>NZ_KQ948850.1 GCF_001514205.1 Streptomyces griseoruber | reverse complement strand
ACCAGCGCCTTGCCCGTCTCCTTCATCGCGGTACGCGAATCACGGATCCAGGACGGCAGCTTGTCGTCCGGGATGAGCCAGAACGCCGTACCGACACCCGGGATGGACGCCAGCGCGAGGCCCGTGGCGAGTTGCGCCAGGCCCTTCCAGGCCTGGCCCATCGCGTCCCAGCCGCCGAAACCGACCAGCGTCCCGAGGCCCTTGATGGTGCCCCAGACGCCGTCCACGATCAGGCCGTCCCAGACGAAGGACTTCACCCAGTGGCCGACCTCGTACCAGTGGTGCTTCTCCTCCACCGGGTCGCCCCAGGGAAGCTTCGCGTTCTTGAGGTCCTCGGCGTTGAAGCCGTACTGGTCCTTGCGCTCCGAGCCGTCGCCCGCGACCATCTGGGTCCCGCCCCAGATCGCGGTGATCTTGTTGTGGCAGGTCCGCTCCGCCGCCCAGAACGCCGCCACCGTCGCCGTGATGTCGTCCCGCAACCGGTTGTGCTCGTCGACCTTGT
>NZ_KQ948849.1 GCF_001514205.1 Streptomyces griseoruber | reverse complement strand
GGAAGGCGTACGTCGGCAACGCCACCGCCCGGGCGTCCTGCCCCGCCAGAACGGCCGTCCAGTCCACCGGAACACCCCGCACCCACGCCTCGGCCAGGGAGGTCAGAACACGGTGGGCGTCGCCCTTGTCACGGCGCAGAGTCCCCACCACGACCGCGTCCGGGGCGGCCTCCTGGACCGCCATGCCCAGCACCGGATGCGAGCTGACCTCGACGAACGCACCGAACCCCTGCTCCACCAGACCTGCGACGGCGTCCGCGAAACGCACCCGCTGCCGCAGATTCCGATACCAGTACCCGCCGTCCAGCCGCGCCGTGTCGATCACCTCCGCCTCCGTCGTGGAGAAGAACGGCACCTCACCCGAACGCGGCTCCACAGCCGCAAGCACCCGCGCCAGCTCCGCCTCGATCGCCTCCACATGCCAGGTATGCGAGGCGTAGTCCACCGGAACACGACGAGCCCTCACATCACTGCTCTCGCAGTGCGCCATCAACTCGTCCAAC
>NZ_KQ948848.1 GCF_001514205.1 Streptomyces griseoruber | reverse complement strand
GCACGTGGACTGGACGGCGGGTGCGGTCGAGCTGCTGACGCGGGAACAGGAGTGGACCGAGGCGGGGCGCGTGCGACGGGCAGGTGTGTCGGCGTTCGGCGTCTCGGGCACGAATGCGCACGTCGTCCTGGAGGAGCCGGCCGTGGAAGAGGCTCCTGCCTCTTCCGGCACCGAGGAACTGGTGTCGTCGGTCGTTCCGTGGGTGGTGTCGGCGCGCAGTCGTGCCGCGTTGCGGGCGCAGGCGGGTCGGCTGGTGGAGTTCGTGGCCGGCGACGAGTCGCTGGATGTCGTGGGCGTCGGTGGGGCTCTGGTGCGGTCGCGGTCGGTGTTCGAGCACCGGGCCGTGGTGTTCGGTGCGGACCGTGCGGAGTTGCTGGCCGGTCTCGGGGCGGTGGCGGCGGGTGAGCCGGTCGCCGGTGTGGTGACGGGTGAGGTCGGTGAAGGGGGCCGTACGGCTTTCCTGTTCGCCGGTCAGGGCTCGCAACGCCTGGGTATGGGGCGTGAG
>NZ_KQ948847.1 GCF_001514205.1 Streptomyces griseoruber | reverse complement strand
CCGCCCATCTGTGAGACAGTATGTATCGAAGATAGGTTGTGAGTCAATGCGTCTCACAAGTTGCCGAGGAAGAGGTGTTCCGATGCTCCGGACCAACGACGACCCCCGGGCTCTCCGCAGCCGCGCCGCCGCTCTGGCGGCCGCCACCGAACTCCTCGTCGAAGGCGGCCCCGAGAACGTCACCCACGCCACCGTCGCCAAACGAGCCGGAATCGGCCGCGCCACCGTCTACCGGCACTGGCCCGATCAGCAGGCCCTCCTGCTCGACGCACTCGCGGGCGACGTCCGCCCCCTGCTCGCCTTCGACGACAGCCCCGTCCGCGACCAGTTGGTTTCCCAGGCGGAGCAGATGGCCCATCGGCTCAACCAGCCAAGCGCCGTGTCGATCCTCGCCACGGTCATCCAGCGGGCCGAGCGGGACGAGGACGCGCGGCGCATCCGCGAGGAGATGTTCGGCCGGGCCGACGAAGACCTCACCCGCGCGCTGGCCGCCGCCGTCGAACGCGGTGAACTGCGCCCCGGCGCCCAGGAGCACGCCAGGGA
>NZ_KQ948846.1 GCF_001514205.1 Streptomyces griseoruber | reverse complement strand
CGTTCGGGCCGGTGGCGGTGGCGGATGCGCGCAAGGTGGCGCGGGTGCCTGACGGATGGTCGTTCGCCGAGGCGGCGTCGGTGCCGGTGGTCTTCCTGACGGCGTACTACGCGCTGACCGACCTCGGAGCCGTCAAGCCCGGCGAGTCGGTGTTGGTGCACGCTGCTGCGGGTGGTGTGGGTATGGCGGCGGTGCAGGTGGCGCGGCATCTGGGTGCGGAGGTGTTCGGCACGGCGAGTGCCGGCAAGTGGGGCACCCTGCGTGCCCTGGGGCTGGACGAGGCCCACATCGCCTCCTCACGTGACCTGGCCTTCGAGGACGCGTTCCTGGCGGCGACCGGCGGCAACGGCATGGATGTCGTGCTGGATTCGCTGGCGGGTGAGTTCGTGGACGCGTCGTTGCGTCTGCTGCCGCGGGGTGGTCGGTTCCTGGAGATGGGCAAGACCGATGTCCGTGACCCGGGGACGGTGGCGGCTGAGCATCCCGGTGTGATGTATCGGGCGTTCGACTTGATGGATGTGGAGCCGGAGCGGATCGGTCGGATGCTGGCCGAGCTGG
>NZ_KQ948845.1 GCF_001514205.1 Streptomyces griseoruber | reverse complement strand
CCAGTCGTGGAAGGCGCCGATGTGGTGCTCGCTGGGCACCAGGACCCCGCCCTTGGCGTACATCCGGGAGCTCATGCCGGGCTGGGTGCGCTCACAGGCGTCGAAGTCCTGCACATTGACCCGGTGGAACAGCTCCACGGACCGGCTGACGTCCTTGCCGCTCTCCACGACGTGCGGCAGGTACAGCCAGTCGCACTCGACGATCGTGCGGTCGACGGCCACCGGGTACATGCGGTGGAAGATGACGTGGTCGGGGACGAGGTTGATGAAGACCTGCGGCTTGACGGTGATCGCGTAGTAGCGGCGGTCCTGGTCCTCGGCCACCCCGGGGATGCGGTCCAGGCCCTCGGAACCGTCCACCGTGAAACCCTGGATCTCCTCGCCGAACTCGGCGCCGTGGCCCACGTAGTACTGGGCCGCGTAGCCGTCCGCGAACTCCGGGAGCACCTCGGTGAGTTCGGGGTGGATGGTGGCGCAGTGGTAGCACTCCATGAAGTTCTCGATGATGAGCTTCCAGTTCGCCTTCACGTCGTACGTGATGCGCTTGCCGACGGAGAGG
>NZ_KQ948844.1 GCF_001514205.1 Streptomyces griseoruber | reverse complement strand
GGCGTCGGTGTTGTCGGGCCGGGTGTCGTACGTGCTGGGCCTCGAGGGTCCGGCGGTGACGGTGGACACGGCGTGTTCGTCGTCGTTGGTGGCGTTGCATCTGGCGGTGCAGGCGTTGCGTGGGGGTGAGTGTGATCTGGCGTTGGCCGGTGGGGTGACGGTGATGTCGACGCCGGGTGCGTTCGTGGAGTTCTCGCGGCAGCGGGGGCTTGCGGTGGACGGGCGGTGCAAGGCGTTCGCGGAGGGGGCGGACGGTACGGGGTGGGGTGAGGGTGTCGGTGTGCTGGTGGTGGAGCGGTTGTCGGACGCTCGGCGCAACGGTCACCGGGTGCTGGCGGTGGTGGCGGGTTCTGCGGTCAATCAGGACGGTGCGTCGAACGGTCTGACGGCGCCGAACGGTCCGTCGCAGCAGCGGGTGATCCGGGCGGCGCTGGCGGCCGGTGGTCTTGGGCCGGCCGATGTCGACGTGGTGGAGGCGCATGGCACGGGGACGGCGCTGGGTGATCCGATCGAGGCGCAGGCCCTGCTCGCCACCTACGGACGCGACCGTGAGCGGCCGTTGTGGCTGGGGTCGGTGAAGTCGAACATCGGGCACACGCAGGCGGCGGCCGGTGTC
>NZ_KQ948843.1 GCF_001514205.1 Streptomyces griseoruber | reverse complement strand
ATCCTGCCGCACTCGACCTCCCGCACGCCCTGGTCGAGTGGGTAACCATGCTCATCGTCACCCGTGAGGGTGACCGCCGCTGCAAGCTCCCGCCTCACCAGCGTGCCCTCGTCGCCCTGGTCTACCTGCGCCGGCACGACACGCTCGCGCAGATCTCCGCCGGTTTCGGTATATCCGTCGGCACCGCCCACGCCTACGTCACCGCCGTCGTCGGCCACCTCTCCCGCCGGGCGCCCGGCCTGCTGCGGGTCCTGCGGGAGACCGATCCCGCGCACGTCCTGCTCGACGGGACGCTCGCCGAGTGCGACCGGGTCGGCGACAGCCGGGCCGACTTCTCCCAGAAGCACCGCCGCCACGGCGTGAACGTGCAGGTCGTCGCCGATCCCGCGGGCAGGCTGCTGTGGATCTCGCCCGCACTGCCCGGCCGCACCCACGACCTGACCGCAGCCCGCACCCACCGCATCATCCGAATCTGCGAACGCCAGGGCGTTCCCGTTCTCGCCGACCGCGCCTACATCGGGGCCGGCCCCTGGGTGACCACGCCGGTCAGACGGCTCCCGCATCAGGACCTCACCGCGACTCAGCGGACGATCAACCGGGCCCTCTCGGCGGCGCGGGCG
>NZ_KQ948842.1 GCF_001514205.1 Streptomyces griseoruber | reverse complement strand
GCTGGCGGGGCACTCCATCGGTGAGATCGCGGCCGCGCACGTCGCGGGGGTGTGGTCGCTGGCGGACGCGTGCCGTCTGGTGGTGGCGCGGGGCCGGCTGATGCAGGCGCTGCCGTCCGGGGGTGCGATGGTGGCGCTCCAGGCCACGGAGGAGGAGGTCCTGCCGTTCCTCGGTGAGGAGGTGGGCCTCGCGGCGGTCAACGGGCCGCGGGCGGTGGTGGTGGCGGGTGCGTCGGAGGCCGTCGAGGAGATCGCGGACCACTTCCGTGCCGAGGGGCGCAAGGTCACGGCGCTGCGGGTGAGTCATGCGTTCCACTCGCCGTTGATGGAGCCGATGCTCGCGGACTTCCGCAAGGTCGCGGAGGGTCTGGTGTACGAGCGGCCGAGGCTGCCCCTGGTCTCGACGGTGACCGGCGAGGCGGCCACGGCCGATGAGCTGATGTCGGCGGACTACTGGGTCAGCCATGTGCGTCGGCCGGTGCGTTTCGCCGATGCCGTGCGTGCCCTCGCGGGGCAGGGTGTCGGCCGCTGGGCCGAACTCGGTCCGGACGGCACCCTCACCGCCCTCGCGCAGGCGTCCCTCGACGACACCGGGTCCACGGTGCTCGTGCCCGTGCTGCGCAAGGACCGGCCCGAGGCC
>NZ_KQ948841.1 GCF_001514205.1 Streptomyces griseoruber | reverse complement strand
TCAGCGGCTGCGCCTGGCGCCAGCTGCCGCCCTGCTTCGGCATTTCGAAGTCGACCGCCCACCGTCGGTTCCTGATCTGGTCGAGAGCCGGTGTCTGGGGCCGCCTGCACGAAGCGGTCCTGCACCGCCTCGATGACGCCGGCCTCATCGACGTCACCCGTGTCGTCCTCGACACCGCCCACGTCCGGGCTAAAAAGGGGGCGAACACACAGGTCCGAGCCCCGTGGACCGGGGCAAGCCGGGTTCCAAGATGCACATCCTGTCGGACGCGAACGGACTGCCCCTCCTCGTCGGCATCTCGGCAGGCAACACCCACGACAGCGAAGGGCTCAAGCCCATGATCGAGGGTCACCAAACGAGACACGACCCGCACCGCGGCCGCTACTTCAAGCCCCAGCGCCTTCATGCCGACAAAGCCTATGACCGCTCGGACCTGCGGAAATGGTTACGCGGCAAGCGGATCGGAGTGCGCATCGCCCGCAAAGGCATCGAGTCCAGCGAACGATTGGGCCGCCGGAGATGGGTGATCGAGCGCACGATGTCGTGGCTGTCCGGCTACCGCAGACTCAGTCCCCGCTACGAGCGCCATCCCCGCAACTACCTGGCCTTTCTCGGTCTCGCCGCCGCTCTCTGCTGCTACAAGCGGCTCGTCCGCCTCACCACGTAGGACACGGTC
>NZ_KQ948840.1 GCF_001514205.1 Streptomyces griseoruber | reverse complement strand
GGACGGGTAGCGCCGGGCGTGCAGGAGGTTGCGGCGCAGCATCGTCGTCGAGTCGCGGACGGCGAGGGAGAGGGCGTTCATCGGGCGGTCTCCTGGGGCTGGGTGGGGACGTGGGCGGGGCCGGTGAGGGCGAAGAAGACGTCGTCGAGGTCGGGGGTGTGCACGGTGAGTTCGTCGGCCTCGATGCCGGCCGAGTCCAGCCGGTCGAGGAGGGAGCGCAGCTCGCGCTGGCTGCCGCCGTTGGGGATCTGCAGCGCCAGTGCCTCGTCGTCCCGGGTGACCTCGCGCAGGGCGGTGGCGGCGCGCTGGTAGGGGGCGGGGTCGGTGAAGCGGAGCCGGACGTGCCCGCCGGGGATGAGCCGCTTCAGTTCCTCGGCGGTGCCTTCGGCGGCGATCGTGCCGTTGTGGAGGACGGCGATGCGGTCGGCGAGCTGGTCGGCCTCCTCGAGGTACTGGGTGGTGAGGAAGACGGTGACGCCGTCGGAGACGAGTTCGCGGATGATCTGCCACATGGTGTGGCGGCTGCGCGGGTCGAGGCCGGTGGTGGGTTCGTCGAGGAAGATGATCCGGGGGCCGCCGACCAGGGTCATGGCGAGGTCGAGGCGGCGCTTCATGCCGCCGGAGTAGGTGGAGGCGGGTTTCTTCGCGGCGTCGGTGAGGTCGAAGCGTTCCAGCAGCTCGGCGGCGGCCCGCCGGCCCTCGCTGCGGGGCAGGTGGTGCAGGTCCGCCATGAGCAGCATGTTCTCCTCGCCGGTGATCAGGCCGTCGACGGCGGAGAACTGCCCGGTGACCCCGATCGCGGCCCGCACCGCCTGCGGGTCGGCGCGGATGTCGTGGCCG
>NZ_KQ948839.1 GCF_001514205.1 Streptomyces griseoruber | reverse complement strand
CTGGCGGCTGTTCTGGCGGGTGTGGGTGATGAGGATCAGGTGGCGGTGCGGGCGTCGGGTGTGTTCGGGCGTCGTGTGGAGCGGGTGCGTGCTGGTGGTGGGGAGGCGGTGTGGCGTCCGCGGGGGACGGTGTTGATCACGGGTGGTACGGGTGCGTTGGGTGCGCGGGTGGCGCGGTGGGCGGCGGCGGAGGGTGCCGGGCATGTGGTGCTGGTGAGTCGTCGGGGTGTGGAGGCGCCGGGTGCGGTGGGGTTGCGGGAGGAGTTGGTGGCGGCCGGGGTGCGGGTGAGTGTGGAGGCCTGTGATGTCGCCGACCGTGGGGCGGTGGAGGCGTTGCTGGCGGAGTATCCGGTGGATGCGGTGGTGCATGCGGCGGGTGCGGTGGTGAATGTGCCGTTGGCGCAGGTGTCGCGGGGGGATCTTGCCGAGGTGTGGGCGGGCAAGGTGGCTGGTGCGGTGCATCTGGACGCGGTGCTGGGGGATCGTGTGCTGGATGCGTTCGTGGTGTTCTCCTCCATTGCCGGTGTGTGGGGCAGTGGTGGTCAGGCGGGGTATGCGGCGGCGAACGCGGCGTTGGACGCGTTGGTGCAGGCGCGTCGGGCGCGTGGGCTGGTGGGGACGTCGGTGGCGTGGGGTCCGTGGGCGGGTGCTGGTATGGCGGCCGGTGCGGAGGCGGTGGAGGCGTTGCGGCGGCGGGGTCTGGTGGCGCTGGATCCGCAGCGGGCGGTGCGGGCGCTGGGGCAGGTCGTGGCCGGCGCGGACGCGGTGGTGGTCGTGGCGGACGTGGCGTGGGAACGGTTCGCTCCCGCGTACACGAGCATGCGTCCCAGCGCACTGCTGACCGCGCT
>NZ_KQ948838.1 GCF_001514205.1 Streptomyces griseoruber | reverse complement strand
TGATGGTTGACGGTGGCCGTGATCGGCTTTTCTGTGCACGTCGTTGCGGCGTGTGGCAGGAGGCCGGGATTGGCTCTGGTGGAGTTGTCGGTTGTCGAGCAGAGATACCGGGCTGTGCTCGCGGTGCTGGCGGGCGCGACGGTGACGGAGATCGCCGCGTCGCTGGGGGTGTCGCGGCAGACGGTGAGCGGGTGGAAGTCGCGGTATGCCGCCTCGGGCCTGGCGGGGCTGGCGGACCGGTCACGCAGGCCGGCCTCGTGTCCGCATCAGGCTTCCGCCGAGGTGGAGACGGCCGTGTGCGAGCTGCGGCGCAAGCACCCTCGCTGGGGGCCGCGGCGGATCGCTCATGTGCTGGAGCGGTCCGGGGCGGTGAGCCCGCTGCCGTCGCGGATGACGGTGTATCGGATCCTGGTCCGTCACGGTCTGGTGGAGCCGGGGGTTCGGCGGCGGAAGCGGTCGGATTACAAGCGCTGGCAGCGGGACAGGCCGATGCAGTTGTGGCAGATGGACATCGTCGGCGGCGTGATGCTGGTCGACACGGTGACCGGTGAGCTGACCGAGGTCAAAGTCGTGACCGGTGTGGATGACCATTCCCGGTACTGCGTGATCGCGTCGGTGGTCGAGCGGGCGACCGGTCGGGCGGTCTGCGCGGCATTCGCGGGGGCCCTGCGGAGGTTCGGGGTGCCGGAAGAGGTGCTGACCGACAACGGCAAGCAGTTCACCGACCGGTTCGGGCAGGGCGGTGAGGTGCTGTTCGACCGGATCTGCCGGGAGAACGGGATCGCGCACCGGCTGACGCAGCCGGCGTCGCCGACCACGACGGGCAAGGTCGAGCGGTTCCATCAGACCCTGCGGCGCGAACTCCTCGACGACTGCGGTGCGTTCGAGAGCATCGAAGCGGCCCAGGCGGCACTGG
>NZ_KQ948837.1 GCF_001514205.1 Streptomyces griseoruber | reverse complement strand
GGACGGCGCTCCCGTCATCTCCGTGCGCAATCTGTGGAAGGTGTTCGGGCCGAAGGCCGAGCGGGTGCCGGGTGATGCGGAGCTGTGCGGCCTGACCCGGCGTGAGCTGATGGACCGTACCGGGTGTACCGCCGCGGTGCGTGATGTGAACTTCGACGTCCGTCGGGGTGAGGTGTTCGTGGTGATGGGCTTGTCGGGTTCGGGCAAGTCGACGTTGGTGCGGTGTCTGACCCGGTTGATCGAGCCGACGTCGGGTGAGCTGGTGTTCGAGGGGCAGGACATCCGGCAGGCGGACGCGGCGCGGTTGCGGGAGTTGCGGCGGCGCAAGTTCTCGATGGTGTTCCAGCATTTCGGGCTGTTGCCGCACCGTCGGGTGGTGGACAACGTGGCGTTCGGTCTGGAGATCCGTGGGATGGGTCGGGCGGAGCGGACGAGGCGGGCGCTGGAGGTGGTGGAGCTGGTCGGTCTGGCGGGTTATGAGAGCTCGTATCCGGACCAGCTCTCCGGTGGTATGCAGCAGCGGGTGGGGCTGGCGCGTGCGCTGGCGGGGGATCCGGATGTGCTGTTCTTCGACGAGCCGTTCTCGGCGCTGGATCCGTTGATCCGTCGGGACATGCAGAACGAGGTCATCCGGCTGCATCACGAGGTCGGCAAGACGATGGTGTTCATCACGCATGATCTGTCGGAGGCGCTGAAGCTGGGTGACCGGATCCTGATCATGCGGGACGGGAAGATGGTCCAGTGCGGCACGGGTGATGAGCTGGTGGGGGCGCCGGCGGACGACTATGTGCGTGAGTTCGTGAAGGACGTGCCGCGTGGTGATGTGCTGACGTTGCGGTGGATCATGCGGGCGCCGCAGGACGGTGATGCGCTGGACGGGCCGGAGCTGGGTCCGGACGTGGTGGTGCGGGAGGCCACGCGGGCGGTGCTGGCGGCGGAGAAGCCGGTGAAGGTCGTCGAGGACGGCAAGCTGCTCGGGATCGTCGGGGACGAGGAGATCCTCGCGGTCGTCGCCGGGCAGGAAGGCGGCAGGTGATGACCGCCACCATCGAG
>NZ_KQ948836.1 GCF_001514205.1 Streptomyces griseoruber | reverse complement strand
CCCCATGAAGGCAGCTGTCGTCCGAGCGTTCGGCGAGCCCCTGGTCATCGAGGAGCGCCCCGACCCGGAGCCCGGTCCCGGGCAGGTCCGTGTCCGGGTGGAGGCGTCGGGGCTGTGCCACACCGACATCCACGCGGCGCACGGCGACTGGCCCGTGAAGCCGAACCCCCCGTTCGTGCCGGGTCACGAGGGCGTCGGCCTGGTCGAGGCGCTCGGTGACGGTGTCACCCACCTGGCCGTCGGGCAGCGCGTCGCCGTGCCGTGGCTGGGCAGGGCGTGCGGACGCTGCGAGCACTGTCTGTCCGGCTGGGAGACCCTGTGCGAGCAGCAGGTCAACACCGGTTACGGCTGTGACGGCGGCTACGCCGGGAAGATGCTGGCGTGGGCCGACTTCGCCCAGCCCGTGCCCGACGGCGTCAGTCCCTTCGACGCCGCCCCGCTCACCTGCGCGGGCGTGACGACGTACAAGGCGCTGAAGGTCGCCGACGTCAGGCCCGCCCAGCTCGTCGCGATCTCCGGCGTCGGCGGGCTCGGCCATCTGGCCGTGCAGTACGCGAAGATCGCCGGCGCCACGGTCGCCGCGATCGACGTGACCGACGAGAAGCTCCAGCTGGCCGCCGACCTCGGCGCGGACATCCTGATCGACGCCCGCAAGGAGAACGTCGGCGAGGTCCTCAAGCGGTACGGCGGCGCCCACGCGGCGATCGCGCTCGCGGTGAACGACGCGGCCTTCGAGGCCGTCAACTCCGGTCTGCGGCGCGGCGGCAAGCTGGTCATGGTGGCTCTGCCGGCCCACGGCACGGTCCGTGTCCCGATCTTCGACACCGTTCTGAACGGCACCTCCGTCATCGGCTCGATCGTCGGCACCCGCCAGGACCTCGCCGAGGTGTTCCAGCTGCACGCGGCCGGCCGCACCCGGGTCATCCACGAGACCCGCCCGCTGGAGGCCGTCAACGAGTCGATCGAGGCCGTGCTGCGCGGCGAGGTCAAGGCCCGGATCGTCTTCGACCTCGGAGCGGGGCGGTGAGCGCCATGGCCCTCCCGGTCGTCGTCGGTGTGGACGGCTCCGAACCCGGCCTGCGGGCCG
>NZ_KQ948835.1 GCF_001514205.1 Streptomyces griseoruber | reverse complement strand
CCCGCCGGATCGTGTTGAGGCGGGTGATGAGGGGGGCGAGGGTGTCGGGGGTGTCCCAGTCGCGGGCCCTGAGCTGGTATTTCTCGGAGTCGAGGTATTCCTCGCCGCCGGGGCGCAGGGGGGTGTTCTCGTAGAGTTCGTAGCCGCTGTAGATGCCCCAGGTGGGGGAGAGGGTGGCGGCGAGGACGGCGCGGATCGCGAAGGCGGGGCGGCCGCCGTGCTGGAGGTACTCGTGGAGGATGTCGGGGGTGTTGGCGAAGAGGTTGGGCCGCATGTAGGAGGCGGCGTCCCCGGAGAGTTCGGTGAGGTAGTCGGTCAGTTCCTGTTTGGTGGTGCGCCAGGTGAAGTAGGTGTAGGACTGCTGGAAGCCGATCTGGGCGAGGGTGTGCATCATCGCGGGGCGGGTGAAGGCCTCGGCGAGGAAGAGGACGTCGGGGTCGGTGCGGTTGATGTCGGCGATGACCCGTTCCCAGAAGACGACGGGTTTGGTGTGGGGGTTGTCGACGCGGAAGATGCGCACGCCGTGGGACATCCAGTGGCGCAGGACGCGCAGGGTCTCGGTGATCAGGCCGTCGAGGTCGGTGTCGAAGGCGATGGGGTAGATGTCCTGGTATTTCTTGGGCGGGTTCTCGGCGTGGGCGATGGTGCCGTCGGGGCGGTGGTGGAACCACTCGGGGTGTTTGTGGACCCAGGGGTGGTCGGGGGAGCACTGGAGGGCGAAGTCGAGGGCGGTCTCCAGGCCGAGGGTGCGGGCCTGTGCGACGAACCGGTCGAAGTCGTCGATCGTGCCGAGGTCGGGGTGGACGGTGTCGTGGCCGCCTTCGGGGGAGCCGATGGCCCAGGGGACGCCGACGTCGTCGGGGGTGGCGTGCAGGGTGTTGTTGCGGCCTTTGCGGAAGGTGGTGCCGATGGGGTGGATCGGGGGGAGGTAGACGACGTCGAAGCCCATGGCGGCGATGGCGGGCAGCCGGCGGGCGGCGGTGCGGAAGGTGCCGTGGGGGTTGTCCGGGGTGCCCTCGGAGCGGGGGAAGAACTCGTACCAGGCGCCGTACAGGGCGCGTTCGCGTTCCACGAGCAGGGGCAGTGGTGCGGAGGCGGTGAGCAGGTCCCGCAGCGGGTACCGGGCCAGGACCGCGTCCACCTCCGGCGTCAGCGCCGCCGCCAGACGGG
>NZ_KQ948834.1 GCF_001514205.1 Streptomyces griseoruber | reverse complement strand
CGAGTCCGTGTCGCAGGACGGCTTGAGGGCCTGGGCGATGACGTCGGCGACCTCGGTGAAGTCCTCGGCGGTGAAGCCGCGGGTGGCGAGGGCCGGGGTGCCGATGCGCAGGCCGGAGGTGACCATCGGCGGGCGCGGGTCGTTGGGGACGGCGTTGCGGTTGACCGTGATGCCGACCTCGTGGAGCCGGTCCTCGGCCTGCTGCCCGTCCAGCTCGGAGGCGCGCAGGTCGACCAGGATCAGGTGCACGTCGGTGCCGCCGGAGAGCACGTCGATGCCGGCCTCCCGGGCGTCCGGGGCCGTGAGGCGCTCGGCCAGGATGCGCGCGCCGTCGACCGTGCGCTGCTGGCGCTCCTTGAACTCCGGTGAGGCGGCGACCTTGAAGGAGACCGCCTTGGCGGCGATCACGTGCTCCAGGGGGCCGCCCTGGAAGCCGGGGAAGACGGAGGAGTTCAGCTTCTTCGCGAACTCCTTCCTCGCCAGGATGATCCCGCCGCGCGGGCCGCCGAGGGTCTTGTGGGTGGTGGAGGTGACCACGTCCGCGTACGGGACGGGGTTGGGGTGCAGCCCGGCGGCGACCAGGCCGGCGAAGTGCGCCATGTCCACCCACAGGTGGGCCCCGGCGGCGTCCGCGATCCGCCGGAACTCGGCGAAGTCCAGCTGCCGCGGATACGCCGACCAGCCCGCGATGATCACCTTCGGGCGGTGCTCCAGGGCCAGCTTCTCCACCTCGGCCATGTCGACCAGCCCGGTCCCGGCGTCCACGTGGTAGGCGACCACGTCGAACTGCTTGCCGGAGAAGTTCAGCCGCATGCCGTGGGTGAGGTGGCCGCCGTGGGCCAGGTCCAGGCCGAGGATGGTGTCGCCGGGCTGGGCCAGCGCGAACAGCGCGGCCTGGTTGGCGGAGGCACCCGAGTGCGGCTGGACGTTGGCGTACTCCGCGCCGAACAGGTCCTTGATCCGGTCGATCGCGATCTGCTCGGCCACGTCCACGTGCTCGCAGCCGCCGTAGTAGCGGCGGCCCGGGTAGCCCTCGGCGTACTTGTTGGTCAGGACCGAGCCCTGCGCCTCCATGACCGCGAGCGGAGCGAAGTTCTCCGAGGCGATCATCTCGAGCGTGGACTGCTGGCGGTTCAGCTCGGCGTCGACCGCGGCCGCGATCTCCGGGTCGAGCTCGTGCA
>NZ_KQ948833.1 GCF_001514205.1 Streptomyces griseoruber | reverse complement strand
AAAGCGAGGCGAGGCCGCTGTTGATGAACGGGGCCAGGCCTGTCGCAGCGAGGGTGAAGCCGAACAGCGTGCAGGCCAGCATGGAGCCGACGCGGACGTAGCCGCCCTTGACCAGGACGAACACGATGATGCCCAGCAGCGCGGCGGCAGAGATGGAAAGGGCCACGGCGAGTGGTCCTCCTTCGCGAGGGTCGGGTGGGGCCGGCCGCACTCGGGCAGGCCGGCCCCGGGGATGGTTGGGGTGGGGAGCGGTCAGGCGTTGTTGAGGCTCTTGATGGCCTCCAGCGCCTGGCGGGGTGAGGTGACCTGCTCGGAGCGGCTGCCGGAACTGCGCTTGCCACCGCCGCCCTTGCCGCCTCCTCCGCCGCCGCGGCGACGGGAACGGCCGTCGCCGTCGTCGTCCTCGTCGGGCTCGGGCCAGAACTCGCCGGGCCGCACGGGCTCGTTCCAGTCGAACCACAGGCCGCGCTTCTCCAGCTCGCTGATCTCGTGGTCGGTGAGCCGGTTGACCTCGTCGGGGAACAGCTCGGAGAGGTCGGTGTCGAAGTCCGCGTACAGCGACCGCATCAGGACGGCGCGGCCGTTGTCGAGGACGATGACCGCGACGCCGCCCGTGCTGACGCCGTTTTCCGGGTCGGCCTCGCCGCGCATGGCCCGCTCGATCGCGGAACCCTCGGTGCGGGAGTAGCGGGCCGGGATGGTCGGCACGTCGTAGGCGTTCTCCATGGTGCCCTCCGCCGCCTTGCGGGTGGCGCCGGGCGAACCCATGTTGAAGATGACCGGCCTCGAGTTCTGCCGCAGGTTGTCCTTCATCTCGGTGGAGAACCCGTTGTGTGCGAACGGCGACTGGCCGGCCGGGTTGAAGCCGATGCCGTACTTGAGGCCGGTGACCGTGAGGTCCTCGCCGTCCTTCTGGATGAACTCGCCGAAGTCCGCATCCTGCGCCGCGGTCATGAACTCATCGCCGTAGACGTTGAGCTGCCGGTACGGGCAGCGCGGGTCGCCCGGCTTGTAGTCGTGCGGCTGACCGTCGTGCGGCCAGGGCATCTCCGCCCTGATCTCGCACAGTGCCTTCGCCGCCCGCAGCGAGCGGGCCATCCACAGCGCGTTCGAGCCCTGCCGGTCGATGTACCGGCCCAGCACGCTCGTCTTCTCGTCCTTGCGGACGGTGCCCAGCCACACGACCTCCCCGTCCAGGGACTGGGCAGCCATGTGGATCGCGAAGAACTGCGTCTTGCCGGACCGGCTGACCCCGAGGGTCAGGCCGTGCGCCGGGGCGTTCTTGTCGTGCTGGTACACCATCGTCTT
>NZ_KQ948832.1 GCF_001514205.1 Streptomyces griseoruber | reverse complement strand
TCACGTCCGCTGGAGTGGTGTATTGACGGCCACTCGGTGATCTCTTTGGTGAGGTTATGCGGTGAGTTCGGTCGGGAGGACGGTGTCGTCGGTTTCTGACTCGATCGGGTGGAGGCGGGCCTTGGCGAGCAGGTCGAGTCCCATGTAGCGGCGGGCCTCGGTCCACTCGTCGTTCTGCTCGGCCAGCACCGCGCCGACGAGCCGGATGAGGGCGGTGCGGTCGGGGAAGATCCCGACCACGTCCGTGCGGCGGCGGATCTCCTTGTTCAGCCGCTCCTGCGGGTTGTTCGACCAGATCTGCCGCCAGATCTCGCGCGGGAACGCGGTGAACGCCAGCAGTTCGTGCTGGGCGGCGTCCAAGTGGGCTGCGGCCTTGGGGAACTTGGCCTCCAGCGCATCCAGCACGTGTCGCATCTGGGCCTGGACGGCGTCGGCATCGGGCTGTTCGAAGACCGTCCTCAGCAGCGTGGCCACCCACGGCTGGGCGGACTTCGGAACCTGACTGAGCAGATTCCGGGCGTAATGCGTGCGGCATCGCTGCCAGGAAGCGCCGGGCAGGACCGCGCCGATCGCGTTCACCAGGCCGGTGTGGGCGTCGGAGACGACCAGTTGGACGCCGGACAGGCCGCGGGCGGTCAGTGAGCGCAGGAAGGCGAGCCAGCCAGCGCCGTCCTCGGCGGTGGCGACGTCGATGCCGAGGATCTCGCGGTGCCCGTCGGCGTTGACGCCGACCGCGATCAGCGCGTGAACGTTGATGATGCGGCCGCCCTCGCGGACCTTCTGGGTCAGCGCATCCACCCAGACAAACGCATACGGGCCGGCGTCCAGGGGCCGGTGGCGGAAGGCGGTGACCTGCTCGTCGAGGTGCTTGGCCATCGCGCTGACCTGGGACTTCGACAGCTGTGTGACGCCGAGGGACTCGGCGAGTTTCTCGACTCTGCGGGTGGAGACGCCGAGCAGGTAGGCGGTGGCGACCACCGAGATGAGGGCCTGTTCGGCCCGCCGGCGTCGTTCGAGCAGCCAGTGCGGGAAGTAGCTGCCCTGCCTCAGCTTGGGGACGGCGAGTTCGACGGTGCCGGCCCTTGTGTCCCACTCGCGTGGGCGGTAGCCGTTGCGGTGGTTGACGCGTTCCTCGCTGACCTGGCCGTATTCGGCGTTGCAGAGGGTGTCGGCCTCGGCGGACATGAGTGCGTCGGCGAACGTCTTGACCATCGCGCGCAGCAGATCGGGACTCGCCGCGGCGAGGTTGTCCTCGGCGAGGGCGTGCAGGGGCAGACTGTCAGGTGCGGTCATCGTGCTGATCTCCTTCGAGGCTTCGACACTTCGAAGATCAGCCGGTGGCCGTTCATCTATGCGGGCCCCATCCCGATGCCGGAGCAAACCCCCGGATCAGGTCGAACCCGTACACCACTTCCCTGGACGCAA
>NZ_KQ948831.1 GCF_001514205.1 Streptomyces griseoruber | reverse complement strand
GTCATGGACCGCCGGGCCGCCGAGGACCTGCCGTACGTCTTCATCGGTCTGCCCAGCACCGTCACCGGCCCGTTCGACGAGGTGGTGCTGCCCTCGTGGGCGGAGCAGCCGGACTGGGAGCTGGAGCTGGCGGCCGTCATCGCCAAGCCCGCATACCGCGTCTCCGTCGAGGAGGCACTGGAGCATGTCGCCGGGTACACGATCGCCAACGACCTCACCGACCGCGCCACCGTGTTCCGCCGGGACATGAAGGCCATCGGCACGGACTGGCTGCGCTGCAAGAACGCCCCCGGCTTCACCCCGCTGGGCCCCTGGATCGTCCCGGCCGAGTCCGTCGGCGACCCCGGTGACCTGCGGGTGACGCTGAAGCTGAACGGCGAGACCATGCAGGACGAGTCCACCAAGGACATGCTCTTCGGTGTCGCGCGGCTGGTGTCGTACATCTCCCAGACCTCCCGGCTCCTGCCCGGCGACCTGGTGCTGACCGGCAGCCCGGCGGGCAACGGCATCCACTGGGGCCGGCTGCTGCGCGACGGCGACGTCATGGACGGCTCGATCACCGGGCTCGGCGCCCAGCGCACCCGCTGTGTCGCGGAGGAGACGGCATGAGCCTCGACCGGCAGGACCCCGAGGGCGCGATCGCCGAGGCCGCCGAGGCGTACTCCAACTGGGGGCGCTGGGGCGAGGACGACGTGCTCGGCACCCTCAACTTCCTCGACGAGGCCAAGCGCCGCGAGGGCGCCGCCCTGGTCCGCCGGGGGGTCAGTTTCTCGCTGGCGCAGTCCTTCGACATGAACGGCCCGCAGAAGGGCTGGCGGCGGCGCACCAACCCCGTCCACACCATGCTCGACACCGGCACCGACGCGGCCCTCGGCAACCAGGGCTTCCCGCACGGCATCGGCGGCGCCGACGACGTGATCGCGATGCCGTTGCAGTGCTCCACCCAGTGGGACGGGCTCGGGCACATCTTCGACCACGGCAGGGCATGGAACGGGCGGGCCGCAGAGAAGGTCGTCACCTCCGACGGCGACCTCGTCACCGGCATCGAGCACATGGCGCCGTACGTCGCCGGCCGCGGCGTCCTGCTCGACGTGGGCCAAGTCGTCGGCACCGGTGGGGGAGAGCTGCCCGACGGGTTCCCGGTCACCGAGGAGCATCTGACCGCCACCGCGCGGGCCCACGGGGTGAGCGTCGGGCGCGGCGACCTCGTCCTCGTACGGACCGGCCGGCTCGCCCGGGCCCGCCGCGAGGGCTGGGGCGACTACGCGGGCGGCCCGGCACCCGGGCTGTCGTTCACCACGGCCGGCTGGCTCCACCGCACCGAGATCGCCGCGATCGCCACCGACACCTGGGGCTTCGAGGTCCGCCCGAACGAGTTCGCGCACGCCTTCCAGCCGCTGCACCAGGTCGCCATCCCCCACATCGGTCTGCTCATCGGCGAGATGTGGGACCTCGACGC
>NZ_KQ948830.1 GCF_001514205.1 Streptomyces griseoruber | reverse complement strand
AACGCCGCCGCTACTGGTTCGACGGCGGTGCCACCCGCTCTGTTCCGCGCTCGGAGGGGCGCAGCGACTGGGTACAGCGGATCCGCGCCCATGCCGCCGCGGTGCTGGGGCATGCCGCGGCTGGTGATGTCGACTCGACGCTTACGTTCAAGGCGCTGGGCTTCGATTCCGCGACCTCGGTCGAACTGCGGAACCGGCTGGTGGCGGACACGGGGCTTTCCCTGCCGGCCTCCGTTCTCTTCGATCATCCCACTCCCAAGGCACTCGCCCGTCATGTGCGCGGGCTGCTCGACGGCGGTAGCGACCTGGCCCCCGAGACCTCCGCGGACCGGATGCCCGCCACTGAGGACGAGCCCATCGCCATCGTGGCCATGGGCTGCCGTCTGCCCGGTGGCATCCGGACACCGGAAGAGCTGTGGGGACTCCTCTCCGGCGGCGGCGACACCGTCTCCGCCTTTCCCACCGACCGGGGGTGGGACCTGGACAACCTGTACGACCCCGACCCGGAGCAGCACGGGACCACGTACGCGCGCTCGGGTTCGTTCCTGTACGACGCCGGTGACTTCGACCCCGGCTTCTTCGGGATCTCGCCGCGCGAGGCCGTCGCCATGGATCCGCAGCAGCGGCTTCTGCTGGAAGCCTCCTGGGAGGCACTGGAGCGTGCCGGGATCGACCCGGAGACGCTCCGGGAGCGCGATGGCGGCGTGTTCGTGGGAATCATGCAGCAGGAGTACGGGCCCGGACTGCACCGAGCCCCCGAGTCCGTCGACGGATATCTCCTCACCGGCACATCGTGCAGCGTGGCCAGCGGGCGGATCGCCTACGTCCTCGGCCTGCGCGGTCAGGCGGTGACCGTGGACACCGCGTGCTCGTCGTCGCTGGTGGCCCTGCACCTCGCGGTCCAGGCGCTGCGCGCCGGCGAGTGCTCGTTCGCGCTCGCCGGAGGCGCGACGGTCATGGCCGAGCCCGGCATCTTCGTGGAGTTCAGCAGGCAGCGGGGGCTTGCGCCGGACGGTCGGTGCAAGCCGTTCGCGGCGGGGGCGGACGGTACCGGCTGGGGTGAGGGTGTGGGGGTGTTGCTGCTGGAGCGTTTGTCGGACGCCCGCCGCAACGGTCATCCGGTGCTGGCGGTGGTGCGTGGCTCGGCGGTCAACCAGGACGGGGCGAGCAACGGTCTGACGGCGCCCAACGGTCCTGCGCAGGAGCGGGTGATCCGGGCGGCCCTCGCCAAGGCCGGGCTGTCGGCCGCGGACGTGGACGCGGTGGAGGCGCACGGTACGGGGACCACGCTGGGCGACCCGATCGAGGCGCAGGCGCTTCTCGCTACCTACGGGCGGGGCAGGGATCCGGAACGGCCTCTCTGGCTGGGCTCGTTGAAGTCGAACATCGGTCACACGCAGGCTGCCGCGGGGGTGGTCGGTGTGATGAAGATGGTGCTGGCGCTGCAGCACGGGGTCCTTCCGCGG
>NZ_KQ948829.1 GCF_001514205.1 Streptomyces griseoruber | reverse complement strand
GCAGGTAGCCGTCGGCGCCTTCGGAAGTTCCGCGCAGCGACGAGCCGTAGTCCTGGGCCATCGCGCCGGCGAAGACGCCGGTACGGCTGCCGCGCAGCGTGGCCGGGTCGATGCCGGCCCGTTCCAGGACCTCCCACGACGTCTCCAGCAGCATCCGCTGCTGCGGATCCATCGCCAACGCCTCACGCGGCGAGATCCCGAACAGCGAGGAATCGAACAGGGCGGCGTCGTAGAGGAACCCGCCCTCACGGACGTACGTACGACCGACCGTGCCCGGCTCCGGGTCGTACAACCCCTCGAGATCCCACCCGCGATCCGTGGGGAACCCCCCGATCGCGTCACGCCCCTCACTCACCAGCGCCCACAGATCCTCCGGCGAACCCACCCCACCGGGGAACCGGCACGCCATCCCGACGATCACCACCGGATCGTCGCCCACACTCGACAGCGCGGGCAGTGCGGCAGTGGCTGCGTGCTCGTCTCCTCCCACCAGCTCCGTTCCGATGTGCCGGATCAAGGCGGCGGGTGTGGGGTAGTCGAAGATCAGGGTGGCGGGGAGCCTCATGCCGGTCGCGGCATTCACGCGGTTGCGGAGCTCCACCGAGGTCAGGGAGTCGAAACCCAGTTCCTTGAAGGTGTGGTCCACCTCGATGTCGGCGGTGGAGGAGTGGCCGAGTACGGCGGCCGCGGCACCCCGGACCAGGTCGGAGACGAGGCGGTCGCGGTCGGCCGGCGGAATCGCCGACAGCTGTGCCTTGAGGTCCTGGTGCCGCGTTCCGCTTCCCGTTCCGGCCTCGGCCTTGCGACGGGCACGGACCCGGACCAGGGCACGCAGCAGGGCGGGCACTTCCTCCGCCGGTCGCCGACGCAGCCCCGCGAGATCGAGATCGATGGGCAGCACCGCCGCCCGCTCCAGCCCGGGACCCTGCTCAAGCGCGGCGTCCAGCAGGCCCAGGCCCCGCTCAGGAGCCAGCGGCTGCATGCCCTCGCGCGCCATACGCCGCAGATCCGCCTCGCTCAACTCTGCCGTCATGCCGGCCCCCGGCGCCCACGGACCCCAGCCCAGGGACACCGCGGGCAGCCCCTCCTTCCGACGGAAGGAGGCGAAGGCGTCGAGGAAGGCGTTGGCGGCCGAGTAGTTGGCCTGGCCCGCACCTCCGAAGGTGCCCATGACGGAGGAGAAGACCACGAACGCGGACAGGTCGGCGTCCCGGGTCAGCTCGTGCAGGTGCGCCACCGCGTCCACCTTCGGCCGCATGACCGCGGTGAGTCGCTCCTCGGTCAGGGAGGACACCACACCGTCGTCGACGATGCCGGCGGTGTGCACCACGGCGGTCAGCGCATGTCCGTCCAGGGCGGCGACCAGCTCGTCGCGATCGGCGACATCCACCGCCACGACATCCACCTCGGCGCCCAAGGCGGCCAGCTCGGCAAGGAGTTGACCGGCACCCGGCGCATCAGGGCCACGCCGGCTGGCG
>NZ_KQ948828.1 GCF_001514205.1 Streptomyces griseoruber | reverse complement strand
CTAGGGCCTGTCTGACAATTCCCGTCGGATCAGGCCGGGCGGCCGGACCCGACGGGAAGGGACAGGCAGGTGCCAGGTCGGACCTTATGGCCGGGCTGTCCCGTCCGGCACCGGCGTGGCCTGGTGGTAGTAGAGCCGGAATTCCCCGGCGGCGTCGCGGCGCCAGATCGACGAACGGCGGGCGTGCCGGTCCTCGATGCGGGTCTCGTAGGTGAGGTGGATGATCCCGGGGGCGAGGACTGTGCCCTCGAAGTGCTCTGCGGTGATGGGGGTGCTGTTTTCGGCGCCGCCGTGGAGTGTGGGCAGGGCGGCGACCATCTCCGCGTGCGTCCACCGCCGCCCGGAGGCACCCACCTCGATGAAATCGGGGTCGAAGAGGGCTTCGGCGAGGAAGCCGGAGAGGCGGACGGAGGGGTCGTGAAGGCGTTGCTCCCGGATAATCGCCTCGGTGACGTCCGGATGCTGCTGGAGCGCCTCGGACGCGTGCTGGTCGTTTTGGATCATGGCGACATGATGCCCGGTTGCAACTGGCGGACCCTCGGCAGCCGGGGCGGCCTTCAGCAGCGACGGGCCCTGGCACTGCCTGATAATTGATCTTGTGGTGGGTCGTGGAGAGCTGACGGATGCGGCGTGGGAACGGATAGCGCCGCTGTTGCCGGGTGTTGACGGGCGGGGTCGTCCATGGCGGGATCACCGGCAGGTGATCAACGGGGTGTTGTGGCGGTTGCGGACAGGTGCTCCGTGGCGTGACCTGCCGGAACGCTTCGGACCGTGGCAGACGGTCTATGAACGGTTCGCCCGCTGGGAGGCGGACGGCACGTGGGCCTGCCTGCTCGAGGAGGTCCAGGTCCGTGACGACTCCGTCGGGGCGGTGGAGTGGACGGTCTCGGTCGACTCCACGATCAATCGGGCCCACCAGCACGCAGCCGGCGCACGCAAAAAGGGGCGGCAGCGGGGGACGAACTGGAAGATCCGGAACGCGCACAGGCTGGTCAGGCGCTCGGCCGGTCCCGCGGCGGGCTGACCACCAAGGTCCACCTCGCCTGCGACGGCCGGGGTCTGCCCCTGGCCCTCCTCGTCACGCCGGGCAACGTCAACGACTCCACTGCCTTCGGCGCGGTCCTGGACGCGGTGCGAGTGCCCCGGACCGGCGTCGGTCGGCCGCGCCGCAGGCCCGACGCGGTCATCGCGGACAAGGCGTATTCGTCACGGGCGATCCGCCAGACGCTGCGGCGCCGGGGCATCCGGGCGGTGATCCCGGAGCGGGCCGACCAGAAGGCCAACCGGATACGGCGTGGCCGGGCTGGCGGTAGACCGCCTGCCTTCGACCGTGAGCTCTACAAGGCCCGCAATGTCGTCGAACGCTGCTTCAACCGGCTCAAACAGTTCCGCGCCATCGCCACACGCTTCGACAAACTCGCCGCCCGTTACCGGGCCGGACTCCGTCTCGCGGCACTCATCCTCTGGCTCCGCGAACCCGGACAAGATCATTTGTCAGACAGGCC
>NZ_KQ948827.1 GCF_001514205.1 Streptomyces griseoruber | reverse complement strand
ACAGCGGCTAACAGAATGAGCCCCGCGGGCTGACCTACAGAGATCCCGGGTCACCGTCGGCAATGAACCGCGTCAGGGATCCCTCCAGCAGCTCCAGAAACTGCCGCAGGTCGTCGGCTACCTTGTCGAGCTCGGGTTCGTCCAGTGATGCCGTCCGCATCCGATGAACCGACCCATCAGAGCCCGCGACGTAGGAGAGGCCACCGCCGTTCGAGCCGATGACCACCATCCGGTCCGCGGCGGCGACGACAGGCCCGTGCTCCTCGAGTCGCAGAAGGACGTCACTTGCCGCGTCGAGGAAGTATCCGTTGCCGATGTCCGACCAGGTCAAGTCACCAATGCAGTCGTAGAAAGTGACCAGGTCAGCCGGGATAAGGCCCGCTTGAGCGAGCGTGCGAGCCGCCGTTTGATCGTCGCGACCGGCCGGCCGGACCTCGTTGGTACCAGGAGGAAAGCCGTGCCGATGCTCGAACCCGTCCGTCATTGCCGCGAGAGTCCCGGAGACCCTCTCTGTCCACGAGGCCAGCCAGGCGGGTGAAAGCGAACGGTCACTCATGAGGCCGGATCATGGCATGAGTCACGGACATCCATGAGGTGACCAGCGGCCTTGTACCCCAACGTCAGCGCAATGCCGTGAGTTGCCGGTGAGTGATGAGGCAGCAGGCGAGCTTCAGGAACGCTTCGTGGATGTCGGCCCGCCGTTCCCACCGGATCCGCAGGCGTCGGAAGCCGTGCAACCAGGCAAAACTCCTCTCCACGACCCAGCGGTAGGTGCCCAGCCCGGTGCCGTGTCGGGTGCCGCGGCGGGCGATCGCGGGCACGATGCCACGGGCGCGAACCTGGTCGCGGTAGATGTCGTGGTCGTAGCCGCGGTCGGCGAACAGCGAGTCTGGCTTGCGGCGGGGACGGCCGACCCGGCCGCGGACCGGCGGGATCGCGTCGAGTAGGGGCAGCAGTTGGGTGACGTCGTTGCGGTTGCCGCCGGTCAGCAGAACCGCCAGCGGGGTGCCGTGCCCGTCAGTGATCAAGTGATGTTTGGAGCCGGCTCGGCCCCGGTCGACCGGCGAGGCGCCCGTCTGGCTCCCCCTTTTAGCGCCCTGACATGGGAGGAGTCGACCACGCAGCGGGACCAGTCCAGCCGCGAGGCCGCATTCAGTTCGGCCAGCAGGACCTCGTGCAACCGCTGCCAGACGCCGGCCTGGTTCCAGTCCCGTAAGCGGCGCCAGCACGTCATGCCCGAGCCGAACCCAAGGTCTTGCGGCAGGTACTCCCACTGGATCCCGGTGTGCAGCACGTACAGGATCCCGCACAGCACCTGCCGGTCCGGCAGCGGCTTGCGTCCCGGGTGCCGAAAGCGTCGCTCGCGCCGCGGCAAGAGCGGCTCCAGGCGGTCCCACAGCTCATCCGACACGATCCACGGCGACTTCCCCACACCGAGCCGAACGCTCAACTACCGCCCTGGACACGGCCATCAGGACCGAGCCACCTCATTGTGTTAGCCGCTAT
>NZ_KQ948826.1 GCF_001514205.1 Streptomyces griseoruber | reverse complement strand
TGCGAACCAAACCGATCACCAGGAGGCCCTGTTGCCGCAGTCTTTCGCGCTCACCTGTGTGGAGTCCAACTCGCCGCCCCTGTCGTGTGACTGCCTCGCGCACAGGTTCGGCAACGCGGCCGACGGGCCGGAGCGCGTGCGGTGTTACGGCTCGGACATGACGGATGCGGAATGGCAGGTCGTCCGGGCGGTGCTGCCGGTGCCCGCGTGGCTTGAAGGACGGGGCGGCCGGCCGGAGAGCTCTTGCCACCGTGTGATGCTGGATGCCGTCCGCTACGTGGTCGACAACGGCGTCAAGTGGGCCAATCTGCCTGTGGACTTCCCGCCGTACCGGCGTGTGCATGCGTTCGCCCGCCGCTGGCAGGTGACGGGCCTGCTCGCCGAACTCCACGACCGGCTGCGTGACCGCGTGCGGGACAAGGAGAGCCGCTCACCGGACCCGACGGCCGCGATTGTGGACTCGCAGTCACTGCGGGCAGCGGCGAACATCCCGCGCTCCACGTCTGGCTGGGACGGCGGGAAGAAGGTGGGTGGCCGCAAGCGGCACCTGGTGGTGGACTGCCTCGGCCTGGTCCTGGCCGTCGCGGTGACCGCGGCGAGCGTGCAGGACCGCGACGCCGCCGTCCCGCTGCTTGAGCGGCTGCGACAGATGTACTTCTCCATCCGCCTGGTGTGGGCGGACGGCGGCTATGCCGGGCGGCTGGTCGACTGGGCGGCCGAGAACCTCCACCTCACCCTGGAGATCGTCAGACGCACCGACGACACATGCGGCTTCGTGGTGCTGCCGCGCAGGTGGGTGGTGGAAAGAACGCTCAGCTGGCTGATGCGTTCGCGCCGCCTGGTGCGCGAGTACGAGACGCTGCCCGTCATGCACGAGGCCATGGTGCTGTGGTCGATGACGATGCTCATGAGCGGCCGTCTGGCCGGACGTCGCCCCGGTGCCTTCAGCCGGCCGGCATCACGAGCGCGGGGAACACTCCCGGCCGCGCCTGCCGAGCCCACCCCCGTTCCACCAGGCGTTTCGCCTTCGACCGCAGCCCCTCGACCTTCGCCGGGACCACCTGAAGCCCCAGAGCCGTGGCCAGCTGCTGACAGCGCATGCCCTCCCTGCCCGCTTCCGACTCCAGCACCGACACGATCCGCTGGTAGTCCGGCGCCAGGACCGACACCGTCATGCCGTCGGTCCGGTGGGGCACCACCGAGCCGGCCACTGAACCCCGCTGCGGCTCCTCGACCACGGAGGGCGGCTCGGCCAGCACCTCGGCCACCGTCACACGGGCATCCACCAGCCGCTGAAGAGCCCGTTCCGCCTCGCCGAGCGCGGCCTGCACCCGCTCGGCCTCCTCCTGCAACAGCGCGATCTCTTCCCGCACCTTCTTCTCCCGGGTTTCCAACAGACCGAGCACCGACGGCACCAGCCACCTCCACGAGCGACGCGAGCGAACGAACCGTCCGCATCTCTCCCGCCGCCGACCGGAGTTCATGCCCACCCAGCCCGAACCAAACGATCACGTTCGGAAAGCGGATGGCGTCT
>NZ_KQ948825.1 GCF_001514205.1 Streptomyces griseoruber | reverse complement strand
AGTCCTGGATCGCCGACCATCTCGCCCGCTGGCAGGACTGGTGGTCGGCCGGCGGCCCCGGCTGGATCGGCGACAGCCCGTTCGTGGTCCACGCCCACGGCGCCACCGACAAGTGCCTCGACGTGGCGGGCGGCAAGAAGGACAACGGCACGCCCGTGCAGATCTACACCTGCAACGGCAGCGTCGGGCAGAAGTGGCAGATCTCCGGCGACCACCTGGTCAACCCCAACTCGGGCAAGTGCCTGACCGTCAAGGGCGGCGCGAGCGCCAACGGCACCGCCGTGCAGATCTCCACCTGCTCCAGCAGCACCTCCCAGAACTGGGAGTACGGCACTCACGGCACCACCCGGCTGTTCAACCCGGCGACCGGCAACTGCCTCGACCTCGCCGACTACACCAACAGCCGCGACGGCCGGATGTGGGACTGCACCGGCAAGGCGCCGCAGCAGTTCGACGTCGTCCCCTCCGGCCACGCCGGCACCGACGACCTCGACTACCCGGCCAAGGCGCAGTTCGACAAGGCGAAGAAGGGCATCACCGACGCCCAGGCCGCCTCGAAGAAGCAGCTCGACCTGCTGAAGGCGCAGGCCGCCGCGGCGAAGAAGGCCGCCACCGACACGGACACCGCGACCCAGGCCGCCTACGCGATCGCCGACAAGGCGGGCGCCCCGCGCGGCCGAGGTCTGCTCGTCGCCCAGCAGAAGGCCCAGGTCACCAAGGCCTCGGCCGCCGCCCTGGAGGCGTTGTCGAAGGCCGGTGACACGGCGTACTCCGCGACCAAGGCCGCCGTCGGGGACAGTGAGACCATCGCCGCCCGCGCCCTGACCCAGGCCGCGCAGTCGAAGGCGGCGTTCCGCACGGCCGCCGCGAACGAGGCCCGCGCCCAGGCGAAGGCCGCCGCCGACGCGGCCGCCGTCCAGGCGCAGACCGCCAAGGCCGCCCGGGACCTGGCGAAGGCGAAGCTCGCCGAGACGCAGAAGGCCGAGGCCGACGCCAAGGCCGCGGCGGCCGACGCGCACGCCAAGCGGCTCGCGGCGGAGGCGGAGGAGGCCACGGCGAAGGCGGAGAAGGAGACCGCCGCCGCCAAGCAGGCCGAGGCCGCCCAGCACAAGAAGAACGCCGAGGGCTACGCGGTCACCGCGAACGAGGCCAAGGGCCGCGCGGAGACCTCCGAGTCCACCGCGCGCGCCAGGCGGCAGGACGCCGAGGCCGCCCGGGACCGGGCCAAGGGCAAGCGCGACGACGCCTGGGACGCGGAGAGCAAGGCCAACGCCGCCCGCGCCAAGGCCGACGCCAAGGACGCCTACGCCGAGGCCCATGACTCCGACGCCAATGCCAAGGACTCCCGGGCCGCGGCCGACGCCGCCGACTCGGCGGCCGACGACGCGGAGTCCGCGGCCACCTCGGCCCGCGCCGAGGCGAACGCCGCGACCCAGGCCGCCGCCGACGCGGACGCCGCCGCCACCCGCGCGGAGGCCGCCGCGAAGCGCGCCCGCTCCGACGCGGACGCGGCGCAGGCCGCGAAGCTGAAGGCCGACGCCG
>NZ_KQ948824.1 GCF_001514205.1 Streptomyces griseoruber | reverse complement strand
CTGTACGAGGAGTATCCGGTCTTCGCGGACGCCTTCGACGCCGTGTGCGCCCACCTGGACCCGGAACTCGAACTGCCCCTCCAAGGAGTCGTGTTCGGCCAGGACGCGGATCTTCTGAACCGTACGGAGTACGCGCAGCCCGCCCTGTTCGCGCTCGAGGTGGCCCTGTTCCGGCTGCTGGAGTCGTGGGGTGTGCGCCCCGACGTGCTGGCCGGTCACTCCATCGGTGAGATCGCGGCCGCGTATGTGGCGGGCGTGTGGTCGCTGGCGGACGCGTGCCGTCTGGTCGCGGCGCGCGGCCGGCTGATGCAGGCGCTCCCGGCCGACGGTGCGATGGTCGCGCTCCAGGCCACCGAGGACGAGGTGCTGCCCCTGCTCGGCGAGGAGGTGGGCATCGCGGCGGTCAACGGGCCGCAGGCGGTGGTGATCTCGGGCGCGGCCGAGTGGGTCGAGGAGATCGCCGACCACTTCCGTGGCCAGGGCCGCAAGGTCACGGCGCTGCGGGTGAGCCATGCCTTCCACTCCCCGCTGATGGAACCGATGCTCGACGACTTCCGGGCGGTCGTGGAAGACCTCTCCTACGACCGTCCTGCGCTGTCCGTCGTCTCCACGGTGACCGGTGCGCCCGTCAGCGACGAGCTCATGTCGCCGGACCACTGGGTGGAGCACGTCCGCCGCACTGTCCGCTTCGCGGACGCCGTGGCCACCCTCGCCGAGCAGACCGTCACCAGGTACCTCGAAGTGGGGCCCGACGGCACCCTTGCCACGCTTGCCGAGGACTGTGTCACCGACGACGGGCGTCTGTTCGTGCCGGTGTTGCGCAGGAACCGGGCGGAGGCCGAGTCGGTGATGGCCGCCGTGGGCTCGGTCTTCACCGGTGGCGCGGAGGTGGACTGGTCGGCCCTGCTTCCCGTCGTCGGCGGGGTGGAGCTGCCGACGTATGCCTTCGAGCACCGGAGGTACTGGCCGCAGGTCGTGCGGCCGGAGCCGGTCACCGGTGCCGGGGGTGAGATCGACGCCCGTTTCTGGGAGGCGGTCGAGCGGGAGGACCTGGAGTCTCTGGCGGGGGCGTTGGAGCTGGGGGAGGAGGTCGTGGGTGCGGTGCTGCCGGCCCTGACCTCCTGGCGGCGGCAGAGCCGGGAACAGGCCGAGGTGGACCGCTCCCGCTACCGGGTCGAGTGGCGGCCGCTGGCCGACGTCTCCGGTTCCGCGACGCTGTCCGGGCGTTGGCTGGTGATCGAGCCGGCCGGGCCCGCCGTGGACGCGTGGACGCAGGCGGTGCTCGACGCTCTGGCAGCCCGAGGTGCCGTGGTGGAGCGGTTCGCCTACGAGGCCGCCATGGACCGTGCGCGGCTCGCCGAGCGGCTGGAAGGTACGGCGTCGGTCGCCGGTGTGGTGTCCTTGCTCGCCCTGTCGGACGAGGTGTCCGGGGACGGCGTGCCGGTGGGCGTGTCGGGTTCGCTGGCGCTGGTGCAGGCGCTGGGTGATGCGGGGGTGACGGCTCCGCTGTGGACGCTGACCCGGGGCGCGGTGGCCGTGGGCCGTTCCGACGGAGCCGTCGACGTGCCGCAAGGGGCGGTCTGGGGTCTGGGCCGCGTGGCGGCGCTGGAGGCATCCGACCGCTGGGGCGGTCTGATCGACCTGCCCCGCACGATCGACCGCCGCACGGCAGGCCGA
>NZ_KQ948823.1 GCF_001514205.1 Streptomyces griseoruber | reverse complement strand
TTGTACGAGGAGTATCCGGTCTTCGCGGACGCCTTCGACGCCGTGTGCGCCCACCTGGACACCGAACTGCCACGCCCGTTGCGTGAGGTGGTCTTCGGTGACGAGGCCGACGTGGTGAACCGGACGGAGTTCGCGCAGCCCGCTCTGTTCGCTCTGGAAGTGGCGTTGTTCCGGTTGCTGGAGTCGTGGGGTGTGCGCCCGGATGTGCTGGCGGGTCACTCCATCGGTGAGATCGCGGCGGCGTATGTGGCCGGGGTGTGGTCGCTGGCGGATGCGTGCCGTCTGGTGGTGGCGCGGGGCCGGCTGATGCAGGCGCTGCCTGAGGGGGGTGCGATGGTCGCCCTTCAGGCGTCCGAGGAGGAGGTGCTGCCGCTGCTCGGTGTCGGGGTGGGTATCGCGGCGGTCAACGGGCCGCGGGCGGTGGTCGTTTCGGGTGCCGTCGAAGCCGTCGAGGAGATCGCGGGGCACTTCCGTGGCCAGGGCCGCAAGGTCACGGCGCTGCGGGTGAGCCATGCCTTCCACTCCCCGCTGATGGAACCGATGCTGGACGAGTTCCGCACGGTGGCCGAGTCCCTGTCGTATGAGCAGCCGCGGACACCGATCGTCTCGACCGTCACGGGGGCCGCGGCCACCGCCGAGGAGCTGACCTCGCCGGACTACTGGGTGGAGCACGTGCGTGCGACGGTGCGCTTCGCCGCCGCCGTACGCACCCTGGACGGACAGGACAACGTCCGCCGCTTCCTCGAAGTGGGGCCCGACGGCACCCTTGCCGCGCTTGCCGAGGACTGTGTCACCGACGACGGGCGTCTGTTCGTGCCGGTGTTGCGCAGGAACCGGGCGGAGGCCGAGTCGGTGATGGCCGCCGTGGGCTCGGTCTTCACCGGTGGCGCGGAGGTGGACTGGTCGGCCCTGCTTCCCGTCGTCGGCGGGGTGGAGCTGCCGACGTATGCCTTCGAGCACCGGAGGTACTGGCCGCAGGTCGTGCGGCCGGAGTCGGTCACCGGTGCCGGGGGTGAGATCGACGCCCGTTTCTGGGAGGCGGTCGAGCGGGAGGACCTGGAGTCTCTGGCGGGGGCGTTGGAGCTGGGGGAGGAGGTCGTGGGTGCGGTGCTGCCGGCCCTGACCTCCTGGCGGCGGCAGAGCCGGGAACAGGCCGAGGTGGACCGCTCCCGCTACCGGGAGCACTGGGCGCCTTTGACCGGCGTCCCGCGCGATGCGGCACTGGCGGGCCGTTGGCTGGCTGTCGTACCGGACGGCCTCGACGCGGACCCCTGGGTCGTCTCGGTGCGCGAGGCCCTCACGGCGGCGGGCGCCGATGTCGAGTGCTGGACGTGCGACCCGCGCGCGGACCGTGCGCGGCTCGCCGCCCGGCTGAAGGACGTACTGCCGGTGGCGGGTGTGGTGTCCTTGCTCGCCCTGTCGGACGAGGTGTCCGGGGACGGCGTGCCGGTGGGCGTGTCGGGTTCGCTGGCGCTGGTGCAGGCGCTGGGTGATGCGGGGGTGACGGCTCCGCTGTGGACGCTGACCCGGGGTGCCGTCACGGTCGGCCGCGCGGACGCGGCCGTCGACCCGGCCCGCAACGCCGTCTGGGGCCTCGGCCGGGTGGCCGCTCTTGAGGCACCCGGCCGCTGGGGCGGCCTGGTCGACCTCCCGGCTGCCTTCGACGACACCGCCGGGAACG
>NZ_KQ948822.1 GCF_001514205.1 Streptomyces griseoruber | reverse complement strand
TCGACGCCGACGGCATCCTCCCCAACATCGCACCCGGCGTACTCATGGACGGCGACGACATCGGACGATGGCTGGAGCGACAGACCCAGCCAGGCAACTGGGCACAGCTGTCGACCGAGCAGCAGGAACGGCTGTCCCAGCTGGGCGTACAGCCGCTTGAGGCCCCGGCTCCCGCCCCGGCTGCCACACGTACGACGAAGGGCCCGGGCAAGGCGGAACAGGCGTTCCAGCGGGGCCTGGCGGCCCTCGCGCAGTGGGTCGAGAGGGAAGGTTCCCACCGGCCTGTCCCGCGCGGCCACGCTGAAGAGATCACGGTCGACGGCGAGACCGAGCCGGTAGTCGTCAAGCTGGGCGTGTGGATCTCCAACACCAAGACCCGCCGCGACAAGCTCGCACAGGAGCAGCGGGCCGCTCTGACCGAGCTGGGAGTGGAGTGGGCGTGAAAGTCGACGGTCGGCTGGCAAGAGGCCGGGGCGTCGTCACCTTGCAGCTATGGCGTTTAGAGGAATGTTGAACCGGTCTGGCACGCAGATCAGGGGCGGACGTTTGCGCCCCCGTGGCAAAAAGTGAGCTAAGCGTTGTCCCATAATTGATCACGGTCGTGTTCGCTGACCTGCCTGCTCTAGGTTCAGCCGGTGATGGTGAGGTTGTGGAGGCGGGCGATGCCGAGCATGGCGTGGTGAACGCCGTTGCCTTTCAAGCGGCAGTCGCGGAGGATCTTCCAGCTCTTCATCCGGGCGAAGGCGTGCTCAACGCGGGCCCTGACCTTGCGGTGCGAGGCGTTGTGTTTCTCTTTCCAGGCTGGGAGTTCGGCCCGGCCGGGGTCACGGCGGTGAGGAATGATCAGGCCGGTGCCCCGGTAGCCGCCGTCAGCGATCACCGTGGTGCGGCCGATGGCGTCCTTCGCTCCGGACAGCGCCCATGCCATGCAGTCGTTGCGGTTCCCTGGGACCGGCCGCCCGATGGCGACGACCAGCCGGGTGTCGGCGTCGATGACGACCTGGTGGTTGGTGGAGTACCTGTAGTTCTTCGACTGCTCGGCGATCGTGTGGTCACGGGTGGGGACCAGGGTGCCGTCGGCGATCAGCACGGTGTCCTTCCGGAACCTCTTGCGAGGCTGTAGGGCAAGCAACGGCCCAAGGTGGGCGATTATGCGGTCCGCGGCGGACTTGGAGACCCCGAACAGCGGTGCCAGCTGCCGCAGGGTGAGATTGGTGCGCCAGTATGCGGCGACCAGCAGGACCCTGTTCTCCAGCGGCAGGCTCCACGGTCGGCCCTTGCGGACCGGGTCCGCGCCCTCGCGCCGTAGCGCGGTGATCAGCTTGCCGAATTGTCGCGGGCTCAGTCCGCTGAACGGGGCTATCCAGGAGGGCTCCGACGCCGTGATCACACCAGCCACATCAAGATCATCTCATTCGTAACCAACGCGACCGCCCGTGCGCCGGGCCAGACTTGGCGGATGGAGATGAACGCCCCGTGGTCGCTGGCAGCTGCCTGGGACTGGATGGAGGAATGCGCGCGGTCCGCCGACGCCGCGGTGCGAGGAGCCGATTCCTGGGTTCCTCCTGTCGCAGAGGAGTTAGTGCTGGCCGCCAGGGTGAGTGCGTTGAGCCAGTGGTATCCGTTCACCAGCCACAACTATCTACGGTTCGAGGACAGCCCCGCGTTCTGGACGCCCGGCGCACAAGATGACGTGAACGAGCTGGCGGGGTCTATCTCCTTCGACACCGGTGGGCCGAATGGCCATCCTTCCTTCCGGGTCTGGAGCGGCCTCCTTCTCCGGAAACCCGACCCCGTACTCGTACTCGCCACTCCGAACGCTGTCGAGGCCGTAGACGCACTGGTAGGGCTACTGCCGGCTCACGGCGTGGAGAGCCGACCGTAGCGGCGTCTTCTTGCACAGCAATTCCGGGACAGCCTTTAGGCAGTCAATTGACTCGGCTGGCCCTCGGCATTCTCATCGATAGCGGTGACGTGACTT
>NZ_KQ948821.1 GCF_001514205.1 Streptomyces griseoruber | reverse complement strand
GGGGTGCCGGGGACGGCGAGTCCGGCCGGGAGCCAGGCGTAGGCGATGCCCTTGCCGACGGTGTAGCCGTAGGCCGCGCTGGTCACGTACCCCACCGGGCGGTCGCCGTCGTAGACGGGTTCCTTGCCCATGACGACCGACTGCGGGTCGTCGATGGTCAGGCACGCCAGCCTGCGCCGGACGGTCTCCTTGCGCCGCTCCAGGGCTTCCCGGCCGATGAAGTCGCCCTTGTCGAGCCTGACCGCGAAACCGATCCCGGCCTCGTAGGGGTCGTACTCGTAGGTCATGTCCGTGCCGAAGGAGCGGTAGCCCTTCTCCAGCCGCAGACTGTTGAACGCGCCCCGGCCCGCGACGATCCCGCCCAGCGGCCGCACCGCCGCCCACAGGGTGTCCCACAGCTTCTGGCCCTGGTCGGCCGTCGTGTACAGCTCCCAGCCCAGCTCACCGACGTACGACAGCCGCATCGCGGTCACCGGAACACTGCCGACGTAGGCGCGCCTGGCACGGAAGTACTTCAGCCCGTCGCCGGAGAAGTCCGCGTCGGTCAGGGGCTGCAGGACCTTGCGGGCCAGCGGCCCCCACAGGCCGATGCAGCAGGTCCCGGCGGTGATGTCACGGACCTGGACCGTGCCGTCGGCGGGCAGATGCCGGGTGAGCCAGTCCAGGTCCACATTGCCGTTCGCACCGATCTGGAACAGGTCCCGGCCCAGCCGGGCGACGGTGACATCACTGCGGATCCCGCCGTCATGATCCAGGAACAGGGTGTAGGTGACCGAGCCGACCGACTTGGCGACCTTGCCCGTCGTCAGCCGCTCCAGGAAGTCCGCCGCGCCCGGACCGCTCACCTCGAGCCGCTTGAGGGCACTCATGTCGTACATGGCGACGGTCTCACGGGTGGCCTGCGCCTCCGCACCCACGATCGGCGACCAGAACTGCGCCGCCCAGTCGTTGGGGGTGGGAATGTTGCGGCCCTCGACCAGGCCCGCGTTGGCCTCGTACCACTGCGGCCGCTCCCAGCCGTTCGCCTCCAGGAAGAACGCCCCCTTCTCCCGCTGCCGGGCGTGGAAGGGGCTGGTGCGGATCGGACGCGGGTCACCCGAGGGCTGGAGCGGGTGCAGGATGTCGTAGACCTCGACGAAGTTCTGGCAGTCCCGCGCCAGCACGTACTCCGGCGACAGCTGATGCGGCTCGAACCGGTTGACATCGCACTCGTGCAGATCGAACGACGAGCAGTAGCCGTCCACCAGCCACTCCGCCATCGCCCTGCCCACACCGGCGGAGTGCGTCACCCACACCGCCTCGGCGACCCAGAAGCCCTTGACGTCCCGGGACTCCCCCAGGAGGGGGAAGTTGTCGGTGGTGAAGGAGAACAGGCCGTTGATGCCCTCCTCGACCTTCGCCTCCCGCGTCGCCGGAAGCAGCGCCTGCGTCTCGCTCCACGCGGCCTCGAAGTCCTCCTCGGTGAACTTCAGCACCGACGGCATCGCCTCGGCCTCGTCCACGGAGAGGATGTCGTCGGCGGAGACCGGCATCGGCCGGTGGCCGTAGTAGCCGATGCCCAGACCGTCGAAACGGTCCCGGTAGTACAGGTCGCCGTCCTGGTGACGCAGGATCGGGCGGACCGCCTCCTGCGTCTGCCCCGCCAGCGCCGGAACCGGCCCCGTCCACGCCAGCTGGTGCGCCAGCGGCGTCAACGGCAGATCCATCCCCACCATACGGGCGATCTTCGGACCCCAGATCCCCGCACAGCACACCACGATGTCCGCGGGAATCTCACCCTGGTCGGTCACCACACCACTGACCTCACCGTCCGTCTGCAGGACGTCGAGGACCTCATGACGGGCCAGAAACGTCACACCCCGCTCGGTCGCCCGCCGGATCTGCGCCTCCACCGCCAGGACCGCCTTGGCCAGACCGTCCGTCGGCACCAGCAGACCGCCCAGCACCCTCTCCCCGTCCACCAGCGGATGCCGCCGGACACACTCCTCGGCCGTCAGCAGCTCCGCCTCGACACCCCACGCCGTCACCCAGCCGTGCCGGCGCCGCAGCTCCGTCAGCCGCTCCGGCGTCGTCGCCACCTCCAGACCACCGACCTGGAGGAAACACGGCCTGCCGTCCACATCCAGGGAACAGAACTTCTCCACCGTGTAACGGGCCAGCTCCGTCATCGTCTTCGAGGAGTTCGTCTGGAAGACCAGACCCGGGGCGTGGGACGTCGAGCCACCCGTGGCCGGCAGCGGGCCCTGGTCGACCACCGTCACCTCGGTCCAGCCACGCGCGGAGATCTCGTCCGCCAGCGCCGCACCCACGACACCCGCACCGATGATCACCACTCGGGGACCCGCCATCGCCGCACCTCCGG
>NZ_KQ948820.1 GCF_001514205.1 Streptomyces griseoruber | reverse complement strand
AAGGCCCCCGTTCGGCTCACTTGTCTCACATCACGCGCACTGCACGCAGACCATCCCTATCAACTGACCGATTGCCTGTGCAATCGAGGGTGGCCATCACCACAGAGACAGCACATCCCCATGACCAACTCATGGGGACGCACGGGGGCGTTCACCGCAAACCGCCCCTTCAGAGCTGATCGGTAAGGTCCGGGCCCCGTCCGTCCACCGCATCCGGCTCCATGACCCCGTACCCCACCGCCGTCCCGAAGTACGTCGCCTCGCCGGGCTCGGCCGGCACACCCAGCAACGCCTCCAGCTCCTTCAACGCGGCAGCCAGCCGGGGAGCGTTGTTCCGGTGCACTTCCGGATGCGGAGACCCCCTGAAGTCGAACGGGCCCCAGATGTCATGGAATACGGAGACCTCGGCCGACAGCCCGAAGGGTTCCGGAGAGACGGTGAGCTCCACGAGCCGGTACTCGCGACGCGGTGCGGCGCGGCCATCGAGCCACACCCCGCTCCCCGCGACGAGCAGATCGCCCCCCACCGCCTCCGGATAGCCGACCGGACGCATCTTGTCGACCTCCTGGACCAGTTGCTCGTCATCGAGCGGCCTCATGATCTGCAAACGCGTCCTCGCCGGTGCACCGCCCAACGCAGGAACGAACCAGGACCACTCCAGATTGCTGGGCTCCAGGAGATCGTGCTTGCGCAGGACGGCGGACATCTGAGCAGCGGTCTTCAGCGCGGATTCAAGCCCAGGTGGCGCGTAGTCCTCCAGATCCCAGAACCAGGACGCGCATTCACGCGGCGCGCGCATGAGGATGGACATAGGTTGTTCCTTATGGATAAGTAGGGCCGTTTGCCGGGACCGTGATCGAACCGTCCTCGAACCTCAACACGAAAGTGGCGTTCACCAGCTTGGCCCGATAGGCGATCAGACCCAAGAGTTTGTCCGTGAGCGCCAACCTGGTGTCGTGCACATCCAAGATCGCCACCTTCTGGCCCTCGATAACCCCCTTGAGCTGTTTCTCGACAATACCCTTCGTCGCGGTCTTGAGGCCCGATGCCTGCTGCACGTCCTTGAGCTGGACACCGTACTCAATTCGATCACCGGACTTGACCAGCACATCCAAATCCAAGCCTACTTCGGGCTTCTTCAGTTCCAACGCCAGACCCTCGACACCGTGAGCCTGAAGTTCCGTCGCGTGCTCCATCGCCATGTATACGGCAGGAGACATGTCACTGGCCTTGCTGACCTGCTTGCATTGGGACAGCAGCTCACCATATCCAGGGAGGTGGGCCAGATTTCCGTCACTGATGTACTTCGCGATTCCAGCGCCGTACTCGCTCTTGCGAAGTCCGATGAGAGACTTCTCGATGTCGTGAGGCGCCATCTTTGAACGTGCGAGTTGTTCGGCGACGGCTGCTTCCTGATCCGGCTGCATGCGGCCGGTCGGTTGCAGAGCCCTCTCTTCGCCCTCGCTGTAGCTGACCTTCTCCGGCTCGTGGCCGCGGCCGGGCCCTCCGGGACCTTCACCCTGTCCGCCCGTGGAGCCCTCGTGGCCCCCCGTCGTGGTGCCGCCGTCATGCCCATGTCCCGCCGTACCGGTTTGCTCATGCGTGCCGGTCGTCGGGCCGTCGTGGCGGGAACCCGGGCTTTCACCGTGGTGGTTTCCGTGGCCGTCACCATGATGGGGCCCGGTGCCGTCGGTGTGCCCGCTCGGCGGCTCGTGGGCGGCCGAGGGGCTGGGGCCGTGCTCGTGCGCCGATCCTCCGGGCAGGTGATCGCCCGCGGTGCCGCCGGGCAGGTGGTCGCCCGCGTGGACGACCGGTGTGGTGGTCGCGTTGTCGCCGACGCGGCCGGCGTCGCCGAGGTGGGTGTCGAGGCTGTTGCCGAGGTTGATGTGCTGCCCGGCCGATTCGGCGGTGTGGGGAGCGGCGCCGACGAGGGCGGGTTCCTTGGCCGGGGTGTCGACTCGGGGGGTGTCCGCGCCGGAGGTGGGGGTGTGGGTGGGGGTGTGGGTGTCGGGCTGGTCGACGATGTCGCCGGGGCCGTCCTGGGCCTGTTTGAGGACGCTGCCGTTCTCGTCGAGGAGGTTGCCCTGGGGGTCGTAGTAGCGGGCCGGGGCGCCCGCGTCGGTGGGGAGTTTGACCGAGCCCTCCGGCAGGGCGGGGGTGTTGTCCGGCAGTTTGACGTTGCCGTCGGGGAGCCTGGTCGCGCCTTCCGGGACCGCCGCGCCCTCGGGCAGGTGGACCGTGCCGTCCGGGAGGTGGACCGTGCCCTCCGGGAGCGTGATCGCGTTCTCCGGCAGCTTGGGGATCTCGATGTCGCCGATGCCCTTGAGGCCCTTGGCGATGTCGCCGATCTTCGACAGGCCCGCGCCCGCGCCCTTGGCGATGTACGTCATCGGGTCGATCACACGACCCGCCTTGCCGGCGACCGACAGGACCTTCGCCACCGCGCCCGCCTTGCCCGCACCGGCCGCCGCGCCGCCCGCACCGCCC
>NZ_KQ948819.1 GCF_001514205.1 Streptomyces griseoruber | reverse complement strand
TAATGAGCCCTGCCGGACGCGGTCCGGCAGGGCTCATTAAGCGTTAGGCGCAGTACTGCATCTTCCCCGCCTGATACTTACTTACAGGCCAGAAGAGAAGAATTGACTTACGGAATCCCAAGAATGTTGGACACGACTTCGTGCACCTGAGTGGCAATTCGAGTTAGCTGTCTGCGCTCGTCCTCACCCTTGGCCGCCCGCTCCAACTGCCACTCGATGAACATCGGCGCGAACCAGATAAGTTGCACGAGTCTCGCTTCCACGGTCTCACCGATCGGGGGAATCCGAGAAAGCAGAGCTACGTACGCTTCTCCAGCATCTGGATCAAATTTCCCGGAGCGAAGTTTTCCGAGAAATCCAGACTCGTCGTCCCATGCTTCATCCAGAAGCTCTATCAGCTCACTCATTCTCACCCTCCAGGCCAGTATCCGACGATCGCTTCCGCCGGGACATTCTGCCAGATCAGGACTTCCGAGTCCTTCCTGGCGTAGGAACTATGCCTTCTGCTTGACGGGAAGGGGCCTGAAGAAATATCGACGTACCTATATGGCATGCGCCTCAGATCGATCGCAACCACCCCATTACCTTGATTGTACTTATCGAATGCAATGCTGGGGTTCTTGCTCGTCGATATCCATGGCGTCATCTTCTTCCCGGCAACATGCGACAGAGGGCTAACCCCTGCATTACCGGGATCCCGAGCTGTCAATCCCGTTGCAGGGTCTTCATTCTCAGCCAGCGCACGGTAGACGATGTTTCCGTCAGGATCCGGCCCCGCAGGGCATCCACTGCTGTTGTGAACGAGAACCGACGTAGCCCCCGCCAGCACATAGTACGTGTGCAGGCCAGGCCGCCCCTACCTGCAAGTTTGCTGGTCAGCGGGCGATTTGACAGTCGCCGGATGTTCGTGCTCGTGCCCTGGGGTCTGCTGGTGTTGCCGTCACTACTGCCGTCAGTGGTCTACGCCGCGGGGAATTCCAGGAATTCCGCATGCGTGTCAAGCGGCTTCGTCGTGCGGGGTGAGGCTGATGGTCAGGTCGGCGCCGAGAGCCTGAGCCAGGCGGCGCAGGAGGGGAAGCGTGGGCACGGTCCCGCCGCCCTCGAAGCGGGAGATCTGCGGTTGCTTCATCCCGCACCGCTCGGCCAGCTCGGTCTGGGACAGCCCGAGCTCGATGCGCCGGTCGTGGACGAGTTGCCCGAGCTCACGGGCGAGCGCGGAAGGCGGGTCCTGCACGGTTCCTCCCCGCCTCAGGCCGCTGGGGCGACGATGGTGACGGTGGGCTCGTCTCCGCCGGCGAGGTGCACATCCACCGTGAGGTCCAGTGCACGGGCCAGGCGCATGATGACCGCGATGGGCGGCAGCTCGGTGGCCGTCTCGATGCCTTCGATGTCATCGACGTCGACGTGCATGCGCTCGGCGAGGTCGGCCTCGCTCAGGCCCAGCTGCTTACGCCGGTCGTAGACGGCCTTGCCCAACGTCATGGCGAGGCCGGCCTCTTCGTAGGCCCGGTCGTACTCGGGATCGGCGTCCAGGTGTTCGCCAAGCAGCCGGCGGTGGTGGCGGGTCCTCCATTCGCTGTGGTTCATCGGTTCTCCTTGAGGTCGCGGCTGTAGAGGTCGTGTTCGGCGGCTGCCTGGTGTTCGGCTTCGCACAGCTGTTGAGCGGCGTGCGCGCGGTCCACTTCGGCCTGCTCTCGCATCTTGGTCTTGCGGAACACGGTGAGCAGCACGACGCGTCGGCCGGGCGCCAGCCAGTAGGTGATCCGCTGGTGAGCATCGCCGAGGCGGAAGCGCAGCTCGCGGAGCTTGCCGCCCAGGTGGCGGGAGTGCGGTTCATCGAGCGTGGTGGGCTGCTCGGCGAGCAGGTCGGCGACGCGTTCGGCCTGCTTGTAGTGATGGGCGGGAATGTTCTCCAGCCACAGCCGCACCTCCGGCTCGATCTCGATCGAGTACCGCCCGCTGTCCATATCGCCGATGATATATGGCGCGGGGCGCGAGAGCGCGAATACGTAGTTCAGGTCGTGTGCCGTCGCCGCGAGCGCAGCCACTCCAGCGTCGCACACCCCCGTACTCCCCCCTTCGTCCTGATGCCACGGCGCCGCCCGCAAACCAGCGGCAACCTGCCGAGGCGGTGCAGGGTCGGCTTCTTTCGGCAGGATCGGGCCCGAGCGGGAGAGGCAGCGTGCGGCCGGGCTGGTGCGTCGCCCGGTCTGGCGGCGCGGGGCCGGGGCGGGAGGAGTCGGCCCCCGACGGGAGGCCGGGAGCTTCGACCCCGCCGACCACCGCCCTCGGCGAGTCCGGTAGCGAGCGTGAGGGTCGGCCCCCTGGTCGGCGATGTGCCTGCGATCCGGCCGTAGGACGGTCGTGGGCGACAACTTGCTCCGCCAGGAGCCCGGTTCCGGTCATCCCGGAAATCTGGCCGGTTGCCGCTCTCGCAGTCCTGGGCCGTTCCTTTGCCGGGGCGGTGGCCTCCCGAGCGAACGGCGGACTTGTCGGCGACGGCGGTTAGCCAATGCGGGCGGGGCCCGCCTTGAACCTGGAAGAGAAAATCTGAACGCACACCCCAGGTCACCCGGTGTCCGGTCCCGGGAGATGCTTGACACTTCGGTCCCAGC
>NZ_KQ948818.1:1862-3416 GCF_001514205.1 Streptomyces griseoruber | reverse complement strand
TTAAGTTGCTGTGCACGCAACACGGTTCAGGTTGCGCAACTCAATGTGCCCGCCTCGGAGAGGGGGTGTCAAGGGTTCCGGAACCTCGGAAAACGGGCCCGAACACGACAAAGCCCGGTGGGCGGTGCGCAGGGATCGCGCACCGCCCACCGGGCGTGTTCCGACCGGTTTTCCGAGGGCCCGGAAGCGAAGTCGTGGCTACTTCAGCCAGGCCTTGACCTTGTCCGGGTTGGCGTCGACCCACTTCTTGGCCGCCGCCTCCGGGGTCATCTTGTCCTCGGCGATGTACTTGGCCACGGTGTTCTGATCGTCGTTGGCCCAGGTGAAGTTCTTCACCAGGTCGTAGGCGGGGCTGCCGGACTTGGCGAACTTCGCACTGACGATCTTGTCGAGCTTGTACACCGGGTAGTCGCAGGCGACCTTCGCGGCGTCGGCGTCACAGCCGTCGGTGTACTTGGGCAGGTTGACCTTGACGAGCGGGACCTCGGACAGGAACCACTGCGGCTCGTAGAAGTAGCCGATCACCCATTCCTTGTCCTTCTCCGCCTTGCGGAAGGCCTGGATCAGCGCCGTCTCACTGCCCGCGTACACGACCTTGAAGTCCAGCTTCAGGTTCTTCACCAGCGCCTCGTCGTTGGTGACGTACGACGGGTCGCCGTCCAGGAGCTGGCCCTTGCCGCCCGACTCCGAGGTCTTGAAGTTGGCCGCGTACTTGTTCAGGCTCTCCCAGTTCGTGATGTCCGGGTGCGCCTTCGCCAGCCACGGCGGCACGTACCAGCCGATCAGGCCTTCATTGCCGGTGGCGCCGGCGTCGACCGCGGTCTTCTGGTCGGTGATGTACTTCTTCTTGAGATCGTCGTGGCCCCAGTTCTCCACGACGGCGTCGACCTCGCCGGTTCCGAAGCCCTGCCAGGCGATCTCTTCCTTGAGGTCCTTCTTGTTGACCGTACAGCCGAGCTCCTGCTGTGCGACGTACGCGAGAACCGCCGCGTTGGCCTCGTAGCCCACCCAGGGGTTGACCGCGAGGTTGAAGGTCCCGCACTTGCCGGAACCGCCCGAGCTGCCGGCCTCCGAGGAGCTGTCACCGACCTTTGTACCGCCGCAGGCGGTGAGGGTGAGGCCGAGGACGGCCATGCCCACCACGCCGGCTCTCCAGTGTGTTGCTTGTCCTGCCATGGTCAGTCGCTCCTTATGCGCTCGCGCGTCGCGCCGCTGCCTGAGTGATCCGGTCGAACATGACGCCGAGAAGGACGATGGCGAGACCCGCCGCCAGTCCCTTCCCGTACAGCTGGCCCTGCGAGAAACCGGCCACGACGTCGTAGCCGAGGGCGCCCGCCCCCACCAGGCCGCCCACCACAACCATCGACAGCACGTAGATCAGACCCTGATTCGTCGCAAGGGTCAGAGCACTGCGTGACATCGGCAGTTGAACCTTGGTGATGATCTGCCAGGTGTTGCACCCGGCCGAGGTCGCCGCCTCCACCGTCGCCTCCGGCACCGCCCGCACCCCATCAGCGATGATCTTCATCGCCACCGGCGCGGCATAGACGAGGG
>NZ_KQ948818.1:0-1164 GCF_001514205.1 Streptomyces griseoruber | reverse complement strand
AGAACTGCCGAGGCTGCCCTCGCCGGGGAACTCCGCCGCCCACAGGTAGGTGTGCGACAGATAGACCAGTACGGCCGTGACGGCGGCCCCCGCTCCCAGCAGCTGCTTGCGCCACTTCAGGAAGCGGTTCTTCGAGCCCCGGGCGCTCTCCTCACGGGCACTGGCCGCGGTGGTGACCCGGTCCAGCACGATCGCCATCACCACGATCGCCAGACCCGCGTTGAACGCCGTACCGACATCGAGCGACTGAAGCGCCTGAACCACCGTCTTGCCCAGACCCGGAGCATCGATCAGCGCGGCGATGGTGACCATCGCGAGCGCCGCCATGATGGTCTGGTTGACGCCCATCACGACGGTCCGCTTGGACATCGGGAGCAGGACCTTCACCAGCGCCTGCCTACGGGTGGCGCCCAGGGAGTCGGCCGCCTCGACCGTCGTCGTCGGCACCGAGCGAATGGCGTGCGCGGTGATGCGGATCGCCGGAGGTGCGGCATAGATGAGCGTCGCGATGGCCGCGGAAGCGCCGCCGATCAGGAAGAACAGGGTCAGCGGGGCCAGGTAGACGAAGGTCGGCATCGTCTGCATGAAGTCCAGGAACGGCGTCACGACCCGGTTGAACCGGTCCGACAGCCCCGCCCACACCCCCAGCGGGATCGCGAACAGCAGCGCGACCAGAACCGCGGAGAGGGTCAGGGCCAGGGTGTCCATGCTCTGCTGCCACAGACCCTGCAAGCCCATGAACGTGAACCCGGTGACGGCCAGCAGGGCAACCCGCCAGTTGCCGACGGCCCAGGAGACGTATCCGGCGATGCCCACGACCCCGAGCCAGCCGATCTGCGGCACGGGCCGGGCGTCGGACGGCTGGGAGATCAGGTCCTGGATGAAGGTCACCAGGGTGTCGATGACCAGCCGGATCTCGTTGAAGAAGTAGATGAAGAGCGGGTTGGAGTTGCGGTTGGCGCCGATCGAGTCGTTGACGTCGTTGAACCAGCGGTGCAGACCGGTCAGGTCGGCCGCGGCCAGGGTGAGGGTCTGCCTGCCGCGCAGCACGGCGAAGAGCAGCAGCCAGACCACGAGGATCGCGCCGAGCACCATGGGTCGGCTGACCTTGCGCACCCTCCTGGCCGGAGACGTCGGCTGCGCGGACTCGGTCTTCTCGGGTCT
>NZ_KQ948817.1:1851-3440 GCF_001514205.1 Streptomyces griseoruber | reverse complement strand
CATCAAACCGGCCCGGCCGGTTCAGTTGCTGTCTACGCAACGTACTTCGAGTTACGCAACTCAATGTGCCCGCCCCGGAGAGGGGGTGTCAAGGGGTCCGTGACGTCGGAAAACGGGTGGAGACGCAGCTCAGCAAGGGCCTGGACATGGCGATACCCGGTGGGCGACGCGCCGGGATCGCGCGCCGCCCACCGGGTATGTTCGACCGTCCTGGATACGGGACTACCGCCTTGGACAGAGGACTACTTGAGCCAGGCCTTCACCCTGTCGGCGTTGGCGTCGACCCACTTCTTGGCGGCCGCGTCGGGGGTCATCTTCTCCTCCGCGATGTACTTGGCCACCAGGTTCTGGTCGTCGTTCGTCCAGGTGAAGTTCTTCACCAGGTCGTAGGCGGGGCTGCCGGACTTGGCGAACTTCGCGCTGACGATCTTGTCCAGGTCGTAGACGGGGTAGTCGCAGGCGACCTTCGCGGCGTCGGCGTCACAGCCGTCGGTGTACTTGGGCAGGTTGACCTTGACGAGCGGGACCTCGGACAGGAACCACTGCGGCTCGTAGAAGTAGCCGATCACCCATTCCTTGTCCTTCTCCGCCTTGCGGAAGGCCTGGATGAGCGCCGTCTCACTGCCCGCGTACACGACCTTGAAGTCCAGCTTCAGGTTCTTCACCAGCGCCTCGTCGTTGGTGACGTACGACGGGTCGCCGTCCAGGAGCTGGCCCTTGCCGCCCGACTCCGAGGTCTTGAAGTTGGCCGCGTACTTGTTCAGGCTCTCCCAGTTCGTGATGTCCGGGTGCGCCTTCGCCAGCCACGGCGGCACGTACCAGCCGATGATGCCCTTGTTGCCGGTCGAGCCGGCCTCCACGGCGGTCTTCTGGTCGGTGATGTACTTCTTCTTCAGGTCGTCGTGGCCCCAGTTCTCCAGGACCGCGTCGACCTCGCCGGTTCCGAAGCCCTGCCAGGCGATCTCTTCCTTGAGGTCCTTCTTGTTGACCGTACAGCCGAGGTCGTGCTGTGCGACGTACGCGACGACCGCCGCGTCCGCCTCGTAACCCACCCAGGGGTTGACCGCGAGGTTGAAGGTCCCGCACTTGCCGGAACCGCCCGAGCTGCCCGAACCAGAGGAGTCCTCGCCGACCTTCGCGCCACCGCACGCGGTGAGGGTGAGGCCGAGGACGGCCAGGCCGGCCGCGCCGGCACGCCAGTGTCTTGCCATGGTGTCCTGCTCCTTATGCGCTCGCGCGTCGCGCCGCTGCCTGAGTGATCCGGTCGAACATGACGCCGAGAAGGACGATGGCGAGACCCGCCGCCAGTCCCTTCCCGTACAGCTGGCCCTGCGAGAAACCGGCCACGACGTCGTAGCCGAGGGCACCCGCCCCCACCAGGCCGCCCACCACAACCATCGACAGCACGTAGATCAGACCCTGATTCGTCGCAAGGGTCAGAGCACTGCGTGACATCGGCAGTTGAACCTTGGTGATGATCTGCCAGGTGTTGCACCCGGCCGAGGTCGCCGCCTCCACCGTCGCCTCCGGCACCGCCCGCACCCCATCAGCGATGATCTTCATCGCCACCGGCGCCGCGTACACGATCG
>NZ_KQ948817.1:0-1164 GCF_001514205.1 Streptomyces griseoruber | reverse complement strand
CGCGCTTCCCGTGCTGCCCTCGCCGGGGAACTCCGCCGCCCACAGGTAGGTGTGCGACAGATAGACGAGGATCGCCGTGATCGCCGCGCCCGCGCCGAGGAGGTGCTTGCGCCACTTCAGGAAGCGGTTCTTCGAGCCCCGGGCGCTCTCCTCACGGGCACTGGCCGCGGTGGTGACCCGGTCCAGCACGATCGCCATCACCACGATCGCCAGACCCGCGTTGAACGCCGTACCGACATCGAGCGACTGAAGCGCCTGGACCACCGTCTTGCCCAGACCCGGAGCATCGATCAGCGCGGCGATGGTGACCATCGCGAGCGCCGCCATGATCGACTGGTTGACACCCATCACCACGGTCCGCTTGGACATCGGCAGGAGGACCTTCAACAGGGCCTGCCTGCGCGTGGCGCCCAGGGAGTCGGCCGCCTCGGCGGTGGTCTCGGGGACGGAACGGATGGCGTGTGCGGTGATGCGGATCGCCGGCGGGGCCGCGTAGATCGCCGTGGCGATCACGGCCGAGGCACCGCCGATCAGGAAGAACAGGGTCAGCGGGGCCAGGTAGACGAAGGTCGGCATCGTCTGCATGAAGTCCAGGAACGGCGTCACGACCCGGTTGAACCGGTCCGACAGCCCCGCCCACACCCCCAGCGGGATCGCGAACAGCAGCGCGACCACAACCGCCGACAAGGTCAGGGCCAGGGTGTCCATGCTCTGCTGCCACAGACCCTGCAAGCCCATGAACGTGAACCCGGCGACGGCCAGCAGGGCAACCCGCCAGTTGCCGACGGCCCAGGAGGCGTATCCGGCGATGCCCACCACCCCGAGCCAGCCGATCTGCGGCACGGGCCGGGCGTCGGACGGCTGGGAGATCAGGTCCTGGATGAAGGTCACCAGGGTGTCGATGACCAGCCGGATCTCGTTGAAGAAGTACAGGAAGAGCGGGTTGGAGTTGCGGTTGGCGCCGATCGAGTCGTTGACGTCGTTGAACCAGCGGTGCAGACCGGTCAGGTCGGCCGCGGCCAGGGTGAGGGTCTGCCTGCCGCGCAGCACGGCGAAGAGCAGCAGCCAGACCACGAGGATCGCGCCGATCACCATGGGCCGGGTGATCTTCCGGGCGGTTCCGACGGGCACGGCCTGTTCGGCCGTCTCCGTCGTGTCCGGCTT
>NZ_KQ948816.1:2906-3450 GCF_001514205.1 Streptomyces griseoruber | reverse complement strand
AACCAGGCCGGACGGCTCGCTGCCGGGGCGCTCCTCGACCTCCGTCGCGCGTTCCGGTTCCTGTTCGAGGATGACGTGGGCGTTCGTACCACTGGCGCCGAAGGCGGAGACGGCGGCCCGGCGCGGCCGGTCCAGCTCCGGCCAGGCCCGCTGCTCGGTCAGCAGCTCCACCGCACCCGCCGACCAGTCCACATGCGACGTCGGCGCATCCACATGCAACGTCTTCGGCAACACCCCGTGCCGCAGAGCCATCACCATCTTGATGACCCCACCCACACCGGCGGCCGCCTGCGCATGCCCGATGTTCGACTTCAACGACCCCAGGAACAGCGGCAGTTCACCGGAACGCTCCTGACCGTAGGTCGCGATCAGCGCCTGCGCCTCGATCGGGTCACCCAGCCGGGTACCCGTCCCATGCGCCTCGACCACGTCCACGTCGGCCCCATCGAGGCGCGCGTCGGCGAGCGCCTGCTGGATGACCCGCTGCTGCGACGGCCCGTTCGGCGCCGTCAGACCATTGCTGGCACCGTCCTGGTTGACCGCG
>NZ_KQ948816.1:0-2437 GCF_001514205.1 Streptomyces griseoruber | reverse complement strand
GGCCGCGATGCTGCCCGCGCTGCCGTTGAGCAGGTAGCCCTCGAGTTCTTCTGGGGCCTTGCGGACCCGGGATCCGTAGTCGTGGTACATCAGGCCCATGTAGACGCCGGTACGGCTGCCGCGCAGCGACGCCGGGTCGATGCCCGCCCGCTCCATCGCCTCCCACGACGTCTCCAGCAGCAACCGCTGCTGCGGATCCATCGCCAACGCCTCACGCGGCGAGATCCCGAAGAACTCGGCATCGAACTCCGCCGCGTCGTAGAGGAACCCACCCGACCGCGAGTACGACTTGCCCACCGCGTCCGGATCCGGATCGAAGAGACCGTCGACGTCCCAGCCGCGATCGGTCGGCCACGACGACACGGCGTCGCCCGCCGAGACGACCAGCCGCCACAGGTCCTGCGGTGTGCGCACGCCGCCCGGGAACCGGCAGCCCATGCCGACGATCGCGACGGGCTCGTGGGCGTCGTCCTGGAGCTTGCGCAGGCGTTCACGGGTGTCGTGCAGATCCGCGGCCGCCTGTTTGAGGTACGAGCGCAGCTTGTCCTCGGTGTTCACTCTTTCCCCCTGTGTGAAGTCTTGAAGGTCCGTCGCCGGGCTTCGTGTCAGATGCCGCTGTCGAGGAAGTCGAAGAGCTCGTCGTCGCTGGCCGCGTCGAAACGGTCCGCACCGGACGCTTCGCCGGCACTCGCCAGGTCCGCACCGAGGTGCTTGGCGACGAGTTGCTGCATCCGGCTCAGCACGCGGTCGCGCGCCTGCTCGTCGGGCGCCAGGGTGGCGAGCGCGGACTCCAGCTCGTCGAGGTCGGTCAGCATCCGGTCCGCCAACGACTCCTCCTTCGGCCGCAGCTCCTGCCCCAGGTGGTCGGCGAGTGCGGCGGGCGTCGGATAGTCGAAGGCCAGGGTGGCGGAGAGCCGCAGACCCGTGGCACGCGTCAGACGGTTGCGCAGTTCCACCGCGCCGAGGGAGTCGAAGCCGAGTTCCTTGAAGGTCTGGTGCGGCTTCACGGCGGTCGCCGTGGCGTGGCCGAGGACTCCGGCGGCCTGCAGACAGACCAGATCGCGAAGCCTCTCGGTCCGCTCCGCCTCGGGGACGGCCGCCAGCCGCTCGGCCAGGGTGGCCGTGTCCGTGGCCGGGCCGTTGTCCGCCGTGGCCGCCGTCCGCTGCGCGGGCCTGCGGACCAGTTCCCGCAGGATGGCCGGCAGGGTGCCCGCGGCGGCCTGTTCACGCAGGCTCGCCTCGTTCAGCACGGCGGGCAGGACGAAGGGCTCCTGGGCCCGTACGGCCGCGTCGAACAGGGCGAGTCCCTGCGCGGACGTCATCTCCGCGAGGCCGATCTGCGCGATGCGCCGCATGGCGATCGTGTCGAGGTGTTCCGTCATCTCGCTGCGGTCGGCCCAGAAGCCCCAGCCGAGGGCGGTACCGGGCAGCCCGCCCGCGGCTCGGTGCGCCGCGAGCGCCTCCAGGAACACGTTGGCCGCCGCGTAGTGCGCCTGGCCGGAGCTTCCGAAGGTGGCCGCCGCCCCCGAGAAGAGGACGAAGGAGTCGAGCTGGTGGTCCCGGGTGAGGTCGTGCAGGTTGAGCGCGGCGTCGATCTTCGGGCGCAGGACTCGGTCCAGCTGATCCGCTGTCAGCCCGGTGACCACGGCGTCGTCCAGGACGCCGGCCGAATGGACCACCGCGGTCAGCGGCCGCTCCTGGGGGATGCCCGCCAGTACGGCGGCCAGCGCCTCACGGTCCGCCGCATCACACGCGGTGACGGTGGCCTGCGCACCTAGCTCTGCCAGTTCCGCGACCAACTCCGCAACGCCCGGTGCTTCCTGTCCACGTCGGCTGGTCAGCAGCAGATGCCGCACCCCGTGTTCGACGACGAGATGCCGGGCCACCAGAGCACCCACCGTGCCGGTACCACCCGTGACCAGAACCGTGCCGGCATCCCCACCGAAGCTCACGGCCGTGTCGGCGGCAGGCGCCCCGTGCCGTACGAGCCGCGGCACGAACACGGCACCGTCACGCACCGCCAGCTGCGGTTCCTCACCCCGTGCGAGACTCGCGGCCACCGCCTCCTCGGCACCGTCCACCAGCCCGAAGCGGTCGGGATGCTCCCGCTGCGCGGATCGCACGAGGCCCCACACCGGAGCGTTCACCAGGTCCACGACGTCGTCACCCGGCCGCACGGCGACCGCACCCCGGGTGAGGAACACCAACCGTGTCGAGGTCAGGCGCTCGTCGGACAGGAACCGCTGAAGGAGCGTCAGGGCGCGCTGTGTCGCCTCCCGCGCCTGCTCCGCCAACCCCTCCGGTGGCACATCACCAGCCGTGAACGACGCGATGACGACGTCGGGAACGGCCTCCCCGAGAGCTGTCGGATCCAGGTCGGGTGCCAGGGCGGCCCAGCCGCCCGCGGCCGCCCGGTCCGACACGACCTGAACCGGCT
>NZ_KQ948815.1 GCF_001514205.1 Streptomyces griseoruber | reverse complement strand
GCCGGGCACGAGGCCGTGCCGCATGGCGAGCACCATCTTCATCACGCCCGCCATTCCGGAGGCGGTCTGGGTGTGGCCGATGTTCGACTTGAGCGAACCGATGAACAGCGGCCGTTCGGCAGGCCGGTCCTGCCCGTACGTCGCCAGCAGGGCCTGCGCCTCGATCGGGTCGCCCAGCCGCGTGCCCGTGCCGTGCGCCTCGACGACATCCACCTCACCGGCGGTGAGGCGGGCGTCCGTGAGGGCGGCGCGGATCACTCGTTGCTGTGAGGGGCCGTTGGGGGCGGTCAGGCCGTTGCTCGCACCGTCCTGGTTGATCGCCGAACCGCGCACGACCGCCAGCACCGGATGACCGTTGCGGCGGGCGTCCGACAGCCGCTCCAGCAGGAGCACCCCCACGCCCTCGGCGAGCGAGAAGCCGTCGGCCGCTTCGGCGAAGGGCTTGCACCGGCCGTCGGGTGCGAGGCCCCGCTGCCGGCTGAAGCCCACGAACGGCGCCGGGTCGGCCATGACCATCGCCGCGCCCGCCAGCGCCATCGAGCACTCGCCGGATCGCAGGGCCCGTACCGCGAAATGCAGCGCGACCAGCGACGACGAGCACGCGGTGTCGACGGTCACCGCCGGTCCCTCCAGACCGAGGACGTACGAGACGCGGCCCGATGCGACGGCGGTCGAGGCTCCGGTGACGAGATAGCCCTCGGTACCGTCGGTGCCGCGGCTGAGCAGGGTGCCGTAGTTCTGGTCCGTGAGGCCGGTGAAGACGCCGGTGCTGCTGCCGCGCAGGGTCCTCGGGTCGATGCCGGCCTGTTCGAAGGCCTCCCACGACGTCTCCAGGAGCAGGCGCTGCTGGGGGTCCATGGCCGCCGCCTCGCGCGGGGAGATCCCGAAGAAGGCCGCGTCGAACTCCCCGGCGTCGTGCAGGAACCCGCCGTGGCGGACGTAACTGGTGCCGTGCCGGGCGGGGTCGGGGTCGTAGAGCCGGGTCGTGTCCCAGCCCCGGTCGACGGGGAAGCCGGTGATCACGTCCTGGCCTTCGGCGACGACGCGCCAGAGGTCGTCGGGGGACGAGATGCCGCCCGGATAGCGGCATCCCATGCCTACGACGGCGATGAGGTCGTCGTCGGTGGCAGGCGCATGTGAACCGGCCACGGAGGCGAGCGACTCCGAGTCCTGCCGCGGTGCGGCATGGTCCCCGAGGGCAAGCAGGCGGAGCTGGGCGGCGAGGGCGAGCGGGGTGGGGTGGTCGAAGACGACGGTCGTCGGGATCTTCAGACCCGTACGGGAGGAGAGACGGTTGCGCAGTTCGACAGCGCTGACCGAGTCGAAGCCCAACTCCTTGAAGGCGTAGGCGGCGTCGACGGCGTCCGCCGAGTCATGTCCGAGCACGGCGGCCGCTTCGGACCGGACGAGGTCCTGTACGAAGCGGTCGTGTTCGACGGCGGGCAGGGCGCCGAGTCGCTGCGCCAGGGTCGAGGCCGCTGTGTCCGCGCCGTGTCCGTCCCGTGCCCCGGCACGGCTCCCCTCGGTGCCCGCGGTCTCGTCCTCCGGTTCCAATGCGGCGATGAGCGGGGCGGGCCGGGCGGCGCTGAAGACGGGGACGAAACGGGCCCAGTCGACGTCGGCGACGGCCACGACCGTGTCACCGTGGTCGAGCGCGTCCTGAAGGGCCACCATCGCGGGTTCCGCGGCGATGACGGGGATGCCTCGGCGGCGCAGCGGATCACGCATGTCCTCGGCGATCATGCCGCCACCGTCCCAGGGGCCCCAGGCCACCGAGAGCACCGGGAGTCCGCGGGTGCGGCGCACGTGCTCGGCGAGGGCGTCCAGGCAGGCGTTGGCGGCGGCGTAGGCCGCGTGGTCGGCGACGCCCCAGACTCCGGAGATCGAGGAGAAGAAGATCAGCGCGTCGGTCTCGGCCGGGTCCAGGGCCTCGGTGAGGTTCCGTGCCCCGGCGACCTTGCCCGCGGCGACCTCGGCGAACTCCGCCATGCCGAGGTCGGCGAGCGTCCCGAGAGTGCCGACACCGGCGGCGTGCACCACCGTGCGGACCGTACGTCCGTCCGCGCGCAGGGAGTTCAGCAGTTCCCCCAGTGCCGCGCTGTCGGCGACATCACAGGCAGCGACGGTCAACCGGGCGCCCAGCGCGGCGACTTCGGTCTCCAGCTCCGTCAGGGCCGGGTCGTCGGTGCGGTCTCGACGGCCGACGAGTACCACGTCCTCGGCACCGCCGCGCGCCAGCCACCGGGCGACGTGCGCGCCGAGCGCACCGGTTCCGCCGGTCACGAGGGCCGTACCGCGGGGCGTCCAGTGCCGCCCGGGCGACCGCCCGTCAACCGACTGCGCGCTTCCCGACAGCGAGGCCGGAACCAGCCGCCGTACGAAGGTGCTGTTGGCGCGCAGGGCCAGTTGGTCCTCGGCGCTGTCGCCGTAGGAGGCCAGGACGGCGCAGAGTGCGCCGGTTTCCGGTCCGTCGACCCGTTCGGGCAGGTCGACCAGTCCGCCCCAGCGTTCGGGGGACTCCAGGGCCGCGACCCTGCCCAACCCCCATACGGCCGCCTGTGCCGGCCGGGCGACCGGTTCCTGGTCCCCGACGGCCACGGCACCTTGTGTGACACACCACAACGGCGCGCCCACCCCGGCCCGACCGAGCGCCTGGAGCAGCGAGAGGGTGAGCGCGGCTCCGGTGGACAGCACGGGCTGATCGGGCAACGGGTCCTCGTCCAGCCCCAGCAGCGACAGCACGCCGCTGAACGACACGGCAGGGTCGGCCGACACCGCGTCGAGCGCGGACGTCAGGACATCGCACTCCGCATGTCGCGCGGTGAGTTCGAGGACACGCACCTCGGCGCCGTGACGGGTCAGCGCATCGGAGAGGGTGGTGAGGAGTGCGGTGTCGGGGTGTCCCTGCGGGACGACGAGCAGCCAGACACCGGTCAGGTCCCCGGCGCGCGTGTCCCGGCCGACCGGCTGCCAGACCACCTTGTACCGCCAGCCGTCCACCACCGACCGCGCCACCTGCTCCCTGCGCCACCCCGACAACACGGGAAGGACACCGGCCAGCGCCCCACGGTCGGACACCCGCAACGTCCCCGCCAGCGCCTCCAGATCCTCCCGCTCGACCGCCTCCCAGAAACGCGCGTCCACCGCCTCCCGACCCGAGACCACAACACCCGCCGGAACCGTCTTCTCCAGCCAGTAGCGGCGGTGCTGGAAGGCGTACGTCGGCAACGCCACCGTCCGGGCGTCCTGCCCCGCCAGAACGGCCGTCCAGTCCACCGGGATGCCACGCACCCATGCCTCGGCCAGGGAGGTCAGGAAACGGTGGGCGTCGCCCTTGTCACGGCGCAGAGTGCCCACCACGACCGCGTCCGGGGCGGCCTCCTGGACCGCCATGCCGAGCACCGGATGCGAGCTGACCTCGACGAACGCACCGAACCCCTGCTCCACCAGGCCTGCGACGGCGTCCGCGAAACGCACCCGCTGCCGCAGATTCCGATACCAGTACCCGCCGTCCAGCCGCGCCGTGTCGATCACCTCCGCCTCGGTCGTGGAGAAGAACGGCACCTCACCCGCACGCGGCTCCACAGCCGCGAGCACCCGCGCCAGCTCCGCCTCGATCGCCTCCACATGCCAGGTATGCGAGGCGTAGTCCACCGGAACACGACGAGCCCTCACATCACTGCTCTCGCAGTACGCCATCAACTCATCCAAAGCGTCCGCGTCACCGGCCACCACCACCGAACCCGGACCGTTCACCGCCGCCACATCGACCCGCCCCGACCAGGCCGTCAGCAACTCCTCCACTTCCGCCAGGGAAAGAGGCACGGAG
>NZ_KQ948814.1:3952-5091 GCF_001514205.1 Streptomyces griseoruber | reverse complement strand
GTTCGATCACCGGGCTGTGGTGGTGGCTGCTGATCGTGTCGAGCTGTTGGCGGGGCTGGATGCGTTGGTGTCGGGTTTGGTGGTGCCGGGTGTGGTGACTGGTGTGGGTGTGGTGGGTCGTCGTGGGGTGTTCGTGTTTCCGGGGCAGGGTTCGCAGTGGTGGGGGATGGCGGCGGGGTTGTGGGAGTCGTCGTCGGTGTTCCGTGGGCGGATGGTGGAGTGTGAGCGGGCGTTGGAGCCGTTCGTGGACTGGTCGTTGTCCGCGGTGGTGCGGGGGGAGGTGGGGGCGCCGGGGTTTGATCGGGTGGATGTGGTTCAGCCGGTGTTGTTCGCGGTGATGGTGTCGTTGGCGGAGTTGTGGCGGTCGGTGGGGGTGGAGCCGGCGGCTGTGGTGGGGCATTCGCAGGGGGAGATCGCTGCGGCGGCTGTGTGTGGTGCTCTGTCGTTGGAGGATGCGGCGCGGGTGGTGGCGTTGCGGAGCAGGGCGCTGGGTGTGCTGGCGGGGCGTGGCGGGATGGTGTCGCTGGCGTTGCCGGTGGAGCAGGTTCTTCCGCGTCTGGGGGAGGGGTTGTCGGTGGCGGCGGTGAATGGGCCGCTGTCGACCGTGGTGTCGGGTGATGTGGAGGCGCTGGAGGTGTTGTTGGCCTCGTGTGAGGCGGATGGTGTGCGGGCGCGGCGGATCCCGGTCGACTATGCGTCGCATTCGGCGCATGTCGAGCGGATTCGTGATGAGTTGCTGGAGTTGTTGGAGCCGGTGCGTCCGCGGTCCGGTCGGGTGCCGTTCTATTCGGCTGTGACCGGTGGGGTGGTGGACGGTTCCGTGCTGGATGCCGAGTACTGGTACACGAATCTGCGGCAGACCGTCGACTTCCATGGTGCGACGAAGGCGTTGCTCGCGGACGGCTTCGATGCGTTCGTCGAGACCAGTGCCCATCCGGTGCTGACCGCCTCGATCGAGGAGAGTCTGGAGGAGGCGGACGCGTCCGCGGTGGTGCTGGGCACCCTGCGCCGCAACGAGGACGAGTACCGGCGTTTCACTCTGGCGCTCGCCGAGGCCTTCACCGCCGGACTTCCCGTGCACTGGCCGGTGAGCGGGCGGACGGCCGACCCCCTGGACCTGCCCACCTACGCCTTCCAGC
>NZ_KQ948814.1:0-3481 GCF_001514205.1 Streptomyces griseoruber | reverse complement strand
GCCGGCGCTACTGGCTCGACGGTACGACCGGCGCGGCATCCGAGGACGCCGCGGATCCCGAGGAGAGCCGGTTCTGGGCGGCCGTAGACAGTGCCGACCGCGGCGAACTCGCCGAACTGCTCGGCGTGGACGACGCCTCCCGGCTGGAGGACGTCATCGGCGTGCTCGGCCCGTGGCGCCGCGACAGCCGTGAGCGTTCGGAGGCGGATGCCTGGCACTACCGCGTCGACTGGAAGCCGGTGTCCGACGGGCCGTCGGTGGCGCTGAGCGGTACCTGGATGCTCGTCGTTCCGGACGGCGACACGGACCATCCGTGGGCCGAAGCGGTGGCGGACGCCCTGTCGTCCGCCGGCGCGCAGGTGACACGTCTGACCGTGGGAGCGGACTGCGACCGGGACATCCTGGCCCGACGCGTCGCCCAGGCAGTGGAGGCACTCCACGGTGAGATGCCGGCCGGGGTGCTGTCCCTGCTCGCCCTGGACGAGACACCGTGCCCGGACAACCCGACGCTGATCGCCGGCCCGGCCGGGACGCTGCTCCTGATCCAGGCGCTCGGCGACACCGCCGTACACGCACCGCTGTGGTGCGCCACACGCGGAGCCGTACAGGTTCCCGGCACGGAGACGGCGATCCGTCCCGAGCAGGCACAGGTCTGGGGGCTCGGTCTGGTGGCCGGGCTGGAGCACTCCGACCGGTGGGGCGGTCTCATCGACCTGCCCGAGGCCCCCGACCCGCAGGTGCTGCGCCGACTGTCGGGGGCGCTCGCCGGGAAGCAGGGCGAGGACCAGCTCGCACTCCGCCCGTCCGGAGTCTTCGCCCGCCGTCTGGCGCGCGTGACCCGCAAGTCCGCGTACGACCGCTCCGCGTGGCAGCCGCGTGGCACGGTGCTCATCACCGGTGGCACCGGCGCCGTCGGTGCCAGGTTCGCCCGGTGGCTCGCGGCCAACGGCGCCGAGCACCTCGTACTGACCAGCCGGCAGGGCCGCTCCGCGCCGGGCGCGGGGGAGCTGGAGTCCGAACTGACGGCCCTCGGCGTACGGGTCACCGTCGCGGCCTGCGACGTCGCGGACCGGGACGCACTGGCCGAGCTCGTCGCCAGGGTCGCCGACGAAGGCGAGCCGATCCGTGCGGTCATCCACGCGGCCGGGACGACCGAATCGGCGCCGCTGGCCGACACGGGCCTGGATCTGCTGGCCCGGCTCACCGCCGGCAAGGTGCGCGGCGCGCACCACCTCGACGACGTGTTCCGGGACACCGACCTCGATGCGTTCATCCTCTTCTCCTCCGGCGCCGGCATCTGGGGCGGCGGCGGTCAGGGCGCGTACGCCGCGGCCAACGCCCACCTCGACGCACTGGCCCAGCAGCGCCGTGCGCGGGGGCGGACCGCGCTGTCGGTGGCGTGGGGTCTGTGGGGCGGCGGTGGCATGGCCGACGGCGAGGTCGGGGACCGGATCCTCAGCCGCGGCGTGCGGGTCATGAACCCGGACCAGGCGGTCGCCGTACTGTCCCGCGTCACGGCCGCCACCGAGACCACACGCATCGTCGCCGACATCGACTGGGAGGTCTTCGCGCCCCAGTTCACGGCCGTGCGTCGGTCTCCGCTGCTGTCGGACGTCCCCGAGGTGCGGGCGGTGCTGGAGGAGACGGCCGGCACGGCACAGGGAGCGGGCTCCGGCCCGTCGGCGCTGCTCGACGGCCTGACCGAGGCGGAACAGTACCTGGCCGTGCTGGACCTGGTCCGCGCGCAGGCCGCGGCGGCGCTCGGACACAGCACACCGGATCCCGTAGCCCCGGACCGCGCCTTCCGTGAGCTGGGCTTCGACTCGATGATGGCGGTGGACCTGCGGAACCGGCTGAACGCGGTGACGGGGCTGCGGTTGCCGAGCACGGTGGTGTTCGACCATCCGACGGCCGCCGACCTGGCCCGGTTCGCACGGGCGGAACTGCTCGGGGAGCCCGACGACGTTGCGGCGGTGGAGCCTTCGCCGGCGGTCGTCAACGGTGAGGCCGATGCCGAGCCGATCGCCATCGTGGGGATCGGATGTCGGTTCCCGGGTGGGGTGAGGTCGCCGGAGGACCTGTGGCGGCTGGTGGTGTCCGAGACGGACGCCGTGTCGAGGTTCCCGGTGGATCGTGGCTGGGATCTGGAGGCGCTGTTCGATCCGGATCCGGATGCGGTGGGGAAGTCGTACACCCGGTCGGGTGGATTCCTCTACGACGCCGCGGAGTTCGACGCGGGGTTCTTCGGGATCTCGCCGCGTGAGGCGTTGGCGATGGATCCGCAGCAGCGGTTGCTGCTGGAGACGTCGTGGGAGGCGATGGAGCGGGCGGGCATCGACCCGGCGTCGCTGCGCGGCAGCCGCACCGGCGTCTACGTCGGCGCCATGGTGCAGGACTACGGCCACCGTCTGCACCAGGGCACTGCCGAGACGGAAGGCCACATCCTGACCGGCACCACGGGAAGCGTGGTCTCGGGCCGACTGTCCTACACCTTCGGCCTGGAGGGCCCGGCGGTGACCGTCGACACGGGATGCTCCTCCTCGTTGGTGACCCTGCACCTGGCGATACGGGCGCTGCGCAGCGGCGAGTGCTCCATGGCCCTGGCCGGTGGCGTGACGGTCATGCCGACTCCCGGACCCTTCATCGAGTTCAGTCGGCAGCGTGGGTTGTCGGGGGACGGTCGGTGCAAGGCGTTCGCGGAGGGTGCGGATGGCACGGGCTGGGCCGAGGGTGTGGGTGTGCTGGTGGTGGAGCGTTTGTCGGACGCGGTGCGGCTGGGGCATCCGGTGCTGGCGGTGGTGCGGGGGAGCGCGGTCAACCAGGACGGTGCCAGCAATGGTCTGACGGCGCCGAACGGGCTGTCCCAGCAGCGGGTCATCCGGCAGGCACTGGCCGACGCGCGGCTGAGTGCTGCGGACGTCGACGCCGTGGAGGCGCACGGGACGGGGACGCGCCTGGGTGACCCGATCGAGGCGCAGGCGCTGATCGCGACCTACGGTCAGGAGCGTTCCGGTGAACTGCCGCTGTTCCTGGGGTCGTTGAAGTCGAACGTCGGGCATGCGCAGGCGGCCGCCGGTGTGGGTGGGGTCATCAAGATGGTGATGGCTCTGCGGCACGGGGTGTTGCCGAAGACGTTGCATGTGGATGCGCCGACGTCGCATGTGGACTGGTCGGCGGGTGCGGTGGAGCTGCTGACCGAGCAGCGGGCCTGGCCGGAGCTGGACCGGCCGCGCCGGGCCGCCGTCTCCGCCTTCGGCGTGGGCGGAACCAACGCGCATGTCGTCATCGAGCAGCCTCCGGCGGTGGAACACGGCACTTCGCTGTCCGAGGACACCGCACCCGGCGTGATGCCGTGGGTGGTGTCGGGCAGGAGTGCGGAGGCGTTGCGGGCGCAGGCGGGGTTGCTGCGTGCGTTCGTGGTGGGGCGGGAGGCGCTGGACCTGGCGGGTGTGGGTTCCGCGCTGGTGTCGGCGCGGTCGGT
>NZ_KQ948813.1:2518-5613 GCF_001514205.1 Streptomyces griseoruber | reverse complement strand
ACGGCGCGCGGGCGTGTCCTCCTTCGGAATCAGCGGCACCAACGCCCACGTCATCCTCGAACAGATGCCTTGCACGGCGGTGGCTACGGAAAGCACCGAAAGCGACGAGGTGTCGGTGCTGCCCTGGGTGTTGTCGGCAGCCGGCGATGGCCTGTCGGCCCAGGCCGAGAGCCTGGCGGCCTTCGTGGAGGCACGGCCCGGCCTCTCCCTCGCCGACACCGCCCGGGCGCTCGTCACCACCAGGACCGCCCTGGAGCACCGTGCGGTGGTCCTGGCCGCCGACCGTAACGAGCTGCTCCACGCCCTCAGTGCGCTCGCCGAGGGCCGTACGGAGCCCAACGTCGTACGGAACTCCGCACAGACCAACGGCCGTACGGCCTTCCTGTTCGCTGGGCAGGGCTCGCAACGGCTCGGTATGGGTGGGGAGTTGTACGAGGCGTACCCCGTCTTCGCCGAGGCCTTCGACGCCGTGGACGCGGAACTGCCCTTCGGTCTGCGGGAGGTGGTGTTCGGTGAGGACGCCGACCTGCTGAACCGAACGGAGTTCACCCAGCCCGCCCTGTTCGCTCTCGAAGTGGCCCTGTTCCGGCTGTTGGAGTCGTGGGGTGTGCGTCCGGACGTTCTCGTCGGGCATTCCATCGGTGAGATCGCGGCCGCGCATGTGGCGGGTGTGTGGTCACTCGCCGATGCGTGCCGTCTGGTGGCGGCGCGGGGCCGGCTGATGCAGGCCCTGCCGTCGGGCGGTGCCATGGTCGCGCTCCAGGCGACCGAGGACGAGGTGCTCCCGCTCCTCGGTGACGAGGTGGGCATCGCGGCGGTCAACGGCCCGCAGGCGCTGGTGATCTCGGGGGCGGCGCAAGCTGTCGAGGAGATCGCCGACCGCTTCCGTGTCCAGGACCGCAAGGCGACGGCGTTGCGGGTGAGTCACGCGTTCCACTCGCCGTTGATGGAGCCGATGCTCGAGGAGTTCCGGGCCGTGGCCGAGGGTCTGTCGTACGGGCAGCCGCGGATTCCGATCGTCTCGACCGTCACCGGGGAGGTGGCCGCGGTCGAGGAGGTGACGTCGCCGGAGTACTGGGTGGAGCATGTTCGTCGGCCTGTGCGGTTCGCCGGTGCGGTGCGGCGGTTGGACGAGCAGGGTGTGGCGCGGTTCGTGGAGCTGGGCGCGGACGGAACGCTGACCGCGCTGGCCCAGGGCGTTCTCGACGGCGAAGACCGGGGCCTGGTGCTGACGCCGACCCTGCGCAAGGACCGCGCCGAGGCCCACGCGCTCCTCACGGCGACAGCGGAACTGTTCGCACGGGGCACCGCTCTCGACTGGACCGCCGTCTTCACCGGTACGGCTGCTGCGACGCCCGTCGACCTGCCGACGTACGTGTTCCAGCGGCGCCGCTTCTGGCCCGCCGCCTCCGCCCTGCACACCCGTGATCTGGGTGCGGTGGGGTTGGGTGCGGCCGGGCATCCGTTGCTGGGTGCGGCGGTGGAGTTGGCCGGTGGCGATGGTCTGCTGTTGACGGGGCGTTTGTCGTGTGGGGTGCAGGAGTGGTTGCGGGATCATGTGGTGGCGGGTGTGGTGGTGTTTCCGGGGACGGGTTTCCTGGAGTTGGCGTTGCGGGCGGGGGAGCAGGCGGGCTGTGACCGGGTGGAGGATCTGACGGTCGCGGTGCCGTTGGTGGTGCCGGAGCGGGGCGGGGTGCGGGTCCAGGTGCGGGTGGGTGCGGCGGACGACGCCGGCCGCCGCACGCTGGAGATCCACTCCCGTCTCGAAGAGCTGCCCGACGATCTCCCCTGGACCCTGCACGCCACGGGTGTACTGGCCGCCTTTGCGGACGCCCCGTCCGCCGCTTCCTTCGACTTCGGTGTGTGGCCGCCGCGGGACGCGGTGGCGGAGCCGGTCGAGGGGGTGTACGAGCGTTTCGCCGGGCTGGGGCTGTCGTACGGTCCGGTGTTCCAGGGGCTGCGCGGTGTGTGGCGGCGAGGCGAGGAGATCTTCGCGGAAGTCGCGTTGCCCGAGGGGCACGAGGATGGGGCGGAGCGGTTCGGTGCGCATCCGGCGTTGGTGGACGCGGCCCTGCACGCGGTGATGTTCACGTCGGTGTTCGGGGACGGGCGGGCGCGGTTGCCGTTCTCGTGGTCCGGGGTGTCGCTGTGGGCGTCGGGTGCGCGTGCGGTGCGGGTGCGGATGATGGCGCTCGGATCGGACGCGGTGGCGTTGGAACTGGCTGATCCTGCGGGCGGGTTGGTGGCGTCGGTGGAGTCGCTGGTGCTGCGGGAGGCGTCCGGTGACCTGGCGAAGGCGGACACCCGCCACGTCGACAGCCTCTTCCAGACCGACTGGGCCCCGGTCCCACTCGCCCCTTCCGTCGACGGCGTGACGCAGACCCCCGCTCTCCTCGTCGGTCTCCCCGACACTGCTGTGGAGCCCGGGACGGACGTCCTGGTGCGGGTGCGGCGGCCGGTCGGCGGCGCGGCCGAGGCCGCGCACGAGGTCACGGCCCACGTACTCGCCCACGTCCAGGCCTGGCTGGCGGAGGAGCGATTCGAGGGCGCCCGTCTGGTGCTCATCACCGAAGGGGCCGTCACCCTCGACGAATCGTCCGCCGATTCGGCTCTGGCGGCGGTGTGGGGCCTGGTCCGCGCGGCACGCGCCGAGGCACCGGACCGGTTCGCGCTGCTGGACGTGGACGGCACGGACGCGTCCTGGCCTCTGATGCCCGCCGCGCTCGCCTCGGGCGAGCCGGAGCTGGCACTGCGCGGTGGCACGGCCTACGCGCCCCGGCTCGTCCGCGCCGCGACCGGTACGGCTCTGACCCTCCCCTCGGGAGAGCCGGCCTGGAGGCTGGACATCGCCGAGAAGGGCACCCTTGAGGGGCTGGCGCTGCGCGGTGTTCCTTGCGATGAGCTGGCGGATCAGCAGGTTCGTATTGCCGTCCGCGCGGCGGGCGTCAACTTCCGCGATGTGCTCAACACGCTCGGCATGTACCCCGGTGATGCGAAGGACTTCGGTCTGGAGGGTGCGGGTGTGGTGACCGAGGTCGGCCCGGGAGTGACGGGGCTGGCAGTCGGTGACCGGGTCATGGGCCTCTTCTCCGGCT
>NZ_KQ948813.1:0-1688 GCF_001514205.1 Streptomyces griseoruber | reverse complement strand
TCTTCCCGTCACCTGCTGGGATGTGCGCAGGGCTCCGGAGGCCTTCCGTCATCTGTCGCAGGCCCGTCATGTCGGCAAGGTCGTGCTGACGGTCCCGGCGCCGCTGGATCCGGACGGGACCGTCCTGGTGACCGGTGGCACGGGTGGTCTGGGCGCGCTGGTGGCCCGTCATCTGGTGACCGAGCACGGGGTACGGCGTCTGCTGCTGGCCGGCCGGCGTGGCCTCGATGCCCCGGGTGCCCCCGAACTCGTCGCGGAGCTCGGCGGCTTGGGTGCCGAGGTCGAGGTGGTGGCCCTGGACGTGGCCGACCGTGACCAGTTGGCCGCCGTGCTGGCTGGGCGTCCGCTGACTGCCGTGGTGCACGCGGCGGGCGTCCTGGACGACGGTGTGGTCTCCGCCTTGACCCCTGAGCGGTTCGCGACGGTGATGCGGCCGAAGGTGGACGCGGTGACGCATCTGCACGAGCTGACCCGCGACGCCGACCTGTCCGCCTTCGTGGTCTTCTCCTCCGTCGCCGGAACGTTCGGCGGCGCGGGGCAGGGCAACTACGCGGCCGCCAACGCCTTCCTGGACGCGTTCGCCGCCCGCCGCCGCTCCGCCGGCCTGCCCGCCACCGCGCTGGCCTGGGGTCCGTGGGCACCCGGCGCGGGCATGACCGCCGACCTCACCGAGGCGGACCTGCGGCGACTGACGCGGAACGGGATGCTCCCGCTCGCCCCCGCCCAGGGCCTCGGACTGCTGGACACCGTGCTGGACCTGGGCGCGGGCCTGGAACGGGCCTGCGTGCTGCCGGTCCACATGGACATCGCGGCGCTCCGCCGACGGGCACCGGAGGACGTGCCCCCGCTGCTGCGTGCCCTGGTGCGCGGCCATGGCCGCCGCAAGGCCGGGATCGGGACGGAGGGCGAGGCGACGAGCCTGCGGCAGCAGTTGCTCGCGCTCCCGGTCGGCGAGCGTGAGCGCTTCCTTCGGGGCTTCGTCTCGGCGCAGGCCGCCTCCGTGCTCGGGCATGGGTCGACGCAACAGGTCGACGCGGACCATACGTTCAAGGACCTCGGTTTCGACTCGCTCACCTCGGTCGAGCTGCGCAACCGGCTGAACGCGGCGACCGGCATGAGGTTCCCCGCCACCCTGGTCTTCGACTATCCGACCCCGGCTGACGTGGCTCGCTTCGCACTCACGGAACTGGTGGAGGACGGCGGGCCCGATGCCGTCGCCACCGACGGGACGCTGCCTGCGCCGACGAGTGTGAGTGACGATCCGGTGGTGATCGTCGGGATGGCCTGCCGGTTCCCCGGTGGGGTGGGTTCCCCGGAGGATCTGTGGCGGTTGGTGGCCGAGGGCGGTGACGCGATCGATGGCTTCCCGTCCGACCGTGGCTGGGACCTCGATCGCCTCTACGACCCCGAGCCGGGCACGCCCCATCGTACGTACGTCCGTGAGGGCGGGTTCCTCTACGACGCCGCCCTGTTCGATTCCTCGCTGTTCGGGATCTCGCCGCGTGAGGCGTTGGCGATGGATCCGCAGCAGCGGTTGCTGCTGGAGACGTCGTGGGAGGTCCTGGAGCGGGCGGGTATCGACCCGGCGACCCTGCGCGGCAGCCGTACCGGCGTCTTCGCCGGCGCCATGGCCCAGGACTACGGCTCCTTCCTCCGCTCGGGCGAGCTCGACTCGGGCGGTTACCTCA
>NZ_KQ948812.1:5408-6345 GCF_001514205.1 Streptomyces griseoruber | reverse complement strand
GGAAGGCACCCACATCGACCAGCGTGGTTCCGGGACGCTCACCCTCCGGGTCGTACAGGGTGGCCAGATCCCAGCCTCGGTCGGCGGGGAACGGGCCGACCGCGTCACCGCCCTCGGACAGCAACTGCCACAACCCCTCCGGATCCCGCACCCCACCCGGGAACCGGCACGCCATCCCGACGATCACCACCGGATCGTCACCGACGACCGCACCCCCCGAAACCGGCCCGACCGGCTCCGCCTCGGCCGCATCACCCAGCAACCGCTCCCGCAGATGCCGCGCGAGTGCCATCGGGGTCGGGTGGTCGAACACGACCGTCGCGGCCAGGCCGGTGACACCCGTGAGGGCGGAGAGGCCGTTGCGGAGTTCGACCGCGGTGAGGGAGTCGACGCCCAGGTCGCGGAAGGCACGCTCGGCCGGGACGGCGACCGCCCCCGCGTAGCCGAGCACGGCGGCGGCGCAGGACTGCACCGTCTCCAGCAGGACGCGGTCCTGTTCGGCGCGGGTGAGCCCGGTCAGCCGGCCGAGCAGCCCTGCGCGGTCGTCGATCGCGGTGCGCCCGGCCCCCGTGGCGGCGGCTTCCAGAGCCGCGCGTGCCTCGGGCAGCGAGGCGATCAGCGGGTTCGGGCGGGTCAGGGTGAGAGCGGGAGCGAAGTCCGCCCAGTCGAGGTCGGCGACGACGACGGCGGGCGTGTCGGACGCCGCCGCGCGAGCGAGGACGGCCGTGGCCGCCTCGGCGTTCATGGGCAGGACGCCGCCCCGGCGCATCCGCGAGGCGGAGCGGGTCTCGTCGGCCATGCCGCCGTCGGCCCACGGCCCCCAGGCGATCGAGGTGGCGGGCAGCCCGGCCGCCCGGCGCCGCTCGGCGAGCGTGTCGAGGAAGGCGTTGGCCGCCGCGTAGTTGCCCTGGCCTGCCGCCCCGATGCTTCCCGCGAA
>NZ_KQ948812.1:2268-4840 GCF_001514205.1 Streptomyces griseoruber | reverse complement strand
CACACCCGACGCCCTGAGCGCGATCTGGTCCTCGTCGGCGAGTCCGCCGGCCAGGACCGAGGCGAACCGGTTGGCGGCCCGGCGGTCCAGGACCTCGGGCAGGTCGATCAGACCACCCCAACGATCCGGATACTCCAGCGCCGCCACCCGGCCCAGACCCCACACCGCACCCTGCACCGGATCGGCCGGACCGTCCGAACGGCCCACCGACACACCCCCACGCGTCAGCACCCACACCCGGCCCGCCACCCCCGCGTCACCGACCGCCTGCAACACGGTGGCCAGCGCGCCGCACGCCTGTACGGCGTCCGTGAAGGCGCCGGTGTCGAGGACGATCCCGGCGACCTCGCCGACGGAGACCGACTCCCACTGCGCCGCGAGCGACACCCGTTCAGGCGTGGCGGGGAGGTCGACCGCCACGGGGACGGCGCCACGCGCGGCGAGTTCCGCCGTGATGACGTCGGTGCCGGTGTCCTGGCCGGTGCCCTCGGGCCGGAGTACGAGCCAGCGGCCGGCGAGCGCGGTGGCGGGCGACGGCTCGAGCGGCTTCCAGTGCGCTCGGTAGAGCCACCGGTCGGTGCGGGAGCGTTCCAGGCGCCGGCGCCGCCAGGACGACAGGGCCGGGACGAGGCCGTTCAAGGACTCCTCGGCGAGCCCCAGGGAGTCGGCCAGGGAGCCCAGGTCACCCCGCTCGACGGCGTTCCAGAACTCCGTCTCGGCGGCGCCCCCGGTGCGCTGCTCGTCGTCCACGCCCCTGCCTGCGGCGGGGCGTCCCTGGTCCGCCAGCCAGTAGCGCTGGTGCTGGAAGGCGTACGTGGGCAGTTCCACCCGGCGTCCGCCGGACAGGACGGCCTCCCAGGCGATCGTGGCGCCGTGGGCGTGGAGGCGGGAGAGGGCCGTGACCGTGCTGAGGACGCCGTCCCGGTCCTTGCGCAGGACGGGGGTGAACAGGACCCCGTCGCTGCCGCCGGTGTCACCGGCGGCGACCGCCTCCGGGCAGTCCTGGGCCAGCGCCGTGAGGGTGCCGTCGGGGCCGAGTTCGAGGTAACGGGTCGTGCCACGCGCGGCAAGGACGCGCACGGCGTCGGCGAAGCGAACCGCCTGGCGGACGTGCCGCACCCAGTGGTCCGGGGAGCACAGTTCCTCGGCGGTGGCGACCGTGCCCGTGAGGGTGGAGACGATCGGTGTCCGCGGCTGCTCATACGACAGGGACTCGGCCACCGTGCGGAACTCGTCCAGCATCGGTTCCATCAGCGGGGAGTGGAAGGCATGGCTGACCCGCAGCGCCGTGACCTTGCGGCCCTGGCCACGGAAGTGGTCCGCGATCTCCTCGACGGCTTCGACGGCACCCGAAACGACCACCGCCCGCGGCCCGTTGACCGCCGCGATACCCACCCCGACACCGAGCAGCGGCAGCACCTCCTCCTCGGACGCCTGAAGCGCGACCATCGCACCACCCTCAGGCAGCGCCTGCATCAGCCGGCCCCGCGCCACCACCAGACGGCACGCGTCCGCCAACGACCACACCCCGGCCACATGCGCCGCCGCGATCTCACCGATGGAGTGCCCGGCCAGCACATCCGGGCGCACACCCCACGACTCCAGCAACCGGAACAACGCCACTTCCAGAGCGAACAGAGCGGGCTGCGCGAACTCCGTCCGGTTCAGAAGATCCGCGTCCTCACCGAACACGATCTCCCGCAGAGCGAACGGCAGCTCCGCGTCGACCGCGTCGAAGTGCTCCGCGAAGACCGGGTGCTCGTCGTAGAGTTCGCGTCCCATGCCGAGCCGCTGGGAGCCCTGTCCCGCGAAGAGGAAGGCCGTGCGGCCGTCCGGCTGGGCGGTACCGGTGACGATGCCCTCGGGCCGGTCACCGGCGGCGAAGGCGGTGAGTGCGTCGGCTAGCCGGGCGCGGTCGGAACCGACGACCGCGGCCCGGTACGGCAGGGCCGATCGGTGCGTGGCGAGCGACCAGGCGACGTCGAGGGGCTCGGCGCCGGGGTGCTCCCGCAGGTGCGCGAGGAGACGGGTGGCCTGGGCGGGCAGGGCTTCGGGGGTACGGGCGGACAGGACCCAGGGCAGTACCCGGGGGGCCCGGTACGGCACCGCGTGGGAAGCGGCGGACGCCGTTTCGGCGGCGGGCGTTTCGAGGTTCTCGGGGGCTTCCTCCGCGGGTGCCTCCTCGAGGATGGCGTGGGCGTTGGTGCCGCTCACGCCGAAGGCGGACACGGCGGCGCGGCGCGGCCGGCCCTCCGCCTCGGTCCACTCCTGTTCCCGCGTCAGCAGCTCGACCGCACCCGCCGTCCAGTCCACGTGCGAGGACGGCTCGTCCACATGCAGAGTGCGCGGCAGCACACCGTGCTGCATCGCCAGCACCATCTTGATCACACCCGCGACACCGGCGGCCGCCTGCGTGTGACCGATGTTCGACTTCACCGACCCCAGCCAGAGCGGCCGCTCACGACCCTGCCCATACGTCGCCAGCAACGCCTGCGCCTCGATCGGATCACCCAGCGTGGTCCCCGTACCGTGCGCCTCCACCACGTCCACATCCGCGGCCGACAACCCCGCA
>NZ_KQ948812.1:0-1320 GCF_001514205.1 Streptomyces griseoruber | reverse complement strand
CCCGCACGCAACGCCTGCACCGCCAGATGCAACGCCACCAACGACGACGAACACGCCGTGTCCACCGTCACCGCAGGCCCTTCGAGGCCGAGCACGTACGAGACGCGTCCGGAGACCACGGAGGTGGAGTTGCCGGTCAGCAGGTGGCCTCGTACGTCGTCGGGGATGTCGCTGAGGCCCGCGCCGTACTCCTGGTTGCTGCATCCGACGAAGACGCCGGCGCGGCCGCCGCGCGCCGACTCGGGGTCCACGCCGGCGTGTTCGAACGCCTCCCAGGACGCCTCCAGCAGCAGCCGCTGCTGGGGGTCCATCGCGACGGCCTCACGTGGCGAGATGCCGAAGAACGCCGGGTCGAAGTCGCCGGCGTCGAGGACGAAGCCGCCCTCACGGGCGTAGCTGCCGTCCACCCGCCGGGCTTCCGGGTCGTAGAGCGCCTCGGTGTCCCAACCGCGGTCCGTGGGCCACGCGGAGATGGCGTCGGCGCCGGCGGCCAGGAGCTGCCAGTAGTCCTCGGGGGAGCGCACCCCGCCGGGGAACCGGCAGCTCATGCCGACGATCGCGATGGGCTCGTCCGCGCGGGCCTCCAGCTCCTGGAGGCGCAGACGCGTCTCGGCCAGGTCGGCGGTGACCCACTTGAGGTAGTCCCGGAGCTTGTCTTCATTCGCCATTGGAACTTGCCCCATACGTCGTAGCGGTAGGAACGATTCGGCCTGCTGTGACGCGGGCGCTCAGGACCGGCCGAGTTCCCGGTTGATGAAGTCGAAGATCTCGTCGTCCGAGGCCGCCTCGAGGTGCTGGGTGACGGAGGCTTTGGGATCACCCTCGCTCTGATCACCCAGCTCGGTCAGCATGCTGCGCAGGCGTGCCTTCGCGAGAGTCCTGGCGCTGTTCTCTGGGGAAAGCCTTGAAATCGTGGAGGCCAGCCGGTCCAGCTCGGCGGCGAGGACGGTCTCCGGGTCCGCTTCCTCGGAGCCGAACAGTTCGGCGTCGAGGAAGGCCGCCAGATGGCGGGGCGTCGGGTGGTCGAAGACGAGGGTGCTGGGGATCTTCAGGCCGGTCTCGGCGGCCAGCCGGTTGCGCAGCTCGACGGCGGTCACCGAGTCGACGCCGAGTTCCCTGAAGGCCTGGCCCGGCGCCACCTCGGCGGTGTCGCCGTGTCCCAGTACCTCGGCCGCCCGCCGGCGGACCAGGTCGAGCAGTGCCTGCCCTCGTTCGTCCGCCGACCGCCCGCCCAGCTTCTCCCGCAGCCCGGGCTCCTGTTCGCCCTCCTGCTGCCCGGTGGTGGCCGAGGGGGTGGTGAGTGCGGTGTGTGCTTCGGGG
>NZ_KQ948811.1:4966-5749 GCF_001514205.1 Streptomyces griseoruber | reverse complement strand
TCAGAACTAACACAGTGGACGCGAGCAACTGAGGACAAGCCCTCGGCCTATTAGTACCGGTCACCTCCACACATTACTGTGCTTCCAGATCCGGCCTATCAACCCAGTCGTCTACTGGGAGCCTTACCCCATCAAGTGGGTGGGAGTCCTCATCTCGAAGCAGGCTTCCCGCTTAGATGCTTTCAGCGGTTATCCCTCCCGAACGTAGCCAACCAGCCATGCCCTTGGCAGAACAACTGGCACACCAGAGGTTCGTCCGTCCCGGTCCTCTCGTACTAGGGACAGCCCTTCTCAAGACTCCTACGCGCACAGCGGATAGGGACCGAACTGTCTCACGACGTTCTAAACCCAGCTCGCGTACCGCTTTAATGGGCGAACAGCCCAACCCTTGGGACCGACTCCAGCCCCAGGATGCGACGAGCCGACATCGAGGTGCCAAACCATCCCGTCGATATGGACTCTTGGGGAAGATCAGCCTGTTATCCCCGGGGTACCTTTTATCCGTTGAGCGACGGCGCTTCCACAAGCCACCGCCGGATCACTAGTCCCGACTTTCGTCCCTGCTCGACCCGTCGGTCTCACAGTCAAGCTCCCTTGTGCACTTACACTCAACACCTGATTGCCAACCAGGCTGAGGGAACCTTTGGGCGCCTCCGTTACTCTTTAGGAGGCAACCGCCCCAGTTAAACTACCCATCAGACACTGTCCCTGATCCGGATCACGGACCCAGGTTAGACATCCAGCACGACCAGAGTGGTATTTCAACGACGACTCCACCTGAAC
>NZ_KQ948811.1:2294-4760 GCF_001514205.1 Streptomyces griseoruber | reverse complement strand
CCTACACAAGCCGAACCGAACACCAATATCAAACTGTAGTAAAGGTCCCGGGGTCTTTCCGTCCTGCTGCGCGAAACGAGCATCTTTACTCGTAGTGCAATTTCACCGGGCCTATGGTTGAGACAGTCGAGAAGTCGTTACGCCATTCGTGCAGGTCGGAACTTACCCGACAAGGAATTTCGCTACCTTAGGATGGTTATAGTTACCACCGCCGTTTACTGGCGCTTAAGTTCTCAGCTTCGCCACACCGAAATGTGACTAACCGGTCCCCTTAACGTTCCAGCACCGGGCAGGCGTCAGTCCGTATACATCGCCTTACGGCTTCGCACGGACCTGTGTTTTTAGTAAACAGTCGCTTCTCGCTGGTCTCTGCGGCCACCCCCAGCTCGGAGAGCAAGTCCCCTCACCAGGCGTGGCCCCCCTTCTCCCGAAGTTACGGGGGCATTTTGCCGAGTTCCTTAACCATAGTTCACCCGAACGCCTCGGTATTCTCTACCTGACCACCTGAGTCGGTTTAGGGTACGGGCCGCCATGAAACTCGCTAGAGGCTTTTCTCGACAGCATAGGATCATCCACTTCACCACAATCGGCTCGGCATCAGGTCTCAGGCTCCATGAACGGCGGATTTGCCTACCGTTCGCCCTACACCCTTACCCCGGGACAACCACCGCCCGGGCTGGACTACCTTCCTGCGTCACCCCATCACTCACCTACTACAGGTCTGGTCCGTCGGCTCCACCACTCCCCCTTGCCCGAAGGCTCCGGGGCGGCTTCACGGACTTAGCATCGCCTGGTTCAATGTTTGACGCTTCACAGCGGGTACCGGAATATCAACCGGTTATCCATCGACTACGCCTGTCGGCCTCGCCTTAGGTCCCGACTTACCCTGGGCAGATCAGCTTGACCCAGGAACCCTTAGTCAATCGGCGCACACGTTTCTCACGTGTGAATCGCTACTCATGCCTGCATTCTCACTCGTGAACCGTCCACAACTACCTTCCGGTGCTGCTTCACCCGGCACACGACGCTCCCCTACCCATCACAGCACCCGTTGGGGCTTTATGCTGCAATGACACGACTTCGGCGGTACGCTTGAGCCCCGCTACATTGTCGGCGCGGAATCACTAGACCAGTGAGCTATTACGCACTCTTTCAAGGGTGGCTGCTTCTAAGCCAACCTCCTGGTTGTCTCTGCGACTCCACATCCTTTCCCACTTAGCGTACGCTTAGGGGCCTTAGTCGATGCTCTGGGCTGTTTCCCTCTCGACCATGGAGCTTATCCCCCACAGTCTCACTGCCGCGCTCTCACTTACCGGCATTCGGAGTTTGGCTAAGGTCAGTAACCCGGTAGGGCCCATCGCCTATCCAGTGCTCTACCTCCGGCAAGAAACACACGACGCTGCACCTAAATGCATTTCGGGGAGAACCAGCTATCACGGAGTTTGATTGGCCTTTCACCCCTAACCACAGGTCATCCCCCAGGTTTTCAACCCTGGTGGGTTCGGTCCTCCACGAAGTCTTACCTCCGCTTCAACCTGCCCATGGCTAGATCACTCCGCTTCGGGTCTTGAGCGTGCTACTGAAACGCCCTGTTCGGACTCGCTTTCGCTACGGCTACCCCACCCGGGTTAACCTCGCAACACACCGCAAACTCGCAGGCTCATTCTTCAAAAGGCACGCAGTCACGAGAATGTGCAAGCACATTCCGACGCTCCCACGGCTTGTAGGCACACGGTTTCAGGTACTATTTCACTCCGCTCCCGCGGTACTTTTCACCATTCCCTCACGGTACTATCCGCTATCGGTCACCAGGGAATATTTAGGCTTAGCGGGTGGTCCCGCCAGATTCACACGGGATTTCTCGGGCCCCGTGCTACTTGGGTGTCTCTCAAACGAGCCGCTGATGTTTCGACTACGGGGGTCTTACCCTCTACGCCGGACCTTTCGCATGTCCTTCGCCTACATCAACGGTTTCTGACTCGTCCCACGGCCGGCAGACCGTGGAAGAGAGATCCCACAACCCCGTATACGCAACCCCTGCCGGGTCTCACACGCATACGGTTTGGCCTCATCCGGTTTCGCTCGCCACTACTCCCGGAATCACGGTTGTTTTCTCTTCCTGCGGGTACTGAGATGTTTCACTTCCCCGCGTTCCCTCCACACTGCCTATGTGTTCAGCAGCGGGTGACAGCCCATGACGACTGCCGGGTTTCCCCATTCGGAAACCCCCGGATCAAAGCCTGGTTGACGACTCCCCGGGGACTATCGTGGCCTCCCACGTCCTTCATCGGTTCCTGGTGCCAAGGCATCCACCGTGCGCCCTTAAAAACTTGGCCACAGATGCTCGCGTCCACTGTGCAGTTCTCAAACAACGACCAGCCACCCGTCACACACCAGAACTCTGATGCTTCACCGGGGCCGGCATCCGAGGGTTCATTCCCTCAGACACCCAACAGCGTGCCCGAC
>NZ_KQ948810.1:6654-7589 GCF_001514205.1 Streptomyces griseoruber | reverse complement strand
GAAAGGCACCCACGTCCACGTAACTCGTGCCCCTGCGCTCGGCGTCGGGGTCGTACAGGGCCGTAAGGTCCCAGCCTCGGTCGGCGGGGAACGGGCCGACCGCGTCACCGCCCTCGGACAGCAGCCGCCACAACCCCTCCGGATCCCGCACCCCACCCGGGAACCGGCACGCCATCCCGACGATCACCACCGGATCGTCACCGACGACCGCACCCCCCGAAACCGGCCCGACCGGCTCCGCCTCGGCCGCATCACCCAGCAACCGCTCCCGCAGATGCCGCGCGAGCAGTACCGGGGTCGGATAGTCGAACACCACCGTCGCGGCCAGGGGGACGCCGGTCGCCATGGCGAGCGTGCCGCGGAGTTCGACCGCGGTGAGGGAGTCGACGCCCAGGTCGCGGAAGGCACGCTCGGCCGGGACGGCGACCGCCCCCGCGTAGCCGAGGACGCCGGCGGCACAGAAGCGGACCACTTCGAGGAGCACCCGTTCCTGTTCCGCGGGGGTGAGTCCGATGAGCTGGTCGCGCAGGACGGAGCCGTCGCCGCGGCCGAACCGTTCGGAGGCGGCCCCGGCGTTCTCGACGGCCGCGCGGGCCTCCGGCAGCGACTCGATCAGCGGGCTGGGGCGCGTGATGGTGAAGGCGGGGGCGAACTCGGCCCAGTGGATGTCCGCGACCATGACGACCGGCCGGGGCTCGCCGACGGCGCGATGCAGGGCCAGGATGCCGAGAGCGGGCTGGAGCGGCAGGACACCGCCGCGGTGCATGCGCCAGTGCACGACCTCCTCGTCGGCCATGCCGCCGTCGGCCCACGGGCCCCACACGATCGAGGTGGCGGGCAGCCCGGCCGCCCGGCGCCGCTGGGCGAGCGTGTCGAGGAAGGCGTTGGCGGAGGCGTAGTTGCCCTGGCCCGTGGTGCCGAGGGTGCCGGAGATC
>NZ_KQ948810.1:3613-6069 GCF_001514205.1 Streptomyces griseoruber | reverse complement strand
GGACACCGGAGGGCCGCAGTGCCACCTGGTCCTCCGTACCGCCGCCGAACAGCACGCCCGTGAGGCGTGTGACGGCCCGGCGGTCCAGGACCTCGGGCAGGTCGATCAGACCACCCCAACGATCCGGATACTCCAGCGCCGCCACCCGGCCCAGACCCCACACCGCACCCTGCACCGGATCGGCCGGACCGTCCGAACGGCCCACCGACACACCCCCACGCGTCAGCACCCACACCCGGCCCGCCACCCCCGCGTCACCGACCGCCTGCAACACGGTGGCGACCGAAGCGGGGCCGAGGGGCAGGCCGTCGGTGTCGGCTCCGGCGAGTCCCGCGAAGGCCAGCACGCCCCCGACCGGGTGGCCCGCGGTGGCGTCCCGCAGCCGGCCGGCGAGTGCGGCGCGGTCGGTGGAGGCGGTGACGGTGACCGGGGTGACGCGGTCGGGTCCGCCCAGGGCTGTGGTGAGGGCGGTGACCGCCGGGTCGTCGACGTCGGGTGTGCCCGGAAGGACCAGCAGCCAGCGGGCGTCGGTGGTGTCCGGGGCGGTGGCCGGTTCGACGGTGGCGGGCTTCCACACCACCTCGTAGGAGAGGGCTTCGACGGCGTTCTCCTGCTGCTGCCGCTTCCGCCAGGAGGCCAGCGCGGGGACGACCGCGCCGATCTCCTCGGCCGGGAGACCCAGGGTCTGCGTCAGGGCGTCGACGTCCTCGCACTCGACCGCTTCCCAGAACCGGTCGTCGGCGGTGTCCGCCGCGGTCCGTGCCGATTCCCCGGCTCCGCCCGGGGCCGCCGTGCCGTGGTCGAGCCAGTAGCGTTCGTGCTGGAAGGCATAGGTCGGCAGGTCCGCCGCCCGAGTGGTGGGGGCGGCGCCGAGCGCCGGGGACCAGTCGACGTCGACGCCGTGGACGTGGAGGAGGGCCAGGGCGCCGTACAGACCGGCGACCTCGGGGCGGTCCTTGCGCAGCGCGGGGACGAGCAGCGGGCCGCTACCCGCGGACGGGTCGTCGGAGAGGCAGGTGCGGGCGAGGGCGGTGAGGGTGCCGTCGGCGCCGACTTCGAGGTAGCGGGTGACGCCCTGCTCGCGCAGGCGTCGTACGTCGTCGGCGAAGCGTACGGGCTGCCGGACGTGCGCCGCCCAGTAGCCGGCCGCGCACAGTTCGCCAGGGTCGGCCAGGGTGCCGGTGACGTCGGAGACGACGGGGATCTGCGGGCGGTGATAGGTCAGGCCTTCGGCGACGCGCAGGAAGTCCCGCAGCATCGGTTCCATCAGCGGCGAGTGGAAGGCATGGCTGACCCGCAACGCGGTCGTCCTGCGGCCGAGGCCCCGGAAGTGTGCGGCGATCCCCGACACACAGTCCGCGGCGCCGGAGATCACGACGGACTGCGGCCCGTTGACGGCGGCGATGCCGGCTTCGGCCTCCTGCCCGGCCAGCAGGGGCAGCACCTCCTCCTCCGAGGCCTGCAGCGCGACCATGGCGCCGCCCTCGGGCAGCGCCTGCATGAGTCGACCACGGGCCGCGACCAGGCGGCAGGCGTCGTCCAGGGACCACACTCCCGCGACGTACGCCGCGGCCAGTTCGCCGATGGAGTGGCCGGCCAGCACGTCGGGGCGGACGCCCCACGACTCCAGCAGCCGGAACAACGCCACTTCGAAGGCGAAGAGGGCGGGTTGGGTGAACTCCGTGCGGCTCAGCACCGCTTCGTCGTCACCGAAGACGATCTCCTTGAGCGACCGCCCGAGTTCGTTGTCCAGGTGGGCGCAGACGGAGTCGAACGCGTCCGCGAACGCCGGGAAGGTCTCGTACAGTTCACGGCCCATGCCGAGCCGCTGGGAGCCCTGCCCCGCGAAGAGGAAGGCGAGGCTGCCGTCGGGTTCGGCCGTGCCGACGGCCGCGACGGGCGAGGGCTCGCCCCGGCCGACGGCCTTCAGTGCGGCGAGGAGGTCGTCGCGGTCCGCACCGACCACGGTGGCACGGTGTTCGAAGGCGGACCGGGAGGTGGCGAGCGCGTGGGCGACCACGGCGGGGCTCAGCTCGGGGAGCGACTCGATGTGCTCGGCCAGCCGGGTGGCCTGGGCGCGCAGCGCTGCGTCGCTGCGGCCGGAGATCAGCCAGGGCACCGTGGCCGACGGGGGGTTCGGGGCGGGCGTGAGTTCCGGGGTGTCGGCGGGGAGCGGTTCCTCCAGGACGACATGGGCGTTGGTGCCGCTGAGCCCGAAGGCGGACACGGCGGCGCGGCGCGGCCGGCCCTCCGCACCGGTCCACTCCTGTTCCCGCGTCAGCAGCTCGACCGCACCCGCCGTCCAGTCCACGTGCGAGGACGGTTCGTCCACATGCAGAGTGCGCGGCAGCACACCGTGCCGCATCGCCAGCACCATCTTGATCACACCCGCGACACCGGCCGCCGCCTGCGTGTGCCCGATGTTCGACTTCAACGAGCCGAGCCAGAGCGGCCGT
>NZ_KQ948810.1:0-2865 GCF_001514205.1 Streptomyces griseoruber | reverse complement strand
CCCCCACGCAACGCCTGCACCGCCAGATGCAACGCCACCAACGACGACGAACACGCCGTGTCGAGAGTGACGGCGGGTCCCTCCAGGCCGAGCGCGTAGGCCACCCGGCCCGAGGCCAGGCTCGCCGCGCTGCCGGTGAGGAGATGGCCGCGTACGTCGTCCGGGACCTCGCCGAACGTCGCGCCGTAGCCCTGGTGGCCGCAGCCGACGAACAGGCCGGTACGGCTGCCGCGCAGTGAGCGCGGGTCGAGGCCGGCCCGCTCGACGGTCTCCCAGGAGACCTCCAGGAGCAGTCGTTGCTGGGGGTCGATGGCGACGGCCTCGCGCGGAGAGATGCCGAAGAAGGCGGCGTCGAAGGCGTCGGCGCCGGACAGGAAGCCGCCCTCGTTCACGTAACTGGTGCCGGGGCGCGACGAGTCGGGGTCGTACAGCGCGTCGAGGTCCCAGCCGCGGTCGGCCGGGAAGGAGCCGACGGCGTCACCGCCCCGGGCCAGGAGATCCCACAGTTCCTCGGGCGAGGTGATACGGCCGGGGAGCCGGCAGGCCATGGCGACGATGGCGATCGGTTCGTCGTCGCCGTGGCCGCCCGCCCGGACCAGGTCCGCTCCGGGGGCGCGATGGCCGGACTCCGGTGTGCCGTCGTCGAGTTCGCGCACCAGGTGTTCGGCGAGGGCCAGGGGAGTCGGGTGGTCGAAGACCAGGGTCGTCGGCAGGGTGAGTCCGGTGGTGGTGGCCAGGAGGTTGCGCAGTTCGACGGCGGTGAGCGAGTCGAAGCCGCAGTCCTGGAAGGCGCGGGCCGGCTGGATGCTCTCCGGTGTCGGGTGGCCGAGCGCGGTGGCCGCGCTGTGGCGCACCAGCTTGAGCAGCAGCTGCCGGCGCTCGACGGCGCCCAGCGGGGCGAGTTCGGCGCGCAGGCCGCCGCCGTGCCCGGCCGTCGAGCCCTGGGCCACCGCCATGCCACGGACGGCTTCCGGGATGCGGCTCAGCAGTTTGCCGCCGGGCAGTCCCCGCCGCCCGGCGGCGATCCTGGCCCAGTCGACGTCGGAGACCAGCGCCCAGGTGTCGTCGTGGGCGAGGAGGCTGCCGAGGGCGGTGAGCGCCGGTTCGACCTCCATCGGGGTCAGGCCGCCGCGCCGCAGCCGGTTCAGTACCGCGGGGTCGTCGGCCATGCCACCGCCGGCCCAGGGTCCCCAGGCGACGGAGGTGGCCGCGAGTCCGGCGGCGCGGCGCCGCCGGGCGAGGGCGTCGAGGTAGGCGTTGCCGGCCGCGTACCCGGCCTGTCCGGCCGAACCGAGCGCACCGGCGATGGACGAGAACAGGACGAACGCAGTGAGGGGGGTGTCCAGGTTCCGGGTGGCCTCGTCGAGGTTGTCGGCCGCGCGCAGCTTGGCGCGCAGGACGGTGGCGTAGCGCTCGGGGTCCATCGCGGTGAGCGGCGCGTCGTCGAGGACGCCCGCGACGTGCAGCACCGAGGTCAGCGGCCGGTCGGCCGGGACGGTGGCGAGCAGCGCCCGCAGCGCGGACCGGTCGGCGGGGTCGCAGGCGGCGACGGTGACCTGGGTGCCCGACTGCTCCAGTTCGCGGCGCAGATCCTCCGCGCCGGGAGCCGCCGGACCCCTGCGGCTGACGAGCAGGAGATGCTCGGCGCCCTCCCCGGCCAGCCGGCGCGCCACATGGGCGCCGATGATTCCGGTGCCGCCGGTGATGAGCGTCGTACCGGTGAACCGCGGTGCGGGACGGGCCTCGTCGCCGTCGCGGGTGACGCGGGTCAGTCGGCGGGCGAAGACGGCCGAGTCGCGGACGGCGAGCTCGTTCTCGTCACCCGGCTGCGCGACGAGCGCCACCAGCCGGGCGAGCGTCCGCGGGTCCGGCCGCTGCGGCAGGTCGAGGAGGCCGGCCCACAGATCGGAGTGCTCGACGGCCGCGGTCCGGCCGAGCCCCCAGGTGGTGGCCTGGACCGGACGGGTCAGCGGGTCGGCGGCGCCGACGGACACCGCCGACCGTGTGGCCGCCCACAGCCGTGCGCGGGTGCGGGTCTCGGCCAGCACCTGCACCAGCAGGGTGTTGAGGTGCAGTCCCAGAGGCACTTCGGCGTGGGCCGGGTGAGGTGCCTCGGTGAGGGCGAGCAGCGACAGCAGCTGGAGCGGACCGCCACGGGCACCCGCGGCCTCGGTGAGCGCTTCCGCGAGCGGGGCGCGGTCCGCGTCCGCGGCCACGGGGAGGAGGCGGGCGTCCGCACCGGCTGCGGTGAACGCCTCCACCAGGGCGTCGGCCGTTGCCGCGGTGTCCGGGTCACCGACGCAGAAGGGCACCAGCCAGACGCCGGCCGGGGTACCTGTGGGGGACGGCAGGGGTGTCCAGGTCTCCCGGTACTGCCAGGAGTCGGCGGTGGCGCGCCGCATGCTGTCGTGGTGCCAGGAGGTGAGGGCGGGGAGCACGGGTGCCAGGACGTCCGGGTCGAGTGCCAGCCGGTGCGCCAGGTCGCGGACGTCGCCCCTGCGGACGGCGGACCAGAACGCCGAGTCGACGGCGTGCGCCTGGCCGCCCTCCTGGTCGGAGGCCGCGTCGGCCGGCCAGTACCGGACGCGCTGGAAGGCGTAGGTGGGCAGGTCGACGTGGCGTGCTCCGGGGCACAGCACGGGCCAGTCCGGGCTGTGCCCGTGTGCGTGGAGGGTCGCGACCGCACCGAGCAGGGTGCCCGGCTCCGCCCCTTCCTTGCGCAGCGCGGGCACCACCACGTGCTGCGCCGGTTCTCCTTCCCGGTCCTCCGCCGCGGAGGGCAGCAGAGCCAGGGCGAGGGCGGTGAGGGTGCCGTCGGGGCCGAGTTCGAGAGAGCGGGTGACGTTCCGGTCGGCGAGGGCGCGG
>NZ_KQ948809.1:2260-7158 GCF_001514205.1 Streptomyces griseoruber | reverse complement strand
GCTCCACATCGGCTACTTCGACCGGCGCGTCGACGCGGTCGTCGCCGAGGAGCCCCTGTTCGACCCGTCCATGTCCCGCCTGCGCGGCTAGTGCCGCGGCAGGCGACGTTCGCCCCGTCGCGACGCCCGGCACGCACTCTCGCCGCACCGGCCGAAAGCCCAAGTACGTCCAGTACGAGGACTTCCGGCCGGCACGCCGAGAGGACGCACCGGACGCCGCTCCTTGACGGGCAAACGTTGCCTGCCGCGGCACTAGCGAGCAGCGTCCACTCCGAGGGAAGGAACACCGCCGGTGACCGCACAACTGCTGGACGGCAAGACCACCGCCGCCGAGATTCGCCGCGAACTCGCGGAGCGTGTGGCCAAGTTGACGGCGGCGGGCGGTCGCCCGCCCGGTCTGGGCACCGTCCTCGTCGGCGACGATCCCGGCAGCCGTGCCTACGTCGCCGGCAAGCACCGGGACTGCGCGCAGGTCGGCATCGCCTCCCTCCGCCGCGATCTGCCCGCCGACGCCACCCAGCAGCAGGTCGAGGACGTCATCGACGAACTCAACGCCGACCCGGCCTGCACCGGATACATCGTCCAGCTCCCGCTCCCGGGCCACCTGGACGCGAACGCCGTGCTGGAACGCATGGACCCGGCCAAGGACGCCGACGGACTGCACCCGGTGAACCTCGGCCGGCTCGCCCTCGGGGTCGACGCACCGCTGCCGTGTACCCCGCGCGGCATCGTCGAACTCCTCCGCCGTCACGACGTGCCCCTCGCCGGAGCGAGGGTGTGCGTGATCGGCCGGGGCATCACGGTAGGACGTCCCATCGGGCTGCTGCTCACCCGCAGGTCCGAGAACGCCACCGTGACCCTGTGCCACACCGGGACCAAGGGCCTGGCCTGGCACGTCCGGGAGGCGGACATCGTCATCGCGGCCGCCGGTTCACCCGGCCTGGTCACCAAGGACATGCTGCGCCCCGGCGCGGCCGTCCTGGACGTCGGCATCACCCGTACCGACCAGGGCCTGGTCGGTGACATCCACCCGGACGCCGCCACCGTCGCCGGCCGGCTCGCGCCCATGCCCGGCGGGGTGGGCCCCATGACGCGGGCCATGCTGCTCGCCAACGTCGTCGAGGCCGCCGAGAAGAACGCCGCCGCGGTATGAACGCGCACGTCCCCCACTAAGGCTGGACCCCTGTGACCGTCACGGCCCACTCCGCCACCCCTCTCCGCCCGGGTACGCCCGAGCTCCACCCGCACGGGCTTCCGCGGCCCGGCCGGACACTGGTCATGGGCGTCGTGAACGTCACGCCCGACTCGTTCTCGGACGGCGGGCTGTCCTTCGCCCCGGAGGCGGCCGTCGCGCACGGACTCGCGCTGGTCGAGCAGGGTGCGGACATCGTGGACGTGGGCGGTGAGTCCACCCGGCCCGGCGCCGTGCGTCCGCCGGTGGAGGAGGAGCTGCGCCGTGTGCTGCCCGTGGTCCGGGAACTGGCCGCGGCGGGCGCGGTCGTCAGCGTCGACACCATGCGGGCCGAGGTCGCCGCCCGTGCGCTGGACGCGGGCGCCCGGCTGATCAACGATGTCTCCGGGGGGCTCGCCGATCCCGCGATGCTGCCGTTGATGGCGCGGGCCGGTGCGCCGTACGTGGTGATGCACTGGCGCGGACACGCCGCGGGCATGCAGGCGAAGGCCCGCTACGGCGATGTCGTGACCGATGTGCTCGACGAGCTGCGGACGAGGATCGACGCCGCGCTGGCGGCGGGGGTCGCGCCCGGGTCTCTGATCGTCGACCCCGGGCTGGGCTTCGCGAAGGAGTCCGGGCACAACTGGGAGCTGCTCGGCCGGCTCGGGGAGGTGCGCGCGCTGGGCTGTCCCCTGCTCGTGGGGGCGTCGCGCAAGTCGTTCCTGGGCGCTCTGCTGGCGGACCCGGTGACGGGGCGGCCCCGCCCGGCGGCGCAGCGGGATGCCGCGACCACCGCGGTGTCCGTGCTGGCCGCGGCGCAGGGCGTGTGGTGTCTGCGCGTGCACGATGTCGCCTCGACGCTGGACGCGGTGCGGGTGACCGCCCGCTGGGGCGCCGAGGCCGTCGGATGAACTGAGTGGTGCGGTGCGCCGTGGGGCGTGGGTGCCGCGCGCGGGCCGGTCTCAGCCCAGGTGGCCCATCCGGCGGCTGATCTCCGCCGCGCCCTCGACCAGCAGCGGGGCGAGTTCATGGATGCGTGCCTCGGTGAAGCGGTAGGCCGGGCCGGAGGCGCTGAGCGCGGCGATGACCTCGCCGTCCCGGGAGCGGATCGGGGCCGCCATGGCGTGCAGCCCGATCTCGAGTTCCTCCAGTGTCGTCGCGTACCCGCGTTCGAGCGCCTCGGTGAGGTTCTTCTCCAGCGTGGACCTGGCCGTCAGGGTGTGCGGCGTCAGCTTGCGCAGCCCCGAAGCGGTGAGCACGTCGCCACGTGTCCGCGTGGGCAGATGGGCGAGCAGGATCTTGCCGCTCGACGTGGCGTGCAGCGGGGTGAGCTGCCCCACCCAGTTGTGCGTGCCGACGGCGCCGGGGCCGCGTACCTGATGGAGGTTGACGGCGTAGTGCTCCTGGAGGACCGCGATGTGGACGGTCTCGCCGATCTGGTCGCTGAGCCGCTCGCACACCACCCGGCCCTGCTGGGTGATGTCGAGCCGGCCCGTCACGGCTCCGGCCAGCCGCACGAGCCCGAAACCGAGCCGGTACTTGCCGCGCTCGGCCGTCTGCTCGACCAGACCGCGTGCCTCCAGCGCTCCGAGCAGGCGGAACGCGGTCGACTTGTGGACGTCGATCTCGGCGGCGACCTCGCTGACACCGGCCTCGCCGCGCTGGGCGAGGATCTCCAGGACGCTGACGGCACGGTCGACGGACTGCACGCCGTTCACCGCGCCTGTCGTTGCGCCCTCTGCCGCGTAGTTGCTCATAGCGCAACTATACGCAAGGGTCGATCTGGGGCGAGAGGCCACAGCGACTGGACAAGGGGCCGGTCGGACACTTGACGCCGACCGGTTCCCCGCACCCTAGGGCCGGTCGGTCGTCAGCGGAAGACCACGGTGCACTTCCCGTTCACCAGTACACGGCTCTCGCTGTGCCACTCCACGGCGCGGGCGAGCACCCGGGCCTCGACGTCCCGGCCGATGGTGACCAGCTCCTCGGGGTCGCGGGAGTGGTCCACCCGGACGACGTCCTGCTCGATGATCGGGCCTTCGTCGAGGTCGGACGTGACGTAGTGCGCCGTGGCCCCGACGAGCTTCACACCCCGCTGGTACGCCTGGACGTACGGCCGGGCCCCCTTGAAGCTGGGCAGGAAGGAGTGGTGGATGTTGATGGCCCGGCCGTCGAGCTGCTTGCACAGGTCGTCGGAGAGGATCTGCATGTAACGGGCCAGCACCACCAGGTCGACGTCCAGCTCGCTCACGAGCTCCAGCAGCCGCGCCTCGGCCTCGGCCTTGGTCTCCCTGGTCACCGGGATGTGGTGGAAGGGGATGCCGTAACTCTGTGCCAGCGGCTCGAAGTCGCGGTGGTTGGAGACGATCGCCGGGATCTCGATGTGCAGCGAGCCGGTGGACCTGCGGAAGAGCAGGTCGTTCAGGCAGTGGCCGAACTTCGAGACCATGATCAGGGTTCGCGTGGGGGTCGAGGCGTCGTGCAGTTGCCAGCTGATCCCGTACGCCTGGCCGACCGGGCCGAAACCGGTCCGCAGGTCCTCCAGTGAGACCCCGGGGTCCGAGACGTCGAAGTGCACCCGCATGAAGAAGCGGCCCGACATCCGGTCGTCGAACTGCCGGCTCTCCAGGATGTTGCCGGAACGGTTCAGCAGGAAGGTGGTCACGGCGTGGACCAGGCCGGCCTGGTCGGGGCAGGACAGGGTGAGGACGAACTCGCGGCCGGGCTGCGGTCGAGGAGACATGGCCATCCTCCGTGATCGGGTGCGCATTCCATCTGGTGCGTATCGCGCAACACTATGGGTGATACGCAACATGCTCCAATGCCGGCGACCCGGTGGTCAAGGGGTCGGGAACGGTGGAGAGGGGTCGACGGGGTCTTGCCGGCGGGTGTGGCGTGCGGCGGTGATCGCGTGCTCCCCGTCGGCGTACGGGCCTCTTGACAGGGGGCGCCCGCGAGGAGACAGTCATGGCAGGCGTTGCTTATGGCGAATGAGGTTGCAAAATACGCAACAGTCTCCGGATTCTCGCCGGCCCCCGCCGAACGCTCCGGGCGAGCGATCGACCGTGGCACACGAGGTACGCGCCGTCGTCGCGGTGGAGACCGTCCATGGGAACGGCATGCCGACCACCCCTCGCCCCGTTCGACCCCCGCCGCGGGCGTCCGACTTCTCCGAAGGTGACACGATGACCAGCACGAACCTGCCGGCCAGCCTGATCCCCACGCTGGCCGGCGAGTACTACACCGACCCCGGGATCTTCGCCCGGGAGCAGGAGCGGGTCTTCGAGGCCATGTGGTTCTGTGTGGCCCGCGCCTGCGAGTTGGACAAGCCCGGCGCGTTCCGTACGTACCAGGTCGGCCGGGAGAGCGTGCTCGTCTCCCGGGCCCGGGACAACTCGGTCAGGGCGTTCCTCAACATCTGCCGGCACCGTGGCGCCAAGCTCTGCACCGAGGAGTCCGGCGAGGTCAAGCGCGCCTTCCAGTGCCCGTACCACGCCTGGACGTACGGCCTGGACGGCAAGCTCGTCGCCGCCCCGAACCTGACCTCGATGCCGGACATCGACCGGACCGCGTACGGCCTGATCAACGTCCATGTCCGCGAGTGGCTCGGCTATGTGTGGGTGTGCCTGGCGGAGAACCCGCCGTCCTTCGAGGAGGACGTGCTGGGCGCGGTCGTGGAGCGGCTCGGCGACGTCGCCTCCATCGAGCGCTACGACGTCGACAG
>NZ_KQ948809.1:0-1364 GCF_001514205.1 Streptomyces griseoruber | reverse complement strand
CTCCAGGACAAGCTCGACGTGGGTCCCGCCCGCTGACCGCCCCCCTCCACCCTCTTGACAACTCCCGCTTCCCACCCAAACCATGTTGCGTATAACGGATGTCGTTGTGCCATGTGAGACAGCTTGTCTGGAGCCCGCATGAGGAGCATCACCGTCGTCGGAGCATCGCTGGCAGGCCTGAGCACGGTCCGCGCGCTGCGAACGGACGGCTACGACGGCGAGATCGTCGTCGTGGGGGAGGAGCGCCACACCCCCTACGACCGCCCGCCGCTGTCCAAGGACTTCCTCAAGGGGAACGTCGACGCCGCCGCGCTCTCGCTCGGCGACACCGAGGAATACGCGGACCTGGACGTGCAGTGGCTGCTCGGCGAGCGCGCGGTGCGCCTCGACCCCGGCGCCCGGACCGTCACCCTGGCCGGGGGACGGCATGTGCGCACCCACGGGGTCGTCATCGCGACCGGCGCCGCCGCCCGCACCCTGCCCGGCACGGACGGCCTGGCCGGCGTCCACACCCTGCGCACCCTGGACGACGCCCTGGCGCTGCGCGCCGAACTGACGAACGGCCGGCCCCGGCTCGTCGTCATCGGCGCCGGGTTCATCGGCGCCGAGGTGGCCTCCACCGCCCGCGGACTCGGCCTCGACGTCACCGTCGTCGAGGCGCTCGGCATCCCTCTCGAACGCCAACTGGGGCGCGAGATGGGGCTGGTGTGCTCCTCGCTCCACACCGACCACGGGGTCCGTCTGCTGTGCGGGACCGGCGTCGCGGGACTCCTCGGCGAGGGCCGGGTCACCGGCGTGCGGCTGGCCGACGGGCGGGTCCTGCCCGCCGACGTCGTCGTGGTCGGGGTCGGGGTCAGGCCCGCCACCGACTGGCTCGCCGGTTCCGGAGTGCCGGTGGACGACGGGGTGGTGTGCGACGCCGGCTGCGCGACCGGTGTCCCCGGTGTGGTCGCCGTCGGTGACGTCGCCCGCTGCCCCCACCCGTTCACCGGACGGCACGCCCGGATCGAGCACTGGAGCAACGCCGGCGAACACGCGAAGACCGCCGCCCGCACCCTGCTCACCGGGGTGTCCGCCCCCGCTCCGGCCACCGCCCCGTACTTCTGGTCCGACCAGTACGGGGTGCGCATCCAGCTCGCCGGGTACGTCGCTCCCGGCGCCGAGCCCGAGGTCGTCGAGGGCGACCCCGGCAGCCGTTCCTTCACGGCCGTCTACCGGCGCGAGGGCACCCCCGTCGCCGTGCTCTCCCTCAATCAGCCCAAGTTCTTCAACCGGCTCCGCCGCACTCTCGTCCCCGCCGTCCCGGCCGCCGCCCACTGAGCCCCCACGCGAGGAAACGTAGATGACCCTCTTCCACCAGTCCC
>NZ_KQ948808.1 GCF_001514205.1 Streptomyces griseoruber | reverse complement strand
ACCGGCCGCGCTCGCCGCGCTCGCCGCCCTGTTCACCGCGGGCGCCGATGTGGACTGGCGTGCCGTCCTCCCCGCCGGCGCCGCCCGCGTCGTCGAGCTGCCGACGTATGCCTTCCAGCGGAAGCGGTTCTGGCCGCAGCCGTCGCACAGCCCCGGCGACCTGGCCGCCGCCGGGCTCGACGCGGCCGCGCACCCGCTGCTGGGCGCCGCCGTGGAACTCGCCGACGGGGGAGCGGTGCTGACCGGGCGCCTCTCGCTGAGTTCACACCCGTGGCTGCGGGACCACGACGTCCTGGGCGCGGTGGTCTTCCCGGGTACGGGCTGGGCCGAATTGGCGCTGCGCGCGGGCGACCAGGTGGGGTGCACCCGGGTCGAGGAGTTGACGATCGCGGTGCCGCTGCTGGTGCCGGAGCGGGGCCTGGTCCGCGTGCGGGTCAGCGTCGGTGCGGCCGACGACTCGGGGCGGCGCACCGTGGAGATGCATGCACGCCCCGAGGAAGGCTCGGACGACACCCCGTGGGTGCTGCACGCCGACGGTGTGCTGGCCGCGGACACCGCGGCGGAAGCACACCGCGACGCGCCGTCCGACCTCGTCGCATGGCCGCCGCCGGGCGCCGAGCCCCGCCCCGTGACCGATGTGTACGAGCGGTTCACCGCTGCCGGGCTGGCGTACGGCCCGGTGTTCCAGGGGCTGCGCCGCGTGTGGCGGCGTGGCGAGGAGGTGTTCGCCGAGGTCGCCCTGCCGGAGGAACACGAGGCGCTCGCGGGCCGTTTCGGGGTGCATCCCGCCCTGCTCGACTCCGCCCTGCACGCCGTCCTGTTCGGTCCCCTCGGCGAGGCGGGCGCCGGACGGATGCCGTTCTCGTGGCGCGGGCTGTCGTTGTACGCGGGAGGGGCGCGTGCCCTGCGGGTACGGGTGGTTCCGGCCGGATCCGACGCGGTGTCCCTGTACCTGGCCGACCCGTCCGGCGGCCCGGTCGCCGCCGTCGAGTCGCTGGCGCTGCGCGAGGTGCCCGCCGAAGGGGTGGGCGGTCCAGGCCCGGCCACCCCCGCCGGGACGTACCGGATCGACTGGACTGCGCTGCCCTCCCCGGCCTCGGCTCAGGCCCCCGCCGACGGGCCGGCGCCCGGGGACGGTCGCATGGTGCTGCTGACGGACCAGGCGGCCCCGGAAGACCACCCGACCGCCGGGCACCCCGCCGTCCCCGCCCGTACCCGGGCGGAGCTGACGAGGGCCGTGCACGACGGTGAGCCCGTCCCCGGGACCGTGCTGCTGCCGTGGAGCGGCCCCGCGGACGCCTCGCTGGGCGGTTCCTCCGCCGCGGCCCACGTCGTCACCACCGCCGCGCTCGCCTTCGTACAGGACTGGCTGGCGGCCGACGAACTCGCCGAGGCCCGGCTCGTCGTCGTCACCCGGGGTGCGGTGGCGGTGCGGCCCGAGGAGGAGTCGGATCCGGCGACGGCCGCTCTGTGGGGTCTGGTGCGCTCGGCCCGTACCGAGAACCCCGGCCGCTTCGTGCTGGCCGACCTGGACGGCACTCCCGGATCCTGGGACACCCTGGTCGCACTGCTCGCCGGACCCGATCTCCCCGCCGCCGAGGCCGAACTGGCCGTCCGCGGGAACGAGGTACTCGTTCCGAGGCTGGTCCCCGCACCCTTGTCCGCCTCCGCCTCCGCCTCCGCCTCCACCTCCGCCACCAGCGACGCCGGCCCCGGCGGCGAGGGCGGCACCGTGCGCCTCGCGGACGGCACCGTCCTCGTCACCGGAGGCACCGGCGGCCTGGGCGCCCTGGTCGCACGTCACCTGGTCACCCACCATCGTGTAAGGCACCTGCTCCTGGCGGCCCGGCGCGGACCCGAGGCCCCGGGCGCGGCGGAACTCACAGCCGAACTCACCGGCCTTGGCGCCGACGTCACCGTCGCGGCCTGCGACGTGGCCGACCGGCAGGCACTCGAGAACCTGTTGGCGTCGGTACCGGCCGACCGCCCGCTGACCGGGGTGATCCACACCGCCGGAGTCGTCGACGACGGCGTGCTGACCTCCCTCACCGAGGAACGGCTGCTCACGGTGCTGCGTCCCAAGGCGGACGCGGCCGAACACCTCGACGCGCTCACCCGGGACCTGGACCTGGCCGCGTTCGTGCTCTTCTCCTCGGTCTCCGCCACCTTCGGCGGCGCCGGACAGGCCAACTATGCTGCGGCGAACGCCTACTTGGACGCCATCGCCCGGTGCCGCCGGAACCTCGGCCTGCCCGCGGTCTCGCTCGCCTGGGGCCCCTGGGCACCCGGCGCGGGCATGACCGCCGAGCTCACCGAGGCGGACCTGAACCGTATGGCGCGCGGCGGCGTGCGGCCGCTCGCCGTCGAGCAGGGCCTCGCGGTCCTCGACGCCGTACTCGAGGACGCCGAGCCCTCCTTCCTGCTCCCGGTCAACCTCGACCTCCGTGCGCTGCGCGCACTCTCCGAAACACCCGCCCTGCTGCGGCAACTGGTGTCCGGCCCGGCCCGGCGCACCGCGCACACCGGCGGTCACGGCACCGGCGGCGACGGCCTGCGGAGCCGGCTGGCGGCCCTGCCCCCCGCCGAACGCGAACCGTTCCTGCTGGAGCTGGTCTCCGGTCTGGTGGCCCAGGTACTCGGCCATGCCTCCGCCGCCGACGTGGACCCCGGACAGGCGTTCAGGACCCTCGGCTTCGACTCACTGACCTCGGTCGAACTGCGCAACCGCGTCAACGCGGCGACCGGGCTGCGGTTGCCCGCCACGCTGGTCTTCGACCACCCTTCGCCCGTCGTGCTCGCCCGGCACCTGCTGACCGCCCTCGCCGGTGACGCCGCCGAGGCCCACGGGGCGGCACCGCATGCCTGGAAGGGCATGGACAACGACCCGGTGGTCATCGTGGGCATGGCGTGCCGGTTTCCCGGCGACGTCGAGTCGCCCGAGGACCTCTGGCGACTGGTCAGCGAGGGCGGCGACGCGATCGGCGACTTCCCGACGGACCGCGGCTGGGACCTGGAGGCGCTGTACGACCCCGAGCCCGGCCGACTCGGCCGGACCTATGTCCGCCGGGGCGGTTTCCTCTACGACGCGGCTTCCTTCGACGCCGGACTCTTCGGGATCTCGCCGCGCGAGGCGCTGGCGATGGACCCACAGCAGCGGCTCCTGCTGGAAGTGTCCTGGGAGGTCCTGGAACGGACGGGCATCGACCCGACCTCGCTGCGCGGCAGCCGCACCGGTGTGTTCGCCGGTGTCATGGGGCAGGACTACAACTCCTGCCTGCGCGAGGGCGAGCACGACTCCGACGGCTACCTGCTCACCGGCAACACCAGCAGCGTCCACTCCGGCCGTATCGCCTACACCTTCGGCCTCGAGGGCCCGGCGATGACGGTCGACACCGCGTGCTCCTCCTCCCTGGTCACCCTTCACCTGGCCGCCCAGTCGCTGCGGGCCGGGGAGTGCGATCTCGCCCTGACCGGCGGCGTCATGGTGATGTCCACACCGGACACCTTCGTCGACTTCAGCCAGCAGCGTGGCCTCGCCTCCGACGGCCGCTGCAAGTCCTTCGGGGCCGGCGCCGACGGTACCGCCTGGTCCGAGGGCATCGGCATGCTGGTGCTGGAGCGGTTGTCGGACGCGCGCCGCAACGGTCACCGGGTGCTGGCGGTGGTGGCGGGTTCCGCGGTCAACCAGGACGGCGCCTCCAACGGTCTGACGGCGCCCAACGGTCCCTCCCAGGAGCGCGTCATCCGGCAGGCGCTGGCGGGTGCCGGGCTGAAGGCGGCCGATGTGGACGCGGTGGAGGCGCATGGCACGGGTACCCCGTTGGGTGATCCGATCGAGGCGCAGGCGCTGCTGGCGACCTACGGTCAGGAGCGTGAAGAGCCGCTGCTTCTGGGCTCGTTGAAGTCGAACATCGGTCACACGCAGGCGGCGGCCGGTGTGGGTGGTGTGATCAAGATGGTGATGGCGATGCGGCACGGTGTCCTGCCGCGCACCCTGCACGCCGACGAGCCGTCGCCGTTCGTCGACTGGGCGGCCGGCCACATCACCCTGCTGACGGAGAACGTGGAGTGGCCGGAGCCGCAGGGCCGTCCCCGGCGGGCCGGCGTGTCGTCCTTCGGCATCAGCGGCACCAACGCCCACGTCATCATCGAGCAGTCCCCCGATCCCCTCCCCACGCTCCCCGACACGGGCCCCGAACCGGCCACGGCAGCCGACGAGCTGCCGCTCACCCCGATCACGCTGTCCGCCGCGTCCGAGGGTGCCCTGCGCGGCCAGGCCGAACGGCTGTGGGCCCAGGTCGACGCCGACCCCGGACTGCGCCTGAGCGACCTGGGCCTCTCGGCGTCCCTCCGCCCCTGGCTGGAGCACCGCGCCACAGTCCTGGCCGCCGACCGCGCCGCACTGCTGCGCGGACTGCGCGCACTGGCGATCGGCGAGCACGACGCCTCCGTGATCACTGGCACGCCCGGCCGCTCGGGCCGACGGCTCGCCTTCCTGTTCGCCGGGCAGGGCTCGCAACGACTCGGCATGGGAAGGGAGTTGTACGAGGTCTACCCGGCGTTCGCCGAGGCCTTCGATGCCGTGGATGCGGAACTCCCCTTTGCCCTGCGGGAGGTGGTGTTCGGTGAGGATGCCGAGCGTTTGAACCGTACGGAGTTCGCGCAGCCCGCTCTCTTCGCGCTGGAAGTGGCGTTGTTCCGGTTGCTGGAGTCGTGGGGTGTGCGCCCGGATGTGCTGGCGGGTCACTCCATCGGTGAGATCGCGGCGGCGCATGTGGCCGGGGTGTGGTCGCTGGCGGACGCGTGCCGTCTGGTGGTGGCGCGGGGCCGGCTGATGCAGGCGCTGCCTGAGGGTGGTGCGATGGTGGCGCTCCAGGCGTCCGAGGAGGAGGTGCTGCCGCTGCTCGGTGTCGGGGTGGGTATCGCGGCGGTCAACGGGCCGCGGGCGGTGGTCGTTTCGGGTGCCGTCGAAGCCGTCGAGGAGATCGCGGACCACTTCCGCGGCCAGGGCCGCAAGGTCACGGCGCTGCGGGTGAGCCATGCCTTCCACTCCCCGCTGATGGAACCGATGCTGGACGAGTTCCGCACGGTGGCCGAGTCCCTGTCGTATGAGCAGCCGCGGACACCGATCGTCTCGACCGTCACGGGGGCCGCGGCCACCGCCGAGGAGCTGACCTCGCCGGACTACTGGGTGGAGCACGTGCGTCGGCCGGTGCGGTTCGCCGATGCGGTGCGGTGTCTGGATGTGCAGGGGGTGTCGCGGTTCGTGGAGCTGGGTGCGGACGGGACCCTGACCGCGCTGGCGCAGAGCGGTCTCGAAGGTGAGGACCGGGGTGTTCTGCTGACCCCGACCCTGCGCAAGGACCGCACCGAGGCCCACTCGCTCCTCTCCGCGGTCGCGGGGCTGCATCTGCACGGCGGGCAGGTGGACTGGCGCGCCCTCTACGCCCCGACCGGGGCGACCGTGGTGGACCTGCCGACCTACGCCTTCGAACGCGAGCGTTTCTGGCCCGACGGCGCCAGGCTGGGCGGCCCGTCCGCGGTGGGCGCCTCCGGCCGCGCGGACGCCGGGTTCTGGACGGCCGTCGAGCGGGGCGACGCCCGTACACTGGCCGACTCGCTCGGGGTGGCCCAGGACACACTGGACGGGCTGTTGCCGGCGCTGTCGTCGTGGTGGCGGGGACAGCAGGAGCAGTCCAGGGTCGACGACTGGCTCTACGCCATGAACTGGCGACCGCTCGGTGCGGTGTCCGGCGGTGCGCTGCCGGGACGCTGGCTGGCCGTGCTGCCCGCCGCGCTGCGGGAGGACGCGTGGAGCGATGCCGTGCTGGAGGGGCTGGCCGCGTACGGGGCCGAGCTCGTACCGGTCGTGTACGAGCCCGGCACCGACCGGGCCGCGCTGGCCACGCTCCTGACCTCGGCGGCGGCGGACGATCCGGTCGCCGGTGTCCTGTCCTTCCTGGCGCTGTCCGGGCCGCAGGACGAGCACACCGCCGACGGTGGGGCGGACGCCGGTGATGGTGTTCCGGTCGGCCCCGCCGCCACCGCCGTACTCGTACAGGCGCTGGGCGACGCCGGCATCGCCGGCCCGCTGTGGGCACTGACCAGGGGCGCGGTCTCGGTGAACCGGTCCGACCTGGCGCCCGACCCGGCGCAGGGCGCGGTGTGGGGACTGGGCCGGGTCGCGGCGCTGGAGCACCCGGAGGGCTGGGGCGGTCTGGTCGACCTTCCCCGCCTCGTCGACCGGCGGACCACGGGCCGCCTCGTCGGCGTGCTCCTGGGCCGCTCGGGAGAGGACCAGGTGGCGATCCGGGGGACCGGTGTCCTCGGGCGGAGGATCGGCCGCACGGCAGCCGGTGACCTCGGCGCGGCCTGGCGTCCCTCGGGCACCGTGCTGATCACGGGCGGTACGGGTGCGCTGGGCGCCCGGGTGGCCCGCTGGGCCGCCGCGCGGGGAGCCGAGCACCTCGTCCTGGTCAGCCGGCGCGGCCTCGACGCACCCGGCGCACCAGATCTGCGCGACGAACTCACGGCCTCGGGCGTACGGGTGACCGTGGCCGCCTGTGACGCGGCGGACCGGGACGCGCTCGCCGCGCTGCTGGCCGAGCACCCCGTGGACGCGGTGGTGCACACGGCGGGCGTCCTCGACGACGGGCTCGTGGAGGCGCTCACCCCGGAGCGCTTCGCGGCCGTCCTGCGCGCCAAGGCCGTCGCGGCCCGCAACCTCGACGTGCTGACGCGTGACCGGGAGCTGTCGGCGTTCGTGCTGTTCTCCTCCTTCGCGGGCTCCGTCGGCTCGCCGGGCCAGGGCAACTACGCCGCCGCCAACGCCTACCTGGACACCCTCGCCGAGCGGCGCAGGGCGGCCGGGCTTCCGGCCACGTCCGTGGCGTGGGGACCGTGGGCGCAGGACGGCATGGCGGCCGACGGCGGTGTCGAGGAGTATCTGCGCCGCCGGGGCCTGACCGGACTGGACCCCGAGCCGGCGCTGGGGGCGATGGAGCGACTGGTGGGCGCCGGCGAACCGGCCGCCGTCGTGGCGCGGGTCGACTGGACGCGCTTCGCCCCCGCCTTCACCGCCGGGCGGGGTACCGCCCTGCTGGGGGAGATACCGGAGGCCGACGCCGCGCTGCGGGACGCCGCGTCCGGAGCGGACGCGGACGCGCTGCGGCAGCGGCTCGCCGGACTGGGCGCCGACGAACGGTCAGCGGTTCTCGTGCAGTTGGTGCGGGAGCAGGCCGCCGTGGTTCTGGGACACGCCAGGTCCGAAGCGGTGGATCCGGGCCGGGCGTTCCGGGAAGCCGGATTCGACTCGCTGACCGCGGTGGAGCTGCGCAACCGGCTCGGCGCCGCCAGCGGGCTCCGGCTGCCGGCGACCCTGGTGTTCGACTACCCGGCGCCCGTGGACATCGCCCGGTACCTGGAGGGCGAACTCGTCGGCCCGGACGGTGACCCGGCCGCGGGGTCCGGGCTCGTCGCCGAGATCGACCGACTGGCGGGGGTCCTCGCGGCCCAGGCCGCGGCCGGCGGCGAGGCCGGCCCGGAGATCACGGCGAAGCTGCGGGGACTGCTGGCGACATGGACCGGCACCGACGCCGCCGACGAGACGGACGACGCGATCGCGGAACTGGACGGGGCGACGGACGACGAGATGTTCGACCTGATCGACAAGGAACTCGGGATCTGACCATCCGGCCCTGGGCGACGGGTCCGTTCACGGCTTTTTCGCGAGGAAGTGGAGCACGATGGCGAGCAATGAAGAGAAGCTGCGGGACTACCTGAAAAGGGTGACGGCGGACCTCCGCCAGACCCGCAAGCGTCTTCATGACGTCGAGACGAACCGCCAGGAGCCCGTCGCGATCGTCGGCCTGGGCTGCCGCTTTCCCGGAGGAGCGGACACGCCCGAGGAGTTCTGGCGGCTGCTCACGGAGGGCCGTGACACCGTCGCGGACTTCCCGGCCGACCGTGGCTGGGACCTCGACGGCGTCTTCGACTCGGCGGGCGGCATCGGCACCACGTACGCCCGCCAGGGAGCCTTCCTCTACGACGCGCCGCTGTTCGACTCCACGTTCTTCGGCATATCGCCCCGCGAGGCCACGACCATGGACCCCCAGCAGCGCCTGCTGCTGGAGACCTCCTGGGAGGCACTGGAACGCTCCGGCATCGACCCGGCCACGCTGCGCGGCAGCCGCACCGGCGTGTTCACCGGCACCAACGGCCAGGACTACCTCGCGCTCATGCTCAACCGGCCTGAGGAGTCCGACGGCCACCTGACCACCGGCATCACC
>NZ_KQ948807.1 GCF_001514205.1 Streptomyces griseoruber | reverse complement strand
CCTGGGACCGAAGTGTCAAGCATCTCCCGGGACCGGACACACGCAGCACGCGGCGAGCTGTTCAGAGTTTCTTTACTTGATCAAGAAGGGCGTCCCGCTTGCGCGGGCCGCCGCGCACCGGCGGCCGGTGACCGCCGCCCGCTCCTGTCTGCCGCCCCGCTGGCGACGCCCACCGGCCACTCGGCGCGCAGTGGCAGGCAAGCGAGCCGACCTCGATTCCGGAAGCAACAGCATCGGCCCGCAGCGGCGCCGCCGGCCCGCTCCGCCGAACGCCGCACAGCATCACGTCAGGCCGCGGCAGCGAAAAGCCGCGATCGTCGTCGGCGTGCCATCAAAGGCGAGGGCACAGATCGAGCAGCCCAGCCCGCTGCCGAGCGGCCAGGCCGGAGCGGGGCGGATGCTGTGACGGAAGGAAGAGGCGTGGTTGAGGCCGGTGCGGGGTTGCTGGAGACACACGTGGCGGGTGATCTGTCGGCGCACCCGCCGTCGTGGCTGACTTTCTGTGGCTGAGCTTGAAGGTGCCACGGGGATCAGGCGACCAGCGACGGTGGTGCGATCGTCCGTGCTCGGTCGTACAGGTCGAGCGCCGTCGCGTTCTTCAGATGAGGGCGCAAGAGACCGAACATCGCCTTCACGCGGTCGTCGGCGCGGCCGGACTGCACCTTGGGGTAGTCGTCGAGGGCCTGGTGCCAGGTGGCACACGCCGCTTCCAGGTGGCCGAGTTCCAACTGCCGCTCTGCCAACAGTCCGCGACGGTGTACTCGTGTGCGCTGGTACGCGCTGGGGCGGAGCCGGTCCGCTTGTTGCATGGCTTCGGCGGCTCCGGCTTTGTCGCCGAGTTCGTAACGCACCTGGCTGACGTGGTAGTTGAGCGAAGAAGGGTCATACGAGCCGAACGCCTTGCCGCGTGACTCGGCACGGTCCATGGCCGCCTCGGCCTCCCGGATGTAGCGCAGCGCGCTCGCACGGTCGCCGGTCTGCGCGGCGGCATGCGCCTGCTGGCCGACGAGGAAGGCCAGCATCCGAGGGCCGGCTTTCGGGGAAGCCGCGGCAGCGGCATCGGCCAGCTCCATAGCCTTCGCCCCGTGGCGGAGGTCGACCGCCTGGACGCTCATGCCCCGCAGGGTGGTGCAGTACGTCAGGTGGTCCTCGGCAGCGCCCGCCAGCTCCAGAGCCTTGACGTAGTAGCGCTGCGCGAGACCGTGCAGACCTTCGTCCACGGCCATGTAGCCGGTCAGGTAGAGCAGGTCCGAGGCGGCGGACAGCATCGCCTTGCGTACGTCCTCAGGTGCGTCGGCACGCAGGTAGGAGGCCACGGTGTTGACCATGAACGAGGCCGCCATGGGGCGTGCGTGACGGCCGCCGAACTCATCGTCCAGCTCCGAGACACGCTCGGTCATGGCGACGACCATGTCCACTTCGTTCATGCCGATGCGTGCTGTGCGGCCGGACTGGACAGCATCGGCACGCCCGACTACATCAGGCCAGCCGGGAATGGTGACGGCCACGGAGAACAGGCCGGCCCCCAGGACACTGCGGCGGGACGGGTCCATATCCAGCCTCCCCAGGTCGATCATCCCTTCCACGGTATCCGCAGCCGCGGAGGAGCGATCGTGTGGAACGGGCAGCCCGGCCTCGGCATGGGTGACGGGGCGGCCGAGGCGGCGGGAGAGAGCTTCGAGGATGCATCCGCGCACCGCACCGCGAGGGACGGTGCCGCCGAGCCAGTGGCTCACCGCCGACTCGTCATAGCGCAGAGGGATCCCGGTCTCGGTGCCGACGCGGTTCACCGCCCGCGCGAACTGGCGGTGAGTCCAACGGCTCTCGGCGATCAGGCGCCCGAGCGCCACGTTCGGTTCACGCTTGGCCATGCCCTCAACTCCCCGTGACCTTGCGAACTTTCAAGGCTTTCAAGTCCTGGTGCTGCGGCAACGGTACCGCTGAGCGTGGTCGTGCGGTTGCGTAGAGACAGCAGGCAACGGCGAGTCCTCGCCGCAGCCGTCGTCTGAAGGGCTGAGGGATGAGAAGCGAAGCACGGGCCCGTCTGGCCCGGATGACCGAGGAACGGGGCATGGACGGGGTGTTGAGGATCAACACCTACGAGGGCGCGGACATGCCGCCGGGTTCGAACCGGTTCTCGCCGTGTCTCTGCCCGCAGCACCGCAGTGCCACGCCCGAGTACGGCGCGGAGAAGCTGAGCGTCGCAGTACGCGAAGCCAACCAGCGCAGCCGCGGAGAGCGGCTGTGAACCGGTTAGCCGCAGCCGTCGGCCGCTACGCCGGACCAGTCCTGATCATCACCATCTCGGGATCGGTCGGCTTCGTCCTGGGTGTCGCCGCCGCATCCACACCCACCTGACTCCTCCCCGTCACGCACCCAGGCTCCCCACCTGTGACGAGGGAGGGCCCGCCGCCGGAAGCGGTGGGCACCCCGTCCGGCTGCCTTCTTCGCAAGGGTCCGGCAGCCGGACGGGTCCAACTCCGCAGCATCCGCCGCGGAGTCCACTGAAAACCGTAAGGGAGAAAACGATGAACGTGGACGAGCTGTTCACCGGCGACCTGATCACCGGCGTCCCGGCCGTCGAAGCCGCGCTGCTCGACAAGATGCCGGGCGGCGGCGACAACAACGGCGACCACTGCAGCAAGTGATCCAGGGCTGACGCCAGGCGGGGCGGGGCCGTGCGCGGCCCCGCCCCGCCGCACGACATCGGAAGAGGACTATATGTTGTCGATGCGTCTGCGCCTGGCCGATCTCCAGGAGCCCAAGTGGAGGTCAGAGGGCGGCCGTTGGGTCAACGGCGAGAGCTGGATCGAGCCCGCGAACGTGTCCACGTTGGTCATGGAGGTCAACGACGACCAAGCGCCGCGCGTACGGGTCCGCGTGAAGGAGTGCAAGGGGGACGAGGCCGACTTCGTCGAACTCACCATGGAGCCCGGACAAGCCCGCCTGGCGGCGGGCGTCTTCGGCACAGCCCCGCTCTACCTGGCAGAGAAGGCCGGCGAGTTCCACGCCTCTTGGGACCTGACGCTGCTGCGACTGCATCTGCGGGCCGACCGCCTGGTGCCGCGCGTTGTCGCCCGCACGCTGACGAGGCAGCACCGCTACACGTCCGAGACGCTCTTCGAAGGCGTCTACCGCCTCACCGAACGGGCAGCGGCCACGTTCACCCCTTCGGGACTCAGCATCCACTACCCCGAACCCGCCGAACACGTACTTGAACCACGTACGCTCCGGCTCGGGGTTGATCCGCTAGCCGCACTGGACGACTTGCTGACCGACGTGATCCGTCAGGCGCCGACGGCAACCGGATGCGTGGGCGTCGAACTGTCCGGCGGCGCGGACTCCGGGAACGTCGCCCTGGCCATCAAGGCGGCCCGCTTCCCGGATGTGTACAGCTTCGGCCTGCTGGTGGGAGGAAGCACCGGCAGGCAACAGCGCGAGCGGCGTCGGGTCCTTGTGGAGCACTGCGGCTTCAGAGACACGGCCACCCCCGCCATGCAGCACCCACCCTTCTGCGCTGGAGGCGTGCGCGCTGTGCGCAAGCCGCACGATCCGGCCGGAGCCTTCTACCAGGAGGCGTTCGACGTCGTACGAGAGCAGGCAGCCGCCCGGCGATGCGAGGTCATGTTCACGGGCAGCGGCGGGGACGAGATCAACGCACACCACTCCAGGACGCAGGTCGAACTGCCGACGCCGGAACCCGTGCCGTGGCTCGGCAAGAAGGCGGTCCGAGCGCTTTCCGAGGAGAATGAGTACCTGGCCCCCATCCCGGTGCTGCCCGTACCGACCCTGATGGCGTTCGGGATGCACAACCCCGGATTCCTCCGGGCCGGAATCTGGCCGGTGAGCCCGCTCGTGCACCCACGGATCGTGCGGTTCATGGAGCAGCTACCGCACGAGTACAAGCGCGGCAAGGCGCTGTTCCGCGAACGGATCAGACGGGCCGGGCTGCCCGAGTGGGTGGCCGCGCCGGCCGAACCGGAGAACTTCCTGGCCGTCCTGGAGAAGGGACTGCGGTCCTGCGGCCTGCCCGTCCTGGACGACATGCTGAAGGAGTCCATCCTGGTCGACCTCGGCTACGTTGACGGCAAGGCTCTCGCCCAGGCACGGAGGAACGCCGACTCCGCGCCGGTCGTCCCCGATCTGCTGTGCGATGTCCTCGCCTTGGAGGTCGGGCTGCGAAGCCTCATGTGACTAGCCCCGACACGGAAGCCGAGCACGTGGAAGCCACCAACCTCCTGTACCGCGATCCGGCACTCTACGACGTGGTCCAGTCCGACAGCACGAGCGCCGGAATGTGCCAGACCCTGATCGAGCTGCACCGGCCGGACGCCCGGACCCTGGTCGACTTCGGATGCGGTACCGGCCGCGACCTGGAGATCCTCGCCAAGCGCTTCGAGTGCATCGGCGTGGACCTCCAGCCCGGCATGGTCGACTACGCCCAGCAGGCCCGGCCCGGGCTGGACATCCGCACCGGCGACATGCGCACCGCACGACTCGGCAGCCGCATGGACGTGGTGACCTGCATGGGCAACAGCCTCGCCTACGTGCACGACAACAACGACATCGGCCAGGTCTTCGCCACTTTCGCGGCCCATGCCCGGCCGGGAGCGCTGCTCGTGCTGTGTTCCCCCGTCGCCCCGATCACCCGGACCGAGCCGACCACCGCCACGGTCGACACTCCGACGGGATCCGCGACCGTCACCATCCGCCACACGTGGGACCTGCGGACCCAGATCAACACCATGCACCGGCACTGGATGCTCCCCTCGGGCGACGAGGCCCGAGACGAGATCCGCAGGCGCGTCCTGTTCCCCCAGGAGCTCGAACGCTACGTGGAGGGCGCCGGCTTCGAGGTCCTGGACATGCTCGACGGCACAGGGACAGGGCTTACCGGCCCCACCGCATACACGGTGGCCCGACAAAATCCGCGGTGACCGGCGGCGCGAGAAATGGCACCAGCACCGCCGCCCGACTCCTGACGGCAGTAGCGACGGCAACAGCCACGGATCTCCCCGCACAACCACGGACACCAGCGGAACGCAAAACCCGCTCTGACCAGCGAAGAAGCAGGTAGAGGGGTGCCACGTAGCACACGTACTATGTACTCGCGGGTGAGACTCCGGTCCTCGTTCACAACAGCAACTGTGGCGGGATTGGGCGAGAGCTGCTTGGTGACGATGCCCAGCACATCCTCGACGGACATGCTTATCCGGGACTGCCTGGAAAGACAGTCTTTCCAAAGGGGTGGAGCGACGATGACATCCTGGACGCCGTGGCAGATGTCGCCACGAGCCCAAACAGTACGCGTGTCTGGAAAACCGGTTCAGCTAATTATGCTGAGAAAACTCTCCGGACGAGGAAGGGTGATCCTGCCGTTCAGGCAATCACTGGAGAGGTGCGAGGGGTAAGCATCGAGGTTCGCTATGAGCCGCTAACCGGTAGAGTTCTCACGGCTTTCCCGAAGTGAAGGAGTGTGGCATATGGAACGGTATCAGTACGTGCGGGCTCTCGTCTCGCAGCTCCTTGAGGAATCTCCTCTGACTTCGGAAGAGGTTATTGCCGACGTTCGCCACCTGATGAGCGTGGGTGAAGAGGAGTTGGCATTCGATACGATGTGCTCATGGATCTACGAGGATTCTCTTCCGATCTCCTCGGCTTACTATGAGCGCCTCGTGTCTACCGCTCAAGAACTGGGAACTCCGAAATCGGCAGATAGGCTCGATGAACTTATCGAGGAATAGATTCTTCGAATTCCGGACGGTGCTGGTGGATCTGGTGCCTCGATGTTGAATCGGTAGCGCGGATCGGTTCTCCGGAAATCGCAGTTGCAAATCTGAGACCCCGTCAACATGTGCTTGGCGGGGTCTCAGCGCGTCTTGACGGCAGTAGTTGACGGCAACGTCAGCGGACGAAGGATCCGACGAGGGGTGGTTCGTCGCCGTCGTCGTGCTTGCAGGTTGTCTCGGCGGGGTTGCGGAGGGCGCGGCCGAGGAGGTCGATGGCGTCGCGTTGGAGGCGGAGTCGGACGTGGGCGTACACGGTGGCGGTGACACCGATGTGGGCGTGGCCCAACAGCTCCTTTATCACGACCAGTTCTACTCCTTGCTCCAGGAGGAGGGTGGCCGCCGAGTGTCGGAGGTCGTGGAACCGGATGCGGCGGAGCCCGGCTCGGCGGAGCAGGGTGTTGAAGTGCCGGGTGAGGGTGGACCCTTCGATCGGTGCGCCGTCGGGACTGGTGAAGACGTAGCCGCTGTCCTTCCAGCCTGTCCCCGCTGCCTCACGTTCCTTGCGCTGTCGGTCGCGGTGCTGTGTGAGGGAGCGCAGGCATGGCGTCGGCAGGGCGATGCGTCGTTCCGAGCTCTTGGTCTTGGTCGGGAGGGTGGTCAGGCCGCCGGAGTTGGTGCGTTGGAGGGTGCGTCGGATGCTGGCGGTTCCGCCGGCCAGGTCGAGGTCTTCCCAGCGCAGGCCGAGGAGTTCGCCCTTGCGGAGGCCGGTGTGCAGGGCGAGTTCGAACAGCTGCTGCAACCGGTGACCGCTGGTGGTGATCAGGAACGTGCGGGCTTCCTCGGCGGTGAGAGGTTCGAAGCGGCGGGGCCGTGATGTGCCGGTGCGGACGTTGCGGGCGACGTTGCGTGGGATCTCCTCCTCGCGCACTGCGTGCTCCAGGGCGGACTTGAGGACGGAGTGGACGTAGGCCAGGGTCAGGGGCGAGAGCCGTTTGGAGCAGCAGTTTCCGGCGGCGCAGCAGAGAGGTTGGTCGCGGGCGGTGTCGAGGCCGCGGGTGCAGCACTGGCAGGTGGTGCGGAGCTGGTTGAGCCAAGTGCGGACGTCCTTGGCGGTGAGCTTGGCGAGCTTCTTCCGTCCGAGGCCGGGGATGAGGTAGAGCCGGGCGATGGCGGTGTAGCGGGTGTGAGTGTTCTCGCGGAGCTGGTGGACGGCGACAGCGTCGAGCCAGTACGTCAGGTACGCGGCCAGGCTGCCCTGCGCGGAGGGCGTGGGGAGTCCGCGGTTGCTGGCGGCGATCTTCTCGGTGAGCTTGGCCAGAGCCTCCTTCCTGGTGGTGCCATAGACACGGATGCGCTTGCGGGTGTTGCCGGGGGCGAGGACGTATCCGGCGGCTTCCCAGCGGCGGTCTTTTCGCTGGTAGACGGTTCCGTCGCCGTTGGCGCGCACGCGGCGGGAGGCGGGGGTGTCGCGGGGTGTGGTCATCAGGCGGCGGCTTCCTGTTCGAGGCGGGTGTGGATGAAGTCGGTGAGGGCGTGGGTGGGGATGCGGCGGGCGCGGCCGAGGGTGATGGAGGCGAGTTGCCGGGTGCGGAGGAGGTCGTAGACGGCGGTGCGGCCAAGTTGGAGGCGTGCCATGACCTGGGGGACGGTGAGGAGTTCCGTGCCGGCGGTCACGCGACAGCCCCCGGCCGGACAGCACTGGTCAGCCGATCAGTGGAGTGACCGACCGAGTGACCGGCGCGGTCACCGGTGCGCTCCGAGCGCCAGGGTCGCGGCGGTTGCTCGGGTCGGGTCTGCCGTTTCGCGGCCAGGAGGTCAGCGAGATGTTCGAGTTCGGGGAGAAGGCCGGTTCCGGCGTACTGCCAGTGGGAGATGACCAGCGTCGTGTCCGAGTCCACGCGCTGACCGGCGATGTTGCGGTGACCGGGGGCCAGGTCGGTGGGGTGTCCGGCGCGGTCACCGACCGGGCTGCCGTCCGTCTGGCCGGCCTGCGTCTGAGCTGACGCCGGGGCGGGGGTCTGGGTGTCGGGTTGGCCGGTTCGCCAGGTGGTGCGTTCGGCTCGGAGGTGGGTGAGGGGGGTGGAGTAGTGGCGGGTGCGGGTGGAGAAGTGGCCTCGGAAGCCGAGCATGTGGGCCCATTGGCGTAGGCGGAGGTGGGCGTGTCGGCGTTTGGTGGCGAGGTGCCAGGCTGTGTGGATCATGCGGCGGGCGTGGTCGGTGATGTCGTGGGTGGCGAGTTCGGCGAGGAGGCGGAGTCGGCGGTCGAGGGTGCCGGTGGTGGTCTCGGCGCCCTTGGTGGCGTACTTGGCGATGTAGGCGGCGACGTGCCGCTCGGTGACGGGGCCGCCACCGGTGAAGTCCGTGCTGCGGATCGCGCGGACGTCGATCTGCCGCCCGAACCGGAACATCGACCCCTCGCCCTGGCCGACCTCTCGGGCCCCGGTCGCGTGCCCGGCGGGCTGCGATTGGCCCTCATGCGCGACGCGGGTGCGTGTGGCGGCGGCGCGGACGGCGTGGTCGAGGAGCTGGGTGGTGGCCCAGGCGGGCGGGGTGCTGGTGGAGCCGGTGGGTCCGTCGAGGCGGATGACGGCGTGGAAGTGGACCTGTCCGCGTTTTTGGTACTCGGCGACCTTGGCGTAGGAGAGGGTGGCGTGGTGGCGCAGGTCCCGCTGCGTAAGCCCGGCGGCTTTGGCGATCTCGCGGCGTAGGTGGGTGGTGAAGCGGGCCCACAGGGCCGGGGCGTGCGCGTTCCAGAGGACCGCGCCCGTGTAGTCGTACCGCTCGGGGTTGAGCGGGGTGCCGAGGGTCGGGTCGTCGTCGGGGTGGGTCTGGCCG
>NZ_KQ948806.1 GCF_001514205.1 Streptomyces griseoruber | reverse complement strand
TCCACCGCACCCAGCAGCCTCGCCGCCTGCGCCCGCAGCGCCCCCTCCCCACGCGCCGACACCGGCCACAGCACCACCCCGCCGTCACCGGCCCCGGACCCAGCCCCGGACCCAGCGGACTCCTCCACCGCCTCCGACGCCTCCGCCTCCTCCAACACCACATGCGCGTTGGTGCCGGAGATGCCGAAGGAGGACACACCGGCGCGGCGCGGGCGGTCCTCGGTCCGGGACCAGTCCCGCGGTTCGTTCAGGAGGCGCACGTCGCCCGCCGACCAGTCGACGTGGGTGGACGGCGTGTCGGCATGCAGGGTGCGCGGCAGCATTCCGTGACGCAGCGCCAGCACCATCTTCATGACACCCGCCACCCCGGCGGCGGCCTGGGTGTGCCCGATGTTGGACTTCACCGAGCCCAGCCACAGGGGACGGTCCTCGGCACGGTCCTGGCCGTAGGTGGCGAGCAGGGCCTGGGCCTCGATCGGATCGCCCAGTGTCGTGCCGGTGCCGTGGGCCTCGACCGCGTCCACGTCCGCCGCCGACAGCCCCGCGCTCGCCAGGGCCGCCCGGATCACCCGCTGCTGCGAGGGCCCGTTGGGGGCGGTCAGGCCGTTCGAGGCGCCGTCCTGGTTGACCGCGCTGCCCCGGATCACGGCCAGCACCCGGTGACCGTTGCGCCGCGCGTCCGACAGCCGCTCCAGCAGCAGAAGCCCCGCGCCCTCGCCCCAGCCGGTGCCGTCCGCCGCGTCCGCGAAGGGCTTGCAGCGGCCGTCGGTGGCCATGCCGCCCTGGCGGCTGAACTCGACGAAGGCACCAGGGGTGGACATGACGGCGACGCCGCCCGCCAGGGCCAGTGAGCACTCGCCCGCCCGCAGGGCGTGTGCCGCCAGGTGCAGGGCGACCAGGGAGGAGGAGCAGGCCGTGTCCACCGTGATGGCAGGGCCTTCCAGGCCCAGGGTGTAGGCGACGCGCCCGGAGACGACGCTGCCGGTGTTGCCGGTGAGGATGTGGCCCGCGACGCCGTCGGGGACGTCGCGCAGTACGGAGCCGTACTCCTGGTTGCTGCAGCCGACGAAGACGCCGGTGCTGCTGCCGCGCAGGGCGGCGGGGGCGATGCCCGCGCGTTCCACCGTCTCCCAGGCCACCTCGAGCAGCAGCCGCTGCTGCGGGTCCATGGCGAGAGCCTCGCGCGGAGAGATGCCGAAGAAGTCGGCGTCGAAGCGGTCGGCGCCGTGGACGAAGCCGCCCTGCGCGGCGGCACTGCCGCCGTCGGTGCCCGCGTGCCCGAACAGCGCGTCGAGGTCCCAGCCACGGTCGGTGGGGAAGCCCGTCATGGCGTCCGTGCCGTCCGCGAGAAGTCGCCAGAAGTCCTCAGGGGTGTCGGCTCGGCCCGGCCAGCGGCAGGCCATGGCGACGATGGCGACCGGCTCGGTCATCGCCTCCTGCAACCGCTGGTTGTGCTTGCGCAGCCGTTCGTTCTCCCGGAGCGAGGCACGGAGGGCTTCGACGACTTTTTCGGAGGACATGCTCAGCTCCACACTTCACGCTTCGATGCAGACAGGGGTCCAGACGGGCTGGACGGATCGGGACGGGCGCGGACGCTCAGTCGTCCGCGCCCAGGGCCATCCGGACGAGGTCGTCCACGTCCATGTCGTCGACGTCCACGTCGGTGCCGTCGGCCGGGGTCGGCGGCTCCTGACCGGGTCGGGCGGCGGGGGCGGGGGAGGGGGCCGACGCGAGGTCCATGAGCGCGTCGAGCAGCCCCGACTCGCGGAACCTGGTGATCGGGATGGACGTCAGCAGCTTGCGGATGGCCGCCTCGTCGGGTTCCCCCGGACGGGGGGTGGCCGTGCCCGGCGCGGTCGGGACCTGGTCCGGTCCGGCTGCGAAGTGCTCCCGGCTCAGGTGGTCGGCGAGCGCGGCCGGGGTGGGATAGTCGAAGACCAGGGTGGCCGGCAACAGCACCCCGGTGGCGGCGTTCAGCCGGTTGCGCAGTTCGACGGCGGTGAGCGAGTCGAACCCGAGTTCCTTGAAGGACTGCTCCGGGTCGATCCGGGCGGCGGATGCGTGTCCCAGGACGGCGGCGACCTGGCGGCAGACCTCTTCGGCCAGCCTGCGGTGCCGGTCGGCGGCGTCGAGCCGGGTCAGTTCGGCGGCGAGGTCCCCGCTGTCGCCCGGCCGGGCGGCGGGTGCGCGGTCCGCGACGGTGCGGCGGGTCCGGGCCAGGCCGGCCAGCAGCGGCGGTACCGGGCCCTCGGCGCCGAGGCGCGTCGTGTCCACCGCCATCGGCAGGCACACGGCCGTCGGCTGGTCCAGTGCCTCGGTGAAGAGGGCCAGACCCTCCTTGGGGGCGAGCGGCGGCAGTCCGGCGCGTTCCATGCGGCGGAGGTCGGCGTCGCCGAGGCCGCTGGTCATGCCGGTGGCCTGGGACCAGGGTCCCCAGGGCAGGGACAGGGCGGGCAGGCCCCGCGCGCGCCGGTACTCGGCGAGGGCGTCGAGGAAGGCGTTGGCCGCGGCGTAGTTGGCCTGGCCGGGGGCGCCCAGGGTGCCGGCGACCGAGGAGAACAGGACGAACGCGCTCAGGTCGAGGTGGCGGGTGAGGTCGTGGAGGTGGACCGCGGCGTCCAGCTTGGGCCGCAGGACGCCGTCCAGCCGCTCGGGGGTGAGGTGGTCCACGACGGTGTCGTCGAGGACGCCGGCGGCGTGGACGACGGCGGTCAGCGGATGCCCGTCGGGTACGGAGGCGAGCAGGGCGGCGGCCTGGTCCCGGTCGGCGACGTCCGCGGCCAGAACCCGGACCTCGGCGCCGAGTTCCTCCAGTTCCGTGACGAGTGGGGCGGCCTCGGGGGCGGCGGATCCACGACGTGAGGCGAGCAGCAGGTGACGTACGCCGTGCTCGGTGACCAGGTGGCGGGCGAGCAGGGCGCCGAGGCCGCCCGTGCCGCCGGTGACGAGGACCGTGCCGTGCGGGTCGAGCGGTGCGGGGACGGTGAGGACGACCTTGCCGACGTGCCGGGCCTGCGACATGTGGCGGAAGGCCTCCGGTGCGCGGCGCACGTCCCACGGGGTGACCGGCAGCGGGGTCAGTACTCCGGTCTCGAACAGGTCGACGAGCGCGGTGAGCATCTCGCCGATGCGGTCGGGTCCGGCCTCGATGAGGTCGAACGCCCGGTAGTGGACGCCGGGATGGCGGGCGGTGACGTCCTCGGGGTCACGGACGTCCGTCTTGCCCATCTCCAGGAACCGTCCGCCGGGGGTCAGCAGCCGCAGGGACGCGTCGACGAACTCGCCCGCCAGGGAGTCCAGGACGAGGTCGACACCGCGGTCGCCGGTCGCGGCACGGAAGGCGGTCTCGAAGGACAGGTCGCGGGAGGAGGCGATGTGCGGGGTGTCGAGTCCGGCGGCGCGCAGGGCGTCCCATTTGCCGGGGCTCGCGGTGGCGTACACCTCGGCGCCGAGGTGGCGGGCGAGCTGGGTGGCGGCCATTCCGACGCCGCCGGCGGCCGCGTGGACGAGAACGGTCTGGCCCTCGGTCACGCCGCCGAGGTCGACGAGGGCGTAGTACGCGGTGAGGAAGACGATCGGCACGGTCGCCGCCTGGGCGAACGTCCAGCCGTCCGGGACCCGGGCGACGGTGCGGGCGTCGGCGACCGCCACGGGTCCGTAGGCGGCGGGGAACATGCCCATGACGCGGTCGCCGACGGCGAGGGTGGTGACGCCGGGGCCGACCTCGGTGACCACTCCGGCGCCCTCCAGGCCGAAGTCGCGGGCCGGACCGGGGTACATGCCGAGGGCGTTGAGCACATCTCGGAAGTTGACGCCTGCGGCGCGGACGGCGAGCCGTATCTCGCCGTCGGCGAGGGCGCGTTCGGCGTCCGGGGCGGCGACGAGTTCCAGCCCGTCGAGGGTGCCCTTGCGGACCATGTCGAGCCGCCAGGCCGTACCCGAGGTGGAGTGCGGGGGGCGCAGGGCGGCGGCCGGATCGGTGCGGGCGATCCGCGGAAGGTGCACCGTCCCTTCGCGCAGGGCCAGTTGGGAGTCGGTGCGGGCCAGGGCGGCGGGCAGGGCGGCGAGTGAGGCGGCCGCGGTGTCGGTGTCGAGGAGGACGAACCGGCCGGGATGCTCGGACTGCGCCGAGCGGACCAGGCCCCAGGCCGATGCCGCGGCCGGGTGGCGCACCCCGGGTCCGGCGGGTCCGTCCGGCATGAGCGCCTCACGGGTCACCAGCACGAGCCGGGTGGCGTCCAGCCGTCGTGCGGCCGCCAGTTGGCGTACGAGGGTGAGGGCGTGCCGGGCCGCCGTACGGCCCGCCCGGTCGAGCGGGCCGTCGTCGTGGGGGACGACGGCGAGCAGGGTGCCGGGGGCGGTGTCGGTCCGGGCCGCCGCCAGGGTGGCGAGGTCGGCGGCCTCGGTGACGTCGACGGGGACTTCGGCGGTGGCGAGCAGGGCGGCGAACTCCCGGCCGGCGGCGTCACCGAGGACGGTGAGTCGGCCCGGGTACGGCCCCTCGCCGGTGGCCGGCTGCGGCTGCCAGTCGAGCCGGAAGAGGTCGCCGGCGCCCCGGTCGGGCCGGGCGCGCAGCCGTTCGGGGTCGATCTCGCGCAGGGCGAGGGACCCGATGGAGGCGACGGGCCGGCCGGTGGCGTCGGCCACGTCCAGGGCGACGGTGTCCTCGCCGCTCAGGGCGATCCGGACGCGTACGGCGGTGGCGCCGGTGGCGTGCAGGGTCACGTCCCGCCAGGAGAACGGCAGCCGGCCGGGCGCGGAGTCGTCCAGCGGCAGGAAGGCGGTGGCGTGCAGGGCGGCGTCGAGCAGCGCGGGGTGCAGACCGTAGTGGGGGGCGTCGGCGTGTGCCTGGTCGGGCAGCGCGATCTCGGCGTACACGTCGCCGTCGAGCCGCCAGGCGGCGCGCAGCCCCCGGAAGACGGGTCCGTAACCGAACCCGGCCGCGGCGAGGCGGGCGTAGGTGTCGTGGACGGGCAGTTCCTCGGCACCCGCGGGCGGCCAGTCGGCGAGCGGGGCGCCGTCGGGTTCCGGACGGGCGGCGGGGGCGAGGATGCCGTCGGCGTGCAGGGTCCAGGGCCGGTCGGCGGAGGCGTCGACGGGCCGGGAGTGCACGCCGAGCGGGCGGTTGCCGTCCGCGTCGGGGGTGCCGACCCGCAGTTGCAGGGTCACGGCCTGCCCGTCGGCCAGCAACAGCGGTTCGACCAGGGTGAGTTCGGCGATCCGGTCGCAGCCCACGCGCTCGGCGGCGAGCAACGCCAGGTCGAGGTGGGCGGTGCCGGGCAGGACGGTGGTGCCGCCGACGGCGTGATCGGCGAGCCACGGCTGGTCGGTCACGGAGAGCCGGCTGGTGAAGACGTGGCCGTCGGCGTCGGCGAGGTCGACGCGGGCGCCGAGCAGCGGGTGTCCGGCGTCGGCGAGGCCCGCCGCGGCCAGGTCTCCGGCGTTGCGGCCGCCCGTGGCCGGCCAGTAGCGCTCGCGTTGGAAGGCGTAGGTGGGCAGGTCGACGATCTCGCCGGGGCCGCCCGTGGCGGCACTCCAGTCGACGTCGACGCCCTGGGTGTGGGCGCGCGCGAGTCCGGCGAGCAGGCCGGCGGTCTCGTCCTGGCCGGGGCGCAGCAGGGCGACGGCGTCGGTGCCGGCGGGGTCGGTGACGGCATCGGCCACCAGGGCCGTGAGCGTGCCGTCGGGGCCGATCTCGAGGTAGCGGCGGACACCGGCCGCCTGGAGGGTGCGCACGCCGTCGTGGAAGCGGACGGCCTGCCGCACATGCCGGACCCAGTAGTCGGGCGAGGCGAGTTCTTCGGGGCCGGCCGGCCGGCCGGTGACGTCGGAGACCACGGGGATCAGCGGCGCGTGGTATTCCAGCGTGGCGGCCACCTCGCGGAAGTCCTGGAGCATGGGCTCCATCAGGGGCGAGTGGAAGGCGTGGCTGACGCGCAGCCGCTTGGTGCGCCGGCCCAGTTCCTCGATGCGGGCGGCGACCTCCCGTACGGCGTCCTCCTCGCCGGAGACCACCACCGAGCGGGGTCCGTTGACCGCGGCCACGCCCACCCGGTGCTCGCGGCCGTCCAGCAGGGGCAGCACCTCCTCCTCGGTGGCCTGGAGCGCGACCATGGCGCCGCCGCCGGGGAGGGCGTCCATCAGCCGGCCGCGGGCCGTGACCAGGGTGCAGGCGTCGCCGAGGGAGAGGACTCCGCCGACGTGTGCGGCGGTCAGGGAGCCGACGGAGTGGCCGAGAAGGTGGTCGGGGGTGACGCCGAGGCTGCGGACGAGCCGGTACAGGGCGACCTCGAGCGCGAACAGGGCCGGCTGGGCGTAGCCGGTGCGGTCCAGCAGCGCTCCGGCGTCGCCCAGGACGGCCTCGCGCAGCGGGGTGCCGAGAACATCGGCGCCGAAGTGGGCGCACACGTCGTCGAAGGCGTCGGCGAAGACCGGGAAGGCGGCGTACAGGCCGCCTCCCATGCCCGGGCGCTGGGCGCCCTGGCCGGTGAAGAGGAAGGCGGTGCGCCCGCCGCGCACGGCGGCGCCCGTCCCGTCGGACGGCGACGGTCCGGAGGCGAGCCGCGCCAGCTCGGCGAGCAGGTCGTCGCGTCCGGTGCCGAGCAGCACCGCGCGGTGTTCGAAGGCCGGGCGGGTGGTCGCCAGGGAGTGACCGAGGTCGGCGGCGGACAGTTCGGGGTGCCGGACGGCGTGGTCGAGCAGCTTCCCGGCCTGGGCGCGCAGCGCCTCGGGGGTGCGGGCGGACAGCGGCCAGGCCGTCGTCGCGTGGCTGACCGGCCGCGCGGGGATCTCCGCGCCGGTGCGGGGTGCGACCGGGTTCGACGGAGCCTCTTCCAGGATGACGTGGGCGTTGGTGCCGCTGAAGCCGAAGGACGAGACACCCGCGCGCCGGGGGCGGCCCTCCTCGCGCTGCCACGGCCGGGCCTCGGTCAGCAGGCGTACGGCGCCGGAGGTCCAGTCGACGCGGCTGGAGGGCCGGTCGGCGTGCAGGGTGCGGGGCAGTTCGCCGTGGTGCAGCGCCAGCACCGTCCTGATGACGCCGGCGACCCCGGCGGCGGCCTGGGTGTGGCCGAGGTTGGACTTCACCGAGCCCAGCCACAGGGGGCGTTCCCGGTCCTGGCCGTAGGTGGCGAGGAGTGCCTGTGCCTCGATGGGGTCGCCGAGGACGGTGCCGGTGCCGTGTCCCTCGACGGTGTCGACGTCGGCGGGGGTGAGCCCGGCGTCGGCGAGCGCGGCCCGGATCACCCGTTCCTGCGAGGGACCGTTGGGAGCGGTCAGGCCGTTGCTGGCACCGTCGGAGTTGACGGCGCTGCCGCGCACCACGGCGAGGACGCGGTGCCCGTTGCGCAGGGCGTCGGACAGCCGCTCCACCAGCAGCATCCCGGCGCCCTCGCCCCAGCCCGTCCCGTCGGCGCCGTCGCCGTAGGCCTTGCAGCGTCCGTCGGGCGCGAGACCGCGCTGACGGCTGAACTCCAGGAACGCGGCCGGGGTCGACATCACGGTGACGCCGCCCGCGAGCGCCAGGTCGCACTCCCCCGCGCGCAGCGCCCGCGCCGCCCAGTGCAGGGCGACCAGGGAGGACGAGCAGGCGGTGTCGACGGTGACGGCGGGGCCTTCCAGGCCGAGGGTGTAGGAGATGCGGCCGGAGACGACGCTGGCGGCGTTGCCGGTGCCGAGGTAGCCGTCGACGTCGTCCGTGGACGTGCGCAGCAGGGCCGGGTAGTCCTGGCCGTTGGTGCCGGCGAAGACGCCGGTGCGGGAGCCGCGCAGGGTCCGCGGGTCGAGGCCGGCGCGCTCGACGGCCTCCCAGCACACTTCGAGCAGCAGCCGCTGCTGCGGGTCCATGGCCAGGGCCTCGCGTGGGGAGATGCCGAAGAAGGCGGGGTCGAACCGGTCGACGCCGGACAGGAAGCCGCCGGTGCGGGTGTAGCTGGTGCCCTCGTGGTCGGGGTCCGGGTGGTACAGCGAGGTGAGGTCCCAGCCGCGGTCGTCGGGGAATCCGGTCAGGCCGTCGCCGCCGGAGGCGAGCAGGTCCCACAGCCGCTCGGGCGTGTCGGCGCCGCCGGGAAGCCGGCAGGCCATGCCGACGACGGCGATGGGTTCGTCCGTGCCGCCGTGCCCGGGACGGGGCGCGGTGGTGGCGGGCCGGGCGGATCCGTCGCCGTCCGACAGCGAGCTGAGCAGATGGCCCGCGAGCGCGGCCGGGGTGGGGTGGTCGAAGGCGACGCTGGGCGCGAGTCGCAGGCCGGTGCGGCGTTGCAGCGCGTTGCGCAGGTCGACGGCGGTCAGCGAGTCGAAGCCGAGGTCGCGGAAGGCCCGTTCGGGGTCGGCGGCGGGGGCGTCGGGAGCATGGCCGAGAACGGTGGCGATCTCCGTCTGCAGCAGGCGCAGGACGGCGCCGGGCCGCTCGGCCACCGGCAGCGCGGTGAGGGTACGGGCCAGGCGTCCGCCCGACCGGGGGGTCCCGGCGGTACGGCGCACGGACGCGGCGGGGTCGCGCAGCAGGGCCGGGGTGGGGGTGGCGGCGGCCCGCGCCGTGGCCAGGTCCAGCCGCATCGGCAGAAGCACCGGGCGGTCCTGTGCCGACGCGAGGTCGAGCAGGCGCAGGGCGTCGGCGGTGGACAGCGGCGCGATGCCCGCGCGGGCCATCCGGGTGCGGTCGGCGTGGGCGAGGCCGGCCGTCATGCCGCTCTCCTCGGCCCACAGGCCCCAGCCGAGGGCGAGGGCGGGCCGTCCCTGCGCGCGGAGGGTGGCGGCCAGCGCCTCCAGGAAGGCGTTGGCGGCGGCGTAGTTGCCCTGGCCGGGACCGCCGAAGGTGGCGGCGGCGGACGAGAAGAGCACGAACGCCGACAGGTCCATGCCACGGGTCAGCCGTTCGAGATGAGCGGCGGCGTCCGCCTTGGGCCGGAGCACGGCCGACAGACGGTCCGGGGTCAGCGCGGGGATCACGCCGTCGTCGATCACGCCGGCGGCGTGGAAGACGGCGCCGAGAGGGTGCCTCTCGGGCACGGTGTCCAGGAGCGCCGCGAGCGCGGCCGGGTCGGCCACGTCGCAGGCGGTGAGCGTCACCTCGGCACCGGTCTGTTCCAGGGCGGCGCGCAGCTCCGCTGCTCCGGGTGCCTCGGGGCCGCGGCGGCTCACCAGCAGCAGGTGCCGTGCTCCGTGCGCGGTGACCAGGTGCCGGGCGACGGCCGCGGCGACGACGCCGCCCGCCCCGGTGATCAGCACGGTCCGCTCCGGATCGAGGAGCGGCCTCGTGGAGGTGTCCGGGTGGTGCCGGACGAGACGGGCCGCGTGGGCGCGGCCGGCCCGCAGGGCGATCTCCGTCTCCCCGTGGTGCGCCGCCTCGCAGACGGCGGCGAGGAGCGACTCCGGGTCGGTGCCGGCGTCGGTGTCCACGAGCAGGAAGGACCCCGGGTTCTCCGACTGCGCCGAGCGCACCAGACCGCGTACGGCGGCCGCGGCGAGGTCGGCGACCGGCTCACCCGGCCGGACGGCCACCGCGTTCCGGGTGAGCAGGACCAGCCGGGCGCCGGCCGTGCGTTCCTCGGCCTGCCAGCGCTGGAGCAGTTCCAGGGCCGCGGCGGCCGACTCGTGCACGGCGCCGGGCGGTTCCGTGTCACCGCTCCGCCAGGGCACGAGGACCAGGTCCGGCACGGGTGCGCCGGGGTCGGCGAGGGCGGTGAAGAAGGCGTCCGGGTCCGGGTGGACGTCGGCGTCCGCCGGAGCCGGCCCGGCGCCCAGGAAGGCCACCGCCGACCGGGGCTCGGGCGCGGCGGCCACGGGCAGTGCGGTCCAGTCGACGGCGAACAGGTCGTCACCGGCCGGGGCCGAGGCCGCCGGGGGCAGCTCGTCCACGGGGGTGAGGGCGACCGCGCCGACGGTGGCGACCGGGGTGCCGGACTCGTCGGCGAGGTCGAGTCGCAGGGTGCCGTCGGAGCGGGGCCGGAGCCCGACCCGCAGCGCCTCGGCGCCGGCCGCGTGCAGGGTGCAGTCCCGCCATGTCGCGGCGAAGCCCCCGGGGTGGCCGAGCGCGGGGGCCGCGTGCAGGGCCGCGTCGAGGAGCGCCGGGTGCAGGGCGACCCGCAGGGCGTCCGCCCGGAACTCCTCCGGTACGGCGATCTCGGCGTACGTCTCGTCCCCGGCCCGCCACACGGCGGTGAGTCCGCGGAATGCGGGGCCGTGGTCCAGCCCGCGGGCCCGCCACGCCTCGTACAGCTCCTCGACCTCGTCGGCGTCCAGGGCCTGGGCGCCCGGCGGCGGCCAGGCGCCGTCCCGTGCCTCCGGCCCGGGCTGCTCCGGCGTGGCCCCGGCCCGCGCCAGGACACCGCGGGCGTTGCGGATCCAGGGCCGGTCGGCAGCGTTCGCGTCGTCCCGCGTCCGGTCGGCGGCGGCCGGGGCGGGCCGGGAGTGGCAGGTGAACGTCCTGACGCCGTCCTCGTCCGGGCCGTCGAGGACGACCTGGATCTCGACGGGCCGATGGCCGTCGAGAACGAGCGGTCGCTCCTGTTCCAGCTCGACGACGTGGTGCCAGCCGACGACCGCGCCGAGATGGAGGGCGAAGTCGACGTAGGCGGCGGTGGGCAGCGTCGCGGCGCCCGCCGCGGTGTGGTCGGCGAGCCAGGGGTGTGTGCGGGTGGAGAGCACGGCGGTGGACAGCACGGACGAGGAGTCCGCCAGGGTGACGGCGGCACCGAGCAGCGGATGACCGCCGGCGCGCCGCCCGGTGCCGGGCACCGGATCGAGCCAGAGGCGTCGCTGCTGGAAGGCGTACGTGGGCAGTTCGACCGTCCGGCCGTCGGGGAACAGCGCGGGCCAGTCCGGGCTGCTTCCGTGCGCGTGCAGCGCGGCGACGGCACGGAGCAGCGTCACCGCTTCCGGCCCTTCCTTGCGCAGCGTGGGCGCCAGAACGCATCGGTCGTCGTCGAGGAGCGTGCGGGCGAGGGCGGTGAGGGTGCCGTCCGGACCGAGTTCGACAAAGCGCGTGGCCTTGTTCCGTGCGAGGGCGCCG
>NZ_KQ948805.1:3897-14412 GCF_001514205.1 Streptomyces griseoruber | reverse complement strand
GCGGCGCGCGGGCGTGTCCTCCTTCGGAATCAGCGGCACCAACGCCCACGTCATCCTCGAAGAAGCCGCGCCGGACGGGACCGACGAGGACAGGGCGCGCCACGAGGGCCACGAGACCGCCGACCGTGACGTCATCCTCCCCCTCTCCGCCGCCGAACCGCAGGCCCTGTGTGCCCAGGCCGAGCGCCTGGCGAACTTCCTCTCGTCGGACACGGGGCTGTCGCACCATGACGTCGCCCTTTCGCTGGCGACGACGCGTTCCGCGCTGGAGCACCGAGCCGTGGTGGTGGCCGCCGACCGGCAGCAGGTCCTGGCCGGCCTACGGGCGGGGACCGGCGGGCAGTCCGTCGGGCAGGTGATCAGCGGCACGGCCGTCCCCGGTGGTGGCCGTACGGCCTTCCTGTTCGCTGGCCAGGGCGCGCAACGGCTGGGCATGGGAAGGGAGTTGTACGAGACCTACCCCGTCTTCGCCGAGGCCTTCAACGCCGTGGACGCCGAGCTGCCGTTCGGGCTGCGGGAGATCGTGTTCGGTGACGACGCGGACGTACTGAACCGGACGGAGTACGCGCAGCCCGCCCTGTTCGCGCTGGAAGTCGCGCTGTTCCGGCTGCTGGAGTCGTGGGGTGTGCGGCCGGACGTGCTACTCGGTCATTCGATCGGTGAGCTGGCCGCCGCGCATGTGGCGGGGGTGTGGTCGCTGGCCGACGCGTGCCGTCTGGTGGTGGCGCGTGGGCGGCTGATGCAGGCGCTTCCGGCCGGTGGGGCGATGGTGTCGCTCCAGGCGTCGGAGGACGAGGTCCTGCCCCTGCTCGGCGACGAGGTGGGCATCGCGGCGGTCAACGGACCGGAGGCGACCGTGGTCGCGGGCGCCGAGGCGGCCGTCGAGGAGATCGCCGCGCACTTCCGGAACCTTGACCGCAAGGCCACCCGGCTGCGGGTCAGCCACGCGTTCCACTCGCCGTTGATGGAACCCATGCTCGCCGAGTTCCGTGCGGTCGCGGAAGGCCTGGCGTACGGACGTCCGCAGCTGACCGTCGTGTCGGCACTCACCGGCGACCTCGCCGACGCCGACGACTTGATGACGCCCGACTACTGGGTGCGGCACGTCCGCCACGCCGTGCGGTTCGCCGACGCAGTGGGCCGGGTGAGCGCCGAAGGAGCCTCCTGCTGGGTCGAGTTGGGCCCGGACGGCACGCTCACCGCCCTGGCGCGGGAAGCGGTGCACACCGACTCCGCCGAGCACATGCTCTTCGTGCCCGCGCTGCGCAAGGACCGCGGCGAACGCGCCGCACTGCTGACCGCCCTGGCCGAGCTGTACGTCCGCGGCACCGAACCGCGCTGGCCCGCCGTGTTCGAGGGCGACGGCGCCCGCCGGGCCGACCTGCCGACGTACGCCTTCCAGCGGCAGCGCTTCTGGCCGGCCGCCCCGACCGCCACGGCCGGTGACGCGACCGGTCTCGGACTGACCTTCGCCGGGCACCCGCTGCTCGGCGCCGAGGTCGCGCTGGCGGAAGGTGGCGGAGCCCTGCTCACCGGCAGGCTCTCCCTCACGACCCACCCCTGGCTGCGGGACCACGCGGTGGCGGGCACGGTCGTCTTCCCGGGCACGGGCTTCCTGGAGCTGGCCCTTCAGGCCGGTCTCCGCGTGGGCTGCGCACGTCTGACGGACCTGACGCTCGAATCGCCGCTCGTTCTCACCGAGCACGGCGCCGTACGGATCCAGGTCGCCGTCGGCGGCCCGGACGCGTCGGGACGGCGGACCGTGTCCGTCCACTCCCGGGCCGACTCCGCCGAGGCCGAGGCCGCGGCCGGGGAATGGGTGCGTCACGCCGGCGGCGTCCTCGATGCCGACCACACCGACGAGACCGACGGCGCCGGCGGCGTGGGCACCTTCGAGAACTGGCCCCCCGCGGACGCGACCCCCGTCCCGCTGCACGGTTTCTACGACCGTCTCGCCGACGAGGGGTACGCCTACGGACCCGTGTTCCAGGGCCTGAGTGCCGTCTGGCGGCAGGGCGAGGACGTCTACGCCGAGGTACGGCTGCCCGTCGGCCAGCAGGACGAGGCAGGGCGCCACGGCCTGCACCCGGCCCTGCTGGACGCCGCGCTGCACGCCTGGCTCGCCGCGCGACGGGCGACGGCGGACGTCTCCGGCGAGGCACCCGCCGCGGGCGGAGTGCGGCTGCCGTTCGCGTGGAGCGGCGCCTCGCTGACCGCGGTCGGCGCGTCCGCCCTGCGGGTGCGGCTGGCGCGGGTGGACGAGGACACGATCACGCTCGCCGTCGCGGACACCGAGGGCCGGAGCGTGGCCCGCGTCGAGGCCCTCACCCTCCGTGAGTTGAGTGCGGAGGCACTGGCCCCCGCCGCCGGCCCGTCGGCCCGGCAGGACACACTTTTCCGGGTGGACTGGAGCGCGCTTGCCGCGCCGTCCGGTCCCCTCCCCGACCAGGACGGACGGTGGGCCGTCGTCGGACCGGAGATCGCCGGACTCCCGGACGCGCCGGCCGGTCACTACGCCGACGTCACGGCCCTGGCCGAAGCGGTCGCCGCGGGAACACCGCTGCCGGGCGCGGTGCTCGTCGCCTGCGACCCGTCCACGAGCGGGACACCGGCGCTGCCGACTTCGACTGTGGATGTCTCCAGGGCGGTGCTGCACCGCGTCCTCTCCCTCGTGCAGAGCTGGCTGGCGGACGACCGCCTCGGCGCCGCCCGACTGGTGCTGGTGACCCGGGGCGCGGTGCCCGCCGACGGCGACCGGGCGCTCACCGACCCGGTGGCCGCCTCCGTCTGGGGTCTCGTCCGCTCCGCGCAGTCGGAGCACCCCGGACGCCTCGTCCTGCTCGACCTCGCCCCCGAAGCACCCGTCGACGCCCACCACGGCGGCGACGCGGGCTCGGCCGACCCCGCCCCCGCACTCGCCTCCGGCGAACCGCAACTCGCCCTGCGCGACGGTGTCGCCCTCGCGCCCCGGCTGGCCCCGGCCGGTACCGGCGGCGCGCTGCTTCCGCCGCCCGGTGAGTCCGCGTGGCGGCTGGACGTCACCACGCCCGGCACCCTCGACAGCCTGGCCCTCGTCGGCTGCCCCGAGGTCACCGGACCGCTCGCCCCCGGCGAGGTACGGGTGGCGATGCGGGCCACCGGCGTCAACTTCCGTGACGTCCTGGTCTGCCTGGGGATGCTCGACCGCGAGGTGCCCGGGCGCGAGGGCGCGGGCGTGGTCCTGGAGACCGGCCCGGGTGTCACCCGGCTCGCCCCCGGCGACCGGGTGCTCGGCCTCTTCTCCGGGGCGTACGGCCCGGTCGCGGTGACCGACCACCGTCTGCTCACCCGGCAGCCGGACGACTGGTCCTTCACCGAGGCCGCCGCGGCGCCCATCGTCTTCCTCAGCGCCTACCACGGCCTGGCGGACCTGGCGGATCTGCGTCCCGGCGAGGCCGTCCTCGTCCACGCGGGCACCGGCGGCGTCGGCATGGCCGCCGTCCAGCTCGCCCGCCACCTGGGCGCCGAGGTCTTCGCCACGGCCGCCCCCGCCAAGTGGGAGACGCTGCGGGCCATGGGCCTGGACGACGACCACATCGCGTCCTCGCGCGACGCGGACTTCGAGGAGAAGTTCCTGCGGGTGACCGCCGGCCGAGGCATGGACGTCGTCCTCAACTCCCTGGCCCGGGAACTGATCGACGCGTCGTTCCGGCTGCTGCCGCGCGGCGGTCGCTTCATCGAGATGGGCAAGACCGACCTGCGCGACGCGCGGACCGTCGCCGCCGAGCACCCCGGCGTGGTCTACCGGGCGTTCGACCTCAGGGACGTCGACCCCGACCACACCGCCGACATGCTCACAGCCGTGCTCGCGCTGTTCGAACAGCGGGCACTGCGTCCGCTCCCGGTCACCACCTGGGACGTACGGCGGGCCCCGGAGGCGTTCCGGTACCTCAGCCAGGCACGGCACACCGGCAAGATCGTCCTCACCGTCCCGGAGCTGCCCGTCGACCTCGCCCGCACCGGGGAGGACGCGCGCGACGGACGTACCGCGGAGCACACCCGCCCCCACGGCACCGTCCTGATCACCGGCGGCACCGGCACGCTCGGCGGACTGTTCGCCCGGCACCTGGTGACCCGCCACGGCGTCCGCCATCTGCTGCTCACCAGCCGCAGCGGCCCCGACGCCCCCGGCGCCGCCGGACTCGCCGCGGAACTGACCGGGCTGGGCGCCACCGTCACCGTCACCGCCTGCGACATCGCCGACCGCGATGCCCTGGCCGGACTGCTCGCCGAGATCCCCGCCGAGCGTCCGCTGACCGCCGTCGTCCACGCGGCCGGCATCCTCGACGACGGCATCCTGGACGCCCTGACGCCCGAACGCGTCGACCGCGTCCTGCGCCCGAAGGCACAGGCCGCGTGGAACCTCCACGAACTGACCCGCGACCTGCCCCTGTCGGCGTTCGTCCTCTTCTCCTCCGTGGCCGCCACCTTCGGCAGCCAGGGACAGGCCAACTACGCCGCCGCCAACGCGTTCCTCGACGCCCTGGCCCAGCATCGCAGGGCCCAGGGACTGCCCGCGCTCGCCCTGGCATGGGGCCTGTGGGACACCGACGACGGCATGGCGGGCACCCTCGGCGCCGCCGACCTCCGGCGCATCGGCCGGATGGGCCTCGCCCCGCTCCCGGCGGACGAGGGCCTGGCCCTGTTCGACACGGCCCTCGGCTCCGACCAGGCGCTGCTGCTGCCCACTCGCCTCGACCTGGCCGGGCTGGAACGCCGCGGCGCCGAACCCCCAGCCCTGCTCAAGGCATTCGCGCGGACCCCGGTCCGGCGGGCCGCGGCCGACACCACCGGCACCCCGGCCGGCAGCCAGGGCGACGGAAACGGTGTGCGGGTGTCGTTCACCGAGCAGCTGCGGCCGCTCCCCGCCGAGGAACGGGAACGGGCCGCCCTCGACCTGGTCCGCGTCCACACCGCGGCGGTCCTCGGGCACTCGGACCCCGAAGCGGTCGACGCCGACCGGCCGTTCAAGTCGCTGGGCTTCGACTCGCTCACCGCGGTCGAGATGCGCAACCGGCTCGGCACGGCCACCGGACTCACCCTGCGGGCCACGCTGGTCTTCAGCTACCCGACCCCCGCGGTCCTCGCCCGCCATCTGCTGGAACAGTGCGCACCACCCGTCGAACGGCCGGCCGACGTCCTCCTCGCCGAACTCGACAAACTCGAGTCCGTCATGGCCGACACGCATCACGCGGCCGACGGCGCGGACGACGCCGCGCTCAACGACAAGGTGACCGCCCGACTGCGGGAACTGCTGACCCGGTGGACGGGCGAAACGGGTGGCACGGACGCCACCACGACGGCCGCCACCGGACTCGAATCCGCGACGGACGACGAGATGTTCGACCTCATCAACAAAGAGCTGGGCATTTCCTGACCCCGACCGACCCCGGACCGCTCAGGACCCGACGTCTCCGGATCCCCTCGGGGCTCCTCCTAGGAAGTGGCATCGAATGGCGAGCAACGAAGAGAAGCTGCGGGACTACCTCAAACTGGTCACGGCCGACCTTCGTCAGACACGCAAGCGTCTGCAGGACCTCGAGGAAAAGCAGCAGGAACCCGTCGCGATCGTCGCGATGGGCTGCCGCTTCCCCGACGGGGCCGACACCCCCGAGGCTCTGTGGCGGCTCCTGGCCTCCGGCACCGACGCCGTCACCCCGTTCCCGGCCGACCGAGGCTGGGACCTCGACGCGCTGTACGACCCGGACCCCGACCGGCCCGGCACCTCCTACGTCCGCGAAGGCGGCTTCCTGCACGAGGCGCCGCTGTTCGACGCGGAGTTCTTCGAGATCTCCCCCCGCGAGGCCCAGGCCATGGACCCGCAGCAACGGCTGCTCCTGGAGACCTCCTGGGAGACCGTGGAACGCGCGGGCATCCTCCCGGCCTCCCTGCGCGGCACGGCCACCGGCGTGTTCGTCGGCGCCATCGCCCAGGACTACCTGCCGCGCTCCCACGACTCCCAGGCCGACCTCGGCGGCCATCTGCTCACCGGCAGCACCATCAGCGTCGCCTCCGGCCGCATCGCCTACTCCTTCGGCCTGGAGGGGCCCGCCGTCACGGTCGACACGGCCTGCTCCTCGTCGCTGGTGGCCCTCCACCTCGCCGTACGGTCGCTGCGCTCGGGTGAGTGCGACCTGGCGCTCGGTGGCGGCGTGACCGTCATGTCCGGTCCCGAGATGTTCGTCGACTTCGGACGGCAGCGCGCCCTCGCCGCCGACGGCCGCTGCAAGGCGTTCTCCGCCGCCGCCAACGGCTTCGGACCCGCCGAGGGCGTCGGCATGCTGCTCCTGGAACGCCTCTCCGACGCCCGCCGCAACGGCCACCCCGTCCTCGCCGTGATCCGCGGCAGCGCCGTCAACCAGGACGGCGCGTCCAACGGACTGACCGCCCCCAACGGCCCGGCCCAGGAACGGGTCATCCGCGCCGCCCTCGCCGACGCCGGCCTGTCCGCCGACACCATCGACGCCATCGAGGCCCACGGGACCGGCACCCCCCTCGGCGACCCCATCGAGGCGGAAGCACTGCTGGCCACGTACGGCGCCGCACGCCCCGAGGACCGCCCGCTGTGGCTCGGCTCGGTGAAGTCCAACATCGGACACACCCAGGCAGCCGCCGGCGTCGCCGGGGTCATCAAGCTCGTGCTGGCCATGCGCCACGGCCTGCTTCCCCGCACCCTGCACGCCGACGAGCCGTCCCAGCACATCGACTGGACCGCCGCCGACCTGCGCCTGCTCACCCTGGAACAGGCCTGGCCCCGCCACGACGACCGGCCCCGCCGCGCGGCCGTCTCCTCCTTCGGCATCAGCGGCACCAACGCCCATGTGATCGTCGAGGAGGCGCCCGCGCCGGAGCCGCTCGACTCCGCGGGCCGGGCGGAACAGGCACACCCGGACGCCGATTCCGCCGCAGGCCCGAAGCAGCCGACCGGTGACCACCCGCTGCCCTGGGTCATCTCCGCCCGAAGCCGCGCCGCACTGCACGCACAGGCCGCACGCCTGCTCGCCCACCTCGACGACCGCCCCCACCCGGACCCGGCCGGCATCGGCCGCGCCCTCGTCACGACCCGCTCCACCTTCGAACACCGCGCCGTGCTCTCCGGCCGCACCCTCGACGACCTCCGCACCGGCCTCACCGCCCTCGCCGCCGGCGAGCCCCATCCCCACACCGTCACGGGAACCGTCCGGCCCGGCGGACGACTGGCCATCCTGTTCACCGGCCAGGGATCGCAACGGAACGGCATGGGAAGGGAGTTGTACGACTCATATCCCGTCTTCGCCGAGGCATTCGACGCCGTGGACGCCGAACTGCCCTTCGGTCTGCGGGAGGTGGTGTTCGGTGCGGATGCCGAGCGGCTGAACCGGACGGAGTTCGCGCAGCCGGCGCTGTTCGCGCTGGAAGTGGCGTTGTTCCGGTTGCTGGAGTCGTGGGGTGTGCGCCCCGATGTGCTGGCGGGTCATTCGATCGGTGAGATCGCGGCGGCGTATGTGGCCGGGGTGTGGTCGCTGGCGGACGCGTGCCGTCTGGTGGTGGCGCGGGGCCGGCTGATGCAGGCCCTGCCCACGGGCGGTGCGATGGTCGCGCTCCAGGCCACCGAGGAGGAGGTGCTGCCCCTGCTCGGCGAAGCGGTGGGTATCGCGGCGGTCAACGGCCCGCAGGCGGTGGTGGTCTCGGGTGCGGCGGAGGCGGTCGAGGCGATCGCGGACGGTTTCCGTGCCCGGGGCCGGAAGGTGACGGCGTTGCGGGTGAGCCATGCGTTCCACTCGCCGCTGATGGAGCCGATGCTCGACGACTTCCGGGCCGTGGCGGAGACGCTCACCTACAGTGCCCCGCGCATCGCCGTGGTCTCCAACGTCACCGGCCGCTTGGCCGAACCCGACGAACTCACCTCCCCCGACTACTGGGTGCGGCATGTCCGCCAACCGGTCCGCTTCGCCGACGGCGTACGTGCCCTGGCGGAACGCAAGGTCGGCCGACTGCTGGAACTGGGTCCCGACGGCCAGTTGACCTCCCTGGCCCAGAGCTGCCTCGACGGGGGATCCGAGGTCTTCGCCACCGCCCTGCGCAAGGACCGCCCGGAGCCCGAGAGCCTGCTCGCGGCCCTCGCCCAACTCCACGTCAGCGGACTTCCGGTCCGCTGGGACACGGCGTTCCCCCACGACGACGACCCGACCGGCCCCGACCAGGAGCACGTCACCCTGCCGACGTACGCGTTCCAGCGGCGCCGCTTCTGGTCCCGGGACACGGGTTCCACGCTCGGCGATCTGGGTGCGGTGGGGTTGGGTGCGGCCGGGCATCCGTTGCTGGGTGCGGCGGTGGAGTTGGCCGGTGGCGATGGTCTGCTGTTGACGGGGCGTTTGTCGTGTGGGGTGCAGGAGTGGTTGCGGGATCATGTGGTGGCGGGTGTGGTGGTGTTTCCGGGGACGGGTTTCCTGGAGTTGGCGTTGTGGGCGGGTGAGCGGGCGGGTTGTGGCCGGGTGGAGGATCTGACGCTGGCGGCGCCGTTGGTGGTGCCGGAGCGGGGTGGGGTCCGGGTTCAGGTGCGGGTGGGTGGGCCGGACGAGGGTGGCCGGCGCGTGCTGGAGATCCATTCCCGCGGCGAGGATGCGCTCGACTCCGATGCGTGGACGCTGCATGCGACGGGGGTGCTGTCGGGGGCGGCTTCGGGTGTGCTGGCTGCGGACCGTTTCGATTTCGGGGTGTGGCCGCCGCGGGGGGCGGTGGTGGAGTCGGTGGAGGGTGTGTACGAGCGTTTCGCCGGGCTGGGGTTGTCGTACGGTGCGGTGTTCCGGGGGTTGCGTGGTGTGTGGCGGCGGGGTGACGAGGTTTTCGCCGAGGTGGCGTTGCCTGACGGCGCTGAGGAGGGTGCGGAGCGGTTCGGGGTGCATCCGGCGTTGGCGGATGCGGCGTTGCATGCGGTGATGTTCACGTCGGTGTTCGGGGACGGGCGGGTGCGGTTGCCGTTCTCGTGGTCGGGTGTGTCGCTGTGGGCGTCGGGTGCGCGGGTGTTGCGGGTGCGGATGGTGGTGCTGGGGTCGGGCGCGGTGGCGCTGGAGCTGGCGGATGCTTCTGGTGGTCCGGTGGCGTCGGTGGAGTCGCTCGTGTTGCGGGAGGCGTCCGGGGATCTCGGTGCGGCGGCCACCCGCCACGTCGACAACCTCTTCCAGACCGACTGGGTGAAGGTCCCCGCGAGCCCGGCTCCCGTCCCGGTGGCTGCTCGTACCGCTCTGCCGGAGCCCGACGAGTCCGTTCCCACCGATGTGCTCCTCCGGGTCGAGCGCCCGGCCGCCGACACCGCCGAGGCCGCCCACGCGCTGACCACGCGGGTCCTCGGCCTCCTCACGGCGTGGTTGGCGGAGGCGCGGTTCGAGGGTGTGCGTCTGGTGGTCGTCACCGAGGGTGCGGTCGCGTGGGACGGCGGGGTTGCGGATCCGGCGTTGGCGGCGGTGTGGGGTCTGGTGCGGGGGGCTCGGGCGGAGAATCCGGGGCGGTTCGTGCTGGTCGATGTGGATGGCACGGATGAGTCGTGGGCTGTGGTGGGTGGTGCGCTGGCCTCGGATGAGGCCGAGTTCGCGGTGCGTGCGGGGGGTGTCTTCGTTCCGCGTCTGGTCCGCGCGGCGTCCGGTGCGGCTCTGACCGTTCCCGCAGGACAGTCGGAGTGGCGGCTGGAGATTGTGGAGAAGGGGACGCTGGAGGGGCTGGCGCTGCGCGGGCTGCCTTCCCATGAGTTGACGGAACACCAGGTCCGTATCGCCGTACGTGCTGCGGGTGTCAACTTCCGCGACGTCCTGAACACGCTCGGCATGTACCCCGGTGACGCGAAGGACTTCGGTCTGGAGGGCGCGGGTGTGGTGACCGAGGTCGGCCCCGGAGTCACGGGGCTGGCGGTGGGTGATCGGGTGTTCGGGATGTTCTCGGGTGCGTTCGGTCCGGTGGCGGTGGCGGATGCGCGGACGGTGGCGCGGATACCGGAGGGCTGGTCGTTCGCGCAGGCGGCGTCGGTGCCGGTGGTGTTCCTGACGGCGTATTACGCGCTGGTGGATCTGGGGGTGGTGCGGGCTGGTGAGTCGGTGCTGGTGCACGCGGCTGCTGGTGGTGTGGGTATGGCGGCGGTGCAGTTGGCGCGGTATCTGGGTGCTGAGGTGTTCGGTACGGCGAGTGCGGGCAAGTGGGGCGCGCTGCGGGCTCTGGGTCTGGACGAGGGGCGTATCGCTTCCTCGCGGGACACCGGCTTTGAGGCGGCGTTCCTGGCGGCGACCGGTGGCCGTGGTGTGGATGTGGTGCTGGATTCGCTGGCGGGTGAGTTCGTGGATGCGTCGTTGCGTCTGCTGCCGCGTGGTGGTCGGTTCCTGGAGATGGGCAAGACGGATGTCCGGGACGCCGACGCGGTGGCTGCCGGGCATGCCGGGGTGGTGTATCGGGCGTTCGATCTGATGGATGTGGCGCCGGAGCGGATCGGCGTGATGCTGGCTGATCTGA
>NZ_KQ948805.1:1539-3205 GCF_001514205.1 Streptomyces griseoruber | reverse complement strand
GGCCGGTCGGCGTGGCCTCGATGCCCCGGGTGCCCCCGAACTCGTCACGGAGCTGAGCGCTTTGGGTGCCGAGGTCGAGGTGATGGCGGTGGATGTCGCCGACCGCGATCGGTTGGCCGACGTGCTGGCTGGGCGTGCGCTGACCGCTGTGGTGCATGCGGCGGGTGTCCTGGACGACGGTGTCGTGTCGTCCCTCACCGCGGAGCGGCTCGCGACCGTGTTGCGGCCGAAGGTGGACGCGGTCGTGCACCTGCACGAGCTGACCCGCGACGCCGACCTCTCCGCGTTCGTGGTCTTTTCCTCCGTCGCCGGGACGTTCGGTAGTGCGGGTCAGGCGAACTACGCCGCGGCCAACGCCTTCCTGGACGCCTTTGCCGCCCGCCGCCGCTCCTCGGGTCTGCCGGCGCTGTCCCTCGCCTGGGGTCCGTGGGCGCCCGGTGCGGGCATGACCGCCGAACTGACCGAGGCGGACCTGCGGCGCATGGCACGCGAGGGCATGCAGCCGCTCGCCCTCGAACAGGGTCTCGAACTGTTCAACGCCGCCCTGGAGATCGGCCCGGCGCTCGAAAGGGGAGCGGTGCTGCCGATCAACCTCGACCTCGCGGCGCTCCGCAGGGGCGGACAGGTCCCCGATCTGCTGCGCGCTCTCGTGCGCACGCCCGCACGCCGGGCTGCGGGGGCACAGGCCGTGGGGGGAAGTGCGGCCGACATCGGCCGACGGGTCAGAGGGCTTCCCGAGGCCGAGCGTGAGAAGTTCCTGCTGGACCTCGTGTGCGGGCAGGCCGCCTCCGTCCTCGGCCACACGTCCGCCGCCGACCTGGAGGCCGACCAGGCCTTCAAGGTTCTCGGCTTCGACTCCCTGACCTCGGTGGAGCTCCGCAACCGCGTGAGCACGGCCACCGGCATGAGGCTCCCCGCCACCCTGGTCTTCGACTACCCGACCCCGGCCGCCCTGGCCCGCCACCTCCTGTCCGAGCTGTCGGACGGAGAGGAGACCGTCGACACGGCGTCGGCACTGCCTGCGGCGACGAGTGTGACCGACGATCCGGTGGTGATCGTCGGGATGGCGTGCCGGTTCCCCGGTGGGGTGGGTTCGCCGGAGGATCTGTGGCGGCTGGTGAGCGAGGGCCGTGACGCGATCGGGGGGTTCCCCACGGATCGCGGCTGGGACCTCGACGCGCTCTACGACCCGGAGCCGGGCACGCCCGGTCGTACCTACGTCCGTGAGGGCGGGTTCCTCTACGACGCCGCCCTGTTCGATTCCTCGCTGTTCGGGATCTCGCCGCGTGAGGCGTTGGCGATGGATCCGCAGCAGCGGATGCTGCTGGAGACGTCGTGGGAGGTCCTGGAACGGGCCGGCATCGACCCGGCGACGCTCCGCGGCAGCCGTACCGGCGTCTTCGCCGGCGCGATCACACAGGACTACGGCTCCTGCATGCGCGCCGGGGAGCACGACTCCGACGGCTACCTGCTGACCGGTTCGACGGGCAGTGTGGCGTCGGGGCGTATCGCGTACTCGTTCGGTTTCGAGGGTCCCGCGGTGACGGTGGACACGGCGTGTTCGTCGTCGTTGGTGGCGTTGCACCTGGCGGTGCAGGCGTTGCGCGCGGGCGAGTGTGATCTGGCGCTGGCCGGTGGTGTGACGGTGATGGCGGGGCCGGAGATG
>NZ_KQ948805.1:0-609 GCF_001514205.1 Streptomyces griseoruber | reverse complement strand
CGAGGCACACGGCACGGGCACCCCGCTGGGGGACCCGATCGAGGCGCAGGCCCTGCTGGCGACCTACGGCCAGGAGCGTGAAGAGCCGCTGCTGCTGGGTTCGTTGAAGTCGAACATCGGTCACACGCAGGCGGCGGCCGGTGTGGGTGGTGTGATCAAGATGGTGATGGCGATGGGGCACGGTGTGCTGCCGCGCACACTGCACGCCGAGGAGCCGTCCTCCCACGTCGACTGGGCGAGCGGGGACATCGAGTTGCTCGCCGAGGAGCGGGCATGGCCCGAGACGGGCCGTGCGCGGCGCGCGGGTGTGTCGTCCTTCGGTATCAGCGGCACCAACGCCCACGTCATCCTCGAACAGGCCCCTCACACGGCGGCTGACACGGAGGACACTGACACGGAGGGCACCGGGGAGGGCGCGGTGTCGGTGCTGCCGTGGGTGCTGTCCGCGGCCGGTGGTGGACTGCCGGCCCAGGCCGAGAACCTGGCGGCCTTCGTGGAGGCACACCCCGACCTCTCCCTCGCCGACGCCGCCCGGGCACTGGCCACCACCAGGACCGTCCTGGAACACCGCGCGGTGATCCTCACCGCCGACCACCACGAGCTGCTGAC
>NZ_KQ948804.1 GCF_001514205.1 Streptomyces griseoruber | reverse complement strand
GTCGTAGGGCACGGCGTAGACGCCGGTGATCTCGTTCTCCGCCCGCCAGCGGAGCAGAGCCTGGTAGCCCTCCAGCCACACCAGCGATTCCGGCCGGTAGACCCGGGTGCGCAGGAAAGCCGCGATGGTCGCCGCGTCGCGGGGAGAGGAGAAGTGAAGCAGGGCGGACTCGGCGGCGGCGTCGGTGTCGTCCTGCTCCTGGTCCTCGCTATCGCCCTCTCCGCTGGCCCCGACGATCCGCCCGTCCTCATCGCGCTGGAGGTGGACCTTGCGCTTGCCGCTGGTGAGGGCGCGGGAGGCGAGCTGCTCGACCAGGCGCTCATCATGCGAGCGCAGGCCCTATATCTCAGGGAGGGCTGTCCAGTAGGCGCGTTTGGTGTGGTGGAGTCTGCGGTCGTAGACGATCATGGTCTGGTCATTTTGTGACGGTCTGCGTGGTTGTCGGTTGGTGGGAGTAGGGTCGCGTGGCGCGGTTCCCGAGAGGGTGAGAACCGATGGGATGTCCTGGGGGAGTGGAGCTGGGTGGGGCTGGCGGGTGGGGCTGCGGACAAGGCGGGTAACCGGTACGAGGACTGGTGGACCGCGCTGAGGGTGGCGGAGTTGCTGAGGGGGCGGGCGTCACGGATCCGCCTGGAGCCCCCGGGGCCGGCGGGCGCCGGGATCGAGTTCGAGCTCGAGGCGGACGACGGCACGTGGTGCGAGCAGGTGAAGGACGTTCCCTCGAAGGGGGCGTGGACCCTGGACGCTGCGGGGAAGATCCTCAAGGCGGTCACGGGGCATCTCGCAGAGGGCAAGAAGGTGCGCCTCGTGCTGTCCACGGGGGCTCCTGAACTGCATGATCTTTCTCAGCGGGCCCGTGCCGCGGAAACGCTCGCCGAGTTCGAGGGGATCATTACCAAGGCCCAGCTTCTCCAGTTCGTACAGGTACTCGAGAACTGGTCTGACAACGGGATGCCGGTCGACCGGGAGGTCGGCTGGCGGTATCTGCAGGCCGTGCACGTGGAGCACATCCCACCAGAGGCACTGCGCCGCCTGGTGGTCTCCGAGTATGAGCTGCTGTTTGTCGGGGACCCGGAAGTGATCGTCAGGCAGCTGAGCGGCTATCTCGACGAGCACCTGCACCAGCGCCTCACCGGCTCCCAGATCCGCAGCCATCTTCTAACCGTGCCGGGGGTGCGCCCACGTCTGCTGGCGGGTGACACCGGGACGCTCACGGCCCTGGCCGGGACGGTCGATCGCTTTGTGCGGCGCGTGCGACGGGACAAGCCCGCGTTCGGGATGGCCGCTCGTCCGCATGTGGAGCAGCTGTACGAGCGCCTGGTGGCTGAGGACGGCCTGCAGGTGGTGGTCTGCGAGGGCAGCGCTGGCTTGGGTAAGTCAGCGGTCGTCACCGACGTCCTGGTCCGGCTGACCGAGCAGGGATGGCCGGCGGCCGCGGTCCGGATGGACGGCGCCGACGCGAGTGTGCAGACGGCCAAGGACCTGGGTACCAAGATGACCCTGCCGGACTCGCCGGCGGTGCTGTTGGCCGGGGTCGCGGACGAAGCGCCGGCGCTGTTGGTGATTGACCAGCTGGATGCGGTCAGCACCTACAACGGCAGGATGTCGGATGCCTATGAGGCCGTGGAAGATGTACTCGCACAACTGGTCGTCGCCCCGAACGTCAAGGTGCTCCTGGTGGCCCGCACCATCGACATCGACAATGACCGGAGGCTGTCCGACCTGGTCGCCGACCGCGCCCGGACAGTCCGGTTCCCCCTCAGCGTCCTGGACGTGGAACAGGTGCGGGCTGTGCTGTCCGCCAGCGGGACGGATCCCGACGGCTTGGGGCCGGTGACGCTGGAGCTGTTGCGGACTCCGTTGCACCTGTCGGTCTTCAGCCGTCTGTCGTCCTCCGCACGGGCCGCTTCCTACCGGACCTTGCAGGAGCTGTACGCGCGTTACACCGATGAACGGCGCGAGGAGATCGAGCGACAGGTCGCCGCGCTGGACTGGCGGGGTATCACGGGCACGCTGTGCGCCTCCATGAGCGAACGCGAAACCCTCCAGGCACCTATGGCTCTCCTCGATGGTTTCGCCCGCCAGCACATCAAGGTGCTCGAGTCGCACGGTGTGCTGGTGCGCGACGGGGAACAGATCGGGTTCTTCCACGAGACTTACTTCGATTTCCTCTTCGCCCGGTCCTTCATCTCCACTGGAGAGGACATCCACGATTTCCTGGCCAACTCAGGTCAGTACCTGTTCCGTCGCGCCCAGACCCGGCAGATCCTCGAGCACCTCGCCGGCACGGACCCCGGGCGTTTCCGCACCGCGGTGGCCAGGCTCCTGGGCTCCGACCGGATCCGCCCGCACCTGCATGATGTGATCATCGCTGTCCTCGGGCAGCTCGACGCGGCTCTGCCTGACTGGAAGGCCATCGAACCGCTCGCCTGGGGGCAGGCTCCTGTGGCGGGCAAGGTACGCGGTCTGCTCGCCCTGCCGCGGTGGTTCGACGCCGCTGACCACGATCAGAGGTGGGAACGCTGGCTGGGCTCGCCGCAGACCGCCGATGCTGCGTTCCCTGAACTGCTGGCCGTCGCGCGACACCGGCCCGAACGTGTCGCAGAGCTGGTGCGACCGTACGTGGGCACCACGCCGCAGTGGCGGCGCCGGCTGGTGGGGCTGATCGAGTGGGCGCTCACGCCTGACCTCGTCGACCTTGCCGTCGATCTGATCGACCGAGGGTATGCGGATGAGGCTAGGGGGCCGATCGCGGTCAACAGCGACTTCTGGTTGCTCCTCTACGGCCTGTCCGAAACCCACCCCGCTCCTGCTGCCCGCCTTGTCGGCGCCTATCTGCGTCGTCACCTCGCCCGTGCGCGCGCCGACGGATCCGGCGACCCCTTTGCGTCCGAGCACTTGTCCACGAACTCACAGGTGGCCGACACGGTTCTCTCCCGCATCGCGCAGGCCGAGCCGGAAACCTACGTCGACCAGGTTCTGCCGTTCGTCATCGACGTGGCCACCGCTAGCAGCGCGGGCCGCACCGGCGCCCACGACCTCGGTGGCCGTTGGGCCTACCGCCTCGTGGGCGGCCGCGGTGTCGACACCGCCTTGCTGGCCGCCCTCGACACGGCACTGCGCTCCCTGGCCGGCCAAGCCCCGGCTGCCGCTGCCGATGCCCTGCGGCAACTGACCGCCTCACCAGTCCAGGAACTGCGCTTCCTCGCCTGCCGCCTGCACACTGCCCTGGGACAGCCCGATGAGGCGATCACCTGGCTCCTGGCCGATGAGCGCAACCTGCGCCTGGGATGGGTGGACAGTGCGCGCTGGGCCTCGCGCGAACTCATCGAGACCACGACCCCCCACTGCACGGACGAGATGCTGGATTGCTTGACCGCGGTGCTGCTTGGCTACTACCCGGCGTGGGAGCGCCGACGGCAGAAGGGGCAGCGCAGCGTCTGGGGCCGGAGCCAGTACGAGCTGCTGTCGGCGATCTGCCCCTCGCGCCGTAGTGAAGCGGTACGCCGTCGGCTCGCCGAATGGGACCGCAAGTTCCCCGACCACGCCCCGTCGCCACCGACACCAATTCAGACTGGGTTCGTCGGCTCGCCGATCAGTGACCATGCAGCCCGGAACATGACCGACGACCAATGGCATCGTGCCCTGGACAAGTACGCCCAGCCCCAACCCGAACGGTTCTGGCCTCTCCGAGGAGGCGTCCACGAGCTCGCCCGGACACTGGGCAGTCGCGCGCAACAGCACCCCGACCGCTTCACAGACTTCGCCCTCACTCTCAGCCCAGGCTCACCGGCCGCCTACCTCTGCGCGATCGTGGAGGCGGTCACGCCCCATCTGGATGCCGACCACTGGGAACGACTGGCCCTCCACACCCACCAGACGCTCGGCTCCGAGGCAGCGTCCACGATCTGCCGCGCCCTGCAGGCGACCCCGCAGAACTTCACTCCTGCTCTGCTCCCGGCCCTCGACGGCTACACCACGGACCCCCAACCCGAGGAGGACGTCCGCGATGCCGGCACCCACGGAACTCGAACGGATCTGCTGACCGCCGGCATGAATGCCACCCGCGGCCAGGCGGCGCTCACCGTTGCCGCCCTGCTCTTCCACGGCAGTGAGCATCTGCACGCCTTGACGCTCCTGGTCACCCGCCTCGCCAACGACCCAGTGCTCGCTGTCCGAGTCTGCGCCGCTCAGGCCGTGCTGGCCTTGATGAAGCATGACCCTCAGATTGCGCTAGACACCGCTGAACAACTCCTGAACCACCAGGACGCCAACGTCTACAACGCCTCCACCACTCAACGGCTGCTCATCAACACCCTGGTCCGTGAACCGTCACGTTTCGCTGCCCACCTCGCTCGAGCCCTCCAAGGGAGGGGCGATATGGCCGAACTCGCCGGCCAGTCCTGGGCTGTTGCCACCATCCAGGGATGTCTCACCCCGGACCTTCCGAACAGCACGGATGAACTCAACGCCCTCGCCCGCCGTGGGGCTGCATCGGTCTTCGCCGACAACATCGACCACTACCCGCACCTTCTCCCGCTGTTCAACGACGATGACGCCGACGTGCGAAAGAACGCCTCCCAGGGCATGCGGCAGGTATTCGACCTGTTTCCTGCACAAGCCGAAGAACTCGTCAGAGCGTTCCTCGACGGCAAGGCCTTCCCCGACCACCTCGAACATCTGGCCTTCGCTCTCTACGACCACGCTGGCCCCCTTCCCAATGTCGCTATTGATGCCTGCGAGCGCATCGTTCAGCACGCGGGCAGGGAGCTCGGCGACCTCAGAACCCATCGTGCGGCGGACGGCCACCACCTGGTCTCGGCAGTCCTCCGCCTCTATCGGCAAAGCCGGCAGGCCGAACGGATCCGTTGCCTGGACGTCATCGACAGGCTCTCGCAGGCAGGTGCCTATGGGTTGACCGCTGCTTTGGAAAACGAGCGCTGACCCCACTGAGCCCTGGTCCTGGCCCGCCGAGAGTTATCTCGGGGCGAGCCAGCGGTGGGGGATGTTTGTTCTGGTTGTCGCCTGCGGGGATGGTGCTGGGTGGAGTGCGGTACGCGCCGCTGTGGGCGGTGGTTGTGTTTGTCACGTGGATGCCGACTTTGTGGCGGAGCGTGCTGTTTCTCCGGTGACCGGTGTGGTGCGGTGGGTGGTGGTCGACGCCGGCTCGTTCGACCTGCACATCGAGGCGGTGGCGTTCCTGGCGTCGTTGCGGGCGCGGGGGTGTTCGCCGAACACGGAGCGCGCCTATGCCGGACGGGTCGCTCTGTACCTGAACTACTGCCGGGTGCGGCGGCTGGACTGGAGGACTCCCGGCTTTCTGGATCTGGCCGGGCTGCAGCGGTGGCTGATCGAGACGCCTCTCACGCCCCGCGCCGGCCAAGTGCGGCCCGGGCCGGTCCGCTACCGGTCGCAGGGCACGGCGAACGCCGTGCTGACGGTGGTGGGGGAGTTCCTGCGGTTCGCCGCTGTGCGCGGCTGGGTGCCGGCCGCCACGACGGCGTTGCTGTCGCAGCCGAAGTTGCTGCGCTTCACCCCGCCCGGCTTCGATACCGGCGAATCGGGCCGGCGGCGCCGGGTCGAGGCGGCCGCGTTCCGCTTCAGGGTCACCGAGCCGGGCTATGAGGACCTCAGCGACGAGCAGATCCGCCGGATGATCGCCGGGGCGCCGAGTGCCCGGGACCGTTTCCTGATCGCGCTGCTGGCGTGTACGGGGCTGCGGATCGGTGAGGCGCTCGGGCTGCACCGCGGCGACATGCACCTGCTGGCCTCCTCCCGCGTGGTGGGCTGCGGCGTCCAGGGCCCGCACGTGCATGTCCGCCGCCGCATGGACAACCCCAACCACGCCCTGGCGAAGTCGCGCCGTCACCGCTTCGTCCCGGTCACCGCCGAACTGGTCGCCCTCTACACCGACTACCAGTACGAACGCGACGATGTGGCCGAGGCGGCGGAGTCGGAGATGGTGTTCGTGAACCTGTTCCGCCCGCCGCTGGGCCGGGCGATGTCGTACCCGAATGCCAAGGAGATGTTCGACCGGCTGGCCCGCGCTGTGGGGCAGGCGTGCCGTCCGCACATGCTGCGTCACTCGGCGGCGACCCGCTGGCTGCGTGACGGCGTCGACCGCGATGTGGTGCAGCGCCTCCTGGGCCACGCCTCGCCGTGGTCGATGGAGCACTACCGGCACGTCGACGACGCCGAGGCACGCGCAGCGGTCGAACGTGTCGGCTCCCTGACGGAGCGCCCATGAGCATCTCGTCCGCACTCTCGCGGCTGCCCGCACCACGCACCGACAACGCGGGAGATCTCGCCGACCGGGGATGGGCAGCGTGGCTGCAAACCCATGTCGATCCCGACTGGCGGCCGAGCGAGTGGCGGCCGGACTGCTGGCTGTTCACCGGGAACGTAGAGGAACCACGCAGCTCGGTATCGCCGTGCCGTACAGCCGCGTGCGACACCGTGGTCTCACCGGCCAACATCTTCTGCCCCTTCTGCAAGGAGGAGCAGAAGAAGTCGCCGCTGCCCGACGCGGAGTTCGCGCGGACCTTCGTGCCGGTGCGCAACCGGGTCCCTTTCGGCGGTGTCCCGGAGCAGTGCCGCTTCACGAAGAACGAGCAGCGCTGTGTCCGCCCCCGCCACTGCAAAGAACTGTGCGCCACGCACTACACCCAGTGGAAAACCCACACCGCCCGCAAGACCGCCGGCCGCTGGGAGGACACCGCCGTCCCCTACACCGATACCCCTGCCTGTCCGGCTCCCGCCTGCCCGCTGCCGGGCCTGTACGGCCGGGGCCTGTGCCGGCATCACGCCAAGCGTTTCCGTGAGCACCGACGCATCCATCCGGACGCGGCCGTTGTGCCGTGGGCGGCTCAACAGCCGCCCTATCTCGCGCCGCACCAGTTCAGCCTCCTGCCCCTGCCCGAACCCCTGCGCTGGGAGGTCCTCTACGGTCTGCAGCAGGTGGACCCGTGGCTGCGGATCTTCGAACCCCCGCAGGTCCGCCGCATGGTGCGGGACCTCGCCGCGGCCACCACGCTCATCGGCGACATCACGGACCAGCAGATGTGCCCGCGCTCCACCGTCGCGGTCCTGCGGATGCTCGGCCGCGTGCGTACGGCGGTCCGGGCGGGCCATGCGCAGTACACCGGCACCGCTCCGGCACAGGACGACGTCCTGGACCTGCGCGCACTCGGCCAGCGCTCCCGTACCCCGGCCGGTATCCGGCAGCCCAAGACCGTTGATCTGCGCACCATCCGGCAGCCGTGGCTGCGCGCCCTGCTGCGCACCTGGACCGTCCAGCAGCGCCCCGACGCGGACGAGTTCGCCCGCACGCTGCGCGGCGTCGAGCTCGCCTCCCGGGCCCTGGCGCAGCGCCCGGGAACCGACGACCCCACACGGCTTCGCTACGACGACGTCACCGCCGTGGTCGACGCGATCCGCACCGCACTGAAACGGGACGGCGAACCGGCCGGCTGGAACTACCGCATGTCCATCGCCAGCCACTTCTTCGCCCTGATCGACTACGGCCGACGCTCCGGCACCGCCGACACCCTCTCGGCCGCCTTCGTCCGCGACCCCGTCCTTCACCGCATCCCCGAACAGGAGGCCAACGAGGACGAGATCGGCAAGGCGATCCCCGAACCGGTGATCCGCCAGCTCGACGCCCACCTCCACCTCCTCGGCCACGGGCGGGCCCGCGGCCAGCGCACCCTCGCCCCCGACGACCTGCAGCTGATGTACCGCACGCTGTACGTCCTGCTCAGAGACACCGGACGCCGGCCCCTGGAAGCCCTCTCCCTGCCCCGCGACTGCCTGGAGACCCGCAACGACCAGATCTGTCTGGTCTGGAACAACCACAAGGCCCGCCGCCACCGCAGGCGCCTGCCCATCACCACGTCCACCGCTCAGGCCATCCGTACCTGGCAAGAACGCCGAGAACAGCTCCACCCCAGCCTTCCGCCCGCCGGCGCCGACTACCTCTTCCCCGCCCTCACCCACCTCTCAACCCGCCCCTACCTGCACACCAGCTACCTCGGCGAGACCCTGCGCCACTGGGTCGACTCCATCCCCCACCTGCACGCAGAAGGCACCGACACACAGGGCAACCCGCTGCCCTTCGACCGCACCCTCATCTACGCCTACGCCTACGCCTACGCCTTCCGCCACTCCTACGCACAACGCCACGCCGACGCCGGAACCCCCCTCGACGTCCTGCGCGAACTGATGGACCACAAGTCCGTCAGCACCACCCAGCGCTACTACACCGTCTCCCTGAAACGAAAACGCGACGCCGTCACCAAACTCGCCGCCCACGTCGTCGACAACAACGGCCACCCCAGCCCCAGCTCCGAGACCGCCTACGAACTGCGCTCCGTCGCCGTCCCCTACGGCGGATGCACCGAACCCAGCAACGTCAAAGCCGCAGGCAGCTCCTGCCCCATCCGCTTCCAGTGCGCCGGCTGCGGCTTCTACCGCCCCGACCCCTCCTACCTCCCGGCGATCGAACAGCACATCAACGAACTGCGCGCCGACCGCGAAACAGCCCAGGCCATGGACGCCGCCGAATTCGTCATCACCGCCTTCACCGCCCAGATCACCGCCTACGAGCAGGTCACCGACCGCATGCGCCGCCGCCTCGCCGCCCTCCCCGCCACAGAACGCCGCGAGATCGAAGAGGCCAGCACCATCCTGCGCAAAGCCCGCGCCGGCCACACCCACACCCTCCTACCGCTCACCATCGTCTCCAGGACCGACCCGGCATGAACCCTCACGGCAACCCGCACACCCTCGCCCAAGCCCGCCGCCGTGCCAGCCTCGACAAACGCCAGCGAGCCCTGACCGCACTCACCACCCTGGAACAACAGGGCAAGAAGATCACTCACACCGCGGTCGCCCGCACCGCCGGCGTTTCCACCTGGCTCACCTACACCGAAGGCATCCGCGAGCACATCGAAGCCGCGCAACAACGCCAGCACCCCACCACCCCCTCACCCGCCCACACCCGCAGCACCGCCGCCGCGCTGCGCACAGAACTCGAGCTCGCCAGGCAGGAAATCCGGACTCTGAGGGAAGACAGAGACCGGATGCGGCAGGCCATCCAGCACCAGCTCGGACAGCAACTCGACGCCCTCGACACCAGGCATCTGACTGCACGCGTCGACGAACTCACCCGGACCAACCAACGACTCGAAGACAGCCTCCAGCAGGCCACCGACGACAACCACCAACTCCATGCCCGCGTGAGAAGCCTGGAAACAGACCTGGCGGCAGCACGCACCAGCCTGCGACGGATGATCCGAGAGGAGAACACAAACCGCTGAAGACGCCAGTCACGTCCCTCAGGACACGCCACACCTCAGCAACCCGACAGACCTGCTGTCTACGCCCACTGGATGCCGAGTTCCCGCAGTGCGTCCAGCTGTTCCTGGGTGAGCTTGTCGCGTCTCGCTTTGGTGTTCGAGACCCACACCCCCAGTTTCACGGTCACCGGTTCCGTCTCGCCGTCGACCGTGATCTCCACGACGGCGCCGCGGGGTACAGGCCGGTAGGCGCCTTCCCGTTCCGCCCACTGGGCGAGGGCTGCCAGGCCGCGCTGGAATGCCTGCTGCGCCTTGCTCGGGCCCTTCGTCGCGGGCGTGGGCACCGGCTCGGGAGACGGCGCCTGGACGGGCCGCACGCCCAGCTGCGTCAGCCGCTCCTGCTGCTTGGCTGACAGCAGTTTCCAGTTGCCTGGCTGCTTCTGCCGCTTCAGCCATCGTCCGATGTCGTCGCCGTCCATCAGCACGCCGGGTGCGATGGCCGGGAGGATGCCGTGGGGTTCGTCGGCGGCGAGGTCGGCGAGGTGGCGGTAGTGGCGTTGCCAGTCCAGTGGCCAGGGGCAGTTCCAGTCGGGGTCGATGGCGGCCAGTTGCTGCGCGCGCGCCTCCGCCCGTTCGTGGTTCTTGCCGAGGCCGCCGTTGCGGCGCAGGTTGGCGATGTGTTGCCCGATGGGCACCATCGCGTCGCCTTCGCCCCAGACGGCGTCCTGCCGGGGTGCGAGGTGCCCGGTGGCTCGCTGGTAGGACCGGAGGGCGGCGAGTTTGGTCTCCCAGGCTTCTTCGCCGGGTTCCCAGACCATTCCGGCTTCCGGGGCGTCCAGCAGGGTCTTGCGCCGTTCCTCGAGTTCTCCGGCCCGCAGTGCCTTCCTCTGCTGGTGGACCCATCGGCCAAGCGGGAAGTCCTTGGTGACGCCGACCTCGACCTCGACGTCGTAGGGCACGGCGTAGAGGCCGGCGATCTCGTTCTCCTTCCGCCACCGGAGCAGGGCCTGGTAGCCCTCCAGCCAGACCAGGGACTCGGGCCGGTAGACCCGCGTGCGCAGGAACGCCGCGATCGTGGCGGCGTCCCTCGGGGTGGAGAAGTGCAGCAGCGCGGACTCGGCAGCCGTGCCCGTGTCGTCCTGCTCCTGGTCCCGGCCCGCTTCGCCGCCGGTCCCGACGATGCGTCCTTCTTCGTCGCGCTGGAGGTGGACCGTGCGTTTGCCGCTGGTGAGTGCGCGGGGGGCGAGCTGTTCGACGAGGTGTTCCGAGTGAGAGCGGAGTCCTTGGAGGACGGCTACGAGGGGGCGGAACGAGGCGGAGGCGACCATGTCGGTCGGGTCCTCGCCCGGCTCCAGGAACACGGGCACGATGATCCGCGCGACTTTGGTGGAGCCGTCCTTGTTGAGCCGGAGTGCGCGGCCGATGTTCTGGACGATCTCGACCTGGGAGCCGCGGGTGTCGGCGAAGCAGACGGCCTCCACGCCGCGCTCGCCGGTGATGTCTACGCCTTCTCCGAGCACGCGGCAGCTGGCGAGGAAGGCGCGGTGGACCCGGCGGCCGGCCGCGTCGATGCCGTCTGCGAACTGGCGCAGGACCTCGCGCCGCTCGGACACAAGGTGGTCGCCGCACAGCCATGCCGACCACACCCGGTCCGGCGGCACGTGGCGGCAGGCCTCGAGCTCATAGAACCCCGCATCGATCGACGACGCGGGGAGCCGGCCTGCGGCGGCCAGGTCGTCACCCGTGGCGTCGTTGACGTATAGCTCGGCTGCCGTCTCGGGCACCTTCTGTGCGAACGCGGCGGCTTCTTCCACCTTCTGGTGGAACGTCATGACCGTACGCAGGTTGTACGCCGCCGCGTGCTCCAGAAGAGCGGTCTGCAGCAGCGCCAGGCGCCGGCCCCGCCGCGCCTCCTCCGCTTCCCCGTCGACGGGGGAGGGGTCGCGGATTTCCAGGACGTCGATCTCGAACCCGGCGAGGATCTCCCGCTCGATCGCCTCCGACAGCCCGAGCTCGGCGAGCCACGACCCGTACGTGCCGTCCGGGTCGTCGGCCATGCTCGCGATCTCCGCCTCCTGACCGTCAGCGCCCCTCTGCGGGCGTGGGGAGGCGAGGATGCGGGGAGTGGCGGTGAGGTAGAGCCGGAAATCCGCGGGGATCCGCTGGTTGTCGTGGATCGCCGCCCACGGCCTGCCAAGATCGCCTGCGGTTGAGTGGGCTTCGTCGATGATGGCGAGGTCGAAGCCTGTCATCTGCTGCCCGTACAGGCGCTCTCCGCCTGCCAGGGCGGCTTCCAGCGGCCCGCGAACGCGTCCCTGGCCCTCGGGTGCGTCGTTGTCCTCGCGGTCCACGAGGGAGGCGTACGTGGCGAACACGACGACCGGCCCGGATCCCGCCCACAGGGCGAGCTGGATCGGGTTGGTGGTGGTGCGCACTCCGAGCGAGTTGAGCACCGGGTCGTTCTCCAACGAGCAGACCGCGACCATGGGGGAGCGGTGGCCCACAGTCCGCCACGCCTGGGCGGTCTGCACGAGCAGGTCCAGAGTCGGCACGGTCACCAGGATCCGCCCCTCGGGAAAGCACTCGAGCGCGCATGCGGCGGCGGTGATCGTCTTCCCCGATCCGGTCGCGGAGACGATCGTGCCCCGGGCCCCCTGGGGAGGCACCGGCGATCTTGCAGGAAATCCGACCCATTTCCGGAAGCTCGACTTCTGGTCCATCTGGTGTTCACGGAGCTGGATCAAAAGAGTTCTCCCGGCTCGGGCAGTGCTTGTTCGACGGAGGCGATCCGGTATCCACCGCCGCGTCGGTAGAGGCCACCGTCTCTTCCGTGGACCGCCCAGGCCCGCTCGGCCGCCTCGCCGGGCGATGCGGCCATCAGGTGAACGGTGGGAGCGGGCATGTCCTGACGGGAGCCCGCGGCGGGCCGGGCGTCGATCCGGTAGACACGATGCCGAGAGATCTCCGGAGCTGCGCCCCCCGACCGCTCAGCCGCAGCCACATCAACCACCAGCCGCTGCAGACGCTGCTGTTCATAACGGACAGCACGCCTGTCGTGGGAAGGCGTGTACACGGTCATCCGCTCCTTCTCTATGAGACAGGCGATCCGTTCCCACTGCAGGCGCCGCAGTTCCGCGATGAACAGTTCACTCAGATGATGCGGTTCCGCCGGGAGCACCCGGGCACTTCCGACACGCCCCTGAGCCAGGCGCACCTGCGCGGCCACCCGGCGGCCATCGAGCCCAGCTGCTCTCGAGACCACGCCAAGCCGGACAAGCTCATGCGGAAGATACTCATAGATCAACACACTTGCCCTCTTCCACCCGGGGCGTCACCACCTTTCGCCAACCATACATGCTGCATCAAATGAGGGGGACCATGATTCGGCAGAGAATCAACCTCAACGTAACGGGTACTCACCACCCACCACCGTCCCCCATCCCCAAGGAGAGCCATGACCTCACAGGCCGGAAACGACCAGGGCAACCGATTCTGCAAGGCATGCGGCACGCCGGCCGAAGACGGGAAACTCTGCGAGCACTGCGGCACCGTCCTGGACCTGCCCGACGAAGCGGGCCTTGTCGAAGACCAAGGTGCGGCAGTACGACGCGACTTCGAGGCACAGGCCCGCCCGCAAGAACACAAGTGATCAAAACAACCCGAGGCAAGGAACCCAGCGCACCCCGCCCCTCGCAGCCAGCCCGGCCCGCGCCAGCGGGCCCCAAGGTCCTGGAGGCGCAGCCGCAAGGACCCCCAGGCGGGGGAGCGCAGCGGACCCGCCTGGGGGTCTGGAGCAAAGCGGAAGACCCCCACGGGGCGCAGCCCCTGCAGCTCCGGGAGCGCAGCGGACGGAGCGTCACTGAGCCTGCGAAGCAGGCTCAGTGAGCGGGACGCGCAGCGTCCCGCTCTGCTCCCGCGGAGCGGGAGCACAACACCCGCGCGCAGCGCGGGTGTTCGCTTGCACATCGCGCAGCG
>NZ_KQ948803.1 GCF_001514205.1 Streptomyces griseoruber | reverse complement strand
CTACAGCGCGAGCGTGCCGCGGCTCTCCGACACGCTCGGACAGGGGCGTCGAGCGGTGCTGCCCATGGTGCGTTCATGCCGTTGTACGACCCTGATGAAAAACTGTCAATGACCCTGACCTGGTTTGATGAATTACTTGCAGACCTCTGTCGGATCGCCCGGGTGCCCTGTTACCTTGACCCGGCGCCGAGGTGAAGAGCCGCTCGCAGACTTCGTCCCACCTCGCGATCACACCTGAGAACGCGCCGGGCGAGCGTCCGCCTCCCCGCACCTTTCCGCGGCACCTCCGCCGCGCGTTCGTCCAGAGCCGAAGGAGACGATGATGTCTGGACCTTCCGTATGAGCGCCGACCACGGCGCCGAGTACGACTACGTCGTCGTCGGCGCGGGTACGGCCGGCTGCGTCCTCGCCGCGCGCCTGTCCGCCGAGTCCGGGACACGCGTACTGCTGATCGAGGCCGGCCCGCCCGCGGACCGGGACCTCCTGGTCCAGCTGCCGCTCGGCGTCGGTCTGCTGTCCGGCCGCAAGGACATCAGCTGGGGATACGAGTCGGAGCCCGAGCCGGGCCTGAACGGCAGGCGTATCCCCGTCCCGCGGGGCCGGCTGGTCGGCGGCACCGGATCGATCAACGGCTCGACCCATGTCCGCGCACACCGCCTCGACTACGACGACTGGGTCAAGTCCGGTGCGACGGGCTGGGGTTGGGACGACCTGCTGCCGTACTTCCGCCGCTCGGAGAGCAGCTGGCGCGGGGACACCGAGCACCACGGCGGGCACGGACCCGTCACCGTCTCGACCAACGTCCGAAGGAGCCCGTTCGGACGGCGGCTCGACAGCGCGGCCCGATCACTGGGCATCGGATTCCCCGACGACACCCAGAGCGGCGACCCCACCGGAGCAGGCCAGATCGAGAACGCCATCCACCGTGGGCGACGGCACAGCACCGCCGCCGCCTACCTGCGTCCGGCTCTGCGACGGCGGCCCAACCTCAGCCTGCTCACCGGGGTGCTGGTGGACACGCTCGTCCTGGAGGACGGACGCGCCACCGGCGTCCACGTCGTGAAGGACGGACAGAGCCGGGTGATCCGGGCGGCCCGCGAGATCGTGGTCTGCGCGGGTGTCTACAACTCGCCGCAGCTGCTGATGCGTTCGGGTATCGGACCGGCGGATCACCTGCGCGAGCACGGCATCGAACCGGTGGCGGACCTGCCCGGCGTCGGCGCCAACCTCCAGGACCACCCGGCGGCACCCGTGCTGTTCGACGTCAAGGATCCGGTGACCTTCCACGAGCACCTGCGCGCCGACCGCGCGGCGGTGGGTGCGCTCCGCTGGTTCCTCACCGGGAACGGTCCGCTGGCCGGGATGCCCGAGTTCCTCTCCGCGTACATCCGCACCCGCTCCGACCTGGACCGCCCCGACGGGTTCCTCGGCATCCTGGCCGGCGGCTTCGGCGCCCGGCCGTGGCTCCCCGGCATCCGGCCGCTGAAGGACCGCAACTGCGTGGCCCTCAACGCCGTCGCGACCCCCCGCAGCCGCGGCGAGGTCCGGCTCGCCTCCGCCGACCCGGCCGCCCCGCCACGCATCACGTTCAACCTGCTCACCGAGCCGGAGGACGTCGCCGCCCTGCGGGAGACCGTACGCACCACCCTGGCCATCCTGCGCAGCCCCGAGGTCGCCCCGATGATCCGGGCGGAGCTCGCACCCGGCCCCGACGTGCGCACCGACGCCGACTTCGAGCGCTATCTGCGCCAGACCGGTTACTCCGCCAACCACGCCTGCGGCACCTGCGCCATCGGAACCTCCGAGACCGCCGTCGTCGACCCCGACCTGCGGGTGCGCGGCATCGACGGACTCCGCGTCGTCGACGCCTCGGTCCTGCCGACCGTGCCCGGCGCGAACATCAACGCCACCGTCATCGCCGTGGCCGAGAAGGCCTCGGACCTGATCCGCGAGGTCCCGGCAGCCTCCGGCGCCGCTGTCACCCCGCTTCGTGAAAGGAGCGCAGGATGAGGGAAGCCCTGACCTACACCATCGCGTACGCGGCGGCCGGGGCCGCGCTGGAGGCGGCCCGGGCCGAGGGCGCCCGGATCTGCGTGGCGGTCGTCAACCGCAGCGGCATCACCAAGGTGCTGCTCAGCGACGACGGAGTCGGCCCCATCGGGATCGAGACCGCACGCCGCAAGGCCTACACCGCCGCCGTCACCGGCATGCCGACCGCCGCGTTCGCCGCCTTGGCCGCCTCCCCCGCCATGGCGGTCGCGCCCGTGCACCACGTCGACGCCGACCTCCTTCCGGTACCGGGAGGCGTACCGATCATCGTGGACGACGGCGAGGTCATCGGCGGTATCGGCGTCGGCGGGGCCGACGGTGCGACCGACGACCGCCTCGCGGTGGAGGCGCTCAAGAGCGTCGCGGAGCTCCTGGCCTAGGCCGGCCACACCGAACATCACCAGAAGGACGAGCAGCACGTGATCGAGAACACCCTGGTGGTCGAGGGCGTGGCCCACGACTACAACTTCCTGCCCGAGAACTGCGTCAATCCGGCCTTCGGCCGCGCGATCGGCGAGCACATGTACCAGCTGCACGCGAAGTGGGGCGGGCCCGGGTACGCCGTCGAGAAGGAGCTGTACCTGGAGCACGGCGCTGGTGCGGAGGCGATCGGCCGGTCGATCCTCGCCGAGAGCCAGTCGGACGTCGTCGTCTACCACGAGACGCCGATCTACGGACACTTCCGCGACGGCGGCTCCGCGCTCTCCTCGGGCCTCAGGATGCGGGAGCTGTGGCCGAACCGGGTGCTGGTCTACGGCGCGGTCTCCCCCTTGCGGCCCGGTGCGGTGGACCGCGTGGACGAGCTGGTCGACGAGCACCGGGTGAACGCCCTCAAGCTGTACCCGATCGACCTGGTCGAAGGCCGGGTCACCTCCCTGGACATGAGCGATCCCGAGGTCTGCTACCCGGTGTTCGAGCGGGCCCGGGAACGCGGCATCAAGGTGATCGGGATCCACAAGGCGCTCCCGGTCGGCCCCGGCCCGGCCCACGCCCTGCGCATCGACGACATCGAGGGCGCCGCGGCGGCGTTCCCCGACCTGACCTTCGAGGTGGTGCACGGCGGCCTGGCGTTCGTCGAGGAGACGGCGATGCTGATGGAGTGCGCCCACAACGTGGTGGTCAACCTGGAGGTGACCTCCGCCCTGGCCCGCACCGCGCCGCGCCGCTTCGCCGAGGCCATGGGCGCCTTCCTCGCCGTACCCGGCGGCGCCCAGCGCGTCATCTGGGGCACCGGAGTCATCGCGGTCCATCCGCGCCCGATCATCGAGGCGTTCTGGAACTTCGAGACGCCGCAGGACCTGATCGAGGAACGCGGTGTGGAGCCGCTGACCCTGGAGGCGAAGAAGGACATCCTGGGCCGCAACTTCCTGCGGCTGCACGGCATCGACGAGGACAAGCTGCGGGCCACGATCGCCGGCGACGAGTTCGACACCGACGAGCTGGCCCCGGCCTGGGGCGGCCGGCTCCAGGCCGATGCCCCGGCGGTCGCGTGATGAGCCGCGTCACCGAGGACCGGGTCCGTGAGGTGCTCAACACCATCGTCGACCCCTGCAGCATCACCGCCGGTGTCCCGGCCGGGATGGACGACATGGGGCTGATCAGCGACATCCGGGTCGGCGACGACGGCGCGGGCGGTCAGCGGATCGGCGTGACGTTCGGGCTCACCGACGCGACGTGCATGCTGCTGGGCTCCTTCGCCAACGAGGCACGCGAGCGGCTCGCCGGGCTGCCCGGCGTCACCGCTGTCGACGTCACCCTCGACCACGACATGGAGTGGACGCCGGACATGCTCGCCCCGGACTACCAGCGGCGGCTCACCGAGCACCGGACCGAGCGGCGCGCGAGGCTCCTGCCCCTGACGCCGGTGAGGACGGGCAGCGCCGGTGCCCAGTGAGAACCCACGACTCCCCGGTCCGACGGCTGTGTCGGTGAACAACGCCGACGTCATGGGCCGTTTCATGGAAGGGCTCAGCCGGGCGCCGCGTCCCCCCGAGCGGATCGAGGCGGCGCCCGTCCGGGTGGTGCGCGACCTCGCGTACGGCACGGACCTGCGGATGGACCTGTATCTGCCGCGGTCCGCGCCCGAGCCCACGCCCACGCCCACGCCGGTGATCGTGTGGCTGGCGGGCGGCGGCTGGCGCAACCAACGACGCGGCCAGGGACCCCGGTTGGCCCGGCTCTTCGCCGAACGCGGCTACGCCATGGCGGACATCGAGTACCGCTCCTCCGAGGTCTCCCGCTGGCCGGCCCAACTGCACGACGTCCGCGCCGCGTTGAGCCACCTGCACGACATCGCGGACGAGTACGCACTCGATCCGTCCGCGATCGGGCTGTGGGGCAGCTCGGCCGGCGCGCATCTCGCCCTGCTCGCCGCGTTCGCGGCCGACGCCGCCCCCGCCGTACGGGCCGTGGTGGCGGGCTACCCCCCGACGGACCTGCTGTCCCTGAACGACGACGCCCTGCCCGGCGGAGTACTGGGCGTGGACCCGTCCGACCCGGCGTGGGGTCTGCTCGGCGGACGTCCGTCGGACCGGGCCGCCACCGCCGCCGAGGCGAGCCCGGTCCGGCAGGTCCGTCCGGGTGTGCCGCCCGTACTCCTCCTGCACGGCGACGCCGATCTGCTCATCGGGCCCGCCCAGAGCCGCCGGCTCCACGACGCCCTGCTGACCGCGGGCACCGAGTCCCATCTGCTGCTGGTCCACGGCGCCGATCACGGCTTCCTCAACACCGGCGACTGGGAACTGCACCCCATGACAGCCACCGTGCTGTCCTCCCGCACCCCGGGCGCCGACCGCTCCGTACTGCTGACCCCCGCGCTGATCGAGCGCTTCTTCGACCGCCACCTGCGAACGGACCCCTGGAATGCCTGACACACCACCGCGCTACGCCGACGTGGGCCGCGCCCTCTCCCGTCTCGCGCTGGCCACCGTCTTCGTCTCCGGTGGCCGCCACGTCTGGCGGCACCCGGACGGCCCCGCGCAGGGGGCGGAGACCTTCCTGAAGTCGTGCCGCCGCGCGGTGCCGCTCCTGGACCGCTTCACCGACCGCCAACTGGTACGCGCCAACGCGGCTGTGCACGTCACCGCGGGAGCCGCCCTCGCGGCCGGCATCGCGCCCGCGGCCTCCGCCACGGCACTCGCCGGCTCGTTGGTGCCCACGACCCTCGCCGCCTTCCCCTTCTGGACCCAGCCGGAGGGCCCTCAACGCGCGCGCCAGCAGGGCGACTTCCTCAAGAACCTCGCCCTGGCCGGCGGACTGCTCGCGGTCCTCGTGGGCGGCGGGCGACCCACCCGGCGCACCCGCACGTAGGCGGTCGGCAGCGTGACCAACGTCCCCGCGCCGGACCCGCCGCGAGGGCAGGACGCGGTCACGACGGCCGTCGGGCCTCCCGGCGCGTCCCGTCCCCCTCGCCTCGCCTCGCGGGCCGCTCGGCGTACTGCTGGTGATGTGCGGCTGCGTGATGACCGTCCAGTCGCTCGTCGCCGCCATCAACCTCGCGATACCCAAGCTGGCGTCGAGCAGCCTGCATCCGTCGCCCACCGGGCTGCTGTGGATCGTCGACTCCTACGTCATCGTGTTCGCGGCTCTGCTGGTCCCTGCCGGGGCGTTGGGTGACCGGCTCGGCCGCAAGGGCGCGCTGCTGGGCGGTCTCGGGCTGTTCGCCGCGGGCGGCGCGTGCCGGCCTTCACCGCACCCGCGATCAGCGCGCGCAAAGGTACGGCGACGCAGGAGATCCCGGGGATCGGCGCCACGGCACCGGCGGCGGGAAAGCCGGTCGGCGACCTGGCCCCACCCGGCGCGGACCTCCGGAGCAGGCCTTGTCCGTCCCGGCCGCGATGCGCCTCCCGGCGCACCCCTGGCACGAGCGAGTGTCACCCTGCGTGATCAGTTGAGGCGGCTCAGGTCGCACTGAGCCCCGGAGCGCTCGACGAGCCGGCCGCGTTCGAAGCGGGCGCGAGCCGTCGTCACGCGATGCCGAGCAGCCGGCGCGGTGCCGGAGGTGACGGGCGGGTCCTGGACGCCGTCCCACCTGCGCTCCGGCCGACAGCCTGCCTCGTCGTCGGGGACCCGATCGGATCCCCGTCACATCGAGGGGCCGCGGACCCCGTCCCCGGAACCCGGCAACGCGGGCGCCGTTCGGGCCGACCGCGACCACGTCTCGCGCATCCATGGGCTCATGATCCACGGCCCGCGGTCCATCACTCCGGCAGGGTCCGCACGGCTCGGGCGACCTCCACGCCGAGGTCGTCGAGGCTGTGGTCGGCACCGAGGACCATGCGGCGCAGCTGCGGCATGGCGATGCCCCAGCTCGCCAGGGCGAGGGTGAAGAACACCCGGGTCCGCGCGTCGCCGCCCTGCCCGCCGGACTCAGCGGCGTCGATCTTGTCCTGGTAGTGGCGGGTGCGGGCCTCCTCGGCCGGGACGGGCCGGTCGCCGATCTCCAACGCCTCCCACATCACCAGGCGCAGGGCCTCGGGGTGGGCGCGGTGGTAGGCGAAGAGGCGCTCGGCATAGCCGGGCAGATCACCGCTGGGCGGGACGGCCTCGGCCAGGTCGGCCAGCACGCGTTCGAGAACGACGGCGAAGAGCTTGTTCTTGTCGCCGAAGTAGTCATAGAGCGCACGCTTGTTGGCCTTGGCCTGGGCGGCGATACGATCCACCCGGGCACCGGCGACCCCATGCGCGGCGAACTCCACGGTCGCCGCCGCGAGGATCCGCTCCTTGGTCGCCGCCGAGTCGTATGCCATACGACCCATGGTAACGAACCGGTTCGTTTGACCAATCGAGGATCACCACGGGCTCATCGGGCGGGTGGCGGGACTCGTCAGGCCGGCCGCCGGACCGCCCCTGCGGGACGCCCCTGCCGGACGGGTCGGTCCGGTGCGGCCCAGTCGGCCGGCGTCTCATGGTGCGGTGTCCCCGCCGCAGGGGCCGGCGGTCATACGGCGGCTCGCCTCGCCGAGGCCGTCGGCGGGCACGCGCACCTGGTCGGGCGTGAGCACGTCGGCAGATGGAGAAGGACGAGGGCATGGCTCTGCTGGAGCGGGCGGCGCCATTTCGGCCTGTCCGGTCTGCAGCGAGATCCTCGCCCGGCTCAGCGGCGCCCCCAACCGGGAGCTGCGGATGGCGGAGCCGGCCGGTGCCCTCGTCGACTCCAGGAGCGGGCTGACCTATCAGATCGCCCGCTTGAGTCGCTGCTCCAGCCGCCGGGACAGCAGCGCTTGCGCGGTGGTGAAGGCCGTCCAGGCGCGCTTCTCCTGCTCGTTCAGCCATCGCGTGTGACCCATGCCACTCCCCTCGGGTTTGTTCAAATTGGAACTGACGTCTACTGTCAGTGGTGCATTCAAATTTGAATCATACGACGCCCTACGACGCCCACGGGAGACGCCATGACCCCCAGCACCGACGCAGCCACCGTCCGCACCCGGGTCCGTATTCCGCTGAGCTTCTCGGACGGTTACCAGGTGACCGCCGAGGTGATCACGTTCAATGGCCTGGCCGACGGCGCCGAGCACGTCGCCCTGGTCCTGGGAGATCCGGCCACCGCTGCCGCCCCGCTGGTGCGTCTGCACTCCGAGTGCCTCACCGGTGACGCCTTCGGCTCCGCCCGCTGCGACTGCGGCCCCCAGCTGCGCGAGGCCACCGAGCGCATCGCCGCAACCGGCGGCGTCCTGCTCTACCTCCGCCAGGAAGGCCGCGGCATCGGCCTCTACAACAAGCTCGACGCCTACGCCCTGCAGGACACCGGCCTGGACACCTACCAGGCCAACACCGCCCTCGGCCTGCCCGAGGACGCCCGCGACTACACCGCCGCCGCCCAGATGCTCACCGCCCTCGGCATCACCGACCTCGACCTCCTCACCAACAACCCCGACAAGGCGCGGCAGTTGCGCGACCTCGGCCTGGCGGTCACCCGGACCGTCCCCACCGGCGTGCACAGCACGCCCAGCAACCTGCGCTACCTGCACGCCAAGGTCCAGCACACCCACCACACCATCGCCCTCGCGCCGATGGCGATCCTGGCCCGCTGACCCCGGACCACTCCCCTCACCAACCCGGAAAGGCATCGACATGAAAGCCGTCGTCGTCACCGATTTCGGGGCCGAGCCCCAGCTCGTCGACCTGCCCACGCCCGAGCCGGGCCCCGGCGAGATCCTGGTGCGCGTCCACGCCGCCGGAGTGAACCCCTTCGACTGGAAGGTCACCGACGGCGCCCTCAAGGACTCCGTGGCGCACACCTTTCCCCTGGTCATGGGCTCCGACGCGGCGGGCGTCGTCGAGAAGACGGGTCCCGGCGTCACCCGCTTCCGCCCGGGAGACCGCGTCTACGGGCAGTTCATGCGTCTGCTCCGGGGCCAGGGCTCCTACGCCGAATACACCCTCGCCGAGCAGGACGGCACCATCGCCCTCATCCCGGACGCCCTCCCCTTCACGCTCGCCGCCGCCCTTCCCACCGCGAGCGTCACCGCCTACCAGGCCGTCCACGCCGCGCGCCCTGCCGACGGGCACACCATCCTGATCAACGGCGCCAGCGGCGGCGTCGGTCAGTCGGCCATCCAGTTCGCCGCCCGGGCCGGAGTCCGAGTCCTGGCCACAGGGACCCCCGAGCTGGCCGACCACCTGCGCGATCTCGGCGCCCACACCGTCATCGACCGCACCCTCGCTCCCACCCATGACCAAGTGGCCGCCGCCCACCCCGACGGCATCGACGCCATCATCGACCTCGTCACCCCTGCCGGCGGCGACATCAGCCCCATGGTGGGTCTGCTCCGCGTCGGCGCCACCCTGGTCAGCACCAACTACGCCACGGATCCCGAGTCCCTGGCCGCCCACGGCATCCTCGGCGTCAACCTCGGCAACCGCCCCACTTCCGAGACCCTGACGACACTCGCCGAACTCGCCGCCGACGGTGAGCTGCGTGTCCGTATCGACGCGGAAGTCCCGCTCGCCGACGCCCCGGCCTTCATCGCCAGGGCCCGTACCGGCCACGCCACCGGCAAGACCGTCATCGTCCCTTGATCGCACCCTGCCCCACACCTTGCGGAGAAGACATGAACCGAACAGCGCAGGCAGTACGTTTCGACCAGTACGGCGACCGTGACGTGCTGTACGTCACCGACGTCCCGATGCCCGAGCCGGGCTCCGGGGAAGTCGTCGTCGAGGTGCGGGCCGCCGCCGTCAACCCATTCGACACGGTGCTCCGCTCGGGGGTGGCCCGGCATCTGTTCCCGGTGGACTTCCCCGCCGGCCAGGGCAGCGACCTCGCCGGGGTCGTCGTGGCCGTCGGTGCCGAGGTCGACGGACTCGCCGTCGGCGACGAGGTACTGGGCTGGACGCCGGCGGCGGGCGCTCACGCGACGCACCTGGCCGTCCCGGCGGACCGGCTCGTGGCCAAGCCGCCTCGGGTGAGCTGGGAAGTGGCCGGCTCCCTGCACATGGTCGGCGCCACGGCCTATGCGGCCGCCCGCGCCGTCGCCGTACAGTCCGGGGAGACGGCCGCGGTGTCCGCGGCCGCGGGCGGGGTCGGTTCGTTCCTCGTGCAGCTGCTCACCGGCCGGGGCGTGCGCGTGCTCGGCATCGCCTCGTCGGCCAACGCCGAGTGGCTGGAGAAGCACGGCGTCGTCCCGGTGCCGTACGGAGACGGCCTGCGCCAGCGGCTCGAAGAGGCGGCGGGACCGGGCGGTATCGATGCGTTCATCGATCTCTTCGGGCCCGAGTACCTCGATGTCGCCGTCGCCCTCGCCGTACCGCCGGAACGCATCCAGACGACCGTCGCCATGGAACGCGCAGCGGAGATCGGCGCCAGGACCGACGGCCGCCACAACGCGACCGCACGCGAGATCCTGGTGGAGCTGGTCGACCTGGTCGCCTCGGGTGCCGTCGAGATCCCGATCGCCGCCACGTACCCGCTCGACCGCGTCGCCGACGCCTTCGCGGAACTGGAGCGGCGGCACACCCACGGCAAGATCGTTCTGGTCCCCTGACCGAGGCCGCGGAGTGCCCGCGGGCGCAGTCGCCCCCGTCACGTCCACGCTTCCTTTCCCCTCGCATCTCCCTTCCTCGTACCTCTACGGAGAAACGCACATGACCGACCGTGCCGACCGGACCATCGATGCCCTGCGCAGCGGACACGACTATCTGACGGCCGTGGTGCACGGCCTCGCCTCCGCCGACCTCACCCGGCCCTCCGGGGCATCGGGCTGGGACGTGTCACAGGTGCTCGGCCATCTGGGCAGTGGCGCCGAGATAAGCCTGGCAGTCCTGGAGGGGGCGCTGAACGCCACCGGCCTGCCCGACGGGGACTTCAACAAGTCCGTATGGGCGCGCTGGGACGCTCTGTCAAGCCTTGAGCGGGCCGAAGGCTTTGTGACGGCCAACGACGCGCTGGTCAGCCGCTATGAGGGCCTCGACGCGCAGACGCGCAGGGAACTGAGGGTCGACCTCGGTTTCCTGCCCGTGGCGGTCGATGTCGCCACCGTGGCCGGCGTGCGGCTCACGGAGTTCGCCCACCACACCTGGGACGTGGAGGTCGCCTTCGATCACGAGGCGCCCCTGCTCCCCGCTGTCACCGGACTGCTCCTCGACCAGGCCGGCGGTTTCCTGGACTTCCTCGGCAAGGCCGACGCCCTGGACGCCCGCCCGGTCCGCATAGCCGTCCACACCACCGCACCCGAGCGCACCTTCGGACTGGAGGTGGGGAACGCCATCACGCTCACCGACGAGCCGGACCGGCCCGACGCCGTCCTGAACGCACCGGCCGAGTGGTGGCTGCGCCTCACCACCGGCCGCCACGCACCCGCGCACACACCGAGCGAGGTGTCCCTGTCGAGCGCCTCCCTCACCCTCGACGACCTGCGGCGGGTCTTCCCCGGCTTCTAGTGCCGACCGGCACGACCGAACGGGCGCCGCTCTCCTCATGATCGCGGGTGCTTGACGGGGCGTCAGCGTTCCCCTTGGCGGGGACGGGAACCAGGCTCGATCGGAATCGCCGGCTCCCGCCCCGCCTGGCCGGTCAGGCGCCGTCGCTCTGCGGGATGAGCACCCGGAGCTCCGTGATCAGCCCGCCCGCGTCGACGGTCACGTGCTCGATGCCGCCCTGGGATCCGAGTCGGCCGTCGGCGGCACGCCACGCCGTTATGAAGCGGACCTCGATCGTTGCTTCGTCGAGCACCGTGGTGGTCCACACGTGCTTGCTGTCGGCCAAGTCCGAGGAGAGCCGCCGGTAGAACTCCGTGATGTCGGCCAGGCCGGTCACCGGAGGGAGTTCGCCGAACTGCACGGTGGCCTTCGGCGCGAACACCGCCTCAAGCTCCTTCAGTGCTTCGGGCTCGTGCACCGCACGGTCGACGAGCGTCATGTAGCGATCGACCGCTGTCTCGGTCGTCCGAGTCATTTCATTTCCTCTTTCTGGTGAGGTGTCAGCCCATCAGGGCGGTGCCGCACGAGCAGGGCTTCAGCACGCGTGCCGGGCTCAGGAGCGAGCGCCTGCAGAGGCGCCAGTCCGCGGCGTCACCGCAACTGCCGGGTGAGCACACGCGGGGCAGAGTTGGACACGTCGACGCCCGACGGCTGAGCGAGCCCATGGAGCCGCTGGCCGAGGCCCCCTCTCCACGGGGGCTTCACCACATCGTCAGCCCAACTGCCTTACCCAAGCGGCAGGTTGGCATGGCTTGTCGGCCCTAAACGGATTGCAGGTCCAGCCCGAAGTGGGCCCTCGCCGTCGTCACGGTGATGACGGGCACGTGCTCCGCGATCTGCGCCTTCGACATCTGCGTCACCAGGAAGTAGTCCTGCAGCGGCAGCCCCTTCCGCGCCACCGAGGAGCCCACCGAGCGGAACAGCAGTTCAGTGGCCTCGTGCGACAGCCGGCAGGACGTGTACAGCACATTGCCGAGGGCGACCCAGTCCTCGAAGGACGGGAGGTCGCCGCTCACCCAACGCTCGCCCAGGCGCTCGTAGTCGCGGGCCGCTGTGAGAAGGACCGACTGCGCGGCGTCGATCGTCGCCCGCGCCTGGCCCCAGATGCCCTGGGCCTCTTCGTGCTTGTAGCGCTCGACCAGCGGAGGGTACAGGCGCTTCTTGGTCAGGATGGTCTCTTCATAGGCGTCGAGGGCCGCCCACGCCGCACCGACCTGGACAGCCGCGAGTGAGGCCGGATACAGCGGCTGGATCTGGCCCAGGTACAAGGGGTTACCGGTGGAACGGGTGCCGTGCGTGCCTTCAGGGAAGTTCGAGTATCCCCACTCGAACAGGGGAGACACGTTCTCGGCCGGGATGAAGACGTCCTCCACGACGACCGTGTTCGACCCGCTCGCGCCGAGGGCCATCGTGGCGTGCGCTCCCCAGTCGTCCCGTACGGTGTAGTCGCCGCGCGGGAGGAGAACCACGGCCGGGACGGGGTCACCGCCCTCGGCCAGGATGATCGTGCTCACCATCGCATGGGTCGAGTACGGGACACCGGACGAGTACGGCCACACCCCCGTGAGGCGGAATCCGCCTTCCGTGGGAACGAGCGCCCCTCGGGGGGTGGCGGAGTGCGGCGCGATGAAGACGCCGTCCTCGCCGAAGGCCCCCCGCACGACCTCCTCCGGAAAGTGCGCGACCAGGGGAATCGTGTGACCGGTCCCCAGGGTCAGGCACCAGCCGATGCCGGGGTCTCCGCGCGAGATCTCGATCATCGCCCGGTAGTACGTCTCCAGGCCGAACTCGTACCCGCCGTACTTCCGCGGCTGCACGAGGCGGTAGAAGCCGGCGTCCTCGAACGCCTTGTGGATCTCGGCGGAGTACTTGCCCTCCTCCGCTGCTTTCACGCGATTCTCGCGGAGAGTCGGGCGCATCGCCGCGGCACGGGCGATGACCTGCTGCGGGGTGAGGTCCGGCTCCGGTACCCGGAGATCGCCGATCACAGCGGTTGTGTCGTTCGACGACATCGTCGTTCCCTTCGTCCGCTCCTTCTCACCCGGCCTCGTTGCCGTGGGATGAGGAGTGGATCGAGTCAATCCCCCCACACCCGCACGTCGCTTGCCCCGATCCGCCAAATCCGGCGCGGCGGATTGCCCCAGGGAGGCAAGCGAAATCGGCGCGCGCCGAACGAGCATGAGAGAGGGCTGCTCGACGAACGCGCAGTCCTACGACGAAACGACGGAAGAGTTGGTGACGATGGTCGACGAAGACTTTTCGTACCCGCTGGCGGATCGGGCAGCGAGCCTGCGCGAGCCGGTCGAAGAAGGGCGCTTCTGATGGCGAGTGTCCAGCACCTGGCCGTACGCGTCTCGGACATCGAGCGCTCCACGAGGTTCTACGTCGAGACATTCGGCGGTAAGGAAGTCCTCCACCCGTACCACACCGGCAAGCAGATGACCGAGATCATCTTCGGCCTGAAGGACACCGACTACCGGATCGGATTCATCGAGCTGCCCGACGGCTTCGGCCTCGAGCTGTTCCAGTTCCTCCCCGATCGCAACCCCACGATCGGCGTGCCGCAGCCGGAGGCGTCGTTCATGCACTTCGCCATCGCCGTCGACGACGTCGAGGCCACGTTGGCGCGTGCAGTGGCGAACGGCGGGGAGAGCTTCGGCGATCCGGCCGGGTGGGCTCCGAGCGATCCCGCGAAATACGCCTACGTCAAGGACCCGGACGGCAACATCCTCGAAGTGAACGACACCACGTGGGAGCGCATCCTGCACTCCGCGATCGAGCTGTACCCCGAGGCCAAGCAGTAACATGGGCTGAATCGAAGGGAGGGCCGGAGCACTGTCCCCGCCCCTCCCGCCAGCGCCGCCCCTGCAGCGGGATGCGCGCACGGAGTGTGCTGCCGACAGGCCCGACCTCCTCGGGCGCTCGCGACGATGCGAGAGGGGATGCGGATGTCCGCCACCGGGTCCTGGGTGTGTCGGCTGCACCCCACCGCTCCCCTTGATGAGCTCGAGCCGACCTGCCTCCCGGAAACCTGGAACCGGACCGTTGCCGGCATCGGAATCGGGGCGTCCTCGTGGGCCGTCGAGTTCTGTCACGAGCTCGCGGGGCTCGCGGTCGACCCCGACATCCTTGCCCTGCGCCGCGCAGAGGCCGTGGAAGAGCTGCGCCCCACCGCCGAGGCGGTCGTCATGGAGGCCCTGGTGGCTCTCTGCCACGGCCGGCCGGTCCCCACGACGACGGTCCCCCCGGAGACCACCCGACAGATCGCCCGAGCGGTGAGACAACGGATTCCGCTCGAGCGCATACTCGCCTTCCAGCGAGCTTCCCATGCTCGCTTCAGCGACGCACTTGTCTCTGAGTTCCGCCGCCTTGTGCCGGCCGATCGGCAGTCGGAGGGACTCTCCGACCTGTCCCGGTTTCTGGTCGACCTCGTGAGTTCGTTCTCGCTCGCATGCAGCGCCGCATACGCGGCCGAGGAGCAAGCGTGGCTCACGAGCATCGACGGCTCGCGTCGGGAGCTGGTCAGGACTCTGCTGCGTGGCGACCACACGAACCTGGACCCCGCGAAGGCGCTGCGGTACGAGCTCGCGAACCGGACCCATGTCAGCCTGATACTGCGACGCGACGCGCGCGACGACGACGCGGAGTCGGAGGGACTCGATCGGGTGGCCGCCAAGCTTTTGACGCGCATCGGCGCCACCGCGCACTTGGTGATCCCTTCGGACGATCGCGAGGTATGGGCATGGGGCGGGTTCACCGACCCGCGGAGTGCGGCGGTCCGCTCGATCCCCGTGGTGCCGGGTGCCCTGGTCGCGGTCGGTCGCCCGTCGCACGGCCTCGATGGCTTCCGAGCCACGCACGAAGAGGCGAAGGCAGCGGCCCGCGTCACGCTGTACTCGGCCGCCCGCTCACGCGGCCGCACAGTCTTCTTCGAGGACGTCCGGCTCGCGGCGTTGCTCACCTCGGACCCGGAGCGGGCGCAAATCTTCGTCCGGGACGAGCTTGGGGCTCTGGGACATCCGCGGGAGTCGCTGCTCCAGGAGACCGTGCGCGTCTACCTCGAATGCAACTGCAGCCCCGCGACAGCCGCGGCACGGCTCGACGTGGTGAAGAACACCGTCGTGTACCGCATCCGACGCGCTGAACAGATGCTGGGCCGGAGCGTCAAAGAACAGCAGGGCATTCTGTGGGCAGCGCTCCATCTCGTCGATGTCGTCGACCCCGTGGAGTCGCAGTATTCGGCCTGACGACGGAGCGCACGGGCAGTGCGCCGGAGCGCCCACAGTCGACGACGAGCTGTGGGCGGTGATCCAGCCACTGCTGCCCCGCCGACCCACGACCGTTGCCACGGCGGTGAGCACAACGGAGGGCGCAAGTAGTTGGCCTGTCCAACAAGGCCGCAGGTAAGGTCGTCCCTGTGGCAGCGGAAGAGGCGATCTCAGGAATGTCGGGAGCGGCGTCCGGCAGGCAGCAGCGCCGCAGGCACCCCGATGAGCCCGGTCGTCAACGCGACCCGGTGGGCACCCGGCGGGCCATTCTGGCCGCCGCCGGTGCGGAGTTCGCCGCCCACGGTTTCGACGGGGCCCGCGTGGTGCGGATCGCGGAGGCGGCCGGCGTCAGCCATCAGCTGATCACCTACTACTTCGGGGGCAAGCGCGGGCTGTACGAGGCACTGAGCGATCAGTGGCTCGAGGAGTCCATGCGCGTCAGCCAGGCCCGCACCTTCGCGGAGGCCGCGCGGCGCTACGTCCACTGGGCGCACGAGGACCCGGCGTGGGTGCACACGCTGACGCGCGAGGAGCCCGGCACGCGCCCGCCCGCCGAGGACGAGCGGGCCGCCGAGCTGTTCAAGCACGTCGAGGAACTCCGCGAGCGGCAGGCGCGCGGTGAGTTCCGGAGCGACCTCGACGTGGGGGCCGTGGCCCTCGTCTTCTTCGCCGCGTCGATCGCTCCGGTGGCCATCCCGTGGATCGCCCGTGAACTCGGCCAACAGGACCCAGAATCAACGGAGTTCATCGACCACTACGCGGAGCAGGTGGGCCGGATCGTCTCCGCGCTCGCCGAAGCGACAACAGAGACACAGGTGA
>NZ_KQ948802.1 GCF_001514205.1 Streptomyces griseoruber | reverse complement strand
CCCCGACCTACCAAGAGGCCCTGCTGTCATGCACCGACCCTCGCGCGATCACCCGAACAGGAACCCTGTTCGACCAGACCAGCCCCGCCTTCGATAAGCGGATGGCGTCTCACCAGACGGCCGCCTGCTGGCCACCGCACATGGCCTCCGGACCGTTCAGCTCTGGGACACCGTCGCACAACGCCGCGCGGGCAAGGTGAAGCGCTCCGGGTCTGATGGAGGCTCGATTCCCTGAGAGGATCGAGTCATGGCACGTCCGTCCCCTTATCCGCCCGAGCTTCGTGAGCGCGCGGTGCGCATGGTCACGCGGCCCGGACAATGGGCGCGGTCCGAGGCACCGACTGCCCGTCCACCACGTGGTGCCAGGACGGATGAGGTTCCCTGACTCGCGCCCCACGGTGCCACCGGCGACTGTCACCGGTTTGCAACCACCTGCGCTTGCCGCAACTACGGTTGGCCTGAAATCGTCCGTGCTTGAAACAGGCAGGCCCCGCTGGGGGCCGCAACCAGGAAGGCATCCGCCGTGGCAACGACGAGCAAGTCTCCCCGTCACAGACCCACCGCCGCTCTCCGTACGGCCACGGCCGGTGCGTCCGCAGTCGCCGTTCTGGCGCTGGCGCTCACGGCCTGCAACGGAGACGGCGACGCCACGGCATCACCGACCACCGGGCACACGACGACGGCCCAGCCGGGAGGAACAGCCACAGGGACCGGCGCGACGACCGCCGGGACCCAGCCCAGCGCGGAACCCACGGCGACCGGCGCCGCCAAGGCCTCGTCCCCGGCCCCTGCTCCGAAGGCCACCCCGGCACCCGCCAAGGCCGCCGCCCAGTCCCCTGCTGAGGACCCCGACGGCTGCGATCACAAGATGCCCATCTCTCCTGATGAGATCGCGGTCTACCGCTACACCCCGGAGGGTGGCTCGCTCAACCTGATCGTCAAGTACGGCAACTGGGGCTGCGCTCCCAAGGACTCCGACGGCGCACCCTTCGTGACCGTAGGCAAGGAGACCTACCTGCCCATGGACCAGGCGGCGTACGTCACCGCCACCGATCCCATCGTGGAAAGCACCGAGAACCAGCACATCGGGGTCCAGGAGTTCCTCGACTGGCTGGAGGCCAACCCCAACAGCGGGCTGGTCTTCACATACCACCTCGGCGACGACGGGGCCATCGACCGTCTGGAAGAGGTCTTCACCCCCTGAGCACCCGCCCGGCATCCCGCGGGCGGGCGGCCCCGGAGCGTGGCTCTTGAACGCCCCCGTCATGACCTCTGGTGGGCGGCGAGCAGGGGAGCGAGCGACGGGCGCCGATACGGCTCGGTGATGGGCAGTGATCGAGCCGCTGCTGCCCAAGGTTGAGCGCCGGACCCGGCACCCCGGGCGCAAGCGGCATCCGGACCGGCTGGTGTTCCAGGGCATCCTGTTCGTGCTGCACACCGGGATCTCCTGGGAACACATGCCGCAGGAACTTGGCTTCGGCTCGGGCATGACCTGCTGGCGCCGCCTGGCCGAGTGGACCGAGGCCGGAGTCTGGCCCCGACTGCACGAGGTCCTCCTCGCCAAGCTCGCAGCGCGAACGCCCTGGACTTCTCCCGGGCGGCCGTCGACGGCTCCCACATCCGCGCGTTAAAGGAGGCCCCAAGACCGGACGAAGCCCCGTTGACCGGGGCAGGACGGGCAGCAAGCACCACCTGATCACCGACGCCACCGGTATCCCGCTCGCCGCCACACTCGGGGTGTCCGTCGAGGGCGCCGGGTCTCCGGAGGTTGGACAGCCACTGCCCGATCGGTTTGTCTGCGACCTCTCGGCTTGGGGTCGGTAATGGTGAGAGTCGGTGGTGTTGGTCTGGTGGTGTGCTATGTCGGTGCTGGTCAGTGGGGTGTTGGGGCGGGACCGGCACTGTCATGAGGTGAGAGGTCGGGGGTGGGCGTTGCTGTCGTGGGGCTTTATCTCATGGCAGCTGATGCTGTCTCAGGTTCGTGAGTTCTGATGCGATGAGGTGGGCTGGGCCGGTGTGATCGTGGGGTGGATCAAGGTGTAGGAGCTGGCCGGGGGGCTGGGCTGCCGAGGGCGTTGGTGGTGCGTCGTTTGCTGGAGCGGCAGCAGGCGGGGGAGTTGTCGACGCGGCATGTGCGTGCGGTCGCTGAGGTGGTGGGTGCTTCGGAGCGTACGGTGTGGCGCTGGCTGGAGCAGGCGAAGGCGACGGGGCGTGTGGAGGCGCCGGTCCGGCGGGGGTATGCGGTGTCAGACGAGGTGTGGGCGCTGCTGGGCGAGGTGGGAGGGAACGTCGCTGAGCTGAGGCGCCGGCTGACCGCTGCAGGTGGCGGGGGTTCGGTGCCGTCGGCGTCGACATTGCACCGGGTGATCCGCAGGGACCGTCGGGCGGGACGGGCTTTGCTGACCGGGCGGGAGCCTGAGGTTGCCGGGGCGCGCCGGTTGGATCCCCTCAGCGAGCTGGGCCTGGACGTGGTGGCCGAGAAGGGTGGCGGCGGGCAGGTGTTTCTGCGGGAGCAGAAGCATCTGGCGCAGGTCCCGGTCCTGGTGCCGGGTGCTCAGGTGGTGCACACGCCTGCTGTGCGGTCGGTGCTGCGGACGGTCGCGCACGCGGCTGGGGTGGGTGCGGTGGTGTGTTTGTACGGTGACGCCGGCCAGGGCAAGACCGTCGCGTTGCACTACGCCCTGTCCCAGTTGCCGCACCCGGCCAGGGTCCGCCGGGTCCACGTCGGTGTGCACCCGACGGTTCCCGAGCTGCGCCGGGTACTCGCGGACGCCCTCGAGCTGGGCAGGCGTCTGCCGCGCGGGGCGGGGGAGGCCGACCTGATGCTGGTGAACGCGTTGAGACAGCCCCGCGTGCTGGTACTGGACGAGGCACAGCGCCTTCCGGGACCGGCGCTGGAGTTTCTGCGCGGGCTGTGGGACCACCCGGACACGGACACGGCGCTCCTTCTGGCGGGTGCGGGCAGCGAACGGGCGCTGCGCCGGGTGCCCGCGCTGGCCTCTCGGGTGCTGACCTGGGAGTTGGTACCTCGTCTTCGCCCGGGCGAGGTGGCAGCGGCGATGGCTGCGTTCCACCCGTTGTGGGAGGACGTGAGCGAGGACGATGTCGTGTGGGTGGACGAGCATGTGGGCCACGGCAATTTCCGGACCTGGGCGAAGCTCACCTCGCACCTGACCGCCGAGATCTACGGCAAGAGCCGTGCGGTAGTGGACCGCCGGTTGCTGGAGCGGGCCTGCGCACGGCTCATGGGGCCGCTGTGACCGGCGCCTCCGGGCCGGGAGAGGCTGGCGGCCACGAGGACGTTCCGCACGCGCGGGGAGGTCTGCCTTCTTCCTCTCTGTCGGCGCTGCGCAGCCCTGCCGTGCGCCGGCTGCTCGCCCTGCGACAGGACCAGAAGCTGACGACCCGACATGTACGGCTGATGGCGGAGTCGTTGGAAGTGACTGAGCGCACGGTGTGGCGGTGGCTTGCCGCTGCCGAGCGCGACGAGTCCGCGGCCGCGGAGCCCGGGGCGCGGGCCCAGAGCAAAGACCGCTTCTCCGTCACCCCGGAAGTGCGCCGCCTGCTGGCCTTGTGGAAGGGCAACGTCGCGGCGGTCCATCGTGAGCTGACCGCTCGCGCGGCCAGGGGCGAGGGGGAGCCGCCTCCGTCGATTCCGACGCTGCACCGGGCGATCCAGCGGGATCTGACGCCGGGGGAGCGGGCGGGGCTCGCGGGTGGGGAGCGGGCGGCGCGCAAGCATGATGTGTTCCTGGCCAGGCCGCGCGGCTGGCGCAACCAGGTGTGGGAGACGGACCACATGCAGGCGCCGGTGCTGGTCAATGTCGACGGCAAGGCTCGCAGGCCGTGGATCACCTGGTTCACCGACTGCGCCACCAACGCGATCACCGGTGTGGCGGTCACGCCGGGGGATCCGTCGCGGGAATCGGTGCTGGCCGCGCTGCGTTCCGCGGTCCTGCGCGATGACCCCTACGGCCCATTCGGCGGCGTGCCCGAGAAAGTGCGGGTGGACCGTGGCAAGGACTTCCTGTCCCGGACGGTGACCGCAGCGTTCGATCTCCTGGACGTGATGGTGGAGGACCTGCCCGCCTACACCCCCCACCTCAAGGGCACCGTGGAGGGCCTGAACCGGGCGGTGGAGAGCATGTTCCTGGCCTCGCTGCCCGGCTACGCCCGCCAGCCGCGCCCCGGCAAACGCCCCTCCCGGCCGAAGGACGAAGTGCTTCTGGGCTTCGAGGACTTCACCACCCAGCTTCTGGCCTGGACGCTCTGGTGGAACACCGAGCACCGCCCGGCGCCGTTGCGGGGCAAGACTCCGCTTCAGGCATGGCAGGACGATCCCACCCCGCTGCGGGACGTGCCGGCCGCGGATCTGTGGACGTTCACCCTGGAGGACGCCGGCACCCGCACGCTGACCACCCGCGGTATCCGCTTCAGGAAACGTGACTACGTGGGGCCGTGGATGACCGGCCAGGCCGGGATCCAGGTCCGAGTCCGCTTCATGCCCCACCACGACCACCGCATCGAGGTCTACCACGCGGCCACCGGCCGCTACCTGGGCCCAGCGGATCTGGCCGACCAGGCCACCGACGAACAGATCAGCGCCGTACGGCGGGCGCGGTCCGCTCGCGCGCGCCGCCTGAAGAAGGACCTGGAGGCCTCGCAGCGCGAGCGCTACGCCGTCGTGAACCAGCCCGAGGCACCTCAGCGGCTCGGCGCGCTGACCGCCGTGCAGGCCGAGGCCGAACTCGCCCGGACTGCCGACGCCGACCTCGCGCGGCTCGCGATGCCAGATCTCATCCCGCACGCTGCGCCCCCGGCCGACTGGCGCACCCCGGCTTCCCTGGCCGCGCTGACCACGCCAGGCCCGCCCGTCCGGTACCCGTACGGCCGTGACGGCGCTTCCGCACCGGTCGGCCGCGACGGGCGGGCCGCACCTCCCACCACCGATGAAGACGGAGACGCCTCGTGACCGCGGCCACTTACCAGTACGTCGACCTGCCCGATGCGTCCGTGGTCACCACCCGCGCCCTGCTCACCGCCCGGGAGAACATCACCGACACGGTCGCTGCCCGCGCGATGATGTGCATCCATGGCGGGGCCGGTTTCGGCAAGACCCTCGCCGTCAACACCTGCTTGCGCGAACTCGAGCCCGGCGAGGACGTCCGCAAGATCACCTTCCGGGCGCGTCCCACGGCCCGCGCGGTGCGTTACGAGCTGTTCACTGCTCTCGATCTGGCCGGGGAACCGCCGCGCCACCCCAGCGAGTTCGACCGTCTGCTGAAGACGGCCCTGGCCGAACGCCCCCGCACCTTCCTCGTGGACGAGGCTCAGTGGCTCAACGGGGAGGCGTTCGAGTACTTCCGCTACCTGTGGGACGAACCCTCAACCCAGCTCGCGGTCATTTTCGTCGGTGGCGCGGGCTGCCACACCGTGCTGCGCCGTGAACCGATGCTGTCCTCCCGGATCTTCATCTGGCAGCACTTCACCCGCCTTAACCCCGGCGAGGTCCTGGAGGCCATTCCCTTGTTTCATCCGGTCTGGGCCGACGCCGACCCCGATGACATCACGTTCGCCGACCAGCACGCCGCGCACGGCAATTTCCGCGCCTGGGCCCAGTTGACTGCCCACACCCGCACCGCCCTGGCCCGCACCGGCCGCCCCCGGGTGGATCAGGAGCTGCTGCGCTGGGCCTTCAGCCGCCTTGCCTGACTACCACGTCACCATGCCGCCAGCCGTGCCACCGTCCGTCGCCGTGGTCCTCGACCCGGGCGACGACGTGGTCCACACGCACACCGCCCTGGCCGCCCACCATCCGCCGTCCGGCCGGATCACCCTGCACCCCGGCCCGGGCACCACCAGCGAATCCGGCCTCGCCCACGACCTTCTGGCCGCTCTGGGCAAACCGCCCCTGCTCCCGGGCCGTTTCCCCGCCGGCCGTCAGCCCGCCTGGGAAGCCGCCACCGCCTGGATCAACGCCTTGCCCGTGAACCGGCTGACCGTCCTGCGCGCCCACCGCCTCACCGCCCGCCGCACGATGCGCCTCCTGGAGCTGCGCGCCCTGACCGGCATCCACCTGACCCTGGTCTGCCACCGCCCTCACCTGCCCGCCGCCCTGCACCAGGCCCTGCAGACGGCCGACTACGCCATCACCGCCGACTTCCAGGCCGCCCGACGCCACTACTACGGCACAACCGCTCCCGTACCCCAGCCTGAGGAGGAGCCCGCCCGGCCGGCCAACCGGTGGCTCACCCTGCCCGCGCTGGACCGCCTGGTCTCCTACGACAGCCCCGCCCCCTGTACCGCTCCGTGCGTACCGCCGCCGATCACCTTCCGGCACCGCCCGCCACCGACGCCCCTCACCGAGCAGGCAGTCCAAGAGGTCGCCCGACGTCTCTCCACCGTGACCGCCCACCCCCGCTTGGCCGCCGCCCTCGCTGCCGCGCTCTTTACCGGCGCCTCCTGCCAGCAGCTCGCCACCGCCCGCCCCGGCGACTACGACGCCGCCGCGGCCACCCTGGCCCTGCACGACCGCGCCCGCTACACCGACGGCTGCGCCACCTACCGCGTGCCGCCGTGGGCACGCGTTTTCCTGAAGGCCGCCGTGTCCTTTGCCCGGCTCGCGCCCGCCCAGGACCAGCATCTGCTGGCCGGCCCCAACGACCGCGCCCACCTGCTGCGCATGGCGGAGGCGGCCAGGCTCCGCCCGCCGCAGCCGCCTGCCGGCAAGCGCACCGGCCCTGTTGGTCGCATCCAGTGGGACTGGCGCGAACGAAAGGAAGCACAGGGCTACGACACGATGCTGACACGGCACCAGATGCCGCCCTCGCTCTGAGCTCGAGCCCGCGTGCACGTCAGTCGATGGAGAAGTCGGCGAACTCCACGTCGGTGAAGGCGATCCCGAGCGCATGGGCACGCAGGCCTCCGTCCCGGAAGTAGGCATGCCCCAAAGCTCGGGCGAGGATCACCATCTGCTGCTGCTCACCCCCGCCGGCGTCCCGGGCGGCGAACAGCTCGCGGGCCACTTCTCCCGACAGGTACTGGGTGATCAGCCGTACCCGCGGATCGTCCGACGAGCCTGCCGGAGCGGCGAAACCGAACCGCGCCCTGGTGTGGAAGACAAACCCGTCGGCCTCGGCCCGGGCCCGTCGGCGGGCGCGCACCAGGGGCTGCCACCGTGCCCTGACGGCCTCATCGATCAACCCCGCATGCACAGCACTTGGACGGCGACGCATTCCCGGCTGGGTCGTGACCCACCTGGCCTCGAACACGTTTGTTGGCCCCAGGGGAACGACACTGATGGCCCCAGTTGAGGATCTTCGATGGGCAACGTGACCGAGTCTGTTGGCCCCACCTCCGAAGGCGCGGACCGTGGCAGAATGCCGACATGGTTCTGATCCGAAAGGGCGATGCCGCGTAGGCGCCCGAAGGCCGTCCGCGCTGAGCGGTGGCGGCCACGCAAGCACATGCCGGTCCGTCGGATTTCGGGCGTATCCGCTCGGACTCGGGCAGCGGTGCGACGTGTTGAGGCCGAGTACCTGTGGCCGGACGCCGTTGCTGATGCGCTCAGCCGGTTCGAGTGGGCTTTCAGGCAGCCGGGTCGATATCTGACGGGCCCTTATGAGAGTCCCGGCATCGAGATCGAAGACGGCCGAGATGACCTGGAAGTGGCCCTGCAGCGCCTCCCGAGTGGAGCCCGAGCTGATCTGGGCCGCTTGGTGGAGCGGATCGACGTCGAGTACGAACGGCGTACTCTTCCGAACCCAGGTTGGGTGAGCGAGTGGACGGCGGGGCGCTGGTGGTGGCGGCGCATTCGGGAACGGTGACACCTGCGGTCAGGAGCCCGCGGTGGTCTGTTGGCGGGCTCTGGTCGTGGCGAGCCGGTAGGAGTCGCTGCCGGTCTCGATGATGTTGCCGCCGAAGGTGAGGCGGTCCACGATGGCCGCGCAGAGCCTGGGGTCGGTGAAGGTCTTGGTCCACGAGGAGAACGACTCGTTGGAGGCGATCGCCACGCTGTTCTTTTCCTCACGCTCGGTCAGGACCTGGAACAGCAGCTCGGCTCCGCGCCGGTCCAGCTCCATATAGCCCAGCTCGTCAATACAGAGAAGATCGACCCGTCCGTAACGGGCGATCGTCTTGGTCAGCAGCTTCTCGTCTGCGGCCTCGATGAGCTCGTTGACGAGCTTGGTGGCCAGGACGTACTTGACCCGGAAGCCGGCCATCGCGGCCTCGGTGCCCAGGGCGATCAGCAGGTGGGACTTGCCCGTGCCTGAGTCGCCGATGAGACACAGGGGCAGCCCTTTGCGGACCCAGTCGCAGGAGGCCAGGGTGTGGATGGCGGCTGGGTCGATGGCTGGGTTCGCGTCGAACTCGAAGGTGCGCAGTGCCTTCTCGCGGGGGAAGCCCGCGGCTTTGATCCTGCGCTCGGAGCGGCGGCGGTTGCGGTCGTCGCACTCGGCCATCAGCAGCTCGGCCAGGAACCCGCGGTAGGTCATCTGGTCGCGGGCCGCTGCGTCAGCGAGCTCGGAGAACTGGCCGCGCATGGTGGGCAGCCTCAGGTTGCGGCAGGCCGCGTCGATGGCCGCGTCGGCAGCCGGTTCGGTCAGGCCACGGTGGCGGGTGACGCTCATGGCGGGACTCCTTTAGCTGGTGGGACGCCCGGCCGTCGGCCGGGTGTGACGCAGGAGCTGGTCGTAGGCGGCCACCGACGGCAGCGGACGCGAGTCGGGCGGCAGTGCGGCCAGGCGGCGTTCGGTCAGTGAGATCACCGGGGAGGCGATCCGCCCAAGTGCCGTGTCCGGGGCGGCCTCGCCGGAGCCCTCCCGTTCGGCGGCCCGGCGTGCTTCCAGAGCAACAGCGTCCGAGGTCAATGCCCCGGCCCGCAGGGCGGCGGCGATCCCGGCGACGACATGATCGTGGCTCATGTGCCGGTGCAGGAGCAGGACCTCGATCAACGCGCGGGTGCCGGCCGCGTCACCGTGTGCGCGGCTGGTGGCCTCCCACCAGGCGTCGTGCACCGGGGTGAACTTTCCCGCCGCCCGGGCCTGGTCCAGCGCGGTGGCGCCGGGCAGTGCTCCGGGTTTGCGCAGCAGTCCTTCCAGGTAGTGGTCCAGGTCCAGGCGGCTGCCGCCGCGGGTGGGCAGGCGCTCGTGCCGGGCGACTTCGGTGCGGCCGTCGTAGACCACCAGTTCGCTGGCGTGCAGCAGGACGCGGACCTGGCGGCCGATCAGCCGTACCGGCACCGAGTAGTGGTTCATCCGCACAGTGATCTGCGCGTAGCGGTTCACGCGCGGGGTCAGGAGCCTGCCGGTCTCGAAGTGGTCCTCGGGCAGCGGCTGCAGCAGGGGTTTCTCGATGGCGAAGTATTCGCCGACAGTGCGAGGGCGCTCGCCGATCCGGCGCTGGTCGTCCTGCCTGTCCCACGCGTCGATCTGGGCGTTGAGCTCGGCCAGGCTGGTGACGTCGGGGACGGGGACCAGGTGGTTGCGGCGGAATCGGCCGACCTCACCTTCGACACCGCCCTTCTCGTGGGCGCCGTCGATGCCCGGCGCGCAGTAGAAGACCTCCAGGCCGGCCCAGGAACGGAAGGCCGTCCAGCGGTCGGTCTCCACCCGGGCGCGGGTGAAGCCGAGGACCCGGGCGACCGCGGAGGTCAGGTTGTCGTAGCGGACCTTCCCGCGCGGTATGCCTCCCAGCGCTTGAAACGCGTGGAGGTGGCCTTCGAAGAAGGCTTCCTGCCCCTGCGAGAGGAAGACCCGGTGGACGGCCTTTCCGGAGAAGGACAGCCGGAAGACGAACAGGTAGCACAGGGTGCGCACGCCGTTGAGGGTGATGTAGACGTCGCCGAAATCGACCTCGGCCTCCTCACCCGGGCCGGTGGGTCTGCGGAATGAACACCGCGGGCGGGCCTCGGCCCTCCTCGACCCATATCTCAGGCTTGCGGCGCCTGATGTAGTCACGTACCCGGCCATAGGAGACGTTCTCCATGCCGTGCTCGTCCACCAGCCGGTCGAAGACCCGCTTGGCCGTGTGCCGCTGCTTTCGCGGAGCGTCCAGGTCGGCGCGCAGGATCGAGTCGATCAGATGCTTGTACGGGTCCAGGACCGACGAGCGTGGCGGCATCGGCTTACGCGCAGTCGGCCACGGCGACGTCAGAGCCTCGCGGACCAGTCGCCGGTGCACCCCGTAGCGGCGAGAGAGTTCGCGGATCGACAGCTTCTCCATACGCGCATCCCGGCGGATCGCCGCGAAGAGCTCAACCTTGGTTCTCGGGCCGTCCATCCGGGCCCCCTGACTGTCGGAGCACATCGATGCTCCCACCGCAAGACCGCCCCTGGGGCCACTTCTGACGAACGCTCATTTCCGGATCAAGTCCCTGGGGCCACTGGACTCGTTCCCCTGGGGCCAGAGATGCCGTTCAGAGCCACCCACCTTTGTACCGTGCGCTGGGAGATCCCCAGGAGGACAGCCATGTTCTTCGTGGAGCCCTTCTGCGCCCTGAGCAGGAAACGCACAGCGGCGTCACCAGTAGGCACCGGACGGCTCAGCAGCGCTCGCTCAAGCCCTTTGACGATCTCCCCCATGTCCGCCCCCGAGCCGTTCTGCCGCCGCACAGCGGCCGTCTGCTCCCTCAGGTCTTTCACACTGGCCCGTTGTCTTTAGCCAGTTCCGGCGTACGCGAGACATCCCTGCGGGTCCTCGGCTAATGGCCCTGCTGTCTTGTCTCGAGCCTGAGCTCGTCCCACTGAACCTGATCGCCGCTCCGTAGGGTTCGCGCGGCACCCAGCCGATCGAGCAGCGTCCATCTTTAAGAAAACCTAGCTAAGTTCTACTAGGTTTCTATAGTCTTCTCCTCGTGAACTCCTACAGCGAGGACCTCGCCAGCGTCGAGCGTGAACTCCGTGAAGCCGAACTCGAGCGTGACCGACTCGGCGCTCACATCGAGGGGCTCAAAGCCAAGCGGGACGCCCTCAAGAAGCTGAGTGCAGCCGTATCCGAGCCGGGGCCGGCGATCCAAGACCTCACCAAAGCGGATGCCATCGTCAAGATCCTCAGGGCGTCACCTCAGCCCATGTCTCTCGGCGATATTGCGGATGCTTTGACCGCCGCGGGCAAGCAAGCCAACCGCAACGGCGTCTCCGTCTACATAGACGGTCTGCTTAAGGCCGGCCGCGTCGTCCGTGTTGCCCGGAACCAGTACCGCGACGCCTGACAACTTCACTGGGGTGCGCCCGTCGTTCGGCGAGATGGAGCACCAGCGACAGTCCAGGCGACGCAATCGTTTCTTACGCAGTCCGTACGCGTTTGGTACGCGAAATGTGCGCTTCACGCTAGGGTTGCGGGACAGGAGGTGCTGCATGTCCGAGCTGTTCGACGCGGTCGATGCGCTCATTGCGTCCCGCTCCCCGTTGCCGCCCCCGGCGGAGCGCAAGCGGCTGCGCCAGGCGCACGGGCTGACGCTGGACGAGGTGGCCGCCGCACTGCAGGTGCGGCGTGCGACGGTCAGCGGCTGGGAGGCCGGCAAGACTGAGCCGCGGCCGCCGGAGCGCGACGCCTATGCCCGCATGCTCAAGCAGCTCGCCCAGCTCTACCCCGCCAACGCTCCGGTGCGCCCTGAGGACACGGCGGTCCCCGAGACGCCTGACGTGGTGGCCGTTCCTGCGCCATCGGTCGCTGAACCGGCCCAAGCCCGCACCGGACCCGCAGCCCCGATCCAGGAGCCGGCTTCCGAGGACACCGCGCTGCGCCCTGCCGCTGTGCCTCATCCGGGGGCCACGACCAGGCCGACGTCGCGTCGGTCGCCCGCGCGGAACGCCGCCCCCGTTGGCAGCCCAGCCGGTGCCACCGATGCACGGTTCGAGAACGGCCCGCTCGCGGTCGTCGACGTCGAGGACGGTCAGGTGCTGGCGTACTGCGTCGGCGGCCTGGTGCGTGACGTACCAGCGAAGTCGATTGCGTCCCTGGTGGAGTGGACGCTGAGCGAGGGTCGGCTCGGCCAGCCGAAGCTGTCCGGGCCGGGCAAGGACGCCGACCCGCTGATCGTGCTGACCGAGGTGGCGTGCGAGTACTACGGCCTGCCCGTCACGCTCACACAACAGGAACGTCTGGCCGGGCGACTGCCGGAGGGTCACAAGGTCATCAAGCAGCTGGTCCGCGCGGAGTGGAAGCTGACGAAGCGCGGGTTCGGGCCGTGGGCGAGGATCTACCGTCCGGCGCAGGGCTCGGAGCGATCCTGCGTGCAGTTGTGCATCCCGTCGTGGGACGCGCTGGACACTCGGCACTGGGCCGACGCCGCCCAGTTGCCGCCGGCCGAACTCGCGCGGCTCCTGGGCACCTATGCGGCCCGGGTGATGACGCCGCGCGGCTCCACGGCCGTGACCGGCCTCGAGCTGATGACCGCGCTGCACCCGCCGACCCGTGCCTCCGAACCGGATGCGATGGGCAAGCGGCACTCCGAGCACAACCCCGGCTCGCTGGGGAAGGATCCGGTGGACTGCGCGCCGTGCGAGGCTCCCGACGGGCACCCGCTCCTTGCCGATCTGCCGCGTTTCCACCAGCGCACCCCGGCCGAGGTCCTGGTGGAGGAGGCGTACGACTGGGCGCGCCCGCTCACCGACGCCGAATGCCTTCGCCCCCACCTGGTGGGCATCGACGTGAACATGGCCTTCGCCGCCGGCGCGAACGGCCTCACGGTCGGACTGGGCGCGCCGACGCACGTCAAGAACCCCGTCTTTGATCCGAAACTGCCGGGTGCCTGGCTGGTCGACCTGAGCCACGTCGACCTGTCCCACGTGAAGCTCGGCAAGGAGTGGGGGGAGCTGGACAGCAGCCTGTTGCCCAGCCCGTTCACGCCGAAAGGCGAGCGCCCGACGGGTCCGGCCTGGTACGCGACGCCGACCGTGGCGTACGCGGTGGAGCTCGGCTACGACGTCGCGCCGATCGAGGCGTACGTCCGCTACGACAACGGCCGTTACCTGGACGGTTGGTACAACCGGCTGCGCGATGCCTACCTCGCCACGATGGCCGACCTCGGGGTGGGCGTCGACATGTCGCCGGCCGACTTTCTCGCGGCGATGGACGGCTACCGGCAGCGTGACCCCCAGTTGGCGATCGTGGTGTCCGCGGTCAAGGCGACCGTGAAGGGTGGCATCGGCAAGCTGCGTGAGCGCCCGCGCGGGGAGGGCTGGAAGCCCGGGCAGCCGTGGCGGGCCCTTGCCCGGCCCACCTGGCGCCCGGACATCCGCGCCGCCGTCATCTCCCGGACCCGGATCAACATGCACCGCAAGATCGTCAAGCACGCCGCCTTCAACGGGCAGTACCCAGTCGCGGTCCTCTCGGACTGCGCCGTCTACGCCTCCGACGGGCCCTCCCCGCTGGACTTCCTGCCCTACCGGGACGGCAAGCCGCTGCCGGGCGGCTTCAAGCTCGGAGTGAACCCGGGCCTGGTGAAGTGGGAGGGCACCCAGAGCGTGCTGTGGGGCGAGGGGGTGCGCGAGCAGTTCAACGCCCCGGACCTCAACCTCGCCCGGTACATCAAGGACGGCACCGTCACCGACCAGGACACTGGGGAGTAGGTAGAGCGCGATGAGCCTTTTCGGGGACGGCCTAGACGCCGCGGTGCACAAGGCGTTCACCCGCCCGGCACCCAAGAGCGCGCCCGCGCAGATGCGGTACCTGGTCAAGCAGCTCAAGGGCACCAAGGCGGTCGCCCAGATGCTGCGCATCTCCCAGCGCACTGTCGAACGGTACGTCAAAGGCCAGATCAAAAAGCCCCGTCCGGACCTCGCCGCGCGCCTGGATAGCGAGGTGAAGAAGCGGTGGCAGCCGCAGATCCGGGCGAAGGCCCGGCAGAAGGCGGCGACCACCGGCGGCATCGTCATCGACACCCGGGCCCGGCTCGGCTACACCGCGCCGATCGGGTCGACGGACCAGGACCGCATCCGGCACCTGACCGTAGCCCTGCCGCCCCGCTACGCCGCCCGCCTCTTCGACGCCCAGGAGCAGGGCGCCACCGAGCAGCGCCTCCAGGAGCTCGCCGCCGAGGCGCTCAAGGAGGTGTACTTCCAGGACGGCGGTCGCCGCGCCGGAAGCCTGGAAGAGGTCCGCTTCACGGACATCGAGCACCTCGAGTTCGACCTGTAGATCTCCCAGCAGCAAGGGCCCGAACCGCCTTCTAGGTTCGGGCCCTTGCTGCTGTTCCTGGCTTTGCCGAGCCTGTGAGACCGGGATTGTCAGACTCCGCTCCTAGGATGCGGCCGTGGATCGAGACTGGATGCGACAGCGGCTTGAGGCGTTTGCCGATCTGGCTCTGCGTTACGAGCGCAGTACGAGGCCGGGCGATTACGTGGGTGATCCGGCGCTGTATGAGCAACTGCGCCGCGCAGAGCCCACGGTCAAGCAGATCCTGCGGCTCCTGGATCCTCAGCTTGCCGAGAAGATCAACCTGGATCAGATGGCGGGCGAAGACATGGCCCGCGATGAGGTTCATCGGGGTCTGGGCATTCTGGCCGACATGGACGAATGGGCCGCCCGGCTCGTACCGGATGCACCCACGCTGCCCGCCGACCAGTTCCACCCCTGGGTGTGGGAGCCGGCCGCCCCGCTGTGGGGCGCAGAGGCCCGGCAGGATGCCGTCCTGGCTGCTGCCCGCACCGTGAACCGCCGACTCCAGCAGAAGCTGGGGCGCCACGACATCGGCGAGACGGACTTGTGCATGCAGGCCTTCGATATGAAGGACCCCGTCGCAGGGAAACCGCGACTGCGGTTCGACGGCGACCGCAACACGCCTACGTGGCGCGCCCGCCAGGATGGCGCCAAGTACCTCGCGGCCGGTGCCTTCCTCGCCCTGCGGAACGTTGCCGCTCACGAGGATGAGGTGAACTGGACCGAACAGGAAGCGTTGGAGCACCTGGCGACCCTGAGCGTCCTCGCCCGCTGGATCGAACAGTGCACGGTGGAGCGCGCCACTTGAGAGCTGGAGCGGATCTGCCGGTATGGACAGGAAACCGTCACAGAGCACCGCCGCGGGAGGCCTTCGACCACGGTCAACGGCTCGATGCTTCCGGCGTGACCATTCCCGCGCCGCCTGCCCCACGTACTACAGCGGTGCCTGACAGCGCCGCGGGCCTTCTCGACTGGGGCCGCAGCTCGCACTGGTCCTCCCAGCCCCACCCCTGTTGGCACTGCGGTAAGCCGATGAACTTTGTCACGACCACGGAGCACCCAGCCACAAAGTTTCTGAGCAGGAAGCCGCCCCGTAGACGGTGGACCGCTGTAGAGCGACGCCATCGCTCAGCTTGATGCCGACTCCCGTAGTTCCACGGGCGGTTGTGGAGTCAGCTCAGGCACGGTCCGGGAGCCATGCTCCATAAATCGAATAAGTGATCTACTTTCGGGAAAGTTGGGACACAGAGTGATGCAGTGGCCCAACATGCCGGTATGGATGGGAATGAGCCCACTTTCTTTGATCGGCGTCCTGCTGCGTCGGGAGCACTCTCGTACGGGAGCCGACTGGTAGTCAGGGATACGACTCATGTGTTGATCGAGGCCATTCCCTTCTTCATCCCCCACAGGAACTCATCGACTGAGCTGTCCATGAAGCTTGTCCGCACAGACAAGCGGACTGGCGAGCAGTGTGAGATGACGCTCAAGTCAGAGGACCTGTACATGCTCAAGAGCCACATCGCTCAAGCGCTATCCGTATCTGAGCAAGACGATGATGGTCAGTACCTCGTGCTACGAACGGATGGGTTCGGAGCGCAACTGGACGCCTCTGATGACGCCGTAGGCGCGATCGGCAGTGCCCTGGAAAACCGCCGATTCGCTGCCCAACTCGCCCACCAGGTGAGCCCCGAGACCTTGGCCAAAGCATTTTCAGCTGCCGTCAGGATCGGTGAGCTGAGAGCCGCCGTCACCGAACTGCAAGAGCACCTTGCGGAGGGGCGCAATCGAGAGGACGTTTACCAGGACTGGTGTGAGCGCCATTCCTGGGCCTTCGGCAACGCATATGTTGCTCGCGACGACCAACGAGTCATCGGGATCGGCGACCACGTCGATCTTTTGATGAAGTCCACCGCCAGCGGGTTGCGTGATGTGTACGAGCTGAAGCGCCCGGACAAGGACGTGATCTTGTACGACGACACGCACCAGAACTGGTATTGGTCATCGCACACCGCGAAGGCGATCGGGCAGTGTCACCGCTACCTCGATACCTTGCATCGCGCTGCGGAGTTCGGTCTGCAACCTGCGCGGCCCGACATCGTCGCCTACCACCCGCGTGCCGTCGTCATCATCGGGCGGTCACACACCTGGGAGGAGACGCAACTGCGCGCTCTGCACGGGCTCAACAGCAGGATGCACGGGATCACCGTCATGACTATGACCAGCTGCTTTCCCAATGTCACGCGCTGCTA
>NZ_KQ948801.1:3147-20368 GCF_001514205.1 Streptomyces griseoruber | reverse complement strand
CCGACGGGGCGCACATCGACTGGTCGGCTCAACTGCCGGTCACGGCACCGGTGTTGCTGCCGACCTACGCCTTTCAGCGGCGCCGCTACTGGCTGGACGCCGCCGACCACACCGGAGATGTCACCGCCGCCGGGCTGGAGCGCGCCGGGCATCCGCTGCTGTCGGCCGCCGTCCGGGTCGCCGACACCGGCGGGCTCGTCCTCAGCGGGCGGCTGTCGGCCCGGGGCCACGCGTGGCTCGGCGACCACCGTGTCCTGGGCCGCGCCATCCTGCCCGCCACCGCCTACCTCGAACTGGCCGTGCACGCCGGTGACCAGGTCGGCCTCGGCCAGGTCGCCGAGCTGACCCTGGAGACCCCGCTGGTGCTGCCCGAGCGCGGCGCCGTGCAGCTCCAACTCGCCCTCGGCGGGGAGGACTCGGACGGCCGACGCCCGTTCAGCGTGCACTCCAGGGCCGCCGACGCGGCCGGCGACCAGCCGTGGACCCGCCACGCTCAGGGGCTGCTCGCCGAGGAAGCCGGGCCGGTGCCGCAGGACGCCGGTTCCTGGCCGCCGCCGGATGCCGTCCCGGTCGAACCGGACCCGGCGGGGGAGGGCGACTGGTACGAGCTGTTCGCCGCCGCAGGGTTCGACTACGGGCCGTCGTTCCACGGTCTCGGCCGCGTGTGGCGGCGGGACCGGGACCTGTTCGCCGAGGTGGCGCTGCCGGAGTCCCACCGGGCCGAGGCGGCACGCTACGGGCTGCACCCGGCGCTGTTGGACGCCGCCGTGCAGACCCTGCTCGTCAGGGCACTGGACACGTCCGGCGACCAGGAGGCTGCGGCGACCCTGCCGTTCGCCTGGAGCGGGTTCTCCCTCCACGCGACCGGAGCGAGCGCGCTGCGCGTCCATCTGGCACCCACCGGCCGCCCGGACGAGTACACGGTGACCGTCGCCGACCCCGACGGCCGGCCGGTGGCCACGGCGGACGGACTGCTGCTGCGCAGGATCGCCGCCGGTCAGCTCCAGGACGCCGCCGAGGGCGCGACGGCTCCCCCCGTACCGCCCTTGCAGGTGCAGCGCTGGCGGCACGCCGATCCACAGCCCCCCGCCCCCGCCCCCGAGACCGTGCGCTGGGCGTTGATCGGGCAGGGCGACGGCGGCCTCGCCGAGACACTGGACGCGGCCGGCGTGCACCTGGAGTGCTACGCCGACCTCGCCTCGCTCGCGGCGGCCGTCGACACCGGCACCGCCGCGCCCAAGGTCGTCCTCACCGCCTGCACCGCCGCCGGACCCGCCCCCGAGGCCACGCGGGCACTGCTGGCCACGGCCGTCGACCTCGTCCGGCACTGGGTCGGTGACGACCGGTTCGCCGACTCGCGTCTGGTCCTGGTCACCCGCGGCGCCCTCGCCACCACCGAGGCGGCGGACGTCGGCGACCTCGCCGCCGCCGCGCTGTGGGGGCTCGTCCGGTCCGCCCAGCAGGAGCACCCCGACCGCGTGCGGCTCCTCGACCTCGCAGGGTCCGTGGCGGACGACGACGGCTCACCCGGCGCCGTCGCGGCCGCGATCGCCGCCGCCCTCCCGGAGTCCGCCGTACGGGACGGCGCACTGCTGGTGCCCCACCTCACCGCACCGGCTCCGGCCCCCGACGACGACACCGCGCCCGTGGCCCCCTTCCCGTCCGACGGCACCGTCCTGGTCACCGGCGCCACCGGAGCCCTCGGCACCCTGGTGGCACGGCACCTGGTCACCGCGCACGGAGTACGCCGGCTGCTGCTGGCGTCCCGGCGGGGAGCGGCCGCGCCGGGAGCCGACGCCCTGGCCGCCGAGCTGGCCGCACAGGGCGTCGAAACGACACTCGTCGCCTGCGACGTCGCCGACCCCGACCAACTCGAGGAGGTGCTCGCCCGCGTACCCGACGAGCATCCGCTGACCGCCGTCGTGCATGTCGCCGGTGTCGTCGAGGACGCGACCCTGACCTCGCTGACCGACGCCCAGGCCGACGCGGTCCTGCGGCCCAAGGCCGACGCCGCCTGGCATCTGCACCGGTTGACGCTGGGCCGGGACCTGTCCGCGTTCGTGGTGTTCTCCTCCGCGGCGGGCACCTTCGGCGCCGCGGGACAGGGCGCCTACGCCGCGGCCAACGCCTTCCTCGACGGACTCGCCCTGCACCGGCGGGCGCACGGACTGCCCGCCACCTCGATCGCCTGGGGACTGTGGGCGGCGGAGAGCGGCATGACCGCGGGGCTCGGCGCCGCCGACCGGGAACGGATGGCCAGGAGCGGCATGCTGCCGCTGACCGCCGAAGCCGGCCTCGCCCTCTTCGACGCGGCCGTCGTCGCTCCCCACGCGGCCCTGGTCGCCGTCGCGAGACAGTCCCCGGCGGCCGGGTCCCGTACGGTGGCGCGGCGCGCCGTGGCCTCGGGCGCGCCGGCGGACGGCGGCCGGTCGCTTTCCGGACGCCTCGCGGGTCTCTCCGGCCCGCAGCGGCTCGCCGTGCTGCTGGACACGGTCCGCGACCAGGTCGCTGCCGTCCTCGGGCACGACGCGACGGACGAGGTGCTGCCCGACCGGCACTTCGCGGAACTCGGCTTCGACTCGCTGACCGCCGTCGAACTGCGCAACCGGCTCGGGTCCCTGACCGGCTTCCGGCTGCCTCCGACCCTCGTCTTCGATCTCGACACCCCGCACGCGCTCGCCGCCGAACTGGCCGAACGGTTCGCGGGAGCGGCCCTTGCCGGGCCGGACGACCCGGCCGCGGCCCGGAGCGGCGACGAGCCGGCCGGGCGCACCGCCCGCCCGGAGGACACCGTGGGCGCCCTGTTCCGCACCGCCTGCGAGCAGGGCCGTATCGACGACGGCTTCGCGTTGCTGCAGGCGGTCGCCGAGCTGCGCCCGGTCTTCACGTCCCCGTCCGATCTCACCGGCCCGTCCGCCGGGCTGCGGCTGGCCGCCGGTGACGACGGACCGTCGCTGATCTGCTTCAGCTCGTACGTGGCACTGGCCGGTGTCCACCAGTACGCGCGGTTCGCCTCCGCGTTCCGCGGCCGGCAGGACGTGTGGGCGCTCCCCACGCCCGGCTTCGGGCGCGGCGAGCCGCTGCCCGCCACGCTGGACGTGGTGGCCAGGACACAGGCCGAGTGGGTGCTGCGGTGCGCGGACGGCCGGCCGTTCGTCCTGACCGGGTCGTCGTCCGGCGGCATCCTGGCCCTCGCCGCCGCCCGCTGTCTGGAACGGTCGGGGCATCCGCCGCTGGGCGTGGCCCTGCTCGACACCTACATGCCGCGCGCCGACTCGCCGTTCACCCGCTTCTCGGCCGAGATGCTGGGCGGGATGTTCGACCGGGAATCGATGTTCGCCCACATGGACACCGACCGGCTGTCGGCCATGAGCTGGTACATCCGGATGATCGGCGAGTGGGACCCGGGCGAGCTGTCCGCGCCCGTGCTGCTGGTGCGGCCCGGCGAGCCGCCGGTCACCGTGGCCGGACGGGCGCCGCTCGCGCCGGGGGAGTGGCAGAGCTCCTGGGACGGCGCGGACAGCGTCGTGGAGGTACCCGGCAACCACTTCACGATGATGGAGTCCCACGCCGCCGCCACGGCGGGCGCCCTCGCCGGCTGGATCGCCACGGCACTGCCATCGCACACCGCGGGCCGCGAACCGGCCCGACCGACCGAGGGAGCATGATGCGGGTCCTGTTCGTCAGCCTGTCCGAGAAATCCCACGTGTATCTGATGGTTCCGCTGGCGTGGGCGCTCAGCGCGGCCGGCCACGACGTCCGGGTGGCCAGCTATCCCCTGGCGGTCGAGACCATCACCCGCGCCGGGCTCACCGCCGTTCCCGTCGGCACCGACCACGGCGTCCACCGGGACATGTCCGCCTACCGGGAGTCGCAGGACTACTCGACCGCGAACTGGAGCCGCTGCGAACGCGACCAGGTCGACTGGGCGGAACTGAAGGAGCGCTTCGCACTGAGCGTGCCGTACGCGTTCGCCCCCTACAACGACCCCATGATCGACGACCTGGCCGCGTTCGCCCAGGGCTGGCGGCCCGACCTGGTGATCCGGGACCCGCTGGCCTATGCCGGTGCCCTCGCCGCCCGGATCAGCGGAGCCGCCCACGCCCGCCTGATGTGGTGCTCCGACGTGTGGGGCCGTACCCGGCAGACGTACCTGGAGCTGATGCGGGAGCAGCCCGAGGCGGAACGGGCCGACCCGCTCGCCGACTGGATGGCCGCGCGGTCGGAGCCCTTCGGGTTCTCCTGCGACGAGGAACTGCTGCACGGCCAGGCCACCATCAGCACCCTGCCCCCGTCCCTGTCGATCCCGTCCGCGTCCCCCGAACTGCCGATGCGGTACGTCCCGTACAACGGCCGTGCGGTGGTGTGGGACTGGCTGCGGGAGGCGCCCAAGCGGCCTCGGGTCTGCCTCAGTCTCGGCACCTCCAACACCGAGGACTACGGCGGCGACTACGTCTCCATACCGCAGATCCTCGACGCCCTCGCGGACGAGGACGTGGAGGTGGTGGCCGCCCTGCTGCCCGCCCAGCTGGAGGAGCTCGGCACCGTTCCGGACAACGCCCGGGCCGTCCACTCGGTCGCCCTGAGCACACTCCTGCCGAGCTGCTCGGCCCTCATCCACCACGGCGGCTACGGCACCTTCGCCACCGCCATGGCCGCCGGAGTGCCCCAGATGATGCTCTCCACCCTGATCGCCGACCACGAGCAGCGCGGCGGGGCGCTCGAGCGCGTGGGAGCGGGCGTGTACCTGCGCCACGGCGACGCCACCGTGGAGAAGGTCCGCGACGGGGTGCGGCGGCTCGTCGGCGAGCCGGAGCCCCGGGAGGCGGCCCGGCGGCTGCGCGCCGAGGCCGAGGCGATGCCGAGCCCGCACGACCTGGTGGCCGCCCTGGAGCGCCTGGCGGAAGTGCGCTGAGCACTCGCCGTCCCGGCGCCGCACCGAGAACCGACCCGACGAACGAACAGGACAACACCGTGAAGATCATTGTGGACCGCGAGCGCTGTGTCGGAGCCGGTCAGTGCGTACTGGCCGCCCCCGCCGTGTTCGAGCAGAACCGCGAGGACGGCCTGGTGGAGCTGCTCCGGCCCGAGCCGGCGCAGGACCTGCACGAGGCCGTGACCGAAGCGGAGCTGATCTGCCCTTCGGGCGCGATCGAGCTGCACTCCTGACGGCCCTCCCCCTCACTCACGACACCAGTCAGACGGGATGGATTCCGTGAAGGCTCTCGTGCTCTCGGGCGGTGCGGGCACTCGGCTGCGGCCGATCACCCACACCTCCGCCAAACAGTTGGTGCCGGTCGCCAACAAGCCCATCCTCTTCTACGGCCTGGAAGCGATCGCGGACGCCGGGATCACCGAGGTCGCGATCGTCGTCGGCGACACCGAGGACGAGATCCGGCAGGCCGTCGGCGACGGATCCGGCTTCGGACTCGACGTCACCTATCTGCGGCAGGAAGCCCCGCTGGGCCTGTCCCACGCCGTGCTCATCGCCCGGGACTTCCTCGGCGACGACGACTTCGTGATGTTCCTCGGCGACAACTTCGTCTTCGGAGGCATCACCGACTCCGTGGACGAGTTCCGCAAGGAGCGCCCGGACGCCCAGCTCCTGCTCACCCGGGTGCCCGACCCGTCCGCCTTCGGCGTCGCCGAACTCGACGAGGTCGGGCGCCTGGTGCGTCTGGAGGAGAAACCCGCGCAGCCCCGCAGCGACCTCGCCCTGGTCGGCGTGTACCTCTTCGGGCCCGCGATCCACGAGGCGGTGCGCGCCATCCGCCCCTCGCCACGCGGCGAGCTGGAGATCACCGATGCCGTCCAGTGGCTGCTGGAGCGCGACCACGACGTGCGCACCACCGTGATCACCGGCTACTGGAAGGACACCGGCAACGCCGCGGACATCCTCGACGTCAACCGCAGACTGCTGGACCTGCTGGAGTACCGCGTCGACGGGGACGTCGACGAGACCAGCGAGATCGTCGGCCGGGTGCGCGTCGACGCCGGAGCCGTCATCCGCGGCTCACGCATCGTGGGGCCCGCGATCATCGGTCCCGGCACCGTGGTCGAGAACTCCTACATCGGCCCGTCGACGTCCATCGCGGAGGACTGCGTCATCCGCGACAGCGAGATCGAGTTCTCGATCATCCTGCGGGAGTCCAGGTTCGACAGCATCCGCCGGGTGGAGGGCTCCCTCGTCGGGCGCAACGTACGGGTCTCCCTGGGCCCCCGTGTGCCCGCCACCCACCGGCTGGTGATAGGCGACCACGGGCGGGTGCAGATCTCCTCATGAGCCCCGCGCACCCCACCCGGCCCGCCGCCCGCATCCTGGTGACGGGCGGCGCCGGTTTCATCGGCTCCCACCACGTACGGACCCTGCTCGGACCGGGCGGTCCGGCCGGTGTCCGTGTCACCGTCCTGGACAACCTCACCTACGCCGGCAACCCCGCCAATCTGGACCCGGTCCGCGACCGTCCCGCGTTCTCCTTCGTCAAGGGCGACATCTGCGACCGGGAACTCGTCGACGAACTCATGGCCGCCCACGACGAGGTGGTGCACTTCGCCGCCGAGTCCCACGTGGACCGCTCGATCCTCAGCTCCGACGACTTCGTCCGCACCAACGTGCTGGGCACCCAGACCCTGCTCGACGCGGCTCTGCGCCACGGCGTCCGCACCTTCGTGCACGTCTCCACCGACGAGGTGTACGGCTCCATCGACACCGGAGCCTGGACGGAGGAGAGCCCCCTGCTGCCCAACTCCCCCTACTCCGCCTCCAAGGCGTCCTCCGACCTGCTGGCCCTGGCCCACCACCGCACGCACGGTCTGGACGTGCGGGTGACCCGGTGCTCCAACAACTACGGCCACCACCAGTACCCGGAGAAGGTCGTCCCGCTGTTCGTCACCCACCTCCTCGACGGCCGCAAGGTGCCGCTGTACGGGGACGGCGGCAACGTGCGCGACTGGCTGCACATCGACGACCACGTCCAGGGCATCGAACTGGTCCGCACGGGCGGCCGTCCCGGCGAGGTCTACAACATCGGCGGCGGGACCGAACTGACCAACCGCCGTCTGACCGACCTCCTCCTCGACGCGTGCGGCGCGGGGCCGGACCGCGTCGAGTACGTCACGGACCGCAAGGGCCACGACCGCCGTTACTGCGTCGACTGGTCCAAGATCCGCGACGAGCTCGGCTACCGGCCGCGCAAGGACTTCGCCACCGGTCTGGCCGAGACCGTCGCCTGGTACCGGGAGAACCGGTCCTGGTGGGAGCCGCTGAAACAGACCGTGGAGATGACCCGTTGAACAGCCTGGACGAGATCGTCGTCGTCGGCGCGGGCGCCGCCGGCGCCACCACCGCCGAGACCCTCAGACGACAGGGCTACGAGGGCCGCCTCACCCTCGTGGGCGCCGAACCCCATCCGCCGTACGACCGGCCGCCCCTGTCCAAGCAGATCCTCTCCGGCCGGTGGGAGCCGGACCGGATCCGCCTGCGCGGGCCCGAGGTGTACGACCGTCTCGGCATCGACGTACGCCTGGGCACCGCCGCCTCCCGCCTCGACCCGGCCGGCCGCGCGGTCGAGCTCGCCGACGGCGGCCGGCTCCACGCCGACGCGGTCGTGATCGCGACCGGCGTACGGCCCCGGACGCTGCCCGGCACCGAGGGAGTGGCCGGTGTCCACGTCCTGCGCACGCTCGACGACGCCCTCGCCCTGCGAGAGGCCCTGGGCGAGGGACGCCGGCTGGTGGTGGCCGGGGCCGGTCTGCTCGGCACGGAGGCGGCCGTCGCCGCCCGCGGCCTCGGGGCGGACGTCACGCTGGTCGGCAGCGAACCCGTACCGCTGCTCGACCTCCTCGGGCCGCCCGCGGCCGGACTGGTCGCCGCCGTGCACCGCGAGCTCGGGCTGCGCTTCCGGCGGGGACGGGTGTCCGGGGTGGTGAGCGCGGGCGGCGCGGCCACCGGAGTCCTGCTGGCCGACGGAACGCATCTGCCGGCGGACGTGGTGCTGGTCGCGATGGGCTCGCTCACCAACACCGAGTGGCTGGCGGGCAGCGGGGTCCGGGTCGGGGACGGTGTCGTCTGTGACGAGCTGGGCGCGGCCCGACCCGGTGTGTGGGCCGCGGGCGACCTCGCGAACAAGCCCGACCCGCGCACGGGACGGCGCAGACGGTGGGAGCACCGAACGCAGGCCACCGAACAGGCGGTCGCGGTCGCCCGCAACCTGCTCGCCGGCCCCGGCGCCCGGCCCGTCGCGCCGCTGCCGTACTTCTGGACCGATCAACACGACCTGCGGATCCAGGTGTTCGGGGAGATCGCCGGCACCGACCGCTGGCACATCGTCGAAGGCAGCCCCGCCGAGCGGAGGTTCACCGCCGTCCACTGCGTCGAGGACCGGGTCCGCGGCGCCGTCGCGGTCAACCTGCCGCGCTCCGCCCAGCAGCTCCGGCCCCTGGTGGAGAACGAAGCCCGGTGGACGGGGCTGCCCACGGAAGCCCCGGCGGGTTAGGGCCGGGAAGGGCCCTGGCGGTCCGGGCCCGTCGCGGGCCCGGACGTGCCGGGCTCCCGGAGCCCGTCACGCACGAAGGCCCGGCCCGCGGCCGAAGGCCGGGCCGGGCCTTCGGCACGCCGCGGGGCGGGCGGGGCGGTCAGGCCGACCACACGGTGCGCGCGGCCCGTCAGGACAGCCACGCGTCGGGTGCCGGGCCGCCGCGACCGACGGGGGGAAAGAGCTCCTCGAGCCCCGCCACGAAGGGCTCCGGCAGCGGGGAACGGAGCGCGGCGAGAGCCCCGTCGACATGGCGCTCCGTCCGCGGACCGATCACCGCGGCCGTCACACCGGGCCGCGACAGCGTCCAGGCCAGCCCCGCCTCCGCGGGGTCGAGACCGTGGTCGGCGCAGAGCTTCTCGTAGGCCTCGATGGTGTCGCGGTACCGGTCGAGGGCCTCCGCGGCACGGCCCTGGGCCGACTTCACCGCGGAGTTCTCCCGCAGCTTCCGCAGAACACCGCTGAGCAGACCGCCGTGCAGCGGCGACCACACCAGTACACCGAGACCGTAGGCCTGCGCCGCGGGGATCACCTCCAGCTCGGCATGCCGGGTGACGAGGTTGTACACGCACTGCTCCGACACCAGGCCGAGGGCGTGGCGACGCCTGGCCGCCTCCTGGGCGGACGCGATGTCCCAGCCGGCGAAGTTGGACGAGCCGACGTAGCGCACCTTGCCCTGGGCGACCAGGAGGTCCATCGCCTGCCACACCTCGTCCCAGCCCACGGACCGGTCGATGTGGTGCATCTGGTAGAGGTCGATCCAGTCCGTGCCGAGCCGCCTCAGCGACGCCTCACAGGAGGCGACGATGTTGCGTACCGACAGGCCGTGCGCGTTGAGGCCGTCTCCCATCGGGTCGCCGACCTTGGTGGCGACGACGACCTCGTCACGCCGGGAAGAACGCCCGGCCAGCCATCTGCCGATGACTTCCTCCGTGTGGCCCTTGTACACACGCCAGCCATAGATGTTGGCCGTGTCGACGAAGTTGATGCCCTCGGCCAGGGCATGATCCATCAGACGGTGCGCCTCGGGCTCCTCCACCCGGCCACCGAAGTTCACGGTGCCGAGGACCAGCCTGCTGACGCGCAGACCCGTCCGGCCCAGCTGAGTGTGCAACACGTAGTCATCCTCGTCAGTGATGGCCGGAACCGGTGTCCCGGCCGCCGGCCGTGGGGGTACCGGGCTGCGGCGACAGGATGGGCCACAGACCGGCGCGCGCGTGGTAGATGTTGACGATCACCAGCATCAGCAGCGTGAAGACGCCGTACTGGGCGCCGTTGAGCGCGGGCACCACATGCACCGGCAGCGTGTACGCCATCAGCGTCCGGATCCCGGAGTCCACCAGCAGCCCGACGCCCCAGATCACCGTGGTGACCCGCCAGATCCGCCGGAACCGGGGGACCTCCTCCCACAGTTCGTCCCAGTCCCGCCCACCGGCGGTACGCCGCTCCAGCAGCCGGCGGGAGAAACCGAACGCGAGCGGCCGCCTGCCGCGCAGGGACACCAGGAAGCCGAGCCCGGCCACCGCCGTCAGCCAGCCGTCACGCACCAGCAGCAGCCGCGCGCTCCCCCCGACCAGCGACACGACGACGCTGAGCACCAGCATCGTCGTCACGAACGCGCCGAGCACGTCCACCCGTCGGGTCCTCGCGAACCGCACCAGTGTCGCCACACCGGGAACCACGGCCCCGGCGGTCAGCGCGAGCACATCGTTCACCCCCGCCGCCGTCAGTCCGTAGTACAGGCCGATGGGGATGCCGAGGTCCACCAGGACGGTCAGCAGCAGGGGCGGCCCGGAGTCGGTGCGGGGCGAGCCGTGGGGTGTGTCCTCACCGCCGGCCGTCCCCTGGGCGGCGTGGCTCGGGGGCTGTTCCGGAAGGGGGATTCCGCCGCTGGTCATAAGTTCTCCGTCCGATGGGGGCGGTACGGAACAGGTGCCGGGTCGCCCTCATGCCGAGGCAGTCCGGCACACGCACAGCGTACGGGCGACCCCCGCCACGATCCCGTCAGCACCGACCGCATCGCGCCAACACGCTGGAATTCCCTAGAACTCGGCGGCACTTGGCGGCCCCCCGCCTCCTCGGTGCTAGCGTCGGGCGCCAGCTCCACCGGGCACAAATGTCCCTTTTCGCCGCGGCCGCAGGAATTCCGATCCGCCCACCGTCGCCCGGCGCACCGAGCCCTGTCAGCCTCCGCAGACCAGGAGACATCCATGACCGACGTTCACACGACTCCCGAGTCAGCCGCGCCGACCGAGTCCATACCCACCCCGGACTCCCTGGGGCTGAAGGAGATGCGCGAGGTCATCCGGAACATCCCGGGCTACATGTCCCGCCTGCGCGACAAACACGGCCCCGTCGTGCGCATTCCGATGGGAAAGGACGAGGTCTTCCTCCTCAGCGACTTCGACGTCGTCCAGGACGTCATCGTCGCCTCCAGCCGCCGCTTCGACAAGGACACCAAGAAGACCGGCCCCGGCCCCGACGACTGGAGCGCCAACCTCGAGACCATCCTGGGCCGCAACGTCCTCGGCAAGGGCCTGGTGACCAGCGTCGGCACCTACCACCGCAGGCAGCGACGGCTCATCCAGCCCGTCTTCCACCGCAAACGCATCGCCGGATACGGCTCCAGCTTCGCCGCCATCGCCGAAGAGGCCTCCGAGAAGTTCACCGACGGCGAGAAGTTCAACTTCCACGAGTCCATGTACGAACTGGCCCTCGGCATGGTCACCCGTACCCTCTTCGACGTCTCCCTCGAGAGCGAGGCCGCCGAAAGCATCCGCACCGCCTTCCCCCGCGAAGGCGGCCCGCTGCGCTGGGAGCTGAGCCCCTTCGGCAAGATCCTGCTGCGCCTCCCCCTGTCCGCCAACCGCCAGCTCAAGCGCGGCCTGAGGAACATCGACGACATCGTCTACGCCATGATCGAGGAACGGCGCCAGGGTTCCGGGGACGGCGCGGACCTGTTGTCCGTCCTGCTGACCGTCACCGACGCCGACACCGGCGAGCACCTCACCGACCTGGAGGTGCGCGACGAGGCCGTCACCCTGCTGATGGCCGGTCACGAGACCTCCTCGGGCGCCCTGACCTGGGCGTACCACCTGCTCGGCAGCAACCCCGAGACACGCGAGCGGCTGCACGCGGAGGTCGACGAGGTCCTCGGGGACAGGCTGCCCACCGTCGAGGACCTGCCCGACCTGAAGTACACCGACGCCGTGTACTCGGAGGCGCTGCGCCTGTATCCGCCGGCCTGGAACCTCGTCAGGCGCTCACTGGAGGACTACACGGCCAACGGGTACCACATCCCGCGCAACAGCGTGGTCATCTGCAGCCCCTACGTCCTGCACCGCGACCCCACCTGGTGGCCCGAGCCGGAGCGGTTCGCCCCCCAGCGGTTCCTGCCCGACTCCGACCCGTCCGACCCGCTGGCGGGTCACGCCAAGGAGGCGGGCCGTCCCAGGCTGGCCTACCTCCCCTTCGGCGCCGGACCCCGGCAGTGCATCGGGAACGTCTTCGCTCAGATGGAAGGCGTCATGGCACTGGCGACCCTCAGCCGCCACTGGGACTTCGAGCCCGTCGACAAGGGGCCCGTCCGGGTCGCGAGCGACATCACCCTGCAGCCCCGCGGCGGCCTCGAGATGGTCGCCCACCGCAGGCGCTGAAGGCCGCTGACCAGGGCCGAAGAAGTAGAAGTCTCCCTAGATCGCGAGCTGCCCGCGGGACTGATCCCCCGGCAGCCGCCAGTATGACGAACACCGGAACCATCGATCGCATCGCAACCATCGATCGTCTCGCAGGTCGCGCGGGAGTCGGATCCGGCCGGAATGCGCGGCCGGAAGTTGAGCCGGATCCGTAGGGCGGAGGCAGTGGCCGTGTTGCCAGAAGACGCACACGCACGAGAGAACGCGTCGGAATCCCATCAGGGACCCGAGAACCCTCAGGAAGAGGCCCCTCTTGGGGGGCCCGTATTCCTTCCGGAGGAGACGGCCCGTATCTCGTCGGAACCCCGGAACGCGACGGCGCTCCACAACGCCGTGGCGGTCGTGGGAATCTCCTGCCGTTTTCCCCAGGCACCCGACCCCGCCGCTTTCTGGCGCCTCCTGATCGAGGGCGAGAGCGCCGTCACCGAAACCCCCGGTAACCGCCGGGACGCGCTCGCCGAATCCGGCCCGTCCGCCGCCGGATCCGTCCGCCGCGGCGCCTACCTCGACCACGTCGACCGCTTCGATCCCGGCTTCTTCGGCATCTCCCCGCGCGAGGCCGCGGCCATGGACCCCCAGCAGCGCCTGGTCCTCGAGCTCGGCTGGGAGACCCTGGAAGAGGCAGCCGTCGTCCCCGCGCGGCTGCGCGGCAGCCGCACCGCGGTCTTCGTCGGCGCCATCTGGGACGACTACGCCTCCCTCGCCCGCCGCCTCGGCCCCGAGACCGTCGGCCGGTACACCCTCAGCGGCCTCAACCGGGGCATCATCGCCAACCGCCTGTCCTACGTCCTCGGCCTGCGCGGCCCCAGCCTGACCGTGGACGCGGGCCAGTCCTCCTCCCTGGTCGCCGTTCACCTGGCCTGCGAGAGCCTGCGGCGCGGCGAGTCCGACCTCGCCCTCGCCGGTGGTGTCAACCTCACCCTCGCCCCCGACAGCGCCCTCGCCTCCGCCGGTTTCGGCGCACTCTCCCCGGACGGCCACTGCTACACCTTCGACGCCCGCGCCAACGGCTACGTACGCGGCGAAGGCGGCGCCCTGGTCCTCCTCAAGCCCCTCGCCCGTGCCCTTGCCGACGGCGATCGCATCCACTGCGTCATCCGCGGCAGTGCCACCAACAACGACGGCGGCGGCGACGGCCTGACCGCACCCCTGCGCGAGGCGCAGGAGGAAGTGCTGCGCCTCGCCTACCGCCAGGCCGCCGTGAACCCCGCCGACGTCCAGTACGTCGAACTGCACGGCACCGGCACCCGGCTCGGCGACCCCATCGAGGCCGCCGCCCTCGGCACGGTCGTCGGCGACGCCCGCCCCGACGGAACCCCCCTGCTCGTCGGCTCGGTCAAGACCAACATCGGCCACCTGGAGGGCGCGGCCGGCGTCGCCGGGCTCGTCAAGACCGTCCTCTCCCTCAGCCACCGGCGGATCCCCGCCAGCCTCAACTACCAGAAGCCGAACCCCGCCATCCCCCTCGACGCCCTCAATCTGCGCGTCGCCGCCGAGCCCCAGCCGTGGCCCGACCAGGACGGGCCACGGCGGGCCGGCGTCAGCTCCTTCGGGATGGGCGGCACCAACTGCCACGTCGTGCTGGAGGAATGGCCCACCCCCGCACCCCTCGGCACGCGGACGCCGGACGCCGGGACGCCGACGACCCACACCGAGCCGGAAGCGGCCGGCCCCGACGCCTCCCGCGTGCCGCTCCCCTGGATCGTCTCCGCCCGCACCCGCAAGGCACTGCGCGGGCAGGCCCGCCGGCTGCTCACCCGCCTGGAGACCCACCCCGCCGCGGACCCGGCGGACATCGCCTACTCCCTGGCCGAGACCAGGACCCGCTTCGAACACCGGGCCGTCGTGGTCGGCAGCCACCGCGACGAGCTGCTGCACGGCCTGCGCGCCCTCGTGGCCGGCACCCCGTCGAACGACGTCGTGACCGGTGTCTGCCTGCCCTCCGCGACGACGTCCCCCACCGCCTCCGACCGTACCGCCGACACGGCCGGATCCGCCCGCACCGCCTTCCTCTTCGCCGGACAGGGCTCCCAACGGCTCGGCATGGGACGCGAGTTGTACGAGACCTACCCTGTCTTCGCCGAGGTCTTCGACGCCGTCGACGCGGAACTCCCCTTCAGCCTGCGGGAGGTGGCGTTCGGCGAAGCCCAGGACGACGCCGCAGCAGCGGAGCGGCTGAGCCGGACGGAGTACACCCAGCCCGCCCTCTTCGCCCTCGAAGTCGCCCTCTTCCGGCTCGCCGAGTCCTTCGGCGTACGCCCCGACGTCGTGTTCGGCCACTCCGTCGGCGAGATCGCCGCGGCGCACGTGGCCGGCCTCTGGTCGCTGGCCGACGCCTGCCGTGTCGTCGTCGCCCGGGGACGGCTGATGCAGGCCCTCCCGGCGGGCGGCGCGATGGCCGCCGTGGAGGCGACCGAGGACGAGGTCCTGCCCCTGCTGAACGACCAGGTGGGCATCGCGGCGGTCAACGGCCCCCGCGTGGTGGTCGTGTCGGGCACCGCCGAAACCGTCGAGCGGGTCAGTGCGCACTTCCGCGCCCGCGACCGCAAGGTGACGGCCCTGCGCGTCAGCCACGCCTTCCACTCTCCGCTCATGGAACCGATGCTGGACGAGTTCCGCGCCGTGCTCGCCGACGTCTCCTACGGGCAGCCCACGCTCCCGATCGTCTCCGACGTCACCGGCCGCCTCGCGACGGCCGGGGAACTGGCGTCCCCCGACTACTGGACCCGGCACGTCCGGCAGCCCGTGCGGTTCGCCGACGGCATCCGGACACTGGAGGAACACGGAGCCCGCCGCTTCCTGGAACTCGGCCCGGACGGCACCCTGACGGCCCTCGCCCGGCAGAACCTGCAGGACGACGAGACGTTCGCCGTTCCCGCCGCCCGCAAGAACCGTCCCGAGGCGACGGCCTTCCTCGCCGCCCTCGCCGGCCTGCACACCCACGGGCTCCCCGTCGACTGGACCCCCCTCTTCGCCGCGCACCGCGCCGGCCCCACCGCACTGCCGACGTACGCCTTCCAGCGCCGCCGCCACTGGCTGCCCGATGCCGTCGCAGACCGGACCGAGACGTCGGTGACGTCCCCGTCGGCTCCGGACATCGAGGACGTGACCGATTCCACGGCCCAGGACACCGACGAGGTGGCCTCGCCGCCGCACGACCGCCTGGCCGGCCTGTCCCCACGTGATCGGCACGGCGCCCTGCTGGACCTGGTGCGCGCCCACGCCGCGGCCATCCTCGACCACGAATCGGCGGACCAGGTCGAGCCGCGCCGTACCTTCAAGGACCTCGGCTTCGACTCCGTGACCTCCGTCGACCTCCGTGACCGGCTCAAGACCGCGACCGACCTGTCCCTGCCCGCCTCCCTCCTGTTCGACTTCCCGACCCCCGACGCCGTGGCCGGCTACCTCGACAGGGAGCTCTCCGGCGTCGTCGCCTACGAACCCGTGCCGCCCACACCGGCGAACGTGGCCGACGATCCGGTGGTCATTGTCGGGATGGCGTGCCGGTTCCCCGGTGGGGTGGGTTCGCCGGAGGATCTGTGGCGGCTGGTGAGCGAGGGGCGTGACGCGATCGGGGGGTTCCCCACGGATCGCGGCTGGGACCTCGACGCGCTCTACGACCCGGAGCCCGGCACTCCGGGCCGCGCTTACGTGCGTGAGGGCGGGTTCCTCTACGACGCCTCGGAGTTCGACGCCGGGCTGTTCGGGATCTCGCCGCGTGAGGCGTTGGCGATGGATCCGCAGCAGCGGTTGCTGCTGGAGACGTCGTGGGAGGTCCTGGAGCGGGCGGGCATCGACCCGGCGACGCTGCGCGGCAGCCGTACCGGTGTCTTCGCCGGGCTCGTGGAACAGGGCTATGGAGCCTGCCTGCGTGACGCCGTCGAAGAGTCGGACGGCTATGTCCTCACCGGCACGACCCTCAGTGTGGCGTCGGGTCGTATCGCGTACTCGTTCGGTTTCGAGGGTCCGGCGGTGACGGTGGACACGGCGTGTTCGTCGTCGTTGGTGGCGTTGCACCTGGCGGTGCAGGCGCTTCGTGGGGGCGAGTGTGATCTGGCGCTGGCCGGTGGTGTGACGGTGATGGCGGGGCCGGAGATGTTCGTGGAGTTCTCGCGGCAGCGGGGGCTTGCGGTGGACGGGCGGTGCAAGGCGTTCTCGGACGGCGCGGACGGTACGGCGTGGTCGGAGGGTGTGGGTCTGCTGCTGGTGGAGCGGTTGTCGGACGCGCGCCGCAACGGTCACCGGGTGCTGGCGGTGGTGGCGGGTTCCGCGGTCAACCAGGACGGCGCCTCCAACGGTCTGACGGCGCCGAACGGTCCGTCGCAGCAGCGGGTGATCCGGCAGGCGCTGGCGGGTGCCGGGCTCAAGCCCTCCGATGTGGACGCGGTGGAGGCACACGGCACGGGCACCCCGCTGGGGGACCCGATCGAGGCGCAGGCCCTGCTGGCGACCTACGGCCAGGAGCGTGAAGAGCCGCTGCTTCTGGGCTCGTTGAAGTCGAACATCGGTCACACGCAGGCGGCGGCCGGTGTGGGTGGTGTGATCAAGATGGTGATGGCGATGGGGCACGGTGTGCTGCCGCGCACGCTGCACGCCGAGGAGCCGTCCTCCCACGTCGACTGGAGCGACGGTTCGGTCCAGTTGCTCTCCGAGGAACGCGGTTGGCCCGAGACGGGCCGTGCGCGGCGCGCGGGTGTGTCGTCCTTCGGTATCAGCGGCACCAACGCCCACGTCATCCTCGAACAGGCCCCTGCCGCGCCGGCGGAGATCGAGTCGTCCTCCGGGCCGGTGGTGATCCCGGTGGTGCCAGTGGTGGTGTCGGGCGCGGGTGAGTCCGCGGTGCGTGCTCAGGCGGAGCGGATGTCGGCGTGGCTGGAGGGCATGACCGGTGACGTCCGTGCCGCCGATGTCGCTCTGGCTTCGGTCACGAGTCGGGCCGTCCTGGAGCACCGTGCGGTGATCCTGGCCGCCGAACGGGACGACTTGCTGCGC
>NZ_KQ948801.1:0-2464 GCF_001514205.1 Streptomyces griseoruber | reverse complement strand
CTCGCGGGTCATTCGATCGGTGAGATCGCGGCGGCGTATGTGGCGGGGGTGTGGTCGCTGGCGGACGCGTGCCGTCTGGTGGTGGCGCGGGGCCGGCTGATGCAGGCCCTGCCTGAGGGCGGTGCGATGGTCGCGCTCCAGGCCACGGAGGAAGAGGTGCTGCCGCTGCTCGGCGCTGAGGTCGGCCTCGCGGCGGTCAACGGCCCAGGGGCGGTCGTGATCGCCGGTGTCGCGGACGCGGTGGAGAGGGTCGCCGCGCACTTCAGGGACGACGGGCGCAGGGCGACGGCCCTGCGGGTCAGCCACGCGTTCCACTCGCCGCTGATGGAACCGATGCTCGACGAGTTCCGGGCCGTGGCCGAGACGCTGACCTTCGGTGAACCGCGTCTGGCCCTCGTCTCCACGCTCACCGGGACCACCGCGGAACCCGCGCAGCTCATGACCCCCGACTACTGGGTACGGCACGTGCGCCAGGCCGTCCGCTACGGCGACGCCGTGCGCACGCTCGCGGGACAGGGGGTGGCGCGGTTCCTGGAAATCGGTCCCGACGGCACGCTGACCGCGCTCGCGCAGGCGTGCCTGGACGGGGACGGTGACGGGCCGCTGCTCCAGCCCTCTCTGCGCAAGGACCGCCCGGAGGCCGAAGCGGTACTCGCCGCGGTCGCCGCCCTGTTCACCCGTGGCGGTGACGTGGACTGGCGCGAGGTCGTCGCACGGACCGGCGCCCGCTCGGTGGAACTGCCCACATACGCCTTCCAGCGCAAGACCTACTGGCCCACCAAGGCCCGGGAAAGGTTTGCCGGTGACCTCTCAGGACTCGGCCTCTCGTCCGCCGATCACCCCCTTCTCGGAGCGGCGCTGGCACCGGCCGACTCGGACAGGGTGGTCTTCACCGGTCTTCTCTCGCTTCGGAGCCACCCCTGGCTACGGGACCACGTCGTCTCCGGAGTGGCGCTCTTCCCCGGCACCGGCTTCCTGGAACTGGTCCTCCGCGGGGCCGACCAGGTGGGCTGCGACCGGGTGGAGGAACTGACGATCGCCGTCCCGCTGGCACTGCCCGAGCACGGTGGTGCGCGGGTCCAGGTGCTGGTCGACGGCCCGGACGACTCGGGCCGTCGGGGAGTCAGCGTCTTCTCGCGGGCGGACGGAGCGGCGGAGGACGAGGCGTGGACCCTCCACGCCACAGGCGTGGTGAGCGTCGGGACCGAGTCACCGTACCCGGACCGCTCCCTCGACGCAGGATTCGGTGTGTGGCCCCCACCGGACGCGGTGGCGGAGCCGGTCGAGGGCGCCTACGAGGCACTCGCCGGGCTCGGACTGTCGTACGGTCCGGCGTTCCGAGGTCTGCGCGCGATGTGGCGGCGCGGCGACGAGGTATTCGCCGAAGTGGCCCTGCCCGAGGCGCATGCGGAACTCGCGTACCGGTTCGGGATGCATCCCGCGCTGCTGGACTCTGTCCTGCACGCCGTCCTGCGAGGAACGTTCGGCGCCGAGAACTCGCTGAGACTGCCGTTCTCGTGGAGCGGCGTCTCACTGTGGGGCGCGGGTGCGCGTGAGCTGAGGGTGCGCGTGGCCCCGGCGGGACCGGACGCCGTGACGCTCCACCTCGCGGACACGGCCGGCGCCGCGGTGGCCTCGGTGGACTCACTGGTACTGCGTGAGGTGACCGGGGGAATCGCCTCGGCCGACGGTGGACGAGACGGCCTGTTCCAGCTCGACTGGGTGCGGATCCCGGCGGCCACCGGACCCGCCCCGCAAGTGAGGACCGGGCTGCCCGAACCGGTTGAGGCCGTGGCCGGTGACGTGCTGGTGCGGTTCGATCGTCCTGACGGCGACCAGCCTGCAGCCGCCCACGCCGTCGCCCGCACCGCGCTCGAAACGGTGCGCGTCTGGCTGGCGGAGGAGCGGTTCGAGGGTGCGCGTCTGGTGGTCGTCACCGAGGGCGCGGTCGCGTGGGACGGTGAGGCTGCCGATCCGGCCCTGGCGGCGGTGTGGGGTCTGGTGCGGGCGGCGCGGGCGGAGAACCCTGGCCGGTTCGTGCTGGTCGACGTGGACGGCACGGAGGAGTCGTGGGCCGTCGTGGCTGCGGCGTTGACGTCCGGCGAGCCGGAAGCGGCGGTGCGTGGTGGCACAGTGTTCGTGCCGCGGTTGGTGCGTGTGGCGTCCGGTGGGGTGCTGGCGGTTCCCGCGGGGGAGTCCGGGTGGCGGCTGGACATCGTGGAGAAGGGCACGCTGGAGGGGCTGGCGCTGCGCGGTGTTCCTTCCGAGGAGTTGGCGGATCAGCAGGTTCGTATCGCCGTACGTGCGGCGGGTGTCAACTTCCGCGATGTGCTGAACGCGCTCGGCATGTATCCGGGTGATGCGAAGGACTTCGGTCTGGAGGGTGCGGGTGTGGTGACCGAGGTCGGCCCGGGTGTGTCGGGGCTGGCAGTCGGTGACCGGGTGTTCGGGATGTTCTCGGGTG
>NZ_KQ948800.1 GCF_001514205.1 Streptomyces griseoruber | reverse complement strand
TTGAAGGCCCGGGTCAAGGCCCTCGCCGACAAGCACCCGCTTTACCCCGTTCTGAACAAGTAGTTCCCTGGTGGGGGTACCCGACGACGTGTGCCCCCACCCTCCCGGTAAGGAAAACCAGTGGCCATCTCGGTCTTCGACCTCTTCTCGATCGGCATCGGCCCGTCCAGCTCCCACACGGTCGGTCCGATGCGCGCGGCCCGCATGTTCGCGGGGCGCCTGAGCGCCGACGCGCTGCTGGACTCCGTCGCCTCGGTGCGCTGCGAGCTGTACGGTTCACTCGGCGCCACCGGCCACGGCCACGGCACCCCCAAGGCGGTACTGCTCGGCCTGGAGGGCGCCTCCCCCCGCACGGTGGACGTCGAGACCGCGGACGGGCGGGTGGAGGAGATCAAGGAGTCGGGCCGGCTGCGGCTGCTCGGCGAGCGCGAGATCCCGTTCTCCTTCGACGACGACCTGGTCCTGCACCGCCGCAAGGCGCTGCCGTACCACGCCAACGGCATGACCATCCGGTCGTACGACGCCTCGGGCGCGGAGCTGCTGACGAAGACGTACTACTCGGTGGGCGGCGGTTTCGTCGTCGACGAGGAGGCGGTGGGCGCGGACCGCATCAAGCTGGACGACACGGTCCTGAAGTACCCCTTCCGCACCGGCGACGAGCTGTTGCGCCTGACGGGGGAGACGGGTCTGTCGATCTCCGCGCTGATGCTGGAGAACGAGCGGGCCTGGCGCACCGAGGACGAGATCCGCGAGGGCCTCCTCGAGATCTGGCGGGTGATGCAGGCGTGCGTCGCCCGGGGCATGTCCCGGGAGGGCATCCTGCCGGGCGGGCTGCGCGTCCGCCGCCGGGCCGCCATGACCGCCCGCCAACTGCGCGCCGACGGAGACCCGTTGGCGCACTCCATGGAGTGGATCACCCTCTACGCGATGGCGGTGAACGAGGAGAACGCGGCGGGCGGCCGGGTCGTCACCGCTCCGACCAACGGCGCGGCGGGCATCATCCCCGCCGTCCTGCACTACTACGTCAACTTCGTCCCCGGCGCGGACGAGGAGGGCGTGGTCCGCTTCCTGCTCGCCGCCGGCGCGATCGGCATGCTCTTCAAGGAGAACGCCTCCATCTCCGGCGCCGAGGTCGGCTGCCAGGGCGAGGTCGGCTCCGCCTGCTCGATGGCGGCCGGTGCCCTCGCCGAGGTGCTCGGCGGCTCCCCCGAGCAGGTCGAGAACGCCGCCGAGATCGGCATGGAGCACAACCTCGGCCTCACCTGCGACCCCGTGGGCGGCCTGGTCCAGATCCCGTGCATCGAGCGCAACGGCATGGCCGCGGTCAAGGCGGTCACCGCAGCCCGCATGGCCATGCGCGGCGACGGCTCCCACAAGGTGTCCCTCGACAAGGTCATCAAGACCATGAAGGAGACCGGCGCCGACATGAGCGTGAAGTACAAGGAGACGGCCCGGGGCGGGCTGGCGGTGAACATCATCGAGTGCTGAGGCACCCGCCTCACTGGACGAGCGCCGGTTGCGGGAGTGGATCGGCGCGCTGTACCGCTTTCAGGACCGGTTCGACTGTCGCCCACCGACCCCGAAGAGGGCGATCCGGCCGCCGGTGCGCCGGGCGACGGCGGAGGTGTCCGGCAACCGGTCGAAGCGGTCCCGCCAGGTGGACAGGGTCAGCGCGCGGAACCCCCGCGCCGAGGGCTCTTCTCGGCCCGCTCGGGGTGGAGCTGGGCGAACGCGGCCGTGAACTCGAAGGGGTACTCCACACAGGCCTCGCCCGCGAAGCACTGGGCGGCGTGCCGGCGCATCCGGGGGCCGTAGACCGCGTGGTCGATCAGGTCCGTGTACGTCTTGCGCCCACCCAGGTCCAGCAGGCCCGCCGTGTCGGCCAGGTAGACGTCGAAGCCCGGGTACATGAGGCCCAGGTACGGCATGTCGTCCAGGTCCAGGGCGAGCACGGGGTACTCGCCTTCCTGGTCCGGCTCGGTGACGGCCAGGATGCGCCGGGAGTCGGAGCCGCCGGGGAGCAGGAAGCACTCGGAGAGCCGCCCGGACAGCCAGCCGAACTCGTTGCCCCAGAAGTCGCCCATCTCGTCCCCGACCAGTTCGTCGAGCGGGCGCGGCGCGAAGGAGCCGTCCGGGGCGAACCAGCCGTGGCGTTCCAGCAGTCCGGTGTCGTACGCCAGCCAGGCGCGCAGGCTCGGCGGCAGCGGACGCCCGGACGGGAACACGGCCTCGGCGAGTTCGTCCTCGGCCATCGGCCGGGCGACGCCGCCCTCCACCCAGGGCACGTTCACGTACGGCAGCAGATACGGCAGCGCGCTCGCCTCCGGATCGCGGCGGACGATCTCCAGAACCCGCTCCGTCACCTGCACTCCGTGCATGGACCTGCCTGCCTTCTGCTGCTGTGCGAGGGCCGCCCGTCGCCCTGGACCGACCGCGGGACGTGAGCGCGCAGAGGGAGGGGGCGTCCCGGGCGGGACGCCCCCTCCCTCCTCGCCCTACTTGCTCAGGTACGCCCAGAACTCGTCGAACGACAGGACCTTGTCGCCGTTCAGGTCGCGGGTCTTGATGATGGCCTCGGCCACCGACTCGGTGACGTTCCAGTCGCCCTCCTGGGCCAGGGCGGTCTTGAACTCGGCGGCGGTGATGAAACCGTCGCCGTCCGTGTCGATGCGCTGGAACTGCGTGCGTGCTTCTTCGATGTCGGCCACCGATCCGCCCCTCTTCGCCATACCTTGCGGTGTCTTGCTGTCGTACTGACGCAGGTCAGATTAACCGTCCGCGCGCGACCGCAGTGCAGCGACCACCCAGGCGAAGTCCTCGGCGTGCGGGGGCGCGGCCTGCCGGTTCACGAGCGCGAGGAGTTCGCGGTAGCGGGCGACCCGTTCGTTGAAGCCGGCCGTCATGCGGTCCAGTACGGCGGCACGGTCGGCGTCCCCGAACAGTTCCGTCAGCACCTCCTCCGCCTCGGGCGCCCCGGGGGCGACACCGCGCTCGCGCAGCGGGCCCACCAGCTCGACCAGCCGCTTGGCGAACCACATGGCCTGCCCGCGCGGCTCCTGCGGGGTCCGGTCGGCCGCGTTGAACTCGACGGCGCGTCGCATCTGGGCCCGGAAGCCGGGGTCCTGGAGCATCTCGGCCAGCTCCACCCAGGCGTCCACCTGCTCCGGCGTCGGATCGTCGTCGAGATCGACGGCGGTGCGCCGCATCCGTTCCCGGATGTCCGGGTCGACGGTGTCCAGCCCGTGCAGGGCCTCCTCCACGAACTCCTCCATGATCCGCTGCCGTTCGGCCGCCGACAGGTGCGCGAGTCTGTGCATCAGGGTCGTCTCCTCCGCTGTGGAACCACGCCGGGCCACGCTCGACAGCACCGCGCGGACCACCTTCAGCGACCGGATCTGCGCGTCCAGCGCGGCCACATGCGCCGCCGCGACCTCCGCGACCGTCCGTTCGCCCGCCAGCACCCGCCGGACGTCGGTGAGGCCGAGGCCCAGTTCGCGCAGGGTGCGGATCAGTTCCAGCCGGGCGGCGGACTCGGCGTCGTAGAGCCGGTAACCGCCGGTGGAGCGGGTGACGGGGGTCAGGACGCCCTCGTCGGACCAGTAGCGGATGGTGCGCACGGTCAGTCCGGTGGCGCGGGCCAGCTCGCCGATGGTGAACAGGCCGGTGCCGTCGTCGATCATGTCTGCGAGTCTGGACCTTCCAGCGGGTGGAGACTCAAGGAGCGGTGCGGTGGAGACGTTGCGGGACATTCTCGACGGGGCCGCGCACGGCGTCTTCCCCCCGGAGGACGGGCGGACGACGGTCGTCCCGCAGATGTCCCCGCGGGACGCGGGCATCCTCGCCTTCACCGCGCACTCGGTGGTCTTCACGGACGAGGACCCGCAGTGGGTGTACGACACCCTGCGCGCCGTGGACTGCGACGCGCTCTCCGCCTCGATGAACCCGCGCTTCCTCGCCGCGCTGATGGAGCGCACGGGGCGTACGGCCGAGACGGTCGACGCGATGCTGGTGGGTTCCCCGCTGCCGGGCGGGCCGCCGGCGCTGCCGCTGACGGAGATCGAGGACCGCGACCATCCCCGCATCCGTTACGCCCTGCGCCGGCGCCACGAGGTGCGGGCGTGGTCGGCGGACGGCGGGGTGCTGGTGACCGGACGCGGGATCGGCGGGCGGCTGGAGGTCTCGGTCGAGGTGGACGAGCCGCTACGGCACCGGGGCCTCGGCCGGCTGCTGGTGACCGCCGCCCGCCGTCTCGCCGACGAGCCGGTGTGGGCCCAGGTCGCCCCGGGGAACGCCCGCAGCGTACGGGCGTTCCAGGCGGCGGGGTATGTGCCGGTGGGCGCGGAGCTGCTGCTGACCGCCCGCCGGTGACTACCGGAAGATGCCGGTGTGGCCGAGGGAGTAGCGGCCGGGCTGGGGGTAGACGGCGAGGCCGTGCGGGCCGCTGCCGACGGGGATGCGGGCGAGCTGCTTTCCGGTGCGGGTGTCGATGGCGTACACCTCGGCGTCGTAGCGGCCGGAGAGCCACAGGACCTTGCCGTCCGCCGAGACTCCGCCCATGTCGGGGCTGCCGCCGTCCGGCAGGCGCCACTTCTTCGTCAGCTCGTTCCTCGTGAAGTCGAAGACGGAGATGGTGCCTTCGCCGCGGTTGGAGATGTACATCTCGCGGGAGTCGCGGCTGATGTACAGACCGTGGCAGCCCTTGCCGGTGTGCAGGAAGGAGGGCTTGGTGAACCGGTCGCCGTCGAGGATCCACATGCCGTCGGCCTTCATGTCGGCGATGTAGTACCTCTTCCCGTCGGGCGAGATCTTCACGTCCTGCGGCATCGCGCCGGCGAACGGCAGTTTCTCCTGGCCCACCACCTTCATCTTCTCGGTGTCGACCTTCAGCAGTTCGCCGCTGAACTCACAGGAGACGATGAAGTAGCGTCCGTCGGGCGAGAAGTCGGCGTGGTTGACGCCGTAGCAGCTGACCGGGACGGTCTTCCTCCGTTTCATGGTGTGCGCGTCGCGGAAGACGAGCTCGCGGTCGAGGGAGGCCATCACGACGGCGTACTTGCCGTTCGGGGTGAAGTAGAGGTTGTACGGGTCGTGCACGTCGACCGTGTCGCCGGCGTGGCCGGTCCTGGGGTCGATGGGGGTGAGGGTGTTGCCCCTGTCGTTGTTCACCCACAGCGTCTTCAGGTCCCAGGAGGGCACGACGTGCTGCGGCTGGCGGCCGACCCGGATGGTCTCGATCACCTTGTACGTCTTCGGGTCGATCACGGAGACGGTGTCGGACTCGGTGTTGGGGACGTAGACGCGGGAGGGGAAGTCCTTGACGACCGGGGAGAGCCTGTTCGGGCGGTCGGCGGCGTAGACGTCCTTGGGGTCGAGGAGGGGCGGCATGCCGGGCAGCCCGTGGGCGGCCGGTCTCTTCACGGGGGCGGGCACGGCGGCCTTCGTCGGCTCTCGCGTGCCCTCACCGTCCTGGCTGCCGCAGGCGGCGAGACAGACGAGGGCGGCGGCGGTGGACAGGGCGCGGGTGAGGAGAGGGGGTCGCATCAGCCGATCAGCTCCGTGGTGGTGACCGCGCGCAGTCCGCGGCGGGCGAGTTCGTCCAGTACGGCGGGGAGCGCGGCGAGGGTGTCCGCGTACCCGAAGTGCAGGCTCACGACGGATCCGTCGCGGACCTCGCGCATCACGTTGGCCGTGACGGCGGCGGCGCCGGGCGAGGTGAAGTCGAGGGAGTCGACGTCGTAGGACAGGACGTGGGGGTAGCCGGCGGCGCGGGCCAGTCTCGCCACGAGCGGGGAGGCGAGGGCGGTGCGGGAGGGCCGGAACCAGGTGCCGACCGACCCGGTGAGCCGTTTGAGCCGCAGGGCGCACTCCTCGATCTCGCCGCGCGCCTCGGTCTCGGACATGGCGTTGATGTCGAGGTGGCGGTGGGTGTGGTTGCCGAGGTCGTGGCCGCCGTCGAGGATCCGGCGCGCGAGGGCGGGGTGGGCGTCGAGCCAGGTCCCGACGGCGAGGACGGTGACCCGTGCCCCGTGCCGCTCGGCCTCCCCCAGGAGGGCCTCGGCGAGGGCCGGTTCACCCTGGCCGTGGAAGGTGAGGGCGACCCGGGGCCGGTCCCGGGGGCCGTGGCTGATCTGGGCCGGCTGTCCGGGGAACGCGCGGGGGGCCGGTGCGGGGCGGGGGCCGGCGGAGGCGGCGGCGGAGGCCGGTGCGGGCGGCGGGGGCGAGGGCGGGCCGGGGGACGCGCCGGACGAGGGACCGGAGGCGGAGCCGGACGCGGAGCACGCACCGGCGAACGCGCCCCCGGCGACCAGTCCGGCACCCGCCCGCAGCGCGGCACGGCGGTCGGTCGAAGTCACCCGCACCATTTAAGGGGCAAAAGGTAAGAAATGGAGTCATTCATCCGCGTGGCGGCCGGAGACGGCGTCGGCCGGCACGGGCAGCGCCCTACGCCCGGCCCGGCCCCACCCTGCCCGGCCCGGCATGCCACCCTGTAGCCCCTCAGTGAACGGTGGTCTCCTTGCACTCCTCCGCTTCCCGGTCCGCGCAGGGCTCCGGGCGATCGTTCCGGCTCGGCCTCGCGCAGCGCGCCCTCCCCGGCGCGATCGGCTTCCTGAGCGCCTCACTGGTGCTGTACGTCGGCCACTTCTTCACCGACGACCCGATGAGCGCGGGCGATCTCGCGCAGCTGCTCGGCTGGTCCCTCGTCGGCGTCGCCGTCCTGGCGCTGACGGGACGCCGTCGCGGGGTGATCCTCACCGAGGACGCCCTGGTGGTCGTGAACGGAGCACGCCGGGTCTTCCCCTGGCCCGGCATCGAGCGTCTTCAGGTCCGCCGCGTCCTCGGGGTGAGCCAGGTGGTCGCGCACCTCGCGGACGGCCGCCGGACGACCCTGCCCGCGCCGACGTCGTTCGTCGACCCGCGGTTCGAGGAGAAGGTCCGGGAACTGACGGAGTGCTGGCAGGAGCGGCGGCTCAGCCCGCCACCCGCAGCAGCACCACCGCCCGCGCCGGCACCGTGACCGCCTCCCCCGCCCGGTGGACGACGCCCGGGGGCTCGGTCTGGTCCTCGCGGGACGTGTCGACGACCACCTCGTAGCGCTCCGCCCACGGCGGCCCCGGCAGGACGAAGCTCACCGGGCGGTCCCCGGCGTGCAGCACCGCGAGGAAGCTGTCGTCGGTGATGGGGGCGCCCCGTTCGTCACGGCCGGGGATGTCCCGGCCGGAGAGGTACATGCCGAGGGTCGCGGCAGGGGCGTACCAGTCGCCCTCGGTCATCTCCGTGCCCCGTGCGGTGAACCAGGCCAGGTCGCGCAGTCCGTCCGCCGAGTGGGCGCGGCCGGAGAAGAAGGCGCGGCGGCGCAGGACGGGATGCCGGTGCCGCAGCGCGATCAGACGGGAGGTCAGGTCGAGGAGCGTGCGCCATCCCGGCTGCTCCAGCAGGCTCCAGTCCAGCCAGCCGGTCTCGTTGTCCTGGCAGTAGGCGTTGTTGTTGCCGCCCTGGGTGCGGCCCAGTTCGTCGCCCGCGACCAGCATGGGCACGCCGGTCGACAGCAGCAGGGTGGTGAGCAGGTTGCGCAGCTGCCTGCGCCTCAGCGCCCGTACCCGCTCGTCGTCCGTCTCCCCCTCGGCCCCGCAGTTCCAGGCCCGGTTGTCGTCCGTGCCGTCCCGGTTGCCCTCGCCGTTGGCCTCGTTGTGCTTGCGCTCGTAGGACACGAGGTCGCGCAGGGTGAAGCCGTCGTGGGCGGTGACGAAGTTGACCGAGGCGTACGGGCGGCGCCCGCCCCAGGCGTAGAGGTCGCTGGAGCCGGACAGGCGGTAGCCCATCTCGCGGACGTCCGGCAGCGCGTGCCGCCAGAAGTCGCGCACGGCGTTGCGGTAGCGGTCGTTCCACTCGGTCCACAGGGGAGGGAAGGCGCCCACCTGGTAGCCGCCCGAGCCCACGTCCCACGGTTCCGCGATCAGCTTGACCCGCCGCAGCACCGGGTCCTGGGCGATGACCGCGAGGAACGGGGAGAGCATGTCGACGTCGTGCATGGAGCGGGCGAGGGCGGCGGCGAGGTCGAAGCGGAAGCCGTCCACGCCCATCTCGGTGACCCAGTAGCGCAGGGAGTCCGTGATCAGCCTGAGCACGTGCGGCTGCACCACGTGCAGGGTGTTGCCGCAGCCGGTGTAGTCGGCGTAGCGGCGGGCGTCGGACTGGAGGCGGTAGTAGCCGCGGTTGTCGATGCCCTTGAGGGAGAGGGTGGGGCCGAGTTCACCGGCCTCCGCCGTGTGGTTGTAGACCACGTCGAGGATGACCTCGATCCCGGCGGCGTGCAGGGCGCGCACCATCCGCTTGAACTCGCCGACCTGCCCTCCCGTCGTACCGGAGGAGGCGTAGCCGGCGTGCGGGGCGAAGTAGCCGATGGAGTTGTAGCCCCAGTAGTTCCTCAGGCCGCGGCGGAGCAGATGGTCCTCGTGGGCGAACTGGTGGACCGGGAGCAGCTCCACCGCCGTCACGCCCAGCCGGACCAGGTGGCCGATCGCCGCCGGGTGGGCGAGTCCGGCGTAGGTGCCGCGCAGTTCCTCCGGGATGCCGGGGTGCAGCTTGGTGAAGCCCTTGACGTGCAGTTCGTAGATGACCGAGTCCGCCCACGGGGTCTTCGGGCGACGGTCGTCCGCCCAGTCGTCGTCGTCGTGGACGACCACGCCCTTCGGGACGTACGGCGCCGAGTCGCGTTCGTCGCGCACGGTGTCCGCGACCTGCTGCTGGGGCCAGTCCCTGACATGCCCGTACACCTCCGGGGGGAGGGTGAACTCCCCGTCGACCGCGCGGGCGTAGGGGTCGAGGAGCAGCTTCGCCGGGTTCCAGCGGCCGCCGGTCCACGGATCCCAGCGGCCGTGCACCCGGAAGCCGTAGCGCTGGCCCGGCATCACGCCCGGGACGAAGCCGTGCCAGATCTCGTGCGTGAGTTCGGTCAGCGCGGCGCGGGTCTCGCGGCCGGCCTCGTCGAACAGGCACAGCTCGACCGCTTCCGCCCCGCCCGCCCACAGCGCGAAGTTGGTGCCCGCGACCCCGTCCGGGCCGACCCGGAAGCGGGCGCCGAGCGGGGTGGGCGCACCTGGGCGCACGGGCACGCCGGGCACCTTCTGGGACACCCCGTTCAGTCGGGTGTCCGGCGTGGCGCGTTCCTCCGCCACCGCCTCCTGCTCGGCTGCGCTGGACACCGTTCAGCCTCCCGCGGCTCGTGGGTACGACGTAGGGACGGGCGTACGGCGTCCCGGCCGCCGCCGCCCCGCGCTGTCGTCCTCCCCCTGTTCTGCCCAGAGCGCGCCTCGCACTCACGTTTCCCCGGGGCGCACCCGGTCGTTGGGCACACCGTGAGGCACGTACATGGGCGCGCACGGCGCGCGGGCGTCGCAGTGGCCGCCGTAGTGACCTGGGCCGGACTCCTGGCCGGGGCCGCGGGCTGCTCGGGCGACGGCGGAGGCGGGCTGGACCGGATGCTCGGCAGACCGGCGGCCCCCGAGGACGTCATCCGGGTGACCCCGGACGACCACGCGAAGGAGGTGCGGCCGGAGACGGGGCTGCTGGTCCGGGTGCCGGACGGGAAGCTGGAGTCGGTGAAGGTGGTGCGGTCGCAGGACGCCCAGGAGACGAAGGTGCCGGGCCGGATCTCGGCCGACGGGCGGAGCTGGCGGCCGGACGGCGGCCGGCTCGCGCTGGCCGCCCGCTACACGGTCGACGTGGTGGCGCTGGACGGCGACGGCAACCGCTCGGCCCGGCACACCACCTTCACCACCTACGTCCCCGACGAGCGGTTCATCGGGTACGTCACCCCGGAGAACCGCTCCACCGTCGGCACCGGGATGATCGTCTCGCTGGACTTCAGCCGGGAGATCGAGAACCGGGCCGCCGTGCAGCGGGCGATCGAGGTCACCGCCGACCCGGCCGTGGAGATCCGGCCGCACTGGTTCGGCGGCGGCCGTCTCGACTTCCGCCCCGAGGAGTACTGGAAGCCCGGCACCAGGGTCACCGTCGCGCTGCGGCTGCGGGACGTGGAGGGCGCGCCCGGGGTCTACGGGCTGCAGTACAAGACGTTCTCCTTCACCGTCGGCCGCAGCCAGGTCTCCCTGGTCGACGCGGAGAAGCACACGATGAAGGTGTGGCGCGAGGACGACCTGATCGCCACCGTGCCCATCACGGCGGGGGCACCGAGGACGACGACGTACAACGGGAAGATGGTCGTCACCGAGATGCTCGAACTGACCCGGATGAACGGGGCCACGGTCGGCTTCAGGAAGAAGGACGGCAAGGGCGAGTACGACATCCCGGACGTGCCGCACGCCATGCGGCTGACCGAGTCCGGCACCTTCCTGCACGGCAACTACTGGGCGGAGCCGGACGTCTTCGGCAACGCCAACGTCAGCCACGGCTGCGTCGGCCTCATGGACGTCAGGGGCGGCGGCTCGGACACCCCGGCGGGCTGGTTCTTCGACCGCTCGCTGATCGGGGACGTCGTCGAGGTCGTGCACAGCAAGGACAAGGAGGTCGCGCCGGACAACGGGCTCGGCGGCTGGAACATGAGCTGGGAGGAGTGGACCTCCCGGAACACGGACGAATGACCTCTTCCCCGCCGTGCAACCATCCCCGCGCGATCATGGTCCAAGTTGCGACGGAACGGTGACATTCACCTGACACGCAGCTCAAAACCGTGCGGTTAATATGCGCAAATGATCGCGCGGGATGCGCGGGGGTGGGGGCCTGACCAGGCCCTGGGAGGGGAGAACGACTTGAACGTGCGACCGATACCGGGGGCGTCGATCGCGGGGCGCCCACGCGGCCGCCACAAGCGGTTGGCGCTGATCGTCGGCGGGATGCTGCTCGCCGTCACGGCGTGCGGCGGGGGCGGCGGCTCGGACTCGGGGTCCGACGCCAAGGAGAAGAACGACAAGGGCAGCACGGCGGCGGCCGCGAGCAAGCAGTCGGAGGCGGTCGTCTCGATCGCCCCGAAGGCCGGCGCCAAGGACGTCGACACCAGCGGCGTCCTGAAGGTGAGCGCCAGCAACGGCAAGCTGACCGAGGTCACCGTCAAGGACGACGACGGTACGGCGATCAAGGGCACGATCTCGGCCGACGGCAGCGGCTGGACGCCCGCGACGCACCTCGCCGCGGCGACCAAGTACCAGGTGCACGCGGTCGCGAAGGACTCGGAGGGCCGTACGGCCGCCGAGGACTCCTCCTTCACCACGCTCAGCCCGCAGAACACCTTCATCGGCAACTTCACGCCCGAGGACGGCTCCACCGTCGGCGTCGGCATGCCGTTCTCGGTCCGCTTCACGCGCGGCATCACCAAGCCGGACGACGTGAAGAAGGCCATCGAGATCACGACCGTGCCGGCCGTGGACGTCGAGGGCCACTGGTTCGGCAACGACCGTCTGGACTTCCGCCCGGAGCAGTACTGGAAGGCCGGCACCAAGGTCACCGTCAAGCTGAACCTGGACGGTGTCGAGGGCCGCAAGGGCGTCTACGGCAAGCAGTCCAAGACCGTCTCCTTCACCATCGGCCGCAGCCAGGTGTCGATCGTGGACGCCAAGAAGCACACGATGAAGGTCATGCGGGACGGCAAGCTCTACAAGACCATCCCGGTGACCACGGGCAAGCCCGGCTACGCCACCTGGAACGGCCAGATGGTCATCAGTGAGAAGTTCACGGTGACCCGGATGAACGGCGACACCGTCGGCTACGACGGCGAGTACGACATCAAGGACGTCCCGCACGCCATGCGGCTGACCAACTCCGGCACCTTCGTACACGGCAACTACTGGGGCGGCGACGCCTTCGGCAACTACAACGCCAGCCACGGCTGCATCGGCCTGCGCGATGTGCGCGGCGGCTACGACAGCGGTGTCCCGGCCGCGTGGTTCTTCAACCACTCGATGGTCGGCGACGTGGTGACGGTGAAGAACTCCACCGACCCGACGGTCGACCCGGCCAACGGCCTCAACGGCTGGAACCTCTCCTGGGCCGACTGGACCAAGTAGGACCCCTCCGCGACGGGCCCGGTGCTGTGACCAACGGCACCGGGCCCGCCGTCGTTAATGGTGGTTAACCTGCTGCCATGACCGTTCATCTCGAAGTCGCCGAAGGCGTCGGCACGATCCGCCTCGACCGCCCGCCCATGAACGCCCTGGACGTCGCCACGCAGGACCGGCTCAAGGAGCTGGCCGAGGAGGCGACCCGCCGGGACGACGTCCGCGCCGTCGTGGTGTACGGCGGGGAGAAGGTGTTCGCGGCGGGCGCGGACATCAAGGAGATGCAGGACATGGACCACACCGCGATGGTCCTGCGCTCGCGCGCCCTGCAGGACTCCTTCACGGCGGTGGCCCGGATCCCCAAGCCGGTCGTGGCGGCCGTCACGGGCTACGCGCTGGGCGGCGGCTGCGAGCTCGCCCTCTGCGCGGACTTCCGGATCGCGGCCGACAACGCCAAGCTGGGCCAGCCGGAGATCCTGCTCGGGCTGATCCCCGGCGCGGGCGGCACCCAGCGGCTGGCCCGGCTGGTCGGCCCCTCCAAGGCGAAGGACCTCATCTTCACCGGCCGGATGGTGAAGGCGGACGAGGCGCTGACCCTGGGCCTGGTGGACCGGGTGGTCCCGGCGGCCGAGGTGTACACGCAGGCGCACGCGTGGGCCGCGAAGCTGGCCCAGGGCCCGGCGCTCGCGCTGCGGGCGGCGAAGGAGTCGATCGACACCGGCCTGGAGACGGACATCGACACCGGTCTCGCCGTCGAGCGCAACTGGTTCGCGGGCCTGTTCGCCACCGCCGACCGCGAGATCGGCATGCGGAGCTTCGTCGAGGAAGGGCCGGGCAAGGCCAAGTTCCTGTGAGGGGTGAGGCGGGTCCTGTGAGGCAGATCTCCTCGAACAGGGTTGCCATCTCCCACGATTGACGGGACGTCTCAGGCGGGATGTCCCCGTCCGGGTCCCTCGTTGGGGCGGTTCATGGGACCCTGGGGTCGCCCCTGAGCCCGCCTTGTCGAGGGAGTCCGGCGATTGCCCGCACAGGATCCGTCACCGCAGGTCAACGGGGCCTTGCCGGACTCCGGACCGCCCCCGGCAGCCTCCGGAGGCACCCCGTCCGACGGGGTCGCCCAGGGGGCGTATTCCGCCGGAACGGCCCCGGAGGACGCTCCGGACGGCCATGATGGGGGCATGGCGGGGCTGGAGGATGTCGAACAGCCGCGGGGGCACGGGCGTGTGGCCGCGGCACGCTGGTCGCCTGCGGTGGAGGACGAACGGGCGCTCAAGGCACTGGAGTTGTTCGGCAACCCGACGGAGGGTGAGGTTCCGCTCCCCTCCCGCCCCGAGTCCGCCGCCACGGCCCGCCGTCTCACCCAGGTCGTCGTGCTGCGCCAGTGGGGACTGTCCCCCAAGATGACCGAGGACGCGGTCCTCCTCGTCTCCGAACTCGTCGGCAACGCCGTACGCCACACCGGCGCCCGTGTCTTCGGCCTCCGGCTGCGCCGGCGCCGCGGCTGGATCCGCGTCGAGGTCCGCGACCCCTCCCGCGGCCTGCCCTGCCTCATGCCGGTCCAGGAACTGGACGTCAGCGGCCGCGGCCTCTTCCTCGTCGACAAACTCTCCGACCGCTGGGGCGTGGACCTGCTGCCACGCGGCAAGACGACATGGTTCGAGATGCGCGTCGCGGACCGCTGACCCGGCTGGGACCGTCCGGGCCGGGGCCGCGGTTGCCCGCGACCCCCTTCACCCTCCCGAGATTCACCCGCGAGGGGGTACGACCCCTCGAACGCGCAGGTCGTAGGACCGGCGGCCGACGGGGCACCGGCCAAAACCCGTTGGGCGATGTCAGTGGCGATCCGTAGGCTCGCTCGTGATGTCGACGACACATGCAACCACCAAGGACCGGTCCGCGGTGCGGACGTTGCTGCGTTTGTGGCCGTATGTGCGGCCGGTGCGGGTGCGGCTGTTCACCGCCGCGTCCGTGGCCGTCGTCGCCTCCTGTGTCGGGCTGGTGATCCCGCTCGTCCTGAAATGGATGGTGGACGGGCCGGTCGCCGACCGGGACCCGGCGGGCGTCTGGCTCGGGGCCCTGTACCTGCTGCTGCTCGGGCTCCTGGAGGCGGGGCTGTTCGGGCTCCGGCGCTGGCTGGTGGCGCGCCCACTCTCGCATGTCGAGGCGGAGATGCGGGCCGGGCTGTACGGGCATCTCCAGCGGCTGCCGGTGGCCTTCCACGACCGGTGGGCCTCGGGACAGCTGCTGTCCCGGGCCACCACCGATCTGATGCTGCTGCGGATGTTCCTCGCCTTCCCGCTGACGTTCCTGCTGGTCAACGCGGTGACCATCCTGGCCGGCGTGATCATCATGCTGCTCCAGGACTGGTCCCTCGGCCTGGTGATCCTGGGCCCCGCCCTCCCCGTCATGGTGATGTGCGTGGTCTTCGAGAACCGGTACGCGGTCGTGGCGCGGCTCGCCCAGGACCAGGTCGGCGATCTGACGACGGTCGTCGAGGAGAGCGTGCTCGGCATCCGGATCATCAAGGGGTTCGGCCGGCACCGCAGCCAGGCGCGGGCCTTCCGCACGCTGTCGTCGACCCTGCGCGGGACGGAGCTGCGCAAGGCCCGGCTGCTGGCGACGATCTGGGCCGTCATCGTGACCCTGCCCGAGGTGGCGATCGGGGCGGCACTGGTGCTGGGCACCGTCCAGGTGGCGGACGGCGAGCTGTCCGCGGGCACGCTGGTCGCCTTCCTGTCGACGGCCCTCGCGCTGCGCTGGCCCGTCGACTCCATCGGCTTCCTGCTCGCGATGAGCCAGGAGGCGGCGACGGCCACCGAACGCTACTTCGAGGTGATGGACGAGGAACCGGAGTCGGAAACATCCACCGGGAGCCGCCCCGCGGACGCCGGGGGCGCGGGCGCCGGGGTCACGGCCACCGGGAGCGGGGACCCTGGGGTCACGGACGCCGGGGGCGGAGACGACACCGGCGCGGGCGCCACGGTCGCGGACGCCAGGGCCGCAGACGCAAGGCGTCCCACCGCTGGGAGCGCGGACGCCACGGCCGCCGACACCGGAAGCCCGGGTGACGGGAGCGCGGGTGACGGGAGCGCGGGTGACGGGAGCACGCCCGCCACGGTCGCGGACGCCAAGCGCGCGGACGCCACGGCCGCCGACGCAAGGCGCGCCGACGCCACGGTCCCTGAAGCCGGAAGCGCGGGTGGCGGGAGCACGGGCGCCAGGCGCGCCGACGCCACGGTCCCTGAAGCCGGAAGCGCGGGTGACGGGAGCACGGGCGCCAGGCGCGCGGACGCCACGGTCGCGGACGCCAGGCGCGCGAACGCCAGGAACGCGGACGACTCGGGCGCGGACGCCGGGAAGGCGGGTGACGGGCTTCGGTTCGTCGGGGTCGTGTTCCGTTATCCCGATGCCGATCCCGCCTCGCCCCCGACCCTGGACCGTGTCGACCTGCACATCCGGCCCGGTGAGTCCATGGCCCTCGTGGGTGCCACCGGCAGCGGCAAGACCACCCTCACCGCGCTCGTCCCCCGGCTGCACGAGGTGACCGCCGGACGGATCACCATCGACGGCGAGGACGTCACCGCGATGACCCGCGAGGAACTGCGCGCCAAGGTCGCCGTCGCCTTCGAGGAGCCGACGCTGTTCTCGGCGAGCGTCGGGGAGAACGTGCTGATGGGGGCGGGCGACCAGGCCGGCGCGGCCGAGCTGGAGAGGGCGCTCGGCGTCGCCCAGGCCGAGTTCGTGCACGCCCTGCCCCAGGGCACCGCGACCCAGGTGGGCGAGCAGGGGCTCAGCCTCTCCGGCGGGCAGCGGCAGCGGCTGGCGCTGGCCAGAGCCGTGGTGGGACAGCCGCGCTTCCTCGTGCTCGACGACCCGCTGTCCGCGCTGGACGTCCACACCGAGGCCGCCGTGGAGGCCGCGCTGCGCCAGGTCCTCGCCGACACCACCGCGCTCATCGTGGCCCACCGCCCGTCCACCGTGCTGCTGGCCGACCGGGTCGCCCTGCTCTCCGGGGGCCGGATCACCGCCGTCGGCACCCACCAGGAACTGCTGCGCGCCAACACCGAGTACGCCCACCTCATGTCAGGGAACGGCCGCCAGGAGGACGACCGATGAGTGCCCCCGCCACCTCGTCCCCCACCACCGAGGACCCGCCGCAGGACCTGCCCGTCCGGGCCGCCGACGACCCCTTCGACAAGGACGTCCTGCCCACCCCGCCCGGCGCCACCGGCATCCTGCTGCGCTCCCTGCTCGCCCCCATGAGGGCGCGGGTCGCGCTGACCACGCTCCTGCTGCTGCTCCAGCAGGCGGCCGTGCAGGCGGGCCCGCTCCTGGTGGCGTACGCCATCGACCGCGCGGTGCCCTCGTTCCGGGCCGGCGACGACGGGCCGCTGATCGCGGTGGCCGTCGGCTATCTGGTGTGCGCGCTGGCCTCCGGCACGCTCCAGTACGCGTTCCTGATCGCGGCCGCCCGGGTCAACCAGGATGTGCTGCTCGATCTGCGCGGCCGTATCTTCCGGCACGCGCAGGCCCTCAGCGTCGACTTCCACGAGCGCTACACCTCGGGCCGGCTCATCTCCCGCTCCACCACGGATGTGGAGTCCCTGCGCGAGCTCCTCAGCGAGGGCCTCCAGGAGCTGGTGACCGTGGTGCTGTCCTTCCTGTACATCTCGGCGATGCTGCTCTGGCTGGACCTCGGGCTCGGCGCGGTCGCGGTGGCGTCGTTCGTGCCGCTGTACCTGCTGGTCCGGATCTACCAGCGGCGCGCGGGGCGGGTGTTCACCGCCCGGTCCACCGCGATCGCGGCCGTGATCGTGAAGTTCGTCGAGACGATGAACGGCATCCGGCCGGTGCGCGCCTTCCGCCGCGAGGCCGTCAACGACGCCGACTTCCGGGTCCTCAACCGGCGCCACGAGCGGACGAACGGCGACGCCCTGCTGGAGATGGCCCGGTACGTCACCGGCTCGCGGGTGGTCGCCAACACGGCTGTCGCGCTGATCGTCCTGTGGGGCGCCTACCGGGTGGCGGGCGGCACGCTGGCGCTGGGTGTGCTGGCGGCGGCGGTGCTGTACCTGCGGCGGCTGTACGACCCGATCGACCGGCTCGGCATGTTCCTCAACTCGTACCAGTCGGCCGCGGCCTCGCTGGAGAAGATCGCGGGGCTGCTGGCGCAGACGCCGTCGGTGCCCGAGCCCTCGGTGCCGACGGAGCTGCCCGCCCGCCGGGGCGAACTGCCCGGCCGCGAGGTCGTGTTCGACGAGGTGTCCTTCGGTTACCGCACCGGCGGGGAGGTCCTGCCCCGTTTCGCCCTCACCCTGCCCGCCGGGCAGACGGTCGCCGTCGTCGGCTCCACCGGCGCGGGCAAGTCCACCCTGGCCAAGCTGCTGGCCCGCTTCTACGACCCGTCGGGCGGGCGGGTGCTGCTCGACGGGGTCGATCTGCGTGAGCTCGCCGTGCCCGAGCTGCGGCGCGGGGTGGTCATGGTGACGCAGGAGGCGTTCCTGTTCTCCGGCACGGTCGCCGAGAACATCGCCATCGGGCGCCCGGACGCGACCCGGGAGGAGATCGAGCGGGCGGCGAAGGCGATCGGCGCGCATGAGTTCATCAGCGCGCTGCCCGACGGCTACGACACCGACGTCCGCAAGCGGGGCGGTCGTATCTCCGCGGGTCAGCGGCAACTCGTGGCGTTCGCGCGGGCGTTGCTCGCGGATCCGGCGGTGCTGATCCTGGACGAGGCGACCAGCTCGCTGGACATCCCCGGGGAGCGGGCCGTGCAGGCCGCGATGGCCACGGTGCTGAAGGGCCGTACGGCGGTGGTGATCGCGCACCGGCTGTCGACGGTGGAGATCGCCGACCGGGTGCTGGTGATGGAGCACGGACGGATCGTCGAGGACGGCGCGCCCGCCGACCTCATCGCGGGCACGGGCCGTTTCGCGGACCTGCACCGGGCCTGGCGGGACAGCCTGGCCTGATCGTCCGTATATCGAACACGCGCCCCCGGACAACGGACCTTTTCCGGCCAACTTCCTGACGCGCTCCTGACAGACAGCGCAATCCCCTGCCACTCTTCCCACTGCTACTCCACAGCAACCCCACAGCAAAACCGTTCTGCGTACCGCCTTTGTCGTGTCCAGCAGAAGGAGTCAGTGGTGAGAAGCACTTCCTCTCGCAGACGCACCCCCCACACCGCATACCGCAAGACCGCCGCCGTCGCCCTGGTCGGCGTCTGCGCACTGATCGCCGCCGCCGTGCAGTCCGGCGCCGCGACCGCCGCCCCGGAGCGGGCCCCGAAGCCGACGGGCGCCGAGTCCGTCAAGCTCACCCCCGCCCAGCGCGCCGAGCTGATCCGCACGGCCGACGCCCAGAAGGCGGCCACCGCGAAGGAACTGGGCCTGGGCGCCAAGGAGGCGCTGGTCGTCCGGGACGTCGTCAAGGACGCCGACGGCACGGTCCACACCCGCTACGAGCGCACCTACGCCGGCCTGCCGGTGCTGGGCGGCGACCTGGTCGTCGACACGGCGAAGTCGGGCGCGACCGAGGGCGTGGTCAAGGCGACGCGCGCCACCATCAAGGTCGCCTCGCTCACGCCCACCGTCACCGCGGCCAAGGCGGAGAAGCAGGCGCTGACCCTGGCGAAGGCCGACGGCGCGGCGGGCGCGGACACGAACCGCGCGCCGCGCAAGGTGATCTGGGCGGCGAACGGCACTCCGGTCCTGGCGTACGAGACGGTCGTCGGCGGCCTCCAGGAGGACGGCACCCCGAACGAGCTGCACGTCATCACCGACGCCACCACCGGCCAGAAGCTCTACGAGTACCAGGGCGTCGAGACCGGCACGGGCAACACCATGTACAGCGGCACGGTGACGCTGGGCACGACGCAGTCCGGGTCGACGTACAACCTCACCGACGGCGGGCGCGGCGGCCACAAGACGTACAACCTCAACCGGGGCACCTCCGGCACCGGCACGCTGTTCTCCGGCCCCGACGACGTCTGGGGCAACGGCGCGGCGTCCAACACGGAGACCGCGGGCGCCGACGCCCACTACGGCGCGGCGCTGACCTGGGACTACTACAAGAACGTGCACGGCCGTTCCGGCATCCGGGGCGACGGCGTGGCCGCGTACTCCCGGGTCCACTACGGCAACGCGTACGTCAACGCGTTCTGGCAGGACAGCTGCTTCTGCATGACGTACGGCGACGGCTCGGGCAACACCCACCCGCTGACCGCCATCGACGTGGCCGGCCACGAGATGAGCCACGGCGTCACGGCCAACACCGCGGGCCTCAACTACAGCGGTGAGTCCGGCGGGTTGAACGAGGCGACCTCCGACATCTTCGGCACCGCCGTGGAGTTCTACGCCAACAACTCCTCGGACGTCGGTGACTACCTCATCGGCGAGGAGATCGACATCAACGGCGACGGCTCGCCGCTGCGGTACATGGACAAGCCCAGCAAGGACGGCGCGTCGAAGGACAGCTGGTACTCGGGCATCGGCTCGATCGACGTGCACTACTCGTCCGGCCCGGCGAACCACTTCTTCTATCTGCTGTCCGAGGGCAGTGGCACCAAGACGATCAACGGTGTCACCTACAACTCGCCCACGGCGGACGGTCTCGCGGTCACCGGCATCGGCCGGGACAAGGCGGAGAAGATCTGGTTCCGCGCGCTGAGCACGAAGTTCACCTCGACCACCAACTACGCGGGCGCCCGCACCGGCACCCTCGCGGCGGCGGGTGAGCTGTACGGCACGACGAGCGCCGAGTACACCGCGGTGGCAAACGCCTGGGCGGGCGTCGCGGTCGGCTCACGGCCGGGTGGCGGAGGGGGCGGTGGCACCTCGTTCGAGAACACCGCCGACGTATCGATTCCGGACAACGGCGCGGCGGTCACCTCGTCGATCACCGTCTCCGGCCGGACGGGCAACGCGCCCTCGAACCTCCAGGTCGGGGTGGACATCGTCCACACCTACATCGGCGACCTCCAGGTGCAGCTGGTCGCCCCCGACGGCACGGCGTACACGCTGAAGGCGTACGGCACCGGCGGCAGCACGGACAACCTCAGCACCACGTACACGGTGAACGCCTCCTCCGAGGTCGCCAACGGTGTCTGGCAGTTGAGGGTCCAGGACAACGCGGCCGCCGACACCGGCTACATCAACAGCTGGAAGCTGACCTTCCCGTAGGTCGCCGACAGGAAGCTCACAGGGCGCCGCTCCAGGGGTTCGCACCCCGGGGCGGCGCCCTCCTTTTTGCCAGTCGATTGCCCCTCACCTGTTGGCCTTTTACCGAGGTCAACCCCGTTTACATTCCGGCAATGTTCATCGGTTCGTCGATTTTCAGCCAACATCACAGAGGGGTCCTGACATGTACGCGACCTTGATGCGAGGCTTCCTGGCAACCGCCGCACAACTTCACCACAGCTTCGGACAGCATCCCCACGCCGTCCGGGCACCCCCACACCCAAGGAGCTTGTGTGACCTCCCTCTACGCGCGTCACCAGCGCACCACCCTGGCGATCGCCACCGCGGTCGCGGCCGGCGCCCTGGTCACCACCGGCCTGACCTCCGGTGCCGTGGCCGCCCCGACCGCCTCGGACGCCGCCGCCAAGCCGCTCGCCGCGCCGACCGCGCTCTCCGCCTCCGCCCGCACCGCCCTGATCAAGGACAAGCAGGCCGACGCCACCGAGACGGCCCAGGAGATAGGCCTCGGCACCAAGGAGAAGCTGGTCGTCCGGGACGTCGTCAAGGACGCCGACGGCACCGTCCACACGCGCTACGAGCGGACCTACGCGGGCCTGCCGGTGCTCGGCGGCGACCTGGTCGTCCACGAGTCGGCCGCGGGCGTGAACAAGGGCGTCACCAAGGCGACGAAGACCACCATCAAGGTCGCCTCGCTCAAGGCGGTCGTCACCGCCGCCAAGGCGGAGAAGCAGGCCGTGGCCCTCGCCAAGGACGCCGGCTCGGCCAAGACCACCGCCGACAGCGCGCCGCGCAAGGTGATCTGGGCGGGCAACGGCAGCAAGCCGGTCCTCGCCTACGAGACGGTCGTCGGCGGTCTCCAGGACGACGGCACCCCGAACGAGCTGCACGTCATCACCGACGCGGCCACCGGCAAGAAGCTCTACGAGTACCAGGGCATCGAGACCGGCACCGGCAAGAGCCTGTACTCCGGCACCGTCAGCCTGAACACCACGCTGTCGGGCTCGACGTACCAGCTGACCGACGGCACCCGGGGCAGCCACAAGACGTACAACAAGGCGCACGGCACGTCCTCCTCGGCGGGCACCCTGTTCACCGACGCCGACGACACCTGGGGCACCGGCGCGGCCTCCAGCTCCACCACCGACCAGACCGCCGCCGTCGACGCCGCCTACGGCGCCCAGGTGACCTGGGACTTCTACAAGAACACCTTCGGCCGCAGCGGCATCAAGAACAACGGCGTGGCCGCCTACTCCCGCGTCCACTACGGCAACGCGTACGTCAACGCGTTCTGGGACGACAGCTGCTTCTGCATGACGTACGGCGACGGCGAGGGCAACGTCAACCCGCTGACCTCGCTGGACGTGGCCGGCCACGAGATGAGCCACGGCGTCACCGCCAACACCGCGGGCCTCAACTACAGCGGTGAGTCCGGCGGCCTCAACGAGGCCACCTCGGACATCTTCGGCACGGGCGTGGAGTTCTACGCGGCCAACTCCAACGACCCCGGTGACTACCTCATCGGCGAGAAGATCGACATCAACGGCGACGGCACCCCGCTGCGCTACATGGACAAGCCCAGCAAGGACGGCGGCTCGTCGGACTACTGGTCCTCCTCCGTCGGCAGCAAGGACGTCCACTACTCGTCCGGTGTCGCGAACCACTTCTTCTACCTGCTGTCCGAGGGCAGCGGCTCGAAGACGATCAACGGCGTGACCTACAACTCGCCGACGTACAACAGCTCCACGATCACCGGCATCGGCCGCGCCAAGGCGCTCCAGATCTGGTACAAGGCGCTGACGACGTACATGACCTCGACGACGAACTACAAGGGCGCCCGCACGGCGACCCTGAGCGCGGCGTCGGCCCTGTACGGCTCCAGCAGCACCGAGTACGCCGCGGTCGCCGCGGCCTGGACGGCGGTCAACGTCAGCTAGGGCCTGAAGTTCTGACAAGGGCGGTACCCGGGACGAAGGCATCCCCGGGTACCGCCCTACCCTTGTCTCCCATGCCTCCCATGCCGCCCAAGGACTTCACCTACGACGACGTCGGCGCGACCCGCGACCGCCCCGGCTTCTGCCCGCCCGGCTTCCACGCCCTGCACGTGCGCACCCGTGTCGGCGAGGGCCACGACCTCTTCCGGCGCGCGGCGGAGGCCGTCATGACGTGGGAGATGCACCGCGCGATGGGCATCGGCGTCACCACCTCGGCCGACCGCGCGGCCCCCGACGTGGACGTCACGATCACCCTGGCCGGCCTGATCAAGGCCCCCTGCCGGGTCATATGGACGGCCGACGAACACCGCCGCGCCGGCTGGGCCTACGGCACCCTCGCCGGCCACCCCGAGTCCGGCGAGGAGTCCTTCCTCGTCGACCGCACCGGCGACGGCACGGTCTGGCTGACGGTCTCGGCCTTCAGCCGCGCGGCCAAGTGGTACGCCCGGGCGGCGGGCCCGGCGACGCGGGGGCTGCAACAGGCGTACGCGCGGCGGTGCGGGACGGTGCTGCGGGGGTTGTGCGAGCAGGGACCGAAGATCTGAGCGGAGCCCCGGCCGACCGGGGCTCACCCGCCGACCTCGAACCACAACAGCTTCCCCCCGCCCCCGCCGAGCGGCCAACCGCCCCACCAGTCGGCGTATTCCTGTACGAGGTACAGCCCGCGCCCTCCTTCCCCGTCGGCCGGAGCGGGCGGCAGCCGGTGCCCGGGAGGCTTGGCGAAGGGCGCGGGGATGTGCGGGTCGCTGTCCCAGACGCCCACCCTGAGCCGCCCGTCCCCCACGGCGGTCAGCCGCAGCGAGGCCGGCCCCTCGGTGTGCAGATAGGCGTTCGCGACCAACTCGGACGTCAACAGCTCGACGGTGTCCAGCACTTCCTGTCTTCCATGCCCACCGAGCACCGCCCGTACGGTCATACGTGCGACACGTGCGGCTCTGGGGTCATGCGGCAGACGGAGGGCGTACGACCAGGTGTTGGGCGGGGTTACGGTGACCATGGGGGACCTCCGAGGGTAGGGGATTCCTTGGAAGAACCACGCTAGAGGGCCGCCGGATGATACATCTCCCAATCTAGGGAGATGTACCTGCAGTTACCTCGTGTGGGGTACGAGAGGCACCGCGGTGCCGTACGGAAGGAGGCGTCTTGCCGCCCACCGGCAACCCCACCCTGCGCCAGCGGCGACTGGGCGCCGAACTGCGCAGACTGCGCGAACAAGCCGGCTTCAGCGTCACCGGCGCCGCCGGGTTGCTCGGCGTCAACCAGGGACGCGTCAGCATGATCGAGACCGGACGCAGTTCCCTCAGCGCCGACCGGGTGCGCACCATGGCGTCGGCGTACGCCTGTTTCGACGAGGCACTCGTGGACGCCCTGACCGACTTCACCGGGCGGCGGGCTTCCGGCTGGTGGGAGCCATACCGCGAACACCTGCCCGCCGCCCTGGTCGACCTGGCCGAACTGGAACATCACGCGACGGGACTGCGAGTGGCTCTCGTGACCCACATCCCCGCGCTGCTCCAGACCACGGACCACGCCCGTGCCCTCTTCCGAGCGGTGGTGCCGCCCATGCGGCAGTACGAGATCGAACACCGTCTCACCCACCGGATCAGACGGCAGGGCATCCTGGACCGGGAAACCCCTCCCCCGTACTCGGCGTTCATCCACGAGTCGGCCCTGCGGATGGGTTTCGGCGGCCCGCACGTCGCCTTCGGCCAGCTCAAGCACCTGGTCGAAATGAGCGAGTTGCCGCATGTCACGGTCAGGGTGATCCCGTTCGGCACGGAGAACTTCCCGAGCACCGGGCAGTCCTTCGACTACGTCGAGGGTCCTGTACGTCAACTCGACACCGTGCAGTTGGACACCCACCACGGCGGCTGCGGGTTTCTCGACTCCGAGGCACAGCTCACCAAGTACCGTGCCGTTCTGGACCACATGGAGACCTACGCACTACCCCCGGCCAGGTCACGCGACTTCATCAACCGCCTCGCCCAAGACATCTGAAAGGCACCGACGTGCACACTCTCCACTGGCAGAAGTCCTCGTACAGCGGGGACAGTTCGAACTGCGTCACCGTCGCCGCCTCCCCCACCGGCTCCCTCCACCTCCGCGAGAGCGACGAGCCGGACATCATCGTCACCACAACGACATCCGGCCTGCACGCCCTGATACGCGGCATCAAGGGCGCCGCCTCGGAACAGCTGTAGAGGGGGCAGGTACGGGACACCACGCCGCAGCCTTTCTCATCGGCCGTACCGCCGAATTCGATCTGTGCCTCCGTCGAGGACGTCTCCCAGCCCTCACACCCACGCTCATCGTGCTCGGGCCCGGCTCCTCGCGGGGCACGAGGGTGGTGTCTATCGACTTCCACCGGCCGTCCTTCGCACGGAAGTTGACCGGCTCGGTGTAGAAGCGGGTGGTGTAGGTGCCGTCCGGGTTGAGGTAGGTGCGTTCCCGCTCCGCGCGCTCGCTCGCCATCTCCTTGCTGCGCTTGGCATCGAAGCCCTGCGGTGTCGCCGTGCCAGGCGCCTGGACCTCAACTGCCTTACTGGGCTTGGGCGTCGCGCGGTGGCGGGAAGTCGCGTGACGCTGTCGGAGCCCTCCGCCGGGAGTTCTCCGCGCCCGGTGAGCGCGCCGGCGCGACCGCCCTTCGCCGCGGCGTCCGTCGCATCGGCGGACGTGGCATGGCTACGCCCAGCGGCGGAACCCCAGCGTTGGTCGGGAGCCTTCCCTGCAGCGAGGGCCGTGGACTGGCCCACGGCGAGAGCGGCTTGCTCGGTCCCGGCCAGCACGAAGGCCACAGCAACAACAAGCGGACGCGCCGGACGCACGAAATCCCCCCACTCAAACGATCACGAGTGGGCAAGTCCTAAAGCATTGCCAAACAAAAGCACAAGATATTCACATGATTCGACAAGTAAACGTGAACATGTTCACGCCGCTTTTGCCCCAGAACGGCAGCACTCCGGCACGCCCGCCCCGGCGTTGGGCAGCCGCCCAAGACCGCCCAACGCCCGCACCCCGGTGCCGTGTTACCGCATCAACACCCCCGCCCCCTCCCCCCCGTCCTCCCCCGGCACCGCCAGCACCCCGAGTTCCGCGCCCGAGGCGAGGAGGCGGTGGGAGGGGAGGATGCGGACCGTGTAGCCGTAGGGGCCGGTGCGGTCCAGGGACAGGGGGCCCTCGTAGAGCCAGCGGCCCTCCAGGTCGGGGCCGGAGGCCGCCTTCAGGGGGACGGTGGACGCGTCCGTGATGCGGTCCTCCTCGTCGACCCGGCCGGAGACCGCCTGCACCTCGACGTCCTCGGGGGCGAGTTCGCCGAGGCCCACCCTGACGCGCAGGGCCAGTGTCGTGCCGAGTTCGGCGGTCGTGGTGGCGACCGACGTCTCGACGTGGTCGACCGTCACCGCGTGCCAGGCGGAGCGCACCCGTGTCTTCCAGACGGCCAGTTCACGGGCGGTGTCCGGGCTCATCGCGCGGTGCGCCTGGGCGGCCGGGGTGTAGAGCCGGTCGACGTACTCGCGGACCATGCGGCCGGCCAGGACCTTCGGGCCGAGCAGGGTGAGGGTCTGGCGGACCATCTCGATCCAGCGGTCGGGCAGGCCGGCGCGGCCCCGCTCGTAGAAGCGGGGCGTGATGCGCTGTTCGAGGAGGTCGTACAGGGCCGCCGCCTCGATGTCGTCGCGGTGGTCGGGGTCGGTGCCGGCGCCGTCCGCCGTGGGGATCGCCCAGCCGAAGTCGGGCTGGAACCACTCGTCCCACCAGCCGTCCAGGACGGAGAGGTTGAGACAGCCGTTGAGCGCCGCCTTCATGCCGGAGGTGCCGCAGGCCTCCAGGGGGCGCAGCGGGTTGTTGAGCCAGATGTCGCAGCCGGGGTACAGCTTCTGCGCCATCGCCATGCCGTAGTCGGGGAGGAAGACGATGCGGTGGCGGACCCGGGGGTCGTCGGCGAACCGGACCAGCTCCTGGACCAGGCGTTTGCCGCCGTCGTCCGCCGGATGCGCCTTGCCCGCGACCACGATCTGGATCGGGTGGGTCGGGTGCAGCAGCAGTTCCATCAGCCGGTCGCGGTCGCGCAGCATGAGGGTGAGGCGCTTGTACGACGGGACACGGCGCGCGAATCCGATGGTGAGGACGTCGGGGTCCAGGACCCCGTCGATCCAGCCCAGCTCGGCGGTGCCCGCGCCGCGCTGGCGCCAGGAGGCCCGCAGCCGCTTGCGCACCTCCACCACCAACTGCTCGCGCAGGACGCGCCGCAGGTCCCAGATGCTCTGGTCGGAGACGCCGGAGACGACGTCCCAGCGGTCGCCGTCGCCGACGGCCAGCGCGTCCTCGGCGCGCTGGGCGCCCACCTGGCGCGCGCCGAGCCGCAGCACCTCGGGGGCCACCCAGGTCGGGGCGTGCACGCCGTTGGTGACGGAGGTGATCGGCACCTCGTCGGGGTCGAAGCCGGGCCACAGGCCGGCGAACATCCCCCGGCTGACCTGGCCGTGCAGCAGGGACACCCCGTTGGCCCGCTGGGCGAGCCTGAGGCCCATCACGGCCATGTTGAAGAGGTTCGGTTCGCCGCCGGGGTAGGTCTCCATGCCCAGGCGCAGGATGCGGTCGACGTCCATGCGCGGGAGTTCGGCGTCGGGGCCGAAGTGGCGGGCGACCAGCTCGCGGTCGAAGCGGTCGATACCGGCCGGGACGGGGGTGTGGGTGGTGAAGACGGTTCCCGCGCGGACCGCCTCCAGTGCGGAGTCGAAGTCCAGGCCGTCGTCGCCGAGTTCGGCGATGCGTTCCAGGCCGAGGAAGCCCGCGTGCCCCTCGTTGGTGTGGAACACCTCGGGCGGGGCGTGCCCGGTGAGCCGGCAGTACGTCCGTACCGCCCGGACACCTCCTATGCCGAGCAGCATCTCCTGGAGCAGCCGGTGCTCGCTGCCGCCGCCGTAGAGCCGGTCGGTCACCCCGCGTTCGCCGAGGTCGTTCTCCTCGACGTCGGAGTCGAGCATCAGCAGGGGCACCCGGCCGACCCGGGCCAGCCAGATCCGGGCGTGCAGCTGCCGGCCGGCGGGCAGGGCGAGGGAGATCCGGGCGGGGGTGCCGTCCTGCTCCCGCAGCAGGCTCAGCGGCAGTTCGTTGGGGTCGAGGACGGGATAGTGCTCCTGCTGCCAGCCGTCGCGGGAGAGGGTCTGGCGGAAGTAGCCGTGCCGGTACAGCAGCCCCACGCCGATCAGCGGGACGCCGAGATCGCTGGCCGCCTTCAGATGGTCGCCGGCGAGGATGCCGAGGCCGCCGGAGTACTGGGGCAGAGCGGCCGTGATGCCGAACTCGGGCGAGAAGTAGGCGACGGCGGCGGGGAGTTCGGCGGCGGTGGGCCGGGTCTGGTACCAGCGGTCGCCGGTCAGATAGTCGTGCAGTTCGTCGGCGGCGGCGGTCAGCCGGCGCAGGAACCGGCGGTCCTCGGCCAGTTCGGCGAGGCGCTCCGGCCGTACGCCGCCGAGCAGCCGTACCGGGTCCCCGTCCGAGGTGGCCCAGCGTTCGGGATCGACGGACTGGAAGAGTTCACGGGTGTCCGCGTGCCATGACCAGCGCAGATTGCGGGCCAGGTCAGTGAGCGGCCGGAGGGGTTCGGGGAGAAGGGGTCGGACGGTGAATCGACGGATCGCCTTCACATTCCACCTCGGCGTAGCGCGTTCGCTGGATGGACGTACGGCTGTGTACGTCCGGTCATCCTGCACCGTACCGGTGTTGTCCTCGCCCCTGCCGAAGGCTGGACGGGCCGGATCACGCAAACGGCGATATGGCCGATTCACCCCCCTAGGCCACCTTGTGACCCTCCACCCCGCACGAGAGGCTGCCCAGTGGCGCGCCCGGTTGCCGTACCCGGTCCGGCGTCCGCCGAGTCGAGGAGGGGAACGCGAACCATGGCACGGACGCACACCCGGCGTCTGCGCCGGGCGGGGAGCCTGACCGCGGTCGTCACGGCCATGGTCCTGTCGGCCGCGAGTCCGCCCGCGCAGGCCGTACCGGAGGGGAGAGTCGTCGGCGCCGGCCGGCCCGGGTCCGTCGGCGGGAGCTATCTCGTGACGCTGAAGGGGGACACCCGGGCGTCCTCGGACGCCGGCCGGCGCCTCGTCATCTCCCATGGGGTGAGAATCAGCCACACCTACGGCACGGTCCTCAACGGCTTCGCCGTGCACGCGGACGCGGGACAGGCCCGGCGGCTCGCGGCCGACCCCTCGGTCGCCTCGGTCGTCCAGGACACCGAGGTGACGGTGGACGCCGTGCGGAACCCGCCGTCCTGGGGGCTGGACCGGGTGGACCAGCCGGATCTGCCGCTGGACGGCGGCTACCGGGCGTCCGGATCCGGGGGCGCCGGGGTGACCGTGTACGTCATCGACACCGGGATCCGGATCAGCCACGCCGACTTCGGCGGGCGCGCGAGCTACGGCTGGGACTTCGTCGGCGGCGACCGCGCCGCCCCCGACGGCAACGGCCACGGCACCCATGTCGCCGGCATCGTCGCGGGCCGGACCTTCGGTGTCGCGGGGAAGGCGAAGGTCGTCGCCGTACGCGTCCTGGACGACGCGGGCGCCGGCACCACCGCCCAGGCCATCGCCGGCATCGACTGGGTCACCCGGCACGCCCGCAAGCCGGCCGTCGCCAATCTCAGCCTGGGCGGCTCGTACAACGCCCAGCTCGACGCGGCCGTGCGCGCCTCCATCAGATCCGGTGTCACCTATGTCGTCGCGGCCGGCAACGGGGGCCGCGCCGCCGCCCTGGAGTCCCCGGCCGACGTCCGGGAGGCCGTCACCGTGGGCGCCACCGACCGGGGGGACGCCCGGGCCGCGTTCTCCGACTACGGCTCGGCCCTCGACCTGTTCGCCCCGGGGGTGTCGATCACCTCCGCGTCGTCCACGGGTGACACCGGCCGCGCCACCCGGTCGGGTACGTCGATGGCGGCGCCGCACGCCGCGGGAGCGGCCGCGCTGTACCTCGCCGGTCACCCGAAAGCCACACCGGCACAGGTGGCCCGGGCGCTGGTCGCGGACGCCGTGAACGGGAAGATATCCGGCCGGGGAGCCGGTTCGCCGGACAAACTCCTCCAGGTGCCCCCTGCCAAGTGACGGACCACCACGACCGGCTCCCCCGCGCCCGCCGAGGCCGCGAACGGGGCCGGTCTTGTGCGTAGACATACGCGCGAGTAGTTAACAAAGTGCCGGAATGCGCACCCGATCAGGGTGGGAAGGCTCCCCCGGTACTGGACCCCACATCCCTCCGCCCACCCTCGTTGATGCGGACAGGAGCGGTCATGCCCGCCACGCACCACTCGTCATCACCCCCGACACCCCGTACCCCCCGCGCCGAGGCCACCCACGCCTCCACAGCGGCGCCGCCCGGGCCCACCGCCGTCGGGCGCATCCCGGTCCTCGACGTCCGCCCGCTGGTCCAACAGGGGCGCCGGCCCGCCAAGGCCGTCACCGGTGAGACCTTCGAGATCTCGGCGACGGTGTTCCGCGAAGGCCATGACGCCGTCGCCGCCAATGTCGTCCTGAGGGACCCCGAGGGCCGGCCCGGCCCCTGGACCCCGATGCGTGAACTCGCCCCGGGCACGGACCGCTGGGGCGCCGACGTCACCCCGGACGCGCCGGGCCACTGGACGTACCAGGTGGAGGCCTGGGGCGATCCGGTCGCCACCTGGCGGCACCACGCACAGATCAAGATCCCCGCGGGGATGGACACCGAGCTGGTCCTGGAGGAAGGCGCCCGGCTGTACGAGCGCGCGGTGGCCGGTGTGGCCAAGGGGGGTGGGAAACGCGCCGTACTGCGCGGCGCCGTCGCCGCGCTGCGCGACGAGACCCGCCCGCCGGCCT
>NZ_KQ948799.1:31859-32403 GCF_001514205.1 Streptomyces griseoruber | reverse complement strand
CCGTGCGTACGGCGACCAGCGCCGCCGCCGACGCCATCAAGGCCTCCGAGACCGCCGCCTCCGCCGCCCGTACGGCCGTGAAGCTGGCCGACGAGGCGGACAAGCACGCGGCCGACGCCAAGGCCCAGGCCGACGCGGCGAAGGCCGAGTCCGTCAAGGCGGTCGCCTCGGCGGCCGACGCGGCCGGACACGCCTACACCACCGCACAGGCCGCCGCGGACGCCGGCAACGCTGCCCAACAGGTGGCCGCACCGGCGAACGACGCGATCCAGCTGGGTTCGCCGTACGTCACCACCGACTCGGCGGCCGGTCTCGTCGTCCTGACGGGCCAGTCGTCGAAGACGATCGCCGAGCAGCAGAAGGCGGTCGCCGAGGCGCACGCCGCCAACGCGCAGAAGAACGCCGACCAGGCGGCGAGCCTCGCCGCGGCGGCGACGGGCGACGCGAAGGCGGCGTACACGCTGGCCGCCGAGGCCGCCGGGTTTGCCGCGACCGCCCGCAAGTCGGCGAAGGAGGCACTGGGTTACGCGGCCGAGGCCGCCAA
>NZ_KQ948799.1:1986-31245 GCF_001514205.1 Streptomyces griseoruber | reverse complement strand
CCGCCCAGCAGGCGGCGCAGCAGGCGGAGAACAAGGGAGCGAACCAGCAGGTCGCCGAAGGCGCGGCGACCGGTATGGACCACACCTTCCTCATCATCGACAAGATCACTCTGACCGAGACTCCGAAGCAACTCGACGACTGCACGCTCACCCTCGACGGCTGCACGGTCAGGTTCGAGTTCCACTTCGACGCTGTCGTCAGCTTCTACTACTGCGCCAATCCGGACGTACCCGCCACGCAGTCGGCCTGCCCGAAGGCGGACACCTTCTACCTCGGTTCGCAGCCGGAGAAGGGACTGTCGAAGGAGGTCTCCTACCACTTCACCTTCCTCCAGTTGGAGAAGGCGGGGCTGCAGAGCCTGGGCCTGTTCGTGGCAAATCTCGCGTACAGCATCCTCGTCGAGGACTTCGTCGAGTGTTACCACAAGTTCACCCCCTCCGACGACGGCGGCGCCGGATCGGGCTGCGCTTGGGCGCTCGCCACGGTTATCCCTCTCGGGAAGGTCGCCGAGGCGCTGAAGTTCACCAAGCTCGTCGAAGACGCGATCAAGACGGGCCGGGGAGCGGAGAAGCTGCTCGGTGATATGAAGAAGATCTTCGGGGAGAAGCCCTCCGCAGCGGACCTGGCGGATCCCGACACGCTCGCGGGGATGGCGTTGCGCCTCTCGGAGCGCATGGCGGACCGGGCGAAGGCGGCCAACAGCATCGATCTGGACCTGGTGCGCAAACTGGAGGCGAGTGGCGCCAACTTCAAACGGGCGGATGTGGTGATGGTCGTACGCTATCCACGGCCCGGTGTCCCTGTGGCGTGGCTGGAGATCGGCAACAACAAGGTGGGCCTCATCCACATCATTTTCCGACACGCGGGAGAGTTCATCGAACGCGGTGTAGCGTCCGAGGATATTCCCAAGCTTCTCAACAAGGCACTGAGCGAAGGCAAGATCGTGGGACAGCAGGGCGCCGACGGCGGTAGGCCGATCTACGAGACGGTGTACAACGGCACGACACAGCGGGTGGCCATCACGGTGGGCGACAACGGCTTCATCGTGGGGGCGAATCCGGCATGACCTCGACGCGATCACCACGCCAACTACTCGTCCGGGCACAGGGCGACGACTCACCGCTGTATGTCGTGGAGGATGAAGGTTATGAGGATGTGTCCCATTTCACGCGTAACGTTCCTCTAGGTGACCCTGCGCTCGGATTGTCCGAGCCGCTGTCCGACCGGCTGGCGTCGTGGTCGCGGGCCCGTCCCGCTGCCGGATTCGCGTCCCATCAGCCCCTGCGCACGCACGCGAAGCAGGGCTTGGAGACCGCCCAGGCGCTGGCACGGCACCTCGGACCGCAGTGGGTGGTGCGCTACTGGGACGAAGCGCGTGCCACCATGAAGTTCGTCTGCTGGGGGTGCCGACGGCTGCACTGGTCCCTCGACGAGCACGACACTCCGCCGTTCCCGCTCCGCATCACGGTCGAGGGTGAGTACAAGTGGTATCCGCTGCGCGCGGAGGGGTTCGGGGACTTCGCCCCCGATGACCCCGCCGCCGGGCTCGACCTGTCCGACGAGTTGATCGCGGACCTGTACACGTGGGCGGCCGACTTCAACGCCGGCATGGAGCAGTATCTGAAGGACCGGGACGACGGGAAGGACGATGCGAGACGCCAGGAACTGGACCTGCGGGGCAAAGACCTGGCGGCGCGTGTCGCCCGTGAAGCGGGCCCTGGCAGGACTGTGACCTACGGAGGGCTCGCCTAGCGGACTCTCCGGCAGAGGGGCGGCCCTACTGGGCCGCCCCTCTGCCATGTCGTCGCACGCGGCGCAGCGCTCGCCCACAGCGGCAGCGGCGTCGCCTCCCGTAGGGCCGGCCCTGCCGCCCAGCAAGACTCGGCACCGAGTAGGCGTCCACACGCGCCTTCAGGGGGCCGTCCGGGACTTGAGTGCCCGTACGAGGTGACCGAGGTGGGCTGGGGTGGTGGTGATGATCTCGTCGGGGGAGTCGCTCTCGCGGAGACGTACGGTGCCGTCGGGGGCGGCGGCGAGGTAGAGGCAGTCTTCCGACTCGCCGCCGCTGAATGAGGACTTCTGCCAGCTGAGATCGGGCACTGCGGGCCTTCCTACAAGTCGTAAAGGAGATGTTGGATCAGCATCAAGGAGCCGGGCACTGTCTGCGCCTCCGCTGCGGTTGAGGGGGTGATCGGCGGCAGCGCGGATCCCTTCAACCGTTCGAAGAGCGCACGGTATTGGGACAGATGCTCTGGCGAGTCACGGTAGATCTGCTGTGCCGGATGGTCCAGTACGACGGTGGCCAACTCCTCGACAGGAGGGGCCAGATAGAGAAACGGGGCGCTGACGCCCGAGTACGTCCTTGCGCGGAACGGGAAGATCCGAATAGTCACGTTGGGTAGTCTCGCCAGTTCGATGAGGTGCATTAGCTGCCCGTGCATGACCTTGGGGCCGCCGTAGTGCATGCGCAGGGCGGCCTCGTGAATCACAACGTGCACGGTGGGGGCACTCTCACCTGTGAGGATCCTCTGGCGCTCCAGCCTGAAGGTGACGGCATCCTCGGTAGTGGCGTGTCGTGGCTGCTCGTCGTCGAAGAGGGCCCGGATGTAGTCCTCGGTCTGGAGGAGCCCGGGGACGAGCAGCGGGTGATATGAGTGGATGGTCGTTGAACCGGCCTCCAATTCGGCGAGGTTGAGCGCGTACTGGGTCACACGTCCCTGGTAGCCGCTCCACCAACCCTTGCCGCTGGACTCCGACATGGCTACCAGGGCCTCAACGTACGGGTTAGAAATATTCCCGTAGTGCTCGCATAGTCTCCGGAGTCGTTCGGTGGCGATGGCGGTACGACCGCCCTCGATGTTGCTCAGAAATGGCGCCCTGAGGCCGGCCACGGCGGCAGCCTCATTCGTGGTGATCTTGTGAGCCTCACGGATCCTGCGCAGCTCGGCCCCAAGGCGCCGCTGTCGTTCGCTGATCCTGGTCCGTAGTGCCAAGGTCCGTCCCTTCCGGAAGTCGAGTGTCACCCGTTCGAGGAGTCAGGTAGAAAAACTAACCCCTCTATCCCTACTGTCAGTATCGCAACCAACACACCTAGTGCGCAGTCAAGTTGCGCATCTTCACCCTGGGCGGAGGCCTCATGAACAACGAGGACGAATGGGAGTACAGCATCAACCTCCCGCACAGCCCTGTCGCTGTGGGTGTCGCCCGGGGCGCCCTGCGGCTGATGCTCCGGGCTCACGGGCTCGGCGAACTCCTCGTCACGGCAGAGCTGTTGGCCAGTGAGTTGGTGACCAACGCCCATGTGCACGCTCCCGGCCCCTCTTGTCTCCGAGTGAAGAGGTCGGGGAAGTGGCTGCGCCTTTCGGTGTGGGACACCAGCAGTGAACCGCCCAGGCCTGCACGGCGCCCGTGCGGTGCGGACCGTGAGGAAGGGCGCGGGATGGAGATCGTGGAAGAGCTGGCCGACCGGTGGGGGCACTACTCCCTTGGGGCGCCCGGCCGCAGCGGGAAACTGGTCTGGTGCGAGCTGGGCGAGGGGTGACGCGTGAATGGCAGTGGACGTCAGGTCGTCGGGGGCGAGGTCAGACCGTTCAGGAGGAGCCTGGTGAAGTCCCGGGACCAGTCCATGTCCACGGGCTCGGAGCTCACCAAGGCCCGGTGGACCACCGCGCCCGCGATGACGTCGAAGATGAGCTCCGCGGTGCGCGCGCTCGAATCCGGGTCGGTCTCCGGGGGGAGCTCGCCGCGGGTCTGGGCGCGGGTGCGGCCCTCCAGGACCAGGTGCTTCTGGGGTTCGACGATGGAGGCGCGGATACGGGCGCGCAGGGCCTCGTCGCGAGTGGACTCGGCGACCACCGCCATCAGTCCGCTGCGCGCCTCCGGGAGCGCCAGGATCGCCGCGAACTGGAGGACCACGCCCTCGATGTCGGCGGCCAGGCTGCCCCGGTCGGGGAGTTCCAGTTCGGCGAAGAGTTCGGCCACCGCGTCGACGACGAGTTCGTTCTTGCCGGCCCAGCGGCGGTAGAGGGTCGTCTTCGCCACCCCGGCGCGTGTCGCCACGTCCCCCAGGGTGAGCTTCGACCAGCCCAGCTCGACCAGCGCCTGCCGGGTCGCGGCCAGGATCGCGGTGTCCGCGGCGGCGCTGCGCGGGCGGCCGGCGCGGCCGACGGGGGTGCGGCTCTGCATGGCCCGACCATAACCGCCGGTTTCGGACCTGCCAGTCCCCCTGTCGCCGTGAGAGAGATCACCGGGAATCCATGGCGCGTAGGCACTCAGTGCCATTACGCTACGACTCGTAGCGAAAGCGTATGGCGCCGCTGGGCGCCCCTCGTGACGGACGTTTCACGAGCCGCGGGCAAAGGCGTGGGGTGGGGACCCCGGCGCCTGGGCAGGAACGCTTTCGGAACGCTTTTCGCCTACGCGCGCGGACGGGGGAGGATGGACGCATGCAGCCACGGAACATGTCCATGAGCGGAGTCGTCGACCTCGCCGCGGTGAAGGCGGCCCAGGAGGCCAAGGCGAAGGCGGAGCAGACGCGCGCCGAAACGGCCCGGCAGGGCGGCGCGGGGGCCGTCTCCCCGGCCGATCTCGTCATCGACGTCGACGAGGCGGGCTTCGAGCGCGAGGTCCTGCAACGCTCCGCCGAGGTACCGGTCGTCATCGATTTCTGGGCCGAGTGGTGCCAGCCCTGCAAGCAGCTGAGCCCGGTCCTCGAGCGGCTCGCCGTCGAGTACGACGGCCGCTTCCTGCTCGCCAAGATCGACGTCGACGCCAACCAGATGCTGATGCAGCAGTTCGGGGTGCAGGGCATCCCCGCGGTGTTCGCCGTCGTGGCGGGCCAGGCGCTGCCGCTCTTCCAGGGGGCCGCGGGCGAGGCCCAGATCCGTCAGACGCTGGACCAGCTGGTGCAGGTCGCCGAGGAGCGGTTCGGGCTCACCGGCCTGACGGTCGATCCCGACGCCGAGCCGGGGACCCAGGCGCCGGCCGCCGAGGTGCCGGCCGGCCCGTACGACGCGCTCCTGGAGGCCGCCGTACAGGCGCTGGACGCGGGTGACTTCGGCGGCGCGGTGCAGGCGTACAAGAACGTACTCGCGGATGACCCGGCGAACACGGAGGCGAAACTCGGGCTGGCGCAGGCCGAGTTGCTGCACCGGGTCGGCGGGATGGACCCGCAGCAGGTGCGCAAGGACGCGGCCGAGCGGCCCGCGGACGCCCAGGCGCAGATCGCCGCCGCCGACCTGGATCTGGTGGGCGGTCATGTCGAGGACGCGTTCGGGCGGCTCATCGACACCGTGCGGCGCACGGCCGGCGACGACCGGGACGCCGTACGGCTGCGGCTGCTGGAGCTGTTCGAGGTCGTCGGCCCTGACGACCCGCGGGTGGCGGCGGCCCGGCGAGCGCTGGCGCGTGCCCTGTTCTGACCCGGGCCCGGGGCGGGGGCTGACCAGTCGCTAAACGTCGGGGGCCTGTGGTTCCCCGGTGAAAATTCAGCCGGGATGGTTCCCGTGCGGCCGCGCTTTACCAAATCTTGGTAATCGCGGCCGCTGTTACTGGAAGTAAGACCGGGGCGTTGTTCTGTCGGGTTCTGTCCGTCCATCAACAACTTTGTTCCAGGCCCTGTTGACACCCTGAGTCGCCGCCCGGGATCTCTGGGTCGTTGCTCGGTTATCTGTCCGTTACTAGCGAGTAACGAACCCCCTTGTGCGGGCGGCGAGAATGGACCACGATCGGCCACGCTCGGTCCATTCCCGTACCCCGACAGCCGGTTGGGTACAACGGGTTTTCCTGGGTCCCCACCGAGCAGAGCCCACGGCACACGCCGCAGGCTCTTGGGCAGGGGGGTCTTCGCCGCTCGGTGGAGCCTGTCCAGCAAGGTTGTGCGTGATGCGTGTCAGGCGCGACCAGTGGTTGTCGCTCGGGGGTGATCGCCGGTGATCGGTGCGCGGTACGCGCCTCCGAGACGGGCGCTCCCCTTCCCGAGGACGTAGCACTTCTCCCATCCCTGTCCGGCTGAGCCGCCGCATAAGTGGGGCGAGTCGGGGCCAGGAGATGTACGTCCGAGAAGGAGGAAATATGGAGTCCCAGGTGCGTGGCGGGACCAGATGGAAGCGGTTCGCGCTGGTCATGGTGCCCAGCGTCGCCGCCACGGCAGCGATAGGCGTCGCCCTGGCACAGGGTGCGCTGGCCGCGTCGTTCAGCGTTTCGGGTCAGTCGTTCAAGGTCCGTGCGGATTACATCCACGGCGAAGGCTTCTCGCAGTACGGCGCGATCGACGCGGGCAAGACGCTGGACGGCAAGGACACGATCCACCCGGTCGCGGTGTCGGCGTTCACGGATGCCCGCATCCAGAACATGTGTCAGTCGGTCGTCACGCCGAACATCCCGCTGCTCGGCTCTGTCACCCTGACGCTGACGGCGGGTAACAGTGACGACAAGCAGAAGCAGGTCACTGCCCACAACCTGTACATCGACGTCGAGGACCTCGGCGCCGACACCGCGGTGTTCAACGGTCTCGACATCGGCGTGCAGGCTGGCTCGATGAAGAACCCGCCCATGAAGGGCGGCGACGAGAAGTCCAACCCCTACGGCTTCGGCCAGCAGGCCACGTCCGTGGACCTGTACGGCGTGAAGCAGACGGCGTGGGCGACCACCGCCGGAACCTTCACCCTGCCCGGGCTGAGCATGAAGCTCTCCGCGGGCTCCAACCCGTGCTACTAAGCACTCGGTGACGGGCGGGGGAGGCCGAAAGGCGCCCCCGCCCGCATCTCTCCGACCGGGTCTTCGAGCACGGTCCCGTGCAGCGACGGAAGACCCCCCCTCACAGAGCAACACCGCACCAGGGAGCTGTTTCCATGAGCGCCGAGACTCCTGCTGCACCCAGCCAGTTCACCCGCTGGAGGCTGCAGTTCCGCGCCTGGCGCGGCATGAGGCCGTTCTGGGCCGGTCTGTTCATGATGATCGGCGGCGTCCCGATCATGTACTTCCCGTACGCGCACCTCACGATCGGTCAGCTGACGATCCGCATGTCCACCACGGCCGGTGCGGGATCGCTGATCATCGGAGTCCTGCTCGTCGTGCTGGGCGTCAGCGTCTGGTTCCAGCAGCACATTCGCACCTTCGCGGGTGTCGCGGCGATCCTGCTGGCCCTGGTGTCCCTCCCGGTCTCCAACTTCGGTGGCTTCGTCGTCGGCTTCCTCTTCGGGCTGATCGGCGGTGCGATGGCCATCGCGTGGGTGCCGGGGACCCCGCCGGAGCCGCAGGCGGAGCAGACGCCGGACGGCCTGGGCGGCGCGCCCGAGAGTGCCGTCACCGATCTCACCAAGGCCGACGACGCGCCCGCTCGTGTCGAGGTCGCTGACGCGCCTGCTCGCTTCGAGGCCGACGGCGGGCCGGAAGAGCCGAACGACATGTCAGAAACGAGCCCGGCGAACGGGGCGAACGGGAGGCACAGTGTCGGCTGACGAGGTGACGCACGGGGCGGACGCGGACGCGTCCCGTGTGAGAACCGGGCCACGCCACGCGGCACCCAGGAAGCCGTTGCTCGCCAGGATCCACCTGCCGGCGGGCAAGGCGATCGCCCTGGCGGCGATGCCGACGGCCGTTCTCATGGGCATGGGATTCACCCCGACGCTCGCTCGCGCGGACGACCAGCCGACCTCGAAGAGCCTCACGGCCGAGGAGTACCAGGCCTGCGTCGACGCCATGACGGCCGAGGCCTCCGCCTCCGCGTCGCCCTCGGCCTCCGAGACGTCGTCCGACACCAAGGACGAGTCCACGAGCGACTCGAAGGACACGACCTCCAAGGACACGACCTCCAAGGACGACGACAGCGCCTCGGACGGCTCCTCCTCGTCGGATTCAGGTTCCGACGACACGGCCGAGCCCTCGCCGTCGGCCTCCTCGGCCGCCTCCTCGACGGACACGTCGGGGTCGTCCTCCGACGACACCGCGACGGCCAGCCCGTCGGCCACGGAGACGAGCAAGAACGTCCTGGAGACCATCGGCGACGCCATCAAGGACGTCTTCGACGGCGACAGCTCCGACGACTCGACCGCGACGGCGAGCCCGTCGCCCTCCGCGTCCGCCTCGGAGAGCGCCGCGGACAGCGGCACGGACACGTCCTCGGGCTCCTCCGGCGCCACCAAGGAGACGACCGAGAAGACCTCCGGCACGGTGAAGGACGCCGCGAGCGAGGCCGCCGAAGCGGCCGCCGCCGCCGACACCGCGACGGACGCAGCCGAGACCGCCGACGCCTCGGCCAGCGCCTCGCCGAGCCCCTCCACGAGCGCCACCACGGACGTCGAGGACTGCCCGGTCGCCACGGACGACGAGAGCGGCGTCGACAACAAGCTTGCCCTGCCCGACGACCCCTGGTACCTGAACGCCAGTTCGCTGCTGCTCAAGGGCGCCGACTACCAGGGCATAGTCAAGGTGAAGACGTCCAACGGCAAGACCAAGCAGGTCCTGAAGTACGTCATCTCCGGCGGCACCGACATCGGCGACCTGCACCAGACCGTGATCGACAAGCAGGCGGGCAAGACCTACCACGTCCAGGCGGGCAAGGGCACCACGTCCACGATCAAGGACGGCGACACGGTCATGTACACCGAGAGCATCTCGGGGAACCTGTTCGGCCTGATACCGGTCACGTTCACCCCGGAGAACCCGCCGCCGCTGAACATCCCGCTGATCTACTTCACCAACGTCAAGGTCCAGCAGGCCGGCCAGTTCGGCGGCACGCTGACCGTGCCCGGCCTGCACCAGTACACCACCTGAGCCGTCGGGTCACAGAGCCAGTTCGGGAGCCGCTCACAGCCGAGGGCGCCCCCCTGCCACAGGGGGGCGCCCTCAGCGCCGTACAAGCCCCTTGTGGGGGCGGGTGGTTCAGTCGATCGCGCCGCCGCCCAGGTGGTGGACGCGGAGCATGTTGGTGGTGCCGGGGACGCCGGGGGGCGAGCCGGCGGTGATGATCACGGTCTCGCCCGGGTTGAAGCGGTTGATCTTCGCGATCTCCTGGTCGACCATGTCGACCATTTCGTCGGTGCTGTTGACGAAGGGCACCACGTGGGACTCGACGCCCCAGCTGAGCGTCAGCTGGTTGCGGGTGCCCTCGTCGGTGGTGAAGGCGACGATCGGCTGCTGCGCGCGGTAGCGGGAGAGCCGGCGGGCGGTGTCGCCGGACTGGGTGAAGGCCACCAGGCCCCGGCCGCCGAGGAAGTCGGCGATCTCGCACGCGGCGCGCGCGATCGAACCGCCCTGCGTACGCGGCTTCTTGCCCGGCACCAGCGGCTGGAGGCCCTTGGCGAGCAGCTCCTGCTCGGCCGCGGTGACGATCTTCGACATCGTCTTCACGGTCTCGATCGGATAGGCGCCGACCGAGGACTCCGCCGACAGCATGACCGCGTCCGCGCCGTCCAGGATCGCGTTGGCCACGTCGGAGGCCTCGGCGCGGGTCGGGCGGGAGTTGGTGATCATCGACTCCATCATCTGGGTCGCCACGATCACCGGCTTGGCGTTGCGCCGGCACAGCTCGATGAGGCGCTTCTGCACCATGGGGACCTTCTCGAGCGGGTATTCGACGGCGAGGTCGCCACGGGCGACCATCACGGCGTCGAACGCCATCACGACGTCCTCCATGTTCTCGACCGCCTGCGGCTTCTCCACCTTGGCGATGACGGGGACCCGGCGGCGCTCCTCGTCCATCACGCGGTGGACGTCGGTCACGTCCTTGGCGTCACGGACGAAGGACAGCGCGACCATGTCGCAGCCCATGCGCAGCGCGAAACGGAGGTCCTCGACGTCCTTCTCGGACAGCGCAGGCACGTTGACGGCCGCGCCGGGCAGGTTGATGCCCTTGTGGTCGGAGATGACACCGCCCTCGATGACGATCGTCCTCACCCGCGGGCCCTCGACGTCCAGGACCTTCAGCTCGACGTTGCCGTCGTTGATCAGGACCTGGTCGCCGCGCGAGACGTCGCCGGGCAGGCCCTTGTACGTCGTGCCGCAGATCGTCTTGTCGCCGGGGACGTCCTCGGTGGTGATGGTGAACTCGTCACCCCGCACCAGCTCCACCGGACCCTCGGCGAAGGTCTCGAGACGGATCTTCGGGCCCTGGAGGTCGGCGAGGACACCGATGGCCCGGCCGGTCTCCTTGGAGGCGGCCCGGACCCGGTCGTAACGGCCCTGGTGCTCGGCGTGGGTGCCATGGCTGAAGTTGAAGCGGGCCACGTTCATGCCGGCTTCGATCAGGGCGACGAGTTGCTCGTGGGAGTCGACCGCGGGGCCGAGAGTACAGACGATTTTCGAACGGCGCATGGGGCGATCCTATCGGTTTGTTTCGCTACGGAATATTCCGTCTGGTGGAAGATACAAATGGGCGGGTTCCTGCTCAGTTGCTTTCCTGATCGGTCACCACGTCCGCGGAGCCGCATATCAATTCCGCCCGACCAATGCGTAGGTCTGCGTGGCGATCTCGAGTTCCTCGTCCGTCGGCACCACGGCGACCGCCACCCGGGCGCCCGCGGGCGAGATCAGCCGGGGCTCGTCGCCCCGTACGGCGTTGAGCCCGCCGTCCACCGCCAGGCCCAGGGTCTCCAGGCCCGCGACGGCCGCCGCGCGCACCTCGGCCGCGTTCTCGCCGACCCCCGCGGTGAACGCGACCGCGTCCACCCGCCCGAGGACGGCGTAATAGGCACCGATGTACTTCTTCAGACGGTGAATGTAGATGTCGAAGGCGAGCTTCGCCCGTACGTCGCCCTCGTCGATCCGGCGCCGGATCTCCCGCATGTCGTTGTCGCCGCACAGTCCGACGAGCCCGCTCTTCTTGTTGAGAAGAGTGTCGATTTCGTCGATGGACATTCCGCCAACTCGTGCCAAATGGAAGATGACGGCCGGATCGACGTCCCCGGAGCGCGTCCCCATCACCAGTCCCTCCAGCGGCGTCAGGCCCATCGAGGTGTCCACGCACCGGCCCCCCTCGACCGCCGACGCGGACGCCCCGTTGCCCAGGTGCAGCACGATGACGTTCACCTCCTCGGGTGTCCGGCCGAGCAGCTTCGCCGTCGCCCGGGAGACGTACGCGTGCGAGGTCCCGTGGAAGCCGTAGCGCCGGACGCGGTGCGCGTCGGCGGTCTCCACGTCGATCGCGTAGCGGGCGGCGGCCTCCGGCATCGTCGTGTGGAAGGCGGTGTCGAACACGGCGACCTGGGGCAGGTCGGGCCGCAGGGCCCGGGCGGTGCGGATCCCGGTGAGGTTGGCCGGGTTGTGCAGCGGTGCCACGGGGATCAGCCGCTCGATCTCGGCGAGGACGGTGTCGTCGACGACCGTCGGCTCGGTGAACAGCTTCCCGCCGTGCACCACCCGGTGCCCGATGGCGGCGAGCTCGGGCGAGTCCAGCCCCAGGCCGTCCCGGGCCAGTTCCTCCGCCACGGCCTTCAGCGCGGCGCCGTGGTCGGCGATCGGCCCGGTCCACTCACGGGTGTCCCCGCCGGCCGCGAGCGGCGTGTGCCTCAGCCGTGAGGTCCGCTCACCGATGCGCTCGACGAGCCCGCTCGCCAGCCGGCCGCCCTTCCGCATGTCGAGCAGCTGGTACTTCACCGACGAGGAGCCGGAGTTGAGAACGAGGACGCGGGTCGCGGTCACTGCTGGGGAGCCTTCTGGTCGAGGGTCTGGGCCTGGATCGCCGTGATGGCGACGGTGGTGACGATGTCGGGGACGAGCGCGCCCCGGGACAGGTCGTTGACGGGCTTGCGCAGCCCCTGGAGCACCGGCCCGACGGCGATCGCGCCGGCCGAACGCTGCACGGCCTTGTAGGTGTTGTTGCCCGTGTTGAGGTCCGGGAAGATCAGCACACTGGCCTGGCCCGCCACTTCGGAGCCCGGCAGCTTGGTCGCGGCGACGCTGGGCTCGACCGCGGCGTCGTACTGGATCGGCCCCTCGATCTTCAGATCGGGCCGCCGGGAGCGCACCAGCTCGGTGGCCTCGCGCACCTTGTCGACGTCGGCGCCCGACCCGGACGTACCCGTCGAGTACGACAGCATCGCGATCCTCGGTTCCACACCGAACTGGGCGGCGGTGGCGGCCGACTGGATGGCGATGGCGGCGAGCTGCTCGGCGTCGGGGTCGGGGTTGACCGCGCAGTCGCCGTAGACGAGGACCTTGTCGGCGAGGCACATGAAGAAGACGGACGAGACGATGTCCGCGTCCGGCTTGGCCCTCCCGTCTCCCACCACCGCCCTGTCTGACGCGCTTCGCGCGGCCCCTCTTGTCTTGATGATCTCGAAGGCGGGCCGGATGGTCGCCGCCGTGGAGTGCACGGACCCGGAGACCATGCCGTCCGCGAGCCCCTCCTGCACCATCAGCGTGCCGAAGTAGTTCACGTCGGAGACGACGTCGTACGCCAGCTCCACGGTGACGCCCTTGTGGGCGCGGAAGTGCGCGTACCGCTCGGCGAAGGCGTCCCGCAGTTCGCTGGTCGCCGGGTCGATCACCTGGCAGCCGCCCAGGTCGATCCCGAGGTCGGCGGCCTTCTTGCGGATCTGGTCCTCCGGTCCGAGGAGGGTGAGGTCGCAGACACCGCGCCGCAGCAGCACCTCGGCCGCGTGCAGCACCCGCTCCTCGGTGCCCTCCGGCAGCACCACCCGCCGCCGGTCGGCGCGGGCCTGCTCCAGCAGCTTGTGCTCGAACATCATCGGTGTGACGCGGTCGGTGCTGGGGGCGGAGACGCGCTTGAGGAGCCCGGCGGTGTCGACGTGCCGCTCGAACAGTCCGAGCGCGGTCTCGGCCTTGCGCGGGGTGGCCGCGTTCAGCTTGCCCTCCAGGGAGAACAGCTGCTCGGCGGTGGGGAAGCTGTTGCCGGGCACCGAGAGGACGGGGGTGCCGGGGGCGAGCCGGGCGGCGAGGGTGAGGATCTCGTCGCTCGGGACCTCGTCGAGGGTGAGCAGCACCCCGGCGATCGGCGGGGTGCCGGCGCTGTGTGCGGCGAGCGAGCCGATGACCAGGTCGGCCCGGTCGCCCGGGGTGACCACCAGACAGCCCGGGGTCAGGGCGTTCAGGAAGTTCGGCAGCATCGCGCCGCCGAAGACGAAGCCGAGGGCGTCGCGGGCGAGCCCGGCGTCGTCGCCGAGCACCACCTTCGCGCCGAGCGCGTGGCTGACCTGGGCGACGGTCGGCGCGGACAGGGCGGGCTCGTCGGGCAGCACGTAACAGGGGACGGGCAGCCGCTTCGCCAGTGCCTCGGCCATCTCGTCGCGGTCCTCGCGGGCGACCAGGTTCGCGACCATGGCGAGCACGTCGCAGCCGAGCGCCAGATAGGCGCGGTAGGCGTTGCGCGTCTCGGCGAGGACGGACTCCGCGCCCTGCTTCCGGCCGCCGACGACGGGGATCACGGACGCGCCGAACTCGTTGGCGAGGCGCGCGTTGAGGGCCAGCTCGTCGGGGAACTGGGTGTCGGCGTAGTCCGTGCCCAGGACGAGTACGACGTCGTACTCCCGGGTGACCCGGTGGAACCGTTCGACGAGGGTGGAGACCAGTTCGTCCGCGCCCTGTTCGGCCTGGAGGGTGGACGCCTCGTGGTAGTCCATGCCGTAGACCGTCGCCGGGTCCTGGGTGAGCCGGTAGCGGGCCCGCAGCAGCTCGAACAGCCGGTCCGGCCGGTCGTGGACGAGCGGCCGGAAGACGCCCACCCGGTCCACCTGCCGGGTCAGAAGCTCCATGACCCCCAGTTCGACGACCTGCCTGCCGTCGCCGCGGTCGATACCGGTCACGTACACGCTGCGGGTCACGCGAGCACTCCGTTTCGTCTGGTGGTGTGTCGAGGCGGTGTGGGGGGCCGGGATCATAAAAATCGCCCACCTGGGTGAGCAGAACCCTCTTGACAATACCCCCGTGCGTGGATAAGGCGCCCGTCAAGAGACAGTGCCCTCGGCGGCGTGGAACAATCGGACCCGGCTCACCCGCGTCCACAGCGAGCAGGAGACACAGCACGATGCGCATCGGAGTTCTCACCGCAGGCGGCGACTGCCCCGGCCTGAACGCAGTGATCCGGTCGGTGGTGCACCGCGCGGTCGACAACTACGGCGACGAGGTCATCGGCTTCGAGGACGGGTACGCCGGTCTCCTGGACGGCCGTTACCGCAGCCTCGACCTCAACGCGGTGAGCGGCATCCTGGCCCGCGGCGGCACGATCCTCGGCTCCTCGCGCCTGGAGCGCGACCGGCTGCGCGAGGCCTGCGAGTCCGCCTCGGACATGATCCACGACTTCGGCATCGACGCGCTGATCCCGATCGGCGGCGAGGGCACGCTGACGGCGGCGCGCATGCTGAGCGACGCGGGTCTCCCGGTGGTCGGCGTCCCCAAGACCATCGACAACGACATCTCCTCCACGGACCGCACCTTCGGCTTCGACACCGCGGTCGGCGTGGCCACGGAGGCGATGGACCGCCTCAAGACCACGGCGGAGTCCCACCAGCGCGTGATGGTCGTCGAGGTCATGGGCCGCCACGCGGGCTGGATCGCCCTGGAGTCGGGCATGGCGGCGGGCGCCCACGGCATCTGTCTCCCCGAGCGCCCCTTCGACCCCGCCGACCTGGTCAAGATGGTCGAGGAGCGCTTCTCGCGCGGCAAGAAGTTCGCCGTGGTGTGCGTGGCGGAGGGCGCCCATCCCGCCGAGGGCACCATGGACTACGGCAAGGGCGCGATCGACAAGTTCGGCCACGAGCGCTTCCAGGGCATCGGCACGGCCCTCGCGTTCGAGCTGGAGAAGCGGCTCGGCAAGGAGGCCCGGCCGGTCATCCTCGGCCACGTCCAGCGCGGCGGCGTCCCCACGGCCTACGACCGCGTCCTCGCCACCCGCTTCGGCTGGCACGCCGTGGAGGCGGCCCACCGCGGCGAGTTCGGCAGGATGACGGGCCTGCGCGGCACCGACGTGGTCATGGTCCCGCTGGCCGAGGCGGTCACCGAACTCAAGACGGTCCCGAAGTACCGGATGGACGAGGCGGAGTCGGTTTTCTAGTCCGCCTTCCGGGGGAGCGTCGCACCATGGACGCTCTCTACGAGGTGAACGGCACGCTCGACGCGCACGTCCGGGAGCGGTTGCTCGCACCGAACTTCTGGCACCTCGCGACGGTCGGCCCGGACGGCGCCCCGCAGATCTCCCCGATGTGGGCGGACCTGGAGGGCGAGTACGTCATGGTCAACACGTCCGTCGGCCGCGTGAAGGAACGCAACCTGCGCCGCAACCCCTCGGTGTCCCTCTCCCACCACGACACCGGCAACCCCTACGACCGCGTCGAGATCCGCGGCCGGGTCGTGCGGTTCGTGGAGGGCGAGGAGGCGGAACGCGCCATGGACCGCCTCACGCAGAAGTACATCGGCGAGCCGCGCTATCCCTGGCTGTTGGAGGGGGAGCGGCGCGTGATGCTGCTCATCGAGCCGGTGAAGGTGCGCAGGGTGGTGGGCGTGGAGCCGTTCAGGGACGGCGTGCTGTAGGGCGTCGTACGGCCGGAGCGGTCATCGCCCCTTCCCCGCGCCTCCCTTCACCCACCGATAGACCAACTCGGGCCTGCCGACCTGCCCGTACAGCGGCTTCCGCTCGGCCCTGCCGGCCTCCACCAGGTGCTCCAGATAGCGCCGGGCGGTGATCCGGGAGATGCCGACCTCCTCGGCCACGCCCGCCGCCGTGAGGCCTTCCGTGGCCTCCCGGACGGCCTCCGTGACGCGTTCCAGGGTCGGGGCGCTCAGGCCTTTGGGGAGGGCCGCCGGGCCCGGGGCGCGCAGGGCGGCGAGGGCGCGGTCGACCTCGTCCTGGCCGCTCGCCTCGCCGGCCGCGCCGCGGAACTCCGCGTAGCGGACCAGACGGTCACGCAGCGTTGCGAAGGTGAAGGGTTTCAGGACGTACTGGACGACGCCCAGGGAGACGCCCTCGCGGACCACCGTCAGATCGCGGGCCGAGGTCACCGCGATGACGTCCGCGTGATAGCCGGCCGCCCGCAGGGAGCGGGCCAGCTGGAGGCCGTGCGCGTCCGGCAGGTGGAGGTCGAGGAGGAGCAGGTCCACCGGGGTGCGGTCGAGGAGGCGCCGGGCCTCCGCGCCCGTGTGCGCCTTTCCGACCGCGACGAATCCCGGCACCCGCCCGACGTACATGACATGCGCGTCCGCGGCCACCGGATCGTCCTCGACGACCAGCACTCTGATGGGCTCACCCGGTCCTGCCGGCACTTCTGGCACTTCCGTCATCCTTTGACTCCAGGTGCCGCCGTCGCCCGCCGCAACGGCAGCCGCACCATGAACGCGGCCCCGCCGCCCTCCGCCTCCGCCACCGACAGCGTCCCCTCGTGCCGGTGCACGGCCTGCCGGACCAGGGCGAGACCAAGACCACGCCCCCCGGGACCCGACGGCTTCGTCGAGAAGCCCCGTTCGAAGACCAGGGAGGCGTGGGCAGGATCCACCCCCGCGCCGGTGTCCGCCACCCCCAGGAGCAACTCGTCCCCCTGGGTGCGCGCGGTCACCGTGACCCGTGCCCGTACGCTGCCCTGCGCCGCGTCCACCGCGTTGTCGATGAGGTTGCCGAGGATGGTGACCAGGTCCCGGGCCGGCAGCGACGGCGGCAGCAGACCGTCGTCCAGTCCGCTGTCCTGCGACACCACCAGCTCCACGCCCCGCTCGTTCGCCTGGGCCGTCTTGCCCAGCAGCAGCGCCGCGAGGACGGGCTCGCTCACCGCCGCCACCACCTGGTCCGTCAGCGCCTGGGCCAGCTCCAGCTCCGCCGTCGCGAACTCGACCGCCTCGTCCGCCCGGCCCAGCTCGATCAGCGAGACCACGGTGTGCAGCCGGTTGGCCGCCTCGTGCGCCTGTGAGCGCAGCGCCTGGGTGAAGCCCCGCTCGGAGTCCAACTCGCCCATCAGGGACTGGAGTTCGGTGACGTCCCGGAGCGTCACGACGGTACCTCTGCGTTCTCCGCCGGACACCGGTGACGTGTTGATCACCAGCACCCCCGCCGCCGTCAGATGCACCTCGTCCACCCGGGGCTCGGAGGCCAGCAGCGCGCCCGTCAGCGGGGCCGGCAGCCCCAGGTCCGCCACCGACTTGCCCACGACGTCCCCCGGCACCCCGAGCAGCTCCCGCCCGCCGTCGTTGATCAGCGCCACCCGGTACTGCCCGTCCAGCATCAGCAGCCCCTCGCGCACCGCGTGCAACGCCGCCTGGTGGTAGTCGTGCATCCGGCTCAGCTCGGCGGCGTTCATGCCGTGGGTGTGCCGGCGCAGCGAGGCGTTGATGACGTACGTGCCCACCGCGCCCAGCAGCAGCGCGCCCGCCGCCGCCGAGAACAGGGCCGTGACCTGGTCCTGGACCCGCTTGCTGATCGCCTCCACCTTGATGCCCGCGCTGACCAGCCCGATGATCCGGTCGCCGTCCTCGATCGGGGTGACCGCCCGCACGGACGCGCCCAGCGTGCCGGTGTACGTCTCGGTGAAGGTCTCGCCCGCCAGGGCCTGCGCCGTGTTGCCGCGGAAGTGCTGGCCGATCTGGGTCTCGTCCGGGTGGGTCCAGCGGATGCCCTCCGGATCCATGATCGTCACGAAGTCGACCTCGGTGTCCTTCATGACGCGCATCGCGTACGGCTGGAGCTCGGCCGTCGGGTTCGCCGTACCGATGGCCGTCCGCACCGACGGGGAGTCGGCGACCGAGCGGGCCACCGCGGTGGCCTGGCGGCCCGCGGCCTCCTCGGCCTGGGTGCGGTCGCTGACGTACGTGAACAGCGCGTACCCCGCCACCAGCACCGCTATCAGCACCGCCTGCATGGCGAAGAGCTGGCCGGCCAGGCTGCGGGGTCTCGGCACACGGACGGGAATGCGCATGTCGTCAGTGTGCCTCCCGTGTTAAGCGCGAACTAAATGAACGTAAGGGTGACCGCCCTCACAGGCCCGGAGATAGTCACTGCATTCCCCTTATCTCCCCGGACGTGAGCCGCACGCCGGTGATGCCGACGAAGACGTCAAGGAGGGCAGCCGTGGCCGCCAGCACCACCCCCAATACGGCACCTGCCGCACCCGCTGGGAAGCGGGACCGCACCCACTATCTCTACATCGCCGTCATCGCCGCGGTGGCGCTCGGCATCGCCGTCGGTCTGATCTGGCCCGACCTCGGCGTCGAGCTCAAGCCGCTCGGCACCGGTTTCGTGGCCCTGATCAAGATGATGATCTCGCCGATCATCTTCTGCACGATCGTCCTGGGCATCGGCTCCGTACGGAAGGCCGCCAAGGTCGGCGCCGTCGGCGGTATCGCGCTCGGCTACTTCCTGGTGATGTCCCTGGTGGCGCTGAGCATCGGCCTCGTCGTCGGCAACATCCTCCACCCGGGCGACGGACTGCACCTCACCGACGCGATCAAGGCCACCGGCCACGACCAGGTCTCCGACGAGGCACTGCCGCCGGTCGAGTTCGTCCTGTCGATCATCCCGACGACGTTCCTGTCCGCGTTCACCGAGGGCCAGGTCCTGCAGACCCTGCTGGTCGCCCTGCTCGCCGGCTTCGCGCTCCAGGCCATGGGCAACGTCGGCCAGCCGGTGCTGCGCGGCATCGAGCACATCCAGCGGCTCGTCTTCCGCATCCTCGCCATGGTGATGTGGGCCGCCCCGATCGGTGCCTTCGGCGCCATCGCCGCGGTCGTCGGCTCGGCCGGTCTGGACGCGCTCAAGAGCCTCGCCGTGCTGATGCTCGGCTTCTACGTCACCTGCTTCCTCTTCGTCTTCATCGTCCTCGGTGTGCTGCTGCGGGCGGTGGCGGGCCTGAACATCCTGGTCCTCTTCAAGTACCTCGCCCGTGAGTTCCTGCTGATCCTGTCCACCTCCTCCTCCGAGTCCGCGCTGCCGCGCCTCATCGCGAAGATGGAGCACCTCGGTGTCAGCAAGCCCGTCGTCGGCATCACCGTCCCGACCGGCTACTCCTTCAACCTCGACGGCACCATGATCTACATGACCATGGCGTCCCTCTACATCGCCGACGCCCTCGGTACGCCGATGTCGATCGGCGAGCAGATCCCGCTGCTGCTCTTCCTGCTCCTCGCCTCCAAGGGCGCGGCGGGCGTCAGCGGCGCCGGTCTGGCCACGCTGGCCGGCGGGCTCCAGTCCCACAAGCCGGCCCTGGTGGACGGCGTCGGCCTGATCGTCGGCATCGACCGCTTCATGAGCGAGGCCCGCGCCCTGACGAACTTCGCGGGCAACGCGGTCGCCACCGTCCTGGTCGGCACCTGGACCAAGGAGATCGACAAGGCCCGCGTCCAGCAGGTCCTCGCCGGTGAGCTGCCCTTCGACGAGCAGACCCTGCTCGACGACGGCGAGACCGTCACCGGCGGCGAGGTGCCCGAGCCCCGCGAGGACGGCCAGAAGGAACTCGCCAAGGCCTGACGGCCGGACCGCGGAACCCTTCGCAGGACCCCCCCCGAACCCCGGGTGTCCGGCCCCGCCTGAACCGGGGCCGGACACCCGGACGAGGCCCGGGCGGCTGAGCGCTCCCCCGTAGCTCAGCCGCCCGGCTTTTTCGTGTGACGGGATCCGGATCCTCACCGACCTCTTACCTGCCTCCACTAGCCTGCCGCGCCGACAGGGCGACGGGAGGCACGGGGGATGAAGATCGACTGGGACCGGCGGACCTGCGCCCGGCGCGGGCATGTGACGTACGCGCCGGACGAGCGGGGACTGCGGGTACGGCTGCGGGCGGAGACCGCCCTCGGCGAGGTCTGGCGCTGTCTGCGCTGCGGCGACTTCGTGCTCGGCGAGCCGCACGGCTCGGGACCCGCCGCCGACGCCCCGCTCGTCCCGCGCGGCAAGGTGCTCCGGGACCTCTTCGTGCTCCGCTTCCTCGCCGTCGAGCGGGCCGTGCGCGGCGTGTTCATCGTGCTGGTCGCGGCGGCCGTGTGGAAGTTCAGCAACTCCCGGGACGCGGTCCACCGCCTCTTCGACGAGTACCTCGACGTCCTGCGCCCGGTCTTCCGGCACTTCCACTACGACCTCGACCACTCACCGGTCGTCGGCACCCTCCAGAAGACCTTCGGCTACCGCCACTCCACGCTGATGCTGGTGGCGGGGCTGCTCCTCGCCTATGCCCTGATCGAGCTGGTCGAGGCGGGGGGCCTCTGGTACGCCAGGCGCTGGGCGGAGTACCTGACGGTCGTCGCCACCGCCGCCTTCCTCCCCCTGGAGATCTACGAACTCACCGAGCACGTCAGCTGGCTGAAGATCGGCACGCTGGTGCTCAACGTCCTCGCCGTCCTGTACATCCTGCTGACCAAGCGGCTGTTCGGGCTGCGGGGCGGGCACCGGGCCTTCGAGGCGGAACGGCGGAGCGCGTCCCTGCTGGAGGTCGAGGAGTCGGCGGGGCTGCCGGTGGGCGAACCGCTCTTGCCTTGACGTCGGCGTCAAGCCGTACGGTCGTACGCATGCGAATCGGCGAGCTGGCCGCACGGGCCGGGACCACCACGCGGACGCTGCGGTACTACGAGTCGCGGGGGCTGCTGCCCGCGCGGCGCGGGGAGAACGGCTACCGGACCTACGACGAGGACGATCTGAAGCTGCTGCGGCAGATCAGGACGCTCCAGGACTTCGGGTTCGGCCTGGAGGAGACCAGGCCGTTCGTGGAGTGTCTGCGGGCCGGTCACCCCGAGGGCGACTCGTGCCCGGCGTCGCTCGCGGTCTACCGGCGCAAGCTGGACGAGCTCGACGCGCTGATCGGGGAGCTGCGGGCGGTGCGCGAGCAGGTCGCGGGTCAGCTGGTGCGGGCCGAGCGGGCGCGGGACGCGCTGGCCGCCGAGGCGCGGGTTCCGGGGGGTCCGGAACCCGGGTGCGAACTGGGAGGCCGGTAGATGGTGACCGATGTGACGGACGCGGACTTCGAGGCCGAGGTGATCGGGTCCGAGCTGCCGGTGCTGGTGGAGTTCACCGCCGACTGGTGCCCGCCGTGCCGGCAGATGGGGCCGGTGCTGAAGGCGCTCGCCTTCGAGGAGGGGGACCGGCTGAAGGTGGTGCAGCTGAACGTGGACCACAATCCGGAGACGACCAACGCCTACAAGGTGCTGTCGATGCCGACGTTCATGGTGTTCCGGGGCGGTGAGCCGGTGAAGGCGATGGTGGGAGCCCGGCCGAAGCGCCGCCTCCTGGAGGAGCTGTCGGACGTGCTCTGACCTCGCACGATACAAAGAAATCCCCCGGGCAATTGCGCCCGGGGGATTTCTTTGCGTATATTCGATGGTTCGTGACTTCGAGATTATCGAGTCACAAAGAAGTTCAGTGAGCACAGTATATCCGGGCGGGAGCGGAATTGTCAAACACCGGCTTTCCAGACAGTGAATTGCGGCGCGAGCAGGAATTCATCGACGGCCTGTACGCCCGTGTGGACGCCCTGCGCGGTGACACCGAGGCCTCCGTCGGCGACGCGCTCGCCCAGGGGAACACACCCATGCAGGCCCGCCTGGAGCGGGACATCCTGGTCGCCGAGCGCTCGGGGCTGCTGGCCGCGCTCAACGCCGTCGACGGCTCGCTCTGCTTCGGCCGGATCGACCTGACCTCGGGCGTCAGCCACCACATCGGCCGGATCGGGCTGCGCGCCGACGACCCCGACCGCACCCCGGTGCTGATCGACTGGCGGGCGGACGTGGCCCGCCCCTTCTACCTGGCCACCGGGCACACCCCGCTGGGCCTGCGCCGCCGCCGGCACCTGACCACCGAGGGCCGTACGGTCACCGCCCTGCACGACGAGATCCTCGACCTCGGCGACCAGGAGCGCACCGGCCACGAGGACCCCACCGGCGACGACGTCCTGCTCGCCGCGCTGAACACCGCGCGCACCGGCCGGATGCACGACATCGTGCAGACCATCCAGGCCGAACAGGACGAGATCATCCGCGCCCCCCACCGGGGCGTCCTGGTCGTCGAGGGCGGCCCCGGCACCGGCAAGACCGCCGTCGCCCTGCACCGCGCCGCCTACCTCCTCTACGAACACCGCGAACTGCTCGCCAAGCGCGCCGTCCTCATCGTCGGCCCCAACCCCGCCTTCCTCGGCTACATCGGCGAGGTGCTGCCCTCCCTCGGCGAGACGGGCGTGCTGCTGGCGACCGTCGGCGAGCTGTTCCCCGGCGTGAAGGCGACGGCGACCGACACCCGCGAGGCCGCCGCGGTCAAGGGCCGCGCCGACATGGCGGACGTGCTCGCCGAGGTCGTCCGGGACTGGCAGTCGCTGCCCGACCCGGTGATCGCGATCGAGCACGACCGGGAGGTCCTGATGCTCGACGACGGCCTGGTGAAGGTCGCGCGCGAGCGCACCCGGGCCGCGCGGCTGCCGCACAACGTGGCCCGGGAGCACTTCGAGGGCCACATCCTCAACACCCTCACCGAGCTGTACGCCGAACGCGTCGGCACCGACCCCTACGACGGCTCCAGCCTCCTCGACGCCGCCGACATCACCCAGATCCGCGACGAGCTGGCCGAGAACCCCGAGGTGTGGGCCGCGATCGACCAGCTCTGGCCGCGGCTGACCCCGCAGCGCCTGGTCGCGGACTTCCTCGCCGACCCCGTCGGCCACCTCCCCGACGAGGACGCGGCCGCCGTCCGGCGCCCGGTGACCCGGGCCTGGACCGTGGCGGACGTACCGCTGCTCGACGAGGCCGCCGAACTGCTCGGCTGGGACGAGCGGGTGGCGCGGGCGCGCGCGGAACGGGAGCGCGAGACGCAGGTGGCGTACGCACAGGGCGTGCTCGACGTGTCGTACGCCTCCCGGACGTACGAGTTCGAGGGCGTCGACGACGAGGACAGCGAGGTCCTGTCCGCGCACGACATCATCGACGCCGAACGCTTCGCCGAGCGGCAGGAGGAGGACGACCACCGCAGCGCCGCCGAGCGCGCCGCCGCCGACCGGACCTGGGCGTTCGGGCACATCATCGTCGACGAGGCGCAGGAGCTGTCCCCGATGGCCTGGCGGCTGCTCATGCGGCGCAGCCCGACCCGCTCGATGACCCTGGTCGGCGACCCGGCGCAGACCGCGGAGGCGGCCGGCGTCGGCTCCTGGGCGGAGATCCTCCAGCCGTACGTCGAGGACCGCTGGGAGCACACCCGGCTCGGCGTCAACTACCGCACGCCCGCGGAGATCATGGAGGTCGCGGCAGCCGTCGTACGCGCCGGGGACCCGGACTTCGAGCCGCCGAGCTCGGTGCGCTCCACCGGGGTACGGCCCTGGGCACGCGCCACCGACGACCTGCCCGGCGCGGTCGCCGAGGCGGTGAGGGAGCTGACGCCCGCCGAGGGCCGGCTCGCCGTCATCGCCCCGCGCCATCTGCACCGCAGGCTCGCCCCCCGGCTGGACGGGGTGACGGCGGGCGCCGAACCGGACCTGACCCGGACCGTCGTGCTGCTCGACCCGCGCCAGTCCAAGGGCCTCGAGTTCGACTCGGTGCTGGTGGTCGAGCCGGGCCTCTACGGCACCAGCGACCTCTACGTCGCCCTCACCCGGGCCACCCAGCGCCTCGGTGTGGTCCATACCAAGGAGCTGCCGAAGGCGCTGGTGGCAGCCCTGGCCTGACGCGGGATCACCAAGACGTAACAGTTCGTGCCGTGATCACTGCGCGTGCACGGCCGGTGCGGTAAGCGTTGCCGTATGGAAGCCCAGCCCCACGCCACCGCACCGGCCGACAGCCCCGCCCTCGGTTCGCTGGCCGTCCAGCCGCTGCTCACCGCGGAGTTCGACGCCGACCCCGGCGCGGTGTACCGGCGGCTGCGCGCCACCTACGGCCCCGTGGCGCCCGTCGGCCTGATGGGCGTACCGGTGTGGCTGGTCCTGGACTACCGCGAGGTCCTGGAGGTCCTGAAGAACGAGAGCCAGTGGCGGCGGGACGTGCGCTACTGGCGGGCCCGGGCGCAGGGCGAACTGCCGTACGACTGGCCGCTGCTCGCGGGCTACGAAGTACGCCAGATGATGTTCATGGACGACGAGGAGCACCGCGCCGCCCGCCGCACCCACCACGCGGCCCTGCGCCCGTTCCAGGACGCCAAGAGCCCCGTCGGCTGGGAACTGCGCCAGGCCGTCGCCCGGTACGCCGACGAACTGGTCGCCCTGCTCGCCGCCGAGTCCGGCCGCACCGGCCACTGCGACCTGGGCGCCCAGTACACCCGCCCGCTCCTGCTGATGGTCACCACGAAACTCTTCGGCTGCCCGGTCGACCTCGGCGACGAACTGGTCATGGACCTGTGGCGGATGCTGGACGGCGGCCCCGACGCGGGCCCCGCCACCGGCCGGGCGCTGGCCGCCTTCACCCGCCTCGCCGCCCACCGCCGCGCCCGCCCCGGCGACGACCTCACCTCGTACCTGATGCTGGCCGACCCGGACCTCGACGACGAACAGCTCGGCCGGGAGCTGTTCATGAACGCCGTCTATCTCAACGACATCACCGGCAACATGGTCCTCAACACCCTGCTGGAGGTGCTGCGCGGCAACGCCACCGTCCGCCGCAGCCTGTCGGCGGGCCAGCTCGGCGAGACCGTCAACCGGGCCGCCCTCGCCAACCCGCCGGTCGCCAACATGTGCTTCCGGTTCGCGGCGCGGGACGTGCGGCTCGGCGGCTTCTGGATCCGCGCGGGCGACATCGTCTCCCCGTCCGCCGCCGCCGCCCACCAGGACCTGCTGGCCATCGGCTCCTCCACGATGGTCGGCTCCACCGTCTCCACCCGCGCCCACCTCGGCTGGGGCGCCGGACCCCACCAGTGCCCGAGCGCCGCCCGTGAACTCGGCGCCCTGATCGTCTCCACCGCTGTCGGGCGGGTCTTCGACCACTTCGCCCAGGCCGAACTCACCCTCCCGCCCGACCAGTTGCCCTGGCGCTCCGGCCCGGTGGTGCGCGGCCTGAAGGTCCTCCCGGTCCGCTACGCACTCTCGCCCGACGCCCCGGTCCTCCACCGCCCCGACCCGGGCCTCCTCCCCGCCGTCCCCCACCAGGAGAGCCAGGCGAGGGGCCTGCTGGCGGCACTGCGCCGCCTGATGCCCGGCGGCAGGAAGGAGAGCTAGTGCCGCGGCACTAGGCCGGCCGCAGCCACACCGTCGCGAGCGGCGGCAACGTCAGCCGGATGCTGGCCGGGCGGCCGTGCCAGGGCTGGGGCTCCGGCTTCACCGGGTGGGGGTGGGTGACGCCGCTGCCGCCGTAGCGTTCGGCGTCGGTGTTGAGGATCTCGTGCCAGGCCGGGATGTCGTCGGGGACGCCGAGGCGGTAGTCGTGGCGGACGACGGGGGAGAGGTTGGAGACGGACAGCAGCGGCGCGCCCTCCGCGTCCTGGCGCAGGAACGCGAAGACGTTGTCGTCGGCGGCGTCCCCGACCACCCACGCGAAACCGGCCGGATCGGTGTCCCGCTGCCACAGCGCGGGCGTAGCCCGGTAGGCCGCGTTGAGGTCACGGACCAGGTCGCGCACCCCACGGTGGTCGGGCTCGGCCCCGTACGCCGAGTCCAGCAGCCACCAGTCCGGGCCGTGCGCCTCCGACCACTCCGCGCCCTGCGCGAACTCCTGCCCCATGAAAAGGAGTTGCTTGCCGGGATGGGCCCACATGAAGCCCAGGTAGGCCCGCAGGTCGGCCCGCCGGCGCCACCAGTCGCCCGGCATCTTCGACACCAGGGAGCGCTTGCCGTGGACCACCTCGTCGTGGGAGATCGGCAGCACGTAGTTCTCGCTGTACGCGTACACCATCGAGAAGGTCATCTCATGGTGGTGGTACTTGCGGTGCACCGGCTCGTGGGCCATGTACTGGAGCGAGTCGTGCATCCAGCCCATGTTCCACTTCAGCCCGAAGCCGAGCCCGCCGAAACCGCTCGGGCCGCGATGGTGGGTGGCCCGGGTGACGCCGTCCCAGGCGGTCGACTCCTCGGCGACCGTGACGACCCCCGGGTTGCGCCGGTACACCGTCGCGTTCATCTCCTGGAGGAACGCCACCGCGTCCAGGTTCTCCCGGCCCCCGTGCTCGTTCGGCGTCCACTGGCCCGGCTCGCGCGAGTAGTCGAGGTAGAGCATCGAGGCGACGGCGTCCACCCGCAGCCCGTCGATGTGGAACTCCTCGCACCAGTACGTGGCGTTGGCCACCAGGAAGTTGCGCACCTCGCGCCGCCCGAAGTCGAACTCCAGCGTCCCCCAGTCGGGGTGCGCGGCCCGCAGCGGGTCCTCGTGCTCGTACAGCGGCCGCCCGTCGAACTCCGCGAGCGCCCACTCGTCGCGCGGGAAGTGCGCCGGCACCCAGTCCATCAGGACGCCGATGCCCGCCCGGTGCAGCGCGTCCACCAGGTACTTGAAGTCGTCCGGGGTGCCGAGCCGGGCCGTCGGCGCGTAGAAACCGGTGACCTGGTAGCCCCAGGAACCCCCGAAGGGATGCTCGGCGACCGGCATCAGCTCGACATGCGTGAAGCCCAGGTCACCGACATAGGAGGGCAGCTGCTCGGCCAGTTGGCGATACGTCAGCCCCGGCCGCCAGGACGCCAGATGGACCTCGTACACCGAGAACGGGGCCTCGTGCACGGGTATCTCGCCCCGCCGCGCCAGCCACTGCCCGTCGCCCCACTCGTACCGCGAGGCGTGCACGATCGACGAGGTCGCGGGCGGTACCTCCGTGCGCCGGGCCAGCGGATCGGCGCGCAGGGTGTGCGAGCCGTCCGGGCGGGCGATGTCGAACTTGTACAGCTCGCCCTCGCCGACTCCCGGCACGAACAGCTCCCACACCCCGGAGGAGCCCAGCGAACGCATCGGACACCCGGTGCCGTCCCAGAAGTTGAAGGACCCGGCCACCCGCACCCCGCGCGCGTTCGGCGCCCAGACCGAGAACCGGGTGCCGGCCACCTCCTCGTGGACCGTCGGGTGCGCGCCGAGTACCGTCCACAGCTCCTCGTGCCGGCCCTCGCCGATCAGATGCAGGTCCAGCTCGCCCAGCGTGGGCAGGAAGCGGTACGCGTCCTCGGTCTCCAGGGTCGTGCCCTCGTACTCCACCAGCAGCCGGTACGCCGGGACCTCCGTCAGGGGCAGCAGCCCCGAGAAGAAGCCGTCCCCGTCGTCGTGCAGCTCCGCCCGCAGCCCGCCCGCCACCACGGTGACCGACCGCGCGTACGGCCTGAGCGCACGGAAGACGACCCCGCCGGGCCCCGGGTGCGCGCCCAGCACGGAGTGCGGGTCGTGATGGGTGCCGTGCAGCAGCCGCTCACGGTCGGCGGCGTCCGGGGCGGGGGAGAAGGCCGGTGCCGACGGCTGCACCGGGGGCTTCTCCTTCTTCCCGTTCTTCCCGTTCTTCCCGGCGGCTTTCTTGCCCTTCTTCGGGGGAGTCACGTGCGGGGCCTCCTCAAGGCGCTTCGGGTGCGGCGAGGCGTTCTACGGCGGACAGCGGGACGGGCAGCCAGTCGGGGCGGTGCCGGGCCTCGTAGACGACCTCGTAGACCGCCTTGTCCGTCTCGAAGGCCCGCAGCAGCACCGGATCCGTGCGCGGATCACGGCCCGCCGCCTCGGCGTACCCCGAGCAGTACGCCGACCGGCAGGCATGCGCCCAGCCGGGGGCCGGCCGCTCGCACGAGTGGGCCGCGTAGTCGAAGGACCGCAGCATGCCCGCCACGTCCCGCACCGCGGGCTGCGGCATCCGGCGCTCCGCCGGCGGCCGGGCCGGCTCCCCCTCGAAGTCGATCAGCGACCACTGCCCGGACGGCGCCCGCAGACACTGCCCGAGATGCAGATCGCCGTGCACGCGCTGCGCGGTCCAGGTCTGCCCCTCCGCCGCCAGATCCGCCAGCGCGGTGAAGGCGGTGCGCAGCGCGGGCGCGTACGGCCGCAGCGCCGGCACCGCCTGCGCCGCCGCCTCCAGCCGTACGACCATCCCCTCGACCATCGGCTGTATCCGGTCCGGTCCGAGCGTCACCGTGGGCAGCGCCCGGGCCAGCGCCCCGTGCACCTCGGCGGTGGCCCGCCCCAGCGCCCGCGCCTCCGCGCCGAAGTCCTCCCCCTTGGCCAGCTCCCGCAGCGCCAGCTCCCAGCCGTCCGTCGCACCCTGCACATAGGGCTGGAGCACCCCGAGGACGTACGACTCACCGGCGCCGTCCTCCGCGTCCATCTCCAGCCAGGCGGTCGGCGCCGGCACCCGGGGGCAGCCCTCGCGGGCCAGCGCCAGCGGCAGCTCCAGGTCGGGATTGATCCCGGGCGCGACCCGGCGGAACAGCTTCAGGATGAACGTATCTCCGTAGACGACGGACGAGTTCGACTGCTCGGCGGTCATCAGCCGCGGGACCAGACCGGACCGGATCTCCTGCGCCGGGTCGCGTGCGCAGCGCAGGGCGCCGATCCGGGCCCGGGAGCGCAGCGCCTCCAGCAGCAGCTCGGCGGGCCGGGTGTCGTACAGGGCGTCGTACACCGTCCGCCCGGTCAGCGGCCCGTGGGTCACATGGCCGATCAGCGCGGGTGCCAGCCGGGGCGGCAGGGTCTCGCGGACCCCGATCAGGAGCTGGTAGCGGTCGCCGGGGGTGTCCGGCTGGTGGGCGCGCAGCACCAGGTGGTAGACGCCGAGCCGGGTGCCGGCCGGCAGCAGCTCGGTGGCCGCGACCAGCGAGAACCCGGTGACCGGGCGGCCCTTGCCGGCGAACCAGCGCTGCCGTGGCAGCCACTCCCGCAGCAGCGGGTCCAGTGACGCGAGGAGGCCGGGGCTGATCGTGCCGGAACCGCCGGAACGTGTGACAGTCTTCGCCATGGCGTCACATTCCTTTCCCCGGGTGGTCGGGGTGTTACTGATGCGTGCCCCGGGCGGGCCGGGGGAAACCGCCCCGCCGCAGGCCTTCTAGGCGCCTTCCCCGCGGAGCCGGAACCAGTAGAAGCCGTGTCCGGCCAGGGTCAGCAAGTAGGGCAGATCGCCGATGGCCGGGAAGCGCACCCCGCCGAACAGCTCGACCGGATGGCGTCCGTTGAACCGGCTCAGGTCCAGTTCCGTGGGCTGTGCGAAGCGCGAGAAGTTGTGCACGCACAGGACGAGGTCGTCCTCGTACTCCCGCAGGAACGCGAGCACGGCGGGGTTGGTGGAGGGCAGTTCGGTGTACGTCCCGAGGCCGAAGGCGGGGTTCTGCTTGCGGATCTCGATCATCCGGCGGGTCCAGTGCAGCAGCGAGGAGGGCGACGACATCGACGCCTCGACGTTGGTGACCTGGTAGCCGTAGACGGGGTCCATGATGGTCGGCAGATAGAGCCGCCCGGGGTCGCTGGAGGAAAAACCCGCGTTA
>NZ_KQ948799.1:0-1262 GCF_001514205.1 Streptomyces griseoruber | reverse complement strand
CCAGGATCTCCGAGACCGGGTAACGGGATTCGCGGCGGACGGCCATGAAGATGCGCGGCATGACGGGGAAGTGGAACGCCATGTGGCATTCGTCGCCGCCGGAGGCGTAGTCGCCGAAGTAGTCGACCACGTCCTCGGGCCACTGGTTGGCCTCGGCGAGGATCACCGTGTCCGGGTAGTGGGCGTCGATCTCCTTGCGGACCCGTTTGAGGAACTCATGGGTTGCCGGAAGGTTTTCGCAGTTGGTGCCCTCCCGCGCGTACAGGTACGGCACCGCGTCCAGCCGGAACCCGTCGATGCCGAGGTCCAGCCAGAACCGCAGCGCGGAGATCATCTCCTCCTGCACGGCCGGGTTCTCGTAGTTGAGGTCCGGCTGGTGGGAGAAGAAGCGGTGGAAGAAGTACTGCTTGCGGACCGGGTCGAAGGTCCAGTTGGAGACCTCGGTGTCGACGAAGATGATGCGGGCGTCGGCGTACTGCTTGTCGTCGTCGGCCCACATGTAGTAGTCGCCGTAGGGCCCGTCGGGGTCCTTCCTCGACTCCTGGAACCACGGGTGCTGGTCGCTGGTGTGGTTCATGACGAAGTCGATGATCACCCGCATACCGCGCTGGTGGGCGGCGTCGACGAACTCCACGAAGTCGGCGAGGTCGCCGAACTCGGGGAGCACGGAGGTGTAGTCGGAGACGTCGTATCCGCCGTCGCGCAGGGGGGACTTGAAGAAGGGCGGCAGCCAGAGGCAGTCGACGCCGAGCCATTGCAGGTAGTCGAGTTTGGCGGTGATGCCCTTGAGGTCGCCGACACCGTCGCCGTTGCTGTCCTGGAAGGAACGGACGAGGACCTCGTAGAAGACGGCTCGCTTGAACCAGTCGGGGTCGCGGTCCTTGGCGGGGGTGTCCTCGAACGTGTCCGGAACGGGCTCGTTGACGATCATCGTGTGGGTGACCCTCCGATCTGCGGGTTGGACGGTCGCAGGACGGTGAGGACGTGCGCGGGCCGGGTGCCCGGTTCGAGGCGCACGTAGTTGGCCCTGCCCCAGTGGTAGGTCTCGCCGGTGAGCTCGTCGCGCACCGGCACCGACTCGTGCCAGTCCAGGCCGAGTTGCGGCATGTCCAACGAGACCGTCGTCTCCTGGGTGTGGTGGGGGTCGAGGTTGACGACCACCAGAACCGTGTTCGAACCGCTCTTCTTCGAGTAGGCGATCACCGCCTCCTTGTCGGTGTGGTGGAAGCGCAGCGTGCGCAGGGTGTGCAGGGCGGGGTTCT
>NZ_KQ948798.1:28712-38652 GCF_001514205.1 Streptomyces griseoruber | reverse complement strand
CTCCGAAGCACACACCTCCCCCGGCGACACCCCCTCGGATTCCCCTGCCGGTGCACCGGCAGGCTCCGCGCTGCGCGACCGCCTCGCCGGACTGCCCGCGGCCGAACGCGACCGCGCCCTGCTCGAATCGGTCCTCGCCGGTGTCGCGGCGGTGCTCGGCCATGCCGACGGCGCGGCGGTGGAGGCCACGCGGTCCTTCCGGGATCTGGGCTTCGACTCCCTCACGGCCGTCGAGCTGCGCAACCGGCTCGCCACCGAGACCGGCCTGAAGCTCCCCAGCACCCTCGTCTTCGACCATCCGACGCCGACGGCTCTCGTACGGCTGCTGCGGCAGGAGCTGTTCGCGGACGGCGACCCGGGAGCGGACGCGCTGCCGCCGGTCGCGGCCCTGACGGCCACCACGGACGACCCGGTGGTCATCGTCGGGATGGCCTGCCGGCTGCCGGGCCGGGTCGAGAGCCCGGACGATCTGTGGCGGCTGGTCACCGAAGGCGCCGACGCGATCTCCGACTTCCCCACCGACCGCGGCTGGGACCTCGATGCCTTGCACGGCGCCCCGGACGGAGGTCCGAGCCGCAGCCACACCCGCGCGGGCGGCTTCCTCTACGACGCCGGGCAGTTCGACCCCGCCTTCTTCGGCATCTCGCCCCGCGAGGCCCTCGCCGTCGACCCGCAGCAGCGCCTGCTGCTGGAGACGTCCTGGGAAGCCCTGGAACACGCGGCGATCAGGCCCGACGCGCTGCACGGCAGCCGTACGGGTGTGTTCGTCGGCGCGGGCAGCTCCGGATACGGCGCGGGACTCCGCGAGGTGCCCGAGGGGCTCGGCGGGCAACTGCTGACGGGTGTCGCCGGCAGCGTGGTCTCCGGCCGCGTCGCCTACACCTTCGGCTTCGAGGGCCCCGCAGTGACCATCGACACGGCCTGCTCGTCCTCCCTCGTGGCGCTGCACCTGGCGGCTCAGTCGCTGCGGTCCGCCGAGTGCGACCTGGCGCTGGTCGGCGGTGTGACCGTGCTGGCCGACCCCGGGGCGTTCGTCGAGTTCAGCTCCCAGGGCGGGCTGGCCGCGGACGGCCGGTGCAAGGCGTTCTCCGACGAGGCCGACGGCACCGGCTGGGCCGAGGGTGTCGGTGTGCTCGTCGTGGAGCGGCTCTCCGACGCCCGCCGTAACGGGCACCAGGTGCTGGCCGTGGTCGCCGGTTCCGCCGTCAACCAGGACGGCGCGAGCAACGGCCTGACCGCCCCCAACGGGCCCGCCCAGCAGCGGGTCATCCGTCAGGCGCTCGCCGGGGCCGGACTGAACCCCGCCGACGTCGACGCGGTGGAGGCGCACGGCACGGGCACCAGACTCGGTGACCCGATCGAGGCCCAGGCCCTGCTCGCCGCCTACGGCCAGGACCGCGAACAGCCGCTGTGGCTCGGCTCGTTGAAGTCCAATATCGGCCACACCCAGGCCGCCGCCGGTGTCGCCGGCGTCATCAAGACGGTGCTGGCCATGAACCACGGCCTGCTGCCGCGCACCCTGCACGCCGAACGGCCCTCGAGCCAGGTCGACTGGTCGGCGGGCGAGGTGCGGCTGCTGACGGAGAACACCGAGTGGCCGCAGGCCGAGGGAGGACGTCCGCGGCGGGCCGGTGTGTCGGCCTTCGGCGTCTCCGGCACCAACGCCCACGTCATCCTGGAACAGCCCGCTGCGCCGACGCCCGCCCCTGCGGGACCGGCCCTCGAACAGCCCTCCGCCGAGGAGCCCCGCGACGGTGCCCTCCCGGGCGATGCCCCCTCCGGGCCCACCACCGTGCTCCCCTGGGTGGTCTCCGGCCGGAGCCGAAGCGCGCTGCGCGCCCAGGCCGCCCGGCTGGCCGACCACCTCGCCGCCCGTCCCGGGACGACCGCGGTCGAGGTGGCCGCCTCCCTCGTCCGCACCCGCTCGGCGTTCGAGCACCGGGCCGTGGCGTGGGGTGCGGACCGCGAGGCCCTGCTGCGCGCCCTCCGGAAGGTCGCGGACGACGAGCCGGCCGACGACGCCGTCATCGGCTCCGTGCTCCAGGACGGCCGTACGGCCTTCCTGTTCGCGGGCCAGGGCTCACAACGCCTTGGCATGGGACGGGAGTTGTACGAGGAGTACCCGGTCTTCGCCGACGCCTTCGACGCCGTGTGCGCCCACCTGGACACCGAACTGCCGCGTCCCCTGAGCGAGGTGGTGTTCGGCGAGGAGGCCGACGTACTGAACCGGACCGAATACGCCCAGCCCGCGCTGTTCGCGCTGGAAGTGGCTCTGTTCCGGTTGCTGGAGTCGTGGGGTGTGCGTCCGGACGTGTTGCTCGGTCACTCCGTCGGTGAGCTGGCCGCGGCCCATGTCGCGGGTGTGTGGTCCCTGTTCGACGCGTGCCGTCTGGTGGCGGCGCGCGGCCGGCTGATGCAGGCGCTCGCGGCGGGTGGGGCGATGGTCTCGCTCCAGGCGTCCGAGGACGAGGTGCTGCCGCTGCTGGCGGGCCGGGAGACCGAAGCCGCGATCGCGGCCGTCAACGGACCGCTGTCCGTGGTGGTCTCCGGAACCGAGGACGCGGTGCGCGAGATCGCCGCCGCCGTCGAGACGCTGGGCAGGCGCACCCGGAGGCTGCGGGTCAGCCATGCCTTCCACTCCCCGCTGATGGAACCGATGCTCGCCGGCTTCCGTGCCGTCGCCCGAAGCGTCACCTACGCGGCGCCGGGCATCCCCGTCGTCTCCGACGTCACCGGCGCGGCCGCCACCGCCGAGGAACTCGCCTCGCCGGAGTACTGGGTGCGGCACGCGCGGGACGCGGTCCGCTTCGCCGACGGCGTGCGCACACTCGCCGACCGGAACGTCACCCGGTTCCTCGAACTGGGCCCCGACAGCACCCTGACCACGCTCACCGGGTCGTGCCTGCCCACGGCGGACGGTCTGCAGGTGTCCGCGCTGCGGGACGACCGACCCGAGCGGCGGAGCCTGCTGGCCGCCGTCTCCGCCCTGTTCACCAGGGGCGTCGACATGGACTGGACGGCAGCCCTGCCGTCGCTGTCCCGGGCGCCGCACGTCCCCCTGCCCACCTACGCCTTCCAGCGCAGGCGCTACTGGCTCGAGGTGCCCGCCGCAACGGGCGACGCCTCCTCGCTCGGTCTCGCCGCCACCGACCACCCGCTGCTCCCGGCCGCGGTGCCGGTCGCGGGCAGCGACGCGGTCGTGCTCACCGGACGGCTGTCGCTGCGCTCGCACCCCTGGCTGGCCGACCACCGGCTCGGCGGCGCCGCCGTCCTGCCCAGCACGGCCTTCCTGGAACTCGCCGTCCACGCGGGCGACCAGGTCGGCTGCGACGAGGTCCGCGAACTCGTCCTGGAGGCGCCCCTGACGGTGCCCGAGCGCGGCGCGGTCCGGCTCCAGGTCCGCGTCGACGAGCCGGACGCCCGGGGCGCCCGTGCCCTCGCCGTCTACTCGAGCCCCGACGACCCACGATCCGAGACAGCCGCGTGGACCCGCCACGCGGGCGGCCTGCTCGCGCCCGCCGACCCCGCGGCGGTGGAGCGTGCCGTCCACGCGGACCGGGCAGCCGACCTCGCCGACTGGCCCCCGGCCGGGGCCGAAGCGGTCGCCGTCGGAGACCTCTACGAACGGTTGGCGGCCGACTCCGGTCTGGAGTACGGCCCGGCGTTCCGCGCCCTCACCGCCGTGTGGCGGCACGGCGACGACGTGTACGCCGAGGTCGCCCTCACGCCGGAGGCACGCGATCAGGCGCGGCACTTCGGGCTGCACCCGGCCCTGCTGGACGCGGCACTGCACCCGCTGGGCCTCGGCCTGCCGGAGGGACTGGGCGAGGGGCTGCTGCTCTTCGCGTGGCAGCGCGCCACCCTCCTCGCCGACGGCGCCGCCACGCTCCGCGTCCGACTGGCCCGGTGCGCCGAGGACGCGGTGACGCTCCACGCCGCCGACGCCTCCGGCCGGCCGGTGCTCACCGTCGAGTCACTGCGCCTGCGGCCCGCCCCCGGCGCGCCCGCCGCACGGGATCTCGCGGACACCGTTCCCGCCGGGGACCGCACCGCCACGGATGCCGTGGACGGCGCCTCCACGGACGCCGAGGCCGGTCTCGGCGACGCCACCGAGTCCGCCCGACCCGCGACGCGAACCGTGCGCCGTCGGGCCGCCGACTCCGGCGCCGAGGCGGGGGAGGCGACCCTGCTGGACCGGCTCGCCGGACGGTCCGCCGCCGAGCGGCAGCGGGTGCTGCTCGACCGCGTGCGCCGCAAGGTGGCCGCCGTGCTCGACTACGTCGACCTCGACGAGGTGGAGCCCTCCCGCGTCTTCAAGGACCTCGGCTTCGCCTCCGTCACCGCGGTGGAACTGCGCAACCGGCTCAGCGCCGACCTGGGCGTGCTGCTGCCGGCCACCCTGGTCTTCGACCATCCGACGCCGCTCGCGCTCGCCGCGCACCTCGACGAGGAACTCTTCGGCACCCGGACGGACACGGCCGCGCCCGCGGCCTCGCGGGCCCGGCTCGACGACGATCCGATCGTGATCGTCGGCATGGCCTGCCGCTACCCGGGCGGCATCACCAGCCCCGAGGAACTGTGGGACCTCGTCGCGCACCGCGGCGACGGCATCTCCCCGCTCCCGGCCGACCGGGGCTGGGACCTCGCGGCGCTCTACCACCCGGACCCGGACCACCCGGGCACGTGCTACGCCCGCGAGGGCGGCTTCCTGCACAACGCCAGCCAGTTCGACCCCGGCTTCTTCGGCATCTCCCCGCGCGAGGCCCTGGCCATGGACCCCCAGCAGCGGCTGCTGCTGGAGACGTCGTGGGAGGCACTGGAGCGGGCGGGCATCGACCCGGCGTCCCGGCGCGGCAGCCTCACCGGTGTCTTCGCCGGCGTCACCTACCAGGACTACATCGGCATCCTCGGCGCCGCCAAGGAGAGCTTCGAGGGCTACATCGGCACCGGCAACTCGCCGAGCGTCCTGTCCGGCCGTATCGCCTACGCCCTGGGGCTGGAGGGACCCGCACTGTCCGTCGACACCGCCTGCTCCTCGTCCCTGGTGGCCCTCCACCTCGCGGTGCAGTCGCTGCGGCAGGGCGAGTGCGATCTCGCGCTGGCCGGCGGTGTCACCGTGATGTCGACGCCGGGCTCGCTCATCGAGTTCAGCCGGCAGCGGGCGCTCGCCGAGGACGGCCGCTGCAAGCCGTTCTCCGCGGACGCCGACGGAGCGAGCTGGGCCGAAGGCGTCGGCATGGTCGTGCTGGAACGACTGTCCGACGCCCGGCGGAGCGGACACCCGGTCCTCGCCGTCGTGCAGGGCAGCGCACTCAACCAGGACGGCGCCTCCAACGGACTGACCGCGCCCAATGGGCCCTCGCAGCAGCGGGTCATCCGCGCCGCGCTGGCCGGCGGCGCGCTCACCCCGGCCGACATCGACGCCGTGGAGGCGCACGGCACCGGTACGACGCTGGGCGACCCGATCGAGGCCCAGGCGCTGATCGCCGTCTACGGCCAGGACCGTGCCGAGGACCGTCCCCTGTGGCTGGGCTCGCTGAAGTCCAACATCGGCCACTCCCAGGCCGCGGCCGGCGTCGGCGGCGTGATCAAGATGGTCATGGCCCTCCGCAACGGCCTGCTCCCGGCGACCCTGCACGCCGAGACCCCGACCCCCGAGGTCGACTGGTCCGCGGGGACCGTACAGCTGCTCAACGACGCGGTGCCATGGCCGCGGACCGACCGTCCGCGCCGCGCGGGCGTCTCCTCGTTCGGCATGAGCGGCACCAACGCGCACGTCATCATCGAGCAGGCCCCCGACGACGTGACGCCGCACGAGACGACCGGGCAGGCCCCGGCCGGCACCGCCCGGCAGGACATCACCGAGCCGCCGGCCGACGCCGCCCCCGTCGCCCGGTCCGTCCCCGTCGCCCTGTCCGCCCGCACCACCGACGGGCTGCGCGCCCAGGCCGGACGGCTCCTCGCCCATCTGCGCGACCACCCCGGACTCGGCCTCGCCGACCTGGGCCTGTCCCTGGCCACCACCCGCACCGCCTTCGAACAGCGGGCGGTCGTACTCGCCGCCGACGAAGAGGGCCTGGTCCGCGGGCTGCGCGACCTCGTCGAGGACGGCATGGTCAGCGACATCGTCCGCGGCCTCGACCGGCGCGGCACCGGGCCCGTGCTGGTCTTCCCCGGACAGGGCGCCCAGTGGCCCGGCATGGGCCGCGAACTCCTCGACACCGCACCCGTGTTCGCCCGTCGCATCGCCGAGTGCGAGCAGGCGCTCGCGCCGTACGTCGACTGGTCGCTGACGGCCGCCCTGCGCGGCGGCCCGGACGCCCCCGACCTCGACCGGGTGGACGTCGTCCAGCCCGTCCTGTGGGCCGTCATGGTCTCCCTCGCCCAGCTGTGGCGCTCCTACGGCGTCGAGCCCGCCGCCGTCGTCGGCCACAGCCAGGGCGAGATCGCCGCGGCCGTCGTCGCCGGCGCCCTGTCCCTGGAGGACGGAGCCCGCGTCGCCGCCCTGCGCAGCAAGGCCATCACCGCCATCGCGGGCGACGGAGGCATGATGTCCGTCCCGCTCCCCGCCGACGAGGTCCGCACCCGGCTGGAGCCGTACGGCGACCGGCTCGCCGTGGCCGCCGTCAACGGCCCCGGCTCGGTCGTCGTCTCCGGCGCCGCCGACGCGTTGGACGAGCTGTTCCGCGCACTGACCGGTGACGGCGTCCAGGCCCGCAAGGTCGCCGTGGACTACGGCAGCCACTCCACGCACGTCGAACCCGTCCGTGAGCAGGTCCTCGACACGCTCGCCGGACTACGGCCGACGCCCGCCGAGATCCCGTTCCGCTCCTCGGTGACCGGCGACTGGCTGGACGACGACACCGTCCTGGACGCCGCCTACTGGTACACCAACCTGCGGGAGACCGTCCGCTTCGAGGACGCGATCCGCGGCCTGCTCGCCGCCGGACACCGCGCCTTCATCGAGGTCGGACCGCACCCCGTCGTCGCCTTCGGCCTCCGTGACACCATCGAGGACGCCGGCGCCGACGCCGTCGTGCTCGGCACCCTCCGCCGCGACCAGGGCGGCCTGGACCGCTTCGTGACCTCCCTCGCCGAGGCCCACGTCCAAGGCGTTCCCGTCGACTGGCACAGCGTCTTCGCCGGAACCGGCGCCCGCCGCGTCGACCTGCCGACCTACGCCTTCCAGCGGCTGCGGTACTGGCCCGAGCTCCGGGACGCGGAGCCCGCCGCCGAGGACGGCACGCGGACATCCGACGAGGTGGAGAGCCGCTTCTGGCGGACGGTGGAGGAAGAAGACCTCTCCTCCCTCGCCGCCACCCTCGACCTCGGCGGTGAGACCCCGCTGCGCGAGGTGCTGCCCGCGCTGTCCGCCTGGCGGCGCAGCAGCAAGGAACAGTCCACCGTCGACAGCTGGCGCTACACCGTCGGCTGGACCCCGCTCACCCAGGACACCGCTGCCGCGCCCCCGTCCGGGACCTGGCTCCTCGTCCTGCCCGTCACCGGCCACACCCTGGCGGACGCCACCCGGCAGACGCTGACCGACCACGGCGTCACCGTCCGGGCCGTCACCGTCGACGGCGCGGCACCCGACGCCGACCGCGCGGGACTGGCCGGCCTGCTGACCGCCGCGCTCGCCGCCACGGACGGCGAACCCGCCCTGGAACCGGGCGACCTCGGCGGAGTGCTCTCGCTCCTCGCCCTGGACGAGACCCCGCACCCCGACCACCCGTCGGTGCCCGCCGGGCTCGCCGGCACGCTCACGCTCCTCCAGGCCCTCGGCGACCTCGGCGTCAGCGCCCCCCTGTGGTGCGCCACCCGGGGCGCCGTCGCCCTCACCGCCTCGGAGACCGTGCTGAGCGCACCGCAGGCCCTCGTCTGGGGCTTGGGCCGGGTCGCCGCCCTCGAACACTCCGACCGCTGGGGCGGTCTGATCGACCTGCCCGCCACCCTGGACCGCCGGGCGGGCGACCGGCTGTGCGCCCTGCTCGCCCGGCCCGACGGCGAGGACCAGACCGCCGTCCGCGCCTCCGGCACCTACGGCCGCCGCCTGCTGCGCGCCCCGCTCGACGGCACCACACCACCCGGCGCGACCTGGCGCCCCCGCGGCACCGTCCTGATCACCGGCGGCACCGGCGCGGTCGGCGGACACATCTCCCGCTGGCTCGCCTCCCTCGGCGCCGACCACCTGCTGCTCACCAGCCGCCGGGGCGCCGACGCGCCCGGCGCCGCCGAGCTGTCGGCGGAACTGACCGCTCTCGGCGCCGGCCGCGTCACCCTCGCCGCGTGCGACGTCGCCGACCGCGACGCCCTGCGCGAGCTGATCGGCTCGATCCCCGAGGAACACCCGCTCGACGCCGTGCTGCACATCGCCGGCTCCCTCGACGACGGTGTCATCGACGCGCTCGACCCCGGCCGTATGCATCCGGTCCTGCGTACCAAGGCCACCGCCGCGGTGAACCTGCACGAACTGACCGCCGGGCTCGACCTGTCCGCCTTCGTCCTGTTCTCCTCCACGTCCGGCACCATCAGCGGACCCGGCCTCGGCAACTACGCCCCCGGCAACGCCTTCCTGGACGCCCTCGCCCAGCAGCGCCGCTCCCTCGGCCTGCCCGCCACGGCCGTCGCCTGGGGACACTGGGCCGACGGCGGCATGGGCGACGGCGCGGTCGGTGACCGCCTGCGCCGCTACGGCGTGTACGACATGCGGCCCGAACTGGCCTGCCAGGCCCTCCAGCAGGCACTCGACCACGGCGAGACCTACCTGGCCGTGACCGACATCGGCTGGGAACGGTTCGCGCCCGCCTTCACCGGCTCCCGCCCCAGCGCCCTCCTGCGCGCACTGCCCGACGCCCGGCGCGTCCTCGCACCGGCCCGCACCACCGCCTCCGGCCCGACGGCCGGCGACTCCTTCGGCGGCGACGGTGCCGGCGCCGACCAGCCGGCGCTCCGCCGCCATCTCGCCGGCCTCGCCGCCGACGAGCGGGCGGGCGCCGTCCTCGACGTCGTCCGCGGCTATGTGGCCACCGTGCTCGGCTACCCCGGGCCCGAGGCGGTCGAGCCGACCCGCGCCTTCACCGACCTCGGTTTCGACTCGCTCAGCGCCGTCGAACTGCGCAACGGCATGAACAAGATCACCGGGATGCGTCTGCCGGCCACGCTGGTCTTCGACTTCCCGAACTGTGCCGAACTGGCGCGGATGCTGCTCGGCGAACTCGGCACGGAAGCCGAGAAGGACCGCCTGCCGGCCACCACGCGGCCCGCGGCCGCGTTCGCCTCCGTCACCGACGACCCGATCGTCATCACCGCGATGAGCTGCCGCTTCCCCGGCGGGGCCGACACCCCCGAGGACTACTGGCGGCTGCTCGCCGACGGCACCGACGCCATCGCACCGTTCCCGGCCGACCGCGGCTGGGACGTCGACGGCCTCTACCACCCCGACCCCGACCACCCCGGCACCTGCACCGCCCGCGAAGGCGGATTCCTGCGGGACATGGCCGCCTTCGACCCCGCCTTCTTCGGCGTCTCGCCGCGTGAGGCCCTCGCCATGGACCCGCAGCAGCGGCTGCTGCTGGAGCTGGCGTGGGAGGCGTTCGAGCGGGCCGGGATCGACCCGACCACCCTGCGCGGCTCCCGCACCGGCGTCTTCGCCGGAACCAACGGCAACGACTACACCCCGCTCCTCATCGCCTCCGGCGAGGACGTCGGCGGCCACCTCGGCACCGGCAACGCGGCGAGCATCGTCTCCGGGCGGGTGTCCTACACGCTGGGCCTGGAAGGACCCGCGGTGACGGTGGACACGGCGTGTTCGTCGGCGCTGGTGGCACTGCATCTGGCGGTGCAGGCGCTGCGTTCGGGGGAGTGCGATCTGGCGTTGGCCGGTGGTGTGACGGTGATGTCGACGCCGGGGCTGTTCCTGGACTTCAGCCGGCAGCGGGGA
>NZ_KQ948798.1:27380-28331 GCF_001514205.1 Streptomyces griseoruber | reverse complement strand
GGGCGCTGGGCTGAATCCGGCCGACGTGGACGCCGTGGAGGCGCACGGTACGGGCACGGCTCTGGGCGACCCGATCGAGGCGCAGGCGATCCTGGCGGCCTATGGTCAGGACCGGGAACGGCCGCTGCTGCTGGGCTCGGTGAAGTCGAACATCGGTCACACCCAGGCCGCTGCCGGTGCCGCCGGTGTGATCAAGATGGTGCTGGCCATGCAGCACGGAGTGCTGCCGAGGACCCTGCACGCGGAGGAGCCGTCGTCGCACGTGGACTGGACGGCCGGTGCGGTCGAAGTACTCAAGGACAGCGTGGACTGGCCGCGCGTCGAGGGGCGGGCGCGCCGTGCGGGTGTGTCGTCCTTCGGTCTGAGCGGTACGAACGCGCATGTGGTGCTGGAGGAGCCGCCGGTCGTGGCGGAGCCGGAGCCGGAGCCGGAGCCGGTGAGTGTGCCGGTGGCCGGTGGTGTGGTGCCGTGGGTGGTGTCGGGCCGTACGGGTGCGGCGCTGCGGGGCCAGGCGGGCCGGCTGGCGGAGTTCGTGTCCGCCGACGAGAGGCTGGGTGTCGCCGAGGTCGGTGGTGCGCTGGTGCGGTCGCGGTCGCTGTTCGAGCACCGGGCGGTGGTCTGGGGCTCGGACCGTGCGGAGTTGCTGCGGGCGCTGGAGTCGGTCGTTTCCGGCGAGGAGGCGCTCAACGCGGCGACGGGCACGGCACGACGCGATGCGCGCACCGCGTTCCTGTTCGCCGGACAGGGCTCCCAGCGCCTGGGCATGGGCCGGGAGTTGTACGACACCCACCCCGTCTTCGCGGACGCCTTCGACGCGGCCTGCGCCCACCTCGACACCGAAGTGGCCCGCCCGCTGCGGGAGGTGGTGTTCGGTGAGGATGCCGAGCGGCTGAACCGGACGGAGTTCGCGCAGCCCGCGCTGTTCGCCCTTGAGGTGGCGCTGTTCCGCCT
>NZ_KQ948798.1:1396-26644 GCF_001514205.1 Streptomyces griseoruber | reverse complement strand
TCCACGGCGCCGACGCCGACTGGCGCACCCTCACCGGCGGCGACCGGGGCCCGACCCCGAACCTGCCGACGTACGCCTTCCAACGCCGCCGCTACTGGCCCGACTTCACCGGCGTCACCCTCGGCGACCTCGGTTCGGCGGGCGTCGGCTCGGCGGAACACCCGCTGCTCGGCGCCGCCGTGCGCGTGGCCGGCAGCGAGGAGGCGCTGTTCACCGGGAGGCTCTCGCTCAGGACGCACCCGTGGCTGCGCGACCACGCCGTGACCGGCACGGTCCTCTTCCCCGGCACCGGGTTCCTCGAACTCGCCCTGTGCGCCGCCGGGCAGCTCGGCTACGACCGCGTCGAGGAACTGACCATCGCCGCCCCCCTCGTCGTGCCCGAGCGCACCGGACGGCTCGTCCAGGTCCGCGTGGGCGCACCCGACGAGTCGGACACACGCACCGTGGAGGTGTACTCCCGGGCCGAGGAGGCGCTCGACACCGACCCGTGGACACTGAACGCCAGCGGCTCGCTGACCGCCGACCCGGCATCCGACACCGCGGTCCCCGATCTGACCGCCTGGCCCCCGCCGAACGCCGAAGCCGTCCCCATGGAGGGCTTCTACGACCGCTTCGCCGAGGCGGGATTCGCCTACGGGCCGGTCTTCCAGGGGCTGCGCGCGGTCTGGCGGCGCGGTGAGGAGGTCTTCGCCGAGGTCGCTCTGCCCGACGAGCACGATCGGCTCGCGGGTGACTTCGGTGTCCACCCGGCGCTCCTGGACTCCGCCCTGCACGCGATGATGTTCGTGTCGCTGGCCGATGCCGGCCAGGGCAGGCTGCCGTTCTCGTGGAGCGGCGTGTCGCTGCGGGCGTCCGGCGCACGGGCCCTGCGCGTCCGGATGGTGCAGGCCGGTCCGGAGGCCGTCGCCCTGCAGCTGGCCGACCCGGCGGGCGGACAGGTCGCCTCCGTCGAGTCGCTGCTGCTGCGCCAGGTCTCCGGCGACCTCGCCGCCCGCGCCGACACCGACGGCCACCGCGAGGGCCTCTTCCAGGTGGACTGGACGAAGGTGTCGCCGCCCGAGCGGGACGCGTCCCCGGCCGATGCCCTCGCGTCGGTCGGCACCGCCGGCCTCGCGCCCGGCGTGGAGTCGTACGCGAGCCTGGGAGAGCTGCCCGCCGCCGTCCCCGCGACCGTACTGTTCGCCGCGGGTCGCGGCCTGCGCGGAGCGGACGGCGACATGCCGGAAGCGGCCCGGGCCGCCACCGGCCGTGTCCTGGACGCCGTACGGGGCTGGCTCGCCGGCGAACGGTTCGAGGAGTCCCGTCTGGTGATCCTCACCGAGGGGGCGGTCACGCTCGACGGAACGGCGCCCGATCCCGCCCTGGCCGCGGTGTGGGGCCTGGTCCGGGCCGCACGCGCCGAGGCGCCCGAGCGGTTCGCCCTGGTCGACACGGACGGCACCGACACCTCCCGCGCCGTGCTCGCCCAGGCCCTGGCCTCCGGTGAGCCGGAGCTCGTGCTGCGCGACGGCGTCGCCCACGCACCGCGCCTCGGCCGTGTCCCCGCCGGCGGGGCGCTCCCGCTCCCGGCGGGCGCACCGGCCTGGCACCTGGACTGCGTGGAGAAGGGAACCCTGGACAACCTGGTCCTGACCCCCTTCCCCGAGGCCACCGCCGAGTTGACGCGAGGACAGGTCCGTATCGCCGTACGGGCGGCAGGAGTCAACTTCCGCGATGTGCTCAACGCCCTCGGCATGTACCCGGGCGAGGCGGGCCTGCTCGGCGGTGAGGGCGCGGGTGTGGTGACCGAGGTCGGCCCGGGTGTGCCGGGGCTGGCCGTCGGTGACCGGGTGTTCGGCATGTTCCCCGGTTCCTTCGGACCGGTGGCGGTGGCCGACGCGCGCACCGTGGCGCGCGTTCCGCGGGGCTGGACGTTCGCGCAGGCGGCGTCGGTGCCGATCGTGTTCCTCACGGCGTACTACGCGCTGACCGAACTGGGCGCTGTCCAGCCGGGGGAGTCGGTGCTGGTGCACGCCGCGGCCGGCGGCGTGGGCATGGCCGCCGTGCAGCTGGCGCGGCACCTGGGCGCCGAGGTGTTCGGCACCGCGAGTGCCGGCAAGTGGGACACCCTGCGGACTCTCGGTCTGGACGGGGAGCACCTCGCCTCCTCGCGGGACACGCGGTTCGAGGCGGCGTTCCTCGCGGCGACCGGCGGCCGTGGCATGGATGTCGTACTGGACTCGCTGGCCGGTGAGTTCGTGGACGCGTCGCTGCGGCTGCTGCCCCGAGGGGGCCGGTTCCTGGAGATGGGCAAGACCGATGTCCGGGACGCCGACGCGGTGGCTGCCGAGCACTGCGGTGTCACCTACCGGGCGTTCGATCTGTGGGACGCCGGTCCGGAGCGGATCGGCCGGATGCTGGCCGAGCTGGTGGCGCTCTTCGAAGCGGACGTCCTGCGGCCCCTTCCCGTCACCTGCTGGGACGTGCGCAGGGCTCCGGAGGCCTTCCGCCACCTGTCGCAGGCCCGGCACGTCGGCAAGGTGGTCCTCACGGTCCCGGCGCCCATGGACCGCGACGGAACGGTGCTGGTGACCGGTGGTACGGGTGGTCTGGGCGCGCTCGTGGCCCGCCACCTGGTGACCCGGCACGGGATACGGCGTCTGCTGCTGGTCGGCCGGCGCGGCCTCGAAGCCCCGGGCGCGCCCGAACTCGTCGCGGAACTGACGGACTTGGGCGCCGAGGTCGAGGTGACGGCCCTGGACGTGGCCGACCGGGACCAGCTCGGCGCCGCGCTGGCCGCCCTCCCCGCCGAGCACCCGTTGACCGCCGTCGTCCACACCGCGGGCGTCGTCGACGACGGAGTGGTGGCCTCGCTCACCCCGGACCGTCTGGCCGGGGTGATGCGGCCGAAGGCGGACGCGGTGGCACACCTGCACGAGCTGACCCGCGAGGCGGACCTGTCCGCCTTCGTGGTCTTCTCCTCGGTCGCGGGGACGTTCGGCAGCGCGGGCCAGGCCAACTACGCGGCCGCCAACGCCTTCCTGGACGCCTTCGCCGCTCACCGTCGTGCCTCGGGCCTGCCCGCGGTGTCCCTCGCCTGGGGCGCGTGGGCGCCCGGTGCGGGCATGACAGCTCAGCTGACCGAGGCGGACCTGCGCCGCATGGCACGCGGCGGCATGCGGCCGCTCACCGTCGAACAGGGGCTCGAACTCCTGGACACGGCCGGGCTGGTGTCGGTCACCGCCCCCGCGCACCGGGCTCTCCTGCTGCCGGTGAACCTCGACCTCCAGGCGCTGCGGGCGCACGCCGAGGCCGTACCGCCGCTGCTGCGCGGCCTGGTGCGGGCGCCGGCGCGGCGGGCGGCGGACACGGCGGCCGGGACCGGTGCGCAACGGCAGGACCTCGGCGCCCGGCTGGCGGCGCTCGCACCGGCCGACCGGGAGCAGCACCTCGTCGACCTGGTCTGCGCCCAGGCGGCGGCGACCCTCGGCCACGCCTCGGCGGACGAGGTCGAACCGGACCAGGCGTTCAAGGAGCTGGGCTTCGACTCGCTCACCGCCGTCGAACTGCGCAACCGGCTCAACGCGGCCACCCGGCTGCGGCTTCCGGCCACCTCGGTGTTCGACCACCCGACGCCGACGGCGCTGGCGGCACACCTGCTGGAGGAGATCACCGTGCCGGAGGCGTCCGGCACGGGTGCGGGCGAGGGCCCGGGCACGGCCGTGACGGCGGTGCCGCTCCTGGTCGAACTGGACCGGCTGGAGGCCGCGCTCGGCGCCGCCGCGGCCGGCGGGGACGACCACGCGACGATCACTTCCCGGCTGCAGCGGCTGACGGCGAAGTGGCAGGAGAGGGCAGTGAAGGGCGGCGGTGCCGGACACGACAACGGCACCGGCTCCGGGGGTTCCGGAGCGGCACTCGCCGACGTCGACGACGGAGAACTCGACTCCGTCGAGACGGCGGACGAATTGTTCGACCTGATCGACAAAGAACTCGGGATGTCGTGATCGGCCGCGGGAAACCGTCGGCATCGGCTCAGGGATGTGGCGTTGGTGGCTGAAGACGGCAAGACGGACGACAAGTACGTCGAGTACCTCAAGCGGTTGACCGCCGAACTGCGGCAGACGCGGCGGCAGTTGCGCGAGGTGGAGGAACGCGACCGGGAACCGGTCGCGATCGTGGCGATGAGCTGCCGCTATCCCGGCGGGGTGGAGAGCCCGCAGGAGCTGTGGCGGCTCGTCGACGAGGGCGGGGACGCCATCTCCGGCTTCCCCGCCGACCGCGGCTGGGACGTCGAGGCGGGCTACGACCCCGACCCCGACAACCCGGGTACCTTCTACGCGCTCGGCGGCGGCTTCCTGCACGAGGCGTCCCGTTTCGACGCGGACTTCTTCGGGATCTCGCCGCGTGAGGCGCTGGCGATGGACCCGCAGCAGCGGCTGCTGCTGGAGATCTCCTGGGAGGCGTTCGAGCGGGCCGGGATCGCCCCCGCCTCGGTGCGCGGCAGCAGTACCGGCGTCTTCGTCGGCGCCGCCACCTCCGGCTACGGGGCCGGCGTGAGCGAGTTCCCCGAGGGGGTGCAGGGCCTGCTGCTGGCGGGCAACGCCACCTCGGTCGCCTCCGGCCGCATCGCCTACACCCTCGGCCTGGAGGGGCCCACCGTCACCGTCGACACGGCCTGCTCCTCCTCGCTCGTCGCCCTGCACTGGGCGTGCCAGGCGCTGCGCCGCGGCGAATGCGACCTGGCGCTCGCCGGCGGTGTGGCCGTGATGGCCACCCCGGCGATGTTCTACGAGTTCAGCCGGCAGCGCGGCCTGGCCGCCGACGGCCGCTGCAAGGCGTTCTCCGACGACGCCGACGGCACCGGCTGGGCAGAGGGCGCCGGCATGCTGCTCGTGGAACGGCTCTCGGACGCCCGCCGCCTGGGTCACCCGGTCCTGGCCGTGGTCCGCGGCACGGCGATCAACTCCGACGGCGCCTCCAACGGCCTCACCGCCCCCAACGGCCCCTCCCAGCAGCGGGTCATCCGCGCGGCCCTGGCCAACGCGGGACTCGCCGCCGCCGAGGTGGACGCCGTCGACGCGCACGGCACCGGTACCTCGCTCGGCGACCCGATCGAGGCGCAGGCCCTGCTCGCCGCCTACGGCCAGGACCGTGAACAGCCGCTGTGGCTCGGGTCCTTGAAGTCGAACATCGGGCACACCCAGTCGGCCGCCGGCGTCGGCAGCATCATCAAGATGGTCGAGGCGATGCGGCACGGCGTACTCCCGCGCACCCTGCACGTCTCCGAGCCGTCCCGGCACGTCGACTGGTCGGCCGGGGCCGTACGCCTGCTCACCGAGCCCGTCGACTGGCCGGAGGCGGGCCGCCCGCGCCGCGCGGGTGTCTCCTCGTTCGGCATCAGCGGCACCAACGCGCATGTCGTCATCGAGCAGGCCCCCGCCGTCGAACCGGAGGAGCCCGCGGCCCCCGCCACCGAGCCCCGGATCCTGCCCGTCGTGCCGTGGCCGGTGTCCGCGCGCAGCGAGGAGGCGCTGCGGGCACAGGCCGCCCGGCTGCTGGCCCGGCTGAGGGACCGGAGCGAGCCGCAGCGCCCGCTGGACGTCGGCCACGCGCTCGCCACCACCCGGGCCGCCCTGGAACACCGGGCGATCGTCCTGGCCACCGACCACGACACCGCCGTACGCGAACTGACCGCGCTCGCCGAGGGCACCGCGGCCACCGCGACCGTCCGGGGCCGTACCGTGCGCGGCGCCACCGCCTTCCTGTTCGCCGGCCAGGGCTCCCAACGGCTCGGCATGGGCCGCGAGCTGTACGCGACCCACCCCGTCTTCGCCGCGGCCTTCGACGCGGTGGACTCCGAACTGCCCTTCAGCCTGCGGGAGATCGTCTTCGGCGAGGACGCGGACCGGCTGAACCGCACCGAGTACGCGCAGCCCGCGCTGTTCGCGCTCGAAGTCGCCCTCTACCGGCTGCTGGAGTCGTGGGGCGTCACCGCGAAGTTCCTGCTGGGCCACTCCGTCGGCGAGCTGGCGGCCGCCCATGTCGCCGGCGTGTGGTCTCTCGCGGACGCCTGCCGGCTGGTCGTGGCGCGCGGCCGTCTGATGCAGGCCCTGCCGGAGGGCGGCGCGATGGCCGCGCTCCAGGCGACCGAGGAGGAGGTGCTGCCCCTGCTGAACGACCGGGTCGGCATCGCCGCCGTCAACGGCCCCCGCGCGGTGGTGATCTCCGGCGCGGCCGACGCCGTGGAGCAGGCGGCCGCGCACTTGCGCGCACAGGACCGCAAGGTGACAGCCCTGCGGGTCAGCCACGCCTTCCACTCCCCGCTGATGGAACCCATGCTCCAGGAGTTCCGGGCGGTCGCCGAGACCCTCACCTATCACACGCCCCGGCTGACGATCGTCTCCGACGTGACCGGCGAGATCGCCCGACCGGCCGACCTGTGCTCACCGGACCACTGGGTCCGGCACGTCCGCGAGCCCGTCCGGTTCGCCGACGGGATACGGCTGCTGGTGCAGCGCCGGGTGGCCCGCTTCGTCGAGCTGGGCCCCGACGGCACCCTCACCGCCCTCGCCCAGGACTGCTTCGAGGGCGACGCGCCGCCCCCCGCCGTTCCCACGCTGCGCAAGGACCGGTCCGAGCCCGCCGCGCTGATGGCGGCGGTCGCCGGAGCCTTCGCCCACGGCGCACCGGTCGACTGGCCGGCCGTCTTCGCGGGGACCGGCGCCCGGGCCGTGGACCTGCCGACGTACGCCTTCCGCCGGGAACGTTACTGGCTGGAGCCCACTCCCCCCTCCGCCGGCGGTGACACGGGCCCCACCGGCGGCGGGGACGCGGGCTTCTGGACGGCGGTCGAGGACGAGGACATCGCCGCCCTCGCCGGCACCCTGGACGTCGACGAAGGGCTCGTGCGTCCCCTCGTGCCCGCCCTGTCCTCGTGGTGGCGCGGACGGCGTGAGCTCGACCGGGTCGACCGGCTGCGCTACCGCGTCGCCTGGCACCCCCTCGACCCGGCCGCCGGCAGCCCGCTCACCGGCCGCTGGCTGGTCGTCGCCCCCGCCGGAACGGCCGACGGCTCCCTGGCCGGTGCCGTGACCGACGCACTGGGGACAGCCGGGGCCGAAGCCGTGCTCTGGGAGCACGCCCCGGACGAGGAACGCGCCGAGGCGGCCGCCCGGCTCGCCGGTCTCGGCGCCCTCTCCGGCGTCCTCGCCCTGCCCGCCGAGGGCGGGGAGACGTCCCCGGCCGACACGCTGCTGCGCACGGTACGGCTCGTGCAGGCGCTCGGCGACGCCGAGGTGACCGCACCGCTGTGGCTCGCCACCCGCGGCGCGGTGGCCACCGCCCGCTCCGACGACGCCCCGGAGCCGGCCCAGGCCGCGCTGTGGGGCCTGGGACGGGTGGCCGCACTGGAGCTGGCCGGCCGGTGGGGCGGTCTCGTCGACCTGCCGCGGACCGTCGACCGGCGGGCGGCGGCCCGGCTCGCCGCGGTGCTGGCCCGGACCGGTGACGAGGACCAGATCGCCGTGCGCGCCTCCGGCGTCTTCGTACGCCGTCTGCTGCACGCCGAGGACCAGCCCGCGCCGCAGACCGGCGCGAGCGGCTGGCGGCCCCGCGGCACCGTCCTGATCACCGGCGGCACCGGCGCGTTGGGCGCCCGGGTCGCCCGCTGGGCCGCCGAACAGGGCGCGGAGCACCTCGTCCTGACCGGCCGGCGCGGCCCCGACGCACCCGGCGCCGCCGAGCTGACGGCCGCGCTCACCGCGCTCGGCGCCCGCGTGACGATCGAGGCCTGCGACCTCGCCGACCGCGCGGCCGTCGAGGGACTGCTGGCCCGCCACACCGTCGACGCCGTCGTCCACGCGGCCGGCGTCACCGACACCCAGCCGCTGCCCGAGCTCGACGCCGACCGCCTCCGCTCGGTCCTCACCGCCAAGGCACACGGCGCCGCCCACCTCGACGCGGTGCTGCGCGCCCAGGGCGACCGCCCGCTCGACGCGTTCGTGCTGTTCTCCTCCATCGCCGGCGTGTGGGGCAGCGGAGGCCAGAGCGCCTACGCCGCCGCCAACGCCTACCTCGACGGCCTGGCCGAACAGCGGCGCGCCCGCGGCGCCACCGCCCTCTCCGTCGCCTGGGGCCCCTGGGCCGACGGCGGCATGGCCGCCGAGGACGGCGCCGAGGAGTACCTGCGCCGACGCGGTCTCGCCGCCCTCGACCCCGACACCGCGCTCGCCGCACTGCGCCGCGTCCTCCAGCAGGACGTCACCGGCCAGGTCGTCGCCGACGTCGACTGGTCCCGGTTCGCGCCCGGCTTCACCAGCACCCGCCCCAGCCCGCTGCTCGCCGACCTGCCCGAGGTGCGGGACGCGCTGCGCTCCGGGCAGACCGACCCGGACGACGGCGGAGCGGGCGCGGCCCTGCGCGGTCGCCTGGCGGGCCGCCCGGCCGCCGAACGCACCCGCGCGCTCCTGGAACTGATCCGGACCCACGCCGCCGCCGTCCTCGGCCACGCCGACGCCGGGCTGCTGGAGACCCGGCGCGCCTTCCGCGACTCGGGCTTCGACTCCCTGACCGCCGTCGAACTGCGCAACCGCCTCTCCGCCGAGACCGGCCTGGCCCTGCCCGCCACGCTGGTCTTCGACCACCCCACCCCCCTCGACCTCGCCGCCCATGTGCACGGTGAGCTGTTCGACGCGTCCCCGGGCGGACACCCCGACCCCGCGGAGGGCGGGGTACCCGGGGAGCGCGCGGCCGACGACCCGATCGTCGTCGTCGGCATGGGCTGCCGCCTGCCCGGCGACGTGAGCGGCCCCGACGAGCTGTGGGACCTCGTCGCCGCCGGACGCGACGCGATCACCCGGTTCCCCACCGACCGCGGCTGGGACCTCGACGCGCTCTACCACCCCGAACCGGGCCGCCCCGGCACCAGCTACACCCGGCACGGCGGATTCCTCACCGGCGTGGGCGACTTCGACCCCGCCTTCTTCGGTATCTCGCCGCGCGAGGCCGTCGCCATGGACCCGCAGCAGCGGCTGCTGCTGGAGACCTCGTGGGAGGCGCTGGAACGCGCCGCCATCGCCCCCGGCGGCCTGCGCGGCAGCCGTACCGGCGTGTTCATGGGCTCCAACGGCCAGGACTATCCCGCCCTGCTGCTCAGCACACCCGACGCCGGTGACGGCTATCTCGGCACCGGCAACGCCGCCGCCGTGGTCTCCGGCCGGATCGCCTACGTCCTCGGCCTCGAAGGACCGACCCTCACCGTCGACACCGCCTGCTCGTCCTCGCTCGTCGCCCTCCACCTCGCGGTGCAGGCGCTGCGGGCGGGCGAGTGCGACCTCGCCCTCGCCGGCGGCGTCACCGTCATGTCGACCCCGGGCGCCTTCCTGGAGTTCAGCCGGCAGCGCGGGCTGGCGGCGGACGGCCGGTGCAAGGCGTTCTCCGACGAGGCCGACGGCACCGGCTGGGCCGAGGGCGTCGGCGTGCTCGTCGTCGAGCGGCTCTCCGACGCCCGCCGCAACGGACATCCGGTGCTCGCCGTGGTCGCCGGTTCCGCCGTCAACCAGGACGGCGCGAGCAACGGCCTGACCGCCCCCAACGGACCGGCCCAGCAGCGGGTCATCCGTGCCGCCCTGGCCGACGCCGGTCTGACCCCGGCCGAGGTGGACGCGGTGGAGGCGCACGGCACCGGTACGACCCTGGGCGACCCGATCGAGGCCCAGGCGCTGCTGGCGGCCTACGGCCAGGACCGTGAACAGCCGCTGTGGCTCGGCTCGTTGAAGTCGAACATCGGTCACACCCAGGCCGCCGCCGGCGTCGCCGGAGTCATCAAGATGATCATGGCCATGTGGCACGGTGTGCTGCCGCCCACCCTGCACGCCGAAGCCCCCAGCACGCATGTCGACTGGTCGGCGGGCGCCGTGGAACTGCTCGCCGAGAGCACGCGCTGGCCCGGCGGCGACCGGCCGCGCCGCGCCGGAATCTCCGCGTTCGGCGTCTCCGGCACCAACGCCCACGTCATCGTCGAACAGCCCGGGGACGACACACGGCCGGGGGCCGACGACCAGCCGCGCGATACCGCGCCGAAGGGGGCCGGGACCGGCGCCCCGCTGCCCTGGGTGATGTCCGGCGCGTCCGAGAACGCCCTGCGCGAGCAGGCCGGGCGGCTCCTCGCGCATGTCGAGGCCCGCCCCGGCCCCACCGCCGCGAGCCTCGGCCTCGCCCTCGCCACCACCCGTACCGCGCTCGAGCACCGCGCCGTCGTCCTGGGCGCCGACCGCGCGGAACTGGTGTCCGCCCTCACCTCCCTGGTCCGGGGCGAGCCCGCCTCCGCCGGAGTCACCGGCCGCGCCCGGCCCGACGGCCGTACGGCATTCCTCTTCGCGGGACAGGGCGCTCAACGACCGGGCATGGGACGGGAGCTGTACGAGACGTACCCGGTCTTCGCGGACGCCTTCGACGCCGTGTGCGCGCAGGTCGACGCGGAACTGCCCCGCCCCCTGCGGGAGATCGTCTTCGGGGACGACACCGGGCCGCTCGGCCGTACCGAGTTCACCCAGCCCGCGCTGTTCGCGCTGGAAGTGGCCCTGTTCCGGCTGCTGGAGTCGTGGGGTGTGCGTCCGGACGTACTGGCCGGTCATTCGATCGGCGAGCTCGCGGCGGCCCATGTGGCCGGGGTGTGGTCGCTGGCGGACGCGTGCCGTCTGGTGGCGGCGCGCGGCCGGCTGATGCAGGCCCTGCCCGCAGGCGGGGCGATGGTCGCGCTCCAGGCCACCGAGGAAGAAGTCCTGCCGCTCCTGGACGACACGCGGGTCGGGATCGCCGCGGTCAACGGCCCCCGGTCGGTGGTCGTCGCGGGAGTCCGCGAAGCCGTGGAGGAGATCGCGGACCGCTTCCGTGACCGGGACCGCAAGGTCACGGCGCTGCGGGTGAGCCATGCCTTCCACTCGCCGCTGATGGAGCCCATGCTGGCCGACTTCCGCAAGGTCGCGGAGAGCCTGACCTACGAGCGCCCGCACCTGCCCCTCGTCTCGACGGTCACCGGGGAGCCCGCCACGGCCGAGGAGCTGTGCTCCCCGGAATACTGGGTCCGCCACGTCCGCCGGCCGGTCCGCTTCGCCGACGCGGTGGCCGCCCTGGAGTCCGAGGGCGTCAGCCGGTTCCTGGAGCTGGGACCCGACGGCACCCTCACCGCGCTGGCCCACGCCTCGCTCACCGACGGCGAACCCGCCGCGGTCCCGGCCCTGCGCCCCGACCACTGGGAGCCCGCGACACTGCTCTCGGCCACCGCGACCCTCTTCGCGCACGGCGCCGAGGTCACCTGGTCCGCGCTCTTCCCCGCCGAGCGCCCCGCCGAGCTGCCCACCTACCCCTTCCAGCACGGCCGCTACTGGCCGCGCCCGGCCGGCGGCCACTTCGGTGACCTCCGCTCCGCCGGTCTGTCCACCGCCGGTCACCCGCTGCTCGGCGCCGCCGTCACCCTCGCGGACAGCGGGGCCGCCCTCTTCACCGGACGGCTCTCCGCCCGGCTCCAGCCGTGGCTGGCCGAACACGTCGTCTCCGGCTCCGTGCTGCTGCCCGGCACCGCCTTCCTGGAGCTCGCCCTCCACGCGGCGGACCGCGTCGGCTGCGGCCAGGTGGAGGAACTCACGCTGCACACACCGCTGGCGCTGCCCGCCCAGGGAGCCGCCCAGCTCCAGGTCACCGTGGGCGCCCCGGACCCCGCCGGGCGCCGTGAGATCGGCGTGTACTCCCGCCCCGCGGACGGCTCCGACGCCGACGGACCCGACGACGAGCCGTGGACCCGGCACGCGAGCGGCACCCTGCTGCCCGAGGCCGCCGCGCCGGCCGCCGAAGCGGACGCACGACCGCCCGCCGACGCCACCGAGACCCCCACGGACACCCTCTACGAGCGGCTGGCGCGGACCGGCCTGTCGTACGGGCCGCTGTTCCGCGGACTGACCTCCGTCCGGCAGCACGGCGACGACCTGTTCGCCGAGGCGTGCCTCCCCGACGAGGCCGCCCCGGACGCCCGCCGCTACGGCATCCATCCCGCCCTGCTGGACTCGGTGCTGCACGCCCTCGGAGCCGCCCCGACCGCCACCGGCGGCCCGGCAGCAGAGGAGCCGGCCCCGGGCCTGCCCTTCTCGTGGACCGGCGTCACCCTGCACGCCACCGGTGCGTCCCGGCTCCACGCCCGCCTGCGGGTCACCGGGAGCGGCTCGGTCGCCCTCGACCTGGCCGATCCCTCCGGCGCACCCGTCGCCACCGTCGGCTCCCTCACACTGCGCGCCCTCACGGCACCGGCCACCGGGACCGCTCACACCCCTCACGCCGAACTGCTGCACCGGGTCGACTGGACGCCGCTGCCGCTGGACGCGACCGCTTCGGCCTCGACGGCAGCACTGCCGTCGTCCCTCCCGACAACTCTGCCGACGGACGGAGTCGACGCGGGAACGGACGCGCTGGTGCGCGTGGCACCCCCGGTCGGCGGCGGCGCGGAGGCGGCGCACACGGCCACCGCGAACGCGCTGGAACTGGTGCGTGCCTGGCTGGCGGAGGAGCGTTTCGAAGGCGCCCGTCTCGTGCTGGTCACCGAAGGGGCGGTCACGCTCGACGCGACGGCCCCCGATCCCGCCCTGGCCGCGGTGTGGGGGCTGGTGCGGGCGGCCCGGGCCGAGCACCCGGGACGGTTCGCGCTGGTCGACCTGGACGGCGCCGACGCGTCACGGGCCGTCGTACCGGCCGCGCTCGCCTCCGGTGAGGCCGAGGTCGCCGTACGCGGCGGCACCCCGTTCACCCCGCGCCTGGGCCGGGCCACGGACGGCCGGGAACTCGCCCCTCCCGCCGGGGAGTCGGCCTGGCGGCTGGACATCGCGGAGCAGGGAACCCTGGAAGGACTGGCGCTGCGGCCGGCCCCGGAGGCGGAAGCGGAACTGACACCCGGTCACGTCCGCATCGCGGTGCGGGCAGCCGGCGTGAACTTCCGTGATGTGCTCAACACGCTCGGCATGTATCCCGGTGACGCGAAGGACTTCGGTCTGGAGGGCGCCGGTGTGGTGACCGAGGTCGGTCCCGGGGTGACCGGGCTCAGCGTCGGCGACCGCGTGATGGGCCTGTTCTCCGGCTCGTTCGGGCCGGTGGCGGTCGCGGACGCCCGCACCGTGGCCCGCATCCCGGCCGGCTGGACGTTCGCGCAGGCGGCGTCGGCGCCGCTCGTGTTCCTCACGGCGTACTACGCCCTCGACGACCTCGCAGGCCTGCGGGCGGGCGAGTCGGTGCTGGTGCACGCGGCGGCCGGCGGCGTGGGCATGGCCGCCCTGCAACTGGCCCGGCACCGGGGCGCCGAGGTGTTCGGCACGGCGAGTGCCGGCAAATGGGACACGCTGCGCGGTCTCGGGCTGGACGACCGGCACATCGCCTCCTCCCGCGACACGGAGTTCGAGACGGCCTTCCTCGCCGCCACCGGCGGCCGCGGCATGGACGTCGTACTGGACTCGCTGGCCGGGGAGTTCGTCGACGCGTCACTGAGGCTGCTGCCGCGCGGCGGCCGCTTCCTGGAGATGGGCAAGACCGACATCCGGGACGCACAGGCCGTCGCCGCCGAGCACCCGGGCGTCACGTACCGCGACTTCGACCTGTGGGACGCCGGTCCGGAGCGGATCGGGCACATGCTGTCCGACCTCGTCGCCCTGTTCGAGGAAGGGGTGCTCACACCCCTTCCGGTCACCTGCTGGGACGTACGACAGGCCCCCGAGGCGTTCCGCCACCTGTCGCAGGCACGGCACGTGGGCAAGGTGGTCCTCACCGTCCCGGCGCCGCTGGACCCGGAAGGGACCGTGCTGGTCACCGGCGGCACCGGCGGCCTGGGCGCCCTGGTGGCCCGCCACCTGGTCACCGAACACGGGATCAGACATCTGCTGCTGGCCGGCCGCCGGGGCCCCGAAGCCCCCGGCGCCCGCGAACTCGTCGCCGAACTCGCCGCCCTCGGCGCCGAGGCCGAGGTGACGCCCCTGGACGTGGCCGACCGGGACCGGCTCGCCACCGCCCTCGCGGCCGTCCCCGCCGAGCACCCGCTGACCGCCGTGGTGCACGCGGCCGGTGTCCTGGACGACGGTGTGGTGGCCTCCCTCACCCCCGAGCGACTGGCCGGGGTCATGCGGCCGAAGACGGACGCGGTGACGCACCTGCACGAGCTGACCCGCGACGCCGACCTGTCCGCGTTCGTGGTCTTCTCCTCGGTCGCGGGGACGTTCGGCGGCGCGGGACAGGCCAACTACGCGGCCGCCAACGCCTTCCTGGACGCCTTCGCCCTCACCCGCCGCTCCGCCGGCCTGCCCGCGACCGCGCTCGCCTGGGGCCCGTGGGCACCCGGGGCGGGCATGACCGCCGAGCTGACCGAGGCGGACCTGCGCCGCATGGCCCGCGGCGGCATGCGGCCGCTCGCTCCGGCACAGGGCCTCGGCGCCCTGGACGCGGCCCTGCGGCGGACCGAACCCGTCCTGGTGCCCCTCGCGCTCGACCGGCGCGTCCTGCGGGACCGGCAGGCGGTCGCGGCACTGCCCGCCATGCTGCGCGGTCTGGCCGTCGCCCCGGCGCGCCGCACGGCGGCCACGGCGGACGCCGCCGCCGGACAGAGCTTCCGGACCCGCCTCACGGCGCTCGGACAGCCCGAGCGGGAGACAGCGGTCCTGGACCTCGTACGCACCCAGACGGCCCTGGTGCTGGGCCACGCCGGCCCGGACACCGTGGAGGCCGGCCGGGACTTCCGCGGCCTCGGCATCGACTCGCTGACCGCCGTCGAACTGCGCAACCGCCTGAACGCGGCGACCGGACTGCGACTGCCGGCGACCCTGGTGTTCGACTATCCCTCGCCGCAGGCGCTCGCACGCCACATCGGCGCCGAACTCCTCCACACCGGACCCCCGGCCGCCGCGACCGGCGCCGCGGTCACGGCCGTCCGTGCCGCAGGCCCGGCCGACGACGACACGCGGATCGCGATCGTGGGCATCGGCTGCCGGTTCCCCGGTGGCGTGCGCGGACCGGAGGACTTCTGGCGGCTGCTCGCCGACGGCGTGGACGCGATCGGGGCACCGCCCGCCGACCGCGGCTGGCACGCGGACGGCGTCCAGGGCGGATTCCTCTACGACGCCGCCGAGTTCGACGCGGACTTCTTCGGGATCTCGCCGCGCGAGGCGGTGTCCATGGACCCCCAGCAGCGACTCCTGCTGGAGATCTCCTGGGAGGCGCTGGAGCGGGCCGCCATCGACCCGCGCGGCCTGCACGGATCCCGTACCGGTGTGTTCGTCGGCACGAACTACCAGGGGTACGGGTCGGCCGCGCACGACGTCCCCGAGGACGCGCAGGGACAGCTCCTGACCGGGCACGCCGCGAGTGTGGCCTCCGGCCGCGTCGCCTACGCGCTGGGACTGGAGGGCCCGGCGGTCACCGTGGACACCGCCTGCTCGTCCTCCCTCGTGGCGCTGCACTGGGCCGCCCAGTCGCTGCGGACCGGCGAGTGCGACCTGGCGCTCGCGGGCGGTGTGACGGTGATGGCGACGCCGGGCGCGTTCGCCGAGTTCGACCGGCAGGGCGGTCTCGCCGGCGACCACCGCTGCAAGGCCTTCTCGGACGACGCCGACGGCACCGGCTGGGGCGAAGGCGCCGGCATCCTGCTGCTGGAGCGCCTCTCCGACGCCCGCCGCAACGGTCATCCGGTGCTCGCCGTGGTCCGGGGCAGCGCCGTCAACTCGGACGGCGCCAGCAACGGACTGACCGCGCCCAACGGTCCCTCGCAGCAGCGCGTCATCCGCGCCGCGCTGGCGGCGGGCGGGCTCACCCCCGCCGACGTCGACGCGGTCGAGGCGCACGGCACCGGCACCGAACTGGGCGACCCGATCGAGGCGCAGGCCCTGCTCGCCACGTACGGACAGGACCGTGAACAGCCGCTGTGGCTCGGGTCGGTGAAGTCCAACATCGGACACACCCAGGCCGCCGCCGGTGTCGCCGGCGTCATCAAGACCGTGCTGGCGATGGCGCACGGAACGCTGCCGCGCACCCTGCACCTCACCCGGCCCACCAGCCACGTCGACTGGACGGCCGGACGGATCGAACTGCTCGCCGAACCGGTGCCCTGGCCGCGTACGGGACGCCCGCGGCGCGCCGCGGTCTCCTCGTTCGGCATCAGCGGCACCAACGCCCACGTCGTCCTGGAGGAGGGCGTGGGGGAACAGCTCCCCGTCGAGCCGCAGACCACGGGACCGGTCGCCTGGCCGCTGAGCGGACGATCGGCCGCCGCCCTGCGCGGGCAGGCCGAGCGGCTGCGCGCCCGGCTGACCGCCGACCCGGAGCCGACCCCCGCCGACGTGGCGCACTCCCTGGCCACCGGCCGCGCGGCCTTCGAGCACCGGGCCGTGGTGGTCGCCGAGGACCGGGCCCAACTCCTGGCCGCGCTCACCGCACTCGGCCGCGACGAGGACACCGCCGCGGTGGTCCGCGGTCGCGTCGGGCCGCGGGGCCGCACGGCGTTCCTGTTCAGCGGCCAGGGCTCGCAGCGGCCCGGCATGGGCCGAGAACTCCTCGAGCGGTTCCCGGTGTACGCCGAGGCCTTCCACCGCGTCTGCGACGCGTTCGCCCCGCACCTCGACGTGCCGCTGGCCGACGTCGTCCTCGCCCCCGAGGGCACGGAGCGGGCGGGTCTGCTGGACCGCACCGCCTACACCCAGCCCGCGCTGTTCGCCGTCCATGTGGCGCTGTACGAGCTGGTGCGCTCGTGGGGGGTCGCGCCGGACGCGCTGATGGGGCACTCCATCGGTGAACTGTCCGCCGCGCATGTCTCCGGAGTGCTGTCCCTGCCCGACGCGTGCGCCCTGGTCGCGGCACGCGGCCGGCTGATGGAGGCGCTGCCCGGCGGCGGCGCGATGACCGCCGTGCAGGCGTCCGAGGACGAGGTGGCGCCCCTGCTCGCCGGACGCGAGCGGCACATCGCGGTCGCCGCCGTCAACGGGCCCGCCGCGGTGGTGGTCTCCGGTGACGAGGACGCCGTGTCCGACATCGACGGGCATTTCGCCGCGCTGGGCCGAAAGACTAGGCGTTTGCGGGTCAGCCATGCGTTTCACTCGGCGCATATGGACGCGATGCTTACGGAGTTCGAAGAGGTCGCACGCGGCGTGCGCTACGAGGCGCCCGCGATCCCGATCGTCTCCAACGTGACGGGCGACCGGGCCACCGAGGCCGAACTGACCTCGCCGGCACACTGGGTGCGGCATGTGCGGCAGACCGTGCGCTTCGCGGACGGCGTACGCCGCCTGCGCCAGGACGGCGTCGGCACCTTCGTGGAACTCGGGCCGGACGGCTCGCTGACCGCGATGACCCTCGACAGCCTGGAGGAGTCCGCGCACCACGACCCGCAGGAGCCGGCCGGGGCTGCCGTCGCCGTCCCCGTGCTGCGCCGGGGCCGGCCGGAGCCGGTCGCCGCCCTGCTGGCCGCCGCGGCGCTGCACGTGCGCGGGCTCGCCGCCGCGCCGACCGGGCTGACCGGTCCGGCCCGCACGGTGGACCTGCCGACGTACGCCTTCCAGCGCGACCGCTACTGGCTCGCGGCCGCCCAGCCCGCCGCGACCGGGGCGCCGGGCGACGGCGACCGCGTCGACGACGAGTTCTGGGCCGCAGTCGAGCGCGGCGACCTCGGCGGGCTGACCGAGCACCCCGACCTCGGCGACGACACCCCGCTCAGCGAACTGCTGCCCGCGCTGTCGTCCTGGCGGCGCCGCCGCCGTGAACGTAGCGCGCTCGACTCCTCCGCCTACACGGTCCTCTGGCGTCCGGTGCCCGACGGCCCGCCGCCGGTGCTCTCGGGCACCTGGCTGCTGGCCCTGCCGGCCTCCCGGGCCGACGACCCCTGGACGGACACCCTCGCCGAGGGGCTGACCGCGCACGGCGCCCAGGTCGTGCCGCTCGTCGTGGACTGTGCCCTCACCGACCGGGCCACCCTCGCCGAGCACCTGCGCAAGCTCCCCGAACCGGACGCCGTACGAGGCGTGTTGTCGCTGCTGGCACTCGACGAGGAACCCGTGGCCACCGCCGACCGTGCGGCCACCCCCGCCGGTCTGGCCGCGCTGCTCGCCCTGACCCAGGCGCTCGGCGACCTGGAGATCGGCGCACCGCTGTGGGCCGCCACCGTCGGTGCCGTCGCCGCCACCGAGCGGGAGAGCGTGACCTCGCCCACCCAGGCCGCCACCTGGGGCCTGGGCCGGGTCGCCGCGCTGGAACAGCCGCAACGCTGGGGCGGTCTCGTCGACCTTCCCGCCACCCTCGACGGGCGGACCGCCGAACGGCTCGCGGCCCTGCTCTGCGGCACCACGGGAGAGGACCAGACCGCCGTACGGGCCGCCGGAGTCCTCGCCCGCCGCCTCGTGCCCGCCCGGCCGTCCGACACCGACACACCCGAGTGGAACTGCGCGGGCGAGACCGTGCTGATCACCGGCGGCACCGGAGCACTCGGCGCCCGGGTCGCCCGCCGGCTCGCCGAACGCGGCGCCCGCCACCTCGTGCTCGCCGGCCGCCGCGGCCCCGACGCCGAGGGGGCCGAGGCGCTGCGCGCCCAACTGACCGCACACGGCACGACCGTGACCCAGGCCGCCTGCGACACCGCCGACCCCGACGCCCTGGCCGCCCTGCTGGCCGAGCACCCGGTCGACGCCGTGGTGCACGCCGCCGGGATCCTGGACGACGGACTCCTCCAGTCGCTCACCCCCGAGCGACTGGAGGCGGTGCTGCGGCCGAAGCTGGCCGCCGCCCGCAACCTCGACCGGCTCACCCGCGACCGCGAACTGTCGGCGTTCGTCCTGTTCTCCTCCTTCGCCGGCACGGTCGGCTCGGCGGGCCAGGGCAACTACGCCGCCGCCAACGCCTACCTCGACGCGCTCGCCGCCCGGCGCCGCGCCGAGGGCCTGCCCGCCACCTCCGTGGCCTGGGGCCCGTGGGCCGGCGGCGGCATGGCGGCCGGCGGCCCCGAGGCGGAGGCACGCCTGCGGGCCGGCGGGATCGTCCCGCTCGACCCGGACACCGCGCTCGCCGCCCTCGACCGGGCGGTGGCCCGCGAGGACGCCGCGCTGACCGTCGCCGAACTGACCTGGGACCGCTTCGTGCCCGGCTTCACCGCCGTGCGGCCCGCCCCGCTGCTTGCCGAACTGCCCGCAGCCCAGGCCCTGTCACGGCAGGCGCGGGAGCGGGACGGCGGTGCCGAGGCGGACAGCGGCGCGCTGCGCACCCGGCTGGCCGGGCTCGCCGAGGCCGAGCAGGAGCGGCTGCTGATCCAACTGGTCCGCGGCCACGTCGCCACCGTGCTCGGGCACACCTCCGCCGAGGCGGTCGACACGGACCGGGCCTTCAACGAACTCGGCTTCGACTCGCTGATGGCGGTGGAACTGCGCAACCGGCTCGGCGTCGCGGCCGGGCTCCAACTGCCCGCCACGCTCCTGTTCGACCAGCCCACACCGCGCGTCCTCGCCCGCCACCTGCGGTCGTTGACCGTGGCCGAGGGCGGCGGAGCGCCCGCGCTGGACGCCCTCGACCAGCTGGAGGCCGCGCTGGCCGGGCTCGCCGAGGACGACACCCGGCGCGGCCGGATCGCCTCCCGCCTCCAGGCCCTCGCCTCCCGCTGGAACGGCCAGGGCGAACCGTCCGGCGAGCGGACCGAGGACGGCGGCGGCGACCTCCAGGACCGGATCGAGTCCGCCGGTGCCGAGGAGATCTTCGCCCTCATCGACAACGACCTGGGCCTCTCATGACCGGCACCACGAACACGGCCACCGCCACGACCGACACGACCTTCCAGGTGGGGGAGTACGCGTGAACGAGCAGGAAAAGCTCCTCAGCTACCTCAAGAAGGTCACCGGAGACCTGCACGAGACCCGCAGGCGGCTGCGGGAGGCCGAGTCCGCCTCCCGCGAGCCGGTCGCCATCGTCGCGATGAGCTGCCGCTTCCCCGGCGGCGCCGACTCGCCCGAGGAACTCTGGCGGCTGCTCGCCTCCGACGGCGACGCCGTCACCGAGTGGCCCGACGACCGGGGCTGGAACCTCGCCGACCACTACGACCCCGAACCCGGCCGCCCCGGAAAGACGTACAGCACCTCCGGCGGCGCCCTCGCCCGCGCCGGCGACTTCGACGCCTCCTTCTTCGGCATCTCGCCCCGCGAGGCGATGGCGATGGACCCGCAGCAGCGGCTCCTCCTGGAGATCTCCTGGGAGGCGTTCGAGCGGGCGGGCATCGACCCCACGACCCTGCGAGGCTCGCGCACCGGCGTCTTCGCCGGCACCAACGGCCAGGACTACCCGGCGCTGCTGCTGGCCTCCCGGGAGAGCCTGGAAGGACACGTCGGCACCGGCAACGCCGCCAGCGTGGTCTCCGGCCGCATCTCCTACACCCTCGGCCTGGAGGGCCCCGCCGTCACCGTCGACACCGCCTGCTCCTCCTCCCTGGTCGCCCTGCACCTCGCCGTACGGGCGCTGCGGTCGCGTGAGTGCGACCTGGCGCTCGCCGGCGGCGTCACCGTGCTGTCGACACCCGGCCTCTTCCTGGAGTTCAGCAGACAGCGGGGCCTGGCCCCCGACGGCCGGTGCAAGGCGTTCGCCGAGGCCGCCGACGGCACCGGCTGGGCCGAGGGCGCCGGCCTGCTGCTGGTGGAGCGGCTCGCCGACGCCCGCCGCCTCGGGCACCCGGTGCTCGCCGTGGTGAGGGGCAGCGCCGTCAACCAGGACGGCGCGTCCAACGGCCTGACCGCCCCCAACGGACCCTCCCAGCAACGCGTCATCTGGCAGGCCCTCGCCGACGCGCAACTGTCCACCGCCGACGTGGACGCCGTGGAGGCGCACGGCACCGGTACGACGCTGGGCGACCCGATCGAGGCCCAGGCCCTGCTCGCCACATACGGGCAGGACCGCGAAACGCCGCTGTGGCTCGGCTCGGTGAAGTCCAACATCGGGCACACCCAGGCCGCCGCCGGTGTCGCCGGAGTCATGAAGATGGTCCTGGCCATGCGGCACGGACTGCTGCCCCGCACCCTCCACGTCGACCGGCCCACCACCCACGTCGACTGGACGGCGGGCCGCGTCGAACTCCTCACCGAGGCACGCCCCTGGCCCGCCACCGACCGGCCGCGCCTGGCCGGTGTGTCCTCCTTCGGCGTCAGCGGCACCAACGCCCACGTCATCCTCGAACAGCCCGACCCCGAACCGGCCGCCCCGGCGACGCCCGCCCGGCCGCCCGCCGCACCACCGCGCACCACGCTGGCGTACGCCGTCTCCGGGCGCAGCGCCCCCGCACTGCGTGCCCAGGCCGCCGCCCTGCACGCCCGGCTGCGCACCGACGAGACGGTGGCGCCGCACGACCTCGCCTGGTCCCTGGCGGCCACCCGGTCCGCGTTCGAACACCGCGCGGTCCTGCTCGCCGACGACCGCGCCGAACTGCTGCGCGGCCTGGAGGCGCTGGCCGCGGGCTCCCCGGCGGCCGGTCTCGTCCAGGGCGTGGCCGACGTCGACGGCCGTACCGTCTTCGTCTTCCCCGGCCAGGGCCCCCAATGGCCCGGCATGGCCACCGAACTCCTCGACGGCGAGCCGGAGTTCCGCGACCACTTCACCGCCTGCGCCACCGCCGTCGAACGGTACGTCGACTTCTCCGTCGAAGCCGTGCTGCGCGGCGCCGACGGCGCCCCCACCCTCGACCGCGTGGACGTCGTCCAGCCCCTGCTGTTCGTGACCATGGTGTCGCTGGCCCGGCTGTGGCAGTCCCGCGGTGTGCGCCCCGACGCCGTCGTCGGACACAGCCAGGGCGAGATCGCGGCCGCCTGTGTCGCCGGCGGCCTCACCCTGGACGACGCGGCCCGCGTGGTCGTCCTGCGCAGCAGGGCCATCACCGCCCTAGCCGGCCGCGGCGGCATGGCCTCGGTGCTGCTGCCGGTCACGGACGTCCGGGACCGGCTGGCGCGCTGGGAGGGCCGGCTGTCGGTCGCCGCCGTCAACGGACCCGCCTCCGTGGTCGTCTCCGGCGACGCCGACGCCATACGCGACCTGGTCGCCGACCTCACCGCCGCCGGCGCACAGGCACGGCAGATCCCCGTCGACTACGCCTCCCACTCCGCACAGGTCGAGGAGATCCACGAGCGGCTCCTCGCAGACCTCGCCTCGCTCCGGCCCCGCACCGCCGACGTGCCGTTCTTCTCCACCGTCACCTGCGACTGGCTCGACACCGAGCGCCTCGACGCCACCTACTGGTACGACAACCTGCGCCGCACCGTCCGCTTCGCCGACGCCGTACAGACCCTCGCCGCACAGGACTTCCGCTCCTTCGTCGAGTCCAGCCCGCACCCCGTGCTCACCGCCGCCGTCCGCGACACCCTCGACGAGGACGGCCGCACCGGCACCGTCGTCACCGGGACACTGCGCCGCGGCGAAGGCGGACCCCGCCGCTTCCTCGCCTCCCTGGCCGAGCTGAGCGTCCGCGGCGCCACCCCCGCCGACCGCACGGCCCCGGCCGACCCCGGCACCCGCGTCGACCTGCCCACCTACGCCTTCCAGCGCCGCACCTACTGGCCCACCCCCGCCCAGCTCACCGCCCCCGCGCCGACCGCCGGCACGGACCTCGACGCCCGATTCTGGGAGACCGTCGAGAACGGCGAGGCCGCCCCGCTGGCCGCCGCCCTCCACCTCGACCGGGACACCCTCGCCACGGTCCTGCCCGCCCTGAGCGACTACCGCAGGCGCAGTCGCGAGAACGCCACCGTGGACGCCTGGCGGTACCGCGTCACCTGGAAGCCCCTGCCCGCCACCCCGGCGCCCGTCCTGCGCGGCAGCTGGCTCGTCGCCCTGCCCGCCGCCCACCAGGACCCCGAGCACCCCGGCCACGGCCTCGCCGCCGCCGTCGTCGACGCCCTCGCCCGCGCGGGCGCCGACCCGGTCACCGTCGCGGTCGCCCCGCACGACGGCCGCGACCGCATCGCCGAAGCCCTGCGCGCCACCGGCCCCGACCGGCCCCGGGCCGTCCTGTCGCTGCTCGCCCTCGACGAGGAGGAGTACGACGGGCTGCCCGGCCTGCCCCGCGGCTTCGCCGCCACCGTCTCCCTCGTCCAGGCTCTCGACGACCTCGGCCAGGAGGCACCCGTCTGGTTCGCCACCCGCGGCGCCGTGGCCACCGGCGCGACCGAGACCGTCGACACCCCGGAACAGGCCCTCGTCTGGGGCTTCGGCCGCGTCGTCGCCCTCGAACAGCCCCAGCGCTGGGGCGGTCTCCTCGACCTGCCCGCCACCCTCGACCCCCTCGCCGCGGAGCGCCTCACCGCCGCCCTCGCCGGCGTCGGCCAGGAGGACCAGCTCGCGGTCCGCGACACCGGCCTGCTCGCCCGCCGCCTCACCCGCGCGGCGACGGGCGGCCTCGGCGACGGCCGGGACTGGACACCCACCGGAACCGTCCTCGTCACCGGCGGCACCGGCGCCCTCGGACGCCAGGTCGCCCGCAGACTCGCCCGCCAGGGCGCCCCCGGCCTCCTCCTGGTCAGCCGCACCGGCGCCGACGCCCCGGGCGCCGCCGAACTCCGTACCGAACTCACCGCACTCGGCGCCGGGCACGTCGACATCGCCGCCTGCGACATCGCCGACCGCGACCAGCTCGCCGGACTGCTGGCCACCGTCCCCGCCGAACGACCCCTCACCGCCGTCTTCCACACCGCAGCCGTCCTGCGGGACGGCGTCGTCACCACCCTCACCCCCGAGCAGCTCGCCGAGGTCCTGCGCGTGAAGGTCGGCGGCGCCCGCAACCTCGACGCCCTCACCGCCGGGCTCGACCTCTCGGCGTTCGTCCTCTTCTCCTCGACCGCGGGGACCATCGGCGCCCCGGGCCACGCCAACTACGCCCCCGGCAACGCCCTCCTCGACGCCCTCGCCCAGCAGCGCCGCTCCCGCGGCCTGCCCGCCACGGCCGTCGCCTGGGGCCCCTGGGCCGACGGCGGCATGGCCGAGGGTTCCGTCGGCGAACGCCTCCAGCGGCACGGCGTACGCCCCATGAGCCCCGACCTCGCTCTCCGGGCCCTGCAACAGGCCCTCGATCACGACGACACCACCCTCGCCGTCACCGACATCGACTGGGACCTGTTCGCCCACGCCTACACCACCGCCCGGTCCCGTCCCTTCCTCGACGACCTGCCCGACGCCCGGCGCGCCCTGACGGCCCGACGCGGCCCGGACCAGGACGCCCGGCACACCGCCGACGGCGACCCGCACGACACCGCCGACCTCACCCGGCGACTCGCCGCGCTCCCCGCGCCCGAACAGCGGGCCGCCTTCGAGGAACTCGTCCGCGCCCATGCCGCCGTCGTCCTCGACCACGCAGGCCCGCAGGACGTCGAACCCACCCGCTCCTTCCGCGAACTCGGCTTCGACTCGCTCACGGCGGTGGAACTCCGCAACGCCCTCAGCGCCGCCGTCGGCCGCCCCCTGCCGGCCACCCTGGTCTTCGACTACCCCACCCCCACCGCCCTCGCCGAACACCTCCGCGCCTCCCTGGCCCCGGCCACCGGGAGCACTCCGGACACCGCGCTTCCGCTGCCGCGCGCCACCGCCGACGACCCGATCGTCATCACCGCGACGAGCTGCCGTTTCCCCGGCGGGGCCGACACCCCCGAGGGCTACTGGCGGCTGCTCGCCGACGGCACCGACGCCATCACCGCATGGCCCGACGACCGCGGCTGGGACGTCGACGCCCTCTACGACCCCGAGCCCGGCGTCCCCGGCCGCGCCAGCACCCGCGGCGGCGGATTCCTCGACCGCGTCGCCGACTTCGACCCCGCCTTCTTCGGGATCTCGCCGCGTGAGGCCCTCGCCATGGACCCGCAGCAGCGGCTGCTGCTGGAGCTGGCGTGGGAGGCGTTCGAGCGGGCCGGGATCGACCCGACCACCCTGCGCGGCTCCCGTACCGGAGTCTTCGCCGGCACCAACTACCAGGACTACGCCTCCCGCCCCCTCGACCCCGCCACGGCCGACGAGGTCGCGGGCCACCTCGGCACGGGCAACACCGCGAGCGTGATGTCCGGGCGGGTGTCCTACACGCTGGGCCTGGAGGGTCCGGCGGTGACGGTGGACACGGCGTGTTCGTCGGCGCTGGTGGCACTGCATCTGGCGGTGCAGGCGCTGCGTTCGGGTGAGTGCGATCTGGCGTTGGCCGGTGGTGTGACGGTGATGTCGACGCCGGGGCTGTTCCTGGACTTCAGCCGGCAGCGGGGG
>NZ_KQ948798.1:0-726 GCF_001514205.1 Streptomyces griseoruber | reverse complement strand
GTTGCGGGGCTGAAGCCTGTGGATGTGGATGTGGTGGAGGCGCACGGTACGGGCACGGCTCTGGGCGACCCGATCGAGGCGCAGGCGATCCTGGCGGCCTATGGTCAGGACCGGGAACGGCCGCTGCTGCTGGGGTCGGTGAAGTCGAACATCGGTCACACGCAGGCCGCCGCGGGGGTGGCGGGTGTGATCAAGATGGTGCTGGCTCTGCAACACGGTGTGCTGCCGCGGACGTTGCATGCGGAGGAGCCGTCGTCGCACGTGGAGTGGTCGGCGGGTGCGGTGGAGCTGCTGACGGAGTGTGCCGAGTGGCCGCGGGTGGAGGGGCGGGCGCGCCGTGCGGGTGTGTCGTCCTTCGGTCTGAGCGGTACGAACGCGCATGTGGTGCTGGAGGAGCCGCCGGTCGTGGCGGAGCCGGAGCCGGAGCCGGTGAGTGTGCCGGTGGTTGGTGGTGTGGTGCCGTGGGTGGTGTCGGGCCGTACGGGTGCGGCGCTGCGGGGCCAGGCGGGCCGGCTGGCGGAGTTCGTGTCCGCCGACGAGAGGCTGGGTGTCGCCGAGGTCGGTGGTGCGCTGGTGCGGTCGCGGTCGCTGTTCGAGCACCGGGCGGTGGTCTGGGGCTCGGACCGTGCGGAGTTGCTGCGGGCGCTGGAGTCGGTCGCCACCGGCGAGGAGGCGCTCAACACCGCGACGGGCACGGCACGACGCGATGCGCGCACCGCGTTCCTG
>NZ_KQ948797.1:28386-38516 GCF_001514205.1 Streptomyces griseoruber | reverse complement strand
ACCACCGCACCCAGCAGCCTCGCCGCCTGCGCCCGCAGCGCCCCCTCCCCACGCGCCGACACCGGCCACAGCACCACCCCGCCGTCACCGGCCCCGGACCCAGCCCCGGACCCAGCCCCGGACCCAGCGGACTCCTCCACCGCCTCCGACGCCTCCGCCTCCTCCAACACCACATGCGCGTTGGTGCCGCTCACGCCGAAGGCGGAGACGCCCGCACGGCGCGGCTGACCGTCCTCGGTCCGCGGCCACTGCTGAGCCGCGGCCAGAAGGCTCACCCGGCCCGCCGACCAGTCGACGTGGCGGGAGGGGGCGTCGACATGGAGCGTGCGCGGGAGCAGCCCGTGCCGCATGGCCATGACCATCTTGATCACGCCGCCGACACCGGCGGCGGCCTGGGTGTGCCCGATGTTCGACTTCAACGAGCCGAGCCAGAGCGGTCGTTCCCGGTCGCGTCCGTAGGTGGCGAGCAGGGCCTGTGCCTCGATGGGATCGCCCAGCCTGGTTCCCGTACCGTGGGCCTCGACCGCGTCCACGTCCGCCGCCGACAGCCCCGCGCTCGCCAGGGCCGCCCGGATCACCCGCTGCTGCGAGGGCCCGTTGGGGGCGGTCAGACCGCTGCTGGCGCCGTCCTGGTTGACCGCGCTGCCCCGGATCACGGCCAGCACCCGGTGACCGTTGCGCCGCGCGTCCGACAGCCGCTCCAGCAGCAGAAGCCCCGCGCCCTCGCCCCAGCCGGTACCGTCCGCCGCGTCCGCGAAGGACTTGCAGCGGCCGTCGGGGGAGAGTCCGCGCTGGCGGCTGAACTCGGTGAAGGTGACCGGCGTGGACATCACGGCCACACCGCCCGCCAGGGCCAGGGAGCACTCCCCCGCCCGTAGCGCCCGGCAGGCCAGGTGCAGCGCGACCAGGGAGGAGGAGCAGGCGGTGTCCACCGTGACGGCGGGACCCTCCAGGCCCAGGGTGTAGGCGACGCGCCCGGAGGCGATGCTGCCGGCACTGCCGTTGCCGAGGAAGCCCTCGAGGCCGGGCGGGGGAACGTCGAAACGGGAGCCGTAGTCGTTGTACATGACACCGACGAAGACGCCGGTGGGGCTGCCGCGCAGGGTGCCGGGGTCGAGTCCGGCCCGCTCCAGGGCCTCCCAGGAGATCTGCAGCAGAAGCCGCTGCTGCGGGTCGGTGCCGAGGGCCTCGCGCGGCGACATGCCGAAGAACTCGGGGTCGAAGTCCGCGGCGTCGTGCAGGAAGCCGCCCTCGCGGGTGGAGCAGGTGCCCGGGTGCTCGGGGTCGGGGTGGTAGAGGGACGCCACGTCCCAGCCGCGGTCCTCCGGGAAGGGCGTGATGGCGTCGGTGCCGTCGGCGACCAGGCGCCACAGGTCCTCGGGGGTGCGTACGTCGCCCGGGTAGCGGCAGGCCATGGAGACGATGGCGATGGGCTCGCGGTCCCTGGTCTCCAGCTCGCGCAGGCGGCCGGTGGTGCGGTGCAGGTCGGCGGTGACCCGCTTCAGGTAGTCCCGCAGGCGGTCTTCGCTCACAGCTCGGCCCCCAGACCCCGGTCGCGCACCACGGCGGGGAGCGGTGGCAGGCCCGCTGCGCTCGGAACGGTAGACAACACCGGAATCTCCTCAGGCTCGGACACCCACGCTCACGGCATGGCTCCTCGAACACCTCGAACGCCGCCCAGTCTGGGGGCGACCGGGCGGTCCACGGCCGCTTGACCTCCGACTCTGAAAAATCCCCTAGTTGCCCACGCCACCGGTCCGGCCCGCGTCCGGGCCCGCGTCCGGCACCGGCGGCACCGGTGGCACCGGCAAATCCCTAGAGTTGCGCGGCTCTTCTGGCCTTCGCTCCGCCCGGCGTGCTGCGCTGAGGCCGCTCCCGGCCCGCCTCCCGTGCGGCCCGCCCTACGAGAGGGGTTCCCGATGACAGCCGTGCCCGCTCCTGCCGGCCCCGAGGTGGCCGTGCCGCCCGAGGTCGGTCTCGACGGTGGTGCGACCCTGCTGGCCTGGCTGCGGCGGATGCGCGACGAGCAGCCGGTGTGGCGTGATCCGGCGGGCCGCTACCACGTCTTCCGCCACGAGGACGTCCAGCGGATCACCGCCGATCCCGCGGCCTTCTCCTCGGACACGGTGACCCGGCTGTCGGGCGGCGAGCGACAACCGCCGGGCGGCACGCTGCTGTTGCTGGACCCGCCCCGGCACGGCAAGCTGCGGCGGCTGGTGAGCAAGGTCTTCACCGCGAAGATGATCAATGAGCTGACCCCGCGCATCACCGAGGTGGCCACCGAGTTGCTCGACGGCCTGGGCGGCGGCGAGCGCTTCGACCTGATCGAGGCGTTCGCCAACCCGCTGCCAGTCATCGTGATCTCCTCCCTGCTCGGTGTCCCGCCGTCCGACCGCCCCCTGTTCCAGGTGTGGGCCGACAACCTGCTGACCGTGGACTGGGAGACGCCCGAGGGCGCCGAGGTCATGGGCACGACCGTGCAGGAGCTGGACGCCTATCTGCGCCGGCACGTCGCCGAGCGGCGGGCCCGCGAGCACGACGACCTGATGAGCCTGCTGGTCCGCGCCGAGGTCGACGGGGAGAGCCTGAACGACGACGACGTGGTGAGCTTCGCCGCGCTGCTGCTGCTCGCCGGCCATGTCACCACCGCCGTGCTGCTCGGCAACATGCTGCTGACACTGGATCTGGAAGAGGGTCTGCTCGCCGAGTTGCGGGCCGACCGCGCGAGGATCGCGCCGTTCACCGAAGAGGTGCTGCGCTGCCGGCCGCCGTTCCTGAAGATCGAGCGGGTGCCCACGGCTCCCGTGGAGATCGCCGGGGAGAAGGTGCCGGAGAACGCGATGGTGTACCTCTGGCTGCTGTCCGCCAACCGCGACGAGCGGATCTTCCCCGAGCCGGACCGCTTCCTGCCCGGCCGGTCCAACGCCAAGCAGCTCGCCTTCGGGCACGGCATCCACTACTGCCTGGGCGCGCCGCTGGCCCGTATGGAGGGACAGATCGCGCTCAATCTGATGCTCGACCGCTACGTCGACATCCGGGTCGACCGCGACGCACCGCTGTCCTACTTCGACAACCGTGTCAACGTCTTCGGTCTTCGGCGGCTGCCTCTCACGGTCCGCCGTGCCTGAGCGGCGCATCCGGGCGGACGGAACCCACCAGACGGAGGACTCATGGCCTACGAGCCGAAACCACCAGTGATACCGACCCATCGCGCCTGCCCCTTCGACCCCGATCCGGAGTACCGCCGGCTGCGCGAGGAGGAACCGATCAGCCCGGTCAGGTTCGACATCGCGCCGGGCCGCGACGACGGCTGGCTGGTCACCCGGCACGACCATGTGCGGGCCATCATGACCGACCCCCGGTTCAGCCACCGCGCGGAGCTGCTGGCGCTGGTGGCGTCACCGCCGTTCGAGGTGGAGAGCTACGACCCGCAGCCGTCGGGACCGGGGTCCTTCGTCCGGATGGACGCTCCGGACCACACGCACTACCGGCGGCTGCTGACCGGCTTCTTCACGGTCCGCAAGATCCAGGAGTACGAGCCGACGCTGGCCGGGATCATCGACGACGTGCTCGAGGAGATGGCCGGCCTCGAACCGCCGGTGGACCTGCTGCCGGCGTTCGTGCAGAAGGTCGTGTACCGGTCGGTGCACTCGGTGATGGGTGTGCCGGAGGAGGACATCGCCGAGCTCGACAAGCACTTCTCGGCGATCATGCGGATCGACTACACGCTCGAGGAGTTCATCGAGCACAACACGGCGCTGGACCAGACGCTGGCCCGGATCGTCAAGGACCTGTTCGCCGAACCGAACGACAAGCTGCTCGGCAAGCTGGTCAAGACCGGTGAGCTGACCGAGGAGGAACTGGCGAACATCGCCTGGATCACCATCGGCGGCGCCCTGGACACCACGCCGAACATGCTGGGCCTCGGCACGTTCGCCCTGCTGGAGCATCCGGAGCAGCTGGAGAAGGTCCGCGAGCAGCCCGAGCTGATGGAGCGGGCGGTGGAGGAGCTGCTGCGCTATCTGACGATCTCCCACATGGGCGCGAGCCGGGTGGCGCTGGAGGATGTGGAGGTCGGCGGGAAGACCATCGAGGCCGGGCAGACCGTGGTGCTGTCCCTGCCCGCCGCCAACCGGGACCCGGAGCAGTTCGAGAACCCGGAGGTCTTCGACGTCACCCGTCCGTCCCGTCGCCACCTGGCGTTCGGCTTCGGCATCCATCAGTGCCTGGGGCAGCATCTGGCCCGGGCGACCCTGCGCATCGGCTTCCAGAAGCTCTTCGACCGCTTCCCGGACCTCCGGCTGGCGGTCGAGCCGCAGGAGGTCCCGCTGCGGGACAAGGCGATGCACTACGGCGTGTACGCGCTGCCCGTGACCTGGGGGTGAGCGAACCCCGGACACGCACCGCGGGCCGTCCCGGGAAAGGGGCGGCCCGCGGTTTTTCCGCTCCGGCGCGCGGCGGCCGGACGGGCTACGGTGAGGCCGCGTAGGCGCTCAGGTGGGACATGCCGGGCCAGGTCGTGCGCCAGGGCCGGCGCAGTCCCTCGCACACCCAGACGGGGGTGCCCCAGTTGAGGTTGTGCACCCGGTCGGCGTTGGTGACCGTGCCGCGCCTGCGTACGCTGGTGAAGAACCGCCGCAGATAGGGGGCGTCCGCGCCCACGAAGACCACGGTCGCGGTGTCGTCGGCCGGGCGGCGCAGGTACCAGTAGCCGCGGTGGCCGCTGTAGGGCCGTGGGAGTCCGAGCCCCGGGCCGAACCGGTCGAGGGCGCCGGCCTGGTCGTACCGGTCGGTGACCAGCAGGGCCCGGCGGCGTCGGTCGGCGGGCAGGCCGCGGTAGACGCGCGCCACCGAGGCGGCCAGGTCGGGCCAGCCGACGCTCTCCATCGCCAGCCGGTCGGCGGATGAGCGGGTGAGCCGCTGCACCGGGTAGACCGGCAGCACCTGGACCGCCAGGGCCGCCGACACCAGGTAGACCACGGCCGTGGACCAGCTGCGCGGGCGGGTGGCGCGCAGGTGCTGCAGTCCCGTGGCGCCCGCCGCCCACAGTACGGCGAACAGCCCGGCGACGTAGTAGGGCCGTCCGTGGACGACGAGGTAGGAGGCGCACAGTCCGGCGAAGGTGAGCCCGAGGAAGCGGTAGGGGCGCGCCCGGCGGGCGATCAGCAGCCATGCCAGCCCGCAGCACAGGAGAAGGGCACCGGCCAGTCCGGCGGCCGAGAGGACGGTGGGCAGGAACATGGCCCGGCCGCCCTCCTCGGCGGCGACCTCCTGGGCGATGACCCCGGTCATGGCCAGTTGGGGCCAGCCGGCGCGGGCCTGCCACAGCAGGCCGGGCACCGCGGTGAGCAGGACTCCCGCCGCGGAGGCCCACAGCAGCGGGCGGCGCAGCAGCTCCCGGGGACCGACGAGGAGCAGGGCCACGAGCAGCACGGCCCAGAAGCCGACGCTGAGGAACTTGACCTGGAGGGAGACGGCGGCGGTCAGGCCGAGCAGGGGCAGCAGCCGGTCGCGCCGGGTGCGGACCCAGCGCACCAGCAGCCAGACGCCGACCGTCGTCAGGAAGATGTCCAGGGTCGCGGTGATGAGCAGATGGCCCATCTGGAGCATGACCGGCGAGACGGCGTACGCACCGGCGGTGGCGAGCTGGGCGGCCCGTCTGCCGCCCAGCTCGCGGGCGGTCAGGGCGGCGGTCAGCACCCCGAGTGCGGTGAGGGCCGCGGCCGGCGCGCGCAGCATCACCAGCGAGCCGGGCGCCGCGGTGTCGAGGGCGTGGGTCAGCAGGGGCAGCAACGGCGGCTGGTCGGCGTATCCCCAGGCGGGGCTGCGGCCGGCGGCGAGGAAGTACAGCTCGTCGCTGAAGTAGCCGAAGCGGTCGGCGGTGAGCAGCAGCAGGGCCGCGGTGACGCAGGCGACGGCGCACACCGGCAGCAGGGCCAGGGGTGGGAGCGGGGCGGTCGGCGGTGCGGCGGGAGCGCGGGTACGGGCGGTGGCCCCGGGAGGTCGGTACCCGCCGTCGCGGTGGGTGTCCTCGTCCCGGGCTGTGGGGGGCATCGTCGCTTCCTCGTTCCTGTCGGGTTCGCGGTGGGAGCACGGCGCGGGCTTGCGCCTCGAACCTACGGTCGGCGACCGACGCCGGAACGGCGTGTTCCCGTTTCCGGGGCCGGGAGTAGGGGCGATTCCCTAGTCTTCGGCGCTCTTGGTGGCCGTGGCTGTCGCGGCTGTGCTGGTGTGGGGTCTCCGGACCGCGCAGGGGCCTCCCGCCCCGTCGCGGTCCGGCCCCTTCCCGGCCGCCCTGCGGTGGACGCGTTCTCAGCGCCCTGTCACTCCCACGGCCCGGCCCCGATCCCTCAACCGATCACGGAGAGACGACAGTCGAGTGATGGACCTTCAGTTCATGTACGGCGGGGCCGGGTCGCGGCCCCGCACGGTCAGGGCGTGCGCGTCGTGACGGCGGCGATCGTCGCGGACGGCGTCCGCAAGCGGTACGGGGACATCCAGGCCGTCGACGGAGTCTCGCTGCACATCGAGGCGGGCGAGTTCTACGGCATTCTGGGTCCCAACGGCGCGGGCAAGACGACCACTCTGGAGATTCTGGAGGGCGTCCGCGAGCCCGACGAGGGCCGGATCGAGCTGTTCGGCGAAAGCCCGTGGCCGCGCAATCCCAGGCTGCTGAAACGGATCGGCGTGCAGTTCCAGGCGTCGTCGTTCTTCGACAAGCTCACCACGCGCGAGACGATCTGTCTGTTCGCGTCCTTCTACCGGGTCGGAGTCCGGCAGGCGGACGCGATGCTGGAGCGGGTCGGCCTCACCGAGTTCGGCGAGGTGCCGGCCGACAAGCTCTCCGGCGGGCAGGCGCAGCGCCTGTCGATCGCCTGCGGTCTGGTGCACGACCCGGAGATCGTCTTCCTGGACGAGCCCACGGCCGGTCTGGACCCGCAGGCCCGCCGCAATCTCTGGGACCTGCTGCGCGACGTCAACGCGGAGGGCCGCACCCTGGTCCTCACCACGCACTACCTGGACGAGGCCGAGATGCTCTGCGACCGGGTGTCGGTGATGGAGAAGGGCAGGGTGCTCAAGACGGGTGCGCCGGCGGCCCTGGTCCGCGAACTCGACGACATGGTGCGGGTGAGCGTGGAGTCGGGTCTGGTCAAGGCGGAGACCCTGCGCGGCCTGCTGGCAGCGGCCGGGGTGGAGAACGCCGTGGTGGAGGACGACGGGATCACGCTGTCGATCGCCACCCACTCCCCCGGCCCGGTGCTGTCGGTCCTGGCCGACCGGAGGGCGCTGCGCAGCCTGGAGGTACGCGGCGCCACCCTGGAGGACGTCTTCCTCCAGCTGACCGGACGGGAGTACCGCGCGTGAGCATCGACGAGACGTCCGCCGAAACGGCCGGGACGGCTGCGGCGGACCGGGAGAAGCCGGCGGGCAAGGCCGGTCCCGGCCGCAGGGGCCCCGTCAAGGACAGGCGGCTGAACCCGATCCGCGAGCTGGCCCGGGCGATGATCCTCAGCGTCCTGCGGGACAAGGGCACGATCTTCTTCCTGATGGTCTTCCCCATCCTGTTCCTGATGTTGTTCGGCTCGCTGTTCAAGAGCGGCGGGACCTCGCACATCAAGGTGGCCCAGGTCGGCGAGGTGCAGGTGCTCGACTCGCTCACCGGGGCACAGCGGGACCAGCTCTCCAAGGCCGCCACGATCACCCGGGTGAAGAGCGAGTCGGCGGCGCTGGAGAAGGTGCGCGAGGGTGACTACGACGCGGTGGTCGAGCAGGACGGGGACACCGTCGTGCTGCGCTACAGCGTCTCCGACTCGGTCAAGGGGGCTTCGGCCCGCGCGACGCTGAACGCGGTGCTGGAGCAGGCCAACCTGGCCGCCACCGGCATGCCCGCCAAGTACACGCTGAAGGCCAGTCAGGTCGAGGACGAGTCGGTCAAGCCCATCCAGTACCTGACCCCCGGTCTGCTGGGCTTCGCCATCGCCACCAGCGCGGTGTTCAGCACCGCCCTGACGCTGGTGACGCTGCGCCGCAAGAAGATCCTCCAGCGGATGCAGCTGTCGCCCATCCGCCCCTGGGAGGTGGTGGCCGCCCGTATCTCCATGACGATGCTGATGGCGTTGACCCAGACGGCCCTGTTCCTGGCGGTGGCGACCCTGCCGTACTTCGGTCTCAGGCTCACCGGGAACTGGTGGCTGGTGGTGCCGCTCGTGGTGTGCGGGACGCTGGCCCTGATGTCGCTGGGCCTGCTCATCGGCTCGGTCACCAACACCGAGGAGTCCGCGGGCGGCCTGGCCCAGCTGCTGGTGCTGCCTATGTCGCTGCTGTCGGGGTCGTTCTTCTCGCTGGACAGCGCCCCGGAGTGGGTCAGGGCGATCTCGTACGTGATGCCGTTGCACTACCTCGTGGAGGGCGGGGAGTCGGTGCTGAGCCGGGGCGGCGGTGTGCTGGACGTCCTGCCCACGATGGGCGGCATGCTGGCCTTCGCCGCCGTGGTGACCGCGCTGACGCTCCGGTTCTTCAAGTGGAACGAAGGCTGAGCCGACGCCGACGGACGACGTCCGGGGCCCTTTGCCGCAGCACGGCGGCGGAGGGCCCCGGACCCTTTCGGCGTTCCGCTCGACTCGCGCCCCGGCAGCCGCGTCAGGTGCGGTCGCCGCCCTTCCAGCCGCCCTACCAGCCGTCCTGGTGCAGGACCTCCTCGAGCGGCCGCCGCGGCCCCGGCCGGAACGCGGTGCGCAGGGGATACGCCGTCGGCAGCAGGGCGCCCTGGCGGACGGTGGGCGGCAGGCCCAGCAGGTCGGCGACCTCCCGCTCGCGGTCCAGATGGACGGCGGTCCAGGCGGTGACCAGGCCCCGGCTGCGGGCGGCCAGCGCATAGCTCCAGGCCGCCGGCAGCAGCGATCCCCAGACACCGGCCTGATTGCCCTCCGGCAGCCGGCCGTCGGGCAGTTCGAGGCAGGGGACGACCAGGACGGGCACCCGGTGCAGCCGCTCGGCCAGCAGCCGGGCGCCGGTGAGCACGGAGCGGGTTCCCTCGGGCTGCTCGTCCAGCCGCCGCAGTGCGGCGCCGTTGCGGTCGTGGAAGGCGGCCCGGTACACCTCGGCGACGCCGGCGCGGATCCGCGGATCGGTGAGCAGCAGCCAGTGCCACCTCTGGCGGTTGTTGCCGTTGGGGGCCTGCAGGGCGATACGCAGGCAGTCCTTGACCAGTTCCGGGTCCACGGGGCGCTCCAGGTCCAGGCCGCGCCGGACGGAACGGGTCGTGGTCAGCAACTCCTCGCCCGACAGGGAAGGTGGAGTGGTCACGGCAGCAGCACCGCCCGGAGGGCCAGGGCGAGGTATGTCGTCACGACGAACCCCGTCGCGGTGAGCAGGGGCCAGCCGCCGCGGCGCGCGGCCAGGAACCGCCGGGCGCCCCAGGCCGGCAGGACCGCCGTCAGGCACGGGAGCAGCCCGACGGCGCCGTCCGGCGCGAACAGGACGACCTGGCAGACGACCGCCCCGGCCGCGAGAGCGGCGGTGACGGCGGCGCTGCCCCGGGGGCCGAGGTCGGCCGAGTACAGATGGGTGCCCGGCTCCGCCTCCCACGCGGTCTTGCGCGCGAACTCGAAATGCAGGAAGACACACGCGCACAGGCCGAGCAGCAGCGCTCCACGCCGGTCGGCGGTGACGGTCCCGGCGGCGGCCAGCGAACCGTACACATAGACGCCGAGCAGCACCTGCACCGGGTAGGTGACCGCGAGGTTGAGCAGGTGCCGGTCGCGCACCGCCGCGGAGAGGCGTTCCAGGACGGCGAGGAACACTCCGTAGCCGAGGGCTGCCAGGATCAGCAGGACGGCGGTGGCGGACAGCGCCGCGTTCAGGCCGGCCACCACCGCGGTGAGGGCGGCCATGGCGCCGCGCAGCTCGGCGACGGTGATCGCACCGGTGACCAGGGGCCGGTCCGGATGGTGCACACGGTCGTAGGCGAGGTCCTTCTGCTCATCGAGCATCCGCAGGAACAGCAGCGCGAGGACGACGCTGAGGACCCGCACCCAGGTGGCCCCGGTCGGCCGCCAGGCCGTGCCGGTCAGGGCCACCGCGGAGCCCTCCAGGGCCAGGACCCACAGCAGGCCGTAGGTGGCGTAGAT
>NZ_KQ948797.1:5037-28205 GCF_001514205.1 Streptomyces griseoruber | reverse complement strand
GTGGGGCCGGAACATGCGCAGCACGAATCGGCCCAGCCGGCCGGGGACACGGGGCCAGGCGACGGCGCTCACTGAGGGGTGTCCTCTGTCTCGGGTACGGGTTCCGGTGTCTTCCGTCATGGGGGCGCTCAGACGTGCGCGTGGGGTGCCGGGGCCGCGAGCGCGCCGGCCAGGCCGGCCGTGTTCCGGTCGGCGAACCCGATGCGGGCCTCGGCGACCAGGGCGCCGGGCTGGTGCAGGGTGCACTCGAGGTCGGCGCCCGGCACCACCGGGGCGGTCCGGCACTCCAGGGGCAGGTCCATCTCGGCGAAGCAGCGGAACCGGGCCCGCAGGCGGACCGGCAGCGCCGTGGGAGCGCGGACCGCGCCCTCGGCCACGGCGGCGATCAGGGCCAGTTGCCGGACCGCCTCCAGTTCCAGCATGCCGGGAACGTGGTCGACCCAGTGGTCGTAGAGGGTCGGGTGGGTGGTCTCGGCGGCCAGCTGGGCCGTGCGGACGCCGTCGGGCGAGGTGTGCGGCGGCGTGATCACCGCGTTGGCGCGGTCGCGCCGGCCGACCCGGCCGGGGGCGACGGGCCGTCCGGGCCGCGCGACGGGCGTTTCGCCCAGGCCGAGGGCGTGGCGCTGCCCGGCCCGCAGGCGGGTCCACTTCTCCGGTGGCATCCATGCGTAGTCGATGCGGGCCAGCAGGGCCTGCCGCGCGCCGATGGCCGCGGTGAAGCGCAGTCGCAGGCCCGTCACGCCGGTCCGGTTGCGGATCCGGTACTCGACACGGACGCCGATGACCGCTTCGGTCGGGGTGTCCCCGCAGGCCAGGGCGTCGGGATCGGGCACCTCGTACTCGACCGTCCGCAACAGGAACTTGTGCCCCAGGGGTATGTCGAGGTGGCGGTGGGCCACCACGAAGATGCCCTGGCGGCAGGCCTCCAGCAGCAGCAGGGGGTCGTGGTGGCTGCGGGGGCCGAGGACGTCGCCGTAGAAGGGGTGGAGGCGGGGAAGCTGCGCGGCCAGCCGCACCTCGTCCTCGCCGAGGCGCTCCGCGTCGGTCAGGAAGACCTCCGCGATCGCTGCCCGGTGCACCAGTTCCCTCGGGAGTGTCCGGGCGAACTGCATGGCGGCTCCTCGTTCAGTTCAGGGTGCCGCGAACGGCGTCCAGGTGGCGGCGCCACTGGTCGACGCCGGCGCCGTCCAGTACCGGTGCGCGACCCGGCTGCCGCATGGGGAGCACCTTGGATCCGACGATGACGGTGTCCCACGGATCGATGTCGAGGCCGTGCTCCCAGGCGTGTTCCAGGAGTTGACGCGGGGTGGCGTGGGGGTCGAGGCCGGGCCGGCCGCAGAGCGCGGCGCGCAGGCGTTCGGCGGCGGGCTCGAAGTCGAGGTCGCGGGGCTTGGTGTTGGCGTACAGCTCGTCGGCCAGGTCGAGGGCGTGGCCGGTGCGGTCCTCGTCCGCCAGCGCGGAGCGGAAGAGGCGCTCCCGCTCGGCGTGGTCGAAGTGGACGGCCAATTCGCGCAGCACGTCGGCGGGTTCGTCGGGGGTGTGCACGAGGTTGAGCAGGTAGCTGTAGCGGCCGAGCAGGTGGCGGAGCTGGCCGGGCACCCGGGCTTCGGGGTCGGTGGGCCCCTTCAGCCGGGTGAGGCGGACCGAGGCCGGGATGTCGCTGTCGCGTCCGGGGCGGACGAGCAGGACGAGGGCGTCCGCGTCCTCCAGGAAGAGCGCGGCGAGCCGCCTGCGGTAGGGGGTGGCGAGGTTCCACTGGAAGTACCACAGGGAGCGGATCATGGTCCGGGTCAGCCGGGTGGTCGCCGCGCCGACGATCCGGAAGTCCTGCTCGGCCAGCCACTCCACGGCCGCGTCCAGCGTCCGGGCCACCACGGCGTCGGGCTTCAGCAGCAGCGCGGCGTGGCGGTGGGCGAAGGCGGTGGCGTCGTCGGTGAGGGCGGCGAGCTGTTCGTAGCTCTCCTGGTAGTAGGTGTCCGCGCCGTAGAGCCGCTGTTTCTCCGGGTGGCAGGTGAGCAGCGGCGAGACCGGGATGCCGTGGACCGGCTCGGGGTGGTGGTCGCGGTGGGTCGTCACGGGGTGCTCCCGTCCGTCGGGCTCGCGGCCGGCTCCCGGGGCGGGGGCGCACCGAGGTAGCCGACCTTGAGGCAGTGGTCGAGGAGGCGGCGCAGGTAGGGCCGTCCGCCCGCGTACGCCGGACGCCCGCTGAAGGCGGCGGCCCGGCTGTCGTCGAAGCGGACGCGCCGCCGGAAGTAGGTGTCGTAGAGGGAGATGACACGGTCGTAGTAGGGGCGTTCGCGGTCGGACAGGGCCGACGCGGAGAACGTGGCCGGGGGGACGAACCTCGCCACCTGGAAGGACGGGTACTCGGCGAGGACGTCGGAGAAGTCCCGCAGGGTCAGCACCTGGCCGACCGCGTGCAGAGTGAGGCCCTCGGCGCTCTCGAAGCGGGTGGCGGCCTCCGTCACCAGGTCGGCCACGTGGTCGACCGGCACGAGGTCCAGGGCGGCGTCGTAGTGGCCGGGTATGGTGCGCACCAGGCCCCTGGTGATGATCTTGAGCACGGGGTAGACGGTCTTGAAGTCACGGGAGCGGCCGGTGCGGGCGGCGCCGGTGACGATGCTGGGGCGCACCACGGTCACCGGCAGACCCTCCGCGGCGGCCTTGCGGACCATGGTCTCCGCGGTGAGTTTGCTCCTCTCGTAGCCGTTGCCGGGCCGCTGGCCGACGTCGAGCTCGTCCTCGAGGGCGACGCCGTCACGCTCCCCGCACACATAGGCCGTACTGACGTGCACCGTCGGGGTGCGGTGGGCCAGGGCGAGGTCCAGGACGTGCCGGGTGCCGGCGACGTTGACGCTCTCGTACCGCTCGTCGGGCAGTCCGAAGTCGGTGACGGCGGCGCAGTGCACGATCCGGTCGGCGGTCGCGGCGAGCCTGCGGTCGTCCTCGGTCAGACCGAGGCCGGGGCGGGTGACGTCACCGGAGATCCGGGTGAGGGTGCCCGGCCCGGGGGTGAGTCTCCGGCCGTTGTTGCGGACGATGTCGCCGTTGCTGTGCAGCAGGGTGAGCACGGTGTGGCCCGCGCCGGTGAGCCGGGCGGTCACCTCCGCGCCGACGAAGCCGCTGGCACCGGTCACCAGCACGGTCATCGGGTCGGGCATCGATCGGTCCTCCAGGAGGGGGCGGCGGGGCTCAGGCGGCCTGGTGGGGCTGGGTGCCGTTGCTGGCGAGCAGGTCGCGGGCTTCCTCGAGGGGCAGTGCCGCGTCGAGGTACGCGCCGATGCGCAGCCAGTCGTAGCCGAGCTCCAGCGTGGCCCGCCAGGTGTCCGCGGAGTCGAAGGAGAGCGGGAAGGCGTCGGCGCCCGCCGTGCCGCGCACCAGGGCGACGTAGTCGCGCAGATCCGCGAGGACCTCCTGGCCGATCTCCGGCGAGTCGATGGTGCGGCGCAGGAGTTCCCCGGCGCGCGTCCCCAGCGGCAGGGTGGCGGGCGGCAGCAGGCCGATACGGCGGACGAGGTCGGAGTCGGCGGGCAGCGGGTTGACGCCGTACGCGCTGAACAGGCCGCGCAGCGCGGCGTGCACAGCGCGGCGGGCGGTGAGCTCGGCGACCCGCCACTGGCCTCGCTGGAGGGCGCCGGTCAGGTCCTCGACGGCGTTCTCGACGACGACGTTGGACCACACCAGGGCCATGGTGGCGGCGGCGAACCGCTCGGCGGGCAGCGGCACGAGGTCGATGGCCTCGGGGCCGCTGACGGCCGCGCCCCGCACCGACAGCAGCGGCTGCGCGGTGGACGGCGGCGGGGTGACGGGGCCGGGTGGCGCGGCGAGCGGCAGCGCCGGTGTCACGGTGCCGCCGCCCTTCCAGGCCAGCCGGATCAGCCCGTAGCGCACGAACGCGGCCAGCAGCGGGCCGGGTTCGGCGACACCGGTGTCCGAGGCGGCGGCCAGTACCTGGGGCAGCGGCCGGCCCAGGACCAGGGAGCGCCAGACCGCTCCGGCGTGCTCGCCGAGGGCGAACACCTCGCGCCGCGCGCGGACCACGTGCACCCGCGCGTCGGTCTGCCAGGTGGTCACGCCCGCGACGCGTTCGACGGTGAGCCGCTCGGGCCGCCAGGGGACGCCGGTGAGGCCGAGTTCCCCGGCGAAGCCGAGGCAGGCGGTCAGGTGCGTCCGGGCGGCGTGGGTGTCGCCGGGTGCGGGGGCGGCCGCCTCCAGCTCCCAGTAGCGGTCGCGCACGTCGGGCCGGCCGGCCCGGTCGAGCTGCATGGACAGCCACTTGGGTTCGAGGTAGGTCTCGTTCTGCCCGGCCGCCCAGGACTTGATGGTCTGCAGGAGTCCGGCGCGGGTCCAGTCGACCGCCTCGTCGGTCTCACCGAGGCAGAGCAGCGCCATCGCGTGCCGCAGGGACTGCCGGGCCTGATACGCCCACCAGTCGGCGGCGATCCGGGCGAACCGCTCCATCGGCAGCATCGCCTTGACCTCGTCGACCAGGCCATGGCCGCGCAGCGGATGGCTGTTCAGCAGCCGCTGGCATCGGTTGAGCAGATCCTCGGAGAGCCGGCCGGGGCGTCCGGCGCCCTCCGTCAGTGCGCGGAACTGGTCGGCGAGCTGGCGCACCGACCGGGTGCGGATCTCCACCCTGCGGCCGTCGACGAAGAGCAGCGACGGCATGGTGGGCAGGTCGTCCTCGGACCGGGCGATGAGCAGGAAGTCGATGTCGGAGGAGGGGTTGCCGAAGCCCTCCGCGATGGAGCCCTCGAGCACCACCGCCCAGTCGGCGCCCGGGGGGAGTTCGGCGAGCGCCTTGTCGAGCAGGTCCTGCAGTTCGTCCTCGGTGAGGATCACGGATGTGTCTCCGTCCTGGGAGTGTCCGGGGTCGCGGCGGACGCGCCGCCGTCGGGCGGACCGGCGAGTACGGTGACCGTGCCGGCGGCGCCGTCGACGCGCAGGAGGCTGCCGGTGCGGATCTCGGTGGTGGCGTTCCTGACCTGGACCACCGTCGGAATGCCCAACTCCCGTGCGACGACGGCGACATGGGTCAGCGGGCTGCCGCGTTCGATGACCAGCGCGGCGGCCGAGGGCAGTGCGGCCACCCAGCCGGGGTCGGTGCGGTAGGTGAGCAGGATGCCGCCGCCGATGTCGCGGGGCGTGTCGGTGACCACCGCGGGTCCTTCGACGACTCCGGGGCAGCAGGGGGTGCCGCGCAGTTCACGCGCGCCGCTGCGGGCGGCGGGCCCGCTGCCCCAGCCGGCCCGTTCCAGGTTGCCCGACCAGTAGGGTGCGCCCCGGGTGGTGAAGCGGGCCGGCGCGTGCAGCGCGGCGTCCGCGGCGAGCCGGGTGCGCCGCAGGACGGCCAGGTCCTTCAGCTCGGTGTGGGCGATCATGCCCTCGTAGGCGCCCCGGACCTCCTCCAGGCGCAGCATGAACACGTCGTCCCAGGCGGTGAGGGCACCGGCGTGGGCGAGGTCGCGGCCCAGGGCGCGCAGCATCCGTTTGGCGGCGCCGAAGGCGCGGGTGCGGCAGAACCGGAGCCGTTCGCGGTCGGTGAGGGCGGCGCGGGCCTTGCGCCGAACCCGCTCGTACACCCAGCGGCGGGGACCGCGCAGATGCCGGTCGAGGTAGGCGTCGGCCTCGCCCCGGTGCTCGCCCGCGCCGCCGCCCCGGGTCTCGGGCAGGGCGTCGCGCAGCAGGGTGAACAGCCCGGCCGGGTTCTCGTACAGGTCGGGGACCTCGAGCTTGAGCTCGTCGGGGCTGCGGTAGCCGTAGGAGGCGACGTAGGCGTCGACGGCGGCCACGATGCCGGTGTGGCCTGCCTCGGCCAGTGCCTGGTAGGCGTCGGCGTCGGGGGTGTGCTCCAGCAGGTGCCGCGCCTCGTCGTCCGCGCGCACCTTTGTGGCCAGTTCGGCCAGGGCCCAGGCCGGTTCGGCGGACTCGACGTCGCCGCCGGGAGCGGCCGCGGCCCAGGTGAACCACTCGGGGGCGTCGGGCAGCCATCGGCGGGTGAGCAGGGCCAGCAGGCCGACGGAGAGCAGGATCGTGGCGTCCAGGGCCTGCATGGGGCCCCACTTCTCGATGAGTTCCTTCTGCAGCCGGCGGAAGCGGCGGTAGGTCTCGTCACCGGGCAGCGCGTCGTAGTCGACGTGGTTGAAGACCTCGTACGCCCGGTAGAAGTCGCGGTGGAAGGTCTCCACGGACTTCCCGATGGTCAGGAAGCGCCGGGCGAAGACTGCCGTACGGGCCAGCCGGGCGATGCGGCCGCGCAGCCCGGGCCGTGGTGTGAACGGGTGCAGGGCGTCGGCGGTCTCGTCGGAGATGTTCTCCGCGACGCCCAGCGACTTCTCCAGCACCCGGCGGTTGAGCGGATACAGCGGCGCCAGGCGCACCATGCGGTACCAGTGGTACAGGTTGTAGTAGACGCGTCCGTGGACGTATCCGAGCAGGTGCGGGGTCCACTCCTGGACCTCACGGAGCTGCTCGCCCCGGACGCCCAGGGCGCGGGCGTAACTCTCGTACACCTTGGCGTAGGTGTCGGCGGCGAAGCTGTAGGTGAGCGGGGAGACGACGCCGCTGAAGCTTTCGATGATGTTGGAGTTGTCCCAGATCCGCAGCTCCCCCTCGGGTTCCGGCGCGGTGCCGGGCCGGTCACCGAGGGAGGTGACGGGGCGGCTCTGCAGGAGCCACAGGGTGCCGTCGGCGATGGCCCATTCGATGTCCTGCGGGGCGCCGTAGTGGGCGGTCGCGCGCACCCCGGCGGCGTGCAGCAGGGCCAGGTCGTCGGCGGTCAGGGACAGCGCCTCGCGGTCCTCGTCGGTGACCGGCGACACGGTGCAGCCCGGTCCGGTGCCGGCGTCGTAGCGTTCCTGCTTGTCGCCGATCACCGTGCTGAGCGGTTCGCCGGTGGTGGCGTCGAGGACGACGGTGTCGGCGTCGACCGCGCCGGAGACCAGTCCCTCCCCCAGACCGTGGACGGCGCTGACCACATGGCGGTCCGTCCGGCCGGCCGTCGGGTCGGCGGTGAACAGCACGCCGCTGCGCTCCGCGGGCACCATGCGCTGGACGATGACGGCGACGCCACCGGTGTCGGGCGGCAGTCCGCGCTGCGCGCGGTAGCGCAGGGACCGTTCGGAGAATCCGGAGGCCCAGCACCGGCGGACATGGGCGGTGACCTCGTCCAGGCCGCTGACGTTGAGGAAGCTGTCGAACTGGCCGGCGAAGGAGTGCTCGGTGCCGTCCTCCTCCCGGCCGGACGAGCGCACGGCCACCAGGCCGCCGCCGGCCTGCCGGTAGGCCAGGGCGATGGCCGAGGCAGTGCGCTCGTCGAGGGGTGTCGCCCCGACGAGGGCGGCGATCTCGGCGGCGACCCGCCCGGCCGCGGTGTCCCAGCCGTCGGCGAGCAGCCGGGCCAGACGCTCGTCGAGTCCGCTGTTCCGGGAGAAGCCGGCGAAGACGTCGAGGCCGATCACCGACCAGTCCGGCACCTGGAAGCCGGCCGCGGTCAGGGCGTGCAGGTTTCTGCCCTTTCCACCGGCGCACCGGGCGATCAGGGACTCCTCGCTGGAGGGCGACAGAATCCCGAGGGACTGGTGTTCGGATTCCGTGGTGAGCGACAACTTGATTCCTCCGCATGGCTTGCGAGCGACCTCACCGGACGTCTCACGGCGGGACCGGGCGAAACCCTTCGAGTCGGGCGCCGTGGCAACTTCGCTGGAAATCGCCGGTCGTTCGTCTCAGGTCAGGACGACCGGCAGGCTCTGGTGACCGCGCAGGACGAGCCGGTCACGGCGGGCCGGCCCGTCTCCGGGGGCCGGGCGCAGGGCGGGGAACCGCGCCAGCAGCCGGCTGAAGGCGGTGGCCGCCTCCAGCCGGGCCAGCATGGCGCCGAGACAGTGGTGCGCTCCCCCGCCGAAGCTGAGCGGCTGGATGTCCTGACGGTGGGGATCGAAGCGGTCCGGGTCCTCGTAGCGGGCCGGATCGCGGTTGGCGGCGCCCAGCAGCAGCACCACATGGCTGCCCACCGGCACCGGCACGCCCCCGACGCGGACGCCGTCGGTCAGCACGGCCCGGTTGCTCACCTGCACCGGTGAATCGTGGCGCAGCACCTCCTCGACGAATCCCTGCACCGGGACCGTTCCGGCACGCAGGCCGGCCATCGTCGCGGGGTGCTCGAACAGCAGTTGCAGACCGTTGCCGAGGAGGTAGGTGGTGGTCTCGAATCCGGCCAGCAGCAGACTGGCGAGGTTCGCCACGAGCTCCTCGTCGTCGTGCAACACCCCCTCGTCGCGCGCCGTCACCATGGCGGTGACCAGGTCGTCGCGCGGCTCGGCCCGTCGCTTGTCGGCCAGCTCGGTGAAGTACCGGTGGACCTCGAGCGCCGCACGGTCGGCGGCTTCCAGGCCGGAGGGGTCGGCGAGCAGTTCCAGAGTGGCCATCAGGTCGGCGGCGTAGCCCCGGAACCGGTGCCGGTCCTCGACGGGGACTCCCAGCAGGTCGCAGATGACATGGGCGGGCAGGGGGAACGCGAAGGCGTCCATGAAGTCCACCGGGGTGGAGCCGGCCTCCGCGAGGGTGTCGAGCAGGGCGTCGGTGATACCGGCGATCCCCGCTTCCAGGGCCGCCATCCGTCGGGCGGTAAACACCTGGGACATCGGCGAACGCAGCCGCCCGTGGTGGGGCGGGTTGGCGACCAGAAGGGAACGGCTCAGCAGGGCCAGCGAAGGGTGTACGGCGATGTCGGCGCCCCAGGTCACCAGATTGATGTCGGCCCCCAGGCCCGGACTGCGCAGCGCCTGTCGGCAGGCGTCGTAGCCGCTGACCAGCAGCAGACCGTCACCGGCCGGCACAGCGGGTCCGAGTGCGTGGGCGCGCTCGTACAGCGGGTAGGGATCGGCTCGTCCCTCAGGCGTCAGCAACTGGGCGACGATCGACTCCGCGGCCAACGTTCCTCCTGGTCACGTGGTTCCGGGGCTTCGGGGGCTTCCGGGGCTCGGCTTCGGGGGCTTCGGGGGCTTCGGGGGCTTCGGGGGCTTCGGGGGCTTCGGGGGCTTCGGGGGCAGCGTGCATCGATCAGGGCATGCCGACCTCCGTCGCGGCGGCCGCGGGCTCCGGCGACACCGTCCGGTGCGCTGCGAGGCGGGGCCAGACCAGCGCCATCGATCCCCAGGTGAGGCCGCCGCCGAAGCCGGCCAGCACCACCTTGTGCCCGGGGCGCAGCTCACCGGAGGCGACCCCGTCGGCCAGGGCCAGGGGGATCGAGGCGGCGACCGTGTTGCCCCGTGTCTCGATGTTGGAGAGGAACCGCTCCGGCGGCCGGCCGAGCCGCCGGGCGACGGCCGCCAGGATCCGGGCGTTGGCCTGGTGCAGCACGAAGGAGTCGATCTCCGCCAGGTTCCACCCGGTGCGTTCGACGGTCTCCTGGACGGACTCCGCCATCCGCCGCACCGCCTGTGCGTAGACGGTCTGTCCCTGCATCGTGAAGTAGGTGTCCTCGGTCTTGGCCGGCACGCCCGTGGAGCGCTGCCGGGACCCGCCGGCCGGCACCTCGATCAGATCGCTGAGGCTGCCGTCGCTGCCGAGGTTCAGCCCGGTGAGCGCCCCGGGTTCGGTCGACGACCCGGCGCGCAGCACCACCGCGCCGCCACCGTCACCGAAGATCACCCGGGTCGAGCGGTCGTCCGGGGCGAGGAGCGTGGAGAACGCGTCGGCGCCGACGACCAGCACGGTCTCGGCGGCGCCGAGCGCGACCAGGCCGGCGCCCGTCGCGAGGGCGTACACAAAACCGGTGCACACCGCCGCCACGTCGAACGCCGGAACCGGCCCGAGTCCCAGCCGGGTGGCCACCTCGGGCGCGGTCGCGGGACAGTGCCGGTCCGGGGAACTGGTGGCGAGGACCACCGCGTCCACGCCCTCCAGCCCGGCGGAGGCCAGCGCCCGCCGCCCGGCCTCCACGGCCAGGTCGCCGGTGGACTGCCCCGGTGAGACCCAGCGGCGCTCCCGGATGCCGGTACGGCGGCGGATCCACTCGTCGCTGGTGTCGAGGACCTCCGCCAGTTGGTCGTTGCTGACGACGGTGGGGGGTACCCAGCCCCCGAGTCCGGCGACGACTGCCGCTCGCTCCATGGCCTCCAGCTCCTTTCACAGCCCGATGGCCGCACCGGGACCGAAGGGCGGCCCCGGGGCAACGATTCACCGAACGCCACCCCACATGGGCCGATCACGGCATCTGTTAGGTGAAGTCCTATATCTGGCAGGACAATTGACGTTCCATCAGTGACGAGGGACGCAGGACGGCACGCAGGGCCGGCCGCGCGGGCGGGTTACCGTCGGGATCCGGTCACGCGGACCCGAACTGCTGGTCGATGAAGTCGAAGAGGTCGTCGTCGCTGGCCGCGTCGATCCGCTCCTCGACGGCCGCCTCCGGGGGCCCGCCCTGGTCATCGTGGCCGCCCCCGGCGGATGCCGACGTGGTGCCGCCGGGTGCGGCCGTGTCCAGCGTGGACAGCAGTCCGCGCAGCCGCCCGGCCAGTGCGGAGCGCACCTGCTCGTCTCCGGCGATCTCCGCCAACGCGCCCTCCAGCCGGTCGAGTTCCGCCAGCATCGGCTGTACGGCCGCCGCGGCGCCCGGCGCGGTCTCGGTCTGCAGGTGGCGGGCCAGCCCGAGGGGCGTCGGGTAGTCGAACAGCAGTGTGGCCGGCAGCCTGAGCCCGGTCGCGGTGGTGAGCCTGTTGCGCAGCTCGACGGCGGTCAGCGAGTCGAAGCCCATCTCCAGGAAGCCGCGTTCGGGGTCCACCGCCTCGGAGTCGGCGTAGCCGAGGACGGCCGCCGCATGGTCGCGGACGAGGTCCGCCAGCACCGCGAGGCGCGCCTCGGCGTCCAGCTCCGCGAGCCTGCGGCGCAGCCGCTCGGCGGGCGCGGCTCCGTCGGCTCCGGCAGCGGAGGTGCGGCGGCCGGGGGCGGGCTTGACGAGGGACCGCAGCAGGGCCGGGACCTCCCCGTCGGGTGTCCGCAGCCCGGCCGTGTCGAAGCGGGCCGGGACCAGCACCGCCCGGTCGGCCGCCAGGGCGGCGTCGAAGAGGCCGAGGGCCTGCTCGGACGGCATCGGGACGACGCCGCCGCGCGCCATCCGCACCAGGTCGGCCTGGTCCAGCTTGCCGGTCATGGCCGACCGCTCCTCCCACAGGCCCCACGCCAGTGACTGGGCGGGCAGGCCGTGGGCGCGCCGCTGCCGGGCGAAGGCGTCGAGGAAGGCGTTGGCCGCCGCGTAGTTGCCCTGTCCCGAGCCGCCGAGGACGCCGGCCAGCGAGGAGTAGAGCACGAAGGCGCGCAGCTCGCTGTCCCGGGTCAGTTCGTGCAGATGCAGCGCGGTGTCGGCCTTGGCGGCGAGCACCGTGTCGAGTCGTTCCTGGGTGAGGGAACCGATGACACCGTCGTCGAGGACACCCGCGGTGTGCACCACGGCGGTGAGCGGGTGCTCCGCGGGGACCGTGGCGAGCAGTGCGGCCAGCGCCTCCCGGTCGGAGGTGTCGCAGGCGACGAGTTCGGCTCGGGCGCCGAGCGCGGTCAGGTCGTCGAGGAGTTCCCGGGCGCCGGGCGCGGCGGGGCCGCGGCGGCCGACGAGCAGCAGGTGCCGGGCACCGTGCCGGTCGGCCAGGTGCCGGGCGACGAGGCCGCCGAGGGCGCCGGTGGCCCCGGTGACCAGGACGGTGCCGTCCGGGTCGAGCGGCGCACCGGTGTCGCCGTCGGCGGGCTGGGACAGCCGCGCACGGACCAGCCGCGGCACCCGCGACTCGCCCTTGCGGAGGGTGACCTGCGGTTCCTCGTGGCGGGCCGCCACGGGCAGCGCCCGGTACGACTCCTGGGCACCGTCCCAGTCGAGGAGCAGGAACCGGTCCGGGTTCTCGGTCTGCGCGGTGCGCACCAGACCCCATACGGCCGCCGTCACCGGGTCGGGCGCCCGGTCGCCGTCGTCGACGGTCACGGCGCGCCGGGTGACCAGCACCAGGCGGGTGGCGTTGAAGGTGTCGTCGGCGAGCCACTCCTGGAGCAGCCGCAGCACGTGGCCGGTCACCCGGCGCACGGCGGCGGCCGCCTCGGTTCCGGCCGGCAGCCCCGCCGTGTCGTCACCGAGACCGGGCACGGAGGCCAGCACCGTCCCGGGTACCGAGAGGTCACCGACGGCGACGGCGCGGGCGAGGCCGTCCAGGTCGGGGTGGGCTGCGGCGGTGAACCCGGCGGCGGTCAGGGCCTCCCGGAGAGCGGGGTCGCCGTCGCCGTCCAGGACGGCGAACCCGGCGGCGGGCCGGGCGGGTACGGCGGCCGGGGTCACCCACTCCAGTTCGTAGAGATGACGGGCGGCGGCCCGGGCGGTGTCCGCGAGGTGCCCGGCGGGCAGGGGGCGCAGGGTCAGTCCGCTCACCGTGACGACGGGACTGCCCGCGGGATCGGCGACGGTCAGCGCGACCGTGTCGGGGCCGGCCGGGACGAGACGCACCCGCAGCGCGCCGGCTCCCCGCGCGTGCAGCCGTACACCGGTCCAGCTGAACGGCATGAGCGCGGGACCGGACGCGGCGCTCGTGGTCAGTCCGACGGTCTGCAGGGCGGCGTCCAGCAGGGCGGGGTGCAGCCCGTAGCCACCGAGGTCGGCGGCGACCTCGGCGGGCGGCTCGACCTCGGCGTACACGTCCTCGCCGTGCCTCCAGGCGGCGGTCAGCCCCTGGAACGCGGGTCCGTAACCGAAACCGCCGGCGGCGAAGCGGTCGTAGAGCCCGTCCACCGCGATCTCCTCGGCACCCTGCGGCGGCCACGGCCCGAGCGGGACGTCGTCGGCCGGGGGCCCCGCGGGGCTGAGTTGACCGAGCGCGTGGCGGGTCCAGGGCTCGTCGTCCGCCGCGTCGTCCGGGCGGGAGTGCACGGTCACGGCGCGCACCCCCTGCTCGCCGGTCTCTCCGACGGTGACCTGGAGGTGCACGGCACCCTGTTCGGGCAGCACGAGCGGCGCCTCCAGGGTGAGTTCGTCGACGACGGTGCAGCCGACCCGGTCGGCGGCCAGCAGGGCCAGCTCCAGGAAGGCCGTGCCGGGCAGGATCGCGGTGCCGGAGACCGCGTGGTCGGCGAGCCAGGGATGGCTGCTGAGCGACAGCCGTCCGGTGAGCAGGTAGCCGTCGCCGCCCGCGAGGGCCGTGCCCGCGGCGAGCAGCGGATGCTCCCCGGCGGAGAGCCCGGCGGCGGCGAGGTCCGGGACGCCGGGGTCGGCGTCGAGCCAGTACCGGGCGTGCTGGAAGGCGTACGTCGGCAGCTCGGCCCGGCGCACCGGACGACCGGCGAAGTACCGGGCCCAGTCGGGGCCCGCGCCGTGCACGTGGAGCGTGGCGACGGCGGTCGTGACCGCCGTCTCCTCGGACCGGTCGCGGCGCAGCAGCGGTGTGACGACGGCGGCCTGCGGCTCGGCGAGACAGTCGCGGGTCATGGCGGTGAGCACCGCGTCGGGGCCCAGTTCGAGGTAGGCGGTGACGCCCTGCCCCTCCAGGGTGGCGACGACGTCGGCCCAGCGGACCGTACCGCGCACATGGCGAACCCAGTAGTCGACGCCCTCCAGCTGCCCGGAGTCGGCGAGTTCGCCGGTGAGGTCGCAGACGACGGGCACGCTCGGGGGCGTGTACGTCGTCTCGCGGGCTGCGGCCGCGAAGCGGGCCTGCATCGGTTCCATGCGCGGCGAGTGGAAGGCGTGGGACACCGTCAGCCGCTTGGTGCGCAGCCCGGCCTCGCGCCATGCCTCGGCGAGTTCCTCCACGGCGTCCTCGTCGCCGGAGACGACCACGGACGCCGGGCCGTTGACGGCGGCGAGGGAGACCCGGTCCTCGTAGGTGCGCAGGGCTTCCACGACCTCCGCCTCGCCCGCCTGGACGGCCAGCATGGCGCCGCCGTCGGGCAGTTGCTGCATCAGCCGGCCCCGGGCCGCGACCAGACGGCAGGCGCCGGCGAGGTCGAACACCCCGGCGACATGGGCGGCGGCCAGTTCGCCGATGGAGTGGCCGACCACGATGTCCGGGCGCAGCCCCCAGTGCTCCAACAGCCGGTACTGGGCCACTTCCAGGGCGAACAGCGCGGCCTGCGTGTAGGCGGTGCGGTCCAGCAGCTCGGCGTCGGGGGTACCGGCCGGGGCGAACAGCACCTCCTTCAGCGGCCGTTCGAGGTCACGGTCGAGTTCGGCGCAGACTGCGTCGAGGGCGTCGGCGAACACCGGGTGGGCGGCGTACAGATCACGGCCCGTGCCCGGTCGCTGGCTGCCCTGGCCGCTGAAGAGGAACGCGGTGCGTCCGCCTCGGCGCCGCACCCCGCGCACCAGTCCGGGAGCCTCCCGGTCCTCGGCCAATGCCCTTACGGCGGCCCGGAGTTCGTCATGGTCGCGGCCGACGGCGGCCGCTCGGTGGTCGAAGCCGGTGCGCCCGAGGGCGAGGGTGTGCGCGATGTCGAGAGGTGTGGCGGTGTGTTCCCCTTCCGGGTCCTCCAGGTGGGCGAGCAGCCGGACGGCCTGGGCGCGCAGGGCGTCGGCGCCCCGTGCGGAGAGCACCCAGGGGACCACCCCGGCGGCCGCGGGAGCTTCAGGCGTCTCCGCCTCGGCGGCCGGCCGCGGGGACCGGTCCGACGTCCCGGGCGCCTCGACGGGCGGCTGCTCCAGGATCACATGGGCGTTGGTGCCGCTGATGCCGAAGGCCGACACGCCGGCCCGGCGCGGACGCCCCGCGTCCTCAGGCCACTCGACCGCCTCCGTCAGGAGCGCCACCGCCCCCTCGGTCCAGTCGATGCTGGTCGAGGGCCGGTCGGCGTGCAGGGTGCGCGGCAGCACACCGTGCCGCATCGCCAGCACCATCTTGATCACACCGCCGACACCGGCGGCGGCCTGGGTGTGCCCGATGTTGGACTTCAGGGCGCCGAGCAGCAGCGGCCGGTCCGCGGGCCGGTCCTGACCGTACGTCGCCATCAGCGCCTGGGCCTCGATGGGGTCGCCGAGCCGGGTGCCGGTGCCGTGCGACTCGACGGCGTCGACGTCGGCCGGGGAGAGCCCGGCGGCGGCCAGCGCCTGACGGATGACGCGCTGCTGGGCCGGGCCGCTCGGCGCGGTGAGGCCGTTGCTGGCGCCGTCCTGGTTGACCGCCGAACCGGCGAGCACCGCGAGGACGGGGTGGCCGTTGCGCCGGGCGTCGGAGAGCCGCTCCAGCAGCACCACGCCGACGCCCTCGGCCCAGCCCGCGCCGTCGGCGTCGTCGGAGAACGCCTTGCAGCGGCCGTCCGGGGACAGGGCGCGCTGCCGGCTGAACTCGATGAAGGTGTCCAGCGAGGAGATCACCGTGACCCCGCCGGCCAGCGCCATGGTGCACTCACCGGAGCGCAGTGCCTGCGCGGCCATGTGCAGGGCCACCAGGGACGAGGAGCAGGCGGTGTCGACGGTGACGGCCGGCCCCTCCAGACCGAAGGTGTACGAGATCCGCCCCGAGGCCACGCTGCCGGCGCTTCCGGTGGCCAGGTAGCCCTCGAAGTCCTTCGGGGCGCGCTGCACCCGGGAGCCGTAGTCGTGGTAGTTGGAGCCGACGAACACCCCGGTGGCGCTGCCGCGCACCGTCCTCGGGTCGATACCGGCCCGCTCGAACGCCTCCCACGACGTCTCCAGCAGCAGCCGCTGCTGCGGGTCCACGGCCAGCGCCTCGCGCGGGCTCATACCGAAGAACTCCGGGTCGAAGTGGTGCGCGTCGTACAGGAATCCGCCGCCGCGGGCGTAGAAGGTGCCCGGACGGTCCGGGTCGGGGTCGAAGGCGCCGTCGAGGTCCCAGCCGCGGTCCTCGGGGAAGGCGGACACGGCGTCACCGCCCTGCGCGAGCAGCCGCCACAGGTCCTCCGGGCCGTCCACCCCACCGGGGTAGCGGCAGCCCATCGAGACGATCACCACGGGGTCGTCGTCCGTCGCGACCGGCCGGAGTGTGCCGGCCGGTGCCGGGTCGGCGGGCAGGCCTGCGGCGCCGAACAGCTCCTCGTGCAGCTTCGCCGCGAGCGCGACGGCGGTCGGGTGGTCGAAGACCAGGGTGACCGGCAGCCGGAGTCCGGTGCTCTCGGCGATGGTGTTGCGCAGGGCCACCGCGGTGAGCGAGTCGAAGCCGAGGTCACGGAAGGCCCGCTCCTCGTCGACCTGGTCGGCGCCGGTGTACCCGAGCGCCGCGGCGGCCAACGTCCGTACCAGAGAGAGCAGTTCACGCCGCTGGTCGTCGTACGGAAGGCCGGCCAGGCGCCCCGTGAGCGCGTTGCCGTCGCCGCCGTCCGTCACGGGTGTGCCGCGCGTCGCCAGGGCCGCCCGTACCTCGGGCAGGTCGGCGAGGACCCGCGGGGCACGGTCGGAGTGGGCGAACGCGTACGTCTCCCACCGTACGTCGGCCAGCGCCAGCACCGGTTCACCGGCGGACACGGCCTGCTGAAGCCCCGTCAGGGCCGACTCGGGTTCCATCGCGGGCATACCGGCCCGGGCGAGCCGCTCTCCGGTGTCGCCGGAGGCCAGACCGCCGCCACCCCAGGCGCCCCAGGCGACCGACGTGGCGGGCAGCCCGTCGGCATGCCGCTGCCGGGCGAGCGCGTCGAGGAACGCGTTGGCGGCCGCGTAACTGCCCTGGCCGGGGCCGCCGAGCGTGCCCGCGAGCGAGGAGAACAGCACGAACGCGTCCAGTTCCAGGTCCCGGGTCAGCTCGTGCAGGTGCAGCGCCGCCGCCACCTTGGGCCGCAGCACCGTCTCGGCACGCTCGGGGGTGAGGCCGTCCAGCACGCCGTCGTCGAGCACCGCGGCCGCGTGCACGACCGCGGTGAGCGGCTGGTCCGCGGGTACGGCGGCCAGCAGCGCGGCCAGCTGGTCGCGGTCGGCCGCGTCGCACGCGGCGAGCGTCACGCGGGCGCCCAGTGCGGTCAGCTCCGCCTCCAGCTCCGCCGCGCCGGGCGCGTCCGGGCCCCGGCGTCCGACCAGCAGCAGATGACCGGCGCCGTTGCGGGCCAGCCAGCGGGCGACCTGGGCCCCCACGCCCCCGGTTCCGCCGGTCACCAGCACGGTGCCGGTCGGCGTCCACGCGGCGGGCGCGGGATCGGGCAGCACGGCCCGCTCCAGGCGCCGCGTGAACAGGGCGGAACCCCGGACGGCCACCTGGTCCTCCTGCACGGCCCCGGACAGGGCCGCCACCAGCCGGACGAGGGCACGGTCGTCCAGCTCCGCCGGCAGGTCGACCAGCCCGCCGAAGCGCTGCGGGTACTCCAGCGCGGCGATGCGGCCGAGCCCCCAGGCCTGCGCCTGGACGGGAGCGGCCGGACGGTCGGCACGGCCGGTGCACACCGCGCCGCGGGTGGCGATCCACAGCGGCGCGGTCACGCCCGCGTCACCGAGCGCCTGCACCAGGGCCGTGGTGAGGGCGAGCCCGTTGTCGAGTGCGGTGCCGGGCGCGTACGGCGACTCGTCCAGCGCCAGCAGCGACAGCACCCCGGCCGGACGGGCACTGCCGTCGTCGCTCACGACGGTACCGAGCAGTGCGGTGAGCTGTTCCCGGCCGACACCGGCGGCCACCTCCAGGGTGGTCACCTCGGCGCCTTGGGCGGCCAGCCCGTCAAAGAGGGTGGTGACCAGAGCGGTGTCGTGGTGTCCCTGCGGGACGACGAGCAGCCAGACGCCGCTCAGGGCGGCGTCCCGGACATCCCGGCCGACCGGCTTCCAGACCACCTTGTACCGCCAGCCGTCCACCACCGACCGGGCCGCCTGCTCGCGGCGCCACCCCGACAACGCGGGAAGGACACCGGCCAGCGACTCACTGTCGGACACGCGCAGCGTCTCCGCCAGCGCTTCCAGGTCCTCGCGCTCGACGGCCTCCCAGAAACGGGCGTCCACCGCGTCCTGCCCGGAGACCGAAACCGCCACGGGAGCCGTCTTCTCCAGCCAGTAGCGCCGACGTTGGAAGGCGTAGGTGGGCAGCGGGACCGTGCGGGCGTCCTGTCCGGCCAGGACGGCCGTCCAGTCGACGGGGACACCTCGCACCCATGCCTCCGCCAGGGAGGTCAGCAGACGGTGCGCATCACCGTTGTCACGACGCAGCGTGCCCACCACGACCGCGTCCGGTGCGGCCTCCTGGACCGCCATCCCGAGCACCGGGTGGGAACTGACCTCGACGAACGCCCCGTACCCCTGCTCCACCAGACCCTGGACAGCATCCGCGAAACGCACCCGCTGACGCAGGTTCCGATACCAGTACCCCCCATCCAGCAGAGCCGTGTCGACGACCTCCGCCTCGGTGGTGGAGAAGAACGGCACCTGGCCCGAACGCGGCTCCACGGCCGCCAGGACACGCGCCAGCTCGTTCTCGATCGTCTCGACGTGCCAGGTGTGGGAGGCGTAGTCCACCGGGATGCGGCGCGCGCGGATCTCCTGCGCCTCGCAGTGCGCCATCAGCTCGTCCAACGCGTCCGCGTCACCGGCCACGACCACCGACGCCGGACCATTCACCGCCGCCACATCAACCCGACCCGACCAGCCGGCCAGCAGCTCCTCGACCCCGGTGAGGGAAAGGGAGACCGAGACCATGCCGCCGCGTCCGGCGATCTCACGGATCGCCCGCGACCGCAACGCCACCACCCGCGCGCCGTCCTCCAACGACAGACCACCCGCCACCACCGCAGCAGCGATCTCCCCCTGCGAATGCCCCACCACCACCGACGGCTCGACACCGCACGCACGCCACACCGCCGCGAGCGACACCATCACCGCCCACGACACCGGCTGCACCACATCCACATCCACCAGCTCGGCCGCACCCCGCACCACCTCACTCAGCGACCACCCCACATGCGGAGCCAACGCCCGCTCACACGCCTCCATCGACGCCGCGAACACCGGCGACACACCCCACAACTCCCGACCCATACCCACCCACTGGGCACCCTGACCCGGGAACACGAACACCACCCGGTCAGCACCACCCGTCACCGCACCCCGCACCACACCCGAACCGACAACCCCACCATCAGCCACCACGCCCAGCCCCGACGCGAGTTCAGCCGACTCACCGCCCAGGACCACAGCCCGGTTCTCGAACGCCGTACGCGTCGCCGCCAACGACCACGCCACATCCACCGGCCGCACCCCACCCACGACCGAGGTCAGGCGGCCCGCCTGACCCGCGAGGCCCTCACCGCCACGGCCCGACACCACCCACGGCACCACACCACCAGCCACCAACACCGGCGACATGCCGGCACCCGCACGGCCCGACTCGACCCCCGGCAGAACCGGAGCCTCCTCCAACACCACATGCGCGTTGGTGCCACTCACTCCGAAGGACGACACGCCGGCGCGGCGCGGACGGCCTTCGGCCTGCGGCCACTCCACGGCCTCGGTCAGCAGCGACACCGCCCCCGCCGACCAGTCGACGTGCGGAGTCGGCTCGTCGACGTGCAGCGTCGGCGGAAGGAGCCCGTGCTGCAGCGCCAGCACCATCTTCATCACACCGCCGACACCGGAGGCAGCCTGGGTGTGGCCGATGTTGGACTTCAACGAGCCCAGCCACAACGGCCGTTCCGGATCCCGGCCCCGTCCGTACGTGGCGAGGAGCGCCTGCGCCTCGATCGGGTCGCCCAGGGTCGTGCCCGTGCCGTGCGCCTCCACCGCGTCGACGTCAGCCGGCGACAGCCCGGCCTTGGCGAGCGCCGCCCGGATCACCTGCTGCTGGGCGGGGCCGCTGGGGGCGCTGAGGCCGTTGCTCGCGCCGTCCTGGTTGAGGGCGGTGGAGCGGACCACGGCCAGCACGGGATGACCGTTGCGTCGGGCGTCCGAGAGGCGCTCCAGGAGCACCATGCCCGCGCCCTCGGCGAGGCCCATGCCGTCTGCGGCCTTGGCGAACGCCTTCGAACGGCCGTCCTTGGCGACACCACGGGTCCGGGCGAAGCCGATGAAGCCGATGGGCTCGACCATCACGGCGACGCCGCCCGCCAGGGCCATGGAGCACTCGCCGGAGCGCAGCGCCTGGACCGCCATGTGGAGGGCGACCAGGGAGGACGAGCAGGCGGTGTCTATGGTCACCGCGCTGCCCTCCAGGCCGAGGGTGTAGGCGATCCGGCCGGACAACACGCTGGTGGCGCTGCCGGTGACGATGTGCCCCTCGACGCCCTCGGGCAGGTTGTCCAGGCCGCCGAAGCCCTGGTTGGCGGCGCCCACGAACACGCCGACGGGAGTGCCGCGCAGTTCCTCGGGGACGAGCCCGGCCCGTTCCAGTACCTCCCAGGAGGTCTCCAGCAGCAGGCGCTGCTGCGGGTCCATGGCGACGGCCTCGCGCGGCGAGATGCCGAAGAAGCCGGGGTCGAAGTCGGCGGCGTCGTAGACGAAGCCGCCCTCACGGGCGTAGCAGGTGCCCTCGCGGTCCGGGTCCGGGTCGTAGAGGGCCTCGAGGTCCCAGTCGCGGTCGTCGGGGAAGGCGTCGATCACGTCCCGGCCTTCGGCGAGGATCCGCCACAGTTCCTCGGGGCTGTCGGCGCCGCCGGGGTAGCGGCAGCTCATCGAGACGATGACGATCGGGTCGTCGTCCGCGGCGGGCCCGCGGTCCGGTGCCGCGGAGACGGCGGGCACGGGAAGGGCGGCGGAGTCTCCGAGCAGTTCCTCGCGCACGTGGCGGGCCAGCGCGGTGACCGTGGGCCGGTCGAAGATCACGGTGACCGGCAGGCGCAGGCCGGTGGCCGCGTTCAGGCGGTTGCGCAGTTCGACCGAGGTCAGCGAGTCGAAGCCCAATTCCCGGAAGGCCCGGCCCACTTCGACGCTGTTCGGGCTGCCGTGCCCGAGCACTCCGGCGACCTGGGCGCGTACCAGGTCGAGTACGGCCTGCTGCTGTTCGTCGGGGGCCAGACCGCGCAGCCGGTCGACGAGACCGGAACTCGCCGTGGCCGACGCGTCCGGCCGGTGGCGGTCCTCCTCGGCGCGCAGGATCTCGGCGACCTCGGGCACCTCGGTGAGCAGGGGGCGGGGGCGGGCGGCGGTGAAGACGGGGACGAAGCGTTCCCAGTCGATGTCGGCGACGGCGACGAAGCACTCGTCGCGGTCCAGTACCTGCTGCATCCCCATGACCGCGAGGGCCGGGTCCATGAAGGGGATACCGCGCCAGCGCAGTTGCTCCTGGACGATCTCGAGGGCCATGCCGCCGCCCTCGTCGCTCCAGATGCCCCAGGCGATCGACGTACCGGCCAGTCCGCGGGCCCGCCGGTGCTCGGCGACCGCGTCGGCGTAGGCGTTGGCCGCCGCGTACGCACCGTGGTCGCCGCTGCCCCAGACACCGGCCACGGAGGAGAAGACGACGAAGGCGTCGAGCCGGTCGTCGGAGAAGAGTTCGTCGAGGTGCGCGACGCCCGACAGCTTGGCCTCGGCACCGTCGGCGAATTCCTGGAGCGTGGTGGTGGCCAGCGGGATGAGGATGCCGACGCCGGCGGTGTGCACGACGGTGCGGATGGGCGGCCCGTCGGCCTCGACCCGCTCGATCAGCGTGGCCAGGGCGTCCCGGTCGGCGATGTCGCAGGAGGCGATGGTGACGCGGGCGCCCAGGGCGCGCAGCTCGGCTTCCAGCTCGGCGGCACCGGGTGCGTCCGCGCCGCGTCGGCTGACCAGGACGAGGTGCTCGGTGCCGTTGCGGGCGAGCCAGCGGGCGGTGTGCCCGCCGAGGCCACCGGTGCCGCCGGTGATCAGCGCGGTGCCGCGCGAGGTCCAGCTGCGGAGACCGTCGCCGGTGGCGCCTGCGGGGACCCGGGCCAGTCGGCGGATCAGGATGCCGGTCCGGCGGATGGCCACCTGGTCCTCGGCGGCGGAGTCGGAGTCGGAGTCGGCGAGGATCCCGCACAGCCGGGCGGCGGTCCGCTCGTCGGGCTTCTCCGGAAGGTCGACGAGGCCACCCCAGAACTCGGGGTGTTCCAGAGCGGCGACCCTGCCCATGCCCCAGGTGCCGTTCTGCACGGGGTTGCGCAGGGGGTCGCTGTCGCCCGTGGTGACGGCCCCGCTGGTGACCAGCCACAGCGGGGCACGTACACCGGTGTCGCCGCACGCCTGGATCAGCGCCAGCCCGGCCACCAGACCGGCCGCGAGTCCGGGCTGTTCGGGGTACGGGTGCTCATCGAGCCCGAGGAAGGAGAGCACACCGTCGAACTGGCCGGAGTCGACACCGCTGTGCCGGGCCGCGTCGGTCAGCAGGGCGGCCAGCCGCTCGCGGTCGGTGTCGGAGGAGTCGACGAACAGGGGCACGGTCTGAGCCCCGTGCGTGGCGAGCCCCTCCAGGCAGACCTGGACGAGTTCGGTGCCGGCGTGGCTCGCGGGGACGACGACCAGCCAGGTCCCTTCCAGCGTGGTGGGGGTGGGATCGGCCGTCGGCCGCCAGGCGACGCGGTAGCGCCAGGAGTCGATGGTGGCCGCGGCGCGGCGGCCCCGGCGCCAGGCCGACAGCACGGGCAGCGCTTGGGCCAGCGCCTCCTGCCCGGTGTCCTCGGCGACGTCGAGCACACCGGTCAGTGCTTCGACGTCCTGCTCCTCGACGGCCGCCCAGAACTCGGCGTCCGCCGAGTCCTGGACACCGCCGGTCGCGGCGACGAGCTGCGGGGTATCGGGCTCGAACCAGAAGGGGCGGTGCTGGAAGGCGTACGTCGGCAGCGGGACCGTGCGGGCGTCCTGCCCGGCCAGAACGGCCGTCCAGTCCACCGGGATGCCACGCACCCATGCCTCGGCCAGGGAGGTCAGGAAACGGTGGGCGTCGCCCTTGTCACGGCGCAGAGTGCCCACCACGACCGCGTCCGGGGCGGCCTCCTGGACCGCCATGCCCAGCACCGGATGCGAGCTGACCTCGACGAACGCACCGAACCCCTGCTCCACCAGACCTGCGACGGCGTCCGCGAAACGCACCCGCTGCCGCAGATTCCGGTACCAGTACCCGCCGTCCAGCCGTGCCGTGTCGATCACCTCCGCCTCCGTCGTGGAGAAGAACGGCACCTCACCCGCACGCGGCTCCACAGCCGCGAGCACCCGCGCCAGCTCCGCCTCGATCGCCTCCACATGCCAGGTATGGGAGGCGTAGTCCACCGGGACGCGACGAGCCCTCACGTCACTGCTCTCGCAGTGCGCCATCAACTCGTCCAAA
>NZ_KQ948797.1:0-4334 GCF_001514205.1 Streptomyces griseoruber | reverse complement strand
GCCCACATACGGCGCCAACGCGGCCTCACACGCCTCCATCGACGCCGCGAACACCGGCGAGACATCCCACAACTCACGCCCCATACCCGCCCACTGCGCCCCCTGCCCCGGGAAGACGAACACCGTGCCGTCGGGTACTACGTCGAAGTTCCCGGTCACCGCTCCCAGGACGGTACGGTCGGCCGCCAAGTCCCCCAGTTCGGACAGGAGTTCGCTGCGATCCGTGCCGAGGAGGACGGCCCGGTTCTCGAACGCGGCCCGTGTGGCGGCCAGCGACCACGCCACGTCCACCGGCCGGACATCCTCACCCGCCGACTCCACGTACGACGCCAGACGCCCCGCCTGACCGGCGAGCCCCTCTGCACCACGACCCGACACCACCCACGGAACCGCGCCGTCGGCCACGAACACCGGTGCCCTGGTGTCGTCGGTGGTCTCCGGTTCCGGTGTCCCGGGGTCGGGTTCCGGCGCCTGCTCCAGGATCACGTGGGCGTTGGTGCCGCTGCCGCCGAAGGAGGACACGCCCACGCGGCGGGGGCGGCCGGTCTCGGGCCACTCCTCGTTCTCCGTGAGGAGTCCGACCGCTCCGGACGACCAGTCGACGTGCGGTGTCGGCTCGTCCAGGTGCAGCAGCTTCGGCAGAACGCCGTGCTGCATGGCGAGGACCATCTTGATGACGCCGGCGACGCCCGAACTCGCCTGTAGATGACCGATGTTGGCCTTGAGAGAGCCCATCCGCAGTGGTTCTTCGCGATCCTGGCCGTAGGTCGCCAGCAGCGCCTGTGCCTCGATCGGGTCGCCCAGGGTGGTGCCCGTACCGTGCGCCTCCACCGCGTCCACGAGGTCCGCGCTCAGACGGGCGTTGGCCAGCGCGGCGCGGATCACCCGCTCCTGCGAAGGACCGTTGGGCGCCGTCAGACCGTTGCTCGCCCCGTCCTGGTTGACCGCCGAGCCACGCACCACCGCCAGCACCGGATGACCGTTGCGGCGGGCGTCCGACAAACGCTCCAGCAGCAACACCCCCACACCCTCACCCCAGCCGGTACCGTCCGCCCCCGCCGCGAACGGCTTGCACCGACCGTCCGGCGCAAGCCCCCGCTGCCTGCTGAACTCCACGAAGTTCCGGGGGCCGGCCATGACGGTGGCGCCGGCGGCGAGGGCGAGGCGGCACTCGTCCTGGCGCAGAGCCTGGACGGCGAGGTGCAGCGCCACCAGCGACGAGGAGCACATGGTGTCGACGGTGACAGCGGGGCCCTCGAAGCCGAGGGTGTAGGCGATGCGGCCGGACAGCACCGCGCCGGAGCCGCCCGTCAGCATGTGTCCCTCGACACGGTCCCGGGCCCGCGCGGCAGCGGCCCCGTACCCCTGGTCGCTGCTGCCGACGAACACGCCCGCCTTCTCGCCGCGCAGGGTGCCCGGGTCGATCCCGGCCCGTTCCAGTGCCTCCCAGGACGTCTCCAGCAGCAGCCGCTGCTGTGGGTCCATCATCGTCGCCTCGCGCGGCGAGATTCCGAAGAACGCGGGGTCGAAGTCGGCGGCGTCGTAGAGGAACGAGCCGGAGCGGGTGTAACTCGTGCCCTGGTGCTCCGGGTCGGGGTGGTACAGGTTCTCCAGGTCCCAGCCTCGGTTCGCGGGCAGTTCGGAGACGGTGTCGACGCCCGCCACCAGCATGTCCCAGAAGCCCTCGGGAGTGTGCGCGTGGCCGGGGAAGCGGCAGCTCATCGAGACGATGGCGATGGGCTCCTGCTGTCGGGCCTCGACCTCCTGGAGGCGTCGGCGGGTCTGCCGAAGGTCGGTAGTGACCAGCTTGAGGTAGTCGCGGAGCTTGTCCTCGTTAGCCATGAACGTCATCAGTCCCTAGAGCAGGCCCGAAGGCTTGAAGTCTCCCGTGCGGCTGCGGCGTTGGCAACCGGGCGGTCGGACGGGGTGGTTCGGTGCGGGATGGTGCGGTGGGGAAGGGTTGAAGCCGGGCGGGGCGGCCAGGGGGGAGTACACCGCCCCGCCGGCGGTCTAGTTGAGGCCGAGTTCCTTGTCGATCAGGTCGAACATCTCGTCGTCCGAGACGACCTCGAGCAGTGCGTCGTCGGGATCCCCGCCGACCGGTGTCTCCACCGGCCCCTCCGACAGGCGCCACAGCAGCGCTTGCAGCCGGGTGGTGATCCTGGTGCGGGAGACGTCGTCGGCGGGGTCGAGCGCGGCGACGGCCGCCTCCAACGCCTCGAGCGGCGTGAGATCCCCCGCCTCCGCCCCTGCCGTCGGCGGGGCGAGTTCGGACAGCAGGCGTGCGCCGAGGGCGGCCGGGGTGGGATGGTCGAAGACCAGAGTGGCGGGCAGACCGAGACCTGTGGCCTCCTTCAGCCGGTTGCGCAGCTCCACCGCGGTCAGGGAGTCGAATCCCAGATCGCGGAAGGCGTGCCCGGGGCCGATGGCACCGGTCCCGTCATGGCCGAGAACCGCGGCGACCTGCGTCCGTACGAGCTGGAGCACGGTCCGTTCCTGCTCGGCCCGGCTCACGCCGGCCAGCCGGTCGGCGAACGAGCGCGCCGGACCGACCGCCCCGGCGTCGGCCTCGGCCACGCCGACGGGGACCTGTGCGGCGTCGAGGAGCCGGGCCTCCGGGATCTCGTCGAAGAGGCGCCGGCGGCGGGCGGCCGAGTAGGTCGCCGCGAACCGTTCCCAGATCACGTCGGCGACGACCAGGACGGTCTCGTCGTGGGCGAGGGCCTGCTGTACGGCGCCCACGGCCACCTCGGGGTCCATCGTGGGCACGCCGTAGCGGCGCAGCCGGTCGCCCTCGGACTCGTGCACCATGCCGCCGCCGGCCCAGGCACCCCAGGCGAGGGAGGTGGCCGTCCGGCCTCGGCCGCGGCGCCACTCGGCGAACGCGTCGAGGTAGGCGTTGGCCGCCGCGTAACCGGCGTGGCCTCCGTCGCCCCAGACGCCCGCGCCCGACGAGAACAGGACGAAGGCTTCCAGCGGACGGTCGCCGAGCAGCGCGTCGAGGTGCAGGGCGCCCGCGATCTTCGCGCGCATCACCTCGTGCAGGGCGTCGTGGTCCGTGTCCCCGATCGCGACGGCCGGCGGCTCGGTGCCGGCCGCGTGCACCACGGCGGTGACCGGCGCGTCCTCCGGCACGCCCGACAGCAACTGGGCCAGGGCCTCCCGGTCGGTGATGTCGCAGGCGGCGATGGTGACGCGGGCGCCGAGCGCGGTGAGTTCCCGCTCCAGTCCGTCCGCGCCGGGAGCGTCCGGCCCCCGGCGGCTGACGAGCAGCAGATGCCCGGCACCGGTGGCGGCCAGCCGTCGGGCCAGGTGTGCGCCGAGGGCTCCGGTGCCGCCGGTGATGAGCGTCGTCCCGGTGAAGCCGACGGTGCGCCGCTCGCCCGTCTCGGCTTCGACCGGCTTGCGGACCATGCGGCGTACGTACAGTCCGTCCTCGCGTACGGCGAACTGGTCCTCGTCCTCGTCACCCGCCAGGGCGGTGAGGAACCGGTCCCGGCCGCGGGTACCGAGTCCCGCGCCCCCCTGGCCGGACGCGTCCTCCTCGCCAGGAGGCGCGGGGAGGTCGATGAGGCCTCCCCAGCGCCGGGGATGGTCGAGCCCGTAGACCCGGCCGAGACCCCAGACGGCCGCCTGCTCGGGCAGCGGACCGGCGGCCTGCGGCGCGGCGGGGCCGGGCACGCTGACCGCTCCCCGGGTGACCGTCCACAGCGGTGTGTCGGCCTTCGTGTCCGTGAGGGCCTGCATGAGCAGGAAGGTGGCCGTGACGGCCTCGGGCACGCCGGAGGGGCACGGCTCTGCGACGGGGCGGTCACCGCAAGGTGCCAGGGGAAGCAGATTGAGTACGCCGCCGATGTGCGGGTTCCCTTCGAAGGCCTCGCGGAGACGGTCCGCGAGAACTGCCCGGTCCGCCCGCGTCACGTCGAGGGCGACCGTGACGACGTCCTCGACGTCCCTGTGCCCGCGCAGCCCCTCGACCAACTCCTGTGCGGTGGCTTCGGCAGTGCCGTCGTCGCCCGGCAGCACGACCAGCCAGTGCGATGCCAACGGGCCGGCCCCAGCCGCCGATGCGCCGGTCGGTCGCCATGTCACCGCGTACCGCCAGGAGTCCAGCGCGGCGCTCTCCCGCCTGCGCCGACGCCATTCCGCCAGAACGGGCAGCACCGGTTCCACCGTGTCGAGTGCGTCGCGCCGTTCCGGCGCCAGGTCGAGGGTGTCGGCGAGCGCTTCCAGGTCCTCGCGTTCGACCGCCTCCCAGAAGCGGGCGTCCACCTCGTCGACGGAGGGGCTGTCGGGGGCGGGTTCGGGAGTGTCGAGCCAGTAGCGGCGGTGCT
>NZ_KQ948796.1:18003-39330 GCF_001514205.1 Streptomyces griseoruber | reverse complement strand
TTACAGCGCGAGCGTGCCGCGGCTCTCCGGCACGCTCGGACAGGGACGGACAGGGACGGCGAGCGGTGTGCGCCCCTGAGGCGTTCATGCCGTTGTACGGCTCTGATGAAAAACTGTCAATGACTCCGACCTGCTTTGATGAATTACTTGCGGACCCCTGTCGGATCGCCTGACGCCCTTGTTACGGTGACCCGGCACCGAGGTGACGTCCCGCTCGCGGACTTGGCCGCACCTCGCGACAACACCTGAGAACGTGCCGAGCCGACGACCGCCTCCCCGCGATGTTCCTCAGCTCCTCCAGCGCGCGTTCGCTCCAGAGCCGAAGGAGACGAGATGTCCGGACCCAGCGCAGGACCTTCCGTATCAGCGCCGGGCACGGCGCCGAGTACGAGTACGTCGTCGTCGGCGCGGGTACGGCCGGCTGCGTCCTCGCCGCGCGCCTGTCCGCCGAGTCCGGGACACGCGTGCTGCTGATCGAGGCCGGCCCGCCCGCGGACCGCGGCCGGCTGGTCGGCGCCACCGGATCGATGAACGGCTCGGCCCAGGGACGCGTGAGGGGCGTCCGGGTCGTGAAGGGCGGACGGAGCCGGGTGATCCGGGCGGCCCGCGAGGTCGTGGTCTGCGCCCGATCACCGTGGAGACCGACGAACGACTCGCCTCCCGTGCCCTGGAAGGCCTGAAGGACTTGATCGCGTGAGCACCTCTGCCACCCGTGACACCAAAGGAGAACGACCATGATCGAGGACTTCCTCGTCGTCGAGGGCGTGGCCCACAACTACAACTTCCGGCCCGAGAACTGCGTCAACCCGCGCATCGGAGCGGCCATCGGCGAGCACCTCTACGGCCTGCACAAGCGGGTCAGCGGCCCCGAATACACCCTCGAACGCTCCACCTACATGCAGGGCGCGGGCGCGGACATCATCGGCCGGGCCCTGCTCGCGGAGAGCCAGACCGACGTGATCGCCTACCACGAGACGCCCATCTACGGCCACTTCCGGGACGGGGGCTCGGCGCTGGGCTTCGGCCTTGAGATGCGCGAGAAGTGGCCGGAGCGCGTGCTGATCTACGGCGCGGTGTCCCCGCTGCGCCCCGGCGCCCTGGACCGGGTGGACGAGCTGGTGGAGAAGCACCGGGTCAACGCCCTCAAGCTCTATCCGATCGACGTCGTCGAGGGCCGGGTGACCGCGCTGGACATGGGTGACCCGGAGATCTGCTTCCCGCTGTTCGAGCGGGCCCGGCAGCACGGTCTGAAGGTCGTGGCCATCCACAAGGCCCTCCCGGTCGGGCCCGGGCCGACCTCCGCCCTCGGGATGAGCGACGTGGAAGCCGCCGCGCTGGCCTTCCCCGACCTCACCTTCGAAGTCGTCCACGGCGGCATGGCCTTCGTCGAGGAGACGGCCCTCCAGCTGGAGTCCTTCCGCAACATATGGGTCAACCTGGAGGCCACGTCGTTCATGGCTGTCTACGCGCCCCGCCGCTTCGCCCAGGCAATGGGTGCCTTCCTCCAGGCCGGTGCCGCCGAACGGATCATCTGGGCGACCGGCTGCGACGCCGTCCACCCCCGGCCGGCGATCGAGGCGTTCTGGAACTTCGAGATGCCCCGTGACCTGATCGAGGAGTACGGGCTGCCCGAGCTCACCAAGGAGATCAAGGCCGACATCCTCGGCCGCAACTTCCTTCGGATGCACGGCATCGACGAGAAGGACCTCCGCGAGCGCATCCGCGGCGACGAGTTCGACACCACCGAACTCCAGGAGCCGTGGGGCGGACGCGTCGCCCCGGTCGACGACGCGTTGGCCGGTGCCCGATGAGGGTCACGGAAGCCCAGGTCCGCGCGACGCTCAACGAGATCCTCGATCCGTGCAGCATCACCGCGGGAGTCCCCGCCGGACTCGACGACATGGGACTCGTCGGTGACATTCGCGTACAGGACGACGGCGCAGGCGGTCAGCGCATCGCGGTCGCCGTCGGCGTGACCGAGCCGAGCTGCGTGCTCATCGGCTCGTTCGCGACCGAGGCCCAGGTCCGGCTCACGGCTCTGCCCGGTGTCTCCGCGGTGGACGTGCGGCTGGCGGACGACTTCGACTGGACCCCGGACAGGCTCGCACCGCACTACCGGCAACGGCTCGACGAACACCGTGAACACAGGCGTCGTACTCTCCCCCTTCTCGCCGTGACCAGGACGGGACCAGCGGTCGACCAGTGAGACCTCACAGAAGCCGCACACCTCCGACCCGCCGGCCGTAGCGGCGAACGACGCCGCGGTCATGGGCCGCTTCATGGAAGGCTCAGCCGGGCTCCGCTCCCGCCCGAGAGGGGCGACCCGACTTCCGTCCGGGTAGTGCGCGACATCGCATACGGCGTGGCACCGGGCGCGGACCTGCGAATGGGTCCGTCCCTGCCGACATCGTCCGCGACGGCCCCCACCCCCGTGATCGTATGGCTGCCGGGTGGCGGCCGGCGGCATCAACGCCGGGGCTACGGGCCCTGCTGGACCCGGCTCTTCGCCGAACGCGGCTACGCCATGGCGGACATCGCGTACCGCTCCTCCGAGGTCTTCCGCTGGCCCGCACGACCTCGCGGACACCTACGGCCCGGCCCCGGCGTCGATCGGCCTGTGGGGCAGCTCGTCAGGCGCGCACCTCGCACTGCCGGTGCGGTCGACCGGCTCGCTCCCCCGCCTTCCTGCACGCCATCGACCCCGACCACAGCGACGGCGACCGCGACCGTGACGGAGCGGAGCACAGACACTGGCCCACAGGGCTGCTGGACCAGGGCACTTCCACACGATCGTGTCATGAGCTCGAGGGCAGCGTGATGCCGAGTCGTTCCGCGAGTTCGCGGGCGCCGACGCCGTACGTCTCCCGGATCCGTACGCCGTCGGAACCGACGTCGAAGACGCCGCAGTCGGTGTAGACGCGGCTGACGCAGCCGACGCCGGTGAGCGGGTAGGTGCACCGCGGCACGAGCTTCGGCTCACCGGAGCGGGTGAAGAGCGTCATCATCACGTAGACGTCCTTCGCACCGATGGCGAGGTCCATGGCGCCCCCGACGGCGGGGATGTCCTCGGGCCTGCCGGTGGTCCAGTTGGCGAGGTCGCCGTCGAAGGCGACCTGGTAGGCCCCCAGGACGCAGACATCGAGGTGCCCGCCGCGCATCATCGCGAAGGAGTCGGCGTGGTGGAAGTACGCCGCCCCGGGCAGCTCGGTCACGGGGACCTTGCCGGCGTTGGTCAGGTCGGGGTCGACCGCATCGCCCTCGGCCTTGGGACCCATGTTGAGCATGCCGTTCTCGGTGTGCAGCACCACCCCGGAGCCGGCCGGCAGATGGTCGGCGATCTTGGTGGGCTGGCCGATACCGAGGTTGACGAAGGAACCGGCCGGGATGTCACGTGCGATGACGGCGGCCAGTTCGTCCATCGAGAGCCGGTGGTCGGCGCGCGCCTGATCGCTCTGTGTGATGGTCATCGTGCCCCCTGCACGGTGTAGTGACGGGCCGGCACCTGGACGACCCGGTCGACGTAGATGGACGGGGTGACGACGGCCTCGGGGTCGAGCTTGCCGGGCTCGACGACCTCGTCGACCTGGACGATGGTCGTCGTCGCGGCCGTGGCCATGACCGGTCCGAAGTTGCGGGCGGTCTTGCGGTAGACGAGGTTGCCCATCGCATCCGCGACGTGCGCGCCGATCAGTGCGTAGTCGCCCCTGATCGGATACTCCAGCAGGTATGTCCGGCCGTCGATCTCACGCACCTCCTTGCCCTCGGCCAGCGGCGTACCGACCGCGGTCGGGCAGTAGAACGCGCCGATACCGGCACCGGCCGCGCGCATCCGCTCGGCGAGGTTGCCCTGCGGCACCACCTCCAGCTCGATCTTCCCCGCACGGTAGAGGCCGTCGAAGACCCAGGAGTCGGCCTGACGCGGAAAGGAGCAGAGCACCTTGCGCACCCTGCCCGCGGCCAGCAGCGCGGCCAGCCCGACGTCACCGTTGCCCGCGTTGTTGGACACGATCGTGAGGTCCTTCGCGCCCTGCCGGATGAGCGCTTCGATCAGATCGAACGGCATCCCGGCCAGGCCGAAGCCACCGACCAGGACGGTGGCCCCGTCCTCGATCCCGGCGACCGCCGCATCGGCGCTCTCGACGATCTCCGCCCTGCTCACGAGGCCGCCCCCGTGGCGTCGCAGTTCTCGAGTACGACGGCCAGGCCCTGACCGACCCCGATGCAGATCGCGGCGACGCCGTAGCGCTGCCTCGTCTCGCGCAGCACCTTGGCCAGCGTGGCGAGGACGCGGCCGCCCGAGGCGCCCAGCGGGTGCCCGATCGCGATGGCGCCGCCCTTCTGGTTGACGATGCCCGGGTCGACCTTCCACGCGTCGACGCAGGCCAGCGACTGCACGGCGAAGGCCTCGTTGAGCTCGACCGCGCCCACCTGGTCCCAGCCGATCCCGGCCCGGGCCAGCGCACGGTTCGCGGCCTCGACCGGGGCGTAGCCGAACGCCTGCGGCTCCAGTCCCATCACACCGCGGCCCGCGATACGGGCGATCGGATCGGCACCGATCGCGGCCGCGGCCTTCTCGCTGCCCAACAGCACCGCGGAGGCACCGTCGTTGAGGGGGCTGGCGTTGCCCGCCGTGATGGTGCCGCCCTGCTCCGCCGTGCGGAAGACCGGCCGCAGCCCGGCCAGGACCTCCGGCGTGGAACCGGCCCGGATGCCCTCGTCGCGGGTCAGGTCGACGCCTGCGACCGGCACCACCAGGTCATCGTAGAAGCCCGACTCCCATGCCCGGTGGGCGAGTTGGTGAGAGCGGGCGGCGAACTCGTCCTGCCGCTCCCGGGAGATCCCGAAGCGCTCCCGGAGCTGCTCGTTGGCCTCGCCGAGGCTCACCGTCCACTCCTTCGGCATCCGCGGGTTGACCAGTCGCCAGCCGAGCGTGGTCGAGACGGCGGTGACATCGCCGGCCGGGAACGGCTTCGCCGACTTCGGCAGCACCCACGGCGCACGTGTCATCGACTCCACACCACCGGTCAGCACCACCTCGGCGTCCCCGGACTCGATCGTGCGACTGGCCGTCATCGCCGCGTCGAGGCTCGAGCCGCACAGCCGGTTGACCGTGGTGCCGGGCACGCTCACCGGAAGCCCGGCGAGCAGCGCAGCCATGCGGCCGACGTTGCGGTTCTCCTCGCCGGCGCCGTTGGCGTTGCCCCACACCACGTCGTCGATCGCGGCGGGGTCGAGGCCCGGTACCCGGGCGAGGGTCGAGGTGATCGCGGCGGCGGCCAGGTCGTCGGGGCGGACACCGGCCAGCGCGCCGTTGAAGCGGCCGAACGGCGTCCGCGTCGCGGCGTACAGGAAAGCACTCATGGCAGCGACGCTAGTCCCGGGCTGCGATATTCTGAAGTACGTATATCCGAGCTGATCGATACGGACGAGATATGGATCTGCGGCACCTTCGGTACTTCGTGGCGGTGGCCGAGGAGCGCCACTTCGGTCGCGCCGCCGAGCGGCTCCACATGGCCCAGCCGCCGCTCTCCACGCAGATCCGCCAGCTCGAGGACGAACTCGGCGTCGAACTGCTCCACCGCACCACACGCCGCGTCGACCTCACCGAGGCCGGCCGGGCCTACCTCGAGCGGGCGCGCGCGATCCTCTCCGACGTCGACGAGGCCGCCCACCACGCACGGCTCGTCGCCGCCGGCTCGGTGGGCCACCTCGCGATCGGGTGCGTGGGCTCGGCGACGTACAGCCTCCTGCCCGCGCTCTCGCGGCGGCTTACCGAGGAGCTGCCCGGCGTCGACTTCTCCTTCCGCGGCGAGATGCTCGCCCCCGACCAGGTCGAGGCACTGCGCACCGGCGCGATCGATGTCGCCCTGCTGCGTCCTCCGGCGGCCGACCTCTCACTCACCGTGCGGACCCTGCGCCGGGACCGGCTCGTCGTCGCCGTACCGGTCGACCACCCGCTGGCCCGCCGGAAACGGCTGCGGGCAGCGGACCTGGCCGGTACCGACCTGATCGTGCACTCCGCCGACCGCCGGTCGGTGATGTACGACGTGGTGCTGGGCCTTCTGCGCGACGCCGGTGTCGAGCCGCGCATCCGCCACGAGGTCGGCGAGACCTCGACGCTGGTCACGCTCGTGGCCGGCGGCCTCGGCGTCGCGGTCGTGCCCGAGCCCGTGACCGCGCTGGCGCTCGACGGCGTCGCCTACCTGCCGCTGGTTGGCGCCGACGCCCGCGTGGAGCTGGCCGTCGCCCACCGCGCGGACCGCTCCGAGCCGCACCTGGCGCGCACCGTGGGGATCATCCAGGCGATGTTCTGAGACGTCCACCGACGCCGGACAAGGCCCCTCGCTCGGCGCGAGAACCCTGCCGGGCGACGTCGGGTGACCCAGTGGACCCGGTGGGCGTCGGGCAGCTCGAAGAGTCCGGCCCGGATCGACACCTGCAGGGTCAGCCGGCCGCTGACGGAGCGGCCGGGTCGAGCCGCACGAGCACCGTCTTCGATCGGATCCCGGTCACTTCCGGCCGTTCACTGTGATCATTCGGTTCGGCTGCACCTGGTTGCCGGAATCCGCGGCAGGCACTGCTGCGGATTCCGGCAGCGGCAGGTTCAGGAGGCCGGGCCGCAGTTCAGTACGGCGGGGTTGATCGTTCCGCGCTGCACCTTCGCGTCGTGGGGCTCGGCGAAACCGGCATTGGTGATGTAGAGCCGGTTTCCGCGTACCGCGACGGAGGTGGGTGAAGCGAGGCCCTCCGAGGCGGTCAGGACGGTCTCGGTGGCCCCGTCGGGGTGGACGACCGCGACCTGGTTGAGGCTGTTCTGCGCGGCGAACACCACGTCGGAGCGGTCGTTGAGGAAGTTGAAGTCGTCGACGCCGGTGAGGCCGCTGGTCACGGTGTGGATCCGGCCCGGGGCGCCGGTGGCGGTGACGGGGATCCGCAGCAGGGTGCCCTGGGCGAAGTTGGAGACCCAGACGGCGCCTCTGTGGAAGCGGAGACCGTTCGCACCGAACGGGAGGGACGGGGCGGGCGCGAGGGCGGGGTCGGTCAGCCAGGCGGTCGCCTTTCCGCCGGAGGCCGGGACGGCCCAGACGGTGCCCTTGCTGCTGTCGGCCACGTACAGGGTGCGCCCGGCGGGGTCGAGGGCCAGGCCGTTGGGGAGTCCGTCGGTGGGCAGGGCGGCGACGCGGCGAGGGGCGCCACCGGGGGGCAGCTTCCATACGCCGGCCCGGGAGGCGTCATCAGAGACCACGTTGTAGTAGGTGGTGCCGTCGCGGTCGAGCGCGATGCCGCTGAATGCGTCGCCCTGCTGCCCGGCCACGATCACCGTGCTGCGCCCGGACGGGTCGATCCGCAACAGTGCCGGGCGCTCGCCCGCAGCGGTGTGCCCGCCCAGAGTGGAGACGGTCAGCGAGTTGTCCGGGTTGACAGTGATGTTCTCCGGGGAGTCGCCGGCGGCGAAGTCCAGTGCGGCGAGAGTTCGCACGTCGGCGACGACTGGCTTGGAGGACGCCTGTTGTGTCGCTGCGGACGCGTACGGCGCCGAGGCGAGGACGGCCGCCGCGGCGATCACCGCCGCAAGTCCGGACCGCTTCTTCAGGAGGGTTGCCGTGGGGATCGCCAGGGAGATTTGCATGGGGGCTTCGCACTCTTCTCGAGAGAGCGCAGATGTGCCTGCGCGGGAAGTGGGACATGAGGGGGGGGCCGGGGCAGTCGCCCCGGCGCGTTGCGTGGTCAGTCCCGGGTGGCGGGAAGGGGCAGGAGTCGCCGGTACGCGGGGACGGCGATGGCGGCGACGACGGCGTGCATGACCATCAGGGCGATGACAGCACCCCAGCTGGTGCCGGGCCGACTGTCGGAGACGCCGACCATGATGTCCGGGATCAGGCTGACGATCAGGACGACGGGCACGAGGGTGCGCAGCAGCCGGGCCGGGTGCGCCGAGCGCGCGCGGATGATCGCCCAGGCGGCAGCGGCGGCCAGCGCGCCGAAAATGGTGAGGGGGGCGTAGGCGGAGAGCTGGAGGGGCTGGAAGTCGTCCGAGGCACCGGCGGCGTGGGCTGTCGCGGCGACGATGGCGTTGACGGCGACGGCGACGGCAGCGGTGCCGATCAGACCGCCGGTGACGACGAGGCCGCCGGGGCGGGCCGGGCTAGTGGCGAGCTGGTGGCTCATGGTGATTCTCCGGATCGGGTGGGGAGGAGACGGGGGGAAACGCAGTCGGGTCAGCCGGCGATGACGACGGAGCGACGGCTGGTGGACGTGTCGGTGAGCGCGGTGAGCATCCAGGCGGCGACGTCGGCGCGGCTGATGGTGTCCCCCATGCGCAGGGTGGCCGACCCGGGCAGCAGCTTGGTGACGCCGGTGGCGGGGCCGTTGGTGAGGCGGACGGCGTGGACGAGGGTGTAGTCGAGGTCGCTGGCGCGCAGCGCGTCCTCGGCGGCCGCCTTGTCCTTGACCATGGCGCCCATGGCCGTGCTGGACATGAGCTTGGCGGGCGCGCTCAGGCGCTCGCGCAGCACGGCGAAGGAGGAAAGCTCCACGAACCGGGTGACGCCGGTGGTGGTGGCACCGGAGATGACGGCGTGCGTGGCGTCGGTGATGACGGTTCCGCCGGTGGCGCCGAGCGTGCTGATCACCGCGCCGACGCCCGACATGGCCTGCGTGACGTCACCGGCGTCGGTGGCCTGCCCGGCCACCACGTCGAGGCCGGGCCGGGCATCCAGCTTCTGGGGTGAGCGGACGAGCGCGCGCACGGTGTGGCCCGCGGCCAGGGCCTGGTCGACGACGAGGCGCCCGGTGGCACCGGTGGCGCCTAGTACAAGCAGCTTCACGGGAGGACTCCTCAAGGATTCGACGCTGCACGGAACCCCCGGGCAGTGACTTAAAGCGTTAACTCAAAACTAGCGGGAATGACTTCAAGCTTCAAGTGAAGACGAGGTGGATTCACTTCACGCATGAAGCGTCGGTACATTGGAGGGCATGACGAACACCCCCGCTGACGAGGTGCCCCGCTGGCTGGACGAGGAGGAGCGCCGCGCCTGGCTCGGCCTGGTCGGCATCATGCGGCGCCTGGAACACGCGCTCGACACGCAACTGCGCGACGAGGGGCTGACACACTTCGAGTACGGGGTGATGGCGGCACTGTCGGAGTCGCCGCAGCGGGAACTGCGCATGAGCGCGCTCGCCGCGTACGCCGAGGGCTCGCTCTCCCGCCTTTCCCAGGTCGTGACCCGGCTCGAGCGGAAGGGGTACGCCCATCGCCGCCCCGATCCGGCCGACGGCCGCTACACCCTGGCCGCCCTGACCGACGAGGGATACGAGAAGATCGTCAACGCCGCTCCCGGCCACGTCGCAGAAGTGCGCCGCCTGGTGTTCGACCCGCTGACCAGGGCCCAGGTCAAACAGCTCTCCCACATCGGCCGGCGCATCCTGCACGCCATCGACCCCGACCACAGCGACGGCGACCGCGACTGAGACCCCCGCACCGGCCGGGCGCCCACCCGTGGACTCAGGCGCGCCGTCTCCCCGACACCGGCGCGCCTCTCGGAGCGAACACGCAGACGAGCCGGCTCGCACCGGCTCCGACCTTGTCTTTCAACCTCTGAGGCTGTCGCGCTCGATGATGCTCTCGGGGCGCCTGGTCGTCTTCCCGACGTCGTAGTGGGTCGTGGAGCGGCGGTTCTTCGAACCGTGGCCTTCCGGGTCCGGGTATTGAGGGTTCGGTGCACGGGCTGGACAGGGCAGGTGCGGGCGGAGGTTCCGAAACCCTCGGCGGACGCGGGCCGGGCTGAGCCGTGCGGAATCGGCCGGCTTCTCCCAGGGGCGGCGGAGGCCCGCCGCGGCTTCACGGGTGAGCCGGAGCTCGGGTATGAACTGGTCCGAGGACCGTCCGCTGCGGCCGTAGACGTGGCAGAACAGGCGGTCCGCGCTGGTGGAGGCGTCGGGGCGGAGCCAGTTGCCGATGTCGACGGCGAGGACCGGGCGGCCGTCGGCAGCCTGCGGCACGGGCAGGCCGGCCAGCACCTGTCGCAGCCGGGGAACGTCCACGCTCCCGCTGGTCAGCGCGTCGTACATCGCGCCGTGTCCGCGCCGGTGCTCGGCCACCAGCGTCAGGTCGACCGGGGCCGTGACTGGTCCGTCCGCGCACGGCAACGCGTCGGTGAGGTCGAACAGTTCGTCCCCGCGCGCGGTCGGGCAGTCGCACAAGTCCTCCCGGCAGCGTGACGCTTTCGCGAACGCCCGCCGGAGCATGATCAGGCAGCGAACTCACCTTCACGGCCTTCGCTGTGGTCACGTGTGTCCTTGGTCGGAGCACATGAAGAGACGAAGGCCGCCTCAGCGTCCGGCGAACACCCAGGTGAGCGACCCCGTCCGAGTCATTTCGACGCCGGACCCTCAAGGGCAAGGTCAGGCTCCCTCGGGCGTGATCAGACAGAAGGGATGGCCGACGGGGTCCTCGTGGCCGTCACCGACACCCGCCTTTACGGGAAGGCGTCCGCGCAGGCATGGGACCGCCTCCACCCCGGCTGACCCGGAGGGTGGCCCGGCCCGACCACGACGGTCCGCTGCCCATTGTCGAGGGAACGGTCATCCGCCTGGCCGTGGAGAAGGAAGGGAGTACAGGCCGGTGGGCGCCTTCCCGCTCCACCCGCTGCATGCGAAGCCCGCCCCGTCGCTCACCCTTCGCAGGAGCCCCTGTCGATACGGAAGAAGTGCCGGCCATTGGCCCAGCGGCACAGCCTGACCCCGACGACGATGCCGGCGATGGTGACCACGGCGGGCAGGTAACCACTGGCGACCTGGATGATCGGGATCGCCGGGCATCCGCCGGAGATCGCCCAGCCGATACCGAACAGGACCGCGCCGGGGACGACGCCGGCGTGGAGGCGCCCTGTGCCCCGGCGCACCCGCAGCAGGGCGAAGACACTCGCGATGATCACGACAGCGCCGAAGAAGGAGAGGAACATCCGCAGGTCCTGGAAGGTGAACATGCGGTTCAGCTCGGCGTAGTCGCCGAACCCGATACTGGTCACGGTGAAGCCGAGAGCCAGCCCGGTGAGAAGGTTGGCCAGCAGGACTCCGCCCCGGGTACGCATCAGATCACCTTCCACAGGAGGAACGACACCGCGACGGCGGTGCCGAAGAACGTCGCTGTCGCGACGAGACTGACGGGGCTGAGCCGACCGCAGCCGTTGAGCCCGTGCCCCGAACTGCAGCCACCGGCCAGCCGGGTGCCGAAGCCGACCAGCACGCCTCCCGCGAACAGCAGGGCGACCATGGCGACCGGGTTGCCGGTCACCAGGTGCCGGTAGCCCGCACCCATGTCGAAACGGATGTGGAACCGCCCCGAGGTGACGGCTGCGATCAGTCCGCCCACGAAGATCGAGACAAGCAGGACGGCTTGGGTGACCAGCGGAGCGGGGCGCGGGTGCGCGCCCGAGCGGCGTCCGTCCGTGGCCGGTACGGCGGCCGGCCCAGGGGGTACGGGCACGGCGGGGACGGTACCGAAATGCTCGGCGGTGGCCACGCCGAGGGCGGCGACAAGAGTCCGTTCGTCGGTGAACTCGGCTTCCCTGCGCTCCAGTTCGGCTTCGCGCCGCCAGTGCAGCACTCGCTCCCAGGCCCCTGACACCCCGAACGACCGATCGGTGGCGAGGGTGTAGCCGATGGTCAGTACGGCGAGTCCGACAGCACCCGCCCACCAGGGCCAGTAAGCGGTCATGCGTTGCCTCTCATCCACTCGGCCAGCCGGGCCCACCAGCCCCGTTCGGGCTCTTCGGGGGTCGCGGGCGGTTGTTCGGCGGGACCGCGCCCGGCGGAAGCCGGGCGCGCGGGCCTCGGCGCCAGATGACGGGCATGCCGTCCGTTCGGCAGCAGGGTGATCGGTACCCGCTCACCGGTGAGAGACACCTTGTAGCGCGCGCAACCGCGCCAGTTGGCCTCGTTGTCGCAGTAATAGGTGCGCCAGCCCTCCAGGCTCTCGTTGAGATGAGGGAAGAGCGGGCACGTCGAAGTATGTAAGCAACCCACGAGGACGATCAAACCATCATCGAAATCGGCCGACAACCGTTGGTGCGTGAGGTTGGAGCGCCGCCCTCACTCCGTGCTCCCCGTCGCTCCTGGTTGTCGGTGTCGGCCTCATCGCGCTGGGACATGCCGTGAAGTCCCCTTGCTGACACACCAAACGAGGCAGAGCCGAACAGGTGCCGGGTTGCGTCCCCAAGGAACCAAGATCATCCCGTGGCGCCTTTTTCTGGGCATACCTCGGCGCCCCCCAGGGGTCGCGACGACGGCAGCGACGCTCAGCCCAGCCGTCGCACCGACCAGGGCAGGCCCGGGCAACGACCTACGCGACGATCTTCGCGACGGAATCGCGAGCCTGCTGCGCGATGCGGTCGTCGGTGACGTCGTCCGCCCCGCCCACGCCGATCGCGCCGATGACCTCCCCGTCGGCGGTCACGATCGGCACGCCGCCGGCGACGGGCAGAAGGTTGGCGTCGACCAGGTGGGGAGGCGCCACCTGCATCTGCGGGGACGCGGCGAATGCCGCGAACTTGGCCGTGGGGACACCACTCACGGCCGACGTGTAGGCCTTGCGTCGCGCGGTCTCCACGCCGAGGAGGCCAACGCCGTCGTCGCTGAGAAGGACCTTCGTGACGCCACTTCGGTTGACCACGACAGCACACACCTTGTGCCCGTCGGCCCTTCCTGCCTCGAGCGCGGCAAGTGCGGCGCCGTGCGCGATCTCGTAGCTGAGCGGCTCTCGCATGGAGCGGGTCCTTTCCTCGACGACCGAGCGCCCAGTATGTCGCCGCCCGACTTAAATGTGAAGCGATCCTCGCATTCGCATTACGGGGCCGCGGCTCACTGCGCCGGTGCGCCGAGGAGGTACAGGCAGGCGACGCCCACGAGCTCGTCGGTGAGCTGATGCCACGTCAGCGGCCGGTCGGACTCGAACAGTTCGCCGTACAGCACGCGGTTCTGACAGGTCCCGTAGATCAACCGGTAGACGACGTCCACGCGCAACTCCGGCTCCGGCGCGTCGATCATCGGCACGATCGGCTCCAAGAACTGCCGGAAGACACGGCTGGCGTCCCTGGCAGCCTCGGACCCGACCCGAGCCACGGCGGCATCGGTGGCGCCCGCGGCCAGAAAGACGCGCATCAGACGCTCGTGCGCTTGATACGTCTCGGCGAGCCCGGTGACCGCCGAGGCGACCAGCGCGGTCGGATCCGTTCGCAGCGGAGCGAAGCGGTGAACGATGTCGGCGCGAAACTGGTCGATCATGTCGTGTTGCAGCGCCGCGAGCAGGCGGTCCTTGTCGCCGAACCGCCGATACACGCTGCCCACCGAGACGCCCGCCCGAGAAGCGACGGCCGCGATGGTGAGCGCCTCGGTGCCGCCCTCCTCGAGGAGGGCCGTACCCGCCTCCAGGATCCGCTGCTGGGTCAGTCGGCTGCGCGCCTGCTGCGCCGGGGGCAGGTCGAGTGTCGGTTCGGTACTCACCGCCCCAGCGTAAAGGCAGCCAGGGGCCATACACCTCGGGCACGGACGGCACCGGGCCCGACCGGCCCGCGGCCGAGGGCCGCATTCGGGCCATCCCTCCCGGCCCCAGGGAGCACCCGAACGTGACCCTTGACGCACGGCGAAGTGAAATGCGAATGTGAATCAACAATCCTATTCGAGGTCGCACATGGTGGTGCTCTCGCAGGTGATCTCCCCTGCCCTGCGCGCTCCGCCGGCTGTGCGCCCGAGCCGCACGGGAGACAGCACGATGACCACCACTCCAGACGTCGACACGGGCACGGCCTACGGCCGCCCGAAGCCCTCGTACAACGCCCGCCTGCGCGAGGTGGGACCCGGTACACCCATGGGTGAGGCGCTGCGTCGCTACTGGCACCCGATCGCCAGCTCGGAAACGCTGATCGCCGGTGCCCTGCCGCAGAAGGCCCGCGTACTGGGCGAGGACCTGGTCGTGTTCCGGGACGGGCAGGGCAACCCCGGTGTCGTGATCGAGCGCTGCACACACCGCGGCGCCAGCCTCTTCTACGGGCGCGTCGAGGACGACGGCATCCGCTGCTGTTACCACGGCTGGAAGTTCGACGTCCAGGGCCGCTGCATCGAGCAGGCGTGCGAGCCGGGTCTGGGACGCAGGCGCGACGCCGCCCGTCAGCCGTGGTACCCCGTCGCCGAGCGCTACGGCCTGGTCTTCGTCTACATGGGCCCGCCCGAACTCAAGCCCGAACTCCCCCGTTACGACGCGCTGGAGAACCCCGCGGAGGACGAGAAGTACTTCGCCAGCTGGCCGGTCCCGCACGCCGCGGTCCTCGGTATGCCGACGGACTTCAGCTGGCTCAACATCTACGAGAACTCCGCCGACCCGACACACGTCACCTGGCTCCACTCCACGCACAGCGGGTACCAGATGCTGGGCACCGGCACCTTCGGCTACCCCGAGAACTTCTTCGACCCGGCCACCATCGCCGAGCGCCTGACCTACGAGCGCACCGACCACGGCCTGAAGTACACCCAGCGGTTCGAGATGGAGGGCGAGGACGGCGAGGTCACCGAGTACGGCTTCGCCGTCGATCAACACCTGCCCAACGTCTTCGGCCTGCCGGACTACGTGAAGCCCACGCCCGACGGGCGGGCGGACCAGTTGCTGTGGGTCGTGCCCTCCGACGACACCAGCCACCGGCTCTTCTTCTCGATCCGCACGAACGATCCCGAGCGCATGGTCCGCTTCGTGATCGGCATCACGCAGAACGGCAAGCAGAACCACGAGCTGACCGACGAGGAGCGCCAGAGGTTCCCCGGTGACACGGAGGCCCAGGGCTCGCAGGGAGCGATCACCCTGGACTCCGAGGAGACCCTGGCCACCGGAGACCGCGGCGTCGTCATGCTGCGTCGCATGCTCCTCGCGATGGCCGACGACGTCGAGGCCGGGCGCGACCCGATCAACATCGTCCGCGACGCGTCGGAGGTCCACCACGTCGAGACCGGCCTCTTCACCCTCGGCAGGCGCCCGGCGGGCGACGACGCCGCGGCCGCCGCAGTCTGAGCGAGAACGATGAACAACGAGTGGCTCGACACCATCGTGGTCGCCCGACGCGACGCGACCAGCCGGATCGTGGTGCTCGACCTGGTCAGGCCCGACGACGGCGAGCTCCCGGAGTTCGCCGCCGGCGCCCATGTCGACGTACTCGTGGACGGTGCGGCCGGGCTGGTACGTCAGTACTCCCTGTGCGGACCGCCGCAGGACCGCACCCGCTATCGGCTGGCCGTGCTGGCCGAGGCGGCGTCGCGCGGCGGCTCGCTGGGGATGCACCGGCTCCGTGAGGGCGACAGGCTGCGGATCTCGCGTCCGCGCAACAGGTTCGGGGTCTCGGACGAGGCACGTCGCCATCTGCTGGTGGCCGGCGGCATCGGCGTCACTCCCCTGCTGGCGATGGCGCACGCGCTCGAAGCCAGGGGCGCGGAGTACGAGTTGCACTACTGCGCCCGGAGCCGGGCGGATTCGGCGTTCGTCGAGGAGCTGGAGAACAACCCCCGCGTGCGACTCCATTTCGACGACGGCCCGGACGACCAGCGCTTCAGCGTCGCCGCCGACATCGGCCCGCCCGACCCCGAGGCGGCGGTCTACGTCTGTGGTCCCGGGGGCTTCATGGACTTCGTGATCTCCTCCGCACGCGGAGCGGGATGGCCCGCGGAAGCGATCCACAAGGAGCGCTTCGCCCCCGTGGAGGACACCGCCGCGCACACGGCGGGCGGGACGTTCACCGTGCGGCTCGCCAAGTCCGGGAACGCGTACGAGATCAAGGACGGCGAGAGCGTCCTCGACGTCCTGCTCGCGGCCGGTGTCGACGCCCCCTACTCCTGCCAGCAGGGAATCTGCGGCGAGTGCATCGTGCGCGTACTCGCCGGAGAGCCCGACCACCGAGACGACATCCTGACCGATCGTGAGCGCGCCGACGGCATGTTCACCACGTGCTCCTCGCGAGCGCACTCACCGATTCTGGAGCTGGACCTATGACGACAGACACATCCACCGCGACCACCGAGACCATCGAGGCGATCGAGCAGGCAGAGGCCGCGTGGCTCGTGGCTCTCACCGAGAGCGAAGAAGCGATCGCCGCTCTCCTGCTGGAGGACAGCAGGGCCGTCCACGGCCCGGTCGGAAAGATCGACGACGGCAGGACCTTCGCCCATTTCACGTGGACCCGCCGCCGCCACGTCTTCACCAGGGCCGAGCAGCTCAGCATCACGGTGCGTGGCACCACGGCGATCACCACGTGTCTCCAGGAGATGCACATCATCTTCGACGAGAGCCTCCCGCCGTTCCCGGTCCAGGAGACGGTGACGCGCGTCTGGGAGGAGACCTCGGAGGGCTGGCGCCTGGCGCACCTGCACCAGTCCAAGCGGATGCCGCCGGTCTGAGGCCCGGGAAGGCCGACACGTCACCCCCGCTCCGCTGTTCGATGAACGGACAAGAGGCTTCAGCGCGGGCCGTCGGCCCCAGAAAGTTCAACACGAAGAGTTCGCGCGGCGATCGCCGCTGTCGTGAAGGTGAGGCAACACATGTCAGCCACTGAGACCGAGGCACCCACGTCCGGTGCGGTCCGGACCAGCGATCTCCTCATCGCGGGCGAGCACGTCGCGGCCAGGGACGGCCGCTATTTCGAGACGACCGAGGCCCTGACCGGAGAGCCGATCGCGCGGGTCGCGGCGGCCTCCGTCGAGGACGTCAACCTCGCGGTGGACGCGGCGGCGGCCGCCCTTCCGGAGTGGTCGAGCCTCCCGCCGGCCGCACGCCGGTCGGTTCTGGAGCGTGCGGCCGTCCTGCTGAGCGAGCGCACCGACGAGATCGTGGCCACGATGAGCCGCGAGATGGGTGCCACGCTCCCCTGGTGCGGCTTCAACGTGCATGTCGCGAAGGGCATGTTCGTCGAGGCGGCCGCCCAGGCGTACGCGGCCGTCGGCGAGGTCATCCCGTCGGACGTGCCCGGGCTCACCGCCCTCGGCGTACGTCAGCCGGTCGGTGTCGTCGTCGGCATCGCACCGTGGAACGCCCCCCTGATCCTCGGCGTACGCGCCATCGTGTGGCCGCTGGTGTGGGGCAACACCGTGGTCCTGAAGTCCTCCGAGCAGACGCCGCTCACCCAGGCCGCCATCGTGCAGGTGCTGCACGACGCCGGCGTGCCCGCCGGAGCGGTCAACCTCATCAGCAACGCGCCCCAGGACGGCCCGAGCGTCGTCGAGGCGCTGATCGCCCACCCGGCCGTGACCCGTGTGAACTTCACGGGATCCAGCAAGGTCGGCCGCATCATCGGCGAGCTCGGCGGTCGCCACCTGACCCGTGTGGTCCTCGAACTCGGTGGCAAGGCGCCCTTCCTGGTGCTCCCCGACGCCGATCTGGAGGAGGCCGCGGCCGCGGCCAGCTTCGGGGCCTTCATGAACCAGGGCGAGATCTGTATGTCGACCGAGCGCGTCATCGTGGACGGCACGGTCGCCGACGAGCTCTCCTCCCGTCTGGCCGAGCGTGCCGCGAAGCTGGTCGTCGGGCCGCCGAGCGATCCCGCCTCACAGATCGGTCCGCTGGTCCACGCCGCCGCCCGCGACCATGTGGTCGCGTTGATCGAGGACGCCCGCGCCAAGGGTGCGCAGGTCCTGACCGGTGGCACGGCCGACGGCCTGTTCGTGCAGCCCACCGTGCTGCGCGGGGTCACGCCGGACATGCGCATCTACAGCGAGGAGTCCTTCGGACCGGTGGTCTCGATCATCGAGGTGGATTCGACCGACGAGGCCGTCGCGGTCGCCAACGACACCGAGTACGGACTCTCCGCCGCGGTCTTCGGCAAGGACGCGGCCGCCGCGCTCGACGTCGCCCGTCGGATCAAGTCCGGCATCTGCCACATCAACGGCGCCACCGTGCACGACGAGCCCCAGATGCCCTTCGGCGGTGTCGGCGCCAGCGGCTGGGGCCGCTTCGGCTCCCGCGCCGCGCTGGAGGAGTTCACCGAGCTGCGCTGGATCACCATCCAGTCCGGATCCCGCCACTACCCCATCTGACGATGCGACGAGGTCGTAGGGCGCACGTGACACGGCGTGCGCCGGGCCCCCGGGCCTTGCCCGGCTGGATGTGGTGCCTTGCCGCGGCCTTCAGCCCGGCGGTAGGAGCGGCATGGCTGGCGGAGGTCCAAGAGGCAGAGGCCCTCGAGCAGCTCCACCGAGAGGTGGAGAAGTTCCTCCGGTCCTTCTGACGAGGCCCCTGCACCAGGGATCTCCACCCTTCCAAGGAGTCAACAATGTCGCAGGTCGACAACGACCGCCACGAGATCCGGCAGCTCATCGAGAACTGGGCGCTGTGGCGCGACGCCGGGGACTGGGGCCGCTTCGCCACGGTCTGGCATCCGCGTGACGGCTGGATGAGCGCCACCTGGTTCCAGGGAAGTGCCACCGACTTCATCAAGGCCAGTCGTGAGGGCTTCGAGAACGGAGTCAGCATCCTGCACTTCCTGGGTGGCCACACCACGGACGTCGTCGGCGACCGGGCCGTCGCGCAGACGAAGATGACCATCAACCAGCGCGCGAGCATCGACGGCGTCGAGGTCGATGTCGTCTGCACCGGCCGCTTCTACGACTTCCTCTCCCGCCACGAGGGGCGCTGGACCCTGGTGCGCCGGCAGCCGATCTACGAGAAGGACCGGCTCGACGTCGTGGATCCCGCCGCCTCGATGACCTTGGATCCCGAGCTGCTGGACCGGTTCCCGACCGGCTACCGGCATCTGGCCTATCTACAGACCAAGGCGGGGTTCACGGTGAAGGACGGGCTTCCCGGCCTCACCGGCACAGCAGTCGAGCAGCTCTACTCGGAAGGCAAGCAATGGCTGGCGGGAGCCTGATGAAGTTCACCCACGAAACCCTCCCCCAGCGGGTGGTGTTCGCGGCCGGGGAGTCGCCCGCCGCCGTGGCCGCGGAGGTCGAGGCGCTCGGCGGTTCCAAGGTCATGCTGATCGCGTCGGACCGCGAGAGGGAACTGGCCGACCCGATCGCCAAGGAGGTCCCGGTCGTACTGCGTCACGAGGAGGTCGTGATGCACGTACCGGTCGAGGTCGCGGCACGAGCCCTCCAGGCCGCAGCCGGCGCGGGCGCGGACATCCTGGTCAGCGTCGGCGGCGGCTCGACCACGGGTCTGGCCAAGGCGGTGGCGTTGACCACCGGGCTGCCGATCGTCGCGGTACCCACCACGTACGCCGGCTCGGAGGCGACCAACGTGTGGGGCCTGACCGAGGGTGAGACCAAGACCACCGGGGTGGACGCCAGGGTGCTGCCCGCGTCGGTCGTCTACGACGCCGGTCTGCTGACCACGCTGCCCGGCGAGATGACCGTGGCGAGCGGCCTGAACGCGATGGCGCACTGCGTGGACTCCATGTGGGCGCCGCGTACCGACCCGATCGACCGGGCGCTGGCGCAGGAGGGCATCCGCGCCCTGGCGACCGGCCTGCCGGCGGTGGCCGAGGACTCGACCAGCGTCGAGGGCATCGAGCAGACGCTGTACGGCGCCTACCTCGCCGCGGTCGCGTTCGCCTCGGCCGGCTCCGGGATGCATCACAAGATCTGCCACGTCCTCGGCGGCATGTTCAACCTCCCGCACGCACAGACCCACGCGGTCGTGCTGCCCTACGTGCTGGCCTTCAACACCCCGCACGCCCCCGAGGCGGAGGCGCGCATCGCCCAGGCCTTCGGCACGGTCTTCCCCACCGAGGGGGCGAGCGCCGGCCTGGCCGCCCTGCGTCAGGTGCTGGACGCGCCGAGGGCGCTGCGCGACTACGGCATGCCCGAGGACGGCATCGCCAAGGCGCTGGGGCCGATCATGAAGGCGATCCCGGCCAACAACCCCACCCACGTCACCTACGCGAACCTGACCGTGCTACTGCAGGCGGCGTGGGCCGGCGAACCGGTCAACTGAAAGAGGCCGTCATGGCTACCTACGTCAACCCCGGCTCGGCCCAGGCCGGTGCCCACGGCACCATCTACCGCGAGGTGTCGTCGGAGCAGCAGGCGGTCGAGCAGCAGCTCGTCGACAACGTCCTGGCCTCCTTCGACGCCTGCCAGGATCCGCGGCTGCAGGAACTCATGACCTCCCTGGTCAAGCACCTGCACTCCTTCATCCGCGAGGTCCGGCTGACCGAGGCGGAGTGGGGGACGGCGATCGACTTCCTCACCCAGGCCGGCCACATCACCGACGAGGTCCGGCAGGAGTTCATCCTGCTGTCCGACACCCTCGGCGCGAGCATGCAGACGATCAACGTCAACAACCAGGCCTACGAGGGCGCCACCGAGGCGACCGTCTTCGGGCCGTTCTTCGTCGAGGACGCCCCGGCGATCGAGCTCGGCGGGGACCTGGCCTTCGGTGCCCCCGGCGAACCCTGCTGGGTCGAGGGCACCGTCACCGACACCGACGGCAATCCGCTCGCCGGCGCGCGGATCGAGGTCTGGGAGGCCGACGAGGACGGGCTCTACGACGTGCAGTACGACGCCGGCAAGCGCGCCGGCCGGGCGCATCTCTTCTCCGCGGCCGACGGCGGCTACCGCTTCTGGGGCCTCACCCCGACGCCGTACCCCATCCCGAACGACGGACCCGTCGGCAAGATGCTCGACGCGGTCGGCCGCTCGCCGCTGCGCGCCGCCCATCTGCACTTCATGGTGTCCCACGAGGGCGCGCGCACGCTGGTGACCCACATCTTCCCCGAGGGCGACCCGATCGGCCGCAAGGACACCGTCTTCGGCGTGAAGGACTCCCTGATCAAGCGGTTCGAGCAGCAGCCCACCGGCACGCCCACGCCCGACGGCCGCGTGATCGACGGCACGTGGAGCCGGGTGCGCTTCGACATCGTGCTCGCCCCCGAGGGCGTATGACCTGCCTGCCAACGCTGCGCGCCGGCCGACAGGCTCCTGCGCAGGGTGTCGATCGTGGGTGACGTCACCTGGACGGGCGACGGCAAGAAGACGAAGCTGCGCGCGATGGTCCCCGAGGGGGCCATCGACGTCACGTTCCGCTTCCACGGGAGGACCGTCTGCGACCTGGGAACGGGATGCTTCCCCATGGTCGGCGACGCGAATCACTCCCACCGCGAGTACGCCCTGCCCGCGGGCAGTCCCGGGTCGACCGCCGGTGGGGCCCCTCCCCGATCGCCACGGGCCGCGCCTCCAGGAGCTACCCCACGTAGCGGTCCACGGGCAACGACGGCGAAGGCCGGACGAACGCTGCGGACGACCGGTCGTCCGCAGCGTTCGTCCGGCCTTCGACAGGAAGGCGGGCCGCGTCGA
>NZ_KQ948796.1:13559-17270 GCF_001514205.1 Streptomyces griseoruber | reverse complement strand
TCCTCTCGTTCACGAACCAGGGCCCGACGCCGAGTTCGCCGGTCCACCAGCGCATCCCGGCAGTGAGGTCGGGGACCGTGTAGGCGACCTGGATGATGGCGTCGGTCGGCTGACCGAAGGGAAACTCCATGGTGGTTGTCCTCGCTCGGGTCCTGGGGCGCCACCGGTGATCGACGGCGCCCGTCGTCTCTATGCCGGCGGGCGGGTGAAGCCGGTGGCGCCGCCGTCCACGGGGAGGGCCGCGCCCGTGATGTAGCTGGCCTCGGACGAGGCCAGGAAGAGCACGGCGTCGGCGAGCTCGTCCGGTTCTCCTTCTCGGAGCATGGGAGTGCTGGCCCTGACCCGCTCCCGGAAGGCCTCGGCTCCACCGGGCGGAAGGCCCGTCGTGCGGGCGGCGATGTCGGTGTTCATGCCGCCCGGGATGACGATGTTGACCCGGATTCCCTCGCCGATGACTTCGGCGGCGAGGATGCGTGTCAGGTGCTCGAGTGCGGCCTTGCTGGTCCCGTAGGCGGCGGTTCCCGCGCTGGCCCTTCGACCGGCTGCCGAGCCGCAGAAGACGACGGCCCCGCCGGGCGCGAGCAAGGGCCTGAGACCCTGCATGAGGAAGAACGAGCCCTTGACGTTGGTGTTGAACACCATGTCCCAGGTGGCTTCGTCCATGTCGTCGAGGCGCTTGATGCCCGCCTGCCCGGCATTGAGGAACGCGGCATCGACGTGGTCGACTTGTGCGGCGACCTCCGTGACCGCGGCCGTGATGCCGGCCGGCGAGGAGAGGTCGGCTGCCACGGCGATCGTGCCCTCGCCGATCAGACCGCTCGCGATCTTCAGTTGGTCGGGGTCGCGCGCGATGACGACCACGCGTGCGCCCTCGCGCGCGAACGCCTGTGCGGCTGCCAGTCCCAGTCCTCTGCTGCCGCCGGTGACGAGGCAGGTCTTCCCGAGGAAACGCTGACGCCGGTCCTCGACGGTCCGGTCGTGGGCCCCGGCATCAGTCGTGTCGTTCATGGTTCTCCTTCGTGGGGGGTCAGGAGTGGCGGTTCATGCGTCGATCTCGACGCCTCCGAACGGAGCTCCGCCGTTCAGGACGCGCTCCTCCGGCGGAATGGGCGCAAGGCTCACGCGCACGTCGATGCACGTCGGCCGACGGGCCGCGAGAGCGGCCTCGATCGCCGGGCGGAGCTGGTCGAGTTCCGTGACGTCGACACCGTCCGCACCCAGAGCCCGTGCCACGCCGCTGTAGGAGCCGTTCTGAAGGCGGTTGTTGGTGACGCGGTCCTGTCCGAAGAAGAACTGCTGGGTGTGCAGGGTGGCGCCCCAGGCCTGGTTGTTGAGGACGATCACGATGACCGGGAGTCCCGCGCGGACGAGGGTGTCGAACTCGGCGAGGCTGTAGCCGACGGCGCCGTCGCCGGTGACGAGGATGGTCGCCTTGTCGGGGGTCGCGTACTGCGCTCCGACGGCCACGCCGAAGTTGCTCCCCATCGAGCTGAGGTAGCCGTGCCCGAGGTAGTGGGCCAGCGGGGCGAGGGCGATCGTCTCGGAGAGCCACAGCTCGGTCAGGGCGCCGTCGACGACCACGGTGGCGTTCTCGGGGACGCTCTCGGCGATCGTGCGGACCGCGAGGTAGGGGTGGATCGCGTCGTCCCCGTGCTCCTCGGTCTCGGCGGCGAGCGCGGATCGCCGGGTGGCCGAGATGTCCCGCAGGGTCTTCAGCCAGTCGTCGCGCCCGGGGGGCACGGGGCTGTCGCCCAGGCGCTCGTTCAGCACGCCGACCGTGCCGACCGCGTCGGCCTGGATGCCGAGTTCGACCTCCTGCAGACGGCCGAGTTCACGGCCGTCGGGGTCGATCTGGAAGATCCGCGCGCTCTTCGGGAGCAGTCGGCCCGTGCCGAACTGGGTGGCCATGCCGAAGCGCAGCCCCAGCAGCAGGACCAGGTCGGGCCGCTCGTCCTCGGGGACGGTGGCCAGGCTCTGGAGGAGACCGACGTGCCGCTCGGAGCCGACGATCGCCCCGAGACCCTCCCAGTCGGAGAAGAGAGGCACTCCGGTACGGGCGGCGAACTCGTGCAACCGGGCCCGTCCGTCGGCGGTGACGAAGGACTTGCCGACCAGCGCGATCGGCCGCTCGGCTGTGCTGAGCGCGGCGACGATCCGGTCGACGCCGTCGGCGGAGGCGATACCGCTGCCGTCGATCTCGACGCGGTAGTCCTCGGCCTCCTCGACGTCGACCCGCTGGCGCAGGACGTCCCAGGGAATGTCGAGGAGCACCGGCCCCTTGGGCTCCGACTGAGCTGTCCGGATCGCCTGCGCGACCAGGCGGGGGATCAGCTCGGTACGGGTGACGCGGTGCGCGAACTTGGTCACCGGGGTCGCCATCGCCACCTGGTCGAACCCGGCCTGCTGGTCGTTGACCTGGTCCGTCTCAAGAGGCCCGGAGCCCACGATGTAGAGGACCGGGGTCCGGTCCAGATGGGCGTTGGCGACAGAGGTCAGGACGTTGGTGAAGCCGCCGCCGGCGGTGACGACGGCGACCCCCAGGTTTCCGGTGACCCGCGCATAGCCCTCGGCCGCGTGGCCGGCGTTCATCTCGTGGCGCACGTCGACGATCCGGAGCTTGGCATCCAGGGCGTCCTGGAGGATGCCGTCGATATGCGCTCCGGGCAGGCCGAAGGCGACGTTCACTCCGGCTCGCTGCAGCGTTCGCACGACGAGCCCACTACCGGTTGCGGGTGCCATTCGATGATCCGCCCTTCTGGACGTATTCAGGGTTTCCATGGAAATCACTGGTGACAGGGCCGTGTCTCAGGCCGTCCGCACCGGAGTCTCCGGCGTGGCCCGGGTGACGACAATGGCCGTGTTCGTTGGATGGTCAACGCCTTGATCGACTTGGGAACATCGAGGCCTCGTCGACCGGACCGGCCGGGTCGGAGCCTCGTGGCTGGTTCACACCAAGGCCGAGACGGCGACCTCGGGGTCGTACTCGTAGATCCAGCCGTTCTCCCTGAGTGGGTCGGCCTGCGAGTAGGCGAGGTCGCGTGCCTGCTGCTCGGGGCCGTCCGGAAGGTGGTTGATGTGGGACCTTCCGTGCGACACGTCCTGCAGGCGGGCCGTGCGGTGTCGACGGAGCTCTTCGTAGCGCCCCAGCGCCGCGATCGGGTTGTCCGGGTCCTCGGCAAGGCAGAGGGCCAGGACGGCGCCGTCCTCGATCGCCTGGGCGGCGCCCTGGGCGAAGAACGGGAACATCGGGTGGGCCGCGTCACCCAGCAGGGTCGCGTTCCCGCGGTTCCAGTGGTCGAGGGGCTCGCGGTCGAGCAACGCCCAGCGCCCCGGCGTCTCTGCGGCCCTGATCAGCTCCACCAGACGCGGATCCCAGCCGGCGAACTCGTCGAGCAGTTCCTCGAGCGTCGCGGTGGCCGTCCACGACTCGACACTGCTCGCTCCGGCCGGTGCGAAGGCGACGAGGTTGACGTACTCCTCGCCGGAGACCGGGTAGTGCACGAGGTGGTGGTCGGGGCCGATCCAGAGGGTCTGAGCGCGCCGCCTGGCGAAGTCGGGCGCCTTCGCCGCCGGTACGAGGGCGCGGAAGGCGCAGATGCCCGACTCCCTGGCCTGAGTCGGGCCGACGATGGCGTTGCGCACGCGCGAGTGGACCCCGTCGGCACCGATGAGGATGTCCGGGCGGACCGTCTCACCGTCCTCGAACCGAAC
>NZ_KQ948796.1:0-12663 GCF_001514205.1 Streptomyces griseoruber | reverse complement strand
GCCCAGGATCGCGATCTTCGGGCCGGCTTCCGTACTCATCATGCTCTTTCACTCCCGTGGACCTTGAGCGAGGTAGGTGACTGCTGCGGTACGAGACTTCAGCAAACCGCGCGTTGTTAGAACAGCGTCATCCATCCAACGAACAGGAAAGGTAGAGTGAACCGGGCCGCACATGAGGGAGGAGAGACCCATGCCCCGCGCGCACGAGCCAGGACGCTCAGTCAGCTCCCGACTGTGGGACCTGCTGTTCTCCTTCGACCCCGAGCACACCCAACTGAGCCTCGCCGACCTGGTCCGACGTACCGGCATGCCGCAGGCCACCGCCAGGCGCCTCACGCTCGACCTTCTGGAGGCCGGCGCGCTGGAGCGCACCAGCGACAATCGGTTCGCGATCGGCCTGCCGCTGTGGCGCCTCGGGACCCTCGCACCGCGCGCCGAGACGCTCCGCAGCGCCGCGCAGCCGTTCGTGGAGGACCTGTACACGGCGCTTCGCCAGCACGTGCAGCTGGCCGTCCTCCAGGACCACCAGGCCGTGATCATCGAGCGGCTCTCGGCGGTCAACGCCGTCGGTCTGACGTCGCAGGTCGGCGGCCTTCTGCCCTTGCACTGCTCAGGTGTCGGCAAGGTGCTGCTGAGCCACAGCAGTCCGGCCTTCATCGATGAGGTGCTGGCGGGAAGGCTGCAACGCTTCACTCCCCAGACGATCGTGGACCCGGCCGAACTCCGTCGCGAACTGGCGTCCTGCCGCTCGACCGGAACGGTGGTCGTCAAGGAGGAGCTGAGCGAAGGGGCCGAGTCGGTCGCGACGCGCATCGTCGACGGCAGCGGCAAAGTCGTCGCGGCCCTGTCCGTCGTGGTGGCCGCCGGCTCGATCAAACTGCAGGCGGCCGTTCCCTCCCTGGTCGCGAGCGGACTGGGACTGTCCAGGAGTCTCGGCTGGAGACCGGGCATTCCCATTCGCACCGCGTAACCCTTCGCGGGGGCGAGGAAACCGGCACGTCATACCGACGGTTGCCGCCGGGAGAGCTGCATGTGGCCGAGGCGCCATCCCTCGTCGGTCGAGAACCACACCCGGGTGGCCACGGCCTGCACCAGGAACGGCGGCAGGTCGGGCACGCGCCGGATGCGCATCTTCTGGAAGCACGTCACGATGGCCCGTCCCCCTCGCTCACGACACGTCACCTCGCTGGTCTCGGCCTCGACGGTGGGTCCCATGGACGCGTTGTAGACGAGGAAGCGCTCGCGGTCGTGGACGTTCCCGACCGGGCCGTGGACGATCACACAGTCGCGGAGCATGAGGTGACGCTGTTCCTCGTCGCCCTTGGTGATCGCGACGAGCCACGCCGCCTCCGCCTGGGCGACCGTGGCCGGCATGCGGTCGTCGGTCGTGCTGGTCGGCTCCGAGTATGCGGTGGTCATTGTTCGACTCCTGTCCGAGTGCGTCTGTCGATCGTTGTGTCTCGTACGCCGTGGCCCGCCGCGACTGCTGCTCCTGAGGAGGAGGTGCAGTCGCGGCGGGCGGGCGGTTGGCCTGGCCGGCCTGCTACCCGTGTCCCGGCCCAGGCGCGTTCGTCATGCGGTCAGTCGACGAGGGTGTGCGGGTCGTCATCGAGATGAGCCTGGTCCACGCCGCCGCGCACGCCGACGAGAATGAGCGCCGCCGCCACGAAGGCCGCCACGCCGGCGAGCACGTACGCGATGGAGTAACTGCTGCTGAGGGCGTCGAAAGCGACGTCCTTGAGCGGGTTGAAGGGCACCACCCGACCATCCGGCAGTGTGATGCTGGCCGGCACCGAGTTGGCGCCGAGCGGGCCCGATTGCACGGCGTGCACCGCTGCCTCGAGCTGTGGTCTCTGTTCCGCGGGAGCATGGGCCGCGGATGCCTGGAAGGCCTCGTAGGCCTTGCTCAGTCCGGGATCGCCGGCCAGCTTGCGGGCGATCTCGTCGGCGGCCCGGCCCAGTGCGACAGCACCGGCGATCGCGGGGCCGAGGGCGAACCCGAGGTCCCGGAACGTGCTCGTGACACCGCTCGCCATACCGGCGAGGTGGTTGGGCAACGTGTTGACCGCGACCGCGGTGATGGAGGCGAAGGCGAGTGCCGAGCCGACACCGGCGAGGATCAGCGGCCCGACGATGGCGCCGATGGACCGACTGGTCGTCGGGACGACGGCGAACCACAGCCCGCTGGCACCGATGAGGGTCAGGGCCGTGCACAGAACCCACCGGGGGTTGTAGCGCTCGAGCAGCTTGGAGGTGAGGGGCAGCAGTACGAAGCCGATGCCGCCGAAGAAGAGGTAGGCGACGGAGCTCTGCAGGGGGCTGAATCCCTGGATGATGGTGAGGCGGATACTGGTGCTGTACATGATCACGAGGAACGCGAACATACCGATCAGGGTGACCACCGAGTTCATGGCGAACGCCCGATTCCGGAACACGCTCAGGAGAAGCAGCGGCGCGGCAGCACGGCTCTCGGCGAAGACGAACAGCCCGAGGAAGACAGCCGCGGCGATGAACGCGATGGCGATCTGAGGGCTCCCCCAGCCGCTCTCGGAGCCCTGGATCACGGCGTACATCAGAGCGAACAGTCCGAGCGCGGCGGTGATCTGCCCGGGCCGGTCGACGGAGCGGCCCTCGGGCGAGGCGGAGTTCTGGGCGAGGGCCAGCGACAGGACCACGCTCGCCGCGGCGATGACAAGGACGCCGACGAAGGCCCAGCGCCAGTTCGCGTTACCGGCCCAGCCGAGGTCGATCTTGGCGGCGAGACCTGCCAGCAGCGGGCCGAGGAAGCCACCGACCGAGAGCGCGGTGGCCCAGATCGCCACGCCACGCGCGCGGGTGGCGGTGGTGTGCGTACCGGCCGCCACCATGGCCAGGCTCGTCGGGAAGATGGCCGCGGCCCCGATACCACCGAGGACTTGGGCGAGGATCAGCAACGTCACCCGGGTGTCGGACGAGTATCCCGTTCCCGGCACCAGGATCGCGAGAGCCGATCCCACGGCAATGAGCGCGGCGCCCCCGACGAGCAGGCGCTTACGGCCGAAGAGGTCGCCGAACACGCCGAAGCCCAGTCCCAGCGCGGCGACGGGAAGCATGAAGGCCTCGGTGATCCAGGTCAGTTGGGCCGAGGACGGCGCGAGATCCTGCTGGATCAGCCCGTTGATGAGCGAGGGGACGGAAAGGGCTATCTGGGCGAGGCACACGGCGAGAACCACCGCGGCCAGGGTGCCCGGGGCCAGGGTGTATCTGCCGCCCTCGCCCTCCGCCGCCTCGGGTGAATCGATCTGAACCATGGACGACTCCTTGGCGCAAAGCGCTGCTGTCGGAACCGGCGTCCGCTGCCGGCCCTGCTTTGTGGGTGCTTTTGTCGCGGCCTCCCGGCAACACCGCTGCCGTACCGCCCCTGAGCCTCGCGGAGTGCCTCCGCGCCGCCCTTCCACCGGACCTGATTCAGGACGCTCGGCGCGGTGGCCGACCCGTCGAGCAGCGTCAAGGTAGGAATGACCCCCGTCACGCTCAACAGTCATGTTCATTAGACGAACAAGCCGCCGCTGATCGGCGGTCTCGCAGCGCACCATCCCTGGAGGACGGCCCTGCCGCGGCCGCCCGGAAGCACCGGAAGCACCGGAAGCACCGGAAGCACCGGAAGCACCGGAAGCACCGGAAGCACCGGAAGGAACAGTGACGCATGGCGGGGAGGCTGACGGGCAGGACCGCCGTCGTGACCGGAGGCAGTACGGGCATCGGGCAGGAGATCGCCCGAAGGCTCGCGGCGGAGGGAGCGGACATCGCGGTCGCGGACATCGATCCGGCCGACGAGACGCGGGACCTCGTCGCGGAAACCGGTCGGCGATTCTTCAGCGACAGGGTCGACGTCTCGGACGAGGACGCGATCCACGGGTTCGCCGCCCGGGTCCGACGTGAGCTCGGCGCCGCCGACATCCTGGTGAACAACGCGGCCGTCGTTGTGCTGGCCGATATCGACCACGTGACCCTCGACGAATGGCGGCGCACCTTCGCCGTCAACGTGGACGGCCCCTTCCTGGCCTCCAGGGCGTTCCTGCCCGACCTGAAGGAGTCCGGGTCGGGACGGATCATCAACATCACGTCCGCGAGCTACCGGACTCCGCCGCCTCCGTTCGTCTCCTATGTCTCCGCCAAGGGCGCGCTGAACGGATTCACCTCGGCCCTGGCCGCCAACCTCGCCGCTCACCACATCACCGTCAACGGCGTCGCGGCGAGCCTGGTCCGGACGGCCACGGCCGCGGAGAAGACGAGCGAGTCCTTCTTCGAGCAGACCGTGCGGACGCAGAACATCAAGCGTGTGCAGATGCCGGCCGACGTCTCGGGCGTCGTGGCGTTTCTCGCCTCCGACGACGCCGCGTTCATCACGGGGCAGATCGTCGTCGCGGACGGCGGAAGCACGCGCCGCTGAGGGGGCTCTTCGGAGTGGGCGCCCTCTCTCAGCGGCCTCCTGTTCAGATCCCGCGACGAGATGGCTTAATTAGTATTTTGACATAGGTTTCTTGTCATAGGTAACTTGGAGTCGTGACCGGAATCAGTGAGGCTCGTCCGAGCCAGGGCGTCGACCAGGTGGCCGCAGGCCTCGTGGCGTGCCTGCCCGCGCTGAACCGGTACGTCAAACAGAGCATCGACCGGCGACTGCCCTACCCCAAGCTCCCCGAGCGGCAGTTGGCCCTGCTCCAGTACGTCGCCGAGCACGACGGTGCGACCGTCCACAAGGCCGCCGACGCGCTGCGGATGATGCCGAACAACGTCAGCGCCCTGGTCACCCACCTCACCGACGCGGGCCTGCTGGAACGGCACCAGGACGACACCGACAAGCGCGTCGCGCACCTGCGTGTCACCGCGGTGGCGCGTCAACGCATCCGCCAGGCCCAGGACGTCGCGGCGCGACAGCTCGTGGCCGCGCTGCGGACTCTCACGGACGGCGACCGCGACGCCCTCGGCTCGGCGCTCGGCGCCCTCGAGGCGCTCACCCGGCACCTGCGCGACCACTCCGCCGCCTGACCGTTCGGTCCGGCTCCCGTACGCCTACCGCCCTTACCGCTACTGCGGCAGGGCTGGGTGTGCTGCCCCCTGCACAGCCCCCACGCAGCTCACCCCCCACATGTCCACGCGCCCCAGCCGCGCGCCGCACGTCCCGAGGACAGCTCACACATGTCTGTCACCGCTGTTTCCACAGCGTCCACTCCCGTATCCGACCCCCACCGCCGCGGTCCGCGCGCCAACCCCTGGCTGACCCTGCTCGCGGTCGGGCTCGGCCTGTTCATGGTCGGCCTCGACGGCTCCGTCGTCTCGATCGCCAACGCCGAGATCGCCCGCGACCTGAACGCCACCACCGCCGAACTGCAGTGGGTCACCAACTCCTACCTGCTCGCCCTCGCCGCCGCCCTCATCCTCGGCGGCAAGCTCGGCGACCGCTTCGGGCGCCGCACGGTCTACCTCGTCGGCGTCGTCGGATTCACCGTCGCGTCCGTCGCGATCGGCCTCGCCGGCTCGGTCGAGGGCGTCATCGCCTTCCGCGCCGCGCAGGGCCTCTTCGGCGCGCTGCTCATGCCCAACACCCTGGCGTTGCTGCGCGCGGTGTTCCCGCCGAAGAAGTTCGGCATGGCGGTCGGCATCTGGGCGATGATCTCGTCCGTCGCCACCGCGCTCGGCCCGATCGTCGGCGGACTGCTCGTCCAGCATGTCAACTGGGAGTCGGTCTTCTACATCAACGCCCCCATCGGCGTGATCGCCCTGGTCTTCGGACTCGTGGTGCTGCCGCAGTCCAGGAACGAGGCGGCGGCGAGCGAGAAGTTCGACGTGCCCGGCGTCGTCCTGCTCGCGCTCGGCCTGATCGCCGTCGTCTTCGGCGTCGTCAAGGGCGAGACGTGGGGCTGGACTTCGGCCGGCACGCTCGGCGCGATCGTCGGCGGTGTCGTCGTCCTGGTCCTCTTCGGCTGGTACGAGACCCGCGTCGCGCACCCTCTCCTGCCCATGCGGCTGTTCCGCAACCCGGCCCTGACCATCGGTGTGTTCGTCACCGCGCTGAACTTCTTCGTCCTGCTCGGCGCGATCTTCTTCGTGATGCTGTACCTCCAGAACGTGCACGGATTCACGCCCGTCGAGTCCGGTGTGCGCACCCTGCCGCTCAGCCTCGCCTCCATGGTGGCCTCGCCGCTCGGCGCGAAACTCACCGAGAAGTTCGGCCCCCGCCTGACGATGCCGCTCGGGATGGTGCTCCAGGCCGGCGCCGCGTTCACGATGCTCGCGTGGAGCGCCGACTCCTCGTACGCCGCCATGTGGCCGCCGTTCGTCGCGCTCGGTCTCGGCGTCGGCATCGTGATGGCCGCGTCCTCCGACGCGATCGTCGGCAACGCCCCCGTCAAGGACGGCGGCATCGCCGGCGGCCTCCAGGCCACCTCGCTCCAGGTCGGCGGCGCGCTCGGCACCTCGGTGCTCGTCTCCCTCATCAGCAGCCGCGTCGGCTCCACGCTCACCGACTCACTGACCGACGCCGGCGTGCCCCACTCGGCGGCCGCCCGCTTCGAGGAGGCGAAGGACGCGGTCGCGATGGGCGTCGCCCCGGTCTCCGACGCGATGCCCGCACAGCTCAGGGCGGCCGTGGTGGAGGGCAGCCACACCGCCTTCATGAACGGCGTCCACACCGCCGTCCTGGTCACCGGCATCCTCGCCCTCGTGGGCGGCGCCCTCGCGGCGTTCGGCCTCCGAGGCCGGGAGGACGGGCCCCACGGGCACACCGAGAACACCGAGAACACCGAGCACGACGCGTAGGTGCCGAGAGCCCGGCCGCCGTCCCAGCCGCGGCCGGCGTCCGGTCCTCCACCGGCATCCCGGTCAGCGGTCACGTCATCGGCGCCGAGCCGGCACCCGTGCGCAGGCGGTCATCACCCTGATCTCGCCGGACGGTTCGTACGCGGTGGGCGCGCCGGGCACAGGACGCCACGTGCTCATCGCCTCCGCCGAGGGCTACCAGCCACAGGCTTCCACGGTGGTCGTCGGCGCCATGGTGGTCGCGGCCGACATGCGCGGCGACGTGCTCGCCGCCGGGCCGACCGACACGGACGGCACCTTCAGCATCACCGAGCTCGTGCCCGGCCGGCTGACCCTCGCGGTGACCGCGGCCGGCTACCGGCCAATCGCCTTGCCCGTCGAGATCGCCGCGCAGGGCGTCACCAGGACCGCACTCGAACTGTCCCCCGGCCTGCACGTGCGGGGCATGGTCCAAGCCGCGGACCGGCCGTTGTACGACGCGCGGGTCACGCTCATCGACACGGCCGGCCATGTGGTGGCCACCGCGCCCACCGGCGAGGACGGCGGCTACGCCTTCACCGGCCTGGACGGCGGCGAGTACACGGTCACGGCGGCCGGCCACCCGCCGAAGGCCACCCGGTGAATCCCGGACCAGTAGCGGCGGCCTGCCGCCACCGGTCCGGGATTCACCACGAGAGCCCGCCCTGCGCGGCTTCGTCACCGGCCGCGGTCAGGCCCTCGACGCCGTCGGCGCCGGGCTCGGTCTCCGCTACAGCTCCGGTGCCGTCGAGGGCCACACCAACAAGATCAGGATGATCGCGCGGCAGATGGCCGGTCGCGCCGACTTCGACCTGCTCCGCAAGCGGATCCTCCTCGCGGCGTGAGGCCGTTCATGATCGCGGTTGGGGTGACCCTCCGTGGCTCCGGCACTGAAAGTGATCCAGAACCCTGTTCAGCCGCCACCGACACCTGACTCAGCCAAGCGGGCTGGCGTCGCTTCCGGCGGATGGGTCGCCTGGTCCAGCGGCCGCCATCGCCTGGTGGCCACCCGGCTGTTCTCTCTCCCACAGAGGGTGGTTGCGCTTGGCCCATGAGCGGGGAACGACGCCGGTGCGCAGGCCGGCGCGTGCCTCGGGATCCCGGGACGCCATCCAGATATGGCCGCCGACCAGGGCACCGACGAGCAGGGCCAGCCAGTCATGGACGAATGTCGCCCCCGTACGCAGGAAGAGCGGGGTGAGACGCGGGAACCACATGATGAGACCGGTGCCGATCATCACCAACGCGGCTCCGGAGATCACGGCCGCGTACAGCTTCTGGCCCGCGTTGAACTTCCCCGACGGATGACGGCGCCGACGCAGCGTCGCTCGCACCCAGCCGCGGTCGTGCGGACCGAATCGGTTCAGGCGGACGAGGTCGGATCGGAAGGCTCGTGAGGCCAGCCCGGCCAGCAAGGGGACGGGCATGGTGATGCCCGCCCACTCGTGCACGGTGACCAGCAGGCTTCGTCGGCCTATGAGTTCGGCCAGTGCGGGCAGGTAGAGGAAGGCGGCGGTGACGAGGGCGGTGCCCATCAGCGCGGCCGTGGCGCGGTGGATCCAGCGTTCGGCGGTGGTGAAGCGCCGTATCAGCTCGGACGGTTCACCCGGTCGAGTCATCGACGCGTCCGTTCGACTTGCCGACCCAGGCGTCGATGTCGTAGCCACGCGGCTCCCAGTATCCGGGTATGACGCGGTCGGTGACCGTGATCCCGGAGAGCCACTTCGCCGACTTGTAGAAGTACATCGGCGCCGCATACAGACGCACGGGACCGCCGTGCGGGGTGGTGACCGGCTTGTCCTGCATCTCGTAGGCGACGAGCATGTCGGGGCGCCGCGCCTGCTCCAGGGTGAGGCTTTCGGTGTACACCCCGTCGAAGCACGTGAAGTGCACTGCCTTGGCCTCCGCTTTCACCCCGGCCGTCTCCAGCAGGTGCGACAGCTGCACCCCGGCGAAAGGCGTCTGCGGCACCCGCCAGCCGGTGACGCACTGAACGTCCCTGACCAGGCGGGTGCGCGGCATGCCTTTCAACTGCTCCAGCGTGTACGTCGCCGGGCGGTCGACAAGGCCGTTCACAGTGAGCCGGTAGTCGGCGGGAGAGCGATGCGGGATACTTTCGGCAACGGAGTAGAAGCGGAAACCGCCGCCACCCGGCAGCAGCCCGGTCAGCCCGGTGGGGTCCTTGCTGCTCACGGTGGCCAGCAGGCCGTCCGTCACGTTCTGCAGGCGCGCGCCGACGGGCACCGCGACGGCGCCCAGTCCGAGGATGCCAAGGATGACCCGCCGTCCGACTGGCCTGCCCTCGCCGTCCGCGTTCTCGGTCAACCCCTGTCCCCCGCCCGCAGCTTCCTGACTCCGCCGACGAGCAGGATCGCGCCAACGACGGCCACGAACAGCCCGATCACCAGCCACTGGGCTTGCCCCGACATGCCGCTGCCGCCGACCGCGCCAGAGCCCTGCAAGGCCCACACCACGCCGGAGAAGAGCAACAGGGCCCCGCCGATCAACCGTATCCAGATCTTCATTCCGTGCTCCTAGGAGGGTGTTGCGGGGGCCGCAGCCGTTGCGGGGGCCGCAGCCTTTTCGATGTGCACTCGGCGGTGATACAGGAAGGCGGAGATCAGGAAGCTCGGGGTGGGCTCCCGCGGCCGACCGTACAGCCGGGGAGTCGTGTGCCGTGTGCCTGCTGGGGCGGGTACGCCGCCCTTGGCGTCGTCGGCAATGAGCCGACCTGCGGCTTTCGACCGCATCGACCACGCCCCCAAGCATGCCGCGCGCAAACTCGCCGCATCGATCCCCGCGGACAAGCTGCCGACGCCTCAGCCTCAGGTGAGGCACTGCGTGTCATGCTCGACCAGCACCGTGCCAACGCCTCGCCGGGTCACCCCTGCCGTAACCAGGTTGGCCGTGTAACCACCCGCGCCGCAGATCACGGTCGTCATGCCTGTCTCCGTGTGCATCGTGCGGACGTTGATCATCCGCTCCGAGCTCACGTTATGCCGAGAGAGGGAGGCGCCCAATAAGTCCAACGCTCAACTTCATGCGCCAAACTCTCACCGGTGGCCCTAGTCTGCCCTCATGGATGTGCTCAGCGACGTGATCGCGGCCATGCGCATCGGCCGCCCGCACTCTGCCCGCGTCGAGCACCACGGCCCATTCGCCAGACGCCTGCCCACCACCATCCCCGGAGCCGGCTTCCACGTCGTACTTCAGGGGAAGTGCTGGCTGGTCCCGCCACACAGCGCACCGATCCCGCTCGACGCAGGCGACGTAGTATTCCTGCGCCACGGCTCCGAGGTCGGGATTGCCGACCACCCCTCCACCCCCATGGCCGACGCACCCCTCCCCGCACCGGCCGGCTTCCCGATCAGGCGCAACGAACAACCCGCTGCGATCGCGGGAAATGCGCCGGCCGGCGTAGCCGTCACCGTCATGCTGTGCGGCACCTACCTACTGGACGAGTCCCGGCCCCACCCCTTGCTTCAGGAGCTTCCACAGGTCATCCACCTTCCCGCCCGCCAGGGACACCGCCCAGAGCTACGCTCCGCCATCGAGCTGCTCAACAGCGAGGTGACAGAACCCCGCGAAGGCGCCGACGCCATCGTGCGCGCACTGCTGGACATGCTCCTGCTCTACATTCTGCGCACCTGGCACGACAAACAGACAAGCCACCACAAGACCACAGGCTGGGCCGCCGCGCTGCGCGACCCCGCCACGGCTTCCGCGCTTCAGGCCATCCACACTGATCCGGCCCGGCAGTGGACCGTCGAGGAACTGGCCGCTCACGCCGGACTGTCACGGGCCGCCCTTGCCCGGCGATTCACCGCTCTGCTCGGCCAGCCGCCGTCGAGCTACCTGACCTGGTGGCGCATGACGATCGCCGCCAGACTTCTGCGCGAATCCGAAGCCCCCCTCGCCAGCGTGGCCAACAAAGTCGGCTACACCTCGGAGTTCGCCTTTGCCCATGCATTCAAGAGGGCGCACGGCGCGGCTCCGGGCCGGTACCGGCGACAGCCGTGAGCGCAGACAAGATCGGCCGCCAGTAGGCGACTTCGGGTCCATTCCGGAGAGTCGGGGGAACTCACGTGCTCGAGGCGACCTCGTGGTGGAGCCGTGCAGGCGAGTGGGCGTGCTGGAAGTAATGCCGAAGTGGACGGTTGGCTCATGGAGCATGGGGATGGTCCCGTCGGTCGGCCGAAGGCCGTCTTGGTCCTGCGTGGGGCGCAGGCACTGCGCTGGCCGGCCGTTGAGGTGGGAGTGACCCACGGACCAGGACAGCACACGAAATCCCCAACTCACTCACCAGGCTCGGAACCGAGTGAGGTGTACTGCCCAGACCTTGGATCCCGCCGGGCCGGCGCGCGGTACTGCTTCGTCAGCCGGACGCCTGCTCCGTCACCGCCGCCGCGGCGATGCCGGGCTCGGGCGCGGTCATCCCCGCTCCCACACGGGCGGCGGTCTCGCGCAGCCAGATGTGGGCCGCGTCATGGGTGTGCACGGGGTGCCACCACAGCGCCTCCTGCAGAGGCACCGCCTCGTAGGGCGGCTCCATGACACGTACGGCGGCCACCCCGCTCAGCCGCTCGGCCAGGCGCCGCTGCACCAGGGCGATCCGGCGGGTGCCGGCGACCATGAAGGGCAGCGCCTGGAAGGTGTCGACGGAGACCTCGACGCGGGGGTCGATGCCGAGCATGCTCAGCTGCCGGACGGCCGGAGCGTCGTAGGTGCGCTGGTAGGTGACCCAGGGCAGGCGCGCGAGATCCTCCATGGTCAGCCGGTCGCCGACCTCGTCGTTGGTGTCGGCGACGAGGAAGGCCCAATGGTCGGTGAACAACTCGACGGTGGGGAAACCGCTGATGACGCCGTGTGGCATGAACAGGCCGTCCGCAGTGCTCAGCATGGCCGCGGTGTTCTCCGTGACATCGGGCGGTGTGCGCTGGAAGCGCAGCCGCACGCCTGGTGCCTGGGCGTGCACGACGCGGGCGAGTTCGGCACCGAACACGGCGGTGGCGTAGTCGGAGCTGAGCAGGGTGAACTCGTGCTCCTCGCTCCCCGGCACGAAGTCGGCCTTGCTGGTGAAAACCCGTTCCAGGAGGTCGCATGCGGTGGCCGTGCGGTCAAGCAGGGCGCGGCCGAGGGCCGTCAGCTCGTAGTGTCCGCCGCTGCGGAAGAGCAGCTCGTCGTCGAAGTGACGGCGCAGACGGGCCAGGGCCGCGCTCATCGCGGGCTGGCTGAGCCCGACGCGCTGCCCGGCGCGGGTGACATTGCGTTCCTCCAGCAGGGCTCGCAACGACAGGACGAGATTGAGATCGAGGCTGGACAGGGACACTACGCCTCCAGACCGAGGCCGCCAGAGGCAGCTCTATTCACGTGACAGATGATCTGTATAACAAAGATTGATTTCCCTGATCGGGCGAGAGGGCGACAGATTGGTCCCACCGTAATTTGGAGGACACGCCCGTGAAACCCGAAGCCCCTTCCGCGCTCTTCGTCGGCCCTTTCGCCCTCGGTACCCTCTCAGGTGCTGACCAGGTGTTCTTCCCCGGTCTGGTGACCCCCGAGGGGCGCGTGCTGGATCTTCGTACGGCCCTGGACGAGCCCGCCCTGACGACTCGGGGCGTCTTCGAGCGCTGGGACACGGAACTGTCCCGTCTGCATGAGCTGGCGGCGACCGCGGACGCCGGGTGGCGGTCGCTGGAGGGCCTGCGGGTGCACGCCCCCGTCGAACCTCGCCAGGTCTTCCAGTCCGGCGCCAACTACCGCCAGCACGTGATCGACCTGGAGGTCGCCCACCGCTCCCCCGACGACCCGCGCACGGTGGAGGAGGCCCGCGCCGAGATCGCCGCG
>NZ_KQ948795.1 GCF_001514205.1 Streptomyces griseoruber | reverse complement strand
TGCGGCGATCTCGGCGCGGGCCTCCTCCACCGTGCGCGGGTCGTCGGGGGAGCGGTGGGCGACCTCCAGGTCGATCACGTGCTGGCGGTAGTTGGCGCCGGACTGGAAGATCTGCCGGGGCTCCAGCGGGGCGTGCACCCGCAGGCCCTCCAGGGGGCGCCAGTCCAGGGTGTCGTCGTCCGTGAGGGCGCGCAGGACCGGGAGGGTCTCCTCCCAGCGCTCCACCACGGCGCGCAGTCCGGCCGGCGCGAAGCCGAGTGCCCGGCTCAGGTCCAGCACCCGTCCCTCGGCCAGGAGGCCGGGGAAGGTCTGCCCGGCCGGGGCTTCCTCCCGGGCTTCCCGGACGGAGAACGTGCCGAGCGCGAATGGGCCGGCAGGTTGCGCGAGCGTTGCCATGAGATTTCCTCCTGCTGGGGTGCGGTCTACTCTGACCTCGATCGGCAAATCACGGAAATCAATCCTGTGGATCTGCCTCATCCACGGTGTGGATGTCTCTTCGCTCCTTAGGCGGTGCCCGCGGTGAACCTGTCCCGACTCGATCTCAACCTGGTCGTCGCCCTGCGCGCCCTGCTGGAGGAGCGCAATGTGACCCGGGCCGGCGAGCGCATCGGGCTGAGCCAGCCCGCGATGAGCGCGGCGCTGGCGCGGCTGCGGCGCCATTTCGACGACGAATTGCTGGCCCGCACCGGCAACGCCTACGAGCTGACCCCGCTCGGGGTCGCCCTGCGGGACCGCAGCGCGACCGCGTGCGATCTGCTGGAGCGGGTGTTCTCCAGCCAGGCCGACTTCGAACCGGCCGCGGAGAACCGGGAGTTCACGCTGCTCGCCTCGGACTACGGCGCGGCCGTGTTCGGGGCGGCGCTGGCCCGGGCCGTGCACCAGGAGGCGCCGGGCATCCGGTTCACCTTCCAGCATCCGGCGCCCGGTGTCGTGGAGAACACCGCGACCACCCTCAGCACCGTCGACGGGCTGCTGCTGCCGCACGGCGTCATCGACGGCTTCCCGGCCGTCGACCTCCACCAGGACCGCTGGCTGTGCCTGGTCGCCGACGACAACCCCGAGGTCGGCCACGACATCACCCTCGACCATCTGGCCCGGCTGCCCTGGGCGGTCTACCAGCGGCCCTACGACGCTCCGGTCGCCCGGCAGCTCAGCATGCTCGGCATCAGCCCCCGGGTGGAGGTGTCCGTGCAGACGTTCCAGCTCCTGCCCCACATGGTCGAGGGCACCCGCCGGGTCGCGATGATCCAGGAGCGTCTGGCCCGCAAGGCGGTCCGCGCGGCGGCGGTCCGCGTCCTGCCCTGCCCCTTCGAGGCCGTCCCGGTCCAGGAGGCCCTGTGGTGGCACCCGGTCCACGCCCAGGACGCCGCCCACATCTGGCTCCGCCGGAAGGCGGTGGAGGTGGGGGCGACCCTGACGGACCACGGGCCCGAGGTCTCGCCGGCGGTATAGCGGTGGTGCCCCGCAAGGCGCCTCGGGGAGAGGCGCACGCCCGGCAGGGAAGCGGCCCGTCACCGCACCGTGCGGGGACGGGCCGGCGGCCTCCGGTGGAAGCGGAGGCCGCGTTTCAGGCCAGCTGTTCGGGCAGCGGGCGGGGGTCGGCGGGGGCGTCCGCGATCCGGCGGCGTGCCGTCAGCAGCCCCGCGGCGACCAGTGCGGCGGCCAGTCCCAGCAGGCCGACGGCGGCGGCGAGGCTGCCGACCGCCGACTCCAGGGCGAGCAGGACCAGCGGGCAGACGAACTCGCCGCCGAAGAAGGCCGCCGTCCACAGCCCGGTGCCGCGGCCCCGGTCCGCGAAGGCCAGCCGGGACATGGCGCTGGTGAGCAGGGCGGGCAGCAGCATGCCCGTGCCCACGCAGTTGACCACCGCGCCGACGACCAGCACCGGGGCGCTCCCGGCGAGGAACATCACCCCGAAACCGGCCGCGCAGACCGCGAGCACGGCCGGCAGCATCGGCTCGGGGGAGCGCTTCAGCCGGGCGAAGGTGATCGCCCCGGCCACCGTGGCGGCACTCGCGATCGCGGTGGCCAGCCCGATCACCCCGGAGTTCTCCACCCCGAGGTCGTCGAGCAGATACGACATCTCCACCGGGACGGTGTAGAAGACCATCGCGCCGAAGAAGGTGAGGGCGCAGATGCCCGCCAGCTGCCGCCAGGGGAAGGAGTGCCGCGCCGGTGCCTCGGCCGCGGCCTCCTCGGCCTCGGCGCGGACCGTCGAGCCGGGCAGGGCGGAGGCCATCAGCGGGGCGAGGGCCAGGCTGACGGCGTACACCCAGAACGGCACCCGCCAGCCCGCCGACCCGGCGGCCCCGCCGAGCACGAAGAACACGGTGGCCGAGGCGGAGGCGCACATGGTCTGCAGCGCGAGGTACTTCACCCGCCGCCGGCCGGTGTAGTAGTCGCCGATCAGGGTCGTGCAGCAGGTCATGATGGCGGCCTCGGTGACCCCGACCAGGGCACGGCTGGCGATGATGCCGCCGAGCGAGTCCAGCCAGAGCGGGGCCGTGCCGAACCCGGCGTACAGGACGGTCGCCACGACCAGCAGCCGCTTGCGGCCCAGCCGGTCCACGATCACCCCGGCGAACGGCGCCAGCAGCGCCAGCGCCAGCGCCGGCACGGTCAGCGCCAGCGGCACCAGCGCCTTGGCCCCCGGGACCGAGGCGAAGTGGTCCTGCATCTTCGGCAGCACCGGGGCGATCAGCACCGCCCCCAGGATCGGCAGACAGCTGCCCGCCATCAGCAGGGTGACCCGCAGCAGATGGGCAGGGCCGGAGACGGCGACGGGAGAGGGAGCGGCGTCGTCGACCGCGGCGGGGGACGGCTGCGGTGCGGAACCGGGCATGGCGACTCCAGGGACGGTGTACGGGAGCGGGCATGCCGGTGTCGGAGATGCTGGGGAGCACGGCATGCTGCGGACCACCGCACACCGGCGGCTGGTCCGGACAGCGGCGTGCGGGTAGGGACGACTATGGGCGGCCGAACGGCCCGCCGCCATCCTCCGGGTGATCCGAATCCCGTATCCGGCTCATCCACGTCATGGATGAGCCGGGGCCGCGCGCGGTGCCGCTCAGGCCGGCAGCAGGGCCTCGATCCGCCCGGCGATCTCGGGGGTGTCCGGCTTCACCCGGGACCGGATCCGGTGCGCCACCGCGCCCTCGGGCGACACCAGGAACTTCTCGAAGTTCCACTCGACGTCCCCGGCCACCCCCCGCTCGTCGGGCACGGCGGTGAGGAGCGCGTAGAGCGGATGCCGCCGCACACCGTTGACGTCCACCTTCTCGAAGAGGGGGAAGGTGACGTCGTACGCGGTGGAGCAGAACTCCTGGATCTCCTCGGGGGTGCCCGGCTCCTGCTGCCCGAACTGGTTGCAGGGGAAGCCCAGGACGGCGAACCCGCGCGGGCCGTAGCGCCGGTGCAGTTCCTCCAGCGCCGCGTACTGCGGGGTGCGCCCGCACCGCGAGGCCACGTTCACCACGAGCAGGGCCGTCCCCCGGTAGGGGCGCAGATCGCCGGGTTCCCCGGCGAGGGTGCGGACGGGGATGTCGTACAGGCTCATGTCGGTGTCTCGCTCCGCTCCGGTCGGTTGGTACGGCTCAGCCGGCCGCGCTGATGCCCTGGCAGGCCTTGCGGACGGCGTCGACCACGGCGTCCACGTCGTCGTCGGTCATGGCCGCGCCCAGCGCGATGGTCACCGAGCGGCCGAGCAGCGCCTCGCTGGTGCGCAGGCGCGGCGGCCGCTCCCACTCCACGCCCCAGGGCGTACGTCCTTCGCGTACCGCGCGGTTGGCCGTGACCGGCTGGCCCTGATACAGGGTGTGCGCCGGGATCCCGGCGGCGTTGAGGCCGGCGACGACACCGCGCGCCTCCAGACGCGAGCCGAGGAGCAGGGTGAGGTCGCCGCCCGAGCCCTCCTCGTCGGGGAGTCTGCGCCAGCGCACCGGCAGATCGGCGGTCCCGGCCCGCACCCGGCGCGCCACGTCCCGCAGCCGCCGGCACATCGGGAGCAGCCGCGGCAGCTGGGCGCCGAGCACGGCCGCGGTCAGCTCGGTCATGCGCAGGTTGGTGCCGACGAACGGCGGGGCGTCGGCGGTGCCGCGCGTCGCGCCCCTGGCGGTGGTGAACTGGCCGCCCTGGTCCTGGTAGCGGGCCACCCGGTCGTGGACATCGGCGTCGGACGTGGTGACCGCGCCGCCCTCGCCGGCGGTGATGTTCTTGTCGAGCTGGAAACTGAAGGCGCCCGCGTCGCCGAGGCCGCCGACCGGCCGGCCCCGGTAGCGGATCCCGGCGGCCTGTGCCGCGTCCTCGACCACCCGCAGCCCGTGCCGGCGCGCGACCTCCGTGATCGGATCCATGTCGGCGGCGGCGTTGTTCAGATGGACCGGCATCACCCCCCAGGTCCGCCCGGTGATCCGCTCCTCCAGCCGCGCCGGGTCCAGCGTGAGGGAGTCGTCGACCTCGGCGAACACGGGGACGCCCCGGGCGCCGACCACCGCGCCCACACTGGCGACGAAGGTCACGGCGGGCACGATCACCTCCGCGCCGGCCGGGATCCCGAGACCGATCAGCGCGGCGGTGAGCGCGGCGGTGCCGGAGGACACCGCGACCGTGTGCGCGACCCCCGCCACCTCCGAGAACGCGGCCTCGAACGCGTCGGTGCGATGCGCGAGGTCCGGCCCGTAGTAGCGGAACGGCGACCGGGACCGGATCACCTCCAGGGCGGCGGCCTCCTCTTCCGCCCCCCACAGCGCGAGGGCCCGCCAGGTCTCGTACCGCATCCCCGGCCCGTCGCTCACCCGGCCACCTCGGTCACCGCGTCCAGGTCCGTGGCGCTGTGCGCGACCACGAAGTCCTCCAGGAAGAGATAGTCGAGCTGGCTCGGGCCGAAGAACGCGAGCGCCTGCCCGGGGGTCTCCACGATCGGCTCCCCGCGGTCGTTGAAGGAGGTGTTGAGCACGACGGGCACCGAGGTGATCTCCCCGAACCGGGCCACCAGTTCGTGGAAGGAGCCGTTCGCCTCCGGGGTCACCGTCTGCACCCTGGCCGTTCCGTCGACATGGGTGACGGCCGGTATCTCCCGCCTCCTGTCCTGCCGGACCGGCGCGACGATCAGCATGTACGGCGACTCGATGTCGAGCTCGAAGTAGTCGGCGGCCCGCTCGGCGAGGACGGCGGGGGCGAACGGGCGGAACGCCTCCCGGTGCTTGACCTTGCTGTTGAGGATGTCCTTCATCTCCGCGCGGCGCGGATCGGCCAGGATGCTGCGGTGGCCGAGGGCGCGCGGCCCGAACTCGGACCCTCCGGTGAACCAGCCGATGAGCGCGCCCTGCGGCAGGAGTTCGGCCGCGAGCCGGGCCGGCCGCGCCACCCGCCGGTGGGGCAGGCCCGAGGCGTCGAGCGCGGCCCGGATCTCCTCGGTGCCGTACGAACGGCCCAGGTAGGTGTGGGTCTGCGGGCGCGGTGCCGACCCGCGGGCCCGCGGAGCGCGGGGGCGCGGATGCCCGCCGAGGACATGGTGGCCGTAGTAGGCGCAGCCGACCGCGCAGCCGTTGTCGCCCGCGGCGGGCTGGGCGTAGATCTCGGTGAACGGGGTGTCCCGCAGGATCTTGCCGTTCGCCACCGAGTTGAGGGCGACCCCGCCCGCCAGACACAGCCGGGTCAGCCCGGTCTCCCGGTGCAGCCAGTGCGCGGCGTGCAGGACGGCGGTCTCCAGCAGGTCCTGGGCCGCCCAGGCGAGATCGGCGCCCCGGGCGAACCGCTCGTCGCCCTCGAACCCGTCCAGCGCGTGCTCGACGAAGTCCAGCAGCCCGCCGTCCTTCAGGTGCAGGGTGTACCGGCCCTCCGGCAGCAGGTCGAGGTGGCGGTGGAACTCGCTCCGGTAGCGGTCGGTGCCGTAGGGCGCGAGGCCCATGGTCTTGCCGTCCTCGGTCAGGTACCAGCGGCCCTCCTCGTAGAGGGTGAAGCCGATGGCCCTGCTGACGGCCTTGTACAGGAAGCCCAGTGAATGGTCGCTGTCGCCGGCCTGGTAGACCCGGGTGTCGCGCAGTCCGTCGGTGCTCCAGTTGGTGCCGAACACCTTGGAGATCTCGGTGATCTCCGTGCCGCTGCCCACCGACATCGTCAGCGTCTCCACGCCCTGTCCGTCGAAGAGGCTGCCCGCCCCGTCGACCACCAGGATCGCGGCCTCCGGGAAGGGCGAGGGGTGGAAGGCGCTGGCGGCGTGCGCCAGATGATGCCGGATCAGCGTCGTACGGCTGCGGAACGGGAAGTAGCAGCTCGGCAGCAGGGTGTCGTCGGCGACGATCGCCTCCACCTGGCCGAGCCGGACCCCGCGCGCGGTCAGGCAGTAACGCCAGCACTGGTTCGCCAGAGAATTCACATTGACCGCGTATTTGCGTCGCGTCAGCCGTTCCTCTTCAATACCGACGGCGATCTCACCGTTCTCGACGAGGCAGGCCGAGAAGTCGTGGTTGGAACCGCCGAGTCCCAGAGCGAGCATACTGCCGTCCTTACTGCCCGTTCAGGCACACTGATTTGGCGAGTACGTCGGCATAACGCTACCCCGTGCCAACCGGCCCGTCGTCAGACGCATATGAGCCATCCTCAGGACGGATCGGCTCGCGATCATTGACCCTGTCTTCGGGGTGAACTTAGACTCGCGGCATGGCCTTGAAACGTGATTATCGCGAGACGATGTTCGCGCATCGCGACGGCCAAAACCGTCTCAAGCTCCTCATGAATGACATGGTGATAGAGGAGCAGCTGTGCCAGATGAGGTGTTCCTACTGCCTCACCGAGGACTTCAATCTCCTGATGCAGGTGCCGGACGCGAGACTGCGGCTGACCACCGACCGGCGCGCCGACTGGCACGAGATCCTCGACGCCTATCACCGGCATGTCGACAGCCCGGTCATGCGGCTGAGCGGCGGCGAGTTCTTCTGGCTGAAGGGCTCCACCGAGTTCGTCGCGGAATGCAGTGAGAAGTACGAGGTCGTGCAGGTCATCACCAACGGCGCCTTCCTGACGCCGCATCGGCTCCAGGCCCTCGCCGAGCTGGGCAACGTCCAGCTGTGCCTGTCCCTCGACGGCCACACGCTGGAGATGAACGGCCATCGGCTGCCGCCCAAACAGCACCGGCTCTTCGACGTCATCATGCGGCACCTGGACCACGCGGTGGAACTCGGGATCCCCATCGAGATCCAGTCGGTCATCACCGATCTGAACGCCACCGGGCAGGCCGAGTTCGCCGCGTTCCTGGCGGAGCGTTACGGGCGCGGAGTGATGCTCTACTTCTTTCCCGTGCGCGGGGAGACCAGAACCACGCACGCACCGCCGCTCGGCGACCATTTCGCGCCGTTGCTCGAACGCTACGACGAACTGTCCGCCGTCCTTCCACCGCGCGCGTTCGTGGAACACATCGGGAATCAACTGCGCACCGGAGTCCGTACCCTGCGCTGTTACGCCACGGCCACCACGGTCCAGCTTTTCGGCCAGGGAGACGTCTCCTGCTGCCCGTACGCCTGGCTCAAACCCATGGGAAACATCAAGGAGAATCCCGACCTCATACCCGAGCAGTTCGGAAATCATCAGCACTACGACATGTTCATGCAGCCCCGGCCCCGTTTTCCGTACTGCAAGAGCTGCACCGGACCGATCGACGTCGTCAATCTCTATCTCTTCGGCGGAATCACCGAGGAGGAAATCGCGCGCTGCGCCCCGTACGCCGGACCCCGCGCGCTGGAGCGGCTGCGGGAGCTGAAATCGGCGTTCGCACCGGTTTTCGAGCCGGCCCACCGAGGCCGTGAGGAGACGTGATGATTTCCCTGGACGGGATGTCCGCCGACGAGATCGCGGCGGCCGGACCGCAGCGGCTGCGCACCCTTCCGCAGCACGATCTGCTCACCCTCGCCGGGGACTGGCTCGGACAACTGGCACCCTGGCGGGACGCCGAGACCCTCGCGGCGATCTCCACCAGCCTGTCCGCCGAGTCGGTGCTGTCCTCCCTGTTCGTCTTCGGCGACCAGGTCGCCGAGTCCGAGGCCCGCGCGCAGGTCCCCGGGCCGCTGCTCGACCTGCTGCTGCGGGCCCGGGTCCTCACCGAGGACGCCGGGAAACTGTCGGCCGACTACTGCCTGGTCCGCGGGGACGGCCTGGTGCTGCTGGCCGCCTGGCGGGCGGCGGGACGGGACACCGGGTCGTACGCGCCCTGGGTCGGCACCGACTCGATGACCCTCTCCCGGCTCGTCGCCGCGCGCCGTGGGGTCCGCTCGGCCCTGGACCTCGGCTGCGGCACCGGCATCCTCGGCCTGTCCGCCGCCCGGGGCGGCGCCGAGGTCCTGTCGGTCGACGTCAACCCGGAGTGCACCGCGGCCACCACCCTCAACGCCCACCTCAACGGCCTGGCCGGCCGGCTGACCGCCACCGAGGCCGACATCATGTCCCTCTCCCTCGGCTCCCGGTTCGACCTCGTCGTCTCCAACCCGCCCTGTCTGCCCCTGCGACGCGGCTCGCTCGGCTGGCTCGCCGGCGAAGCGGGCCTGGACGGCCTGGAGTTCTTCTGGGAACTCCTGCGCCAGGTGCCCCGGCTCCTCACCGACGCCGGTGAGGCACTGCTCCAGGCCGCGGCCTACGGCGACGAGCACGGCCCGTTCTTCGTCCACGAACTCGAGGCCGAACTGCGCCGGCTGAACCTCTCCGGCCGGCTCCTGCTGCGCCCCTCCACACCCCCGCGCTGGCCGGCCTTCGCCCCGCGCGACGCACACCAGCAGCTCACCGGCCCCCTCGGCGACGAGGTCCGCGCCTATGTCACCAGCATCGGCGCCACCCACTACTACGGCTTCGTCCTCTCGGCGCGCCGTACCGGCGAGGGCCTGGAGGTGGGCCGCTTCCGCTGAGCCGAGGCGCAGGGGCGGGGCCCCGGAGCCAACCGGGGAGCACGGGTGGATCCGGCGACCGGCCGATGGGCGCTGGCGCCGGACGGGGAGATGCCGGTGTTGGGCTGGTGGGTGCTGGTGTCGGGCCGGGAGATTCCGGTGCCGGGTCGGTGGGTGCTGGTGAAGGGCCGGGAGATGCCGTCGGCCGGCCGAGGGATGGTGGTGACCGGCCGGGAGATGCCGGTGACCGGCCCGGCAAGGCCGGGGCGTACGCGGCCCGCCCCGGCCGGTCAGGCCGCCGGCCCGAGCCACCGCGGTCCCAGCTCGGCGCGTTCCAGGGCGGCGACCGCGTCCGTCGCCTCCAGCAGGGTCAGGCGGGTGGTGTCGACCAGGCGGATGCCGGGCACGTCGGGCACCTCCCCGTCCAGGTGCCGTTCCGCCAGCCGGCCCTCGACGAACAACCGGCCGCCCGCGTCGCCCTCGATCCGGGCGGCCAGCGCGTCCGCGTCGGCCCGCAGCCCGTAGTAGACCGGGTGCGCTCCGAGGTCCCCGAACACCTGGTGGAAGCGCTCGTAGGCACGGCCCGCGAGGACCACCCCGGTGACGACCACGACCCGCGCCCCCCACGTCCGGTACACCGGCAGGGCGGCGCGCAGGCTCGCCGCCATCAGGTCGTACAACTCCGCGCCCCCGTCCCAGGGATGGACGACGGGGTCGCAGTCCATCGCGGCGGCCGGGACGCCGTACCGCGTCACCAGCTGATGCCCGAGCCGGGTCTTGCCGACCCCGGGCGCCCCCGTGATCACCACGACGCGCATCAGTGCGCGTCCTCGCGGACCGTGCCCACCAGGCGGAAGCCCAGATGAGGGATCTTCAGGAGCTTCGCCCCGGAGTCGATGTCCAGGAACTTCTGCTTCAGCACGGAGGTCACCTTGTTCACGTCCTCCCCGCCGGTCGCCCGGCCGAGTTCCTCGCGGGAGACGATCTGGCCCGGCCGCCCCGCCAGCAGACGCAGCAGCCCCGCCTCGGCGTCGGTCACCGGCGCCGACTTCGCGGCAGAGCTGAGCGTGCCCCTGCCGTCGAGGGTGAGCACCTGGGTGTTCTCGGGCGGTGTGACGTTCTTGAGGTAGCCGAGGGTCTCCACCAGCCGGGCCCGCCGCAGCGGGCTGGCCAGGGTGAAGCCGTAGCCGCGCGAGACCGCCGCGAGGACCTCGGTCGCGGATATGCGGTCCAGGACGGCGATCGCGTACCCGCCCCTGCGTTTGAGCTCCTCCACGGAGAGGTCGTCCGGCCCGGTGGCGGCGACCCGGTGGAAGGCGACCAACTGGGCGCCGGGCGGCGGCGCGTGGCCCGCCTCGGGATCGGTCACCGCCAGGGTGAGACCCACCTCGGCGCAGGCGTCCGCGAGGACCTCCAGGTCCGCCGGGGCCAGGGACTGAGCCAGTGCATACATGGGAAACCCTTCACGGAGTTCTCTTGGGAGGGCCGGTCAGCCGCGCAGCCGCCAGACCCGCTCGGCGGCCGGCCCGCGCGAGCCGTCCGCCAGACGGGTGCCGTGCCGGTGGATCCGCCGGACGATGCCCCGGCGCACCTGGATGCGATAGGCGCCCAGCGCCTCGGACTTGGTGAGCGCCGCCGTCCCGTCCACCGGCCACAGCTCGGGGTGCAGGTCCCCGAGCCCCGCCTCGGCCAGCCGGGCGCCCAGCTTGCGTGCGGTCTCCTCCGCCGAGGAGAACAGCGCGTACGGCTGGTCCTCGTAGAAGACGAGCCGCGCCCCGCCGAGCCGGCCGCCGCGCGCCAGCGCCAGCACCGCCTCCCGGCAGGCGAGGTGATCGACATGACCGCCGACGCCGAGCGGCGCGCAGACCAGGCCGGCGCCCGCCAACGCCGTGGCCAGGCGCGCGGTGACCGCGTCGAACAGCTCCGGCTCCTCGCGCGCGAAGCCGTCGGACCAGGCCGGGTCGGTGAAGAACGCCTCCCGTCTCAGCTCGCGGTCGGCCGCGTCGACGAACCCGAGCAGCTCCACCCGGGCGCCCAGCACCCGGGCGGCGACCGTCTCCTCGGCGAGCAGCAGACGCCGGGTCAGCTCCGGGCGTGCGGCGTAGTACGGGTCCTTGGTCCAGGTCTCCACGCTGAACACGTCGAGGAACCGGCCGCCGCGCCGGGCCACCGTGCCGCCGAGTGCCAGCGCGGCGTCGTCCGGGTGCGGGGACACGACGACCGGCGCCAGGGGATCCGCGGGTGCGGTCGGAGGGGCCAGGAGCAGCAGCCCGAGCCGCCGCCAGCGCCCGAGGGTCTCGCGCTCCGCCGGGGTGAAGGCCGCGAGGGGGTGTCCGCCGTCGCAGCGGGCGAGCAGCGCGGCGTCGGCGTCCACCGCGTGCCCCAGGAAACACAGCCGGCCGTCGACCGTCTCGACATGCGGCAGCGTGATCGGGCACCAGGTGTCAGGAATCTCTGTCATGTATCTCCGAGCCCGGGCGGTGAGGAATGACAGCCGTAATAAGGCCGGAGCATACCGATCACCACCACGCGCGCACAGGGCGCGTTCCAGAGCGGCAGAAAATGGGGGAGCGGTGGCCGAAAATATTCCGACCCGTTGCGCTGATCATTTTTTCGACGGGATGCGGGGCGATAGGTTTCCGGTCATTCATTCCGCCCCGGAGAGCCTGATCACCCGGCGTCCCGCACTCCGTATCCGGTGCTGCGGGCGCACCGGGTGTCACCCACTGATTTCCCACGTCAACCACCCTGCACCGGGAGGTGTTGTGCGTCGCCGTACCGCGCCCGGCCGGTGGCCTTCGGCAAGGCGCCCGGCCTGGCCGAACAGGGGTGGAACGATTGGCCATGACGTCGGCCGGGTTGCCGCGGCCCCATTGCGCCGGGGATCTTCTCCTGTAGCCTCGAAGTGCGATTTGGCCTGTCGGATCGATTAGAGGACGAGGCAGGGAATGGCGACGCGCGTACTACTGGTTCAGCAAGGAGTCTGGGGGAATTCGGCGGTGTCCATGCCGCTGGCGATCGGCTACCTGAAGGCCTACGCCGAGGCCGACGAACGCATTCGACGGCGCATGGACATCTCCCTGAGGAACTACCCCGGCGACGCCGGACTCAACGCCATGGCCCGCGACCTCGTGAGGGACGGCTGCCCCGACATCCTCTGCTTCTCCGTCCTCGGCTGGAACTTCCGTGCCTTCGGCGCCCTCGCCGAGACCTTCAAGCAGCTCAACCCCAACGGCTGGGTCGTCTTCGGCGGCAACCACGTCGCCCACCAGGGTGAGCGCGTCTTCCGGACGTTCCCGCAGGTCGACGTGGTGGTGAACGGCGAAGGGGAGCTGGTCTTCCGGGACCTGATGAACGGTTACCTGGACGGGGCCGTCCGCGACGGACTCCACGAGATCGCCGGCATCTCCTTCCGGGAGGCCGGGGGAGACCTCGTCACCACCCCCGAGCGCGAACGGATCCAGGACCTCGAGATCCTGCCCTCGCCGATCCTCACCGGAGCGGTGCCGCTCGTCGACCGGGGCGGCCGCTTCCTCTACGACTACGCCCTCATGGAGACCAACCGGGGCTGCCCGTACAAGTGCGCCTTCTGTTATTGGGGAGGTGCCACCGGGCAGAAGATGCGGGCGTTCTCCCGGGAGCGGCTGCGCGCGGAACTGGAACTCCTCGGCCGGCGCGGCGCGGAAATCCTCATGCTCGCCGACTCCAATTTCGGACTCCTGCGCCAGGACGAGGAATTCCTCGACGATCTTCTCCGGGTGCGGCGGAAATACGGCTTCCCGAGACGGCTGGAAACCTCCTGGGCCAAGAACAAGTCGCCCGGTTTCTACCGCATCATGGAAAAGATGAAGCAGTCCGGGATGCACAGCGCGTTCATCCTGGCCCTCCAGACCATGGACGATTCCGTGCTGGATCTGATGCGCCGTCGGAACATGAAGCTCAACGACTGGGAAAGCCTCGTCGCCTGGCTCACCGACCATGGCATCACCCCGTATCTGGAGCTGATCTGGGGAGCGCCGGGCGAGACCGTCGCCTCATTCCTCGACGGCTACGACCGGGCCGCCCGGCACACCCCGTTCATCGCCGTCCACCCGCTGATGCTGCTGCCGAACACCGAATACCACGACAAGAAGGAACAGCACGGAATGGTGACCGTGCGCGGCGAGCAGGACGACTTCGACTACGTACTCGCCCACCGCACGATGACCCTCGCGGACAACGAGCGCATGCTCCGCTTCATCTGCTGGAACCGGGTCCTGGCCCGCAGTCTGTGGCTGCACCACATCTGGGTCGCGCTGCGCGAACTCGCCGGCGTCCCCCAGTCCCGCGTCATCCTCAGCTTCTCCGACTGGATCGAGAAGAGCGAGGACCCCGAGGCCCGGGAGCTGCACACGCTGGCCCGGCCCGCGAGCTCCGCCAGCGAGAACGTCGACCCCAACGTCTGGCGGCTGCTCACCAAACGGCTGCTGAGGCTGTGGTGGGAGGAGGCCCTGCGCCCCGACCTGCCCGAGGAGCTGCTGCCGCTTCTGGACGAGGTGTTCCGCTACGACCTGATGTGCCAGCCCGTGCGCCCGCTGCCCGACGGCTCGGGACCCGAGGAGGACCTCCCGGTCGTCACGCGGCACGGCGAACGCTGGTACCTGCGCAGCGACACGGAGTTCACCCACCCCGTGCCCCGGCTGATCGCCGCCCTGCGGCGCGGCGAGAGCGTGAGCACGGAACCCGAGCGCCACACCGCGGACTTCTACTACCGCACCGAGTTCGGCGGTGACGTCCAGCACTACTTCCGCATGGACCGCTACCGCGGGCTGACGGAGCAGCAGCTGGAGCAACAGTTCACCCAGGCCTGACCCAGAACCCCACCTCACGGGAGACAGAGACGATGGACCGCGCCGGGCTCATTCGGGAACTCCACGAGATAGCGGCGGGCATGACCAAGGGCGAGCACCGGCAGTCGCCCGGGGAGGGCGACGCCAGCCTCGTGGAGCAGTACGGGTTCAGCTCCCTGGACGCCCTGGAGTACCTGCTGATCCTCGAGGAGAAGTTCGATGTCGTGTTCGAGGACGAGGATCTGACGGAGGAGACCCTCTTCTCCATCGAGGGCCTCGCCACCTACATCCTGGACCAGAGGACCGGCGAGAGCCCCTCCCTGACGTGACCGGTGACATAGCGGTCAGCGTGGTCGTGCCGACCCGTGACCGGACCACGCGCCTCCTGCTCACGCTCACGGCCCTGGGACGGCAGACGCTGGACCGGGAGCGGTTCGAGGTCGTCCTGGTCGACGACGCCCCGCACCCCGGCGCCGTCGCACAGGTGCTGTCGGCCCTCCCGCCGGGGCTGCCGATCCGCGCCGCGGCCACGGCCGGCCGCGGCGCCGCCCACGCCCGCAACACCGGGGCACGGTCGGCCCGCGGAGAGCTCCTGCTGTTCCTCGACGACGACACCGTGGCCGGTCCCGGGCTGCTGGAGGCGCACCTCGCGGCCCACGCACACGCGGAGGCCGCCGTGCTGCACAGCCGCGTCACCGATCTCTCCGCCTTCGCCCTGACCCCCGACCCGCACCCGCTCCGGCCGGCCCTCGTCGGCGCGCGGGGGCGGCGGATCGAGCCCGCCACCCTCGCCGACCTCGACACGGCCGTCCCCCTCCTCGGGCCACGCCGCTCCTTCATCGAGCGCACCGCCCGCAAGGTGATCCGCTCGCCCCGCCACACCGCGCTGCGCTGGCTCACCTGCATCGGCACCGGCACCAGCGTCCGGCGCACGCTCTTCGCCCGGGTGGGCGGCTTCGACGAGCACTACGGCGACCTGTGGGGCGGCGAGGACCTCGAACTGGGTCTGCGGCTCGCGGCCTCCGGCGCCGGTTTCGACCTCCTCGACACAGTCTCGTACCACCTCCCGACCGCCCGCCGGGACACCGGCGACCTCCTGCCCCGCTTCTGGCGACGGGTCGCCGACCGGCACGGCGACCCCCGGCTGGCCGACGTGGGCGCCTACCTCACCGGCCGGCTCTCCCTCGACGAACTCGCCGAGCGGCTCGGCCCGTCGGAGGACGTGCTGACGGCAAGGACGGCGGCGTCATGACCGCGCCGACGGCGACCGCCGTGATCGTGGGAGGCACCGCGCCGCTCCCGCCGCACGCCCTCCGCCCGGACCTCGTCGTCCTCCCCGCCCGCACCTCCCTGACCACCGCCTTCGTCGAGGTGCTGGCCGCCGCGCTGGACCGCCTCCCCGCCGCCGCCCGCGCCGCCGCACCCGTGGTCATGGCGGCCACCGACTACTGCGTCGCGGCCACCTCCCGGTACGTCACCCGGTGTGCGGAGGCGGAGGCCGGCGGCCGCAGACTGCGGCCGACCGAGGCCATGACCCCGGAACCGGCCCAGCTCCTCCAGGAACTGGCCGCGGCCGGCGACTGGGACGGGCGGGGCCATGTGCTGATCAGCCCGCGCGCGGCGGCCTTCCAGGCCTGGCGCTGGGCCTGGGGCACGGTCGCGGCGGGCCTGCACCGGGCGATGGTCGTCTGTGAACTCCTGCGCGATCCGCACGGCGACGGCTACCGCGTCACGGCCGTCCCCGTGACCGCCGCCCCCGGCCCCGCACGGACGAAGGACACGTCGGTGGTCGTCTCCGGCACCGGCCTGGTCACCGCCTTCGGCGAGGGGGGCGAGACCTTCTGGCGGAATCTGCTGGACGGCAACCGGGCCCTGACCGAGCCGACCCGTTTCGACGCGTCCCGCTTCCGCGGCAGGACCGTCTGCCAGACCCCGCTCGCACCACCGCCCGGTCAGCCGGTACGGCGTGCGCTGCTGGACCGCGCCCGCACCGAGGCCCTGCGCGAGGCCGGTGTCGCCGAGCTGCCGTCCCGCACGCTGCTGGTCCTCGCCGGTGTGGTCCCGCACCTCCCGCAGGTCGCCGGGGCGCCCCGGATCGAGGAGATCGCCCTGGAGCCCGACTGGGACGGCGACGGCCTCGGCATCCCCGCGCGCAACGCGGTGCTGATGGCGCACGCCTGCGCGTCGGGCGCCTTCGGACTGGCCCTGGCCCGCGAGTGGCTGCTGTGCGGGCTGGCCGACCTGGCCGTCGTCACCGGGGTGTCGTCCCTCAACACCTACGACTACGCCTGCCTCGACACCCTGCGCGCGACGAGTACGACCGTCGCCCGCCCCTTCGACGAGGACCGCTCCGGTGTCACCGTCGGGGAGGGCGCCGGGGCGATCGTGCTGGAGACCGCCGGACGCGCCGCGGCCCGTGGACACACCCCGTGGGCGACGGTCGGCGGGATCTCCTGCCGGGTCGCGGGCCAGGGCGTCAGCCGGCTCGACGCGCACATCGGCGCCGCCTGTGTGCGCGAGGCCCTCGCCATGGCCGGGCTCACCACCGTCGACCTCGTCCACGGCCACGCCCCCGGCACCCGCCAGGGCGACGAGGCCGAACTGCTCGCGCTGGACCGGGTCGGCGCCGAGCACGGCTGGCGGGGCGTCCCGGTCAGCTCGTACAAGGGCGCCGCCGGCCATCTGCTGCACGCCTCGGTGTTCCCCGGGGTCGTCGCGGCGGTCCGGGCGCTGCGCGACCAGGTCCTGCCGGGCACACCCGGACTGCGCAAGCCCCTCGACGCGACGCACGTCCGGGTGCTGCGCGATCCGGAGCCCGGTGACGGGACGCGCTCCGTGCTGGTGAACAACTTCGGGTTCGGCGGCAACAACGCCGCCCTGCTCCTGACAGACGACGCGACCGGGCGCGGGGAGTGGAGTACGGATGGCTGACGCGGTGCTGATGACACCCCGCGAGATCCTCACCGGATTCTCCAGTGTCAACAACCAGAACGTACTGATCAACGATGACGAGTACCTCCGACTGGACCCCGCGATGCGCCTCTTCTACGAGAAGGTCCGGGAGAACCTGGGTGTGGCGTGCATCGCCGGTCATCTGCGGTCCTGCGGGTACGCGGTGCGGGCGCTGAACCTGCACGGGCGCAATCCGAGCGATGAGGCGATCACGGATCTGATCCGGCGGGAGCGGCCGATGTTCGTCGGGATCAGCATCATGTACGACCTTCATATCGTGGATGCGGTGCGGTTGCTGCGGTGTGTGCGGGAGGCCGATCCTTCCGTGTTCGTGGCGATCGGCGGGGCGTTCTGCACGTACAACGCGAAGCTCATCGCGGAGCGGATCCCGGAGGCGGACTGTGTGGCCTTCGGTGAGGGTGAGCTGACCGTCGAGGGGCTGATGGAGTGTCTGGCGGCCGGGCGGGACTGGCGGGGTGTGCCGGGGCTGTGGTTCTGGCGGGACGGCCGGGTCCGCAGCAGCGGTTCACCCAGGCTCCCCGACCTCGCGAAGGAGGCATGGCCCGCCCGCGACCTCCTGGTCCACCACCGCGGCAACCGCATCCCCACCCCGGTGGCGTCGACGTACACCAGCCGCGGCTGCCACGCCAAGTGCACCTTCTGCTACGTCCCGAGGGCGCCGGGTGTCACGGCGGGCAACGCCTGGCGGGTCCGCTCACCGGTCGACGTCGTCGACGAGATCGAGTTCCTGCAACGGGAGTTCGGCACCCGGTTCCTGTGGTTCAACGACGACAACTTCGGCGGCGCCTTCCAGGACGGCTACAGCCACGCCGTCGGTTTCGCCGAGGAGATCCTCCGGCGTGATCTGAAGATCTCCTTCCACTGCGAGTTCCGGGTGGACACCGGTCTCGTCGACCGGGAGGCGCTGCGCACCCTGCGCCGGGCCGGCATGGCCTCCGCGCTGCTCGGCATGGAGACCGGGGCGCCGAGCATGGCCAAACGGTTCCGCAAGGGGACCATGGTCGAGTACAACCTCGACGCCGCCCGGCTGTTCAAGCAGGAGGGCATCGAGCTGGAGCCCGGCTGGATCATGGTCGAGCCGGGCACCACCCTCGACGAGCTCTGGGAGAACCTGAAGTTCATCGTGGCCGCCGACATCGCCGTCAGCGAGAACCCGTTCTCCTTCATCAGCCGCGCCATCGCCCTGCGCGGCACCGAGATGTACGACAGGATCGCCGACCCCACGCCGCCCGAGCTCCCGGACGTCGAGGGGCCGGCCCGGGCCGTGCTGCTGGAGGCCCGCCGGGAGTACCGGATCCCGGACCGGCGGGTCGAGGACGTGTGGGCGGCCTGGAGCAAGGTCAGCGCGGAGGTGGCCGACCGCAAGGAGGAGCTGCCCTTCGTCGCCCAGCTCATCGTGGACGCCACCCGGGCCCGCAGGACCCGGGGCGAACCGGGCCTGCGGCCGCTGCTGAGCCGGCTGCGCGGCTGGGCCGACGGCCTCGCGGAGCTGCTGGTCGCCTTCCTCAACCTCGGGCTGCTGCTCGCCGACGAGAACCCGCCCCGGCTCGCCGAACGGCTGGAGACGGAACTGCGCGCCCTGGTCGACGCCTACGACCGGAGGGTCCTGGGCGATCCCTATCCGGTGTTCGTGGCGCGGATCAGGAGGCTGTGCGGGGAGCAGGCCATGGCCGGGTGACGCGCCCGGTTCTCGGGATGGGCACATGAACAGGAGAGAGGAGACCGGCCATGGCGGATGTGGTCCTGCTGACCCCCCGGGAGATCCCCACCGGCGCCGCGAGCCTGAACAACCAGAACGTCATGATCAACGACGAGGAGTACCTGTCCCTCGACCCCGCGATGCGCCTCTTCTACAAGCGGGTGAGGGAGAACCTGGGTGTGGCGTGCATCGCCGGTCATCTGCGGTCCTGCGGGTACGCGGTGCGGGCGCTGAACCTGCACGGGCGCAATCCGAGCGATGAGGCGATCACGGATCTGATCCGGCGGGAGCGGCCGATGTTCGTCGGGATCAGCATCATGTACGACCTGCATATCGTGGATGCGGTGCGGTTGCTGCGGTGTGTGCGGGAGGCCGATCCTTCCGTGTTCGTGGCGATCGGCGGGGCGTTCTGCACGTACAACGCGAAGCTCATCGCGGAGCGGATCCCGGAGGCGGACTGTGTGGCCTTCGGTGAGGGTGAGCTGACCGTCGAGGGGCTGATGGAGTGTCTGGCGGCCGGGCGGGACTGGCGGGGTGTGCCGGGGCTGTGGTTCTGGCAGGACGGCCGGGTCCGCAGCAGCGGTTCACCCAGGCTCCCCGACCTCGCGAACGAACCCTGGCCCGCCCGTGACCTGCTCGTCCACCACCGCAGGAACGGCATCCCCACGCCCCGCGCGTCGACGTACACCAGCCGCGGCTGCCACGCCAAGTGCACCTTCTGCTACGCCCCCCGGCAGCCCGGCGTGGTCGGCGGCCCCTGGCGGGTGCGGCCGGTGGAGGACGCCGTCGACGAGATCGAGTTCCTGCAACGGGAGTTCGGCACCCGGTTCCTGTGGTTCAACGACGACAACTTCGGCGGCGCCTTCCAGGACGGCTACAGCCACGCCGTCGGTTTCGCCGAGGAGGTCCTGCGCCGCGATCTGAAGATCAGCTTCCACTGCGAGTTCCGCGTCGACACCGGCCTCATCGACCGGGAGGCGCTGCGCACCCTGCGCCGGGCCGGCATGGACCTGGCACTGCTCGGCATGGAGACCGGCTCGCCCGGCATGATGAAGCGCTTCCGCAAGGGCACCACGGTCGAGTACAACCTCGACGCCGCCCGGCTGTTCAAGGAGGAGCACATCGAGCTGGAGCCCGGCTGGATCATGATCGAACCGGGCACCACCCTCGACGAGCTCTGGGAGAACCTCGGATTCATCGTGGCCGCCCGGGTGCACGAGAGCGAGAACCCGTTCTTCCTGATCAACCGGGCCATCGCCCTGCGCGGCACCGAGATCTACGACAAGGCCACCCGGTACGAGGAGCCCGACATCCCCGGGGTGGAGGGCGCCGCCCGGGAGGTCCTGCGGCACGCCCGCCGCGACTACCGCGTCGAGGACGAGCGTGTGGAGCACCTCTGGACGGCCTGGAGCAGGGTCTCCTCGGAGATCAACGACCGCAAGGAGAACGAGGTCCCCTTCCTCGCCCAGAGCATCGCCGACGCCGTACGCGCCCGGCGCGGCACCGGTGCCGCCTCCCTGCGCCCCCTGCTGGGCCGGCTGCGCCACTGGGACCAGGGTCTCGCCGGGCTGCTCGTGGCCTTCCTCAACGCGGGACTGCTGCTCGCCGACGAGAACCCGCCCGGGCTCGCCGCCCGGCTGGAGACCGAACTGCGCGCCATGATCGTCGCGTACGACCGCGAGCACCTCGGTCTGGCCTTCCCGGACTTCGTCGTCGAGACGGCGCGGGCGTGCGGCGAGCACGCCCTGGCCCAGGTGAGGGGCTGAGGGGATGCCCGGCGAGCGGATCCGGTTCGCGGCCGTGGGCTGCGGCAGGGTGTTCGAGCGCTACCACCTGCCCTGCGCCGACGAACGCGACGCGATGCACCTGGTGGGCGTGGTGGACACCGACGTCGAACGGGCCAGGGAGCTGACGGCGGACCGGCCGGGGGTGTGGACCGGCACCCGCGTCGACCGGCTGATCGAGGAGACCCGGCCGGACCTGATCAGCGTCTGCACCCCCAACGACGCCCATGCCGCACCGGTACTGGCGGCGCTGGACGCCGGTATCGCGGTGCTGTGCGAGAAACCCCTCGCCGCGACGGTGGCGGACGCGCGCCGGATCGCCGCCCATCCCGCCGCCGAGGAGCTGCTGGGGGTGAACATGCCCTTCCGCTTCCATCCGCTCCTCGAGCCGTTCGCCGAGGCGGCACGACCGGGGGCGCGGCGCGTCGCGTTCTCCTTCGCCACTCCCGGCAACCGGGTCTGGCGGGCCCGCACCCCCTGGTACGGCGACGCCCGCAGGGCCGGCGGCGGTGCCCTGCTCGACCTCGGACCCCATGCCCTCGACCTGCTGACCACGGTGTTCGGCCCGGCCGAGGTCGAGCGGTGCGAGGTGGACGCGCCGGACGTCGAGGAGCGGGTCCGGCTGGACCTGTCCTTCCGGGGCCTGCCGGCGACCCTGGACATCGACCGGGCCGCGCGCCGGCTGGAGACCTCGGTCACCGTCACCACCCCCGGCGGCGACCACGTCCTCGATCTGCGCCGGGGCGAACTGCGCCGGGCGGACGGCACGGTCGACAAGGGGGGCGAGCGGCCCGAACTCGCGGCGGTCTCGGCGTACTTCGACCGGATGACGGGCGCGGCCGGCGGCCCGCACGCCAAGGTGGGCGCCCAAGACGCCCTGGCGCTCCAGCTCCTCGTCGAGTCGGCCTACGAGCACGCCCGTCGGCCTCGGCCGAGAAAGCGGGCCACCTCGGCGCAGTAGCGCTCCGGCTGCGCGCGATGCACGTAGTGGCCCGCGTCGAGCGCCAGCAGCCGCCCCCGGGGCACCGCCGCCGCCACCTCCGCCAGCAGGGACCGGGGCACCGGGCTGGAGCGGCCCCCGCTGATCACCAGGGTCTCGGCGGTGACCTCGGGCAGCCGCCGCCACCAGCCGGGATCCGCCCGCCGGAGGCCGTCGATGACCGGGCGCACCGCGGCCCCGTCCAGCTCTCCCGTGCGCAGCAGCTCACGGAACTCCCGGTACAGCGAGACGACGGGCGCCCGGTCGCCGGCCTGCCGGGACCGGGCCCGCAGCTCCGCCTCCGCCGCCCCGTCGCGCGGCGGCGGAGGCGTGTCCTCGATCACCAGCCGGCCCACCCGCCAGGGCTGCCGCTGCGCGACCAGCCAGGCGACATGACCGCCCATGGAATGCCCCACCAGGTCGACGCCGTCCAGACGGTGACGGTCCAGCAACGCCAGCACGTCCCGGTACATCAGCTCGAAGGTGTACGCGTCCGCACGGACCCTCGGGCTCAGGCCGTGCCCGCGCTGGTCCGGCACGAACACCCGGCGCCCCAGGGGCCGCAGCGCGGACACCAGCCGGTCCCAGCCGCGCCCGGTGTCGCCCAGGGCGTGGAGCAGCACGGTCGGCCGCCCCGCCGGATCACCGGTGATCCGGCAGGCCAACGTCACCGCGGTGTCAGGAACGGGCACTGGTCACGAGGTAGTCCACGATGGCCGTGACCGTCTGCTGGTGCCAGACCAGATTGGCCGGCAGCCTGCGCTCCAGCAGCCGCTCCAGCCGCCGCCGGATGACGATCGCCATCACCGAGTCCAGCCCCGTCCTCAGCAGCGACCGGTCCGGGTCCAGTTCCGCCGGGTCCAGCTTCATCTCGCTGACGATGACGGAGACCGTCTGCTCGTGCAGCAGCTGCCGCAGCGCCTCCTCGGTGAGGTCCGCCGCCTGCGGCATCCCGGCGGGCCCGGCCGGCTCGGGGGGCGGGTCGTCGGTGAGTTCGCCCAGCAGGCCCGTCCGCCGTGCCCCGGGCGGCAGCGGCACCGTCCGCAGCACGGCGAGGGCGGCGTCCCCGGACCGGACGGCCAGGTCCCAGGCGCCGAAGGCCTCGGCCGCGGTGATGTCCCCGACCCCGTGGGCCCGCAGTTCGGCGTCGACCGCCGCGTTGTCCGCCATGCCCAGGCCCCGCCAGGACGTCCACGCCAGACTCAGACTGCCGGCCACCCCCTGGGCACGGTCGTGGGCGGCCAGGGCGTCGAGGAACGCGTTGGCGGAGGCGTACGCCGCCTGACCGGTCAGGCCCAGGAACTGGCCGCACGAGGAGAAGTGGACCAGGAAGTCCAGCGACCCCGGCGGGAACAGCCGGCGCAGGGTCAGGGCGCCACCGGCCTTGGGCCGCAGCACCGCCGCCAGCGCCGCCGGGTCCAGCCGGTCGACGAGCTGGTCGTGCAGGACCCCGGCCGCGTGCACGACCCCGCGGATCGGGGGCAGGCCCAGCGCGTCCGGCGACAGCGCGGCCGCCGCGGCCTCCGGGTCGGCCAGATCGAGGGCCACCACCCGCACGGTCACCCCGAGCGCTTCCAGCGTCCGTACGGTCTCGATACGGCGGGCCAGGGCCGGATCCGTCACGGCGTCCCACCGTGACCGGGGCGGCAGACCACCGCGTCCTGCCAGGACGAGACGGCGCGCGCCCCGCTCCACCAGCCACCGGGCGATCTCGCCCCCGAGGCCGCCCAGGCCACCGGTGACGAGGTAGGTGCCGTCCGGCCGGCACCGGGGCGGGGCGTGGCCGGCGCCCGGACCGGCGGGGACCAGCCGGTTCACGAAGGCCTCGCCCTCGCGGACCGCGACCACGTCCTCGCCCGGGTTCCGGGCGATCACCCGCACCGCGGTGACCAGGTCGTCCCTCGTGGGCCGCGGACCGAGATCGAGGGTGCCGCCCCACAGACCGGGGTGTTCGCCCCCGACGACCCGGCCGAGCCCCCACCGGGACGCCTGGGCCACCGCCTCCAGCCGGTCCGCCTCCCGGACACCGGTGGTCAGCGACCACAGCCGCGCCGTACCGGGCGGCCACACACCGAGCCGCTGCGCCGCCCACGCGAGCCGCCACGCCTCCCGCCCGGCGAGGTCCCCGGCCGTCAGCGGCTCCGCGCAGGGCAGCACGAGGACGTCCACCGGCCCGGACACCCGTCCGCGCAGCCCGTCGAGCGCGTCCGGATCCTCCGCCGGCAGCCACGCGACACCCAACTGGTCGGCCGTGGTGCGCAGTTGGGCGGCCAGCGCGCCGTCCGTGCCGATCGCCACCAGGGTCCGGGGGAGGGCGGGACCCCCGTGGGGGAGGGGCCGCCAGTCCGTCCGGAACAGGAGCCGCCCGGGCGCGCCGGGACGGGGCTCCGCCTCCGCGCCCGCGTACCGCACCCCGGCCAGCACGGCCACGGTCCGTCCGTCCTCCGCCGAGACCCGTACGCCCACCGTGCCCCCGGCGGCGGTGACCGCTCCGTCCACCAGCGCCTCGATCCGGGCGCGCACCGGCGGCTCGCCCATGGTCCACACCCGCCCCACCCCGGCCACCACGCGCAGCGCGGCGGGTCCCGGGAAGGCGACGGCCGCCATGGACAGCGCGGCGTCGAACAGCGGGGCCCAGGTCCGCGCCGCGCAGACCGGTTCGTCGGCCGCGACGACGTCCGCGCGCAGCCCCCCGGCGAGACGCTCCAGCCGGTCCACGCGCCAGGGGAAGGCCATCGACGGCACCCCGACCGACGCCAGCTCGGCGACGATCCGGTCCGCGGCGAGCGCCGCCCCGGGCCCGCCGTCGGCCGCGGGAAGGGCCGGTGGCGCCGGCTCGTCGGACGCGGAGGCCGTGGCGTGGGTCAGCCACGGCCGGCCGCCCTCGCCCGGGTCCGCGGTACCGGCCTCGTCGGGCTCGACGGTCCGGGACAGCAGGCGTACGACGCCGTCCTGGGCGACCACGTCGACGTCCCGGGCCTCGGCCAGGGTCAGCGGCAGCCCGAACGACACCCCCGACAGACCCCGCCGGCCCGCCGCGTCCAGGAAGGTCTGGAGGACGACGGCCGCCGGGACGATCTCGACGCCGTGGATGGTGTGACTGCCCGGATACGGCCGTGACCGGACGTCGACGCGGGTGCGCCACAGGTCCAGCGGGCTGCTTCCGGCCAGGGTGCTGCGCGACCCCAGCAGGGTGCGGCGTGTGCGGTCGGGCCGGCCGCGGTCGGGCCGGCGGACCGTCAGCTCCCGCCAGTGGCGCTGCCGCCGCCAGCTCCGGGGCGGCAGGGACAGGGGCGGAGCGCCGGGGCCGGCGGGCCAGTCCACGGCCGCTCCCGCGCAGTACAGCAGTCCCGCGTTCGCCAGCAGCTGGGCGAGCCCGCCGCCGTCCCGGCGCAGCGACCCCGCGACACAGTGCCGGTCGGCCCCGGCCGCCTCCAGGCTCTCCTGCACGGAGTGGCGGACCACGGGATGGGCCGACACCTCCAGGAAGGTCCGGAACCCGTCCTCGGCCGCCGCGGTCACCGCCCCGGCGAACCGCACCGGGTTGCGCAGATTGGCCGCCCAGTAGGCGCCGTCGCGGGGAGCCGCGTCCCGGGGATCCGCGAGCGCGGTGCCGTAGACGGGGAGGCGGGGGGCGCGGACGGCGAGGTCGGCGGCGGCCTCCGCGAGTTCCTTCGCCAGGGGCTCCATCTGCGGGCTGTGGAAGGCCACGTCACTGTCCACCCGGCGCACCAGCAGGGCCGGATCCCCCGCCAGCTCCCCGGCGAGCGCGTCGATCTCCGCCGTCCCGCCCGCCACCACGGTCGACGTGGGCGAGGCGAACACCGCCGGCACGACTCCCCCGGCGCCGCCCAGCCGGGCCTCGGTCTCCTCGGCGGGCAGGCCGATCATCAGCATGCCGCCCGCACCGGCCACCCGCCGCAGCAGCACACTGCGCCGGCACACCAGCCGCGCACCGTCCTGCGGCGACAGGATCCCGGCCGTCACGGCGGCCGCGATCTCGCCCATCGAGTGGCCGAGGACCGCCGACGGCGTGAACCCGAGCGACCGCCAGACGGCGGCCAGACCGAGCTGGACCGCGTAGATCATCGTCTGGGCGACGTCGACGCGGCCGATGTCCCCGCTCTCGATCAGCTCCCGGGCCGTCGCGCCGATCTCCTCGGCGAACACGGGTCCGATCCGGTCGACCGCCTCGGCGAACACGGGCTCCGTGGCCAGCAGTTCACGGCCCATGCCGGGCCACTGGGCGCCGGTGCCGGAGAACACCCACACCACCCCGTCGCCGCCGCCCGCCACCGGGCCCTCGACGACTCCCGGGGCCGACCCGCCCGCCGCGAACCGGCGCAGCCCGCCCTCCAGTTCACCGGGACCGGCGGCGACGACGGCGACCCGGCGGTCCAGATGGCTGCGCCGCGCCCCGAGGTCCCGGGCGAGGATGCCGAGCGGCACGTCCGCGCCCGGCCCGGCCAGCCAGTCGGCGAGCCGGGCCGCGTCCTGGCGGACGGCCGCCTCGGACCGCCCGGAGAGCGGGAACAGCCGGGGTGGCGCGTCCCGCTCGGCGGGGGACGGCACGGGCCCGGCGGGCGCCTCCTCCAGGACGACGTGGGCGATCGTGCCGCCGTAGCCGAAACTGGAGACGCCCGCCCGCCGGGGCCGCTGCCCGCGCCGCCACGGGGTGCGCTCCCGGGTCACCCGCAGCCGCGACTCCTCCCACGGGATGCGCGGGTTGGGCGCGGAGAAGTGCACGCTGGGCGGGATCTCCTCGTGCACCAGGGCGAGGATCGTCTTGATCATCCCGGCGATTCCGGAACCGGCCTCCAGATGCCCGATGTTGCCCTTCACCGACCCGATCAGACACGGGCGCTCCGCCGGCCGGCCCGTGCCGAAGACCGCCGCGAGCGCCCCGGCCTCCAGCGGGTCGCCCGCCACGGTGCCGGTCCCGTGCGCCTCCACGTAGTCCACACCGGCGGGCGCGATCCCGCACCGCTCGTACGTCCTGCGCAGCAGGTCCGCCTGCGCCGCGCCGCTGGGCGCCATGATGCCGGCGGTACGCCCGTCCTGGCTCACCCCGCTGCCCCGGATCACCGCCAGCACCCGGTCGCCCGCCCGCTCGGCGTCCGGCAGCCGCTTCAGGACGAGGACGCCCGCGCCCTCGCCCCGGCCGTAGCCGTCCGCCGAGGCGTCGAAGGGCTTGCTGCGGCCGTCCGGCGAGGTGGCGCCCGCCCGGTCCAGGGTCACCGACAGCCCCGGCGCGACCATGAGGTTGACCCCGGCCGCCAGCGCCAGGTCGCACTCCCCGGACAGCAGGCTCCGGCGGGCCAGATGGACGCCGACCAGGGACGCCGAGCAGGCGGTGTCCACGGCGAGGCTCGGGCCGCGCAGATCGAGGCTGTGGGAGACCCGGTTCGCGGTGGCGCACAGCGCCGCGCCGATCCCGGTCCACGCCTCGATGCCGGGGAGGTCCTCCAGCAGCCGCCGCCCGTAGTCGTCCGATCCGACGCCCACGAAGACCCCGCAGTCGCCGCCGCCGAGGCCCAGGGGCGGGATCCCCGCGTCCTCCAGGGCCTCCCAGGCCAGCTCGAGCAGCAGCCGCTGCTGCGGGTCCATCAGCTCGGCCTCGCGCGGCGCGATCCCGAAGAACTCCGCGTCGAAACCGGCGATGTCGGCGAGGAAACCGCCCCGGCTCGTGGTGGCCCGTACGACGGCCTCCTGCTCGGGCCCCGCCTGCGCGTACGGCGCCCAGCGCTCCGCTCCGTCCCCGATGCCGTCCCGCCCCTCGACGAGGAGGTCCCAGAACGCGGCGGGGGAGTCGGCCGCACCGGGGTACCGGCAGCTCAGCCCGACGACGGCGACGGGCTCCTCGGGCCCGGCCGCCGGGGGGACGTGGGCCCGCGTCACGCGTCCCTCCCCTCGGAACCCGGGGTCTCCAGCACGGTGACGACCGCGGCGGTGATCATCAGTCCGGGCCCGGCGCTCAGCAGGAGCAGATGATCGCCCGCGCTCAGGTCACCGGCCTCCACATGGTGGTTGAGCTGGAGTCCCACGTCGGTGGCGCCCGCGTGCCCCACGTCGCGGAAGAAGTCGACGGCGCCCAGCGCGGCGTCCAGCCCCATCGGCCGCAGATGGCTGTCCAGGAAGTCCGCGGTGGCGGCGCCGAGATGGAGCACCCGGGACACGTCCGCCACGGCGATCCCCGCCTCGGCCGTCACCTGCTCGACCAGCTTCGTCCCGCTCGCCCCGTACTCCTGCACGATCTCGGACGCCTTCGGGCCCAGCTCCTCGACCATCGCCTCCAGATGCTCGTTCATGTCGAGCGCGCGCCCGGTGGTGACGGCCGGCGGGAAGATCGGCTCGTGGCCCCGGTTGAGGATCTCGAAGTGCGGGAGCGAGACCGACTCCACCGAGCGCAGCGCGGCCCAGCCGGACTGCTTCGACAGCACGACCGCCGTCGCCGCGTCGGCCAGCACCGCGTCCCGGTGCGCGTACCACCGGTCGACGGACGGGGCACCGAAGTTGTCCGCCGCGCTCACCACGGCCCCGTTGCGCGAGGAGGCGCACAGCAGGTACTGGGCGGCCATCTCCAGGGCGGCGAGGAACGCGTTGCAGCCCTGCTCCACGGTCAGCGCCGGCACGGTGGAACCGAGGGTGGACCGCAGGATGTAGTGCGGCGCCGACCAGCCGTCGGGTCCCTGGTGGTAGGCGCAGGAGTGGACGAGGAGGTCGATGTCCTCCGGGCCGAGCCCCGAGCGGCGCACCGCCTGCCGTACGGCCGCCACCGCCATGTCCGGGGCGGAGACCCCGTCGGACACGGCGATGTTCCGCCACCCGCAGGAGTCCATCCGCTCCCTGTCGTACGCCCCGCGCCGCACCGCCTCGGCCACACTCGCCCTGGGCGGGATGTACGCGCCGGTGCCTGCCAGGAAGAGGTTCTCTGTTCGCACGTTCACTTGTCCTCACTGTCCGGACGTCCGGGCTGTCCCGGCGGTCCGGTCCTCGGTCGGATGACCTTCCCGGTCTCGGTGGTGGGCAGGTGCGCCACGGAGGCGAAGGCATGCGGGACCCAGGAGGGCGACAGACGCTCCCGGCAGAAGCGCTCCAGCTTCGCCAGGTCGACCGTCCCGGGGGTCACCGTCGCCACGATCCGCTGCCCGAGGACCGGGTCGTCGGCGCCGGAGACGAGACAGGAGACGACCTCCGGGAAGGCGAGCAGGACCGCCTCGATCTCCTCCGGGCCGATCTTGACGCCCGCGACGTTGATGCAGGTGGACAGCCGCCCGGTGAGGACGAGCCGCCCTTCCTCCCAGCGGGCCAGGTCACCGGTGGTGAACCCGCCCCGCAGCGGTGTCGTGTCGACGGTGTCCCGCTCGGCGTAACCGAGCATCGCCGACCGCGACACGACGGTGACCAGTCGTCCCGTGCCGGTGGCCTTCCCGGCGTCGTCCCCGGTGTCCGGGACGGGGGACAGCCGGACCTCCACCCCGGGCAGAGGGGCGCCGGGGCCGGTGACCTCCGGCCGCCACGGGGCCGGACGGGTCACACAGATCGGACCGGTCTCGGTGGTGCCGTAGACCTGGCCGACGTGTCCGCCGAGCCGGGCCGCGACCAGCTCGGCGGTGTGCGCGTCCAGCGCCATCCCGGCGGAGAGGAACCCCACCGGGCGCCCCTTGGGGGGCAGCGAGCGGGCGGACCGGGCGAGCAGCCGCAGCAAGGGCGGCACCCCGACGAACAGCGTCACCCCGTCGTCGGCGATCTCGCGCAGCAGCAGCCGCGGCCTGTCCGGGGCCGTACAGCGGACGTGGGCGCCCGCCAGGGGCGCGGCGAGGGCGCACAGCCCGAAGCCGTAGGCGTGCTGGAGCGGCACCGGACACAACAGCCGGCTGTCCGGGCCCAGTGCGAGGGCCGCGCGGTAGTTCTCCACCTCGGCGAGCAGCGCGGCGGCGGACCGCAGCGCGACCCGGGGATGCCCGGTGGTGCCCGAGGTGAGCTGGGCCGTCGCCGCCGCCTCGAACGCGGGCCGGCGCGCCGTCTCCGCCGGGCCCGGCGGCCGGCGCGACGGTTCCCGGTGGCTCGTCAGGCGGCGCGCCCCGCAGTCCCCGGCCGGGAAGGGGAGCGCCGACGGCGACTCCAGAGGGGTCCACAGGAGGTCGAGCGGGCAGCGCTCACCCAGCCGCCCCAGCTCCCACGGGGTCAGCCGGCGTGAGAGCGGTACGGCGACCGCCCCGGTGGCCAGGATCGCGAACACCTCGCTGACGAACTCGGCCGCGGGCCCGCCCAGGGTCCCCACGAGGACTCCGGGGCCCGCGCCCGCCGCCCGCAGCGCCCGCGCCTTGGCGTCGACCCGCTCGACCAGCTCCCCCGCACCGGTGCTGCCGCTCTCGTCGCTGATCAGCGGTGTGTCCCCGAGCCGGGCCGCCCGCTCGCGCAGCAGGGAGAGCAGTTCCGTGCGCGCGGCCGTCATCCGAGCTCGGTCAGCGCGCGGTGCAACGCCCCTGCCGCCTTGTCGAGGACCTCGCCGGTGTGCGCGGTGCTCAGGAACCACGGTTCCAGCGCGTTGGGGTGGAAGTAGACGCCCTCGCGCTGGGCCAGGGTCTGGAAGCGGCGGTGCCGGGAGAAGTCGACGGCGTCGGCGAGGTCGCGCAGGGTGCCGTGCCGCTCGGGCGGCTTGCGCAGCAGCGCCACGCACATCAGGGTGCCGACCCGGCTGATGTGCACCGGTCGCTTCTCGGCGGCGAACACCTCGCGCAGCGCCGCCTCCGCGTCGGCGCCGATCGCCTCCAGCTCGTCGTACAGTCCGGGCCGGGCGCGGATCTTGGTGAGCATGGCGACGACCGCGCGCAGGGCGGCGTGGTTCCCGGCGTAGACACCGGCGTGGTGCGCCTCGTTCGTGGCGAGCAGCCGCATGGCTTCCTTGCGTCCGCCGAACGCCGCGACGGGGAAGCCGCCGCCCATCACCTTGGACAGCACGGTGAGGTCGGGCTCGACGCCGTACCGCTCCTGCGCCCCGCCGCGGGCGACCCGGAAGCCGGTGATCACCTCGTCGAAGACGAGCAGCGCTCCGCAGGCCGAGGTCAGGTCGCGCAGCAGTTCCAGGAAGCCGGGGGCCGGGGGGATCACCCCGGCGTTGGCCAGCACCGGTTCCAGGATCACGGCGGCCGTCCGGTCGCCGTTGCGGGCGAAGAACTCCCGGACGGCGTCGGTGTCGTTCCACGGAAGCTGCGCGGTGTGCGCGAGTGCCTCGGGGATCATCCCGGGTGCCCCGGGGACGACGTCCGTCGGCCGGGTGCCCGCGATCTGGAGCGTGGTCTTGCCGGCGCGCAGCACGGTCTCGCTCCAGCCGTGGTAGTGCCCCTCGAAGGTGACCACCAGGGAGCGGCCCGTGACGGTCCGGGCGAGGCGCAGGACGGAGGCGACCGCCTCGGTGCCGGAATTGGCGAACCGGATCTGCTCCACGCCGGGCACCAGTTCGGCGACGAGTCCGCCGGCCTCGGCGTCCAATGCGTGCGGCAGACCGGTCATATGACCTTGGGTGAACTGATCGGCCACGGCCTCCGCGACATCGGGGTCCGCGTAGCCGAAGAGATGGGGACCGTAGCCCATGTTGAAGTCCACGAGCTCGCTGTCCTCGACATCCCGGATCGAACAGCCGTGGGCGCGCCGTACGACGAGGGGGACGGGTACCGCCGTGGCACGCATGCTGCTGCTGACGCCCCCGGCGACGACCTCCTTGATGCTTTTCAGGTAATCAGTATTCGTCCGACGTTCGGCGTCCATGGCACCCACTGAAAACCTCCAGCTTCGTCGGCCTGATCCGAAACCACAGAATGCCGCAGAGCTTTGACGGTCGACAGCGGCCCTTGCCGGAATGGCCGGATCACGGGGGGTGATCGGCCAGTCTTGGGTGGCAGGATCGGACGGGTGATCAGGCCGCGTTGCGGAGGAGGAATGTGATGTCTTCTCGGGGCGTCGCCGTGGTCACGGGGGCGGGTTCGGGCCTCGGGGCCGCCGTCGCCGTACGGCTCGCCGCCACCCATGACCTGGTGCTGACCCATCTGATCCAGGACTCCGGCCTGGTCAGGACCGTCGAGGAGGTGACGGCGGCGGGTGCGGACGTCGTCGCCACCGTGCCCGGGGACCTCACCCGTGAGGAGACCGTGGAACGGCTCGGGGAGGTCATGGCACGGTGCCGGGAAAGGCTGGATGTCCTTGTCTGCAATGCCGGCGCATACACATATGCGCCATGGCAGAAAACAACCTGGGACGAGGTCAGATCGGCCATCGACATCAATCTCCTCGCGCATATCGCCTGCGCACGGGCCGCCACCCCGCATTTGGTGGCGCGCGGGTCTGGCCGGATCGTTGCCGTTTCCACCGTGCTCACCCGGATCGGACGCGTGGAACTCGCCCCCTACATCGCCGCGAAAGGCGGGCTCGAGGCATTCGTGCGCGCTCTGTCCCGCGAACTCGGCCCACATGGGATTACAGTGAATTCCGTGAGACCGGGGCCGATCGAACTCAGTGCCCGGCAACGTTCTCATCCGGATTACCCGGCCTGGCGTGAACGGGAATTCGCCCGCCAATGCATCAAACGGCATGGGCGTCCCGAGGACGTGGCGGCGGCCGTGGCGTTTCTGGTTTCCCCGGAAGCCGGTTTCATCACGGGCCAGAGCCTCACGGTCGACGGCGGCTGGGATCTCCACTGACCTGTTTCCCCAGGCCGATCCAAGGACCACCACACGCATGGAACACAGCGCACACGGCTCCTCCACCCATGTCCTGCTGGTGCGGCACGCGCAGTCGCACGCCAGCGTGAAGAAGCTGATCGCGGGCTCCCGCAGCTGCCGGGGGCTCACCGAACGGGGCCGGGAACAGGCCGCGCGTCTCACGGCCCGGCTGGCGGCGGAACGGCTGCGGCCGCACGCGCTGTTGACCAGCCCCGTCCGCAGGGCCCGCGAGACCGCCGACATCCTCGCCAGGGGGCTGCGCGTCGGGGCGCCGGACGTCGAACGGGAGGTGCGGGAACTCGACTTCGGGGCCGCCGACGGGCTGTCCGTCGAGGAACACCTGCGCCGCCACGGCTCGTTCGACATGACGGCCGATCCCGACCGGCCCTTCGCGCCCGGCGGGGAGACCTGGAACCAGTTCCGGATCCGGGCCGGCCGCGCCGCCGACACGCTGCTGTCCCGGCACCGGGGCGGGTCCGCCGTCGTGGTCTGCCACGCCGGTCTCATCGTCGCGGTGATGTCCGCGCTGCTGGACGTGGTGCCGCAGACGCTGTTCACCGACGCGACCCCGGCGGTGACCTCGATCAACGAGTTCGTCCACGACGGTACCCGGTGGAGACTGGGCCGCTTCGACGACGCACGGCATCTCGACGAGGCCTGAGCGCGCCCGCCTCAACCGTCCTGCCGGGGCCCCCGCTTGCGCTCCATCATGTGACGGCCCAGCGCCTTCTTCCGCTTCCAGTCCCGCAGCAGCTCCGCGCTCAGGCGCGCGTCGCTGCGGGCGGCGATCCGCTCGTTCTCCCGGGCCAGCTTGTGGTAGTTCTCCAGCCGCCGCAGCGGGAGGGTCCCGTCCTCGGCGGCCGCGAGCACCGCGCAGCCGGGCTCCGTCCGGTGCGAGCAGTCGTGGAAGCGGCAGTCCCGGGCGAGGGCCTCGACATCGGTGAAGGCCTGGGCGAGACCGCCGTCCGCGTCCCACAGTCCCACACCGCGCAGCCCCGGCGTGTCGATGAGGACCCCGCCGCCCGGCAGCGGCAGCAGATCACGCGTCGTGGTCGTGTGCCGCCCCTTGCCGTCGCCGTCCCGGGTGGCGTCCACCCGCTGCCCGTCCGTCCCCGTGAGCGCGTTGGCCAGCGTGGACTTCCCCGCACCGGACAGGCCGAGCAGCGCGGCCGTGCCGCCGCGGACCAGGGCGGCAAGCAGGTCCATCCCCTGCCCGGTGGCCGCGCTGACCGGCAGCACCCGCGCCCCGGGGGCCACCCGCTCGGTGTCCTCCACGAGATACGACAGGGTCCTCGCGTCGGGCACCAGATCGGCCTTGGTCAGCACCACCACCGGCTGTCCGCCGCTCTCCCACGCCAGGGACAGGAACCGCTCGACGCGCCCGAGGTCCAGCTCGTCCGCCAGGGACACGGCGATCAGCACCTGATCGATGTTCGCGGCCAGCACCTGCCCGTCCGACCGCTGCGAGGAGACGGCCCGCACGAACGCCGTACGCCGCGGCAGCACCGCCCGCACGACGTGCTGCTCCCCGTCGACCGCCACCCAGTCACCGGTACAGGGATGGCCCGTGGAATCGGCGGAGGCCGGCGCCCCGGTACCCGCCCGCACGCACTCCGCCCGCCCGCCCGGGCCGACGGTCACCACCTCGCAGGACCCGCGATCCACCCGCACCACCCGGCCGGGGCTCAGCCCCTGTGCCGCCGCTCGGGCGAATCCGGTCGCGACGGCGTCGCTCCAGCCGTAGGGGAGGAGCGGGTGCGGGGCGGCGGGGGAGGAGGTCAAGCCACCACTGTACCGGCCGACCCTGCCCAAACAGCCGGCCGCTCGGCCGTTGACCCCCGGGTTTCCCCGTCGGGTGGGTCAGCGCTTGGCGGCCGCGGTGCGGGTCGGTGTGCCCAGGGCCCAGAAGAGGACGCCGAGGAGCATGAAACCGGCCAGCGGGACGGCCTCGGTCAGCAGGTACTTCCAGCGTTCGGCGTGGGTCCAGCCGTCCGGGGCGTAGGCGGGGCCGAACCAGTGGTCGCCGAGGCCGGGGGCGATCAGCTGCACGCTCGCGAACAGGACGAGCACGGTGAGCACCGTGCTGATCGTGCGGGCGAGGGGCGCCCGGTAGGGGCGGGGGGTGTCGGGGGCCTTGCGGCGCAGGACCGCGAGGGCCGGGAAGATGCCCAGATAGCTGACCAGGGTGGTGGAGACGGCGAGGCCGAGGACGGCACCGAAGAGCTTGGCGGCGCTGCCGCCGGTCAGCTGGTGGGCCAGGACCAGGACGACCGTGGAGACCAGTCCGCTGAGGATGTTGACCCGTACCGGGGTGCCGAACCGGCTGGAGATGACGCCGAGGAAGCGGGGCGCCGCGCCGTCGTAGCCGGAGACGGCGAGGGCGCGGTCGGAGCCCATGACCCAGGTGACGCCGGAGGACAGCACGGTGAGGATGAACAGGATCGCGGCGAGGTCCCCGAGCACACTGCCCGCGCCGCTGAGGGTGGCGGTGCCGTCGCCGGCGACGGAGCCGCCGTAGACGGTGAAGACCTGGCGGATCGCGTCGATGAACCCGCCGAGCCCGGTGACGGCCTTGACCGGGAGGACGAGCAGGATGCCGAGGATCGGCAGCGCGTAGAGCAGGACGGCGAGGAGGGCGCTGCGGAAGATGGCGAAGGGCACGTCCCGCTGGGCGTCCGTCATCTCCTCGCCGGCGGTGTTCGGCAGCTCGAAGCCGACGTAGTTGAACATCAGGACGGGGACCAGGCCGACGAATCCGGCGTACGTCGGGGAGAAGTCGCCGAGCCCGAAGCCGTGCAGGCCGTGCCGGACGCCGTAGAGCACGACGGTGACGGTGAACAGGCCGAGGAGGACGAAACGGCTCCAGGCGCCGATGGTGGGGATCCACTTGCCGACGTCGAAGGAGAGGATCGCGGCGAGCACGCCCACCCAGACGAACGCGAGGGTGAAGACGTAGAACGCCGGGGTGCTCAGGTCCTTGCCGTCGTGGAAGAAGGCGGTGAAGGCGGTGACCGCGGACACCGACAGCGTGCCGCCGAGCCACACCGGATTGGTGATCCAGTACAGGAAGTTGTTGACGGCGCCGGCCAGGCGCCCGAAGGCCCGGCTGGTCCAGATGTAGGGGCCGCCCTCGTCGGGGAACGCGGCGCCCAGCTCGGCGATCAGCAGCGCGGACGGCACGAAGAACACGACGGCCAGCACGATGAGCCAGGTGAACGCCTCGGCGCCGGAGGAGGCCACCGTGCCGATCGTGTCCACGCCGACGATGGTGCACAGGAGGAAGAAGAGGATGTCGAAGCGGCCGAAGTGCTTGCGCAGTTTCCGCCGCTCGGCCTGGGCTGCCGCCGGCATGCCGGCCGGCTCGGAGAGGATCTGGCCAGCGGCCACCGGGGGCTCCTGGATGCTCGTGGTACGGGCGGGATCCGGCCAATGATGGGCCGCCGCCCCAAATGCCCACAAGTGTTCGAGAGCAAGTCTTGACGATTACTTACACAGGCTCATGAACGAGGTCCCCGCAGCCGCGTCGGCCGGGCTGCGAGGACCTCGTTCGGGTGTCGCGCGGGCCTCAGTGGCCCTCCGCGGGTTCCAGCCGTCGGCGCGCGACCGGGGCGACGGGTTCCTCCCGCGGGGCCCGGTGCGGCACGAGGACCCGGCCCACGACCACGGCGTAGAACAGACCGCAGGCCATGACCAGCGCGAAGTCCGGCGGGTACAGGGTGATCATGCGCCAGGCCGCGGCGCCCACCCACAGCACCGCCGTACCGCCGTTCCACGCCCGGACGCCGATGCGCAGGCGCAGATGGGTGTTGCGGCCCGCGGACGCCGAGCCGGTGGGCCGCCAGGACTGGCGCCGGCCCCGGGCGATGTCCCAGATGGCGAACAGATGGGCCCAGCCGTACAGCAGCCGTACGGCCCAGGCCTCGATCCGGTACGGACACCGGTGCCACAACGGGAAGACCAGCAGGGTGTAGACGACGCTGGGCAGCACCAGCAGCGTGTAGCCGACCTTGAGTTTCTCCGGCATGGCCACCAGCAGCACGATCGGCAGCAGCGGCGCCACGAACGTGAAGACCGCCGTGTGGATGTAGTAGAGGAAGCCGGAGAAGTAGCAGAGCCGGGTGGTGAGCCGGAGCTTGGTGCTCCAGAACTTCTTGCTGGCCAGCAGGCTCATCGACCCCGAGCACCAGCGGTACTGCTGGTGGTAGAACGCGCTGACGTTGTCGGGGCAGTTGCCGGTGGCGAGGGGGATCGGCACATAGCGCAGCTTCCAGCCCAGGCGCCCGAGGTCGAAGCCCGTGTGCACGTCCTCCGAGTGCTCGATCAGCGTCGTACCGCCGTTGTCCTCCAGGGCCGCCCGCCGGTACACCGCGCAGCTGCCCACGCAGATGGCGCCGCCGTGGCGCTGCCGGGACACCTGGATGGCCCGGTAGAACAGCTCCTGCACGGAACCCGCGCCGCGCTCGATCCACGTCTGCCGCCGGGCCACGCGGAAGTACTGCGGTGACTGGACGATGCCGGTCTTCGGGTCGTGGTCCATGTACGGCAGGAGTTCCTCCAGCAGATCCGCCCGCGGGGCGAAGTCGGCGTCGAGGATGAGGACGTACTCCTCGTCGGAGATACCGAGCCCGTAGTGCAGATTGCCCGCCTTCTTGAACCAGCCCCGGTTGGGCCGGCTCCCGTACTCGAAGCCGAACTCCTTCGCCATCGCGGCGAGTTCGGCGGAGGCGGAGTCGTCGAGCACATACGCGGTGGCCCGGCCGGGGTAGTGGTCGGCGAGCCGGCGCACATGCCGCCAGGTGTTCTCCAGGACGTCGGCGGGTTCTCCGCACACCGGGAGGAAGACGGCGACCGTCGGATGGGTCCCGGGGCGCCAGTCCCGGACCAGGTCGCGGTGGGCCGCCAGGTCGAAGTCACGGGTGAACCCGTTCACCCGCAGCGAGGCCAGGTAGTAGAGGATGCTGAAGACCAGGCACGGCAGCAGGACGAACAGCCAGGGCGACGACTGGATCAGCCGGAACTGGCTGTAGACGAGACAGCCCATGCTGAGGAGCGAGGCGCCGGTGAGCACCCAGAGACGACGTCTGGCGTAGGAGTACTTCTCCTCGTCGTCCGGGGGCTGGGGCAGCACGGCGCCGGCTTGCTGCCCGGACCGGGGAGTTATGCGCGGGATGGACTGCCGTCGGTCGGTCTCCAGTGCGAGGTCAAAGGAATCCAGGCTCAAGGTGTGCTCCTTGAAGGGGGTCGGTCACCTCCAACCGATAGCCACGGAGGGTGTGACCCGCGCCTTCCGCTGGGCTGATTGCTGCACCGGTCCCTCGAAGGAAGGATGCGCCGGAGTGGCGCCCGGCGAGGAGCGGCTGAACAGCGGCCGCGAGGGCCTCGGCGGGGGCGGCGGAACGCAGTCTCTGCACTCGGGTGAACCTTGACCGGAGCTCGGACGAATCGCGGTGACGGTCCCTCACCTCCGCGCCGTCGTATCGTCATATTTGCCTTTGGTCCCCACCCTCAGGAACTGGAGGCACCCATGCCCTCAACGCATTCCCGCACCCGTCGCGTCGCCTGGACCTCGCTGGTTCTCGCGGCGGCGGTCGGCTTCCTCCCCGCCGGCCCGGCGCACGCGGCCGGATCCGGAACGGCTCCCAAGGCCAAGACCCCGGTGCAGACCTACGGCAAGCTCCATGTCTGCGGCACCCAGCTGTGCGGCGAGTCCGACCAGCCGGTCCAGCTCCGCGGCATGAGCACCCATGGCACCCAGTGGTATCCGCAGTGTCTCACCGGCGCCGCGCTGGACGCCGTCGCCCGGGACTGGAAGGCGAGCGTGCTGCGGGTCTCGACGTACGCCCGCGAGGGCGCCTATCGCGCGGATCCGAAGAAATACACCGAACTGGCGAGCAAGCTCGTCGACATGGCGAGCGCCCGCGGCATGTACGTCATCGTCGACTGGCACACCATCCACCCGGGTGATCCCCACGAGGACCTCGACAACGCCCGCGCGTTCTTCAAGGCGATCGCCGAGAAGCACAAGAACAAGAACAACGTGATCTACGAGATCGCCAACGAGCCCCACGGCGTGAGCTGGTCCACCATCAAGGACTACGCCGCGAAGATCATGCCGGTGATCCGCTCCCGCGCCCCCGGCAGCGTCGTCCTCGTCCCGACGCGCGGCTGGGCCACGCTCGGCGCGGCCGAGGCCACCAACGAGAAGATCATCATCGCCGACCCCGTCCGCGACAAGAACGTCATGTACACCTACCACTTCTATGCGACGGCCGGGCGGGAGCAGTTCCTGAAGCTGCTGGACCGCGCCTCGGACAAGCTCCCCATCTTCGTCACTGAGTGGGCCGTCGCCTCCTGGAACGGCTGGGGCACCGACTACCCGATGGCCCAGAAGTTCGTCGACCTCATGGCCAAGAAGAAGATCGGCTGGACGAACTGGAGCCTCTCCGACAACCACAAGGACCTGTCGGTGTTCAAGAAGGGCGCCTGCAGCACGGGCAAGTTCGGCACCGACGCGCTCTCGCCCAACGGCGTCTGGGTCCGCGACCGGATCAGAGGCTGATCTCGGTGTACGTCGCCCCGACCCGCCGCGGGGTCGCGGCCCGCACCGCCTCGGCCGCGACCGCGGTGGCCGCACTGCTGCTCACGACGGCCGCAAGCGGTGCGGCCGCGTCACCGACGGTCCCCTCGGGCATCAGGACCGTCTCGTCCGGCTGGACCAACCCCTGGGGTGTGAACTGGCTGGCGGACGGTACGGCACTCATCAACGAACGGGACACCCTCAAGGTCTTCAAGGTCACCCCGGCGGGCGCCAGGACCGAGGTCACGGCCGAACCCCCGATCGCCGTCCCCGGCAGCGGGGAGACCCTGCTCGGGATCGCCCTGTCCCCCCACTGGGGCCAGGACCACCAGATCTTCGTCTATCACCAGGCGAAGGACGGCAACCGCATCGCCCGGATGATGTTCGACGGCTCCCGGCTCACCGGGTACACCCCGCTCGTCACCGGTATCGAGAAGGGGCTGCACAACGGCGGCCGTATCAAGTTCGGCCCCGACGGCTACCTCTACGCCACCACCGGCGACGCCGACACCCCCGGCTCGGCGCAGGACAGGAACTCACTCAACGGCAAGATCCTGCGCATGACCAAGGAGGGGAAGCCCGCCCCGGGCAATCCCTTCGGCACCCTCGTCTACTCCTACGGCCACCGCAACCCGGAAGGCATCGACTGGGACGACCAGGGCAACCTGTGGGAGACGGAGATCGGCGAGGACACCCACGACGAGCTGAACCTGGTCCAGGCCGGCGGGAACTACGGCTGGCCCTCCTGCGAGGGTGTCTGCTCCACCGCCGGCATGACCGACCCCAAGCGCATGTGGTACCCCGTCAAGGGCGTGCCGAGCGGCCTCGTCCACGTCGACGGCGCCCTGTACGTGGCCGCGCTGCGCGGCCGGCGGCTGTGGCGCGTCCCGGTCGACGGGACCAGCCTCGGCACCCCGGTGGCGTACTACGCGGGCGGCTTCGGCCGGCTCCGGGACGTCGTGAAGGTCCCGGGCAGGCAGGCCCTGTGGGTCACCACCGACAAGGCGGGCCCGGGCAAGGACCGGGTCCTCCAGGTCGACCTCGGCTGACCGCGCTCCGAACGGGGTCCCCCGAGCCGTACCGACCCGGCTCCGGGGACCCCGGGGCGTCAGCCGTGGAAATTGATGTAGCCGTTGCCGTCCGCGTCGTTCGCGCGCTTGGTGTAGGAGTGGACGTCGGCCCGTGAGCCGTTGGGCTTCACGAGGTAGATGGTGTCCTTGTCGTTGTTCCAGATGAAGTTGCAGTTCTGGCGGTAGACGACGTTCCCGGCGTCGGAGTCGGTGCCCCGGCCGCCCCGAAGCTTCACATGGTCACCGGGCTCGAGCCTGTGGCTCGCGGGGAAGGTGAACTTGTTGCCCGTGGCGTCCTTGACGACGTACCCCCGGAGATCGACGGTCGCGGTCCGGGAGTAGTTCTTGATCGTCAGGTACTCGTCCTTGGTGTTGCCGCCGGAGCAGCGGTTCGAGTCCGCGCCGGGCGCGTCGTACTGCACGCCCTTGAGTTTCAGCGCGGAGGTGTACTCGGTGGCCTGGGCCGGACCGGCGGTCGACACGGCGAGCGCGCCCGCCAGGGACACGGCGGCCAGGATGTGACGCATGCGCGCGGGCATGAGGAATCCCCCCTCAATGGTGCGATTGGAGCGCCTGGAGCATACCGAATGTGAGGGAGGCGTGTGCTCTGCGTGTTCATTCCGTGAAGAGGTGCCGGGCCCGAGGCGGCCGCTCGGAGGCCTTGACAGGGGTTCTGGGCGACCTCAGACTGACGTTGCGCTTTCCGCAATCCGTTTCGCTGTGCGCATCGAGGTGTCATGATGATTCCCGCGTGCCGTCTCGAGGATCTCCCGCGGGGCGAGGCCGTCCGGCTCGACATCGACCCGCCGGTCTCGGTGTTCCACACCGACGACGGCGAGCTCTTCGCCATCGACGACACCTGCACCCACCAGGACGCCTCGCTCGCCGACGGCTGGCTGGAGGGCTGTGAGGTGGAGTGCCCGCTGCACGCCTCCAGGTTCGACCTGCGCACCGGCGCGGTGGACGCCCCGCCGGCCAAGCTGCCGGTGCGGACCCACGAGGTCGTGGTCGAGGACGGCACGGTCTACGTCAAGGTGTCGGAGGCGGCTCCCAACCTTCCGCCGTGTGCGGCGTCCCGGCCGGCAGGGGGACCCGCGTGAGGCGTGGCGGCCGTGGCCGGCGCCCCGCCCGCTGATCCGCCCGCCGCCGCTGAAGCCCGTCACCATCCCGAACTCGCCGAGGTCCGCCCCGGGTTCGGGGTGGCTTTTTTGTACTGCCGGTCAGGAGGCAAGGGCTGATCGGCCCCTTGTCAAATCGTCATCCGCCAAACCCTTGACGCCTGTCCGCGCGGCGGCCAGGGTGTTCCACCACAAGCAATTCAATGCGCGATGCGCAACACATCATGTGTGGCCCGAACACATCTGGCAGAACATCCATCCTCGGCCGCAGCACTGGTTCCGCGGCTGAACGCCGAAAAGAGGGCGATCGTGACCCCCACACAGACCGAGGTGTCCCAGCGGCGGGGTGTGCCCGAGGACGC
>NZ_KQ948794.1 GCF_001514205.1 Streptomyces griseoruber | reverse complement strand
TCTCTTCTCCTCGGTGGGTCAGTCGTGGGGGACGACGGCGACGGGGGCGGTGGCGTGGTGCAGGACGGCGTGGGTGACATGGCCGATGTGCGTGCCGAACGGGCTGCGGCGGATCCGCCGGCCGACGACGACCAGGGAGGCCTCGTGCGAGGCGTCCACGACGTGGACGGCCGCGCTGCCGTAGCGGGACTCCTCGACGACCTCCACGTCCGGGTGCTTCTTCCGCCAGGGACGCAGCACCCCGGTCAGGGCCTCGGCCTCGCTCAGGGCCAGCGCCTCGTGCAGGGCGGGGTTGGCGGGGGTGCCGTAGGCGTAGTACGGCGGCGGGTTCCAGCCGTGGACGACCCGCAGGGACGTGGCACGCCGTTCGGCGGCGTCGAAGGCGAACGCCAGGAGCGTCTCGTCCGGGTGCTCGACGTCGAGCCCGAGGACCACGGGCCGGAACGGCGTCGCGGCCGAGGGGGTGCCAAACGGGTCCGGCTCGTGCTCGTCGGTGGCCGTTTCCCGTGCGCGCACCAGCACCACGGGGCGCTCGGCGTGCGCGACGACGGACAGACCGATGGAACCGATCAGGAACCCGCCGAGCCCGCCCAGACCTCGGGAGCCCAGGACGAGCAGCTCGGCGCTCTTCGCCGCCTCGGCGAGGGCGTCACCCGGGTAGCCGGAGAGCTGCTCTCTGACCACCTCGACTCCGCGGTGGCGCCGCCCGATGCCTTCGGCGGCCTCCCGCGGGATCCGCTCGGTCCAGTGCTGCTGGGTCTCGGCGCCCAGGAGCGGGTCCTGGGCCATGGGCTCGGGCACCGGCTGCCAGACGTGCACGATCTTCAGCGGCAGGTCGCGCAACTGGGCTTCGCGAGCCGCCCATTCGGCGGCGGCCCGGCTCTCGGGCGAGCCGTCGATTCCCACGGTGATGGTGCGGAGCATGGTCTCTACCTCCTGGGTGAGGGATCCGATTCCAGAGTCGTCTTCAGGGAGCTCCTCGGGCAGGGACCACTGGTCCCGACTTCGGGCTCACCGGCCCCCGCGCGGCCCGGTGCGGTGGCCCAGGTCGCGGGCCACCGCACCGGCGGTGCTCACCGCAGCCAGCTGTGGTCGCGGACGAAGGGGAGCCCGGCCCAGAGCCGGCCCGCGCCCAGGGTGTCGCCGGCGGCGGCAGCGGCCACGACGATCAGGGCGACGGCGTAGATCACGTGGTAGTCGGCGAACGGGTTCGTCGACATGCTCGCCGTGCCGTCCGAGAGGTGCTTGGCCGGCGGCCACTCGGCGATCCACATCAGCGCCATCATCGCGGTGCCGGCGACGGCGGCGAGGCGCAGCGCGACCCCCGCGACCAGCGCCAGCCCGATCCCGAGCAGACCGAGCATGAACAGCCAGTCCGCCCACGGGTCGCCGGCCCAGGAGTGGAAGGTCGACTCCATCGGCCCGACCGCGACGGAGCCGAGGAAGCCCTTCGTCGGTGAACCGCCGTCGATCCAGCCCTTGCCCGACGGGGTGGCCCAGCCGAAGCCGAAGGTCTTGTCGAGGAAGGCCCACAGGAAGACGAACCCGGTGAGCAGACGCAGGGAGGCGAGGGCGTAGGCCCGCGCGGTGTGCGTGCCGGCGTCCGCCGACACGGCCGACTCGGATGCGGAGGCGGTCCGGTTCCTGCGCAGCGACGGCAGGTGGAAGCCGGAGCTCCGGTGAGGGTGCTCGTGCACGGCCATGGTCGTGGTTCCCTTCGGGGACGGTCGGGGCGTTGCCTGACGTCACTCACTCTGGCCGCGCGCGCCGGTCGGCGCCGGATGCCGAAGGTCTGCGACCGTGGGGCCGAACGTCCCTGCGTCGGAAGGCCGTTGGGCGCGGCGGCTCTCCCCCGCCCGACTCCGCCCGTCAGCCGGCCGTGAGGTCCGGGCGCACCAGGGTGCCCGAGCGGCCGTGCACGATCTCGTACGCCGCGTCCAGGGCCCCGATGGCGGCCAGCCCACCGGTCCGCTCCACGAACCGTGCGGCGGCCTCGGCCTTGGGCCCCATGGAGCCCTCCGGGAAGCCCTTGCGGCGCAGCTCGGCGGGGGTGGCGTCGAGGACGGGCCGCTGGGCCGGTGTCCCGTACTCCTCGTACACGCAGGGGACGTCGGTGAGGATGAGCAGGAAGTCGGCCTTCAGGTCCTCGGCGAGCAGGGCGGCGGTGAGGTCCTTGTCGACGACGGCCTCCACCCCGGTCAGCGCGCCGGTGTCACGGTCGGCGGTGACCGGGACTCCTCCGCCGCCCGCGCAGATCACCAGGGTCCCGCTGTCGAGCAGTCCGTGGACGGTGTCGGTCTCCAGGATGCGTTCCGGTGCCGGGGAGGGGACGACCCGGCGCCAGCCGGTGGTGTCCTGGGCGATGTGCCAGCCGCGCCGGCGGGCGAGCGCCTTGGCCAGGTCGCGGGAGTAGACCTGGCCCACGAACTTCGTCGGCCGTGCGAACGCCGGGTCGTCGGCCCGTACGAAGGTGTGGGTGACCAGGGTGGCGATGGGACGGCCCGGCAGGGCGTCGTGCAGGGTGCGGGCCAGCAGGGAACCGATCATGCCCTGGGTCTGGGCGCCGAGCAGATCCAGCGGATAGGGGGCGCTGAGCGCGGGATCGGCCGCGCTCTCCATGGCGAGCAGGCCGATCTGGGGGCCGTTGCCGTGGGTCAGGACGATCTCGTGCTCATGGGCCAGGGCGGCCAGCGCGGTGGCCACCCGGTCGATGTTCGCCTGCTGGACGGCGGCGTCGGGGCGTTCACCGCGGTGCAGCAGGGCGTTGCCGCCCAGGGCGACGACGATACGCATGGCTCAGTCCTCCAGAGTGGCCACGAGCACGGCCTTGATGGTGTGCAGCCGGTTCTCGGCCTGGTCGAAGACGATCGACGCGGGCGAGGAGAAGACGTCGTCGGTGACCTCCAGTCCGTCCAGGCCGTAGCGGTCGAAGAGGTCCTGACCGAGGCGGGTGCGGCGGTCGTGCAGGGCCGGCAGGCAGTGCATGAACTTCACGTCCGGGTTGCCGGTCGCGGCCAGTGTCTTGTCGTCGACCTGGTAAGGCAGCAGCAGCTCGATCCGCTCCCGCCAGGTATCGGTGGGCTCGCCCATGGAGACCCAGACGTCGGTGTGCAGGAAGTCGGCACCCCGTACGGCGGTCTCCACGTCCTCGGTGAGCGTGATCCGGGCCCCGCTGATCTCGGCACGTTCCCGGCACCGGGTGACCAGCGCGGCGTCGGGCCACAGCGCGGCGGGCGCGGCGATGCGGACGTCCATGCCGAGCAGGGCACCCATGGACAGCAGGGAGTTGCCCATGTTGTTGCGGGCGTCGCCGAGGTAGCAGTAGGCGATGTCGGGCAGGGGCTTGGGGCTGTGCTCGTGCATGGTGAGGACGTCGCAGAGGCTCTGGGTGGGGTGCGCGGTGTCGGTCAGGCCGTTGTAGACGGGGACGCCGGAGTGTTCGGCGAGGGCGGTGACGAGCGACTGGGCGGAGCCCCGGTACTCGATGGCGTCGAACATGCGGCCGAGCACACGGGCGGTGTCCGCGATGGACTCCTTGGCGCCGATGTGGGTGTCTCCGGGGCCCAGGTAGGTGGTGGCGGCCCCCTGGTCGGCGGCGGCGACCTCGAAGGCACAGCGGGTGCGGGTGGAGGTCTTCTCGAAGATCAGCGCGAGGTTGCGGCCGGTCAGCCGGGGCTGCTCGGTGCCGGCGCGCTTGGCGGCCTTGAGGGTGGCGGCCAGGTCGAGGAGGTGGTGGATCTCGGCGGCCGTGAAGTCGAGTTCGCTCAGGTAGGAGCGGCCGCGCAGGTCGGTGGTCATGGTGGTTCCCCCTGGGGGTCGGGCTGAGGTTCAGGCGGCCGGGTCGCGTTCGACGGGGCAGCTCATGCAGCGCGGTCCGCCGCGTCCGCGGCCGAGTTCGGCGCCGGCGATGGTGACGATCTCGATGCCCTGCTTGCGCAGGTAGGTGTTGGTGGTGACGTTGCGCTCGTAGCCGACGACGACTCCGGGGGCGACGGCGAGGAAGTTGCTGCCGTCGTCCCACTGCTCGCGTTCGGCGTTGCGGATGTCCTGCGGGGCGGAGAGCATCCGGACCTTGTCGAGGTCGAGGGCCTCGGCGAGGGCGGTGGCCAGGTCGGAGTTCGGAGCGACGTCGAAGCCGCACTCGCGGGTGCCGCTGGGGGTGAGCGTCCAGGAGCGCAGGGAGTCGGCCAGGCCCGGGTAGATGACGAAGGTGTCGCGGTCGAGCATGGTCAGGACGGTGTCGAGGTGCATGTAGGCGCGCGCGGCGGGCAGGTGCACGGCGATGAGCCGACGGGCCGTGCCCGCCGCGAACAGCCGGGCCGCGAGGTTCTCCACCGCCTGGGCGCTGGTGCGCTCCCCCATGCCGACCATGACGGCGCCGTTGCCCAGGACGTGGACGTCCCCGCCTTCGAGGGTGCCCACGGATCCGTCGAGGACCGGTGCCGGGGCGATGCCGGCGAACATCGGGTGGAAGCGGTAGATGGCCTCGGCGTGCAGACTCTCGCGCCGCCGGGCCGGCTTGGCCATCGGGTTGACCGACAGGCGGTCGTAGATCCAGCAGGAGTTGTCGCGCGGGAACAGGTGGTTGGGCAGCGGGGCGAGGGCGAAGTCGTCGGTGCCGAGCGCGTTCCAGACCAGGCTGTGCGCGGTGGCGAGGGGCAGGTCGCTCTTGAGGAGTCCGCCGATCAGGTGCCCGGCGAGGGTCTCCCCGTCGAGTACGGCGCACCGTTCGCGCACCGGGTCGATCAGGGCCGGTCCGACGGTGGCCGGGGTGATCACCCGGTCGAGCAGCCAGTCGCGGGCCTCGGGAGAGTCGAGGGTCTGGGCGAGCAGGTCGGCGAAGTAGTGCACGCGGGTGCCGTGGTCGCGCAGCACCTGGGCGAAGGCGTCGTGTTCCTCGCGGGCGCGCTTGGCCCACAGGATGTCGTCGAAGAGGAGCGCGTCGACGTTGCGCGGGGTGAGGCGGGAGAGTTCGATGCCGGGGCGGTGCAGGATCACCTGGCGCAGGCGCCCGGCCTCGGAGTCGACGTGGAACGTGTTCATGGCGTGGTGTCCTCCTCTGTCGTGCGGGTGCGGGGGGCGTCGGTCAGTCCTGGTGGCGGTGGGCGCTGCGCCTGCGCGGGCCGCCGACGCGGTTGGTGCCGAGTCCGCGCGAGAGCCGCTGCGGCGGTGCCGGTGTCTCGGGGGCCCGTTCCTCACGCGGAACGGGAATCGCCGCTGCGGGTTCGTCGCCGTAGCGGCCCTGGCCCCGCTTCAGCCACACGTAGACCGGCACGCCGAGCAGCAGCACGAACAGCCCGTAGTAGACGGTCTGGTAGCCGCTGCCCTGGATCGACCAGTAGGAGAAGACCAGTGCCAGGGCGGCGACGGTGACGTCCCGGGCCAGGCGGCCCCGGCTCAGGTTCTCCCGGCCGCGCACCAGCAGCCAGTACAGCTGGGCGGCGGCGGAGAACAGATACGGGATCACCGCGGTGAGGACGCTCAGCAGCACGATCTTCGTGAAGACGTCCTCGAAGCGGGTGTAGCTGAACACGGTGATCAGCGAGGCCAGCACGGTGGAGACGACGACGCCGAAGGCCGGCACACCGCTCTCGCCGCGCAGCCTCGCGAAGGCGTCGGGGAACAGTCCGTCGCGGGCGGCGGCGTACGGCATCTCGGCGCACAGCATGGTCCAGCCGTTGAGGGCGCCGATGCCCGAGATGATCGCGGCGACGGCCACGACGTCTCCCGCCCAGGTACCGCCGAAGATGTTGTTCGCGGCGTCGGTGAACGGTGCGGTGGTGTCGCCCAGCGCCCCGTGCGAGACGGTGCCGAAGACCGCCAGCGTGCCCAGGATGTAGATGACCGCGCACAGCAGCGTGCCGTACACGGTGGCGCGCGGCACGTTGCGCTCCGGGTCCCGGACCCGGCCGGCGACCACCGATGCGGCCTCCAGGCCGAGGTAGCTGAACAGGGCGATGGCCGCGGCGGCGGAGATCGCGCCGACCGCCGATCCGCCACTGGCGTTGAAGGCGCCGAAGTTGTCGGGGTCGATGAAGAGCAGTCCGACGGTCGCCATGAAGACGAGCGGCACGAACTTCAGCACGGTGGTGACCACCTGGAACGCGCCGATGTTGCGGACGCCGCTGAGGTTGATCGCGGCCGCCGCCCAGAGCCCGCCGAGAGCCAGGCTCATGGAGATCCACGTCCTGTGCCCCGTGTTGACGAACACCTCGACGTAGCCGACCCACGCCACGGCGATCGCCGCGTTCCCGGCCCACGCGGTGATCCAGTACGACCACGCGTTGAGGAATCCGGCGAACTCGCCGAAGGCCTCCCGGGCGTAGACGTACGGCCCGCCGCTCGCCGGCACCCGTTTCGACAGCGCGCCGAAGGTCAGCGCGAGCGCCAGCGCGCCCAGGGTCACCACGACGAAGGCGACCAGCGAGAGGGGCCCGTACGGGGCGAGGGCGGACGGCAGGGCGAAGATGCCGGTGCCGATGATGGTCCCGATCACGAGCGCGGACGCGGCCGGGAGTCCGAGTGCCGCCCCGGGCCGGGGCGCCGCCCGGTCACCGGTCGCTGAGGTCCTGGGCATGGCTGTGCTCCTTGCGCGAGTCGCTGCGGATGAGTCGATCCGCGAACGATGGTTCTGTGCCATGCCGGATCGGCGCAGCGGCCGCCCGGGCCCGTGGCAGGTACCGAAGGTCCCGGTGCGTCAGGTCCGGGCAGCCCCGACCCGCCCTGGGCGCGGCAGCGGCGGTGGCGCGTGAGTGGGGCCGGTCGGCCCTAGTACCTCCGCGGCCCAGACGTGATGATCGGCGGCATGGGCAGTTGACGGTCTGTCCGCCGCCGGGCAACGAGGGGTCGCCATGCCAGAGCCACGTACCTTCACCGAGCAGAACCCGATCCGGGTGTTCCTGCTGGACGACCACGAGGTCGTCCGTCGTGGCCTGGCCGACCTGCTCGACGCCGAGCCCGACATCACGGTGATCGGCGATGCCGGCACCGTCGACCACGCGCTGGCCCGGGGCCCCGCGCTGCGCCCCGACGTCGCCGTCCTCGACGTGCGGCTGCCGGACGGCAACGGCATCTCCGTCTGCCGTGAACTGCGCAGCCGGATGCCGGAGCTGGCCTGTCTGATGCTGACCTCCTTCGACGACGAGGAGGCCCTCCTCGACGCGATCATGGCCGGGGCCTCCGGGTACGTCCTCAAGCAGATCAAGGGGGCCGACCTCGTCTCGGCCGTCCGCACGGTGGCCTCGGGCCAGTCGATGCTGGACCCCGCGACCACGGCCCGTCTGATGCGCTCGCTGCGCACGGAACCCGCGGACACACCGTCCGTTCCTGCCGAACTCTCGGGTCTCTCGCCACGGGAGAAGGACATCCTGGCCCTGATCGGCGAGGGCCTCACCAACCGCGAGATCGGCGGGAAGCTCTACCTGTCGGAGAAGACCGTCAAGAACCACATCTCCCGCCTCCTGGCCAAGCTGGGTGTGCAGCGCCGCGTCCAGGCGGCGGTCCTCGCCTCCCACCTGGAGCAGCCGGACACCGGCCAGTCCCGCGGCAGGTGAGGAACGGGCCCCTCGGCCGTCGCCGCGGGGGCCCAACGGCCCCACCGTGCCGGCCCGTTGGCCTCTGCCTCCGGCGTGCGCCGATCGGGCACCGTACCCACGTGGACCGAGACAGAGGCGCCCGAAGGAGCGGACCCATGCCGAAGCGGAAGAGCAGGATGTGGTGGTGGCGCTGGCGGCGCAATCCCCTCAGGCGCCGCTCCGATGTGTTCGAAGCATGGGCCGGCGTGGTGGCCGTGATGGTGGTGCTGCTCACGGCTCCCGTGGTGGGTGTGACGGCAGCGGGCGCGGCCGAGCGATCCGCGCTCGACCAGGGCCGGGGCCTGCACCACGTCAGCGCGCGGCTCCTCGAGGACGCCACCGCGATCCCGTCCCGGTTCTCCGGGACGGCGGGCGGCGAAGGGGCCCGGGCGACCGTGCGCTGGACCACGTCCGACGGCTCCTCCGCATCCGGCAGGGCCTCGGTCGCGGCGGACAGCCGAGCGGGGTCGCACACCACGGTGTGGCTCGACGACGCCGACCGCATCCAGCCCGCGCCGCCCACACCGGCTCAGGCCGAGGCACAGGGGGCCGCCCTGGGAGCGGCCTCGGGCGTGGGTACCGGTGTGCTGGTGCTGGGCGCCTGGTGGGTCGTACGCATGCGGCTGGACGCCCGCCGGAGTGTGTGGTGGGACCGTGCCTGGGCGGCGTTCGACACGCCTCAGGGGCACCGGCAGGCGTAGCCCACGCCCCGCGCGCGGAGCGCCTGGTGTCCGTGTGCACCGGCGCGATCCCGCTCGCCGCGGCCGGGCTGCTCGACGGCCGCCGGGTGACGACCCACTGGGCCTACCGCGACACCTTCGCCCGCGACCACCCGCCGTCCGGGTCGACCGTGATCCGGTCCACGTCCGGGACGGCGGCGTCCGCACCTCGGCGGGCGTCACCTGCGGCATCGGCCTGGCGCTCGCCGCACTCCGCCGGGGGTCGGAGAACGGATCCGGGCCGTGGCGGCCTGTGCCGTCCTCGCCCCGCACACGGACGACGCCTCACCACACCACCGGGAGCTCGAACACCCCGTAGACGTTCATGCGGTGGCGGAAGTCCAGCTGTTCCAGAGGCTTGGTGACCCGCAACCGGGGAAGGCGCCGGACGATGCCCGCGAGTGCCGACTGAAGCTCCAGCCGGGCGAGGGGAAGCCCCAGACACTGGTGCACGCCAAAGCCGAAGGCCAGGTGTTGACGCACCGGGCGCCTGACATCCAGCCGGTCCGGATCGTCGTAGAAGCGCGGGTCGCGGTTGGCCGCGGCCAGCTGGATCAGGATGCCTTCGCCGGCCCGGATGGTGACGCCGCCCATCTCGATGTCCTCCGTGGCCACCCGCGGCAGCCCGGTGTGGATGACGGTCTGATACCGCAGCAGCTCCTCCACGGCCCCCGGGACCAGGGCGGGATCTTCGCACAACGCCGCCCACTGGTCCGGGCGCTCCAACAGGTTCAGCACACCGATACCGATCATGTTGGCGGTGGTCTCGTGCCCGGCGACGAGGAGCACGGCGGCCATGCCGACGACCTCGTCATGGCTGAGGTGTCCCGGCGTTTCCTGTTCGGCGACCAGCCTGCTCAGCAGGTCGTCGGCCGGCCGGCGCCGCTTGTGGACGGCCAGCCGGTCGAAGTAGCCGCGCAGTTCCTCACGGGCGGCGAGAACCGACTCGAGCCCGGCGGTCTGGTCGAGCATCAGACGGCTCTGCTCCTGGAAGAACTCGTGGTCCTGGTACGGGACACCGAGCAGCTTGCAGATCACGAGCGAGGGCAGGGGCAGTGCGAAACCGCCCACCAGGTCGGCAGGTGAGCCGGCGGCGATCATGTCGTCGAGCAGCCGGTCCACCATGGCGTCCACCTCGGAGCGCATCCGTTCCATGCGCTTCACGATGAACTCCTGGGTGAGCATGCGGCGTTGTCTGCTGTGCTCGGGCGGATCCATGCGCAAGAAGCCGACCGGCAGATCCTGGTTCTGCTGGAGCTTCTGAACCGGGGAGATGAACGGAAACCCCGGGCGGTGCAGATCCGCGCTCAGCCGGGGATCGCGCAGCGCCTGTCGCGCGTCGGCGTACCGCGTGATCACCCAGGGGCGGCTGCCGTCCCAGAGCGTGACCCTGGCGACGGGACGTTCCTCGCGCATCTCACCCACCAGCGGCGGCAGAGCGAGCGGGCACCCGGCACGGACGGTGGGGTACGCCGGCGCGGCATCGGCGCCGGTCGACTCGGCAGTGTCGGTCGTCGTCATGCGGAGTTACCTCCAAGTCGTGGGCTTCCTGACAATGCCTTGCCGAACAAAACGCCATGACCGGCACCCCTGACCGCTGCCGACACCGGCCCCTGCCGCCATTCGCCCGGGGATCCATATTCCGCCGCATGCGCAACAAGCAGGAAATTCCGCGAAATCTGCGTCTCGGGAAGCGGGGGCACATTGACGACTCACCGCCGACCCCCGTCCGCCCCATCCACAAGAAGCTAGGCAGTGGCCATTCGATCTGTCAAGGCAGATATCAATGCGTGCATTGCACACCCGCACCCCACTTGTCCGGATTGTTGAATTTTATCGAATACGTGCGACTCCAATATCCTGTACCAAGTCTTTACGCATGAATTTGGCATGACCGGGAACACGGGCGCGGCACGTGCGGGGCGGAAGCCGGCATTTAAGTGTTGACGGCATCGAGTCGTTCGGTTACGTTCGGTCCGGCTTGTTTAACGGGGAAACGGGGATGACAAGTGACTGGCCGAAGCATTCTCTCGCTCCCGGCTGCGAGAACATTCGCCCTTCTGTAGGGCACTTTCCGCACAGGCGCCGCCTTTCTCCTCTTCTGAAACGGGGAGATGTGAACAGTGCGCGGTATCCGGTCACCTTTGTCCATAGGACGCACGGAGGGATATCCAGTGTTATCTGCTCCTGATTTAAGGGGAGCCGGCGGGTGACGGCACGAGCTGCGACCGCCATGCCGAACCGGGCGCTCCTGCTGGCACTCAGCCTGGGCGCATTCAGTATCGGCACCGACAGTTTCGTCATCAATGGCCTTCTTGAACGTATCGCGGCGGACCTGGATGTCACGGAGTCCAGCGCCGGACAGCTCGTCAGTGTCTTCGCTCTCGTCTACGCGTTGAGCGCGCCGGTTCTTGCCGCGATCACGGGCACACTGCGCCGGAAGCAGTTGCTGCTGGTCGCCATGGTCGCGTTCGTGGCGGCCAACGCGCTGGGGGCCGTAGCCCCCAACTACGCGGTCCTCATGATGTCCAGGCTGGTCGCAGCGCTGGGGGCCGGCCTGTACATCCCCTGCGGCATGGCCATCACCGTCGGCATCACGCCGGAACGACGACGTGGCCGCGCGATCGCCCTGGTGGCGGGTGGCATGTCTGCCGCCACTGCCCTGGGCGTGCCGATCGGCACCCTGGTCGGCACGGTGGGCAGTTGGCGAACGACCCTGGTGCTGGTGGCCGCCCTGGCGGCGCTGGCGGTGGTCGTCCTGGCCGTGGCCCTGCCCCAGGTGCCGACTCCGCCGGCCGTCACCGTCCGAGAACGGCTCGGAGTCGCGACGCATCCAGGTGTCCTGGTCGCCCTGCTGTCCAACTCCCTTGCTTGCGCGGGGGTGTTCAGCGTCTTCACGTACATCGCCCCCCTGACCACCACGACCACGGAGGTGGATTCCAGCGGGGTGAGCGCCTACCTGCTGGTGTGGGGTGTCGCCGCCGTGCTGGGCAGCGCCGTCGGGGGCCGCGCCGCCGACGCCTTCGGCGGTCAGCGTGCCTACCTCGCGGCCACGGCGGTCCTCTTCGGCGGCCTGCTCGCCCTCACGATGCTCACGCTGCTCGAGCCAAGCGGTTCCGCCGTCAACCGCGCCCTGTTCGGGCTGGCCCTCGCCGTGATCAGCATCGCCTGCTGGGCGCTTCCCACCGCCCAGAACCACCGCATCGCAGGCCTGGACAGCCCGGCTCCGACCGTCGCGCTCTCCCTGAACAGCTCTTCCTCGTATCTGGGGGCGGCGGTCGGCGGTGCGGCCGGAGGGCTCGCACTCCGGGACGGATCGATGACCGGCCTGATGCTGACCGGAAGCGCCATCACGCTGCTGGCACTGCTCGTCCTGGCAGCCACCGCCCGCCTGCTCCGGAGCGGAGCTCCGGTCATCGCCGAGGACACTCCGGCGTCCCGGACGGATCTCCCGTCCGCCGACTGATCCGCCACCCGGCAACGACTCACACCTTCACCCTCTCGGGCATCGCGTACTGGACAGGGCGGTAACGCCTAGATCATGGAGATATGTGTGCATCCGACCGAAGACGAGACAGCGCAGCAGCCCGCCATCGACGCCGAGGACGAACTGAGCGAGATCTGGCGGGAGGTACTCAACCTCGAGCTCGTCGACGCAGACGACGGTTTCTTCGAGCTGGGAGGCGACTCCCTGCTGGCCACGCAGATCGTCACCCGCATCCGGGAACGGCTGGACGTCGACCTTCCGGTGCGCGACATCTTCGTCCACCCCACCCTGCGCGAGCTGACGGAAGCCGTCCGCAGGAGCGCGGCGACGAAGCCGACGGCCGGCTCTCCCCCGCCGGTCGGGCCGTCGCCGATCGGGCCGTCGTCGGCCAACCCCCTGTCGGTCAACCAGGAACAGATGTGGTTCCTGCACAAGCTCTCCCCGCGCGACCCCGTGTACAACAGTTCCCGCAGCATCCGCGTGCGCGGCGACCTCGATCTCGACCTGCTCGAACAGGCGCTGACCGAGGTGCACGCCCGGCACGAGATCCTGTGGACCACCTATCCCGAGGACCACGGCCGGCCCACGACGGTCCTCCATCCGCCCGGCCCGGTGAGGATCACCCGGGTCGATCTCTCCGGCCTTCCGGCAGCGGACCGGGACGGCGAACTTCAGCGGCTGATCGCAGCGGAGCTCGCCCGGCCGTTCGTGCTCTCGGAGCTTCCGCTGGAACGGTGGACGGCGTTCACGCTGGGACCGCGGGAGCACGAACTGCTGGCCGTCGGACACCACATCGTGCACGACAGCTGGTCGTTCTCCGTGCTGCTGCGTCAGGTCGAGGAGCTCTACAACGCCCGCCTGAGCAGTGTGGAGCCCCCGCCGCGCCCCCTGGCCCCGGAGTACGGCGCGTACGCCCGAAGCCAGCGGCGGGCGTTGGAGTCTCCCGCCATGCGAGAGCACCGGGCGTACTGGCGCGACCATTTGTCGGGGCTGCCCGGTCTGCTCAACCTGCCGACGGACAGACCCCGGCCGCCCGTGCAGTCGCACCGGGGAGGAAGAACGGCGAGCGAGGTGCCCGCCACGCTGATGCCGGCCCTCGACGCCGTCTGCCGTAAGCAGGGCGTCAGCAGCTTCATGGTGCTGTACGCGTGCTTCGTCGGGCTCCTGCACCGCTACAGCGGGGACACCGACATCTGCGTCGGCAGTCCGCTCGCCAACCGCCGGACCCGAGAGGAGGAGGAGCTGGTCGGGCTGGTCATGAACACGGCCGCCCTGCGCACCCGGCTCACCGGGGAAACGACGTTCGAGGAGTTGCTGCGCCAGACGCGGGAGATCGTGCTGGACGCCGCGGCGCACCAGGCCTGCCCCCTGCCGGTCGTGATCGACGACCTCGGCGTCCCCCGGACGCCCTCGCACGCACCGCTGTTCCAGAGCATGATCACCGTGCATGACGACAGCAGCCGGGGACCGCGGTTCGGCAGCGCCGAATCGGTGATCGCCGAGCCGTTCAACGGGACGTCGAAGTCCGATCTCGGCCTGATCGTGGCACCCCGCGTCAGGGCCCGTGACGAGGGCGCCCCGGCGGAGGGTGCCGCGACCGAGGGTATCGCGCTGATCTGGGAATACAACGCGGACCTGTTCGATGCGGCGACCGTCGACGGGATGGCTGCGGCCTTCCTCCAACTGCTGGCTCACGCGCTGGCCGAACCGGGCACGCCGATGGGCGGGCTCCGGCTGGCCGACGACGAGCGGGTGGACCGGATCCTGCGGGAGTGGAGCGTCCCCGGGGCGCTCGACAGCACCGGGCAAGCCTCCGGGGAACCGTTCCTGCCGGTTCACCGCAGGGTCGAGATGCGAGCCCGGCTGGAGCCCGGCAAGCCCGCCCTGGTCCAGGCCGGACGGTCGGTGACGTACGGCGAGTTGGAGCGTGATGCCGACCGGCTCGCCCGCAGGCTCCACGCACTGGGGGCGAGCGCCGGGACAGTGGTCGCGATCTGCCTCCCTCCGGGCCCCGATCTCGTGCTGTCCGAACTGGCGGTGCTCAAGACCGGAGCCGCGTTCCTCCCGATCGACCCGGGACATCCGCAGGCCCGGGTGGCGGCGATGGCCGAGGACGCCGATGTCCTTGCGGTGATCACCGACGACCCGGGGCGAGAGCGGTTCGCGGGCAGGACCTGTCTCGGGGTCCTGGCGACCGAGGAGGACGGGGCGCCCGCGGACACCGGCCCGTTCGGGGCGGCGGTCTCCGCCGATGACACCGCGTACATCATGTTCACGTCCGGCTCGACCGGACGTCCCAAGGGAGTCGAAGTCCCCCATCGCGGGCTGAGCAACCTCGTGTCCTGGTATGTACGGGAGTACGCGCTCACCGCCGAGGACAACGCCACGTCCGCCTTCTCCCCGGGTTTCGACGCCACCCAGCTGGAGATCTGGCCGTCCCTGGCGGTCGGCGCCACCCTGCACTTCCCCGACCGGGCCGTCCTGCTGGTCCCGGCCGACCACCAGAGGTGGCTGCGGGAGCGGTCCATCACGCTCACCACCCTGCCCGTGGCCCTGGCCACACCCCTGCTGGGCCAGGCCTGGGACGCCGACACCGCGCTGCGGCTCGTGGTCACCGGCGGCGAGCGGCTGACCGCGCGTCCGCGCCCGGGAACTCCGTTCCGCCTGATCAACGTGTACGGCCCCACCGAGACGACCGTGCTCACCACGGTCGGGACGGTCGCGGCCGAGGGCACCGCGCACGGGGAACCGACCATCGGCCGGCCGATCACGGGAGCAGCCGCCTATGTGCTGGACGCGCGGCTCCGGCCGGTGCCCGCCGGCGTGGTCGGCGAGGTCCACATCGGTGGCGCCGGCGTGGCCCGGGGATACCTGGGCGACCCCGAGTTGACCAGGGAACACTTCGTACCGGACCCGTTCTCCCCGGTCCCCGGTGCCCGCATGTACCGGACCGGCGACCTGGCCCGGTTCCGCCACGACGGCGAGATCGAGTTCATCGGGCGGGCCGACGAACAGGTGAAGGTACGGGGATACCGGATCGAACTCGGTGAGATCGCCTCCGTTCTGCGCGCCCATGACCTGGTGCGCGATGCCCATGTCGTCGTCCGCGCCCCGGCACAGGCACCGGACTCCGCGTCCGGCTCGGCTCACCACCAGCTCGTCGCCTATGTCGTCCCGCAGAGCACGGCGGCGGAGGTCGACCGGGACCTGTTGCGTGGCCATGCCGCGCGCAGCCTGCCCGCCTACATGGTGCCCGCCTCGTTCGTGCCGCTGCCGGAGCTGCCGCTCACCCTCAACGGGAAGGTCGACGTCGCCCGCCTGCCGGATCCCGGCGGACCGCGCACCGCTCCGGCGGCCGGGGGGCGCACCGGCACCCTGGTCGGGGAGATCACGGCGATCTGGTGCGATGTCCTGCAACTGTCCCATGTCGGCATCGACCAGAGCTTCTTCGACCTGGGCGGGCACTCCTTGCTGCTCGCCGAGGTGCACCACCGCCTGGAGGCGGAGCTCGGCATCTCGGTCCCGCTCATGGCCCTCTTCGAGTTCCCGACGGTGGGTTCGCTCGCCGCCCACCTGAACGGCGTACCGGCCACGGCGCCGCGTGTCGGGAACCACGGCCGGGAGGAGGGCCGGGCGATCGCGTCCGAGCCGATCGCCGTCGTCGGCATGGCCGGGCGCTTCCCGGGCGCCGCGGACATCGGCGCGTTCTGGGAGAACCTGCGAGCCGGGGTGGAGTCCATCACTCCGCTCGGCCCGGTCGGCCCCGACGGGGAGGGGCTCACCGCCTTCGGGCTGCTGGAAGGCGCCGCCGAGTTCGACGCCGAGTTCTTCGGCTACTCCCCGCGCGAGGCCCTTCTGATCGATCCTCAGCAACGGGTCTTCCTGGAGGTCGTGCACACGGCGCTGGAGGACGCCGGGCTGGTCCCGCAGGCGGGCGGACCGTCCGTCGGCATCTTCGCCGGCGGGAGCATGACCACGTACTACTCCGTCCTGCGCTCCCAGCGTGCCCGGCTGCCGTTCGCCGACGACTGGGAGTTCCGGCTCGCCGCCGGACCGGACCATCTGACCACCCGCCCCGCCCACAAGCTGGGGCTGAGCGGCCCCGCGGTGACCGTGGCCACCGCCTGTTCCACCTCGCTGACCGCCATCCACCTCGCCGCGCAGTCCCTGAAGTCCGGTGACTGTGACGTGGCCGTCGCCGGCGGTGCGGGCATCCGGCTGCCGCTGCTCCCCGTGCGCTACAGCGAAGGCGGCCCGTTCGCGGTCGAGGGTCATGTCCGGGCGTTCGACGCCGACGCGTCGGGGATCGTGGGCGGCAGCGCGGCCGCGGTCGTCGTCCTCAAGCGGCTGTCGGACGCGGTGGCCGCCGGCGACCACATCCACGCCGTGGTCCGCGGCTCGGCCGTCAACAACGACGCCGGCGAGAAGATCGGCTTCACCGCGCCGAGCATCGAGGGTCAGACCCAGGTGGTACGGGCCGCGCACCTGGCGGCCGGGATCGAACCCGACTCCGTCGGCTACGTCGAGACCCACGGCACCGGCACACCCCTGGGCGACCCGATCGAGGTGGCCGGTCTCACCAGGGCGTTCCGGGCGGGAACCGACAAGCGGGGGTTCTGCTACATCGGCTCGGTCAAGACCAACATCGGGCACACCGACTCGGCCGCCGGCGTCGTCGGATTCATCAAGGCCGTCCTTGCCGTGGAGAAGGGGGAGATCCCGCCCAGCCTCAACTTCGAGAAGCCGAACCCACAGATCGACTTCGCCGACAGCCCCTTCGTGGTCAACACGGAACTGCGCGAGTGGCAGCAACCGGAGGGTACCCGGCGGGCCGGGGTCACCGCACTGGGCATCGGCGGTACCAACGTCCACGTGATCGTGGACGAGCCGCCCGCCCTGCCCCGGCCCGCCCCCGCCGCGGCCGGACCCGAGGCGCTGCCGCTGTCGGCCCGCTCCGAAGCCGCCCTGGACGACCTGACGGCAGCCACCGCCGACCGGCTGGCCGCCGACCCGCAACTGCCGCTGGCGGACGTGGCCTTCACCCTCCAGCAGGGCCGCCGCACCTACCCGCACCGGCGTTTCGTGGTCGCCCAGGACACCGCCGACGCCGCCCGGACCCTCAGGGCACGCACCGCGCGCCGGGTCCTGACCTCTTCCGCGGTGCCCAAGGACCGCCCGGTGGCTTTCATGTTCCCGGGCCAGGGCGGTCAGCACATCGGCATGGCCCGCGACCTGTACGAGCACGAGCCCGAGTTCCGCCGACACCTCGACGAGGCGTGCGAGGCCGCGCTCGACCGGCTGGGCCTGGATCTGCGCACCCTCATCCACCCCGATCCCCAGGACCCGGCGGCCCTGGCGGAGGCGGAGCGGCGGATCAACTCCATCACGGTCGCGCAGCCGGCGGTGTTCGTCATCGAGTACGCGCTGGCCCGCCTCTGGCGGCACTGGGGCATCCGGCCCAGCGCCCTCGTGGGCCACAGCCTCGGTGCCTACGCGGCCGCCTGTGCCGCCGGCGTCTTCTCCCTGGAAGACGGGGTCGGTCTGGTCGGCACGCGGGGGCGGTTGCTGCAGACCGTGGAGCCCGGTGCCATGCTCGCCGTCCGGCGGCCGGAACAGGAGGTTCTGCCGCTGATGCCGGACACCGTCACCGTGGCGGCGGTGAACGGTCCCGGGCAGGTGACGGTGTCCGGACGGGAAGCCGACATCGACCTGTTCGCCAAGACGCTGACGGACCGGCGGATCGACTTCCGCAAGCTGCGCATCTCGGGCGCCGGACACTCACCACTGGTGGAGTCGATCCTGGACGAGTTCCACGCGACCGTGGCCGGGATCAGGCTGGCCGAGCCGACGGTGGCCGTCGTGTCCGACATGACCGGCACCTGGGTACGGCCCGGACAGCTGACCGACCCGTCGTACTGGACGGCGCACATGCGCCGGGCGGTCCGCTTCGGGGACGCCGTGTCCACCCTCCTGGAGGATCCCGACCGCATCCTGCTCGAGGTCGGTCCGGGCATGACCCTGACCACCCTGTCCCGGCAACACCCCGAACTGACCGAGCACCAGCTGGTCATCCAGTCCCAGCCGCATCCGACCGATCCCAGCTCCTCCCTGGCCGTCGCACTGGAGGCGCTCGGCAGGCTCTGGCTGACCGGCGCCCCCGTCGACTGGGGCCGGGTACGGGAGGGGCGGTCGGCACGGCGGCGGGTCAAGCTGCCCGGACATCCGCTGTACCGGCGGCACTATCTGGTGGAGCCTGCGGAGTCCGCCCCGGACGGCACGGCCACCACAGCCGCCGCGGCCGGCGTCGTCCCGTCCGTCCCGGACGCGTGGATGGGCCGCGCGCCACGGACCGGCGGCAGCGGGGGCACGGCCGGGGCCCGGGAAGCCGGCCGGGCCGGTGCCCCGGACGACCCGGCCGCGGCGGGCACGCCCACCCAACTGCGTATCACCCAGACCTTCCGGGAACTGCTCGGCCTCGACGAGGTGGAGCCGTCCGACAGCCTCTTCGACCTGGGCGGCGACTCCGTGCTGGCCACCCGGCTGGCGGCATGGCTGCGGGACAGCTTCCGGATCCAGCTGGAGACCCGCGAGGTCTTCACCCATCCCACCGTCACCGCCCTGGCGGAGCTGACGGACCGACGCATCGCGGAGAGTGATCGACAGTGACTACCCGCTCACCCTGGCTGCTGTGCCGGCACAAGCGGCCACAGGCACGGCTGCGCCTGTACTGCTTTCCGCACAGCGGCGGTTCACCGGGCGAGTACCTGCGCTGGGCGGACCACCTGCCCGACGTGGAGGTCTGGGGCATCCAGGCCCCCGGCCGCGGATCCCGGATCGCGGAGCCGCCCGTCACCTCGGTCCAGGCGTTCGTCGACGGGCTCCTCGACAGCACCGAGTTCATCGCCCCCTTCGTGTTCTTCGGGCACAGCCTCGGTGGCCTCACCGCCTTCGAGACGGCCCGTGCCCTGCGGGCCGCGGGCCGCCCGCTGCCCGAGCGGCTGGTGCTGTCCGCGTACCCGGCGCCCCATCTGAACCATCCGCGCAGCCCGTTGCACACCCTGGGCGACGACGAGCTGCTCGCCGCGATCGACGAGCGCTATGGCGGTCTGCCGGACACCCTGCGCCAGGATCCGGGGCTCGTACCGCTCGTGGTGCCGGCCTACCGCGCCGACTTCACCCTCTTCGAGACATACAAGCACGAGCCCCAGCCGCCCCTCGACATCCCCCTGTCCGTGCTGGGCGGGGAGAGCGACCTGACGACCCCGCTGCTGCCCGAGTGGCGTCAGCACACCAGCTCGGACTGCACCCTGCGGCTGCTGCCGGGCGGACATTTCTATCTGCGGGAACGGCCGGAGGACTTCATGAACGTGCTGCGGAGGCTGGTATGACCTCGACCATCCTGCGGGAGATGATCCATGGCCGGCTCCCCTGGGAGGAGTTGCGCAGCGTCCCCCGGCAGTCACCGGCGGACCGCCTGGCCGGTGACGAGGCGGTGGCCCTGCTGGAGAAGGTACTGGACGAGCACCTCGACGCCCTCGCCCTCGACCACGACGAACGGATGCCCGACGCCCTGGTGCGTGCGCTCACCGACGGGGGTTTCCTGGCGATGTCGCTGCCCCGGCAGGACGGCGGTCTCGGGCTGTCCGAGTACAGCGCGTTCCGGGTCTACGAGGCGGCCGCCCACCGCTCGCCGGCTGTCGGCATGCTGCTGTCGGCGCACAACTCGATGGGGCCGGGCACCTATCTGCGCGCCCTGCCCGAAGGCCCGTTGCGCACTCTCCTCGCCAAGCACCTGGCCGCCGGGTCGCTGTCGGCGATCGCCAGTACGGAACCCGAGGGCGCCGCGAACTCCGACCGGTCCGCCGGCGCGCGCCGCACGGAGGACGGCACCGGGTACCTGCTCAACGGCGAGAAGGTGTTCATCAGCAACGGTTCTCGCGCGCGGCTCGTCGCCGTGACCGCGACCGTCGAGGACAGCGGCGGCCAGGTCGGCCTGTTCTTCGTCGAGGTGCCGACGCCGGGCTTCGAGGTGGTCGCCGAGCACGAGTACATGGGGCTGCGCGGTGCGCCGTCCGCCCATCTGCGGATGACCGACGTGTTCGTCCCGGTGGAGCACACGGTGTCCGCGCACGCCGAGTGGCGCAGCGCGTCCCCGTTCGCGGAGCTGCACACCGTGGCGCGGATCTATCTGATCAGCGCGCCCTCCATGGCGATCGCGCGGCGGTGCCTCGACTGGTCCCGGTCCTTCGTGGCCGGACGCCGGGTCGACGGCAGGCCCCTGGCCGACTACGAGGCCGTCCAGCGGATGATCGCCGCGTCGGCGGCGGACGTCTATGCCATGGACAGCGCGGTGCGCCGGGCGCTCATCGGCACCGAGGCCACGGAGTCCCAGTGGGAGCGGGACGCGCTGAAGAACATCACTTCGCTGTCCGGGTGGCGGGTGGCCGACCGCGCGGTGTCGCTGTGTGCCGCCCAGGGGTTCGAGACCGCGCGCAGCAAGGCGGCGCGGGGTGTCCCCGCCTACCCCGTGGAGCAGGCCCAGCGGGATCTGCGCGGGCTGCGGATCGGCGGTGGCGTGGACTTCAACCTCGACCGCGTGCTGGCCGCGCGCATGCTCGCCACCTACTACCGGGGTGGACCGGAGCGGAACCCGGGCGGCGAACGGCCGACGCCCGACGCGCTCGAGACGGGCGCGCTGTCGGAAGCCAACCGTGACCACCTGACCGCCCTCGTCCAGGACGTACGACGACTCGGCGAGGTCTGCGCGGAGCTCACCGGCAGTACGCCGGCCCCTGAGCTCCTCGCCCGTCAGGAGACGCTGATCGCCGTCAACCGCATCGTCACCGAACTCTTCACGACGGCCGTGGTCCTGGCCCGCGCCGCGTGGAGCGACGACGAACCGCAGGCCCAGGATCTGGCGGCGGTCCACTGCCATGGCGCACGCCGCCGCCTGACGCCCCTGTGGGACCAGGTCTCGCAGCAGCTGCCGGAGGCCTACGGACGTCTGTCCCGGGCCTGGATGAGCGGGGCACCGACCGACCTGCTCACTCCCTGACGACTCATGTGGAGGACTCGTATGACCAGCCTCACCGACGCCGTGCTGGCCGGAGCCGACGGCGCGGAACTCCTGCGGCACCCCGTTCCCGACGACTTCCGGGCCGCCTTCATCCGGGAGGAGGACAGCGCGATGTTCGCCGACGTGCGCGACAAGGACGTACGCAAGTCGCTGCACGTCGGTGCCGTCCCGATGCCGGAGCTCGCCCCGGACGAGGTGCTGATCGCCGTGATGGCCAGCGCCATCAACTACAACACCGTCTGGTCGGCCACCTTCGAGCCGATGCCGACCTTCGGGTTCCTCAAGCACCTCGCCGCGAAGGGCGGCTGGCACACCCGGCACGATCAGCCCTATCACGTGCTCGGGTCGGACGCCGCGGGCGTCGTCGTGCGCGCCGGGTCGGCCGTCGTCGGCTGGCAGCCCGGCGACCATGTGGTGGTCGCCACCGGGCACGTCAACGACCAGGAGCCGGCCAGCCACGCCGACAGCATGCTCAGCGACCATCCGCGCGCCTGGGGGTTCGAGACCAACTTCGGCGGCCTCGCGGACTACTCGGTGGTCCGGGCCAGCCAGTTGCTGCCCAAGGCCGCGCACCTGAGCTGGGAGGAGGCGGCGTCCAACCCGCTGTGCGCGGCGACCGCCTACCGCATGCTGGTCAGCGACAAGGGCGCCCGGATGAAGCAGGGCGACGTGGTGCTGATCTGGGGTGCCAGCGGCGGTCTCGGGGCGTACGCCGTGCAGTTCGTGCGCAACGGCGGTGGCACGGCCGTCGGTGTGGTCGGTTCGCCGGAGAAGGCGGAGATCGTCCGCAGGCTCGGCTGCGACGTCGTCATCGACCGCACCGAGATCGAGCAGGGGTCCCCCGGCTCGCTGGGGACGCCGGCGGGGTGGAAGCGGATGGGCAAGGCGATCCGCAAGGCCGTCGGCGAAGACCCGCACATCGTCTTCGAGCACGTCGGCCGGGCCACCTTCCCCGCCTCCGTCTTCCTCGCCCGACGCGGCGGGACCGTGGTCACCTGCGGTTCCAGCACCGGGTACCACCACGAGTTCGACAACCGCTACCTGTGGATGAACCTCAAGCGGATCGTCGGCAGCCACGGCGCCAATCTGCACGAGCAGTGGGAGACCAACCGGCTGATCAGCCAGGGCAGGGTGGTGCCGGCGCTGTCCACGGTCTACGGCCTGCACGAGGTGGGCGAGGCGGCGCGCAGTGTCCAGACAAACCGGCACATCGGCAAGGTCGGCGTCCTGTGTCTGGCCCCGGAGCCGGGACTCGGCGTCACCGATCCCGCCTTGCGCGAACGGGTCGGCACCGACCGCCTGAACCTGTTCCGTTCCACGGCGGGCGGCCGCTGATGGGCCCGAACCGCTTCCGCACCGACCGGTGAGTGCCCCCACGACACGACTCGGAGACCACCATGAGCGGAACAGAGCACGATCAATCGACTCCCACGGCCGATGTGTGGTTCACCTGGAACGGCGTCGGGACCGAGGAGGAAGCGCAGGACATCCCCGCCGAGTCCGCGTACTCCGGGATCCTGTTCGACGAGACGCTGAGGGACGGCCTCCAGGCCCCGCACATCCACAATCCGTCTCTGGAGCAGAAGCTCGCCATCGTCGACCACATGTCCCGGTCCGGAGTGCGCTCCGCGGACCTGGGCTTTCCGGGCTCGGGCGCGGCCGCCGTCGAGGAGTGCACCGAGTTGGCGCGGCACATCGCCGCAGGCGGCCTGGCTCTGACGCCCGGTTTCGCGGGCCGCACCCATCCGTCGGACATCCACGCGATAGGCGAGGTCGGACAGCGGGCCGGGGTGGCGGTCGAGGCGTACGTCTTCATCGGCGTCAGCCCCATCCGGCAGTACGTCGAGGACTGGGACATCGAGCTGATCAGGTCCGCCATCCGCACGTCGGCGGCGGAATGCCGGCGCGAGAACGTGGAGTTCGTCCTCGTGCTGGAGGACGCGGTCCGGTGCACTCCGCAGGTGCTGGGCAGCGTCTACGACGTGGCCGTGGAGACGGGGACCCGGCGGCTGACCCTGTGCGACACGGTCGGTGCCGCGGTGCCGACCGGGACCGAAGCCCTGATCCGGTGGACCCGGCGGTACTTCGCCGACCGCGGTCATGCCGTGGAGCTGGAGTGGCACGGGCACAATGATCGAGGTCTGGCCCTGGTCAACTCGCTCACCGCGCTCGCCCTGGGCTGCGCGCGCGTTCACGGCACCGTCCTGGGTGTCGGAGAGCGGGCGGGCAACGCCTCCCTCGACCAGCTCATGATCAACAGCCATCTGGACGGCCACCACACGTACGACCTGACAGCCCTGCGCGAGTACTGCGAGTACGCCGCGCCCGTGCTCGGCGTCGACATCCCGCAGAACTATCCCGCGATGGGGCGTGACGTCTTCAAGACCAGTGCCGGTGTACACGCCTCCGCGATCCTCAAGGCCCATGAGAAGGGCAGCGTGGCGCTCAAGGACAGCGTGTACGCCGGAGTTCCGGCCGCGCTGCTCGGCCGTGAGCAGGAGGTCCTCATCGACGCGGCCTCCGGCGCGAACAACGTCAAGTACTGGCTGACCCTGCATGGCCACACGACGGACGACGCCACCCTGATCAAGAAGGTGCTGGAGCGGGCGAAGGCCAGCCGCACGCCTCTGGGCGACGAAGAGATAGGACAGATCATTGCCACGGCAGGATGAGCCCGCGGGGTACGGCCCCGACCGCACGATCAGGCTCCGCGGTAACGTCCTCGTCCTCACCGAAGACCCCGGACTGGTCGCCGCGCAGCTCGAGGGCGACAGCGTCCTCACGCCGGCGCAGCTCCTGCGCCGCCCCCTCAGGAACAGCATCTCGACGGACGAGATCATCCCCGGATGGTGCTGCTACTGGTACGACGAGAAACTGGGCGACTACGCCTACCTGGGGCTGCGCGACCGACGGTTCGGCGAAGGCGCGGTGAGGGCGTTCGCCCCGCAGATCATCGTCAGCGGTGAGACGAAGGGCAGCGGCTCCTCCAGGGAGCATGCCGTGTACGCCGAGAAGTACTCCGGGGTCGAGATCGTCTTCGCTCGCTCCTTCGAGCGGATCTACCAGCAGAACTGCCGTAACGTCGGCATCGTCACCTGCGACGACTTCGACGTCCTCGCCGCGCTCCTGGCCGGCGAGGAACTTCCGCTGGAGGCGTTCACACGGAGCGCCAACGACCTGGAACGAGCCATCATCGATCTCGGTGGCCTGTTCGGCTTCAACCGCGGACATGACGGCGGAGCACGGTCCGCGATCCGGTCGGTGTTCGCGGGGGGCCGGCCGCTCAACATCGTCGAGAAGATCATCAGCAGCCGGCTCTCGCCCCGGAATCCACTGCCCGCCGGCGCGAGCGTGCGGGTCGGCGAGTCCTACTTCGTCCGAAGCGACGTCAGGTTCTCGCACGAATACGTCACGCCCATGGCGGCCGGCATGTTCGCGCAGCAGTTCGGCGAGGAGGCCACGCTTGCCGATCCGGACTCCTGCTACTTCTTCCAGGACCACCTTTCGCTGGCCGAGCAGGTACTGACCCGGCGTCCACGCGGCCCGGAACTCATCGAACGGGTGCACGGCCTCGGCCGTCGGCAACAGGAGTTCGCCGCGCTCGGCGGAGGACACTTCATCGGCCCCTCCGACACCGGGGGCAGCCGCGCCATCTGCCACAACTACATCGTGGAACACGTCGCCCGGCCCGGCGACGTCATCATCGGCACCGACAGCCACACGTGCACGGCCGGCGCCGTCGGCGCCTTCGCGTTCGGCGTCGGCGCGACCGACATCGCGAACGCCTGGTACAACCGCGAGATCCTGGTCAAGGTCCCCGCGGTGATCAAGATCAACCTGCTGGGGCAGCTCCGCCAGGGTGTGTGCGCGAAGGACCTCATGCTGGCGCTGCTGAGACACCCGATGATCGAGGGGAGCCAGACCCTGGGCAGGGTCCTGCTCTTCGCCGGTCCCGGCAGCGCCACGATGAACATGGACGAGCGCGCCACGTTGTGCAACATGGCGGTGGAGGCCGGGGGCATGACCGCCCTGTTCGAACCGGACGAGGTGACGCACGCGTATCTGGCGGAGCGCCCGCGGACGTCCCGTGAGGCCACCGCGGTGGCGCCGGCCTCGGACGAGGACGCCACGTACGGGGTGGTCGTCGACATCGGGTTGGCCGACGTCGAACCGATGGTGGCGCTCCCCGGAGATCCCAGGAACGCCGTCCCGCTCGCCTCGGTCCACGACGAGGTCAAGGTCGACAAGGTCTACGGCGGGTCCTGCACGGGCGGCAAGGCGTACGACATGGACATGTACGCGAGTGTCTTCGAGCTGGCCCGGTCACGGGGCATGGCGGTGCCCGAGGGGGTACAGGCCTATATCCAGGTCGGCAGCGAGACCGTCATGAAGTACGCCGTCGAGCGCGGGTACATCACGCTGTTCGAAGACGTCGGTGTCCAGGTGCTGCCACCGTCCTGCGGGGCGTGCATCAACGCCGGCCCGGGCGTCTCCGAGAGCCCGGCCGAGGTCACGGTCAGCGCGCAGAACCGCAACTTCCCGGGACGCTCGGGGCCCGGCCAGGTGTATCTGGCCTCGCCCTATGTCGTGGCCGCCACGGCGATCTCGGGGCGCCTGACCTCGGTCGAAACGATGCTGGGGACGGAGGCGGGCCGGTGAGGATCGCGGTGGTTCCCGGAGACGGGATCGGTCAGGAGGTCATCCCGGCGACCTTGCCGGCCCTCACGGCGCTCAGCGAGGCCTTCGGCCTGGGCATCGACTACGACGTCTTCGACTGGGGAGCCGACCAGTGGCTCGCCACCGGCACCGGACTGCCGCCCGGGGCGATCGACCGTCTCGCCCGCGACTACGGAGCCGTCTTCCTGGGAGCGCTCGGCGACCCGCGCATCCCGGACATGGCACACGGCCGCGACATCCTGCTCGGCCTGCGCAAGGGGTTGGACCTGTACGTCAACCACCGTCCGATCGTGCTGGAGCACGGTGTCATCGACCTCTACCGCGAGAACACACAGGGACTGTACGCGGGTGTCGGCGGTTCGATCACCCGCTCGGGAACGGTCACCGTGGCCATCGACGAATGCGTGTACACGCGGGAGACCGTCGAGCGCTTCGTCCGTTTCTGCCTCGCTCGCCTTCGCCGGCGCGGCCACCGCAAGGTGACCCTGGTGCACAAGTCCAACGCCGTGCCGAACACCGGAACCCTCTGGCAGGACGTGTTCCGGCGCGAACTGGAGGCCTTCCCCGAGCTGACCGGCTCCGAGGAGTACGTGGACTCGTTCTGCTACCACCTGGTCCGCGATCCGACGCCGTACGAAGGCGTCCTGGCGTCGAACCTCTTCGGTGACATCATCAGCGACATCGGCGCGGCCCTGATGGGAGGCCTGGGGCTCGCGGCAAGCGCCAGCATCTGCCCCGAGAGCGACTTCGCGCTCTTCGAACCCGTTCACGGCAGTGCCCCCGACATCGCCGGGAAGGGGACGGCCAACCCGTATGCCGCAGCCATGTCACTGGGGTTGCTGCTCGACCATTTCGGCCATGCCGACGCCGCCGCCCTCCTCCGGTCCTGCGTGACGGAGACGGCCGGCGGCGAGGCGGCGACCCCGGACCTCGGAGGGAAGGGAGGCACACAGCAGTTCATGGACCAGGTGATGACCTTGCTCGAGCAGAAGCTGTAGAAGCGACGAACGGACCACCGTGACATCCACGAACATACGGGTTCCACCTCCCGGCCTCGCCGCCCGAGCGACGTCCGCGAACGGATCGGTCATCCGTGAGGCGCTCGCGCTGACTGCCCGGCCCGAGGTCATCTCCTTCGCCGGCGGACTCCCGGCCTCGGAATTTCTCGACGTCGAGGAGATCCGGGCGGCCTATGACCGGGTACTGAGAGAAACCCCGCATCGGGTGCTGCAGTACTCCACCACCGAAGGCGACCCGAACCTGCGGGAAGCGATCGCGGCCCGCTTGTCCCGGCAGGGCCTGCCCAGCCGTCCGGAGGACCTGGTGATCACCACCGGGGCCCAGCAGGCTCTCGCACTGCTGACCACCACGCTGCTCGATCCCGGTGACGTGGTGGTGGTCGAGAATCCGACCTATCTCGCGGCCCTTCAGTGCTTCGGCTACGCCGGCGCGCGCGTCGTCCCCGCGCCGACGGACGAACGGGGAATCGTGATCGACGCCCTGGCGGACATCGCCGCGAAGGAACGTCCTCGACTGCTCTACCTCGTACCCAACTTCCAGAACCCCACCGGGCATTCCCTTCCGGCGGAGCGGCGTCACGCCGTGGCACGCCTCGCCGCGGAACACGGATTCCGGATCGTCGAGGACGATCCCTACGGCGAACTGCGGTTCCGCGGCGAACCACTGCCGCGCATCGCGGCCTACGCGGAAGCCTCGGACCGGACCGTGCTGCTCGGAAGCCTGTCGAAGGTCCTCGCCCCCGGGATGCGACTGGGCTGGCTGCGTGCACCGGCGGCACTCTGCCGCTCGTGCGTACTCGCCAAGCAGGCGCTCGATCTGCACTCGTCGACGGTCGATCAAGCCGCCGCCGCGCAGTACCTGGGGGAACACGATCTGGACGCGCGCCTGGTTCCCGCGAGGGCCGCATACCGGGAGCGCTGCGAGGCGATGCTCGCGTCCCTTCCGCACGCCCTGCCCCGAGGCAGCACATGGAGCCGTCCCGACGGCGGGATGTTCGTCTGGGTGCGGCTGCCGGACGGATACGACACAGGAGCCCTGCTGCCCGACGCCGTCCACCACGGAGTCGCCTACGTTCCGGGGGCTCCGTTCTTCGCCGGTCCGGGCGATCCCGCGACCTTGCGCCTGTCCTTCGCCACGCACCGTCCGAAGGAGATCGAAACGGGCGTGAAGAGGCTCGCGCGGGTGTTCCGCTCGAACTCCCACCCCGCGTGAGGCAAGTCGGGCGCCGGTGATCACCTACGGCGCCCGCACCGCGCGGGAGCGCGGTCCCGGGAGGGCGCGGTTCGAGCGGTGAGGACCGCTCGAACCGCGCAGCCGTGGGGACGCGGATGTGGGGGGCCGGTCGCCGGGATCAGCCGGTCCGGAAGCGGTTGATGGCCGGCTCGTGTCGGGACCGCAGGTCGGGGTCGGTGACGCCCAGGCCCTCCCGGGGGGCCAGGCACAGGACGCCGACCTTGCCGTGGTGGCGGTTGCCGTGGACGTCGGCCACCGCCCGGCCGACCTCGGTGAGCGGGTAGGTGCGGGAGAGCGTGGGGTGGATGCGGCCCTTGGCGACGAGGCGGTTGGCCTCCCATGCCTCGCGGTAGTTGGCGAAGTGGGAGCCGATGATCCGCTTGAGGTGCATCCAGAGGTAGCGGTTGTCGAACTCGTGCCGGTAGCCGGAGGTGGACGCGCAGGTGACGACGGTCCCGCCCCTGCGGGCGACGTAGACCGAGGCACCGAAGGTCTCCCGGCCCGGGTGCTCGAAGACGATGTCGACGTCCTCGCCGCCCGTCAGCTCGCGGATCCTGCTGCCGAGGCGCTTCCACTCCCTGGGGTCCTGGGTGTGTTCGTCCTTCCAGAAGCTGTAGTCCTCCGCGCTGCGGTCGATGATCGCCTCGACGCCCATCGCGCGGCAGATCGCCGCCTTCTGTTCGCTGGAGACCACGCAGATCGGTGTCGCGCCGCCCGCCAGCGCGTACTGGGTGGCGTACGAGCCGAGTCCGCCGCCCGCGCCCCAGATCAGCACGTTGTCGCCGACCTTCATGCCCGCGCCGTTGCGCGAGACCAGTTGGCGGTAGGCCGTGGAATTGACCAGGCCGGGTGCGGCCGCCTCCTCCCAGGTGAGGTGGGCGGCCTTCGGCATCAGCTGGTTGGCCTTCACCAGCGCCAGATGGGCCAGACCGCCGAAGTTGGTCTCGAAGCCCCAGATCCGCTGCTCGGGGTCCAGCATCGTGTCGTCGTGGCCCGCCGCGTCCTCGAGCTCGACGGACAGGCAGTGCGCCACGACCCGGTCACCGGGCTGCCAGCGGCGTACGCCGGGGCCGGTGCGCAGCACCACCCCGGACAGGTCGGAGCCGATGACGTGGTAGGGCTGGTCGTGCCGCGCGGCCGGGCCTCCGGTGCGCGCGTAGCGTTCGAGGAAGGCGAAGGTCGGCACGGGCGAGAACAGCGCGCTCCACACCGTGTTGTAGTTGACGGAGCTCGCCATGACGGCGATCAGGGCCTCGCCGGGGCCGGGCTCGGGGGTCGGGACGTCGCTGATGTGCAGGGCCTTCGCGGGCTGCCGGTCGGTGACCGGCAGTCCGTCGAACATGTGCTGTTCGTCCTTGAAGAGCACGGCGGCTCGATAGGACTCCGGTACCGGCAAGGACGCGAAGTCGCGTGACCTCGCGTCCGGCGACTCGATCGCGGCGACCAGGTCGGCTATCACCACAGACTCCTGTCGGTTTCGTCGGGGAGGGGCTCGGGGTCCGCGGGTGGTGGCCGGGGCGGTCCCGGCCACCACCGCGGTCGTGTCTACTGGTTCAGCTTCACCGGGAGTTCGGTCAGGCCGCGCATGACCAGCCCGGGCCGCCACTTGAGGTCGGCCGACGGGTCCAGGCGCTCCATCTTGGGGAAGCGCTCCAGCAGTTGGCGGAAGGCGATGTGGGCCTCCAGCCGGGCCAGCGGGGCGCCCAGGCAGTAGTGCATGCCGTAGCCGAAGGCCATGTGCTGGTTCGGGCTGCGCTCGGCGTCGAAGGTCATCGAGTCCGTGAAGACCCGCTCGTCGCGGTTGGCCGACAGCAGTGAGATCAGGACGAGTTCACCCTCCTCGATGACCTGGCCGCCGAGTTCCAGGCGCTCGGTGGCGACCCGGAAGCTCGCGCCGGGCACCGGGCTCTCGAAGCGCAGGAACTCCTCGACGGCCCCCGGTATCGCCTCGTGGTCGGCCCGCAGGCCCTCGGCGAGTGCGGGATCGGCGAGCAGCAGGGCCGTGCCGTTGCCGAGCAGGTTCACGGTGGTCTCGTAGCCGGCGATGATGAGCAGGAAGCACATCGAGGTCAGCTCGTTCTCGGCGAGTCGGTCCTCGTCGTCCCGGGCGGAGATCATCGCGGACAGCAGCTTGTCGTCGGGCTCGGCCCGCTTCTGCTCGACGAGGTCGCGGACGTAGTGGACGAACTCGGTGACCACGTCGACGGGGAAGTTCTGGGTGCCCACTCCGGCGAGATACGCGTTCGACCAGGTGCGGAACCGCTCGTGGTCGGTGACGGGCACGCCGAGCAGTTCGCAGATCACCTGCATCGGCAGCGGGTAGGCCAGGTCGCGGATGGCGTCCGGGTGCTCCTGGACGGCCATCTTGTCGAGCAGGTCGCTGGTCATCTGCTCGATCATCGGCCGGAGCCGTTCGATGCGCTTGGCCGTGAACACGGAGGAGACCAGCCGCCGCAGCCGGGTGTGGTCGGTGCCGTCGACCCGCAGCATGTGGGTGCCCATGCTGGCCCGGATCTCGGCGGGCAGGACGTCCTTGGCGACGATCCGGGTGCCGATCCGGTTGGACAGCCGCGCGTCGCCGAGGCCGGCCCGGCAGTCGGCGTACCGGGTGACCAGCCACAGCGGCACCCCGTTGGGCAACTCGACCTGGAACAGGGGGCGTTCCTCACGCAGCTGCTCGAACAGCTCGTGCGGGGACTTCACACCGTACTGGGCGTAGAGGTCGGTGAAGGTGACCATGTGTGTGCGCTCCTTGTGGAAGGGGTGTCAGTCGAGAGCCGGCTGCCTGGCGGCGGCGGGGGCGGGGGCGGGCGGTGCGAGCGCGGGGATGCCGAGGGCCACCGCGGCGCCGGCCAGCAGGACCGCGACGCAGATCCACAGACCGGGGATCATCGCGTCGGTGAAGGCCGCCGGCGAGAGGTAGGTTCCGCCCCGGCCGGTGAAGACGGTGGTGAGGACGGCGATGCCCAGGGCACTGCCGATCTCGCGGACGGTCGCGTTGGTGCCGGACGCCTTGCCGATGTCCTGCGGCTGGACCGAGCTCACCACCACCACGGCGCTCGGCGCGAAGATCAGACCGGTGCCGATGCCGCACAGCATGTACGGCGCCACCATCTGCCAGTCGGCGGTGCCCGGGTCGGAGATCAGCGCGCACCAGGCCAGCCCCAGGGCGGCGAGTCCCAGCCCGGCGGCGATCAGCCTGCCGGGGCCGACCCTGGGGATGAGCTTGCCCGCGTACGGTGCGCAGATCGTCGGCATGACGGCCCACGGCAGGGTCCACAGACCGGCCACGAACGGCGAGTGGTGCCGGGCCACCTGGAGGTACTGGGCAAGGAAGAAGATCGAGCCGAACAGGCCGAAGAACACGGCCAGGGAAGAGAGGTTGGCCAGGGTGAAGCCACGACTGCGGTAGATGCGCAGCGGCAGCAGCGGCTGGGCGGCCCGGCGCTCCCACAGGACGAAGCCCACCAGCAGTACGGCTGCCGAGATGTACATCCCGAGCACGCGGGCGGAGGTCCAGCCGTACTCGCTGCTGTCCACGATCGCCCAGACGAGGGCGAGCACCCCGGCGGCGCCGAGCAGCAGCCCGAGAAGGTCGAGTCGGGCCGCTTCGCCGCGGCTTTCGGTGTGGACGCGCAGCACGAGCGGCACGGCGATGAGGCCGATCGGGACGTTCAGCCAGAACAGCCAGTGCCAGCCGATGCCGGTGGTGACGGCGCCGCCGATCAGCGGGGCGACGCCGACCGCCAGGCTGCTGATGCTGGACCAGACTCCGATCGCCAGGCCCCGCTTCTCCGGCGGCACGGCCAGGGTCAGCATCGTCAGCGACAGAGGCAGTACCGCGGCCGCGCTCATGCCCTGGAGGGCGCGCAGGGTGATGAGTGCCGCCGTCGAGGTGGACAGCGCGCAGCCGACCGAGAACAGCACGAACAGCGAGAGCCCGGAGACGAACACCTTGCGCCGTCCGTACCGGTCGCCGAGGCCGGCCGCGACCAGCAGCAGGCTTGCGAAGCCCAGGATGTAGCTGTTGGTGACCCACTGGAGGCCCTGGACCGAGGCGCCCAGGTCACGTCGGATGGACGCCAGGGCGTTGGTGACCACCAGGTTGTCCAGGGCCACCATGAACATCGGCAGGGACACGGCCAGGACGGTCAGTCCGAACGACGGTCGTGCCGGGGTGGCCGGTTCGTTTGCCATACACGTTCTTTCTGTGTTGAGGGGGGAATCGCCGGCGAAGGTGGCGTCGGCGGGGGGAATCGGTCAGCGGAAGCGCGCCAGGTCCTCGGTGAGCGCCCGGGCCACCTGGGTGTTCTGCTCCGCCAGGTAGAAGTGGCCGCCGGGGAAGCGGCGCAGGGTGAAGCCGCCCTCGGTGTGGTCCCGCCACCCCTGTGCCTCGGCCGGGGTGACCTGCGGATCGTCGTCGCCCACCAGCACGCTGACGGGGCAGCGCAGCCGGGGACCCGGCTCGTACCGGTACGACTCCACCGCCTCGTAGTCGCCGCGGATCGCCGGCATGATCATCCGGATGACGTCGTCGTCGAGGAGCAGCCGGTCGTCGGTGCCGTTCAGGCGGCGGATCTCGGCTATGACGCCGTCGTCGTCCATCGAGCGGACCCCGCGGTCGCGCAGTGTGGGCGGGGCGGTGCGTCCGGAGGCGACCAGCCCCAGCAGCTCCAGTGCGGAGCGCTGTTCGATGCGGCGGGCCACCTCGAAGGCCAGACAGGCGCCCATGCTGTGCCCGAACAGCACCAGCCGGCGCCGTGGAAGCGACTCCAGCACGGCGAGGATCTCGTCGGCCAGCCGGGGGATCGAGGTGATCGGCGGTTCGGCGCGGCGGTCCTGCCGGCCCGGGTACTGCACCGGCAGCACCTCCGCGACCGGGGCCAGGGCGCTCGCGAGCGGGCGGAAGTAGCTGGCGGAGCCGCCCGCGTGGGGGAAGCAGACCAGCGACACGTCGGTGTCCTCGGGTGCCGGGTGGTAGCGGCGGATCCAGAGCTCTTGTACAGCCAGGGTGTCGGTCATCCCCGTACCTCCGTGCGCAGCCAGGACGCCACGGCGTCGGCGGTGGTCCGATGGTGTGCGTCGAGCATCGAGAAGTGGTCTCCGGGTACGTCGACCACATGGTGGGCGTGCTCCCAGCCGGCCCCGCGCTCGCCGGGGGCCGCTCCGGGGACCTCGTCGGTGGCGCGCAGCAGCAGTACGGGGGTCCGCAGGGCCCGCGGGGTCCAGTCCGCGAAGACCCGGAAGTAGCCGCCCATCGCCACCAGCCGCTGGTCGTCGAGGAGTTCGGCGGCCTCCTCGTTCTCCAGCAGCTGCGAGACCATCAGCCGGGTGCTGGAGCCGTCCGCGGTCCGGGAGAAGGTGTCGGCCAGGACGACGGCGGCGGCCGGGGTGCCGTGCGCGGCCAGGTGCTCGGCCACGGCGTGGGCGATCCAGCCGCCGGAGGAACGGCCGAGCAGCACGATCGGGCGGCCGGCCGCGAGCTCGACGGCGGTCTCCGCCTGGGCGCCGATCAGCGCCTCGGCCGAGCGGGGCAGCGGCTCGCCGGCCGCGAAGCCGGGATGGGGCAGGGCCCAGACCTCGCCCGCGGCGCCGAGCGCCGCACCGAGCCGCAGATACTCCTGCGGTCCCGAGACGGCGCTGAGCGAGGGGAAGCACAGTACGGCGAGGTCGCCGGTGCCGGCGGTGATGCGCACCGGCGTGGGCCGGCGGTCCGCCTCGGCGCGCGTGGCGAAGTCCGGCCGCAGCGCCGCGGCGGCGGTCAGCAGCTGGAAGCCCTCCGTGAGCCGACCGGTGCGGTACGCCTGCCGGAACAGGCCGGTCAGCGGGTCGCCGGGGGAATCGCCGGGCGCCTGCCCGAGTCGCTCCGACAGGTGTGCGGTCAGCGCGGTGACCGTCGGATGGTCGAAGACGAGGGTCGCGGGCAGGGACAGCCCGGTGGAGTCGCGCAGCCGGTTGCGCAGGTGCAGGGCCGTCAGGGACTCGAATCCGAGCTCGGCGAAGGACCGGTCGGGGTCGACGTCCTGGGGCGCGGCGTGGCCCAGGACGGCGGCGGCGGCCGCGCGGACATGCTCGGCGAGGGCGGCGGCCCGCTGCGCGTCGTCGGCGATGCCGGCCAGGGTCCGTCGCAGCGTCCCGGTGTCCTCCTCGGCGGCGGGCGCGGGCCCGGCGGCCGCGGGGAGGGTCGCGGCGGGCGTGGACGCCAGCCAGAACGCACGCCGCTGGAAGGCGTAGCGCGGCAGTTCGACGCGGCGGGCGGGCGGCAGCGCGGCGGTCCAGTCCACGGCGGCGCCCCGGACGTACAGTTCGCCGGCCGACTGGAGGAAACGGGCGGGGTGGCCCTCGTCGCGCAGCAGCGAGCCGGTCACCGTGACGGCGCGCGCGGCCTCGGTGGTCTCGGCGGTCTCCTCGACGGCGCCGACGAGCACGGGGTGCGGGCTCGCCTCGACGAAGTACCGGAAGCCGTCCTGGATCAGCACCCGCACGGTGTCGTCGAAGCGCACCGTCCGGCGCAGGTTGCGGTACCAGTAGTCGGCGTCCAGCTCCGTCCCGGAGAGCGGTGTGCCGGTGACCGCCGAGTAGAACGGCACCTCGGCGGGCTTCGGCGTGACGGCCGCCAGCCGCGTCAGCAGCTCCTCCCGGACGGTCTCGACGTGCGGCGAGTGGGAGGCGTAGTCCACCGGGACCCGGCGTGCCCGCAGCCCGTCGGCCTCGCTCCGGGCCAGGAAGGCGTCCAGGGCATCGGCGTCACCGGCCACCACCGTCGCGTTCGGTCCGTTGACCGCGGCGACCGCGATCCGGTCCGCCCAGGGAGCGAGCAGGGGCGCCACCCGGTCGGCCGGCAGGGCGACCGACACCATGCCGCCGCGGCCGGCCAGTCGTGTCAGTACCTGACTGCGCAGGGCCACCACCAGTGCGGCGTCCTCCAGCGAGAGGGCGCCGGACACACAGGCGGCCGCGATCTCCCCCTGCGAGTGGCCGGCGACGGCGTCCGGCTCGATGCCGTACGACCCCCACAGGGCGGCGAGCGACACCATGACGGCGAACAGGGCCGGCTGGACCACGTCCACCCGGTCGAGGGAGGGCGCGTCGGGGTCGCCGCGCAGTACCCGGGTCAGCGACCAGTCGACGTGGGGTGCGAGCGCCTCCTCACAGGCGGTGAGGCGGTCCCGGAACACGGCGGAGGAGGCGGCCAGTCCGGTGGCCATGCCGCGCCACTGGGAGCCCTGGCCGGGGAAGACGAAGGCGGTGCGGCCGGCCGTCCGGGCGGCGGCCGTGCCACGGACCGTGTGCGGGGCGTCCCGGCCGTCCGCCAGGGCTCCGAGCCGGTCCAGCAGGTCATCGCGGCCGTCGGCGACCACGACCGCGCGGTAGTCCAGTGCGGCACGGCCGGTGGCCAGGGACCAGGCCACGTCGGCATCGGACTGCCGCGGGTGGGCGAGCAGGTGCGTGTGCAGCCGGGCTGCCTGGGCGCGCAGTGCCCGCGGAGTGCGGGCGGAGAGCATCCAGGGCAGGGGGCCGGAGGTCCGTTCCGCGGTGTGCTCCTCCGGCTGTTTCCCAGGCTGTTCCTCGGGTTGTTCCTCGGGCTGTTCCTCGGGCTGTTCCTCGGGTTCTTCGAGGATGACGTGGGCGTTGGTGCCGCTCATGCCGAAGGAGGAGACCGCCGCGCGGCGGGGACGGTCCGTCGCGGGCCAGGGGTGTGCCTCGGTCAGCAGGGCGACGGAGCCCGCCGACCAGTCGATCTGCGGTGACGGCGCGTCCACGTGCAGCGTCTTCGGCAGCGTTTCGTGGCGCATGGCCTGCACCATCTTGATCACGCCGCCCACGCCGGCCGCCGCCATGGTGTGCCCGATGTTCGACTTGAGGGAGCCCAGCCGGAGCGGGCTGCCCGCCGGGCGGTTCTGGCCGTACGTGGCGAGCAGGGCCTGGGCCTCGATGGGGTCGCCGAGCCGGGTACCGGTGCCGTGCGCCTCGACCACGTCGACGTCCGCCGGGTTCAGCCGGGCGTCCGCGAGGGCCTGCCGGATCACCTGGCGCTGGGCGCGGCCGCTGGGCGCGGTCAGGCCGTTGCTGGCGCCGTCCTGGTTGACGGCCGAGCCACGCAGCACGGCCAGCACCGGGTGTCCGAGTCGCCGCGCGTCGGACAGCCGCTCCACCAGGAGCAGCCCCACCCCCTCTCCCCAGGCCGTGCCGTCGGCCGAGGCGGCGAAGGACTTGCACCGGCCGTCCGCGGCCAGACCACCCTGGGCACCGAAGTCCGCGAAGGCGCCCGGGGAGCTCATGATCGTCGCACCGCCGGCCAGGGCCATGCCGCACTCCCCGCGCCGCAGTGCCTGTGCCGCCAGGTGCAGGGCCACCAGGGAGGAGGAGCAGGCCGTGTCGATCGTGACGGCCGGGCCCTCCAGACCGAGGAAGTAGGCGATCCGCCCGGAGGCGACGCTGCCCGCGTTGCCGGTGCTGAGGTAGCCCATGGCCTCGGCGGGGACGGCCTCGGCCCGGGTCGCGTAGTCGTGCAGGTTGAGGCCGGTGAAGACACCCACCTGCTCGCCGCGGGCCGCGGACGGGTCCAGGCCGGCCGCCTCGAACGCCTCCCAGGCCGCTTCCAGCAGGAGCCGCTGCTGGGGGTCCATGGCCAGGGCCTCGCGCGGCGAGATGCCGAAGAAGTCGGCGTCGAACTCGTCCGCGTGGTGCAGGAATCCGCCGTGGCCCGCCTTGTCCTCGGGCCAGCCGCGGTTGTCCGGGAACCCGGAGATGGCGTCCCGTCCCTCCGACACCAGCTCCCACAGGCCGTCGGGGTCGGCGACACCTCCGGGGTAGCGGCAGCTCATGCCGATGATCGCCACCGGTTCGTGCTGCCGGTCGGTCAGCTCGCGCACCTGTCGGCGGGCCTCGCGCAGGTCGGCCGTCGCGCGCTTGAGGTAGTCGAGGTACTTCGCCTCGTTGGTCACGGGTTGCGTGCTCACGACGACTCCAGTTCGGCGTCCAGCAGGTCGAAGATCTCCTCGGCGGTGGCGGATGCGAGGTCGGTGTCCGCCGTGCGGTCCGCCGGCCGGTCCCGGGAGCCGGTGAGGGCGCGCAGCCGGGCGTGGATCTCCTCGTGTTCCGTGGCCCCGCCGGGCAGCATGGCGAGCAGGGCCTCCAACCGGTCCAGTTCCCGGTGGAGTTCGGGTACTCCGGACAGCTCGGCGGCCGCCTCCTCGTCCAGCCGGGCGGCGAGGGCTGCCGGGGTGGGGCAGTCGAACAGCACGGTCGGAGGCACCTGAAGGCCGGTGGCCGCCGTCACGTGGTTGCGCAGTTCGACCGCGGTGAGCGAGTCGATGCCGATGTCCTTGAACGACTGCTCCGGGTCCACGTCGTCGGCTCCGGAGTGCCCGAAGACCAGCGCGGTGCCGCGGCGGACGAGGTCGAGCAGCGTACGGGCCCGCTCGTCCGGCGACTGGGCCAGCAGGCGGTCCCTGGCCCCGGGAGCCACGACGGGTTCGGCCGCTACCGTGCGCCGGGCCGGGCGGGCGGCCGGGGCGGGGCGCTCCACCGTCGGACGGGGCAGACCGGCCGGTGCGGGTCGCAGGCCCACCGAGTCCGCCGACGCGACCGGCAGTCCGGTCGGGTCGGTCAGCAGGAGGGAGACCGCGCCCGGTGCGGCCGGGGCGACGTGGACACGGGCGGCGGTGGCGCCGGTGGCGTGCACGGACACGCCCGACCAGGACATGGGCAGTTCGCCGGCCGTGTCCGTCAGGCCGAGCGCGTGCAGCGCGCCGTCCAGCAGGACCGGGTGCACGCCGTACCGGCCGGCCTCCTGTGCCTCGGCCGGGGCGAGGGCCAGTTCGGCGTACAGCTCCGTGTCGCGGCGCCACACAGCCCGTACGGCCCGGAACGCCGGCCCGTGGTCGAGCCCGGCCCGCGCCAGGCGCTCGTAGAGGTCCTCGGCCGCGGCCGGTACGGCGCCGTCCGGCGGCCACACGGCCAGGCCGGCGTCCGGGACCGGACCGGCGGGGCGCAGTGTGCCGTGGGCGTGGCGGACCCATCCGCCGGAGCCGGACGTCCCCTCCGGCCGCGAGTGCAGCTGGACGGCGCGGCCCTCGCCGGACGGGGTGACCGTCAGCCTGAGCTGCGTACCGCCCTGGTCGGGCACGACCAGCGGCGTCTCCAGGACGAGTTCCTCGACGAGGGCGCAGCCGGTCTCGTCGCCGGCCCGCAGGACCATGTCGACCACGGCCGAGGCGGGCAGCACCGGTGTCCCGGCGAGGGTGTGGTGGGCGAGCCACGGCTGGGTGTGGGCGGCGAGACGTCCGGAGAACAACAGGGCGTCGGAGTCGGGCAGTTCGATCGCGGCACCCAGGAGGGGGTGGTCCGCGGGGACGAGCCCGGCGGCGCCCAGGTCCTCCGGCTGCGCCGGCGGCGCGTCGAGCCAGTACCGCTGCCGCTGGAAGGCGTACGTCGGCAGCTCCGTGCGGGGCGCGCGGGGCCCGTCGAACGCCGCCGACCAGTCCACCGGGGTGCCGCAGAACGCCGGCCAGTCCACCGGGACGCCGTGCGCGTGCAGGTGGACGACCGCCTTGGTGAGGCTCTGCGGTTCGGCGGTGCCGGCGCGCAGGGAGGGGACGAAGGTGGCGGCTTCCGCGTCCGTGGGCAGGCAGTTGGGGCCCATCGCGGACAGCACGCCGTCGGGGCCGAGTTCCAGGAACGTGGTCACTCCGTCGGCCCGCAGGGCACCCACCACGTCGTGGAACCGCACGGCCTGCCGGACGTGCCGTACCCAGTACTCGGGGTTGCCGAGGTCCTCCGCCGTGACCGGGCCGCCGGTCAGGGTGGAGAAGAACGCGGTGGTGACCGGGGCGGACCGAAGGCCGCGTGCCACCTCGGCGAACCCGTCCAGCATCGGTTCCATCAGCGGTGAGTGGAAGGCGTGGCTGACTTCCAGGCGCTTGGTCTTGCGGCCCAGGGCGCGCAACTGCCCGGCGAGGTCGAGCACGGCTTCGGCGGCACCGGACAGGACGACGGCGGAGGGCCCGTTGACGGCGGCGACACCGACCCGGTCGGCCATGTCCCCGATGAGTTCGAGGACGTCCGGCTCGGTGGCCTGGACGGCGACCATGGCCCCGCCCGCCGGCAGTTCCTGCATCAGCCGCCCGCGGGCCGCGACCAGCGCGGCCGCGTCGGGCAGCGGGAAGAGGCCGATGACGTGGGCGGCCGCCAGCTCGCCGATCGAGTGGCCGGCCACGGCGTCGGGGCGGATGCCCCAGTGTTCGATCAGCCGGTAGAGGGCGACCTCCAGAGCGAACACCGCGGGCTGGGTGAAGCCGGTCCGGTGGATCAGGGCCGCCTCGGGGCTGTCCTCGGGGGCGAAGACGATCTCCTTCAGCGGCCGGTCGAGATGCCGGTCCAGTTCGGCGCAGGCCTCGTCGAAGGCGGCTGCGAAGACCGGGAACGCGTCGTACAACTCGCGCCCCATGCCCGGGCGCTGGCTGCCCTGCCCGGTGAACAGGACGGCGAGCCGGCCCGAGTGCTGCCGGCCCCGGGCGACTCCGGCGGCGGGCTCGCCGGCGGCCACGGCGGCCAGGCCGCCGAGGAGTGCGTCGCGGTCCTCGGCCACCACCACCGCCCGGTGGTCGAAGGTGGTGCGCGTGGTCAGCAGCGCGTACGCCGCCGCGCCCAGGTCGAGGCCGGGGCGCTCGGTGACGAAGGCGTGCAGCCGTTCGGCCTGCGCGCGCAGCGCCGTCCCGGTCCTGCCCGAGACGACCCAGGGGATCGGACCGGACTCGGCGACGGGGACGTCCTCGGCTTCGGGAGCCTGTTCGAGGATGACGTGGGCGTTGGTGCCGCTCAGTCCGAAGGAGGAGACGGCGGCGCGGCGGGGCCGGTCCAGTTCCGGCCAGGCCCGCTGCTCGGTCAGCAGCTCGACCGAACCCGCCGACCAGTCCACATGGGAGGTCGGCTCGTCCACGTGCAGCGTCCGCGGCAGTATGCCGTGGCGCAGGGCCATCACCGTCTTGATGACCCCGCCCACACCGGCGGCCGCCTGCGCATGCCCGATGTTCGACTTCAACGACCCCAGGAACAGCGGCTGTTCGCCGGTGCGCTCCTGGCCGTAGGTGGCGAGGAGGGCCTGCGCCTCGATCGGGTCACCGAGCCGGGTCCCCGTCCCGTGCGCCTCGACCGCGTCGACGTCCGCGGCGCTCAGTCCGGCGTCGGCGAGCGCCTGCCGGATCACCCGCTGCTGCGACGGCCCGTTGGGCGCCGTCAGACCGTTGCTGGCGCCGTCCTGGTTGACCGCGCTCCCCCGCACCACCGCCAGCACGGGGTGCCCCAGCCGTACGGCGTCCGACAGCCGCTCCACCACCAGGACGCCGACGCCTTCGGCCCAGCCGGTGCCGTCCGCGCCGTCCGCGAAGGCCTTGCACCGGCCGTCCGGGGAGAGTCCGCGCTGCCGGCTGAAGTCCAGGAAGGCGGCCGGGGAGGACATCACCGTCACCCCGCCCGCGAGCGCCATCCCGCACTCGCCGCGCCGCAGCGCCTGCACCGCCAGGTGCAGGGTCACCAGCGACGACGAGCACGCCGTGTCGACCGTGACGGCCGGGCCCTCCAGACCGTAGGTGTACGACAGCCGGCCGGCCGCCACGCTGCCCGCCGTGCCGGTGCCGCGGAACGCCTCCAGCTCCTCGGGGATGGTGCGCAGCCTGGTCAGGTAGTCGCGGTTCATCAGGCCCATGTAGACGCCGGTACGGCTGCCGCGCAGCGACGCCGGGTCGATGCCCGCCCGCTCCATCGCCTCCCACGACGTCTCCAGCAGCAACCGCTGCTGCGGGTCCATCGCCAACGCCTCACGCGGCGAGATCCCGAAGAAGCCGGCGTCGAACTCCGCCGCCTCGTGCAGGAAACCGCCCTCGCGGGTGTAGACCTTCCCGCGGACGCCCGGGTCCGGGTCGTAGAGGTCGTCCAGATCCCAGCCGCGGTCCGTCGGGAAGCCGGAGATGCCGTCCGAGCCGGTGGAGACCAAGCGCCACAGCTCCTCGGGGGAACCCACGCCGCCGGGGAAGCGGCAGCCCATGCCCACGATGGCGATCGGCTCGTCGGCCGCTCCGGCGACGGACTCGGCGGGGCCGGTCTCGGTGGTGTCGGTGCTCTCCGCGAGGAGTTCACGGCGCAGATGGGCCGCCAGCGCGGCCGGTGTGGGGTAGTCGAAGACCAGGGTGGGAGGCAGGGTGAGGCCGGTGAGGGGGCTGAGCGCGTTGCGCAGTTCGACGGCGCTCAGCGAGTCGACGCCGAGGTCGCGGAAGGTGTGCTCGGCGCCGACGGCGTCGGCCGTCGCATGGCCGAGGACGGTGGCGGCGTGCGAGCGGACCACGTCGAGCAGCATCCCGTCGCGTTCGGCGGCGGGCAGCGCGAGCAGCCGGTCGCGGAGCGTCGCGGCGGGCGCGGCAGCCGTACGGGCGGCCGGGCGCGGTGGGCGCACCAGGCCACTGAGCAGCGGCGGCACCTCCCGTCCTGGCCGGGGTGCGGTGTCGAGGCGCATCGGGAGCAGGGCCGCCCGGTCGGCGGCGAGGCAGTCGTCGAAGAGCGCCAGCCCCTCCTCGGCGGTGATCGGGGCGAAGCCGGCCCGCTCGATGCGGGCGAGGTCCGCCTCGGCCAGGTGGCCGGTGATGCCGCTGCGTTCGGCCCACAGGCCCCAGGCGAGCGAGAGCGCCGGCTGTCCGTTCGCGCGGCGGTGGGCGGCCAGGCCGTCCAGGAAGGCGTTGGCCGCCGCGTACGCGCCCTGGCCCGCGCCGCCGAACACTCCGGCGGCGGAGGAGAACAGGACGAAGTGCGTCAGATCCAGTTCCCGGGTGAGTTCGTGCAGGTGGAGCGCGGCGTCGGCCTTGGGCCGCAGCACCGCGTCGGCCTGCTCCGGGGTGAGGGACTCCACCAGCCGGTCGGCCAGGACCCCGGCCGCGTGCACCACGCCGGTCAGCGGGTGCTCGGCCGGGATCCGGGCCAGGACGTCGGCGAGGGCCGACCGGTCGGCCGCGTCGCAGGCGACGACCGACACGGTGGCGCCCAGCGCGCCGAGTTCGGCCGCCAGCGCCTCGGCGCCCTCGGCGGCCGGGCCCCGGCGGCTGGTCAGCACCAGGTGCCGCACGCCGTGCGCCGCCACGAGGTGCCGGGCGACGACCGCGCCGAGGGTGCCCGTGCCGCCGGTGACCAGGACGGTCCCGTCGGACCGGAACGTGGACGCGTCGGCGCTCGCCCGGGCCCGGGCCAGCCGGGCCACCGACCAGACGCCGTCGCGGACGAGGAACTGCGGCTCGGTGCCGAGCACCGCGGCCGTGAGCGGCTCCTGCGGCCGGTCGGTGTCGACCAGGACGAACCGCCCCGGGTGCTCGGTCTGCGCGGAGCGCACCAGGCCGTGCAGCGCGGCACCGGACGGGCTGGTGACCCGCTCACCCGTCGCACCGCTGGTGACGAGGACCAGCCGGGCGGCGGCGAACCGTTCGTCGGCCAGCCAGGCCCGCAGCAGGCGCAGCGTGCGGTGGACCGCGTCGTGCAGGGTGTCGAGCGCCGGCTGCTCGCGTACGACCACCACGTCCGGTACGGCCGCACCGGCGTCGACGGCGGCCGCCAGGGCCGCCAGGGACGGGTGGTGGTCGTCGGCGGCGGAGCCGACGCCGGCCCAGCTGCCCGGTGCCAGCGGCTCCGCCGCGTCCGCCGGGATCCAGTCGAGCCGGTACAGCGCGTCCGCCGTGGACGACGCGCGCAGTGCGTCGGCCGTGACCGTCCGCACCGTCAGGGAGTCCACCGACGCCACCGGACGCCCCGTCGGATCGGCCACCGCCAGCGCCAGCGCGTCCGCGCCGGCCGGGCTCAGTCGGACGCGCAGGGTGTCCGCGCCGGTCGCGAAGAGCCGCACACCCGACCAGTGGAACGGGAGCTGCGGCCCGCCGGACGCGTCCGGTCCGGCCAGGCTCCAGGTGTGCAGGGCGCTGTCGAGGAGCGCGGGGTGCACGCCGTAGCCGTCGGGCGTCTCCTCGGTGAGGGCGACCTCCGCGAAGACCTCGGTGCCGCGCCGCCAGGCCGCGCGGACGCCCCGGAAGGCCGGGCCGTAGTCGAGTCCGGCGGTGGCGAGGGTGTCGTACAGCGTGTCCACCGGGACCGGGCGGGCGCCCTGCGGGGGCCACTGGGCCAGGTCGAAGCCGGGGTCGGCAGTGCCGGCGGCCAGGGTGCCGGTGGCGTGCCGGGTCCACGGCCGGTCGGCGAAGTCGTCGGGCCGGGCGAAGACCGTCAGTTCGCGCCGGCCCGCCCCGTCGGCGGTGCCGACCGCCAACTGGACCTGGATGCCGCCCTGTTCGGGCAGGACGAGCGGTGACTGAAGGGTCAGCTGCTCGATCAGCCGGCAGCCGGACAGGTCGGCCGCGTGCAGCGCCAGGTCGATGAAGGCGGTGCCGGGCAGCAGCACCGTGCCCGCGACCGCGTGGTCCGCGAGCCACGGGTGGGTGCGCAGCGACAGGCGGCCGGTGAGCAGCAGTTCGTCGGCACCGGCCACCGACACCGCCGCGCCCAGCAGCCGGTGGTCGGCCGCGCCGAGGCCCAGGTCGGCCGGCCGGGCGGCAGCTGTGGCGGCCGGGGAGTCGGCGAGCCAGTAGTGCGCGCGCTCGAAGGCGTATGTCGGCAGCTCGACGCGGCGCGGGCCGAGGTGGCCGAAGAACGCGTCGGCGTCGACGTCGACGCCGCGGACGTACAGGTGGGCGAGGGCGGTGAGCAGGCTGACGGGCTCCGGGCGCCCTTCGCGCAGGGTGGGGAGCAGCGCCGCGTCACTGTCTTCGGCGAGGCACTCGCGTCCCATCAGGGACTGCATGGCGACCGGGCCGAGTTCCAGGTAGGTGCGGACGCCGTCGGCCTCCAGGGTCCGCATGCCGTCCAGGAAGCGTACGGCGCCGCGGACATGGCGTCCCCAGTACTCCGGGGAGCGCAGCTCGGCGGGATCGGCGTGCCGGCCGTCCAGGCAGTTGATGACCGGGATGCGCGGCGGGTGGAGCTCCAGCGCCCGGACCGCCGTCACGAACCGGTCCACGACCGGCTCCATGTGGGCGGAGTGGAACGCCCGGCCGAAGGACATCCGGTGGGTCCGCCGGCCGGCGCTCTGCCACTCGTCGCCGATCTGGGCGACGAGGTCCTCGTCGCCGGAGATGACGACCTGCCGGGGACCGTTGACGAGGGCGACGTCGACGGTGCCGGTACGACCCCGCAGACTGGCGCAGACCTCGTCCTCGGAGGCCTCGATCGCGACCATGGTGCCGCCCGGCGGCGTCTGCTGGAGCAGCCGGCCCCGCGTGGTGACGAAGGCGGCCGCGTCCGCCAGGGAGAGCATGCCGGTCACGTGGAGCACGGCGGAGTCGCCGTTGGAGCCGCCGAAGACCACGTCGGGGCGGATGCCCCAGTGCTCGATCAGCCGGTAGAGGGCGACCTCCAGGGCGAACACCGCCGGGTGGCCGTATGCGGCCTGGGCCAGCGACGCGGCCTCGGGGGTGTCCTCGGGGGCGAAGACGATCTCCTTGACCGGCCGGTCGAGATGCCGGTCCAGCGCGGCGCAGACCTCGTCGAAGGCCGCCGCGAAGACCGGGAACGCGTCGTACAACTCGCGTCCCATGCCCAGGCGCTGACTGCCCTGGAAGGTGAACAGGAAGGCCAGCCCGCCGTCACCGCGCACACCGCGCACGACCGAGGCCGCGGGCTCCGCGGCCGCGAGCGCGGTGAGTCCGGCGAGCAGTTCGGCCCGGTCCTGGGCCAGGACGACGGCCCGGTGCTCGGCCCCGGTGCGGCGGCGCAGGAGGGAGTACGCCGCGTCGACCAGGTCGAGGTCGGGGCGCTCGGTGACGAAGGCGTGCAGCCGCTCGGCCTGCGCCCGCAGGGCGGTCTCCGTCCTGCCCGACAGCACCCAGGGGAGCGGTCCGTGCGGCTCGCGGGAGACGGCTTCCGGTTCCGGTGCGGTGACCTGTTCGAGGATGACGTGGGCGTTGGTGCCGCTCAGCCCGAAGGAGGAGACGGCGGCCCGGCGCGGCCGGTCCAGCTCCGGCCAGGCCCGCTGCTCGGTCAGCAGCTCCACCGCACCCGCCGACCAGTCCACATGCGACGTCGGCGCGTCCACATGCAAGGTCTTCGGCAACACCCCGTGCCGCAGAGCCATCACCATCTTGATGACCCCACCCACACCGGCGGCCGCCTGCGCATGCCCGATGTTCGACTTCAACGACCCCAGGAACAGCGGCAGTTCACCGGAACGCTCCTGACCGTAGGTCGCGATCAGCGCCTGCGCCTCGATCGGGTCACCCAGGCGCGTCCCCGTCCCGTGGGCCTCGACCGCGTCGACATCGGCGGCACTCAGCCGAGCGTCGGCGAGCGCCTGCCGGATGACCCGCTGCTGCGACGGCCCGTTCGGCGCCGTCAGACCATTGCTGGCACCGTCCTGGTTGACCGCGCTCCCCCGCACCACCGCCAGCACCGGATGCCCCAGCCGCACCGCGTCCGACAAACGCTCCACCAGCAGCACACCGGCCCCCTCACCGAAGCCGGTGCCGTCCGCCCGCTCGTCGAAGGCCTTGCACCGGCCGTCCGGGGAGAGCCCGCGCTGCCGGCTGAAGTCCAGGAAGGCGGCCGGGGAGGACATCACCGTCACCCCGCCCGCGAGCGCCATCCCGCACTCACCGCGCCGCAGCGCCTGCACCGCCAGGTGCAGCGCCACCAGCGACGACGAACACGCCGTGTCGACCGTGAGCGTGGGCCCTTCGAAGCCGAAGGTGTAGGCGATGCGCCCGGCCGCGATGCTGCCCGCCGTGCCGGTGCCGAGGTGGCCCTCGAGGTCCTCGGGGACGCCGGAGGTGTGCACGGCGTAGTCGTGGTACATCAGGCCCATGTAGACGCCGGTGCGGCTGCCGCGCAGCGACGCCGGGTCGATGCCCGCCCGCTCCATCGCCTCCCACGACGTCTCCAGCAGCAGCCGCTGCTGCGGGTCCATCGCCAACGCCTCACGCGGCGAGATCCCGAAGAAGCCGGCGTCGAACTCCGCCGCCTCGTGCAGGAAACCGCCCTCGCGGGTGTAGACCTTCCCGCGGACGCCCGGATCGGCGTCGTAGAGATCCTCCACGTCCCAGCCGCGGTCGGTCGGGAAGCCCGAGACCGCGTCCGAGCCGGCGGCCACCAACCGCCACAGCTCCTCCGGGGACCCCACCCCGCCGGGGAACCGGCACCCCATGCCCACGATGGCGATCGGCTCGTGCGCCTTCTCGTCGACGTCGCTGAGTCTCTGGTTCGCCTGCCGGAGGTCGGCCGTCATCCGCTTCAGATATTCGAGGAGTTTTGCCTGCTCTGCCATCGGCTTGTCCATCGCCTTTCACAATCACGGAGGAAGTGCCACTCATCGCTTCGAACGGGGCCGCGTCACACGGAGCCGAATTCCTTGTCGATGAGGCCGAGCAGCTCGTCAGCTGTGGCCGAGGCGATTTCCTGGTCGAGGTCCGGGCTGCCGCCGTCGGATCCCGCCACCTTCGCGGCGAGCGCGCGCAGCCGGGACGACACGTGTTCCGGGTCCGGGAGCCGGGACATGGCGGACTGCAGGGCCGACTCCAGGCGGTCGAGTTCCCGCAGTACGGCGGTCGCGTCCGGGTCCGGGCCCTCGTCGAAGAGTTCGCCGCCGAGGTGTTCGGCCAGGGCCCCCGGCGTGGGGTGGTCGAACACCACGGTCGGCGGGAGCTTGACTCCGGTCGCCGCGGCCAGCTGGTTGCGCAGCTGTACGGCGGTGAGCGAGTCGAAGCCCAGGTCCTTGAACGCACGCTCCGCCGTCACCGAGCCGGTGCCCGAGTGACCCAGCACCGCGGCGACATGGGTGCGGACGAGGTCCAGCAGACCCGCCCGGCGCTCCTCCTCGGGCAGCCGCAGCAGACGCTCGCGGGCGGATGCGGCCGTCGGCCGCGCGGACCCCGGCCCGGTGTGCCCCGGGCGGCGCACCTCGTGCCACAGCACCGGCGGTACGTCCTGGCCGCGCAGCGCCGCGTGGTCGAGACGGATCGGCACGAGCACCGGCTCGCCGGAACGCCGCGCGGTGTCGAAGAGGGCCAGTGCCTCTCCGGACGACAGGCCGAGCACACCCGAGCGTCCGGTCCCCTCGCGCTCCGCGTCCGGGAGCGACGCCGTCAGCTCGCTCCGCTCGCTCCACAGCCCCCACGGCAGCGACTGCGCCGGCAGCCCGCCCGCGACCCGGTGTGCCGCGAGGGCGTCCAGGAACACGTTGGCCGCCGCGTAGTTGCCCTGTCCGGGGCTGCCGAGGACGCCGGCCGCCGAGGAGAACAGGACGAAGGCGTCGAGGGGGTGGTCCCGGGTGAGGTCGTGCAGATTGAGCGCGGCGTCGATCTTCGGGCGCAGGACACGGTCGAGTCGGTCCGGGGTCAGTCCGGTGACCGTGGCGTCGTCGAGGATGCCGGCCGCGTGGATGACGCCGGTCAGCGGCCTGTCCGCGGGGACGGCGGCGAGCAGGGCGGCCAGGGCCTCGCGGTCGGCCGCGTCGCAGGCGGCGAGGGTGACCTGGGCCCCGTTGGCTTCCAGCTCGGCGGCCAGCTCCTCCGCGGCCGGCGCCTGCCGGCCGCGTCGGCTGGTCAGGAGCAGATGGCGCACGCCGTGTTCGGTGACCAGGTGGCGGGCGATCAGGGCGCCCACGGTGCCGGTGCCGCCGGTGATCAGGACCGTGCCGTCCGCCCTGCCGAAGCCCGTGGCGGTGCCGGGGGAGGGCGTGTCGTGCCGGACGAGCCGCGGCACGAGGACCGCGCCGTCGCGCACCGCCGACTGTGGTTCCTCACCCATGGCCAGGCGCGCGGCCAGTGCCTCGTCGGCACCGTCCACCAGCCACAGCCGGTCGGGGTGTTCGCGCTGTGCCGAGCGGACCAGGCCCCACACGGGGGCGTTGATCAGGTCGGCGATGTCGTCGCCCGGCCGTGTCGCGACCGCGCCGTGGGTGAGGAACACCAGCCGCGTCGAGGCAAGACGTCCGTCGGCGAGGAACTGCCGCACCAGCGTCAGAGCGCGCCGTGTGGCCGTACGTGCCTGCTCGGCCAGCCCCTCCGGCGCCACGTCACCCGCCGTGAAGGGGGCGACGACGACGTCGGGGACGCGCTCTCCGAGGGCGGTGAGGTCGGCGTCGGTGCCCAGGATCACGGAGCGGTCGATGGCCGCCCGCACCGGTCCGGTAGGCGCCGGCC
>NZ_KQ948793.1 GCF_001514205.1 Streptomyces griseoruber | reverse complement strand
CTGAGCAGTCGATGCGTGTAGGGCGCACCACGGCTTCGAACGTGGTGTCGCTCTTCGACGGCCAGCGTGCAGCGCCCGGAAGCCGCAGCCGCCTCGACTGTGCCCAGGGCGAGGAAGACCACCGCGAGCAGCAAGGTGGGCCCGGTGGCTCCTGGCCCGCCCGGTGGCGCCGCCGACCGGGGCGCCGATCGGGTCTGCCGCTACTGCGACAGGAACTCCGCACCGGCACAGTCGATCATCCGGCGTCCCTTACGACCGTGCGCTGTCGGCCGAGGTCGATCGCGCCGCCATCGGTGGCCACGGTGGCCTCGATGACGTCACCGTCCTTGAGGTACTTCGGATTCCGGGACTGACCCTGGAAGAAGAGCTTCCACTTGGTTTCCTCAGGAATCAGGGATACGAGGGTCTGAACCGCCTTCGGGGGCGCGCTGATGGCCGTACCGACAGGTGTCCCGGTCAGGATGAGGTCGCCGGCGTCGAGTCGCTGGAAGCGTGCCAGGCTTTGCAGCGCCTCGAGGGGCTGGTAGATCATGTCGCCGGCAACCGGCATGTTCTGCCGCAGCTCGCCGTTGACCCACAGCTTGAGTCGCAGGTCGCCGAACCGCTTGAGTTCGTCGGCGTCGAGCAGCACCAGGAGGGGGCCGACGGGCGTGAAGGTCGGATAGGACTTGCCCTCGTAGTACTGCGAGCTGGGCAGCTGGACATCGCGTGCCGAGACGTCGTTGGTGACCACCAGGCCGGCGAGGTAGTCGGAGAGCGTGCCCTCGCTGATCCGGGTGCCGACCGGCAGGTGCTTGCCCACGACAAGCCCGATCTCGACCTCGTAGTCCAGCAGGCGCACATGGCTGGGCCGGATCACGTCATCGAAGGGGCCGCTGATGGAGGACGACGACTTGCGGAAGAACGCCAGCGGCGCGGATTCCGGATTTCCGCCGGTGTCCTTGACGTGCGAGACGGAGTTGATCATCTGGGCGATGAGGCGACAGGGCGCGGTGACGGGCGAGATCGGCGACAGGTCGGTGACGGCGACGCTGCCGCCGCTCGCCGCCGCCGCGGCGACTGCCTGCCGGTCGGCGAGCAGCTGCCCGGTGGTGGTGGCATCGGTGTGCACGTGCGAGGCGCCGGTGGGGGTGAGGACCCACCACGCGTCGGCGGTGCGCAGGACGGACATGCTCATGTGGGGGCTACTTTCAACAGGCCGCGATGGCGATTCAGGGCGAGTTCGTTTCGTTGTCCTCGCGCGGCGCGCTGATCATCACGCGTTCGCGGAGTGGTTCCCGGCCTGGTGTGATGCCGGGGAAGTCCTTGTCGGGTCGGCTGTCCCCCAAACGGAGGGCGTTGTCCCGCTGGGGACGTGGGTGGCGACGCGGGCACGGGCCCCTTCCGCACCTCAGCTCCAGCCGATCCAGTCGGCCACGGCGCGGCCCATGACCAGCTCCAGGTCGCGGCCTCGCAGCCAGGGCAGTTCCTCGGTGAACGTCGTCACCGCCTCGTGCCACGAGCAGTGGAGACGCGTGATGTCGGTGCCCCAGAACATCCGCTCGGCGCCGTATGCGTCGAAGACCTGCCGCAGTACGCCGTGCGTGTCGGCGAACGGGTACGGGCCCGTTGCCATGCTCGGTACGCCCGTGGCCTTCACCGCGATGTTGGGGTGGCGCGCGAGGGCGAGCAGGGTGTCGAAGTGCGCGGCCGCGTCGGGCAGTTTCGCGAAGGGGTTCACCGCGAGGTGGTCGATCATCAGCCGCATCTGCGGGTAGCGCGCGGCGATGGCGCCGACGGCGGGCAGATAGGGAGGCAGGACCATGAGCCCCACGGGGATCTCGCGGCGGTCGGCGGCCGCCCACAGCCAGTCGAGGTCGCCCGATGCGATGCGGTCGGCCATCTCCGGGGCCGCCAGCATGAAGCGCAGGCCCAGCATGCCGGGTTTGTTCAGCCATGCGTCGACGAGGGAATCGTCCGCGGTCTCGTCGAGGGGGAACCAGCCGAGGGTCGCGAAACGCTCGGGATGCTGTTTCGCCGCCTCCACGGCGTAGTCGTTCGCGTCGGTGTCCCAGACCGCCGGACAGTTGACGGCGCGGTCCACGCCGGCCTCGTCCATGTCACGCAGGGCGGTGTCGATGGTGTAGGGCGCGCGCCAGTGGTGCGGCGGCGCGTTCTCGCCGGCCCAGAGGTGGATCTGTGCGTCGATGATCTGCACGGGGCTTTCCTCTCAGTTCGTGATCTCGGGGCTCGGCAGGCCACACAGGCGTGCCCTCACCCAGTCGGCGACGAGGGCGTCGCGGTCGTGCTTGTGGTTGTAGACGCAGTGGTTGCCGTCGGAGAAGACCACCATCCGCTTGTCGTCCGTGGGGGCGCCCCGCAGAAGGATCTGCGCGAGGTCGTTCGAGACCATGGGGTCCTTGCCGCCCTGCACGACCAGCAGCGGATAGCCGGCGTTGGGTCCGTCGGCGAGCGGGGTGACGGTCTTCCACACGTTCATCGCCCGGTCCGGGTCCTCTGTTCCGCAGGCGGCCACCATCTTCGAGAAGAAGGTCCCCATGGTCGGCGGTACATGCCACGGGGCGTGGATGCCGCCGTTGTCGACGCACGCCCGGATCCGGGTGTCCTGCGCCGCGACGGCCATGGCGACGCTGCCGCCCATGCTGTTGCCGATGAAGCCGATCGGGCGGCCCGGCGAGCGCTCGGCGAGGAAGTCGACGGCTCGCCCGTAGGCGTCACGCCAGTGATCCGTGAGGTAGTGATTGTGGGTGAGCCGCGTCTCGCCCTGCCCCGGCCCGTCGAGCATCAGCGCGTCGACGCCTCGCGCCGCGAGTGCCTCGCCGATGCTGTCGAAATCCATGCCCCAGCCCTCGACGCCCCCGATGACGAGGGCCGAGGCGACCGCGGTGCCACGTGCGGGAATCAGCCATCCTGCCAAGGGACTGTGGTCGGTTTTGACCGTGACGCGCACCCGGTCGGCGCTCAACGCGGCGGCCTGTGCGTAGAGCTCCGCGGCCCGCGCGAAGATCTGCCGGCGCTCGGCGGTGTCGCACAGCATCATCATCTGACTCATGCGGAGCAGGGCGGACGCACGCCGCAGGTACCCGATCCGGGTGGGCGTCCCGGCGACCTCCGTGGCGCTCTCGACGCGACGCAGGCACACCTCCGCGAGCTCCGTGGCGGCCGATCGCCAGTCCTGCCCCTCGACCACGCGGGCCCGCACCTCGACGGCGTCCGCGTAGTCGACGCCGTAGCCGGTCATGCGCTCCAGCGAGAACTGGCGCAGCGCGGCCTGCGATTCGACCGAGAGCTTCGATGTGACGTCCTCCGTCTCCGTGCGGCTGCCGACGAAGTCGAGGGTCACGACCGGTGCCGGGCGGTCCTCGGCGACCTCCTGCTGTGTTGACATTCCTGAAGCTCCTCCTGTGCGGTCCGACGCATGGCGCTACACCCGGCGGTTGTCCGGCGTAGCTGCGGCAGCGTGAGGTGCGTCTGTGACAGCCGTCGCAGGGAAATGCGCAGCACCGGAAGGCGGCCAGTCCGGGGTGACCAACAGCCGCAATTTCGATTACAACGTAGCCGTAATGGCGTGCCTGGGCAACGGACACCCGGAGCGACGTCCGGTGAGGGTCAGGGCACCAGGACGATCCGGTCGGACATGCCGGCGGTCGCGGTCCAGGCGTGCTCGACCTCCGCAAGGGGGACAGCGCGCGCTCTGACGTCGAAAACGCCATGCGTGACGGCGGATACCAGCTTGGGGAGCTCCTTGACGAAGTCGCGGCCGGGGACCGATCCGATGCCGGAACCGACGATCTGCAGTCGCGTCGAGCGCAGCGCCGCGGAGGGGATCGGTGCCGTCGGACCGGCGACCGAGCCGATCTCGATCCAGGTCAGCGGTGCACTGCGGTTGTCGCGAGCGGTGAGCATGTCGACCATGGCCCGGGCCGTGGGCTCTCCCCACACATAGTCGATGACGATGTCGACGTCGGCCGCCAGGGCGAGTTCGTCGAAGGTGCAGGTTTCGTCGGCGCCGAGGGCCCGCAGTTCGCCAAGGCGAGCTGTGTCGCGTCCGGCCGCGATCACGTGTGCGGCCCCGAACCGTTTCGCGACCTGGATCGCCATCCGGCCGGCGTTTCCGGTCCCGCCCAGAATGAGGACGCGTTGCCGACGCCCGAAGTCGATGCGTCGGCGCAGCGCGACCCACGAGGACATCACGGGGTTCATCGCCGCCGCGATCTGGACCGGATCGATTCCGTGCGGGAGGACAACGCTGCGCCGGACGTCGATCACGGTGCGCTCGGCCATGGTGCCGAGGAGGGTGTCGTCCAGGACGGCGTACCGGATACGGCCCTTCGGGTCGCGTACGACGCCGTCGATGCCGGGGACGAGCGGGAGCTCGTCGGTGCTGGTGTAGTGCGAGCCGGACGCCTGGGAGCGGACACGCGGGTGGAGGCCGGCCGCGAGGACCTCGACGACGACCTCGTCGGTTCCACGGGCGACGGGATCGGGGTGGTCACGGTACTGCGGTGGATCATCGAACGAAGTAACGACCGCTGCATGCACGGCAACAACCTCCGGTACTCAGAGCCTCGGCTCGCCGAGGAAGGGACTGCATCTCGAAAACGGCGATTCAGTGACGCCTACTGCTTGATGACCGTGCGCCCCGGCTGAGCCCCGGGGTGGGTGGCCCACCGGGCGGCCAGCGCGGTGAGCACGAAGACCACTGCCCAGCTGTACCTGGCGCCGCTCAGACTGACGAAGGCGAACGGGATCGACAGCAGGAAGGCGGCCGTCGGGAACGTGAGGAACAGCTGGAAACGCCGCATGATGTCGGGCGCGGCGTGTGGCCGCAGCAGGCCACGGGCCCGACAGTGGTGCAGCGAGTTGATCAGAACCAGTCCGGTGCCCCCGACGGCGGCGGCGTACAGGACGGCGCTGAGCTGGTATGGGCTGTCCTCGATGAGGACCTTCGTCGCGAAGGGGATCAGGATGATGCCCAGCAGCCAGACGAAGTTCAGCCACAACAGCCGAGGGCTGAACCCGCCGATGCGGCCGAACAGCCACTTGTGCGCCACCCAGTACGCGGCGATGACCGCGAAGCTCAGCAGGAACATCGCGTAGTCCGGGAGGTGCTCCCGGAACGCCCGCCACACCTCGGCATCGCTTGACCCGTGAGGCACCGGCAGCTCCAGGGCCAGAAGGGTCAGGGCGATGGCGACGACCGCGTCACTGAAGAAGACCAGCCGCTCGTTGTCGGCCACGGCGGGGCCGTCGGTGGTCTCACTCGCCTGGGTCATGTCCGATTCCTGGTCTCGTGGAGTGGGTCGGGGCGGGCTGCGCGTCCAGCGCGCACGCGGTGCCGGGGCGGCTGTCACCTCGGGACGAATACCTTGGCTGCGGTGGCGAAGGAGGACGCCCAATCGCTCGTGATGATGCCGCCGACGTATCCGTCGGGCCGGATCAGGATCAGCGCGTCGCTGTCGACGCCGTAGGTGCCGGCCAGTTGGCCGGTGGCGTCGGTGATGTAGCCACCGTCGATTCCGCCCTCGACATGACCAGCAGCATGGCGGGCGCGACGGCCCTCGCGGACGGCGTAGCGGCGCAGTTCGGCGCCCTTGGCCGGCCAGGTCAGCTTGGGCAGGGCCTTGGTGGCCTCGGGGCCGAAGGCCAGCAGGGTGAAGTGCGGTCCCCGGAGGAGGTCGAACAGGCGGCTGGTGCCGGGTGCGGTGCACGGCGCGTCCGGCGCGCGGTCACCCACATGCAGGGTCCTGGTGGCCGGAGCGTCGGCGGGGGCGAGCGGGCCGCCACGGTAGGAGAGCGAGAGCTGACGCTCCTCGTCGCCGCGCTTCAGGCCGGCGACACGGTGGTTGCTGAGGCTCTGATAGAGCTCATTGGACTTGCCGAGGACGTTTGCGGCGATCGGGAGCCGCTCGGCCTCGTAGCTGTCCAACAGGCTGTCCGGCGCGCCGGCGAGCGCCTGGCCGAGCTTCCAGCCCAGGTTGTAGGCGTCCTGCACACCGGTGTTGAGTCCCTGCGCACCGGCCGGGGTGTGCACGTGGGCGGCGTCACCCGCCAGGAAGACCCGGCCCAGGCGATAGTGCTCGACGAGTCGGACATTGGGCCGGAACACCGAAGTCCAGGTGATGTCGCGGAGCTTGAGGCCGGTGAGCGCGTGGAACCGGTCCGCCAGGGCGGCGTGGTCGAGATTCGGTGTGTCGCCCGGCTTCAGCCGGATCATCACCTGGAACTGGTCGGAGTGCGGCAACGGGCACGCTCCCGCGGATGCCTTGGGCCACATGTGCCACCGGTCGCGGGACAGTCCGTCGATCGTGCAGTCGATGATGAGGGTCTTGTCGGACTCGTCGGTGTCCCCGACGAAGCCGAGCCCGGTGGCCACGCGGACCGCGCTCGCTCCGCCGTCGGCGCCGACGAGGTACTTGCTGCGCACCAGCTCGCCGGTGGAGAGCGTCGCCGTGACGCCGTCGGCGTCCTGCTCGAAGCCTTCCAGGGCGACCCCGTACTCGATGGTCAGTCCGAGGCGTTCGAGCAGGCGGTGCAGGATGGCGTCGGTGCGGTGCTGCGGCAGCAGGAGGATGTTCGGATAGGGCACGTCCGGGGTCGGCTTGTTCCGCTGCTGCATCTTCCATGGCGCGGTGACAGGCCCGAGGTGGAGTCCGGCGAGCGGGTAGGGTCCGCCTTCCGCTTGCGCCTCGTGGAGCACGCCGAAATCCTCGAGGACTTCCTGGGTGCGTGGCTGGATCCCCTTGGCGCGGGACCCCTCGAAGGCGTGTGGCGCCTTGTTGACGACGCGGACGCGAAGACCGCGCCGCAGCAGGTCGCAGGCCAGGGCGGAGCCGGTCGGGCCGGCTCCGGCGACGAGGACGTCGATGTCGGGAGTTTCTGTCATGGTGATCGACCTCAATGGTTCTCTCGAACGGGCAGCGAGCGGACACGCTGTGGTGTGGGGCTCTTTGAACCGGACCATGCGCCCGCTCTGGCGGCGGGCGGCGCCCCACTGCATGGAGTGGTTTCCGGGCCGCTGTCGAGCTGCCTGGTTCATCTCGTGCTCAGGTAGTGGTCTACGCGGATTCTTTTCGGATACAACGTAGCCGTTTATGGAAGAGGGGGCAAGCGGGGCGAGCTTGGGGGGCGCAGCATGCCGGGCATCCTGGTGGTGGGGGGCCGCCCAAGTCGGCTGGATCCGTCTCTGCGGGGCATCCCGGGACGTGCCCGGGTGGGCGCCTCTCCGGTTCTGTGGAGCGCCGAGGCTGTCGGCGTGCGGCCTGCTCCAGGCCGTCAAGGAGAAGGTCCAGGCCGAACCGGAATTCCTCGTGTACCGGTACGGAGGTCAGCTCGTCGGCGGCCGCTGTAGTGCTGGGGTGGATGGCCGGGCCGAGCGAGTGGAAGCAGTCCCGTTGTTGCATTTGGTCATCGGGGTTCGGTGTTCCGGGTGCGTGCTGCTGGATGGCGAAGCCGATCACGTGGTGGCTGATGGCGGTGAACGCGCGGGCAGCGAGGGGGACTGTGAACCCGTGCACCAAGAAAAGCCCGCCGAGTCGTTCTCTGGCGCGGAGACCGTGGGGGCCGATGGGGATCTGGTCGGCCAGCAGGGGAATTGCGTGGGAGTGTCGGCGCAGTGTGTGGTACAAGGCATTCGCGGCGACAGCTACGCCCTCCAGCCAGGGCAGGTCTTCCAGGTTGTCGGGTGTGACGCGAACTTCGCCCTGAATTCTCTCTGCTACGAGGATGAGGAGTTCGTCCTTGCTGTTGATGCGACGGTAGAGCGTCGCCGTCCCGGACTCGAGGGTCTCGGCGAGTGTGCGCAGGGTCAGTGCCTGGATTCCGATGTCGTCGATGAGCTTCAGGGCGGCGTCGACGATCCGGCCGACGTCCGTCTGCGGACGCCCGCGCTGATGGGCAAGTTCGGGTGCCCGGTTCGCCCACCAGGCGGGACTGCCCGGCACGGGCTGGATCTCCGAAGCCAAGTAGCAGCCCCCATCGGTGGTCGTTCTTTGAACTTGCGTGGTGAGGAGCCCGGCAAGTTTCGGAGTCATCGTATCCGTTATGAGGCTCGCGCAGTCTCCAGGGCGTCGTTGCCTGTCGGCCGTATCCCTTGGGTGTGCTCGTTGTCGTGTCCAGCCCCGGAGGGGAAGCTTGCCGATGGGGTGATGGCTTCGGCCGTGTAGTGCCTGCCTCGGGGCGGGGGTGCAAGGTCGTGCAGATGTTCTTGGCGGGTGCTTCAAGTGGTCATCGACGTACACGCAGGGTGCCATTGAGAAGATGTCCGACACGGTGGTCGCAATCCGTTGTCGGACCCCCTCCACGCATCTGAAGGTGTCGACCGGAACTATTCGCCCAGGTGTGATACCGACCGGGGTGTCTTCCGATCGGATCGCATCCGCCTCCAGGTGCCCGGTGCGCACGTCCTCGGTCTTCGCGGCCGCCACGGCGGGGCGGCGCCCGCCCTTGCCGGCCTCGGCCTTGGCGGCGCGTAGGCCGTCGTACGTGAGTTCGCGTTGGAGTTCGCCGGCGGCGGCGAGGGTCTGCACCATGAACTTCACTGTGGACAGCAGCTCGCCGGTGCGCGGGTGGCGGGCGGTGAGGTCCATGCCGGAGAAGGCGCCGTCGTGGATGCGCAGGGCGAGCCGGTCGCGGTGCAGGATGTCGAGTACGTCGAGGATGCGCCCGGTGCCGCGCACCAGGCGGAACATCTCGGAGATGTGCACGGTGTCGCCCGGCCGCGCGTAGTCGAGCAGCTTGCCGGACTTCGGCCGCTGGAGCGGGTGGAGGCGGCTGGGGGTACCGGCCTCTTCCTCGAAGCGACCGGGTCCTCGGTCCCGGCCTCGTCCAGGACGAGGTTCTGCCGGTCTGCTGGTAGGTCGAGACCCGCTTGTGGGCCAAGTTCGCCACCGAGGGCCCCTCTCCGTGCGGAGGATCGGACCCTGTCTGTCGTCAAACCCTGTCATCAATCACCATCGGATCTGATGGGATTCGGGCCGCCGTGAACCCATTGCGCGGGTTCATTGGATGCCCGCCGCGCCTGTCGTCATGCGCGTTCGACGACAGGCGGGCGGCATGCTCGTCGGGATCGGTGGGGTGCCCCTCAGGCGCGCCGGGCACCCCACCGCGCTCAAGCCGGGTCGGCGGGCAGAGCGGAGTAGGGATGGACTTCGATCCGCATGGGCGGCTCGGCGAGAAGGCCGATGATCTCGTCGCGCAGTTCATCGGCGAGCGGGCTGTTCTCGTAGGCGTCCTTGGCCTCGTGGCTGCGGAATACTTCCATGTTCCACAGCACGTCGGGGTCGGCGTCCTCGCGGGCGATGATGAACCGGTCGGAGGATCCCGACTTCTCCATCCCCTCGGTGGCCAGCGTGAACAGCTTGTCGCCGAGTCCGGGCTTGGCGCGCATCTTGATGAGGTAGGCGGGCTGGTCCTGCAGTGCCATGGTCTTCTCCTCCTGCTTTTCGCGTCGGGTGTCCGGTCCGAGCATGGCCGGTCACTGGAATGTCGTTCCAACGGAACTGTGGAACAGCATTCCATCCATGTCAAAATGAGGACGTGACATCACGGACGCGCAAGAAGCCCGAGCGGCGCCCCAGCCCTCTGACCCGCGAGCAGATCATCGAGGCCGCCATCGGCCTGCTGGACACAGCGGGTGAGAGCGGGCTGACCTTCCGGGCGCTGAGCGAACGCCTGGCCACCGGTCCCGGCGCGATCTACTGGCATGTGGCGGGCAAGGGCGAACTCCTGGTCGCGGCCACCGACCATGTCGTCGTCGCCGCGCTGAGTGAAGTGGCGGGGGCCGAGCCGACGGGCCGGATTCACGACGTCGCCCTCGGCCTCTTCGACGCGATCGAGCGGCACCCCTGGCTGGCCCCTCAGCTCACCGCTCAGATCTCCCACAACCCCGCCGGATCGGTGACGACCTGCATCTTCGAAGCCATCGGCCGCCAGGTGTACGCGCTGGACGTTCCCGCGAGCAGCTGGTTCACGGCAACCTCCGCCCTGATGCACTACATCCTCGGCGCCGCCGGCCAGAACGCCGCGAATCTCGCCCTCGTACGCAGCCTTGGTCCGGACACCGACCGCGACGCCTACATGGACTCCGTGACGGCCATATGGAAGCAACTCAGCCCGCAGGAGTTCCCCTTCGCCCGGGCGGTCGCGGATCAGGGACTCGACCACGACGACCGCGCGCAATTCCTCGCCGGCATCGACCTCATCGCCGCGGGCCTCACCGCCAGACGTACAGACTGATCAACGTCCTTGCCCGCTGCTGACGCTCACTCCGCCTCATCTTCGTCGTCCTCATCGAGCCCGGAGAAGTCCGGGTCGCGCAGCGGTCGCAGGGCGCCGGCGGCGGGGGCGGGGGCGGGGGCGGATGCGATGAAGCTGCAGCGGCCGAGCAGGTTCAGCTTGCGGTGCTTGAGCGGGGAGAGGCGGGCGATGTCCTTATCGCGGAGCTCGTGGCCTTCGGCGCGGAGCTGGGTGACGGCGGCGTCGACGTACTTCGTCGTCCAGAGCACGACGGCGTTGAGGACCAGACCGAGCGCACCGAGCTGGTCCTCCATTCCGTCCCGGTACGCCTGCTTGGAACCAACTGCCGCCGGGCTTCGGGCTGTCGGGCGTGACCGCCCTCCGCCGGTTCACCGCAGGTCGCCGAACGTGACCCCGCTGCACGTCGCCGCACGTGAATCCGAGTGGATCAGGGCTTCAAGATCATCCTGGCGGGGGAGCTTCACGGACCCGGCTCTGGCACGTCGCGTCGACGACATCGACCGCCGGGCCGAGGCGGGCAGCGGATACACCGAGGAGGACCACGCGCGCGTGGCGATCACGGTCCCTCCCCGAGGCATCAGCGCACGCGACCTGGAGGAGGAGCAATGCCAGGGGCTGCGACGACTGCTCTCCCCGTACACCGGCCGGGGCCCGGAGGACCTCGCCAAGTACCACGGCGCCCACCACGCCTCCGGCAGCGTCCTCGACGAGGTCCACTTCAGTCGGGCCGGCAGCCTGGAGGCCGGCCCAACCGCACTACTACCGACTTCACGGCCCCAACGTCCTCATCGCGTACGACGACACCCAACGGCACGCCGACCACGCCCACTCGGTTTGGCGCGACCCGGCCTCCGACTTCGGCGTGGACGTCCTCGCGGAACACCGGGCACGGACCGCCCACTGACGGCGCGCGATGTCGCCCGGTTCAGCCAGAGATCAACTCGACATCTCTGACGCTTTGCTCGGTTCACTTCGCTTCAGCTATTGACGATGATGTGCGCACACTTGATGATTTCATCATCATGATGGCGTTGCTCTGGAGACCCTTCGTTTCGAAGCGCAGGGGCCCTGCGCTTCGGTCACTCCTGGAGACGACGAACAACGCGAGGAGTAGCGCATGACACCGCCGAATGCCCCCGGACGGCCGCCGCTGGCCGGGGGCATCGACGTCCACGCCCACTACATCACCCCACGTTTGCGGGCCGCGATGGAGGCGGCGGGCCACGGGCAACCCGACGGGATGCCCGCCATCCCCGACTGGGGCCCCGAGGCGGCGCTGGCCGCGATGGACCGTACGGGGATCGCCGCGGCCCTGCTGTCGGTGTCGTCGCCCGGAGTGCACTACGGCGACGCGGATGCTGCCAGCGACCTGGCCCGTGAGGTCAACGACGAGGGGGCGTCCCTCGTCCAGGCCCACCCGGAGCGTTTCGGACTGCTGGCCTCGCTTCCGCTGCCGGACCTGCCCGGTGCACTCGCCGAGACCCGGCACGCGTTGGACGACTTGGGGGCGGACGGGATCACCCTGCTCACCTCGTACGCCGGCCGACATCTGGGCGACCCGTACTACGAGCCGCTGATGGCCGAACTCGACCGGCGCCGCGCGGTCGTCCTGCTCCACCCGACCTCGCCACCGTGCTGGGAAGCGACCAGTGCGGGCCGCCCCCGCCCCATGCTCGAGTTCCCCTTCGAGACCACGCGTGCGGTGACCAACCTGATCCTGGACGGGGTCCTCGACCGGTATCCCGCCATCCGTTTCATCGTCCCGCACGCGGGAGGCGCGCTGCCGGCTCTCGCGGACCGGGTCGCCGCGTTCGCCTTGGCCGGCGGTGGCCCGCCCGTCGACGTCTTCGGCGCCTTGCGTGGGCTCTATTACGACCTCGCCGGCTTCGCCCTGCCGCGACTGCTCCCCGCCTTGCTGACCCTGACGGACGCTGACCACCTCCTCTACGGCAGCGACTATCCGTACACCCCGGACTGGGTCGTCCATGGGCTGGCCGAGGCTCTGGCTGACAGTGACTGTCTGACCGGCAACGGCCTGGAGCCGACGCGCCGCGGCGCCGCGGCGACGCTCTTCCCCAGGCTGGCTTCGGCAACGAGCGCACGGGGCTGACCCGCACAATCGTCTCTCCCGCTCTGCTCCCGGACGGAGTCGAAGAGGGAGGTCAGGGCCGGAGTCCCGGCGAGGCTGCCCAGAAGGACATGAAGCGACTGCCGCTCCGACGTGCCCAGGTCGGCAAGGATGTCGCCGTCGAGATCGACGAGGGTGCGGTTCAGGTCGGCCAGGACCTTGCGTCCGTCGGCGGTGATGCCCACGGCGTACCGGCGACGGTCCTGTGGATCCCGGGTGCGCTCGGCATATTCGGCGCGCTCCAGGTCGTCGAGACTCGTCACCATCGTCGCCGGGTCGATGGGCACAGGAACGAGCCGAGCGCCAGTTGCGGCAGGGCTCCGTTGCGACAACACCAGCACGAACAGCGAGTTCAAGGCGGCACGGTGGCGTCGTACGCACCGTGCGACGGTGGAGTGGTCCACGCGGCGGTTCGCGGTGATGGTTCGGCAACCCACGTCGTCCCAGCAAGCCTGCTCGATGCTGCGGGAGGAACGCACTCCCTTGCCGTAGCAGTACGGGAGCAACGCAATCAGCCTCGCGGGAGGGGAGGCCGCCCCGCCCCGTCCGTCGTCACGGTAACTGTTTTCGAACGCCGACAGGTCAAGCAACTCGACGACGTCGAGCACCTTCCAGCACAGGCGCTCGGGCGGCAGCCACTCCCGCACATTCCGCGGCATCTCAAGATCACGTTGACGGTCGCGCGACAGGAAGTTTCGCCCCACCAGCCAAGAGTCCGGCGTCTCCCTGATCCCTGGAACCGAACAACGAATCGCTCTTCACCTTCACCGGGCAGGAGCCGTGCGACAGCCTCGCCAGGTGCGGGCGGAGGTGTCGGAACCCGCGCCGGACGCGAGTCGGGGTGAGAGCAACCCCGGGGCGGGTGGTTTCCTCCCAGGGCTTGCGCTGGTCGGTGGCGAGCGGGGCGGCGAGGCGGAGTTGGGTGTGCGCGGTGATCACGAGCCAGGTCCAGCGGTCCGCCGCCTCTGGTTCACGTAGCCGCGGCCGGGTCCAGCCCAGAGACTGTCTGAACAGACGAAAGGTGTGTTCCAGGTCGAATCTTCGCAGGTAGCAGGACCAGACGAAGTCGACGTCGGCCGGGCTGGCGCGCCGGTGGCCGAGGACCACGGCCAGACCGGTGGCGCGTCGCGGTCGCCGGGCGAGTGATCGACCTTGAGGCGCGGGCTTCGGCCTTGCCGTAGCGGGGTGTGTCGTTCACCGTCGCCACCGACGGTTCCGTCCAGGCCTGCGGCCTCGCGAGGCTGAACTCCTTGCCGTGCTTGGGCGGCCGGCCGCCCTTGGGCTGGTAGACGCGAGGTGGGGCCGGAAGCCGCAGGGCACGGCCCGAACGCAGGCGCCCCACCAACTCGACGGGAAGGTCGCGCAGCAGCCAGGCCAGGCGCATCACGTCGTAGCCGGCGTCCATCACCACCAGGATGTTCCGGTCGCCGCCTTGCCGTCGGCCGGCCGCGATCAGCCTCTGGACCACCTGCCGGAGCTGGCCGGCGGTGACGGCCACCGCATCGTCGGTGGGCCCGAGGCGGATCGTGTCCAGCACCGCGGTCCACGAGGTACGGTCCGGAGTCAGCGCGGCGACGAAGGAGTACGGCCAGCCGGGGATGATCTGCGCGGCCGCTTCGGAGCGGCCATGGACGTGGCAGAACAGCCGTTCCGGCGAGCACGCGGCGTCCGAGCGTAGCCACGGGTAGACGTCCACGGGTGAGCACGACCCGCCCGTCCAGGCGGCCACGGTTCAACGCACCGTACAGCGAGCCGTATCCACGCTGGTGCTCGGCGAGCAGCGACAACTCCACCGGCGTCGTGTCGGGCCGTCCGCGCACAGAAGTGCGTCGGTCAGTTCGAAGAACGCATCCGCTCGCGCGGACAGACACCCGTAGAAGACCGTCCGAAAGCGTGACAGCTCAGCGAACGCGTGCCGCTCGCTGACCTGTTGCAGCACACTCATCCCCACGGCCTTCCTTGTGAACCCCTGGATCTCGTCGCAGAGTTCAGGATCACGAGGAAGGCCGCCCTCATACCCTGCAATCACTCCGAAGAGTGACCACTCGACCGGGCCCGAGGTTAAGGAACAAGCTGAGAGAGGGTGGAGAACCGCTTGGCCGAAGACCACCACGGGCTGCTGGGCGCGCAGCAGCTCATCCGCCAGTCGGTGCGCTCGCGGAAGTGACGCATGTGCCGGTGCTCCGGAGTCGCGGTGCTTCCGGCATCGAGGCCTGTTCAGTGCCCGTTCCGGTGCGGTCCCCGCACAGTGTCCTGGAAGGGCGGGACTGCCGTGCGGGTGCGGCCTGTCGACCAAGCGCGGGTGCCGGTGTCCGGAGACCGGAGCGCCCCGGCCTGATGCATCGACGACCTCTGCGCTGACATCGATGTGCCTGCCGGCCGATGAGGTGGCGGCCCTATGGCCGGCGTTGACGATCCTGATCGGGACGTTGACGATGCAGGGCGTCCCGCCCGGCCGCCGCCGAAAACGGATACGATAAAGCCGAAACTCTTTGTATGGGACACGCGTCCTCAGTCGATCTCGCCGAAAGGGTGACCGTTTTCATGGCTTCGGAGGCCCAGCCCGTTCCGGGAAGTGCCGCCTGGTGGGCGAGCCGGACACCTGCTCCGGCGTACCGGCGCGGGCGCCCCCCGATGGACGCCGGCCGAATCGTCGACACGGCTCTGAAGCTCATTGACGAAGTGGGGATCCAGGCACTGACCCTGCGTATGCTGGCCGATGCCCTGGAGTCGGGTACGGCGACGCTCTACCGGCACTTCACGGGCAAGGACGAACTCCTCGCCCTGGTCGCCGACAGGATCCTGGGCGAAGTCCGCGTCCCGCCCGAGGAGCTGGACGGCCTGTCCTGGCGGGAAGCCGTCAACGCCGTGGCGGAGGCTTTCTATGGCACTCTGTGCCGGCACCCCAACGCGCTGTCGTTGCTGGCGGCCCAGGTTCCCGTCGGTCCCAACGCTCTGCGAGCCAGGGAACGGCTCATCACTCTCTTCCTGGGCCACGGGTTCCCGGTCGGCCTGGCCGCCCGTGCCTTCACGGCCATCGGCCACTATGTGATCGGCTTCGCCATCCAGCAGCACGGCCCCGGGGCCCCGGGGCCGGAGGACCATGCGCAGCTGCGGGACTACTACCTCTCGCTCGATCCGGCCGCCTATCCGGCCACGATGGCCGCGGCCGACGAGCTGACCTCCGTACCGGTGCACGAAGAGTTCTGGTTCGGCCTGGGCCTGCTCCTCGACGGGCTGGAACAGGCCAGAGCCGTCTCGCTGCGGGAGCCCGAAGCAGCCGCGGGGCACTGAGCCTGGCAGTGCGTGTCGTGTCCTCGGCCTCCGCCGGCGTGTCTGTAAAGAGAACCGCTCGGCTGGCAGGGCTCCGCATCGAACACGGCGAGCGCGATGACGGCGCCGGTGTGACCGATCTCGGTACGAGGTGCTCACCGTGGCGTTGCGCGCGGCGGGTATGGCGGCGGTCATGTGCGCTCGTTCGCCGTGCGGGAACCGTCGCCCAGGATGCCCGGGGCGGGCTGCTCCGCTCGTGTCGGCGAGGTCGGGACCGGGCGAGCCTGTGTGCCACGAACACTCGGACGGCTCGCGCCGTGGGGTGCTGGGCGGGGCCCCGCGATTCTGTGGAGTGGCTCGCCGGAGCGGCTGTGTGGCGTCGGCACGGCGCTCGCCCGCTGTCGGTCGTTCCGCCGCTCAGTGCCAGCCGATCCACTCGGCCACGGCGCGGCCCATGACCAGCTCCACGTCGCGGCCTGGCGGCCAGGGCAGTTCCTCGGTGAACATCGTCACCGCTCGTGCCATGAGCAGCGCAGACGTGTGATGGCGCTGCCCCAGAACCTCCGCTCGGCGCCGTACGCAGCGACTACCGCGTCGGGCAGCTTCTCGAAGGGGTTGACCGCGAGGTGGTCGATCGTCAGACGCGTCTGCGGGCGGGCGGCAATGTCTCCGACGGCCGACAGGTACGGGGCATCACCATGAGCCCCACGGGGATCTCGCGCCGGTCGCCGGCCACCCACAGCGGCCCGGACCTGGTGGTGACGTGCGCCGGAGAGGTTCCCTGCACCGACTGGCTTGCGGAGGCGGAGGCAGGGGCGGGGGCGGGGGCATGGTCGACACCGACGCCCAGGTGATCGGCCAGGCCCGCCGTGCCCGGCGTGTTCGCCGCGGGCGACGTCACCCTGCCCGACCGGCGTGCACCGTTCTGGTCCAACGCCGTCTCCCAGGGCAAGGTCGCCGCCGCCTCCCTGCTCGGCCGCCCGCACACCATGCCGCCCCTGGACGACTACTCTGGACCGAGGCCGTCGGCCTCACTTTCAAGGTGGTAGGGCCTCTGCCTCTGTCCTGAGCACTGCTCCGGACCCACCAGTGTGGCGGGCAGCGTGGTTGAAGGGCGCGCTCTGCTCACCTGGACATGGTCCGACGGGCGTTTCACCGGCGTCGCCTATGGCTTGCAGAAACCGGCCACCGCGCTCCGCGCACCGGCTGGTCGGGCGCGCACCTGAGCAGCCATGGCCTTCTGGCGGAACATCCGCCCATCGGCGGCATGAGAACGGGACAGGCAACGCCTCATGGCCGAGCCGGAAGTCGGCTTCGAAGCCCTGGGGCTCCCCAAGGGCTTCGAGCAGCAGATGGTGGGGCCTATTCGGGGAGTTCCCGCGGCAGTGCGTCGGTCATGCTGCCCAGTATCAGGCACGGCTCGGTGCCGCGGTTGCTCCAGCCGTGACTGGTGCCCTGGATCACCACCGTGTCGGACGGCTTCAGCAGGATCTCGTCCTCGTCGAGGACGAGGTAGATCTCGCCCCGGACGATGTGGAAGACATCCAGTGTGTCGGTCTTGTGCATCGTGGGGTGGCGCGGCTTGTCGGCCTGTGTGGGCTGGTGGTTCTCCGCGGCTACTTTGTTGAGGTCGGCGAACAGCTTCTCGGCTGTTTCCGGGTCGGGCTCCGGCCAGAACTCCATGGCGCGTACCAACATGCCGTTCGGGAACGGGGAGCGGGCTGCGCCACCCTCGACCGAGCGATCTCCGGCGATGCTGTTGTCGACCGGGGTTTCGCGGGTCTTCCACAGCGTTGCGCGCCAGAAGAACCCGGGAAATTCCTGCTGGTTGGATACGCCCGTTTGGAGAACGGCCGATTTGCCCTTGTCGTCGAGGCCGACGACGTAACGCTTCAAGTCTGCCATGGTGATCCTCTGAGTGATTGCGGAACGCAGGTGAGCACGCGCCGGAGAAACCGCTGGACAGAGCGGTGGCCGATATGAGGAGAACTGGCCTCGGCTGCGGCGGTGAAGGGGCCGACCCGTTTCGAATACATTGTTGCCACTATTGATTCGTTGCGTCAAGGGGCGATTAATGAATGGTGCGTGCTTGTGGAGGGCGCAGCAGGGTAACCGTGTGCAGGGCTGGAGATGCCAGCTGAAATTCCGCGTGCTCGACGGCTGCACCCATGACCGGCTGGATTTTTCACCGGCTGAATCACGGTGAAGTAAGCGTAATTCCGTATGCGGTTCGGGAACGCGGAAAGGGAAGTGGGGCGGAGGGTGCCGTCGCGGCTCGCGACGTGATGGACCTCCGCCTATTCGAAAGCGAACAGCCTGCTGAGGCGCTGTTCGAAGCCGCCCTCGCGTGCATGCTGAGAGCGAATTACTCGCCCAGTTGTCCTGCGGTATGTGGAGTGGTCGTGTGCCTCTCTCCCCCCGGCCACAGTGCGCGGGCGGCGTCCGGCAGGCCGTCAACTCCCGAGGGGCCCAGAACCGTCAGCTGGAGAATGAAACCGGGCATGATTGTCGCGATCAACTGTGCGAGTTCTTCCGCTGTGGCTCCCTGGGGCAGGGCGCCGGCGTTTTGGTGCTCCCGCACGATCTTGACGACCTCGGCGCAGGCCTCGACGATTGTGGCCTTGATCCGCTCGGTCAGCGCCGGGATGTACAGGGATTCGGACCACACCAGCAGCGTGAGGGCGGCGAAGCCGTTCTCCGCGTGCTTCGCCTTGATGACCTCGAAGAGGTCGGCGAGCGCTTCTCCGATGCCGACCGTGGGTCTTTGATCGGCAAGTTTGCGGACTTCGGCGACCACCTCGCCGAGGTTCTCCTCGGCGATCGCGACAATCATGTCCTGTTTGCCGGCGAAGTACCTGTACACGGCTCCCGTGGACAGGCCCGACTCCCTCAGCACGTCCTGCATGGTCGTCGCGTGGAAGCCGTTGCGCACGAAGCAGCGCCTCGCGGCACTCAGGATCTCCGCACGGCGGGCGTCTAGGTACTCCTGGCTCACCTTGGGCATGCTGGCAGCGTACATGGAAAACGAGCGGTCGTTCTCCTTGACGCCGAGCCGCGATCCGTGCACAGTGGGAAAAGACAACGGGCGTTCGTTTTTTTACGTCTGGCGTGCTTCAGTAGACCCCTGACCGGGCCCCCTCAAGCACAGGACGGCAGCCGTGCGGCTGCGTACCCGAGCCAGCCAGGCACGGCCGGCCACTCAGCGCTCCGAGCTCGCTCGTCGGCCCGTGTCCCCGCTCCTGGAACTCCCCGCCGAGCCGTGGGCACCGCGGACCCGCCAGAAGGAGAAGGAATTATGAAGAAGCGATTCATCGTCGCCGCGGCCGCCGCGGTGCCCGTGGCGCGCCTGGCCCGCAGCTTCGCCTCTTCGCCACTGACTGCGCCTCCCCCTCTGCCCGACTCGATTCCGATTCCCGAGGCCAAACCACCGGCGGACCTGGACGTCGTCGCGGTGCCGACCGGCGTCAACAAGCGTGTCGCCGCCTACGGATACCGCGGCGGGTCGTTCTTCGAGAAGCGCGACTTCAACATGGGTGCCGTCCTCATCCGGCACCCCAGCGGCGATCTGCTGGTCGACACCGGGTTCGGACGCGGTATCGACCAGCAGATGACCACCATGCCGCCCTTGTTCCAGCGCATGACCAAGTACGAGGTGTGGAAGCCGGCCCGGGACCAACTGGAGTCCGCCGGCTACGACTTCGGCCGGCTCGCGGGCATCCTCCTCACCCACGCGCACTGGGACCACGTGAGCGGCCTCCCGGACTTCCCCGAGGTGCCGGTGCTGGTCACCGAGCGGGAGAAGGCCGCCTTCGACAGGGAAGGCCTGCACGGCTACCTCGGCGCACCCTTCAGCGCGAGGGGCATCCCCTGGCGCGTCATCCGCTTCGAGTCCGGGCCCTACCTCGGCTTCCCTCGCAGCCACGACGTTCACGGCGACGGATCGATCGTCTGCGTGCCCGCCCCTGGGCACACCCCGGGCAGCATCATCGTGTTCGTGACGCTCGCCCACCACGTGCGGTACGCCCTGGTGGGGGACCTTGTGTGGCAGCGCGAAGGTCTCACCCGGCTGGAAGAACGCCCCTGGCTGGTGCGGAAGTTCGCCGATCTGGACGCGGACGGCAACCGACGCAATCTCCTGCGGATGGCCTCCGTCCTCCAGCGCATTCCCGACATGATCGTCGTACCCGCCCACGACCAACGCGCCTTCGCCGAGATGACCACCCTCCCCAACGTGATCACCAAGGGCCGCATCCTCTGACCGCGCACGGCCGTGGCTCGAAGAAGGCCGCCGACACCTCGTACCGGACCGTAGGCGTCCGAGGGGGCCCGACGGCTGAGGCCGAGCTTCGACCGACCCCAGCGTTCCACCGAAACCGCTGATACGACCCTCTTGCGACCCGCGGTCTCGATGACGGCCAAGGTGCCGCGTACCAGCGGTGAAGCACCCACACGTTCTGAGCCGATGAAGAGAGAAACTCGTGACGAAAGCAAGCGGTGACACCGCAACGGAAGACAAGACCGAGACGGACGGGTCCCTGGTCGCGCACGCTGTGGCGAGGGCCCTGAAGGACAACGGGATCGACCGTATCTTCCTGGTCACGGGTGGCGATCTGCTGCTCTGGCAGGCGCTGCGCGATCACGGCATCGCCATGCACCTCGCCCGCAGCGAAGCCGCCTCCGTCGTCATGGCCGACGCGTACGCCCGGGTGACGGGCAAACCCGCGGTGGTCTACGGACAGTGGGGGCCGGGTGCGGCGAACGTCGCCGGCGCGCTCGCGGACGCCTGGTGGGCACACAGCCCCCTCGTCGCGATCACCAGCACGGTGTCCACACAGGTCGAGTACAAGAACGAGTACCAGGAGCTCGATCAGCCGCCGATGTTCCAGGCGGTCACGAAGTGGCAGGCGCGTGTCACCCGGGCGGACCGCGCCGGAGAACTCGTCGCACAGGCCGTGCGCACCGCGGCCGCGGGATGCCCACGGCCTGTGCACCTCGACATCCCCTTCGACACGATCATGGAACTCGCGCCGAACGCCCGCTATGCGCCTGCCTTCACGCCCACGCCGCCGGCCCCGTCGGCGAGCGCGGTCGACGACATCGTCAGCAGGCTCGCCCGCAGTGACCGGCCGATGATCCTCGCCGGGAACGGAGTGCTGCTCGCCGATGCCGCGCCCGACCTGGTCGCACTCGCGGAGACCGCGTCCGTCCCCGTCCTGACGACACTCGGCGGGAAGGGCGCCATACCCGAGAACCATCCCCTGTCGGCCGGCGTCGCGGGCCGGTACTCAAGCAAGATCACCAATGAGATCGCGCACGAGGCGGATCTTGTCCTGGCCATCGGTACGGATCTCGGAGGGCTGGCGACCGACACCTACAGGCTGCCCTCGGCCGCCACCGAGGTGGTCCAGGTCGACCTCTCGCCCGAGGCCATCGGCCGGACCCGCGACGTGCAGGCGGGCGTGGTCGCCGATGCCGGCGAGTTGTGCCGCTCACTCGCCGCGGCGCTGGCCTCGGAGCCGGTCACCGACGCGCGCCGCACGTGGTGCGAGTCCGTCCAGGAAAGGCGCGCCGCCTGGAAAGAGGACTTCCAGGCCGTGGCGCGCCGACCTGCCACCGGGCACGTCCGGCCCGAGGCCATCGTCTCGATCCTCCGGGAACTCACCGACGAGCGCGACCTGCTCGTCGTGGACACGGGCTTCATGGGCGCCTGGGGCGGCGCCCTGTTTCCCGTCCACTCGCCCGGCCGGACGTTCCTGCGCGCCGCCGGCACACTCGGCTGGGCCTTCCCCGCCGTACTCGGAGCCCAACTCGCGGCGCCGGCGGGGCAGCGTGCCTTCGCACTGGTCGGCGACGGCGGCTTCGGTTACAACGTCGGAGACCTCGAGACCGCGATGCGACTGGACATCCCGGCGGTGACCATCGTCCTGAACAACGCGAGTCTCGGGTACGAGCACGTCGGCTTCCAGCACGCCCTCGCAGGCGACGTCGTGCACGAGGTCTGCGATTTCATCGACGTCGACCACGCGAAGGTCGCCGCAGCGTACGGACTGTTCGCGGCTCGCGTCGATACGGCGGAGGACTTCCGGGGAGCACTGAAGCAGGCGATCGCCGGCGCCCGCCCGGCACTGATCGACGTCGTGGTCGACAAGGAACGCATCGCCCCGGTCACCACGTTCGACGCGCTGCTCAAGCGCGATGTCTGAGGCGAGCCGGTGACGGCGACGTAGGCATCGTCGACATGACGACGTACTGATCGGCCGGTCCACCGGTGTCTCACCGCCCCGGAAAGGCACCTGAACGCTCGGTGCTCGGCTGTCGAGCACAAGGAGACCACCATGCGACTGCCACTGATTCCCCCTGCGGAGCTGACCGCCGAGCAGCTTCCCCTCTATGAGGCCTTCGAGAAGATGATCCAGGCCGAGGAGTACCAGGGCTTCGAGGTCCGCGACCCCGACGGGGCCTTCGTCGGGCCGTGGGGCGTGATGCTCCACTTCCCCGACCTCGCCGTGCCGCTCGGCCAGTTCATCGACGTCGCCCAGAAGCTGCCGGGCCTGAGCGAGCGGGCGCGGCAAGTCGTCATCCTGACCATCGGCGGCAGGTCAATGTCGCCTACGAGCTCTACGCGCACACCCCGCTTGCCCTGCGCGCCGGGCTGCGCCCGGACCAGATCGCGGCCCTGAGCGCAGGCTCGCGCCCGGCCGACCTGGGCGAGGACGAGCTCCTCGCCGCGGATGTCGCCTCCGCCCTGCCCCGGGGTGGCGCGGTGCCGGGGCCGCTGTACGACGCCGCGGTCGCGAAGTTCGGCCGGCAGGGCTTCGCCGCGGTCGTTTTCATCACCGTCCACTACCTGGCGCTCGGCACCCTGCTCAACGCGTATGACGTGCCCGCCGGCCGCGCCGCGCCCCAGACCGACCAGGAGCGAATCATGCCCGATATCAACGAACTCAAGGCGATGCTCGAGCACCCGGAGGACTTCGGTACGTTCGGGCGCTTCACCGAGACACCGGTCGAACAGATGTCGCCGGAGACGCGCGAGGCCTTCGACTTCACGCTGAAGCTGCGCGGCCTCGTTCCGGGGCCGCACAAGATCTGGGCGGCGAACCCGACGCTCCTCAAGACCATCGCGCCGGTAGGGGCGTATTTCCAGACCAAGTCGACGTTGTCGAAGGCCGAGATCGAGATCGCCACCTGCGTGATCTGCGGGCGCTGGGGCGCCGCGTACGGCAGCTACGAGCACGAGAAGATCGGTGTGATCTTCGGAGGGCTCGACGCCGAGAAGGCGCAGGCGCTGATCGCGGGGCTCCCCACCGCGTTCGACGACCCGCGGCAGCAGATGGTGTACCAGCTCGCCTCGACGCTGGCCGCTGCGCGCATCGTGCCGCAGGGGATGTTCCAGCGGGCGCAGGAGCTGCTCGGTGACGCCGGCATCGTGGACGTGACGGTCCTGATGGGCTGGTTCAGCGCGGTCTCGCTCACCCTGATGGCCTTTGACGTTCCCTCGAACGCCGTCGGCCTCGACCAGTAGGCACATCGAGGCGCCTTCACCAGCAGCCTCGTCGCGTAACGCCTGGCGAGGTTCGCCCCTGGTCCTGGCGGTCCTCGAGCGCGGGGCCTGCGTGACGGTCCGCCGAGTCGGCGGACCGTCACGCAGGTCGTGATCCGGGACGGGCAGTCCTTTGACACTCGTCGTGCCACGTGGTGTCCAGTGCTGGTTCATGGTGCCGGAGGGATGCGTGGGGGCGCCCCTGCCCGAGAGCACGACTGCCACCGCGGAGTAGGCGGGGACGTCGACAGCGCGCACGGTGACGGTCCCGTCGTGGACGGGCACCCGGTTCACCTGGGTGGGCGTGACGGCGGTGTTGGTTCCGGTGTCGGCTGTGGACGTGGTCGCCGTGACGTTCTTCTTGGTGTAGCCGGTGGCGTTCAGTGTCGCGTCGACCTTCTGCTGATCAGCGGTGTCGTTGGCGAGTACGACGCCCTTCTGCCCGTGAACGTTGGTGAAGGCGACGGCGTTGGTGAGGCCGCCCGCGTCCGTGGCCACGGTGGAGAACCGGCCGTCCCCGAGGCCGGCGTCGGCGGAGAGCAGCCGGTAGGCCCGGGTCTGCGGCCACAGGGTCGCGGAGGTTCCGTCCCAGTCGTAGATCGCCTGGGCGATGACGCATCCCGGGCAGTTCTCCTGCGGGTCCAGCGTGACATTGCCCGGGAGCGCCGACATGAACGCCGCTCCGGTGATGATCGGCTGGTTCGCGAAGTTGATCAGGGTGTTGGCGACATAGGTGGTCGCCTGATTGCCGACGACCTGCGGGGCTTTCGTGTCGCCGTAGTAGTTGTGGTTCCACTCGTTGATGCGCGACAGGGTCGGCCGCGTAGGTGTGGTACGAGACGCACGGGATGTCCGTCGCCGACAGCCTCGGGTCCCGGAGGATGGTCCCCATCGCCCCGAAGTCCCCGCCCTGTTTGTCGTCGCCGTCGCCGCCCACGGTGACCGTCCGGTCGACGGCCCGGATCGCACGCACGGTGTAGAAGTACAGGTCGGCGGCAGCGGACTGCTGGGATGTGTAGGGGCTGCCCGACCGGTTGACCATCGAGGAGGTCATCGGCTCGTTGAGGATGTCGATCTGGTCGATCTTCGACGAGTAGTGCACGACGACCTTGCGGATGATGTCCTGCCTGTTGGTTCCGCATGGGTGAGCCAGGCCGGTGCCTGGAGGATGTTCGGCTGCGTGGTCGTCCGGCTCGCCTTGGCGTGATCGAGCCAGGAGAGCACACTCCAGTCCCCGTTCTCCGGGTTCTGGACGCCGTCGACGTTGCCGACGTAGTCCTGAAGGGTCGTCCCCGCGAACTTCCCGGCGAAGAGCCGGTCGACGTGCAGGGCGCCCCGTTCGAGTTTGACGCCGACACGCTGCAACTTCGGGTGGACGTCGTCCTGGTGGTCGCGGCTGGGCTCGTTGGCGAGCCCGAACAGGGCGGGTTGCGCGGCCGGGTTCACCACCTGGGCGAAGTCGGCGGTCAAGGCGGTCGGTGCGGCGGTCGACGCGGCGGACGCCGGGTTGGCCGTCGGCAGGGCGCCGACCATGGTGGCGGTTCGAGTGCTCCAACGAGCAGGTGAACCGGCTGCACGAGAACGTGGTGTGGAGCCTGCGCGGCAACTTCGTCGACCTTCCCACCGACTGCCCGCAGCGCGACGAGCGGCTCGGCTGGACCGGCGACATCCAGGTCTTCGCGCCCACCGCCGCCTTCCTGTACGACTGCCACGGCATGCTCGGTTCCTGGCTGCGCGACGTCGCCGTCGAACAGCACGACGACGGAACCGTGCCCTGGTACGTACCGGCCGTCCCCGGCGGCCCCCAGTGGACAGCAGCCCTTGACGTCACCCTCTATAATGGAAACACTGTAGCCGTTATGGCCTGCCGGGATTCCGCCTGATCCCGGCCACCGGTGCAACCTGCGGCCCGCTGATCCGCCACAAGCGCGACGGACGGCCCGCAGTCCCGCTGCCGCACGGGTTCGCGCATGTGGCGGTCTCGGCAGCCGACATGAACCGCCGCCCAGGCGATGACGCCTCTGGCAAGGAGTTGCGACATGTACGCGAAGAGTCACGCCCTCGCCGGCGCGGGGTCGGTCACATGAGCCGCACGTTGTTGCGCGGCGCGCAGGTGATCAGCATGGCTCCCGGCCGACCGGATGTGGAGCGCGTCGACATCCTGGTCGATGGCGACAGCATCGCTGCTGTGGGCGAGCACCCGGGCAGACCCGACGACGACACCGTCGACTTCTCGGGGCGCATCGTCCTGCCCGGCCTGATCAACGCACACCTGCACACCTGGCAGGCCGCGCTGCGGTGCGTGGGCGCCGACTGGACCCTGTTGCAGTACCTCACCCACCTGCACGGCGGCATCGCCCGCCACTACAGCCCCGACGACCTGTTCATCGGCACCCTCGCCGGCGCGCTGAACCAGATCAACTGCGGTACCACCACGATCGGCGACTGGTGTCACAACAGCCTGTCGCCCGCGCACGCCGACGCGGCGGTGGCTGGACTGCTGGAGTCGGGGATCCGCGCGGTTTTCCTGCACGGGACGCCCTATCGGGCGCCAGACGTCGCCCACCCGCTCCCCGAGATCGACCGGCTGTTGGAGGGCGCCGTCGGCGGGCACACCTTGCTCACCCTCGGGATGGCCGTCCAAGGGCCGCAGTATTCGACGCCCGATGTTGCGGTGGCGGATTTCCGGGCCGCCGACGAGCGCGGTGTCGTCGTGTCGATGCATCAGAGCGGCGGTGAGCCCACGGCCGCCTGGGACGCCGTGCGCACCGCCGGCCTGTTCGGGCCCCGCACCAACGTCGTCCACGGCTCCGGCCTGACCGACGACTGGGTCAAGACGCTGGTCGAGGCCGGCGTCAGCTTCACCACGACCCCCGAGAACGAACTCGGCCAGGGCCACGGCACCCCCATCACCGGACCACTGCTGCGGCTCGGCGCGGCACCCTCGCTCGGCACCGACGTCGACAGCGTCGTGCCCGGCCAGCTCCTCACCGCCGCGCGTATCGCTCTGGCTCACCAGCGCGCCCTCGATCACGAGCACCACCGGCGGTCAGGCGGCGCGGCATCCGAGCGACCGTCGATCACCGGCAAGCAGGCGCTTTCCTGGGCGACGGTCGAAGGAGCCCGAGCACTCGGCCTGGCTGATCGAATCGGCCGGATCGAGCCGGGCATGCAGGCCGACCTCGTCGTCATCGACGCCCGCGCACTGAACCTTTGGCCCGCCCATGACCCGATCGCCGCGGCGTTGCACGCCGAGATCGCCAACATCGAAGCCGTAATGATCGCCGGCCGATGGCGCAAGCGAGAGCACTCCCTGCTCGGAGCAGATGTCGCAGGGGTCAGGGGACGACTGCTGGACTCCGGGGAACGGCTTCTCCGCGTGTTGGACATGCCCGGCATACCGCGGTCCTGATGCGGTGCCACCTGTTTCGGAGGGGAGGAGCGCCCGGTGCCGCGCAAGGCTCTGAACAGGGAGCAGATCGTCCAGGCCGTTGTCGGACTGCTGGACGCTGAGGGAGCCGACTCCCTGAGCATGCGTCAGCTTGGCAGCCGCCTCGGTGCCACGGCGGCGGCGGTCTACTGGCACGTGAAGGACAAGGAAGAGGTTCTCGTGCTGGCCGCCGACGCGGTCTGGAGGGAAATTCAGCTGCACGACCTGGAGGGGAGCGGGTGGCGGGCGGCGGTCACGACCATGGCCAACGACCTGCACGCGATGACCTTGCGGCATCCGTGGCTCGTACCGGCCATGAGTTGCCATGCCCCGCACGCCCCTGGCAGAGCCCGCTATGAGGACCACCTGCGCGCGGCGTGCGAAGCCGCCGGGTTCACCGGGCGGGAAGCGGAGCAGGCGACGAAGACCGTGCTGACGTTCGTGTTCGGCACCGCCTTCGGTGAACACAAGGGCGAGGCCACCGCGTCGACCGCCGAGGATCTGGCCTTCGGCCTGCAGGTGATTCTCGACGGTCTCCAAGGCCGACTCGACGCTCGGCCATGAGCACGGCGCCGGTTCCGTAACGGTGCCCAACGGCCGCCGCCGACGCGAAGTGGCCTGCGGCAGCGGCCGCTTCGAGCAGCGAGATGAGGCGATATCACGTGCCGTGTGTCGCGTCCCGACGTGCGGCGCCGAGACGGGTGAAATACGCGAGGAGGTCGGGGTTGTCGACAGCCGCGGGGCTGACGACCTGGTCGGCGGGGGCGCCTTGGAGCAGGCGCTTGACGGGTACTTCGAGCTTCTTGCCGGTACGGGTGTGGGGGATGCCCGGGGCCTGGAGGATCTCGTCGGGCACGTGGCGGGGTGAGGCACCGGTACGGATGGCGTGGCGGATCTTGTCCTTGAGGGCGTCGTCCAGTTCCACTCCGGCGGCGGGGACGACGAACAGGGGCATCCAGTAGCCGCCGTCGGGTTCCTCGGCGCCGATGACCAGGGCTTCGGTGATCTCGGGGAGGCGTTCGACGACGTCGTGGATGTCGGCGCTGCCCAGCCGTACGCCGTTGCGGTTTGAGGGTGGAGTCGGAGCGGCCGTGCACGATCACCGAACCATGGGAGGTGAGGGTGATCCAGTCGCCGTGCCGCCACGCGCCGGGGTAGCCGGTGAAGTAGGCGTCCCGGTAGCGGCTGCCGTCCGGGTCGTTCCAGAAGTACAGCGGCATGGACGGCATCGGACGGGTGACCACCAGCTCGCCGACCTCGTCGACGACCGGCCGGCCCTCGGTGTCGTACGCGGCCAGGGCGACCCCCAGGTAGGGGACGGACAGCTCGCCCGCCCAGACGGGTGTGGTGGGGGCGCTGCCGGCGAAACCGGAGACGACGTCCGTGCCGCCGCTGCTGGAGGCGAGCTGGACGCGCTCGCCCAGGTGGTCACGGACCCAGGGATACGCGGAGGCGGGCAGGGTGGAACCGGTGCAGCCGACGGCACGGACGGACGACAGGTCGTGGACGGACGGGTCGATGCCGAACTTGGCCATGCCCAGGAGGTATTGGGGGCTGGTGCCGAAGAGGGTGACGTGGTGCCGTGCGGCCAGTTCCCACAGGATGCCGGGTCGGGTGAGCGGGGCCGGGCTGCCGTCGTAGGTGCAGGTGGCCGCTCCGGTCAGGAGTGTGGAGACGGCCAGGTTCCACATCATCCAGTGCGTGGTGGTGTACCACAGCAGGCGGTCGCCGGGGCCCAGGTCGGACTGCAGGCCCAGGGTCTTGAGGTGTTCGAGCACGACACCGCCGTGACCGTGGACGATGCCCTTGGGCAGGCCGGTGGTGCCGGAGGAGAACAAGATCCACAGGGGATGGTCGAACGGCACCGGCGTGCAGGTGAGTTGCTCGGTGCGGGTGGAGGCATCCTCCCAAGGGACAGTGAGTGCAGGGTAGTTCTCCTGGGGCCAGGCCAGTCCCACGTGGTCCACCAGGACGGTGGCCTCGAGAGTGGGCAGCGCGCGGGCCAGTTCCAGTACGGCTTCCCGGCGGTCGTGGGTGGCGCCGTTGAAGAGGTAGCCGTCGGCCGCGATCAGGACCGTGGGCTCCAGCTGGGTGAAGCGGTCGGCGGCGGCCTTGGGGGCGTAGTCCTGGCCGCACACCGACCAGACGGCACCGATGCCGGCGGCGGCGAGGAAGGCGACCATGGCGTGCGGGGTGTTGGGGAGATAGCCGACGACCCGGTCGCCGGGGCCGACGCCCAGGTCGCGCAGGGTGGCGGCGACGGAGGCGACCTGGGCGCGCAGCTGCTTCCCGGACACCTCGTGGCCGGCCCCCGTCTCGTCCAGTGCGATGATCGCGGGCCGGTCGTCGCTGAGGTGGCGCAGGGCGTGATGGGTGTAGTTGAGGGTGGCTCCGGTGAACCAGCGGGCGCCTGGCATCCTCTCCTCGGCCAGCACCTGCTCGTACGGGGTGGCCGCGTCGACGTCGAAGTACTCCCACACCGCGCTCCAGAACCCTTCGAGGTCCGTGACGGACCAGCGGTGCAGGGCGGGGTAGTCGGTGTGGTCGTGGGCGACTTGGATCCCACGCTGCCGGGTGACCCAACGACCGAAGTCCGCGATGCGGCTGGTGGTGGTGGCCTCCGGGTCAGGGGCCCAGAAGGGCTTCCCCGGCGGGGTGAGCCGTGCACTGGTCATCGTGATGCGCTCCTCGACAGGGCTGCGGTGGCGAGCGGTTCGGCGGGGGATGGGCGCCGGGTGGTGCACAGCAGCGGTGCCCAGGCGGCGGTGTCCGTGAAGTTGGCGGCGCCCGCCGGGACGACGTCCACGACGATTCGGTCGGGGCGCAGCAGGACGGCGTCCGCCCGGCCGCCGCGCAGCCAGGCGGCCAGCGTGCCGTCGTCGCCGAGGTCGTCCGTGCGGATGAGCCGTGCCCCGATCGCCTCGGCGACGGCTCGCAGCCAGGGTGCGACAGGAACGGCGCTCAGGAGGGTGAAGGAGTCGCCGAGCAGGTCGTCGAGCCGGATCCGCGCGGCGTCGACACTCACCCAGGGCTGCGGGCAGGCCGTGCCGACCAGTTCCCGCCCGCCCAGGCGGGCGCGCCGCCGTACGAGGGCGCTCCGGCTCAGGGCCGGACTGAGGTCGCGGCCGGCCGCCTCCCGCAGGGCCGGGACGCGGCAGGCGGCGCTCGTGAGGCTCCGGCGCAACGCTGCGGCACGGCCCTGGCCGCCGGTCATGGCCCAGCCCATCGCGACGGCGAGGCGGATCATGTGGCGGGCGTGCGGCTTGCGTTCGTTCTCGTAGGTGTCCAACAGGCTCTCGTGGGCGCCCTGCTGGATGACGCGGCCGATCTTCCACGTGAGGTTGTACGCGTCGCGCATTCCGGCGCACAGTCCCTGGCCGATGAACGGTGGGGTGAGGTGGGCGGCGTCGCCCAGCAGGAAGACGCGCCCTCGGCGCCAGCGGTCGGCGACACGGGCCCGGAAGGTGTACTCAGCCTGCCGGATCACCTCGACATCGCCGTCGTACGACACCTCCACCCACGGGGCGATCAGCTCCCGTACGCGTCGGTCGTCCAGCTCTTCCCCGTCCCGCAGGCGGAACTCCCAGCGGTAGCGGTCCTCACCGATCCGCATGAACGTCGCGGCCCGGGCGGGGTCGCAGACCTGCTCGACACCCTCCCAGGATCGGACGGGGAGGTGGGTGCGGACGTCGATGACGCTCCAGCGTTCCTCGAAGCGCAGGTCCTCCCATACGGCGCCCATGGCCTCGCGGGTGAGGCTGCCGGCTCCGTCGCAACCGAGGAGGAAGTCCGCTTCCAGGTACTCGGGGACCTCACTGCCCTCACGGCGGAAGCTCACCCGCACGGGACCGTCGCCGCTCGGGTCGATACCGACGACCTCCACCCCGCTGAGCAGTTCGGACTCCGGCCGTCGGGCCAGGGCCGCGCGCAGCAGCCTCTCCAGCTCCGGCTGGTCGAACATGCTGGTCTGCGGGAAGCCGTGGTGTCCGTGTTCGGAGCGCCGGAACTCGCCGATCACCCGGTGCCGTGCGTCGAGCAGCCGCAGACCTCTCGCCGGGCGGGCGAGGGCGGCGAACTCCTCGTGGACGCCGGCGGCCTGCAGGATTCGCCGGACCTCGTCGTCCGTGGCGACGACGCGCGGCAGCGGGTAGACGTCCCGGTGGCGTTCGAGGAGGACGCTCTGTACACCGCGGCGGGCGAGCAGCAGTGCGGCCGTCACGCCCACCGGTCCCGCACCGATGACGACGACGGGATGCCGGGAGCCGGCGATCACCGTGCGTCCCTGACGGGGGTGCGCTGTTCGCCGAGGTCGATGCGCCCGTCCGGTGTGGCGATGGTGGCGGTGATGACATCGCCCTCGTGCAGGTAGTGAGGGTTGCGGGCCTGGCTGTTGAAGAACGCCTTCCACTTCAGCGCGGGCGGCAGCAGCGCGCCGATCTTCTCGACCGGCTTCGGCGGCGCCTTCAGGGCCGTGCCGCCCGGGGTGCCGGTGAGCAGCAGGTCGCCGGGGTCGAGGTGCTGGAAGCGGGCCAACAGTGTCAGTGCCTCGGCCGGCCGGACGATCATGTCGGCGAGGGTCCGGTCCTGGCGCGGACTGCCGTTGACCGACAACCGCAGTCGCAGATCGGGGAGGTGAGGGAAGTCCTCCGGCTCCAGCAGCGCCAGGTAGGGCCCGGTCGGCGTGAAGGTGGGGTACGACTTGCTCTCGTAGAACTGGCTCTTGGTCAGCTGGATGTCACGGGCGCTGACGTCGTTGGTGAGGACCAGCCCGGCGACGTAGGCAGGCAGGTCGCGCTCGGCGACCACGGTGCCCACCGGGACGGGTGCGCCCATGACCAGGCCGAGTTCGACCTCGTAGTCGAGGAACTTCACGTGCGCGGGCTTGACGACGCAGTCGTGCGGGCCGCTGACGGAGCCGGAGGCCTTGCGGAAGAAGGTGGGCGGGATCTCCCCTGTGAAGCCCGAATCACGGGCGTGGCTACGGTAGTTGACCATCTGCGCGACCACCCGGCACGGGGTGGTGACCGGAGGCAGCGCGGCCAGGTCCGCGACCGGTGTGCCCGTCTCGCCGGAGACGGCTGCCTCCTCTACCGCTGCACGGTCCGCGAGCAGCTCGGCAGTGGTGACGGCCTTGGTCTCGACGCGGACGGCGCGCTCGTCGCGCACCACCCACCAGCCTTCCTCGGTACGCAGGACGTTTGTGCTCATGGGGTCATCGCTTTCAGCAGGCCCAGCATCCGGGCGGGATCGAGTTCGCTGTCGTCGCGCAGGGCGCGCAGCAGCTCGCGGAGTTTGGCGGGTGACGGATTCGTGCCGAGGAACTCGCGGGTGACGGGCGGCCCCCACTGGGCCAGCCCGCTCGCCGACAGCGGAGCCCACCCCGGCTCCACGTCGGCGGAGAACAGGTCGCCGTCCGCGAAGTGCTCCACCATGAACCGGTCCGGGTCACGCCAGTAGTCGAAGATCTGGCTGCCCTGGATGTGCCGGCCGATACCCCAGCTGCGCTGATAGCCGCGCTCGGCCAGATACTCCCCGCCCGCGGCGATCGCGTCGAGGTCGGTGACCTGGTAGGCGGAGTGGACGTAGTGCGTTCCCGGTCCCAGATGCATCGCCAGCGTGTGATGGTCCACCGGGACGCTTCCCTGGTCGCAGCGGAAGAACGCCATGACCGGGCCGCGTTCCCGCTGCCCGTCCAGGAAGTGGAAGTCGCTGATGATCATCCCGAGCGTGTCGAGATACCAGTTCATGCTCCGGGTGAACACCCGCGTCTCCAGCACCAGATGTCCCAGTCGCTGGATCCGCGACGGCTCGCGCGGCGGGCGCTGGGTGGCGTTCGTGCGGCGGTGATCCGTCCCGAAGTTGAGGACGAGAGGCCGCTGTCCGGGGAGCTCCGGCAGCTCTTCGGCGCAGTGCACCACCCGCACCGGTAGGCCGGACGGGTCCAGCAGGTCGACCCGCTTGCCGCCGCCAGGGACGTCCGCGTCCCGCACGCTGGTCCCCGTCGCACGCGCCAGCCGGTCCAGATCGGCCCGCTCCGCCGCGCGGAACGCCTGGCCGATGAAGCGGGACGTACGCCCTCGGCGGATCACCACGCAGGGCGAGCCGGCGAAGGTGCCGCGCAGCCAGAGGGCGCCCGGCGTACGGGCGGCGACGGAGAACCCGAAGTCACGCGCGAAGACCTCGGCGCGGTCGAGGTCGGGCTTCTCGAACTCCACCCAGGCGATGTCGGCGACCTTGATCACCGGATTCCGGGCGCGCCCGGGGTGCTCGCCGCGCAAGGCCCCCTGCTCGCTGTGGAGATCCTGGTGTGCGGTCCTGAGGTCGGCCGGGGCGGTTGGGGTTTTGGACATGGCGTCCTCCAAGCAACATTGCCTTAATGAGGAAATCATCAACTCTGCATATTCCGTCGTCAATGGTTGGAGCCTGGTTAACTGATGAAAAAGTCAGAGATGCTGACTTGGTCATGAAGGTTGCTGGACTCTTCTCCATGTGCACATCAGCGCCGCCTGGCAACCGGTTCGAGAGGCGCCGTGCAGCGACCCGCAGCGCCCTCGTGTCCGCGGCCCGGCAGATCCTCGTGGAGACCGGTGACACGGGGGTCAGCATCCAGGCCGTCGCCGACCGGGCGGACGTGGGATTCGGGTCCTTCTCCAACCACTTCGAATCGAAGGCGGAGCTGTTCGACGCCGCGGTGTCGCAGGCCCTTGAGGAGTTCGATCAGGTCATCGACGAGCGGCTGCGGGGGACCGACGACCCGGCCGAGCTCGTCGCGGCAGGCTTCCGCCTCACCGCCCGGATGGCCGACTCGCATCCGGATCTGATGCGCATCCTGCGTTACCGCGGCCTCGCTCAGATCCACTCCGAGAAGGGTGTCGCCCCGCGCGCTCGACGCGACCTGGAACGGGGCACCGCCACCGGCCGCTTCACGGTCGGCGACCCGGCCATCGCCCTGTCCGCCTTGGGCGGGGTGTTGCTGTCGTTGGTCGAGCTGAGGTTCTCCCGCCCTGATCTCCACGGCGAGGAGGCCGCCGCGAGCCTGGCCGAGATGGCCTTGTGCATGCTGGGCGTGCCGGATGCCGAGGCTCGCGAGATCGCCCGGTGTCCCCTGCCCTCCGGTGTCGCCGACTGACGGCGCCGCGATTCCCTCGTCATACCATCGACGCGAGGGGGTCCTCGCCGCAGACGTCCAGGGATTCGCTATCCAGCCCAACGGCTCCGGGGCACTGCATCCCGATGACCAAGCGCGCCTGCCGGACCATTGCCCCGCCCTGACCCCGGTCCCTGAGTCGACGGTGAAGGGCACGGCCGACGACCTGACCTGTCTGCCGCCGAGAGAGGAGCTCCGGTCTGGCCTTTGGCCGGCTCCTCGACGACCTGGAGCAGGCCAGGCGCGAACTGTCCGACCTGGTCGACATGTCCAGCGGGCGCTGACTGCGTGCCCTGTCCCGCCAGTGCGGCGTGCCCTCTCATGCGGCGGAGCCTTGGCGGCCTTCCACGGCGGAGAGGTCGGGCAGGGGCAGTCGGCAGATCGCGTTGGCCTCGTCGGCGGAAAGGCCGAGCATGCGCAGCAGGTCCTCGGTGACCTGGTCGGTGGCCACCGCTTCGTCTCGCTCGGGGTGGTCGTGCAGGAGCTGACCGAGGCAGAGCTGCGCGCCCGCGACGGTGACCAGGGCGAGTTCGGCGTCGCGCACACTGAAGCGGCCGGCGCGGACCGCCGTTTCGATGTCACGCAGGGCGCGGGCGGCGATGCCCTTGTCCGACGCGGCCAGGGCCAGTCCGTTGTTCAGTAGGACCTTGCTGAGTTCTGGTTGGCGGCGGTGCAGGCGTCCGGTCAGGCGGAAGCTCTGCGCGAACACCTGCGCGGGGTCGGCCAGATCCGTTGTCAGCTCGTCCAGCAGGTCCCCGTACGCCTCGAGCGCGTGCTCGATCGCGACCTGGTAGAGCTGCTCCTTGCCCTCGAAGTGGTTGTAGAACGATCCCATCCCCACGTCGGCGGCCTGGGTGATCTCCAGGACCGGGACGTTCGTCCTGCCGGCCGCGAGGAAGGCCGTGGCCGCTTCGATGAGCGCGGCGCGGGTGCGCGCCTTCCGCCGTTCTACGCGGCTCGGGACATCCTCGGTCATGCCTGCTTCCTCTCACGGGTTCAGGCCCACCCTATCCGCGGCCCGTCAGGGATGAGGAGATCATCACTTCTGGCTGGCTGGCTGGCTGGCTGGCCGGCTGGCTGGCTGGCCGTGCCGAGCGGTGGTGGCGGTGACGGTAGCCGGTGACTCGTACCTTCGCTGGACTCCTGGGCGGCGTCAGCCGATGCTCGGACTCCTGCCCAGCCCCGCGCACGGCGTGCGGGATCTTGTCGGGGTCGATGTGACCGCCGACATGGCCCGCGTGTGTAAGACGGGGCATGCCGTCGTGTCAGCCGACGGTCAGGACGGGGCGGGGGCCGGCGGGGGCCGTCCACGCCTGGCTGACCTCGGAGAGGGGGTAGGCCTGAGCGTCCGCCTTCACCTTGCCGTCGGCGATGAGCTGCACGTAGGCGGCGACCTGGACGAAGTAGCGGCGCATGTCGAACGAGCCGATGCCACTGCCGCTGAGGCGGAACGGGCGGCTGCGCAGCAGTGAGGCGGGCACGGTGGCTTCCTCGCCGGCCGCGCCGCCGATCTCCACGTAGCTGGTGGTGCCCGCGCCGGGAACGTACGCCAGCGCCTGGAAGGCCGCCTCGGCGGCGCCGCCCCACAGGAAGTCCAGGACGAGGTCGGGTGCCTTGCCGTCGAGGGCCGCACCGATCGCCGCAGCGTCCGCCTCCTTGGTGCCGGTGATCTCCACCGTCTCGGCACCGAGACCGGCCACATGCTTGAGGTCGTCCGCACCGCGGCCCACGCCGATGATCCGCCGCACGCCGAGTGCCTGGGCGTTCTGCACGGCGAGGCCGCCGGCCGCGCCCGTGACCCCGATGATCACGACGGTGTCCGGGGTGCCGTGTTCGTCCGCGTGGCCGGTGAGCGGCATCCAGGACGACATTCCCGGGTTCACGCCCACCGCCACGGAGACCGGGTCGATTCCGTCCGGGAGGGGGAGCGCCATGGTGATCGCCATTCGCTCGGCGAAGGTGCCCCAGGGCTCCTCGACGTCACCGGTGTACACCAGCGTGCCGTCGGCGGTGCGGGCCACCGCGTCCACGGCCGGTACCAGCGGGAACTGCCCGGTGCTGCTGTAGTGCCCGCCGGACGCCTTGGCGCGCACCACAGGGTGGATGGCTGTCGCGACGAGCTCGACGATCTGCCGGCCCGAACCCGCTTCGGGCTCGGGGAAGTCCTGGTACTCGGGTACGGCCCCACCGGCCGTCGCCACCACTGCTGCCTTCATCACTGCTCTCCTTCTACTCGGACAATCACGCTGCGTGCCCATGCTGATAGGGATCGGCGCCGGAACGCCCGCAACCGGCTTCGGGCCGAGCAACTTTATGGCTACATGGTAGCCATAAAAAGGCTCGAAGGGGAACCGAACGGGGCCGCCCTGACGCCGCCCGGTCCCTCAGCGGGCTGGCGGCGGAGGCTGTACCAGGCCCGACCGGTAGGCGACGGCGACGAGTTGGGCGCGGTCGCGGACCTCCAGTTTCGCCATGGCGCGTTGGATGTGGGTGCGCACGGTCAACGGGCTGATACTGCACGCGCTCGCGATCTCGTCGTTGGACATCCCCTCGGCGGCCAGGGCCATGACCTCGCGCTCGCGGGCGGTGAGATGGGCCAGGCGCCCTGACGGCACCGGGCAGTCCCGAGACGTGCGGATGGTGAGGAAGTGGGTGATGAGGGAGCGGGTGGCCCCGGAGGAGAGGAGTGGCTCGCCGGAGGCCACGGTGCGGATGGCGGTGAAGAGTTCGTCCACGGTGGCGTCCTTGCCGAGGTACCCGCACGCGCCGGCGTGCAGGGCCCGGGCGACGTACTCCTCCGTCTCGTAGGTGGTGAGCACGAGGACACGGGTCATGGACAGCTCCGGAGCCTTGCCGATCGCGGCTGTGGCGGTCAGTCCGTCCGTACCGGGCATGCGGATGTCCATGAGGACGACATCGGGGCGGTGGATATGTGCGAGATCCACCACTTCCTTGCCGTCGCAGGCTTCACCGACCACCTCCATGTCCTCGCAGGAGTCGATCAGAGTCCGGAAGGTGGCCCGCATCAGGGCCTGGTCGTCGGCGAGCAGGACACGGATCGTCATGGCGTTCGTTCTTTCTCCGGTGCAGGTGGATACAGCGGTAGTGCGGTGGTGACCTCGAAACCGCCTTCGGGTCGGGGACCGGCGTGAAGTTCGCCGCCCACGGAATGGGCGCGTTCCGTCATGCCCATGAGTCCGAAGCCGCGGCCCTGCGAGAAACGGGCGACGGGAGCGGTGGCTCCCTCGTTCGCGACCGTCATGACCAGGCGGGCGTTGGAGTACGCAAGCTGAATGTGTGCGGCTTTCGCGGGCGCGTGCTTGGTGACGTTGGTGAGGGCCTCCTGGAGGATCCGGAACGCGGTCAGATCCACTCCCGGAGAGAGCGGTCTGGGCTCTCCCCGGGTGGTGACCGTGACGGTGATGCCCACGGACTCGCACGCCGTGATCAATTCAGGCAGGCGTGCGAGTCCGGGGGCCGGCTCCAGGGGAGCGGAGTCGGGGTCGCTCGCCTCGCGCAGCAGTCCGACGGCGGACTTGAGTTCGCGCAGCGCCGAGGTCGTGGTGCCGGTCAGGTCGGCGAGAATCTTCTGCGTCTCGTCGGGACGGCCTCGCAGGAAGTGAGCGGCGGCGCCCGCCTGAACTTTGGCCAGGGCCAGGTGGTGGGCGACGACGTCGTGGAGGTCGCGGGCGATGCGTAGGCGTTCCTCGGCGACGCGCAGGCGGGCTTCCTCCTCGCGGGTCTTCTCGGCGTGTTCGGCGCGGGCGTGGACGGCTTCGAGGTAGGCGGTGCGCAGCCGGGCGCCGCGTCCCAACGCCAGGGGCAGCAGCAGCCACAGGATGGGGCCACCCTTGAAGTCCGAGGGGTCGTTGATCACCACGGTGGTCACCACCGCCGCCACGGTGGTGAACCCGTAGATGTGGGTGGTCTTGTCGTCGGTGCCGGCGGACAGCCGGTACAGCCCGGCCATGAGGGGTGCCAGAAGCAGAGGGGTGACTGCGTAGCCCAGGGGGATGGTGATCACCGTGGCCAGGGCGACCATGACCAGGACGGTTCGTGGGCGGCGACGACTTGCCAACAGGGCGAGGCAGGAAAGGGCGGCGAGGGCCTTGGCCGGCCAGTCCCCACCCAGTGAGGGGGAGTCGGAGGCGGTGAACGAGTCGCCGACGGCGGCGCAGGTCCACAGCGCCAGGGACATCACCACACCGGCGGCACGTGGGCGGAAGTTCGCGTACTCCTGTGTTGCGCTCGTCATCGGCACTCCGGGTGAGTCATGGACTTGCTCCGTGCGGTCGGCACGAGCCGCCCGTGGACTTCGCCATGGACGGCTCGGGAACAGCTGGTCCGGGAAGGAACGATCAGACGCGCACCTCGGCCGGGCTGTCCGCGGCACGGCCGTCCGTTTCGGCGCCTTCGGCCGACCGGAGAGTGAGCGCCTCACCCTCGATGTCGACGCGGGGCAACAGCCGGTCCAGCCGGCCCGGAAGCCACCAGGCCCGGTCTCCCAACAGGGCCAGGACTGCGGGGACGATCGTCATCCGCACCACGAAGGCGTCGAAGAGAACGGCGGCGGCCAGGCCGAACCCGATCATCTTGATCATGGAGTCCGTCTCGGTGACGAAGCTGGCGAAGACCGCGATCATGATCAGTGCGGCGGCGACCACGACCCGGGCGCTGTGCCGGAACCCGGTGGTGACCGCCTGCGCGGGCCGCTCCCCGTGGACGTATGCCTCGCGCATGCGCGAGACGAGGAAGACCTCGTAGTCCATGGCGAGCCCGAAGACGATGCCCACGAGGAAGATCGGCATCAAGGTCATGATCGGCCCGGTCTGGTCCACGCCCAGCAGTTTGGCGCCATGGCCGTCCTGGAAGACCAGGACCACCGAACCGAGGGCCGCCAGCACCGACAGCAGGAATCCGAGGGCCGCCTTCATCGGGACGAGTACGGACCGGAAGACCACCAGCAGCAGGACGAAGGCCAGACCGATCACGACCGCGAGATAGGGGAGCAGCGCGGCCTGGACCTTGTCGGCGATGTCGATGTTCACCGCGGTGGTCCCGGTGACCTGGAAGGTCGCCCCGGCCTGGGACTCGATGCCCGGACGCTCGACCCGGACGGCCTTCACCAGGTCCTTGGTCTTCTCGTCCGTCGGCGCGGTCGACGGCACGGCCTTGAAGATCGCGGTGTCACCGGCGTCGTTGAACTTGGCCGCGGAGACAGCCACGATCCCGTTCGTGGCTGCGACCTCCCTCGAGATCACCTTCACCGCGCCCGTCGCGTCTGACGCGCCCTTGGCGTCCACGACGATGGTCAGCGGCCCGTTGAAGCCCGGCCCGAACCCCTCGGCCAGGTCGTCGTAGGCACGGCGCTCGGACGTGGAGGTGGACTTCGCCTCGTCTCCCGGCATGCCCAACTGCAGACTCGCCATCGGCAGAGCGATTGCTCCGAGGCCCAGCACGCTGAGCAGGAGCATGGGTACGGGACGGCGCAGCACGAACCGTGACCAGCGGGTGCCCCCGTTGTTGTCCGTGCTCTGCGCGTTGCCGTGGCCCTTGGCTGCGGCGTTGCGGGAGGACCGCGACAGAGCGGCGTTCGGCCACATGCCGAACAACGCCGGGACCAGCGTCAGCGCGACCACCACCGCGACGACGACGGCCCCCGCGGCGGACAGACCCATCTTGGTGAGCATGGGGATGCCCACCACTGACAGCCCCACCAGCGCGATGACGACGGTGAGTCCGGCGAAGACGACCGCGGACCCTGCGGTGCCGACCGCCAGTCCGGTCGCCTCGTGTGGTGTGCGGCCCTTCGCGCGCTCCTCGCGGTAGCGGGAGACGACGAACAGGGCGTAGTCGATACCGACGGCGAGACCCAACATCACGGCCAGAGTGCCGGCCGTGTCCGACAGTCCGAAGATGTCGGCCACCGCTGTGATCGAAAAGAGGCTCACGGCGACACCGACGAGCGCGGTCAGCAGCGGCAGTCCGGCGGCGGCCAGAGAGCCGAAGGTGATCAGCAGCACCACGGCGGCCACCGAGATACCGACCACCTCGGACACACCGCCCGGCCCGCCGCCGCTGTCCAGCGCCTCACCGCCCGCCTCGACGGTCAGGCCCGCATCCCGGGCCTGGTCGACGACCGCCTGCACATCATCCCGGCTGGTGTCGGTGACATCGGCGACCTTCACGTCGTAGGTGACAGTCGTGTACGCCGTCGAACCGTCCTTGCTGACCGCGTCGGTCCGGAAGGGATCGTCGGCTCTGCTGACCTGAGGACCGCCGGCGAGCTTCGCCACCGCTTTCTCGATGGCCGCTCTGTTCTCGGGCGCTGTCACCTTCTGCCCGCCCCGGGCGACGAACACGACGCGGGCGGTCGCGCCGTCGGCCAAGACGCCGGGAAAACGCTCTTGGGCCAGGTCGTAGGCCTTCTGCGCCTCGATACCCGGCATGGAGAACCTCTCGTCGGAGGTTCCGGGCGCCTGGGAGGCGGCAAGGCCGACGGCGACCATGACGGCCAGCCACATCAGGACGACGGTCCATCGTCGCCGGAAGGCCAGACGGCCCAGTCGATCAAGAAAGGTAGCCACGCGGGACTCTCCACATCTGCTTTCGGGAACCCGCTCAGGCTTTCGGGTAGCGGTTCGTGCTGTCATCACGCTTCTGATGGGAGCCTCACTACTGACGAGGCAGTACAGCGGTGGTCGGCAGATCCTCCTACGGTGCGACGGGCCCATCCCGACCCGGACCGGATCGGACGGCTCCCGACTGTCCACGGAGGCGCCGTCCTGCTTGGGCGGGGGCGGGGGAGGTGGGCGCCGCCGAGCACGCGCAACGCTGCCGTCGGAGTACGCCGTTTCGAGTACGACCAGTGCTGCCGGCTGCCGGCTGCCTCTGGCACTGCTCAGGAATCACCGGAGGCCTGTTCTGTGACCGGATCCCGGACGGCGCCCGGCCCCGGCCCGGCGGCCTCAGGCCCAGCTCCCTGGTGACGTGCGACTCCGTGTCCGAGAGTGACAGCGCGGGCCTGGCTTCGAAGTGGCTGGGCAACCGGGACTCCGCTGGGGCCTCCGTCCTGTTCGCCCACCGGCTGGTCGTCATCCAAGCGTCGTACGTTGCGGATTGGACCTCCAGCTCTTCGGTCACGCCCACGGGGGTCGCATGCGCCCCGGCGACCTTCGGGACGACGGGCGTCCTCAGGTCCTCCATGCCGTCGTTGACCAGATCGACTCCGGCAATGCACTCCAAATGGACGATGTCCACGACTTTCGGCGAAGTCGCGTCTGAGTTTCGGCCCGGGACCGATGTCGCCGGCGACGGCCATGACGGCCCACCGGACTCGTGCGAACCCGCACCTGGCCGGGCGGGCACTCCCCGGGCTGCCTCTTCCTCCATGCCGCCCGGCCCTTCCCTTGTGCATGCCAGGGCCCAGAAAGGCGCGTGCGGCACCCGCTCTCCTTGCAGTCGGGCGAACAGGAGATGGAGCGACAGCACCGGCGCCCGGTCATCGTGCCGGGCCGGGATCCGCTCAAGCCGGAACAGCCGTTTCCCGGCATGCCGGTACCACACGGGAAGTGCGGCGATTTCGGTCAGGCCGTACCCGTCCTCCATCAAGGTGCCTCTTCTTGTTCTGTCGCGCCCCGGCGACCTGCCTGCATGCCAGGAAGAAAATCCAGGTCGATCCAGCCGTACGACAGGCCTGGCGATGTCTGCAAGCGCACGCGCCCGGCGTCGGCTCGGCCATGAGTCACGCCGTGACGAACGGTGAGCCGGGCTGAGGGGGCAAGCCGGAAGCTCGTAACGGATACGATGTGGCCGATAAGGGGGTTTGTCAAGCCACACCCCTATGACATGGAGACGGAGACCTGATGCTGAGGACGTCAGGAGGTCGGCTCTCCGAGGAAACGACGACTGTTCCGCGGCGCTTGGCGCGAGAGCCAACGCGGATGGACGCGGCGGCCGTCGGCGCGGATCGCGCCGCGCAGGGACTTGCCGTCCACCGCGGCTGCTGCCCGCACCGGGCCAGACGGCGGGTGTTTGTCCTCGTCGGCGGCGCGGGAGGTGTCCGCACGGGCGGTGAGCCAGCCGCTGATCGCTGCGTCGAGGGCGTCGCCGTCGACGCGTTGCAGTACCCGGCGCACGGTCGTCTCGCTGGGGGCCCGGTAGGGCCGGTCCGGATCGCGCAGCGCGGCCCCGCAGTGGAGAAGGAGCTGGTCAGGGGCGTCGGCGGCCTCGACTGACACCCGGCCTTCCAGCACGAAGGCAACCGTGGTGCTTCAAGCGGGGCTCTGCTGACCGTCATCGCCGGCGGCCATCTACACCAAGGTTCCGGCGACTACGGCCCGCTGCTCGGGGTGTTGGGGAGGGGGCGGTTGCCGGGGCGCGGGCCGGTTGGCTCACAGGCCGCAGCGGCCGGCGGTGAGTGCGGTGATGGCGCACTCGGCGGCGTGCCGTGCCGCGAGTGCGGAGGGGCAGGGTGCACTGCTGTGAGAGGCGCGGGCGGCCGGCCCGCTCGTGATCCGCCACTGCCAGGCGGTGGGTGCGGTGGGTGGGGTGGGTAGTGAGGGGTGGAACCAGACGGGTGCCGGAGCTGGGGGTGCGTTCTGCGCTGTCTGGAGCAGAACGTCGTATGTCACCCCGTCGCCCGCTGCGGTGGCGGCATACCTTCGGCCGTTGTCGTGGACGGTCCAGTCCAGGGGTGTCGGGGTCGACTCCGACACCTCCAGGAGGGCGTCGGCGAAGTCGGCCAGGCTCCGGTACAGCGCGGCGCGTACTGCCTGGGTGTGGTCTCGGCCCCAACGGCATGGGGTCCGTTCGGAGATCTCCTGCGCGAGGGCGTGCGCGGCGAGTTCGTCCAGCGGGTCCGTGGTGCCGGGTTCTGCTTCGGCCAGCACCGCGGCGGCGCCCCACGAGAGATCGTCTCGGGTCATGGCGGTGCCCCGGGCCAGTTCCCACAGGTTGGCCGGTCCGAGGTCGTCGACCGTGCGCCGGATGCAGAGGACGGCCGTGTCCGACGGGGCCGGGATTTCGGCGTTCAGGAGGCCCGCGCGCACGTATGTGGCCGCGCACACGTCGCCCGGCTCCAGCACGCCCGGCGGCACCGACCCGGCTGCTTGGAGCACCCGTTCGTGGATGCGGCGTACGGGATGGGCCCCGCGGGGAGGTGCCGGTCGTCCGACCAGTGCGCACAGGGCGTCGAGCAGGTGCGTCGGTGGAACCCTCAGGTTGGTGCACGCCCTTGTCGGACGACCGGCCATCGTGATCAGTCGTCCAGTACGGCCAGGGCGTCGATCTCGACGAGCAGTCCCGGCGGAAGCTGCATGTAGACGGTGGTGCGGGCGGGGAAGGGCTCGCCGACGGCCGCCGCGAAAGCCTCGTTCATCTCGGCCATGTGGGCGGGGTCGGTGAGGTACACGCGGAGCATCACGACGTCTTCCAGGCCCGCGCCGGCCGCCTTGAGGACGGCGGTGACGTTGCGCAGTACCTGCGCGGTCTGCTTGCCGACCGTGGTGCCGACGACTTCGCCGGTCTTCGGGTCGAATGGGAGCTGCCCGGAGACCTGCAGGACGGGGCCCTTGCGGATGCCCTGGGACAGTGGGGCCGGCAGCGAGGGTGCGTTCTCGGTGGTGATGATGGTTCTGGTCATGGTGTGTCCTTGAGAAGGGTCGGTCGGAGCGTCAGCTCCAGACCTGTCGTTCCTGGCTGCGGGGGTCGTCCACCTGGGTCCACTCCGCGTCGATGCGCATGGTGGCGCGGCGCTCGGTGTCGTACGGGTCCCAGCCCGGGTCGCCGGTCCTGGCGAACCGGATCCAGACCTCGTGTACGCGAGTGGCGAGGTCCGCGGGGGGCTTGTCGGGGCCGAGCAGGGCGTTGGGGCCGTTCAGTTCGGGCCGTTCCACGAGGTCGAAGACGAAGGGCAGTTCGACCGCGTGGGTGGCGCCGAGCTCTCCGTCCAGGGCCTTCGAGCGCCAGGCGAACTCGTAGGTGTAGGTGGCGGACTTCGGGTGGGTGGCGTGGGCGCCGGCCAGGGCGCGGCTGCCCGCGCCGAAGAGCGCGTCGGCCATGATGGCCGAGCGCAGTTCCGCGTGGGACGCCTCGGGGCGCGACTTGCGGTACGTCTCGACGAGCTGCGCCGGGTTCGGGTGGGAGCGCGCGGCCGCCTCGTCGACGTCCGCTGCGGTCGAGGTGGCGTACTTGCCGACGGGGACCAGGTAGAGGTTGCCCTCTTCGGTGTTGGTGCCGACAAGCAGGTCGACGTCGGCGCTCAGGCCAGCGGCGACGGATACGGCAGGCTGGGTGTCGAGGACGAGGCTGAAGGGGCTGAGGCCGATCAGCGGGTCGCCGTGGGTCTCGGTCTGCAGGTCGATGCCCGCGAGCTGGGAGGCGGCCTCGACCAGGCGCTCGTCGGAGACGTCCGCGAAGGCGTCGACGTGGGGCGCGATGCCCAGGGCCTCGGCTGCCGCCTTGGTGACGCGGGCGGCCTGCTCGGTGGTGAACGCGCCCAGGCCGCTGCCGCTCTGGACGATCGCCCGGCGGAACAGGCCGGCGGCCTCGGGGGTGGCGAGGACGCCGCCTACGGTGGTCGCCCCGGCCGACTGGCCGAAGAGGGTGACGTTGTGCGGGTCACCGCCGAAGGCGGCGATGTTCTCCCGCACCCAGCGCAGCGCGGCGACGACGTCGAGCAGGCCGCGGTTGGCGGGCGCCCCGGGGATGTCGAGGAACCCGGCGATGCCGAGCCGGTAGTTGAGGGTGACGAGGACGACGCCGTCACGGGCGAACGCGGAGCCGTCGTACATGGCGGACCGCGTCGATCCGGCGACGAATCCGCCGCCGTGGACGAAGACCATGACCGGCAGGTCGCCCCGCTCGGCGGCGGGAGTCCAGACGTTGACGGTGAGGTAGTCCTCGCCGCGGCTCCAGCCGGTGCCGAAGTAGGGGGTCATCTCCACGTTACCGAGCTTGCGTTCGGACTGCGGGGCGTTGGGGCCGGGAGCGGTGGCGTCCCGTACACCGTCCCACGGCCCGTGCGGCTGCGGCAGCGCGAAGCGGCCGGCGCCGCGGGGCGGGGCGGCGTAGGGGATGTTCAGGAAGGTGAGGGTGTCGCCTTGGCGCCGGCCTCGGACGGCTCCCTGAGCGGTGGTGACGACGGGTTCGGGGTAGTGGCTCATGTCTCCGTGTCTTTCCGCGGGCCTCAGGCCTGCTCGGTGTACGGGGCGAAGGGCGCCCAGCCCCTGATGGCGAACTTGCTTCCCTCGCGGACGACTTCGGCGGCGCCGTGACCGCCGAGGTGCGCGGGGAAGACGAGGGCGTTGTCGTCGACCGCCGCGCCCAGGAGCTTGCGGCGGGTGGCGCGGGCTTCGGCGGGGTCCTCGCAGAAGCAGCTGTTGGCGTCCGGCTCGTGGATCTGGATCGGGCTGTGCATCAGGTCGCCGACGAACAGGGCCCGGTCCGATCCGGACTCCAGCCGCAGCACCGACGAGCCCGGGGTGTGGCCGGGGGCGAGGTCGAGGCGCAGGTTGCCGTCGATCTGGTAGCCGTCCTCCCAGAGATGGGTCAGACCGGCCTCGTGCACGGGGGCGACGCTGTCCTCGAAGACGTTCTGGTTGCCGCGGCCGAGCAGGGTCTTGATCTCGTTGGCGGGATTCCAGTAGTCGAAGTCCGCCTTGGCCATCAGGTAGGTGGCGTTGGGGAACGTCGGCACCCAGGTCCGGCCGTCGAGGTAGGTGTTCCAGCCGACGTGGTCGACGTGCAGGTGCGTGTTGATCACGATGTCGACGTCCTCGGGACGGACCCCGGCGCGGGCCAGGTTGCCCAGGAAGTCGGTGTTCAGACGGCTCCACACCGGCGCGTACGGCCGGTCCTTGTGGTTGCCGACGCCGGTGTCGACCAGGATGGTCTTGCCCTCGCTGCGCAGCACCCAGGTCTGGATCGCCGAGTTGACGATCCCGGTCTCGGCGTCCAGGAAGTCCGGAACCAGCCAGGAACGGTGGGTCTCCCACGCCTGCGCCGGGCTCTCCGGGACGAATACTTCGGGCGTCAGGTCAACAGGACCGTAGTACTCCCAGACACGGGTCACGGTGACATCGCCCAGGGTGATGGTGTCCACGGTTCTCTCCAGTTCGATCGGTTCCGCGCGCTCGGGCCGCAGGCGCGGGCGAGACACGGATGAGCAGCTGCTCATGACGGGTAGTGGGGGTGCCGCGCCCCAGCGGGGGCCGTGCACCGGTGGCGCCGTGACCGCGGTCGCGGCGGCTTCGGCCTCGGGCGGTCCCGCCGCCGAGGTCGGTGCGGGCATCAGACCGTGGTCCTTGCCAGTGGAAACAGGGCCGCCCCGTCCGCGTCCGTCCGTGGACGACCCTGCTCAGCCATGGTGCGTCTTGCCGGACGTGCTGCGGTATGCGTCACGTGACTGCACCTGGACCCCAGCCTCTGCGCTGATCCGGACGCAACGCGAAAACCGGAGGAGCCGTGCGTCGATCCGGTCCTGCGCGTGCGTGGGAACAGCCTGCGGTTCATCACCGGCCGGCACCAACCCGCTCAGGAGGCGGCTGCTCGTCCCGGGCTGGGCAGCGAGGAGACCTCGCCGCCCGCGGACGGAGCCACGGGGTCTTCGGCGGCCGGCGCGGGCGGGTCCAGGGCTTCGGTGAGCGCGATCAAGGTTGTGTCGAGACGGTCGATGTGGAGCAGCAGGCGCCGTTGCGGCGACGGTCGTCCGTGACGCATACGCCGTTCGCCGGAGAGCAGGGACAGTGCCCTGGTGACCTTGGGGCGTGCCGAGTGGGAGGCGGTGCCCGGCCGACGACTCGCGAGGCGGATCAGGCGCGTCACTCTCTCCTGGGCGCGGCCGGCCGCCGCGGTGACCTGGGTGGTGTACGCGGCGTCGTCGCCCTGCGGGAGGCGCCCGGTCACGGCGGCCAGACTCCGTGCGTGGTAGGCCCCGGCTTCCAGCAGTTCCAGCAGGTGGCGGGCGCGATCGCGACGGGCGCGCTGGGGATTGAGCGGGTGGGTGAGCGGCAGACAGGCTTTGCGGAGGGACTCCAGTGCCTGGTCGAGATCATGGGCCGCGCGTATCAGGCTCGTCGTGGTGTCGGTGCTCAGGCTCCGCGTCGTCGCATCCAGGAGGCGCCTGAGGACCAGCAGGAAGTGGACCAGTTCCTCGTCGCTGGCCCGGCGGACCGTGAGGGGCAGCACGACCACGGTGGCAAGGACGCCGCAGGAGACTCCCAGCGCGGTTTCCTGCACGCGCAGGACGAGCACGTCCGTCGAGAAGGTGTCCAGCAGCGAGAGCAGCATGCTCAGTGCGCCGGTGATGAAGAACGTTACCGCCCAGTAGGCGTCGGACGGGGTGTAGAAGATCCCGAACATGCACACCAGCAGCAGAACCAGAAGCAGTGGTCCGTATGGTCCGGCAAGGGCGGCGAGGCCGTAGCCGAACACCGCGCCGAGGACTGTGCCGGCCAGTCGGCGGACGCTTTGCAGCAGGACTTCGCCGGTGCTCTCGGTGTTGATGAACACGACCCACGTTGCCACGACGGCCCAGTACCAGTGGTCCGGGGACAGCAGGTGACCGCCGAGGATGGACAGCGCGGAGGCGGCGGTCACCTGGAGGGCCTGCCGGGTTGTTCCGCGCTTGCGGTCTTCGGAGTCTGCTTCGCGGTACCGCTTGACACTGAACGCCCGTGTCCGCGGTGTCGCGGGCGCGTGCGGAGCCGTCCTGGTTGCCGTCGGGGAGCTGCCGTGCGGACCGAGAAGGCGCACGGCTGCCGCTAGTTCGTCGACGCCGTGGAGACAGTCCTGCAATGGTGCCGACGCGGTCGGCAGGATCGCCGGGGCGTCTTCCCGTGCGGCGGTAACCGTTCCCGGGGTGGGCTGGTGGCGGAGGAGGCGGATCTGTGCCGCGAGCTGTTCCCGTGCGGCCCGGTCCGCGAGATCGTCGGCGGCCGGTGCCGTGCGGACCGCGCGGACCGCCAGTACGGTGAGCCGCTGGGCAGCAACCTCCGCGCGTGAGATGTGCCGCAGGATCTGGCCGTCGGTGGCCTCGTCGACCGCGCGCTCACCGAGAAAATCCTCGATCAGGAGCACGGCCTCGTGCAGCCTGTCCAGACGGCGCTCCAACGACAGACTCAGCGCGTCGGCGTCCTGTCCGGAGCTGAGCAGGGCGGCCGTGTCCCGCAGGACGTCGCGTAGCCGCCCGTCGAAGGTGCGCCGCAGCCGGGCGAGAACACGGGACGCCGTCATGAATCCCGGGCAGTAACAGACGGCGACGACGGCCCCGAAGGCGACCAGGACGGCCGCGTCCATCTGCGGCAGTTGGGCCACTCGTGCCCCGGTGAACTGCGCCAGGAAGAAGGCCATGAAGCCGAAGATGCCCACGCCCTGCCCTCTGGCGCCGTACCGGCGGGCGTGGACGGCGACGTAGATCAGCAGCAGGAACACGGTCCCGGCCGCGACCGGGTACGGCGTCAGCACGGCTCCGGCGGCCAGGGCCGCGAGGGAGATCGGAGCGCCGAGTCCCAGTGTGATGAGCTGGTCGCGCGGGTGCAGGTCGCTGATGGCCAGTGAGGTCACCATCGCGGTGAACCCACCGACCAGCAACTCCGTGTCGGACTGCCCCAGGGCCGTCAGGGCGATGAGGGACGCGGCGGCGCCGAGGACGGCGCGCATCGCGGAGGCCAGACGCATCAGCCCGGGGTCGACGGCGGCGAAGCGGTCCCACAGCAACGCCGTCTTCCTTGCCACCATGACGGTCTCCGTACATCCTTCCGTGAGCTGAGTGGACGGGGCGATCTCCGGCCGACGGCGTGGAGGCCGTCGTCCCCCGGGATGTCCGCCCGGGGTCCTTCGTCGCCGCGGCGAACCGAGTGCCGGAAGGAGGGGCACCGGAGGCCCTCGACGCACCGCTGCCGCGGCACCAGTCTCGGCGTGTCGGCGATCTGTCCGGTATGCGTCAGGTGACTGCTCTTTGAAGGCGCGGCGGGTTCAGGACTCATCAGGCGCGTCGGCCGCCCGCGAGCCGACTGGGCGATGTCGGGACGGCACAGCCGGCCGCGCCTGGCAGGTTGCGTTGTCGGGACCGGAGTGGGGAGTGGTCGAGCTGGAGGCCCTCGGACTGCGGCTGGGTTCTGCACTGTGCTTCCGCGGAACACGGCGGTGAGTACTCCACTCTGCTGAGCCTGGGACAGTACCTGGGCAGCCCAGGTGGTCACGGGGCGCCGGCCTGTGCCGGGTGCCGGCGCCCCGCTCGTGCCCGGCGGTCGCCGGCCTCATCCGCTCATCGCCGAGTGGCAGCGGGGCGGGCGCTTGCGGGGCCGGGTCGTCTTTCCGGCCGGTCAGATGCGGCTGAATCCCGCCCAATCCTTGATCTTGAAGTTGCTGCCGCTGCGCTCCACCTCGGCGGCACCGTGGCCGGGAAGGTGCGCGGGCAGGATGAGGGCCTTGTGTCATCGGCGACCTGCTCCACACTCCGCTGCAGCTCGAACACCCCGAGTTCAACAGCTGCTTCGAGGGGGACGAGAAGCAGGCGCTCACACCGCTCTGTCGCTTCCCGACTTCAGCTGGATCACGGACGAGCCGGGAGTGTGTCCAGGGGCGGGGTGGAGCGTCAGGTGGGAGTCGAGGGTGTACGAGCCCTCCCACAGCTTCACCTGACCCGCCTGGTGCACGGGGAGCACACTGTCCTCCCAGACGTTCTGGTTGCCCTGCCGGTATCTCGGCCGCACAGGGCCCAGCGGGTGCGCGGAGGCGTTGGCCGGCTGGACCAGTGGGCCGCCCAACAGCCCGGCGGCGCCGACGCCTGCCGCTATGCCGACAAATCCGCGTCGGCTCAG
>NZ_KQ948792.1:30309-57916 GCF_001514205.1 Streptomyces griseoruber | reverse complement strand
AGTGCCGTGCGCCGTTCGCCTGAGAGGTAATTCCCCTCCGTCCCGTTTATGCGAATGCAGGGATATCCCTGCGTAATATGCGGCAGCAGCAACAAGGCTTCCCGGGTGATCGGTAGGGCCCGGTATGCCACGGCCCCCACAGGAAATGGCCTTTCGATGAAGCTGAAGATTCCGCAAGCAGCTCGCCGCCGTACTTTGTCCGGCGTGCTGGGCGCGGCCCTCGCCGTGACGGTTTCCGCTGTGATGGTCGCCGTGACGCCGACGGCGGCGTCGCGGCGGCCCTCGCCGTGACGGTTTCCGCTGTGATGGTCGCCGTGACGCCGACGGCGGCGTCGGCGATCGCGTTGCCCGTGCCTCTGGGCACAACCGCCAGCTACTCCGTTCTGGCGGGTCAGGGAGTCACCAACACCGGCAACTCGGTGCTCGCCCACGACCTCGGGACGCACCCGAACCCGGCCATCACCGGGTTCCCGCCCGGCCTGGTGGGCGGTGCCGTGCACGCTGCGGACGCCGCGGCCCTCCAGGCCAAGGCCGACCTGCTCGTGGCCTACAACAACGCCGCCGGCCAGGCGCAGGACTTCGCGCTTCCGGCAGGAATCGGCGGAGGCCCGGCACTGATTCCCGGCGTCTACCATGCCCTCGCCGGTGTCGGAATCACCGGCGACCTGGTCCTGGACGGTCAGGGAAGTGCCGACGCGGTCTGGGTGTTCCAGATCCCTGAATCCCTGACGACGGCGACCAGCAGCCGGATCCTCCTCACGAACGGCGCTTCGCCGTGCAACGTGTTCTGGCAGATCGGCCAAGATGCGTCGCTCGGCGTCACCACCAGCTTCGTGGGCACCCTCATGGCCGGGAACTCGATCACCGTGAACCAGGGAACGAACGTCGAGGGCCGGCTGCTGGCCCAGGTGGGTTCGGTGACCCTCAACAACAACAGGGTCTTCCTCGGCGGGTGCGCGAGCTCCACCGCTGGTGGAACGTCGGCGGGAACGAGCGCGGGAACGAGCGCGGGCACCAGCACCAGCGGGGGTCTCCTCGGCGGCGGTGTCGTCACGGGTGGCGTCCTGGGCGGACCCATCGTCGGAACCGGCGGAACCTCGGGCAACGTCGCCGGCAACACGTCCGGTAACACCGCGGGCAACACCGCCGGGAACACCGGGAACACCGCGGGCAACACCGCAGGGAACGGCACCGGCGGGAACGATCACGCGCCGGGCGGGCCGGGCCACGGCGGCAAGCCGGGCGGGCCGGGCCACGGCGGCAAGCTGGACCTCGGGTCCTACTTCCAGCCCGTCAAGCCCGACCACCACCGGCCCGACCACCACCGGCCCGACCACCACCGGCCCGACCACCACAAGCCCGAGCACGGCAAGCCCGAGCACGGCAAGCAGCCCGACGAGAACTACGGCTACGACGAGGCACCCAAGGACTACGAGGGCAACGACCACTCCGAGGGCTACGACGGCTAGCCGGCCCACTGCGGCCAGTCCGCTCACCGGATGACGGCGCGCGGCGGAATTCCCATCGAATCCGCCGCGCGCCTTCGGCGGCAGTCAGCAGAAAACGCCGGACGCGAGCAGCTGATATGAGAAAGACAGGTAGGCGGTGTCGAGCGGAATTGACGCAGCGGACGTGGAGGAAATCCAGCAGTCCGACTCCGGTCCGGCCACGCAGGAATGTCCTGACGCCATGGCCGCACCCTCCGGGCTGCCGAGAGGCGCCCGTGCACGGAAAGCCGGGCTGTACACCGCCGTGGTCCTGTGCCTGGCGGTGAGTGTCGTCCACGTGATTCTGGTGTTCCTCCACGTGGCACCGGCCAACACCGTCTCCAGGAGATACAGCCCGCTGATCAATGCATGGGTGTACCCCTTCTTCGAACAGAACTGGCGGCTCTTCGCCCCGGACCCCGAATCCGTCAACCGGAAGATTCTGGCAAGAACCGCACACACCGGTTCCGGCGGATCGGTTCAGGTGAGTCCCTGGTTCGACCTGACCGCCGTGGACCGTTCCGCAGTCGAGCACCAGGTGTTCCCGAGCCACACGGCCCAGAACATGTTGCGTCGGGCCTGGGCCGGCTACGTCGACTCGCACGGAGGGGACGACGAGTCGCGCACGGAACGCGCCCTGATGATGCAGAAGTACCTGAGCAACATCGCCGCGGACCGCGTCGCCGCCCACAACGGCGGCACTTTCGACTTCGTTCAGCTCCGCGTCGTCACCGTGTCCGTCGCCGCGCCCGGCACCCGCGTCGGCAGCCGTCCGTCGACGCCGGTCGAGAGCCGGCTTCTTCCCTGGTGGAAGGTGACCCGCCATGCGAAGTGAGGCGCAGACGACCGCGCTCTCCGGCACCGACCGATGGCTCCTCGGCCGGATCACCGCCGCGTGGGGCCTCCTGACCGGTCGACCGGTGTCCTTGTACGCCGTGTCGGTGCTGCGCATCGGCTACGGGCTGCTCTACCTGATCTTTCTGCTGCGTGAGTTCCCGCACCGGGACGAGATCTGGGGTCCCGGCTCTCCGTGGACGCCCGCCTTGGCACACCAGCTCTTCGAGCAGACGGGCTGGTTCAGCATCCTGGCCCTGTCCGACAGCCGTACCTACTTCGAGCTCTGCTATGGGCTGGCCCTCGTCACGTCCGCTCTGTTCATGCTGGGCTGGCGGACCCGTGTCATGTCCGTCCTCTTCGCCGTCGTGGTGACCTCCTTCCACGGCCGGGCGATCTTCATGACGGACGGGGGCGACAATCTGATCCTGCTGATGGCCCTCTACCTCGTCCTCACCGCCTGCGGCCGGCGCTGGTCCCTGGACGCGCGCAGATACCGGCTGAAGGCGGTGCGTGCGGGGAACACGACGGAACCGACGAGGAGCCTCTTCGCGCAGCAACTCCGCGATGCCCGGACCACCTTGATCACGGTGGTGCACAACTGCGGCATGTTCGTCATCGCGGCACAGGTCTGTTTCCTCTACGGATCAGCCGGCCTGTACAAGGTCCAGGGCGCTTCCTGGGGCAGCGGCACCGCTTTCCACTACGTCCTGAACCTCGAACTCTTCCGGCCCTGGCCCGCACTCTCCCACTTCGTGGACGAGCACACGCTTCTGGTCGCCATCGCCGGATACCTGACCGTGCTCTTGCAGGTCGCCTTCCCGTTCGTGCTCTTCGGCAGGCTCAAGTACCCCGTTCTCACCATGCTGCTGGGCATGCACATCGGCATCGCGGTGCTCATGGGCCTGCCTCTCTTCTCCGGCGCGATGATCGTCGCGGACGCCGTGTTCCTTCCCGACCGCTTCTACACCTTCCTGCCCCACCTCTGCCGACGCGCGGCGCGGCGGACGGGCAGCCGACGGCCGGCCCCCGGACGAGCGGCAGGATCCGGAACCGTACCGGCGCAAGGCGGGCCCGGCGCACTCGGCCCGAAGCAGCGGGTCGTACTCCCGGCAGGCCGGAAGGACACCACGCTCGCCACCGAGCCCCCGTCTGCCCGGGTCCCCCCGAAGACCAGCTGAGTCGGACACCGCGCCGCGCTGCGGCCGTGCCGGAGCAGCGGACGCCCGCCCGCCGGGATCCCTCGTCGGTGGCGGCCGAGTCCGTCGCCCGCCGAACCGCGTGCAGGACGAAGCGAGGTTCCTCGGCCATGGCGGGGCCGCAGGCCGTTGTGCCCGCGGCCCCGCTCGGGTGTCCCGCGTCGGGGCGCACCGCGGGGTGACCGGTCGGGCGGGCCCTCGTCGCGGGCTCAGTCGCCTCAGTAGCGGGCTCAGTCGAGGGCGGTGAGGTGGTCGGCGTCGCCGCCCCGCCACTCGATGAGGAAGATGGTCGCGTCGTCGCTCGTGGTGCCGCCACGCTCGTGTTTCAGGGCGTGGGAGAGGGCTCGCACCACGGCCCGTACCTCGGTGCGGTCGCGGAGGATCCGTTCGGTCCACTCGATGAGCTGCTCCTCACCGAACTGTTCCCCGCCCGCCTGGTGCTCCTCGATCAGGCCGTCGGTGAAGCACAGCAGCCGGTCCCCGGGGTGCAGCATCCGGTCGCTGACCACCGGCTGCTCACCGCCGAAGCCGACCGGCAACGTGGTCGGGCTCTCCAGCCGGTCCACGACGGCGCGGTCCCGGATCAGGAACGGAGCCGGGTGGCCGGCGTTGACCCATTGCAGCCGGCCGGTGACGATGTTCAGGGTCATCATCTGTGCGGTGACGAAGTGGTCGTGACCGAACTGCTCATTGATGGCCCGGTCCATGAACGCGTACACCTGGGACAGATCGGTAGCGGCCCGTCGCGTGTGGCGGTAGGCACCGATGGCCACCGTCGCCATGGTCGCCGCATCCAGCCCATGGCCCATCGCGTCGATCATGGCCACGTGCAGGATGTCGCCGTTGAGGGCGTAGTCGAAGCTGTCGCCGGCCACGTCGTAGGCGGGCTCCAGGATTCCGGCCACCTCGACCTGGGGAACGGTCATCGACAGCGGAGGCAGCAACGACCACTGGATCTCCGCGGCCACGCTCATCGGGGCGCTGCGGCGGGCCTGGAAGAACAGGTCGGTGTAGGCGTCCTTGGTGACGATCATGTCCGCGACCAGGCCGGCGAGTCTGCGGAGCAGACGCCGGTCGTCGTCGTCGACCCTGTCCAGGGTGACGGCCATCGCCCCGATCTGGTCGCTGCCGTCGAGGAGCGGCAGGTACATCCGCACATGGCCGTCCTGCGCCACCTCCACCGTGGTGCGGCTCAGGAACGCCTCGCCGGCGGGGGAGCCCTCGACCGGCTCGGGGCCGCCGACCCTCAGCCTCCGGCCCGGCAGGGGCACCAGCAGCACCTGTTCGTAGTCCTGGAGGAGGATGGAGACCTCCCGCCCGCCGACCCTGGCCACCTCTTCCGCGACGAGCGGGGCGATCAACTCCGGCGGCATCTCGTGGGCCCGGTCCAGCAGCACACCCAGCAGTCGTTCGCCGAACCCCTCCGACCGGTCCACCCCGATCCTGCCCGGCTTCCGCCCACCGTCCGTCATCGCTGTCTGCTTCCCTTCGTCACGGGCATGGGGAACTCATCGGGGTGGCCGCGAACACGCGGTGTTCGCCAGGCGGGGGACGGCGAACGCGGCCCGGCCCGGTGTCCCGGCCCCGTCGCACCGCAGCCGGTCCGTGGCGGTACCGCCCGGAAACGGCGTCGGCGCCTTCAACACCCCGACTCATGGTGCCGATCCGGCAGGCAGCGGCGATCGGCGTGGCACGACGTCGCCGACCGGCACAGGCTTGCATCGCCGCCCGGTCCAACGAGCCGATTACGCCATGGGCGGCATGTCGCCCCCAAGGCCGGTCACCGCCGGGGGTGCCTGATGGCCGCCGCGAGCGACCCCCTCGGGCCACGGAGGCGGTCTGGGACTCCGAGGCCGGACATGGGGCCCACGATCCGGCCGCACGGTCACGCATTCCGGCCGTCCTGACCGGGGTTGGTGACGAGTACCCGTCCCCCGGGCCACTCGCGTCGACCCGGTCGTGGGCCTCGGCGATGTCCTCCAGCGGGTTCCGGGGTGTGGACGATGAGGGTCTGGTCGGGGTCGCCTTCGACGGCGAGGACCACGTATTCGAGGGTGAGGTCGCCGACGAGCGGGTGGTGGAGGCGTTTGCTCCCGGTGGTGTGGGCGAGGACATCGTGCTCGGCCCACGGTCGGCGGAAGGTGTCGCTGCGCAGCGACAGTTCGCGCGCACGCCGTCCACCCCGTTACCGCTCTGCGGACCGAGTACTCCCTGTGGACCCGGGATGCGGAGGCGGAGATCCTGCCGCAGCTGCGCGAGCTGAACATCGGCTTCGTTCCGTACCCGCCGCTCGGCCACGGCTTCCTCACCGGTCGGATCCGTTCCGCCGACGGCATCGCCGACGCCGACTGGCGCACGACCAACCCGCGCTCCACGGGCGACAACTTCCAGCGCAACCTGCGCATCGTCGACGAGGTCAGGGCCGTCGCGGCTCCGCACCAGCGGCACCGCCCGGAGGAGAACGGCCCGGGGCAGGTCGGGGCCCACTGCTCGCCCCGCTCCACAAGCTCTTCGTCCCGAAGCAACGTGGGCAGGCTGTTGACCTTGGGCCGGTACTCATCTGACCCGCGGTCATGGTGCTAGGTGTCCGCGCGTGTCCGGCGACGAGTGCCGGGGCCCAGGTTGATCCCGTGCAGCGCAGCGAGTTCCTTCAGGTCGTTCGCGACCATGACCTGAGCGAGGCGCCCGGCGACGGCAACGACCTCTGGCCAACGGGACGACTGGAGATACTCCTCGTCCGTGCCGTCGGGCGCCTGGGCCGCTGCGTCGTTGAGGGCGGCGCCCAGCTCACGCATGAGAGCGACCTCTTCATCAGTCCTCAGACTGATGCCGAGGAATCGTTCGGGCTCGTCGGCGTCACAGAAGTCGTCGAAGAGCGTGTGGAAGACGTGGTCCACGTTCTCGAACACCGTCGGGTCGAGCCAGACATCCCGCTGCCACGGCGGATTGGCCAGAGCCAGGACCGTGGGTACGACGTGGAGTCGGTGGTTCGCTATGAGGCGGGCGTCTTCGCTCACAGGTCCGAGCCTATCGACGGCACGCTGCGGATGCGTCGGCCTTTCCGGGGGAGGGGGCGACTGGTGAGGGGGATCTCGGACGGCCCAGGGCTGATCATCAGGGTCCGGCCGGTCGGCCGCGCACGCGTGTGCCTCGCTCCCAGCTTGGGAAGCTGCGCTCATGTGTGGCTCGAACCGACGACGAGGCGGCGTGGCCGCAGACGAAGCCGCCAGCAGCGAGGAGAGATGCCGCGCCGCCCGACTGCCGCACCGCAACAGCGATTGCCTGGCGCAGATGGGGCACTCGGCCATCGTGGAACGGCTTCGGCGGAGGGAAAACCATGAAACCGACAGCGGGCAGATCAGGCGACGAACGGGGACGGCGACACACCCTGGACATCTACCTGAACGATCACTTGGCCGGCGCGACAGCCGGTACCGAGCTCGCCCGGCGCATGGCCGGAGAACACCGCGACATGGCTTTCGCCGGCGAGCTGAAGAACCTGGCAGCGGAGATCTCCCAGGACCGGCAGCATCTGCTGCGGCTCCTCGCGGATCTCGACGTCGCGGTGAGCCATTACAAGGTGTACGGCGCCTGGCTGGGCGAGAAGGTCGCGAGGGTGAAGCCCAACGGTCGGCTGCTGCGCCGCTCCGGCCTGGCGATACTGGTCGAGCTCGAAGCCATGCGAGTGGGGGTGCAGGGCAAGGTTCTGCTGTGGCGAGCCCTGCTCTCGGCCTCGGCAGACGAGCCGCGTCTGGAGCCGGCCTGGTTGGAACAGCTGTTGGACCGTGCGGAACAGCAGATCAGGACGCTGGACGCCCTGCACGGCAGAGCTGCGGCGGCGGTGCTGTCGGCCATGCCACTGCGGAAGACGACAGACGCGGCGAGGTGATGCACACCCGTCTGTCCCCGGCCGGCACCCCCGCTCGCCGTGCGATGCGGCACAAGGCAAGGGCACAGACCCTTCGAGAGAGGAGAACCCCATGAAGACCCCCGACGACCACGACACACCTCCGGTCGACGACGAGACGCGGCAGCGGTCCGCGGAGCAGCGGAACGTCACCGCACCCACGCCGCGAGACGTCCGGGACAGGGCCAAGGCCGAAGACGAGCCCGACTCCCCGACGGCAGACACGTCCTGACCGCGTTCTGCGGCTGTCTGTCGAAGTGGCCGTGCGCGCCGAAGTCCCTTCCGCGGATGCCGTCCAGCGGCTGCCGGCGATGGCCGCGGCCAGCTGGCGGTTTCGGCTGGTCGGTCATCCGGGACTCGTCACCGGTCCGGCCAGGTAGCGGTCGAGGAGGGCCGAGCACGCGTCGAGGGCCAGCCGCCAGGCGCACCGGCGCGGCCCTTCGGGGAGTGCCTCCTCCAGGCACGTACCGCGTCTTCGGGCTTCCCTCGGACGAGCGGCCGTAGAGGACCTGCCGCGTGCCGATCCGCCGCGGCCGTTCTGCGCGCTGCTTCGTGCCGGTGCCAGCAGCTCGCATCTGTAAGTGCTGCTCCGCCCCATCCGCAGCGGCAAGGACGCCCAGGATCACCAGGACCACCACGACGAGCAGAAGCAGAAGGGCCACGGAGGCGGGCGTGGGGTAGTTCCACAGGAAGAGCGTGAGGCCCCCGGCGCCGATGACGGCGCCTGTGGTCAGGGCGCGGTTCGTGCGCAGCCACCGTCCGACGGCACCTGTCGTCACCCCCGTCCGGGCGAGCGCGTGCCCGGCAGTCTCGGTACTTCGGTCCACGGCCGACCGCACGGCGGTGGCACCGCGGCCTCGTCCGTACAGATACCCCGTGATCACGGTGAGCAGGGCCGTGAGGAGCACGGTGAGGACGGCCTGCCGCAGGAACCTCACCAGGGTGTCGTAGACGGCTGCTGCGGCATCCTGCGACTGGGCTTCCGGAGTCACCGCATCCAGATAGATCTGGCGCATGACGGCGAGTCCGACGAGAAGCCCGCACATCATGATGCCGATGCCGATGCCGGCGGCCATCAGCGCAACCCGGCGGGAAGGTGCCGCCCAGATGCCCAGCCCGGCGAGCACCACCACCACCAAGGGCAACCACGGGCCGACAACGCCGAGCCAGCGGGCAGCATCACGGGCCTCACTCAGATGGTCGTTCCGAACCAGCACGATCGACTTGTCGGCCCCGGGAATGTCTGCTGCCTCGACCAGCGTCACGCCGATCACCTGCTGCTGCAATTCCTCCATCACCGTGCCGACGTTCAGTGTGATGGTGTCGCCCTTGACCTCGAGCGCTCCGCCTCCCTCCCCCGTGAGGACACTCGTCGCGGCGGTGTGCGCGCCGCGCTGGATTTCGTTCCACGCCTTGGCGAAGGCGTCGCTCGTCACCACCTTCTCGACCGCGAAGCGCACGCCGGTCGTCAGTCCGGTCTTGAGCTGTTCGTCCAGCGACCGGGCCGCGTCGACGAGGAAGCGGGGTGCATCACGGTCCGCCAGCGTGTCGGCGAGCGCGTCGGCGATCTTGCGAACGTCGATGCTCTCCACCAGGCGGTCGGTGACACGATCAATCATCAGATCTTGGACGGCGGGGTCCCTGGCGAGAGGTGCGACGGTCTGCTCATACCGATCAACATCGGTGACCTCGGAATTCACCCACGTGGCAACGACGCTGACCGGTGCGAACAGAACGGCCAGCGTGAGAAGCAGGGAAGCCCCGCAGAGTCGCAGTCGCCGGTGTCGTGTGCCGATCACGCGCCGGAGTCGCTCGTACTCCGCTCGTTCGGCATTGCTCAACGGGCCGCTCCGCTCAGGTCGGCCATGCTCCTCCGGACCGGAGGCGGCGGGTGGGTCCACGGCGAACTCCCTCCGCCGCGGTCGGCGCGCTACGGCGGTATGCGCCCTGGGGGCGGAAACCACAGAACCGGCCGGCCCCTGTCTCTCCATCGTCGTTCATCGGCAACCGGCACGCAGCTTGCCCAGGCACAGGCCGGCCAGACCATCCCCCTGAAGCCGCCGTCGGCGGTGGCTCTCACCGCAGAGTGGGAGACGCGGCGCAGTATTTCGCGACCTCGCCAAGGGACCGAGCGCGGGTGACAGCGGCGCAGCCCGGCACGTGCGCCCGTCTGCTCCGCTCAAGGTGCGCGTCGTCCGATACCGATCAGACTTGTATTCATGGCAGAAGAACGTCGGCCGCGCGCCGGGAAGTCCTCGACGACAGCCGCTCGCCGCACGGCATCCGTGCGGGGAGCGGAGCATGCCGCGCGTGCTGCTTGCCGGAGCCTGGAGGGGCTGATCGGCCACCCCACGGAGGGCGTATCAGCGGTGAGACGCATCGACGACGGTTGGTGCGTCGTCGTGGACGTCCTTGAGCTGCCCCGGATTCCGGACACGACGAGCCTTCTTGCCTCGTACGAGGTGCAACTCGATCAGGACGGCGAACTACTGGAGTACTGCAGGGTCCGCCGCTACCGGCGAGGGTCCGCCGATGAGTGACCCCAGATCTGCCTGACCAGCGGAAGGACGCCCCCATGCCCACGACCACCTACTCCGATGAGGTAGTGGCCTGCCCACCGCGCGCCGGCACGTTGTACGACGTGCTGGAACTCATCCTTGATCGGGGCATGGTGATCGACGTGTTCGCCCGGGTCTCCCTGGTCGGCATCGAGATCCTCAAGGTAGATGTGCGCATTGTCGTGGCGAGTGTGGACACCTACCTGAGGTTCGCGGAGGCGTGCAACCGGCTGGACCTGGAACATGACTCCGGCAGCACCACCGTTCCCGAGCTGTTCAGCGGAAAGGCTGCCAAGTCCATCGGCAAGCGCAAGGTCCGCGAGGCCGCGGAAAGCGTGGGTGACACGGTGCGCAAGGCGGTCGGGGGCCGTGACGACGATGCCGACGAGCCTGATGAAGACGAGGAAGAGCAGCAGGAACGGCCCAGGAAGCGGCGTGCTCCCGCCCGTGGCGGTACGAGCCGACGACGCCCCGTGGAGGCATGAGTCGTGACAGCCGACGGTGTGTACGTCTACGCGGTCATCCGGGCGAGGAGACGATTGCCGACGGGCGTGGGCGGTGTGGGCAGCCCGGCTGCCCCGCTGCGGACGATCGAGCAGGGGCGGGTCGCCGCTGTCGTCAGTGAGGCTCCCCCGAAACTCCGCGCCAGACGGCGCGATCTTCTGGCGCACCAGGATCTGTTGCTGCGCCTGTCGGACCAGGGCCCGGTTCTGCCCATGCGGTTCGGGACGGTCGCGCCGGACGAGGAGACGGTGCGCGGTCAGCTGACAGCCGGCGAGGCGGACCACCTGGCGGCACTGGAACACCTCTCCGACGGGGTCGAGGTCAACATCAAGGCGTTCCCGGCACAGAACGCATTGAGAAGCCTCCTCGCGGACGACAGGAAACTCCGGCGCCTGCGGGACGAGGCGCTTCGGCGGCCCGGTTACGAAGCCAACCTCCGGCTGGGTGAGGCTGTGGCGGCTGCTCTGGAGAGCAGGGCCGCGGAAGCCGGTCGGGGACTTCTGAGCGAGCTCACACCCAGGGCCCGCGCGGTTGCCTCGGGGCCCGAAGTCCAGGGATGTGTGCTGAACATGTCGTTCCTCGTCGACCGCGGCGACAGCGACGACTTCCGAAGCGCGGCAGAGCAATTCGCCGAGACGCACTCCGAACGTGTCGAGTTGCGTCTCGCGGGCCCGCTGCCCTGCTACAGCTTCGTCTCCGCTGAAGGCACTCGTGTCCGGACCGTCGGAGCCTGACATGGGACTGATCACCGGACTGCTCACGCTCCCCATCGCACCGGTCCGCAGCGTGATGTGGGTGGCGGAGAAGCTCAACGACGCAGCTGAGCGCGAGTTGCACGACCCAGGAGTGCTCCGTGCCCAGCTGGCTCTCCTGAACCGGGAACTTGAAGAAGGAGACATCAGCCTGGAGGAGTTCGAACGGGAAGAGGAACGGCTGCTCGACCGGCTGCATGCCGCACGGGTCTGCCCTGCGCCGGACGATCGAAGGTGACGCACTCATGGATGACAAGGAAAAGGTGGCGCTCGCGGCCGCTGTCGTCGGCGGCTATGTGCTGGGACGGACGAAGAAGGGCCGACTGGCTCTGTCCATCGCGACCTATCTCGCGGGTCGGCGATTCGGCCTTGAACCTCGTCAGCTCGCGGCCGAAGGAATGCGCAGGCTGGGCGAGATCCCGCAGTTCGCCGAGTTGCAGGAGCAGTTGCGAGGGGAAGTCCTCGAGGCGGGCCGCAAGGCAGTGACAGCCGCTGCCGACCGGGGCATGAGCACGCTCGCCGACGCCATCAGCGACCGCACGGCCCGGCTCGGCGAGAAGGCGGACGAGGACGAGGGCGAGGAGGAGTACGCGCCGGAAGAGGAAGGGGGAGAGGCGGAGTACGAGGAAGAGGAAGAGGAAGAGGAAGCCGAAGAGGCGGAGCCGGAGGAGGAGGAGCCGGAGGCCGAGTACGCAGAGGACCAGGCTGAGGAAGAGGAGGAGCAGCCGGAAGACGCGTACGAGGGCGAGGGCGAAGAGGAGGAGGAAGAGGAAGAGCCGGAAGGGGAAGAGCCGGAAGCGGAAGAGGAAGAGGAAGAGCCGGAAGCGGCGCGGCCGCAGCGGCGCCGCAGTTCTCCGCGATCGGCTCGGGCCCGCAGGACACCCGCACCGGCGGCACCCAAGAAGGCCGCTGCCGCCCAGAGGGAGAGGGCTCGGACGGCCAAGGCCGCGCCGCAGAAGGCTGAACCGGCCAAGAAGACGGCGGCGAAGAAGCCCGCCGCCGCCAAGAAAGCCGCTCCGGCCAAGAAGTCCGCGGCCAGGAAGCCGGCGGCGAAGAAGACGGCTCCTGCCAAGAAGACAGCGGCGAAGAAGACGGCTCCCGCCAAGAAGTCCGCGGCCAGGAAGACGACGCCATCGAAGCGAGCAGCATCCAAGCGCGCCGATCGTCGGAGGTAGCCAGTCATGACCAAGACGGAGAACCAACCTGCCGAGGAAGCATCGGGCGTGGACCGGCTCCGCGAAGAGCTGGGCAACTTCCTCTCCGCACAGGTGGAGCATCTCGCCGAGAAGGCGGGTGACAAACTGACCGACGTCACCGGGAAGCTTTCCGATGCGGCCGAGAACGGTGGCTCGCTTCCCGCGATCGGCTCCCGCATCCTCCAGGGCGACTCCCCGCTGAAGGCATTCGTTTCGGAGAAGGCCAAGGGCGTCAAGGACAACATTGTGGGGAAGGCCAAGGAAGCCTTTGGCGGGGGGAAGGGGAAACGCAAGTCCAGCGGTGGCAAGGTCATGAACATCACCGAGGTTCTGGATGTGGGAGTGCCCCTGCGCGAGGCTTACGACTACTGGACGCAGTACGACCAATTCAGCAGCTTCGCGAAGGGCGTTCGCGACGTCTCGAAGAGCGACGAGGTGCAGAGCGACTGGAAGGTCAAAGTCGGCCCTTCCTCGCGCAGTTTCAAAGCGACCGTCCAGGAACAGATTCCCGACGACCGCATCGTCTGGACCTCCGAAGGAGCCAAGGGCACTACCCGCGGCGTGGTCAGCTTCCATGAACTGGCACCCACCCTGACGCGCATCGTCCTGGTCGTCGAGTACTACCCGTCCGGGTTCTTCGAGAAGACGGGCAACCTGTGGCGGGCCCAAGGACGCCGCATTCGACTGGACTTCAAGAACTTCCAGCGGTACGTCACCCTCACCAATGAAGAGCCCGAAGGCTGGCGCGGCGAAATCCGTGACGGGGAAGTCGTCGTGTCCCACGAGGACGCCATGGAGGAAGAGGAGGCCGAGCAGGAGGAATCCGAAGGCAAGGAGCCCGAGGACGACGGCGAAGGTGATGCAGAGGGAGGCGCCGACTCCGCACACGAGGACGAAGACGAAGCCGAAGGCGCCTACGAGGACGGGGAGGACGAGGAGGGCGAGGGGGCGGAGGACGAAGGCGAAGCGGAAGGCGCATACGAGGACGAGGACGAGGACGACGAGGACGGAGAGGAAATGGAGTACGAGGAGGAGGCGGAGGACGAGGCGGAGGACGAGGCGGAGGACGAGGACGGATCCGCGTCCAGGATGCGACGAGGGCGCAGGCGGCAGCGTGTCTGATGTCGACTTCCGGGAGAGGTTCTCTCCCGTCTCCGGCCCGCAGACCACCAACCTTGCCGACATCCTCGAACGCGTTCTCGACAAAGGGATCGTGATCGCCGGGGATATCAAGATCGACCTCCTCGACATCGAGCTGCTCACCATCCGGCTCCGCCTGTTCGTGGCGTCCGTGGATACCGCGAAGAAGGCCGGAATCGACTGGTGGGAAACCGATCCGGCACTCAGCTCGCGGGCTTCCCGCAGTGCTCTGCAGGAGGAGAACCGTGCCCTGCGTGAGCGTCTGGAGGCGCTCGAGACCCACACGAAGGACGCATTGCCCAAGCGGTGACCCCGTAGCGATACCCCCCCCGCAAGGACCGAGGAGAACCGAGGCACATGACGGAGCGCGGCCCTGAGCGTTCGGACGCCAACGCCACCTATGTGTTCGCTGTCTGCCGGAACCCGGACCCGTCAGCCGTCGCCGGGCTGCCAGGTGTCACCGACAAGGCGCCTGTGAGCACGCTGTCGCTGGAGACACTGACAGCGATCGTCCAGACCGTCCGAGCATGCGAGTTCACCAACGAGGCCTGGCAGGCGCGCCTGTGCGACCAGCGGCAACTGGAGCGATACGCACGCGCTCACCACGATGTCGTCGCTGCGGTGGCTGCCTGCTGTCCCACCGTTCCCCTGCCGATGGCCACGCTCTACCAGAGTGAGGAGAGGGTGCGGGACGCGCTCGCCAACGAGGCGGACCGGTTCCACGCAGCCCTCAAGCGCATTGCGCACCACGCCGAATGGGGCGTGAAGGTGTACGTGCCGTCCTGCCCGCCGGACGATTCGAACCGCAGCACCACGCCGGCCGACCGATCTCGCCCGGCGCCCGGAGCCGGCCTCGCCTACCTGGACCGCAAGCGGGGCGCGCAGGAGCGGCGAGAGCGGCGTCAGGACGAGGCGCTTCAGGCTGCGGAAGCAGTGGATGCCGAAGTGCGCAGCCTCGCCACAGCGTCCCGAAGGCTGCGGCTGCACGGCCCCCAGCTTGCCGGGGAACGGCGGGTCCAGGTCCTCAACGCGACCTACCTGGTGGCAGAACACCGCGCCGCCGAGCTCACCCTGCTGGCACAGGCGCTGGGGGAACGGACCGGGGCGCAGATCGAGCTGTCGGGGCCGTGGGTGCCCTATTCCTTCGTCGGCGAGGTGTAGACCGTGACGCATGGCGTGGTGCCCTGGGACAGCCCCGGCCCCCTGGACGGTCCCATCGGGGTGCCGCTCGTCGACCTGCTGGACCGTGTCCTGGCGACCGGCGTAGTGATCAGCGGTGACCTGGTCATCGCCATCGCCGACGTTCCGCTGGTACGACTGTCGCTCCATGCCCTGCTGTCGTCCGTCAGTGAACGCGTCCCGGCGCCCTGGGCGGATGGAGGCCCCCTTTGACCGGCTCTCGACTTGACCTGGACTCCGAACAGATGGGACGTGACCTCGTCACCCTGGTTCTCACCGTGGTCGAACTCCTCCGGCAGTTGATGGAGCGCCAGGCGATTCGCCGTATCGAACAGGGCGATCTCAGTGATGAACAGGCTGACGAGATCGGGACCACGTTGATGCTGCTCGACCAGCGGATGACGGAACTCTGCGAACAGCACGGAGTGCGTCCGGAGGATCTCAATCTCGACCTCGGACCACTCGGAACCCTGTTACCCCGAAACTGACGGTGTCGGCCCCCGTTTCACTGCCCCATAGGGGGTACTCGACATATGAACGTGATCTACCGCGGACCTGGGAGTGTGAACGGCAATGGCCGGAGGGCAAAAGGCAAAGGGCAAGATGGAAGAGGCCACGGGTAAGGCCAAGGAGGCGGTCGGCCGTACCGTGGGCAACGAGCGGATGGCGGCCGAAGGGCAGGCCAAGAAATCGAAGGGTTCGGCCCGTCAGGCCAAGGAGAAGACGAAGGACGTTTTCAAGCACTGATGTGGCAGATGCTGAGCGGGATCCCGTTTCGGGATCCCGCTCCTTTGCGTCATCGAGTTCTTGTTCCGGTCAACGCGTCAGCCGGGCCAGGTGCCGGTCAGTCGCCGGGTGGCGACGGCGCCGCCACGGTCCACCGCGGCTTTGACGCCGGCGAAGATCGCGCCTTGCAGGACGGCCGCCGACACGACCTCCCGCCAGCCACGCTGCTCGTCCGTCGCGTCGGGAGCGTCCTCTTCGTGGCCGAGCCGCTTCCAGACCTGCTTGAACACTCCGCCGGCCAGTACGCCACTCACGGCGCCCAGAGCCAGACCGACCGGCTTGTAAACGAACTTCGAGGCTTTCATCGCCGCCTCCTGACAGCTTCGTGCGAGCAAGGGTGCGCCACGGGAAGGGCCAGGGTGTCCGAGTACCCCCATGGGCTCATGTCATCGGGCGTCTCAGGTGTCAGGTCCGAGGCGGCGGCGGTCCTCCGGGTCCCACGTGCGGGTGTCGCGTGGCTGGACGTACGGCTCCTCGTCGGCGGGGTGGCCGCCGGCGACGGCACGTTGGCGGACCAGTTCCGCGTCGAACTCCAGACCGAGCAGGATCGCCAGGTTGGTGATCCACAGCCACACCAGGAAGATGATCACGCCGGCGAGAGCCCCGTAGGTCTTGTTGTACGAGCCGAAGTTGGCCACGTACAGCGCGAACCCGGCGGAGGCGATCATCCAGATCAGCAGCGCCAGGAAGCTGCCCGGTGTGATCCAGCGAAAGCCGCGGACGCGCGCGTTCGGGGTGGCCCAGTACAGGACCGCGATCATGGCTGTGACCAGGAGCACCAGCACCGGCCACTTCGCGATCGACCATATGGTCAGCGCCGTGTCGCCGACCCCGAGCACGGCGCCGACCCGCCGGGCCAGGCCGCCGGTGAACACGACGATCAGCGCGCTGATCACGGCCATGACCATCAGCACCACGGTCACGCCGACCCGTACGGGCAGCACCTTCCACACCGGACGGCCCTCGGGGAGGTCGTAGACCGCGTTGGCGCTGCGGATGAACGCGGCGACGTAACCGGACGCCGACCACACGGCCAGCACCAGACCCACGATCGCCATGACCGAGCCGAGCCCGCCCCTGCCCTGCATCTGCTGGACGGCGTTGCGCAGGATGTCCTGGGCCGCGCCCGGGGCGAGTTTCTGGATGTTGTCCAGGACCGCCTGCGTGGCCGACTGCCCGACGATCCCCAGCAGCGACACCAGCGCGAGCAGCGCGGGGAACAGGGCCAGGATCGAGTAGTAGGTCAGGGCGGCGGCCCGGTCGGCCAGCTCGTCCCTCTTGAACTCCTTCAGGGTGCCTTTCAGCACCGTTCCCCAGGAGTGTTTGGGCAGCTCCGTCAGCTTGTCCGGGGCCTGCCGCTCCACCTGCGCGTCCGGCCCGACGGCGGCCGGGGCCTGCCCGGTGTCGCCTTCACGGTCGGCCGCGACGTGCTCGCCGTGCCGTCTGTGCGGCTTCAGTGTCCGTACCATTCCGCACGTGTATCCCTATGGAGACCATCTATGTGCAGATATGCAAAATAGTGGACTTTTGTCCTGGCGTCGGGCGGCCTGAGGCGCTCTCGCCCGTCCGGCAGGTGGGGGTCGGGAAGCGTCCCGGACGGGCCCCGGTCCCCGCGCCGGAGGCTGCGAGCGCCAGCGCCTGCCGCACTGGGCCGAGGTGCGGGCCGACCTCGCCGTGTTCGACGCGCCCGCCGTCGAGGCGGCCGTGGACCGGGCGCACCACCAGTGGGGCCGGACCGCCGACGCGGTGCGCGCCCGGGACCGGGGCCCGCGCTCGCCGGGCTGCGCGGCCGGGTGCCCGGCCGGCGGCAGGGCGTGCTGGATCATGTCCAGCGGCAGCTGCGGCAGTTGCGGATGTGAGCCCCGTTACCCGTGGCGCTCCCGGCCGTGGGAACGACTCGGGAAGGCACGGGGAACGCTCCCCCCGAGCATCGGTGATGTCCCGAGGTCGGGACCTCACCGATGACACAGGGGGAAAAGACAATGCGCTCGATGATGCTGCGGACGCGGACGGCAGTGGTGACGATGACCGGCCTGGTGATCATCGCCCTCGGATCGACCGCCTCGCACCACATCGCCCGGCAGGTTCAGGCTGACGACCGCGGCCCCGGGGCCGTGACCCGGACGGTGGCGGACGGCCGTGGCCCCGGGATCATCGCCACCGCGATCCCCGCCGACGGCCGCGGCCCGGGCAGCGTGGGGATCTGACAGCCGGTCGCACCGGCTTTCCGCACCGACCCGGCGGGCCGTCACAGATGACGGCCCGCCTCCGTCACGCCCATCGCGTCGTACAGTTCCTCGGCCTCCCGGCCACGGGCCCGGGCCTCCTCCTCGTCGCCGAGGGCGGCGGCCGCCTCGGACAGTCCGTGCAGCGCCCGCGCCGTCTCGATGCGGTACCCCAGGGCCGAGGCCAGGGAGTGGGCGTGACGGTACAGCTCCACGGCCCGGTCCGGGTCACCGCGGCGCAGATGGACCAGCGCGACGACATTGGCCACAGCCGCCTGGCGCAGGGGTGTGCCCCGGGCCGCGACCAGTTCCATGGCGTGGTCCGCGTACTCGACGGCGGTCCGGTCCTGGCCGAGTCGCTGGCACAGCTGGGCCCAGTGCGCGTGGACGAAGGCCACGTTGCCGGGCTGGAGGGTCTCGTCGCACAGTTCCAGGGCCTGGGCCAGGCAGGCCCGCGCACGTGCCTCCTCGCCGACTCCGCGGTGGGCGAGCGCGAGCCAGGTGAGCGAGGTGATCTCGTTGCCGCGCTCACCGAGCCGCCGGTTGAGTTCGGTCGCCCGGGCGGCGTGCCGGACGGCGTCCGCATACCGGCCGATCCAGGTCAGCACCGAGCTGAGGTTGGCCAGCGCCTCCGCCTCCATGCGCGCCACGCCGATCTCGCGGTGCAGGGCGATGCCCTGCTCCAGATAGGCGCAGGCCCGGTCGAAGTTGCCCAGGGCGCTGTGCAGAAGGCCCAGCACGTCGAGGCAGAAGGCCTCGGTGGGCCGGTGGTCGGCGGCAGAGGCGAGGCGCAACGCCTCCTCCGTGACCTCGATGCCGTCCTGGAAGGCGCCGAGCCACCAGTGGGCGATGCCCAGGTTGCCGAGGCTCACCGGCAGCAGCAGCGGATCGCCGAGCACCCGCGCGAAGGCGACCGCCAGCTGGCTGGTCGACCGGAACTCCTCGTGGTGGCCTCGCAGGTTGAGGTAGAACATGAAGTTGCGGGTGAGGACGACGCCGTCGCGGTGCAGCTCGTAGGCGCCCGCCCGCTCCACGACGGCGCGCAGCGCGTCGTGCTCGCGGCCGAACCAGCGCAGCGCCTGCTCGTCGGTCTCCAGCCAGGGCAGCTGCCACGCGTGCCGGCCGGTACCGGTGTCGTAGCGGGCCCGTCCCGGGAAGAGCACGTCGCAGGCGGCCTCGCTGGCCGTGACGTAGTACGACACCAGGCGCTGGACGGCCTGCCGGCTTTCGTCCGGGTCGCCGCCCAGCGCCATCGCGTACGTGCGCACCAGGTCGTGGAAGCTGTAGAGACCCATCTCCGGCTGTTCCAGCAGATGGATGTCGAGCAGGTGCTCCAGGGCGTCCTCGGCCTCGTGCACCCCCTCGCCGAGCAGGGCGGCGGCGGAGTGCACGTCGAGGGTGCCGCCGGGGTGCTCGGCCAGCAGCCTGAACGCGGCGCGCCGCTCGTCCTCCATCGCCTGGTACGACAGCCGCAGCGTGGCCTCCACGCTGCGTTCCCCCGCGCTGAGTTCGTGCAGCCGGCGGGTCTCGTCGGCGAGCCGGTCGACGAGGTACTGGATGGTCCAGCGCGGCCGGTTGCGCAGGCGTGCGGCGGTGATGCGCAGGGCCAGCGGCAGGCCTCCGCAGAGCTGGACGAGCTGGGCCGCGGCGTCGGGCTCGGAGGCGGTACGTTCCTCCCCGAGGGTGCGGGCCAGCAGCGCGGCGCTGTCGTCCCCGGAGAGCAGTTCCAGGGAGAGCCACTCGGCGCCGTCGAGATCGAGCATGCGGATCCGGCTGGTGATCAGCACCAGGCAGCCCTCGGAGGCGGGCAGCAGCGACCTGATCTGGGTGGCATCCACCGCGTTGTCGAGGACCAGCAGCAGCCGGCGCTGGGCGCAGATGCTGAGCCACAGGGTGATCCGGCGCTCCAGCCCGTCGGGCATCCGGTCGTCGGGCACACCGAGGTTGCGCAGCAGGGAGTCGATCACCGGGCCGGCCTCCTGCGGCTTCTCGCCGGGGCTGAATCCGCGCAGATCGACGAAGAGCTGCCCGTCCGGGTAGTCCTCGGCCAGCTCGTGTGCGGCGTGTACGGCGAGCGCGGTCTTGCCGCTGCCCCCCATGCCGTCGATGCCGATGATCCGGGCGGCCGCCCGGGCCGGTGTGCGGCCGGCGGCGACGACCCGCTGCAGCTCGGCCTCCCGCCCGGTGAAGTCCGGCAGGTCGTAGGGCAGGGTGCGGGGCGGCTGCTCCAGCTTGGGCGGCAGGTCGTCCTGTGCGGCGGGCACCGGCATGCCGCGCGTGACCGGCGACTGCGGTGGCCGGGGCGCGACTTCGGGGCTGTCGCGCAGTATCGCCTCGTACAACCGGGTGAGTTCGGCGCCCGGGTCTATGCCGAGCTCCTCGACGAGCAGGTCGCGGACCCGTCCGAACTCCTCGAGGGCCTCCGCCTGCCGGCCCGAGCGGTACAGGGCGAGCATCAGCTGGCCGCGCAGGGTCTCGCGCAGCGGGTGCGCGGTGACCAACTCGCGCAACGGACCGACGAGTTCGGCTGCCTGGCCGAGTTCGAGACGCAGCTCGTAGTACTGCTCGGCGACCGCCATGTGGCGCTCTTCCAGGGCGGCGGAGGCGGCGGCTATCAACGAGCCGCCGGCGCCCGCGAGCACCGGTCCGCGCCACAGGTCGACAGCGGCGCACAGTTCGTCGACCGCTTCCGGCAGCCGCCCCGCGGCGACCGCCTCCCGGGCGAGCCGCGCGTGCAGGTTGAACAGGTGCAGGTCGAGCTGGTCGTCGTCCAGGACGACCCGGTAGCCGGTGCCGTCGGTGACGATCAGCTCGGAGCCGCCGGGGATGCGGTTGCGCAGGGTCGCCACCGCCTTGCGGACCTGGTGTGTTGCGGTCTGCGGCGGTTCGTCGTCCCAGGCGGCGGTCACCAGCCGGGACACCGGGACCATCCGGCCCGGTTCCAGCAGGAGGGTGACCAGCACGCGTTCCTGTGTGGGGCTGCCCAGTTTCAGTCGCTGATCCCCGTACCAGCCCTCCAGCGATCCCAGGATATTGAACCTGACGGCAGAACGCTTCAACTCCCCCAATGCCACGGACCCTTCCCCCATGCCCCCGAATTTCCGCCCCGATCGGAGAAGATCACGTCCATCCTAGGTCACGGAGCGATTACGTAAAGTGTCGGGCATGTGAAACGAAACACGCCCGCCCCGTGCGGTGGCCGGGGCGGGTGTGCCGTAGGGGGTGGGCGGAAGGCCGGCGACGGCTTCGGCGCCGGCCTTCGCGGTGCGGGCTCACGGGGTCTCGGCCAATCGGAAGCCGATCGCGTAGATGGGCTTGTCGTACCAGCCGTGCCGCCTGCGGCAGCGGGTGAGATCCCCGTAGCGGGTGAAGCTCCCGCCCCGGGCCACCCGGTACGGGCCCTGGGTCAGCAGCAGGTCGTCGGGCGCGGGCGTGCCGCCGGGGTAGGGCCGGTAGTCGTCGGCGACGAACTCCTCGACGTTCCCGCCGACGTCGTCCAGGCCGAACGGGCTGCGCCCCGCGGGATAGACGCCGACCGGTGTGGTGGTCAGCGGTCCGGCCTCCACCGTGTTCGCGCACTCCGGGCGGAACGACTCGCCCCACGGGTACTCCCGGCCGTCACCGCCGGAGGCCGCGTACTCCCACTCCGCCTCCGACGGCAGCCGGAAGCGGCGGCCGGTGCGCCGGGACAGCCAGGCCGCGTACGCGTCGGCGGCCTCGGCCGGCACGCCCCACACCGGGTGGTTGGCGAGTTCCCGGGGGTAGACGCCGAACGGCCACGACTTCGGCAGCCACGTCTCGTGGGTGTCCTGAAGGAACGCGCGGTACTCGCTGTTCGTCACCGGGTAGCGGGCGATGCGGAACGCGGCGATGTCGACCTCGTGGACCGGGCACTCCTTCGCGATCCACTCCTCGACCACGCCGACGTGCCGCCACCGGTCGGTGATCTCGGCCACCCGCTCCGGCGGCAGGCCGACACCGACCCGGGCAGCCGGCACGTCGATCATCTCCGGGTCGAGGACGCGGATCCGCGGGTCGCCGAGCAGGCCGAGGACGGTACCGGCCGCGTGCCGCCGGGGGCACGGCTCGTGCGGCGCGGTCGCGACCGCGATCAGGGTGTCGGGGGAGGCGGTCAGCAGGTCGCGGTGCGGGCCTATGGACTCGCCGGAGCTGCGCTGCACGAAGGACTCGGGCAGTCCCATCGCCTCGCGGTCGCCCACCTGGTTCGGGTTCACCGGTCACCCCCTGCGACCTCGTACACCTGACCGTCGTAGGAGCCGGCGAGGAAGACGTCGCGCCGCGGGTCGTGGCACAGCGAGGAGATGCCGGCCGTGGTCGGGCGCATCACCACCGGCCAGGTCCCGGACACGGTGTCGAAGACGGCGACCAGACCGCTGTAGGAGCCGGTGGCGACGTACCGGCCGTCCGGCGAGGCGGCGACGCACTTCACGGAGTGGTCGTGCGGGGTGGCGTGGGCGCTCGCCGTCGGGCCGTCCCACAGGCGCAGCACCAGGTCCCGGCTGACGCTCGCGAAACGCCCGCCCGGCAGCGCCGCGCAGCCGTTGGCGATCCGGTCGTGGGCGGCGTCGACACGTGCCACCTCGGTGAAGTCCTCGAGGGAGAACCAGGAGGCCGCCGCGTCCGCGGACACCGCGAAGACCAGGCCGTCCGACACCGCCACGCCCTTGACCGCGCCGGTGTGCAGCGGCAGCGTCGCCTCGTGCTTGACGGCCCCGTCGGGCTGCACGGAGAAGACCAGGCCCTCACCGGTGTAGGCGCCGACGACCACGTGCGGCACACCGTCGCGCTCGAAGGCGGCACCGCAGTTGAGCGGTGAGCGGTGCTGGTACAGCGCCTCGCCGGTGAGCGCGTCGAAGACGGTGCCCATCTGGCCGCCGCTGAAGACCCGGCCCCCGGCGGGGGTGAGGAAGTTGCACAGGCTGTTCGTCGCGGCGGCCGGCACCCCGTCGCTCCACAGGATCCCGGCGTCGCCGATGGTCAGCCGCCGCTCCTCGTGCACGGCGACCGCGTTCACGCCGTGGGTGGGCTCGACGTGGTCCAGGTCCCAGGTGCCGTCGGTGATGCGGTGGATGGCGTACGACGACCCGAAGGTGGCGAACACCAGGGTGTCGCCGTCGAGGAAGGCGCACGAGCGGGGCCACACGTCGGCCGGGAAGGTGGCGGAGGCGACCGGCCGCAGTCCGTCGGTCACGTCCCACACCCGCAGGGTGCGGTCGTAGCTGAGGCTGACCAGCCTGCCGTGGGCCGAGTCCAGGACCAGCCGCTTGATGCCCGCCTCGTGCGCGTGGTGGGTGGCGGTGCCCTCGGCGGCGAGGACGACGATCTCGCCCTCGTCGTTGCCCGCGTACACCGTGCCCTCGGGGGTGACGGCGATGGTGTCGGTCTCGACGCCGCCGAGGTCGGTGTCCGAGACCAGGCCGCCGGTCTCGAGCGACCAGCGCTTGATGGTGCCGTCGTCGCTGGAGGAGACCAGGTCGTCGCTGTCCGCGGCCCACTCGACGGAGATGACGTCGGCGGTGTGACCGGTGAAGGTGTGCAGCAGGGTGCCGGAGAAGTCGTACACCCTCACCCGGTGGTCCCGGGAGGCGGTGGCGATGAGGGGCTTGGACGGGTGGAAGGCCGACATCTCCACGTCGTCGTCCTGGTCGGACAGCACGGCCAGGAGCTTGAGGTCCGGCACCGACCACAGGCGGGCGGTGTAGTCGCTGGAGGAGGAGACCAGGTGGCGGCCGTCGGGGCTGAAGGAGACCTGGTTGGCGAGATGGTCGTGGACGGCACGGGCCAGCGCCCGGCGGGTGCGTGCGTCCCACAGCACGAGCTGGTTGTCGTAGCCGGCGGTGGCCACGAACCTGCCGTCGTGCGCGGCGACTCCGCTGATGGGGCCGTTGTGGCGGATCACAGGACAGACACCTCCAGGTCGTCGGTACGGGGTTCGGACGTGGTGGGCAGGGCGTCGGGGACGAACAGGGTGTGGCCGCCGTGCCGGGCCTTCGCGTCGAGGTAGCGGCCGTTCTCACCGGTCAGGTAGACCCCGGTGGGCACCATCGCGGTGACCTCGATCCCGAGACGGGCCAGCTGCGCCGCCTTCTCGGGGTTGTTGGTCAGCAGCCGGATCCGGGTCATGCCGAGGGCGCGCAGCATCTCGGCGGCCGCCGAGTAGTCGCGCTCGTCCTCGCCGCGGCCGAGGAGCCGGTTGGCCTCGAAGGTGTCGCTGCCGCGGTCCTGCAGGACGTACGCGTCGAGCTTGTTGTAGAGACCGATCCCGCGGCCCTCCTGGCGCAGGTACAGCACGGCCCCGCCCTCGCGGGTGATCCGCTGCAGCGCCTCCTGCAGCTGGGGGCCGCAGTCGCAGCGCGCGGAGCCGAACACGTCGCCGGTCAGGCACTCGCTGTGGAGCCGGACCAGGGGGACCTCGCCGGCCGGACCGGGGACGACCACGGCCAGGTGCTCCTCGTGGTCCGGAAGGCCGGTGAAGGTGACCAGGTCGGCGGAGCGGTGCCCGGCCCGCTGGAGGGTGACCGGGACGCGGGCCCGAACGGCCGTCCGGGCGCGGTGGTTGGTGGTGTTGCCGCCGGCGTTCATACCGAGACGGCCTCCTCTCGGGACGAGGTGTGCGGTACGGACGGAGCCCACTGCTGCCAGGTGCGCCACAGCCACAGCAGGCCGGCGAGCTGGAGGGAGCCGAAGGCGAGGAAGGTGGGGCCCGCGCCGAGCAGATCGGCGAGGGCGGGGACGCAGAGGGGGCCGGCGAGGATCGGCAGGCCGAGGGCGAGGTCGACGATGCCGCCCACCCGCCCCAGTGCGTCGGCGGGCACGAACTTGAAGACCATGAGGTCGCTCGCCACGCCCAGGGCGGCCTGGAAGCCGAACATCACGACCATGGCGGCGACGAACACGTGCACCGAGCCGGACGCCATCGTCAGCAGCGCCACGCCCATGCCGACGGTGCCGGTCAGGACGATCGCGCGGAACGGGAAGGTCTTGCGCTCGGAGACCAGGACGGTGCCGAGGACGCCGGCGATCCGTACGGCCACCAGGACCAGGCCCACCGCGCGCGGCGAGAGGTCCCAGTCGTGCTGGAGCCGGAACAGCGACAGGGTCATCGTGCCGGTCGTGCCGACCAGCAGCATCGGCAGGAAGACCAGCATCGCGTGGAGCAGCACGGGCGTCGCCCACATCACGCGCAGCCCCTCCGCGAGGCCCCGGACCATCCCGCCGCCGGACTCGGCGGGCCGCTGCCGGGGCGGGTGGATGCCCATCAGCCACACGGCGATCGGCGCGAAGAAGGTGAGGACGTTGAACCACAGCAGCCCGGTGTAGCCGAACCACAGCAGTGCGGCGCTGACGATCAGCGGCCCGACCACGTTGGTGACCGTGTAGAGGCTGCCGAGGCTGGCCCGCGAGCGCACCGGGTTGTCCGGGAACATGTGCGCCACCCCGGTCATCCAGCCCATCCGGTAGGCGGCGCCGCCGATCTGCACCAGTGCGCCGAAGACGAACAGCGGCCACACCGGGGCGTGCTCTGCGAGTCCGGTCAGGTTCAGCGCGATCGCCGCTGCGACCTGCACCAGCAGTCCCGGCACCACCAGGATCCGCGCGCCGTGCCGGTCGACGACCGCGCCGAGCACCGGTGCCAGCAGCAGCGTGGCCGGGGTGAGAACGGCCAGCAGCGACATGACGGTGAGGGAACCGGTGCGTTCGTAGACGAACAGCGGGAGCGCGACGGTGTAGACGGCCTCGCCGATGTTGTTCACGACGTTGCCGGCGGCGAAGATCCGGAACCTGCGGTCCCGCCACGGTGCCGGCTCGGACCGTTCGGCGGCGTCGGGGGTGCTCACGGCGTGGTCCTCTGCCGGGGCAGGAGCAGGTCGCGTACCCGGGTCAGCGCGGCCTTGCGGCCCTCGCCGGCCGGGCGGAAGAGCCGGATCCAGCCGCCCCGGCCGCCGACGACCAGCACGTACTCGTCGCCGAAGGGCACGGCGGTGAGTGCCTTGGCGAAGTCCGGGAGGTCCTCCACGAGGGCGGTGATCTCGGTGGACTCGCGGTCGAACGCGCCCAGTTGGCAGCCGTAGGAGACGGCGTAGACGGTGTTGCCCAGCAGGACGCCGTTCTCGACGGTGTTGTCGAGGAGCTCGGTCCAGCGGTGGGTGATCCCGCCGTCGGCCAGGGCGAGGCGCTTGACGCCGTTCTCACCGCTGATGATCAGGGCATCGGGGCTCTCGGCCCACATCCGCTTCGGGTACTCCTCGGTGTCGAACTCCCGCAGCACCTCGTCCCGGTCGGCCGCGTAGACACTGATCAGTCCGGTGCTGGAGCCGATGACCCGCTCGCCGGTGGGCAGGTAGCAGCCGGTCCAGGCGGAGGCCCGGCCGATGTCCAGCCGTGCGATCAACTCGCCGGTCTTCGCGTCGAGTTCGTCGACGCCGTCGTTGTGGCAGGCGAGCAGACGGGTGTGGTCGGGGGAGCCGGCGACGGTGTGCGCCAGGGCGTCGAGGCGGCGGCGCCACAGCACCGTGCCGTCCCGGTCGGCGCGGAAGACCCACTGGTCGCGGGTGACGCCGGCCCAGCCGCCCGGCAGCGGCACCACGCGCCGGGTGAAGCCCAGGTCGTGGGTGTGGTGGGCACGCAGGTCGAGGTGGGGCTCGCCGAGTCCGTCGGCGACGACGGAGAGCACCGCGACACCGTCGTCGGTCGCCGCGTACAGCTCGGCCGGGTCGTCCACCGAGGGCTGGACGTCCCACACGCACTGGCGCCGGAAGGGGGCGCGGGCCAGGATCCGGGTGCCGTCGGCGGTCAGCCGGCGGATGTCGCCGTCCTGCGTGAGGGTGTAGATCGTGCCGTCGTCGGCGACGGCGAAGTCGGTGAGCTGGTGCGAGAAGCCGCTGACGGTGGAGGCCACCTTCAGCTCGGGGGTGCTGTTGTCCAGCAGGTGCAGTACGCCGTCGAAGCCTCCGACGTACACGGTCCGCTGGTCCGGCGAGAAGGCCAGGAACTCGACGTCGTCGCGGGCGAGCAGCAGCTGGCCGGTGACGTTGCCCTCGGCGTCCAGCGTCAGCACACCGTTGGCGATGTTGTTGTTCTCGTCGACGCCGTCGTCCTGGGTGGCCCAGAACCGGTCGTGCAGGCTGTCGTAGAGGATGCGGTGGATGTTGCCGCCGTCGGCCTTGACGACGGTCGGGAAGTCCAGCGTCTCCAGGTCGCCGAGGAAGACACGGCCGGCCTTGTCGGAGGCGGCGTCGATCTCCGGGTGGTCCTGGCAGAACCACTCCAGCGGGACATGCCCCGCGAAGTTCGGCTCGATCCGCTCGACGGCGAAGGTCTCGAGGTCCAGTACGGCCATCTGGCGGTAGCCGTTGTTCATGTAGACCTTGCCCTGGTGCACGGTGATGCCGCGGCTCATCACCGGCGAGGGCTCCTCGCCCTCGAGCAGTTCGGCGCGGTTCGCGGTGCGGTCGGCGTCCAGCACGTCGACCAGGTCGAGGGTGTCCAGACGCCAGCGCAGCAGAGTGCCGCGCTTGTCGCGGCCCACCACCCAGTCGCCGGCCGCGGTCACCGTGTACACCGGAGCGTGTCCCGCGGTGACACTGCCCGTCGGGGCGGCGGAGGACCTGATGACGTGCAGGTTCTCGTCGAGCAGGTGGATGCGGCCCGTGACGTCGGCGGCCAGCAGCCCGGCCTCGGGTACGTGCACGATGCGGACGACGCGGTCGGTCAACTCCATTTCAGGCTCCTGTCGGTGGGGTGATGTGCGGAGAAAAGGGCGGTGGCGGGCACCGCGGAAGCTGTGCCCGCCACAGGGAAGGGGCCGTCAGGCGGTCG
>NZ_KQ948792.1:0-29630 GCF_001514205.1 Streptomyces griseoruber | reverse complement strand
GGGGGTTCGTCCCTGTCGCCGTCTCTTGCGACACCCCAAAGGTGCCGCCCTGTCTTCCCGAACCGGTCCCGGTGGGTTCCCGGCCGGTCCCGGTCGGACGGCCGGTTGCGGGAGCGGGCGGGGACATCACCGGTACGGACTCCGACGACGCTCGGCACACGACATACGAACCGTTTGTGACGTACGAGCCCGGCGCGGCGTGCCGCACGGCGCCCGCGACCGCACACAGGCCCCGGGGCCCGCCGGTTCCTCACCGGCGGCGGCCCACTGCCTTCGACCTGTCCTTCACGACGCCGTCGGCGTCCCCAGCGAGGTGAACTGACGTCATGTGCCGTATCTACGGAACATTCAATGCCCGTACCGCACACCGTGAGCTGCGCACGGTGGCGGCCCTTCTGCACCATGGTGGCCCCGACGCCCAGTCGTTCATGGCCGGCACCGAGGCCACCCATCCCGAATGGGCCCTCGGCAACAACCGGCTGTCCATCATGGACCCCGAGGGCGGCGACCAGCCGTACCACCTGGACGGGGTCACCGTCGTCTTCAACGGCGAGCTGTACAACCACGACGAACTGCGTGACCGCCTCACCCGGCACGGGTTCACCTTCACCGACCGCTGCGACGGCTCGGTCCTGCCCGCCCTCTACCACCTGTACGGCGACCGCTTCCCCGAGCACCTGGACGGCATGTACTCGGTCGCCGTCATGGACCTGCGCGACGAGCCCCGGCTGGTCATCGCCACCGACGAGTCGGGCATGAAGCCGCTCTACCACACCTGGGACTCGGCCACCGGACGCTTCCGCTTCTCCTCCGAGATCCCGGCGCTGCTCGCCTTCACCGGCGTCACCGCTCACGAGGACCCCTTCGGCCTCGACGCCTACCTCACGCTGAAGACGCCTTTCGGTGAGCGCACCATGTTCGAGGGCATCGACGTGCTGCCGCCCGCCGCGACGCTCGTCGTCACCCGCGAGCAGGGACCCCGGCTGCACGTCCGTACCGCCTCCCGGTCCCCCGAGCCGCACGACCGCACCCTCGACGAGACCGGCGCCGAGCTGCGTGCCCTGCTCACCCGCGAGGTCTCCCGGCTGCTGGTCGCCGACGCCCCGGTGGCCGCGATCACCTCCGGTGGCCTGGACTCCAGCCTGGTCACCGCCCTGGCCGCCCGCGCCCACAGCGGACTGCACAGCTTCAACATCGCCTACACCGGCGACTGGCCCTTCGACGAGCGGGTCTACGCCGCCGAGGTGGCCCGCGCCGCGGGGACCGTCCACCACCAGGTGGAGATCGACCCGGCGAGCTTCCCGGAGCTGCTGTCGGACGTCGTCTGGCACCTCGGGCAGCCCAACGCCGACCCGATCACCCTGAGCACCTTCTCCCTGTTCCGCGCGGTGCGCGACGCCGGCTTCAAGGTGGCCCTGACCGGCGACGCGGCCGACGAGCTCTTCGGCGGCTACGCCCGGATGACCCAGGCCGTCACCGCGCCGTGCGGCCCCGGCTGGGTCGACACCTACCTCGACCACCTCGCCGCCGTCCCCGCTGCGCTGCGCTCCCGCCTCTACACCGACTCCTACGCGGCGGCCCTCGCCGACCGGGGCCCCGCACTCCCGGAGGACCTCCTCGGCACGCTCCGGCACGGCGCCGGCACCCGGCTGCAGCGGGTGTGCGCGGTCGAGCAGCGCTACCGGCTGCCCGCCTACCACCTGCGCCGCGTCGACCACCTCAGCATGGCCAGCTCGGTCGAGGTGCGGCTGCCCTTCTGCCAGCCCTCGGTCGTGCGGTACGCCACCACGCTGGCCGACGAGCACCGCATCACCCGCGGCGGAGTCAAGCGCGCCCTGTACGCGGCGGCCGCCGGCCTGGTGCCCGACAGCGTCCTGAACCGGCCCAAGCAGCCGTTCACCCTGCCGATCACCGCCATGCTGCAGCCCGGCTCCGCCCTGTGGGACCTGGCCCGCGACAGCCTCGCGCCCGCCCGTCTGCGCGCCGACGGCCGACTGCGCGCCGAGGCGGTCGAGGGCCTGTTCGCCGAGCAGGCGGCCCGCCCCTGCGACCAGGTCTCCCTCGCGCTGTGGTCCCTGATGACCCACCAGATGTGGCGCGAGCAGTTCTTCGGCGCCTCCGCCGTACTGGCCCCCGCCCCGCAGGAGGCACGGTGAACGCCACGATCACCCGGTCCCGCTCGGCCCACCTGGTGCGCGCCGAGGGCGCACCGTGCCCCACCCTGGTCGTCGACGCGGGACTGCTCCCCGACGGCGACGAGGGGGTGCTGGAGGGGCTGGCCCGCACCCGTGGCGCCCTCGACACCGACACCCGGCGGACCGTGCTGAAGAACGCCGTGGTGCGCCCTTCCGGCCATCCGCTGTTCGACCTCGACTACTACTTCGTCCAGACACTGCCCGGCGCCTCGGAACGCTTCGACACCCACGGATCCTGCGGCCACTCGATACTCGCCGCCGTCGAGGCCGCCGCGCGGGACGGGATGATCCCGCCCCTGGAGCCCGGCCGCCGCGTCCGGGTCAACGTGCTCAACAACGGTGACCACGTGGTCTGCGAGGTCGACGAGACCGCACCAGGGCGCACCCGGTTCACCGCCCACTTCCTGTGCACCCCGGCCCGCCCCGTGGGCGACCTGTTGATCACCGGCGAGCCGGTGACCACCGTGCAGGTCGACGGCCGGCAGGTTCCGGTGTCGCTGGTCGACATGGGCAACCCGTACGTCTTCGTCGGCGCCGGCGACCTCGGCGTGCGGGACGTGCGGGAGCTGTTCGCCGCCGGCGACGACCTCTTCGTCCAGCTGGGCAGGGTCCGGTTGGCGGTGTGCGGGCGCATGGGGTGGGACCCCTCCGGCGCCTTCCCCAAGATCGCCGCTCTGCTGCCGGCCCCGGACGGCGAACTCGCGGTCCGCGCGGTGTCCGTGCCCTCCTGGCACCCCACCCTCGCCCTGACCGGCGCGATCTGCCTCGGCACCGCGGTGGGCATCGAGGACACCCTGCCCTGGCAGCTGGCCCGTGCCGCCGGCCACGAGTCGGGACTGGTCCGGCTGCGCACCCCCGGCGGCTCGCTGCGGGTGCGGGCCAGGCTCACCGGTCCGGCCGACACACCCCGCCTCGGCTGGGTCTCCGTCGCCGACAAGTACGTCAGCTACGGGAGCACCGTGGCGTTCCCTCCCGACTCCTTCGGTACCTCCGTCCCTTCACGCCCCGAGGACACGTCATGCCTGTCACTGCCCCTGTGAACCCGGACGCGGCGGCCCGGCCGCTGTCCGCCGACCTCACCGACGGCCTCGCCGAACTGGCCCTCTCCGCCGAGGAGGCCGACCGCACCGGCGAGCCCGATCTCGCCGCGGTGGCGGTGCTGCGCCGCACCGGGCTGCTCGGTCTCGCCGTACCCCGCCGGTTCGGCGGGGCGGGCGCCGACGCCGTGGAGCTCAACCGGCGGGTGGCCCAGGTCGCCGAGGCCAACGCCTCCGCCTCGATCATGCTGTTCCAGCACTACGCCGTCACCAGCCGCATCGTGGAACAGGGCACCGAGGCACAGCACCGCGAGCTGCTGCCGAAGCTCGCCTCCGGCGAGTGGCTGGCCGCGTCCGCGTGGAGCGAGACCGGCGCCGGCGCCAACAAGAAGAACCTCTCCACCAAGGCCCGCCGGCTGGCGGACGGCGACTGGCTGCTGGACGGCGCCAAGTCCTTCACCACCAGCGCCGGCATCGCCGACCTGTACCTCGTCCTCGCCCAGACCGGCGACCCCGAGGACCGCGCCACCGCCGACACCGGGTACGGAGCGGCGGGCCAGACCTTCTACCTCGTCCGCTCCGGCAACCCGGGCATCCGGCCGGACACCTCGCTGCGGCTGACCGGAATGCGCGGCTCGGCCACCGGGTTCGTCTCGCTGCACGACTGCCGGGTGCCGGACACCGACCGGCTCGGCCCGGTCGGCGCCGCCGCCTCGATCATCGCGCGGGTCCGGGAGAGCGGTGCCACGCTCGGCGCGGTCGCGGTCGGCCTGGCCCAGGCGGCCCTGGACGCCGCCGGTGACCAGGCCGCCCGCCGCGGGCTGCTGGCCCAGCAGTCGGTACGGCACCGGCTGGTCGACCTCGCCACCCGGGTGGAGGCGGCCCGCGCCGTGGTGGAGCGCGCCGGGCGCCGGGACGCGCCCGACCCGGGCATCGCGACGCTCCACTCCAAGCTCTTCGCCTCGGTCTGCGCCGAGGAGGTGTGCGCGGAGGCCGCACGGATGCTGGGCTCCGCCGGCTTCGTCGAGACCCACCCCGTCAACCGTCACGGCCGCGACGCCCGGGCCGTGGCCCTGATGGGACCGACCAACGATCTCTGCAGGGAACTGGTGAGCATGTCATGGAACAGCTGATCGTCGAGGGCGGCCGCCTGGTCACCCCTGAAGGTGTGCGTGAGGGCACGGTCGTGGTCCGCGACGGCAGGGTGGCCGCCCTGCTCGGCCCGGACGCCCCGCTCCCCGAAGGACGGCGTCTGGACGCCGCCGGCCGGTACGTCCTGCCGGGCCTGATCGACTCCCATGTGCATTTCCGTACACCCGGTCTGGAGTACAAGGAGGACTGGGAACACGGAAGCGCCGCGGCGCTGGCGGGGGGCGTCACGACGGTGATGGACATGCCGAACACACGGCCGCCCGGCCTGGACGAGGACGCCATGCGGGCCAAGGCGGAGCTGGTGGCGGGTCACGCGGGGGTGGACCACCGCTTCCACATCGGTGCGGACCCGGCCAACACCGAACTGCTGGCCACCCTGGACCCGGAGGTGGCCACGTCCGCGAAGGTGTTCATGGCGGGCCACCACACGGCTCCGGTCGTCTTCCGGGACCGCGCGCAGCTGGACGCCGTCTTCGCGGACGCCGCCCGCGGCGGCGTGCGGCTGGTCCTGCACGCCGAGGACCAGCACGTCTTCGACCTGCTCGACTCCTGGCGCGGCGACCCGCACTCCTACGGCGAGTACGAGCCGCACCGTCCCCGCTCGGGCGCCATCGTGGCGGTGGCCCATGTCGTGGAGCTGGTCCGCCGTCACGGCACGGCCGCACACGTGCTGCACACCTCGTCGGCGGAGGAGATCGACCTGCTGGTGGCCGCCGCCCGCGAGGGGCTGCCCGTCAGCTTCGAAGTCACGGGCCACCACCTCTCCTTCACCCATGCCGACACCTGCCGCCGGGGTCCGCGCACCCGGCTCTCGCCCGCGATCCGGGGCGAGGCCGACCGGGAGCGCCTGTGGCGGGCCGTCCTCAGCGGCGAGGCGGCCACCGCCGGAAGCGACCACGCCCCGCACACGGTCGAGGAGAAGAACCGGCCGCCGGTCGACGCCCCGCCCGGACTGCCCGGTGTGCAGGAGCTCGCGGTGTCGATCTGGACCGGGATGCGCGCCCGCGACGTGCCCGCGGACGAGGCGGTCCGTCATCTCGCGCGGCTGATGGGCAGCGGCCCGGCGGACCTCTTCGAGCTGCCCGGCAAGGGCCGCCTGGAGCCCGGTGCCGACGCCGACCTGGTGGTCTTCGACCCGGCCGAGCGGTGGCAGATGTCCGCCGCCGATGTCCGGTCCAAGTGCGGCTGGTCCGCGTACGAGGGCTGGACCTTCACCGGCCGGGTGGTCACGACGGTACGGGCGGGCAGGGTCGCCTGGGACGTCCGGACCGGTCTGCACACCCCCGCGGACGGCCGCTGGCTGCCGACCGCCCGACGCCTGGAGGCGCTTCGATGAGCACGCGTCTGCTGACACCGCCCCCGGTCGTCCGGGAGTCCGTCGACCCGGCGGACTTCCGCGCCGCGATGGCCGCGCTGGCGGCTCCGGTGACCGTGGTGACCTGCTACGACGACCTGGGCGTTCCGCGCGGGATGACGGTCAGCGCGGCCTCGTCGCTGTCCCTGGACCCGCCGCTGTTCCTGGTGTGCCTGGACCGCCGCGCCGGCTCGCACGACGCCCTGGTGTCCGCGCCGTTCTTCTGTGTGCACGTCCTGGGCCCCGGTGACGAGGACCTGGCGATGCGGTTCGCGGGCCCGGCGGACCGCCGGTTCACCCACGCGCCCCTGCTGCCCGGCCCGGATCCGGCGCCGGAGCTGGCGGCCGGAGTGCGCCTGACCTGTGCGCGGTACGCGGTCCGTGACGGCGGCGACCACTCGATCCTGATCGGCAGGGTCACCGAGGTCGACGCCCCCGACGGCGCCCGTGGCGGCCTCGTGTGGCACCAGAGGGCGTTCGCCTCCTGATTCCGCCCGGTGCCGATACGCCGAATGCCCCGATGACGATCATCGGGGCATTCGGCGTTCCCGGGGTGGATCAGCCGGCCAACCGCCGGATGTCGTGCGCGCGTTCACGGGCTTCCTCCGGCGAGTCGGCGTCCAGGACCGCATGACCGCGCCGCCCGCGCTCGCACGCGACGGCGTGCCGCACGTACGGCAGTGCGCGCACCTCTTCCCGCCAGGTGTCCGGCAGCGTGACGGAGGCCGCGAACCGCAGCGCGCGCACCGGCGCGACATCCCGTCCGGCGAGCACCTCGAAGGTGTCGGCGACAAGGTCCCGTTCGGCGGCCGTCCGCACCAGCCACGGGATGGGTTCCTCCGCCACGACGGCCCGGCAACCGATGGTCGCCGGGCCGCGCGGGGTGAGGAGGACGAGGGTGTGCGCGGGCCCGTACTGGTAGCCGGCCAGGTCCAGCAGCGAGGTGACGACCGACCGCAGGGTGGCGGCGGTGTCCCCGGCCAGGGGCGCGGGATGCAGCAGGCCGTACGGTGTCTCGACGGTGATGCCGACCGTGTGGTGCATGCCGTGCACGCTGAGCGTGTCGACCCGGTACCGGTGTCCGGCCGGGTCCTCGACGGCCCCCGGCGGACACAGCCCGTTGTCGCGCACCAGTCGCTGCACGGCGTCCGGATCGGCCAACTGACGTACCGCCACCGGCGGGTTGACGTGCAGGCCGACCGCGGCCGCGGTGTCGAGGGCGGTCTTGAGAGCGGCCTCGTCACCGAAGTCGGCGATGAGCAACCGCTCGGAGAGGGCGCCGAGTTCCTCGGGCGGACGTCTGCGGACGTCACACAGGGACCAGACCTGGAACCCGGCCGACACGGCCGCCCGCACGAGCGGGACGGACGGGCCGACGAGCAGGATCCGGCGGGGACGGGAAGGATCGCTCATGACGGCTCAGGCTTTCGGGGGAGGGGGTTCGACGGAAGGCGGGTGGCCGGAGCTCGAGGGAGGAGAGGAGCCTCGGCAACGAGTTCACGGCCGGGCCCGGACGGCTGCTTCGCCGTCCGGGCCCGGCCGTGAACCGGTACCACCGATCGTGTCCCGGAGGGGACGGTCAGGGCAATCCGGAGGCCGACTGCGGCTCCGGTCGCCCAGGGCGCGACGCATGGGCTTTTGCGGTGGTACGGGAGGTGGTGTCGAGAGCAGGTGGATCGTCAGGCGGCGACGGAGGGGGCGTCCTGACGGGCGGCGGCCAGGGCAGCACGCACCAGCCCCTCCAGCGCGGCGAGCGTGTCGGGGTCCTCGAACACCCCTTCCGGGGTGAGCAGTTCGCCGGCGTTGGCCACCGCCACCGGCGGGTGCTCCACGACCAGCGCGCCGGCGTGACCCAGGACCTCCACCAGTCCCGGCTGCGCGTCCACGGCCCCGCGCGGACCGGGCGAGGCACTGGTGACGGCCACGGTCCGGCCGTCCAGGCAGCTCTCGCCGTACGGCCGCGACAGCCAGTCCAGCGCGTTCTTGAGGACGCCCGGGGCGGCGCCGTTGTACGACGGGGTGCAGATCACCAGCGCGTCCGCGGCGGCGACGCGGTTGCGCATCCGCAGCACGGCCTCGGAACCGTTGGCCGCGTCCATGTCCTCCTCGTAGAAAGGCAGTTCGGCCGGGCGTACGACGGTGGTCCGCACCCCGTCGAAACGCTCGGCGACAAGACGGCGCAGCGTGGCGACGACCGCGGAGTTGTACGAGCCGTCGCGAATGCTGCCGGACATGAGCACGATCTCGGTCATGGCACTGACCTCTCCTTCACCTGAGTGTTTCCGCGCCAGGCTAGGAGCGCCCGTTCCCGATCCGTTCCCGGTCGCGTCCCCCGGCGGGACGCCGTGCCGACCGCGCGGTCGGGAACCGATCGGGACGGACACGGGACCAGGTCCGCGGATCCTCGTCGTCGACCCCGACGAGAGGAGGACCAGGTGCACCCCCTGGTCGATGTACGCAACGAGGTGTGCGAGGCGCTGCACGAGGGGCTGCCGGTGGTCGCTCTCGAGTCCGCGGTCATCGCGCACGGCCTTCCCTACCCGGGCAATGTCGAGACCGCCCTCGCCATCGAGAAGGCGGTGCGGGAGGCGGGCGCCGTTCCCGCCACCATCGGGATCGCCGGCGGCCGCTTCTCGGTCGGCATGGACCGCGACGAGATCGAGCGCTTCGCGACGGAGCGCCGGGTCGCGAAGGTGAGCAGCCGGGACATCGGCCCCGTGATGGCCGGCGGCGGTTACGGCGCGACCACCGTCGCCTCCGCCCTGGTCGCCGCCGATCTCGCGGGAATCCCCGTCTTCTCCACCGCGGGAATCGGCGGGGTGCACCGCGACGCCACCCAGACCTTCGACATCTCCGCGGACCTGGTCCAGTTCACCCGCAGCAAGGTCGCGGTCGTCTGCGCCGGGGCGAAGAGCATCCTGTGCCTGAAGCTGACCCTGGAGTACCTGGAGACGCTGGGCGTCCCCGTCATCGGCTACCGCTGCGACGACTTCCCGGCCTTCTACTGCCGTTCGAGCGGCCTGCGCAACCCGCAGCGCCTGGACGACATGGCCGCCGTCGCGCACGCCCTGGAAGCGCACTGGAGCCTCGGGCTGCCGGGCGGAGCCCTCGTCACCACACCGATCGACGAGGAGCACGCGCTCGACCCCGACGAGATCGAGAGGGTGCTGACGCAGGCGCTCCAGGACGCCGAGCGTGAGGGCGTCAGCGGGCCGAGGATCACCCCCTACCTGATGAAGGCGCTCTCCCTGGCCACCGGGGGCCGTACCGCCGAGGCCAACCGCGCGGTGCTGATCAGCACCGCGCGACGGGCCGGCGAACTCGCCGTCGCGCTCGCCGAGGCGCGCCGCGCCGGTGGCCCCGGAACGGTGCCGGGTCTGCCGCGGGGCGCGGCACGCCGCGAGACCGTGGTGGTGAACCGGTGAACGGGCCCCTGCGGGCCGTCGTGTTCGACCTCGACGGCACCCTCGCCGACACCCCGGCCGCCATCCGCCGGCTGCTCGTCCGGGTCTGCGCCGAACACGATCGCGCCGTCGCACCCGAGGAGGCCGCGTCCACCGTGGGCATCCCGCTGGAGGAGGCGTTCGGCCGGCTGCTCGGCACGGCACCGGACGCCGCGCGGACCGGCCGCGCGGTGGCGAGGTACCGGGAGCTGTTCGACGCGGAGGTGCTCGGCATGGGGACGCGGCTGCTCCACCCCGATGTCCCCGAGGGCCTGGCCCGGCTGCGGGACGCCGGCATCGCGCTGGCCGTCGCCACCGCCAAGGTGTCCCGCAGCGCCCGCGCGCTGCTGCACGCCCTGCGCATCGACGCGTACTTCCCCGTGGTCATCGGCCACGACATGGTGAGCCGCGGCAAGCCGCACCCCGAGTCGGGCCTGGCCGCTGCGCGCGCCCTCGGCGTCCCGCCGGACGGCTGCGCGTACGTCGGCGACACCGTGGGCGACATGCGGATGGCCGTGGCGGCCGGCATGCGCCCGGTGGCCGTCGGCTACGGCGTCGGTGGCCGCGACGCGCTGGCGGCCGTCCCGGGGACCACGGTGTGCGACACGTTCCCCGACGTGGTGGCGCACCTGCTGGCGGCCGGGCCGGAGTGTCCCCTGCCCGGGGACGGCACACGGCGGACGCCCGCCGCTCTCCTGCCGGGCGGTGGCCGGTGAACTCCTCCGTCAGGGACGCCGCGCCGGCCGCGCTCGCGCCGGTGGTCTGGGGGAGCACCTACCTGGTCACCACCGAATTCCTCCCCGCGGACCGTCCGTTGCTCGCCGCCACGGTCCGCGCGCTGCCGTCCGGGCTGCTGCTGGTCCTCGCGACCCGCCGCCTGCCCCGGGGGATCTGGGTCTGGCGGTCCGCCGTGCTGGGCGTGTGCAACATCGGCGCGTTCTTCGCCCTGCTCTTCGTGGCGGCGTACCGGCTCCCCGGCGGCATCGCCGCGCTGATCGGCTCGCTCCAGCCGCTGGTCGTCCTGGGGCTCGCCGCCGTGCTGCTGCGCGAGCGGGCCCAGGGCCGGCACCTGGTGGCCTGCCTGCTCGGCACGTCGGGAGTGGGGCTGCTGGTGTCGGCGTCCGCCGCGACCCTCGACCCGCTGGGGGTCGCCGCCGCGCTGGGCGGGGCGTGCTGCATGGGCCTGGGCATCGTCCTCACCAAACGCTGGGGCCGCCCGGCGGGGGTCGGTCTGCTGGCCTTCACCGGCTGGCAGCTCAGCATCGGCGGGCTGTTCCTGCTGCCGCTCACCCTGCAGTTCGAGGGGCTGCCCGGCCGGATCACGACCACGAACCTCGCGGGGTACGGCTACCTCTGCCTGGTCGGCGCCGTCCTCGCCTACGCCCTGTGGTTCCGCGGCGTGGAACGGCTGCCGGCCGTGGCGGTGTCCTTCCTGGGCCTGTTCAGCCCGGTCGTCGCCGCCCTGCTGGGCTTGATCGTGCTCGGACAGCGCATGACCCCGCTCCAAGTGGTCGGAGCGGCCGCCGTGCTGGCCGGGATCGTCCTCGCCCAGCTGCCCTCATCCTCCACCGCACGATTCCAGCGAAAGGCAAAGCATGAGCACCAGGACAGCCCGGGGCTGTGTCATCAAGGCGGGCGAGATGGAGTTCCGTCCGCTTGACGGATGCCGGGTCGCCACGGCGGTCGGCCCGCACCTCGGCGCGCGGATCGTCCGGCTCGACGTGGTCGAGGTTCCCGCCGGATCGGTGTGGCGGCCCTCGTCCTCGCCGCGCGAGGAGAACGTGGTGGTCGTCTTCGGGGGTTCCGGCTCCGCCGCCTCCGGCACCGCCCGTCGGCCCGTCGGCCGCGCCGACACGGTGTACGCGCCGACCGGCGACCCGTACGAGCTGAGCGCCGACGCGGGAGACGACCTCACGGCGTACGTGTGGAACACCGAGTTGCGCCCGGAACGCGCTCCCGGCACCGATCCCCGCCGGTTCTCGCGCCTGTGGAACGAGGAGACCCAGCTGAAGGGCTTCACCGGCACCGGGCAGGCCGAGACCTCGGCCAGGACCGCCACCATGAACTTCCTGTTCTGGCCGGGCACCGGTTCGCCCCAACTGTGTCTGCACTGCGGTTTCATGCAGCCCGGTGAGTACTTCAACGTCCACGTCCACCCCGAGAGCGAGGAGGCCTTCATCGCCTTCGAGGGCAAGGGCCAGCTCCACCTGGACGGCGAGTGGTACGACGCCGCACCCGGCGACGTGCTGTTCGCCCCGCCCGGTGTGCCGCACGGAACCCGCCACCCGGACGAGGACCCCACCGCGCCCCGGTTCGCCACCTGCGGTGGTCCCACCCCGTTCGACCCCGTGCTCTACCAGCGCGCCGGTGTCCCGACCGACGTCCGGTGATCCACGGACCCGCCCGCAGAGGAGACCACTCGTGATCACCGTCGTCGTGTACTCCGACATCGGCTGCCCCTGGGCCTCGCTCGGACTGTTCAACCTGCGGCGGGCAGCCGCCGCGGAAGGGGTCCGGCTCGCCGTCGACCACCGGGCGTTCCCGCTGGAACTCTTCAACGCCCGCCCCACGCCCAAGTGGATCCTCGACCCCGAGATCTCCGCCGTGGCCGAGTGCGAACCCGCTCTCGGCTGGACGGACTGGCAGGGACCGGAGTCCGGATACCCGGTCACCATGCTGCCGGCCATGGAGGCGGTCCAGGCGGTGAAGGGCCGGCCCGGCCCGCGCGAGGCGGGCCTGGCCGCCTCCGACCAGCTCGACGCGGCCCTGCGCCATGCCTTCTACGCCGAGTCGCGGTGTATCAGCGTCCACTCCGAGATACTCGCGATCGCCGACGACTGCCCGCTGGTCGACACCGGCCACCTCGACACGGCACTGCGCCGCGGAACGTTCCGCGGTGTCCTGTTCGACCAGTGGGAGGAGGCGAAGAGCCCCGAGGTGACGGGCAGCCCGCACTTCTTCCTGCCCGACGGCACCGGCCTGCACAACCCGGGCATCGCCTTCAGCTGGCCCAAGGGCACTCGGCGACCGCTGATCACGGACTACAGCCCCGCCTTCTGGACCTCCCTGGTCCGCACCCTGACCCCGCCGACGGGGGCGTGTGAGCGTCAACGCCCGTCGGCGAACCGCGGCTCACGACGACATCCGTCCGTCGAGCATGCTTGACTCGCCGTTCACCCAGGGGCTGCGATAGTCCGGCCCAGGTGTGGGTGAACGGGACGAACCGGATGGCGTCGGGCGGCGCGTAGCGACTGCGCGCCGAACGAGGGCTGACCCAGCGTCAGTTGGCGGAGCCGATGTACACGCCCGCCCAGGTCTCCAGCTGCGGCTGCGCCTCACCGAGGCCCGGCGGGCCCTGGCCACCGGCGAGGCGCAAGGCCGCGGTCGTGTACGCCGTCCTGCTCACCGAGCCGAGGATGCGTCCGCGCACCCGGCACCTGGTCCAGGGCACACAGAGGGTACGGAGCCCGGAATGGTCTAGATGACAAGTCAACCCCCAGGTCTCTGACCTGGGGGTTTCTCATGGAGCGGGTGACGAGGATCGAACTCGCGCTCTCAGCTCGGGAAGCCACGGCGCTTGGGGAGGCGGATAGCCTCTGAACCGGGCCTACGTGCTCCGGTGTGGCGCCCGGGAGCGCATGATCGCACCGCAGTTGACCGTGGTTCACCGGTCTTGTGGGCACGCTATGGGCACGGCGCTCGGCGACGGGTGGGTGCCGCGTGAAGTGGCCCAGCTTTTGCATGGGGCCGTCCGTGCCCGGGCCGAGAGGCGGAGCTTGCTGGTGAAGCCGCCCCGGGAGCGTCCGAGGCCCTCGTCGGGGCGGTGCTGCCGGAGCGTGCGTCCTTTCCCGGCACCCTCGCGGCCGTCTCGCGTGCCCCGGCCGCCCGAACGGACCCACCGATGCGGCGGGGTTCGGATCGGCGCTTGAGCTTGCGTCGGGAAACCGATCGGTTTACTCTTCTGGAAACCGATCGGTTTTACGTTCTCCAGGGAGAGTCATGACTGTTTTGAAGGGCGCGAACGTCTTCGTCACCGGCGGCAGCCGCGGCATAGGCAAGGCCTTCGTGGAAGAGCTGTATGCGCGCGGTGCCGGCAAGGTCTACGCCACGGCCCGCGATCCGCGCAGCGTGACGCACCCGGACGCGGTCCCGGTGGCGCTGGAGGTCACCGACCCGGCTTCCGTGGCGGCCGCTGCCGCGCGGGCGCAGGACGTCACCGTGCTGATCAACAACGCCGGTGCCTCGGTCGGCGCGTCCTTCCTCGACTCCCCGATCGACGACATACGCCGGGAGTTCGAGGCGAACTTCTACGGCCCGCTGCTGGTCGCCCGGGCCTTGGTGCCGGTCATCGAGCGCAATGGTGGCGGCCACGTCCTGAACGTGCACTCCGTGCTGTCCTGGCTGGCCCTCGGCGGCTCCTACAGCGCCTCCAAGGCCGCCCTGTGGTCGCAGACCAACTCCCTGCGCCTGGAGCTTCAGCCGCGCGGCATCGCTGTCACCGGACTGCACGTCGGCTACGTCGACACGGACCTCGCGGCCGGCGTCGAGGCGCCCAAGTCCGACCCCCGTGACGTCGCCTCCCTCGCCCTCGACGGCGTCGAGACCGGCGCGTACGAGGTGCTCGCCGACGACATCTCCCGGCAGGTCAAGGCGGGCCTGGCCGGCGACCTGGCAGGGCTGTACCCCCAGCTCACCAAGTAGACCGGGTCCCGGCGGGGGAGATGTTTTACGCCCTGAATATGTTTGACGTGGTCGACCTGGAGAAATACCTTGCGTATTTCCGCCGCTTGCCGGAAGTGGCTCCGCGGTACGGTGGTCGAATGGCGGCGTTTGGCCGCTTCCGGGACAACGTGGCTGGTGACCTCGCGCCACGGCAGGTTCTGTTCCTCGTTGAATGGGATTCCGAAGAGGCGTTCAACAGGTTCCGGGACGATCCGGAATTGGCCGACCTGCATCCGCTGCGGGAGAGCGGGACGGCGTCCTATGTCTGGCAGACGTTCGATGGTTCCGATATGAGTGACCCCACCGACGTTTCGCTCGAGGATGTACTGGCGGTGCTCAAGCCTTAGCCTCGATCTTTCGTGAGGGCCCGCCGACGGGGTCGGTGGGCCCTTTCGCCTGCCGGAGCCGATGGTGGGCAGACCGGCGGCCCGGTGGAGAATTCCGCGTCGGCCGGTGGTGGCGCGGCTGTTCGGAAAGCCCGGGCAGCGCCTGTGCGTCAGCCGGCCAGCTGGTTCATCCTGCGAATCCGCTGGTCGAGGACCGCGGCGGGAGCGAGGCGGCGCGGTATGCGTGTGCGTCCGGCCAGGGGACCGGCGGTGTGGCGGGGCTTCGGCTTCGGGTCGGTCGCCGCCGCGACGATCGCCTGGGCGACGACGCCGGGGGCGTCGCCGTTCCTGACCGCCTCCGCCATCACGCCGTCGACGGTCTGCCGCTGCTGCGCGTAAGCGTGCAGGGGGGTGTCGGGCTTCGCGCTGTTGGCCTCGAATCCGGTCCTGGTGTAGGCGGGTTCGACGCGTGCTTGGAGGCGGTGGAGGCGGCCATGTAGGGCTGGGGCGGGAACCCGAGCACGGACGAGATGTTGATGATGCGCCCGCGTCGCTGGGCACGCATGTGCGGCAGGACCACGTTCACCACGCTTGGCTTTCCAGGAGGCGGCCGGCGGGGTGGAGGGGGGCGAGCAAGCCCGGCAGATGATGGCGGACGCCTCTGCGCAGCTGATCTCGACGCGCCCCGAATCGCTCCTGATGCAGATGCAGGGACATGCCGCCGTGGCGGCCTCCGAAGTGCAGGGCGATGACCTGATCGGTTGGGTGCCGGGAGGTGAGGGAGTGGTCTGGGCGGCGATGCGTCAGGGCACACCTGCCGCGTCTAGCAGGGTCGTCACGGTGGGCGCGACGAGCCCGGTCAGGTTGTCGGCCTGAATCCCCGCGCGGGCGCTCGCGCCGTCGAAGACCAGGCTGAGCTGCCGGGCCAGCAGATCCGGATCGCCCGCCCCGCCCTGCTCGGCCTCGGCGCGGAAGAAGGCGGTCAGGTTCGCCTTGACCTGGTGGGCGATCCGGCTCGCCGGGTGGCTCTGGTCCTTGAGTTCGACCTGCACGGCCAGGTACCGGCAGCCGTGGAACTCGGGGGCGCCGGACTGTGCTTCCACCTGCGCGAAGACGTGCAGGATCCGCTCGCGGGGTGAACGGTTGTCGTCCGCCGCAGGCAGGAGGGTCGCCACGTAGGCGGAGGAGCGCTCCTTCAGGCTTGCTGCCAGGAGTTCGTCCTTGCTCTCGAACAGCTGGTACATGGAGCGCTTCGACACCCCCGCCGCCTTGCACAGCGCCTCGACGCCGATGCTGACGCCGTCTCGGTAGGTGAGCGTGGCCGCCGCCTCCAGCAGGCGCTCCCTGGGGCTCAGTTTCACTTCGGTGCTCATGCCGTGAGGTTAACCCGGAGTGGACGAAATGAAAACCGATCGGTTTCCGGAGGTCTCCGGCGAGGGCTCCGAGTAACGGCCCGTCTTGGGTGACCTGCCGTCATGCCCGTACGGCGGTCTTCTCCAGCATCGTCTCCGCCGGGATGGGGTGCAGGCCCTGGCGGTCGTACAAGGGGTGACTGCCGCTCATGACGTACGGGTCTCCCGGTCGGTGGACGCGGAACGCCTCGCCGGGGGATGCCAGCCACCGGTGACTTCCTTGACGGGTTTGTGGGGGAAGCGGCGCCGGGCGTACTCCTGTGCGAGGGAGTCCGGCAGGACGTACAGGGTTTCCCTCTTGTCCTGGAGCGGTCGCAGGACGGTGTCCATGAAGTTCTTGCGGTCGTCCAGGTACGGGCCCAGGACGTCCTCGCCGGCGGGGCAGACAGCGAGGCAGTAGCCGGACTTGTAGCCGGGCGGAGAGCTCAGGCTCTGCCACATGGAGGCGCTCTCGGAATCGCTGACCCGGGAGCGGTAGTCGGCCGCGTCCTCGCTGTCGGCCACCGTCTGCGCCCAGTCGGTGAACCCGCTCATGAACTCCCGGTAGTTGTGCGTGGTGCAGGCCAGCGCGTCGAATGCCCCGTCCTTGGCGATGGCGCCGACCGGACAGGCGGCGACGCACAACTTGCAGTCGATGCAGGGGTTGTAGTTCAGCGCCTGCCCGTACTCGCTCACCTCCGCGTCCACCAGGACGGTGACCAGCAGCACGAAGCTACCGAACTTCGGGTGGATGACATTGCGGTGCAGGCCCATCACGCCGAGCCCGGCGGCCACGGCGACCGTCTTGTGCGCCACCACCCAGATCCGTTCGCTGGGGAAGCGGTCCATCTCCTGGGGAAAGCCGACGGAGGGATTGAGCGCGCGGTAGCCGGCGTCCTGTAGGGACCGGGTGACGCTGCGCGCGGCGTGGTTGGCCTGTTCGTCGGTCTGGTGGAACTCCTGGTTGGCCACGCTGCGGGCGGGGGAGCGGCAGTTGTCGCGGTTCATCCGGACCGCCATCGCGATCAGGGTGCGGGTGCCGGGCAACGCGGACAGCGCGTGCTCGCGCTCGCCGGCCAGGTCCGGGTGGTCCAGGCTGACCGCGGCGACGTCGTCCGCCCCGGCCGCCAGGCACAGCTCGCGCAGCCAGGCCGCGTCGATCACCGCGGGCGGGCGGTCCACGTCACCGGTCCTGCGCCGGGCGAGTACGGCCCGTACCGACGGGTGGGCCGCCAGCTTCGCCGGAAGCGGGGGACGGGTGGGTTGCCCCTCGGCGCCACGCGCGGCAGTCATCCGTGCTCCTGGGGGTGCGGGTACAAGGCTCGCGCGACAGGCGAGAAACCGATCAGTTTCACCACCGTAAACCGATCGGTTTTCGCGCGCAAGCCCAAGCGGCGAGCCTCTCCTTCGGACTGTCGATCAGGTTCCTCGCGGGCGTCGGCGATCGATCGTCAGGCGATCGGGGCTCGGCCCCCGAGTCAGGCCGGGGTGCCGGCCCTCGGCCGCCAACCTGCTTGGTCCCCATGGGAGTTGCTCGGTCGCCGGGGGCGGCAGCGGCTTGCCGAGTGCATCGCTCGCCGCAGCTGCTCGTCACGCGATGCGTCAGCGCATGTCCGCCGCATCGAGCAGTACGGCCACGGTGGGAGCGATGAGGCCGGCCGGCGTGTCGGCTTTGATTCCCGCACGGGCGCTGGCGCCGTCGAAGACCAGGATCAGCTGACGGGCCAGCAGGTCCGGGTCGCTCGCCCCGCCCTGTTCGGCCTCGGTGCGGAAGAAGCCTGTCACTTTCTCCTTGACCCGATCGGCCACCCGGCTCGCGGGGTGGCTCGGGTCCTTGAGCTCGATCTGTGCGACGAGGTACCGGCAGCCCCGGAAGTCGGGTGCGCCCGCCTGCGCCTCCGCCTGTTCGAAGACATGCAGGATCCGCTCGCGGGGTGGACGGTTGTCGTCCGCCGCGGGAAGGAGCGCCGTCACATAGGCGGAGGCGCGTTCCGCCAGGCTCGCCGCCAGCAGTTCGCCTTTGCTCTCGAACAGCTTGTACAGGGAGCGCTTGGACACCCCCGCCGTCCTGCACAGCGTGTCGACGCCGATGTTGACGCCGTCACGGTAGGTGAGCGTGGCCGCTGCCTCCAGCAGTCGCTCTCGGGAGCTTGGCATTGCTTCGGTGGTCATATTGCGAGGTTAACTCGATTCCGACCCATTGGAAACCGATCGGTTTACAGTGCTGGCCGGGGTGTGCTACGGCGCCGCCCACGGCCGAGTCGGTCCGGCGCCGCCGCCGTGGTCTCCAGAACGGTCGGTGTGTGTCACCGACCTCGGAAGCTCGGCCCCCCTCGTGCGTGCCCTCGACCGGCGATGACGGGTTTGCTGAGGACGGAACGCACGGAACCGTCTCGGAGATGGCCCTGTCCTGCGCTGATGTGTGCCTGGAGGGCGCCAATCAGCGCAGGACATTTCTCACCACGGTGGATTCGGGCTCAGTGGGCGATCACAGGCTCGCCCTCCGACGGCGCCAGAGCTGAATTCGGCATCAGGAACGCCGTGAGCACCGCGCCGACCACGAAGATGCCGGCGCCCCAGGCCAGGGTGGCCGTGTAGCTCTCGACCCCGGCCTGGGCCATGGTCAGTGCGCCCGGCTTGTGCGAGGAGAGGTAGTCGGTCGCGGCCGATGAGGCAACGGTGGTCAGCAGCGCCGTGCTGATCGAGCCGCCCACCTGCTGGCTGGTGTTGATCAGTGCCGAGGCGACGCCCGCGTCCTCGTGGTGCACGCCTGCGGTCGCACCCTGGAACGAGGTGGTCATCACCGCACCGATACCGAGGCCCAGCAGGATCATGCCCGGCATGATGTCGGCGACGTAGGCGCTGTTCAGCGTGAGCCGGGTCAGCAGGGCCATGCCGGACGAGGAGACCAGGAAGCCGGCGCTGACCACGACCTTCGGGCCGACCTTGGGCAACAGCAGCGCAGGCACCGTGGTCGACGAGGCGACGATGCCCCCGACCATCGGCAGGAAGGACAGACCGGCCTCGATCGGCGAGTAGCCGATGCCGGCCTCCAGGTAGTAGGTCAGGAACAGGAAGATCGAGAACATCCCCATGCCCAGGACGAACACGGCCAGGAACGAACCGCCGCGGGTCCGGGTCAGCACGACGCGCAGCGGCAGCAGCGGATGCGCGACCCTGAGCTCCAGCCAGGCGAATACCGCGAGCAGCACCACACCGATGATCATGGAGCCGAGGGCGACCGGGTCGGTCCAGCTGGTGGATTCGACGTGCGCGAACCCGTAGACGATGCCGAACAGCGCGGCGCTCACCACGACGGTGCCAGGAATGTCGATCTTGGGCCGCTCGGTGAGCGCGGGCTTGGCCAGCAACAGCAGCGCGCCGACCAGTGCGACGCCCGCGAAGATGACGTTCACGTACATCACCCAGCGCCACGACGCCCATTCGGTGAGCATGCCGCCGAGCAGGAGTCCGACCGCGGCACCCGCACCGGACAACGCACTGAAGATGCCGAAGGCTTTCGGCCTTTCGGCCGGGTCGGTGAAGGTCACGCTGAGCAGCGAGAGCGCCGCGGGCGCGAGCAGTGCGGCGAACAACCCCTGGGCCACACGTGCCGCCACAAGTATGTCGAAGCTGCCGGCCGCGCCGCCGACGACGGATGAGGCCGCGAAACCGATCAGGCCGGTCACGAAGGTCGTACGTCGACCGAACAGGTCACCGAGTCGGCCCCCGAGCAGCAGCAGGCTGCCGAACGCCAAGGCGTACCCCGTGATGACCCACTGCCGGCTGCCGTCACTGAAGCCGAGGTCATGTTGCGCTTCGGGCAGTGCGATGTTCACGACGGTCGCATCGAGCGTGACCATGAGCTGTGCCACGCCCAGCACGACGAGCACCCACCAGCGCACGGCATGTGAGCCGCGGCGGCCCGAGTCTGATGTCCCGGTAGCGGGCGCTCCGCGGTCGAAGGTGGTACTCACATTTCTCCTCAGTCGCTGGGCATGGGCCGACCACTGGCCGGAAACCGATCGGTTTCCGCTCAGGAAAACAGATCGGTTTCCTCAGTGCAAGTGAACGTGTCGCATACCGGCCCCTGGTCGTTCGGCGTCGACGACTTGTGCCCGCACCTTCAAGGCCGAGCGCGGCCGCCGCGACCACCGGCCCTGCGGACCTCTTGACCATGAAGGGAAGGTGGCCGTGCCCGTCGGCCCGCAGATCCGGCACATCGACGCAGCGCCCGGCTCGACATCCGCGCTGCGAGGCGATCGCATCACCATGTGCGTCGAGGGCCCGACGGGCACCCTCTCCGGCCTCGAAGGCGTCCCCCTGTCTCCAGCCCTCCGCCTCCACCTCGCACCCGACACCGTCCCGGAGCGGCTCTGCGGCACGGTCGGGAACTCGACCTCAAGCACCAACTGGGCTTGGACGACGCCGACATCGACCAGGCGGGACAGGCGGTCGGAGACCTCGTCATCCCAGGCGTCCACGGGTACGGAACGCCCCGGTGAAGCCGGGGGCCTGCCGGGCTTGCGCCTGGAAACCGATCGGTTTACTCTGGTGGAAACCGATCGGTTTCTCATTCTCCGGTGAGAGTCATGACCGTTTTGGTAATCCCCTCACACACAAGGAGTCGGCGAGATGCCCAGCCAAGAGTCACGTCCCACGATTCGCATTCCGGGGACCACCAGCCACACCATCGCCCCGCGCGCGGGATCCGTCGGCCGCGAGGGAACGCTGCGCTACCTCAAGGCGGGCACCGGCGCCCCCCTGGTCCTGCTGCACACCGTGCGCACCCAGGCCGAGCACTTCCGCCACCTCATCCCGCTGATCGCGGACCGGTACACCGTGTACGCCCTCGACCTGCCGGGGATGGGCTACTCCGAGATCGTGCCCGGGGCGTCGTACGACGAGCCCGCGATGCGCGCGGGCGTCGAGCGGCTCCTGACCGAACTCGACCTCCACGACGTGACGTTGGTCGGGGAGTCCATGGGCGCGGTGCTCGCCCTGACCACCGCGGCCGATCTCCCGGAGCGGGTACGACGCGTCGTCGCGGACAACACGTACGACTTCCGCGACGGAATCGCCCGCTCAAGTCTCCTCGCCCGTGTAGTGGTCAGCGGTGTCCTCGCGCCCGGCGTGGGCCCCGTGATCGCCGGGGTCGAGCCCAAGCCCGCCCTCCGCACGATCCTTCAAGGCGGCCTCGGCGACAAGAGCGCACTGCGCGAGGACTACATCGACGAACTCCTCCAGGTGGGCAGCCGCCCCGGCTACCCGACCGTCGCCCGGGCCGTGTACCAGGCCCTGCCCAGCCTCATCGCGGCCCGCTCGCGCTACCCCGAGGTCAAGGCGCCCGTCCACCTCGTCTACGGGGAGAAGGACTGGTCCCGGCCCTCGGACCGGGAGGCCAACAGGAAGCTGCTGCCCGCCGCCGAGTTCACGCAGGTGCCGAAGGCCGGCCACTTCATCGCCCTGGAACGGCCTGATGTGCTGGCCGACCTGCTGAACGCGGTGGCCTGACCGCCCCGAGAGCGCCGTGGCCACCCGCGTTCGGGTGTAGTGCGTGACCGGGACCGGGTCGCGGACGTCACCGGTGTGGTCTCCGTCGGACAGTACCCGGCCACCAGCGGAGAGGACCCGGCCGAGGCGTTCAGCACCCGGCTCGGGCGGACCGTGACCTGCGAGGCGACCGACCCCCACGCCTTCTTCGCGCCGCTCGCTCCCGCGATGGGCGAGCAGGCCGTTGCCGCCGTCGCAGACAGGTACCGAGCCCTCAGTACACAGCCGGACCACTCGATCACAGCCGAGCGCTCCGCCCGGAAGCTCCTCGGTGTGCCCCCCCGGGACCGCTGGCCGGTGGCTGGCCGACATCGATCCCTGACGCGGATCGGCGACGCTGTCGGGACGCCCCGGTCGAGGCGGGGACCGCCGTCTGGTCCCCGCCAGGAAAGTGTTCTCGCAGCCGGGCGGGTCAGAAGCGAGATGGCGGCCGAGCCACCGGTGTTACGGCGGGGTCGATACGGTTCAGCGTCGCTTTGTCGCTCGTCGCTCCGGCTGCCGATGGGAGCGCGCCGACGTGCCGCTGTGGCGAGGCTGCGGCCGTGAGGACTGAGGGCGAGGGCACCGATCGCCTCTGCGGTGTCACCGAGGGACCTGAACCGTGCCGTCGGAGTCCGGAAGGTCGGGGCTGACGGCGACGTCGGGGAACTTGTAGATGGTCACGTTGATCGCGTCATCCGTTTTGCGGAGCACCCAGCGAAGCTCTTGGGGCTCCGCCAACGCGTCAGTGCAGTAACTGGCGATCATCGATGCTGTCCGAGAGCCATCAGCTGGGTGGCATCGGGCCCAACCGTGGCCCATCAGTTCCCACTTCAGCTGAAGAGCACCCTCTGGCCCCTGATCCCTTGACACCGGCCCAGGCTACCGGCAGCGGTTGGCCATGAGCTTGGGAAGCTGCGGCATTCGGGGCTGGTTCGGGCGCTGACCTGGGCGGACGGCGCGCCTGCGGCCCCGTTGGAATGGGCCGCGTTCACCGTGATTCCCCGTTGTTCCCCGCTGGATCTGGTGCGGTTGTGGTGCGGGCTCCCGGACGTGCCTTTCTGGCAGCCATCAGTCCCAGCCCAACGATGATGACGGCCGGCGCGAGGCTCAACACTTCGGACAGGGCCACGATCGGGAACGGGGCGCTTAAAGCTCGGGGAAGCTTGCCCAGTGCTGCGACACCGATAACGAGGGGAAGCCACACTCGGAAGCGGCGGAAGCGAAAGGCATCTGCTCCGCGGCGTACCCGTTCTTGCTCCACGAGGCGCCAGTACGCAGCGGCCACGATGGAAAGGGTGCCGATGCCCACGATGCCCCAGGTCAGTGCTGCCACGATTCCCCCGCCACACCGCATGTGCCGCGCTGCTGATCGCAGGCGCTCCACCCGATGGTGACACGCGGTGCCCCGGGCACGAGAGAGCTGTGCACGCTTTCCAACTGTGGTGGTGGGGCTCTGGGCCTACGTAAGCGGGGTCACCTGCATTCATGGGCAGACCGGGGCTGCATCCTGCCGGACGTCAGGTCCCGCCTAAACGGCCATGAACGGCGCTGAACGAGACGGAGCCCGACTGACGGAAGACGTGTCAGACCTGTGGTGGATGATCCCGAGCATGGGATACGAGCTGCACATGACGCGAGCCTCGCACTGGCTGGACAGCGAGGAATGCCCCATCACGTTGCACGAGTGGATCGAGTTTGGACACGGCAGCGTGGTACTCCAGGAAGAGGGCTACCTCGATCTGGACTGCGTGGGTCGGCAGCCGTTGTTCACGTGGGGCGGTGCGGACGGCCTTGCGGTCGGGCTCCACTGGTTCGAGGGGCGGGTGACCTTGTCCGGGGCCCATGCGCCGGGTGTGGACCTGGTCGGCCTGGCCGACCTCGCTGCGGGGCTGTCGGCGAACCTGATCGGCGACGACGGGGAGCTGTACCTGGGCTCCGTCGGCTGTGGCGACGGTGGGCGCTGAGCTCGGGTGGAGCGTCGGCCATCGACTGAAAGCCGACGCCTGCCGCGTCATAGATTTTGAGATCTGGCCTCGTGCTTATCAGGTCGATCATCGCGGACCACTGCCGCCGATCTACCGGATCTGAGCCCCGGCTCTTCGGCTGCTGAGGTTCGGCGATGGCAGCGGCTGTTCCTGGTTGTTGGTGTCAGACGCTGATGTCAGCCGTTGCAGGCGGTGTTGACAAAATGCCCGTGGCTGCTGCTGGAGGCGGGAGAACAGATGAAGCAACTACCGGGAAGCACCGGAGCCCTGCGCACGGGTCCGGGAACGGTGATCGAGGGCCGGGAACTCGATGGTTATGAGCTTTTCGGCGGCCGGGTCCGGCCCGTCGAGGACCCCGCCGAGCGGCCCGTCTTCCGCAACATCACCTTGCGCGGTTGCGCAGTGCGCGATTGCTTCTTCGAAGGGGCTCTCCTGGAGGACGTCCTCGTCGACGGCCTGGCCGCTCCCGATGATGCCCATCAGCGGGTGTTGGCATGCGCTTTCCACCGGGTGGTGCTCCGTGGGCGTATCAGTAATGTCACCCTCTTGCCGGACCTCGGCCCGTGGCATGCCGGCCTGCAGCTCCGGTACCGGCGAGCGAACGGAGAACACTGGGTGGAGCTCATCTCCGAGGGGGACTGGGCCCTCGACATCTCCGGGCTCACCAGCGGCCTGGACTTCCGCAGTGCCGTACCGGCCCGTCTGGTGCGCCGAGATCCGGAGACACAGGTGGTGGTGACGGCAGAGCAGGCGGCCGGCGCCGACTGGCGGAGCGTGCCGGGCCTGGAGAAGTCACTGCTGGGCGTGCAGATCGGGTTTCTCCAGAGCTCGGACCACCGCGACACCATCCTCATCGCCGACAAGTCCGCCCCCGACCGCGCACGCCAGGTCGGGATGCTGCGCGAACTCCAGCGGATCGGCGCCGCGCAGCCCGACTAGGGCTCGTTTCCCGACTGCCTCCACCACCACCCTCTCCAGCTTCCATCCCGTCTGCCGTCGGCCCACACACTGTGGAGCGGGCGTGGTTCCTGGCGTCCAGGTGGAGCGCGCCACTGTACGAACGACCTGGACGCCAGGGGCCGCGTCTGCTCGGCTCTGCCTGGGGCGATGGTGGACGGGATGGAAGCACCCCACGCACGCCACTCACGGCTTGCTGCGGCCCCAGGGGTCGACCCCGGCGCGAAGGCGCAGAGGGGTCGGGCTCCAGGGGCCAGCCGCGCTCGCGCGGGCACTTGGACCCGTGACTGGTCGAGTTGGGCAAGGACCGACTCGGCGTCGAGCTTCGTCGGCCGTTGCTCCTTGAGCCAGAGGGCCTTGTTCCGCTCGTAGTCGATTTCGGAGAAGCCGCAGACCTCGCGGCTCAGTGCCTCCACCTCGTCCAGGGTGGTGGTCGACATGATGGCGCGGGCCAGCTCGTTGCGGCTCAGGGCCTCGTCCAGGTCGACCTCGTGGACTGTCGGGCTCTCGGCTCGTCGCGCTGACCGCCTCGCTCGGGGCCACCGTCGCCGCCGCCGGCCTCCTCGACCTGGAGGCCGTACCGGCCTGGCTGTGCATCCTCGTCGCAGGATGGCCTGCAGTCGCCTTCCTCGGCGGCACGCTCCTCGCCCACGGCTCGACCGAAGAACCCGAAGCGGTCTCGGCGCCGGTGCCTGAACGGCCCGCCGTGGAAGCGGCCTCCGAACCGCCCCCACCGCCCGTCACCTCCGTCCCGCCCGCCCTCGTCGCCCACGCCCGCAAGGTCGCCGACGAACACCACGCCCGGACCGGAACCCTCATCGACACGCCCGGAAGGCGGCGACACCCCGCCCCCGGCCTGGGCCACGGCCGAGCTGCTGACCGATGCGATCCGCGCTGCCGCGACCGCCGCACGCATCGACGGCCCGGCCATTGACGGCCGTGCGCACACCTTTGCCTTCGGGCGACAACTCGACGTCCGCACCATCCGCTCTGCCGACTTCGACGGCGGCCAGGAACTGACCGAACGGGCGTTGGCCGCGTACATCGCCAAGTACGCCACCAAGGGCGCCGAGACCACGACCGGCACCCTGGACCGACCGATCCGCTTCCTCGCCGAGCGGGCTCACGCCCGGATCAGCGAGCATGCCCGCCGCCTGATCCGAAGTGCCTGGGTCCCGGGCGCTCGCAAGGACCTCGAACCCCTCCGCCTGCGCGCCTGGGCTCACATGCTCGGCTTCCGCGGCCACTTCTCCACCAAGTCCCGCCACTACTCCACCACGCTCGGCGCCCTCCGCACCGCCCGCGCCGGCTGGCGCCGCGCCCAGACGACTCCACCCATCCGGCGGGACGGTGAAACCACGCTCGTCGTCGCCCACTGGGTGTTCGCCGGTACGGGGCTCAGCGCCGCCGAGACCTGGCTTGCCGCAACCCTCGAACCCGGCCCTGGAACGGAAGGAGAACCGACCGCATGACGACCGACCGCTATCTGTCCGTCGACCAGGTCGCCGAGCTGCTCGGTACGACCGCCCGCTTCCCCCGGCGGCTCATCGAGGAGCGCCGCATTCGCTACGTGAAGGTCGGCCGGCATGCCCGCATCCCCGAAAGCGCGGTCGCCGAGTACATCGGGGCCCGCACCGTCGAGCCGATCCGACTCCGCCGTGCCGGGCTGCGGAGGGCTGCCTGATGGCCAACAAGAAGGGAAGGCGTCGCCGCTTCGGCGCGGTGCGGCAGTACCGTTCCGGGCGCTGGACGGCTTCGTACATCGGACCCGACGGTGAGCGCATCCACGCGCCTGAGACCTTCGCGACCAAGAAGGAAGCGGAGATCTGGCTGTCCCAGGTAGAGGCGGATCTGACCCGCGGCGACTGGCGCGCTCCCGACGCGGGCGCGGTCAACTTCCGCCTCTATGCCGAGAAGTGGGTCAAAGAACGGGAGCTGGCCGTTCGTACCGTGGACCTGTACGAGCACCTGTTCCGTCTCTCCATCTTCCCGACCTTCGGTGCCCTCGACCTGGACGAGATCACCGCTCCCCGCATCCGCGAATGGCGTGCTGAACGCCTCCGCGCCACGCAGGCGAAGACCATGGTCGCCAAGGCGTACAGGCTCGTGAAGAGCATCTTGGGAACCGCCGTCGACGACGAACTGATCAGCCGCAACCCCTGTCGGATCAAGGGCGCGGGCAAGGAGTCGGCCGCGGAACGTCGTATCGCCACCGTCGCCCGGGTGGACGCCCTCGCCGAAGCGATCGGTATCCGCTGGCGCCTCATGGTCCATCTCGGCGCGTACGGTCCGATGCGCCCCGAAGAGCCGGCCGGCCTGCGCCGCCGGGACGTCGACCCCGACAACATGGTGATCCGCGTCCGCATCGCCGAACCGGAGCGGACCAACGGCAAACGTGCTCCCGGCGAGACCAAGTCGGGTGCCGGTGTTCGCGCCGTCGTCCTCCCCGCCTTCCTCCACAAAGAGGTGAGGCAGCACCTCGCCTGGATTGCCGAGAAGGGGCCTGACGGCCTGGTCTTCGTCGGAGAGAAGGGGGCTCCCTTCCGGCGTACTTCGTTCGGCCGTAAGTGGCGGCGCGCCCGCACCGCCGCCGGCCTCCCGGACGGCTTCCGCTTCTACGACCTTCGTCACATGGGACACACGCTCTCGACTCGTTCGGGCGCCACCCCCAAGGACACGATGGTCCGCGCCGGCCAGTCCTCCGAGAGAGCCGCGCTGATCTATCAGCACTCCGACGAGGAGCGTCAGCGAGAGGTCGCCTCCGGGCTGGATGACCTTGTCCGCGCCGAACGGGAGAAGCACCACAAGGGCAACCCCGCGCACCACAACGAGGAGCCCACGGGCACGTAACCGCGCCTTATGGTGCGGATGTGGTGCGCGCCCTGCCAACTGGTCTAGACAACAAACAACCCCCGGGTCTAAGACCTGGGGGTTCGAATTGGAGCGGGTGACGAGAATCGAACTCGCGCTCTCAGCTTGGGAAGCTCGGGTCTTCTGGCGGCCGTTGTTGCACTGACCTGCGGCGGAATGGTGTTGGGGCCTTGGCCGCACCCGTGGCGAGTCCCTGCTGTTCCCCGTGGTTCCCCGCAGGTTCTGGCACGCGAATGGCACGGTCCCTTTGCCTCGAACTTCCTTGGCGGAGCTGGGCCCGGAGTGTTTGAGCCTCAGCCGACGACAGTCAGCCACGATGGCGGGTCAGCCGATTGTGCAGGCGCGCGTATGCCTCGCTGTACCCCCACCGGTCTCAGCCACGCTGTCGGGTTGTGTCGTCGACCAGAGCGAGCCCGCGCCGGCCGGACTGTGAGGACAACTCGGAGTGATCGTCGTCCCGGTGCCTGGGAGCCAAGCCGAGGGGTCCCCGCCCACTACTCCGGTGTAGGGACCCCAAGCCTGTCGTGCCACCGACGAGGGTCAGCTGGGCTGGTCTCCGATGTACCGGTAGATGCTGTCATCGGCGTCGACGTGCCAGACGGTGCCGTCGGCGGCGACACCGATGTCGACGGCGTTGCCCGGGATTCCAGTCCAGGGGTCGGCGTTGTATCCGGTGTAGCGGTACATCTGCCCGGAGGAGTTGACGCCCCACACATGGGTGCGGGACCCGACCGAGATGGTCGTGAGACCGCCGGAGATCCGTTTCCATTCAGCCATGTTCTTTTGGCCCTTCGCTTCGGACGTTGTCTCCGGGTATTTGGCAAGCGGAGGCATCACCCAAACAGACCCATGTCATGACTAGCTGCGTAAATGACTGGAAAGAAATGTTTTCCCCAACTCGCCCCCTGTGCGCATAGGGGGCAGACGGCCATACGGACCACGTCCTGGCTGACCGGCTACCGTCGGCTCAACCGCCGATGCGAACGCAGCCCCCGCAACTGCCTGGCCTTTTTCGGCCTCGCCGCTGCCCTCTGCTGCTACAAGCGGCTCCTCAAACTCACCACGTAGGACGCAGTCTTACTCATATAATGATCAGGTTGCGCGGGGGTGTTGACCGAACGCGCCGTACAGAGAGGTCTGCACCATGGAATTCAAGATGAAGGTCGGGACAACGATCTCGGCACTCGCCCTGGCCACGGGTGCCCTGGCCGCAACCGCTGTGCCAGCGCAGGCCGTTGGTGGATGCCCAGAGGCGAAGCTCTGTCTCTATACGGGAACGAACTTCACTGGGCTCGCTTTTACCGCGGCAAGCACCGCTGCTTGCTTCGACCTCCGCAACTACGCCGGGCTGGATGGGAATGTGAGATCGTATGTAAATAATCTGCCGGTCAAGGCCACTCTGTGGTACTACTACAGCTCGTCATCCGTCACGATTCGCTCTGGTGGGTTCAGTAGCAACAGCAGTGGCACAGAGGTCGAAGATGCCTATTGGGTGTGCACGGGTGACGCTGCCTGACGCCGGAGAATGGCGAATGCGCCCAACGAGCCGTGGTGGTCGTAGCTGTGGTCGGTAAGGCCCCAGGGGCCGTTGCATGATTGCGATCCCTCCGGAACTCCGGGCTGACCCGGAGCCGGGGCGGATGTCCCGGTTCGGGCAGGGTGTGTAAGCAGTGCAGGCACGGTCTCGGACCGGCCCCGATCACGCAAGGGACCCTGGGCGCTGGCCAAAGCGGTTTGCTGTGAGGTCGCCCAGTCACAATGGGTCGTGGGTGGGCCAGCGAGCACACGGCGGGGCCTAAATCAGCCCGCAGATGGGGGTACGCGGTGCGCCCGGAACGCTCTTGAAAACCGTCGTGGCAGCGATGTCACCGTGGGTTCAAATCCCACCGTCTCCGCACGTGAACGGCCCCTGACCAGGAAATACGGTCGGGGGCCGTCGTCGTGGGCGTTGCCTGTAGGACACCGCTGTTCCCCGTGATTACCCGGTCTATCGGGCACGGTTGGGGCACGGCGCTATGGCGTGATCCAATCTGCCCAGCCAAAGGTGAACTTGTATGCGGCGCATACGGCGTCCCGCCCTCGGCTCCCGGCCAGGAGTGCTACAGCCAGGGCGACGACGAACAGCGCGGCAAAGGCGCCAGCGATGATCACGCCTGTCCTCGGCGACCAGGCCACTCCCACGAGGACGCTTGCGATGATCGTGATCGCCAAGCCCATGTGGGCAACCGGCATTTCCACACGAAACAGATTCCGCACCGCACCGCGTGATGCCCGCATGTCTGCCTTATAGCGCTCTCTTGCCGCATCAGGATCGGCGTTCGATCCCTCCGGCCATTGCTGGTCCACGACCATCCTCCCCCTTAGCCCCTGGCCAGAGCTTAGATCTCGGCCCCTTCCCCATCACCTAAGCCCACCACTCTGCCCAGCTCCCATCCCGTTTGCCGTCGACCCACACACCGTGGAGCGGGCGTGGTTCCTGGCGTCCAGGTGGAGCGCGCCACTGTACGAACGACCTGGACGCCAGGGGCCGCGTCTGCTCGGCTCTGCCTGGGTCGACGGCAAACGGGATGGGAGCTCCCCACGCACGCCCCTACGAACCCGCACCCAGGCACGGCGCCCCCTCCATCCCGGCGTCGGCCGATCCCCCGCCGGAGGCTTGTGG
>NZ_KQ948791.1:67432-68041 GCF_001514205.1 Streptomyces griseoruber | reverse complement strand
CACCGGCTGGCCGGTGATGGTGTACCCGCACACGTACATGCCCTTGGCGTCCGGGGTGAGCAGCTCGCGGGTCGCCCGGAAAATCTGCGACAGCGGCGGGGAGTCGAACACGCTGATCAGGAACTCGCTGCCGTCAACGAGGACGAACACGCAGGAGTCGTCCTCGGGCAGCTTCAGTCCGCGGCAGACCTTGGCGAGGTCAATGCGCGGGGTCTCGGTGGAGTCAGCCATCTTGGCCCGGTAGAACGTGACCCCGCGTTCGTCGTCGCGGGTCTTGTGGACCAGCTCGGAGCCGGGTGCGCCGCCCTTGGGCGAGCCGACCTTGTCCGCCCAGCGCTCCTGGTCGGTGGGGGCCTTGCGGCGGCGCTGGTTGGCGTCGGGGGTGATGTGGGCCTCCATCCAGCCGGGGCCGCCCTGGCGGCCGGGCTGGATGGCGACCTCCGCCAGGACGACGTCGCTGGAAGGCACAGCGAACGGGGCGGCGACGGCGGCCTCCGTGAGGCCGGTGATCGGCCGTCCGATCTCCGAGGCGCGCAGCAGGATCGTCATGTCGTGCCGCATCCCGGGGTGCCGGGTGGCCTTGACGACGTGGGTCCGGGCGGGCATCCC
>NZ_KQ948791.1:65376-66990 GCF_001514205.1 Streptomyces griseoruber | reverse complement strand
GGCGTTCTCCCACATCATCCGCACCTCGCGGGTGAGCAGGTCGGCGCCGTCGTCCGGCACGGCCGGGGACGGCTCCGGGGCTTCGGCGACCTGCAGTGGCGGGGCCGGGGCCGCGGCGGCGGGGCGGTTGCGGCGGCGGGTGTGCCGGGAGAACGGCAGCACCAGGTAGCCGGCCGCCGCCCATCCGGCGGCGAGCAGTCCGTCCAGCCAGTACGGGCCGAAGCCGGTGGTGTGTCCGGCGGCGACGTCGACGGCGGCGGCCAGGACCAGCGGGGTCCAGCGAAGGATCTTGCGTCCGACGCCGGGCTCATCGCTCTTGTAAGCGAGGAACCATGCCCCGGCCCCGGCCACACCGGCGAGCTGCACGACCTGGTTGACGGGACTGTCGGGGTAGACGTTCGGGGCCACGGCCAGCACAGGCGCGGCGAGGGTGTAGGCGAGGCGTTCGAGCGTGACACTGCGCGGCGTGGTCACCGGATCTCCTTCGGGAACGGGCACGGGCGGCCCCGCGATGTCTGCGGGGCCGCCCGTGGCGGGGTGGGGTGGGGGAGTGAGGTCAGCGGTTGAAGAAGCCCGGCCTGGGGGTCTTCTCACGCCGGGTCGAGCGGATGTCGTCCAACGCCCCGTAGAGCTTGGAGTGGGTCCGCCGGCTCCGGTGGGTGAGGTTGGCGGTCTCCTGAGCGGTGTCGCTCAGCTTCTTGACCTGCACGGCCGCGCCCCCAAGGGCAACCGAGACGTTGCCGGTCAGCTCCACGAACTTCGCGTCGAGTCCGGCGGTGCCGATGTCGCGGGCCACGTCTTCTGCGCGTTTGGCGTTGGCCTGGACGCTTTTCACCAGGGCCTCCAGGTCGAGGCCGGCGTCGTCAAGCGCGCTGCCCAGTGCCTTGAGCTTGGCCTGGACGGCCTTGTAGCGGTTGTCGTCGTCGGCCGGGACCGGCACCGGGCTGGCGCTGCTGGGTGCGAGATCGCTGCTCATCAGCGGGTTGCCTCCTTTTCTAGTCGTGGTGGGCGGCGGCCGACGCGTACGTCAGGCCCGCGTCTTCCTTGGCGGCCATGTCCTGGCCGTAGATGCGGGCGACCATCGAGGCCGCGAGCTTGGCGGCCTCCAGGGCGAGACCGCACTCGGACGCGCACCGTTCGGCCTGCTGCCTCATCCGGGCCGCGGCGTCGGCCAGGTCCGAGATCAGCTCGGTGACCTCGGTGGCGATGTTGTGGTCGCCGATCAGGTCGGCGGACATGTCCCGCAAGGCGTCGGCGACCTTGTCGAGTGCTTCCGCGAGGGCTTCGGCCTTCTCCTGGTCGGAGGCGGCCTGGATGGCGATGTTCGCCATCTCCATCAGGTACTCGTCGAACGTGATGTCCGTGCGGTGCTGGGCGGCCAGGCCTCCCTGCCCGGACGGCCTGCTGACCTCCGCGCTGCTCACGCTGCTCCCTTCGGTACTCGTGGACCGGCTGCTGGTGGCCAGTCGGCCGACGACGGCCTGCTCGCTCTCGCCGGGTGCGTCGGTCTCGTCCGGCCGACTGGTGCCGGGGCGCTTGATGACCCCCCGCCTGACGCGCGGTTGCCTGGGCGCGCGGGGCAGGCCGGCGCGACGGGCGGCATACCAGCCGAAC
>NZ_KQ948791.1:42167-65218 GCF_001514205.1 Streptomyces griseoruber | reverse complement strand
GGGTCGGCTTCGTCGTCGACGATCACCGCGTCCGGGATGTCCTCGCTGGTGTCCGGCTGCGGGTTGGGACGGTTCGGGCGACCGTCGGGCCACTCCACCGTCGGGGCGGAATCCTCCGCCCCGTCCCATGCCCAGCCTCGTCGCCGCCCGGCACGACCAGTGCGACCGGTGCGGCCCCGCCGACCGTCCCTGCCGGTTCCGCTGCCGGTGCGCCGACGCCGGAACCGGCGCCGTTTCTTCGAGTCGTCAGACGGCCCGTCACCGCCCTTGGATTCCCTGCCTGCCTCATCGGACGCCGGGGCGTCCTTTGTGTCGCTGGAGGCCCCGTCAGGGCCGTCCTTGGCGGCCTCCTCGCCCTTGCCGTCGGTGCCCTTGGCCTTGGAGTCCTTGTCCTTGGTCAGGCTCACCTTCTCCGCGCCGACCTTGCCGTCCTTCGCGTCCTTCGCGTCGGCGCGGCGCTTGTCGAAGCGGCGCTGGGCTTCCTCCGCGACGGCCTGGCCCAAGGTGGTGCGGCCCGGCTCGGCCGACGCCGCGGCTTCCCGCTTCTCCTTCCGTGCGGCGTCCCGCTCCTGCCGCTTCGCGCGGCGGTCATCCCGGTTCTGCTGCCGGTTGGCGCGGGCCTGGTCGCGGTCCTTGGACCGGTCGGCGATGCCGGCGGCGTGCCCGGCACTGCGCCGTTCCTGCCGGGCGGCCTGGCGGGCCCCGGCACGCTCCTGGCGGCCGCGGGCCCGCTCAGCGCGGGCGTTGGAGGCCGGGCCGTCGCTCTTGGAGCTGCCAGAGCCCGTCTGAGAGCCTTTCGAGCCCCCTGACGACCCGTTGCGCCCGGAACCGCCTGTACGGCCACCAGAACCCGTCTGGGAGCCCTTCGTGCCGCCCTTGCCGCCTCCGCTGCCCCCGGTCGCCCCGGACCCCGAACGCCCGGCGCTGCCGCCGGAGTTGGAGCCACGCGCCCCGGAGCCCTTGGAGCCGGGACCCGAGTTGTTGCGGGACGGACCGCCGCCGCTGCCGCCCCCGCCACGCGAGGACCCGCCGCCACCGCCGGCCTTCGAGCGGCCCTTGTCCGCCCCCAGGCCGGAGCCCGGCGACTTCATGCGGTCGGCGTCTGCCTTTGACCGCGCCGCCGCTTTGTCGCCCTTCGCTTTCATCATCGCGGCGTGGAGCTTTCCGTTCTGCTCCATCATCGCGACTTCCTGCGCGGTGCGTCCCTCCAGCAGCGCAGCCTTCCGTGCTATTTCAGCCTCACGGAAAGGCGCTTCGCTTTCATGATTGGCCCGCGCCCTTTCCAGCCTGAATTCAAGCCAGTCACCGAGACGGTCAGCGAGCGAACGAGGCTGAGCGTATTCACCTTCCTCGTATTCGCCGTCATCTTCTCCGGTTTCCGGTGCCGTAATTCCGTCGGAGCGCAGCGCCGCCGCAGGGTCCGGAGCAGCCGGAATCGGTGGCAGTTCCATCGTGGTCTCCTCCGGGCTCTCCGGGGGAGCGGCCGGAATGTCTTCCGGCGGGGGAATGGTGTCGATGAAATCCGGGATCGGCGGCAGCGTGTAGGTGGAATCACCGCTCCACGGGCCGTGGACCAGGGTTCCACCGCCGGCGTCGTCGGACTCGTCTGACACGGTGCACCTCCCTCCAGGGGGACTTGACAGACAGTGGGGTCTCGTGTGCACGCGTGTGCACGTGCACGTGTGCACGCTTTACGCGCGCGAGGCCCCGCCGGAGCCCGGCGGGGCCTTCGTGGGTGACGCTCAGTTACGCAGGCCGTGCTGCTTCAGGACGGTGTCCGCGTACTGCATGAGGTGGTCGAACAGCCGCGGGTCGCCCGCCTGCCGCTTCTCCAGCACCAGTTTGAAGAGGCGGCAGACCAGCGTGAATGCGGTGAGGACATCGCCGCGACCGGCTTTGACTTCCCTCGTGATTTCGGACCGAGTAACGCGGAGCCAGAATTCCATCCGGCCGCTTTCTCCGCGACGTTCGATCGCCTTGCGCTCTTCTTCCTGCAGCCAGCCGTTCCGCCCGTGAATGGAGCGTTCGATGCTGCTGAGGGGGCGCGTCACGCCGACTCCCTGTTACCCAGGTCGTAAATCGACGCGGGCACACTATAGCCGGAATTCTGACTCTGTGCACCCTGCTGCGTCGAGTTGGGCGCGGCCTGGAGCTGCTGCGGGTTCTTCTTGCGCTGCCTTTCCAGCTCTTTTTCCTTCCTTTCCTTGGCCGTATTCACGACGGCCTCGTCGTGGGCGCGGCGCTTATAGGCGGTCTTTTCCAGGCCGTCGGTGAGGTCGTTGAGGTTCTTGAGGACCTGCCCGAGGGCCTTTTCGACGGGCATCGCCCGCAGCCGGGCGTGGTACCAGCGGTCGCCCTCCACGTTCGTGCCGCGCAGGTGCACGCGGGTCTCGATCGCCAGGGTCTCCAGGTTCTTGCCGATGTCCAGCAGGACCCGCTGAACGTTGGCCAGGTACCGGGCGGTTGCCTCCGGGCTCTGCGCGACGTCGCGCAGAGGGACGTGCTTCTGGTCGTCGTTGCTGTTCACGGCGGGGATTCCTCCTGGTGTACTTGGGGATCTGTGACTGCTTCCGGCAGTCGCAGCGAGGGCCAGCCCAGGTCGAATGGGCTGGCCCTCACTGGTGTGTGCCGGACGGCGGATCAGCGCAGGTGCTTGTCCGCGTCCTCGGGGCGCAGCAGGCCGGCCTCCTTCAGCAGCCGGACTGCGCGGGACTGGTTGACGCTGAGCTTGGTGCGGACCTGGTAGAGGGTGACGAAGCCGTCCTCGTCGCGCGGCAGGTTCTGTACGAGCGGCAGGAGTTCAGCGTCCGTCCGTACAGGCGTACCGGGACGGTCGGCACCGGCCGTACCGCTGGTTCCGGTTGCAGGAGAAGACGCGGCACCCGTACCTGTACGGGCCTCCGGAACGCCCTCGCCGCCGGACTGTGTACGGACGCTGACTGACCCGGTGCGCACCTGTACGGCCGCGCTGGCCGCCCCGGTACGTCCCACAGCCGCTGTACCTGTACGCCGAGCCTGGTTGGGGGTGGTGTGTACGCCGCCTGTACGGTCGCTGTACGCCCTGGTCACGGCCGCTTCGGACCCGTCATCGTGCGGCGGGTGCGAGGCGGGGCGTACAGGGTCCGTACCGTCCCGTCCGGTGCCCATTTCCTCCGGCCGGACCGCGCTGCGAGCGGCGTACAGGTCGTTGCTGGCGGCCCCTGTACGGCTGGACGACGTGCTGTCCGTTCCGTCGGCACGCCGGTGCGTACCTGTACGCGCGGGCGTTCCGTTTCCGCTATCCGTACCGGTACGGCCATCCATAGCAGCCGTACTGCCGTGCCCGTTCGTACCGTCGTCGTGCATGAGCGTGTGGACGCGCCAGATGACCGCCACGAAGATCAGCACGACGAACGTGGTCAGCGGCCACGGCGCCGACTGGCCTTCCTTCACGATGTGGGCCTGCTCGGACAGGTGGAACGTCACGTTCGCCGACGCCATCAGCAGCAGCGCGTAGGGGATGTCCTTCTTGGCCCGGAACGCGGTGACACAGTAGACGTCGATGCTGACCGGCAGCAGCGGGGCGACGTACTGGTTGATGCCGACCATGCGGGCCAACTCGTACTCGCCGGAGGCGGCGAGCCCGACGCCGGCGGCGAGCGCGATCCACGGGGCGGTCTTCCATGCCTTGCGGCTGAGGTTGTGCTGCCAGCCGCGGAAGCGGGAGCTGGCCCGCTTCGCTTCCCGGGCCTCGTCGAGGAGCCGGCGGGCGCGGGCCTCATCGGCCTGCGCCCGGTCGGTGATGCCCTTGGCCTTGCGCTGCGCCTCCGCGGTGATGCGGTCGGCCTCCTTCTGGGCGGCCTCCCGCAGCTGTACCGCGACGGTCTTGGCTTCCTCCCGCAGCCGCTCGCGCTGCTTGTCGCACGCCTGCTTGAGCCCGGCGAGGTCGTCAGCGAGGGCCTTGCGCTTGGTGGCGGCCTCCGTGTCGAACTGGTCGGTGAGCGCGCGCAGCTTCTCGCGCAGCTCGGTGCGGGCCTGCTCCGCCTCGGTGTGCGCGGCGGCGACGTGCTGGTCCGCCTCGCGGCGCCGGTCGTCGGCGGCCCTGACCGCGTCCGTGTACAGCGCCTCCGCCTCAGCGCGGCGGCTGTCGTACTGCTCGGCCGCCGTCGCCGCGAGCTGGGCGAACCGCTCGCGGGCCTGGTCGACCTCCCGCTGCGCCGCGGCCACCAGTGCGTCGGCCTGCTCCTGGGCGCGGGCGAGGATCTGCCCGGCCTCGGTGCGGCGCTGGTCGACCAGGGCGCTGATCTCGGTGAGGTCGGCCTCCGCCAGGCGCCGCAGCTCGGCGATCGCCTTGCCGGTCGCCTCACGGTCGGTGGCGGCCAGCTCGGTCAGGTCGGCGACCTGCGCGCGGGCCTCCTTCACGAGGGTCGCGGCACGGTCGCGGGCTTCCGCCAGGAGCCGGTCGGCCTCGCCGCGCGCCGTCTCCAGGTCGCTCTTCGCCGCCGCGCGCTGCGCGGTGGCCTCCTGGTCGGCGTCGGCGGTGATGCCCGCGGCGCGGTTCTGCGCCTGGGTCATCAGCATGGTGACCTGCTCGTGCGTGTCGGCGACGGTGCGCGCGGCCGCCGTCTCGGCTTCCGCCTGGAGGGCGGCGCCCTGCTCGCGCGCGGTGTCGATGATGTCGGCGGCCCGGTCCCGGGCGTCCGCGACACGGGCCAGCGCCTCGAAGTCCATCTCCGGCTCCACCGTTCCGACCGGGGCCGGGGGAGCGTCGGGGGCGGCGGAGGCGGTGGGCTGCGGAGCCGGACGGGGTGCCGGCTTCTTGCGGGCGGTGGGCCTCTTGTTACGGGTTCGAGTGGCGGCCACGCCGCCTCCTTCCAGGTCGAAGCCGCCCCGGGCGGGGCGGCGGGTTCACGGGATTCGGTCAGTCGCGCTGGGCGGGCAGCTCCGGCCGCTGGTTGGCGGTCGCGTGCTGCTGGGTGAGCCAGGCGATGGCGGCCGCGGTCATGTCGTCGACCGCGCCGTCGGTGCTCAGAGGCGCGGTGTCGATGTCGCGCATCGCGTCGACGGCCGGCAGCAGCCGCATGTAGTCCGGGTTCGCGAAGTAGATCGGGCTGCCCTTCGGCAGCGGGGTCAGGTCGTAGGTGTCGCTCAGGCAGACCCGGCTGATGCGGCAGACGAAGGTGTGGCCCGTCTGTCCGGTCCAGAACATCTCCGGGTCGCGGTACAGGACGAACTGGCCCCGCTGGAACTCGATCGCGGGGGTGGTGCTCTGGGCGCTGTCGCGCACGGCAACTCCTTGACGGGGCACGTGGTCCGGACTGTCCGGCTCCCAGTCACCGCCCGTCCCGGCCGCCAGAGTTCGGCGGTCGGTGCGGGCGGATCAGGCAGCCCTCAGGCCGTGGCCGCGAGGGGCCGGTGCGGGAAGATGACCCGGCCGTCGGGGAGCAGCTCGCCGGTGTCCTCGAAGATCACGACGCCGTTGCACAGCAGGCTCCAGCCCTGCTCCGGGTGACCGGCCACGACACGGGCGCGCTCGGCGTCCGTGCTGCCGGCGGCCGGGCAGGCCGGGGTGTGCAGGCACAGGGAACGGGGCTGGCGACGGGGCAGGCCGGTGTCGTCCAGCGGGATCAGTAACGGGACCGTGCGCATACGGGCCTCCGGGAAGTGGTCGGGGCGGAGCGGCTGTCTGGCTCCCCTGGACACCGCACAGCCCGGCCGCCGAGGGGAAGACGGGGCCGGGCTGTGCGGGTCAGGCAGCCGACAGAGGTGGCGGTTCCGGGCTGGCGTGCCGTCAGGGCCGTTGGGAGCGCTGACGGGTGAGGTAGGCATCCTGCAGAGCAGCGAAGGACTGGAACAGCCGCTGCCCGGCGGGGCAGCGGCTGGCGTCCGTGCAGGTGGTGCAGGTGCCGCGGTGATCGCGGTACACAGTGCGCGCGGTCTGGTAGCGGTCGAGCAGGGTGTCAGGCACTCTGTCGCCTTTCCTGGCGGGGTCGGTGGGGATGGAGTTCGGCAACCCGGTGTCCCGCGTCCCACGCCGCTGATGCCGCGCGAGCGGCAGCGGCGAGCAGGGTGGTCACGCGGGGGTGCCGGGGGCCGAACTGGGCGGCGGCCCGGGCAGCGCGCTGGTGGGCTGCCCGGGCTGCCTGTATGAGGTGCGGCATCAGCGGGGCCGGTTCTCCGACTGCTTGTTGGCTTCCTTGACCTTGCGGGCCATCTCGGCGCGCTCTTCGTCGGTCAGGCTGGTGACGGCGTTCATCGTCACTTCACCCCGCTGCCGTTGCAGGAACCGCAGCTCTGCCAGCTCTGGCGGGTGACTCCGCCGCTGCTGGTGTCGACGACCTTGCCGCCCGCGCCGCCGCAGCTGCTGCATGGCTGCTGCGCCTGCGGCACGGGGAGGCTGGCGCCGTCGGCCTGCGCGAGGCGGGCGTGCATCTCCGCGACGGTGCGCGGGGCGCGCCGGTCGGCGGGGATCGCGGCGTCCTGGCGGCGGACGACGTCCAGGAGGTGCCGGCCGAGACGGCGGTTGGCGTCCTGGTCTGCCGGGGCGGGGCGGGTGCGTGTCATGCTGTCGATCACAGGGACTCCTCTGCAAGTTCCTGTACTGGCGGCTCCGGAGCTCTCAACCTCCGGGGCCGCCGCCGTATGGCTGGTCGGACGGCCAGCCACGGCCCGTCTCCCACCCCTTCTTGCTCTGGTGGGGTGGGAGAGGGACCGTGGCGGATCGTCAGGCGGCCGGCGCGTACGCGGGCACGGCCTTGGCGGGGCGGATCAGGTAGTCGGACGTCGTCCACACCGAGCCGACCGCGAAGGGCTGGCCGTCGGGGCGCAGGGTGTCGCGGACGATGACCGCCCACCGGGCGCTGTCGCGGCGCAGCTGCCTCGCGGCCTCGCGCGGGTCGGTGATCAGCACGAGGACCTCGAAGCGGCCGTCGGTGTTCTGGTAGATGGCGCCGGGGCGGCGGGGGCCGATCTCGTGCTCGGTGCGGTGCAGGGTGATGACGGTGGGAATCACGCTGGGGCTCCGATCAGGCGGGCGAGGTGGGCGACGGCGAGGTCGTCGGTGTAATCGATGGCCTGCTCACGCCTGACGCGGGCCAGGCGGTAGTGGTCGATCGCGGTACGGCGGGTGCGTGTCCTGAGGAAGCCGACCGGGGAGCGCAGGTCCTGGCCGGTGAGCAGGTGCTGCCAGGTGGAGAGCCAGACGTTCTGGGCGATGTCCTCGGCGAGGTCATGGTCTTCGGGGCGCAGCGCGCGGGCTGCGGTACGCAGCACCATCGGCGCGTGCTTGCGGTAAAGCGCCTCGAGCAGCTGGCGGGCGGCGGCGTCTGTCACGCCGACGCCTGCCGCGCTCGGTTGCAGGCGGTGCGGCGCTTCATCGCGCGCCGTTCGTCCTCGGACAGCCCACCCCAGACACCGTCGATCTGTCCGGCCTCCAGCGCCCACTGGAGGCACCGGTCCATGACCGGGCAGCGGCGGCAGACGGCCTTGGCTTCCTCAATCTGCAGGAGCGCCGGGCCGATGCTGCCGATGGGGAAGAACAGCTCGGGGTCCTCTGCGCGGCAGACCGCGTTGTGACGCCAGTCCATCCCGATCACTTCCCCTGCCGGACGCGGCGCAGGGCCTCATCCATGTTCGGGTCGGAGTCGCCGTCGTTCCGTGCGATGCTGTGCTGCAACAGGTCCTCCTAGGTCCTGGACAGCCCCGGGTGGTCTCAAGTCACCGGGGCTGTCGTCGTTTTGGCTGGTCGTACGAGCAGCCACGGCCCCGGCCTCCCCAGTTCGCGGGGTGGCCGGGGCCGTGGTCGATCGTCTCGGTGTGCGGGTCAGGCGGCTGACGCAGCCGACTTCCTCTGCGCGTACTGCTTGCCCAGTTCGGCCTGGCGCTGGTCGTGCGCCTCCATGTCTTTCGGCACCAGCGGGAGCTGGGGACCGCGGAACTCGGAGACCGATCCCGGGATGCGCTCCGCGCACTGGTTGTTCGCCGTCTCGACCGCCTCGCCGCCGTGCTTGGCCCATTGCCGCTGACGGCCGGCCGGCCACTGCTCTGCCAGCTTCCGTGCGGTGCGGCGCTCCTGGCGCTCCTGCTCCTCGCGAGCCTCGCGGCGGGCGGGCTCCTGGTGGAGCGCGAGGACGTAGCGGCGGGCCAGGATGCCGCCGTCCGTGCAGTGCTGGCCGCCGACGCACCGCGTGCAGCCCTTGCGGTGATCGAGGTAGAACTGGCGGGCTGTCTCCAGCGTGACCTCCGCTTTGATCCGGGAGACCGGGGCGGCCGGGGCCGGGAGCGGCTTGTAGAACTGGCGGGCCGCGCGCCGGTTCTCCTGCGGCATCGCGTCGCGCAGCAGCCGGTTCTGCTCGGACTGCCAGCGCCGGACGTCGATGTCGATGACCACGCGCTGGTCGCTGCCGGGGCAGGTGACGTGCTTCTCGCCCTCCGCGACATGGTCGGAGATGCAGTGCTCGCGGATCTTGAGGACTTTGTCGCCCATGATCCGGCGCCAGGTGCGGCAGTCGGGGCAGGCGATCGACTTCGCCTCGCCGGGTCGGACGTTGAAGTCCTCCGGGGCCATGCTGCTGAGCTTGAGCGCCTCGCGGCGGTTCGTGTTCTTGGTCCGGACGCGGCCGGGACGCTTGCGGGGCATCGAATCCTCCTGACGTGGGATCGGGTGCGGGTGCTGCCTTCTCTGCCGCGCCAGGCCGGCCTTTCGGCAGGTTGGTCCTGGCGGACAGACAGCGCAGCAGCGCCGTTCGAGGTGGATCAGGTGGAGCTATTCGGTACAGGCGCCCGGCCGGGGGAGCTCGGCTCACCCCACTGCCGCCGCCTCCGAAGAGGCGGTTACACCTGCTGTTTTGCGGCGATGCCAGCATCACGAATGGCGTGTCGCTCCGGCCGCAGCCACTACAATGCTGGTCTTCTAGAAGACTGTCAAGGTCTTCTAGAATGTGGTTGACTGACTACGACCTACAAGCGAGTGGAGTCGCCATGCCAGCTCCAGCCTCCAAGCCACCGAAGTGGCGACAGATCGCCGATGAGATCGCGACGCAGATCACGAACGGCGTATATCGACCCGGAGACCGACTCCCGTCGGTCCAGGCCCTCGTCAACGAAGGCAAGGGAGCCATCGCGACGGTTCATCGGGCCTATCAGGCGCTGGAGGCTGAAGGGATCATCCGCACGGTCCAGGGCATTGGCACTACCGTCCTTGGGCCCAACGACACTCCTCCGTCGGTTCTGACCGGCGCCGCTCGCTTGGAGCGCCTTCGCCGTACCGGCAAGCCGCTCGCGCCCAGGGAGCGCTATGCGAACTCTCGCTCGGTGCTCCGCTCGTGCGCAGACCCCGAGATCGCAAACCTTCTCGGCATCGACCTGTACGACGAGATCGTGTTGAGAAGCAGAACCTTCTTGCAGGACGACAAACCCACCGTCCTGGCTCTCAACATGATCCACATACGAGCTCTGGAGCCGCTGCCGGAGCTCCTTAGCGAGGGCCCTATGCCGAAGTTTCGGCACGATCTGTACACAGAGCGCACCGGCAAAACGATCATCGCAGGTCCTGAGCGGAGCACGGCACGGCTTGCTTCCAACAACGAACTCGATGAGTTCGGCATCGACGTACCGCCGGACGTAGCAGTGCCAGTTCTCGTACTGCGAACCCTCTACTCCGACGAAGACGGTCCACTTGAGGTCTGGGAAGACATCCTCAGGCCTGGCATGTGGCATGGAGGTCATTCCTGACCTGAAGTGGATGACCACTGGACCACCCCTTCAAGTGCGTCGATGTGTGGGAGCCATCACACCCGGCGGGGGGGTCCGAGGAACATCACGATCCGCTCGTCACTTCGGTGAACGAGTTCCTCAACACCTTTTCAACGAGTAGCTACACACGGGTTTTCGGAGCTCGCGCTTAGGCTCCGGATCATGGTGAAGACGGAGGCTGACGGGGTGGGGAAGCGCGCAGGTTGGCGCCCAGACAAGCTCAGGGAGCACCGGGAACGGCACGGGCTGACGCTTGAGGAAGCCGGTGAACGGCTACGGCTGGTTGCTGAGCAGGCCGGGCTGAAGGATGTACCGGCCGCGAACCCCCAAACCCTGAGCCAGCACGAGACGGGCGAGAGCTACCCCGGCCCGCCGTACCGGCGGGTCTACTGCCTGCTGTACCGGGCGACCGAGCCGTCGCTCGGGTTCCGGCCAGCGCTGCCCGGAGAAGAGACCAAGTTCGAGGTCACCCCGCTCCCTGAGCAGCGGAATGGTCTGCATGTGATAGCTGTCGAGCGGGCGCTGACGCGGATCGCGGACGGGGACGGCTTCGACAGCTACAGCTGGCAGCAGCGAGTGATGGAGGCGTGGAAACGACGCCGTACCGGCGGCGATCCGCACAAGCCTTGCGTGGTGCTTGTGGGCGGGTTCGCCGGCTCCGGGAAGACCGAGTTCGCCCGGTTCCTCACGCAACTGACAGGCTGGCCACTGGTCGACAAGGACCCACTGACTCGACCCTTGGTGGAGCCGCTGCTGACCGCGCTTGGCTCGCAGGCGCACGACCGGCACACCGATCTCTACCGGGAGAAGGTCCGGCCGGCTGAGTACGCCGCGCTGATGCAGGCCGTCCACTCGAACGTGTCGTGCGGCATCAGCACCGTGGTGACCGCACCCTTCATCGCCGAGCTCACAGACCAGGCGTGGATGGAGCGTCTGATCAACAAATGCGCGTCGCACGGCGTCGATGTCGCGCCGATCTGGGTGCAATGCGATGTGGAGTCGATGCACGAGTACATCTCACACCGCGGCGCGGCCCGGGACGCCTGGAAGCTGGAGCGGTGGCAGGAGTACATCGCCACCGTCAACGTGAATCTGCGCCCGTCCGTCCCACATCTCGTGGTGGACAACCGGATGGGCGCCGCGATCTCGCTCGCGGATCAGGCCCGGCAGGCGATCGGAGCGGTGCCGGTATGAAGCACGGCGTCATCCTCTACGGGCCACCCGCCGCGGGCAAGGACACCGTCACTCGGGCCCTGGCGCAACTCGACTGCCGATACCGGCAGTTCGAGCGGCTCAAGGTCGGTTCGGGCAAGAGCGACGGCTACCGGATGGGCACCGCCGACCAGCTGCTCGCGCTGGAGGCCGTCGGCGACGTCGTCTATACGAACCAGCGGTACGGCAACACCTACGTGATCGACCGGCCCGGGCTCGCCGCGACGTTCGCGGTCGGGGTGCCGGTGCTACACCTCGGGCAGATCGACGGCATCCATGCGGTGGTCGGCGGCTACCCGGCCATCTGGTCGACGGTGCTGCTGTGGTGTCCGAAGGAGGTGACCGCGCACCGGTCCGAAGCACGGGATGACCGCGATACGGCGGCGCGGCTGGCAGCGTGGGAGGCGACCCGGGAGGACCTGGACGCGCACCCGGGCTTGGTCTGGGACCTCACCGTGGACACCTCGGCGGTGTCGCCGCAGGAGTCGGCGCGGCTGATCCACCAGCTGCTTGTGCAGCGGGTGGGAGCAACGTCGGCATGAGCGCGGGTTACGGCTGGGCGAGCCTGTCGAGGGCGTCGGTGAGCGTGAGCTCGGCGTCCTTGGCGTCGTTCCAGCGTGCCAGCGTGGACGCGGCCGCGCGCAGCATCTCCGGGGGGAGGCCGGCCGCGGCGAGCGTGTCGGCGACCTCCTCCATTTCCGGGCCCCACCGCCAGGCGCGGGCTGCGGTCTTGGCGATGTACTCGGGCTCGGCGAGGTACGAGTCGCTGCGTCGGGCAGCGACCTGGAGGAGCTCCTGGTCGACGCCGTGCGCGTGGGCGAGGCCGACCGAGAGCGCCACGAGCACACGAGAGGTTTTCTGGAAGCTGGCGTACGACAGTTTCAGTGCGGACGCCTTCCCGACCTCCGTGCCCAGAATCCCCGTCTGTACGTCGGTGCCCGCGAACAGCGCTTCGACCTGGGTGACCGCGGCAACGGGGCCGGACAGGAACAGCGTCGGGCTCTTTCCTCCCACGGGCGGGGAGCCGATGACTCCTCCGTCTACCACGGTCGCCGTGGCCCCGAGCAGCTTGGCGATCCGCACAGTTCGCTCGGGGTTGATGGCGTTCGCCTCGACATACACGCCGGTGAAGTGGTGCGCAGCGACCTCGTCGGCGAGGTCCTCTGCGGCGGCCGGCGGGCAGAGACTGATGACGATGTCGCTGCGGTCCAGCAGCTCGGTCAGCGTGGCCACCCCGGTCAGGGCGAATCTCTCGGCACGGGCGAGGGTCGCAGGGCTGCGCCCGGCCTCGCACCACAGGGCCGTGGTCGCGTTCGTCGCGGCGCAGGCGGCGACGGCGGCGCCCATGCTGCCGGGGTGGAGGATGCCGACGGTGGGCTGCTGGTCCACGGGGTTAGTGCCTCTCATTGAGCAGGATGGTGATGGCGTCGGTGACGTCGTCGACGGTGTGGTGCGGGGCAGGGAGGGCGTCGGGCCAGGGGCGGCCGCGCAGCCAGGTGGTGCGCAGGCCGACTTGGTGGCCGCCGCAGATGTCCGCGGCGGGGTTGTCGCCGATCATCCAGCCGCCGCCGGTCAGGGACAGGCCGCAGCGCGCGGCCGCGAGTTCAAAGAGTCCCCGGTTGGGTTTGCGGATCTCCAGGTCGCCCGAGACCGCGATGCCGTGGACCATCCCGGTGATGCCGGTCGCGGCGAGTTTGGCGCGCTGGATGTCAGAGGACCCGTTCGTGACGATGCCGATCGTCCAGGCAGCGGCCCTGAGTTCGGCGAGGCCCTCGAGGACCGCAGGGCGGCACGTGACGGCGGCCACGATCCGATCGACGTACTCCTGCCACAGCTCTTCGGCGGACTCGGTCAGGCTGTAGACGGTGCGCAGCTCGGCGAAGTCGCTCGGATTCGCCCGGTCGGCGAGCCGGGCGAGCAGCCACTGTTCGGCCGGGGTACCGAGGCCGTGGTCGCGGCACAGGCCAGTGACGGCGTCGCTGTAGGCCGCCTGACGGTCGACCAGTGTGCCGTCCAAGTCGAAGAGGACGAGGCGCTGCTGCATGTCAGCGAGCCTATCGATCGCATCGCACGAGCTGGTTCGGTGTCCGCGCCGTGGGCGGTTGGGCGCGGCTGCGGCCCGTGTGGCGGGCGGGTCGATCAAGTCGTTTCCCACGCGGCGGGATTCGCAGAGGTGTTCGCGCAAATCACCTTGGCTTTGAAGCCGATCCCTGCTCGGATCGTGAGCACTCGTCGGATGATCAATACAGGTGATCATGGTGGGGCGCGAAAGCGGCCGGAAGGTGTCGAATCGTGATGAGCCGTCAGCAGGCGGGGGCCTTTGCGACACGTACAGCCCAGGAGTGCTCTGAGTTCAGCGGGAACGGTAGGGTGATCCCCAGCGTTGATCAAAAGAAAAAGTGGCCCCTCCATCCGGCCTTGAGCAAGCCGGGGATCGGGGCCACGTGGCCGACGGACCTTGTAGTGGGGGTCCGAAAGCCTGCCGAGCACCCTTTTCGCGTGAAGGAAGGTGCCGACGTGATCAGGGTACCCGTACCCGTCACCCGACACACAGCACCCCGCCGTGGGGTCAGGAGCCTTGCCGGTTGCTGGCCCGTCGACGGGGTGTTCGTGCTGCGCACAGCCGTCAGCCCCTCGGTTGAGGGGAGCGGAATGACGTAGGTCGAGGAGCGGCTTCGCCGCCGGGGACCAGCTCCCAGGTGATTCGCACTCACCTCGGCTGGCGCCCCATCTACCACCGGAGGGTTTCGCAGACCCCCCGAAGGGATCGCCCGACCGGTTCGCACCCGGTCAAGCGGTTCAACTCCGGTTCTCCACAGAACCCGAAGCACCTCAAGGGGGCTTCGACATGACCGCCTTCAAAGAAGGGGGACGTCGTCATTTTGCACGACCGATTGGGCTTTCGCCAGCCCACATATGGCCGTTTCATCCTTGTTTGCTCAACCGTGGCACCCCAGCTTGACCGATTTCACAGCCCGATTCACCTGGTACATCTCGATACTCGGGATAGCTTTGCGATCTCGCGTACGTCCGGAGTCACCCGGGACTCGATCTCGACACCCGTGGAAGGCGTGCATCCCTCTGTCCCGGCTCGCGTCGCATCCGCGTCCGGATCAGTCATCCACAGGCTTGCTGCCGCTCGCCGAAATCTATCCACAGGTGATCTGGTCCATGGTCGCCGGATGGATCATGTTCTGACGTTCTCTCGGGGTGCCCGGTGAGCGCCGTGGCGGCGTCGGCCGCCGCGGTCAACGCTGTGTCTCGTCGGCGGCTGCGGTCGGTGCCCATGCAGGCCGGCCCGGTGCCGGTGCGCGGTCCAGCCCATCCGCTCGCGTTGGGGCGGGATACCCGGGCCCGGCTGGGTGGTGCTGTGTGCGCGCTGCTGGACGTCCCTGGCCTTGCGGGCATGTCGGACGCGGTCCGTCTCGCGGTGATCGTGCTGGCGTCGCGCACGCCGTCGGAGTCGGGTGTGGTGGAGATCCGTACGCCGGAGCTTGGTCGGTGGCTGGGGCTGTCGGCCTCATACGTCGCGTCGAATGTGGTTCCGGCGCTGCGTCGCTCCGGCCTGGTCGACATCGAGACGGCGGAGGGCGAGTACGGCCAGGACACCGGGCTGCGGTGCAAGGTGCTGCCGGTGTGGGCCGCGTACGGCGTGGTCGGGCATCCGCTGGCGCTGTCGAAGAAGGAGTTCGCGACGCTGCTGCGGCTGATGGAGGCCGTGATGGCGCCGGGCTGGACGCACCGGGACGGCAGGGTGATCCCGGCCGGGCTGCTCGGTGGCCGTTCGGGCCGCGCAGCGGCGACGGACCGGCTGGCGCTGCTCCTGCTGGTCCTCAAGGCACGGCAGACCGGCCGGGTGCGGCAGTGCGGCGGGACGGTGGACACCAAGCGCGGCCGTGCGGCGGCAACGGTGGCCCGGCTGCTGGGCTGCAAGGCGTCGACGGGCGAGCGGGTCCTGGAGCGGCTGGAGGACCGGGGCCTGGTGCAGCGGGTACGGGTGGCGACGGCGTCGCGTCTCGCGCACCGTACGCGGCTGATCGTGCCCTCGGTCGCCGCCGCGCACGGCAAGTGCGGTAGCTCCAGCGCCCGGCGGGAGGACCGTGCGACCGCACCGGATCCCGAGTTTTCAGACCCCGACGTTGCGGCAGGGGATAGTGAGGCCTCGGAGCCGGACACAGATCCGCAGGTCAGCGATGTGCGGGTGGCAGATGAGGCCGGTGCGGCAGAGCCCGACGTTACGGCAGCCCTTCACACTGATCACCCTGCTGTGGGTACTGACGTCTCTTCGCTCTCGCTCTCAGATGCGTTTTCCGGCGAAGGCCGTGGTAGGGAAGGCCGTCGGCCGAAGGGCGTGTGCGTGCGCGAGGACCAGGCCCCTGGCGGCGAGGACTCTGCTGCCGAGCCAGCGTTGCAGGTGGCGGAGGTCGGCCCGCTTCGCGGGGAAAAGCCTGGCAAGTCCGCGGTCGATGAGCAGGGTGGGCAGCGTGCTGCCGGGACCCTGGCCGGTGGCCGGCCGAAGGCCGTGGTGGGTGGAAAGACGCGGCAGCAGGGGAGGGTGGACCTCCCGGAGGATCTTGTTCTGCGGGTGGCACTGGGGCCGGTCGCCTGGCTGTGGGCGGGGCTGAACCGCTGGCAGCAGGACCAGGTCGTGGCGGCCGCGGAAGCTGAGCTGGAGCGGTTGAAGGACCTCCTGATGCAGCCGGAGGGCGCACCGCGGCTGCTGGCCGACCGGCTCACCGACCGGCTCCAGGAGGTCGGTGGCGAGGCCCGGGTGAGCAGCCCGTTCGGCTGGATCACCCGGCGGGGCCTGGTGCAGCGGCCGGCCTGCTCGGACGTGCGCTGTGACGACGGGATCCGGCTGGACACCGGTGGCGACTGCGCCAACTGCGGCAACGTGATCCACATCCGCCGTGCCCGCCGGGTGCGGATCGCGGCCGACATTGACCGGGAGCTGCCCGGGATCGGTGAGGCGGAGCGCCGCCAGGTCCTCGAGGACCGGCTGCGCGAGCACGCCGCGATCGAGGCGGAGGACTTCGTGTGGCGCCGTGAGCAGGCGCTCGCGGCGCGGGCCCGGCGGGAGACGGCCCGTGCGGCGGCCCGGGAGCGGGGGGAGCGCGAGCGCCAGGCGGCGGCCGCCGCCGAAGCGATGCGGCAGGCTCTGCCGTGCGAGGCCTGCGGGCAGCAGCGGTCGGCCGGGCTGTGCGAGGCGTGCGGTTACCGGCGCCGGACCGAGGCGGCGATCACGGAGGCCGGGCTGGTCGCGGCGATCTGGGCGGCCGACCTGGACGACGCTGCTGACGTCGCGGCGGTGGCCGCGCACGTCCGGGTGACGCTGGGAGCCGACATCGAGGCCACCCACCGGCAGTTCCTGGAGCTGATGGAGCCGGGCGAGCTGGAGGCGGACCCGGTCGCGGCGGCGTCCGTGCTGGCCTTCAACGCCCTCCAGGTGGTGGAGCAGGCGCTGCCGGAGTACCGCAGCAGCGCCCTCGGGCGGCTCGGCAGCACTGAGGAGGCCAACGCGGAAGCCCGCCGGGCGTACAGGACCGAGCAGAACCGCAGGTGGTTCCGCGCGAACCCGAACGGCGCGGACGCGGTCGCCGCCGCGACGAAGGCCGCCGACACCGCCCGGCAGCGCGCTGCCGAGTACCTGCTGGTGAGGCGGCTGGAGCAGCTGCGCGAGCGGATGGCGCACCACACCGAGACGGCCGCGCCCGCGCCGTGGTCGGCCCGGCTGACCGAGCTCGCGGCCCAGCCACTCGATAGCGACATGGTCGGGGCGGTGATCGCGTGAGCAGCGAGCTGAGCCGCATCGACCTCGCCCGCCAGGCCCTGGCCGCGGCCCGGGAGGCGGCGAAGAAGAACGGCGGCAGCCAGAAGGCGAAGCCGAAGCGGTCCCGGATCCAGGTGGTGCGGCGCGACGGCCGTGATCCACTCGGGCTCGGCACGGCCATCACGATGATGATGACCGAACGCGGCATGGTCACCCCGGCCGCCGGCGGCAGCGTCCTCGCCCGGTTCGGCGACATCCTCGCCGCGGCCGCGCCCGAACTCGCCGGTCACGTCCAGGCCGTGGCGTTCGACGCGGACACCGGTCGCCTGGACGTCGCGCCCGAGGCCCCCGCGTACGGCACGAAGCTGCGCTGGAGCGCGCCGAAGCTGATCTCGGCCATCAACACGACGGTGCCGGACGCGAACGTGAGCACCCTCAACGTTCTGTCGCCCACCAGCAAGACGGGCCCCGCCACAGCGGCAGCCGACCGGAACCCGCTTCCGACCGTGCCGGCGTCGCCGGTGAAGACCAGGGAGACGGCTTCGCCCGGCTACAAGGAGGCGCTCGCCGCGCACCAGGCCGTCGTGTCCCCGAGCCGCATCGACCCGTCCATCGCGGAGGCAGTCGAGCGGCAGACCAGGGCGATGCGCCAGCTCAGTCGGCGGGCGTTCCCGGAGTCGCAGACGCCCTCAGACGATCAGCCAGCCCTGATCGAGGCCGCCCGTTTCCAGCGTCGTCGCGAGTCCGAGGCCACCCGCGCCCTTGCGCTGCAGCGGGCCCGGTCGGAGCGGGCCGCCCGGCAGGCCGGCACGCCAGACGCTGCTGCCGAGCCTGCCCCGCGGTGTACGACGGCTTGAGCACGGCGATCGTCTATGAGGCCAACACCGGGGATGGCAGGATGAGTTGGGACGAAAGGCGGGGTTTCGTGCGGGGTGACAGGCGGCAGATCCAGACGGCGGTCCTGGGCGGCGCGGACTCGGATGAGCCACTGATGCTGCCGCTGGAGGCGATCGAGCTGGACGCCTTCCGCCGCCGTCACGAGCACGACACGTTCTGGTGCGGGCTGCTGCTCGGAGGCTGCGGGCTGCAACTGACCACCAAGCTGTACACCGACCGCGTCTGCCACTTCGCTCACCACCCGGGCTCCGACGGGCACCCTCACCTGTGCGGCCGACGCGCCCGCGGGGTCAGCAGCGCCGACCACCTGTATGTGAAGTCCGCGGCCGCCGCCTGGCTCCGCAGCCGGGACCAGCAGGCCGACGTCGAATTCGTCCAGCCGGAAGGGGCACCGATCGGCTCGGTGGTGGAGATCCGGTTCCCCCGCGGCGGGCTGCGTGTACATCTGGATCAGACGGTGGAGCCGTCGTGGGACCAGGTCGGCTGCGAGCCGGTACTCGGGGTGTCGGTGCCGGTCGACCGGGACACGCTCATCGACCGCTGGTACGTCCACCGCATCCGCCTCGACAGCGAAGGCACCGCCCGCAGGGTCCATATCGGCACCGAGGCGTTCGCGAGGGAAACCGAGTGGTTCACGCTGGACCAATGCGAGATGACGGAGCGAGGCCTGTCGACGCCAGCGGTGGAGCAGATCGTGCGCTCCCGCAGCACCCGGCCCGTTGCTCAATGGAACGTGGGCACGGTCAGGAAGGTCCCAGACGCACACGCCCGAGCGAAGATGCTGCTGCGCAAACTGACCGACGCGATCAGGGTGGACGTCGTAGTGGACTCCGGATTCGTGGTGACCGAAATATGCCGGGACATCGCGAATCTGACCGGTGTCGGGGAAGAGATGGAGGCCCAGCTGGCGGCTGCAGTATCGGACGCGGAGCGCTGGCTGGAGAAGCAGTCGCACATGCGCAGCCAGCTCTTCTCCGAGCTGGACGATGCGATCGTCGCTTCGAATCTCGTGCAGGTCAGAACGCTGCGAAAGCACCTCCGGGCCGTCGCGCATCACGACCGGACCGACACCGAGAACGAGACCATGGCCGCGGCTGAGGCCCTTCTGAAGGCTCACGCGAAACGACAACAGGATGCGGCAGCTGCACGACGGGCCAAACTGCAGGACGAACGGGCCGCGCAGGCAGCCGGGCGAGCACACAAGCTCCTGGGGATCCTGGAGCGCCGCGAAGGCCGACTGTCACCGGAGGCCATGCGCAAGCTGGTCAACGAAGTCGTGAACGAGGCCTCGCAGGCCGGCGCACGGATCGACTCCCACCAGCAGGACCAGATCAACGCCTGGAAGAAGCGTGCCGACAGCAGCCGCGCCCGGCCACAGACCGCTCGCCGCGCAGCCACGTCTGCGCGGACTGTTGCCCAGGCAGCAGGCAAGGCGCAGCCCCCGGCAGAAGCCGGGCACAAGGAGATCCACCGACGCCCGCTGCCACAGTCTCTGTCCTGGAGCGTGCTGGACGTCTCCTGCCCCGCCTGCGACGCTCCGGCGGGTATGCACTGCACGCCCAATAGCCTTCACCCGCATCAGCGGCGACTCGAATGGTTCCGGCGGCGCTTCCCCAACGCGTAGGGGCTCAGCTGACGCGCCGGCCCGGCCGCAGACCTTTCGTGGGGTGTGTCAGCGGGGGCAATGGCTGGGGCGCGGGTCTGACAGGATGGTGACCATGGCGAATGAGGCGGGGACGCACGACGGACGGCTGCGGGACCTGGAGGCGGAAGCCTTCCGCACCGGCCGGACGCTCGCAGAACACAGCGAAGAGCTGGCGACGATCCGTGAGCAGCAGCGCACGGCATTCGGGAACATCGACTCCCTCGCCGACGCCATCGGCGCACCGGGGGACCGGCCGATCGCACAGCGTCTGGACACGATCGAACGAGTCCTGTTCGCCCTCGCCCGCTCGCAGGGCATCGATCCGGACGCCCTCTGAACCTGCCCCATACGGCTGCGGCCCTGAACACCCCATCGGTGTTCAGGGCCGCAGCCGTCGCACCTGGTCAGACCATCTCCGGTTGCCGTGCCGTGGCGGCAGCCTCGAGTACCTGCCGGTTGCGAGTGCGCCACCCGCGTCACCACCGCAGCCCGGATCCGGTCCGAGGCCTCGCCCGTTGAGCAGCTCGCCCACCAGCACACCGAGATCCTGCGCCTGGTGGACACGCCGCAGCTGGCCGACCCCGTCCTCGACCTGAGGATCACGCCGGACTGCGTGTGGATCACCTACCGCCTCGAGGCCGGCGCCACGGAGACCATCTGGGAGGCGGACGTACTCGGCTACCGCGTCCTGTTGTCGGCATGGACGCCCGCAACATCACACTGCGCAGCGAGACCCGAGCGCGCCTGGGAGCGGCCAGCCGTCGGTGCGACGCTGCGGGAGCAGTGGGAGACATCGTGCACACAGAGGCATTGACCGTGCACTTCCAGACAACACGTGGCATGCACATGCAGTTACCTTGAAGCATCCAAACCCCTCTCCAAATAAGAGTGGATGGTGCTTTGATGACAGGATTTTACGGATCCCTCGCGAGGCGGAGAGCTGTCGCAATGATGCGCCCCTTCTCCCTTCTCCTCGTCAGCTTCCTGCTGATTTTTACTGCTTACACTGAACCCGCATCGGCCAACTGGAATGAGACGAACTGGCAGCTGACTGGCGGTGCAGCGAGAACAATAGATACTCCCGGATTCACCAGTGACGGAGTCACTCATCAGTATCGGGCGGTTCGGGGCACCGACAATGGAGTATGGGTATCTCATAACAACGGTGCAGCCGCGCGGATACCTGACGCTTTGACCATCTCGGAACCCGAAATAATTACGATGTACGGGCAGACGTACATCTTTGTGGTCGGCACCGATCGCGGCGTCTGGTGGTCCCGTCGACTCAACCCGGAGGGAACCTCCTGGTCTCCCTTCGCACGCGTTCCCGGCAACCCCGACACATCTGTCGCCGTATCTGTAGTCGCAGACGGCAACTACCACTTCAGCATTTTCGCAACGCGCAGCAACGGCATGCTTGAGCGGCAGCGTGGATCAGTAGCTACTTCGATCACGCCCTCGTTCGACGGGTACTGGCTCGGAAACCCGAACGCCGGAGCTGCGGGAGCCCCTTCATGCATCTCGATTCCAGACCAAATCACCTATGGCCAGTCATACGACTATTGCGGTTTCCCTAAATTCGTCTGCTTCAATTCCACCGAGAAGTGCATCACCACACCCTGCGGCATAGGGACCAGCAGCAACGCGAGTGACAGCGAATTCTATGCTCGCACGGTTGGATGCCAGTGGCCCGAGGCGGAGTGCCGAAATGTCTCCGTAGTGCGTGGTGGAATTGATGGAAGCCTCACCTGGAATACCGTGGATCCGAATTACCGCTATCAGCAGGAGATGGCTGTCGGATGCATAAGTCCCAACAATGGTGAGCTCTACGTCAATCGATCGAGTGATGGGGGGCACGAATGGACCGGATTCCGGCACCCCTCCGACGGTCCGGGAGCATCTGACTCCCGGCCATCACTCCACGCAGACGGCGGCAACATCTATGCAGCACTTCGGTGGGATGCAGACAGAGACGGTCGCTTCCCCGAGAACTCCATCGTAGAGAAGCGGCTGTAAAGCCGGAGGCCGACGTCGTCGACCAGGACCTGATCCTCGAGGGCCTGATAAATGGGCTGACATCTGGCCGTATGGGGTAGGAACGGACCGGTCCCGCTCTGGAGACCGCTGCCGCGGACGATGCACCCGTCCCCGACCGTGTCACTCGCGCAGGGCTGGTACACCGGGCGCCCTCCGGGGAGGCCGGCGCGGGCTCAGCGCAGGGCGATCGGGATGACGATGGCGGCCATGGCGGCCACGGCAGCGATGCCCACGCCCATTGGCCCGCGGGCCGATGGGTGCCGGTACGCCAGGTACGCGAGGGCGCCGGGGACGAGGACGAAGGCCAGGCCGAGCAGGACGGCGACGAGCAGAGCGAGCGTGGACACGACGGGTTCCTCCCGTGGGTTCGGGCATGCGCGTCTCGCATGCGGAATGGGGCGCGGACGGGGCACACCCCTTGTGTCGTGGGGTGAGGACTCCGACAGGACCAGGAGTTTCCGGGAGCGGGGGGTAAGGCGCGCAAGTCTGGGTGACCGCACGGCTGGTGGCAGCCACCATCAGCCCTCGGATGGGCGCTGATCTGCACGTTCACCACGTCCGGGTACGAGGACCCGGGCGCCGGCCGGTGCCGGGCCGAGCTGCGCGACATGTCCGTACGGCTGTGCGGTGCGCCGGGCCTGTTCGTCGACGAGCCGTTTGACCTTGCGCCGGACTCGTGTGCCGAAGGCCTGCGGCTCGGGGGCGCCGACGGCCGATGCGGCCTCGGTCCAAGTGGTGCCCTCGCGCGCGGCGTACGCGACCACCACCCGCTTCTCGTTTTCGGTCAGGCCGCGCAGCACTCGGTTGAGCCGCTCGTCCTCGTACACCCCGTCCGTGGTGTACGCGAGCAGGTCGACGTCGGCGGCGACCAGGTCGTACAGCGACACCCCGCCGAGGTCGGCGTCCAGGGAGAGCACCCGTCCGCGCCGGGTCCCCTGCTCCCACAGCGGCACCAGCTGCCGGTGCACCGTCCGGGCCTCCGCCTTCAGTACGCCGAGCGCGGTGGCCGGCAGCTGGCCGGTCTGCCACAGCGGATCGCACCAGGATCCGGCCAGTGCGGTGGACACAGCCTCCCGCCACCGCTGACTGCGCGGCAGCACCAGAATCTCGGCGGCAAGGCGGTCGACGGCGGCGTCCCTATTGGTGGGCCTGCGGGTCAGGCCCAGTATTGCCTCTTGATTCGGCCAGGTACCGCAGGCGGTGCCGCGGACCGCGATGGCCCGCGCGAGGTCCGGCGGAACATCCGAGAGCAGGGGGAGTGACCACTTCCTGATGCGGATGGAACGGTCTTTGTCCGGGCTTTCCAGTCGGATGCCGTCCTCGGTGCTGACGACGTACGCCGTCCCGTCTCCGGCACGGCGCCCGGGGATGAGGTGGTGCCGGTCGTGGGCCGACTCGCGGTTCACTGTCTGCTGCTCCTTGCGTGATCGGGGGTGCTTCACCTCTCGGTGACGGGCAGCGGGGCCACCGGCAATGAATCTTCGGGACGCGGGTGTGATGCGGGTCACGGCGTGGTGGTGGGGGGTGTTGGTGTGCCGCTGTGCGGTGCGCCGGGCCTGTTCCGCGGCGAGCCGTTTGGCCTTGCGCCGGACTCTTTCGCCGAAGGCCTCCGGCGCGGCGGCGCCGACGGCGGAGGCGGCCTCCGTCCAGGTGGTGCCCTCGCCCTCGGCGTACGCGAACAACACCGCGCGCTCCGCCGGATTCAGCCCGCGCAACACGGTGTTCAGCCGTTCGTCTACGAACAGCCCGTCCGTCTTA
>NZ_KQ948791.1:39614-41283 GCF_001514205.1 Streptomyces griseoruber | reverse complement strand
CCAGGACATAGATGATGGCCGCGAACAGCGTCTCATCTGGCGTGTCCTGTGTTCCGCCGCCCTGCGGCCGCACTCTCGACGGCGGGATCAGCGGTTTCGCGATCTCCCACAGCCCGTCCGGAACAATCCAACTCCACGTACCCCGCCCCATGAACAGACCAACGACCGCCTCACCACGTAGGACACGGTCTTAGACGTCGTTTCTTATGGCTGTAGGTGCTGTTGACCAGCCCGGAGGTCTGTCAGTGCGGTATGAGAGCCTCCGGGACATGAGCTACGACCTTGCTGTCTGGGAAGGCGAGCGGCCGGCGAATGACAGGACTGCCCGCCGGGTCTTCAGCGACTTGTACGACCGCTACCTCGACGGTGAGGACCTGGAGTCTCCGTCCGAACTCATCACGGCCTACGTGACCGCGCTTCTCGAGCGGTGGTGCGATATCACCGAGGACGAGGAAGGGACCTCGCCCTGGTCGGTCGGGCCGCTGATCGGCAGTGCAAGCGGTCCGCTCATCTACTTCGGGATGGGCTGGAGCATGGCTGAAGAAGCGTCGGCCTACGCGGCAGACCTGGCGGACAAGATGGGGCTGATCTGTTTCGACGTGCAGCAGGACCGACTCAGGCCCTGAGCGGCGTGGCCAATCGTCGGTAGCCGATCAGGGCTGCGGCGATGCCGACGAAGGCGAGGAAGTGCTCTGCCTTGCGTTCGTAGCGACGGTGGAGTCTTCGGCAGCCGGCCAGCCAGGACACGGTTCGCTCGACCACCCAGCGATGTCGGCCCAGCCGCTGTGAGGACTCGATGCCCCGGCGGGCGATCCGGTGGCGGATCCCACGCTCGCGGAGCCATCGGCGCAGGTGGTCGTAGTCGTAACCCTTGTCCGCGTGCAGTTTCGCCGGGCGCCGGCGGCGGAGACCGCGGCGGGACCGGATCGGTGGGATGCCGCGCACGAGCGGCTCCAGGCCCTGGCTGTCGTGCAGGTTCGCGCCGGAGATGCCCAGGGACAGCGGCAGTCCGTTCCTGTCGGTGATCAGGTGGATCTTCGATCCCAACTTGCCGCGGTCGGTCGGATTCGGTCCCGTCAGAGGCCCCCTTTTGCGGCCCGCAGGCTGACGGAATCGATCGCGCACCGCGACCAGTCCAGCTGTCCGCGGGCGCCGAGTTCATCGAGGATGATGCGGTGGAGCCGGGCCCAGACGCGGGCCCGGCTCCACTGGGCGAAGCGTCGGTAGACCGTTTGCCAGCTCGGACCGAACACAGGTGGGAGCTGGCGCCAGGTGCAGCCCGAGGTCGCCACGAAGATGATCGCGGCCAGGGCCTCGCGGTCACCGGCACGCCGTCGGCCCCCACCCTGCGGACGTATGACCTCCGTCGGCGGCACCACCCGCCGGAACAACACCCACAACTCGTCCGGCACCAGCCGCTCAACCAGATCCGTCATGGACGGTTCAACGAACGATCACGCCATAAGAAACGACGTCTTAGACCGTGTCCTACGTGGTGAGGCGGTCGTTGGTCTGTTCATGGGGCGGGGTACGTGGAGTTGGATTGTTCCGGACGGGCTGTGGGAGATCGCGAAACCGCTGATCCCGCCGTCGAGAGTGCGGCCGCAGGGCGGCGGAACACAGGACACGCCAGATGAGACGCTGTTCGCGGCCATCATCTATGTCCTCG
>NZ_KQ948791.1:18337-39042 GCF_001514205.1 Streptomyces griseoruber | reverse complement strand
TTATGCGTGAGCAGGTCCACGTCGGCGGCGACCAGGTCGTGCAGCGACAGCCCCCGAGGTCGGCGTCCAGGGACAGCACCCGCCCATGCCGGGTGCGGCGCCGCCAGATCGGCACCAGCTGCCGGTGCACCGTGCGTACTCCAGGAGGAAGTGAGGGAGGGCGTCTGGCGAACTGGATGCTGAGCCCGGGTCAGGCGACCGGGGGAGCGGGGCGACGCTGTGCGGCGCGGCGGCGCTGTTCGTTGGCGAGCCGCCTGACCTTGCGCCGCACGCGCTCGCCGAAGGCTTCCGGGCTGGCGGCGCCGGCCTGCGCGGCGGCCTCGGTCCAAGTGGTGCCCTCGCCCTCGGCGTACGCGAAGACGACCGCGCACTCGGTCGGGTCGAGCCCGCGCAGAACGGCGTTGAGCCGCTCGTCCACGTACACCCCGCCCGTGGTGTGAGCGAGCAGATCGACGTCGGCAACGACCAGGTCGTACAGCGACAGCCCGCCGAGGTCGGCGTCCAGGGACAGCACCCGCCCATGCCGGGTGCGGCGCCGCCAGATCGGCACCAGCTGCCGGTGCACCGTGCGAGCCTCCGCCTTCAGCACGTCGAGAGCGGGGGAGAGCAGGATGCCGTTGCCGCTCCACAGCGCGGCGCACCAGTCGCCCAGCAGCGCGGTCTCCACGGCCTCCCGCCACCGCTGTCGGCGTCGGCTGAATCGTGGTTCTGGATCACTTTCAGTGCCGGAGCCACGGAGGGTCACCACAACCGCGATCATGAACGGCCGTGGGTGATGTCTTCCTCCAGGACCTGTGGTTCCACCGGGTCGATGGTGTATTGATCGAAAACGCAGTGGTCGACGGCGAGTTGGTGGTCGTGTGGGCCCGCGCATCGGCGGAGCGGGCCGCATGTCCCGCCTGCGGGACGACGTCGGGCCGGGTGCACAGCCGATATGTGCGCCGCCTTGCCGATACTGCTGTCGCCGGGCGTCCCGTGTGATCGAGTTACAGGTCCGGCGGTTCCGCTGCCGCGACCACGCCTGCCGGCAGACCACCTTCGCTGAGCAGGTGCACGGACTCACGTTCCGGCATGGGAGGCGAAGCTCCGGGCTGCAGACGGTGCTGCAACAGGTAGGGGTGATGCTGGCTGGCCGGGCCGGCGCCCGCTTGGCGAGCGCGCTCGCGGTCCGGGCGAGCCGGTCGACGCTCCTGCGGCTGATACGCCGTCTGCCGGAGCCCGAAGTGCACACGCCGCGGGTGCTCGGGGTGGACGAGTTCGCTCTGCGCAAGGGACACAACTACGGCACGATCCTGGTGGACATCGACACGCGCCGTCCGGTTGATCTGCTGCCCGACCGGGCCACAGCGACGGTGGCCGCCTGGCTCGCCGATCACCCCGGCGTCGAGGTGATCTGCCGTGACCGGTCCACCGCATACGCCGAGGCCGGACGGCTCGGCGCGCCGGACGCGATTCACGTCGCGGACCGGTGGCACATCTGGAAAAACCTGGCCGAGGCCGTCGAGAAGATGGTCATCCAGCACCGCGCCCTGCTGCGCGAGCCGGAGAACACTGCCCCGGTCCGCGCCGCCGAGCCCCTGGAGAGCCCGGCGCTTGCGCCGCCTTCCCCGGATGAACCACGGCAGTCGGGCCGTCTGTCCGACCGGGTGCGCGAGCAGCACGCGGCCGTCCACGCCCTGCTGGGTGAAGGGCTCGGCCTGCGGCCGATCGCCCGCCGACTGGGCCTGGCCCGCAACACCGTTCGCCGCCTCGCCAATGCGGCCACCGCGGACGAGCTCCTGGTCGGACGGTGGACCGGCCGGAGCAGCATCCTCGACCCCTACAAGCCCTACCTCCATCAGCGGTGGGCGGAAGGCTGCACCGTCGCCCGCAGACTGTTCGAGGAAGTTCGAGAGCGCGGCTATTCCGGCGGCGAGAGCGTGGTGAAGAGGTACGTCCAACGGCTGCGCGAAGCCTTCCCGCACGACGATCCTCCCCGCAAGGCGCCGTCCGTGCGCGACGTGACCAGCTGGATCACCCGCCGCCCCGACCGCCTCGACGACGACCAGACCCAGCAGCTCAAGCAGATCCTCGCCCGCTGCCCCGCCCTCGACCGAACCGCTGAACACGTCCGCGCCTTCGCCGAGTTGATGAACGACCGCCGGGGCCGTGACCTCGGTCAGTGGATGGAGCGCGTGCAGGCTGACGACGTGCCCGCCCTGCACGGCTTTGTCACCGGCCTCGGCCAGGACCTCGACGCGGTCGTCGCCGGGCTCAGCCTGAGCTACAGTTCCGGCGCCGTCGAGGGCCACAACAACAAGATCAAGATGATCAAGCGGCAGATGTTCGGCCGCGCCAACTTCGACCTGCTCCGCAAGCGGGTCCTCCTCGCGGCGTGAGGCCGTTCATGATCCCGCTTGTGGTGACCCTCCGTGGCCCCGGCACTGAAAGTGATCCAGAACCACGCTTCACGGAACGACGACACTCAGCCTGTCCGGAGCTGACGCGCGCCTGCGGACCGACGGCTCTACTGCTGACCGCCTGCCCACCCGTCAGTATTTGTGCCGGTACTGTCCTCCTACCCTCACGTGTCCGGCCTTCTGCGGCCGGGCACGGCGCAATGAAAGGAGCCCGGCGTTGGGCTGGGTCGGCGGGTACTACCGTAAGGACGGTACTTATGTGCAAGGCCACTCCCGCAGAGGCGCGAACGAGGGTGCCGGCGGAGAGGGGCTGATCCTGCTGGTGATCCTCGCCATCCTCGTGCTCCCTGCCATGGGCATCGGCTGGCTGGTCACCAAGAAGTGGGGCAAGACCGCTGGCTGGCTGTCCGGTCTGGCGACAGCCCAGTGGTGCGTGCTGCTGGTTCTCACGCAGATGACCACGCCCAGCTGTCCTGACGCGCTCCCCGACGGTACCTTTCCGCCGTGCGTCGACGTGAAGGACGGTCTCGCGCCGCATGGCTTCGCCTTTTTGATAGCGCTGGTGCTGACCGCCTGTGCGCTAGTCGCGGTCCTCGTTTGCCAGAGGCAGTACCGGCCGCCGCTGCCCGCCCACGTGGCACTGCCTCCGCGACTGTGGGCTCCTGAGCAGCAAACGTTCGTCTCGCCGCCACCTTCGCCGTACCGGCCCGCGCCGTTTGCCGACCACGGCATGCCGCGCCTGCACACCAACTGCCTCGACTGTGGCCGACCGCTGTCCGACTACGAATCCATGGTGCGCGGCTACGGCCCCACGTGCTGGAACCGCACCTAGACGACCAAGATCAAGTGCTCCGCGAACATGAGTGCTCCACTGCACCCTTTGGGCCACATCCGCGCTGGCCCCTGGGCCAGCGCGGTGCTCAGTCGAGCGGGAGAACGACCTGTGGAATCCCACCCTCACGGGTGCCGGGGACGATCAGTTCTCGGATGAGGCGGTGTGGAGACGGGGACAGGATGACCACGGTGACCGCCTCACTGGCGATCACGCTGCCGGCATTGTCCGGGTCAGGTGGTCGAAGTGAGGGTCAAGTTCGATGAACTCATCGGCAGTGTCACGAAGTTGGTGGCTGACAGCGTGCGACCAGGAAACGACCCGGACGCCGAGTCCACGGTTTTGTAGCGACTTGATAGTCGGCAGGAAGTCCCCATCACCGGCGGCGAGGATCGCGATGTCTCCCTTGTTGGCCTTCATGTAGGTGAACGAGTCCTCCATCATCCTGGTGCTCAGGGCGATATCGACCTGCTTCTCCTTATTGGTGAAGGTGCTTCGGTCGAAGGTCTCGACCTCGAAGTCGGCGTCGCGTACGCGCTGCCAGATGCTGTCGTTCTCCGGCGGCTTGGATCCGAACAGGATGGATCGGCCGACGTTCTCGCCGGGTGGGCAGAGGATGCCGTAGAGTCGGCCAAAGTCATAGGTCCAGGGTGCCGTGATCTGTTGTGCGAGCGCGGTACGGATGTCTCGGGCCGCTCCCGAGCGGACAGCCGCTATCCGCTGGCCCTCGATCCAGATGTTGGAGTTGTCGACGTAGACGTACAGGGTCATGGGCGGATGCCTTTCTTGTAGGCCGTGTTCTCGTAGTGTGGGGAAGCGGGCAGGGCCCCCGCCGCCAAGCTGAGAGCCCTGATCCGAATCATTGCGAAGGCTCGACCAGTGCCATCAGGTCGGGCCTTCGGCTTACTCCTGGACGATCTCGGCGATCCGTCGGAGCTTGTCCTGTGCCTCCGAGGTGTTGAGCTGCCGGAGCTGATCGGCGCTCTCGTGGCTGGGGGTGTCTATCACCGCCTGCACGACCTTGCCGACCGGGCCGCCCTTCACGTAGAGGATCACGGACCGCTCCTGGTACGCCGGCAGCTCGTCGGGCAGGTGTCCTAGCCCGATACTGCTCAGCTTGTTGCCGATCTCCTCGCGCACCAGGTTGCCCAGCCGCCCGGCCTTCTTGACCTCGCGCAGGACGCCCATGTTTGTCAGATAGACACCACCGTTGACGTCTGCCGCCTTGCGCAGGTCGTCCCAGGTCTTGATGTCGTCAAACTCTTCTTGCATATCCACAACTCCACTACGTAGATGTTCCCAATTATTGACTCCAAAGATATCTCTAATCTTACATTTATCTTTGGATTTGTCAAGGTTGCCCGCTCCGAGGAGGCTGACATCCCACCTGTCGCGGTAAATGCCGGATTTACTGCGGCGGAGCCTCTACGGTGATCATCGCGACCTGCGGCGGACCATTCCGGCCGCCAGGGTGAGGTGTACGCATTTACTGCGACAGTGCCGGAGAGGTGGGGCGGGCATGGCGATCGAACCAGTGACCGAACTCGGGGTCGGGGGCGTGTCGCGTGTGCCGCGTGCCCGGGTGCTGCCCCTGTCCGCCCCTCCGGCCACGTACACTGCGGCGGTCGAGCGCTACCTCACCGGCGCGGGCATCGCGAAGTCCTCCGCGCGGATCTACCGGATCTCGCTCACGACGTGGGGATGGATGTTCGCCAGCAAACCGGCGCCGACCGGACCCGCCCGCCGGGGCGCGAAGCCGCCCGCCTTCCCCCTCGCCGCGATCGATGACCCCGTGCTGCCGGAAGTGCTTGCCGAGTTGGCGGCTGCCCGGGCGGACGAGATGGACGCCGACACCGTCAACCGGGAACTGTCCATCGTCCGCAAGGCGATCGGCTGGTGGCAGCGCCAGGGCTGGATCGCCGTCGATCCGACGATCGGGATCGAGCGGCGCCCAGCCCCGCCGGACCGCACCAAGGCCCTGGCGGAGAACCAGATCGCCGCCCTGTGGCGCCTGGACGTCGCGCTGCGAGAGAAGACGCAGTGGAAGATGCTCTACGAGTCTGCTGCCCGGGCCGACGAGGTGCTGTGCCTGAACGTGGAAGACCTGTACCCACAGGACAAGCGCGGGAAGATCACCGCCAAGGGCGGGGCGACTGAGTGGATCCACTGGCAGTCCGGCACCGCCCAGCTCCTGCCCCGGCTCATCGCCGGACGCACCCGCGGGCCGCTGTTTCTCACCGGCCGCAAGGCCCCGGCCGGCACGCCGTCGCTGGATGTGTGCCCGGAGACCGGACGGGCCCGGCTCTCCTACCGGCGGGCCGAGGAGATCTTCGAGTACGCCACACGGCTGCTGGCCAACCCGCTAGCCTCACCCGACGACATCGAGGACCTGGACGGCTGGACCCTGCACCGGCTGCGGCACTCCGCACTCACGCACGACGCCGAGAACGGCACCTCCACCCCGATGCTGCTGGCTCGCTCCCGCCACGCCTCCGTCCGCTCCCTGGAGCGCTACGCCCGCCCCGGCGTCGACGCCGTCGCCCGCCATGTCGCCGAACGCGATCCGGCAGCCCGCCGACCCCGGTGAGCCCCCGGCACAAGAACCAAAGGACGTCCGTGGTTACTCCAGGCCGTCCCTGGATGCGATCCGCCGAACTCACCAGTCTGCTCGCCTCGGGCCGACAGCCGTCGATGAGCACGGGGACGAGAGAGCCGGGTGGTTGGTAGCGTCCTCCTGCAGCTGCGGCACAGCATGCCAACGATGCACTTCGGATCGCCCACTCACAAGGAGAGCCCATGGCACTGTTCCGCCGCAGCAAGGAAAATCAGGAATCACGTCCCATCACTGATCACGCCGTGGAACCTTTCGGAACTCGCTTCGCAGGCGCTTTGGCGGCCCCGAAGAAGGAAGCGGACGCTCTGATATCCGAGTCCCTCCTGTGGCAGTTTGTCCAGGACACGCTGGAAGCGGGAGAGGTCGAGTGGGTCACGTGTGGCGGTATGTGGGTCCCTTCTGATGCCCCGCCGCTGCCCGTGCGTTTCTACCTGACAGACCGCCGCGTGATCGTGGCCCTCGACAGCCCGAGTCTCCCGGCAAGAAGCATGGACCTCCCGTTCGACGACATCGCCGTGTTCGACCCAGAAGGCCCTGTCGGAGGCCGGCGGCCGAAGCGAATCCAGTACCTCGTGATCACCTCCGAAAGCGGTCGGCCAGAGGACGGCGTCCGCACCATCGTCGAGTTCAACCTCGACGATGAAGGACACCGCTTCATAGGGACAACAACGAAGGCCCTACGTGACCACGGTGGATTGCACGGCCGGCTGGAACGGGCCCGCAACTCTGGAAGCGAACCGTCCGCGTAGGGGCTTCTCCCTCCTTCAAGTCAGATGCGGTTCCAACAAGCACGGTGTCTCGTAGTCGGCATCCTTGTCGCACAGGGAGCCGCATTCCGCCGGGCAGATCTGGCAGCTGGGAGAAGTGCCGGCCGAGCGCCTTGCGGGCGGCTCCTCGTCATGGAGCCGCCCGCGCGGAGCTGGACCGCCCGCATCTCGATCTACGGCTTTTGCTGGTCTTCTGGCCACATCGCGGGACTGGCGCCGTCGAAGCCGTCCATGCACCCCTTCATGAAGTACTTGCGCACCTCAGAGATCGCGCCCTCATCCATGGCGGCCTCGTAGTCCTGGAGCTGCTGTACGCACCCGGAGCCTTTCTCCGCCCCCGCCTGGTTCTCGTTGCGCCCGCTCAGGTACCCAGCCGCGTAGTCGTAGGCGTTCGCTCCGCGCTGCACCTCGGCCCCGCAGCCGGTCGCGAGCGCAAGCGCGGCGATGGAGGCCACCCCCCAGCGTCTGACCATGTCCCCTCCCTCTGATCTGCACGAACGCACGCCGCAGCCTGACGACTTCGGCGACTTCCCCGCCCTGATCTCCCGCACCGTCAGCGACCTGACCAGCGACGAGCGCCACGTCCTGCGCTCGGTGTCCCTGCTGGACGCCTTCTCCGTCCCGCTGGCCACCCAGGTGGCCGGACTCACCCGCGACGCCGCCGCCCTGCGCCTGACCGAGCGCCCGTTCATCCGCGAAGACCTGACGGGACTGTGGCCCTTCCACCTCCACCAGGTCGTCCGCTCCGCGATCCGCAACGCGGCAGACGGCACGGACGACCGGTGGTCCGAGCAGGACTGGCACCGCGCCGCCCTGCGCGCGCACGACGCCCTCGGCCGGGAATGGGCCCACGGCCCGCGCAGGGACCGCGCGGTACTGATCGGCGTCCTACGGCAAGGGCTGCGCCTGGACCGCGACTTCGACCTCACCGAGCTGGGCTGGCTCTCCGACGCCGCCTTCGCCTACGTCGGAGACTCCGTGTGGGAGCCGCTCGCCCCGCCCGCCCACGGCCACGGCAGCACCGTGCTGTCGACACCGGCCGACGCGCTGGTCGAAACGCTCAGCACCCTGGCCCGCCGCCAGCGCGAGCACCGGGCCCGCACCGTGGAACGGCTCACCGCCGTCATCGACTCCGGCCTGCTGCCCGCCGAACTGCAGGAGATGCCCGTCTACTACCGCGCCAAGGCCCTGCGCGACATCGGACGCCCCCAGGACTCCCGCCGCGGCTACCAGCAGGTGGCCGACGCCGACGGCCGCCTCGCCCAGGCCGCCCGCCGCGGACTGGCCCAGGCCGCCCGGCTCGCCGGCGACTTCCCCACAGCCCTCGCCGCCGCACAGACCCTCGGATGGGAAGGCCGCCACCAGCGCGTCCTCGGCGACCTGTACTGGATCCAGGGCGAACCGCAGCGCGCCGCCGAGGCATACCTGGCCGGGCGCCTCGAAGCCGAACAGCACGCCAAAGCCGGCGAAGCAGCCCACAACCAAGCCCTGCGTGCCCTGGCCCTCGCGTTTGTCGACCCCGTTCAGGCCGACGACGAACTCGACCTCGCCGAGAGACTCCTCAACGGCCTAGACCTACGCGCCACGACGATCAACGCCGCCATCGCCGCCGTCATCCGCGACGCCGGCAGCCCGACCGTCGAGGACCGCGTCCGCACCCTGCGCACCGAACTCGACGTCGCCGGCCTCACCTCCATGACACCCACCCTCGAAACCGCCGCCGCCTTCCACCAGGCCGTCCTCGACGACCACGAAGCCCTCACCGCCACCATCGCCCGCCTGCACGAGCAGACGGATGACGGCACGTACGCCTATTACACCGACATCGCCCACTTCATGGCCGACCTGCCCCTGCCCGCCGGCCACACACCGCCGCTCTGGCTGGACGGCGAACAAGCCACCCGCTCCCGATGGCGAGCCCTGGTCACCGCACGACGTGACCTGCTGCGCACCGCGCGGTAGAGGGGGTGCCGAGCGTTCGAACCAGGTGACAAGTAACCGCCAATAATTGATCTTGTGGTTGGAGGTAGCAGCGGATCGTCCTGTCCTCCGCGATGCGAGAGCGCCCATGCCGAGCAGCGCTCAGAGAGCGCCCGGACCATGATGGAAGAGAGCGGTCTCTCCGAGGAGAGAGGCACTCTGTCGGCTGAGAAGGTGTGCCCATGGGGACCAACTACGTTCTCGGGACAGAGCTGAGGGGCGATGCGGGCCAGTACGTCAGCTTTGACGGGAGGTTCGTCACAGTCAGTCAGCGCGGCCTTGCCCGTCTGTTCGCTGGGCGCAGTGAGAAGCGCATCCCGGTCTCGCAGATCACATCCGTCGACCTCAAGCCGCCGACCGGCCCGCTTACCGGAATCCTCCCGGGCTGGATCCGCTTCACCACCGCAGGCAGCCCCAACGCCGCCCGTGCCGGTTTCGGCAGCCGCGGCTACAACGCTCGCCACGATGAGAACACTGTGATAATCCCTGGCAAGAAAGCGCTTCCGCAGTTCCTCGCCCTGCGTGACACGGTCGAGGAAGCCATCTCAGGGGCCGCTGGCGAACCAAGTGGTCTGTAGCCCGGAGTCGGGTGCACATCCGGCCTTACGGCGAGGTGCGGCTGACCCTGTGCAGCCGTCTCCAGCTCGCCACCCCGTCCCCCAGGACTCGGACCCCAAGCCGGAGCCCGCCGGGGCCTGATGCAATGTCAGTGCCCCGCGTCACACTGGCCTCCTCGCCGACCAGCAGGGGGCCAGCGTGGCGTTCAGGGCCGTACACGCCGAGTGGGGAACCGTCTTTGCCCACCTGCCCGACCTCGGGTGCGAGCGCAGTTGGGAGGCGGTGTGGAAGACTCGGCCGCCCGCGCCGCTGGCCTGCGACGAGTGCGGCTACGCGATGTATGCGAAGACCTCCCGCACCGGCTTACGGTTCTTCGCTCACGCCCCCGGTGCCCCCGCCTGTGCGCTTGCCTTGGAGTCGGTCGCCCACCACCTGCTGAAGCTGGAGCTGGCAAACGCCGCACGGGACGCCGGCGCCCACGCCGAACTCGAAGCGCGCGGCCCCGATGGCACCTGGCGGGCGGACGTGCTGGCTACCGACCCCGCCGGGACCTGGGCCACGGCGCTCGAAGCACAGCTCGCCCCGATCACCGACGCCGACATCACCGTCCGCACCGAGAAGATGCGCGCCGACGGCGTCACCTCGATCTGGTTCAGCGACCGGCCACGCCCGCCCTGGCTGGGCGCCGTCCCCTCCGTCCGCCTGGAACGGTCCGAGGGCGCCAAGCACCTGACCGTCGCCGAGGGCCTGGTGAAGTTCACCGGACGCGGCTGGAGGGCCGTCCCGGCCTCCCTGACCCAGCTCCTCACCTGGGCGTTCACCCGCCGGATCGTCACGCACACCCCACGCACGCCCCTGCAGTACCCGCAACGGTCGCTCGCCACGGTGTGGACGGCTCCGCAATACATCACGGCCGAGACCGCACATCTGGAGGAAGAGGAACGACAGCGACGCGTCCAAGAAGCCCGTCTGGCCGCGCTGCAACGGGAGAAGGAGAAAAAGCGCGAGAAGATCCGCGCCAGGAACCAGGTCACCCGGGCCAAAGCCCTGACCGAGGCCACCGCCGCCGAACAGGCTGCCCGCACCCAGCCACCCGGCAGGCTCTGGCAGGTGGCCCGTGTCTTCCGCCTCGGCATCGACCAGGCCCTGGCCAAGCTCGCCGACGAACACGGCGTCATCGCGACCGTCGGCTTCAGCACCGGCGATCCCCGGTATGCCGGCGGTGTCCCCCTCGTCGACGAGCGCGGCGTTCCGGCCGCCGTCTTCGACCCCGACCCCGGGCGTGTACGCGGGGAGGCATTCCTGCTGCTGGCCGGACTCCTGCTGATCTTCCCCAGCACTGCCGACCAGCGCCGGTTCGAGAACGCGTCGAACATCAAGAAGAAGCACCGGCCGATCGACGGATACCGCACCGAATTCGTCGAGACACCCGTGGCTGGGGCCGCCCGCGCCTGGGGCAGCCGCGCCTGCACCTGCGCCACTCCGCGGCTCGTCGCGAAGATCCACAAAGCGGAGTACCCGGCCGAGCCGAGCGAGCAGATGGGACCGGCCGCCACGCTCTTCCGAGCCCAATGTCGGACGTGCGGCAGCAGGTACGAGAAACCGTGGCGCCGGACCGGCAGCACACCCATCAACCAGACAAGCAGCCTAGAAGCATAGAAGCATAGAAACCTCCCAGGAAACTACTGGCGGGTTACCTTTCACCTGGTTCGCCGCTCGTTAACGGCACCCCTCCTTAGCGTCGTTTCTTCGGCGAGGACTACTGGGACCCCAGCACGACGAACACGGCGCAGCGATCTCGGCACCGCAGTAGGCCCGTCAATCGTTCAAGATCATCCCGTTGCCCCTTGACCCGTATCTCGGTCAGGCCCCTACCGGCCGGGCGCCGATGTGCTGACGTCTGCGAACGTCTTCCAGAGGGTGACGAGCGCAAGCAGCTGTGCCAGGAAGAACGCGATCGTGGCGAAGCGCATCTGGTAGACGTAAGCGACGAGACTGGCATTGGTCGGCCAGTAGCGGCGCTCGTTCTGGAAGGTCTGCAGATCCATCATCAGACCCGTGCACGTCGTCACCGAGCCGAATGCGGCGATCTGGCCGATCACCTCGGGCACGCTCCCGCCGACGGCTTGGACGATGAGGAAATCGGCCGTTGCCGGGATGGCGGCCGCGAGCGTGACGAAGAGTGCCTTCGTCGGCCCGTGACGGCCCGGCAGATCACGCCACAGCGCTCCGAGGAAGAATCCCCCGACGATCCAGCAGACCTGCCAGTAGAGGATCTCCTCCACGATCCAGACGAACCCTGCTGCATCCGCCGCGTTCACCATCCAGGAGTCGCCCTTCACGGCGTCGACCCAGTACAGCAGGCCGGTCGCGGGCAGGCCGATGAGACACGCGTTGGCTGCCCCCCTGCGAGCATTGCCCCACCACGTGGCCATCGGGCCACAGGCGAAGGGAAGATCGGCGGGTCTCACTCCTGCCGGCAACGCCTGGTCCAGTCGGTCGATCTCGGCCTCGATCGGCTGCCGCTCGGCGGAACGCTCTTCCAGGTTCGACGTGCTGAGCTGACTCAGGCGGGTCTGGAGTTCCCTGAACCGGCGCGCCAGGCGCAGCACGTCGGCTCTGTCGGTCAGCGAGATCGTCCTTCCCAGCGGTGCGTTGTCGGTGAAGGGCTGCTCCAGCACGGAGAAGTGCGAGCCCAGGACGAGTACTCCCCAGGCCGTGCACAGGCACAGCACCAGGGTGAGCGCGTATGCGGAGAAACCGAAGTAGTACGTGTCGGGTGCGAAGGTGATGGCGAAGAGGGCCACGAGCAGGAACTTCTCCGCAGGTGCGGGTGTGAACGCCCCCTGCTCGTGCTGTTCGACCCGGCAGACCCGCAGGACGCCCAGCGCGGGCAGCGGCGCCAGGATGCCGACGACGATCAGGAGCGGTTCCAGAACGTTTGCGGGGAAGGTCACCCACCATTCATCGAGCTGTGTCACCCACATCGCTTGAAATTCAGGCGAGCGTGGGTCGGAGAGCCAGCTGATTCGCTCCCAGGAGCGGTCAACGGCGAGGTAGGCCCACAGGACGGTCGCCGTCGCTGCTGCAAGGGCGGCGGCGACCATCATGCGAGTCGGGATTCGAGTCTCTCTGATCAGCAGCATCCGCTGCCCTGCTGCGATCACGCCGATCCAGAACACTGCCGTCAGTGCGGTGCAGGCCACTGCTGTCACGGTCCAGCCCGGAGCGGACAGGAACTGGTCGGCTGTGGGGAGCAAGGTGAAGTCAAGCATCTCCGACACCACGTACCAGCCGAGTACTCCCAGGACGACTCCGCCTACACTGAAGAGGAGGCGCTTCGACCGGCTGCCGAACAGACACAGCGCAGGCCCGAGGAACGCCAGGACGAACACCGCGACTGTCCATTCGTAGTCGTGATGCCAGCCCACCAGATGCTGCAACCACAGGTAGACGTTGTCGTTCATATAGACGAGCACGCCCAGGAACATCAAAAGGAGCGCCCACCACCGCAGGTAGTGCAGCGCTCTCGACTCTTCCGGCTTCGTCGTACCGGCGAGACTGTGCCTCAGCCGGCGACCCGCGACGAGCAACAACGCACCTGAGGCGACGTACCAGAACGCTGCCGAGGCGCTATAGCTCCCCCACGTCTCCCAGACCTGCCAGGTTTCCTCCGGCGAGGTCGTGATGAAGTCCCAATACTGCACCGTGGGTGGACGGAAAGTGACCGTGGGATTCTGGTCCGGCTCCTTGTGGCGCCAGCTCAGTCTCGTTCCCCCTTCGCCAAAGGCCGGCCGAGGTGTGGCCGTCAGGGCACCCTGTCCGCCCAGGTCGACCTGCACCCTGTCCCAATCAGCGCCCTTCAGGCCAGGAGAAGGCCGCAACGCGATGCGCCAGTTCTCCTTCGACACCGTCAGAACCCAGGGGCCGACAGCGTCGGAGGAGCTGAACTGGGTCCACGTGGCAGCCTCGTAGTGAACCTTGACCCTCTGGCCGTCGGCCTTCACCGTCACCGGCTTGAACCGCCACTCGTAATCACGGAAGTCGATCTGATTTTGCAGGGGTTTGCCCACCAGACACGCCAGCGCCAACCGATAGGCCGGCGAATGGGCGTCCAGGAGCAGGTCGGAGGCGTGAGTCCAAGCGGCGGGCACACTGATGTCCATGGTGCTCGTGACCATGCTGAAGTCGTTGCCGCGGTGTTTGAACTCAGCCAGTGCCGTGACCTCGGCCGTCTGGAGCTGGTCGGCTCGGCAGTCTGTCGGGGCGCCATCGGCAGCCTCGGCCCTTCCCATCGCGGGCAGAGCGAGGCAGAGAAGCAGTACAAGCACACACAGGCGGCGGGGCGCGGACCAGCCAGGATGGATCACCGTCCGAGGATCCCCCGGCCGACCGCGCGCGATGCCGTACGATGCGCCGACGCGCAGGCAGTATCACCCCAGCGGCCAAGGAGAGGAGGCGCGCCGCCCGGGTCCGGCAAACCGTCAAGGCGCCGCCGGCGCTGGTCCGGGTGATCGAGTACCACGTCGACGGGCAGGCCGACATCGTCCGGCTCATCGCCAGCCTGACCGACCACGAGAAGTACCCCGCCGAAGAACTCGCCGTCCTCCACGCCTGGCGCTGGGAGATCGAGCTCGTCTTCGACGAGATCAAGACCACCAACGCGGCCGGCCGGTCCTCAGGTCGCAGACACCGGACGGCGTGCGGCAGGAGATCTGACGCGCACCTGATCGTGCATCATGTCACCCGGGATCTGCTGGACGAGGGCGCCCGCCTGCACCAACCGTGGGCTTGGAGAACGGCCTCAGCCATGTCGCCGAGCCGCGCGGTCAGCTCCTGCAAGTGCGGGCCCTGCTGGTAGTCCGGGAACATCTGCACGGCCACGGCGTCGATCACCGCGCGATGCTGCAGGGCGGCATCGCGGATCTCGCCGCGCAGTACGTCGGCCCGCGCCAGTGGGCCGTCGCCCGGGACGGCGATGGGCCGCGCGCCGTAGGGGGCGCCGGTGAACGCGGAGAACATCCAGATGGAGATTTCGCTCAACCCGGCCGGGACACCCCGGAGTGTGGGACGCCAAGACCCGCCGACATCGCGCTGAGCTCGTCGGCCCAGGACACATCCGTCATGCCAGGACGGTACTCCGGCTGCCGCGCGGATTAGGCGGCGTAGTTGAAGATCACGTCTTCCGGGTAGCGCGGGTGATGAGCCCTGCTCTTTCGCTGAGTGCTTGGGCGATCTTGTTTCCGGGGTGTCTGCGGACCGATTGCCGCAGAGTGGCGGCGTGGTCGTCGCAGCGTGCGGAGCTGACGTGCGGGTAGTCGTCGAGGAATTCGCTCCATGTCGCGCAGGCTGCTTCGAGGTGGCCGTACTCGAACTGCCGCTCGGCGAGGAGGGCCGTCGAGCGGGCCCTCGCCCGGCGTTCGGTCTGCGGCCGGCACCGGTTGGACTCCTGCATCGCGGCGATGGAGCCGCCGAGGTCGCCGAGCTCGTACAGGACGTGGCTGGTGTGGTAGTGCAGGGCGGCCGGGTGGTATCCGCCGACGGTGCCCGATCTCGATGTGGCTTTTTCGAGGGCGGTCTCGGCCTCGCGGAGCTGCCGTTTGGCGTCGTTGCGGGCGCCGACGGCCGCCGAGGCGTGCGCCTGCTGTCCGACGAGGAAGGCCCGCAGGCGGGGACCGGCGGCCGGGGCTGCTGCCGCGGCGGCGTCGGCGTACCGGAGCGCGGTCCGGCCGTGGCCGAGGCCGATGGCCTGCACGCTCATGCCGCGCAGCGCGGTGCAGTAGGTGAGGTGGTCCGCGCCTTCTCCGGCCAGGCGTAGGGCTTGGACGTAGTACCGCTGGGCGAGGCCGTGCGCGCCGTCGTCCATCGCCATCCAGCCGGTGAGGTAGGCGAGATCCGCGGCGGCCGAGCACATGGCCTTGCGGGTCTCCTCGGAGGCGTCGCACTTGAGGTACCGGGCGACGGTGGTCCCGAGGAACGCGGAGGCGAGCGGCCGGACGTGGCTTCCGCCGAACTCGTCGTCGAGGTCGGAGAGGCGGGCGCTCATGGCGGTCACGGTGGCTACCTCGTTGGGGCCGATCCGTGTCCCGGGGGCGGTCTGGGCTCGCCGTGCACGGTCGACGACGTCCGGCCATCCGGGAACGGCGAGGGTGACCGAGTACAGGCCGACGGCGCCGAGCACCGCCCGGCGGGAGGGGTCCATATCTGCACTCCACAGGTCGATGAGGGCGGCCACGGGGTCGGCCTGGTCGGGCGTGGGGGCGTCGGGCCCGAATCCGGCGGCCGAGCTGGTGATGGTCCTGCCCAGCCGCCGGGACAGACATTCGAGGATCGCCGCCTGTGTCGGGGGCCGGGGGACGGTGCCCTTCAGCCAGTGCGACACGGCCGTTGCGTCGTACCGGAGGCCGAGCCTCAGCTCGGTTCCCACGGCGTTGACCTGTCGGGCGAACTTCGCGTTCGTCCAGCCGGTTTCACGGATGAGGCAGAAGAGAGCGATGTTCCGTGTGCGGTCGGGCATGACGTCCCTCCCCCGGAAATTCAAGGGTTTCAACCCTAGCCCTGTCTGCGGCCCTGGAGGCGTGCCACTGCCGGGAGTTGACTCTGTGTCAGCCGCTCGGGGGCCGGGATCCGTGGCGCCGGGCGGCGGCCACCGACCGCCGAGACCCCGGAGGGATCATGGACACGAGCGCGCTCGCGGAACGGCTCCCGGCCCGCACCGCATGGGAGGACACGGGCACGGTCGTCCTGCCCGACGTGCTGGCGCCGGACCGCTTCACCGCCTTGGCGGAGGAGGCGGCCGGACGGCTCCACCTGGTCACGCCGCACGTGCACGACCACACCGCCGCCCACCGCGACGGCTCGTTCGCGACGCCGGTGCACTGCGGTTTCATCCCGCCGGGCCCGGTCCTCGAACAGCTCGCCTACGACAAGCCGCTGCTGATGGCGCTGCGGGAGGCGACCGGCATCCCGCGCCTGATCCCCCGCGGCGGGGCCGTGGTCCTCTACCGGCAGGGCGACTTTCAGGGGCTCCACACGGACTCTTCGAAGTCCACGGTGACGGTGGGGATCGCCCTGACGCCGGATCTGCCGCCGATGGGGTGGGCGCCGCACCTGCGCCACCCGGACGGCCGTCGGCTCGCGGACGTCGTCGCCGAACACGGGATCTTCCCCACGCAGGAGCCGTTCACGACGCTGCCCCACCCCTACAACGACGGCAGTGTCCGGGCGTTCGCCGGCTACCACTTCGCGCACTGGCGGCCCCCGCTGCCGGTGGCGGCGGGTCTCCTGGTGACCATGTCGTTCATGGACCTGTGATGGACGCCGGAACCCTGCGGCGGACCTGGCTCGCCCAGGGCCGGGCGGACGTGCCGGCCGACGCGATCGAGGCGGGCCTGTGGCGGGCGCTTGCCGAGGAGGCCGAGCGGCTGGAGCCGGTCGCGGCCGTCCGGCACAACCGCCGGCCGGGTCTCCTGGCGATGCGGGACGGGTCGATCACGTCCCCGCAGCGCTGCACGGTCCACCCCGGGGCGGAGGCGCTGCGGGCCCTCGCGCAGTCCAAGACGCTCGCGGACGTCGCGGCCGAGGCGACCGGCGCGCGGAGCATGACCGCGATCCGCTTCGGCTTCAAGTACTACCGGCCCGGCGACTACATGCACGTTCACCGCGACGACGGGAAGTGCGAGATCACGTTCAGCGCCGCCCTGACGCCAGGCCTGGGGTCCATGGGGTGGCTGCCGAACCTGCGATGGCTGACGACCGAGGAGGTCGTCGAGCGGCTCGCCGGTACGCCGTACCCGGACGGCGACGTGTTTCCCGTGCAGTACCGGGCCCTGACCGGATTCGACGGGTCCCGGATTCCCCACTGGCGTACCCCGCTCGATGGCCCATCGCGCGAGGTGCTGGTCACCGTCTGCTTCACCGACCTGTCGGTGTAGCAGCAACCGCTACGAGTTCCGAGGAGGAACCCATGCCCGTGTCCCAGTCCGTGACCGCCGCCGTGCCGGCGGACCCGGCCGACTTCATCGCCGACCTGCACGCGGACGGCGCCATGCCGCAGAACAGCGGCGGTGACCCGGCCGTCCCTGACAGCGCGTTCCCTGACACCCACACCTACACGGTGCCGGCCGTCTGAACCGGCGGACCGGTAGTCGGTAGCTGACCGGCCCGGCCGCCGGACGCCTTCCCGCGTCCGGCGGCCGGGCCTCGCCGTCCCCGAGAGGAGAGACGTCCGTGCGAAAAGCGTTCTTCGACGGCACCCACCGCACCCGCCGTCCCGGCGAGACGTGGGCCGCGCTCCGGCCGCTGCTCGCCGTCTACGGCATCACCCGCGTTGCCGACGTGACCGGGCTCGATGACCTCGGTATCCCCGTCACCATGGCCGTGCGGCCCCTGGCCCGCACGCTGAGCGTCGCGCAGGGCAAGGGGGCGACGCTGGACGCCGCCCGTGTGTCCGGCGCGCTGGAGGCCATCGAGGCGTGGCACGGCGAGCGCGCCGTGCCCGCAGCCGTCGAGCGGGCCCCGGCCGCGGCCCTGCGGCTGCCGTATCCGGTGGCCGCGCTGGAGACGCACCCCGGCTCGCTGCTGACCCCTCGTACGGTGCTGGACTGGATCACCGCCCGCTCGGCGCTGGATGGCACCACCGTGCCGGTGCCGGCCGCGTGCGTGCGGCTCGGCCGCCAGACTCACGACCGGTGGCGGCTGCACCTGCCGAGCGCGTCGACCAACGGCCTCGCCTCCGGCAACACGACGGCCGAGGCGGTCGTGCACGCGCTGTACGAGGTGATCGAGCGGGACGCGGTCAGCGACCTGACCGGCCCCGCCCCGGAGGGCCGCCCGCAGCGCATCGACCCGGGCAGCGTGAGCGATCCGCACTGCGCGAGCCTGATCGAGCGTGTCCGGCAGGCGGGCGCGTGGCTGGAGCTGTGGCACCTGCCGAGCCGGTTCGGCGTGCCGGTGATGGCCGCCTATCTGTGGCGCGAGGACCAGGCCGCGCTCCTGGTCTCCGGGTCCGGGGCGCACCTTGACCCGCACATCGCCCTGTCCCGGGCCGTCACCGAGGCCGCACAGTCCCGGCTGACCGCGATCACCGGGAGCCGCGAGGACGTCCACCCGGCCACCTACCGGGACGGTGGGCACCAGGGCCCCGCCGACGCGGCCGACCCGGGCGCCGACTGGGGGCAGATCGCTGCCCGGTACGCCGCCGGGTTCGACACCCACGAACGCGAGGCCGGACACCTGGCCGCCCGCATCGCGAGCGTGACCGGCGCCGCCCCGCTGGTCGTCGACCTGACCCACGGCCCGTACGAGACCGGGGTGTTCTCGGTCGTCAAGGTCGTTGCGCCGCACCTGCGGTACGACTCCCGGCACGTCATCCCCCGCCCCCGGCAGGAGCGCACCAGCGCCCGCCCGAGTCAGGAGACCGCCACGTGAGCGTCCATGTCTTCTCCGGCCCGACCCTGCCGGCCGCCCGCGTCGGCGAGCTGCTGCCCGACGCGGTGTGGCATCCGCCGCTCGGGCACGGAGACCTGCTGCGGCTCGACACCGCGCCCGGCGACACGGTCGTGATCATTGACGGGGTGTGGCACCAGCGCGCCCCCGTGCGGCACAAAGAGATCTTGCTGCTGCTGGCCGAGGGAGTCCGGGTCGTGGGCGCGGCGAGCATGGGAGCGCTGCGGGCCGCCGAACTCGCGCCGTACGGGATGACCGGTGTCGGGTCCGTCTTCGAGGACCTGGCGGCCGGGGTGCTGGCCGCCGACGACGAGGTCTCCGTACTGCACACCCCCGAGGGACAGCCGGTCTCCGAGGCCCTGGTCAACATCCGGGCCGCGCTCGTGCGGTGTGCCGCGGCCGGGCGGATCACCGAGGCCGACGCCGGCACGCTCGAAGCGCTCGCCCGCGCGCTCCCCTACACCCGCCGCACATGGGCCGCACTCGCCCGCCGGGCCCGCGAGGAGGGAGCGGGCGCCGCGTTCGCCGCGGTCGACGGGTGGCGCCGGCGCCACCCGTACGACGTGAAGCGGCAGGACGCGGAGCGCGCCCTCGCCCTGGTCGCCGCGGGCGGCCCGCCGGAACCCAAAAGCACGGCGCGGGAGTGGGAGCGGGAGCCGTGGCGGACGTCGTTCGTGCGGTACTGGACGGCCGCGCACCGCCCCGGCCCCGGTGGCGTGCCGTTCCTCGCGGTACTCCAGCACCAGCAGCTCTACGACCCCGGGTTCCCCGCCCGGTGGCGGACCCGCGTTCTGTCAGCCGTCGCCGGAGGGGACACCGGTCCGGACGGACTCGAGGCCGCCGCGCTGCGCGCCACGGCGGCCGAGGGGGTCGACGTGGCCGCCCTGTCCAGGCAGCAACTCGGATACTGGCTCGCTCCGGCCGAGCTGCGGGCGGGCGCTCCCGCCGGGGAGACGCTGCTGCGGATCGTGGTCCGCTCGGCCCGGCTCGATGGCGCATGGTCGGTGTGGCCGTCGAGCCGGGCCGAGGCCGGGGAGCTGGTCGACGACGCGTTGCCGACGGCGGAGGACGTCGCCGCGGCGTACGCCGTGAATGCGGCCGTCGAGGCGGCCGACCCCCGCCATACGATCTCCCGCCTGTCCGCCGACCGCATCGGCCGGCACCTTGCCGCCCGGTGGAACCTTCCGGCGTGCGCGGGGCGGCCGGTGCTGGATGCGGCGGCCCGCGACCGGGCATTCCGGGACTTCGGCGGGGCGGTCGAGGTGGCCCGCGCGTTCTACCTCGGCGCTCGCGCGGACACTCCGGCCTTCTCCGCGGGGACCGGCTCGTGTGCGGGCTGCCCGGCCAGGGCCAGGGCCCGAACCTGACGGATCAGCAGCGGCACCACGGCGGCGAGCACGATCACCAGGGCGCCGCCCGCGAGGGTGGCGCGGACTCCGACGGCGCGCGAGAGCGGGCCCGCGAGGAGGTAGCCGACGGGTACGGGGACGAGCTGACCGAGCGTCGAGTACGACAGTGCCCGGCTCAGCCGGTCGGCCGGGATGCGCTCCTGCACCAGGCCGGACCATACGGTCATGCTGACGGCGAGACCGGTCCCGGCCACGGCCGTCGCGGCGACGAGCACCGGCAACGGGACGGCGGCGGCCATCGCGGCGAGCGGCAGCGCGAGCGACCCGGTACCCGCGCACACCACCCGGCCGACCAGCCGGGGCCGCCACATCAGCGCGACGGCGGCCCCGGCCACCAGTCCGGCCGTGAACCCGGAGACGACCAGGCCCCACAGTCCGGCGCCGCCGAGGAACCGCTCGCCGTAGACCGGGCCGAGGAGCTGGTACCCGACCAGCCACACCGGCACGACGAGCGCGCCTTGTACGACCATCACCCACAGCCAGCGGCGGGAGCGGAAGTCGCTCCAGCCGTCCCACAGATCGGCCAGGAACCCCGCCCTCACCTTCACCGCGCCCGGCTTGAGGTCGATCCGGGCGAACAGGAGCGCGGAGGTCGCGAAAGTCAGTGCGTCCCAGCCGATGGCCCAGGCCGACCCGACCGCGGCGACGAGGACACCGCCGATGGCCGGGCCGCCGACCTTGACGAGGTTCTGCGCGATC
>NZ_KQ948791.1:0-17554 GCF_001514205.1 Streptomyces griseoruber | reverse complement strand
TTCAGGAGGGCGTTTGCCGCGTGCCGGGCCTCGGCCGGCACCACTTCCTTGACGATGCCGCCCGCGGCCGGGGTGAAGAATGCCGCCGCGGCACCGCAGATCCCGGACATGAGCACCAGGTGCCACACCCGGGCCGTGCCGGACCACAGCAGCATCGCGGCCAGGCCCTCGGCGAGCGCGCACGCGACGTTGGACCACACCATGACCCGGGCGCGCGGGAGCCGGTCGGCGACGACCCCGCCCACCAGGAGCAGAAGGATCTGGGGTGCGACGCTCGCCGCCAGGACCAGGCCGAGCGCGCCCGCTCCCCCACCGATGTGCAGCACTGCGAAGGCGAGCGCGATCGGCGAGACCGCCGATCCGGTCCACGACAGCACCCGTGCGGTGAAGTGCAGCCGGTACGGGCGGACCGCGAGGGGCGCCCCCGCCTCCCGGACGCGGGCCGCCCAACCAATCCGTGGACCAGCCCCCGCCGTCCAGTTCAGCAGCCGCGCTTTCCGCAAGATCCAACTCCGCCCAGGAACAACGAAATCCCGGCGGCGAGACGCCACCGGGAAGGCTGCCCCGACTCTAGGACACAAGAAAGATCGTCTGCCGCAGACGCAACAGCCCGCACCTGGAGAACCGCGATCCCGCCCTCAACCCGCAGCGACTCCGATCACAGCCGACCGGCGGAAGCGCCGAAAGAGACAGCATCCGCCAGTCGAGCACGCCCGTTATCACCCCGCCCGGCCGCAATGTTGGGGACGACGAAGGCCTCGACCAGGTACCCGCCCGTGAATTCGACGAGGAACTGGACCTGGACGTCGACTGGCTGAAGGGGGAGACCTGCTGTGGGCGGTCGACCAGGGAGAGCCGTCCATACGCACGAGTGCGCCTGCGCCGGTGGTTGGGGTTCCGGTGAGAACTCTGTCCCAGCCGCAAGGGGCGGGGTCCCTACGACGTGCCCGGCGGTACGTGTCTGCTCAGCTCAACCGACACGGACGGTTGCCAGGGAGATGTCGGTGTGCCGTCCGGGTCCAGGCCGTGAGGCCACAACCTGCCGAGGATTTCCAACATCTCGGCCATGTACAGGGCGCTGGTGTCGCCGTGGTCGGCGGCCTGCCGGTAGAGGTCCTCGGCGCCGCCCCGGTCCCCGGCCTCCTCCCGCCTCCGGGCCATGTCGTACAGGGCGCTGATGTGGCCTTGGTTGGCGGCCTGCCGGGCCAGGTTCTCGGCGCCGTCCCGATCCCCGGCCTCCTCCCGCCTCTCGGCCAGGCGGACCAGGGCGCTGGTGTCGCCGTGGTCGGCGGCCTGCCGGTAGAGGTTCTCGGCGCCGTCCCGGTCCCCGGCCCGCTCCCGCCTCTCGGCCAGGCGGACCAGGGCGCTGGTGTCGCCGTGGTCGGCGGCCTGCCGGTAGAGGTTCTCGGCGCCGTCCCGGTCCCCGGCCCGCTCCCGCCTCCTGGCCAGAAGGACCAGGGCGCTGGGGTTGCCGTGGTCGACGACCTGCCGGGCCAGAGCCTCAGCGCCGTCCCAGTCCCCAGCGTGCTCCCGTATCAGGGCCAGGTGGTACAGGGCGCCGGGGTCGCCATCGTCGGCGACCTGCCGGGCCAGAGCCTCGGCACCGTCCCGGTCCCCGGCCCGCTCCCGCATCGCGGCCAGAAGGACCAGGGCGCCGGTGCGGCCGTGGTCGACAGCCTGCCGGGCCAGGTCCTCGGCGCCGTCCCGGTCCCCGGCCTGCTCCCGCCTCCGGGCCAGGCGGTACAGGGCGTTGGGGTTGCCGTGGTCGGCGGCCTGCCGGTACAGGTCCTCGGCGCCGTCCCAGTCCTCGGCCCGCTCCCGCATCCGGGCCAGAAGGACCAGGGCGCCGGTGCTGCCGTGGTCGGCGGCCTGCCGGTAGAGGTCCTCGGCGCCGTCCCGGTCCCCGGCCCCCTCCCTCAACTCGGCCAGGCGGACCAGGGCGCCGGTGTGGCCGTGGTCGGCGGCGTGTTGGCGGAGGTGGTGGGCCCATTGCAGGCGGTACCGGTTCTCGGCGGCTGCGGCGAGGTTGTTGAGGTCGGCGGAGTGGGTGAGGTGGGTGTGGGCGGCGTGCCAGAAGGATGCGGGCGGGCACAGGTGGCGGCGGTGGGTGCGGCCGTGCTGTTCGAGGTAGTCGGCGAGCCGGAACACCGGGCCCTTGGGCAGCGGCATGGTGGTCCCGGCGCCGGTGGTGGGGGTGGGCGGGCGTCGTGGGGGTCGGGGGGTGGTGCGGCGCAGGGGTGCTTGCTTGCCGTGGACCTGCTCGGCGAGTTCGGCGTAGGCCTGCTCGGCCCAGTCGTCGGCGAGCTGGTCGTAGTCGTCGTCGCTGAGGTAGTCGGGGGCTGCGTCGGTCAGGAAGGCCTGCGGGAGGTGAAGGCCTACGCCGAGTCGGCGGGCGTCCATCGCGGCTTCCAGCAGTGCGCGGGCGGCGGGCTGGCGGGGCTGTTCGTAGCGGCGCAGGAGTTCGGGGGCTCCGGCCAGGTCCTGGGTGATCCGGCCAGCGTCCCGGTTGCGGGTGAGGGCGTCGGCCAGCAGAACGTCGCCGTTCTCGGCAAGAGCCGTGGCATCGGCCAGGGCCTTGGTGTCGAACGCGTCGGGGACGCTCGCCGTGTGGCCGGCCAGCAGTTCCCGCACCCGGCTGTACGGATCATCCCCGCCCGGTTCGGGCAGGGTGGCGTAGTCGTGGGCGTACTTGGGCCACAGCGTGCCCAGCACCAGGACCGGGCCGCGCTGCTCGTCGATCAGCAGCCGGTGCACGGCCGCCGCGATCCGCTCGCCGAACCTCGGGTCGCCGAGGTAGTGCTGTGCCTCGTTCAGCCACACCACCGTCCGCGGCCCGACCCGGTGCAGGTCCTCCAGCGCGGCTTCGGCACGGCTCGGGTCGAAGGGATGCCACAACCGCCACGCCTTCTCGGCGAGCGGCTGCACGGCCTGCCAGCATGCCCGGGTCTTGCCCGTCGAGGAGGTCCCCACCAGGACCACGATCCCGCTGCGGCCTGCTGAGGCCGCAGCGACCGCGTCGGCCAGCACCTGGTCATGCTCGCGTCGCACGTACCCGGGCAGTACCCGCACGCCTTCGGCGCCCGACGTGCTCTTGCCGGGGCCTGCGGGATGGACTTCCAACTCATGCGGCTCCCATTGCCCGATCGGTCGACCCAGCCCCGACACGTCGGCCGGCGCCGCGTCCGTCTCCTCGGCCGCGGTCCGCCGTAACTCAAGCAGTTCACCCACCGGCAACTTCAACACACGAGCCAGCGCCGTCACCGTGTCCACCGACGGCACGCCCCCGCGGGATGAGAGTGCCTTCGACACCGTCCCGCGCCCCAGACCCGCGTTCCTGGCGAGCTGCGTCTGATCCAGGCGGGCGCGGGCCCGTTCCTCATCGAGTCTCCTGCGCAGTTCGACCTGTGCGGGACTGCGGCGATCCGGCTCGTTGTGCATGCGATGGTCCCCCGGGGTGATGTGTGCGCCCGTGTCCATCTTCGTCTCAGTCGACCATGACGCACAGCCGTTCCGCGAGCTTCATCCCTGTCAACACCCCACCGTGTCCAGGGAGTCTGCCGTGACCGTCGCTATCGTCCTTCTCGCCGTCGCCGTCGTTCTCATCGTCGCGCTGCTGGCTGCCGTCGGCGCCGGCATGCTGGCCCGTATCGACGGCGCGACCTGGCCGACGGCCCTCACCCGCGCCGCCGGCGCCTTCACCGCCGTCCTCGCCCTCGCCGCCGCTGTCACCACGGCCCTCTCCCCCTTCCGCACCTGACACCAGCCCTCCTCAGCCTCCGAGGGCCCGGTCGAGTAGTTTTGCTCGCCGCTATGATCCGCGTCGTACCGAATGTCAGGTGGCGACCCCCGCTTTCGTACCCTGTAGAAACCGGCCGAGCAGCGCCTGCCGCAGTCATCTCGTTGAACGTGAAAGGCAGACATGACCCGCCGGTCCCTTCCTGTCATAGCCGCCTGCGCGGCCGCGCTCCTTGCCGCCGGCTGTAGCGGCCGAGCCCCTCAGCCTGCTGCGGCAGCCCCCACAGTCACGGTCACTCAGACCATCGCGCTCACCCCCACCCCGACAGCTGTAGTCAGCCGTACTTCGGCCACCCCCGCACCGTCTGTCACCTCGGCGCCCGTGCCGGTCCCGGCGCGCACTCCGCAGGGATCGGTCGCTCTGACCGAATGGCACGACGGCGACGCGACGAACAAGTGCGTGAACGTCATGACCGTCTACGAGAACCGCTCCGACACCGCGGTAATCTCCATCACCCAGAAGTTCCAGACCTTGTACACGCCCAAGCACGCCGACGGCGAGTACCCCGACGACGTGGACGGCCCGGTCAAGACGCTCGCGCAGGACGCAGGCATCGCTCCATACGGGACCAGGACCCTGTACTGGCAGGTGTGCACGCCCGAGCTGGCCTCCAAACAGAACCCAGTTCCGCTGGACGGCACTGACTCGTTCATGTCCGAGATCAGCGCCCAGCCTCGTGCCACCGCCTGGGACTGGGCACAGTAGATCCCCCGGTTTGTGGCTGGTGACGATCCTGCTGGCTCACTCGGTCATGCGGCGGGGGAGAGGCCGAGGCCGGCAAGGTGGCTGACGCAGGTGCGGTTGAGCGGGTGGCCGTTCCATCAGGCATCGAGATCCAACGAGCAGCCAGCCCCGCCGGGCACGGAATAGGCCAGGAGGATCGGTGACAGAGTTCTTACTGACGCCTCGAGAGCCGCCATACGCATGAGTGCGCCTGCGCTGACGGTTGCGAGTTCAGCGGGCGAGTGTGACCGTGATCGGCTCGTCGGGGCACGTGGCGAGGCGCTGGGCGAGGGCGGTCTGCTCGGCGGGGTCGATGGTGAGGCGGTAGCGGGTTTTGTCGGCGACCCAGTCGGTGACGTATTGGCACCAGTAGCCGGCGTACGGCGGCAGCCAGGTGGAGGGGTCCTGGTCGGCCTTCGAGCGGTTGGAGGCCGCGGACACCGCGATCAGGGCGCGGGGGTCGTCGAGGTCGTTGGCGTAGAGCTCGCGCTCCTTCGCGGTCCAGGCGGAGGCGCCGGAGTCCCATGCCTCGGCCAGCGGGACGAGGTGGTCGACGTCGAGACTGCGGGCGGCGTCGAAGTACCGGTCGTCGTAGGCGGAGTACCAGAGCCCGCCGGTCAGCGTGCAGCTCGGGCCGATTTCGGGGGTGGTGACGGCTTCCTCGAGGAGGACCTCGGCTCGGGTGTTGCACGAGTCTCGGTCGGCGTCGGTCCAGTGCTTGAACTTGTCGCGGGTGTAGCCGGTGCGGGACTCGTCCTGGACGACCAGTGCGGCCAGGGCGTCGCGAACGGGCAGGGTGATCGTCTCGCCGGGGCATGCCGGTGCGGCGTGGCGGCGTGGGCGGTGGTCGGGGCGAGCAGGGCGGCGAGCGCGGAGAGCGCGGCGGCCGCCGCGCATCCGGTGGAGGTGAGGCGCACGAACGGGTCCTTCCGAAAGAGCACGAGCATTCGTGATCTTCGTAGTGGTCGTGTCGGCGCGGTGCCCGCGACGCAGCCCGGGGTTCACCCACCCGGCGAGCAAGTCACATGATCGCTTTACGGGAACCGGGCCATCAGGCCAGCGCGATCTGGAGGAGCAGCAGGTCGTACACCGGCCCGCCGGGCTCGTTGCGGTACGGCCCCGCGTACCGGTAGCCGAGCCGGTCGTACAGGGTGCGCCCGGCGGTGTTGTCGGGGCGGACCAGCAGTGACGCCCACTCGGGGTTGATCGCTGTGAGGAGGGCTGTGTGCAGGCGGGTGCCGATGCCCTGGCCCTGCCAGGCCGGGGTGACAGCGAGTTCGCACAGCCCCATCAGGCGGCCGGCGCGGACGTGTTCGGGGATCTGCGGCAGCAGCTCGGCGCCGAACCAGTACTCGGGCGTGCAGGGGAAGGCGTACCCGAAGCCGATCATCAAGCCGTGCGCGTACGCCGCGACCAGGGTGAAGCCCTCCTGGTGGTTGCGGAGATGGCCGAGGACCTGGCGGCGCAGCGCGGGCACGGACAGGCCGTCGGTGGAGGCGCCCGGGGTGTCCACGATCTCCGGGTGCGCGTCCGCCCAGAGGTCGGCGATCGTGTCGACCAGCGGCGCGACCTGGCCGGGCCCGTAGGTGCGGATCACGACGTCAGTGCGGGTGCGGGGGGTGGTCACGCCCGTCCTCCTCCGGTGGTGGTGATGGAGCGGTACTCCTCGAACCAGTCGGCGACCGCGGGGACGCGGCTGTGCCGCTGGAGTGCGCCCGCGACGTCGTGCAGCGACTGCAGCAGCCGGTCGGAGCGCACCTCGGGGAGGTAGGCCAGGACCCGGCCCGCGGCGTCGGCCGCGACCTCCGGCTCGGGCCGGTCCCTCACCGCATGGTGGATGGCGATGTCCGCCGTGTACAGGGCAGAATTCCTCGCAAAGGCACCACCGTGGAGCAGGACGGCCTGCTCGGCGCCCGCGGCGGCGCGTTCGTGCTGGCCGAGAGCGGCGCGGGCCAGGGACTCCAGACCGGCCAGTTCACCGGGTGCGTAGAAGCCCAGCCACACCGGGTCGGCGTCGGCGGGCCCCCGGGAGTACAGGCGGTGGGCCTGCACGATCGCCCGGTCGGTCGCGCCGGCGTCCCCCGACAGGGCCCACCCTCCGGCCTCGCGCATGTGGAACAGGCTCAGCAGACGGGCAGAGCCGAGGCCACGGGCGACGGTCTGCGCGCCCTGCGCGGCGACGATGGCCTCACGCGGCCGACCCTGGGCCTTGGCCAGCAGGCTCAGGCAGCCGAACGCGTGCGCCTCCAGCTCCGGATCGTCCGCGATCCGCGCGGCGGCGAGGGCCTCGCCGTACAGCGAGTGGGCGTCCCCCGAGCGGCCGGAGTCGTACGACAGCCAGCCGGCGGCGATCGACAGCGCGCCGACCGCAGAGCGCAGCCGCGCCTCCGTCTTCGCGCTGTACGTGCCGTTCTGCAGCCACCGGTAGGCGGTGTGCAGGGACTCGGAGGCCGCCCGGCGGACCTGGGCCGATCCGTGGTCGTGGTCCCTCGCGTACAGCGTTGCCACGGCCTGGGTGACCGCCCGCACGTGGGTCGCACCGACCTTCCCCGGGGCCTTGTTGTCGCGGCCGAGAGGAACGTGCCCACCACGTTGGTGCGCAGGACCCGTTCGAGCGTGGCGACGGGCGTCGTCATGGCCAGGTTCATGGAGGCGACACCAGCGTTGTTCACCAGGACGTCCAGTCGGCCGTGGCGCGTGCGGATCTGCCGGAACAGCCGTTTGACCGCGGGCTCGTCGGCCACGTCGAGGCAGACGTGGGTGTAGTGCTCGTCCTCCAGGTCACTGGGCTGCCGGCTGCATCCGTAGGTGTACCAGCCGCGCCGGGCGAAAGTCTCCGCCAGATGCCGGCCGATTCCCTTGCGTGAACCCGTGATGAGGATGATCCGGTCGCTCATCCCGCCTCGCTGACGGGAGCCTCCGTGGCAACCACATCAGTCACGTATGTCACCAGTGAGCCAACCGAACGAAACGGGCTGTTGCGCTGCGAAAGCGCCTTGTCATTGACGAGCGAGACGGAGACCGAGAATTCCTCCTCAAGCCTAACTTCGGTCTCGGCCAGCAATTCCACCAGTCCGAGAGAATCGAGTCGGCCATCCACTCCGAACAACGTGACCTCCGGCGCCTTTTCCAGCGCCGCACCGGGCGGCAGCCCCTCGTTGACGACGTCGATGGCCTCATGGACGAGTCGCAAAATGATCGCTTCACGCGTCATGTGCTGGAAGCACCTTTCTCACATGCACCGCCGCAGGTCACCGGGTGAGGGGGCTGCTTGACCGTGTACAGCACAACATCGATGCGGGCAGGGACACCAGGAAGAAGAACGGGACGAAGTACCGGAAGAACCACCGGAACAAACCGAGATCGACGCCGCCGTACAGGAGTGCCGAGGCTGCGTCGCAGACACCGGCCCCAACGGCCGCCCGCTCGCGTGTGACGAGCCGCCGTAGTTGGCACCCGAGCGCCCCTGTGACCAGCACACATGCCAACCGTGCTGCGGAGCGGATCGCTCGATTAGGCGGTTTTGTTGGCACTTTGGTACAGCCGGTCGCCGGTCGCGTTACCTTCGACCAGGAGGGCTTCGCGAGTGGCGATCTTGATGCCATCTACCGCGCTTAGGTGCCAACTACGGCGCCTCGTCACACTCCAGCAGCCAGGCGTACGCGTCGCGGGGGTCTGTACGCTCACCGGCCCTGTCTCACTTTCGGCCCTGTCTCACATCCGGCGGTGACAGAACGTCACCGTTTTTTGAGGTGTACGGTCCGAGCCCCGGGGAGGCCAGTCGCAGACGCGTCGTCGAGGTAGGCGTGAACGGTGTCGACAGTCGCTTCACCCATGCTGGACTGGCGGCATTACCGTCAGTCACCGCAGCTACTTAACGTCACCACCGGATGTGAGACAGGGCCGCTCGCTTTACAGACCCCCATCTGCAGCAGAGCGTCGGCTGATCACTCAGTTGCCCTCAGAGACACTCCAACCAGCGATAGCACCACAGCTGTTGCACTAGCTAGAGTTCGACCACGAGTGGCTGAGCTGCACAAACCCGAGGTGCGCACCACTACGACAGCCTCACTCCCCTAGGGCCTGTTGCGAAAGTGGGGGATGGGGCTCACAGTGTCCACGAAATTGTTGGACGGCTACGGATGTTGATCACGTCATGACTCAAGGACCAGCGCCTCGCCCACTGTCCGACGAAGCCCTCTCCAACCTGCTTGGCAAGCAGCAGTTCGGCACGCTCGCCACCGTCAAGCGCAGTGGCCATCCCCACCTCACCACCATGCTGTACAGCTGGGACTCCGAGGCCCGCATCGTGCGGTTCTCAACGACGGCCGACCGCATCAAGGTCGGGCACCTACGGCGCGATCCGCGTGCCTCGCTGCATGTGCAGGGCGGCGACGTGTGGTCGTTCGCCGTGGCCGAAGGCGAGGCCGAGGTCTCGGAGATCACGACGGTTCCTGGCGATGCGGTTGGTCGGGAACTGCTCGGAATGATCCGGCAGGCCGCGAAGCCGGAGGGCGAAGACGCGTTTCTGGAGCAGTTGGTTGCCGAGCGCCGAGTGGTCATCCGGTTGAAGGTGGACCGACTGTACGGAACAGCACTCGACATCAACGGCTAGGACGAATCAGTTCCGTGCTGGTCACAGCCACTCGTTGATGGCTGCGACCAGCACGGTCGCGTGATAGCGGACGGCGAGTTTGTCGTACCTCGTGGCGACCGCGCGATGGCGTTTCAGTCGGTTGATCCCGCATTCGACAGCGTGCCGCTGCTTGTAGTCGCCCTTGTCGAACTTCGGCGGGCGGCCACCGCGGGAACCGAGCTTCTGGCGGTTGCGGATCTGGTCGGCCTTCTCCGGGATGGTGCACCGCACGCCGCGTCTGCGCAGGTAGGCGCGGTTCGCGCGCGAGCCGTAGGCCCGGTCGGCGCGGACCGTGTCCGGCCGGGAGCGTGGTCGGCCCGGCCCGATTCGGGGCACGCGGATGGCGTCCAGGACCGGCTGGAACTGGGGGCTGTCGTGCCGCTGGCCGGCGGTGACGAGCAGGGACAACGGCTTCTGTCCCTGCTCGACCGCCATGTGCAGCTTGGTGGTCAGCCCGCCGCGTGAGCGTCCGAGGCCGTGGTCGTCGGGCTCTACATCGACGCCGCCGGGAGGTTCCTTCTGCAGGTCCCCCTTTTACGCGCCCCGGCGGCGTGCTGGTGGGCTCGGGCGATGGTGGAGTCCACGCTCACATCCCAGGTGATCAGGCCCTTCGCGTCAGCTTCGGCCTGCAGTTGCTCCAGGATGCGCTTCCAGGTGTCGTTGCGCTGCCAGCGCCGGAACAGGTCGTAGACCCGGTCCCACGGTCCATACCGCTCGGGTATGTCCCGCCACGGGGCCCCGGTCCTGGTCCGCCACCTTATGCCGTCGACCAGCTGCCGACGCGTCCAGGTCCGCGGACGGCCCGGCTTCTTACCAACCGGCAACAAGGCTTCCAAGCGGGCCCACTGGCCGTTCGTCAGATCACCAAGCCCCACAGACGGCGATCATCTACGACCTTGATCCACTTTCGCAACAGGCCCTAGAGAAGCCGGGGTAGTCGTACGTTGTCGCCACGGCCCAACAGTAGTTCGACCCGGCGGCCGTACTGCCCGTACGACGCGGCGGCACTACGCGCCCGCAGCTTCTGCCGATGACGGCTCAGGGCTGGTCGGGAGGGGCGTCCTGCAAGTACCAGCCGTGGGTGGCCATGCACTCCTTCGTCCACTCCATCAGCAGGTGTGAACCCTCCGTGACGCGGCTCTCGTCATGACCGCCACGGTCGGCGAACCACTGCACGAGAAGGCCGGCCGCCGGACGGTCCACGTCTCCGGTGTCGCACACCATGCACAGCTCCAGGTGGATCGGCCGCCCGTGTTTGTCGTCGTGCGGCGCCACCCCGCTCATAATGAGGTCGCCCCGGCAGCGCGAACACTGCGGCAGCCGGTCGGAAAGCCTGAGCAGATCCATGGCCAGTCCCCTTGCTCTGGACGTGGCCCTCCACCCAAGACCCGCTGATCTACGCCGTCAACCCCTCCCGCAACGGTGGGGCGCCCGGGCACGGAATCTGTCCACAGGGGAACGGGTGTCTGCTGAAGGAATGATCGACAGCGACGACACGCAGCCGCCGGCCCCGCGCCGCAACAGGGTCCTGGACGCCCTCAAGCGGGCGGAGCGCAAGGTGTTCACCCGGCCCGCGCCGAAATCCGCAAAGGCCCAGATCGAATTCCTCTACACGCGCGCCAAGCGGTCGACGAAGGCCCTCGCCGAACAGCTGGGCGTCTCGACCCGCACCGTACAGCGCTACCGCGCCGGGCAGCAGACGAAGCCTCAGAAGAGGCTCCAGGCGGCCCTGGTGGAGGAGACTGAATCACAGTGGCAACCGCAGGTCAGGGAGCAGGCGCGGGAGCGAGCGGCGACCTCCAGCGGCATGATGGTGGAGGTGACGGCCTACTTCGGATTCACCTGCACGGTCAGCTCGGACGACGGCCGCGAGCGCACCATCACCACGCCGATCTCGCCCACCTACGCCGCGCAGATCCTCCAGCTCCAGGAGGCAGGTGCGACAGAGGAAGACCTGCATCCGATCGTCGCTGAGGCCATCACCGAGTCGTATTTCACGGAGTGGGGCACCCGTGCCGACGGCCTCCGAGCGGATTTCACGCACGTGCGGTCGATAGATTTTGAGTTCTGACCACCCAGAATTCAGGGCCTGCTATAAACCTTATTCGCGGGCCGTCGCACAGCGCTCTGGCGGCGGTCCGCTCCGAATCCGCACCACGAATGCGAGGCCGAAGATGACCACGCCCCGGCGCACCTTGCGCCGACCGCTCGCCCCGCTGGCCGCGCCCCGCGAGCCGGTCGACCCCGCCCGCATCGGACGGCGCGTGGTGCGCCGCCGCGCGAGGGGCATGGACGCCGTCGCCGTCGCGCAGGCCCTCGAGGACGCCCGGTTCGACGCACGGCAGGACTCGCGGCACGAGCACCTGGCCGAAGACGAACGCGGTCGCGCGGAGCTCGCGGAGTGGGAGCGCATCGACCAGCTGCTCGCCGTCGCGGCCCCGAACGCCGTCTACGACCCGGACTCCGACGACGTCGTCCAGGCCGAGCTCGCCGCCGACGCCGCGGCCGCCGCCGCCCGGGAAGCCGAGATCCGTGAGGCCGCCTGGGTCGCGGCCCGCGCCGATGAGCTCCAGGCGCTGCGCGAGCTGGGCACGCTGGAGCAGACCGAGCCCCGTACCGGGGACGAAGCCGTCCGCGACGAACTGACCCGGCGCGCGGGCGGGTACGTCCAGGCCGACGTCGACGCCTGGCTCGCGCACGCCCTGGCCGCGCACCTCGGGCACTACCGCGACCCGGCCGCCCGCGAGGCCGCGGCCGGCCTTCTCACCCCGCCGGTCCTCGCGCACGCCGCGGTGCTCGTCGAACTCGCCCGCCTGGTCCCCGGCGTCGACGTCGGCCAGCTGGCGTTCGCGGCCCGGCTCGCCACCACCGAACCCGAAGCTGTTGGTGACCTCGCCGTGTTCCTCGCTCGCGTCCGGTCGTAGCGCAGTATTCGCACGGTCCGCTCCGGTGCTCTCCGGCCTCGCCCGTGATCACCGAGGGTGGCTGTCACGCTGTCACGCTCACCCGTGTCACGCGCCCCGATCCGGTTGTCACGTTGGGGTGTCACGTTGGCGGTTCGGCCCGGAACCACGGGCCCGCCCCCCGGATTCGGGCCACACGTCGATCAGCGTGACACCCTTCCCGGAGCGACTACGGTCCGCATCCGGATGGGATCCCTCGCCCGCCTGAACAGTCCGGCCGATCTGTGTCATCTGTGTCATCGACCCCCGGTTTCCCCAGGTGGACACGCTCGCTGTGTCACTGTTCAGCTGATCTGTGTCATCGGGAGGCGGGCCGGTCCCAGGACCCAGCAGCGCTCCCAGAATCTGGGTCCCTGGGTCCCGGGACCGGTGTTTTCCCTGGTGGCCATGGAACGGGTCGGAAGCTGGGTCCACCTGGGTCCTGAGTCCCGCACCCTCGTACGAGCCGGTTCGTCCGGAGTGGTCCCCAGGGCCCCAGGCGGCCGATACCGTTGGAGCAGACGCCAGTTCTGCCCTCTGGAGCCCTCGATGAGCGAACAGCCGGCCACCGCCGACCACGCCCGGCAGCAGCTGGAGCCCGCGGCCGCCGACGGGTTGCGCGCGTACGCGGCTCAGACCCGCGAGAAGGCCGACCAGTTCGCCGCCGTCCTGGAGGACATCGCGACCAACGGTCTGCCCGCAGTGGAGGACTGCACGCCGTGGGAGGAACTGCGCGAGGCCCACCTCGCCCGGCTCGCAGCCCAGCGCCCGGCCGTCGCCTGATGGCCCCGCAGCGCCGCGCCCGGATCGCCTTCTCCGACTCCGCCGCCAAGCAGCTGGAGAACATCACCAGCGAGGCGGCAATCCACGCCCTGGACCGCGCCCTGGTCGTCATCTCCGTCGACCCCGACATCGGTGAGCCGATCCCCGGCGACGCCTCCGGCCCGCAGCTGCGCCAGTACGCCGACGAAGTCGAGCGCGTACGCCTCCTGTACTGGGTCACGGCGCTGCGCACCGTGGTGGTCGTCGCGTACATCGAAGTCTGAGCAGCGAAGGAGCCGCAGTGCCGTCCATCGTCCAGGAGCTCTCCGGTCACCGCGATCTCGGCGCGCTGCGCACGGTGGTGGAGTGCCCCTTCAAGGCCACCGTGCTCCGCGAAGGCCCGGCGCAGGACTCCGGTCCGGGCGCGGCCTGGCTCGCGTACCTGTGCCCTGTTCACGCCGTGGACCTGGACGGGTAGCCCGGCACCGCGGACCACACCGACGACGGCACGATGCCGTGCGGCACCGTGCTCGACTTCCGCTCCGGCGAACAGCTCCTCCAGTCGCACGCCGACCTGTGGCTGACGTCCCTGACCGGCGTCGACCCGGCCGCGTACGGCGGTGTGTGGTCCGAGGTCCTGGAGCAGGCCGACCGCGTGCTGGTGGCCCGGGTCGAAGAGGCTTCGGCCGCCGGCGAGGAGAGCCTGCTGGAGAGCATGCTGGTGATGACGGACGTGGCTCGGAAGGCCGCCGCCAGGGGCGACCTCGGGGTGGCGACGACATCCCTCGCGTACTGCGAAACCCTCGCCTCGCGCCTGTAGCCGCGGCCGCGCCGCACGTCCGCTCCGGTCTTGCACCCATCAGCCGGCTGCCGTTTCCGGGGCGCGGCTGGTGCTGCGCCACCGGCTCCCGCGGGCCCGGCCCGAGGATGGCCGTTGCACCCCAATGTAGGTAGGTACTTGTAGTACCTACCTGCGGGTTGTTCTTCCTTCCCCCTGAGAGCAGAGCTCGCAGCGGGAACCGATCATCTGCCCTCGCCTGTGACCACGGACCGCCGCCAGCATCCCGGCGCGCATGATCCTTCCCGGCCATCTACGGCCGCCTGCGGAGTTCTGCGGCCCTCCGGGCTCCCGAGCGGCGATCAAGGCCACCGGAGGCGCTCACAGCGCCGTACAGCGCTTCCGGAGGCCGGAGGGTGCCGCTGATGCCTTGGAGCCGCGATCGTCTCGCCGCCGTCTCGCTGCGGTTCCCGGCTGTCCCCGGACCGAGCTCTGCTCTCAGGGGGAAGGGATTACCTACCCGCACAGAACCTCTATCTGTACTAACCACTATTGGGGTGCAACGCCGGTGTCGATCGGCCCCGTCGCGCCGGGTGCCGGCGCTTCCGGTGAAGTCCGCCGTTGCTGCAGCCGGATGCACGCCGACTGCGCGTTGCAGTCCCTTGCACCCTTCCCGGCCTGCACGGAGCAGCAGCCGGCTGCTGCTCCTGGTGGTGAAGGGTGCAAGGCCGGTTGGTGCTCGGGGTCGGGGACTTGTGACGCAGATTCGCACGACCCGGGCGGCGCAAGGGTGCTGCACGAGCAGCAGGCCCGCCCAGCCGGAGTAGCAGCTGCGCGCTGCACGGCCGTGCTGCAGCAGTCGGGCGCCCGTTGCTCCGGGGCGAGCAGCAGGGCTGCGGACCCGTCCCGGCGGGTGCATAAGTTCGCAGATCTGCGATGTTCCGCGCGAGATCTATGCACAGCTGCTGCATGCAGCGTGTGAGCCCTGAGCAGTCGTCGGTTGTTCTGCTGCTCCAGAACAAGCCGGTTTACCTGGTGCTACCGCCCGCCCGTTGCTAGCCGTCCGACCGCTGCCGCGCGAGCACGCCCGCAGCGCGCAGCCGAAGAACACGTCGACGTCGACGCTGGAGTCCCGGCGCGTGATCTCGTACAGCGCCTTCGTCGCTTCGAAGGCGGCCACGACGGGGAGAGTGGGCTCCTGGTGCGACTCGGTTTCCACGTCCAGGTGGTGGGCGAAGCCGAAGTGGTGGGTCCGGTCTCGTTCCGCATCCACCACGCGATGGTGCGCCTTGCGGGCCGCCTCGAACCATCGCGCCGCGTCGTCCGTGCCCAGGGCGTTGAAGACGATCCCGAAGAACGGGGTCACCTGCTCCGCGCTCGCGGGCCAGCCGTCGGTGGGCGAGCCGAAGCGGTTGCCCAGCTCCTGGGTGAAGTGGAGGCCGAAGTTGTGCATCACGCCTCCACTCGTACCGCGTAGGCCGGCGCTCGGGCGGGCGGCGCGCGGCGCCACGTCCCGGGAACGCCCGTGCGGGCCGTCCTGCCTGCGGAGTTCCCCTCCACTCGACCACGAGAACGGCGCCGCACCAGGGGTGCAGCGCCGTGTTGCCCGGCCGGGCGGGCGGCCGGGCGGCCGGGTCAGTGGACGCGCTTGAGGCGGGTCGTCTTGTTGATGGGCGTGACGTTGCCCTTGGCCTTGGCTTCGGCCTTACGGGCCTTCTCGTCCAGGTGGAGCTGGAAGCGGCGCTCGTACTCGTCTTCGAAGTCGCCGACATCCAGTCGCATGTCCCGGGGGAGCGCCTTGACGGCTCGCTGCTGTTCGCGGGGGTCGTTGAACGCGGCGATCATCGGGTGGAGCTGGAAGCGGCCGCGACGGACCACGGTGACGAGCCGGGCGGCGACCAGGTGCGGCATGGCGCGGCTGATCATGCCACGCTCCATCGCGAGGCCGGAGGCGAGTTCGTCGTGCGTGGCGACGACCAGGCCGCCCGGCTCCTGCTCGGTCATCATGTGCAGCAGCAGGGTGTAGGCGGTGGGAGGCAGCCGCGGTACGTACGCGAGACCGTTGAAGCTGCCCCACAGCACGTTGCGGCGCGGAACCCATTCCTCGGCAGCGGACGTCATGACGTGGCCTTCCCTTCCCCATCCGACTCCTTGCGCACTTCCAGTTTCGCGCCGGGAGCGGCCATCGCCCGGAACGCTTCGGGCGCGTCCGGGTCCTCCATGATCTCGCGCAGCAGGTCAAGCTGCTCCACCCTGTCGCTCATACCCGCCTTGGAGCGCTTCTTCTCGCCCTGCCGCGGCTCCCTGAGCCCGCCCCTGAGTGACGCAGCCGGGTTGAGCTGATACAGGCCCCGCTGGAGCCTGCGCAGCGCGCCGTCGGCCTCCAGGACGGTGAAGACGCGGCTGATGTGAGGTCGGCTGTACCCGAGGGCCTCAGCGACGTCCTCGTGCTTGGCCTCGATCAGTCCGCCGGGCTTCTGCGAGCCCATCAGGTGGAACAGCACCACGAGTACGAACCGGTCGCTGTCGTAGCGGACGGCAGCCCAGCGCATGAACTCCAGGCTGTCCATGGAGAACGCCTCGCCGATGAACCCCGTGCTGGAGCCGACCGGGAAGACCTGAGCGGCATGGCCGGCGGGCAACTCGATGGTGGAGCCGGAGGACCGGTTGTAGGCGGTGGGCGGCGGCTTCGGGCGCCGCCGACGACGGGACGGGGCGCCGGGCAGCTTCGGCGCTGCGCTGCCGTCCAGGGGCCCTGAGCTCATGGGGTCGCTGCCTCCTTGATCGTCGTGGTGCCAGAACCATAGCGGAGGACCGTGGCAGTACTGCCACCAAAACGCGGCAGTGCCGACACGAAAGTCACCCGTACCTCAGCCCTGGACTGACCTCCGCTTCCGGATCGGGTCCGAACCCCCTGCTGACGCACCGTGCGCCGTTTCGTGGCAGTGGTGCCACGAAACGATGTTGATCGGTCAGGACCGGCTGACCTCGCGACCGAGATATGTCAGTCCAGGGCTGACGTATCTTTCTGAACTCGGCTCCCTGACCTGCGGAAACGCGCGGCTCTTGCATCTAGAACGTGCGCGCGCGTGATACCGGCTCTCCCCACCATGATCAAGGACCGCCACGCCGTAGGATCTGCCCATCAGCAGCAGCTTCAGAGCCCCCGCCGGCCGGACCCCGTCGTGGCGCGCGCGGCTTCGCGTGCGGGCCCGTCGGCCCCCTGCGGGTCGTGGACGGCAGCAGCGGCTCTGAGTCTCGGGTGGTACCGGCCGTGACGCTCAAAGGCGAGGAAACGCGGCCGGTGCCGGTGTGTGGTTCCGCCGCCCGGCCTTGGGGGCCGTTCGGCTCCGGTACCTCCGCACGCCGGAATTCGAGCTTTCCGATATCTGACGTCCCGTTCTGTGGCTCGGGTCCGCAACTTCCCGATTCGCTATTCCCCGTGTGCGTGGTGGGAAATGAATTCTGAGGGCTGCCCTTCCATCAAAAGCCGCGCCCCGTCCGGGTGGTTGGGGGGTGTCCCATGTTTCCGCCAACGGTACATGCTGCATCAACCTGATGCACGCGCTACACTGGAACCCACACGAACGAGCGACCCCCACCCCTTGTAGCCAGCCCGGCCCGCGTCAGCGGGCCCCAAGGTTCTGGAGGCGCAGCCGGAAGGACCGTCAGGCGGGGGAGCGCAGCGGACCCGCCCCGGGAGTGCGGAGCACTCCCCAACTCCCTTACTGAAGGCCCCACTAGCCGTACCTGACACCCCGCCAGCCACGGCCGCGCGATGCGCGGCCCGCCGGGCGCGCAGCGGCCGGCCCCACCGATCCCTGGAGCGCAGCGGAGGGGATCGCCCGTGCTCCGCACGGGCGAGCGGGAGCGCAGCGACCGCCCCCCTTGCATATCGCGCAGCGATATGGTACCCG
>NZ_KQ948790.1 GCF_001514205.1 Streptomyces griseoruber | reverse complement strand
AATCATTCCGGGAAACCCCCGCACCGTATGGTGCGGGGGTTTTCTGCGTTCAGGGCATTTTGATTTTCGCGGGTCCTTTGAAAGAGCCCGCTCTCCTCAGAGCCGTCCCGTTGCCTTCAGCGCCAGGTAGGCGTCCGCGAGGGCCGGGGAGAGCTCGTCCGGGGTCGCGTCCACGACGGTGACTCCGTGCCGGCGGAGTTGCTCGGCTGTCCGATGGCGTTCGGTTTGGGCCTGGGCGGCGGATGCGGCGTCGTAGACCGCGTCGGCATTGCCGCGGGACGTGGCCATGCGGGCGATGTGGGGGTCGGCGACCGAGGCGACGAGGACGGTGTGGCGCTGGGTGAGCTGAGGGAGGACGGGGAGGAGGCCTTCCTCGACCGGGGCCGTGTCGAGTGTGGTCAGCAGGACGATGAGGGACCGGCGAGGCGCCGTACGGAGGGCTGTGGTCGTGAGAGTCCTGGCGTCCGTCTCGACCAGTTCGGGTTCGAGGGGGGCCATGGCGTCGACGAGAGAGGGCAGGACGTCGCGGGCCGAGCGGCCCTGGACGAGGGCGCGTACCCGTCGGTCGTAGGCGAGGAGGTCTACGCGGTCGCCGGCGCGGGAGGCCAGGGCGGCGAGGAGGAGGGCGGCGTCCATGGAGGCGTCGAGGCGCGGGGCGTCGCCGACACGGGCGGCGGACGTTCGGCCGGTGTCGAGGACCAGGAGGATGTGGCGGTCGCGTTCCGGGCGCCAGGTGCGGACGGCGACCGTGGAGTGGCGGGCTGTGGCACGCCAGTCGATGGAGCGGGTGTCGTCGCCGGGGACGTATGCGCGCAGGCTGTCGAATTCGGTGCCCTCGCCGCGGGTGAGGGCACTGGTGCGGCCGTCGAGTTCGCGGAGACGGGCGAGTTTCGAGGGGAGGTGCTTGCGGCTGGTGAACGGGGGCAGGACGCGTACCGTCCAGGGGATCTTGTGGGTGCCCTGGCGGGAGAGGAGGCCGAGGGGTCCGTAGGAGCGGATGGTGACGCGGTCGGCCTGGCGGTCGCCGCGGCGAGTGGGGCGGAGACGGGTGGTGATGCGGCGGCGCTCGCCGGCGGGGACGGTCACGTGGTGGCGGGAGGCCTCGGTTTCCGTACCGGGCTCCCAGCTGCTGGGCGGCCATGCGTCGCGGAGGTGGGCGCGCAGAGGGCGGCGGGAGGGGTTGGTGAGGGTCAGGGTGACGTCTGCGGGCTCTCCGAGGCGTGCGGTGGTGTCACCGGAACGTGTGAGGCGCAGGGGGCGTACGGGGGCTGCCAGGGCGTAGTCGCAGGCGCAGGCCAGTGCCAGGGGGGCGTTGACGGCGAGGAGGCCCGTCCAGCTGGGTTCCCAGATGCCGACGGGGAGGGAGCCGAGGGCCGCGAGGAGGGCGGCGCGTCCGGTGAGTGCCATCAGCGGGGGACGGGGACGTGGGCGAGGAGCGCGGTGATGACGGAGTCGGCCGTCACGCCTTCCATTTCCGCTTCCGGGCGGAGTTGCACGCGGTGGCGGAGGGTGGGGAGGGCGAGGGCTTTGACGTCGTCGGGGATGACGTAGTCGCGGCCGGTGAGCCAGGCCCAGGCGCGGGAGGTGGCGAGGAGGGCGGTGGCGCCGCGGGGTGACACGCCGAGGGTGAGGGAGGGGGATTCGCGGGTGGCGCGGCAGATGTCGACGACGTACGCGGTGATCTCGGGGGAGATGGTGGTCTTGGCGACGGCAGCGCGGGCCGCTTCCAGGTCGGCGGGGCCTGCGACGGGGCGTACGCCGGCGGCGTGCAGGTCGCGCGGGTTGAAGCCTTCGGCGTGGCGGGTGAGGACGTCGATCTCTTCCTGGCGGGAGGGGAGAGGGATCGTCAGTTTGAGGAGGAAGCGGTCGAGTTGGGCTTCGGGGAGGGGATAGGTGCCCTCGTATTCGACGGGGTTCTGGGTCGCGGCGACGAGGAACGGGTCGGGCAGGGGGCGGGGAGTGCCGTCGACGGTGACCTGCCGTTCCTCCATGGCTTCCAGGAGGGAGGACTGGGTTTTCGGCGGCGTGCGGTTGATCTCGTCGGCGAGGAGGAGGTGGGTGAAGACCGGGCCGGGCTGGAAGGAGAACTCGGCGGTGCGGGCGTCGTAGACGAGGGAGCCGGTGATGTCGCTGGGCATGAGGTCGGGGGTGAACTGGACCCGTTTGGTGTCGAGTTCGAGTGCGGAGGCGAGGGCGCGGACGAGCAACGTTTTGGCCACCCCGGGGACTCCTTCGAGGAGAACGTGTCCGCGGCACAGCAGAGCGACGACGAGGCCGGTCACGGCGGGGTCCTGGCCGACCACGGCCTTGGAGATCTCGGCACGCAGGGCCTCCAGGGAGGCGCGGGCGCGGCCCGGGTCCCCGGTGTTCCCGGCGTTGTCAGTGGTCGGGTCCATCATGGACGGCGTACCTCTCTTTCGAGGGCGTCGAGTTGGTCGGCGAGTGCGATGAGGGCCGTGTCGTCGCTGGGCGGCGGGCCGAAGAGAAGGGAGTGCAGGGGCTGTCCGTCGGCTTGGAGGCGGGCGGACAGGAGCGCTTCGGGCGTGTGCGCCTGGGCGACGGGGACGCCTACGAGAGGGGCGAGACGGGTGCGGGTGGTGGAGCGAAGAGCGGTGGCCGCGCGGGCGCGGGCGCGGGCTTTGCGGTAGAGGCGGGCGCGGCCTTCGACGGTTTCGGAGGCACGGATCGCCACGGGGAGTCTTTCGGGTACGAGCGGGCCGAGTCGGCGTGCCCGCCAGAGGGCGGCGAGGGCTGCCGCGACGAAGAGTTGAAGGGTGCCCCACAGCCAGCCGGAGGGCAGCAGGTCGAAGAAGGTCTTCTCGTTGCCGGGTTCGGTGGCGGAGGTGTCGGAGAGCGAGGGGAGGTACCAGGTCAGATGGGGTCGGGAGCCGAGGAGTTGGAGGGCGAGCGAGGCGTTGCCCTGCTGGTCGAGTCGGGTGTTGTAGAGGATGTCGGGCGCGCCGAGGACGATGGTGTCGCCGCTTGCGGAGGTGTCCGGGATGCGCAGGAGGGTGGCCAGGCGCTGGCTGGGGTAGCACTTGTCGGCGTCGAGGTGGCGGGTGCTGTAGCGGATGCCGCCGGTCTCGGCGGTGCCGGCGCGTCGGGCCGAGGGCAGGGCGCAGTCGGGGGTGAGGGTGGAGCCGCGGCTGGTGGCCGGGTCCGCGGTGACTCCGGGGGCGAGGGTGGAGACGGAGGGGCTGCCGGGGGCGATGAGGACGGTGCGGCCGCCGGAGCCGGAGGTCGCGGCGTGCAGCTCCTGCTGCTGGCGCTCCGTCAGAAGGTCGGGGGAGGCGACCAGGAGGGTGGTGTCGGGACCGGTGGCGGCGTGGGCCTCGGCGAGGGTGGTCACGACACGGGTGGAGACGCCTCGGTCGGCGAGGAGTTCGGCGACGGCGCGGCTGCCGTGGGGGTCGGCGGAGCGGGGGTCGAGGGCGCCGTGCCGGGCGTCGGAGCGCAGGACGGCGAGTGCGACGGCGGCCGCCAGGAGGAACGTGAAGGCGAGGGCCACTCCTCGCGTGCGGGTCCACAGCTGGTGGGCGGTGGGCGAGACCGCGGTGGAGGGGAGCGTGGCCTCGGTGGTCATTCGGCGGCTCCCCGGCGGGTGGTGGGGGCCGTGCCGGCGGTGCTGCTCGCGGTGAGCAGGGGCCTGGTGCGCTCCAGGTCGTGGTCGAGTTCGGCGATGAGGCGGTACGCCTGTCCGGTCGCCGGGCGGCCTCCGTACGTCACGTCGTCGAACGCGCCGGCGGCGGCGTGGAGTCGGTCGCGGTGGGCGGGGAGGATGCGGCCGGCTTCCGCGGCGGCTTCGTCGGCGGTGCGGCCGGGGCGGGTGTCGAGGAGGGCGCGTTCCTCGAGGGAGCGGACGACGGCACGCATGCGTTCCTGGAGGGCCTGGTTCCAGTGGCCCTGGGCGGCGTGCGCCTCGGCGGCGGCACGGTGTTCGGCGGCGGTGCGGGGGCGGTCGTCGAACAGGGTTGCGGTGGAGGTGGGTTGGCGGCGGGGGGTGCCCAGGCGCCACCACAGGGCGCCCACCACGGCCACGACGGCCGCGAGGACGACCAGCACGCCGACGGTGCCTCCGGGTGTGGTGCGGGACGCGGTGTCGAACAGGTCGCCGATCCAGTCCCAGAGGGTGTTGAGGGCGCGCTGGAGGAGGCTGGGGTCGTGCTCGTGGTACAGGCGTTCGGACAGTTCGCGCCGGGCCGCCTCACGCGCGGGATCGCGGGGGATGGACAGTGGGGGCTCGTCGTCCGCGCGGACGAGTGTGCCGCCGGGAAGTGGTGGTGCGGTGAGGATTCCCCCCGTCAGTCTCACCGCATCAGCTCCCCGAGGTCGTGCCGGGGTCGGGGGAGCCGTAGCCCTGGACGCCGGCGGCGCGGGCCAGGTCGAGGTCGAGGGCCTCACGGCGGATGCGCTGGTCGATGTAGAGGAGGACGACGACTCCGGCCGCGATCGGGAAGGTGATCATGGAGCCGATCACCGAGCCGATTCCGCTGATGATCAGGTAGGTCCAGCCGTAGTCGCCCGTGCCGTCGACGAGGCCGCCGATGCCGCTGTCGCTCATCGCGGCGCCGGCGAAGGCGAAGGGGACGAGGACGATCGTCGCGACGATGTTGGCGATGATCAGGGCGAGCAGCTGGATGCCGAAGACCCGCCACCAGGAGCCGCGGACGAGTTTGGCGGAGCGGCCCATCGCCTTGGTGATGCCCTGCTTCTCCAGCATCAGCGCGGGCGAGGAGAGGGAGAGGCGGACCAGCAGCCACAGAGCGACGACGATCGCCGCGAAGGTGCCGAAGACCGAGAGCGCGGCCCCGCCCCCGACGGCCCCGGCGGTACTCACCAGGACGCCGGGCAGTGCGCCGACGGCCCCCACCGCGCCCGCGATGAGCAGCAGCAGGAAGATCAGGCCGAACAGCCGGGGGATCCGGGGACGGGCATCGCGCCAGGCGTCCCCGAGGGTGACCGGCTTGCCGAGGACCGCACGGCTGATGACGGCCGTGAGCAGGGCTGTCGCGATGATGGTGCCGACCAGGGAGATCAGCAGCAGGACACCGGAGTTGAGCAGGACGTCACGCATGGCGCGGGTCTGCTCGTCGAGGGTGGCGCTCGGGTCGCTGAGGGCGGAGGTGTCCGTGGTGTGGTCCAGGACCAGGCCCTGGAGCAGGACGACGATGACCTCGGTGACGATCGCGACGGTCAGCGAGATGCCCAGCACCGTGCGCCAGTAGGTGCGCATGGTGGCGACGGCGCCGTCGAGGATCTCGCCGACGCCGAGCGGGCGCAGCGGGATCACACCGGGCTTCGCCGCGGGTGGGGGACCGCCCCAGCCGTTGCCCCAGGTCGGGTACGGGGCGTAGCCCGGGTGGCCGTGGGGGGCACCGCCGTACGGGCCGGCGGGCGGGCGGCCGCCCCAGCCGGGGCCGGGCGGTGGGGGCGGCGGAGGCTGGACGGGGTGCTGCGGAGCGGTCTGGCCCGGGTGCTGGGGGCCTGCGGGCGCGGACCACTGGCCGGGGGGCGGCTGCTCCTTGGACCACTTCGCGTGGGGGTCCGGTGGATTCGCGGCCGACTGGCCCTCGGGCTGGGCGTCGGCGGGCTGGTCTGCGGGGTCGGACGCGCCGGGCTGCCGCCCGTCGGACGGGGCGGATCCGGGCGAGGCCCAGCCCGGAGTGTCTTTCATCGTCGCTCCTTCACGATGCCCGTCCGCGGGCGCGGCGGCAGGTTGGCTGCCATCGTGCCATGGGGTGGTCATCGGGCGACCGGCCGCGGTAGGGGCTGCACACCTTCAATTGTCCGCCGGACTATGGGCAGACTGACCGCATGGCTGATCAGTACGCGCAATCCGGTGAGGACAAGCGGCAGGCCGGTATACCGGCGATCCGCTGGGAAGAGCCACCCGAAGGTCCCGTGCTGGTGCTTCTGGACCAGACGAGGCTGCCGGCCGAGGAGGTCGAGCTGGTCTGTACGGACGCGTCGGCGCTGGTGGAGGCGATCCGTTCGCTGGCCGTGCGGGGCGCGCCGCTGCTCGGCATCGCCGGGGCGTACGGTGTCGCGCTCGCCGCCGCCCGGGGCTTCGACGTGGAGGAGGCGGCCACCGTGCTGGCCGGAGCACGGCCCACCGCGGTGAATCTGTCCCTCGGCGTGAACAGGGCCCGGGCCGCGTACGGGGCGGCGCTGGCGGGCGGAGGTGAGCCGGTACAGGGGGCGCGGGCCGCGCTGGCTGCGGCGCGGCGACTGCACCGGGAGGACGCCGAGGCCAGTGCGCGGATGGCCGGGCACGGGCTGGCGCTCCTGGACGAGCTGCTGCCCGGCGGCGGGCATCGGATCCTCACGCACTGCAACACCGGCTCGCTGGTGTCGGGCGGGGAGGGGACGGCGTTCGCCGTGGCGCTGGCGGCGCATCGGGCGGGGCGGCTGCGGCGGCTGTGGGTGGACGAGACGCGTCCGCTGCTGCAGGGCGCCCGCCTGACCGCGTGGGAGGCGGCGCGCAGCGGCATGGCGTACACCTTGCTGACGGACAACGCGGCGGGCTCGCTGTTCGCGGCGGGCGAGGTGGACGCGGTGCTGATCGGGGCGGACCGGATCGCTGCCGACGGGTCGGTGGCGAACAAGGTGGGGAGCTATCCGCTCGCGGTGCTCGCGCGGTACCACCATGTGCCGTTCATCGTGGTCGCGCCGGTGACGACCGTCGACCCGCACACGGCGAACGGGGCGGCGATCGAGGTCGAGCAGCGCCCCGGGTCCGAGGTGACCGAGGTGACGGCGCCGCAGGTGCCGGTGACGGGAGCGGGAGGCGGGATTCCGGTGGCGCCGCTGGGGACCCAGGCGTACAACCCGGCGTTCGACGTGACGCCGCCGGAGCTGGTGACGGCGATCGTGACGGAGGAGGGCGCGGTGTCGCCGGTGACGGCCGAAGGGCTCGCCGAACTGTGCGCGAGGGCCCGTCCCGGGACGGGTGCCTGATGGCCCGGAGATCACGGTCTGTCGGCGAGGGCAGACAGTGACGGTCCCGTACGACTATCGTCACCGGGCGGTGAGGCTTCTCACCTGCGTCACCTTCACCGTTATGAGAATGGGATGATGTCGTTTATGAAGGGACGAGTCCTTGTCGTCGACGACGACACCGCACTGGCCGAGATGCTCGGCATCGTGCTGCGTGGTGAAGGTTTTGAGCCGTCTTTCGTAGCCGACGGCGACAAGGCGCTGGCCGCGTTCCGGGAGGCTAAGCCCGATCTGGTGCTGCTGGACCTGATGCTGCCCGGGCGGGACGGCATCGAGGTGTGCCGTCTGATCCGGGCGGAGTCCGGTGTGCCGATCGTGATGCTCACCGCGAAGAGCGACACCGTCGACGTGGTCGTCGGGCTGGAGTCCGGCGCCGACGACTACATCGTCAAGCCGTTCAAGCCGAAGGAGCTGGTCGCCCGTATCCGGGCGCGGCTGCGCAGGTCCGAGGAGCCGGCGCCGGAGCAGTTGGCGATCGGTGACCTCGTGATCGATGTCGCCGGGCACTCCGTGAAGCGTGACGGGCAGTCCATCGCGCTGACGCCGCTGGAGTTCGACCTGCTGGTCGCGCTGGCACGCAAGCCGTGGCAGGTGTTCACCCGCGAAGTGCTCCTCGAACAGGTGTGGGGTTACCGGCACGCCGCCGATACCCGCCTGGTCAACGTGCACGTCCAGCGGCTGCGCTCCAAGGTCGAGAAGGACCCGGAGCGGCCGGAGATCGTGGTGACCGTCCGAGGCGTCGGTTACAAGGCGGGGCCGAGCTGACATGTCCGGGGACAGTGCCGCTTCGGCCCCCGGCCGGTCCGGGGTCCGACCGGAGCGGCCTGTCGGCCGGAAGACCATGGGTTCACGTTTCGAGCGACTCCTCGAGGGCGGGCTGCTCCAGGGCGGGATGCAGGGCAGCCCCGTCCTGCGCCTGCTGCTGCGCTGGGTACGCCGGCCGCTGCTGCCCGTCATGCGGCTGTGGCGCCGCAACATCCAGCTCAAGGTCGTCGCGACCACCCTGCTGATGTCGCTGGGCGTCGTCCTGCTCCTCGGCTTCGTCGTCATCGGACAGGTCCGCAACGGACTGCTCGACGCCAAGGTCAAGGCCTCCCAGAGCCAGGCCGCGGGCGGATTCGCCGTCGCCAAACAGAAGGCCGACGAAGCGGTGGCCGCAGGCGGCGGCGACGGGAACGCCGTCGACGGAAGCTCTCCGCAGAACGTCACCGAATGGATGAGCGAACTAGTGTCGTCGCTGTCCAGCGGCGGCCAGGGCGCCTTCGACGTCGTCACCCTCCCCCCGGGCGACGACAGCGGCGGCGGACCCGGACCCCGCTCCTCCGGTTACGTCGACCCCAACAAGAGCGTCCCCGAAGCCCTGCGCGAGCACATCAACAGCAATGCCGGAGCGGCCCAGAGCTACTCCCGCATCCTCTACAGCAACGACAAGGACTCCCAGCCGGCCCTCGTCATCGGCAAACAGCTCAACGACCCCAACGGCGACCCCTACGAGCTGTACTACCTCTTCCCGCTCACCCAGGAGGAGAAGTCCCTCAGCCTCGTCAAGGGCACCCTCGCGACCGCCGGCCTCTTCGTCGTCGTACTCCTCGGTGCGATCGCCTGGCTCGTCGTACGGCAGGTCGTCACACCGGTGCGGATGGCCGCGGGCATCGCCGAACGGCTGTCCGCCGGGCGGCTTCAGGAACGTATGAAGGTCACCGGCGAGGACGACATCGCCCGCCTCGGCGAGGCCTTCAACAAGATGGCGCAGAACCTCCAGCTGAAGATCCAGCAACTGGAGGACCTGTCGCGGATGCAGCGCCGGTTCGTGTCCGATGTGTCGCATGAACTGCGGACGCCGCTGACCACCGTGCGCATGGCCGCCGACGTCATCCACGAGGCACGTGAGGACTTCGACCCCGTCACCGCGCGGTCCGCGGAACTCCTCGCCGACCAGCTCGACCGGTTCGAGTCACTGCTCGCCGACCTGCTGGAGATCAGCCGCTTCGACGCCGGCGCCGCCGCCCTGGAGGCCGAGCCCATCGACCTGCGCGAGGTCGTCCGGCGCGTCGTCAGCGGCGCCGCGCCCCTCGCCGACCGCAAGGGCACGACCATACGCGTCCTCGGCGACCAGCAGCCCGTCGTCGCCGAGGCCGACGCCCGGCGGGTCGAGCGTGTGCTGCGCAACCTCGTCGTCAACGCCGTCGAACACGGCGAGGGCAAGGACGTCGTCGTCAAGCTCGCCGCGGCCGGCGGGGCCGTCGCCGTCGCCGTGCGCGACTACGGCGTCGGACTCAAGCCCGGCGAGGCCACCCGTGTCTTCAGCCGTTTCTGGCGCGCCGACCCGGCACGCGCGCGTACCACCGGCGGCACGGGCCTCGGACTGTCCATCGCCCTGGAGGACGCCCGGCTGCACGGCGGCTGGTTGCAGGCCTGGGGCGAACCCGGCGGCGGCTCACAGTTCCGCCTGACCCTGCCCAGGACCGCCGACGAACCGCTCCGGGGCTCGCCGATACCCCTGGAGCCCAAGGACTCACGGCGCAACCGCGGCCTCGACGACTCCGGACAGGCCGGCCGGGGCGGCGAGAAGAGCGCCACCGTACCCGTGCAGCCCGCCCGGGAACCGCTCTCGGCCGCACACGCCCCGCTCGCCCCCCGCATGGCCACGGTCACGCCCACCGCCGACCCGACGGCCCTGCCCGGCAACGGCGCACGCGTGGTGCCCCGGCCCGCCGCCTCGGCCACCCGGAACACCGACGAACCGGCCGGGGGCACCGCCGCGGAACGCACCGACACGGCACGTGGCGACACGGCACACAGCGACACCATGGACCACACCCCGGACCGGCCGGACGCCGGACCGCAGGGCCCGGACAAGCAAGGGGAGGCATTCCGTGGGCGCTGACCGCCAGAAGCGCGACCGGCGCACACCGGCGCGCATGGTGGCGTACGCCGCTTGTGGCGTCGTACTGCTGGCCGGATGCGCCTCCATGCCCGACCGCGGCGATCTGCGTGACGTCGAGTCCACACCGCGCCAGGACACCCAGGTACGGGTGTTCGCCATGCCGCCCCGCGACGACGCACCGCCCTCGGAAATCGTCCAGGGCTTCCTCGAGGCCCTGACCAGCGACGACCCCAGCTTTGCGACGGCGCGGCAGTACCTGACCACCAAGGCCGCCCAGAGCTGGCAACCGGAACTCTCCACCACCGTCCTCGCCGACGGACCCGGTGCCGAGGCCGGGCGGTCGGGCGGCCGGGAGGATGGCGACGACTACTCCTTCACCCTGACCGGCACGAAGGTCGCCACCGTCGACGCCCAGCAGTCGTACACACCCGCCTCCGGCGGCTACGACCAGACGGTCCACCTCACCCGCGACAAGAAGACCGAACAATGGCGCATCGACGTGCTCCCCCAGGGAGTCGTCATGGGCAAGTCGGACTTCCAGCGCAACTACATGTCCGTCAACAAGTACTACTTCGCCTCCAACACCACCTCCGCCGCCTCCGGGCAGCCCATGGCCGTCGCCGACCCCGTCTACGTACGGGAACGTGTCGACCCCACGACCCAGATGGTCCGCTCCCTGCTCGGCGGACCCACCAGCTGGCTCCGCCCGGTCGTCAGATCCAGCTTCCCCACCGGCACGGCACTGCGGAAGGGCGTCAGCGCACTCACGCCCGACGACCAGAACAAGCTCACCGTGCCGCTCAACGACAAGGCCGCCCACATCGGCCGGAGCAAATGCTCCGAGATGGCCGCCCAACTGCTCTTCACCATCCAGAGCGTCACCCCCACCGTGGAGGAGATCGCCCTGCGGGCAGGGGGCCGGCAGCTGTGCTCCCTCAACGAGGACGCCGCCGCCGGCGTCGCCGCCCGCGGCAGCGAGGCCGACCCCGAATACCTCTACTTCATCGACGGCCACCACCAGCTCCTCCGCATGCCCGCCGGCGCCGGCGGCAACGCCAAGGCCGACCCCGTCCCCGGAGCGCTCGGCGACGGCACCAAACCACTGCTCTCGGTGGCCGTGGCCCGCGACGAACACAGCGCCGCCGGAGTCACCCTCGACGGCAGGAGCCTCTACGTCACCTCCACCGTGGCCAGCGGCTCCCTCGGCGACCCCCTCCTCACCAGCACCGGCAAGACCGAGGCCGACCGCCTCACCACCCCCACCTGGGACGCCCAGGGCGACCTGTGGATCGCCGACCGCAACCCCCTCGACCCCCGGCTCCTGCTCCTGCAGAAGGGCGGCGGCAAGCCCGTCGAGGTGCTCACACCGCGTCTGGACGGCCGTATCAACGCCGTACGGGTCGCCGCCGACGGGGCGCGCATCGCGCTCGTCGTGGACAAGGACGGCAAGCAGTCCCTGCTCATCGGGCGCATCGAACGGGCCGCGGGCAGCGGGGACCAGCCGTCCGTGTCCGTACAGGAACTGCGCTCCGCCACACCCGAACTGGAGCAGGTCACGGCCGTGGCATGGGCCGGCGACAGCCGTCTCGTCGTGGTCGGGCAGGAATCCGGCGGCGTCGAACAGGTGCAGTACGTGCAGTGCGACGGCTCGATCCCCGAGTCCGGGACCCTGCCCGGCCTCACCGAGGTCACCAGCATCGCCGCCTCCGAGGACGGCGACAAACCACTCTTCGCGACCTCCAAGGACGGACTGCTGTGGCTGCCCGGCGGGAGCGGGTGGCGCACGCTGAAGGAAACCGCCTCGGCCGCGTTTTATCCGGGGTGATCCCTTCGACGTCCGCCTTTCCGGGGCGGCCGTCCGATTTGGCCGGCTGAGCTGTCCGCGTGAGAGCTCGGTCGGCCTTTTATCTGACTTACCGGTCGGTTTTCCACAGGCCGGAGCCCGCGGCTTTCCACAGGGGTGGCCGCCGCCTCCACCACTCGGCACAGTGGACCACGTGGAAGGCGTTCGCAGGTGGTGGCAGGAGCTCGCCGGCCTGGTACTGCCGGCCGAGTGCGCGGGCTGCGGGCGGGTCCGTACGGCGCTCTGCCCGCAGTGCCGGGCCGCGCTCCACGGAAACCGGCCGCAGCAGGTACGGCCGGAGCCGGAACCGGCCGGGCTGCCCGCCGTCCACGCGGCGGCGCCCTACGCGGACGAGGTCAGGGCGGTGCTGCTGGCGCACAAGGAACGGGGTGGGCTGGGGCTGGCGGGGGTGCTGGGGGTGGCGTTGGCGGGGGCGGTGCGGGTGGGGTTGGGGGAGGCGGGGGTGGGGGTGGGGGAGGGGCCCCCACCCCCACCCCTCCTCCTGGTCCCCGTCCCCTCAGCCCCCGCCGCCACCCGCGCCCGCGGCCACGACCCCGCCCGCCGTATCGCGCTGACCGCGGCCGGTGAGCTGCGGCGGGCCGGGGTTCGGGTGCGGGTGGCCCCGGTGCTGCGGCAGCGCGGGGCGGTGGCCGATCAGGCCGGGCTGAACGCGCGTGAGCGGCAGGAGAACCTGGTGGGCGCGCTGGCGGTGGTGCGCGGGGGCGGGCGGTTGTTGTGCGGTGGGCCGGTGGTGCTGGTCGACGACCTGATGACGACGGGTGCCTCGCTCGCGGAGGCGGCGCGAGCGGTACGGGCCGCGACGGCGGCGCAGCCGGTGAGGCGGGCGCTGGGGCACCTCGGGACGGCGGCTGGGCGGCCGCGCGGGGCCGCCGGGGTGGGGGACACCGGTGTGGAGGGGGTCCTCGGGATGACGGGGGATCCCGGTCCGGAGGAGGTGTCGGGGGCGGCGGGGGATGACCGTCCGGAGGGGGTCCTCAGGGGTGGTAGTGGTGGGTCGGCCGTGTACGTGGGGGCGGGTCGGGAAGGGAGAGGGGTACGGCGGTTCGGGGCGACGGAGGGAGGTGTGGGCGTGGGACGTGGTGGTGACGTGCTCTGCGCGGCCGTGGTCGCGGCGTCGCCGGATTCCTTCGGAATAAACCGGAACTGACTGAGAACTTGCGTCGTTGCAGGTAATGACAGGGGCAATTCACCTGAACGGAGGTATGGCGCAGTAGAGGGTGACGACATCCGTCCGAGCGAGATATGTTCGGTTGTGAGGGAAAGCCGCAGGCCACACCTCTCATATCCGAATGCCGTGCTGCGGGTTGGGTAATCCTCCGTGGCACCTGGGGTGTAGATCTCGCCCATGGGGGAGGAGGAGGTGGAAGTCACCAAGTCCGAGGTTCCGGTGCTCACCGGGGCCTGGTGCAAAAGGGAGACGCTCCGCACTGAGGCGGAGTGATCCGGGAACGGAGTTCTGCGTGGACATCGTCGTCAAGGGCCGCAAGACCGAGGTGCCCGAGCGGTTCCGCAAGCACGTGGCCGAGAAGCTGAACCTGGAGAAGATCCAGAAGCTCGACGGCAAGGTGATCAGCCTCGACGTCGAGGTGTCCAAGGAGCCCAACCCCCGACAGGCCGACCGGTGCGAGCGGGTGGAGATCACGCTCCGCTCCCGTGGCCCTGTGATCCGGGCGGAGGCCGCGGCCAGCGACCCGTATGCGGCACTCGACCTGGCGGCGGAGAAGCTGGACGCCCAGCTGCGCAAGCAGCACGACAAGCGGTACACGCGCCGTGGCGCACGCCGGCTCAGCGCGGCAGAGGTTCCCGACCATGTTCCGGGCGTGGCGACGCTCAACGGCAACGGACACCCCGTTCCGGCCGAAGCGTCGGACAGCGTGCCGACGAAGAAGATCGGTTCGCTGGAAGTGCAGGGCGATGGCCCGCTCGTGGTCCGCGAGAAGACCCACGTCGCCGCTCCGATGACTCTCGACCAGGCCCTCTACGAGATGGAACTGGTCGGCCATGACTTCTATCTGTTCGTCGACTCCGAGACCAAGCAGCCGAGCGTCGTCTACCGGCGCCACGCCTACGACTACGGTGTGATCCACCTCGACACGGACCCGATGGTCGCCCAGGCGCACTCTCCCGAGGCGGGCGGGGCGCTGGGTGGCTGACCCCGCCCGGTGACAGTTGGTTGACGCGGTGTGCCCCTGGAGCGCTGTTGTGCGCCCCCAGGGGCACCCGTGCGCGACCCCTTGGGGCAGCGCTCTGTCACCGTGTTGTCGTACGGGCATGGAATCATGGCCGGTGTGGCTCAATCGGTGGGCCGCAGCCTTGGGTTGGCGATGGCTCAGGACCACAGCCGCAGCCTTCAGGGGGAGGAACGATGGCGGACAGCTTCGGACCGATGCGGGACGAGGATGCCGACGACGGCGTCGTCGGCATGGGCCCGGACGCGGGTGCTTCACGCAAGGAGCCGATCAGAGTCCTTGTCGTGGACGACCACGCCCTGTTCCGCCGGGGGCTGGAGATCGTGCTCGCGGCCGAGGAGGACATCCAGGTCGTCGGTGAGGCCGGGGACGGCGCGGAGGCCGTGGACAAGGCGGCCGATCTGCTGCCGGACATCGTGCTGATGGATGTGCGGATGCCCAAGCGTGGCGGTATCGAGGCGTGCACCTCCATCAAGGAGGTGGCTCCCAGCGCGAAGATCATCATGTTGACGATCAGCGACGAGGAGGCCGATCTCTACGACGCGATCAAGGCGGGTGCGACGGGCTATCTCCTGAAGGAGATCTCGACGGACGAGGTCGCCACCGCGATCCGGGCGGTCGCGGACGGGCAGTCGCAGATCAGCCCGTCGATGGCGTCGAAGCTGCTCACCGAGTTCAAGTCGATGATCCAGCGCACCGACGAGCGCCGGCTGGTGCCCGCGCCCCGGCTGACGGACCGTGAGCTGGAGGTGCTCAAGCTGGTGGCGACCGGGATGAACAACCGGGACATCGCCAAGGAGTTGTTCATCTCCGAGAACACCGTGAAGAACCATGTGCGCAACATCCTGGAGAAGCTCCAGCTGCACTCCAGGATGGAGGCGGTGGTGTACGCGATGCGGGAGAAGATCCTCGAGATCCGCTGAGGCCGCCGGGGGCCGGTGAGGTCGTTCAGCGCAGGGCGGTGACCAGGGCGCGCGTCACCGCCTGGGTGAGGGCGTCGCGCAGTTCCGGTGCGTCGACCCGTTCCACGCGTACGTCCGTGCAGTCCACCCAGCTCGCCGCCTCGACCAGTGCCTCCGCGACCGCGGGCACGGCCTTGGGGCTGTCCAGGCTGACCTGTCTGGCGACCAGGGTGCGGCCCTCGCGGGCCGGGTCCACGCGGCCCACGAGCCGGCCGCCGGCCAGGACGGGCATCGCGAAGTAGCCGTGGATCCGCTTGGGCTTGGGGACGTAGGCCTCGAGGCGGTGGGTGAAGCCGAAGATCCGCTCGGTGCGTGCCCGTTCCCAGATGAGTGAGTCGAACGGGGACAGCAGGGTGGTGCGGTGGCGGCCGCGTGGCGGTGTCGCCAGGGCCGCCGGGTCGGCCCAGGCCGGTTTGCCCCAGCCCTCGACGGTGACCGGGACCAGGCCCGAGTCGGCGATCACCGCGTCGACCTGTTCGCCCCTGATGCGGTGGTAGTCGGCGATGTCCGCGCGTGTGCCGACGCCGAGGGACTGGCCGGCCAGGCGGACCAGGCGGCGCAGGCATGCGGTGTCGTCGAGTTCGTCGTGCAGCAGGTCGGCGGGGACGGCGCGCTCGGCGAGGTCGTAGACGCGTTTCCAGCCGCGGCGCTCCACGCAGACCACCTCGCCGTACATCAGGGCGCGTTCGACGGCGACCTTGGTGCCGGACCAGTCCCACCATTCGCTGGTCTTCTTCGCGCCGCCGAGTTCGGTGGCGGTGAGGGGGCCTTCGGTGCGGAGCTGTTTGACGACCTGGTCGTAGGTGCCCTCGGGGAGGTCGTGGTTCCAGTGGGGGCGGTTGCGGTAGGCGCGGCGGCGGAAGGCGAAGTGGGGCCATTCCTCGATGGGGAGGATGCAGGCGGCGTGGGACCAGTACTCGAAGGCGTGGGTGTCCTTCCAGTAGGCGTCCTCGACGGTCGTGCGGCCCACGCGTCCGAGGCGGGCGTAGGGGATCAGTTCGTGGGAGCGGGCGAGGACGGAGATGGTGTCGAGTTGCACCGCGCCGAGGTGGCGGAGGATGCCGCGGACGCCGGCCTTGCGGTCGGGGCTGCCGAGGAAGCCCTGGGCGCGCAGGGCGATCCTGCGGGCTTCGTCTGCGGAGAGCTCGGTGGCGGGGCGCGGGGTCGTCATGGGGCGCACGATAGGCGGTGGCACTGACAGTGCGGGGTGAGCTGGGGATTCGTCCCGTGGGGGCCTATGGCGTGTGCCGGGCCGGTGGCGGCAGGTAGGGGGCCGCCGAGGGCAGGCCGAGGTCGGAGGGGAGGAGGGAGCCGACCCAGCAGTCGCGTCGTACGCCCTTGTTGTTGAGGGCGGAGCGGAGGGTGCCCTCCAGGGTGAAGCCGGCGTGCCGGGCGACCGCGAGGGAGGCCTGGTTGCCGACTTCGGCGCGCCATTCGACGCGGTCGACGGCTAGGTGGGTGAAGGCCCAGCGGGTGGCGCTGAGGGCGGCCTCGGTGGTGTAGCCGTGGCCGCGGTGTTCCTTGGCGGTCCAGAAGCCGATCTCGGCGGTGCCGAGGGAGCGCATGGTGAGTCCGAGCATGCCGGTGAGGGTTCCGTCGGGGAGGAACACGCCGAAGGTGTACATGGAGGCGTCGGCCCAGCCGTCGGGGGCGACCTGTTCGGTGAAGCTGCGGGCGTGTTCGGGGAGGTAGGGGGAGGGGATGGTGGTCCAGCGCCGGATGTCGGGGTCCTGGGCGGCGGCGTGGACGGCGTCGGTGTCCTGGGGGCCGAGGGGGCGCAGGACCAGGCGGTCGGTGGTGAGGGTGACGGGCTCCATCGGGAGATTGTGGTGGGGTCCGGCGGGCGGGCGCCATCGGTTTGCGGGCGGCGTCGGTGCGCGGGGTTCGCCGGTCGCGTGGTTGGCGTCCGTCCGTGGGGCCGGGGGCGTGTCGGCCGTGCCGGTTTTGCGGGGCGTGAGCGGGTGATCACAATTCGCGCAATTCGTGGAGGGGGAGCGGCACCATCGGCGGGGGCCGGACGTTGTCCTGTTTGAAGAAGATTTTGGCGCGTGTGCGCGACAGTGTGCGGTCCTCGTCACGGCAGGCCTCCCGGCGTGGCGGGGTCCTCGCATACGATGGCCGTTGCTCAGTGAGTCAAATGGAAACCGACCGTGCCAGGCCCGACCGGCAAGGAGACCAACCCCCGTGTCCGTCCTCTCGAAGATCATGCGTGCAGGCGAAGGCAAGATCCTGCGCAAGCTGCACCGCATCGCGGACCAGGTCAACTCCATCGAAGAGGACTTCGTCGACCTCTCCGACGCCGAGCTGCGTGCCCTCACCGAGGAGTACAAGCAGCGGTACGCCGACGGTGAGTCCCTGGACGACCTGCTGCCCGAGGCGTTCGCCACGGTGCGTGAGGCCGCGAAGCGTGTTCTGGGTCAGCGTCACTACGACGTGCAGATCATGGGTGGTGCGGCCCTGCACCTCGGCTATGTCGCCGAGATGAAGACCGGTGAGGGCAAGACCCTCGTCGGTACGCTGCCCGCTTATCTGAACGCCCTGTCCGGCAAGGGTGTCCACCTGATCACGGTCAACGACTACCTGGCCGAGCGTGACTCCGAGATGATGGGGCGCGTCCACAGGTTCCTGGGTCTGGAAGTGGGCTGCATCCTGGCCAACATGACGCCGGCCCAGCGGCGTGAGCAGTACGCGTGCGACATCACGTACGGCACGAACAACGAGTTCGGCTTCGACTACCTGCGCGACAACATGGCGTGGGCGAAGGACGAGCTGGTGCAGCGGGGCCACAACTTCGCGATCGTGGACGAGGTCGACTCGATCCTGGTCGACGAGGCGCGGACGCCGCTGATCATCTCCGGTCCGGCCGACCAGGCGACGAAGTGGTACGGCGATTTCGCCAAGCTGGTGCTGCGCCTGAAGAAGGGCGAGGCGGGCAACCCGCTGAAGGGTCTCGAGGAGACCGGCGACTACGACGTCGACGAGAAGAAGCGCACGGTCGCCATCCATGAGGCCGGTGTCGCCAAGGTCGAGGACTGGCTGGGCATCGACAACCTCTACGAGTCGGTGAACACGCCTCTGGTGGGCTACCTGAACAACGCCATCAAGGCGAAGGAGCTCTTCAAGAAGGACAAGGACTACGTCGTCATGGACGGCGAAGTCATGATCGTCGACGAGCACACCGGCCGTATCCTCGCCGGCCGCCGCTACAACGAGGGCATGCACCAGGCGATCGAGGCGAAGGAAGGGGTGGACATCAAGGACGAGAACCAGACGCTCGCCACGATCACCCTGCAGAACTTCTTCCGCCTCTACAAGCGGCACGACCACGACGGCAAGGACGTGCCCGGTCTGTCCGGCATGACCGGTACGGCGATGACCGAGGCCGCCGAGTTCCACCAGATCTACAAGCTCGGCGTGGTGCCGATCCCGACGAACAAGCCGATGATCCGCAAGGACCAGTCGGACCTGATCTACCGCACCGAGGTCGCCAAGTTCGAGGCGGTCGTCGACGACATCGCGGAGAAGCACGAGAAGGGCCAGCCGATCCTCGTCGGCACGACGTCCGTCGAGAAGTCGGAGTACCTCTCGCAGCAGCTCTCCAAGCGGGGTATCCAGCACGAGGTGCTGAACGCCAAGCATCACGAGCGTGAGGCGTCGATCGTCGCCCAGGCGGGTCGCAGGGGTGCGGTGACGGTGGCCACCAACATGGCCGGCCGTGGTACGGACATCAAGCTCGGCGGCAACCCCGAGGACCTCGCGGACGCGGAGCTGCGCCAGCGCGGCCTGGACCCCGAGGAGCACATCGAGGAGTGGGCGCACGCGCTTCCCGCCGCCCTGGAGAAGGCCGAGCAGGCCGTCAAGGCGGAGAAGGAAGAGGTCGAGGAGCTCGGCGGGCTGTATGTGCTGGGCACCGAGCGGCACGAGTCGCGTCGTATCGACAACCAGCTGCGTGGTCGTTCGGGTCGGCAGGGCGACCCGGGCGAGTCCCGGTTCTATCTGTCGCTGGGTGACGACCTGATGCGTCTGTTCAAGGCGCAGATGGTCGAGCGTGTGATGTCGATGGCGAACGTCCCGGACGATGTGCCGATCGAGAACAAGATGGTCACGCGTGCGATCGCGTCGGCGCAGTCGCAGGTCGAGCAGCAGAACTTCGAGACCCGTAAGAACGTTCTGAAGTACGACGAGGTCCTCAACCGTCAGCGTGAGGTCATCTACGGCGAGCGCCGCCGTGTCCTGGAGGGCGAGGACCTGCAGGAGCAGGTCGTGCACTTCATGGACGACACGATCGACGCGTATGTGTCCGCGGAGACCGCCGAGGGCTTCCCGGAGGACTGGGATCTGGACCGGCTGTGGGGCGCGTTCAAGCAGCTGTACCCGGTGAAGATCACGGTGGACGAGCTGGAGGAGGCGGCGGGTGACCGGGCGGGTCTGACGGCCGAGTTCATCTCCGAGTCCATCAAGGACGACATCCACGAGCAGTACGAGGAGCGTGAGGCGCAGCTCGGCTCCGAGATCATGCGTGAGCTGGAGCGCCGGGTCGTGCTGTCGGTCCTGGACCGCAAGTGGCGTGAGCACCTCTATGAGATGGACTACCTCCAGGAGGGGATCGGTCTGCGCGCGATGGCGCAGAAGGACCCGCTGGTGGAGTACCAGCGTGAGGGCTTCGACATGTTCTCCGCGATGATGGACGGCATCAAGGAGGAGTCGGTCGGCTATCTGTTCAACCTGGAGGTCCAGGTCGAGCAGCAGGTCGAGGAGGTTCCGGTCGAGGAAGCCGAGCCGGTCGACATGGAGAAGCAGGACGTGGTGCCGGCGCAGGCGGGTGCGCGTCCGGAGATCCGTGCCAAGGGGCTGGACGCTCCGCAGCGGCGGAACCTGCACTTCTCGGCGCCGACGGTGGACGGCGAGGGCGGCACGATCGAGGGTGACTTCGACGAGGAGGGCGAGCCGGTGCGGTCCGAGGCCGACGGTCTCACGCGGGCGGAGCGCCGCAAGCAGGCGAAGGCCCGGGGGCGTCGCAAGAAGTAGCCGTCGGCGGTGGTGAGGGCCGGGTCGCCTCGGGTGACCCGGCCCTTTCGTGTGTCCGGACCCGGGTGGGGTTCAGTCGTCCTGGTCGCGGGGCCTGCGGGGGCCGTCGAGTTCCACGGCGGTGCAGCGCCAGCGGTGGTCGGTGCCGAGTTCCAGGCGGAAGGCCATGGCGCGCAGCCGGTCACCGGTGCCGATGCGGGCGAAGGCCTCGATGGCGCCGGGGCGGGGGACGTAGTAGCCGATGTCCCGGACGGTCGGGCCGGCGCCGCGGGGGGTGCGCAGGGGGCCGCGTTCGGCGAGGTGGGAGAGGTCGTCGTAGGCGCTGCCCAGGGTGTGGCGGAGCATCGAGTGGACGGGGCGCCGGCCGCTGAGGACCGCGAGGAGGCGGTCGGCGAAGAGATCGGTGGGGCGGGGCTGGGGCGGGGCGGGAGAGGGGCGCTGGGGGCTGTGCGGATGGGTCTGGCGGGTGCGGGGTGGGGTGGCTGCGGGGCGGCGGGGGTCGCGGCGGCCCGGTGGGCGGGTGCCGGCGGTGCCGGGTGCCGTTGTGCCCGCCTGTGCCGTCCCGGCGGCACGACTGCCCGCCGTCGCACCTGTGACAGGGGTGGCGGCTCGGGTGGCGGGGGTGTGCTTCCTCGTCATGACCTTGTTCATCGTGTCCCCGTCGGATCGACTTGATGGGTTGGCCGGCCCGACCTTCTACCGGTCGGTAACTTGCCGTCGTCGATCTTGTATGTGGTTGCGGTGAGTGAGGGCAAGTGGGCGGAAAGTAGCCGAGGGGGTGGGGGGCGGTTCACCTATCAGGGTGGTCGGCGGAGGGGAAAGTCCCGGTGAGGGCGGTGTGGGGGGTGAATTTCGAGGCGTGGGGTGGACGCCTTGCGGTGTGCGGGGAGGGGCCCGAAAGGGGACGGCCGCACGTATCCTGAAGGTCCTCCGGGCCGAGCGTCCGGGCCGAATCCGACGACGAAAAGAGCGGCCTGCCATGCGCGTCTACGTCCCCCTGACCCTCCCCGGCCTCGCCGAGGCGCACAAGACGGGGGAGCTGGGGTCCGGGCCGCTCGTCGCCTACGCCGTCACGCCCGCGTTGCGCGAGTGGTACCTGTCCGACGACATCGAGGAACTGGAGTACGCGGCGCTGAGCCGGGCCGCGCTCGCCTCGCTGCGGCTGCTCGCGGCGGACCGGGGCGCGCCGCGCCGCAGGGTCGTGGTCGCCGTCGACGTGCCCGACCGCGCGACCGAGGTGGACCCCGACCGGGGGCTGGACCCGGCGGCGCTCGGCGAGGTGCGGGTGTCGGGGACCGTGACGCTGGCCAGGGCGGCCGCGGTGCACGTCGACGCCGGGGACGCGGAGGCGGACGTGGCCGCGGCGGCGGAGGCGCTCGGGGCGGCGGACGGCGGGGACGACGACGCCCAGTTCGTGGTGGACGGGGCCGAGGACCACGAGCTGCTGTGGTTCGCCACGCAGGAGATCCCGAACCTGGTGGGTGCCGGCGACTGAGGGGCGGAGGGCGACCGAGGGGGCGGGCGCCCGGAGCGGGGGCGCGAGGTGGTCTGCGCTCTTGACTGTCGGTGCCGGCGGGTACGTTTGCTGCATGGGGAAACAGCAGGTGGCGGCGCACATCGTCTGGGACTGGAACGGGACGCTGCTCAATGACAACGACGCGATCATAGGGGCGACGAACGCGGCGTTCGCGGAGCTGGGCCTGGAGCCGCTGACGCTGGAGCGGTACCGGGCGCTGTACTGCGTGCCGGTGCCGAAGTTCTACGAGCGGCTCATGGGGCGGCTCCCGACGGACGCCGAGTGGGAGCTCATGGACGAGATCTTCCACCGGTACTACGCCCAGCACCGGGTGAGGTGCGGGCTCACCGAAGGGGCGGTGGAACTGCTCACGGGGTGGCGTTCGGCGGGGCACAGCCAGTCCCTGCTGAGCATGTATGTGCACGAGGAGCTGGTGCCGGTGGTGCGGGGCTTCGGCATAGAGCCGCACTTCGTGCGGGTGGACGGACGGGTCGGGCCGTCCGGGGGGAGCAAGGCGGAGCACATGGTGCGGCATCTCGCCGCACTGGGGAGGTCGGTGGAGCCCGCCCGGACCGTGGTGATCGGGGATGCCGCCGACGACGCGGTGGCGGCGCTGCACGCGGGTGCGCACGCCGTGCTCTACACCGGCGGCTCGCACAGCCGGGCGAGCCTGGAGGCGGTGGGCGTACCGGTGGTGGACACCCTCGAGGAGGCGGTGGAGGTCGCCTCCCGGGCCGCCGCGTGACGGTCCGGGCCGAGGGCCTGTCCGGCTCGCGCATCGCCGAGGCGGGCGAGCGGGTCGGGGTCCGCGTCCCGTCCGGCCCGCGTTTCGGGGCCGACGGCGCCTTCGAGGGATTCGTCCGCCTCCCCCGCACGGCGGGCGGCGAGGCACCGCGCACGGTGCGGCGCCCCCGCGGAGCCGGCGCCGCACCCGGGAGCGGTCAGCCGGCCGGGGCCTTCTCACGCAGCACCCTCAGGAACGCGCGCATCCAGGCCGGGTGATCGGGCCAGACCCGGGCCGAGACGAGGGTGCCGTCGACCACGGCCTCGCTGTCCTGGAAGGTGGCGCCGGCCGACTGCATGTCGAGCTCCAGCGCGGGATAGGCGGTGACCCGGCGCCCGCTCAGCGCGTCGGCGGCGGCGGTGAGCAGGGGGCCGTGGCAGATCTGTGCCACGGGTTTGTCGGCGTCGAAGAACGACTTGAGGATCTTGCGGAGTTCGGGGTCGTTGCGCAGGTACTCGGGGGCGCGGCCGCCGGGGATGACGACGGCGGCGTACTGGCCGGGGTCGACCTCGGAGAAGGCGAGGTCGGCGGGCCAGGTGTAGCCGGGTTTCTCGGTGTAGGTGTCGAAGCCGGGCTCGAAGTCGTGGACGACGAACCGGAGCTTCTTTCGGGTGGGGGCGGCGATGTGGACCTCGTAGCCCTCTTCGCGCAGGCGCTGGTAGGGGTAGAGGACTTCCAGGGACTCCGCTGCGTCGCCGGTGACGATGAGGATCTTCGCGGACATGGTGGCGGCTCCTCTCTCGCGGGCGCTGTCAGCCTCAGGGTCCCTCGGCCGAGGCGCCGGCGTCGACTTCTCCGTCCCGGGCACCCTCGGTTCCCCGCCCCCGTCCCCGTCCCTGTGCAGAACGTCAAAGTTCTGCCCCTTGTTTTGTACACATACGGCTCATGACGGGTCCCCGGTGGGGAGCGATAGCCTTAGTGGCGTGATCAGCGCGATAGTTCGCGGGGGTTCTGTTGCCCCTGCCCTGCGCCCGGTGCGTGCGGACCATCTCCGCGGCCGGGCGGCGGACGCTGGTTCTTGCGGGCGGGACAGGGGCGCAAGGGACCCCGGGACGCCGGACACACGCACAGAAGGCGCGGCGCGGAGAGCAGCGTCACACCCTGCGGCGGTGTCGAGAATGGCCGATAACCCCCCGCTCATCTCATCTTGCGGCATAGCGTCGGAGCGGACCGGAGACCCCGGGCTGTGGCGTCGAGTCGCAAGGGAAGAGACCGTACTTCCTTCTACGTCACGCAACGGCGCGCGACAGGAGTCAGAGGACAATGCAGACCAAGCTGGACGAAGCCAAGGCCGAGCTGCTCGAGAGGGCGGCGCGGGTCGCTGAGAACAGCCCGGTCGGGGGGTACCTACCGACTGGGACGACGGGCGAGGGCACGCCAGGAGCTCCGGGCACCCCGGACCACGACGCCCTGCTCGCGTTCCTCCAGCGCTACTACCTGCACACCGCCCCGGAGGACCTCAAGGACCGCGACCCGGTCGATGTCTTCGGAGCCGCTCTCTCCCACTACCGGCTCGCCGAGAACCGACCGCAGGGAACCGCCAACGTCCGGGTCCACACCCCGACCGTCGAGGAGAACGGCTGGACGTGCAGCCACTCCGTCGTCGAGGTCGTCACCGACGACATGCCCTTCCTCGTCGACTCCGTCACCAACGAGCTGACCCGGCAGGGACGCGGCATCCACCTCGTCGTGCATCCGCAGGTCGTGGTGCGGCGCGATGTGACCGGCAAGCTGATCGAGGTGCTGCCCGCGGCGCCCGCCGCCGGTCTTCCGCACGACGCGCACATCGAGTCGTGGATCCATGTCGAGATGGACCGCGAGACCGACCGCGCCGACCTCAAGCAGGTCACCGCCGATCTGCTGCGGGTGCTCTCCGACGTCCGGGAGGCCGTCGAGGACTGGGAGAAGATGCGGGACTCGGCGCTGCGGATCGCCGACGGTCTCACCGAGGAGCCCAGGCCCGGCGATCTGCCCTCCGCCGATGTCGAGGAGGCGCGGGAGCTGCTGCGCTGGCTCGCCACCGACCACTTCACCTTCCTCGGCTACCGCGAGTACCAGCTGCGCGAGGACGACTCCCTCGCGGCCGTGCCCGGCACCGGGCTCGGCATTCTGCGCGCCGACCCGCACCACTCCGGTGAGGACGCCCACCCCGTCAGCCCGTCGTTCGAGCGGCTGCCGGCCGACGCCCGCGCCAAGGCCCGCGAGCACAAGCTGCTCGTCCTGACCAAGGCCAACAGCCGGGCCACCGTGCACCGGCCGTCGTACCTCGACTACGTCGGGGTGAAGAAGTTCGACGCCGAGGGCAACGTCGTCGGGGAGCGCCGTTTCCTCGGACTGTTCTCCTCCGCCGCCTACACCGAGTCCGTGGTGCGGGTCCCGGTCGTGCGGCGCAAGGTCGCCGACGTCCTGACGGGCGCCGGGTTCTCGCCCAACAGCCACGACGGGCGCGACCTGCTCCAGATCATGGAGACGTATCCCCGCGACGAGCTGTTCCAGACCCCGGTCGACGAGCTGCGCTCCATCGTCACCTCGGTGCTGTACCTCCAGGAGCGCCGCCGGCTGCGGCTCTACCTGCGCCAGGACGAGTACGGGCGCTACTACTCGGCGCTCGTCTACCTGCCCCGCGACCGCTACACCACCGGGGTACGGCTGCGGATCATCGACATCCTGAAGGAGGAGCTCGCCGGGACGAGCGTCGACTTCACCGCCTGGAACACGGAGTCGATCCTGTCCCGGCTGCACTTCGTGGTCCGGGTCGCGCCGGGCACCGAGCTGCCGGAGCTGTCGGAGTCCGACAAGGACCGTATCGAGGCGCGTCTCGTGGAGGCCGCCCGGTCCTGGGCCGACGCGTTCGCCGAGGCGCTCACCGCCGAACTCGGCGAGGAGCGGGCCGCCGAGCTGCTGCGCCGCTACAACAACTTCACCGAGGGCTACAAGGCCGACCACACCCCGCGCGCCGCGGTCGCCGACCTCGTCCACCTCGAACGGCTCACCGAGGAGCAGAGCTTCTCGCTCAGCCTGTACGAGCCGGTGGGCGCCGCGCCCGACGAGCGCCGCTTCAAGATCTACCGCAAGGGCGACGCGATCTCCCTGTCGGCGGTGCTGCCGGTGCTGAACCGGCTCGGTGTCGAGGTCATCGACGAGCGGCCGTACGAACTGCGCTGCTCGGACCGGTCGGTGGCCTGGATCTACGACTTCGGGCTGCGCATCCCCAGGGGGCTGGGCGGCGGGAGCACCGATCTGCTCGGCGACGACGGGCGTGAGCGGTTCCAGGAGGCGTTCGCCGCGACCTGGACCGGCCGCGCGGAGAACGACGGGTTCAACGCGCTGGTGCTGGGTGCCGGGCTGAACTGGCGGCAGGCGATGGTGCTGCGCGCCTACGCCAAGTACCTGCGGCAGGCCGGGTCCACCTTCAGCCAGGACTACATGGAGGACACCCTCCGTACGAACGTCCACACCACCCGCCTCCTCGTCTCCCTGTTCGAGGCGCGGATGTCGCCGGGCCGGCAGCGGGCCGGGCTGGAGATCGTCGACGCGCTGCTGGAGGAGCTCGACGCCGCGCTCGACCAGGTGGCCTCCCTCGACGAGGACCGGATCCTCAGGTCCTTCCTCACCGTCATCAAGGCGACCTTGCGTACCAACTTCTTCCAGACCACCGAGGACGGCGCGCCGCACGCGTACGTGTCGATGAAGTTCGACCCGCAGGTCATCCCGGACCTCCCGGCGCCCCGGCCGGCGTTCGAGATCTGGGTGTACTCGCCGCGTGTGGAGGGCGTGCACCTGAGGTTCGGGAAGGTCGCGCGCGGCGGTCTGCGCTGGTCGGACCGGAGGGAGGACTTCCGCACCGAGATCCTCGGCCTGGTCAAGGCGCAGATGGTGAAGAACACCGTCATCGTGCCGGTCGGCGCCAAGGGCGGCTTCGTCGCCAAGCAGCTCCCCGACCCGGGCGTGGACCGCGACGCGTGGCTCGCCGAGGGCATCGCCAGCTACCGCACCTTCATCTCGGCGCTGCTCGACATCACCGACAACATGGTCGCCGGGGAGGTCGTGCCGCCGTCCGACGTCGTACGGCACGACGAGGACGACACCTACCTGGTGGTCGCGGCCGACAAGGGCACGGCGACGTTCTCCGACATCGCCAACGAGGTCGCCGGATCGTACGGCTTCTGGCTCGGGGACGCCTTCGCCTCCGGCGGCAGCGCCGGCTACGACCACAAGGCGATGGGCATCACCGCCCGCGGCGCCTGGGAGTCCGTCAAGCGGCACTTCCGTGACATGGGCGTCGACACCCAGGTCGAGGACTTCACGGTCGTCGGCATCGGTGACATGTCCGGTGACGTGTTCGGCAACGGCATGCTGCTGTCCGAGCACATCCGTCTGGTCGCCGCGTTCGACCACCGGCACATCTTCATCGACCCCAACCCGGACGCCGCGGTCTCCTACGCCGAGCGCCGCCGGCTGTTCGAGCTGCCGCGCAGCTCCTGGGCCGACTACAACGCCGACCTGATCTCCACCGGCGGCGGCGTCTTCCCCCGTACGGCGAAGGCGATCCCCGTCAACGCGCACATCCGGCAGGCCCTCGGCATCGAGGCGGGCGTCACCAAGCTGACCCCGGCCGACCTGATGAAGGCGATCCTGTCCGCGCCGGTGGACCTGCTGTGGAACGGCGGCATCGGCACCTACGTCAAGGCGGGCACCGAGTCGAACGCCGACGTCGGCGACAAGGCCAACGACCCGATCCGCGTCGACGGCCAGGACCTGCGCGTCAAGGTCGTCGGTGAGGGCGGCAACCTGGGTCTGACCCAGCTCGGCCGGATCGAGTTCGCCCGCCAGGGCGGCCGGATCAACACCGACGCCATCGACAACAGCGCGGGCGTGGACACCTCCGACCACGAGGTGAACATCAAGATCCTGCTCAACGGGCTGGTCACGGACGGCGACATGACGGTCAAGCAGCGCAACAAGCTGCTCGCCGAGATGACCGACGAGGTCGGCGCGCTGGTCCTGCGCAACAACTACGCGCAGAACACGGCGATCGCCAACGCCCTCGCCCAGTCCAAGGACATGCTCCACGCCCAGCAGCGCTTCCTGCGCCACCTGGTGCGCGAGGGCCACCTCGACCGGGCGCTGGAGTTCCTGCCGACCGACCGGCAGATCCGCGAGCGCCTCGGCTCCGGCCACGGCCTGACCGGCCCGGAGACGGCCGTCCTGCTGGCGTACACGAAGATCACCGTCTCGGACGAGCTGCTGCAGACCTCCCTGCCGGACGACCCCTATCTGCGCGGCCTGCTGTACGCGTACTTCCCGACCGCGCTGCGCGAGCAGTTCCCGGAGCACATCGACAGCCACCCGCTGCGCCGTGAGATCACCACGACCGTGCTGGTCAACGACACGGTCAACACGGGCGGTACGACGTATCTGCACCGGCTGCGGGAGGAGACCGGGGCCTCGCTGGAGGAGATCGTGCGGGCGCAGACCGCGGCCCGGGCGATCTTCAGGTCGGCGCCGGTGTGGGACGCGGTGGAGGAGCTGGACAACACGGTCGAGGCGGCCGTGCAGACCCGGATCCGGCTGCACTCGCGCCGGCTCGTCGAGCGCGGTACGCGCTGGCTGCTCAACAACCGGCCGCAGCCGCTCCAGCTCGCCGAGACCGTCGAATTCTTCGCCGACCGCGTCGAGCAGGTCTGGTCGCAGCTGACCAAGCTGCTGCGCGGCGCGGACCTGGAGTGGTGGCAGAAGATCTACGACGAGCTGAGCGGCGCCGGGGTGCCGGACGAGCTGGCCTCCCGGGTGGCCGGGTTCTCCTCCGCCTTCCCGGCGCTGGACATCGTGTCGGTGGCCGACCGGATGGGCAAGGACCCGCAGGACGTCGCCGAGGTCTACTACGACCTCGCGGACCGGCTGCACATCACCCAGCTGATGGACCGCATCATCGAGCTGCCGCGGGCCGACCGCTGGCAGTCCATGGCCCGTGCCTCCATCCGCGAGGACCTCTACGCGGCTCATGCGGCGCTGACCGCGGACGTCCTGGCCGTCGGCAACGGCACCTCGACGCCCGAGCAGCGGTTCGAGGCGTGGGACGAGAAGAACGCGGCGATCCTGGGCCGGGCGCGGACGACCCTGGAGGAGATCCAGGGCTCGGAGACGTTCGACCTGGCGAACCTGTCGGTGGCGATGCGGACGATGCGGACGCTGCTGCGGACGCATTCGTGAGGGAACGCGGCATTTGCGGTAATGCGGTAGTGCAGTAATGCGGTAAGGGGCGCCTCCCAGGGAGGCGCCCCTTACTTTTCGTCCGGTCGGCTCAGACCGTCGCGGTCGGCTCGGGAGCCGGCTTCGCCGCCCGCTTCCGCGCGGCGGGCTTCTTCCTGGTCCGCTGGTCGCCGCTGAACTCCTCGTAGGCGTTCATGACCTCCTCCGTCGGACCGTCCATCCTCAGCTCGCCGCGCTCCAGCCACAGCACGCGTTCGCAGGTGTCGCGGATCGAGCTGTTGCTGTGGCTGACGAGGAAGACGGTGCCGGCGTGCTCGCGCATCTCGCGGATGCGGTCGGCCGAGCGCCGCTGGAACTTCGCGTCACCGGTGGACAGCGCCTCGTCGATGAGGAGGACGTCGTGGTCCTTGGCGGCGGCGATGGAGAAGCGCAGCCGGGCCTGCATGCCGGAGGAGTAGGTGCGCATCGGCAGGGTGATGAAGTCGCCCTTCTCGTTGATGCCGGAGAAGTCGACGATCTCCTGGTAGCGCTCCTTGATGTGTTCCCGGGGCATGCCCATGGCCAGACCGCCGAGGTAGACGTTGCGCTCGCCGGTCAGGTCGCTCATCAGGGCCGCGTTCACGCCGAGGAGGGAGGGCTGGCCGTGGGTGTAGATACGGCCGTTCTCCACCGGCAGCAGGCCCGCGACCGCCTTGAGCAGCGTCGACTTGCCGGAGCCGTTGGTGCCGATCAGCCCGATGGCCTCGCCCTTGTAGGCGACGAAGGAGACGTTCTTCACCGCGTGGACCCGGCGGACGCCCGCTGCCTGCTCGGCCTTCTTGCGGCGCAGGATGCGGTTGAGGGCGGCGGTGGCGGTGCCCCGGCCGGCGCCCGTGCCGTTGACCCGGTAGACGATGTCGACGCCGTCCGCGATGACGGTGGGGGTCGGCTCGGCGGTGCCGTGCCCGATGTGCGTTGAGTTCTCAGCCACGGCCGTACGTCTCCTCAGCCTTCCAGAAGTAGATGAAGCCGCCGACACCGGCGAGCAGCGCCCAGCCGGTCGCCCACACCCACACGTGCGGCGGCAGCTGGCTCGCGTGGAAGGTGTCGATCAGGGCGAAGCGCATCAGGTCGATGTAGACGGCGGCCGGGTTGGCGCGCAGCAGGTCCGTGGCCCAGGCCGGCCAGTCGCTGTGCTTGCTGAGGAGGTTGTCGATGCTCCACATCACGCCGGAGATGTACATCCAGGTGCGCAGCACGAACGGCATCAGCTGGGCGACGTCGGGAGTCTTCGCGCCCACCCGGGCGAGGATCATCGACACACCGGCGTTGAAGATGAACTGCAGCAGCAGGGCCGGCACGGCGAGGACCCACGAGACGGCCGGTGGCACCCCGACGGCGAGCAGGATGAACACCAGTGCGGCCATCGAGAACAGCAGCTGCTGGAGCTGCTGGAGACAGTACGAGATCGGCAGCGCGGCCCGCGGGAAGTGCAGGGCCCGCACCAGGCCGATGTTGCCGGAGATGGCCCGGGTGCCCGACATGATCGAGCTCTGCGTGAACGTCCACACGAACACGCCCGTGACCAGGAAGGGGATGTAGTCCGGGACGCCCTTCTTGGTCTGCAGCAGCACACCGAAGATGAAGTAGTAGACCGCCGCGTTCAGCAGGGGGGTCATCACCTGCCAGACCTGGCCCAGCTTCGCCTGGCTGTACTGCGCGGTCAGCTTGGCGGTGGCGAAGGCGGTGATGAAGTGGCGGCGCGCCCACAGCTGGCGGATGTACTGGGGCAGGGAGGGGCGGGCACCGCTGACCGCGAGGCCGTGACGGGCGGCGAGGGCCGCCAGGTCGTCGTCGGGGGGTCCGGCCTGCGTCGTGGGCGGTGTGTGGAGTACCTGGCTCACATCCGCTGCTTTCACTCGGGGGTGGGGGTGCGTGCAAGGTCGTTCCGGCTGCACTCTGCCGTCGCCCGGCGTTCTCTTACGCTTCTCTTTACGTTTTCTTACGTCGGGACGGGACCGTATCGTCGCAACGTGAGCGTAGGCCTATTCGACGTCGGAACGCAACCGTTTCGTCGTAACGCCCTATGCTGGAGGGCATGACGACGAACGCGACGAACGCCGACGAACCGCAGGCGAAGCCGCGCCGCCGGGCTCCGGCGGGCGCGGCCGTGCTTCGCGAGGATGTGACGGAAGCCATCCGGGCGGCCGTGTTCGAGGAGCTCGCCACCGTCGGCTACGCGCGGATGTCCATCGAGGGCATCGCCCGGCGCGCCGGCGTGGGCAAGACCGCGGTGTACCGGCGCTGGCGCTCCAAGCTGCACCTGGTCCTCGATCTCGTCTCGGCGCTCGCCGTGCAGGGCCTGCCGGCCCCGGAGACGGGGAGCCTGGAGGGCGATCTGCGGATGCTGTACGAGGTGACCTCCCGGGCGCTGCGGCACCCCGCGGCCTCGCAGATCATCCCGGACCTCCAGGCCGAGGCGGCCCGCAACCCCGAGATCGCCGAGGCGCTGCAGAAGACGCTGCGCGAGGGTCAGGAGGGGGTCGCGCTGAAGATCGTGGCGGCGGCGGAGCAGCGCGGCGAGGTCCGGATGGGCCTCGACGACGAGCTGGCGCTCGATCTGATCTCCGGTCCGCTTTACTGGCGTTCGGTGGTGATCCGCAGTCCGAAGCTGCCCAAGGGCTATCTGGGCGCGCTGGCGCGGGCGACCGCGGAGGCGATCAAGGCGCTGTGACCGGGGGAACTCCGGGCGCCGTGACGGGAGTCGACAGGGGTCGACGGGAGTCGAGGTGGCATGAGAGTCGTGTTGGCCGAGGACAACGCCCTGCTCAGGGAGGGACTCGTCCTGTTGCTGACGTCGGCCGGGCACGAGGTGGCGGCCGTCGCCGGCTCCGGCCCCGAGATCCTTCCGGCGCTGCTGGAGCACCGCCCCGATGCGGCCGTGCTCGATGTGCGGATGCCGCCGGGCTTCCGTGACGAGGGGCTGCGGGCCGCGCTGGAGGCCCGCGAGAAGATCCCCGGCCTCCCGGTCCTGGTCCTGTCCCAGTACGTCGAGGAGTCCTACGCGGCCGAACTGCTCGGCGGCGGCGCGAACGGCGTCGGCTATCTGCTCAAGGACCGCGTGGGCCGCGTCGACGAGTTCCTCGACGCCCTGCAACGGGTCGCGGGCGGGGGTACAGCCCTGGACCCCGAGGTGGTCACCGAACTGCTGACCCGCCGCAAGGACTCCCCCCTCGACCAGCTCACCCCCCGCGAGCGCGAGGTCCTCAAACTGATGGCCGAGGGTCACGACAACACCACCATCGCGGGCACGCTCGTCATCACCGAGCGCTCGGTCAGCAAACACATCGGCAATGTGTTCCTGAAACTGGGCCTGCCCCCGAGCGACAGCGGCCACCGCCGGGTGCTGGCGGTACTGGCGTATCTCAACAACGCCTAGGCCACGCGCGAGGCCCGTTCCGCCGGCCGGGCCTCCTCCGGCCCGAACCCGAACGGCGCCCCCGGTGCGTCCCCCGCGGCGGAGCCGACGGCACACCCGACGGCACGTGCGCTGTCGATCATCCCGTCGGTGTACGGGGCAGGCCGTGGGCCCGCCGCGCCTGCGGACGCAGTCGCAGCCACCCCTCCCAGGCCGACGTGATCATGTCCTGGACGTCGTGTCCCGCCTTCCAGCCCAGCTCTGTGGCGATGCGGTCGGCGGAGGCGATCACACGGGCCGGGTCGCCGGGGCGGCGAGGGGCGATCGCCGGGGGGCGGGTGTGGCCGGTGACGGTGTTGACGCGGTCGATCATCTCCCGGACCGAGACGCCCTCGCCGCGGCCGATGTTGAGGGTGAGGTCGCGGCCGGGGGAGGTCCGCAGGGCGTGGGCGGCGGCCACATGGGCCTCGGCCAGGTCGGCCACATGGATGTAGTCACGGACGCAGGTGCCGTCGGGGGTGGGGTAGTCGTCGCCGAAGATGCGGGGCCGCGCGTTCTCGGTGAGCCTTTCGAAGATCATCGGGATGAGGTTGAAGACGCCGGTGTCGGCCAGGTCGGGGGAGGCCGCGCCCGCCACGTTGAAGTAGCGCAGGCAGGCCGTGGACAGGCCGGTGGCCCGGCCGGTCGCGCGGACCAGCCACTCCCCGGCCAGCTTCGTCTCGCCGTACGGCGACATCGGCAGGCACGGGGTGTCCTCGGTGACGAGATCGACGTCCGGCATGCCGTACACGGCGGCCGAGGAGGAGAACACGAAGGACCCGACCCCGGCCTCGGTGACCGCCTCCAGGAGGACTCTGAGGCCCTCCACGTTCTCCCGGTAGTAGTGCAGGGGCCGCTCCACCGACTCGCCGACCTGCTTCTTCGCCGCGAGATGGACGACGCCGGTGACCGCGTGCTCGGCGAGGACGCGGGCGACCCGCTCCCCGTCCAGCGTCGAGCCCGTCACCAGCGGCACCCCCGCCGGCACGCGCGCGGCGATGCCGGTCGACAGGTCGTCGTACACCACCGCCCGCTCGCCCGCCGCGGTCATCGCCCGGACGACGTGCGCCCCGATGTAGCCGGCGCCGCCGGTGATCAGCCAGGTCATGTTGGATTCCCCCAAGCAGGATGGCCGGTTGCGGTGGGTTTCGTCCGCGATCGGCCCGTTCGTCTCACAGTGAAGCAGGCGTGCGGCTCTCCCGCAGGGCCTGTGGACAACTCCCGGCGCGCTCGGGGGCGCGCGCCGTGGTCGCGCGCCACAGGCGGACGTAGGACAGCACGGCCGCCGCGAGCAGCATGCCGTTGCGCAGGACCATCAGCCCGGTTCCGGTCCAGGTGCACTCGATGACCTTGCCGTACTCGACCGGGAAGATCACGGCGCTGACCGCGGTCGACGCGAGGATCAGCGCCACCACCGGACGCTGGGTGGTGTGCCGGGAGGTGAGGCAGACGGCGGCCAGGCCGACCAGCCAGATCATGTACTGCGGGCTGATCACCCGGCTGGTCACGGTGAACAGCAGGACCGCGCTCAGCGCGGCGTCGAAGGGCACGGCCTCGGTCCAGTGCCGGGCGCGGACCCGCCACAGCAGGAGCAGGCCGAAGGCGACGGCGGTCAGGGCGAGCGAGGCGTGCGCCACGCTGGAGACGTACGGCCCCGTGAACTCCATCGCGCCGTACCGGTAGTGGACCCTGCCCGGCCACCCGGCGTGGGTCGCCAGCGAGAGCAGCGTCCCGCCCAGGGACTCGATCTGCACGCCCCGGCCGCCCTGCTGGCGCACGAAGGCGAGCGGATTGCGGAACACGAACACCAGCAGCAGGAACAGCGAGGCCCCGGTCAGGGCCACCGACGACCACACCGACCGGGAGTCGCGCCCGCGCCGTACGCCGATCAGCACCAGCGCCGGCCACACCTTCACCAGCGCCCCCACGGCCGCGAACGCCCCGCACACGCGCGTGGAGCGGGCGAGCGCCAGCAGGGAGATCACCGCGAGCGCCGTGACCTGCACGTCGTAGCGGGCGAACGGGACGCGGACCAGCAGGGGCAGCCCGCCCACCCAGACCGCGGCCCCGGCCAGGGTGCGGCCGGGCCGGGTGCCCGCGTGGGCGAGCGCGCAGGCGACCGCCGCGTCCGAGAGGACGGTGAGGGCGACGAACGCCTGGAAGTACGTCCACCACGGCAGCACACCCGGCGACAGCAGTACGAGACCGGCGCCCGGCGGGTACTGCCACAGGGTGTCGTGCGCGGGGAAGGCGCCGTGCGCGAGGACGCCGTACCAGTGGTGGTACAGGTGCCACACCTCCCGGCCCACCCGGCCGCCCAGGATTCCCAGGGAGTCGTGGGCGAGCAGCCACAGCATCAGGGCGCGGGAGGCCAGCCAGGCGGCGCCGAGGGCGACGAGAAGGTGACGACGTCTCATGACGGCGGATCGTAAGGCGCCCGAATGCCTCTTTAGTTCAGATACTCCGTCAATAGCCAAGAAGCGGTACTAAATCCAACAAAATGGGGTCCGTGGACATCAGGAACAGGGCCGGCGCGGTGGTGCTCCCTCCCGTCGGCGCCGGGCTCGCGCTCGGTCTGTGGGGGCTGGACCGCGGGGGCATGTGGCGCGACGAGGCCGTCACCTTCCAGGTGGCGCGGCGCTCCGTGCCGCAGATCTGGCGGCTGCTGCACGGGGTGGACGCCGTGCACGGCCTGTACTACCTGCTCCTGCACGCCGTCCTCGCCGTCCGCCCCGGCGAGGTCCTCCTGCGCCTGCCGTCCGTCTGCGCGGCGGCCCTCGCGGCGGGCCTGGTCGCGGCCCTCGGCGCCCGGCTGGCCCGGCCGCGCGTCGGCCTGTGGGCGGGCCTGCTGTACGCCGTCACACCGCTCGTGGGTCACTACGCGCAGGAGGGCCGCTCCTACGCCCTCGTCTGCGCCGGCGCGGCCGGGGCGACCCTGCTGCTCGTCCGGGCGCTCCACGGGTGCTCCTGGTGGCCGTACGGCGTCGTCCTCGCCCTGACCTGTCTGCTGCACGAGCTGGCGGTGGCGCTGGTGCTCGCCCACGGGGTGACGCTCCTGCACGCGCGCGTGGGGAGACGGGACGGGGCGCGGTGGGCCGCGGCGGCCGGTGCCGCGGTGCTCGTCCTGACCCCGCTCGCCGTCGTGTCGCGGGCCCAGGCCGGCCAGGTGGCGTGGCTGCCCCGGCCGGGCACGGGCAGCGCGCTGCGGCTGCTGCACGCGTTCCTCGGGACGGGCGGGCCGGTCTTCTGGACCTGTCTGCTCCTCGCCCTCGCCGCCCTGCCGGGCCCCCGCCGGCTGACCCTCGCGTCGGTGGCCCTGCCCTGGGCGGTCGTCCCCCCGCTGACCCTGCTGGCCGTCTCCCAGCTCCGCCCGATGTACGACGACCGCTATGTGCTGTACGCCCTCGCGGGGGCGCCGCTGCTGGTGGCGGCGGGCGCCGACCGGGTGCTCGGGGCGAAGTCGCCCCTGGTCCCGCTGGCGGGAACCCTCGCCGTCGCCCTCGCGTTCACCCAGTACCTGCCCCTGTACCGCCAGGACCGCACCCTGCGCGGTCGTCCCGACACCCTCGCCGCCGTCTCGGCGCTGGCCGCGCGCGAGGTGCGGCCGGGCGAGGCCGTGGTGTTCCTGCCGGCCATCGGACGGCGCGCGAAGGTGTCGCACCCCGAGGGCTTCCGGGGGGTGCGGGACGTGGCGCTCGAGGCGTCCGGTCCCGCCTCCGGCACGCTCTACGGCCGGGAGCGGGGCGCCGCCGAGCTGCGCCGCGCGCTGCTCGCGCTGGACCGGCTGTGGGTGCTGGCCGAGCCCTACGCCCTGCGCTCCCCGTGGTACCCCCGCAATCCGGCCGAGCGGGTCAAGCTGACCGTGGTGACGGAGGAGTTCGTGCCGGGCGAACCGAGACGGGAGTTCGTCCGGGACGGGGTCACCCTGCGCCTCTACACCCGCCGCCCCGCTACCCCTGCCGGGCCCCCGGCTCCTCCTCCAGCGCCGCCGCGTCCAGGGCGCCGGTGAGCTGGTCCAGGCGCTCCCTCAGCTCGCTGATCTCCTCCAGTTCGAACCCGGTCGCCGAGACGATCCGCCGGGGCACCTGGAGCGCCCGCTCCCGCAGCGCGGCACCCTCCTCGGTCAGCCGGATCTCCACCGAGCGCTCGTCGCGCGCGCTGCGCTCCCGGATCACCAGGCCCGCCGTCTCCAGCCGTTTGAGCAGCGGCGACAGCGTGCCGGAGTCCAGGCGCAGATGTTCTCCGAGCTTCTTCACGGGCAGCTCGCCCTGCTCCCACAGCACCAGCATCACCAGGTACTGGGGGTAGGTCAGCCCCAGTTCCTTGAGGATCACGCGGTAGACGCCGTTGAAGGCACGCGAGGCCGCGTGCAGGGAGAAGCAGATCTGGCGGTCCAGGCGCAGCCAGTTCTCCGAGGGGGCGGGGGCGGAGAGAGGGGTCGACGTCGGGGTCATGTCTCCAGGGTAACTCCAGCGGGCCATTTAGTTGTGCGCAATTGAATTGTGTGCTCTACTTGTCCCCGTGAGCGGCCCGGACGCGAGAAGCGGCCGGACCGGCCACCCCCCGACACAGACTCATCCGAGAGGGACGGTTCATCAATGGACGCGCTCTACACCGCAGTCGCCACCGCCACCCACGGCCGCGAGGGCCGCGCCGTCACCAACGACGGGAAGATCGACCTCGCGCTCGCCCTGCCGGTGGAGATGGGCGGCAACGGTCAGGGCACCAACCCGGAGCAGTTGTTCGCCGCCGGCTACGCGGCCTGTTTCGGCAGCGCTCTCGGTCTCGTCGGCCGCCAGGCGAAGGTCGACGTCTCCGACGCCGCCGTGACCGCCGAGGTCGGCATAGGCAAGCAGGGCGAGGGCTTCGGCCTGAAGGTGACGCTGCGCATCGAGCTCCCGGACACCCTGGACGAGGCGACCGGCCGCAAGCTGGTCGAGACCGCCCACCAGGTCTGCCCCTACTCCAACGCCACCCGCGGCAACATCGACGTCGACCTCGTCATCGAGTAACCCCCGGAGGGGGCGCGAAGCCCCCGGCCCGAGGCCTCCCGCGGGACCCGGACCATCGGGCGACCCCTCGGGAGGCCTCTGTCCACCGGCACCCCGGGTCCGCGTGTCTCATCCCACCCGCGCCAGTACCTCCCCCGTCCGCCGGCTCCACGCCACCACCACGGCCTCCTCGGGCACCGGGTGCCAGCGCGTCAGCAGCAGCCAGCGGACCCGGTAGCGGCGGACGATCGCCGCCCGCCCGGCCCGTGTCGAGCCGGGGGCGAGATACGCCCGGACGTCCGCCATGCGGCGCAGCCTCGCCCGCTCGTCCAGCGCCGCGTCCGGCCAGGCGGGCGCGGCGAGGTTCGGCCCGTACCCGGCGATCGCGTGGACGGCGAAGTACCCGTCGGTGATCACCACCTCCCCGGGCCCGATGTGCCGCGCCGCCCAGTCGTACGCCGGCCAGCGCGGCGGCTGGTCGAAGCCCACCGGATCCAGCGCACGCGGCACGACCGCCCCCGCCTGCACGGTCAGCAGCCCCAGACAGGCCCCGGCGGCCGCCACCGCGCCCAGCGCCCTGCGCCACACCCCCCACGGCCGGGGCGCCGCCAGCTCCACCGCCAGCGCGAACTGCGGCGGCACCAGCGTCAGGCCGAGGATCCGCCCGTAGGTGTAGTGGCCGCTGACGAACCCGTACGCCACCACCAGACAGTCCAGGGCGAACATCAGCACCAGCGGATCGCGCGCCGAGCGCCGCGCCCGCGCCCACAGCGCCGGCAGGCCCAGCAGCGCCAGCCAGAAATGGCCGGTCAGATCGTCGTACAGCCGTCGGTGCATCCCGTCGACGCTGCCGTCCCCGGCCAGCGCGAACACATCGAAGTACGGCCAGGCGGCGGCGACCAGCAGTGCCGTCGTGGCCGTCACCGTCCACCGCGCCGCCACCGCCGGCCGCCACTCCCGCTGCCGGCCCAGGACCACCGCGACACCGCCCGTCACGGCCGCCACCGCGGTGATCGGATGCACCAGCAGGATCGCCCCGTACAGCGCGCCGACCCCCGCGTACCCGGTGAAGCCGCGCAGCCCGTCCGGGCCGACGTACCGGACCAGGCGTTCGTCACGCGCGCGTGCCGCCGTCAGCGCCCACGCCCAGAAGGCCAGCCCGATCGCGAAGGTGGACGGATAGCCGAGGTTGCCGGTCATCGACATCAGGCCCAGATAGCCGCTCCACCAGGCGCGTTCCGTGCCCCACAGCAGCGTCATCGCCGCCAGCGCGAGCACCGGCGCCCACGGTCTCGGCGTCAGCGCCCGCACGAACCGGCCGAGACCGGTCAGCAGCACGACCAGATTCACCGGCCCGGCGACCCGCAGCACCTCCCACCCCGTCAGCCCGGTCGGCCGGGCGAACACACCCTCGGCCACCGCGTACGGCGAGTAGTAGGGGCTGCCCGCGCCCGGCAGATCGGCCATCGGGTGCCGGGGGTGCAGCAGACCGGCCTTCAGGCGCTCCACGACGGCCGCGTGCACCCCCGCGTCGCAGCACAGCGGCACCCGCCAGAACGCCAGCGTCGTCACCAGCCAGAACAGGAAGCCGAAGACCTGGTACGGGCTCGGACGCCACACCCGCCGGCGGCGCAGCGCCCCGGCGCCGCGCGCCGGACGCCGGATCAGGACACCGGCGCTCACCGGGCGTGGACCAAAAAGTGACAAGCTGGGTCAAAGTTGCGCATGAGGGGCATTGGCCGTACCTTCCCTCCCGCATCAACGGCCTCGCCCCCTGTCACCCCGGCGGGTGAGCCCGAACGGAGTCATTCCCGCGAACGGGCCCCGCCGGACCGTTCGAGCCCGGTCCGGCGGACCCGGCCGGTCCTGCGCGGGCAGCGCGATCCGCTCCCGCGGCGGGACCGACTCCAGCAGCAGCGGCAGCCCCAGTACCGGCAGCAGCCACGCCAGCACGATCAGCCGGTCGCCCCAGATGCTGATGTCCGGATGCCCGGCCTGGGTGAGGACCCCGGTGAACGCGGCGGCCACCACGAACACCCCGGCCGGCCGCCGCCCCCGCAGCACCCCCCACGCCCCCGCCGCCACCGCCACGGCGAACAGCGGCTCCCACAGCTGACGGCGCGTCCACTCCACCCAGAAATTGACCTGGAGATGCAGGAACTCCGGCCACGCGCGCGTGCGGTCCGGCCGGGAGAAGTGCGCGGTCAGCAGATCCTGAAGGCTCTCCGACTCCGACGGAAGGTGCAGCAGCCGGGCCAGCAGCACGGTCCCCAGCACCCCGCAGCAGCCCACCGCCGTCACCGCGAGCACCCCCCGCCCCGGCTCCCGCCCGGCCCGCCGGCGCCGCATCGCGACCAGCGCGCCCGCGCCCGCCAGGCACGCCCCGAGGAACAGCGCCTGCGCGTGCTTGACCGTGAACAGCGCGGCCAGCGCGCCCCCGACCAGCCACAGTCCCGCGCGCACCCGCCGCGCGTCCCCGTCCAGGGCCAGCGCGCACCCCCACACCGCGGCCAGCGTCAGCGCCAGCAGCAGTCCCTCGGTCATCGGACGCATCGCGGTCGTGCCGCACGGCAGGACGTAGAACAGGGCCTGCCCCGTCAGGCACACGGGGGCCGCCGCGCGCAGGGTGCGCAGGACCAGGAAGACCAGCACCCCGCCCGCCACCGTCACCGCGACCCCCGCCAGCCACAGCCCCCACGTCACCCCGAACAGCGTCAGGAACGGCAGCAGGAACACCGGGTAGCCGGGCCGCGCCTCGAAGATCCGCATGAAACGCTCCGGCATGAACGGCGCGGTGCGCCCACCGCTCTGCCCCGCCCCGAGCCGCGCCTCGACGGCGCGCCACTCGCGCTCCCGGCACGCGGCCAGCACCCGCCCGGCCGGGTCCGGCCGGTGGAAGCGGAGCACGTCCACGCTCTGCCGCCGCGCCGCGATCGAGGCACCGCTGCGGCAGGCGTAGTCGATGCTCGCGGCCGCCGCCTCCCGCTTGCCCTCCCCGCGCAGACTCAGCGCGTACGACAGGTAGTTCTTGGTGTCCGGGGTGTCCCGGCCGGTGACGTTCGCGAGCTGGAGCACCGCGAACACACCGGCCAGGACCAGCACCCAGACCCGCGGCCGGACCGGACGGGCCGCGACGAGTGAGCGGATTCTACGAATATTCGTGACATTTAGGAGATTCAGGAGATTCAGGAGATTCACGGTATCCGGCCTATCACGCGGGCCCGCCGCTCAGGTCGACGCGAGCTCCTCGTGCGCCGCGCCCGGCGCGGGCACCTTCGCCGCCGCGACGTCCGGGAACTCCTCGCCCAGCAGCAGCCGCCGTACGACCCGTTCGGCGGCGTGTCCGTCGTCGTACGCGCAGAAACGCGCCCGGAACGCGGCCCGCAGCCGGGTGGAGTCCTCGTCCCGCCAGCTCCCGGAGGCCAGCAGCCGGGCCAGCTCGCCGAAGGAGCGCGAGACATGGCCCGGCGCCTCGGCGGTGATGTCGAAGTAGGTGCCCCGGCTCGCCGTGTACGCCTCCCAGTCGTCGGCGTGGACGACGATCGGCCGGTCCAGGTTGGCGTAGTCGAACATCAGGGCCGAGTAGTCGGTGACCAGTACGTCCGAGGCGAGCATCACGTCCTCCACGTGCGGCTCGTCCGTCGCGTCGACGAGCACCCCGCGCCGGTGCAGGTCCGCCAGGCCCATCCCGCGCGCGTGCCCGGTCGCCAGGGACGGGTGGAGCCGTACGACGAGGGTGTGGCCCTCGCCCAGCCCGGCGGCGAACCGGGCCAGGTCGATCCGGTCGACGTGCCCGCCCCGGACGTACTCCCGCCGCGTCGGCGCGTACAGCACCACGGTGTGCCCCGCCGGGATGCCCAGCCGGGCCCGCACCGCCGCGCCCGCCCCGGGGTCCGCGCCGACCAGCACGTCGTTGCGCGGGCTGCCGGTGCGGGCGGAGGCGAAGTGGCACGGGTACGCCCGCTCCCACACCAGCTCCGAGTGCCGGTTGGCGACCAGGCTGTGGTCCCAGCGGTCGGCGCGGCGCAGCATCTGCGGCACGTCCACCCCGTACCGCGCCCCGGGCCGGTTCAGCAGATCGGCGGCCATGTACTTCAGCGGGGTGCCCTGGTGGGTGTGGATGTGGACGCTGCCGGGGCGTTTGGCCAGCGCGCCCGGCCAGTTGACGTTGTTGACGAAGAAGCCCGCCCGCGCGGTCACCCGCCGGTACGCGGGCGAGTCCAGCAGGACGTGCTCGACGCCCTCCGGGAGCCCGGCGGCCGTCTCCTCGTCGCGCACCACCCACACCCCGCGCAACTGCGGCGCGATCTCCAGCGCCTTGCGGTAGACCGCCCCCGGGTCGCCCAGCACACCCCGGTGCGAGAACGCCGAGTACACGACCAGCTGCGGATCGATCGGCCGGCGGGCGCGCACCCCGTCCACCGCGCGCTGGGCACGCGCCCCGGCCGCCCGGCGTACGAGCGTCCTGCGCCGCGCCAGCTCCCGCCGCGCGCGCTCGGCCTGCCGCCGCGCCCGGTAGGCCGCGTATCCGTGCTCCAGCACCCGCAGTTCAGCCGGCACCGGTTCGCCGTCCGGCCGGCGGGAGCGGAACATCTCGGCCGTGCGGCGGAAGAACTCCTTCTTGTCGGACGGCGGCAGCCGGTCCGGCTTGGCCAGGATGTCCAGGCAGTGCTCGCCCATCTTGCGGTGCAGATACGGCCGCCAGCCCGCGAGCTCCGGGCGGGAGTCGACGAAGGCGAAGACCCGCTCGTACTGGTCGTGGATGTCGAAGTGCTTGCGGCTGGTGGTGGACAGGATGTTGCCCTGGCGGCGCTGGCGGTAGTTCAGGCAGATCCGGTCCAGCACGGCGATCCGCTCCGCGCTGAGCATGACCGGGAACGTCCAGGGCGTGTCCTCGTAGTAGCCGGGCGGGAAGGCGAAGCCGTTGCTCTCGACGAAGTCGCGCCGGTAGACCTTGTTCCACACCACCATCAGCAGATCGAGGATCTCGGGGCGTTCGGCGGCCGTGAAGGTGCCGTCCGTGCCGCCCCCGTTCCCGTTCCCGTTCCCGTTCCCGGCTCCGCTCCCGGCCTCGGCCTCGGCGAGGATGTGCGCGAGGGCGTTGCGGCGGGTGCCGCCCCACCAGTAGGTGCGCGCGTAGTCGAACACCAGTACGTCCGGGTCGGCGGACCCGGCCAGCCGGTCGGCCATCGCGCGCAGGGCGCCCGGGGTGAGGGTGTCGTCGCTGTCGAGGAAGAACAGGTAGTCGCCGCCCGCGTGCGGCAGGCCCGCGTTGCGGGCGCGGCCGAGGCCCACGTTCTCCGGCAGATGCAGCACCCGGACCCGCTCGTCGCGGGCCGCGTACTCGTCGAGGATCGCGCCGCAGCCGTCGGGCGAGCGGTCGTCGACGGCGATCACCTCGAAGTCCGCGTACGACTGCGAAAGCAGCGAGTCGAGACACTCGCGCAGGAATCCCTGCACCTTGAAACAGGGGACGATGACGCTGAAGCGGGGCACTGCGGGGGTCAGCTCCTCACGGGGGTGGCGGCGGGGGCCGGGACGCGTTCGGCGAGCGGCAGCACGGGCTCGATCGCCTCCGGGGGCTCGCCGAGCAGCACCCTGCGCACCACGCGCTCGGCGGCCCGGCCGTCGTCGAACTGGCAGAAACGGGCCCGGAACGCGGCCCTGAGCTCCCCGGACTCCGGCGAGGCGTACCCGCCGTCGCGGAACACCCGCGCCAGCTCCTCCGGAGTACGGGCCACCGGTCCCGGCGGCGCCGCCATCAGGTCGAAGTACACGCCCCGCGTCTCGGTGTAGACCTCCCAGTCGTCGGCGTACACGACGATCGGGCGGTCCAGGTTGGCGTAGTCGAACATGATCGACGAGTAGTCCGTGACCAGCGCGTCGGCGGCCAGGCACACCTCCTCGGAGGAGCGGTGGCCGGTGACGTCGAGGATCCGGCCCGTGCCGCGGGCGCGGCCCACGTCGTAGAAGTAGTGGGCGCGCAGCAGGACGACGACGTCCTCGCCGGCCGCCTCGCAGAAGGCCTCCAGGTCCAGGCCGCCCTCGAAGCCGGTCCGCCAGTCGCGGTGGGTCGGCGCGTACAGCACGGCCGTCCTCCCCTCGGGCACCCCCAGCTCCCGCCGGATCCGGGCCACGTCCTCGGCGGTCGCCGTGTAGAGGACGTCGTTGCGCGGATAGCCGTACTCCAGGTGCTCGTAGCGGCCGGGGAAGGCGCGCTCCCACACCTGTGTGGAGTGGGTGTTGGAGGAGAGGTTGAAGTCCCAGCGGTCCACCCGCCCGAGCAGCTTGGTGAACGAGCCGCTCGCGGCCGCCACCACCGGGTACGTCGACTGGTCGACACCCATCTTCTTCAGCGGGGTGCCGTGCTGGGTCTGCACATGCACACTGCCCTCCCGCTTGACCACGCCCTCCGCGAAGTTGGCGTTGTTGACCAGGTACGTGGCGCGGGCCAGGACCTGCCAGTAGCGGCGGCTGCCGATCACGGCGTGGTCGACGCCCTCGGGCACGGTGTGCGCCTGACCGGGCTCGACGAGGAACACCGAGCGGATGTGCGGGGCGAGTTCGGCGGCCTTCGCGTGGATCGCGGCCGGGCTGCACGCGTAACCGCGGCCCCAGTAGGCGCAGTACACCGCCAGGTTCGGGTCGAGACGGCGGCGCAGCTGGCGCCGGTAGAACAGGCGCGTGCGCAGCCCCCGGGGGCGCGCCAGGCGCTGGGCGGCGGCCGACAGCCGCTGGTTGGCGCCGCGCAGCGCACGGAACGCCGTGTACGCCCCTGCCGCGAGCAGCCGGTGCTGCACCCCGAGGCTCCCGCCCGGCCTGCGCAGACCGGCGGGGCGGTGGCGGCGGTACAGCCGGCCCGCGCGGCGGAAGAAGGCCCGGCGACGGCGGCCCGGCAGCCGGCGCGGGTGCGCGGCCGTCTTGAGGACGAGGGCGAAGAGCTGCTCGAACAGCGGCCCCGACCGGTCGGCGGGCAGACCGAGTGCGGCGGCCGCGGCCAGCACCGGCTCGATGCGGTCCAGCAGTTCGGTGTGGTGCTCGCCCGGAAGGTTGAGCCGGCTGCCCTGCCGGCGCAGCAGATGCCGCACGACGACCGAGCGCAGCACCGCGATCCGCTCGGCCCGCAGGGTGACCAGAGCGCCGAAGCCGATGTCGGTGAAGTGCCCCTCGGGGAAGGCGAGCCGCCGCTCGGCGAGGAAGGCGCGGCGGTAGGCGGCGCTCCAGGCGGGCAGCAGCACCCCGGTGATCCGGGGCGCCTCGGCCGGGGTGAAGGCGCCCTCGGGGGCCTTCGCCAGCAGCGGGGCCGCCGGGTTGGCCGGCTCGCCCTCCCACCACGGGACGCGCTCGTGCTCGACGTACAGGACGTCCACGTCACCGGTGGCGGCAAGGCGGGCGTCCAGCGCCGCCAGGGCGCCCGGGGCGAGGGTGTCGTCACCGTCGAGGAACAGCAGATACGTCCCGTGCGCCGCCCGCATCCCGGTGTTGCGCGCCCCGGCCAGGCCCGCCGACGGCGGCGAGTGGACCGGCGTCACCCGTGGGTCCCGCCCGGCGTACCCGGCGGCGAGGACGGCGGCCGGGGCGTCCGGCGCGTCGCAGACCGGGATCAGCTCGAAGTCGCCGAAGGACTGGGCGAGGACGGAGTCCAGCGCCAGGGACAGCCGGCCCGCGACCCCATGGGACGGGACGATGATGCTGAAGCGGGGCATGCTGCTCTTTCTCTGTCGGGCGTGCTGCGCCGGTGTGTTCGTCGGGCAAACGGTGTTCAGCGGCCGTCGGTGACGGGCTGCGCACCGGAAGGCTGCGGTACGGCGGTGAGCGGGGGGTGGCCCGAGGCCGCCGCCGACGGCACGGGCCGGCGCTCGGCGAGCGGCACGACCGGCGGCAGCTGGGTCTCGCCCAGCACGATCCGCCGTACGACCCGCTCGGCGGCGCGCCCGTCGTCGTACGGGCAGAACCGCTCGCGGAACCCGGCCCGCAGCTGCGTCGAGCGGGAGCCGCGCCAGTGGCCGGTGCTGAAGATGTCGATCAGCTCGTCCTCGCTGCGCGCCACCGCGCCCGGCGGGACGGCACGCAGATCGAAGTAGACGCCGCGGGCCGCCCGGTACGCCGCCCAGTCCTCGTCGGGGGCGTGCACCACGATCGGGCGGTCCAGGTTGGCGTAGTCGAACATGATCGACGAGTAGTCCGTGACCAGGGCGTCCGAGGCGAGGCAGAGCGACTCGACACTGGGATGGTCGCCGACGTCGATGACCCCGGGCGTGCGCTGTGCGAGGAGGGCGCCCTGCCAGTGGTGCGCGCGGGCCAGCACCACGAAGCGCGGGCCCAGGCGGCGCAGGACGCGCTCCAGGTCCAGGGCGGGGTACTGGGTGCGCCGGTGGTCGCGGTGGGTGGGCGCGTACAGGATCGCGACCGTGTCGCGGGGGATGCCGAGGGAGTCGCGCAGCCGGGCCACGTCCGCCGCGGTCGCCCGCTGGAAGACGTCGTTGCGCGGATAGCCGTACTCCAGGGTCCGGTACCGGCCGGGGTAGACGCGCTCCCAGGTCAGGGTGGTGTGGCGGTTGGCGGACAGCACGTAGTCCCATTTGTCGACGCCGCGCAGCAGCTCCTCGAAGTCCATGTCCCGGGCGGCCGCCGGGCGTTCCTGGAGGTCGAGGCCCATGTGCTTGAGGGGGGTGCCGTGCTGGGTCTGCACGAAGACCTGGCCGGGCCGTTTGACCAGCCTGCGGTCGAAGTTGACGTTGTTGACGAGGTACTTGGAGCGGGCCAGCGCCGTCCAGTAGGCGGCCGTGCCGGGGGTGAGGGGGCGCGGGCCCGGCGGGATCGCCTGCCGGTGCTCGGGGCGCGCGATCCACGCGGTGCGCACCTCGGGCGCGTAGGCGCGGAACGCGGCCTCCAGCGCGCCCGGGTTGCAGCCGTGCCCGCGCCCCCAGTACGCCCCGAACACCGCGCGGTCGGCGCGCAGGGGCAGCCGCAGCTGGACGCGGTAGTGCGTCTGGAGCAGGGCGGCCCGCAGGGCGCGGGCCAGCTTCACGGCGAGCTTCACGGCGCGGCGGCGCAGGGTCATGGCCGCCTGGAGCCCCCGGTAGGTGCGGTGCAGGCCGAGGTGGACGAGGGTGTGGCGCAGCCGGGAGCGCAGCGGGATCCTGGTGCCGGGGGTGAGGTAGCGGCGGTAGTGGGAGCGGGCCCGGCGCAGGAACTCGGCGCGCGCGGCACGCGGCAGCCGGTCCCGCTTGGCGAAGATCGTCGTGAAGTGGTCGACCATGCGGCGGAACAGCACCGGCCGCCAGCGCGCCAGCTCGGGGTGCTCCTCGACGAACGCGAAGACCCGGTCGTACTGCTCGAAGACGTCGAAGTGCCGGCGGCTGGTGGTGGACAGGATGTTGCCGCGGCGGCGCTGGCGGTAGTGCACACAGACCCGGTCGAGCGTCGCGATCGACTCCGCCGCCATCAGCGCCGGATACGTCCACGGCGTGTCCTCGTAGTAGCCCGGCGGGAAGGCCAGGCCCACGCGGTCGACGAACTCCCGCTTGCAGGCCTTGTTCCAGGCCACCATCAGCAGCCGGAACAACTCCGGGCGGTCCTCCAGCCGGAACGGGGCCGGACCCTGTTCGCCGAGCACGGCCGCGACCTTGTTGCGCTCGGCCTCGCCCGTCCAGTAGGTGCGCGCGTAGTCGTAGACCAGGACGTCCGGTTCGCCGGTCTCCTTCAGCCGGTCGGCGATCGCGCGCAGCGCGTCCGGGGTGAGGGTGTCGTCGGAGTCCAGGAACAGCAGATAGTCGCCGACCGCCACCCGCATCCCGGCGTTGCGGGCCCGGCCCAGACCCGCGTTCTCCGGCAGATGCACCGCGCGAACCCGTGGATCGCGCGCCGCGAACTCGTCGATGATCTCTCCGCAGGCGTCCGGCGAGCAGTCGTCGACGGCGATCAGTTCGAGATCGGTCCACGACTGGGACAGCACCGATTCGAGGCACTCGTGCAGATACGCCTGAACCTTGTACGCGGGGACGATGACACTGAACCTGGGCAAGGGGCATCCATGGGTCGGCGCGGGCAGGGCCTTGCCCGGGAACGGCCGATGGAGTGAATCGGTTACGGTTCGTACGGCATTCGGGGGATTCCGGGTGAACGAGCGGGGGCGGGACCGTGACGTCCCGCCCCCGTGGTGGTTATTTGACGGCTCCCGCCATCACCCCGGACACGAACTGCCGCTGGAACGCGAAGAACACGGCCAGCGGGATCACCATCGAGATGAACGCGCCGGGTGCCAGCACGTCGATGTTGTTGCCGAACTGCCGTACCTGCGTCTGGAGGGCGACCGTGATCGGCTGGCTGTCGGCGTTGGTGAACACCAGCGCCACCAGCATGTCGTTCCACACCCACAGGAACTGGAAGATGGCCAGGCTCGCGATCGCCGGACCGCCCAGCGGCATCACGACCCTGAAGAACAGGCGCAGTTCGCCCGCCCCGTCCAGCCGGGCCGCCTCCAGCAGTTCGCGCGGGATCTCCGCGAAGAAGTTCCGCAGCAGGAACACCGCGAACGGCAGACCGAAGCCGACATGGAACAGGACCACCCCGAAGACCGAGCCGAACAGACCTATCTTGCCGAAGAGTTCGGCGATCGGGATCAGCGCCACCTGCACCGGCACCACCAGCAGCCCCACGACGGCCAGGAACCACCAGTCGCGGCCCGGGAACTCCATCCAGGCGAAGGCGTATCCGGCGAGCGAGCCGATGAAGACGACCAGCAGCGTCGCCGGGACGGTGATCAGCACCGTGTTGACGAGGGAGTCGGTGATGTCGCCGTTCTCCAGCAGCTTGCGGTAGCTGTCGAAGGTGAGCTGGGAGGGCTTGCCGAACACCGTCCACCAGCCGCTCGCGCTCAGGTCCTCCGGGGAGCGCAGCGAGGAGATCAGCAGACCGATCGTCGGCACCAGCCAGAACAGGCCGACGACCAGGAGGAAGCCCCGGACCAGACCGCTGTTGACCTTCTCGATCAGCCACCTGCCCGCCGTCGTCATCGCCGCACCTCCCGCCTGAGCCTGCGCACGTTGAACCACATCACCGGGATCACCAGCAGCAGCAGGAACACCGCGATCGCGCTGGCGATGCCGGGCTGGTTCTCCGAGAAGCCCTTGCGGTACAGCTCCAGCGCCAGCACGTTCGCGTCGTCCTGCGAGGAGCCCGGGGCGATGATGAACACCAGGTCGAACACCTTCAGCACATTGATCATCAGGGTGACGGTGACGACCGCCAGGACCGGCGCGAGCAGCGGCACGGTGACCCGGCGGAACACCTGCCACTCGTTCGCCCCGTCGACCCGCGCCGCCTCCAGGAGTTCCCGCGGCACCCCGGCGAGCCCGGCCGCGATCAGCACCATCGCGAAACCGGCCCACATCCAGATGTACGACCCGATGATCGCCGGTGTGACCAGTGAGGGGCCCAGCCAGTCCAGGCCGTTGTACGGCTCCTCGAAGTTGCTCGCGGGCAGCCGCAGCCGGGCCCCGTCGGCCGCGGCGGGCAGGGTGAAGGTGCCGTCGTCGGCGGCCGTGGTGGCGGCGACCACCTTGCCGTCCTTGACCGCCTCGATCCTCATCCCGGCGTAGCCCAGCTCCGTGGGGTCCGGGGCGCCCAGGGTGCCGACGCCCTTGCCGCGGGTGAAGTCCTGCCAGGTGGTGCCGGTGATCCTTCCCGGGTCCGGCGCCGCCCGCACGGCCTTCTTCGCGCCGTCGGGCATCTGGTCGGGGGCGACGCCGACCAGGGGAAGGGCGACCGGGGTGCCGGTGCTGACCGTCGCCTTGGTGAGATAGCCGCCGTTGTGTGCGGTGAGCGGCGAGTCACGGCCCGGGTGGGCCTTCGGGAACGCGGACGCCTGGACGAACGTGTCGTGCACCCCCACCCACACCGCGTTCGCGACCCCCTTGTCCGGGTCCTGGTCGTACACCAGCCGGAAGATGATGCCGGCGGCGAGCATCGAGATCGCCATCGGCATGAAGACGACCAGCTTGAACGCCGTGCCCCAGCGCACCCGCTCGGTCAGCACCGCGAAGATCAGACCGAGGGCGGTCGCGACCGTCGGCGCGAACACCACCCAGATCACGTTGTTCTTCAGGGCCGTGCGGATGCCGGCGTCCGTGAAGAGGGCCTTGTAGTTGTCGACTCCGGCGAAACCGTCGCCGGACCGGTCGTAGAAACTGCGCACGACCGAGTACCCGATCGGGTACACCACGAGCGCGCCCAGCAGCACCAGGGCGGGCAGCAGGAAGAGCGCCGCCACGGTTTTGCGCGTGCCGGTTACGGACCGCCTCATCGCCGGGTCAGTTCCCGTACGCCGCCGCCGCGTCCGACTCCAGTTGCCTCTGGGTGCCGGCCACGTCCGTCGGGTTCTTCAGGAAGTCCTGGAGATCCTTCCACTCGCCCTTGCCGGGCGTGCCGCCGAAGGCCTGCGGGGCCTGGTCGGACATGTCGAAGCGGAAGTCGTCGCCGGACGCGATCAGCGCCTTGGCGATCTTCTGCTGGACCTCGTTCGGATACGAGGAGATCGCGACGTTCTTGTTCGGCGAGAGGTAGCCGCCCAGCTTGGCCTGGATCGTCGCGGCCTCCGGCGAGGCCAGGAAGGTCGCCAGCGCCTGCGCACCCTCGGAGTCCTTCAGGATGACCGCCGCGTCACCGCCGGAGACCACCGGCGCGGTGCCGCCGGCCTTCGGGAACGGGAACACCTTCGCGTCCGTGCCCACCTTCGCCTTGGTGTCCGCGATGTTGACCTGCACGAAGTCGCCCTCGTAGACCATGGCGGCCTTCGGCTGGTCGCCGCCGGTGAACGTCTGTGTCACCGAGGCCGGGAACTCCGTCTGGAGCGCGCCGCTCGCCCCGCCCGCGATCCAGTCCTTCTTGCCCCAGACCTGGGCCAGCGTGGTCAGCGCCTCCTTCACCGACGGATCCGTCCACTTGATCTTGTGCTGGGCGAGCTGGTCGTACTTCTCCGGGCCCGCCTGGGACAGATAGACGTTCTCGAACCAGTCGGTGAGCGTCCAGCCGTCGGCGCCGCCGACCGAGAACGGCGTGACACCGGAGTCGTACACCGTCTGCGCGGTGTTCAGCAGCTCGTCCCACGTCTTCGGCTCGCTCGCGCCCGCGTTCTCGAAGACCTGCGCGTTGTACCAGATCAGCGACTTGTTGGCGGCCTTGTAGTAGACGCCGTACTGCTTGCCGTCGACCTTGCCGATGTCCTGCCAGCCCTGCGAGTAGTTCTTCCGCAGCTCCTTCAGGGCGTCCGCGCCCAGCGGCTTCGCCCAGCCCTGGTCGACCGCCTGCTTGACGGCGCCGGGCTGGGGGAGCATCGCCACGTCCGGCGGCGAACCGCCCGCGATCTTCGACCCCAGGAAGTTGATGATCGGGTCCTGCGCGGGCACGAAGGTCACCTTCGCGCCGGTGCGCTTCTCGAACTCCGCCAGGACCTTCTTGAAGTTCGCCTGCTCCGAGCCCGTCCACACGGCGGCCACCTCGAGCGTGGTCCCGTCCAGCTTGGGCAGGCTCAGGCCGCTGCCGGTGTCCCCGGTGCCGGTGCCGCTTCCGTTGCCGGTGCTCTTGTCGTCGTCCCCGCCGCACGCGGTGAGCGAGAGCGCGAGGGCTCCCGCCGCGAGCGCGGCGGCCGTCTTCACGGTCCTGCGTGTCCGGATGGTGTTGCTCGTCCTGCGCATCACGACCCCGTTCTTCGGATCTCGTCGAACGTCGAGCGCTGTCCCGTGAGCACTGGTCTACGCCGGGTGACGGTGGTCGGCAAGAGCGCCCGCGCTGTCAACCGGGAGATCGTGACCGCGTCGTGACGGGCGGACGGTGTCGCGGTCGGCGCCCGGGGGGCTGCCGCCCCCGGGCCCCCGCTTCGGCCCTGAAGGGAACCCGTCCTCAGACGCCGGACGGGCTGGAGGTGCCGGACCGGTGCTTGTCGGTCGCCGCCGCCCGCTCCAGAGCGCTGGCCAGGAGCGCCAGGTCCGTCGGGCCGTTGCCCAGTTCGCGGACCGGGCGGCGGGTGGGCGGGTCGCCCATACGGTGCCATTCCAGGGGGACCACGGTGGGGCGCAGGGTCGCCGTGCGGGGGATGCGGCCCGTGACCCGGCCGCCCTGGAAGGCGGTGAGGCGGCCGTCCGCGCCCCTGAGGCGGCCCCGGCCGGGGGCCGGTTCGTCGGCGCCCGAAGCCGGGGGGTCGAGGCTGACCCGAACGGTGGAACGGCGGGCCGGTTCCGACTCGGCGGTCCGGGCGTCGGGAGCCGTCGCCGCCACCAGGTGCACACCGAGGCGGTCGCCCTCGCGGGCCACCGCCTCCAGCGCGCGCATCACCGAGCCCGCGGCGGGGCGGCCGGGGGAGCCCAGGGCGGGGGAGACCAGCGCGTCGAGGTCGTCGACCACGACCACCAGACGGGGCAGCGGCGCGGGCGTCTCCGCCTGCCGGCGGGCGGCCGCCGAGGGGCGCAGGCGGAGCGTGGAGCTGGGCGGGGTGTCGAGGTCGGCGGCGCCGGAGGACGAGGGCGCGGGGGCGGCCGGGGTGCGCTGCGGCACGATCCGGCCGGACACCTCGCGGTGCGTGTGCCACTCGGCGAAGTCGGAGAGCCCGAGCAGCTCGGCCCGCCGCTTCAGCTCGGCGCTCAGCGACTGCGCGAACTCCCGCATCCGGACCGGGTCGTTGGCGGTCAGATGGCCGGTGACATGCGGTACGTCCGTACAGACGCGCAGACCGTCGCCCTGGCCGCCGGTGCCCTTGCCGACGGTGTCGCCGCCGTCCAGCAGCAGCACGCTCAGCCGCTCCGGGCGCTCGGCGGCGGCCAGCGAGGCGACGACCGCCCGCAGCAGCTCCGTACGGCCGCTGCCGGACGGGCCCTCGATCAGCAGATGGGGGCCCTCGGCGGCGAGGTCCACCGCGACCGGACCGCGCGGGCCCGCGCCCAGCACGGCCCAGGCCCGTCCGCCGAGCGCCTCGGTGTCGTCGGCCGCGTCCGCCCAGCGGGCCATCAGGGAGGCCGGGGTGGCCCGGGCCAGGCCCAGTTCGTCGAGGAGCCGGGCGGACGGGGGCAGGGGGGCCGACACGCGGGTGTGCCGCTCGCCGCCGCCGTCGGGGCGCAGCGGGGCCAGGGCGCGCGCGAACCGCTCGGCCCAGGCGGGGGAGACCGCGTCCACGGCGGCGAGCGTGCCCTGGCCCACCGGGCCCGACCTGCCGTCGCCCTCCGGCGCCACCCGGAACAGCCGGAGCGCCGTCGCCACGTCCCCGCTCAGCAGCGCCACCGCCCCGCACGCGCGAAACGCCGGTGCCGCCGCGCAGGCCGTCTCGTACGCCCGCGTCACCGGGGCGGCCGGCGACACGGCGGACGTCTCGGCCAGACACAGCACATGGATGCCGGCCCGGGGGCCCGCCACCGCCAGCCGGGTGACCGCCTCGCGCAGATCGGCGCCGCCCGGGTCGCCGTCCACGACGACCACCGTGTACGGGCCGGGGAAGCCCGCCCCGTCCTCGGCCCGCGCCCAGGACGGGCGGTGCGCGGTGACGGGTGCGGGGGCGCCGCCGTCCGGCTGCCGGTCCGCCAGACGGCGCAGCAGCTCGTCGGTGCGGGCCGCCGCCTGGTCGTGGTCGTAGGCGAGCAGGAGACGGCAGTCCTGGCCGTGGCCGGGACGCAGATGGGGCAGCCAGCCGAGCCAGGCCCACTCCGCGGTGCGCTCCTGCTCGCTGCGCGCCCGGTCCGTGCTGATCAGCACGATCTCCAGGGCGTCCGGGGAGTGCAGCGCGGCGAGTTGCGCCAGCACCGCGCGGGCCAGCCCCGCGAGCCGCGGACGCGGCCCGGCCAGGCCCAGCGCCCCCGCCTCGCGCAGCCCCGCCGTCACCGGTACGGCCGGCAGCAGGCCCGAGCCGTCCGGCGCCGGCCGGTCCGCCGTGCCGAGCCGGACCGTCAGCGCCTCCGGATGGCCGGGGGCGCGCTCCCACAGCCGGGGGCCCGGGGCCAGGGCCGTCAGCAGCAGCGCCGCCGGGTCCGGCCAGGTCTCCGGCGCGGGCGCGGTCACGGCCGAGGAGGGCGTTCCGGCGCCCGGTGCGTCGTCGTAGGCATCGGTGTCCAGGCCGTCCTGCGCGCCGCCGCGTCCGCCGGCCAGACGGCGCGCCCACGCGGAGAGACCCCCGCGCCTGCGCACACCGGGCGGGATGTCGGTGCCGCGCAGGGGGGTGCCCTTGCGGCGGGACGCGGAGGGGGCGTCGTCGTCGGGGGCGGTGCCGTGCGGGCCCCGTGCGTCGTCCTGCGGCTCGGTGCCGTGGGGCTCGCCGCCGTGGGGCTGGGCGAAGGAGCCCAGGCCGGCGGAGCCGGCGTGGGTGTCGTGGGACGAGCCGGAGGAGGGCGCGCGGCGGGCTCCGCCGGGGGCCGGGTGGTTCTCGATGTGCGGGGCGCCGCCCTGGCCCGGCACCGAGGCGGTCTCGCCGGGGGCGGGGGTGCGGGCCCGCTCGGGGCGGGGGGCCGCGGAGGCGGTCCAGTCGACCGAGCCGTAGCCGTGGCCGGTCGGGCCGTGGGGCGGTGCGGGGGTGCCGACGGGCTCCGGGCCGTCGGTCCTCGCGCCCGGCACACGCGCGTGGGCGGGTCCGGCGGCGGCCGGACCGCCCGGCTTCCCGGCGGGCGTCTCGCGCACGGGCCCGCCGCCGGTGCGTCCCCCGGCGCCGTCCGCCGTGTCGCCGCAGGGCACGCGTACGTGGCCCTCGCCGTCCGGGGCGGTGGGCACGCGGGCGCCCGGGCCGCCGGGGGGAGCGAGCCGCAGCGCCGACTCACCGACCCTGAGCAGCGCGCCCGGGGTCAGCCGGACGGGGCGGGACTGGATGCGGCCGCCGTCCAGGGTGGTGCCGTTGGTGGAGCCGAGGTCGGTGACCGTGGCGCGCCCGTCGGGGGTCAGTGTCACCGCGCAGTGCAGCCGGGAGACGTCCGGGTCGTCCAGCGGGACGTCGGCCTCGGCGGAGCGGCCGACGCGGACCTGGCCGCCGTGCAGGAGGTGCACCCCGCCGGCGTCCGGGCCCGCGACCACGTGCAGCCGGGCGGGGGCGTCGTCGACCTCGGGATGTGGCTCGGGGTCGGCCGGGGCGCCCACGGCGAGGACCGCGCCGTCGATCAGCGGGGGCTCGCCGAGGGTGCAGCGCCGGCTGTCGAGCCGCTCCGCGCCCGCGTACAGGACGACGGGCGCGCCGCTCGCGCTCTCCCCGGAGACCGCGGCGGACAGGGCGGACGCGACCTCGGCCAGGGCCGTGCCGGCGGGCGCCGTGACCAGTACGTCGCAGCTCGCGGCGCGGCCCCGCCCCTCCGCGGACGCGCCCAGCGGGTCTACGACGGTCAGCCGGATCTGCATCGCCGTCAGCGGTCCCTTCTGCCCGGGCGCGGACAACCCCCCACCCCGCACGAGCACATCGGCCAGTACTGCAGGCATCCTCGCACCTGTCACCGACAATCCGCCCACCGCCCGAGTGCAAGTGATCTTGATTGGTCGGCTCTGCCCGCAAAAGTGCCTGACCATTCGATCGCCGGCGATCGGACGACGATCAGTTGAGATCGGTCACGCCGGGGTGCGGCAACCGGGGGACCGGGGTGCGCGTCTTCCCTTCGAACGGGCAGGGAAGAAGGCACGTAACCGTACGTAAGGCCCATAGGAAGAGGACAGCCCGGTACAGGGACCCCGGCACTACAGTGGGTCGGAACACAGGCAGAACAGCCAAGCAAGCAGCAAGCAAGCAGCAAGCAGCCAGCAAGCAGCAGGGAGCGCGTGACGTGCGGCCAGTCGGCAGCAAGTACCTGCTCGAGGAGCCGCTCGGACGCGGCGCCACGGGCACCGTCTGGCGAGCCCGCCAGCGCGAGACCGCGGGCGCCGAGGCGGCCGTGCCCGGTCAGCCCGGGGAGACCGTCGCGATCAAGGTCCTCAAGGAGGAACTGGCGAGCGACCCCGATGTCGTGATGCGGTTCCTGCGCGAGCGGTCCGTGCTGCTGCGCCTGACGCACCCGAACATCGTCCGGGTCCGCGACCTGGTGGTCGAGGGCGATCTGCTGGCGCTCGTCATGGACCTCGTCGACGGCCCCGACCTGCACCGCTACCTGCGCGAGAACGGCCCGCTGACGCCGGTGGCCGCCGCGCTGCTCACCGCCCAGGTCGCCGACGCGCTCGCCGCGAGCCACGCCGACGGCGTGGTCCACCGCGACCTGAAGCCGGCCAACGTCCTGCTGATGCAGGAGGGCGGCCAGATGCACCCGATGCTCACCGACTTCGGCATCGCCCGCCTCGCCGACTCCCCGGGCCTGACCCGCACCAGCGAGTTCGTCGGCACGCCCGCGTACGTGGCGCCCGAGTCGGCGGAGGGCCGTCCGCAGACCTCGGCGGTCGACATCTACGGCGCCGGCATCCTGCTGTACGAACTGGTCACCGGCCGTCCGCCGTTCGCTGGCGGCTCCGCGCTCGAAGTGCTCCACCAGCACCTCAGCGCCGAACCGCGCCGCCCCTCCACCGTCCCCGACCCGCTGTGGACGGTCATAGAGCGCTGCCTGAGCAAGACCCCCGAGGGCCGGCCGAGCGCCCAGAACCTCGCGCGCGGGCTGCGGATCGTCGCCGAGGGCATCGGGGTGCACGCCAACTCGATGCAGATCGCCGCCGCCGAGGGCGTCGTCCATCTCCTCGCCCCGGACCCGGCGCCCGCACAGGTGCCGGGCGCGGACGCGGGAGCGGGCCTGCCCCAGGGGGCGTACGACCCGAACGCCGCGACCAGCGTGCTCCCGCACACCGGTGCCGCCGGGCCCGCCGGCGCCGCCGACGCCACCGCCGTCCTGCCGCACACGGGCGGCCCGGGCGGTGCCGCCGACCCGACGGCCGTACTGCCGCCGGTGCCGCAGCACCAGCCGGGACAGCAGCAGCCCGAACAGCCGCACCCCTGGCAGACCCAGCTGCGGGCGGCCCGCGACCGCAACGAACAGACCCAGGTCCAGCAGTACCTCGACCCGGGCGAGGACCCGCTGCGCCGCCGACCCCAGCGGCAGGTGTCCCGGCCGCAGCAGCCGCCGCAGCGCCCGCAGCAGCGGCCCCAGCAGGGCGGCTACCCGCCCCAGCAGGGCGGCGGGTACGGCTACCAGCAGCAGCCCCAGCAGCAGTACGCCCCGCCGCAGCAGCCTCAGCAGCAGCCCCAGCGGTACGCACCGGCACCGGCTCCGCAGCCCCAGCCCCAGCGGCAGGCGCAGCGGCCCGCGCCCGAGCCCCGGCAGCCCCGCGAGCCGCGCCAGCGCGGCGCCAACCCGATGAAGATCCCCGGCCTCGGCTGTCTGAAGGGCTGCCTGTTCACGATCGTCATCTTCTTCGTGGCCGGCTGGCTCGTCTGGGAGTTCAGCCCGCTCCAGGAGTGGATCGGCACGGGCCGCACCTGGTGGGGCGAGCTGACCCACCTGTTCAACCAGTTCACGGACTTCGTCGGTGAACTCGGCAACCTCGGCGGCGACTCCGGCGGCAACAAGCCCTGAGGGCGGGCGGTCCCCGACCGCGAGTCTGTGGACTTGTCGACATCTGGCGGGTGATTTCCGTCTCCGCGGTGAAGGTTGGCTCGTAGGACGCGTACTTTGTTCGGCAACACGCGTCTGTAGGAGCAGTCTTGGCACGGAAGATCGGCAGCCGGTACACCGCCCACCAGATCCTGGGTCGGGGCAGCGCCGGCACGGTGTGGCTGGGCGAGGGACCCGAGGGGCCCGTCGCCATCAAGCTGCTGCGCGAGGACCTCGCCTCCGACGAGGAGCTCGTGGGCCGCTTCGTGCAGGAGCGCACGGCGCTGCTCGGCCTCGAACACCCGAACGTGGTCTCGGTACGGGACCTGGTGGTCGACGGCAACGACCTGGCACTCGTCATGGACCTGGTCCGGGGCACCGATCTGCGCACCCGGCTCGACCGGGACCGCAGGCTCGCGCCCGAGGCCGCGGTGGCGATCGTCGCCGATGTCGCGGAGGGGCTGGCCGCGGCGCACGCCGCCGGGGTGGTGCACCGGGACGTCAAGCCGGAGAACGTCCTGCTCGACATGCAGGGCCCGCTGGGCCCCGGCGGCTCGCACCGCGCGCTGCTGACCGACTTCGGGGTCGCGAAGCTGATCGACACCCCGAAGCGGACCCGGGCCACGAAGATCATCGGCACACCGGACTATCTCGCCCCGGAGATCGTCGAGGGACTGCCGCCGCGGGCCTCCGTGGACATCTACGCACTGGCGACCGTGCTCTACGAGCTGCTGGCCGGGTTCACGCCGTTCGGCGGGGGACATCCGGGGGCCGTGCTGCGGCGCCATGTCACGGAGACGGTCGCTCCGCTCCCCGGCATCCCCGACGAGCTGTGGCAGCTGATCGTGCAGTGTCTGGCGAAGGGGCCGGCCTCGCGGCTGCGGGCGTCCGAGCTGGCGGCGCGGCTGCGCGAGCAGCTGCCCACCCTGGCCGGGATGCCGCCGCTCGACGTGGACGAGCCGGACACCGAGCCGGCGGCGGAGGGCGGCGAGCCCGCGGACCCGGCCTCGCCCGCCCCGGCGGCGCCCTCCGGGCGGGCGCGGCGGGGGTCGGTGCCGCTGGTGCCGGGCGCCAAGCCGGACTCCAACCGGGACACCCACACGTCGATGCGGGTGCCGGCGCCCGACGAGCTGGCGGGCGGGGCGCACGGGACGGCGCGGGTGCCTAGGGCGGCGGGGGCACCCCGCCCGGGCTCCGCGCGGAACCGGGCCGTCACCCGGCGCCGCCGGATCACCCTGGGGGCGGCGGCGGTCGCGCTGGTCGCGGCGGTGGGCGTCGGCACCTGGGCGGCGACCTCGGGCGACGACGCGGGCGCGTCCCCCCAGGACACCGGCACCTCGGCCCCGTCCACCCCGTAGCCCCTCCGGGGCCGGGACCGGCGTCGGAGGGGAGCGGATGGCGGGTCCGTTACGCTGGAGGGCGTGGCAGTCGTCGATGTATCCGAAGAGCTCAAGTCCCTCTCCTCGACCATGGAGTCGATCGAGGCCGTTCTGGACCTCGACAAGCTGAGGGCAGACATCGCCGTGCTCGAGGAGCAGGCGGCCGCGCCGTCCCTGTGGGACAACCCGGACGAGGCGCAGAAGATCACCAGCAAGCTGAGTCACCTCCAGGCGGAGGTCAGGAAGGCCGAGGCCCTGCGCGGGCGGATCGACGATCTCGCCGTGCTCTTCGAGATGGCCGAGGAGGAGGACGACCCGGACACCCGTGCCGAGGCCGAGTCCGAGCTCGCAGCCGTCCGCAAGGCACTGGACGAGATGGAGGTCCGGACGCTTCTCAGCGGCGAGTACGACGCCCGCGAGGCGCTCGTGAACATCCGCGCCGAGGCCGGTGGCGTGGACGCCGCCGACTTCGCCGAGAAGCTCCAGCGCATGTACCTGCGCTGGGCGGAGCAGCACGGCTACAAGACCGAGATCTACGAGACCTCGTACGCGGAAGAGGCCGGCATCAAGTCGACCACCTTCGCCGTGCAGGTGCCGTACGCCTACGGAACCCTCTCCGTGGAGCAGGGCACCCACCGGCTGGTGCGCATCTCGCCCTACGACAACCAGGGGCGCCGCCAGACCTCCTTCGCGGGGGTCGAGGTGCTTCCCGTGGTCGAGCAGACCGACCACATCGAGATCGACGAGTCCGAGCTGCGGGTGGACGTCTACCGCTCGTCCGGACCCGGCGGCCAGGGCGTGAACACCACCGACTCCGCGGTGCGCCTCACCCACCTCCCCACCGGCATCGTCGTCTCCTGCCAGAACGAGCGCTCGCAGATCCAGAACAAGGCGACCGCGATGAACGTTCTGCAGGCCAAGCTCCTCGAGCGGCGGCGGCAGGAGGAGCAGGCCAAGATGGACGCCCTGAAGGGCGACGGCGGCAACTCCTGGGGCAACCAGATGCGGTCCTACGTCCTGCACCCGTACCAGATGGTCAAGGACCTCCGCACCGACTTCGAGGTCGGCAACCCCGAGGCCGTCTTCAACGGTGAGCTCGACGGGTTCCTGGAGGCAGGAATTCGCTGGCGCAAGCAGCGGGAGAAGTAGTTTTGTCGACAAGGCAACCGCCCCTGAATCAGGGGCGGTTGCCTTTTACGTCACATTCACAGCTCCAACATTGCGCAAAGGCCCCCGACTTGGACATTGCGGCCGCAACGACCTTGACGTTGCTTTGAAAAATCGGGAGGGTGCAGTGTGGCATGCGTATCTTCGGGGCGCATGTGAACCGGGGGGTTTCAGCCAGTAGTTCAGCTACCCCCGTCGATCACCGCCCCGAGCGCGCCCTCATCGACGATTCAGCTACTGGGGGTAGCAGCTATATGACAAAGAAGACGCGGATCCGGGTCGCGCGGCTCGCAGCCGGCGCCGTGATCGCCGCGGGCGCCTCCCTGACCGTGGCGGGCGTCGCCTCGGCCGTGGACGGCAACCTCGTTTCCACGGCCGACGACACCGAGGTCACCACCCAGGACGATCCCGACCCGTGCGACCCGATCGGGGTCTGCACCACCACGGGCACCACGGGGACCACGGGGACCACGGGCACCGACACCACCGGTACGACCGGCACCACGGGTACGGACACGACCGGCACGACCGGGACCACGGGCACCGACACCACGGGCACCACCGGTACGACCGGGACCACGGGCACGGACACGACCGGTACGACCGGCACGACCGGGACCACGGGCACCGACACCACGGGCACCACCGGTACGACCGGCACCACGGGCACGGACACGACCGGGACCACGGGCACCACCGGTACCACGGGTACGACCGGTACCACGGGTACCACCGGCACCACGGGCACCACCGGTACCACGGGCACGACCGGCGACGACTCCACCGGCGGCTCCAGCTCCACCGGTGGCTCCTCCAGCACCGGTGGGTCCTCCGCCGACGGTGGCAGCTCCTCCTCCACCAGCGGGGGCACCGACACCGACGGCACCTCCACCCAGGAGGAGGGCACCTCCGCCCTGACCGACACCTCGGACAGCGCCTCCGACACCACCGCCCAGGGCGGCGGCGGGGAGCTCGCCGAGACCGGTGCCGGCCAGACCACCTTCCTGATCATCGGCGCCGCCACCATGATCGCGGGCGGTGTCGCCTTCCGCGTCCTGCCGCGCGTCGTCGCGGGCCGCGGCGGGGCCGCTGCCTGACGGTGGCCGTACCTGCGCGTGACGTGAGGTGACGTACGCGAGAAGGGGCCCGGAGCCGATCGGCTCCGGGCCCCTTCTGTGTCTTCCGCGTCGTCTTCCGCGTCGTCTTCTACGTCGTGGGAGCGGCCGCTACGCGGTCTGGTGGGCCAGCAGTGCCACCGCCGCCACCAGGACCGCCAGCAGCGCGATCAGCGCCATGGGGTTCAGCCCCGCGAAGAAGTTCTCCTGCTGCAGCCGCTCGCGGTTCGCACGGCACACGGGGCACCGGCCCTCGCTCACGGGCGCCGCGCAGTTAGCGCACACCAGCCGGTCGTACGTCATGCGCCTCGCCCTCCTTGCACCGGTTCCATGTACTTCAACGCTCACGCAACCGAGAACGTTCCCCCTCCACTGTGCCAGGTTCCCGCCAGGGCCGCGCGGCCCTGCCGGAGAGGGGCCCGGACGAACTCCGGGACAAAGTCCCGTACAAAAACGCACAAGCCTGCCGCAACCTCTCCCGGCGACTGCGCCCACGCGCCCGGTTCGCGTATGGTCACGCTCATCTACCCCCGGCGACCCGTGGTGCACCCGTGATCCGATTCGACAACGTCTCCAAGGTCTACCCCAAGCAGACCCACCCCGCACTCAGGGATGTCTCCCTGGAAGTGGAGAAGGGCGAGTTCGTCTTCCTCGTGGGGTCCTCCGGCTCCGGAAAGTCCACCTTCCTGCGGCTGATCCTCCGCGAGGAGCGGTGCAGCCACGGCCAGGTGCACGTCCTCGGCAAGGACCTCGCACGGCTCTCCAACTGGAAGGTGCCGCAGATGCGCCGCCAGCTGGGGACCGTCTTCCAGGACTTCCGGCTGCTGCCGAACAAGACGGTGGCGGAGAACGTCGCCTTCGCGCAGGAGGTCATCGGCAAGTCCAAGGGCGAGATCCGCAAGTCCGTGCCGCAGGTGCTCGACCTGGTCGGGCTCGGCGGCAAGGAGGACCGCAGGCCCGGTGAGCTCTCCGGCGGTGAGCAGCAGCGCGTCGCCATCGCGCGGGCCTTCGTCAACCGGCCCAAGCTGCTGATCGCCGACGAGCCGACCGGCAACCTCGACCCGCAGACCTCCGTCGGCATCATGAAGCTGCTCGACCGGATCAACCGGACCGGCACGACCGTCGTGATGGCCACGCACGACCAGAACATCGTGGACCAGATGCGCAAGCGCGTCATCGAGCTGGAGAAGGGCCGCCTCGTCCGTGACCAGGCGCGCGGCGTCTACGGCTACCAGCACTGACCGCCCCCGCAGACGTTCACGGAAAGGCCTCAAGAACACGCCATGCGTGCCCAGTTCGTACTCTCCGAGATCGGTGTCGGTCTCCGGCGCAATCTGACGATGACCTTCGCCGTCATCGTGTCCGTGGCCCTGTCGCTCGCGCTGTTCGGCGGGTCGCTCCTCATGAGCGACCAGGTCAGCACCATGAAGGGCTACTGGTACGACAAGGTCAACGTCTCGATCTTCCTCTGCAACAAGAGTGACGCCGAGTCCGACCCCAACTGCGCCAAGGGCGCGGTGACGGACGACCAGAAGAAGCAGATCAAGACCGACCTCGGCAAGATGTCGGTGGTGGAGAAGGTGACGTACGAGTCGCAGGACGACGCGTACAAGCACTACAAGGAGCAGTTCGGCGACTCGCCGCTGGCCGCCTCCCTCACCCCGGACCAGATGCAGGAGTCGTACCGGATCAAGCTGAAGGACCCGGAGAAGTACCAGGTCATCGCGACCGCCTTCGACGGCCGGGACGGCGTGCAGTCGGTGCAGGACCAGAAGGGCATCCTGGACAACCTCTTCGGGCTCCTCAACGGCATGAACTGGGCCGCGCGCGCGGTGATGGCGCTGATGCTGGTGGTCGCGCTGATGCTGATCGTCAACACGGTGCGGGTCTCGGCGTTCAGCCGTCGGCGGGAGACCGGGATCATGCGCCTCGTCGGCGCCTCCGGCTTCTACATCCAGGCCCCGTTCATCGCCGAGGCCGCGGTCGCCGGCCTGATCGGCGGCACGGTCGCCTGCGGCTTCCTGGTGATCGCCCGGTACTTCATCATCGACCACGGTCTCGCCCTGTCCGAGAAGCTGAACCTGATCAACTTCATCGGCTGGGACGCGGTCCTGACGAAGCTTCCGCTGATCCTCGCCACCAGCCTGCTGATGCCGGCCCTGGCGGCGTTCTTCGCGCTGCGCAAGTACCTGAAGGTGTGACGCACGCCCCGCGAGCCGTACGGTCAAGCGACCGTACGGCTCTTCGCGTTCCCCTAGACTCACCGCCATGTCAGGCCGCGACCTGTTCTGCCAGCCCCGCCGTTTCGGCCGCGGGGCCGCCCTGACATTGGTGTTCGCGAGCGTGCTCGCCGCCGGTGCCGCGACCGGGGCGCTCCCGGGCGACGGGCGGCGGACCGCTTCCGGGCCGGCGCGTGAGGCGTCGGCCGGGCACTCCGAACAGGTGACCCGCGCGGCCGAGGAGGCCGCAGCGGTCGGCAAGTCCCCCATGGAGGCGGCGGAGCGCGCGGTCAGCCGCAGCGGGGACCGCTGGGCCGCCGTCTACTCCGCGGGCGAGTACGAGGAGTTCGAGGAGTCCCTCGACGGCCGTTACACGGGCGTCGGCCTGTGGGCGCGGCGCGACGCGCAGGGGCGGATCGAGGTCACCGAGGTGCGGCCCGGATCGCCCGCGGCCGGCGCCGGGATCCGTGCCGGGGACCGGCTGCGCAGCGTCGACGGACAAGAGGTCGACGGCCGTCCGGTCACCGAGGTCGTCTCCTTACTGCGCGGTGACGCCACGGACGCGGCCGCCGGTACGACCGTCACCCTGGGCCTGGAGCGCGGTACGCGCGCGTGGCGCGAGACGCTGCGCCGGGCCCTGCTGTCCACGGACTCCGTCACCGTCCGCCGCGCCTCCGGCGGCGCCGTCGTCATCAAGATCTCCGCGTTCACCAAGGGCGTCGGCTCCGCCGTCCGCTCCGCCGTCCGGGCGGCCCCGGCCGGCGCCGGAATCGTCCTGGACCTGCGCGGCAACTCCGGCGGGCTGGTCGCCGAGGCCACCGCCACCGCCTCCGTCTTCCTCGACGGCGGCCTCGTCGCCACGTACGACGTGGACGGCGCCCAGCGCGCCCTGCACGCCGACCTCGGCGGCGACACCGACCGCCCCCTCGTGGCCCTCGTCGACGGCGGCACCATGAGCGCGGCGGAGCTGCTCACCGGCGCCCTCCAGGACCGGGGCCGCGCGGTCGTCGTGGGCTCGCGCACCTTCGGCAAGGGCTCGGTGCAGATGCCGAGCGAGCTGCCCGACGGCTCGGTCGCCGAGCTGACCGTCGGCCACTACCGCACCCCCTCCGGCCGCGCGGTCGACGGCACGGGCATCACCCCCGACCTGGAGGTCACCGACGGGGCCCTGGAGCGGGCCGAGACGGTGCTCGGCGGCCTCGGGGACCCCTCGTGAGCGCGTCCGCGGTCCACGCGTAATCGGCTTTCCCTCCGACCCCCTCCAGGTGCGAAAATGGCGGGACTATGAGCAAGGGAATGTACGTACCGAAGGAGTCCCAGCCCAAGCAGGGCGGGACGGCCGCCAAGGCCAGGGACGGGGAGAAGGGCGGCAAGCGCAAGATCGTCGCCCAGAACAAGAAGGCCCGCCACGACTACGCGATCATCGACACCTACGAGGCCGGGATCGTCCTCACCGGCACCGAGGTGAAGTCGCTGCGCCAGGGGCGGACCTCGCTGACCGACGGCTTCGTCCAGATCGACGGCGGTGAGGCGTGGCTGTACAACGCCCACATCCCCGAGTACAGCCAGGGCAGCTGGACCAACCACTCCGCGCGCCGCAAGCGCAAGCTGCTGCTGCACCGCGAGGAGATCGACAAGCTGGCGGTGACGTCCGAGGAGACGGGGCACACCATCGTGCCGCTCGCCCTGTACTTCAAGGACGGCCGGGCGAAGGCCGAGATCGCGCTGGCGCGCGGCAAGAAGGAGTACGACAAGCGGCAGACCCTGCGCGAGCAGCAGGACCGCCGGGAGACGGACCGGGCGATCGCGGCGGCGAAGCGGCGGCAGCGGGGCGTCTGACCCGCGCGGAATACGGTGGCATCCGCGTGCGTCGGTCACGTACGATGGCATCGCACTCCAGCGAGGGTGCGGCTCCCTCTCCGGAGGGGTTTGAAAAATCAACATGGGGATGATCGGTTTCGACAGCGGCTGTCGAAGCAGGGGAAGCGTGTCGAGAAAGCGGCCATGATCTCGTAAACCACAGGCCGAAAAAAATAATCGCCAATTCCAAGAGCGATTCTCCCGAGCTCTACGCTCTCGCTGCCTGATCAGGTAGTGATCGTTTAGCTCCTTCATGGGAGTGTCAGCCCGGGCTCGTTCCCGACCCGGTTCCTGGCATCAGCTAGGGGACTAAACCTTGATCCCGGTCACGGGGTGAAGAGGGAAACCAAACAGTGACTGGGCCCGTCGGCGACTTGTTCGCGTGATCGCCGGGGCCGAGAAAATCACAGCGAACTGCGCACGGAGAAGCCCTGGTTCCGCACCGTTGGACGCGGGTTCGATTCCCGCCATCTCCACTCATCCCATGTGGACGAAGGCCCTGTCGCATCACGGCGGGGCCTTCGTGCTGCCCGGGCCCACGCCACCCTGGCATCACGTTTCTCACAATTCTCTCAGAAACCCTTGTCCTGAACCCGTCACATCTGCGTAAGGTGATCGCCGCGCCCGACGGAGCCGACCACTCCGTCATCGTGCGCGACCACAGGCGACCGGGGGGATGTCCGTCGCCACGGGGAGAGACAGACCGTTCGTCATGCCGCGAGCCGGCTCTTCACGCATGCCCTGACGCAGGGGAGGCCCCCGGTCGCCGTCCATGCGATGAAGGGATGCCTCTTGCGCCCCGTACGAGGGTTCATCAGGCCCGGATCACCACGGTCCGGGCCACTCACCACACTGCTGACGGCCACCGTCGCGGCCGCCGTACTGGGCGGCCTCGCCGTCCAGCCGTCGCTGCTCGGCCGGTACGCGGCCGACGACATGGCGCCCGTGGCCGACAGCTACGACGGCTTCGACGCGAAGGCGGCCGAACAGCTCCGCCAGGACCAGTGCCTCATGACCGAGGTCCTGCGCATGGGCGGACCGGCCATGTACGGCGTCGCCCAGAACGGACTGAACCAGCCACCGGACAAGCTGCACACGGCGGCCGACCGGCAGTACTGGAACACCACCGCGCTGAGCACCGCGTTCCAGAAGGACCGCGACGACATCGACAAGATCGACCTGTACGGGCGGCTCGGGGAGTGGAAGAAGCCCCTGTCCGGGCTCTCCTACCCGGGCGGCTTCCAGAGCGTCGCGGACTTCGTCGACCCGCCGGGCCTCGCCGGACGAGGCCAGGACTACTTCCAGCAGGTCGGCATCACCCCCTGGCTCGGCGCCCAGTGGTGGAAGAGCGAGGGCGACTACTACGAGGACCCGACCCCGAAGGCCGACGACGCGACCGCGAAGGCGGTCACCGACCTCGGCACCCCGCTCTACGGCAAGGACCCCGATCCGAGCCTTCCGCAGGCCGAGTGGAACCGGGCCCTGGCCGAGCAGCGGGCCTGGGAAGACCGCGTCTTCATGCACAAGCAGTGGGCCGACGACGCCCGCATCTTCCTCTCCTCCGGCGGCTTCCCGCGCACCGCGCCCGAGCCGGGCAGTGTCGAGCACCGCATCGCGGTCGAGGACCTGAAGTCCCGGTTCGCCTCCTGCGACTGGCACAGCCCCGCCGACCCGAACAAGGTCCTCGGCAAGCAGGTCGCGGACGCCTCCGCCGAGTGGCAGCAGGAGATCGCCGCCCAGGCGACCCAGCGCAACCAGATCCTGAACGCGAGCCGGGACGCCACCAAGTCCCTCGCCGACGGCGCCTCCGCGCTGGGCGAGATGCTGGGCC
>NZ_KQ948789.1 GCF_001514205.1 Streptomyces griseoruber | reverse complement strand
AATCATTCAAAGGGTTGGGTTCTGAACTTCGGTTCAGGGCCCAACCCTTTTTTGTTTGCCGTCACTTGAAGTTCAACTTCCGCGCGCAGCATCCACGGCATGGGTACTGCTGCAATGCTCAGGGCCGCAGGGGTCGGAGTCGGTGACGAGGTCATCGTGCCGGCCTTCGGGAACGCCGAAGTCGCCGGGGCCGTCGCCCTCGCGGGTGCGCTGCCCGTGTTCGCCGACGTGGATCCGGTGACCTACTGCCTGGACGCGGCCGCCGTCGAAGCGGTCGTAACTCCGCGCACGGCGGCCGTCGTTGTCGTACACCGCTTCGGGCGGCCGGCCGATGTGCCGCGGTTGCACGGGGTCGGGCAGCGGCACGGGCTGCTGGTGCTGGAGCAGGCGGAGACCGAGGCGCCGCACGACGAGATCGCGCGGCGGCGGGAGCGGGCGGCCTACCTCGATGCGCGGCTGCGGGGGGTGCGCACGCCCGACGGCGGGGACGGACACTCCTACCAGCAGTACGTCGTGCGGGTGCCGGGGAACGGCCGGCCCGACCGGGACGCCTTCGCCCGGGCCCTGCGGGGGAAGGGAGTTGAGTGCCGGGTGCCGGTGAAGACCCCGTTGCACCGGCTGCCCGAGTTCCGGCGCTGTGTGTCGCTGCCGGAGACCGAGCTCGCCGCCGACGAGACCCTCGCCCTGCCGGTGGACGCGTCGTTGACGAAGCGGGATATGCAGCGCATCGTGGCCGCGTGCAACGCGCTCGGCGGACTGCTTCAGCCTGCCTTCTGAACGAATTTGGGAACACCGGCCAGTTCGGGGTATGCTCTATTTCGTTGCCGCGAGGGAAACCTCGAAAGTGACCAGCCCCCTTAGCTCAGTCGGCAGAGCGTCTCCATGGTAAGGAGAAGGTCAACGGTTCGATTCCGTTAGGGGGCTCGACAGAGAAAGCCTCCGCCCTTTCGGGCGGGGGCTTTTCCTTATGCCCTTTTCCCTTCACGCCACCCGCATGGCCAGGATCGCCATGTCGTCGGACGGGGCGTCGGAGGCGAAGCGTTCGACCGCGCGCATGATGCGGGCCGCGACCGCGCCGGCCGTGAGACCCGTACAGGTCGACAGGACGTCGGTGAGACCGTCGTCGCCCAGCATGCGGGTGCCCTCACGGCGCTCGGTGACGCCGTCCGTGACACAGAGCAGGACGTCGCCCGGGTCCAGGGTGACCGTCTGCTCGTACAGCTCCAGGTCCTCGAGGACACCGAGGAGGGGCTGGGGCTCGGCCGCGGGTTCGACCGTGCCGTCCTGGCGCAGGCGGAGCGGGAGGGGGTGGCCGGCGCAGACCACCTTCAGTTCCGCGCTGCCGTCGGGCTGCGGGCGCATCTCGCCGTAGAGGAGGGTCAGGAAGCGGCTGCGGGCGCCCTCGTCGAGGATGGCCGAGTTGAGGCGCTCCAGGACCGCCGGGCCGCTCAGGCCCTCGCGGGCCAGCAGACGCAGGGCGTGGCGGGCCAGGCCGGTCACGGCGGCCGCGTGCGGGCCCGTGCCGCAGACGTCGCCGATGGCGAAGCCGTAGGCGCCGTCGCTGATCGGGAAGACGTCGTAGAAGTCGCCCCCGACCTCGTTGCCCTCGCCGGCCGCCCGGTAGATGACGTCGACCTCCACGCCGTCGATCGTGGGAAGCCCCGGGGGCAGGAGGCTGCGCTGGAGGGACTGGCTGATCGCCGTGCGCTCCGAGTAGAGGCGGGCGTTGTCGAGGGCGAGGGCCGCTCGGCGGCTCAAGTCCTCGGCCAGTTCCAGGATCTCCTGGCGGAAGTGTTCGTCGGTGGGCTTGCCGAGGGTCAGCATGCCGATGACACGGTTGCGGGCGACCAGGGGGAGGACGACCGTCTCGCCGCCGACCGCGGAGGCCGTGGCGAGGGTGGGGCCGATACCGGAGGACACCTGGTGGGTGGGGCCGCCGGTCAGGCCCAGGCTCCGCATCGAGCTGCGCAGGGCCGCCTCGTGCGCGGCCTCGCCGGGGGCCGCCCAGACGCGGGCACCCGGGGTGGGGACCGGGTCGGGCGGGGCGATCTTCGAGAGCAAGGACTTGATGCCGTCGATGAGTTCCTCGTCCTCGTGCAGGACGTAGGACAGGTACGGGTCGGAGGCCTGGTCGGCGATTGTGTAGACCGCGCACCAGGTCGCCAGGGTGGGGACGGTCATCTGGGCCATCAGGGCCAGGGTCTGGTCGCGGTCGAGGGTGCCGGCGAGGAGGTCGGAGGCCTCGACGAGGAAGCTGAGCGAGCCGCGGCGCAGGCGCTCCAGTTCGCCCAGGCGGGCCGACTCCACGGCGAGGGCGATGCGGTCGGCCGCGAACTGAAGGCGCAGGGCCTCCTCGTTGGAGTAGCGGCCGGGTGCCTCCGCCGCGACGCCGAGGGAGCCGGTGAGGCGGCCCTCCACCTTCAGGGGGACCGTGACGACCGAGCGCATGCCGGTGCCGTTCAGCAGGGGGACGGCGCCGGGGACGGCCAGGAGGTCCTCGTGGACGGCCGGCATGCGGGCGGAGCCGTAGCGGCCGGGGCCCGCCTCGACGGGCACGCGGGCGAAGCGCTGGCGGGCCGAGGGCAGACCGGTGGAGGCGCGGACCTCCAGCTCGGTCTCGTCGTCGGTGGCGAGGAGCAGGAACGCGGAGTCGCCGTCGAGCATGTCGCGGGCGCGTTCCACGGTGCGCTGGAGGAGTCCGTCGAGGTCGTCCGGGGCGGGGGAGCCGATGAAGACCTCGAAGGGGTCGGCGCTCTGGCCGTCCGCGGGAGCCGCGTCGGAGGCGGGCAGGCGCGAGGGGGTCTGCAGGACGGCGCGTTCGTGGTCGCGGACCAGGAGGCAGACCGTGGAGGGTTCGCCGTCGGTGTCGCGGACGCGGAGGTGGGAGGCGTACACCGGGGTGACCCGGCCGGAGGCGCCCCGGATGCCGTAACTGCCCTCCCAGCGCGAGAGCTGGAGGGCCTCGGCGATGCCGGTGCCGGTGCCGGGGGTGTGCGGCCAGGCGGCGAGGTCGGTGAGGGGCTTGCCGGTGACCTGGTCGGCGGCGTAGCCGAAGAGTTCCTCCGCGTCCTCGTTCCAGGCGGAGACGGCGCCGGCGCGGTCGATCTGGACGACCGCGACGCGGACGCGGCTGTCGGCGAGCGGAAGGAGGTCGGCGGGGAGGGACGGGCCGGCGGTGCGGGTGCCCACCGGGCGGTCGGGGAGGTGGAGTTGGAACCAGACCTGTTTGTGGGTGGGCGTGTACTCGACGCCCCAGCGGGCCGCGATGGCCGCGCACAGCTGGAGGCCGCGGCCGCCCTCGCGGTCGGGGCTGCCCATGGTGGCGAGGGAGCCCTGGAGGGGGATCTCGCGTTCCGGGTAGCGGTCGGCCACCTCGATGCGTACACCGTCCTCGGAGCGCAGGCACAGGACGTCGGCGTGGGTGCCCGCGTGGACGACGGCGTTCGTCACCAGTTCGCTCGTGAGGACGACGGCGTCGTCGACGATGTCCGCGAAACCCCAGCCCTGGAGGGTGTCGCGGACGAACGAGCGGGCGGTCGCGACCGATCGCCCGACGGGCTCGAAGCTGGCAGCCGCGCGCGCGGTGATCACGGAACTCCTCGGCCGGTCGTCGACGTGGGGGGATCCCTGGCCGCCCTGGTCGCGCCGCTGCTGCGGCGGGCGCAGGCCGGAAGGCCGGGGGTCCGGGGGCTGTCCCCCCGGGATCAGTCCGGTGGTCATGTTGCGGCCGCCCCTCCGATGCCCGCTCGTGCCTCGTGCCACCGCCCAGGCCGGACGGACCGGCGCGGCTGGACAGCCGCATGCAAGGTTACTTACCTTCCCCGCCCGTTCGGATGCCGGTCACCAGTGTTTCCGCCCCATGGGTGTGCGGACGATGTGCGAAGCTGCCGAACTGTTATGGCCGGGTTCGGAGAGGGTGAAACACTGGGCAAGCTTCTTGTGAAGGTCCGGGCAGACTGGGTGTCTTCTGAGTACAGGGGGCAGCAGCCCCCCGGGTCCGCCTGGTTGGATCAGGCGGAAGACCCTGCGGTAAGCGGCAACGTCAAGTAGCAATACCTCAGCACAGCGTAACGGTCGAATCCCTGCGGGAGGGACAAGTGGAGTCTGGCGCAGCGACGCGGAGCACTAAGGCGCGCGCGAAAGGCGGACCGTCCCTGAGCAGGCGCGTACCGCGCGGTGGCACCACCACGGTGGACACGGCGGCCCTGGAGCGGCTGCTGGTGGCCCTGGTGTCCATGCGGGACGGGAACTTCCGCAAGCGGCTCACGGTGTCCGGCGACGGTGTGATGTCGGAGATCGCGGCCGTGTTCAACGAGGTGGCGGACCGCAATCTCCACCTCACGGGTGAGCTTTCGCGGGTACGTCGCATGGTGGGCCGTGAGGGCAAGCTCACCGAGCGGCTGGAGACGGGTGCCTGTGAGGGCTCGTGGGCGGCCGCGATCGACCACTCGAACGCGCTGGTCGACGACCTCGTACGGCCGGTGTCCGAGGTGGGGCGGGTGCTGTCGGCGGTGGCCGAGGGTGATCTGTCGCCGCGGATGGAGCTGCGGACGCAGACGCCCGAGGGGGCGGCGGGGCAGCCGTTGCGCGGGGAGTTCCTGAAGGTCGGGCGGACCGTCAACAACCTGGTCGATCAGCTGTCGACGTTCACCGACGAGGTCACGCGGGTGGCCAGCGAGGTGGGTACCGAGGGCAAGCTGGGCGGGCAGGCGCAGGTGCGCGGCATGTCCGGGTCGTGGAAGGACCTGACCGAGTCCGTCAACACGATGGCGGAGCGGCTGACGGCCCAGGTGCGGGACATCGCGCTGGTGACGACGGCGGTGGCCAAGGGTGATCTGTCGCGGAAGGTGACGGTTCACGTCGAGGGCGAGATGCTCGAGCTGAAGAACACCGTCAACACGATGGTGGACCAGCTCTCCGCGTTCTCCTCCGAGGTGACCCGGGTCGCGCGCGAGGTGGGCACCGACGGCATGCTCGGCGGTCAGGCGCGGGTGTCGGGTGTCGACGGTGTGTGGAAGGAACTCACCGATTCGGTGAACACCATGGCCGGCAATCTGACGGCCCAGGTGCGGCAGATCGCGGAGGTCACGACGGCGGTCGCGGGTGGTGATCTGTCGCGGAAGGTGACGGTTCCGGCGCGTGGTGAGGTCGCGCAGCTCGCCGAGACGATCAACCAGATGACCGAGACGCTGCGGATCTTCGCGGACGAGGTCACGCGCGTGGCCAACGAGGTGGGTGGCGAGGGGCGGCTCGGCGGGCAGGCCAACGTGCCGGGTGCGGCGGGGACGTGGAAGGACCTGACGGACTCCGTCAACACGGTGTTCCGGAATCTCACCACTCAGGTGAGGGACATCGCGGCCGTGACGACGGCCGTGGCGAGCGGTGATCTGTCGCAGAAGGTCACCGTGGACGTGGCCGGCGAGATGCTGGAATTGAAGAACACCGTCAACGGGATGGTGGACCAGCTGTCGGCGTTCGGTGCCGAAGTGACGCGTGTGGCGCGGGAGATCGGCGTCGAGGGTGAACTGGGCGGCCAGGCGCAGGTGTCGGGCGCGGCGGGGACGTGGAAGGACCTGACGGACTCCGTCAACACGGCGTTCCGGAATCTCACCGGACAGGTGAGGAACATCGCCCAGGTGACGACGGCCGTGGCCAACGGCGATCTGTCGCAGAAGGTCACCGTCGACGTCTCCGGCGAGATGCTCCAGCTGAAGAACACCGTGAACACGATGGTGGACCAGCTGTCGTCGTTCGCCGACCAGGTGACGCGGATGGCCCGGGACGTGGGCACGGAGGGCCGGCTCGGCGGTCAGGCGCGCGTGGACGGTGTGTCGGGCACCTGGCGGGAGCTGACGGACTCCGTCAACTTCATGGCCGGCAACCTCACCTCCCAGGTGCGGCAGATCGCCCAGGTGACGACGGCGGTGGCGCGCGGTGACCTGTCGCAGAAGATCGACGTGGACGCGCGCGGGGAGATCCTGGAGCTGAAGAACACCATCAACACGATGGTCGACCAGCTCTCCGCGTTCGCCGACCAGGTGACCCGGGTGTCGCGGGACGTGGGTACGGAGGGCCGGCTCGGCGGTCAGGCGCAGGTGCCGGGTGTGGCCGGTGTGTGGCGGGACCTGACGGACTCGGTGAACGGCATGGCGGGCAACCTCACCGCCCAGGTGCGCAACATCGCGCAGGTCGCCACGGCGGTGGCGCGCGGTGACCTGTCGCAGAAGATCACCGTGGACGCGCGCGGGGAGATCCTGGAGCTGAAGAACACCCTGAACACGATGGTCGACCAGCTGTCGTCCTTCGCCCAGGAGGTCACCAGGGTCGCCCGTGAGGTCGGTACGGAGGGGCAGCTCGGCGGTCAGGCCGAGGTGCAGGGTGTCTCCGGCACCTGGAAGGACCTCACGCAGTCGGTGAACTTCATGGCGAACAACCTGACCATCCAGGTGCGTCAGATCGCCGAGGTCACCACGGCGGTCGCCAAGGGTGATCTGTCGAAGAAGATCACGGTCGACGCCAAGGGCGAGATCCTCGAGCTCGTCACCACCGTCAACACGATGGTGGACCAGCTGTCCTCCTTCGCCGAGCAGGTGACCCGGGTGGCCCGTGAGGTGGGCACCGAGGGCATCCTGGGCGGCCAGGCGCACGTCCCGGGGATCACGGGCATCTGGAAGGACCTCAGCGGCAATGTGAACCTGATGGCCAAGAACCTGACCATGCAGGTGCGCAACATCTCGCAGGTCGCGGCGGCGGTCGCGAACGGCGACCTGACGCGGACGGTGACGATCGAGGCGCGTGGCGAGGTCCAGCAGCTCGCCGACACGATCAACACCATGGTGAAGACGCTGAGCTCGTTCGCCGAGCAGGTCACCAAGGTGGCCCGTGAGGTGGGTACGGACGGCATCCTGGGCGGTCAGGCGCATGTGCCGGGTGTGGCGGGTACATGGAAGGACCTCACCGACTCCGTGAACGGCATGGCGTCGAATCTGACCGGTCAGGTGCGCAACATCGCCATGGTCACGACGGCCATCGCCAAGGGTGATCTGACGAAGAAGATCGACATCGACGCGCGCGGGGAGATCCTGGAGCTGAAGACGACCATCAACACGATGGTCGACCAGCTGTCGTCGTTCGCCGAGGAGGTCACCCGGGTCGCCCGCGAGGTGGGTACGGAGGGGCAGCTGGGCGGTCAGGCACGCGTGCGTGACGTGGACGGCACCTGGCGGGACCTGACGGAGTCCGTGAACGAGATGGCCGGGAACCTGACCCGGCAGGTGCGGGCCATCGCGCGTGCGGCGACCGCGGTGACCCGGGGCGACCTGAACCTCAAGCTGGACGTGGACGCGGCCGGTGAGATCCAGGAACTCCAGGACTACATCAACAAGATGATCGCCAATCTGCGCGACACCACGATCGCCAACAAGGAGCAGGACTGGCTCAAGGGCAACCTCGCGCGTGTGTCGGCGCTCATGCAGGGGCGGCGCGACCTGGAGGACGTGGCCTCGCTGATCATGAGCGAGCTGCCGCCGCTGGTGGCCGCGCAGCACGGCGCGTTCTTCCTGGCGATGCCGTCGCCGGAGGGCACGGACGACCCGTACGAGCTGCGGATGCTGGGGTCGTACGGCTATTCGATGGGGTCGATGCCGACCTCGTTCCGGCCGGGTGAGGCGCTGGTGGGGACGGCCGCCGAGGAGAAGCGCACGATCCTGGTGGAGAACGCGCCGAGCGGCTATCTGAAGATCTCCTCCGGGCTCGGTGAGGCGCCGCCCGCGCAGGTGATCGTGCTGCCGGTGCTGTTCGAGGGGCAGGTGCTCGGGGTGATCGAGCTGGCGTCCTTCGCGCCGTTCACGCAGATCCAGAAGGATTTCCTCAACCAGCTCGCCGAGATGATCGCGACCAGCGTCAACACGATCTCCGTCAACACCAAGACGGAGCTGCTGCTGAAGCAGTCGCAGGAGCTGACCGAGCAACTGCGGGAGCGGTCGGTGGAGTTGGAGCAGCGGCAGAAGGCCCTCCAGGCGTCCAACGCGGAACTGGAGGAGAAGGCCGAGCTGCTGGCCCAGCAGAACCGGGACATCGAGGTGAAGAACACCGAGATCGAGGAGGCGCGGCAGGTCCTGGAGGAGCGCGCCGAGCAGCTCGCGGTGTCGATGCGTTACAAGAGCGAGTTCCTCGCGAACATGTCGCACGAGCTGCGTACGCCGCTGAACTCGCTGCTGATCCTGGCGAAGCTGCTCGCCGACAACGCGGAGGGCAACCTCTCGCCCAAGCAGGTCGAGTTCGCCGAGACGATCCACGGGGCGGGTTCCGATCTGCTCCAGCTGATCAACGACATCCTGGACCTGTCGAAGGTCGAGGCGGGCAAGATGGACGTCTCGCCGACGCGGATCGCGCTGGTGCAGCTCGTGGACTACGTGGAGGCGACCTTCCGGCCGCTGACCGCGGAGAAGGGCCTGGATCTGTCCGTGCGGGTGTCGCCGGAGCTGCCGGCCACGCTGCACACGGACGAGCAGCGGCTGTTGCAGGTGCTGCGCAATCTGCTGTCCAACGCGGTGAAGTTCACCGACTCCGGGTCGGTGGAGCTGGTGATCCGGCCGGCCGGGGCGGATGTGCCGGTGGCGATCCGGGAGCAGTTGCTGGAGGCCGGTTCGCTGACGGATCCGGACGCGCCGATGATCGCGTTCTCGGTGACCGACACGGGGATCGGGATCGCGGCGAGCAAGATGCGGGTGATCTTCGAGGCGTTCAAGCAGGCGGACGGCACGACCAGCCGCAAGTACGGCGGTACGGGCCTGGGGTTGTCGATCTCGCGGGAGATCGCGCAGCTGCTCGGGGGGGAGATCCACGCGCAGAGCGAGCCGGGGCGTGGGTCGACGTTCACGCTGTATCTGCCGCTGCACCCCAGCGAGCTGCCGCCGCAGGGTTACCAGCAGATCGTGCCCGCGCTGGAGGCCGGTGACCTGGTGGCCTCGGAGAACGGGGCTGTCGAGCTGTCGGAGCTGGGCGAGGCGGAGATCGTGACGCCGGCCGAGGTGAAGTCGTACCAGGAGACCCAGAACGGCGCGGCCGCGCTGTTCCGCCGTCGGCGGCGCTCGTCGAACGGCGGCGAGCAGATCGGGGAGGCGGCGCAGTGGCCGGCTCCGCAGGGGCAGCGGGCCATCCGCTTCGGCGGGGAGAAGGTGCTGATCGTCGACGACGACATCCGCAATGTGTTCGCGCTGACCAGCGTCCTGGAGCAGCACGGTCTGTCCGTGTTGTACGCGGAGAACGGCCGGGAGGGCATCGAGGTCCTGGAGCAGCACGACGACGTGGCGGTCGTCCTGATGGACATCATGATGCCCGAGATGGACGGCTACGCGACGACGACGGCGATCCGCCGGATGCCGCAGTTCTCGGGTCTGCCGATCATCGCGCTGACGGCGAAGGCGATGAAGGGCGACCGGGAGAAGGCGATCGAGTCGGGGGCTTCCGACTATGTCACGAAGCCGGTCGATCCCGATCATCTGCTGTCGGTGATGGAGCAGTGGATGCGCGGGGTGTGACCGGATCGGCTCATGTGACGGGATGCGACGGAAGTCGTGAGAGGTTGCCGACCGGGGGCGCGCCGGGTCGTGTAGCGGGGCGCGGATCGGGGAACCTTCTGGTCTCCTGCCGCGTTCCTGCTACGTGCACAGTGACATCACGGTGACAGGGTGTGGCGACGGTCGGGGTGCGGCTACCATGACCGGCACAAGGAAGGGCGGCGCAAAGGAGTCGTCCCCAGGGGCGGCGCCCGGTGCACTGCCGGGGCGAGGAGGGCGGGCCATGGTGCAGAAGGCCAAGATCCTCCTGGTCGATGACCGGCCGGAGAATCTGCTGGCGCTGGAGGCGATCCTCTCGGCGCTCGATCAGACGCTGGTGCGGGCATCGTCCGGGGAAGAGGCGCTCAAAGCACTGCTGACGGACGACTTCGCGGTCATTCTGCTGGACGTCCAGATGCCGGGAATGGACGGTTTCGAAACGGCCGCGCACATCAAGCGGCGAGAACGCACCAGGGACATCCCGATCATCTTCCTCACGGCGATCAACCACGGCCCGCATCACACCTTCCGGGGGTATGCGGCCGGAGCGGTGGACTACATCTCCAAGCCGTTCGACCCGTGGGTGCTGCGCGCGAAGGTCTCGGTGTTCGTCGAGCTGTACATGAAGAACTGCCAGCTGAGGGAGCAGGCGGCGCTGCTCCGGCTCCAGTTGGAGGGGGGCGACAAGGCCGCGGCGGGCGGCGCCAAGGAGCCGGCCGGGCTGCTGGCCGAGCTGTCCGCACGGCTCGCGGCCGTCGAGGAGCAGGCGGAGGCGCTGTCCAAGCAGCTCGACGACGAGTCGGCGGACGCGGCCGCGGTGGCCACGGCGGCGCATCTGGAGCGCAAACTCACCGGCCTGCGCCGGGCGCTGGACGCGCTGGAGCCGGGCACGGGCAACGGCGCCGCCTCGGTGCCGTCGCAGAACTGAGCAGTCGTCGCAGAACTGAGCAGTCGTCACAGAACTCAGCTGTCGTCGCGGAACTGAGCCGAGAGGCGGGAGCGGTTGGGCGTGAGCGGCGGTCAGTTCCCCGCTGCCAGGGGGCGGATGCGCCGGCTCACCGCCCCCTTCTCCCGGACGCGTCAGTTCCGCGCCTGCGCGGGGCCGACACGAACGGGTGAAGCAGCGGGCACACGTGTCCGCTGTCGTCTCCCCCGGTAACCTCACACCCATGGCCTCACGTCCCTCCGCAGCGAAGAAGCAGCCCGCCAAGAAGGCGGCTGCTCCCGCGAAGGCCCCGGCGAAGAAGGCCGCCGCGAAAAAGGCCCCGGCCAGGAAGGCGCCCGCCAAGAAGGCGGCGGCCAAGAAGGCGGCACCGGCGCCCAAGCCGGCGCCGAGCCCCACCGGGGGCATCTACCGGCTCGTGCGCGCCCTCTGGCTGGGCCTGGCGCACGCCGTCGGCGCGGTGTTCCGGGGGATAGGGAACGGCGCGAAGAACCTGGACCCCGCCCACCGCAAGGACGGCGTCGCCCTGCTGCTGCTCGGCATGGCGCTGATCGTCGCGGCGGGCACCTGGGCCGACCTGAAGGGCCCCGTCGGCGATCTGGTCGAGATCCTCGTCACCGGTTCCTTCGGCCGGCTCGACCTGCTGGTGCCGATCCTGCTCGCGGTCATCGCCGTGCGCTTCATCCGCCACCCCGAGCAGCCCGACGCCAACGGCCGCATCGTGATCGGTCTGTCCGCGCTCGTCATCGGCGTCCTCGGCCAGGTCCACATCGCCTGCGGCGCGCCCGCCCGCAGCGCCGGCATGCAGGCGATAAGGGACGCCGGCGGCCTCATCGGCTGGGGCGCGGCGACCCCGCTGACGTACACCATGGGCGAGGTGCTCGCCGTACCGCTGCTCGTGCTGCTCACCGTCTTCGGGCTGCTGGTGGTCACGGCCACCCCGGTCAACGCGATCCCGCAGCGGCTGCGGCAGCTCGGGGTGCGCCTCGGCGTGCTGGACGACCCCGAGGCGGACGACGAACTCTCCGACGACGACGCGCGCTACGACGAGCAGTGGCGCGAGGGGCTGCCCGGGCGCCCCCGTCGGCGCTCCGGCGGGCCCCGGGCGTACGACCCCGACGGCGCGGAGCGGGAGGCGCTCTCCGAGCGCCGCGGCCGGCCCCGGCGCTCGGCCGTGCCGCAGCCCGCGCAGGACCGGGAGCTGGACGCCGTGGACATCGCCGCGGCCGCCGCGGCCGATCTCGACGGTGTCGTGATGCACGGCCTGCCGCCGTCCCCGATCGTCGCCGACCTCACCCAGGGCGTGCGCGGCGGCGACCGCGAGGCGACCGCGCCGACACCGGTCCCGGCAGCGCGGCCGAAGCAGGAGATGCTCACGGGCGGGGCGGTCCCCGATCTGACCAAGGCGCCGCCGGAGGAGATCCGTGACCTGCCGCCACGCGCCGAGCAGCTCCAGCTCTCCGGGGACATCACCTACTCCCTGCCCTCGCTGGACCTCCTGGAGCGCGGCGGCCCCGGCAAGGCGCGCAGCGCGGCCAACGACGCCGTCGTCGCCTCGCTGACGAACGTCTTCACCGAGTTCAAGGTCGACGCCGCCGTCACCGGCTTCACCCGCGGCCCGACGGTCACCCGCTACGAGGTCGAGCTCGGCCCCGCCGTGAAGGTCGAGCGGATCACCGCGCTCACCAAGAACATCGCGTACGCCGTCGCCAGCCCGGACGTGCGGATCATCAGCCCGATCCCCGGCAAGTCGGCGGTCGGCATCGAGATCCCCAACACCGACCGGGAGATGGTCAACCTCGGGGACGTGCTGCGGCTCGCCGACGCGGCCGAGGACGACCATCCGATGCTGGTGGCGCTCGGCAAGGACGTCGAGGGCGGCTACGTGATGGCCAACCTGGCGAAGATGCCGCACATCCTCGTCGCCGGAGCCACCGGCTCCGGCAAGTCCTCGTGCATCAACTGCCTGATCACCTCGGTCATGGTCCGCGCGACCCCCGAGGACGTGCGGATGGTCCTCGTCGACCCCAAGCGCGTCGAGCTGACCGCGTACGAGGGCATCCCGCACCTGATCACACCGATCATCACCAACCCGAAGCGGGCCGCCGAGGCGTTGCAGTGGGTCGTGCGCGAGATGGACCTGCGCTACGACGACCTCGCCGCGTACGGCTTCCGGCACATCGACGACTTCAACGAGGCCATAAGGAACGGCAAGGTCAAGCCGCCCGAGGGCAGCGAACGCGAGCTCCAGCCGTACCCCTATCTGCTGGTGATCGTGGACGAGCTGGCCGACCTGATGATGGTCGCCCCGCGGGACGTCGAGGACGCGATCGTGCGGATCACCCAGCTCGCGCGCGCGGCCGGCATCCATCTGGTGCTCGCCACCCAGCGGCCCTCGGTCGACGTCGTCACCGGTCTGATCAAGGCGAACGTGCCCTCGCGGCTCGCCTTCGCCACGTCCTCGCTCGCCGACTCGCGGGTCATCCTCGACCAGCCGGGCGCCGAGAAGCTGATCGGCAAGGGCGACGGACTGTTCCTGCCGATGGGCGCCAACAAGCCGACCCGTATGCAGGGCGCCTTCGTGACCGAGGCCGAGGTCGCGGCCGTCGTCCAGCACTGCAAGGACCAGATGGCGCCCGTCTTCCGGGACGACGTCACCGTCGGCAGCAAGCAGAAGAAGGAGATCGACGAGGACATCGGCGACGACCTCGACCTGCTGTGCCAGGCGGCCGAGCTGGTCGTCTCCACCCAGTTCGGCTCGACCTCGATGCTCCAGCGCAAGCTGCGCGTCGGCTTCGCCAAGGCGGGCCGGCTGATGGACCTCATGGAGTCGCGGAACATCGTCGGGCCGAGCGAGGGCTCGAAGGCCCGTGACGTTCTCGTGAAGCCCGACGAACTGGACGGTGTGCTCGCGGTGATTCGGGGAGAGTCTGCGGGGTAGGCGTTGCGTCAGGGTGCCGGGGGTCCGTGACTCACCCGTTAGAAACCGCAGGGCAACCGTTTCCCTTTGGCGTACGTCCAGTTGAGCGAGAGGACAGGTACGACTTTCAACCGAGGGTCGTGCCTGGCTGCCGTCATCGGCGTGACCGGCCATTCCGATGGCGTACAAAGTCGTACTGTCCGGTTGCCCCTCCCTTTGGCACCCCCCCTAGACTGAACTTCCAGCACAGGTGGCTACACGCTCGAAAGGCGCCCCCGTGTCCATCGGCAACTCCCCTGAAGACGAGCGTCCGTTCGAAGACCCGTCCGAGGAAGCCCCCTTCTCCATCGGTCGTGCCCTGCGCCAGGCGCGGATCAGCGCCGGGCTGACCGTGGACGACGTCAGTACCGCCACCCGAGTCCGCATCGCCATCATCCGTGCCATCGAGTCCGACGACTTCGCCCCCTGCGGCGGTGACGTCTACGCGCGCGGGCACATCCGGACCCTGGCCCGCGCCGTCCGGCTCGACCCCGCCCCGCTGATCGAACGGTACGACGCGAGCCACGGCGGCCGCCCCGCGCCGACCCCCGCCGCCCCGCTGTTCGAGGCGGAACGCATCCGTCCCGAGCGGCGCGGACCGAACTGGACGGCGGCCATGGTCGCCGCGATCGTCGCCGTGGTCGGCTTCGTCGGCTTCACCGCGTTCAAGGGCGGCGACGAGGCCGGCTCCAAGAACGCCGTCGCCGAGGGCAGCACGCCCACGGCCGGCGTCACCGCCTCGCCCACCCCGAAGACCGAGAAATCCGTCGACGAGAAGCCCGAGCCCTCCGACAGCGCCATCGCCGCGGCTCCCCAGGACAAGGTGACCGTCCAGGTCAGCGCGACCGACGGCCGCAGCTGGATCTCCGCCAAGGACCACAACGGCCGGCTGCTGTTCGACGGACTCCTCAAGCAGGGCGACTCCAAGACCTTCCAGGACAGCGAGAAGATCAACCTCGTCCTCGGCGACGCCGGGGCGATCGATCTGTTCGTCAACGGCAAGAAGATCGACGACAACTTCCAGCCCGGCGCCGTGGAGCGCCTGACGTACACCAAGGGCGACCCGCAGGCTGGGTGAGGCAGAGGAAATCCGTGTGAGTCGACGGGGTTGGCCAAGATCGCCAACCCCGTCGACGTTCGCTGTCGGTGGGACAAAGTAGTCTTGAGCCCATGCCTGAACGCCGTACCGTCGCACTGGTCACCCTTGGCTGCGCCCGTAACGAGGTGGACTCGGAGGAGCTCGCAGGCCGTTTGGAGGCGGACGGCTGGCAGCTCGTCGAGGACGCCGAGGACGCGGACGTCGCCGTCGTCAACACCTGTGGCTTCGTCGAGGCCGCCAAGAAGGACTCCGTCGACGCCCTCCTGGAGGCCAACGACCTCAAGGGCCACGGCAGAACCCAGGCCGTCGTGGCGGTGGGCTGCATGGCCGAGCGGTACGGCAAGGAGCTCGCCGAGGCCCTTCCCGAAGCCGACGGCGTGCTCGGCTTCGACGACTACGCGGACATCTCCGACCGCCTCCAGACCATCCTGAGCGGCGGCGTCCACGCCTCCCACACTCCGCGCGACCGGCGCAAGCTGCTGCCGATCAGCCCTGCCGAGCGGCAGTCCGCGACCGACGTGGCGCTGCCCGGGCACGGTGCCCCGGTGGACCTGCCCGTGGGTCTCGCCCCGCAGTCCGGCCCTCGCGCGCCCCTGCGCCGCCGCCTCGACGGCGCCCCCGTCGCCTCGGTGAAGCTCGCCTCCGGCTGCGACCGGCGCTGCTCCTTCTGCGCCATCCCGTCCTTCCGCGGCTCCTTCATCTCGCGCCGGCCGAGCGACGTGCTGAACGAATCTCGGTGGCTGGCCGAGCAGGGCGTCAAGGAGATCATGCTGGTCTCCGAGAACAACACCTCCTACGGCAAGGACCTGGGCGACATCCGGCTGCTGGAGTCGCTGCTGCCCGAGCTCGCGGAGATCGACGGCCTCGAGCGGGTGCGGGTCAGCTACCTCCAGCCCGCCGAGATGCGGCCCGGTCTCATCGACGTCCTGACGTCCACGCCCAAGATCGCGCCCTACTTCGACCTGTCCTTCCAGCACTCCGCGCCCGGGGTGCTGCGCGCGATGCGCCGCTTCGGCGACACCGACCGGTTCCTGGAACTGCTCGACACCATCCGCGGCAAGGCGCCCCAGGCGGGCGTGCGCTCCAACTTCATCGTCGGCTTCCCCGGCGAGTCCGAGGCCGACCTGGCCGAGCTGGAGCGGTTCCTGAACGGCGCGCGACTGGACGCCATCGGTGTCTTCGGGTACTCCGACGAGGAGGGCACCGAGGCCGCGACCTACGAGAACAAGCTCGACGAGGACCTCGTCGCCGAGCGGCTCGCCCGGGTCTCCCGGCTCGCCGAGGAACTCGTCTCGCAGCGGGCCGAGGAGCGCGTCGGCGAGACCGTACACGTGCTCGTGGAGTCCCTGGACGAGGACGGTGTGCACGGCCGGGGGGCGCACCAGGCGCCGGAGACCGACGGACAGGTGCTGCTCACATCGGGCGAAGGTCTGGCCGTCGGCCGTATGGTCGAGGCGAAGGTGGTCGGCACCGAGGGCGTCGACCTCGTGGCCGAACCCCTGCAGGGCTCTTTCGGGTGTAGTGAGGAGGCGGGCAGATGACGGGTGTCCCGGCATCGGCCGCGGGCGGCTCCTCGCCGGCGAAGCAGGCGAATCCGGCGAGCCTGGAGAAAGCGCCGAAGGGGGCCTCCGTCGCGGACGTGTCCGCCGTCGGGGCGCCCGACGCCGTCGAACCGACCGCCGCCGCGGGGCCCGGTGCCGCCGGGCCCGATGCCGGACCGGCCGACGCCGCCGACGGCAGGGCGCCGCGGGGCGGCAAGCTGGCCGCCGCCGCCGTCAACCAGGCGAGTGTCTGGAACATCGCCAATCTGCTGACGATGCTCCGGCTGATCCTCGTGCCCGGCTTCGTCGCGCTGATGCTGGCCGACGGCGGTTACGACCCGGCGTGGCGCTCGCTCGCCTGGGCCGCCTTCGCCATCGCCATGATCACCGACCTGTTCGACGGACACCTGGCGCGCACCTACAACCTCGTCACCGACTTCGGGAAGATCGCCGACCCCATAGCCGACAAGGCGATCATGGGGGCGGCGCTGATCTGCCTCTCCGGGCTCGGCGACCTGCCGTGGTGGGTGACGATCGTGATCCTCGGCCGGGAACTCGGGATCACGCTCCTGCGTTTCATCGTCATCCGGTACGGAGTGATCCCGGCGAGCCGGGGCGGCAAGCTCAAGACGCTCACCCAGGGCGTGGCCGTCGGTATGTACGTCCTGGCGCTGACGGGGTGGCTGGCCACGCTGAGGTGGTGGGTGATGGCCGCGGCGGTCGTCCTGACCGTGGTGACCGGCCTCGACTACGTAAGACAGGCCATTGTGCTGCGCCGGCAGGGAATCGCCGCGCGCGAGGCGGCCTCGGAGGAGACGGAAGCGTGAATTCCACGGCCACCGACGTGGTGCGACTACTCACGGTGAAGGGCGGGACGCTCGCTGTCGCCGAGTCGCTGACCGGTGGCCTGGTCGCGGCGGAGATCACATCGGTGCCCGGGGCGTCCAAGGTCTTCCGCGGCTCCGTCACGGCCTACGCTACCGAGCTGAAGCAGGAACTGCTCGGCGTGGACGGCAGTCTGCTGGCCGCCCGTGGAGCGGTGGATCCGCAGGTGGCGGCCGAGATGGCGGCCGGGGTGCGCAAGGCGCTGGGCGCCGACTGGGGCATCGCGACCACCGGAGTGGCCGGCCCCGATCCGCAGGACGGCCGGCCCGTCGGGACGGTCTTCGTGGCCGTCGACGGCCCGTCCCGGCCCGGAATCGGTTCCGCCTCTGGCGGAAAAGTGGAGGCCCTGCGGTTGAACGGCGACCGCGAGGAAATTCGTAGAGAGAGTGTACGGAGCGTGCTCGTACTGCTTCTGACAGAACTTGCGGGCGAACACACCGGGAATGAGCGGGCACAGGATACGGAACAGAACGGGGGGTTTTGATGTTTGCAGCCCTGAGTGAACACGACATCGCTCCCCGCACGGCCGCAGCGCGAGGCGGTACGGTGGGGCGTGAAGGATGCGGCTACGCGGTCCGAGGAGGGAGCCACCGATGATTCTGCTCCGTCGCCTGCTGGGTGACGTGCTGCGTCGGCAGCGCCAGCGCCAGGGCCGTACTCTGCGCGAAGTCTCCTCGTCCGCCCGAGTCTCACTCGGCTATCTCTCCGAGGTGGAGCGGGGGCAGAAGGAGGCTTCCTCCGAGCTGCTCTCCGCCATCTGCGACGCGTTGGACGTACGGATGTCCGAGCTCATGCGGGAAGTGAGCGACGAGCTCGCCCTCGCCGAGCTGGCCCAGTCTGCTGCGGCCACCCCCAGCGAGCCTGTGCCCACGTCGGTCCGTCCGATGCTGGGTTCCGTGTCGGTGACCGGTGTGCCACCGGAGCGGGTGACCATCAAGGCACCCGCCGAGGCGGTGGACGTGGTCGCCGCATAGGTTCATCCGCGTGGGCGTGTGAGCGCCGACGTGCGTGTGTGAGGCCCCGGCCGGGGCCCCTCCGGGCAGACCCGGAGGGGCGCGGACGGGGCCTTCCGCGTTGTCCGCGTCGGTTTGCCCATCCGGGGTACTGCGGTCATGGTGAAGAGGCACGACGGCCGCCACACACCGGAGGTAGGGATGTACGTCGTGAAGAGCCCCCTGTCCGACGCCGACCTGAAGATTGTCGGTGAGGCGCTCCAGGGCGCACTCGTCGACCTGATCGATCTGTCGCTGCTCGCCAAGCAGGTCCACTGGAACGTTGTCGGGTCCCGGTTCCGGTCCATCCACCTCCAGCTGGACGAGGTCGTGGCCGTCGCCCGGGTCCACTCCGACACCGTGGCGGAGCGGGCGTCCGCGCTCGGTGTCTCGCCGGACGGCCGGGCGGCGACGGTCGCGGGCGCCAGCGGACTCGGCACGGTGCCGGAAGGCTGGATCAAGGACGCCGACGCGGTCGGCGCGCTGGTGTCGGCGCTGGGCGCGGCCATCACCCGGATGCGGGGGCGCGTCGAGGCCACTGAACAGCCGGACCCCGTCAGCCAGGACATCTTCATCGGGATCACGGCGGATCTCGAGAAGCACCACTGGATGTTCCAGGCGGAGAACGTCTGATTCCGGGCGGGGGAGCCGTGGCGGACCGCATAGTGCGCCGGGGGGTGCTGTTCGGGCTCGGTGCCGTGTGGTGGTGGGCCGTGGTGAGGCTCGCCGTGGCACCGGGCGCCGGGGCGCTGGAGGGGGCGGTCGCCGCCGGTGGATGGGGGCTGAGCCTGCTGCCGGTGCACTGTGTGGCCAAGGGCCGGGCCGTGGGGGCCCTCGCGGCGGGGCGGTGGCACGCCGCCTGGCGCGGCCCCGGGGCGACGGCCCGGGAGGCGCCCTGCGCCGGGACCGCTGACGAGTCCGGGTGAGCGGGTTACCAGGGCATGGCCACACCGCCGTTCGGGCGGAGGATCTGGCCCGTGGTGAAGGCGGACGCGTCCGAGGCCAGATGGAGGACCGCATGGGCGATGTCCTCCGGCGCGCCGACGCGGCCCAGGGGTGACATACGGGCCATGAGCGCCTCGGTGTGCGCCTGCGCGCCGGGGTCGTGGCGGTCGGTCATGGGGGTGCGGATCCAGCCGGGGGCCACCGCGTTGACGCGGATGCCGTGCCGGCCCACCTCGGTCGCCAGGGTCTTCGTCAACTGGACCACGGCCGCCTTGGCGGCGCCGTAGCAGAGCAGTCCCGGGCCGCCGGTGTCCACGGCGCCCGAGGCCATCGTGACGATGCTGCCGCCGCCGCCCTGCGCGAGCATCAGCCGGGCGGCTTCCTGGCAGGCGTACAGCACGCCCTTGAAGTTGACGTCCAGGACCCGGTCGAGGTCCTCGTCGCGGGTCTCCAGGACGGGGCTGCTGTGCATGATCCCGGCGACCGCGGCCATCACGTCCAGTCGCTCGCAGGACTCCACGGCCCGGCGGACCTGGGCGCGGTCGGTGACGTCCAGCGGATGCGTACGGGCGGTGCCGCCCTGGTCCTTGATCAGCGTCGCCGTCTCGTGCAGGCCCTGCGCGTCCCGGTCCGCGCCGTGCACGACGGCCCCCGCCTCGGCGAGCAGCACGGCACAGGCCCGGCCGATCCCGCTCGCGGCGCCGGTGACGAACGCGGTGCGTCCGGTGAGGTCGTACGCCTTCACACCCATGAGGGGACGGTACGAGCGTTTCTGACGGGTCGTCAATTGTTCGTGCGGCGATCATTGCTGGTACGGCGATCAGCCGGGCATACGGCGAGCGCGCTCCCGCCACCGCTGCGGGGAGCCCGGCGCCGGTGCGGGACCCCGCTGGCAGGACGGGCACCAGTAGGTGGGGCGTTCCTGTGTCCCGTCGCCCTGGTCGGCGACCCGGATCGAGGTGCGGCAGCGCAGGCAGGGCCGCGGTGCGCGGCCGTAGACGAAGAGGTCCTGGTGGGGCAGGCCGGTGGTCCGGCGGACCAGGCGGTCGCGGTTCACCTCCAGCAGCCGCTGGGCGAGGCCGGGCAGGTGCGCGGCGCGGTCGGCCGGGAGCGCGCCGACGGGGAGCCAGGGGGTGACGCCCAGCAGGAAGCACAGCTCGCTCTTGTAGACGTTGCCGATGCCGGCGAGATTGCGCTGGTCGAGGAGTGCCTCGCCCAGGGGGCGCGCGGGGTCGGCGAGGAGGTTCGTGAGCGCGAGGCCGGGGTTCCAGTCGGGGCCGAGGAGATCGGGGCCGAGGTGGCCGACCACGCGTTCCTCCTCCGTGGTGCGCAGCAGTTCCATGACCTGGAGCCGGTAGCCGACCGCCGTGCGGTCGGCGGTGCCGAGGACCACCCGGATCTGGTGGGCCGGGCCGCCCTTCCAGCGCTCGCCCTCGCCGTAGACCCTCCAGGCGCCCTCCATGCGCAGATGGGTGTGCAGGGTCAGTCCGCCCTCGACCCGGGTGAGCAGGTGCTTGCCGCGCGGAACCGTGGTCAGCACGTGCCGGCCGCTCAGGTCGACCGTGGCGTACTTCGGCACCCGGAAGTCGCTCGAGGTCAGCACCTTGCCCGCGAGAGCGCCGTGCAGTCGCTTCGCGGTCTGCCAGACCGTGTCACCTTCGGGCATGGGTCAAGGGTGGCACGGGGCGGTGGGTGGCCAGGGGTGCCGGAGCGGTCGTTCGGCTGCGTGGTCATGCACGCAGCCGCAGGCCCCGGGGGGTCGCGACGAAGCCCGCTCCCTCCAGAAGGACGCCCATGGGGGAGGTCAGGGCCGAGACGCCGTTGATCCGCTCCACCGTGACCGTGCCGAGGGAGCCTGCCCGGGCGGCCTGGGCGAGGGACTCCGCCGCGGCCCGCAGACGGGGGTCGCCGGTGGGGGCGCCCTCGGTGTCCGGGGTGGAGGGCCAGGCCAGCACGGTCTTGCCGCCGCGCTCCATGTAGAGGGTCAGCTCACCCTCGACGAGCACCACCAGGGAGCCCGCCTTGCGGCCCGGCTTGTGCCCCGCACCCGTCGGCGGCTCCGGCCAGGCCAGGGCGGCACCGTACGCGTTCGCCGGGTCGGCGGCGGCGAGGACGACCGCGCGGGAGGCGGGGTCGTCGGCGCGGTGTGCCGTACGACGGTGTCGCTGGGCGGGGCCGCCCGGGCCGGAGTCGTGGCGCGAGCCAGGGGTGTAGGGGGATTCGGGGGTGTACGGGGATGCCGAACCGTAGGGGGAGGGGGTGCCGCCGCCTCGGGGGCCGCCCGCGCCCGGGGAGTCCAAGTCGTGCGCGGAGGCGTACCCGCCGGGGTCCGAGGGGTCCCACGGGGCGTCCTCGTCCCCGGACGGGAAGGCGTCGGGGAAGCCGTCGCCGGGCGCGCCGGCGGATGCGCCGGGGAACGGGCCGGGGAAGAGGTCGGTGAACGGGCCGGGGAAGGCGACCGGGGTGGTCGGCCGGGCGTCGGGTGGGACCGGCACCGCCTCGCCCCGGTCGCGGGCGTTGGACACCGCGCGCAGCCGGTCCACGGCGCCGTCCATCGCGAACTGTGCCGCGCCGAGGCCCTCCACGACGTACCCGCGCCGGGCCTGGCCGCTCTCCTCGAAGGCGGACAGGATGCGGTACGTCGCCGAGAAGCCGCCCTCGACGCCCTCCGCCGCGACCGCTCCCCGGGTCACCACACCGTGCCGGTCGAGGAGCGTACGGGCGAGGGCGTGGGCCCGGACGGTGGGGTCGGGTTCCTGGGCCGGGACGAGGGACCAGCGGCCGGCGACGGTCGGCGGGCCGCTGCGGGAGGCGGGGCGGGCGGCGGCCGTCAGGGAGCCGTAACGGCCCCGGGGGACCGCGCGCTTGGCACGGTGGGCGGTGGAGCCGGCCGTGCGGCCCGAGCCCAGCAGGGAGCGCATCGGCGCCAGCGTGTCGTTGGTGAGCCGACCGGACCAGGCCAGGTCCCAGACGGCGTCGGCGAGTTGGGGGTCCGTGGCGTCGGGATGGGTGGTGGCGCGGACCTGGTCGGCGATCTGGCGGAAGAACAGACCGTAGCCCCCGGACAGGGTGTCGAGGACGGACTGGTGCAGTGCCGTCGGCTCCAGCGGGTGGGGCGGGGGCAGCAGCAGCGGGGCGGCGTCCGCCAGGTACAGCGAGACCCAGCCGTCCTTGCCGGGGAGCGCGCCCGCTCCGGCCCAGACGACCTCTCCGGCGGCCGTGAGCTCGTCGAGCAGGGCGGGGGTGTAGTCCCTCACGCGGGAGGGCAGAACGAGCTTCTCCAGGGCCGAGGCCGGTACGGAGGCGCCCTGGAGCTGCTCCACCGCACGCACCAGTCCGTCGACCCCGCGCAGGGAGTGGCCCTTGCCGATGTGCTGCCACTGGGGCAGGAACTGGGCGAGCGCCGGTGGAGCGACCGGTTCCAGTTCATGCCGCAGGGCCGCCAGCGAGCGGCGGCGCAGCCGGCGCAGGACGGTCGCGTCGCACCACTCCTGGCCGATGCCCGCCGGATGGAACTCGCCCTGGACGACCCGTCCGCTCGCCGTGAGCCGTTGCAGGGCGCCCTCGGTGACCGCGACCCCCAGGCCGAAGCGGGCGGCGGCGGTGGCCGAGGTGAACGGGCCGTGGGTGCGGGCGTGGCGGGCGAGGAGGTCGCCCAAGGGGTCCTTCACCGGTTCGGTGAAGGCTTCCGGGACCCCGACCGGGAGCGCCGTGCCGAGCGCGTCGCGCAGCCGGCCGGCGTCCTCGACGGCCGCCCAGTGATCGGTGCCGGCGATACGGACGCGGATGGCGCGTCGTGCCGAGGCCAGCTCCCGCGCCCACTGCGGTTCGGCGCCGCGCCGGGCCAGTTCGGCGTCGGTGAGCGGACCGAGGAGCCGGAGCAGGTCGGCGACGCCTTCGGGGTCCTTGGCGCGGCGGTCCTCGGTGAGCCACTGGAGTTCCTGTTCGAGCTCGGCGAGGACCTCGGCGTCGAGCAGCTCGCGCAGCTCCGCCTGGCCGAGCAGCTCGGCCAGCAGCCGCGAGTCCAGGGAGAGGGCGGCGGCGCGGCGCTCGGCGAGCGGCGAGTCGCCCTCGTACAGGAACTGGGCGACGTACCCGAACAGGAGCGAGCGGGCGAACGGCGAGGGCTCCGGGGTGGTGACATCGACCAGGCGGACCTTGCGGGACTCCAGATCGCCCATCAGCTCGGCCAGGCCGGGGACGTCGAAGACGTCCTGGAGGCACTCGCGGACCGCCTCCAGGACGATCGGGAACGAGCCGAACTCGCTCGCCACCTGAAGCAGTTGCGCGGCGCGCTGGCGCTGCTGCCACAGCGGGGTGCGCTTGCCGGGGTTGCGGCGGGGCAGCAGCAGCGCGCGGGCGGCGCACTCGCGGAACCGGGACGCGAACAGGGCGGAGCCGCCGACCTGGTCGGTGACGATCTGGTCGACCTCGCCCTTGTCGAAGACGACGTCCGCCGCGCCGACCGGGGCCTGCTCCGCGTCGTACTCCGTCCCGGCCTTCCTCGGCTCCTGGTCGAGCAGGTCCAGGCCCATCAGGTCGGCGTCGGGCAGGCGCAGCACGATGCCGTCGTCGGCGTGCATGACCTGGGCGTCCATGCCGTACCGCTCGGAGAGCTTCGCGCCGAGCGCCAGCGCCCACGGGGCGTGGACCTGCGCGCCGAACGGGGAGTGGACGACGACCCGCCAGTCGCCCAGCTCGTCGCGGAACCGCTCCACGACGATCGTGCGGTCGTCGGGCACATGGCCGCAGGCCTCGCGCTGTTCGTCCAGGTAGGCGAGGACGTTGTCGGCCGCCCAGGCGTCGAGGCCCGCGGTGAGCAGCCGCAGCCGGGCGTCGTCCTTGGACAGGGAGCCGACCTCGCGCAGGAACGCGCCCACCGCGCGGCCCAGCTCCAGGGGCCGGCCCAGCTGGTCGCCCTTCCAGAACGGGAGCCGGCCCGGGACGCCGGGGGCCGGGGACACCAGGACCCGGTCGCGGGTGATGTCCTCGATGCGCCAGGAACTGGTGCCGAGGGTGAACACGTCGCCCACGCGGGATTCGTAGACCATCTCCTCGTCGAGCTCGCCGACCCGGCCGCCGCCCTTCTTCGGGTCGGCGCCCGCGAGGAAGACACCGAACAGGCCGCGGTCGGGGATCGTGCCGCCGGAGGTGACGGCGAGGCGCTGGGCGCCCGGGCGGCCGGTGACCGTGCCGGCGACGCGGTCCCACACCACGCGCGGGCGCAGCTCGGCGAACGCGTCGGAGGGGTAGCGGCCCGCGAGCATGTCCAGGGTGGCCGTGAAGGCGGACTCCGGGAGGGACGCGAAAGGGGCGGCCCGGCGGACCGTCGCGAGCAGGTCGTCCACCTGCCAGGTGTCCAGCGCGGTCATGGCCACGAGCTGCTGGGCCAGGACGTCCAGGGGGTTCGCGGGGACCTTCAGGGACTCGATCGAGCCGGTGCGCATGCGTTCGGTGACCACGGCCGCCTGGACCAGGTCGCCTCGGTACTTGGGGAAGACCACGCCGGTGGAGACCGCTCCCACCTGGTGTCCCGCGCGGCCCACGCGCTGGAGGCCCGAGGCCACCGAGGGCGGGGACTCGACCTGGACCACCAGGTCCACCGCGCCCATGTCGATGCCCAGTTCCAGGCTGGAGGTGGCGACCACCGCCGGGAGACGGCCCGCCTTGAGGTCCTCCTCGACCAGGGCGCGCTGTTCCTTGGACACCGAACCGTGGTGGGCGCGCGCGATGACGGGCGGTGCGCCCTGGGCCGCTCCCGAGCCGCCCATCAGCTCGGCGGGGGCGTGGTCCTCGTCCAGCGGCCGGCCCGTGGCGCGTTCGTACGCGATCTCGTTCAGGCGGTTGCACAGGCGCTCGGCCAGGCGGCGGGAGTTCGCGAAGACGATCGTGGAGTGGTGGGCCTGGATCAGATCCGTGATCCGCTCCTCCACATGCGGCCAGATCGAGGGGCGCTCGGCCCCCTCGGAGCCGTCGGCGACCGGCGAGCCGCCCAGTTCGCCCAGGTCCTCCACGGGGACCACGACCGAGAGGTCGAACTCCTTGCCCGACTTCGGCTGGACGATCTCCACCTTGCGGTGCGGGGAGAGATAGCGGGCGACCTCGTCCACCGGGCGGACGGTGGCGGAGAGGCCGATGCGGCGGGCCGGCCCGGGCAGGAGCTCGTCCAGACGCTCCAGGGAGAGGGCGAGGTGGGCGCCGCGCTTGGTGCCGGCGACCGCGTGGACCTCGTCGAGGATCACGGTGTCGATGCCCGTGAGCGCGTCGCGCGTGGCCGACGTCAGCATCAGGAACAGGGACTCGGGGGTGGTGATCAGGATGTCCGGCGGGCGGGTGGTGAGGGCACGGCGCTCGGCGGGCGGGGTGTCGCCGGAGCGGATGCCCACCTTGACCTCGGGTTCGGGCAGGCCCAGGCGGACGGACTCCTGGCGGATGCCGGTCAGGGGGCTGCGGAGGTTGCGCTCGACGTCCACCGCGAGGGCTTTGAGGGGGGAGACGTAGAGGACGCGGCAGCGCTTCTTCGGGTCGGCCGGCGGAGGCGTCGAGGTGAGCCGGTCGAGCGCCGCGAGGAAGGCGGCGAGGGTCTTGCCGGAGCCGGTCGGGGCCACCACCAGCACGTCCGAGCCCGCGGCGATGGCCTGCCACGCGCCCGCCTGGGCCGCGGTGGGCGCGGAGAACGCCCCCGTGAACCAGCCGCGGGTCGCGGGCGAGAAGCCGTCGAGGGCTCGGTGTGCGGAGCTGACCATGCGTCCATCCTGCACCCGGGCACTGACAATCACTCCGACCTGCGGCGATGGCGACGGCGACGCGGGTGTGGGCGGGGGCGGAGAATGGGGACATGGCGGGTTCTCGTGAGTCGGCCCGGCACTGGCGGTACGCGGAACTGCCCGGTGTCGATCTGCTGCGCGCCTCGTACGTCCGCAAGACGTTCCTGCGGCACACCCATGAGCACTTCGTGATCGCCGCCGTCGCCGAGGGGGCGGAGGTCTTCCGGCACCAGGGGTCCGATGTGTACGTGGGGGCCGGTGCGCTGGCGCTGGTCAACCCCGACACCCCGCACACCGGACGGGCCGGGGTTCCGCAGGGGTGGCGGTACGGCGCCGTCTACCCGCTGCCCGGGCTGGTGGCGGAGATCGCGGCCGAGACGACGAGCCTGCGGGGCACGCCCGGGTTCGTGAGTCCCGTGATCGAGGACGCCTACGCCGCCGCGCTGGTGCACCAGGTGCTCCGGGCCGCCGACGAGGGCAACGCGCTCGCCGCCGACACGCTGCTGCGGGTCGCCGTGACGCGGTTGCTGCGGCTCAACGGCGGGGCGCTGCCGCAGCGGGAGGTGCGGACGGCCGGGGCGCGGATCGCGGCACGCGCGCGGGGGGTACTGGAGGAGCGGATGGCCGATCCGCCGACGCTGGAGCGGCTGGCGCGGGAACTCGGGACCAGTTCCTTCGCGCTCCTGCGTGCCTTCCGGGACGCGTTCGGGATGCCGCCGCACGCCTGGCTCACCGATGCCCGGGTGCGGCGGGCCCGCCGGCTCCTGGACGACGGCACCACTCCCGCCGAGGCCGCGGTGACCGTGGGGTTCACCGATCAGCCGCACCTCAACCGCCACTTCGCCCGGATCGTGGGCGTGCCGCCGGGGGCGTACCAGCGCGAGCGCAAGAACGTACAAGACGCGCGGGGACGGCTCCTCCTACCGTCCGACACGTGGCAGAACAGACAGCTCTCTCAGACATACGCGCCGGCCGAGCCGGAAGACCGGACTCCGCCGTCGTCCGGGACGGACTGGGCGTCGGCGTCGCCGTAGGACTGTCTGGGTTCGCCTTCGGGGTGACCTCGGCGGGCAGCGGGCTCACCGTGTGGCAGAGCTGTGCGCTGAGTCTCCTGGTGTTCACCGGGGCGTCCCAGTTCGCGCTCGTCGGCGCGCTGGCGGCGGGCGGCAACCCGCTCACCGCGGCCGCGGGCGCGTTCTTCCTGGGGGTGCGCAACGCGTTCTACGGTCTGCGGCTGTCCCAGGTGCTGGCTCTCCCGCGCGCGGTGCGCCCGCTGGCCGCTCAGTGGGTGATCGACGAGACGGCGGCCGTGTCGCTGGCGCAGCCTGGGCGGCGCGCGGCCCGGATCGGCTTCACCGTCACCGGGGTGAGCCTGTACGTGCTGTGGAATCTCACGACCCTGCTGGGCGCCCTGGGGGCCGAGGCGATCGGGGACACGGACGCGTGGGGGCTCGACGCGGCCGGGCCCGCCGTCTTCCTGGCCCTGCTCGCGCCGATGCTGCGGACCGGCACCGAGCGGGTCGTGGCCGGGCTCGCCGTCGTGCTGGGGCTCGGGCTGCTGCCGGTGGTGCCGGCCGGAGTGCCGGTGCTGGTGGCCGCGCTCGCCGCGCCCGCCGTGCTGTACCTGAAGGGGCGGCGACGTGACGAGGAGCGTGCGTGATGGGTGTCTGGGTCGCGATCCTCGCCACCGCTGTGGGGTGTTACGCCGTCAAGCTCGCCGGGCTGCTCGTGCCCGACGGGGCTTTGGAGCGGCCTGTCGTGCGGCGGCTCGCCGCCCTGCTGCCCGTGGCTCTGCTGGCCGCTCTCACGGCCCAGCAGACCTTCGCCGACGGGCACGCGCTCGTGCTCGACGCCCGGGCCGCCGGGCTTGCGGCGGCCGCCGTGGCGCTGGTGCTGCGGGCGCCCTTCCTGATCGTCGTCGCGGCGGCCGTGGTGGTCACGGCCGGGGTGCGGGCCCTGGGCGGATGACGCCGGGGCCCGGGCGATCAGCCGATCGGGCGGCCGTGGGCCCGCAGGGTGCGCAGGGCCTCGATCGTCACCATGGGGCGTGCCTCCAGGGTCGGCGCCGGGGCCCAGTGGCGCCATCGGACCGGCCAGCCGCCGTCCTCCTGCTGCTCGCTCGCGAGGAGGTCCAGGGAGCGTGCCATCTCGTCGTCCGTGAACCACGTGCGCGCGAGGGAGCGCGGAGTACGCGCGAAGTCGTGCGGGAAGTGGTGCTCGCCGGGGGCGTACCCGGGCGCCACCGGGAACGCGTCCAGGTGGTCGGGGTCCAGCGCCGCCAGGCGTTGGCCGCGCACCAGGCGGCCCAGGCGGTCGGCGGCCGCCTCCGCGCGCGGGCGGTCGGGAGTGGAGTCCAGGAAGGCGACGGCGGCCTCGATCTCGTACGGGTGGGACCGCTCCAGGCAGTCCACGGCCTGCCAGCAGAAGTCCGTGGCCCGGAACAGCCAGGCGTGCCACACGTCGTTGCGGTGCAGCAGGCCCACCACCGGGCCCGTGGCCAGCAGGTCGCTGGGCGGGTCGTCCACGATCGGGACGAAGGGGGCGGCGGGGTAGCCGCGCTGGCCGGGATCGATCGCGGGGAGGGCGCCGTCGGCGGTGGAGACCGCGGTGAGATAGCGGCACACCCGCTCGACGCGCTGCCCGCCGAGCCGGCCGACGCGGTCCAGGACCCGCAGCGCGTGCGCGGTGTGCAGGGGCTGGCTCACCGGGCCCCGCAGATCGGGCTCCAGCGCGTGGCCGTAACCGCCGTCCTCGTTGCGGTAGGCGTCCAGCGCCGCCTCGACGGGGTCGGCGCCGCCGTGCAGGAACTCGTAGGCGAAGAGGCGCTGCTCCAGCACGCGCGCGGTGAGCCAGACGAAGGACTCGGCGCGGAAGAGCGGGGAACGCGCCGGGGGCGTCGGGGGGAGTGGGGATGCTCCGGTTTCGGCCATGGTCAGACCGTAGGGCGGAAAGCGGTCTCGGCAGGCGGTCCCGGCGGGTGCCACCCCCGGGGGCGGGATACTGGGGGCATGCGGTTGACGGTCTTCTGGCAGCGGATGGACGAGCACTTCGGCACGGGCTACGCCGAGACGTTCGCGCGTGATCACGTGATGACGGAACTCGGCGGGCGCACCGTGGACGAGGCGCTGGCGGACGGCTGGGAGGCCAAGGACGTGTGGCGCGTGGTCTGCGCGGTGATGAACGTTCCCGCGGAGCTGCGCTGATCCACAGGGAAGATCACCCGGGGGTGCCGGAGTGTCGGCGCCGTAGGCGAGACTTGTGCCGTGGCACCCACTGACGAGACCGGGCAGGCGGCCCGGCACGCATCCCCGTCCGGCACGACGCCGCCGAACCGGCCCCCGGCCGACGTCGCCGTCGCGGCGGGCGAGCGCATGCCGCGCTGGCTCCCGCGCGCGATGGTCCTCGCGCTCGCGCTCGTCGGTGTGTTCCAGCTGGGCACCTGGGCCTTCCACCAGGTCATCGGCCTGCTGCTCAACATCCTCATCGCGTTCTTCCTGGCCCTCGCGGTGGAACCCGCGGTCAGCCGGATGGCGGCCCGCGGGATGCGCAGGGGGTTCGCCACCTTCCTGGTCTTCTTCGGCCTGCTGATCATGGTCGCCGGGTTCTTCACGCTGCTCGGCTCGATGCTCGCGGGGCAGATCATCAAGATGATCGAGGGCTTCCCGGACTACCTCGACTCCGTGATCAACTGGGTCAACACCACGTTCCACACCGATCTTCGCCGCGTGGACATCCAGGAGGGCCTCCTCCACTCGGACTGGCTGCGGAAGTACGCCCAGAACAGCGCCGCCGGTGTCCTGGACGTCTCCACCCAGGTGCTGGGCGGGCTCTTCCGGCTGCTGACGATCGCCCTGTTCTCGTTCTACTTCGCCGCCGACGGACCGCGCCTGCGCCGCGCACTGTGTTCCGTCCTGCCGCCCGCCAAGCAGGCCGAGGTGCTGCGCGCGTGGGAGATCGCCGTCGCCAAGACCGGCGGGTACCTGTACTCCCGCGGGCTGATGGCGCTGATCTCGGGGGTCGCGCACTATGTCCTGCTGGAGGCGCTCGGCATCCCCTACGCGCCCGTGCTCGCCGTGTGGGTGGGGGTGGTCTCGCAGTTCATCCCCACCATCGGCACCTATCTCGCGGGCGCTCTGCCCATGCTGATCGCCTTCACGGTCTCGCCGTTGTACGCGCTGTGGGTGCTGATCTTCGTCGTGGTCTACCAGCAGTTCGAGAACTACATGCTCCAGCCGAAGCTGACCTCGAAGACCGTCGACATCCATCCCGCGGTCGCCTTCGGTTCGGTCATCGCCGGCACGGCCCTCCTCGGTGCCATAGGCGCCCTGATAGCCATCCCGGCCGTCGCCACCCTCCAGGCGTTCCTGGGCGCCTACGTGAAGCGCTACGACGTCACCGACGACCCGCGCGTCCACGGTCACCGGGGCCGCGGCGACGGCACGCGGCTGCTCCACCGCGTGCGGAGCCTGTGGGTGAGAGCGCGAGAGCAGCGCGGAAGCCGCTCGACCGGAAACTGAGGTTTCCGCGGCTCCTGAGCAGTGGTCGGTGTCGTGTGGTGCGCTTGACATGAAAATCGAACATCCATTCTTATGGAGACTCCAGCGAAGCTCGCGATGGGGGTTACATCCCGATTTGGGCGAGGAAATCCCTGAGTTATCCACAGGCTGGACCGGCGTCGGGGCGCATTGTCAGTGGCAGGCGTTAGCGTCTTTGACGTGAAGCGATCGACTCAAGCAAACCGGGTGGAACCCATGGCAGGAACCGACCGCGAGAAGGCCCTGGATGCCGCACTCGCACAGATTGAACGGCAGTTCGGCAAGGGCGCGGTCATGCGCATGGGCGAGCGGCCGAACGAGCCCATCGAGGTCATCCCCACAGGGTCGACCGCACTCGACGTCGCGCTCGGCGTGGGCGGCATCCCGCGCGGCCGAGTGGTGGAGGTGTACGGACCGGAGTCCTCCGGCAAGACGACCCTGACGCTGCACGCGGTGGCGAACGCGCAGCGGGCCGGAGGCCAGGTGGCCTTCGTGGACGCGGAGCACGCCCTCGACCCCGAGTACGCGCGCAAGCTCGGCGTCGACGTCGACAACCTGATCCTGTCCCAGCCGGACAACGGCGAGCAGGCCCTGGAAATCGTGGACATGCTGGTCCGCTCCGGCGCCCTCGACCTCATCGTCATCGACTCCGTCGCCGCGCTCGTCCCGCGCGCGGAGATCGAGGGCGAGATGGGCGACAGCCACGTCGGTCTCCAGGCCCGTCTGATGAGCCAGGCGCTGCGGAAGATCACCAGCGCGCTCAACCAGTCCAAGACCACCGCGATCTTCATCAACCAGCTCCGCGAGAAGATCGGCGTGATGTTCGGCTCGCCGGAGACCACGACCGGTGGCCGGGCGCTGAAGTTCTACGCCTCGGTGCGCATGGACATCCGCCGCATCGAGACCCTGAAGGACGGCACCGACGCGGTCGGCAACCGCACCCGGGTCAAGGTCGTCAAGAACAAGGTCGCGCCGCCCTTCAAGCAGGCCGAGTTCGACATCCTCTACGGCCAGGGCATCAGCCGCGAGGGCGGTCTGATCGACATGGGCGTGGAGCACGGCTTCGTCCGCAAGGCCGGCGCCTGGTACACGTACGAGGGCGACCAGCTCGGCCAGGGCAAGGAGAACGCCCGTAACTTCCTGAAGGACAACCCCGATCTCGCCAACGAGATCGAGAAGAAGATCAAGGAGAAGCTGGGCGTCGGCGTCCGCCGGGAGGAGCCCGCCGCCGAGCCGGGCACGGATGCCGCGGCCACTCCGGGCGCGCCCGCGGACGAGGCCAAGACGGTACCGGCATCCGCCGCCAAGACCGCCAAGACCAAGGCCGCGACCGCCAAGAGCTGATCCGTGACACGACGAACGGACTGGGCCGAGTACGACGCCCACCCCGGCACCTCCTGGGAGCCGGGGAGCGGGGACCACGACGGTTCCGCCCGGGGCGGCGACGACCGGCCGGGTGACCTGCCGTACGGCGACGACGGCGCGCAGGGTGACGGCCCGCGCCGTGGCGGCCGGGCGGCCGGACGCGGTGGCGAGGGCGGCCCGCGCGGCGGGCGCGGACGTCGTCGTCGCGGCTTCGGAGAGCCGTCCGCCGAGGACGGAGGCTCTTCTCCCTCGTCGAGGGCCGAGCGGGAAGAGTCTTCGGGGGACCCGGCTGAGCGGGCGCGGGCGATCTGTCTGCGCCTGCTCACCGGGACCCCGCGCACGCGGAAGCAACTCGCCGACGCCCTGCGCAAGCGGGAGATCCCGGACGACGTCGCCGAGGAGGTGCTCTCGCGGTTCGAGGAGGTCGGGCTGATCGACGACAGTGCCTTCGCGGACGCCTGGGTGGAGTCCCGGCACCACGGCCGCGGACTGGCCCGGCGCGCGCTCGCGCGGGAGCTGCGGACCAAGGGGGTCGCCCCGACGCTGATCGACGAGGCCGTCGCCCAGCTCGACTCCGAGCGGGAGGAGGAGACCGCGCGTGACCTCGTCGCCCGCAGACTCCGCTCGACCCGAGGCCTCGACCGCGACAGACGGATCCGCCGCCTCGCGGGCATGCTCGCCCGCAAGGGCTACTCCGAGGGCATGGCCCTGCGGGTGGTCCGGCAGGCGCTGGAGGAGGAGGGGGAGGACACGGAGTTCCTCATGGAGTACGGGGACTGAGGGTGTGAAAGCGGAAAGGCTGGAAACACACGTGCGCTGATCCTCTTCGCGGACGAGTGCGGCTGGGGGTGGGGAAAACCCCCGCTGAGGACACCGGGCCACCGCAATGCACAGACGGGTGTGCACAGACGACTGTGTACGCATGCCCCCAGCGCTTCCTACGCCCGTCGAGATCGGTGATCTCGCCGCGCTCAAGGCACTCGCCCAGCCCCGCCGTCAGCGCATGCTCGAACATCTGACGCTGCACGGCCCCGCCACCTCGGCGACCCTCGCCCGAGCCCTCGCCCTGAACACCGGATCCACCAGCTACCACCTGCGTGAACTGGCCAGACACGGTCTCGTCGAGGAGACCGGCGGGGAGCCTCCCGAGGCACGGGACGCGGCACCGTCCGCGCACCGGGAGCGCTGGTGGCGGGTGGTGCCCGGCGATCGCCGCTTCCCGCCGCGCAGCCGCCAGAGCCCCGAGATGCGGCATGTCATGGACGAGCTGAACCACCATGCCTACGCCGCCGACCTGGACCTCTTCGAGCGGCTCCAGCGGGGCGCGGCCGACGGCGACCCCTGGGCCGACGCCTTCCCGTACTCGCGCGGGACGATCCGGCTCACGCTGCCCGAACTCCGGGAGTTCTTCGAGGAGTACATCGCCCTCCTCAACCGCTACAAGCGCCCCGAGACCGAGACCGAGACCCCGCCCGGCGCACGCACCGTCCTCACCCGCCTGTTCGCCCACCCCGCCCCCGACCCCCACGAGCAGGCACACAACAGAAGAGAGACCGGTCCGTCATGATGCTGCGCTACGCCCTGAAGACCGTCCGCGCCCGCAAGGCGGGCTTCCTCGGCGCCTTCCTCGCCCTCATGTGCGCGGCCGCCCTGATCACCGCGTGCGGCACCCTGCTGGAGACGGGACTGCGCGGCACCATCCGCACCGAGCGGTACGCGGCCGCGCCGATCGTGGTCTCCGCCGACCAGAACGTCCACCGGACCACCGTCACACACAAGAAGGGCAGGACGAAGGTCAAACACAAGGCCAAACCCATCGCCGAGCGCGCCTGGCTCCCCGCCGACCTCGGGAAGACCATCGCCGCCCTGCCCGGCACCGCCCGAGTGGTCCCCGAACTCACCTTCCTCGCCCAGCCCCTGACATCCACGGGCACCGGAGCCGAAGGCAGGCCCGGCTACGGCCACGCCTGGGACTCCGCCGCGCTGACGCCGTACCGCCTCACCACGGGCGCCGCCCCCACGAAGCCGACCGACGTCGTCGTCGACCGCGACCTCGCCGAGCGCGCCCACCTCGCACCCGGCGACCGCCTCACCGTCCAGTCGACGCAGGCCCCGCGCACCTACCGCGTCTGCGGAATCGCGGCACCCGCCACGGCCGTACACCACCAGACCTCCCTCTTCTTCTCCGCCGAGGAGGCCCGGCGCCTCGCCGCGCGCCCCGGCCAGGTCACCGCCTTCGGGGTGGTGCCGAAGACGGGCACCGACCCGGAGCGGCTGCGGCAGGCCGTGGCCACGGCGCTGCACGGCACCGGAGCGCGGGTCAGCACCGGTGGCGCCCGCGGCCCGGTCGAGTTCCTGGACGCCGCCGCGGCCCGCACCAGGCTGGTCAGCATGGGCGGCGCGATGGGCGGCACCTCCTTGCTGGTGGCGGTCCTCGTGGTCGTCGGGACCTTCGCGCTCTCCGTCCAGCAGCGCCATCGCGAACTCGCCCTGCTGCGGGCCGTCGCCGCCACCTCCGGACAGATCCGCGGGCTCCTCGGCCGCGAGGCCCTGATCGTCGGAGCGGCCGCCGGCACGGTCGGGGCAGGCCTCGGACTGGTGCTGGGCGGTCGGCTGTACGACAGGTTCGTCGCCCTGGGCGCCGTGCCCGCCACGCTTCAGCACACCGTCAGCGTCCTCCCGCCGGTCGCCGCCGTCGCCGCGACCCTGTTCGGGGCCTGGGCCGCCGCCCGTATCGCCTCCCGGCGGGTCGCCCGGATCCGGCCGGCCGAGGCGCTCGCCGAGGCCCGGACCGAACGCACCCGACCCGCCTGGGGCCGGCTCCTCGCCGGTCTGCTGCTGTTCGCCGGCGGCGCCGCGCTCGTCGCCGTGCTCAGCGCCCTGCGGACCGAACCCGCGTCGACGCCCGTCACCTTCCTCGCCGTCGTCGTCCTGTCCACCTCCGTCGCCCTGCTCGGGCCGCTCCTGGTCGCAGCGGCCGCGCTGGTCCTGTCCGGCCCGCTGCGGCTGACCGGCCACGGCGGCAGGCTCGCCACCGCCAACCTCCGCGGCAACGCCGCCCGGATGGCCTCCGTCGTCACTCCTCTCACCCTGCTCATCGGCATGACCTGCACCGTGCTGTTCGTGCAGCCCACCCTCGGTGACGCGGCCCGAGCCCAGGCCCGCGAGGGCGTCCGCGCCGACTGGGTCGTCGCCTCCCGGGGACCCGGCGTCCCGGCCGAGGCGGCGCGACAGCTCCGTACGGGACACGACGCCGTCACCGAGGTCGTCCGGACCACCGTCAGAGTCGGCCTCGACAAGTACGCGGCACAGGGCGTCACCCCGGACGGGCTCACCCGCACCTGGGACCCCGACGTCACCGCCGGCTCCCTCTCCAGGCTCACCGAGGACACCATCGCCGTCAGCGAACTGGCCGCGGACCAGCTTCACTTGACGCCCGGCAGCATCCTGAGGCTCACGCTCGGCGACGGCACGCCCGCCACCCTCACCGTCGCCGCCGTCTATACCAGGGGCCTCGGCTTCGGAGACCTCACCTTCGCGCACGACCTCCTCGCCCGCCACGTCGACAACCCGCTCTCCTCCTCCCTCCTCGTCAGCACGGACCGCTCACAGACACAACTCGCGACTACGCTCCGTAGGTTCCCGGGACTCACGGTGATTTCCCCGGCCGACGCAGACTCGCTCCAGGCCGAGCGGCAGCAGGCGAACGCGGAGGTCAACCTGCTCGCGATGGGGCTCGTCCTGGCCTTCACGGCGATCGCCGTGGTCAACACGCTGGCGATGTCGGTCTCCGAACGGGTCCGGGAGTTCGCGCTGCTGCGCCTCGCGGGGGCGACCCGCCGTCAGGTGCTGCGCATGCTGCGCACCGAGGCCCTGGCGGTGCTCCTGCTGGCCACGACCCTGGGCAGCGCCATCGCCCTGGCGGTCCTCACCGCCTTCAGCCTCGGTATGACCGGTCGCGCGGCACCGGCGGTCACACCGCTCGTGTACGCGGTCGTGGTCGCCGTGGCCGGACTGCTCGCCCTCGTCGCCACCTCCTTGCCCGGCCGGGTAGCCCTGCGGGTCCGCGCGGTGACGGTGGCCACGGCCAAGGAGTGAGACCGGGCGGCGGCGGCCGGGGAGCGGCGGCCGAGGACCGGCCGGTGCGCCGGGGCCAGGTGTATCGACCCGCAGCGTTGTGCACACGGCTGACGGGTGGCCGGCCTGCGAGTGCGGTGTGGCTGCGGTGGTGGTTGCAGGTGTGCAGGCCCAGCACGGGGCCGATGCGGGCCGGCCCGAGCTTGCGGGCCTGCCGCAGTCGGCAGACGCGGGCCTCCACGGTCGCCGCGGTGCGGTGTGGCGTCGTGCGCGGCCTGCCGGAGCGATCGGCAAGGCCCGCCTCGCCCTCGGATCGCCGGCGCCGGATCCCCTTGTGGGCCGTGGCTCGGGAGCATCGCCTCTCCGGCGGCCACAACACGAAGACCCCGTGCGGTGAAGACTCGACACCTCCACCACACCGGAGGTCTTCGCCATGATCAAGCCCTGCCGGTGTCGACAACGCTCGTGATCAATGCACCTGGGGTGTCACCGGCAGTCCCGCCGCCTTCCAGGCCTGGAAGCCGCCGGTCAGATCGGTGGCGCGGTGCAGCCCGAGCTGGTGCAGGGAGGCGGCCGCCAGGCTCGACGCGTAACCCTCGTTGCAGATCACGACGACCCGGAGATCGTGGCCAGTGGCCTCGGGGAGGCGGTGACTGCCCTGCGGGTCGAGCCGCCACTCCAGTTCATTGCGCTCGACGACCACGGCCCCGGGGATCAGACCGTCCCGTTCGCGCAGGGCCGCGTACCGGATGTCGACGAGCAGCGCCTCACCCGCGCGTGCGGCCTCGTACGCCTCGTGGGCCTCCACGCGCGCGTACCCCGCACGCACCCGGTCGAGCAACGCGTCTATGCCGAGCGGGCTGTCGTCACTCACTGCCAGTCCTCCGGGCGCTCGACCTGCTCCAGGCGGAGGACCTGCCCCGTGCGGCTGAAGCGGCGGATGCGCGGCAGCGGCGGGTAATAGGCGTGGACCGAGACGGCGTGTTCCTCGCCCGACTCGTTGAGCACCTCGTGGACGTGGTGGCGGCCGAAGGAGCGGCCCCGGCCGGCGGGCAGGGTGCGTTCCCGGTCCACGCCGTCGGTCAGCTCCAGGGTCTTCCAGCCGTCGGTGGGCAGCCGCGCGGCGAGCGAGTACTCCTTGAGCTCGCCCCGGGCGGTCACGAAGGCGCCCACCGAGTCGGCGTGGTCGTGCCAGCCCGTGCCGGTGCCGGGAGGCCAGCCGATCAGCCAGGCCTCGCTGCCACCGGGCCCCTCCAGGCGCACCCAGGTGCGGCCCTCGGGATCGAGGGGCAGGGAGGCGACCAGCTCGGTGTCGGCGGCTGTCCGCCGGACGAAGTCGAGGAGGTCCGCCTGGGTGGGCGGGGCCTGCGAGGGGGCCGCACCGGGGGACACGACGGGGGAGACAGACACGGACACCGTCCTGGGAACGTTCGCTGGAGCGTGCGTCGGCGCGCGGGCGCGCAGGCGCCTCGGCGGCGCACGCCGGTGGGAGAGGGGGGCGAGTTCAGCAGGAGGGGCGACACACGCAGCCCGCATAGCGGACGAGGTCCATATGGACCCTCCGCCACAGGCGCACATCGGTGTCGGTCACGATCCGGAGTACACCACGCCGGTGGTGGCCGGTCAACTCACTGTCACCATACGGACAGCACAGTGACAGTGAGTACGGTCACCCGTCCGCCTACTGCGCCGCCGACCCCGCCGTCGCCTCCTCCGTCGCCTTTCCGCCCGCCGCCGCCTCCGCCGCCGCGTACAGGTCGGCCGGGCGCACCCCGTTCAGCGCGGTGACCAGGTGACCGTCGGGCCGTACCAGCAGCACGGTGTGGGCGGCGGCGCCCGGGTAGCTCTCGGCCACGAGCAACTCGGCCGGGGTCGGCAGGGCCGTCACGGCGGCGGCCAGCCGGGGCATCAGCCCGGCGCTCACCCAGTGGCGGCGCTCCCACACACCCGTACCCGGCGCGATCAGCACGACGAGCAGCCTGCCCCGGCCGAGCCGGTCCCGCAGCTGTACGAAGGAACCGTCCTCGGCGGTCACCCGCACGTCCTCGACCGCCGAGCCGAGGGGCGTGTCCACCGGCACCTCCGCCTCCAGATGCTGCGGCGCGAGCGGCGAGCCGGCGTAGGTGCCCGGCGCGCCGAGCTGGCCGCGTCCCAGGTGGCCGTCGGAGAGCAGCACGTCGTGGCCGCGGGCCGCGCCGGGGACGTACGACCTTATGCCGCCGCTTCCGCGCAGCAGCGGCAGCACCTGGTCGGCCGCGCGCAGCCGGGCGGCGACCACCGCGCGGCGCTCGGTCTGATAGCTGTCGAGCAGTGCCTCGTGCGGACCGTGGTGCCAGGTCAGGCCCAGCTTCCAGGCGAGGTTGTCGGCGTCCCGCAGCCCCTCGTCGAGCCCCTGGGTGCCGAGTGCGCCGAGCAGGTGCGCGGCGTCGCCGGCGAGCAGGATCCGGCCCACGCGCCAGCGGCGGGCGAGCCGGTGGTGCACGGTGTGCACGCCGGTGTCGAGCAGCTCGTACTCCGGTGTCGGGCCCTCGCTCCAGCCCGCCAGGGTCTCGCGGACGCGGGCCACCAGCAGCTCGGGGGTGACCAGGTCCTTGCCGGGCGGGAGCAGCCAGTCCAGGCGCCAGACGCCGTCCGGCAGCGGGCGTCCGGTGACCTCCCCGGCGGAGGGACCGGACGAGCGCCACGGCGGTGTCCGATGGAGCAACGCCTCGCCGTCCCACGGAAGTTCCACGCGCAGTGCGGCCACGGCGTGTCGCTCCACCGCGGTACGGCCGGGGAAGCGGATGTCGAGGAGTTTGCGGACCGTGGAGCGGGGGCCGTCGCAGCCGATCAGATGGCTGCCGCGCCACCAGGTGCCCCGGGGGCCGCGGGTGTGGGCGGTCACACCGGAAGGTTCCTGCTCGACCGAGTCCAGCCGGCTGTCCACGGTGATCTTGACCAGTCGCTCGCGCGCGAGGGCGGTGCGCAGGGCGCCGGTCAGCACGTGCTGGGCGATGTGCAGCGGGGCGGGTTCGCCCTCGCCGAACACGACCTCGTTCGTCACCTGCCGGCGCCGCATCGACCGCCATCCCGACCAGCGCATCCCCGCCTCGCCCAGGGGCACCCCGGTGAGCCGCTCCATGAGGGCGGCGGTGTCCTCGCGCAGCACGACGGTGCGCGCGAGCCGCGGTTCGTCCTTTCCGGGGCCCTCGTCGAGCACGACCGAGGGCACCTCCTGGCGTGCCAGGGCCAGGGCGAGCGTGAGGCCGACCGGCCCCGCTCCGACGATGATCACCGGGTCCACGGCGTGGCGCTCCCTGCCTTCGACGGTGTCCTCGGGGACGAGAGTGAACAACAGGTTGGAGCAGGGTGCACGATCACAGAACGTATGCAACCCATTGTCGTTGTTTGCGTCAAGCGACGAAAGGCAGTGGCGCGCGGAGCGATGTGTCCCGGCCAGAGACGGGGCGTCCCGTGGCGCGTGTCGCCGACCGACGGTACGTGCGGGGCAGGTCCCGGTACGACAGACAAAAGACGGAGGCAGCGGCATACGCCACTGCCTCCGTCCGGGGCGTTCCGCTTGAGTACGCGTCAGAAACTGGCTCCGCCCGCGCCGGTGCCGTAGCTGCCGCCGACCTCGGCCGCGTTGAGGTCGTCCACCTTCTCCGCGCCGAGCACCGCGCCGGTGCTGCGCTTGCTGCGCCGCAGCCGTTGCTCCAGCCAGCTCGCGAAGCTGGTCAGCAGGAAGTTGAGGACGATGAACATGACCGCGACCACGATGAAGCTCGGGATCACGTTGGCGTAGTTGGCGGCGAGCGTGCCACGCGAGTTCAGCAGCTCGGTGAAGCCGATCATCACACCGCCGAGCGCGGTGTCCTTCACGATGACCACCAACTGGCTGACGATCGCCGGGAGCATCGCGGTGACCGCCTGCGGCAACAGGATGCTGCTCATGGTCTGCCCCTTGCGCAGACCGATGGCGTACGCCGCCTCGGTCTGGCCCTTCGGCAGGGCCAGGATGCCAGCCCGTACGACCTCGGCGAGCACCGCCGCGTTGTAGAGGACCAGGCCCGTGACGACGGCGTACAGGGGCCGGTCCTCGCTGGTGACGTCGGTGGAGCGGGCGTAGAACTCGTTGGCGAACAGCATGAGCAGCAGCACCGGGATGGCGCGGAAGAACTCCACCATCGTGCCGGCCGCGACCCGTACCCACCGGTGGTCGGACAGCCGGGCGATGCCGAAGACCGCGCCCAGCGGAAGGGCTATCACCATGGCCAGCGCCGCGGCCTTCAGCGTGTTGGCGAGGCCGGGCAGCAGATACGTCGTCCACGCCTCGGACTCCGTGAACGGCTTCCACAGGGCGGAGGTGAGCTGGTCCTTCTGGTCCATCTTCTGCCACATCCACCACAGCAGCAGCACGACGAGGACGCCGAAGGCCACCGAGAGGGCGAGATTGCGCCGCCTGGCGCGGGGGCCGGGAGTGTCGTAGAGGACGGAACTCATCGCTTCACCGCCAGTCGCTTGCCCAGCCAGCCCAGGAGGAGGCCGGTCGGCAGGGTCAGGACCACGAACCCGAAGGCGAAGACCGCGCCGATGAGCAGCGTCTGTGCCTCGTTCTCGATCATCGTCTTCATCAGATAGGCGGCCTCGGCGACGCCGATCGCGGCCGCCACCGTGGTGTTCTTGGTCAGCGCGATCAGGACGTTGGTCAGCGGGCCGATCACCGCGCGGAACGCCTGGGGCAGGACGATGAGCAGCAGGGTCTGGTGGAAGCCCAGGCCGATCGCGCGGGCCGCCTCCGCCTGGCCGAGTGGCACGGTGTTGATGCCGGAGCGCAGCGCCTCGCAGACGAAGGCCGCGGTGTAGCCGGCCAGGCCGAGCACGGCCAGCCGGAAGCCCTGGACGTCGAAGTCCGAGGCACCCAGGGTCATTCCGAAGATGTCGGCGAGGCCGAGCGAACTGAACAGGACGATGACCGTCAGGGGGATGTTCCGGACGACGTTGACGTAGACGGTGCCGAAGCCGCGCATCACCGGGACCGGGCTGACCCGCATCGCGGCCAGCAGGGTGCCCCAGACCAGGGACCCCACGGCGGAGAGGGCGGTGAGTTTCACCGTCATCCAGAACGCCCCGAGGACGTCGTAACCTTCAAGAAAGTCGAACACGATCTCCCGCGCTTCCGGGTGGGTGGCGTATGAGGAGGGCGGGGCGTGCCGCCGCCCTGATCGCGACGGACGGCGGCGCACCGCGGAAATCCCGCTGGGCGGTGACCAGGACCTGTCCGGCCGATCCGCCGCAGGCGGCAAGGTGTGGCCCGCACTCCCCCGGAGGGGCCCCGGCCGCGTTGCCGTCGGTTGCCGACGCTCGGCGTCGACGCCCTCCTCCGCCGTGCAGCCGCACGCACCACACCCCGCTCACCTGTTGCTGATCAGTCGCCGCCGCTTTTTGGCGACGTGATCGGCCGGTAGGTCCTAGGAGGCGTTCGGGACGATGACGCCGATCTTCGGGGCCTGCTCGTTCTTGTAGTTCGCCGGGCCGAAGTTGGCGTCGACCGCCTTCTGCCAGGAGCCGTCGCTGACCATCTTCTCCAGCGCCTTGTTGATCTTGTCGACGGTCGCGGAGTCGCCCTTCTTGACGCCGACGCCGTAGTTCTCGTTGCTCAGCTTCAGACCGGCGAGCTTGAACTTGCCCTTGTACTGGTCCTGGGAGGCGAAGCCGGCGAGGATCGAGTCGTCGGTGGTGACCGCGTCCACGGCACCGTTCTGGAGGGCGGCGATGCACTCCGAGTAGGAGCTCACCTTCTTGAGCTTCGCGTCCGGCGCGATCGTCTTCTGCACGTTCTGCGCCGAGGTCGAACCGGTCACGGAACACAGCTTCTTGCCGTTGAGGTCCGTGCCCTTGGCGATGGTCGAGTCGGTCTTGATCAGCAGGTCCTGGTGGGCCAGCAGGTACGGGCCGGCGAAGTCGACCTTCTGCTTGCGCTCGTCGGTGATCGAGTAGGTCGCGGCGATGAACTTGACGTCCCCGCGCGCGAGGGCGTTCTCGCGGTCGGCGCTCTTGGTCTCGACGAACTCGATCTTGTCCGCGTCGTAGCCGAGCTGCTTGGCGACATAGGTGGCGACGTCCACGTCGAAGCCGGCGAAGGTGCCGTCGGGCTTCTTCAGGCCGAGGCCGGGCTGGTCGTACTTGATGCCGATCTTGATCGTGCCGCCGCCGCCCCCGCTGCTGGAGCTGCCGCTGGTGTCGTCCTTCTTGTCGCCGCCGCAGGCGGTGGCGGACAGGGCGAGGGCGAGCACGACGGCCGAGGCGGCGGTGACCTTGCGAAGCTTCATGGCTACTTCCTTAAGGAGTGAAGAAGGGCTGAGCGCGATGCGGGTGCCGGCGGTTCAGTGGTGCAGGATCTTCGACAGGAAGTCCTTGGCACGGTCACTGCGCGGGTTGCTGAAGAACTGCTCGGGTGCGGCTTCCTCGACGATGCGGCCGTCGGCCATGAAGACCACACGGTTCGCGGCCGATCGCGCGAAGCCCATCTCATGGGTGACGACGATCATGGTCATGCCCTCCCGGGCGAGCTGCTGCATGACCTCGAGGACCTCGTTGATCATCTCCGGGTCGAGGGCCGAGGTCGGCTCGTCGAAGAGCATCACCTTGGGGTCCATGGCCAGCGCCCGGGCGATGGCGACGCGCTGCTGCTGACCGCCCGAGAGCTGGGCCGGGTACTTGTCCGCCTGAGTGCCCACGCCGACGCGGTCCAGCAGGGCGCGTGCCTTGTCCTCGGCCTGCCTCTTGTCGGCCTTGCGGACCTTGATCTGGCCCAGCATCACGTTCTCGAGCACGGTCTTGTGCGCGAACAGGTTGAACGACTGGAAGACCATGCCGACGTCGGCGCGCAGCCGCGCCAGCGCCTTGCCCTCCTGGGGCAGCGGCTTCCCGTCGATCGTGATCGTGCCGTCGTCGATCGTCTCGAGACGGTTGATGGTGCGGCACAGGGTCGACTTCCCGGACCCGGAGGGCCCGATGACCACGACGACCTCACCGCGGGTGATCGTCAGATCGATGTCCTGGAGCACGTGCAACGCGCCGAAGTGCTTGTTGACGCTCTTCAGGACGACGAGATCGCCGCCGGGCGGGACCGCGTCTTGCTTGGTCACCGATACTTCGGTCATCGCTCTCAGGCTCCGTCCACCTCGGTTTCGGAGGACAGTAGTGACCGGCCGCGACCAGCGTCATTACATCTGAGGGGAATCTGAGCATCACGATCCGATAGCAATCGGACACGTGTCGTAGCACTTGCGACCTGCGTGCGTATCGGGCGGGTAACGGAAGTCGCGTGCAACCGGAACCCACTTGACTGCGTCCTCGTCCATCAGCGTGACTGCAGGGTGCGCACGCGCGCGTGCCCGGCGTTTTGTACCCAAACAGACCAAAAAGCCGATGAATCGGAGGGGGCCTGGATGAGACTGCTCCTCGTCGAGGACGACAACCATGTCGCCGCCGCGCTGTCCGCGGTCCTCAAACGGCACGGTTTCGACGTCACGCACGCCCGCAACGGCGAGGAGGCGCTCCAGGCGCTCGTTCCCGAAGGCCCCGGCTTCGGAGTCGTCCTGCTCGACCTCGGTCTGCCCGACCAGGACGGCTACGAGGTCTGCGGCAAGATCCGCAAGCGCACCGCCACCCCGGTGATCATGGTGACGGCCCGTTCCGACGTGCGCTCCCGCATCCACGGCCTCAACCTGGGCGCCGACGACTACGTGGTGAAGCCTTACGACACCGGGGAGTTGCTCGCCCGGATCCATGCCGTCGCCCGGCGCACCGTTCACGAGGACGCCGGCACGGCCGCCGAGGACGCGCTGCGGCTCGGACCCGTACAGATCGAACTGCCCACGCGACGCGTCACGGTGGACGGCACGGTCGTCCAGCTGACCCGCAAGGAGTTCGACCTGCTCGCGCTGCTCGCCCAGCGGCCCGGTGTCGTCTTCCGCCGCGAGCAGATCATCAGCGAGGTGTGGCGCACCAGTTGGGAGGGGACCGGGCGCACCCTGGAGGTGCACGTCGCCTCCCTGCGCGCCAAGCTGCGCATGCCCGCCCTGATCGAGACCGTCCGCGGCGTCGGGTACCGGCTCGTCGCCCCGGCCGGGTAGCGGGGACCGTTGCGTACACGTCTGCTGCCGCTGCTCATCGTCCTGATGGCGGCCGTACTGCTCGCCCTCGGGATGCCGCTGGCCGTCAGCGTGGCCGGGGCGCAGCAGCAGCGGGTGGTCGTCGACCGGATCGACGACACCGCGCGCTTCGCCGCGCTCGCGCAGAACGTCACCGTGCCGTCGGGCACGGACGCGAGCGCGTCCGCGTCCATGGAAGAGCGGCTGCTCACGCTCGCACGCGAACTCGACAGCTACTACGAGGTCTACGACATCCGTGCCGCGGTCTTCTCCACCACCGGTGCCCCGTTGGCCCGAGCACCCAAGGGTTTCGCTCTCCCCCGCATAGGTGAGGTGCGGGAGGCGTACGCCGAGGCCCTGCTCAGCCGTCGCAGCCATGACCCCCGGCAGGTGTGGCCCTGGCAGCGCAGCCGTCTCGTCGTGGCGTCGCCGGTCATCCGGGACGGTGACGTGGTCGCGGTCGTCGTCACCGACTCGCCCACCGGGCCGATGCGGTCACGGATCCTGCACGGCTGGCTGGTCGTCGGCGCGGGCGAGGTGGCCGCGATGCTGCTGGCCATCGGGGCCGCGCTGCGGCTGACCGGATGGGTCCTCAAACCCGTGCGCGTGCTGGACATCACCACACACGCGATCGCCAGCGGCCGGCTGAAGTCCCGGGTGGCGGTGGCCAGCGGACCGCCGGAACTCAGGCGGCTGGCCCGGTCGTTCAACGAGATGGCCGACAACGTCGAGGACGTGCTGGAGCAGCAGCGCGCCTTCGTCGCCGACGCCTCGCACCAGTTGCGCAACCCGCTCGCGGCGCTGCTGCTGCGCATCGAACTGCTCGCCTACGAACTCCCCGAGGACAACGAGGAGATCGCCTCCGTCCAGAGCGAGGGCAAACGCCTGGCCCAGGTCCTGGACGACCTGCTCGACCTCGCCCTGGCCGAGCACACCGAGGCCGATCTCAGGGTCACCGACATCGGCGCGCTGACGGCCGAGCGCGTCGCCGCCTGGGCGCCCACGGCCGAGGCCAAGGGGGTGCGGCTGGTCGGCGACTGCCCGGCCACCACGGCCTGGGCCGACCCCGTCACCCTGTCCAGCGCGCTGGACGCGGTGATCGACAACGCGGTGAAGTTCACCCCGGAGGGCGAGCGCGTCGAGGTGAGGGTCGCGGCCGACGGCGAGAACTCCACCGTCGTCGTCACCGACCACGGCCCCGGCCTCACCGACGAGGAACTCACGCGCGTGGGCGACCGCTTCTGGCGCAGCGGCCGTCACCAGAACATCAAGGGCTCGGGCCTCGGCCTGTCCATCACCCGCACCCTGCTCGCGGCGGGCGGCGGCTCGCTCTCGTACGACCGTCACGAGCCGAACGGGCTGAAGGTGACGGTGTCGGTGCCGAGGGCCCGGCCTACGGCTTGACCGAGCGGTAGTAGCGCCGGGCGCCGTCGTGCAGGGGGAGCGGGTTGGTGTCGATCGCGGTGCGCAGGTCGACCAACTGCGCGGAGTGGACCCGCGAGCCGATGTCGTCCCGGCTCTTGATGACGATCCGGGTCATCCACTCGGTGAGCCGCGGATCCATGTCCGTACGGGTGATCAACACGTTGGACACGGCGATCGTCGGGACCGTCTCGCCGTTCTGGACGCTGCGGTACACCGACTCGGACATGTTCGTGGCCCGGTAGTAGCTCGTGGAGCTGTCCTGGCCGTGCATCTTGGCGACGAGGGCGGCGTCGATCGGCACGAACCGGAAGGCGAAGGTCTTCGCCAGGTCCGTCAGACCGCCCGTGGGGATGCCGCCCGACCAGAAGAACGCGTCGATCTCCCCCTGCCTCAGGGCCTGCGGGCCGTTGTTGATGCCCTTCTCCACGGCCTTGACGTCCTTGTCCGGGTCCAGGCCCGCCGCCTGGAGCACCCGGTTGGCTATCAGACGCACACCCGAGCCGGACAGGCCCGTGGCCACCGTCTTGCCCTTCAGGTCGGCGACGGAGCGGACGTCGGAGTCACGCGGCACCACCAGTTGGACGTAGTCGTCGTAGAGCCGCGCCACCCCGCGCAGCCGGGCCGCCGAGCCCGGGTGCCGCGACTCGTACAGCTGCACGGCGTCGGCCGCCGCGATGGTGAAGTCGGCACCGCCCGTCGCCACGCGCTCGACGTTGTCCTGCGAGCCGTTGCTGGACCTCAGGATCACGGTCAGACCCGGCATGTCCTTGGCGAGCGCGTCGCGCAACTGGGCGCCGTACGACTGGTAGACGCCGCGGGACGTGCCCGTGCTGAAGGTGATCGTCCCGCTCGGCGGATCCTCGCCCAGCGGCAGCAGCCACCACAGCAGCAGCCCGAGCACGACGACACCGGCCGCCGCCCCCTGCCGGGCCTGGCGTCTGCCGATACGCGAGAGAACCTTGGACATGCGCCGATCCTGCCAGCCGGGGCGTGGGGCTGGCCAGGGCGGGGCTCACAGAGGCGGGCGGGGGCGGGCCGGGCCGGGGCGGCCGGGGCACCGGGGGCGGGTGGGCGTTCCGGGGCCGCTGTCAGTGGGGGTGGTTACAGTCGGGGGCATGAGCATTTCCTCGCCCGCGGACCTGGTCCGTGACTTCCACCGTGCCTTCGGGCTCGACGCGCGCAGCACGCCCACGGAGGTGTCGCCGGGCCTCGCGGCGCACCGCGGTGAGCTGCTCGCCGAGGAGGCGGCGGAGGTCGCCGAGGTGTCGGTGAGCGGCCCGCTGGACCGGCTGGCGCATGAACTGGCCGATGTCGTCTACGTCGCGTACGGCACCGCGCTGGTGCACGGGATCGACCTCGACGCGGTGATCGCCGAGATCCACCGCTCGAACATGACCAAGCTCGGCCCCGACGGACAGGTCTCCCGCCGGGCCGACGGCAAGGTGCTCAAGGGGGACCACTACGAGGCACCGGACGTCTCGGCGGTGCTGCGCCGCCAGGGATGGATACCCGGCGGCGCCGCCTGATCGGCCGGACAGGACCTAGGGGGAGCTGCCCGCCAGCTTCCACTCCCGGTGGAGTGCGCCCAGGGGGATGTCCTTGCCGAACACCGGGGTGCCGAAGATGGTCAGCTGGAGCCGCAGGGTGCCGGTGAGGTCGACCCCGCCGTAGAGCGCCCAGGTGCCGTCGGCCTCGAACACTTCGTCGGTGCCGGTGACCGTGGCGGTGCCCTCGCCGCGGACGTACGGCGCGAGGTCGGCGACGACGCCGACACTGCCGTAGAGGCCGACGCTCGCCTCGGCTCCGAGGGCCGCCTTCGCGCTTCCGGCGGTGGTGACGGACGTGTGCACGGGGGTGCTGGTCATGTCGGAGGAGCTGACCGGCGTCCAGCCCTGGCCGAGGCCGAAGGTGCCGCCGGCCTTGAAGTCGCCCTCGAGGCTCTGTTCCACGTCCACGGTGATCTTTCCGTCGCCGCTGATCTCGACGTAACAGGTCAGATCGAGGTTGACCACGACGGGGACGGGGCCGACCTGGAGGACGGGGTCGGCGTGCAGGGTGGCGAAGGGGATCCGGGTGGGGGTGGCGGAGGCGCCCGCCCGGCCCTTGAGCGACCAGCCCGAGGTCCAGTCCCCGGACACGCCAAGATAGGCCGAGGCGGGTGCGGTGTCGGTGCCCTCGCCGCCGTACCGGAAGTCGACCTGCGGGGCGACCTGGACGAAGCCCTCGACGGAGGCGTCCGCGGAGGCGGAACCCCGGGCCACGGTGGGCAGTTCGGCGCGCACGTCGAGCCGCAGGCTGCCGAGCGGGACCGTCGCCCCCTCCGGCCCGACGTGGACGTCACCCGTGCTCGACCAGGAGACGTCGACGCCGGGCAGCAGCTTGTCGATGTCGAAGGCGGCCGGGTCGACGGGCACGCTGCCCTTGGCGGTGTCGTCCCCGAGCAGGGCGTTGAGCCGGGCCGGTTCGGTCTGCACCTCCGTGCCCTGCTCGGTCTCGCCGATCACCTTCGTGACCTTGGCGAGGAGTCCCTGCGGGGCGCCGGGCGCGGGAGCGCTGGCGATGACGTCGCCGACGGCGGTGCCGGGGGTCTGCGACGTGCTCGGCGAGGGAGCGGAGCGCGTGGGGGACGAGCTCGGGGAGGTGCTCGGTGCCGGAGAGGAACTCCCGCCACCTGTACCGACGTTGGAGGAGATGACGGCCCGTCGGGTCTTCTTGTCGTACGAGGCGACGCTGAGCTTCGTCCGGTGCGCCTCGCCGGCGGAGCTGCCCGGACGGGCCGCGGCGGTCGCGGTGTCGGCCGGGGCGGCGGCGACCGCGAGGGCGCGGTCGTCGGAGGAGTCCGGGGTGTCTGCCTGCCGAGCGGCCGAGGCAGAGGGAGAAGCGGTCGGGGCGGGGGCGGAGGAACACCCCGCGGCGAGGAGGAGGGCGGATGCGGCCAAGGCGGGCATGAGGGCACGGCGGTGCGTCGTGCGTCTGCGCAAGGTCAGTCCTGGAGGTGGGGGGTGAGAGAGGGGGACCGGCCGGGCTCGGTGGATCCACCGGATGCCTACTGGCCGGTAACGAGCCATGAGCATGCCATGGCGCGCTCACCGGTACTCCATGATTCGGCCACCGGGGGGTGTGACCTACGGCACCTACGGCACCTACGGCATAGAGCCACACCCTCCCGATCCGCCCTGCCCCCTCGCCCGCCGACCGCCCGCGGCGGGCTGGGTCGCGGACCGCCCGCTCGGTCGCCAGTCGCCCGCTCGGTCGCCAGTCGCCCGCTCGGTCGCTAGTCGCCCACCGGCTCCTGCGCCCGTGTCTTCGGCTGCGGCCCGACCACGTCCTCCCGGGATGCCCGGCGGCCAGACCACCACAGGGCGAGCGGTTCCGTGTAGCGCGCGGTGAGCGGGCCCAGGACCACCAGGAGCAGCACGTACGCCGTCGCCAGCGGGCCGAGGGACGGCTCGATCCCGGCGGTGACCGCGAGACCGGCGATGACGATCGAGAACTCGCCGCGGGCGACCAGCGCGCCGCCCGTCCGCCAGCGGCCCTTGACGGAGATGCCCGCGCGCCGGGCCGCCCAGTACCCCGTGGCGATCTTCGTCGCGGCGGTGACGACGGCCAGCGCCAGCGCGGGCAGGATGACCGGAGGGATGCTCGCCGGGTCGGTGTGCAGCCCGAAGAAGACGAAGAAGATCGCCGCGAAGAGGTCCCGCAGCGGGCTCAGCAGGGTGTGCGCGCCCTCCGCCGCCTCCCCGGACAGCGCGATGCCCACGAGGAACGCGCCCACCGCCGCCGACACCTGCAACTGCTGCGCCACACCGGCGATCAGGATCGTCAGGCCCAGCACCACGAGCAGCAGCTTCTCCGGGTCGTCGCTGGAGACGAACCGGGAGATGACCCGGCCGTAGCGCACCGCCGCGAACAGTACGAGACCCGCGACGCCCAGCGCGACGGCCAGGGTGAGGCTGCCCGCAGCCAGCCCCACCCCGGCCACCAGCGCCGTGACGATGGGCAGATAGACCGCCATCGCCAGGTCTTCGAGGACCAGCACGCTGAGGATGACCGGCGTCTCGCGGTTGCCGACCCGGCCCAGGTCGTTCAGCACCTTCGCGATCACCCCGGACGACGAGATCCAGGTGACGCCCGCCAGCACCACCGCCGCCACCGGGCCCCAGCCCAGCAGCAGCGCCATGGCCGCGCCCGGCAGCGCGTTGAGGGCGCAGTCGACCAGGCCCGACGGGTAGTGCGACTTCAGGTTGGAGACCAGATCGCTCGCTGTGTACTCGAGGCCCAGCATCAGCAGCAGCAGGATGACGCCGATCTCGGCGCCGGTGGCGACGAACTCCTCGCTCGCACCCAGCGGCAGCAGCCCGCCCTCGCCGAAGGCCAGCCCGGCCAGCAGATACAGCGGTATCGGCGAGAACGAGAAACGGGCGGCGAACCGGCCGAGCAGCCCGAGCGCCAGGATGATGGAACCGAACTCGATCAGCAGAACTGCGGAGTGCACTCGATCACTCCCGCCCGAGTATCGCCGCGGCCGCGTCCACGCCCTCGCGGGTGCCGATCACGATGAGGGTGTCGCCGCCCGCCAGCCGGAAGTCCGGCGCCGGGGACGGGATGGCCTCGGCGCGCCGCAGCACCGCCACGATCGACGCGCCCGTATCGGTGCGCATGCGGGTGTCGCCGAGCAGCCGGCCGTTCCAGCGGGAGGCCCCCGCGACCTCGATGCGCTCGGCGACCAGGCCCAGATCACTGGTGTACAGCAGGCTCGGGCTGTGGTGGGACGGCATCAGCGCATCGATCAGCGAAGCGGCCTCCGCGCCGGTCAGGCGCAGCGACTGGGCGCAGGAGTCCGGGTCGTCGGCCCGGTACACGCCGACGGTGCGGGAGCCGTCACGGTGGGCCACCACGGACAGATGGCGCTGCTCTCGTGTCACCAGGTCGTACTGGACGCCGATGCCTGGCAACGGTGTCGTGCGGAGGCGTGGAGCAGACACTTTTCTTCCCCTTTTGCTCTTTTTGTTGTGTTCTTCTTGTTCTTCTTGTTCTTCGATGGAGTGGTCGTCGAAGGGCGCCCGGAGCGGTCATGCTGCCATCCGGTCGTACGGTGACGACATGGGTGTTGTGACGGATGGACAGGGGCGGTGGAGCCCGGAGAGGCTGGTCAGGGCTGTGCCGTGGGTGCGTGGCGGGAAGGGAGGGACCAGGAGCGTGTCGTTGTTCGTACGGATCTTCACGCTCAACGCCGTCGGTCTGACCGTGGCCGCCGCGCTGCTTCTGGGCCCGGTCACCGTCTCCACCCCGGTGCTGCCGGGCGAGGCACTCGTCGTCCTCGGGGGTCTTGCCGTGCTCCTGGCCGTCAACGTCCTGGTGCTGCGGGTGGGCCTGGCCCCGCTCGGGCGGCTGGGCCGGGCGATGGCCGGTGCCGACCTGCTGCGGCCCGGGGCCCGTGCCGTGGTCTCCGGGCCGGTCGAGACGGCGGAGCTGATCACCACGTACAACGCGATGCTCGACCGGCTGGAGGCCGAGCGTGCCGCCAGCGCGGCCCGTGCGCTGTCCGCCCAGGAGAGCGAACGCCATCGCATCGCGCGCGAACTCCACGACGAGGTCGGCCAGACCCTGACCGCCGTCCTGCTCCAGCTCAAGCGGGTCGCCGACCGCGCGCCGGACGACCTGCGCGAGGAACTGGGGCAGGCCCAGGACGCCACCCGTGCCGGGCTGGAGGAGATCCGGCACATCGCGCGCCGGCTGCGCCCCGGCGTCCTCGACGAGCTCGGCCTGATCAGCGCGTTGCGCTCGCTCGCGGCCGAGTTCACCACCCACGGGCTGACGGTGCGCCACGACGTGCACGCCGGTCTGCCTCCGCTGACCGAGGAGACGGAACTCGTGCTCTACCGGGTCGCCCAGGAAGCCCTCACCAACACCGCCCGGCACGCCGGCGCCGACCGCGCCGAACTCCGGCTGCGTCCGCTCGACGACGGCGTCGAACTCCTCGTACGGGACAACGGCAGAGGCCTCGGTACGTCGGACGGAGAGGGCGCCGGCATCACGGGCATGCGGGAACGGGCACTGCTGATCGGGGCGACGCTGGCTGTCGTATCGCCGAGCGGTGGAGGGCGTTGGGGGAGTGGCGGTGCCGGGGCAGGGCGCCCGGAGAACGGTGCATCTGGGGCGGGCGGTCCGGAGAAACGTTCTTCCGTCGCGGGTCGGCCGACGATCGGCGGCGCGGGCACGGACGTACGGCTGCGGGTGACGGCCGAGCCGACCACGGCGGCCGAGCCCGTCATGGCGGCTGGGCCCGCCGCGGTGGCTGAGCGCGCCGCGGTGACCGAGCCGGCCAGAGGCGACGGCGCTGGCGCGGTGGCTGGGCCCGCCACGGTGGCCGAGCCCGCCGCGGTGGCCGAGCGCGCCGCGGTGGCTGAGCCGGCCTCAGGTGACGGCGCTGGCGCGGTGGCCGAGCGCGCCGCGGTGGCTGGGCCCGCCACATGCGACGGCCCTGGCACGGCAGCTGAGCGCGTCGCGGCAGCCCAGCGTGCCGCGGCAGCCGAATCCGCCACGGGCGATGGCCAAGCCACGGGTGGCGGCCCCGCCACGGGCGACGGCCAAGCCACGGGCGACGGCCCCGCTACAGGCGATGGCCGCGCCACCGTCGACGGCCCCGCCACGGGCGACGGCCCCTGCGTAGGCGACGGCCCCTGCGTAGGCGACGGCCCCGTCACGGGTGAGGCCGAGGACACCCCGGGGGCCGCACCCCCGTTCGGAGCGGACCGATGACCCCGGACGGTCCGGTGCCGTCGGCCATGCCGCCCGTCACCCCGTCGGCCACGCCGTCCGTCACGCCGCCGGCCATGCCGGCAGGTCCTTCATCGGCCCGGTTCCCGGCGACCCAGTCAGGGGCGTCCCCGGTGAAACCGTCATCCCCGGAGACGGCCGCGCCCCCGCCCAGCCGCCCGCCGATCCGTGTCCTCCTCGCCGATGACCACACCCTCGTCCGCCGTGGGGTGCGGCTCATTCTTGATGGTGAGCCTGATCTGGAGGTGGTGGCCGAGGCCGGGGACGGGGCCGAGGCGGTCGAGCGGGCCCGGGCGGGGGACATCGACCTGGCCGTTCTCGACGTGGCGATGCCCCGGATGACCGGACTCCAGGCGGCGCGGGAGCTCTCCCGCCGACTGCCCGCCCTGCGCATCCTCGTCCTCACCATGTACGACAACGAGCAGTACTTCTTCGAGGCCCTCAAGGCCGGGGCGGGCGGTTATGTCCTGAAGTCCGTCGCCGACCGCGACCTGGTCGAGGCCTGCCGGGCCGTGGTGCGCGACGAACCGTTCATCTACCCCGGCGCCGAGCGGGCCCTGGTCCGCTCGTACCTGGAGCGGCTGCACCGCGGGGACGGAGTGGAAGGGCTGCCGGAGCGGCCGATCACCGAGCGCGAGGAGGAGATCCTCAAGCTGGTCGCCGAGGGCCACACCTCACGGGAGATCGGCGCCCTGCTCTACATCAGCGCCAAGACCGTCGAACGGCACCGGGCCAACCTCCTGCAGAAACTCGGCATGCGCGACCGTCTGGAGCTGACCCGATACGCCATCCGCGCCGGCCTCATCGACCCCTGAGCCGGCCCACGGCCGTCACAGCAGCGTGCTCCAGTCCTCGTCCGCGTCGAAGCCGGACGCCTTCAGGAACATCAGCTCGGGGTCGCCGGCCGACTCCTCCACCCCGCCGTCCGGGCCGGGCAGCGGCTGTTCGGTCCAGATGCACTTGCCGTGCGCCGTGTAGCGCGCACCCCAGCGCCCGGACAGCGCCGTGATCAGTTGCAGACCCCGGCCGCCCTCGTCGGTCTCCGTGGCACGGCGGATGCGGGGCATGGCCTGGCTGCCGTCGTAGACCTCGCAGATCAGCTCGGAGCCGTACAGCAGCCGCAGCCGCACCGGGCCCCGGGCATGGCGGACGACATTGCCCACGAGTTCGCTGACCAGGAGTTCCGCGGTGGGGGCGAGCTGGTTCAGGTCCCAGAGGGCGAGCTGTTCCCGGACGTGCCGACGGGCGTGCCCGGCCGCTCGCGGGTCGTCGGGCAGCGGCCAGGAGGCCAGCCTCCCGGTGGGCAGCGCGTGCAGCCGCGCGACGAGTAAGGCAGCGTCGTCGGCGGCCCGCTGCTCGGCGGTCAGCAGCGCGGCCGTCAGCGTGTCGCACAGGTGCTCAAGCTCCGCGGCGGTGTCGAGCGCACCGCGCGCATGGGCCGCGCTCAGCAACCGGGCCAGCTCCGCCGTCCCCTCGTCGATGTCCCGCTTCGCCGACTCCACCAGACCGTCGGTGTACAGCACGAGCAGACTGCCCTCGGGCACCTCCAGCTCGACCGTCTCGAACGGCGGCTCGGCCGCGCCCAGCGGCGGGTCGGCGTCCCGGTCCGGGAAGTACACGCTCCCGTCGGGACGCACCAGCGCCGGCGGCGGATGTCCGGCGCGGACCAGGGAACAGACCCGGGTGGTCGAGTCGTAGAGCGCGTAGAGACAGGTGGCGTACGACCCCTCGCCCATGGCGCCGACGATGTCGTTGAGGTGGCCCATGATCTCGCCGGGCGGAAGTTCCAGGTCGGCCAGGGTGTGGACGGCGGTGCGAAGCCGCCCCATGGTGGCCGCCTCCGGCAGTCCGTGGCCCATGACGTCACCGGCGACGAGCGCGACCCGCCCCCCGGACAGCGGGATGATGTCGTACCAGTCGCCGCCCACGTCCGCGCCCTGACCGGCCGGCAGATAGCGGGCGGCCGCCGTGCACGCGGCCAGGTCGGGCAGCGCCTGGGGGAGCAGACTGCGCTGGAGTTCGCGGGACCGTGTGTACTCGGCGTCGTAGAGCCGCGCCCGTTCCAGCGACTGCGCCACGAGGGCGCTGATCGTGGTCAGCAGGGCGCGCTCCTCGGCGGTGAGCAGCCGCAGCCGGTCGAAGGCCACCACACACACCCCGAACGTGTGTCCGGAAGCGGTGAGCGGCAGGAACGCCCACGCCTGCTTGCCCGCGCGCTCCGGCATTCCGGCCAGCCAGGGGGAGTGCGCGGCCAGCTCCTGCGGCGAGGAGAAGAACAGGGGCGCGCCGGAACGGATCGCGTCCCAGGAGGGATCGCCGGACAGCCGGCGGCGGCCGTCGATGAGTTCGAGGAAGTCCTCCGGGTAGCCGACCGCCCCGACGGAGTGCAGCCGCTCCTGCTCGGTCACCTGGACCAGGACCCCGGCGGCGGCGAACGGCGGCAGCACCCGGCGGGCGACCGCGTCCACCACGTCCTGCGAGGTGGTGGCCTTCGCCAGCTCCGCGGCGAGTTCCGCGATCCGCGCCGACCGCTCGGCCGCGGCCCGCTCGACCGACTGCCGCGACTCGGCGAGCCGCCGGTTCTCGGTGACGTCGGTGAAGTAGAGGGTGCGTCCGTCGGGTCCCGGCACCAGCCGCAGGTGGTAGCGGCAACCGCACGCCGGTACCCGCACGTCGAAGCCGGCCGGCTTCTCCTCGGCCGCGGCGGCCCGGCACCGGACCTCCAGCTCGGGCACCTGCCGGGCGGCGGGGATGTCCCAGAGCAGCCGTCCGAACAGCTCCTCCTCCGAGAAGCCCAGGAACCGCTCCGCCTCCAGGTTGGCGAAGGTGATCCGCCACTCGTCGTCCACGGCGAGGAAGCCGTCGCTCATGTGCCGCAGGGCCCGGCCGAGCGTGTCGCGGGCGCTCCGCGACTCGTCGCTCTCCCAGCCCACGCCGATCATCCGCAGTGCCTCGCCCCGCGCGTCGTACGTGGCCCGGCCGCGCGCGTGCGTCCAGCCGTACGAGCCGTCGGGGCGCCGTACCCGGTACGCGGCCTCGTAGACGGACCGGTCGAGGATCGCCCGCTGCGCCGCCGCCAGGGTGGGCGCCAGGTCGTCGGGGTGGACGATCCGCATCCAGCTGTCGATCTTCCCGGTGAACTCGGCCGGCCGGGTGCCGTACAGCTCCAGCGCCGCCTCGTCCCAGACCAGATCGCCGCTGCGGATGTCCCAGTCCCACGAGCCGACCCGGACCTCCTTGAGGGCCTGCCGCAGCCGCTCCCCGCTCCGCTGCGGCTGCGCCGGCCCGGACGGGCGCGGTGCCCGGGCCATGCGGTCCTCGGTCCAGGCGACGAGGGCCCGCAGGAACTCCCAGTGCTCCGGCGTGGGTTCACCGCGCTCGCCGGCCAGCACGGTCAGCGCGCCGATGCTCCGCGGTCCGCTGACCACGGGGAGGGCGGCGAGTCCGGTGCCGGGCCAGACGGGCCCGGGGACCGGCCGGGCGGGCCTCGGTACCCACACGCCCGTGCTCCCCCGGAGCGCACGTGCCGGAGCCGACGGCCCCTCCTGGTCGACGATCTCCCAGGAGCGGGTCAGCGCGGGAGGAAGACCCACGGCCGACACCAGCCGCAGGGCCGACATCGGACCCCGCAGATGCATCGCCGCGCCGAGCGCGCCCAGCTCGCCCATCGCGTGCTGCAACGCAAGCCGGAACACCTCGCTCTCCGTGACACCGGGGGCCACAGTGCTGAGCAGAGCGAGCCGTGCGTTCATGCTGGGAACCTATCGTTCCCGTTCTCGTACGAAACCCCTTTCACACATTCTCACCGGCGGTTTCCTGCCAGTTTCACGGTTCAACGACCTCAAGAACGAGCCAAGTTGATCACAAGCGGTCCCGGGGCGTCACGGCGGTCGCGCGGAAGCCGAGGAGTACGGCCGCGACTTCGCCCCGTCCATGATCAAACACAGGGGCGCTCCCCGGGCGGGACGGGGCGCGCCGGTGGAATCCTCCCGCGGGCCGCCTACGCTGGAGACATGACCGGCAAGACCGGCAGTGGCGACCGGGGCCGACGGTGACGTCCCGTGCCGTACGTCGCCGTCAGTGCGCTCAGCCATCCGGGGCTGCTCCGTGAACGCAACGAGGACAGCCTCGTCGTGGGGCCGTGGACGCTGTGCGCCACCGTCACCGAGAACCCGCAGACCCTGGTGTTCCCGCTCGGCACCCCCCTCGTCGCCGCCGTCACCGACGGGCTCGGCGGGCATCCCGGCGGTGACGTGGCCAGCGCCCTCGTCGCCCGTCGGATCGCGGCCGTCGGCGCGCTCCTGACCGGCGAGGACGCCGTACGCGACGCCCTGAGCGCCTGCAACCGCGCCGTGTACGAAGCCGCCGGCGACCCGGAGAACGAGCTGGCCGGCATGGGGACCACGGTCGCCGGAGTGGTCGTACGGCCCGGCTCGGTGCTGGTGTTCAACGTGGGCGACAGCCGGGTCTACGCGGCCTCCCGGGACGGCCTGCGCCGGGTGAGCGTGGACGACAGCCCGCCGCTCGGGCCCGGCCGGCGCATCACCTCCCTCGTCACCCAGTGCCTGGGCGGCTCCCTCACCCACCGCCCCGTGCACCCCCATGTGTCGACCGTGCCCCTGACACCCGGCGAGCGCTATCTCATCTGCACCGACGGCCTCAGCGATCCCGTGCCGGACGAGACGCTCGACGAGGTGATGCGGGAGCACGACGACGTCCGCGCCGCCTTCGAACTGTGGAAGTCCGCCATCGCCGCGGGCGGCCCCGACAACATCACGCTCGCGGTCGTACGGGTCGCCGAGGACGGGGCGGGCGGTGAGTTCCCGGACGGCTTCGGGGCCTGAACGACCAGCAACCACGCCTGGGAGGCGATCATGTTCGGTACGACGAAGGCGTTCAGCGGCTTCTCGGTGGACGACCTCGACGCGGCCAGGACGTTCTACGCCGGGACGCTCGGCCTCCGGGTGTCCGAGGAGAACGGGCTGCTGACCCTGCACATCGCGGGCGACCGGGACATCCTGGTCTACCCCAAGCCCGACCACGCCCCGGCGACCTACACGGTCCTCAACTTCCCCGTCGACGACATCGAGGCGGCGGTGGACGAGCTGACCGGCCGAGGGGTGCGCTTCGAGCGCTACGACCATCTCCAGGCCGACGACAAGGGCATCTTCCGCGGTGGCGGTCCGCTGATCGCGTGGTTCACCGACCCGGCGGGCAATGTGCTCTCCGTCATCGAGGAACCGGTACGGACATGAGCGAGATCGTCGTCTACGAAGTAGAGAACCCGGTGGCCGCACCCGGTGGCGCGGAGTCCCACGTGCGCAGGGTGCACGCGGCCCCCGCCGCCCCCGGCACGCCCGGTACGACCGGCCCGCGCACCCTGTGCGGCAAGGACACCTTCGCCATGGTGCGGGCCCGCCGGCAGCCCTCGGAGCACGAGGGAGCACGCTGGTACCCGCCGGAACACGAGTCCGTGGTCTGCCCCGACTGCGACGCCGTGATCGAGACCTGAGAGGCGGTGCACCGCCCGGGGCGGGGCTCACGCGCGAGCACCTACCCTTGAGGCATGACCAGCAGCAGCGACCGGAGCCTCGCCGTGGACGTTCCAGCACCCAAGAGCTATGAAATCCGCACCTATGGGTGCCAGATGAACGTCCACGACTCCGAGCGGTTGTCCGGGCTGCTGGAGGAGGCGGGCTACGTCCGCGCCCCCGAAGGGTCCGACGGGGACGCGGACGTCGTCGTCTTCAACACCTGCGCGGTCCGGGAGAACGCCGACAACCGGCTGTACGGCAACCTCGGCCGCCTCGCGCCGAAGAAGGCCTCCCGCCCCGGCATGCAGATCGCGGTCGGCGGCTGCCTCGCGCAGAAGGACCAGGACACCATCGTGAAGAAGGCGCCCTGGGTGGACGTCGTCTTCGGCACGCACAACATCGGCAAGCTGCCGATCCTGCTGGAACGCGCGCGCGTGCAGGAAGAGGCCCAGGTCGAGATCGCCGAGTCCCTGGAGGCCTTCCCCTCCACGCTGCCGACGCGCCGCGAGAGCGCGTACGCGGCCTGGGTGTCGATCTCCGTCGGCTGCAACAACACCTGCACCTTCTGCATCGTCCCGGCCCTGCGCGGCAAGGAGAAGGACCGCCGCACCGGCGACATCCTCGCCGAGATCGAGGCCCTGGTCGGCGAGGGCGTCTCCGAGATCACCCTGCTCGGCCAGAACGTCAACGCCTACGGCTCCGACATCGGCGACCGCGAGGCCTTCAGCAAGCTGCTGCGCGCGTGCGGGCGGATCGAGGGCCTGGAGCGCGTCCGCTTCACCTCCCCCCACCCCCGCGACTTCACCGACGACGTCATCGCGGCCATGGCGGAGACCCCGAACGTCATGCCCCAGCTCCACATGCCGCTCCAGTCCGGCTCCGACCCGGTCCTTAAGGCCATGCGCCGGTCCTACCGGCAGGACCGCTACCTCGGGATCATCGAGAAGGTGCGGGCCGCGATCCCGCACGCGGCGATCACCACCGACATCATCGTGGGCTTCCCCGGCGAGACCGAGGAGGACTTCGAGCAGACCCTGCACGTCGTCCGTGAGGCGCGTTTCTCGCAGGCCTTCACCTTCCAGTACTCCAAGCGCCCCGGCACCCCGGCCGCGACCATGGAGAACCAGATCCCCAAGGAGGTCGTCCAGGCGCGCTACGAGCGTCTCGTCGCCCTTCAGGAGGAGATCTCCTGGGAGGAGAACAAGAAGCAGGTCGGCCGCACCCTGGAGCTGATGGTCGCCGAGGGCGAGGGCCGCAAGGACGGCGCCACCCACCGGCTCTCCGGCCGCGCCCCCGACAACCGCCTGGTCCACTTCACCAAGCCCGACCAGGAGGTCCGCCCCGGCGACGTCGTCACGGTCGGGATCACCTACGCCGCCCCGCACCACCTCCTCGCCGAGGGCGCCGTCCTCGACATGCGCCGCACGCGCGCGGGCGACGCCTGGGAGAAGCGCAACGCCGAGAAGACCGCCAAGCCGGCCGGCGTCATGCTGGGCCTTCCCAGGATCGGCGCCCCGGCCCCCCAGCCGGTGCCGACGGGCAGCGGCTGCGGCTGCGACTGACCTCACCGAGGCCCCGACCCCGACCGGGTCGGGGTCTCCCCGCTCTCGGTGGCGTCGGCAAGCCTGAGCGCGGCACGGCGCGGCACGGCGCGGCACGGCGCGGCGGGGCCGGGAGGGGCCGGCTTTGGTCGGGTTGGTGGAGGCTGGGCGTGACGGGGCCGCGGCGGCTGATTTCGGCCGGGGCGTGGAGCCTGGGCGAGGTGAGGTCCGGAGGGGCTGGTTTCGGCCGGGTTGGTGGAGGCTGGGCGTGACGGGGCCGCGGCGGCTGATTTCGGCCGGGGCGTGGAGCCTGGGTGCGGCGGGGTCACGAGCGGTCGGCTTTGGCCGGGCCGGTGGCAGTTGAGCGGGGTGGGGCCGGGGCGGCTGACTTCGGCCGGGGCGGTGGAGCCGGGAGGCGTTGGCTTCGGTTGGGCTGGTAGGGCCTGAGGGCGGCGGGGTCGGTGGGGTGTGACGTCTGGGGAGCCGGTGGGGTCGGTGGGGTGTGACGTCTGGGGGAGCCGGTGGGCCCGGCGTCTGCGGGGTCGGTGGGCCCCGGCGTCCGTACGGTCGGTGGGCCCCCGGCGTCCGAACGGTCGCCGGGGCTGGCCTGTGGCAGGTGGGTGAGCGTGGCGCCGGTCCGGTGGCATGGACGCGTCGGCCCGGGTGCCGCGTCGTGCCATGCCCTGCGGGGTTACCCTGCCGACCATGCTTGTCGCCGCCGCCGTCTGCCCCTGTCCGCCGCTGCTCGTGCCCGAGGTGGCCGCGGGTGCCGCGCCCGAGCTGGACGCGGCACGTGCCGCCTGCTCCGACGCGCTGGCCGTGCTCGCGGCCGCCCGGCCGGACCGGCTCTACGTCGTCGGGCCCGCGGAGCAGGCGGGGCGTGGCCCGCATCCGGAGGGCGCGCGCGGCTCGTTCAGCGGCTTCGGCGTGGACGTGACGGTGCGGCTGGGCCGGGCCGGCGTGGACGCCCCGTCCGCGCGCGAGCTGCCGCCCTCGCTCGCCGTCGCCGCCTGGCTGCTGGAACGGACCGGCTGGGCCGCCGCACCCGTCGAGGGACTCGGGGTCGGAGCACCGCTCGCGGCCGAGCGGTGCGTCGAGGTCGGCAGGGAGCTGGGCGCGCAGGCGGGACGCGTCGCGCTGCTCGTCATGGGCGACGCGAGCGCCTGCCGGACCCTGAAGGCACCCGGGTACCTCGACGAGCGCGCCGCGCCCTTCGACGCGGGGGTCGCCCGGGCGCTGGGTACCGCGGACGTGACGGCGCTCAAGGCACTCGACGCCGGGCTGGCGCACGAGCTGAAGGCCGCCGGCCGGACCTCCTGGCAGGTCCTCGCGGGCGCCGCCGAGGACGCCGGGCTCAGCGGCGCGCTGCTGTACGAGGACGCGCCGTACGGAGTGGGATACGTGGTCGCGGCCTGGTCCTAGGCCGTGTCGTCGCGGCACGCACGCGTGTGCGCGCGGCGGCGGTGCCGGCGCGGGGCGGGGCGGGGTCAGGAGGCCGGCGGCGGGGTGCGCGGCGGGGTGAACGTGTCGCCGCCGCCCGCCGGTGGCTCGTCCTTGTGCGCGAGCCGGTCCACGGCGCCCTTGGCCTTGTCGGTGCCCGTGTGGATCCGGTCGCTGTACTTGCCCTTGGTCTTCTCGTCGACGGCCTTCGCCGCCCTGTCGAGACCGTGCGTGACCTTGTGCCCGTGCTCGTGGGCGAGGTGCGAGACCTTGCCCTTGGCCGGGGCGAGCCTGGCCTTCAGATTGTCCAAGAGACCCATGGGCCACCTTCCCTGCGGGTACTTAAACGCCCATATCAACCCATACGGTACCCGTGCGGGGCGCATCCCGCCCTGCCCGCGACGACGCCCTTCGCGCGCCGACACGTATCTGGTTCGAGGGCCGGCCCGGCGGTTTGGGAGACTGGTGCGGTGAGCAGCGCAGCCCCCACCCCCCGCGTCATCGCCGTCGTCGGACCGACCGCGGCCGGAAAGTCCGATCTGGGCGTCTTCCTGGCCCAACGCCTCGGCGGCGAGGTCGTCAACGCAGACTCCATGCAGCTGTACCGAGGGATGGACATCGGCACCGCCAAGCTGACCCCCGGGGAACGCGCCGGGGTCCCGCACCACCTCCTGGACATCTGGGACGTCACCGTCACGGCCTCCGTCGCCGAGTACCAGAGGCTGGCCCGGTCCCGGATCGACGCCCTGCTCGCCGAGGGCCGCTGGCCGATCCTCGTCGGCGGCTCCGGGCTGTACGTCCGTGGAGCCGTCGACAACCTGGAGTTCCCCGGTACCGACCCCGCGGTCCGCGCCCGCCTGGAGGAGGAGCTGACCCTGCGCGGCTCCGGCGCGCTGCATGCCCGGCTGGCCGCCGCCGACCCCGAGGCCGCCCACGCCATCCTGCCCAGCAACGGCCGCCGTATCGTCCGCGCCCTGGAGGTCATCGAGATCACCGGCCGGCCCTTCACGGCCAACCTGCCGGGCCATGACTCGGTCTACGACACCGTCCAGATCGGGGTCGACGTGGGGCGCCCCGAGCTCGACGAGCGCATCGCCCGCCGGGTCGACCGCATGTGGGACGCCGGGCTCGTGGACGAGGTCCGCGCACTGGAGGCGCAAGGCCTGCGCGGGGGGCGTACGGCGTCGCGCGCGCTCGGCTACCAGCAGGTCCTCGCCGCGCTCGCCGGGGAGTGCACCGACGCCGAGGCGCGGGCCGAGACCGTCCGCGCCACCAAGCGCTTCGCGCGCCGTCAGGATTCATGGTTCAGGCGCGATCCGCGGGTGCACTGGTTGAGTGGGGCTGCGGCAGATCTCACAGAACTTCCGGAGCTCGCGCTGGCGTTGGTGGAACGACCGGTTACAGCCTGATCACGTCATGGCATCGGGACGCCCAGGCCGTCATCCGTGCCTCCGGTGCCGTGCCATCATCGAGCTTCGATCGACCAAGTGGAGTCCGAGTTGGGAGGGCGCGTGGCGATGGAGGCCGGCCCTCGTGACACCGCACAAGGCACCGAGGGCCTCACCCCCGAGCGTGGGGAACCGGAGCCCCGGGACGGGCACGCCCTTCCCGACGCGGTGGACCCCGACGTCGTGGACGACACCCAGGGCGGCGGGGTGACCGACGACGGTCCCGAGCCCGAGGAGATGTTCGCCAGCGGGCCCGAGGTCGAGGTCGAGCTGCGCCCGCAGCGCCGGCTGCGGATCTGGCAGCTCGCGCCCATCGTCGCCCTGTCCGCGACCGGCTCCCTGATGTTCGCGTTCCCCCTCGCCTTCGACTTCGGCGACAGCGGGGCCGTGATCGCCATGCTGGGGCTGCTGATCTGCTCCTGCGCGGCCGGCTGGGGCATGATGGCCGCCCGTCGCGTTGGTTACACGTGGCCCGGCCTCCCCGCGCGCGGCTCCGACCGCCGCCCGGACTGGCGGGTCGTCCTGGCGTACGTCGTGCTGGTCGCCGTGGTGGCCGTCCTCGCCGTCTGGCGCGTGGCCCGCCTGCGCTAGTGCCGCGGCAGGCAACGTTCGCCCCGTCGCGACGCCCGGCACGCACTCTCGCCGCACCGGCCGAAAGCCCAAGTACGTCCAGTACGAGGACTTCCGGCCGGCACGCCGAGAGCACGCACCGGACGCCGCTCCTTGACGGGCAGACGTTGCCTGCCGCGGCACTAGCGGCGGGCACCCACGCCCGCGGGGTGCGCCGAACCCCGGGCACGCACGCGTGCGAGGTGTGCCGTACCCACGCCGTACGATCGAGGAATGAGCACGCGGATCGCCTTCCTCAAGGGTCACGGGACCGAGAACGACTTCGTGATCGTCCCGGACCCGGAGAACGTCATCGCCCTCCCCCCGGCCGCCGTCGCCGCCCTGTGCGACCGGCGCGCGGGCATCGGCGGGGACGGGCTGCTGCATGTCGTGCGGTCCGCCGCGCACCCCGAGGCGAAGGACATGGCGGCCGAGGCCGAGTGGTTCATGGACTACCGCAACGGCGACGGCTCGGTCGCGGAGATGTGCGGCAACGGCGTGCGCGTGTTCGCGCGCTACCTCCAGCACGCGGGACTCGTCCCCGAGGGGGACATCTCCGTCGCCACGCGCGCGGGCGTCAAGAGCGCGCACATCGCCAAGGACGGCGATGTCACCGTCGGCATGGGCCGGGCGCGCCTCCCCGAGGGCGAGGTCACCGTGAGCGTCGGCGAGCGCAGCTGGCCCGCGCGGAACGTGAACATGGGCAACCCGCACGCGGTCGCCTTCGTCGAGGACCTCGCGCACGCCGGCGACCTGTCCAGCCCGCCGCCCTTCAGCCCGGCCTCCGCCTACCCGGACGGGGTCAACGTCGAGTTCGTCGTCGACCGCGGCCCCGGGCACGTCGCCCTGCGCGTGCACGAGCGCGGCTCCGGCGAGACCCGCTCCTGCGGCACGGGCGCGTGCGCCGTCGCCGTGGCCGCCGCCCGCAGGGACGGCGCCGACCCGGTCGTCACCGGGACCCCCGCGACGTACACCGTGGACGTCCCCGGCGGACGCCTGGTGATCACCGAGCGCCCCGACGGCGAGATCGAGATGACCGGACCCGCAGTGATCGTCGCCACAGGCGAGATCGATCCCGAGTGGCTGGAAAGCTCCGCTCGTTGACGCGATAACGGCTTCGTATCGCAGGTCTGTGCGGTCGCGGGACGGGTGACCGCACACCTGAGGCACGGTCAGAGGTTCGAAATAACAGCCAGGCCTGGTTCTGGTGGCGCAAAACCGTAAACCCCTGAATCGTCGCTCGAATGGGTGATCCGTTTCACGCTCGGCGAGAGGCGGTCAGTCGCACGTGATGGGCTCGGTAGCATCAAGCACCGGCCCGGACGGGGGACCTTTGCCAGTCCCCTGAGCCGTGTCCGCCCTGGGACACCCCGTCCGCCGGTCCACGCAGCCGGAGGTGCCCATGAGTGCGGAGGCCACGAACCCTGCGACGCCGGGCCCGGTAGCGCCGGCCACGACCCGCAGGCGCAGCCTGCCCCGGATCGACCTGCGCCGCCTGGGACGGGCCGCCCTGCTCGGCAGTCCCGCCCGCGGCCGGCTGCCCGACGCGATCGGCCATGTCGTCGAGGCCCACCGCGCCCACCACCCCGACGCCGACCTCGAGCCCCTGCGCCGCGCCTATGTGCTGGCCGAGTCCTCGCACCGCGGCCAGATGCGCAAGAGCGGCGAGCCGTACATCACGCACCCGCTCGCCGTGACCCTGATCCTCGCCGAACTCGGCGCCGAGACAACGACCTTGACGGCCTCCCTGCTCCACGACACCGTCGAGGACACCGATGTGACGCTCGAGCAGGTGCGCGAGCAGTTCGGCGAGGAGGTGCGCTATCTCGTCGACGGCGTCACCAAGTTGGAGAAGGTCGACTACGGCGCCGCCGCCGAGCCCGAGACCTTCCGCAAAATGCTCGTCGCCACCGGCAGCGACGTCCGCGTGATGTCGATCAAGCTCGCCGACCGGCTGCACAACATGCGCACCCTCGGCGTGATGCGCCCCGAGAAACAGGAGCGCATCGCCAAGATCACCCGGGACTTCCTCATCCCGCTCGCCGAACGCCTCGGCGTCCAGGCCCTCAAGACCGAGCTGGAAGACCTCGTCTTCGCGATCCTGCGCCCCGAGGAGTACGAGCACACCCGCGAGCTGATCGTCGACAACGCCTCCCGCGCGGACGACCCCCTCGCCGAGTTCGCCGACGCGATGCGCGCGGTCCTGCGCGAGGCCGGCATCCAGGCCGAAGTCCTCATCCGGCCCCGGCACTTCGTCTCCGTCCACCGCGTCTCGCGCAAGCGCGGCGAACTGCGCGGCTGCGACTTCGGCCGGCTGCTGGTGCTCGTCAACGAGGACGCGGACTGCTACGCCGTCCTCGGTGAGCTGCACACCTGTATGACGCCCGTCGTCTCGGAGTTCAAGGACTTCATCGCCGTCCCCAAGTTCAACCTGTACCAGTCGCTGCACACCGCCGTCGCCCGCGCGGACGGCCAGGTCGCCGAAGTCCTCATCCGCACCCACCAGATGCACAAGGTCGCCGAGGCCGGAGTCGTCGCGCTCGGCAACCCCTACGCCGGTCCGCAGGAGGAGCAGACCCGCGAGGGCGCCCCGGCGGACGGGGACCGGCTCGACGGGGAGCGGGTCGACCCGACCCGGCCCGGCTGGCTCTCCCGCCTCCTCGCCTGGCAGGAGGCCGCGCCGGACACCGACACCTTCTGGTCCACCCTGCGCGAGGACCTCGCCCAGGACCGCGAGATCACCGTCTTCCGCCCCGACGGCGGAACCCTCGGCCTCCCGGACGGCGCCACCTGCGTCGACGCCGCCTACGCCCAGTACGGCGAGGACGCGCACGCCTGTATCGGCGCCCGCGTGAACGGCCGGCTGGCGACCCTGAGCACCGTTCTGCGGGACGGTGACACCGTCCAGCTCCTCATGGGCCAGGACCCCGCCTCCGAGCCCTCCAGGGAGTGGCTGGAGCACGCCCACACCCCCGCCGCCCGGATCGCCATCCAGCGCTGGCTGGCGACCCACCCGGCCCCGGCCGAGCCCGAGGAGACCGTCGACCCGGCACGGACGGTGACGGACATCCCGGCCACCGACACCCCCCTGTCCCGCCCCGACACCGCGATCACCGTCGCCGGGCGCCCCGACGCGGGCGTACGCCTCGCCGGCTGCTGCACCCCCGTCCCGGCCGACGAGGTCACCGGCTTCGCCGTGCGCGGGGGGATGGTGACCGTGCACCGCGTGGAGTGCGCCGCGGTGGCGCGCATGACGGACGCGGGGCGCGCGGCGGTCGACGTGAGCTGGGGCGACACCACCGAGTGCCGGGTCACGCTGGTCGCCGAATCGTTCGGCCGCCCCCATCTGCTCGCCGACCTCACGGAGGCCATGGCACTGGAGGGCGCCGAGATCGTCTCCGCGACCGTCGAACCCCCCAGCCAGCAGCGCGTACGCCACACGTACACCATCCAGCTCCCCGACGCGGGCCACCTGCCCACCCTCATGCGCGCCATGCGGAACGTCCCCGGGGTCTACGACGTGAGCAGGGCCCAGCACCACGCCTCGGCCTCCTGAGCCCCGCACCGGTGCGACCCGGCCCGCCCGGCCCACGCGCGCGTGCGCAACCCGTTCGGGTGGGAAGGGCGCGCGTCGCCGCCGTACGGCAGGTGCGCGCTGGTAGCGGTGGTGCATGCTGCTCACCCCCCACTCCTCGCCGCGCCCCCGGGCCGCCCGCCCCCGGGCCGCCCGCCCCCGGACCGCCGCCCGCCGGCTGAAGTCCGCGCTGCTCGCCTCGGCCGTGTCCGTGTGCCTCGTCGCCGCGAGCGCCCCGGCGGCACCGCTCGGCGTCGGCGACCGCCTCTTCCCGTACCTCGGCAACCCCGGCTACGACGTGGCGTCGTACGACCTCTCCTTCACGTACTCCGGCTCCAACAGCAAGCCGCTCCAGGCGGTCACCACCATCGACGCCTGGACCACCGCGAGCCTGGACCGGATCAACCTCGACTTCGCGCACGGGGCCGTCGAATCGGTCGAGGTCGACGGCAGACCAGCGACCTTCGAGAGCGCCGGCGACGACCTGGTGGTCACCCCCGAGGACGCGCTGATGCCGGGCAGCTGGACACGCATCACCGTGCGGCACACCAGCGACCCGGTGGGTGCCGACGGCCGGGACGGCGGCTGGGTGCGCACCACCGACGGCCTCGCCATGGCCAACCAGGCCGACGTCGCCCACCTGGTGTTCCCGTGCAACGACCATCCCTCCGACAAGGCGATGTTCACCATCCGGATCACCGCCCCCGACGACTACACGGCCGTCGCCAACGGGCTGCCGGCCGGCGCGGACCGGTCCGGCGGGACGACCACCTGGACGTACCGCACCCAGCACCCCATGGCCACCGAGCTCGCCCAGGTGTCCATCGGCCGCTCCACCGTCCTGCACCGCGACGGGCCGCACGGGCTGCCGGTCCGGGACGTCGTGCCCACGAAGGACCGCGAAGCCCTCGAACCGTGGCTGAAGAAGACCCCCGACCAGATCGCCTGGATGGAGAAGAAGGTCGGGCCCTACCCCTTCGAGACCTACGGCGTGCTCATGGCCCAGGCCGACACCGGCTTCGAGCTGGAGACACAGACCCTGTCCCTGTTCGAGAAGGACCTCTTCACCGAGCCCGGCTACCCCAAGTGGTACATCGAGTCGATCATGGTGCACGAGCTGTCCCACCAGTGGTTCGGCGACAGCGTCAGCCCGCGCACCTGGTCCGACCTCTGGCTCAACGAGGGACACGCCACCTGGTACGAGGCCCTCTACGCCCAGGAGAAGGGCGGCTACACGCTTCAGGAGCGCATGAAGGCGGCGTACGGCGCGTCCGACCGCTGGCGCGCCGCCGGCGGCCCCCCTGCGCTCCCCAAGGCACCCGAGCCCGGCGAGAAGATCAGCATCTTCCGTCCGAACGTGTACGACGGTGCCGCCCTCGTCCTGTACGCCCTGCGCCAGGAGATCGGCCAGAAGGCGTTCGAGCGGGTCGAGCGGGACTGGGTGCGCGACCACCAGGACTCCACCGCCACCACGGCGGACTTCCGGCAGCTCGCCGAGGAGGTCTCCGGGCGCGACCTCGGCGACTTCTTCCAGGCCTGGCTGTACGGGGAGAAGACCCCGCCGATGCCGGGCCACCCGGACTGGAAGCCGACGGCGGCGGCCGAGAAGGGGGCGAAGACCTCACCGGTCCCGCAGGCCCCCAAGGCCCCGTAGGCCCCGGAATAAGGCCGTGACGAGACGGGGCGTGCCGTGCGACCATCGTCAGGTCGGCGCGGCACGGGGCACGAGGCGCGGGAATCTCCCGGGGCGCTCGTGCGTTGTGCACCATGGACGGTGAACCCCGCCGAAATCGGTATCCCCACGACGTAAGGACCCAATGACCTCCTCTTCTTCCTCTTCCCAGGACACGAAGCGCTTCGCGCACGCCTACCCCGAAGGTCTTCGGGCCGATGCCCTGATGGAAGAGGACGTCGCCTGGAGCCACGAGATCGACGGAGAGCGGGACGGCGACCAGTTCGACCGCTCCGAGCGTGCGGCCCTGCGCCGCGTCGCGGGCCTCTCCACCGAACTCGAGGACGTCACCGAGGTCGAGTACCGCCAGCTCCGTCTGGAGCGGGTCGTCCTCGTCGGCGTCTGGACCTCGGGGACCGCGCAGGACGCGGACAACTCCCTCGCGGAGCTCGCCGCCCTCGCGGAGACCGCGGGCGCGCTCGTGCTCGACGGCGTGATCCAGCGCCGCGACAAGCCCGACGCGGCCACCTACATCGGCTCCGGCAAGGCCGACGAACTGCGTGACATCGTCATCGAGACGGGCGCGGACACCGTCATCTGCGACGGTGAGCTCAGCCCGGGCCAGCTCATCCACCTCGAGGACGTCGTCAAGGTCAAGGTCATCGACCGTACGGCCCTGATCCTCGACATCTTCGCCCAGCACGCCAAGTCCCGAGAGGGCAAGGCGCAGGTCGCGCTCGCGCAGATGCAGTACATGCTGCCGCGACTGCGCGGCTGGGGTCAGTCGCTGTCCCGTCAGATGGGCGGCGGCAAGGGCGGCGGCCTCGCCACCCGTGGTCCCGGTGAGACCAAGATCGAGACGGACCGGCGGCGGATCCGCGAGAAGATGGCGAAGATGCGCCGGGAGATCGCGGAGATGAAGACCGGCCGCGAGATCAAGCGCCAGGAGCGCAAGCGCCACAAGGTGCCCTCGGTCGCCATCGCGGGCTACACCAACGCCGGCAAGTCCTCCCTGCTCAACCGCCTCACCGGCGCGGGCGTCCTCGTCGAGAACGCCCTGTTCGCCACCCTCGACCCGACCGTGCGCCGGGCCGAGACCCCGAGCGGCCGGCTGTACACGCTGGCCGACACGGTCGGTTTCGTACGGCACCTGCCGCACCACCTGGTCGAGGCGTTCCGCTCCACCATGGAGGAGGTCGGCGAGTCCGACCTGATCCTGCACGTGGTCGACGGCTCGCACCCCAACCCGGAGGAGCAGCTGGCCGCCGTGCGCGAGGTGGTCCACGATGTCGGCGCCACCCAGGTGCCCGAGATCGTCGTGATCAACAAGGCGGACGCGGCCGACCCGCTCACCCTCCAGCGGCTGATGCGGATCGAGAAGCGCTCCATCGCCGTCTCGGCCCGCACCGGCCAGGGCATCGAGGAACTGCTCGCGCTCATCGACAACGAGCTGCCGCGGCCCTCGGTCGAGATCGAGGCGCTGGTGCCGTACACCCACGGCAAGCTGGTCGCCCGCGCCCACACCGAGGGCGAGGTGATCTCCGCGGAGCACACGGCGGACGGCACCCTCCTCAAGGCGCGGGTGCACGAGGAACTGGCCGCGGACCTCGCACCGTACGTCCCGGCCCCCCTCGCCTGACCGACACACGAAGGCCCGCCCCCTTGTCTCAGGGGGCGGGCCTTCGTCATGGTCTGCGGTGCGCCTCCTGCCCGGCGCACTCGTCGCTCACCTGGCGAACTTGTCGCTCACCGAGTCGTACACACCCTTGGCCACCTCGCCCAGCCTCGGCCCCGCGAGCCAGCCCGAACTCACCGGGCCGACCGAGGTGTTGGACACCAGCGCCGGCTTGCCGTCCGACCCCGTCGCCACCCAGCCGCCGCCGGACGAACCACCGGTCATCGTGCAGCCGATCCGGTACATCGTCGGGTCCGACTCGCTGAACGACAGCCGCCCCGGCTTGTCCTGGCACTGGTACAGCTTCTGCCCGTCGAACGGCGCCGCGGCCGGGTAGCCCGTCGCGGTGATGCTGTCCACCTTCGGCACCGCCGGAGCGTCGAAGTCCACCGGCAGCGCCGAACCGACCGTCTCCTCCAACGACTTGCCGGAGCCGCCCGCCTCCGGCGTCACATGGATCACGGCGAAGTCGTACGGCGCGCCGTCACCACCCGTCTCCCCGCCCTGTGCGATCCACTGGTCGGAGGTCTTCACCCAGTCGCCCCACCAGACACCATAAGGAGCGGCCTGCTCCTTGGTCGCCGTCTGGAGCTGCTCGGCGGACAGACCCTTGTCGTTGTACGACGGCACGAACGCGATGTTGCGGTACCAGCCGCCCTTCTTGCCCGCGTGCACACAGTGGCCCGCCGTCCACACCAGGTTGGACTTGCCCGGGTGGGCCGGGTCCTCCACGACCGTCGCCGAGCAGACCATCGTGCCCTCGGGGGAGTCGAAGAACACCTTGCCCGCCTCGGGGGCGTTGGCGTGGTACGTCGTCGGCACGGCCTTCGCGTCCACGGGCTCGGGCGTCGGGTCGGTCACCCCCTGGTCGCCCGAGAGGTCGTTGTCGTCGACCCCCCGGTCCGGGTCCTCCGCCTCCCGCATCCGGTCCGGGTCCCACAGGCCCTTGATGATCGGGTTGATGTAGTCCTGGGCCTCACGCAGCCAGTCGTCCCTGTCCCAGTTCTTCCAGGCGCCGTTCTTCCACTTGTCCAGATCGATCCCGTGCTCCTTGAGCCGGTCCTTGATGTCGTCCGGGATCGTGATCTTTCCGTCGCCGCCCGCCGTGGCCGACGCGGTGGCCTTGCCGTCGGCGTTGGTGTCGCCCGAGTCGCAGGCGGTCGCGGTGAGCGCGAGCACCGAGGCGAGGGCTACAGCGCCGAGCACGGGGGAGGTTCTGCGGCGTGCGGTCCTCCCCCGACGAGCGGTGAACGACGGCCGTATCGATCGCATGGTCTGACTCCCCCTGCTGTCAACGAACTTGAAGCTGTGGCCGCTCCCGCCGGGCGGAACTCGGTGTGTTCCCACGCGGAGTTCAACCGGGTCTCACGGCCCTGTGCAATGCCCCACACGATATGCGTTCGCTGTGGGGGACTTCCGACAGGAGGGCAACGGTTCCGTCACGGCAAGGATCTTGAGGCAACCCGTAACCAGGACAGCCGTCCGGGGTTGGTAGCGGTGGGGGGTCCGCTGTCCGCGCGCGGCCCCCTGAACCGCGGGAGGACAGGGAGCCGTGACCGAGCCAGTGCCCGAGGAGGTCCCTTCGGGGCGTTCCACCGGAACACCGCCCGCCGGAAGGTCCCCCGTCGGCCAGGCCGGCCGACGGCCCGCGCACGAAGGGATCCTGCGGCGCCAGTCGGCCCGCGAGTCCGCGGCGCGCACCTATGCGCGCGCCCTGCCCATCGTGCCGGTACGCGCCCGGGGGCTCACCATCGAGGGCGCCGACGGCCGCCGCTACCTCGACTGTCTCTCCGGCGCCGGCACCCTCGCACTCGGCCACAACCATCCCGTCGTCCTGGAGGCCATCCGCAAGGTCCTCGACTCGGGCGCACCCCTGCACGTCCTCGACCTCGCCACCCCGGTCAAGGACGCCTTCATCACCGAGCTCTTCCGCACCCTGCCGCCCGGTCTGGCCGACCGCGCCCGCGTGCAGTTCTGCGGGCCGGCCGGCACGGACGCCGTGGAGGCCGCGCTCACCCTGGTCCGCGCCGCCACCGGCCGCACGGGCGTCCTCGCCTTCACCGGCGCCTACCACGGTATGACCGCCGGATCCCTCGAAGCCTCCGGCGGTGCCTTCGACGTCCGCGTGGCCCGTCTGCCCTATCCGCAGGACTACCGCTGCCCGTTCGGCGTCGGCGGCGATCGCGGCGCCGAACTCGCCGCACGCTGGACCGAGTCCGTCCTCGACGACCCCAAGTCCGGGGTCCGGCGCCCCGCCGGGATGATCCTCGAACCCGTCCAGGGCGAGGGTGGTGTGATCCCCGCGCCGGACACCTGGATGCGGCGCATGCGGCAGATCACCGCCGACCGCTCCATTCCCCTCATCGCCGACGAGGTCCAGACGGGCGTCGGCCGCACCGGCGCCTTCTGGGCGGTGGAACACAGCGGGATCACCCCCGACGTGATGGTCCTCTCCAAGGCCATCGGCGGCAGCCTGCCGCTGGCCGTCGTCGTCTACCGCGACGACCTGGACGTCTGGGAACCGGGCGCCCACGCGGGCACCTTCCGCGGCAACCAGCTCGCCATGGCCGCCGGCACGGCCACCCTCGCCCACGTCCGCGAGAACCGGCTCGCCGAACGCGCGGCCACCCTGGGAGCCCACCTGCTGGGACGGCTCCGGCACCTTGCCGAGGACTTCCCCTGCATGGGTGACGTGCGCGGGCGCGGACTGATGATCGGGGTCGAACTGGTCGACCCGGAGGCCGAGGAGGGGGAGTACGAGGAGGCGCCGGAGCGGGAGGCGCCGCAACGGGGGAGCGAAGTCGCGGTGGGCGCGGGCCCCGGTGCCCCGGACGCCGCCCCGGCTCGCGGGCCTCACCCCGCCGCCCCCGGACTGGCCGTCGCCGTACAGCGGGAGTGCCTGCGCCGCGGCTTGATCGTCGAACTGGGCGGCCGCCACGCGAGCGTCGTACGCCTGCTTCCGCCCCTGACGATCACCGACGAACAGGCCGCCGCCGTACTCGACCGGCTGGCCGACGCGATCCGGGCGGCAGCCCGCGGTCACGCCCACCGCGCGCACCAGGGCGACGAGGACCAGCCGACCCGGCAGCCCAGGCAGGCTCCGGAGCCACCTGGCCGCGCCGGCCGCCCGAGGTGAGCCGGGGTCGACAGCCCGCACGAGGAGGCCGCCGCGGCTCCGGGCGCGGCCCGGCCCCTCGCCCACCCTGCCCAGGAGACGGACACCGGCCGGCCTCGCCACGCTGCCGCGTCCCCACCGCCGTTCCGGTCCGTCACGCCGCCGACCGCGCCCGCCCCGTCCGATGAGGAACGCCCTTGAACGACTCCCCTGAGCCCTCCGGCTCATCCGCTCCCACCTCCGCCGTTTCCACCCCACCGGCGTCCACCTCCTCCGTTCTGTCGACCGACGTCACCCCGACCGGGACCGTCCCTCCCCAGCAGCGCCACGCCACCCCCGCCGAACCGGGGCCCGTGGTCCCGGCCCACCCCTTGGACCACGCCGACCCGCACACCGCGGCCCAGGCGGCGGCCGTGGAGAGCCTGCTGCGCTGCTGGGTGCGCGAGGCAGGCCTGCCCGCCCCCGCCGACGGCACCCTCCGAGTGCCGCTCCCCGCCAGCGGCACCGCCCTGCTCGTCCCCGTCCACCACTGGTCCCCGACCGGCTGGCACCGCTTCGGCCTCCCGCGCCTGGCCGACGCCCCCGAGCAGTCCCCACCCGCGGACGCCGTGACGCTCGCCGCCCTGCTGTCCCGCGAGACGCCCGAGTTGCCCGAGACGCCCGATGTCCCCGAACCGCTCGAACCAGCCGGGACACCCGCCCAACCCCGACCAGCCGGGACACCCGCCTCACCCCGGCCGGCCGGCCACGGCATCGACCAGGTCGCCCTGGTGGCCCGCGTCGCCGACTCCGTCCGCCGTACGACGGACTTCATCCGCGAGCGACGGAAGCACCCCACCGACGGACCCGACCTGTTCCTCGCCGCCGAACAGGCACTGCTCCTCGGACACCCCCTGCACCCCACCCCGAAGAGCCGCGAAGGCCTCACCGATGCGGAAGCACGGCTGTACTCACCCGAGTTGCGCGGCTCCTTCCCCCTCCACTGGCTGGCTGTCGCTCCCTCCGTGCTGGCCGCCGATTCCGCCTGGACGGAAAGCGGCCGTATCGTCACCGCGGACCGGCTGACGGCCCGACTCGCCGACTCCGGACTGCCGTTGCCCGTACGCCGCACGCTGCCCGAGGGCTATGCCCTCCTGCCGATGCACCCCTGGCAGCGGCACGCGGTCGGCCACCGCCCCGACGTCGCCGCCCTGTTGGCGACCGGGCTGCTCCGGGACCTCGGTCCGCTCGGTGTCCCCTGGCACCCGACCTCCTCCGTACGCACCGTCCACCGGTCCGGCGCCCCGGCCATGCTCAAACTGTCGCTCGGTCTGCACATCACCAACTCCCGTCGGGAGCACCTGCGCAAGGAACTCCACCGCGGCCTCGAAGTCCACCGCCTGCTGCGAGCCGGCCTGTCCCAGCAGTGGCAGGCGGCCCACCCGGGTTTCGACATCGTCCGCGACCCGGCCTGGCTCGCCGTCGACGGGGCCGACGGCCACCCTGTGCCGGGACTCGACGTGGTGATCCGCCACAACCCCTTCACCGCCGCGGACGACGTCTCCTGCGTCGCGGGCCTCGTCTCGCCCCGGCCGTACCCGCGCGCCGCCGAGAGCCTTTCTCCGGCCATGGACACGAAACCCGTGCAGAGTTCCCGGCTGGCCGAGGTCGTCACACGTCTCGCCGCACGGACTGGGCGCCCGCTCGCCACCGTCGCCGTCGAGTGGTTCCTGCGCTATCTGGAGCACGTCGTGCGCCCGGTGCTGTGGCTCGACGGGGAAGCGGGCATCGCCCTGGAGGCCCACCAGCAGAACACGCTCCTCCTGCTGGACCCCGACGGCTGGCCCACGGGCGGCCGGTACCGCGACAACCAGGGCTACTACTTCCGCGACTCCCGCCGCACGGAACTCGAAGCCCGGCTGCCCGGTATCGGCGAGCACAGCGACACCTTCGTCTCCGACGCCGTCACCGACGAGCGCTTCGCCTACTACCTGGGTATCAACAACGTCCTCGGACTCGTCGGAGCCTTCGGCTCACAGCGTCTCGCCGGCGAACACCTGCTGCTCGCCGCCTTCCGCCGCTTCCTCACCGCCGCGGCCTGCGGTCCCGACCGGATGCGCAGCTCGCTGCCCGCCCGCCTCCTCGACTCACCCGTGCTGCGCTGCAAGGCCAATCTGCTGACCCGGCTGCACGGCATGGACGAACTCGTCGGCCCCGTGGACACCCAGTCCGTGTACGTCACCATCGCCAACCCCCTTCGTCCTTGAGGAACCTGTCCCGCCCCACCTGCTGAGAGGAGCCCCGCCGTGCCCCCCATCGGTCCCCGCGCCGTCGCCGGCACCGCACCCACGGCTCTGCTCGACCGCCCGGGCGACTGGGGGCCCACCCCCACACCCGCGGGCGTCTTCCACCTCGTCCCCGTACAGGTCGACCGGGACCTGCCCCGTATCGGCCGGTGGATGAACGAGCCCGCGGTCGCCGCCTTCTGGGAGCTGGCGGGACCCCGGACCGTGACCGAACGCCACCTTCGCCGCCAACTCACCGGCGGCCACAGCGTTCCGTGCCTCGGTCTGCTGGAGGGCACGCCCATGAGCTACTGGGAGATCTACCGGGCCGACCTCGACCCGCTGGCCCGCCATTACCCGGCCCGACCTCACGACACCGGTGTCCATCTCCTCATCGGAGGCCGGGACGCCCGCGGGCGAGGGCTCGGCGGACTGCTGCTGAGAGCCGTCGCCGACCTCGTACTCGACAGCAGGCCCGCCTGCTCACGTGTCGTCGCTGAACCCGATCTTCGCAACACCCCCTCCATCGCCGCCTTCCTTCGCGCCGGTTTCCGCTTCTGCGCCGAGGTCGACCTGCCCGCGAAACGGGCCGGCCTCATGGTCAGGGACAGGCACTTCCGAGAGGTTCTGTAACTGTCCGTAATCGTCCCGTCACCCATGCAACGCCTCGGGATTCCAGCCGGTTCCCGCCCGTCCCGAGAATCCCCGAGAATTTCTTCTCTCCCCGCCGATGTCCCCCAGGCCCTTCACCGGCCCCGAATCCGAGAAGCCCCGCGCCTTGAACCCCTCACCGATTCCCTCACCGTCGTCCCCGCCGACCACCTGCGCGATCCCGCGTTTGTCAGTGCCGAGCCGTAGGGTGGTCGCGCTATGACGAAGCCCTCACTCCCCGAACTCCTCCATGCCGCCGTCGCCGCTGTCGGCGGTACGGAGCGCCCCGGCCAGGTGACCATGGCCGAAGCCGTCGCGGAGGCGATCGACGACGGATCCCACCTGCTGGTCCAGGCCGGCACCGGCACCGGCAAGTCGCTGGGCTACCTGGTGCCCGCGCTGGCGCACGGGGAGCGGGTCGTGGTCGCGACCGCCACCCTGGCCCTGCAGCGCCAGCTGGTGGAGCGTGACCTGCCGCGCACCGTCGACGCCCTGCACCCGTTGCTGCGCAGGCGCCCCGAGTTCGCGATGCTGAAGGGCCGCTCCAACTACCTGTGCCTGCACCGGCTGCACGAGGGCGTCCCGCAGGACGAGGAGGAGGGCCTCTTCGACCAGTTCGAGGCGGCCGCGCCCAGCAGCAAGCTGGGCCAGGACCTGCTGCGGCTGCGGGACTGGTCGGACGAGACCGAGTCCGGCGACCGCGACGACCTCACCCCGGGCGTGTCCGACCGGGCCTGGGCCCAGGTGTCGGTGTCCTCGCGGGAATGCCTCGGCGCGACCAAGTGCGCGTACGGGGCGGAGTGCTTCGCGGAGATGGCCCGCGAGCGCGCCAAGCTGGCCGAGGTCGTCGTCACCAACCACGCGCTGCTGGCCATCGACGCCATCGAAGGCGCCCCGGTCCTCCCGCAGCACGAGGTGCTGATCGTCGACGAGGCGCACGAACTGGTGTCGAGGGTCACCGGCGTCGCCACCGGCGAGCTCACCCCGGGCCAGGTCAACCGGGCCGTGCGGCGGGCCGCGAAGCTGGTGAACGAGAAGGCGGCCGACCAGCTCCAGACCGCCGCCGAGGGCTTCGAGCGCCTGATGGAGCTGGCGCTGCCGGGCCGCCTGGAGGAGATCCCGGAGGACCTCAACTACGCCCTCATGGCCTTGCGTGACGCGGCGCGCACCGTCATCTCCGCCATCGGAGCCACCCGTGACAAGTCCGTCCAGGACGAGGACGCGGTCCGCAAGCAGGCGCTCGCCTCCGTGGAGAGCGTGCACGACGTGGCGGAGCGGATCGTGGGCGGCTCCGAGTACGACGTCGTCTGGTACGAACGGCACGACCGCTTCGGCGCCTCCCTGCGCGTCGCCCCCATGTCCGTGTCGGGCCTGCTGCGGGAGAAGCTCTTCGCCGACCGCTCCGTGACCCTGGCCTCGGCGACCCTGAAACTCGGCGGGGACTTCAACGGCGTGGGCGCCTCCCTGGGGCTCGCCCCGGAGGGCACCGAGGGAGACGACCTTCCCCCGTGGAAGGGAATCGACGTGGGGTCGCCCTTCGACTACCGCAAGCAGGGCATCCTGTACGTCGCCAAGCACCTGTCGCGTCCCGCGCGGGACGGCGACCGCGCGGACATGCTGGACGAGCTGACCGAACTGATCCAGGCGGCCGGCGGGCGTACCCTCGGCCTCTTCTCCTCCATGCGCGCCGCACAGCTCGCGGCCGAGGAGCTGCGCGGCCGGATCCCGGAGTTCCCGATCCTGCTCCAGGGCGAGGAGACCCTGGGCGAGCTGATCAAGAACTTCTCGGCGGATCCGAAGACATGTCTCTTCGGGACGCTGTCGCTCTGGCAGGGCGTCGACGTGCCGGGGGCCAGCTGTCAGCTGGTGGTCATGGACAAGATCCCGTTCCCGCGTCCGGACGACCCGCTGATGAGCGCCCGCCAGAAGGCGGTGGAGGACGCCGGGGGCAACGGCTTCATGGCCGTGGCCGCCACGCACGCGGCGCTGCTGATGGCCCAGGGCGCCGGCCGTCTGGTCCGCGCGTCGGGCGACCGGGGCGTGGTCGCCGTACTGGACCAGCGACTGGCGACGGCCCGCTACGGGAGCTACCTCAAGGCCTCCCTGCCGGACTTCTGGTACACCACGGACCGCAACCAGGTGCGGAAGTCGCTCGCGGCGATCGACGCGACGGCGCGGCAGACCGAGACCGACCGGACGTAGGGGCACAGCACAGGGCCCCGGAACCGGCGCAGGGATCCCGGGGCCCAGTCAAGGGGCGGAGAGGTGAGGCCGCCCGCCGTGCTCAGACGCGGCGGAGGACAGCCACCACCTTGCCGAGGATGGTCGCGTCGTCGCCGGGGATCGGCTCGTACGCCGCGTTGTGCGGGAGCAGCCACACATGGCCGTCCTCGCGCTTGAAGCGCTTCACGGTGGCCTCGCCGTCGAGCATGGCCGCCACGATGTCGCCGTTCTCGGCTACGGGCTGACGCCGGACGGTGACCCAGTCGCCGTCGCAGATCGCGGCTTCGATCATGGAGTCGCCGACGACCTTCAGCACGAACAGCTCACCGTCGCCGACGAGCTGCCGCGGGAGCGGGAACACGTCCTCGACGGACTCCTCGGCGAGGATCGGGCCACCGGCGGCGATCCGGCCCACCAAGGGGACGTACGACGCTGCGGGCTTGCCGGCGGTGTCCGTGGGCTGCACGGAGACGGCCTGGTCGGAACCGCGGACCTCGTACGCGCGCGGGCGGTGCGGGTCGCGGCGCAGGAAGCCCTTGCGCTCCAGCGCCATCAGCTGGTGCGCCACCGAGGACGTGCTGGACAGGCCGACGGCCTGGCCGATCTCCCGCATGGACGGCGGGTAGCCGCGCCGCTGCACGGAGTCCCGGATGACCTCGATCACCCGGCGCTGCCGGTCGGTCAGGCCCGAGCTGTCCGCCCGGATGCCTGGAGGTCGGCCCGGCAGGGAGCGCTTGTGCCCCTCCGGGTTCACGGCTTCGTTCATCGCATGCACCGGCTCGAGTCGGCCCTGGGAGCGGTCCTGGGCGGTGATGGTGGCGCTGTCTGCGGTGGTGGTCACGTCGTCGGCCCCTCTCGATTGTCTCCCTGCTGCACAACGGTAGTTGCTTTCGAAAGGTTGCGCCAAACACACGTTCGAGTGAAAAAGCGTGGATAGCCTGACTTGATCATGTGTCTGGGTGTATAGCCAACGCGAAGACCGGCGGACGGAAGAGCCCGTTGTTGTACTCTTCACCGCCGGGGCGCCCCCTGTGCGGTGTCGCCCCAGTCTGCCATCAGGTTTCCGGCGGCCGTTGCGCCGCTCCCGCTCGTGCGCGAGAGTCCCACGGGTCCTCCCTGCGGCGCCCACGATATCGCCGTATGTGCCGCGCGGACATGGTTGTACACGCGCGCGTGGGGGCCGGTTTCGGGTGCTCGCCGTGACGGCGGGAACGCGCGGGGTGAGGGCTTCGACTGCGACACGCGATACGGCCTGGATGAATGGGCCAAGCCCCATATCTAGTGCTTGGATGTCATCAGCAGCCCACAAGTTGTGGTGCCCTTGGTCTTCGCATCCACTTGGATCGCCTATGCTTGGGGCTGCTTCGAGGGGCCCATGAGGCCCCGCGAGGCTATTGAGTCTGCTGTGAGGAGGGTTGGGACTTCATGCACTGCCCCTTCTGCAGGCACCCCGACAGCCGTGTCGTCGACAGCCGTACGACGGACGACGGCACGTCCATCCGCAGGCGCCGCCAGTGTCCTGACTGCTCCCGTCGCTTCACGACCGTGGAGACGTGCTCGCTCATGGTGGTGAAGCGGTCCGGAGTCACCGAGCCGTTCAGCCGCACCAAGGTCATCAACGGCGTGCGCAAGGCATGTCAGGGACGGCCCGTCACCGAGGACGCGCTCGCCCAGCTCGGCCAGCGGGTCGAGGAGGCGGTGCGGGCCACCGGAAGCGCCGAGCTGACCACCCACGACGTGGGGCTGGCCATACTCGGCCCGTTGCAGGAACTCGACCTCGTCGCCTACCTGCGGTTCGCCTCCGTCTACCGGGCCTTCGACTCGCTCGAGGACTTCGAGGCCGCGATCGCGGAACTCAGGGACCAGACGGGACGCCCCGCCGCGGACGACGACGACCGCGAAGGCGACCCGGACGCTGTCATGGGGGGCCGGGAGGACGACAGCGGGCGCGGCGGGACCACGCGGGTCCCCGAGCCCGCCCACGCCGCCGACTGACCCGGCGGACCGGAACCGGGCGGAGACCCCGGATCCGGTCGGGCGGCGGCGGACCAAGACTTGCTGCGGACCAGGTGCATCGACGTCCGCAGCACCAGACACCACACCGTGCCACGGGAACATCGTGGCATTTCAGGGCGTTTTTGCCTGTACAGGGAGGCGGCATGACAGAGACGGCGAGCGGTCCGGCACGAGGGTCCCGCGCGAAGGGCGCGAAGACCACCAAGGGCCTGCGTATCGAGCGCATCCACACCACCCCCGGCGTGCACCCGTACGACGAGGTGGTCTGGGAGCGTCGTGACGTCGTCATGACCAACTGGCGCGACGGCTCGGTCAATTTCGAGCAGCGTGGCGTCGAGTTCCCCGACTTCTGGTCGTTGAACGCGGTCAACATCGTCACCAGCAAGTACTTCCGCGGTGCCGTCGGCACCCCCCAGCGCGAGGTCAGCCTCAAGCAGCTGATCGACCGCATCGTGAAGACGTACTCGAAGGCCGGCGAGGACCACAGGTACTTCGCCTCGGCCGCCGACGTCGAGATCTTCGAGCACGAGCTGGCCTACGCCCTGCTGCACCAGATCTTCAGCTTCAACAGCCCCGTCTGGTTCAACGTCGGCACCCCGCAGCCCCAGCAGGTCTCCGCCTGCTTCATCCTGGCCGTCGACGACTCCATGGAGTCGATCCTCGACTGGTACAAGGAAGAGGGCATGATCTTCAAGGGCGGCTCCGGTGCCGGCCTGAACCTCTCCCGCATCCGCTCCTCCAAGGAGCTGCTGTCCTCTGGTGGCAACGCCTCCGGACCGGTCTCCTTCATGCGCGGCGCCGACGCCTCCGCCGGCACCATCAAGTCCGGTGGCGCCACCCGCCGCGCCGCCAAGATGGTCGTCCTCGACGTGGACCACCCGGACATCGAGGACTTCATCGAGACCAAGGTCAAGGAAGAGGAGAAGATCCGCGTCCTGCGCGACGCGGGCTTCGACATGGACCTGGGCGGCGACGACATCACGTCCGTCCAGTACCAGAACGCCAACAACTCGGTCCGGGTGAACGACGAGTTCATGCAGGCCGTCGAGCAGGGCGGCAAGTTCGGCCTGCGCGCCCGGATGACCGGCGAGGTCATCGAGGAGGTCGACGCCAAGGCGCTCTTCCGCAGGATCGCCGAGGCCGCCTGGGCCTGTGCCGACCCCGGCATCCAGTACGACGGTGTCATCAACAACTGGCACACCTGCCCCGAGTCCGGCCGGATCACCGCGTCGAACCCGTGCAGCGAGTACATGCACCTGGACAACACGTCCTGCAACCTCGCCTCGCTGAACCTGATGAAGTTCCTCAAGGACGACGGCCAGGGCACCCAGTCCTTCGAGGCCGAGCGTTTCCAGAAGGTCGTCGAGCTCGTCATCACCGCGATGGACATCTCCATCTGCTTCGCCGACTTCCCGACCCAGAAGATCGGCGAGAACACGCGCGCGTTCCGCCAGCTCGGCATCGGTTACGCCAACCTCGGCGCCCTGCTGATGGCCACCGGCCACGCCTACGACTCCGACGGCGGCCGCGCCCTCGCCGGTGCCATCACCTCCCTGATGACCGGCACGGCCTACCGCCGCTCCGCCGAACTGGCCTCGGTCGTCGGCCCGTACGACGGCTACGCCCGCAACGCCGACGCCCACAACCGCGTCATGAAGCAGCACGCCGACGCCAACGGCACGGCCGTCCGCATGGACGACCTGGACACCCCCGTCTGGGCCGCCGCCACGGAGGCCTGGCAGGACGTCCTGCGTCTCGGCGAGAAGAACGGCTTCCGCAACTCCCAGGCGTCCGTGCTCGCCCCGACCGGCACCATCGGCCTCGCGATGTCCTGCGACACCACCGGTGTCGAGCCCGACCTCGCCCTGGTCAAGTTCAAGAAGCTGGTCGGCGGCGGCTCGATGCAGATCGTCAACGGCACCGTCCCGCAGGCCCTGCGCCGCCTGGGCTACCAGGAGGAGCAGATCGAGGCGATCGTCGCCCACATCGCCGAGAACGGCAACGTGATCGACGCCCCCGGTCTCAAGCAGGAGCACTACGAGGTGTTCGACTGCGCCATGGGCGAGCGCGCCATCTCCCCGATGGGCCACGTCCGCATGATGGCCGCGATCCAGCCCTGGATCTCCGGTGCCATCTCCAAGACGGTCAACATGCCGGAGACGGCGACCGTCGAGGAGGTCGAGGAGATCTACTTCGAGGCCTGGAAGCTCGGCGTCAAGGCGCTCGCGATCTACCGTGACAACTGCAAGGTCGGTCAGCCCCTCTCCGCGAAGACGAAGGACACCAAGGAGCAGGAGAAGGCCGAGATCACCGAGAAGGCCGAGGACACGATCCGTACCGCGGTCGAGAAGGTCGTCGAGTACCGTCCGGTCCGCAAGCGTCTCCCCAAGGGCCGTCCCGGCATCACCACCTCCTTCACGGTCGGTGGCGCCGAGGGCTACATGACGGCCAACTCCTACCCGGACGACGGCCTTGGTGAGGTCTTCCTGAAGATGTCCAAGCAGGGTTCGACCCTCGCCGGCATGATGGACGCCTTCTCCATCGCCGTCTCGGTGGGCCTGCAGTACGGCGTGCCGCTCGAGACGTACGTCTCGAAGTTCACCAACATGCGCTTCGAGCCGGCCGGTATGACGGACGACCCGGACGTGCGGATGGCGCAGTCGATCGTCGACTACATCTTCCGCCGCCTGGCGCTCGACTTCCTGCCCTTCGAGACGCGCTCCGCGCTCGGCATCCACTCCGCCGAGGAGCGTCAGCGCCACCTGGAGACCGGTTCCTACGAGCCGGCCGAGGAGGACGTCGACGTCGAGGGTCTGGCCCAGTCGGCCCCGCGCCAGACGGACCTGAAGGCCGTCGCCACCCCGAAGGCCGCCGCCGAGGTGGCCGAGCCCGCCCCGAAGCAGGCCCACACCAGCGCCGAACTGGTGGAGATGCAGCTGGGCATCCAGGCCGACGCCCCGCTCTGCTTCTCCTGCGGTACGAAGATGCAGCGGGCCGGTTCCTGCTACATCTGCGAGGGCTGCGGCTCGACCAGCGGCTGCAGCTGAAACTGGGCGGAATTGCATCGAGTGCAACACTCGGCAAACGCTCACCTGACAAGTAATCCCTGATGAGAGGGGCGTCAGCCTCGCGCTGACGCCCCTCCCGCGTAGCGGCTGGCCTGGGGATACACCCGCCGCTCTAGCGCCCGCAACAATGTTGCATCCAGCGCAACCGCCCCTACAGGTCCCCTGTGAAGGTGATACAGAGGAAAAAATCATGGACTACGTGGTCCACGATCTCGGCCGTCAGCCCAAGGGCGCGACCGCGGTCATCAAATTGTCCGGCAGTGCAGCCAATGTGCGCCTGATGGACTCGAGCAACTATCAGAAGTACAAGGCCGGAAGAAACCCCCGCTTTGCAGGTGGGCTCGCAAAACACTCTCCGGTGCGCCTTGCGATTCCGCGGAGCGGCCACTGGTACGTGACCGTTGACATGCTGGGCCTTAGAGGAAGAGCGAGGTCCTCGGCTTCCGTCGAACCGCCGCCGCTGCCGGTGCTACGCCCGAGCAATGCTGGTTCCCTGACGCAAATCAGACATGAGCCGCCGCCCTACTCCATCGGCCGGGCCGAGTCCGTACGAGATGTCTTCATCTCTCATGCCAGTGAGGACAAAGAGGCAGTGGCCCGCCCGCTCGCGCAGTATCTGCAAGAGGCCGGCATCTCTGTGTGGCTCGACGTCCTCGAATTGAGGATCGGCGACAGCCTCCGCCGCAAGATCGACCAAGGCTTGGCTAACAGTCGATTCGGCATCGTGATTCTCTCCCGCCCCTTCTTCGAAAAGGGGTGGCCCCAGTATGAACTTGACGGCTTGGTGACACGGTACGTGACGGGGCAGCAGAACCTGCTGCCAATCTGGCACAACATCACCAAAGACGAAGTGATGGCACAAAGCCCATCACTGGCTGACAAGTTGGCCAGAAGCACCGCTCAGTACACGGTCGAGGAGATCGCCCGTGAGATTGCTGACGTGGTGGGAGAGAGTGACACCTAAAGCGACGTTGGGTGACCCGATTCTCTCAGTTGAGACTTCCGACGGAAAGCCGCCGGAATGGCGATCGTCTGACTCTTGAGACGAGTCAGACGATCGCCGCAGCTCAGAACGTGACGTCCTGCACCGCATGCAGGCAGGCATGACATCACGTTCTGAGCTGCAACGCAAGTTGGCACGGAATGAAAAGGTGAGCATGCCATGGAACTCAGCGTGAACGGACGAGGACTGACCGACAATCAGGTTGACGCGATGCAAGCCGGCTTGTCCAGGATGGAAGAACCTGACGCCGCCGTCATTGTTACCGACGATTTTGTGGGAACAGTCCGCAGGCTGACTTCTCACGAAAGCTACTCAACGGACCGTGGTGCCAGCATAGTTGCAGCACGGACCCTTTCGCTTGACGGTGGACCCGTAGTCGTCGTGAACAGACCGGAGGTCAGTAACCTCCCTCCAAAAGATGTTGAGCGACTTCTTGCCCATGAGGCTGGCCATATTCAACTCATGGAGCGAGCTGAGGGAGTTGTAGGTCGCCGTGACCTTGTAGGGCCAGACTGGGAGTGGTGGCTCCTATGCCTCGGCGGCTTTGCTCTGGACGAGCTGCGAATCGAACGCCGCCTGGCAGAGCTCGGGTATCTAGTCTCCGGGGCTGGAACAGTCGATCATCTGGCCGACTCGCTCTATCAACTCAACGCCGAAGTCGTAACGACACTTCTGGATCCAGCCAGCTCCGACGTGGAGAAGCTAGCCAGCGCAGTGATGCAATCTCACGACTGGTTCTCCAAGCACCTCGCTTACTTCGCTGCCTTCCGCTCAGACCGAGTTGGGGCCGGGCTCGCAATCCTGCCTGATCAAGCGAAGTTGGAATGGGATGACTATGTTGGCCCGACGTGGGGAGGGCGGGTGGCTTTGTACCAAGAGGCGCCGACGTCTGCGGAGCCCATGCGCGATTCCGAGTTGAACGAACTTCTTCAGGAAACAGGCCGACAGGAACAAGCGCTGCTCAGCAAGATCGGATTCCGTTATGCCTCGGATGGGAACGGATTCTCCTTCCGCAGAGTAGTGAGCGACAGCGTCTGTCACGCGAGGCTGCAACGTGCCGCGGCAGTCGCCAGACTCGACGAGAGCGCTTGAGGTCGCACGGGACCGAAGCCAGAGGTAGAGGAAAACTTTGAGGTGACCTCTTGCTGTTGCCCAGGGCCTCGCCCTGGGCAACAGCGCCCCGCACGACCCCAGCCATGCACGCAGTCCGTGGTTGAGCGTGACCGTAACCAACTCAACGATGTTGCGTTAAACGCATCATGAGCGGTGGGGCGAACCTGCCAGGAGCTGCGCACCTGGTACTTGTCGGCGAGGTAGTGCACCTTGATCCTGAGCCAGCGATCTTTCAAGCGATGCTGGACGGATGGGTGTTGCAGCAGCGGGCACGGTTTCTGAACTATGAAGCCACCATCGTGCCGCGACTGCGACTGGTCAGGAGATTCGTAGAGTTCACGAATCAGTACCCGTGGCAGTGGCAGCCGGCTGAAGCCGAGGCCTTTCTCGACCACCTCAGATCGCGGAAGCCCGATTTTGCCTACTCGACGGCACGCGGGTACCAGAACGCATTGCGGATGTTCTGTGACTACGTCACGGATGCTCGGTACGGCTGGGCTGCCAAGTGTTTGGATTCCTTCGGGCAAGTGCCAGCCCAAATCTTTCACGAGTGGAATGTTGTTACCCACGCCAGCGAGTACGAGGGTAATCCGAGGCGGCGACCTCTAACATATGACGAAATCCAGGCGCTGTTCGATGCGGCCGATGGACGGGTAGAAGAGATCCGAGCGCGTCGCAGAAAAGGTGCGCTGGCTGCAATGCGCGATTCAGCAATTCTGAAGGTCGTATACGCCTTCGGACTGAGGCGCCAGGAAGCTTGCGGCCTAGACTTGTCTGACCTACGTCGTAATCCGAAGATTCCGGACTATGGTCGCAATGGGGCATTGTTCGTCCGCTATGGAAAGGCGTCAAAGGGATCGCCGCCGAAGCGTCGGACTGTACTGACGGTGCCTGAGTTCGACTGGGTAGTTGGTGTCCTCGATCATTATCTAGATGAGGTGCGCCAGCCTTTTCACCGGGGAAGCACCCGGGGTTTTGGATTACAGAAAGGTGTGGGCGCCTATCGTTGCGGCGCCTGGATGAAGCCTTTGAGTCAGTTCGTGCGATTGCCGGAATTTCGGAGGATCTCGATCTGCACAGCCTTCGGCATTCTTATGTGACACACCTACTAGAATTCGACTACCCGGAACGCTTTGTTCAGGATCAAGTGGGGCACGAGTATGCCTCGACGACAGCAATCTATTCGGGCGTTTCGGACGAGTATCGAAATCGCCTGGTGCGGAATTCCTTGAAGGCGCGACATGCAATCCTGTGGGAGTCGGATAGTGAATAAAAAGATGGGGTATCGCTGGAACTTGCGCCAGCTAATGGCTGAACGAGAAATGTTTCAGACCACTGATCTGGTGCCGTTGCTCGCGGAGAGGGGGGTACATCTTTCGCGCGAGCAAGTCTTCCGTTTGGTGACGCAGCCACCTCAAAGGCTCTCTATGGATACTCTAGCGGCACTTTGCGATATCCTCGAATGTGGCGTTGAGCAACTGATCGAAGTGACTGTGATTGATCAGCAGGTGCGAAAAGCCGCGGGGGGTGCGAACGCCGCAGGCAGGGCACCTGTCGTTAGACGGACTACGATTCGACGTCCGGGGGAATCGTGAAAAGAGTCGACGCCTTGACAGCAATCACTGGGGCTCTTGTGTCCTCGCTTCCAGATCTCTGCTATGAGGAGATCCTTCAGATTGTTGATGAGGTTGCGCCGGGGAATACAGTGCTCAAGCTTCAGCGTTACGTCCAGTGTCACCCGAATTTTTTGTCAGACGGTGATGGCACAGCTCCAATTCAGGTGTTTCGTTTGCTGGTCAAACTGGAGGCGTTGAGGGCGAATGATGTAATTGTGCCGCGATGTGCCGATTGCGGTAAGCGAAGGAATCTGACGCGGGTCCGCGACGACGGTTACCGGATCTGTCAAGGATGCTGCCAGCGCCGCGCCGCTGACCTGTGCAGTGCTTGCGGAAGAACACGGCCGATCATAACGAGACGCAATAGAAGAGCCCTGTGCGGTACTTGCTATGCCAAGGATCCATCGCGCTTCGAGAACTGCGGTGCCTGCGGCCGGCTAGGAAGGGTTGCAGCACGACTGCCCGATGGCTCGTCGACATGTGAGCGCTGTTACCGTCGTCCAAAGCGCTTGTGCATTCGCTGCGGTGAGCTTCGGGAGACTA
>NZ_KQ948788.1:83412-92438 GCF_001514205.1 Streptomyces griseoruber | reverse complement strand
CCGCCGACGAACCCCACGGCCACCTGCCCGACGTCCAACCCGGCGTGACGTTCGACGGCGATGATCTCGGGCAGTGGCTAAAGCGGCAGAAACAGCCGGGCACCTGGGCGCAGCTGTCCACCGAACAGCAGGAACGGCTGTCCAGGCTGGGCATCAAGCCCGCCCCGACGCCGCCTCCCGCTTCGACGACCAAGAGCAGTGGGAAGGGGCCGAGCAAGACGCAGCAGGCGTTCCAGCGGGGCCTGGCGGCCGTCACGCAGTGGGTGGAACGGGAAGGCGACCGGCCGGTGCCAAGGGGGCACAGCGAACAGGTCACGGTCGACGGCGAGGCGGAGCCTGTGGCCGTCAAGCTGGGCGTATGGACATCGAACACCAAGTCGAGGCGCGACAAGCTCAGTGCGGAGCAGCTGGCCGCACTGGCTGAGTTGGACGTCGACTGGATCTGACGGTTGTCGGCAAGGTCCATCCCCTTTGGCAATGATCCGAGGCCGGGTCAGGGGCGCGGGGGTGGTGTCGTGAGGTACGGAGCGAGTTGGGCTTCGAGGTCGGCGATGCGTTTGTCCATGAAGCGGTTGTTCTGGCGTGCGCTGGTCAGGCGCTCTTGCATCTGCTGGTTGTCCTGAGAAGCTGTTGTCTTTCCGAGAGTGACGGGTGCGTTTCCACTGGTCAGGCATAGGGGTGGTGTTTCGGCGGCAGGGACGAGGTGTCATGTCGTCTCTTCGGTGGAGGTGCCGGGATGCCGTCGGTAATGGGGTTGCTGGAGGAGCGCGAACGCGCTGCTCGGCAGCGAGTGGAGGCCCTTCAGACCGAGCTGCGGGAGGCGGAGGCCGTGTGGGAGCGGTTCGTGATCGCCCGTGAGACGGTGGGCGAGGTTCTGGCGGAGCCCCGCGGAGGCGAGGAGGTACCGCCAGTCGTGATGGCCGGCGGGCGGCCGGTGAAGGTCACGGCGGCGGTGCCCGGTTCGGTGGTGCCGCACTGGCAGGCAGGGCTTGCCCCGACGGTTCTGGCGCCGGACTATCAGCAGATCATGGACGTCCTGGCCGGTGGGAGTGCGTCGTGCGAAAAGGCGATGGACTGCCGGCAACTCGCGGCGGCAGTCGGGCTGGAGCCGGTCCCGGCGAAGGTGGAAGGGGTGCGGTCGAAGGCGAAGCGACTGGCCGTGCGGGGCTGGCTGGCAGAGGAACGGCCGGGGCTGTTCAGCGTGCCCGTCGGACGAGCCGACGGCTCATGACCATGCTCATCGACCACCGGATCACTGCCTCCGAGGTGTCGGTGCGCGTCTCGTAGTCGCGGGCCAGACGGCGTGAGTGCATCAGCCAGGCAAACGTGCGCTCCACCAGCCACCTCTTCGGCAACACGGTGAAGCCGCTGGTGTCGTCGCTGCGTCTGACCACGGTCAGCGCGATCCGCCAGGCGTCGCGGGCGAGGTCGACCAGGCGCCCGGTGTAGCCGCCGTCGGCCCACACCCGCGTGACGCGCCAGTGCCGATCGCGCAGCCGGGCCAGGAGTGTCTGCCCCGCGTCCCGGTCGGTGACCGAAGCCGCGGTCACCATCACAACCAGCAGCAGTCCGAGGGTGTCCACCACGATGTGCCGCTTGCGGCCGTTGACCTTCTTTCCGCCGTCGTAGCCCCTGGTCGCGGCCGGCACCGATGCGGCTCCTCTCACCGACTGGGCGTCGATGACGCCCGCCGTCGGTTCCGGATCCCGGCCCGCAGCCTCGCGTACCCGGTCGCGCAGCCGGTCGTGGAACTCGGCGGTCAGGCCCTTGTCCCGCCAGCGCCGGAAGAAGGCGTGGACGCGGTCCCACGCGGGGAAGTCCGCGGGCATCGCCCGCCAGGTGATGCCGCCCGCGACCAGGTAGCGCACCGCGTCGACCATCTGACGGTGGCAGTAGCTCTCCGGTTGCCCGCCGCGGCCCTCCAACCAGCCGGGGACCGGCATCGCGTCGCGCACGACGGCCCACTCCGCGTCGCTCATGTCGGACGGATATCTCGGTCGCCTGTACGGCTGATCACTGGCGTTCCCGAACCGGTGAGCGAGGCAATCACACGTCAGGGAAGCCGGGTTGGACGACAACAACGCCGGCACGGAAGACTGCAGCACCAGGGGCCTCCTGTTGCTCGTTTGGATTCGACACCCTCGAGCTGTGCGGGAGGCCCCGCTTTCATGCTCAGCCAGCCAGAAGATCACCCGACCGAGTCGACGACCTCGAACTCACGCTCACCAAGATCGATAGAGCAACAGCTTCTAAACCCCACCCACGGAACAGACCCACCGCTCAGCACAGCTGAGCAACACCAGGCCACAACCAAGATCAATAAGCAACCACGTCAGCTACGCCACAGAAGAGGCTGAGCGCCTCGCAGTTCAAGCCAGTCGTAGTGGGGGGCAAAACGCGCTGCTCGGACTGGCCCGCGACCGCAGCAGGAACCCGGACTTCCCGGCCACGGAGGAAGAGCGCCTGGTCCGCCTCGCCGGCGGGAAGGAAGTCGCCGGGCTCGCTCAACGTCGTCTCCGGGCAGGCGACCTCGCCGAAGGCGAACGTCTCGCCACAGAAGCAGCACACATGGGTTCCCCAGGAGCCCTCGTCTACGTCGCCCGCGCACACCATGCGATTGGAAACGTCAAGGCAGCTGAGCGCTTGTACCGGCAAGCCATCCAATCCGGCGCCACGAGCATGGCTGGCGACAGCCCGTACGAGGAGCTGGCGCGGATACGAGAAGAGGCAGGCGATCTCGACGAGGCCGAACAGCTGTACCGGGCAGGCGCAGAAAAGTCAGCCACCTTCCTCCTCCCCTTTCTTCGCGAAAGCGTCCCGTCTGATGTTCGGAAGCGGCTCGTCGAAAACCTGCGCCATGCAGCTGAAGGAACAGCGCTGCTCAACATGGCTCTCATGCAGGAGCGTGTCGGCGACCAATCCGAGGCTGGGCGCCTGTACCGCCTGGCTGGCGACCGAGGTCTGAGACGGCTCATCACGGCGAGGGATGATGCCGGTGACGCGAGCGAAGCGGAACGGCTGGCACTTCATGCAGCGGCCAAAGGCGACCCCGTCCCCTTGAGGAAGCTGGCCGAACGGCGCCGTAAGAACGGCGACACACCGGCTGAGAAGCACCTTTACCAACTCGCTGCGGATGCAGGCGACACACGGTCTCAACGAGAACTCGGCCGCCTTCTTCGTGCCTCCGGCGACAACGAAGGAGCGAAGAAGGCCCTGCAACTGGCTGTCAACGCAGGCGACCGACAAGCCCGACGCACTCTCGCCGAACTCTACGAAAGAACCGGAGACACATACCTGGCCGAAGACCTCGCGCGGCAAGCAGCAAACGAGGGCGACGCACTCCCCCTCAACGGTCTCGCGCGAAAGAGAGGCCGCCAAGACTCCAGATGGCAACAACTACTCCGTTACGGCATAGAGCCCGATGGGAGCGACTCCGTCCCATGGACGCCATAGTCACCAACACCGTTGCGTTGGCCTTTGGGGCGGTTCGCAAAGCCGGTCTCGAAGAACGTGCTCTCGGTGTGAACGGTGCGGTCCGGTCTGTCTGTGGGCGCTGTCGGGGCCAGGACAAAATTGTCGGATCGAGGCCCTCTGCAACCGCGGTCTCTCGTAGCGTGTCCACTCCTGGTGAAGCAAGAGATACCAAGGGTGGTGCAACATGGACCCGATTTCAGTGGCGTTGCTCGGGGCGCTGGCAGGGGGCGCCGGCGGTGAGCTCGGACGGCAGGCCTGGACGGGACTGACCGCGCTGGTGCGCCGCCCGTTCACCCGCGGCCAGGACGAATCCGCACAGGCTCCAGCCGTGAGTTCCGGGGAGACGGAGCTAGTCAGGCTTCACGAGGCACCCGGGGACGCAGCGCGTGCGCACGCGCTGAGCACCGCATTGGCGGTGAGAGCTGCAGTGGACGCGGGGTTCTCTTCCGGCCTGCAGCAGTGGCATGAGCAGGCGAAGCTGGTGCGTACCGGCGACGGTGACGTCCACAACAGGATCAGCGGCGGCACCCAGCATGGGCCGGTGCTGCAGGGCCGGGACTTCTCTGGCTTGTCCTTCACCACCGCCCCTCCTCCGGCCTCCCCCGAAGGTGAGACCCGGTTGACGCAAGGCTGAGGCGAATGGCCGACGAGTACGGGAACGTGTCCAACGCAATCAGTGGTGGAGTGTTCTTCCACGAGGTGATCCAGGGCCGCGACATCACCGTGGTGCTGCCCCCAAAGGTCACGCCAGCGCTCTCCGGTCTTCCCGCTCCCTCTCCCACGTTCACCGGACGCGACGCACACATAGAGGAGTTGCTTCACGCGCTGTCCCCCTGCGAGGAGCAGCAGGAGGTGCGGCAGCCGTCGCGGATAGCGGTGGCGGGTCTGGCGGGTGTCGGCAAGACCGAGCTGGTCGTCCAGGTCGCCGCACGCGCCCTGCACGAGCCGGACTGGTTCTCCGGCGGAGTGCTGTTCATCGACCTGCTCGGTTACGACCCCGAACGCCGGCTCTCCCCCGAACGGGCCCTGGACGGGTTTCTGCACGCTCTGGGCATTTCCGGTGAACACATCCCCGACGGCCTGCAGAACCTGCAGCGGCTTTACCGCAGTGTGCTGGCTGCCCTCGCCCACGAGGGGCGGCGGATCCTGGTGGTTGTCGACAACGCCTCCAGTGCCGACCAGGTAGCTCCGCTGCTACCCACCGACGGGATGACCGCAGTCCTGATCACCTCCCGCCACACCCTCGACATCGACGCGCGCCTGCACGACCTGAACGTCCTCGACACCGATGCGTCCATCGTCCTGCTCCACCAAGCCCTACTGCAGACCCGCGGACCCACCGACACCCGCGTCCAGGACGCCCCCGAAGCAGCCGCAGCCATCGCCAACCTCTGCGCGGGCCTGCCTCTGGCCCTGCGTATCGCCACCGCCCTGCTCGCGATCCGCCGTCAGAGGGTCAGCGTTCGACCGTCGCCGAGAGCTCAGGAGCCTGTCCCGGTGCCGTTGAGGCAGTAACGCTGCCGTCGTTCCCGTGGCAGGCGGCGCCCGACGCGACGGCGTCGCTTGCCACGGGTGATGAGCGTGCCGGCTCAGGCGGCCTGGAGGCTGTACTTGATGACGTACGTGGCACCGCTACCGTGAATCGTCACTTCGTGAACCTTCCCGGTCTCCTCGGCGCCGTGAACGGTGAACTCGCCCAGGTCATCATCGGAGCTGGTGTTGTCGTGGTCCCACAGCTGGAACTGGCGCTCCTCCCCGGTAGCGATGGTGAGGTACCCCCAGTTAGCGTCGCTGAGCGACCTCGTCTGTCCCCGGGCGATGGTGTTGTAGCTGCTGCTGCCCGGCCAGATCTTCTTCCAGCCCTGGTCCGGTGCATTGACGTTGAGGTATGCCTCGTCGTCGCCTTCGCTGGGATTCTCACAGTAGAGCTGCACCAGATTGATCTTGACGTAGCCCGCGCCGGCGGACCGAGCCACCTCGGCGGCCTGTGCTGCGCCGGATGCCCCGAGCAGCGAGGTCAGACCCAGCGCGGCCGCAGCGGTGACGCCGGCAAGACGTCGGATTGCCATGGTGTTTCCCCCTTCATTGACGCCGGTCCCCCGACCGGCACAACACCCACTCTGTCTGCCGGGTGCGGCATGCTCTACGCGCGTTCCGCTGAGCGGAACCGGTCAGTGTCGCAGCACCGGCGGCAGGTCGACCGTGCTCGCTGCGGCCCTGGTGAGGTTGGCTGTGATGGCGGCGCCGGCACGTGCGGTGTGTTCGGCGACCGTCTGCAGCCGTCGGTGGGGTGGCACCATGGCGGTGATCGCGGCCTGGAGCCGTCCGTCGGGTGAGTGCACGGGAAGGGCTGCGCAGCAAACTCCGTGCAGGACCTGCTCGCGTTCCAGGACAGCTGCTGCAAGCGGGTCTTTGGCCCGGCGTGGGCGGCTGGCGGTGAGTACTTGTCCGGCGGCGGTCTGCAGTGTGAAGCCCATGCCGTCTCGCACGGGCGCTACGGGTTCCACTTCTCCGGGTACGGAGGCGATGGTCAAGGCGAGGCCGTCGTGCAGGACGGTGACGACGGCGCTGGCGCCGGTGGCGGCGCGCAGCGCGTGCAGGGGCTGGCGGGCGGCCAAGCGCAGTCCGGGATGGGGCTGCCAGGCCTGGCCGAGCCGGTAGAGCTGGCAGCCGACCCGGTAGCGGCCGTGGTGCCGCTCGACGGCACCTACCATGACCAACTGGCTCAGCAACCGGTGAGTGCTTGCCTTGGGCAGCCCACAGGCGGCGGCGATCTGGGTAAGCCCTGCTTCTCCGCCTTGTCGCCGTAACTCGTCCAGCAGGGCGAAAGCGCCCTCCAGGACCCCTCGACTCCGCGCGGATGCGGTCGCGGCTCGGTGCTGTATCTGTGGCATGCGTCCCCCCGAACACATGGCCTCGGCGACATACCGCCTTCGGTACGGCCGCAGGCCGTCAGTAAGCAGGATGCCCCGACCGGCCCTGGGATGGCGATGCGTTCTCACGGCGTGTCGACCTGCTGACGGATCGTAGGCGGGGGTCGGTCGTGGGCGCAGCCGGACCGGGCATTCCGCCGGAGCCGGACTTGCCCGATGATCTACGCCATGGTCATCGTCCGCCGACCGGCCGAGTACCTGACTCGCCCATCACACCAGACCCGTGACCTGCGACTTCACGATGCACACCACTCATTCATTCACCGCGATGCCGTTCACTCCCGCACCGGGGGCGCGCATCGTCGGTGCGGTGGTGCGCACCGCACCCCGGACCCCTTCACCCAGCGTGAGGGACTCAAGGGCGGGCGCAGGGGGGAGAGTTCTCCCCTGAATGCACAGCATCGTGCACACATAAGGTGACGATGCTGGCGGTAGCGAACCCTGTCTAGGCGAAACGTGGGCAGATTCGATGTCGACGAGGGGTGCGACATCCGGGGCTGCACACCTCGACAAGGGGTCCGCACCGACCGCACCAACCCTGCGCACCGTCACCGTGAGTGTGCTACATCGTGGTTCGGTGCGCGTCGCCGGGCTTCACCGTGATGCGCACCGGTGCGACGACCGGGATGTCGGTGCGCGCACCGGTACGCGCGATGAAGTCACGGTGGTGCGTCGCGGTGCGCACGATGAAGTTCATCCCCGTCGGCGCCTGCGGTAGCGGGTGGGCTGCCACGGCGGGTTCGGCTTGCCGCTGGGGTACTGCCGCGTGCGGCGACGGCGCTGCGGCGGCTTCGGAGCCGGGTACAGCGCCACCCTCAGCCGGGACGCGTCGGCTGTCTCCTGCAGCCGCGCCAGCTGCTCCGGCGAGAGCTGCGGGATCGGATCAACCATCGGGGCCTCCAGGCATCGGCTGGTCTCTCCCCGTACCCTCGCTGCTCCCTGCCGGCTCCGGGACGGGCGGGTCGGCCGCGTCCCGGCAGCCAGTTCGGCGACTTCGTCTTCCGTCCCGCCGAGCGGACCTGGCCCCTTCCTTTCCTCGGTACGCACCGCGCGGGCAGGAGACCGGCGGTCAGCGCCGCTGCATCGCCTTGAGGTCGGACAACGTCGGCGTGTTCGTACCGCGGTCCGCCGCCTTGCTCTGCGTCCAGGCGACGATCGCCGGGTGCGCCTTCTCGTACACGGCGCCGGCGGCCGTGTTCTGCCCGTCGCTGACCGCGACCTGGGTGAGGTAGGCGGCCAGGGCCTGCGGCCCGCCGCCGCTGTAGCCGATGTGGTAACCGAGGCCGTTGCGCTGCGGCAGGACCGACAGCAGGCCCTTCTCCGTCCGAGCCCAGAACAGGCCCCGGCTGACGAGGAAGCTGCTGAAGGTGTCATCCGGCGCAGGTCCAGCGGGGCGTACGTCTTGTAGCTCCACTGGTCCGCGCCGCCCTCCCCCGAGTTCTTGAGTGCGCGCCGACGACGGGCAGCACGAACTCGATGTCGTAGAAGGTCCGCCGGCACACACAGCCCGATCCCCTGATGGCCGACGGGCTGTCCTTGTCCTCTTCCGCGCACGGGTGGAACAGGGCCGGGATCTTCCTCTGCTCCACCAGCGTGCAGTGCATCGCGTTCGGCTCGCAGCGCACCAGCCTGCTCAGCCACTCCTCAAAGAGGGGAGTCTGAGTCTGGCTCGCCTCGATGTCCAGCGTTACGGACCAGGTGCGCGATGGCGTAGGGGCCCAGCGGAGCGTCGTCGGCGGCCAGGCTGCTGGCCGGGTGCGGGACGGGCAGCTGTCGGTAGGCGCCCTCCCCGCGGGCCTGCTCGATCGTCTGGAAGAGAGGCTGGAGGTAGGCGCCGTTGAAGGCCTGCGTGCTCATGTCCGCACGGTAGAGCGCAGGCCTGGGCAGGAGGTAGCCATTTCTGGCGGTGCAGGAGGTACTGCCCGCCGTCACCGACCGCAGGGCCTGCCGCTTCGAGGACTGGGGCCTCCTCTGCGGCGCACCGTCCAGCTCTGCTGGACGGTGCATCGAGAGCAGTCGCCTGCTTCGAAACATTCATCATTGTTTGGATAGTTGATGCCAAATTAATCCGTGCAGGGCCCTGGCCTGCCTTTTCTCGTGAACTGGCCCACTTGGTGAGACTGTTGGCTATGCTGCCCGCCGACGTGCGGGGTGTACCCGCGCTTGTGCATCACCGGTAGTCCGCTCATCCCCCGCCCACTCCGCTGAGAGCCGCGCGCACGGACCGCCCCTCACCGCCACACTCCGCATCCCTCGAAGGCCCCGTCGCCCCGCCTCGGCAACGGGGCCTTCGGCATGCCCACACACCCTCAGGAGATCTCCATGCCGCGTGCCCGGTTCACCGACCCCGAACTGCAGGTCGTATACGACTGCCTCGCCCCTACCGAGTCCGGCGCGCCAGCCGATACCGCCGAGACCATCGCCGCCCGCGAGGGCCTGGACCTGGCGGCCGACCTGGCCGCGGCACGCCGGCGCACCGCCCGCGCCACCACGTCCCGGCGGCGCACCGGCAGTGGCGGCCGGCCCCACGACGACCGGCGCTCGCTGGAGCACCATGCCTTCACCCTGCTCAGCCGCCAGGCACCACACCTGCGCCCGTCCGTACTGCGGGCCCGGGCA
>NZ_KQ948788.1:46676-82600 GCF_001514205.1 Streptomyces griseoruber | reverse complement strand
CTGGCCTGGGCCAAGGTGGGACTGTGGCCCGCGGAGACGGAGGCATGGATCCGTGCCGTCGGTGTGGACGGTGCCGCCATCGCCCGGGACTGCCGCACGGCGGGCATCGCCCTGTCCGCGATGAACGTCCTGCTGGACGGCATGCGCGTCAAGCACCGACTGCGGGGCGGCGAGCCCGCCTTCGCCGTGCTGGCCCGCGCCGCGAGCAGCGGGCGCTGTCTGTCCGAGTGATCCCGCCCGCCGCAGCAGAAGGGCGTACGGCGTGTCCCCGCGCCTGTTCCGCCCCAGAATGCGTACCCGGACGTTGCTGTCCGGGTCGATCAGGCAGATCAGGTCCCCCCCTCGCCCTCATCCATGCGCCCTGCCGAACCCCGACGTTCCCGATCATCATGCACGAGTCGCGAACTGGCCCCGGTCGGCATGTCGTCAGGAGTTCTCAGTGCCCGGGTCGCTGCCGTTCGACCATGCCTGTGCGGCGGCGAGGTTGTCGGCGGTTCCGGCGGGGACGTAGGCAAAGCCGTCCCACTCCTCCAGGGCCCGCGGTTCGTCGGGGCGGAGGTGGCCGCCGCCGCCGTGCAGCGGGCGGTGACGGCGGTAGACGTCCATGGGTGCCCGGCGCCGTCGGTTGTACGCGGCGAGCGGGTCGCCGTCGTCGATGCGCGGGACGGCGCGGGACGGCTGGTTCGGTGGCCCGGGTCGGCTGTGCTTGCCCACGGGCGTGATGGTCTCAGGCGGCGACCGCGGTCGGGCGGGAGGCCGCAAGATCCGCCGCGCGGGCACGCATCTCGTCCACGGCGGCGGTCTTGTGCGGGCGGGCCGCGTCCAGCAGCGTGTTGAGGCGGGAGGCGGGAGGCGGGAGGCGGGAGGCGGGAGGCGGGAGGCGGGAGGCGGGAGGCGACGAGCGTGGAGTCGATGCGGGCGGCGTCGTCGAGCGCTTGGTGGGCCGCGGTGGCGCCTCGCTCCGCCTCGCCTTCGTCGAAGAGCGCGGCAGCGAGGCCGATGCGGTCCATGACCTTCACGCGGTCGAACCCGGGCTTCCTGAGCTTGAGGGCGTCTTCGAAGTGGACGCTGGCGGTCTGGCGGCCCGGGGCGGTTTCGGCGAGGTCGCGGGCGGAGACCGCGCGGGCGCCGGCGTGCTCGGCGGCGTCGAAGTAGCCCACCCATGCGGGGACGTCGTCGCCGAGCCCGTCCGCCAGGAGCTCGTCCGCCCGGGACAGGTACGTCTCGGCCTGGCGCTTGTCGCCGAGGGCGGCGTGGACCCGCCCGGTCTGTGAGGCCACCAGTGCCCGGGTCGAGGTCAGGGTGGCCTTCCTGGCGGCGACGCCGAGGAGGCCGAGGGCGTCGGCCGGGTGCCCGAGATAGATCATCTGGTGCGACATGCGGGTGACGATCTCCACGCCGCGATCCGGCTGCTCGGCCTCTCCGGCGGCATACGTGCCGTAGCTCCAGTACCGCTGGGCCTGCGGGTAGCGGCCGCAGTCGTGACTGACCCATCCGGCCAGCGCCGCGAGGTCGGCGGTCGCCGCGAAGACCCGGACCTTCAGGGACGGCGGGACACCGTCCTGGATGCGGCGGGCGACCTCGCCGAGCTGGGCGACGATCGCCGAGCGGTACAGGCCGCCGCCCTGGGAGGCGTCGGCCCGGGTGAAGAAGGCGGTCACCTCCTCCAGTGCCGTGACGGTGTCCGCGTCGAAGCCCTGGCATCGCGGTTCAGCGCTCGGGCGGTGCCCCCGAGCATCCGTTCGGCGGCGAGGATCAGCGGGGTGCCGAGGGCGAGCTTGAGGGTGTCGCGGCGGTTCATGAACAGGTCCATCTGTGTCCATCCGGCCAGGGCGTGGGCGGCTGCCTCGGTCAGCAGCGGGAGCTGGATGCTATCCAGTAGGACCGGTGGCCGTCAGGCCGAGATCACCGGGCGTGAGCGGCTGGCCGACCGCCTGGGAGAGCACGTCGGCGAGCAGTGCCGGGACCGGCGGACGGGGTCTTTCCCCATCGATCCAGCGCCTTACGCGGGTCGTGTCCGGGGCGATCTGCTTGTGGCCTCGGGCTTTGCGGATCAGCGCGCCGGCCTCCAGCCGGCGGTAGGCGCGGGTGACCGCGCCCGGAGCCGGCTCGAGGCCGGTGGCCGGTGGCCGGTGGCCGGCCGGCAAACGGTCGGAAGTAGCTCGCCGTCGGCCAGCCGTCCGGTGACGATCAGCGCGACGAGCGCGCGGATCTGCTCGTACGGCGGGACCTGGCTGATGGTGCCTGCGCTCCGGCGGCATGCGGAGTGACGCCGGACGATGCGGCGGCGTGCGTACGGACGGTCTCGGCGCCGGGGACGGCACTCGCGGCGCTGACGCCGCCGAAGAGCAGGACCGTGCTCGCCATGCTCACGGTGACGGTGCGGGCGGGTTTGAGGGTGTGCACGGTGTCTCCTTGTCCGAGATTCTCGGGTGGTCCGGACTTCCGAACGCGGGGCCGCTCCGTTCGGCGGCCGGTCAGGGGGCCCGGCAAAAGGGTCAGCCGATCAGCCAGGCCTGCGCCGAGTTGTCGCTTGTGCAGTGGTAGATCTGGATGGGGGCACCCGCGTCCCACGACCCGCCGGCCACGTCCAGGCACCGGCCGCCGATCGCGGAGACGAGCTGGGCCGGAAGGGCGTTGGGAATCGTGGGGGCGAAGTTCCACTTCTGGTTGCTGATGCTGCTGCAGGGCCAGGTGTCGACCGGTGTCCTGTCGGCGTTGGGGCCGTGTGCGTCCATGCAGCCGCTGGTGTTCCGGTTCACGAACTGGTAGTTCCCGCTGCCGAGCGAGACCTTCGACCATTGCTGGGCGGCACTGCCGTCGCAGGGTTCCTGCACGAGTTGCACGCCGGTGCTGGTGGGATCGGCGGGGTTCGGCTGGATGCACATATTGCTGCCGAAGTTCCGGATGGTGAGGAAGTCGGCAGCGTCGGCCGGAGCCGTTGTGGAGGCCAGGCCGGCCGCCGCCAGCGCGGCAGCGGCGACAGCGCCCGCGAGTGCGCGTCCGTGGTTCATCTTCTGTGTCCTCTCGGTGTCATTGTTCGTTCTGTCCAGTGGCAGGAGAGTCGCGCCGGTGCTCTGGCGCTTCGTCAACTGCCCCTGCACATCAATGTGTCCGGGCGGTCGTGGAGAATCCTTGGAGGTTTCTTGAATCACCCGCCCCAGCTCGGCAGGAACGGATCCCGACCTCAGGCGGGCGGAGTCTGCGGTGTCAGGAGGGCGTGGTCATCGTGACGGTGGAGTTCCGGGTACTTGGGAGTGTTGAGGCGAGCGTCGGCGGCCGGCCGGTCGCACTGGGCCATGCCCGGCAGCGAGCGGTGCTGGCGGCCCTGTTGGTAGACGTCAACCGTCTGGTGACGACCGACCAGCTCACGGAGCGGATCTGGGGCGGCCGCCCGCCACGGCAGGTCCGCTCCACCCTGCACAGCTATCTCTCCCGGCTCAGACAAGTCCTGACCGGCACCGGCGCGGCCACCATCACACGGGAACCGGGTGGCTACGTCCTCACCACCGCCGCGACGGCGACCGTGGACCTGCACTCCTTCCGCCGCCTCGTGACACAGGCCCGTGCGGCCGACGACGACACCGACGCCAGTGCCCTGTTCGACAGGGCCCTGCGGCTCTGGCGTGCCGCGCCCTTCACCACCTTGGACACCCCCTGGATCAACGACCTGCGCGCCACCTTGGAGCAGGAGCGGCTGTCGGCCCAACTCGACCTGGGCGACCTGCTCTTACGCCTGGGCCGGCATGCCGCGCTGCTGCCCGAACTGTCGGCCCGTGCCGAGGCGCATCCGCTCGACGAGCGGGTGGCAGGGCAGCTGATGCTCGCCCTGCACCGCTGCGGACGTCCCGCCGATGCCCTCGACCACTACCAGCGCACCCGGCGACGGCTGACCCAGGAACTCGGCGTCGGTCCCAGCCCGGCCCTGCAAGACATCCAGGCCGCCGTACTACGCCGGGACACCGACTCTGTCCGGCCACCCGAACCACCCACGGATCCGATCGGGATCCCGGCCCAGCTGCCGCCGGGACTGACGTCCTTCACCGGCCGTGGTGAGGAACTCGCCTGGCTCGACAGCCTCCTGCCCGACACCGCCGAGGCCGATCCCGTACCACCGGCCGCGGTTGTCGTCTCGGCCGTGTCGGGCACCGCCGGAGTGGGCAAGACCGCACTCGCCGTGCACTGGGCCCACCGGGTACGCAAGGTATTTCCCGACGGACAGCTTTACATCAACCTGCGGGGCTTCGACCCGGGCGGCTCGGTGGTGAGCCCCGCCGAGGCGGTACGAGCGTTCCTGGACGCCCTCGGGGTGCCCCCCACCCGCATACCCGACGGTCTACAGGCCCAGACCGGCCTGTACCGGAGCCTGCTGGCCGACCGGCGGGTGCTCGTCCTGCTCGACAACGCCCTGGACGCGGGACAGGTGCGCCCGCTCCTGCCCGGCATGCCCGGCTCCCTGGCACTGGTCACCAGCCGTAACCGGCTCACCTCCCTGGCCGCCACGGAAGGTGCCCGCCTGCTCCCCGTGGACTTGCTCGCCCCCGCCGACGCCCGGCACCTCCTGGCCGGACGGCTGGGCGCCCGACGGGTGGCGGCCGAACCCGCCGCCGCAGACGAGATCATCGCCCGGTGCGCGGGGCTGCCACTGGCCCTGTCCATCGTGGCCGCCCGTGCCGAGGCCCTCCCCGGGACCTCGCTCGCCGCCCTCGCCACGGAGCTGGAGGAGGCCGACGGCCGGCTGGACGCCCTGGACGCCGGCGATCCCACCGCCCAGGTGCGCGCGGTGTTCTCCTGGTCGTACCGGCTGCTGAGCGCCGACGCCGCACACCTCTTCCGGCTGCTGGGGCTCCACCCCGGGCCCGAGGTCGGTCTCCGGGCCGCGGCCGCTCTGGCCGACGTGCCGGCGGCGCGTGCCCGGACCCTGCTGGCGGAGCTGACCGGAGGTCACCTCCTCACCGAACACACCGCGGGCCGCTACGCCTTCCACGACCTGCTCCGGTCGTACGCGGCGGAGCTGGTCGCCGCGCACGACAGTGAGGAGTCCCGGCATACGGCCGTCCACCGGATCCTCGACCACTACCTGCACACCGCTCACGCCGCCGACGCGCTGCTGACCCGCAGACGGGACCCGATCACCCTGTCGCCCGCCGTGCGGGGCGCCGCCCCCGAGGCACTCACCGACCATCAGCGGGCGCTCGCCTGGTTCACCGCCGAGCATCCCGTCCTCCTCGCGGTCATCGAGTGGATCCCGACTGCCTTCGCCGCGCACGCCTGGCAGCTTGCCTCGGCCCTCAACACCTTCCTCGACCGCCAGGGACGCTGGCCCGCCCTGGCAGCCGCCCACACCACGGCCCTGGACCTCGCCCGGCGTCGCGACGACAGGACCGGGCTGGCCAATGCCCACCGCGGTCTCGGGCTCGCCGAGGACCGGCAGGGCCACGCCGAGGAGGCCCGCGCCCACTACGCGCTAGCCCTGGACCTGTTCGGCGAACTCGGCAACGACGCCGGTCAGGCCCGCATCCATCAGAACCTCGGCCGGATGTCCTCGGCCCGGGGCGACTACCGGGAAGCGCTCGCCCACGCCCACCGGACGCTGGAGCACTACCACGCCGCCGACGACCGGGGCGGCCAGGCCATCGCTCTCAACCACCTCGGCTGGTACCACACCAAACTAGGAGACCACCGGCAGGCTCTCCCGTACTGCCGACAGGCCCTCGCGCTGATCCAGGAGCTCGGCGACCCCAACGGCGAGGCCCATACCTGGGACAGTCTCGGTTACATCCACCGTCACCTCGGCCAGTACGGGCAGGCCGTCGACTGCTACCGGCACGCTCTCGAACTGTTCCGTGTGACCGGCGACCGCCACAGCGAGGCCATCGGCTTCGCGTACCTGGGCGACACCCACCAAGCGGCCGGCGACCCCACCGCCGCCCGCGACGCCTGGACCCGGGCACTGAACCTCTTCGAGGAACTCGGCCACCCGGACGCGGGCCCGCTGCGCGCCAAGCTGAACCGGGAGTAGAACTCTTCCGGCCACGGCACTGGTCAGGCACGGAAGACCTGCGGCACGTCATCAGCGGACCGGACCGGTCTTACCCTTCTCTGAGCGGGACGTGGCCGGTCTCAGCTTGACTCTGTCGGGGATCTTGGAGTTTCGTGGTGCGGCAGCATGGCCAACGGGCATGCTCGAGGAGTTCCGTTGACCGATGTAGCTGTCGAGGTGCCCGTTGTCCCTCCGCCCGCGTTCCGGTGAGCAGGTTCCGCCTCTGACTGCGCAGGTCGCGCGGGCGAGCAACCCGGGCGGCATGACGGCGATATGGGTGCGGGTACTCGCGGGACGGGCGTCCAGGTCTCTCGCCTGCTCAACTGGCCACCGTCTGTGTGCTGCAGTTCCTGCTGGGTCTGTCGGACCGGCAGGCCGCCGAGGCGGTTCGCTGCCGCATCGACTTCAAGTACGCGATGGCCATGGAACTGGACGATCCCGGGTTCCATCACAGCGTGCTGGCCGACTTCCGTGACCGTCTCGCCGAGGGGGATCGTGCTGACCGCCTCCTCGACCTCGAGCTGGCCCGTCTCAAGGAGGCCGGACTGGTGCGCGAGCGCACCACACAGCGCACCGACTCCACCCATGTCCTGGCCGCGGTACGTGACCTGACCCGCCTGGAGCTGATCACCGAGGCGGGCCGCGCCGCACTGGAAGAAGTCGCCGGTACCTTCCCTCACCTGTTGGACGACTTGGTCGATGAGGACTGGGGGCGCCGCTACGGCCGACCGGTCCGCCTGGGCAAGAACCCCACCAAGCCCAAGACCAGAATCCTCGCCACCGGAAACGACGCCGTCCGGCTCCTGGAACACCTCTACCGGAACGGGACAGACCGGACATCCGGTCCCCGCATCCAGGCCCTGCGCCAGATCATGGTGCGGAACTACCACCGTGACGCCGCAGGACACCTGCGCCGGCGCACCGCCGAAACGGAAGGCGCGCCCGGACTGCCACCCTCGTCCCGGCAATCGTCTCTCCCTACGACACCTCGGCCCGCTACGCACGGCACGGACACATCATCAGCTGGAAGGGGTTTGCCGCTCACCTGACCGAGACCTGTGCTCCCGACGGCCCCAACGTGATCACGGACGTGGCCACCACCGCGGCCACCACCCACGACAGTCAGGTCTTGCCCGGCATCCACACCCGCCTGGCGCGTCGCGGATTCCTGCCCGCCGAGCACCTGGTCGACGCCGGCTACACCTCCCTGCCCCACCTGGAACAAGCCACCCGTGAACACCAGGTCACCGTCTCCGGGCCCCTCCGGAGCAACCCCACCCGCCAACACCGCCGCAACGAGGGCTTCGCCCGGGACGACTAGCATCGGCATCCCCCCGGAAGGCCCCGGCTGGAGCGGAAACCTCGAATCCGAATGATCGCTACGCGACAGGACGCCCGCGCACGGGGCCTGGTACGCCCCGCTCGCCATCGCCGTGCACCTGGCCTTTCGGCCGCCACGCCATCCTCGGCGTCGGCGCCATCCTCGGCGCCGGCGTCGGCGCCCGTACCGCCGTCTACGTCGTTCTCCGGCCCGCGTCCGGCGGGAGGACGGCGATCCTCAACCGACCGCACCCGCAGTGCGGGCGAGCTGGGCCACGCGTGACAGGGTCGGCTTGTCGATGATCGTGAGCAGGTTCGCCATGAACTCTTCCTCCCCGCCCCGGGCCAGCAGATCATGGCTGACCCCGGCAAGCATGGAGAGAAGCGCCAGGGAGTCCCCGCCCAGCCGGTGGAAGTCGGCCTCCTCGTCCAGTCGCTCCGGGGGGATGGCGAGGACCCGGGACCAGACCTCGGCCACTGCCCGGGTGACCGGGTCGGCGGTCGCGGATGCCGTACGCGCCACCATGGCGGAGGCCGTCGAGCTGTCGTCGGCGGCGAAAGGATCGGGCAGAGCCCGCGCGTCCACCTTGCCGCTGACGGTGTAGGCCAGTTCGGAGACTGTGACGAACGCCGCCGGAACCATGTAGGGCGGCAGCAGCGCAGCCGTGTGCTCCTCCAGTTCCTTCGGGGTGACCTCCGCTGTGGGGATGACGTAGGCACAGAGCGTCTTGCCCGTACCACCGGGCCGCGTCCTGGCCACCACCACGGCGCGCTCCACCGAGGGGTGCCGCTCCAGCGCTCGCGCCACCTCGGCGGGCTCGACCCGGTTGCCGCGCACCTTGACCTGGTCGTCGTTACGGCCGACGTAGGCGAGGTGCCCCGAGGGCAGGACGGTGGCCAGGTCCCCGGTCCGGTACACCCGGGTGCCGTCGGCCAGCCGGACGAACCGCTCGGCGTCCAGGTCGGGGCGGCCCAGGTAGCCGCGTGCCAGCTGAACGCCACCCAGGTACATCTCCCCCGTCTCGCCGGGCGCGACGAAGCGATGCCGCTCATCCAGCAGGTACACCGCGGAGTTGTAGCCGGGAAGCCCGATCGGCACCGCGTGAGCGCCGCCGTCGCTCGCCTCGTCGAAGACGTGGGCGGTACACCCGACGGTGACCTCGGTCGGACCGTACTGGTTGACGATCCGGCACTTCTCCCCGAACATCCGCTGCGCCCGCGCGGCCACCTCCACCCGGAGCTGCTCACCGGTGATGATCACACCGGTGTAGCCGGTGGGCCGGAGGTCCAGTTGCCCGATCAGGTCGAGATGGGAAGGGGTGAGGTTGAGCATGGTGGCGCCGGACCGTTCCAGCAGTCCGCGCAGCGTCAGGTGGTTGATGCGGCCGGGCACCAGCACGATCGCCCCGCCCACCATGCCCGGCCCGAAGACCGATGTCATGGAGACGTCGAAGGACAGCGAGGTCATCAGGGAGAGCCTGGTCTCCGTGCCGATCCGGAACATGTCCAGGGCCCAGTGCAGGTAATTCAGCAGGTTCCCGTGCTCGATGAGCACACCCTTGGGCCGGCCGGTCGAGCCGGAGGTGTAGATCACATACGCCAGATCGTCCGAGCGTGGCCGGACGTCGGGGAACTCGGCCTGGCCGGGCTTCGCTCGTGACAGGTCGTCGAGCGGCAGCGGTACGCAGCCGGACGAGAAGAGGTCCCGTCCCTCGTGGCCCTGTTGGACCAGGCAGTGGCGCACGCCCGCATCGGCCAGCACGTCGGCGAGCCGGTGGTCCGGGTGCAGCGGGTCCAGGGGAAGGAAGGCCGCCCCGGCCCGGACGACTCCCCAGATACCCGCGATGGCCGCCACCGTGCGGTCGGCGAGCAGCCCCACCACGCAGCCCCGGCCGACACCGAGGCGGTGCAGTTCGTGGGCGACGGCGTCGGCACGGTCACTGATCTCGCGGTAGGTGACATCACCCTCGGGACCGGTGAGCGCCACCTGGTCCGGCGCCCGCCGCACCTGAGCGCGGATCAGCTCCATCAGGCTCTCACCACGCACCGCGCGTTCGGTCAGATTGCCGTCCCAACGACGGTTCCTGGACGGCGACAGCGCCTCCTCCACCGTGTCGAGCAGATCCTCCGCGCGCTGCGCCACGCCGGGTCCGTCCAGCCAGGAAACCGTGACCTCGGTGTGGTCGCCGGAATCCATGAGGTCGACGGCCGGAGGGGCGCCGGGTCCGGTGCCCCCCAGGGTGTACATCGCGGTGGCCCGGAAGCCGTCGGCGGAGAAGTCGGCCAGGTCGAAGGTGCCGAGGTGGGTGACGAAGGCCAGCCCCGAGTAGCGGTCCGAGCGGGCGGCCGCACGGGCGACGGCCTTCGACAGCAGCCGTATGGCCGTCCTCGGAACGCGCATCATGTCCGGCTCGGTGCGCAGGGCGACCTCTTCGCCCTCGGCGAGCGCCGCGAGCAGCTTCCGGTGGATCTGCTCCCAGTCCTCGCCGCCCTCGACGTCGAGGACCAACGCCTGCGACAGCCACGCCGTGGACCGGATGTCCGGGTCGTGACGGCGCAGGTCGACCGGGACGAAGAAGCTCCCTCTCCCTCCTGGCCCGTAGGCGGCCGCGAGCGCGGCGGCGACCTTGGCGGTGGCCGCCGGGTGGGTCCCGTTGACCGTCCTGTTGCGCCACATCACCTTCCGGCTGCTCCCGGGCACGCGGCCCAGCGGGGACGGCCACTTCAGGGCGCCCGCACCGCGCGGGATCGGGGGCAGCCCCTGGGGATACAGCGCCTCGAGGAACTCCGTGCTGTTGAGGGCCGACGACGCGCCCACGGGCTCCTGCCCGCGCAGGACACGGAAGACATCCGCGGCCCACAGGGCCAGGCCCCGGGCGTCGGTCACCTCGTGTCGGCCCCTGAGGACGACGGAGGCCGGGTCGCCGGGGTACAGCAGCACTTCCAGGGGCGTGCCCGGACGGCTGCCACGGGCATGGAGTGCCTGGCAGTCCAGGCGGCGCCGGTCCAGCGGGCGGTCCATGACCCGCACGGCCGGGCTGACCCCGCTGTCCACCCACATCTTGCCCCGCCGAACCAGCCGTGTACCGGGTGAGGCCTCGGAAGCGAGACCGACGGCCCTGATGACGTCATCTGGTGAAAGGCCACCCTCGCCCTCGATCACATACTGGATGTCCTGTGGCATGGGCAGACCAAGATAGGTCCACTCGGCAGGAGTCATGGCACGGTGGTAGGTACGGCCGACTGCTGTGTTCTTCATTCGATCTCCAGGCGGGCGTGCGCATGCCACACCGGCAGGCGCCTCATCATGCGGGGCAGATTGCTAGGGGAATCTCCAGCGCTGCCCGAAAGAGGTCAAGAAGTGGTATCGCATCACCCATGAACCGGTATGGCCGGTGTGGCTGCGGCGGAAAATCCGCGCCCCTGAGAGCCGTGCGGGGCTCGACTGCGGCGCAATGCCGGCTGTCGGGCTGCGGGTGCCGGTTTACCGAAGCAGACCTCCCGGCCCGCACAGGAGTGCGCCACCATGGGGCGCCCGTCGGCGGCCGGGTGTGAAGCCCGGCGGGGGACTGTAAGACGTTCGGTGCAACTCCCGATCATGGAAGATGCATCCACGACCAGTGAGAACGTGGCCGAGCAGGAGGCTGCCGAGTCGGCAGCGGCCATGCCGGCTAAGGCCGTGGACGACCAGCTGATCGACGAGTTGGTGCACCGCGCCCAGGCCGAGGGCCTGCAACCGACCGGCCAGGGCGGGCTGCTGCAGCAACCGACCAGGCGGCCGCTGGAGTCCGCTCTCCTTCGAGGGCCGCCTATCGGCGGCCCGTCAGTAACCCCAACTACCCCCAGTTACACCACTCGTTTGACAGTCCCTCGCTGTGCTGCTCACGTTGCGCGAGTGCGTCATCGACGTTGAGGTGGCCGACGCCGGATCGGCTCGCGACCACCACGCCACGGCCTCGGGCGACGACGAGCACGGCCGAGGGCTGGAGATCGCCGCGGCCCTCGCCGACGACTGGCAGACGTACCGGTACCCCTCCGGGTGGCGTACCCGTGTACAGATCCGTGTCGCCCCAGCACCGGTTACACACCGTGCTCGTCCCGAGGACAACGTGGACCGGATGCCACGGACGAGCCAGGCACGCTGTGCGGAGGTCGCATAGGGACCGCGTGGCGCGTCTTCTCTCAAGAAGTTCCGGGAAGCGGGCGGACGCGCTCCGGTCCGCCGCGGCCTCCCGGAACGTCTGCATGGCCTGGGGCCATGCGGCACGCAGGTCAGCGGCGTTGTTCGCGGTAGCGGCTGGGGGTGGTTCCGTAGGCGGAGGTGAAGGTTCGGCTGAAGACGGCCGGGTTGGTGAATCCGTAGCGGGCCGCGATGGCGGTCAGCGAGTAGTGGGCGTTGCCGGGCGAGAGCAGCGCCTGTCGGCAGGATTCCAGGCGGCGGGCTCTGATCGCGGTGGCCACCGTGGTGTCGAAACGGGCGAAGACCCGGTGGAGGGTGCGGGTGGAGATGAAGAAAGCGTTCGCGATCTGCTGGGGTGACAGGCTCGGATCGTCGATGTGAGCGTTGATGTGGTGCAGGACAGCGGTGTAGAGCTGACGTGCCTGGGCATCGGGGTCGTCCGGCTCGACCTCCTCGAGCGCGGCTGTGATCGCCAGCTCGGCGATTTCGTCGGCGAGCCTGATCGCGCCTGCGGAGGACACCTGACAGCCAGGGTCCAGCACGCTCGACAGGACCGGTGACAGCAGACGTCCCAGCGCCGAGTCCGCGCGCACCGCCGTCGCGGTCAGCTGCTGCGATCCCGACTCCGCCAGTGGAATGGACGCGCGTGGCCAGGTGTACACGCGCAGCTTCCAGTCAGGGCTCAGATTCCAGGTGAACGGCCGGGAGGTTTCGTAAATGGCGAAATCGCCCGGCCGCAGCGTGCAGGTCCGCCCGTCCTGAGAGAGAAGGCCCTCGCCCGCGACCGGCATGCCGATCTGCAGAAGGTCACGGGGTTGGCGGGCGGCCAGGCGCGGGGTGCGCTCGAAGGACTGCGAGGTGGCGGCGACATCTGCGGCCATCAGGTGCGCCAGCTGCCGGCTTCGCACCGACCCGGAGAACCGGGCGGGGTCGGCGGGCGTGATGTCGAGCGCGACGAAGGTGTCGCGGATCATCTCGATCCAGGCATCGACCGCGGTGGTCTGAACCACTGCAAAGGGGTCGGCGAGAACATCAGGCCGAGCGGCGGGTGCAGGTGGCGACGACATGAACGGCCCCTCCTCACGGAGTGAACTCTCACCCCCATTAAACCGACTATGGCATGTAATGCGGCCGTATGATACGCGGCCGCAGTCCGGAAAGGGAGGTACGGGCGCAGCGCTTGCAGTCCCGTGTGGGGGGCAGCGCACGCGCGGCCCCCCACACGGGCAGGCTGGCGGTGCCGCGGCTGCAGCCATGCGATCGGGTGTTTCGTCCAGGCAGTGAGGCAGGGGCTGCGCGGGCCCTCTCGCATGGCCGTGTCATGGCCGGCTGGGGGCCGCCACCGCCGAAGTCGCCACCGCTGCCGCAGCCGAGAGCGGCCTGGGGTTCAGCAGACGTTCCGCCAGCTCGCCGAAGACGAGTCCGAAGCCTCCCCACAGAGTGGCCTGGATGGCGAGAGCCGACAGCCGGAACCGCCACAGCACGGTCGCGGGGAAGCCGGATGGCACCTCGTTGACGGCGGGCAGGAAAGCGAACGCCAGGCCGATCGCCAGCGCGAAGGCGACCACCGCGGTGACGGTGGCGTACCAGGCGCCCAGCTTGGGGGCGAGTCGCTTGCCGAGGAGGGTGGCGGCCACGGCGAGGAGGACGCTGAGCACGATCATCAGGAAGTACAGGGTCGTCCGCTTGCCGATGGTGTCGGGGTTGCCGACGGCGGGCGGGTTGGCCGGGTACTTCAGGAAGGGCACGACGTAGACCGCGGCCAGGGCGCAAGCGGACAGCAGCAGCGCGGCGGCTCGCGGAGCAAAGCGGCCGACCCGGCCGAGCAGGAAGCAGTAGGCGAGGGCGGCGATACCGCCGAAGGCGATCCCGTAGATCAGGACACCGGTGGCCAGGCCGGCGGTGGACTGGAGGCTGCGGGAGACCAGTTCGACCTCGTGCTCGTGCGCGGATGCGTGGGTCTCCTCGAAGCCGATCGCCTTGTCGACGTACGGCTCACCGAGGAAGTAGGCCACGACCAGGGCGAGCACGCCGGCCGTGAGGCCGGCGAGCATGCCGCGTACCAGTAGGTTTCTCACTGTTGCGGAGTTCATGAGCGTGTCGGTGTCCTTTGCATCAGTGGCAGGGGAAACCGAGGAGGTGGCGGGAGTCGTGCACCCACTCGTGGACTCCCTCTCCGCTCATCACGGAGGTGGCACCCTGCTCGGCGCCGACGAAGTACAGCAGGATCAGCATCAGGACGCCGAAGAGGACCGCCCATGGGGCGATCACGCCGATCGGCAGCTTGGCGGGAAGTTCGGGAGCGGTGACTGTCGGCTGCGCGATGTGCTGTGCCATGGCAGGGCCTCCTTGGGGGTTCGCGTTCCATCTGGGTGGTGCACTTGCGGATGATGTTCGACAGCGGCGATGCGGTCGGCGCCGAAAGCCCTACCGCATGCCGAGGGTGTAGGTCGTCCCAGGTGAGACCCGGCCCGGTGGATGGTGAGGGCGAGGCTGAGGCCGAATATCCGGGCGTCGACCTTGGAGTGATGCAGCACGGCGAGTACCGGGATCCTGAAACGACCATGTGCTTGACCATGAGCAACTCGCCCATGTCTGCTCCGCCTTGTCGCTCCTCGTTACCGCCTGAGGCGGTCGTTCGCCCCCAGCGGGGATCACCGCGTCGCGCATCACTCCGGTGCGCGGGTGGCAGTTGATGTACTCGAACGTCTGGTCCTTGCCGTCGGAGACCGAGACTTCTCGATAAAACCGCAGGTTCTCCAGGCTCGTGACGGCACGGAGGAACATGACGAACAACGGCAGACGGGCTGGGTGGGACTCCGCCCACCGCTTGAGTGCGTCCAGCGACCGCCAGTGGCCGATGTTGTAGCTCCCGTCGAGCTCGTTGCCGTCGATGTCGATGTCGATGTCGATGTCGATGCTGCGCACGAAACGGTTGCTGTAGCAGCCGGCCCTCCCCCCGCTTTCCTGTAGGAAGACCATGCCGGCCTCCAGGGTCGGGAGAAATTCGTCGAAGGAGAGGGCGCGCTCGTCCTCGCCTGCCGCCATCCAGTCCTGGCCGGACCGGATGAGCGCGATGTTGTCGTGGCCGCGGACGATCACGCGGCCGCCCACGGCTGGGTCGCCAGACGCAATCTCGAGCACACCAAACGGCTCCAGGCGATCGGTCTGCGAGAGCGGGATGCGGTCACGCATCGAGCCCCAGTAGCCGTGCTCCTCGATCTCGTCACTGCACTGACCCATGACGCCGCCGATGCCCGGGAAGTCCTCGGTGAAGGCATACAAGGTCTCGAACTGCTCCACGCGCGGAGCCACGACCTCGCGGAAGTAGCCGAAATCCTCGGTGAGCCGCTCCTGCGACTCCCACCAGGCCCTGACGTCGTCGGAGCGCAGCCAGCGGCAGTACGCGGCCGGGTCGGCCCAGTACGCGACGGCCATCAGATTGTGATGGTCCTGGTTGTCCACGTGATCGGTCAGGTCGTGGCGCACCGGGCCATCAGCGAGGCCGAAGCTCTCGACGATGTGCCCCAGCGCGGCCAGAGCCTGCGGACGTTTGCCCTCCTCGGAGTACTGGACACCGAAGTAGGCCATCACGACCTGCTGCAACGCCTTGTCACCACGGGCGACGAACATCGGGAACGGCGGCGCGTAGTCGCCCGACACACGGCGCGACAGCGTCCGCGGACACTTCAGCCGACTGTCGATCGCAGATTCCACGAATCTTCCTTGCCGTTGTGCGTGCCGTGCCGAAAGCAGGAGGCAGCGGCGAGTTGAATGCTGAGATCAGGTGGATATCCACATCGTGGCCGCCACCCCACCGTCAGCGCTTCAGTTCGGGGAAGTCGTCGTCGCGGTACTCGCCCGCAGGGCGGCTTCCTTCGACCTCGTTCTCACGCCGGCGGAGTTCGACCCGGCGGATTTTCCCGGAGATGGTCTTCGGTAGTTCGCAGAACTCGATCCGCCGCACGCGCAGGAACGGCGCGAGGTGGTCGCGCGCGTACTGCAGGATCGACCGTGCGGTGTCGGCGTTGGGCTCGTGCCCCTCGACCAGAGCGATGTACGCCTTCGGTACCGCCAGGCGGAGCGCGTCCGGAGCCGGGACAACCGCGGCCTCCGCCACGGACGGGTGCTCGATGAGCACCGACTCGAGCTCGAACGGGCTGATCTTGTAGTCCGACGCCTTGAAGACATCGTCGGTACGGCCGACGTACGTGATGTAGCCGTCCTCGTCGCGCGACGCGACGTCACCCGTGTGATAGTAACCGCCTTCCATTGCAGCGGCGTTACGCTCGGGATCACCCTGGTAACCGGTCATCAGGGTGAACGGGGACTGTGAAAGGTCGAGGCAGATCTCGCCCTCCCCGACGCCCTCGACCTTGTTGCCCGTCGGATCGGTGAGCACCACGGGGACGCCCGGGAGGGGGCGGCCCATGGATCCCGACTTCAGCGGCTGGCCAGGGGTGTTGGCCACTGCGGCGGTCATCTCGGTCTGCCCGAAGCCATCGCGAATGGTGAGTCCCCACTGTCGCCGGACCTGGCTGATGACCTCCGGATTGAGCGGCTCACCAGCGGCGATCGCCTCACGCAGGCTGCCCGGTCCACCACTCAGATCCGCGTTGATCAGCATCCGCCAGACGGTGGGCGGCGCGCAGAAGGTCGTCACCCCCTCGGTCCGGATCTGCCCGAGAAGGGCTCGAGCGTCGAAGCGGGTGTAGTTGTAGACGAAGATCGTGGCCTCCGCCAGCCACGGCGCGAAGAAGTTCGACCACGCGTGCTTGGCCCAGCCCGGGCTTGAGATGTTCAGGTGGACGTCACCCGGCTGGAGGCCCAACCAGTACATCGTCGACAGATGCCCGACCGGGTACGACACGTGGGTGTGCTCGACAAGTTTCGGCCGACTTGTGGTGCCAGAGGTGAAATAGAGCAGCAGGCGGTCGCTGCTCGCGTTGCCCGGGTGGGGCACGGCTGCCCTGGCGGCGTCATCGGCGAGGCCGTGCGCGTCGGCATAGCGGAGCCATCCGGCCGGCACTTCCGCGTCCCCGACCGCGAGCTTGAGGTAGTCCCCCGGGACCTCGTCGAACTTCGATGCGTCGGCGGGGTTGCAGATGACGGCGCGGGCGTTGCCGCGGTCAAGGCGATCGATCAGCTCCGCGGGCCCGACGGCGGTGGTCGTCGGCATGATGACGGCGCCGAGCCGGAGGAGGCCGAGCATGCTCTCCCACAGTTCGACCTGGTTGCCGAGCATGACGACGACGCTGTCGCCGCGGCCGATGCCCTGGGCGGCGAGGTGGGCTGCGACCTTGTCGGAGCGCCGGGCCATGTCGCCGAAGGAGTACGAGGCGCGGGCTCCGTCTTCCTCGACGATCACCAGCGCGGGCTGGTTGTTGCCGCGCGCGTATGTGTCGAACCAGTCGTGGGCGAAGTTGAACGTCGGACCTACATCGGGCCAGGAAAACGAGGAGAGCGCGTCCTCGTACACGGCGCGCAGCTTGTGCAGTTGATCGCGTGCCGCGCGGAGCCTGGTGGTCGTCGTGCTCATCGTTGAGGCCTTCATCTCTAGCGGAAAGCGAACGGGTGCGGTCCGTTGCCGGGCCGAGCACCCGGCCCGGCAACGGGATCCGTGCGGTCGCTCAGACGGCGGCCGGGACCACCGCGTCGCGCATCATTCCGGTGCGCGGGTGGCAGTTGATGTACTCGAACATCTGGTCCTTGCCGTCGGCGACCGAGACCTCGTGGTAGAGCCGCAGCTTCTCCAGACCGGTCACCACACGGAAGAAGGTGACGAAGATCCGTAGGTGCGTCGGGTGCGATTCGGCCCACCGCTCGAGTGCGTCCAGCGACCGCCAGTGGCCGATGTTGTAGCTCTCGTCGAGCTCGTTGCCGTCGATGTCGATGCTGCGCACGAAACGGTTGCTGTAGCAGCCGAGCGTGTCGCCGTTGTCGCGCAGGAAGTCCATGCCGTCCTGAAGACTGGGCAGGATCTCGTCGAAGTAGAGGGCGCGCTCGTCCTCGCCTGCCGCCATCCAGTCCTGGCCGGACCGGATGAGCGCGATGTTGTCGTGGCCGCGGACGATCACGCGGCCGCCCTTGGCCGGATCACCTGAGACGACAGTGAGTTCGGAGCCGGCCTCCAGCCAGTCGGTCTGCGAGAGCGGGATGCGGTCACGCATCGAGCCCCAGTAGCCGTGCTCCTCGATCTCGTCACTGCACTGACCCATGACGCCGCCGATGCCCGGGAAGTCCTCGGTGAAGGCATACAAGGTCTCGAACTGCTCCACGCGCGGAGCCACGACCTCGCGGAAGTAGCCGAGGCCCTCGGTGAGCCGCTCCTGCGACTCCCACCAGGCCCTGACGTCGTCGGAGCGCAGCCAGCGGCAGTACGCGGCCGGGTCGGCCCAGTACGCGACGGCCATCAGATTGTGATGGTCCTGGTTGTCCACGTGATCGGTCAGGTCGTGGCGCACCGGGCCATCGGCGAGGCCGAAGCTCTCGACGATGTGCCCCAGCGCGGCCAGAGCCTGCGGACGTTTGCCCTCCTCGGAGTACTGGACACCGAAGTAGGCCATCACGACCTGCTGCAACGCCTTGTCACCACGGGCGACGAACATCGGGAACGGCGGCGCGTAGTCGCCCGACACACGCCGTGACAGTGTGCGCGGGCACCGGAGGTGCGTGTCGATCGCGGATTCCATGAGTGGTTCCTTCTGTGAGGTCGGGTGAGGGTGCCGTCACCAACCGGAGTTGCTGGTGCGAGCGATCTCCGCCCCGGTGCGGATGCGGCCGAGCTCCGGCGAGGGCTTGGCGATTCCGGGGCCGCCGTCACGCACCCAGGCAGCCAGGGCTTCGGCGCGCTCGATGGTGTTCACGTGGGTGATCCAGGCGGGTCTGGTCCCTGCGTGCCGTGCCCCGGGGGACGGGTTGACGACGACGACGTTGGAGAGCTCGCACGCCCACAGGCACTCGGTACGCACCAGTTCGGTGTCGGGACCGCTGTTGTGGGTGAGGATCTCGGCGATACCGTCGTGATCCACATCGGGATGTTTGCGGGTGGTGCCGCAACAGCAGCCCCGGCACATCCGGATCCGTGGGCCGATGTGCGCCGGCCCTGACGTCGCCGGAGCTGCTGATGCGTTCACGCGCCGTGCCTCTTCGGGCTACGTGCCGGATCGATCGCGATCGGCTCGGTGTGGGCCTCGTGGTGGTTGCGGTTCGGCGGCTCGGCGAGGACTCGCTGGACTTTCTCGTCGAGCACGTTCGGCTCCAGGACGCATTGGGTGGCCATGACGGTCTCCAGCGCGGCGACCCAGTGCTCGTAGTACGACCACGGAACCTCGCCCCTCTCGGCGTTGCCGTTCTCCCAGCCCTGGATGGAGGCGATCAGCGCGCCCTGGAACTGCGGCCAGTCGAACCTGAGCGCCTGGTGAGCCGCGACCGCCATCGCGAAGGCCCGGATCTCCCACGGGAACTGGAAGCCCATCTGGCTCGGGTCGGCGCCCGGCAGACCGCAGACGAGCTCCTCGACCTGGCGCCGGGACTCCCCGAGCGCCTCCGGGGAGGCATACGGGCCCGGGAGGGTGGCTGCGCCGGTCATGACGCGGCCGCGGCGACGGGACCGACGCCGATCATCGAGTCACGGGTGACGAGGTCGGCCAGTTGCTCCTCGCTCCACCCCTGCGTGCCGGCGGGGCGCTGCGGCAGAACCCAGTAGCGCATCTCGCTGCTGGAGTCCCATACACGCACCTCGACGTCCTCGGGCACGGTGAAGTCGAAGGAGTCGCCGAGCACCTTGCGCGGCTCACGGGTGATGGCGGCGCGGTACTGCGGGTCCTTGTACCAGTTGGGCGGAAGGCCGAGCACCGGCCACGGGTAGCAGGAGCAGAGGGTGCAGACGATGATGTTGTGGACGGTGTCGGTGTTCTCCACCACGACCATGTCCTCACCCTGCAGGCCGCTGATACCGAGCTCCTTGCACGCCTCGGAGGCGTCCTCGACGAGGCGGGCCTTGAACTGCGGATCGCTCCAGGCCTTGGCAACGACCTTGGCACCCAGTTGCGGGCCGACCTCGTGCTCGTAGATCTCGACCATTCGGTCGATGGCCTGGGTGGTCATGATGCCCTGCTCGATCAGCATGGACTCGAGCGCCTTGACTCGGGCGGCGATCTCCTCCTGGGTCCGGATCTTCGCGCTCACGCGACTGCTCCTTCGGCGTTGGCGGACACGGGGGTGACAAGTTCGATGTAGGGGTCCCAGACATCGACGTAGACGGAGCCGTTGGGCTCGGCGTGCTCGGCGCCCCACAGTTCTTCGTTGGTGAACCGCAGCGTGTAGACGTGCTCCGGGTTCTCACCGAGGCCGTTCCCGGCAGTGTCGGGGTAGATCATCGGTCCGTGGTGGAGTACTACCTCGCCGATCGCGCCACGGACGTAGCGGGCACGGCGGGTGTGCCCCCTGGGAGCCGAGCGGTCGACTCGGACGATGTCGCCGACCTTGAAACGGGCCACCTTGTCCGAGGGACGCCTGGCCGGAGCCCCGGACGGAACCACGGCCTCGACGAAGGCGAGCAGCTCGGGGTCGTCGGCGTGCTCCGGAAGAGGAGCATCCGGGTTCGCGAGGTAGTGCTCGGTGCGTCGGTCGAGTTCGGCCATGTCGAGCTTGCCGAGCTTCTCACCGAAGTGCTCGACGGTGTGGACCCAGTGCTCGTAGTACGGCGATTTCAGGTAGACGGCCGGATCGATCAACTCGATGCCGTGCCGGAACTGGTCGACGCCGAAGAAGCCTGCGCGGAAACACATGGCGAACATCGGGAAGACTGCCTTCTCCCATTCGGCGCGGAAGACCGGCTCCTCCTCGGGGACGATGACCGGCCCGACACCATCGGTGCCGGCGAGGTCGAACACACCGTTCATGCGCTGAACTCCTTCTTCCAGTCGGGGGCGGTGAACGTTCCGAGCGCCTGCTCGAAGGCGTGGGCCGCGCGCAGGACGTCGGCGTCGTCGAACCGCTTGCCGATGACCATCAGACCGACAGGCAGGCCATCGGCCAGGCCGGCCGGGATGGTGCATGCGGGATGACCGGTCACGTCGAGCGGCGCGGTGTTGGAGACCATCTCCAGGGCCCGCCCGAGGACCTCCTCAACAGGAGCGTCCGCCGCCGGGATGAGGCTTGCGGTGATGGGCAGCGTCGGCATGACCAGGACGTCATAGGTGCCGAGCACCCTGTCGTAGGCGGCGGCCATGACGCCTTCGAGGTTGCGCGCCTTGGCGTAGCCGGCGCCGTAGCCGTTGCGGAGGGCGTATGTGCCGCCAAGGGCGACCAGCTTGACCGTCTCGGAAAACACCGATGGATCGCGGCGCCACTGCTCGCCGAAGAACGCGATCTGCTCCGGGTCGTAGGAACCCTTCCAGTTCATGCCGTAGGCGTTGCCCTGGACCATCTGCCAGGTCGCGCCCTCGACAGAGATGACATCCCAGATCGCGGCGCCGTGCTTGTGCCACGGAATCGACACCTCTTCGGCGACGTGGCCCGCCGCCGTCAGCTTCTCGATGGCCTGCCTGACGACCGCGTTGACGCCCGGATCGGAGTTGGCCTGGTCGAACCCCTCAGCGACGACACCTATACGCAGGCCACGTCCCAGGTTCTCCAGCCCGGCGAGATAGTCCGTACCGGCGACGCCGGCGGGCTGGCGGGGGTCCTTGCCGTCCGCACCCGCGATCACTGTCAGCATCGCGGCGGCATCGGCGACAGTCGGCGCGATCGGACCCAGGTGGTCCAGTGACTGCTCGATGGGGAACGCCCCTGTGTACGGCACCAGGCCGAAGGTGGGCTTGAAGCCGACGACACCGCAGAACGCGGCCGGGATGCGAACCGAGCCGCCCTGGTCACCACCGAGCGCGAGGTCGACCTCACCAGAGGCAACCAGAGCGGCGCTGCCGCTGGAGGACCCGCCGGTCGTGCGGTCACGATCCCAGGGGTTGCGGACCGGGCCGGTCCTGGAGGTGTGCGAGGCCCCGGAGAAACAGAGGTCTTCACACACCGCCTTGCCGGCGATGGTCGCTCCTGCCTGGAGAAGACGCGTCACCACGGTCGCGTCCACGCTCGGAACAAAGCCGCGAAGAGTCTCCGATCCGTTCATCATGGGCACGCCCGCAACCGCGACGTTGTCCTTGACCGCAACACGGCGACCCGCCAATGGGCCATCGGTGCCTTCGCGCAACTCAGTGGTCACGTACCACGCGCCGAGCGGGTTGTCGGCCGGCTCGGACCACTTGCGCACCGGTGCTGTCGGCGCCACATCGCGGTCGTACAGCTCGTCAACGACCGCCCAGGAGCCGAGCAAGCCCGATGTCACCGCGTGGTACACGTCCAGGTGCTCCGCGGGAATGCCGAGCCGCAACTCATCCGCCAGGTCCTCGACGGCGCTCCGCGAGGGAAGCTCCATACCAATCCTCCTATATGCCAGGACTTATTGACGCGCAGGGAGAAACCGTGATCCGCGTTTCGTCGGGAGGCGAGAGAAGCCGACTGTGACATGCGACCCGGCGAAACGCGCCGGAGCCGGCGCCCGGGTCGTCGGGCTCGACCGCACCACCGTCGGCACCCGGACCAGTACGCCATCGACGTGGCGTCGGCATACCTGTGCACATCGAGCGCATTCTTCAACCGCGACGTCTGCGCCCCGAAATGCTCGAGCAGAGATTCCGTGACGCCCTCGGGACAAGAGGCCGACCGCATTTCGAAACGCTGCTCGGATTTCTTCTACTCGGAATGACGTGGCATCTCGGCCTCCAGTGCGCGTCAGCAAAAGCCCGGGACGTCCCCTTGGGGTTCCGCGAGTAACCATGACCGTACGAGCCTCCACGAGGTCGTGCTTGTCACACAGAGACAGCCGTCTTGACCGTCAGCGCCATCGTCACGGTCGGCCCGCCGTGTGCGCCGTGTGCGCCGAAGACCGTGGGCTCTGCGGGACTCAGTAGTCCGGGGGCCTGACGGACCCACCCTGTGGGCGTGAAAAGCGGTGTGCGGGCGAGACCCGTCGCTGCGTCCTTCGACCTGCACGTGGATGAGGCCGGGGCAGACAGCCGACAGCTCGTCGTAGGGGCAGCCCGTGCCCGCCCACGGCGTTGGTCAGCACCACAGCGGTACCCACAGGGCTGGCCGCCACCAGGTCCCGCACGATGCGGCGTCCGGCGTCGGAGCGCATGTTCTCCTGGCGCCGACGGCTCGTGGCTGACCGCCGGCAGGCGGCAGATCGGCGCCCACGGCGCCCGTGTCCGGGTGCCGGCGCAGCGGGTGGAGCAGAGCGAGGATCTGCACTGGAGCGGCCTTATGGGTGCTCGGCTTCGGCTTCTTCGGCTTGCGGTCGGCCGAGCGGCAGCCCGATCCGCAGGTTCCACGTCCGGCGCGTCCGCTGAGATCGGTTGCCGTCAGGGGCGGGACATCGAGGCGCCAGAACGTCGCTTCGGGCGCGCCGAGGACCGTGAGCACCGCCGCCCGTACGATCTCCGGCCCCACCACGGCGAGAGTTCGGCCCGCGTTTGTGCGCGAGGCGTCCAGCCAGTGGGCGACCGCGCCGGGTTCCTCCGCGGCGACCCCGGCCAGTCTCCGGCCCGTCCAGCGGCCCACGTCCAGGCCGGCCAACTCCGGCGCCTCGGCAGCGTCGAGTCCGAGGGCTGCGGCGGTCTCCCGGCAGCGCACGGTGGGAGAGACCAGCACCCGGTTGGCCGCGCGCAGCGCGTGGGCAGCCGACCGGGCCTGCGCCGTGCCACTTGCATCGAGGCGAGTGCCGTCGTCGAAGCAGGCCTCCCGCAGCGATCGGTTCATCGCGGGTGAGATCAAGGCGACACGGCTGGTCACGCCTTCGCTCCTGTCCTTGGGGGCACATCCACTGCCGGGGCGGGCGGCCGGGACAGGAGCCCGCCGGCTCCGCGCGGACCGTGCGGGCCACGCCGACCAGTTCCTCCAGGACGGCACGCGTCCCGTGCGGGCCGCGGGTCTTCAGGCCGCAGCCGGGGTGACACACGGCCGTTCGGCCGGAATGGCCTCGAGTCCCCACGCGGCAGGGCGGCCGCCTCGACCACGGCCCGCCTCGCGCGGACAGCCGCAGGCGGCCGGTTCCCTATAAGGAGTTTCCGAACACCTCCAGGATGCGCTCGGCAGCCAGCGCGGCCGTCAACTCGCCCTCCCTGACCTGTTGTCCGAGGGCGGGCGTCAGGGAGCGTTCCGCGGGTCGGCATTCAGTCGGCCCAGAGGCTTCCGCCGAAAGCGGACCCGCACCGCTTCCTCCGGCCTCCCGCCCGTCCGCAGCCCCGCGCGGCCGGCCGAACCAGTCCTGCCGTGGTCACTGCCGCCACGGTGGCCGCGCCCATGCATCGCTTCCGTGCTTCCGTGGGACATCCGGTGGCGTCGTCGAAACGGGAGCAGGCAGGCCAAGACGCCCGCTCCATCACCTCTCCTGCAACTCCGACGGCCAGGAGCGGCGGAACCCCCGTCACGCGAGTCAGTCCGACCTCCCAGAAAGCAGCGTGAATCGGCCCCACGCAGTCGGCACCGTCGTGTCTGAAGGCGGATTCGCCCGGTCTGACCGGTCAGCACCCCCATCGGAGGCACAGCGGGCGGCACTGGAGCGTCACGAAGCCGCGAAGAAGGCGTCCATGATCTTACTCAGAGTGCCGCGAGGGTGCCTGCAATCGCGATCGGTCACCTGAGCCTCTGGTCTCCTGGCGGGCGGATTGCTCAGGTACTCGTTGAAGCGCGGGCTGTCTCGGAGTATGTCCGGCAGGCGCTCGTAAGCAGGAAGACGAACCATGTTGCATGGACGACAAAGGAAACCCCGTACGCACTCGCCGCACGATTCTTCCTTGTCACAGCAGCCATGGTCATGGTCAATATGCAGTTGCGCCTCGCCACCTCCGCCGATGAAGTCGTGGCCACCATAGTCAAACTCTTCCTCACAGAGACCACAGGCATCCTGCTGCGCCCGGCAGATGGCGTTGTAGCCCGCAACCGTCAGGTTGTACCTCCACACCCGCTGCTGAAGCCTGTCACAGCGGACACAAAGATCCTTATTACGCCGTCGGACACTGGGGTCGGGATCTTCACCATCCTGGCAAATCGCGCAGGAGAAGAAATCGAAGAAGTCATCAGGGAGCACGCTGCGGACCCTAACCCCCAGCACTGACGCTCGGGACAGGCACGGGCGGCAACGGCACGAGGCCTGGTCAACGCGCTGGACTCGCCCACCGCCTCACTGAGCGTTTGGTCCGGTGATTCGTGTTTGGTCCCGGGGCAGGTTCCGCGCCAGTTCGGTGTGGCTTCGTCGGTGAGGCGGCGGGCCATGAGGTCGATCATCGCGAGGTGGATCATGGCTTCGGAGCGGTGCGGGTGGCGTTCGCAGTCGCGGGCGAGGCGTCGGTGGTGCATGAGCCAGCCGATGCTGCGTTCGGTGGTCCACCGTCTTGGGATGATCGTGAACCCGCGGGCGCCGGGCGGGCGTTGGACGGGGTGGACGTCGATGCCGAGGCCTGGCCCACAGCCAACCCGACCCTGAGGGCCTGGCCACTGGGGCCCGTGCGACCCCGAAGGGTTCGCGGCGATGGGCGTCGCCGAAACCCTGCTGCACACCTACGACATCACGCAGGACTGTCCGTGGACTGGCTGCCACCAGCACCGCCGAGCGCAGCAGTACTCAACCGGCTCTTCCTCGCCGCCCCACACGGAGACCCCACTCAGGTACTCCTCTGGTGCACCGGCCGCGGAGAACTCGACGGCCTCCCTCGCCAGACCTCATGGAGGCGGGGAAGCAGCACGATCGGACCCATCGAGCTGACCCCGGCGAACGTTCCCGGTCACAGCACCAGATTCCCAAGCCAGGCCCATCGCTCACTCAGTGATCATTAGAGGATTTGTCACAGTCCGCGGCGACTTCCGCCGGGGCGCTGGTGCCGCGGTGGATGCCGGCCCTGCGCCGGTCGTGCTGGTTGCCGGTCGAGTGCTCGGGCCGGCCGAGCGGCAGATGGGTCCTGAGCGCGGGCAGGTGGGTTCCGTGGATGTTGGGCGCGGTCACCTCATCGACGTCGGCGGGGAGTTCGGGGCGGGTCCGCTCGGTGCGGGCTGCGGCCAGGTGCCGGCGCCGATCCAGGCGAGGACGACGGTGGCGTACTGCTCTCGGGCGCCGGGGACGAGGGGATCGGTGACGGTGGTGGGTCCGTCGTAGGTGATGTGGATGCGGGCCGCAGGCCCTTCGTACTGAGCGGCCTCGAGGCGGCGATGGCCGGGGAGCGCCTCGGGTCGGGTCCGGCTCTGGTGCGGGCAGCACGGCCGGCGCCAGGTCGGCGGCGTATGCCAGGGCGCGGTCGGTGTCGCCGAGTTCCCGAGGGGTCTCGACCCCTCGATGCCCGGAGTGCGTCTCTTTTCAGCCATGCCCCTATGGCGTGCCTGCGCGGAAAGGTACTTCCGCACAGGAGCATGCACCTGACATCTTGCATCCACCATTCGTTTCGTACGGCCCCGCCGGTGCCCTCAGCGCCGGCCGGGCCGTCTCCGGAGGACGCATTGATACCCCCCATATCCGGCCGACCTAGACGCACGCTGGTGCTGGCGGCCACGCTCGGCGCCGTCCTCGCGTTCGGCGCCCCGGGCGCCCTCGCGGGCACGCTCCCCGTCGCCCCTTCCACCGCGACGGCCGCCAAGGCCCACGCTCCGGCCGCCGTGCCGGCTTCCCGGAGTGCGGCCTGGGTGGCCGGCACGCGTGCCTACCTCGTGATCACCGCCCCCGGCGACAGCTCGGCGGTCCGTTCCGCGATCGCGGCCAACGGCGGCACCGTCTTCTCGAACTTCGACGCCATCGGCGTGATCGTCGCCCACTCGGCGTCCAGCGGGTTCGCCGCCACCATGCGCGGCGTCGCCGGCGTGCAGCAGGTCGGCGCCACGCGCACCTCGGACGTCCCGGCCGACGCCTACAACCCGGCGCTCCCGGCCGATCCGGCCCAGGCCTCGACCCCGGCCGGAGAACCGGTCCGGGCCGACATGAGCCAGATCAAGGCCGACCAGGCCTGGGCCGTGAACCCGGGCTCCGCCTCCGTCAAGGTCGGCATCCTGGACACCGGTGTGGACGACCGGCACCAGGACCTGGCGCCCAACTTCGACGCGGCCGACTCGGTCTCCTGCGCCTACGGCAAGCCCGACACCCGTGCCGGCGCCTGGCGGGACGTCGACACGCACGGCACCCACGTAGCGGGCACCATCGCCGCGGCCAAGAACGGCAAGGGCGTCGTCGGCGTGGCCCCCGGGGTGACGATCGCCGCGGTCCGGGTCGCCGAGCCGGGCAACTCCTTCTTCTTCGCCGAGAACACCATCTGCGGCTTCGTGTGGGCCGGTGACCACGGCTTCAAGGTCACCAACAACAGCTACTACACGGACCCGTGGCAGTTCAACTGCCCGGACGACATCGACCAGGCCGCCATCATCGAAGGCGTCAGGCGCGCCCAGGAGTACGCCGAGGGCAAGGGCTCCCTCCAGATCGCCGCGGCGGGCAACGAGAACTACGACCTCGCCCACAAGACGACCGACTCCGCGAGCCCGAACGACTCGACGCCGGTCACCCGCACCATCACCAACGCCTGCCTCGACATCCCGACGGAGCTGCCGGGCGTGGTCACGGTCGCGGCCAACGGCACGGGCGTCACCAAGGCCTCGTTCTCCAACTACGGTCAGGGCGTCATCGACGTCGCGGCGCCGGGCAGCAACGTGTACTCCACCGTCCCCGGCGGCGGCTACGGCAGCAAGAGCGGCACCTCGATGGCCACCCCGCACGTGGTCGGCGTGGCGGCACTCATCGCCAGCGCCAACCCTGGCATCACCCCAGCGGAGATCCGCGCCAAGCTGGCCGCCCAGGCCAACGACATCGCCTGCCCCTCGGACAGCCGCTGCACGGGCACGACGGCCAGCAACTCGTTCTTCGGCGAAGGACAGGTCGACGCCCTCAAGGCCGTCGGGACCACCCCGCCGCCCGGCAAGTACTTCGAGAACCTCGCGGACTTCGCCGTCAACGACAACGCAACCGTGGAGAGCCCGATCGCCGTGACCGGCGTGACCGGCAACGCCCCGGCCACCCTCAAGGTGGGTGTGGACATCAAGCACACCTACATCGGTGACCTGAAGGTCGACCTGGTGGCGCCGGACGGCACCGTCTACACGCTGCACAACCACGCCGGCGGCAGCGCCGACAACATCGCCCAGACCTACACCGTGAACGCCTCCTCGGAGGTCGCGAACGGCACCTGGAATCTGCGCGTCAACGACAACGCCGCCTCCGACACAGGCAAGATCGACGCCTGGAACCTGACCTTCTGACGCAGGGCCCGGCAACACCCGCGTCGGCACGCTGTGCGCCGACGGCAGCTCCCTGTCCGCGGCCGCGACGAGGCGGGCTGCGGTCGGCCAGGGCTGGAACCGCTGCGCGGCAGAGGGCACAGGTGCCTCGGCGGCGGTGAACGCCGCGGCCGGGGCCGCCATGCCGGAGGCGTCCGGGAAGGCCGCGAACGGCCGGGGGCCGGTGCCCGGCTCACCGTGCGCCTCCCTGAGAAGCTGCAGGGCCGTGTCCGCGCTGACCGTACGGTCAGCGCGGACACGGTCGCGCGCGCCGCGGCCCTGAGGGGTGCCAGCCGGTTCGAGCGGCGGGGCCATACCGGCCCGGACCGCGGAGGCGGAGGCGGAGGCGGACGCTCCGGCCGAACGGCGAGGTCCCCCACACGTATGTGGCCTGGTTGTTCACTGCCGTTCAAAGCGTGGTGACGGGCGAGTGCACACTGCGGCGTCTCGCCGGTCTGCCGACGAACCCCTGGGCCAAGGCGGCGGCCGTCAGGGCGGCGACTTCGTCGATCTCCGCGTAGCAGGCCGGACCGTCCCTCATCTCTTCGTCGTGCTCTTGGGTCCAGCGGGTGAAACTGGGCGTGGATATGAGCAGGTGCAGCTCGGCGTAGGCCAGGGCCGTTAGCGGCGGGGTCCTGCGGCGGCACGGGGGCCAGCATTGCGATCATGATCTCGAGCCGATCGCGCCCGACACCCGCGCGGTCGACCACCCGGTCCGAGTGGCCAAGGGCAACCTCACCGCCGTGACCGGAGTCACCACCGGCACGTTCACCCGGCCCATGCCCGACGGCAAAGGCGGCTTCATCCCGCCCACTGGCAAGAAATACGCCATAAACCTGGTCACTGTCGGCATCCGGAACAAGCATGGTCTGATGGATGAGGAATTCATCATCTACGAGAGTTGGGGCGCGAACGTCTCGGTTCAGCTCACCGGCAGTCGGCCAGGCTTCGAGGGCGCAGGACCCGGTGGGTGCAGGGGAATTGCCGGGCGAGTTCGGGCCGTGGCCGACGGTCTACGGCCGCTTCCGGGTGTGGAGGGACGCCGGGCGTCTTCACCGCACTGCTGGAAGGCGTGATTGCTGAGGTCGCCCGCCAGGGGCAGTCGGACTCCCTGGTCAGCGCGGACTCCACCACCGCCCGCGCCCACCACGACGCCGCCGGGATGTGCATCGGCAAGAGGTCATGGACGCCCTTGAGGAAGCCGCCGTCGACCAGGAACGGGCCAGGAAGGGGGCGGCCCGCCGGAAGCAGGGCGACCCCCGGGGGCTGCGCTCCCACTCCCGGCGGCAGGCCTCGGGATCCGGTGATACGGATGCCAGCCACGGCCGCCGTCCTGGCCCCAGTCATGACAGGGACCTTCCTCTCTCCAGAGCTCCGTCGGACGCGGTTTCGCGTCAGGAACACAGACAGAGGCTCCGGCCGGGCATTACGCGGGATCCGACCACTTCTTGGTGGTGAATGGGTAACACGGTGCAGCTGGGCGTACGCCTGCTGATCACGTGTGCGCCTTCACACCCCGCTGACCACTGGTTTCGGGTCCCCGCGCCTCAGCTGTCGAAGCCCAGCCCCAGCCGGTCCATGGCCTTCAGCCACAGGTTGCGGCGGCCCGCGTGGGAGTCGGCTCGAGCCAGGGACCGCTTGGTGAGGGCGATGCCGGTCCAGGCGAACGGCTCCCGCGGAAACGGCAGCGGCTTCCTGCGGACCATCTCCAGTTCGGTGCACTCGGTGCGCTCGCCCGCGAGCAGGTCCAGCATCACGTCGGCGCCGAACCGGGTGGCACCCACCCCCAGCCCCGTATAACCGGCCGCGTAGGCGACTTTGCCCTGGTGGGCGGTGCCGAAGGGCACGCCCGGGGCCGCCGTGGATCTTGAAACCTCCGCCGGACGGCTCAGGGACCCGGCCGCACCTGACCGTGCTGCCAGGCCCAGGCCGCGATCTCGACGCGGTTCCGCGCGGCCAGTTTCAGCTGAACGCTGGAGAGGTGCGTCTTCACCGTGGACAGCGAGACGTACAGTTCGGCGGCGATCTCGGCGTTCGTCCGGCCGAGGGCGACCAGCCGGACGACCTCGGCCTCGCGGTCGGTGAGCGGCTCGCGCAGTGCCGGTGCGGGCGAGGCCGGCTCGGGTGCCGCCGTCGTCGGGGCGGTGAGGTGTCTGAGCAGCCGGACGGTGACCGATGGCGAGACCAGCGAGTCGCCGACCGCCGCCGCCCGGACCGCCTCCGCCAGCAGCGTCGGCCCCGAGTCCTTCAGCAGGAACCCGCAGGCCCCGCCGCGCAGCGCGCCGTACACGTACTCGTCCAGGTCGAAGGTCGTCACCACTACCACCCGCAGCGGATCGGCCACGTCCGGCCCCGCGAGCAACCGCGTCGCCGCCAGCCCGTCCAGCTTCGGCATCCGGATGTCGAGCAGACACACATCGGGCCGCTCGCGCCGGGCCAGCGCCACGGCCTCCTCGCCGTCGACGGCCTCGGCGACCACGGTGATGTCGGGCTGCGCGTCCAGGAAGAACCGGAAACCGGTACGGACCATCTCCTGGTCGTCGGCGATCAGCACACGGATGGGCGGGGCGGGGACGGTCATGGGTCGATCATGCCTCAGGGGAAGGTGGTGGCCGGTGTCAGTCCGTCGCCCGGGTCGGGTCCGCCGTGACCGCGCGCAGCAGCGGGCGGCTGGCGCCGATCGCGGCGAGCATGGCGAGGGCGCCGAGGGTCACGCAGACGGCCAGTTGTACGGCGCCGGAGGTGCTGATCGTGCTGCCCGCCGCCTTGTTGACCTGGACGGCGGCGTAGAGGCCGGTCGCGGTGGTGCCGCCGGCCAGGACGAGCAGCGGGAGGACCGTTTCGCGGACCCTGGCCCGGTCCAGCACCTTCAGCGGGGTGCCGGACAGCCGCAGCAGACCGTACGTACGGCGCCGGTCGAGGACGTTCGCGGCGGCGGTCAGTCCGGCGGAGGCCGTCGCAATGAGGAAGCTCACGGCGAGGGTAGCGGTTCCGAGCTGGGCGAGGCGGTCGGTGACGGAGGTGTCCGGGGCCTCGGCGTAGGCCCCGGCGTACGGCAGTCGCCCCGCGCCGAGGGGCTGGAGTGATGTGACGGCCGTGTCGAGTCGGTCCGGTCCGCCGGAGACGTGTGCGACCACGCCGTCCATGCCGCCTAGGAGGATGCCGTCGTCGCTCGTGCCGACGGTCGCGTCGACGCCCGCCGCGCGCAGCAGTCGGCGGGCCTCGCCGACCGCGTGCCGGGCGTCGGCGGCGTTCGCGGTCGGCACGGCGACCTGGCCGCGGTGGTCGAGGCCGACGATGCCGAGATGGCCGACGGTGAAGAACCCGGCGACGAACCCGGCCAGCACCAGACCGCTTACCGTCCGCCAGGCACCGCGCGGGTCGTCGCTGAGCCGGCGGGCGGCCAGCAGGGTGGCGGGGCGGCGGGCGAACCGGCCCGCGATCCGGCCCAGCCGGTCCACGACCCACGGCCCGAACATCCAGAAACCGCCGTAGAACAACAACATCAGCGCGACCAGCGTCCCGGGCTTCAGGGTCCTGCCGTCCGTGCTGACCCGGATGTAGACCAGCACCGCCAAGAACAGCACGAGCCGGACCAGCCGGGTACGGCGCGGGTCCGACTGCCGGGCGACACCGAGCGGCGAGGACGCGACCTGACGCAGCATCGACACCGCACTCACCGCGATCAGCCCGGCCACGCCCACCACGACCGCCACCACCCACGGCAGGCCTACCCACAACTGCCCGGTGTACCAGGTCCCGATGCTGTACGGGACCTCGGCGAGCGCGGGCAGCAGCGCCCCGTAGGCCAGCGCACCGGTCAGGGCACCGGCCGCTCCCACCGCGGCCGCCTCCACGCCGCTCATGGCGAGGATCTGCCGGGGAGTCGCCCCGGCGAGCCGCAGCGCCGCGAGGCGTTGTTCCCGGCGGGCCGCACCGAGCCGTCCTGCCGCGGAGGCCAGCACGATCACGGGGACGACCAGGAGACCCACGCCGAGCAGCACCGCGGACTGGTCGTCGACGGTGAACACGCTGCGCCGTGTACCGGAGAACCCGGAGACCACGGCGCGCGAGGTCAGCCCCTCGTCGTAAAAGCCTTGTGCGTCCGCCGACTTGGAGACGGCGGGGTCCGTTGGCGCCCGGCCGATGACGGCCACGAGCTCGTCGGACGAGGCGAGTCCGGCGGTGCCGATCGTGCCGGAGGGCGTCGACTTCGGGAAGCGGTAGGCGAGTTGGGCCGAGGGGAGAGCGCGGAGGAGCTTGGCGAGGGCCGGGGAGACGTACCACTCGCCCTGTTTCGGGAAGGTGTTCAGGCCGGGTGGGGCTGGTGTCGTTCTGCGGCCGGGGAGTTGGGCGAGTGATACGACGGTGATGGGTTCGTCGCGGACGTAGGTGGTGGCGAGGGCCTCGATCGCGGTGCCGTGGCGGTCCGGGGCGGGGGTGCGCCAGGCCGTGCGGTCGGCGCGGGCGCCCGCACCCAAGTAGGCAGCGAGCAGCGTCAGCAGGACGAGGGAGCCTACGGCGGCGGCAGCGGCGGCGAGGAGGTGGTTCTGCAGGCCGCGGCGGCCGGACGACTTGGCGAGGTGCCAGGTCAGGGGCAGGACGGGGGAACGCATCGAGGGCTCCGGAGGCTCAACTTGCGGTGAACTGGCTGTAGTTGGTGATACGGCCGTCGCGGACCTGGAGGATCCGGTCGCAGTGGGCGGCCACCTCGGCATCGTGCGTGACCATCACCAGGGCGGCACCCTGCTCACGGGTCACCGACGTCAGCAGACGGACGACCTCCGTGCCGGTCGCCTGGTCCAGGGCGCCAGTCGGCTCGTCGGCGAAGACCACGTCGGGTGCCACGGCCAACGCGCGTGCGATGGCGACCCGTTGGGCTTGCCCACCGGACAACTGGCCGGGGCGGCGCCGCTCCAGACCGTCCAGACCGAGCGGCGCGAACCAGCGCCGGGCGCGCTCGACCGCCTGTGCGCGGGGCAGGCCCTCCAGCATCAACGGGAGGGCGACGTTCTCCTCGGCGGGCAGCTCGGGCAGCAACTGGCCGGACTGGAAGACGAATCCGAAGCGCTTGCGGCGCAGGGCGCTGAGCCGGTTCTCGCCCAGGTCGTCTATCCGCTCGCCGCGCAGGAGAACCTGGCCGCCGTCGGGGCGGATGATCCCGGCGAGGGTGTGCAGCAGGGTCGACTTGCCGGAGCCCGACGGGCCCATGATCGCGAGGGAGTCGCGGGTACCGACCTCCACGTCCACGCCCGCCAGGGCCGTGGTGGAGCCGTACTTCTTGGTGAGGCCGACACCGGCCAGGACAGTGCTCATGAGCGCTCGAACTTCCACGTGACGGAGTCGGCCGAGGCCTTGACCACGGTGACGGGGATGTGGACCGTCGAACCGTCGCTCTTGTGGCCTGTACAGGTGACGGTGGCTCCCGCGACGGCCTCCAGACCGGTCAGGCAGGTCACACCGGAGATCTTGTCGCCGACCCAGGGGAGCGGGTGGTACCGGCTCTGCGTCCGACCGGCGACGATGTCGGCCGACAGCGCCTTGTGGCCGTCCACCGACACCGTGCTGTGCGCGTCGAGCTCGGTGGTGGACTCTGTACTGGAGAGCAGATGGGTGCCGAGTGCGCCGAGGGCAAGCGCGGCCGCCGCGCCTCCGATCACCCCGATGACGAACCTGCGGGACTGCATCACGTACTCCTGAATGGTCGGAGAGGAGGAAGTGGCTCCACTCTCGCCGGTACGGACCCGCGCCCGCCTCGGCCGAACGGCCAGGGTTCGCGGCCTGTCCGCTCGACCGTTCGGCCGATCCCGTCCCACCGAGCTTCGCATACCGTGGCCAGCATGAAATCCGCTACTGGCCGGGGCTGCGCGCGGGGGCTCGCCGTGGGCGCCCTGCTCGGGCTCGTGGTCTACGACCTGAGCTTCACGGCCTCCACCGGCCGGGCGACCTGGCTGGCGACCGTGGTGCTCCTCACCGGCCTGGCCGCCGTCCTGTGGCCCGTCGCCCGGCGCCCGCCGTGGTTCACCCCGCAGCTGCGCACCGCTGTGCCCGCCGCTTTCTCGCTGGCGTGCAGCGTGGGTGCGGTCCTCGCCGGACGGTCGGAGCTGTTAGGCCCCGGCGAGATCGTCATCCTGCTCACCCTGACCTTCATCGCCGTGCGGCACTGCCCGCAGCGATGGGCCGTGGTGTGCGGCGTCCTGGACGGTCTGGCCCTGCTCGGCCTGTCGGCGCGCTACTACCACTCGGTCACCGACGAGAACCTGCTGCTGGTCACGGTACTGGGGCTGGTGCTGCTCGGCAGCACCGCCGGGATGGCCGGCTATCTGCGCTCGCTCGACTACCGCCGCACCGTCGCGGTCACCGAGACCCGGCGCGCCGAACGCCTCGCCATCGCCGCCGACCTGCACGACTTCGTTGCCCACCACGTCACCGGCATCCTCGTGCAGAGCCAGGTGGCCCGCATGATGGCGACCAGCCGGCCCGAAGACCTCGACCCCGTCCTGGCGGGCATCGAACGCGCCGCGACCGAGGCCCTGGCCTCCATGCGGCGCACCGTGGGCGTACTGCGCGACGCCGGACCGGACGCGGCCGGCCACCGCCCGGTCGGCGACCTGGCGGCCGTGGCCGAACTCGTCGACGGTTTCGCGAGCCCCGTCCAGAAGGTCACCCTGCGCCGCGACCCCACCCTGCCCGACGACCTGCCGCACGAGGTGCAGGCCGCCGCCTTCCGGGTCGTGCAGGAGGCCCTGACGAACGTACGACGCCACGCGGCCGACGCCGCCGAGGTCACCGTGGGGCTGCGCCGCTCCGGCCGGCACTTGGAGGTCACCGTGACGGACGACGGCCACGGCGGCGCCCAACTCCCGCCCGCCGCACACGGCGGCGGCTTCGGCCTCGTCGGTCTCACGGAACGGGTGACGGCGCTGGGCGGTGAACTCCGGGCCGGTCCACGCGAAGGGGAGAGGGCCGGGTGGGAGGTGCGGGCGGTGTTTCCGGCGGGGCGCTTCTGAGAGGGCGGGATGTGAGTTTTGCCTGACAGATGAGCCCACGGCAGATAGGCTGCGGCCCCGCGCAGGACCTCGTTCTCCTGCTCGAGCAGCTTGATCCGCCGACGTGCTTCCCGCAGTTCCGCGCTCTCCTGACTGGATACCCCTGGTCTGGCCCGGTCATCGATGCCGGCCCGGTGCATCCATTTCCACAACGTCATCGGGTGCGTTCCGAAGTCGGTGGCCACTTGCTCGACCGTCACACCTGGGCCGCAGTTCCTCGCGACTCGCACGACGTCCTTGGTGAAGGTCCAAGGCTTGGGTAGGACGACTGAGAAGCCGTATCTCAACCGATCATGGAACGTGCAGGTCGAACAGGCTTCTCGCCGGGGTGATCTTCTGGCGGTCGGCGCATGAAGGCAGCGCCCCTTGGTAGCTCGGAGGTGCGAACCGAACCGAGCAGTACCAGGAGGCCCTGTTGTCGCAGTTGTACGCGCTTGCGCCCGCTGTTCTCAACTTCGACTCCCGATCGTGTGATTGCCTCGCGCACGTGTACGGGAATGCGGCCGATCATCCGGACCGGGTCCGCCGCTATCCGTCGGACATGACGGACGCGGAGTGGGCGGCCATCCGTCCGTTGCTGCCGGTGCCTGCCTGGCTTCGACCTGACGGCAGGCGGCGCCGCTTTCGCCTTTGAGGCGGCAGGACACCCGGACGCCTTGGTGACGGCCTACGCGGCGGCACCACCGTCGCGATCGGTCTGCCGCACCCCACCAGCAGCTTCAAGCTCCCCGCCCTGAGCCTGGTTGCAGAAGAGCGCCAACTCGTCGGCTCCTACATGGGATCCGCCGTTCCCCGGCGCGACATCCCCCGCTACGGTGAGCTGTACCGCGCCGGCCTACTCCCCGTCGGCCTCCTCGCGGACTCCGAAGTCCCCCTTGCTGAGGTCAACACAGCCCTGGACCGCCTCGCCGACGGGGCGGTGGGGCGCCAGCTCATACGCCCGAACTAGTGCCGCGGCAGGCAA
>NZ_KQ948788.1:0-46394 GCF_001514205.1 Streptomyces griseoruber | reverse complement strand
CCGCGGCACTAGCGACCGTCTCTACCCCAGCGGCTCGGCTATCCGCCAGACCCGATCACCGACCCGCGCGCGCCGACGACCTTCCTGATCAGCGGGACTCGTCAATACCCGGGGTTTGCGCCGCTCAGCCATGCCATCGGGCGGCTCCGCAGCGGGCCGACCACGAGACGTGGGCAGATACAGCCGACGGTCGATCAGCGTGCGTCCGCGGCCCGTGGCGTAGGCGAGGAACACACCGATCTGGCAGTTCTCGGTACAGCCGGCGGTGCCGGAGTACTGCCTTTGCACCCCGGCCGACCGGACGCCCTTCTTCAGGAAGCCGGTGTCGTCGACAATCAGGACGGCATCGCGGTCACCGAGGTGTTCCACGACGTAGGCACGGACGTCGTCCAGGACCTCGTCGGCGTCCCACTCGATCCGGTTCAGCATCCAGCTCCCGCATATAGGCAAGAGCTGATTCACGCGGCTCCGACATGTTGAAACGCTGCACGAACCGCTCATGCAGAGCGGCCAGTTCACCCGCCCACACCCTGCCATCAGCAAGGTCCCCACCCATGACCACATCAACGACCGACCTGGCCAGTAGACGAGGGCATCGACGACTTCGGCATCGGCACCTTGCGGCGTCGGTCTCGGCCCGGCCCGCCCCACGACGGCTCGACCATGCTGAGGAGTCTCTTCTCACGCCTGCTCAGGGGGCGCGGGTTGCGTCGCCGACGGTCACGTAGTCAGAGTCAATGAGACGGGACAGTCGGCGCGCCTGACTGTCGCGCCCCTGACTGTGTTCTTCTGGTATTGCCCGTACTCGTGCGATGGCGGTCCGGCGTCGGCCGGGGAGCTTGGCTCCCCGGCTGTCATGCGCCGAGACCTACGCCAGTGGTGATGTAGTGAACCACTTCCTGGGTGTTTGTGTTCTCGGCCCGCAGATCGGCGATCATGTGCCCGCCTCGCAGCACCCACACGAAGTCCGACACCTGCATGACCTGCTCGATGTTGTGGCTGATCAACACGACCGCCAGACCGCGATCGGCGAGGGACCTGACAACTTCCAGCACGCGCCCGGTCTCCTTCACGCCCAGTGCGGCGGTGGGCTCGTCCATCAGCACGACCTCACTGCCCCAGCCGACTGCCCTGGCGATGGCGATGCCTTGGCGCTGGCCGCCCGACATGGCGCCCACCTTCGCCTTGATGTTGGGCATGCGGATCCCGTACTCGTCGATCAGTTCGGCCGCCTTGGCTTCCATGGGCTTCTTCCGCAGACGGAACAGTGAGCGGGGGCCGCCGGACAGTTCCCGGCCGAGGAAGAGGTTCGCCGCGACGTCCAGGTTGTCGGCCAGGGCCAGGTTCTGGTGCACCGTCTCGATGCCCGCAAGCCGTGCGTCGTTGGGGCCGGAGAAGGTCACCGGCGCCCCGTTCATGAACAGTCCCCCTTCGTCGGGTGAGTGCACACCGGACAGGCACCGGATCAAGGTGGACTTGCCTGCGCCGTTGTCTCCGACCAGGGCGGTCACCTCTCCCGCCCGGGCTGAGAAGGTCACGTTGTCCAGTGCCACCACGCCGCCGAAGCGCTTGGTGACGCCTTGTGCCAAGACCGCGGGCGCCGGCCCCGTCACGCCGCCAGGACGCTGTTCAAGTTCCTGCATGGCCGCTCTCCTTTGCGGTTGTCGTTCGTCACTTGGCGGCAGGACAGGACGTGATCGGGTATCCGGCGGTCTTCACCGCCGCCTTGATGTTGTCCGCGTTGACAGGCACGGCCGGGAAGAGGACCTCCTTCTGCACGGACTTGCCCGTGTGGATCTTGGCGGCGGTGTCCATGACGATCTCGGCCTCCTTGACGGGGAACGTCGCGAGGGACTGCGTGTAGGTGCCGTTGCACACGGCCTGGAGCCCGGCCTGCGTTCCGTCGATGCCGATCACGACCTTGGTCTTGGGGTCGATGCCGGCAGAGGTGAACGCGCGGATGGCGCCGAGGGCGATGTCGTCGTTGCCGCCGAAGACTGCGTCGACGTCATGGTGCACCTGCAGGACGTCGGTCATCTTCTGCTCGGCGTCCCGCTGGGTGAAGTCCGTCTGCGGGCTGGCGACGATCTCGATGCCGGGATACTTCTTCAGCTCGTTCGTGCAGCCGGTGGACCGCTCCTTCGCGGCGAGGATGTCCAGCGGTCCGGTCAGGTTGACGACCTTGCCCTTGCCGCCCAGGCGCTTGGCGACCTCGGAGCAGGCGGTGGCCCCGTCCTTGATGCTGTCGAGGTAGACCAGACTCCTGTAGTCGCCGCCCGCGGGTTTGCGGATCAGCATGACCACCGGGATTCCGGCGCTGTTCGCGCTCTTGATCCCGGGCACCACCGCGTTCGGGTCGATCGCGTCGATCACCAGAAGGTTGACCTTGCGGGAGATGAGGTTCTCGATGTCGGTGAGCTGGGTGGCCGGATTGTTCGACGCCTGGGTGGCGACGTAGCTGTAGCCGTTCTTCGCAGCCAGCGCCTTCTCCACCTTGCGCTCGTCGGCGAAGTACGGGCTGGAGAGGTCCTGGTAGCTGTGACCGATGACGAGTTGCCTGTCGGAGGTGTCCTTCACCGACGAGCCTCCCGGGCCCGTTGCGCTGCAGGCCACGACGGCCACGGACAACGAAGCGGTCAGTCCTGCGAAAGTCAGCCGCGTGGTACGGCGCTGGAACATCGAATTCATGGTCATGCCTCTTTCTTGCGCATTTTGGCCAGGACGTCCCCCGAGAGGAGAACGGCGAGCAGCACCGCGACGCCGGTGGCGAAGTTCTGCCAGAAGCCGGACACGCCCACGAGGGTGAGCCCGTTTTGGAGCATGGTCAGGACAAGCACGCCGAGCAGGGTGTCTCGCAGGTTGCCCTTGCCTCCGAAGAGGCTGCATCCGCCGACGATCACGGCGGCGATGACCTGCAGTTCCAGGCCGGTGCCGGTGAGCGGGCTGGCGGTGGCCAGCCTGCCGACGAAGAGCAGTGCCGCCAGCCCGGCGAGGGCTCCGCTGAGTGCGTAGACGGTAAGCGTCACCCGCCGGACCGGGATGCCGGCCAGACGTGCCGCCTCGGGATTGCCACCGATCGCGTAGACATGCCGGCCGAAGACGCTTTGAGACAGGACCCAGTGGCCGCACAGGAGAATCACTGCGAAGACCACCACCGGGACCGGCACCGGGCCGATGTAGCCGGACCCCAGCATGAGGACGGCGGAGTTGGTTACCGACAGGGGTCCGCCGTCGTTCCACAGCTGCGCGCCGGCGAGGTAGACCTGCATCAGGCTGAGCGTGGCGATGAAGGCCGGTACGTGGAGCCGTGAGACCAGGTAGCCGCTGAACAGTCCCGATACGGCGCCGAAGCCGAGTGCCACGGCGAGGGCGGCGATGATGCTGTCGATCCCGATCAGTGTCGAGGCGATCAGCATGCCCGTGAAGCTGACCAGGCTGCCGACCGAGAGGTCGATCCCGGCTATGAGGATCACGTAGGTCATACCGACCGCCATGATCCCGATGGTTGACGCCTGTCTGGCGATGTTGAGGAGGTTGTTGAGGGTCAGGAAGGCGGGGCTCTGCAGGGTCCAGAAGAGGACCTCGGTCGCGAAGACGGCCACGAGGGCGTAGTCGCGGTAACGGTTACCCTGCTTGGCCACGGCGCCGCGCAAGCTTGGGCGCTCTGCCACAGCAGTCATATTCGGTGTCATGTCAATCCTTGTTCTCGCAGCATGTCCCCTTGAGGACCGGCCGACGGTCAGCCGGCCGGCCTCCGGTTGATCGGTGTGACCTCGCCGGTGCGCAGGGACTCCAGGACGGCCAGGACAATGTCGGTGACCAGAACTCCCTGGTCGAGGCCGGGGCCGACGGGCTCACCGGCATTGAGCCTGGAGACGAAGGACTGCACCATCCAGGTGGGCGGCCCTTGCAGGCGTCCGTCGATCTCGCCGCCGAGCAGGCCGGGCCACTTGTATGCCTCGCCCGCATGGCGAATGCCGTGGTCCTGCAGATCCACGTCGACGGCGGACTTGGTGCCCACGGCCTTGTACTGGAAATCCACGACCGACGGCGACGAATCCGGCAGCACCCAGGTTGAGGTCAGATTGGCCGTGGTGCCGTCGTCGAAGGCCAGCAGCGCATGGACGACATCCCAGGTGTCCACGCCCAGCTCCGCCAGACGACCGCGCGAGCCGCTCGCGAACACCGATGTCACGCGCTTGTCCGCCACCCAGACCGCGGCATCGACGGTGTGGCTCATCAAGAACCATGCCGGCGAGGACTTCGCCGCCCACGGAATCATCGTGGTCGGCACATAGTAGGTGTTGCTGAGCAGGATGTTCTGCGTCAGCACATCTCCCAGCTCGCCGGAGGCCGACAAGTCGTGGATCCGGCGGATAGCCGGATTCCACCGGTTCTCGAATCCGACCATGCACTGCACCCCGGCCCGCTGCACCGCATCGCTGATCGCGGCGCAGTCCTCGGCGGTCGTGGCCAGTGGCTTCTCGATCAGCAGGTGCGCGCCACTGGCTGCCGCGTCCACGGCGGCTTCGCGGTGGGCGAAATCGGGTGTCGCCACGATCACCGCGTCGAGTTCGGTCTGCTCGAGCATCGTGCGGTGATCGGTGAAGGGTGCGAGGCCGAACTCGTCTGCCACCTTCTGCGCGGCCTGATGGTTCAGGTCGCAGACGGCACGGACACGCACGTCCGGGAAGCCGTCCAGCGACTGCGCGTACATGTGCCCGCGAATCCCCCCGCCAACAATGCCGACGTTCAACATGAAGACCTCCTGTGCAACAGCTGGGGTTGAGGACTGCGGCGGGGGTTCAGCTGCGAGATGTGACCTGCGTCATCCCTACCGAGGTTTGTACGTTCTCAATGCGAACCTGAGGTTGTCAAGAGTCGACCTCGCCGATCACTGGAGTGTGCTTAGCCTGATAAAGGCTGATTATTCGGCGCCAACCCGGGGTGCTCTGAGTTGAGCTGGCCACCTCTGGGCACCCACGCGGGACAAGAGGTTTGTATGCGATCTATACTGGCATTGCCAGAAACGGCCCTACCGGAATCGAACCGATGGAGCAGCCTTGACGTCCGTCCACGATCGCCAGGACTCACGCGCTCGCGCGGTGTCACCACGGCGCGAGCGCGCGGCCACCCCGCTGATCTCCCCGAGCCTGGCCCACCAGGTCAACCGCTCCCGGGTGCTGCAGTCCCTCTACGACATCGGCCCGCTGTCCCGCTCGGATCTGGCCCGGCTCACCAGCACCACCCGGGCCGCAATCGGCACGATCGTCCAGCCGATGATCGACAGCGGCATCCTCGTCGAGGGGGACCCACGGTCCAGCGGTGCGACCGGCGGCAAGCCCGCCCGACCCCTGTGGTTCTCCCCATCCGGCCCTCCCATCGCAGCCGTCCACCTCATGCCCGGACAGGTCGATGCCGCCCTGGTCAGCACGGCGGGAGACGTACTGTCGACGTCGACCGGCACGTTCCTTCCGGACACCCGCGACGCCGACACGGTCATCGACTGCGTCGTGGACTGCCTGAACCGCGTGCTACCGGCAGAGGGCGCACCGCCTCTAGGCGTGGGCGTCGCGGTCGGCGGCATGGTCAACACCGACACCGGCACGATCATCAAAGCCAACCTTGCCCCCGTGCTCAGTGGACTGCCCCTGGGACCGTTGGTGTCCGAAAGAGTCGGCCTGCCGGTCTATCTCGATCACCACCCCCGCGCTCAGGCACTGGGCGACCGCTGGTTCGGGCAGGCCCGTGGCGTCCACTCGTTCGCCTCGCTCTACCTCGCCGACGTGCTGGGCGTGGGACTCGTGATCGACGACACCGTGCAGCGCGGCCAAGCCGGAGCCGGCGGCGAGATCGGGCACACCGTCGTCCAACTGGATGGCCGCAACTGCCCCTGCGGCCAGCGAGGATGCTGGGAGACCATCGCCACCGACGAATGGCTGCGCGACGAAGCCGCAACCCTGGGCCTGCCCGCCGCCCAGACCATGACCACCGGATCACTCGCCCGCCTGGCCGCCCGCCAGCACCCCGGCGCCGACGAGCTGCTCGACCGATTCGCCCACAACATCTCGCTGGGAATCGTCAACCTCCAGCAGATCCTGGCGCCTGGCCTGTTCATCCTGCATGGCCACGCCATCGCCGGAGGCGACACCTTCCGCCGCAAGATCGAAGACCACGTGCAATCACGAGTCCTGCAACACGCGGCCGGTCCCCCCCGGATCGTCCTCGCCGAGGCCAACGATCACGCCACGGTGCTCGGCGCCGCCGGACTCGTCATCTCTCACAACCTCAAGCTCATCGCGTGACCCGAACGAGACCAAGCAGTCTCAGTAGAGCCTGTGCGTCATCGCTTGATCACGATCCCGCCCCGGTGACGCACTCAGGCACGCTCCTGCCCGTCGGTTGCAGTACCCGACGGGCAGGAGCGTGACCACACGAAGGAGCCTGAACTGTCCACCCCTCAGCGACTGTCGGCTGGCCGGAGTCTCCTATCGAACCTGGAAGGGTTCGGGTGGGACACCCCGGCAACGGCCATAGTCAGGCGAAGCATCCCAGGCCGACAAGGGTGCGTCTTATGGGGTCTACCTCGCAGTAACTGCCGCGCCGGGCATGGGCGCTAGCTTGTCGGCTTCGGCGACGGCGGCGTTCCAGCTGAACTCGTTGTTGTCGCTGAAGTAGTAGTAGGTGGCGCCGTTCGGCATCATCGCGACGGTGATGCCGCCGTATCCCGACATAAATGGTACGTAGAAAGGGCTGGTGTAGGCGGGGTTGTCGGCGGAAGTGAACTCGGCGCCCCAAAAGCCGTTCTGGTACTTCATGGGCTTGGTGCCGGTGGTGGTCATGCCCCGGTCCTGCGGTGTGCGTTGCATGGTGGCCGCGAGCAGTGTCGGGTCGAGTATCTGCGTTCCGTTGACGGCGCCGTGGTCGTTGTTGAGGAATTTCGCGAACCGGGCGACGGAGTCCTGCGTCCAGAACATGCCGTAGCCGCCGAAGGGTGCCCCGCCGGGGCTGTTGTCGGTACGGGAGGAGACGAGGGACTCGGGCCCGACGCCGATGGGTTCGAGCACGTCGTCACGGAGCATGTCGAAGATGTCGGCGTCCGAACCGGCCTTGTCCTGCAGGTAGTTGTTCATCGCGCGGCTGGCGAGGAAGGTGTCCGAGGTGTGGTAGACCCACTTGCTGCCGGGGCTGGCCTTTCGCGGGAAGGACAGGGCGAGTCGCATCTTGTCGGCGTAGGGCTCGGCCGCGAAGAAGTCCGCCATGCGGCCCGATTCGTCGGTCTCGTAGCCGGGCGAGGTGTAGTTCCCGGTGGCCATGTCGAGGGTGCGGTCGAGGGTGACGTCGCTCCAGGCAGTGTTGTCGGCGGTCTCGGGGATTCGGTCGGAGAGCTTCTCCTGGGCCACGGCCGGGCCGTATCGCTGCGCCAGACGCAGCATGGCGGTTCCCGCGAACGCCGACTTCGCGGTCGAGTACGAAGGCAGCAGCATCTGGCCGCAGAACGGGTACTCCCCATGCCGGGTCCGGCAGTTGCCCACGTAGTGGACTCCGCCGAAGTAGAAGCCGAAGGTGCTCAGCGCGGACGGCGTGATGCCGGAGCCGAACTTCGCCACGTCCACCCCACGGTCCGGGTAGTCGGTGGCCAGCGCCGAGATGGGCTTGGTCGGGAGCCGGTCCCCGACCTCGGAGGCGTACGCGTCGCGCAGGTTCTCGGCGCCGTCGACGGGGCCGGGCCGGTAGTCGGCCGGTACCTGGCCCCACATGTCGAACTGGAAGTACTCGCAGGTCTCCGCGGTGATCTGGTAGCGGACTTCGGAGATCGATGTGTGGTCGAAGAGGAACGTCAGGGCGCCGTTGTGCACGCAATTGGCGTTGCGCTCGACGAGCGCGAACGGCAGGGAGGCGCGGGTGCGTTGGCCGTCGCCGTCCTCGTTCCACGCGCGGCCGGGTCCCACCGCCAGATTCCACGCCTGGTTCCCCGTGTACTGCAGCCCGCGCTTCGCAGGGACGAGATGGCTGCCGTTCTGCACGAGCGCGATGTCGACCGGCGGTAGGTGCCGGGTGGCTGCTGCGTCTCCGTATCCGTTCGGGTCCCTCAGTGCGCGGAATCCGCCGGCGGTGGAGAGGCTGTCGAGGGTGAGGGTGCCTTCGAAACTGTGGGTGGGTGGCGCTGCTTGCGCCGGCAGGGCGAAGGCACTGTCGGGCACGGTGTCGTCGGCAGTACCCCGGGCGAGTTGGCCGGCGGTGAGTTCGGTCCGGTTCACCGCACCGCTTCCGGTGAGCGGATCACCCGGTACGGGTGCGGTTGCGGCAGGCGCCGCCATCGTCGGCAGCGGGACGGCGAACAGCCCCGCGAGCACGGCGGCAGCGGCGGCACGGCGTAGCCGTCGGGCATGGAACGGTCTCGGCATGGTCCGAGGTCCTCTCGGGCTGGCAGCTGATGCGGGATATCGCCGCATGGTGGGGCGCGCCGGGGCCGCCGTCCAATGCCTGCCCGATCTGGTCAGGCTGCCTGCCGGGCATACCTCCAGCTCTCCTTGGACTGTCGGCCGTCGGGTCGGCGTGCGGTCACGCCTCGTGTCGTGGTGAGGGCCGTGGTATGTAGTCGTCGCTGCAGTTCACAGGCGGGCGGCGACCTGTGGCCCGTACCGCTCGACACAAAAACGTGACAACCCGGCCGCGAATGCCTCGATGCTGCGCAGCGCATAGTGGTCGGCGCCCCACGCCGCGTGCAGGTGGATCTGCAGCGGTTCGCCCGTGCTGTCGAGGATCAGCAGCGGGTGCAGGTCGAAGCGGGGATCGTCGGAGACCACCGCGACACCATGGCCCGAAGCCGCCATGGCCTGTGCGACGTGCGGGGTGTCGCATTCGAGCACGATGTCGTACGAGGCGTCCGCATCCTGCACGGCATGGTCCAGGATGCGGCGGGTGCCGTGCGCCGGGGTGAGGACGATGAGGGGCTCCGCGGCAAGTTCCCTGATGGTGACGCGGTCCCGGTCCGCCCAGGCATGGTCGGCACGGACGTAGGCCCACAGCGGCAGGCGGGCCACCGGGAGCCCGGCGAAACGGCTCCTCGGAGGTGCCGAGGAGATGGCTACATCGGCGCCCCTCGCAAGGGCCTGGTACGCATGTGCCGGACTCTCCGCCTGCACGGTGACGAGCGGATCCTCCGGCCCCCAGGTGGCCAGGAACGGCGCGATCACGTCGGTGATGGTGGTGGGCGGCGCCGCCACGGTGATCCGCATGGCACGACCGGCAGCCAGCGCACCGACTGCGGCCTCGGCGGCGTCCGCGCGGGCGACCAGGTCGCGGGCCAGGGGAAGGAAGCGCCGGCCAGCCGCCGTCAGGACCATCTGCTTGCCGCCGCGGTCGAAGAGTGTCATCCCCAAGGTCGCTTCCAGACCGCGCAGTTGGCGCGACAGCGAGGGCTGGGCGACGCGGACCACCTCGGCAGCCTTGGTGACGGAACCGGTCTCCACGATGGTCAGGAAGTAGCGCAGCACTCGGATTTCCATGGCGGTGGTCCCTCGGGAGACGGAGGATGCATGACGCCTTCATGCCTCAAAGGCATGATAATCAATCCTCTCAAGTATTTGAGGCTATGGCTGACTGGCCGCATTCTTATTTCACCGAAATTTCTGGTTACCGGTGCCCGAATCTCCGTCGACTTCTCCTCGTAGAACCCTCCCTTCGATTGGCTGGTGTTCCCGCATGGCCCGCCCCCTGCCCCTGATCCTCGCCCAGGCGCCCGACCGCCCGGCCGACGACCTCGCAGGCTTTGCCGCCGACGTGGAGCGGCGCGTGAAACTGCGCGCACCCGGCGCCCTCGTCGTCTACCCCGAACTGCACCTCGGCGAGAGCGCCCCCGGCGTCCCCGCCGCCCCGAAGGAGGCCGCCGAGCCGCTCGACGGCAAACGCGATGCGGCCTTCGCCGCGCTCGCGGGGGATCTGGGCATCTGGCTGGTACCCGGCAGCGTCTACGAGCGAGGCACCGACGACCGCGTCCACAACACGACACCGGTCTATTCACCACAGGGTGAGCGCCTCGCCGCGTACCGCAAGATCTGCCCGTGGCGTCCGTACGAGACGACCACACCCGGCAACCGGTTCGAGGTCGTCGACCTCGCCGGGGTCGGCCGCATCGGACTGTCCATCTGCTACGACACCTGGTTCCCGGAGATCTCCCGCCATCTGGCCTGGATGGGCGCAGAGTTGATCGTCAACGTGGTCCGCACGCCGACGAGCGACCGCGCGCAGGAAGTCGTCCTCAGCCGCGCCAACGCCATCACCAATCAGGTCTTCGTCGCCAGCGTCAACTCCGCGGCCCCATCCGGGATCGGCCGCAGCCTCGTCATCGATCCACAGGGCACGGTGCGCGCCGAAACCGTCGATGCCGGCGACTCCACCCTCACCGACGTGATCGACCTCGACGAGGTCAGCAACGTCCGCCGCTACGGCACCGCCGGTCTCAACCGGATCTGGGACCAATTCCGCCCCGGCGACCCGGCCCTCGCCCTCCCGCTGTACGGCGGCCGCATCGACCCCGCCACCTGGAACCCCGCCAACACCACCGAGGAACCACCACGATGAACAGCGAGACCACAGAGAACAGCATGAGACTGAGGGGCGACCTGAGCCTCCTCTCCGTCGTCCTGTTCGGCCTGGCCTACATCTCCCCCGGCATCGTCGTCACGATGTTCGGAGTGGTCGCCGCCACCAGCGACGGCGTGGCCCCGACCGCGTTCGCCGTCGCCACCCTCGCGATGCTGCTCACCGGGCTGAGTTACGCGAAGATGGCGCGCGCCGTGCCCGGCGCGGGGTCGGTCTACACCTACGCCCGCAGGATGCTCGACAGCCGCATCGGTTTCCTGTCCGGCTGGGCGATGCTGCTCGACTACTTCTTCATCCCGATGGTCGGCTGGCTGATCACGGCGATCTACTTCAACGCCCAGTTCCCTGACATACCCAAGTGGGTCTGGCTGATCGTCTCGGTGGGCATCACCACCGCCATCAACGTCTTCGGCATGAAGCTCGCGGACCGCGTCAACAAGGTCCTGATGTTCATCGCTCTGGGCTCGCTGGTCCTCTTCGCCACCCTGTGTGTCGTCTTCCTCGGAAAGCACGGCTCCTCCGCCCCCGCCACGGACGCCCTGTGGAACTCCGGCACTTCGATCGGCGCGGTCACCGCGGCCGCCGCCATCGCCGCATACTCCTTCCTCGGCTTCGACGCCGTCTCCACGCTGGGCGAGGAGGCCAGGGGCGGGGCGAGGACGATCGGCCGCGGCATCATCGGCTGCGTCATCGCCGCCGGAGCGATCTTCATCGTGCTGTCCTTCGTGATGCAACTGGTCCACCCCGGCGCGAAGTTCGCCGACGTCGACGCGGCCGCCTATCACCTGAAGGTCCAGGTCGGCGGCGAGACGTACGCCGAGATCATCAACTTCGTCACCATCGCCGGATCCATCGCCTCCTGTATCGCCCTGCAAGCCTCCGCCGCCCGCCTCATGTACGTCATGGGACGCGACGGCGCACTGCCCAAGGCCGTCTTCGGCAACCTGTCACAGAAGACCGGCACGCCCGTCTTGAACCTGCTGCTGACCGCGGCCGCCGGCGTCATCGCCATGAAACTCGACCTGACCACAGCCACGTCATTCATCAACTTCGGCGCCTTCCTCGGCTTCACCCTGGTGAACGTCTGCGTGATCGCCCACCTGGTCCGAGAGCGCAGACACGGCCGCACCCCCAATCTCTTCTCGTACCTGGTTATGCCGGCCATCGGCGCCGGCGTTTCCCTCTACCTGCTCACGAAGCTCGGTGACGTCGCACTCCAGATCGGCGGCGTCTGGCTGGCGATCGGCGTCGTCTACCTGGCCGTCCTGACCAAGGGCTTCCGCCGGCCCGCACCGGAGATGACCTTCGACGACGACACCGAGGCCACGGACAGAGTCACCGCATAGCTCCAGCGTGGACCCGTCGTCCTGGTGGAGCGGGGGGCAAGGCGGTTTGTGTGCCATGGACGACCACGCGGCCAGCTCCCTGGCTGCCGCGATCATTGGCACCACGAGGACTTTCGCCATGGGCGGCGAGGCTCCGCGTCGGCGGGCCGACTGAGTCGTACCGAGGCCGCCATCGGCTTTCAAAATCAGGAAATGGGGCGGCCTGGCCAGCGCGCGTATTGATGGTGCAGAGGATGGCGGCCGCCTTGGGCGGTGGAAGCGTACGCCCTTCGGATCGTGCATGTGGTGGTCGCCGAACAGGGACTCGCTTTCAGCCATCGCGGGACCCTCGTGCCGGACCGCTCGCCGGTCTCTGTCATGCCGCCTCCCTACGTGCAATTTGCGGTCGTCGTCGTCCGCGGCGGGGCAGGGACTCTCACGCTCTCCGGCCGCAGTGGCGCGGTGGAGGGTGCCGTCTTTCGCCGCTACCGTGGAACCACGAGGGCCACGCGCGCCCACTCGAGGTCGCGCCAGCCGAGTGGAGCGGGTGATCGCTCATGGATGCCAGTCTGACCGCAGCGGAGATCACGCCCTACATCGTCACAGCGATCAGTGCCTACGGAACCGCCGTGCTCACCCGCGTCAGAGATCAGGCAACGGACGCCACCGTGTCGCTCGGTCGGGAAATCCTGCAGAGGTTCACACGGCGCAACAGGCACCGGCAGGAGCTCGAATCCGCCGTCCGCGACGTGGCGGACGACCCTGAGGACCCCGACTTTCAGGCAGCTCTGCGTGGCCAGTTGCGCCGCATCCTCGAAGGCGACGCCGAGCTGGCCGCCGAGCTCGCCGCGTTGCTCGCCCAGTCGGGCGCCCGTGTCACGACGCTCGGCGAGCGTGCCGTGAATGTCCATCACATGACCGGCGGCGCCGTCGTCACCGGCGACAACAACCGGATAGACGGGTGAGCTCCGAGTCCACGCCCGTCGGCGGCCGCTGGGTCGCCGCCGAGCACATCATCGACTCCGTCGTGGTAACCGGGGACGGAAACGTCGTCATCTACTACGCCGACGGCGGCCACGTCGAACCCCCCGCGCCCGCCTCCCGCACCGACGCCGAACGCCTGCTGTTCGGCCCTGAGCCGGTCGCCCCGACGTCCCGGCCGTGGACCTGGCTCACCCCCGAAGCCGGACTGCACCCCTTGGTCAGTCGGCCCGAGGAGGCGGACTTGGTCGGGTGGGCACGCGACGGCCCGGGCACCGCATTGCGGCTCGTCTGCGCCCCCTCCGGACAGGGCAAGACCACCCTCGCCCGGCAGGTCTGCGCCCGGCTCAGAGCCCAGGGCTGGACGGCCGGTGTACTCGACCTCGAACGCTCCTTTGCGCCGCACACCGGCGGCGCGGAGGCGATGGCCAGCTCGCTCGCCCGGTCGGCCCGCCGCTGGGACCGGCAACTCGCCGCCGTCGCCGCGCTGCCGCGGCTGTCCGGACGGGCCCTCCTCGTGGTCGACTCCGCCGAAGTACACCGGTCGCGGGTCGAGGAACTGCTCCGCACCGTCACCGAACTCCCCACCCTGCACGACGTACCCGTCGTCAAGCTGCTCCTGCTCGCCCGAGACACCGGAGAATGGTGGGAGGAACTGTCCGTCGGCAGCCACCGACATCACTGGATCGAACGGCGGGTGACACGACTGCCGCCGGTCACGGAAGGGATGGGTGCCGCCGAGCTGGACGCGGTGTGGCGGGACGCGACCGGCGGGTTCCTGCGAGCCGCGGAGCAGGCGGGCATGAGCCTGGCTGCCGGATCGGCGCACTGGATCAGCGGGGACCTCCCCAGCGTCGTCCACAGCACGCTGCATCTGTACGCCGCGGCACTGCTGCGTGTCCTCGACACCGTGGAAGGCCGTACCGCCTCGCTGGATCACCGGGACCATCCGATCACCGGGCTGATCGAACACGAACAGCGTTACATGGCAGGCGCGTTCACTGCCGCCGGTGTTCCCATCGGCCATGAGCGCGCACGTCTGCTCCTCTCACTGGTCTGCCTGCACGACCCGCCTGACGAAGCGGCCGCACTGCGGACCCTGCGGCGCGTCGAGACAGGGGCGGCGGACAGCGATCTCGCCACGAAGGCGAGACAACTGCAGGTCCTCTACCCCGGCGATGACGGCTCGCTGTGGTGGGCCCCCGGGCCGGACCGCCTGGCCGACTCGGTGCTGCACACTTTGGCGGCCGACAGCCGCTCGGACGGCGAAGCCGAGCATCTGTTCCGCACCCTGTGCGAGACGGACGACTGGTTCGAGGGCAGGCACTGCGCCCGCGTCCTCATCAGAGCACTGGCGACGGCGGACGAGGAACCGACGGCCTTGGCGACGGCCTCGCGGCGCCTCGGAGGCGCCGCGAGCACTCTGATCCTCGAACACACCCGGGGCTTTGTGGCCGCCGCACTGGATATGGCCCCGGACCGGTTCGAGCAACAGATCCTGGCAGCGGTCACCGAACGTGACACGACCGCTGCCGCGCCCCGGCTGGCTGTCTCGGAACTAGAGGCGCTCAATCTCCTCCTCGGCTCTGCGCCGGCAGTGACAGCCGGGCCAGGATCGCCGTCGCGATCTCTGGCACGCTCCTCCGCACGGAGCAGGACGCCGAGCTGGGCACCGGGCCCTGGCAGACCAGTGGCCGGCTGGCGAGACTCGCCCAGTACGCCCGCGACCTGAGGCGGACCGAAGACCTCCAGGGTGCCTCCCGCGCAGCGGACGAAGCGGTGTCACTGTCAGGCCATATGCGCGAGTCAGGTGAAGCGATGGCCAATGGACGCATCGCCCAACGACTGTCCCGGGCAAGCAGCGATCTGGCCACAGCCGGCAGGGACGACGCCGCACTCGAAGTCAGCACCGCAGCGGTGGAGAGCACATGGTCGACGCTGTCCTCTCCGGATCCTCTGGACATCGCAGAGCGTGCGGCCATCCTGAACCGGCACTCCCTGCGGCTGTTCGCCATCGGGCAGGCCCGCTCCGCCGCCAGTTGCTCCGGGGAGGCGCTGCAGCTGTACCACGAGGCCGCGCTGCAGAACCCCGGCCGCTACGAACTTGAGCTGACCGCCGCAATGACCGACTACGGCAGGATGCTGCGGGAGGCAGGCCGTCCGCAGCAGGCGGCTCCTCATCTCGCCGAGGCGCTCGCCGCCTACCGGCGGCACCTCGCGAGCGACGACCGGCCGGGCACCCGGTACGGCTTGGTACAGGTACTCCGCGCCTACGGAGCGGTACTGCACGATCTCGGGCAGACGGACCAGGCGATTCGCCACTCGGAGGAGGCGGTGGAAGTGCAGCGCGGCCTGGCCGCGCACGACCCCGACGCCGTCTTGGACCTCGCGGCCGCGCTCGGCCAACTGGGGGCGGCTCTCGCCGAGGCCGGCTCCGCGGAAGCGGCCTGCCACCACTTGGAGGAGGCCGTCGCCACGCTGCGCGGCTTGGGCGGCGAACCTCGCGCGACGGGGGAGCTGGCGAGCGTGCTCGCCACTCTCGGGACGGCATATAGCGAGTTCAGCGATGCAGCGCGGGCGGTGAGCCTTCTCGAAGAGGCGCTGGCCCTCAAGGAGGCCCAGGGGCCGCGTCCCGAAGGGGCGATCGACGACGTCAAGGCCACCGCGCACAGCCTGTCACTGGCCCTGCGCACGATGGGAGACGACGCACGGGCACGGGAAGTCCGCGCCCGGTACCTGGACCCTACTGAGGAAGAGCCGTGCCTGCCCGCCGTACGGACGGCCGCGGAGGTCAGGGCCGAAATCCCACCAGTGACCGAGGAAATGAGGGCTGCTGCGCGGCGCACGCCCGGAGGGTATCTGTACGCCATCGATCCCGCTTTCGACCCGCAGGGCGAGGTGCCGGGGCACGGCGTCCAGGGCGCGTTCCACATCGACACAGACGGCGAGATCTCCGGGTACACCGCCAACGATAACTATCGTCCCTCGCCCGTCGCGCTGCGGTTCCCGCCGGCCACGGATCCCGTGGACGAGGCCGCCCAGCTGGCCCTGACCGGCTATGGGCCCGAAACCGCGGTGGTGCGGGCGCTCGAGTCGGCCACCGTCGCGGTGGCCGGTCCTGCCCTTTCCGCAACAGCGCCCCACACCACACCCCGCGAGACGGCGGTCTTCACCTCACCAAGCCACGTGCCCGACGGCCTCACGACCACCCGGATGTCTGGCGCGGAACTGCTGGCGGCGCTCCCGCCACAGGCCGTGATCCACATCAACCCCACCGACCCGGTCACCTACCGGCTCGACAAAGTCGACAGGGCCGACACTGCCACAGCATCCCCTGCCCCGCCGCCCCCACCCACCCCTGCCCCGCCGCCCCCACCCATGTCCACATCCCCTGCCCTGCCCTCCGTCATCGCGGAAGACGAGATCGCCCGGCTGTGCGCCCGATACGCTGCTGGCGAGCCGGTCCTCGATCAGCTCATAGCAGCCCTGTGCAGGAGCCGTGTCTGGTACATCACTGCAGATGGCGATGGCCGTCACCCCGCTCTCGCGAAGGTGTACGACGGGCGCCACGCCGTCCATGTCTACAGCTCACGCGCGTACGCCTCGACCGGGGTGCTGGACTTCGCCGAAGGGGCTGAGTTGTCCGAGGCGATGATGACCGACCTCCTAGACGGCCTCCCCCCTTCGACCTATGTGGTAATCAACAACGAAGGGCCCCATCCGGTGCAGATCTCCGCGTCAGCGCTGCTGGCCTACGGCTAGTGCCGCGGCAGGCAACGTTTGCCCGTCAAGGAGCGGCGTCCGGTGCGTGCTCTCGGCGTGCCGGCCGGAAGTCCTCGTACTGGACGTACTTGGGCTTTCGGCCGGTGCGGCGAGAGTGCGTGCCGGGCGTCGCGACGGGGCGAACGTTGCCTGCCGCGGCACTAGAACCTTCAAGGTCGGCCGAGCCCTCACGGTCACCTTCGCCGCCGCGGTCCTGGCCGCGGGCGGCGTCTTCTACAGCCTGGTCGTCCTGCTGGACATCCAGGGCATCGACCGCACCACCGAGCTCGACGCGAAGACACTGTTCGACCTGGTGAAACTCTCCTTCGGAGTGGTCGCCGGGGCAGGCGCGCTCGTCGCCCTGGTCGTCGCCTACCGCCGCCAGCGCGTCGACGAGGCCGGCGCCCACCGCGACGCCACCCGACTGCACACCGAACGCTTCTCCCAGGCCGTCGACAAACTCGGCTCCGACTCCCCCGCCGTCCGGCTCGGCGGCGTCCACGCCCTGGTCGGCCTCGCCGACGACGCCCCCGACGACAGCCTCCGCCAGACCTGCATCGACGTCCTGTGCGCCTACCTCCAACTCCCCCACACCCCCGACCCCGGCCCCGCCCGGATCGACACCACCCTCGACCTCACCGGCGCAGTATTCCCCAGCGGCACAGTCCTTCGACGGCGCGACGTCCACCAGCGGCACAGTCACCTTCACCCGCGCGACGTTCTCCGGCAGCACGGTGAACCTCGGCAGCACGGCGTTCACCGGGAGTGGTCCAGCTCCCAATGGGCTGCTCGCTGCCGCGTACGGCGCAGGCCTGCCCTGCCCGGGCGGGCCTGCGAACAGAGGGCGCGGCGCCTCTCCCCGGAGCGGAGAGATCCGCGCCGCCGGTGCCCTCCCCCGGCGGTCAGCCGCGGCCCGGTGGGCGGGGCAGTGGTGGCCGCCGTGGCGGCGGGGTCCCCAGGACTCTTCGTCGATGACGCGGCCACGGGCGTTGCTGAGGGTGGCGGTGTCGCGGTCGTTGTTCCACACGTAGGCACGGCGGCCCTGGTAGAGGTCGGTGCGCGTGTCGTAGCCCTGGCCGGTGTGGATGCGGACCGTGGCCCGGCCTGCCAGGCGGTAGCCGTCGAAGGTGTAGGCGTGGCCGGAGGCGTCCTCGAGGGTCCAGCCGTCGAGGTTGACCGCCTGGCGGGTGGTGTTGGTCAGCTCCACCCACTCCCCGGCGCCACCGCCGAGACCAGCGCCCCGGCCGCGAGCGCGGCGGCGGCCAGACGGCGGGCGGAGAGCGGAGCAGAAACGGACAAGGAAAATCCCCCTTGACGCTGCCGGCGCCCTCCCGGCCGGCCGCGACCCTGGGGGCCGCCGCAAGCGGGGGGTGCGGTGTGCGGATTGCGGCCGACCGGCCGCACACACAGCTTCACCACCGCAGACCTGGGCAGGGCGTCACGTCAGGTTGAGTGCTCTCTGAATGGAGTCGCGCACCGAGTCGTCCGTCTCGTTCACCAGGTGCTGGCTGAGGGCCTCGCGTCGCTGGGCGGGTAGCCGCCAGCCTTCCGGAGCGCGCGTCGTCATCAGGATGGCCGCGAGGGAACGGATGCCGGGGACCGGATCGGTGAGTGCCGTGGCGAGTAGATCTCTGCCGTGTTCCCCCTGGGCAGCCAGGGCGCGGAGGATCGCTTCTCGGACGGCTGGGTGAGTCTCGGTGGTCAGTGCCCGCAGCAGTGTGCCGGGCAGGTCGATGCTCGGGTCCGGGTGGGTGATGAACGTGCAGGCGGCGGCTCGCCGCCTTGTCGGGAGTTCGTCATCCAGGAGCGTGGCCACAAGCTGGGCCTCGTTGCCGGACATCTGGTCGGCGAACCGGGTGAGGTCCCGGTGTCCGGTCAGGACGAAGTCGAGCCACCGCTCGTACCAGGACAGGAAGTCGGAGTCGGTGTGAAAGCGGGGAGCGAAGAATCCCTCGCCGTTGACCTCGACCAAGCGCCCGCGACCGGGGCCTGTGACGACAAGCAACGTGAAGTCGCTGCAGCCCCGGTGGACGACCGTGATGGTGCCGGGGAAAGGGCCTGTGAACTCGCCTTGGTCAGCGGGGCCTTGGGGGATATCCAGGTCGGGGACGACCGGGAACGACTCGGCGAGCTGCCCCGTGCCGGTCTGCCGGCTGACCCACTGCTCCATGGGCAGCAGCCCATAGGTGGGGCCGTATCCGCCGTGGCCGATCCGGGTGAGGAACTGGCGGAACTCCTCAGGCAGTCGGACGCCGTGGCTGTCCTCAAAATCCGAGAGCTGTCTCTCGGTGAGCGGGGGGCCGAGAACGGCCTTTTCCGTTGCCGGCAGTACGGCGAGTTTGGTGTGGATCCGGGTGATCCTGGCGTTCACCGGTACGTCTTCTCATGTCGGATGAAAGTTCGATGCGACCATAGTGCATGCCCTCAGGCGCCTCCTACCACCACTGCGTCTACGCCGCGACCTGGGCGTCCGTCTGACCGTCACGCTGTTCCCCGGCTCTTCCGACCGGACCGCCTTGCTCGAAGCCCGTCACGTCGGCCGCCACAGTCCGCTCAGGGGCTGGGCCCTTGTGACGCGGCAGACTCGGAAGGCCGATCGGCCCTCGGGTTGTGCCAGGCAGACCTTCAGAACGGGGGTTCGTCGCTCCAAGCGGTGGCCGAGGGCTGTGGCGGACGAGGCCTGTCCTGGTGAAGGACGGCCACGGCCTCTTCGATGCGGCCGAGGTCAATGAGGTACCCGGCCAGGTCGTGTCTGTTTGCGGGGGCGTGGGGGCGCAGGACGGCGACGGCTTCCTCGGTGCGTCCGGCGCCGACGAGGAGCTCGGCGAGGTGCAGTGCCGCGTACCAGGTGGCGCTCTCGGGGTGGCAGCGGGCCTGTGCGATCGCTTCGTCGACGCCGTCGCGGGCGGCGATCAGCGGCAGCCGTATCCAGTACAGGTCCCAGTACTCCTCGCCCCCGCGGGCAGCGGCGAGGGCATCGAGGTGCGCCAGGCCGTCCTCCGGGCGGCCCTGGCCGAGGTAAAGCTCGGACAGAGCATGCAGGATCCAGTCGTCCCCGTTGCGGATGTCAGCCTGGAGGCGCATCACGTCGATCGCTTCGTTCCCCCGTCCATGCCGGGCCAGGAACTGCGCGACCTCGAAAGCCGAGTTGGGGTCATGGGCCACGAGTCCGTCGGCCTGCCGGTATGCCGCGATCGCCCCTTCCACGTCGCTGCGCTCCTCCAGCAACCGCGCGAGCTGTTGTACGGCGTACCTCGAGTCATCGGTCGCCGCAGTTGCCCGAAGCTCGTCGAGCCGGCCGTGCCGCGCCAACAACGCGGCCAGTTGCTCCCGGTTGTTGAGCAGCATGGTGCTGGTGCGTAGCAGGGCGATCGCCTCGTCGATGCGGCCCTGGCGCTCGCGGATCTTGGCGAGGACCCCGATCGCCGTGTCGCGGTCGAGGCCTCGGCAGCACCACGGGAAGTCGGAGCACCGGTGTTCGGTCCGGGCGGAGACCAGCGCGGCGGCTTCCTCGTCGCGGCCGGCGGCGGCCGCGACGTCGACCAGTGTGCCGAGGGACAGCTCGCCGATGTGCGGGAGCAGCAGGGTGAACGCCTCGTCGGCGCGGCCGTGCCTGGCGAGCAGGCGCGTGTAGGACTCCAGCGCCATCGGGTGTCCGGCCTCCATGCGGACCCGGGTGATCTCGATCGCCTCGTCGACGCGGCCCCAGCCCTCCAGCAGCTCGGCCACGGCTACGACGGCCGTCCACCATCCAGTCGCCAGGTACGGGGCGAGCACCTCCAACGCGTCGGCCTGCCGGTCCTGCTCACCCAGCAAGCGCGCCCACGCCAGCGCGCAGAACCACTCCCCGCGTCCCGCGTGCAGCTCCACCACGTCGATGTGACCGTGTTCGAGCAGCCTCGAGACCAGCTCCGGCGGTATGCAGCCGGACCGTGTCCGGGCCCGGTAGTCAAGATCAGTAGCGTCCACGGCCACGCACCATAGTGCTCGCCCCTGCCACCTTGCCGCCACCACCAGCGGTTTCGAATACAGCGCAGTTGGAATGACGCCCCCTGCCAGCTGGCGCCCCCGCCTGGCGGCGAAGGAACGCGAGTTCCATGCCGATGACCTCGACGACTCCCGCGCCCTGATCGCGGGGTCCGCGGCCTCGAACCGCTCGAAGGCCGACCAGGACCCGTCCACGTGGCTACCTCCCTACGCCGGCTACCGCCTCACCATCGACCCCCAGAGCAGACCGCCCTCGCCCAGCTCCTCGCCGCATGCCGCGACCAGCCCATCACCGTCACCCTCGCCCGCTGAAACGAGATCTCGGAGCGATGCGGCTACGCGAGGCCGGGCCGGCGGATCAACAGGACTCCGAGACGTTCCCGAACAGCCGGACTCGCGCTTCCTGAGCCTCACCGCCCAGGGATGGCCCGGCCGACGCAGCACCGCGGGTGGCACCAGGTAGGCAACAGGTGATGCCCGGCGCGGAGACGATACCGGGCATCGTGGCCTCGCGGACGGCCGTCCCGGCTTCGGCCGCTACGGCTTCTTGAGCTCCTCCTGGATGATGCAGACGAGCTCCGTGGCGACGATGAACAACGTGCAGCCGGAGCCGATCACGGCGAGCGGCGAGCGGCGAGCCGCCACGGCGGTCAACCACGAGGTAGGCGACGATCGTGACGGCCCGGGTGGCCGGGGCGGCCTTCAGACACCGGATGATCGTGGCCGCCCGGTCCAGCGCCTGGGTCTCAAAATTGGTCCGCCGTCGAGTTCACGATCATGGACTCCTCACCCCCTTGGCTCATGACCGGTCCCAAGGCCGGGCCTGGAGAACGAGCAAGAGGGGGATCCGATGGACACAGCCACGGCCATCATCGTCTCGACCATCACCGCCAAAGTCTTCACGCTGCTGGCGCTCTGGCTGCGCCTCCGGTGGCGAGCGCGGCGGGAGCAGCAGCGGCAGCGCTACCTTCTCCAGGTCACCGAGACGGTGGCCCCGGACGGTCAAGGTGGTACTCGACGACCGGGACGGTGACAGCCACCGCCTGCACGTGAAGATTACCCGTACTCCGGTTCCAGGGGAGGAGTAGGCAGCGTGAGCAACCACGACCCGGCGGACGGCACCGACCAGCCGGCGGCCGCACCCGCGCCACCGGACCCGCCCGGCCCATTCGACCGCGCCCGGCAGCTGCCGTGTGTCCGGAAGATGCAGCGCTGCCGTTTTCTTCCGGTGTGCAACGCGTTCGAGGGACCAGGTGGGGTGCTGCTGGATCCATCGGGCAGCAATGGCCTGCTCATCAGCGCGATCGTAGTCGTCGAGGACCACCGCGGCCCCGGGGGCGAGAGCGCCGGCGAGCGGGGGAACGGCCGGGTACCGGGCGAGCGGCGCGGGCCGTCCGGGCGGGCCGTCCACGAACAGCAGGCCGCAGCCCGCGACGTCGTGCCAAGCCGATTCGGCGTAGCAGGAGAAGGTCTCGCCCTGGACGAGCCACGCCTTCACCACCCTCGGAGACACCCGCCGCGCCCGGGAGAGCCGGCGGCACGCCCTGGAGCTGTCCGCCCCGACCAGCACCATGACCCGCACCCTGCTGAACATCGACGCCGCCGCCCGCTCCCACCACGACGGCGCGTGCCGCCGTGCGGTCGCCGCCCTGGCCGGACTCCCCGGCGGCTTCCGCACCGGACTGGTCCGCCGCCGCACCCTGGACCTGTACGAAGCGATCCCCGCACAGCACCACGGCGAGCGCGCCGTACGGGGACTACGGGACGTTCTCGCGGCCTGAGGCGGAACGGTGGAGCGGCGGCCCACTACTCTCTACGGGGCGGCCGACGGTCCACAGGTCGCCGTGAACGCGGACGAACGCGCCGTGAGGCGGACATGTCCCACTTCGACTGTGGGCAGAGTGGAATCCTGCGGGACCGCACACTGCTTTCCGGCGCCGAGGGGGTCGGTGTGCGTCGCGCCGTCCGGGGAGGTGGTCGTGATCGTGCCCTTGGACGGGTCGACGGTCTCCTTCGTGCCGTCCGGGTAGCTCGTCGTCAGCGTGCCGTCCGGGTTCAGCTTCGTGACGGCGCCGCTGGGCGTGGTGACCGTGCCCGGGGACGGATCGAGCTGCGAGGAGTGGACCGTCCCGTCGGGGTCGGTGGTGGTGACCGTGCCGTCGGGTTCGATCGTCTGGACCGACCCGTCCGGGTACTTCGTGGTCAGCGAACCCGTCCGGGTTCAGCACGGTGGTGCTGCCGTCGGGGTTGGTGACCGGCTTGCCCTGGCCGACGGGGGTCGTGGTGCTCTTTCCGTCGGGGGAGGTCGTGGTCATCGTCCCGGTGGACGGGTTCAGCACCGTGACCGTGCCGTCGGGGTAGGTGGTGGTCAGGGTCCCGTCGGAGGAGCGCGTGGTGGTGCTGCCGTCCGGGTTGGTGATGGTGCTGGGGGTACTCGTGTCAGATGTGCCGGAGCCAGGGTCGAGCGGAAGGCCGTTCAGCGGTGAGGTGACCGACGGGCCGGAGCCGCCCGGGGTATCCCCGTTGCCGCCGAGAGCTTGGTTCAGGCTCTCGCCGATCCCTTCGCCGAAGTCCTTCAGGTTCTTGTTCAGGCCGCCGACACTCTCGCCGATGCCCTCGCCGACACCGTCCAGGCTCCGGTCCAGGCCCTTGGTGACGTCCTTGCCGAACTCGTCCAGGCCCTTGTTGAGTTGTTCGCCGACGCCCCCCAGGCCCTTGCCCACGTCCTTGCTGAAGTCGCTCAGGCCCTCGTTCAACTTCTTGCCGAAGTTGTCGAGAGACTTGCTGAGGTTTTCTCCCTCCTTCTTGGCCTCCTCCTTCGCTCGCCGCGCCTCCTCCTTATCGAGCCGCGCCTCCTCCTTCGCGGCCCGCGTCTCCTCCTTCTGGTACGCCTCGGTCAGGGTGGTGGTGTCCCTCGTGCGCAGCGGGGCGGCGACCTGCTGCGCGACGTCGAGCCACTGGTTGCTCAGACGCGACAGGGCCTCCCGGGTCTGCTTCTCGACGTAGTGGTCCTGCCACTCCCACCACCTCGTGACAGCCAGCTCGCCCAGCTGGTCGGTGCGTGAGGGGGCGGAGGGCGGTCAGGCGCCGGTGAGCTGCTGGAAGGCGAAATCCGCCGCGGTGCGGGCTCGGATGACGGCCTCGCCGGCGGCGTTCTGGGTCTGCTGGTGCTGTTTCAGGCTCAGTTCGAGCGCGTCGACCATGTCCTGGAGGTTCTTCTGGATGACGCCGCACTGCTCGTCCCACATCCTCAGCAGTTGACCGAACTGCCCTCCGTCACTGCCCTGGTACGCCGTGGAGAGGTTGCCGCGGGTGGCGTCCACGTCCTGCCGGCATCGTGTGACGCCGTTGTGGGCGGCCTCCAGTGCCTGAATGCCGTTACGGGTCGACTGTGCGCTCGACTGCTGTCCGCCGCCTGCCATGAGTCTGCTCCTGGGGTGATGAGTCACGGGGAAGGAACCGGCATGAGATTAAGGCCCAACTCATAAGTAACTAAGGGCTGTTGAGCAAGTTCTGAGCTTTCGCCCATTAAATGATCCGGCCTTTTTTCCGGAACCCGTGAACCGCATGTCCAAAGGGGAAAATCACCTTTCCTCTTCGTCCCTCCCCCACCTTCGGCGGATCACAACAGCTACGGGAAAGCCGTAATGTGACGGGCGGTCACCCGATCTCCCGAGCACCGAGGCGGCCACCGTCGGCCGGTCGCCTCAGGACACGCCCCCCGTCCCGGGGAGACCGCCGGCTACCTGCCTGGCCGCCCGGGCCGAGCACGCTCGCCCCTACGCGTTCGAGCCGGTCCGGCGGCAGGCCCGGACGGCGGGGGAGCTCGCTGCCGGGCCCGGCTGCCTCTTGCAGCCGCCGAAAGCGCAACGTCGCGCATCGGCAAGGAAGTCGAACCCACTCTCAAGCCGTTCCTCCCCCCGGTGGCGCCATCCGGACCACCGTGGGAAAGGCCCGCACCGCACGGAAGCACCGAGGCATGGACCGACCGTTGTTCAGCTCAGCCAACTCCCTGTCCGCACGCCGGCACCTGGGTATGTCGCCGCACGATGTGGCCAGGGAGATGACGGTGCTCGGCGCCCCCGTCGATCCCGAACTGGTCGACGCCTGGGAGAGCGGCGCGTACCGCCCCACCGAGAATGAGCTGTTCGCCCTCGCGGACGTTCTCTGGTGCCGGACCACCGAACTGATGGGCATCGAAGAACCCCGCACCCTGGCCGAGCACCGACTCGCCCGGCAGTTCAGCGTTCCGAGGCTGACCCGGACCGTCAAAATGGACACCACCGAATACCTGAAGGCCGAGGCGGAGAACCAGTGGCCGGGGAATTTCCGCCAGACACTCTCCCTTCTGCACGCGCTGAACATCTCCCTGCGGCAATTGGAGGCCGCCGCCGGTCCCTGCGACGCGATGTACGGCACGTCCTTCTCCGAGGTGAACCAGTAGAGAAGGGCTCATGTCCGGCCGGCCGGACGTGAAAGGGAACGGGCAGTTGCATGCAGCAGGCCTTTACGCATGCCCTTACGCCCTCAGACGCTTTCCGCCAGAGCCCGGCGCTGCGTCGCAGCGTCAGCCGGTAGACGGACGGTGAGATGGCGCAGTGGTCCCGGAAGGCCTGGCGCAGTGTCCCGGTGGAGCCGAACCCGCACCGGCGAGCGAGCGACGCCGGCGCCAGGGTGGTGCCTTGGAGGAGGCGGGCCGCGGCCCCGGTGCGGGCCGCGCGGACGAAGCGGGCCGGTGAGCGGCCCAGTTGATCGAGGAAGAGGCGGGAGAGGTGCCGTTCACTGAGTCCGGCCCGCACTGCCGGCGCCGCGGTGGTCAGGGGATGCGCGGTGACGTACCGGACTACCTCGCGCAGCACCCGGTGGTCCGGCGCGGGATCCTTCACGTACATGGACACCTGCGACCGGTTTCCCGGGCGCTGCAGATAGGTGACCGGGAAACGGGCCACGGACCGGGCCGGGTCGAGCGCCCCGGTCATGCCGGCCGAGGTGCACACCGGGCCGTCGACGATGAACAACCGACCCGGATCGACGGTGACCGCGCGGTACTCGTCGGCGAGATCACGGGCGGTCGCCCGGTGCGTGGCCGCCCGTCGCCCGTCCAGCAGTCCCGCCTCGGTGTGCACCGACGCGCCGGTGCACACCGAGGCCACTCGGCCACTGATGCGCCAAGCGGCGGACGTGGCGCACGGGCTCGGTGTTCCCGGCGGCGTCCAGGTGCCCGGTCCCGCCCGCGACCACCAGGGTGGCGATGGGGTCCCGCACCCGCTCGACAGGGGTGCCGCCCAGCAGGGAGAGCCCGCTGGTCCCTCGTACGGGCCGGCCGCGCAGGGAGGCGAGCCGGACGTCGAAACGGGGGTCGGCCCCCTGCTGGCTGGCCACATCGAGGGTGTCGCTGACACAGGCGATGCCGAGCAGAGCCGCCTGCTCGAATCCGATGATCACCACGTGGTGCGCCGCCCTGGTCACGGCCCCGAGCGTACGGCAGCCCGTCCGGCTGCCAGGGATCACAGGATTGCGGACATGGCCCGGGCGGGGCCGGCTGCCGCTTCCCGGAGCGCCCGGAGAGCGTGTGCCTGCCGGACGCGCGCTGCGCGGGCGGACCGACCGGGTGGCCGCTCCCCGGCCGGCCCCACCGCCGCCCCGAGCGGCCCCGAACCCACTGCCGCCCCGAGCGGCCTCGTACCTGGGAGCACGACATGTCCGTCACCGACACTGCCCAGCCGACGCAGCGGACACAGCCGTCGCAGCCGACGCGGACCGTCGCTTTCGTCGCCTACCCGGGGCTCACGCTCCTGGACCTGGTCGGACCGTTGCAGGTGTTCTCGGCGCTGCAGAGCGTCCGCGACGGCTTCCGGGTCGTGGTCATGGGCCGGCGACTGCGGGTGATGGAGACCGACACCCCGCTCGCCGTGGTGCCCGACAGCACCTTCGACTACACCATGGACCCGTACGCGGTGGTGGTGCCCGGCGGCCTGGTCCCCACGCTGGCGGCCATGGCGGACCGGAGCCTGCTCGACGGCATTCGCCGGGCGGCGGCGCACGCGGAGGTCATCGGCTCCGTCTGCACCGGCTCCCTGCTGCTGGGCGCCGCGGGGCTGCTGGACGGCCGCCGCGCCACCACCCACTGGATGTTCCGGGACCTGCTCACCTCCTTCGGGGCGACCCCGGTCGCCGAACGCTGGGTGGAGGACGGCCCGTACCTCACGGCCGCCGGCGTCTCGGCCGGCATCGACATGGCGCTCCACCTCGTGAGCCGCATGACCGACGAGCAGACCGCCCGGGAGGTACAGCTCCTGATCGAGTACGACCCCCAGCCGCCCTTCGGCGGCATCGACTGGGGCACCGTCGACATCGAAAGCCATGCGCCCCTCGCGCAGCAGTTCCTCACCGAGGTCCTCACCGGCCACCCCGATCTCCTCGCGCTGCTCCGCAGGTGAGGATCAGTGACTCGTGGTCGGGCGACGTACGTCAGAGGGCAGCAGGGAAACCAGTGAGAGCAGTCCGTGTGGCCGTCCATGCCGCAGATCCGCTCACCGACGCCGGTCTGCGGACCTGGCTGGAGGAGCACCCCCGGATCATGCTGACGGCCCTGGGGGAGGCCGAGGTCGCGGTGGTCCCGGTCACCACGGTCGAGACCTCGGTCCTGCACCTGCTGCGCGGTCTGCCCACCCCGGCGGGCAGCCGCCTGGTACTGATCGTGAGCGGCGGCGGCCAGGCCGACCTGGTCGCCGCGGAGCCCCGGATCCGGGCGGTGCTGTGGCGCCCCGAGGTGGATGCCGCGGCGTTGGCGCGGACGGTGCGCGACGTGGCGGCGGGGCGGGCGTGCCTGCCCTCGGCCGTCCAGGGCCGGGTACTGGACCAGCTGGAACGCATCCAGCAGCCTGCCCTGCAGGACCGGCGGCAGGTGCCCCCGGCCGAGACCACCAGCCCGGTGCGTGCCCACGAGTACGACGCGGCGACGGTCCGCGGGATGCGCGCCGAGGATCCGGGGCCGTATGCCTCACCGGCAGAGAGGACCCTGCCCACGTCGAGCCGGGCGGCGGGGCGGCGGTTCCTCGAGCCGGGCGGCCTGCCCGGTCCCGGGCCGGACGGCTGCGGCGCGCCGGCCGGAGAGCCGGTCTTCGCGGGCAGGTTCCTCAACCCTGTGCGGACGCGGGCGGGCGTCGGTTTGCTCTCCCCGGCCCGGCCTCCCCCAGGGCCTTGCCAGGCCGGTCGCCAGCAGGCATGCCAGCCGGAGCTGGACAGGGACGGCGATCACGCGCCAGGCCACCGGCCGGCCGCCTCCGAGCTGCGAAGCCGGGGCCCGGCCCAGCCGAGGGTCCGCTTGCACGGGCAACACAGCAGCGCACCGCACACCTCGAACAAGGTGCCACCCCACACCGTCAGGCACACATACAGCTCCGACCGGAAGCAGGAACGCAAATCCAACGGCGGATCCGACGATCACGGCAGAGACATCAAGTGACGCACACCGCAGCGGAGTTGCAGACTACGGAGCCTGCCGACAGTGCCCGGCCCGGACAGCCTGCGCCTGTGTCCGACGAGCAACTGGTCGCCATCCAGCACGGATCCCGTCCGCCGCACGCCGGGACATCCACCGCCCTGCCCACCGGGAAGGAACAAGGGTCCGGGTGAAACCAAAATGGTGATCCCGAGGCGGCGGCCATGGAGGCTGTCCACGAGAGCCGCACAAGCGTGGGGACCGTCAGCCGAAGGGCACGCGGAGCACCGAGACACGATGCCGACCCATGCCCTGCCTGTCTGCCCGGAGTCACCGGCCGACCCGTACAGGGCCGAGGCGGTCATCGAGTGGCGCGATGTCCGCAGGCCGCAGCCGAACTCGGGGACATGACCGGTCAAACCCGACCGGGACCGCCCGCGCCGGGACCGGACGCCGCTGAAGCAGATCGGGCCGCCGGCGTTCGGGAAGAACCCGCAGCAGACGGCAGCCGTACCTCGACGAGGAGGCGGTTCGACCAGGCCGGGGTGGGCGGCACTACTGGCACATCCAGCTGATCGGCAGGACGGTCTCCGGCACCGACGCGACTCTGATCCAGCACGCAGACAAGGACGAGAGCGGCCTGGTCATCGGCTGCGGCGGACACCTGGGACCGGCCGGGCCCGACATGCACGTACCGGCCACCACAACCGGCGACACCGTGGTCAGCGAGGCCCGGTTCTGCACCAAGGACCGGGAGGACCACAGCTGACCACCGGTCACGGCCCGATCCGCAACCGCGTGAACACCACGACCGAACCGTGATCCCATGACGAACCCCGCTCCACGACGGCCTCACCCCCCGAACCGCCCGCCAGGCCCCCCAGAATCCAACCCGCCCGGCAAGCCGGCACTCCCGGTCAAGGACCGCACCACACCGGGACCGAAGAGCCGCCGCCCCTGCCCTGCACCCCACCAAACTGCAGACCCAACCGTCTGCAGAAAACCTCATCGCCGACCGGCTCTTCGTCCCGCAGACACATCCGCCCCTGCCCGCTGCAACGCCGCACCCGTCAAACCTCAGTCCTACCACAGAGAACAACGCGGCCCTCTTGCGTACTATCGCAACGACACAGACGTACGCCAGTACCCGCGACAGCAACCGCGCCAGCTGGAACCAGGCGACTCCGAGTACGCCACGGACTCGCCACTCACCGGCTGCGCCACCCAGGAAGGATGTGAGCATCATGTCCGCAACCACCACCCCCACCACCGAGCTGACCTCCCAGTACAGCGCCCAGGTGACAGGCGACCTGGAACGCAACCTCAAGGAACAGCAACGCCTCAACAGCGAGATCGAAGCACTCCAGGAACAGCTCACCGCCGTACGGCACGACCACACCGTCCTGGTGAGTCTCCAGCAAGCCCTCGGCGTCCCGGCGGCACCCGGAGCGCCTGCGGCCAAGCCGACCACGGCAGTGCCCGCTCCCCGCAAGAAGGCTGCAGCAGCATCCACTGCGGCCAGGCAGGCGAAGAACACAAAGCCCGCCCCGACCAAGAAACGAACCAGCAAAAAAACCACCGCCGCCGCAGCGCCGGCCCCGCAGCCGCCCACGCCCAAGCTGGTCGACCTCGTACGGGAACACCTGACCCGCCAGGACGGACCCCACTCAGCCGCCGAGATCACCACCGCACTGGGACAGCAGCACCCCGAACGCACCGTCAAGACCACCGTGGTACGCACCACACTGGAAGGCCTCGTCGCCAAGAGCCAGGCCCAGCGCACCAAACAAGGCACCTCCGTCTACTACACCACCCCCGACACCACCCCACCCACAACCGACGCACACACACCACACCACCCCGCCTGACACCCCAACCCCCCAACCCCGACCCCACCAAGCACTGCTGCCGCGGCTGAGTGTCACATGGGCCGGACCCCTCCCGCCGACCCGTGGCCGCGTCCGCCAAAGCGCGCCCGGGCGGGTCAGGCCGCGCGGGCAGGATCCGCAGTGCGCCTCGCCGCCGGAACGTGCCGCGTCCGAAGGCAGCCGGAACGGGGCGGGCGGCATGGCCGACCTGGAGGTGGCCGCGCCGCCTGCGCCCCGGTGTGCACCCCCGTCCGCGTGCCCCTTTCACGTGTGCCGTGGCGTACGCGGGCCTGGGGTGCACACCGGGGACTCACGCGGACTCTTCGCCCGGCAGCGCGCGGCTGTTGATCGCCTCGGTGATGGCGTAGGCGGTCTCCACGAGGGACTGCGCCTGCCGCTCCGACAGATTCCGGGCGGAGGTCTCCTCCAGGGCCTGCCACAGGGCCGCGATGGGCTCGCGCATCGCCCGGCCCCGGGCGGTGAGGTGGACCACCATGACGCGCCGGTCATGTGCGGCCGGCTCGCGGACGACGAGGCCGGCGTCCTGCATGCGGCGTAGCGCCTTGGAGAGGGTGGAGTGGTCCACGCCGAGGCATTCGAGCAGCTCGGACTGGGACTGGCCGTCCCGGTCGAGAAGGTGCATCAGCAGCACTTCCTGTCCGGGATGCAGGTCCATCCCGCGCAGCAGAGCGGCGGCGTAGGCGCGGTGGGCGCGGGCGAGCTGGAAGATCGCGTAGCTCATCGGTCCTGCGCCGGCCGTCGTGGGGATGCGGGGTTCGGGAGCGGGCACGGTGCGGATCCTCAGCCGGTGTGGGTGGGGTAGTCGGTGTAGCCGACCGCACCGCCGCCGTAGAACGTCGCCGGGTCGGGGGTGTTCAGCGGCGCGCCGTCGCGGAGCCGTTCGACCAGATCGGGGTTGGCGAGCGCGAGGGCACCGACGCAGACGAGGTCGGCCGTGCCGTTGTCGATGTCCTTGACGCGGACCGGCAGGCCGGTGCCGCCCCGGTTGAGGACCAGCGTGGTCGGCCACAGCCCGCGCACAGTGCCCAGTAGCTCCTCCTCGCCCGCGGGCATCACGTGGAGGTAGGCCAGGCCGAGCGGGCCGAGCGCACGCAGAAGCGCCGGATACAGCTCGGCAGTGTCGGACTCGGCGATGTCGTTGCAGGGATTGCCGGGCGAGATACGCAGACCGGTGCGCTCGGCGCCGATCTCGTCAGCCACCGCAGCGGCGACCTCCACGGCAAAGCGGATACGGCTCTCGAACGAGCCGCCATAGCCGTCGGTGCGCCGGTTGGTGCTGTCGGCAAGGAACTGGTGCACCAGACAGCCGCTGGCGCCGTGGATCTCCACACCGCCGGCGCCGGCCACGACAGCAGCCGCCGCGCCACGGCGGAAGTCCTCCACGGTCACTGCAACCTCCCGCGTCGACAGAACACGAGGAGCCGGCATGTCCTGGAGCCCGCACACGGTGAACACCACGCCCCGCAGCCGGACCACGGAAGGAGCAACCGCCCGGCGGCCGTGGAAGGTGTTGACGGGGCGAGCGATACGTCCAGCATGCACCAGCTGAACCACGATCCGGCCGTCGGGGGGAGTGTAAATCTAACTGACACACCCTACCGGCCCTGACGTACGAAGTTTCGTACGAGTACGAGGACTTCTTCGCTCGGCAGGGTGAAACACATTGATTCATGGGCAAGTTGCGGTATCGGTGTGATGGGCTGCCGCGCGCAGGCGGTTCGGGGGAGCAGGGGCCACGATGGCGGCAGTGAGGGGGGTTCGCAGGAAGCTGCGGTCACGGTGGAACCGATACGTGCGCACCGGGGATCCAAGCCACGTTCAGGGGGACCAGGTTCACCTGCTGATATGCCGACTGCTCGTCGCCGACACGGACGATGCCGACAGCCGGTTGATCACCTCACTGCTTGCGGCACGCGGCCTCCATGTAAAAACCCCCGAGGAGCGGCTCCTGCACGGGCTGCAGCAGTCCGAGATCACGCTGCTGCGGCTGGGAGTCCCGCCCGAAGAGGTGGCCGCACAGATGATGGAGTCGATCATCGAGTTCCACGAGGCGCTGCTCAGGGCGCAGGAAGAGGGCACGCAACCGCAGGAGGCACTGCCCGCGAAAGATCCGCCACTCCCTCCACGCTCCGGGGAGTACGACCGTTTCCTGGACGATCTCACCGTCACGGCCGCCGAGAACCTCGTGGCCGACATGCCTGTCGGACACCCAGATCGGCCGGCCCGGCTGCAGCAGCACAGCACGGCGCTGCGCAGGCGCTTCGAGGCTCACGGAACTCGGGAGGACCTGGATCGCGCCATCGACGTCGCCCGGGAGGGAGCGGCCGGTACCTCGACTGCCAGCCCGCAGCGGGCACGCTCGCTGTCAGCGCTGGCAGAGGCACTGCGCGTGCGCTTCCAGATCGCCAGTGATCCGCGCGACCTCGACGAGGCCGTGCTCCATGCCCGGGAAGCCTCCGAGATGGCCGAGCCTGGGTCACCCGAGGCCATCTCGGCCTACTCACAGCTTGACATCGCCTTGCTGCTACGCCACGAGCGCACCGGGGACTCGACCGATCTCGACGACGCCGAGCGATTCGCCCGCGGGGCCCTGGACCTGGCGGGCGACGACCACCCCGAGCGTTCGATCCTCCTGTCCACCTTGGCCGCCGTCCTCAAGGCCCGCTACCACCGCGTCAACGACCAGGCGGACCTGGACGAGACCCTCGGCCTAGCCAAGGAAGCCGTGCAACGCTGCCCAAGAGTCCCGCCGATCTGGTCACGGCGCCTGTCCGCACTGGCCTGGGTGCTGACCACACGGTACGAGGTGACCGGTGACATCGCCGACCTGCAGGAGGCGATCAGGACCAGCCGTGCCGCGGTGCACGACTGCCCGCGCGAGCACCCCGAGTTTCCCCCGCACCTGTTCAATCTCGGGACGGCCCTGTACATGAGGTACCGCCGCAACGGCGCCGCGGCCGATCTCGACGAGGCAGTCCGCTCCTGCCGGGAAGCGGTCGACGGCACGCCGCAAGGCCACATGTACCGCAGCGGTTTCCAGGCGCATCTGGCTATCATCCTGCGGGCCCGGTACCAGGAGACCGAGGCCGAGGAGGACCTCACCGCCGCTATCACCGCCGCCGAGGATGCCGTCCAGGGCATTGCGGAGTCGGACACTCGATGGGCATGGACCGTGTCGCTGCTCAGCCTTCTGCGGGGCGGCCAGTACCGGCGCACCCAGGACCCTGCCGACTTCGCGGAGGCGGTGCGCCTGGGCCAGGCGGCGGTGGCGGCCACGCCTGTGGAAGAGCGCTACCGCGTCACCGTCGTCAACAACCTCGTGACCGTCCTCAACCTCGGCCCCGAGGACGACCAGCTCACCGCCCTGGCCATCGAATTGGCACGGGAGTCGGCCCGGTACGACGCACTGGCCGACGAAACCCGGCAGAATCTCGCCGTCGCCCTGCTCCGGCATGCGCAGCGGACCGGCGACACCGCGCTTCGGGACGAGGCGAGCGCGTCGTTCCGGGCCGCGTCCGAGGTCGCGACCGCTCCGGCGGACCTCCGGCTGACCGCGGCGCTGGGCTGGGCGTCGCTGGAAATCGAGCGGCGGGACTGGGCTGCGGCAACCACCGCTGCTACAGCAGCCGTACGGCTGCTGCCACTGCTCGCCTGGCGCGGTCTGCCCCGGCGTGACCAAGAACGCCGGTTGATCGAAATCCCCGACGTCGCACGAGTTGCCGCAGCATGCGCTGTGTCCGCCGGGCAGCCCGAGACCGCCGTCAACGTGCTGGAACAGGGCCGCGGCCTGCTGCTCGCCCAAACCCTGGAGACCCGCACGGACACCACCGAACTCGCCGCCGCGCACCCGGAGCTAGCGCAGCGGCTGGAGGATGTGCGGCGGGCCCTGGACGCCCTCCCGACGGAGACTGCACCGGGACTGCCCGACGGCGCGCCGACAGCACCCAGCGACCGTTCCAAGGACGCCGACCTCCGCCAGCGCCTCGCCACCGAATGGGACGAGCTCATCGCGCGGATCCGCGCTCTGGACGGCTTCCAGGACTTCCTGCGGCCGCTGGACCTCCCACGGATGCGGCGCGCCGCCTCGGCTGGCCCCCTCGTCTACCTCAACGTCAGCGAGCTGCGCAGCGACGCGCTGATCATCACCGAGGCCGGAGTACGGGCCGTGCCCCTGCCGGAAATCACGCCGGACGCGCTGTACGACAATGTGGCCGACTTCCTGAGCGTCACGGCACTGGGCGACCCCTCATCGACCAGCGCGCGCACCTTGCTGCGGGAGGTCCTGGCGTGGCTGTGGGAGGCGGTCGCGCGGCCGGTACTCGACGCCCTCGGCCAGGGCTCCTCCGCCCAGCCGCTGCCGCGCGTGTGGTGGCTGCCCACGGGGCTGCTGTCGTTCCTGCCCCTGCATGCAGCCGGAGCCGACGGCGATAGTGTGCTGGACCGTGTCGTATCGTCGTACGCCCCCACGATCCGCGCCCTCGAACACGCCCGATCGCAGCCACGGGCCGACGCACCGCTCCCGCCCATCGTCGTCGCGCTGCCAGAGCAGGGGCTGCCCAACGCACGGCGAGAAGTACTGGCCATCGGCAGGCGCTTCCCGGACGCGCGGCAATTCGTCGACCCAGACGCCACGCGCACGGCAGTGCTGGAGGCGCTGCAGGGCTGCTTCGCAGTCCATTTCGCATGCCACGGCGCACAGGGCATCGGCAGTCCCTCTACTGCGGCGCTGCAGCTGCACGACGGGCAACTCAGCATGACTGACCTCTCCCGGATCCGCCTGGACCAGGCCGAGTTCGCGTTCCTGTCCGCCTGCCACACCGCCCGCCCTGGGCTGGTGCTTCAGGAGGAGGCTGTGCACCTGGCGGGCGCGTTGCAGATGGCGGGGTTCCGGCACGTCATCGGCACGCTGTGGGCGGTCCGCGACCCGATCGCGGCAACGGTCTCCGAGCAGGTCTACGACCGACTCGCCGCGTCAGGGCGGCTGTCCACGCACCGCACCGCGCACGCGCTGCACGAGGCCGTCCGCCGGATCCGCGAGGCGGCTCCCGACCAGCCGCAGCTGTGGGCCTCCCACATCCACCTGGGACCGTGACCTCCATGACCGAACCGCTCACCGTGGAAGCAATCTGCCGAGACTGGCACGGGCTCAGGCGGCTCGCCCTGCGCCGCCGGGCGGGCCCCGACTTCGATCGGCTGATCGCGCTTGCCCGCTCTGGGGAGCCGGTCGCCCACCGCGTGGCCGAGCTGCTGGACCTGCCGACCGGCGACGATGCCGCCCCCGGCTCGTCGCGGGACGGGTACGCGGGGCTGCCCGGGATATATGGGCATGTGGCGGACGGCGTCTACGTCTGCCCGGCGGGAACCTGCCCGCGCGAGGTGCACCCCGTCCCGGACGACGCCCTCCCCTACTGCGGCATCCACGCCCGCGACATGCTCTTCTTCCCAACACCCGGCCCCGGCGGATGAACACCGTCCTCGCCGAACTCGGCAAGCGGCTCGCCGAGCGATGGGTGACCCTGCTGGTCCTGCCGGGCCTACTGTACGTCCTGGCGCTGTCGGCCGCCGTGGTCCTCGGACATCAATCCCCGCACGGCGTCGAGTCGCTGACCGACCGGGTGGAGAGCGCGGCGGCCTACCTGGATGGGCGGCCCGCCACCACGGTGCTGGTGCTGCTCGGCGCCCTGCTCGCCGCGGCCGCCGCCGGTCTGCTGGCCCAGGCCGTCGCCGGGCTCGTGGAGCGGAGCTGGACCGAGCCGTGGGCGCGGCGCCCCCTGAGATGGCTGGGTGACGCCCTCGCTCAGCGGCGCGCGGACGCTTGGGACCGGGCCCAGACGGATTTCCTCCGCGCCCGGGACGCGGCGGGGTCGGCGCACCCGCCGGGTGAGATGGACGACTTGGCCGAGCGGCGAAACCGAATCGCGCTCGCGCGGCCCGTGATGCCTACCCGCATCGGCGATCGCATGCGCGCCGTACAGAACCGAGTCTGGCGCCAGTACGGCCTGGACTTGGCCAGCGCCTGGCCGCGGCTGTGGCTCGTCGTGGACGACGGGACCCGCCAGACCGTGAGCGCCGCGCGCCGTGGCTTCGACGCCGCGACCCTTCTCACCGCGTGGGGTGCGCTCTATGCCGCGCTTGCGAGCCTGTGCTGGCCGGCCGCCGGGATCGGGGCCGTCATCGCCGTCATGGGAGTGCGCCGGGGGCGGCGTGCCGCCGCCGTGCTCGCCGACACCGTCGAAGCCGTCGTCGACCTTCACCACCGCGATCTCGCACGCACTCTCGGCGTCCTGCCCGACGACGAGCCGTACACGTCGATGGTGGGACGGCGTATCACGGAACAGCTGCGCAAGGGGACCTGAAGCAGGGCGTCCCAGTTCGGACAGGTGTCTGCTGACGGGTTAGGCCCTCCTTGCGGCGGGCCATTGAGCAGGTTGTCGGTGTCCACCTCTTCGTCCCGTGGATGGACCGGAATCCGGGATCTCACCTCCAACTCCAACACGAAAGGGTGAAGTTGCCCCACGCGGCCGCCAGCGCGCCCGGGTCGGCACCCGCGCTCCACCGCGGGACGATCGTTCCGGCCCTGGCCGGCTCCACGGCCGACGTCACCGTGGCGTTGTCGGCCGGCGGCGCCGCGGCATCCGGCACAGCCTGCCGCTCGACCTCGGCATCGTGCTGTCCGGCCAGGACCCGGCCCACCCGCTGCTGGGCGATGACCAACTCCTGCCAGTCCGCCTCGGCCTCGTTCAACTCGGTCCAGCAGACGGTCGGCCTGCTCGCGCAGCGCCTCCACCCGCTGCCGGGCAACGTGCTCCTCGGCCTCCAGCAACCCCATCACCGACGGCATCAGCAGCCCCCTCCACGACGGCGACGACACGACGCATCATCCCTGCCGCACCATCACGGAGTTCATACCTGGCCTGCGGAAATCAACCGATCACGCTCGAAAGAACGACAGCCAGTGAGCTCTTTCCGGCTCCGTCGGGAGAAGGTTCCGCCTGCCGCCTCGTCCAGTTGGGAGCGGGTGACTTTGGGTGAGGCGCCGGGTCATCATGGTGATGAGTGCCCAGTAACGACCCACCGCACCCAAAGTCACCCGCTCACGACGGTCTCCCGGGCTACTCGCCGCCGGAGAACTCCCAACGGTTGTTCGTGCCCCCAGTGCTGGCGACGATCCAGTCGGAGCCGGGCTGTTGAGCGAGATCCCTACCGGTTTGCGCGTTCTGCACGCGATTACCCGACAGGTATCTCCAGTTCTGGTAGTTGCCGCCGTTGCACTCGATCCAGTAGACGTCTCCGTTCGCGTTGCTGTCGAGGCACTGGTTTGTGTACGCCTTGACGATGGTGGCTCCACGCCGATCCCACAGCTGTGACCGGTCGCCGAACGTGCAGCCGTTCCCGCGGGGCGAACTCGACCAGTTGACGGCGGTGAGGCAGTTATTGGTGTCCAGGTTCCTGATCCAGGTGTTCTCCGCGGCGCTGGCGCTCTGTGCGAAGAATCCCGCGTTGACGACAGTAGCGACCGCCGTCGCGAGGCCCACTGGGGCTTCCACCAGCGGCGCCGTACTGACCACATGCGCTACGCCTACCTCCAGCTCGGCTCGGACGCCGACACGGAGGAGGCCGTCGACCTGACTTTCGACGCGGTCATGGACTGCTGGCCGCGCATGCTTGGCATGGAGAACCTGGAGGGCTACGCCTGGACCATCCTCAAGCGCCGCATCATCGACATGCACCGCAAACGCCGGCGCCGGCCCGAACTGATGGAGGCCGCCGCCTTCGAGGTGGCTAGGGCGACGCCTTTTGGCTCCACCCGGGGCGACTCCAACTGGCCCCAGTTCGGGGATGATTCGTGAAGATCGGGCGTTGTGCGGTGGCTCCGGGGGCGGCTTGATTTGGGACCACTGAAGCAGCGAGGGGAGAGTGACGGCCCCGCGAGAGCGTCGGCATGATGGCCGTATGACGGATCGGACATCTCTGGAATCTGAGCTCGCTGCGTTCATGGGCGAGTACGAACGGGCCAACAACAGCCACGACATCTCACGTGTCGTGCCGTTCATCGCCGAGGACGCCGTGTACTGGTTCTCGGACGGTTCGCATCGGGGCATCGAGGAGATCCGATCCGCGATCGAGAAGACCTTCGCGAGGATCCTCGACGAGGTGTATGAGGTGCGTGAACTGGAGTGGCCCGTGCTCACCGCTGATGTCGCGGTGTGTCGCTATCGGTTCACCTGGACCGGCGTCGTGAATGGCGAACTCCGCTCTGGCCAGGGCCGGGGCACTAACGTGATCGTGCGGAGGGACGGCGAGTTGAAGATGCTGCATGAGCATCTCAGTTCCTGATCCTTGGCCGGCGCTCACCTCAGGCCGTTGGTCTTGTTCGCCTTGGTGCGGGCCAGTCGGTAGGACTCCGTGCCGGTCTCGATGAGGGTGGCGTTGAAGGTGAGCCGGTCGACGATGGCCGCGCAGAGCCGCGGGTCGGTAAAGGTCTTTGACCAGCCCGTGAACGCCTCGTTGGAGGCGATCGCGATGCTGTTCTTCTCCTCCCTCTCCGTCAGAACCTGGAAGAGCATCTCTGCCCCGCGGCGGTCGAGTTCGAGGTAGCCGAGTTCGTCGATTTCGAGAAGGTCGACGCGTCCGTAGCGGGCGATGGTCTTGCCGAGCTGCTTGTCGTCGGCGGCTTCGACGAGCTCGTTCACCAGGGAGGCGGCGGTGGTGTAGCGGACGCGGTAGCCGGCCATGGCCGCTGCGGTGCCCAGGCCGATCAGCAGGTGAGACTTGCCGGTGCCGGAGTCCCCGATCAGACACAGCGGATAGCCCTTGGTGATCCAGTCGCAGGTGGCAAGGCTGTGGATGACAGCCGGATCGACGTTGGGGTTGGAGGTGTAATCGAACTCGCGCAGGGACTTCTCGCGCGGGAAGTGGGCGGCCCGGATGCGGCGTTCGGCCCGGCGGCGGTCGCGGTCCTCGCACTCGGCGAGCAGGAGCTCGGCGAGGAATCCCGCGTAGGAGAGCCCCTCGCGCTCAGCGCGGGCGATGGTGTCGGCGGCCTGGGCCCGCATGGTGGGCAGCCGCAGCATCCGGCAGGCGGTGTCGATCGCGGCGTCCGACGCCTGGGCGGTGAGCGCGTGCTGGGCGGCAGTCATGACGAATCCTTCCGTCGCAGGTTCAGCAGTTCGTCCCACTGCTCCAGACGGGGCAGCGGGCGGGCATCCTCGGGCAGTGACCGGGCCAGACGACGCGGGGTGAGGTGGCTGACCTGCGGCAACTGCGGATCCGGCAGTTCCGTCGGGTCCGCCGCTGGCGGTGTCGGTGTGGCGGTGACGGTGGGAGCCCGGCCGGCAGCCTGGGCGGCCTTGCGGGCCTCGAGAGCGACCAGGTCGTCGCTGCAGGTGCCCAGGTCGACGGCGGCCCGCAGGCCCGCCAGCACGTCCGCGTGCTGCTGATGGCGGTGCAGGAGCAGAACCCTGACCAGGGCCTTCGTTCCCTCGATCTCACCGAGCTGACGCTGGGCCATGGCCCAGAACGCCTCGTGCTCGGCGGTGAACGTGCCCTCGGCGCGGGCCTGGTGCAGTGCCTCGGAGCGGTCCAGGGCGCCGGGCTTGCGCAGCAGCACCTCCAGATAGTGGTCCAGGACCAGGTGCTCCAGGCCGCGGCCGGCGAGCCGGGCATGGCGGGCGATCTCACGGCGGCCCGCGAAGACGACCAGCAGGTCGCCGGTGAGGTGGACGGTGACCTTGTGGTCGATGAAGCGGACCGGGACGGAGTAGGAGCACATCTTCACCGTGATCCGGCTGTAGCGGTCGACTCGCGGCTGGAAGGTCATCGCCGTCTCGAACGCGTCCGCCGGCAGAGGCAGCAGGTGCGGCGCCTCCCGCGCGAAGTCCTGACCGATCGTGCGGATCCGCGAGCCGATCCGCCGCTGAAGCTCCCGCTCCTCGAAGACGGCGATCTGTCCGTTGAGGTCCTCCAGTGTCTGAACGCGTGGGACAGGGGTGAGGTAGTTGCGCCGGAAGTAGCCGACCTGTCCCTCCACCCCGCCCTTCTCATGGGCGCCGCGCAGTCCCGGCTCGCAGTAGAAGGGGGTGAAGCCGTAGAACGTGTGCAGCGCGGTCCACTTCGGGTTCTCCTCCCGCAGCCGGCTGCGGAAGACGACCTTGCGGACGGCCGGGGTGAGGTTGTCGTAGCGCACCTGACCTGCGGGAACACCGCCCAGCACGGACAGAGCGTGCACGTGTCCTTCGAAGAACGCCTGCTGCCCGCAGGAGCGGGAGATCCGGTGCACCGCCCGGCCCGAATAGGCCAGGCGGAAGGCGAACAAGTAGCACTTCACCCGCTGCCCGGCCAGATCGACCCAGACTTCCCCGAAGTCCACCTCGGCATCCGCGCCCGGGGCGTTGTGCCGGACCAGGAAGCCCTCGGCCGGCAGCCCGCCCTCCGCGGCGATCGCCCGGCGGCGGGCGGTGACGAAGTCACGCACCGTGGTGTAGGGAAGCGCGACGCCGAACTCCTCCTGAAGCCGCGCACCGATCCGCTTCGCGGTGTGCCGCTGCTTGCGCGGCGCCTCCAGGTCCGCCCGCAGCCACTCGTCGACCGTCTTCTTGTACGGCTCCATCCGCGGCGAGGTCCGCGCCGGCCGCTTGCGCGGCTTGGGCACCGGCGAGGCCAGCGCCTCCCGTACCAGACGCCGGTGGACGCCGTACTTCTTCGACAAAGCCCGGATCGACAGCTGCTGTTGCCAGTTGTCGCGGCGGATCCGGTCGAACAGTTCTTGCTTGGACAAGGACATCCACAGCACCCACCCTCGGCGGACCACATCCACCGTCCCACCGCAAGACCCAGGGTGGGGCCACTTCACCCCGCCACTACCCCCAAGTACCTCCGAACGCCCCTTTCAGTGGGGCCAGTTGGAGTCGCCCCGGGTGGAGCCAAATGGCGCCGCCCTAGCCACTTCGAGGCCGCCGTCGCCGACCACATCGAAGACCCCTACGACGCATTGACCGTCGCCATCGCCCTGTACGCCGCCGTCGCCTCGCTCGGCGAGCGCCAGTTCGATGCGATCCTGCTCCACTACCGCATGGGCTTCACTGGGCCTCCGCCAACTTGAAGTCGCAGCTCAAAGGGGTGGTGTGACCGGTTCTCGGCATGCTCACGCTGGCCGTAGGCAGGTGTCCGCAGAGGAGATCGTTCGTCAGGAGCCGTTCTCGTGAGAGGAGGCGCCGACAGCGGGGTAAAAGCAGTTCGTTCTGCGGTACCTGTGCTACTACGGTGTCGCGATGGTGCACGTGCAGGAGATGGATGAGGCCGACATCGAGGCCGTTTCGACGATCCGAGTCCGAGGATGGCAGGCGGCGTACGCCGGCATTGTTCCCCAGACGTATTTGGATGCCATGACGGTGGAAGGTGATGCCGGTCAACGGCGGCAGTGGTTTTCTCAACCCGGACGAAAGTCTCGAGACCTTGTGGCGCTCGGTGACCGTGGCCCGGTGGGGTGGATCTGCTTCGGGCCGTATCGAGGTGAGATGCCCGGTCCGGAACGGGTCGGTGAGGTCTACGCCCTGTACATCTCGCCGGATCTGATCGGCCAGGGCATCGGCCAGACTCTCCTGGGTGAGGCTCATGTTCAGATGAAGGGCCAGGGCTTCGAGACGTCAGCTTTATGGGTGTTGTGTGACAACCAACGAGCCCGGCGCTTCTACGAGCGGGCCGGCTACCAGGCTGACGGTGCGGCTCAGGACGATGTCTACGACGGGATCACGCTCACTGAGCTCCGCTACCAGCGCGTGCTTTGACAGGGCCGATCTGTCGGTTCCCGCTCACCGCGACCGGGCGGCCTTCCGCCATCCGGTCCATACTGGATCCCGAGCTGCTGGAACGGATCACCGCGCGTCGTGCGGAACTGGACGAACTCGAAGAAATGCGGCCAAACAGCTGGCGGAAAGTGCGTGCCGAGCGGGACGAACTTGCCGTCGCCGGACGCGTCCTCGAACGGATGACCGGGCAGCTCGCTGAGGAACGCGCCTCGGCCGCGCCCATGCCCGGGCAGGTAGCACGTCAACTATGTCCTGAGCCCTCACATCACAGACGGATACCACGACCGAGTTCCGGTCTGACAGATTTATGGAGTGCAAAAGGGTCCAAGCCCTGGCCCACCTTTCACGCCCCCACCCCAGAGACTGTCTCAGGTATGGTCAAGGGGTGGCTGTCCGTCCGACAGGACTGTCGTATAACGCCTGTGCAACGCACCGATGCGGTGCTGTCGGCCGGGTCCGCCCGGTTCGGGGCAGACGGCCATCGTCACCGAGAACGTGCTGGCCCTGCGCCGCACATCTTGAAAGCCACTCAGGACGGCCGGGGGCGAAGGCGCCCGCCTTGGGACAGTCCTCGACCTGCGGGCCGGCACTGTTGCAGCGGCGGACGCTGCCGTCTCAGATCTGCGTACTCGCGCCTGACAGGGTGCCTTCGATCACATCCCGGAGCTGTGACCGGGCGGTGATGCCCAGTTTGGGGAACACCCGGTAGAGGTGGGAGCCGACGGTGCGGGGCGAGAGGAAGAGTTTCTCTCCGATCTCGCGGTTCGTCAGGCCGCGGGCGGCGAGCTGGACGATCTGCTGCTGCTGAGGGCTGAGTTCGGTGAAGACGCTGGGGACCACGCTGCTGGCGGCTTCGATGCCGGCGGCTCGCAGTTCCGCCTTCGCCCGCTCGATCCAGGGCCGCGCGCCGAGCCGCTGGAAGGTGTCGAGTGCCGCGGTCAGCAGCGGGCGGGCCTCGGCGATGCGACGCTGCCTCCTGAGCCACTCGCCGTAGTCCAGCCGTGTCTGTGCCCGCTCGAACGGCCACTGCTCGCCCGTGTCGTCCGCCAGTGCGGCTTGGAAGTACGGTTCCGCGTGGTCCGGTTCAGCGAGCAGGGCGCGACCCCGGTTGAACAGGGCGGTGATCCGTGCCGACACGCCCGTACCCAGGCGCCGTGCCGATCGCTCCAGCAGTTCGGCGGCGTCCTGCTGTCGGCCTCGGCGGACGGCCGCGGCGGCGAGTTCGGCCAGGACGGTGCAGGAGACGTGGTAGTGAACCGGATCGCCGTCGTCGGTGAAGGCGGAGCGGAACTGGGTGTACGCGGTGTCGTAGTCGCCCTCGGCCACGGCCGCCAGGCCCAGGGCCCGACGTGCGGACACCGCGACGGAGCGGCTCTCCAGCGGGTCGACAAGAACCAGCGCCCGCTCGGCACCCCGTCGCGCGTCGGCCGGTTCGCCGAGCAGCGCGAGCACCGTCGCGTCGAGCGCGTGCGCACACGCCTCGGCGTGGTCCAGCCCGGCCGCTGACGCCACCGCCGCGATCTCGGCGGCCACCGAGCGGGCATCGGCCCACCGGCCCTGCTCCAGATAGGCCCAGCCGACGGCGCATCCCAGGCCGTCCGGCAGCGAGCCACGGGCCTGCCACCGGTCGAACGCCTCGTCGAAGGTCCTGGCCGCGAGGGCGGTCTGGTCCAGGAGCCAGGCCACGATGGCGAGCGCGGTCAGGCCGCCGGCGTCGTCCTTGGCTGCGGCGATCAGTCCGGGCAGTGCCGGGGCGAGGGAGGCACCCGCGCCGTTGGGGTCGGAGACGGCCAGCACCCAGGCGCGCAGGGCGCCCCCGGCGGTGGAGTCCGGCATGGCGCAGAGCAAGTCCTCGATCTTCTGTTGATGGGACTCCTCGCCTGAGTAATAGCGGACTACGGCGGCTGCGGCGAGCGCGTCCAGCACGCGGGGAGAGTGGGCGGCTGCCGCCTCGGCCGCGATGCGGGTCAGCAGGGCGAAGGCCGCAGCATGGTGCCGGCGCAGGGTCATGAGCTGCCCGGTGGCCAGCGAGGCCCTGCTGATCAGTGCCGGGTCTTCACTGCGCCCCCGGACCTCGGCGGCCAGGTGTTCCACCCAGCCGAGCTGACCGGTGAAGACGGCCATGACGGCGGCCTCGGTCAGCAGCCGCGCCTGGTCCGCGCGGCGCGGGCTCAGCTCCGCAGCGCGCTCCAGGGCGGCGGCAGCAGCCGCATATCCGCCCCGGCGCCGGGCCCGGTCGGCCGTCCGCTGCAGCGCGGCCGACACGTCCTCGTCGGGACGCATGGTCGCGGCGGCGAGGTGCCAGGCGCGGCGGTCGGGCTCCTCAATCAGCAGCTCCGCGAGAGCGAGATGTGCCTGCCTGCGTTCCTCGAAGGACGCGGCATGGTAGACGGCCGAGCGGATGAGCGGGTGACGGAAGGAGATCCACGGACCGTCCTGGCGTACGAGACCGGCCCGCTCCGCCGGCACCCAGGCCTTGTCGTCGGCCTCGGGGAGCCCACGAGAAGCCATCAGTGCGTCCGTCGCATCAGCGGCCGCGAGCAGTAGCAGCGGGCGGCGGGTTGCCTCCGGCAGAAACTCCGCTTGCTCCGCGAAGATCCGCTCCAATCGGTCGGTGACGGGCAGCGGACCCTCCATACCGCTGCCACCGAGCCGCCGCTTCGCGCTGGCTCGGGCGAGTTCGACCAGGGCCAGAGGATTGCCCGCTGCCTCCTGCAGGATCCGCACCCGGGTTCGGCCGGTGGGTGGCGTCGGCTGGCGGTCGAGCAACCGGGCCGCCGCCTCACCGCTCAGCGGACCGATCTCAAGGCGCTCGTACCCCTTGCCGAGTCCGGGCAGCACAGCCGCGGCACGCACACCCACCAGCAGCGTGACGGGTTCGCTGTCCATGCGCCGGGCCACGAAGGAGAGAACGTCCAGCGACGCGCGGTCGATCCACTGGGCGTCATCGACCACCACGAGCAGCGGAGCCGATTCGGCCAGGTCCGAGACCAAGGTGAGAACCGCCAGACCCACGAGCATGCCATCAGGAGCCTCCGGGCATTCGCCCAGACCCAGGACGGCCCGCAGCGCGGTGCGCTGCCGCGCCGGCAGCCTGTCCAGTTCGCCGAGTACGGGGCGGAGCAGCTGATGAAGGCCCGCGAATCCGAGGTGCGCCTCGGACTCGCTGCCGACCGCTCGCAGCACCCGGCCGCCCTCGCGCCGCGCGCGGTCGGCCGCGAGGTCGAGCAGCACGCTCTTGCCGGCACCGGGTTCGCCCGTGAGGATCAACACCTCGCTGCGGGACCGGTCGGAGGCGACCCGCCGCATGATTTCCGCCGTCTCGGTTTCCCGGCCCACTACGGGCAGAGCGGGATCGCGTGTCGAGCGCTGATTCCCTTGAGCCCTTCCACCATTTGCCACGGATGCTCCAGGAACTGAGATTGCATAGACAATAGCGTGGGAGTACTTCGGTCCCGCCTATGGGGGGGCAGGGTGCCGCTCGTGAACTGTGTGTTTTTGAACCGGCCGTCAACACATGCGCCGCCTGGAATATTCCGGCCGTCGGCTGTCCGTTCGCCATCGTGCCCGACTCGTTCCCGTGTCAGATGGTCGGCCGGCGGCCCAGCCGATTCCGGAGACGGCAGCGAGGACATCCGCACAGCGGCATCGGGGGGCGACAGGCGGCGCACGCGTCCTGCGGTTGTGGGCCACATGACGACGCAGTCACGTGACGCATACCGGCGCCGCGCGGCCAGAGCCAGAATCGGGCTGGGAAGCCGTACATGTCCACCTCGAAGGGGCAATCATGGTCGCCGAAGGCTCATGGCTCGTAGGACTTGGGTTCCATACTTCACGCGGTCGGCTCGTACGCCATTTCTATGTCATCGACGGCGTAGCCGGTCCGGAGCGCCCGGGAGTTGGCTCTTGAGAAGAGCGCCGCCCCCGTTGAACGCGCGGCCCGGGACGATCTCCAGCTCGTCGACGGGTGCGTCGAGATACGGCGGGTGATACGCGACCCGCTGGGCGTCCGTCGGCTGTCCGCCCCGAGTCCGTGCCCGGCGTGAACCCCCGGCAGCCGTGCCGCCACCGTCCACCAGCCCTGAGACGTCAGGCAGTGCCGATGCCGGACGGTCCCACCTGTGGTTGGGCCGGCTGTTTTCCAGGCTTGCTCCAAGCGACCGACGTCGACAACACGAGCTGAAACGGGAGCCCTGCCCTGGCCGGTTCCGGGCGTCTCCGACTCGGGCCGATTCACCCCGCCACGTCGACGCCGGGGCAGGACGTGCTCTGCAACCCCGAGGGGGGTCTATTCGCGTGACCATTCAAGTGACCGGTCGTCGGATCATTCCGTGATTGCCGTATCACGGTCCGGTTCATTAACCCACGAGCACCAGCAGGTGGCCGACTCCGCCGGGATTTCTACGGATTCCCTCTCGGTCAAGTTACTGATACCGGTCGGCGCTTGGAACGCGCAGGATGGTGGGTGTCCGGCCGTGACGATCAAGAAGCGGCCCATCGCGGTCCTGTCCTTGCCTGATCGCAGGCTTTGCAGGCCGGGATGAGTGATTCCATCGGAGCGCAAAAGTGGACAGCACAAATTCTGCACGTT
>NZ_KQ948787.1 GCF_001514205.1 Streptomyces griseoruber | reverse complement strand
GCCCGAGCAGCTCACCCAGCGCCGTGGCACCTGTGGTGAGCGCCTTGACGGTGTCACGGTTGGCGTTGAGGATCTGGTTGCGCTGGGCGGCCTGGGAGGTGATCTCCTGCTGCCACTCGGCGGACGCGGTGGCGACCTCCTTGCCGAGGACCTTGTTCGGGTCGATCGGCCCGCGCCAGGCACAGGACGCGAACCGGGACTTCAGGTCCTCCACGGCCAGCCGGAAATCGAGACTGCCCGGTTCGGGGGCGGTCTCCGGGAAACCGCCGTACGACAGGAACAGGCGGGCGTTGTCCGCGCTCGTCGGCTGGAAGCTCCGATTCATCAGCAGGTCGTAGGCCTGGTACTCGGTGAACTCCGTCGACCACTGGGTGGTGGGCAGGCTCGGGTCCGGGCTCTTGCCGTAGAGCGGGTCGCCGAGGTCCTTAACGGCCTTGAGCGTGGCGGCGTCCGCCTTCGGGGTCGGGTCCTCGTAGAAATCACCCTCCGCCCGCCACCACTGAGCGCCTGACCACTGCGGCAGACCGGTCTGTTCGAAGAAGTCCTGGCCGTCGTCGCCGGTGCCCGGCGGCCACTGGAAGTCGGCGACGCTCTTGAACACCGGAGGGAAGGACAGGCTGGTGAGCGGCGCCTTCCAGGCATTCCGGCGTACTGCGCGCGCAGCCGAATCGGCGTCCAGGAGGTCCCTGTCCTGCTCGAACGCCTGGGAGAGCGGGGTCGTCTCCCAGTACGCGCGGTTCGCCGCCGTGCGCAGCTTCTCCGGCGTCTGGTTCAGGCCGTCCTGCGCGACACCGAACATGGTCCGGCCGCCCAGCCGCACCACGTCGGACATCAGACACTGGTCCTGGCGGAGCTGCTCGGCCGCCGCCGCGTCGAAGCCGTCATAGCTGTCACCGCTGTCGGCCACCGTGGCCATGTCGTCGGCCGCGTACCGGCCCAACAGCGACGGCTGCACGGCGAGGCCGCCGATCAGGGCCACCGCCACGGTGGACGTCACGGCGGTGGTCAGGGCGGAGCGGAGTGGTCCGGACCGGGGTGATCCCGATCCGGTTCTGATGAACCCTCGTACGGGGCGCAAGAGGCATCCCTTCATCGCATGGAGGCGGCCAGGGGCCGCCCCTGCGTCAGGGCATGCGTGAAGAGCCGGCTCGCGGCAGGACAGGACGCAACGGTCTGTCTCTCCCCGTCGGCGACGGACATCCCCCCCCCGGTCGCCTTTCGACGCGCACGATGACGGAGTGGTCGGGTCCGCCGGGCGCGGCGATCACCATACGCAGAAGTGACGGGTTCAGGACAAGGATTTCAGTCCCGATCGTGAAGAAACCGTGATCGCACTGGGGACCGCGCCCCTACGACGTCTACGCCTTGACGACGTCCGGGGCGCCGTCGGCGACCCGCTCCTCCAGCTCGCGCGTCACCTTGCGCTCCACGAAGAACGCGGCCGTCGGCACGGTTCCGGCGAGCAGCACCCAGAGCTGCTTGCCGACCGGCCACTTCGCCTTGGAGCCCAGGTCGAAGGCGAAGACGAGGTAGACGACGTACAGCCAGCCGTGCGCGATGCCCACGGCGCGGGTGAAGGCGTCGGCGCCGTCGAGGTCGAGCACGTACTTGGCGATCACGCCCAGGGTCAGCAGGACCAGCAGCACACCGGTGACGTAGGCCATCACGCGGTAGCGGGTCAGCACGCTCTTCTTCATGCCGTCGAGCGTAACCGCCCGTTCCGGTAGATCTTGGGCCGGGTCAGTCCTCGTCGAAGTCGCGCGCCGCGACCCGCAGCGGGCGCAGCATCGCGAAGATCTCGGCGCACTCCTCGGCGTCGTACACGCCGAGCCCGAAGTCCATCGCCATGAGGTCGCGGGTGGCCGCCTCGACGACCTCGCGGCCCTTTCCGGTGATGACGGCGAGGGTGCCGCGGCCGTCGTTGGGATTGGGGCGCCGGGCGACCAGACCCGACTTCACGAGGCGGTCGACGGTGTTCGTCACCGAGGTCGGGTGCACCTGGAGCCGCTCGCCGATCTTCGACATGGTCAGCTCGCCCTCCTTGGAGAAGGTGAGCAGTACCAGTGCCTCGTAGCGGGCGAACGTCAGCCCGTACGGCTTGACCACCGCGTCGACCTCGGCGAGCAGGATCTGGTGCGCCCGCATGATCGACGTGATCGCCGACATGGACGGCACGTTGCCCCACCGCTGCTTCCAGAGCTCGTCGGCGCGGGCGATGGGATCGAAGGGGAGACTGAGCGGCTTCGGCACGGAATCGACCCTACCCGCCGGTCATATCACGGTCAGCCCTGTCTCGGCTTTCGGTCCGCGGGGCGCGCGGGGCCTTCGCGCGTCCGGCGGACACCGGTGTTCAGTAGATGCTGCGCAGGCCCAGCACGTCGCCCTTGCCGAGGGTGCGGGCGGTGGTGGAGCAGGCGAAGGAACTCGGGTACATGGTGAGGTTCTCGTGGCCGGACCCGACATGGCCCAGACCGAAGACATGGCCGGCCTCGTGGGTGGCGACGCTGCGGATGTCGTACGCGTCGTCGCAGGCGCCCGTCGGGTCGTCGGTGAACGTGTAGTCGTGGATGTTGAAGCGGACGTCGGCCTCGATCAGCCGGTCCGGGCCGCGGGAGACGGGGCGGCTCCAGGAGCAGGTCGTGGCGACGCTGTCGCTGCTGAGGTCCCCGGCGTCCCAGACGTTCATGCCGTCGCGGACGGTGCAGCGGGCCATGTGGTCGATCCCGGCCTCGTGACCGGTGGCGGCCAGGAATCTGGCGCGGGCCCCGATGGTGTCGGCGAGTCCGCAGGCGTTGCGGCCGCGGATGATGGCGGTGATGCCCTCCTCGAAGGCCTGGCGGACCTGACGGCGGGGCAGGTCGCCCGGCTGGGGGCCGTCGCCGATGAACCACTCGTACGTGCCGTACTCCTTGCGGTCGGCCACGGAGTAGGCGGTGTCCGCGCAGGGGTCGGGGGCGTCGGCGCGGCTGCCCGGGAGACGGACGGGGCGGTCGCCCCTGCCCGACGGCCGGTGCCTGGCGTCGCCGTGACTGCGGTCGCCCGCGCTGTCGCCCTCGCCGTCGTCGTAGCCGTAGGACACCGTGCCGTCGGCGGCGACGGCCAGGGTGAAGCCGCGGCTGGAACCGTCCGCCGTGAGGGAGTCGACGCCGACCTTGGTACCGGGTTCGGGGACCGTGAGGCCGGCGCCGCCGTGGGTGACCAGGCGGCCCACGGCGCCGCAGCGGATCGCGGAGGAGCCGGCGGGCAGGTCGTCGACGGTCAGCTCGCCGGGGGCGAGCACGCACGCGTGGCCGGGGTGTTCCGCACGTGTGTGCGTACCGGCTCCGGACGCGAGGAAGGCCAGCGAGGCCGCCAGGAGCACGGCGGCCGAACAACGGTTCATCACACAGGACTTGATCGACACCGGGAGAGATTAGCCAGCGCCCGCCGGGTCGAAACCCGTCCCCCGGTCGCCCTATTGAGCGACTGCTCAAACGGGTGTACCGTCCCTCGCAGACCGTTTGAGCGATCGCTCAAACATGCCCCGACCTGGGGGATTCATATGACGATCTACACGGAGGCGGGGACCCGGGTCCGCCTCGACGAGGTCCGGGCGCGAACACAGGACCCTTCGCAGCGCCACCGGTGGGGCCTGTAATTCACTCGCATTTCACCCGTATCGACCATTCTCCGCGCACGGAGGCACCCGATTGAGCCCCGCCCCGAGGACCGGCCCGGACACCAGGACCAAGCTGCTGGAAGGCACCCTGCGCACGCTCACCGAGCAGGGCATCGCCAAGGCGTCGGCACGTACGATCGCCGCGACCGCCGGCGTCAACCAGGCGCTGGTCTTCTACCACTTCGGCTCGGTGGACGAACTGCTCGCGGCGGCCTGCCGCTACGGCGCCGAGCGCACGGTGGCGCGCTACCGGCCCCGTCTCGCCACCGTCGCCTCGCTCACCGAACTGCTCGCCCTGGGGCGTGAGATCCACGACCTCGAGCGTGCGGGCGGTCATGTGGCACTCCTCGGCCAGCTGCTGGCCGGCGCCCCGACCCACGCGACGCTCGGCCCGGCCACGGCGGCGGGCCTCGACCTGTGGATCACGGAGATCGAGAAGGTCCTCGAACGCGTCCTCGCCGGCACCCCGTTCGGGGAGTTCACCGACCCCCCGGGGCTCGCCCGCGCCGTCGCGGCCTCGTTCGTCGGGATCGAACTGTACGAAGGGGTCGACGCGGCCGGCGCCACCTCCGCGCTGGACGCCCTGGAACAGCTGGGCCTCCTGGTCGCCGCCCTGGAGGAACTCGGCCCGGTGGCCCAGCGGGCGGTGCGGCAGTACCTGCGGCGGGCGTCCGCGCGGCGGTGAGCCGCCCCGCGGACGCTTCCTCCCGGACCCGCTCCCGGGACCCCTCAGTCCGCCAGGTACCGCTCCACCGTCTCCACCTTCGAGGTCAGACCGTCCGTCACACCCGGGCGGATGTCCGCCTTGAGGACGAGGGAGACACGGGGGGCGCGCGCCTCCACGGCGGCCACGGCGCGCCGGACGACGTCCATGACCTCGTCCCAGTCGCCCTCGACGGAGGTGAACATGGCGTCCGTGCGATGGGGCAGGCCGGACGCGCGGACCACCCGGACGGCGTCGGCGACGTACTCCCCCACGTCCTCGCCGACGCCGAGCGGGGTGACGGAGAAGGCGACGATCACGCGTTCACCACGCCTTCCTTGCGGGCGCGGGAGGCGATGGCCGCGTCGACGGCGGTCTCGGCCTCACGGCGCAGCCTGCGCTCGGCGAAGAAGCCGCCGGTCGGCAGGACGGAGAGGACGAAGTAGAGGGCGGCCGTCCGCAGGGGCCACTTGGCGCGGTTCCAGGCGTCCGCCCAGAACAGGACGTACAGGACGAACAGGATGCCGTGGACCATGCCCATCACGGGCACCGCGTTGAAGTCCGTGGTCCGCTTCAGCACCGAACAGACGAGCAGCAGCAGGAACGAGACGGCCTCCGGGGCGGAGACCAGACGGAGGCGGCGGAGGGCGGAGGCGGTCTTCAGGTCCACGGGGTCACCTTCGATGGGACTTCGGGGGGACTACGTCGGTCGGTTCGCTTGTGAACGTACGCACAAGCATTCGTCCATTGTGGCAAACCTGTCACCTAGGGGTGCGCTCAGGGTCGTTCTCCATCCACAGGTGCTGTTCGGCGCACCCGCGGGGCCGCTACCTTCGCAGCGTGGCGATGTTCCGACTGCAAGGCAGCAAGGTGCTCGCCGTCGACATGACCGGGGACGCCGTGAAGGCGAAGAACGGCTCGATGGTCGCGTACGACGGTCAGATGGCCTTCAAGAAGCTCAGTGGCGGCGGTGAGGGGATCCGGGGGATGGTGACCCGGCGGCTCACCGGCGAGCAGATGACCGTGATGGAGGTGAGGGGACAGGGGACGTGCTGGTTCGCCGACCGCGCCTCCGAGATCAACCTCGTCAGCCTCCAGGGAGACAAGCTGTTCGTGGAGTCGAGCAACCTGCTCGCCACGGACGCGGGCCTGCGGACGGGGACGAGCTTCACCGGCCTGCGCGGCGCCTCCCAGGGCAACGGACTGTTCACGACGACGGTGGAGGGGCACGGCCAGGCGGCCATCACCTCCGACGGACCGGCCGTCGTGCTGCGGGTCAGCCCGCAGTACCCGCTGACCGTCGACCCGGGGGCGTACATCGCGCACCAGGGCAATGTCCGTCAGTCCTTCCAGTCCGGTGTGACGTTCCGCACGTTGCTGGGCGAGGGCGGCGGCGAGGCCTTCCAGATCCGCTTCGAGGGGGACGGCCTGGTGTACGTCCAGCCGAGCGAGCGCAACACGATCGCGGGGGACGTCTGAGGTGACCTTCCGAGAGATCAACTCCAAAATGGTCGAGGCGACGGTCGTGCCGGGCCAGCGGCTGTTCAGTCAGCGCGGCGCCATGCTGGCGTACCGCGGCGAGGTCTCCTTCACCCCCAACATGCAGGGCGGCCAGGGCGGTGTGACGTCCATGATCGGCCGGCGGCTGGCCAACGAGGACACCCCGCTGATGACGGTCGAGGGCAGCGGTACGGTCCTCTTCGGGCACGGCGGCCACCACGTCCAGGTCATCCGGCTCACCGGGGACACCCTGTACGTCGAGGCGGACCGGCTGCTCGCCTTCGAGGGCACCCTCCAGCAGGGCACGATGTTCCTGGGCTCCCAGGGCGGGGTCATGGGCATGGTCCGGGGCCAGATCAGCGGCCAGGGCCTGTTCACCACCACCCTCAAGGGGCAGGGCGCGGTCGCCGTGATGGCCCACGGCGGGGTCTTCGAGATCCCGATCACCCCGCAGCGCCCGGTCCACGTCGATCCGCAGGCCTACGTCGCCCATCACGGCGACGTCCGCAACAAGCTGTCGACGGCGCTCGGCTGGCGGGACATGGTGGGGCGCGGCTCCGGCGAGGCGTTCCAACTGGAGCTCAGCGGCAGCGGTGCGGTGTTCGTCCAGGCGTCGGAGGAGAAGCTTTGACATCCTCCCCGCCCCAAAGGACGGGGATTCCTGGCTCACGTTGGCTGGGGACCAGCGGTCCACCAGCCCTTACACGGTCAGCACCAGCCGGGTTGAGACCAGCCCGGACCAGCATCACGCGGGCGGAGTTCTTGTCCCTGGGGGATGCGACTCCGCACGCGGTGCAGGTGTAGGTACGTTCCGAAAGAGGAAGTGCGTGCTTGGTTCTCGCTCCGCACGACGCACAGTCCATGGTGGTGTGCGCAGGATGCACGAGGCGGATGTCCCGTGCGTGCTTGCGGCCCATCTCGATCAGGGCCGTCTTCGTGGCGCCGATCGCCGCGTCCGCGGCCTTGCGGGCCATGGTGGTACGGCTGAGGAACTTCGGGCGGAAGTCCTCGACGGCGATCGCGTCATGGTCACGGACGACGGACTTGGCCCATTTGCGGGCGGTGTCCTGCCGCTGCCGGGCCACCTTCTTGTGCAGCTTCGCCATCTGTGCCTGTGCCTGCCGGTAGCCCTTGGACGCGGCCTGTCCGCGTGCAGGGCGGCGGCGGGCCATCATCCGCTGGTGGCGGGCAAGGCGCTGCGCGGCTTGCTTGCCGTGCTGGGCGTGGGGGAGATCGTGGGCGTCGCTCGTGGTGGTGGCGGTTTCCTTGACGCCCCAGTCCACACCGAGCACGGCGCCCGTGGCCGGGAGCGTTTGCACCTGGGTGGCGACGACGAACGACGCGTACCAGTGCCCAAGGCTGTGCTGGTAGACGCGCACGCTGGTGGGGGCGGCCGGGAGGTCGCGGGACCACACCATGGTCAGGGCGATCCCGCCCGCGATGTGGAGGCGCCCGTCCTTCAACCGGAATCCCCGCTGGGTGTAGTTCATGGTGGGCAGCGCCTCGCGCTTGCGCTTGATGCGGGGCATCCCGGCGCGCTGCTTGATCGGAAGCCGGGCCTTGACGTCCTTGATCGCTTTGGCGCGGGACTTGGCGAAGTCGCGGATGGTCTGCTGTTGCGGCACCGACGCACCCTCACGCAGCCACGACATCGCGGCGCGGGCTTCGGTCAGCATCTTGTCGAGCTGCGCCGGACCGCACGTCACCTTCTCGGCGGCGCCCTGGTTCGCGGCGTGGATCTTGCGGGACATGGCCACGCACTCGTTCCACACCCACCGGCAGCGCGCCCACTCGGCGAGGAGGCCGGTGCGGGCGGTCGACGACACGCGGAGCCGGTAGGTGTACCGGGCGTGCCCGGCATCCCCCGAAACCTCTCGTGTCGCCATGACACCATTATGCCACTGGCCAGCCACTCGAAATCCACTAATCTGGGGTCATGGATGAAGAGAAGCGCATCACGCTCCGCCTGCCCGCCGACCTGCACGCGTGGCTGGCCGCTCAGGCCAGGTCCGCCCGCAGGTCCCTCAACTCCGAGATCGTCTACCGGCTGGAGCTTGAGCGCGACGCCGCCGTGGCCGACGTCGAATCACCCTGACGGCGATTCGACTTTCCCTGCCCTGCTCCGCAGGAGTCCGATTCCTCCCCGGCCTGAAGGCCGGGGCACCCCCGGAGGAACTAGGTGAGCCACTACCCGGGCCCGGGCGCGGGCCCCGCCGGCCCCACCGTGTACGACCCGATGACCCTCCCGGTCGACGACAACGTCAACCACTACACCTTCTGTGTGGAGCTGAAGGGGAGCCAGTGGTTCCTCCAGAAGGGGAAGATGATCGCCTACTACGGCTCGATCGACTTCAACGGCATCGGGCACGGCCGGCTGGACCGGCTGGTGCGCACCTCGTTCCATTCGCCTCTGCACGCGAGCGACTGGGTCGTGGCGGAGGGCTCGGGCAAGATGCTCCTCGCCGACCGGGCCTTCGATGTGAATTCGTACGACCTGGACGACGGCAACCTGACCATTCGCTCGGGCAATCTGCTCGCTTTTCAGCCAACTCTGTCCCTCAAGCAGTCGATCGTGCCGGGATTTCTCACGCTGATCGGAACCGGAAAGTTCGTGGCCGCATCTAACGGCCCGGTGGTGTTCATGGAACCTCCCCTTCGGGTGGACCCCCAGGCGCTCGTCGGCTGGGCCGACTGCCCCTCCCCGTGCCATCACTACGACCACGGGTACATGACGGGTGTCATGGGCGGTCTACGTGCACTGACGGGCCTCGGCGGGGCCTCCGGGGAGGAGCACCAGTTCGAGTTCGTCGGCGCCGGCACGGTGCTGCTGCAGTCGACCGAGACCCTCATGGCGGAGCAGGCCACGGGGGCCGTTCCGCATGAGCCGGGAGTGCCCGGCGGGGGCGGAATGCCAGGTGTCCCGGGTGGGCACGGCGGTCAGAGCGGCGTACCGCGCCTTCCCGGACAGCTGGGTGACCTCCAGCGTCGCTTCGGGCTGTGAGCGGTAGTCTGCGGAGTGTGACATCGAACGCGTGCGCACCGTCACACCACCCTCACTAGTTCGCCTTTCAACATTTTAGGTAGACTTCACATATGGAGACCGAAACGGCCACACGCTGGCTGACCGAAGCGGAGCAGTGTGCCTGGCGCACCCACCTGGAGGTCAACAGGCTGTTGACGTACCAGCTCGAGAAGGACCTGCAGCCGTTCGGCCTGACCATGAACGACTACGAGATCCTGGTGAACCTCTCCGAGTCGGAGGACGTCCGGATGCGGATGAGCGACCTCGCGTCCGCCACCCTCCAGTCCAAGAGCCGTCTCTCGCACCAGATCACCCGCATGGAGAACGCGAACCTGGTCCGGCGCGAGAACTGCGAGTCCGACCGCCGGGGGCTCTACGCGGTCCTGACCGAGCACGGCATGGAGACCATGATGAAGGTCGCCCCGCATCATGTGGCATCCGTGCGCCGGCACTTCATCGACCTGCTCTCCCCCGAGGCCCTCGTGGACCTCGACAAGTCCCTGAAGCCGATCGCGGAGCATCTGCGCGGCCAGCGGGGACGCCCGTAACCACGGACGCCCGTCACCACGCTTGGGCAACCGGCGGGCGGAGCCCGGACAGGGCTCCGCCCGCCGGCGTTCGTCCCCCTCGGGAAGGTCACGCGGGCACGCGACGGCCACCCCCGTAGGAGCGCAGGGTGACGGCCGCCGCCGTCGTCAGCACCACCGCGCCCGTCAGCGCGAAGCACCCCGCGACCGGCAGCCGCCCGGCCAGCGCGCCCGCGACCGCCGTACCGGCCGTGCTGCCCGCGTTGACGGCCGTGTTGACCCAGGCCCCGGCCCGCACCCGGGCCTCGGGCGCGGCGCTCTCGTCGGCCATCAGATAGCCGGTGGTGATCGTCGGCGACGCGAAGAACCCGACGGCCGCGACGGCCGCCCCGAGGGTGACGATCCCGGGGGCCAGTCCGGCGGCGCACAGGGTCAGCCCGAGGCCCGCCGTGAGCAGCGGGAGGCGTGCCCCGGGAGCGCCGCGCCAGGACACGGCGCCGTGCGCCAGCCCGCCGACCGCGCTGCCGGCCGACATCGCCGCCAGCAGCCAGGCCACGTGCGCACCGCCGTAGCCATGGCTCTCGGTGAACGCCACGATCAGCAGGTCGGCCACCCCGATCGCGAGCCCCACGGCCAGGGCGGCGGCCACCGGCCGCGCGAGCCGGCGCGGCCCGCCGCCTCCGCCGCGCCGCCCGGCCCCCTTCCCGGGCGGCACCGCCCGCACCGCGGGGGAGGTCACGAAGGCGGCCGTCCCCGCGCCCATCAGGACGGCGCCGAGGAGGATCCCGGCGGCCGGCGGGGCGAACCCGACCAGGACGCCGACCAGCAGGGGCCCGGTGACGAAGAGGAGTTCCTCGGCGACGCCGTCGAGGCTGTAGGCGCGCTGGAGCAGGTGCCGGTCGGGGGCCAGACGGCCCCACACCGCCCGCATGGTCGGCCCGAGCGGGGGACAGCAGGATCCGGCGGCCGCGGCGAGCGGGGCCAGGACGAGCGGGGAGGGGCGGGTGAGGCAGAGGGTCAGCAGGGCGAGGAGCGTGAGGTAGGCGGCGTTCATCGCGGGGAGCGCCCGGCGGGGGCCGTGCCGGTCGACGAGGGCCGCCCGGGCGGGCGACAGGAACACGGCGGTGCCGCCGAACAGGGCCATCACCCCGCCCGCGACGGTGTACGAGCCGCAGGCGCGGGTCACGGCGAGCATCACGGACAGCGGGACGATGCCGTACGACAGCCTGCCGAGCAGGGCGGCGGCGAAGGTGCGGCGGGCGTGCGGGAGGCGCAGCACGGCCGCGTAGGAATGCGACATGGGAGTTCCTCGAAGGAGGCGTGAGCGGGGACACCTGAGGGCCACCCGTCCCGTCGTGGGGGCGGTGGCTCGGTGCGCGCTCTATGCCTGGGCGAGGAACATGGGGGTCAACGTACCAGCGGGGGCGTCCGTATGACGAGGGCTCAGCTCCCGGTGAGGCCCGCGATCAGCTCGTCCGCCGCCCGGTGGGCGTCCAGTTCGCCCGCGACGATCCGCTCGGCCAGGGCGCCCAGGCGGCGGTCCCCGCGCAGGTCGCCGATGCGCCGGCGCAGGGTCGTGACGGCGATCGTCTCGACCTCGTGGGCGGCGCGGGCGCGACGGCGCTCGGTGAGGACGCCGTGCTCCTCCATCCAGGCGCGGTGCTTCTCCAGGGCCTCGACGACCTCGTCGACGCCCTCGGCGCGGGAGGCGACCGTCTTGACGATCGGCGGGCGCCAGTCCCCCGGCCTGCGGGACTCGCCGAGGCCCAGCATGTGGTTCAGTTCCCGGGCGGTGGCGTCCGCGCCGTCCCGGTCGGCCTTGTTGACCACGTACACGTCGCCGATCTCCAGGATCCCCGCCTTGGCCGCCTGGATGCCGTCGCCCATGCCGGGGGCGAGCAGGACGACGCTGGTGTCCGCCTGGGAGGCGATCTCGACCTCCGACTGGCCGACGCCGACCGTCTCGACCAGGATCACCTCGCAGCCCGCCGCGTCCAGCACCCGGATCGCCTGCGGGGCGGACCAGGCGAGGCCGCCCAGATGCCCCCGGGTGGCCATCGAGCGGATGTAGACACCGGGGTCGGAGGCGTGGTCGGACATCCGCACCCGGTCGCCGAGCAGGGCGCCGCCGGAGAACGGCGACGACGGGTCGACGGCGAGCACCCCGACCCGCCTGCCCTGTCTGCGGTACGCCGTCACCAGTGCGGACGTCGAGGTGGACTTGCCGACGCCCGGGGAGCCGGTGAGGCCGACGACATAGGCGTTGCCGGTGAGCGGGGCCAGGGCCGCCATGACCTCCCTCAGCTGCGGGGACGCCCCCTCCACCAGGGAGATCAGCCGGGCCACGGCTCGCGGCCTGCCTTCCCTGGCCTGGGCGACCAGCGAGGGGACGTCCTCCATCACAGCTCCGTTCACGAAGGGTCGTACGGCGGGCTCAGGCCTTGGGCACGCGCACGATCAGCGCGTCGCCCTGGCCGCCGCCGCCGCACAGCGCGGCCGCGCCGACACCGCCGCCGCGCCGCTTGAGCTCCAGGGCGAGGTGCAGCACGAGCCGGGCACCGGACATGCCGATCGGGTGACCGAGGGCGATCGCACCCCCGTTGACGTTCACCTTTTCCGTGGACACGCCGAGGTCCTTCATTGACTGGACCGCGACGGCGGCGAAGGCCTCGTTGATCTCGATGAGGTCGAGGTCCTCGACCGCCAGGCCCTCCTTCCGCAGGGCGTGCGCGATGGCGTTGGAGGGCTGGGACTGGAGCGAGTTGTCCGGGCCGGCCACATTGCCGTGGGCGCCGATCTCGGCGATCCAGGCGAGCCCCAGCTCCTCGGCCCTGGCCCTGCTCATCACGACGACGGCGGCTGCGCCGTCGGAGATCTGCGAGGACGTGCCCGCGGTGATCGTGCCGTCCCTGGTGAAGGCCGGGCGCAGCTTGCCCAGGGACTCCGCGGTGGTGTCGCCGCGGATGCCCTCGTCCTTGCTGAAGACCACCGGCTCGCCCTTGCGCTGCGGGATCTCGACCGGGGTGATCTCGGCCTCGAAGATCCCGTTCTTCTGCGCGGCGGCGGCCCGCTGGTGGGACAGGGCGGCGATCTCGTCCTGCTCGGGGCGCAGGATGCCGAGGCGCGTGTTGTGCTTCTCCGTGGACTCGCCCATGGCGATGTTCTCGAAGGCGTCCGTGAGACCGTCGTACGCCATCGCGTCGAGCATCTCGATCGCGCCGTACTTGTAGCCCTCGCGGGACTTCGGCAGCAGGTGGGGGGCGTTGGTCATGGACTCCTGGCCGCCCGCGACGACCACGTCGAACTCACCCGCGCGGATCAGCTGGTCGGCCAGCGCGATCGCGTCGAGGCCGGACAGACACACCTTGTTGATGGTGAGCGCCGGGACGTTCATCGGGATGCCGGCCTTGACGGCGGCCTGGCGGGCCGGGATCTGGCCCGCGCCGGCCTGGAGCACCTGGCCCATGATCACATACTGCACCTGGTCGCCGCCGATCCCGGCGCGGTCCAGGGCGGCCTTGATCGCGAAGCCGCCGAGGTCGGCTCCGGAGAAGGACTTCAGCGAGCCCAGCAGCCGTCCCATGGGCGTACGCGCGCCCGCGACGATCACCGAGGTCCTGCCGTTGGTTCCAGTCGATCCAGTCATGAGCTGCGATTCCCCTTACCGGCCTGCACTGGCCGAGGAGTGAACGAGGGTTTACTGCGAATGTACTGAGTGGCACTCCGTGCCGTCATCGGCCCTTCAGTGTGATCGCGCGCACGTTGCGTAACCACCTCCGCCGCGCTCCACTAACACCATGCTGACGCGAATCGACCACATCGGGATCGCCTGTCACGACCTCGACGCGACCGTCGAGTTCTACCGCTCCACGTACGGCTTCGAGGTGTTCCACTCCGAGGTCAACGAGGAGCAGGGTGTCCGGGAAGCCATGCTCAAGATCAACGACACCTCCGACGGCGGGGCCTCCTACCTGCAGCTTCTGGAGCCGACCCGCCCGGACTCCACCGTCGCCAAGTGGCTCGACAAGAACGGCGAGGGCGTCCACCACATCGCTTTCGGTACGGCGGATGTGGACGGAGAGGCCGAGGACATCCGCTCCAAGGGCGTACGCGTTCTGTACGAAGAGCCGCGACGCGGCTCCATGGGGTCACGAATCACCTTCCTGCACCCCAAGGATTGCCACGGAGTACTGACAGAACTGGTCACTTCGGCGCCTGTTGAGTCACCTGAGCACTGACCCTCGTACATATGGGCCGGTAGGGTTGGGGGCGGTCGTCGCTCCCACGCGGCGACCGGTCCTGCCGCCTTGGACGGCGGGACGTTGCCGGGGTCCGGGTTTCGGGGGACGAGCGTCGGGGCAGCAGCCCATGCTCCGTCGTTGATCTGACACCATTCCCCGGGGGCCCCGTTCGGCGGATGGACGGAGCTCGTTCGGGAAGCTTGCGACCAGGGACGGATGGGACCGCGCAGTGCGGGGCTACGAGAGCCAGGAGCGGGAACCGGCGGCTGACGTCGACCACCTCACACGGTTCGAAGCCGAGATGAAGCGGCTGAAGACCGAGCGTGAGAAGGCGATCCAGCATGCCGAGGACCTCGGCTACCAGGTCGAGGTGCTGCGCGCCAAGTTGCACGAGGCGCGCCGCACACTCATGTCCCGGCCGTCCTTCGACGGCGGCGACCTCGGGTACCAGGCCGAGCAGATGCTGCGCAACGCGCAGATGCAGGCCGACCAGTTGCGCCAGGACGCCGAGCGCGAGCTCAGCCAGGTCCGCGCGCAGACCCAGCGCATCCTCCAGGAGCACGCCGAACAGGCGGCCCGGCTCCAGGCGGAGCTGCACCAGGAGGCCGTCAGCCGGCGTCAGCAGCTCGACCAGGAGCTGGCGGAGCGCCGGCAGACCGTCGAGTCGCACGTCAACGAGAACGTGGCGTGGGCGGAGCAGCTGCGCGCCCGCTCCGAGGCCCAGGCCCGCCGTCTCCTGGACGAGGCGCGCGCCGAGGCCGAGCAGGCCATGGCCGCCGCCCGCGCCGAGGCCGAACGGGTGGCCGCGGAGGCCCGCCAGCGGCTCCAGGCCGACGCGGAGCAGACCCGCGCGGAGGCCGAGCAGCTCCTGCTGCGCGCCCGCACCGACGCCGAGCGGATGCTGAACGCCGCCTCCACCCAGGCCCAGGAGGCCACCGAGCACGCCGAGGCGCTGCGCAGCTCCACGGTGAACGAGTCGGACACGGCCCGCCGCCAGGCGGGTGAACTGAGCCGTGCCGCCGAGCAGCGGATGGCCGACGCCGAGGAGGCGCTGCGCAAGGCGCAGTCCGAGGCCGAGAAGGTCGTCGCCGAGGCCAAGGCCGCCGCCGAGAAGGCCCTCGCGAGCGCCGAGTCCACCAACGAGCAGCGCACCCGGACGGCGAAGGAGCAGGTCGCCCGGCTGGTCACCGAGGCCAGCCAGGAGGCCGAGACCACCAAGGCGGAGGCCGAGCAGGTCGTCGCCGACGCGCGCGCCGAGGCCGAGAAGATCGTCGCGGAGGCCTCCGAGAAGGCCCGCACGATCACCGCCGAGGAGAGCGCCACCCAGCTGTCGAAGGCGGCCAAGACCGCCGAGGACGTCCTCAACAAGGCGCAGGAGGACGCCCGGGGCACCACCAAGGCGGCCGCCGAGGAGGCCGAGCGGATCCGCCGGGAGGCGGAGAACGAGGCGGACCGGCTGCGCGCCGAGGCGCACGACATCGCCGAGCAGCTCAAGGGCTCCGCGAAGGACGACACCAAGGAGTACCGCGCCAAGACGGTCGAGCTCCAGGAGGAGGCCCGCCGGCTGCGCGGCGAGGCCGAGCAGCTGCGCTCCGACGCGGTCGCCGAGGGCGAGAAGATCCGTGCGGAGGCCCGCAGGGAGGCCGTCCAGCAGATCGAGGAGGCCGCCCGGTCGGCCGAGGAGCTGCTGTCCAAGGCGAAGGCCGACGCGGACGAGCTGCGCCAGAAGGCCACGGCGGACAGCGAGAAGGTCCGCACCGAGGCCATCGAGCGCGCCACCGCCCTGCGCCGGCAGGCCGAGGAGACCCTGGAGCGCACCCGCTCCGAGGCCGAGCGCTCCCGCGAGGAGGCGGTGGAGCTCGCCGAGACCATCACCTCCGGCGCCGAGCGTGCGGCGGAGGAGCTGCGCGCGGAGACCGAGCGCGCGGTCGAGGCCCGGCAGGCGGAGGCGGCCGAGGAGCTGACCCGGCTGCACACGGAGGCCGAGTCGCGGCTGGCGTCCGCCGAGCAGGCGCTGACGGACGCCCGTGAGGAGGCCGCGCGGATCCGCCGGGAGGCCGCCGAGGACACCGACCGGCTGCGCGGCGAGGCCGCCGAGCGGATCCGTACGCTCCAGCAGCAGGCCGCCGACGAGGCCGACCGGCTGCGCACCGAGGCCGCCGCCGACGCGTCCGCCTCGCGGGCCGAGGGCGAGGCCGTCGCCGTACGCCTGAGGTCGGAGGCCGCGGCCGAGGCCGAGCGGCTCAAGAACGAGGCGCAGGACACCGCCGACCGGGTGCGCGCGGAGGCCACGGCCGCCGCCGAGCGGCTGGCCGACGAGGCGACCGAGACGCTGGACGCCGCCCAGGAGGAGGCCGTCCGCCGGCGCCGCGAGGCCGAGGAACTCCTCGGCTCCGCCCGTCAGGAGGCCGACCAGGAGCGCGAGCGGGCCCGGGCGCAGTCCGAGGAGCTGCTGGCGTCGGCGCGCAACCGCGTGGAGGAGGCGCAGACCGAGGCGGTCCGGCTGGTCGAGGAGGCCGACCGGCGCTCCGCCGAGATGGTCGGCGCGGCCGAACTCCACGCCCAGCAGGTACGGGACTCCGTGGCCGGGCTGCACGAGCAGGCCCAGGAGGAGATCAACGGGCTGCGCTCGGCCGCCGAGCACGCCGCGGACCGTACCCGGCGCGAGGCCGAGGAGGAGGCGGACCGGGTCCGCTCCGACGCCTACGCCGAGCGGGAGCGGGCCAGCGAGGACGCGAGCCGGATCCGCCGCGAGGCCGCCGCGGCCTCCGAGGCCGCGCAGGAGCTGGCCGAGCGGACCGTCGGCGAGGCGATCGCGGAGGCCGAGCGGCTGCGGACGGAGGCCTCGGCGTACGCCCAGCGGGTGCGCACGGAGGCCTCGGACGCGCTGGCGGAGGCCGACCAGGCCGCGGCCCGCACCCGGGCCGAAGCCCGCGAGGACGCCAACCGCATCCGGTCGGACGCGGCGACCCAGGCCGACACCCTCATCACCGAGGCCCGCAACGAGGCCGAGCGGCTCCAGACGGAGACCATCGCCGAGGCGGAGCGGCTGACGGCCGACACGGCCGCGGAGGCCGAGCGGGTCCGTGCCGAGTCCGTCGCCAGGGCGGAGAAGCTGATCCAGGACGCGAGCGGGGACGCGGAGCGGCTGCGGGCCGAGGCCGCCGAGACGGTGGGTTCGGCGCAGCAGGCCGCCGAGCGGATCCGTCTGGAGTCGGAGCGGGTCAAGGCACAGGCGGCGGCGGAGGCCGACCGCATGCTGAGCGTGGCCCGCGACGAGGCCGACGAGACGCTGGACGCCTCCCGCAAGGAGGCCAACAAGCGGCGCTCCGAGGCGGCCGAGCAGGTCGACACGCTGATCACGGAGACCACGGCCGAGGTCGACAAGCTGCTGGCGGAGGCTCAGGAGCAGGCGCTCCAGACCACCGCGGACGCCGAGACGCGGGCCGACTCGATGGTGGGCGCCGCCCGCGCCGAGGCCGACCGGCTGGTCTCCGAGGCGACACGCGAGGGCAACACCCGGGTGGAGAAGGCCCGTACGGACGCGGACGAGCTGCTCGTCGGCGCCCGCCGGGACGCCACCGCGATAAGGGAGCGCGCGGAGGAACTGCGCGACCGCATCACCGCCGAGATCGAGGCGCTGCACGAGCGGGCCCGCCGCGAGGCCGCCGAGACGATGAAGTCGACCGGCGACCGCTGCGACGCGCTGATCAAGGCGTCCGAGGAGCAGCTCGCCAAGGCGCAGGCCAAGGCGAAGGAGCTGGTGTCGGAGGCGAACTCCGAGGCCGGCAAGGTCCGGATCGCCGCGGTGAAGAAGGCGGAGGGCCTGCTGAAGGAGGCCGAGCAGAAGAAGTCGACGCTGATCCGGGAGGCCGAGGAGCTCAAGGCCGAGGCGATCCGCGAGGCGCGGCTCACGGTCGAGGAGGGCAAGCGGGAGCTGGAGGTCCTGGTGCGGCGGCGCGAGGACATCAACGCCGAGATCTCCCGGGTCCAGGACGTGCTGGAGGCGCTGGAGTCCTTCGAGATCCCGTCCGCGAACAAGGACGGGAGCGTCCGGGCGGGCGCGAGCATCGGCGCGCCACGATCGGGTGGGAAAGCCACTGACGGCTAGCAGAATGTGTGGATTGCGTTAAAGTCTGCTCCCTTACCCCGAGTTTTTGGCAAGGGGTGTGGGGTTCAGCCACCCAAAAGGGGTGTCATTCCTCAGATCAAACACGCATACGCTCGATGACACAGCGCTCTGGCCCCTAGGATTCCACCTATCACCTCACCGGTCTCATTCGACAGGAACCCCATGAGCGACACTTCCCCCTACGGCTTCGAGCTAGTGCGGCGTGGGTACGACCGCGCTCAGGTGGACGAACGGATCTCCAAGCTCGTCTCCGACCGTGACAGCGCTCTCGCCCGCATCACCGCTCTGGAAAAGCGCATCGAGGAGCTCCACCTCGAGACCCAGAACGCCCAGGCCCAGGTCACCGACGCCGAGCCGTCGTACGCCGGGCTCGGCGCGCGGGTCGAGAAGATCCTCCGCCTCGCCGAGGAAGAGGCCAAGGATCTGCGTGAGGAGGCCCGTCGCGCGTCCGAGCAGCACCGCGAGCTCGCCGAGTCGGCGGCCCAGCAGGTGCGCAACGACGCAGAATCGTTCGCTGCGGACCGCAAGGCCAAGGCGGAGGACGAGGGCGTCCGGATCGTCGAGAAGGCCAAGAGCGACGCGTCGCAGCTGCGCCAGGAGGCCCAGAAGGACGCGCAGTCGAAGCGCGAGGAGGCGGACGCCCTCTTCGAGGAGACCCGCGCCAAGGCCGCCCAGGCCGCCGCCGACTTCGAGACCAACCTGGCCAAGCGCCGCGAGCAGTCCGAGCGTGACCTGGCGTCCCGTCAGCAGAAGGCGGAGAAGCGGCTCGCGGAGATCGAGCACCGCGCGGAGCAGCTGCGCCTGGAGGCGGAGAAGCTGCGCACGGACGCCGAGCGCCGCGCCCGCCAGACCGTCGAGACGGCACAGCGCCAGGCCGAGGACATCGTGGCCGACGCCAACGCCAAGGCGGACCGGATCCGTTCGGAATCCGAGCGCGAGCTGGCGGCCCTCACCAACCGTCGCGACAGCATCAACGCCCAGCTGACGAACGTCCGCGAGATGCTCGCCACGCTGACCGGCGCCGCGGTGGCCGCGGCCGGCGCCCCGGTCACGGACGACGAGCCGATCTCCCGCGGAGTGCCGGCGCAGCAGTCCCGGTAACCCTCGGGGTACACCGGCCGAACGTCGGACGAAGCCCGTTGCCAGCGGTGGCAGCGGGCTTCGTGGCGTTCCGGCGCGGCCGGCCTGCGGAAACGAGATGCGTGAACCTCTGGGCTTTACTTTCATTTGAGCGGAACCGTCAGCGCCTCGCTAAGCTCCTAACCCTTACGGGGGCGTGTGCCCCGCTGTCCTGAACCTGTCGATGGGTGCGGAGCATGATCGAAGCAGTCGGCCTGACCAAGCGCTACGGCGACAAGACCGCTGTGTACAACCTTTCCTTCCAGGTACGGCCGGGTGCCGTCACCGGCTTCCTCGGGCCGAACGGCTCGGGCAAGTCGACGACCATGCGGATGATCCTCGGCCTGGACAACCCCACCTCGGGGACGGTCACGATCGGCGGCTACCCGTACCGCAGGCTGCCGAACGCGGCCCGCCAGGTGGGTGCGCTGCTCGACGCCAAGGCCGTGCACGGGGGCCGGTCCGCGCGCAACCACCTGCTGTCCCTGGCCCAGCTGTCGGGCATCCCCGCCCGCCGGGTGGACGAGGTGCTCGGCGTGGTCGGGCTCCAGGACGTGGCGAAGCGGCGGTCCAAGGGCTTCTCCCTCGGTATGGGGCAGCGGCTCGGGATCGCGGCGGCGCTGCTCGGCGATCCGCAGGTGCTGCTGTTCGACGAGCCGGTCAACGGCCTCGACCCCGAGGGCATCCTCTGGGTGCGCAACCTGATGAAGTCCCTCGCGGCGGAGGGCCGCACGGTCTTCGTCTCCTCGCACCTGATGAGCGAGATGGCGCTGACCGCGGACCATCTGATCGTGATCGGACGCGGTCAGCTGCTGTCCGACATGAGCGTGAAGGACTTCATCTCGGCCAACTCGGCCGACTTCGCGCGCGTCCGCACCCCGCAGACCGAGCCGCAGCTCCGCGAGAAGCTCGCGGGGGCGCTGTCGGCGGCGGGCGGCCATGTCCTGCCCGAGCAGGACGGCGCCCTGCGCGTGACCGGACTGGCGCTGCCGCAGATCAGCGACATCGCCCACGACACGGACGTACGCCTGTGGGAGCTGTCGCCGCACCAGGCCTCGCTGGAGGAGGCGTACATGCGGATGACGCAGGGCGCCGTCGACTACCGCTCGACGACCGACCAGAAGGCCGGCCTCCAGCAGCCCCTGCCGCCCGGTGCCACACCGCCCATGCCGGTACCCGGCCAGGGCCAGCCCGGCTGGTACGCGCCACCGCCCCCGCAGCACGGCTACGCCCCACCACAGCCCGCCCAGCCGTACGGCACCGGCTACGGCGCCCCGGTCGCACCCCCGGCCCCGAACGGCGCCAACCCGTACGCCCAGGCTCCCGCGCCGTCGGCCACGCCGCAGCCCCCGGCCGCGAGCCCGGTACCGCCCGCGGCGCCCCCGGCGCCCGCGAGCCCTGCCCAGCCCGCGGCTCCGGTGCCCGCCGCGGCGCCCTCCCCCGCGTCGGACGCCCCGCAGGGCCAGGCGGCGGCCGCTCCCGCTTCGCTTGCGAAGGCCCCCGTCTCCGATGCCGCCCCGACGACTCAGCCCGAGGACGCCCGATGAGCACCCCGCAGCACCCGTCCCCGCAGGCCGCCGCGCCCGGCTGGCAGGGGGCGCCCGGTCCCTCGTACGCCGTCCCGGGCTACACCTCGCCGATTCCCGTCGTGCGGACGCACCTCGGGCACGCCATCGCCTCCGAGTGGACGAAGATCCGGTCGGTGCGGTCGACGATGTGGACGCTCGGGGTGTTCGTGCTCCTCGTCGTCGGCATCGGGATGATGGTCGCCCTGATCGTCGACGCGAACGCCTCCGAGGGCGACCTCGCGGGCGAGAGCCCGCTGTCGTTCGGCTTCTTCGGCGTGCTCCTGGGCAGTATGCCGATCATCACGCTCGGTGTGCTCACCACCGCCTCCGAGTACGGCACCGGCATGATCCGCACCACGATGGTCGCCTGCCCCTCGCGCGGCCGGGTCCTCGCGGCGAAGGGCATCGTGTTCTTCGCGATCGCGTTCGTCGTGACCCTGGTCTCCACGGGGTTCGTCGCCATGGTGGACGCGGCCCTGTTCACCGGCGCGCGGGAGCCCTCGGCCGGTGAGTGGCTGAAGACCACCGTCGGCGTGTCCCTCTACATCGCGCTGCTGGGGCTGCTGTCCCTGGCCGTCGGCTCGATCATCCGCCACTCGGCGGGCGCCATCACCATCATGATCGGCCTGCTGCTGGCCCCGCTGGTCATCGCGATCTTCATGTTCGCCGAGTCCCTCCAGAAGCTCCGCGAGGCCCTGTTCGAGTACTCGATCCCCAGCCAGCTCGGCGTCTGGTACTCCACCCAGCTCAGCGAGACCGGCCCCTCCGGCTGGGACCCGCTGTGGATCGCGCTCGGCGTCACGGCCGCCGCGTTCGCCGGCGCCTTCGCCCTGCTGGAGAAGCGGGACGTGTAGACCCGCACGGAGGCACCCTCAGAAGCGAGGCGCGTGACGAGACCGCTGCACCCCCGGGTTGCGGCGGTCTCGCGCGTTCCAGCAGGCCTTGTGCCAGTGCCGGCGGTCGTCGACGCCCGCGTGCTCGGGCCAGGCGACCACATGCGGCACCCCGTCCGGGATCATCTGGTCGCAGCCGGGGCACCGGTAGCTCTTGCCCTGCGCGCTCGCGCCGGCCACATGCCGTACGTTCCACTCCTCGCCCTGCCAGCTCACCGAGGACTGCCAGCCGCCGTACCGGCTCGCGCGGTCGTCCTCCGCGCTCCGGCCGGACGAGCCGGACGCGCCGGACGGATCGGCACCCTTGGGTCGGTTGCGACGCGGGGACACGGAACACCTCACGGGGCTATACAGGAAGCTGGGTTCCCGTCCAGCCTACGCGGCGCCGACAGGGGTACCCGGAAGGGACCGATCCCCACAAGTCCCCCTACCTGACACCCCATTCTGCAGACAATCGGCAAATCTCTCCGCCAGGCCGTGTCCTCGGCACGTGTCAGACGGTTATGCCGGGTGGGGGAGCTCCGTGTCGGAGCCAAGGAAGCAGGAAAGTCCATGCGCGTTGGTAGTTTCGTGTTGGGTGCCCAGTTCCCCGGGCAGGGCCAGGGAGAGGCACTGCATCGCGCGGTCCGCTCCGCCGAGGTCGCCGAGGAGTCGGGCCTTGACTCGGTCTGGCTGGCCGAGCACCACTTCGTGCCGTACGGCACCTGCCCGTCGGCGGTCACACTCGCCGCGCTGCTGCTGGGCCGCACCCGGCGCATCCGGGTCGGTACGGCGGTGAGCGTCCTGCCCACCGTCCACCCCGTCGCCCTCGGCGAACAGGCCGCGCTGCTGCATCTGACGAGCGGCGGCCGGTTCTCGCTGGGCGTCGGCCGCGGCGGGCCCTGGATCGATCTGGAGGTCTTCGGATCGGGCCTCGCGGCGTACGAGAAGGGGTTCCCGGAATCACTCGATCTGCTGGTGCGCTGGCTGCGCGAGCCGTCCGTGGGAGCCGAGGGCGAGCGCTTCCGCTTCCGTGAAGTCCCCGTCGTGCCCCGCCCGTCGGAGGCGCTGACGGACACCGGCGGCCCGGAGGTGATCGTGGCGTGCACCTCGCCGGCGAGTGTGCGGCTGGCCGCCGAGCGCGGACTGCCGATGCTGCTCGGGATGCACGTCGGGGACGAGGAGAAGGCGGAGATGGTCGCCCTGTGGCGGCAGCACGCGCGCGCGGCGGGGCGCTCCGGCGACGAGATCCGGGCCGCGGCCCATGTCTCGGCGGGCGTCTGCCAGCTCGCGGACCGGCGCACGGACGCGGTGGAGACCCTCGTGAAGGCGATGCCGGGCTGGCTGCGGCAGGGGCTCGACGCCCATGTGACGGTGGACGGCCGCCCCCGCTCCATGCGGGACCCGGTGGCGTACACCGAACTGCTCTGCGGGCTGCACCCGGTGGGCACCCCACGGCTGTGCGCCGACCGTCTCGCGGCGACCTGCGAACGGACCGGCATCTCGCGCTTCGCCCTGCTCGTGGAGGGCTCGGGCGACCTGGCGGCCACGGAGGAGAACGTCCGGCGGCTGGGCGCGGAGGTGCTCCCCCACCTCCGCTGAACGGGGCGGGACGGCCGGGAGCTTGCCGCTCCGGTACTGATCGCACCTCCTGCGTGCGGAGCGGCAAGCAACAGGCTCACACCGATGCCTCAGCAGTCCCGGAACTCCGGCGACTGGTTCAGCACCTGGCTGCGCACCGAGGTGAAGCGGGCGAGCTTCTCGTCGACAGCCGCGTCCAACGGGAACACCGCCACCCGGTGGCAGTTCTGGAAGGCCAGCCGGACACCGAAGTGCCGCTGCAGGGCGCCGCGTATGGCGTCACTCGCGAGCGCGCGCAGCAGCTGCCCGCGGGCCTGCTCGTCCGGCGGGGGCGTCTGGTTGTCGGCGAAGGCTCCGCCGTCCACCTTCAGCTGGGCCACCAGGGAGCTGATCATCTCCCATGCGTAGGGCAGGGAGGTCCGGACGCAGTCGACGAATGCAGCTTCGTCGACCTCGCCTCGCTCGGCCTGTTCGAGTAGGGCCGGTGAGACGTCGAGCGACATGGGTTCTCCTCTCGCACCCCTAAGAGAGCAGGGGTTGCCGGACAGGGCACGGGAGTTCGCCATGCCAAAACACCGCAACGCTGAGTACACGCATCGCGACCTCCCGTTTACTACGGTAGGCAACTGACCGTGACGGCACCAGGAGAATGGGCACATAGGCGGTCCCTGCGGGGCACACAATCGGCCAGAGTCGGCCGTAGTCCGAACGATCGTTTTCCAGGGCGAATCGCGTGGGGCCCGAGGTGTCGGATAGCGTTGCCGACCATGCGTCTCGTCATCGCCCGGTGCTCCGTCGACTACGCCGGCCGGCTCACCGCCCATCTCCCCTCCGCCCCCCGTCTCATCCTGGTGAAGGCGGACGGCAGCGTCTCGATCCACGCGGACGACCGGGCCTACAAGCCCCTGAACTGGATGTCGCCGCCCTGCACGCTCAAGGAGGACACCGGAGACTCCGACGGCGTGGCGGGCGTCTGGACCGTCGTCAACAAGGGCGGAGAGAAGCTCATCATCACGATGGAGGAGATCCTCCACGACTCGTCGCACGAACTGGGCGTCGATCCGGGCCTGATCAAGGACGGCGTGGAAGCGCACCTCCAGGAACTGCTCGCCGACCGCATCGAGACCCTCGGCGAGGGGTACACCCTCATCCGCCGCGAGTACATGACGGCCATCGGCCCGGTCGACATCCTGTGCCGGGACGCGGCGGGGCAGACCGTCGCGGTCGAGATCAAACGGCGCGGCGAGATCGACGGCGTGGAGCAACTCACCCGCTATCTGGAGCTGTTGAACCGCGACCCCCATCTCGCCCCGGTCCGCGGCATCTTCGCCGCGCAGGAGATCAAGCCCCAGGCCCGCGTCCTCGCCACCGACCGCGGCATCGGCTGCCAGGTCCTGGACTACGACGCCCTGCGCGGCATCGAGGACGACAAGCTGCGGCTGTTCTGAGCGGCGGTTCCGAGCGGCGGTTCCGACTCCGGTACGACGACGAGGGCCGGGTTCCTGGGGAGGAACCCGGCCCTCCGGCGTGCCCGGGGGTGTCTCAGATCACCGGGTCCGACGCGCTCGCGCCGCCGCTCCGGGAGGAGCTGGCGGAGCTGGCGGAGCTGATCGGGGCGGAGGAGGCGGTGCCGCTGGCCGAGGTCGAGGCGCTGTCGCTGGGCTCGGGGTCCGGGGACACGCTGACGGTCGGCGAGGGCGACGAGGAGCTGCCACCGGTGCCGGACGACGTCGGGCTCGGCGATGTGGAGTGCGAGGGCCTCGGGGACTGGTGCGACGAACTGCTGCTGGGCGTCGGCGACGACCCTCCGGTGTCCGACCCCGTCGAGCCGCTCTCCCCGTCCGTGGGCGACGCCGACTCCGACGGTGTCGGATCGTCCGAGGTCCCCATCGTCCCGTCCGGCCCCGGGTCCGTGGGCCGGCTGGTCGCCGTGCCCGTGTCGCCGGTGCCGGTGTCGGCGCCGGGGGTGTCGGAGTCGAGGCCGCCGGCGTCGGGGCCGGTGCTGGCGGAGGGGTTGACGCCGCCGCGGTCGGCGGGGTCGCCCGCGTCGTTGTTGGAGGTCGCCCCGAGCGTGACGACCGTACCGAGGACGGCGACGAGGAGCGCGCCCGCGCCGGCCGCGACGAGGTTGCGCTTGGCCAGGCCCTTGAGGCCGCCCCTGCGCTGCTGGAACGCGGCCGGGGCGGGCGGCGGGGTCACCGCGCGGTGGACGACGGTCCGCGCCTCCGGCGGGTAGGTCGGCAGCGCCGCCTGGATGCCGCGCGGCGGGGACACGGGCTCCTCGGGGCGGGCGTCGGCCACCTCCTCGCCGACCGTCGCGGCGGCGAGGCCCGGGACGTCCCCGGAGGCGTCGGCGACGAGGGCGAGGGCGCGCCGGCCGGCGACGGTGCCGCGCTTGTCGGTGAGGGCGCCGCGCAGCCCGAGGGAGGCCTCGAGTTCGGAGCGGGCCCGGTCGAGGTCCCCGGCGCACAGGGCGAGGACGCCGAGTTCGTGGTGGAAGTAGGCGCGGTCGGCGGACTCCCCGGCGAGCCGGGCGGCCTCGGCGCCCTCGTGCAGGGCGCTTTCCCAGGCGCTCCAGTGCAGTCCGGCGGCGAACGCGGGCGCGGCGGCGCGGGCGAGCAGGACCGCGGTGGCCTCCTCGTCCTCGGCGGGCGGGGTCGTCGAGGGCACCACGAGGGCGAGGGCGGTGAGGACGGCGTCCGCCTCGGCGCAGACCCGTTCGGGGGTGACCGAGGGGTGCCCGGCCCACCAGGCGTAGTGCTGGGCGGCGGCCGCGGCGCGGGCCTCGATGTCGTCGTCGTATCCGGCGGCCTCCAGCTGGGTCTGGATGCCGGCGGCGAGCCGGTAGCGGACGCCGACCGGGGAGACGAGTCCGCAGGCGACGAGTTCGCCGAGGGCGGCGTCGGCGTGGGTGTCGCCGATGAGGGCGGGCAGATGGGCCTGGTGCGGGACCTCGCCGTCGAGGGCGACGGCGAAGCGCAGGGTGGCGCGGGCGGAGGCGCTGAGGCGGGCGGCGAGCAGCGGGGCGGGCGCGGCGGCCTCGCCGAGGGAGGGCAGCGGTATCTCCTCGGCGTCACCGGCCCCGGCGTCGACGGGCGCGGCGAGCGGGCGGGCGTCCTCGAACACGCCGAACGCGTCCACGGCGTCCACGTCGGCGCGGAGCTGGTCGCGCTGGCGCAGCAGGGCGCCGGCCTGGACGAAGCGCAGCGGCAGGCCCTCGGACTCGAACCAGAGGTCGCCGGCCCAGTTGGCCTCCTCCTCGGTGAGGGTGCGGCCCACGGCGCGCTCGATGACGTCCACGCCGCCGGCCCGGTCGAGGCCGCTGAGGACGACCTCCTCGACGGCGGAGTCGGCGGAGGGCGGCGGGGTGTCGGGGGTGGCGCCGAGCAGGAAGGCGCACTCGGGGGTGGCGTCCAGGAGTTCGTCGAGGAGCGCGCCGCCGAAGCCGAGGTCGTCGACGACCACGACCGCGCCGATCTCCCGGAGGAGGGTGCGCAGTTCCTCGGGGTCGGGACGGTGCAGGTCGGCGTCGTGGACGGTGTGGAAGAGGTCGTGGAGGAGTTCGGCCGGGGTGCGGCGGTAGCCGGAGAGACGGACGACGCCGTCGGGGGCGAGGTCCTCGCAGTCCTCGGCGACCAGGTCGAGGAGGCTGGTGCGGCCGGAGCCGGAGGGTCCGGTGAGGCGGACCGAGCGGCCGCGGGCGAGCAGGCGGACGAGCTGTTCGCGTTCGTCCTGGCGGCCGAGCAGGGGCTGTTCGGGACGGGCGGGGCCGGCCGGGGCGGGCGGCCGGGCGGCGAGCTCGTCGTACTCGGCGCGCTCTTCGGCGGACCGCTTGGCGGGGCGGCCGGGCCGCTCGGTGGGCGGGCAGAGTTCTATCTCGCTGCCGTCCACGGGGTTGACCGTGAGCAGATGCTCGCCGGCGATCACCCGGACCGTGCGGGCGGGTCCGGGGGTGTGCGCGCCGAAGTCGGGTGTGAGGGGGTCCCTGGGCGGGCGGGGGCGCGGCGCGTGGCCGTCGCCCTCGTGACCGTACTCCTCGGGCCCCTGGTTCGTCGGGTCCATGGGTTATAGCCCCCCAAGAGCGTCGTGTGGCGGTAGCCCCTCCCGGCCTCGCTGCACACTGCGCTGTCGCTTCTGGTCCGGTGCCCGCTCGGTAGAGGGCCGAGGGCGGCGGGCAGACGAACCGTAAACCTTCGCACAGTATCTACGACAGCCCGGGGTGCCGCGCGGTCCGAGACGTCACAGTCCGGTGAGGATTGGTGCCCGCCGTACGTTTCGCCGCAGGTGGCCCCTGTCGCGGTCCGGCCGCGGTCAGACCCGGGGCAGGGACTCCACGCCGATGCCGCCCTCGATGGCGAGGATGCGGTGCAGCCGGGTGGCCACCAGCAGGCGTTGCATCTGCGGGGGTACGCCGCGCAGCACCAGACGCCGGCCGCAGCGGCCGGCCCGCCGGTGGGCGCCCATGATGACGCCGAGTCCGGTGGCGTCCCAGGAGTCCAGTTCGGACAGGTCGAGCACCAGGTCGCCGACGCCGTCGTCCACGGCCGTGTGCAGGGCCGTGCGGGCGTCCGCCGCGCTGCGCACGTCGAGGCGGCCCCCGACGACCAGCTCGACGTGGTCGCCCCTGATGTGCATAGCGCTCCCCTAAGCGTGCGTCTCGTGCTCCGCGGTGTGATGTCCGGTGTTGCATGCTCTGACTGCGCGAAGCGGTCGGAGGTTGCCGTCTGTGAGCGAACCGATACCGAATTCACCCGCAGGGGTGAGACCCCTGGGGCCTGTGCGGTTTCGGCGCTTGGAGTAAGCCCTGCCCGCTCTCGCCTCGGATGTCACCGGCGTCAACCATCCGGCGCATTCGCCGTATGGCTCACGTATGGCTCTCGGCCGGAGATTAGCGCTCGTGGAGCGCTGTGCGACCGGTTAGTAACGCGTCTCACGTCTCACGGCGTGAGACGCCGGTCACGTCGTCAATTCCTGTCCGATTCAAGCCTATTAGCACCTTTTGGATCTTCGAGAGGCCGACGTGACCGAGCGAACGCGGCGGATCTCCGGGGACCGTCTAGATTGGCCGCATGGTCAATCTGACGCGCATCTACACCAGGACCGGCGACCAGGGCACGACCGCCCTCGGCGACATGAGCCGGGTCGCCAAGACCGACCTGCGGATCGCGGCCTACGCCGACGCCAACGAGGCGAACGCGGTCATCGGCACCGCGATCGCCCTGGGCGGCCTGGAGGAGGAGGTCGTCGCGGTCCTCACCCGGGTCCAGAACGACCTGTTCGACGTGGGCGCGGACCTGTCGACGCCGGTGGTGGAGAACCCGCAGTTCCCGCCGCTGCGGGTCGAGCAGTTCTACGTCGACCGGCTGGAGGCGGACTGCGACCTCTTCAACGAGCGGCTGGAGAAGCTCCGCTCCTTCATCCTGCCCGGCGGCACCCCGGGCGCCGCCCTGCTCCACCAGGCCTGCACGGTCGTACGCCGCGCCGAACGCTCGACGTGGGCCGCCCTGGAGACCCACGCCGAGACGATGAACCCGCTCACCGCGACCTACCTCAACCGCCTCTCAGATCTCCTTTTCATCCTTGCGCGCACGGCCAACAAGGGCGTCGGGGACGTGCTCTGGGTGCCGGGCGGGGAGCGCTGACGCGGGCATCCTCTTCGGCCGGATCGCGTAGGTCAGGGCGATCAGGCCGTGGACGCCGGCGGCCCGGAGCGCCACCCACTGGAAGGACCGCAGGGACGAGACGTCCCCGGAGTCGCCGACGTACCGGACCGCGGCCTGGAGCAGTGCGCAGGCGACCGCCGCCGCCAGCACCGTACGCAGCCACAGCCGGCCCTCGTGGCGGGCCCGGGCCCTACCGAAGCGCGGCGGCTTCGGCGGGGGCGGGCCCCCGGCCAGGCGGTGCGCGGCGTGGCCGTCGAGCCGGCGGACCGTGCAGTGGCCGTAGGCGACGGTGCAGCCGATGTACAGCGCGGCCAGGCCGTGCTCCCAGCCCGGCTCGGCCCCGTTCTTCAGGTCGATGGCGGTCACGGTGAACAGGACCAGCTCCAGCACCGGCTCGCACAGCAGCAGCGCCACACTCGTGCGCCGCCACCCCAGCAGATACCGGGCGCCCAGCCCGAGCGCCAGCAGCACCCAGAAGGCCACCTCGCACGCGACGATCAGTCCGACGACCACGGCTCGCTCCTTTCGTTCACCCTTCCAGGCTCACGGCCCGGGCGGCGGCGGGCGTCGTCGGCGGTGACGAACCCGCCGTACATCGAAAGATGCAGTCGAGGACCGTTCCCGGGCAGCAGGCGGGCGCGGCGCGGGCCGTGTTGGATGGAGGGCATGGCCGTACGACGTCCGCCCCGCCCCCATCGCTTCGACGTGTACATCGCGACCGGCGGGCTGCTCGGCGGTCTGCTGCTGGTGGGCCTCGGCGTGAGCACCCGGCCGGCCACCGAACCGATCGTGCTCCTCGACGGCACCCCGCCGGTCCTGGTGCCGCTCGTGGTGATGTCCGGCTGCGAACTGCTGCGCAGGACCGCGCCGCGCGCCGCCCTGCTGACCGGTACGGCCGCGCTGACCCTGGACACGGTCACCCGGGGCAGTGTGGCCACGCTCCTGATGTTCACCGACCTGGTGTACGCCGCCGTCGTGTACGGCCCGCCCGCCTCGGCCCGCCGGATCCCCTGGGTCACCGGGCTGCTCACGGTGGCCGGCACGGTGGTGCCGTTCGCGGTGTGGCGGCGGCCCGAGGCGCTGCTGATCGGTGTGGTGATCGGCGCGGTGGCGTTCGGTCCCGCCGCCACCGGCTGGATCGTGCGCGACCACCGCGACGCCGCCGACACGGCCCGGCTGCGCGCCGAACAGACCGCGCTGCTGGCGGAGAAGGACCGCTCCCAGGCGGTCCTCGCCGAACGGGCCCGGATGGCGAGGGAGTTGCACGACATGGTCGCCAACCATCTGTCGGCGATCGCCATCCACTCCACGGCCGCGCTGTCCATCGACGACCCCGAGACCTCCCGGCAGGCGCTGCGGGTCGTCCGGGAGAACAGCGTCGACGGGCTCACGGAGATGCGGCGGCTGATCGGCATCCTGCGCGACGGCGGCGGGGAGCGGGAGCCCGCCGCGACGCCCACTCTCGACGGCCTCGCCGCTCTCGTCGAGGGCGCTCGTGCCAACGGTCTCGACGTCACCCTGGACGCCGACCCCGGCCGGGTCCCCGCGCCCGTCGAACTCGCCGCCTACCGGATCGTCCAGGAGTCGCTGACCAATGCCCTCAAGCACGCCTGCCCGGGCCGGGTGACCGTGTCCCTCGGCCGCCGGGACGGGCTGCTCGACGTACGGGTGAGCAGCCCGTACGGCCACCGGGACGGCGGTCCGCGCGCTCCCGGGTCCGGGGCGGGGCTCGTCGGGATGCGGGAGCGGGCGGCGCTGCTGGGCGGCGCGTTCGAGGCCGGGCCCGAGGGCGCGCGGTGGATCGTACGGGCCGCACTCCCCCTCACCGAAGGAGCCCCGCAGTGACCTCCGCAGTGACGCCCGCAGCGACACCGCCCGTGATCCGCGTCCTCGTCGCCGAGGACCAGTCCGCCGTGCGCGCGGGGCTGGTCCTCATCCTGCGCAGCGCGCCCGACATCGAGGTGGTCGGCGAGGCGGCGGACGGGGAGCGGGCGGTGGCGCTGGCCCGGGAGCTGCGGCCGGACGTGGTGCTGATGGATGTGCAGATGCCGCGGCTGGACGGGGTGGCGGCGACCCGTCAGGTGGTCGCGGAGAGGCTGGCGGACGTCCTGGTGCTGACCACCTTCGACCTCGACGCCTATGTGTTCGGGGCGCTCCGGGCGGGGGCGGCCGGGTTTCTGCTGAAGAACACGGAGGCGCGGGAGCTGCTGGCGGCGGTCCGTACGGTGGCCGGCGGCGAGGGGCTGATCGCCCCGGCCGTGACCCGCCGGCTGATCGCGGAGTTCGCGGCCCGGCCGGTGCGGGAACCGGCCGCCGACCCGGCCGTGCTGGAGGCGCTCACCCGGCGGGAGCGCGAGGTGCTGGGCTGTCTCGGGGAGGGGCTGTCCAACGCGGGGATCGCCGAGCGGCTGGACATGGCGGAGGCGACGGTCAAGACCCATGTGAGCCGGCTGCTGGGGAAGCTGGGGCTGCGCAGCCGGGTCCAAGCGGCCGTGCTGGCACAGGAGTTGGGGATCCAGTAGCCGTAGCCGGCAGTTGTATACGGGAGTGGTCCAGACCTATTGACCCGTGGTCCAGACCTTTCTATTCTCGCGGCACCGTGGGTGTGAAGGCTCAGTCACGCCCCCCAACTCCCCATAGGAGGCGCAGCATGCGCTTCAGACACAGAGCCGCGGCAGGGTTCGCGACCCTGTTGCTCCCCCTGGCCGGACTGGTGGGCCTCGCGAGCCCCGCCCAGGCCGCGACCACGGCGACGGCGACCTACGCCAAGACCCAGGACTGGGGCACCGGCTTCGAGGGCAAGTGGACGGTGAAGAACACCGGCACCACCACCATCAGCTCCTGGACCGTGGAGTGGGACTTCCCCTCCGGCACGTCCGTCACCTCCGCCTGGGACGCCGACGTCACCTCCTCCGGCACCCACTGGACCGCCAGGAACAAGTCCTACAACGGCTCCCTCGCCCCCGGCGCCTCGGTGTCCTTCGGCTTCAACGGCGCGGGCTCCGGCTCCCCGTCCAACTGCAAGCTGAACAACGACAGTTGTGACGGTACGACGGTGCCGGGCGACGCCTCCCCGTCCGCGCCCGGCACCCCCACCGCCTCCGGCGTCACGGACACCTCGGTGAAGCTGGCCTGGTCCGCCGCCACCGACGACAAGGGCGTCAAGAACTACGACGTCCTGCGCGACGGCACCAAGGTCGCCACGGTGACGACGACGTCGTACACCGACACGGGTCTCACCGCCGGCACCGACTACTCCTACACGGTCCAGGCCCGCGACACCGCCGGCCAGACCGGACCGGTCAGCGCCGCGGTCGCCGTGCACACCACGGGCGGCACCACCCCTCCCCCGACCACCGGCTCCAAGGTCAAGCTCGGCTACTTCACCGAGTGGGGCATCTACGGCCGCAACTACAACGTCAAGAACCTGGTCACCTCGGGCTCGGCCGCGAAGATCACCCACATCAACTACGCCTTCGGCAACGTCACCAACGGACAGTGCGCGATCGGTGACTCCTACGCCGACTACGACAAGGCCTTCACCGCCGACCAGTCGGTCAGCGGCGTCGCCGACACCTGGGACCAGCCGCTGCGCGGCAACTTCAACCAGCTGCGGCAGCTGAAGGCGAAGTACCCGAACATCAAGGTGCTGTGGTCCTTCGGCGGCTGGACCTGGTCCGGCGGCTTCGCCCAGGCGGCGGCCAACCCCACGGCCTTCGCCCAGTCCTGCTACAACCTGGTCGAGGACCCGCGCTGGGCCGATGTCTTCGACGGCATCGACATCGACTGGGAGTACCCGAACGCCTGCGGTCTGTCCTGCGACACCAGCGGGGCGGCGGCCTACAGGAACCTCATGCAGGCCCTGCGCGCCAAGTTCGGCACGGGCAACCTGGTCACCGCGGCCACCACGGCCGACGGCTCCTCCGGCGGCAAGATCGACGCCGCCGACTACGCGGGCGCCGCACAGTACGTCGACTGGTACAACGTGATGACGTACGACTTCTTCGGCGCCTGGGCCGCCCAGGGCCCGACCGCCCCGCACTCCCCGCTCACCTCGTACAGCGGCATCCCGACGGCCGGGTTCACCACCGCCGACGCGATGGCCAAGTTCAAGGCGAAGGGCGTCCCCGCGAACAAGCTGCTCATCGGCATCGGCTTCTACGGCCGCGGCTGGACCGGGGTCACCCAGGACGCCCCGGGCGGCACCGCCACGGGCGCCGCGGCGGGCACCTACGAGCAGGGCATCGAGGACTACAAGGTCCTCAAGACGTCCTGTCCGGCCACCGGCACGATCGCCGGCACGGCCTACGCGCACTGCGGCAGCAACTGGTGGTCCTACGACACCCCGGCCACCATCGCGGGGAAGATGACCTGGGCCAGGAACCAGGGGCTCGGCGGCGCGTTCTTCTGGGAGTTCAGCGGAGACACCAGCAACGGAGAGCTGGTGAGCGCCATCAGCAACAACCTGTAGCAACAACCTGTAGAGCGACGGCTACGCGACATTGACGCGCTGACCGGGCGGGGCTGCCTCCAGCCACGCGAGGAAACCGGTCAGCGCGTCTTCGCTCATGGCCAGTTCCAGTCGGATGCCCTGGTGGGAGCAGGCGAGGATCACCGCGTCGGACAGCAGCGCCAGCTCCTCCTCGCCCTCGGGGAGCCGGCGGCCGGCCACCTCGATCGAGGCGCGCTCCAGGACGCGGCGGGGCCGATAGGCGTACGAGAAGACGCGGTACCACTCGATGCGGTCGCCGTTGTAGCGGGCGACGCCGTAGCTCCAGCCCTTGCCGCTGGTGTCCGGTTTCTCGGGGACGTCCCAGCGCAGGGAACAGTCGAAGGTGCCACCGGAGCGCTGGATGAGTCTGCGGCGCAGACCGAAGACGAACAGCCCCAGCACCACCAGGGCCACGACGATTCCGCACACAGTCAGAGCGAGGACCATCGACACCGACCTCCTCGTCTCCTAGGTACCGAAAATAGGTAACGGAACGGAAAAAACATCCATATCTGCCTCAGCCGCGGTCGGCTCCGGATTGCTCCGGTGCCGACCGCGGCTGAGTGACGTCATACAGCTCCGCGCCGGGTTGTCAGCGCGTGGCCGCCGCACGCAGTCGTACGTCCGCACGGCGTTCGGCGATGGCGTCGCCCTCCGCCTGCGCGCGCTCGAGCTCGCGCTCCTCGCGCTGGACGTCGATCTCGTCCGACAGCTCGGCGGTCTCGGCCAGCAGCGACAGCTTGTTGTCCGCGAACGAGATGAAACCGCCGTGCACCGCGGCGACGACCGTCCCGCCCTCACTCGTACGGATGGTCACCGGGCCCGACTCCAGCACACCGAGCAGCGGCTGGTGACCGGGCATGACGCCGATGTCGCCGGACGTGGTGCGCGCGACGACCAGGGTGGCCTCGCCGGACCAGACCTCTCGGTCGGCCGCGACCAGCGCGACGTGCAGCTCAGCAGCCAAGGTGGCTCCTCGGGTCACCACCCGGCGGATCTGCCGGGTGTTGGTTACTAAGTCTAGTGGGCGTGGATGAGGGGGCGGGACGCGCCCGCCCCCTCACACGTTCTCGGGCAGTCCGAGATCAGGAGACGCCCAGCTCCTTGGCGTTGGCCTTGAGGTCCTCGATGCCACCGCACAGGAAGAACGCCTGCTCCGGGAAGTGGTCGTACTCACCGTCGATGATCGCGTTGAACGCGGTGATCGACTCGTCCAGCGGCACGTCCGAACCGTCGACGCCGGTGAACTGCTTGGCGACGTGGGTGTTCTGGGACAGGAAGCGCTCCACCCGACGGGCGCGGTGGACGGTGAGCTTGTCCTCCTCGCCGAGCTCGTCGATACCGAGGATCGCGATGATGTCCTGGAGGTCCTTGTACTTCTGGAGGACCGTCTTGACGCGCATCGCGGTGTTGTAGTGGTCCGCCGCGATGTAGCGCGGGTCCAGGATGCGGGACGTGGAGTCCAGCGGGTCCACGGCCGGGTAGATGCCCTTCTCCGAGATCGGACGGGAGAGCACCGTCGTCGCGTCGAGGTGGGCGAAGGTGGTGGCCGGGGCCGGGTCGGTCAGGTCGTCCGCGGGGACGTAGATCGCCTGCATCGAGGTGATCGAGTGACCACGGGTCGAGGTGATGCGCTCCTGGAGGAGACCCATCTCGTCGGCCAGGTTCGGCTGGTAGCCCACCGCGGAGGGCATACGGCCGAGCAGGGTCGACACCTCGGAACCGGCCTGCGTGAAGCGGAAGATGTTGTCGATGAAGAACAGCACGTCCTGCTTCTGCACATCGCGGAAGTACTCCGCCATGGTCAGACCCGCGAGGGCCACGCGCAGACGGGTGCCCGGGGGCTCGTCCATCTGGCCGAAGACCAGCGCGGTCTTGTCGATGACGCCCGAGTCGGCCATCTCCTCGATGAGGTCGTTGCCCTCACGGGTGCGCTCACCGACACCGGCGAACACGGAGACACCGTCGTGGTTGTTGGCGACGCGGTAGATCATCTCCTGGATGAGCACCGTCTTGCCGACACCGGCACCGCCGAACAGACCGATCTTTCCACCCTTGACGTACGGGGTGAGAAGGTCGATGACCTTGACGCCGGTCTCGAACATCTCGGTCTTCGACTCGAGCTCGTCGAAGTTCGGGGCCTTGCGGTGGATGGACCAGCGCTCGCCCTCGTACTTCTCGTCGACGTTCAGCACCTCACCGAGGGTGTTGAACACCTTGCCCTTGGTGAAGTCGCCGACCGGGACGGTGATGCCCGTGCCGGTGTCGGTGACCGGGGCCTGGCGGACCAGACCGTCGGTGGGCTGCATCGAGATCGTGCGGACCAGGCCGTCACCCAGGTGCTGGGCGACCTCGAGGGTCAGCGTCTTCTTCTCGCCCTCGCTCGCCGGGTCGGCGACCTCGACGTGAAGGGCGTTGTAGATCTCCGGCATGGCGTCGACGGGGAATTCCACGTCGACGACCGGGCCGATGACCCGGGCGACGCGGCCCGTGGCAACGGCCGTCTCAACTGTCGTCGTCATTACCTGTCACTCCCCGCGGTCGCGTCGGCCAGGGCTGCGGAGCCACCGACGATCTCGCTGATTTCCTGGGTGATTTCGGCCTGGCGGGCCGCGTTGGCAAGGCGGGAGAGCGTCTCGATGAGCTCTCCGGCGTTGTCGGTCGCCGACTTCATCGCGCGCCGCGTGGCGGCGTGCTTCGAGGCTGCCGACTGGAGGAGAGCGTTGTAGACGCGGCTCTCCACGTAGCGCGGCAGAAGGGCGTCGAGGACGTCCTCCGCCGAGGGCTCGAAGTCGTAGAGCGGAAGGATCTCGCCCGCCGGCTTCGCCTCCTTCGCCACCTCGTCGAGGCTGAGCGGCAGCAGACGGTCGTCGAGCGCCGTCTGCGTCATCATCGAGACGAACTCGGTGAAGACGATGTGGATCTCGTCCACGCCGCCGTCCGCCGTGTCCTTCTCGATGGCCTCGATCAGGGGCGCCGCGACCGTCTTGGCGTCCGCGTACGTCGGCTCGTCCGTGAAGCCCGACCACGACTCCGCGACCTTGCGCTCACGGAAGTTGTAGTGCGCGAGACCACGCCGGCCGACGATGTACGTGTCGACCTGCTTGCCCTCGGCCTCGAGGCGCGCCGTCAGCTGCTCCGCGGCCTTGATGGCGTTGGAGTTGAAGGCGCCGGCGAGACCACGGTCGCTCGTCAGGAGCAGCACCGCGGACCGCACGACCGTCTCGGCCTGCGTGGTCAGCGGGTGCTTCGTGTTCGAGCCGGTGCCCACCGCCGTGACCGCGCGGGTGAGCTCGGTCGCGTACGGCGTGGAGGCCGCCACCTTGCGCTGCGCCTTGACGACGCGCGAGGCGGCGATCATCTCCATCGCCTTGGTGATCTTCTTGGTCGCGGTGACGGATCGGATGCGACGCTTGTAGACCCGGAGCTGAGCTCCCATGAGTCAGGTCCCTTCCTTACGTCACTTGGCCGCGGCCGGGGCGTCCTCGCCGAGAAGCTTGCCGTCCGAGGTCTCGAACTGCTTCTTGAAGTCGGCGATGGCGTCGGCAACAGCGGTGAGGGTGTCGTCCGACATCTTGCCGCCCTCCTTGATGGAGGTCATGAGGCCCTGCTCCTGGCGGTGCAGGTACTCCAGCAGCTCCTTCTCGAAGCGGCGGACGTCGACGACCGGGACGTCGTCCATCTTGCCGGTGGTACCGGCCCACACGGAGACGACCTGGTCCTCGGTCGGCATCGGCTGGTACTGAGCCTGCTTGAGCAGCTCGACCAGGCGCTGACCGCGCTCCAGCTGCGCCTTCGACGCGGCGTCCAGGTCGGAACCGAAGGCGGCGAACGCCTCCAGCTCACGGTACTGGGCGAGGTCGAGGCGGAGGCGGCCGGAGACCTGCTTCATCGCCTTGTGCTGCGCGGAACCACCGACTCGGGAGACGGAGATACCGACGTTCAGCGCGGGGCGCTGACCGGCGTTGAACAGGTCCGACTCCAGGAAGCACTGGCCGTCGGTGATGGAGATGACGTTGGTCGGGATGAACGCCGAGACGTCGTTGGCCTTGGTCTCGACGATCGGCAGACCGGTCATCGAGCCCTTGCCCAGCTCGTCGGAGAGCTTCGCGCAGCGCTCCAGCAGGCGGGAGTGCAGGTAGAAGACGTCGCCCGGGTAGGCCTCGCGGCCCGGCGGGCGGCGCAGCAGCAGCGACACGGCGCGGTAGGCGTCGGCCTGCTTCGACAGGTCGTCGAAGATGATCAGGACGTGCTTGCCCTCGTACATCCACTGCTGGCCGATGGCCGAGCCGGTGTACGGCGCCAGGTACTTGAAGCCGGCCGGGTCGGACGCGGGGGCGGCGACGATGGTCGTGTACTCCAGCGCGCCGGCCTCCTGGAGGGCGCCACGCACGGAGGCGATGGTCGAGCCCTTCTGGCCGATGGCGACGTAGACGCAGCGGACCTGCTTGTTCACGTCACCGGAGCGCCAGTTGTCGCGCTGGTTGATGATCGTGTCGACGGCCAGGGCGGTCTTGCCGGTCTGGCGGTCACCGATGATCAGCTGACGCTGGCCACGGCCGATCGGGGTCATCGCGTCGACGGCCTTGTAGCCGGTCTCCATCGGCTCGTGCACCGACTTACGGGCCATGACGCCCGGAGCCTGGAGCTCCAGGGCGCGGCGGCCGGACGTCTCGATCTCGCCGAGGCCGTCGATCGGGTTGCCGAGCGGGTCGACGACGCGGCCGAGGTAGCCCTCGCCCACCGCGACGGAGAGGACCTCGCCGGTACGGGTGACCGGCTGCCCCTCCTCGATGCCGCTGAACTCACCGAGGACGACGGCACCGATCTCGCGCTCTTCGAGGTTGAGCGCGAGGCCGAGGGTGCCGTCCTCGAACTTCAGCAGTTCGTTGGCCATGGCCGAGGGGAGACCCTCGACCTTCGCGATGCCGTCGCCGGCAAGGGTGACCGTACCGACCTCCTCGCGCGAGGCCGCGTCCGGCTTGTACGACTGGACGAAGTTCTCCAGCGCGTCCCGGATCTCCTCCGGCCGGATCGTGAGCTCCGCCATCTGGGTTCCCTGCTCTCCTTGTTGGGCCCGAAGTTTCACTTTGGGGGGATGCCTAAACTCCCGGACTCCCCCCTGAAAGAGGTGAATCCTCTGCACGGCCCAACCCGGGCCGCTTGCGTACGTACTGCTGCGTTGTTGCGTTGCTGTCAGCTCGCCATGCGGCGGGCGGCGTCCTCGAGTCGGTCCGCGAGCGAGCCGTTGATCACCTCGTCGCCGACCTGCACCCGGATCCCGCCGACGACATCGGGGTCGACGTCGAGGTTGAGGTGCATCTGGCGCCCGTAGAGCTTCGCGAGGGCGGCGCCGAGGCGTCGCTTCTGCGGGTCGCTCAGCGGCACGGCCGACGTGACGACGGCCACGACGCGGTCGCGGCGCTCGGCGGCGAGCTTGGACAGGGACTCGAGTCCCGCTTCCAGGCTACGTCCACGCGGAGCGGTCACCAGGCGCGTCACCAGCCGAACGGTGGCCGCGTCGGCACGGCTGCCGAGCAGGCTGCCGAGCAGCTCGCCCTTGGCCGAGGCGGTGGCCTTCCGGTCGGTCAGCGCGGCGCGCAGCTCGGTGCTGGAGGAGACGATCCGCCCGAAGCGGAACAGCTCGTCCTCGACGTCGTCGAGCGCGCCGGCCTTCTGCGCGGCGGTGAGGTCGGCGATGTCCGCCAGCTGCTCCAGCGCGTCCACCAGGTCGCGCGACTGCGACCAGCGGGAGCGCACCAGACCGGCCACCAGGTCGGCGGCGGTGCCGCTGACCTGGCCGCCGAGCAGGCGCTTGGCGAGCTCGGCCTTGGCCTCACCGGCCTGCGCCGGGTCGGTGAGGACCCGACGCAGCGACACCTCACGGTCGAGCAGCGCGGTGACGGCCGCCAGCTCGGCGGCGAGGCTGCCCGCGTCCACGGACGTGGAGTCCGTCAGCGCGTCGAGACGCTCACGTGCGGCTGCCAGGGCCTCGCGGCTCGCTCCGTTCATCGCGACGCCTCGGCCTTCTCCTCGAGCTCGTCGAGGAAGCGGTCGATGACGCGGCTCTGGCGGGCGTGGTCCTCGAGGGACTCGCCGACGAGCTTGCCGGCCAGTTCGGTGGCGAGCTTGCCGACGTCCTGACGCAGCGCGGACGCGGCGGCCTTGCGGTCGGCCTCGATCTGGGCGTGACCGGCGGCGACGATCTCCTCGCGCTGCCGCTGGCCTTCCGCGCGCATCTCGGCGATGAGCGTGGCGCCCTGCTCCTGAGCCTCCTGGCGCAGGCGCGCGGCCTCGTGGCGGGCCTCGGCGAGCTGAGCCTTGTACTGCTCGAGCACGCTCTGGGCCTCGGTCTGAGCGGCCTCGGCCTTCTCGATACCGCCCTCGATCTGCTCGCGACGCTCTTCCAGAACCTTGTTGATGTTCGGAAGGAGCTTCTTGGCGAGGAAGCCGAAGACGATGACGAAGGCGATCAGGCCGATCACGAGCTCCGGAATCGGCGGGATGAGCGGGTTTTCCGCTTCCTCAGCCGCCAGCTGAACCAGGGGGCTCATATCAGTGCCTTTCGTCGAAAGGGGCGGTCCGACGGATCAGGAGGTCGGGTAGACGAACGGCATGACCAGACCGATGAGGGCGAGCGCCTCACAGAAGGCGAAGCCGAGGATCTGGTTGGCACGGATCAGACCGGCAGCCTCGGGCTGACGGGCGAGCGCCTGGGTGCCGTTACCGAAGATGATGCCGACGCCGACGCCCGGGCCGATCGCGGCGAGGCCGTAACCGATCGAGCCGAGGTTGCCCTTGATTTCGACGGCGGCGAGGGTGGCCTGCGAGAGAGCGGACATGCCGGTTATTCCTTCTCTTTCAATGACCGGTGGGGGTTGGCCACCGGATGTCTGGATGGGGGTCGGGCTGGCTCAGTGGTGCTCGGCGAGCGCGCCCTGGATGAAGCTGCAGGTCAGCAGGACGAAGACGTACGCCTGCACCGCCTGGATGAAGAGCTCGAAGGCCGTCATCACGAGGACCATCACGAACGAGACGGCGGAGTAGGCGATGCCGATGCCGTTCAGCATGTACCAGCTGGCGATCGTGAAGAGCAGCAGGAGGGTGTGCCCGGCGAACATGTTCGCGAAGAGTCGGACGGCGTGGGTGAAGGGCCGCACGAGCAGGTTCGAGAACAGCTCGATCGTCATCGACAGCGGGAGGACCGCGCCGAGGGACTTGTCGTAGCCGGTGAAGTTCTTCCAGGCGCCGACGAAGCCCTGGCGCTTGAAGGTCAGCGAGACCCACAGGATGTAGACGATGCCGGCCAGGACCGCGGGGTAGGAGATGATCGCGGTGACCGGGAACTGGGCCACGGGGATGATCGACCAGAGGTTCATCATCCAGACGAAGAAGAAGAGCGAGACGACGAGCGGGACGTACTTCTCGCCTTCCTTCTTGCCGATGGTCTCGTAGACGACGCCGCGGCGGACGAAGTCGTAGCCGGCCTCGGCGACCATCTGGAGCTTGCCGGGGACGACCTTCGGCTTGGCGAAGGCGGCCCAGAAGAAGCCGACGATGATGATGGAGCCGAGCAGCGCCAGCAGCATCGTCTTGTTGAAGTACGAGTTGCCGTCCGCGTCGCCGAAGAGCGGCTCGAACAGGAACGAGTGCAGGCCCGGAGCCGGGAAGCCACAACCGTCGAACAGGTGGCAGTCGGTCTCGAAAGCGAGCACCTGCGTCGGGTCAGCACTCACCGCGGGCTCCTTCGTCGTGGCGCATAGGTACGGCAACCTCGTTGTGTCGGCGCGGCGTGAGGCCGCGTTTCGGCACGGGACTGGTGTTTCGGATGTGAGGGCGGCTGTGGGGCATCTCGCCTCGCGCTTGAGCAGGCGTCAGCTGGGATGCCCGCGCCCGCGATGCCGCAGTTGGCACCGGACGATAGCAGGAGATCTCAGACGTCTTTATCCCGGCCCTACCCCTCACGACGAGTGCCCCGATTTTTCGGGCTTCTCGCCCTTCGAGGAACTCGAGGAGGAGGCCGAATCGGGTTCGACGTAAAGGATCTTGGCCTTCATGTGCGCACGGGTCTGCGCGGCGATCCAGGCGATCGTGGCGACGACGAGCGTGACGGCGAAGGCCCGGGGGTTGAACAGCGTCGTGTTCTTGAACGCGGCCATGAAGATGAACAGCAGCAGGATCTGCGCCGCGTAGAGCATCAGGCCCATCATCTGGAACAGCTGCGGAAGCGACCTGGCGGTGCGCTGCAGGACGTAGAGGCCGATCCCCATGAAGGCGATCACGATGACCGTGCCGACGACGGCGCCGATGGCCCCCTTGCCGCCCGCGACCAGGCCGCTGACGACGGCTGCGATCGCGCCGGCGGCAGCTGTGGGCACGGCGGCCTGAGCCAGGATCCGGACGTCGTTGGACGGCATGGCGGCAACTCCGCTTTCAAAGGGGGCAGGGTGTCGTCATGGACGAGCGTAGTCCCGGTTCGAGGGGCGAAAGACCTCACGCCTACCTCGCGCCAAGGGGCCGTCGCACTACGGTCCTTCGGCTGTGTCCGGGGTTCTCGTGAACCGTATCACAAACTATTTGATGAGGTCTTTACCTGGATGGTGTGCCTGCTGTCACACATGAGAGTGACAGCGCGCGTCTGCGCGGAAACGGCGCCGAGTTGTCTGGTATTGGGCACCTTTGCCCTCGCCCGCTTCCCCCACGACTTGGCAATGCTCTAGTCAGATTCTTACCTTGCCGACCGCGAACGAGAGCCCACGGCGGTCGCTCCGTTGACCCCGGAGACCCCGACCGCCACAGGCGTACGCGGCTGCGGCTCGGCCCCCTCGGCGGCGGCCAGCGCGGCCTCCGCGGCCAGTTCGGCGGACCGGCGGCGGCGGTAGCGCGGCGGCACGAAGGCCTCCGCCCAGCGCGGGGCACGCGGGGTGAACCGCGGCAGCAGGAGCAGCACCAGCCCGAGCGCGCTGAGGAACACCACACCGAGGACGATCCACATGGAGGCCGCGTTGACGGAGTAGCCGAGCGCGCCGAACGCGATCAGCCCCGACCAGAAGTACATGATCAGCACCGCCCGGCTGTGCGAGTGGCCGATCTCCAGCAGCCGGTGGTGCAGATGCCCGCGGTCCGCGGCGAACGGCGACTGGCCGCGCCAGGTGCGGCGCACGATCGCCAGGATCAGGTCGGCGGCCGGGATCGCGATGATCGTCAGCGGCATCAGCAGCGGGATGTAGACCGGCACCATCTGGTGCACGGTGGAGCGCTCGGAGCCGCCGAACAGGTTGTCCGGGTCGACGTTGCCCGTGACGGAGATGGCACCCGCCGCCAGCACCAGGCCGATCAGCATCGAGCCCGAGTCGCCCATGAAGATCCGCGCGGGGTGCATGTTGTGCGGCAGGAAGCCCAGGCACATGCCCATCAGGATGGCCGCGAACAGGGTCGCGGGGGCGGCGGCCTCGATGCCGTACGAGTACCAGATCCGGTACGTGTACATGAAGAACGCGGCGGCGGCGATGCACACCATGCCGGCCGCGAGACCGTCGAGGCCGTCCACGAAGTTGACCGCGTTGATGGTGATCACCACCAGCGCCACCGTCAGCAGGGTGCCCTGCCACTGGGTCAGCGCGACCGTGCCGACCGTCGGGATCGGCAGCCACAGGATCGTCAGACCCTGCATGACCATCACGCCCGCGGCGATCATCTGGCCGCCCAGCTTCAGCAGCGCGTCGATCTCGAACTTGTCGTCCAGGACGCCGATCAGCCAGATCAGCGCGGCCCCCGAGAGCAGGGCGCGCGGCTCGTTCGACTTCTCGAAGACCCCGTTGAGGTTGGTGAGATGGTCCGCGACCAGCAGCCCCGCGCACAGCCCGAAGAACATGGCGATCCCGCCGAGCCGCGGAGTGGGTTCCCGGTGCACGTCACGGGCCCTGATCTCCGGCATCGCGCCTGCCACGATCGCGAACTTCCGTACCGGCCCGGTCAGCAGATACGTCACCGCGGCCGTGATGCAGAGCGTCAGCAGGTATTCACGCACAGGCTTCCCCACAGGTCTCGCTGGCCATCTCAGCCCCACACCCTAGCGATCGACTCACACACGGCGCATATGTGTGGGGACTTCCGGGTAGCGACGATGGTTGCACGTGCGGCTGTGTGCGTGGGTGCACGGGGGCGTTTTGTGACAGCGCGCGTACCCGGTTTCCCCGCCGGTACGCGCGAAGTTGGCCGGATCCGCGCGCCCCTCACCCGGGATACGGCGGGAAGGCCGCGGCCAGTTCCCGGACCTCCTCGCGGGCCCGCTTGGCCTCGACCCGGCCGCGCAGCACGCCCGCGATCAGCGCCCCGACGCCCGCCATCTCCTCCTCCCGCATGCCCTGCGTGGTCACCGCGGCCGTACCGAGCCGGAGGCCGCGCACGTCGGCATGGGGCAGCGCACAGCAGTCCAGGACGATCCCGGCGGCCGCGAGCAGCCCGCGCGCGGAGCGCCCCTCGACGCCCAGGGGCGCCGGGTCGAAGGTGATGAGGTGGGTGTCGGTGCCGCCGGTCGTCACGGCCAGCCCCTCCTCCGCCAGCCGGGCCGCGAGCACCCTCGCGTTGGCGACCACCTGATGGGCGTACGCCGCGAACGCCTCGGTCGACGCCTCGCCGAACGCGACCGCCTTCGCGGCGATCGTGTGCATCTGCGCGCCGGCCTGGGTGAACGGGAACACGGCCCGGTCGACCCGCTCCGCCAGCTCGCCGCCGCACAGCAGCATCCCGCCGCGCGGGCCCCGCAGCACCTTGTGGGTGGTGGCGCAGACGATGTCGGCGTACGGCACCGGAGAGGGCGCCGCTCCCCCGGCGACCAGCCCGATGGGGTGGGCGGCGTCGGCGATGAGATAGGCGCCCACCTCGTCTGCGACGGCGCGGAAGAAGGCGTGGTCGACATGGCGCGGGTAGGAGATCGAGCCGCACACGATCGCCTTGGGCCGATGGCTGCGGGCCAGCGTCCGCACCTGCTTGTGGTCGATCAGCCCGGTCTCCGCGTCCACCCCGTACGGCACGAAGTCGAACCAGCGCCCGGAGAAGTTCGCGGGCGAGCCGTGGGTGAGATGACCGCCGTGGGTCAGACCGAGGGCGAGAACGGTGTCACCGGGCCTCAGCAGGGCCGCGTAGGCGGCCAGCACCGCGGACGACCCGGAATGGGACTGCACATTGGCGTGCTCGGCCCCGAACAGCCGCTTCGCCCGCTCCACCGCGAGCCGCTCCGCGACGTCGACGATCTCGCAGCCCCCGTGGTGCCGGGCGCCCGGATACCCCTCGGCGTACTTGTTGGCGAGCACCGAGCCCAGCGCGGCCAGCACGGCCGGGGAGCAGAAGTTCTCGGCGGCGATCAGCTGGAGCGTCGACGCCTGCCGCGTCGCCTCGCCGAGCAGGATCTCGGCCATCTCGGGATCCTGCCGCCGCAGCACATCGGCATCGGCGGCCGCAGCAGATACATGGGTGACCGACATGACGGACTCCGGGACGTCGACGCTGCCGTACGACCAATGTAGGCCCGCCCCGCACCCCCCGCCCGCCCGCCGCTGCGGCCACATCCGCGCCGGCACACCCGTCAGCGCCGTCACCACCGGGACCGTTCCCGGACGCGCTGGCGTCCACCGGGCCGCCCCGGCCCGGCCTCAGGTCCGCGCCGGCACACCCGTCAGCGCCGTCACCACCGGGTCCAGGGCCTGATGTATCTCGTCGCCGATCGAGCGGAAGAACGGCAGGGGCGCGCCGTAGGGGTCGTAGACCTCGTCCGCCTCCAGGGTGGGGGCCAGCAGCCAGCCGCGCAGGGCGGCGGCCGCGCGGACCAGGGCGCGGGCCCGGCGGACCACTCCCTCCTCCAGCGGGGGGAGGGTGGCGGGGTCGATCGCGTTCACCAGGCGGGTGAACTCCTTCAGGGTGAAGGTGCGCAGGCCCGCGGAGTGCCCCATGGAGATGACCTGGGCGCGGTGGTCGCGGGTCGCGGTCAGCACGAGGTCGGCCATGATGACGTGTTCGTCGAGCAGCTCCCGGCCGACGAAGCCGGTGGGGTCCGCGCCGAAGTCGGCCAGCACGGTCTCCGCGTTGGCCTCCATCGGCGCGCCCTCGTGGCCCCAGGTGCCCGCGCTCTCCACGATCATCCCGCCGCCCAGCACTCCGAGCCGCTGCGACAGGAAATGCCGGGTCAGCCGCTCGGTGATGGGTGAGCGGCAGACATTGCCGGTGCTGACGTGGAGGATGCGGAAGGTGTCGCGCGGAAGTCCGACGAAGGTCGTCGTGATCTCCGCGGCGCGTTCCCCGTTGCCTATGCCACGCCCCGCGTCAGGGGCTGTCAATTCGCCACCTCGAGGTCGGGTACGACCTTCCTCAGCTCGTCGGCCGTGATCGCCCCCTCGCGCAGCAGCAGCGGGATCTCGCGGCTGACGTCGACGATCGAGGACGGGACGTTCCCGGGGGTCGGGCCGCCGTCGAGGTAGACGGAGACGGAGTCGCCGAGCATCTCCTGGGCGTAGTCGCAGTTCTCCGGCGCCGGGTGTCCCGTGAGGTTGGCGGAGGAGACCGCCATGGGGCCGACCTCGGTCAGCAGCTCGATGGCGACCGGGTGCAGCGGCATGCGCACGGCGACCGTGCCCCGGGTGTCGCCCAGGTCCCACTGAAGGGACGGCTGGTGCTTGGCGACGAGCGTCAGCGCGCCCGGCCAGAACGCGTCGACCAGCTCCCAGGCCAGCTCGGAGAAGTCCGTGACCAGGCCGTGCAGGGTGTTCGGGGAGCCGATGAGGACGGGCGTGGGCATGTTGCGGCCCCGGCCCTTGGCCTCCAGCAGATCGCCCACGGCCTCCTTGGAGAACGCGTCGGCGCCGATGCCGTACACCGTGTCGGTCGGAAGGACCACGAGCTCGCCCCGGCGGACGGCGGACGCGGCCTCGCGCAGACCGGTCACACGGTCGGTCGCGTCGTTGGTGTCGTATCGCCGAGCCATGTCTAGCGGGCCTCCTCGTGCACGTACTGCTGGACAGAAGTCAGGTGGGTGTTCACGGCATCGCCCGGCGGGCGGTCGCGAAACGAGGGCGGTTGTTGAGGTCCGGGTGGTCGGCCGCGTCGGCCCAGCCCCGCTCCTCGGTGAAGATCCACGGCACCTGGCCGCCCTGGGTGTCGGCGTGCTCGATGACGACGACACCGCCCGGGCGCAGGAGCCGGTGCGCGGTCCGTTCCAGACCGCGGATGAGATCGAGGCCGTCCTCGCCGGAGAACAGCGCCATGTTCGGGTCGTAGTCCCGCGCCTCGGGAGCGACGTACTCCCATTCGGTCAGCGGGATGTACGGCGGGTTGGAGACGACCAGGTCGACCTGCCCGTCGAGGTCGCGGAAGGCGTCCAGGGCGTTGCCCTGGCGCAGGTCGACGCGGGACCCCTCCATGTTCTTGCGGGTCCACACCAGGGCGTCCTCGGACAGCTCCACGGCGTGCACGCTGGAGCGCGGCACCTCCTGGGCGAGGGCGAGCGCGATGGCACCGGAGCCGGTGCACAGGTCGACGATGCACGGCTCCACGACGTCCATGGCCCGTACGGCGTCTATGGCCCACCCGACGACCGACTCGGTCTCGGGACGCGGCACGAAGACACCGGGGCCGACCTGGAGTTCCAGATAGCGGAAGTAGGCCCGCCCGGTGATGTGCTGGAGCGGCTCGCGCTGCTCACGCCGGGCGATGACCTCCCAGTAGCGGGCGTCGAAGTCGGAGTCCTTCACGGAGTGGAGCTCGCCGCGCTTCACGCCGTGCACGAACGCGGCGAGCTCCTCCGCGTCGTTGCGCGGCGAGGGCACGCCGGCGTCGGCCAGCCGCTGGGTGGCCTGGGCCACCTCCGAGAGCAGCAGGTTCACGCAAGTCCTCCGTGGTGGTGGTACTCGTTCGTGCCGTTGTTACGCGGCGGCGAGCTTCGCGGCCGAGTCCGCGTCGACACAGGCCTGGATCACCGCGTCGAGGTCGCCGTCCAGGACCTGGTCCAGGTTGTACGCCTTGAAGCCGACGCGGTGGTCCGAGAGGCGGTTCTCCGGGAAGTTGTACGTGCGGATCTTCTCGGAGCGGTCGACGGTGCGGACCTGGCTGCGGCGGGCGTCGGCGGCCTCCCGCTCCGCCTCCTCCTGCGCCGCGGCGAGGAGCCTGGAGCGCAGGATACGCATCGCCTGCTCCTTGTTCTGCAACTGGCTCTTCTCGTTCTGGCAGGAGGCGACGACTCCGGTGGGAATGTGCGTGATGCGCACGGCGGAGTCGGTGGTGTTGACGGACTGGCCACCGGGCCCGGAGGAGCGGTAGACGTCGATGCGCAGATCGTTGGGGTTGATCTCGACGTCGACCTCCTCCGCCTCGGGGGTCACCAGGACACCGGCCGCCGAGGTGTGGATCCGGCCCTGCGACTCGGTCGCCGGCACGCGCTGCACCCGGTGCACGCCGCCCTCGTACTTCAGCCGCGCCCACACGCCCTGGCCGGGCTCGGTGGCGCCCTGGCCGCCCTTGGTCTTCACGGCGACCTGGACGTCCTTGTAGCCGCCCAGCTCGGACTCGGTGGCGTCGATGATCTCGGTCTTCCAGCCGACGCGCTCGGCGTACCGCAGGTACATGCGCAGCAGGTCGCCCGCGAACAGGGCGGACTCGTCGCCGCCGGCGCCGGCCTTGATCTCCAGGATGACGTCCTTGTCGTCGGACGGGTCCCGGGGCACGAGCAACAGCCGCAGCTTCTCGGTGAGTTCCTCGCGCTGCTTGTCGAGTTCCTTGGCCTCGGCGGCGAAGTCCGGGTCGGCGGCCGCGAACTCGCGCGCGGTCTCGATGTCGTCGCCGGTCTGCTTCCAGGAGCGGTACGTGGCGACGATCGGGGTGAGCTCGGCGTAGCGCTTGTTCAGCTTGCGCGCGTTGGCCTGGTCGGCGAAGACCGACGGGTCGGCGAGCTTCTTCTCCAGGTCGGCGTGCTCACCGACCAACTCCTCGACTGCCTCGAACATGATGGGCTCCTGAAATGCTGTGGCGTGGATGAAGGCGAACGACCAAAAACGCCGGTCCCGGCGCACCCCGGGCGGGGGCACGGCCGTGGACCGGCGAAAAAGGGCTCGCTACTTCTTGGAGCCGGCGGCAGCCTTGCCGAAGCGGGCCTCGAAGCGGGCCACACGGCCACCGGTGTCGAGGATCTTCTGCTTGCCCGTGTAGAACGGGTGGCACTCGGAGCAGACGTCGGCGCGGATGGCACCGCTGCCGATCGTGCTGCGGGTGGTGAACGACGCGCCGCAGGTGCAGCTGACCTGCGTCTCGACGTACTCGGGGTGGATGTCGCGCTTCAAGGTGTCTCCTAGTTTCGGGAGGGCGCCGGGTCGCTGCCGCGGGATACGGCAAACGTGAACCGGAGCCGACGTACCAGTCTGCCAGGACTGGCGCCATCCCCCAAAACCGGGGGTCGCCGTGAAGTATTCCCCGCGGATGCCCGCACCCTCAGGACGACGCCACGACCCCCGCCGCCTCCCCCGTCGCGTTGCCCGCCGTCGCCGACTTCGGGATCGGCCGGTCGTTCTTCAGGGCCGTCCAGACCTGCTGGGCCTTCTTCTCCAGGACGACGACCCGGTTGAGGTTGGCCGGGTCGTACTCCACCGGCATGGTCACCATGTGCATCTTCGACGCGCTGATGCCCTTGAGACCGTTGACGAAGGACATCAGCGAGTTGACCGTACCGAGGTCGGAGTCGGTGGTGACGGCCTTCGTCGCGGTGTCCGCGAGGTCGTAGAGCCTCTTCGGGCTGGTGAACAGACCGATGTGCTTGACCTGGGTGACCAGCGCCTTGATGAACGCCTGCTGGAGCTGGATGCGGCCGAGGTCGGAGCCGTCACCGACGCCGTGCCGGGTGCGGACCAGGCCGAGGGCCTGCTTGCCGTTCAGCGTGTGGGTGCCGGCCTTGAGCCTCAGATGGCTCTCGGAGTCGTCGATCGCCTCGGTGGTGGTGACCTCGACCCCGCCCAGCTCGTCGATCAGCTTCTCGAAGCCGGAGAAGTCGACCTCGAGGTAGTGGTCCATCCGCAGGCCGGTGATCGACTCGACGGTCTTCACGGCACAGGCCGCGCCGCCCGTGGTGTACGCCGAGTTGAACATCACGCCGTTCGCCGCGTCGTGCCGGACGCCCCGGGTGTCGGTGCACGCCGGCCGGTCGATGAGGGTGTCGCGCGGGATGGAGACCACGCTGGCCCGCTGGTGGCCCTCGTACACATGGATGATCATCGCGGTGTCGGAGCGGGCGCTGCCGTCGTCGGTGCCGCCGCCGAGCTTCTTGTTCGATCCGGAGCGGGTGTCCGAGCCGAGGACGAGGATGTTCTCCGAGCCGTTGTCGGCCTTCGTGGGCCGGTCGGTGCCGAGGGCCTGGTCGATGTCGACGCTCTTGATGTTGCCGTTGAGCTTGAAGTACAGGTAGCCCGCGCCGGTGCCGCCCAGGGCGACGATGCCGGCGGCCGTCCACGCCGTGATCAGCAGCCCCTTGCGCCGGCCCCGCTGTCTGCGGTGCCTCGGGCCGCTGTCGTTCCCACCCGTCGGGCCGGTCTCACCCGGTATGCCGGGCTCCGGCGTGTGCTCGGCGGACATGTGCTCCTCTGTTCTCGTGCGGCCTCACCATCGTCGCCCCGCCTGGTCAGACAGGGAAACTCGGGACAGGGTTGCACGACGCTCTGTGCCCGATCAGTGGCTGAACGGACACAGAGCGTGCGGAGCAGAGCGGGGTGCGCCCCCGCTCACCTGTGCTTTCGGCCGAACTCAGCCGAACAAGTCGTACTGCTTGAAACTGGTACCGAGTGACACCCTTGTGGCAAAGATCTCGCTCGTGGCCTTTCCGGTGCCCTTGTAGAGATAGAGCGTGCCGCCCGGCGTACGGGCCAGGAAGTCGGCCTTGCCGTCGCCGTTGACGTCGCCGACCGCGTCGAAGGCGTTGTACGTCGTGCCGCTCCAGGTGCGGACCTTGACGCGGGCCGAGAAGGCGCCCGTGCCGGCCTTGCCGGTGCCCTTGTAGAGGTAGACCGCGCCGGTGCTCTTGTTGCGGGCGAGCAGGTCGGCCCTGCCGTCGTTGCTGAGGTCGCCGTGACCGCGCACGACGTTGTACTGGTTCCAGCCGGTGGAGACCTTCACCCGGGTGGCGAACCTGCCGTTGCCCTTGCCCGGGTAGATCCACAGGACGCCCGCGGAGTCCACGGACAGCAGGTCGGGCAGCTTGTCCCCGGTGACGTCACCGGGGACGACGACGGCCAGGCGGCTCTTCCAGTTGTCACCGACGAGGGTGTTGGTCCAGGTGCAGGTGGTGCCATTGCTGGGGAACACGCAGTGCCGCCAGTACAGGTCGCCGTCGGAGGCGCGGCGCCGGATGAAGTCCGTGTAGCCGTCGCGGTCGAGATCGGTCTGCAGGACCAGGTTCCAGGCGCTGTGGGAGCCCCAGGACAGACGGGAGGCCAGCGAGGTGCCCTTGGAGTCGATCTCGTAGCCGGTCTTCGTGGAGGAGTTGCGCACGAAGAGGTCGGCCTTGTGGTCACCGCTGAGGTTGGTGTCGTCGATGCGCGGATAGGCGGCGGCGACGTACGTGGTGAGCTTGGTGAAGACGCTGTACGCGCCCGCCGCCACGCAGTCCTTCACCCCCCACGACACCACGCCCACGACCTTGCCGCCGACGACCAGCGGGCCGCCGGAGTCGCCGTTGCAGGCGGAGGTGGTTCCGGTGTCGGAGCCGGTGGCGGGCTCGCCCGCGCACACCATGTGGCCCGCGATGAAGTCACTGCCGTACTCGGCCGAGCAGGTGGCGTCGGACTGGATCGGCAGCGTGGCCGTCTTCAGGGTGTCGGAGATGTCCTGGCTGGTCGAACTGGTACGGCCCCAGCCGAAGACCTGGGCCGTCTTGGCGGCCGCTCCGGTGTACGACGCGGTGTCGCCGGCCGTCGTCATCGGGATCGGCGTCGCCTTGACCGGGTTCGGCAGGGTCAGGACGGCGAGGTCGTTGTCGATGGTGTTGTCGTCGTACGAGGGGTGGTTCCACTGCCGCCAGACGCCGCTGGGGTTGCCGCCGTGCAGGTCGGGGTTCCCGCTCGAGTCCTCCGACAGCAGCTGCGCGGTGCCCGTGACGACGACGCCGTGCGCCTTCCAGTTGTAGCCGGCGACACAGTGCGCGGCGGTGAGGATCTTCGTCGGGGCGACGACCGCGCCCCCGCAGAAGAAGCCGATGTCGTCGCTGGTCGTGCTGGTGCCGCGGTTGTCGCCGTACCAGAGCTGGGCCATGTACGGCGCGGTGGTGATGGTCGTCGTCGAACCGCCGATGATCTTCGGGTCGACGGACGTGGAACTGCTGCTGCTCGCGCCGAGAGACGACTTGGAGGTCTCCCCCGCGGTGTCGTCACCGGCGAGCGCGGTCGACAGGCGTGCCTCGATCTCGGACGTGGACGGCGTGCTGCGGACGGGCGTCGGCGCCGCCGTGGCCGCCCCTGCCGACGTCGTCACGAACACACCGGCGACGGCGGCGGCCAGACCGGCCGCGGCGACGGGCAGCGCGATCCGTATCCGGCGTCTGTGCCGTCGGCTCCCGGGCGTGGGTGTACCCACTCGAGTCCCCCCTAGGGATCAGAAGTCTGAGCTTCGGTCCCGGCTCGAACGGCCGACCGAAGGGCGCGATCGTAACAACGCCCACCGACATGCCGAAGGGCCGCCCCCTTCGCAGGGGGCGGCCCTTTACTTGGCGCTTACGCGGCGTCCGGCGTGGCCTCAGTCGCCGTTGCCGGGCGACGGCGTCGTCTTCTGGATCTGCATCAGGAACTCGGCGTTCGACTTGGTCTGCTTCATCTTGTCGAGGAGCAGCTCGATCGCCTGCTGCTGGTCGAGCGCGTGCAGCACCCGGCGCAGCTTCCATACGATGCCCAGCTCCTCGGCACCGAGCAGGATCTCCTCCTTGCGGGTGCCGGACGCGTCGACGTCCACCGCCGGGAAGATGCGCTTGTCGGCGAGCTTCCGGTCGAGCTTGAGCTCCATGTTGCCGGTGCCCTTGAACTCCTCGAAGATCACCTCGTCCATGCGGGACCCGGTGTCCACCAGCGCGGTGGCGAGGATGGTCAGCGAGCCGCCGTCCTCGATGTTGCGGGCCGCGCCGAAGAAGCGCTTCGGCGGGTACAGGGCGGTCGAGTCGACACCACCGGACAGGATGCGGCCGGAGGCCGGGGCGGCGAGGTTGTACGCACGGCCCAGACGCGTGATCGAGTCGAGCAGCACGACCACGTCGTGGCCCAGCTCCACCAGGCGCTTGGCGCGCTCGATGGCGAGCTCGGCGACCGTGGTGTGGTCCTCGGCCGGACGGTCGAAGGTCGAGGAGATGACCTCGCCCTTGACCGACCGCTGCATGTCGGTGACCTCTTCCGGACGCTCGTCGACCAGGACGACCATCAGGTGGCACTCGGGGTTGTTGTGCGTGATCGCGTTGGCGATCGCCTGCATGATCATGGTCTTGCCGGTCTTCGGCGGGGCCACGATCAGACCGCGCTGGCCCTTACCGATCGGCGACACGAGGTCGATGATGCGGGTGGTCAGCACGCCCGGGTCCGTCTCCAGACGGAGGCGGTCCTGCGGGTAGAGCGGGGTCAGCTTGTTGAACTCCGGGCGGCCACGGCCGTGTTCGGGCGCCATGCCGTTGACGGAGTCCAGGCGGACCAGCGCGTTGAACTTCTCGCGCCGCTCGCCTTCCTTGGGCTGGCGGACCGCGCCGGTGATGTGGTCGCCCTTGCGCAGGCCGTTCTTGCGGACCTGGGCGAGGGAGACGTACACGTCGTTCGGGCCCGGCAGGTAGCCGGAGGTCCGGATGAACGCGTAGTTGTCGAGGATGTCGAGGATGCCCGCGACGGGGATCAGCACGTCGTCGTCGGCGAGCTGCGGCTCGACGGTGCCGATCTCGTCGCGCCCACGGCGGCCACGGCGGTCCCGGTAGCGGCCGCGGCGGCCACGGCGGCCGTCACCGAACTCGTCGTCGTCCTGCGGACCGGTGTTGCGGTCCTGACGGCTCTGCTGCTGGGTCTGCTGGCCGCGCTGCTGCTGGCCGCCCTGCTGGTCGTCGCCCTTGCCGCGACGGTCGCCACGCTCACCGCGGTCGCCACGCTCACCGCGGTCGCGGCCGCGGTCACCGCGGTCGCCCCGCTCACGGCGGCCCTGGCGGCGGCCGTCGGCCTCGCCGGCCTCGGCGGTCCGGGCCTCGGCCTGCGGCTGCGCGGGCGTCTCGGCCTTGGGCTCGGCCTTGGCCTCGGCGACGACGGTCTCGGCGCCGGAGGCCGTCGGGCTGCCCGCGTCGGCGGTGGCGCGGCGACGGCGGCGCTCGACGGGAGCCTCGTTGCTGGCCGGCTGGCCGGGGATCTCGATCTGCTGCTGGGCCACGGCCTTCTCGGCGGCGGCCTCGGCCTTGGGGGCGGCGTCCGCCTTCTTCTCGGCGGCGTCCTCGCCCGTGCGGGCCTTGGAGGCGACGCGGCGCTTGGGCTTGGTCTCGGCGGCCGGGGCGTCGGCCTTCGCCGGGGCGGAGCCTCCGGCGGCCTGCGCCTCCTTGATGACCTCGATCAGCTGGCTCTTGCGCATCCGCGCGGTGCCCCTGATGCCGAGGCCGGATGCGACCTGCTGGAGCTCGGCCAGCACCATGCCCTCGAGGCCGGTACCGCGGCGCCGCCGGGAGCCGGCACCGGTGGCAGGCGCGGAGGCGTCCGTGGCGGGCGCGGCAGCGGTCTCCTCGACACGTGCGCCCATCAGATCGGTGGTGTCGCTCACGAAGGGTCCTTCCCTGGAGCGGACGTCGGCCTGTCTGGCTCGGCGACCGGTTGTGCTGTCCGGCTTCGGTCCTTGCTCTGGCGAAGCCGGGGCGGTGGTCCGCCACAACGGCGGAAGAGAGATTTGCTGGTGATGGCGCTTCCCCGACGAACCGTGACACCCAGTGTCACGTGGCGTGGTAGCACCGATTCCGGAGCGTGCCCTGCAGACCGCTCAGCGCCGGTGTACGGCGTACTGCCCAGATACGACGTACGGAACGCAGTGCGGCTTGGGGAGCTCCCGGAAGAATGTCTGTCCCGGACGGGGACACGAAGCACCTCGCCATGGTGGGGTCGGGTGCAGACTTGAGGTTAACACTACCGGATCCAACAAACATTCCCCCTCTCGAAATCCGGCGACCGTGCACTTAAATGTCGCCGGAGTGCGTTTCACCAGCGGGCGCGAGCGGCAGAACACTCGCCCCCTGCAGATCCATGGCCAGGCGGTTCGCGGCCCAGTCCGCGCCCGCCAGAGCCTCGACCTTGTCGGCCGTTCCCGCGTCGGCCAGCGCCATCACGGTGGGGCCGGCGCCGGAGATCACCGCGGGGATCCCGTCGGCGCGCAGCCGCTCCACCAGGGCGGCGCTCTCCGGCATCGCGGGGGCGCGGTACTCCTGGTGCAGTCGGTCCTCGGTGGCCGGCAGCAGCAGCTCGGGGCGCCGGGTGAGGGCCTCGACGAGCAGGGCGGCGCGGCCCGCGTTGGCGGCGGCGTCGACGTGCGGCACGGAGCGCGGGAGCAGGCCGCGCGCCGTTTCGGTCAGTACCGGCTTTCCCGGTACGAAAACCACCGGAACGATGGAATCGGCGGGCTCCATCCTGATCGCCCGCGCGGCGCCCGCCTCCATCCAGGAGAGGGTGAATCCGCCGAGCAGACAGGCGGCGACGTTGTCGGGGTGGCCCTCGATCTCGGTGGCGAGTTCGAGCAGACCGGCGTCGTCGAGCCGGGACTCGCCGCCTATGGTCACCGCCCGCGCGGCGACGATGCCGGCGCAGATCGCGGCGGAGGAGGAGCCGAGGCCCCGGCCGTGCGGGATGCGGTTGGCGCAGACGATCTCCAGGCCGCGCGGCTGGCCGCCCAGGACGTCGAAGGCGGTGCGCAGGGAGCGGACGAGGAGGTGCTTCTCGTCACGCGGCAGGGTCTCGCTGCCCTCGCCCGCGATGTCGATGTGCAGCCCGGAGTCGGCCACCCGGACGACGACATCGTCGTAGAGCCCCAGCGACAGGCCCAGGGCGTCGAAGCCGGGGCCGAGGTTGGCACTGGTGGCGGGGACGCGCACCCGGACGGGGGCGGCGCGGAAGGCGGGACCGGCCATCTCGCGATGACTCTCCTTGAGCTGCGTGACTGTCTTGAGCTGCGTGACTGTCGAATGACGTGCGATAGATACGTGACGACCCCGGGGCCGCGAGGGCGACACGTCGCTGCGGCATATGCGGCGGGCGGGTTCGGTACAGCCTATCGAAGGAAGGTTCTGCGGCGACATAGGGCGCACAGGAGGCGCACGATGCGTGTCGTAAGCCCCCTGTGCATCCCTTCCGGGGTTGACCCTGCGTCGACGTGTTGTGCGACGCCGTGTCGCACGGCGACGTGATGCGCGACGACGTCCTACACGAGACCCAGACGGGCCGCCGCCGCCGCCGCGTCGACCGGGACGACCACCGGACGCGGGGCACCCTCGGTGGCCCAGCCCGGGTCCTTGAGGCCGTTGCCGGTGACCGTGCAGACGATCCGCTGCCCCGGGTCGACGTCGCCGCGCTCGGCGGCCTTCAGCAGACCGGCCACGGACGCGGCGGACGCGGGCTCCACGAAGACGCCCTCCTGCGCGGCCAACAGCCGGTAGGCGCGCAGGATCTCACGGTCCGTCACCTCGTCGATGATGCCGCCCGACTCGTCCCGCGCGGCCAGCGCGTACTGCCAGGACGCCGGGTTGCCGATCCGGATCGCGGTGGCGAGGGTCGACGGGTCCTTGACGACCTCGCCGCGCACGATGGGCGCCGAGCCGGAGGCCTGGAAGCCCCACATCCGGGGCGTCCTCGAGGCGATGCCGTCCCCGGCGTACTCCTTGTAGCCCTTCCAGTACGCGGTGATGTTGCCCGCGTTGCCGACCGGCAGGACATGGATGTCCGGGGCGTCGCCCAGCATGTCCACGATCTCGAAGGCGGCGGTCTTCTGCCCCTCGATGCGTACCGGGTTGACCGAATTGACCAGCGCGACGGGGTAGTTGTCGCTCAGCTGACGGGCGAGCGTGAGGCAGTCGTCGAAGTTGCCGTCGACCTGGAGGATCTGCGCGCCGTGGACGAGGGCCTGCCCCATCTTGCCGAGCGCGATCTTGCCCTGCGGCACGAGCACGGCGGAGACCATGCCCGCGCGGACCGCGTAGGCGGCGGCCGAGGCGGAGGTGTTGCCCGTGGAGGCACAGATGACCGCCCGGGCGCCCTCCTCCTTGGCCTTGCTGATGGCCATGGTCATCCCGCGGTCCTTGAAGGACCCCGTCGGGTTGGCACCCTCCACCTTGAGGTGGACCTCGCAGCCCGTGCGCTCGGAGAGCACCTGCGCGGGCACGAGGGGCGTACCGCCCTCACGGAGCGTCACCACGGGAGTGCTGTCGGACACCGGCAGCCGATCCCGGTATTCCTCGATGATTCCGCGCCACTGGTGGGTCATTGCTGGTTACTCTCCTTCAACCCGCATGATGCTGGCGACACCCCGCACGGTGTCGAGCTTGCGCAGCGCCTCGACGGTCCCGCTGAGGGAGGCGTCGGACGCGCGGTGGGTGACGACGACGAGGGAGGCCTCGCCGTCTCCGTCCTGTCGTCCGTGCTGCCGCACGGTATCGATCGACACGCCGTGCTCGGCGAAGACGGTGGCGACCTGGGCGAGAACGCCCGGCTTGTCCGCCACGTCCAGGCTGATGTGGTAGCGGGTGACGACGTCACCCATCGGCGACACGGGCAGGGCGGCGTACGCCGACTCGCCGGGCCCCGTTGCCCCGCTGAGCCGGTTGCGGCAGACGGCGACCAGGTCGCCGAGCACGGCGGAGGCGGTGGGGGCACCGCCGGCACCGGGGCCGTAGAACATCAGCTGACCGGCCGCGTCCGACTCCACGAACACGGCGTTGTACGCGCCGCGCACGGAGGCGAGCGGATGGGTCAGCGGAATCATGGCGGGGTGCACGCGCGCGGTGACGGAGCCTCCGTCGGCGGCCCGCTCGCAGATGGCGAGCAGCTTGATGGTGCAGCCCATGTTCTTGGCGGAGGCGAAGTCGGCCGCGGTGACCTCGGTCATCCCCTCGCGGTAGACGTCGTCGAGCCGCACGCGCGTGTGGAAGGCGATCCCGGCGAGGATGGCGGCCTTGGCGGCGGCGTCGAAGGCCTCGACGTCGGCGGTGGGGTCGGCCTCCGCGTACCCGAGGGCGGTCGCCTCGTCGAGGGCCTCCTGGTATCCGGCCCCCGTGCTGTCCATCTTGTCGAGGATGAAGTTGGTCGTCCCGTTGACGATGCCCATCACCCGGTTGATCTTGTCCCCGGCGAGGGACTCCCGCAGCGGCCGGATGAGCGGAATGGCCCCGGCGACGGCGGCCTCGTAATAGAGGTCCTTGCCGTGCTCGTCGGCGGCGGCGTGCAGCGCGGCCCCGTCCTGGGCCAGCAGCGCCTTGTTGGCGGAGACGACGGAGGCGCCGTGCGCGAAGGCGGTGGTGATGAGCGTCCGCGCGGGCTCGATCCCCCCGATCACCTCCACGACGACGTCGATGTCCCCGCGTTTGACGAGGGCGGTGGCGTCGGTGGTGACGAGGGCCGGGTCGATGCCGTCGCGCACCTTCGAGGGCCGCCGCACGGCGACCCCGGCGAGCTCCACCGGGGCACCGATCCTCTGGGCGAGGTCGTCGGCGTGCGTCGTCATGATGCGCGCCACCTCTGAGCCGACCACTCCACAGCCCAGCAGCGCCACCTTCAGCGGACGCGTACGCATCATCCGACCTCGTTTCCTCATACCGTCTACGGTTGGACCAGTCTCACTCACCGGACCGGAGTTTCTGCCCCCGGTCCGGATCGTGAGACATCTATTTCATTTTCACAGGGGCGGCGGACAGAAGATTCTCCCGCCCCTCGTTTTCTCGTTCCCGTTCGGCTTTTCCCCCACCAGAGGCCTACCAGAGTCCGTGCTCACCCGGCATCGCCTTCCATCGGGAGTCACCCGACATCGAGCCGCAGAAGGTCGTCCTCCGTCTCCCGCCGGACGATGACCCGCGACTCCCCGTCGGCCACCGCGACGACCGGCGGCCGCAGCACATGGTTGTAATTGCTCGCCATGGACCGGCAGTAGGCACCCGTGGCCGGTACGGCGATCAGGTCACCCGGTGCCAGGTCCGACGGCAGGAACCCCTCCTTGACCACGATGTCCCCGCTCTCGCAGTGCTTGCCCACGACCCGCGCGAGCATCGGCTCGGCGTCCGAGGTGCGCGAGACGAGCGCGACGCTGTACTCGGCGTCGTACAGCGCGGTGCGGATGTTGTCGGACATCCCCCCGTCCACGGAGACGTACGTCCGCAGCCCGTCGAGCGGCTTGATCGTGCCCACCTCGTAGAGCGTGAAGGCGGTCGGCCCGACGATGGCCCGCCCGGGCTCCACCGAGATCCGCGGCGTGCGCAGCTTGGCGGCCTCGCACTCCCGCGTGACGATCTCGGTCAGCGCCTTGGCGATCTCGTGCGGCTCGCGCGGGTCGTCGTCACTCGTGTACGCGATCCCGAGCCCACCCCCCAGATCGATCTCGGGAAGCTCCACCCCGTGCTCGTCCCGGACCTCCTTCAGCAGCCCGACGACCCGGTGCGCGGCGACCTCGAAGCCGGACATGTCGAAGATCTGCGAGCCGATGTGGCTGTGAATGCCGATGAGCTCGATCCCGTCGAGCTTCAGCGCCCGCCGCACCGCCTCGGCGGCCACACCGCCGGCGAGCGGAATCCCGAACTTCTGGTCCTCGTGAGCGGTGGCGATGAACTCATGGGTGTGCGCCTCCACCCCCACGGTGATACGAATCTGCACCCGCTGCCGCCTGCCGAGCGACTGCGCGATGTGGGCGACCCGCACGATCTCCTGGAACGAGTCGAGCACGATCCGCCCGACCCCGGCACTGACGGCCCGGTGGATCTCCTCGCTCGACTTGTTGTTGCCGTGGAAGGCGATGCGCTCGGCCGGCATCCCGGCGGAGAGGGCGGTGGCCAGCTCGCCCCCCGAACACACATCGAGGTTGAGCCCCTCTTCATGCAGCCACCGCACGACGGCCCGCGAGAGGAAGGCCTTGCCGGCGTAGAACACGTCGGCATCACCGCCGAACGCGCTGCGCCACGCGCGGGCCCGGGCCCGGAAGTCGGTCTCGTCGAGGATGTAGGCAGGGGTCCCGTACTCCTCGGCAAGGCTCTTGACGTCGATGCCCCCGACGGTGACGACCCCGTCCCCGTCCCGCCCGACGGTCTGCGCCCAGACCTTCGGGTCGAGGACGTTGAGGTCACTGGGCGGCGCGGAGTAGTGCCCCTCGGGAAGGACATCGGCGTGACGGGGCCCGGCGGGGTGGGCGGAACGGCTCATGTTCTGACTGGCTCTCTAGAGATGGTCGGGTGCGTCGATGCCGAGCAGGGACAGGCCGCCGGCCAGCACCGTCCCGGCGGCTTCGGCGAGCGCGAGCCGGGCACGGTGGGCGGCCGAGGGTTTCTCCTCACCCAGCGGCAGCACAACGGGGAGCAGAAGCAGCGTGGCGTCCGCGAGCGCGACGAGATGCCGCGCCAGCCGGGAGGGCGCGGCGACCCCCTCCGCACGGGGGAGGGCGGCGACGGTGGCCAGGACGCGGGGGTAGTCGGCGAGGAGGGAGAGGAGGGAAAGGAGAGGCAGGGGCACCGGGAGCTCCTGCTGCCCGCCCACGCCTCCGGGCTCGGCGGTGAATCCGAGATCGGCGGCGTTACGCCCGAGGGCCCGGGTGCGGGCATGGGCGTAACGGACACGGAAGAGAGGGTTGCTCTCCCGCTGGACCAGATGATCGGCGGTGATGCGCGGCCGGTCGTGGGGGGCGGGGTGGAGCAGCGCCCAGCAGGCGGCGTCGAGCCCCAGCGGGGTGGGGTCTTCGGGGGCGGGGTGGGGGCGCAGCTCGAAGGGGGCGGCCTCGGGGGAACGAGTGGGGCGGGTGCTGCCGTCGGAATCGGGGTGGAGGGTGCGGGTGTCGCCACCGGGCTGATCAGCGGGGGTGCGGGTGTCCCCACCGGGCTGATGAGCGGGGGTGCGGGTGTCCCCACCGGGCTGATCAGCGGGGGTGCGGGTGTCCCCACCGGGCTGATCAGCGGGGGTGCGGATCTCGCGGTGGGGCTCACCGTGGGGGGTGGAGACGCGCCCGTCCTGCGAGGCGAGGCGGGGGGTCTGCGAAGCCAGATGATGGGTGGAGACGCGTCCGCCCTGCGAGGCGACGATCCGCGCCAGGGCGTCGGCGAGAACCTCGGCCCGGACCTCGAACGGCAGGCGTACCTCGTACACCTGCCCGGCGAGGCTGTCGCCGTGCCCGTACCGCATCCCGTCCCTCCGGATCCGCTGGACGAGCGCCGTGGCGGCGGCCTGCTGATCGAGGCTGATGTTGAGGAACCCGGGCCCGGTGATCTCGACGCCGGTGACGCCTTCGGCGCAGGCGAGATGGGTCCGCAGGACCTCGGCGACCCGCAGGGCGGGCTGCCCGGCGGGGCGGGCCAGCTGGAGGGCGATGTTCGTGGCGTAGTCCCCGGCCCCTCCGGGCCCCGGCGGAGCGACGACGGCGTGCGCCGGGACGGCCACGCTCAGCTCTCCGGCGTCGACAGCACGACGCACCGCGTGCAGCACGGTGCGGGAGAGCTCGACGGGTGTCACGGGACAAGCGTAGGGGAGGAGGGGGGTGGCTAGGCGAGCCGGTTTGGGGAGGTCCCGGGATGTGGACGGCGAGGCCGAGCAAGGGAGAGCAAGGCAGAGCGAGGGGCGAGGGAAGTAGGCGGAGCGCGAGGTGCGAGCTGGAGTGAGGGGTCGGGTGCCCGCCCCCTACTCCGAACCGGGCCCTCCACTCCCCTGCCCGGCCCCGAGAGAGGTCCCGAGCCCGAACCCCAGACCCACCCCACCGTCACGGCTGTCACGGCCGTCCTCCCGCCGCTTCCCGTCCAGCAACTGCCGTACGAGGCTGACGAGCTCGTGGGGTTCGAAGGGCTTGGCGAGGAACGCGTCGACGCCGACTTCGAGGCCGGCCTCGACCTCGTACGGGGTACACGCGCTGATGATCGCGAGGGGAAGATCACGCGTCCGCGAATCGGAACGCAGCCGAGCGGCGGTCCGAAGGCCGTCCAGACGGGGCATGACGACATCGAGCGTGACGACGTCGGGCCGCACCTGATGAACGACTTCCAGACACTCGGCACCATCGGAGGCGGTCACGACCTCGAGACCCTCAAGCTCGAGATTGACCCTGATCAGCTGCCGGATGACCTTGTTGTCGTCCACAACAAGCACCCGACCCGACGCGCCTGGCACAACTTGAGAGTAGGTCGACACCGGCCACCGCGTCCGGGTTTTCCCCACTTCCACCCCCCGAGGGCGACACCCGCCCCTCCCCGGCGCCCGTAAACCGGTTCATGAACACCCCGAGGAAGCTGGTAGTGTTCCACCTGTCGCCGCGAGCAACAGCCCGCACCCGACACGCCCCCGTAGCTCAGGGGATAGAGCAACGGCCTCCGGAGCCGTGTGCGCAGGTTCGAATCCTGCCGGGGGCACCCGTTATGAGGTGCCCAAAGACCCCGTCACCAGCGGAAACGCTGAGAACGGGGTCTTCGCGTATGTGCAGCCATGTGCCGCTCCAAGCGGCCGTATGTCGGGTGCTGTGGACTATGCGTGGACTGGCCGCAGGGCAGGAATCCGCAGGTCATCCCCAGAAAACGCCGAGGCCCCTGGACCGTAGTCCAGGGGCCATCATGCTGCAGGTGTGCGTGAGGGGCGCGTGGGTCAGGACCCGTCGCCGGGCTCGCCCTCCTGGTCGGCGTCCTCGCCGAGGAGTTCAGCGATCCGACGGTTCGCGACGTCCTGCCGACCGTCGAGGCACTTGGCGTACCGGCTCAGGAGCACTTCAACACTGTTGCCCGCGCGCTCCGCAACCTCGGTCGGATCGACGCCGGCGTTGAGCCAGGAGGAGAGCGCGGCGTGCCGCAGGTCGTACGGTCGAGCGGCCAGCGGCGAGGCCACCTGCTCCGGCGTGAGCGCCAGGTGTCGAGCCTCGTCCCAGACACGCCAGTAGGTGGTGGAGGCGACCACTCCCCCACGTTCGTTGGCGAACAGTCGGCCGTCCTTGGCGGTGCCGAACTCGTCGATGTGTGCGAGGAGCATGCGAACGAGGCGGGGCGGAATCGGAACGATGCGGGTCTCATTCGCGGGCCGGTTCTTGAGACCGCGATTGTCGTGTACCTCTCCCGTTCCGGTCCAACGCTTGCCCACGGTCGGGCGGCTCTTCTCAAGGATCAACGATCCCCACCCGGAGTCCGGCAGAGTGCAGTCCGGACGACGCAGGGCCACGGCTTCCGCCGGCCGCAGCCCACCGAAGTACATGCAGGCGAAGAGGGCGACGAGGCGGCGCCCACGGGCCCGGCGGTAGCCACCAACGTACGAGACAGCACCAAGGAGCTCGGCAGCCTGCCGGGGGTTCACCACGACTCGGCGGTCCACTTCCTTGGTCACCTTTGGAAGCTTCCACTTCACGAGGCTGACCGGGTTCTCCGGGAGCTCCCCCAGCTCGACCGCGTAGGCCAGAGCGTTGAAGAGGACAGCCCGCTTGCGTCGCACCGTTTCGGCGGCGGCCGGAGCCCCGGAAAGAGTGAGCTTGAGCGAGTCGAGGACGCCGCGGATGTCCGCCGCATTCTTGAGCGTCGTCAGCGGCAGCGAGGCTTTGCCCACCCAGCGGAGGGCGTTCGCGATGTCCACCGGCGGAGGGTTCTCGCCCTCGGCCTGGACGACGAAGGCCCAGCCGCGTAGGGCCCGCCGCAACACGTCATCTGCCGGACGGCCGGGCCGGTCCCCCAGGAGCTGAGTGGTGACGAGCGTCATTGTCTCGTTCAGGCTGTCGCGAGAGTTCGGAGCCGCGTGCGGCCATTTCATGGCCACATAGGCCCGCGCGAAGTCGTACCAGGTGAGGGACTCTTTGACCGGTGCCATGGAGTCCGGGAGACCGGTTTCCGTGTCGAATGCCTCGCCCTTCTGGGCAGCCCGGAGAAGCCTCGCGCGGTAGTTGTCGGCGAGTGCCTTTGTACGGAAGGTCTCGGAGAACGGCGGAACATCACCGACCTTCCATCGCACGTCGTACGACGGGGTTTTGTACGGTCGCTTGCGGATGCCCCACACCTTCACGTCGTGCGACTTCACGCCGCCTCCCCGAGTCCGTGGAGCCACGAGGTGAAGTCACTTCGCCAGAAGCGGAGTTCACCGTTTGGCAGCTTGATCGCTTCCGGAGCCTGCCCCAGCTCCCGCCAGCGATAGAAGGTGCGGCGGGAGACTCCGCCGAGCTCGGCGAGGATCTGCGGGACGGTCATCAGTTCGTCTCGTCGCCGGTCCATGTGGAGTCTCCTTCCGTGTCGGAGTCGTCGGGTCGGCGCGAAGCGGCGAACAGGGTTTCTGCGGCGGTCAGGCCGGTGCCGGCGAAGCGCCAGTGAGAAAGGACGAGGACGGTGTCCGGGTCGGGCAGTGGGTGACCGGCTGCGGCGGCACGTTCGCGGGTGAGTGCTTCGTTGTGGTCGGCTCGTTCCTGGCGGAGGGCGCCGAGGGTGACGGAGTACGCGCGGGACTTGGTGGAGAAGTGGCCGCGGAAGCCGAGCATGTGGGCCCACTTGCGCAGGCGCAGGTCTTCGAGTTCGGGCAGGGCACCGAGGTGCCAGCAGGTGAGGATCAACTGACGGGCGTGGTCGGTGACTTCTACGCCGATCAGGTCGGTGATGGGGTTGCGGATGGGGTGGTCCAGGGTGCCCGTCGCGCTTTCGGCGCCCTTGGTGGCGTACTTGGCGATGTAGGCGGCGACGGCGCGGCTGGTCAGGTCGGTAGCGCCGGTGAAGTCGGCCGAGCGGATGGGGCGGATGTCGAGCTGTTCGCCGAAACGGAACGTGTGGGCGTGGCCGTCGAGGACCGGGCCGGGTGTCTCGGCGAGGCGGGCAGCCGAGCGGATCGCGTCCGTGAGGAGTTCGGTGGTGGCCCAGGTGGGTGGGGTGTCCTCGGCTCCGTCCGGCCCGTCGAGCCGGATCACCGCATGGAAGTGAACAGCGCCGCGCCGCTGATACTCGGCAACCTTGGCGTACGACACCTTGAGGCAGTCGCGGAGCTCCGAGCGGCGGATACCCGCGCGGGAGGCAAGTTGTTGGCGGAGGTAGGTGGTGAAGCGGGCCCAGAGGGCGCCGGCGTGCGCGTTCCAGAGCACGGCGGCGCGGTAGTCGTAGCGGTCGGGCTTCAGGGGCGTGCCGAGGGCGGGGCCACCGTCAGGGTGGAGGCGTCCGCAGCGACAGCGTCCGCCGCCGGGGCGATTGTGGACGGGGCCGAAGGAGGGGGCTGTGAAGGTGGCGAAGACTCGGGGGTGTGCGGCGACGGAAGCGCCGATGCCCTTGCCGCCGCTCAGGCCGGCCGTGACGAGGTGGTACGTGTCTTTGCGGTAGACCTCGGCGCAGGCGGCGCACCTTGTGGCGCGGCGGTTGTTGCAACGGATGAGGAGTTGTCCGGCGGGAAGGTCGCTGTCGACGATCTCACGGACGATTTCACCAGTCGCGGCGTGGACGTCGAGACGGTGGCCCTCCATCCGCACCGGTCGCTCGCAGCCGCCGAGTCGCTGGATCTGGTGTGCGTAGGTGCTCAGGTCGCCGTGCAGGGCGAGGGCCGCCAGCTGGCGGATGGCTCCGGTCGGAGCCTCGGGGCGCATGTGCGGGTTCCTCCTTGGAGGCGGGAGCTTGAGGCAGCAGCCCGACTTGTCCAGGGGGCTAGACAGTGTCGGCAAGCCGGGCTGCAGATCAGATGAGGTCAGCGGCGGTCGCTCTTGAGGACCGAGCGGACGGTGACCGCACAGACGGCCACAGAGGCCGCGGTGATCGCGACGGCGAGGAGCATGGAGACCAGGACCGCGCCGACGACGAGGACCAGGGCGCCACCGCCGGCGGCCAGGGTGAGCATGCTGCCCGGGGTGAGCTGGACCGTGGGCCGGTTGGAGGCGGGGGCGGACGGAACCGGAGCGGGGGCCGCGTTGTAGGGCGCCGGACTGTAGGCGGCCGGGGCCGGGGTGATCAGCGTCGCAGCAGTGTCCTGCGGCGGGTACTTGGGCTTGAACATGGCTGGTCCCTTCAGGGGTTCAGTCGAGGAGGGCGGCGACGGCGGGGGCGAGGACGCTGTTCGCGACGAGGTAGCCGCCGAGGAGCAGGAGGGCGACGAGCCACCACGGCGGGCGGGCGAGCTGGATACCGAGGACGGCGACGACGAGCACGGCGAACCAGAGGGGAACGTCCATGGCGTGATCTCCTGTCAGGCCTTGCAGCGGTGAGTGCGGGCGGCGAGTTCGGCGGCGGCGCGACTGTCGTACTCGGCGGAGAAGTCGCAGCGGGGCGCGGTGCAGGCGGCCAAGTGGCGGTTACGGCCGCGGGCGAGGAACGAGGCGACCTGCACGGGACCGAAGCGGCGGACGTTGCGGAAGCGCGGAGTCATGCGGGCATCCCTTCTCAGAGGTGGGCGGCGACAGAGGGCGTCATGGCCGGGGGCAGGCCGAGCCGGGCGCGTACGGCGTCCGGGTCGGCTGGTTCGCCGGTCGCGGCGAGGTGTTCTGCGGCCAGGACCTGAACGCGGTCGACGAGGACGGGCGGCAGAACGACGGCCGGAACGGGCGCCGGAGCCGCGGTCACGAGGTCGGTCGGAGGTTCGTAAGCCACCGAAGCCGGTGCGGGCGCGGGGAGTTCGTCACGGCGGGGCAGCTCGACCGCAACGGGGGCTGAAGTCGGCGCGGGTTCTGTCTCCGGCGTCGCGGAGGCCGCCGGTTCCTCCGAGGTGCGAGGCCCGTGCGCGAGCAGCGTTCCACCGAAGAAGGCGACGGCGGGCCAGCCGGCCACCACGACGCGGAGCCATGCGGGAACGTGATCCAGGTCAAGGAGCCCAGCGGTGGCAACATTGGCGCCGAGGGAAGCGGCCAGGGCGACCAGGAACCAAAGCCGCGGGCCCCCGGCCGGACGTCCGGCGCGTTGCTGTTCGCGCATCCGGCGCCATGCGGCGACCAGCAGCAGGTCAACGCTGACCGGGTAAGCCCACGCCTTCCAGCCACCCTGCCCGGCCGCCTCCGCCAGGTCGTGAAGGTGGGAGAAGGACAGGGCGCCCGCGATGACGGCTTGGACGATCACGGCGTCCACGCGGGCGAGGTGGGCACGCATCGGCTCGACTCCTTCCAGCGTGATCAGTCGGCGGACTTGAGGGAGTCAGCGCGCTCACGGGCGAGACGAGCCACCTCGGCGGCCTCGGCGTCGCCGGGTGTGTGGGTGGCAATGCGCTCCAGCAGGTCGGCCTTACGGGCCATGAGCGCGGCGAACTCGCCAGGGGTGCGGTCCTGACGGAGCGCGGCCAAGTCGGCGATGAGCGCGCTGACTTCGGCGATGGAGGGGCGGGACATGGGGTGTCCTTCCGGTTCCGGGCATGGGAGGGGTAGGGACTTGGCGCGAGGCAGTCGCGCCGACCGTGGAAAGGGGGTGCGGCTACTCGGTCACCGGGCGGGCCATGGGCACGCCAGTGGCGGACGAGGCGACGTCAGCGGGCTCGACGGCGACGGCGGGCCGGAAGGCGTCGAGGCGGGGCAGCTCCGGCACGAGGGCGGAGGTGGCGCGGCAGACGGCCGCTGCTTCGTCGAGGGTGAGGTGCGGGGAGCGGGCACGGGACCAGCCGCCGGAGGAGTCGCCGACGATGGCGACGCCGGGACGTTCGGCGGGAATGGCGGTTGCGGCGAGGGCCGCTTCCGGGGAGATGTCGGCGAGCGCCATGTTGGCGGATGACTCGTCGTTGACGCGGTGGCAGATACGGCCGGTGAGCTGGGCACGGAGCATGGTGGCGCCCTTGCCGAGTTCGGAGCCGAAGCGCTGCCCGCACACCTCCAGGTAGATGCCGGCCGCGCGGCCGAGCTGGGCGATGCGGATCAGCTTGGTCACCATGGCATCGCGTCGCTTCTCGTCGTCGCGGCTCGCGGCGAGGAAGAGTTCCGCCACCTCGTCGACGACGACCACGACCGGCACCGGACGTACCTTCTCGGGCAGGCCCCACACGTCCGAGGTGAGGACGGTGTCCGACCCGATGGCGGAGCTGAGCCCGATCAGCCGGAACCGTGCCTCCATCTCTTCCAGCAGGACGTCAAGAAGTTCGTTCGCCCGGTCCGGGGTATCAGCGAGGGCCGACAGGCGGGGCGCGAACGGAGCCAGTTCGACACCCCACTTGCAGTCGATACCGACGAGCACGACCGGTTGCCGGGCAAGCCCGCACAACAGGTTGCGCAGGTACACGGACTTGCCGGACTGCGTGGCACCGAGGATGAGTTCATGCGGCACGGCACGGAAGTCCCGTACATGCCACCGTCCGTCATCCCGCAGCGCCAGCGGAAGGGAGAGCAGGCCGCCGCTGTGCCGACGCCGCCGGGCGGGCCGTACGTCCGCGAGCACATCCCAGCCGATCAGCCGCAGTTCAAGCCACCCCGGCTTGGTCGGGCGGATGTGCACCGCATGCGCGGCCCAGGCATGCCGCAACCGGTCGGCGGACGCAGTGAAGTCTTCCGGAGCCTGCCCGGTCGCCATACGCAGCCGCATCACGAGACCGGACCCGGTCGGCACAGGGAACAAGCGGCGAGGCGGTACCGGCGCCGCTTCCCGCCCGATCATCCGGGCGGTGGCCCGGCGCATGGCCGATGCAGGAACGGTCAGACCGCAGGCGTCCATCGTGGCCCGGTAGGTCGCCAGCACCCTCACCGCGACGAACGGATAGCCGACGAGCCACCAGAAGGCGACCGGCACCCGACGACGCAGCACCAGCAATGCAACCAGGACGACCAGGCCCAGGACGAGCGTCCACGCGGTGTCGGTCATGGCGATCAGCCCCGCACCGGCGCCGGCGCGTTGACCATGACGGCATCCGCCCGGTAGGCGATGCCGTGCCGCATCCGGCCGCCGAACTCGCTCTCCCACGGCCGGGCGACGAGCCCGGACAGGACGACCGGAGCTCCCATCACCAGGCCCTCACCGATGCCCTGCTCCGGAACGGTCACCTTGATCATGTCCGAACCGCCCTGCGCGATGAACACGACCTCCAGCACCATGAGCCGCTGGTTGGTCACCGGGTCCACGGCGATCTCACCGGTCTGGCGGTCCCTCACCTTGACCTCGGGCAGCTTCGTGACGAGGAGCGTTGCGGCCGAGGCGTCCACGGGGATGACACGCATTTCTTGAACCTCACTGTTGGCGGCGCCCTGGTGAGCACCGATGCAATCTGGATACCCCCCTAGACAGCAAGGGAGGCCGCCCGCCCTAACTGTCTAGGGGGGTTGACGACAACAGTAGACCGCCGACCGTGAACTGTCTAGGGGGGTATACGTGCGTGTCGCCGAAGACGTGAAGCCGCTACGGCAGAACCCAGTGCAAGGCCGTGGCGTCGTCGTGCGCCTTACCCCGTGGCCAGCGTCGCCCCTCGAAGTCGCCGGCCTCGATCTCCCGTACGCGACGGATCAACTCGGCAGGCCCGGCCGCACTGAGGAGAGCCAACGTCTCTGGCCAGGTGGAGAGTTCGAAGGAGTCGACAAGTCTCGTCGCGCCGTCGCTCAGCAGGGACACGGACGCCAGCGACGTCAGCGGCACGGCCCCCGTGAGAGCGTGTTCGGCCGCGTGCGGATCCGGCCCGGCGATCCAGAAGCCACCAGGCCGGTTACGCAGTCCTGTCAGCGCGTCGCGGTACTCGGCCAGGGCGGCGGCGTGTTGGGGTGAGCCGGTGGGAAGCGCGTCGACCGGCCCGCGTAGCCGTTTGCCGACGTCGTCCAGGCGCTGATCCGTGATCGCGGTCGCCTTCCCGTCCGTGTCGGCGAGCAGCATCGTTGAGTCGCCGAGGACGAGGTATTCCAGAGCTCCCGCAGTGGCGCGTACGGCCAGGACTGTGCTGGTCGGACTGGCTCGATAAGCCAGGTCGCAGGTGTCCTCATGCAGGGAGCGGACAGCCTGGATCGAGTCGGCCAGGCAGGCGGCAAGCGGCCGGGCGGGCTGCGCGCTGATGGTGCCCAGCAGCAGCCCGCCCAGCGTCGAGGAGAACCATGCGATGCCGTGCACGCATCCGGTCTCGGCCCCGGCCACGCCGGCCCCGTCGAGGAGGACGGCCGCAGTGGGAGCAGCGGCGGCGAAGTCCTCGTTCTCCCGTCCCGGTCCGGCGGGCTGTGAGTCGAGGACGACGTTCACGCCGTCGTCTCCTCGTCGTGCAGGTAGAGCGGGGTGAGCAGCTCGACGGATTGTGGTTCGTCGGTCTCGGGGTCGTATTCGACGCTGACCAGCGTCGAGAAATGACGCTCGCCCACTTGGCCCCAGAGCGCGTTGAGATCCGAGGCGAGCAGGTGAACGACGCCAAGGGACCCCGCTGTGTGGATGCCCGCGATGGCGAGCACCGAGCCGTTCCCGTCCGGGCGGGGCAGCCGGCCGAGGTATCCGACGTCGTGCGGGCGGTACGGCTCGGTGTCCGCTCCCGCGCGGTACGAGGTGCCGGTGCGACGGTCTACCAGCGCCCACGGCTCACCGTCCGGGTGCTCCCAGCCGAGTACAGGATCCTGGGCGTACAGATCGCTCATGGCTTGAGACATACCGGGCCCACACACGACGACCAGACCGTCACGGTTGAGGTCGACCTCACCGCTCACCTGCACGTGACCGGAGCTGACGTCGAGCCCATACGACTTGGCCAGCTCTTCGAGCCGCTTCCCGGAGTTCATGTCGGCCATGGCGACCACCGGGCGCTTCTTCTCACCGTCCCACCGCAACGGGGTGACGATCGTGACCGCTCCAGCGCCGAGGAAAGCACCCTCAGGCGCCGGTCCTGTGTGCCGGATCTGATGAATCCGCCCGCGGCTCAGGCCGGCCTTTTCCGCGATCTGCGCGTACGACAGCCCTTGCGCGTGCAGGTCCTGAACGACGCGGCGGCGGAGCCGGGCGAGTTCGGTCACCTCCTGCTGCGCGTCGGCCAAACGGGCCGTGACCTCACGCAGGAGCAGGTACGGATCATCGATCGCCATGATCCGTTGCAACTCGTCCGACATAACCACACCTCCTAGAAGTAACCAGGAGTCTAGGGCCCTAGACAGAACGGGCGCGAGACGGCGTCCAGAATGAACCCCAATCACGTGGAACGCAGCCCTGCGCCGGGGCACACCTTTGGGGCTCACCCTCGACTACCCGCGAGGCAGGCGCACGCCATCATCGCGAGCCAGACCATCACCCGCTCACCCGTGCGAGGTCTGCCCAGACGCAGCGCCCGCCAGCAGGCCGGTCCTTCACGCCCCAGCCCTTGGCGCAGGCCGAGACCATCATCAGCCCACGGCCGCCCTGGTCCGCCGGACTGTTCACGCTCCGCACCATGGGTTCGTCGTCGCTGCCCTGGTCGACGACCTGAATGCGGATGAAGTCGTCGGTGAAGCCGATAACCACGAGGAACCATCCCCGGTACCAGCCGCTACGGGTATGCCGGACGGCATTGGCCGCCAGCTCGCCGACGACCAGGACGGCGTCATTCACGAGGTCGGAGGCTTCACCCTCCAGCAGAGAGGCAACGAAGTGGCGCGCTTCGGCCACCTGCCAGGCATGGCCGGGAAACATGCGGGCCCAGTCTTTGGGCATGGGAACACTCCTCTGCGTCTAGGGGGCTAGACGTTGCAGTGAGTAGAGTATTCCGGCATGCATCCAACGAGCCAGGCATCTTGAGGAATTATTCCTCTATCGGGTGGCGGGAGCGTCCAGGTCCCGGAAGTCCGCCATCACGTGGAGCAGCAGTTCCCGCACCTCAGACCCAAAGACCGCGGCACTCTCGAAGCGCCCGAACATCTCCTCGTACGCGGCAACTTCGGCGGAGTCGTCCACGACCCGCTCACCCCGGAAGCTCTCGACGACGACCGGCCCCTGATCGCACAGGGTGAACCCATGACGGGGCATGACCGGCACAGGCCGACGCCACGGAATGACGCCGAGCTGTACCGTGCTCAGACTCTCGACAGCCAGCAGCCGGTCAAGCTGGGCGAGCATCAGCGCAGGACTCCCCGGCCAGGTACGCAACACACCCTCCGTGAGCACGAACACCGACTCCCGCCCCGGCTCGTACAACAAACTCTGCCGCTCCACACGGGCGGCGACAGCACGGCCGACAGCCTCAGGGGAAGCGTTCGGAGCACTGTCGAAGACGTGCCGGGCGTACTCCGCGCTCTGGAGCATGGCCGGCAGAACGACGCATTGGAACGAGCGGATCAGGCGCGCAGACCGCACCACGTCATCGAGAACCACCCCGACCGAGGCCAAGTCCCCGAGCGCTTCAATAGTGTCCGTAGCGGCTTCAACAGCGGCCAGGAGGTCGCGCAGCTCGTGCGAGGTCACCTCGTCGAGGCCGAGAGCACGTGACAAGCGGCCCAAGACGTCGGCGCTGGGGATCATCCGGCCGTTCTCGACTTTGGACACGGTCGGTTGCCCTACACCGGCCCGCTGTGCCACCACGGCACCCGTCAGACCGGCATCCGAACGCAGTTCACGAAGACGCGCACCAAGCGCCTTCATCCGCTCCCGCCGCTCACTCCCCATATCCAGGGTTCTACACCACGAGGCAGCCGACACCAGGCACGAGACCTAGATGATCATGAACCACCCAGCCCATGATTCAAACTTTCTCTACTGGTTCAAGGCGTCTCGCTCCGCTCCCCGCGCGCGGCCCGGCCCCCGGCCGGGCCTGCGCTCCTGCCTCCGTCCCGCTCCAGCCCGGCCGGCGCCCGTACCGCGCACACAGCATGCAGCCGGCTGATGCCACAGGATGCCAGAGAAGGCGTGCGTCGTGGCTGAGGCGGTCGGCTCCACGGTTTTACGGAGCCATGATCGCTCGCGCCAAAGCAACTTTCCGCCCCAAAGCCGTTCGACGTGCCTTTCCGATTCCCTACAGGCCCATCACGGGCTTACCCTTGTTCAGGCGGATGGGGGTCCCATCCCACCGCAAAAGACCAACTGACATTGGGCTCTGCGGTGAATTCCAACGAGCTCGTGGATCGATTCTTGCTCATGTGAATTTCGTTCATGGTGGGCAGCACCTTCCCCTTTTCGCAAAGAAGGGGAAAGGAGACCCCGGTCGGTCGCACCTGGACAGTGAGTTTCCCAGGCCCCTGACAGTTGATCGCGATCGCGAGGGTTTTGCCTGCCTTGATTCCGCCAGGGATCGGGTAGACGGCCTTGCCTTTGAGTGTGGCATCGTGCGTCAACGGTGTGATGCCATCTGACCCGATGTTCGGGGCCTTCTCGACCGAAGGTGCATGAGGGTCATTGGTCGCGACAGTGGTCGCCTTGGTGGACGGTGAACTTACAGCATGGCCTGTCCGGCCCGACGAAGAGCTGTTGTGGTCATTGGATCCACAGCCCACTGCCGCCAGAGCGACGGCAAGCACGCAACCGGTCAGGCCCACGGATCGCACAGTGATCACCATCACGCGTTCTTCTCCCAGATATACCAGCCGACGTAGTGGGGCGTGTAGCTCGTGACAGTGCTCTTTGCTGAGGTCTGGCAGTTGCTGTAGATGACGTAGCTCTTTCCCTGATTCCGCAATCGGTACACCCCGTATGTGGCGTGAGTGATTTTGTGTGGCGGGGTGTCGACGGAAATGGAGTTGCCCAGCCTCGCCGTCAGTGACGCGGACAAGCTCACGTCGTACTTGGTCTCGATCTTGGCGATCATCACGTCGACGCTTGTGGACAGAGTTCCGCTGAACGTCACCCCGACAGTGCCGGAGACTTCCGCCGTGAAGGTCGACTTGGCAGTGTGACTGGTGTTGTTCGTGTTAGCTTGCTGCGCGCCAATCCCTTTGTGATGATCTCCGCCCTTATATGTCGGGGTGTAGACAGTCTGCCGGTCGCAGTATTCGCTGCCGGGATGGTTACCGGAACCAGTGTCACCACTGCCCGGGATGTCAGGCTCCACGCCCACCTGATCTGCAGGCACGTCTACGAGGCCCGTGTCAGCCGGGTCGGTCTCCTGCGGCGGTTCCGTGTGGATCACAACGCTACTGTCAGTGGGTACGTCGTCAGCAGCAGCGATGCCGCTCCCCGCTCCCAGCACGACGAGCAGTGCTGCAGTGGTCGAAGCTGCAACACGCTTTACATCGAGGTGCATGTCCATCCCTTCACTGCCTCTCCCCCCGTGGGAGCTGACATGACTAGAACACTTGTCCACGGCACTTCGCCAGGTCAAGCAACTTTTTCCGAATTGAGCGAAGGCTGAGGTTCTTAGTCGTCAGTAGGTAATGAGAGGATCAAGCGTCGACAAAAAGCGAGACGCAGCACCATCTGGCAACAGACAGGATGCGTTTGTTGAAGAATTCCGCATCACTGGAAGGCGAGGGAACGCGCGGCCCGTGGCCATGGAGCGCTGCCACCGCTCCACCGCAGGTCAGGCTGGCTGGCACTTCTGCAGAGTCCAAGCTTCCCAATCTGACAGTCGTGGCGGGCAATGCGAGTCACCTCCACGGTCGGGCCGGTGTGGGTCTCTCTGGTCGACGACACCGACAGCGTGGCTGAGGCTGGTGGGGGTGCAGCGAGACACACGCGCGCCTGGTCGGTCGGCGCACCCGCCGTCGTGGCTGACTTTCGTCGGCTGAGGTACAGACGCGGCCCCGGATCGACCTCTGGGGTGATGACCGCGCCGCAGCCTGCGAGGGTGGGTGGTGAAGCTGTCAAGGCCGCTCATGGCGGGTGACGCCACCACCTGACACCAACAGCCCCGGACAGCGGCGGTCAGCGCCGAACCTCGGCGGACGGTCCTCCGAGGACCACGGCCGGTTGCCCGAGGTGCCCGGCCATCCATCACCGACCTGATGAGGATGAGGCCAGATAAAAAATCTGAGCCGGTGTGGCGTCGGCCATAGTCGACGGCCGACGCTCCCGCCTGTTGGGGTGTGGGAGTGCTAGACACCACAACCTGCAGCAGCCGCGTGAAGCTCTGAGAAATTGCCGCCAATGTCGGCGAAGAAGCTCGCCGCAGCCCTTTGCTGCGCTAGAAGTCTTCCGTGCGTAGTCTCCTGCAAAGGCTCGTCGAGAGCCGCGCGTGGCGGGTTGCTCGGGTGGTGGCCTACTCCCTGGCAGGTCTTATAGGCGTGGGGATCTTCGTCGTCCTCCCGGTCACAGCCCAACTCAGTGGGTGGAACGATGATGACGAGGATCCGCCCGTCAGTTCTGGCACACCGTCCGCCACGTACACGCCAGTTCAGTGGACGTATCAGGGCTACGAGTGCGCCGACGGGTGGCCATCAGACTCTATCGGCCGGCAAGGAGCTTGTAGCCATCACGGAGGCGTTGTCTCCGTGTTTGGAGGAGACGACGGAACAGTCCTCAGGTGCGGAGACGACGAGCACGCGCCTCACCCAGACGAACAACAGCAGCAGATCAAAGACTACGGGCGCGTGGTCTGCGTGTTCCGATGACACCAGGTTCCAACGCGGGTGACGACGGCCGCACCACAAGCGCACCAGATCGAGCGGGGAACAGCGGGGAACCACGGTGAAAGCAGCCGAGGCCGACGGAGTAGCGGCCACGCTGTTCGCCCAGGTCAGCACCCAATCCAGCCCCAAATGCCCGCAGCTTCCCAAGCTGATGGCCCGACAGCTCAGTACGGCCGCGGAATCTCGTGCTCGCCCAACGCAGCCTCGTACCGCATCAACAGAGCATCCAGGTCCGCCAGAAGAAGGCCGGCGGAGTCCCGAGCTTCCACCAGGTCGCCTCGCTCGCACGCCTCCACCACCTCGGCCACGGCGCTGCGGAGGATGTGAAGGGAGTCGCCCTGCACCAGGACCCCGGGGAACTGTCTGCCGGGCATGCGAACCACGGCGTCGTTGCCGCCATCTGTGAACAGCTCGGCCTCAATGCGCTTCATCGGACCATCCAACCTGACATCACCAACTGACATCAACGACCTTGGACGCAAGCGGCCTTGAGCAATCACACACGCTATGCCGGTAGGACTGCGAGGGCCCCAGGAGAGCCGCTCGATCGAACTCCTGGAGCGGTGCTCAGCAGACAGTGGCCTATCCGTGGACTCGTCCCGCCCGATCGACCACGTGCAGGGCCGTGACCTGCTGTGTTGCCCGGTACTCAAAGGGCCTCCGGAGCCGTGTGCGCAGGTTCGAATCCTGCCGGGGGCACTCGCCGGTCAGAAACCCGAAACCATGGTCTGACCAGGGCGGATGCCTACAGAAAAGGGCGGGAGTCAGTCTCACTGACTCCCGCCCTTTCTCACTCTCTCTCACTGGTTGTGCGTGAGGAGTGCGTGAGCCACTTCCGCTCCCTGGTGGACCCCAGGGGCACTATCGCAAGAGGCCCTCGTGGCGGGCACACGAAGTTCTACACTCCCGAAGGTCGTCCAGACGGGAGGGGCACGTGGCAGGTCGAGGCAGGTTCAAGAGGATCGAGCAGCTACCGGGCGGCGGGTACGGAGCCGTCTGGCGAGCCATCAACCTCGAAACCGATGACGCCGTCGTCATGAAGTTCCCACTCGACACCCTTGACATGTCATCAGGGTCCGAGGATCGGAGACGCTTCGAGCGAGAAGCCCGCTACCAATCCTCACTAAAACACCCCGGCATTATGCCCATCATTGCGATGAACTTGAAGCGAGAAAACCCGTTCTTCGTCATGCCTCTAGCTCAGGGATCACTTCAGGATCTCCTGAAATATGGCCCACTTCCCGAGAGTGAGGCCATAGGAATCACCATAGAGGTTTTGTACGCCCTTGAGCACGCTCACGAGCAGGGGGTTCTACACCGGGATTTGAAGCCGGCCAATCTACTCTCCCTGGACGGGCGCTGGGTCATTTCAGACTTCGGTCTGTGCCGACAGGTCACCTCCGAGAGCACAACCATCACTCAGGCGAACAGCGCGATCGGCTCGTTCGCATATATGGCGCCGGAGCAGTTCGACAACGCTCACGAGGTAGACGAAACCGCCGACATCTATTCGATGGGGCAGATTATGTACCACTGTCTCACAGGCGAGATCCCTTTCCCTCGTGCGCGCATAGGAAAGCTTGACGTAAAGTTCCGCTATCTCGTCAGCCGATGCGTTGCCGAAGAACCAGCCGATCGATATCAATCAGTAGCCGAGTTCCGGCATGAACTGGAACTGATCACTGCGCCGCAAGCCGAGCTAGCTTCTCCCACCGTGCAAGCGAACGAGCTGAAAGCGAGGGCACTCGACGGCGACACGGAGTCCATTGACGCCCTCCTCCGACTGCTACTTGACTCAGCAGACGACGAGGTCTTCATCAAGGAATTCACACCCTCCTTGCCGCAAGTGCTTCTTACACAGATGGCGGCGGACCACCCCCTTGATTTCGAACGCATGGTGCGCGTCTATGACGAATATTCCGAGGGTGGGCACCCATTTGCTTACGCGGATGACATTGCCGACTTCTTCGCGCGGGTCTTGGTTGCAGCCAAACACAGCAGGCCGGTTCGGCATCTAAGCCTAAAACGCATCATGATCGTCGGAGCCAGTCACCATAGATACTACGTCGGCGAGGTTTTCGCACGCGAAGTATCACGCCTCACTGCCCCCGAAGACATCTCCCATGTAGCGGACATACTCCGCGAGGACCCGGGAAGCGCCAATTTCATGGGATCATATCTGAGGAACTATTCACTTCCCCGCGTAATCCTCCGCGCACTGGACTAGGATGCGGGGATTCGAGCTTGGCTGGAGTCCCCGCAACTCACCCGAGAGGCTAGGCGGTTGCCTCACCCCCACCCCATAGCCTTTTCGATCTTCCTGTTGTTCTCCTCCTCGCTGTTGTCAAGACAGCCCGCATAGTGCCGGTCGATGACCTCCGGTGACGTGCCCGCGCGGCGGGCCACCTCCGCCACGGGGAGCCCGGAGCGGAGCCAATCCGTGATGCAGGTGGCGCGCCCGTCGTAGGGCTTCTGCGCCAACGGCGACACGACCTTGTGCGGCGGGAACGCGATCGGCCGCGCTTCCTGCCACACACGCCAGTAGCTGGATGTGCCCACGAGACCGCCCCGCTCGTTCTGGAACAGCCGGCCGTCCGCGGCAGTGCCGAACTCCTTCAGGTGAGCCCTGAGCATGGCCACGAGAACGGGAGGAATGGGTACCGGGCGGTCCGTCTCGGGGTCCCGCATCTTCAGCCCGCGTCGGTCGTGCCGCTCGCCGGAATCAGTCCACTTCTTCCCGGACACAGGGCGCGTTTCCCGAAGAGTGAGGACACCCCATCCTATCTCGGGCAAATAGCAGTCGGCTTCTTTGAGGCCTACGACCTCTGCCGGTCGCATCGCGGCATACAGAATGCAGCCGAAGAAGCCAACCAGCCTCCGCCCCCGATTGCGGTGCACAGACCCCACGTACGAAACGGCCGTCAGGAACTCTCGCCCCTGTGTAGCGTTCATGAGTACGCGGGGATCAATCGGACCGCTCGCAGCAGTAGCGGGCCGATCCAATCTCGCGATCGGGTTTTCGTCCACGTACCCTTTCTGAATCGCATACGCCATAGCGGAGTTGAAGCATCGTCGGCGACGCTTGTACGTGTCCTTTGCTGACAGCTTGCCATCTAGCTTGTAGGCCAGCCGGTAATGCACGTCCTCAGCGATTCCGGACTGCCTAAGCGCGGACAGTGGGAGGGAGTTTTCGGCGAGCCATGCACAGGCTTTCTCCAGATCTGGCGGAGGCTCCTCCTTCTCGTGCGTCGGCACGACGGCCCACCTCACAGCCCGCCGTACCATGCGGAGTTCCGGAGCGTCGGACCCCTCCCCCATCATGCCCAAAGCAGCGGCCGCAAGGCTGTCGGCGAACCCTTCTCTCGTCTTCGCCGCCGCAGTGCGCCAACGACGCTTCATGAACTCCCGCGAGAACTCCCACCAAGTGGGGTCCTTCTTTTTCTCCGCCAACGCAGCAACTGCCGCAGCTTCCGCCTGCCGGATCTCCGATTCAGGGAGACCTGATTCCACATCGAACGCTTCGCCTCTCCGTACGGCTTGCCGCAACTCCGAACGGCGGTTGTCGGCAAGTGCGGAACTGGCGAACGACGCATAGGAAACGTTCCCCGCCACGATCCAGCGGAGTTGATACGGAGCGCTCTTGCTTCTCACCTTGCAGACGCTCCACACACGGACATCATTGGAGAAAACGCGTTCCTTGTTGCCCTCAGGGCGCCCACTTCCGTGAACGCCCTGAGTTGCACCGGTCGTGCTGTTGCTCACGCAGCGTCCTCCCGCTCCGCAAGCCAACGCTCGTACTCAGACCGCCGAATCCGAACGTCGCCGTTCGGGAGTTTGATTGCTCGGGGTCCTTTTCCGAGTTGACGCCACCGGTAAAAGGTCGACGAGGGGACCTTCAAATCGGCAATGACTTCCTTGATGGTCATCTTCTCGTCCGCCACACGGGCGCTCATGCCGCCGTCCTCTCTTCTGTTGTTGAGTGGAGCAAGAGGAGGGACACTCGCCCCTCCTCAGGGATCCGCCACGTCCGCCACGCCGCCACATCGCAGGTCAGGGCCTTGATCGTGTGGCGGAGAGCGGTTTTGTGGCGGGTAGATGCCGCCACACCGGGCGGGCGTGGCGGCACCGAAGGCGCCCGGTCGGTCAGCCGGTGAGGGTGGGCTGTGTGGCGGTTTCCGCGACCGTGTGGCGGATCTCCGTGGCGGTATCCGCCACGGATTCACCCCCGTTGACCTGCGGTGTGGCGGACGTGGCGGACGTGGCGGATTCTCCGGGGGGCGCAGGGCAGTACCGGGTCCAGGCGTCCGTGAGGTCTTCCGCGTAGTAGCCCTTGGGGAAGCCGGACGGGGTACGGATGCCACGCGGCTTGATCGGCTTGTTGCCGGGGGTGACGTACTGCCCGAGCAACTTGGACAGGATCCGGGCGTTGAGGGGCTTGTCGTCCACGTCGGCCCACGGGGCGTCGTCCAGCTTGAGCAGGATTTCGAGGATGACGGCGGTGGGCATGCGGTCAGCGCCGCGGAACACCTTGTCACGCAGGTCGGTCAGCAGACGGATCCCGAGGGAGGCTTCGCCGTCGTCACGGCCAGCGTTGACGAATTCCAGGCAGGCAGCGCGGGCCTGCTCGGGCCAGTGTCCGCCAGCCGCGTCGGCGACGGCGAGCAGCGGTTCCCACACGTCGGCGGGCCGGTCTGTGACGCCCTCGGGCATCTCGGGCCAGGCTTCGGCCACGGCGTCCCGCACGGTGTCGGCCCACTTGGCGAGCCGGTCACGCAGGGCGTGGCCGTGCTTCTCGTGGATGCGCCGGCGGTAGGGCTCCACCTTCTCGTTCGGCGCACGCTTGCGCATCCGGATGATGACCGAGCGGGTCAGGATGGTGTCCGGCAGGGAGCCGAGCCCGGCGATGGCCACCGCGCAGAACGAGGGAAAGAACCCGGCGTTCTGGTTGGAGCCGTCACCCACGCAGCGCAACGACGATGCGCCGCGCCGGTATCCGGAGTTCAGGAACCCGCGGACCTCCTCGTTGCCGCCGGCCTTGGGGCCGAACACGGTGTCGATCTCGTCAAACAGCAGGGTCGGCAGGCCGGGGGTGGCTTCGACCAACCGGAACAACGCGTTGGCGGAGGCATTGACGGTAAGCGCGGCGTTCGGCGTGAGTGTCTCCACGATTTCCAGCGCCCGTGACTTCCCCGAGCCCGGCTCGGGGGACAGGAACGCCAGGCGGGCCGTACCGTCCAAGGCGTCCATGAGGTGCGCGTGCGCGTCCCAGAGGGTCACGGCGATGTAGGCGGCTTCGGTGGGGAAGACGTTGAAGCGGCGGTGGAATGCCTCCACCTCGTCCAGCAGCGCGGCCCCGTCGATGGGGTGGGCGGTCGGGCTGGTCGCGGTCATGCGGCGTTCCTCCCTTCGGAGTTGAGAGGCGAGCACGGGGTGCGGTGAGCGGTGTGGTGAAGGGCTGAAAGGACGCCCTGACGGGCGGTCTTCCTTCGGCCGCCCCTGCTCGTTGCGGGCCGGGTGTGCGGGGCGTCCTGCGGCCCGTACAGGGCGGCGGAGAGGCAATCCAGGAGGGGGGAGCGGGTGGTGGTCACACGCTCTCCCTGGGGGTGGCGTGGGCGAGGATCCAGTCCATGGCGCTGCGGATGGTGGTGCGGCACTCGGCCGCCGGCAGTCCGGTCGACTCCCCCGCCGCCTGGATTGCTTCTTCGACCGTCGCGCGCGGGATGTGGCCCCAGGCGACGAACCGGGCCACCTTGCACGTGCTCTTGTGCAGCGTGTTGTTCCGCCCGGACGGGCCGCCCTCACAGGCCGCACGGATGACCATGCATTCGCGGTGGAGCGCGGTGTTGGCGGCCCTGGTGCCGTCGAACACGGGGGTGAACGCGGGCGGCCCGGCCGGCTTGCCCTGCTCGGCGAGCAGGACGGCGAGCCAGGAAGGGAGCGGGGCGACGGGCGCGGCTTCGGCGACCTCGTAGTAGCCCTGCTCGGTGGTGCTGCCTGCGGCGACGACGTAGCCGCCCCACGCGCGGGTGTCGATGCGCGGGGCGAGGCGTTTCACGCTGCACTTCAGCCGGGCGCCGGGCGGGGCGGTGAAGTACAGGTGGCGTCCTCCGCTGGGCGTCCGCACCTGGTAGGTGTACGGATACGGCTGGTCGGCGCGCTCGCAGAGCGCCTTGAAAGAAGTTGCGCCGTCAGGCGCTCCTTCTGGCTCTTCGTCCTTGGGCACGTCCAGGTCGACGACCAGCAGACCGGCCGGGCCGGTGGCGATCCCGACGTTGTACGGCCGGTTGGCCCACGCGACCTGGACGAGTCCGGTGTCGGTGGTGGCGCGCTGCTCGGGGGTGCGGTGCCCGCCCGCGCAGCGCCCGGTACGAGGGCAGGACCGTTCGGGGTGCCCGGCGGGCCGTTTGGTGTGGGGGTGCAGGGGGATGACGGGCCAGCCGCGTTCGGCGCAGAGCTGGGCGGCGGCGAACAGGTGCAGGTGCTCCAGCGGCACGGTGACCGGCTCGCTCACGCGGCCACCCCCTGCTCGGTGAGGGTGGCGAGGTAGGCATGGCCGATGAAGTGGGTGTAGGCGGGCGGGATGGCCTCGGTGAGTTCCTCGCGGACGTCGGTCCACGTGATCCCCATGGCCTGCTGGAGTTCGGTGACGGTGGGCTTGCCGCCGCCGTTGCCGTAGGCGGCGACGTACGGGCCGTCGTAGAAACGACCGTGCCGGTAGCCGCGCACGCGGCCCCGGTGAGGGACGTGTGCCGGCTGCTCGATGCTCCAGCCGCCCAACTCGAAGTTGCGGTGGCGGATGACGCCGAGTCCGAACATCTCGCCGCACAAGGTCAAGTCCTTGCGGATCTCGGCGCGCCCGTTGGGCTGCTCGATCGAGTAGGGCAGGCCGGTCTGTTCGAGCAGGGCGCGCGTCGGGGCGACGAGATCCTCGTGGGTGCCGCCCCAGCCCTGCGATCGGTTGGTGCCCACGGTCAGCGTGCACTTGTCCTGGCACGGCGGGGACGCGTGCACGAACGCGTACTGCTCGATGCCGCCGGTGGCGATCAGGGCGGCGAGGTAGGTGAGGGCGTCGCCGCGGTGGTAGGGGAAGGGGTAGTTCGGGCGGTCGGCGATGTCGCAGCCGTCCACCTCGAACCCCGCGTCCTCGAACCCCTTGCCCGCAGCGCCGGCGCACGAGTACAGGTCAAGTAAGCGCGGCCTGCGGCCGGGCACTCGCCGGATGTCGGTGGGTTGCGTCATGCTGGGAGATCTCCAGTTCCTTGATGGTGACTGGCTGGACAAGGGCGGCCCCGCGATCATTGGCGTGAGTGGGGGGCCGCCCTTGGCGCAGCTAGAACGGGGGTTCGGCGTCGGAGCCAGCGGCGCCACCGGCCGTGGCCCACGGGTCGTCCCCGGCCGCGCCGTTGCCGGCCGGGCGCTTGCCGTTGATCTGGACGGTGGTGAAGCGCAGGGACGCGCCGATCTCGTCGACCTCCACGGCGAGCATCGAGCGGTTCTCGCCCTCCGGGGTCTTCCAGTCGTGCTGCCGGATCCGCCCCGACAGCACGACGCGGGAACCCTTCGTGAGGGACTCGGTGACGTGCTCGGCGAGCTGGCGCCAGGCGGCACAGCGGAAGAACGTGGACGTGCCGTCCTTCCACTGGTTGCTCTGCCGGTCGAAGGTGCGCGGGGTGGAGGCGACGGTGAAGCGGGCGAGGGCGGCGCCGCCCTCGGTGAACTTCAGCTCGGGGTCGGCGGTCAGGTTGCCGATGATGGTGATCGGGGTCTCTCCGAACGACATGCGGATCTCTCCTGGTTTGGTCGGTCAGCGCTTGGAGTTGAAGAGCTTGAGGGAGATGCCGCCGACACCGACGGGTCCGGCGGCGCCCGCGATGACGGTGGCCGTGTGGGCGGCGACGTCCATGAGCCAGCACAGGGCGGCGACCAGTCCCCAGCCGCCGAGGGCGACGGCGCCGGCGATCGCGAACGGGTAGAGCAGCCGCCCCCACGCGATGCCGTCGGCGGTGTGGTCGTTGACGACGATGACGACCGGCTGTCCGGTGGCCTGCGCGCGGGCGTAGACGTCGGCGGGGATGTGCTGGGCGATGGTGCCGGGCGGGTTGGGCTGGTGCATCGGTGCTCCCCTCGGGGTGTGCCGCGGGCCCGCGCCGAAGGTCGGTGCGGGCCCGTGCGGGTGGCTGTGTGCTTGTCGCGTGGCTTGTCGTGCGGCTTGTCGCCTGTCTTGTCTTGTCGCTTGTCTTGTCGCTTGTCGCCTCGCAGGTCAAAGACCGTTTCCGACCCTCACAGGGCCGGGAGACGACATGTGTTCCGGTGGGGCTACAAGCGACAAGTGATCAGTCCTGCGGGGGCTGTTCGGGGGCGTTGGTGTGGTGGACGTAGCGGGCTTTGGTGCCCTCCCCGACGCGTACGGCGGTGCCGTCGTTGACCCAGTCCTTGAGCCAGCCGACGACCGTCTGACGGGTCGTTCCGTGCTCGTCGGCGAGCGCGCGGGCGATCGCCGATGCCCCGGTGCCGTCGGTGCCGGCGGCGAGCAGCAGTGCGAGCGCGGCGCGCTGCGCGGGACTGTCCTGCTCGGGCTCGCGGCGGAGCGCGGACAGGTTCAGCCCGCCCCCGGCCGCGGCGGGCGGGGCCGGGTCGGGGGCGGTGGCGAACTCGGCGTCGATCTGCTCGCGGAAGCGGCGGGCGAGTTCGTCCTCCGCCGACCCCGGCCGGGTCGGCTCGCTGCGCAGGGCGGACAGGTTCAGCCCGCCCCCGCCCGAACCGGTGGCGGAGTCGTCGCCGGTGTCGGTGTCGGGCTGGTCGCCCATCCATGCGGTGCGCTCGGCGTCCCACCGTCGGGCGTAGGCCGGTCCGGCTGCCTTCGCGGACACCGCATCGAGCACGGGGTGCCGGTCGGAGGTGGCGGCGGTGATCTCCCGGATCTGGTTCGGGAGGATCCGCCACGCCTTGAACAGGGCGGCCGGTGACTCCGGGGTGCCGAGGAACCCTGCGCCCTTGTAGGGGGCCTGGTCGACGCGCAGCCCGCGGGCGCCGGGGAACATCTTCGACAGATCCATGCCCTCGGTCTCGCCGCCGGTGAGGGCGACGCGCACCTTTCCCTCCCGGCGGATCATCAGATTGCCCAGCACACTGCCGGTGGCGCCGAGGGCGGTCAGCACGGTGCGCACGCCCATGGCGCGGGCGATCCGGATCACTTCCAGGATCTTCTCTCCGAGCTTGCGCATCTGCCGGTCGGTGCTGACCAGGATCTCCGCCCCCTCGTCCACGACCAGCATGATCTGAGGGATCTGCGCGCTGACCGGGAGGAGATCGGTGTTCGCCCTGGCGAGTAGATCTTGATAGGCGGTCTTGCGGTGCTTGGCGATCCGCACCGCGGCATCGAGCATGGCCACGGCTTCCTCGTAGGTTCCGGCGAGCCAGTCGACACCGGGCCGCACGGGCTTGCCGTCCTCGCGGGTGAGCCGGCCGGTGAGCGCGGGCCGCACCCACGGCAGACCGGCGGAACCCGCGTTCAGGTCGATCACCCACGTCAGCACGTCCACGGTGCGCGCGAACCCGGCCAGGATCGTGTGGACCATGTTCGTCTTGCCCGACCCGGTCGGCCCGACCACCAGCGCGCACTGTTCCCGCAGGTAGACCAGGATGTCTTCCGCATTCGTCCGATACCCCCACGGAATCCCGGTCAGCACCGACAGCGGGGCGTAGTCGGTGGGGTAGGTGCGCTCTTCGGCGAGGACGTTGACGGTGGTCACGTCGATGATGACCCTGCCCTGGTCGATGCCGGGCGAGGCGGCGACGGTGCAGCCGTGCGGCAGCCGGGCGTCGGCGGACAGTCGGCCCGACTCGGCGGCGATCTTGCTGTAGGTGGCGCCGCCGGGCGGGAGTTCGGCGTCGAGGGAGAAGCCGGCGCCGGTCTCCCACATCTCGACACCGACGACGCGCACGGTGATCGAGCAGACGCGCTGGATGCGGTCGACCCATTCCGCGGCGATCGCGCGGCGCTCGGCGGACAGTTCCGCAGCGATCTGCCGCTCGGCCGCGGCGAGCGCTTCCTCCTCGCGGGCTTCCTCGAACAGGGCGGTGGAGCGGGCAGCAGCGCCGATCCCGACGCCGATGGCGGCGAGGGAGCCGAGGGCGGCCCAGGTGAGCGGGCCGTGGGTCATGGCCCACGTGGTCCAGCCGCCCCCGACCAGCCAGGAGGCGGCGCGAGTGGCGAGGGTGCGGCCGGCGTTGCGTACCCGCAGGCCGGCCACGGTGTGACCGAGGGCGCCGGCGGCGCCGACGGCGAGCGCCCAGCCGGGCGGCATGTGGGTAGCGGCGCCGGTGGTGGCGACGGCGAAGGCTCCGGTGGTGGCGGACAGGGCACCGGTCACGGGTCCGTGACCGGCCGCCCAGTCCAGCACCGGACCACTGCCCACGTCCTGCCTGGCGGTGCTCTTCTTCTTGGCGGTGGCGGTGCTGCTCATGGTTAGACGTTCCAGCCCTTCTCGGCCTCGGTGCCGTTGCGGGGGTCCTCGTGGCGGGCGATGTCCTGCTCGTGCACCTGCCGGAACAGCGGGCCCATGTCCTCGGCGACCGCGACGGCGCTCATGACGGCGCCGAAGATGTCGTTGAAGCCGTCCGCGATCTCCTTCTCCAGCGGGAACTCGGAGTCGGAACGCTCGGCGAGGATCTTCATCACGTTCGCCACGCTGGTCAGCGCGGCCGGGAGTCCCTCGACCATGGCGAGGATCTCCATGGCGTTGTCGGGCTCGTAGGCGTTGGCGGACTGCTCCATCTCGGCGGCGGCATCTTCGAACCGGAAACCGGACACGTGCTCTCCTTCACTCACATCGGTGTTCGTGCTGGTCGCAACCCGCTCCGCGGGCCGCTTGACGTGGTCGGCGATCCCCTCGGTGCCGTCCGTCGTGGCCTCCGCATCGGCGGCGGCCTCCGCCTCGCGCTGCTGCTCGCGGATCTCCTCGTCCCGCTCGGTGCGCTGCCGTTTGGCGGTGCGGACCATGCCCCAGAACAGGCGGCGGCCGGGGTACATCAGCCACGGGATATCGAACTTGCGTCCGAGCGATGTGGTGATCAGCCCGAGCAGACCGAGCGGCAGGGCGAGCAGCGCGGCCAGCAGCCGACGCCCGTGGAAGCGGGCCGCGGACCGGTGCAGCGCCTTGCGGGCTGCTCGGCGGGCGGGTGCCTTGCGGACCGTGCTGCGCTGGGCGGCGACCTGGTCGGCGGTCTTGGCGTCCCGCCTGTTGCGGTGCTTGGCGATCGCCGCTTTCTGCGCGGCCCGCGCCTTCCCCGCGGCTCCGCCGAGCAGCCGGCCGACCGGGCCGCGGCGGGCGGCCGAACCGTGCTTGCCGGCGCGGGTGTTGGGGGTGCGGCGGGCGTCGGCGACCGCACGGCGCGCGGCCGTGGCCTGCGCCCGCCGGTCGGCGCGCGAGCCACCCGCGGCCTGCTGCGCGGCGCGCAGCGCCCGGACCTGCCCGGCACGGCCCGCAGCCTTGCCACCGAACCCGGAACCGCGGGGTGCGGTCTTCGAGCCGGTCGCGGTCCGGCCGGTCTTGCTGCCTGCCGCGCTGCGGCTGGAGGTGGGCGAGGCGCCGCGGCGGGACTGGCCGGGCACCCGCCCCGACCCCGTGGCCGACCGGCCCGTACTCGTACGGCCCGCTGCTCGCGATGCCGCACTGCGGCCCGCGATGCGGGCAGCGGTCCGGCGGGCTTCGCGGCGGGGGTCGGGCTTGCGGCTGCGGGTGGCGGCGGCGACGCCGAGGACGACGGCGCCGGTGGCGGCGACGGCTCCGGCGATCGGGCCGCCGGCCAGGGTGGCGGCGGCGACCATGCCCACGGTCGTGTTCGCCCCCGACAGGGCGAGCGGGACGACCGGCCAGCCGCCGGGCGTGTGCTCCACCGCGTCCGCGGTCGATGACTTGGCGGGTGTCTGCGGGGGCGGGGGCGGTGCGGCGGGAGCCTGAACGGCTACCGGTTCTGTGCTGACTTCCGTCATGCTGCTGGTACTCCTTCACCGGAGTAGGGCCCGGCCGGAGCCTGGGAATGTTGCGGTCGGGCCTGCTGACATGGGGTTTCAGGCGGCGCGCTGTTCCTCGGCGGCCAGGCACAGGCCACAGATGCCGTACCGGGTCGACAGGCAGTAGCTGAAGGTGATCCCGCAGGCCGGGCACGTGCAGCGGGCCCGCATCGCGAGCGCGAGCGCGCCCCACTTCCGCGACGTCATCGGCCGCACGGGCTTCGCGCGGTCGATCAGGTAGAGGTAGGCGACTCGGGGCGTGTCGGCGCGGCGGTTGATCCGCATGCACTGAGCGGCCACCGGCTGACCACCCGGCCGCAGCCCCAACGCACGGAGCTGCCGCCGGGTGGCGTAGCCGTCCGGGGCCATGCGCCACGGGTAGGTGGGGATGCCGTAGCGGGCGCCGTTCGGGTCGAAACAGCGGCTGTAGGCGGTCGGCATCAGCGGCTCGCGATCGCTAGTTCAGCGCCACCGTGACCGGGGTCGCGCAGCTCGGCGTAGCGGGCGGAAACCCACCCGACCGACCAGCCGCACAACTCCGCCGCCGCCCGCACCGCCACGCCCGACTCGAACGCCGCCTTCACGAGCCTGCGGGCCCGGTCCTCGGCGAACTTCTCCGTAGCCGGTCCGAGCGCCAGCAGCGCGGCGCGATCACGCTCCACGCGCTCCTCGTGCTCACGCTGTTCACGGGCGAGCGTCTCCGCCTGCTCACGGCGCTCGTTCTCGGCGCGCTCTGCGGCCTCGCGTTCACCGCGTTCACGCTCCCGCTCGCCGTGTTCACGCTCGCGTTCGCGGCGTTCACGGTCCTCCCGCTCCGCCGTCTCGCGGGCGGTGCGCTCCTCGCGCTCCTCCCGCCGCCGACGCTCCTCCCGCTCCGCCGCATCGGCGGCCAACCGGGCTTCGTGTTCACGCTGTTCACGCGCCAGCGTCGCGGCGTGCTCGCGCTCCTCCCGCGCCTGCCGGCGGGCGGCGTCCGCCCGCTCGCGGGCCGCTTGCTCGGCTGCTGCGCGGTCGGCCCGTTGCTGGGCTTCCAGCGCGGTGACGGCGGCGGTGATGGCGCGGCGGTAGGCGAGTCCGGTTTCGGCGGTGACGATCAGCAGCAGCGGCGCCACCGAGTGGACCGCCACCCCGACCATGTCTTTGACCAGGGCGGAGTCTGCGGTGTTCAGGGCGAGTGTCATGATGCCGGTCATCCATCGCAGCGCCACCGGCCACCGGCCCCCGTGCCCGCCCAGACCGGCGAGGACGGAGTCGAGACGGACCACGATGACCACCGCGGCGTCGACCACGATCGGCAGGATCGGCGCAGTCCACGCCCATTTGGCGGGGGTGTGCGAGGCCATGAGCGGGGTGACGGTGAGGACCGAGTACAGCATCGCGCCGCACACGATCAGCCACGTGCCCACCGACAGCGCCCGCTCCGCTGAACGGATCTGAACAGCGTTCACGCGCCCGCCCCCGTCCATGAACGCACCTGAACGGCGGCGATCAGCAGCACCGCGGAGGCGGGGTCGTCCAGGTCCTCGCGGTCCTCCGTCCACGACCACTCAGCGCCCGGGACCGGCTCGAAGCCGAGGACGCTGAGCGCGTCCACGCGCTCCGTGAACGTCGGCACCGGAGCCGGCCGGTCAAAGCTGAACTCAGGCCACCGCGTGGTGCTGCCGTCCAGCAGGACGACGTACAGACGCCACCGTCCCTTGAACACGGACATCTGCGCCGTGAACGTCTGCGCCATCACGCCACCTCGCCCGAGACAGCGCGGTTGGCGAGCGTCGCCCGCTCCGACAGCGTCCGGTGCCGGCCGCGACGCGCGCGCCGCGCGTCCAGCTCCCTCGGCGCGCTGTCGAGCAGGGTGAGCTGGTCGTCCAGGGTCTCGATGTCCGCGAGGATCTGCGGCATCTCCGACTCGATCGCGTCCAGCTCGGCGTCGGTCGGCTCCATCCAGTCTGCGAACGCCGTAACAACGTCCTGAACAGTCACGATGTGGTTCATGGGTCGTGGGTTCCTTCACAGGTGAAACGGCCCGAACGCGGTCCCCGGGTGGCACCCCGGGGGCCGCTCGCCGTTGAGAGGAATGTGAGGCCGCATCCGGGTGGTGCGGCGGGCCGCGCACAGAGGCGGCCGGTGCCCCGGGCCGGATTCGATCCGGCAGCGTCGTGCCGGATCCGGGGCGGGTTGGTCAGTCGTCCAGCAGGTCACCCATGAACTCGGCGTATTCGGCCTGGTCCATGGCTTCGTAGCCTTCTATGAGGTCGGCGAGTTCGACTTCCTGCCACTCCCGGTCGATGTCGTCCACGGCGTGTCCCTTCGGTGTTGGGGCGATCGGTTGAAGTCGTGCAGTGCCCCGGGCCGGATTCGATCCGGCGCCCTTCGCGGCTGGATACCGGGGCTGACGGGCTCAGTTCAGGGCGGATCATTCAGCGGCCGATCACCACAGGTAGGGGTGCGGGCCGCGGGGGCGCTGCGGTAGCGGGTCCTTCGTCTTCTCGTGCTCGGAGCCAGCCATCACCGGCCACCCCGGGCACGGGCGTTGTCCTCGCTGCGCTTGTTCGCTTCGGCGTTCTTGCGTGCCAACTCGGCACGCTGTTCGTCTGTCAGACTGAGCACCACAGGTTGCCTCCAACTAGGCGCCTGTACGCGGTCCCTCGGGGTGCAACCCGGGGGGCCGCTCCTGTATCCGGAGTCGGCGGATTCCGGCTCCCCGCGCTCCCGGCCGTACGGTGCTCACGCGGTGCGTGGCGCCGGACGGCCGGGAGAGGCAGCCGGCCGCAGCGTTGTGCGCTGCGGGCCAGGAACGGACCGGGCGGTGTCAGGGCGCCGCCGCCCGGTCCACGGCGGCGGTGCCCGTATAGGTCGCTTCACCGCGGAACCTCCGGGGTGAGTCGGGACGACCGGCTTCACCGGTACGCCGTTTGCTACGGCGCACCGGCCCCGAGCCGGGGGAAGTCGGGTGCGTCATCGTCACTGCTCTGACGCCAGCAGGGCGGCGGCGTGACCAGGTGGCGTTCCGGAAGCTGACCCCCATGAAATGGAGGGATGATCCCCAGGGACGTTCTCCAGAGCTGACACGCACAGAAGTGGCCGCCGGCGGCCTTCACCCATCCGCCACGGGGACGGGGACTCACACCCCGTCGAACTTGACACCCTGTTGAGTTCTCAATCAACGCATGCGCTTCCTTCGAGCCCCCTTCGGAGCCCTCCGGGCGTTTGTTGCAGTACCTGTTTTACAGGTACTGCATGAGGGTCCGTCAAGTACGTTGCCGGAACCTCTTGGTTTCGCGCCGGGACTTCTTGGCGCACATTCAGAATCGCTGCAGGTCAGGGGAGTTGGTCACCGCACCTGTGGACAGCTTCGGGACTTCTGGCTACGGTCGAGAAGTTCCTAGACGTCCCAACGGGGGTGCAGATGTCGAACGAGCGTTTACGGTCCGCACTGCTGGCCTGCGGCATGACCGTGCAGAGCCTCGCCGAAGCGATCGAGGTCAACCCGAAGACGGTCGAACGCTGGATCACACAGGGCAAGGTGCCGTACCGGCGTCACCAGTACGCGACGGCGGCGGCGCTCAAGGTAGACGTGACGACGCTGTGGGACGACAGCCGCACCGTCGACAGCGCGATGGATCTGACCAAAGCCGAGATCGTTGCCGTCTATCCGCATCGGCACACAGTGCCGTCCGGCCTCTGGCGTGACCTCTACGCGCGAGCGCAGAACAACCTGGACGTTCTCGTCTACTCGGGGCTGTTCCTGTCCGAGGATCCGCTGTTCCACGATCTCCTGAAGGGGAAGGTAGAAGGGTCCACCCAGGTGCGCATCCTGCTCGGCGACCCGGACTGTGAAGCCGTCCGGCAGCGTGGCATCGACGAGGGGCACCGGATCATGGACGGCAAGATTCGGAACGCCCTGGTGAACTATCGCCCCCTTGCCGAGAGCCACCCTGAAATCGGCTTCCGACTTCACGCGACGACGCTCTACAACTCCATATACCGGTCCGATGACGAGATGCTCGTCAACCCGCACGTCTACGGCATCGGCGCCTACATGGCACCGGTCTTTCACCTGCGGCGCATGCCGGGCGGCGGCCTGTTCGACACCTATGCGAATAGCATCGAACAGACTTGGGGCGGCGCCCGCCAAGTCACGGACCGAGACATCACAGGAGCCTGAGCATGGGACGCATTGACTACCTGCACGACCCTGACGCCCCGCCGGCCAACTCGGTCGTGCCGTCCGTCGTCGCGTTCGTGCAGAACGACTCGGGACAGGTACTGATGATCCAGCGGTCCGACAACGGGCGCTGGGCACTCCCCGGCGGTGGCCACGACGTGGGGGAGTCGATCAGTGACACCGTTGTGCGCGAAGTCTGGGAAGAGACCGGAATCAAGGCGGAAGTTGTCGACGTGTCCGGGCTCTACACGGACCCGGGGCACGTGATGCAGTACGACGACGGTGAGGTCCGTCAACAGTTCAGCATCTGCTTTCGCGCGCGCCCGGTCGGCGGCGAACTCCGCACGAGCAACGAGACGACTCAGGTCCGATGGGTCTCCCCCGCGGACCTGACGACGCTGGACGTGCACCCCACGATGCGGCTCCGGATCGAGCACGCCATGGACCGGACGCGCACGGCTCCCTACATCGGCTGACGCTTGGCGGCGGCGACGCGTTCGAGGACTCGATGCGTGCAAGCGAGGATCTCGGGTTCGGCGCGACGGATGAACTTCCCGATCAGGCTGTCGGGCCCATACCGTCCGGTGATCTCGTTGATCCTGTCGATCGGGTTCGTGGGCGTGCCGTCCGGCGTCGTGTTCATGTCGCAGTAGCAGAGCGCATCGTTCAGGTGCGCACTCGCACGCGGGAACTCGCCTTCCAGCTCCTCGCGCATGCCGCGCGCTTCCGCCTCCATCCAGGCGCAGGAGTGGTGAGCAACCAGGTTGATGACCCGTTCGTCGGCGCCAGCCGCATCCCGGAGGTAGCGCGCACCGTCCAGCGGGTGAAAGCCCGTCTTGGCCAGGTCCGGCGCGTAGCCGATGTCGTGCAGCACCGCCGCAGCCTCCAACAGGTCCGCGTCCTGGTCGAGAACGAGAGCGATCGTGCGTGCTCTCTCGGCAACCCCGAGACAGTGCCTCCACCGCCGCGGCAGCGGTTCGGCGAGCAGGGACTCAGCCAGGGGATAGGCCCACTCCGTCAACTTCGGCAAGCTAGGAACGCTCCTCTCGTATCGGCAGGGCGCGGACCCTCCGCACCTTGCCTTGTCCTCCCCCCGCCAGCACGCCGGCGGTCTCCAACTTCTCCAACGCCTTGGCCACGGTGGGACGTGAGACCCCGAACCGTTCGGCCAGCGCGGAAGCGCTCGGGAACGCTTCCCCTACTTCGAGCCCCTCAGCCGTGATGATGTCCCCGATTCGCTGATCGAGCGGGCGCGGGTCGACTCGCGCACCCGCGCGCACGACGCGCCACCGCCCGCCCGGCGCCGGTTCGGCCACGCCTTCCTGACGCAGTACGCCGAACGCGCGGAGGGCGACCCCGCGCGAGACCTTGTGGCCGCGCATGACCTCAGCCAATGACGGTAGCTCCGTCATGTCCGGGTCGTCCTCGATCTGCCGCTTCACAGAGTCGGCAATCTTCAGGAAGGTTCCCCGAGGGTTGGCCTGCTGCGACACTCGCTCTCCTTCTCCGCTCTCCTTCGTGACCTCAAGACCTCCAAGGCTGCCACGAGACTACGGACGTCCGTAGTCTCCGGAAACGCCGAGCCCGGAACCGCGAGTGCGTGAGGAGTGCGTGAACCCGCAGGATGACGGGTCACGACTCAGGTAAGCAGCAGGTCAGACCGGCTAAACAGCCCGTCATGCGCATGCTCTCCGGAGCCGTGTGCGCAGGTTCGAATCCTGCCGGGGGCACCTTGCACGAGGTGCCCAAAGACCCCGCCACCAGCACTTTCGCTGAGGACGGGGTCTTGGCGTATGTGCAGGCAAATGCAGCCCGGAGCGGCCGTATGTCGGCGTCTGTGGACGAGACGTGGACGGGATCTTGAGGCATTCCCGCAGGTGGCGCAGCGCATCGAAGTCGAGCAGCCGCGCGGCTCGCTATCGTCGTCCCGGTAGTGGATGGCGTCGAGGGTGGGAAGCCTGAGCGTTGCTCGGCGCTGCCGCGCAGTCTTCGACCGCCACGGGCGGCGGACAGCTGATCGAACGAGGTGGGGGATCTCGTGGACGTGACCACGCTTGCAGTTGCGCTCATCGGTGTCGGAGGAACGCTCGGCGGAACTCTGGGCGGAGCGCTGCTCAGCCAGCGCGTCACCCGGGAGCAGAACCAGCGCGCCGATCGTGAACGGGCAGAGGACCGCCACGACCGAGCGCAGGAAGCTAGGCGGGATCTCTACGCCCGTCTGAACACCACGGCTCGCGCTTACCGGGTCGCTGCCCGAGACTCCGTCCGAGCAGCCGAGCGTGGTGAAACCGTCGAGCCAGCAGTCCTTGACACCGCCAGGGACGCTTGGTTGGAGCAATACTCTTCGGCGCAGATGGCGCTGCCGAAGTATGTCCACGAGATTGTTTCGATCCTCAATAGGGCGCTCGGAGTCGGGTATTCCGTAGTCAAGCAGTTGCCGAACAGTCCTGACCCGGACGAGTCGTACAGCCGTGCCAAAGCTTGGTTCAGCGGTCCAATGTCCGACGGGGTGTATCTGCTGCGGGTCACTCTGCGCCATGACCTCGGTGTCGAGGTCGAGCCCGACTTCGAACGCACCTGCACACGGATACTCGCCGCGCTCGATGGCGAGCGAAGGAACCTTGAACGCCTGCTCTCCTCCGAACAGGCGCGGGCGACCCCTCCTGCTTGACGGGCCAAGGAAACGACGAGGCCTCTGGGCATCACGCCACAGCCCTGAAACACGAGCAAGGTCATGTCGCCGCCGGCGGGACCTGGCTCCAAGCCTGGCGATGGCGTGCGACGCCGTACACCTGCTCGACCTGCTCGACTGTCAGCACCCCTGAGAGCGGCGCCAGTGCCGCCACCTCAAGCTCCCGATACACGCGCACGCTGAGCTGCGTGGCAACCACCTTCAAATCAGTCACGCCCACGAAAACGAGCACCGGCTCCACTGGTACGGGAAAGCCGCAGTAGCGCTCAAGCACTCGGGCTACCCGCTTGGCCTC
>NZ_KQ948786.1 GCF_001514205.1 Streptomyces griseoruber | reverse complement strand
ATCGTTGGGTGCAGGAATACAACTCGATGCGTCCGCATCAGGCCCTGGACATGCAGTCTCCGGGAGACCGGTTCACCCCGGTGCCCGAGGAGGAGCGGGACGTGCTGGGGCTGAAGATTCCCGGAGTGCTGGCGCTGGTGCCGCAGCAGCGGACACCTCCAGCGGACCCGGACCCGGACCCGGACTCGGAGGCGGCTCCGGCTGAAGCCTCGGCTGTGCCCGCCGCCCTGCCTGAGGTGGTCCCGGTCGTGGCGCCGGTGGAGCCCGGTGGGCCGGTGGAGTTCGATCGGGTGGTGCCTGCGAGTGGGAATCTGCAGGTCGCGGGCAAGCAGTTCTGGCTGGGTCCGGCCCGTTCGGGGCTGACGGTGACGTTCTGGGCGGACACCTCGGTGATCCATCTGCTGATCGCTGGGACGCGGATCAAGAGCGTGCGGTCGCACCTGTCGGTGGCTGATCTGGGACGGCTGGCTGTCCGGGGCGGCCGTGCGGCCGGACCGGCCCCGCTGCCTGCCGGTGACGGGATGGCGTTCGAGGTGGACCGGGTCGTGAACAACAGCGGCCTGGTGGGCCTGGCCGGGCGCCAGGTGCTGGCCGCGGAGATCCTCGGCGGCCGCCAGGTGGGCATCCGCATCGACGACGAGACGCTGTCGTTCTTCGACCCGTCCTCGCGGGAACTCCTGCGGGTGCGGCCCAACCCGCTGACCGGAGAGGAAGTGCGTCGGCTGCGGGGCCTGCGTCCGGCCGGACCGCCACCGCGGCCGGGCATCGAGCCGGTGCGGGTGCAGCGGCGGATCAGTGCTGTGGGCACGATCATGGTCTGCCGGCAGGTCGTCTCCCTCGGCCGGACGTACGCAGGCCAGACGGTGACCGTGCACGTGTCGGACACGACGATCACCGTCGACCTGGACGGCCAGGTCCGGGTCATCCGGCGCACGACCGACATTCCCGTCCGCCACGTCAAGGCGAACAAGCCCCACAAGGTTTCCGATGTTGTCTAGGCCCACCGTCAAGCATCAGCTGGGACCAGAACGTCGGGCATCACCTGGGACTAGACACGGATGTCCTCGACTTGCCCGGTCCCGGGTGATGCTTGACAGCCGCTCAGGGCGTGAGGGGTTTGAAGTCGTAAGCGCACATGGGGAGTTCGCTGCCCTGGCGGTGTGCAAGTGGCAGGAAGAGCACCGGTCGGACCGTCCATGTGATGCGCGTGCTGATGTGGGTGATGGACACGCTCCAGGGTTCGCGTCGCAAGAGCGCTCGTCGGGTGTCGATGCGGTGGTCGTAGAGCCGTTCCCATGCCTCCGTGCAGGCTGCTGTGTCGAGTGCCGGTGAGATGGTGCGGAGGATCGTCGCTACCCAGTTGTTCGCCTCCACGGCACCGCGCGCGTCGTAGGACCCAAAGAGTGCCGGCGCCTGCTGCTCGTCCAGGTTCTGTGTCCAGCACTCGCACCAGAAGCCGGGGCTGGTCATCGTCCTCAGCACAGGCGCCCTCCTCCTCGTCGTACGTCTGTGAAGAGCTCCGCGGTGACTGTGTGGCCGGCCTCGCTGTCGTGGACCACGACGCGGTGGGCGATCGTGCTGACCATGCCGAGTCCTCGGCCGCCCTCGGCGTCCTGGTCCTGGTGCTCGACCTTGGGGGCTGTAGCGGTGCCTCCGTCGTCCGTCACCGATACCGCAACCACCTGGGCAGATACCGCGACGGCCAGGTGAAAGCTGCCCTGGTCCCGGCCGCTGGCAGTGTGGAGGATCGCGTTCGCGCTGAGCTCGCTCACGATCAGCTCGGCGTCCTCGGCAAAAGGGGAGCCGCGCAGGATGTCGCGGGTCCAGCGGCGGGCCCGGCTGACCTCTTCCGGGAAACCTGGGCAAGACAGTCCCCAGACTCGCGTCATACTCGTATACTCGTGCATACAAGTTCCTTCATGCTGGTAGGCCGCCATGTGCAGCGGGTTCGGGCTAGACGAGTTTCACGCCGTCGTGGGCGCGGATGGCCGGCGGAGACGCCGCGTCCAAAGCGTCGGTGACGCGGATCGCGTACGCCTCGTCGGCGAGTTCGGAGACTTCTTCACGGGTGGCCCAGCGCAGTGCGCGGGTCTCGTCGCCGGTGGTGGGCGAGCCGTCGGCCGCCTTGCAGCGGAAGACCAGCGAGACGATCAGGCCGGTCATGTTCTTGTAGACGCCGGTGAGAGTCGCGGGAAGCGCGATCTTGATGCCGGTCTCTTCGAGGACTTCGCGCTGAAGGGCTTCGGGGATGGTCTCCTCGCGTTCAAGGACACCGCCCGGGGGCTCCCACTTGCCGTTGTCCCGGCACTGGATCAGGAGGGCCCGGCCCTGGTCGTCGACGACGACCCCGGCCACGCTCACGGAGTGCGGGCGTTCTGTGCTCACGTTCCTCGGCCCCCTCGGGATGGCTAGGCTCTCCACCGTAGCAACAACACTCGCCCACTCGTCTAGATACCTAAAGGAGTACACACGTGAGCCCTTCACTTCCTTCGGGCCTCCTCGGTGATCTCGACCCCACGAGCGATCGTGCGGTCTTCCGGCAGATCGCCGATCAGCTGCGCGAAGCCATCGACCGGGGGCGGTTCCGGGAGGGCGAGAAGCTGCCTTCTGAGGCTGAGCTGGTGGACCACTACGGGGTCTCCCGGATGACGGTCCGCAACTCCTTCTCCGTCCTCCAGGGTGAGGGCCTGGTGCACGCCGAGCACGGCAAGGGCGTGTTCGTCCGGCCGCGTCCGCCCGTGCGGCGTCTCGCCTCCGACCGGTTCGCCCGGCGGCACCGCGAGCAGGGGAAGTCCGCGTTCATCGTGGAAGCGGACGCCGTCGGCAGTCACCCCCAGGTCGACAGTCTCGAGGTGAAGGAAGAGAAGGCCAGTCAGGACGTCTCTGCCCGGCTGGGCTCCGTGCGGCGTGTGCTCGCGCGTCGGCGCCGGTATCTCCTCGACGGGCGTCCGGTCGAGTTCGCGACCTCCTACCTGCCGCTCGACATCGCACGCGGTACGCAGATCGCCGAACCGAACCCCGGGCCCGGCGGCATCTACGCCCGTCTCGAAGAGCTGGGTCACCGGCTCGACCACTTCGAGGAGGAGATCCGTGCCCGGATGCCCTCGCCCGCCGAGGTCAAGACGCTGCACTTGGCGGCCGGCGTGCCCGTCATTCACCTGATCCGCACCGCCTTCGACACCGAGGGGCGGCCCGTGGAGGTCTGTGACACGGTCATGGCGGCGGACGCGTACGTCCTGTCGTACCAGCTCCCGGCCACGTGAGCGGGTGACCGGTGGTGGTGCGCGGGGGACACTTCCTCGAACTCGTACACCCCAACGTGCATACTCGTATAGACGAGTGGGCAAGTTGTGTGGCAGGGTGATCGCTGTGAGCCCGCAAGATCGGGTTCACAGATCGCTACATGTATAGACGAGTAGATAGGAATGCAGCCTTGCGCACCATCCGTGTTGAGACCTCCGCCGCGACGATCCTGCTGACGGAGGCCCCGGAACCGAAGGTCCGCGACCGGCAGACCGGCGAGATCGCCAAGGACGCCGTGAGCGGTGAGGCGCTGATGACCATCGGCGTCGTGTACATCGAGGACGGAGAGTCCTCGCTCATCAAGGTCACCGTCCCGGAGGGCGGCGTCACCGAGGGCCTGATCCTGGGCTCGCCCGTCTCGCTGCCGGGGCTGATCGCCCGGCCGTGGGAGTCCGTGTTCAACGGGCAGCAGCGTCACGGCATCGCCTACCGCGCCGCCGCCGTCACCCCGGCCGCCTTCCCGGCCGCCATGGGGGCCACGGCCTGATGACCGACCTGACGACGCTTCTGGAGGTGGGTGGTCCCCTCGCCGCGCTCGGCGGCGGGGCCGCCTACACCCGGGCCAACCACCCGGCCCTGTACTGGTCGGCCGTCGGCGGTCCGATATCCACCGTCCGCCTCCTCAGCTCGTACGCCTCGGTCATGGAAGCCTGCGGCCTGACCGTGGCCCCGTCCCGGCTGCGGGTCCTCGCAGTCAAGGCCACCACCCGGCGGGAGATCCGGCCCGTGCCGCCCCGGCGGGGCATCATCCGGCCCACCTCGACCGGGCTGCGGCTGCGGCTCCGCCTCGCTCCGGGGCAGGAACCCGCCGACGTCGCCGCCTCGGCCGAACGGCTGCGGCACGCCTGGGGCGTCCACGCCGTCTATGTCACCACCGTCAAGCCCGGTGTCGTCGAACTGCGGCTCGTCGGCTTCGATGTCCTGCGCAAGGTGCGGATGCCGCGCAAGCTCGATGCCGGGTTCCTCAAGGTGCCGGTCGCGCTGCGGGAGGACGCCATGCCCTTCGTACGCGACTACCGGACCGTGCCTCATCAACTCACCCTCGGCGCCACGCTGTCGGGCAAGTCCATGTACCTGCGGCATCTCGTCTCCGGGCTCGCCCGTCAGAACGTCGCCCTCGTCGGCTTCGACTGCAAGCGCGGTGTCGAGCTGGCCCCGTTCGCCCCGCGGCTGTCCGCCCTCGCCACCGAACCGGATGAGGTCGCCGAGCTGCTGCCCGCCCTGGTCAAAGAGATGGAGGACCGATACGACCTGATCAGAGCCCGGCAGGGAATCGCCCCCGGCACCCCGGACGAGGAGATCACCTCGGACATCTGGGGCCTGCCCGAGAGCGAACGGCCCGTGCCCGTCGTGCTGTTCGTCGACGAGGTGGCGGAACTCTTCCTCGTCGCCACGAAGAAGGACGAGGAACGGCGAGACGAGATGGTCACTCAGCTCATCCGCCTCGCCCAGCTCGGCCGCGCGGCCGGCATCTATCTCGAAGTGTGTGGGCAGCGCTTCGGCGCCGAACTCGGCAAGGGCGCCACCATGCTCCGGGCCCAGCTCACCGTTCGCGTCTGCCACCGGGTCAACGATGAAGCCTCCGCCAAGATGGCTTTGGGCGACATCGCCCCGGAAGCGGTCATGGCCGCCTGTGCCATCGCCCCTGAGCTGCCCGGCCTCGCGGTCGCCGGGGACACCTCCGGCGGCTGGTCCCGCATCCGCACCCCCTATCTCTCCCTCGGCGATGCTGCCGACATCTGCCAGGAGACGGCCCACCTGGTGCCCGACCTGCCCGCGCTGAAGCCCTTCCGGCCCGCCGTGCCCGTACGGGCTGTTGAGGCCCCGGTTCCGGCCGTCCAGCCGTACCCCGTGACCGACTGACGCGCCCTTCCCTCCCCGGTCGGCGTGACCGCCTCGCGCCACGTCCCTACCCCTCCCATGCCTGAACCCGGAAGGAGCCGCCATCATGCGTGCCCAACTGGCTCGCGTGGACGCGGTGCTCGTACAGGCGCTGATCGCCGCCGCGCTGTCCTTCGCCCACATCCACGACATCGCCATGGCCGCCGGACAAGACGGCTGGAAAGCCTGGGCCTACCCGGTGTCCGTAGACCTGCTGCTCGTCGCTGCCTGGCGTCGGCTGCGCTCCGGCACAGGGAAGACAGCGGCCTGGTGCTGGTTCGTCATCGCCATCACCGCCTCCCTCGGCGCGAACGTCGCCACCGCCGGCCTGCTCAACCTCGCCGACGTCCCCGCCTGGCTGCGCATCCTCGTCGCGGGCTGGCCCGCCGTCGCCTTCCTCGGCGGCACCCTCCTCGCCCACTCGACACCCCAGACAGCCCCGGCCGCCGAAGTCATCGAGGACCAGGAGGACAACCCCGAACCCACCCCCGAGACAACCACCCCGCCCGCCATCGAGGCACCCCCGGAACCCCCTCCCGTCCCGGTCCCGGCCGCCCTCATCCACCACGCCCGCAAGGTCGCCGCCGAGCACCACACCCGCACCGGCACCCCGATCGACACCCCCACCCTCCGGGCCCGCCTCGGCGTCCCGGCACCCATGGCCGAAGCCATCGCCGCCCGCCTCGCACCGACAGGGAGCTGACCCGTGCCCCTCTTCACCTTCAACACCGCCGCCGACTACCTCGACGCGGCCCGCCAGATGGCCGCCAGCGGTCGGCCCGCGCTCGCCCGACTCCTCGCCGAAGCTGCCGCCGACTGCACCCCGGACCCCGCCGAAGCGGCCCGCATCCTCGACGCCTTCCCCGCCCCCACCCCGCGAGAGGAGCGCTGACATGCCCGCCAACCGCCGCTTCCGCAACGTCACCCGGATCGGTCCCGTCCAGGTCGGCACCGCCTACGACCACCGGGGTCGCGAGAAGCACACCGCCGCCTGCACCGCCCCGCGCTGCAACTTCTCCGCCGACTACGACAGCCGCGCCGCCGCCGAGCTGGCCGCCCGCACCCACCGCTGCCCCGTCCGCTGAAGGGACCCCGCACCCCGTGACGCTCAACCTCCCCCTCGTCGTCGTCCTCGGCTTCTTCGCCTGGGCGGCGGTCAAATACCTCGGCGTCCGCACCTGGACCGTCGTCCTCATCGCCCTCTTCGGCTTCTGGCTCTCGCACACCTTCCTCGCCCCCGCCATCGAGTCCGGCACGCGCAACGGCGTGACCGTCATAAACGGCCAACACATCTAGACGAGTAGACAGGAGATCGCAGCCGTGTTCCTGCCCAAGTACCCGGACAACCCCACCCCGCAGCCCACCCACACCCACACCCACGCCCCGACCGACCCGGCCCCCGTCCGGCGCCCCGCGCTCCCCTCGGTCTCCATCGACCAGAAGACCGTCGCGGCCGTCCTCGTCGGCGGAGTCGTCCTGACCGCGCTCCTGGCCGCCGTCGCCGTCACGGCCATCTCCGTGGCCGTCGCCGCCGTGGTCCTGCGCTCCCTGCTCCGCGACCACCACCGCCGCTGATCAGCGGTCCGGCCTCCGGGGCGGCATGACACGCCCAAGCATCCGCCGCCCCGGTGGCCCACCCTCCCGACCAGTGCCCGTCAGAAGGAGATCGCCATCTTCGCCCGCCCCACCCCGCCCCCACTCCCGGAACTCGGCAAGCTCGCCGCAGACGGCACCCTGCCCGGTATCCTCCGCCAGCTCTCCGGCCTCGGCGGCTGCACCCACCCGATCCGCCTGGACGGCCACCGCACCGAGTACGACATCGACACCGCCACCGGCGAGATCGGCCGCATCCTCCAGCACCTTGACTCGTCCACCCTCCCGGCCGGCCAACTCCTCGTCCGCTGCAACAACCGCCGCACCACCCGCTGCCCCGCCTGCGCCGAGGTCTACCGCCGCGACACCTTCCAACTGATCACCGCCGGACTGCGGGGCGGCAAGGGCACCCCCGAACACGTCGCCACCCACCCCCGCGTCTTCGCCACCTTCACCGCCCCCAGCTTCGGCCCCGTCCACAACCGCCCGTCCTCCGGCCGCCCCTGCCGCTGCGGCACCCACCACGACCAGGAGGACGAGACACTCGGCACCCCGCTCAACCCCGACACCTACGACTACGACGCGGCCGTCCTCTGGAACGCCCACGTAGGCCTCCTCTGGCGGCGCTTCTCCATCCACCTGCGCCGGGAGATCGCCAAACGGGCGGGCCTCTCACAGCGGCATCTGCGTGACCACGCCCGCGTCTCCTTCGCCAAGGTCGCCGAGTACCAGAAGCGCGGAGCCGTCCACTTTCACGCCGTGATCCGCCTTGACGGCCCCGGCGGCGGAGACACCCCGCCCCCGGCCTGGGCCACGGCCGAACTGCTCACCGACGCCATCACCGCCGCCGCGTCCAAGGTCCAGGTCGACGGCCCCACCATCGACGACCGCGCTCACACCTTCACCTTCGGCCGCCAACTCGACGTCCGCATCATCCGCTCCGCCGACTTCAACGACGGCCAGGAGCTGACCGAGCGTGCCGTAGCCGCGTACATCGCCAAGTACGCCACCAAGGGCGCCGAGACAGCCACGGGAGCTCTCGACCGCCCCCTGAAGTTCGCCGCCGAACTCGCCCAGCTCGACATCAGCGACCATGCCCGCCGCCTCATCCGAACCGCCTGGACCCTCGGCGCACGCAAAGACCTCGAACACCTCCGCCTGCGCGCCTGGGCCCACATGCTCGGCTTCCGCGGCCACTTCTCCACCAAGTCCCGCCGCTACTCCACCACCCTCGGCGCCCTCCGCGACGCCCGCGCCGAATGGCGCCGAGCACAAGCCGCAGCCACCACACCCGACAACGGACCCGAGACGACGTACGTCCTCGCGCACTGGGTCTTCGCCGGCACCGGCCTCTCCGACGCCGAAGCCTGGCTGGCCGCATCCATCGAACCGGCCCCCGAAACGGAAGGAGAACCCACCTATGCGTGACGAAAAACTGCTGACCGTCCCGGACGTCATGGCCCGGCTCAAGCTCGGCCGCTCCACGGTCTACGACCTGATCCGCTCCCGTCGGCTCCCTTCAATCACCATCGGCCGCGCTCGCCGTATCCCCTCCATCGCACTCGACGACTACATCCAGCGTCACCTGGAAGAGGCCGCCTGATGACTGCACCCAAGCGCAAGAGCCGTGCCAACGGCGAAGGCACCATCTACCAGCGCAAGGACGGCCGCTGGGAAGCCGCCGGCTACGTCCTCGCTGCCGACGGCACCCGCAAACGCGTCCGCGTCTACGGCACCACCCGCAAAGAGGCGGCCGACAAGCTCACCGAAAAGATCGCCGACAGCAACCGCGGCCTGCCTGTCGCCACCGCCGACAGCACCGTCGGCGACTACCTGACCTACTGGCTGAATGGCGTCGCTGTCCACCGGCTTCGGGAGAACACCCACGTCCGATACGCCGCCTGCGTCCGTCTCCACCTCATGCCCGGCCTCGGCACCAAGAAGGTCGCACGGCTGACCGCCAAAGACGTGCGCACCTTCCTCGACCGCCTGCGCACCACGTGCCAGTGCTGCACCCAAGGGCTGGACGCCGAACGGAAGAGCTGCTGCGCGGTCGGCGAGTGCTGCCAGAAGCGGCTGTCCCCCTTGACCGTGACGTACGTGCATTCGGTGCTCAAGTCGGCGCTGGAGCACGCCGTCCGCGAAGACGAGCTGCCCCGCAACGTCGCCCGAAACGTCAAGGCAACCACACCTCGGCCTCGGCGATTCCGACCGTTCTCCGCAGCCGAAGCCCGCCAGTTCCTCGTCGCCGCCCGCGCCGACCGACTCCACGCGCTGTACGCACTCGCCCTGCGCACCGGACTCCGCAAAGGCGAACTCCTCGGCCTCCACTGGGAAGACCTCGACCTCAGCAACGGAACTGCCAGCATCCGCCGCTCGCTCCAGCGCACCCGAACCGGCGGCCTCACTCATCTGCCCACCAAGACCCTGGCGTCCGAGCGCCGGATCGCGCTCCCGACGGAATGCATCCGCTCCCTCAGGGAGCACAGGCAGCAGCAGTACAAGGAGCGTGAGATCGCAGGGTCAGCTTGGAGAGACAGCGGCCTCGTCTTCACCACACCGACTGGACGGCCTCTCGACCCGGCCAACCTCAACCGGCGCTTCCGCAGCTTCCTCGAACGGGCCGGGCTCCGCCGTATCCGCTTCCACGACCTCCGCCACTCGACCGCCACGCTGCTCCTGGAACAAGGCGTCGACCTCGTCGTGATCAAAGAACTCCTCGGCCACGCACACATAGGCGTCACCGCCGGCGTCTACGCCCACGTCCGACTCCGCCTCCAACGCCAAGCCATCGACACCCTCGGCGACGCCCTCGGCCCGACCGACGACCCACCCGCCGCAGCCACCGTCCGCTGACGTTGCCGTCAGCGTTGCCGTCAACGCGCCACGGGGCTCCCTCTCCAAGAAATTTAGGAGAGGGAGCCCCGATATTTTCTACAGCACTGGCACGAGAGGGTGGTTTTTTCTTCCACCGCTACCCAGAAAAAGCACTATGCCGCCATCGAAAACCATCCGCTGCGCGGCTCCACCAATCGACCCTGAGAAACCAAGGATCGACAGACTTCGGTAATCTCCTCAATACTTCTTGACGGCTCGCCATCAACGCTCATCAAAAAGCGCCTAATCCGCCAGGAGTCAAAGACCTCCAACCCCTCCTCAAAGAAGTCGAGGTCAATTTCAGCACCATCGATCTCAGTAAAAAGACACCCAGAGCCATGGAAGTTGTATTCAAGACCTGCGCAGATAGTTCCGGTCTTTTCCAGGGCTCCCGACCGGTATAGGCGTAGGAGATCGGCCAGCCCCCCGAACTCCGGGTGACAGCGCTGAACAGCGCTGCGCACCCGGGACAGGGCTTGCAAGTACGCCTCGACTTCCCTCAAAGGCTCACCTGTCATCGATACCCCGGCTTCCTGTACTTGTTCACTAGCTTGTCCGGCCCGACCTCAGCCCAGGCAGTCGTGATGTCATCGGCGCCCCCAGGATATCTGGCCCGGATTTCGGAGTCCGGAAGGATCCGATACGGCACGTCGATGCCTGCACGCTTGGCGGCAGCGACCCGGTGATGGCCATCAAGGATGTAGAGGTCGTCGCCGATCTTCGCCACCGAGATCGGATCACCCTGCCAGCCGTTTTCCTTCATCGATGCCGCCAGTGAATCGACATTCCTCTTGGAGGCATTGCCAGACAGCGCCTCAGTACGTCTAAAGCTGAAGGGGTCAGCGCTTCCACAGCCTGAATTGTGAACCAGGACCGGAGTCTCGCCCGCCAGCACATAGTACGTATGCAGGTCATCAACAGTGAGGTTGTACGTCCGTGCCCGCTGAGTGTAGGCGCGGTTGCCCTTGACCGTGACCAGGGTGCCGTCGTTGGAGAGGAGGGTCATGCCCGGGGTGAGGTCGCCTGCCTCCACCCAGCGGTGCTCCGACTCGGACCAGAACGGGTGCTCGTGCGTGGCGGTGAGCTTCTCGAGGCCGTTCTTCGTCGCCAGGGTGAGTTCGTTGAACTCCTTGTCGCTTTCGGTGACGATGAGCCGGGTTACCTTGCGCTTGCCGGACTCTCCGGTTTCCGGATCGGTCGCCTGGACCTCGTCGCCGATCTTTACGTCTTCGATGTCCTTGGTGGAGCCGTCTCCCATGAGGACGTCGGTGCCTGCCAGGAAGCACTTGCAGCCCTTGGGCCTCGGGGATCGGAAATTCGGGACTTCGGGCATGAGTGCCAGTGCGTCCCAGATGGCGTTCTCGTAGTCCCCGTTCTTGATGTCCTCATACCCATGCGCGACATCTGCCGGAGCATCGATACCGGTGATGGTGCCCGCGACGTCGAGCCAGTCGATCACCGTCATCTTCGGGCGCTTCAGGGTGTATGCGTAACCCCAATTGACGCCGGCGACGGTGTAGTACCGCTTGCCCTCACTGTTCTCGGTGTACGTCTGCCATTTCCAGCCGCCCCTCTTGCGCTCCCAGGACTCGTTGTGGTGAACGCTCTGGCCGGAAAGCGAGTCGCTGGGGACACAGGTGGACGAGTTTCCGCCGCAGAGGCCGTCCGGGCGCAGGCCCGTGGGGTCCGATTGTGAGACGGGGCTGTTTTTGGAGTAGGCGTACCCGTTCATCTGGAGCGGGTCGGTGACGTCGATGATCGGGTCCGCAGAGATGAAGCGACCCGAGTTCTGGTCGTATTCGCGGGCGCCGATGTGTGTGAGGCCGGTTCCCGTGTCGTCGATGCCGACGCCCAGGTAGCTGCGCTTGTTCGGCCAGGCTGTCGGCTTCGTGCCGCGGACCTCGCCGTAGGGCTTGAAGGCGCGGCGGGTGACCGTCTGGCCGGAGGCGGCGTCCACCGAGGTGGTCGCCGTGCCCAGGTGGTCCGCGAGGAGGACGCTCAGCTTGTGGCCGGTCGTCGCACCGTTGGTGGTGGTGCGGACGACGGTCGGGGCGCCGGCCTGGGTGTAGGCACGGGACGCCTTGGTGATGCTGCCCGTGGCGTTGGTCGTCAGTTCGGTCTCGCCCAGGTACAGGACGGAGCCGGAGGGCGAGTTCTCGAGGATGCGGTTGCCGTCGGCGTCGTAGACGTAGGTGGTCTTGGTGCCGTTGCTGGTGATCGACTCCGGCTTGTTGTCCTGCGACCAGACCAGGTCCTGGGTCGTGCCGACCAGGTCGCGGTCGGTCGTGTTGCCTGTGGCGTCGTACACGTACGAGCTGCTCTTGCCGGTCGGGGTCGAGCCGATCGACGTCATCGTGTGCGGCTGGGTGATCGCGCCATTCGCGAGTGTCTTGCCGTAGCCGTACGTGTACGTGACGTTCTTCGTCGCGTCGGCCGTGTCGTGCTCGGTGAGGGTGGCCCTGTTGCCGAGCCAGTCGAAGGTGAAGGACTGGTGGTAGGCCGTCGTGCCGGTCGACACCGTGCCCGAGGCCGGGGCGGTGGCCGCGAGGGACGAGGTCAGTGCCGTGTCGGGACTCGTGTTGTCCGTCGCCGCGTCGGGGGCGTCGGACACCGGTCCCGAGGACGTCGTGTAATCGGTGTCGTAGCCCCAGGTGGTGCCGTCGGTCGCCTTGCAGCCGGTGGAGTGGGAGTCCGGGGTGATGTTCGACGTCCAGGCGTTCACCAGCTCGCCCATGACGTCGTAGGTGAAGCACTGGGTGTCCCACGTCGTCCCGGTCGCGTCGGCCATGGCGCGGCTGTTGGACGTGATCGTGCCGGAGACGTCGTAGGAGTAGAGGCTGTCGGTGATGCGGTGCGGGGCGTCGGTCTCGCGGTCGGTCACCGAGCGCTGGAGGCGGCCGGTGTGGGGGTCGACGAAGTTGGTCGTCCACACGCGGTAGGGCTGCGGGGCGGAGACCGTGCGCAGGACCTCCCCGTACGGGGAGTAGGTGGCGTCGGAGGTGTACCAGGTCGCGCCGGAGGTCGTGTCCGCCAGGCCGTCGCTGTTGTAGCGGGTGACGACCTTCTCGCTCGCCAGGCCGCCGATCGCGGGGAGGGTGACCGACTGCTGCTTGCCGGTGGGGGTGTACGTGTAGGTGTGGGCGTACGTGCCGGACACGCCCGCGGTCATCGCGTTCGCCGGGATGACGGTCTCGGTGCCGGTGATGTTGTAGTTGGCGTCGTAGCCGGTGACCCGGTTGACGTAGTCGCCGTCGGCGGTGTGGCGGGTGGATTCCTTCAGCTTGCCGATGCCGCCGGACACGTCGTCGTAGGTGTACTCCCTGACCGGGCTCGTGGTGGCGGAGCCCTGGCGCACGTACCGGACACGGCCCAGCGGGTCGTACTCGGTAAAGGTCTCCTGCCCGCGGGAGTTCTTGGTGTAGTTCAGGCGGTCGGCCGCGTCGTACCCCATCTGCGCTGTGCCGGAGTCGGGGTCCGTGGAGGACTTCAGCCGGCCCCGGGCGTCGTAGAGGTAGGACCAGATGTTGCCAGCGGCGTCGGTGACCTTGCTGCGGTTGCCGCGGGCGTCGTAGTCGTAGGTCGTGTCGCGCCCGACGGTGGAGGCGGAGGCGTTCTGGCTGTAGTAGCGGATCGACGTGACCCTGCCGAGGGCGTCGGTCTCCGTGCGGGTCCGGGGGGAGGTCGAGCCCGCCGGGTTCACGGTGGTGCTGGTGTCTCCGTAGGTCTTGGTCGCCGAGTACTTCCTGACGTCGGCGAAGTAGGTGTCGGCTCGGGTCTCCCGGTCCAGGCCGTCGTACGTGTAGCTGACGGAGCTGGGGATGAGCGTCTTGGCCTTGGGGGCGAAGAGTTCGGTGGTCGGTTCGCCCTTGGCCAGGTATCCGCTGGTCTTCTCCGCGACCAGGCCGTGGTCGTCGTAGTGCGTGTCGACGATGATCCGGCCCGGGCCGTGGGCCTCGCTCTGCGTCTGGACCTCGCGCTGGAGGCCGTCGTAGATGGTGGTCTGCCGGGAGTAGGTGCCGTCGTCCTTGAGGGACTGGACGGTGACCGCGGCCGGGCGGGTCTCATCCGGGGTGGCCACGGCTGTCTGGTAGGCGATCTGCACGGTGGGTGAACCGGTGGCCGACGGCGACCAGCCCTTCACCAGGCGGCCGAGGGCGTCGTACTCGCTGCGGGTGACACGGCCGTTGGGGTCGGTGACCGTCAGGGCCACGCCGCGGCCCGGGTCGTAGGTCGTGGTGGTGACCTGGTCCTTGGCGTTGATCACCTTGACCTGGGTGACCGGGCCACCCGCTTCGGGGGTGTACTGCGTCTCGGTCTTCCCCGATCCGGGCGCCGTGACGGTGCGTACCCGGCCCAGCGTGTCGTACGTCGTCTTCGTGGTGACGGCACCCGACACGCCGTCGCCGTCGTTGGTGGCCTGGGTGGTGATCAGGCCCCTGGTCGGCGTGGCGTCGTCGGCCAGGTCGTCGTAGGTGTTGTGCACCTGCGCCTTGAGCAGGGTCGCCGGATCCGCAGTCGGCTGATCGACGCAGGATGTCGCCGTCGTCTTCTGGTCCTTCGCCAGGCCGATCAGCCACACCGACGTGTTGTGGACGTACGTCGTCGTGGTGCAGGTCCGGTCCGAGAAGGCCTCGCCGCTGCCGTCGGGCTTGACGACGTACGACTCCACCTGGGTCGGCAGGCCATAGGTGCCGTCGACCTCGATGAGAGTCCGCACGGCGCGCCAGGAGGCGCCGACCGTCTGGATCGCGTCCGTGCGCTTGACCCAGGTGCGGTAGGCACGCAGGGGGTCGCCTGCCGTGCCGTCCTCGTTCTCGCGGGCGCGGGAGGCGGTCAGCTGCGAGAAGGGGTAGTTCAGAGTGCGCTTGAGGACCTTCCCGCCGGAGTCCGTGTAGGTGATGGTCTCCGCGGTCATGCCCGCGTACTGCTCGGCGTCGTCCGAGAGGAGGGTGGACGTGCCCGAGGAATCCTTCACCGTGCCGCCGGCGCCCCGGAAGTAGCGGGTGACCGTCTTCGACTGCGCGTTGACCGCGCGGACACCGTCCACGATCTCGGACGTGCTCTTGGCACCCTTGAGGGTGGTGACGGTGCGGTAGCCCCTCCAGTCGCTGTAGGTGCGCAGGGCGGGGCGGGTGAACTCGTCGTCGCTCTTGGCCCAGGCCGGGTCGTCGTACTCGTACTGGGTGGTGATGTCCTTGCCGTGCGAGCTGATCTTGTCGGTCTCGGTCACGCTCGCGACGACGTACTTGTTGAACCAGGCCTTCTTGGGGGTCTTCTCGTCACCGTCGGGTGACCAGCGGACGGGGTAGCAGGTCCCGTTGCTCTTGCCCTTGTCCTCGGCGGGCTCGCTCATGCAGCCGCCGGTGTACTCGATCTCGATGTCGCCGCCGTACTCGTTGGACACGACACCGATGCGGGGGCGGGTGAAGCCGGGGCGCTTGTCCTTCTTTCCGTTGAGGACCAGATTGGGGAGTTGCCGGTCCAGAAGACGGCCGTGCAGCGGTGAGTCGTCGCCGACCGTGTAGGGGGCGAAGCTGACACCGGCGTCGGACTGGAGGGTGCCGACGGCGTCGCCCGTCGCGAAGCCCCTGCGCGTGATGGAGTTGAGCCACAGGCCCGGCGCGGTGTCGTACCAGTCCTTGGGGAAGGACTGGTGCAGTGTGTAGGCGTCGACCGGCTTGAGACCGGTCTGGCCGGGGCGGGCGGCCTCGGTGGTCACCTTGTCCAGGCGCTTCTGCGTCCAGAAGGACGGGAACGCCGGGCACAGCTTCGAGGTGGACTTGCAGTTGAGGTTGCCGGGGGTGTCCCACCACACCCGGTAGGCCCCGGGGTCGTCAGTCTTGGCGAAGTTGGCGGAAGCACAGGCGGTCGTCGACTGCAGGCAGCGTTCCTGCACGTCAAAGAGGATTCGTGCGGCGGGCGTGGTGAAGCCGGAGGAGTCGGTGCGGATGCCGTATTCGATGGATTTCGGGTATGCGTAACGGTCGTATTGCTCGGGTTGCTTGAACCTCTTGCGGGCGGCGTAGTAGTTCGTCTCCTGGGTCCAGTTGACGATCATCGTGTTGCCGTGGACGTCGACGACCTTGTCCAGTCCCCAGCGCCAGGCCTGCTGCTTGCCCGAACCGCAGCGCGAGTCGGCGAAGGTGTCGGCATGGCAGGGCTCGCCGGGGTGGTTGCCGAAGACGGGGACGGTGGAGACGGAGCCGGTGTCGTCGTGGCCGCCGCCGACCTTGTTGAGGCCGTAGTAGTACCTGGTCCCGTCCCTGGTGGTGACTACCCAGTACTCGCCGTTGTTGTCGTCGTTGTCGCCGCCGACCTTGTGCTCGACGCGTGTGCCGTCGTCCTTCGCGGGGCGGTAACGCTCGTTGTCCCGTTCCGGGTTGCTGCCGGCGGAGGCGTCACGGACCAGTTCGGTGGTCTTGCCCGCCAGGGACATCACGGCGTTGTACGACACCCAGCACAGGTCGGACGTCTTGTCCTTCTTGGCGGTGTTGTTCGGCGCACCGGCGTCGAGTGTCTTGCGGTCGTCCTTGCAGGAGCGGTACTTGCGCTCGATGTAGCCGGGGTCGTAGCTCCAGCCCTCGCCGATCCAGGACGCCTGCGGGGAGGAGACGGCGGTACGGCCGTCCACCGTCTGGGAGCTGTAACCGAACGCGATCTGAGGCGTCGGCCCGGCGGGCGGGGAGGGCACGGTCAGCGGGTACGACCAGGTGAAGGCCCCGGAGGAGCCACCCGCCTCCCACTTGCCGTCGGAAGCGAGCGAGGTCGCCTTGAAGTCGCCGCTCGCGCCTCCACCGGAGTCGACCGCTCCGACGACCGCGGTGCTCCCGGAGGCCGCCGTCTGTGCCGCGGTGGTGGACGTCCGGTAAGCCGCCTGTACTACGCCCGAGTTCTGGGGAGTGGTGCTGTCGGCCGAGGCCGGTGTCACCGTGTCGTCGGCGGCCGGGTCGACCGTCGCCGTGATGGAGTTCCCGTCGGCGTCGTTGGTGGTCTCCAGTTCCTCGTACGTCTGGCAGGCCTCGTCTTCCGGGGTCTCCAGGTAGCAGTCGGGGAACTGCACGAAGCGCAGGCGGGAGGCCCAGTCGGCGCCGTAGAGGCTCTCGAAGCCGGAGTAGTCGAGCTTCACGGAGATCGGAACCGCGCCCGTCGTGGGGGCCTGCACCTTCAGCACCGCGCCGTCCACGCCCTGACCGGTGGTCGAGGTCCGGTCGGAGATGGTGACCTGCCATGTACCGGTCGGTCTCGGCTGATCGGGGGCCTGGCCGAGGCTGACCGGCAGGTTGTCTGCCTGGAGCATGGCGGCGGGGTCGTCCGTGTCGGCAGCCCGTAGGGAGGCGGGGGTGACGGGCGTATCGAAGTTCACCGTGCCCGGCGTGCCTGCCGGCGGGGGCGTGGTGCCCGAGGGCGCTTCTTCCTGCGGTGCGGGCTCTTCCTGCTTCAGGGTGTCCAGGTCGGCGGAGACGGTCGTTCCCGGCAGCGGTTCTTCGGTCTCCAGCGGCTCCAACTGGAGCGTCTCGCGCCCGGTTTCCTCGTGAGACGGATCCGGGTCGGGTGGGATCGCGAGTGCCTGGGCGGGCAGCAGTGCGACGAGCAGCGCGGCTGCGACGGCCGGCACGGTGGTGCGTGCGATACGGCGCCGGGCGCGAGGAAGTCGGCCGAACACGTCTAGGTCCCCCCGGACCGTCCAAGCGGGACCGGTGACGGACCACGCGCGTTGAGGTGCTGAACAGCGCAGATTCTGTGGTCGATCTGTGGAGGAACGCCAGGTTGCACGTGATCATGTGATGATCGTCACGGTGTGTAGCGATTCATTACGCAGCGAAGTAACGCGAAAGCGCTACCACCTGGAGGTAAGGACACGCTCCGCACAGGTAAGACTTCTTATATTTTTCTTTCACGCAAGGGTGGAAAGCTTCCGCTGATCTGGCACTGAAAGTGCCGCTTCACCCCATCTGCTTCCTTGCGGTACCGCCGGGCTCCTCGCGCCGAAGCCCGCGGTTGAGCTGTACGTGGGACAGGTCCTGGCCGTTCATCACAGGGTGACGACAGGACCTTCATCGGTCATCATCAGCTGCCCGGTGGGGGAGCTCCGTCCTGTCCGCCGGTACTGGGGATGGGGAAGGGGAACTCGCCCGATGACGCGCACCTGGCGTCGCAGGCCCGGCCGTCGGGCCACTGCGGCGCTGCTCGCGACTGCGGTCGCCACGACGGGAATCGTCTACGCCGGATTCCAGCTGGACGGCGGAGGTCAGCGGAAAGCGGCGGACCGAAGCCCGGTCACCGAGGCCGCGGCAGTCGAACAGGCCGCTAGGACCGGTAAGAGGGTCGAGGTCACTGCCGCCCGCACCGCCAACTCCACCACGTGGGCACGGCCCGATCACCTGATGGAGAAGCGGCTCTACTCCTCCCCGGTCCGCGCCAAGGTCGACGGCGAGTGGAAGAAGATCGACCCCAGCCTGCACCGGACCAAGGAAGGCTGGGAGCCGAAGGCCACCAACACCCGGATGGTGTTCTCGGCCGGCTCCGGAAAGCACGGTGCCCAGTCGTCGACGGCGCGGGCCTCGCGCTCGGGCGTGCAGCGGGTGTCCCTCGTCAAGTCCGCAGCAGCCGACACCGGAACACCGCTGGTCACCCTGTACGTCGATGGCGGCGCCCATGCGATTCAGCTGACGTGGCCGGGCCCGGTACCGACCCCCGTCGTCGACGGCAACCGGATCCTGTACCCCGAGGTGTTCCCGGGCGGCGACCTGGTACTGACCGCTGACGACGAGGGCTTCGGACAGGTCGTCGTCGTGAAGAACCGCCAGGCTGCCACGGACCCGCACGTACAGCAGCTCGTCTACGGTCTCCATTCCTCCGATCTCACCTTCCGGCTCGATCCGTTGACCGGGCTGGTCAGCGCCCTGGACTCCGACGGCGACGAGGTCGCGCTCTCACCGACGCCCCTGATGTGGGACAGCAGCGGCGCTCCCGCCGTGACCGACGGTGGCGTCGGCGCCACCGCCCAGCCGACCGCGTCGGAAGCCCCCAACCCGACTGCTACCGGCACCTCCTCGCCCTCGGCCAGCCCGAGCGCCTCCGAGGAGGAGGCTCCCGTGTCGGACGAGCAGAACGACGGTGCTGTCGAGGTCCTGCCGTCGGCCAGCGACGACGCCGTTGCCGTGTCGGAGCCGCCGCTGCCGTCCGCGCCCGCGGAACCCACGCCGCAGCCTTCGCAGAGCGGGTCTTCGGCCACCCTGAGCCTGCCGTCGCTGAACGGTCCCTCGCCCGACTCGCGCGGCGAGCTGGTCAAGGCCGACCTGTCCGCCGGCCAGTGGACGCTCACCCCCGACCAGGACTTCCTGAACGACGCGGCGACCACCTACCCGGTCTTCATCGACCCGGCGGTCAAGAAGCACGTCCAGAACTGGACCACCGCCTACAACCGCTATCCCAACGCCACGTTCTACAACGGCAAGGACTTCAACAAGGGCGGCACCCAGGAGGCCCGCGTCGGCTTCGAGTCCGACACCTGGGGCACCTCCCGGTCCTTCTTCAACATCGAGTTCGACAAGGACCTCAAGGGCACCAAGCTCACCAGCGCCACGCTGTACATGCTGGAGACCTACTCCTGGTCCTGCCAGGACCGCTCCATGAGCGTGCACCTGACCGGCGCCGTCAACAGCCACACCAACTGGAGGAACGCGCCCAAGCTGCACGACGGCAACAAGCTGGTCACCAAGAGCTTCGCCCACGGCTACAAGTCCGGATGCCGGGACGCCTACGAGAACTTCGACGTCAGGAGCGGTGCCCAGAAGGCGGTCGACAAGGGCCAGGACACCATCACGTTCGGCCTGCGCGCCCGCGACGAGGATGCCCAGTACGCGTGGAAGAAGTTCCAGGCCAACGGCAACTTCCCGCCCTACCTCGAGGTCGTCTACAACCGCCCGCCGGCGATCGTCACCGACTCCCTCGACCTCAACCCGGACGGGGAGTGCACCACGAGCAAATCGTACGTGCGTATGGGCTCCGGCAGCCTGACCTTCACCGCCAAGGCCACCGACAAGGACGGCAATCTCAACTATCTCGACTTCGATCTGTGGCCCACCGACAAGTGGAGCACCACCGGTGACCTGCTGAAGACCGCCGGCAAGAAGTCCGTCGGCGCCAACACCAGCAGCGCCCTGGTCACCACCAGCGGCTTCTCCACCAGCAGCCTCACGAACGGGACCACCTACTCCTGGCGGGTCCGCGCCGTGGACGACGCAGGCGTCACATCTCCCTGGTATCCGAAGGTGCCCTGCCAGTTCGTCCTCGACACCGCCGCCCCCAAGCCGCCGGTGGTCAGCTCGACCGACTTCCCCAACGCGGACGGCAACAAGAACGGGTTCGGTGTCGACTCAGAGGACACCAAGTGGTCGGCCAAGAAGTTCGGCACGGCCGGTTCCTTCACCGTGCGCGCGCTGGACGCCGATGTCGTGCGCTACGAGTACGGCTTCAACTCGCCCTCGTACACGGGGACACTGGCCCGCACCAACGGCACGGCCGTCACCGTCAGCGCGACCATCAGCGGCGCCAAGCCACCCGCCGCCGGCCCCAACGTCCTCTACGTCCGCACCATCGACAACTCCGGCAACATCTCTGAACCGACCAGGTACTTCTTCTACGTCACCCCACGAGACCAGGCCGACAAGGCCGGCGACTTCACCGGCGACGAACTGCCGGACATGATGACGGTCACGGCCGAGGGCAACCTCGCGCTCTACCCTGCGCAGGCCGACAAGGACGGTGACCTGGACTACTCCATGCCGGGCGCCTACCGGGCCAACCCGGACAAGGACCCCAACGGCGACGACCTGCCCCCGTATGTGCCGGCGCCCAACGGTCACTTCAAGGGCGCCCTCATCACCCACAACGGCGACATCTACGGCGGCGACGGCCTCCAGGACCTCGTCGTCCGGCTCGGCGACAAACTGTGGGTCTACCCCGGCGACGGCTACGGCGCGGTCAACATCGACGAACGTCAGCAGATCCTGCTGCCCGCCGGTGCTCCGGCCCCTGCCGCCTTCACGCAGATCGTCGCCGCCGGAGACATCACCGGTGACGGCCGGACGGACTTCCTCGTCCTGGTCGGCGACCAACTGTGGGCCCTCACCGGCTACCACGGCGCCACCGTCGACCAGGCCACCCTCCTGGTGACGTCCTCCACGTGGACCACGCGCGATCTGGTCACCGTCATGGACGTCTCCGGAGACGGGGTTGCCGACCTCGTCTACCGATCCGCCCCCTCCGCACGGTTGCTGCTGCGCACCGGCGTCGCGGCGAGCGGGGGCGGGGTCAACCTCACGTCCCTGGCATCCGCCGCGAACTCCGCGGGCGGAGCGGACACGGTGTACGGCGGCTCCGGGTGGTCGCGCGCCGGCATCCCGAAGCTGATGGGCACCCCCGACGCCAACGGCGACACCATCCCCGACATCTGGACCGTCCACTCCACGGGCCAAGTACGGTTCTACGCCGGCAGCAAGACCGCGCTGACGGGTTCCGGCACCGAGATCGTCACACCGAAGACGTATTGGCAGACACGCATCGCCATCGGCTGAGACCCCCGGCCCGGGCCCGTCCCCGTTTCGGAGGACGGGCCCGGCCTCACCCGGCCGTCGCCCCGAGGAGGCGTTCCACGCGCTCGCCGAGCGCTACACCGGTCGGCCAGGCGTGCCCGTCAGCGGCCAGTAGGAGAAGCCGTTCCCGGTGTACCAGTTCAGGCGGGTGGTGCCGCAGCCGACGCTGTGGAAGTCGAGGAAGTCGTAGTAGACGGCCTTGACCGACTTCCTGGGGAAGGTCACCGACAGCGACGTGACGACATTGCCCTTGGCCGGGATCGTGCCGAGGGACAGGGCCGTGGAGTTCCACAGCGGCAGCGAGCCGTTCGTCCTGCTGTTCCAGTGCAGGCTCGCCTTGTGCCAGTGCCCCGTGCCGACGCGCCACTGGACGAGGGGTGCCGGGCCCCGGTTCTTCATGAGGTTGCCGAGGGCGAAGACGTAGGTCGCCCTGGTCAGTTTCACGTTCTCGGTGTTGTGCACCCGGATCCTGGCGTGCAGGGCCACCCCTGTGCGCCGGGTGGTCGGGACGGCCGATCCGGCGAGGTCGGTCGCCGTGACCGCCCCGTAGCGGCAGTCGTAGGTGGCCGTGGCGGCGGTGGCCGGGGTGGCGAGGGTCGCCGCGCCCATGACGCCGGCCGCGACGACGAGCGCTGTTCTCTGTGAAACGGTGGTCTTCAACTGTCCTCCTCAGCCGCCCGATCCCACCCCGACCGAAGGCGACCGTCAATGATCTTTCCTGATTTATTGCCGGAAACTTTCGTCCGCACGACCATCGACCGGGAGGGAGACCACGGCGCCCGCTGGCTCGGCGAACTCCCCGGCATCCTCCGGGAGCTGGCCGACGCGTGGGGCTGTGTGCCCGACGGGGACGTCCTCCACGGCGGGGTCGGGATCGTCGTACCCGTCATGACGCCCGCGCACGGGCCCGCCGTGATCAAGGTGTCGTATCCGCATCCCGGGAACGTCCATGAGCCCGACGCCTTCGCCGTCTGGGGCGGACGCGGTGCCGTGCGGCTGCTGGCGCGGGACGACGCGCGGTTCGCCATGTTGCTGGAGCGGGTTCGGGCGGAGTCTCTCGCCGAGGTGGAGGACACGGACGAGGTCGCCGCCGTCGCGGGGACGGTCAGTCGGCGGCTTGCCGTTGCCGCGCCCGGCGGGCTGCCTCGGATACGGGACATGGCTGCCGGGTGGGAGGAGGAACTGCGGCTGGATCGCGTCGAGTTGGCGCACGGGGTCGCCGAGCGGTCCTTCGGGGCCGCGCTGGCCACCGTACGGGAGCTGGGGCCGGAGCAGCCAAGGCTCGTGGTGCACGGTGATCTGCACGCGCGGAACATCCTGCGCGCCGAGCGCGAACCCTGGCTCGCCGTCGATCCGAAGGGGTGGGCGGGGGATCCGGCGTACGACGGAGGGACGCTCCTCAAGGCGCTCGGGCTGCGGCTGATCTCCCTCGACGACCGCGCTGACGTCGGCAAGGCCGCGCTCCGGGTCCTGGACGTCTTCTCCGAGGCCGCCGGGCTGGACCGGGAGCGGGTCGGGCGCTGGGCGCACTTCCATGTCGTACGGGCCGCGTTCCACGGGCGGCGGCACGGGTTCCGGGTGGCGCGCGGCGGGCCGTACCTCGACCGCCTCAACGCGTTCGTGGACGGGCTCGCGGAGGTCCTCCTGTGACCGCGCCTCCGCCTCCGGGTCCCCCCGACGGAGCTACTGCGCGTACAGCCCCTCCACCTCCTCCGAGAAGTCCCGCAGGATCGTCTCGCGGCGGAGTTTCATCGAGGGGGTGAGGTGGCCCGCCCTCTCCGTGAAGTCCCCCGGCAGGACGGTGAAGCGCCGGATGGACTCCGGTCTGGAGACGAGTTTGTTGGCGTCGTCGATCGCCCGCTGGAGCACCGCGTTCAGCTCCTCGTCGCCGATCAGCAGCTCCACCGGAACCGGGTGCTTGCCGTTCATGTTGCGCCAGTGGGTGAGGCCGTCGGGGTCGAGGGTGAGCAGGGCGGAGACATAGGGGCGGTCGTCGCCGAGGACCAGGGCCTGGGAGATCAGGGGGTGGGAGCGGAGCCAGTTCTCCAGGGGGGCGGGGGCCACGCTCTTGCCGCCCGCCGTGATGATCATTTCCTTCTTGCGGCCGGTGATGGTCAAGTAGCCCTCGTCGTCCAGTTCGCCGAGGTCGCCGGTCGGCAGCCAGCCGTCGGGGGCGGCGGGGACGACTCCGCCCGCCGCCGGGTCCCAGTAGCCGCGCAGGACGTGGTCGCCGGCGATGAGGATCTCGCCGTCGGCGGCTATCCGGATCTTCGTGCCGGGCAGCGGCCAGCCGACCGTGCCCAGGCGGGGTTTCAGGGGGGGTGTGACCGTGGACGCGCCGGTCGTCTCCGTGAGGCCGTAGCCCTCGTAGATCTCGATCCCCGCGCCCAGGTAGAAGGAGGACAGGCGGCGGCCCAGCGGGGAGCCGCCGCAGATGGCGTGGCGGACCCGGCCGCCCATGGCGTTGCGGATCCGGCGGTAGACCAGCGGGTCGTAGAAGGTGCGGGCGGCGCGCAGGGTGGCGCCGGGGCCGGAGCCGGTGCCGGTCTTCTGGGCCTCGACGGCCTCGCCGTAGCGGCGGGCGACGGAGACGGCCCGGTCGAAGGTGGTGAGGCGGCCGCCCGCCTCGGCCTTCGCGCGGGCCGTGTTGAAGACCTTCTCCAGCATGTAGGGGATGGAGAGGAGGCAGGTGGGTCTGAAGGCGGCCAGGTCCGGGAGGAGGTCGTCGGCCTTCAGGCTCGGGGCGTGGCCGAGGCGGACCCGGGCCCGGATGCAGGCGATCGCCACCATCCGGCCGAAGACATGGGACATGGGGAGGAAGAGGAGGACGGAGAGGTCCTCGCCCCGGGAGTCGCCCTTCGACTTGAAGATTGGGTAGAGGAGTTCGATCGCGTTGTCGACCTCGGCGAAGAAATTGCCGTGGGTGAGCGCGCAGCCCTTGGGGCGGCCGGTGGTGCCGGAGGTGTAGATGAGGGTGGCGAGGGTGTCGGGGCCCAGCACCCCGCGCCGTACCGCCACTTCGCCGTCGGGGACATGGACACCGGCCTCGGCGAGGCGCTCCACATGGCCCTTCTCCATGACCCACATGTGCTGGAGGTCGGGCAGCCGGTCGCGCTCGGGGCCGAGGGCGGCGGCCTGGCCGAGGGTCTCGGTGACCAGGGCGACCGCGCCGGAGTCCTGGAGGATCCAGCGGGTCTGGAAGACGGAGGAGGTGGGGTAGATGGGGACGGTGACCAGTCCGGCCGCCCAGGCGGCGAAGTCGAGCAGCGTCCACTCGTACGTCGTACGGGCCATGATGGCGATCCGGTCGCCCGGCATCAGCCCTTCCGCGATCAGCCCCTTGGCCACCGCGTGCACCTGGTCGGCGAAGCGTTCCGCCGTGATGTCGGTCCAGGTGGCGTCCTGCTCCTTGCGGCTGAGGACCACCGCCTGCGGGACGGCGGCGGCGTTGTCGTAGGGCAGGTCGCCGAGGGAGCCGTGGGTGACCGGCTGGGCGAACGCCGGTACGGCGGCCTCGCGTACATGACCGTCCAGCCGGCGCGTCTCGGGTTCCACGAGGGCGGGGGGAGCGTCGGCGAAGTCGGTCGAGGTGGCGTAGGGCGTGGACACGGGCGGCTCCCTTGGCGTGCAGCGCTAAAGAACTGCTTGCTGCAAAGACGTACGTGCCTCGGGTATGGAGGCGTTCACCGGGATGGCCCCGAAGAATGGGGTTACCGGCGGTTAGGTAGGGGATCGTACGGCGTTGGCGTGGGGGGCTTGTGCGGGTTCGGGGATGATCCGGGGTCAGGGCTGTGCAATCTCGGAGACTATGTGACAGGGACTCAGGTTCGCCCCTGACCCTGGTCAGGGGGAGATCAGGGGCGTTCCAGTACCGCGGTCACCCCCTGGCCGCCCGCCGCGCAGACCGAGATCAGCCCCCGCCCCGGAACGCCCCGTTCCGCGAGCAGCTTGGCCAGGGTCGCGACGATCCGGGCGCCGGTGGCGGCGAAGGGGTGGCCGGTGGCGAGGGAGGAGCCGGTGACGTTGAGCTTGTCGCGGTCCACCGGGGCCAGGCCCTGCTTCTCCCAGGCGGCGAGCGTGGCCAGCACCTGGGAGGCGAAGGCCTCGTGGATCTCCACCAGGTCGAAGTCCTCGATGCCGAGGCCGGCCCGCTCCAGCATGCGCGGCACGGCGTGGGCGGGGGCCATCAGCAGCCCGTCCTCGCCCTTGCCGACATCGCCGTGGACGAAGTCGACGGCCGCCGTCTCGTACACGGTGAGGTAGGCGAGCGGTTCCAGGCCCCGGACCTCGGCCCATTCCTCGGAGGCGAGGAGGACGACCGCCGCGCCGTCGGTGAGGGGGGTCGAATTGCCCGCCGTCATCGTCGGGTTGGGGCCGTCGGTGCCGAACACCGGCTTCAGCGTGGCGAGTTTCTCCACGGTGGAGTCCGGGCGCAGGTTCTGGTCGCGGGTCAGGTCGCGGAAGGGGACGACCAGGTCGCCGAAGAAGCCCCGTTCGTACGCGGCGGCCAGCCGCTGGTGGCTGGCCGCCGCCAGTTCGTCCTGGGCCTCGCGCTCGATGCCCCAGGCGCGGGCGGTGACCGCCGCGTGCTCGCCCATGGACAGGCCGGTGCGCGGTTCGGCGTTGCGCGGGACGTCGGGGGCCAGGTGGGAGGGGCGGATCCGGGCGAGGGCCTTGAGCCGGCCGGCCGTCGTCCTGGCGCGGCGGGCCTGGAGCAGGATCCGGCGGAGTGAGTCGTTGACGCCGAGCGGGGCGTCGCTCGCGGTGTCGGCGCCGCCCGCGACGGCCGAATCGGTCTGGCCGAGGGCGATCTTGTTGGCGGCGGCGATGACGGCCTGGAGGCCGGTGCCGCAGGCCTGCTGGATGTCGTAGGCGGGGGTGCGCGGGTCGAGCTTGGAACCGAGGACGGTCTCGCGGGTGAGGTTGAAGTCGCGGCTGTGCTTGAGGACGGCACCGGCGACGACCTCGCCGACGACCCCGGGCACGTCGAGCCCGTAGCGGGTGGCGAGGCCGTTGACCGCCGCCGTGAGCATCTCCTGGTTGGAGGCGGTGGCGTACGGGCCGTCGGAGCGGGCGAAGGGGGTCCGGCTGCCGCCGATGACCGCGACGCGGCGGGCGCGCGGGGGTTCGAAGGCGGGCTTCCGCGCGCCTCTCAGATAGGTCACCTTCGACGGCTCCGGGGTACTCGCCCGCGACGGCTCCGAGGTACTCATCTCGACCTGCTCCTCACCCTTGACCTAAACTTACCCCGGGTAACCTTACTCCGGAGTAAGCAACTTTTTCAGTCAGCCGAGCCCGTGGGAGACGAGACGAACATGGCCGACCGCTATCTGAGTTTCACCGCCACCGCACCCGGCCGTCTCCTCACCCGACGGCTCGGCCTTCCGCAGCCGGCGGCGCTCAGGCGCTGGTCCCCCGAACACCCGTTCCTCACAGGCAACTTGCTTCACCTTACGGCCGGAACGTCCGCCCTCGGCCTCACTCCGGTCCTCGCCCGCACCGGCCTCCCCCTCGGCAGCGCCGACCCCGCCGCCGTCGTCCTGGACGCCACCGGGGTCCGGGACGTCGAGACCCTCGCCGAGGTGCACGCGGCCCTGCACCCGGTGGTCCGGTCGGTCGCGGCGAGCGGCCGGATCGTGGTCCTCGGCTCCCCCCTCGACGCCGACGACGACCACCACCGGGCGGCCGTGCAGCAGGCCCTGGAGGGATTCATCCGCTCCCTCGGCAAGGAGATCGGCCGCGGCCGGACCGTGAATCTGGTACGGCTCACCGACGCGGCCGCCGCCGAGTCCACCCTGCGCTTCCTCCTCTCCCCCAAGTCGGCCTACGTCAGCGGCCAGGTCATCGGGGTCGGCGCGGGGCAGCGGGCCGACCACGACTTCGCGGACCGCCCCCTCACCGGCCGCACCGCCCTCGTCACCGGCGCCGCGCGCGGCATCGGCGAGGCCGTCGCCGAGACCCTGGCCAGGGACGGCGCCGAGGTCGTCGTACTCGACGTCCCCCAGGCCGGGCCGGATGCCCGGCGGGTCGCCGAACGGCTGGGCGGACGGGCCCTCACGCTCGACATCACCGCCGCCGACGCGGGCGAGCGGATCGCCGCCGAACTCCCCGACGGGCTCGACCTGCTGATCCACAACGCGGGCGTCACCCGCGACCGCCGACTGGTCAACATGTCCGCCGAGCGCTGGAGTTCGGTCCTGGACGTCAACCTCGCGAGCGTGCTGCGCACCACCGACGCGCTGCTCGCCAAGGGCACGCTCCGGCCGGGCGGGCGGATCGTGGCGACCGCCTCCATCGCCGGGCTCGCGGGCAACGCGGGGCAGACGAACTACGGTGCGAGCAAGGCGGGCGTGGCCGGGCTGGTCCGCGCCCTCGCCCCGCGCGCGCTCACCGGGCACGGGGTGACGGTGAACGCGGTCGCCCCCGGCTTCATCGAGACGAAGATGACGGCCGCGGTGCCGCTGTTCATCCGGGAGGCGGGGCGCCGGATGAACTCCCTCGCGCAAGGGGGGCTGCCCGCCGATGTCGCCGAGACCACCGCCTGGCTCGCGCACCCGGCGTCGGGCGCGGTCAACGGACAGGTCGTACGGGTGTGCGGCCAGAGCCTGCTGGGGGCGTGATGACAGCGGTGACGACCCTCTCCTCCTCCCCCGCCCTCGTCCCGCTGCTGGCGCGCGGCGCCCTGCGCTCGCCGTTCAAACGGCCGCGGCCCGGCGCGGACTTCACCGGCACCCGGCTGGTCCTGCCCGGACTGCGGGCCGACCTGCCCCGGCTGGCGGCCTACGAGCGGGTGTGCGGCTTCCCCACCGGCGAGGACGCCCTGCCCCTCACCTACCCGCATGTGCTGGGCTTCCCGCTGGCCATGAGCCTCATGAGCGGCCGGGACTTCCCGCTCCCGCTGCTCGGCCTCGTCCACACCTCGGTCGACATCACCCGCTACCGGCCGCTCACCGCCGCCGGGACGTACGAACTCTCCGTGTACATCGACCGGTTGACACCGCACCGGCGCGGCACGGAGGCGTTCGTGGTGACGCGGCTGCGGGAGGCGGACGCCGTCGTATGGGAGTCGACCAGCACGTATCTGGCACGGCACCGCACCGAGCGTGAGCCGGCGCCCGCGCCGGAGGAACCGGAGGCCGCGCCGCTCCCCCTCCTCGACGAGTGGCGGCTCGCCGCCGACGTCGGCCGGCGCTACGGGGCCGCCTCCGGCGACCGCAACCCCATCCACCTCCACCCGCTCACCGCCCGCCTCTTCGGCTTCCCCCGCGCCATCGCCCACGGCATGTGGACCGTCGCCCGCTGCCTCGCCGCCCACGGCACCCCGCCGGCCGTACGGACCCGGGCGGAGTTCCGGGCGCCGGTGCTGCTGCCGGGCACGGTGGCGTTCGCCTCGGACGGCGTACGGTTCGAGCTGCGCGGGACGGGAGAGGCGGCGGCGCGGCTCCATGTGAGCGGACGGGTGGACCGGCTCACGTTCTGAGCGGACGGGCGGAACCCGCTCACGCCCCGAGCCGACCCGCGGAACCCGCTCACGCCCCGAGGAGGCGGGTGAACTTTCCGGCGGACAGCCGCTGTCGAGGCCCGTACCTCCTCCCGATCCTCCACCGCCACGGCCTGGACGAGAAGGGCCGCAGGCCCGGGAAGGGCGGGTCCAGGGGCGGGTCAGGGGCGGTGGACCGAGACGCCGCCGACCAGGCCCCAGGCGTCGATGCGGACGGTGGGGCCGCCCGGCTCGGTGGGGCCCGTGTCACGGACGCCGCCGAGGCGCAGGCCGCGGACCTCGACCCGGACGTCGGGGCGGACCTTGAGGGAGACGCCGCCGATGAGGCTCAGCTTGGTGATCCGCAGCTCGGCGCCGTCCGGGATCTCCACGTCCGTCAGGTCGACATCGGCTCCGCCGACGAGGGAGACGGTGAGGGTGCGCTCGTGGAGGGTGGCGCCGTCGAGCCGGTGACCGCCGATGAGGCTGATCTTGATGTCGGTCTTCTGCGTCTGGTCCGCGCTGGGCTTCGTCATGGGAAGAACGGTAGGAGCGGCGGGTCGGGGCGGCCCAGTGCCGGGAGTCCTGCGTCCTGCATGACAAGTGTCATGCGTGTCCCACGTCGTCGGCGGCGGGCGGCGGGGACCAGGACCGTCCCTGCGTCAGATCGCCCAGTCCCGCCCACGCGAAGTTCATCAGGGTGGCCGCCGCCTGCCGGGCCGTGACGCCCTCGGTGGCGTTGGCCCAGACGGCGAGCGACTCCGCCGCGCCGACGAGCGCCTCGGCGAGCCCGGCGACCTCCCGCTCGGGCAGGTCGGGGTCACGGTGCGCCTCACGGGCCCCCACGGCTATGAGGTGGGTGACGAACGCGACGATCTCCTCGCGCATCGCGGCGGCCTCGGCGGCGAAGGTCTCACCGTGGGTGCGGGCCTGGAGGTGCACGACGGACCAGGCGTGCGGATGGGCGGCGGTGTGGGCGAAGAACGCCAGCAGACCGTCCCAGAGCCGGCGGTCGGCCGGCAGATCGGTACGGACGCCCGAGCGCACCGCGTCCACCAGCGCGCTCGCCTCGCGGCGGATGCAGGCGGTGAAGAGGTCTTCCTTGGAGTTCAGGTACAGGTACACCAACGGCTTGGAGACGCCCGCCAGTTCGGCGATCTCGTCCATGGACGCGGCCATGTACCCCCGCTGCCCGAAGATCTCCACGGCGGCGTCCAGCATCTGCTGCTCACGGACCGCGCGTGGCATCCGTTTGGTCTTCACGGCACCCATGGGACCAGCCTAGTTGGACCGGGCGGGAGTGAACTCGGTCAGGAGGGCTGGCTCTGGGCCTGGGCCTCGGCCGCGTCGACCGCCTCGTCCTCCTGGGAGCGGTTGGCCTCCAGGTTGGCCTTCATCCGGTCCACCCGCTGCACGACGCTCACCGAGGCGCGGTCGCGCTCCTTGCGCAGGACGACGAAGCTGATGGGGGCGGAGACGACCAGCGCGAGCAGGACGATCCACATGCCGTTGGAGTCGCCGAGGCCGCGCGGCAGGACACCGAAGTAGACCAGGCCCCAGACGGCCAGGAGGCTGCCGGCGAAGACGCCGAGGCGCATCAGCGTGTAGCGGAGCATCTCAATCCACTCTTCCTTCTCCAAAAAGGGCCGTCGTCCAGTGAAGCACGCCGGGCTCCCGATCTTGCAACGGGGTGCGGGCGGTCAGGTGAGCGGCAGCAGCATGGTGATGTCGTCGCGGTCGTCGTCGGGGGCGACCCGGATGGCACCGGGGACCCGGCCGACCTCCTTGTAGCCGCAGGAGCCGTAGAACCGCTCCAGGCCGAGTCCGCCCCGGCAGCCGAGCCGGATCGCGTCGATGCCGTCGAAGCCGCGGGCCGCGTCGGCGGCCGCCGTCAGCAGGTCACGGCCGTGTCCCCGGCCCTGGTGGCGCGGGTGCACCATCACCGTGCAGAGCCACAGCCAGTGGGTCTGGAGCCGGTGGGTGTTGAAGCAGAAGAAGGCGGTGGCGGCGACCTGTCCCGCCGCGTCGTGCCCGACGAGCAGCCGGTGCCGCCCCTCGGCCATCGCCACGAGGTGCTTCACCAGCTCGGGCCGGATCTCCTCCCGCTCCACCGGCGCCACGAAGCCGACGGCCCCACCCGCGTTGGACACGTCGGCCCACAGGTCGAGGATGCCGTCCCGGAGGGCGGGGGTGACGGCCGGATCGAGCACGAAGGTAAGGGCCATAGGGGCAGGGTAGTCATTACCCCGCCCCGACCTCAACAGGGTGTCGAACCCGCGGCGTCTCAGACCCGCATCGGCTGCGGCGACTCCCGGCGCAGGGGGTCCGGGCCCTCGTACTCGCGGATGATCTCGTAGCGCGTGTTCCGTTCCACCGGGCGGAAGCCCGCGTCGCGGATGAGGTCGAGGAGGTCCTCGCGGGTCAGCTTGTTGGGGGTGCCGTAGTTGTCGGCGTCGTGGGTGATCTTGTACTCGACGACCGAGCCGTCCATGTCGTCCGCGCCGTGCTGGAGCGCGAGCTGCGCGGTCTGGACACCGTGCATGACCCAGAAGACCTTGACGTGCGGCACGTTGTCGAACAGCAACCGGGAGACCGCGAAGGTCTTCAGGGCCTCCGCGCCGGTCGCCATCTGGGTGCGGGCCTGGAGCCGGTTGCGGACCTTGCCGTCCTTCATGTCCACGAAGTCGTGCTGGTAGCGCAGCGGGATGAAGACCTGGAAGCCGTTCGTCTCGTCCTGCAGCTCACGCAGGCGCAGCACATGGTCCACGCGGTGGCGGGGCTCCTCGATGTGGCCGTACAGCATGGTGCACGGGGTCTTCAGACCCTTCTCGTGCGCCAGGCGGTGGATGCGGGACCAGTCCTCCCAGTGGGTGCGGTGGTCCACGATGTGCTGCCGGACCTCCCAGTCGAAGATCTCCGCGCCGCCGCCGGTGAGGGACTCCAGCCCCGCGTCGATCAGCTCGTCGAGGATCTCCGAGGCCGACAGACCGCTGATCGTCTCGAAGTGGTGGATCTCGGTGGCCGTGAAGGCCTTCAGGGAGACGTGCGGGAGGGCCGCCTTCAGCTCCCGCAGCGAGCGCGGGTAGTAGCGCCACGGCAGGTTCGGGTGCAGGCCGTTGACGATGTGGAGTTCCGTGAGGTTCTCGCTCTCCATCGCCTTGGCGAGCTTCACCGCCTCCTCGATGCGCATCGTGTACGCGTCCTTCTCGCCCGGCTTGCGCTGGAAGGAGCAGTAGGCGCAGGAGGCGGTGCACACGTTGGTCATGTTGAGGTGCCGGTTGACGTTGAAGTGCACCACGTCGCCGTTCTTGCGGGTGCGCACCTCGTGGGCGAGGCCGCCGAGCCACGCCAGGTCGTCCGACTCGTACAGCGCGATGCCGTCCTCGCGGGTCAGCCGCTCACCGGCCCCGACCTTCTCCTCCAGCTCGCGCTTGAGCCCGACGTCCATGCCCACACCTTTCCTCGACCAGCGACTGACCAACCGTACGCCCAAGGCTCTAGACCTCTTCGGGAAGCTCCCCGACCCGGTTCTCCCACTTCGTGGAGAGCACGATGGTGGTACGGGTCCGGGAGACCCCCTTGGTCCCCGACAGCCGCCGGATGATCTTCTCCAGCCCGTCCACGTCGTTCGCCCGCACCTTGAGCATGAACGAGTCGTCGCCGGCGATGAACCAGCAGTCCTCGATCTCGCCGAAGTCCCGCAGCCGGTTCGCCACGTCCTCGTGGTCGGCGGCGTCGGAGAGGGAGATGCCGATGAGGGCGATGACGCCGAGGCCGAGCTGGGCGGCGTTCACCGTGGCGCGATAACCGGTGATGACACCGGCCGCCTCCAGCCGGTTGATGCGGTCGGTGACGCTGGGTCCCGACAGGCCGACGAGGCGCCCCAGCTCCGCGTAGGAGGCCCGGCCGTTCTCCCGCAGGGCCTGGATGAGCTGCCTGTCCACCGCGTCCATGCGAATCGAAGCCTTCCGATCAGAGTTCCTGAAGAGACGAGAAGAGATGAAGGGACGAAGAGATGAGGGGTGCTGCGACTTGCTCAGATGACGCTCAGGCGTTCCGGGTTCCGGATCCACCGCCCAGTTCGCCCTCCCAGCGGCGGTAGAGCCCGTGCGCGGCCCCCGCGGCGTCCAGCACCCGTCCGGCGACGAAGTCGACCAGGTCCTGGATGTGGGTGGCGCCCGCGTAGAACGCGGGCGAGGCCGGGACCACGGCGGCGCCCAGGTCGTCCAGGGTCACCAGATGGCGCAGGGTCTGCCCGTTCAGCGGGGTCTCCCGTACGGCGACGACGAGCGTCCGGCGTTCCTTGAGCGTGACGGAGGCGGCCCGCTGGAGCAGATCCTTGGACAGCCCGAGCGCGACCCCGGCGACACACGCGGTCGAGGCCGGGACGATGATCATCCCTTTCGCGGGATACGACCCCGAGGACGGCCCCGCGGCCAGGTCCCCGGCGGCCCAGTACCGCACCGCGCTGACGTCGGCGTCGAAGGTGCCCGGCTTGCCGTCGGCCCCCCGCCCGAGCCATTCCCGCAGGTCTTCCTGCCAGTGCCCGTCCCGGAAGGAGATCCCGGTCTCGTCGAGCAGCGTGAGCCGCGAGGCCCGGCTGACCACCAGGTCCACGCTCTCGCCCCCGGCGAGCAGCGCCCGCAGCACCGCGGCGGCATACGGCGTACCGGACGCCCCGGACACCCCCACGATCCAAGGCACGCGCTGCGTTTCTCCTGCGTTCACACCTTGAGCGTACCGGTGAGCAGGAGGGTCTTCAGGACCGGACTACACCGTGAGCCCGCGCATCAGGAGGTCGGCGAGCGCACAGACGAACAGGCTGATCCCGATGAAACCGTTCGTCGAGAAGAACGCCCTGTTCAGACGGGACAGGTCATGGGGGCGCACGATGGTGTGCTCGTAACCGAAGGCGCCGACGACGATCACCAGTCCGAGCCAGAAGAAGGCACCGGCGCCGGTGGCGAGCGCGTACCAGACGAACAGGGCCGTGGTGACGGCGTGACAGGCGCGGGCGCCCCATACGGCCGCCGGGATGCCGAAGCGGGCCGGGACCGACATCACGCCGATCTCGCGGTCGGTCTCGACGTCCTGGCAGGCGTAGATCAGGTCGAAGCCGCCGATCCAGATGCCGACGGCGAGACCGAGGACGACCGCGTCCCAGGACCACTCACCGGTGACGGCCAGCCAGCCGCCGACCGGTCCCATCGCCTGGGCGAGCCCCAGGATGGCCTGCGGGAAGTTCGTGAAGCGTTTCCCGTAGGGGTAGACCACCATCGGGATCACGGCGACCGGCGCCAGGGCGAGGCACAGGGGGTTCAGCATCGCCGCCGAGCCCAGGAAGACGGCCACCGCGATCAGCGCGCCGGTCCAGGCGTGCTTCACCGACATCGCGCCGGTGACCAGCTCACGGTGGGCCGTGCGCGGGTTGCGGGCGTCGATCTCGCGGTCGATGATCCGGTTGACCGCCATGGCGAAGGTGCGCAGGCCCACCATGCAGACGGTGACCAGGAGCAGCCGCCCCCAGTGGATGTTCCTGTCGAGCTGGAACATCGCCGTCAGCGCGGCGATGTAGGCGAAGGGCAGCGCGAAGACCGAGTGCTCGATCATCACCAGCCGCAGGAAGGCCTTGGTGCGTCCCGGCTGCGGGAGCGCTGCGGAGGCGGAGCTCACAGGCCGTACTCCTTCCAGCGGCGGTCGACCTTCGCCGCCGTGTCGGGATCGGGCAGGACCATGTCCGGCCAGCCCCCGTCGCGCGTGTAGCCCTCCTCGGGCCACTTCTTCGTCGCGTCGATGCCCGCCTTGCCTCCCCAGAACTGCTGGTAGGAGGCGTGGTCGAGATGGTCGACGGGGCCTTCGACGATGCTCAGGTCACGGGCGTAGTCCGTGTTGCCGAGGGCCCGCCAGGCGACCTCGTGCAGATCGTGGACGTCGCAGTCGGAGTCGACGACCACGATCAGCTTGGTCAGGGACATCATGTGGGCGCCCCAGATGGCGTGCATGACCTTCTGCGCGTGCTTGGGGTACTTCTTGTCGATCGACACGATCGCGCAGTTGTGGAAGCCCCCCGCCTCGGGGAGGTGGTAGTCCACGATGTCCGGGACGATGATCTTCAGCAGGGGCAGGAAGAAGCGCTCCGTGGCCTTCCCCAGCGGGCCGTCCTCCGTCGGCGGGCGGCCGACGACGATCGACTGGAGCAGCGGGCGCTTCCGCATGGTCACGCAGTCGATCGTCAGCGCGGGGAACGGTTCCTGCGGGGTGTAGAACCCGGTGTGGTCGCCGAAGGGGCCCTCGGGGAGCATCTCGCCCGGCTCCAGCCAGCCCTCCAGCACCACCTCCGCCTGCGCCGGCACCTGCAACGGCACGGTCTTGCAGTCGACCATCTCGATCCGCCTGCCCGCGAGGAACCCGGCGAACAGGTACTCGTCGATGTCGCCGGGGAGCGGCGCGGTGGAGGCGTACGTCACGGCGGGCGGGCAGCCGAAGGCGATCGCGACCGGCAGCCGCTCACCGCGCCGGGCCGCCACCTGGTAGTGGTTGCGGCTGTCCTTGTGGATCTGCCAGTGCATACCGATGGTGCGCCGGTCGTGGCGCTGGAGCCGGTACAGCCCGAGGTTGCGGATCCCGGACTCCGGGTCCTTGGTGTGGGTGAGGCCGAGGTTGAAGAACGAGCCGCCGTCCTGCGGCCAGGTGAAGAGCGCGGGGAGCTGCTCCAGGTCCACGTCGTCGCCGTGCAGGACGACTTCCTGGACGGGGGCGTCCCCGGACTTCACCTTCTTCGGCGGGACGTGGGTCATCGCGCCGAGCTTGCCGAACGCCTCGCGCACGCCGACGAACCCGTGCGGCAGCTCGGGCCGCAGCAGTCCGCCGATCTTCTCGCTGATCTCGCCGTACGACTTCAGCCCGAGCGCCTTCAACAGGCGGCGGTCGGTGCCGAAGACATTCATCGCGAGGGGCATCGAGGAGCCCTTCACGTTCTCGAAGAGAAGCGCGGGACCGCCGGACTTCTGGACGCGGTCGACGATCTCCCCGACCTCCAGATACGGATCGACCTCGGCTTTCACGCGCTTGAGGTCGCCTTCCCGCTCCAGTGCCCTGAGCAGGGAACGAAGATCGTCGTAAGCCATGTGTCCCAGTATCGGCCACCCGCTACCCTGGCCCCGTCACCGGGGCCGTCCCCTGCCCCGTCGCCGTCTTCCGGGAGAACCCGCCACCATGCTCAGGTATCTGCCGTTCCTGCTGGTCCTGGCACTGTGGATCTATGCCTTCATCGACTGCCTGAACACCCCCGAGGAGGAGGTCCGGGGCCTGCCGAAGGTGGTGTGGGTGCTGATCATCCTGCTCTTCGGCGAGGTGCTGGTCGGTCCGGTGGCCTGGCTGGTGGCGGGCAAGGTGCGCGGCGCGCCCGGCGGTGGTGCCGTCGCCGGGAGCGGGAAGTGGGTGGCACCCGACGACAACCCCGAATTCCTGAAGTCCCTGAAGGACGAGAAGGCCAGGAACGACGAACAGCTCCTGAAGGACTGGGAGGACGACCTGCGCCGGCGCGAGGAGGAGCTCAAGCGCCGCGAGTCGGGCGAGGACCCCAAGGACGCCTAGGGCGTGTGTCGAAAGTCCCGTCTGGCCCGCGACGCCTGGCACGGCGCCTCGCCGCGTTGTCGGGATCGTCCGCGTACGCCCGGTACGCGGACGACCCTCCGCCGTGCGACGCACCGCACCGGACGCCGCGGGCCCCGCCCTCCGGGCGGACGGCGCTGCTTTCGACACACGCCCTAGTGCCGCGGCAGGCAACGTCTGCCCGTCAAGGAGCGGCGTCCGGTGCGTGCTCTCGGCGTGCCGGCCGGAAGTCCTCGTACTGGACGTACTTGGGCTTTCGGCCGGTGCGGCGGGAGTGCGTGCCGGGCGTCGCGACGGGGCGAACGTCGCCTGCCGCGGCACTAGCCGACAGGGCCCAGCCCTACAGGTTGTACGCCGCCGGGGCTCCCGGAGCGGACAATGCGCCTCTGGGCCGTGAGGGGTGGGAACCGGACACTTACCTCGCATGACGACTGCTCCCGCCGACTCCCCCGGCGCCCTCGCCCCCGCCTACGGTGACAAGGTCATCGCCGTCGAGACGGCGGGCTCGGACCCCATCCCCGACGCCGAGCGGCACGGCTCCCCGCTCCAGCTGCTGTGGACCTGGGCCTCCCCGAACATCGAGTTCGCGACGGTCTACATCGGCGTGATCTCGGTCCTCTTCTTCGGCCTGGGCTTCTGGCAGGCCACGGCGGCGATCGTCCTCGGCACCGCGCTGGGCGCGATCACACAGGGGGTGCTGTCCCTGGACGGTCCCCGGTTCGGCGTCCCGCAGATGGTGGTGGGCCGGCTGTCCTTCGGCTTCCGGGGCAACATCCTCCCCGCTGCCGCCAACGGCCTGGTCGCGGGCGTCGGCTGGTTCGCGGTGAACAGCGTGAGCGCGGCCTTCGCCCTCAACACGCTCACCGGTCTGCGCCCGCTCCCCTCCCTCCTCCTCGTGGTGGCGGCCGAGATCCTGATCGGTTTCATCGGTCACAACTTCGTGCACACCTTCGAGAAGTACGCCTTCCCGGCCCTCGCGGTGATCTTCCTGCTGGCCGGCGGGTGGACCCTCGACCACGCGGACCTCGGCGGGGGCGGCACGGGCGGCGGCATCGGCGGCTTCCTGCTCGCGTTCAGCGCGGCCTGGGGGTACGCGGCGGGCTGGAACCCGTACGCCACCGACTACTCCCGCTACCTCCCGCGCACGGCGGACAAGTTCCGTACGGTCCTCTACCCGGCGGCCGGCCTCTTCGTCTCCGTCGCCCTCGTCGCGATCATCGGCGCGGCCTCGGCGACGATCGTGGCCCCGCGGGGCGCCACCCCGACCGCCGCCTTCACCGGTCATCTCCCGGGCTGGCTCGGCGATCTGGTGCTGATCGCCATCATCCTCGGAGCGGTCTCGGCGAACGCCCTCAACGTCTACTCCGGGGCGATCTCCCTCACCTCCCTCGGCCTGAACCTCCCCACCTGGCTGAGCCGCAGCGTGCTGGTCGTGGTCTCGGGCGTGGCGGGTACGGCGGCGGCGTGGGCGTCCCTGTCGGACGCCGGGTCGGCCTACGAGGCGTTCCTGCTCGTCATCGCGTACTGGGTCGCTCCGTGGCTGGGGGTCGTCCTGACGGAACGCCTGCTCCAGGGCCGTACGGCCTCGGACGAGGAACTCTCCACCCGCCTGTCCGACCGCTCCTTCACCAACCGGCCGGGAATCGCCGCCCTGTTGATCGGCGTGGCGGTGTCGGTCCCGCTCTTCTCCAACCAGGAGAAGTACGTCGGATACGTCCCCGCGCACTGGCCGTCGTTCGGGGACATCACCCCGCTGGTGGGGTTCCTGGTGAGCGCCGGGCTGTACGCCGTGCTCAGTCGCGCAGGACGAGGTCCAGCAGGCCCGGGAAGCGGGCGTCGAACTCCTGGCGCCGCAGCCGGTTGACCCGGCGGGGCCCCTCGTCGCGCTGTTCGACGAGGCCCGCCGCGGGCAGGACCGCGAAGTGATGGCTGAGCACCGTCAGTCCTCGGTGTCGAGCCGGATGTGCTCGATGTCCTGGTCCAGGAAGGCGGCCAGGTCCTCGGCCTCGGCACGGACGGCTTCCTCCTCCCGGGCGGAGAGAGGGCGCAGCGGGCCGATCCGGAGGTGTCCACCGCGCGCGGCCCAGGTGGCGGTGACACGTCCGTCGACCAGGACCATGCGGTGGCCCGCGACGGACAGACCGAGGTGGGCGGCGTCGATGATGCGGCCGCGGTCGTGGTAGCCGAGGACGGCGTTGTCGAAGGCGGGCAGGAACCGGACGGGGGCCGGGGTGTCGGGGTCGGGACGGGGCGCGTCGGGCAGATCGAGCAGTTCGCGGCCGCGTTCGTCGCGGAAGGCGACGAGTTCCTCCCGGACGGCCCTGACGGCGGCGGGCAGCCCGGCGAGGCCGCACCAGGCACGCAGGTCCGCACTGGCGGCGGGCCCGTGGGCGGCGAGGTAGCGGAGCAGCAACTGCCGGCCGACGGGATCGCCCTCCCCGACGGGCAGCGGGTCGGCGTCCCGTTCCAGCCAGGTGGCCAGCGGCAGGTTGCGTACCCCGGCCGTCCGCTGCCAGAGCCCGCGGGGCGGGAGCTGGACCATCGGGACGAGGGCCGCGACGAGCAGCTCGCCCAGGACCCGGCGCGGTGGACCGGGCCAGCGGGCTTCGAGGGCTTGTACGAGTTCGCGCATGGTGCGGGGCCGCCGGTCGGCCATGACCGCGTGGCCGGCGGCGGCGACCTCGTCCAGGTCGACGCCGGCCAGTTCGCGCCGGTAGGTGCCGAGCACCCGCTGCCGCAGCATGGCGTCGTGGCGGGCCCGCCAGGCGAGCGCGTCGTCGGCGGTGACCAGGTGGACGGTACGGCGCATCAGATGGGTGCGCACCACCGTACGGCCGGTCAGCGCGTCGTCCAGCTGTCCCGGCTCGAAGCCGACGAGGCGGGACCACAGCCCGATGAACGGTTCCTGCGGCTCCTGCGCCTGGAGGCCGCACAGGTGGGCCACCGCCTCGGGCACCGACGCGTCGCCGCGGGCGAGCAGATGCTGACGGGCGAGGGTGGCCCGGTTGAGGGCGCGGCTGTCGAGGACGGCGGTCATGGCGTTCCCGGGTCCGGCCGGCTCAGCCGTGGTACGGGGCGGTGACGTCCAGGACCCAGGTGACGCCGAAGCGGTCGGTGAGCATGCCGTACAGCGGCGCCCACGGCGCGGGCTCCAGCGCGCGCACCACGGTCGACCCCTCGGCGAGCCTGCCCCACAGGGCGCCGATCTCCTCGGCGTCGTCACCGCGCACGGACACGAAGAACGGGTTCTCGCCCTGGCTCCAGGGCAGTTGCGCGGGCACGTCGTACGCCATCACGTGGAAGCCGTTGTCGCCGGCCACCTCGCCCCACATCAGCCAGTCCGCCTCGCTCTCGTCGCGCACGGCGCCCGCGTCCTTGTAGGTGACGGCGACCGTACGTCCGCCGAAGACGGACCGGTAGAAGTCCAGCGCCTCGCGCGCGGTGCCCCGGAAGTTGAGGTGGGTGGTGGTCGTGACGGACATGGTCGGCTCCTCGCCTCGTTGGTGAAGCCCACCCTGACGGAGGTAGCGGACAGGTTGTGTCCTGTACTCCCGGGAAGATCGACCGCATGCAGAAAACCTCCGCCCGGCTGCTCGCCCTGCTCTCGCTGCTCCAGACGCACCGCGACTGGTCGGGAGGGGATCTCGCCGGCCGCCTCGACATCACCGCGCGCACCGTGCGCCGTGACATCGACCGGCTGCGCGAGCTGGGCTACCGGATCACGACCCTCAAAGGACCGGCCGGCGGCTACCGGCTGGAGGCCGGCGCCCAGTTGCCGCCCCTGCTGTTCGACGACGGCCAGGCGATCGCCCTGGCCGTCGCGCTCCGGACCGCGGCCGCGGACACCACCCTCACCTCCGTCGCCGAGGACGCCACCCGCGCCCTGGCCACCCTCCGCCAGGTGATGCCGCCCCGGCTGCGCCACCGCATCGACCTGCTGGACATCACCGCGGTCCCGCCGCCCGCGCCCCACGACACCCCGCGGGTCGACCGTGAGGTCCTGCTGGAGCTGAGCCGCGCCCTCCACGCCCGCGAGGAACTGCGCTTCGACTACCCGCCGACCCCCGACGCCCCCCGCCGGGTACACCCCCACCACCTGGTCACCCGCAACCACCGCTGGTACCTCGTGGCCTGGGACCTCACCCGCGAGGACTGGCGCACCTTCCGCGTCGACCGCATCCGTCCCCGCACCCCCAACGGCCCCCGCTTCACCCCGCGGGCGCTTCCCGGCGGTGATGTCTCCACCTTCCTCACCGGCCGGTTCCGCGGCAACGACGGCACCACCACGGACTGGCCCTGCCGGGGCGAGGTCGTCCTCCACCTCCCCGCCGCGGATGTCGCGCCCCACGCCCGGGACGGCATCGTCGAGGAACTCGGCCCCGACCGCTGCCGCCTCACCCTCGGTTCCTGGTCCTGGCCCGGCCTCGCCGCGACCCTCGGCCACTTCGACACCGAGATCGAGGTCATCGGCCCACCGGAACTGACCGCGGCCCTCGCCGACCTCGCGGCCCGTTACGCCCGCGCGGGCCGGACGCGCTGAGGGTGGGGCGGCGGGGGTGCTTGAGTGGGCCGCGTCAGTCGGCGGTACCTGCCGGAACCACCCAGCGGGTCGGCTGCCCGGTCACGCCCGCGATCATGTCGTAGTCCCCGTCGTAGTGCAGGACCGTGGCGCCACTACGCTCGGCCGTCGCCGCGATGACCAGGTCGGAGACCGACAGCGCCTTCCAGTTGCCCGCGGCGATGAGCCGCGTCTGCACGTCCAACGCCCGGTCCCACGCCTCGTCGGGCGTGGGCAGCCGGTCGAACCCCCGCATCTCGTCCCGGATCCGTTCCGCGTCCGCCTTCGAACGGGCGCTGCGGAGGATCTCGAATTCGACGGCGCCGCAACCCGCCGGCAGCCCGGCATTGTGAAGCGGGTCGATCACGGCACGAACGGCGGGTTTGGGGTAGCGGGCGAGCGCGGACTTGTCGATGAGACAGCGGTCGTTCAGACGGCCCGGTGCGGGTCGCCCGCACTCGCCGAGGCTTCGACCGGTCCGGTCAGGTCGGGCAGCCCGCCTTCCGCGAGCCAGCCCAGGAAGGACGCGCGCTTCCTGCGCTTGATCGCATCCTCGTCGGCCCCGGGTCCGTCTGGGAAAGCACGCACCTCCGCTACGAACACGGCCCAGGCGCTCCGCGGGATGAGCAGGATGGGGCCGTCGGGGGTCTTGCTGTCACGGACGGGGACGACGGAGGTGGATTCGGGGGCGATTTCGAGGCAGTCGCCGCCGTTGGCCCCGCTGTAGCTGCTCTTGATCCAGGTCGCCATAGTGCCCGTACCCTTCCATCACGCCACAGATCAGGGCGGCGGAGTCAGAGGCTGACAGTGCATCGGCCCTGAGCACATCATAGGTCTGGCTGTGGGCCAGGAAGATGGACGGATCGTCGCTGAAGTGGCCACGGTCCAGCGATTCCGAGTACACCCACTCATGCCCGTCAGGCAGCCTGATCAAAGACATCGAGGTGTCGGGCCGGTCAATGTCGGCACGGCTCAACGGAACCACCTGGATGCGGATGTTGGGCAGTTCCCCGACCCGCAGCAGATGTGCGCACTGCTCCCACATGATCTCGCGTCCGCCCACCACATGCCGCAGGCAGCTCTCGTCCAGTACGACTATGTAATACGGGCCGCCCTTGGCGTAGAAGCGCTGTTGGCGGCTGAGTCGGGCCCGGACGCGCTCCTCCACGTCGTCGGCGTGGGGCAGACGGCGGGCAAAGAGCGCGGCGGCGTAGTCGGGGGTCTGCAACAGGCCTGGCACCACCTGCGCCTGATAGGCCCGCAGGGCCACAGCCTCCGCGTCCATCTGCGCCCGGCGCTCGAACCAGTCCGGATGCTCCACCTGCGGATACCAGTCGATCCGCCCCCACAGCCGCCCCAACGCCCCACCCGTACCCAGCAGTTCGTCGCAGGTCCGTGCGAACGGCTCCTGCGGCACCCGTGTCCCCGCCTCGACCCTCGCCACCAGCGAGCGATCGCAGGGGATCGTCTTCGCCAACGCCTCCTGCGTGAGCAGGGCCGCCTCACGGAAGTGGCGCAACAGTTCCCCGAACAGGGCGGCGTTGGTGGTCACTCTCCTCGCCTCCCTCCGTGACAGATGCCCTTGTCACACGTCGGGCATTGATACGCACCGTGCCCGACCGTCACGCTCGACACACCCGGAGTCACCAAGCCGGTACGGAGAGGGAACGGACAGGGCATGACCGAACACATCGAGGGCGGGTTCGAAACGGGAACGGTCGTCTACGACCCCAGGTCGGACAAGGTGGGCGAGTATCAGGGCAAGGCCGGTCCCCATGCCCTCCTGCGTCCCCTGGGCGGCGGCCGGGAGTGGGAGGCCCGCCCCGAACTGCTCCGCCCCGCCACCCCCACCGAACGCCTCACCGCGAGCCTGCGGGCCGCCAACTCCCGCTCGCTGCACGGCGGCCCGCCCACCCCGGTCCGTGACTGTGCCGCCTGCGCCGACCTGGCCGGACTGCGCGACGCGGCCCGCGCCCGCCACGACGGCAGCGCGGAGACCGACGCGAACGTCCTGCTCCGCCGCCACCAACGCCGCTACCACACGGCCTTCCTGGGGCTGCCCGAGTACACCGCGGCCGAGTACACCGCGGCCGAGTACGAGATGTCCTGCACCCACTGCCCCGCCGCCTCCGGCACGCGACCCGGCCCCGCCGAGATCGAGGAGTGGCAGAGCGGGCATGCCCGGGAGACCGGGCACACCCGCTACCGCCGCGCCTTCACCGAGTACGCGGCGCCGAACCGGCCGGAGCGCTAGACGGTCCGCAGCCGGAGCAGGAACTGGCAGCCGCCCGGGCGCCCGTCGGCGTCGATGCCCACGGTCACCGGGCTGCCCGCGAACGCCGAGCGGTACTGGCCGGCGGGGAGGGCGTTCACGCACTGACCCCCGTCGCCGTCGGCGTAGAACTGCACATCGAGGACCACGTCGGAGCGGCCCGACACGGTGAAGGTGAGGTTGCACCAGCCGGACCGGTTGTCGGTGTCGACCCGGACACTGGGGCCGAAGGTCCTGAACCGCTGGATCGGTATCCGGTAGGTGCCCTGGCTTCCGCACTGGCCGGCGTCGCCGCCGGGGCTGGCCTGGAAGCCGTACGTGAGGGACGCGCCCGCGAGGGTGTTGTCGGGATCGTAGACACCGAAGGCCAGCTGACAGCCGCCCGGGCGGTTGTCGGTGTCGAAGCGGATCGAGCGCGTGAAGTCCGGTGTCCCACCCCACTGCTGTCCCGTCGTTCCGCCGCACTGGCCGGCGTCGCCGTCGGGGTTGAACTGGATGCCGATCTCCGCGGCGGCGGTGAGCGCGCCGGTTTCCGACGCGTGCGCCGCCGTACCGGAGAGGCCGACGATCAGCGCACCGGCGGCGAGAACGCCCGAGACCGCTCTCAGGCGTCCGGTCAGGCATAACTTCCTCACGATGGGGTCCCCTCCCGAGAAGTCATGATGCATCGCAACCGCCTCCTGTGAAGCGGCTGTGAAGATTCAGTATGGGTGTGGGGGAGGGGGAAGACCACGGCGGTATCGGGCCATTCCCGGGGTCACTCCACGGTGATCGAGTCAAGCTGGCCCCGTAGGTACACATGCGAGTCGATGGGCTCGTACGCCACCCGCCCCACCGGTGGCGGTACGGACTCCACGAGGGTCCCCGGGGTGCACTCGCCGAAGTAGACGAGGGACATGAGTTCCTCGGCGGGCTCGTCGGCGGGCGGGGGCAGCACGCGATGCCGGCCCGACCGCCACCGGTCCCCCGTCCAACGGGCCATCAGGTCACCGATGTTGATGGTGAAGGCCGCCGGATCGAAGGGCGCGTCCTCCCAGCCGCCCTCCTCCGTCCAGACCTGGAGTCCGCCCTTGCCGGCCTGCCGGTCGAGGATGGTGACCGTGCCGAAGTCGGTGTGCGGGCCGATGCGGAACTGGCCGGGCTCCGGCTCGCCCATGACCTCCGTGCCCGGGTACCAGTTGATGTTGAAGCCGTAGGTGGGGTGGTCCATGTGGCGGGAGAAGAAGTCCGGCTCCAGACCCAGCGCCTCGCCCAGCAGCGACAGCAGCTGCTTCTCCAGCTCGGCCATCTTCTCCAGGTACTCCGCGCAGAGCGCCTCCAGCTCCGGCACCTCCGCCGGCCAGACGTTGGGCGCGTACCACTCCGCGTCGACCACCGGGTCGTCGAACGGCTCGTGCGTGGCGAAGGTCAGGGACTCCTTGAGGTCCGGCGGGGTCTCGGTGCCCTCCGAGTAGGCGTTCGCCTCCGCGCCGGGGCCGAGCCAGCCCCGCCCGCCGACCTTCACGGCGTACGGCTGCTTGACATCCGCGGGGAGCGTGAAGAAGTCCCGGGCCGCCTCCCGGATGCGGGAGCGCAGGGCCGGATCCACGCCGTGGCCGGTGACCAGCAGGAAGCCGGCCGTCTGGAGGGCCTCGTCGACGGTTCGGGCGATCGCCGCCCGCGCCTGCGCGTCACCGTCCAGCCAGGGCGTGAGATCGATCGTGGGAATACGCGGTTCACTCACCGATGTCCTCGTTCCAGAGTGCCGGGTTCTTCTCGATGAAGTCGCGCATCATCCCGACGCACCCGGGGTCGTCGAGCAGCACGATCTCCACGCCGTGTTCGGCGAGCCAGTCGTGGCCGCCGTGGAAGGTCGCGGCCTCGCCCACCACGACACGCGAGATGCCGAACTGCCGGACCAGGCCGGAGCAGTACCAGCAGGGGGAGAGCGTGGTCACCATGGTGGTGCCGCGGTACGAGCGCTGCCGGCCCGCCGCGCGGAAGGCGGCCGTCTCCGCGTGCGTCGAGGGGTCGCCGTCCTGGACGCGCCGGTTGTGGCCGCGGCCGAGCAGGGTGCCGTCGGGGCCGTAGAGCGCGGCGCCGATCGGGATACCGCCCTCGGCGAGCCCGGCCCGGGCCTCGGCGACGGCGGTGGCCAGCCAGGTCCTGGCCGTGGGCTGGTCCAGGGGGACCGGATCCACAGGGTTCATCGGGTCTCTCCTTCGTGGATACCGCAGCCTTCAGGTCGGGGAGGAAACGAAGCTCCCAGGTAGCTGCTCACACGGAATCCGATACGGTGTGAGGCGTGATGCAGCACGTCAAGCGGGCTTTCAGGTACCGCTTCTACCCCACGGACGAGCAGGCGGCTGAGCTGTCGCGCACGTTCGGCTGCGTCCGCCTCGTCTACAACAAGGCACTGGAGGAGCGCACGCGGGCCTGGTACGGCGAGCAGTGCCGGATCTCCTACGTGCAGTCCTCCGCCGCGTTGACGGAGTGGAAGAAGACCGGGGAACTGTCCTTCCTGGCGGAGGTCTCCTCCGTCCCGCTCCAGCAGGCGCTGCGCCACCTTCAGACAGCGTTCGGGAACTTCTTCGCCAAGCGCGCCAAGTACCCCCGGTACAAGTCGCGGAAGAAGTCGCGTGCGTCGGCCGAGTACACCCGCAGCGCGTTCACGTGGCGCGACGGGAAGCTGACCCTGGCGAAGATGTCCGAGCCGCTGGACATCCGCTGGTCGCGTCCCCTCCCGCAGGGCGCGGAGCCGACCACGGTGACCGTGTCCCGCGACGCTGCGGGCCGCTGGTTCGCATCCCTGCTGTGCGAGGACACCATCACCCCCGCGCCCGCCACCACGGCGGCGGTCGGCATCGACGCAGGAATCACCTCCCTGGTGACCCTGTCCACCGGGGAGAAGATCGCCAACCCCCGGCACGAGCGCCGTGACCGCACCCGCCTGGCCCGCGCGCAGCGTGAGCTGTCGCGGAAGGCGAAGGGCTCCAACAACCGGGCCAAGGCCCGGGTGAAGGCCGCCAAGGTACACGCCCGGATCGCCGACCGACGCCGGGACTTCCTGCACAAGCTCACCACTCGCCTCGTCCGTGAGAACCAAACGGTCGTGATCGAGGACCTCACCGTCCGCAACCTGTTGAAGAACGGCAGGCTCGCGCGCGCCATCTCGGACGCGGCATGGACGGAACTGCGGTCGATGCTGGAGTACAAGTGCGCCTGGTACGGGCGCGAACTCATCGTGATCGACCGCTGGTTCCCCAGCTCCAAGCTGTGCGGAGCCTGCGGCACGGTCGCGGCGAAGTTGCCGCTGAACGTCCGTGAGTGGACGTGCGAGTGCGGCGCCGTGCATGACCGCGATGTGAACGCGGCCCGCACCATTCTGGCCGCCGGGCTGGCGGTGTCTGCCTGTGGAGACGGTGTAAGACCTCAACGGGAGTCCTCCCGGACGGGGCGGTCGTCGGTGAAGCAGGAAACCCAGCGGGCGACCGCTGAAATCCCCCGTCTTTAGGCGAGGGAGGAAGTCAAGACTCCACTCTGGTGCCGTCGAAACACCAGGGCAACGTGCGGAAAGTACTCTCCGGGCAGCCGGCAGCCGGACGTTCTGTCAGCACGTTGGAGGTCCTCGTGCCCGCACTCACCCTCCGTGAAGTCCTGGCCCTCGACCCGGTCCGTGCCACCGAGCCCGAGCTGCTCGCCGGGGCCCGCGGCCTGGACCGTCCCGTGCGCTGGGTGCACAGCAGCGAGGTGTGCGAGGGCGCGAACTTCCTCGACGGCGGGGAGCTGCTGCTCACCAACGGGTTCGGGCTGACGGACGCCACAGACGGGGTGCGGCGCCGGTATGTGCGGGAGCTGGCCGCGCGGGGCGCCGTCGGGCTCGCGGTGGAGGTGGGGCGGTCGCTGCCGCGCATGCCCGGTGAGGTGGTCGACGAGGCCCGCCGGCTGGAGCTGCCCCTGCTGGCGCTGCACCGGGTCGTGCCCTTCGTACGGATCACCGAGGCCGCCAACCGGGCGATCGTGGCCCGGGGACTGTCGGGGCGCTCGGTCGTACGGCCCCGGGGCGACGACCACACGGCCGCCCTGCTCGCCGACCTCGCCGACCGGGCCGCGCTGAACCAGCCGGAGGTGGAGGCGCGGGCGGCGCTCGCCGGGTTCCATCCGGGGCCGGGGGCGCGGCTGATCGGGGTGTCCGTGCACGGTGCCCGGGAGGCGGGGGCGGTCGACCGGGCCGTACGGCTGCTGGGAGGCGGTGGAGCGCTGCGGGCCGCGTTCCCGGGGGACGTACTCGCCCTGCTGGCGCTGTCCGAGGGCCGGGGCGCCGGGGATCCGGTGCGGGCCGTGCAGGAGGCGTTCCGGGCGGTGGCCGAGCCGGGGCTCACGGTCGCCGTGGGGCACGCGGTGGCGGCCGGGAGCGGGTGGCTGCACTGGAGCGAGACGCTGCGCGCGGCCCGTACGACGCTGGAGCTCGCGCTGACCGTGCCGCCCGCCGAGCCCGCCGCGCCCGGGGGGCCGCTGGTGACGTCCTCACGTGCCTTCGCCCTGGAGCGGGAGCTGACCCGCGGTGGCGTCCCCGCCAACCGGGAGCGGCTCGCGGGGATGGTCCAGCACGCCCTCGGGCCGCTCCTGGAGTGGGAGGCGGCACACCCGAGCGACCTGGTCCGCACCCTGGAGGTGCATCTGCGCAACGGCTGCTCGCCGACCCGCACGGCCGCCCTCCTGCACATCGGCCGGCAGTCCCTCTACCAGCGGCTGGAGCGCATCGAGTCCCTCCTCGGCCTGGAGATCGACGACCCCGACCTGCTGGGGGAGCTGCTGTCGGCGGCCTGTGCGCACCGGGTGGTGCGGGGGACGGCCGGTGCGGCGGCCCTCGGCAGGGCCCGGGTCGGTGCAGCGTGACGCGGCTCGGGCCGGCGGACGCGCTTCACCGTGTCAAAATTCCCCGGGAATCGTCCAGTTGGGTGTGTGGGAGGAACGGGTCATGGTTGCTGCGCCGGTGCTCGAGGATCTGCGGGAGGTCTGCCAGCCGCAGGCCAAGCTGGCGAGCCGCAACGGCGAACACTGGGCCGGCCGCCTCTACATGCGGCGGATATCGCTGCGCTTCACCCGTCAGCTGGTGCGCACCCCGGTCACCCCGGACCAGCTGACCTGGACGATGGTGGTGTGCGGGGTCCTCTCGGGGGCCGCGCTGCTGGTCCCGGGCCTGGCGGGGGCGGTGCTCGCCGCGCTCCTCATGCAGCTGTTCCTGCTCTTCGACTGCGTGGACGGCGAGGTCGCGCGCTGGAAGGGGCAGAACAGCGCGACCGGCATCTACGTCGACCGGCTCGGCGCGTACCTCGCCGACGCGGCGCTGATGATCGGCTTCGGCTTCCGGGCGGCCGGGTCGGGGATCGGTGACTGGCACGGTTTCAACGGCTGGGTGTCCCTGGGCCTCGCGACCGCCCTCGGGGTCGTCCTGCTGAAGGCCTCCACCGACCTGGTGGACGTGGCCCGGGCCCGGCGCGGGCTCTCCGTGGCCGACGACGAGGCGTCCGCGCCCCGCTCGCAGGGCGTCGCCTCGGTCCGCCGGCTCGCCGCCGCCTTCAAGATCCACCGGGTGACCAACGGCATCGAGGCCTCCCTGGTCCTCCTCGTCGTCGCGTTCGCCGACGCGGCGACCGGCGGCATCGAGCCGACGCGCTGGGCGCTGGCCGCCATCGCCGCCATCACCTGGCTGATGGTCCCGGCCCATCTGCTGTCGATCCTGTCGTCGTCCCGGCTGCGGTGAGCCGTGGGGACACGGCAGGGGGCGCCGGCCGCCCCCTGCCCGGTACTCATGGGCCGACCAGCGCCAGAACCCGGTTCACCGCTTCGAGCACCGGCTGACCCAGCGCCCCGATCGTGGCCGCGATGCCCGCGACGGCGAGGAGGGCGCGGTGCCGCTCCTGCGCGGGCGCGGTGGAGTCGGCGGTGAGGGCGGGCAGCGACTCGTCGAGCGCCTGGGCGCTGGCCGCCGGGATCCGCGGGCGCACCTCCCGCAGCAGCGCCAGCAGTTCCCGTACGGCCGCCTCCAGCTCGGGGGAGGCGGGGGCGGCGGAAACCTGGTTCTTGATCATGCCGACGTTGCCGGTGCCGCCGTGCATGTTCACGTTGTCGCCGTAGTAGTTGTGCGTGCTCATGCGCCTGCCATCCCCACGTTGCCGCTGCCGCCGTACATGTTCACGTTGTCGCCGAAGTAGTAGTGCTGAGGGCTGATCGTGATGCTCTCCACCCGCACCTGGAACTCGGTGTCGGGGTGCTCGATCGCGTGGGCGAGCTGACCGACCAGCTGGTTCAGGAAGTGCGGGTCCCGGCTGGTGACCACGGCCTGGGAGGGGCCGGAGGTCTCGACGGCCATCACGTAGTGCGACTGCGCGCTGAGGACCTGGACCATCTCGACCAGGGCGTACACCACCACACCGACGGACCCCAGCCACACGAACGTCATCAGTCCGCTGCCGGTTTCCTGGTCGGCGACCATCGTGATGCCGCTGAGCACGGTGAGGGTGAGGGCCACGGCCCCGGTGATCAGGAAGGTCCTCAGGAACCGCAGCACGGCCTCCTTGCGCCGCGGATGGATCGTGAGGGTGTAGACCCGGGCGATGTTCGCCAGGGGGTAGCAGGCCCCGCCGACCCACAGCAGCCGCCTGCTGACCCGCAGTTCGAGACCCGGTAAGTGCGTCGGCGGCGCGGGGGGCGGGGGTGGCACGTCGAAGTGTCCCGACGGTTCGGGTGTGGTCATCAAGTCCCCCATGAGGTGAGTGAGTTGCCGGTGATTCCCGTCACTCTGTGGGCACCATTAACTACGGCTCACGACCGAGGGGCAAGGTGTTGCGGCGCGTCACCTCGGCGAGGGCGCCGCCAGCAACTCGATCAGGTGTTCGAATCGAGCCCGCCAGGCCGGCTCCACCCCGGAGTCCGGCCGCTCCCCGCCCCGGAACTCGTGCGTGAAGCGCAGCACCGAGGCGGTGGCCCCGTCGCGCTCCAGATGGAAGCGGACGCGGCCGATCGCCGGGAAGGTGTACTCGGCGACCCGGTCCACGTCCCAGGCGGTGATCCGGCCCTCCCCCGGCCCCCGCAGCACGACCGCGCCGCCGAGCCGGGGTTCCAGCAGGTCCGCCCCGGCCCACCAGGCCGCCAGCCCGTCCGGCGTGCTCACCGCCGGCCAGACCGTCTCCATGGGGACCGGGAGCCGGATGAGGAGGTGCATGACACCAGAGTGGCCCGTGGGAGGGGGTTGCGCACCCGTTCGGGCCGTACGGCGGTCAGACCCCGGCGTACGAGTGCTTGCCGGTCACGAAGATGTTGACGCCGTAGTAGTTGAAGAGCCAGCAGCCGAAGGCGATCATGGCCAGGTAGGCGGCCTTGCGGCCCTTCCAGCCGGCCGTGGCACGGGCGTGCAGGTAGCAGGCGTAGGCGACCCAGGTGATGAAGGACCAGGTCTCCTTGGGGTCCCAGCCCCAGTAGCGGCCCCAGGCGTCGCCCGCCCAGATCGCGCCGGCGATGATCGTGAAGGTCCACAGGGGGAAGACGGCCGCGTTGACGCGGTAGGCGAACTTGTCCAGGGACGCGGCGGCGGGCAGGCGGTCGAGGACCGAGTTGGCGAACGCGCCGGGCTTGCCGCCGGTCGCCAGCTTGTTCTCGTAGGCGTCCTTGAAGAGGTAGAGGATCGTGGCGACCGCGCCGACGTAGAACACCGCGCCGCAGAAGATCGCGGTGGAGACGTGGATGTACAGCCAGTACGAGTGCAGGGCCGGGACCAGCTGGTCGCTCGCCGTGTAGAGGACGGTGACCGCGAGGCCGAGGTCGAGCAGGACCGTGGTGATCAGGAACAGGCCGAGCCAGCGGACGTTCTTCTTCAGCGCCAGCAGGCCGAGGTACACGCCGACGGCCACCGTGGAGAAGGTGATGTTGAACTCGTACATGTTGCCCCACGGCGCCCGCTCCACCGAGGCCGCGCGGGCGATCACTCCGCCGAGCTCGACCAGGAACGCGAGCACCGTGAGGGAGATCGCGATCCGGCCGTACATGTCGCCCTGCTCGTCGCCGCCGTGCGCGCCGGGCCCGTCGGGCACGTCCCGCGCGCCCGCCGCCGAGCGCACCACGACCTGCGGGCGCTCCAGCACGGCGGTGCCGCCGTCCTTCTTGACGGTGACGGCCGGGCCCCTCGCCTCGGCCCGCGCCGTGGCGGTGAGCGCGGCGGCGGTACGGCCGACCTTGCTGCGGCTGCCGAAGAGCCATTCCGCGATGTACGCGAAGAAGGCCAGGGTGTAGACGGCCATCGCGGAGTAGATCAGCGTGTTGCTGATGCTCGCGAGGTGTTCGTTGGTGGCGGCGGCGAGATTCGTCGCGCCGGCGAGATCGGGTACGGCGGCGAGCGTCACTTCTCAGGCCTTTCGGCAGGGACGACTTGGGGGTCGGGGGAATCGGAGTCGTTCTCGGGGTCGGGCGCCCCGGGGGCCTGGTCGTACAGGATCCCGGCGAGGTCGCCGAGTTCCTCGGGGAGCTTGGCGGACTCGCTGCGGCCGAGTCCGGCCATCTCGACGACGGTGACGCCGTCGGCGCCCTTCACGGCCCGCACCCACACCCGGCGGCGCTGGATGAACAGGGAGCCGGCCAGGCCGAAGATCGCGGCGATCGCGCCGGTCAGCGCCCAGCCGCTGCCGGGCTGCTGGGTGATCTGGAAGTTGGCCCACTGCTTGGTGCTCTCGTAGGTGACCGTGCCGGCGCCGTTCGGCAGCGTCATGGTCTCGCCCGGCTTGAGGTTCTCCCGCAGCTGCGCCTTCTTGGAGTCCTTGAAGGCCTTCATGTGGGTCTTGTCCATCTGGTACACGCTCTGCGGGATGCCCGAGTTGACGCCGAGGTCGCCGTGGTACGGCGCCAGGTTCAGCACCGGGTTGTCCAGCGCCGGGAAGGTGGAGGCGGTCTCGCTGCCGGCGGTGTACGTCGGCAGGAAGAAGGCCGAGATGCCGAGCTGCTCGGTGACGCCCTTGGCGTTCTTGTAGCCGTCGAGGACCTTGACGACACCGCTGGAGGTGACGTTGGAGTCCAGCGGCAGCAGCGGCACCGCGTCATGGAAGACGACGTTCCCCCTGCCGTCGCGCACGGTGATCACCGGGGCGTAGCCGTGGGCGGTGAGGTAGATCTTCGAGTCGTCGATCTCCAGCGGGTGGTTGACCTTGACGACGTCCTTCTTGCCCTTGCCGTAGGCGCCGACGCTGTAGGTGACCGCCGCCTGGAAGGTGCGGGCCGTGCCCTTGTTCGGACCGGTCTTCTCGTACGTCCCCTTGAACTTGTCCAGGGTGAAGCTGAACGGGTTCAGGTCGTCGACCCCGAAGAGGTTGCCGGACTTGAAGTCGTCGTAGGCGATGAGGGTGTTGGAGAAGCCGCTGCCGCCCTCGACGAGGAGCTTGTTGCCCTCGGCCTTGAAGAGCTGGCCCCAGGCGAAGGCCACCAGCATCACGATGAGCGCGATGTGGAAGGCGAGGTTGCCGACCTCGCGCAGGTAGCCCTTCTCGGCGGAGACGGCGTCCCCGGCGAGGTGCGCGCGGAAGCGGCGCTTCTTCAGCAGGGCGAGGGCGGCCTCGCGGACCTGCTCCGGCTCGGCCCCGGTCCGCCAGGTCGTGTACGCCGGCAGCCGGGTCAGCCGCTTGGGGGCGCCCGGCGGGCGGTTGCGCAGCTGGCCGACGAACTGCCAGGTGCGGGGCACGATGCAGCCGATGAGGGAGACGAACAGCAGGATGTAGACGGCGGAGAACCACACCGAGCTGTAGACGTGGAAGAGACCCAGCTTCTCGTAGACCGGCGCGAGGGTCGGGTGGGCCTTCGCGAAGTCGGCGACCTTGGTGGCGTCCTGGCCGGTCTGCGGGATCAGTGAGCCGGGGATCGCGCCCAGCGCCACCAGCAGCAGGAGCAGCAGGGCGACCCGCATGGAGGTCAGCTGGCGCCAGAACCAGCGGGCCCAGCCGACGACCCCGAGGCCGGGCACGTTCGCCAGGGTCTCGGCGGGCGCGGTGGAGAGCTGGGAACCGGCGGCGCCGAGGTCCCCTTCCTCGGGGGCGGCCGCCGTCTCGTCGCTTGTCGTGGTCTTGCTCATGGATCAGATCCCCACAGTGAAGCCGGCGGACCAGGACTGCATGTCCTGCACGATTCGGTCCCACGCACCGGTCAGCAGCAGCAGTCCGGTCACGATCATCATCGTGCCGCCGGCCCGCAGCACCCAGACGTAGTGGCGCTTGACCCAGCCGAAGGCGCCGAGCGCCTTGCGGAAGGCCACCGCGGTCAGGACGAACGGCACTCCGAGCCCGAGGCAGTAGGCGACGGTCAGTATGGCACCGCGGCCCGCGCTCCCCTGGTTGGAGGAGAGGGCGATCACGGAGGCGAGGGTCGGGCCGATGCACGGGGTCCAGCCGATGCCGAACAGCGCGCCGAGCAGCGGGGCGCCGACGAGTCCGGTGGCGGGCCGCCGGTGGAAGCGGAACTCCCGCGCGGTCATCCAGGGCATCAGGCCCATGAAGAAGACACCCATGGCGATCATGAGGACGCCCAGCACCTTGGACAGGACGCCCTGGTTCTCCTGGAGCGTCTGGCCGAAGTAGCCGAACAGGGCGCCGCTGGAGACGAACACGGCGGTGAAACCGAGGACGAACAGGGAGGCGCCGGCGACCATCCGCCCGCGCCGGGCCTCGGCCAGGTCCGTGCCGGTCACCCCGGTGACGTAGGAGAGGTAGCCGGGGACGAGCGGCAGGACGCAGGGCGAGAAGAAGGAGACCAGCCCGCCGAGCAGGGCGATGGGCAGGGCGAGGATCAGGGCGCCGCTCATCACCGTCTGGTTCGGACCGGTCACCTCGGCGAGGGTGGTGAGCGCGCTCACGTCACTTCTCCGCGAGGACCGGGGCGATCATCTTGCGCAGCTTGTCCTCGCTGAGCGGGGCCAGCGAGCGCGCGGCGATCTTCCCGTCGCGGTCGATGACCAGCGTGGAGGGGATGGCCTGCGGGTTGAGCGTGCCCTTCTTGAAGCGGAGCATCAGCTTGCTGCTCGGGTCGTACAGGCTGGGGTAGGTGACCCCGAAGCCCTTCTCGAAGGCGCGGGCGCTCTGGACCTTGGGGTCGGCGACGTTGATGCCGACGAACTGCACGCCCCGGGCCGCCAGGTCCTCGGAGACCTTCTGGAAGTTGGGGGCCTCGGCGCGGCAGGGCGCGCACCAGGATCCCCACACGTTCAGGACGACGACCTTGCCCTTGTACGAGGAGAGCGCGAGCTGCTGGTCGTCGATGGTCTTGCCGGACAGTGCGGGGGCCGCGTCGCGCTTGCCCTGCGCGACGGTGGAGATGCCGTCCTTGCCCATGATGAATTTGGTGTCACCACCACCGCCGGAGACCCCTCCGGCGGCGCAGGCGGACAGCAGCAGTGTCGCGGCGGCGGCGACGGCGATGGACGAAGGGGTGCGGCTGGCACTCATGTGAAAAGTTTCGCATGCCCGTTCCGGGGATCTTGCGCACCCCCCTTGCGGGCGGAAAACCGCATTTCAGGCGGCGGATTCGGAGGGGCTGGGGGAGCTCGCGGAGCCGGCGGTGTCCGTCATGAACTCCTTCCAGCCCCCGGCCGGCTGCTGGCCGACTTCCAGGGTGCGCAGCTTGTCGAGCACCTCCGGCTTCTGTACGTCGATCCAGTCCACGAACTGGCGGAAGGAGACGAGCCGGACGTCGGCGCCGCTCTCCTTCTCGGCGGCGATGTGCTTGAACGCCTCCTCGACGGCGTCCATGTAGATGCCGCCGTTCCAGTGCTCGAAGTGGTTGCCGACGAAGAAGGGGGCGCGGTTCGACTCGTACGCCCGCCGGAACCCCTGGATGTACGCCTGGGCGGACTGCTTGCGCCAGCCCGGGTAGTTGTGGCTGGGCGCGTTGGTGGAGTTGACCGACTGGTTGGCGAGCATGTTGTAGTCCATCGAGAGGACCTCGAAGCTGCGGCCGGGGAAGGGTATCTGCTGCAACGGCAGGTCCCAGAGCCCCTGCCTCTTCTGCGGCCACACCTGACGCCCGCCCGGCGAGGAGGCGTCGTAGCGCCAGCCGAGCGCCTTGGCGGTGGGCAGCAGATTGTCCTGGCCGAGGAGGCAGGGCGTGCGGCCGCCGACGAGTTCCTTGTCGTAGTCGAAGGGCAGCGCGGGCAGATCGGTCCAGCCGGTGGTGGTCCGCCACTCCTTCACGAACTTCTTCGCCTGGTCGATCTCGCTGCGCCACTGCGCGGGCGTCCAGTTGCCGACCGAGCCGGAGCCGCCGCAGAAGTGCCCGTTGAAGTGGGTGCCTATCTCGTGCCCCTCCAGCCACGCCCGGCGGACGTTGGTGAGGGTCATCTTGACGTGCTCGTCGGTGAGGTAGCCGATGTCGGAGGCGCCGACGGGGTTGTTCGGCGGGTCGTAGAGCCGCTTCTTCGACTCGGGCAGCAGATACAGCCCGGAGAGGAAGAAGGTCATGGACGCGCCGTGCTCCTTGGCGAGGTCCAGGAAGCGCGGGAAGAGACCGTTGCCGACCTCGCCGGCGCCGTCCCAGGAGAAGACGACGAACTGCGGCGGCTCCTGGCCGGGCTCCAGCGGCACCGGCTTGACGGGCTGGTGGGGCTGCTTGCCGGTGAAGGCGGTGGAACCGTCGCCGATCGGCTTGGCGGTGGCGGTCGGCTTCGGCGAGCCCTTCTTGTCGGAACCGCCCTTGCCGGAACCGCCCGCGGGGGAGGGATCGGTACCGGTCAGGCTCCCGCATCCGACCAGTCCGGCAGCGGCGGCGGCCCCGGCACCGAGTCCGAGTGCTCCCCTTCGGGTGATGGCGCGCATGGCAGTCCCGTTCGTCGCGTCCTCTGGTGGTCACCCATTCAGAGGACACGACGAACGAGCGGGTTCCGCTCATACGTCCGGATTCGGTAACAGTGAACGCCCAGGAAGCACCCAGCCACGGCCGGAATGCGTTGCGCACCGAAGGGGTTCCGCAGGGGTTCCGCGGGGGTTCAGGCGCCGAAGGCCTTGCCCTGCCCCGGCGCCGCCCCCTTCACCGGCTTGGCGCCGGCCCGCAGATGGGCCGGTACGAGGTCGAGGGCGGGCTCGCTGTAGCCGACCGAGACGATCCGGTCGCCCCGGTAGGTGAAGGTCGTCAGCGAGGCGAGCGTGCACTGCCGCTTGCGCGGGTCGTGCCAGAGCCGGCGCCGCTCGACGTAGGACCGCACGATCCAGATCGGCAGCTGATGGCTGACCAGCACCGCCTCATGGCCGCGCGCCGCGTCCTTGGCGGCGTCCAGCGCCCCCTTCATCCGGACGACCTGGTCGACGTACGGCTCGCCCCAGGACGGCTTGAACGGGTTGACGAGGTGCTTCCAGTTCTCGGGCTTCTTCAGCGCGCCGTCGCCGACCCCGAAGGTCTTGCCCTGGAAGACGTTGTCCGCCTCGATGAGCCGCCCGTCGGTGGCGAGGTCGAGCCCGTGCGCCTTGGCGATCGGGGTCGCCGTCTCCTGCGCCCGCTCCAGCGGGGACGCGACGACGTACCGGACGTCCCGGGAGGAGAGGTGCTCGGCGACCCGGTCGGCCATCTGCCGGCCCAGCTCGGAGAGGTGGTAGCCGGCGAGACGGCCGTAGAGGATCCCGTCCGGGTTGGCGACCTCGCCGTGCCGCATGAGGTGGACGACGGTGATGTCGCTGTTGCCGTCAAGGCTGTTGTCCGGGGTGGTCATGCCGCTGTGGCCTCCGCAGCCGCTCGGGCCGCCGCCGGGAGGGCGTCGGCGATCCGCTGGATGGCCCGGTCGTCGTGGGCCGTGGAAACGAACCAGGACTCGAAGGACGACGGCGGCAGATAGACGCCGTTCGCCAGCAGCGAGTGGAAGAAGGCGGTGAACCGGAAGGACTCCTGCGCCTTGGCGTCCTCGTAGGTGCGCACCGGCCGGTCGGTGAAGAACACCGAGAACATGTTGGAGGCGCTCTGCAACGTGTGCGCGACGCCCTCCTTGCTGAGCGCCTCGGAGACGAGCGTCTGGATCCGCTCGGAGGCGGCGTTCACCTTGGCGTACGCCGCGTCGTCGAGGAGGCGGAGCTGGGCGAGGCCGGCGGCGGTGGCGACCGGGTTCCCGGAGAGGGTGCCGGCCTGGTAGACGGGCCCGGCGGGCGCGAGGTGCGCCATCACATCGGCCCGCCCGCCGAAGGCGGCGGCGGGGAAGCCCCCGCCCATGACCTTCCCGAAGGTCATGAGATCCGGCCGTACCCCGTCGATCCCGAACCACCCGGCGCGGCTGGTGCGGAACCCGGTCATCACCTCGTCGGAGATGAAGAGCGCGCCGTTGGCCCGGCAGGCGTCCTTGAGCCCCTGGTTGAAGCCGGGCAGCGGCGGGACGACGCCCATGTTGCCCGGGGAGGCCTCGGTGATCACACAGGCGATCTCACCCGGGTGCCGGTGGAAGGCCTCCTGCACGGCCTCCAGGTCGTTGTACGGCAGCACGATGGTGTCGCCGGCCTGGGCGCCGGTGACGCCGGGGGTGTCGGGCAGCGCGAACGTGGCGACCCCGCTCCCCGCCGCGGCGAGCAGCGAGTCGACGTGGCCGTGGTAGCAGCCGGCGAACTTGATCACCTTGGTCCGCCGGGTGAACCCGCGGGCGAGGCGGATCGCGGACATGGTCGCCTCGGTCCCGCTGCTGACGAGCCGCACCTGCTCCAGGGGCTCGATCCGCGCGACCATCTCCTCGCCGAGGGCGACCTCGCCCTCACCGGGCGTACCGAAGGAGGTACCGCGCGAGACGGCCTCCCGCACGGCGGCGATCACCTCGGGGTGGGAGTGCCCGAGGATCATGGGCCCCCACGAGCAGACGAGATCGACGTACTCCCGCCCGTCGGCGTCGGTCAGATACGGACCGTTGCCGGACACCATGAAGCGGGGCGTTCCGCCCACCGCACGGAAGGCGCGGACCGGCGAGTTCACACCGCCCGGGGTGACGGCGGCCGCTCGGTCGAACAACGCCTGCGAGACAGGCGCATCGTATGAATAGGGCAGTTCGCTCATGACCTGCGACTTCTCCGACCTTCTCCGACTTGTTGGACTCCGGTTGCCAGTGACTCCCCAGGGTAGGCCAGGGGGCGTGCGGGCCCGCGGGGCAGGAAGGCACTGGCCCCTCCCGCACCGGCCGTCATCTGAGAAACTGAGATGGACTGAGCCTGATATGAGACGGACTGAGGCTGATAGACGTAGCTCACAACGACCGGGTGTCGAGGGGCTGCGAAGATCCTGCGGACAGGTGTTTCAACGCACGTTTCGGCGGGCGGCCGTGGGGGAGGTCACTGACACGATGATCGGGTTGCGCGGCCGGGGCCACGCGTCCTAGAAAAGCAGTCGGGTGGAGATATGCATCGCGGTGGCGGACTGGGCGAGGGGACTGATGACCTGGGTCCTCGACGTGCCCGGCGGGGAAGGCACCGGCGCGACGTGGAGGAAGTCAACGAGGGACGCGACGACGCACGTCAGAGCCAGGGCATGAGCCCGGGTAAGGACCAGGGTGTACCGAATGGGCCCGGGAGCGGGAATGGTGGTCGGGTGGGGGTGACGTACAAGTACTTCGGCGCGCCGGACGGCGCGACGGCGGCCCGCGTCCCGATCTCGATGCGCCCCGAGGAGCTCGGCGGCGACGAGCTCGGCATGAACGGCATGTTCACCAAGATCAAGCCGGAGACGATGGCCGCGATGGTCCTCACGGGCATCGAAGGCGTCCCCCTGCACAAGGTCCCCCCGCTCGAGCTGGTCGTCCTCCACCCCGACTACGCGGTCGTGAAACTCCCCATGACGGTCGTCGACCCCCTCCGCGACATCGGCGAGGAGGCGGTGGGCGCGGCCGCCTTCATCTGGTCCACGGTCCCGGACCGGGGCGGCCCGCGGGACGCGTTCAACGTGTACCAGCTGCTGCACGAGTGGCAGGACTTCTCGCACCGGCTGCATGAGGCGGGGCATCAGCCGTACTGCCTGGTGTGGCCCTGAGCCGGCCTCAGCCGAGGATGTGCCGCAGGTAGGACTGCGGGTCCGTGAGGTAGCGGCGCCAGTGGTCGACCAGGGTGAGGTCGGGCCAGGGCACGCGGCGGAGGCCGTGGTCGCCGACCTCGATGATGTCGGCGCCCGGGAGCGCGGTCAGCAGCGGTGAATGGGTGGCGCAGATGACCTGTGCGCCGGTGGCCGCCAACTGGTCGAGGTGACCGATCAGTTCGAGGCAGGAGGAGAAGGAGAGCGCGGCCTCGGGCTCGTCCAGGACGTACAGGCCGGGCTGGAGGAACTTCCCCCGGAAGGCGGCGAGGAAGCCCTCGCCGTGGCTGACCGAGTCCGGGGCGAACCCTTCCCGGTCCAGCGCGTCCCTCGCCGTCTCGGCGCGCAGGAAGAAGCCCTTGCGGGCCGACCAGTTGCCCAGCATGCGCCGTCCGCGCGGTGCCGCGTCGAAGCGGATCAGCTCGCCCAGGACGGACTTCGGGCGGTGGGCGGCGTAGCGCCAGTCGTGGGACCCGCCCCAGGGGTCCAGGCCGAAGCCCTCGGCGAGGGCCTCGACGAGGGTCGACTTTCCCGAGCCGTTCTCGCCGACGAGGAACGTCACCGGCGCGGTGAAGCGCAGCCCGTCGCCCAGGAGCTCGCGGACGCAGGGCACGGACCAGGGCCAGTGTTCTTCGCTGTACGGGCCTGCGGCGGACGAGCCGTCCCCGGCCGGGTGCGCGTACACGCGTTCGATAATCACCGGGGAAGTCTGCCACCGGTCGCGCCGGGGGACGCGGCGGCTCGCCCGGGCCGGGGTCGGCTCCGGTCCGGCCCGGGACCGAGCCTGGTCAGATCACCCCGAGGTCCAGCATGGTGTCCGCCACCTTGAGGAAGCCCGCGATGTTGGCGCCGACGACGTAGTTGCCGGGGGCGCCGTACTCCTCCGCGGTCGTACGGCAGGTGGTGTGGATGGTGGCCATGATGGCCGCGAGGCGGCGGTCGGTGTCCTCGAAGGTCCAGGAGTCGCGGCCGGCGTTCTGGGCCATCTCCAGGGCCGAGGTGGCGACCCCGCCGGCGTTGACCGCCTTGCCCGGGCCGAAGGCCACGCCCGCCTCCTGGAAGAGCCGTACGGCGCCGGGGGTCGTGGGCATGTTGGCGCCCTCGGCGACCGCCACGACCCCGCCGGCGAGCAGGGCGCGGGCCGCGGTCTCGTCGAGTTCGTTCTGGGTGGCGCAGGGCAGCGCGACCGTGCACGGCACGTCCCAGACGGAACCGCCCTCGAGGTAGCGGGCCCGGCGCACGACCTCGGCGTACTCCTTGATCCGGGCTCGGCGGACCTCCTTGATGTCCTTGATCACGTCGAGGTCGATGCCCTCCTCGTCGACCACGTACCCGCCGGAGTCGGACAGGGCGACGACCTTCGCGCCGAGTTCGTGCGCCTTGCGGGCCGCGTAGATCGCGACGTTGCCGGAGCCGGAGACGACGACCCGCCGGCCGTCGAGGTCCTGGCCGCGGGCGGCGAGCATCTCGGAGACGAAGTAGACGGTGCCGTACCCGGTGGCCTCGGTGCGGACGTGGGAGCCGCCCCAGTTCAGGCCCTTGCCGGTGAGCACCCCGGACTCGTAGCGGTTGGTGATGCGCTTGTACTGGCCGAAGAGATAGCCGATCTCGCGCGTCCCGACCCCGATGTCCCCGGCGGGCACGTCGGTGTGCTCGCCGAGGTGGCGGTGGAGTTCCAGCATGAAGGACTGGCAGAAGCGCATGATCTCGCCGTCGGAGCGGCCCTTGGGGTCGAAGTCGGCGCCGCCCTTGCCACCGCCGATGGGCAGACCGGTCAGCGCGTTCTTGAAGATCTGCTCGAAGCCGAGGAACTTCACGATCCCGAGGTTCACGGACGGGTGGAAGCGCAGACCGCCCTTGTAGGGGCCGAGGGCGCTGTTGAACTCCACCCGGAAGCCCCGGTTGACCTGGATCCGGCCCTCGTCGTCCACCCACGGGACACGGAAGACGAGCTGGCGCTCCGGCTCGCACAGCCGCTCCAGGATCCGGTGGCGGCTGTACTCGGGCCGGCGGGCGAGGACCGGTTCCAGGGACTCCAGCACCTCGCGTACGGCCTGGTGGAACTCGGACTGGGCGGGATCCCGCGCCAGGACGGCGGCATGGACCCCGGCGGTCAGGCGCAGGTCCTCGGCCGGTGCGTGCTGGACGGTCATGGGCGTACCTCCTTGTACGGCGTTGCACGGGGATGTACGGCGGAGCGCACGGTGGGTACTCAGCGGACCGTCGGACCACCGCTGACGACGAGGGTCTCGCCCGTCGGACGGCTGCCGTGGCACAGCTTCCGGACCCAGTCGGCGATTTCCTCCGGATGGGCGTCACCGCGTCGGCCGCGAGGGCGTCGGCCGGGGCGCGGGAGCGGCGCCCTCGGGAGTCGCCGCGGCGTGGCTGCGCCCGGTCCGCCTCCCACGACAGCCGCCCCGCCTCACCCCCGCGGCGGCGGCCCGTCCTCGTGCACCAGGGTGAAGTGCCGGTCCGGGCCCGGGGATTCGAGTTCGTCGAGGGTGGCTACGGCCTGCGGCCTCAACGCCCGTGCCAAAATGATGATCTGACAGTCACTCACCATGGTTTCGGACGGAGCCAGGCAGCATGACCTCTCCCAGGATCGACACGAGCAAGCCCCACCCGGCCCGGATGTACGACTACTTCCTCGGCGGGAAGGACAACTACGAGGTCGACCAGGAGGCCGCGGAGCAGTTCATCAAGGCGGCCCCGGAGGTGCGGGCGGCCGTGCGGGCCAACCGGAGCTTCATGCAGCGTGCCGTGCGACACGTGGTCCAGGAGGGCGGCATCCGGCAGATCCTCGACATCGGCACCGGCCTGCCGACCGAGCCCAACGTGCACCAGATCGCGCGCGCCGTCGCCCCCGGGACCCGGATCGCCTACGTCGACAACGACCCGATCGTCAGCGCCCATGCACGGTCCCTGCTGGACGACGACGACGCGAACACCTCCGTCGTCCTCGGCGACCTGCGCGACCCCCGGGCCGTCCTCGACCACCCCGACGTCCGCAAGGTGATCGACCTCGACCGGCCCGTGGCGCTGATGCTGGTGGCGATCCTGCACTTCGTCACGGAGGCGGAGGACCCGGACGCGATCCTCGCGACCCTGCTCGACGCGCTGCCGACGGGGTCGTACCTCATCCTGTCCCACGCGACGGTCGACCTCTTCGAGGAGGGCGGCCGCACGGACGCGGTGAAGATCTACAACAGCGCCACCGCCAGCATGAACCCCCGCAAGCACGCCCGGGTCCTGGAGTTCTTCCGCGACTGGACCCTGCTCGAGCCGGGCCTGGTCCTGGTCCCGGACTGGCGCCCCACCGAGCCCGTCGACCCCGGCCTGCCCCCGATCGGCTTCTACGGCGGCGTGGCCCGCAAGGACGGCTGAGGCCAGGCGCCCGCACCGGCCGGCACGGCCTGATCCGGCCTTGTCGGCGGACCCCCCTGTTCATGAACATGATCAGATGGGCGATGAACGGTGTGTGCACGATCTGGTGGTGGGGCAGTGCACCGAGTGCTCCCCGGTGCCCCGCGGACTGACCGCCCGGGTGTACGTCACCCAGGGTGGTTCCGTCTTCCACCGCGCCACGGCCTGCGAGGCCCTGCGCGACGGGCAGCGCAAGGCCCGGCGCTTCGGCCGGGAGACGCACGAGCCGCGCCAGGTGGCCCTGTCCGTCGCCCTGGCGGAGGGCCGGGGCGCCTGCATCCCCTGCTTCCCCGCCTACCGCCCCTCGGCCGACGCCAAGCCGTGCCAGGTGCTCGTCGCGGACGCGTGGGTCCCCGGTCTGCTCACCGAGTGGCGCCGGGGCGCCGACCGCCGCTGGTCGGGTGTGGTGACCTACAGCACGGGCGGCGAGCAGGTCACGACCACCAAGGACCAGGCCGAACTCCGCCCGGCGTGAACGCCGCAGGGCCGGCCGGGCGCGTCTCGCGCCCGGCCGGCCCCGTGCTGTCCGCCGCGGGTCAGTCCGTGCCGGACTCCATCGCCGCGCGGTCCAGGAGGGCGTCCTCCTCGGAGACCTCGCCGCGGGAGGCGATCGCCTCGGCGCCGCCCTCGGGGAGGGTGCCGATCAGACCGGTCGCGGCGGCCTGGGCGGCGCCGAGCGCCGGGGTGGCCGTGCTGCCGAGCAGCCCGAGGCCGACGTACTGCTCCAGCTTGGCGCGGGAGTCGGCGATGTCGAGGTTGCGCATGGTGAGCTGGCCGATCCGGTCCACCGGGCCGAACGCGGAGTCCTCGGTGCGCTCCATGGACAGCTTGTCCGGGTGGTAGCTGAAGGCCGGGCCGGTGGTGTCGAGGATCGAGTAGTCCTCGCCGCGCCGCAGCCGCAGGGTGACCTCGCCGGTGACGGCGGCGCCGACCCAGCGCTGGAGCGACTCACGGACCATCAGCGCCTGCGGGTCCAGCCAGCGGCCCTCGTACATCAGCCGGCCGAGGCGCCGGCCCTCGTTGTGGTACTGGGCGACGGTGTCCTCGTTGTGGATCGCGTTGACGAGACGCTCGTACGCGGCGTGCAGCAGGGCCATGCCGGGCGCCTCGTAGATGCCGCGGCTCTTGGCCTCGATGATCCGGTTCTCGATCTGGTCGGACATGCCGAGGCCGTGCCGGCCGCCGATGGCGTTGGCCTCCATCACCAGCTCCACGGCGGAGCCGAACTCCTTGCCGTTGATGGTGACCGGACGGCCCTGGTCGAAGCCGATCGTCACGTCCTCGGGGGCGATCTCGATCCGCGGGTCCCAGAACCGCACACCCATGATGGGCTCCACGGTCTCGACGCCGGTGTCCAGGTGCTCCAGCGTCTTCGCCTCGTGGGTGGCGCCCCAGATGTTGGCGTCGGTGGAGTACGCCTTCTCGGTGCTGTCCCGGTAGGGCAGTCCGTGGGCGAGGAGCCACTCGGACATCTCCTTGCGGCCGCCGAGCTCCGTCACGAAGTTGGCGTCCAGCCACGGCTTGTAGATCCGCAGGTGGGGGTTGGCGAGCAGACCGTAGCGGTAGAACCGCTCGATGTCGTTGCCCTTGAAGGTCGAGCCGTCGCCCCAGATCTGGACGTCGTCCTCGAGCATGGCGCGGACCAGCAGGGTGCCGGTGACCGCGCGGCCGAGCGGGGTGGTGTTGAAGTACGCCCGCCCGCCGGAGCGGATGTGGAACGCGCCGCAGGCGAGCGCGGCCAGGCCCTCCTCGACCAGCGCCGCGCGGCAGTCGACCAGCCGCGCGATCTCGGCGCCGTAGGTGTGCGCGCGGCCGGGCACCGAGGCGATGTCGGGCTCGTCGTACTGGCCGATGTCGGCGGTGTAGGTGCAGGGGACGGCGCCCTTGTCGCGCATCCACGCGACGGCGACCGACGTGTCGAGTCCGCCGGAGAAGGCGATGCCGACGCGCTCGCCGACCGGAAGGGAGGTGAGGACCTTGGACATAGGAAGAGTATGCATGATGACGCATGACCATGCAAAGTCGCCCGGATGGCTGTGAGCGGGGTCACATCCGCCCCGTGTCACGCACGCCCGTCCCGCACACCGTGCCCTGCTCCTCGGCGCCGGTTACGCCGGCCTCGCCGACTCCGTCCTGGACGCCGAGTCGGTGTCGACGGCGATGCCGGTGGTCTGGTGGTCCTGGAGACGCCGAACCCGCTGGAGCGGGCGGTGTCCGTGCCGAAGGAGGTCAACGCGCTGATGGAGCCGCTCAGGCCGGTCGTGGGCGCGGCGACCGGTGGGCTCCCGGTTCGCCCACGGTCACCTTCGACTTCCACGAGGACGGCCGGATCACCGCGCCGCACAACGTCGCCAACCCGGACAAGCTCGCAGCGGTCGCGGCGGGCCTCACGCTCCCGCTTCTCGTGCCTCCTCGAGCAGCCTGCGGTCCCGCCAGGCCCGGCGGACGGTGTGCACGCGCAGGGCGGTGAACAGCAGGGCGGCGGCACCGATGCCGACGGCCGCCCAGCCACCGTCCCGGGCGGCCGCGAGGTAGAAGAGGAAGCCGGCGAAGACGGCGCCGAACACGATCAGCAGGGGTTCGCGCACCCAGAACGGGAGGGCGCGGAGGATGAGTCCGACCATGGGGCCAGTTGATCAGGTTCATGCCACCAAGCGCCACAGGATGCGTACGCCCCACGCACGGCTCCCGCACGCCTCCCGCACGCCTCGCGCACGGCGGCGCTACTGGACGTTCTGCTCCGCCCAGATCGTCTTGCCGCCCTTCGTGCCGGGGCGGGTGCCCCAGCGTTCGGTGAGCTGGGCGACCAGCAGCAGGCCCCGGCCGCCCTCGTCGAAGGTGCGGGCCCGGCGCATGTGCGGGGCGGTGCCGCTGGCGTCGGAGACCTCGCAGATGAGGGCCCGGTCGTGGATCAGCCGGAGCTGGACCGGCGGTTCGGCGTGCCGGATGGCGTTGGTGACCAGCTCGCTGACGATCAGCTCGGTGACGAAGGCCGCGTCGGTCAGCCCCCAGGCCTCCAGGCACGCGATCACGTTCTTGCGGGTCTCGGCGACGGCCGCCGGGTCCGGCTCCACGTCCCAGATCGCGACCCGGGAGGCGTCGAGGCCCCGGGTACGGGCGACGAGCAGCGCCACGTCGTCGGCGGGCCGCTGCGGCAGCATCCCGCCGAGGACCGTGTCGCACAGGGCGTCCAGCGAGTCGGCGGGCCGGGCCAGGTTCCGGCACAGCCGGGAGACGCCGTCGTCGGACGTGTCGGCCCGGCGGGTGCGGGAGTCGAGGAGACCGTCGGTGTAGAGGGCGAGCACACTGCCCTCGGGCAGGTCGAACTCGACCGACTCGAAGGGCAGTCCGCCCAGGCCCAGCGGCGGCCCGGCGGGCAGGTCGAGCAGCTCCACCCCGCCGTCCGGACGGACCAGCGCGGGCGGCGGATGCCCGGCCCGGGCGAGCGCGCACCGCCGGGAGACGGGGTCGTAGACGGCGTAGAGGCAGGTCGCGCCCACGTCCCCGGCGGTCTCCCCGTTCTCGGCGTCCTCCGCCTCGGTGGCCAGCCGGGCCACCAGGTCGTCGAGATGGGTGAGCAGCTCGTCGGGCGGCAGATCGATGTCGGCGAGGGTCCGTACGGCCGTCCGCAGCCGCCCCATGGTCGCCGAGGCGTGGATGCCGTGGCCCACCACGTCCCCCACGACCAACGCCACCCGCGCCCCCGACAGCGGGATCACGTCGAACCAGTCGCCGCCCACCCCGGCCCGGGCGCCGGCCGGCAGATAGCGGGAGGCGACCTCCACCGCCGACTGCTCGGGCAGCCGCTGCGGCAGCAGACTGCGCTGGAGGGTGACCGCCGTGCCCCGGGCCCGTGTGTAGCGCCGGGCGTTGTCGATGCAGACCGCCGCCCGGGCGGCCAGCTCCTCGGCGAGCACCAGGTCGTCCTCCTGGAACGGGTCGGGACGCCGGTGCCGGGCGAGGACGACCACCCCGAGGGTCGTCCCGCGCGCCGACAGGGGCACGGCCATCACGGAGTGGAAGCCGAAGTCGCGGATCCGGGCGATGCGCAGCGGATCGTCGGCGACCCAGGCGGGCAGCGCGGCCGGGAACACCCGGCGGTACAGGCCCCGCCCCGACCGCAGGCTCTCCACCGGCGGTGAGCCCTCCGGGTACTCGTCCACCTCGCCCAGCGCGAGGACGGCCTCGGGGACGCCCGGCAGCACCGACTGATGGGCGACCCGCCGCAGCGCCAGCGACACCCCGTCACCGGCCCCGGCGTCCGCCGCGGCCGCCCCGCCGTCGGCACCCTCCGCGCCCTCCGCGTCCTCCTCGAACGAGGTCAGCAGATCCACGCTGAGGAAGTCGGCGAGGTCCGGCACCGCCACGTCCGCCAGCTCCTGCGCCGTCCGTGCCACATCGAGGGTGCTGCCGATCCGCGAGCTGGCCGCGGCGATCAGCTGGAGACGCTTGCGGGCCCAGTACTGCTCGGTCACGTCGTGCCCGGTGGCGGCCACCCCGAGCACCCGGCCGTCGTCCGGGTCCTCCACCCGGTAGAGGTGGACCGACCAGGCGTGCTCACGGGCCTCGCCGGGCGCGCGGGCGTGGTTCTCGACGTACTGCGGCTCCCCCGTCTCCAGGGCCAGCCGCATCCGCCGCTCGACCAGCTCCGACACCGGTGTGAGGATCACGTCCGTCATCCGCAGCCCGCGCAGCTCCTCCTCGCCGAGGCCGAGGGCGTGCTGCGCGGCCAGGCTGGAGCGGCGGTAGCGCAGGTCGGTGTCGTACACCGAGGTCGCGCAGGACGGGGACTGCATCAGGCCCCGCCGCATCAGCGTGTCGTCCTCGGACCCGTTCCGCACCCCCGGTACCGCGGAGACCAGGAGCCAGTCACGGGTGCCGTCCCGCGCCGCGCGGTGATGGGCCAGCACCCTCGCCCTCAGCCGGTGGCCGGACCGGTCCCGGAGGGTGAGGGTGCCGTGCCAGCGGGGCAGTGCGGCGAGGGCCGGGAGATCGCGGGCGGCCGGGTCCTCGGCCAGCAGGACGGCGGCCCGCCGGCCCACGATCTCCTCCGCCCGGTATCCGAGCAGCCGCTCGGCACCCTCGTTCCAGCCGGTCACAGTGGCGTGCTCGTCGACGGTGACCCGCGCGGTGAGTGCCTCCATGGCAGCTCATCTCGCTCTCCTGCGTGGCGTACTTCGGGGGTACGGCACAGCCCACATGTCGCACTATTAGGCACTATTACCCATTCGTACCACCGTTCAGGCGGCCACGGGCGTGCGCTCCTCCGCCGCGTCCAGCAGGTCGGCCAGCGAGGCGCGCGCCCGGGCCACCCGGGAGCGGACCGTGCCCACCGGGCAGTCGCTGACCTCGGCCGCCTCCGCGTACGGCAGTCCGAGCAGCTGGGTGAGGACGAACGCCTCGCGCCGCTCGTCCGGCAGCGCGGCCAGCAGATCGAGCAGCACGATCCCGTCGTCGAACCCGGGCAGCCCGCGCGGCTGAGCCGACTCCACGGCCAGCTGCCAGTCCGGTACGTCGGCCGGGCGCGGCCGGGCGGAGGCGTACCGGTAGCTGTCGGTCACGGCGCGGCGGGCGATGGACAGCAGCCAGGAGCGCGCCGAGGAACGGCCCTCGAACCGGTGCAGACTGCCGAGCGCCCGCAGGAAGGTGTCCTGGGCGAGGTCGTCCACAGCCTGGGGATCGCCGCACAGATGGGCGACGTACCGCTGGACGTCCCGGTGCAGGGCGCGCACGAACCGCTCGACGGCGGCCGGGTCGCCGCCGCGCGCGGCCAGCGCCCACTCGGTGATCGAGTCGTCGCGGGACAACTCGGAACGGGGCTCGGAACGGGGCCGGGAAAGGGGCTGGGAAAGGGGCCGGGAAAGGGGCCGGGAAAGGGGCCGGGAAAGGGGCTGGGGGCATGATGCGGGGACAGAGGTGATCACCTGAGGGTGTCCTTCTCGGTCGTCCGGACGCCGGGGGCCGGGCCCCCGGTCCGGATACGGGGAGAGGGCCCTACGGCGCCTGCGCGCACGTACGGCCGAAGCCCGGGGCGCACAGGGGCGGCCCGGGTCACCGGCTGCCGTCAGACGGCAGCGGCCCCCAGGGGCGGACCCCGAGAAGTGATCGCGTGGACGAGGAGGAGCCGCGGCGCCCGCTGGGACCGGCGGCGGCGCGGCCGGATGCGCGGGCGCTCGGGCGCGAGGGGCAGGGCGAGCAGCAGCCGCAGCGGCGCCGCGAGCCGGCCGGCCAGCGCCCGCAGGACCCGGAACGCGGCCCGCTCACCGTGGGCCAGCCACAGTCCGCACAACAGCGCGGCCAGCAGGTGGGCGGCGAACATCCCGGACGAGGAGAGACCGGCGACGCTCTCCAGAACACCCCGGCCGCCGCTCCCGGTGTGGCCCATGTGCCCCATGTGGCCCATGCCGGCCATGTGCACCATGTCCATGCCACCCATGCCGGCCATACCGCCCGCGGCATCCGTGGTGGCATCCATGGCGTCCATGGCGTCCATGGCGTCCACGGACATCGAGCCCATGCCCTTCACAGCCGCGTGCGCGCCCACCGTCTGCGCGTACTCGAACGCCCAGTGCAGGAGGGTCTGCGCGGCCACCACGACCGCGACCACCGACACCGGCCCCCGCTCGCGGCCCGCCAGGCACCAGCCCACCGCACCGGTCGCGGCCGCACCGGCGGCCAGGGCCCAGGCGGGGACGTGGTCGCCGGACATCAGGACGTGGCCCAGGGCGGCGAGCAGCACACAGACGGCCGCGAACATCGCGGCACGCAGTGTGCGTGTACACCACCCGGCAGTCATGGCGCCTCATCCTCGCATCCGCACAGGGCCCGTCGGGCGGAGGTACGCAAACCCGCGGGCCCGCGCTCATCCGCCGCCGCCACCCCGGAGGAGGGAAACCGGCCGCCCGGGGTTCCCGATCGGGCGCCCGGACGTACGGCGCCGGCAGCGGGGGGGCGTCCGCGAAGGCCCGCACCCGGCGCCGGCGCGACCGGCGCGACCCCGCCCCCGACGGCGCTCGCCACCTGCCCGCACCACACCCGCCGGAACCGCGCGTGCCGCAGCACGACGGCGAACGCCGGCACTCTCACGGGGCCCCCTCCCCGCCGACGCGCCGGCGCCGCCCCTCACCTCACGACTTCACGCCCACCGTCCGCAGCACGGTCAGCGCGAAGGTCCGGGCCGTGTCGGTCACCTCCCGCACGGACACGTGCTCCCGGGCGCTGTGCGCGACGCCGATGTCCCCCGGCCCGAACTGGAGCGTGGGGATCCCGGCGCCGGTGTAGTGGCGCAGATCGCTGCCGTACGTCGCCCCGCGCTCCCGGGGCCGGGCCGCACCGGTGGCGTCGGCGTACGCCTCGGCCACGGTGTCCCGCAGCGGATGCCCGGCCGCCAGCCGCCCGCTCGCGAACTGCCCGCCCGGCCAGGTCACGGTCGCGGGATGCGCCCGCAGCCAGGGGTCCTCGGCGCACGCCTCGGCCACGCACCGCTCCAGTGCCGCCCGTGCCAGGGCCGGGTCCTCCCCGAGCCGCACCCCGAACCGCCCCTCGGCGACGAGCGTGTCGGGCACGCTGCTCGCCCAGTCGCCGGAACGCAGGGTGCCGACGGAGAGGGAGTACGGGATGGGGTACTCGGCGAGCAGCGGGTCGGGGTCGCGGTTGCGGTCGGCCTCCAGCCGGGCCAGCGCCCGGTGCAGCGGCAGATAGGCGTCGATCGCGCTCACCCCGGCCTCGCGCGAGCTGGCGTGGGCGGCCCGGCCGGGCACGTTGAGCCGGAAGGTCAGCGCGCCCGCGTTCGCGGTGATCACGGTCCCGCCGGTCGGTTCGGCGATCACGCACGCGTCGCCGCCGTGTCCGCGCCGGAGGGTCCCGAAGGCGCCGATCCCGCCGTCCTCCTCGCCGACGACGAAGTGCACGGCGACCCGCCCGCGCAGCCGCACCCCGGCCGCCCTGATCGCCGCCAGCGCGGCCAGTTGCGCCGCGAGCCCTGCCTTCATGTCGCACGCCCCGCGCCCGTGCACCAGATCACCGGTCACCCGGGGCACGAACGGATCCCCGTCCCACGCGGCCGGGTCGCCGGGCGGTACGACGTCCACATGCCCCTGGAGGATCAGCGTCGGCCCGTCCCCGCCGTCGGCCGTGTGGCCGACCAGCCCCCAGGCCTCCTCGCGCGGCACCTCCATCCCGGGGAAGTCCGGGTGCGCGCACAGTTCCGGCAGGTCCATGGACCACAGGTCGACGTCCAGCCCCAGCCGCTCCAGCCGCCCGGCCAGCCGGTGCTGGAGCTCGGACTCGGCGGCGCTCCCGGTGACGCTCGGGACCGCGATCAGCTCCCGCAGCGTCCCTACGGCGTCCGGCTCGTCGACCGCCGCCAGCACGGCCTTCTCCTGGTCACTCAAAGCCTGGTCACTCAGCACCCGGTCACCCAGCAACGTGTCCGCTCCCCTTCACCGCCGGCCTCCGACGTGGAGAGCGTCGTACGCCGACCGCCCTCGTCACAACCCCCCGCCCACCGTGAACCCGATCACCGAGCCGCCGCCCGCCCGCCGGTGGGCGAACGGGGCGCCGCCGTGGGAGAGGGCCACCTCCCGCACGATCGACAGGCCGAGGCCGGATCCGGGCAGGGAGCGGGCGTCGGCGGCGCGGTAGAAGCGGTCGAAGACCCGGGTCAGGTCCTCGACGGCGATGCCGGGCCCGCGGTCGAGGACCTCGACGCGGACGACGCCGGGCCGGGCGGGCCCGGTGACGGTGATCTCGACGGGCGCCACGCCCTCGCGGTCGAACTTGGTGGCGTTCTCCACGAGGTTGGACACGGCCCGCTGGAGCATGCCCGGCCGGCCGTCGGTCGTGGTGTCGCCGCTCGCCCGGACCTGGATCACCCGTCCGGTGCGGCGCCGGGCGAGGCCCGCGACCTCCTCGGCGATGTCGGCGATGTCCAGTTTCTGCGGGGGCTCGTTGTCGGCCTGGCCGGCGGCGAGGTCGACGAGTTCGTTGACCAGGTCGGTCAGCTCACGGGCCTCCTGGGTGAGGTCGGCGACCAGGTCCTCGCGCATGGCGGGCGGCAGCTCGTCGATCCGCCGCAGCAGCGAGATGTTCGTCCGCAGCGAGGTCAGCGGGGTGCGCAGCTCGTGCCCCGCGTCCTGCACCAGCCGCCGCTGGTCCTCCTCCGACTGGGCGAGCCGGCCCAGCATCCGGTCGAAGGCCCGGCCGAGCCGGCCCACCTCGTCATGACCGGTGACCGGCACCTGCACGCCGAGCCGCCGGGTGCGGGCGACGTCCTCGGCGGCGGTGGTGAGGATCACCAGACGGTGGGTGATGCGCCGGGCCAGCCACCAGCCGAACAGGCCCGCGGCCAGCACGACGGCGGTCATCAGGATCAGGGTGCGCTGCTGGAGCGCCCGCAGCAGGTCCTCGGTGTCGCTGAACTCCTGCGCCACCTGCACCGCGCCACGCCCGCCGCCGAGCGCGACGGTCGCGACCCGGTACACGTCGCTGCCGACGTCCACGTCCTTGTGCTCGGCCATCCGCCCGGCCGCGGGGGCCGCCGCGACCTTCCGGTCGGCGGCCACCACGGGCAGCCGCGGGCTCCCGCTGTCGACGACCGCCCCGTCGGCCCCGAGCACCTGCACGTTGGTCCGCGCGGGCCGCACGATGTCGTGCCCCGGCGCCGCGGAGAAGAAGTCCTCGGGCGCCATCGCGTGCCCGCGCACCTCGTCCCGCAGATCCTGCACGACCTCGTCGAACACCGACTCCTGGTCGACCCGCACCAGCCGGGCCGCCGCCGAGTACGAGAACACCCCCACCAGCACGGTCACCGCGGCGGTCACCGCCGCGAACGACACCGCGAACGTCGTCCGCAACGACACCAGCTTCGGCCGCGGCCCACCCACCAGCCGCCGCAGCCGGCCCACTCAGTCCTCCCGCAGCACGTATCCCACGCCGCGCACGGTGTGGATCAGCGGGGAGGCGGCCGGGTGGTCGAGTTTGCGGCGGAGGTAGCCGACGTAGACGGCGAGGTTCTTGGAGCCGGGGCCGAAGTCGTAGCCCCAGATGCGGTCGTAGATCGTGGAGTGGTCGAGGACGATCCCGGCGTTGCGCACGAGGAGTTCCAGCAGTTCGAACTCGGTGCGGGTGAGCTCCAGCTCGCGCTCGCCCCGCCAGGCCCGCCGCGCCTGCGGGTCCATGCGCAGCCCGGCCGCCTCCAGGTACCGCTCGGGCGTCTGCCGGGGGGCGGCGGGCTCCGCCGGTACGGGGACACCGGCCGGGTTGGTGCGCCGCAGCAGCGCCCGCAGCCTGGCGAAGACCTCCTCGACGTCGAACGGCTTGACGACGTAGTCGTCGGCGCCCGCGTCGAGCCCGGCGATCCGGTCGGCGGTCTCCACCAGCGCGGTCAGCATCAGGATCGGCGTGCGGTCGCCCTCGGCGCGCAGCACCCGGCAGACCTGGAGTCCGTCGATCCCGGGCATCATCACGTCGAGGACGAGCACGTCCGGCGGCGACTTGTGGGCGTGGGCCAGCGCCTCGACGCCGTCGGCGACCGCGGTGACCTGGTACCCCTCCAGGGCCAGGGCGCGTTCCAGGGCGTGGCGGATGGCGCGGTCGTCTTCGGCGAGCAGCAGGGTGGGAGGCACGAAGCCAGTCTGCCAAGCTTTCCGGGTCGGACGACCTGATGATCTTCCTTCCGCCGGGCTTCTTACTGCCCTCTCACTCAGCCGGAGGCAACCTCACCCCGCGGGCCGCAGCGCCGCCAGCTGCTCGGCGAACGGTACGACGTCGAAGGCGTCCTTCACCGGCTGCCGGACCCGCACCGCCGACAGGCCGCCCATCAGCGCCGCCAGCTCCCCCGCGGCCCGCTCGATCCGCTCCGGCAGCCCCTCGGCACCCCAGTCCTCCGAGGCGGCGTAGACGGCGGTCGGGACGACGACGGCCCGCAGATGGGCGAAGAGCGGCCGCAGCGCGTGTTCCAGGACCAGCGAGTGCCGGGCGGAGCCGCCGGTCGCCGCGATCAGCACCGGCTTCCCGGTCAGCGCGTCCCGGTCCAGCACGTCGAAGAACGACTTGAACAGTCCGCTGTACGACGCCGAGAACACCGGTGTGACGACGATCAGTCCGTCGGCGGCCCCGACCGCGTCCAGGGCGGCGGCGAGCCCGCGCCCGGGGAACCCGTTGGTGAAGTGGTGCGCGATCTCCACCGCGAGGTCGCGCAGCTCCACGACCTGGACGTCCACGGGCGTCCGCGCCCCGACCGCCCCGGCGAGCCGGTCGGCGAGCAGCCTGGTCGACGAGGGGACGCTCAGTCCCGCCGAGACGACGACGAGCTTCATGCCACGGTCTCCTTCCGTGCGGCCGCCAGCAGCGACTGGTGGGTGGGCGCCTCCGGTACCTCGGCCGGGCGCCCGGCGGCGAACTCCTTGCGCAGCACCGGCACGACCTCCTCGCCGAGCAGGTCGATCTGCTCCAGGACGGTCTTCAGCGGCAGCCCCGCGTGGTCGAGCAGGAACAGCTGGCGCTGGTAGTCGCCGGCGTACTCGCGGAAGGCGAGGGTCTTCTCGACGACCTGCTCGGGCGTGCCGACGGTCAGCGGGGTCTGCTCGGTGAAGTCCTCCAGGGACGGGCCGTGCCCGTAGACGGGCGCGTTGTCGAAGTAGGGGCGGAACTCGCGCACCGCGTCCTGCGAGTTCTTCCGCATGAACACCTGGCCGCCCAGCCCCACGATGGCCTGCTCGGGCGTGCCGTGCCCGTAGTGGGCGTACCGGGACCGGTACAGCTCGACCATGCGCTTGGTGTGGTCGGCGGGCCAGAAGATGTTGTTGTGGAAGAAGCCGTCACCGTAGTAGGCGGCCTGCTCGGCGATCTCCGGGGACCGGATGGAGCCGTGCCAGACGAACGGCGGGACGTCGTCGAGGGGCCTCGGCGTGGAGGTGAAGCCCTGGAGCGGGCTGCGGAACTTGCCCTCCCAGTCCACGACGTCCTCCCGCCACAGCCGGCGCAGCAGCGCGTAGTTCTCGACGGCGAGGTTGATGCCCTGCCGGATGTCCTGCCCGAACCAGGGGTAGACGGGACCGGTGTTGCCGCGCCCCATCATCAGGTCCACCCGGCCGTCGGCCAGGTGCTGGAGCATCGCGAAGTCCTCGGCGATCTTCACCGGGTCGTTGGTGGTGATGAGGGTGGTGGAGGTGGAGAGGATCAGCTTCTCCGTGCGCGCCGCGACGTACCCGAGCATGGTGGTCGGCGACGAGGGCACGAACGGCGGGTTGTGGTGCTCCCCGGTGGCGAAGACGTCGAGCCCGACCTCCTCCGCCTTGAGCGCGATGGCGACCATGGCCTTGATCCGCTCCCGCTCGCTCGGCGTACGGCCGGTCGTCGGGTCCGGCGTCACATCGCCCACCGTGAAGATCCCGAACTGCATGGTCGCTCAACCTCCCAAGTTGTTGACCGTTCAACTATAGCCCTTGAACGGTCCCCCGCCTCCGGCTATTCCCGGCTCCCGAGGAGGCCCGGCGTCAGCCCAGGGGAAGCGCGTCCATGTACGCGTTCGACGGCTTGCGCACCTTCTTCAGGCTCCGGGCGTCCACCGCCACCGCCGCCGACGAGGTGCCCAGTGTGCCGCCCGGGTGCCAGGTCCCGGTGACCGTCACCCAGGTGTCCGCCTTCGGCGGGGTGCCGCCGTACACCCGTACCTTCAGCGTGGTGGCGTCCGCCGCGCAGCAGCTGATGAGGATCCGCGTCAGGTACCAGCCGCCCCCGTCGGCCGGCGAGACGAACCCCGTGAGCTGCACCGCGCGCCCCTTGATCGCCCGGCTGCGGTCCTGCTGCACCCGCTGGGTGAACCCGGTCAGCGTGATCGGCAGCGGCGAGGTCGCCGGCAGCGGATCGAACCCGTCGTCCTGCACCGCGACCACCTTGGCCGGCTCCCGTGCGGCCGTGTACGAGCCGAGCGCGGGCGGGGCGTAGAACAGCAGGCTCAGCACCGGCAGGAACAGCAGCCAGGCCACGCGCGGGACCCGGGAGTGGTCATGGCCGTGACCGTCGTGCTCCCCAGGTCCCTCGTGGTGCCCCTCGTGACGTCCCCGCTCCTTCCGCCCCAGGCGCGCGGACAGCGCCTCCAGGACCCCCAGGCCCACCAGCACCACACCCGACGCGATCAGCAGCCAGCGCATCCCCGGCTTCACGAACCGTAGGTACTCGTCCGTGAACAGCGCGGTCTGCAACAAACCCAGCCCGCACAGCACCAGCAACGCGACCCGCATGAACCGCTTCACAGCAGCACCCCTCCCACGACCGCGCTGCACACCACCGCGACGACCACCGTCGCCGAGGAGAACCGGACCGCGAAGGCCCGCCCGAACGTCCCCGCCTGCAACGCGATCAGCTTCAGATCGACCATCGGCCCGACCACCATGAACGCCAGCCGCGCCACCGGCGAGAACCCGCTCAGCGAGGCCGCCACGAACGCGTCCGCCTCACTGCACACCGCCAGCAGGATCGCCAGCGCCGCCAGGAACAGCACCGACAGCCACGGCGACCCCGAGAACACGTCCAGCACCGACCGCGGCACCGCCACGTTGAACGTCGCCGCCGCCATCGCCCCGACCACCAGGAAACCCCCCGCGTGCAGGAAGTCGTGCTGGAAACCCTGCCGGAACTCCTCCCAGCGGCTGTGCCCCGCCCGGTGCCCGGTGTGCCGCACGGCCGGCCGCAGCCACTCCTCGCGCCCCAGCCAGAGCCACAGCCAGCCCATCGCGGCCGCCGTCACCAGCGAGGCCAGCAGCCGGGCCAGCACCATCTCCGGGCTGCCCGGGAACGCCACCGCCGTCGCCGTCAGCACCACCGGGTTGATCGCGGGCGCGGACAGCAGGAACGCGAACGCCGCCGCCGGGGTGACCCCCCGCCCGATCAGACTGTTCGCCACCGGTACCGAAGCGCACTCGCACCCCGGCAGCACCACCCCCGCCACCCCCGCCACCGGCACCGCCAGCGCGGGCCGCTTCGGCAGCAGCCTGCTGAACACACTCGCCGGCACGAACGCGTTGATCGCCCCCGACAGCGCCGTCCCCAGCAACAAGAACGGCAGCGCCTGCACGGTCACCGCCAGACACACCGTCCGCCACGCCTGTACGGCCGGCTCCTCCAGCGACCGCCCCACGACCACCAGCACCGCCCCCGGCAGCACCGCCGCGCCGAACAGCACCAGAAGCCAGTGCCGGGGCAGCCCCCGCACGGACACCGCCTCGGCCGCCTGAGCCTCCTGAGCCGCCTCGGCCGCCCGCGCCTGCCGGCGGGCCTGCACCACGCCGAACTCCAGCGTCTCGGAATCCCGGAAGTCCGGTATGCCGGAGCCCCGTATGCCCGTGTCCCGCATGTCCCCCTACACCCGGCCTTCCCGCAGTCGCGCGATCCGCTCCCCGTGGAACTCCACCGTCCGCCTCATGTGCCGCACGATCACGGCCAGCTCCGCATCCGCCAGATCCGCGAACAGGGGCGTCCGGTCCCCGCCCAGCCGCTCCCACATCCGCCCGAACTCCGCGATCCGCTCCGGCACCGGCGCCACCAGCACCCGCCGCCGGTCGACCGCGTCCCGCTCCCGCACCACGTACCCCGCCCGCTCCAGCCGGTCCACCAGCCGGGTCGCCGACCCCGTGGTCAGCCCGGTCAGCTCGGCCACCCGGCCCGCCGTCACCGGGTCCGGCTCCAACGTCAGCAGATTCAGACACTGAAGATCGGTCGGATGCAGCCCGAGCCGGTCCGCCAAAGCCTGGTTGAACAGGGCGTACGACGCCACGTACCGGCGGGAGACCACGGACAGCTCGTCCAGCAGACCCGACCGCACGTTCCCGGACATCGCCCAACCCCTTCGTCAGCGCCGCCTGCTGAGATCGTACTCAGGGACCTCACGGCCCTCAGAAGTAGTAGGCGTCCCCCGTGTCCAGCACCAGCACCTGCTGCCGGTCGTTGGCCCGGTTGCGGTCCACCGCCCCGCCCGCCCACACCGTGTCGACGTCCAGCGTCGCCTCCGCCGGCCGCCCCCGCAGCCGTACCCCCAGCTCGATCCGCTCCCCCAGGGTGTCCGCCGCCAGCGCACCCGTACGGCACACCACCGACCGCTCCCCGGTCCGCGCACACCCGTCCGGCAACCGCTGGCCCCGCGCCGCGAGCGGCACCGACCAGCGCAGCCGTACGGTCGCGTCGGCCACGTCCGCCGGACCGTGGTTGCGCGGAGTCAGCCGTACGTCGACCCGCCCGCCGTGCAGGACCGCGAACCCGTGGTACGACAGATCGGCCTCGGCCGCGTCCCCCGCCACCGCGGGCGAGCCCACCGCCAGCACCCCCATGGCCCCCCACACGGCGAACCCCCGCATCCTGCGCATACCACCACTCCTCCGTCGGCCGGGTCCTACCGGTGGGATGTATCCCACGGAGAGCGGGCGGTGAGGCGCCCTCCAACAGGTGACGTACCGGGGCGTGCGAGGCTGAACGGCATGTTCGTGCTGCGCTCCGCCGCCCTCTTCACCCTCGCCGCGCTCCTCGAGATCGGCGGCGCCTGGCTGGTCTGGCAGGGCGTGCGCGAACACCGCGGCTGGCTCTGGGCCACCGGCGGGGTCCTCGCCCTCGGCGCCTACGGCTTCGTCGCCACCTTCCAGCCCGACGCCCACTTCGGCCGCGTCCTCGCCGCGTACGGCGGGATCTTCGTCGCCGGCTCGATCCTGTGGGGCGTGGTCGCCGACGGCTTCCGGCCCGACCGCTGGGACATCGCGGGCGCGCTGATCTGCCTCGCGGGCATGGCCGTGATCATGTGGGCCCCGCGCGGCGACTGAGCGGCTCCCTCACTGCTGCATGCCCTCGGGCAGCAGCCCCAGCTGCTCCAGGAACTCCATCTGGTCGAAGTACAGCCGGTAACGGACGATCCGGCCGTCCGCCACCTCGGCGAAATCGACCCCGCGGAGCCTCACCTCTTTGCCGGTGGCCGGCAGCGACTCACCCGACGGCAGCGGGATCGGCCCCGTGTTCCTGCCGTGGTAGTACCCCTCGTCGATCGCGGTGTCGCCGACCTCGTACGCGTACACCGACTCGTAGCGGGCGTCAGTGATCATCTCGGTCATCTGCCGCCAGTAGTCGACGATGTTCTCGCGCCCGTGCAGCTCCCCGCCGTCAGGGGTGACGGCGACCGCGTCCGGCGCGTACAGCTCGGCGACGCTCTTGGGGTCCGCCTTCGTGGTGAGGGCTTCGGTCAGCCGGTCCATGACCTCTCGCGCCTGTCCCATGGTCCACCTCCCGGACAGAGGATCACCCGTCTCGATTTTCCCACCTATCCTGGCCGGACGGCCTTTCGAGGCCGGCATTCTTCCGCGCCCGCCACGCCACGCCCGAGGAGCAGTCCCATGGCCACCGCCGCCCCGTCCGCCGCCTCCCGCATCGCCGTCGTCACCGGTGCGAGCAGCGGAATCGGCGCCGCCACGGCCCGCCGGCTCGCCGCCGCCGGCTACCGCGTCGTCCTCACCGCCCGCCGCAAGGACCGCATCGAGGCGCTGGCCGAGGAGATCGTCGCGGCGGGCGGCTCGGCGACCGCGTACCCGCTGGACGTCACGGACCGCGCGGCCGTCGACGAGTTCGCGACCGCCTTCACGACCGTCGGCGTCCTGATCAACAACGCCGGCGGGGCACTCGGCGCCGACCCGGTGGCCACCGGCGACCCGGCCGACTGGCGCTCGATGTACGAGACGAACGTCATCGGCACCCTCAACCTCACCCAGGCCCTGCTGCCCAAGCTGGACGCGAGCGGCGACGGCACGATCGTCGTCGTCTCCTCCACCGCCGGCCACGGCACCTACGAGGGCGGCGCCGGCTATGTCGCCGCCAAGCACGGCGCCCACGTCCTCGCCGAGACCCTCCGCCTGGAGATCGTCGGCCGGCCGGTCCGCGTCATCGAGATCGCCCCCGGCATGGTCAAGACCGACGAGTTCGCCCTCACCCGCTTCGGCGGCGACGAGGACAGGGCCGCCAAGGTCTACGAGGGCGTCGCCGACCCCCTCACCGCCGACGACGTCGCCGACACCATCGCCTGGACGGTGACCCGGCCCAGCCACGTCAACGTCGACCTCCTGGTGCTGCGCCCCCGCGCCCAGGCCTCGAACACCAAGGTCCACCGGGAACTGTCATGACGTCCAAGGACCCGCGGGAACCGAAGGGGCCGCACGACGAACGCCAGATGTGGTGGTGGCTCGGCTACTTCCTCTTCGGCATCCACATCGTGGCGTTCGTCATGATCTACGCGGTGCGGCACGCGAAGTGACCGCTCACGGCGCCTGACACCCCGGGTCGTCGACGATCACCGCGTTGGCCGGAACGATGATCACGTCGTCCTCGTCCTGCTGCTGCACGAACTTCGTCGTCGCGTACGCCCGCCTGCCCTTCCCCACACACTTGGTGGCGAGGTTCCCGAACCCGTCGGGGAAGTTGTAGACCTCGGCGGCGGAGTCCTCCCCCGCCCGCCCCGCCACCGGGGCGTCGGCCTTGCCCCGCTCCTCGTAGTACTGCTGCGAACACCCGCCCAGCGCGAGCACGAGCACGGCCACCGCCCCCGCGCTCACCCACCGCACGACGTGTCCTCGACGATCTGCACATTGGACGGCCCGGTCGCGTTGGTCGTCACATACGCCCGGAACCCGTGCCCCACACACTTGGTGGCGAGATTCCCGAACCCGTCCGGCATGTTGAACACCTCGGCCGGGGTGTCGTCCCCCGCCTTCCCGGCGACCGGCGCGTCCCCCTTCCCCCGCTCGTCCTCGTACCCCTGCGAACACCCGGCGAGCAGAGCCCCCACGACGAGCACGAGCCCCGCCACCGCCACCGACCCACGCATCCGCTGCATCCGACACCCCCGTGTCAACGACCCGAACTGGCCAGCCTAAGACACCAGTTCGCCCCCACCCGGTTCCGGACCGTCCGCATAGAGTCACGCCGTGGACAGACACCTCGCGTTCGACAAGCTGCGCAACTTCCGCGACCTGGGCGGCTACCGCACCGCCGACGGCCTCCGTATCCGCCCCGGCCGGCTCTACCGCGCGGACTCCCTGGGCAAGCTGACGAAGGACACCCCGGACTGGCACCGCTTCCTGTCCCTGTCCGTGGCCACCGTGATCGACCTCCGCCACCCCTGGGAGGCCGACACCTCGGGCCGCGTCCCGACGGACCCCTCCTTCGCCTACCACAACCTCAGCATCGAACACCGCCCCTACAACCAGGCGGCGTTGACCCAGGACGTGGACCCCGCCTCCTACCTCTCCGCCCGCTACACGGAGGTGGCGGAGGACGGCACGAAGGAGATCGCGGCAGCCCTCGAACTGATCGCGGACGCCGGGGCGGCCCCGCTGGCCTTCCACTGCGCCTCGGGCAAGGACCGCACGGGCCAGCTCGCGGCCCTGGTCCTGGCCCTCCTGGGCGTCCCCGACGAGACGATCGTCTTCGACTTCACCCTGACGGAACTGGCGGCCCCGGCCCTGCTCGCCGACTGGCAGGCCCGCAACGAGGGCCGCTCCCCCGCCTGGCCGGCCTTCGGGAGGGCCCCCGGGTCGACGATGCGCCTGTTCCTGAAGTCCCTGCGGTCGCGGTACGGCTCGGTGGAGTCCTACGTGACGAACGCCCTGGGCCTGAACGCGGAGACCCTCTCGGACGCCCTCCGCGCTCACCTCCTCGAACCGCTCCCCACCACCTGGCCGGATCCGACCCACCGCAGGGCGACCCCGGCGGACGCCCCCCTCCTGGTCCGCCTCCGCGACACCTGCGCCCTCTGGCAACTCGCCCACGGCATCGACCAGTGGAAGCCGGGCGAGAAGGACGAGACCCACTTCCGCGACCGCATGCAGGACGGCGAGGTCTGGCTCACCCACACCGCCGGCTCCCTGACCGGCGCCTACGAACTCTGGTGGGACGACCCCGCCGCCTGGGGCCCCCGCCCACCCGACGCCGGCTACGTCCACCGCCTGATGACCACCCCGTACACGGCACCCCCGGCAACGGGCCGCACCCTCCTGACCCACGCCGAGTCCCGCATCGCCGCAACGGGCCGCCCCTACGCCCGCCTGGACTGCCTCTCCTCCAACCCCCGCCTGCGCTCGTACTACGAGTCGGCGGGCTACACGGTCGTGGGCGAACAACGCGCGAAGGACGGCGGCACGGGCAGCCCGTACGCGGTGACACTCCTGGAGAAACGACTCTCCTGAACCCACACGGGTGAACGTCATCCTGACGGCCAGTCGGCGGGCGAACCGGCGATCCAGCCTCGCCCGTCAGCCCTTCACGCAGACGAACTGCTTCAGCTTCGCCACGACCTCCACCAGATCACGCTGCTGCTGCATGACCTGGTCGATGTTCTTGTACGCGCCGGGGATCTCGTCCACCACTCCGGAGTCCTTGCGGCACTCGACGCCCCGCGTCTGTTCCTCCAGGTCCTTCACCGTGAAGCGCCGCTTCGCCGCGTTCCGGCTCATGCGGCGACCCGCACCGTGGGACGCCGAGTTGAAGGCCTTCTCGTTCCCGAGCCCCTTCACGATGTACGAGCTGGTCCCCATGGATCCGGGAATGATCCCGTACTCGCCGGACCCCGCCCGGATCGCACCTTTGCGGGTGACGAGAAGGTCCATACCCTCGTACCGCTCCTCGCTCACGTAGTTGTGGTGGCAGGAGATCTCCGGCTCGAAGATCGGCTTCGCCTTCCTGAACTCCTTGCAGATCACGTCCTTCAGAAGAGCCATCATGATCGCGCGGTTGTTCTTGGCGTACTCCTGCGCCCAGTAGAGGTCGTTACGGTATGCGGCCATCTGCGGAGTGTCCGAAACGAACACCGCCAGGTCGCGGTCGACCAGCCCCTGGTTGTGCGGGAGCTTCTGAGCCACGCCGATGTGGTGTTCGGCAAGCTCCTTGCCGATGTTCCGAGAACCCGAGTGCAGCATGAGCCAGACCGCACTCGACTGATCGAGGCAGATTTCAATCATGTGGTTGCCGGATCCGAGCGTCCCCATCTGCTTCGAAGCCCGCTCCCGCCGGAACTTGACCGCCTCGGCCACTCCGTCGAACCGCCCCCAGAAGTCGTCCCACCCCCCGGTCCCGAACCCGTGCAGCCCACCCGGATCCACGGGGTCGTCATGCATCCCCCGCCCCACCGGAATCGCCTGCTCGATCTTCGAGCGCAGTCGGGACAGGTCCCCCGGCAGGTCATTGGCCGTCAGGGAGGTCTTCACCGCGGACATCCCGCAGCCGATGTCCACGCCCACCGCCGCCGGGCAGACCGCGCCCTGCATCGCGATGACCGACCCGACCGTCGCACCCTTGCCGTAGTGGACGTCCGGCATCACGGCCAGGCCCTTGATCCACGGCAGGGTGGCGACGTTGCGCAGCTGCTGGAGTGCCACGTCCTCCACCGACGCCGGGTCGGTCCACATCCGGATCGGTACCTTCGCACCCGGCATTTCCACGTATGACATATCGTCCCCAATCCCCCGGATACACAACAGAAGTCTCAAGTCGCAAAACCGGCGCCAAGATCAACGAATAGGACATCGGACCGGCGTTCACGGTGTTGCGTGCGATACACATTGTCTGCTGGGGCCGCCCCCGTCCGGCAAGCGATTAAGCAGCGGGGACACTGGACCAAGATCACCGCGATCGCCGCGATCACCACGCGAACCGTCGAGAGGAGCCGACCGTGCACCGGAAGGCCTACGTTTCCGGCATCGCCGCACTCCTCGCGGTGCTGCTGGCCGGCTGCACCGGCAGTTCGGACAAGGGCGGTTCCACGGACGACTCCAACCCCGGCGAGGCCGGCACCGCCTCGGCCGCCGCGCAGCCCGGCAAGTACACGACCCTCCCCGAGGCCTGCAGCGCCGTCGGCCGCTCCACGCTCGACTCCCTGCTGCCCGGTATCAAGGAACTCACCGACGAGCAGCAGCGCGAGACCGCCTACGAGGGCGAGGCGACGCTGACGTTCGACACGGACCGCAAGGTCGGCTGCCGTTGGAAGGTGCAGTCGGCGGACGCCACGGACCACCTCTTCGTCGACCTCGAACGCGTCGTCTCCTACGACAACTCCGTCAGCGACGACGACGAGGCCCAGGAGTTGTTCGCGAAGAAGGTCACCGCCGCCGACCTCCCGGAGCCCACGGCCTCCGAGTCCGGCACGGAGACCCCTTCCGCCACGTCGTCCCCCTCCGCCGGTTCCTCCGGTTCCGCCTCCTCCTCCGCGTCGCCCTCGACCTCCGGCTCCGGCTCCGCGAGCTCCTCCCCCTCCTCCACCCCCACCGACCTCCAGCCGCGCCTGCTGGACGACCTCGGTGACGAGGCGTTCGTCGACGACGTGCTCAGCAGCTCGGGTTCCACGGTCAAACAGCGCACGGTGACTGTGGCGTTCCGCACGTCCAACGTCATCGTGACCATCGAGTACGAGGAGCAGCCGGCGACGGTCGGAACCGTCCCGGACAGCAAGGAAATGCAGGACAAGGCCCGGAAACTGGCTTCTCAGCTGGCCGACTCCCTGGCTGGATAGCGGCCTTCGGCGTCGGCCCCCGGCGGGTCCGCAAAGCGGGTGAAGCGGAACCGCACAGCTGTCTCACCGCGTACCGTGGCCCCTCGGACCAGATCCGACCGCAGGAACCACGAGCGTCATGAGTGAAGGAACCATGCAGCGACGAGCCCAGCGAGACGACCAGTTTGCCCAGCGCGCCACCCGCACGGGAGGCCTGAACCGCGTCCTGGCCGCCGCTCTCGCGGTGCCGGTGATGGTGTTCGCCGCGGCGTGCTCCTCGGACTCCGGCTCGGACTCGGGCTCGGCCGGCGGCTCCGCCTCCGCTGCGGACGGCGCGCAGGGCGCGGGCGGCTCCGGCGACACCGCCGCGAGCTCCGCCCCCGCCGTCGAGGCGGCCGCGTACGCGACGCTGCCGAGCGCCTGCAAGGTGCTGTCGAAGAAGACGCTGACGGACCTGGTGCCCAAGGGCACGTCCTCCGCCAAGGAGGGCGATTCCTCCGACACCGGCGCCCGCGCCAGCTGCTCCTGGTCGAGTCTGGACAACAACGGGGTGAAGGGCTCGCAGTTCCGCTGGCTCAATGTCTCGCTGCTGCGGTTCGAGTCGGACGCGGCGACCGGTGACGCCGAGTCGCAGGCGCAGACGTACTACGCGAAGCAGGTCAAGACCGCCCAGACGGTGACGGACGCCAAGAACGCCAAGACGGAGACCGTCACCGGGACCGGCGATCAGGCGACGGTGGTGCGGTACGACCTGAAGAAGAAGGAAGGCGCCTTCAAGCAGCAGACGGTCGTGGCCCGGGTCGAGAACGTCGTCATCACGCTCGACTACAACGGCGCCGGTCTGGCCGGCGAGAAGACGCCCAGCGCCGACACCCTGACGGCGTCGGCGAAGAAGGCCGCCCAGGAGGTCGTCGCGGCGGTCAGGTCCGCCAACGGCGAGGGCAGCGGCGGCGGTTCGGCCGCGACGACGAGCCCGTCGCCCTCCGCGTCGGCGTCGAAGTCCGCGTCCGCGACCCCGAAGCCGACGGCGACGAAGTCCGCTTCGGCGGTCTCCAAGGCGACGGCGTCCAGGGCTTCGTCCAAGGCCTCGTCCAAGAAGAGCTGACAGCCGGACACGCGTCCGCCGTACACATGTGCCACCCTGTTGCGCGCAACAACACGCAAGGGGAGGGGAGTAGGTGTCCGCGCCAATCCAGCTGACTCGGATGCACCGCGTTCTCATCGGCGTGGTCGTGACCGGCGCCGTGATCATCGCCGGCATCGGCTTCGCCGGCTCGTACGCGGCCGTGCGCGAGCTGGCTCTGCAAAAAGGATTCGGGAACTTCTCCTATGTGTTCCCGATCGGCATCGACGCGGGTATCTGCGTCCTGCTCGCCCTGGATCTGCTGCTGACCTGGATCCGGATCCCGTTCCCCCTGCTGCGGCAGACGGCGTGGCTGCTGACGGCGGCCACGATCGCCTTCAACGGCGCGGCCGCCTGGCCGGACCCGCTGGGCACGGGCATGCACGCGGTGATCCCGATCCTGTTCGTGGTCGCGGTCGAGGCCGCCCGGCACGCGATCGGCCGGATCGCCGACATCACCGCGGACAAGCACATGGAGGGCGTCCGCATCACGCGCTGGCTGCTCTCCCCGGTCCCCACGTTCCTCCTCTGGCGCCGTATGAAGCTCTGGGAGCTGCGCTCCTACGACCAGGTGATCAAGCTGGAGCAGGAACGTCTCGTCTACCAGGCCCGCCTGCGCTCCCGCTTCGGCCGCGCCTGGCGCCGCAAGGCCCCGGTGGAGTCCCTGATGCCGCTGCGCCTGGCCCGCTACGGGGTCCCCCTCGCGGAAACGGCCCCCGCGGGCCTGGCCGCGGCAGGCATAGAACCGGCGGTACTCCCTCCGGCCCCGCAGCACCAGGAGCTGCCGGCCGCCCCGGTGGCGGCGGCACCTCCCGGCGAGCGGCGCGCGTACCCCGGCGGCGACCAGAACGCGGTGCAACGCTTCTACGAAGCCCAGCCGGAGCCCGCCCCCACCCCCGACCAGAGCCCCTGGTTCCAGACGCCTCCGCAAGAGGTCGAGTACCACGGCGGCTACGACCCCAACTACGACCCTTCCGAGCAGTACGCCCAGTGGTACGAGCAGGAGCAGCAGGCCACCGAGTACCGCGAGCAGTACGAGGAGGAGCCCCCGGCCCCCGAGCAGGAACCGGCCCCGGAGGAGACCGGCACGTTCCCCATCCCGGTGGGCCCCGGCGGCCGCACCCGTGAGCTGGGCGAGGGCGGCGGCTACGAGCCGGACGAGGACGCGTACTACCAGGTCTTCCGTGAGTCGATCAAGGGCGGCAACGGAGCGCCGACCCCCAAGGGGTTCATCGTCGACGTCGAGGCGATCTACGGCATCACGCTCCCCGAGGCCGAGGCCAAGCGCATGGTGAACCGCTTCTCCAACCGTCTCAACGCGGAAATGGCGGACGAGCACATCGCGTAGGAGCGCACATGAGAAAGCGCCCGCTGCCCCGAGGCAGCGGGCGCTTTCCTCACGGCGTCACTCGCCGAGCAGGCCCCGCACCCGCTCCTGCCCCACCGCGAGCAGCAGCGTGGGCAGCCGGGGACCGGTGTCGCGGCCGACGAGCAGGTGGTAGAGCAGCGCGAAGAACGTCCGCTGGGCGGTCTTGATCTCCGGCGGCAGTTCCTTGGGCGTGGCGTCGGCCGGGAACCCGGCCTGGACCTTCGGGACGCCGTAGACGAGGTGGGTCAGTCCGTCGAGCGACCAGTGCTCGGCGAGTCCGTCGAGCAGCAGCCGCAGGGACTGCTGGGACGCCTCGTCGAGGGACTTCAGCAGTTCGGCGTCGGGCTGCTCGCGCACGACGGTCCGCTGGTCGGCGGGGACGTGCGTGTTGATCCAGGCCTCGGCCTTGTCGTAGCGCGGGCGGGCCTCGTCGAGGGCGGTGAGCGGGTCGGAGGGGTCGAGTTCGCTCAGGATGCGCAGCGCCTGGTCCTCGTGTCCGGCGGTGATGTCCGCGACGGACGCGAGCGTCCGGTACGGCAGCGCGCGCGCCGTCCTCGGCAGCTCACCGCCGGCGGTCCCGACCGCACGGGAGTGGGCGGCCACGTCCGCCGGGAGGGCGGAACCCTCGGCGACCTTGGCGTCGAGCTTGTCCCACTCGTCGTAGAGGCGCTGGATCTCCTGGTCGAAGGCGATCTTGAAGGACTGGTTGGGGCGGCGGCGGGCGTAGAGCCAGCGCAGGAGCTGCGGCTCCATGATCCTCAGCGCGTCGGCGGGCGTGGGCACGCCGCCCCGAGAGGAGGACATCTTGGCCATGCCGGTGATGCCGACGAAGGCGTACATGGGCCCGATGGGCTGCTTGCCGCCGAAGATGCCGACGATCTGGCCGCCGACCTGGAAGGAGGAGCCGGGCGAGGAGTGGTCGACGCCCGAGGGCTCGAAGATCACGCCCTCGTAGGCCCAGCGCATGGGCCAGTCGACCTTCCAGACGAGCTTGCCGCGGTTGAACTCGTTCAGCCGGACGGTCTCGGAGAAGCCGCAGGCGGTGCAGGAGTAGGTCAGCTCGGTGGAGTCGTCGTCGTAGGCGGTGACGGTGGTCAGGTCCTTCTCGCAGTTGCCGCAGTACGGCTTGTACGGGAAGTACCCGATGGACCCGGCGCCGGAGCTGCCGTCGTCCTCGCTCGCGGCCCCGGAGCCCTCGGCGGCCTCCAGCTCGGCCTCGTCGACGGGCTTCTGCGACTGCTTGGCGGGCGCCTTCTTCGTGCGGTACTGGTCGAGGATCGCGTCGATCTCGGCCCGGTGCGTGACGGCGTGCAGGACCTGGTCCCGGTAGACGCCGGCCGTGTACTGCGCGGTCTGGCTGATCCCGTCGAACTCCACGCCCAGCTCACCGAGCGAGGCGACCATCGCGGCCTTGAAGTGCTCGGCCCAGTTCGGGTACGCCGACCCGGCCGGTGCGGGCACCGAGGTCAGCGGCTTGCCGATGTGCTCGGCCCAGGACTCGTCCACCCCGGCGATGCCGGCCGGCACCTTGCGGTAGCGGTCGTAGTCGTCCCAGGAGATCAGGTGGCGGACCTGGTGGCCGCGGCGCCGGATCTCGTCGGCGACGAGGTGGGGGGTCATGACCTCGCGGAGGTTGCCCAGGTGGATGGGGCCCGAGGGCGAGAGGCCGGAGGCGACGACCACAGGTTTGCCGGGGGCCCGACGCTCCGACTCCTCGATGACCTCGTCCGCGAAACGGGAGACCCAGTCGGTGGTCTCGGTGCTCTGAGCCACGATCGGCACGTCCTTCTTTACTGAACGGGTGACGCTACGGGTGACGCTCCATTGTCACAGACCGTGTCCCGACCGGGAAAACGGCTTTACCCCCCATGGGATACTGAGGGGACGATCCATTCCCACGAGGAGAACGGCACCCCTTCCTATGGCCTCGGTCACGTCCCTCAGCGACTCCGTCCAGCAGCGCCTCGCGGCGGCACTCTCGGCTGCCCTGCCGGAGGCCGGTTCCGCCGACCCGCTGCTGCGCCGAAGCGACCGGGCCGACTTCCAGGCCAACGGGATGCTGGCGCTCGCGAAGAAGGCGAAGGCGAACCCGCGGGAGCTGGCGACGCAGGTCGTCTCCCACATCACCACCGGCGCGGACCTGATCCAGGACGTCGAGGTCTCCGGCCCCGGCTTCCTCAACATCACGCTCGCGGACCGGGCCATCACCCAGAACCTGGCCGCGCGGTACGCGGACGGCGACCGGCTCGGCGTACCGGCCAAGGCGGACCCGGGCATCACGGTCATCGACTACGCCCAGCCGAACGTGGCCAAGGAGATGCACGTCGGCCATCTGCGCTCGGCGGTGATCGGCGACGCCCTGCGCGGCATGCTCGACTTCACCGGCGAGCAGACGATCGGCCGGCACCACATCGGCGACTGGGGCACCCAGTTCGGCATGCTCATCCAGTACCTGATCGAGAACCCGGACGCGCTGTCCGGGGAGACCGACACGGACGGCGAGCAGGCCATGTCGAACCTGAACCGGGTCTACAAGGCCTCGCGTGCGGTCTTCGACGCGGACGAGGACTTCAAGGAGCGGGCGCGCAAGAGGGTGGTGGCCCTCCAGTCCGGCGACAAGGAGACCCTCGACTTCTGGCAGCGGTTCGTGGACGAGTCGAAGGTCTACTTCTACTCGGTCTTCGAGAAGCTCGACATGGAGATCCGCGACGACGAGATCGTCGGCGAGTCGGCGTACAACGACGGTATGCCCGAGACGGCGCGGCTGCTGGAGGAGACGGGTGTCGCGGTCCGCTCGGAGGGCGCGCTCGTCGTGTTCTTCGACGACATCCGGGGCAAGGACGACCAGCCGGTCCCGCTGATCGTGCAGAAGGCCGACGGCGGCTTCGGCTACGCGGCCTCCGACCTCACCGCGATCCGCAACCGGGTCCAGGACCTGCACGCCACGTCCCTGATCTACGTCGTGGACGTCCGGCAGTCGCTGCACTTCAAGATGGTCTTCGAGACGGCGCGGCGGGCGGGCTGGCTCACCGACGACGTCACCGCGCACAACATGGGCTACGGCACGGTGCTGGGCGCGGACGGCAAGCCGTTCAAGACCCGTGAGGGCGAGACCGTACGGCTGGAGGACCTGCTGGACGAGGCGGTGCAGCGGGCCGCCGAGGTCGTCCGGGAGAAGGCGCAGGACCTCACCGAGGACGAGATCCGGGAGCGGGCCGCCCAGGTCGGCATCGGCGCCGTGAAGTACGCGGACCTGTCGACGTCGGCCAACCGCGACTACAAGTTCGACCTGGACCAGATGGTCTCGCTGAACGGCGACACCTCCGTCTACCTCCAGTACGCGTACGCCCGTATCCAGTCGATCCTCCGCAAGGCGGGAGACGTACGGCCGGCCGCGCATCCGGAGCTGGAACTGCACCCGGCGGAGCGGGCGCTGGGCCTGCACCTGGACGCGTTCGGCGACCTGGTCTTCGAGGCGGCGGCGGAGTACGCCCCGCACAAGGTGGCGGCGTACCTGTACCAGCTGGCGTCGCTGTTCACTTCGTTCTACGACAAGTGCCCGGTGATCAAGCCGCAGCCGCCGAAGGACGTGGCGGAGAACCGCCTCCTCCTGTGCGATGTCACGGCCCGCACGCTGCACCAGGGCATGGCCCTGCTGGGCATCCGGACGCCCGAGAGGCTCTGAGCGTCCATCGCTCCTGCTCCCGTTCGGCGCCGGTCAGCAGCTGACCGGCGCCGACCCAGGCGCCGTAGAGCCCGCCCAGGGCGGCTTGTCCTGTGGCAAGATCGCGGGATGCTGAGACTGACCGACTTCATCATCGACTGCCCGGACACGATGAAGCTGGCTGCTTTCTACTCCGGGGTGACGGGCCGTCCGATCAAGGAAGGCAGTTCCGAGGACTGGGCCGGCATCCAGTTCGGCGAGATCGAGCTGGCATTCATCCGGGTGGACGACTACCGCGCTCCGCAGTGGCCCGACAGCGAGCACCCCAAGCAGTTCCACCTCGACTTCGAAGTGGACGACATCGAGTCCGAGCAGCGCCGCGTCCTGGACCTCGGCGCCACGCTGAGGCAGGACTTCATCGGCCCCAACGGCTACGGCTGGCGGATCTACACCGACCCGATCGGCCATCCCTTCTGCCTCTGCCGCAACAAGGGCGTCACCTGGACCGACGAGGGCCCGATCTGGCCCAAGCGCGACTAGGGTCCGGCGAACTCGCACCACACCGCCTTGCCTAGCCCGCGTTCCCGAACCCCCCAATCGTCACTCAGCGCGGCCACCAGCAGCAGTCCCCGCCCGCCTTCACCCTCCGGCTCGACCACCCGGGGCATCCCCGGCCCGCTGTCGTGGACCTCGATGCGCAACGCCCGGCCGTCGTACCGCAGGAACAGCAGGAACTGACGGCCGGGCGGTACGCCGTGCAGCAGCGCGTTCGTCACCAGCTCGCTGACACACAGCAGCACGTCGTCGGCCCGCTCGGTCCCGGCGAGCCCCCACCCGGCGAGGGTTTCCGACGCGAACCGTCGCGCGTCCGGCACGGAACGCCGCTCACGCCGGAAGAACCTCTCGCACAGGGGCGGGAGTTGAATCGTCTCGTTCACGGGACAAGAGTCACGGAAAGTGACTACCGTTGAGCAGCGAGTGAACCCGTACAGATTTTTTGTACGGGTCGCCACCGGGTCGGGCACGGGCAAGCGGGGGGATGGCAGCACCATGAGCCAGCGCAAGAAGAACCTCTCCACCATGAAGATGCTGGGCAGACAGCTCGGCACGGCCCGGCGCGGGGCGGGCCTGACCCAGATCGGCCTCGCCGGACTCGTCCGGGTCGACGAGGAGACCATCGCGTCGATCGAGCAGGGCCGACGTGCGCTGAAGCCGGACCTGGCGGCGCTGCTGGACGAAGTCCTGGACACGAAGGGGATGTTGGCGACGGGGGTGGCCAACCTTCCCGAGATCGACCAGTTCCCGCTGTGGGCCGAGCTGTACATGGAGCACGAGCGGGAGGCGATCGCGCTGTCCTGGTACGACAACGCGGTCCTGCCGGGCCTCCTCCAGAACGAGCCGTACGTCCGGGCCGTACTGCGCAACAGGGTTCCGGCGTACGACGAGGACGAGATCGAGACGTACACGGCCCTCCGGCTGGACCGCCAGGAGATCCTGCGCCGGAAGAACCCGCCTACCTTGAGTTTCGTGGTGTGGGAGCCGGTGCTGTACATGGAGATCGGGGACCGGTCGGCACAGCTTCGGTATCTGCGGGAACTGGCTGAACTGCCGTGTGTGTCGTTGCAGTTCCTGCCAATGAGCAGTCCGTGTCACGCCGGACTCGATGGTCCCTTCACCCTGCTGGAGACCCCTGATCACCATCACCTGGCCTACGCCGAGGGCCAACGCGGCAGCCAGTGGGTTTCCGACGCAGATGAGGTGTCCATCCTGGCGCGCAAGTATGCGATGCTGCGAACACAGGCCCTGACCACCCAGGATTCGGTGGGCCTGCTCGACCGCCTGCTAGGAGAGCAATGAGCGCCGAAGCCCTGAAGTGGTTCAAGTCGAGCTACAGCGGCAGCGAAGGCGGCCAGTGCCTCGAAGTCGCCCTCACCCCCTCCGCCATCCACATCCGCGACTCCAAGCACGCCCCCCACAGCGGCCCCGCCCTCCAGCTCGCCCCCGCCGCCTGGGCCGGGTTCACCGCCGCCCTCAAGTAGACCCCGTTGTCAGTGGCTGCCCCTACAGTCACCGGCATGGCGACTCTTCCCAACCCGCTGCCCAAGCTGGCCTCCGATCCGAGCGGTCGTTCGCTGGGGCTTCAACTGCCGCCGGGGCGGCTGATCGACGCGACGGACGAGGGGCCGTGGCACGAGCCGCTCCTGTGGCATGCGGAGCGGCCGGCCGCGCCGGGCAACTGGGCGGCGCTGGGGGCGCGTTCGGGGCGGGCGGGGCTGCTGCCGGTCCTCGTCGACCTGGGTGGGCCGCAGGGCGGTCCGGACGAGTGGGAGCTGATGCCGGGGGAGGTGTCCTACCCGGGCGACCATGACGCCGAGGAGGTCCTCGCAGAGTACTGGGCGGAGGTCGCCGCGGAGGGCGAGGAGTGGCCGGGACCGGCCGCGAGCCCGGCGCTGACCTCCGATCCGGACACCCGTGCCGCGCAGATCGCCGACTCCCTGTCCGGCGAAGGCCGTTCCTGGTTCCGCACCCCGCATCTCGCGCTCGTCCCGGCCCGCCGCAGCGCGGACGTGCCCACGGCCGTCGGCTGGAGCGGCCCGGCCAACTACGAGGGCGACACCGCCCGTCTGTCGGCGGTCCTGCGCTCCTGGGAGGACCGCTTCGGCATACGGGTCGTGGGGCTCGGCTTCGACGTCCTGGTGCTGTCCGTCGCCGCCCCGCCCACCACGGTGGCGGAGGCGCGGGCGGTGACCGCCGAGCACTTCGCGTTCTGCCCGGACACCATCACGCAGGGCCCGGGATCGCCGGAGTCCTACGCCGATCAGCTCGTCGGAGAGCACATCTGGTCGTTCTGGTGGGACTGAGCCCGGCCCGACGGCCTCTCAGCCCCTGAGTCCCTTGCCCAGCCGCCGCAGCCCCTCCCCGATCTCCTCCGGCGTCTGCGTGACGAAACAGAGCCGGAGGGTGGAGCGGTCGGGCTCACCGGCGTGGAAGGGGGCGCCGGGGACGTACGCCACGTCGTGCCCGACCACCTGCGGCAGCAGGGCGGTGGTGTCGTACGGCTCCGGCAGCCGGGCCCAGAGGAACATGCCGCCCTCGGGCCGGTTCCAGACAGAGCCGTCCGGGAGGGCCTCGCCCAGTCCCGCCAGCATGGCGTCCCGCCGCTCGCGGTAGACGGCGGCCACCTTCGCCACATGCGCGTCGAGGTCGTTGACGGCCAAGTAGCGGGCCGCCGCGAGCTGGTTGACCGTGGGGGTGTGCAGGTCGGCCGCCTGTTTGGCGACGACACAGGCCCGGCGCAGCTCGGCGGGTCCGCGCAGCCAGCCCAGCCGCAGGCCGGGCGCCATGACCTTGGAGAAGGAGCCGAGCAGCACCGTACGGTCGAGGGCGTCGGGGTGGGCGGCGATCCAGGGGACGCGTTCACCGTCGTAGCGGAGTTCGCCGTAGGGGTCGTCCTCGACGATCCACAGGCCGTGGCGGGCGGCGACGGAGGCGAGCGCGGCGCGGCGGGCGGCGGGCAGGGTGCGGCCGGTGGGGTTCTGGAAGGTGGGGACGGTGTAGAGCAGCTTGGGTCGCTCCCGCACCACCAGCTCCGCCAGCGCCTCCGGGTCCGGCCCCTCCGCGTCACCCGGCACCGCCACGACCCGCGCGCCGGCCAGGGTGAAGACCTGGAGGGCGGCGAGGTAGCAGGGGGACTCGACGAGGACCGTGTCGCCGGGGTCGAGCAGGGCCGTGGCGAGGAGGGAGAGGGCCTGCTGGCTGCCGGTGGTGACGAGGACGTCGTCGGCGGTGGTGGTGAGGCCCCGGGCCGAGGTCCGGGCCGCGAGCGCCTCGCGCAGCGCGGGCTCCCCCTCGGTGGTGGCGTACTGGAGGGCTCGCGCGGGCGTCTCCTCCAGGACGTGCCGGAAGGCCTCGGCCACGCCCTCCCGGTCGAAGAGTTCCGGGGCGGGCAGCCCACCCGCGAAGTTGATCACCTCGGGGCGGGCGGTGACGGCGAGGATGTCCCGGACGGGAGAGCCCCCGGTCGACCGGGCACGGGCGGCGAGGGCCGGTGGTGGGACGGGTGCGAGAGTCATGCCCGCACCCTAGGGATATGGGTGGCGCCTACACGCGACTTTCCGGCATCCGGACCGCGCCCACGCCCCGACCGTCCCCTTCGCCCCGTACACAGGGCTCCTTCCGAAGGGGGGATGCCCCCGGCCGCGTCCCGGATCCCGTCCCAGAAGGACACCGTCTCCGCAGGTCAGACGCTACGGGACCGGACCGGCGTCCCGACTTGCCCGGCAGGTGTGGAAGCTCGGGGGCGCCACGACTCAGGCTTGCCCCATGCCCACACGCCCCACTCCCCTTCGCGTCCGCCTCCTCACCGCGGTCCTCACCGCGACGGCCGCCCTGACCCTCACCGCCTGCAACGACGGCCAGGGCCTACGAGACGAGGGCCCCTCCAGCACCGGAGCGAAGCCGGCCGCGGCCGGGCAACACCCCAAAGGGGCGCGGGACCCTGTCGACATGCGGCTCCGCCGCGGGGCGCGACCGGCCACGACGACGCCGCACCGGACCGACAACCTGCCCCGGCACCGTCAACGAAGCTTCAACGCCGCCTCGGTGGCCCAGTAGGTGAGGATGTTCCGCGCCCCCGCCCGCTTGATCCCCGTGAGCGTCTCGAAGATCGCCCGGTCGCGGTCGAGCCAGCCCTTCTCCGCGGCGGCCTCGATCATCGAGTACTCGCCGGAGATCTGATAGGCGGCCACCGGCACGTCCACCGCGTCCGCGACCCGCGCCAGGATGTCGAGGTAGGGGCCGGCCGGCTTGACCATCACCATGTCGGCGCCCTCCTCCAGGTCGAGCGCCAACTCCCGCAGCGACTCACGGGCATTGGCGGGGTCCTGCTGGTAGGTCTTCCGGTCGCCCTTCAGGGACGACCCGACGGCCTCCCGGAACGGCCCGTAGAACGCGGACGAGTACTTGGCGGTGTAGGCGAGGATCGCCACGTCCTCCCGCCCGATCTGGTCGAGCGCGTCGCGGACGACCCCGATCTGGCCGTCCATCATCCCGCTGGGCCCCACCACGTGCGCCCCGGCGTCGGCCTGCACCTGCGCCATCTCCGCGTACCGTTCCAGGGTGGCGTCGTTGTCGACGCGGCCCTGGTCGTCCAGCACCCCGCAGTGCCCGTGGTCGGTGGTCTCGTCCAGGCACAGGTCGGACATCACCAGCAGGTCGTCGCCGACCTCGGCCCGCACGTCCCGCAGGGCGACCTGAAGGATCCCGTCCGGGTCGGTCCCCGGCGTCCCCAGGGCGTCCTTCTTCGACTCCTCCGGCACACCGAAGAGCATGATCCCGGAGACCCCGGCCTCCACGGCCTCCAGCGCGGCCTTCTTCAGGCTGTCGCGCGTATGCTGCACGACCCCGGGCATCGCCTGGATCGGCACCGGCTCGCTCACGCCCTCCCGCACGAACGCGGGAAGGATGAAGTCGGCCGGGTGCAGCCGGGTCTCGGCGACCATGCGCCGCATGACGGGGGTGGTCCGCAGCCGCCGCGGCCGCGATCCGGGGAAGGATCCGTACGTCGTCATGTGCCCTACGCTACGCCCGGCCCGGGAGACCACTTGCCGACGACCTGTCGATCCCTTACCGGTCCTCTCTGGCAGGCAACCCCTGGCGTGGACGTCGCAATCGTCGCGTCGCAGATGTTCGGAGCATCCGCTGCCCAGGTGACGTACCGCCGCCCCGACGGCATCGTGGAGGAGACGATCCTTTACGAGGAGGACGCGCACCGGCTGGCCGAGGTGACTCCAGGGGTGCAGGGCGGTGGCTTCGACGCGGATCCCGGGCTGTTTCGGCCGGCGGCCGAGGCGCTGCGGATCCGGATGGCGGCGCGCGGTGACGCCATGCTCGCGGTGTCCACCAGCCTCCTCCACCCGCTGCCACACCTGAGAACTGCACGCCGCCGACGCTCCTGTCGACCTTGATCCAGCGCTGCACCTTGCCCGTGGCCAGGTTCAGCAGCCCGATCCGGTCGGCGGGCAGATCCCGCTCGAGCACCGCCGCGGTCCGCGTCCCGGGGGCGACGTCCAGCCAGGCCCGCTCGGCTGCTTCACGAGCTTCGTCGTGCAGTACGCCGACACGGCGACCCTCCCCGCCGCGATCAGCTCTTGCCGCGGCGACTGACCCGTGGGCTGCTCCCGCAACACCGGAGCAGCCCCACCGCAGCAGTTCTCAAACCCCCGACCAGATCAAGCAGCAAGACGAGTGCACGGGGTGAGAGCTAACGCACCCGCGGTCTACTCGCGGAACCAGTCGGAGTAGTACACCTTCGAGAAGTCGCCATCCCACCAGATCTCCATCCGGACGGCGCGGATGCCGACGTTATACCCCTTCTTGGCGCAGCCGTCGTCGGTATCGTCCTTGAGGGTGAACACAACCGCGTTGTCGGCATTCATCAGATTGCCGCTCACGCCGTGCCCATCGGCTCTGGTGTCACAGACCGAGAACACATCGCCGTCGTCGTGGAAGTGCATGTAACCACGGCTGTCCGGAAGGGAGACGGTCTTGTTGGTGATGGCCTGCGCCGAGGAAGACATCGCCACGACCAGGACGGCGGACGCACTGACCACCAGCGTTGCACGAGCGAGCTTTGACTTGAACACGATTCCCCCTGCTTCATGAGGCGGCGCATCACTGTTGGTACCTGTGAGGCCGCAATGAAACGAACACTAGTTCACCCCTCGCGTACGCGTCCACGTCAAACCGGCCCCGCCGAGCATGATGTGATCTCTCGGTGGGTCTGTACGGTGAGCGGCGCAACTCCCGGGCTGGAAGCGACAGTTGCTGACTGACGTGACAAGCGACATCGGGGCCGGGGGGCTGCTGTGGGTAGGTGTTCGGCTCAAGTCTGCATACTTGCGCTTCTCCCGTGCGCCTTTGGCTTGCGGCCCCTGCTCATGAAGAACGCCCCGCCGTCTCCGACAGAGACGGCGGGGCGCGCAAGGTGCCTCCGAGGCGAATGCCCTCGGGGCGGACCACGAACAGGCTGCTACGTCGCCCGCCTGCGCCGCGACCCCGGCCGCCGCTCGCTCGGCCGGGTCACCGGATCCCCGGCCTCCAGCGCCGCGGTCCGACGCCGCAGCCCGAAGTCCGCCAGCGCCTCCGCCAGCTTGTGCACGGACGGCTCGGGAGCCATCACATCCACCCGAAGGCCGTGCTCCTCGGCCGTCTTGGCCGTCGCCGGGCCGATACAGGCGATCACCGTCACGTTGTGCGGCTTCCCGGCGATGCCCACCAGGTTCCGTACGGTCGAGGACGAGGTGAAGAGCACGGCGTCGAAGCCGCCGCCCTTGATCGCCTCACGGGTCTCCGCCGGCGGCGGCGAGGCCCGCACGGTCCGGTAGGCCGTGACGTCGTCGACCTCCCAGCCCAGCTCGATCAGCCCGGCGACCAGGGTCTCCGTGGCGATGTCGGCGCGCGGCAGGAAGACTCGGTCGATCGGGTCGAACACCGGGTCGTACGGCGGCCAGTCCTCGAGGAGACCGGCGGCGCTCTGCTCGCCGCTCGGCACCAGGTCCGGCTTCACGCCGAAGGCGATCAGCGCCTTGGCGGTCTGCTCGCCCACCGCGGCCACCTTGATGCCCGCGAAGGCACGGGCGTCGAGGCCGTACTCCTCGAACTTCTCCCGGACGGCCTTGACCGCGTTGACCGACGTGAAGGCGATCCACTCGTAGCGGCCGGTGACCAGGCCCTTGACGGCCCGCTCCATCTGCTGGGGGGTGCGCGGCGGCTCGACGGCGATCGTCGGGACCTCGTGCGGCACGGCGCCGTAGGACCGCAGCTGGTCGGAGAGCGACGCCGCCTGCTCCTTCGTGCGCGGCACGAGGACCTTCCAGCCGAACAGCGGCTTGGACTCGAACCAGGCCAGCCGGTCGCGCTGGGCGGGGGCGGAACGCTCGCCGACCACGGCTATCACCGGGCGGCCGCCCTCCGGTGAGGGCAGCACCTTCGCCTGCTTCAGCGTCTGCGCGATCGTGCCGAGCGTCGCCGACCAGGTGCGCTGGCGGGTCGTCGTACCGGCGACCGTGACCGTCATCGGGGTGTCGGGCTTGCGGCCCGCCGAGACCAGCTCGCCGGCGGCCGCCGCGACGGAGTCGAGGGTCGTGGAGACGACCACCGTCCCGTCGGAGGCGCCGACCTCCGTCCAGCAGCGGTCGGACGCCGTGCGCGCGTCCACGAACCGGACGTCGGCGCCCTGCGCGTCCCGCAGCGGCACACCGGCGTACGCGGGCACGCCGACGGCCGCCGCCACGCCCGGGACCACCTCGAACGGCACCCCGGCGGCGGCGCAGGCGAGCATTTCCTCGGCCGCGTACGTATCCAGTCCCGGGTCCCCGGACACCGCACGGACGACCCGCCTGCCGCCCCGCGCGGCCTCCATGACAAGATGTGAGGCATCCCGCACAGCGGGTACCTCGACGCTTGTTGACGTGCCGTCAACAAGCTTGGGGTGAGGCGTGCCTGTGCCCGGAAGCGGGTCCGACGAAGGACCGGTTTCCGCGTTCACGACGGACACGCCGGGCCGCGCGTGCGTCCGTACGACGTCGAGCACCTCGTGCTCGGCGACGAGGACGTCCGCGTTCGCCAGCGCCTCCACGGCGCGCAGAGTCAGCAGTCCCGGATCCCCGGGTCCGGCACCCAGGAAGGTGACGTGCCCGTGCTCAGGAACGGCGGCGGCAGGAAGGGCGGTGGGGCTCACTGTGCTCGCTCCCCCATCAGACCGGCCGCGCCCTGGGCGAGCATCTCGGCGGCGAGTTCGCGACCGAGCGCCATTGCCCCGTCGTGCGTCTCGGGCACGGGACCGGTGGTGGACAGCTGCACCGTACGGGTGCCGTCGGTGGTCCCGACGACGGCCCGCAGGCGCATTTCCTTGACAATCTGCCCGTCGGCCAGAAGGTCGGCCAGCGCGCCCACAGGGGCGCTGCAACCGGCCTCCAGGGCGGCGAGCAGTGACCGTTCGGCCGTCACGGCGACCCGGGTGAACGGGTCGTCGAGCGCGCCGAGCGCGGCGATCAGGTCCGCGTCGTGCGCGGCACATTCGATGGCCAGGGCTCCCTGGCCGGGGGCGGGCAGGACGGTGTCTATCGACAGGAAGTCGGTGACCTCGTCGATCCTGCCCATGCGGCTCAGTCCGGCCGCGGCCAGCACGACCGCGTCCAGCTCGCCGCCCTTGACGTATCCGATCCGCGTGTCGACGTTGCCGCGGATCGGGACCGTCTCGATGTCCAGCCCGTGGGCGCGGGCGTACGCGTTGAGCTGCGCCATGCGGCGCGGCGAACCCGTGCCGATGCGCGAACCGCGCGGCAGGTCGGTGAACTTCAGCGCGTCCCGGGCGACGATCACGTCGCGGGGGTCCTCGCGCACCGGTACGGCGGCCAGGACCAGGTCCTCGGGCTGCGTGGTCGGCAGGTCCTTCAGCGAGTGAACCGCGAAGTCGACCTCCCCGCCGAGCAGCGCGTCACGCAGGGCCGTGACGAACACACCGGTGCCGCCGATCTGCGCGAGGTGCTCGCGGGAGACATCGCCGTAGGTGGTGATCTCGACGAGCTCGACCGGCCGGCCGGTGACCCGGCGCACGGCGTCCGCGACCTGCCCGGACTGGGCCATGGCGAGCTTGCTCCGTCTGGTCCCGAGCCTCAGTGCTCTCGTACTCATGCCGCTCATGCGGGCCCTCGGTTCTCTGCGTTCTTCTCGGTGCTGTCCTCGGCCCGGGACACGGCGGCCACCGCCTCCTGGTCGAGGTCGAACAGGGTCCGCAACGCGTCCGCGTACCCGGCGCCGCCAGGTTCGGCCGCGAGCTGCTTGACCCTGACGGTCGGCGCGTGCAGCAGCTTGTCGACGACACGCTTGACGGTCTGGGTGATCTCGGCGCGGTGCTTGTCGTCGAGTCCGGGGAGCCGCCCTTCGAGGCGGGCGATCTCGTTCGCGACGACGTCCGCGGCCATCGAGCGCAGCGCGACCACGGTCGGCGTGATGTGCGCGGCGCGCTGGGCGGCGCCGAACGCGGCGACCTCGTCGGCGACGATCCGCCGCACCAGGTCCACGTCGGCGGCCATCGGCGCGTCGGCGGAGGCCTCGGCGAGCGACTCGATGTCGATCAGCCGCACCCCGGCCAGCCGGTGCGCGGCCGCGTCGAGGTCCCGCGGCATCGCGAGGTCGAGGAGGAACAGCACCGGTTCGGGGCGTACGGGGCCGGCGACCGGCTCGGGCCTGCGGCGCTCGGGGATGCGGCCGACGGTGGCGGCGGTGGCGGCGAGCGCGGCGATCAGTTCGGCGTCGGCCTCGGGGCCGCGGCGGCCGGCGGTGCGGCGGTCCACGGTCGCGTTGTCGACCCAGGCCGCGTGCTGCTCCAGGGTCGCCGCGTCCATGCCGGCCACGGCGGCCTCGCCCATCACGGAGAACCCGGGCTGCTGCTGCACGGCGGACACGTCCAGCGGGCAGCCCTCGTCGGTGCCGAGGGAGGTCGGCGGCAGGGTCCGTACGGCGGGGTTCTCCTCGTCGAAGACGACGGGCTCGCCGGTGCGGCCCTCGACGGCCGCCGCGATGGCCTCCGCCGTGAGGACGAGTCCCGTCGCGCCCGTACAGGAGACGACGACGTCGGCACGTGTCAGCTCGGCCGGCACCGATTCGATCGGGACCGCGCGGGCCGCCACGTCCGTGTTCTCGTCCTCGCCCAGTATCCGGGCCAGGCGTTCGGCGCGGTCGAAGGTGCGGTTGGCGACGACGACCTCGGCGACGCCCGCGCGCGCCAGGGTCGCGGCGGCCAGCGAGGACATCGAGCCCGCGCCGATGACCAGCGCTCTTCTGCCCCGCACCCAGTCCCGCACCTCGGCGCCGGCGGCGAGCTGCTCGAGCCCGAACGTCACCAGCGACTGTCCGGCGCGGTCGATGCCGGTCTCGGAGTGGGCGCGTTTGCCGACCCTGAGGCCCTGCTGGAACAGGTCGTTCATCAGCCGGCCGGCGGTGTGCAGCTCCTGCGCCCTGGCCAGCGAGTCCTTGAGCTGTCCGAGGATCTGTCCCTCGCCGACGACCATGGAGTCCAGCCCGCAGGCCACCGAGAACAGATGGTGGACGGCCCGGTCCTCGTAGTGGACGTAGAGGTAGGGGGTCAGCTCCTCCAGCCCCACCCCGCTGTGCTGGGCGAGCAGCGTGGACAGCTCGGCGACACCGGCGTGGAACTTGTCCACGTCGGCGTAGAGCTCGATGCGGTTGCAGGTGGCGAGGACGGCGGCCTCGGCGGCCGGTTCGGCGGCGACCGTGTCCTGGAGCAGCTTGAGCTGGGCGTCCGCGGAGAGGGAGGCCCGCTCCAGGACGCTGACCGGCGCGCTGCGGTGGCTCAGTCCGACGACGAGGAGACTCATGCGGGCATCACGGCGGGTACGTCCCCGTCGGGCCCCTGGTCGGTGGTCTCGTCGTGCGCCACGGGCGGCACTGCGGCGCCCTCGTGGGCGGCGCTCTCCTCGCCGGCCTTGCGCTGCTCGTGGAAGGCGAGGATCTGGAGCTCGATGGAGAGGTCGACCTTGCGCACGTCGACGCCGTCCGGGACGGACAGGACGGTCGGCGCGAAGTTCAGGATGGAGGTGACCCCGGCGGCCACGAGCCGGTCGCAGACCGGCTGGGCGGCACCGGCGGGCGTGGCGATGACACCGATCGACACGCCGTTGTCGGTGATGATCTTTTCCAGGTCGTCGGTGTGCTGCACGGGGATGCCGGCGACGGGCTTCCCGGCCATCGCGGGGTCGGCGTCGATGAGGGCGGCGACCCGGAAGCCGCGGGAGGCGAACCCGCCGTAGTTGGCGAGGGCGGCGCCCAGGTTTCCGATGCCGACGATCACCACCGGCCAGTCCTGGGTGAGCCCGAGCTCACGGGAGATCTGGTAGACGAGATACTCGACGTCGTAGCCGACACCGCGCGTTCCGTAGGAACCCAGGTAGGAGAAGTCCTTGCGCAGCTTGGCGGAGTTGACCCCCGCGGCCGCGGCCAGCTCCTCGGAGGAGACCGTGGGTACCGAGCGCTCCGACAGCGCGGTCAGCGCGCGGAGGTACAGCGGAAGCCTGGCGACGGTGGCCTCGGGAATCCCTCGGCTACGGGTCGCCGGTCGGTGAGTTCGGCCAGTTGCCACGGTGCTCCTGCGGGTAGAGCGGGGCTGCGGGCGGTCACACGGACCCAGACCGCCCCGTCGACAGCAGGCTATGTCTTTGTGAACGCGTGCACAAAGATGGTGTCCGTTTTGCCCGGCCAACGTGACCGGGGTCACGCGCGTCGTTCCTAGGGACATCCCTGGGGGCAAAACCGGCACACTCCTCGTGAATCCCGCCCCCGAGACCAAAGCGCCATCGATCCTAAGCGACACCGGGCCCGTCTTGTACCGGTCGGTCAGTTCCTAGTCGCCCAGCTCCTTGCGCAGCCGCGTCTCGTCCACCCGCCAGAAGGTGTGCTGCCTGCCGTCCACCAGCACCACCGGGATCTGCTCCCAGTACGCGTCGTACAGCGCCCTGTCCTCGGTGATGTCCTTGTGCTCCCAGGGCACGCCGAGTTCGCCGCACACCTTCTCGATCACGGCCTGCGCGTCCTCGCACAGATGGCAGTCGGGCTTCCCGATGAGCGTGACGAGCCGGTCCTGCGGGGCCGGCCCCTTCCGTCGAAAGAGGGGACTCATACGGGCCATTCTCGCGCCTGTTCCTCTCACCTCTTTAACGGCGCGGTCGCGGAGAGTTCACACCCTCCGAACCTCGTGGCTCCGGAACCACCGAACAAACTGGCTATGCTCACGCCATGGCCGCTCTCGGATGGCTCACCCCCCGTAGGCGCTCCGCCACGGCGCGGAGCGTGTTGGCTGGCGAGGCCTCGGCTGAGGCCGCCCGCAAGTCCACTCAGGAAGAACAGCACCAGGCCCCGGAAGAAGAAGGGGCCGAACCGCAGTTCCCGGTCCACGGCGACGCGCTGGCCGCCGCCTTCTTCGACCTGGACAACACGGTGATGCAGGGCGCCGCCCTGTTCCACTTCGGCCGTGGCCTGTACAAACGCAAATTCTTCGAGACCCGCGACCTGGTCCGGTTCGCCTGGCAGCAGGCGTGGTTCCGGATGGCCGGCATCGAGGACCCCGAGCACATGCAGGACGCCCGCGACTCGGCCCTGTCCATCGTCAAGGGCCACCGCGTCGCCGAGCTCCAGTCGATCGGCGAGGAGATCTACGACGAGTACATGGCCGAGCGCATCTGGCCGGGCACCCGGGCCCTCGCCCAGGCCCATCTGGACGCCGGTCAGAAGGTGTGGTTGGTCACAGCCGCCCCGGTGGAGATCGCCACGGTGATCGCCCGCCGCCTCGGCCTCACCGGTGCCCTCGGCACGGTCGCCGAGTCGGTCGACGGCGTCTACACGGGCAAGCTCGTCGGCGAGCCGCTGCACGGCCCCGCCAAGGCGGAGGCGGTCCGCGCGCTGGCCGCGGCGGAGGGCCTCGACCTCTCCCGCTGCGCCGCCTACAGCGACTCCCACAACGACATCCCGATGCTCTCCCTCGTCGGCCACCCCTACGCCATCAACCCCGACTCCAAACTCCGCAAACACGCCCGAGGCCTCGACTGGCGCCTGCGCGACTACCGCACGGGCCGCAAGGCGGCGAAGGTCGGCATCCCGGCCGCGGCAGGGGTGGGAGCGGTGGCGGGCGGCACGGCGGCGGCGATCGCCCTGCACAAGCGACGCCGCTGAGCCACGGCGGACCCGCACCGAACAGACGGTCGTACCCCCCGGTACGGCCGTCTATTCGCGTTGTCCGCGCACAGCCACAACACGCCCCGGACCGACCCGAAACCCAAACCCTTCCGATCAATAACCGCTCACCCTGTGGAACTTGACCGCACGCCAATCGGGCACAGAAGCGACGTAATCGAAGTTTTGAGCAACTCGGTGTAGCAGCGCCTGCACGAAGCGTTATTCTCCTCAGACGCAAACCGGTACCCCCCTGTCGCTACGACGGGTGAAAGGTCCCGCACTGCACGTGATGGAAGCTCTGCCTCTGGGAGTCCCGTGTACCCACACGTCGGGGTTGACGCCTCGGGCCTGGCTACGCTGCGCGCAACAGTCGCCATGATCAAACAGTCGCTGCGCGTCCCCACCGCGTTCGGCGTCCCGGCCCTCGCCACCGCCGTCCCCGCGGGACCCGCGGGCCCGTGCTACGCGCTGGCGGAAAGCAGCGCCGCGGTCGGCAGAAGAGGACGCTCCGCCAACGGCGCGACCACCTCGGCCCGCCGTCCCGCGGCCGACAGCGACAGCGCCCGGATGATGGACCTCGTCGAACGCGCCCAGGCCGGCGAGGCCGACGCGTTCGGGCGCCTGTACGACCAGTACAGCGACACCGTGTACCGCTACATCTACTACCGCGTCGGCGGCAAGGCGACCGCCGAGGACCTCACCAGTGAGACGTTCCTGCGCGCCCTGCGCCGCATCGGCACCTTCACCTGGCAGGGCCGCGACTTCGGCGCCTGGCTCGTCACCATCGCCCGCAACCTCGTCGCCGACCACTTCAAGTCCAGCCGCTTCCGGCTGGAGGTGACCACCGGCGAGATGCTCGACGCCAACGAGGTCGAGCGCTCCCCCGAGGACTCCGTCCTGGAGTCCCTCTCCAACGCCGCCCTGCTGGACGCCGTACGCCGGCTCAACCCCCAGCAGCAGGAATGCGTCACCCTCCGCTTCCTGCAAGGCCTGTCCGTCGCCGAGACCGCTCGGGTGATGGGCAAGAACGAGGGTGCCATCAAGACCCTCCAGTACCGCGCCGTCCGCACCCTCGCCCGGCTCCTGCCGGACGACGCCCGCTGAGCCCGCCCGGGCCCGGTGCGCCCCAGCTGTCGGCAATCCCCAACTCACGTTCAGTGAAAGTCTGTTGGCTTCCCGATCCGAACACCCTCCGTCCGTAACCCAAGTGCCGCGCCAGTCGTTGTGCGGGATACAGGCTCCCTGTGGTCACGTCCCGGCCGACCCCGATCACTCGATCGAGGGAAAGCAGAACGGGCCGTGCAACCCTCGAGATCCCCGGGGAGTCGACCGTCATGACGAGAGGAGGTGCCGCCAGTGATCGCGAACGTATCGGCGCACCGGCGGGCGAACGCCTTCGCCCAGGCCCTGGAGGAGCAGTCCGACCAGGGCACGGCGGCCGAGCAGACCGAAGGATCACCGCCGGCGCCGGCCGCTGCGGACCAGACCGAGCGGGGCGGCCTCCTGGCCCTCGCGACGAGTCTCGCCGAGCTGCCCAAACCGGAGCTCGACCCCGAGGTCAAGGTCGTCCAGCGGGCCCAGTTGGTCGCCGCGATGGAGGCCATGCTGCAAGCGGGCACCGCAGGAGGCGAGGCGGCGGACAGGTCGGTACCCGAACAACGATCCCCTCGTGCCAAGGGCGGCGCGCACCGGGCGAGCCCCCTGGGAAAGCTCCGGCCACGCAGCCGGATCGCCAAGGGCCTCACCGCGGGCGGCCTGAGCGTGGGCGTGGCCGCGGGAGCCTTCGGCGGGGTGGCGGCCGCGAGTTCCGACGCCCTCCCCGGTGACGGGCTCTACGGCCTCAAGCGCGGCATCGAGGACTTCAAGCTCAACTACCTGTCCGACGGCGACGACGAACGCGGCCGGACCTACCTCGACCAGGCCTCCACCCGGCTCAGCGAGGCCCGCCGCCTCATGGAGCGCGACCGCGGCGGCCCCCTCGACCACGAATCACTGGGCGAGATCCGCCGCGCGCTGAACGGCATGCAGCACGACGCCTCCGAGGGCCACCGCCTGCTCCACGAGGCGTACGAGCGCGACCCGGACTCCCTGGGCCCCATCCAGGCCCTGGACGCGTTCTCCCGCTCCCACCGCGAGGCCTGGGGCGCCCTGCGCGAGAGGCTGCCCGTCCAGCTGGGCGACGTCAGTCAGCAGGTGTCGTCGGTCTTCGAAGCCATAGACGAGGAAGTCGCCCCGCTCCAGTCCCGGCTCCCCCGTCCCCCCGCCCAGGGCGGCACCGGCAGACAGGGCTCGGGCTCGTCGTCCGCCGACACCTCGACCGGCACGGGCCGCTCCACCAGCCCCGGCACCGGCGACGCCTCCCACACCGGCGGCACGGGCACGGGCGGCGGCCCCAGCAAGTCGGCCGGTTCCGGCACGACCGACGACGGCCTCCTGGGCGGCAGCACGGGCGGCCTCCTGGACCAGCCGGAGGGCACGAACTCGACATCCCCGTCGACGAGCACCCCCTCCACCGCCCCCGACGTCACCATCCCACCCCTCCTCCCCGGCCTCCTCCCCGGCCTCGGCATCGACAGCGAGGACGCAACCTAGAAACACCCGGTGGGGGCGCCCCTCAGAGAGGGACGCCCCCACCGCCGTACGCCCAAAGGCCCTGGCCGTACACCCGAAGGCCCTAGCAGCACACCGACCGCCGCTGCACCAGCAGCCTGGCCCCTGCGTCTGCTGCTCTCGCACCGCTTCGCAGGCTTCGAACAGCCGCGCCGGACTCCGACCGCCGACTCTCGGCACCACGCCCGACCGGTGACCGGCCCCACTCACGTCAGAAGAACACCGACCGCCGCTGCACCAACAGCTTGTACAGCGTGTGCTGGATCTGTTCGCGTACCTGGTCGGTCAGGTTGAACATCAGCATCGGGTCCTCCGCCGCCTCCGGCGGATAGCCGTCCGTCGGGATCGGCTCCCCGAACTGGATCGTCCACTTCGTCGGCAACGGCACCGCCCCCAGCGGACCGAGCCAGGGGAAGGTCGGCGTCAGCGGGAAGTACGGGAACCCGAGCACCCGCGCCAGCGTCTTCGCGTTGCCGATCATCGGGTAGATCTCCTCCGCCCCGACGATCGAGCAGGGAATGATCGGCGCGCCCTGTCGCAACGCCGTGGAGACGAAGCCGCCCCGGCCGAACCGCTGGAGCTTGTAGCGCTCGCTGAAGGGCTTGCCGATGCCCTTGAAGCCCTCCGGCATCACCCCGACCAGCTCCCCCGCCCCGAGCAGCCGCTCGGCGTCCTCCGAGCAGGCGAGAGTGTGCCCGAGCTTGCGCGCCAGCTCGTTGACGACCGGCAGCACGAACACCAGATCGGCGGCGAGCAGCCGCAGATGCCGGCCCGCCGGATGCCGATCATGGACGGCGACCTGCATCATCAGACCGTCCAGCGGCACCGTCCCCGAGTGGTTGGCGACGATCAGCGCCCCACCCTCCGCCGGGATGTTCTCGATGCCCTTGACCTCGACCCGGAAGTACTTCTCGTACACCGGCCGCAGCAGCGACATCAGGACCTGGTCGGTGAGCTCCTCGTCGTAGCCGAAGTCGTCGACCTCGTAGTCACCCGTGAGCCGGCGCCGCAGGAAGGACAGCCCGCCCGCGATACGCCGCTCCAGGCCCCCCTCGTCCCGCGCATCCGTCGTCACAGGAACATCATCCTGCTCAACAGCCCTGGTGGGCAGGGGCTGGACCGCGCCGATCTCACCGGCCTCGGCAAGCTCACGGACCGGTGCGGGCTCGCCGTTCTTGCGTCGGCTCCCCACGCTCCGGCGCCGCGCCGGCCGCGCCGAGGCGCCCCCGCGGGTCCGGTCGTCGTCGAACGGAATGACCTTGGCGTCCGCCATCGTTGATGCGCTCCTCAGTTGGCGCTCGGCGTCGGGGGGTGGACCACGGAGGGGCCGGGGGCGCTGCCGGGGCCGCTGCGGGCGAGCGGCAGCGCACCGACCCGCTCGACGGCCCGCGCGACGGCCTCGGGCGGCAGCAGCCCGGGCCCGTGGCTGCGTGCGAAGTCCGCGAACGTCTCCGCCGTGGTGTACCGCGGGTCGAAACCGAGCGTCTCGCGCATCTGCGTGGTCGACACGACCCGCCCATGGGTCAGCAGCCGGATCTGCTCGGGCGAGAAGTCCGTCATCCCCAGCGTCCGCACCAGCGACCCCGCCCAGGTGACGGCCGGCAGCAGCAGCGGCACGGTGGGCCGCCCGAGCCGCCGCGAGCACTGCGACAGCAGCAGCACCCCGTCCCCGGCGATGTTGAAGGTCCCGCTGTTGAGCGTGCCCCGCGCCGGCTCGTGCGAGGCGATCCGCAGCACCTCGATCACATCGTCCTCGTGCACGAACTGCAGCCGCGGGTCGTAGCCGAACACGGTCGGCAGCACGGGCAGCGCGAAGTACGAGGCGAGCGGGGTCTCGGCGGTCGGCCCCAGGATGTTCGCGAACCGCAGCACGCACACGGCGACATCGGGCCGCCGCCGCGCGAACCCGCGCACATACCCCTCGACCTCGACGGTGTCCTTGGCGAACCCACCACTGGGCAAGGACTTGGCGGAGGTCGTCTCGGTGAAGACAGCGGGATCCCGGGGCGCGGACCCGTACACGTTCGTGCTGGACTTGACCACCAGCCGCTTGACCGTGGGCGACTTCTGACAGGCGCCGAGCAGCTGCATGGTCCCGATGACGTTGGTCTCCTTGACCGTGGTCCGGCTGCCGCTGCCCAGCGCGGTCGCCGTCACATCGAGGTGGACGACGGTGTCGGCGCCGGTCTCGGCCAGCACCCGCGCGATGGTGGACTGCCGGATGTCGGCCTGGACGAACTCGGCACCGCCCAGATGATGCTCCGGCCGCACGGCGTCCACCCCGACGACCCGCTCGACGTCCGGGTCACGCTGAATCCGTCGGACGAACCGGCCCCCCAGCTGGCGGGCCACTCCGGTGACGAGCACGACCTTCCCCAAGACCAGCGCCTTCCTCTCGTCCGCACTGATGCACTGCTCGTACCCTGCCGCGTTCCCCGCGTGCGGGCCAACCTATCGGGTCGATGTTGCGCTGTGATGACCGCCCGATGCACGAAGTGACGACCGGACCGGCCATACGACCAGATCAGCGAGGCCTCTGGGCTCTGCGCCCGTCCAGACACACGCACGGCATTCAGCCCACCGCACACCACCCGGACATGCGAGTGGCCCCCGCCGGCAGAACCGACTGGGGGCCACACCACGCTTCCGCGGCTCGCGCCTCGCGAAGAAGTGAAGGACAGGCCTTACTTCTTGTTACGACGCTGAACGCGCGTGCGCTTGAGCAGCTTGCGGTGCTTCTTCTTGGCCATCCGCTTGCGCCGCTTCTTGATAACAGAGCCCACGACTACCCTCGCTCACTTCTCATCACTCGGTGTTTGGGCGCCATGGGCCCATACGACCTACGAGGGGCCAGCCTACCCGCCCGAGCGCCGAGGTCGTAATCGAGGGCTCCGGAGGGGGTCCGAGGTACCCGTACGCTGTGCCGGCCCCCTCCACGATCGCCGTCCGTCAGGCGGTTTCCACCCCCACATAACTCTCGCGGAGGTACTCGTGGACCGCTTGCTCGGGGACGCGGAAGGACCGCCCCACCCGGATCGCGGGCAGATGACCACTGTGCACCAGCCGGTACACGGTCATCTTGGACACTCGCATCACCGAGGCGACTTCCGCCACGGTAAGGAACTGAACCTCGTTCAGAGGCCTTTCGCCTGCTGCAGCCATGACACACCTGAACCTTCCGCACTCGACGGCCACCGGCTTCCCCTTCCGGTGACTCTTCGTCGTTGCGTGCTCACTCCCCAATGTAGGGGCGGGTGATGCGAGTGGGGAAGAGGTGCACCCATCGCAGGCCTACTGTGACAGACACGCTCGATTGAGTACGTAGCGGGTCAGCGGCAGGTAGTAATCGGACCGCACGCCGTCATCAAGTGGAACGACGACGGATACGGCCCCCTCCGCCTCCCCCACGAACAACGCCGGGTCATCGGTATCAGCCAGCCCGATGGCCTCAACCCCCAGCTGACCTGCACCGCAGACCCAGCCATGGTCCCCGATCACAAGATCCGGCAGCCCCCCGCCCTCCTCGGCGGCCGCCCCGAGCGCCACCCGAACCGGCAGCGGGGAATGGCTGTGCACGGGGGTCGCACAACCGGCGCGTTCACCACCGCACTCCCGCACGACCCCAACCCCTCCGACGTAGTCGAGATGGCAGGTACGTAGACCGAACCGGGTCGTTATGTCGACACAGCGACCCTGCGCTGGGGTGAGGACAGTACATCCCACCGCCGACAAAGCGTCCGCAAGCCCGGCGTAGAACCCCAGCAGCCGGTCCGGGTGCCCGGTCCCGAGCAACACGCTTCCACCACGCTGGGCAACCGCCCCCACCCGCTCCCCGAAGGCATCCAGCGCGGCAACGGTCCGCTCGGGATCAATCACATCCTGCCCTGAAACACACAGCGGATCGTCCGAAACCCCACACCTCGCCGCCATCAACGCGACCAACTCCCCCACCCCCCAATCCCCTTCGGGACACACCCCGATCAACACCCGAGGATCGCGGGCGGCAAACGCCCGATACCTCCGCAGACTCACCTCCCGAGCGGTCCCCACCACCCCCGCCAACCCCACCCCCACGAGATAACCCCGAATCCCACCCACATCCCTGAACACCCTCCCGATGCTCCCCCACGCCCTCCTCCCCGACGACCCGAACGGAGGGAAGTGAGCACGGTTGGCGTAAGGGGGGAGGGACAGGAGCGGAGCCCCGCAGAGCGGGGCACCTCTCAACCGACCGAGACGGGCGAGCGGGTGGGCGAGACCGCTACGCCAACAACCCCCGCAACGGGAAAACAGCCCGCCGCGTAGCCAACACCGCCTGATCCAACCGGTCCGCAGGGTCGTACCCCGCCTCCCACACGCCCCACTCCACCGGCCACCGCCCATCAGTCATCCGCACCGGCGCCAACTGCCGGGTCCGAGCGAACACCTCCGCCCGCCAACTCTCCGGAATCACCGTCTCCGGCGCCACCTCCCTCCCCGCCACGATCCCCACCAGATGCGCCCACGACCGCGGCACCACCTCCACCACCGCGTAACCGCCCCCACCCAACGCGACCCACTTCCCCCCGGCGTACTCATGAGCCAACTCATGACAAGCCACCTGCACGGCCCGCTGCGCATCCAGCGACACCGCCAAATGCGCCAACGGATCCTCGAAATGCGTATCGGCCCCGTGCTGAGTCACCAGCACATCCGGCCGGAAATCAGCGATCAGCTCCGGCACCACCGCGTGGAACGCCCGCAACCACCCCGCATCCCCGGTCCCCGCCGGCAACGCCACGTTCACCGCCGACCCCTCCCCGGCCCCCGCCCCGGTCTCCTCCGGCCACCCGGTCTGCGGAAACAACGTCCGGGGATGCTCGTGCAACGAGATCGTCAGCACCCGCGGATCCTCCCAGAACGCGGCCTGCACCCCGTCCCCGTGATGCACGTCCACATCCACGTACGCGACCCGCTCGGCCCCCAACTCCAGCAACCGGGCGATCGCCAGCGATGCATCGTTGTAAATGCAGAACCCCGACGCACCCCCCGGCATCGCGTGATGCAGCCCACCCGCGAAGTTCACCGCGTGCAGCGCGTCCCCCCGCCACACCGCCTCCGCCGCCCCCACCGACAACCCGGCGATGACCGACGACACCTCGTGCATCCCCAGGAACGCCGGATCGTCCATCGTCCCCAGCCCGTACCCCTGATCCGCCGCCGCGGGATCCGCCGAAGCCGCCTTCACGGCCTCGACGTAGTCCTCCCGGTGCACCAGCCGCAAGGTCGACTCGCCGGCCGGCTTCGCCCCTACGACCGCCAGCTCCCGGTCGAGCCCCAGGGCACCCACCAGGTTCCGGGTCAGCTCCAGCCGTACCGGATCCATCGGATGGTCCGGACCGAAGTCATAGCCCGTTACTGCCTCGTCCCACATCAGCTGTGCGCGGCCGCTCATGCCCGCCACCGTATCGGTCCGGTTGAGCGACGAACGACCTGGCGTACACCAACGTCACCAGCACCAACACCATCGGCACCACCATCGCCCCCCGATAGCTCCACGCGTCCCCCAACGCCCCCACCAACGGCGACCCCACCAGGAACCCGACGTAGTTGAAGACGTTCAGCCGGGCGATGGCCGCATCCGACGCCCCGGGGAACAACCGCCCCGCCGCCGCGAAGGTCTGCGGCACCAGCACACACAGCCCCAGCCCCACCAGCGTGAACCCGCCCATCCCCACCCAGGCCCCCGGCGCCACCGCCACCACCGCGAACCCGGCCGCCGCCACCAGCGCCCCCAGCCGCACCACGGCCGCCGCCCCGAACCGCCGAACCCCGAAGTCCCCGAGGGCCCGCCCGACCAGCGTGGTCACCATGTACACGTTGTACGGCACGGTCGCGAGCTGCTCCGAGCTCCCCAGCACGTCCTGCAGATACTTCGCACTCCAGTTGGAGACGGTCGAGTCCCCGATGTAGGCGAAGGACATCACCAGGCACAAGGGCAGCAGCAGCTTGAAGACGACACCCCCACCGTCCCGGGCCTTCTCGTCCTCGACGACCCCGGCCCCACTCCCCGCGTCCCCGTCGACGTACCACCGACTGGCCACCAGCGCCGCCGGCAGCAGCACCGCCACCACCGGCAGGTACGACAGCCACAGCGCGAGATGCCAGTGCGCCCCCGCCCACGCCAGCGAGGCCCCCACGATCCCACCGAGGCTGTACGCCGCGTGGAAGCTCAGCATGATGCTGCGCCCGTACGTCCGCTGGAGGCTCACCCCGAGCATGTTCATCGAGGCGTCGAGCGCCCCCACCGCGAGCCCGAAGACGGCCAGCGAGAGCGCCAGGGCGGCCATCGCGTCCCCCGACCCCACCCCGACCAGCGCCAGCAGCACCACTGGCTGGGACCAGCGCAGCAGCCGGCTGGCGGGTATCCGCTTCACCAGCTGCTCGGTCGTCACGCTCCCGACCCCGGCCAGCACGGGCACCGCGGCGAGGAAGATCGGCAGCTGCGCGTCCGAGACGCCGTACCGGTCCTGGATCGCCGGAATCCGGGTCACGAGCAGAGCGAACGCGGCCCCCTGCGCAAAGAAGCTGAACGCCAAAGAGGCCCTACCGCGCCGCAGCACTTCTGTCATGGCGGCGAGCGTAGGGCCCCGGCGTACTCGTGGGTAGATCCAGCCAAAGATGAATTTCCCTCAGCTTTACTTCGCGGCGACCAGAGCCGGCATCCCCTGCCCCCGACCGTGCCCCTCCACCTCACGCTCACCGCCACCCTCGGCGGTGCCCTCCGCGCCGGTCTCCGCGCCGGTCTCCGCACCGATCATCCCCACCATCGGCCCGGCCGCCAGCCCGCCGCTCACCACGACCCCGGTCCCGATCGCCACGACCATCACCACGGACCCCAGCCACACCATCGTGTCCACGGGCACCGTGTAAGCCCCCACGAGCCGCACCACGCACTCCGCCAGCAGGACGACGCCCCAGACCACCGAGTAGACCCGCTCGGCCCGCAGGAAGGCCGCAGAGCGCACCGACCCGCCCGACAGCAGCCGCTCCCAGGCGGCCTCACGGTCGGCCTTCCCCTTCACCAGGAACGGCTTGAGCCCGGCGGTCATCATCGGCCTCCCCAGCCACACGGACACGAGGATCCCGATGCCGACCGTGCTGCTGACCGCGCTGTCCTTGGCGAGCATCAGCCGCGGGTCGCCGGCGACGAAGCTGAGCAGCAGCCCGACCACGTTCACCACCAGGATCAGCCCGGCGAGCCCGTTGGCCTTGCGCTCCTTGACCACGCTCCACACCGTCCGGACCGCCGGCCCGACGCTGCTCCAGGCGAGCGCCGCGAACGTGCTCATCCCGAACGCGCTCTTGAACAGGTAGTACGACCCGATCGGCACCGCCACGTCCATGAGGAGCGGCGCGAACGCGTTCGTCTTCTTCCGACCCTGGGCAACCGTGTTCGTCGTCATGCCCTCAGCTTCGCCGCGGGCAGGGGTCCACCAGTAGAAACGATCGTAAGCAACTCGGCATGACAAATGTCAGGCCAGCAGCCCCGCCAACTCCCCCATGCCGGAGAAGAGTTGCGTGGCACCGGCGAGCTTCGCGGCCGGGGTCATCGCGGTGAACCCGAGCACGTCCATCCCGGCCGCCACCGCCGCCTGCACTCCCAGCGGAGAGTCCTCCACGACCACACACCGCCCCGCAGCCACCCCCATCCGCTCGGCGGCGTACAGGAACAGATCAGGCGCCGGCTTGCCCTTCCCCACGTCCTGCGAGCTGAAGATCCGCCCCTCGTCGAACCACCGGTCCAGCCCGGTCGTCCGATGCCCCACCCGGATCCGCTCATGACTACCGGAGGACGCCACGCAGTACGGCACCTCGTCCGCCGCCAGCTTCTCCAGGACGTCCACGACCCCGCCCACGGCCTGCAACTCCCGCTCGAAGGCCGCGAACACCCTCCGGTGGAAGACGTCGTCGAACTCGGCCGGCAGCCGCTGCCCCGTCCGCGCCTCGACCAGGTCGTGGACCCGGTGCATCGCCGACCCCATGTAGTCCCGGATGGAGTCCTCGTAGCTGGTGGGGTACCCGAGCTCGGTGAGATAGGCGGCCAGCAGCCGGTTGGAGATGGGCTCACTGTCCACCAGGACGCCATCGTTGTCGAAGATCACCAGGTCGTAGCGCATGCAATGAACCC
>NZ_KQ948785.1 GCF_001514205.1 Streptomyces griseoruber | reverse complement strand
AAGAAAATAATTTGATTGGCTTTCCGGCCATCGTCATGCCCCCGAATGAGCAGAGCCGGCAGCCGGACGACGTGCGGCGGTGGGCCGCTCGAGGGGTCTCGGCTTCGCCGAAGGTCAGTCGGGCCGTTGGGTGCGGTTCTCGTGAGCCAGGCCGTCCGGGTGGGCGGCGGCAGACGGCCCGCGCCCGAGGGGAAGCACCAGGGCCCGGAGCACCAGGGCGACCGGCGGCCGGGGACCGGGATGGTCCGACGGGCGACGGACCGTCCCGATGTCCTGCCAGCCCCAGGACAGGAAGGCGTCGCAGGCCGCCGGGTCGGCCTGATCCACCAACGTCGCCCCGAGTGAGGCGTGGTGGTCGGCGAGCAGGCGTTGCTGGAGGCGGCGGGCGAGTCCCGGGGCGTCCGTGTGAGGGTGCACCAGGGTCTCGGTGATCGCGAAGACGTGTCCGGACGCGGTGAGTTGTTCGACGCCCCGCGGAAGAGGCCCGTCGAACCCCCGCCACCACGTCCCCTCGCGCCGTACCGGGAATCCGTACACACACCCGGCGAAGGCCGTGTTCTCCGCGATCAGCAGAGCGAAGCCGGGCCGCCGGACGGCGTCGGTCAGCCGCCGCAGAAACGCCTCCCGGTCCCGGTACTCCTCGCCGGGCCGTGCCCGGGAGGACTCCACGTACAGATCGGCCAGGTCCTCCTTGAGGGTCTCGGCCTGCCAGCGGTTGAGTCGGCGGAGGCGTAACACCTCCATGGCGGCCGGCGTGCTTCCGTCGCCGTGCGGCGCCTGCTCCCGCCGGGGTGGGACCGTCACGGCGCACCGCCCGAGGCGACGGGAATCCGGCGCGGTCGTGCGCGACCGGTGCGTACCGGGTGAAGCAGGAAGCCGCAGCCGGTGATCTCGATGACGCGGGCCATGGTCGGCGACGGGTGGTGCAGTCGCAGGGTCCGGCCGGCACCGGTGGCGAGCCGGGATGTCATGAGGAAGGCGTTGAGCCCGCTGGCGTCGCAGAAGGTGACCGCCGTGAGGTCCACATCGATGCTGCGGACGCCGTCGCTCAGGCACGCGGCCAGTGCCTCGCTCACCTGCGGTGCCGTGGCCAGGTCTATCTCTCCCGCGAGGGTGATCAGAGCACGGGTGCCACGGTCGTGCCGATAGACATTCAGTTGTGGAAGGGGCATGGCTCCTCTGTTCGGACGCAGGAGGATGTGGGTGTGGATGTGGATGGGGATGTGGGTGTGGGTGTGGGTGTGGATGTGGTGGCGGGCGCGGTGACGGACGGGGTGAATTTCCCTTCCGGGGAACCGAGTTGCGCGCTGTGCGTTCAGCTGGGCCACCGGCCGGGAGCGCCGGCCAGGGCCATCGCGGCGTGAGCGCGCGGAGGAGCCGCCCACGGAGGGATCACCAGGAACAGGAAACGGTCCTGGTGCCCCCGAGTGACGATCATGGTGTCGTCGGCGACGGCCGGTCGAGGCGGACAGGAGGGCCGCCGACGGCCGGATGGCCCGGCCGCCGGAGCGCGGTGCCGGGGAGCATCGGCTCCCCGCCGGTGTCCGCCGGCAGCCTGAGGGGGCTCACGGGGACTCACTCGTCGCCAGGACCACGGCCACGGTCACGAAGGTCTCCATGGTCCTCACCTCTCCATCGGCCGATTCGGGGGCGAGGGGGGTGCGGCGACCGGATCCCCGCCCTCGGCCGTGACGGTCCGGATGCCTGGCCGTACGGACGGATCGCGGGCCTCGTGTCCTCCCTCGGAGTCCCAGACCGCCGCCACGGCCAGGTCGGTCTCCGCAACCGTCCGCAGACCTGCGGCCTCCTCCATCAAGCGGCTCGCGGTCGACGTGCCCCGGGGGTCGCTCGCGGCGGCCATCAGCCAGGCGGCCTGGACGGGACTCGTCTCCGGCGGGACCACGAGCAGGTTCCAGCGGCCCACATGGTAGGAGAGCAGCAGCAGTTCGTGCGGGTCCTGCTCGGGCAGGAACCAGCCGACGTTCACGACGTGCCCGGCGACGGGCACCTTGCGCGGGATGACCGGCCAGTGGGTGGGGTTCACCGTGACCCGGGTGATCCGTCCCCACAGCGGGTCCAACACCGCTGTCAGGATGGGGAGTTCCGCCCCGAGGTCGCGGGAGCGGGGCCACCAGGCGCCGTCCAGGAGCGCCGGCGCGGGGCCGACGGGGGCCAGCGACAGGCGGAGGGGGGAGGAAGTCGGAGGGGACGGCAACAGCCGGTCTTCGAGTGTCGGCGAGCGGGAAATGGTCGCAGTCATGACGCGAACCCTGCCCCGGGCCGGCCGTGGCCGACCCGGCATATTCGATCTCCGAAAACGACACGAGCGTGGAAGCCGGTGCGCGAAATATCCTCGGTGACTTCAGGCTACTCCTCGGGAGTAGTGTGGGGATACCGGGAGTACTTCGCACGCCAGATCCGAACTGGTGCCGTTCTCGGCGAGCAACAGGGCCGGAACGTCGAAGACGAGCCGGGGACAGGTTCGCGTCATGATCGCGACCAGCAGACCTCCAGCAGATGGACAACCCTCACCGAACGCGGTCGGTCCCGTGCGTTCCGCCCGAGGGGGGTGAGGACATGGAAACCGGCATCACCGCGGCCCTGATCATCGCCGTGATCGTTCTCGGGATGGTCCTGATCCATCGGCTCAACGCGCAGCACGACGCGAGGATCGCGGCCTACCGCTACAGCGACGCGCTGCCGGGCGTCGGCCGGCGGCGGGCGAAGAACCGACGACCGGCGAGGCCCTCCGCACCACCCGCTGCCGCGTCACCCGAACCGCCCTGCGCCGACGACGTCGACGTGCGTGTCGTCGGCTCGTCACCCGCGCGAACGCCGGATGCCCGGGGCAGCCGACGGGCATAGCATGAAAACGGGTCGGCCCACTCTCACGTGCGACCGGCCCGGAAGGGCGACCCCGGTGTGTATACGCCGGGGTCGTTGGAGGACGACCGACGCGGCCGCCGGGAGCAGGGCATGATCCATTCCGCCGATGTCCGCGAGTGGCGTGACCACGATGTCGTGGACCCGAAGGGGCGCAGGATCGGCTCACTGGAAGCCATCTACGTGGACACCGTCACCGACCAGCCGGCCATGGCCACCGTCCGCACCGGCCTGCCCACCCGGCACCGCCTGGTCTTCGTCCCCCTCGACGGGGCGATTCTGGGACCGGGCTACGTCAAGGTCGCGCATTCCAAGGGACTGGTGAAGAAGGCCCCGGCCATCGGCACCGACGACATCCTGCCCGCCGAGCGGGAGGAAGCGATCTTCAGGCACTACGACCTGACCTACCGGCCGGGCGCAGGCGGCGAACGCCAGCTCGCGCGCCGCTGACGCCGGAAGCCCCGGCAGAGGAGTGCAGCCGTATGGCGATCTTCCTGTTCCTGCTGCTCGCGGCCATCGTCCTGGGACTCGTCGGCGCAGTGGCGGAGGGTCTGTTCTATCTTCTGATCATCGGAATCGTGATCTTCGTGGCCGACATCGCCTTCTTCGCCGTACGGACCTCCCGCCGCTCGCGTGGCCGCCCTCTCCGATGACGCGCAGGGCGCCACGGCGGCTCCTCGGCCAGGCTTCGCCGTCCGCCGCGGCCGCCATGAGCGGTCTCGCGGCCTGCTCGGTGGTGTCCGGGGGGGATGACCAGCAGGTGCCACCGCCGCTGACCCGGAGCGAGCAGGGCGACGGTGTGCGGCGCCGATGCCGTCACGGTTCTGCGCAGTCGTACCACCTGGTGGCAGACGAGCATCCGGCCGGGCGTCGCGGACCCCGTCGACCCATTGACGGTGACGCCGGCGATGCCGCCCCCGTCGGGCGGCAATCCGCCCAGGAGCAGGGGGAGTTCGGCGAGGAGGCCGTAGGAGCGGGGCCACCGTGCTCCCTCGACGGGCCGGAGCATCGTGCCGTGGGGTGCCAGGCTCAGGCGCAGGAGGGGATGGGAGGCAAGCGGGGGGCTCGATGCGGTGATCATGGCTGTTCAGGACGAGCAGCAGCGTGCCGACGATGAGGCGAAGCAGGCGGTGCGCGAAGAACTCCCGGACTGTCGAGCCTACTCCGACCAGGGCACCCCCTGCGTCTGATGATCCGTCAGGGCGTCCGTTCCGGGCGCCGCCGCGCGCGAACCCGCACGGCGGTCGATGATGGGAGCACGGTCGAACGCGCGGAGCTGATCATGACGGGTTGGCGGGTCAGGGACTACCACCAGGACGACCTGGAGGGAGTGGTCCGGGTCGACATGGAGAGCAGTACGACCGAGGAGCCGGCTCTCTTCCCGCTCGCGGACGCCGTGTCGGCCCTGCAAGACCTTCATCCGGCGGTGGTGGCCACGGCGGACGACGTGGTGGTCGGCGCCGCGGTGAGCAGGGTGGAGGGCGACCGTGCCTGGATCCTGCGCATCTGCATGGCACCGGCCTGGCGGCACCAGGGACTGGGCAGTGCCCTGATCACAGCCCTTGAACAACGTCTCTTCACCGACGGAGTCCGCACCGTGTACGCGGCCCTGCCCGAGGGTGAGACCGGTGCGGCCGCGCTGCGCAACCGCGGCTTCGGCGCCCGCTCGGGCCTGGTCCTCTTCGAGAAACGCAGACCGCTGCCCCCGCAGACGGCCGACATGCTCTCCTCGCTCGGTGCGGAGCTGCCGACCGGGGGACTGTGGCAGGAGGTCGCGGGCATGGAACGGGAGAAACAGCTCATCGAGCGCCGTCTGGTCCTGCCGCTGGCCCATCCCGACCTGGCCGCGGAGCACGGAGTGGAGCTGCCGCGGGCCGTGATGCTGTTCGGTCCGCCCGGAACCGGCAAGAGCACGTTCGCGCACGCGATCGCCGGCCGCCTGGGGTGGCCCTTCCTGGAACTGTTCCCCGCACGTCTGGCCGCCGAGTACGGCCTGGCGACCGGGCTGAACCGACGCTTCGACGAGGTCTCCCGGCTCGACCACGTCCTGGTCTTCATCGACGAGGTCGAGGAGGTCGCCGGTGAGCGGGGCGGCGCGGACGCGACCGCGGTCGGCGTCGTCAACGAGCTGCTCAAGGCGATCGTCCGCTTCCGCAGACAGGATGGACGGCTGCTCGTCTGCGCCACGAACAACGTGACCGCCCTCGACTCCGCGTTCCTGCGGCACGGCCGCTTCGACTACGTGCTGCCGATCGGGCCTCCCGACCACCGCGCCAGGACCGCGCTGTGGGAGAGCTACCTGGCACGGGCCGGCGCCGAGGCCGACAGCGAGGCGCTCGCCTCCGCCAGCGAGGGTTTCACCCCCGCCGACATCGCCCACGCGGCACGGACCGTCTCCCAGGCCGGATTCGAGCGCACATTCGACACTGGGACCCGGGTCCTCCCCGTCACGGACGACTACCTGGACACGATCCGCGGCACCCAGCCCACGGTCAGCGGCGGCATGGCCCAGGAGTTCGCCGAGCAGACGGAGCAGTACGCGCGCCTCTAGGCCCTGGCGCACGCCGGCCAGGGCGGCCGCCCGCGTCGGCGCGCGGCCGCCCGTCCTTCCTCCGTGACGGCGACGACGGCCTCAGCCGATGGCGTACGCCCGGTACACCGTCTCCACCGAGCGGCCCCCGGCGGAGTCCTTCACCTCGGAGCGCAGGGCGACGGCGCCGGAGGCCGGGTTGTGGACGGACGCCTGCCAGGTGGAGCCGGAGTGCTTGACCGTCGCCGCCTTCCAGGTCTTGCCGCCGTCGGCGGAGGACCAGACGCGGACGGACTTGGCGGTCACCTTGGTGAACTTCGTGTCGGGGTTCTGGGCGCCGCGCACGGCACTCACGTCGACCGTCGTGGTGCTGTTCGGTGCGGCCTGGTTGTGGGTGTCCAGCCCGGTGGGCAGGAAGCGGGTCAGGAAGACGGACGCGACCGTCGACTTGGCCGGGTCGGCCTTGAAGCGCCAGTCGAGGGTGATGCGTGACGACAGCATGCCGGCGGGGAAGGTGATGCCCGGACGGTAGCGATGCGCGTCGACGGTCAGGCGGTACCAGCCGGCCGAGTGGATGCGGGCGGAGAAGGTGTCGTCGGAGGAGCCCCAGTTGGTGAGCGTCTTCTTCTTGACGGTGGTGCCCGCCTTGGCAAGGACCACCGTCTCCTTCGTCGGGTCGGCCCCGGTCGTGCCGACGTCGGGGTCGCCGATCAGGGCGTCCGGAACGAAATAGACGGACTTCTGCCAGACCGTCGGCAGATAGTGCAGCGGACTCCACACGGCCCGGCCGAAGGACTGGGTGGCGCTCTGCCCCGCCTTCAGCGTCCTGGCCTTCGGGAAACCGCCGCCGACGTCGTCGCCGTTGCTCGCGAAGATGTCGTCGCGCGGCTGCCAGGTCCCGGGAGTCACATGGACGGTGGCGCTGTACGGTGCGGTGTCGTCGTGGACCTCGCCCATCAGGTCGGTCGTGCAGTCGTCGGTCTTCGGCATCGCCTGGACCGCGATGTCGTGCTGACCGGCCATCTGCGTACCGCTGCGCACCGAGAAGCGCATCGTCGCCATGTTCGACCGCTTGACCGACCCACCGGGCGCGGCCGGGATGCCCGTGGTGTTCTTCACGGCGACGTAGTTGTCGTTGCCGGACCACTGCGCCAGGTACCCGAACTGCAGCAGCTTGGAGGAGTTCGGGATGGCGTAGAGGGCCCCCGCGTCGTTCCAGCCGCCCACGCTGAAGGCGGAGGGCATGGTGCTGACGGTGGCGGCGCACACCTGCGCGCTGATCCGCGCCGGGCCACTCACGTCGGCGGGCGTGTCGAGCGACACCTTCACGGCCTTGCCCTGGCGCGCGTCGAGCGTCACCGACGTGCGCCCCGACACCGTGACGACCTTCGCGCCGAGGGTGTCGGTGCCCGCACCGTCCGTGGCGCTCTCGTAGATGTCGGTCATCGCGATGTAGCGCCCCGACGGCAGGCTGATCCGCTTGCCGGACTTGACGCTGTACGTCTGACCGGACGGCACGGCGACGACGGTGACCGTCGTCGGGACCTTGCCGCCGTGCCGCCCCAGCGTGGTGACGGCCAGTGAGCCCGATGCCGCCTGCGCAGAGGCCGCGGAAACGACCAGCGGTGCCAGCGCGGCCACCCCGACGAAAGCCAGCGATCTCCGTCGTACCCTCATCAATTCCCCCTCCAGCCCCGAAGTCGGCCCATCCTAGCCATGTCACGGACATGGCACGGCGTCCGGCCGCGGGCCGCGGAGGCGGACGTCGATCCGACCATCGGCTACGTCGGCCTGCCCGGCGAGGAGGAGCAGTTCGCGCATCCCGCCGGTGGCCGACGTCCGTACGTCGATCAGCCTCACCCGCGCGCTGTGGGGCGCCCTCGCCGGCGACACCCTCCGGCTCACCGCGTCCACCGTGTACGTCGACGCGCGGCTCGACCTCGCCCACCGGCGCCTGCCGGCCACCACCCGGATCCCGGACGTCGACCATGCCGGCGCCGAGCGGCTGACCGGGCTGGTCCGCGACGCCCCTCCGGCCGCGGGCGGGCTGCTTCCGCTCGCCACGCGCCTCGACGGGTCGCCGTACCGGCTGAGCCGGGCGTTCACCGGAGGCCGGCGAAGACCGTCTCGGGGCAGTCGCCGCCGACCTCGCCGACCGGGCGCACCTCACCCGCACCCTGCGCGACCGTCTCGGACCCGCCCACCGCACTGCGGCAGCTCCTCGCCCAGCGGCCCGAGGGGGACGCCGAGGCCGGCCCGTTGGCTACAGGCCGATCGGGTTGAGGTAGGTGGCCGGGTGGGTGGCGGCGTCCTGCTTGAGGATCTGGCCGCCGAAGGGCCACTTCAGGGTGAAGTGCTCCGTCTCGTTCGGCGGGGTGACCAGGAACTTCGCCGGGACGAACTTCTCCGCCTGCGGCGTGGACCTGTCCACCGGGAGCAGGGTGATGCTGAAGTCCACCGTGTCGCCCTGCTCCAGGACCATCTTCTCGGGCGCCTTGGAGGAGCGGACCAGCGACCAGGTGCCGTCGGTCTTCTGCGCGCCGACCATGTCGACGCCGGCGAAGCCGGACAGGGTGCAGGTGCGCTCGCTCTTGTTGGTGAACCAGATGTACGCCTGGGTCTGCTTCTCGCTCTGGCCCATTTCCGGCTTCGCGTCGTCCCCCATGGCGAAACCGGCCTTCAGGTCCGCGGTGTGGCAGCGGGTCGGCGCGGCCTTTGCGGCAGCGGCCGATGCCGGAATGGCGGCAGCGGCGGTACCGGCGACGACGATCGCCGCAAGGGCCACGGCGGTCAGCTTGTTCTTCATGAAGTTTCGGATTCCCCTCGCATACGAATCGGCGCGCGAGGTCAGTGCGCGCCTGCACCTCTGAAGAGGGGCAATTCCCGGGGGAGGTTCGGTGCTCCGGAGAAACTTTTCCCCGGTACCGGACCTCGCCCGTCCGCCGGGTCGGGTGGGGGTGGCGGGTGACACCGGGCGGGTGCTCGAAAGGGCAGCTCCTGAGGGTCCGACCGCGCAGAGCTTCCGCAAGCGGCGCTGCCTACCGGCGAGTTGGGCCCTAGTCTCAGCCCGTCCCGCACCTCACGGAAGCACCGAGGCATGGATCGACCGTTGTTCCGCGCAGCCAACTCCCTCTCCCTCCGCCCGCCTGCGCTTGGGCATGTCACCGCATGACGTGGCCCGGGAGATGAAAGTGCTCGACGCCCCCGTCGTGTTGTGGTGCCGGACCATCGAACTGATGGGCATGGAAGAACCGCACACGCCGGCCGAGCATCGACTCGTCCGGCAATTCACGGTGCCGCGGCTGACTCGGACCATCCACATGGATGCCGCCGTGTACAGGAAGGCCGCGGCCGAAAATCGCTGGCCGGGTAATTTCCGTCAGACACTGGCCCTTCTGCACGCGCTGAACATTTCCCTGCGCCGGCTCGAGGCCGCCACCGGCCCCTGCGACACGATGTACACGACCGGCTTCTTCCCGGCGGACCAGTAGCACGAACGACCGGCCTGCGCGCCGTCAGCCGGGCGCGGTTCCGCGAGGGAGCCCGGCCCGCCGCCGCAGTGTCAGCCGGTAGACGGACGGTGAGATGTCGTAGCGGTCCTGGAAGGCCTGGCGCAGCGTCTCCGTGGAGCCGAACCCGCACCGCCGGGCGACCGCCGCCAGCGGGAGGGCGGTGCCTTCGAGGAGGCGGGCCGCGGCCTCGGTGCGGGCCGCGCGGACGAAGCGGGCCGGTGAGCGGCCCAGCTGGTCGAGGAAGAGCCGGGAGAGGTGCCGTTCGCTGAGGCCGGCCCGCGCGGCCAGGGCGGGGGTGGTCAGGTCGCCGTCCGGATGCGCGGTGATGTGCCGGACGACCTCGCGCAGCACCCGGTGGTCCGGCGCGGGATCCTTCACGTACATGGACACCTGGGACTGGTTTCCCGGGCGCTGCAGATAGGTCACCAGGAACCTGGCCACGGACCGGGCGAGTTCGGGACCGTGATCGGCCTCCACGAAGGCCAGGGTCAGGTCGAGCGCGCTGGTCATGCCCGCCGAGGTGGACACCGGGCCGTCGACGATGAACAACGGACGCGGATCGACGGTGACCGCGGGGTACTCGTCGGCGAGATCGCTGGCGGTCGCCCAGTGCGTGGTCGCCTGCCGGCCGTCCAGCAGTCCCGCCGCGGCGAGCACCGACGCGCCGGTGCACACCGAGGCCACTCTGCCGCTCAGGTCCGCCAAGCGGCGTACGTGGTGGACGAGTTCCGTGTTCCCGGCCGCTTCCAGGTGGCCGAGCCCGCCCGCGACCACCAGGGTGCCGATGGGGTCCCGCAACCGCTCGACGGGGGTGCCGCCGATCAGGGCGAGCCCGCTCGAGCCGCGCACGGGCCGGCCGCGCAGGGAGGCGAGCCGGACGTCGTAACGGGGGTCGGCTCCGTGCTGGTTGGCCACGTCGAGGGTGTCGCTGACACAGGCGATGTCGAGCAGGGCCGCCTGCTCGAATCCGATGATCACCACTCGGTGCGCCGCCTCCGTCACAGGTCAGAGCGTACGGCAGCCCGTCCGGCTGCCAGGGATCACAGGATTCCGGACATGGCACAGGCGGGCTGGTTGCCGGTTCCGGGGCGGCCCGGGAATCTGGGCCTGCCGGACGCGCCTTGCGCGGGCGGACCGACCGGGTGGCCGCTCCCCGGCCGGTCCGCGGCCGTACCCCCGAGCGGCTCCGGCCCCACCGCCGCCCCGAGCAACCCCGAACCTGGGAGCACGACATTTCCCTCACCGACACTCCGCAGACGACCCGGCCGCCGCGAACCGTCGCCTTCGTCGCCTACCCGGGCCTCACGCTCCTGGACCTGGTCGGACCGTTGCAGGTCTTCTCGGCGCTGCAAGCGGCCCACGACGGCTTCCGGGTCGTGGTCATGAGCGAGAGCCGTCGGACGATGGAGACCGACACCCCGTTGTCCGTACTCCCCGACACCACCTTCGACCAGGTCCCGGACCCGTACGCGGTGGTGGTGCCCGGCGGTCTGGTCCCCACGCTGACGGCCATGGCGGACCAGGACCTGCTCGACCGCCTCCGCCGGGCCGCGGCGGACGCCGAGATCGTCGCTTCCGTCTGCACCGGCTCCCTGCTGCTGGGCGCCGCGGGGCTGCTGGACGGCCGCCGCGCCACCACCCACTGGATGTTCCGGGACCTGCTCGCTTCGTTCGGGGCGACTCCGGTCGCCGAACGCTGGGTCGAGGACGGGCCCTGTCTCACGGCCGCCGGCGTCTCCGCGGGCATCGACATGGCACTCCACCTCGTGGCCCGTATGACCGACGAGCGGACCGCACGCGGGATACAGCTCCAGATCGAGTACGACCCCCGGCCGCCGTTCGGCGGGATCGACTGGGGCAGCGTCGACACCGAACGCCATGCACCCCTCGCGCAGCGATTCCTCACCGAGGCCCTCGCCGACCACCCCGGTCTGCTCGCCCGGCTCCACGGGTGAGCTCGGAGAAGTCGAGCACGGTGAGGACCTTCCGGGTGGCCGTCCACGCCGCGGATCCGCTCACCGGCACCGGTCTGCGGACATGGCTGGCGGAGTGCCCGCGGATCTCTCCGACGGCCCTGGGGGAGGCCGAGGTCGTGGTGGTCGCGGCCGCGGCGGTCGACGCCTCGGTGCTGCACCTGCTGCGTGGCCTGCCCGCACCGGCCGGGAGCCGCTTCGTCCTGCTGGTGAGCGGCGGCTGCCACGCCGGTCCGGTCGCCGCGGAGCCCCGGATCCGGGCGGTGCTGTGGCGGGCCGAGGTGGATGCCGCGGCGCTGGTGCGGACGGTGCACGACGTCGCTGCGGGGCGGGCGTTTCTGCCCTCGGCCGTCCAGGGCGGACTGCTGGACGAGCTGGAGCGCATCCAGCGCGAGGTCCTCGGTCCCCGGGGGCTGAGCGCCTCCGGGCTCAACAGCCGGGAGATCGACGTGCTGCGGCTGCTGGCGGAGGGCCGCACCCTGTCGGAGGTCGCCGCCGAGCTGAGCTACTCCGAGCGCACCATCAAGAACATCCTCTCCGCCGCCCAGATCCGCCTCGGGCTGCGCAACCGCGTACAGGCGGTGTCGTACGCCATCCGCGGCGGACTCATCTGACCGGCGGCGGGCGACGACGGACGAGCGCCGCCGTGGCGACGGCCGCGATCAGTGCGGCGAGCGCCGCGAAGCCGTAGGTGAGCGTGGTCGGCGAGGCGACGGCGGCGACGAGCAAGGGACCGCCCGCGTCGCCCAGTTCACGGCCCAGTTCGGCCGCGCCCATGGTCTGTCCGAGTCGTTCCGCGGGCGTGTTCGCGGCCAGCGCGGCGAAGCCGAGCGGGGTGATCAGCCCGGTGCCGGTGCCGATGAGCACCGCCGCGAGGAGGATCCCGGTCAGCCCCGGCACCGTCGCGCCGGCCAGCCCCGCGGCGGTGAGCGACAGCCCCGCGGCGAGGCCGGTCCGGGTGGTGAGGCGCCCGTCGTCCAGCGCGCGTCCGGCACGCGGCTGGACGAGGGCCGCGCAACCGGCGAGCACCGACACCGCCGCCCCGGTCGCCACGGTGCCCAGCCCGGCGGCGCGGCCCGAGACCGGCAGGAACCCGACGCCGACCGACAGGGCGGCGGTCGCCGCGGCGAGGGCGGCCGTGGGGGCGAGGAAGACGGGGTCGGCCAGTCGCCGGGCCAGGTCGAGGACGGTCTGCCGGGCCTTGGGCAGCGGCGGTACGACGGGAACGGCGAGCCCGGCCCAGACGGCGACCGCCGCGCCGAGCACCGCGAGGACGGCGAACAGCAGGCGCAGCCCGCCGGCCCACACCAGGACGCCGCCGAGCAGCGGGCCGAAGGTGTAGCCGAGGGACTTGTAGAAGCCGTAGCTGCCGAAGGCCCGCCCCCATCTCGCCGCCGGGTTCAGCCGGGCGACCAGTGCGGAGGCGGACGGCGAGAAGGCGGAGGCCGCGGCTCCCTGCCCGAGGCGCGCGGCCCACAGCCAGCCGGGGCTGTCGGCGACGGCGTACAACGCGGACGCGACGACGAAGGCCACGAGCCCGCCGAGCAGCACGGGGCGGGCGCCGATACGGTCGGCGAGGCTGCCGAACAGCGGCTTGAGGACGACCTCGGCACCGTCGTAGAGGGCGAGCAGCCCGCCGAGCACCAGCAGGGAGGTGGCCGCGTCGCCGGTGTGGGCGCCGAGGCTGGCGGCGACGCCGTGCGCGCCGAAGGCGGTGGTGAACCCCGCCGCGTAGAGCGGCCACATCTGCCGGGCCGGGGCGGACCGCGCGGTCGGGCCGGATTCCTCACTCGGCACGAGAGTGAAGGTAGCAACCGCTGCCGCCATGGCCGCGCCCGGTGGAACGCACCGCCCCCGGGGCGTCGGCCCGGGGGCGGTGCGCCGTCAGGCGATGTTCGCCCGGTGGGCCGCCCAGCGCGGGCGTTCGTCGGCGGCGTGCCGGGGTTTGGCCATCTTGGGCGAGACCTGGCCGACGATCTCCCAGAAACACACCAGGGCGGTGATCGGCGGAATTCCGAAGATGACCAGCGAGAGCAGGGAATGCGAGGCGTGGCTGATGCACAGGCTGACCGCCATCGCCGAGGCGCCCAGCAGAACGCACCAGGAACCCCGCGCGCTCCGCCCCTGGACCGTGGCCCGGAGGACGGACAGGGCGGCCACCAGCCACGGTCCGTACACCGTCAGCGGCCACCATTGCGCCAGCCTTTCCGGAAGTACGGCGGACGCGGTGCCGCGGAGCTGGGCGTAGGAATAGGTGAACGACCAGCCCAGCATGCCGACCGCGCACACCGAGATCGTCGCGATCAGGATCGTGACATGCGCGTTCCGCCGGTTTTCCGGCATCCGGCCGGGCTCGGCATGGATGTGCCGTCGCATTTTCCGGTGGCCGGCCCGGCCGGGCGGTCTGAGGGGTGGTCTCGGGTCGGGGCTCGCCCCGGACCCCCCGGACAGCAGCTGGGCCAACTCCTCGGCAGGATCCCACTGCATCTCGATCGTGGTGAACGAGGGGTCGTAGGAGATCTCTTCGTTGTAAAAGCCATCCATCACACAGGTCCTACAGTCCGGCCATCGCCCGCAGATACTCGCTCTCGATGTGACTCATACTTCTCAGAAAATCGGCGAGCAGGTCCGAACAATCATCGAAGAAGGCATTCCCTTCATCTGATTTCACAGGAAACGTGATGATCGAGCGGCGGTTTCCGACTGTAGGCATTTCAGTGTGTGTCACAACCGTCTAACGAGGCCCGTCGGAGAGTGAGATGCCGGTTGTTCGGGTATCCGCGTGCCCCGAAAGCGGTACCTCGCGGGGTCTACAATAGAAGTTCGCGAAAGTATCTTCCGTAGGGAAATCAGTGTGGGGTCCCGCCCCGGCGGCCCTCCCCCGGGACACGCACGGATCCCTCACCCGCTGGCAGGATGGCGGTATGGAACGTGTGCTGGGGATCGGTGGGTATTTCGTGCGGGCCGCGGATCCGGTGGGTCTGAGTGCCTGGTACCGCGAGTGCCTGGGGCTGGACGCCGACGAGAACGGTGTGTGGAGCCAGGAGGCCGGGCCGACGGTGTTCGCGGCGTTCGAGGCCGGGACCGACTACTTCGGGGCCCGAACCCAGCAGACCATGCTCAACTTCCGGGTCCGCGACCTGGACGCGATGCTCGCGCAGTTGCGTGCCAAGGGGGCGGACGTGGCCGGGGAGACGCAGGACATGGAGGGCGTCGGGCGGTTCGGCTGGGTGACCGACCCCGAGGGGCATCGGATCGAGCTCTGGCAGCCCGCCTGAGCCAGCGGCGGGAGCAAGGACGACCAAGGCCGGAAACCGTCCCTCGGGGCGGTGAGTGGATCACGGCCGGTAGGCGCCGCGGTTGTGGTAGGTGACCTTGCCGGAGGGCAGCCTGTTCGGTGCGAAGAGCTGGTCCACGGTCACGAAGTGGAAGCCGCGGGCCCTGAGGCCGCTGATGATGCCGGGCACCGCGTCGACGGTCGTCTTGTGGATGTCGTGCATGAGGACGATGTCCCCGGGCCGGGTGTCCGCTTTGACGACCCTGATGAGCCTCGCGGTGTCGCGGTACTTCCAGTCGAGGGTGTCGACGCTCCAGTGCACCAGCGGCCGGCCGGCGGCCGCGCGCACGGTCGCGTTGTGGGCGCCGTAGGGGGCGCGGAAGGTGGTGGGCTTCTTGCCGGTCGCCTGCTTGATCGCCGTGTCGGCGCGGGAGATCTCCGACTTGACCGCCGCGCTGCCCAGCCTGGTCAGGTCGGCGTGGTCCCAGCTGTGGTTGCCTATCTGGTGGCCGGCCGCCGCCGCGCCGCGCACCGTGGACGGGTACCGCTGGACGTTCTTGCCGACCAGGTAGAAGGTCACCTGGACGTTCTGTTCCTTCAGGATCCGCAGCAGCCGCTGGGTGTCGGCGACCGGCCCGTCGTCGAAGGTGAGCGCCACGCACTTCACCCTGCGGCAGTCGACGGCGGGCGCCGCGGTGGTGGCGGAAGCGGACGTGGCGGTGCCGGCCAGTGTGGTGCCGCACAGGGCGACGGTGACGGCCGCGATGACGAGGCGTCGGTGCATCGGATCCTCCAGGCGCGGTGAACTTCCCTTTCGGGCAAGTGACTTGCCCTGTAGGACAAACCCGGGGTGCGCTTGGATGCCGGTGCATTCGGCCACTCGCCGGCGGAGTGGACGGGGCCGGGGGACACCTGGTCCGGGGCCCTAGAGGTAGTCCTCCAGAGCCGCGACCGTGAAGCCCTGTTCCTGGATGTGGCGGAGGAGGTTCGCCGTCATCTCGGTGATCGTCGTGCCCTTGAGCTCGGAGGGGCCGCGGAAGTGGGCCAGGATGATGTCGCCGGGGTGGAGCTTCCCGGTGGGTGACTGGTACTGCATGTTCTTGATCTGCATCGACTCGCGCCACAGGACGATCGCCTCGAGGCCGCAGGAGGCCGCGGCGGCGCGGGTGTCCTCGTTCCAGTTGCCGTAGGGCGGACGCAGCAGCCGCGGTGCGGTGCCGTATTCGTCCTTCAGCCTGGTCTGCTGGCCGCAGATCTCCTGCCGCTGGGCGGACGCGCCGAGGGTGCGCAGGTCGGGATGGGTCAGCGTGTGGTTCTGGACGCCGTTGCCGAGGGCCTGGAGCTTCTTGAAGTAGCCGTAGTCGGCGCGGATGGCGGCGTCCGTCAGGAACATCGTGAAGGGGACCTTCAGCTCCCGCATCATCGTCACGAACTCCGGGTCCTTCTCCGCCCCGTCGTCGAAGGTGAGGAAGACGATCTTCTCCTGGGTGGGTATCTCGCTGATCACCGGCACCTGACCGCCGTCGGCCCGGAGCTTCACCGGCTTGACGGCGGGCGGGGCGGGCGGGGCGGCCAGCGGCTTGAGACCCCACGTGCGGTAGGCGGCCTCGACGGCCGCCCGCGCATCACGCCTGTCGTCGCGGGACGGCTGCGAGTGCCGTACGGAGGAAGAAGCGGAGGAAGTCGCGGAGGACGCGGCAGGCCGGGCGTCCGCCCGGGACTCGGCCCCGCACCCCGTCGTGGCGCCCGTCGCGAGAAGAGCGCAGACCAGCGCCGTCCCCCTGATCCACCTGTGCACCGCGTAGCCCCCGTGTCATCCGTGCGCCATGCCCTGTCCACCTGCTTGATGTCGAACAGGGTGCCGGGGTTCCGACACATGGACGAACGAAGAATGACACGCCGCCCGTCGCCGACGGGACCGCGTGTCAGGAGGGCCGGTTCCGCGAGCGCGGCGGCGCCGCGGCTGCCACCGGGTGAATCCGGCGCCCGGTGGAGGACGGGCCGGGTGCCGGAGGGAAGGGCACTGTGTGTATCCGTACCGGACAAGCGAGGGTCAGGGAGCGTCCCGATGCCGAAGTTCCTCATCCAGGCGACCTACACACAAGAGGGTGCCAAGGGCTTGCTCAGGGAGGGTGCGAGCGGGCGGCGCGCCGCCGTCGAGCAGGTCGTGGGCGGCCTCGGCGGCTCGGTCGAGGCCGTCTACTTCGCCTTCGGCGAGATGGACGCCATCCTGATCGTGGACTTCCCCGACCGGGTCGACATGGCCGCGGTCGCCCTCGCCGTCAAGGCCAGCGGCGGCCTCCAGACCCGCGCCACCCCCCTCCTCACCACCGAGGAGATCGACGAGGCCACCCGCCGCCAGGTCACGTTCCGGGCCCCGGGGGCTTAGGGCCTGCCGTCCGGATCAGACCGCCCCCATCGCGTCGACGCCCTCCTCCGCCTCGCGGCTGCACGCACCGGACCCCGCTCACCGGCGCCGAGCAATCCCGTCGCTGTCCTGCGACCCGATCCGGACGACAGGCCCTGGCCAGGGCGCCGCACACGAGGCTCGCCGGGCGTGGGTCGGCCCGGACGGGTCACCCCGGCCGGCGCGCCCCCACGCCCGCCTCCCGCCACAGTCCGGCCGCTTCCTCCGCTGCCCCGGGTGCCGTGAGCAGGAGGGGTTCGTCGTAGGCCGGGAGGACGGGCAGGGCGACGGCGCCTGCCTCCTGGGCGATCAGGAGGGCCGGGAGGCCGTCGACGTGGTGGAACTCGCCGATCGCCGCCGCGGTCGCGCGGCCCGCGGCCACCTGGACCAGGGACAGGGCCGTGGAGCCCATCACGCGGACCGTGCAGTGGCGGGCGGAGAGTTCGGCGAGGAGGGCGTCCAGGCCGGGCCAGTGGGCGTGGGCCGCCCACTCGGTGAGGAAGAGATGGCCGGTCAGCGTGGTGTGGTCGGCCGCGTGGACCGGGACGCCGTTCAGCCGGGCGCCACCGCCGCGGACCGCGGTGAAGGTCTCGCCGCGCCAGGGATCCGCGACCACGCCGAGCAGCGGGGTGCCGTCGGGGGCCGCCAGGCCCAGGGAGAAGGAGCACCAGCCGATGCCGTGCGCGAAGTTGGACGTACCGTCGACCGGGTCGACCACCCAGCTCGGGGCGGAGCCGGCGCCTTCGGTGGTGCCGTACTCCTCGCCGACGATGCCATGGGTGGGAAAGGCCGCGCCGAGCACGCTGCGGACGTGCCGCTCCACGGCCTCGTCGGTGTCGGTGACGATGTCCGCGGGGCTCGCCTTCTGCCGCACGGCGGTGGTGCGGGCGCCCCGGATGGTCTGCGAGGCCCAGGCCGCCAGCTCGGTCGCGACGTCCAGGGCGCGGTCCAGGTCCACTTCGCTCTCCACGTCAGAACCGTCCTCTCCATTCTCGTGGCCGGTGATCGCGTCCACTGTCGAGGACCGGACAACCGGGCGGCAACACACGACAACACCTGTGCAACGGACCGTTGGTTGACTGCTTGCCCCGACTCGACCCGCCTTCCGGCGCCGAGCGAGGACGCACTCACCCAGGAGTCTGCGATGAGCACCAAGACGGGCCCTCAGCGATACCCCGGCGCGAGCCGGGCGAACTGGTACCAGGACGACTTCGGCGGTGACGCCATGCAGGTCGACGTGGTCGTCCTGCACACCACGGAGGGCTACACCCTGCCCGGCTACGACGGGGGCTCCGTCGCGCCGAACCTGACGGCGGTCCCGGACCTCGCCGCCAAGAAGCTGAAGTGGTACCAGCACTTCGACATCGAGACCTCCTCCCGGGCCCTGGTGAACCTGCGCGGCGGCGTCGAGACGAACACCCTGAACGTCTGCCAGGTCGAACTGACCGGCACCTGCGACCCTGAGACCCACGCCAAGTGGCAGGCCGCGGGACATGCGCACGTCTACTGGCCGGACGCCCCCGACTGGGCGCTCCAGGGCGTCGCCCGCTTCCTGGCCTGGATGCACGAGGAGCACGGAGTCGCGCTGTCCGGCCCGAAGACCTGGCCCGCGTATCCGACGTCGTACGGCAACGGCGGCGGCCGGCGGATGACGGGCGCCCAGTGGTCGGGCTTCAAGGGTGTCTGCGGGCACATGCACGTGCCGGAGAACGTCCACGGCGACCCCGGCGCGATCGACTTCGCGAGGATCCTGAAGTACGCGAAGGCCGATCTGGACGTGGGCGACGACGACCCCACGCAGCCGGCCACCCCCGCCAAGCCGAAGGTCCCCGCGTTCCCGGGGCGCAAGTACTTCGTGCCCGGGGCGGCGAACGCCTATGTTCTCCAGCTCGGCAAGCAGCTGGTCAAGCGCGGCTTCGGCGACCACTACAAGGTCGGCCCGGGCAAGAGCTGGGGCGAGGCGGACCGGCTGAACGTCCGAGACTTCCAGAAGTCCCGCAAGGAACTGCGCGGCGACGCCGACGGCACCCCCGGCCCGCTGACCTGGCGGCTGCTGTTCTCGGCCTGACGCTGTTCTCGGCCTGACGCTGTTCTCGGCCTGACGCCACGACGAGGAACGAACCCCCGGGTCGGTGGCCCGGGGGTTCGTCCGTGCTCGGTCCGGCCCGGGCTCAGCCGCCCGTGACCTCGTTGAGCCGCGCGTCGTAGCCCGCCAGGTAGCCCGCCAGGGTGGGGTGGAAGACCGCGGTCCCGGCGTTCAGGTTGTTGATCCACGGGTCGGAGCCGCACGCGCCGTGGCCCTGGAACGTGTCGCGCATGTCGATGAACTCGACCGGCTCCTTGGCCGCCGCGGCCTTGGTGCCCTCGGCCAGCGCGTCGGCCAGCCCGTTCATGGCAGTGCGCTTGGCGGAGCTGAGGTCGATCACGGGGCAGGTCCCGGTCGAGGAGAGCGCCTGCGGATAGCCGAGGACGATGATCCGGGCCTGCGGCGCCCTGGTCTTGATGTCCTTGTACAGCGTGGCGAGTTCCGTGACCATCTGGCCGCGGGCGTAGACCGACATCCACTGCGCGGCCGTGGCGCAGTAGCTGTCGCTCTGGGTGAGGCAGGCCTGGACCACGGAGGTGAACTGGGCGTCGTTGCCGCCCACCGTGAGCGTGACCAGATCCGTGTCGGCGGTCACCGCGGACAGCTGCTTGTCGCGCACGTCCGGGATCGTCGCACCGCTGCAGGAGACGTCCTTCAGCGTGTAGTCGCCGTGCGCGGCGGACCACAGGGCCGGGTAGTTCAGGCTGCTGCGCCTGCAGTCGCCGCTGGCGCTGTCGTAGAAGTCCGCACCGACCCCGGAGGCGTACGAATCACCCAGGGCCACGTATTCCAGGCCCGTCGCCGCCTGGGCCGGCGTGCTCATCATCCCGGCCATTCCGGCGAAGGCCATCACCGCGCCGGCGACGGCAGACGTCAATTTACTCATGGGTTCCTTCTGGATCGGGGAGCTGGATCGGGAAGTCCGGATCCGTGTGCGGAACGAGGATCGTACAGGCGTCGACCAAGCCCTCAACTCCCCTCCGTTGCAAGGGGATTGTCGATCCGTTGTCGGGAATTGACGCCCTTTCCGAAGAGTGCTGGGGCTACGACCGGAGGAGTAGTCCCAGCCTCTATCTCCGGTTGCAGACCACCCGCGGAGAGATCCGATTCCGAGTCGATGTTCCGGCGCTCCCGGCATCCGACAATTTCTCCAGTACAGCAGAACAACAGGGCCATTCCGTAGCAGGAGACCGCCGTCCGGTGCCACCCCTGACAACAGACGGACAACAGCCGAGCAACGAACCATTGGTTGACTCCATCGCGTACCCTGCATGCCCCGATGCCGTGTTCGGCGAGGCCCCTTCACTTCCAGCGCCGCCCAGGAGGGCCCACCCGGTGAACTCACGACAGGAGCTGCGGTTCGGCGTGCTCGGTCCCGTCGAGGTGCTCAAAGGCAACGTTTCCCTCGATCTGGGCCCCCGGCAGCGCCGGCTGCTGCTCGTCCGTCTCCTTCTGGAGGACGGCCGGCCCGTCTCGCAGGACACCCTCTGCCGCGATCTGTGGCCGACGGACCGGCCGACGGGCGCCGCCTCCTCCGTCCGCGCGCACATCAGCAGGCTGCGCGCGGTCCTCGACCCGGTCCGGCAGGGCCGCTCCACCGTGCTGGTCAGCGGCCCCGCCGGGTACGCGCTGAAGGCACCGGCCGGGGCCCGGGACACCGCCCTCTTCGAGGAGTCCGTGAGCCGGGCCCGCGAGGCCCTGCGGAACCGCCAGCTGCCCGCCGCCCGGCAGGAGATCGACGCCGCGCTCGGGCTGTGGCGCGGCGAGGCACTGGCCGAGGCCACCGAGCACGCCTTCGCGATACGTGAGCGCACCCGGCTCGACGGCGCCCTGCACGACGCCAAGGAACTCCAGGCCGCGATCCTCGTCCAGCAGGGCGAGACGGAACCGGCGATCGGCGTCGCGCAGGGCCTCGTCCTCAAGGCCCCGCTCCGGGAGACGTCCTGGGCGCTGCTGATGCGCGCCCTGTACGCGGCCGGCCGGCCGGTGGAGGCGCTGCGCCAGTACGAGCGGTTCCGCGACATGCTCGCCACGGAGCTGGGCCTGGACCCCAGTCCCCAGCTGAGGGACCTGCACACCGCGATCCTGCGGCACGACGTCGTCGTCCTCGGTACCCAGCAGTCGGCCGACCCGGTCACCGCCCCCTCCGTCGCCCCTCTCGCCCCTCTCGCCCTGGGGCCGGACTTCGCCTCCGCGTGCGGCCACCCGGCCCCAGCCACCGCCGAGGCCACCCCGTTCGTGGGCCGGCAGGAAGAGCAGAAGCAGCTGGCCGCGCTGCTGTCGGCCGCGACCGCGGGCCGCCCCCGCTGGGCGGTGATCACCGGGGAGCAGGGCTCCGGCAAGACCCGGCTGACGGACGAGCTGTCCGCCTGGGCCGCGTCGGCCGGGTTCACCGTCGCCCGCACCCGGGCCGGCCAGGCCCTCAGCGGCAACCGCGGGATCTCCCAGACCTGCCCCACCGTCCAGCTCCTGGACGCGCTGCGCCAGGACGGCAAGGACTCCGCCGAGGACGAGGAGGCGCAGAAGGACCCCCTCGCCACGGTCGTCGACGAACTCACCCAGGGACCCACGCTGGTCGTCGTCGACGACCTCGACCAGGCGCCGCAGGGCTTCCACCGGCTGCTGAGGCGGCTCGCGAAGGTGCTGCGCGAGGCACCGGTGGTGTTCGTGTGCACCCTGCGCAACCCCGACGCCCCGGTGTCCAGCATGCTCCTCGCCGACCTGGCCCTGATCGGCGCGACCTGGCTGACCCTGGACCCGCTGACCGCCGACGACGTGGCCGACCTGCTCGCGGCACGCGGCGAGAGCGCCGGCCCGGAGGAGGCGGCGGCACTGCACCGGCGTTGCGAGGGCCACCCGTTCGCGCTGGCCGAGCTGATGGAACTGCCGCCCGGCCGGCGCACCGGCCCCGAGGCGCAGGTACCGGCCGCCGTCCGCAACATCCTCCACGCGCGCCTGGTCGACCTGCCCGATCCGGCGCGGACCATGCTCACCTACGCCGCCGCCGACGGCGAATGGCTGGACCTCGCTCTCCTCGCCGACGTCCAGGGCCTGGCCCCCGACCAGCTGCTGCCGCTGATCGACGCGGCCGTGACCGCCCGGATCCTGGTCTGGGAGGGCGAACCCGGCTCGGGCGGCACCGGCCGCTACCGGCTGCCCGAGCTGCCCCGCGACGTCGTGCTCAGCACCCAGACCCCGTCCTCCCGGCAGATCCGGCACGCCGCCTTCGCCCGGGAGCTCGCGGCGCGCGACGGCGCCGATCCGGCGCGGCTGGCCCGGCACCTGCGGGCGGCGGGGCCGATGGCACCGGCCGCACAGCGCTGAACTCTCCTCGAAACAGGTGTTGTTGGTCTTATCATCGCCAACCCCGCTCCCTACGATCGGCAGATGACACAACCGACGCAACCCGGCCCCTATGTGCCCCCGCCCGGCCCCTACGGCAGACCGCCCGGCCCGCCGGCGGACCCGGGCGCGGCCGCCGACCGGGTCTCCGGCGGGCTGCTGCTCGTCGGCGCGGCCCTCGCCCTCACCGGTTCCTTCACCACGCTGGACGAGTCGAAGGAGACCATCGGCAGCGGCAGCAGCAGCGCGGCGGTCTACCGGACCGTCGCGAAGGCATGGTCGTACACCACCTCGGTCCCGGGGCAGAAGTCCCAATCGGTCACGCAGTTCGACGGCGTCCCGCTGCTCGTCGGCGCCCTTCTCGCCGTCGCCGCCGGGGTCCTGCTGCTGACCGGCTCCGGCGGCCGACAGCCACTGGTCCGGGTGCTCGGTGTCACCGGCGCGGTGCTGCTGCTCGGTACGACGCTGACGGTGGCGGTCTCCGCGGTCGGTGACACCCAGTGGGACACCGGCGCCCGGTCCACGACCTTCGGCCCCGGCTTCTACCTGCTGACGGCCGCCTGTGTGCTGGGGCTCGCCGCGACCGTCCTCACCGTGCTCAACACCCGGCGCCCCGCCGCCGCCCCCGCCGCCGTTCCCGCCCCGTACCCGCAGCCCTGGCCGACCGGGCCGGTCCCGCAGGCGTACCCGCAGGCCCCGCAGCCGCCGTACCCGCCGGCCCAGTCCTACCCGCCCGCCCAGCAGCCCCCGCCTCCCCCGCACCAGCCCCCGGCCCCGCCCACGAGCTGAGGCAACGGGCTGAGGGGGCGGGCCGCCATCACTCCGCCACGACCCCCGACCGCCAGGCCCACGCGGCGATCTCCACCCGGTTGCGGGCGGAGAGCTTGCCCTGGACGTTGCCCAGGTGGGTCTTCACCGTGCCCACGGAGATGCACAGTTCGGCGGCGATCTCCGCGTTGGTGAGGCCGGTCGCGACCAGCCGTACGACGTCCGTCTCCCGGGCGGACAGCCCGGGGTCCGGGGCCGGGCGGGAGCGGCCGGCGGCGGCCCGGCCCGGGACGCCCCGCAGCAGACGCAGCGTGATCGACGGGCTGACCAGGGCCTCCCCGGAGGCGGCGGCCCGGATCGCCTCGACCAGCAGGGCGGGGCCGGAGTCCTTGAGCAGGAAGCCGCAGGCGCCGTCGCCGAGGGCGCGGTGGACGTACTCGTCGTCGTCGAAGGTCGTGGCCACCACGACCTTGGGCGGGTCGACCACTCCGGGCCGGGTGAGCCGGCGCAGTGCCTCCAGACCGTCCAGCCGGGGCATACGGATGTCCATCAGCACCACGTCGGGCCGGAGCCGTTCGGCGAGTTCCACCGCCTGGAGGCCGTCCGCCGCCTGGCCGACGACCTCGATGTCGTCCTCGGCGGCCAGGATCATCTCGAAACCGGTGCGGACCATGGCCTGGTCGTCGGCGATCAGCACCCGGATCGGCGCGCGGCCCGTCATGCGGCGCTCCCCACGACCCGGCCCGCCGACCGGTCCACGGCTCCGTCCCCGTCCCCGTCCGGGCCCTCGCCGACCGGCAGCGTCGCCTCGATCCGCCAGCCCCCGCCCGGCGCGGGACCGGCCTCCACCCGGCCGCCGACCATGCCCACCCGCTCGGCCAGCCCCTTCAGCCCGAAGCCGCCGCCCAGCGCCTGAACGGCCTGGTGGCCGCCGCGCGGCCGGCCGTCGTCGTTCACCGTCACGGTGACCCGCGGCCCGGACCGGACCAGGCGGACCTCCACCTCGGTGACGTCACGGGCGTGCTTGCGGATGTTGGTCAGCGCCTCCATCACCACCCGGTGCAACGTGGTCACCACCTCCACCGGCAGCTCCTCGAAGTCCCCCTCCGTCCGCAGCACCGCCCGGCCGCCGCCGACCGGCGCGAACTCCTCGACCAGGGCCCGCACCTCGGCCATCCCGGCCAGCGGGGCCAGCGCCACGTCCCGCCCGCGCGGCTCCTGCGGATCCGCCTCGCGCAGCATCCCGACCATCGCCCTCATCGACTTCAGCGCCTCCGCGCCCGCGTGCTCGATCCGTTCCAGCGCGGGCGGCACCAGGTCGGGCCGCCGTACGGCGACGGAGCGGGCGCCCTGGGCCTGGATGACGATGCCGGTCACATGGTGGGCGACGAAGTCGTGCAGGTCCCGGGCGAACTCCGCGCGCTGCTCCAGCCGTACGGCGGTCTCCCGGCGCCGCCGGTCGGCGACGACCAGCCGCGCGGTCAGCCCGGTCGCCAGGGCGGCCGTCGCGGCCAGCATGAAGAAGAACGCCAGGACCACACTGCCCAGATCGACCTCGGCGGCCAGCGGGCGCAGAACGATCGCCGCCAGGCACAGCGGTGCGGCGAGCGCCGCCCGCCCCGGGGTGCCGCGCCAGGCGGTCAGCGTCAGCAACCCCAGCAGCGCGGCCGGTTCGGCGAAGGCGACCACCGACTCCACGGGCGTGTAGGAATCCAGCCCGTGTTCCAGCCCCGCGACGATCTGCACGGCGGCCGAGGTGGCGAGCGACAGCGCCGCCGCGGCACCCGTCACGAGCGGCAGCCGGCGGGCGCCGAGGCGCGGCCAGAGCAGCAGGGCGGCGCAGGACACCAGCTCGGAGATCAGCACCAGGGGGCCGGTCGTGTCGGCGTCGGGCCGGCCGAAGGCGTGGCTGAGCCGGCCGAACGCGCCCATCACATAGTCGAAGGCACCGAGGCCGAGCAGCAGCACCAGGACCACGGGCCACACCGCCGCCCGCACCCACGCCACCTGCCGCGGCAGGGACCGGGGCAGGGGCGGGGACCATCGCCAGGACTTCATGCCGGGAGCGTAGCCGCGGGGTCGGCCAAAAGTCGTAGTGCTCCGCGGAAGATCGGACTTTCGCAAGATCCGTCGCCCCGGTGCGCCGGTGGAGGGTGAGCGTGACCGCCGGACGTCATCCGGCAACCACCCTTCCCCGCCGAGGAGTTCACCATGGGCAACGTCCACTTCGAGATCGGTGCCACGACCGTGCTGGGGCCCCTGCTGGCCGCGTTCGGCCTGCTGGTGGCGCTGCGCGCACGGCGGGGCCGGGCCGGCTGGACCGGGCGGCACGCGGTGACCCGGATACTGGCCGCCGGGTACGCGGTCGGCGTCCTCACCCTCACGCTCTTCCCGATCGTCGTGACCTACGGCGAGTACGCCAACCTGATGCCCTGGACCAACCAGATCAACTGGATCCCGGCGCCCAGCCCCGACCCCAGCATCGTCGCCAACGTGATCCTGACGATGCCGCTCGGCGTGCTGCTCCCGCTGATGACGGCCCGGATCGGCTCCAAGGGGCGGGTCACCGCCGTCACCGCCGCGGTGAGCCTCGCGATCGAGCTGACCCAGCTCCTGATGTACGTCGTCGTGAACAACGCCCGGCTGACGGACACCACCGACCTGCTCGTCAACACGCTGGGCGGTTACCTCGGTTGCGTGGTCCTGTACCGCGCGGCCCGCGTCCCGGCCGTGGCCCGACAGCTCACCGCCCTTGCCCTGCCGGGCTCCGCTTTCGCGTCGAACGGGCAGGCCCCGGCCCGTCCCGCGATTCGCCCGGCCGAGGAACCCACCACGGCCCGCTCCTGACCGCCCTCGCTCCTGACCGTCCTCGCTCCCGCCCCCTCCTCGCGCTCCGGCCTTTCTCAGCCCACCGCCCGTCTGATGAGCGCGCCGATCAGCTCCTCGTCGGCGGCGGTCGGCTCCGTCAGGGCGAAGGCCGTGGGCCACATGCCGCCCTCGTCGAGGCGCGCCGCGTCGTTGAAGCCGAGCGTGGCGTACCGCGACTTGAACTTCTGCGCGCTCTGGAAGAAGCAGACGACCTTGCCGTCCCGGGCGTAGGCCGGCATCCCGTACCAGAGCTTCGGCACGAGACCCGGTGCCTCCGCCCGGACGAGGGCGTGGATCCGCTCGGCGAGGGCCCGGTCCGCCTCCGGCATCTCGGCGATCTTCGCGAGGACCTCACCCTCCGTGTCCGCCTTGGCGCCGCGCGAGCCGCGCCGCGCGGACGTCTTGAGCTCCTTCGCGCGCTCCTTCATCGCGGCGCGTTCCTCCGGGGTGAACCCGTCGTACGTCTGGGTCTCCTTCATGACCGGTCTCCTCTCCCGGGCTCTCGGCAGAGCCCGGCGGCCGTCGCGCGTTCGGCACGACGCTTCAGCAGGTAGGCGTACGGTGACGCACCGTAGGCGTGCGTGAACTCACGGCTGAGCAGCCCGGCCGGCATGTCCGCGGCGGCGGCGAGCGCCAGGACGTCCAGCGGTCGCGCGTACTCCCGGTCGATCCGGTCCCGGACCCGGCGCAGCCGCGCGAGGTCGCTCAGGCGCCGCGCCGCGAGAAGCGCGCGCCGCCATCCCGGGTGACACATGGCGGACCCCCCTTCTCGGCTACGGCTCAGCGCAGTTCCTGGATGCGGATCAGGTTGCCCGCGGGATCGCGGAAGGCGCAGTCGCGGATGCCGTACGGCTGCTCGGTCGGCTCCTGGACGACCTCGGCGCCCCCGGCGGTGACCTTCTCGAAGGTGCCGTCGAGGTCCGGGGTGGCGAGCAGGATCCAGCCGTAGGTGCCCTTGGCCATCATCTCGGCGATGGTGCGGCGCTCGGCCTCGGTGACGCCGGGGTCGGCGGCGGGCGGGGCCAGCAGGATGGACGTTCCGGGCTGCCCGACGGGGCCGACCGTGATCCAGCGCATCTTGCCCTGTCCCACGTCACTGCGGACCTCGAAGGCGAGGACGTCGCGGTAGAACGCCAGGGACGCGTCCGGGTCGTCGTGCGGGAGGAAGGTCGTGTGAATGGTGATGTCCATGGCCTTCACGCTAGCCGCGACCCGGTGCGGGAGGCTTCTCCAAAACTGACCGGTCGGCCCGCCCCCGCAGGAGATCCCGGCCGCCGCGGCCTCAGGCCTTCGCCGCGTCGTACTCCTGGCGGGCCTTCTCGATGGCCGCCATCCGCAGGTCCGTCCAGCACGCGAGGGCGCGGACCTGTTCGGCGGCCTCGCGGCCGAGGTCCGTGAGGGAGTAGTCGACGCGGGGCGGGATCACCGGCTTGGCGTCGCGGTGGACCATGCCGTCGCGTTCCAGCGTCTGGAGGGTCTGGGTCAGCATCTTCTCGCTGACCCTGCCGATCTCCCGGCGCAGTTCGCTGAAGCGGTAGGGGCGGTCGAGCAGCGCGATCAGGACGAGGGTGCCCCAGCGGCTGGTGAGGTGCTCCAGGGCGCCGCGCTGCGGGCACATCGCGTCGCCGCCGGCGAGCCGCAGCCGGTCCCCGAGCGCCGTCTCAGTTGCTGCCATGCCTCCACCTTACGGCCGTCCCGTCCCTGTCCGGGAGCCGGTGCGGGCGGCCCCGGGGCACCCGGCCGCCTCGATCGGACCAGCAAGAATCGGCGCCGGGCTCGCGGCGCGACCAGACTCGGACGTGAAGGGGCCCGGGGCCGGGCATCCGTCCGCGGTGATCGGGCGGGGCTCGCCGTCCCCACTTCCTCTCCCCTTCGTTCCCTGCACCCTTTGCCCCTTCCCCCTCTTCCCCTCCTCTGCGCCTCTCCTCCGGGCGCGGCGACGCGCGCGTCCGGACCCGGTTCCGGAGGGCGTCGAGGGCGTCGAGGGCGTCCGAGTTCAGTGCCCCACTGCCTGCCGTCCCCCGCCGGGGCCGGCGAAAGGAACCCCCATGCGCTCACGCACCGCAGCCGCGACCGCCGTCGCCCTGAGCACCGCCGCCTTCCTGCTCGTCCCCGCGGCCGTCCCGACCGCCACGGCCACCGCTGCCGCCGCAGCCGCCGAGAACCGCCCGCGGATCAGCGGCCATCGCGGCGCCGCCGGGTACGCGCCGGAGAACACCCTGCCGTCCTTCGACAAGGCCGACGCGCTCGGCATCGACTGGGTGGAGACCGATGTGCAGCGCACCAGGGACGGTGAGCTGGTCCTGCTGCACGACCGGGACCTCAGGCGGACGACGAACGTCGAGTCGGTGTTCCCGTCCCGCGCGGACCGCCCCGTCGGCGACTTCACCGCGGCCGAACTGGCCCGGCTCGACGCGGGCAGTTGGATGGGGGCCCGGTTCGCGGGCACCCGCATCCCGACCCTCGGCCAGACCCTCGACCGGCTGGACCGCAACGGCCAGAGCCTGCTGCTGGAGATCAAGCAGCCGGACCTGCATCCGGGCATCGAGGGCGACATCCTCGACGTGCTCGCCCGCAAGGGCTGGCTGGACGGCAGCCATGTCGACCACCGGCTGACCGTCATGAGCTTCGGCACGAACGCCGTCCGGACGATCCACCGGAAACGGCCGGAGCTGAAGACGTCCGTGCTGGTCACCGCACGGCCGTCGGCCTCGGCCCTGCGCGGGTACGCGGCCTACGCCGACCAGGTCAACCCCGACTACCGGCAGGTCTCCGGCGACTTCGTGGCCGCCGTGCACGCGCTCAAGGGCGCGCACGGCAAGCCGCTGGAGACCGTCCCCTGGGTGGTCAACACCGCGTCGGCGGCCCGGGAGGTCGCCGGCTGGGGAGCGGACGGCATGACGAGCGACCTCCCGGACATGGCCGCCCGAGCCCTGGGCTGACGCCCGGGGATTACCGCCCTCAGCCGCCGCGGGCCGCCTTCACGAAGGCCGTGATGAGGGCGGGATCCTTCACGCCCCGGCTGCTCTCCACCCCGCTGGAGACGTCGACGCCCCAGGGCCGGGTGGCGGCGACGGCGTCCCGGACGTTGTCCGGGGTGAGCCCGCCGGCGAGCAGCCACTTCGCCCCGGAGCCGGCCGGGGTCCACCGGGACCAGTCCCAGGCGACCCCGGACCCCGGCACCGGGGCGTCGAGCAGCAGCATGTCCTCGCCGAGTTCCCCGCAGCGCGGCACGGAGTCGCCGAAGGCGGCGGCCCGGATCAGCGTCCAGTCGCCCGCAGCGAGTTCGTCGTAGTAGCCCCGGTCCTCCGGGCCGTGCAGCTGGACGGCCCGGACGCCGGACTCGACGGCCAGGGACCGTACGTCGTCGAGGGGTTCGGCGCGGAACACGCCGACCGTCAGGATGTGCGCGGGCACCCGCCGGGCGAGCCGCGCGGCCGTGGCGGCGTCGATCCGGCGCGGGCTGGCCGAGAACACGAACCCGATGGCGTCGGCTCCCGCCTCGACGGCCGTGTCGACGTCCCGCTCGGTCCGCAGACCGCAGATCTTGACGAAAAGGGAGTCACTGGAGTTGCTCACGGCCCCCAGCCTGCCCCATCCCGCACGCTGACGGCGACCCCGGGCCGGCGAGCGCCATGGACGGCCCGTCAGGACGCAACGGGCCAGGGCCGGTTGCGTCCAGCCGATCTCCCTTCCCACCCCCGTGACCTGCGACGAGAGTAGTTCCTGCCACCGGGCGCCACACCCGCACCAACCCTCACAGCTGCACCTGCGGGGCAGCTGTCCGGGGCCGGGGTGTGCCGGCGCCCGCTCGACTTCACACACCGCAGGAGCACCCTCATGACGCTGGGCAACGCCGTGCGCCGTACCTCCGCCGCCCTCGCCGTCGGCGCGCTCTCCCTCGGGCTGGTCACCGTCACCGGCGGGACCGCGCAGGCCGCCGCCTCGTGCACGGGCGACGTGTCGATCTACGGCACGCTGTCCGACGGCAGGCTGACGTACGCGCAGGTCGAACCGGACACGGGCGACCTCACCGGCCAGCAGGCGACCGCCCTGCGGCTGCCGGCCGAGGGGCACACGGACGAGACGATCGCCAAGCGGCTCGGGGTGTCCCACCGCACGGCCCGCCGCATCGCCTCCGAGCTGATGGACCGCCTCGGTGCCCGCAGCCGCTTCGAGGCGGGGGTGCGCGCCGTCCAGCAGGGGTGGCTCCCCCCACCACTCCTAGCGATGTGACGCAGATCACATTCACCTGCCGATGACTTCCCTCCCGTCCCCCGGTCGGAACGAGCGACACCACCGACCCCCGACGGGAGCGCCACCATGACCGCCGCCGCAGCCAAGGGCCCCGCCTCCTACTTCCCCTCCATCGAGAAGAAGTACGGCCGGCCGATCGCGGAGTGGAAGGACCTCATCCGCTCCGCACCCCTGACCCGGCACATGGAACTCGTGAACTGGCTGAAGTCCGAGCACGGACTGGGGCACGGCCACGCCAACGCCCTCGTCGCCGACACGCTCGCGGAACGCTAGGCTCCACACGGTGACCATTTGTCCCGTTTGACCATCCCTGTTCCCCTCTCGCTCCCCAGGAGGTTGCGATGGCCTCGCGACTCAACCCGTACCTCAGCTTCAACGGCGACGCCCGGACGGCGCTGGAGCACTACAAGGACGTCTTCGGCGGCACGCTGACGCTGAGCACCTTCGGCGAGTTCGGCCAGGCGGGCACCCCGCAGGCGGACCAGATCATGCACGGCATGCTGGAGGCCCCGAACGGCTTCACCCTCATGGGAGCCGACACCCCGCCGGGGATGGAGTACAGCCCCGGCGGCAACGTCTCCGTGAGCGTGAGCGGCGACGACGACGCCGAACTGCGCGGCTACTGGGAGAAGCTGTCCGCCGGGGCCGAGGTGTCCGTCCCGCTGGACAAGCAGATGTGGGGCGATGTCTTCGGCATGTGCACGGACCGCTTCGGCATCACCTGGCTGGTCAACATCGCCCAGCAGCAGGGCTAGACGATCCGGCCGGACACCCGGCCAGTGCCGCGGCAGGCAACGTCTGCCCGTCAAGGAGCGGCGTCCGGTGCGTGCTCTCGGCGTGCCGGCCGGAAGTCCTCGTACTGGACGTACTTGGGCTTTCGGCCGGTGCGGCGAGAGTGCGTGCCGGGCGTCGCGACGGGGCGAACGTTGCCTGCCGCGGCACTAGACCTCGTACTGGCCGACCTCGAGGAAGTGGCGCAGGTCCTCCGGGGTGCCGTCCAGGGCGGCCCGGGCCGCCGCGCGCAGGGCGTCACTGATGTCGGTGCGCGCGAGGATCTTCGCGACGGCGACCCGGTCGTCCTCGGCCTGGGCGAGCCGGTAACCGGTCGTCAGGAAGGCCACCCGGTCCGCGGCGGTCCCGTCGAGGGCCTTGCCGGCCTCCCGGCGGACGGCCTTCCCGCTGCCGGGGGCGGCGAGGAGCCGCGCGATCGCCACCTTGTTGTCCTCGTCCTGGGCGAGCGCGAGGCCCGTCTTCAGGAAGGCGCGCAGATCGTCGGCGGTGCCGTCGAGCGCCTCCTGGGCCTCCCTGCGCACCGCCTTGCCCGCGCTCCCGTCGGCGAGGATGCGCAGCACCGCGATCCGCAGCTCCTCCTCCGTCATCGAGTCGTACGGCGACGCGTCCTCGGCGGCGGTCGAAGCGGACGCCGAGGACGACGCCGTGACGGCCGTCGCGTCCGCGGCGGTGGCCGCGAAGGACGGCGAGGCGAGCAGCAGGGCCGGGGTCAGCGCGCCCACGGCGAGGGCGAGCGCCCCACGGGTAGCTCTCATTGTCGTTCCCCCATGATTGATTGGCTTGGTGCCGACGGGAAGATCTTCCAGAATCGAACACCGCCGCGCACTGTGCGGACCGGGCATTCTTGACCGCCGGTTCGTTGCCGGAACACGAACGCGGGGGGCGTGGTGGCGGGGGAGATTCCCGAGCAGTACCTGGACGGCTACACCCGGCTGCTGACGGAGGTCACGGCCACCGGCCGTCGGCTGACCCGGGCTGAGCTGGAGTCGCGGCGCGCCCTCGGCGAACGGGCCGCCGACGCCGGTCACGGCCTGCGCGCCCTGGTCAGCGCCCATCTGACCGCCGCCCGCTCGGTCCGGCCCGGCTCCCCCGGCTCCCCCGACAGCACCCTGGCCGCCGTACAGCAGGTGATAGACGCCCTGGCCGAGGGGTACGAGCGGGCCCAGCGGCTCGCCGTACGGCGGGAGGAGGCGGCCCGCCGGGAGTTCATCGACGACCTGCTCTACGGCCGCAGCGACCTCGGCCGCCTCGCGCAGCGCGCCGAACGCTTCGGCCTGCGTCTGTCGCAGACCCACGCCGTCGCCGTCGCCCAGGGCCCCGTCGCCTACGACGAGGGCGACCCGGTGCCCCGGACGGTGGAGCGGACGCTGCTCGCCCGGTTCGGCGACCGCGAGGTGCTGCTGACCACCAAGGACGGCCTGCTGGTGTGTGTCGCCCCCGGCCACCGGGACGAGATCCTGCCCGTCTTCGCCCGGCAGGCGCGGACCGCGACCGGCGGCGGCCGGGTGGCGATCGGCCGCCCGCAGCCCGGCCCCGGCGGCGTCGTCCAGTCCTACGAGGAGGCCCGGGGCTCCCTGGAACTCGCCGAGCGGCTGGGCCTGGCCGACCCGGTGCTGCGCACCGCCGACCTGCTCGTCTACCCCGTCCTGACCCGCGACCGGCAGGCGATGGCCGACCTGGTCCAGGCCGTCCTCGGCCCGCTGACCAGCGCCCGCGGCGGCGCCGAGCCCCCACTGGCCACGCTCGCCGCCTACTTCGACTCGGGCTGCGTCGCGGCCCAGGCCGCCCGCCGGCTGTCGCTGAGCGTGCGCGCCCTGACGTACCGGCTGGAACGCATCCACCAGCTCACCGGCGTCGACCCCACCGACCCGGCGCACCGCTACACCCTGCAGACCGCCGTCATCGGCGCCCGCCTCCTCGACTGGCCGACCCAGGACCTGTGAGCGCCCAGCACACAGCGCACAGCCACTCGGCGCACAGCCACTCGGCGCACAGCACTCGGCGCACAGCACTCGGCGCACCCACGAAAACGACATGAACGGTTCACACCTTGTCCACATCCGGCGGGTGGAGGGGAAAGAAACCGGTCATTGACTCTCCCCGCGCGCCTCGATCACGAAGCCGTATGGGGAGAACCGTTTCCTTGGGGGGACCGCAGTGGCGTCCGCAGTGGAGGTTTCCGGCGCACCGGAGCCCGACAGACCCGTTCCTCGACGGTTGCACACGGCCCGGGGCCTCGGCGACCGGGTCTTCCGGTACCAGCTGACGGCCACCGGCGTCACCGTCCTCGCCATCATGGCGGCCGTCGGACTGTTCCTGCTGCTGAGGGCCGGTCAGGCCCTGCGCGCCCGGGGATTCCGCTTCCTCACGACCGCCGCCTGGCAGCCGGACGTCCACAACTTCGGGATCGCGGCCGTGCTCACCGGCACCCTGCTGATCGCCGCCGTCGCGGTGACGATCTCCGTGCCGCTGGCCGTCGGGACCGCGCTGTTCATCTCCGACGTGGCCCCGCGCGGGCTGCGCCGCACCCTCGTCACCATGGTCGACCTGATGGCGGCCGTCCCGTCGGTGGTCTACGGCCTGTGGGGACTGTTCTTCCTCCAGCAGCACGTGATCGGCCTGTCGCGCTGGCTGTCGACCTGGTTCGGCTGGATCCCGCTGCTCGCGGTCGACGGCACCAAGCCCGGGGAGCCGCTCGCCTCCGACAGCGTCTACACCGCCTCCACCTTCGTCGCCGGGATCGTCGTCGCGCTGATGGTCGCGCCGATCCAGTGCTCGGTGATGCGGGAGGTGTTCGCCCAGGCACCGGCGGGCGAGCGGGAGGGCGCGTACGCGCTCGGCGCCACCCGCTGGGGCATGATCCGCGCGGTCGTCCTGCCGTACGGCAAGGGCGGCATCATCGGCGGCACGATGCTCGGCCTCGGCCGGGCCCTCGGCGAGACCATCGCCGTCTACCTGATCATCTCGCCGGTCTTCGTCATCCAGCCGCACCTCCTGCAGACCGGCTCGAACTCGGTCTCCTCGCTGATCGCCCTGCACTACGGCGACGCCTCCACCTTCGGCATGTCGGCGCTGATGGCGGCGGGCCTGGCGCTGTTCCTGCTCACCCTGGCGGTCAACTTCACCGCCTCCTCCATCGTGGCCCGCTCCCGGTCCGGCGCACAGAGCGAGGCATGAGATGACCGTCGTGGACCACGCCCCCGCCCAGCCGGCCGAGGCCACCGCCCCGGCCCCCGGACTCCCGGACGTACCGCGCCGCCTCGGCGGCCTGACCCGCTCCGGTGTCCTCTCCCTCTCCGGCGCCGCGGCCTCCGGCCTGTGCGTCGCCGTCCTGCTGTTCGGCGAGATCGCCCCGTTCTCCGGCAGTCTGGGCTTCACCGTCACCGCGTACGCGGCCTTCCTCGCCGTCTACGCCGTCCTCACCGCGCTGGAGGAGGACGGCCAGGCGGTACGCGACCGGGTGATGACGGTGGTCCTGTGGACCGCGGCCGGACTCCTCTTCAGCGCGCTCGCCCTGGTCGTCGGCTTCACGGCCTGGCGCGGCCGCGAGGCGCTCCCGCACGGCAACTTCTTCACCCAGGACATGCAGGCGGCCGGCCCGCTCGACCCGCTGTCCCACGGCGGCATCGCCCACGCCATGCTCGGCACCCTGATCATGATCGCCATCGCGCTCACCATCACGGTCCCGCTGGGCCTGGCCTGCGCGGTGTACCTCAACCAGATCCCGGGCCGCTTCTCCCGGTTCGTGCGCACCATCGTCGAGGCGATGACGGCGCTGCCCTCGATCGTGGCCGGTCTCATGGTGTACGCCGTGTGGATCCTCGGCCTCGGCATGCAGAAGTCGGGACTGGCGGCGGGCTTCGCGATCAGCGTGATGATGCTGCCGATCGTCATCCGTGCCTCGGACGTGGTCCTGCGCCTGGTGCCCGGCACCCTCACGGAGGCGGCCGAGGCCCTCGGCGCCCCCCGCTGGCGGACGGTCTGGCACGTCGTCCTGCCGACGGCCCGCTCGGGCCTCGCCACGGCGGTCATCCTCGGCACCGCGCGCGGCATCGGCGAGACCTCCCCCGTCCTGCTGACGGCGGGCTTCACGGCGGCCCTGAACGCCGACCCGACGAACGGCCCGATGGTCTCCCTCCCGCTGGCCGTCTTCAACTTCGTCAAGTCCCCCGAGCCCACGATGATCGCCCGCGGCTTCGGCTCGGCGGCGGTCCTGATGGCCATCGTCCTGATCCTCTTCGCGATCGCCCGGGTGATCGGCGGGCGCGGCCCCGGCCACCAGACCAGGCGACAGGCACGGAGAACGGCGCGCGCGTCCCGCCGGGACATCGAGAGATACGCCGGCATCACCCACCCCGGGGGCGCGGGGCAGCACCCATGTGCGGCTCCGCCGCGGGGCGCGACCAGCCCCAACGCACCCGCACCCGACAACGGAGACAGCGACCGATGATCACCGCACTCAGACGGCTCGGCATCCTGGCCGCACTCATAGGCATCCTCACCACAGCCACCCCGGCGCAGGCCGACACCTACACCCCCATCGCGGGCGCCGGCTCCACCTGGGCCGAGAACGCGGTCGACGAATGGCGCAGGGCGGTGAACCAGTACGGCATGCGCATCAGCTACGCCGGTACCGGTTCATCGGACGGCCGGCGCCAGTTCCTCAGCGGCACCGTCGACTTCGCCGTCTCCGACATCCCGTTCCAGACCAACCCCACCGACGGCAGCGCGGCCGAACGCCCCGCGCAGGGCTCGTACGCCTATATGCCGATCGTCGCCGGCGGCACCGTCTTCATGTACCACCTGACGGTCAACGGCAAGCGGGTCACCAACCTCCGCCTCTCCGGTGACGTGGTCACGAAGATCTTCACGGGGGCCGTGAAGACCTGGGACGACCCGGTGATCAAGGCGGACAACCCCGGGCTCCAGCTCCCGCACCGCCCGATCGTGCCCGTGGTCCGCTCCGACGGCTCCGGCTCGACCGCCCAGTTCACGATGTGGATGGCCAACCAGCACAAGGCGCTGTGGCAGGCGTACTGCGCCCGGGTCGGCCGCTCGGGGGCGTGCGGGCAGACCTCGTACTACCCGACGGTCTCCGGCATGATCGCCCAGTCCGGTGACCTCGGTGTCGCCGGTTACGTCGCCCAGAACTACGGCGAGGGCGCGATCGGTTACGTCAACTACTCCTACGCCCTCAACGCGCACTATCCGGTCGCCAAGGTCCTCAACCACGCCGGCTACTACACCGAGCCCACCCCGCAGAACGTGGCGGTCTCGCTGCTCAAGGCGAAGATCAACACGAACAGGAACTCCGCCGACTACCTCACCCAGCAGCTCGACGGCGTCTACAACGACAGCGACAAGCGGAACTACCCGCTGTCCAGCTACTCGTACATGATCCTGCCGCTGAAGGTGCAGGGCACCTTCACCAAGGCCAAGGGCAAGACGCTCGGCGCGTTCTCCTACTACTTCATGTGCCAGGGCCAGCAGCAGGCGCCCGACCTCGGCTACTCGCCGCTGCCGATCAACCTGGTGCAGGCGGGCTTCGACCAGATCCGCCGGATCCCGGGCGTGCAGGCGCAGAGCATCAACATCCGCAACTGCAACAACCCGACCTTCACCACCAACGGCCGCAACAAGCTGGCCGAGACCGCGCCCTACCCGAAGGACTGCGACAAGAAGGGCGCCGCGCCCTGCACCACGGGCAGCGGCGGCGCCAAGTCGACCGGCGCCAACGGCGGTTCGGGCGGGACGTCCGGCGGCTCGGCCGGCGGCGGTACGGGCGCGTCGGGCGGCACGGGCAGCGACGGCGGCACCGGCGGGTCCGGCGCCGCAGGGCAGCCCTCCGTCGACCCCGACACCGGCCAGACCCTGAGCCCGGGCGGCGGCACGGCGAGCGGTTCCGGCGGCGGTACGGCCACCACCGCCGACGGCACGGTCGCCCTCGCCCAGCCGGTCGCGATCGCCGGGCACACCGGCTGGACCTCCACCCAGACGCTGATGCTGCTCGCCGCGTTCCTGGTCCTCGCGCTGATCCTGCTGCCCTCGCTGGTGTCCCGGCTGCTCCGCGCCGGCGGCTCCTCGAACGGGGGGACGCGATGAAGGCCGTACGACGGATCCTGGTCCGGCTCGTCGCCGGTGCCGCCGTGGGCGCCCTCGCCGGGCTCGCGGTCGCCCAGGCCGCCCCGCCCGCGACGGCGGCCTCCTCCGCGTCCTCCGCCGTCACCGTCTCCGGGCGCGGCGAGTTCAAGGACATGAGGTTCACGGTCTCCCAGACCGCCGACCTCACCAGCCAGGCCGTCACGGTCTCCTGGTCCGGCGGCACGCCGAGCACCTTCGCGGGCACCCTGTTCGACACGGACTTCGTGCAGATCATGCAGTGCTGGGGCGACGACGACGGCACGGTCCCGGACAACCCGGGCCCCTCGCGCACCCAGTGCCAGTACGGGGCCTCCCCGACCACCGACCGGGGCAGCTGGCCCGGCAACGACTACGACGACACCCGCCGCGTCTTCTACAGCGCCGACCCCGCCAACTACGGCCAGGACGACCGTTACGGCGCCACCAACCCCAACGCTCCGGGCGAGGTGCCGTTCAAACCGGTCAGCGGCGCCACCGTCACCTCGAACACCCAGAACAACCCGTACTTCAACCGCAACACCACCAACGAGATCGACTTCGCCCGCACCGGCGCCGACGGCACCGGCAAGGAGTTCTTCGAGGTACAGACCGCCAACGAGGCCCCGCACCTCGGCTGCGGCACCGTCGTGAAGACCGACGGCGTGTCCAGGCCGCGCAGTTGCTGGCTGGTGATCGTCCCGCAGGGGCACCTCGACCTCGACGGCAAGCCGTACGCGGACCACAGCCAGGTCAACGCGGGTTCCCCGGTCTCCTCCACCAACTGGAAGAACCGCGTCGCGATCCCGCTGCGCTTCAACCCGGTCGGCACCAACTGCGCCCTCGGCTCCGACGAACGGCCCACCACCGGCAGCGAGCTGGCCGCCGACGCCATGACGAGCTGGCAGACCGCCCTGTGCGCCACCGGCAAGGTCTACGGCTACACCGAGCTCGGCGAGCCCGACACCCGCGCCCGCCTCGGCAACGACGGCTCCTCCGGACTCGCCTTCACCACGCGCGCCCTCGGCGCCGACGCGGGCACGAGCGCCCCGGACGACACCACCGTCTACGCGCCGGCCGCGCTCTCCGGCACCGTCATCGGCTTCACCGTGGAACGCAGACCCAGGGCCACCGCCCCCGAGGCCACCCAGAGACTCGCCGGAACCAGGGTCGAGTCCCTCCGGCTCAACCCCCGGCTGGTGGCCAAGCTGCTCACCGAGTCCTACCGCAACTCCCCCTGGGGAGCGGTCGTCGGCACCACCGCCGCCAACGGCTACGGCTGGGCGAAGGGCAACCCGGCCGGTCTGGCGAGCGACCCCGAGTTCATCGCGCTCAACCCCGAGTTCGCGGAGCTGTCGGTCGCCGAGACCCCGGCCACCGACACGGATCTGCTGACCTCGCTCGGCCACTCCGACTCGGCCCGCGCCGTCTGGCAGTGGATCGTCGCCGACAAGGACGCCCGCGGCTTCCTCGCGGGGGTGTCCGACGACTGGGGCATGCGGGTCAACCCGTACTTCAGCACCAACACGGACCTCAACCCCACCGGGTTCGCCTTCGACCCGGCGAACACCGACACCTACCCCAAGAGCGACCCGTGGTGCACGATCCCGCCGGGCACCGGCGCCACCGAGAAGCAGTGCATGATCGACTTCCACCCGTACGTGGCGGACATGCACGCCGGCGCCCTGCACACCCTGCGCACCGACAGCCTGTGGAAGGCGACCTGGGACCCGCTGGCCAGCCCGCCCGCGTACAAGAACCCCGGCCCGCAGACCGTCGGCTCCCGCTTCATGATCACCATCACGGACGCGGCCTCCGCCGCCCGCTACGGACTGACGACCGCGAAGCTGCTCAACGCCGCCGGCCGGTACGTCGCCCCCAGCGGCGTCTCCCTGACCGCCGCCGCGGCGAGCGCCACCGGCAAGGGCGCCCCCGAGATCAGCCCCGCCAAGGCCACCGCGAAGGGCGCCTACCCGCTCACCCAGCTCGTCTACGCGGCCGTACGCCCCGCGAAGCTCGACGCCGCCGCCCGCAAGGACTACGCGACCCTGCTGCGGTACGCGGCCGGCACCGGGCAGACCGCGGGCGCCGACCCGGGCCTGCTCCCCGCGGGATACGCCCCGCTGTCGCGGACGCTGCGCACCCGGACGACCCAGGCCGCCGACACGCTCCTGCACTACAAGGCCACCTCCACCGCGAGCGGCGACGGATCGGCCTCGGGCGGCGGCTCCGGCGGCTCCACCACCACGGGCGGCACCACCGGTGACCTCTCCGGCGGCACGGCGGGCGACGGCGGCACCACCGGCGGCGCCGGCGCGAGCGCCAGTGCCACGCCGAGCAGCGCGGCCTCCTACGACGGCGGCAAGGCCGTACAGACCACCGCCGCCGGCGCCACGCCCGCCGACCCCGCGAACCCGCTGCGCTACGCCGTCCCCCTCGGTGCCGCGCTCGGCGCCGCGGCCGGGGTGGGCGCGCCCTTCGCGGGCGGCGGCCGACTGCGCCTGCCGCTGCGGCTGCCGCTTCCCGGCGGCCGCACGGTGACCGTCGTACCGGAGATCGCCCTGCCCGAACGGCTGCGGAAACTCCTGCGGCCCTGAGCGCCCCCTCGGGCGGCGCTCCCCACGGACGGCCGCCCGCCCCGAAGGACAGTCGGGGCGGACGGCCCGCACCACCCTGCCAGATCGATCCACCTCCTTCTCCACCCCTTTCGCACAGTCACGGAGACTCTCCATGCGCAGAACGCGCTCCACGGCCGCGCTCGTCGCCGCCGCAGTGGTGGCCGGCGGTGTGGCTCTCGCGAGCCCGGCGTACGCCGACCCCACCCCCGCCGGGACCTTCCGCCAGCTGGTCGGCGTGGGCTCCGACACCACCCAGGACGTGCTCAACGCCCTCGCCGGCGACACCGTGGGCGGCAAGGACTACTCCGGCACCGCCGTGAAGTCGGCGACCGGCGCGGGCATCGCCTCCTACGACGCGATCGGCTCGTCCACGATCCAGACCCGCTCCGGCGGCCCGTCGTTCACCCGCCCGAACGGCTCCGGACCGGGCCGTGCGGCGCTCAGCATGTCCCTCACCGGCGACAAGTTCCCCAACAACGACGGTGTCGCCGTCGGCGGCCAGGTCGACTTCGCCCGCTCCTCCGGCGGCCCGAGCTTCTCCGGCAACGCCCTCACCTACATCCCGTTCGCCCGGGACGCGGTCGGCGTCGCGGTCCGCGGCACCGGCCTGGACTCGCTGTCGGTCTCGCAGCTGCACGACATCTACATGGCGGGCGGCGTGCGCACGCTGAACGGCCAGACCCTGCACCCGGTCCTCCCGCAGAGCGGCTCCGGCACCCGCAAGTTCTTCCTCGGCGCGATCGGCCTGAACGAGAACACGGTCGACACCAGCCTGCCCACCGTCCAGGAGAACCAGGCCGACGCGGCCCTCACCCAGGACGGCACGCTCGTCCCGTTCTCCGTGGCCAGCTGGATCGCCCAGGCCAACGGCATCGCCCCCGACCACAGCTCCACCGCGATCACCGCGGGCGGTCACCTGGCCAGCATCACGCTGCCGGGCGACTCCGGCGCCACCACCCCGGTCAGCACGGTCAACGGCAAGCTGGCCCCGGTCCCCGGCTACTTCGAGAACTCCACCTTCGGCCGCGACGTCTACAACGTCGTCCCGAGCCGCGCGGTCGACACGAGCAGCATCTTCTTCGACAAGGACCTCTACGACGTCTTCGTCACCAGCGGCGACCACGAGGCGGCCCTCGCCTCCGACAACGCCGAGAAGGTCATCTCGGCCTTCGGCTTCCTGAACGAGTCGTACAACGGCTCGATCAACCTGGCCAAGCACGCCAAGGTCGGCGGTCTGGAGATCGCGGGCCTGACCACGCCCGGCGCGCCCGTCCTGAACGCCACCGCGGGCGACGCGAGCGTCAAGCTGACCTGGACCGCGCCCAGCCCGGCCCCCGCGCAGCCCGTCACCGACTACCGCGTCACGCTGAAGGACGCGGACGGCGGCGTCGTCGCCACGAAGGACGTACCGGCGAGCACCACCTCGTACTCCTTCACCGGTCTGGCCACCGGCACCTACACCGCCACCGTCGCCGCCGCCACCGTCGTCGGCAACGGCACGGAGGCCACCTGGACCGGCGCGGTCAAGTACGCCAGCACCGTCACGGCGACCACCGCGACCACCGCGTACGGCAGGACCCCGAAGGTCGCGGTCACCGTCACCGGCTCGCACTCGGTCGCCCCGACCGGCAAGGTCACCGTGAAGGAGGGCTCCACCACCCTCGGCACCGGCACCCTCAGCGGCGGCAAGGTCACCCTCGGCCTGTCGAACCACCTCAAGGTCGGCACGCACAGCCTGACCGTGTCCTACGGCGGCAGCACCCAGCTGAACGCGTCCTCGGCGAAGATCTCCCTGAAGATCACCAAGGCGACGCCGTCGGTGGCGACCACCGCCCCGGCCTCCGTGTCCCACACCGCCCGCGCCAAGGTCACCGTCAAGGTCACCGCGACCGGCACCACGCCCACCGGCACCGTCCGCGTCTACGAGGGCACCAAGGTGATCGCCACCGGCACCCTGAGCGGCGGCAAGGTCACCGTCACCCTGCCCAAGCTGGCCAGGGGCCGCCACACCCTGCACGCGAGCTACCTGGGCTCCTCGACGGTGAACGCCAAGAACGGCGCGAACTTCGTCATCAAGTCCACCTGATCCACCTGATCCCACCGGATCACACCGGATCACACCGGATCCCGGCGGCCGGGGAGACCACTGAGGGAGTGTCTCCCCGGCCGACCGGCCCCGACCCCTGTGCGCACCCCTGTGCGTGCCCCTGTGCATACCCCTGTCCGTACCCCTGTCCTGAAGGAGGCGGGCCGCCGTGACGGTCGCCGTACCCCTGACGCTCCCCCGCGTCCACAGCGTCACCGCCGTCCGCCATCTCGCCCGCGGCGGCCTGCTCGGCCTCGCCGCCCTGCTGCTCGGCATCACCGCACAGCTGCTGGTGATCAGCGGCGCGCAGGAACACTCCGCACAGCACGCGGCCTTCGACGAGCTGCGCAATCAGCTCGCCCTCGGCACCGCCCCGGTCGCGCAGACCGATCAGGACGGCCGGCTGCTCGCCCCCGGCACCCCGGTCGCGCTCATCGACGTCCCCCGCCTGGGGACGACCCAGGTCGTCCTGGAGGGCACCGACTCCTCCGTCCTCACCGACGGCCCCGGCCACCGCCGTGACACCCCGATGCCCGGCCAGGCCGGCACCAGTGTCCTGATGGGCCGCGCCGCCGCCTACGGCGGCCCCTTCTGCGGGCTCCCCTCCCTCACGGCGGGCGACACGTTCAGTGTGACCACCGGCCAGGGCAGGGCGACGTACCGGGTCAGCGGCGTACGACGGGCCGGTGACCCGGCGCCCGCGCCGCTCGCCTCCGGCAAGGGACGGCTGGTCCTGGTCACCGCCACCGGCTCCCGTTTCGTCCCGTCCGGGGTCCTGCGCGTGGACGCCGACCTGATGTCCACGCCCTTCCCGACCCCGGCCGCGGTGATCCGCTCCGGCACGCTCCCCGCGTCCGAGGAGCCGCTGGCCCGGCCCGACGGGGTGCCGTGGCCGCTGGTGATGTGGCTCCAGGCGCTGCTGCTCGCCGCGGTGGCCGCCGTCTGGGCCTGGCACCGGTGGGGCCGCCACCAGACCTGGATCGTGTTCGCCCCGGTCGTCGCGGTCCTCGGCCTCCAGGTCGCCACCCGCACCACCGAGCTCCTGCCCAATCTGCTGTGAGGTGTCAGCCATGACCGAAGTGACCGAAGTGACCGAAGTGACCGATCCCCTGACCGACACCGTCGTCCTCCCGCCCGTAGGACCGACCGGTGACCCCGCCACCCTCGACGCCCGCGCCGTCTCGGCCTGGTTCGGCACCCACCAGGTGCTCAGCCGGGTGTCGCTGACCATGCCCGCCGGCCGGGTGACCGCCCTCATCGGCCCCTCCGGCTGCGGCAAGTCGACCTTCCTGCGCACCCTGAACCGGATGCACGAGATGATCCCGGCCGCCCGCTTCGGCGGCGAGGTGCTCTTCGAGGGCGAGGACATCTACGACCCCTCGTGGCGGCTGACGGACGCCCGCCGCAGGATCGGGATGGTCTTCCAGAAGCCGAACCCGTTCCCCGCCATGTCGATCTACGACAACGTGGTCGCGGGCCTGCGCCTGACCGGCACCAAGGCGAACCGCCGCGAGAAGGACGTCCTGGTCGAGGAGTCCCTGTCCCGGGCCGGCCTGTGGAAGGAGGTCCGCGACCGGCTGCGGCAGCCCGGCGGCGCGCTCTCCGGCGGCCAGCAGCAGCGGCTGTGCATCGCGCGGGCCCTGGCCGTGCGGCCCCGGGTGCTGCTGATGGACGAGCCGTGCTCGGCGCTCGACCCCACCTCGACGCGCCGCGTGGAGGAGACCATCCAGGAGCTGGCCGGGCAGGTCACGGTCGTGATCGTCACCCACAACATGCAGCAGGCCAACCGCGTCTCCCAGCAGTGCGCCTTCTTCCTCGCCGAGCAGGGCACCCCCGGCCAGATCGTCGAGGCGGGCCCCACCGAGGACATCTTCGGCTCCCCGCAGGACCGGCGCACCGCCGACTATGTGGCCGGCCGTTTCGGCTGAGCCGACCACCTGCCCCGGCCGGCACCCGCCTGTCGGAAAATCGGCGGTATGAGGATCTCGCAGCGCGCCCGGGCCATCGCCCCCTTCTACGCCATGGAGTTCGGCAAGCAGGCCGCCGAACTGGAGGCGGCGGGCCACCACGTCGTCAAACTCAGCCTGGGCGAGCCCGACTTCGGCGCGCCGCCCGCCGTCCTGGAGGCCATGCGGGACGCCATGGACGGCCGGCCCATGGCGTACACCGCGGCGCTCGGGCTGCCCGCGCTGCGGCAGGCGATCGCCCGCTTCTACGCCGACCGGCACGGCGTCGAGGTCGATCCGGCCCGGGTGGCGGTGACCGCGGGCGCCTCCGCCGCGCTGGTGCTGGCCACCGCCGCCCTCGTCGACCCCGGCGACGAGGTGCTGATCGCGGACCCGTCCTACCCGTGCAACCGGCAGATCGTGGAGAGCTTCGGCGCCCGCGTCACCCTCGTCCCGACCACCCCGGCCTCCCGCTTCCAGCTGGATGCGGCGTCCGTACGGTCGTACTGGTCGGACCGCACCCGCGGCGTCATGATCGCCACCCCCTCCAACCCCACGGGCACCTCGGTCCCGGCGGACGAGCTCCGGGCCCTGTGCGCCCTCGCCCGGGAGCGGGGGGCGTGGCGGCTGGTCGACGAGATCTACCTCGACCTGAGCGACCCCGACGACCTCGGCCGCCCGCCGGGCAGCGCCCTCGCGCACGACCCCGACGCGGTCGTCATCAACAGCTTCTCGAAGTACTTCGGCATGACCGGCTGGCGGCTCGGCTGGTGTGTCGTCCCCGAGGCCCTCGTGCCCGCGCTGGAGCGCCTCGCCCAGAACTACTTCCTGTGCGCCTCCGCCCCGGCCCAGCACGCCGCCCTGGCCTGCTTCACCCCCGAGTCCCTGGCCGTGGCCGAGGCGCGCCGGGTGGAGTTCGCCGAGCGCCGTGCGCTCGTCCTGGACGGCCTGGACCGCATCGGCCTGCCGGTGCCCGTCCCTCCGGACGGCGCGTTCTACGCCTACTTCGACGTCAGCGCCACCGGCCTGACCTCCTGGGAGTTCTGCGCCCGCGCCCTGCGGGAGGCCCATGTGGCGCTCACCCCGGGCCGGGACTTCGGCGTGGGCACGGCCGAGACCCATGTACGGCTGTCGTACGCGGCGTCGGCCGGTGAACTGCGGGAGGGCCTCGCCCGGCTGGGCAAGTTCGTCTCCACCCTGGAGCCCACGGCGTAATCCACCTGCGTCCGCCCGGGACCGCCGTGCAGAATGCGCGCCATGGCACCCACCCACAGCGCACCGCACCTCACGCACCTCGCCGCACCGGAGGGGGTCGCCCCGGGCACCGGCTACACGCATGTGGTCATGGGGACCGGGCGGCTGGTGGCGGTCTCCGGGCAGATCGCCCTCGACGCCGACGGCAGGGTGGTCGGCGAGGGCGACCCGGCCGCGCAGGCTCTGCAGGTCTTCGAGAACCTCCGCCGCTGCCTGGCCGCGGCGGGCACCGGCTTCGAGAGCGTCGTGAAGTTCACTTTCTACGTCACCGACGTCGCCCACCTGCCCGCCGTACGCGAGGCCCGCGACCGGTACATCGACGTCGAGCGCCCGCCCGCCAGCACCGCCGTCCAGGTGGCGGCCCTGTTCCGGCCCGAACTGTTGCTGGAGGTGGAGGCGCTGGCACTGCTGCCCGAACCTCGCGTCTAGGTGTATTGATCACGAGCGCTGCTGGTCGAACGGGTCTGCGCAGGCCGCCCCGTCGCTCATGTGGCCGCCGAAAGGGGTGTCTCCCGCGCCACGGCCCACAAGTGGATCCGCCGCTGGCGGGCCGAGGGCGAGGCGGGCCTTTCCGTCCGCTCTCCCCGGTCAGGCTCGCGGTGGCAGCGCGTCGCGGTGGAGACCCCGGCCCGGGCCGCCACCGCGCCGGTGGTCAGCCCGCCGTACCCGCTCTCGGCCGGCACGGCCGGTGTGGCCTCCAGCAGGGCCCGGTCCCGTCCGGCGTCCCGGGGCCGACCGCGCCGGGGCGGGCCGCCGCCCGCATCCTCACGGGGCCCTCAGGCATCGGCCAGCCCTGGCAGATGCTCGGCCAGGTGCATGGCGTGCAGCCGCTCGTACTGGGCGTGGGTGCAGCGGCCGTACGCCGGGTGGAGCCGGTGCGGCCCGGTGTGTGCGGTGAAGAGGGACACCGCGTCCGCGAGCCGTGCGGCCGCCTCGGCGGCGGGGAGCGCGGGGTCCAGCGGCGGGGCGCCGTCGAGTTCCGCGTCGAGGGAGTGCCGGGTGGCTCCCCGGCGCAGGAAGACGTGCTTGGCGAGGGTCCCGGCGGTGGCCCGGAAGAGGGCCGGCTTCAGCCGGGGGTAGCCGGTCACCGAGTAGCGGACGGTCTGGGCGCAGTGCTGGAGCGTCTGGGAGAGGTTCCAGGAGGCACCCGGCGCGAGGAGGTCGCTCTCGGGCCGGTCGAGGGAGGCGCCGAGCTGCTCGGCGAGCCGGGTGAGGGGGGCGGGGGCGGTGGGCATGCCCCCAGCATAGGCAATGCTAAACGAAAGGCTTTCGTTTAGCATATCGTGCGCACCATGACCACCACGCCCCGCACGACCGCCACGACCGCCACGACCGCCATCACCACCACGACCGCCATCACCACCACGGCCACCGCTCCCGCCGCGACCGTCACCCGCCTGCGCACCGCCTTCGCCACCGGCCGCACCCGCCCCACCGCCTGGCGCAAGGCCCAACTGCGCTCCCTGCGCGACCTCCTGACCACCCACCGGGCCGAGTTCGCCGCCGCCCTCCACGCCGACCTCGGAAAGAACGGCACCGAGGCCCATCTCACCGAGACCGGTTTCGTCGTCAACGAGATCGACCACACCCTGCGCCACCTGGGCCGCTGGCTGCGCCCCCGCCGCGTCCCGGTCCCCGTCTCCCTCGCCCCGGCCCGCGCCCGGACCGTACGGGAGCCGCTGGGCACGGTCCTGATCATCAGCCCCTGGAACTACCCCGTGATGCTGGCGCTCGCGCCCCTCGTCGGCGCCCTCGCGGCGGGCAACTGCGCGGTGATCAAGCCCAGCGAACTCGCCCCCGCGACCTCCGCGCTGCTCGCCGATCTGCTGCCCCGGGCCCTGGACCCGGAGGCCGTGGCGGTCGTCGAGGGCGGGGTGCCGGAGACGACGGACCTGCTGGAGCAGCCGTTCGACCACATCTTCTACACCGGCAACGGCACCGTCGGCCGTGTGGTGATGGCCGCCGCGGCCCGCCGCCTCACCCCCGTCACCCTCGAACTGGGCGGCAAGTCCCCCGCCGTGGTCGAGCCGGGCGCCGACCTCAGGGCCGCCGCCCGCCGCATCGCCTGGGGCAAGTTCATGAACGCCGGCCAGTCCTGCACCGCCCCCGACTACGTCCTCGCGATCGGCGACACGGCACCCGCCCTGGAACGGCACCTCACCACCGCGATCCAGGAGATGTTCGGCACCGACCCGGCCGCGAGCGCCGACTACGGCCGGGTCGTCAACGACCGCCACTTCGACCGCCTGCTGACCCTGCTCGACCGGGACGGCGACGGCGGCGCCCGTCTGGTCACCGGCGGCGAACACGACCGTACGACCCGCTACCTCGCCCCCACCGTCCTCGCCGACGTCGACCCGGACGCGCCCGTGATGCGCGAGGAGATCTTCGGCCCGATCCTGCCGATCGTGCGCGTCCCCGACCTCGACGCGGCGATCGCCTTCATCACGGCCCGGGACAAGCCCCTCGCCCTCTACGGCTTCACCGCCTCCCGGCACGCCAAGCACCGGCTCACCACCGAGACCTCCTCCGGCGCCCTCGCCTTCGGCGTCCCGAACGCCCACCTCACCGTGCCCGGCCTGCCCTTCGGCGGCGTCGGCGAGAGCGGCCTGGGCCGCTACCACGGGGCGCACTCGATCGACACCTTCAGCCACACCAAGGCCGTCCTGGACAAGCCCCTGCTGCTGGACCCCCTCCGGGCGGTCTACCCGCCGTACACCCCGACGAAGGCCCGCCTCCTGCGCAGGTTCCTCTGACCCGCCGGCCCCCGCGGATCTAGTGCCGCGGCACTAGCATCACCCCATGCCTTTACGACGGAGTCATGACAAGGCCATAGCACTCCTCGCCGCCCTCCCCCGCGATCCACGGGCCGACGCGTACCCGATGCCGACCGTGCCGTACGGCTGGTACGCCGTACTCCGCAGCCGTGAGCTGAGGCCGGGCAAGGTCGTCAACCTGCACTACTTCGGCCGGGCGCTGATCGCCTTCCGCGGGGCGGACGGGAGGGCGGCCGTGCGGGACGCCCACTGCCCCCACTACGGCGCACACCTCGGCGCCGGCGGGAAGGTCGTCGACGGCACGGTCGAGTGCCCCTTCCACGGCTGGCGGTTCGGGACCGACGGGCGGTGCGTCGAGGCGCCGTTCGCGGTCCGCACCCCCAAGGTCTCCCTCGGCGGTCTGCCGGTGCGCGAGCACAGCGGACTCGTCCTCGTGTACGTCGGCCCCGACGAGCCGTCCTGGGAGGTCCCCGAGATCCCGGAGACCACGGCCCGCGACTTCGCCTCGCCCGTCGACGACACCTGCCGCGCCCGCGTCCACATCCAGGAGATGCGCGAGAACATCGTCGACGAGTCCCACTTCCACTTCATCCACGGGCAGGCCGAACCCCCTGTCCAGGACTGGCAGGTGGACGGCCCGTTCGCCGAGGTGCGCGGCCGGATCCGGCGCCGCGTCCTCGGACGGGACATCGACAACACCTTCGACGCCTTCATGTACGGCCCCGGCGTGATGGTGGTACGCACCCACGGCCCGGCCCTCTCCGTGACCGCCGTGGCCCTCAGCACCCCCGTCGACGACCGCACCAGCGAACTCCGGATGCTGTACTACCTGCGCAAGCCGGCCCGTGCCCGGTTCCTGACCCCCGCCCTCAAACTCGTCTTCCGCGCGGAGGCCCTGGGCGAGGTCCGCGAGGAGGTCCACATCTGGGACCACAAGATCCACCAGCCCCGCCCGGTCCTGCTCCCCCATGAGAAGGGGATCAGACAACTGCGGCGCTGGTACGCCCAGTTCTACCCGGCCGTCACCGACCGGATCGCGGAGGCGGATTCCGTACGGCCACCACACCCCCGTCAAGATCCACCGTCGTCCGGCGCGGCGGCACCCCGTCCTCCCCGTCGTCCCGCAGCACCAGAGCCGACCCGCCCGGCCCGCAGCGGCGGCTGATCCAGGAACGCCACCAGCGTCAGCAGGATGACGAGCCCCGGCAGGGTCATGAAGACGGTGACCCCCCTGGGATCAGGATGGGCGCCGTGGCTCTCGCGCGTAAGGCCCGGGCCGGGTCTCCGGTCCGGGCCTTCCCGCCGTCCAGGGCGGCTACAGCGTGACCTGGGTGCCTCCCAGGGTCACGACCAGCTTGCCGTCCGAGGCGAAGGACCAGGCCAGGGCGCCGCCGTAGGAGGAGGCGCAGCGGGAGCCGTTCGTCCCCGTCCAGAACTGGTTGGTGCTGTCGGCGTCGCCGACCGTCTTGTCGTTGCTGCCGCTGACGTTGTAGCGGCAGGAGGTGTTGGAGCGGAAGACCGACGTACCGGCGTCCCAGGAGTAGTTGCGCTGGGCGTTGTCGATGCTGAGGTTGTTCGACACCGCCATGGAGCCCGGGTTGCTGTTGTACGTGAAGCCGTGCTTGCCGTTGTGGTAGGCGATACTGCGCCGCACGACGTGGTTGACGGCGATGTCGTCGCCGCCGAGCTTGTAGCCGTTGCGGTCGCCGTTGGCGTTGACGGTCCCGTCGGAGAGGGTGCCGTTGTTGTAGGAGAGGGAGTCCTCGATGGTCACCGGGCCGATCGCGCCGGTGTCCGTCTTGGTGTACAGGTCCCAGCCGTCGTCGATGTTGTTGTGGGAGACGGCGTACCGGAAGACGTTCCCGGTGCCGGTGGTGAGCTTCGCGGCGAAGCCGTCCGCGTCCTCGCCGTCGGAGTCGGCGTTGTCGTGCGACTCGGCGCTCAGGATCAGGTTGTCCGAGGGCCAGTCTGCGCTGGCGGTCGAGGAGGCGATCCGGCCGAGCTGGAGCCCGGTGTCGCGGTTGTAGCGGGTGACCGTGCGCTCGATGACGTTGTGGCTGCCGCCGACGTAGATGCCGTTGTCACCGGCGCGTTCGACGACGACGCCGTAGACCCGCCAGTACGAGCCGAAGAGCTGGAGCCCGCGGTTGGAGGAACTCTCGCTCTGCGCCGAGAAGTTGAGCACCGGGGTCTCGCCGGGGTAGGCGGACAGGGTGGTCCGGGCGGCTGACGTCCCGTTGTTCGTCTGCGGGATGGTGATCGTCGACGCGTAGGCGTACGTCCCGCCGCGCAGGTAGATCGTGCCGCCCGCGGTGACCCGGCTGATCGCCGAGGTGAGGGTGGTCGGCGCGGAGGAGGTGCCGGCCGCGCTGTCGGTGCCGCTGGGCGAGACGTAGATCGCGCCGGTGGTGGGGGGTGTGGTGCTGTCGGTCGTCGTCGCCTCGACGTAGTCGACGTTGGGCAGGCCCTCCGCGGTGGTGGGGTTGAGGCGGATGGTGTTGCTGCCCGCGGTGAGGGTCACGGTGAGCGTCTTGGTGACCCAGGTGGACCAGGCGCCGGTGGCCTCGAAGGACGGCGTCTGCACGGTCGTCCCGTTGACGACGAGGGAGGCCGGGCGGGCGGTGGTGGTGCCGTTGGCGAAGCGGACGTTGAGGGTGGCCGTGCCGGCGGTGGCCGCGTTCACGGTGAACTGGGCGTATCCGCCGGTGGAGTTGGTGCCGTTGCAGAATCCGCTGCCGGAGTATCCGGTCCAGTCGGAGTCGAGGTTGCCGGTGCAGACCGCCGGGGAGGTCTCGGCCTCGTAGCGGACGGTCGCGGCCTGGGCGGAGGGGGTGGGGCCGGCGAGCGCGACGAGCGCGCCCGCGAGCAGGCCGGTGCACGCGATGACGGATCTCAGCTGCATGGGTTCATCTCCAGGAACGGGACGAGTGCGGGTCGGCCGAACTGGAAAGCGCTTTCTCCCGGAAGTTAAGGGGCTAGCTTGAACACGTCAATAGATACGCACAGACGCATACATGATTGATGTTCAGATACATGGACGACTGAAAGGTCCTCAAGGGATTCACGCAGGAGCCTCACACGGACTGCACACAGTCCGTCGCCCGAGTCGTTAGCGTTGCCCGCCACCGGATCCCCGCCCCAGGAAGACCGCAATGGACTACTGCTCCACGTGTCGCCGACATCTCAACGGTGCCCTGGTGTGCCCCGGATGCGGCGCCTACGCCCCGGACATAGCTCCGGTCACCTCGGGCGGTCGCACCGTGGCGGCCCGTCCCGTCCCGTCCCCCACCCCCGAAAGCGTGCCCACCGCGCCACCCACGCCGTCCCTGGCGCCCGCGCAGTCCGTGGCGCCCGCGCAGTCCGCGCCGCCGGGGCGTGCGGCGCGGCGGCGGCAGCTGGCCCGCTGGAAGAAGAACCAGCGTCGCGCCGTCGTCGCCACGGCCGTCGCCCTGGTCGGTGGCGGGCTGAGCGCCGTCGCGCTGGACCGGCAGGGCGGCGAACGGGCGCAGGCGGCGTCGGCACCGGAGAACCCCACCGTCTCGGGCCGGGAGGAACCGACGTCGGAGTACACCCGCCCGACGACGACCGGCTCCGACGCGCACCGGTCCTCGTCCTCCGCCACCGCCCCGTCGCGGTCCACCGGCCGCGCACGCGGGCAGGACGTGCCCACGGACATCCGCCGGGACGCCGCCGCAGCCCCGGAGACCCACCCGACGGCACCGTCGGCCACGGCCCCGCGGCAGACCACCACCTCGTCCTACGACGGCACGGTCACCACCCCCACCGGCACGACCGGCACGACCGGCCAGCAGTCGTCGACGTCCCCCACGACATCCCCCACGACATCCACCACGACGGACGGCACGGACACGTCGGCATCGACATCGACGTCCTCGACGTCCTCGACGTCCTCGTCGTCCCAGACAGGCACGTCGTCGGCGTCGACCTCGCCGTCAGAGGTCTGTCTGCTGGGTCTGGTCTGCCTCAGTTGACCGGACCGGGCGTCGCGGTGGCGTGGTCCGTCAGCGAGTCCGCCGGGACCGTGTGGCTCGTACCGTCCGTGAACGTGACCGTGAACGTGCCGGTGAGCAGGCCGTCCGGGCGGCCGTCGGGCCACCAGGCGGTCATCCGGCCGTTGTCGACCGTGGCGCGGGCGGTCTTCCCGTGGTCGTGTACGACGACCTCCTGGACGTCGGGCCCCACCACCCCGACCACATAGTTGAACTCCTGGTCATCGCTCCCCCGGGCGCCGTAGGTGTCCAGGGTGATCCCGTCGGCGGGCAGCGCTTCCACCGGGGAGATGGCCATCGCGACACCCGAGCCGTCCGAACCGGCCAGGCAGTACACCGCGTCGCTGCCCCGGGTGACGACCATGGAGGCGACGTTGCCGCGGATGTCCGCGTTGCTGACCTCGGGGGAGCCGGTGCCCATGTCCTCCGTCAGGTCCAGGCACTGCCTCCCCGCCGCGGAGCCCTTGGCCGCGGCGGTGTCCAGCTCCTTGGGCGTGCCGGTCCAGCTGGCCAGCTCGGACGAGGACAGCGGCCCGCTGCCGCCGAAGCCCGGCAGGCCGCCCGCCACGGCGACGACGGCCGTACCGAGGGCGAGCGCCCCGGCCAGCGTGAGGCCCACCCGGCGCACGATCGGGCGGCGGAAGACGGCCCCGGCGCTTCCGGGCCGCCCGGTGTCGGCGAGGACCGCCCGCAGCAGGGTCTCCTCACGGTCGATCTCGGCGGTGGTCGGCTCGGTGCGCGGGGCGGCGTCGAGTGCGGCGAGGCGGGAGAGCAGGTCGTTGCCGTTCATGTGCGGGGCTCCTGTCAGTGGGTCGGGGCGAGGGCGGGCGAGGCGGTGGCCGTGGCGCTCAGCCGGCCGGCCAGCCTTCGCCGGGCCCGGGTGAGGCGCATGGCGTAGGCGGCCCGCGTGCAGCCGAGGACCTTGGCGGCGTCCTTGGCGGAGAGCTGCTCCCAGACGTGCAGCGCGAGAACCTCCTGGTCGACGGCGGCGAGCGACTGCCAGGCGGCGGCGAGGTCCATGCGGTCGTCCGCGCGGGCCGTCGGGTCGACGGTGGGCGGGTGCGCGCCGAACGCGTCCCCGGCCCGCTGGATCCGCACCGTGAGCGCGGACTGCCGGCGCATCCCCCGCCCCGCGTTCAGCATCAGCTTGCGGGCGGTGCCGAACAGCCAGGGCCGCGGATCGTCGGGCACCTCCCGGCGACGGCGCCACGCCGTCAGGAACGTCTCTCCGACGATGTCGTCGACGTTCATCGGATGCGCACGCCGTCGCACGAACCTCAGCACGTCCTCGTAGTGGGCCCGGTACACCTCGGTGAACCGGTCCTCGTTCTCGATGGGCATGACTTCCTTCCGTCGCGTCTGCCCTTACGTGTCCGGGAGGGGCACAGGTGCAACAGGGGTTCTGTCAGTGGCCGGTGGAAGACTGGCCGCCATGAGCGAACCCAACCCGAAAGCGGACCTCCGGCAGTACCTCCAGGGCGCGCGGGACACCCTGCTGTGGAAGCTCGAAGGGCTCTCGGAGTACGACGTCCGACGCCCGCTCACCCCCACCGGGACGAATCTGCTGGGGCTGGTCAAGCATGTCGCCGGGGTGGAACTGGGCTACTTCGGCGACGTGTTCGGGCGGCCGTTCCTCTCCCCGGACCCACCGCCGTCGTGGTACGCGGAGGACGCGGAACCCCACGCGGACATGTGGGCCACCGCGGACGAGTCGCGCGAGGAGATCACCGGGCTGTACCGCCGGGTGTGGGCGCACTCCGACGCCACGATCGCCGCGCTGGACCTGGACGCGACCGGTCGGGTCCCGTGGTGGCCGGAGGACCGGCGGGAGGTGACCCTGCACCGCGTCCTGGTGCACGTGATCTCCGATGTCCAGCGGCACGCCGGGCACGCCGACATCGTGCGCGAGCTCATCGACGGAAGCGCCGGGCTCCTGCCGGGCAACGAGAACCTGCCGCCGGTGGATCAGGCGGGATGGGAGGCCCATCGGCAGCGGCTGGAGCGCGCGGCCCGGGAGGCGGCCGACGGCTGATCCCGCCCGGCTCTCACGGCACCGCGTACCCGGGGACGGACGGCCAGCGGACGGTCAGCACGACGGACTCCTCCTCCGCGTGCCAGGAGTGGTCGACGCCCCGCCCCCAGACGACGTAGTCGCCCTGCTCGGCCAGGAGGACGCTGCGGCCGGGCAGCTCGACCCGGAACCGGCCGCTGATCAGCACCAGCAGGGCCGTACGCGCCTCCCCGGTGACCCACCGGTCCCGCTCGTCGCCCTTCGGATGGACGCCCCACTTGATCTCCACGTCCTCGCTGTGCCGGGGATCGGCGGCGTCCTTGAAGTGACCGAGCAGCCAGCCCCGGTCCAGTGCCGCGTCCCTGCCCGCGTTGCCGACGTACACGGTGTCGCTCATGGGGCGGGAAGCTAGTGCCGCGGCAGGCAACGTTCGCCCCGTCGCGACGCCCGGCACGCACTCTCGCCGCACCGGCCGAAAGCCCAAGTACGTCCAGTACGAGGACTTCCGGCCGGCACGCCGAGAGCACGCACCGGACGCCGCTCCTTGACGGGCAAACGTTGCCTGCCGCGGCACTAGCAGGTGGTGGCGATCCGCCCCAGCAGACCCAGTTCGTGGAGGAAGGACTCGGCGAGGAGTTCCGCGTCCTCCGCGCCCGAGTTGGTGGCGACGCCGAGGGTGTGGCCGCGGGCGCAGCCGCCGAGGGTGAAGGTGACCGTGTCGTGCGGCGGCACCATGGGGACGGCGGTGACGCGGCGCAGGGGGCGGCCGGCGAGGGTGCGGCCGCATTCGCGGAGGTGGACGTAGGAGCAGGCGGCGGGGGCGTAGGCGGGGGCGAAGAGGCGGCCCCGGGCCAGCGCCTGTCCGGCTCCGGGGAACGCCCCGGCCACCCCTTCGAGGAGCCGTTCCGCCGCGCGGCGCGGCCGGACCTCCGTGGTGAGCAGCCCGGCGCAGGCGGCGAGCCGGGCCGCCGGATCGGCCAGGCCGACGGGCGCGGGCACCCGTACATTGCCGAAGGCGTTGCCGAGGAAGTCCCCGTGTCCGGGCGGCCGTTGGTCGACGGGCACGGACAGCCAGACCCGCTCGGAGGCGTCCGGGATCCCCGCCGAGGCGAGCAGACAGGACCGCAGAACGCCCGAAGCGGCGGCGAGGAACACCTCGTTGGTGGTGACCGCCCGCCCCCGCACCGCCCTGCGCGCCCCGCGCAGCAGCTCACCGGGCAGCCGCACCACCGTGAACGCGGGCCGCCGCTCCCCCTTGCCCGGCAGCGGCACCGCCAGTCCCGCCGTCAGCAGCCCCGGCCCGCCGATCGCCGTACGCCGGTGGGTGCGGGGCTCGGCGAGAGCGGCGCAGGCGTCCACCGGCGGGGCACCGTCGAGGAGGGCGCGCAGCAGGGTGGTCAGGGAGCGGCCGTCGAGCAGGCTGTGATGCATCCGGAACAGCAGCGAGAACTCCCCGTCGGCCGCCCCGCGCAGAAGGTGCAGATTCCACGGCGGCCGTCCCTCCGGGAAGGACGTGTGGAACCACCCCCGCACGGCCTCCCGCAGGGTGACGTCCGCCTGCCGCACCTGTCCGGCGGGGTCGCCCCGGTCCTCCGTCGCCCAGCAGTGCCGACGTGTCCCGGGCAGCAAGCGCCGCCCCAGCCGGGGCAGTTCGGCCCATCGCTCGGCGACGAGTGCCCGCAGCTCGGCGGCCGTCGGCGGGACGCCGGTGAAGTCCAGGCAGATCCCGGCGTTGGGCGGCCCGAACGGCCAGCGGGCCATCCCCTCCTCCAGGAAGGGCAGAGGCGTCGATCCGGGCATCGGGCTGCTCCTGTGTTCGCGGGGTCCGTGGTAGCCCAACGGCCCGACACCACCCCCGGTCACGCGTCGCCCCCGGCGCCGCGCGCATCGTGACGCACGAGGCGTGCAGCGCGGACCCCTCGTCCGCGATGGCCGGCACCCGCCTCCTCACCCGCGCCCAGGCCGAGGGCAGGGTACGCACCGACGTCGGCGGCACCGACCTGTTCGCGCCGGGCGCGTCCCTGGCGTGGCTCAGCGACCAGCCCGCGCTCGCCCCGCGCGCCGGTCACCTCTTCGACGTCGTGGCGAGCGCGCTGCTGACGCCCGGAGCTGGACCGGTGTTCCCCGGGGCCGAACACACAGCCGCCCCCGCCTCCCCGATGGGGTGATCCTTCACCGGGAAGGGGTCACGGACGGCGGCACAGCTTCGTTGGGCAGAACCGCGCACCGCACCGCCCACAGGACAGGACCACGCCCGTGCCCGGCACCCGCCCCGCTCATGTCGCCGTCGTCAACCTGCCGATGCTCGGGCACGTCAACCCGACGCTCGGCGTCGTCGAGGAGCTGGTCCGACGGGGCCACCGGGTGACGTACGCGATCAGCGAGCACTTCGTCCACCAGGTGAAGGCGGCCGGAGCGGAACCCGTGCTCTACCCGGTCGACGCGGGAGACGGCTCGGAACCCCCCGAGCGTCTCTCCGAGGGCTTCGCCCGCGCGGTCCACGCCTCCCTCGGCGCCCTCCCCGCCCTCACCCGCGCCTACGGCGCCGACCGCCCCGACCTGATCCTCTACGACGTCTACGGCTTCGCGGGCCTGATCCTGGGCGCCCAGTGGCGGATCCCCACGGTCCTCTTCTCCCCCACGCACCTCTCCTACGGCGGCATCATCCCGGAACTCTTCGACGGCACCCCCGCCGTCCCCGACCTCCCCGGCCACCAGGACCTCACCGACGCCCTCACCTCCCGGGGCCTGGACCCCTCCCGCCTGGACGAGTTCGAGTCCCCGGCCTACGCGATCGCCGCCCTCCCCCGCACCTTCCAGCGCCGCCCGGACACCGTCACGGCCGGCCGCGTCGCCTACACCGGCCCCATCCTGGGCGACCGCTCCCACCAGGGCACCTGGCACCCCCCGCACCCCGACGCGCGGATCCTCCTGATCTCCCTCGGCTCCCAGTTCACCCGCCGCCCCGACTTCTACCGCGCCTGCGTCGAGGCGTTCGCGGACGGCGACCACCACGTGGTGATGTCGATCGGGTTCGAGGTCTCCCCCTCCGACCTGGGCCCGCTCCCCGCGAACGTCGAGATCCACGCGCACGTCCCCCAGGTGTCCGTCCTGTCGCGGGCGGAGGCCTTCGTCACCCACGCCGGCATGGGCGGCACGATGGAGGCGGTCGCCCACGGCGTCCCGATGGTCGCGGTCCCCCAGATGGCCGAACAACGCGTGAACGCGGCCCAGATCGAACACCTCCGCCTGGGCGTCCACCTCCCCCGCGAGCGAGTGACTCCGGCGGCACTGCGCGAGGCCGTCCGTACGGTGACGGACTCCCCGGAGATCCGCGCGGGCCTCGACGCCCTCCGGGCCGAACTCGCCGACGCGGGAGGGGCGGGAGCGGCGGCCGACCTCATCGAGGAAGCCCTCCGCTCAGGAGTGACCCCATGATCAACGCGCTGGCCTCCGGCACACGGCCACACCTGTACAGCCGCCCGATCCGGATGAGCGACCTGGACCCCTTCAACCACGTCAACAACGTGCGCCTCCTGGAGATGATCCAGGACGCCCACGTGGACCTCTTCTACCTCCAGCCCGGCCACTCCGGCGAAGAGATCCGCCCCCGCATGGTCTACGTCCGCCACGAACTCGACTACACCGAGCCCCTGTCCTTCCAGCCGGACCCGATCCTCATCCGCACCACGATCACCACCGTCCGCCGCGCCTCGTTCCGCCTCACCAGCCACATCACGCGCGGCACCCGGACCTACTGCACCTGCGTGAGCACGGCGGTCGCCTACGACGAGACCGAGCGCTGCTCCCGCCGCCTGGAGGAAGCCGAGCTGGCGGTCCTGCGCCGCTACTCGCCGGAGGCGTAGACGAGGAACTCCGCCCAGGCGGCACCGGTGACGTGGAAGGTGGGGCCCGACGCCATGGACGGACCGACCACCGACGTGCTGTTTGTGTGTCAGAGGACGGCGAGCCGGTCCACCAGCAGCTCCACCCTGCGCTCGGCGTCTGCGGGCGGCTGCCGTCCCGCCCGGGTCAGGGTCGCCAGCCCGTGCAGGGCCGCCCAGAACACCTCGGTGAACAGCCCCGGATGGACGCCTTCCCCGGCGACCTCCCCGAGGGTCTCCAGCAGGGCGGCGAAGGCGTCCTTCAGCGGCTCCGGGGTGTCCTCCTGCGCGAACGCCAGGCCGCCGTCGAGCTGGAACATCGCGTCGTAGACCGCCGGGTTGCGTTCGGCGAAGTCGAGGTAGGCGCGGGCGAGGGCGGTGACCCGGGCGCGCGGACCGTCCGCCGCACGGGCCGCGGCCCGCAGTTCCGCGGCCATCTCGGCGGCGCCCAGGAGGGCGACGGCGCCGATGATCTCCCGCTTGCCGCGGAAGTGGCTGTAGAGGACGGGCTGGCTGTACTCGATGCGCTCGGCGAGCCGGCGCGTGGTGACCGCGTCCCAGCCCTGCTGCTCGGCGAGTTCGCGGGCCGTCGCCACGATGAGACGTTCGCGGCCCGCCCGCTCGCGCTCCTTGCGTTCCTGTACCGACATGCCGCGATCCTAGCACCGCTAGACAATCGAGCGGCAGCAGTACTAGCGTTGCCTCATCATCTAGCACCGCTAGACCGGGAGGGTCATCATGCTCACCGCACTCGAGATCGTCACCACCGTGGTCGTCGGCCTGATGGTGGGGGTGGAGTTCTCCGTCGCCTTCGTCATGAACCCGATCTTCGACGCCCTTCCCGAGGACAGTGGCCAACTCGGCCGCGCCCACGGGGGCCGGATGCTCGGCGCCGTGATGCCGTTCTGGTACATCGGCTCGCTCGTCCTCGCCGCGGTCTGGGCCGTCGCCGGATGGCACCACGACGGTGCCGGCCTCGTCGTCGTCGCCGCCGCGCTGCTGATCCTCAGCGTGATCATGTCGATCCTGCTGCTCGTCCCGATCAACAACCGGAACACGACGTGGACCCCCGAGAACCGGCCCGCCGACTGGAAGGAGCAGCTCAACCGCTGGAACCGCTTCCACTACGTCCGCGTCGCCGTCATCATCGCCGCGTTCGCCCTGCTCGTCGCGGCCCTCACCTGAGCCCGCGCGGCCCGGGCGCACGGCCGTATGCCCCGTCCGGGTCAGCCGGAACTGCGGTCCGGCCCCTTCGCGGCCGATGCTGGGCCTGGTGGTCGTCGTCTCAGGAGGTCACGATGGGTCGTCTCGACGAGCGGGTGGCGATCGTCACCGGTGGGGCGCGGGGGATCGGCGCCGCGGTGGTACGACTGCTCGCGGCCGAGGGGGCCACGGTGATGATCGCCGACATCCTCGACTCCGAGGGGACCACCCTGGCCGAGGAACTCGGCGCCCCGGCCCGCTTCCTGCACCTCGACGTCAGCGACGAGCGGGGCTGGCAGAAGGCGGTGGCCAAGGCCGAGCAGCACGCGGGACCGGTGTCGGTCCTGGTGAACAACGCGGGGATCGCCGGGTGGGGCACCCTGGAGGAGGAGAGCCTCCTGCAGTTCCGCCGGGTCCTCGACGTCAACCTTCAGGGAACCTGGCTCGGCATGCGCACGGCGGCGCCGTCACTGCGCCGGGCCGGCGGCGGGGTGATCGTGAACATGTCCTCCCTGGCGGGGCTGACCGGGTACGCCGGCGTCGGCGCGTACGTGGCGAGCAAATGGGGCGTGCGCGGCCTGACCAAGACGGCCGCGCTGGAACTGGCCGGGGACGGCGTCCGCGTCTGCTCCGTCCACCCCGGCGCCATCCGTACGGCGATGACGGCGGGCTTCGACGACCGGTTCGTCGCGGGTCAGCCCATCCCCCGCTTCGGCACCCCCGAGGAGGTCGCCCGCACGGTCCTGTTCATCATCACCGAGGCCACCTTCGCCACGGGCAGCGAGTTCGTCCTCGACGGCGGGGTCCTCGCCGGCGCCCCGGTGCTGCTGGACCCGGCCGGGGACGCCGGCGCTTCCTAGTGCCGCGGCAGGCACTAGTCCCGGAGGTCCGCCTGCCGGAGGGCAGGTCCCACGGCGTCCCCCAGGACCTGGCGCACGGCCGTGCCCGGCAGGGGCGGCAGGGCCGCCCAGTGGGTGACGGGCTCGGCGCAGGGGCGGCCCCGGGGGAGGCGGACGACCCGGTCGGAGTCGACGAAGCAGTCGTGGTGCTCGGTGCCGTCCTCGGCGAAGTGGAGGGTGGTGAAGTACATGGGCAGCACCAGCCAGAACTCCTCCCCGTCCGGGTAGCGGCCCGTCGTCGCGGCCGCCACCGGCGTCCCGGACCGCGGCAGCCGCTCCCGCGCGTCCACCCACTCCACCACCGTGTCCGCCTTGTTCACCTGGTCCTCCCCGCAGTGCGTGCCGGTCTCGCGGTCACCGTTCCAGCGCCGCCCGCAGTTCGCCTCTCCTCCGGATGCCCAACTTACGGTAGGCGCTGGTCAGATGGGTCTCCACGGTACGGCGGGCCACATGCAGGAGCGCGGCGATCTCCATGTTGGTACGGCCCTGCACCGCGAGTTCCGCGATACGGCGCTCGCTGCCGGTGAGGGAGCCGGAGCCGGTGTGGGCCGGGGTGGTACGGCGGGCGCCCGCCGTGCGCAGGGCCTGGTTGGCGTGGGCCAGGAGGCGGGCGCTGCCCAGGCGTTCGGCGCGTTCGGCGGCCTCGCGGAGATGGTCGCGGCCCCGGGCGCGTTCGCCGGAGGCGGTGAGCTGGAAGCCCTGGGCGAGCAGGGAGGCGACCAGTTCGGCCTCGGCGGGGGAGTCGCGCAGGACGGCCACCGCCTCGTCGCCGAGTTCCAGACCGCGCCGGCCCCGGGTGGCCCGGCTGAGGACGCGCAACGCCCGCCCCACCGTGCGCGGGGTGTTCCACACCCGGGCCAGCCGCAGTTCCTCCTCCGCCAGGGCCAGCGCCTCCCGGGGGTTGCCCAGCGCGAGCCGGCACTCCGCGGCCGCCGTACGCCACGGGGTGACGACCGGGCTGAGGACGGCACGGGCGGACTGCCGGCGGCCGCACTCCAGGAAGTCGTGCAGGGCGCCCGCGACATCGCCCTCGGTGAAACGGAGGACGCCCCGCGCGTAGAGGAAGCGGTTGAGCTCCCAGGAGTCGGGGGCGTCCCGCAGATCGAAGGTGTCCGCGAGCGCGCGCGCCTCGGCCGTACGGCCGGTCTCCACCAGCGCCGTCAGGGCGTGCGCGTCCGCGTTGCCGGGGATGCCGCAACGGCGGCCGCGGGCCGCCTCCGGGTGACCGGCGAGGACGGTGCGGTAGTCGCCCCGGGCCGCCGCGATGTCGCAGCGGGTGTCCAGCAGCGCCTGCTTCATGGGGTGGAGCAGGGAGGGGCGCTGGGAGGCCAGTCCGCGTTCCACCAGGCGTTGCGCCTCGTCGAGTTCGTCGGCCCACTGGGCCACCGCCGCCGCCGTACCCAGCAGGAAGGGCTCGGCGAGCGGGTCGGCGGGCTCCTCCAGGAGGGTGCGCAGCCGGCGCATCGCCTCACCCGCCCCGATGTCCCCGGCGGTCGCCGCGTACCGCACCAGCAGGGCCTGGCCGGAGGCGCCGACCAGCTCCGGGGAGCGTTCGGCGGTCTCCGCGAGCCAGCGGTAGGCGTCCTGGCGGACGGTCTGGTCCTGGTCGGAGAGCAGTGCGGACGCGGTCTGCAGGGTGCGGGTGAGGTGGAGGTGGCCGGGGAGCAGGGCCTCCGTGCGGCGCAGCACCTCCACCGCCGTACGGACCTCCCCGCGGCCCGCGAGAGCCGTGCCCAGCGCGATCGCCGTACGGACCCGGTCACGGGGCTCGGCCGGCAGGTCCAGGGCCTCCACCAGCCGGGGGATGCCGACCGGGGCGTCCGCGGAGGCGTACTCCAGGGAGCCCAGTTCGGTCAGCAGCCGCTGCCGCAGATCGTCGGTGAGCGGCTCGCCGAGGGCGCGGCGCAGGTAGCCGACGGCGTCGTCCGTACGGCCGGCGCGGACGGCGACCGTGACGGCGTCGCGCAGCACGCGCATTGCCCACGGCTCACCGACCCCTGCGCTGTCCAGCAGTTGCCGGGCCACGCTCTCCACGCCGTCGCCCCGGCGCAGCATGGCCTGGGCGAGCGCGCGGTGCGCGTCCTGCCGGCGCCCCGCGGGCCAGCCGGCGAGGACGGCGTCCCGCAGCAGGGGGTGCGCGTACCGGGGCCGCCCGTCGGCGCCCGGCCGCAGCAGCCCCAGCCGGGTCATCGCGGTGAGCCAGCCGGAGACCCGCGCGGGATCGGCGGCACAGGCGTCGGCGAGCAGCGCGGCGAGCCCTGCGGCGGCGGGGGACCGGTGCGGTGACGGCAGCCGGGCCTCGCTCCGCTCCCGGCGGACCGTCGCGTCGCCCTCCGTCTGTTCCAGCGCCGCCAGCGTCCGGGCCACCTCCGCCGTCGCCTCCCCGGCGCTCTCCAGCCACCAGGACACGGCGGCCGGGTAGGAACCGGGGTACAGCGCGGCGCAGGTGTGCGGCACGGGGGTGGACGAGGGGGCGCCCGCGAGGTCGTCGAGGAGGGCGTGCAACAGCAGGGGGCTGCCCGCGGCGGCGTCGGCGCAGTCCGCCGTCCACCTCGGTGAGGCCTCGGGGAAGGCAGCACGGGCCAGCTCGGCGGACGTGTCGTCGGAGAGCGGGGCGAGGGTGTGGGTGCGGACCAGGGAGGGGGTGAGGGCGTGCGTGATACCTGTCGGTGGGGGATCGATGTCGTACTGGCTGCGCTCGGTGGCCACGAGCAGCAGCGGTAATCGGTCGACGCGCCGTGCCGCCTCCATCAGCCAGCGGCGCGAGGCGTCGTCGGCGAGGTCGACGTCGTCCACCGCCACCATCACCGGGCCCTGGGCGGCGTACGACCGCAGCAGCCGCCACAGCCGCGCCGCGCTCCCCCGGTCGTCCTGGCCCGGCCCCACCTCCTCGTCCGCGAACTCCGGTACGGGGCCCAGGAGATGGAGGACGCAGGAGAACGGGACGGCGGTGTCCCCGGGGGAGCAGCGGGCCCGCAGCACCCGCAGCCCGCGCCCCGCCGCGTGCGCCACCGCGGCCTCCAGCAGCGCGGAGCGGCCGGTGCCGGTGGCCCCGCGCAGCAGGACCAGCCGGCCCGCGCCGGTCCGGGCACGCTCGACCTCGGCCACGAGCAGCGCGTGCGCGTCGCCGCGTTCCCGCAAGGGTCCGCTCATCCCTGTCTCCTGCCAGTCGGTACGCCCCTCAGACGCGGTCCGTCTGCCGGGCTCGGTTCCGTACGACGTCGTACGGCCGTTGTGGCGAGGCTCACGACGAACCTCCCGCACGCCCATCGAACCCCCGTTGACCTGCAGTGATGTTGGCACCTTGTGGTTGTTTCCCCGTTGCTCTCGTGGTGGGGCTCGTGGTGGTCCACGATTGCGCCCGCCCCGCGAACCCCAGGAGTCTTGACCGGACCCAGCCGCCACCGGTTCCCGCCGGCCGCGGTCCCATCACCATGGGGGACAGGTTGCTCAGCTCACCCCGGACAGCAGACGCCCGGACTTCCGACGCCCGGACCTCCGACAGCCGGACCTCCGACAGCCGGACTTCCGACAGCCGGACTTCCGACAGGCGGACACCGGACTCCCGGACACCGGACTCCCGGACGCCGGACACCGGCCCGCCGCAGGTCAGGCGGCGCCTGCCCGTCGCCGTCCTCGCCCCCGACCCCATCTCCCGGGAGGGCGCCGCGAGCCAGCTGCGCGGCCGGCCGGAGATCGAGGTCCGCGAGGAACCCACGCCCACGCCCGGCACGGTCGCGCTGCTCGTCGAGGACACCCTCGACGACACCGCGCTGGCCCGGCTGCGCAGGATCACCCGCACCGAGGGCACCCGGGTGGTGCTCGTGGTGGGCGCGATCCGCGAGACCGAACTGCTCGACGTCATCGAGTGCGGGGTCGGGGCGATCGTCTGGCGCCGGGAGGCCACCGCGCACCGGCTGGTGCAGGCGGTCCTCGCGGCCGCGCGCGGCGACGGCGACCTGCCCTCCGATCTGCTGGGCAGGCTGATCAGCCAGGTCGGCACCCTGCACCGGGGCGCGGCAGGGCGCCCGGGCGCGCCCTCACTGGGGCTCGCGCCTCGGGAGGTGGACGTCCTGCGGCTGGTCGCCGAGGGCCTCGACACCGGAGAGATCGCCAGCAAGCTGTCCTACTCCGAACGAACCGTCAAGAACGTGATGCACGGACTCACGACGCGCCTGCATCTGCGGAACCGGGCGCATGCGGTGGCATATGCCCTCCGGGAAGGCTACATCTGACCGAACGGGCACTCGAAGGGGAACACGCGGGCAGCGTGTCGTGCCCGGCCGCCGACCCCGGCGCGCCTGCGGAACCCGACCGGTCGGAGGCACGATCGGTCAACGGGGTTCCGCGGTAAGGGTGATGGAGGAGCGCGAGGGTGATCCACGAGGTCGACGAGGTCCTCAAGGGCCTGATCGGCGGGGGCGCGCTGACCGGCTCCGGCATCGACGTCTCCTTCGAGGCACCCACCCGCGACTGGGCGGCCCGACGCAACTCCCCCGTCGTCAACGCCTATTTGTACGACATCCGGGAGGACGTGGCCCGCCGCCAGCGCGGGCAGGTCGCGGTGCGCGACGAGCGGGACCTCGTGGTGAAACGGCGTCAGCCGCCGCGCTGGTTCCGGCTTTCCTACCTCGTCACCGCCTGGACGAAAACCCCGCAGGACGAACACCGGCTGCTTTCCGCCGTGTTGGCCAACCTCATCCCGCGCGAGATCCTCGCCGCCGACGAACTCCCCGGCGCCCTCGGCACCTTGGGCCTGTCCATCCATGTGAACGTGGCCGGCGTCCAGACCGAGGCCCGTTCCCTCGCGGAGATCTGGTCCGCCCTCGGCGGCGAGCTCAAGCCCTCCCTGGACCTGGTGGTGACGGCCCCGTTCCCGGCCTACCCCGAGTACGACGCGGGCCCGCCGGTCACCGAGGGCGCCCTCGTCCGCGTCGCCGGCCTCGAAGGCGACCCCCCGCAGGACGAGGGCCGCGCCCACCGCCCCCACCACCTGGAGGCCGCCCGCGAGGCCCGGGAGAGCGGCAGGTCCACGGAGAAGAGCGACCGATGACCGCTGCGCCGACCACCGAGGCGCCCCCGGCCGACGGCAGGCCCCCCGCCGACCCGACGGGCGCGCTGCTCACCCGTCTGGTCGCCCTGCGTGAGCGGGTTGCCGGGCTGGTCGACCGGCGGGTCGTCGGAGACCCCACCGCCGACGATCCGCTGCGCGGGCTGTATCTCTCCGAGGAGGCGGTACGGCACCTGCTGGACCGCGGGCCGGTCCCCCCGGTGGAACCGCCCACGGACGGGCCCGCCGACCGCCTCACCGCCCTCGCCGCACGCCTCCCCCTCACCGCCCTCGATCTCGCCGTACTCCTCGTCGCGCTCGCGCCCGATCTGGACCGGACGTTCGAGCCGCTGTACGGCTACCTCAACGACGACGTCAGCAGGCGCCGGGCGACCGTCGGGCTCGCGCTGGAGCTGTGCGGGGCGCCCGCGCACCTCGCACCGGCCCGCGCCCGCTTCCACGCCTCGGCGCCGCTGTCCGCGCTGGGCCTGCTGGAGATCGAGGAACCCGAACGTCCCTTCCTGTCCCGCTCGTTGCGCGTACCGGACCGGCTCCTCGCGCATCTCCTCGGCGACCCGACCCCCGACGCGTCCCTGCACGGCCACCTGCACCCGCTGCCACACCCGCACCCGCACTCCCCGAACGGCCGCCCCACCGACCCCTTCGCCGCACGCCTGGCCGACCGGCTCCTGCACGGCCCCCTCACCGCCTACCTCCGCGAACACCGCGAGGGTGACGGACTGGCCGCGCTCGCCACCGCCCTGCACACGGCAGGCGTCGAGGCCCTGCGCTTCACCGGCCCCACCGACCGGATCCCCGCCCTCCTGCGCGAGGCCCGGCTGACCGGACGGGCGGTCGTGGTGACCGGGCTCCCCGAGCAACCGGCCCCGCTGGTCGCCGCGTTGACCGCCGCACCGGACGTGACCGTCCTCCTCGCGGACCCCCGCCCCTACGACCCCCACTGGTCCCCCACCGACCCCCTGATCCTGGACGCCCCCCGCCGCGGTGCGGGCGGCACGCAGGCCTGGGAGACGGAACTCGAAGCCGCCCGGCCGGAGGTCGAGCAGCTCGGTTTCGACCTGGCCGCCACCGTCGCCCCCTACCGCCTCGGCGGTGACCGGGTCGCGCGGGCCGCGCGGGCCGCCCGGGCCCTCGCCGCCTTCGAGGGCGTCCCCCTCGCCCCCGACCACATCCGTCTCGCCGCCCGCCAGCAGTCCGCGTCCGGACTGGAGAGGCACGCCCGCCGGATCCGGCCCGACGTCGGCTGGACCGACCTGGTGCTGCCCGACCGCCCCCTCACCCAGCTCCACGAACTCGCCCTGCGCGCCCGCCACCGCGACCGAGTCCTCGGCGACTGGCGGCTCAGCGCGGGCGGCGGACGCGGACGGGGCGTGCTGGGTCTGTTCGCCGGCGAGTCCGGAACCGGCAAGACCCTGTCCGCCGAGGTCGTCGCCGCCGAACTCGGGCTCGACCTGTACGTCGTCCAGCTGTCCTCCGTCGTCGACAAGTACGTCGGCGAGACCGAGAAGAACCTGGAGCGCATCTTCACCGAGGCGGACCGCACCGACGCCGTCCTGCTCTTCGACGAGGCCGACGCCGTCTTCGGCAAGCGCTCCGAGGTGAAGGACTCCCACGACCGGTACGCCAACATGGAGAGCGCCTATCTGCTCCAGCGCCTGGAGTCCTTCGACGGGATCGCGCTGCTCACCACCAACCTGCGCGCCAACATCGACGAGGCGTTCACCCGCCGCCTCGACCTGGTGATCGACTTCCCGTTCCCGGACCGGGAGCAGCGGCTCGCCCTGTGGCGGCACGGACTCGTCCACGTGCCGTGCGCCGAGGGCGTCGACCCGGCCCCGCTGGCCCGGGAGTTCGAGCTGGCGGGCGGGTCGATCCGCAGCGCGGTCGTCACCGCCGCCTATCTGGCCGCCGGAAGGGGCCAGCCGGTGGGCGACGGCGACCTGCTGGAAGGGGCCCGCCGCGAGTACCGCAAGGCGGGCCGCCTGGTGCCGGGCGAGGCCAACTGGTAGCCCTCGCAGGCTGCTTACTCCACCCGCCACTTCTGGTTGGGCGTACCGGAGCAGGTCCACTGCTGGAGCTTCGCCCCGTTGCCGGTGCCGTTGTCCTTGACGTCCACGCACTTGTTCGACTGCGGGTTGACCAGGTCTCCGGCGTCGCTCAGCACGAACTGCTGGGCGGGGTTGCCGCTGCAGTTGGCGAGCTGGATGACCGCGCCGTCGTCCTTCGACCCCCAGGCGACGTCCATGCACAGACCGAGCGCGCGGACCGTGCCGTCACCGCGGAAGTCCCACTTCTGGTTGGCGGAGCCCGCGCAGTCCCAGATCTGGAGCGGGGTGCCGTCCTTGCCCTTGCCGTTCTGGGCGTTGGTGACGTCGACGCAGCGGTTGGAGCCCTTCCCGATGATCAGCTGTCCGGCCACCTCGGTCTGCTGGTCATCGTCGTCGGAACCGCCCCCGCCGCCGCCGGACCCCGTGGAGCCGCCCGACCCGCCGCCGGACCCCGAACCGGAGCCCGAGCCCGAGCCCGAGCCGCCGCTGTCGCTGTTCTGCGCCGGGGCGGACGCGGCCGGCTGGTCCGGCGGCGCCTGCGCGGAGGAGTCGGTCGTCGGCGCGGACGGCGCCGCCACCGAGGGGCTCGGCAGCGCGGAGCCGTTGACCTCCACCATCTTCTCCGAGGCGAGGGAGCGCACCTGCGGCTTGTACGCCAGCCAGATCATCACGAACGCGATCGCCAGCGCCATCGCGATGCTCAGCGTCGTCGCCAGCCACCTCGGCAGGAACCCGCGCTGCACGAACGTACCGTCCACCGGGAGCGGCGCCGCCCCCGAGCGCTGCACGCTCAGCGCGTACGGCCGCTGCTCCTTGGACCCGAACCAGATGATCTGCCGGGGCCGCAGCGTGGTGTCCACGAACACGGCCCGGCCCGGTTCGATCTGCACGTTCGACGGCCGGAACTCGTACGACAGGTTGTCACCGGTGTCCGCCCCCGCGACGGACGCGGTGACCCTGCTGTTGCCCAGGTTGTCGATCGCCAGCCGGGGCCGGCCCCGGAACCGCCCCTTCACGGTCGGCGGGACCAGCTCGGCCCGCACCTCCGTGAACGGGGTGATCGTCAGATTCCCCTCCGGCACCGTCGTCGCGTCCGGATGCTCGGTCGGCGTGATCCGCACGGCGTACGGATTCGGCCCCGCCACCGCGTCCGGGCTGCGCGGCGGCGCGAAGGTCAGCTCGACCGTGCCCGTCGTACCGGGATAGAGCCGCAGCGTCTGCGGCTCCACCGTCGTCCAGGGCGCGACGTCCCCGACGGGCTCGAAACGGTACTCGTCGACGACATCACCGGTGTTGCGCACCCGCAGCCGTACGGTCGTGCTGCTGCCGGGGTCGACGGTCGCGGCCGCCGGTTCTAGAGAAGTCCACAGAGTCACACACCGACGCTACGGTGCAGACGACCACCCAGATCAGAGGCCACGGGGCAGGGCGACTGCCCGCCAAGACCGCGCCAGCTGCCCTCCCAGCCAGAGGCGCCCCCATGCCGCCGCCTGGCAGCGCCCAGAGATCGTTGTCTCGTCGGCGCTGGAGAAGGATGCGGCCTTCGTCGTCAGTGACCACCGCGGATGCCGCGACGACCAGACTGTTGGGCTTCGGGGCGTCCGGATCGTCGTAGTACTCGGTCCGTGCCATGGTCACCCTTCTCGGACTGGCGTCGCGGTCGCCCACACCGCGTCGAAACTGTGGGCGTACGTGTCGAACATGCTGCCTGCCCTGCTCCGGCGCACGTGCCGCACCTCGATGCCCGGTACCCCGACGAGGGGGCGATAGTGCATCAGCGCGAGGCGGCAACGGGACTGGATTCGTGGCCGAACTTCTCTTCCTCGCCACGCTGTTGGACGTTGGAGCTGTCCGCGTCGCCGACGGAGAACACCGACGTTGTCCGGCTCGATCCCTGAAGTGCCGACCGTGGTGCTCGATGCGCTCATGCCGAACGCGCAACGCCTGGTCATCAACCGGCGGGGCTCCACCGTGTGGGAGGTGTTCGGCCCTCGGGGCCGCTACGCCGTGAAGGTCGGCTGTCCGATCGAGGCCACGGCCGACTGGCCCGCGCAGCCCTGGACCGCCCTCGCGCCGGCCCGCGAGGGTGCCGTGCTGCATCGCCCCGGCTTCGACGAGATCGCCTACGGCGAGTGGGAGCAAGGAACGTGGAACGGCTCACGGTGACGTACAGCCCGCCCACTTCATCATCGGGGCCGAGCGAACCCACCTCATCGACCTCGCCCTCGCCCAGGGCGGACACGTGCCGCAGGAGTACGACTTCCCGTTCCGCGGCTGCCTCGTCCACTACGAAGCCCCGGAGATCTCCCGCGGCGTGCTCGCCACCGGCGAGGCCGAGCCGTCGCAGGAAGCCGACGTCTACGCCCTCGGCGCCTCACTGCTCATCTCCGCCACCGGCTGGCGGGCTGTCGAGTACCCGGACGACGCTCCCCGCCCCGTGCAGAGAGAAGCCGTGGCGAACGGTCGGCGTCGCCCCGTGAAGGCGCCCGGTGAGCTGGGCGACCTGATCGACGCGATGCTCAGCCACGCTCCCGAGGACCGGCCGACGATCCACGAGGTGGGCACAGCCCTGAGCTGATCTCGAAGCCCGTTCGCCGGTGGTTGCACCGCATCAGATGGTGAAGCGGACCGCCTCCAGCTGGAGTTTCCAGTCCATGGGGCTGCCGCCGTAGATCCACTTGTCCTTCGCGTTGGGGTTTGAGCAGCCCACGCCGCGCCAGCCCTTGTCCTTGATGTGCGCGTTCTGGCAGACCGAGCTGCCGTCGCCCAACCCGATGGTGAAGCCCTGGAGGGGCGAGACCGCCTCCTTGAGGCTGCCGATGTACATGTCGGCGCCGTCGGCCGCGCTCGACCACTTGGCGCCGGTCAGCCAGCCCTCGGTCACATGAGCGCCGTTGCCGTTGACGCCCTTGGTGCCCACCGTGGCGATGTTCAGCTCCTTGATGGGCAGGCCCTTGCCGGTCGTACCGGCGATCGCGCCGTCGCACACCGGGTCCTGCCAGCCGCGGTCGGCGACATAGGCGCGGTAGCAGATGTGCCGGCCGTCGCTGCGCGCCGCCAGTGCCTGCACCGCGTCCGCGGCGGTCTGCTTCTTCGGCTTGGCGGTCGCGGTCGACGAACCCCCGCCGCTCCCCCCGCCGCTCCCGCCGCCACTGCCGCTGCCGCTGCCGGGCCCGGCCGTCGCGCCGCCACCGGTGTCCGCGGGGACCTCCGGGGCCGCGGGCGCGCTGGTCGCGGCCGCCGGCGGCGCGCTCTCGATGGGTGCCGAGGGGCTGGGCAGCGCGGTGGCGCCGGCCTCCGCGAGCTTCTCCGAGGCGAGGGAGCGCACCTGCGGCTTGTACGCCAGCCAGATCATCACGAACGCGATCGCCAGCGCCATCGTGACGCTGAGCGCGGTCGCCAGCCAGCGCGGCAGGAACCCGCGCTGCACGAACGTGCCGTCGACCTCCAGCGGCTGCGCCCCCGACCGCCGTACGGCCAGCCGGTAGGGCTGTTCCTCCTTGGACCCGAACCAGATGATCTGCCGGGGCCGCAGCGTGGTGTCCACGAACACGGCCCGGCCGGGCTCGATCTGCACGTTGGCGGGCTGGAGTTCGTACTGGAGCCGGTCGCCGTTGTCGCCGCCGCTGAGGGAGGCGGTCACCTTGGTGTTGCCGAGGTTGTCGATCGCGAGGCGGGGCCGGCCCTTGAAACGCCCCTTCACGGTCGGCGGGACCAGCTCGGCCCGCACCTCCGTGAAGGCGGTGATCGTCAGATTCCCCTCCGGCACGGTCACCGCGTCCGGATGCTCGGTCGGCGTGATCCGTACGGCGTACGGGTTGGGCCCCGCCGTCGCGTCCGAGGTGCGGGGCGGCGCGAAGGTCAGCTCCACCGTGCCGGTCGTCCCCGGGTACAGCCGCATCGTCTGCGGCTCCACCGTCGTCCAGGGCGCGACGTCCCCGACGGGCTCGAAACGGTACTCGTCGACGACATCACCGGTGTTGCGCACCCGCAGCCGTACGGTCGTACTGCTGCCGGGGTCCACGGTCACGGACGCCGGTTCCAGAGAAGTCCACAGGCTCACACGCCGACGCTACTGTGCCGACGACGAGGGAAGGCAGAGATGCCAGGGCAGTACGGATGCCCGGCAGGACTGCCCCCCTGCCCTCTTGGTACAGGGATGGCCATTCATCGCCTGGGTAGACAGAGGAAATCACGTAAGCAGGACAGACGCGGCGCAAACCACTTCGGGAAGCGTCGGCGCGGCAGCCTGTGAACCTCCCTCGAACCGTTCCTGTGGGAGTCGACCGGTGCTCGACGAGATCCGCCCGCTGGAGGGAGCCGAGGTGCGCGCCGGCCAGGCGCAGCACCTTTTCGTCCGCGGCGGTGAGGCGGATCCGGTCCCGGATATGGGCACCGCGGGGAGCGGCGACCGTGAACGGCGCGCTGATCGCACGCAGCCCGCGTCCTTTCCCGCGTCTGCGCGTCACTGGCCTCCCCCTGTCATCGGTCGGTACGAACTCGGTTGCCGGCACCGAGCATGCGTTCCCGGCACTCGCACCCTCTGGGGAACCGGCCCCGTTCACCCGCACGGGCGACATATCTGGCCAACCATGCCCCCCACGGCATGACGGACAGTCACCTAACGCTGACCCTCTGGGTACGCGGTGCCCGACCCCACCCGGCCCCTCCTTGCCCCCTCGGACACCGATCGTGCCCGCAGACGTGCACGAAGGGCCGTTTCGGGCGACGCGCTTCGCGCGTGACGGTGGAAACGTCCTGACGCGTACCCCGAGGAGAGCACAGCATGCCGTCCTACCTGTCGCCCGGCGTATACGTCGAGGAGGTGGCCAGCGGCTCCCGCCCGATCGAGGGGGTGGGCACCTCGGTGGCGGCCTTCGTCGGGCTCGCCCCGACCGGCCCGCTCAACGAGCCGACGCTGGTGACCAACTGGACCCAGTACGTGGCGGCGTTCGGTGACTTCACCGACGGGTACTACCTGGCGCACTCCGTCTACGGCTTCTTCAACAACGGCGGTTCGGCGGCGTACGTCGTCCGTGTCGGCGGCTCCGCGGCGGGCGTGGCGGGCGAGGCCACGTCCCCCGCCGCCGCCGCCGGTGCGGCCGCCCCGGCCGCGCTGCCCGCCGGTGAGCCGAAGCAGCTCGGCACCTTCTCGGTGACCGCGACGGCGCCGGGCAACCTGAGCGTCGAGGTCGCGGACGCGGAGGGCGAGGGCCCCGCCGAGCGGTTCAAGCTGATCGTCAAGGACGGCGACCAGCCGGTCGAGACCTTCGACGTCAGCGCCAAGAAGGGCAACCGCGCCTACGTCGTCACCCAGGTCAAGGAGCGGTCCCGGTTCATCGCCGTGGCCGAGGCCGCGCCCGCCGCGCAGCTCGCCCGCCCGGACAACCAGACGGTCGCGCTGCCGTCGGCGTCCGCCGCCGCGCCCGCCGTACCGGCCGCCGACGACACCGTGACCGCCGGCCCCGCCCAGTACCTGGGCGACAGCGCCGACCGCACCGGCTTCGGCGGCCTGGAGGCCGTCGACGAGATCTCCATGGTCGCGGTGCCCGACCTGATGGCCGCCTACCAGCGCGGCGCGATCGACCTGGAGCAGGTCAAGGCCGTCCAGCTCGGTCTGATCGCGCACTGCGAGCTGATGGGCGACCGCGTCGCGATCATCGACCCGCCGCCGGGCCTGAACGCCCGCCAGATCCGCGTCTGGCGGCAGGAGACGGCCGGCTACGACTCCAAGTACGCCGCCCTGTACTACCCCTGGATCAAGTCCTTCGACCCGGCCTCCGGCCAGTCCCGGCTGATCCCGCCGAGCGGCCACGTCGCCGGCGTGTGGGCCCGCAACGACTCCGAGCGCGGTGTGCACAAGGCCCCCGCCAACGAGGTCGTCCGCGGCGCGGTGGACCTGGAGATCCAGATCACCCGCGGCGAGCAGGACCTGCTGAACCCGATCGGCGTGAACTGCATCCGCGCGTTCCCCGGCCGGGGCATCCGCATCTGGGGCGCCCGCACCCTCTCCTCCGACCCGGCCTGGCGCTACCTCAACGTCCGCCGGTACTTCAACTACCTGGAGGAGTCGATCCTGATCGGCACCCAGTGGGTGGTGTTCGAGCCGAACGACCACGCCCTGTGGGCCCGGATCCGGCGCAACGTCTCGGCGTTCCTGGTCAACGAGTGGCGCAGCGGCGCCCTGTTCGGCGCCAAGCCCGAGGACGCGTACTACGTCAAGTGCGACGAGGAGACCAACCCGCCGGAGTCCGTCGACGTCGGCCGGGTGGTGTGCGAGATCGGTATCGCGCCGGTCAAGCCGGCCGAGTTCGTGATCTTCCGGCTGGCGCAGTTCTCGAGCGGCAACGGGGAGCTGGAGGAGTAGGCACCCCTCCTCGTCCGTACGTCGCAGTCAACTCCCCTAGAAGGAAACCCAGATGAGCCTCCAGCCGGGTGACGCCCTTACTTCGCACAATTTCGGCCTTCAGATCGACGGCGTGATGGTCGAGTACCTCGCCGAGGTCAGCGGCCTCAGCATCGAACAGGACGTCATCGAGTACCAGCAGGTCTCCGCGCAGGGCAAGCCGGTCACCAAGAAGCTGCCGGGCGTGAAGAAGGCGGGCACCTGCACCGTCGTCCGCGGTATGACCCAGTCCGCGGCGTTCAACCAGTGGATCACCGAGTCGATCAACGGCTCCATGGGCTCCGCCCGCAAGAACGCCACGATCATGGTGATGGACTACATGAACAACCCGGTCAAGCGGTACAACATGCGCAACGCGTGGTGCAGCAAGATCGACACCAGCACCGTGAAGGCGGGCGAGGCGTCGGCGCTGACCGAGACCGTGACGATCACGTTCGAAGAACTGGTCATCGAGTAATGCGGCGTACGGCTGTGCGGGCGCCGCAGGCGGAGGTGGAGCAGCCCTCTCAGGAGGCCGCCCCGCTCCCGCCCTCGGCGCCCGCGCCGGCCCCCGTGCAACGGCAGACCCTCCAGACGGAGTTCGCCTTCGAGCTGCCGCGCGGGTACGTCGACGAGGCGGGCACCGTCCACCGCGACGGTGTGATGCGGCTGTCGACGGCACGGGACGAACTGGTGCCGCTGCGGGACATCCGCGTCCAGGAGAACCCGGCGTACCTGTCGGTGGTCCTCCTGGGCCGGGTCATCACCCGGCTCGGCACGCTCCCCCTCGTCCACGACGGCGTGGTGGAGAACATGTTCGCCTCCGACCTGGCCTTCCTCCAGGACTTCTACCGCCAGATCAACGCCGAGGGTCACACCCGCGCGTCCGTGGAGTGCCCGCACTGCGCGGAGCCCTTCGAGGTGGAACTGGGCGGGAGCCGCCTGGGGGAATCGTGACGTACGCGACCGACCGGCTGCACGAGGAGATCGCGTACGTCGCCTACCACTTCCACTGGTCCCTGGACGACATCCTGGACCTGGAACACCACGACCGCCGCCGCTGGACGGACCACATCGGCACCCTGGTGACCCGGGGCGGAACGGAGGGCTGACCGGTGGGTCTTCTGGATCGATTCCGGGGCGGGGGCCGACGGGCCGCGGTGACGCCGGCCGCGGCCGCGGACTCGGGGGTGGCGGGCGGCGGGGCGTCGGCTGTCGGTGACGGTACGTCCGCCGCGGGCGCCGGACCCGTGGTGGCCGCGTCCTGGACCCGGCTGCCTCCGATCCAGCGGGCGGTGGCGTCCGGCACGGCGGCGGGGGTCGCCGACCCCGGGTTCGGCGGGCGGCTGGCCACCTGGCAGAACCCGGCCTTCACCGGCGTACGCCCGCTGACGATCCTGGACGGCAGCCCGGGCGGGTTGCTGAGCAACGGGGCGGGGGCCGCTGCGCCGCGGCCTGCTTCGCCTGCTTCGCCTACGCCGCCTGCCGGCCCGACGGGTCCGGGCCCGGGTCCAGTTCCGTTTGCGGTTCCGTTTGCGGTGCAGACGGCACCGCTGCCGGGGGCACTGCCGGGGGCACTGCCGGGACTTCCGGGGGCCGTACCGGTCGTTCAGCGAGCTGTTCCGGGCGCGGGGCGGACGGCTTCGGGACTGCCGGCGGGACGCTCCGGGCTGCCCGGAAGCGGATCCGGTGTGCCGGGGCTCTCGGCCTCGCGTCCGTCGCCGATACGTCCGAGTGCCGTGTCGGCCCAGCCGGGTACCGCACGGCCCGGTACCGGACGAACGCTCCCGGCCGCGGTACCTGGCGTCCCCGTTCCGGGACCCGCGATCCAGCGCGCCGGATCGGCCCTCCCGGGTGCCGGGTCCGCCCTTCCCGGCACGGGCCCCGCCGTACCGGGCCCCGGACCTGCGCATCCCGGCGGGCCTGCCCTGCCCGGTGTCGCACCCGCCCTGTCCGGTGCGGGACCTGTCCTCCCGGGCCGGTCGTCGCCCGCACCCACGCATCCGAGCCGCCCCGGCGCCGGATCCGCCAGGCCGGTCGTGCCGGCCGTTCAGCGGGCCGCGGGATCCTCGCCGGTCGTTCCGGTGGCCGTGTCGTCCCCGTCCGGCCCGGTACCGTCGGCGGCCCCGGCGCACCCGGCCCGCCCCGGCGCCGCATCGCCGCCCCCGACCGGATCCACCGCACCGCTCCCGACCGGGTCGCCGACCGCAGCCCCGCACCCGAACCGCCCCGGCGTCTCACCGGCGTCCCCCTCGGCTTCCCCCGCCCCGGTCCCGGTCGTGCAACGGCACCCCGTACGCCCCGCGACCCCGCCGTCGGCCACCCCGGCGCGGGGCATCCGGGTGTCCCCGGCGGCGGCGCGTCCGACGGCGCCCGCCATCCCCCTGACCAGGTCGGCCCCGGCCCCGGTGCAGCGGCGTACGCTGCCCGCCCGTCTCCCGTCCGCCCCCGCCGCGCCCCGGGGCAAGAGCACCGGCGGCGAGCGGCCTGCGGCCGGCAAGGAACCCGCCCCGGGCTCAGGCCCGTCGGCGGCGGCTGCCCCGGTTCCCCCGCCGGCGACAGCCGACGGGGTGCCCGCCCCTTCCGGCGGCGGGCACCCCGTGCAAATCCCGGTCCCCGGCCCCGCCGCCCCGCCCTCGGCCGGCCTCCCCGTCCAGCGGACGGTCTCACCCGCGCCCCAGGACTCCCCCGCACCGGAGCACCGACAAGCCGTACCCCCGACCACCCCACCCCCCACACGCACATCCTCACGGACACCCCAGAACCCCCTCACCACCCCGCGCTCGGCCGGCCTCCCCCTCCAGCGGACGGTCTCACCCGCGCCCACGACCACCTCCACGGCCCCTTCGGCCAACTCCCCTGTCCAGCGCGCGACTTCACAGACGCCGCAGACTCCCCTCACGCCCACACCCCTCACGCCCACACCCCCCACCGCCCCGCCTCCGGCCAACGCCCCTGGCCAGCACGCGCCTTCGCGGTCCCCCCAAACCCCCTTCACCCCCACCCCCTCAACCGATCTCCCCATCCAGCGCGCGGTTTCACCCGAACCCTCCCCCACGGCCCCGAGCGCGCCCACGGCGGCCGTCACCCCCCAGCAGCCCGGCTCCGCCCCCGCACCCACGCCGGCCCCGACAGCGGTCCCCGAGCTCCCGGTCCAGCGGGCCATAACCCCGGCCCCGGTCGCCGACGCGCCCGCACCCGCCCTCCGGCGCCAGGACAGCCGTACCCCCGCAGCGACGGAAACCGGCCTGCCGACCTCCGCCGGGCGTACCGGCCGACAGGCCACCACCCCGGCACAAGGCACCCCGACGCCCGTCCGCCCGGCCGCCCCGCACCCCGTCCAGCGAGCCGCGACCGTACCGGCCCCCACCCCCGTGCCCACGCCCCCGGAACCGCAAGCCGCGCCCTCCGCCGCGCCGACCGAGGCACCCGCGGTCCCGCCGGCCACGGCCCCCGCGCCCCAGCCGCAGAACGTGCCCGACACCGCGCCCCCCGTCGGCCGCCCCGTACAGCGCGCCTCCGCCCGGCCCGGCACGCCCCCGCCGTCCGCCACCGCCCCCCGCCCCCGCACCGGCCTCGGCGCCCCCCTCCCCGCGTCCACCAACTCCCCGCGCCCCTCGGCCGGTTCGCGCCCCCCGCAGCCACACCCGGCTCCCGGCGCCCCCACGCCCCCGGCCGTGCAGCGCACCGCCAAGCCCTCCGCGCTCGGCGCCCCCCTCCCCGCCCGCCCGACCACCCCCGCTCCGGCACCCACCACCTCCACGCCGACCACCCCCATCCCGGAGGCGATCCAGCGCGCCCTGGCCCCCACCCAGCCACCGGCCACCACACCCACACCCCCCACGCCGACCACCCCCATCCCGGAGGCGATCCAGCGCGCCCTGGCCCCCACCCAGCCACCGGCCACCACACCCACACCCCCCACCACCCCCTCCACACCCCCCGTCCAACGCCGCCCCCGCACCGCCCCCGCCCCCGTCCCCCTGCGCCGCCCCACCCCCGGCACGGACCCCGTGCCCGTGGTCCAGCCGCGCCCCGTCTCCTTCACCACCCCGCGGCCCCTCCAGGCACCCACCACCCCCGTCACCGCCCCGCAGTCGCCCCCCGCCCCCCGGCGCCCCACTCCCACGCAGCCCCTCACACTGCCCGTCACCCCCACCTCCACCCCCACCATCCAGCGCCTCGCACCCCCCACCCCCCCGGCGCCACCCCGGACCCCGCCCAAGCCACCCCCCGCCCCCGAGCCCGCGGAAACGCGGAACGGCGGCGCCTCTCCGCCCCCCGCCTTCGATCCCCGCGCCCTCACCGACTTCCAGCTCGACGAGCTGACCCACCGCCTCACCGGCCGTATCACCCGCCTCCTGCGCACCGAACTCCGCCTGGACCGCGAACGGATCGGCAGACTCCGCGACCCCCGCCACTGACCGCCACCGACCGGCACCGACCCGCACCGACCGGCGCCAAGAAAGGCCTGACCCTCGATGTCCCGCGATCTCGACCCGGGCTCCACCATCTTCTTCACCCTGACCATCGACGGCGAGAGCCTCGGTTACTTCAACGGGTGCGAGGGCCTGTCCTCCCAGGTGGAGATCGAGCACCGCCAGGAGGGCGGGAACAACGGCTTCGTCTGGGCGCTCCCCTCCCGCGTCACGTTCTCCAACATCCGCCTCACCCGCCCCCTCACCCCGGACACCGCCAAGGTGGCCAAGTGGATCTCCTCGGTCACGACCGGGGTGACCCGCCCGACCGCGCAGATCGCGGCGCTGCGGGCGGACGGTTCCGAGGTGGCCCGGTGGGGGCTCATCGACGTGCTGCCGGTCAGCTGGCAGGGCCCCTCCCTGAACCCCGAGAGCCCGGGTGTCGCCACGGAGGTTCTGGAGATCACGCACCACGGCTTCACCGACTAGGCCGAGAAGCCGGGAAGAGGACACACGATCATGGCCAAGGGCAGCAAGAGCGGGGCGGGCAAGAGCCTGGTCCGCGCGACCCTCTCGATCCACGAACCGCCGGTCGGCACCAGCACCACACCGGGCGGGCTGCGCAAGTCCTTCGAGTTCGAGTTCAACCCGGCCCAGTTGCAGGTGGCGCGCCGGGCACTGTGGAAGGTGACCCCGACGGCGGCCGTCCGTGACGGTTCGAAGCCGGAGTTCATGGGGCCGGAGCCGCGCGAGATGAGCGTGGAGATCTTCCTGGACTCCTCCGACCAGCCGGACAGCAACACCGTGATGCAGAAGGTGGAGTCGCTGTTCGACTGCTGCGAGGTCACCACCGGCAGCATCGCCGCGAACCAGCCCTCGCCGCCGTGGGTGGTGTTCCAGTGGGGGTCGTTCTCGACGGTGCACTTCACGGCGTACGTCAGCAGCGTCGACGTCTCCTACACCCTGTTCGGCACGACCGGTGTCCCGATCCGCGCCACCTGTCAGGTGCGGCTGCACGAGATCCCCAGCAAGACCAAGGGGCAGAACCCGACCTCGGGCGCGCTGACCGCGCAGCGGGTGCACCGGGTCGTGGCCGGTGACTCGCTCCAGTCGCTGGCCTGGCGGGAGTACGGCGACACGGCCGCGTGGCGGGACATCGCCGAGGCCAACGGCATCGACGACCCGACCCGGCTGCCCACCGGGATCGAGCTGATCCTGCCGTCCGCCGGGGAGGTGCGTTCCTGATGGTGGCGACCGCGTTCTCCAACATCATCAAGGTCACCCTGGGCGGCCGTCCGCTGCCGCCCGACTTCGCGCCGCTGCTGGTGGAGGGCTGGGTGGACCAGGGGCTCGGGGTGCCCGCCTCCTTCCGGCTGACGTTCCGCGACCCGTACCGGCTCGTCCTCGGCAAACTGGGGATCAAGTTCGGGACGCCGGTGGTGCTGACGCCGATCGCGGACGGGCAGGGCGCCGGGGATCCGCTGTTCACCGGCGAGGTGTGCGGGCTGGAGGCCGACTACGACGGCACCGGTTCCTTCACCGTCGTCCGGGGGTACGACGCCGGCCACCGTCTGATGCGCCAGCGCCGGATCGCCGCGTACCGCAACCAGAGCGCCTCCGACATCGCCCGCAAGCTCGCCGCGCAGGCCGGGGTGTCCGTCGGGAGGATCCAGTCGACGAAGACGGTCTACGAGTTCATCAGCCAGGCCAACGTCACCGACTGGGACTTCCTCGCCCGTCTCGCCGACGAGAACGAGATGGTGATGTCGGTCGACTCGAAGGGGAAGTTCCAGTTCGTCAAGCCGGACCCCGCCTCCGGGGCGCCGCCGACCTCGACGCCCGGTGAGAAGAGCCCGTACGTGCTCGAAGCCGGTACGGACATCCTGCGGCTGCGGGCCGCCGTCACCACCGCCGAGCAGGTCGCCACCGTCGAGGCGCGCGGCTGGGACGTCACCACGAAGAAGAAGCTCACCGCGACCGCGCCCGCCACCACCAACCCCGGCATCAGCATCGGGACGACACCGGGTGAGGCGGCCGCCAAGTTCAAGGCGGCGAAGCTGGTCGACGCGCAGACGCCGTACGACCGGCAGTCGGAGGTGAAGTTCGCCGCCGAGGCCCTCGCCGACGACGTCACCGGGTCCTTCGCCGAGCTGGAGGTCATCGCACGCGGCACCCCGAAGCTGCGGCCCGGTCTGCCCGTCACCCTCGCCGACGTCGGGGCGCCCTTCGAGGGCAAGTACACCGCCACGTCCGTACGGCACGTCTTCGGCGACGGCAAGCACTACGAGGCGTGGGTGACCGTCAGCGGGCGGCAGTGGCGGTCCCTGTACGGGCTCGCCTCCGGCGGCGGGGGTGCCGCCTCGCACAACGGCCTGCACCTGCCCGGCACCACGAACGCCCTGGTGACGGACGTACAGGACCCGCTGAAGCAGGGGCGGGTGAAGCTCCAGTTCCCCTGGCTGGACGACGTGTACATCTCCGACTGGACGCGGGTCGTGCAGTGGGGCGGCAAGGACGGCGGGTCGATCTTCCCGCTCGACGTGGGCGACGAGGTGCTGGTCGCCTTCGACCGGGGCGCCCTCGACCATCCGTACGTCATCGGCGGTCTCTACAACGGCAAGGACAAGCCGACGCCGGTGAAGGACGTGCCGCTGCACGACGGGGCCCGGCGGCGCGCCGCCCGGCACACCCTCTCCGACCGCGACGGCAACCGCGTCGACCTGCTCAGCCAGAAGACCGGCGGGCGCAAACAGGGCGTCCGGGTCACCTCCGGGGACGACAAGCTCGTCATCAACCTGGACCGTACGCAGACCGAGATCACCGTCGACAGCAAGGGCACCGTCAAGATCACGGGCACCCGGTCGGTGTCCGTCGAGGCCGGCACCGATCTCACCCTGAGCGCGGGCCGCAAGCTCACCATCAAGAGCGGCGGGCTGCTCGACATCCGCGGCACCGGGGCGGTCAACCTCAAGTCGCTGACCAGCGTCGTGGCCGTGGACGCGCTGGGCGCGCTCAGCCTGAAGGCGGGCGGCGCCGCCACGGTCACCGCGGGCGGCACCGTGCAGGTCAACGCCACCGCCAACGTGGGGATCCGGGCCGCGACCCTGCTGCTCCAGGGCGTCGTGATGGTCAACAACAAGCCGTATCCGATCCCGTGAGATCCGAGCCCGTGAAATCCGAGCCCATGGGATGCGAGCCCATGGGATCCCGTCCCAGGAGAAGGGTGGCCCTCTGATGGCCGAACAATTCGTCGGGTCGGGCTGGGCGTTCCCGCTGCGGATCGGCCCCACCGGAGGCATCGCCATGGTCAGCGGCGAGCGCGAGATCGAGGAGGCGATCCGGCTGATCCTGGCCACCGCGCCGGGTGAGCGCCCCATGCGCCCGGAGTTCGGCTGCGCCATCCACGACCTGGTGTTCGCCCCGGTCAACGAGGCGACGGCCGGCCGCATCCAGCACGAGGTGTACACCAGCCTGGACCGCTGGGAGCCGCGCATCGAGGTCAACGACGTCGAGGTGACGGCCGGCGCCGAGCAGGGCGTGCTCTGGATCGACGTCCGCTACTCCATCCGCGGGACCAACAACCCGCGCAGTCTCGTCTTCCCCTTCTACGTCATTCCGTCCCACGAAGAGCCGGGTCTGCCCGGTTCCTCCGGTACGGCTTCCGAAAGCGACCGCTGATGGCCCTGCCCTCCCCCAACCTGGACGACCGCCGCTTCCAGCAGTTCGTCGACGACGCCAAGCGCTACATCCAGCAGCGCGCGCCGGAGTGGACCGACCACAACGTGTCCGACCCGGGCGTCACGCTCGTCGAGACGGTCGCGCACATGGCCGACCAGATCGTCTACCGCCTCAACCGGGTCCCGGACAAGAACCATCTCGCGTTCCTGGACCTGGTCGGCATCCGGCTCTTCCCGCCGTCCGCGGCCCGTACCGACGTCACCTTCTGGCTGTCGGCGCCCCAGGAGGAGCCGGTGCTGCTGCCGACCGGCACCGAGGTGGCGACGCTCCGCACGGAGAGCGAGGAGGCGGTCGTCTTCGCGACGGAACGCGAACTGACCGTCGTACCGAGTGAGTTGTCGCATCTGGTCGTCCAGCGGCAGGGCCAGCCGGTCACCGACCTGACCACCGACCTCGCCGAGGGCAAGGACGTGCTGTGCTTCGCCGAGGCCCCGCGCCCCGGCGACTGCATGCTCCTCGGCCTGAGCGCCGCCGTCCCGCACTGCGCGGTCGCCCTGGAACTCGACAGCCGCGTCGACGGCGTCGGCGTCGACCCCCGTCAGCCCCCGCTGGTCTGGGAGGCGTGGACGGAGGACGGCTGGCAGCCCTGCGAGGTCGACCGCGACGGCACCGGCGGCCTCAACCGCCCCGGCGAGGTCGTCCTGCACATCCCCGGCGGCCACGTCCTGTCCCGCTCCGGCGGCCAGGAGGCGGGCTGGCTGCGCTGCCGGGTCACCGAGCCCCTGGTCGGCCAGCCCTTCTACACCACCTCCCCCACGGTCCGCTCCGCCGAGGCCTTCACGGTCGGCGGCACGGCCCCCGCCGTCCACGCCGAGACCATCCGCGACGAGAACCTCGGCGAGTCGACGGGTCTGCCCGGCCAGCGGCTGCGTCTCGCCCACGCCCCCGTCGTCGGCGACACCCCGCCGGTCCTGCTCCAGACCGCCGAGCACGAGGGCTGGGTCGACTGGCAGGTCGTCCCCCACTTCGCCGCCTCCGGCGCGGACGACCGCCACATCACCCTCGACGCCGCCACCGGTGAGATCGCCTTCGGCCCGTCCGTCCGCGAACCCGACGGCACGCTGCGCCAGTACGGCGCGGTCGCCTCCAAGGGCGCCTTCGTCCGCGCCCGCCGCTACCGCACGGGCGGCGGCCGGGCCGGCAACGTGGCCCGGGGCGCGGTACGGGTGCTGCGCACCTCCGTGCCGTACGTCTCCGAGGTCGTCAACCGGGAGGCCGCGCGCGGCGGCGTCGACGGCGAGACGGTCGAGGAGGCGAAGCTCCGCGCACCGATCACCCTGCGCGCCCAGGAGCGCGCCGTGACCCTGCGCGACTACGAGGAACTCGCCCGCCGGGCCGCCCCCGAGACCGCCCGCATCACCTGCCTGGAGGGCGAACCCGACGAGCACGGCTCCTACGCGGTACGGGTGCTGGTGGTCCCGCAGGCCGTCCCGGACCCCGGCGGGCGGCTCCGCTTCGAGCAACTGGTGCCCGGTGACAACCTGTTGGACCGGATCATGCGGCACCTGGACGAACGCCGCCTGATCGGGACCCGGTTGGCGGTCGGGCCGCCGTACTACCAGGGCATCACCGTGGTCGCCACGGTCCACGCCTTCCGCGGCGTCGACACCGACCGCGTCCGCCGCCAGGCCCACGACGCCCTCTACCGGCACCTCGACCCGCTGACCGGCGGCGCGGACGGCAAGGGCTGGCCGTTCGGGCGTCCGGTGCAGTCCGGCGAGGTGTTCGCGGTGCTCCAGCGCGTGCCGGGAGTGGAACTGGTCGACCAGGTCACCCTGCACCCCGCCGACCCGCTGACCGGCAAGCGCGGCGACGCGACCGATCGCATCGATCTGGCGGCGCCGGCGCTCGTGTTCTCGTACGACCATCGGGTGCGCGTGATCGGGGACGGGGCGTGAGGGTGGGTTGCTGTCGTTGGCTCGGTGCGGCGCCGTCGTGGCTGGTCGCGCAGTTCCCCGCGCCCCCTGAGGGTGTTGCAGGAGGCGCCGGATGAGAGGTTCCGTCGACGGGCTCGGGTCCTCCGCGCCGATCGGGGCGATGCTGCCCGCCGTGTTCGCGGACGACGATCTCGCGCAGCGGTTCGTGGGCGGGCTGGACGACGTGCTGGCGCCCATCCTCAATGTCCTGGACTGTCTGCCCGCCTACTTCGACCCGGCGCTCGCCCCGGTCGACTTCACCCGCTGGCTGGCGGGCTGGGTCGGCGCGGAGACCGACGGTACGGAACCGGAGCCGAGGCTGCGGGCCGCCGTCGCCGCGGCCGCGTATCTGCACCGGGTGCGCGGCACCCGCCGGGGGCTGGCCGAGGCCGTCCGGCTGGCGTTCGGTGTGGAGCCGGAGATCGAGGAGAGCGGCGGCTCGGCGTGGAGCGCCCGCCCCCTCGGGCCCTTCCCCGGCGACGCCCGCCCCCACCTCCACGTCACCGTCCGTCTGCCCGACCCCGGCCCGGCGGACGAGCACCGCCTGGACGCCCTCGTGGCCGCCGCCCGCCCCGCCCACATGCCCTACACGGTCAAGGTGACCGTCGCCGAAAGGACCCCGGAGAGAAGATGACCACCCAGAACTGCGCCGAGTGCGGCACCCGGGCGGAACTCGGCCAGTCCTTCTGCGACGCGTGCGGGGCCGTACTGAGCTGGACGGACCGCGACCGTGACCGGGCCCCGGCGAGGGCCGGGACGGCGGGCGCGGGTGCCGCCGCGGCGTCGTCGGCGTCCTCCGCCACGACGGCGGCGGCACCGTCGTCCTCGGCCCGCACCCGTGACGAGGCCGGCCGGGCCGAGGACGGCGAGGACGAGGACCGCGCCCCGGCAGGCCCGACGGCCGACGACCGGTCCCGCGAGCCCCGCACGACCGGCGACTCGGACCACGACGAAGACGGCGACGGAACCGCCGGCGGGACCGACGAGGACGACGAGGACGACGAGGACACGACCGAGACCCCCCTCCCGCCCCTCCCCCCGACGACAGACACCACGTCCGCCGCCGCCACCCCCGACACCGACGGAACGGCGCCCACCACCCCCACCCCCGCCCTGGGCGACACGATGGCGGCGCGGGCCCGTTCGCTGCTGGTCCCTGTCGCCGATCCGGAGGAGCCCGCGCCCGCGCCCCCGTCCGTGGCGCCGGTGCTGCCCGGCGTCCCGGTGGCGGACCGGCCGCAGGTCCGCGCGCCCGGTCCGGTGCAGGGTGAGCTGAACGGCATCGCCTGCCCGTGGTGCGCGACGCCGAACCGGCCCGACCGGCACTACTGCTCGCGCTGCGCGATGCCGATGACCCTGGAGGACCGCTCCTCGATCCGGCTGCCGTGGTGGCGGCGGCTGTTCGGGCGGGGTGGCGAGACACCGTGGGCAGGGGACCGCCCGCGTCTGCGCCGGACGTTCGACCGGATCCTCACCTGGGTGATGGCCGCGGTCGTCCTCACGCTGCTGATCACCGCCGGGGTGAAGGCGCCGGACGCGATCCAGGCGACCAAGGACCACTTCGCGAAGCGCGCGGCGGTGTCGCCGGACACGTACGCGGCCTCCCGCTCCTACCCCGGTCACAAGCCCGACCTGGCCTTCGACAAGATCAACAACAGCTGGTGGGGTCCGGGTGTCTCGCAGTCGGGCGAGGGCGAGTGGATCGAGGCCCGCTTCAACGAGCCGACCCGGCTGCTCGACCTGGTCATCACGCCGGGCACCTCGACCCGCGCCGAGCAGCTCACCGAGTCGGCCCTGCCGCACCGCGTCAAGGCGGCGATCACCCTGAAGGACGGCACCACGGCGACCCGCGAACTGGTCCTCGACCAGCAGGCGGGCGGCCAGCGCCGCGCCTTCCGCGTCGGCGAGGTCACCAAGGTCCGCTTCACGATCGAGTCGGCGTACGGGGCGTCGGCGAGCAAGCAGGTGGCGATAGCGGAGATCGAGTTCTTCGGCCCGTCGAGCGCGAACGGGTCGTAGGCGGACGCCGGGGAGGGCCGGCCGCGGGAGGGCACCGCAGCCGGCCCTTTCTCTCGGTCCGATATTCCTTGCGTAACTCAAGCAATAGATTTATAGTTGCCTGAGTTAAGCAATGGAAGTGCCTCGATCCGACCCGTCCGCTGCGGAAGGACCCCCCGTGTTCGCCTCCTTCATCCGCTTCGTCGCCTTCGGCGGCGGCACCGGAGTCCTGTGCAGCCTCGCGGTCCCGACGCTGGCCACCCTGATGCCGTGGACCCTGGCGAACGCGCTGATCACGATCGCCTCGACCCTCCTGTGCACCGAACTCCACGCCCGCTACACATTCCGCACCGGCGGCCGGGCGGGCTGGCGCCGCCACTGGCAGTCGGCGGGCTCGGCGGCGGCGGCCTACGCGGCCACGAGCATCGCGGTCCTCACCCTGCACGCGATCGAGGCGTCCCCCGGCCTGCTGACGGAACAGCTCGTCTACCTGAGCGCTTCCGCCCTGGCCGGCATCGGCCGCTTCCTGATCCTGCGCCTGATGGTCTTCACGACGGTGGAGCCCCCGGCCCCCTCGGCCCTTGTACGGCGCCCGGCCTTGGTGACGGCATAACAGCCACCTGCCCTTGTGCCGCTACCTCCGGTGTTCCGCCCAAGCCCGCGCCGCCGCATGCAGTCGATGCGTCCACTCCTCGGGCCGGTCGGCTCCGGCGATCGCCTCCCACTGCCGCCGCTGGGCTTCGGCGAAAACGTCGAGGTGGGCTGTCGGAGCGGCGGACCAAGCGGGATGCCGTGCGGCCAGGCTCTCGGCATCCACGACGCCGTGGCCCGAGGCGATCAGCCGCCCGCGTCAGCGATGACGGTCAGGGCGGTCACGACCTCAAGGACTCACCGGTGGGCATCCCGATCCGTGCAGGCGCGCCTAACGCTCAGACCGCGCCCCGCAGCAATCACGCCGGCGTATGGCTGAGCACCTACGAGTACGTCTCCAGCGGCCGGGACGAACAGGTCTTCACCGGAAAGCACCACGTCGTCCTGCTCCAGCACGGCAACCGGCTCACCGGCCGCAGCCTGCCGAGCGGCTCACTCAACCCGGACAGCCCGCTGACCCTCGATCTCCAGATCGACGGCAACACGGTGACGGGCACCTGGGTGGAACAGACGGCGCCGGACGGGTACTACCGCGGCGCCCGCTACTTCGGCGCACTCCAGATGCTCGTCGAGCCCACGGGACGGCGCATGGCCGGCAAGTGGGTCGGCTTCGGCAAGGACTTCGACGTCAACACGGGTCCCTGGGAACTGCGGCTCATGGACACCTCGACGACGAAGGCCACCCTGGACAGCTACAACCGGCCACCGGAGTAGCGGACGCGTTCAACGCCTCTCCGGCGACCGGGCGCTCACCCGTGGACCTGGTTCGACCATGTCCTGTGTGCCGATCACCGAGAGCAGGCTCAGCTGGGCCGCGCCCTCCGTGCCGGGCGGGGCGCCGAACCACAGAAGGCGTTGGCGGCCGTCCTCGCTGAACAGGCTGTGGCAGTCCAGCTCGATCACGCCCAGGGCGGGATGGACGATGCGCTTGTGGTCGGTGCGCCGGAGGGCGACGTCGTGGGTGTCCCAGAGCGTGCTGAACTCCCGGCTGCGTCGGCGCAGTACGGCCACCATCCGGCGCACCTCGGGGTCGCCGCCGCGCCGGGCCGCGACCGCCTGGAGGTCGGCGACGAAGACCCGGGAGTGGTGGGGGTGGTCCTCGGGCGGATACAGGCTCCGGGCCGCGGGATCGGTGAACCAGCGGTGGACGAAGCTCGCCTCGGGACCGCGCAGTGCCGAGGTCCGGCCGACGAGTGCGGCGGCCAGCGGATTCTGTACGAGGGTTTCGTGCAGGTCGGTGATGACCTGGGCGGGTGTGGCGGTGAGCTGGTCCAGGAGTGCGAGCAGACCGGGCTGGACATGCGCGGTGGGACCGTGCGCCCCCGGCGGGACCGGCCGGTCGGCGAGGTGGAACAGATGGTCGCGTTCGTCGCCGTTCAGCCGGAGCGCCCGGGCCAGCGCGGCGAGCACCTGGGCCGAGGGCTGGGCGCCGCGTCCGCGTTCCAGCTCGGTGTAGTAGTCCGCCGACAGCCCGGCCAGCCGGGCCACCTCCTCGCGTCGCAGACCGGGCACCCGGCGCCGCGGACCGGTGGGCAGTCCTACGTCCGGCGGGCGGATCCGATCGCGCCGGGACTTGAGGTACGCGGCAAGTGCGGAGTGGTTCACGCCTCCATCGTCGCGGCACCGGCGGACGCGAACCAGGGGACGGCAACCCCAGGGTGGGAACAGCCCTGGCCGGTGCGGGCCCGCCACACCACGCTGAAGCCGCGAAAGCCCAGGGAAGAAGGAGCACCACCATGCCGTTCGCGAACTTCAAGGTCCCCGCCGGAACCCTCGACGAGAAGCAGAAGGAGACCATCGTCACCCGGACCACCGAGCTGTACGTCGAGATCTACGGCGAACGTGCCCGGCCCAACACCATGGTCCTGGTCGAGGAGGTCACCGACGGCGGCTGGGGCATCGGCGGCACCGTACTGACCCTGGCCATGCTCCAGCAGCCCACCGAGGACTGAAGCCCGTCTACGCCCGCGCGCCGCGCAACGCCTCCGCCAGCAGCGCCAGCAACTCCTCGACCACCGGATGCCGGACGCCCGGTCGGCTCACGGCCAGGATCTCGCGGTGGAGCGGTGCGGCCTCGGGCGGGAGGGCGACCCGTTCCACGCGGGGCCGGTCGCCGCCCTCGCCGAGGAGCGTCGCCGGGATCAGGCCCACCGCCAGGCCCGCGCCGATCATGGCCAGCATGCTGTGCAGGTCCTCGGTCTCCAGGGTCACCTCGGGAGAGATGCCCAGCTCCCCGGCCCAGCGGTGGAGCAGGCGGCGGTCGGGACTGCGGGCGTGGCCCGAGGTCCATTCCATGGCCAGGCAGTCCGCCAGCTGCCACGGGCGGGCGTCCGGGCGTGGGCCCGCGACGAGGACCAGGGGCTCGTGACCGAGGGAGGTGACGTTCCAGTCGGCGGAGGGGGTCGGCGGGTCCTCGGGCAGGTAGCGGTAGGCGATGAGCAGGTCGAGGTCTCCCGAGGTGACCCTCGGCAGCCCCTCGTGGGTCTCCACGATCACGAGACGGATCCGGGCGCCCCGGCGGCGGGGGCGGAGCGCGGCCAGCACGCCGGGGAGCAGGTGGCTCATCGCGCTGGGGTAGGCGCCGACGCGGAGTTCGGCGATGTCCCGGTCGGCGATACGGGCGGCTGCGTCCTGGAAGCGGGCGGTCGCCTCGAACAGCCTCCGCGCCGCCTGCGCGAGCGCGCGCCCGGCCGCCGTCAGGATCAGCCGGCTGCCCGGACGGCGGACCAGCAGCTCCACGCCCAGGTCCCGCTCCAGCGCGGCGATGTGCTGGGACACCGCGGAGGGGACGTAACCGAGGGCCGCCGCGGCCTCGGCCATGGAGCCTCGGTCCACCACGGCCAGGAAGGTGGACAGGAGCTTCAGATCCGGCTGGGACCTCAAGGACTTCATAAACCGTGAACTCTCCCTTCTCGATCCATCGCTTTACGTGTCCAAGGATCAAGTGTCAGAGTCTGGAAAGCCCGCTGGAAGAACTCTCCGAAAGCCGAGGCCATGGCCATCGACCTGACCGCCCTCCGGGCCCACTTCCCCTCCCTCGACGGGGGCCTCGCCTTCTTCGACGGTCCCGGTGGCACCCAGACGCCCCGCCCCGTCGCCGACGCGATCGCCGCGACCCTGACCGGCCCCCTGTCCAACCGGGGCACCGTCAGCCCGTCCGAGCTGAACGCCGAGCGCGCCGTCACGGAGTTCCGCGCCGCCTACGCCGACCTGCTCGGCGTACCCGCGGGCGGTGTCGTGCACGGACGCAGCGCCACTCAGCTCACCTACGACTTCTCCCGCCACCTGGCCAAGGACTGGCGGGCCGGCGACGAGATCGTCCTCAGCCGGCTGGACCACGACTGCAACGTCCGCCCCTGGGTCCAGGCCGCCGAGCGCGCCGGGGTCAGCGTGCGCTGGATCGAGGTCGACGCCGGGACGGCGGAGCTGGACCTCGGCTCGTTCGAGCGGGCGCTGTCGTCCCGGACGCGGCTGGTCGCGGTCACGGCGGCCTCGAACGTGCTGGGCACCAAGCCGCCCCTCCGCCGGATCGCCGATCTGGCGCACGAGGCCGGTGCCCTGGTGTACGTGGACGGCGTGCACTACGCCGCGCACCACCTGGTGGACGTCCCCGCGCTCGGCGCCGACCTGTTCGTCTGCTCGCCGTACAAGTTCCTCGGACCGCACTGCGGGGTGCTCGGGGGAGCACCCGAGCTGCTCGCGTCCCTGCGCCCGGACAAGCTTCTGCCCTCCCCCGACACCGTCCCGGAGCGCTTCGAGTTCGGCACGCTGCCCTACGAGATCCTGGCGGGCGCCACCGCCGCCGTGGACTTCCTCGCCGCGCTGGACCCGGGCGGCCAGGGCGCCACGCGCAGGGAGCGGCTGACCCATTCGCTGGGCGCCCTGCACGAGCACGAACTGGTGCTGCGCACCCGGCTGGAGGACGGGCTGCGCGCCCTGGGCGACGCCGTCACCGTGCACTCGGTCGCGGCCGACCGCACCCCGACGCTCCTGATGTCCCTCGAAGGCCGCGACGCCCGCGAGGCCCAGTACCACCTGGCCGCCCGCGACGTCCTGGCCCCGGCCGGCTCCTTCTACGCGTACGAGCCCTTCACCGCCCTGAAGCTCCAGGACCCGGCCCTTCGGGTCGGTCTGGCGCCCTACAACACCACCGAGGAGGTGGAGCGGCTCCTCGACGGTCTCGCCTCCTTCCTCGGCCTCACTGGAGCCACCGCGCCCACCCGGACGTGAAGAGACACGTCCGGCGTCCCGCGTCCCGGCCCCGGACGCCGCGCGGGTGTACGACGGTCAGGGTCAGCAGGAACAGGGCGGCGAAGGCGCCGGCCACCAGGGCGCCGGTGGCCGGGCGGACGAGCAGGCCTGCGAGCGCGCTCGCGAAGACGACGGTCCCCAGGCCGGGATGCGCATCGGACGGCTCGGCCCGCAGCAGCTCGCGCAGCGCGCCCCGGGTCGTGCTCAGGTCGGCCTCGTACCGTCGCCGCGCCGCCTCCTGATCGGCCACGCGGCCCTCCGGCCACTCGTGCGGTCCCACCCGGCCATCACCCCCACCGGCCGTCCGCCCCCGGGCGGGGGGCCGTGAACCTCTCAGGCCCCCTCCACCGCCGCCTCCGCGTGCGTCACGAAGTCGCTCACCAACCGCTCGAAGAGCGAGGCCAGCCGGTGCAGGTCGTCCGGCTCCCAGTCGGTGAGGGCCGCCTCCATGCCGCGCAGGCCCGCGGCGCGGATACGCCGAACGGCGGTGCGGCCGGTGTCGGTGAGGCGGATGAGCTGGGCGCGGCGGTCCTCCGGATCGGGGACCCGGGTGACGTAGCCGGCCTTCTCCAGCTGCCTGAGCTGCCGGGTGACATGGGAGGCCTCGACGGAGCAGCGTGATCACCTTCCCGGGCCGGGAACCCGCCGTCCCCTGGTGGCCCGGTGTCCTCCTCGCCGCCGTCGCCTGCGCCGCGCTGGTTCAGCGCCGTACGCATCCACGCCGTACCGTCCTCCTCACCCTCGGCTGCGCGGTGGCCGCGTCCGCGCTCGGATACCTGCTGACCGTGCTGCTGCCGGCACCCCTGATGCTCGCCCTGTACGCGCTGGCCGCCGCCACCGACCGCCGGACCGCGAACACCTTCGCCCTCGTCGCCGTCGCGCTGCTGATCGGCACCGGACTGCTCGCCGGGCCGCCCGGCGAACCCCTGGTCCTCAAGCTGCTCGGGCCCGCCGCCTGGCTGCTGCTGCCGACCTCGCTCGGCACGGTGAACCGGCTGCGCGCCGCGTATCCGGACGCCGTACAGGCCCGGGCCGACCACGCCGAGCGGACCCGGGAGGAGGAGGCGCGGCGCCGGGTCGCCGAGGAGCGGATGCGGATCGCCCGCGATCTGCACGACGTCGTCGCCCACCATCTCGTCCTGGCCAACCTCCAGGCGGGCGCCGTGGCCCGGCAGTTGCCCGGCCGGCCGGAGGAGGCCGCCCGGCTCACCGCCGAGCTGGCCGGCACCACCGCCTCGGCGCTGCGCGAACTCAAGGCGACGGTGGGACTGTTGCGGGAGGCGGGTGCGGATCCCGGACCCCGCCCGGCCGCCACGCCCACCCCGGGTCTCGCCCACCTCCCGCAGCTCGCCGCCTCCTTCCGGGGCGCCGGGCTCGAGGTCACCGTCAGCACCGAGGGCGACCCCCGCCCGCTCACCGCCGGCGCCGACCTCACGGCGTACCGGATCGTGCAGGAGGCCCTCACCAACGTCACCAAGCACGCGGCCGTCGGCACGGCGGACGTACGGCTCGTCTACGCCGACGACCGGCTGGCCGTCATGGTCACCGACGGCGGAGGGAAGCCGCCGGCCGGGGGCGGTGGCGGCTACGGGATCGTCGGGATGCGGGAGCGGGCCCGTTCGGCGGGCGGACGCGTACGGACGGGGCATCGGCCCGGCGGCGGCTTCGAGGTCGTCACCGAACTGCCCCTGCGGGAAAGGAGAGCGAAGGAGGGGGAAACGAACGAGTCCCACCCCGTCTGACACGGGATGGGACTCGTCATCGGAGCGCCGGGCAGGCCTTGCACCTGCATTTCCCCGCAGGAAGCGGGGCGTCTTTCCTTGGACCACCAACGCAGAGGTCGTTCACCGTTTTTGTTTCCCGGTGACCGGCTCGAGATCAACTTTACCCCATCTCAGGGGTTCCTGTGACCACCGATGATCAGCCGACCGACCGCTCAACCGACCGCCCAACCGACCGCTCAGGCGACGTCCTCGACCTTCAGGTCCGGCCCCACGACGACCGTGACCACGCCGGCCGTCGCCGAGGCGTCCTGCACCGCACGGGCGTTCGGGATCCGTGAGGCGAGTGCGGCGGCCTGGCGTTCCAGTCCCGCCGGGTAGGTGACGGTGGTCTTCGTGACCGCCGAGGGCGCGTTGCCGGTGCTCGCGAGGCTGTAGCCGGCCCCGGTGAGCCGCTCGGCCACGGCCGCCGCCCGGCCACCGATGCCGGTGCCGTTGAGGACCTGGAACTTCACCGAGGACGCGTACACCACGTCCTTCTTCGCGGCCTCCACCTGCGCCTTGGTGACCTCCTTGTCCTGGGCCAGGGAGGTGAACAGCTCGGCGGCCTGCGGGTACTGCCAGACGACGTTCGCCTTGTCGGTGGGCTGGTCGGCCTCCCGCCCGTAGTTGGGCACGGTGACGAAGCTCAGCCGGTCGCTGTCGATGCCCTTCAGTTCGTTCGCCAGCCCGTACAGCGGCTCGATGCCGGCCAGATCGGAGTCGGCGGTGAGGGACTTGGTGACGGACTGGAGGAAGCCGTACATCGCGTCGGCGTCCGTGAGCTTGGACTTGGCCTTCTTCGCCATGGCGTCCATGAACTCCTGCTGACGGCCGATGCGTCCGATGTCGGAGCCGTCGCCCACGCTGTAACGGGTGCGGACGTAACCGAGGGCCTTCTCGCCCTTGATCGTCTGGCAGCCCGCCTCCAGGTCCAGATGGGCCTTCTCGTCGTGGATGGCCGCCTCGGGACAGACCTCGATGCCCTCCAGCGCGTCGACCATGCCCTTGAAGCCGGAGAAGTCGATCGACATGAAGTGGTCGATGCGCAGGCCGGTGTTGGCCTCGATGGTCTTGATGCTGCACGCGGCGGCCCCGGCGACCTCCCCGCCGCTGCCGCCGATCGCGAACGCCTCGTTGATCTTGAAGTGGTGGGGGGAGGACGTCCCCCCGCCGCCCTTCTCGCAGGAAGGTATCTCCACCCAGGAGTCCCGCGGGAAGGAGACGACCGAGGCCCACTCGCGGTCGGCGGGGATGTGCAGCACCATCAGCGTGTCCGACTGCATGGTGGTCAGGTCCTTGCCGTACTTGGCGTTGGCGCCGTCCCGGCTGTCGGACCCCACGAGCAGGATGTTCTTCGAGCCCGGGCTGAGGTTCTCGGGCCGGTCCTCACCGAGCTTGCCGTCGACGTCGGCCCGTCCGATGTTGTTGTTGAGGTCCTGGTAGATCCAGGCCCCGACGCCGCCGACCGCGAGGACGACCACGGCGGTCACCCCGCCGCCCCAGGCGACGATCCGCCCGCGCCGGGTCAGCCTCGTACGGCCGCCACCGCCTCTGTTCCCCCGGCCGGCCGACTCCATCGGGGCATGCCCACGCCTTCTCGTTCCGCTCATCGGCGCCCGTCCCTCCGCATCGGCCGTTCCACCCCGTACACCGTGCTCGGGTCGCCGGCGTGGTCACCGCCGAACGCCGGAACACTACACGCAGGTAGGAATACGTCCGGCGAGCACAGACGTCTCAGGAGACTCGCACAACGGCCCAACGGTTGCCCTCACACACGGATCAGACGGCTCATCAGGCCACCCGGGGGCGCGGCGCCCCGCACCACGCCCCCGCACCCTCCGCCCCGCCCCGCCCCGCCCCTCCCTCAGCCGAACATGCCCGGCCGGTAGTCGCCCGCCGGCTGCTGGACGACGACGTTGAGGCGGTTGTAGGCGTTGATCAGGGCGATCAGGGAGACGAGGGCGGCGAGCTGGTCCTCGTCGTAGTGCTTGGCGGCGTTCTCCCAGGCCGCGTCCGTGACGCCGCCCGCCGCGTCGGCGATACGGGTGCCCTGCTCGGTCAGCTCCAGGGCGGCCCGCTCGGCCTCGGTGAAGACCTTGGCCTCCCTCCAGGCCGCGACCAGGTACAGGCGCTGGGCGGTCTCGCCGGCGTGGGCGGCGTCCTTGCTGTGCATGTCGGTGCAGAAGCCGCAGCCGTTGATCTGGCTGGCGCGGAGCTTCACCAGCTCCTGGGTCGCCGCCGGCAGGGTGGAGTCGGCGATCACCTTGCCGGCCGAGTTGATGTACCGGGTGAACTTGCCGGCGACCGGGTTGGCGAAGAGGTTGAGGCGCGCGTCCATGGTGATCTCCTCGTGAGCTTGCTCTCGGCTGGTTACACCTCTCTGACGGAACACCCCGGACGAGTGTGACCGCCCTTGATGTGACCTGCGTCACCTGGGTCGCGGGGCCCGCCTCTGCTCCAGGTCTGCGCGTACGGCGGGCCTGACCGCGTCGGCCGTGGATCCGCGCCGCGAGCCGCCAGGGCAGCAGAGCGTCGAGCGCCCCGTCCGCCCCGTCCGCCGAGGCGGGCCGGGGCGGACGGGGCGCGGTAGGGCGACCGGTCGTAGGGGACTACGGCGCGTTGATCAGGTCGTACGGCGGGGTCTTGACCGTGCGGTGACCGGGCGTGCCGCCCAGGATGACCTTGCGGTAGGAGATGTTGTTGTTGACGTTGGTCTCCTTCAGGCGCTTGGCCGGGTTGGCGACCACCTGGATGTAGTACGTCCCGTTGGCCAGGTCGGTGATGTCGAAGGACTGGCCCGGACGGTACTGGGTGTAGGTGTCACCGGAGCCGACGTCGAGGACCTCGCGGACGGAGATGGAGCTCTTCTGGCCGCAGGCGGTGGACAGGTCGGTGTTGTACGGGTGCCAGTTGGCGTTCTTCACCGTGTAGTCGACCGCGTCGGTGTTGGCGAGGCAGAAGGCCTCCTTGCCGCTCTTGACGATGTCGGTCTTGTCGGCGGAGAGCAGGTGGTAGCTGGCGAAGTCGGTGAAGTGCCAGTGCTCGTGGCCGATCCGCGGGTCCCACTCCATGGTGCCGGCGGGGGTGTAGCCGATCTGCTTGCCCTTGGCGTCGTAGAAGTACTGGTACGAGTCCATCAGGTCGGCGCCCGGCTTGCGGAAGCCGTCCACGACGAGCGGCGCGGGGCCGGCGTTCCAGACGTTGGCGCTGAAGGCGAGGTAGTCGCGGCCGGCGGCGTCGCCGTCCTCGCCGTCGGTGATGGCGATGTCCCAGGCGGGCAGCGACCGCAGGTCCGGCTTGGGCGCGTTGGCGGGAACGGCCGCGCGTCCGCTGGGCCGCTTGCTGTTGGCCTTGAGCGCGGGCGCGATGCGCGAGCCGTCGGTGTGGCCGGAGCCGTCGCCCAGGTGGTGGGCGAGACCGCGGTCCTCGAGGGCGTGCGAGAGGGCGGAGGGCACGGGCGCGTCGGCGCCGCGCGGCCCGTAGTGGTGCCCGGCACCGGCCATGGCGCCGTGGTCCATGCCGGCCATACCGCTGTGGTCCATGCCGGCCATGTCGTGGGACATGGACCCGCGGGTCAGTCCGACCCCGCCGCCTTCCCCGCCCCCGTCGGTGTTCTGCCGGACGGTCACCTTGATGGTCGGCGAGTCGTTCGGGATCCCGAAGAGATCCCGGTACTTCTTCGCGATCGACACCTTGGCCGTGTACTCACCGGCCGCCAGGTCCACCGGGTGGTCGTAGTCCTGGGTGGTGGTGTTGGCCGCCCAGCCCTTCTCCACACCCCACACCGAGCCGAGTGTGAACGGGTTGGTGGGGCAGCTCTCCGGATAGTGCGAGGTGGCGGGCGCGTCGGGGCGCAGCCGTCCGGAGGCGTTGTTCGGACAGAAGGTGCTCTTGATCTTCTTCACCTCCGTCCCGGCGCTGTTCTTCACGGAGATCTCCAGGAAGTCCGGCAGCCCCTTGAAGTCCTTGACGAGCCCGGCGGGCAGCTTCTTCGTCGTCACCCTCGACCCGTTGCGCAGGATCTGCTGCACGACGACCGGGTCCTTGTACGACTTGCGCGTGGTCTTGAACTCCAGCGGCGCGTTGTCGACGGTCAGATAGGTGCCGAGGTCGAAGTCGAGCTGGAAGCCCCCGTCCCACTCGTACCGGTCGAGCGTCACCGCCTTCGACGCGGCGATCAGCTTCAGCTTCGGCTTCCCTGCGGTGCTCTGCGGCGCCGCACCGGCGCCGGGGGCGGCCCCGGCGACGGCGACGACGGTGAGCGCGGCCCCCGCGGCGAACGCGCCGCGCTTGAGGCCCTTGCGGTGTTGCGATCTGGTCATCGGTTCCTCGTCTGCGAGTGCCATGGTCACTGGCATCGGACAGGCCAGCCCACATCCCCGGCCCGGACACACACGGGCACACCCCACGCACCCACGGGCCGAGGACTGTGAGCACTCTGTGAGAGAGGTAAAGGGCGGGTCAGGGTTGCCTGTTGCCGAGGAATAGATGACGGAACATCACGCGGCGCCGGGTCGCTCAGAGGCCGTAACGGCTCTTCAGGTGGCGCCAGAAGTCCCGGAGCATCCACTTGTCGAAGTCGGTGATCCGGGTGGCGGTGCCGGCGTTCATCAGGAAGCAGCACTGGCCGGTGGGGGTCCAGTCGTAGAAGTCGTCGAGGCCGAAGGTGTGGCCTACCTCGTGGAGGTAGATGTGGATGTCCTCCTGGCCGAGGGCGGAGGTGAAGTACTCCTGGCCGACGCGCTGGCCCCAGTCACCGCCGGCGCCGCCCTGGAAGCCCTTGGTGAGCCAGAGGGACTGGTCGTAGTGGCGGGCGGTGCCGCCGGGGCAGCGGGAGTAGTTGCCGTCCTGGTGGAAGAAGCGGCCGCAGTCGGGGGCGCACTGCGGGGCGCCGGCCGAGTCGAGGACGTTGGTGTAGACGTCGACGGAGGTGTCGGTCCACTGGAGGGTGGAGCGGTTCTTGACCGCCCAGCCGACGATGTTCACCGGGACCGTGGTGTAGGGCCAGTTGTTGTAGGCCCGGCCGTTCTCGGTCTGGGCCGCCATCCACTTCGCGAACTGCTTCTTCAGGGCCGTGTGGATGCGGTCGCGCAGGGCGGTGCTGACGGGGGCGTCGGACTCCCAGCGGACGCAGTAGTTGATGCTGCCGCGGTTGGCCATGACCTGGTCCCAGCCGTAGTTGCGGAAGCCGTAGAGGTCGGGGTAGGTGGCGGAGACGTGGTTCCAGACCTCGTTCAGGGGCTGGACGAGGGTGCTGGGCGGGTTCCACTCGTCGGCGGCCTCGGCGCGGGGGGCCGCGACGCCGGTCGCGTGGAGGAGGGCGGCGAGGGCCGCGAGGACGGTGAACAGTCGTGCCAGGTGCCTGGGGCGCGTGCTGTGCCTGCGGTTTCTGCGCATGGTTGGCTCCTTGTGGGGGGAACGGATGCGCGTACTGGCCGTTCACTGGTCCGTTGCCGCCGACCGGCCCATCGGTTGCCGACCGCGGACTCGTAACATCCCCGCATGGCTGAGTGGAGGACGCGGCAGGCGACCGGGGCGGACCTGGAGGCCGTCGCCGAGGTGCGGGCGGCGGCGATGCGGGGGGATCTGGAGCGGCTCGGTCGGTACGACGAGCACCGGGTGCGGCAACGGCTGCGGGACGCCTGGGTGCCCGAGCACACGCTGGTCGTCGAGGAGGAGGACGGCGCGGTGGTGGGGTGTGTCGCGCTGCGGCCGGCCGAGGACGCGCACTGGCTGGAGCACTTCTATCTCGCCCCGCGGGTGCAGGGGCGGGGCATCGGGACCGCGCTGCTGAAGCGGTTGCTGGAGGACGCCGACCGTGACGGGCGGCGGGTGCGGCTCGACGTCCTGCAGGGCAGCGCCGCCCGCCGGCTGTACGAGCGGCACGGTTTCGTGTTCGAGCGGGAGGACTCCGTGGATGTCTTCCTGGTGCGGGAACCGCGTCCCCGGTACGGGTGGTTCGCGAGTGATTCCGGGTTGCCGGTGGGGGGCGGGCGGTCATCATGAACCGGTGCCCCCGTCAGCAATCCGCAGATTTCATCATCATCACCCCATCCACCTTCCTCGCCCCCTTCGCCCCTTCCTGACGCTCCTTCTGGTCACCCTCGTCCTTCTCGCCGGTCCCGCGTGCGTCCGCGACGGGGAGGGGGCGGCGGGGGTGCCCGACGGGAAGACGGCCGACGGGCCCCCGCCCTCGCCCTCGCCCTTCGGGGCCTACGTCGGCTACGGCTCGGAGGGTGTGCGGCGGGTCTCCGAGCTGGACGGCTGGCTGGGGCCGGCCACGCCCCGGGTCGGGCACGCCTATCTGGCGGGGGATCACTGGGGCCATATCGAGGGGGAGCCCGGCGATCTCCACCACTGGGCGCAGTGGCGCCGGGCCCGCGCGGACCGGCTGTTCGTGCTGAACGTGCCGATGCTGGACCGCGCGGAGGCGCATCTGTCCGACCGCAGGGTGCGCAAGCTGCTGCGCGACGGGGCGGACGGCGCGTACGACGGGCACTTCCGCACGCTGGCCCGCCGGCTGGTCTCGCTCGGCATCCCGGACACCGTGCTGGTGGTGGGCTGGGAGATGAACGGGATCACCTACACCCACCGGTGCGGGCCCGATCCCGAGGCCTGGAAGGCGTTCTGGGTGCGGATCGTGGAGACCATGCGGTCGGTGCCGGGGCAGCGGTTCCGGTTCGAGTTCGCGCCGAACCGGGGGCGGGACGCCATCCCGTGGCCGGCCTGCTACCCGGGCGACCGGTACGTCGACGTGATCGGCATGGACGCCTACGACCAGCCGCGCGGCATGTCCTTCGACGAGCAGGTCCACGAGCCGTACGGCCTCGCCGAGCACGTGCGGTTCGCGCGGGCGCACCACAAGGCGTTCTCGTACCCGGAGTGGGGGCTGTTCCGCAACGGCGACAACCCGGCGTACGTACGCGGCATGCTCACCTGGTTCGCCCGGCAGCGGCCGCTGTACCAGACGATCAGCGACTACTGTCCGCACGGGGTGTGGCAGTGCCCGGCGAATCCGAGGTCGTCGCAGGTGTACCGCAGGCTGCTGGCGGAGCCGTTCGACTGAAATCCGGCGGGTGTCCGGCGGCGCGCCCCGACCCCCGCCCGTCGCCGGTCCGATGATCACACAATGCGACGAGAACACTGCCTCGCTACGGCGACCGCCGGACTGTCGGCCCTCCTGGTCCTGCTCACCGCCGTACCGTCGGGCGCCGGAAGCGGCCCCCGCGACAGCAGCGGCGACCCGGTCGCCGTGGACCCCTCCGGCCGCACCGGCCACTGCCCCGTCGCCCGGCGCGGCCGGGAGCCCCACCACCGCACCGGCGGCCCCTGGACCGCGCCCACCCGCGGCTACTGGCTCTCGGCCGGGTACGCGGCCAAGGGCGACCGCTGGGCCCACCGCCACACCGGACAGGACTTCGCCGTCCCCACCGACACCCCCGTGTACTCCGTCGGACCGGGCACCGTCCAGGCCACCACCTGCGGCGACGGCTTCGGCAACCAGGTCGTCGTCCGGCACCCCGGCGGCTTCTTCACCCAGTACGCGCACCTCTCCCGGATCGACGTCCGCCGCGGCGACCGCGTCTTCCCCGGCACCCGGCTCGGCCTCTCCGGCGCCACCGGCAACGTCACCGGCCCCCATCTGCACTTCGAGGTACGGATGACGCCGTATCTCGGCTCGGCGGTACCGCCGCTGCCCTGGCTGCGGAAGAAGGACGTCCGGCTCGGCAGGTGAAACGCCGTGGACAGCGGCCGCGCCCCTGGCCCATGCTCCGCGCATGATCCGAGCCGCCACCGTCGACGACGTCCCCGAGATCCGCGCCCTGATCCGCGAACTCGCCGCCTACGAGAAGGCCGAGCACGAGGCCCGCGCCACCGAGGAGCAGCTCCGGGAGGCCCTGTTCGGGGAGCGGCCCGCCGCGCACGTCCTGATCGCCGAGGACGACGGCACCGGCGGGACCGTGGGCTTCGCCCTGTGGTTCCCGCGGTTCTCGACCTGGACCGGCACCCGGGCCATGCACCTGGAGGACCTCTACGTCCGTCCGCACGCGCGGGGCGCCGGCCACGGCATCGCCCTGCTCGCCGCCCTCGCGGCGACCTGTGTCCGCGAGGGCTGGGAGCGGTTCGAGTGGTGGGTGCTGGCGTGGAACGAGCCGACGGTCGACTTCTACACCTCGCTCGGGGTGGAGTTCCTCGACGAGTGGCGGATCTGCCGGCTCACCGGTGAACCGCTGGCGGCTCTCGCGGCCCGCTGAGCCTGGTGGGGGCTGCCCCGCCGACCAGGGGCAGCCCCGCGTGCCGCCGGGGGCGGGTCCGGTGCCGGACGCCTGCCATGACAGCACCGACCGAGGGTTCGGCCTGTCGGCCCCCGGCCCGTCCCGGCCCCGGGCGGCCCCACCAGGCTGCCGCGCCCACCGGGCCCCCCGCACACCGGTGGGCGGAAGATCGGTACACCTACCCCGCAGCAGACCGCCGCCGTTCCAGGTAGGTATGCCTACGGCCCCGTCACCGTCGCCGGGATCTCGGTGCGTGAGGTGATGCCCAGCTTGGCGAGGATGTGTTCGACATGGGCGTCCACCGTGCGCTTGGAGATGACGAGCCGCTCGGCGATCTCCCGGTTGGACAGCCCGCGGGCGACCAGCGCGGCGACCTCCCGCTCGCGGCGGGTGAGGGAGTCCGCCGGGCGGGTGGGGCTGCGGGGAGCGGGGGGCCGTACGGGGGCCGAGGGGCCGTCCGGCACCTCCGCGTCCGCCCGCACCGCCTCCAGCACCTCCTGTCCCGACATCCGCGCCCCCGTCTCCCGCCACCGCTCGAACGCCTCCGGGCCGAGCGCCGCCCGCACCGCCCGCTGCACCTCCTCCTGCTCCTCCACCAGCCGGGGCAGCAGCGCCACCGGATCCCCGCTCAGCCGGCGCGCGTGCTCCGCGTACCCGAGCAGCCAGCAGGCCCGGGTGTGCCGGCCGCCCCGGGCCGCGTGCCAGGCCAGACCCAGCGCGGCCAGCGCCGCCACCAGCACCTCCCCGATCTCGCTCACCGCCTCCAGGCCCCGCCGCAGACACGCCTCCCCCTCGGCGTCCTCACCGGCCAGCATGTGGATGACGCCCTTCGTCGTCACCGTCGACGCGTACAGCTGCCGCTCGCCCCACCCCTCCAGATGGGCGAGGCCCGTCGCGCACAGCTCCAGCGCGCCCGCGGGGTCCCCGAACACGGCCCGCAGCAGGGCCGCCTCGTAGTGCACGACGCCGATCCCCAGCCGGTCCCCGGAGGCGACGATCCGCAGCCGGGCCGACTCCACCTCGGCGAGCCTCTGCTCCACCGCCCCGCCGAAGGCCGTCAGCGCCCCGAGGTACGCCTGCGCCGACAGCTCCACCCGCGACTCCCCCACCCGGCGCGCCACCTCGTACGCCCGCGGGAAGCGCTCCAGCGCCGTCTCCAGATCCGCCGTCCACACCCCGAAGATCCCGGTCATCAGCAGCGCCCAGGCCCGCTCCGGACAGTCCTCCGTGACCGGCTCCAGCGCCTTGTCGATCCAGTGCCGGCCCTCCGACAGGGTGCCCGCCGCCCGCCAGTACGGCCCGAGCCGCGTCGCCAGCCACAGCGCCTCCACCGCCCGCCCCGGCGCCGCGCACCCGTACTCCAGGGCGGCCCGCACATCGGCGATCTCCTCCCGCACCGCCCGGTGCAGCGCCACCTGCGCCGGGCTGAGGAACTCGTCCCAGAACCGCCCCACCAGCCGCTCGTAGTGGGCGAAGTGCCGCTCCCGTACGGCGTCGGCGGCGCCCTCCGCCCCGGCCGGGCGCCCGGCGCCGTACTCCCGGATGGTGTCCAGCAGCCGGTAGCGCCCGCCGTCCTCCCCGATGCGCTGCACCACGGACTTGTCGACCAGCCCGATCAGCGCGCCCACCACCTCCGCGCGCGGTAACTCCCCGCCCCCGCAGACCGCTTCGGCCGCCGACAGATCGAAGGAGCCCGCGAACACCGACAGCCGCGCCCACAGCAGGCGCTCCTGCGGGGTGCACAGGTCGTAGGACCAGTCGATGGCCGTGCGCAGGGTCTGGTGCCGGGTCAGCGCGGTACGGCGGCCCCCGGTCAGCACCTCGAACCGCCGGTCCAGCCGCGTCACCAGCTCCGCGAGCGGCACCGCGCGCAGCCGTACGGCGGCCAGTTCCAGGGCGAGCGGCATGCCGTCGAGGCGGTCGACCAGGGCGAGGGTGCGATGCCGGTCGTCCTCGCCCAGGGTGGTGACGGCACCGGCCCGGAGCAGAAACAGCTCCAGCGCGTCGTCCCTGCTCAGCGGGGCGATCGGGACACAGTGCTCGCCGGGCACGTCGAGCGGCTGACGGCTGGTGGCCAGCACCGTCAGCCCCGGCGCCTCCCGCAGCAGGATGTCGCAGAGCATCGCGCAGGCGTCGACCAGATGCTCACAGGTGTCCAGCACCAGCAGCATCCGCCGCTCCCGCAGATGCTCCACCACCGCGTCCAGCGGGGTCATGCCCGGCTGCTCGGGCAGCTCCAGCACCCCGGCGAGGGTGGCCGGCACCAGTTCCGGGTCGTGCAGCGCGGACAGCTCCACCAGCCAGACGCCGTCCGCGAACCGCGCCGCCGAGGCCCCGGCCGCCCGGAGCGCCGTACGGCTCTTGCCGACACCCCCCGGGCCGACGAGCGTGACGAGCCGGAAGCGCCCCACCGCGTCCTTGATCAGGGCGAGTTCCTCGGCCCTGCCCACGAAACTGGTGATCTCCACGGGGAGTTGCCCGCCGCGCCGCTGTCCGAAGCCGAATCCCATGCCACTCCCGCACACGCTCTCCACCGATCCACCAATCAACCATCACAGCGTAAGCACATGATCGCCGAGCGTGAAGTGTGCGTAGGTGTCACCGGGGAGGACGACGGGCCTCGAAAATCCGCGCGAGGGATGAAGGCCGTGGCGGACACTGTGGATGCCACTCACGGGGGAAGGGGAGACGGATTGAGCAGACGGCGCTATGTCGCCCGGGGCGTGCCCGGCGGCTACCGCATCTGGGACAACCGGCGCCGGGGCCACTGGGGCGACTTCTACGAGCTGTGCCCGGACGACCTGCTGACCGCGCTGAACGCGGGCGCCGAGCAGGCGCGGATCGTGGAGCTGATGCGCCGGTACAAGAAGGCGCGACGCTGACCTCGCGGGTGGGGTCCGCCATCCGTCCGGGTGACCCGGCATGCGGAGCGGGCCCGCCACCCCTTCACTGGAAGGAGGCCCGGCCCGGACACCAGGAGGCGAGATGCCGCGCACCAAGGGCGTGCTGCTGACGGCGGTGGCGGTCTGCTGCGCCGTCGGCCTGACCGGCTGCTCGGACGACAACACCCCCTCGTCGGTGTCGTCCGCCGCCAGCAAGGCCGCCAGCATCGCCGCCTCCGCGGTGGAGTCGCTGGGCGGCGAGGCCACGGCGGCCGCGTCCTCCCTCGCCTCCGAGGCGGCGTCGGCGTTCGCGTCGGCCACGGCCGAGGCGGGCCGGGAACTGGACGAGATCAAGAACGGCGTCGACGTGAAGTCCGACGCGAAGCTCGGCACGCCCGGCACGGACCAGGGCCGTGCCACGGTCGACGTCACCGTCACCAACACCGCCGACTCCACGAAGTCCTTCGCCGTCCAGGTCGACTTCACCGACAGCAGCGGCAACCGCCTCGACACGGTCGTCGTCACCGTCTCCGACGTGGCCGCCGGCCGGACCGGCACGGCGACGGCCCGCAGCAACCGCGACCTGTCCGGCACGGTGAAGGCACAGGTGGCGCGGGCGGTGCGGTACTGAGACGACCCGGACACCCGGACACCCGGCAAGCACCCCCGGCACCCGGCACCCGGCACCCGCCACCTGAGGCGCCGTCACCCGCCCGGCGTGCGGGAGACCGCGCCCGGGCGCAGAATAGGACGCATGGGACTCGTTCGGCCTGCGTGAGTCACGCGGCCCCGGCTCCGGGTCCCCCCGCTGGGGACTCGTGGCCCATCACCCCTTTGAGCAAGCCCTCTTCCGAGGAGGGACCCCATGCGTCCCCCGCGCCCCGTCTGCGGCATCCTGCCGCCGTTCATCCTCGAAAAACTCACCGAGGCCGACAACCCGCACGTACGGGAGGCCGCGCACAACACGCTGGCCGTCGACGCCGACTTCCGGCAGAACCGGATCGAGACGCCCAGTCTGGTCTCCCCCGCCGCGCCCACCGAGTTCGTCCTGGACCGGACGCTGTACGACACCCACCACACCCTCGCGCTCCCCGGCGACCTGGTCCGCCGGGAGGGCGGTGACCCGTCCCTGGACGGCACGGTCAACCGCGCGTACGAGAGCCTCGGTCTGACCTTCACGCTGTACAAGGAGGCCTACGCCCGGCACTCGATCGACGACGCCAATCTGCCGCTGGACTCGACGGTCCACTACCGTCGCCGTTTCAACAACGCCTTCTGGGACGGCGAGCGGATGGTCTTCGGCGACGGTGACGCCGTCGTGTTCAACGACTTCACCATCTCGGTCGACATCATCGGCCACGAACTCACCCACGGCGTCACGCAGTACACCGCCGGTCTCGTCTACCAGGACCAGTCCGGCGCGCTCAACGAGTCGATCTCGGACGTCTTCGGCTCGCTGGTCAAGCAGTACGACCGGCACCAGACCGCCGACCAGGCCGACTGGCTGATCGGCGCGGGTCTGTTCACCCCGCAGGTGCGGGGGCAGGCGCTGCGGTCGATGAGGGAACCGGGGACCGGGTTCGACGACCCGATGCTGGGCGGCAAGGACCCGCAGCCCAGCCATATGACCCACTACGTCGAGGGCGACGCCGACAACGGCGGGGTGCACATCAACTCCGGCATCCCCAACCACGCCTTCTATCTGACCGCGGTCGCCATCGGCGGCTTCGCCTGGGAGCGGGCGGGACGCATCTGGTACGAGACGCTCACCTCCGGGCGGCTCTCCGAGAACTGCGACTTCCAGGAGTTCGCGCAGGCGACGAGGGACACGGCCGAGCGGCTCTACGGCACCCGGCTGGAGCTGGAGTCCGTGGTGAAGGCCTGGTCCGACGTGGGTCTGAGCGTCCACTGAACCGGTGGCGCCATGCACATCCGGCTGATCAGGAGCGGGGGACTGCTCGGTGTACCCCGCCGGGCCGAGGCGGACACCGCCGCCCGGCCCGACGGGGCCGCGCTCGAAAAGCTCGCGTACGAGGTCCTCACCGCGGCGGACGGGCCCTCCCCGTCCGGGCCCGGGGTGCCCGACGCCTGCCACTACACGCTGACCGTGGACGACCAGCCGCCGGTGGAGTTCACCGACCCCGGGCTGACCGACGCCCAACTCCGGCTGGTGGAACGGGTACTGGGGGAGGGGTTCTGAGGCGTCCGCCGCCCGGGGTCGAGTAGGGCGTCCCCCGCCCGCTGAGTACCCGTACTCAGGAGACTTCGCCCCGCTCCCCGCAGGCTGATGGCACACGCCGGCGAGGGGTCGGCGCGCGTCGAGAGGGATCAGCCGTGCAGAAGAGCAGCCGTGTCCGCCGTAGGTCGCCCCTGTCCCTGGTGGGTCTGGCGCTGGCCTGCGCCACCGCCGCCGGACTGCTGTCCGCGTGCTCGCTCTCGTTCCAGGACGCGCAGTGCAGCGACGGCGAGTACCCGGCGCTCGCCGTCAACAGCACCGGCGGCCAGTGCGTGAAGGACGGCCAGGAGCCGCCGGAGGGCTGGGTCCGCTACCCGGAGGGCAAGGTCCCGGAGTACGTCGGCGACAAGTGGGACGAGTACTGGACCACCCACACCCTCGACGAGAACGGGAAGATCGTCCCGCTCCCCGAGGGGCAGTAGCCGGGAAGCCGCGACAGACACGTCCTTGACCGGGATTGACGACCCGTTGACCAGTTCACTACGCACTCCGGGGAAGATCGCGGGCGAGAACTGACGGACCCCCGGCCTAGATTCGCTTCATGTCCATGCCACAGCCGAGGCGGGCCGCCGCCCTCCCCGTCCTGCCCTACCGCAAGCCCACGCAGGGCCGTGACTACTGGGTCCTGGACGACGTCCTCCCCGAGGACGGCATCGCCGCGATCCGCGAGCGGTGCCTGGCCAGGGACGACTGGGTCGAGGGATACCCGTACACCTCCGAGAGCTGGCCGGGACTGCGGACCATGCCGGGCCTGGAGCCCGCGGAACTCGCCCGGGTGGAGCGGCTGGTGCGCAGGGCCACCGGGGCACAGCGGCTGTGGGTGCAGCAGGCGCCCGGCGGCGGCACCCTCAACCACAACTGCGTCCAGGTCGTCGGCGAGGGCGAGAGCACCCCCCGCCCGCACTCCGACTCGCGCGCGCTGTGCCGGTACGCGGCCGTGCTGTACCTCAACCCGGCCGTGCCCAAGGACTGCGGGACCAGCTTCTACCGGCAGTCGCTGCCGGGCGGCCGGCTCGGCGGCAATGTCGTCCAGGCCCCGCACAACAACCTCGTCGAGGCCCTCGGCACCCGGTTCGTCGCCCCCGACGCCTTCGAGGAGGACGTACGGGTCCCGCACCGCGCGGGCCGGCTGCTGCTCTACCACGCCAACCTCGTGCACAGCGCGACCGGTTACTGCGGTACGACGCTGGAGGAGAAGCGGATGACGGCGGTGTTCTTCTGGATGGCGTGAGCCGCCGGGCGCGACGGCTCAGGTGACCACTCCGAGGGCGGGGTCGGCGCCGCCCAGCCGGCGGACACCCGCCGCCGTGCACACCACGGTGTCCCCGAGCCGCACCCCGAGCCGGCCGGGCAGCAGGACACCCGCCGCCACCTGGACGCACATGCCGGGCGCGAGGAGCCGGGTGCCGCCCGGGGCGAGGTACGGCGGCTCGTACGGGGTGAGGCCGAGGCCGTGACCGGTGGCCGGGAGGGCGTCCCCACCGTGCCCCGCGTCCGCGAGGACCGCGCGGGCCGCCCGGTCGGGCTCCGCGCACGGCGCTCCGGGGAGCAGCGCCGCCAGGGCCGCCTCCCGGGCCGTACGGACGATCTCGTGCAGTCTGCGCAGCCGGTCCGGCGGGGGCCCCACATGGACCGTGCGGGTGAGGGCGGAGGCGTAGCCGTCGCGGCGGCCCCCGAGGTCCAGGACGACCGTGTCGCCGGGTTCGATCCGGTGTTCGCCGGGCCGGTGGTCCGGGTCCGCGCCATGGGCTCCGGCGGCGACCCGGGCCCGGTCGACGCGGTCGTGGCCGTGGGCGCGCAGCAGGCCCGCGAGGTCGGCGGCCAGCTCGGACTCACGGCGGCCGCTGAACCGTACGGCGAGGACGGCCTCGTACGCGGCGTCCGCGGCGGCGGCCGCGGCGGCGAGCCGGGCCTTCTCCTCCTCGTCCTTGACCGCCCGGAACAGGGGGAGGGCGGTGGACAGCGGCCGGTAGGTGGTGAGGGGCAGGGCCTCCTCCAGGCCGAGGAGGTGGACGGACCAGGTGGCGTCGCTGATGCCGTAGTGGCCGTGCGGGAGGAGCAGACCGGCCGCGGCGGCGTACGGGTCCTGGCCGTCGGCCCAGGCGGTGAGCCGGACGGCACCGGCGACGGGACCCGCCGCGACGTCCGCGAGGTCACGGGCGGGGAGCAGGAGGCGGGGTTCGGCCTCCGGGGTGAGCACGAGCAGGGTGAGCCGGTCCGGGGCGCCGCCCGGCCGGTGGCCGCACAGCCAGGTCAGATCGGGGCCGGGCGTCACCAGAAGCCCGGTGAGCCGAGCGGCGGCGGCCTCCGCGGCGACCCGCCGCAGCCGCCCGACATGAACCTCCCGGGAAAAGACCCCGGGCACCCCACCCCCCGGCCCCCGGCCCCCCGACTCAGGGCACTCCGGCCCCCGGTTGTCCGGGGCGTCCCGGTGTTCCGGCTTGTGCTTGTCGGGGCTCATGACCCCATTCGAACCGGTGAACGGCGGGGAGGGCGGGTGGGGAGGGCCGTATGGGTGCTGGGGGGTCGTGCTCAGCCGGTCGGTGTCACCTCGTCGCCCAGCGCCACCCGTCCCGGTCGCCGTACCGCGAAGTACGCGCCGAAGACGACCCCGCCGCCGTCCGCCCGGCGGTAGTCGGCGAGGGTGCGCAGGGGCTCGGGGCCCGCCCGGCGGCCGGTGGACTGGTCGACCAGGGTGATGGCGCAGCGGACCGTGAGTTCGGTGAAGGCCAGTTCGGTGCCGGCGATGGTGAGGCGGGGGGTGTCGTCCTCGGTGTGGGGGGTGGTCCAGCCGTCGACGACGACGTTGGGGCGGAAACGGGTCAGGGGCAGCGGGTCGGCGCCGCGGGCGGCGATGCGCCGGTTGAGGGCGTCGAGGCTGGCGCGGGAGACGAGGTGCAGCCGGGAGGCGTTGCCCGCGCCGGCGCGGACCAGACGGCTCGGGCGGCCCAGGAACCGGGTCAGCCAGGCGTCCGCCTCGGGGCCGGGCCCCGTCACCGTGAGCGGCTCGGTCTCCGGCGCCCGGAGCGTCAGCCCGCCGTCCCGCACGTCCGGGGCGATCACCGCGAGCCGCGGGTCCGCCCCCTGCCGGCGGAGGTCGCCCCGGTCGTCCACGACCGCCCAGGCGCGGTCGCCGAGCAGCCCCTCCGGGGTCAGATCCGCCTCCGTGAGCGCGACCCCCGCGCACCCCTTCACCGGGTAGTACGTGATCCCTACGACGTTCGCTCGCATCGGCTCCCCCCTGGGAACTCATACCGCCGCGAAGATTTTACGAACCCCATAGAGTCGCGGCGGCTCTTCGTACGTACTCCTGTGCGTCCGCCCCCCGCCGGAGTCCTACCGTCGGCGGACCCCGACCGGGCAGGAGGAACGGTGCAACTCTCGCGGAACGCGATCGGAACACTCTTCGTGGGCGGAGCCCTGAGTCTGACACTGGGCGCCCTGGCCTACCCCTCGATGCTGGGGTTGGACACGGTGTCGACCACCACGGACAGAGTCATCGCGAACACCCAGTGGGGCCCGCTGACCGAGGGCGACCGTGACTTCGTGGTGAAGGTGCGGGCCGCCGGTCTGTGGGAGTACCCGCTGGGCCAGATCGGTCTGCAGAAGGGGACGAGCAAGGCCGTCCTCACCGCGAGCGAGCACCTCGTCGACGGCCACGCCGCCCTCGACACCACCTGCCGCAAGATCGCTCCGATGCTGAACATCACGCTGCCCAACGTGGCGAGCCCCCAGCAGGAGGGCTTCGTGACGCAGCTGAAGGGCGAGACGGGTGCGCAGTTCGACACCGACTTCGCCAACATCCTGCGCATGACGCACGGTTCCATCTTCAACACCGTGGCGAAGATCCGGTCGACGACGAAGAACTCCCTGGTGCGCGCCCTGGCCGACCAGGCCAACGACACCGTCCTCGACCACATCACGGTGATGGAGAAGACGGGCCTGGTCGACTTCGACTCGACGATCTTCCAGCAGACCACCCCGCCCAAGCTGCCCAAGTCGGACCTGACCCCGCCCGCCCCGGCCGCCGGCGCGCCGCTGGTCGTCCTCACCCCGCCGCCGAACGCCACGTCCACCCCGGTGGACATCGACGGCATCGCGGGCGGCGCGGCCAACTCCACCGCCGGCGCCGCCGCGAACGCGGGCACGGGAGGCTAGGTCTGTCGTTCGGATCAGGCCGGGAAACCGACGGCGCCAACAGGCCCTAGGCCAGCCACACCGTGGTGTCCGGCGGCAGCGGGTTCGGACCGGTGCCGTCGGGCAGTGGTGTGCTGCTCAGCAGGACCTCGCCCGGCGGCAGGGGTACCGGTGTCGCCGAGAGGTTGGTGACGCAGCGCCGGCCGCCGGAGCGGGCGAAGGCCAGGACGCCGGGCGGAGTGTCCGGCAGCCAGGTCGGTTCCTCGCCGTCGAACAGTTTGCGGCGCAGGCGCAGGGCCGTCCGGTACAGCTCCAGGGTGGAACCCGCCACCCCGTCCTGCGCCTCGACCGCGTACCGCGCGAACCACTCCGGCTGCGGCAGCCAGGCCCCGCCCGCGCCGAAGCCGTACGACGGTCCCGCGGCCGTCCAGGGCAGCGGGACCCGGCAGCCGTCGCGGCCCTTGCGGGTGCGGCCCGTCTGCTCCCACAGCGGGTCCCGGAGGACGTCCACGGGGAGCCCGGCGACCTCGGGCAGGCCCAGTTCCTCGCCCTGGTAGACGTACGAGGATCCCGGCAGCGCCAGCATCAGCAGCGTGGCCGCCCGGGCCCGGCGCAGTCCGCGCGCCTCGTCCACGGCGGGCGCGGTGCCGCCGGAGAGCAGCCAGGCGTTCTCGTCCGTGCCGGGCGGGAGCATCAGCCGGGACGGGTGGCGTACCACGTCGTGGTTGGAGAGCACCCAGGTCGCCGAGGCGCCGACCGCGCGGGCCGTGGCGAGGGAGTCGGTGATCACGCGGCGGATCGCGTCGGCGTCCCAAGGGGCTTGCAGATACTCGAAGTTGAAGGCCTGGTTCAGTTCGTCGGGGCGGGCGTACAGGGCGCGCCGGGCACCCGGCACCCAGGCCTCGGCGACCGCCGTCCGGGGCGGGGAGTAGGAGTCGAGGACACGGCGCCAGTCGCGGTAGATCTCGTGGACCTCGTCGCGGTCGTAGAAGGGGTGGGTGCCCGGGGGGAGGCCGGCCAGGGCCTCCTCGCCGCTCGGTGCGGGTGCGCCGAGGTCGCGGAGGGGTTCGGTGAGGTCCTTGGTGAGGGCGTGGGCCACGTCGACGCGGAAGCCGTCCACGCCCCGGTCGGACCAGAAGCGCAGGGTGGTGCGGAAGTCCTCGCGGACCTCCTCGTGGCTCCAGTCCAGGTCGGGCTGCTGACGGGCGAAGAGGTGCAGGTACCACTGGCCGTCGGGGACCCGCTCCCAGGCGCTGCCGCCGAACACCGACTGCCAGTCGCTGGGCGGGAGTTCGCCGTGCGGACCGCGGCCCTCGCGGAAGACGTAACGGGCGCGGGCCGCGGAGCCGGGCCCGGCGGCCAGGGCCTCCTGGAACCAGGGGTGGCGGTGCGAGGTGTGGTTGGGGACGAGGTCGACGATCACCTTCAGGCCCAGGCGGTGGGCCTCGGCGGCCAGCGCGTCGAAGTCGGCCAGGGTGCCGAGGCGGGGGTCGACGTCACGGTGGTCCTCGACGTCGTAGCCGCCGTCGGCGAGTTCGGAGGGGTAGAAGGGGCTCAGCCAGAGGGCGTCCACGCCGAGGGCGGCGAGGTGGGACAGCCGGCCGGTGACGCCCCTCAGATCGCCGAGGCCGTCTCCGTCGGCATCGGCGAAACTGCGCGGGTACACCTGGTAGACGACTGCCTGGCGCCACCAGTCGGGATTGCGGGCGGAGAGGTCGGTCACGAACGGAAGTCTGTCCAGCTTGCCGGGAAAGCGAACCCTCGGATAGTCCGGAGGGGAACGTTCCGTACGTGATGAAGTCGTGATGCAAACTTGAACTGCCTTGTGTTTATCCCAGGTTGACAGCGATCTGGCAGGCGAACGACGATGTGCGGACACTGTGGCGCCTGTGACCCGAGGGCCCCGTGTGTCTTCCGAACCACTGATCTGACCAATCAGCCCTGGCATTGCCCTGGCATTCGCCAAGAACCGGCATCGCCAAGAAATGGATACGCATGTCCATAGCGAGACGTGTCACCGTGCGCCGCCTGCTGGGGACGGGCGCCGCTTCGCTCACCCTCTGCGCCGCCTCCGTGGCCGCCGCCTCCGGCGCCTTCGCCGGCTCCCAGCCCGGCGGCGACGGCTGGAAGTCGGGCGGGCACTACCAGCCCGGCACCGGCGCGGGCACCGAGACGGGGACCGACCGCTGCCAGTTCTCGCTCGACGGCAAGAACTTCTTCGACTCGGTGCGCGTCGACGACCAGAACCTCAAGCCGACCCAGGACGGCAAGGTCCACATCTCCGTCCGCACGGCGGGCGACGCGAGCACCTGCACCGCCTCCCTGGCCTCCTACCTCGCCCACGGCGCCACCTTCGGCACCTCCGGTGAGCAGGTCTTCGTCGACTTCGACACCGTGACGGTCAAGCCCGGCCAGACCGAGACCCTCGACATCTCCGTCCCCGACGCGGGCTGCTACGCGCAGATCGACCTCTACCGGGGCGCGGTGAAGTTCGACGGCAAGCTCGACGCGAAGGACGGCTTCGTCCACGGCGACCTGCCCAAGGGCCCGGACCGCCCGGTCATCAAGGACAAGCTGATCGCGGCCTGGAACGGCGGCACGAAGGACTGCACGTCCACCGAGCAGCCCCCGACCTCCCCCTCCCCGTCGGCCCCGGCCGGAGGCGGTGACTCCTCGCCGTCGCCGTCGGCGTCCGAGTCCACCCCCTCGGACGGGTCGTCCGAGAGCGCCTCCCCCTCGCCGTCCGCCTCGGAGTCCACGTCGACCGAGTCGGCCACGCCGACCCCGTCCGCCTCCGAGTCGAGCGGCACGCCCGTCACCGGCGGCAGCACCGGCGGTGGCGGCGACCTCGCCGAGACCGGCGCCAGCGGCAACACCCCGCTCGTCGCGGGCGGAGCCGCCGCGCTCCTGGCCGGCGGCGCCGCGATCGTGGTGGCCACCCGCCGCCGCAAGGCGACCCGCGCCTGACCCGCTCTTCTCCGGTACGTCCGCCCCGGCAGCCGCACGGCGCCGGGGCGGACGTGCGTCTGCGTAGGTCTCTACGTAGATCCCCCGATGTGCCGACGCGGCCGCCCGGGCGAGGATGTTTCGATGTTTCCCTGGATCATGTGGTCGGTCATCGTCCTGGCGCCGTTCGTCGTCGGCGGGACCCTCGCGTTCCGCACCGCGCGCCGGGCCGGCAAGGCGGACCGGGCGATGCGTGCGCTGGCCGGGCGGCCCGGCTGGAGCGGGGTCGAACGGGGCGCGGACGGGACGGAATGGGCGGGGTACGCGGGCCACTTCCCCTGGCTGCTGCGCACCCGGCACGGCACCGGCGCGACCGGGCCGCTCGGCGAGCACCGGGTCACCGTCGCCCGGCGCTGGGAGCCGTCCGGGCGCAGGGACGTACGGCACTGGCTGATCGTGTGCTTCGAGGTGCCCGGCGACCGCCCCGCCCTGCGCCTGGAACGCGGCTGGAGCGCGGCGAAGCTCGGCCTGCGCTCCCCCGACGGCGTCCCGTACCTCCCGGTGAGCGAGAACGTGACGGACACGGCCGAGCGGTTCTCCGCCTCCGATCTGCCGCAGCGGCTGATCCGGTTCGCGGGCCCCGCCGTCTCGGTCTCGGCGGACGGGGTCTGCTTCGTCCACCCGATGCCCGACGTGATGGACATGGACAGGCTGCTGGCGGAACTGGCCGCGCTGATCCCGGACCTCACCGCACTCGCCCGGACCGCCGGCCCCGAGGCGTCGCAGGACACGCCCTAAGTGTATTGATCACGAGGGCCGGAAGAGAGGCCCCGGCCCCGCTCCACGGTCCCCAGGTACAGCCGCGCGTACCGCTCGGCGTCCACGTCCAACCCCACGTCCACCAGGGCCTGTTCCCGTACCCCGTGGTGGGTCTCGGACTCACCGTGGCGCGGGCGGCGGTCGACGATCGTCTGGCCGCGGGTCGGGCCGGGTGCCAGGGAGACCTCCACGGGGAGCGGGCGGGTGGTGAGACCGGCCGGGTCCACCACCGCGCAGACCGCGCCCGCGTCACCGAGGCCCCCGGCGGATTCGCCGGCGTCGGCCTCCGGCGCGGAGGGGCGGTGGGCGAGCAGGTCACCGGCGAGCCGCGTGCCCGGTTCCGTGCTCGCGCGCAGCCGCCGTACGTCCTCCCCCGGGACCACCACCCGCTGGAACACGTCGAGCCCGTACATCGTGATCGGGACCCCGGCCGTCAGCAGGATCGCGGCCGCCTCCGGGTCGTGCCACACGTTGAACTCCGCGACCGGGGTGGCGTTCCCGACGGCCACCGCGCCGCCCATGAACACGATCCGTTCGAGGTTGCGGGTCACCTCGGGGTGGGTCCGCAGCAGCAGCGCGATGTTCGTCAGGGGCGCGGTGGGGATGAGGGTGACCGGGCGGGGCGAGGCGAGGATCTCGCGGCGCAGCAGCGTCACCGCGTCCGTGTCGACGGGCCGGCGGGCCGGGGCGGGCAGGCCGGCGATGTCTCCCATGCCGTCCCTGCCGTGCACGGTCGCCGAGCGGGCGGGCTCGATCAGCGGCCGCTCGGCACCCCGCGCCACCGGGACGTCCCCGGCGCCCGCCACGTCCAGCACCGTCAGGGTGTTGCGGACCACGCCGTCGACGTCGGTGTTCCCGGCGACACAGGTCACCGCCCGCAGGTCCAGCCCCGGATGCCGTACGGCGAACAGCAGGGCGAGGGCGTCGTCGACCCCGGTGTCGCAGTCGATGATCACGGGGATGCGCTGCTGATCGGTCATCCGGCGACTCCTTCCGAACCAACTCGGTCACCTCCGACCCTATGCGGGTACGTTCAGGTCCCACAGCTCGCTTCCCCGCGCCGCCACCCGCTCCCCGATCCGCCGGACCAGCTCGTCGGCGGGCAGCTCGCCGGGGCGGCGGCCGTCCCGCAGCCGTACGGCGGCCAGCCCGCCGCTCGCCTCCCGCTCCCCGATCACCGCGAGGTACGGCACCCGTCGCGCCGCCCGGATCCGCGCCCCCAGGCTGCCCTCGCCGACGGCCTCCGCCCGCAGCCCCGCCGCCGACGCCCGCCGCACCAGCTCGGCCGCGGCCCCCTCCTGCGCCTCCGACACCGGCAGCACGACCAGCTGGAGCGGCGCCAGCCAGGCCGGGAAGGCCCCGCCGTGCTCCTCGATCAGATGCGCCACCGCCCGCTCCACACTGCCGATCACGCTGCGGTGCACCATCACCGGCCGGTGCTTCGCCCCGTCGGCGCCGATGTAGTGCAGATCGAAGCGGGCGGGCTGGTGGAAGTCGATCTGCACGGTGGACAGGGTCGCCTCCCGTCCGGCGCGGTCCGCGATCTGTACGTCGATCTTCGGGCCGTAGAAGGCGGCCTCGCCCTCGGCCTCCTCGTAGGCGATGCCCGAACCGTCCAGCACCTCCCGCAGCAGCGCGGTCGCCCGGCTCCACAGCCCGGGATCGGCCACGTACTTGCCGCCCGCGCCGGGCAGGGAGAGCCGGTACCGGGAGGCGCTGATGCCCAGGTCGGCGTAGGCGCGCCCGATCAGCCCGAGGGCCGCGCGGGCCTCGTCCACGGCCTGCTCCAGGGTGCAGAAGATGTGCGCGTCATTGAGCTGGATGGCCCGCACCCGGGTGAGACCGCCCAGCGCCCCCGACAGCTCGGAGCGGTACATGCCGCCCAACTCCGCGATGCGGAGAGGCAGTTCACGGTAACTGCGGGAACGGGAGCGGTAGATCAGGGCGTGGTGGGGGCAGAGGCTGGGGCGCAGGAGCATCTGTTCCGCGCCGAGGTCCATGGGCGGGAACATGTCGTCGCTGTAGTGGTCCCAGTGGCCCGAGATCTCGTACAGCTCGCGTTTGCCGAGCACCGGCGAGTACACATGCCGGTAGCCGGCCGCGCGCTCGGCCTCCCGGACGTACTCCTCCAGGGTGTGCCGCACGATCGCGCCGTCCGGCAGCCAGTACGGCAGTCCCGCGCCCATCAGGGGGTCGGTGTCGAAGAGGTCGAGTTCGCGGCCGAGGCGGGGCGGTGGTCGTGCATGGCTGCTCCTCCGGGCAGAGGACGAGCACCCACGATCGAAGCCCCGGGGCACTCGCCCGGGGCTTCGATATACGGATCCAGTCGTGGATCAGCGCGCCGGGACGGTCTCCGGCGTCGTCGTGAGGGACGGCTGGGCGCGCTTCATACGGCGACCCCAGCGGCGCGGACCGGCTGCGGACGACCTGTTTGCGACCACCCTTCTCCGCCGTGCGCAGCAACGCCCGTAACCCGTACGGCCCGCCGCACTGGTCGGTCCGCACCGGCGGTGCTGCCGTGGGAGGAGGCACGCATCCCCACGTCAGGAGGCACCCCCCGATGAACCGCCGCGCTCTGCTCGCCTCCTCGCTGCTGCTCACGACGGTCACCGGGTGCGCCGCCCTCGGCCTGGAGCACCCGCCGACCGCCGCCCCCGCCGACCCGACCGTCCAGGCCTCCACCAGCAAGCCCGCCGTGCCCGCCGCGCCGCGCGTCCTCAGTGACAGCCAGGCGCAGGCGGCCCTCATCACCGCCGAGGACCTCGGCGCGCCCTGGCTCCCGACCGGGGGCGCGGCGACCTGGCGGGACGGGCTGCTGAAGGCGAGCACACCGGTCGCCGAGTGCCAGAAGCTCCTCGACGCCCTGTACACCGACGAGCTGTTCGGCGCCCCCGCCCGCGCGGTCGTCGGGCTCGACGACCCCGACGCCGCCGCCCAGCTGCGCTACCAGCTCACCGGCCGGAGCCCGGCGGACATGGACCGGACGCTGGCCTGGCTCAAGGAGCTGCCGCAGAAGTGCGCCCGGTTCACGGCCACGGCGGGGAAGGACACGGTGGAGGACGTGCAGGTGACCGACCTGCCGCTGCCGGAGGTCGGGGACGCGCGGCAGGGCCTGCGGGTGACACTGACCCTCTGGGGCACCGCCGGGGACAACGCCGACGGGGAGCCGACCGCCCTCGCGCTGGACGTGGCCGCCGTCCGGGCGGGCGAGGACGGGTTCGCCCTGACCAACGGCGGCCTGGGCGACGTACCGAACGAGGCGACGCAGGCCGCCGTGCAGCTCGGGGTGCGGCGGCTGGCGGACGTGCGCAAGCAGGGGCGGGTACAGGTCTGACGTCAGTCGCGGTCGTCGAAGCGGGTGCGGCGGCCGACCACGTCCCGGCCCTCGTCGAAGACCGTGCGGCCCTGCGCGAAGGCGTGCGCGCGCAGCCGGGCCAGCGCGTCGTCCGCGCCGACGCCGAGCTGGGCCATGACCATCCCGACGGCCTGGTGGACGACGTCGTGGCCGGTGGCGAGGGCACTCAGCCAGGGCTCCTCACCGGGCGGGCGCAGACCGTCGCCCTCCCCGAGCGGCAGGGCCGTCAGGGCCGCCGTCAGCACGTCCGCCACGAGCTGTGCCGTACGCACCTCGTCCCCGGCCAGTTCGCCGGGGACGTCACGGTAGAGGTCGAGGGTGCCCAGGCACGCCGTGCGGTCGCCGAGCGGCAGCGCGTACACCGCGCGCACCCCGACGGCCGCGGCCTGCTGGGCGAAGACCGGCCAGCGGACGGCGTCCCGGCCGCCCCGCAGATCGGGGACGTACACGGGCGCGCCGGTCTCGGCGGCCCACAGACACGGCCCGTCCCCCAGGGTGGCCTGCATCTCCATCAGCTCCGCGGCCCGGGGGCCGCTCGCGCTCAGCGGTACGGGGATCCCCTCGCCGCACAGCGCCACGCTCGCCCCGCTCACCGGCAGCAGCCGCACCGCCACGGCGCACAGCCGTTCGGGCACCTCGCCCGGTTCGGCGCCGCGCACCGCGTCGGCCAGGACCGCCGCGATCCGCTCCCGCTCCCGGTCGGACACGGCGACCACCTCCGGGCAGGGGGCCGCTCGGTCGGCCTCCCTACGCCCGCCGGGTACCCGCCGCCGCGCCCCGGAACCGCCGTGGCGGGTCCGGGCGCCGGACCCGGAGACGGCACGCGGACATCGAGGTCCACCGCCGGCAGTTCGGTGGGCGGCCTGCCACGACCCGAGCGGCCCGGCTACAGCGGGGGCTGGGCCGGGGCCGGGCCCAGGGTGGTGGTGCCGGGGGCCGTGCGGTGGCCGAGGCCGGTGCGGTAGGCGTCCAGGGCCGCCTCGACACGGCCCGTGCGGCGCAGGAGGTCGCCGAGGAGGCGGCACAGGTCGGCGAGGTCGCCGGCGGCGCCCGCGCGTTCCAGGAGGCTGAGTGCGCGGACGTAGTGCTCCTCGGCCGCCTCGGTGTCGCGGGCGTCCTCGGCGATGATGCCGAGCAGGCGGTGCGCGGCGGCCGAGTGGACGGCGCCGCGCTCGGAGGAGAGGTCGCCGAGGACGTCGTGGAGCAGGGCGGAGGCCTCGTGCGAGCGGCCCCGGCGATGCAGTACGTCGGCCAGCTCGACGGCGACCTGACTGCCGTAGAGGACGGCGCCCTGGGCGGCGAGCATGTCCTGTGCCTGCTTCAGCTCCTGCTCCGCGCGCTCCAGTTCGCCGTTCTGGGCGTAGACGTATCCGCGCATCCAGTGGCAGTTGGCGAGTTCGGTGCGCAGCTGGAGCTGCCGGTAGAGCTCGGCGGCCTTGGCGAGGGAGGCGTCGGCCTCGGCGAGCCGGCCCTCGGCGAGGAGGGTGCGGGCGACGGAGCGGTGCATCCGGGCGACCAGCGCGGGGTCGGCGACCTGCGGCGCGAGGGCGAGCGCGAACTCGGCGGCCTGGGCGGCGCGGGCCTGCGCGCCCATGTCCATGTACGGGCCGATGACGGAGGCGTAGAGGAGCAGGAGCGCGTCGGGGTCGTGCAGGCCGCCCCGGTTGAGCTCGTCGAGGGTGGACTCCAGCAGATAGACGGCGTAGCGGAGTTCACCGGCGAGGTAGTGGGCGACGGCGCGTCCGCGCAGGGCGGGGACGCGGGCCGGCAGCGGGTCGTCGGCGAGGCACTCCTCGGCGCGCTCGAAGTACTGGCGGGCCTTCTCCAGGTCGCCGGTGGAGATCTCGCACTCGCCGAGCCCGAGCAGCGCGCCGGACTGTTCCTCGGCGAGACCGTGCTCCTCGGCCTCGGTGAGCAGGACCGCGTACTGGGCGGCGGCCTCCTGCGCCGCACCGGTGGCGAGGGCCCGCTGGGCCTCGGTGAGGCGGAGCCGCAGATCGGTGACGAGGCGGGCGGAACGCCCGGTCGCGAGCTCCCGGAAGTCCACGCCGAGCCGTTCGGCGATGTGCCGCAGTGCCTCGTCGGAGGGCCGCACCCGGCCGGCCTCCAGCGTGGACACATAGGCGGGTGTGTACGTCGGCTCCGCCAACTGCCGTTGCGTCAGTCCGCGTTCGACGCGCAACCGCTGCACGCGCCGCCCGATGACTTCCGGTTCGTCCCGTTCGCCCACGTCCTGTTTACCCCCAACTACCCCTGAACCTCTTGCCGTTGGAGTGTCGCAGCCTCTAGGTTAAACGGCGAATTAAGCATGCTTAATACATGAGTGTCATGAGCCGTCGTCCGCCGATGTTGTGAGGTTGCCGTGCCCGGACCCACATCCCCCCACCACGGACACCGTTACGCCAGGGCCCTCGCCGCCGCCGTTCTGGCCGCCGCCGCCCTGATCACCGCGGCCAACGCCGTCCCGGCCCGAGCCACCCCCACCCCACCGACGGCCCAGCAACAGCCCGGGGGCCG
>NZ_KQ948784.1:122921-123462 GCF_001514205.1 Streptomyces griseoruber | reverse complement strand
CATCGGCCCGGCTTCAACGGGCGCCTTGTCCACGTCACCCGAGAAGTCGGCAGCCTGCTCCAGGAGGAGATGGGCGTTGGTGCCGCTCATGCCGAAGGCGGAGACGGCGGCCCGGCGCGGCCGGTCCAGCTCCGGCCAGGCCCGCTGCTCGGTCAGCAGCTCCACCGCACCCGCCGACCAGTCCACATGCGAGGTCGGCGCATCCACATGCAACGTCTTCGGCAACACCCCGTGCCGCAGAGCCATCACCATCTTGATGACCCCACCCACACCGGCGGCCGCCTGCGCATGCCCGACGTTCGACTTCAACGACCCCAAGAACACGGGTAGTTGCTCTCCGCCCCGGCCCTGGCCGTACGTCGCGAGGAGGGCCTGGGCCTCGATCGGGTCACCCAGCCGGGTACCCGTCCCATGCGCCTCGACCACGTCGACATCCGCGGCACGCAGCCGCGCGTCGGCCAGTGCCTGCCCGATCACCCGCTGCTGGGACAACCCGTTCGGCGCCGTCAGACCATTGCTGGCACCGTCCTGGTTGACCGCA
>NZ_KQ948784.1:32348-122207 GCF_001514205.1 Streptomyces griseoruber | reverse complement strand
GCGGTGACGCTGCCGTGTGTGCCGGTCAGCAGGTAGCCCTCGGTCTCGGGGCTCGCGTCGGCGAGACGCGGACCGTACTCCTGGACCATGGCACCGATGTAGACGCCGGTGCGGCTGCCGCGCAGCGACGCCGGGTCGATGCCCGCCCGCTCCATCGCCTCCCACGACGTCTCCAGCAGCAACCGCTGCTGCGGATCCATCGCCAACGCCTCACGCGGCGAGATCCCGAAGAACTCGGCATCGAACTCCGCCGCCTCGTACAGGAAACCGCCCGTCCGGGCATACGACTTGCCCACCGCATCCGGATCCGGGTCGAACAGCGCCTCCAGGTCCCAGCCGCGATCGACCGGGAAGCCGGAGATCGCATCCGTTTCGGAGACCACCAGCTGCCACAGGTCCTCCGGTGAGCGCACGCCACCGGGGAAGCGGCAGCCCATGCCCACGATCGCGATCGGTTCGGCGTCCGCCGCACCGTTCACGGCCACCGGCGACGGCTCCGTCCCGCCCGCCGTGTCCTGTGGCACGCCGAGCAGCTCCGCCCGTACGAACCGGGCCAGGGCGCCGGCCGTCGGATGGTCGAACACCACCGTGCTCGGCAACCGCAGCCCCGTCACCGCGTTCAGCCGGTTCCGCAGCTCCACCGCCATCATCGAGTCGAAGCCCAGCTCACGCAGGGAGGCCTCGACCTCGACGTCGTCGGTGTCGGTCGCGCCGAGCACGATGCCGACGTGGGTGCGGACCAGGTCGAGCGCCGCGGCCCGGCTCGCGGTCTCGGTCAGCGCGGCCCACTGCCTGCGCAGCGTGAGCTCTTCCGGTTCCGCGCCGGGGTCGTTCTCCTCCGCGACGGCGGTGGGCAGGGCCGGTGCCGTACGGGCGTCCGGCGCGTCGAGCCAGAAACGGCGGCGCTGGAAGGCGTAGGTGGGCAGGTCGACGCGCTGGGCGCCGGAGCCGGTGAAGGCGGCGGTCCAGTCGACGACGACGCCGTGCACCGATGCCTCGGCCAGTGCGGTGAGCATCCGGTCGAGGCCGCCCTCGCCGCGCCGCAGGGAGCCGACCACGCGTGCCTGGCCGTCGAGGTCCTCGACGGTCTCCTGGATGCCGGTGGCGAGGATGGGATGGGGGCTGACCTCGATGAACGTCTCGTGGCCTGCCTGTGCGAGCGCCCGTACGGCGGGCTCGAACCCGACGGTGCGCCGGGAGTTGCGGTACCAGTACCCGGCGTCGAGTTCGGCGGTGTCGAGCCACCGGCCCTCGACGGTGGAGTAGAACGGCACCTGCGCGGACGTGGGGGTCACGGTGCCGATCAGGTCCAGCAGGGGCTCGCGGATCCGCTCGACGTGGGCGGAGTGGCCGGCGCAGTCGATGGGCAGCAGGCGGACGCGGATGTCCTGGCTCTCGCACTGGGCGATCAGTTCGTGGAGCGCCGGCACGTCACCGGAGACGGTGACGGCTCGCGGGCCGTTGACGGCCGCGATGGACAGCTGGTCCGTCCACGGTGCGAGGAGTTGCTCCACCTCGGCGGCCGGCAGGGCCACCGAGGCCATGCCGCCGGTCCCGGCGAGCAGGGCGAACGCCTGGCTGCGCAGGGCGACCACGCGTGCCGCCTCCTCCAGCGAGAGCGCGCCGGCGATGTGCGCCGCGGCGATCTCGCCCTGCGAGTGGCCCACCACGGCGCCCGGTTCGACGCCGTACGAGCGCCACAGTGCGGCGAGCGAGACCATCACCGCGAAGAGGACCGGGTGGACCACGTCGAGCCGGTCGAGGGACAGCTCCGGGTCGGTCTCGCTGCCGCCGCGCAGCACATGCGTGAGCGACCAGGGCACATGCGGGGCGAGTGCCTGCTCGCAGCGCTGGATGTGCTCGGCGAAGACGGGTGAGGTGTCCATGAGGTCGACGGCCATGCCGGCCCACTGCGAGCCCTGACCGGGGAAGACGAAGACCGGGCGGACCGGGGTGCGGGAGGCGGTGCCCTGGATCAGGCCGGTGGCGGGACGGCCGGCCGCCAGGGCCTCGAGGCGGGTGCGGAGGTCGTCGGTGGTGTGGCCCAGGATCACGGCCCGGTGCGGGAAGGCGGTACGGGTGGTGGCCAGCGAGTGGCCGAGGTCGACCGGGGACGCCTCGTCGGCCGGGCGGGCGAGCAGCGCCTCGGCCTGGCCGCGCAGCGCGCCCTCCGTCCTGGCCGAGATCGTCCACGGCACGGGGCCGGACAGGGCGGGGGTCGGACGGTCCGCGTCGGTGTCGCTGCCGGCGCGCCAGTCCTCCAGGACGACATGGCAGTTGGTGCCGCCGACGCCGAAGGAGCTGACGCCGGCGATCAGGGGGCGGTCGGCGTTCGGCCAGGGCCCGTTCTCCGTGTGTACCCGCAGGCGCAGCTCCGCCAGCGGGATCGCCGGATTGGGTGTGCGGAAGTGGAGGCTCGGCGGGAGTTCCCGGTGCTCGAGTGCCAGCGCGGCCTTGATGAGGCCCGCGATGCCGGCGGCGCCCTCCAGGTGGCCGATGTTGGTTTTGACCGATCCGACCAGCAGGGGGTTGCTGTCGGGCCGCGCGGTGCCGAGGACCTCGCCGAGGGCGGCGGCCTCGATGGGGTCGCCGACCCGGGTTCCGGTGCCGTGCAGTTCGACGTACTGGACGTCCGCGGGGCGCACGCCCGCGTTCTCGTAGGCGCGGCGCAGGAGGTCCGCCTGGGCCTCCCGGCTGGGGGTGGTGAGGCTGTCGCCCCCGCCGTCGTTGTTGATCGCGCTGCCGCGGATGACACAGTGGATACGGTCGCCGTCGGCCACGGCGTCGGACAGGCGCTTGAGTACGACGAGACCGCCGCCCTCGCCGCGCACGATGCCGTTGGCCCGGCCGTCGAAGGTGAAGCACCGGCCGTCCGGGGACAGGGCGCCGAACTCCGCGAGGCTGAGCGCGCTTTCGGGGACGAGGTCGAGGTTGACGCCACCGGCGAGGGCGACGCTCGATTCGCCGCTGCGCAGGCTCTCGCAGGCCAGGTGGACGGCGGTGAGCGAGGACGACTGGCCGCTGTCCACGGTCAGGCTGGGGCCGCGCAGGCCCAGCACGTACGACAGGCGGTTGGCGATGATGCCGCGCTGGAGGCCGGTCATCGTGTGCGGGGTGAGGCCGGCGATGCCGCGGCGGTGGGCCAGCGTCGCGTAGTCGTCCCAGATCGCTCCGACGAAGATGCCCGCGGCGGTGCCGCGCAGGGTGTCCGGGAGGATGCCGGCGTCCTCCAGTGCCTCCCAGCCGAGTTCCAGGGCGAGTCGCTGCTGCGGGTCCATCGCCACGGCCTCGCGCGGCGAGATGCCGAAGAAGGCCGCGTCGAAGCGGTCGGCCTCGTCCAGGAAGCCGCCCCACCTGGCTCCCGCCCGGCCGGGTCCGTCCGCCTCCGGGCCGCTGTGCTCCCGCGCGTTCCAGCGGTCGGCGGGGACCTCTCTGATCGCGTCGACGCCGTCACGCAGGAGCTGGGCGAACGCGCCGGGGCCGGAGGCGAGGGGCAGCCGACAGGCCATGCCCACGACGGCGACGGCGTGGGTGGGGGATGTGGAGGTGAGCCGGGCACGGGTCTGGGACGAGTCACGCATAGTGCTGCAAACCTTCCGAGCAGGGCAAGTGCAAGGGGAGAGAGGTGGGGGTGGCGGGTGGGGGGATGGGGCGCGGCTACGCGGGGTCGGCGAAGGTGGCCTTGGTGAAGGCGGTCGCGTAGTCGGCGTGCACGATCGGCGCGCCCACCAGGTCGTAGGGCACGTCCAGGGCGTCGGCGAGGTCCCGGGCGTGCGGGGCGATGTCCTGGCAGAGCTGGTTGAGCAGGTCCGGGAGGGCGTTGACCTCTTCGGCGGTGAGCAGGCCCTCGGCGAGGTACCAGCCGCTGTGCGCGGAGATCTCGCCGAGCAGGTGCAGGGCACACAGGTCGCGGGCGAGGCGGCGCGCGTCGGCGTCGGGCAGCGCGTCGGTCTCCTGACGGACGAGGTCCACCAGCAGGCGCAGGGCGTGCGCCTCGGCCATCTGCTCGGCCAGGTCGAAGCGGTCGTTCCAGACCTCGAACTCGGCGAGCCCGCCGGCCCGGGCCGCGCCGAGTCCGGCCACCAGCCGTTCGTGCAGTCGTCGCTCGCGGGTGCCCGTCAGCGCCCGCCACCGGGCCGGGTCGCGCAGGTCGCGCTGGTGCGGCGTGCGGGGTTCGTCGGCGGGCGGCTGGTAGTCCAGGCCGAGGGCCATGGTCCAGGCGGCGTTGAGATGGAGGACCTGGGTGCTCAGTCCGGCGGCGTTGAAGGCGTGGGCCAGGCCCTGGTAGTCCAGGAAGCGGTTCTGCGGGCTGAAGCCGAGGACGCCCGAGGCGGCGCGGGAGGCCGCGGTGACCCGCTCGGCGAGCTGGTCGATCACCGCCTTCAGGGTGAAGAGGGTGCGGATCTCGCCGGCGCTGCGCCCGACCGGTTCGGGCCCGGAGACCGACTTGGCCGCCATCGCGGCGATGTAGGCGGCGGACAGGGCGCCGAACAGCGTGCGCTGCTGGTTGCGGTAGCGGATCACCGGCATGGGGTCGGCGAATCCGGCGAACGTGCCGTTGGTGTACCGCTCGTGGGCGTGCCGGACGGCGACGGCGGCGCTGGCCCGGGTGACGGCGGCGAGTCCGACGGTGGCCACCTCCCAGACGTACCGGATGAGCCGGGAAGCCTGCCGTGAGCGCATCGCGGGGTTGCTCAGGGTGTCGGTGAAGCCGCCGTCCGCCGCGATCGAGGCGGAGTCCCGCAGCCAGTGGCGGTAGGGGACGCGTACGCCCTGGAAGGAGACGGTGGCCCAGTCGAGGGGGAGGATCGCCGCCGAGTCCTGCGGCTCGATCACCACGCCCGGGCAGGGGCCGGCGGCGTCCCTGAGCGGTACGACGAAGCAGAACAGCCCGCGGTCCTGCTCGGCGACGACGAGCTTGGCGGTGACGATGCCGATCCGGGGTATGTCGGGACATCCCACGCTCGGCGGGTACTTGACGGCTTCCGGACCGGGCGTGGTCAGGACGAACTCGCGGGTGTCCGGGTCGAAGACGGCTTCGGTGCGCACGGCGGCGTTGCTGTTGCCGTGGCCCAGTTCGGTCATCAGCAGGGCGCCCACGACGTCGGTGGAGGCCAGTTGCGCCAGGACGTCGTCGAGGTCGTCGCGGCCCGCGCCGAATTCCAGGATCGAGCCGACCGTGGTGCAGTGGTGCAGGAAGAAGGCGTAGAAGAGGGACGGGTCGGCGAGGGCGACCCATTCCAGCAGCGGGAAGAGCAGGTCCCGGTGGTGCAGGAGGGGTGTGCCGGTCTCGAGCCGGTCGTTGATGTGCCGCAGCCGCTGGTAGGTGAGGGCGTGGCGGTCCCGGTCCGCCAGTCCGGACGGCCTGGCGAAGAGATCCGGCGAGAAGATCTCCTCCAGCCGCGGCAGCGTCTCCCGGTAGGAGTCGCCGTGCACCAGCGAGGACAAGGCATCGCGCAGTGAGGTGCGTGGTTCCATCGTGTGAGTTCCCCGTTGTGTCTTCGTCTGGGTCTTCGTCTGGGTCTTCGTCTGGGTCTTCGTCGTCGACGGGTGAGGGGCCGTGCGGGCATGCGAAACGCGCCGTCGGGCGCACGGCGGGCCGCGGTCAGGGCGACGGCGACCGCGCGGACGTACGCGGGCATCACGGCGGACTGCCCGGCGGGCAGCGGTGACCGAGCGGTGAGGTGGTGGTAGGGGCCGGGCGGGACGGGGTGGAACGGCTCCGTCCCGCGGACTGGATCAGTCGTGGGCGTGCAGGGGCTTCCCGGTGAGTGCCAGATGGGCTTCACCCAGAATCTCGGTCTGGGTGGGGTGCGCGTGGATCAGGTGAGCCACCTCGTCCGGCAGCGCGTCCCAGTTGACGATCAGTTGCGCCTCGCCGATCAGCTCGCCGGCACGGTCGCCGACCAGGTGGACGCCGAGCACCGGGCCGTCCTTGCGCCGGACGAGCTTGATCTCGCCGGGAGCTGTGAGGATCTTGCTCTTGCCGTTGCTGACCAGGCTCTGCCGCAGTGTGACGACCTGGTCGGTGCCGTAACGCTCTTTCGCGTGCGCCTCGGTGAGGCCGACGGAGGCGACCTCGGGATGGGAGAAGGTGACGCGCGGTACGCCGTCGTAGTCGATCGGCACCGGGTCGAGGCCCGCCAGCCGCTCCGCCACCAGGATGCCTTCGGCGAAGCCGACGTGTGCCAGTTGCGGGGTGGGGATCAGGTCTCCGACAGCGGAGACGGACGGCACCGAGGAGCGGCAGTACTCGTCGACCTTCACATACCCGCGGTCGAGTTCCACACCGGCGGCTTCGTAGCCCAGACCGGCCGAGACCGGCCGGCGTCCGACGGCCACCAGCAGCAGTTCGGCGTCGATCGAGGTGCCGCTCTCCGTGGTGACCCGGACACCGGAGGCGGTGCGGGCGGCTTCGGCGAAACGACTGTTCAGGTGGAAGGCGATGCCGCGTCTGCGGAAGGCTCGTTCGAGGAGCTTCGAGGAGTCCTCGTCCTCCGTGGGGACCAGGTGGGGCAGTGCCTCGACGATGGTCACCTCGGCGCCGAGCGACTTCCAGAGGGAGGCGAACTCGCAGCCGATGACTCCGCCGCCCAGGACCACGGCCGAGCCGGGGACGTGATCGAGCCGGAGCGCCTGCTCGCTGGAGAGGATCCGGTCGCCGTCGATCACCAGGCCGGGCAGTGAGGCGGGTGCCGAGCCGGTGGCCAGCAGGATGTGACGACCTCTCACCACGGCTTGGCCGACGGCGACTTCATGGGGCGAGCGCAGATGTCCCTCGCCTGCGACGACCTGGACTCCCCGCGCCTTCAAGGTGCTCTGGAGTCCCCGGTACAGCTGACCGACCACGCGGTCCTTGTACGCGCTCACCCCCGGCATGTCGATGCCGGCGAACGTCGACCGGACACCGAACTTCGCCGCTTCGCGGGCCGAGTCGGCCACCGCGCCCGCGTGCAACAGGGCCTTGGTCGGGATACAGCCGCGGTGTAAGCAGGTACCGCCCACCTCGGCCTTCTCGATGAGCGCCACCGAGAGGCCGAGATCGGCGGCGCGGAGAGCGGCTGCGTAACCTCCCGACCCGCCCCCTAAAATCACCAAGTCATAGATGTTCTGCGCGCCGTCGAGCACGTCGCCTGTCCCCCTAGCTTGCCGCCCCCATTACCACGCGCAACCTCTTGAGTCGCAAGGCGTGGTATCCCGTCAGAGCCAATCAATATCTATCACGTCGACGGACTGGTTGCCCCATGAAACAGGGTGTCCAACATCACTTCCGGGGAATCAACCGGCATCGATGGCCACTGATTTCCAACTATGCGTCGTTCGGAGACACTTGGGCCGAGTTGCACGTTGAGCAGCAGTCGGTCAAGGGTCAATCCTCGGTGAGCCAAAATTTCGATTTGATTATTCTGGGGGCACGATCCGGCGGCTATGGCTGATGGCGTATTGAATTCGCTTGTGTCAGTGATGTGGTGACGAGGTCCAGCACCGCTTCCTGTTCGGGCAGCAGGAAGAAGTGCCCGCCGGGGAACACCTCCAGGGCGAAGTCCGCGGTGGTCAGGTCCCGCCACCGGGCGGCCAGGGCGGGGGTGGCCACCGGGTCGTCGGCACCGGTGAGCGCCGTGATCGCGGTGGTCAGCGGCGGACCGACCGCCGGGCGGTAGGACTGGAGCATCCGGAAGTCGTTGCGGATGTAGGGCAGGAAGATCTCGCGCATCTCGGGGTCGGCCAGGAGTTCGACCTCGGTGCCGCCGAGGCGCTCCAGGTGGCGGACCATCTCCTCGTCGTCGGCGTCCGCGATCCCGATGTCGGCGCGGGGGTGGCCGCGGACCGTGCCGCTCCGCACATCGTCCGGAGTCCACGGCGCGATCTGCCCCGAGACGAACAGGTGCACCGGCGGCGTGCCGCGCCCCTCGAGGAGCCGCGCCGCCTCGTACGCGATGAAGGCACCCATGCTGTGGCCGAACAGGGCCAGCGGACGGTCGAGCAGCGGGGCCAGGTCGTCCACGATGAGTCCGGCCATGGTCCGGACGTCGTCGACCAAGGGTGCCGTCCGGCGCTCGCCCCGTCCCGGGTACTGCACCGCGTGCAGTTCGACCAGGGGCGGCAGTCCCCGATGCCACGGCCGGTAGAAGGCCGCCGATCCCCCGGCGTGCGGGAAGCAGACCATGCGGACCCGGGCGTCGAGCCGCTCGTCGTAGCCGCGAAGCCATTCGGACGAGGTGCTGATCGGTGTGCTCATCGGATCACCCGGCCTGCGCGTAGGCGTGGTCGAGCGCGGTCGTGGTGTGATGCAGGTCCTCGGGCTCCACGACTTCGTCCAGGATCAGGGTGCTCACTCCGAGCGCCATGTAGCGCTGGAGCATCGCACCGACCTCGGCGTAGGTCCCGACCAGGTAGGGGCAGAACGTCTGGTAGGCCCGGAACGGATAGAGCCAGTAGACCCCCTTCGGCGCGTGCGAGCGCAGCGCGTCGCGCGAGAGCTTCAGGTGCCAGTGCGACTCGACCTTGCCGACGGCCCATTCGTGCAGCCTCTCGCCCGACTCGCTGGACGGGAAACGCTCGTGGGCGATCCGCCACGCCTCCTCCGCGTCGTCGCGGGCGATGACGCCGAAGCGCACACCGCAGCCGGCGAGCGGCCGGTCACCCTGGTAGCTGTCGATCTGGTGCGGATAGGACAGCCGGTCGACGCCGAGCAGCCGCGCGACCTCGCGGCAGTCGTCGGAGGCCCCGGACACATAGAGGTCCGGCGCCAGGGCGGGATCGGCCGGCGGGCTGACCACGGCGGCGTCCAGGGAGTAGTACTTGCCGGTGTAGGTCACCGCCGTCGGCGCCGCCGTCAGCTGCCTGATGATCTCGCCGTACTCGGCCAGCCGGTCGTAGCGCTCCCGGTGGCCCAGTTCGCAGCCCAGTTCGCTCAGGTGCTTGGAGAAACCGCCGGTGACCAGGTTCAGGTCGACGCGCCGCCCGTAGAGGAACGCCAGGGTGCTGATCGTCTTGGCGACGGCGAACGGGTGGCTGTCCACCGGGTTGACCGCGACCAGGGGGACGAACCGCTCGGTGTGGTCGAGGGCGAGCTGAGCCGCGGCCCAGGCGTCCACGAGTGTGTTGTCGGTGTAGACCAGCGCGCCGCGAAAACCCGCCTGCTCGGTCCAGCGGGCCACGTCGACGACGCGGCGGCGGTATTCCTGCGGTGTCCGATCCTGCCAGGAAGGCATCGTTGTATAGACGGTCAGCACGGTTCGCGATCCCTCTCTTCGACTTACGGGTGCTGGTCTCGGGCCGGCGCTCCCGGCCCGTCAGGGCCGCGTGAGCTTGGCCTGCTCGGCGACGAGCTTCGCCACGATGGCGCGGTCGATCTTGCCGTTGGGGTTGAGGGGCATGGATTCCACGTGCAGGAACACGTGCGGCACCAGGTGGACCGGCAGTCCCGCGGCCAGGGAGCGGCGCAGATCGGCCTCGCGGGCGGGCTCACCGGTGTAGCAGGCCATCAGCTCGGTGGCGTCGCGGTGCTGCACCGGCACGACGACGGCCTCCCGGACGCCGGGGTGGCGGCGCAACAGGGTCTCGAATTCGCCGAGTTCGACCCGGTAGCCGCGGATCTTGACCTGGTTGTCGAGGCGGCCGAGGTGGATCAGCGTGCCGTCGTCCTCACGGCGGACCCGGTCGCCGGTGCGGTAGTAGTGCGCCTCGCTCAGCGCACCGCCGTCCGGGCCGTCATGGCCCTCATGCTCCGCGGGGCCGAGGAACCGGTTGGTGTTGTCGCGCGGGTCCAGGTATCCGTCGAAACGCTGCGGGCCGCGGACGCACAGCTCGCCGTCGTCGGTGACGACATACTCCAGACCCGGGTAGACGGTGCCGATCGGCACGGTGTCGTTCACGGTCTCCGGCCAGTCCCGGCGCTCCTTCGGCAGCCGGAACTCCGCGCACGCCAGCGTCAGCTCGGTCGGGCCGTAGATGTTCTCCACGACCGACGCGGAGGCGAATCCGCTCCACGCCTCGGCCTGCGCATAGGTGAACTGCTCACCACAGAACACGCTGTAGCGCAGCCCGGGCCCCCTCCCGGCGGGCAGACCACCGAGCCCGGCGGCGGCCGAGACCGCCGAGGGCACCGAGAACCAGTGCGTGAGCCGCCGGTTCACCGCGTAGTCGACGGGGCTCAGCAGTTCGGCCGCTTCGGGCACGACCAGCGTCGCGCCGCCGCCCCAGGTGACGAAGAGGTCGTACACCGAGAGATCGAAGGTCAGGTCGAAGGTGTGCGACATACGGCAGCCCGGGCCGACCTCGTAGCGGGGGACGGTGTGCGCCAGGAACGCCAGGACGTTGCGGTGCCGGATCGGCACGCCCTTGGGCCGCCCGGTCGAGCCGGAGGTGAACAGGAGGTAGGCGATGTCGTCGGGGCCGACGGAGGCGGGCGGTAGCGAACCGTCCGGGACGGCGGCCAGGAGTTCCTCGTCGGTGAGCCCCAGCACCGGCCGCGCCGGCCCGGTGCCGGAGGGGCAGTGGGCGAGCCACTGCTGCCCGGACGCGTCGGCGACGATCACGTCGACGTCGGCCAGCTCGCAGATGGCGGAGTTGCGCCGCGGCGGATACTTGAGGTTCAGCGGCACGACCTGCGCGCCCAGGCGCAGTGCCGCGAGATACCCGGCGTAGGCGACAGCGCTGCGCGCGGCCAGCAGGGCCACCGAGCGGACGCGGCCGTGTGCGGCGGTGAGGCTCTCGGCCAGGGCCTCGGCCGCGCGCTCCAGCTCGGCGTAGCTGATCGACGATTCGGACAGCTCGACGGCCGGCAGCTCGGGGTGGCGCCGCGCCGTGGCGGCGAAGACGTCGTGGAGGGTGCTGATGTGGTCTTCCATGTCGACCTTCCCGGTCAGGAGTGGAGGCGGTCTCAGGCTTCGGAGGCGAGGAGCAGCCGTGCGATGTCGGCCAGGCGGCCGTCGCCCGCGGCGTCGCGGGCGGCGAACCAGGCGGCCTGACCGGCGGCGGTCGGCCGGTCGAACAGCACGCGCGCCGGGACGGTCACGCGGAAGATCTCCGTCAGCTGCGAGGCGACCTCCAGCGCGGTGGCCGATTCGGCGCCGAGCGCGAACAGATCGGCATGGACGCCGATGGCGTCGCGGGCCAGGGCGTCGGCCCAGATCTCGACCAGCAGCTCCGCGAAGGGCGACGCGGACGCGGTGCCGTCGGCGGTCGCGCCGTCGGCCGCGTCCGGGACCGCCGGGACGGCATCGGCCGCTCCGGCCGCTTCGGCCGTGCCGCGCTCCTCGAGTACGGCCTCGTACGCGGCGTCGATGTCCTCGGGCAGCGGCCGCCCGGCCAGAGTGCGCCGGTCCACCTTGCCGCTGGGGGTCAGCGGCAGCGCGGTGACGGCGACACAGGCGAAGGGCACCATGTGCCCGGGCAGGATCCGCGCCAGATCGTCACGCAGGGTCCGCGGCGGGACATCGCAGCCCTCGGCGAGCAGGTAGTAGGCGATGATCTGTTTGTCCGACGCCCCTTCCCGTACCACGACGACGGCCTCGGCCAGCCCTTCCTGGGCCAGGATCTGCGCCTCGACCTCACCGAGCTCGACCCGGAAGCCACGGATCTTGACCTGCCCGTCGCGGCGGCCGAGGCAGTGGATCCGGCCGTCGGGGAGCCGGGTTCCGAAGTCACCCGTGCGGTAGGTCCGGACCCTGATCGGCTCGGCGGCGTCCCGCGCGGGCCGGACACCGGCGGAGTCGCCCGGGCTGACGGGGCCGGTCGGCCCGACGGCCGGATGGCGGACCGCGAAGCGCTCGGCGGTCAGGTCGGGCCGGCCCAGATACCCGTCGGCCAGCGGCACCCCGGAGACGCAGATCTCGCCGGGTACCCCGTCCGGCAGGGGTTGCAGCCGCTCGTCGAGGATCTCCACCACCGCGCGGTCGATCGGGCCGCCGATGGCCGGCAGCTCCGGCCAGTCGGCCGGGTCGGCGGACAGGCGTTCGGCGGTGACGACGTGGGTCTCCGAAGGGCCGTACTGATTCTCCAGCGAGGCGCCGGTGCGCCGGAAGAACTCGCGTACGGCAGGACTGACGTGCAGCTGCTCCCCCGCCGTGACGACCTCGCGCAGGGCCGCGGGGTAGCGGCCGGAGTGCGCTGCCGCCTCGGCGAGTTGCTGGAGGGCGACGAAGGGCAGGAACAAGCGGTGCACGCGCTGTGCGGTCAGCCAGTCGGCCAGCCGGTCCGGATCGCGGCGGATCTCGTCGGTGATCAGCACCAGGGTGCCGCCGGTGCCCCAGGTGGCGAACATCTCCTGGAAGGCGACGTCGAAGCTGAACGCCGCGAACTGCAGGGTGTTCCAGCCGGGGCCGGCCTGCGAGTGCCGGAACTGCCAGTCCAGCAGGGAGGCGAGCGGCCGGTGGGGCATGCCGACGCCCTTGGGCAGTCCGGTCGAGCCGGAGGTGTAGATCACGTAGCAGAGGTCCGCGGTGGTGGCCGGGGGACGCGGCGCGGACCGCGGATCCACCGGGAGGCTCGGCGCGTCCACGAGCAGGTCGTGCAGACCGATGACGCGGACGCCCTCGGGAACGGTGAGCGCACCGTCGATTCCGGCCGGGCCGATCAGGACTTCGGCGCGGCTGTCGCTGAGCATGTGGTCGAGGCGGTCGCGGGGGTACGCCGCGTCGAGCGGCACATATCCGGCTCCGCTCTTGAGGATCGCCAGCAGTGCGACGATCAGTTCGGGGCAGCGCGGCCCGGACAGCGCGACGGCGCGGGCGGTACCGATCCGGCGGGCGCACCGGTCGGCGGCGGCCTTCAGCTCGGCGTAGGTCATCGCACCGCCGTCCCAGCGCAGCGCCTGGGCCTCGGGGTACCGCGCGGCGGCGCGGTCGAACAGCTCATGGGCGGTGACGTCCCACTCGCTCGCCCCGGACATCCCGTCGGCCTCGGCTGCGGGATTCCGCGCCGGCGAGGGCACCAGAGGCAGCAGGCCGATCGGCGTCTTCACATCGCTGATCGCCGCGCGCAGCAGTTCGAGGTAGCCCGCGACGATGCGCTCGGCCGTGTCCGGCGCATAACGCAGGCCGTCGTAGGCCAGCTCGCCATGGCGCCCGTTCTCGGTGTCGAAGGCGAACACGAGATCCAGCGGCAGTTCGCCGCCGCCGATCAGGACGGCGGCCCGGCAGAAGTCCTCCGCAGCGATGCCGGACTGCTCACCGAGGGCGAACTCCCCGCCGACCGCGTCCCGCAGTTCGGCGGCGGCCCGCGAGGCGAGGTCCGAGAACGCGGTGTCCGGATCGAGGGACTGCCGCAGCGGTGCCCACGCACCGTCCCGCCCGGCACCGACCACGATCTCCTCGATGCCGGCGTTCTCCCAGGGCGAGGCGACCCGGTACAGCAGCGCGTGCAGCCCGGCGGCCAGCGTCGCGAGCACCCCCGGTACGCCCTGCTCCCGCGCGACGGCCGCGAGGCCGTCGGCGAGGTCGGCCGGGATCTCGAACGCCAGCGTCGGACGCCGTGGTCCGGGCGGGGGCTGCGGCACGCCGCGGTCGGCGGGCCAGGTGCCCGCGGGCGGTGCGCCGCGGAGCCGGTCGAGCAGTGCCGCGCGTGCGGCCTCGGACGTCTGCGGCGCCGGTGCGCCGGGGGCCGCAATCGTCGGCGGGGCGACGTTCATCGGGTCATGTTCCCCTCGTCGTCGTGGCCGGCGGTGGCACGTCGCGCTCGCGTCAGCAGGGCACTGCGCGCACCGGGCCGGGCCGACCGGACCGCCGTGGCCGGGGCCGCCGCCGTGGCCCGGGGCGCGTCGTCCGAGAGCGCGGCGGCCAGGTCGTGCACGGTCGGATGGGTGAAGAGCTGGAGCGCGGCGATGTCCCGGTCCAGCACCTGCGTCAGCCGGGTCCTGACCCGGGCGAGCAGCAGCGAGTCGCCGCCGATCTCGAAGAAGTTGTCGTGCGTGCCGACCTCGTCGAGGCCGAGGAGGTCGCACCAGACGGCCGCGATCTCCCGCTCCAGACGTGACACCGGAGCGACGCGGGCCGTTCCGGTGTTCCGGTCGCGCGGTGGCTCGGGCAGCTTCGCGTGGTCGATCTTGCCGTTGCCGTTGAGCGGCAGTGCGGCCAGCGGCACGATCACCGCGGGCACCATGAACTCCGGCAGGGTCCGGGCCAGTTGGCGCCGCAGCACGGAGGGGTCCAGATCGGCGACGCCGAGCGGGGCGGCGGGCGAGACATAGGCGACCAGGCGGAGCGGTCCGGGCCCGGACCCGTCGCGGCGCGCGGTGACGACACCGCGCCCGACGCCGGGGATCCGCTCCAGGCGGGCCTCGATCTCGGGCAGTTCGACGCGGTGGCCGCGGACCTTCACCTGCCGGTCGATGCGGCCCAGGTAGTCCAGGTTGCCGTCGGGCAGGCGGCGCACCAGGTCGCCGGTGCGGTAGAGGTGTGCGCCGGGTTCGGCGGCGTACGGGTCCAGCGGGAACTGGCGGGCCGTCAGTTCGGGCCGGCGCACATAGCCCAGCCCCACGCCGAGGCCGCCGATGCACAGCTCGCCGGGGACGCCGACCGGCACGGGGCGCAGGCGCTCGTCCAGGACGTGCGCGGTGGTGCCGGGAACCGAGGTGCCGATGGTCGGCCGGCGCTCGGTGCCGTCGAGGAGGGTGTGCGTGCACCAGATGGTGGTCTCGGTGGGGCCGTAGATGTTGAAGAGCCGGCGGTTCGGCGCCCACAGCGGGCCCAGCTCCGGCGGGAACGCCTCGCCGCCGACCAGGATGGTGCGCAGTCCGGGCACGTCGTCGGGCCGCATCACGGCGAGCGCGGACGGCGGCAGGAACGCCGTCGTCACCTGGTGGCGGCGGACGGTCTCGGCCAGGTCGGGGCCGGGCAGCATGCGGTCGCGGGGCACGACGCACAGCCGTCCGCCGTGGGCGAAGGCGAGGGTGAAGTCCAGGACGGAGCCGTCGAAGCTCGGCGAGGAGAACTGGATCACGGTGTCCGGCGACTCCGGGTCGACGAACGCCCGCTCGGCGTGGGCGGAGTTGACCACACCGCGGTGGTGGATCGCGACGCCCTTGGGCCGGCCGGTGGAGCCGGACGTGAAGACGATGTAGGCCGGGGCGCCCGGATCGACGTTCCGGGGCGGCCGGGTGTCCGGGTACCGGTCCAGCGGGTCGTCGGGGCCGCCCAGGCAGACCACCGGCAGGCGGTCGGCGCCGGGCGGTTCGGCGCGGCCGGCCCGGGTGATCAGGGCCTTGACCTCGGTGTCGTCGATCATGAGGGCCAGACGTTCGGCCGGATAGCCGGTGTCCAGCGGGACGTAGACCGCCCCGGCCTTGAGCACGCCCAGGAACGCGACCGGCAGGTCCTGGCAGCGGTCCAGCGCGACGCCCACGGCCGTCCCGGGTCCGACTCCGATCTCGGCGAGGTGGTGGGCGAGCCGGTTGGCCCGCGCTTCGAGTGCGGCGTAGCTCAGCTCGCCCTCGGCGCCGACGACGGCGGGCCGCTCCGGTGCCCGGTCCGCCCAGCGCTCGAACAGGGCCGGGACGTCCGCGGCCGTCGGCGCGGGCAGGCCGGTGTCGTTCCAGCGGTCGAGCTGGGCGAGCTCGTCGCGGGTCAGCAGGTCCAGGTCGGCGACCGCCGTGTCCGGCGCGGACAGCGCGGCCTGGAGCAGGGTGGCGAGGTGGCCGAGGAAGCGGCTCACGGTGTCCGCGCCGTAGAGGCTGGTGTTGAATTCGGCGGTGCCGAGGAAGCCGCCTCCGGCCTGCTCCCCGGCGTGCTGGAGGATGACGGTCAGGTCCTGGATGGAGCCTCCGCCGTGCGCGGGCAGCGGAGTGAGGTCCGCGCCGGGCAGGCTGAGGCCGGTGTCGACGTCCTGGAGGACGAACAGCAGCTGTACGACGGGGTCGTGGCTGGGGTCCCGGTCCGGGCGCAGCAGCGCGACGAGGTCCTCGAAGGGGAAGTCCTGGTGTTCCTGTGCCTCGCTGATGGTGAGATGGGCGGCGCGCGCCAGGTCGAGGAAGGGAGTGTCCCCGGCGACGCGCAGGCGCAGCGGTACCAGGTTGACGAAGCAGCCGACGGTCTTTTCGAACTCCGGGCGGACGCGGTTGGCGACGGGTGTGCCGATGAGGAGGTCGTCGCGGCCGGTGTGCCGGTGGACGACCGAGGCGAAGGCGGCCAGCAGCGTCGCATAGGCGGTGACGCCGTGCCGCCGGGAGAACTCGGCGACCCGTTCCTCCACGTCCGCGGGCCAGGCGAAGTCGACCACCGCCCCGTCCGGCCGGCGCTGCGCGGGCCGGGTCCGGTCGGTGGGCAGGTCCAGGAGCGTGGGGGCGCCTTCGAGTTTGCCGCGCCAGTAGTCGGCGAGCCGCTCGCGGTGCGCGCCGGTGAGCTGCTCGGACTGCCAGGCGGCGAAGTCCATGAACTGGATCGCGGGCGCCGGCGCGGTGCTGGGGCGGTTCTCGGTGCGGGCGGTGTAGAGCTCCGCCAGTTCGGCGAAGAGCAGTTCCAGGCTCCAGCCGTCGCAGGCGAGGTGATGCGCGGTCACGACAAGCGCGGCCGACGGGGTGCCCGGTGCGATGAGGCGCGCCCGGATCAGCGGGCCGGCGGACAGGTCGAAGGGCGCTCGGGCCTCGGCGTCGATCCGGTCGACGACCCAGGCCGCGAGGTCGGCGGGGGCGGTGCCGTCGGGCTCGGCGGCACCGGGTTCCTCCACGGCCAGGCGCACCGCGAGGGTGGGCGACACGCGCTGTCGCGGTTGTTCGTCGTGGACGTCGACGACGGTGCGCAGGGCTTCGTGGCGGGCGACGAGGTCGTTGAGCGCCGCTTCGAGGGTGGTGGCGTCGAGGTCGCCGCTGACGCGGAAGGCGTACGGCAGGTTGTAGACGGCGTTGCCGGGGTGCAGTTGCGACAGCAGCCACATGCGCCGCTGGGTCGCGGAGAGCGGTGCCCCCGCTTCGGTGCGCCCGGTCACCGGGACGGGCGTGGCCGGTGCCGTCGTGTCGGTGCGCCCGCCGTCGGACGCGGCCCAGCCGTCGAGGAACGCGGACACCTCGGCGACGGTCGGATGGTCGAACAGGGCACGGGCCGTGAGGGGCAGGCGGAATTCGGCGGCCAGCAGGGAGGCGACCCGGACCGCGCTGAGGGAATGGCCGCCGACGGCGAAGAAGTCGTCGTCGATGCCGGGCGGCATCTGCTCCAGCACGGTTCGCCAGACCTCGGCGACGCGCAGTTGTGTGGGGTTGGACGGCTGACGGCGAGGCATGTCGGCGGGGCGGCGGGGCGCGGTCCGGCGTCGGCCGGCCTCGATGCCCCGGCCGGCGGCCGGCCCGGCGGGCCCGTGGTCGGCCCTGGCGGGAGGACTGAGCTCGGCGGGCCACGGCGTCGCGGCTATCGGGCTGTCGGGCGAGGACGTCAGGGTTTCCAGGAGGCGGACGAAACCGGCCACGACGGCGGCGGCCGTCGAGGAGTCCAGCACCGCCGTCCGGTAGCGCAGGTATCCCGGCATTCCCGTGGGCAGGTCGGCGAGTTGGAGTTCCACCTCGTACAGGGAGCGGTGGGAGAGGTGTTCGCTCGCCTCGATTGTCAGGGGGCCGACGGCGGCCGGGGGGTCCAGCGGCTGGCGGCCGCCGAGCAGCACCTGGAACAGCGGGTGTGCGTCGGGGCGACGGGCCGGGGCGAGGCGTTCGACAAGGCGGCGGAACGGGATGTCGGCGTCGTCGAAGGCGGACAGGGTCGCCTCGCGGGCCACGCGCAGGGCCTCGCGCCAGGTCGTGTCGGCCGGCAGGCGGACGCGCAGTGGGGCCTGGTTGGCGAGGAACCCGGCGGTGTCGCGCGAGGCGGCGTCGCGGCGGCCGACGACGGTGCCGAGGACCGCCTCCCCTTGGCCCGACATGTGCTGGACCAGGACGGACAGCGCGGTGAGCCAGACCATGAACGGCGTGGCGCGCTCCGCCGCCGCGATCGCGTGGACGGCCTCGGCCAGCGGAGCCGGGACATCGACCGGGAGGACCGCGGCGGCGTAGGGATCGCCCGTGGCCGGACGTCCGAAGGAGGGCCAGCGGTCGGTGTCGGCCGGCAGGTCGGCCAGTTCGGCGGCGCGGCGGTCCAGTCGCTGTGCCAGGTCGGGCTTGTCGGCGGCGGCACGGAGGCGGGAGGCCGCCGCGGCCAGGGCCGGCGGCGGAGTCGGCAGGTCGTCGCCGCGCAGAGCCGCCACCAGGTCGCCGTGGAGCAACTGGAGCGTCCGGCCGTCGGCGACGATGTGGTGCACGACGGCCAGGAGCCGGTGCCGCCGTCCGGCCACCCGGGCCAGGGTGAAGCGGGCCAGCGGGCCGTTCTCCAGGTCGAAGGGCCGGTGGGTCTCGCGGTCGGCGAGCGCGGTCCAGCGCCGTTCGACCCCGGGCCCGGGCGCGGAGTCCGACGACGGCGCCCCGGTGTCGGCATCGCCTACGGCGTCTGTCGCGCCGGCGCCGCTGTCGGTGGCGGGGACGGTCAGATCGACGTAGTCGAGCACCCCGGTGAACTCGGGCTCGACCACCATGACCGGTGTGCCGGAGCCGTCGGCCGGGAACCGTGCGCGCAGCGCCTCGTGGCGGCGGCCGAGCACACGGACGGCGTTCGTCGCGGTTTCCCGGTCGAGCGGCCCGGTCAGGTCGACGACCAGGGCGATCTGATGGACCAGCGCCTCGGGTGTGGTCAGGTCGAACAGCCAGACGTCCTCCTGCGCGCCGTCCGGCCGGTCGGCCCGCGCCGCGGCGGTCGGTGCGGTCTCGAGGGGATCGAGCCCGGCCTCGTGGTGGACGCGCCGGAGGTTCTGGGCGGAGAACCGGCGGGCGCGGGCGCCCGCCCGAGTGGGTATCTCGGTCATGAGGTGATCACGGCTCCCGTGTCGGTGGTCTCGGCGCGCACGAGGAGTTCCAGGACGGCGCCGTCGGGCGTCTCGGCTGTGCCGCCCGCCGTGGGCGATCGGAGGAAGTCGATGGCCGCGCGGTTGCGGCCGGTGTCGCGGTAGGCGGTGACGATCCGGTCGGCGCCCATGGCCCGCGCGTGTGCGGCGATCTCGCGCATCGCCCGGGTCTCGACGCCCTTGCCCATGGCCGGGCAGGAGATGACGAAGGCCTCGACGACACAGTCCGAGCCCTGTCTGGCCAGCGACAGGACGACGCTGGGGCCGAGGTCGCCGAGGCGGTCCCGGACGCTGCCGAGCAGCAGGACCCGGTCGCCGCCGGCCCGCACCGCGCCCGCCGTCACGGGCGGGACCGGCACGCCGAGGGTGAACTCCTTGGAGGCCACGAGCATGTCGTTGATCTTGGGGAGGTCGCCGTCCCGGGCCGCCCGGAAGTCGGCCTGGACACCCAGCCCGGCGACGAAGGAGGCCAGCGACAGACCGGCGGCGGGCTCCGGGACTCCGTCGCCGTCGAGGGGGCCGCCCCGGGCGGCCGCTCGGCCCGGCGCGCCGGGCACCGGCAGTCGGTCGAAGACCCCGGCGGCGGCCAGGCGCGAGGGCCAGGCCGCGGCGTCCGCACCGAGGTCCACTGACTCGGCGGGGCCGCCGTGGGCGGTCCGCACCGTGACGAGCAGATGGTCCTCCCGGCGCTGGAGCAGGGCGACGTCCCGCGCGGTCAGACCGGCCGCGGCGGCCAGGTCGCGCACCTGGGTGTCGAGGTCACGGTCGTCGAAGGACCAGTCGGACAGCCGTGCCGGGACGCTCGGGTCGCTCGTGATGAGGTCACGCCACGCCGGGACCGCGTCTCGGCCGCCGAGTACGTACGACGGCACTCCGGCGGCGGACAACCAGCGCAGGACTCCGCCGAACCCGTCGACGTCGTCGGCGTCGGCCAGACCGCGCAGGTCCAGCGCCGCGGCGTGGCGGGTGTCGCCGGTCCGCAACCGCAGGACGTGGGCGATGCGCGCCCCGAGGTGGTGGAAGACCTCCTCGCGATAGGGGACCTTCGCGAACTGGTACAGCGCCGGATGGTGCGCCTTCGCGGCACCGAGCGAGCGGAGCACCGCTTCGAGATCGACCAGGTGGACGTTGGGCCGGTCGGCCAGCGCGGTCCGCATCGCCTCCCGGGCGGCCGCGGCCGCGGCGGTGCGGCCGTCGGACCAGCAGTCGTCCGCGACACCCAGCGGATCGGCCGCCGGCAGACCGGGAAGCACCGCGACCAGGGTGGCGCCCCACCGGGCCGCGGCCTCGCGGGCGGCGTCGGCGACGGCCAGCAGCCCGGCGGTCCAGGCGCCGTCCTCCAGTTCCTCCAGGCGCTGCGCGACGACCACCACGTCCAGGTCGGCCCGGGCGGAGCCGCTGTCCGGGTCGAGGCACTCCTGGACGATCTGGTTGTAGGGCGCGACGTGGACGTCCGGGCGGCCGTACGCCCCGCCGAGCGCCGTGGCGAGATAGGGCACGACCGAGTCGGCCGTGTAGCTGGCCATGATCCCGATGCGCGGTCCGTCGGGCGGTCCCGTGCGCTCGGTCTCCTGGTGGGCGGCCCGCAGCGCGCGCAGGTCGACCGGGACGTCGGTGAGGGGCAGTGGCATGATCGTCCTTCCGTCGGCGCCTGGGGCCGGCGAGGATGTCGGCGGTCTCCAGGGCCTGCTTGACCTCGGCGGGGGAACGGACCGCGTCAAGGGTTGAGGGAGCGGTGGGCGCGGGAGGCCGCGAGACGGTCGTGGTGCCCCGGGACCGCCGTACCGTCCGCGGACGGGCTCGCCCCGGTCCGCTCGACGTGCCGGATCACCAGCGGCGCGCCGGGGCCGCCGGGTCCGGTCCCGGCGGGCCGGCGGGCCGGGACCGGCACGGTCGGCGGCGCGAGGTCGGCGACGGTCACGGGGCCACCCCCGCGACCCCCTTGGCCGCCAGGAGTCCGCGCAGACCGGCGATGCTGGTGATGCCCTTGATCTCCCGGCTGCTGAGGGCCACTCCGTAGTGCTCCTCCAGCACGACCACGACCTCGACGTGCTTCAGGCTCGTCCAGGCCTCGAGGACGCCGGGCCCGGAGTCCTCGGTCAGTTCGGCCCCCGGCACCCCCAGGACCTCGGCGATCAGGCCGGACAGCTGGTCGGTCGGCGGCACGGCGGCCGTCTGCTCGGCGGTGGCCATCAGCGGACCGCCTGCCGGGGGCGCGGTGCCGGGGCAGGAGCCGCGAGGGCCGGGAACGAGGTGCCGGGGCACGTGGGCCGGGAGGACATGGTCGGATCCACCTTTCACAGGACGCGGAGGTGATGAACGAAGGGACACGGGCGCGGTCGCGGGACGAGCGGGTGTCAGTCCTCGGCCGCGGCCAGGGCGCGGAACCGGTCGGCGATGCGCTCGGCGAGGGCCGTGACGGTCGCGGCGTCATGGATGCTGCGCCGGTAGTAGATCTGGAGGACCAGCGCGCCGTCGACGATGGCCGGCATCAGGTCGAACAGGTAGGGCCAGGTGCACGCACCGTCCTGGCAGGGGCCGTAGGAGTCGGGGCAGTGCCCGAACAGGGACGTGTGCGCGGAGGTCTGCTCGAACCCGGACTCGCCCATGTAGTTGAAGCTGAACAGCGGTTGCTCGCCGCCCGTCAGGCTGGCGCGCAGTGCGGGATCGGCATGCTGGCCGGCCAGCACCGCGTAGCCGAAGCCGGAGTCGGGGACGACGGCGAGCTGACGGTGCAGCGAGCGCACCAGCGACCCGCCCTCGGCGCCGGCGACGTCGATGCCGATCGGGAAGTAGATCTGGAACCAGCCCACCGTCCGGACCAGGTCGAGGTCCGGGAATCGGTGGGGCCGCCCGTGCCCGGCCACCGCGAAGCGGCAGGAGTCGCTGCCGGTCCATTCGGCCAGGACCGAGGCCGAGGCGGCGAAGACCGCGTCGGACAGGCTGGCGCGCCAGCCGACGACGCGCCGCTGCACCGCGGCCGTCTCCTCGGCGCTGACCCGCACCTCGGCGGTCTCCATGTAGGCCATCTCCCGGGAGCCGCCCTCGTGGTCGACCGGCACGACCGGTGCGCGGGCGCCTTCCGGGGTGGGGGCGATCTGCTCCAGCCAGAACGGCACCTCGGCGAGGAGTTCGTCGTCGGCCGCGTACGCGTCGACCCGGTCGGTCCAGTCGCGGAACGACGTGGTCTTCGGCGCCAGCCGCAGCGGTGCCCCCGTGACGGCCTGTTCGGTGAGGGTGGTCAGGTCCTCCAGGAGGATGCCGCGGGACATGCCGTCCACGATCAGGTGGTGGCAGATGATCAGCAGCCGGTCCGGCTCGCCGTCGGTGTGCAGGTGCAGCGCGCGCAGCGTCGGCCCGGCCGCCAGGTCGAGGCCGCTCTGCAGCCCGACGGCCAGGGCCTCGGCCCGCGCGGCGCGGTCCTCGGCCGGTGTCCCGGTCAGATCGACGCGTTCGAACGGCACCTGGACGCCGGTGGGTTCGGACCACTGGTGCCACTCGCCGTCCTCGCCGCGGGCGAAGCGCAGCCGCAGTGCGTCGTGGTGGTCCACGAGGACGCGCAGCGCGCTCTCCAGGTGATCCGCGGTGACGTCCGCCCGCACCGTGAGGTAGTAGGGGTGGTTGTAGTAGTTGGGGTCGCCGCCGGTTCCGAGCGGGTTGGCGAAGAACCACCGCTGGGCCGGGGACAGGGCCACCGGTCCGACGACCGGGCCCTGGTCGGCGACGACGACCGGCGCCGCGTCGGCCTCGGCCAGGTCGGCGACCGACGGTGCCTCCAGGACGGCACGCGGCGAGAGGCTGATGCCGTGCCGGGCGGCCTGGGAGACGACCTGGATCGCGGTCATCGAGTCGCCGCCGAGGGCCATGAAGCTGTCGGAGAGTCCGACGCGATCGATGCCGAGCAGCCGGGCCAGGATCTCGGCCAGTCGCCGTTCGCGCTCGGTGCGCGGCTCGACGTATTCGCCCCGGTACACGCGCCAGCGGGCCCGGTCCACGGCCGCCTGGATGCCGGCCGCGTCCGACAGGTCGGTCAGGATGCGCGAGCCGGCGGCCGCGCCGACGTCCGGCGCGGTCCTGAGGGCGGCGTCGTGCTCCCCGTCGAAGAGCGGCTGGTCGAGCGCCCACAGGTGGTCCAGTACGTGGCGCGCGCCGTCCGCGTCCCGCGGTGGCGCGACCGCGAGCACGCCCGGGAAGCGGGTGCCCAGCCGCCCGCAGAGTGCGGGGTCCGGGTCCAGCACGATGCAGTCGGCCGGGTCGAGGGTGCCGGCGGCGACCGCCTGCGCGAATCCGGCTTCGAGGTCCCCGGCGGAAGGCCCGGCGAGCCACGAGGCGGCGTCCGGGTCGGGCAGCAGGTCGGGACGGGCGGCGAGGTCCCGTCGTACGGCGGGATCGGCACCGGCGAACACCAGCGAGCGGCCCTGGACCGTCGCCCGTCGCAGCGCGCGGGCGACGAGCGCGGCGGTTTCGCCGCCGTCGGCCCCCGCTCCGCCGCCGAGCCCGAGGAGACGGCCGGGGTCCAGGAGGACGGTGCGCCGCGGTGCGGTGCTCAGGACGGCGCGGGCCAGCACCGTGGCCAGCACCGTGGTGAACTCCGGCGTGTAGGGCATGTGCGCGAGGCGGTCGGCGTGTTCGTCGTCGCGCCGGTCCACCGGGTACCGGTCGGCGACCGGCCCGACGTCGAGAACCCGTACGGCGGGCAGGGAGGCGGCCAGCCGCGTCAGACGCGCGGTCAGCCCGCGTTCCAGGGTGGCCCACGGTTCCGCGGACCAGCCGGGCGAGGCCGGGCAGACGGCGAGCAGCAGCGGCGTCCGGCTCCAGGTGCGGTGGCTGAGCAGGGCGGCGTGCAGGTCGCCGAGGGCGGTTTCGAGGTCCCGTACGACGGCGTCGAGGCGGGCCGGACCGTCGGCGGCGCCGGCGAGGGCTCGCGGGTCGTGTCCGAGGTGGCGGACCCAGTCCTCCCAGCGGAACAGCACGGTGTTGACGCGTGCCCCGGCGGTACCGAAGGCGGCGTCCGGGTCGAGCAGCTGTTGGACGACCTGCGCGTAGGGGGCGAAGGCGACCTTGGCCGGCCGGCCGAACAGGTCGAACCAGAAGCCGAGCGCCGGTCCGGCCGCCTCTGCGGTGAAGCTGGCCGCCACGGCGGTGGTGGGGACGGTCGCGGCGTGGTCGGCCCCGGTGTCGGGTGCGGTGCCGGGCGCGATCGCCGGGATCCGGCAGTCCTCGGGGAAGGCGAGGTCGCCGCTGCGGGCCTCGGCGTCGCCGGCCACCGCCTCCAGCATGGCGGCGAAGGCCTCCAGCAGCGCCTCGGCCCCGGCGGGTGCGTACAGCCCGGTCTGGTAGTCCAGGGTGATCAGGAACTCGTCGCCCTCGGCGTCGAGGCTGAACAGGAGCTCGAACTCCGATCCGGCGCGGAGCCAGTTCAGCGGCGCCAGGGTCAGGCCGTCGAGGTCGGGCAGGCCGTCGTCGCCGTCGACGAAGTTGAACAGCGTCTGGAACAGCGGCTGGCGGCCGGGGACGCGGGTGGCGCGGACCGCCGAGACGATGTTCTCGAACGGCAGCCGCTGGACGGCGCGGGCGTCCAGGATCGCCTGGTGGGTGGCCGCGACCCGGTCGGCGACGGTCAGGTCGCCGGCCCCGGTCAGCCGGATCGGCACCAGGTCGGCGAAGTCGCCGACGACATCGGACAGTCCGGTGTGCTCGCGGTTGCCGTTGAGCGTGCCGACGACGAACTCGTCGCGTCCGCCGGCCCGGGCGGCCAGCAGGTGGTACGCGGTGAGCACGACGCTGAACAGCGGTACGTCCATCCGGCGTCCGGCGGCGCGCAGCCGCGCGGCCAGCTCGGTGTCGACGCGCCGGGTGACCGAGGCGCTGTCCGAACCGATCTCCCCGGCGCGGGGGAAGTCGGTCGGCAGCGAGGAGAGCGCCGGGACGTCCCGCATGATCTCCCGCCAGCGCGTCTCGTGTTCGCGCCCGCCGGGGCCGAGGAGCCAGTCGTGCTGCCAGTGGGCGTAGTCGGCGAACTGCACCGGCAGCTCCGGCAGTTCCGGGGCTCGTCCCGAGCGGGCCGCGCGGTAGAGCTCGGCGAGGTCGCGCACGATGACGGCCCAGGAGCGGTTGTCGGTGACCGCGTGGTGCATGGCCATCGACAGGTAGTGGGTGCGCGGCCCGGCGGCGAACAGCCGGAACCGGGCCAGCGGGCCGCGGTCGAGCTCGAAGGTCTCCTCGGCGGCGGCGCGCATCAGGCGCTCGATCTCGTCCGGCCGGTCCGGTCCTTCGGGGACGGTCGTCGTCGCGGGGAAGACCTCGCTCCCCCAGCGCGCCGCGTCGGGCACGATGTGCAGCACCGGTACGCCGTCGCGGTCCTCGACGATCGTCGTACGCAGCGATTCGTGGCGGTCGAGCAGGGCCGCGACAGCCGTGCGCAGTGCGGCCTCGTCGAGGTCGCCGTCGATGCGCAGCGGGAAGGCGCTGTTGTGCAGGAGGCCGGCGCCGTGCACCTTCGCCAGGGTCCACAGCCGGCGCTGGGTGGAGGACGGTGCGAGCGTCCGGTCGCGTGGCACGGGCACCGGGCCGTCCTCGCGCACGCCGGGTGCCGCGGCGTCGACGAGGTGGGCGAGGTGGCCGAGGGTCGGGCCGCGGAAGAGCTCGAACGGCTCCACCGAGCGGCCGAACTCGGCCTTGATGCGGGTCAGCAGTTCGACGGCGAGGAAGGAGTGGCCGCCGAGGGCGAAGAAGCTGTCGTCCAGGCCGACCCGGTCGACCTTGAGCGCCTGCTGCCACATCGCGGCCAGGCGGCGCTCGGTGTCGGTGACCGGCTCGCGGAATCCGGCCGCGCCCGGCGCTCCGTTCTCCGCGGCCGGTCCGTGGTCGGCGTTGTCGGCCGCGGCCGCACCGCCGACGGGTCCGGCGGCCCCGGGGGCCAGCCGCGACGGCCAGACGGGGAGGAGTTCGGCCGGGTGCCCGTCCTCGTCGCGGACGGTCAGCGGCAGCAGGGTGCGCACGACCGAGGCACCGAGCAGGGCGTGGAAGTCGGCACCGGCGTACGGCACGACGTCCAGCCCGTCGAGGAAGTCGGCGTCGTCCTGGTCCTCGTCGAAGCCGTCGCTCCCGTCGCTCCCGTTGCTCTCGGCGTTCTTCGGCGCCGTGGCCCGGGCGGTGCGGATCCGGACGTCGGACCAGCGGCGGCAGGCCTCGCCGAGACGGCGGGCCGGACCGTCGAAGACCTCGGTGCCGTGCCAGCGGGCCCAGGCCGCCGAGGGCGGGCAGAGCACGATCGTCAGCGGGTCGTCGGACCAGGCGCGATAGGCGGACAGCGCGTCGCAGAACTCTACGAGGCCGCGGTCCAGGGCCGCGCCGACCGCCTCGGGGTCGCGCCGGTCCGGTACGGCGCCGGCCCTGGCCAGATCCTCCCAGCGCAGCAGCACCACGTGGGCGGCGCCGGGGTTCCTGCCGAACACGCCGGTCAGCGCGCGCAGTTGAGCGGTCACCGGGCCGGGTTCGGACGGCACCTCGAAGCCCAGTCCGAGCCCCGCGTGCCTGGCCCAGGCGCGCACCTCCGGCAGCACCGGCTCGACCGGGAACGAGGCGGCCAGCGCGACCAGCCCGGCGCGGGCCGGAGCGAGGCGGTTCCACGGCGTGTCGGGAGCGGCGGCGACGGCGCGCGCCACGTCGGCGAAGCGCCCGGTGAGGTCGGCGATGGCCTCCGCGGTGAACAGGTCGGTGTTGTAGCGCAGTTCGCCCTGGAAGCAGCCGTCCTCGCGACGGTCCATGTTCAGGAACAGGTCGAAGTCGGTGACGCCGTTGTCGCGGGTCTCCACGGTGAACTCCGGGACCGCGTCGTCGAAGCGGGCCGGGAGGACCTCGTGGAAGCCGAACATGACCTGGAACAGGGGGTTACGGGACGGGTCGCGCGGCGGTGCCAGGGCTTCGACGACCTTGGCGTACGGGACCTCCTGGTCCCCGTAGGCCCGGCCGGCCTCCTCGTGCGCCGCGCGCAGCAGGTCGCGGAAGGTGGCCGAGGCCGCCGGGGCCATGCGCAGGACGAGGATGTCGGCGAAGCAGCCGATCATCGGCTCCAGTTCGGGACGGGTGCGTCCGGCGACCGGGGACCCGATGACCACTTCGGCGTCGTCCGAGGCCCGGCGGAGCAGGATCGTCAGGACACTGAGCAGGGCGACGAACGGCGTGGTGCCCTCGGCGCGGGCCAGGGCGGCCAGGCGGGCGCTGGTCTCGTAGTCCAGGACGAGGGGGGTCAGGGCGCCGTGGTGGGTCTGGAGCGGCGGCCGGGGCTTGTCGGCGGGCAGGTCCAGGACGAACGGGGCGCCGCTGAGGCGGTCGCGGACCGCGGCGAGGCGGCGCTCGTAGCGGTCCCCCGCCGCGCGCTCGCGCGCCCACAGCGAGAAGTCCGGGTACTGGATCGGCAGTGCGTCGAGCTTGGGCCGGCGGCCCGCGGTGTCGGCGCGGTAGGCCTCGACGAGTTCCTCCACGAGGACGGAGGTGGACCAGCCGTCGAAGGCGATGTGGTGGACGACGATCTGGAGCAGGTGCTCGTCGTTCCCGACGGGGAACAGCGCGGCGTCCAGGAGGCGTCCGGTGACCAGGTCGAGTCGGGTGCGCGCGTGCCGGAGCAGGGCCGCGTCGAGATCCGGCGGGCCCTGCCGGTCGCCGGGCGCGCCCTCGGCATCGGCGTCGGCGGTGCCGACGGGGACGGCGACCGGTCCGGCGGGGACGACACGCTGGCGGGGCCCCTCGGGGCCGGCCAGGAACGCGGTGCGCAGCGCTTCATGGCGCTCCACGACCACGGCCAGCGCGCGTTCCACGGCGCCGTGGTCCAGGGCGCCGCGGACCCGGATCGAGACGGTGATGTTGAGGGCCGGGTTGCCCGGATCGAGCAGGTCCTGGAAGTAGAGGCGCTCCTGGGCCGGGCTGAGCGGGATCAGGTCCAGGTCCGCGGCGCGGGGGCGCGGTCGACCGGCGGCGGCGGCGTCGCGCTTCTCGGCGCGCAGGCGGGCGAGGATCTCGGCGCGCTGGTCGGCCGACATCTCGCGGGCGGGTTCGCGGATGGTCTCGGTCATCGGACGCCCTCTTTCCGGGGTTCGGGCAGCGGATCGGTGGCGGCGGACGCGGACTGGCTGCCGAGGTAGGCACGCATGAGCTCGTCGTCGGCGTACTCGCACAGCGCGGCCACGGTCGACGCCTCCATCAGGGCACTGAGGGGGAGTTCGACGCCGAGCACGTCGAGCAGCCGGGCCACGACGCGGGTGGCCAGCAGGGAGTGGCCGCCGAGCTCGAAGAAGTCGTCGTGGACGCCGATCTCGGCGATGCCGAGCAGGTCGCTCCAGACGGCCGCGACGGCCTCCTCCCGCTCGTCGCGGGGCGCGACGTAGGCGGTCGCCAGCCGCCGGGGGTACGCGGCCAGCGCCCCGGCGTCGTGCGCGGTCCCGTTCGTTGCGTCCTCGTTCGCCGCGGCGCCCCGTCCGGCAGCGGCCGGGTCGGCTTCGGCGAGCGGCGGGGAGTCGGCCGGAGGTCCGCCCTCGGCGGGGATCAGACCGATGAGCGCCTCGTCGGCCGGAGGGTCGATCCAATAGCGTCCGCGTTCGAAGGGGTAGGTCGGCAGCTCCGCACGCCCGCGCGGGTCGTGGCGCCAGTAGCCGGTCCAGTCCGGCTCCGTCCCGGCGAGCCACAGCCGGGCCAGGGCCTCGGTCACGCTCCGGTCGGCGGGGACCGGCCGGCCGGGCGCGGGCAGGCTGCCGATCACGAGGTTCCCGGACATCTCGGGGTTCTGCCGGGCCAGGGTGGCCAGGGCGGTGCCGGGGCCGACCTCGATCAGCGCCAGCGGTCCGGTCTCGGCGAGGGTAGCGAGGCCCTCGTGGAAGCGGACCCGCCCGCGCAGGTGCCGTACCCAGTAGTCCGGCGAGGTGGCCTCCTCGGCGGTGATCCAGGTCCCGGACAGATTGGAGACGAACGGCAGAGCCGGGGCGGCGAGCGGGACGGCGGCCACCAGGGCGCGGAAGTCCTCGAGGATGGGTTCCATCGCCGGGGAGTGGAAGGCGTGCGAGGTGTGCAGCGGCCGGACGGCGACCCCCTGGGCGGCCAGCGTCCGCTCGATGGCGTCGAGCGCCTCGGCCGGCCCCGACAGGACGGTGAGCGACGGGGCGTTGGACGCGGCGACGGCCACGTCTCCCCCGGCGAACCGCTCGGCCTCCTCGACCGGCAGCGCGACCGACAGCATGCGGCCCGGCGGCAGCGACTGCATCAGGCGCCCGCGCAGGGCGACCAGACGCAGGGCGTCCTCGAGGGGCATCGTGCCCGCCAGGCAGGCGGCCACGTACTCGCCGACGCTGTGGCCGATCATCGCCGCGGGCCGGATGCCCCAGGACTCCCAGAGCCGTGCGAGGGCGTATTCGACCGCGAACAGGGCGGGCTGCGCGCATTCGGTGCGGCGCAGCGGTTCGGCGACGGCCGCGTCCTTCGCTGCGCCCGGTGGCCGTTCTGCCGCCACGTCGCCGAGGACGAGGTCGCGCAGGTCCCGGCCGAGGGTCGGGCGGAGCAGGTCGGCGCAGGTGTCGAAGGCGTCGCGGTACACGGGCTCGGTGCGGTACAGCTCGGCCCCCATGCCGACGTGCTGAGCGCCTTGGCCGGAGAACATGAACACGAGGTCGCGGCGGCCGGTGCCGACCTGAGCGGCCATGGCCTGCGGCGATCCGGGGGCGAGCGCGGCCGCCGCGTCCGCCGCGGAGTCGGCGATCAGGGCCATGCGGTGCGGGAAGGCGGTGCGGCCGAGCTGAAGGGTGGCCGCGGTGTCGGCGAGTGCGGCGGAACCCGGCCCCGGTTCCGTGAGGAGATGCGCACGCAGCCGCTCGCGCGCCGTCTCCAGCGCGCTCGGAGTACGGGCCGACAGCACGAGCAGGTGCCGCTGACGGGAGGGCGGAGCGGCCGGGGCCGGGTCGGGCGCCTCCTGGAGGATCACGTGCGCGTTGGTGCCCCCCATGCCGAAGCTGCTCACCGCCCCCAGGCGCCGCCCACCGCGAGGCCGCGCCCAGGCCCGCTCGGCGGTGGGCACCTCGAACGGACTGCCGGCCAGGTCGATGCCGGGGTTCGGCTCACCGAAGTACGGACTCGGCGGCACGACGGCGTTCTTCAGCGCCAGCACGACCTTGAGGAACCCGGTGATGCCGGCGGCGGCGTCGAGGTGTCCGATCAGCGCCTTGACCGAGCCCAGGGCGCAGCGCCCGTCGCGTGCGGGGTCGCGCCCGGCGAAGGCCTCGGCGAGCGCCGCGAACTCGATCGGGTCGCCCAGCGGCGTGGCGGTGCCGTGCGCCTCCAGATAGCCGATGTCGGCCGGGTCGACCCCGGCGAGGTCGCGGGCGGTGCGCAGCACGGCGGACTGGCCCTGGACGCTGGGCGCGGTGAAGCCGACCTTGCGGCGGCCGTCGTTGTTGACCGCGGTGGCCTTGACCACGGCGTGGACCCGGTCGCCGTCGGCGAGCGCGGCGGCCAGCGGCTTGAGCACCACGGCACCGACACCGTTGCCGCTGACGGTGCCCGCGCTCCGGGCGTCGAAGGGCAGGCAGCCGCCGTCCGGCGAGAGGATGCCGTTCCCCCGGCCGTCGTGGACGGACAGCTGCGGCAGGCGCACCGAGGCGCCCCCCGCCACCGCGACCTCGCAGTCGCCCGCGAGCAGTGCCTGACACGCGAGGTGGATCGCGACCAGGGAGGTCGAGCAGGCGCTCTGCACCGACACCGCCGGGCCCGAGAGGTCCAGGTGGTAGGCGGCGCGCGTGGCCAGGGTGTCGGTGATGTTGCCGAGCAGCTGCTCCTCGCGCAGGCCGGCCAGGCCCGGGTTGGGCAGCAGATGGCGGATCAGATAGGTGCTCAGGCTGGCCCCGGCGTAGACACCGGTGACCGGCCGCCCGACCGCCGAGCCGTAGCCGGCCCCCTCCAGGGCGGTCCATGCGCACTCCAGGAAGACCCGCTGCTGGGGGTCGAGCAGCTCGGCCTCGCGGGGGCTGTAGCCGAAGAACGCCGCGTCGAACAGTTCGGCCCCGTCGAGTACGCCCCCGGCGCGCACGGCGTCGGGGGCGTCGGCGCGGGCGCCGGACTCGGGCGCCGGCACCGTCCGCACGGTCCGCTGCCCGGCACGGACGATCGCCCAGAACCGGTCGAGATCGGGCGCCCCGGGAAAGGAGCCCGCCATGCCGATCACCGCGATGTCGAGGTCGCCGGAGTTGTCAGCTCCGCTGTTCCCGTGAAGGTCAGCATTGCTTGAGCTTGATGCCTCGTAGCGCACCGCCGGCCCCTCCCTCATGGATTGGTTTCTGGCTCGCCGAGGAAGCTATCGGAGCCCCTTGATATTGCCGCCATTCGCGCGCCATGCGTCCGCCATGAGCTGCATTCACCGCGCATTTCTAGAACTGGAGGGCCAATCCGCTCAAGAAATCGGGGCATTTCCGTAAATCAGTCGGGAGGGGCTCTGCATGCTGAACGCATGGCACGCGAATGGCGGCGATATCACGTCCCTCCGATAGCTTCCTGTGCCGAGCCGGAAACCAATCCATGAGGGACGGGGACGATGGTGCGCTACGAGGCAGCGAGCTCAGGCGATACCGACCTTCGCGGGAGGGATGTGCGGCGCGGGAGCCCCGGTACGACGCGGACGCCGCCGCCCGGCATTTCGTACGAACTCTTCGACTGCCTCCAGGTGAATCTGGCCGTGCTCGCCGACCGGTGGCACGGTGCGGGTACCCATGTGCGCCTCGGCGCGACGCTGCATTTCCGTCCCGAGATCGGGGCCAATGGGCTGCCGACTGTCGCACGGTCCGTGGAGCAGCATCTTGCCGACGCCCGGAGCGTTCTCGGAATCGCCGTGCGCGCGCTGCACCGGACACCCGCGACGGCCGGAATTCCGCTGGCCGAGGGGTGCTATGTGGTGTCGGACGCCTATCACCTGCCGTGGATTCCCTACTTCCAGCAACGCCATATGGCGCACAGTTTCCTCGCCGAGGCCGACGGCACGGACGACGTGAGCGTCGTGGACGGGTATCACAACGAAACCCCGTGGGGCAGCGCGCGCCCCGGGCTGTGGACCCTGCCGGCCCAGGTCTTCAGGGCCGCCGTGCCCAGCCCCGCCCTGGTCGCCGAGCTCGAGCCCGCAGCCGAGGGGCCCGGCGCGGCGGCGGCCGCCCTCGATCTCGCGGGCCCCGAGGCCGTCGACGCGTACGTCGACGCCTATGCGCGGCACCCCGACCGCACCGCGGCCCTCAGCCAACTCACCCTGGAAACCTGGTTCCTCGCCCGCTCCCGCAGACTGCACGCCGCCTTCCGCGCACGGTTCGGACCCTCGCCGGACACCGCCGTCGACGCCCACCTGCAGGCCTGGGGCGCCCTCACCGAGCAGACCTACCTGGCCGTGCGCCGGGTCGAGCGCGGCCGGACGGAGCCCCCGGCGCTGCTGCCCCGCCTGCGCGAGCAGCTGCACGCGGACGGCGTGGTCTTCGGCAGCGCACCGGCCGCGGGCGAGCTCGCCGGGTCGCCCGGCGCGCGGGGTGCCGAGCTGCGCGGCACGGTCGCCGGAGTGGCCGCGGCCGTGCTGGGCACCGCGGCCGAACCGCTCCTGAACGGGCAGCTCCTCAGCGAGGTACCGCGGTTCAGCTCCTTCCGGATCGTGGAGATCGTCGAACGTCTCGAGGAGGAGCTGCACTTCGAGTTCGACGCCGACGACCTGGTGCCCGAGAACCTGCACGACATCGACGCCATCTGCGCAATCGTGCGGCGATCTCTGAACGCCGAGCCTGCGCTCGCCCACCTCGAAGAGGCCTGATGACTACTCAGCCCCCTGCCGCGCTGCTGCACGAACTGCTGGACGACGCGGCCGCGCGCCGGCCGGATCGTCCCGCCGTGACGTGCCACGACCACACCCTCACCTATCTGGAACTGGCCGCCGCGAGCCGGCGCGTCGCGTACTGGCTGAGCGAGCTGGGCCTGCGGCGTGGGCACCGGCTGCTGGTCAGCGCACAGGCATCCACCACGGTGCCCGTTCTGGTCCACGCCGCCTCGCGCCTTGGCGTGCCCTTCTCGCTGCTGCACGAGCAGGTGCAGGGCAGTCAGCTGGAGCACGTGCTCGACGACAGCGAACCCACGCTCCTGGTCAGCGACTCCGCGGCCAATCGGGCGACGGCGGGGCAGCAGGGCGTGCGCGCCGAGGACCTCGCGACCGTGACGGCACGCGCCCTCGACACCGACGGCGAGACCGGGCCGCTGCCGGCCGCGCCGCTCTCCGTGGACCCGGTCTGCCTGATCTACACCTCCGGCACGACCTCGCTCCCCAAGGCCGTCGTCAGCACCCACCAGCAGATGCTCTTCGCGGTGCGGGCGATCCAGCAGGTGCTGGGCTACCGTCCCGACGACGTGGTCTACAGTCCGCTCCCCCTGTCCTTCGACTACGGCCTCTACCAGCTCTTCCTGGGAGCATGCAGCGGGGCCCACGTGTGGCTGGGCCGGCCGGCGGAGGTGGGGCCGCCGCTGCTGACCCACCTGCTGCGCGCGCGGGCCACCGTGCTCCCCGCGGTCCCCGCGGTCGCCGACACCCTGGCCCGGCTGCTGCGGCGCGCCGGAGCCCGCGAACTCTCCTTGCGCATGCTGACCAACACCGGTGCCGCGATGCCGCAGGACACGTTGGACGTGCTGCGCGCGAGCCTGCCCGGACTGGATGTGCACCTGATGTTCGGGCTCACCGAGTGCAAGCGCGCCACCATCATGCCGGCGAACGGCGATCTGGCCAGGCCCGGTTCCAGCGGGCGGGCCCTGCCCGGCACCGAGGTCTTCGTCGTCGACGAAAAGGGGGAGCGTCTTCCCGCCGGCGAGGTCGGCGAGATCGTGGTCCGTGGCCCGAACGTCATGTCCGGCTACTGGCGGCATGCCGAACTCAACGCCCAGCGCTACCCCAAGGCCGAGGGGCTGTTCCCCGAACTGCGTACCGGCGACTACGGCCGGCTCGACGAAGAGGGCTATCTGTACGTCGAGGGCCGACGCGACGACGTCTACAAGCAGAACGGCTTCAGGGTCAGCGTCATCGAGGTGGAGACGGCGGCCCGGCGGCTGCCCGCCGTCAGCACGGCGGCCGTTCTGGCCCCGGACGGATCGGCACCCGCCCGCCTGTTCGTGACCGTCACCGACGGGCTGAGCGGGGCGGAGGTGCTCCAGGCGATGCGTCAGGTGATCGAGGAGTACAAGATTCCGCGCACCTGTCTCGTGGTGCCGGAACTCCCTCTCACCGGCAACGGAAAGATCGACCGCAAGGCCCTGGCCGCGCTGACCGACCGGGTGGACCATGTCCGTGGTTGAGGGCCACGCCGGTGTGCTGCCGGTTCCGCTGGCCGATCTGGAGGGCGTCCCGACGCCCGCGTACGTCTACGACGTCGCCGAAGTGCGCCGCAATCACGAACTGCTGCGCGCGGCCCTGCCGGACCGGGCCGGTCTGTTCTACTCGCTGAAGGCGAACCCGCACCCGGCGCTGCTGACCACGCTGCGCGCCCGCGGCGCGCGGCCGGAGGTCTGCTCGACCGGCGAACTGGACGCGGCGCTCGGCGCGGGGTGGGACCCCGCCGACGCGCTGTACACCGGGCCCGGGAAGAGCGATGCCGAGGTCCGGGACGCCCTCACCCGCGGTGTGCGGCTGTTCTCCGTCGACTCGCCCCATGCGATCGAGCAGCTGGACCGGCTGGCCGCGGAGGGCGCGGTGACGGCCCGCTGTCTGCTGCGGATCAACGACGACCAGCCGGTACCCGGCCAGGGTCTGGTCATGACCGGCGTCGCCTCGCAGTTCGGTGCGGACACCGGCTGGGTGATGGCCGAGCCGGAACGGTTCACGGACCGGCCCAGGGTCGAAGTCGTCGGACTGCACCTGTACATGGGGACGAACCTCACCGAGGTCGACTCCCTGTACGGCCAGTTCCGGCGCTCCCTGGCCACCGCGCGGCGGTTGACCGAGCGGCTCGCCGCACACGGCGTACGGGTGCGCGTCCTGGACCTGGGCGGCGGGTTCGGCGCACCGTTCGCCAAGGCGGGCGAGGCGGTCGACCTCTCCGCGCTCCGTCCGCGCCTCCAGGAACTCTTCGACGAGGAGATACCCGGTTGGCGCGACGGGGCGCCGGAGGTGGTGTTCGAGTCGGGCCGCTACCTCGTCGGCACCGCCGGCACGCTGGTGACCCCCGTCCTGGACGTGAAGCGCTCCCAGGGCAAGGACGTCGTCGTCCTCGCCTCCGGCATCCACCATCTCGGCGGGATGTCCGGACTGCGCCGTCTGCCGGTGCTCGCTCCGCACGTGGTGCGCGCCGCCGCCGGGGCCGACTCGGCACCCGAGCTGGACGCCATCGTCGTGGGGCCGCTGTGCACCCCGCTCGACACCTGGGCACGCGGGGCGAAGCTGCCCGCCCTCAGCCCGGGTGACCTGGTCGCCGTACCCAATGTCGGCGCCTACGGGCTGTACGCCAGCCTCGTCGGTTTCCTCGGCCACCCGCTGCCCGCGGAGGCCGTGGTCGACAGCGACCGGCCCGGCACCGCCCCGGTGACGACCCGTGTGTCACTCACCCGCGCCCCGGTTTCCCCCGCGTCCGATCCCACCTCTGGAGTGAACTGATGGACCCCCGCTTCACCGAACTGCTCGCCCCGTTCCTCAAGTTCCTCGGCGACGAGGAGATCACCGCCGAGACGTCGTTGCGGGAGCAGGGTCTGGACTCGATGCAGGCCATCGAACTGCTCTTCGCCATCGAGGACACGTTCGCCGTGGTGCTGCCCGACGAAGCCATGAACGACGCCACCTTCGCCACCGCCGGCAGCCTCTGGAACGCGATCAGCGCCGCCTCGGAAGCGGGCCAGGAGGCGAGCGTCCGATGACCGGCCCCGCCCGCCGAACCAAGGAGCGCCCATGAACGCGATCGCCTCCGAACGCGCGGTCGTCGCGGGTCCGCCGGAGCCCGGGCGGCTGGCCGGGCTGACGGACCGGGTCGCCGCCGTGGCCGCCGAGCACCTGGACCGGACCGACCGCGACGCCGTCTTCCCCGTCGAGGCGCTGGACGAGATGCGCCGCACCGGGCTGCTGGGTCTGCTGGTGCCGGTCGAGTACGGCGGGCTGGGCGGCGGCCTCCGGGACATGATCGAGGCGTGCGTCTCGCTCGGGCGGGTCGACCTGTCCGTGGCGATGATCTTCAGCATGCACTGCCAGCAGGTCGCGGCGGTGGTCGAACACGGCGACGAGCGGCTGCGCACGGAGCTGCTGCCCCGGATCGCCGACGGCAAGATCTACGTCGCCTCGGTCACCACCGAGGCGGGCAAGGGCGGCCACCTGCTCACCTCCGAGGCGGCCCTCGACACCACGGGCGACGAACTGGACGTGGATCGGTTCGCGCCCATCGTCACCGGTGGCGCGCACGCCGACGGCTTCCTGGTGACCATGCTCGCGCCGGGTGCCACGTCGCCGCATCAGGTGTCCCTCGTCTACGCGCACCGCGACCAGCTCGTCGTCGAGCAGACCGGCGACTGGCAGCCGCTGGGCATGCGGGCCAGCCACAGCGTCGCGCTGCGCCTGCGCGGCAGGGTGCCGGAGCACCATGTGGTCGGCGGGCAGGGCGACTTCCGGGCCATCGTCACCTCGGTGTTCGGTCCGATGGCCCACCTGGGCTGGTCGGCGTCCTGGCTGGGCACCGCGGCCGGCGCCCTCTCCCGGGTCGTGCGGATGCTGCGCTCGCCGGAGAACCGCAACCGGGTCGACCTGGGCTCCGAGCTGCTCCTGACCAGGCTGTCCCAGGCCCGCAGGCGTCTGGACACCGTCCACGCCCTGCTCACGCAGACGGAGCGGACCGTCAGCCGGAGCCCCGATCTGAGCCTGCCGAGGATCCAGCTCCAGCTCAACGCGCTCAAGATCACGGCCGCCGAGGAGTGCTTCGCGGTCGTCGACGGCCTCATCGAGGCGGTCGGCATGCGGCACGGCTATCTCAAGGGGTCCCCGACCCGCCTCGAGCACGCGCTGCGGGACCTGCGCTCCGCGTCCTTGAACTACAGCAACGACCGCCTGCACCTGGCGGACGGCAAGCTCGCCCTCCTCGATCCCGAGGTGCGGTTTGTCTGACCTGGCATCCGCTTCCCCGGAGACCTCGCCGGCCGGTTACCGGAAGCTGGTCTCGCAAGCGCTGGAGGACGTTCCGGCCGGCGCTCCGGCAGCCGACGTGTGGCGAGCGCTCGGGGCGGCCGGCGCCTTGTCCGCGCTGTACGCCGGCGGCAACGCCCTGGGCCCGGTCGCGGACCCGGCACGCCTGGGCGCCCTGCTCCGGGCCGTCGACGCCCGCGGGGACAACGGAGCGACGCTCAGCGTCCTGGTGCAGGCGGCCAGCGCCCTGCCGGTCCTCGGCTCCGGCCGGTCCGGCCCCGCGCCGGCCGCGCCTTCTCCCGTCGCGGCCGCCCAGGCACAGGTCCTGGCGGGGACCGCCCAGGTGGCGCTCGCCGCCACGGACGAGGCGACAGCGGGCTCCGATCTCAGCGGGCTCGGCACGGAGCTGCGGATCGAAGGCGACGAGCTGGTGGTCCAGGGCGGCAAGCGCTGGGTGACCAACGCCGGCACCGCCGAGTACCTGCTGGTCCTGGGCCGGCACCGGCCCGGCCGGCACTTCACCAGCTTCGGCTGGGTCCTGGTACCGGCCAGGACGGCGGGCGTGACCGTGCGCACCGCGGCGACCGACCTGCTCGTGAACGCGGCGACCGGGCACATCGCGTTCGACTCGGTGCGCCTGCCGGCTGATCACCTGGTGGGCAGAAACGGTCGGGGCATGGCCGTGTTCGCCCGGCACATGAGCACGGAGCGGCTCGCCGGCGCCCAGTGGGCCGTCGCGCTCACCAGCCGGGTGCTCGCGGACACCCGCGAGCGCCTGCGCCGGCGGACGGTCGACGGAGAGCCGCTGTGGCACAACGCGGCCGTTCGCCAGGGCTTCGCCGAGTGCCTGGTACGCGTCACCCAGCTGCGAGCGCTGTGCGACAACCTCGCCGAGACCGCCGCCAAAGGACAGGACCTGTCGGCCGGGGCCCTGTTGAAGTCCGCCGTCGGACTGACGGTCGACCCCGTGCTCGCCCGGTGCGCCCAGCTTCAGGGAGCGGACGGCTTCGCCGCGAGCGGGGCTCAGGGCATCCGCGCGGAAGCAGCGGTCCTCGGTATCGGCGGGGGCGTGACCGAGCTGATGCTCGCCGGTGTGGCCGACCTGTCCGAACAGCTCCTGACGGAGCTACGGGCATGAAGACGCCAGGGCCGGACGAGGAGTCCGCGAGCAGGCCGAGGCGAACCGCGCAGCCCGGTGGCCGGTACGAGATCGCGGACGGGGTGTGGGTCCTGTGCCGTTCCGATCGCGCGGGGCCGGACACGGCGGAAGTCCACCGGGACGATCGCGCCCAGGCGGCAGGCTTCCCGTCCTGGCGGGCCGAGGAGTTCCTGGCGGGGCGAGCCACCCTGCGCCGGCTCCTTCGCGAGGTGCGCCCCGACCTCGCGGACACGGCGGTCCGCCCCGACGCGCGGGGACGTCCCTGCCTGGTCGGGCATCCGGACATCGGCGTGAGCATCTCGCACGACGGCGGCCTCAGCGCCGCGGCCGTCGCCCCGGGCCGCCGCGTCGGCGTCGATGTGCAGCTCCCCGCCGACGAACCGTCCGAAGGCATGCTCCGGCGCTGTCTGCGGGGGTACGCCGCGCCACTCCTGAAGCTGCCCGCGCCGGAGCGGGCACGCGAACTCGCCTGGGTCTGGACCGTCCAGGAGTCCTGCGTCAAGGCGGCGGGCACCGGTCTCGCCGGCCGACCCTGGGCCATCGCCGTGCCGCCCGGCCATCGCCGGGGCCGCTGGGGCCGGTACCGGTGGGCCAGTCTGCGCGACAGCTCCCCGGTCCCGCTCAGCTGCGCCTACACCCCTCGCGAAGACCCCCGTGCCAGGGGCCGGCGCACCGCCCCGCCCGTCGACTTGGAGTGCTGACGTGCTTGACGCCCCAACGAAACCTCCCCAGTTGAGCTGCTACACGACCAGCCTGGTCTGCTATCTGGCAGCGGAGATCCCCGCCGTGACGCACCGTTTCGCCGAGGCGACCCGGTTGGCGGTGCGCACCGACCTGCCGGCGGGCGAGCTGGCGTTCTCGCACCACACCCGGATCGACGTCACCGAGGACGGCGGAGAGCTGGCCTATCGAGGCGCCGCCGACTGGAGAACGGCCCGGGAAGGGCTGCTCGCCGAACTGGAGACCCAGGGCCGGGTGCTGGCTGTCGCCAACACCGAGCACCTCGCGTGGGCACCGGGACACGGCCGGGCGGCCGCCCCGCACTGGATCTTGATCCAGGGACGGCGCGACGGCTCCTGGGAGGTGGCCGACCACTTCGCCGCGCTCACCCCGCACGGCGAACAGGAGCCGTTCCTGGGACGGCTGGACGACGCCGAACTCGCGCAAGCCCTGGCGCCGGTCGAGGAGTTCGGCCCCGAGGTGACCCGCCGGGACCGCATGGCGCTCGGCCGGGCCACGGCCGTTCCGCCCATGGGCCACCACCGCTGGCTCGTCCGCACCCGCGGCGACGGCACGCCGGCCCAAGAGCCCCGTGACGGCGCCCCGGACGACGGACAGTGGCTGTTCGAGCCGGTGGAGGTGCTGTCCCACGTCCTCGCGGCCTTGCTCGCGGACCCGGCGGCGGCCGCTCGCCACACGGACGACCTGTGGGCCGCCGCACGCCACTACGCGCACCGCAACACGGTCCTGGTCTCGGACGGCCTGCTGGATCCCGAAACAGCCGCAGCCGAGACCGAGGCCTGGCAGGAGCTCCCCAAGATACTGCGCATCGCGGCCCTGTCCGCGGCGCGCGGCCGGCCGCGGACCGGTCTGGTCGAGGAGGCGTTCACCGATCTGATCCGTGCCACCGAGAAGTCGAGCGCCGTCGCGCCTAGCAAGGGATGACCATGAAACGTACTCTGTACGAGTGGTTCGCCGCCTCCGTCGCGCAGTACCCCGACCACGTGGCCCTCGAAATCGGAGCAGACCGCCTGACCTACCAAGAGCTGCACGACGCGGCCGAACGCATAGCCGCGCGGCTGCTCTCCGCGGCCGACGAGGTGCCGCGGCGCGTCGGGCTGCTGGCCGAGCGCAGTGTCCTCGCCTACGCCGGTTATCTCGCCGTACAGCTCCTGGGCAGCACGGTCGTCCCGCTCAACCCGGCTTTCCCGGCTGCCCGGAACGCCGCGGTCGTGACCGCCGGCGACCTCGACCTCGTCCTCGCGGAGACAACCGGCGAGGACACCGGGGCACTTGCCCTACCGGCCCCGGTCGTGGCCCTCACGCGTACGCCGGCGGCGGAGGGCATCGGCGTTCCCGCTCCCCGGCCGGCCGGGCCCGAGAGCATCGCGTACGTGCTGTTCACCTCCGGTTCGACCGGCACACCGAAGGGCGTGCCCATCCGGCACGGCAATGTCTCCGCGTATCTCTCCCACGTCATACCGCGGTACGGGTTGGGGCCCGGTAGCCGGATGTCGCAGACCTTCGACCTCACCTTCGACCTGTCGGTGTTCGACATGTTCGCCGCCTGGGGCAGTGGCGCCACGTTGGTGGTTCCCACGCGACGTGACCTGTTGGCGCCCGTGCGGTGGGCGGCGCGAGCGCGGCTCACCCACTGGTTCTCCGTGCCGTCCCTGGTGTCTCTCGCGCGCCGGATGCGGGCGCTGAGGCCGGGGGCCCTGCCGGCCCTGCGGTGGAGTCTGTTCTGCGGGGAACCCCTGACGTTGCAGCAGGCTGAGGCATGGGCCGCGGCGGCACCGGGAAGCACGCTGGAGAATCTCTACGGGCCGACCGAACTGACCATCAGCTGCGCCGAGTTCCGACTGCCCCCGGATGTCGCGGACTGGCCCCGCCCCGCCAACGGCACGGTCCCCATCGGGGCGTTGTATCCAGGGCTTGCCCATCAGGTGCTCGACGCGGAAGGGCTCCCGGCCGACGACGGCGAACTGGTCGTCCGCGGACCCCAGCGGTTCCCCGGCTATCTGGACCCCCGGAACGACGCGGACCGGTTCCTGCTGCACGACGACGCCACCGGCACCTGGGTCCCCCACTCCGGGGACACCCCGATCACCGCCGACCACTGGTACCGCACAGGTGACCGAGTCGCCCGGCAGGACGGACGGCTGATTCACCTGGGACGGATGGACCAGCAGGTGAAGATTCGCGGCTACCGGATCGAACTGGGCGAGATCGAGGCCCTGTTGCGCGAGCGATCGGGTGTGCGCGACGCGATCGTCATCGCGGTCCCGGACGCTCGTGGCGACTTGTCCCTGGAAGCGATCTGCACCGGTCCGGATCCCCGGCCGGAACAGATCCTGTCCGACCTGCGCTCCCGGATACCCGAGTACATGATCCCGCGAAGCGTCACCGTGTTCGACGAACTGCCCCTGAACGTCAACGGAAAGATCGACCGACAGACCGTGGCCGCCATGATCGCCGGCCGGCGCGGATAGCCGCCGTACAGCCGAAAGGAGCGCGATGAAGACCGACGACTGCGTACCAAGCCATCTGAGCGTCTCCGCCGAGGACTACCGTCATGCCATCTCCCGACTGCCGACCGGTGTCTCGGTCATCACCACGGTCGGACCCGTCGGGTGTACGGCCAACGCGGTCATGTCCCTGTCCGTGGATCCACCCAGTGTGCTGTTGTCCCTGTCCACCGCGAGCCGGACGCTGGAGCACATCCGGTCGGAAGGACGCTTCGCGGTGAACGTCCTGTCATGGACGGATCGACGGCTGGTGGCGCAGTTCGCCACGGGCACCCCGGCGGAGCGGTTCGCGGGTGTGCCCTGGCACTGGGTGGGCGGCGTGCCCGTACTGACACAGGCTTCGGTCGCCGTGGTCTGTACCGTGCGGGAAACGGTGTCGCTCCTGGACCACACACTGATCGCGGGCACGGTGGAGTGGACCCGGGTCAGCGACACACCGGCGACCGTCCTGTACGGCAATGAGCAGTACGCCGTCGGACCCTGAGCCCGCAGGCCTCGAGCATCGCGGCTCCGGGGCGACGGTGAGCTCCCGTTCCTCCGCGAGCCCTCAGCAGTTCCGTGAAACCCCTCACTCAGAAAGCAGGGCCCGCCCATGCCCATACCCATGCCGAAATCGCTGAGCACGCTGCGGGATCGCTCCTACTTATTCCTGTGGACCGCGCGCAGCATCTCCGCCATGGGCAATGCCCTGATACCCGTGACCGTGGTCTTCGCCATCCTGCGCTCAGGGGGCAGCGCCATGGATGTCGGCACGGTGCTCACCTGTCATGCGGTGGGCCAGGTGGTGATGCTGCCGGTGGGCGGGGTCTGGGCGGACCGGCTGTCCCGCAAGCTGGTGTTGATGGCTTCCGACGCCATCCAGGCGGTCTGCTACGGCCTGCTCGCCGTGATGATATTCCTGGACCGGGCGGCGGTGTGGCAGTTCGCCGTCACCTACACGATCGCCGGCATGGCCATGGCCTTCTTCACCCCGGCATCCAGGGCCGTCCTGCCCGAGCTGGTCGGCGCCGAGCACCTCCAGCCGGCCAACGCCCTGCTCGGTCTGACCGACAGCACCACCAAGGTGCTCGGCCCGGCCCTCGCCGCGCTGCTGTTGGCGATCTCCAGTCCCGGCACCGCGATCCTCGTCAACGCCATCAGCTTCCTGCTGAGCTTCGCGCTGATCTCCCGCATGCACCTGCACCGGCAGGCGCAGCGATCCGAGAAACAGCACTTCTTCGCGGACCTGCGCGACGGCTGGATGGCGGTGGCCCAGCGCCGCTGGTATCTGGCCAACCTGCTCTGCTGGGGCGTGTGGAACTTCGCGATCGCGTTCTTCTTCGTCCTGGGCCCGGTCGTGATGCAGAACGGCCACGGCGGAGCCACCTCCTGGAGCGTGATCATGATCACCGGTTCGGTCGGCTCCATCGTCGGCGGGCTGGCCGCCCTGCACTACCGGCCGCGCCGCCCCCTGGTCACCGCGAACGCGGCCGCGGTGATCGGCATCGCCCCGCTCGCCCTGCTGGCTCCCCCCGCCCCGCTCTTCGTGATCGCTCTCGGCGTGGCCGTGGCCTTCACCATGACCTCGCTCGTCGGCGAGATCCTGGCGACCACGCAGCAGCAGATCTTCCCCGAGGAGATACAGGCCCGCGTCAGCTCGCTGGACTGGATGATCTCGTTGATCGCCATGCCCGCCGGCTATGCCGCCGCCGCTCCGGTCGCCGAGTTCCTCGGGATGCGCACGACCCTGCTGGCCGCCGCGGCCCTCATCGGCACGCCGTGCCTGCTGCTGAACCTGCTGCCGGGCGTGCGCTCGGTGCAGCGCCTCCCCGACGGCACCATCGCCGTCGTCGGCGAGCGCGACACCGCCGCGCCCCTCCCCGAAGCCGCCTCGGTTCCCTCGTTGAAGGTCTCGACCGAGACACCCGGTTCACCGGGTCGGTGAACCCGCCCGTCGCCGTGCCGCCCTCGGCCTCCGACGCATCCGCAGGGGGTTGAGGGCCGCTCGGCCGGGTGGCGTTCCATGGGCTGCGGTGCGGGCCGGTCAGGGGGCCGGGCGACGCCGTGTCCGCTCGGACCCGATGTCCCGGAACCCACCGTAGTTCCCGCATGCACAGGATGCTCCATTCACCCGAGACGCCCTCGAAGTGCCGCGATACACCTGCTGTGTGCGCACGCCATGCATCCGCAATGCGTCACCCATGCGGGGCTCGACTGGAAGTGGATCAGCGTGCAATGGTGGCGTGACACACGCTGGCGAACCGGAGCTGACGACGCACGCCGGGCGCGCGGTCGGCGACCCCGGCTGCCCCGGCTTACGGGGGTTACTGACGGCTATGCGCTACACATTACTGGGACCGGTCGGGATGGACTTCGAGGACATACCGCTGGCCGTGAAGCGTCCACGGTGCCGGGCAGTCCTGGCCTATCTACTGCTGCACGCCAACCACGTGGTCTCCACGGGGCAGTTGATCGACGCGCTGTGGGGCGGCTCGGAGCCGCAGACGGCCCGCTCGCAGATCCAGGCCGACATCGCGGCGCTGCGCCGGGTGTGCCGCGACGCCGGAGCCAAGATCCCGGTCGAGAGCCGGGCTCCCGGGTACTCGATCACCGTCGACGACGGCGAGCTCGACCTGGACGTCTTCCGCAGCGCCATGGCCCGGGCCCGCCAGGAGGCCGCCCGCGGCGACAACCGCTCGGCGGTGCGGCTGATCCGCGAAGCGCTCGCGCTGTGGCAGGGCATGCCGCTGGCCGACATCGCTGTCAGCTACGCCGAGTCCGCGCAGACCCAGCTGACCAGCCTGCGCCTGACCGCCTACGAGGATCTGGCCGACCTGGAGATCGCCGAAGGCAACCACGGCGCGCTCATCGACGACCTGATGCCGCTGGTCGCGGCGCACCCCCTGCACGAGAACCTGCGGGTGAAGCTGATGCTCGCGCTGTACCGCTCGGGCCGCCAGACCGCGGCCCTGGAGCAGGCGCGCGAGCTGCGCTCGCTGCTGGCCGAGCAGCAAGGGCTCACCCCGGGCCGCAGGTTCACCGACATGGAACAGGCGATCCTGCGCGCCGATCCCTCGCTGGACGCCAGGGCGCCGCACCCGCCGGCCGAGACGCCGCACACCGTATCCGAGCACGAATCGGCCGCCGAACCCGACGCCCCGACGGACGGCGCGCTCCCCGACGGCCCGGCCGCGCCCTCGGCGCCGCCGGTGCCGATGCAACTGCCGTCGACGCCACAGCTGGTGGGGCGCCGGCACCTGCTCGACCAGCTCGACGACTTCCTGGCCGGGAGCCGGTCCGGCGAAGGAGTCCCGGGCACGGTCGCGGTGGTCGGCCCCGCAGGCGTCGGCAAGACGACGCTGGCCGTGCACTGGGGCCGGACGATGGCCGACCGCTTCCCCGACGGCCAGCTCTATATCAATCTGCATGGCCACGACACTCAACGCGCGTTGACCCCGGCGCGGACGATCGCCCGCGCGCTGCGCTCACTGGGGCTGCCCCGGGACGCCATCCCGGCCGAGGCCGACGAACTCATCGACCTGTACCGTTCGACGGTCGCCGGCAAGCGCCTGCTGGTGCTGCTCGACAACGCCCGGTCGGTCGACCAGGTCCGCCCACTGCTGACCACCGGGCCGGGCTCGGCGACCCTGATCACCAGCCGCTTCCGGCTGACCGGCCTGGTCGTGCGGGACGGGGCCCACCAGGTGACGGTCGGGCCGATGTCGGAGGAGGAGGCCGAGCAACTGCTGGAGCGCATGCTCGGTGCCGAGCGCCTGCGCGCCGAGCCGGGCGCGGCCCGCAGCCTGGCCGAGGTGTGCGGGCGCATACCGCTGGCGCTGAGCATCGCGGCGGCCAACATCGCCAACCATCCGCCGACGTCGATCACCGACCACATCAAGGACCTGCTCGACGGCAACCGCCTGACCGCGCTCCAGACCCCCGGCGACAGCGACAGCACGATGCAGACCGTCCTCGGACAGTCCTACGACGCCCTGGACCCGGACGCCCGCCGTATGTTCCGCCTCCTCGGACTCTCGCCGGGACCGGACTTCACGGTCGCGGCGGCCTCGGTGCTGGCCGGCCTGAGCCGGGCGGAAGCCGGCCGCCTGGTGGACCGTCTGCTGGACGCCCACCTGATCAGCCAGTCGGCGGCGGACCGCTTCGCCCTCCACGACCTCACCCGCCTGTACGCGCGAGCCCTCGCCGAGGCCGAGGACTCCGAGCCCGACCGCGACACGGCACGCGGCCGTCTGACCAACTGGTACCTGGAACGCACCCTCGCGGCGCAGGCGCTGGCCTTCCCCTGGTACGCCCGCCTGTCCGGCGCGGAGCACTCCCCCGGCGCGGACCTCGCCACCGCGGACGAGGCGCTGGCCTGGTTCGACAACGAGATCCCGAACCTGATCGCGGCCCTGCACGACGACCCGATCGGCACCCACACCTGGCGGATCGCCGACGGTCTTCGCCCCTACTTCGCCACCCGGATGAACGTCGGAGACTGGATCGACGCCGCCAACGCCGCCATCATGGCCGCCGAGCGCCTGGGCAACGCCGAAGCCCGGTTCAGCGGGTGGTACAGCCTCGCGCACGCGAGCATGAGCGTGAGCGACTACCCGAAGGCGATGCGGAGCTTCAAGACGGCCCTGTCGATCGCGCGCGCCATCGGCCACCGCCAGGGCATCGACGGCTGCGAGAACTTCATCGCGCAGATCCTCATCTTCACCGGGCACCTCGACGAGGCGGCCGGCCGCCTGGAGTCGGTGCTGCCCGCGGCACCGGACCACAGCGCTCCCAGCACGGTGGTCACCCTCTCACGGCTCGGCGAGGTGTACTTCGAGCTGGGCCGTCTGGCCGACTCGCTGCGCGTGCGGTGCCAGGCGCTGGAACTGGCCACCGCGGCCGGCGCGCGCAATCAGGAGCCGTACGTCCTGGCCAATCTGGCCCTCGTGAAGCACGCCCTGGGAGACGTGGAGGAAGCCGGCGCGCTGTACACCCGAGCCCTGATCATCCTCGGCGAGTTCGGCGACACGGACCTGGAGTCGGCGGCCATGAGCGAGCTGGCGACGGTCCACCTGGACGCCGGACGGCCGGCGGCGGCGCGTGAGTGCGCGCAGGAGGCGTGGCGCCTGGCCCAGGGGCTCAGGGCACCTCGCTGGAGCTGGCTGGCACGCAGCGTCCTGGCGACGGTCAACCGGGATCTGGAGGAACACCTGGCGGCGGTCGTCCTGGCGGACGAGTCGGGCAACCCGGGCTGGCACAGCCGGGCCCTGGTGGCGACCGCGGCCACGGCCGAGGCCCTGGGACGGCCCGACGCCGCGTGCGACTACGCCTACCAGGCACTGCACCTGGCGGTGACCCACCACTACCGCATGTCCGAGGCCGACAGTCTGCTGATCCTGGCCCGGACACAGACACCGGGCAGCCCCGAAGCCCACGACTTCGCGCACCGCGCGCTGGCCATCCATCGGCAGACCGGACGCCGTGTGGGCGAGCAGCGGGCGCGAGCGCTGCTGGAGGAGTGGAGAACAGCCGAGACGACCGCCCGAGTGACCCGCCTGATCCAGGTTCCCGCCTGGCAGGCGCCGCTCCCCGCCTGCGCCGGCGTTCCCCGCCGGTGGCCCGCCGACCGCCGGCCGACCGAAACCCTCCCGCCCGCCGTGGAGATCGGGCCCGGAACCATGGAAAAGTGATCCGTCCGGTACTTCCTCGTCCCGGGGCTGCGGACACTCGTCGGCGCCCAGGCCGACGGCGTGCCGCTGCCCCGTCTCCACGCCGACGAGGCGCTGTTCGGCCCCACAGCCGAGCGGCCTGGACCATCCGGAGGTGCCGACGGAAGGGAACAAGCGTTTAGGGGACTGGTCGCGCTCCGGTCACCTTTCCGCGGAATCGGCAACGGACGTGCGGGCAAACCGACTCCGACGGTCCCGGCTCCGCGGTGGTCGACCGCAGACTCACGGCCCTCGACGCCGCGATCGACCGCCTGACTCGGCTGCGCACCCGCCTGGCACCGCACAGACACGGACAGCCGTGACGACCCGTCGTCCGCACCGGCTTTCCGTGATCGTCCCGGGGGCGCTGGGGCCCCGGCCCGGGCGCCGGGGCGGCCCCGTGGTTCAGCAGCGAACACCTCGGGCCGCCCCGCACTCGTCCGCGACGCTCCTGATCCCGCTCGAGGACCTGCTGCCGTGGTCAGCGTCCCGGGTTCGGGCGCCGTCGGGGTCCGTGCCCGGGCCGACCGGATCGCCGTGCGGGCGCGGGCCGGTCCTCGAGCGTGGCGGCGGGTGAGGAGAAGCCTCCCGGGACAGCAGGCCGCGCAGGGGCCGGAACCTGCCCGGTGGCCTGCTCGGGCGGGTGGTTCGGGCGGGCGGCTCGGGCGATGACGGTGGCATGCGGGATCAGCGCGGCGCACATCGCGCAGACCTCCTCCACGCTCCAGACCTGGCCCATGGTGGCGTCGTGGCGAAGGATCATCACCACGGTGCCCGAGCAGCGCACCCTGCTCTCGTGAGGCGCGCACTCCGTCGAGCCGCAGTGGCACCGGGCGTTGGGTCGAACCGTGGCCGCCCTCGCGTGCGCGGCGGCGTGCTGGGCGGCGAAGGTGCGCAACGACGCGAGGTCCTTGGACCGCTGTGGCATCCGGCAGGCCGTGGTACTGCAGGTGAGCGTGGCGGAGCGGTCGCTGTGCCCGGTGAGACGGACCGTCCAGGCCCGCCCGGGCACACGCTCGGCTGAAGAATCGGTGGAGACTGTCGTCACGGCACGGCTACCCGTTCTGGTCGATCGATGATGTCGGTCCACTATGCGCTACCCGGCCGCCCGACAGACAGCAGGTTCGCCGAGGACCGCCGGACAGCCCGAGGCGACCGGTGGCGAACCTCGCGGCCGACCAGGCCGTCAGCGGCGCCGCGCGGCCTGGGTGTGCGAGGGGGCGACCCATGCGTCGACGTCCTCCTGGGCGACGGCGCTCCGTGAAGTCAGTTCCGGAGAAAGTCAGTTGACGTAACCGAGCCGTACCCGCTGCGAGCCCGACAGGCGTCCGGACCGGCGCTTGGGATGGGCAGCCGCTCCGATGCCCGCCCGAAGTGCGGTTCCTCGGCGACGGAGAGAAAATACCGCAGCCGGCGCAGTTGCACCCGGTCACAGCCGGTCGTGGCAGCGGTGCCGGCAACGAGCGCGGGACGGATGCACCGCCGACGGAGGGAGTACCTCATGCGAGAGTTCCTGGTCGAGATCACCACCACCGTCCCCGAGGGCACCGCCCAGGACGAGGTGGACCGGCGCCGGGCCGCCGAGGCCGTGCGGGCCGGGGAGCTGGCCGGCACCGGTCATCTGGCCCGGCTCTGGCGCCCCGTGGGCGAGTTGCGCAGCATCGGCGTGTGGCGGGCCGCCGACGAGGAGGAGCTCCACGAGAAGGTGCTCGGCACTCTGCCGCTGCGCCCGTGGATGAGCCTCACCGTCACCCCGCTGGAGTCCCACCCCAATGATCCGGGCCGGGGCGACGCCACCCGATGACGGCTTCAGCCGGCCCGCTCCACCGGGAGCCACAGTTCGGCATCCGCTTGCGTCCTGTCCGGGGACAGCTGCGTGCGCAGAATCTCCGGCCCCGGGCGGCTGCGGTACGGGTTGGACGGGAACCACTGGGTGAACACGTCCCGCCACAGCTCCTGGAGGGCCTGCGGCACCGGTCCGGACGTGGTGAAGACCGCCCAGCTGCCGGCCGGGACGGCGAGCGTCGCGGCCCCTTCGGGGGCGGCGGCGGACGTGATCACCCCTTGGTAGTAGTCCAGCTCGGTGCCTTCGGCGCGACTGGGATCCAGGTCGTCGCAGACCGCGACGATGCCCCGCGGCTCCTGGTCCGACAGCTTCTCCAACTGCTCCAGCATCCGCGGACCGATGCCGCGGACGAAGTCGATGATGGCCCGATTCGGTCCCAGGTGCACCAGAGGCACCCGGGTCCTGGGCCCCACGACGGTGAAGTCCGGCCTGTCCACCACGCGATAACGCATACTGCTGCTCCCTTCGACGGTGAGGCGGAAGGACAACCGGGGCTGCGAGACGAGCGCGGCGCCGGTGCGCCGCGCCTCACCGGGTCCCACCCCGTGCATGGCACGGAACGCCCGGGCGAACGCCTCGCCCGAGCCGTAGCCGTAGCGCACCGCGATGTCCAACAGGGACTCCCGGCCCGCGAGCACCTCGGCGCCCGCGACGGTGAGCCGGCGACGGCGTACGTACTCCGACAGCGGCATGCCCGCGAGCGCGGAGAACATCCGGCGCAGGTGGTACTCCGAGGTGGCTGCGACGCGCGCCAGCTCGGTCACGTCGACCTGCTGGTCGAGGCGGCCCTCGATGTCCTCCATGGCCTGGTTGAGGCGCTCCAGCACTTCCGGTCCCCTTCCCTCTTCCCGATCACCACACTAGGAAGCGGGCTCCTTCCCTGACCCGACATCCCGTGCCCGATCGGGTCGGGTGCGGTCGGTCCCGACGCCGGTGGAGTGCGGGCTCAGGCGGCTCGCAGGCCCGTTTCGAGGTCGGTGATCAGATCGTCGACGCCCTCCAGACCGACCGACAGCCGCACCAGGCCGGGAGTGACCCCGGCCGCGGCCTGCTGACGGGTGTCCAGCTGGGCGTGGGTGGTGGAGGCGGGATGGATGACGAGGCTCCGTACGTCGCCGATGTTCGCGAGATGGCTGAACAGACGCACGCCTTCCACGAACCGTCGGCCCGCCTCCGCACCGTCGGCGAGTTCGAAGGCGAGGACCGCTCCGGCGCCGCGGGGCAGATAGCGCTTGGCCTGCGTCTGCCACGGGCTGGACGGCAGTCCGGCGTAGTGCACCCGGGTGACCTGGGGCTGCTCCTCCAGCCATGCGGCGACGGCCTGGGCGTTCGCGACGTGCCGTTCGATGCGCAGGCTGAGTGTCTCCAGGCCCTGGAGGAGCAGGAAGCTGTTGAAGGGCGAGACGGCCGGTCCCAGATCCCGGACCAGCCGGGTGCGCAGGCGCAGCGCGTAGGCGAGACCGAGGTCGGAGAAGGAGTCCCAGAACGACAGCCCGTTGTACGTGGGATCCGGACGGGTGAGTCCGGGCCACCGGTCGGGGTCGGCACCGAAGTCGAAGTGCCCGCCGTCCACGACGGCGCCGCCGATTCCGGTGCCGTGGCCGGACAGGAACTTGGTGGTGGAGTGCACGACGACATCGGCGCCGTGCTCCAGGGGGCGCAGCAGGTACGGCGTGAGCACGGTGTTGTCGACGACGAGCGGGACCCCGACCTCGTGGGCGATGCGGGCGACGGCCTCGATGTCGAGGACGTTGCCGCGCGGGTTGCCAAGGGTCTCGCCGAAGAAGGCCTGCGTCGTCGGCCGTACGGCGTCGTACCAGGCGCCGAGGTCGTCCGGGTCGTCGACGAAGGTGACGCCGATGCCGAAGTCGGCGAACGTGTGCTCGAGGAGGGTGCGGGTGCCCCCGTACAGGGAGGACGAGGCGACGATGTGGTCCCCCGCGCGGGCGAGGTTGAGCAGGGCGAGACTCGTCGCGGCCTGACCGCTGGCCACGGCGACCGCCGCGGAACCGCCCTCCAGGGAAGCGAGGCGTTCCTCGGCGACCGCGGTGGTCGGGTTGGACAGCCGGGTGTAGGCGTGGGTCGTGAGGTCGGCCAGTTCGAAGGCCGCAGCGGCGTGCCGGGTGTCCCGGAAGACATAGCCGGTCGCCGGGTGGATCGGCACCGCGCGTGCGCCGGTGGTGGGGTCGGGGACCGCGCCGGCGTGCACCTGCCGGGTCTCGAAGGCCCAACGGTCGTGGGTCATCGACGGGCCTCCCGCTCGGCCAGGACATCGGACCACCAGCGCTCGGCGACGCGTGGATGCGAGCGGAGCCAGCCGACCACGGCGTTCTCGCCGAAGGCCGCCAGGAGGGGGTTGTCCGGGTCGTCGGTCACGCCGCGGCTGAGCGAGGCGAGTTCCGGCGGGAGGGGGAGCGGCTCGACGACCGCGTCGAGGCGCGGGCCGAGGAAGAAGGGGAGGGAGTAGCGGTGGACGCCTGCCCGCGGGCTGATCACACGGTGCCGCGTGGCCCTCAGATAGCCCTGGGTGGCGATCTCCAGCATCTCTCCGATGTTGAACACGAAGGCGTCCGGCAGGGGCAGCACGTCGATCCACCCGCCGTCCTCGCGCTGCACCTGGAGCCCGCCGACCTCGTCCTGCTGGAGCAGGGCGAGATAGCCGTAGTCCTTGTGTGCGCCGACGCCCTGGTCTGCGTCCTCGGTGGCCCGCGGCGGATAGTGGACGATCTTCACATGCACGGCGGCCTCGTCGTCGAACCACTGGTCGAAGTAGCCCTCGTCCTGTCCGAGCGCGGCGGCGAGGGCCCGGAGCACCTCACGGCTCACCCGCAGTGCCTCCGCCTGCCAGCGCAGGACGAGGTCACGCAACTCCGGTAGAGCGGTGGGCCACTGGTTGGGCCCGATGAGCCGCAGGTAGTCGGGGTCCCCCGGACCGGTGGCCGGCGCGGCACGTTCGGGACCGATGTCGATCTGCTCGCGCCAGTCGGCGCTGCCCGCCGTGTACTCCGTCCCGGTGCGCGTGTAGCCGCGGAACTGCGGCGAGTTGAGGTTCTCGATCTCCAGCCGCCGCTCCTCGGGCAGCGCGAAGAAGCGGCGTGCCGCGCTCAGCACGTCGTCGCGCAGTGATGCGGGGACGCCGTGGCCGGTGACGTAGAAGAAGCCCACCTCGTGGGCGGCGGAACGGAGTTCGGCCAGGAAACCCTCGCGGTCCGTGCCGGGGGCGCGGAAGCGGGAGATGTCGATGACGGGCAGGGCTGGTCGAGCACACGCGGGTGCGGGTGGGGCCTGGCCGGTGGTCTCCATGGCCGGATCAAAGCACGCCCGGGAACAGGACGGCCCGCGTACACATGACTGACAAGAAGCTGTCACACACGGCCCGGAATGCGGGTTCGGACCGCGTCCGTTCTGACGGGCATGACCGTGGGAGTGACGTTCAACGCATCCGACGCGCGCAATCAGGTCGACGCGACCGTTCGGCTCGCCCGGGAGGCCGCGGCCGCCGGTCTGCGGTCGGCCTGGTTCGGGCAGGCCTTCGGCGCGGACCCGCCCCTGCTCGCGGCGATCGTGGGTCGCGAGGTACCCGGACTGCAGGTGGGCACCTCGGCGATCCCGGTCTTCGGCCGCCACCCGCTGCTCGTCTCCAGCCAGGCCCAGACCGCCCAGGCCGCGACCCACGGCCGCTACCACCTCGGTCTGGCGCTGGGCACGAAGCTGCTCACGGAGACCGGGTTCGCCTGCCCTTCGAACGGCCCGTCGCCCGGCTGCGTGAATTCCTCACCGCGCTACGGCAGTTGACCGAGACGGGCGCGGCCGACTTCCGTGGTGAACTGCTCACCGCCACCACCCCTCTCCCGGCGCGCGTGCCGGGTGCCGAGAACGGTGTCCCCCTGCTGGTCGCCGCAATGATCGTTCCCGCCCTGACCGCCGCGGCCGAGGCCGCCGGCCGTCCCGCACCCCGGATCGTGGCACTGGTCCCTGGCGTGGTCACCGACGACGTGGACGCGGTGCGGGCCAAGGCCACCGAGAGCCTCGCCTTCTACGAACGGATCCCGTCCTACGCGCGGGTCATCGAGCTCTCCGGCGGCCGCCGGGCCGCCGACGTGGCCGTGATCGGCGACGAGAAGGCGATCGAGGCCGAGGTGAGGCGTTACCGCGACGCCGGCGCCACCGAGGTCGTGTTCTCGGGCACCGAGATCGCCGGAGAGACGGACCGCCGACGCACCTGGGATCTCCTCGGCGCACCGTCCGGCTGAGGACGCCCGTCCCGCCGTACCACCGATCGAACCCCTGCACCCGTGTGCGAGGCGGAGCCTCGCGTGACGAAGGAGGACACGTGACCACAGAAGCGACCGCAGCGGACCTGCACGCCTTCACCGAGCGCTGGCTGGACTGGTACCGCGCCCAGGAGGCCCGGCTCGCCGACCCGCACGGGTCCTGGCGATCACGGGCCTGCACTGGCTGGACGACCGGCCGCAGCGCTTCCCCGACGCTCCCGGTGCCTGGCACACCGGCCTCGACGGGGTCGTCGTACGCCTCGACGAAGGGGAGGAACTCCTGGTCGACGGGGAGCCGGTGCGGGGCGCACACCGATTCGGTGTCCTGCCCGAGCGCGGCGGCGTCGACGCGGTCTGGGGAGACGCCGTGATCGAGGTCGCCAAGCGTGGCGGTCATGACATCGTGCGCCCCAGGCACCCGGACGCGCCACTGCGCACGGCCTTCACCGGAACGCCCGCCTACGCGCCCGATCCACGCTGGGCCGTGACGGGCCGGTACGTCCCCTTCGACGTGCCCCGGCCGACGACCGTGGGCGCCGCGGTCGAGGGCCTCGAGCATGTGTACGACGCTCCGGGCAGGGTCGAGTTCGAGCTGGACGGGCGTCGGCTGTCCCTGACCGCGTTCCCGGGACGGGGTGCCGGACAGCTGACCGTGCTGTTCACCGACGCGACGTCGGGTGTCACCACGTATGCCGCCAACCGGGTCCTGGCCGTCGAGGCGCCCGCCGCCGACGGTACGGTCGTCCTGGACGTCAATCGCGCGGCGAACCTTCCGTGCGCCTACACGGACCTGGCCACCTGCCCGCTGCCACCGGCGGAGAACCGGCTGCCCGTGGCGGTAGAGGCGGGTCAGAAACTCCCCCGCGAGCGCGGCGGTTCATGAGCGGGGCCCGTCGGCCGGCCCGTGTGACGACGGCCGGCCGGCAGCCCGCCCGGTTCCGGCATTGACGTACGACAAGTCCGCTCCGTACGATCACGAACGGCATCGAGTGTCAGCGTCAAGCCCTGGCTTGCTGACCGGCAACCCTCCCGCGCGGTGGGGTGCTCCAGGTGAAAGCCCGGCGGGATCACCGATGATCCCCGCAAGCGCGTGGCCCCTTCGGCGGGGCCGGAGACGGGAAGGACGAGTATGCGGCACAGTGATCGGCTCGCTGCCTCCTTCGCCGTCGTCACGGTGTTCTCCCGGCTCTCGCGTCGGCGTCACATCGATCTGAAGCGCTCGACCAGCTGTCTCTGTCAGGCCTGACGGCCCTGCCCGCTGCCGCCTGATCCCCTTCCTCACCCCCCTTTCCCCCTTTTCCCGTTCTTCCCTTCCCCCGTTTTCTCGCTGATCCCTGTCTGCACAGCGCTCCCCCGCGACCGGCCTCGCGTCGGGCGGGGGCGGCACGCCCATGCGCGGCCGTGCCCTGAACGGCACCCCGTGCCTGGTGACACGAGTAGGAGAACCCTCCGTGACAGCACTTCCCGACGTCAGATCCTCCCGGTGGGCGGCACTGACCGCCCTGGTGACCACCGGCGTGCTCCTGACCGCCTGCGGGTCGAACACCGACAACTCCGGCTCCGGCGACGGCCCGGCGAAGTCCGGCGGCACCCTGACCTTCGCCGTGGGGTCGGACGCCGGCTGCGTGGATCCGCAGCAGGTCGGCAGCAACGACACCATCTACTCGGTGCGCCAGCTCGTGGACTCCCTGACGGACCAGGACCCCAAGACCGGCAAGATCGTGCCGTGGCTGGCGAAGAGCTGGGACATCAGCTCCGACACGACCACGTTCACCTTCCACCTGAGGTCGGGCGTCACCTTCAGCGACGGGTCGAAGCTGACCGCGCAGGTCGTCAAGGACAACTTCGACGCCGTGCCGAAGCTCGGCGCCCTCGGCACCCTGGCCCAGGGCTATCTGAGCGGCGTCACCAGCACCACCGTGGTCGACCCGCTGACCGTCAAGGTGACCTTCGCCCAGCCCAACGCCCAGTTCCTGCAAGCCACTTCCACCCATTCGCTGGGGATCGAGTCGTCGGCGAGCGTGAAGAGGACGCCGCAGCAGAAGTGCAGCGACGGCGTGATCGGGTCCGGGCCCTTCGTGCTGAAGCAGTATGTGCAGAACCAGTCGATCACCCTGGCCAGGCGCACCGGGTACGCCTGGGGTTCCTCGCGGTGGAGCAAGAAGGGCGAGGCCTACCTGGACAAGCTGGTGTTCAAGGTCGTTCCCGAGGCGGGCGTGCGGGCCGGCAGCCTCCAGTCCGGCCAGGTGGACGCGATCGGCAGCGTGGGCAGGGCCAACGAGGCGGCGCTCAAGGGCGGCCAGGTCACGCTCCAGCGAAGGGCCAACCCCGGTGTGGTGTTCGGTCTCGGGCTGAACAACTCGCGGCCTGAGCTGAAGGACGCGCGGGTGCGCCAGGCGATCCTGTTCGCCATCGACCGGCAGCAGATCGCCGACACGGTGTTCCCCACCGGCACCCGGGCGGCCACCAGCGTCCTCGCCCACACCACGCCCGACTACACCGACCTCTCCTCCGACCTGTCCCTGGACGCGGCCAAGGCGAAGTCCCTGCTGGATGCCGCCGGTTGGAAGGCCGGCAGCGACGGCGTCCGCACCAAGGACGGCAAGAAGCTCAGCCTGACCATCGACTGGATCCCCAACTCGGCCACCAACCAGCCCGCGCTGGAACTGATCCAGCAGCAACTCAAGGCCGTCGGCGTCCAGGTGACCCTCAAGCAGCTCCAGATCACCCAGCTGGCGCCGACCCTGCAGTCGGGTGACTACGACGTGGCCTGGGGCAACATCACCCGCGCCGACCCGGACATCCTGCGCAGCAACTTCTCCACGCGGCTCGCCAACTTCTACCGCGTCCCGGCGGGCAGCCTGGACACCGCGCTGTCCGCGCAGGCGGCCACCACGGACGCCGCCAAGCGCAAGCAACTGGTCGGTGAGGCACAGCAGTTGATCGTGCAGAACGCCTACTACGTGCCGGTGGTGGAGCTCCAGACCCAGCTCGGCGTCTCCAAGAAGGTGCACGGTCTGGCCTTCGACGCCTCCAGCCGGATCCAGCTCCACGACACCTGGATCGGCTAGCCCGTGCGCCGCTATGTGATCAAACGGCTCGCCCAGGCGGCCGGGGTGCTGTGGGCGGCCTACACGGTGTCGTTCCTGGTGCTGGACTATCTGCCGGGTGACCCGGTCACGGCGATGGCCAGTGCCGGGATGGACTCGGGGCAGATAGATCCGCAGCAGATCGCCGCCCTGCGGCACGAGTACGGCTTCGACAAGCCGGTGCTGGTGCAGTACGCCGACTACCTCGGCCGGGCGGTGCGCGGGGACTTCGGGGACTCGGTCGCCACCGGCCGGCCGGTCACCTCGACCCTGGCCGACGCGCTGCCGCAGACCCTTCAGTTGACCGGTGCGGCGCTGCTGCTCGCGGTGCTCCTCGGCGGCGGTCTGGCGGTGGCGGCGACCTACACCACTCGGCGGTGGCTGCGGCAGTTCCTGCTGTCGCTGCCCCCGCTGGGGGTGTCCGTCCCCACGTTCTGGGTGGGGCTGCTGCTCGTCGAGGCGTTCTCCTTCCGGCTGCGCTGGTTCCCGGCGTTCGGCAACGACGGGCTCCAGGGGCTGGTGCTGCCGGCCCTGACACTGGCCATACCGACCGGCGCGCAGGTCGCCCAGGTGCTCGCCAAGAGCCTGCTCACCGCGCTGGACCAGGCCTATGTGGAGACCGCGCGGGCCAAGGGCGCCGGCCGGTGGCGGGTCCATCTGCGGCACGCGCTGCGCAACGCGTCCCTGCCGGCGCTGACGGTCGTCGGCCTGCTGGTGGGACAGCTCGTCGCCGGTTCGGTGGTCGTCGAGACGGTGTTCTCCCGGGACGGTCTCGGCCGGGTGACCGCGGCGGCGGTCACCGCCCAGGACATCCCGCTGGTCCAGGGGGTGGTGGTGTTCGGCGCGCTGATCTTCGTGACGACGAACCTGGTCATCGACCTGGTCTATCCGCTGCTGGACCCACGGATCGTGGTGGCCTCGGACAGAAGGGCGAGCTTCGCATGAGCCAGAGCCTTGTCGACGCCGACGCCGACGACCCGGCCGAGGCCGCCCCCGGCCCCACCCGGCCGACGGACGGCACGGGGACCGGCCCCGGACCGGGGCGCCGTATCGACGTACGGCGGCTGCTGCGGTTCCTGCTGCGCCGCCCCGGTCTGCTGCTGTCGGTCGTCGTCCTCGTGCTGGTGGTGCTGGCCTCGTTCCAGCCCGGGCTGTTCACCTCGCAGGATCCGCTGAAGGGGGTGCCGACGCAGAACTTCCACGGCCCGAGCGGCGCGCACTGGTTCGGCACGGACGAGCTGGGACGCGATGTGTTCTCGCGCGTGGTGCACGGCGCCCAGCTGTCCCTGAAGGCCACGCTGATCGCGGTGGCGGTGGCGTTCGTGGTCGGCGGCCTGCTCGGCGTGGTCGCCGGTTTCGTGGGCCGCTGGGTGGACGACGTACTGATGCGCTGCGTCGACGTCCTGCTGTCCATCCCCGCGCTGTTCCTGTCCCTGGCGCTCGTCACCGCGCTCGGCTACGGGACGGTGAAGGTGGCGGTCGCGGTCGGCATCGCCAGTGTCGCCTCCTTCGCCCGCGTCGCCCGCGCGGAGGTGCTCCGGGTGCGTCAGGCGCTGTTCGTCGAGGCCTCGCGCTCCTGCGGGGCCCGCTGGTACTCGGTGCTGGGCCGGCATGTGCTGCCCAACGCCGCGGGCCCGGTGGTCGTCCTGGCGACCCTCGACTTCGGCGCCTCCATCCTGGCCGTGTCGGCGCTGAGCTTCCTCGGCTACGGGGCGCCCCCGCCGGCCCCGGAGTGGGGCACGTTGATCTCCGACGGCCGCAACTACCTCGCCAACGCCTGGTGGCTGACCGCGCTGCCCGGGCTGGCGATCGCCGCGACCGTCCTGGCCACCAACCGCATCGCCCGGGCGCTGGACGGCGAATGGTCCCGGCAGCGATGACCGACGAATCAGCGACGACCGACGAAGCAGCGACGACCGACGAACCCGGAACCGGTGACCACGTGACCAGACCACTGCTGGAGATCCGCGGCCTGTCCGTGTCGTACCGCACCCGTGGCGGCCCGGTCGCCGCCGTGCGGGGCGTGGACCTCGACGTATGGCCCGGGCAGGTGACGGCCGTGGTCGGCGAGTCCGGCTCCGGCAAGAGCACGACCGCGCACGCGATCACCCGGCTGCTGCCGGGCAACGGCGGCATCGACGCGGGCACGGTCCGCTTCGGCCGCCACGATCTGGCCACGCTGTCGGAGCCGGAGCTGCGCACCGTGCGCGGGAGGCGGATCGGGCTGGTCCCCCAGGACCCGACGGTGTCGCTCAACCCGGTCAAGCGGGTCGGCGAGCAGGTCGCCGAGGTGCTGCGCATCCACGGACTCGCGACCCGCCGTTCGGCCCCCGCCGAGGCGATCGCCGTCCTGGACCGGGCCGGGCTGACCGACGCGGCCGTCCGGGCCCGGCAGTATCCGCACGAGCTGTCCGGCGGAATGCGGCAACGCGTCCTGATCGCCATCGCCATCGCCGCGCAACCCGAACTGATCATCGCCGACGAACCGACCAGCGCACTCGACGTGACCGTACAGCGGGTCATCCTCGACCGTCTCCAGCGGCTCACCGAGGAGTCGGGCACCGCGATCCTGCTGGTGACCCATGACCTCGGGGTGGCCGCCGACCGGGCGAAGAGCCTCGTGGTCATGTCGCAGGGCAAGGTCGTCGAGGCGGGACCCACCCGCGACATCCTGGCCGACCCCCGGCACGAGTACACCCGGCACCTGCTGGCCAGTGCCCCGAGCCTGACCACCGCCCGGCACCGCACGGCCGCTCCCGCGCCGAAGGCGGACACGACACCCCTGGTCGACGTACGCAACCTGGTCAAGGAGTTCCGGCTGCCCCGCACCGGGGAGGGGCCCCGGACCCTGCGCGCGGTCGACGACGTCAGCTTCACCCTCCACCGCGGCCGGACCCTCGCCCTGGTCGGCGAGTCGGGCTCGGGCAAGTCCACCACCGCCCGGCTGGTGCTCCGGCTGACCGACGCGAGTGCCGGACACGTCCTGTTCGACGGCACCGACATCACCACCGCCAGGGGTGCCCGCGCCCGAGAGCTGCGCCGCCGCGCCCAGCTCGTCTACCAGAATCCGTACGCGTCCCTCGATCCCCGCTTCTCCGTCGGCGAGGTGATCACCGAGCCGCTGCGCGCCTTCAAGGTCGGCGACCGGGCCTCCCGGCTCGCCCGGGCCCGTGAACTCCTCGACCGGGTGGCGCTTCCCGCCGCCATGCTGGAGCGCAGGCCCGCCGAGCTGTCCGGCGGGCAGCGGCAGCGCGTGGCGATCGCCCGCGCTCTCGCCCTCTCCCCCGACCTGGTGGTCTGCGACGAGCCGGTCTCCGCGCTCGACGTGTCGGTGCAGGCACAAGTCCTGGATCTGCTGACGGAGTTGCAGGCGGACACCGGGGTGGCGTACCTCTTCGTCTCCCACGACCTGGCCGTCGTACGCCACATCGCGCACCAGGTCGCGGTCATGCGGGCCGGCCGCGTCGTCGAGACCGGCCCACCGGAGGAGCTCTTCACCCGCCCCCGCCACGAGTACACCCGCGCGCTGCTCGCGGCGATCCCGGGCGGTCGCGTCCTCTCCCCCGCCGCCGAGATCACGACAAGCTGAGGATCAGCGTCACATGAGCACTCCCGGCATCACCTCACTGGCCCTTCTCACCCCGGGCAACTTCGCCGACGACGACCCGTACACCGGTCTGGAGGAGACACTCCGGCTGTTCGAGTACGGCGAGCGACTGGGCTTCGACGGCGCCTGGATCAGACAGCGCCACCTCGAACACGGCGTCGGCTCGGCCGCCGTGTTCCTCGCCGCGGCGGGGCAGCGCACCGAGCGGATCGAACTGGGCACCGCGGTCATCCCGATCGGCTACGAGAGCCCGTTCCGCCTCGCCGAGGACCTGGCGCTGGCCGACGTGCTGTCCCGGGGGCGGCTCCAGATCGGCTTCAGCACCGGGATGCCGCACGCCGAACTGCTGGGTGACCTGGTGTACGACGGCGACTGGCGCGGCTTCGACCTGTCGTACGGCAGGATCGCCCGTCTCCTCGACAACCTGCGCGGCGACTACCTCGGCGACCAGGACACGGTCATCCACTCGCCGGGCAACAGACAACGCCCCCGGCTGCAACCGCACAACCCCGGTCTGGCGCGGCGCGTCTGGTACGGCGGCGGCAGCCTGCGCTCGGCCCGCTGGGCGGCCGAGAACGGCCTGAGCCTGCTGTCGGGCAACATCGTCACCGGCGAGGGCACCGACGACTTCGCCACGGCCCAGCTGAATCTGCTGGCCGAGTACCGCCGCGCCCTGTCCCCGGCGGACACGGACCATCCGGCGCGGGTGGCGCTGGGCCGGGTGATCGTGCCCCTCGACAGCGCCGACCCGGCGGGGCGGGCCCGCTACCGGGCCTACGCGGCGACCCGCCACGCCCGCACCCTGGCGCCCCAGGGCCCGAAACGCACCCTGTTCGCCCCCGACCTGGTGGGCACCGCCGAGCAGATCCTGGAGCGGCTGGCGGCCGATCCCGTCCTCGCCGAGGTGTCGGAGCTGCGCCTGGAGCTGCCGTACGAGTTCCGGCGGGAGGAGTACGAACAGATCCTGCACGACGTACGGCACCTGATCGCGCCCGAGCTGGGCTGGCGCCCCTCCGCCCCGACGGCCCGGGAGGTCCTGCGATGAGTCCCCTCGCGGAACCGGCCGTGCGGCTGGACGTGCGCACCCGCGAGCCGTTCGCCGACGGCCACCGCTTCGCCGGCACGGGTGCGTACGAGGTGCTCACCGCCACGGCCCACTACACCGTCGACCCGGGAGCACCCGCCCACCGCTCGGTCCCCGACCTCGGTCTCGCGCCGCGCGACCGCAGCGGCCTGGTGCGCTTCAGCGGTGACGTCGAGATCCTGCGGCCGGTCGACGGCGGGCGCCGACGGCTGTTCTTCGACTGGGGCAACCGGGGCGACAAGCGGGCCGTCCAGTACTTCTGCGACGCCCCGCACACCAACCGTCCCCGATCACTCGCCGATGCCGGGAACGGCTATCTGATGCGCCGCGGGTACACGATCGTCTTCGGTGCCTGGCAGGGCGATCTGCTGCCGGGCGACGGACGGCTCCTGCTCGACCTGCCCGTGGCGACGCGGAACGGGGAGCCCGTACGGGGGCTGACGACGGCCGAGTTCATCGTGGCGGAGCCCACCGCGTCCCTTCCGCTCTCCCGCTGGTCGAGCACCAGGTCCTCCCCGGTCAGCGAGCGGGGACTGCGGACCGCGCGGCTCACCCGGCGCCGCTACCCGCACAGCGCGCCGGAGGAACTCCCCTCGGACACCTGGCGGTTCGCCCGGGTCCAGGGCGGCGGCAGCGATCTGAAGGGGCGGGCCACGGCCGTCGTACCGAGCCGCCACGACCTCCACCTCGACGGCGGCTTCCGGCCCGGCTGGATTTACGAACTCACCTACGAGGCCGAGGGACCGCTCGTCCTCGGACTGGGCCTGGTCGCGGTGCGCGACCTCGTCAGCCACCTCCGCCACGATCCCGCACAGCCGGCCGGACCCGTCGACCACGCCTACGGATGGGGGCGTTCCCAGACCGGCCGGGCCATCCGCGACTTCATCCACCACGGCTTCAACGAGGATCTCCAAGGGCGGCGCGTCTTCGACGGACTGCTGCCGCATGTCGCCGGCGCCGGACGGCTGGGCGTCGCACGCTTCACCAACCTCACCGTCCCGGGCGGCCAGCAGTACGAGGACCACCTGGCCGCGGCCGACACGTTCCCCTTCGCGTACGCCGAGACGACGGACCACCTCACCGGCGAGCGCGACGCGATCATGAAGCGCGCGAGCGACCCCAAGGTCCTGCACACCCAGACCTCGACGGAGTACTGGCAGCGCCGGGGATCGCTGGTGCACACCACGACGGACGGCCGGGACCTCCCCTTCCCGCCGAACGTACGGGGCTATCTGTGGTCGTCGAGCCAGCATGTGGCCGATCCGCGGGCGGGGGCACCCACGCGGGGCGTCTGCAACCATCCGGAGAACGTGGTCGCCACCTCCGCCCTCTTCCGGGCCGTCCTCGACGCGCTCGACGCCTGGGTGAGCGAGGGCGTGGAGCCGCCGCCGAGCGCGGTGCCCACCGTCGCCGACGGCACGCTGGTGACCCCGGCCACGTGGTCGCGCCAGTTCCCCGGCGTGCCGTCCGCGCTGCCTCCCCGGGGGCCCAACGAACTGTGCGCCGTGGACCGTACGACCGTGCCCCCGGTGGCCGACCGCTCCCGCCGCTACACGGTGCTGGTCCCGGCCGTCGATGCCGACGGCAACGAGGTGGCGGGCGTACGCGCCCCCATGGTGGCCGTACCGCTGGGCACCTACACCGGCTGGAACACCCGGGCGCCCGGGCAGGGTCACGGGGCCCTGCACGAGTTCAGCGGCTCCACCTTCCCCTTCGCCGCCTCGGAGGACGAACGGTCGCACACCGGGGACCCGCGCCCCAGTGTCCGCAAGCGCTACCGCGACGCGGCCGACTACCTCGCCAGGATCAGGGCCGCGGCCGAGGAACTGGCGGCGCGACGGCTGCTCCTCGACGAGGACGTCGAACGCGCCGTGGCCCTTGCCGCCGACTGGTCGGCCCCACGCCACCGATTCGACCTTCCCTGATCCCCATGGCGGCGGGAGGGGCGCGTGGACGGTGCGCGGAGGAAGCGGCAAGGGTGAGCGGGCCGCACTCCCCGGTCACCCCACCCCGTGGTGCGCGTGCTCCCGTCCGGGCTCGAGGCGGACGATGACGCTCTTCGACGTGGGCGTGTTGCTGATGTCGGCGACGCTGTCGAGGGGGACCAGGACGTTGGTCTCGGGGTAGTAGGCGGCGGCCGAGCCCCGGGGGGTCGGGTATGCGTGGACGCGGAAGCCGTCGGCGCGGCGTTCCGAGCCGTCGGTCCAGATGCTGACGAGGTCGACGAGGCCGCCGTCGTCGAGGCCGAGGTCGGTGAGGTCGGCGCGGTTGACCAGGACGACGCGCCGGCCGCCCTTGATGCCCCGGTAGCGGTCGTCCATCGCGTAGGGAATCGTGTTCCACTGGTCGTGCGAGCGCAGGGTCTGCAGGACCAGGTGGCCCTCGGGCGCCTGGAGCATCGTGAAGTCGTTGGCGGTGAAGACGGCCTTCCCGGTGGGGGTGCGGAACACCCTCTCGTTGACCGGGTTGGGCAGGCGGAAGCCTCCCGGGCGCCGTACCCGCTCGTTGAAGTCCTCGAAGCCGTCGACGACCCGGGCGATGCGGTCGCGGACGAGGTCGTAGTCGGCTTCGAAGTCCGCCCAGGGGATGTCCGCTGCGGTGTCCGCTCCGGTCTCCGTTCCGGCTGTCAGGGTCTTGCGGGCGAGGCGGGAGATGATGGACACCTCGCTCAGCAGGTGCGGGGAGGCGGGGGCGAGGCGGCCGCGGGTCGCGTGGACCTCGCTCATCGAGTCCTCGACCGTCATGAACTGCTCGCCGCCCGCCTGGACGTCACGGTCGCTGCGGCCGAGCGTGGGCAGGATCAGGGCGGTGCGTCCGCACACCGTGTGGGAGCGGTTGAGCTTCGTCGAGATGTGCGCGGTCAGACGGCAGTTGCGCAGGGCGCGCTCGGTGGCGTCGCTGTCGGGCGACGCCCGTACGAAGTTGCCGGCGACGCCGACGAACAGCTTGGCCCGTCCGTCGAGCATGGCCCGGATGGAGTCGACGGAGTCCAGTCCGTGCTTCGTCGGCGCGGTGAAGCCGAACTCCTGTCCCAGCCGGTCCAGGAACGGCTGCGGCATACGCTCCCAGATGCCCATGGTGCGGTCGCCCTGGACGTTGCTGTGCCCGCGCACCGGGCAGACGCCCGCCCCGGGCCGGCCGATGTTGCCGCGCAGGAGCAGGAAGTTCACGACCTCGCGGATGGTCGGCACGCCGTGCTTGTGCTGGGTCAGCCCCATCGCCCAGCAGACGATGACGCTGCGGCTGGCCAGCACCCGCTCGTGGACCTGCTCGATCTCGCCCCTCGTCAGACCGGTGGCCTCCAGGACCGCGTCCCAGGACGTCTCCCGGATGCGCTCGGCGAAGGCGTCGTATCCCGTGGTGTGCGCCTCGATGAAGTCCCGGTCCAGGACCGTGCCGGGCTCCTTGTCCTCCGCCTCGAGCAGCAGCAGGTTCAGGGCCTGGAACAGGGCGAGGTCGCCTCCGGGCCGGATCTGCAGGAACTGGTCGGCGATGTCCGTGCCACGGCCGATGATCCCGCGTGCCTTCTGCGGGTGCTTGAAGCGCAGCAGTCCGGCCTCGGGCAGTGGGTTGACGGCGACGACGTGGCCGCCGCGGCGCTTGGTCTCCTCCAGCGCGGACAGCATGCGCGGGTGGTTCGTGCCGGGGTTCTGTCCCACGACGAAGACCAGGTCGCAGGCGTGGAGGTCGTCGAGGCCGACGCTGCCCTTGCCGATGCCCAGGGTCTCCCCCAGCGCGGAGCCGCTGGACTCGTGGCACATGTTGGAGCAGTCCGGCAGGTTGTTGGTGCCGAAGGCGCGCGCGAAGAGCTGGAGCAGGAAGGCCGGCTCGTTCGCCAGCCGCCCGGAGGTGTAGAAGAGGGCCTCGTCCGGGTGGTCCAGGGCGCGCAGCTCATCGGCGAGCAGGTCCAGGGCCTCGTCCCAGCCGATCGGCTCGTAGTGGGTCGCGCCCTCGCGGAGGACCATCGGTTCGGTCAGCCGGCCCTGCTGGTTGAGCCAGTGGTCGGATCTGCGGCTCAGCTCGTCGACGGAGTGCTGCCGGAAGAAGTCGGCGGTCACCCGCCGGGAGGTGGCCTCGTCGGCGATGTGCTTGGCACCGTTCTCGCAGTACTCGTTGCGGTGCCGCTTGCCCGGCGCGGGCTCCGGCCAGGCGCAGCCCGGGCAGTCGAAGCCCTTGGCCTGGTTGATGGTGAGCAGCGTCAGCGCGGTGCGCTTCGGCGACGTCTGTCCGAGGGCGTACCGCAGCGCGTGCACGACCGCGGGAGCACCGGTCGCCCACGTCATGGGAGCCGACACCGACAGCCCGGCCTCGTCCGGTTCGTCGAAGTCCCGCATCGCACACCACGCCCTCTCCCCGCCCACGGTTCGCGCCACACTCTCCGCCGGTGCGCCGGGGCAGGTCAAAGCGGAAGTTCCTATCGGCTGACAGGCAGCACCGATCAGCGCAGCGTGCCCCGCGCGTGCGGCCGGGAAGGGGGGATCATGTGAGGCGTGCTGCTGCGCCAACTCGAGTACCTCGTCGCCCTCGCCCGCGTCCGCCACTTCGCGAAGGCGGCCCAGGCCTGCTACGTCTCCCAGCCGACGCTGTCCGAGGGCATCCGCAAACTGGAGGACGAGCTGGGCATCCCGCTGGTCCGGCGCGGGCGGCGGTTCGACGGCCTCACGCCCGAGGGCGAGCGGGTCGTCCTGTGGGCGCAGCGCATCCTCGCCGACCGCGACGCCATGCACAGCGAGATCCAGGCCCTGCGCGCCGGGCTGAGCGGGCGGCTGCGCATCGGGACGGTCCCGACCGCCTCCACCGCGGTCGCGCTGCTGACCCAGCCGTTCTGCGCCGCCAACCCGCTGGCCACCGTCCAGGTCTTCGCCGACCTCCGGGCCGAGGACATCGTGAACCGGCTACGGGCGTACGAACTCGACGCCGCCGTGACCTACCACAGCTCCGTCGCCGCGCACGACTTCACCTTCGTACCGCTCTACCAGGAACGCTATGTGCTGCTGACCCAGCGGTCCACGCCCGACGCCCAGCCCGCCAGGATCTCCTGGGCACAAGCCGCCCAGTACCCCCTGTGTCTGCTGCACCCCATGATGCAGGGCCGACAGGTCCTCGACGCGGTGTTCGAGACCGTGGGCGTCTCCGTGACGCCCCGGATCGAGACCGACTCGATCGCCTCCCTCTTCGCGCAGGTCGGAACCGGTCAGTGGGCCAGTATCGTGCCGCACGCCTGGCTCCATGTCTTCGGCGTCCCCGCGGGGTTGCACGCCGTCCCGCTGATCGACCCCCTGCGCACCGAGCGCATCGGCCTGGTCCTGCCGGCCCGCGAACCGGTCTCCGTCATCGGACAGGCACTGATCGACGCCGTGGGACAAGCCGACATCGCGGCCACCCTCGACCGTCCGGCCCATCAGGCCGTTGCCCAGCAACACCCTTGAAGCGCGGTCATGGGCGTGGAGCGACAGTCGCCGTTCCCGGCAGGGGTGACCGTTCCTGCGGCGGCGGATCCCGGTGGCCGTCACCGTCAGGGGCAGGAGGCGGTTCCCTGGTCGAGGACGTGCGCGTCCGCGTTGTCCCCGACCTTGACCCAGAGCGCCGTCTTGCCCCGCCGGTCGTAGGTGCGTGTGAAGTCGGACTGCCCGGTGCGGACGAACTTCACCTTGTAGCACCAGCCGGCGTCCACGCGGAAGGCGTCCCAGTCCTGGTTGTACGGCGTGTGGCCGCCTCGCGCCGTGAGGTTCTGGGTCTTCTGACTCACCCCGTCGGACGCGCACTTCGGCTCGGTGGCCGTCGAGTCGCCCGTACTGTCGCCGCCCCGGCACCAGTTGAAGAAGGCCGTGACCCCGTAGGCGCTGTCGTTCACCGTCGTCGAGCACAAGGTGAGCGTGCAGCCCGTGCCCGCCTGCGCGCTCGGCGCCGCGCCCAAGACGGCGGCGCAGCCCAGCGCCCCGACCACGATGGCCGACCGGACCCGCCCGGTGCCGAACCGCTGGGCGATCGTCTCTGTTACGTGCATGTTCTTGCCTTCTTCCTGACCGGCGGCGACCACCCGGGACGCGACCGTCCGTGCTTGGTGACGCCCACGCTGAACCATCGACCTTGCGCAAACCTTGCCGCACGGGCCGGACGGTGCCTCGGTCCAGGCACGGGTCGGCGTTTCCTCCGCAGCGGCGGCCTGTCGTGCCGCCGGTCCCGGGCGGGCGGCCGGGAAGACGCCAGGGGACCAGCACCGGCCTCCCCCGCACCCCGCCCTCCGCACTCCGCCGGACGGCCGTGGGCCTTGCCTCGAACGCGACGGCCTCCTCACACCGCCCACCAGGACACCTGGGGGTGGTGACGGCGTCCTGTGCGGGCGGTGTCGTGTGCGGGCGGTGTTCCGTTCCGACGGGGGGAGCCGGTCAGCAGGCGTTCTCGTGGTGTGCCGCGGTCGCCGTGGGACGGGACGTCGCAGTGGCGCCCCTGGCGGCGGCGCGGGCGCGGGCGTCCGGGAGGGTGAAGGCGAAGGCCGCGGTCGCCGCCGCGACGGCGGCAAGGGCGAGGTAGGTGTACTGGTAGGCGGTGACGGGCGGATCGGCGACGGCCGCGGCGGGGGTACTGAGGACGAGCGCCGTGGTCACCGCGACCGGCGCCAGGGCTCCCCCGGTCTGGCGTACCACGGTGTTGAGCGTGGACGCCTGGGCCAGGTCCTGTCGGGCGACGTTCGCGAGCGAGGCCACCGTCGTGGGCATGAAGACCCCGCCCATGGCGATGCCCAGCAGGAACATGTAGGCGCGGAAGGTCCACAGGCTGGTGCCCTCGTCGCAGGTGGCGAAGAGCAGGAGCACCACGCTGACGCCGGCCAGCCCGCATCCGACGATGATCCGCGGACCCACCCGGGCGTAGAGGATCCCGGCGACCTGGACGGTCAGCAGGACACCGAACGCCTCGGGGAAGGTGCTGGTGCCCGACTCCAGCGCGGTACGGCCCTGGGCCTGCTGGAGGAAGAGCGGGCCGAGGTACATGGCGCCGAGGATCGGTATCAGGCCGACCAGGTTGATCAGATTGGTGTCACGGAAGAGCCGGTCCGCGAAGAGGCGGAGTTTCAGGAGCGGTTCGGTGGCGCGCAGCTGGTGGACGACGGTGGCGGCGAGCAGGATCGCGCCGAGAGCCAGGGAGACGGTCACGGGGACGGAGGACCAGCCGCGGCTGGGGCCCTCGGAGATCCCGAACATCGCGGCGCCCAGTCCGGCGGCGCTCAGCAGCAGGCCGGGCAGGTCGAACCGGCCGGGCAGCCGGCCGCGGTGCTCGGTCAGGAACAGCATGCCGAACACGACGACGGGCAGGCCCACCGGCACGTTGACGTAGAAGACCCACCGCCAGGACAGGTGGTCGACGAGAACGCCGCCCAGGATGGGTGCGGCGGCCGGCGCCATCTGCTGCGGGATGATCATGTAGCGGGAGATCCGCACCTGGTCGGAGGCGTTGAAGGTGGCGAAGAGCAGGGCGGCGGAGGCCGGGAAGAGCACACCGGCGGACAGCCCCTGAACCGCGCGGAAGGCCACGAGCTGGGCGAGGTCGGCGGCCATGCCGCACAGCAGGGACGAGCCGAGGAAGGCGGTGAGCGCGGTGAGCAGGACGCGCTTGCCGCCGAAGCGTTCGACGAGCCAGGCGGAGGCGGGGATCGTCATCGCCAGACACACCGGGTAGACCACGACCACCCCGTCGAGGGCGGCCGTGGTCAGCCCGAACTGCCGGGCGATGGCGGGAAGGGCCACGGTGGTGATCGCGCCGTCGACGATCGCGATGAAGGTCACGCTGACACACATCACGGGCACGACGAGGCGCTGGCCGAGACGGAGGGAACGGAGGAAACGGAGTGACGGGCGGGAGCGAGGTGGGGACAGCAGCACATGCTGAGCATACTCACTATGTCGATGCTCATAGAATCGGCTTTCCGGTGGAACGGGCGACGGGGAGCGACACATGGCAGTGCAGGGCAGCAGCGACGTCCTGGTCGACGAGCTCTACGAGACGACGCAGCAGCTGCGCCGCTTCGTGGAGAACCGCCTGCGCACCAGCGGCGCCTCGGTCGCGCGCCTGCGGGCCATGCGGATGCTCGCGCGTGCCGAGCGGCCTCTGCGGATGCGGGACCTGAGCGAGATGACGGGCGTCGCGGCGCGCACCACGACCAGCATCGTCGACAGCCTGGAACGGGACGGTCTGGTCGAGCGCGTCCGCCACCCCGACGACCGCCGCGCCTTTCTGCTCCGGCTGACCGACGACGGCCTGCGCTGCCATCGCGAGGCGGAGGAGGTGGACCGTCTGGCGCTCTCGGAGGCGACGGCCGGACTCACCCCGGAGGACCGCGCGCGGTTCCGCGCCCTGCTGACGGTCGTCCGCGAGGCGACGGCCGACCAGAACTGACCTCCCCTCCATCGCCTTTCGTGCCCTGCCGAGCGCGAGCCGGTGTTCGCGCAGCGAGGGACTGACCGACGAGAAGCGAAGACACGGTCGGCCGTCCGAGGGGGCCCTGCCCTCTGCCGTCCGATTCCGATGGTGACTGTCCGTCGAGCCGGTGGCGGGACGGCGAGTTCCGCAGGCTCCGGGTGGGTCAGACGGCCTCCCGACCCGGCGAACACACAAGTCTGGTGGTTCTGCCGCTCTCCGCCGTCCTGACGCTCGACGCCGGTGCCGGCCAGGTGGGCGCCCTGCGCGCGGTGGGGCAGGCTCCGATCCTGCTGCTGTCGCTCGTCGGCGCGTGGGTGGACAGGTGGCGGACCCGTACGGTCAGGGTGCTGACGGAGGCCGGCCGGCCCCTGGCGCCGGGCGCCACCGCCGTGGCCGGTCTCCTCGGCGGGCTCGTCCTGCCGGTGCTGCTCGTGGTCGCCTTCACCGTCGGGGCCCTGTCCGTTCTTCGACGTGGCATACCAGGCGTCTTGGGTCCGGCTGGTGCAACGGGATCAGCCGCGTCGTCGGGCCGGCACTCGCGGCGACGGGGCCGGGCGCGCTCCGGGGGTCGCTGCCGGTTTCCCGTCTGCCGGGCCGCTTCGGACATGGCACGGCGCTCGTGTCCGCGGCGGCACTCGGCGACGGCGCGTACCGGTGCGTGCCCGCTGCACGGCTCCTCCGCGGTGACCCTCACGCCGGACGGGACGCAAGGCCGCGCGGCCGCGACGATCACCTGTGTCGGCAGGGGGCCGACCCCGCTCGGCTCGCTCCTCGGCGGCTTTCGCGCACAGGCGTGGGGGACGCGTACCGGCCTCCTGGTGACAGCCGCGGGCACGCTGCTGTCACCGGCACTGAGCGCCACCCCGGTCGCACCGCGAGAGGTTGTCCGCTTCACTGAAGCATTGTGGTTTTATGCTAATTTTTACCTATTCGGTGGACACGCTGTTTGTGTTACTCATGAGAGGTGCGATGAAGGGTCTCGGGGCTGGGCCGCACGGCCCCGGGAAACATCGTCCGGCGCATGCCGGAGTCAGCGAGCTGCGTGAGACGCATGAACGCCACATCGTCCTCTTCCTCGGCTTCGCCGTTCGACATGGTCAGCGGAGCCCTGGCGGATTACATCCCGAGGGCCGGAGCGGCGGCGGCCGCAGGTCGCGCCGGTTCCTCGGGCGAGGATGACGTGCCTCCGCCCACAGGTATCGGCGGGGAGAGCGACGATCGGGAACAGATCCTCGGAGCGGTCAACCTCGACCGGGATCTGAGGATCACCAGTTGCAATCTGGACGCCGCCCCTTTCGCGGGGGTGACGGTCGCACCGGGGGACGCTTTCGCCGATCTGCTGCCACCCGGGGACGTACCGACGGTCACCCGCCGCTTGCAGAGGGTTCTCGACACCGGAGAGGCGCACGTCGCCCGGGTCCAGCGCCTGCGGCGGAGCGACGGGACGGAGCTGGTGGTGTCGATGAGCATCCTGCCTGCCGCGACACCGCAGGAGGGTCTGACCGTCTCGCTGATCGCCATGGCCAAGCGGCTGCATCTGTACGCCTCCGCCGCCGCGATCGGGACGTCCCTGGACATCGGGGAGACCGCCCAGTCCCTGGCCCAGTCCCTGCTGGCCTGGGGGGACGTGGCCGCCGTCGACCTCGACTACGCCGTGTGGACGGGCGAGGCGGTCACGGAGCAGGCACAGGACCGCATCCGGCTGCGGCGGGCCGCCCTGGTGCCGGACCGGGCCTGGCCCGAGGGGTACCTCACTCCCGGGGACAACCTTCCCCAGGAGGCGAGCCGTCTGCTGGCCGGTGCGGTCATGCGTGACGACGTACCGCAGGCCATCGTCGTGCGTGACCGCGAGGCGATCGAGCGGGCACTGGGCGAGCCGCGGCTGGTCCGCGCCCTGGTGCCCGGCGACCAGCCGGTGAGCGTCGCCTGCATTCCGCTCATCGTGGAAGGGCCGCAGGGCACACCGGGCCCCATCGTGCTGGGCGTGACGGAGGTCTGGCGTCGGCCGGAACGCCCCTTCCGCGACGGTGAGCTGCTCGACCTGCAAGAACTCGTGGCCAAGACCGCCCGCCATGTGGACCTGGCCCGCCAGCACCAGCGTGAGCACGCCCAGGTGCTGGCGCTGCAACGCCGGCTGCTGCCGCGGGTCGGCAGCGAGACCATCGAGGTCGCCAGTGTCTACGAGCCCACCACTCCCGACAGTGCGGGCGTCGGCGGGGACTGGGTGAACAGCTTTCCGCTCCCGGGCGACCGTACCGCGCTGGTGGTCGGCGACGTCGTGGGACACGGCCTGGGGGCCGCGGCGGCCATGGGCCAGCTGAGCATGGAGGCCCGCGCGCTGCTGTCGGCGGGGCTGGGCCCCGGGGAGGTGCTGGAGCGGCTGGACGAGACGGTCACGCTGCTGGACGACACGGACGCGGGCCTGGCGGCCGGATACAGCGCACTGGGCTCGACGTGCTGCATCGCGGTCTACGATCCCGTCGACCACCGGGTGGTGATGTCCAACGCCGGTCACCTCCCCCCGGTCCTCGTCCACCCCGACGGGTCCGCCAAGACCGTCGCGGCGCAACCGCACCCGGCGCTGGGAGCCGAGTTCGCCGTGCGGGAACCGTTCGACGTGCACGATTTCGCCGCGCCACCCGGCTCGCTCCTCGTCCTCTACACCGACGGCCTGGTGGAGGATCCGTCGGCCTCGATCGACGACGGCATCGGCCGGCTGACGGACGTGGTGCGCGAGGTGCATCCCTGGGACGATCTCCAGCAGGCCGCGCGTCGCGTGGTCGCCCGGCTGGCCCCGCAGGAACCCCTGCGCGACGACGTGACCCTGCTGCTCGCCCGCATGGCGGGCCGCCGCGGCCGGGACACCGCCACCTGGCACCTGCCCGCCCACGACGACACCGCCGCCCGCGCCCGCGCCCTGGCCTCCCCCGTCCTGCGGCGATGGCACATCGGCGGCCAGCACCGGGACAGCGCGCTGCTGGTGATCAGCGAACTGGTCACCAACGCCGTCCGGTTCGGCACCGGTCCCGTCACCGTACGGCTGGTGCGGGCCGGGAGCCGGCTGTCCTGCGAGGTCGGCGACACCGGCAACGGCCGGCCGCGCCCGCGCCGCGGTGAGCCGCTCGACGACCGGGGGCGGGGACTCCACGTCGTCCACAAGCTCACCACCCGCTGGGGGGTGCGGTGGACCGAGACCGGCAAAGCGGTCTGGGCGGAACTGGAGGCCTAGGCCGCCGCCAAAATAAGGGTGGCAGCCTCGGCTACAGCCACTCCCCTTCCACGGCCGTGGCGGTCAGTCCCGGTGCGGCCGCGTACAGGACCGTGCGACTGCCCGACTTCTGGCCGGCCTCGTGCGCGCGGCACAGGATGTCGAGCACCGCGGCGCCGCCGCGGTTGCCCGTGGTGTAGCTGTCCCGGCTGTAGGCGAGAAGGCCGGTCGGCCATCCTTCGGGCATCGTCTGTTCCATGTACTCCAGCACCCTCGTCCCGCCGGGATGCGCGAGCAGCAGGTCGGGATGCCACGGCTGCCCGTCGTCCCGATGGCGTACGCGCAACCACTTCCACATCGCGGCGACCGTCTCCTGTACTGCACGCGGTCCACGACGGTCCATCACGAAGTGCGTACCGTCGGCCCGGGTTTCCAGCCGGTGCAGGTCCATGGTGCCGGGCAGGGTGTGGTGCCAGACCGCGTCCACTCTGAGGACCGACTCCGGTCCGGGGCGTCCCGTGACCACCACGGCGACGGCGGTGTCCGCGAACAGCAGCCGCACGATCAGCGATTCCAGCGTGTCGTCGGCGGGCTGGTACGTGGTGCTCAGCGCCTCCGCTATCACGACCAGCACCACGCGGTCGGGGTCCGTCGCGACCAGATCGGCCGCCAACGCGAGCGACCGGGTGCCCGCGATGCAGGCCCACTGGGTGGCCGGCAGCAGCAGGACGTCGCTCCGCAGCGGAAGGCGGTTGAGCAGGGACAGGTCCAGCCCCGGCAGCGCCGGGGTGGTGGAGTGACTGGTGATCAGACAGTCGACGTCGGCGGCGTCCAGCCCTGCGGCGCGAAGGGCCCGACGCGCCGCGCGTTCCCCGTACGACTGCACGGCCGCCCAGGCCGGCGCGGTGCGCTCCTGAACGGTCTGCGGCGCGGGTATCGCCTCCAGTACGGCGATCGCGCGGTTCACCGCCTCGTCGCTGAACCCGCCACGGGTCAGCGCCTCACGAGCCGCGCCCGCGCCCGGAGTTCGCAGGCCCCTGCCACCGCTGGGCGCGGCGGCCGACTCCAGCGGCAGCATCCACCCCCGTGAGGTGATCCCCGTACTCGCGGCGATGCCGTCCATCCTCGGCAGCCACGGCGCCCGCGGGTGCCGGTCTCGCACCTCCGCCAGGATCTGGCCGGTCTTCACGACATGTTCGCCTTGCACCACGACAGGAGGACACAGGTAGGCGCCCATAGCACGCATCTTTCTCAGGAAACCCGTGGATGACGTCCAGTGTCTGAAACCTGCCCGATGCGGCAGACCGGGGTCAAGATGCTTTCATCGCAATCTACTTCGCATTCCACCTGTCTTTGTCCATATCGCGCGAGAACGGGACCGTGAGGGTTCGGTCCTGTCCGCCACGGTGAAGATCACCGACGGTATCGCCACCAGCATCACCGAGGAGCTGGCGGGCGTGTTCGACGGTCAGGAGCCGGGAGTTCGGCCACCGCTCGCGCATGGCTCGGGCGCCGGAGTAGAGGGTGCGGGGGTCGCCGGTCGCGGCGAGGAGCAGGGCGGGGACGTCGTTGTCGAGCACGGTCGGTGCTTCGGCAGGCGGGTCCCAGAACTCGCAGGGGGTGATGTCGTTCGCCAGTGGACCGGCGAGCGGGCACCTCTCACGCGACTTCTCGACCGCGCGCCAGGAGCTGCCGACGCCGCGGCGCTCGGCCACGTCGCCGCAGAGGATCGACGTCATCTGGCTGGAGGAGGCCGAGCCCGCCGAGGTCAGCAGGAACTCCAGCTGCTGTGCCAGTCCTTGGGACGGCTCGACCGGCTTCCGGTCGGCGGCGCGGGCCAGGAGGCCCACGGTCCGGGCCAGGTCTGCGCGCCGCTCGTCGAGATCGCTGCCGAGGCCGCCGATGAGGAGGGCGGGGAGCACGTGCTCGTCCAGCAGGAGTCGTCGTTCCTCTCGTCGTAGTACCAACTCCACTGGGAGTCGCGGACGCCGTACACGGTGGGGGTGAACAGGCCCTTGGCGCCCCAGCGGGAGCCGTGGTTGTAGACGACGTCCTGGTAGATCTTCATGCCCTTGGCGTGGGCCGCGTTGATCAGGTCCTGGTAGGACGCGCCGGCCGACTCCAGGCGGGGGTCGACCCTGTCATCCACGTGAAGGGATCCGACGCAGGGGTACGGCTCGGACCGGTCGGACGCGGCGTGAACCGATGCGCCCCCTGCGCCCCTCCATCGCTCCGAGTTAGGGTGTACTTGCCGTCGGTGACCCTAGGGGGCCTTCCGTGACGATCGACACCACCGAGTCCCTCGACCGGGCACCCGCGGTCCCCCGTCTCACGGTGGTCCGCGTCGGCGTGAGCGGACATCGCTCGATCCCCGCCACCGTCCTCCCCCACGTCCGCTCCGCCCTGCGGCGCCGGTTCAGCCGCAAGGACGTCGCGTGGGAGGCCGTCAGCAGCCTTGCCGCCGGGGCCGACCAGTTGTTCGCCGACATCGCCCTGGAATACGGCGTCCCGGTGACGGCGGTGATCCCGGGCATGGACTACGAGACGCACCTGGGCGACACACAGACGCAGCTGACGTACCGCAGAATCCTCGGATCCTGTACGCACCGGATCGATCTGCCCCTGCAACCGACGCACGAGAAGGCCTATGTCGCGGCCGGCCAATGGATCGTGGAACACGTCGACCACCTGGTCGCCGTCTGGGACGGTCGCCCGGCCCGCGGCCCGGGCGGCACCGGCGACGTGGTGGCCTACGCGCGGCGCCTCGGGGTGCCGGTGACGGTGCTGTGGCAGGCGGGAGTGCTCAGGGACTGACCCCGGGGGCCCGACGCTCAGCCGCCGAAGCGCACCAGCCACTCCGTGTGGGCCGGCGACATCAGACGTTCCGTCTCCCCCACGGCGTCGGCCCAGCCCGCCTCGGTCACCGTGGTGGACATGGCGACCCGGGCCGCTTCGAGGTCCTGTTCGATGAGGGTGTGGGCATACGTCAGCGGCCCGTGCCGCCGTACCTCCTGCCAGGCCACGCCCGCCGCCGCGGCCGCGCTGAGCAGTCCTGCGAGATCCGCGCCGCCGAGCAGCCCGGTGGTGCCCAGCAGAGCGGCCGTCAGGGCGAGCAGGGTCAGGGCGGCGGTGAAGGCCGACCAGCGGGCTGCGGCACGACGGGAGCGTACTGCCCGGTTCTTGTACCAGACCGTCTGCTCCAGCAGCCGGTCACGCAGATAGATGTCCCGGCGGGCGGCGTACGACTTGGCCCGCACGGCACGCATCTGCGGAGTGATCTGCCCGGTGCCGAACTCGCGGGCCTCTTCCCGGGAGTCCTCCCAGCCACACGTGCGCAGCTCGCGCAGCCGCTCCTCGAGCCGCTCGGCGAACACCGCGTCCGGGTCCGCGACCCCGGAGTGGAAGGAGCCGCCGTGCACCATGTACTGCCAGGCCAGCGTCTTCACCAGCTCGGCGGCCGCCCGGTGTGCCTGCCAGTGGGTCCGGGAGCGGCGGCGCGAGGTGACCAGACCGAGGAGGATCGTCACGCCGTACAGGACGGCGGCGAGCGCCGCCATGAGATGGCCGGAAGCCTGCTCGGTCAGCAGGGCGGCCGCGGTGGCCAGGAGCAGGACGACCAGATGGGTACGGACCCCTTTGAACGACTCACTCTGATGACGTAACGCCCATTGATCACTCTGCCGGAACAGCGGTGGCAGGTCCCCGTCCTTCAGCATCGTGCTCGGCGCAGGAGTCGTACCGGCCGCCATGGCGCCCCCCGAAATCGCTGCGCGCCCCCGACTTCTTCCGCGCGCCCCCTGAAAGCCAGCGTACGAATGGATGGACCGGCTGAACCAGCCCCCGCACAGGACGAGGTCCTGGGGTTCCTGTTGTAGGGTCCGCACTATCGGGACAACACCGCTGTTCCCTGCGATCCGAACCGGAGCGACGCAACCGCCATGATCCTCGACGTGACGCCCATGAGGCGCCCCTCCCAGACCCCCGTCTCGGCCGACCGCCGCACTCGTCTGACGGACATCGACCCGTACGCGGCCGCCGCCGCACGCACCGCGGGCCGGGTGACGGACGTCCCCGACCGCCGCTCGGGCCGGCCGATCACCTTCAACTCGGCCTCCTGACCCGGGCGCCGACGCGGAACGCGACACGGATCGGGGTGCGCCCGGCGGATTCCCTCGCCGCGCGTACCCGCGCCAGTGACGCGACGGAGCGTCAATGCGCCCTGGCTTTGCGCGGTTTGACGTGTCGTGGGGTGGGCCGCGTGCCACACTCCTCCAGTGACGAGTCAGGCCCCGGACCATCCACCTCTGAGACAGCTGGTCCTCAAGATCCACAGCAGATGTGATCTGCTCTGCGACCACTGCTACGTGTACCAGCACGCCGACCAGAGCTGGCGGTCCCGCCCGACGTTCATCCGCCCGGAGACGGTGCGTTCCGTCGCCGGCCGACTCGCCGAGTACGCTGCCTCGCGGTCCCTGGAGTCCGTGTCGGTGATCCTCCACGGCGGCGAACCCCTGCTGGTCGGCCCGGCCCGGCTGCGGGACATCTGCGCGGAACTCACCCGGGCCCTCTCCCCCCACACCACGGTCGACCTCCGGATGCACACCAACGCGGTCACCCTCAACCGCCGCCATCTCGACGTCTGCAGGGAATTCGGCGTCCGGGTCAGCGTGTCGCTCGACGGGGACCGGTCGTCGAACGACCGTCACCGACTCGATCGCCGGGGGCGCAGCAGCTACGACCGTGTGGTCCGCGGGATCCGGCTGCTCCAGGAGCCCGAGTACCGTCATCTGTTCAGCGGGGTGCTCTGCACGGTCGACGTGGCCAACGACCCCGTCGCGGTGCACGACGCGCTCACCGCTCTGCGAGCGCCCAGAATCGACTACCTCCTGCCCCACTCCACATGGGACAGCCCTCCGCCCCGTCCCGCGGGCGCCGAAACCCCTTACGCCGACTGGCTGCTCGCGATCTTCGACCGCTGGGAGCAGCAGGGCCGTCCGATGCCGGTGCGCACGTTCGACTCGGTGCTCAGCACCCTGCGGGGCGGCCCCAGCCTGACCGAGGCGCTCGGGCTCGCGCCCAGCGATCTGGCCGTGATCGAGACGGACGGCACCTTCGAACAGGCCGACTGGCTGAAGACGGCCTACGCGGGGGCTCCTGAAACAGGGTATGACGTCTTCCGGCACGGTTTGGCGGAATTCGCCGAGCATCCCGGGTTGCTGGCACGGCAGTCGGGCCTGGACGGGCTCAGCGACACGTGCCGTCGCTGTCCGGTCGTGCGCAGTTGTGGCGGCGGGCTGTACGGGCACCGCTACAGCTCCGGGCGCGGTTTCGACAACCCCAGTGTCTTCTGTGCCGATCTTCGCTCCCTGGTGGAGGGCATCGCCGACCGGGTGACCGACCCCTCGTTCTCCCGTGCCGTCCTCAGTACTCCCGAACTGCGTTCCGCGAACCGGGAGTTGGATGCGGTTCTGCTGCGCCGCGTGCAGGAGCAACTGACGCCCGAACCGGGCTGGCCGGACGCCTGGCGCCTGATGGTGGCGCTGGACAGCGACCCGGACACCGCCCCGTACCTGGACGAGGTGCTCGGGCACCCCTATGTGCGGACCAGCCTCCAGCGGTCCCTGCGGGGGCGTGCCGATCCCGCGCGATTCATGTCGCTGGCCGCAGCGGCCGCGCTGCGGGCGGGGGTGGGTGCCACGCTGGCGTGGGATCAGCCGGGCAGCCGACTGCATCTGCCCACTCTGGGCACCTACCGGCTGGACGCCCCCGGCCGGATCGAGGTCAGCGTGACGGCCAACGCCTTCCGGGTGCGCACCGGGAGCGATCCGAAGGGCACGCTGGTGAGGCTCGACGCGACCGCCGCCCCGCCTCGCTGGCGCCCGCTGTCCCGGCTGTGGGCACCCGACGGCCCGCTCGTCGACGACGCCGATCCCTACCGCGACTGCCATCCGGCCGCCGTGGCGCCGCCGCCCGCGGGCGAGGAGTTCTCCGAGCGGATGAGACAGGCCTACGAGATCCTGGAGAAGGACGCCCCGGACCACGCCGGGGACCCGGACGCGTTCCGTCCCACTGTCCTCACCCCGCTGGAGGCCGGCAGCGGTCTGCAGCTCGGCGAGCACGGGTTCGGAGCGCTCGGCGTGGCCGTGGACGTGCAACCCAAGGAATTCGCACGTGAGTTGCCGCGTATCGGGCGCCGGGCCAGACTCACCGCCCTGCGCGCGACAGCCGATCTGTACCGTCTGGGCAGCCCCGCGGGCGCACTGCTGGACCAGGCGGACGAGGGGCTGGGCCGTCAGGCGTACGACGAGGCCGCGCGGGCACTCTCCGCCCTCACCCTGCTGCCGGAGCGCGAACTGACCGGCACCGGCGCGGTACTGGTGGCCCGGATGTGGTCACAGTGGGCGGGGCACCGTGGCTGACCCTGTCGACGCACCTGTGCCGGAGGCCGCGAGCAGGGAGCAACTGACCTCTCTCCTGGCCTCGTTGGGCGTCCGACGGGGCGGCGTCCTCATGGTGCACGCCTCACTGAGCGGCACCGGCATCGCCCCGGCGTCGGTGCGGGACGCGCTGCTGGAGAGCCTCGGCCCCACGGGAACGCTGATCGTGCCGGCCTTCACCCCGGAGAACTCCGACAGCTCACGGGCGTACCGGAACGCCGTCGAGGGCCGGAGCGAGACGGAAGCGGCTGAATACCGCAGGGCGATGCCGCCGTTCGACCCGGGCAGCACCGCGTGCCCGACGATGGGGGCGCTCGCCGAGTGCGTGCGTTCCACGCCGGGCGCCGTACGCAGCGCGCATCCCCAGACCTCGCTCGCCGGACTCGGGCCGCGGGCACGGACGTTGCTGCGACGCCATCCGCTCCGCAGCCACCTGGGCAGACTCTCGCCGATGGCCGGGCTGTACGCCGCCGACGCCCAGATCCTGCTGCTGCGGGTCGGATTCGAGGTGTGCAGCGCTTTCCACTACGCCGAATACCTGATGCGGCCGAGACCGCCGAAACGCACGTACCGGTGCGTGGTGCGGCACAAGGGGAACTGGGTCTCGTACCATGACGTCGCCCTGGACGACAGCGACTTCGGCGAGATCGGTTCACGGCTCCCGGGCGCGTTCCTGCGTCGAGGCGAGTGGGCGTCGAAAGCCGTCGTCCTCTGCGGAATACGGGACGCCGTCGCCCACGCCAAAGGGCACATGACCAGATATCGCAAGGCTTTGGCCTGAAAACGATGAACCGTCCAGGCGCCGTTCAGGCACATTGTTGGTTCCGGTTCAAGGCGCCGTCGGCGGGGGCAGTCCAGCGGCTTGTCGGCGGGCGGGGGGACGTGTGGACATACCTGAACGGCTGCACGGTCGGGTGCCGGACAACCGGCCGCACTTCTTCTTGTCGTACGCCCACACTCCCCCGTGGGGCCCCGACAGCGGCGATCCCGATCACTGGGTGCGCGTGCTGTACAAGGACCTGTGCAGCCACATCATGGCGCTCACCGATCTGCCGGCCGGCTCCGCCGTCGGCTTCATGGACCGGGAGATGCGCTCCGGGGAGGGCTGGCCCGAGAAGCTGAGCGAGAATCTCGCCACCTGCCGGGTCTTCGTGCCGCTCTTCTCCCCGCGCTACTTCACGAGTGAGATGTGCGGGCGGGAGTGGTTCGCCTTCACCGAGCGGATGCTGCATGCCAAGAGCACCGGCGCGGGCAGTGTGTCGGCCATCGTGCCCGCCCTGTGGACCCGGGTCGAGTTCTCCGAACTCCCCGACTCCGTACGCCACATCCACCTGGACAACTCCGGCGTCGGCAGCCGCTACGCGACCAACGGGATCTACGGGCTGATCAAGCTCAACCGGTTCCGCGACGAGTACGAGGAGACCGTGCTGGGCCTCGCGGAGCGCATCGTGCGCGTCGCCCGCGAGTCGCAGCTGCCCGTCAGCCGGCCCCGCGACTACGAGGCGACCCCCAGCGCCTTCAAACCGCGCGGCTCAGGTCCCCGGCACATCCACCTCACCGTCGCCGCCCCCACCCGCGACACCCTGCCCGAGTACCGCGACCGGCATCCGTACGGCGACGACGCGCTGAGCTGGAACCCGTACCACTCGGAGTCCACGCGGCCGCTGTCCGCGCTCGCCGAGGACCTGATCCGCTCCCTGGACTACCGGGTGACCGTCGCCGACTTCGACGACGAGGACACCGGCGAGCCTGCACCGGCCGAGCCCGCCGCGCCGGACCCGCAGACCGCACGCCCCGGGATCCTGATCGTCGACCAGTGGGCACTGACCGACGAGGAGCGCCGGCGCCGGCTCAAGACCTTCGACGCGGCCGCCCGTCCCTGGGTGAGCGCGATCGTGCCCCGCAACCGGGCCGACCTGCAGTGCCGCAGCGAGGAGGGGCAGCGGCTGGCGGAGGAGCTGGAGCGGTCGATGCCGACGATCCTGGAGCGGGCACGGCGCGGCGACAGCCGTATCGCCGTCAACGGCGTCCCCACACTCAACGCGTTCACCGGCGTACTGCCCGCCGTGGTGGCACACAGCACCCGGCAGTACCTCAAGCACGCCGAGGCCCGGCTGCCGCAGGCCCCGCACGTACCCAGGCTCCGGCTGACGGACCCGCCCGGCCCCGATACGGGAGACGACCACCAAGGAGAGGCATGACGGCCGCCAGGGACGGACGCATCATCACCTTCTACTCGTACAAGGGTGGCACCGGACGTACCATGGCGCTGGCCAATACGGCGTGGATCCTCGCCGCGAACGGCAAGCGCGTCCTCGCCGTCGACTGGGACCTCGAGGCGCCGGGCCTGCACCGCTTCTTCCACCCGTTCCTCGACCCCAACGCGCTCACGGCGACCACGGGGGTCATCAACATCCTCCAGGACTACGCCTGGGCGGCCACGGACGGCGCCCGCCGCAGCGGGGCCTGGCATCTGGAGTACGCGGACGTCGAGCAGCACGCCGTCTCGCTCACCCCCGAGCGACTGGGGCTGAACTTCCAGGACGGGGGCTCGCTGGACTTCCTCTCCGCGGGCCGTCAGTTCCGCGCGTACTCGGCGACGGCCTCCTCCCTGGAGTGGGACAACTTCTACGACCGCCTGGGCGGCGGCGCCTTCCTCGAGGCCCTGCGCGACAGCATGAAGCGGTCCTACGACTACGTCCTGATCGACTCGCGCACGGGGCTGTCGGACACCGCGGACATCTGCACCCTGCAGATGCCGGACATGCTCGTCGACTGCTTCACGCTCAGCGACCAGTCCCTGGACGGCGCCGCCGAGGTCGCGCACAGCGTCGGGGACGAGCACCGCAAGCGGCGGATCCGGGTGCTGCCCGTGCCGATGCGCATCGACGAGGGCGAGAAGGACAAGGTCGACGCCGGCCGCGCCCTGGCCCGGCTGAAGTTCATGGGGCTGCCCAAGGGGCCGAACGGCGAGCAGCTGAGCGCCGAGGAGGCCACCGCCTACTGGGGCAGCGTGGAGATTCCCTACCGGCCCTACTACGCCTACGAGGAGACGCTCGCCACCTTCGGCGACGAGACCGGCGACCCCAAGTCGCTGCTGTCCGCCTTCGAGCGCCTGACGTCGGTGGTCTCCGACGGCGAGGTGACCGGGCTGCCGCCGATACCGGAGTCGGTGCGGCTGCGCTGCCGGGACACGTTCATCCGGCGCCGGCCACAGACGGTGGCGGCGGAGATGGTCGTGGCCTACGCGGCGGAGAACAGAATGTGGGCGGACTGGGTCGAGTCGCTGCTCAGGCGGGCCGGGTGCAACGTCACCCTGCACAACCTGTCCGGCGGCACCCTCGACCGCGTCGAGCCCGGCACCCGTACCCTCGTCCTGCTGTCCAACGCCCTCCAGCGCTCCCGCCATGCCGAGACCGTCCTCGCCGCCCTCATGTCCGCGGAGACGACCCCGGGCGCGCTGGTGCCCGTGCGGGTCGACGAGGTCCGGCTGCCGGAGGCGTACCTGGACCGGGGCGGCCCGGCCGATCTGCAGGGACTCGACGAGACGGGATGTGCCACCGTCCTCCTCGACGCGCTGGAGCTGCCCGGGCAACTCCCGGACGGCGGACCGGCCGCGCCCCGGTTCCCCGGGCAGACACCCAAGTTCTGGAACGTGCCGCAGCGCAACAGCACCTTCACCGGGCGCGGGCAGATCCTGGAGCAGGTACGTGACCAGCTGCGGGGCGGCATGTCGGTCGTCCTGCCGCAGCCGCAGGCGCTGTTCGGGCTCGGTGGCGTCGGCAAGACGCAGATCGCCCTGGAGTACGTGCACCGGTTCATGGCGGACTACGACCTGGTGTGGTGGGTCTCCGCGGAGCACATCGACGACGTGGTCGCCTCGCTCGCCGAACTCGGCGCGCTCATCGGCGCACCCGGCGGTGAGGACATGGCCCTGGCCAGCCAGGAGACCGTGCACATGCTCTCGCGCGGAATCCCGACGGAGCGCTGGATCCTGGTGTTCGACAACGCCGACTCGCCCGAGGAGCTCACCGGCTACTTCCCCACCGGCAGCAGCGGGCACATCCTCGTCACCTCCCGCAACCAGTCGTGGTCCCAGCAGGGGGCGACGCTCGCCGTCGACGTCTTCCTGCGGCGCGAGAGCGTGGAGCACCTCTCCCGGCGCGCTCCGGGTCTGACCGCCGACGAGGCCGACCAGGTGGCCACCGCGCTGGGCGACCTGCCGCTGGCCGTGGAACAGGCGGCGGCCTGGCTGGCCGAGACCGCCACCCCGATCGCCGAGTACCTGCGCCGGCTCACCGAGCAGACGGCCGCGGTCCTCGCGCTCAACCAGGCCTCCGACTACCCGGAGACGGTCGCCGCGACCTGGAACATCTCCATCGAGCGGCTGAAGGAACGTTCTCCCGCCTCGGTGCGGCTGCTCCAGCTGTGCGCCTTCCTCGCCCCCGAGCCGATCTCCTCGCAGCTGCTCTACAGCAAGGAGATGATCGACGCGCTCAAGCCGTACGACCCCGCCCTGCAGGAGAGTCTGCTGCTCGGCCGGGTCATCCGGGAGATCGGCCAGCTCGCGCTCGCCAAGGTCGACCAGGTCTCCAGCTCCATCCAGGTGCACCGGTTGGTGCAGGCCGTGATCCGCTCGCAGATGTCGGAGGAGGACCGGCGCACCGCCCGGCACATGGTCCACACGGTCCTCGCGGGCACCCGGCCCGACGGCGACGAACCCATCGACGATCCCGAGTCCTGGCCGCGCTTCGGTGTCATCTGGCCGCACCTGGCCGCCTCCGACATCCGCAACTGCACCGAGGCGGACCCGCGCCGGCTGCTCATCGACCGTGTCCGCTACCTGTGGAAGCGCGGCGAGTTCCCGCGCGCGCAACGACTCGCCCAAGACCTCCTGGCCCACTGGAAGCCGCTCCTCGGCGAGGACGACGTGCAGTACCTCTACCTTCGATGCCAGCTCGCCAACGTCCTGCGCTCGCAAGGGCGTTACGTGGAGGCGCAGGAGATAGACGAGGAGCTGCGCGACCGGCAACGACGCGTGCTGGGCACCACGCACCCGCACACCTACGTCACCACGTCCAGCCTCGCCAGCGACCTCGCCGCCCTCGGGGAGTACACCAGGGCGGTGGAACTGGCGAAGGAGGCGCACGAAGGCTTCAGCCAGATCTTCCACGAGTCCCACCCCCGCACCCTGAACGCCGCCAACAACCTCGCGCTCGCCCTGCGCATGGTCGGCAACTACGGCGAGGCCCGACAGCTCGACCAGCAGACCTACGACCGCCGTACCGAGGTCCTCGGCCCGGACCATCCCTACACGCTGGCGTCGGCCGACAGTCTCGGCCGCGACCTGCGCGAGGTGGGCCGGTACACCGAGTCGGTGACCGTGCTCTCGAAGGCGTACCAGCAGCACAAGCGGATCCTGGGCAAGGACTTCCCCGGCACGCTGCGGTGCGCCAAGTCACTCGCGGTCTCCCTGCGCCGGGCCGGCCTCTTCGAGGATGCGCTGCGGCTGACGTCGGCGACCCTGGAGCAGTACCGCCAGCAGTACACGGCACCCACCCCGGACTCCTTGGCGTGTGAACTCAATCTCGCCGCCGACCTGTTCGCGGCCGGTGACCGGCAGGAGGCGCGAAAGGTGGCCCAGCGGGTGCTCGCCGAGTATGTGAAGGTCCCCGGCGAGGCACACCCCTACACCCAGGCCGCGATGAACAACCTGGCCATCTTCCACTGGGGTTGCGGCGACATGGAGCAGGCCGAGACCGTGTTCCGCAGGACGATCGAGCGGATGACGGACGTGCTCGGCGACCACCACCCGCACACCCAGTTCTGTTCCGCCAACTACGCCATCGTGCTGGCCGGGACGGACCGGCCGGAGGAAGCCTGGAAGCTGGAGAAGCGCGCTGTGGACGCCCTGCGCGGCATCCTCGGCGCCCAGCACCCGGAGACCCTGGCCGTCGTCAGCAACAGCGCCCTCACCCTCGCCGCTCTGGGCCGCACCGACGAGGCCCGTGCCCGCCGCGGGGAGGCCGTGAACGAACTGGAGCGCCAGCTGCGCCAACTCGGCGAGAGCAACGGCATCACCCACTTCGTGGCACTCGAACGGCGGGTGTACCGGGATCTGGAGCCGCTGGCGGTGTGAGGCACGCCGACGGCCTCAGTCCCCCGGCGTGTCCTGCAGCAGCCAGTCCAGTACGTCCGGGAGGGCGCGCAGGGACGCGAAATGCGCCGCCCCGGGTTCCAGGACGGCTTCGGCCCGGGGGATGCGCTCGGCCAGCCACGAAAAGTGCGAGGGCGGGGAGAACACGTCCTTCGCGCCGTGCCACAGCAGCACCGGCACCCCGATGTGCGCCGGGTCGAAGCCCCAGGGGCTGGTCAGCGCGAGCGCATCGTCGATCCAGCCGTACGGTGACGTGCGCAGCGCCTCGTGATAGTTGCGCAGCAGCATGGAGCGGATGCTGTTCTCGGAGACGATCAGCCGGTCCTCGTCGGTCAGGTCGGAGCGAAGCTCCTCCAGCAGCCGCGCCGGGTTGCTGCGGATGGCGGCCGAGCGCGGGATGATGCCGGCGGCGTACCGCTCCGGGTCGGTGAACGCCGTGCGGAAGTCCCGGACGTTGAACGGTGTCATCCCCGCGAACCAGTCGAGCCCCTCGGCGTCCCTCGGTGCGAGGCCCACCAGGGCGGCGGCCCGTGTCACGCGTGCGGACAGGATCGCGGCGCAGGCGAGGGCGTGCGGTGCCCCGCCGGACCGGCCGGCCACCGCGAAGCGGCCCAGCCCGAGGGCGTCGGCGACGGCCGCGACGTCCTCGGCGACGTCCACGACGCGCCGCCCGGGCCTGCGGTCCGAGCCGCCGTATCCCGGTCGGTCGAAGCTGATGAGCCGGGCCCCGCGCTGGTAGAGGAACATGGCCCGGGGCCGCGGCCCGACCCGGCTGCCGGGCATGCCGTGCAACAGGAACACCGGTCTTCCACGCGGATCCCCCGAGATCTCCACGCGCAACCGCCGCCCGCCAACCGTCCGCACCAGGTCAGGCACCGCCGTGTCCCCCTCCCGCGCCCATGCCCGGGACCACGTTGCACGTCACCTGCCCGTACGACCGGTCCGTGAAACGAACGCGCAGGTCAACTGGTATCAGGGAAGCAGGGTTTGGCTCGGTTGCACCGGCTGCCCGGCCCGATCCGGGCGTCGGCCCGCAGACCGGTCGGTCAGCGTCGCGGTGTCGCCGTCCGGTGGTCGCCGCCGCTGCGGCCCGCGCGGGTGTGTGTGCGGTGGTGGGGGTGGCTGTGGGCGGTCACCGCCAGGGTGGCCAGGACGGCCACTCCCGCCACCTCCACGTACAGGGTCGGGCGGACCAGCTCCGCGCCGGTCGACTCGACGAATCCGAACAGACCCGTGGTGAGGCTGAGCACCAGGGCGCCCAGCGTGCCGGCCGTGAAGAGGGCGCTGACCGCGGCCACCGGGGCCAGCCCGCGCACGGGGGTGACCAGCAGCGCCGCGGCGAGCAGGATGCCGATGACTCCGTTGACCAGGAAGAGCGGCCCGATGGTGACGAGGTCCCGGTAGCCCTCGGCCCACAGGCGCAGATGGATCGCGGCCATCGCCGCCGTCAGCCCCGCGCCGGCCAGGCGCAGGACGAGCGTCGCGGCCGTTCGCTCAGTAGCCATTGCTCGTGGAGGTGTCGCTGCTGGTCGGCGCCGGGGTCCCGCCGACCGCGAGGTGCGTCTTCATACCGAGGTCCTTGTGTCCGTCGACCGGGCAGTACACCTGGTACGAGCCGGGCTTCAGCGTCACCGTCAGGGTCGCGGACTGCCCGGGCTCCAGCGTCTTGCTGCGGTTCTCGCCGCCGGGGCCGTCGAGCTCCAGGGCGTGTTCGTGGTGGCCCATGTTCTGCGCGGTGAAGGTGTACCGGCCGGGCTGGAAGTTCTGTGCCGAGAGCTGGATGTGGAAGTCGGTCAGCTTCGCCGTGACCTGGGTCCCCGAGGTCGCGGGCTTCGACGGGGCCGGGGCCGTGGTGGCACCGGTGCCGCTGCTGTCACTGCCGCCGCCTCCGCAGGCGGCGAGCAGGGCGGTCAGACCGCCGGCGGCCACGCCGAGGAGCACGCGGTCGCGGGTGTGCGGGATGGTCATGAGTCGGTCCTCCGGATTCGTCCCCCTGCAAGGGGTACGGCCCCGGCGGGCGGAGGGATTGCGGTCCGGAGGATCGCGTGGGGAGGGAGAGAATTGGGTGGGGGGACCATTGCGTGGCGGGGAATTGCTGTCAGCGCAATCCCTTCCGGGCGCCGGAACGTATTCCTGGTATGTGGCGCATGGGCCTTTCCTTCGGGCGGGTGCCCGACGAGGCACTGCTCACCGGCCTGACGACGGGCGATCCCGAGCTCGCCGTGGCGTTCGTGCGCCGCTTCCAGAGCACGGTCCACGGTGTGGCCCTCGCCGTCCTGGGCGACGCCCAGCTCGCCGAGGACGTCGCCCAGCAGACCTTCGAGCGGGCCTGGCGACACGCACAGATGTTCGACTCCCGGCGGGGCTCCGTGCGGGCCTGGCTGACGACCATCGCGCACAACCTGGCGATCGACGCGGTACGGGCCCGGCGGGCGCGACCGGTCGCGCCGGAGGACCTGGACGCGCTGCTGGGCAGCATGACCGAGACGCCCGAGCGGCGGGCGCTCGCCGACGACAACGCGGAGCGGGTCCGGCGGGCGGTCGCGGAGCTGCCCCGGGAGCAGGCGCGGGCCCTGGTGATGGCCGGGATCTACGGGATGACGGCCTGGGAGGTCGCGGAGGCCGAGCACATTCCGCTGGGCACGGCGAAGACCCGGATCCGGACCGGCACGCGCAAGGTGCGTGCCCTCCTCGAGACGGAGGAGAGGCGGTGAGCGGCATGGAGTGCGAGCGGCTGCGGGAGCAGGGCGCCGAGCTGGCGCTCGGGATCCTGCCGGCCCGCGAGCGGGCCGAGGCCGTCGCCCATCTGGACCGTTGCCCGGACTGCCGGGAGCATGTCGAACGGCTGACGGCGGTCGGCGACGGTCTGCTCGCGCTGCTGCCGGACGCCGAGCCGCCGGTCGGTTTCGAGAGCCGGGTCGTACGGGCCCTGGGCGCGGCCCCCGCGGCGAAGCCCCGCAGGCACCGGCTACGGCTGGCGGCGGCCGCGGTGGCCGCGACCGTGGCCTGCGGTTTCGGCGGCTGGGCGGTCGGCACGGTGGTCGAAGGCGCGCCGTCGTCGGTCTCCCGGCGGACGGACGGCGATCTGCGGGAGGCCGCCCTGGTCTCCGGCGGCCACGAGGTGGGCCGCATCTTCACTCATGGCGGTGACCGGGGCTGGGTGTACATGTCCGTCGAGCTCCCCGGGACCGACCGGGGCCCGGTGCGGTGTCTGCTCGTCCACGCCGACGGGTCGACGGTCCCGATGGGTTCGTTCCCGCTCAAGGACGGTTACGGGTACTGGGGGGCACCGGCCCCGGTCGATCCGACGACCGTGACCGGCGCCCGCCTGGTGGGCCCGGACGGGAGCGTCCTGGCCACGGCGCGCTTCCCGACGAGCTAGTGCCGCGGCAGGCGACGTTCGCCCCGTCGCGACGCCCGGCACGCACTCTCGCCGCACCGGCCGAAAGCCCAAGTACGTCCAGTACGAGGACTTCCGGCCGGCACGCCGAGAGCACGCACCGGACGCCGCTCCTTGACGGGCAAACGTTGCCTGCCGCGGCACTAGACGAGCAGTTGCGCACGCACCTCGTCGGCCTTACGGCCGTCCGCGGCCGCCTCCTCCTTCAGCTTGTCCAGCACGGACAGCCTGTCCTCCGCATGGATCCGCCGCGTCGTCACCCGGTCCGGATAGCAGCGCAGGAACATGGAGGTGAAGTGACTGCCGTAGTGCAGGAACTCGGTGTCGTCGGTGCTGTCGAGCGGACGGGCCGCAGCCTGGAAGCTGGGCTCGTGGAAGTAGGCGAAGGCGTAGCGCTCCCGGTCGGCGAGTTTCACCTTGTGAGGTGTGGAGAGCAGGGTTCCGCCGGTGAGGAACTGGAAGAGGTCGCCGGGGAACACGGTGAAGGTGTGCGGCACCGGCGGGACGTAGGTCCAGCGGTCGTCGTCCTCGTAGACGCCCGCTGCGCTCTCCTCGGGCAGCCAGTTGCGGTTGCGGCGCTCGCCCTCGATCGGGGGCCGGATGTAGAGGGCCTGTCCGGCCTCGTCCTGGGTGCGATGACCAGCAGACCGTAGTCGGTGTGGGCGCCGATGCCGCGGTCGGTGGTCGCGGACGCGGCGGGGAAGCGCAGGACGCGCATGTGGTGCCAGCCGTCGTCGGTCAGCCGGGTGAACGCCTCGATGTCCTGGCCGAGTCCGAGCGCGGTGAGCCTGAGGATCCGCTCGCCGAGGTCCCCGGACTGTTCCATGTAGGCGTTGATCGCCTCCCGGTACTGCTCGTCCGGCCAGGGGACGGGGCCGTGACAGGGCCAGTTCTCGGCGACCCGGGAGTCGTCGAGGGACACGTCCTTGGTGACGGTGAAGATCTCCGAGCCGTCCTGGACGCCGTCGGTCACCTCTTCGCCGGAGGCGACGTAACCGCTGTAGCTGAGGTCGCTGAGGTGCCGGGACTTGTCGGCGAGCGGCAGGGAGAAGAACCGCCGGCTCGCCGCGTAGGCGTCGGCGACCACGCTCCGCTGCGCGGGCGGGATGGCGACCTGGTAGATGCCGTCGCGCTGCCATGCTTCGATCATCCGCTGTCCGAGGCGGATGTCCTCCGGTGTCCCGGTGACGGTCTCCGGGATGTCGAACGTGACGAGACCAGTCAAGGGAGTTCCCTTCGCGAGTGTGG
>NZ_KQ948784.1:0-31710 GCF_001514205.1 Streptomyces griseoruber | reverse complement strand
GGGGTGTGGGGGTGTGGGGGTGTGGGGGGGTGTGGGGTGCCGGTGTGGCTCTGGTGCGGGTGGGCAGGGAAGGGAGCCGTGGTCAGGCTTCGTGCGGCCGGTGGAGCCCCCGCGCACGGGTGGACGTCGGGCCGGTCCGGCGCGGGAGAGCGGACCGTGTCGGTCAGGCGCCGCTCATCCGGGCCGAATCGCCGGGTTCGTCCTCGGTCGGCCATGGCGGTGCGCTGTCCGCTCAGGTGGGAGCGCAGGCCGTGGTCACCGGGGCGGAGCCATGGCGGGCTCGTAGCGGGTGGGCCTCCGTGGGCAACAGCGGTTGGGGGGACAAGCGGTGCGGGGCCGGGATGCGCGGGCGGGTCGCGCCTGCGGCGTGAGGGGGCGGGCCGTCCGGGACGGCTCCGTGGTCGCTGACGTCAGGAATGTCCTCCAGGGCCCGCGCGCGCGTCGTCGCCGTCGGTTCGGACCAGGTCAGGCCCACGGTGCGCTGGAGCCGGGTGACCGCGACGACGGCGAGGGCCGCGCGCAGTGTGCACAGGCCGCGCAGTCCGTCGAGGCGCTGGCCGGTGAGCAGGCCGATCCGCTGCAGACGGCGGTCCAGCGTGTTGCGGTGCACGCCCAGGCGCTCACAGGCACGGTGGCGGACACCGTCGGCGGCGATGAGCGCGGTCAGGGTGTCCCAGAGGACGGGGTGCTCGTTCAGCGGCTCGACCATTTTGAGAAGCCGCTCGGAAACGGCCGGGGTCTCCGTCGCGCCGTACTCCACCAGGACGTCGTCGAGCCCGTACACCCCGGGCGGACACTCGAGGGCGAGGAGCGTGGCGCAGATGCCGTCGGCGACCGACACTCCGCCCCCCTCCGGCGCGGTCCGTCCGCTCGCCGTGCCGGGGCCGGGGTCCTGCCAGTGGACCGCGATCCAGACGTCGCCGGTAAGGTCCTTGTGGGCTTCGCGGGCGAGGGAGACGGCCTCTTCCTGGCCGGCCGCCGGCAGCAGGACGTGGGCTCCTTCCTCGGACGTCGGCACCACCGCCGCGGCGAGACCTCGGAAGACCCGGTCGATGTCGGCGATCGTGCAGGACAGAGCACGCACGGCCAGCACCGCGCGGGCCTCGCCGGGAGCCTCCCGGGTGCGCTGCGCGGGGACCTGGCGGGAAGGCTCCGTATCGCCCTCACCACCGATCCCCACCTCGAAGAAGCCGCAGTTCAGCTCGCGGCCCACCAACCGGCCGGCGTCGCCGAGCCGCAGCACCATCACCTCGTGTGTCAGAGCGTCCTGGTCATGGGCTCCGACCGTGCACCGGTTGATGAGGTGGCGGGTCATGCCGCCCACCATCGCGAGCAGTTCGTCCAGGGAGCGGCCGCGTCGCGCCCACGCCCGGCCCTCCGCGCGGATGCGAGCCGCACTCTGCCAGCTCCAGTCGCCCTGGCCGGACACCACCTCGGTCAGAGCCGAGAAGATCTCCCACCGGACTCTGCGGCGCACTTCGTCGACATCCTCGATCCCCTCCGACGCGAAGAGCGGGTGAAGGTCGGGTATCGCCCCGGCGTGTGTGGTCATGTCAGGACAGGAAAGTCCACGAACTTCAGAGATACATCAAAGTCCGCTCAGAGCACGATCGGAATACGATCCGACGGATCATCCCTGTGCCATCATGACAACGACAGCACTGATCCCGTCTTCCTCGATTCCGCGGACCGATCTCGACAGCAATGGGTTCTTACCGACTTCATGGTGCGCACACGATGATCCAGAGCGACATGTCCTCGAAAACGACCGTGCTCGTCGTGGAGGACGAGTCCAGCATCGCCTCCATGCTCACCATGGCGTTGCAGTTCCTCGGATTCGAGGTGGTCACCGCCGCCCGGGGAAGCGAAGCGCTGACCCTGGCGACCAGCCGTTCCCCCGACGTCGTTCTGCTCGATGTCGTCCTGCCCGACATGGACGGATTCGACGTGTGCCGCGGGCTCCGGAGCGCGGGCGTCAACGCTCCCGTCCTGTTCGTGACCGCCCGGGACGCGGTGGAGGACAAGGTCCGGGGACTCGAACTCGCCGACGACTACGTCACCAAGCCGTTCGACCTCAACGAGGTGGTGGCCCGGATCCGGGCCGTCATGCGCCGCGGCCGTGAGCTGACTCCGGCCAACGGCCGCAGGCTGCGCGCCGGTTGGGTGGAACTGAACCAGGACACACGTGAGGTCTGGCGGCACGGCGAGCCCGTGCAGCTGTCGTCGACGGAATTCGCGTTACTCCGTTATCTCCTGGAGAACGCCGACCAGGTGATCTCCAAGGCGCAGATGCTCGACAACGTCTGGAGCTACGACTTCCGGGGTGAGTCCGGAATCGTCGAGACCTACATCTACTATCTGCGCCGGAAACTGGGCGACACCGACCAGACCCTGATCCACACCGTGCGCGGGGCGGGCTATCTGGTGCGCTCGGCCCCTCCCGGACACCTCACGGAGGGCTGAGGATGTCCACCGCCACGCCCGCCGCCCGGAACCGCCGGAAGGACCGGGGGGCCCGGGTCCGTCCGGCCCCCAAGTCCTTGGCCCGCAGGCTCGCCTGGGGTTTCCTCGTCATCGCCGCGATCGGTGTGCTCGGTGCCGACGTCTGCTGCGTGTACACCCTGTCGCACCGCCTGCGGGAACGCACCGACCAGCAGATCGTCCAGAGTCACCGCTTCCGGATGGAGGCACTGCGTGCCGGGTGGAGTTGGTACCCGGCACGGGACGCATGCGCGTCCGTCGTGACCGACGACCGCGGTGTCGTGCGCCTGTCGACCGGGGCCATGCCCCTCCTCGGCAGTCTTCCGCACTCGGCGGCGCTGTTGCGCGAGCGGGACGGGATCGAACATCCCCTGCCGGTGCCGGGCCGAGCGGCGCGGGCCGTCGTGGACCGTCTGCCGGACGGCGACTACCTGGTGACCGCCCGGTCGACCGCCTCGGACGAGGCGACCGTGCGGACCCTGGTGGGCATCGCGACCGCCACCAGTGTTCCCCTGATGGTCGTGCTGGCACTGGGTGCCGCGTGGAGCAGTCGGCGGGCCTTCGTCTCCATGCGCGAGATGTCGCGCGACGCCCGTCGGATCGCCGAAGGCAGTGAGGATCCCTCGGAGCGCGTCCCGGTCGCGACGCAGCCGCTGAAGGAGCTGCGGAGTACCGCCGACACGTACAACTACCTGCTGCGGCGCATCGAGGAGGCCGCCCTGCGCCGCCGGCAGGAGGAGCACCGGCTGTGCGAACTCGTCGACGCCGCCAGTCATGAACTGCGTACCCCCCTCACCACCATCACCGGGTACACGCAACTGGCCCTGATCCGGGCGCTGGACGACCCGCGCCGACTGGACGAGGCCATGGAGCAGGTCCAGAAGGAGACCCGGCGTCTGATCAGCCTGGTCGAGGACATGCTGCTGCTGGCCCGGCTGGGCCACGGCGGCATGCTCGAACAGCGTCCGGTGGACCTGGCTCAGCTCTGCCTCCAGGCGGTGAACCGGGCCCAGAGTCCCGACACTCCGCGCACGCTGCGCTGCGTGGTGGAGTCCTTCCCCCACTGGGTGGAGGGCGACCGGCCGAAGCTGGAGCAGGCGCTCGACAACCTGCTCTCCAATGTGCTGGCCCACACCCCCGAGGAGACCTCGGCCCAGGTCCGGCTGGGGCTGGACGGCGACCGCCATGTCATCGATGTCATCGACGACGGCCCAGGGGTCGAGGAGACCGTGCGGGACCGGATCTTCGAGCCGTTCTTCCGCGCGTCGAGCTCCTCTCCGACGGATCCGGACCGGCCTCGATGCTCGGGACGTGGACTGGGGCTGAGCGTGGCGGCCGCGGTGGTCACCGCTCACGGCGGTTCGATCGGTCTCGAACCCTCCGAGCGGGGCGCGTGGTTCCGCGTCAGCCTGCCCACCGCCGGAGGGCGCCGCATCGACCCCGCGTCATCGAGGGCGCTGCCCTGAGCCGCACTCATGGCTCAGGCACAGGCCGTATCGACGGCGCACCGCTCGGCGCAGACCGCACCGACCCCGTGCCGCGCGGCACAGGTGCCCCACCGGTGACACGCACCTCGGCGAAAACCAGGGATTCACCTACATTCACGGGGCGGGAGTCCGTCACCCCCGCACCTGCTCCACGCGCCCCGTCCGCGGGGCGGAGCCCGACGGACGAGGGCCGCGTGCGGGGGTGCTCCGCGGCCGTACGACGGCCCTTGATCAGTTCTTTTCCCACGGCGACCGCGGTGCCGGCGGCCGGCGGCGCGGCCGCCACGTCCGGCCTTGCCGCCGACGGAGCTCCCCGTGCGGCCCCCGGGGCGGCAGCACTCCGACTCGGCGGCACATCGCCCCCCTTGTCCCGCTCCGCCCCTTCTCACCTGGCATTACCATCCTGTCGACGCCGATAGCGCGTTGTAACAACCTCGTCACGCGGACACTTGCCGACCAGAGAGGGCCCTTGGGTATCGTGCCGCCAAGCAAGGCTTGTTTTCGTCGTGTTGGCGCAGGGCACCCTGATCGGGCGGTGAGGTTTATCTTCGACGAACCAACGAGGAGACCGCGGTGTCGGTGCCTCGCCCCCTGAACCCGGCGTGGACCCCGCACGGTCGTGCGGCGGTCGGGGCCCTGTCTCTCGTGGTCGTCCTCTTCGCCCTGTCCGCCGGGCCGACCCACGACGGAGGGCCGCCACCGCCGGTCAGGCCGACCGCGACATACACGACGGCCCTCCATCCGTCCGCCACGGGTGACGGACGCGAACGGGTGGCCGTGATGCGCGGCGGTGAACTCAGCATGGGGATCACGGGACCGAAGGCGTCCGTGTCCGGCCCCGGTACACGGGCGATGCTCAAGCTGGCGTTGCTTCTCCTGCCGCTGCTGACGGCGATCGGGCTCGGCGCACAACTGCGCAGGGAGCGCGACCAGCGGCGCAAGTCCGAGCAGCGCGTGATGGCGTTCGTGGCGACGGCCTGCCACGAGTTACGCACTCCGCTCACCGCCATCTCCGGCTATGTCCAGTTGGCCCGGCTGGGCGGACTGGCCGATCTGGAGAAGTTCGACCTGGTCATGGCCCGTATGACCGACGAGACCCGCCGCATGTCCGCGCTCCTGGACGAGTTGATGCTCCTCGCCAGGCTGGACCTCGGCCAGCCACTGCGCAGCGAGCCGGTCAACCTCGCGCAGCTGTGCCGGGAAGCGGTGGCCGACGCCCAGGCCTGTTCCCCGCACCATCCCATCCGGCTCACGATCCTGCCGGGCACCCACGCGGTCACCGGCGACCGGGACCGTCTCTACCAGGCGGTCGCCAACCTGCTGGCGAACGTGCGGCATCACACGCCCGGTGGCACGCGCACCGCTCTGGGCCTGGGCACCGAGGACGGGTTCCGGGTCATCGAGGTGAGCGACGACGGGCCCGGAATCCCGGTCGAGCTGCGCCACTCGGCCTTCGAGCGGTTCGTCCACGGCGGGCAGGCGGCGACGCACGCGCCGGTCGCGAGCGTGGGCGGCGGGAACGGTCTGGGGCTGAGCGTGGTGGCCGCCATCGTCACCGCGCACGGCGGAACGGTGTCCCTGGAACCCGATCGCCGGGGGGCGTGGTTCCGCATCCGGCTGCCCGCCTGAGCCGGCCCGAGTCACCCGACTGCACCGCCGGATTTCCGGCGGCCCGACCGGGGCCGGCGCGGGCCGAGAAGGCGTCGCGTGCGAGGAGAAAGAACCCCGAGGGAGACCGGTCGCGCCCAGGAAATGCCGTACACGCAATCCCGCGGGGCCGCTACCCACGCTATTTACTTTAATTCCAGGTGATTCACTAGTCCCGATCCATTCACACCCGCTCCAGATCGACGCGAATTGGATCAACCGGACGCAATACACACCTCGGCAGGTACTTCTGGTCATTCCCGGGCGCCGTCACGGCGCCCACCGGAGCATTCCGGTCACTGCGTCCTTCACACGACATACAAATCGACAGGGTGTATCGGCTACAATCCAGAGCGTTGTGTGCGCACCGACCGTGAACCGAGAACAGAGCGCTGGAAACCGCTTACAAAGCGGTGAGCGCGTTACGCCCTTCACCCCGGGGCCACCCTGAGCTTCACCCTCCCCGTGCCGCCCGGCCCATCACGCGGCCCGGCTCCCCCCTTTTCCCGCTCCTCCCCCGCAAAAGCCCATCACGTGTCCGTCCCCCACAGAACATTCGGTGGCCCCGTGAACCTCACCTCGGCCTTGCCGGCCCATCGATCACCCCACACGAGTGAGACCCCGGCCGAACCCCTGGTGGGCAGATCCACCTTGCTCTCGGCACTGATCCGTCACATCCCCGGGACCGACTCCGGACCACCCCCCGGCGTCATGCTGACGGGACCGATCGGGGTCGGCCGCAGCGCGTTACTGCGGGCCTTCTGCGACCTCGTGGGGCCCTGGGCGTCCGTCCTGAGCGCCGGCCCGCTGGACGGAACCTGGTACGACGCGGTCGGAGCCGTACGCGGCGACGCGGCCCTCCCCCGGTCCCCGCTCGGTGGCGACCCTTTGTCGTGCCATCAGCTCCACGAGACGGTGGTGAAGCTCTGCCGACGCGGGCCCGTGGTCCTGGCCATGGACGACGCGCACCTGCCGCGCCCCCGGTCGCTGCGCGCACTCGACTACGTCCTGCGCAGATCCGTCGGGCTTCCGCTGCTGCCGGTGATCACGGTGCCCCCCGTCTCCGAGCCACCGGCCCTCGCCGCCCTGCTCACCCACCACACCTGGACCGCACTGGAGTTGAGACCCCTCAACGGCGCGGACATCACCGAACTGCTCTTCCAGAGGCTGGGACACGAACCCTCTGCCGCCCTGCTGCGCACCTGCGAGGAGCAGTCCGAGGGCATACCCTCGGCGGTCCACGCGTTCGTCGCGCGCCACACCGGCACAGCCGGCGCGCCGGGCGAGGAGACAGGAGGGGACCGCACGACGGCGCAAGGCGCCGGACCGCTGCCCTCCTCCGCCTCCGCCGTCCTGTCCGCGGTGGCCGTACTGGGATGCGCCGAACCGGAACTGGTCAGCGAACTGATCCGCATGCCGCTCCCGACCGTACGACGGGCTCTGGACCATCTCGCCGAACGCCGGATCCTGCCGCTCGGCGGTACGCGAGCCGGATCCGGCGGCCCCGCCGGCGCATTGCCGGCCGGCCTGTCGAGCGACGACCTCATTCCGCTGTACGCCCGCGCCGCCCGGCTGCTGGAGGACGCGGGCCGCCCGCCGACCCAGGTGGCGCACGTACTCCTGCGGATCCGCTACGGAGCCGCACCGTGGATGCTGGAGGCTCTCTACAGCGCGGCCCTGGCCACCGACTCACCAGGGGCCGCCGTACGGTACCTCTCCCACGCGCTGGACATCGGTGCCGGGGAGAACACCCGCACGCTCCGCCGGATCAGGGCCCTGCTGGCCGACACCCTCAGCACCATCGCACCGGACCTGGCCGTCCACCACCTGAACACGCTGCTGGCGAGCAGCACCGACGGACACGAACTCGCAGAACTCGCCCTGCGGTACGCCGACACGCTCGTCCTGCTCGGCCGCGGTGACGACGCGGCACGGCTGCTCGCCGACGTGCTGGACCGCCGGGCCCCGCAGGTCGTCGTTCCGAAGGAGTGCCGGGCCGCCCTGGAATCCGCCCTGCTGCTCAGCGGAGCACTGGGTCCAGGGACCGTGGACTGGGTCAAGGAACGCCTGCGGACGTCGAGCGAGCCCTGCGACAACAGCCCCGGCATCCGTCGGCTGCGGCTGGCCCGCGCCGCGCTGTCGGTGCTCAGCGGCCGCCCCGTGCCCGAGCACCCCGGCGTCACTGCCGTCGGCTCGCCCGGCACCGCGCTCGACGACCTGTCGCTGATCGCCTCCGCCGTCGTCGCGAACCTCGCCGACGACAACACCACGGCGCTCGGCACTCTCGACCGGCTCCTCGGCAACCCGCTCCGCGGAGAACTCGACCCCAGCCGGATCCAGGCCCGCACGGTCCGGGCGCTGGTGCTGAGCGCGACCGGCGACCTGCCCGCAGCCGAACGGGACAGCCACCACGCCCTGGAACTCGAGCGCCGACGGGACGACGGCCCGGCCGTCATGTCCGCCGTCGTCTTCGCCTACGTCCTCGCCCAGCGCGGCACCATCGCCGCCGCCGCAGCGGTCCTCTCCGAGGTCGGCTGCGCCGACCTGCGACGGCTGTCCTACATCCACCCCCTGTACTGGTGGGCGACGGCGGCCGTGCGACGGGCCCACGGCGACCTGCGCGGCGCACTGGTGGCCCTGCGCGCCGGCGGCCGGGCACTCGGCCCCCAGAGTGCCGAGTCCCCGCTGGTGCTGCCGTGGTGGCTGGAGGCGGCCGGTCTGCTGACGGAACTGGGCCGTCCGGCCGAGGCACGGCAGGTGGCTGCCCAGGGCGGCGCCCTCGTCGCACGTTCCGACACCCCGCGCGGCGCCGGACTGACCCTGCTGGCCCACGGGCTGGCCACTCCGGGCCGTGCCGGACACCGGCTCCTCGACGAGGCCTGCGCGCGCCTGGCCGAATCCCCCGCGCGGTTGCTGCGGGCACGCGCCGAGTACGCGCTGGGCGCCGCCCTGCTCGACGCCGGCGACCCCCTGGCCGCCCGGCCCCGGCTGCGGACCGCGCTGGACCTGATGATCGGGTGCGGGGCGGGCAACGCCGCGAAAGGCATCCGGCTCCGGCTCGCCGAGGCGGGCGGGCGACCCCGTCAGCTCACCGACCGCCCGGACGACGCTTTGACGGCGCGGGAGCGCAGGGTCGCCGCGCTGGCGATGGCCGGCCGTTCCAACCGCGAGATCGCCGAGACGCTCTACATCACCCGGCGTACGGTCGAACTGCACCTGACCCACGCCTATCAGAAGCTCGGCGTGAGCGGCCGGGAGGATCTCGTCGGCGTCCTGCGCACCGCCTCCGGAACCCTCGCGTCCCCGGCCGGTGACGGACAGGGATGAGCACCACACCGGACCGCCGGACGGCATCCTCCAGTCCCTTCCTGCTCAAGCTGGCCTCCCTGGACGGCTTCACGCCGCTGTACGGGCGGGAGGCCGAACAAGCGGTGCTGCTCCGCATGATGAACCGGCTCGCCGTCGGACATCCCGGCGTGACGGTGATCCACGGCGCCCCGGGCTCCGGACGCAGCCGCCTACTGCGGCGTGGCATGGCCTTCGCCCGGGCCGCGGGTGTCCAGGTGCTGACCGCGCTGGGCACGGCCCCGTCCTCGCCCGCCCCGTACTCCTTCGTACGACAGCTGCGCCCGAGCCGGTCCCCGGCGGGCGGCGCGGCCCTCGCCGGAGAGCCGTCCGCGGAGGACTCCGTACCGGGGTGGTGCCGTTCCCTGATGGCCACCGCGCACCGGCCGACCCTCGTCGCCCTGGACGACATCCAGTGGGCGGACCCGGAATCCGTGCAGGTCATCGCGGGACTGCTGCGGAGGCTGGCCTCGGCACCGCTCGGGGTCCTGCTGACCGTCACCAGCGCCCAAGGCGAGTTCCCCGACGCCTGCGCCGGACTCCTCGACCAGGTGGCCGCCTCCCCGGACAACCGAGGGCTGCTGCTGGAACCCGGGCCGCTCGGCGTACCCGAGTTCCACGCGATGTGCACCGCGTCGGGGCTGCCCGTCCCCCCGGCGTCGGACGACGCCTGGTGGGAAGGCGTCAGCCACCTCACCGGCGGCAGTCCCTGGGTGATGCTGCGCTCCATGGACAAGCTGCGCCGCGATCCCGCCCTGGTGTCCGCCGTCGGACTGCGGTCGGCACTCTCCCAGGAGATCGAGGCCGCGAACCGGGACCGGGCGACCGAGTCGGCCGCCAGGCTGGCCGCGGGTCCGCTCGCGCTGCTGCGCGCTCTGGTGATCTGCCGGGGGCTGTTGCCGGTGGAGCGGGTCGCGGCTCTGGTGAAGCTGGACGAAGCCGACGTCCCGTTCTCCATAAGGACGTTACGGGTAGAGGGACTGATCGGCGCCGGTGATCCACCGCGGGTGAGGATGACGGGGTGCACGGCCGGTCTGCTGGCAGGTCTGGCGGGCGACGAGCGCAAGCGGTTGCACGTGCAAGCGGCCCGCTGGGCGGCTCACCGTGACGCCGACGAGGAGACGCTGGCCGGGCTGCTGCTGAACACCGTGCCCCTGGGCGATCCCTGGGTGCCGTCGCTGCTGCGCCGCACCGCCCGTACCCTGCTCGCGCGCGGCCGGCACACCGAGGCGGTCGAACTGCTGGAGCGGGCGTTGCGCGAGCCGCTCAACCCGGCGGAGCGCGCCGAAGTGCTCCTGGAGGCCGCCGAGTCGTACACGATGACCGCGCCCGAGGCCGCGGACCGCAGGATCGCGGAACTGCTGTCCGGGGCGCAGGCGCGTCCGCACGTGCGCGCGGCCGCCGCGGACCTCCTGCTCAGCCGGTGCGAACCCCAGGCCATGCTGCCGGTGCCGTACGGGGCGTGTGACGCGGAGCCGACGGAGCTCCTCGGGGTGGAGGCCCGAAACCGGCCGACGGACGCTCCGCGCCCCGGGCCGCCCACGGCGCCCGGTGCCAAGCCGCCGGCCCGCCGTGAACCGGATTCCCCTGTCCGTTCGACCGTGCTCGCCGAACAGGCGTGGCGGCAGACGGCATGGGGCCACGACGCGGCCGCGGTACGCGAGATCTGCCGGGAGGCCCTGCGGGCGCCGCTGGACGAAGCGCTGTTCCCCCGGTTCACCGCCTGCTGCGCGTTGTCCGTCGCGGACGCCCACGACGCGGCGCGTGACGCGCTGGACGTCGCCCTCGCCGAGGCCGGACGCCGCCACAGCCCCGCGCTGGTGATGTGGGGGCGGCTGCTGCGCGCCCAGCTCAACCTTCAGGCCGGTGCCCCGGACACCGCCGCGCACGACCTCGCCGCCTGCCGTTCCCTGGCGCCGGCGGAGGTCTGGGATCCCACCCGGCTCACCCTGCTGCGGTCGTTGGAGATCCGTCTGCTGGTGGCGCGGGAGCGGTACGCGGAGGCCAACCGGCTGGCCCACGAGGAGCTGAAGCCCGGTGCCGAGGAGAGCGGCGCCTGGACCCATCTGCTCTACGCCCGCGCACAGTTGTACCTCTGCCAGGGACGCCCCCGGAAGGCGCTGGCCGAGGCCGAGGAGTGCGGCCGGCGCATGGCGGCCCGTGGGTGGGCCAATCCGGGGTTGGTGGCCTGGCGTTCGCTGGCAGCCCTGGCGCACCTGGGCTGCGGTGGGCACGACCGGGCGGCGGAGCTGTTCGCCGAGGAGTCGCGGCTGGCCGGACGGTGGGGGACCGACTCCGCGCTGGCCTGGACCGACCTGCGCCGTGGCCTCGGCTCCCCGGCGCCGCAGGCGGCACGGCTGACCGAACAGGCGCTGCGTCGGCTGGGCTCCACGCCCGCGTCCCGGCGTTTCGTCCAGACCGTGGTCGCCCGGGAGGCCGCCGGAGCGCGCTGCGGGGCACGGGCGGACACCGCGTCGAAGGAATCCGGGAAGCAGGGCGGCGGGACTCCGATGGGCCCATGACTCTTCACACTCGACGCACCTCGCATCCACCCCACAAGCTCCATCACACCGCGCAAGGAGGCCGCTGGCATGCTGCTTGAGCGGCAGAACGAACTGAAAGTGGCGGCCGAGGCCCTCCGGCTCGCCGCACACGGCAATGGATCCATGGTCGTGATCAGCGGACCGCCCGGAATCGGCAAGTCGGCCGTCCTGTCGGAGATCGGCGAACTCGCCGCGCGCCTGGCCACCGGCCCGACGGCCGGGTCGGCGGCGATTCCCCGGCCTCTGGTGATGCGTGCCTACGCCGCCCCCGCGGAACGCTCCTTCGCTCTCGGTGTCGCCCGGCAACTGCTGGAACCGGTGGTCAAGTCCGGGAATTTCGTGGGCAGATGGTGCTCGGGACCCGCGCGGCCCGCGCTCGCCTTCCTGCAGGGCGACCCGGAGTCGCCCCGGCAGCACACCGCGACGACGGTGCGGGCCCTGTTGTCCCTGGTGGAGAACATGAGCCAGGCCCGCACCCCGGTCCTGCTCATCGACGATCTGCACTGGGCGGACGAGGGCACACTGGACTGGCTGGACCAGCTGGTGCAGCTGGTGCCCCACCGGGGGATCCTGGTCGCGGCGACGATCTGCGAGGGAGAGCCCGCGGCGGAGCCGCCCGGTGTCCGCGCCGTCGCGGCCGCCGAGCACACACTGGCCCCGGCCCCGCTCGGCACGGCCTCGGTCGACACCCTGATCCTGGAACGCCTGGGCGTACCGGGCGACGCGGAGTTCACAGCCGCGTGCCAGGACGCCACGCGCGGGAACCCGCTGCACCTCGTGTCGCTGCTCCAGGAATGCCGGTCCCGCGGCATCGCCCCGGTGGCGGCCGGGGCGTCCGAGGCGACCACGCTGGCGCCGCCCGCGTGGCGCCGGCGGCTGATGCTGAGTCTTCAGGAACAGCCGCCGTACGTACTGGCCGCGGCGCGTGCGTTGCAGGTCCTCGGGGACGGTGCCGACCCTCAGGTGGTGGGTGAGCTGGCCGGACTGGACCGGGTGGACCGGCAGGCCGGTCTGTGGCGGCTGCGCCGGCTGGCGCTGGTCGTCCCCGAGGGCACCACTCTGCGGCTGGCGCATCAGACGGTGCACGAGGTGATCGAGGACGCCATGCCGCCGGGCGAACGCAACCGCCTGCACCTGAGAGCCGCCGCGCTGCTGCGCTACCGGGGCGGCACACCCGAGCAGGTGGCCGGCCATCTCCTGGCCAGCACCGCCCCGTTGGACGAGGAATCGGTGGTGGCGCTGCGCCACGCCGCCGAAGCGGCCGGGCGACGCGGGGCCCCGGAGACGGCGGCCCGCTACCTGCGCCGGGCGCTGCTCGACGTCCCGCCGCACAGCGAGGCACGGGCCCTGCTGCTGGTGGAACTGGCGACCGTGGAGCGCAGTTTCGCACCGTCGGTGGCCGTCCGGCACATCACCCAGGCGCTCCCGTTGCTGCCCGGCGCCCGGGCCCGCGCCGAGGCACTGCTCGCGCTCACCCCGGTGGCAACCGGTGCCTTACTGCTGTCGCTCGGGGACGCGATGCGGCAGACGGCACGGGAACTGACCGCCACGGAGACGCGGCCGGCCGACCGTCGTCTGCTGGAGCTGCGCCTGGAGGCCCGGCTGCACCATCTCTGCGACCTCGATCCGTCGGTGCTCGCGTCGGCCGCGGACCGGCTGGCCGGGCTGGGCGGGCGACCGGAGATGGCGCACCTGGGGCAGCGGGAGTTGCTGGTGGCGCTGACGTACACGGCGACGGTCTCCGCCGCGCTGCCCGCCGCGCAGGTCAGGACGCTCGCACACCGGGTCCTGGAACACGAGCCGGCGTGCGCGGCCCATGTGCACACCATGGTGCCGCTGGTGGTACCGGTCGCGGTCGCCGCGGACTCGGTCACGGGACTGATGTCCTGGCTGGACACGGCCCTGGCCGACGCGGAACGCCGGGGCGGACGGCTGGAGCAGTCGGTGGTGCTCAGCGAACAGGCTCTGGTCCTGCTCGCCCAGGGCAGAGTGACGGCCGCGCGGGAACGGGCGGTGCGGGCCGTCTCGGTGTCCGGCCCCGAGGAGGCGAGCACCCTCTCGATCATCGCTTCGACCATGGTGGCGCTGCGGACCCGCGAGCCGGACCTGGTCGATGCCCTGCCGGAGCGGATCCGCGGCATGCACGAGAACTGTGTGCTCGCCGGACTGCTCACCGTGGTGCGGGGCATGAAGGCGGAGCGGCGGCATGAGCCGGGGATGGCCGTGGAGCACTTCCTCGACGCCGAATACGCCCTGGACCGGGCGGGTTGGCGGAATCCGGTCCTGGCACCGTCGGCGTACTGGGCGGCGCGCACGCTGCACCGCATGGGCGAGTCCGAGCGGGCCGAGCAGCTGTCCGAGCGGCACCTGGAGCAGGCGAGGGCATGGGGTGCCCCGTCGGGCCTGGGCCGCGCCCTGGCGCTCCAGGCCGCCGTGACCGGCTCCTCCTCGGCGCCGAGGCTGCTGCGAGAGGCCGCCGGGGTGCTGGAGAAGTCGGCCGATCTGCTCACGCGGGCGTCGGTCCTGCTGCGGCTCGCGGAGGCGGTGGCACCGCGTCATGCCGCGGAGGCGGAGGCGGCGCTGCGCACGTCCTACGAGCTGGCCGTCGAGTGCGGGGCCATGCGGATCGCGGCCCGCGCACAGGAGATGCTGGGACCGGCGGCGGTCGGTGTCCCGACGCGGGGGCGGCTGACGTCGACCGAGCGGATGGTGGCGCAGATGGCTGTGGAAGGTCTGACGAACCAGGCCATCGCCGATGCCCTCGGGGTCTCCCGACGGGCCGTGGAGAAGCACCTGACGAACTGCTACCGCAAGATGTCGACGTCCGGCCGTTCCGGGCTGGCGAGCGCGCTCGAGGACGCGGGCCTGTTCGAACCGGCGGGCGCGTCGGCTCCGCCCGCCGAAACGATCCGCCCTCAGGGGGCGGCCTGACCGCGGGGCGGGTCGAGGCCGACGGGCGAGCGCACGGACCGGAGCGCCGGTCAGCTGTCCCGCAGCGCGGCCCGGGCGGTGAAGTGCTCGTCGAGCACCTTCAGCACCTCTGCGGCACGGCTGTTGAGGTAGAAGTGGCCGCCGGGCAGGACCCGCAGGTCGAAGTCCGCGGTCGTGTGCTTCTTCCAGTCCCCGGCCTCGTCGATCGACGTCTTGGGGTCGCTGTCGCCGACGAGCGCGGTGACCGGGCAGCCCACCGTGGCGCCCGGGTCGCACCGGTAGGTCTCCACGGCCCGGTAGTCGCCGCGCAGCGCCGGCAGGATCATGCGGATCAGTTCCTCGTCTCCCAGCAGCCGGTCGTCGGTGCCGCTCATCGACTTGATCTCGGCGATGATGCCGTCGTCGTCGCGGCGGTGGACGTTCTCGTCGCGGTAGCGGGAGGGAGCACGCCGGCCGGAGGCGAACAGCCGTACCGGACCGCTGTCCTCCCGCTCGAACCGCCGGGCGACCTCGAAGGCGACCAGCGCGCCCATGCTGTGCCCGAAGAAGGTCAGCGGGCGGTCGTCCCAGCCACGCAGCACCTCGTGCACCTGGTCGGCGAGCGTGCCGATGTCGTCGATCAGCGGCTCGTTGCGCCGGTCCTGACGGCCGGGGTACTGCACGGCGACGACGTCGACGCGCGGGCTGAGCGCGGTGGCCACGGGGAGGTAGTAGCTGGCCGAGCCGCCGGCGTGGGGGAAGCAGACCAGGCGGTGGGCGGCGTCGGGGGCCGGGTCGAACCGCCGGCACCACAGTCCGTCGTCTGCGGGGGAAACACTCACGCTGTTCGTCCGTCCTGTGTCAGCGGGTTTCGGTGGGCTGGATCACGGGTGTGCTCCTCAGGGGGTGCCGCCACTATCCGGCACCGCCGGGCCGTCCTGGCCGTGGCGGCCCGAAGTCTGGGCGTTTCCCCTGTCCTTGGGGCTGTGGGACGGCTGCGCGTTGCGCGGCGGGACGGCGCGGTGGCATAAAGCTGAGCGCCGGACGCGTATCCGAGGCTCCGGACCCCCAGCGAGGAGTTCCCATGCCCAGCACCACGGATCCACGGCCCGCCTCGGGCGCAGCGCGCAAGCGGTGAGCCGAGTCACGGGCGGCAGGCTCTTCGCGGTCAGTGACCTGCATGTCGCCTACGAGCGGAACCGCGCCGTGGTGCGGCAGCTGCGCCCGTCCGATCCCTCCGACTGGCTGATCGTCGCCGGTGACCTCGGGGAACTGACGGCGGACGTCGAGTGGGTGCTGCGGCTGCTCGCCGAGCGGTTCGCGACCGTGGTGTGGGTGCCGGGCAACCACGAGCTGTGGACACACCCCGACGATCCGGTGCCCCTGCGCGGCGAGGCCCGCTATCGCAGCCTGGTCGAACTGTGCCGGTCGCTGGGGGTGCTGACCCCGGAGGACCCCTACGTCCAGTGGCCGGGACCGGACGGGCCGGTGGTGATCGCGCCACTGTTCCTGCTGTACGACTACTCGTTCCTGCCCCCCGGCGCCACCGGTACCGCCGACGCGCTGGCCCGGGCGGAGAAGGCCGGGGTGGTGGCCACCGACGAGTTCCTCCTGCACAGCGACCCCTATCCGGACCGGGCGGCCTGGTGCCGGGCACGGGTGGCGTACACGCGGGAGCGGCTGGACGCCTGTCCACCCGACCTGCCGACCGTGCTGGTGAACCACTTCCCACTGGTGCGCGAACCCACCCGCATCCTGCGGTACCCGGAGTTCGCCCTCTGGTGCGGGACCACCGCCACCCACGACTGGCACCGGCGCTACCGGGCGGCCACCGTCGTCTACGGCCATCTGCACATCCCGCGCACCACCTGGCACGACGGGGTGCCGCACCGCGAGGTGTCGCTGGGCTACCCACGCGAGTGGGAGGCCCGCGGGATGCCCGATCCGTTGCTGCGCGAGATCCTGCCGCGGCGAGGTGTCCGGTGACGTCGCTGATGCGCGGCCTGCTGCCGGATGCGGTCGAAGTGACCGAGGTACGCGCCGAGTTGACCGCACCGCCGCTGTTCCCGGAGGAGGCGGCGGTGGTGGCGCGGGCTGTCGACAAGCGCCGGCGCGAGTTCGCCACCGGCCGGCGGTGCGCCCGTCTGTCGCTGGCCGCGCTGGGGCTGCCCGCCGCACCGCTGCTGCCCGGCCCGCAGGGTGAACCCCGCTGGCCCGCCGGGGTGGTCGGGGCGATGTCCCACTGTGACGGGTACCGGGTGGCGGCGGTCGCCCGCGCCACCGATCTGGCGGCGCTCGGCGTCGACGCCGAGCCGGCGGCCCGGCTGCCGGACGGCGTCCTGGAGGCGGTGTCGCTGCCCGAGGAGCGCGCCGATCTCGCCCGGCTGGGGCGCGCGGCACCGCACGTGCCCTGGGACCGGCTGCTGTTCAGCGCGAAGGAGTCGGTCTTCAAGGTGTGGTTCCCGCTCACCCGCCGACCGCTCGGGTTCGAGGAGGCCCGGCTGCGCTTCACCCGGGAGCGGGACCTCGCCGGTGCGGCGCGTGGCACGTTCGAGGTCGGGCTGCTGGTGCCGTTGCCTCCCGAGTTCGCCGGTCCGGTCGGCGGCGCCGGGCTCACCGGTCGATGGCTGGTGGCCGAGGGACTGGTGCTGACCGCGCTGGCCCCCGCCGTGCGCCGCGCGGGCGGGGGACCGGACTCCTTCGAGCCGGCCGGCCGGGCCGCGGCCCGGCCGGTTCCGGCTCACCCCGCACACGATGGTCCGCACCCGTCGAACCGATGACGATCCGATGGAGAGGCAGCGATGCCCCAGCTCAACACGACCGGCCCCGAGTCCGACACCGATGCGCTCCTGGCCGCGCGGCTGGCTGTCTCCGCGACGGCCACGGGCGGCGAGGTGATGTCCGACGTCGAGTTCTTCGACTGGTTCGACCAGCGCCGCCGCAGGCACAGCCAGGTGGTGCGCCGCACCACCTTCGGTGAGATGTCCGGCTGGGACTTCGTCCCGGGCAGCGGCGATCTGGCCCATGGCAGCGGGCGGTTCTTCACCGTGCGCGGCATGCGGGTGCGCACCGACTTCGGTCCCGTGGCGGAGTGGACCCAGCCGATCATCAGGCAACCGGAGATAGGCATCCTCGGTCTCGCGGTCCGGGAGACCAACGGGGTGCTCCACTGTCTGATGCAGGCGAAGTCCGAGCCGGGCAATGTCAACGGCGTACAGCTGTCCCCGACCGTGCAGGCGACCAAGAGCAACTACACCCGGGTGCACGGCGGTTCGTCGGTGCCCTATCTGGACTGCTTCCGGGAGCCGGAGGCCGGGGGCCACCGGGTGCTGGCCGATGTCCTCCAGTCCGAGCAGGGCTCGTGGTTCTTCTGCAAGCGCAACCGCAACATGATCGTCGAGGTCGGTCCCGAGGTGGAGGCGGGCGAGGACTTCTGCTGGTTGACGCTACGTCAGGTCAACGCGCTGCTGCACTACGAGAACCTGGTCAACATGGACGCGCGCACGGTGCTCTCCTGTCTGCCGGACTGGCACCACGGGACCGGCCCGGCCACCGGCATCCACTCGGACGTGGCGATCCGCAGCTGGATCACCACCCAGCAGAGCGAACGGGAGGTCAGCGCCTCCCTGTTGCCCCTGAGCGAGGTGGAGGGGCGGGACTGGTTCCGCGCCGAGGACCGCATCTCCCACAAGCAGGGCCTGTTCTTCAGCATCGTGCCGGTGGACGTCCTGTCCAACCGGCGTGAGGTGACGTCCTGGTCGCAGCCGCTGCTCGAACCGCACGGCATCGGGGTGTCGGCGATGCTGGTGCGCCGGATCGACGGCGTGCCGCACTGTCTGGTGCAGGCCCGGGTCGAGCCGGGTTATCTGGACGTCGTCGAACTGGGCCCCACCGTGCAGTACACCCCGGAGAACTATGCCCATCTGCCCGCGTCGGACCGCCCCCGCTTCCTCGATCTGGTGACCGGGGCTCGCCCGGAGCAGGTGCTGTTCGACACGGTGCTGTCGGAGGAGGGCGGCCGGTTCCTCAACGCGCAGAACCGGTACCTGATCATCGAGGCGGACGACGGCGTCCCCGCCGAGGTCCCCCGCGACTACCGGTGGGTGACGTTGCGTCAGCTGGGCGAGCTGCTGAAGTACAGCCACTACGTCAACGTGCAGGCACGGACGCTGGTCGCGGCCCTGCGCAGTGTCACGGGACTCCCGTCCGGCCCGTCCGGATCGGGAGTCCGCGGAATCGGGGCCGTCTCCCCGAGCCGGGGAGGCAGCCGTGCGGATCATCGGTGACGGCTTTCTGGCCCGCAACCTGACGGAGGCCTTCGGCGACCGCTTCCCCGACGTGACCACGATCGCCTCCGGGGTCTCCAGCACGGCCACCACCGCCGTGTCCGAGTACGACCGTGAGGCGCGGCTCCTCTACGAGGTCCTGGACGCGTGCCGGCTGGACGGCCGGCGGCTGCTGTTCCTCTCCACCGCCTCGTTCTCCCTGTACGGCTTCACGGACGACGAGGTGAGCGAGACGGGTCCGCTCCGGCCGCCGACCGCGTACGGGAGGCACAAGCTGGCGCTGGAGAGCGTGGTGCGCTCCTCGGGCGTCGAGCACCTGATCCTGCGGGTGAGCCACGCCGTGGGCCGTCATCAGCGGCCGCACCAGTTGCTGCCCACCCTCGTGCGGCACGTCTCGGAGGGTGAGGTGACGGTCCATCAGGGAGCGCACCGCGACCTGCTGGACGTACGGGATCTGGCGCACGCGGTCGGCAGACTGCTGGAGGACGGAGTCCACGGCGAGGTGGTGAACGTGGCCTCGGGAGTCCCGCAGTCGGTGGACGCGGTCGTGACCGCCATCGAGGAGCGTCTGGGCGTCACGGCCCGGCGCGTGCACCGTCCCGGCCCGACCGCCGTCACGCGTGCGTCCGTCGAACGACTGCGGCGGCTGGTGCCGGACTTCCGCACCGCGATCCCGGATCAGGACTACCTGGGCGCGTTGCTGGACGCGTATCTGCCGTACTACACCGCCCAGCCGCGGGATCTCGCGGCGCTGCCCGCCCGGTGACCGTGCCGCGACCCGCCCCGCGACCCGCCCCGCAACCCGCCCCGCAAAACTGGGAGAACCCCTAGACATGTCCGCACGGGCACAGGCTGGAAGCGGTGGCTCCGCCTAGCGTGGACACATGATCGAGCTTGCGGGAGTGACCAAACAGTACGGCGAGAAGGTGGTGGTCGACGACCTGACCTTCACCGTCCGACCAGGCTGCGTCACCGGATTCCTCGGCCCCAACGGAGCGGGCAAGTCCACCACGATGCGGATGATGCTCGGTCTGGACCGTGCCACGGCGGGCCGCGTTCTCATCGACGGCGAACCCTATGCCCGGCTCAAGGAACCGCTGCGCCGCATCGGCGCGCTGCTGGACGCGAAGGCGATGCACGGCGGCCGCAGCGCGTACGACAACCTCAGATGCCTCGCCCTCAGCAACCGCATACCGCTGGCGCGGGTCGACGAGGTGCTCCAGGAGGTCGGTCTGGGCGAGGTCGCCAAGAAGCGGCCCAAGGGCTTCTCCCTCGGCATGGGGCAACGGCTCGGCATCGCCGCGGCGCTGCTCGGCGATCCGGAGATCGTGATGCTGGACGAGCCGGTCAACGGTCTCGACCCGGAAGGCATCCACTGGATCCGCACGCTGATGAAACGGCTGGCGGCGGAGGGCCGTACGGTGTTCGTCTCCAGCCATCTGATGAGCGAGATGGCCCTGACCGCGGATCATCTGGTCGTCATCGGCCGCGGCAGGCTGCTCGCCGACACCGGCATGCAGGAGTTCATCGACCGCAACTCCCGTTCGTCCGTGCGGATCCGCACCCCGGAACCGGAGAAGCTGCGGGACGCGCTCGCGGCGGCCGGCATCACCGCCACCGAGCAGGCCTCGGGTGTGTTCGAGGTGACCGAGGCCCCGGCCGAGCGGCTCGGGGAGCTGGCCCTGGAGCACCACGTCCTGCTGCACGAGCTGAGCCCGCAGCACGCCTCCCTGGAAGAGGCGTTCATCGCCCTGACGGGTGAGGCGGCCGAGTACCGCACGGGCACGTCCGCCACCGCCACCGCCGACGCCGCGTCGAGCGCCGGCCCGGACGCGCCGCAGACCACCGGAACGGAGTCCTGATCCATGTCCGCACCGACCGCGACCCTGCGCTCCGAGTGGGCCAAACTCACCACGGTCCGCTCCACGGGATGGACCCTCTTCGCCGCCTTCGTCGTCACCGTGGCCTTCGGTACGCTCGTGAGCGCCCTGTCCAACTCCGACTACGACAGCCTCTCGGAGCAGGAGAAGCTCTCCTTCGACGCCGCCGGGACCAGCTTCACCGGCGGCCTCCTCGGCCAGTTGGCGATGATCGCGTTCGGAGTCATGGTGATCGGCTCCGAGTACAGCACCGGCGCGATCCGCAGCTCACTGGCGGCGGTCCCCCGGCGCGGCGTCTTCTACCTCAGCAAGGTCGCGGTGGCGACCGGTGCCGCCCTGGCCGTCAGCCTGGCCACCACCTTCGCCACCTTCTTCGCCGGGCAGGCCGCACTCGGATCGCACAGCACCACGCTCGGCGCGCACAACGTACTGCGGGCGACGTTCGGCGCGGCGCTCTACATGACGCTGATGGCCGTGTTCTCGATGGGCGTGGCCACCATGCTGCGCAGTTCGATGCTGTCCATGGGCATACTCATGCCGTTCTTCTTCCTCATCACGCAGATCCTGGCCTCGGTGCCCGGCGCCAAGAAGGTCGCTGAGTACCTTCCCGACCAGGCCGGTGCGGCGATGGTGCGGGTGGTGCCCAAGTCGGACCTGCCCTACGGGGCGGGAGGCGGGTTCGTCATCATGCTGGCGTGGGTGGCCGCGGCGCTGCTCGGCGGGTACCTCGTGCTGCGCAACCGGGACGCGTGAGCCGGAGCCCGGCAGAAAGAAGACCCGGCGCCACGAGGACGTGGTGCCGGGTCCCGCGTTCTCCGGGCCGCCGCCGCGGTGCGGGCGCCCGGGGGCGTCAGGCCCGGGCCCAGTCCGGGATCTCCAGGATGGTCAGCACGGCCGACGTGGAGACCCAGCCGGCCGCCGATGTCGTCATCAGGATGTTGTCGCCCGGGGACACCAGCCCGTTGACGAGCAGGTGGTTCAGGGAGACCGCCATGTCGCAGGCGCCCATGTGACCGTATTCCTTGCCGAAGTGGGCGGTGGAGCGCGACATCGGCAGGCCCAGCGGCTGCATCTTCGTCTGCTCGACCATGAGGGAGTCGCTGTTCGCGGCGACCACCCATCGCAGGTCCGAGGCGTTCAGCCCCGCGTCCACCAGCGAGCGGTGCACCAGGTCCAGCTCGAAGTCGCGGATCATCTCCATGCACTTGTCGAGTGGCATCACGTGCTGGTTGAAGTACATCAGCAGTTCCATCGTGCCGGAGGCCTTGCGTTCCTCCCCGCGGAACGGCAGCAGCGACTCCTCCCCGCGGTGCCACTGCTCCAGCTCCGGCATGGTGCCGGAGTTCACCGCCCGCAGCGCCGCGAACCCGCCCTCGCCGCTGAGCAGGACGGCGGCGCCCCCGTCGCTGGCGGTGAACCCGGTGCCGAAGCCACGCCACCGGTCGATGAGCGGGCTGGTGAAGTTCTCCGCCGCCGTCACCAGCGCGGTCTCGGCACCCGCGGCTCCCGTCAGCTGCCCCACGGCGACCTCGATGCCGGCGAGCAGTCCGTTGGAGTGCTGGCGCACGTCCGTGCTCGCCACCCCGCTCGCGCCCAGCTCGCGCAGCACGTAGCCGGGCGGGTAGAACCCCTCCGGGCCGTGCTGCACGGCGGTGCAGTGGACATGGAAGTCGAGGTCGTCGATCTCGTTTCCGGAGCGCCGGAACGCGTGCCGGGCGGCGAGCACGGCCATGTCGAGCGCGGGCAGGTCGCCCGCGATGTAGGCGGCGGTGAGCCCGGTGGCGTACTGGATGGAGAAGTCGTCGTAGAGCCCCTGCTCGACGGCCTCCTCGACGGTCACCCGCTGCTCCGGGATGCAGACCCCGACCGTGTCGACGTAGACGCCGTTCGTCTTCATCTGTGGCTGTTCTCCTTGCGTGTCGTGAGGGATGTCGTGTCGGACGTCGGGCAGGTGACGGACGGGGAGGACCGCATCACCGGCGCAGCAGCTCTTCCTTGAGTCGCTTCACCAGCAGTACGGGGGTGTCGGCCTCGAACAGCAGGGCGGCGGGCAGCCGCAGCCCCGTGGTCTCGCGCAGCCGGTTGCGCAGGGCGAAGGCGGTGAGCGAGTTGAGGCCGATGTCCCGGAAGGCACGGGTGTCCTCGACGGCCTCGGGCGAGGAGTAGTCGAGCACCGCCGCGACGTCGGTGCGCACGAGGTCCATGAGGACGGTGTCGCGTTCGGCGTCGGCGAGCCCGGCGAGGCGGCGCCGGAGCATGCTGAGCGCACCCGCGGATCCCTGGCCACCGGCCCGGCGCCGGGCCGGTGGCCCGGCCAGGCCCCGCAGCGGCGCCGGCAGGCCGGCGTCGCCCGTGCGTCCGAGGAGGGTCCCGGTGTCCGGGCGCAGCAGGACGGCGGTGGGGGCGCCCTGCGCGCACGCGGCGTCGAAGAGGTCCCGGCACGCGGTCCGGGGCAGCCGTCCGACTCCCGCGGGCGCGGCGCTCGCGGCGCGGTCCTGACCGTCCCAGGGGCCCCATGCCACCGACAGCCCGGGCAGCCCCGCGGTACGGCGGCGCCGCGCCAGGGCGTCGAGGAAGGCGCCCAGGGCGGCCTCGTCGCCGTGTCCTGCGGCTCCCAGCGTGCCGGCTGCGGACGAGAGGAGGATCAGGGGCACCGCGGTGGAGCCGGTCCGACCGGGCGCCGTCAGCTCGGCCAGGTGCAGGGCCGCCAGCATCTCCCCCTCCAGCGGATCTCCCTCCGGTGCCGCCGCGTCGTCCGTCTCCCGGCGCTGCGGCACCTCGGCCGCGTGCACGACAGCCGTCAGCGGGTGTGCGGCCGGCACCGACGCCAGGAGGGCTGCCAGCGCCTCACGGTCGGTCGGGTCGCACGCGGCGAGGGCCACCTCGGGGCACCGTTCGGCCAGTTCGCCCCTGAGCAGGATCTGCTCCTCGCCGGGCGCCGGGGCGACGAGCAGCAGACGGCGCACCTCGCGCCGCTCTGCCAGGTGCCGGGCGATCTCGGCACCGGCAGGCCGGTCTGCGCCGGTCACCAGGACGGTCCCTTCCGGGTCGGTCGGCAGGGCCGGTCCGTCGGCGGTGGCGGTCACGGCGGCCAGCCGTGGGACGCGTACCGCTCCCTGGACCAGGGCCAGTTGCGGCTCGGGGAGGGCCAGCGCCGCCGGCAGGGCCCGCCAGGAGGCGCGCTTGCCGTCCAGATCGGCCAGCACCAGCCGGCCCGGCTCGGCCAGTTGGGCGGAACGGATCAGGCCCCACACCGCGGCGACCGCCGGGTCCGGCGGCCGGGTGCCGTCGTCGGCGAGTGAGCCACAGGTCAGGACGACGAGCCGGGTGTCGGCGAAGCGGTCGTCGGAGAGCCACTCCCCCGCCACTGCGGCCACGCGCCGCACCGCGGCGGCACCGGTGGTGTCCCCGGGCTCGGGCACACCGCCGACGAGGACCGCCTCGGGCGCGGCCGCGCCGGAGTCCAGCGCCTCGGCGAGCGCGGCCAGGCCGTCGTACGCCTCGGTGTAGACGCCCGCCCTCATCAGGGCCGCGCGGGCCCCGAGCGGATCGGGACCGACGAGCGCCCAGCGGGGCTTCTCCGTGGGGGCCACGCACCCGGTCGCGGGCCATTCCAGCCGGAACAGCGGGCCGTGCTGTGCGGTGCGGGCGCCGGTGAGCCGTGCCGGGTCGGCGGCGCCGAGCCGTATCCCGCCGATGGACACGACGGGCAGCCCCGTTTCGTCGGCGGCCTCGACGGCGACGGTGTCGCTCCCGGTACGGGTCAGGCGGACGCGCAGCGTCGAGGCGCCGACGGCGTACAGCGCCATCCGGTGCCAGGAGTCGGGCAGCGACGGCCCGCCGGTGCCGGTGGTCTCCCGCGTGGGAGAAAGGGTGCGCAGGGCGGTGTCCAGCAGCGCCGGGTGCAGGCAGTAGGAGGCTCCCTCCGGCCGCTGTCCGGCGGTGAGGGCGACCTCGGCGAACAGGTCGTCGCCGCGCCGCCACAGGCCCCGCAGGCCACCGTCGGCCGTGACGGGCAGGCCGGTGAGGTCGGCGGGCTCGGCGTCGGCGGGCGGCCAGAGTTCCAGGTCGAAGGAGGCCGGGGCGGCTCCGGGGCGCAGCACCGCGCGGGCGTGGCACGTCCAGGGGGTGCCGGGCAGGGCGCCCGCGCGCCGGGAGTGGACGCGCAGGATCCGTTCCCCTGCCGGATCCCCCTCGCCGACCGTGACACGCAGCTGGACCTCGTCCCGCTCGGGCAGGACCAGCGGGACCTCCGACGTCAGTTCGACGATGTGGTCGCAGCCGACCCGTTCACCGGCCTGGACGGCGAGTTCGACCAGCACCGACCCGGGCACGGCCTCGGTACCGGCGGCGGGCCAGTGCTGTAGGGCGCGGGACAGCGCGCCGGTCAGCACCAGCCCGCCCGGCTCGGGCAGTTCGACGACCGCGTCCAGCAGCGGGTGGCGGTCCGCCGGACCTGTGGTGGGAGCCCCGGCGCCGGGGTGCGGCGCGGAGGCCATCCAGTAGTGGCGGCGGTGGAAGGCGTACGTCGGCAACGGGATCCGGCGTGCTCCGGTGGGCGCGAGCACGGCGTTCCAGTGCACGTCGACGCCCCGGACGTGCAGCTGCGCGAGGAGGGTCACGAGGCCGGGCGTGTCCGGGCCGGTGAGCGGCAGCAGGTCGGCGCGCGCGTCGGTTTCGGGGCCGTCGTGGGCCGGCTCTCCGCCCTGGTCCGGCGCGCCGAGGACGACCAGCGTGCGGTGGCCGCTGTCCAGCAGTGCTCGCAGGGCCTGCTCGGGCCTTCCGGGATCCCGCGCGAGGCCTGCGGCCCACTCGGCGGCGCCGGTGCCCTCCGCGTCGAGCCAGCCACCGGTCGTGGCCGAGCAGAACGGCGTGCCGGCGCGCCCGAAGCCGACCGGCGGCAGGTCCTGCTCCGTCGTCCGGCTGTGGTGCACGGCGAGCCGGGCGCCGGTCTCCAGCGGGAGCAGCCCGGCGGCACAGGCCGCCGCGATCTCGCCGAGTCCCCGGCCGGTCACCGCCGCGGGCTCGATGCCGTACGAACGCAGCAGCGCCGTCACCGCGACGGCCACCGCCCAGCCGAGCGGTCCGGCGATCTCCGGCCGGTCCTTCCAGCCGGGGGCGGTGTGTCCGGCCAGGACGTCGGCGGGGGTCCAGTCGACGAGCCCGGACAGGGCCTGTCCGCAGGCCGCGAGGGTCTCGGCGAACACCGGGGCGGCGTCGGCCAGCGGCGCGGCGCCCGCCGTCCACCGGGCGTCGGCGTCCGGGAAGGCGAGCACGACGGCGGGTTCGGCGGAGCCGGTCGGGGCGGCGCCGCTGACGACGGGGGTGTCGGGCTCGGTGCCGTCCGCCAGGGCCTCGAGGACGCGCAGTGCGGTGTCACGGTCGGAAACGGTGAGCACCGCCCGGTGTTCCAGGGCGGACCGGGTGGTGGCGAGCGACAGGGCCACGTCCGCCAGCCTCGGCGCCGGCTCCTCCGCCAGGAAGGCGTGCAGGCGGGCTGCCTGGCCGCGCAGGCCCTCGGCGCTGCGCGCGGACAGCGGCAGCGGCAGCGGCAGCGGGACGCCGCCGGGCGGCTGGGGAGCCCCGGTCCGGGCGCCGTCGGCGGTCCGGGCATCGACAGGGGTGTCGGTACCGCCGAGGGCGTCGTCCCCGTCCCGGGGCGGCTCTTCGATGATGACGTGGGCGTTGGTGCCGCTGATGCCGAAGGAGGACACACCGGCCCGGCGCGGGCGGTCACCGGGGGGCCAGGCCACGTCCTCACGCAGCAGTTCCACGGCGCCCGCGGACCAGTCGACGTGCGGGGAGGGCGGGTCGGTGTGCGGGGTGCGGGGCAGGACCCCGTGGCGCATCGCCATGATCATTTTGATGACGCCGCCCGCACCGGAGGCCGCCTGGGTGTGACCGACGTTGGCCTTCATCGAGCCCAGCCACAAAGGCCGCTCACGGTCCTGCCCGTAGGTGGCGAGGACCGCCTGGGCCTCGATCGGGTCGCCGAGCGGGGTGCCCGTGCCATGGGCCTCGACGGCGTCCACGTCGGCGGCGCGGAGTCCGGCGGAGCGCAGCACCTGGCGGATCAGCCGCTGCTGGGCCGGTCCGCTGGGTGCGGTCAGTCCGTTGGAGGCACCGTCCTGGTTGATGCCGCTGGCGGCGATCCGGGCGAGGACCGGGTGACCGCGCCGACGGGCGTCGGAGAGCCGCTCCAGGAGCAGCAGGCCGACGCCCTCGGCCCAGTTGGTGCCGTCGGCGTCGGCCGAGAACGGCTTGCACCGGCCGTCGGCGGCGAGGGTGCGCTCCCGGCTGAAGGCCACGTAGGGGTCCGGCTGCGACATGACCGCCACTCCTCCGGCCAGCGCCAGGTCGCACTCCCCGGCGCGCAGTGCCTGAGCCGCCAGGTGCAGGGCGACCAGGGAGGACGAGCAGGCCGTGTCCACGGCCACCGAGGGACCTTCGAGACCGAAGGCGTACGACACCCGGCCCGCGGCCACGTTGCCGGCCGTGCCCATCTGCATCCCGGAGGCGTAGTCGTGATAGGTCACGCCCGCGAACACGCCGGTACGGCTGCCCTTGAGGGAGACGGGTGCGATCCCGGCCCGCTCGAAGACCTCCCAGGAAGTCTCCAGCAACAGCCTCTGCTGCGGGTCCATGGTGAGCGCCTCGCGCGGCGAGATACCGAAGAGCTCGGCGTCGAACTCGCCCGATTCATAGAGGAATCCGGCTTCACGGACATAGGTGGTGCCGGGGCGGTCCGAGTCCGGGTGGTACAGCGCGTCGAGGTCCCAGCCGCGGTCGGTCGGGAACGGGCCCAGTCCCTCGGCACCGGCGGCGACCAGGCGCCACAGCGCGTCGGGGGAATCGGCTCCGCCGGGGTAGCGGCAGCCCATGGCGACGATCACCACCGGGTCGTCGTCGGGTGCGGCGTGCTCCGGGTGGTCGGGGGTGTCGTCGCCGTCGGTTCGTTCCCCGCCCAGGCCCAGTTCGGTGGCCAGGTGCCGGATCAGGGCGCCGGAGGTGGGGTGGTCGTAGACGAGGGTGGCGGGCAGACGCAGTCCGGTCTCCTGACCGAGCCGGTTGCGCAGGTTCACGGCGGCGAGCGAGTCGAACCCCAGCTCCTTGAACGGCTTGTCGGAGCCGACGAGGTCGGCGCTGTCGTAGCCGAGGATCGCGGCGACCTGACCGGTGACGAGTTCGGCCACCGCGCGGTGCCGCCGGGCCCGGGGCAGCGAGGCGAGCCGCCGGGCGAAACCGCCGCCCTCGCCGGCCGCGTCGGTCGCGCCGCGCCGGACGGTGACGCGCAGCAGTCCGCGCAGCAGCGGGGGAAGTTCACCGGCTTCGGCGCGGGACCGCAGGGCGCGCGGGTCGAGACGCATCGCGAGCAGCAGCGCCCGGTCGGCGGCGGTGCCGGCGTCGAACAGGGACAGTCCCCGCTCGGCGGAGAGGGGAACGACTCCCTGGGCGGCCGTTCTCGCGGTGTGGGCGGGGTCCAGTGCGGCCGTCATGCCGCCGAAGCGCTCCCACGGCCCCCACGCCAGTGAGGTCGCGGGCAGTCCGGCCGCGCGGCGGTGCCGGGCGAGGGCGTCGAGGAAGGTGTTGGCGGCGGCGTAGTTGGCCTGGCCGGGATTGCCGAGCAGACCCGCCGCCGAGGAGAACACCACGAAGGCGGACAGGTCCGCCTCCCGGGTCAGCTCGTGCAGATGGGCGGCGGCGGTGGCCTTGGCGGCGAAGACCGTGGCCAGTCGCTCGGGCGTGAGGGAGGTGAGCAGGCCGTCGTCGAGGACACCCGCGGTGTGCACCACCGCGGTGACCGGGTGCTCGTCCGGCACGGCGGCGAGGAGGGCGGTCAGCGCGGGGCGGTCGGAGACGTCGCACGCCTCGACCGTCACCTCGGCGCCGAGCGCGGTCAGTGCGTCGCGCAGCGCGATCGCGCCCGGTGCCTCGGGCCCGGACCTGCTGACCAGCAGCAACCGCCGTACGCCGTGGTCGGCCACCAGATGCCGGGCGGTCAGGGCGCCCAGTCCGCCGGTGCCGCCGGTGATCAGCACCGTGCCCTCGGGCCCGAACCCGGGCGGCGCTCCTTCGGCGGGGCGAGGCGCGCGCACGACTCTGGGCGCCAGCAGCACTTCGCCACGGACGGCGAGTTGGGGCTCCTCGCCCTGGAGAGCGGACAGCGGGAGGAACTCGGGCGTGTCACGGTCGACGAGCAGGAAACGGCCGGGGTGCTCCGACTGGGCCGTGCGCACCAGTCCCCAGACGGGGGCGTGGGCGAGGTCGGGTACGCGGTCGTCGGGTGCGGCGGCCACGGCGTGGCGGGTGAGCACCGCCAGCCGGGATCCGTCGAGGCGCTCGTCGGCCAGCCACTCCTGGAGGGCGGCCAGGACGGCCGCGGTGGCGTCCTGGGCCGCGGCGGCGAGGCTCGTGCCGTCGTCGGGGCAGTCGGCGGAGGCGACCGGCAGCAGCACGGTCGTGGGCGCCGCGGTGCCCTCGTCCAGGGCGGCCCGCAGCGCGGCGAGGTCGTGGTGGACCCGGACGGGGACACCGCGTCCGGCGAGGTGGGCGGCGAGCGCCGCGCCATCCGGGGCGAGCACCGCCCAGTCGCCGTCCCCGCCCGCGGCCGGTCCCGTGCCGGCTGCCTGCCCGGACACCGGTGCCCACTCCAGCGCGTACAGTCCGTCGGCCTGCGGCTCGGCGACCAGCGCCGAGACGGCGGGGAAGGACAGGGAGACGGAGTCGGCGGTGGCCAGCGCCCTTCCGTGGGCGTCGGTCAGGGTGAGCGAGACGCGGTCGGTGCCGGCGCCCGTGACCCGCAGCCGGGCGGCGACCGCTCCGGTCGCGTGCACGGTCACGCCGTGCCAGCCCCGTGGCAGCGCGACGCGGCCCTCACCCGCCTCGGGCGCGGCCCACAGGGCGGTCTGCGCCGCGGCGTCGAGCAGCACGGGATGGAGGCCGAAGGCGTCGGCGTCCGCCGGGCGCGGCTCGTCCGGGACGGCGAGTTCGGCGAAGAGCTCGCTGCCGCGCCGCCACAGGGCCCGCACCGCCCGGAAGGCCGGGCCGCAGGAGTGGCCGCGCAGCGACAGCAGGTCGTACAGATCCTCCACGTCGACGGGTTCGGCCTGCTCGGGCGGCCAGACGTCGGTCCCGGACCCGTTCCCGGCGGGCCGGGCGGTGGTGGTGGTCAGGATGCCCTCGGCGTGGCAGCGCCAGGGCTGGTCGCCCTCGTCGTCGTCCGGCCGGGAGTGGACCGTCACCGTGCGCCGTCCCGTGTCGTCGGCGGCTCCGACCAGGATCTGCATCCGGACCCCGCCCCGTGGGGGCAGCGGCAGTGGTTCCCGCAGGGTCAGCGTCTCCAGGGCGGTGCAGCCGGCCTCGTCGCCCGCCCGCACGGCCAGTTCGACGAGGACGGACTCGGGCAGCAGCGTGCTGCCCGCCGTCTCCCGGTCGGCGAGCCAGGCGTGGGAGCGCACGGACAGCCGGCCGGTGAGCAGGACGCCACCCGCGTCGGCGAGTTCGACGGTGGCGCCGAGCAGTGGGTGCCGCGCGGCACCGAGGCCCGCCGCCCGGACTCCGGCGGCGCCGGACGGTGCGGCGGGCAGCCAGGCGCGACGCCGCTGGAAGGCGTAGGTCGGCAGCGGTTCCTGCGCCGGGGCGGGAGTGCCCGGGTCCATGTCCGTGCCCGCGCCCGTGCCCGTGAGGAGGCCGCTCCAGTCGACGGCGGCGCCCCGGGTGTGCAGGGCGGCGAGGGCGGTCTCGAAGGCACGGGGTCCGGGCTGGTCCCTGTGCTGGGCCGGAACGGCGAGCACCTCCTGCTCGGCCGGCAGGCTCTGCGCCGCCAGGGCGGACAGGGTGCCGTCGGGGCCCAGTTCCAGGCAGCGGGTGACGCCGAGGTCGGCCAGGGTGCGCACACCGTCGGCGAAGCGGACGGCGTGCCGGACGTGCCGCACCCAGTACTCGGGGGCGGTCAGGTCGTCGGGGTCGGCGGGGCGGCCGGTGAGGTCGGAGACGACGGTCAGGCGCGGCGGGTGGAACTCCACCGACTCGGCGACCCGCCGGAAGTCGCGCAGCATCGGTTCCATCAGCGGCGAGTGGAAGGCGTGGCTCACGCGGAGCGCGGTGGCGCGATGGCCGTTCGCCCTGGCCTGTTCCGCGATCTCCCCGACGTCGGCGGCGACACCGGCGATCACCGTGGCGCGGGGGGCGTTGACGGCGGCGATGCCGACCCGGTCGGCGCGCCCCTCCAGCAGGGGCAGTACCTCGGCCTCGGGGAGCTGGAGGGAGAGCATGGCGCCGCCCTCGGGGAGCGCCTGCATCAGCCGCCCGCGGGCCGCCACGAGCCGGCACGCGTCGGCGAGGGACCACACCCCCGCCACGTGCGCGGCCGCCAGCTCGCCGACGGAGTGGCCGAGGACGACGTCGGGGCGTACGCCGAGGGACTCGGCGAGCCGGAACAGGGCGACTTCCAGGGCGAACAGGGCGGGCTGCGCGTACTCGGTACGGTTCAGCAGGTCGGCGTCCGTGCCGAACACCACGTCCTGCAAAGGGCGTTCGAGGGTGGTGTCGAACTGGGCGCACACCTCGTCGAAGGCGTCCGCGAACACCTCGTACGTCTCGTGGAGTTCCCGTCCCATGCCGGGGCGCTGGGAGCCCTGCCCGGCGAAGAGGAAGGCGGTCCGGCCGCTTCCCGGGGCGGAGCCGGTGACGAGGCCGGGCCGGGCGTGGCCGGCGGCCAGGGCGTCCAGACCGTGCAGCAGGTCGTCGCGGTCGGTACCGAGCACCACGGCTCGTTCTTCGAAGACGGACCGGGTGGTCAGCAGTGCGGCGGCGGTGCGCGCCGGATCGGCGGCCGGGCGGGTCCGTACGAAGTCGGCAAGCCGACGGGCCTGTTCGCGCAGCGCGGCCGGGGTACGGCCGGTGACCAGCCACGGCACGGCCGCGGACGGCAGGCGCAGGGCCGGCGGGGCGGGAACGGAGGCGTCGGGGTCTTCGGCGGGCTCCTGGGGGGCCTGCTCCAGTACGACGTGGGCGTTGGTGCCGGAGACGCCGAAGGCGGAGACACCCGCCCGGCGCGGACGGTCCGCCGCCTGCGGCCAGTCGGTGGTCTCCTGGAGCAGCCGGACGGCACCGGCCGACCAGTCCACCT
>NZ_KQ948783.1:52920-201624 GCF_001514205.1 Streptomyces griseoruber | reverse complement strand
AAGCGCTAGACGGCAACGTCGGCGGACGACGGCTGTAGCGGGTGGCTGTTGACCTGGTCGAGGGCATTGCAAGGCCAAGCCCGACCGTCACGATGTGAGCCTTGGCGGTTCCTGAATCAAGCTGGTGCGGCGAAGCTTCCCGACCGACCGTCCGGTTTCCATCATGCGGGTCGGCGGCCCACGTTGTCGCTCGCCATGATCCTGCACGCGCCGGCCCAGGCGGCCAAAGCACCGGGCGAGGTGCTGGAGGCCGTCAACGTCTTCCTGCCGTCCGGCCTCGTAGTCCCCGATCTCGTGGTGACCGACGCTGATGTAACCGCCGGGGACGGTGTCAGCGTCGATGCCGAGGGCGTGTAGCTCGTGGTGGAACTGGTCTCTCCCGGCAACCGCACGATGGACCGCAAGTTCAAGCCGGTGCTGTACGCCAAGGCGGCCCCCGTGCTCGCCGGCTATTTCCAGGTGGGTCAGCCCCAGGTCCTGCCGGCCGGTTCCTTGATGGTGCGGTTGATTCGGTTGAAGAAGTTGGTCAGTGCGATCTCCAAGTTGATCGCGCCGATCTGTTCCTCTGTGAAGTGGGCGTTGGCCTCTTCCCAGATTTCGTCCGTGACACCCGGCGCACCGTCCTGGAGCCGGGTCGCGGCCTCCGCCAGCGCCAGCGCCGCGCGTTCCGCCTCGGTGTAGAACGGCGCCTCACGCCACGCCGCGACGTTGTGCAGCCGCTCGTCGGTGTCACCCGCCTTCTTCCCTCCCGAGACACTCGCGTAGACGCACGCCGAGCAGCCGTTGATCTGGCTCGCGCGCAGGTGGACCAGTGCCAGCAGCTTCGGGTCGACGCCACCCGCGGCGATCGCCTTCTGGAGGTGCTGGATCGCCGTCCACACATCGGGGTTGTTCGCGTTCTTGTTCTTGTTCTTGAGCCGGTTCTCCATGGGGTTGTTCTCCTCCATCGGGTTACGTTGCGACGCCGGTGCGCGTCATCCCTATGACGGAGCAGCTTTTAGGGAGGTAACACCATGGCCGACCCCCATCCCACGGACCCCATCGTCGATGCCTTCGAGTCCCACCGTGACCGGCTCCGTGCCGTCGCCTACCGCATGCTCGGATCACACGCCGACGCGGAGGACGTGGTCCAGGAGGCGTGGCTGCGGCTGTCCCGTCAGGACACCGGCACCATCGACAACCTCGGCGGCTGGCTGACCACTGTCGTCGGCCGCATCAGCCTCGACGTCCTGCGGTCGGGCCGTACGCGCCCGGAGGTCTCCCTCGACGACCGGCTCCCCGAATTCACCGTGACGCTCGACGACACCCCCGCCCCCGAAGACCTCGCGGCCACCGGGGACTCCGTCGGCCTCGCACTCTTCACGGTCCTCGACTCGCTCCGTCCCGACGAACGACTCGCGTTCGTGCTGCACGACGTGTTCGCCGTCCCCTTCGCGGAGATCGGCACCATCCTCGGCAGATCCGCCGACGCCGCCAAGATGCTCGCCAGCCGCGCCCACCGTAAGGTACGGGCCACCGAGCGGACGGCGAGCGCCGGACGGCAGCAGCGCGAGGTCGTCCAAGCGTTCCTGGCCGCCGCCCGCGACGGCCGCTTCGAGCAGCTGCTGCGGGTTCTCCACCCGGAAGTGGAGTTCACCGTCCACACCCCGAACGGCACGTTCGTCACGCTCGGGGCCACCGAGGTCGCCACCCGCGCGCGCGTGGCCGGCGGCGCGGCACGAGGTCGTGCGGCGACCGTCAACGGCCTGCCCGGTGTCATCTCCTGGCGCGAGGACGGTACGCCGCTCTCCCTGCTCGCCTTCACCGTCACCGATGGCCGCATCACCGCGATCACCGCCGTGGTCGACCCGGCGAAGCTCGCGCTCCTGGACCTGCCGGCCCCGGTGTGACCCCCTACCGGCGAACGCAGAACGCCAGGAACTTACCCCAGGCGGGGGAGGAGAGGGTGAGGTGGCCTCCGGTGGGGTTCTTGGAGTCGCGGATGTGGATGGTGTGGGGGGAGGGGGCAACTTCGAGGCATTCGCCGCCTTCGCCGCTGCTGTAGCTGGACTTGAACCAGATGAGTTCGTCGATGGTCATAGCTCCTCCAGCTTCCGCTCGATCAAGCTCCGGGATTCCATGGGGTTGAGTGCCAGGGCGCGCATGAAACCATAGCGGTCCGCGATCTTCCTGACCTCCTCCGGATCGGTGATCAACCGGGGGTACCCCTGAGCTTCGGTGTACGCCACCTGCCCTTGTGCCTTTGGTGTCATCAGGTTGAAGGCGCTGTCCAGGTTGGGATGCTCCTCGCGCCGTGTCGGCATCACCTGGATCTCGACGTTTCGCATACTGCCAACACGCAGCAGGTTCTCCAACTGCCCTTTGAAGATGCCCGTTCCGCCGATCGGTCGATCCAAGAGGACCTCCTCGAGTACGTAGCTCACGACAGGAGGGGGCCAGGCGTCGAAGACCTGTTGCCGTGACAGCCGATCGACGACCCGCTTCTCGATGGTCTCCTCGCTCAGAAAGGGCCGCCGTTGGCGGAACACCGCGAATGCGTATTCCTCGGTCTGCAGCAGCCCAGGCATGGCTTGGTTTGCGTAGAAGTGCAGCTCAACGGAGGCCGCCTCCAACGACGCATATCCCCGATACCACTCCGGATGCCGCGTCCGTACCTTCGCCATCGCCTCCCTCAGCTCAGGGACGGCCTGCACCAACAAGCCCCCGGCCTCCAGCAGTTCGTCCGCCTTCTCCAGCACCTCCGGACGGAGCGTCCGCACCCCCCGCTCCATCGCCGAGATGGCGTCCGGCCCGTACCCCACCATCTCGCCGAAGTCCTTCTGCGTCAGCCCCCTCCGCTCCCGCAGGAGCTTCATCATCTTGCCCAGGGCCGTCAGCAGCCCCGTCGTGCCGTCGGCCTCCGCCGGGGTTTCCGGCCTGCGCTCGTTCATGACCATGCCTGACCGCCCTCGCTCGACACCCCGTACGCGCACCCCTCCGCATCCGTACGGCTACGGAGAGTCGCGATTCCTCCCCTGGTCAGGGTAGAGAGGACCGGCCACGCTCAGTCAGGTGAACTCGGAAATCTCCACCCAGATCCCCACCCCGATTTCTCCCCTAGGGGAGATGACCCTCCGCCTCAGCTCCACCCCGCGCGGGGCCCGCCTCGCCCGGCGGCTCACGCAGCGGCAGCTCGTGGAGTGGGGCCACCCGTACGACGGGGAGGCCAACCGCACCGCTCAGCAGATCGTCGCCGAACTCGCCGCGAACGCGGTCACCCACGGCCGGGTGCCCGGCCGGGACTTCGCGCTGCGGCTGCTGCTCCTCGCGGAGGGCGCCCTGCGGATCGAGGTGAGCGACCCGCGGGGTGACCGTGGGCTGCGGATCGTGCGGGAGCCGGACGCCGAGGGGGGTCGGGGGCTGATCGTCGTGAGCGTCCTGGCCACCGCCTGGGGCGTCACCGAGCGCGAAGTGGGGAAGGCCGTGTGGGCGGAACTGGCCATGCCGGGAAGGAGAGGGCCGGCTGGGGCGCCCCGGCCCGCCTCCGGCTGACGGGCCTCTGGCTCTACGCCTCCCGCGACCGCAACGCCACCGCGCTGTGGCTGTTCGACCGCGTGGGAACCCTGCTGGGCCCCGCCGATTACCGGTAGGCGGCCGAAGCGAGGAATTATGGGCTCCATGAGCGAGAACGTTTACTTCGACATCACCATCAACGACGAGCCCGCCGGGCGCATCGTCTTCAAGCTGTACGACGACGTCGTGCCCAAGACCGCCCGCAACTTCCGCGAGCTGGCCACCGGCGTGCACGGCTACGGCTACGCCGGTTCGTCCTTCCACCGTGTCATCCCGGACTTCATGCTCCAGGGCGGCGACTTCACCCGCGGCGACGGCACCGGCGGCAAGAGCATCTACGGCGAGAAGTTCGAGGACGAGAACTTCCAGCTCAAGCACACCAAGGCGGGTCTGCTGAGCATGGCCAACGCGGGCCGCAACACCAACGGCTCGCAGTTCTTCATCACCACCATCGTGACCTCCTGGCTGGACGGTAAGCACGTCGTCTTCGGCGAGGTCGTCGAGGGCATGGACGTCGTCAAGACGATCGAGGGCCTCGGCAGCCAGTCCGGCCGCACCTCGGCCAAGGTCACCATCTCGGCCTCCGGCACCGTCTGAGACGTACGCCACACACGAGGCACCTGAGGCACGTGTGACGCCTGAGGCGTCTGTGACACCTGCTGTGAGCTGCGGCGGGCGGGTCCCCTTCATCGGGACCCGCCCGCCGCAGCCGTTTACGCCCGTTCCCCCCGTCACTGCTTTCTGTAACCGTTCGCGCGCACCCTGTTGACACCCCCTGCAACCGCTTCCTAGGGTCGCGCCAACATTTTTTCGATCAGGTGACGGTATTTCGAACAGTTGAAAGGTGAGTCCCACCCCGCCGCTTCCTCGCCTGCATCTGATGCGCCGTCATCCTCTCAACGACGAGAAGAACAAGGAACGATCAGCATGCGCAACCGAAGATCCGCTCTCGCCGCCCTCGCCGGAGCGGCCTCCGCCTTGACCCTGTCCGCCTGTGGGCAGCTCAGCGGGGACAGCTCCGGCAGCGGCTCCAAGGGCGGCACCATCGGCATCGCCATGCCGACCCGTACCTCCGAGCGCTGGCTCACCGAGGGCAAGAGCATGGTCGAGGACCTGACGCACCAGGGGTACAAGGCCCAGCTCGTCTATGGCGACGACGACCCGGACAAGCAGGTCGCGCAGATCGCCGACCTCGTCAAGAAGGGCGTCGACGCGCTGATCATCGCGGCCATCGACAACAAGTCGCTGAACGACGTGCTCAAGCAGGCCGCGGCCGCGAAGATCCCCGTGATCTCCTACGACCGGCTCATCCTGGGCACCGCGAACGTCGACTACTACGTGTCCTTCGACAACGAGCAGGTCGGCCGGCTCGAGGCCCGCTACATCATCGAGCAGCTCGGCCTGGAGGACGGCAAGGGGCCGTTCACTATCGAACTGTTCGCCGGTTCTCCGGACGACAACAACACCAAGTACTTCTTCGAAGGGTCGATGGCGCTGCTCCAGCCGTACCTGGACAGCAAGAAGCTGGTGGTCCGGTCCGGCCAGACCACGCTGGAGAAGGTCACCACCCTGCGCTGGGACGGGCCCACCGCGCAGAAGCGGATGAGCGGCATCCTCTCCCAGTCGTACGTCGGGGAGCGGGTCGACGCGGTCCTCTCGCCCTACGACGGCATCTCCATCGGCGTCCTGGCGGCGCTGAAGGCGTACGGCTACGGCACCGACAGCAAGCCGTACCCCATCGTCACCGGACAGGACGCCGAGCTCGCCTCGGTGAAGTCGATCATCAAGGGCGAGCAGTCGCAGACCGTCTACAAGGACGTCCGGCAGCTCGGCGAGGTCGCCTCGGACATGGTCGACTCGATCCTCAGCGGCAGGACGCCGAGGCTGAACAACAGAAGGGACTACAACAACGGCGTGAAGGCCGTGCCCGCCTATCTGCTCCAGCCCACCAGCGTGGACAAGTCCAACTACGAGTACGTCCTGGTCGCGGGCGGCTTCTACACCGCCGCCGAGCTCAAGTAGCCGTCAGCCTCAGCCGCGCCTCAGCCGCGCCTCAGCCTCAGCCGGGCTGAAGCAGCCGTCAGCCGGCCTTGCGCAGGATCAGGAAGGCGTGCGGGGTCGTCTCGCCGAGGGCGGGCTCCGGCTGCCGTACCGTGCACGAGTGCGGGACGAAGCCGGCCGCCGTCAGCAGTTCGGTCATCGGCTCCGGGCGCCGGCGGATGAAGGTCAGGGCCACCGGGTGGCCCCACGGCTGATCGAAGTGCCGGGGTTCGTCGCCGACCTGGAAGCCGAGGAGGAGAGGGCTTCCGGGGGCGAGCACACGGTGGAACTCGGCGAAGAGGGCGGGCAGTTCGTCCACCGGGGTGTGGATGGAGGAGTAGAAGGAGAGCGCTCCGGCCAGCTGCCCGTCGGGCAGGTCCAGCTTCAGCATCGAGCCCTGTTCGAAGCGGATCCCCGGGTTCTCGCGCCGGGCGATCGCCAGCATCGACTCCGACAGGTCCAGCCCGAAGACGTCGAGGCCCTGGCGGGCGAGGAACCCCGTCGTCCGGCCGGGCCCGCACCCCAGGTCCGCCACCCGGCCGCCGGCGCCGACGAGCTCGGCGTACGCCGTGAGCACGGCCCGCTCCAGCGGCCTCGACACCAGCTCGTCGCTGTAGCGCTCGGCGTAGTCCTCGGCGATGGCGTCGTAGAAGGTGCGCGTGGCGGTGACGAAGTCGGGCGTGACGGGGGTGACGGGGGTGGCTGTGGTGTCGATGGCGTCGGTCATGGCGGGGGACCCTAGCCAACGCCACTGACAACGACGGCTGCCCGTGGGTGCTTTCAGGCCACCCCCGCCGACCGCAGCACCCCCGCCGTCACGGCCGCCCCCAGGACCACCACCGGGAAGGGCGCCCGGCGCCAGGCGAGCACGGCCCCCACCAGCACTGCTGCCGGGCGGGCCCACCCGGCGAAGCCGCCGCCCTCCGTCAGCGCGCCCGTGGCCAGCAGGGCGACCAGGAGGACGACGGCGCCCGCCGACAGCAGCTCCCGCACGCGGGCGGGCAGCTCGACCCGCCCGTGCAGCGCCGGTCCGACCAGCCGGAGGGCGTACGTGCCCACCGCCAGCGTCAGGATCATCGCGACCGTCGCGTTCATCGCCGTACGCCACCTGTACGGCCGTACGCCGGCAGCCCGGCGAGCGCGAGCAGCACCGGGACGCCGGCCGGGACGAACGGGGTGGCCGCCAGGGCGAGGAGCGCGCCGAGGGCCGCGGGGCGGCGCAGCCGGGCGTTCGCGCGCAGGGTCGGCAGGACCAGGGCGACGAGTACGGCGGGGAAGGCGGCGTCGAGGCCGTAGCGGGCCGGGTCGCCGAGCGCGGTCCCGGCGAGCGCGCCCGTGAGGACACCCGCGTTCCAGACGGCGAACAGGCCGATGCCGAAGACCCAGAAGGCGGCGCGGCGGCGGGCGGGGTCCGGCTGGGCGAGGGCGAAGGCGACCGTCTCGTCGGTGACCAGATGGGCGCCGAACAGCCGGGCGGCCCGGCCGGGGCCGAGGAGGTCGGCGACCGCGAGGCTGAATGCGGCCGTACGGGTGTTGAGGAGCAGTCCGGTGGCCGCGGCGGCGACCGGACCGCCGCCGGCGAGCAGGACGCCGACGGCACTGAACTGGGCGGAGCCCGCGTACACCACCAGGGACATGAGCACGGGCACCCAGACGGGCAGTCCGCCGGCCACGGAGAGCGCGCCGAAGGAGAGGCCGATCACCCCGCTCGCCACCCAGACGAGTGAGCTGTCGCGGACGAATGGCCGTATCGGGCCGGGTCCCGAGGGTGTTCGTTGTGGCGAACGCATGTTTTCTACAATGAACAGATGTGACCGTGTTCGTCAAGCCGAACGAACGACCCGATGGAGCGAACGGCATGCCCGAGACCCCCGCCCGCCTGCCCCTGGACTGGATCGCCGCGTCCCTGAAGCGGGAACGCGCACGCGCCGGTCTGTCCCTGTCCGAGCTGGCCAAACGGGCCGGAATCGCGAAGTCCACGCTCTCCCAGCTGGAGGCGGCGAGCGGCAATCCGAGCATGGAGACGATCTGGGCGCTGGGCGTGGCGCTGGGGGTGCCGTTCAGCGCGCTGGTCGAGCCGCCGGTGCCGGCCGTGCGGGTGATCAGGGCGGGGCAGGGGCCGACGGTCGCCTCGGAGCAGGCGCCGTACGCGGCGACCCTGCTGTCGGCCAGTCCGCCGGGTGCCCGCCGGGACCTGTACCACCTGCGGGCCGAGCCGGGCGCCGCACGGGTGTCTCAGCCGCACATCCCGGGCACGGTCGAGCATCTGATCGTGAGTACGGGGCGCGTGAAAGCGGGGCCCGCCGGAGAGCTTTTCGTACTGGAGCCGGGTGATTACCTGACCTATCGCGGCGATGTCCCGCACACGTACGAGGCGCTGCTGCCGGGGACGACCTTCGTGCTGGTGATGCAGCACGTGTGAGGGCTCGGGCGGGGTGTCCCTCGGGAATTCACCGGAAATTCACCGGGAAAGGCAGGAGCCCCGTGCCGGTGGGCGCGGGGCTCCTTGGGTACTGCTTTCAGATTGCGATCACAGGGGGGAGGATCGTCACACGGGGGTGACGTTCTCCGCCTGCGGACCCTTCGGGCCCTGCGTCACGTCGAAGGAGACCTGCTGGTTCTCCTCGAGGGAACGGAAACCCTGCGCGTTGATCGCGGAGTAGTGGACGAAGACGTCGGGGCCGCCGCCTTCCTGGGCGATGAAGCCAAAGCCCTTTTCGGCGTTGAACCACTTCACGGTTCCGGTAGCCATAAGCCCTCCTTGGGCCCAAAGGGTTGCCCTGCTCCAGAACCTGCAAGGTGAAAGCAGTGCCGCACAATGCATACGTCTGAAAATGTCAAGAGCCCGCGGTTACATGCTCCGCAGGCTCTGTACTGCAAGGGAAACCAAACTGCAACTTGCGGCGAGCCTAGCATGCGGGCAGCCGAAAGCAATAGGGGGCAAGATCACGTCACCCGGATGTTTGAACATCCGGTGAAGGGGTTGACCCGGGGGGTCGGAGTTCGAAGGGTACTCCACCGGGGCTAGTCTCGCGATGTGGACAATTCTCGCACCCGGCCGCGCGTAGGCCACATCCAGTTCCTGAACTGCCTGCCCCTGTACTGGGGGCTCGCGCGAACGGGCACGCTCCTCGACTTCGAGCTCACCAAGGACACCCCCGAGAAGCTCAGCGAGCAGCTGGTGCGGGGGGACCTCGACATCGGGCCCATCACCCTCGTCGAGTTCCTCAGGAACGCCGACGACCTGGTCGCCTTCCCCGACATCGCGGTCGGCTGCGACGGCCCGGTCATGTCCTGCGTGATCGTCTCGAAGGTCCCGCTGGACGAGCTGGACGGCGCGCGCGTCGCCCTCGGCTCCACCTCCCGCACCTCCGTGCGCCTGGCCCAGCTGCTGCTGGCGGACCGGTTCGGCGTACGGCCCGACTACTACACCTGCCCGCCCGACCTCAGCCTGATGATGCAGGAGGCGGAGGCGGCCGTACTGATCGGCGACGCGGCGCTGCGGGCCAACCTGCTCGACGGGCCGCGCTACGGCCTCCAGGTGCACGATCTCGGCACGCTCTGGAAGGAGTGGACCGGGCTGCCGTTCGTCTTCGCCGTCTGGGCGGCCCGCCGGGACTACCTGGAACGGCAGCCGGTGATCACCCGCGAGGTCCACCAGGCCTTCCTCGCCTCCCGCAACCTCTCCCTGGAGGAGGTCGGCAAGGTCGCCGAGCAGGCGGCCCGCTGGGAGGCCTTCGACGAGCAGGTCCTGGAGCGCTACTTCACCACCCTCGACTTCCGCTTCGGCACCCCCCAGCTGAACGCGGTCGCCGAGTTCGCCCGCCGGGTGGGGCCGACCACCGGCTTCCCGGCGGACGTACGGGTGGAGCTGCTGCCGGCCTGAGCGGGCCGCAACCGCCGCACGGGGATCAGTACCGGCATTGCGCCGGGTGTCGTCCGGGCACGACGATGAAGCGCTCGTACGACCGCATGCGCAGACGGGGGGAAGGGGAACGTCATGCAGCCGCTCGGAGCCGACGAACCCACAGCCGTCGGGCCCTACCGGCTGCTCGGCCGGCTCGGTTCCGGCGGGATGGGCCGGGTCTATCTCGGCCGCAGCGCCGGGGGCCGCACGGTCGCCGTGAAGATCGTGCATCCGCACCTCGCCCTCGACGACGAGTTCCGCACCCGCTTCCGGCGCGAGGTCGAGGCCGCCCGCCGGGTCGGCGGCGCCTGGACCGCGCCGGTGCTGGACGCCGACCCGGAGGCGGCCGTGCCCTGGGTCGCGACGGCCTACGCGGCCGGCCCCTCGCTCGCCGCGGCCGTCGCCGCCCACGGCCCGCTGCCCGAGCACACCGTACGGGCGCTCGGCGCGGGGCTCGCGGAGGCGCTGGCGGCGGTGCACGAGCTGGGGCTGGTGCACCGGGACGTCAAGCCGTCCAACCTGCTGCTCACCGTGGACGGACCGCTGCTCATCGACTTCGGCATCGCCCGCGCGACCGACGGCACGGCCTCCCTCACCTCGACCGGTGTCTCCGTCGGCTCGCCCGGCTACATGGCCCCCGAGCAGATCCTCGGCCGGGGCGCGTCCGGCGCGGCCGACGTCTTCTCCTTCGGCGCGGTGCTGGCGTACGCCGCCACCGGTCAGCCGCCCTTCCCCGGCGACTCCTCGGCCGCCCTGCTCTACCAGGTCGTCCACGAGGAACCCGCGCTCGGGGAGCTGGCGCCCGGGCTGCTGCGGGAGGTCGTCGAGGACTGCCTCGCCAAGGACCCCTCGGCCCGGCCGGCCCCCGGCGAACTGGCCCGGCGGCTCGCTCCCGAGGGCGCGGCGCGGCTGATGGCCGGCGGCTGGCTGCCGGGCGCGCTGGTGGAGCAGGTCGGGCGGAGCGCCGTACAGCTGCTGAACCTGGAGGCGACGGGGACGCAGGAGCCCGCTTCCGGGCCGGTCGGGTTCAGCCGGGTGGCCGTGGCGGCCCAGCGGCCGGTGACCGCGGGGGAGTTCGGGCCGCCGCCGGTGATGGACGCGGTCCCGGCGACACCGGTGGACGCGCCCGTGGCGGGGGAGACCGAGGGCGGCGGGCGCCCGGGGAAGGTGTCCGTCACCGTGTCGGCCGCGGCGGCGCCCGGGGAGGGCGGGCGCGGGCGGCGCCTGAGCTGCACCGTCGCCCTGGCGGTCGCGGGCGCGCTGGCGGCGGTGACGGTCGGCTCGGTGTTCGTGTTCGACCTGCTGCCGGGCGGCGACGACGACACGAACGCCGACGCCAGCAGCGGCGCGTACTCATCGGCGCCCACGGGCGCGTCGAGCGCGGTGCCCACGGCCGCGTCGAGTCCGGCGGCGACGGCCGCGTCGAGTCCGGCGGCCAGCGAGGCGCCCGGCGCCCTGCCGGCCCGGTACGCCGGCACCTGGGAGGGCGAGGGCACCGGCCTCGGCGGCACCCTCCCCATGGGCACCTTCCGGGTGACCCTGCGCCAGGCCGCGGTGGGCGCGAAGGTGGGCGAGCTGCGGCAGACCGACGTCCTCGGCGGGGTCTGCGTGGACGTGCTGACGCTGAAGGAGGTGACGGCGAAGGAGGTCGTCGCCGACTCGGTGGGCGCGAAGTCCAACCACTCCGGCTGCAACCCCGAGCCGCACACGATCCGCTTCACCCCGACGGGCGACGACCTCACCTACACCTCGGACAGCAGTGCGGAGGGCAACCCCACGGCCCGGCTGTCCAAGGTGGGGTAGGGGACGCCCGATGGCCACACCTCCCGACACCCTCACCCTGGTCGCCGTCGCCGCCCTCTGGGGCGCGCTGGCGGGAGCGTTCCTGCCACGCCCGGCGTACCGCCTCTCGGTACCGGTCGAACAGGCAGACCAGGGGTGGTACGACAGCTGCCCCGCGGGCCACCCCGTGCGCGGGTGGCTCGGGCGGGGCGGATGCGGAGGGTGCACGCCCCCCGGGGCGTCGTACGCCTCCGGCGCGCTCCTTTTGCCCACGGTCACCGCCGTCCTCTGCGCGGCTCTCGCCGCGGCCACCGGAACCCGCCCCGAACTGGCCGTCTGGCTGCTGCTGGCCCCGGCCGGGGTGCTCCTCGCGGTCGTCGACGTACGGGTCCAACGCCTCCCCGACCCCCTCACCCTCCCTCTCGCGGCCACCGCCCTGGCCCTCCTCGGGGTGACCGCCCTGCTCCCCGAACACGCCGGCCGCTGGACGACGGCCCTCCTCGGCTCCCTGGCCCTGGCCGCCGGCCATCTCCTCCTGCACCTGATCAACCCGGCCGGTCTGGCCTTCGGCGATGTGAAACTGGCCCTCGCGACCGGTGCCGTCCTCGGCTGGTACGGCTGGCCGACCCTCATGCTCGGCACCCTCGCCGCCTTCGTCCTCGGCGCCCTCTACGGCCTCGCGCTCACCGTCGCCGGCCGCGCCGCCCGCCGCACCACCGTCCCCTTCGGACCCTTCATGCTCACGGGAGCCTTCACGGGGGTGCTGATCGGCGCGTACGCGGCCTGAGGAGAGGTGCGGGAAAACGCTGGCGTAGGCTGGTTCGGTCCGTCCTCACCCCTTGACGAAAGGGACGCTTCCGGTGACCGAGAAGGCCGACCTCCAGTCTGTGCTCGACCGTGCCGCCGAGGGCGGGCGGATCACCCCGGAGGAGGCGCTCGTCCTCTACCGCGACGCGCCCCTGCACGCCCTGGGCGCCGCCGCCGACGCCGTACGCCGCCGCAAGTACGCCGGAACCGAGCACATCGCGACGTACATCATCGAGCGGAACATCAACTACACCAACGTGTGCGTCACGGCGTGCAAGTTCTGCGCCTTCTACGCGGCCCCCAAGGACACGGCCAAGGGCTGGACCCGCGACCTCGACGACATCCTGCGCCGCTGCGCCGAGACCGTCGAACTCGGCGGCACCCAGATCATGTTCCAGGGCGGCCACCACCCCGACTACGGCGTCGAGTACTACGAGAAGCACTTCTCCGCCATCAAGGAGGCCTACCCCCAGCTGGTGATCCACTCGCTGGGCGCCTCCGAGGTCGAGCACATGGCCCGGATCTCCGGCGTGTCCGTCGAGGAGGCCATCACCCGCATCCACGCGGCCGGTCTCGACTCCTTCGCGGGCGCCGGCGCGGAACTCCTCCCGGCGCGCCCCCGCAAGGCCATCGCGCCCCTCAAGGAGTCCGGCGAGCGCTGGCTGGAGATCATGGAGACCGCGCACCGGCTGGGCGTCGAGTCGACCTCCACCATGCTGATGGGCACCGGCGAGACCAACGCCGAGCGCATCGAGCACCTGCGGATGATCCGTGACGTACAGGACCGGACGGGCGGCTTCCGCGCCTTCATCCCGTACACCTACCAGCCCGAGAACAACCACCTGAAGGGCCGTACGCAGGCGACCCTGTTCGAGTACCTGCGGATGATCGCCATCGCGCGGCTGTTCATGGACAACATCCAGCACATCCAGGGCTCCTGGCTCACCACCGGCAAGGAGGTCGGCCAGCTCTCCCTGCACTACGGCGCCGACGACCTCGGTTCGATCATGCTGGAGGAGAACGTCGTCTCCTCGGCCGGCGCCAAGCACCGCTCCAACCGGCTGGAGATCATCGACCTGATCCGCAAGGCGGGCCGCGTCCCCGCCCAGCGGGCGACCACCTACGAACACCTCGTCGTCCACGACGACCCGGCCAACGACCCCGTCGACGAACGCGTGATGTCCCACATCTCCTCGACGGCCATCGAAGGCGGCACGGCCCACCCCGAGTTGAAGCTGCTCGCTTCCAACTAGGGCCGCGTTGCTGACGATTCACGCCGCCGACCTTCTCGTCCTCGGTGACCCGCGGCACCCCTCGGTACCCGGCGGCGCGGTGCTCGTGGACGGCCGGGAGTTCGCGGCCGCGGGGCCGTTCGAGGAGCTGGCGGCCCTGCGCCCGGCCGCCCGGGTACGGCGCTGGCCGGGACTGCTCACCCCCGGGCTCGTCAATCCGTACGGCCCCGAACTCCTCGAAGGCGCCTACCACCCGGACCCCCGCGAGGCCGCGGAGCTGGGCACCGAGCCGCTCACCGGTGAGGCACTCGCGGCCCTGCCCATGACGGAATCCCGCTGGGGTGCGAGCGCACGACGGGGCGTACAGCGGATGCTGGCCCACGGGACGGTGGCCGTGGCGGGAACACTGCGGCGGCCCGCCGTGGTGGACGCCGTAGACCGGGCGGGGCTCAGCCTGGAGGAGCGTTTCGGGGACCCCGCGGGCCCGCCCACCCTCGACCCGCTGGCCGGACGGACCCTCGCCGAGGCCATCCTGATGCCGCTGGTGCCCGAGGCGGGCATGCCCGCGACGTTCGCGGTCTTCGACGCGGAGAACGAGGCGACCTTGACGGCGAAGGGCGCCTCGAGCTGCGTGGCGACGGTGGTGGGGGGCAGATTGCTGTACCGGTCCAGGTGAGGCCCCCCAAGGGGCGCGGGGAACCGCGCGACCAGCCACAACGCACCCGCGCCTACCCCGAGAACGCCTCCGCGAACGCCCCCGAACTCTGCGACACCCCACTGCAATTGGTCAGGGCGTCATCCGTGTCCGTCCCGTCCTCGCACTGCTGGTCCCGGAACGTCGCCCACATCGACACCCACGCGATCCCCTTCTCCTCCGCGAACTCCCGCACCTGAGCCGCGTCGGACAGCGTGAACGTCTCGTTGTCCACGTCATTCGTGCCGATCATCGACGTGAGCGCCATCCCCTTCCACGCGGTCTCGTCCGACGTCCCGAAGACGTTCCGCAACTGCGCCTGCGCCGCCTTCGCCGAGGTGATCGCGTACGAGCCCATGTCCCCGGTGTACGACTCGCCGTAGTTCATCGTCATCAGATTGACCGTGGAGACCTGGACGTCGTACGTGTTCGCGGACTCCAGCAACGCGATCCCGTCGTCGTCCAGACCGGACGGCATCACCGGCAGGGTGAAGGAGACCTCCAGGTCGGACCGGTCCGCCTGGAGCAGCGCGATCGCCTTCGAGCGCAGGGCGACCGAGGCGGAGTCGGTCAGCTCGTCGCCCTCGATGTCGAAGTCCGCCTGGGAGGAGCCGGCCTCGTCGAGGGCCTCGCCGTACGCCTTGGCCAGCGCCGACGCGCTGTCGCAGGTCGACGCCAGCTCCTTGCCCGAGGCCCCGCCGAAGGAGACGCGGACCGTGGCGCCGGAATCGGTGAGCGCCGAGATACGGGAGGTGACCGCCGAGTCGTCGATGGCCTCCGTACCGTTCCACTTCGCCGTACAGCCGCTGCCGTCGGAGATGACGAAGGCCAGGTTGTACGTCCCCGGTGAGCCCGCCGCGTCGTTGTCGGAGGAATCCGACGCACTGACGTACGGCGCGTAGGACGTACCGGACGAAGCCTCCTCCGAGGCGCTCGCGGACGGGGACGACGAGCTTCGACCGGGCGGCCCGGGTGCCGCGTCCGACGTGCCGTCGGACCCTGTGGAGCACCCTGCCGTGGCCAGGGCAAACAGGCAACTGAGCCCCGCCACCGGCTTCAGGAAACTCCTCATGTGACATGCACCCGCTCTCGTGATTTGCGTCTCAGGGGGAAATGGGAGTACGTATTCCAAAGGAAAATGTCTCACATGAGGCCGCACAAATTTAAGACAGTGAACGTACAGGGGCCTCACGGACACGGCACGGCAAAAACGGACAATCACCCCTACAAGAGGGGCATTCAACCCTCCCCCATGGACGGCCTCTCGCGCAGGTTTTCTGTGAGACTCTCAGGAAAGAGACAGGTTAAGAGGTTTCTCATGGGTCTCTCACATGGATTTCCGGGTTCCCGACACATAAAGACTCCCTAATATCCGGGGAATGCATTCCGAGTCTTCCGAGCCTGCCGTCGATAGTCATGACGCCGTTCGCGGTCGCCGTCGCAAACGCGGTGGCAACGCCGCCGACGGTCCCGTGTTCGTGGACAACTCCGGACGCAGGTCCAAGCTGCTGCGACGCATCGGCATCCTCCTGGGTGTCGGCTGCCTCACCTACGCGACCGTCCTCGGCGCGGCCTTCATGGGCTGGGGCACCTCCCTGACCCCGTCCTCGCTGCTGCCGTTCGGCGGAGGCGGCCAGAACCGCCAGGGCCCCGCCGGCGGTATCCGCCCCAACGGGGGCGTGGGCTACGAGGTGGGCGGTCCGGGCGGCACCGGCCGCTCCTCGCTGCCCACCGGCACCGCCTCCCCGTCCGCCTCCGCCTCCGCCAACTGACGGGACCGCCACCACTGCCATGACCACGACGACGACACCCTCCCGCGGGCGCCGCCGCGCCCCCACCCGTATGAAGCGGGCGGCGGACAAGGCCGCGGCGCTGCAGAAACCGCGCGTCATCCTCGCCCTGCTGCTCCTGCTCGCGCTGACCAGCGTGATGCTGCTCGACGGCTATCTGCGCGCCGAGGTCGGCGGCGACCAGCGGGTGCGCACCGGCGCCGGCGCCGGCAAGGTCCCGGACAAGGTCCTCGACGGCGGCCCGATCCTCACCTTCCAGGGCGGCCAGGCGAAGACGGTGTCCGTCCCGGACAAGACGATCGCGCTCACCTTCGACGACGGTCCCAACCCGACCTGGACGCCGAAGGTCCTGAAGATCCTCGAGGAGTACGACGTACCCGGCACGTTCTTCGTCGTGGGCTCGATGGTCTCCCGCTACCCGGGCATCGTGAAGACGATGGTCGAGCAGGGCAACGAGGTGGGCATCCACACCTTCACCCACGTCGACCTCTCGTACCAGAGCGACGCCCGTGTCGACCGGGAGATGCAGCAGACCCAGCTCGCGCTCGCGGGCGCGGCCGGCATCACCACCACGCTGTTCCGCGCCCCGTACTCCTCCGAGACGGACGCCATCGACAACTACAGCTGGCCCGTCTACAAGGAGCTCGGCGCGGACGGCTACACCAGCGTCTTCGTCGACACCGACAGCGACGACTGGAAGAAGCCGGGCGTCTCGAAGATCATCAAGTGGGCCACGCCGGACGACGACGATGGCGCCTCGGTCCTCTTCCACGACGCCGGCGGCGAGCGGTCGCAGACCATCAAGGCGCTGCCGACCTACATCAAGAAGATGAAGGCGAAGGGCTACACCTTCACCACCATCAGCGGGGTGCTGGAGGACCAGAGCACCGGGCAGAACGCGGGGACGCAGAACGCGGGGACGCAGGACACGGGGACGCAGAACGCGGGTGCGGCCGGCGCGAGCGGTCAGCGGTCGGCCGGTCAGCAGCCCGGTGGTGTGCCGGGCGGCGAGGGCACCGGGACCGGGACCGGGACCGGGTACGGGTACGGCAACGGCAACGGGATCGGGAACGCCGAGGGCGGTTCGGGCGCGGAGACGGCCCGCAACCCCCTCCAGGCCGCCCACCGCGAGGCCACCGGGCTCACCCTCTACGAGGGCAAGGCCCTCATCGGGGCGGTCGCGCTCGCCGAGTGGACGGTCCCGGCGCTGTCGGTGGGGCTGATGGTGGTGGGCGTGGCCGTCATGGGCCGGTTCGGGATGATGCTCATCCTGGCCCGCCGCCACTACCGGCTGCGCAACAAGCGCCGCTTCAGCTGGGGGCCGACGATCACCCGCCCGGTGAGCGTGATCGTCCCGGCGTACAACGAGAAGGAGTGCATCGCCAACACCCTTCAGTCGCTGGCGCAGAGCACCCATCCGATCGAGATCATCGTGGTCGACGACGGCTCGACGGACGGCACGTCCGAGATCGCGCGGGACGCGGCCGCCTCGCTCGGCATGCGCAACGTCCGGGTCGTCCGGCAGGAGAACGCGGGCAAGCCCGCCGCCCTCAACAACGGTGTCCGCAACGCCAGTTACGACATCGTCATCATGATGGACGGCGACACCGTCTTCGAGCCGGACGCCGTGCACCAGCTGGTGCAGCCGTTCGCGGACCCGAAGGTCGGCGCGGTCGCCGGCAACGCCAAGGTCGGCAACCGCAACACCGTCATCGGCGCCTGGCAGCACATCGAGTACGTGATGGGCTTCAACCTCGACCGCCGGATGTACGACCTGCTGCGCTGCATGCCGACCATTCCCGGCGCGATCGGCGCGTTCCGCCGTGACGCCGTGCTGGAGGTCGGCGGCATGAGCGAGGACACCCTCGCCGAGGACACCGACATCACCATCGCCATGCACCGCGCGGGCTGGCAGGTCGTCTACCAGGAGCACGCCAAGGCCTGGACCGAGGCGCCCGGCTCGCTCAAGCAGCTGTGGTCGCAGCGCTACCGCTGGTCCTACGGCACCATGCAGGCGCTGTGGAAGCACCGCAAGTCGCTCACCGACAAGGGCCCCTCGGGCCGCTTCGGCCGCGTCGGCATGCCACTGGTCGTCCTCTTCCAGATCGTCACGCCGGTGTTCGCCCCGCTGATCGACGTGTTCACGGTCTACTCGATGATCTTCGTCGACTTCCAGGCGGCCCTGCTGGCCTGGTTCGCGGTCCTCGGCATCCAGCTCGCCTGCGCGGCGTACGCCTTCCGCCTCGACCGCGAGAAGTACCGCTACCTGCTGATGATGCCGCTCCAGCAGCTGGCCTACCGCCAGATGATGTACCTCGTCCTCATCCACTCCTGCATCACCGCGCTCACCGGCGGCCGCCTGCGCTGGCAGAAGCTGAAGCGCACCGGCGAGGTCGGCACCCCGGCGGGGGTGAGCGGATGAGCTGGGAACAGCAGCAGGCGTACGGGTACGACCAGCAGCGGTACGGCTACGGATACGACTACGGGCAGCAGCCTCAGTATCCGTACACCTACGAGCAGTACGGCGAGCAGCCGCAGTACGCCGAGTACGCGCAGGCGTCCGGGGCGACGGCTCCACTGCCGGTGCCGGTGCCGGTGCCGGTGCCGGTGCCGGAGCCGGAGCCGGCCGAGGAACCCGGACCCGAACCCGAGCCTCCGGCCGCCGCCGAGCCCGCGCCCCCCACCAGGGACCGCTACTTCGACACCCTCAGAGCCCTGGCCCTGATCAGGGTCGTCACCTATCACACCTTCGGCTGGGCCTGGGCCGGCATGGTCTTCCCCTCGATGGGGATCATGTTCGGCCTGGCCGGCACGCTCATGGCCAAGTCCCTGGAGCGCCCGGCCCCGAAGGTGATCAAGAGCCGGCTCCGCCGGCTGCTGCCCCCCTTCTGGTTCTGGGGCGTCTTCGTCGTCCTGGCCATGCTGATCCACGACTGGATGCCGAACTGGGAGATCGTCTACTGGATCGTCCCGCTGGGCGACCCCCCGGGCAACGCCTGGGGCGAGCAGGCCTGGGAGATCCTCTGGTACCTGCGGACGTACCTCTGGTTCGTCCTGCTCTCCCCGCTCCTGCTGCGGGCCTTCCGCCTGGCGCCGCTGCCGGTCCTCGCGCTCTCCCTCGCCCCGATCCTGGTCCTGAACTTCGTCTGGTCCGGCCCCGACAACCGGCTGGGCAGCGCCCTGTGGGACCTGTCGACGTACCTCTTCTGCTGGATGCTCGGCTTCGCGCACCGCGACGGAGTGCTCCAGAAGCTGAAGCCGGCCCTCGTGGGCGTGCTCTCGCTCGCCGCGGTCGGGTTCGGCGGCTGGTACGCCTTCGCGCACCAGGCCGACTTCGGCACCTACGACCTGGACGAGAACCCCCTCGCGCAGGCCTTCTGGTCGGCGGGCTGTGTGCTGCTGCTGATGTGGGCGAAGTCGTACTTCGGCATCGACTTCGCGTGGCTGACCCGCTTCCGCCGCGCGAACCGCATCGTCACCGTCTTCAACGCGCGCGCGGTCACGATCTACCTCTGGCACGAGATCGCCCTGATCCTCGCCGTCCCGCTGATCGACCAGTTCTGGAACGTCCCGGCGTTCGAGAAGTACCTGCCGCTGGAGAGCCAGTGGTTCATGTTCGGCGTCGGCTGGGTGCTGATCGCGGTCTTCGTCCTGCTGGCCGGGTGGGTGGAGGACGTGGCGGCGAAGAAGAAGCCGAGGCTGCTGCCCTGAGGGTGTCCTGCGGCCCGCCGGAGCGGTGCTGCAAGAATGGCGAGGTGACCCGCGCTTCCCTGAACAAGCAGCCCCACGAAGTCGCCTCGATGTTCGACCGCGTGGCGGAACGGTACGACCTGACCAACGACGTGCTGTCGCTCGGCCAGGACCGCAGATGGCGCAAGGAGGTCGCGAAGGCGGTCGACGCCCGCCCGGCGCAGAAGGTCCTGGACCTCGCCGCGGGCACGGCCACCTCCTCCCTGCCGTTCGCGGCGACGGGGGCGTACGTGGTCCCCTGCGACTTCTCCCTCGGCATGCTCCAGGTCGGCAAGAGGAAGCACACCTGGCTGCCGTTCACGGCCGGGGACGCGACCCGGCTGCCGTTCAAGGACGACACCTTCGACGCCGTCACCATCTCCTTCGGCCTGCGCAACGTGCAGGACACCGACGCGGCCCTGCGCGAGATGTACCGGGTGACCCGGCCCGGCGGACGGGTCGTGATCTGCGAGTTCTCGCACCCGACCTGGGCGCCCTTCCGCACGGTCTACACCGAGTACCTGATGCGCGCCCTGCCCCCGGTGGCCCGCGCGGTCTCCTCGAACCCGGACGCCTACGTCTACCTCGCCGAGTCCATCCGCGCCTGGCCCGACCAGCCCGCGCTCGCCGAGCTGCTGCGCAAGGCCGGCTGGTCCCAGGTGGCCTGGCGCAACCTCACGGGCGGCGTCGTGACCCTCCACCGGGGCTTCAAGCAGGCCTGAGCGCGTCGCGGGTCCGAGCCGGTCGCAGGAGGCAGGTGGTCGCGGGTCCGAGCCGTCGCAGGCCCGGGCCGGTCGTCCGGGCCGGTCGTCCGGGCCGGTCGTCCGGGCCGGTCAGAGAGCGAGGGGCTCGAAGGGGTCCTTGGGGCGGTCCAGCTCGCGTTCCAGTCCGCCTCCGCCCGGTCTCGGCACGCGCGGCTCCCGCACGCCCGCGCCTCCACCGCCCTCGCCCTCGGCGAAGTCGAACCACACGGTGACGACGGCCCCGCGCGGGACCTCCACCCCGGGCGGCGGGTACTGCCGTACGACGTAGTCGACGACGGCCCGGTGGAAGTCCGGCCGGTCCGGTGCGGCCAGCAGCACGCCCTGTGCCGTGGCCGTCTCGCGCGCGTCCACGGCCATCAGACCGACGAACCGTGGCACACGCACTTCGGGTGTTTTGGGTGGTATGAGCACAGATGTCACCCCCAGCGACACTGGAAGGGTAACCGCACAGGTGTGCCGTCCGGAAGCGCTGAGTGTCCATCCGTGACTTTTCGCTACCCAGCGTCACCGGCGCCGGGGCGGCAGGGGGTCAGCGGGGCTGGAGGTCCAGCCGGTAGCAGTGCCCCTCCCGTTTCCCCTCCGGCGAGGTGAAGACCTCCGCGAGCCGCATCCCGAGGCGCCGGGTGACGGCGATGGAGCGGGCGTTCTGCGCGTCGACCATGGCCACCACCGTCGGCACACCGGCCGCCCGCACCCGCTCCAGCGTCATCTGCGCGGCCGCCGTGACGTACCCCTGCCCCCAGTGCTCCCGCCCGAGCCGCCACCCGATCTCGATCTCGCCCTTGGGGCCCCAGTCGGCCGGCCACGGCTGCGCCCCCGTGAAGCCGATGACCCGGTCGTCGCGGTCCAGCATGGTCCACAGGCAGAAGCCGTGCTCGGCGTCGTGCCGGCGCTGGCGGGCGGTGAGTTCCTCGTAGACGGAGAGCTCGGCGGACCGGTGGCCCTGGAACTCCATGACGTCCGGGTGGTCGAAGATCCGGTGCCATGCGACCGCGTCCTCGTCCGTGGGGACACGCAGCCGTACTACGGGGAGAGCTCGGTTCACGGGGCAGCCCTTCAGCCGGGTGATCAATTCTGCTGAATAGACTGCCCATGTCCAGTGCCGGCCGGCACGCACATTACGAACTTGGGGAGATCCCGCCGTGACCGAGCCCCACTCCGAGTCCGCCTCCGAGTCGCTCTCCGCGAACACCGCCGACGTCATCGTCGTCGGCGCGGGGCCGGCCGGCTCCACGACCGCGTACTACCTCGCCAAGGCCGGACTCGACGTACTCCTGCTGGAGAAGACCGAGTTCCCGCGCGAGAAGGTCTGCGGCGACGGTCTCACCCCGCGCGCCACCAAGCAGCTCGTGTCGATGGGCATCGACATCTCCGAGGAGGCCGGCTGGCTGCGCAACAAGGGCCTGCGGATCATCGGCGGCGGGGTGCGGCTCCAGCTCGACTGGCCGGATCTCGCCTCCTTCCCCGACTACGGACTCGTCCGCAAGCGCGACGACTTCGACGAGCAGCTGGCCCGCCAGGCCCAGAAGGCCGGGGCCCGGCTGTACGAGCGCTGCAACGTCGGTGCCCCGATCGTCGACGACCGCACCGGCCGGATCACCGGCGTCCACGCCAAGCTGGGCGAGGAGAAGCGCGAAGTCACCTTCCACGCCCCGCTGGTGGTCGCCGCCGACGGCAACTCCACCCGGCTGTCGCTGGCGATGGGCCTGCACCGCCGCGAGGACCGCCCGATGGGCGTCGCGGTCCGCACCTACTTCACCTCCCCGCGCCACGACGACGACTACCTGGAGTCCTGGCTGGAGCTGTGGGACCGCCGCGGCCCGGGCGAGGACCGCCTCCTGCCCGGCTACGGCTGGATCTTCGGCATGGGCGACGGCACCTCGAACGTGGGCCTCGGGGTGCTCAACACCTCCGACTCCTTCAAGGAACTCGACTGGCGCGAGGTCCTCAAGGCCTGGTGCGCGTCGATGCCGGAGGACTGGGGCTACACCCCCGAAAACATGACCGGCCCGATCCGCGGCGCCGCCCTCCCCATGGCCTTCAACCGCAAGCCGCACTACACCAAGGGCCTGTTGCTCGTCGGCGACGCCGGCGGCCTGGTCAACCCCTTCAACGGGGAGGGCATCGCGTACGCCATGGAGTCCGGGCAGATCGCCGCCGACGTCATCGTCCAGGCCCACGCCCGCGCCACCCCCGCCCAGCGCGAACTCGCCCTGCGGCGGTACCCGCAGATCCTCGCCGACACCTACGGCGGCTACTACACGCTCGGCCGCGCCTTCGTGAAGCTCATCGGCAACCCGAAGGTCATGAAGATCGCCACCCAGCGCGGGCTGACCCACCCGATGCTGATGAAGTTCACACTGAAGATGCTCGCCAACCTGACCGACCCCACGGGCGGCGACGCGATGGACCGCATCATCAACGGCCTGAGCAAGGTGGCCCCGAAGGCCTGAGACGTGCGAAGGGCCGCTGCCCCCGAGCGGCTGCGGCCCTTACGCGCGAGAGGTGCGGGGTGCGGTCAGAGCACCCGCACCGCGCCGGTCGGCGGGTCGTACGAGAGAGGCCTCTCGACCACACCGGTGGACGGGTTCTGCGCGCCGACGAACATGCCGTCGCCGACGTAGACCGCCACGTGGTACGCGCTGCCCGCGCTGCCCCAGTAGAGGATGTCGCCCGGCTGCAGGTTGCTCAGCGAGACCTGGGTGCCCCGGGTCGACTGGTCCTGCGAGACGCGCGGCAGGTCGATGCCGACCTGGCGGAAGGCGGCCTGCACGAGGCCCGAGCAGTCCCAGGAGTTGGGGCCGGTGCCGCCGGAGACATAGGCGTCGCCGATCTGCGCCTTCACGAAGGCGATGACGGCCGCGGCCGAACCGGTCGCGGTCGACGTGCTGGTGGAGCTGCTCCCGTTCGCCGACGTGGCGAGCGTGGTCCGCTCGGCGTTGCGGGAGGCGGCCTCCGCGGCGGCCACCCGGGCCTCCTCCGCCTTCTTCTTCGCCTCGGCCTTCTTGGCGGCGGCGAGGTCCTTCTTCGCCTCCTTGGCGGCGGCCGCGGCGGCCGCGTCGCGCTCGGCCTCGAGCTGGTAGTTCGCGGCGGCCTGCTGCGTCGCCTGGGCGGACTGCGCCACCTGGGCGGCCAGGTCGCCCGTGAACACGGGCAGTTCGAGCGTCTGGGTCACCGGCTCGGCGGCGTTGGCCGATCCGGCCGCCGTGGCGACCGCCAGCGTGCCGAGGACACCACTGGCGACTCCGGCCCGCATCGCGATGTTCGACGCGCTGCGGCGGGGTTTCCGGTGGCTGCGTATGTGAGCGGTGTGGGACATGAGTCCAACCGGTATCAGGGGCTCCTCCATACCTTCAAGAAACGTGTGCTGCGCCACATTTGTTCAACGCGAGCCTCAAATACCCTTCGCGCCACTCTTTATTGACGCCGTAACGGACATTGCGGACAAGGGCGTTCAGGCCTGTGATCATGGCCTTTCGCTGTTACGTCCGAATTGCCCTCGACCTACCATCGGTTGGGATCGTTGGCCAAGCCCGGTTCTCAGGGGTCTCTCATCGATGTGGCGGAGGTCACGGAACGGTCACCGGTATGACCGCGTCACGCGCGTAGATCACCTTCGTCCCGCTCGTGAACGCGTGCACGCGTCCACATCTTGCTCCGGGTCTCCCTCCGACGTGTGAACGCGCCCCTCTATCAAGCCGGGATGTCCATCGCCAATTTGCATGCAAGGGAAGCCTCTTGATATAGAGACGCCCCTCACGGCCTGCGGTGACGAGCGCAAATGTCACTTCTTGTGATCACTCTGGCGCTTCCCGTACGAAGATCACCGCTGATATGACTTCATGATCCTTCATCAGGTGGTGGAGATCACAAAGCTTGTGCAATACCCCGTGTCGCAGATCACAGAGCGGCGGGCATAGGATGCGAGGCAGTTGGGCTTGTGACCTGCTTCACATGTTCGCGATCTTCGTTGGGACACGCGGGGTTCGTGAGCTGGGTGGGGTGGATGTGAGCCCAGTGCCATCGCCAGCAGTCAGTGCCGACTGAGAGGAGCGAGGAGCGGTGAACGCCTATGCGCCCATCCTCGTACTGGGAGCCCTCGGGGCAGGCTTTGCGATCTTCTCCGTGGTCATGGCCACGCTGATCGGGCCGAAGCGGTACAACCGCGCCAAGCTCGAGGCCTACGAGTGCGGAATCGAGCCGACCCCCACGCCGGCCGGCGGCGGGCGCTTCCCCATCAAGTACTACCTGACGGCGATGCTCTTCATCGTCTTCGACATCGAGATCGTCTTCCTCTACCCCTGGGCCGTCACCTTCGACGCCCTGGGTGTCTTCGGGCTCGTGGAGATGCTGCTCTTCGTGCTCACCGTCTTCGTCGCCTACGCGTACGTCTGGCGGCGCGGCGGCCTGGAATGGGACTGAGGGGCCTTTAGTCATGGGACTCGAAGAAAAGCTGCCGAGCGGTTTTCTGCTGACCACCGTCGAACAGGCCGCGGGCTGGGTGCGCAAGGCATCCGTCTTCCCCGCCACCTTCGGCCTCGCCTGCTGTGCCATCGAGATGATGACCACCGGCGCAGGCCGCTACGACCTGGCCCGCTTCGGCATGGAGGTCTTCCGCGGCTCACCCCGCCAGGCGGACCTCATGATCGTCGCCGGCCGGGTGAGCCAGAAGATGGCGCCGGTGCTGCGGCAGGTCTACGACCAGATGCCGAACCCGAAGTGGGTCATCTCCATGGGCGTGTGCGCGTCCTCGGGCGGCATGTTCAACAACTACGCGATCGTCCAGGGCGTCGACCACATCGTCCCCGTCGACATCTATCTGCCCGGCTGCCCGCCACGCCCCGAGATGCTGATGGACGCGATCCTCAAGCTCCATCACAAGATCCAGAACTCCAAGCTGGGCGTGAACGCGGAGGAAGCGGCCCGCGAGGCGGAGGAGGCGGCGCTCAAGGCCCTGCCCACGATCGAGATGAAGGGGCTGCTGCGGTGAGCGACGCGAACGGCACGCCTGCGGGCGGCGTGAACCCGGAGAGGGATCTCTCCGCCTCCAATCTCCCCGGCCAGCGCGGCCAGGGCGGCGAGGAGGTCCGCGTCCAGCGGGGCATGTTCGGCGCCAACAACGGCGGCGACACCTCCGGCTACGGCGGACTGGTCCGCTCCGTGCGCCTCCCGGGCGCCGCCGCCCGGCCCTACGGCGGCTGGTTCGACGAGGTCGCCGACGAACTCGAGGGCGCCCTGGAGGAACAGGGACTCCTCCCCGAGAACGCGATCGAGAAGACGGTCGTCGACCGCGGCGAGCTCACCTTCCACATCGAGCGCGAGCACCTGCTGCGCGTCGCCCGCACCCTGCGCGACGACCCGGCCCTGCGCTTCGAGCTCTGCACCGGAGTGAGCGGCGTCCACTACCCCAACGACAAGGGCCGCGAGCTGCACGCCGTCTACCACCTGCGCTCGATCACCCACAACCGGCTGATCCGCCTGGAGGTCAGCGCCCCGGACGCCGATCCCCACATCACGTCCCTGGTCTCCGTGTACCCGACCAACGACTGGCACGAGCGCGAGACCTACGACTTCTTCGGGATCGTCTTCGACGGTCACCCGGCCCTGACGCGGATCATGATGCCGGACGACTGGCAGGGCCATCCGCAGCGCAAGGACTACCCCCTCGGCGGCATCCCCGTCGAGTACAAGGGCGCCCAGATCCCGGCTCCGGACCAGCGGAGGTCGTACTCGTGAGCACGTCACACGCTTCTCCCCGCGAGACCACCGAGGGCACCGTATACACGGTCACCGGTGGCGACTGGGACGAGGTCGTCCAGTCCGCGGCCCGCGCCGACGACGAGCGCATCGTCGTCAACATGGGTCCCCAGCACCCCTCCACCCACGGAGTGCTCCGTCTGATCCTGGAGATCGAGGGCGAGACGGTCACCGAGGCCCGCTGCGGCATCGGCTACCTCCACACCGGCATCGAGAAGAACCTCGAGTACCGCACGTGGACGCAGGGCACCACGTTCGTGACGCGCATGGACTACCTGACGTCCTTCTTCAACGAGACCGCCTACTGTCTCGGCGTCGAGAAACTCCTCGGCCTCGAGGACCAGATCACCGAACGCGCCAAGATCATCCGGGTGCTCCTGATGGAGCTGAACCGCATGTCCTCCCACCTGGTGTGCATCGCCACCGGCGGCATGGAACTCGGCGCCACCACGATCATGATCTACGGGTTCCGCGACCGGGAGATGATCCTCGACATCTACGAGCTCATCACGGGCCTCAGGATGAACCACGCGTACATCCGCCCCGGCGGACTCGCCCAGGACCTGCCGCCCGGCGCGGTGGACCACATCCGCGAGTTCGTGAAGAAGATGAAGAAGAACCTCCCCGAGTACGACAAGCTCGCCACCGGGAACCCCATCTTCAAGGCCCGTATGCAGGATGTCGGCTACCTCGACCTGGCCGGCTGCATGGCCCTCGGCGCCACCGGTCCGATCCTGCGCTCCACCGGCCTGCCCCACGACCTGCGCAAGACCCAGCCGTACTGCGACTACGAGACGTACGACTTCGACGTCCCGACCGCCGACTCCTGCGACTCCTACGGCCGCTTCCTCATCCGCCTGGAGGAGATGCGCCAGTCGCTGAGGATCGTCGAGCAGTGTCTGGACCGGCTCCAGCCCGGCCCGGTCATGGTCGGCGACAAGAAGATCGCCTGGCCCGCGCAGCTCGCCCTGGGACCGGACGGGCTCGGCAACTCCCTCGACCACATCAAGAAGATCATGGGCACCTCCATGGAGGCCCTGATCCACCACTTCAAGCTGGTCACCGAGGGCTTCCGCGTCCCGCCCGGACAGGCGTACGCGGCGGTCGAGTCACCCAAGGGCGAACTCGGGGTGCACGTCGTCTCCGACGGAGGCACCCGCCCCTACCGGGTCCACTTCCGGGACCCGTCCTTCACCAATCTGCAGGCCATGGCGGCGATGTGCGAGGGCGGCCAGGTCGCCGACGTCATCGTCGCCGTCGCGTCCATCGACCCCGTGATGGGAGGCGTCGACCGGTGACCACCTCTTCTTCCGAGCGGGGCGTCAGCCTGGGCATGCCCGAACTGCCCGCGCCCGCCTACCCGGACGACGTCCGGGCCCGGCTGGAGGCGGACGCGCGCGAGATCGTCGCCCGCTACCCCGACTCCCGGTCCGCGCTCCTGCCGTTGCTGCATCTCGTGCAGTCGGAGGAGGGACACGTCACGCGCACCGGGATGCGGTTCTGCGCGGACGTCCTCGGCCTGACCACGGCCGAGGTCACCGCGGTCGCCACCTTCTACACCATGTACCGCCGCCGCGAGAGCGGTGACTACCAGGTGGGCGTCTGCACCAACACCCTGTGCGCGGTGATGGGCGGCGACGCGATCTTCGAGGCGCTCCAGGAGTACCTCGGCGTCGGCAACGGCGAGACCACCGGCGACGGAAAGATCACCCTGGAGCACATCGAGTGCAACGCGGCCTGCGACTTCGCGCCGGTCGTGATGGTCAACTGGGAGTTCTTCGACAACCAGACCGTGCAGAGCGCCAAGCGCCTGGTGGACGACCTGCGGGGCGGAGGCACCGTGTCGCCCACGCGGGGGGCGCCGCTGTGCACCTTCAAGGACACCGCGCGGATTCTGGCCGGCTTCCCCGACGAGCGGCCAGGGGCCGTCGAGGCGAGCGGCAGTGCGGGACCGGCGTCGCTGGTGGGCCTTCGCCTGGCAAAGGGAGAGGCCGCACCCGCGCGCGTGGTCCATCCGCGCGAGGAACCCGAGGACGCGCGGTCCACGGACGCGGTCACCGAGGAGGGGGAGTGATGACCTTGGCACCCGAGCTGAAAGGCAGCAGCCCCGAGAAGCTGCTCGCACCCGTGCTGTCGGCCTTCTGGGACGAGGAGAGGTCCTGGTCACTGGACGTCTACCGAAGGCACGAGGGGTACGAGGGACTCCGCAAGGCGCTCGCCATGTCCCCGGACGAAGTGATCGCGTACGTCAAGGACTCCGGTCTGCGCGGGCGTGGTGGCGCGGGATTCCCCACGGGGATGAAATGGCAGTTCATTCCCCAGGGTGATGGAAAGCCGCACTATCTAGTTGTCAACGCCGACGAATCGGAGCCGGGGACCTGCAAGGACATCCCGCTCCTCTTCGCGAACCCGCATAGCCTCATCGAGGGCATTGTGATCGCGTGTTATGCCATTCGGTCTTCGCATGCCTTCATCTATCTGCGTGGTGAAGTCGTCCCTGTTCTGCGGCGGTTGCACGAGGCCGTGCGCGAGGCCTACGCGGCGGGCTACCTCGGTGAGAACGTCCTGGGCAGTGGACTCGACCTCGAACTCACCGTGCACGCCGGCGCCGGCGCGTACATCTGCGGTGAGGAGACCGCGCTGCTGGACTCCCTCGAAGGCCGCCGCGGTCAACCGCGGCTGCGTCCTCCTTTCCCTGCTGTCGCGGGCCTCTACGCCTGCCCGACTGTGGTGAACAACGTCGAGTCGATCGCGTCGGTTCCCGCGATCCTGAACAACGGGAAAGAATGGTTCAGGGCGATGGGCAGCGAGAAGTCCCCGGGCTTCACGCTCTACTCGCTCAGCGGCCATGTCGCCCGCCCCGGCCAGTACGAGGCCCCGCTCGGCATCACCCTCCGTCAGCTCCTCGAGATGAGCGGCGGCATGCGACCGGGCCACCGCCTGAAGTTCTGGACGCCGGGCGGCTCCTCGACCCCGATGTTCACCGACGAGCACCTCGACGTCCCTCTCGACTACGAAGGAGTGGGCGCCGCGGGTTCCATGCTCGGCACCAAGGCACTCCAGTGCTTCGACGAGACGACGTGCGTGGTGCGTGCCGTCACCCGCTGGACCGAGTTCTACGCCCACGAGTCCTGCGGCAAGTGCACCCCCTGCCGCGAAGGCACGTACTGGCTCGTGCAGTTGCTCCGTGACATCGAGGCCGGCAAGGGCGTGCTGTCCGACCTCGACAAGCTGAACGACATCGCCGACAACATCAACGGCAAGTCGTTCTGCGCCCTCGGCGACGGCGCCGCCTCGCCGATCTTCTCCTCGCTCAAGTACTTCCGCGAGGAGTACGAGCAGCACATCACCGGCCGGGGCTGCCCCTTCGACCCGGCGAAGTCGACGGCCTGGGCCGACCGCCCGGAGGTGAACGCATGACCGTGACCACCAGCGCTCCCGCGGGAGGGGGAGAGGCGGCGGTCCCGCCGGAGGATCTCGTCACGCTGACCATCGACGGAGCGGAGATCAGCGTGCCCAAGGGCACCCTGGTCATCCGGGCCGCCGAGCAGCTCGGCATCGAGATCCCCCGCTTCTGCGACCACCCCCTCCTCGACCCGGCCGGCGCCTGCCGGCAGTGCATCGTCGAGGTCGAGGGCCAGCGCAAGCCGATGGCGTCCTGCACCATCACCTGCACGGACGGGATGGTGGTGAAGACCCACCTCACCTCGCCGGTCGCCGAGAAGGCCCAGCACGGTGTGATGGAGCTGCTCCTCATCAACCACCCGCTGGACTGCCCGGTCTGCGACAAGGGCGGCGAGTGCCCCCTGCAGAACCAGGCGATGTCGCACGGCCAGGCCGAGTCCCGGTTCGAGGGCCGCAAGCGGACGTACGAGAAGCCCGTCCCCATCTCCACGCAGGTGCTGCTCGACCGCGAGCGGTGTGTGCTGTGCGCCCGCTGCACCCGGTTCTCCAACCAGGTCGCGGGCGACCCGATGATCGAGCTGATCGAGCGGGGCGCGCTGCAGCAGGTCGGCACCGGCGAGGGCGACCCGTTCGAGTCGTACTTCTCCGGCAACACCATCCAGATCTGCCCGGTCGGCGCGCTGACCTCGGCGGCGTACCGATTCCGCTCCCGCCCCTTCGACCTGGTCTCCTCGCACTCGGTGTGCGAGCACTGCTCCGGCGGCTGCGCCACCCGGACCGACCACCGGCGCGGCAAGGTCATGCGGCGTCTGGCGGCTCCGGATCCCGAGGTCAACGAGGAGTGGATCTGCGACAAGGGCCGCTTCGGGTTCCGCTACGCGCAAGCGCGCGACCGGCTCGAGACGCCCCTGGTCCGCAACGCCGAGGGCGACCTGGAGCCGGCGTCCTGGCCGGAGGCGCTGCAGATCGCCGCGCAGGGGCTGCTCGCCTCGCGCGGCAGGACCGGCGTCCTGACCGGCGGCCGGCTCACCATCGAGGACGCGTACGCGTACAGCAAGTTCGCGCGCGTGGCGCTCGACACCAACGACATCGACTTCCGCGCGCGCGTGCACAGCGCCGAGGAGGCCGACTTCCTCGCCGCCCGGGTCGCGGGCCGCGGCCGTGATCTCGACGGTACGGGCGTCACGTACGCCTCGCTGGAGAAGGCGCCCGCCGTCCTGCTGGTCGGCTTCGAGTCCGAGGAGGAGGCGCCCGGCGTCTTCCTGCGGCTGCGCAAGGCCTGGCGCAAGCACGGCCAGAAGGTGTTCTCGCTGGCCACGCACGCCACGCGCGGCCTGGAGAAGGCGGGCGGCACACTGCTGCCGGCCGCTCCGGGCACCGAGACCGAGTGGCTGGACGCGCTGGCCGGCGGGGTCGGCCTGGAGGAGGAGGGCGGCAAGGCCGCCGAGGCGCTCCGCGGCGAGGGCGCGGTCATCGTCGTGGGGGAGCGGCTGGCGAGTGTGGCCGGCGGTCTGACGGCCGCCGTACGGGCCGCCAACGCCACCGGGGCCGCCCTGGTGTGGATCCCGCGCCGGGCGGGGGAGCGGGGCGCGATCGAGGCGGGTGCGCTGCCCTCGCTGCTGCCGGGCGGGCGTCCGGCGACCGACCCGCGCGCGCGGGAGGAGGTCGCGGCCGCCTGGGGTCTCGCCGAACTCCCGCACCGCCACGGCAGGGACACCGGCCAGATCGTCGAGGACGCGGTGTCCGGCGCTCTGCAGGCACTGCTCGTCGCGGGTGTGGAGGTCGCCGACCTGCCCGATCCGGCACGCGCGCGTGAGGCGCTCGCCGAGGCCGGGTTCGTGGTGTCGCTGGAGCTGCGGCCCAGCGAGGTCACCCGGCTCGCGGACGTCGTCCTGCCGGTGGCCGCGGTTGCCGAGAAGCCGGGCGCCTTCCTCAACTGGGAGGGCCGGGTCCGCTTCTTCGAGGCCGCGCTCAAGCCCGACCAGATGACCCGCGGGTCGGCGCCGTCCGACGCGCGCGTGCTGCAGATGCTCGCCGATGCCATGGACGTCCACCTGGGCCTGCCGGACCTGCGCACCGCGCGTGCGGAGCTGGACCGGCTCGGCGCCTGGGACGGGCCGCGCGCCACCGAACCCCTGGAGACCTCCGGCGTGCTGCCGAGGCCCGCCGCGGGCGAGGCCGTGCTGGCCGGACACCGGCTGCTGCTGGACCAGGGGCGGCTGCAGGACGGCGACGAGGCGCTCGCCGGGACACGGCACGCGGCACACGCACGCGTGTCGGCCGCGACGGCCGCCGAGGCCGGGGTGAAGGACGGTGACCTCCTCGCCGTGACCGGCCCGCAGGGTGTCGTCGCACTCCCGCTCCAGGTCACCGAGATGCCCGACCGGGTGGTGTGGCTCCCGCTGAACTCCACCGGCGGCGGCGTCGCCTCCGACGCCGGGGCAAGGCCCGGCTCCCTCGTCCGCATCGGTCCGGCGACGCCCGCCGCCGAGGCCCCCCAGGAGGTGGAGGCATGAGCCCGTACTTCGCCGCTGAAGACCTCTCGATGTTCGGCCGCGACCCCTGGTGGCTGGTCGTCGTCAAGGCGGTGTTCTGCTTCGCCTTCCTGATGGTGACGGTGCTGTTCTCCATCGTCTGGGAGCGCAAGGTCGTCGCCTGGATGCAGCTGCGCATCGGCCCCAACCGGCACGGCCCCTGGGGCATGCTCCAGTCGCTGGCCGACGGCATCAAGCTGATGCTGAAGGAAGACCTCATCGTCAAGCGCGCCGACAAGGTGGTCTACGTCCTCGCGCCGATCGTCGCGGCCATCCCGGCCTTCATGGCGATCGCGGTGATCCCCTTCGGCCCCGCCGACAACGAGATCTCGATCTTCGGCCAGCGCACCACGATGCAGCTCACCGACCTGCCGATCGCGATGCTGTACATCCTCGCGGTCGCCTCGGTCGGCATCTACGGCATCGTCCTGGCGGGCTGGAGTTCCGGATCCACCTATCCGCTCCTGGGCGGCCTGCGTTCGTGCGCGCAGATGATCTCGTACGAGATCGCCATGGGCGCCGCGTTCGCCTCGGTGTTCCTCTACTCCGGGTCGATGTCGACGTCGACGATCGTCGAGCAGCAGACGGACCGCTGGTACATCCTGCTGCTGCCGGTGTCGTTCATCCTCTACATCGTCACCATGGTCGGCGAGACGAACCGCGCCCCCTTCGACATGCCGGAGTCCGAGGGCGACCTGGTCGGCGGCTTCAACACCGAGTACTCGTCGATCAAGTTCGCGATGTTCATGCTCGCCGAGTACGTCAACATGGTGACCGTCTCGGCCGTGGCCACCACGCTCTTCCTGGGCGGCTGGCGGGCCCCCTGGCCGATCAGCGGCTTCTGGGAGGGCGCGAACCACGGCTGGTGGCCGATGCTCTGGTTCGTCGTCAAGGTCCAGCTGCTGCTGTTCTTCTTCATCTGGCTGCGCGGCACGCTCCCGCGCGTGCGCTACGACCAGCTGATGAAGCTCGGCTGGAAGGTCCTCATCCCGGTGTCCGTGACCTGGCTGATGCTCGTCGCGACCGTACGGACCCTGCGCAACGAGAACTACGACTTCGCCCAGATCGCCCTCTACGTCGGCGGGGGTGTGCTGGCCCTGCTGCTGCTCTCCTTCGTCGTGGACATGTTCCGCGGCGGCGCGAAGGCGGCCCAGGCTCCCGCCGAGCCCGCCGGCTTCGACCCGATGGCGGGCGGATTCCCCGTACCGCCGCTGCCCGGACAGGAGCTTCCCGCGGTGCCCAGGCGCCGTCCGCGCCGGGAGCGGGAGCTGATTGTCAGTGGCGGGTCGGACACTGTCAGTGACGGATCGCTGGATGGAAAGGAGGCGTCCGATGGCTGAGGAGCCGAAGGAGACCGGGCAGACGAACCCCGGCTTCCAGAACCCCGTGGCCGGCTTCGGCGTGACCTTCAAGGCCATGTTCAAGAAGCGGCTGACCGAGCAGTACCCGGAGCAGAAGAAGACCACGGCCCCGCGGTTCCACGGACGGCACCAGCTCAACCGCCATCCGGACGGCCTGGAGAAGTGCGTCGGCTGCGAGCTGTGCGCCTGGGCCTGTCCCGCCGACGCGATCTACGTCGAGGGCGCGGACAACACCGACGAGGAGCGCTACTCGCCGGGCGAGCGGTACGGGCGCGTGTACCAGATCAACTACGCCCGCTGCATCCTGTGCGGCCTGTGCATCGAGGCCTGCCCCACCCGCGCGCTCACGATGACGAACGAGTTCGAGCTCGCCGACTCCAGCCGCGCCAACCTGATCTACACCAAGGAGCAGCTGCTGGCCGGCCTCGAGGACGGCATGGTCGACACCCCGCACGCGATCTACCCGGGGACCGACGAGCAGGACTACTACCGGGGCCTGGTGACCGAGGCCGCGCCCGGTACGGAGCGCCAGGTGGCCGTCTCCCAGGGCGAGGAGCCCTCACCGGAGGAGGTGGAGGCATGAACCAGCTCGCGGCCTACTCCACCTCCACCGGCGAGGCCTTCCAGTTCTGGGTGCTCGGCACCGTCGCCGTGATCGGCGCCCTGTGCACCGTCTTCATGAGGAAGGCCGTCCACAGCGCGCTCTGCCTCGCCGGCACCATGATCGTCCTCGCGGTGTTCTACCTCGCCAACGGCGCCTACTTCCTGGGCATCGTGCAGATCGTCGTCTACACCGGCGCGATCATGATGCTGTTCCTGTTCGTGGTGATGCTCGTCGGCGTCACCGCGGCGGACTCCCTGAAGGAGACCATCAAGGGCCAGCGCTGGCTGGCCCTGGTGTGCGGCCTCGGCTTCGGCGTCCTGCTGATCGCCGGGATCGGCAATGCCTCCCTGACGGAGTTCACCGGCCTCTCCCAGGCCAACGCGAACGGCAATGTGGAGGGCCTCGCCGCCCTCATCTTCACCAAGTACGTCTTCGCCTTCGAGATCACCGGCGCCCTGCTGATCACGGCCGCCGTCGGCGCCATGGTGCTCACCCACCGCGAGCGCACCGAGCGCGCGAAGACCCAGCGCGAGCTGGCCGAACAGCGCGTCCGCGACGGCAAGCACGTCCCGCCGCTGCCCGCCCCCGGCGTGTACGCCCGGCACAACGCCGTGGACGTCGCCGGCCTGCTGCCCGACGGCACCCCGTCGGAGCTCACGGTCAGCAGCACCCTGCGGGAACGCGGCCAGATCCGTGATGTGTCCACCCAGGCGCTGAGCGACCTCAAGGCGCTGGAACAGCGTTCCGAGGACCGCCTGGAGCGCGGCGGGAGCGAGCCGCCGCACCTCGAGCGGAACTCCCGGCGGACCGAGGAGGCGTCGAAGTGAACCCCGTCAACTACCTCTACCTCGCCGCCCTGTTGTTCACGATCGGCGCGACCGGCGTGCTGATCAGGCGCAACGCGATCGTCGTGTTCATGTGCATCGAGCTGATGCTCAACGCCTGCAACCTCGCGTTCGTCACCTTCTCCCGGATGCACGGCAACCTCGACGGCCAGATCATCGCCTTCTTCACGATGGTCGTCGCCGCAGCGGAGGTCGTGGTGGGACTCGCGATCATCGTGTCGCTGTTCCGTTCCCGCCACTCGGCCTCGGTCGACGACGCCAGCCTGATGAAGCTGTAAGGGGTCGGAAGAATCGTGGAGAACCTGATCGCGCTGCTGATCGCGGCGCCCCTGCTCGGAGCGGCCGTCCTCCTGGTCGGCGGCCGCCGGCTCGACGCCGTCGGCCACTGGATCGGCACGCTCCTCGCGGCCGCCTCCTTCGTGTTCGGCCTCGTCCTCTTCGGCGACCTGCTCAGCAGGAGCGCCGACGACCGGACGCTCACCCAGCACCTGTTCACCTGGATCCCGGTCGAGGGCTTCCAGGCGGACGTGGCCTTCCGCCTCGACCAGCTGTCGATGACGTTCGTGCTGCTGATCACGGGCGTCGGCTCGCTGATCCACCTGTACTCGGTCGGGTACATGGAGCACGACGAGCGGCGCCGCCGCTTCTTCGGCTACCTCAACCTGTTCCTCGCGGCGATGCTGCTGCTCGTCCTCGCCGACAACTACCTGCTGCTGTACGTCGGCTGGGAGGGCGTCGGTCTCGCCTCCTACCTGCTCATCGGCTTCTGGCAGCACAAGCCCAGCGCGGCCACCGCGGCGAAGAAGGCCTTCCTGGTCAACCGTGTCGGCGACATGGGCCTGTCGATCGCCATCATGCTGATGTTCACCACCTTCGGGACCTTCGCCTTCGGCCCGCTGCTCGGCAGCGAGCAGGAGCCGGGCATCGCGGGCGACGCGAGCGAGGGCAGGCTGACCGCCATCGCCCTGATGCTGCTCCTCGCGGCCTGCGGCAAGTCCGCCCAGGTGCCGCTGCAGTCCTGGCTCGGGGACGCCATGGAGGGCCCGACCCCGGTCTCCGCCCTCATCCACGCGGCGACGATGGTGACCGCGGGCGTCTATCTGATCGTCCGCTCCGCGGCCGTCTTCAACGGCGCGCCCGACGCCCAGCTCGTCGTCACCGTCGTCGGAGCGGTCACGCTCCTGTTCGGTGCGATCGTCGGTTGCGCGAAGGACGACATCAAGAAGGCGCTGGCCGGCTCGACCATGTCGCAGATCGGCTACATGGTGCTGGCCGCGGGCCTCGGCCCGATCGGCTACGTCTTCGCGATCATGCACCTGGTGACGCACGGCTTCTTCAAGGCCGGGCTGTTCCTCGGCGCCGGCTCCGTGATGCACGGCATGAACGACGAGGTCGACATGCGCAAGTACGGCGGCCTGCGGACGTACATGCCGGTCACCTTCATCACCTTCGGCCTCGGCTACCTCGCCATCATCGGCTTCCCCGGTCTGTCCGGCTTCTTCTCCAAGGACAAGATCATCGAGGCGGCCTTCGCCAAGGGCGGCACCGAGGGCTGGATCCTCGGCGGCTGCGCGCTGCTGGGCGCGGCCATCACCGCGTACTACATGACGCGCGTGATGCTGATGACGTTCTTCGGCGAGAAGCGCTGGCAGCCCGACGCGGACGGCCATGAGCCGCACCCGCACGAGTCGCCCAAGATCATGACGATCCCGATGATCGTGCTGGCCTTCGGGTCGGTCCTCGCGGGCGGGTTCTTCAGCATCGGCGACCGCTTCCTGCACTGGCTCGAACCCGTCACCGGGCACAGCGAGGGCGACTCCCCGCTCAGCGTGGCGACGGTCACCGGCGCGACCATGGTCTGCCTGGTCATCGGCGTCGCCATCGCCTACGCCCAGTACGGCCGCCGCCCGGTCCCGGCCGTCGCCCCGCGCGGGTCGCTGCTCACCCGGGCCGCCCGCCGCGACCTGCTGCAGGACGACTTCAACCACGTCGTCCTGGTCCGCGGCGGCGAGCACCTCACCCGCTCCCTGGTGTACGTCGACCACACCCTGGTCGACGGAGTCGTCAACGGCACGGCGGCCTCGGTCGGCGGCCTCTCCGGACGGCTGCGCCGACTGCAGAACGGCTTCGCGCGGTCGTACGCGGTCTCGATGTTCGGCGGTGCGGCGCTCCTCGTCGCCGCGACCCTGCTGATGAGGGCGGTCTGATACCGATGTCCTTTCCTCTGCTGACAGCGACGGCCGCGCTCCCGGCGATCGGGGCGGTCGCCACGGCCGCCGTCCCGGCCGCCCGGCGCAACGCCGCCAAATCGCTGGCCCTGCTCGTCTCCCTCGGCACCCTCGCCCTGGCGATCGCCGTCCTGGTGCGCTTCGACCCGGACGGCAGCCGCTACCAGCTCACCGAGTCCCACGCCTGGATCGCGGACTTCGGGGTCCGCTACGAACTCGGCGTGGACGGCATCGCGGTGGCCCTCATCGCGCTCACCGCGCTGCTGATCCCCTTCATCATCCTGGCGGGCTGGCACGACGCCGACCCGCTGGAGACCGGCAGCAAGCGCTGGCGGCCCACCCAGGGCTTCTTCGCCCTGATGCTGGCCGTCGAGGCGATGGTGATCCTCTCCTTCGAGGCCACCGACGTCTTCCTGTTCTACATCTTCTTCGAAGCCATGCTCATCCCGATGTACTTCCTCATCGGCGGCTTCGGCGACCGTGCCCACGAGCACGGCGAGCAGGCGGCGTCCACGCAACGGTCGTACGCGGCCGTGAAGTTCCTGCTCTACAACCTGGTCGGCGGCCTGATCATGCTGGCCGCGGTGATCGGGCTGTACGTGGTGGCCGGGAGCTTCTCGCTCACCGAGATCGCCGACGCCCGCGCGAACGGCTCGCTGCACATGGCGACCAGCACCGAACGCTGGCTGTTCCTCGGCTTCTTCTTCGCCTTCGCGGTGAAGGCGCCCCTGTGGCCGCTGCACACCTGGCTGCCCAACGCCATGCAGGAGTCCACCGCCCCCGTCGCCGTCCTCATCACCGCGGTGGTCGACAAGGTGGGCACCTTCGCGATGCTCCGCTTCTGTCTCCAGCTGTTCCCGGAGGCCAGCAAGTGGGCCACGCCCGCCATCCTCGTCCTCGCGCTGATCAGCATCGTCTACGGGGCGCTGCTCGCCGTCGGTCAGCGCGACATCAAGCGGCTGGTGGCGTACGCGTCGATCTCGCACTTCGGCTTCATCATCATGGGCATCTTCGCGATGACCAGCCAGGGCCAGTCAGGCGCCACGCTCTACATGGTCAACCACGGCATCTCGACGGCCGCCCTGATGCTGGTCGCCGGCTTCCTGATCTCCCGGCGCGGCTCGCGGCTCATCGCGGACTACGGCGGTGTGCAGAAGGTCGCCCCGGTGCTCGCCGGCACCTTCCTGATCGGCGGTCTGGCGACGCTGTCGCTGCCCGGGCTGGCGCCGTTCGTGAGCGAGTTCCTGGTCCTCGTCGGCACGTTCTCGCGCTACCCGGCGATCGGCATCATCGCCACCTTCGGCATCGTGCTCGCCGCGCTGTACACCCTCGTCCTCTACCAGCGGACGATGACGGGCCCGGTGAAGGCCGAGGTCTCCGCGATGCCCGACCTCCGCGCGCGTGAGCTCGCGGTCGTCGCCCCGCTGATCGTGCTGCTGATCTTCCTGGGCGTCTATCCGAAGCCCCTCACGGACATCGTCAACCCGGCGGTCCAGCAGACCCTCTCCGACGTACATCAGAAGGACCCCCGGCCCGAGGTGGAGGCGGCCAAGTGAGCGCATCAGCCGTCCACAGCCTGTGGACAACGGCGGCCGAGCCGATCGCCAAGATCGACGCGCCGAAGATCGAATACGGGCAATTGTCGCCCACCTTGATCGTCGTGGGAGCGGCGATCGTCGGGGTGCTCGTCGAGGCCTTCGTGCCGCGCAAGCACCGCTACTACGCACAGCTGTTCGTGTCCGTCGTGGCGCTGGCCGCCGCGTTCGCCGCGGTCGTCGCCCTCGCGGCGGACGGCTACGGCACGACGAAGGCGCGCATCGCCGCCATGGGCGCGATCGCGGTCGACGGACCGGCCCTCTTCCTCCAGGGCACGATCCTGCTGGCCGCCCTGGTCGGCCTGTTCACCTTCGCCGAACGCCGCCTCGACCCCGAGGCACACGGCAACCGGGTCGACTCCTTCGCCGCCCAGGCGGCCTCCGTGCCCGGCAGCGACAGCGAGAAAGCCGCGGTCAAGGCCGGTTTCACCACCACCGAGGTCTTCCCGCTGCTGCTCTTCGCGGTCGCCGGCATGCTGGTCTTCCCGTCGGCCAACGACCTGCTGACCCTCTTCATCGCCCTGGAAGTCTTCTCGCTCCCGCTCTACCTCCTGTGCGCCCTGGCCCGCCGCAAGCGGCTCATGTCGCAGGAGGCCGCGGTCAAGTACTTCCTGCTCGGCGCGTTCGCCTCCGCGTTCACCCTCTTCGGCATCGCCCTGCTCTACGGCTACGCCGGCTCGGTGTCGTACGGGACGATCTCCCAGGTCGTCGACGGCACCGTCAAGAACGTGAACCCGGCGCTCGCCGACACCATGGGCAACGACGCGCTGCTGCTCATCGGCACCGCGCTGATCGTCATGGGCCTGCTGTTCAAGGTCGGCGCCGTGCCGTTCCACATGTGGACGCCGGACGTCTACCAGGGCGCCCCCACCCCGGTCACCGGCTTCATGGCCGCGGCGACCAAGGTGGCCGCCTTCGGCGCGCTGCTGCGGATCCTGTACGTCGTCCTGCCCGGCCTGCGCTGGGACTGGCGGCCGGTCATGTGGGGCGTCGCGGTCATCACCATGCTGGGCGGCGCGATCGTCGCGATCACCCAGACCGACATCAAGCGGCTGCTGGCGTACTCGTCCATCGCGCACGCCGGCTTCATCCTCGCGGGTGTCATCGCGACCACCCCCGACGGTGTCTCGTCCGTGCTGTTCTACCTGGCCGCGTACTCCTTCGTGACGATCGGCGCGTTCGCCGTGGTGACGCTGGTGCGCGACGCCGGCGGCGAGGCCACGCACCTGTCCAAGTGGGCGGGGCTGGGCCGGCGGTCGCCGCTGGTCGCGGCCGTGTTCGCGGTGTTCCTGCTGGCCTTCGCCGGTATCCCGCTGACCTCCGGGTTCGCCGGGAAGTTCGCCGTGTTCAAGGCGGCCGCCGAGGGTGGGGCCGGGCCGCTGGTCGTGGTCGGTGTGATCTCGTCGGCGATCGCCGCGTTCTTCTACATCCGGGTGATCGTGCTGATGTTCTTCAGCGAGCCGAAGCCCGAGGGCCCGACCGTCGCGGTGCCGTCGCCGCTGACGATGACGGCCATCGGCGTGGGGGTCGCGGTCACCCTGGTGCTCGGTGTGGCGCCGCAGTACTTCCTGGACCTGGCGAACCAGGCAGGGGTGTTCGTGCGCTGACCCGCGAGACGCGCGTATACGGCGGGCGCGGCTCCCTCGGTTTCCGGGGGGCCGGGCCCGTCCGCGTGTTCGAGTGAGGACAGATGTACACAGGGTGACCTGATCGAGCCTGTGGATAACTCCGGCGGTGTCAGTCCGGACCCCTATCGTGGAGGCAGTGGTCGAGGGACGACGTACGGGGGACGAGACGATGGGCGGGACGGGCGGGATCAGCGAGATGACAGGGATCACCGGGACACCGGGGCGGACCGAGAGCGAGGCCCTGGCCACGCTGCACCGGGTCTTCGGGTACGAGGCCTTCCGCGGCGAGCAGGAAGAGGTCATCGAGCATGTGGTGGCCGGCGGGGACGCGGTCGTCCTCATGCCGACGGGCGGCGGCAAGTCGCTCTGCTACCAGATTCCGGCCCTGGTCAGACCGGGCACGGGCGTGGTCGTGTCACCTCTGATCGCCCTCATGCAGGACCAGGTGGACGCACTCCGCGCGCTCGGTGTGCGCGCCGGGTTCGTCAACTCCACGCAGGACTTCGACGAGCGGCGCGTGGTCGAGGCCGAGTTCCTCGCGGGCGAACTGGACCTGCTGTACCTGGCGCCGGAGCGGCTGCGTCTGGACTCCACGCTGGATCTGCTCTCACGCGGCAAGATCTCGGTCTTCGCGATCGACGAGGCGCACTGCGTGTCCCAGTGGGGCCACGACTTCCGCCCCGACTACTTGTCCCTCTCCCTGCTCGGCGAGCGCTGGCCGGACGTCCCGCGCATCGCGCTCACCGCGACGGCCACCCACGCGACGCACCAGGAGATCACCCAGCGGCTGAACATGCCGGCCGCCCGGCACTTCGTGGCGAGCTTCGACCGCCCCAACATCCAGTACCGGATCGTGCCCAAGGCCGACCCCAGGAAGCAGCTCCTGGGCTTCCTGCGCGAGGAGCACTCGGGCGACGCGGGCATCGTGTACTGCCTCTCGCGCAACTCGGTGGAGAAGACCGCCGAGTTCCTCTCGAAGAACGGCGTCGAGGCGGTCCCGTACCACGCGGGCCTGGACGCCGGCACCCGCGCCGCGCACCAGGCGCGGTTCCTGCGCGAGGAGGGCCTGGTCGTGTGCGCGACCATCGCCTTCGGCATGGGCATCGACAAGCCGGACGTCCGCTTCGTCGCCCACCTCGACCTGCCCAAGTCGATCGAGGGCTACTACCAGGAGACCGGCCGCGCGGGCCGGGACGGCCTCCCCTCGACGGCCTGGATGGCCTACGGCCTCAACGACGTCATACAGCAGCGCAAGCTGATCCAGTCCGGCGAGGGAGACGAGGCGTTCCGCCGGCGGGCCACCGCCCACCTGGACTCCATGCTGGCGCTGTGCGAGACGGCCCAGTGCCGGCGGGGCCAGCTCCTCGCCTACTTCGGGCAGGAACCCGCCCCGGCGGGCTGCGGCAACTGCGACACCTGCGTCGCCCCGCCGGAGACCTGGGACGGCACGATCGCCGCCCAGAAGGTGCTGTCGACGGTGGTGCGGCTCCAGCGGGAGCGCGGGCAGAAGTTCGGCGCGGTGCAGATCGTCGACATCCTGCTGGGCAAGCGCACGGGCAAGGTCATCCAGTTCGACCACGACCAGCTGTCCGTGTTCGGCATCGGAGAGGAGCTCGCCGAGGGCGAATGGCGAGGCGTCATCCGGCAGTTGCTGGCACAGGGTCTCCTCTCGGTCGAGGGGGAGTACGGCACCCTGGTGCTGACCGAGTCCAGCGGGGAGGTCCTGCGGCGCGAGCGGGAGGTGCCGCTGCGCAAGGAACCCAGGAAGCCGGCGACCCCCAAGGCGTCGGGCGCGTCGTCCGGGGGGAAGGGCAAGGCCAAGGCGGCCGCGGCCGAGCTGCCCGAGCAGCTGCAACCCGTCTTCGAGGCACTGCGCGCCTGGCGCGCCGAACAGGCCCGCGAACAGGGCGTCCCGGCGTACGTCATCTTCCACGACGCCACCCTCCGGGAGATCGTCACCGCGTGGCCGACGTCGGTGCGGGAGCTGGGCGGCATCAGCGGCGTCGGCGAGAAGAAGCTCGCGACGTACGGGGAGGGTGTCATCGCGGTGCTGGCGGAGCTGGGCGGTGCGCAGGCTCGGGAGGCCGGAGGGGAGACGGACGGCGTCGGCGGGGCCGACGCCGGGTCCGGCGCAGCGTCCCCGCCCGACGACGACTGGCCCGAGATGGACATGGAGCCCGAGCCGGACGACTGGATATAGGTTCCCGGACCCAGGGCGCCCGGCCGCCCGGACCGGGGGCGGACCCGACGGTGCGGCCGCCCGGACGGCGGGTCGGACCGCCGGGGTTCGGTCCACGGCCTCACAACGCCCGTCCCGCGTACGCCCTGACATCCGCGTCCGAGTCGGCCGGGGCCGTGGCCAGGGCCGCGCGCCCGACTTCGGCGGGGACACGTAGTCGTTCACGAAGCGGCGCAGCTTGTACTCGACCTGGGGCTGCGGCGGGCCGTCCGGGTTGTGCAGCGGGCGGTAGACCAGCTCGTGCGCCTCCCTCAGCTGCTCGGCGGGCAACTCCCCTTCGTAGGGGGAGTGCTGAGCGGCGTCGGCGCCCGCGAGGTCGCCGAAGACGAACGTGCCGATCATGTAGTTGTGCGGGACACAGGCCAGGTCGCCCGCGGCGTACAGCCGGGGGACGGTCGTCCGGGCGTGGCCGTCGACCCGTACGCCCGAGGCCGAGTGGCCGCCGCACAGGCCGATCTCGGAGATGTGCATCTCGATGTCGTGCGTGCGGTAGTCGTGGCCCCGCCCGGAGTGGAAGGTGCCGCGCGTCGGACGCTCCGTGGAGTGGAGGAGGGACTCCGGTGCGGAGATCGACTCCTCGGGGAGATGGCTCAGCTTCGGGTACACCGGGCCGCGGTCGCTCGCGACAAGATCTGCCACCACCGTGCCGTCTGCGGGGCGCGGTACGGAGCCGGTGTCACGCCAGGGCGTTGAGGCCCGGTGCGAAGGCGATCAGCAGGGGGAGCAGGGGCACCAGTCCGGCCACCGCCGTCGTCAGCGCCCGGTGCCTGCGGCCCAGCCGGGGCGGTGGCTCCAGGAGACGGTCGACGCGCTCGCCGAGGAGACGGTGGCTGGAGGCGCAGGACAGGACGCCCCGGTGCTGGTTCAGCTCGATCAGTGCCAGGGCGGTGGTCAGGTGGCCGCAGCGACGGGAGGCGGTGTCGTCGGCGGCGAGTTCGACCAGGCGGTGGGTCTGGTCGCAGAAATGGGAGAAGAGCGGAATGCGGGGGAATCCGGTGGCCAGGGCGGTCGAGAGGTGCAGCAGCCAGTCGTGGTGGGCGCGGGCGTGGTCGCGCTCATGGGCCAGGACGGCGTCCAGCTGGTGGGAGGTGAGGCGGTGCAGGGCCCCGGTGGTGACGATCAGCTGGGGCGGGTTGCCGGGCATCCACCAGGCGTCGGGGTACTCGTCCTCCAGCACGAGCAGCGGGCCCCGGGCGGACGGCAGGCCCGCGGGCAGCTCGGGGGCGCGTTCCCGCAGATGGGCGCGGGTCTGGCCGCGGCGCCGGCGTGCCTCGACGAGCTCCCGGGCCAGCATCGCGGTGGTCCAGGCGGCCCCGCAGGCCAGCAGCAGGGTGAGCGCGGCGGCCCAGGGCGGGGCGGCGGAGAGGTCGTACGCCTCGGTGACCGCGGGTGGCGCGGGCGCGAACACCTGGGCACGGACGGTGTGGAAGACGGCGGCGGCACCGAGCACCAGCGCCGTCAGACAGCACAGCAGGACCGTGGCGACCAGGCACTGCCACACCCACAGCGCCACCACCGGCTCCCGCTCCGGCCACTGCGCCCGGGTCAGCGCACGCGGCACCGGCACGGCGGCGGTCACCGCGACGGCGCTCAGCAGGAGCAGGCAGACGGTCATGCCATCGGTCATGCCAGGGGCTCCGGATCCTGATCGGAGAGAACGGGCGAGGGACGCGCAAGGTGCGGCGGGGCCGTGCTCCGGGAGCGGAGGTCCGGCCGGGGGTGCGACAGACGTGCGGCGGGAGCGGCACGAGAACCGCGCCCGCCGCCAGTATGACGGCGGCGACCGCCCGCGTCAGCCTGCTGGAAGCAGGCCGTCATCCCGCCACGATCCGCCCGCTCACCTCCCCGAGCCCCACCCGCAGGCCGCCGGGACCCGGGGCCCAGGCCGACAGGGTCACCTCGTCGCCGTCCTCCAGGAAGGTGCGCTTGCCGTCGGGGAGTTCCAGGGCGTCGCGGCCGTTCCAGGTCAGTTCCAGCAGGGAGCCGCGCTGCTCGGGGGCCGGGCCGCTGACCGTGCCCGAGCCGTAGAGGTCGCCGGTGCGCAGGGAGGCGCCGTTCACGGTCATGTGGGCGAGCTGCTGGGCGGCGGTCCAGTACATCGAGGCGAAGGGGGGTTCGGACACGACATGGCCGTTGATCGCGATCGAGATGCGCAGGTCGTAGCCGGCGGGTTCGGCGGAGGTGTCGTCCAGGTAGGGCAGCAGCGGATGGGTGCGCCCGGGCGGCGCCACCCGGGCCTCCTCCAGCGCCTCCAGCGGGGTGATCCAGGCCGACACCGAGGTGGCGAAGGACTTCCCGAGGAACGGACCGAGGGGGACGTACTCCCAGGCCTGGACGTCCCGGGCGGACCAGTCGTTGAGCAGGCAGAGGCCGAACACATGGTCCCGGAAGGCGGCCGCGGCCACCGGCTTCCCCATCGCCGACGGCACGCCCACCACGAAGCCGACCTCGGCCTCGATGTCGAGGCGGACGGACGGACCGAACACCGGGGCGGGATCGGCCGGGCCCTTGCGCTGGCCCGACGGGCGGACGACATCGGTGCCGGAGACGATCACCGTGCCCGAGCGGCCGTGGTAACCGATCGGCAGATGCTTCCAGTTCGGGGTGAGGGAGTCGGGTGCGTCGGGGCGGAAGATCCGGCCGACGTTCCGGGCGTGGTTCTCGGAGGCGTAGAAGTCGACGTAGTCCGCGACGTCGAACGGCAGGTGCAGGGTCACCGAGGACAGGGGGTGCAGGAGCGGTTCGAGGGTGGCGCGGTGCGCGGGGTCGGTGACGGCCTCCGTGAGGGTGCGCCGGACCTCCGACCAGGTGGTGCGGCCCGCCGCCAGCAGGGGGTTGAGGGTCGGCCGGGCGAGCAGGGCGGCGTGCGGCGAGCCGAGCGCACGGGCCGCGGCGCCCGCGTCCAGGACGTGGTCGCCGAGCCGTACGCCGACGGTCCGCTCCGCAGGGCCGGGGAGCGAGAAGACGCCGTACGGAAGGTTGTGCGGGCCGAAGGGGTCGCCCTCGGGGATGTCGAAGGGGGGCATCGGGTACTGCCTCTCTTTCCTGCTCACCATGTCGTGCTCGCGTCCGCTCCGCGGGTGCGGGCGGCCGGGCCACACGTTACGTCCGACCTCGGGCGGGCGGCACGGGTCGGCCTGCGGGCCGCCCGGATCTCGGACAGCTGTCGAAGGGTGCGGGTCGCCGACCGGTCGTTACCCGGCGATGTGCCGGAAGGCGTTTCCCGGACCCGTGTTCACCCGCGATCGGTGAGTGATCGGTCAACAAAAGAAGGGGAGTTGACAGAAGGGGGCCGGACTCCGTCCTGGTCCGGTTCACGTCGAGTCCGGGGGGTGCGGGATCCGTATTCTCTGATCATGGCCGCACCCACCGCATATGCCGAGCGCACCACGTACTCCCTCGTCGCCACCGACCTGGACGGAACGCTGCTGCGCGGCGACGACACGTTCTCCGACCGGTCGCTGGACGCGCTCGCGCGGGTGGCGGCGGCCGGCGCTCGCCATCTGGTGGTGACCGGCCGGCCCGCGCCGCGTGTACGACCGCTCCTGGACCGCCTGCACAGCAGAGGACTCGCGGTGTGCGGACAGGGTGCGCAGCTGTACGACGCCGGCGGGGACCGTCTGCTGTGGTCGGTCACCCTGGACCGGGAACTCGCGGAGACCGCGCTCGGCAAGATCGAGGCCGAGGTCGGGCAGGTGTACGCGGCCGTCGACCAGGACGGCGTCGACGGGCTCACACTGATCGAGCCGGGCTATCTGATGCCGCACCCGACCCTGCCCGCCCTGCGCGTGGAGCGCCGCGACGACCTGTGGTGCGAGCCGATCAGCAAGGTGCTGCTGCGCCATCCGACGCTCTCCGACGACGAACTGGCCTCGACGGCCCGCGCGGTGGTCGGCTCGCTCGCCACCGTCACCATGTCCGGGCCGGGCACGGTGGAGCTCCAGCCGTGCGGGATCACCAAGGCGACGGGGCTGGCCCTGGCCGCCGAGCACCTGGGCATCGGACCCGAGGACACCATCGCCTTCGGGGACATGCCCAACGACATCCCGATGTTCGACTGGGCCGCCCGCGGGGTCGCGATGGCCAACGCCCATCCGGAGCTGAAGGCGGTGGCCGACGAGGTGACGACGTCGAACGAGGACGACGGCGTGGCCGTCGTCCTCGAACGTCTCTATGCGTAGCCGCAGGCCGGCTCAGTACGCGCCGAACACGTTGTCGATCGAGCCGTACCGCGCGGCCGCGTAGTTGCAGGACGCGGTGATGTTCGCGACCGGGTCGTACGGGTCCCAGGACGTGCCGGAGACGTGGTACGCGTTGAAGGTCGGGTCGATGATCTGCAGCAGCCCCTTGGAGGGGGTGCCGGCGGCCGCGTTGGAGTCCCAGAGGTTGATGGCGGACGGGTTGCCCGAGGACTCCCGGATCACGTTGCGGTAGATGCCGTTGTAGGTGCCGGGGATCCCGTGCTGCGCCATGACCTGGAGCGAGGCGCGGATCCAGCCGTCGAGGTTGTTGGCGTAGCCGAGGCTGCTGGCGGTGGCCACGGTCGGCGTGGCCGCGGAGGCGGTGGTCGCGCCGAGGATCGGCAGGGCGAGCACGGTGACGCCGGTGGCGGCGACGGCGAGCGTGCGGGCGAGGCGGCGGGTACGACGGGGCTGAGCAGGCATGGCGAAGTTCCTCTCCGTCGCCTGCGAGGTGAGCTGTCGGGTTCGGGCGGGAGCTGCCCGGTCGTGCCCTCACGGACACGACTTCACCCCAAGCCGTACCGGTCTGTCCGGAGCGTGCCCATGGGCACGGCCCGGCTGGACCGGTGCGGCGACTTACCTGGTTCCCCCGCTCCTGCCGTGGTGTTCTCGGTGGGTGTTCGGGCGGCGGCAGGATTAGGCGTCCGCCCGACAGGCCGGGAACGTATGCGAGAGCACATGTCCGGAACAAGTGGTGAATTCATGGTTAACCCCTATTGACCTTGATCCGTGGCCTATGAGGCGCTTGATCCTTTGTGGCTGCAAAGCATCAACTCGCCCGTGTCGGCCGAGGTGTCGGGGTGAGGCGGAGGGGAACCGGAAGGGGGTCGGTTCGGCTGGGCGAGTGAGGCAACTCACCGGGGTCCACAAGAGGGGTGAATCGGGCAATAAACCCAGATGGCGGCTTAAGGGGTGCCCCTTCTCATAGGGCCTGTCCGGGCTGTAACCGTGGGGGCTCGTGGTGATCGAAACCTGACCGGATACGCTGACTTGAGTGAGCGCAGAGACCTATCGACAAACCGCGTAGCCGCCGATAGACACCAGCAGACAGGAGACTCCTCGTGACCGTCGTCGAGCCGTTTGGGCTGAGCGTGCGGGACCAGGCTCTGGAAGCCGATGTCCAGGCCGGATTGGCGGCTGTCGAGGAAGGCTTGCTCGAGGCCACCAAGAGTGAGGTCCCGTTCATCACGGAGGCGGCCCAGCATCTGCTGCGGGCCGGCGGGAAGCGGTTCCGGCCGCTGCTCGTGATGCTCGCCGCGCGCTTCGGCGACCCGTACGCGCCGGGGGTCGTCCCCTCCGCGGTCGTCGTCGAGCTCACCCATCTGGCGACCCTGTACCACGACGACGTGATGGACGAGGCCGCGGTGCGGCGCGGCGTGCCCAGCGCGAACGCCCGCTGGGGCAACTCGCTCGCCGTCCTCACCGGCGACTTCCTCTTCGCGCGCGCCTCGCACATCCTGGCCGACCTCGGCCCGGAGGCGGTGCGGGTGCAGGCGGAGGCGTTCGAGCGGCTGGTCACCGGCCAGATCCTGGAGACGGCCGGCCCGGTCGACGGCCGGGACCCGGTCGACCACTACCTCGACGTCCTCGGCGGCAAGACCGGCTCCCTGGTGGCGGTGTCCTGCCGCTTCGGCGCGATGATGTCGGGCGCCGACGAGACGGTGGTGGACGTGCTCACCCAGTACGGGGAGCGCCTCGGCGTCGCCTTCCAGCTCGCCGACGACGTCCTGGACATCGCCTCCGACTCCCACGAGTCGGGCAAGACGCCCGGCACCGACCTGCGCGAGGGCGTCCCCACCCTGCCCGTGCTGCGGCTGCGCGAGCGGGCGGCCCAGCAGGCGCTGCCCGAGGACATCGCGCTGTGCGAGCTCCTCGACTCCGACCTGAGCGACGACGCCCGGCTCGCCGAGGCGGTCGCGGCCCTGCGCGCCCACCCGGCGCTGGAGCAGGCCCGCCGCGACACGGTGCGCTACGCGGAGGAGGCCCGCGCCGCGCTGGCCCCCCTCACGGAGTGCGACGCGAAGGCGGCGCTCATGGGGCTCTGCGACGCGGTGGTCCACCGCGCCGGCTGACGCCCCCTGGCGCCCCCTGGCGCCCCGCGCGCTCGTCGTCCCCTACCCCTAGGGGGCGGAGCACCCCGGCGTCCCTCGTGTCATACCGCAGGTGTACGCGGAGTTGAGTCCGTGGGGTGACGCCTCCTCACGTGGGATTTGGTCAGATGGGAATCACGGAAAACACCACTCCTCACCGATTCGGGTGAGAATGGCGGCACGGGGTGGGGACGCTCTCCGTGAGATGACCAGCCGCCGCCGACGACGGAGGTAAGGCACACATGGCACCGAACGCAACCGACGACAGCACGACCGCCGGGGAGACGGACGACCTGCGCGTCGGGCGGCGCAAGGCCGTGCGGTACATCGTCCCGGTCACCGTGATCGGCGTCGCCGCGGCGACGATCGGCCTGGTCCCGGCGCTCGCCGACTCCGGCGACCCCGACCTGCCGAAGATCACCGCCCAGCAGCTCCTCGACAAGATCGCCGCCTCGGACGTGCAGCAGCTGTCCGGCACCGTGAAGATCACCACCGACCTTGGCCTGCCCGACCTCGGCGGCCTGGAGAGCGGCCTGCTCTCCGGCGTCGCGGGCAACGGCGGTGACGGATCGTCCGCCGACCCCTCGGCCAAGCTCACCGAACTCGCCTCCGGCACCCACACCCTGCGCGTGGCCGCCGACGGCCCCGACCGGCAGAAGCTCTCCCTGGTCGAGGACGCCGCCGAGTACAGCGTCATCCACAACGGCAAGGACGTGTGGGGCTACGACAGCGCCTCCAACGAGGTCTACCACGCGACCACCGACGAGAGCGCCGGCAAGGGCGCCGCGGAAGCGGAGCCGCCCGCCACCCCCAAGGACCTCACCGAGGACGCCCTCAAGGCGGTCGACGACACCACCTCCGTCACCGTCGACGGCACGGTCCACGTCGCGGGCCGCGACGCCTACAAGCTGCTGATCAAGCCGAAGCAGTCCGGCTCCACGGTCGGCGCGATCAGCGTGGCGGTGGACGCGAAGACCGGGCTGCCGCTGAAGTTCACGCTGACCCCGTCGAGCGGCGGCGCCGCCGTCGTGGACGCCGGCTTCACCCAGGTCACCTTCGCCGAGCCCGCCGCCTCCACCTTCGACTTCACCCCGCCCAAGGGGGCGAAGGTCACCGAGGCCGACGAGGCGGCGAAGGACTCCGGCAAGCCGGGCGCGGCCGGCGAGGACCTGCCCAAGGACCTGCCCAAGGGCCTCGAAGGCCTCGGCGGATCCGGCGGCCTCACCGGCTCCGGCGAGGAGCCCGAGGGCTTCGACGTCCTCGGCAAGGGCTGGACCTCCGTCGCCGTCATCGAGTCCGGCGGCAAGGGCGTCCCCTCCGACTCCGAGCTCAACTCCGAACTCGGCTCCGACGCCGGCGGCGCCCTCAGCGGCTTCCTCGGCTCCTTCGGCGACAAGGTCAGCGGCAAGTTCGGCTCCGGCACCGTCTTCTCCACCCGGCTGATCAACGCCCTGGTCACGGACGACGGCAAGATCTACGTCGGCGCCGTCACCAAGGACGCCCTGGTGAAGGCGGCGGACTCCGCGAAGTAGGGGGGCCTGCGGAACCGCAGGCCCGGGGAAGCGAGCGAAGGGGGAGCCCATGGATGACGCACCCGTCATCCACACCCACGCCCTCACCAAGCGCTACCACGGCGGCCAGCTTGCCGTGGACCGCCTCGACCTCACGGTCCCGGCGGGCAGCGTCTTCGGCTTCCTCGGCCCCAACGGCTCCGGCAAGACCACCACGATCCGCATGCTGATGGGCCTGATCGAACCCACGTCCGGTGCGGCGCGCGTTCTGGGGCAGCCCGTGCCCCGGGCCGCGCGCACCGTGCTGCCCCAGGTCGGCGCGCTGATCGAGGGCCCCGCGCTGTACGGCTTCCTCTCCGGCCGCGACAACCTCCTGCGCTACGACGCCGCCGACCCGACCGCCGACCCCCGCACCCGGCGGACCCGCGTCGCCGCGGCGCTGGAGCGGGTCGGGCTGACGGCGGCGGCCGGGAAGAAGGCGAAGGCGTACTCGCTCGGCATGAAGCAGCGGCTGGGCCTGGCCGCCGCGCTGCTCCAGCCGCGTCGGCTCCTCGTCCTCGACGAGCCGACCAACGGCCTCGACCCGCAGGGCATGCGGGAGATCCGTTCCCTGGTGCGGGAACTGGCCTCGGACGGCACGACCGTCTTCCTCTCCTCCCACCCCCTCGACGAGATCGAGCAGGTGTGCACCCATGTGGCGGTGATGGCACAGGGCCGGCTGGTCACCCAGGGCCCGGTGGCCGAACTGGCGGCGGGCGCGCGCGGCCGGCTGGTGGTGATCACGCCCGACACCGCCGAGGCGGCGCGGGTGCTGAAGGAACAGGGCGCGGCGGACGTGACCTCCGAGGAGGACCGGGTCGCCGCCGAGCCCCCGGACCGCGATCTCGCCGAAGTCAACGCCGCACTGGTGACGGCCGGCGTCCGGGTCCGGGGCTTCACCGTCGAACGCGCCTCCCTGGAGGACGCGTTCGTGGCACTCACGGGGGAGGGCTTCGATGTCGCGGGCTGAGCCGGCGGAGGCGGAACCGGCGGGAGCGGAACCGGCGGAGGCGGAACCGACGGAGGACGCGGGCGAGGGCGCGACGGCCGAAGACCCGCGCGAGCCGACGGCCGGCCTCGTCCGCAGGCCGAGCCCCTGGTGGTCGCTCGGTCTGCTCCGCAGCGAGCTGCTGATCACCTTCCGCCGCTGGCGCACCCTCGCGCTGCTCGGCGTCCTGGCGGCCGTACCGGTGCTGATCGGGATCGCCGTGAAGATCGAGACCGGTGACGGCTCCTCCGGGGGACCGGGGGGACCCGGCGGCGGAGGGGACGGCGGCCCGGCCTTCATCGCCCAGGTCACCAACAACGGTCTGTTCCTGGTCTTCACCGCGCTGGCCGCGACGCTGCCGTTCTTCCTGCCGATGGCCATCGGCGTCATCGCGGGCGACGCGATCGCCGGCGAGTCGAACGCCGGGACCCTGCGCTACCTCCTCGTCGCCCCGGCCGGCCGCACCCGCCTCCTCCTCACCAAGTACGCGACGGTGCTGGCCTTCTGTCTGGTGGCCACCCTCGTGGTCGCGCTCTCGGCGCTGACGGTGGGCGCACTGCTGTTCCCCCTGGGAGACGTCACCACCATCTCCGGTACGACGATCGGTTTCGCCGACGGACTGGGCCGAGCCCTGCTGATCGCCCTGGTGGTGGCCGCCTCACTGACCGGGGTGGCCGCGCTCGGCCTGTTCGTCTCCACGCTGACCGGCAGCGGTATCGCCGCGATGGCGACCACCGTCGGCCTGCTGATCACGATCCAGATCCTCGACCAGATCCCCCAGCTCCACGCGATCCAGCCGTATCTCTTCTCCCACTACTGGCTGTCCTTCGCCGACCTGGTCCGCGACCCCGTCTACTGGGACGACCTGGTGAAGAACCTCGGCCTTCAGGGCCTGTACGTGGCGGTGTTCGGCTCGGCGGCCTGGGCGCGCTTCACCACGAAGGACGTCACGGCCTAGCGTCTCGGCCTAGTGCCGCGGCAGGCAACGTTCGCCCCGTCGCGACGCCCGGCACGCACTCTCGCCGCACCGGCCGAAAGCCCAAGTACGTCCAGTACGAGGACTTCCGGCCGACACGCCGAGAGCACGCACCGGACGCCGCTCCTTGACGGGCAAACGTTGCCTGCCGCGGCACTAGCGTCTTGGCACAGCGTCACGGCAGCCTTCAGCGCGTCTCGTGGGGGAAGCGTGCGAGCGGGGCCCCGCCCCCGAAGAACGACTTCGCGCGCGCCAGCGCCTCGGTGTCGCCGAGTACGTCACCGGGCTTGCTGCCGTTGCCCAGCAGCACCCCGCCGAACCGCATCCCCAGATACGCGGCCGAGTTGTTGAGCGTGCCCACCAGCGGATCGGCGACCGAGGCCTCCGTGTCGGCGAGTACGGTCACCCCCCAGAGCGTGCGCCCGGCCAGGGTCGCCCCGAAGTCGACACCGGGCGTGCGCAGCCAGCCCGACCAGTGGTCCAGATAGCGCTTGACCTGGGTGGACACCGAGTACCAGTACAGCGGCGAGGCGATGACGACGTCCGTCGCGGCCAGGGTCGCGTCGAGCAGTGCCGCGAGGTTCCCCTCGGTGGGCCGGACGTGGTCGCTGTCGTGCCGCAGATCCTCGAAGTCGGGCAGCGGTCGCTCGGCGAGGCTGAACCAGGTCTGCTCGACGGAGGGGTCCAGCTGCTCGGCGGCCCTGCGGGCCAGCGCCTCCGTGTTGCCGTCCGTACGACTGCTGCCCAGTACGAAGAGAAAACGGCGGTCCATGACTCCCCCAGGTGATCGGCGTACGATAATAATCCGCGCCTGCATCATATGCACATGCAAGTATCCTGCGGAAGGGTCCCTGCGTTCTCCGCCGCCCGGACCACCGCCAGCAGCGTCTCCTCCCGCCCCCACGCGGCGACCAGCTGCACCCCCACCGGACAGCCGTCGGCCCCGATCCCCGCCGGAAGGCTGGCCGCCGGATGCCCGCTCAGATTGAACGCCCAGGTCAGCGCGGTGGAATACCGCTCACCCGACCCTTCGTGACCATGCGCCGCATTCGGGGTGGTCGGCGTCAGCAACAGGTCGGCCCGGGCGAAGAGACCGGCCAGCAGCCGATCGTTGACCTCCCGGATCCGCGCGGCCTCGCCGAGACCGCCGGCCCCCGACCCGCGCAACGCGAGCCAGGCGGGCGCGGGATCCTCCAGCCGTACGGCCGCCTGGCCCGGCAGCAGCCGTACGACACCGGCGGCGGCGAGACGCTCGACGGCGGCCCGGGCGAGGGCCAGCGGCTCGGGGTCGGGGGAGGCGGAGGCGAACCCGAGATCGGGCGAGAAGACGGCGGTGACCGGCGCACGCACACCGGTGCCCTCGGACGGCCGGGCGGTCACCGCCGCGGCCGTCGTCGCCGTCGTCGCCGCCGTGGCCGTCGCCGCCGTGGCCGTCGCCGCCGTGGCCGTCGCCCCCGTCATCGCCCGCCAGTACGCCGCCGCGTCCGCCGCGTACCGCACCAGCACGCCCGGGGCCGCGAGACCCGTACGGTCCGGGGACGGCAGCCGGCCGTTCGTCGTCTTCAGGCCGATCACCCCGCACCAGGCCGCCGGGATCCGCACCGAGCCCGCCCCGTCGCTGCCCGTCGCCAGCGGCACCAGCCCGGCCGCCACCGCCGCCGCCGACCCGGCCGAGGACCCGCCCGGCGTACGGTCCGCCCGCCAGGGGTTGACGGTACGGCCGTACGCGCCGACGCCCCAGGTCTGCCACGGCGTACCGGGACCGGGCACCGCCGTCGCCCCCACCGGCACACAGCCCGCGGCGAGCAACGGCCCCGCCGCCCGCAGCCCGTGCCGCCCCTTGACCCCGATCGGCACGCCGGCCAGCGGCAACCGCTCACCCGCCGCCACCCGCGCGTCCACCGCACGCGCCCGCTCGACGGCCTCCCCCTCCCACACCTCGGCGAAGGAACTCAGCGAGGGGTCCACCCGGGCGATCCGCGCCAGCGACTCCGCGACCGCGTCCACGGCCCGCAGTCGCCCGTCCCGCACGTCCGAGGCGATGGCGACCGCCGACGGCGTCCGGTGGGTCCCCCGGTTCAGCGCCTGACCCCCGTGAGCCGGGCCAGGGCCTCCGTCTCCCGGGGCGGCCCGCCCCCCAGGTCACCGAGGCGCCACTCGGTCACCCACGGCACCCGGTGGACGTCGACGACCGACTCGATGAGCCGGATCCGCTGTGCCAGCGGTCGCGGCAGCCGTCCCGGCGCGTCCGCGACCAGCACCACCGCGTCCAGGTCGAGCCCCTGCGGGGCCTCTCCGTGCCGGAAGACCTCCAGGGCACGCAGGGCCGACTCCAGCCCGGTCGCGTGCGTCCGCGCCACGAGCAGGACGGACGGGGGATCACCGGGGGCGGGCCAGTCCCGTCCGCAGTCGTGGCCGCCGTAGACCGCCGCGAGCGTGGAGGCGCCGGCCCCGCCGTGCGTGGCCAGCCAGGAGAAGCGGCGGGGAGCGGTGGCCGACGGGTACGGTCCCGGTACCGGCTCCGGTTCGGGCACCGGACCGCGCAGCCAGATCTCCGGCCCCGGCCGTCCCGCCGGTGCCTGAGTCGTCCCGGTCGTCCCCATGGCCGTACCCCCTCCTTCTGGTGGGCGCTCCCGGCAAGCCCGGCGCGGGTCCTTGGAACGAGGCTGTGACGTCGTGGTGACGCACCGGCCGGGAGCGAACAGAGAGACTCAACAGTACGTGCACGCGTACGCGCACCTGGACGACCGGAGCGTGACGACGCATCCGAGTGAGGAACCGATGTCTCGACTCAGTCGCGAGAAGAAGCGGGAACAGAACCGCACCGGGCGGCCCGCCGCCCTGGTCGCCCCGCTCGACGTCCACGTCCGCGCGGGCGGCCCGGCGACGATAGGAGGAGTACCGGTCGCGGCGGCCGACGGCGAGGAGATCCAGCACGCCGTCCTGGGCCAGCTCCACCGCATCGCCGTCGCCACCGGGCACCCCGTCCTCGCCACGGTCCACGACGAGCGCATCGGTTACGTCGTCCCCCTCCGCATCGACACGGACGGCTCCAGCCACTTCACGGCGGAGCCACTGCGGGCACCGGCGGTGTCCTCGGCGCAGATGACCTCGGCGGCTCCGGTTGCTCCGGGCGCCCCGGCCGGCCCGATCGCTCCGGCGGCACCCACGGTGGCCCTTCCGGTGCTGAGCGCTCCGGCGGCCTCGGCGGCTCCGGCGGCTCCGGTTGCTCCGGGCGCCCCGGCCGGCCCGGTCACTCCGGCGGCACCCACGGTGGCCCTTCCGGTGCTGAGCGCTCCGGCGGCCCCGGTGGCCCCGGTGAACCCGGCCCCGGAAGCCCCGGCGCCCGCCCCCGAAGAACCCCGGCGGGACAAGCCCACGCACGTCCTGCGGCAGGTGCAGGCACCGGAAGAACCGCAGGACGGAATCCCGCCCCTTCCCCCGGCGCCCCCGGCGCCCACGGCAACCCCGGCGCAGGCCCCGGCCCCCGGCACGGTCGTGGCCCCCACGGGAGTCTTCGGCCCGCCTCCGGCCATGGATCTCCAGCCGGAGGGGGCGGTGCCCGCCTCGCCGGAACACGCGCCGTCCCCTTTCCCGGAGTCCGGGGTGCCCGCCGCCCCGGACCAGGGCCAGGGCCGGGACCAGGACCGCGACCGGGCCTCGGAGCACGCCCCGCACCGCTTCCCGGAAGCCGCCTTCACCACCCCCGAGCCGGAGCTGAAGCCCCTCCTCGCCTTCACTCCCACCCCCGACCCCGAGTCGGCCGCCGCACTCGACCCCGACCCCAAGCCGACCCCCGCCCGTGGCTTCGACGCCGTGGCGGAAGCGGTCCTCGGTGACGACCCCCGCACCCTCCCCGGCACCGACGGTGCCCCCGCGCTGCTGGGGGAGCCGATGGCGCACATCAACGAGGCCGTGCGGGCCGGCCGTATCGACGTGGCCGCCGGGCTCGCCGAGCGGACCGTGCTGGAGGCCTCGGGAACGCTGGGACCGGAGCACCCCGAGGTGCTCCGGCTCCGTGAACTCGGCGCGTACATCGCCTACCTGGCGGGCGACCCGCTGCGTGCCTTCCATGTCTCCCTCGACCTGGCCCGGATCCGCCGCCGCGCCCGGGACGGCGAGGCCGCGTACGGCAACGTCCAGAGCGCGGCGGCGGCCTGGCGTGCCGTGCGCGACCCCTTGCAGGGCCTGAACCTGGGCACCGAACTCCTCGGCCTGTGGACGGAGCTGACCACCGAGGAGGGCCCGGCCGCCGACGACGTCGAGCAACTGGAGTCGGCCCGCGCCCGGATGCTCCGGCTGGCGGAACGCGCCCGCAGGTCCGGAGCACCGGGCCGGTAGGCCGGGCGAGGCGCGTCCACGGGCCGGGCGCGCCGGGCCGGGTCAGGAGGACAAGGTCCACACGGCGTACGCGAGCGCGTCCGCGTTGCGGTTCAGGGCGGTGTCGTTGATGTTGGCGGTGGTGTCGCAGGAGGAGTGGTAGCAGCGGTCGAAGGCCTGCCCGGCCGTACCGCCCCACTTGGCCGCCTGCGCCGCCGTCTTGATGTAGTCGGCGCCGCTGAACAGACCTCCCACCGGGACGCCCGCGTTCTTGAAGGGCGCGTGGTCGGAGCGGCCGTCGCCCTCGGTCTCGATCTCCGTCGCGACGCCGAGGCCGGCGAAGTAGTCCTTGAAGGTCTTCTCGATGGTCGGGTCGTCGTCGTAGACGAAGTAGCCGGGGTTCGGCGAGCCGACCATGTCGAAGTTGAGGTAGCCGCTGATGCGGGCGCGGTTCGCGGAGGAGAGGTTGTTGACGTAGTAACGCGAGCCGACCATGCCCAGCTCCTCGGCGCCCCACCAGGCGAACCGCAGATGCCGGGTGGGCCGGTAGGCGGCCCGGGACACGGCGAGGGCGGTCTCCAGGACGGCCGCCGAACCGGAGCCGTTGTCGTTGATGCCCGCGCCCGCGGTGACGCTGTCGAGGTGGGAACCGGCCATGATGACCTGGTCGGTGTTGCCGCCGGGCCAGTCGGCGATCAGGTTGTAGCCGGTGCGGCCGGAGGACGTGAACTGCTGGATGGTGGTGGTGTACCCGGCGGCGTCCAGTGTGGCCTTCACATAGTCGAGCGAGGCCTTGTAGCCGGCCCGGCCGTGGGCGCGGTTGCCGCCGTTGGCGGTGGCGATGGACTGCAACTGGGCGAGGTGGGCCTTGACGTTCGCCACGGGGATGTCGGGGGCGGCGGCCAGGGGTGCGGGCGCCGCGCCGGCTATCGCTCCGCCAGTCAGGAGCATGACAATCGAGCAGGCGCAGGCGGCCGCCGTACGCCCGGGAACCGAGAGCTTCATGTGGGGGGCTCCGAATTCCGCGGGAATCAAAGGGATTCCACAGTGAATGGGGTTCCAGGATGGTGAACGCTCCGCCAACGGCACGTCAAGAGCGCTATCAGGACAGGAGGTTCACATTCCGGACGGTTCCGCGGAATACCCAGCCCCGGCGCGCCTAGTGCACGCAGAACTCGTTGCCCTCGGGATCCGCCATCACCACCCACTCCCCGGACGGTTCCCTCACCTCCCGCAGCACACTCGCCCCCAGCGCCCGCAGCCGCTCCACCTCGTCGGCCCGCCGCCCCGCACCGGGGTGCAGATCCAGATGCAGCCGGTTCTTCACCGTCTTCGCCTCCGGCACCCGCTGGAACAGCAGCCGCCGCCCCAGCCCGGTCCCGCTGTCCGCGTCGAACGGGTCCTCCGGATGGCGTACGGCGATCAGGTCCCGGAAGGCAGGACGGCCGTGGAACTCCACGGCTGCCGCCCCCGGCAGCGCACCGGCCGCCAGCAGCCGCTCGATCAGCGCGCTGTTGTCCTCCACCGCGTAGTGCAGCGCACCGGCCCAGAAGTCGGCCTGGGTATGCGGATCGGCGGCGTCGACGACGAGCTTCCAGTGGACGGGTGTGGGCGCGGGTGTCCGACTCATGCGACCCACTTAACCAGCCGCCACTGACAATCGGCCGGAGGCGGGCACCACCGGCCCCGGTCACACATCCACTGCGGCCGACGGCACCTGAGGGACCTGCGGCACCTCGGCCGACGTCTTCGGCCGCCGCGCGGAGCGCCACGCGTCGGCGGTCAGCAGCACCAGCGCCAGCCACACCAGCCCGAACCCGGCCCACCGCTCGGCCGGCATCTCCTCGCCGAAGTAGACGACCCCGAGCAGGAACTGGAACACCGGTGCCAGATACTGCAGCAGCCCCAGCGTGGACAGCGGCACCCGGATGGCGGCGGCCCCGAAACACACCAGGGGCAGCGCGGTGACCACACCGGTCGAGGCCAGCAGGGCCGCGTGACCGGCGCCCTCGGAGGCGAAGGTGGCGCCGCCGTGCGCCGACAGCCACAGCAGATAGGCCAGCGCGGGCAGGAACTGGATCGCGGTCTCCGCGGCCAGCGACTCCACCCCGCCGAGGTTGACCTTCTTCTTCACGAGGCCGTATGTGGCGAAGGAGAACGCCAGACACAGGGAGATCCACGGCGGACGGCCGTAGCCCACGGTCAGCACCAGCACCGCGGCCAGACCGACGCCGACCGCCGCCCACTGCACCGGCCGCAGCCGTTCCTTCAGGATCAGCACGCCCATCGCGATGGTGACCAGCGGGTTGATGAAGTACCCGAGGGAGGCCTCCACCACGTGCCCCGAGTTGACGGCCCAGATGTAGACGCCCCAGTTCACGGTGATGACGGCCGCGGCGATCACCACCAGCCCGAGCCGGCGCGGCTGCCGCAGCAGCTCCCCGGCCCACGCCCAGCGCCGTACGACGAGCAGGGCCGCGGCGACGAAGAAGAGGGACCACACCATGCGGTGGGCGAGGATCTCCACCGCCCCGGCGGGCTTGAGCAGGGGCCAGAACAGGGGGACCAGCCCCCACATCCCGTACGCCGCGAAGCCGTTCAGCAGACCTATCCGGCCCTCACCCTTCGACGACCCGGCCACGGGCGCCCCTCCTTCTCGCGTCCTGGCGCACCTTCACGCACGCGTGCACGAAGGTAACGCCGAACACCCCCGTCCGTCATGCCCGTATCGCCATACGGTCATGACAGGCGGAGGTGAGGAGGTCCCGAGGCCGTGCGGTGCGGGTCAGCCCTTGAGCGCGGCCGTGATCGCCTCGGCGAACGGGGTGGTCGGGCGGCCCGCCAGACGCGAGAGGTCGCCGCTGTCGACCACCAGCTCGCCCTTCTCGATCGACGCGTCCACGCCGGCCAGGGTCGCGGCGAACGGCTCGGGCAGCCCCGCGCCGGTCAGGATGCCGACGAGCACCTCGGCGGGCACCGCGTTGTAGACGATCTCCTTGCCGGTCTGCCGGCTCAGCTCGGCCGCGTACTCGGCGAAGCCCCACGCCTCGTCGCCGCCCAGCTCGTACGTCTTGTTCTCGTGGCCCTCGCCCGTCAGCACGGCGACGGCGGCGGCCGCGTAGTCCGCGCGGGAGGCGGAGGACACCCGGCCCTCACCGGCGGCCGCGACGACCGCGTTGTGCTCCAGGACCGGGGCGAGCTGCTCGGTGTAGTTCTCGTGGTACCAGCCGTTGCGCAGCAGCACGTACGGCACGCCCGAGGAGGTCAGCGCCGCCTCGGTGGCACGGTGGTCGTCGGCCAGCGCGGCGCTCAGCGTGCCCGACGCGCTCGTGTACGCCAGCAGCGCGACCCCGGCGGCCTTCGCCCGGTCGATGACGACCTGGTGCTGCGCGGGGCGGCCCTTGTCGAACTCGTTGCCCGAGATCAGCAGCACCTTGTCGCCGGCCGCGAACAGGCCGTCGAAGGTCTCGGGGGTGTTGTAGTCGGCGACCGCGAGCTTCACGCCGCGCGCGGCGAAGTCGGCGGCCTTGGCCTCGTCGCGCACGACGGCCGTGATCTGCTCCGCCGGAACCTTCTCCAGCAACTGCTCCACGACGTGACGGCCGAGCTTTCCGGTGGCTCCGGTGACGACGATGCTCATGGCTCAGAACTCCTAGGGGGGTAGCGGGTCTGCCACCCACCCTAGGAGGAGCGCTAACTGAGCGAAAGTACCCACTTCAAAGTAAGGTACTGGTGTCAGGGTAAGTGCCCCTGACCTGTGGTGATCGCTCTCGGCGGTTGCTCAGCCGACGACCGTCCAGGTGTCCCCGCCCGCCAGCAGCGCGGCCAGGTCGCCCTTGCCGTGCTGCTCGACGGCCGTGTCGAGCTGCTCGGCCATCTGGGTGTCGTAGACCGGCCGCTCGACGGAGCGCAGCACACCGATCGGGGTGTTGTACAGGGTGTCGGGGTCGGCGAGCCGGGAGAGCGCGAAGGCGGTGGTCGGGGAGGCCGCGTGCGCGTCGTGGACCAGGATGTCCCCCTCGTTCTCCGGTGTCACGGCGACGACCCGCAGATCGCCGGTCGCCGCGTCCCGTACGACGCCCTTGCCGCCCTCGGCCCCGAACCGGATCGGCTGCCCGTGCTCCAGCCGGATCACGGCCTCCTCGGCCTGCTGCTTGTCCTTGACCGCGTCGAAGGCGCCGTCGTTGAAGATGTTGCAGTTCTGGTAGATCTCGATCAGCGCCGTGCCCGGGTGCGCGGCGGCCTGCCGGAGCACCTCCGTCAGATGCTTGCGGTCGGAGTCGATGGTGCGGGCGACGAACGAGGCCTCGGCGCCGAGGGCCAGGGAGACCGGGTTGAAGGGGGCGTCCAGCGACCCCATCGGCGTCGACTTGGTGATCTTGCCGACCTCGGAGGTGGGGGAGTACTGGCCCTTCGTGAGCCCGTAGATCCGGTTGTTGAAGAGGAGGATCTTGAGGTTGACGTTGCGGCGCAGGGCGTGGATGAGGTGGTTGCCGCCGATGGACAGCGCGTCCCCGTCACCCGTCACCACCCAGACGCTCAGATCGCGGCGGCTGGCGGCGAGCCCGGTCGCGATCGCCGGGGCCCGGCCGTGGATGGAGTGCATGCCGTACGTGTTCATGTAGTACGGGAAGCGCGAGGAGCAGCCGATGCCGGAGACGAAGACGATGTTCTCCCTGGCCAGCCCCAGTTCCGGCATGAACCCCTGGACCGCGGCGAGGATCGCGTAGTCGCCGCAGCCCGGGCACCAGCGCACCTCCTGGTCCGACTTGAAGTCCTTCATGGACTGCCGGCCTTCGGCCTTGGGCACGAGGTGGAGTGGCTCAGTGGTCATGGATGGCCTCCTTGAGCGCCGCGGCGAGCTGCTCCGCCTTGAACGGCATGCCGTTCACCTGGTTGTAGGAGTGGGCGTCGACCAGATACCTCGCCCGGATGAGGGTGGCGAGCTGGCCGAGGTTCATCTCGGGGACGACGACCCTGTCGTAGGCCCCCAGCACCTCGCCCAGATTGCGCGGGAAGGGGTTCAGGTGCCGCAGATGGGCCTGCGCGACCGCTTCCCCGGCCGCCCGCAGCCGTCGTACGGCCGCGGTGATCGGCCCGTACGTCGACCCCCAGCCCAGAACCAGGGTTCTCGCCCCGTCCGGATCGTCGACCCGCAGGTCGGGGACCTCGATGCCGTCGATCTTGGCCTGGCGGGTGCGGACCATCAGGTCGTGGTTGGCGGGGTCGTAGGAGATGTTCCCGGTGCCGTCCTGCTTCTCGATGCCGCCGATGCGGTGTTCGAGGCCCGGGGTGCCCGGGATCGCCCACGGCCGGGCGAGGGTCTGCGGATCCCGCTTGTACGGCCAGAAGACCTCGGTGCCGTCGTCCAGGGTGTGGTTCGGGCCCGAGGCGAACTGCACCCGCAGATCCGGCAGCTCGTCCAGCTCGGGGATGCGCCAGGGTTCGGAGCCGTTGGCGAGGTAGCCGTCGGAGAGCAGGAAGACGGGGGTGCGGTAGGCCAGGGCGATCCGCGCGGCCTCCAGGGCGGCGTCGAAGCAGTCGGCGGGCGTGCAGGGAGCGACGATCGGCACCGGGGCCTCGCCGTTGCGCCCGAACATCGCCTGGAGCAGGTCGGCCTGCTCGGTCTTGGTCGGCAGCCCGGTCGACGGACCCCCGCGCTGGATGTCGACGACCAGCAGCGGCAGCTCCAGCGAGACCGCGAGCCCGATGGTCTCCGACTTCAGCGCCACACCCGGCCCGGAGGTGGTGGTGACCGCGAGGGACCCCCCGAAGGCCGCCCCCAGCGCGGCGCCGATGCCGGCGATCTCGTCCTCGGCCTGGAAGGTGCGCACACCGAAGTTCTTGTGCCGGCTCAGCTCGTGCAGGATGTCCGAGGCCGGGGTGATCGGGTACGACCCCAGGAACAGCGGCAGATCGGCCTGCCGGGAGGCGGTGACCAGCCCGTAGGCGAGCGCCAGGTTCCCGGAGATGTTCCGGTAGGTCCCGACGGGAAAGGCCTTCGCCGCCGGGGCCACCTCGTAGGAGACGGCGAAGTCCTCGGTCGTCTCGCCGAAGTTCCAGCCGGCCCGGAAGGCGGCGATGTTGGCGGCCGCGATGTCCGGCTTCCTGGCGAACTTGGACTTGAGGAACTTCTCGGTGCCCTCGGTGGGGCGGTGGTACATCCATGACAGGAGGCCGAGCGCGAACATGTTCTTGCTGCGCTCGGCCTCCTTGCGGGTGAGGTCGAATTCCTTGAGTGCCTCGACGGTCAGGGTGGTCAGCGGGACCGGGTGGAGCTGGTAGCCGTCGAGGGAGCCGTCCTCCAGCGGCGAGGCCGCGTACCCCACTTTCTGCATGGCGCGTTTGGTGAACTCGTCGGTGTTGACGATGATCTCCGCGCCGCGGGGCACATCCCCGATGTTGGCTTTCAGGGCCGCCGGATTCATCGCGACCAGCACATTGGGTGCATCGCCCGGCGTGAGGATGTCGTGGTCGGCGAAGTGCAGCTGGAACGAGGAGACGCCGGGGAGAGTGCCGGCGGGCGCGCGGATCTCGGCCGGGAAGTTCGGCAGGGTGGACAGATCGTTGCCGAACGAGGCCGTCTCGGAGGTGAAACGGTCACCGGTGAGCTGCATACCGTCACCCGAGTCGCCCGCGAACCTGATGATCACCCGGTCGAGACGGCGTACGTCCTTCGCCGTCGCGTCCGGTTTGCGCTGTTCTCCCACGACGGTCCCGTCGGCCTGCTCGGCCTGCCCGGTCTGTCCCGTTGCGCTGCTGACCCGACTGGTCACTGAACTGGACCTCCCTCGAGGTGGCTGTCCCGGAGGGGTCTTCCCGAAGGCCCCCCTGGATCAACCCTACGTCTGTAAGGGTCACCTTCCCTCGGCCGTTCGTATGACGGTCACTGCCCTGAGACGGCCCGGCACCCCGACTTGTCATGATTTCCCGCCCCACGGTGTCGCCCTGGTAGACGCACCGTCCGAGTTCCCCGGTTCACGTGAGGAACGACGTCCGGCACGGCTCCGATCACCGCCGGGTCACCGTCGAGCCACAGTGTCACTCCGTCATGAATTGAGGTAGGTGAGTACCGCAAGAACCCGACGGTGATCCCCGTCACTGGGCGAGAGTCCGAGCTTCAGGAAGATATTGCTGACGTGCTTCTCGACGGCCCCGTCGCTGACGACCAGCTGACGGGCGACGGCGGAGTTGGTCCGCCCCTCGGCCATCAGCCCCAGCACCTCCCGCTCCCGAGGAGTGAGACCCGCGAGCACATCCTGCTGACGACTGCGCCCCAGCAACTGCGCGACGACCTCCGGATCGAGCGCGGTCCCCCCGGAAGCCACCCGCACCACGGCGTCCACGAACTCCCGCACCTCGGCGACCCGGTCCTTGAGCAGATACCCCACACCACGACTGGAACCGGCCAGCAGTTCGGTGGCGTACCTTTCCTCCACGTACTGTGACAGCACCAGCACACCGAGCCCCGGATGCTCCTTGCGCAGCTCCACGGCGGCCCGCACCCCCTCGTCGGTGTGCGTGGGCGGCATCCGCACATCGGCGACGACGACATCGGGCAGCGCCCCCTCGTCGTGCAGCTCGGTGATCGTCTTGAGCAGCGCCTCGGCGTCCCCGACCCCGGCCACGACCTCATGCCCCCGGTCGGTGAGCAACCGGGTCAGCCCCTCCCGCAACAGCACCGAATCCTCGGCGATGACCACCCGCACCCTGTCCTCCACGCTCCCGGCCCCCCAGCCGTCCACCCGTCAAGTCGAACACCTCCAGCATTCCAGCAAAGAGGCGTCCCGCACCTGGCAATGGCCCGACGGCGGGGGAGGACGGCGCGAAGGGGGTGGGGGGCGGCGAGAAACGGTGGGCCGGATGGCGGCGCGACGTCGCGGAGATCCATCAGAAGGGCCCCGGAACCCTCAGGCCCGCCAGGGCAGCTCCGCCACCGCCCGTGTGGGCCCGCCCACCGGCGAATCCACCACCAGCACCCCGTCCACCGCGTCCAACCGCTCCGCCAGCCCCGCCAGCCCCGACCCCCCGGACACCTCCGCACCCCCCACCCCGTCATCCACCACCTGCACCATCAACCGCTCATCCACCCGCCACACCTCCACCGAAGCCGCCCGGGCCCCACTGTGCTTGCTCACGTTCTGGAGCAACTCCGACACGGTGAAATAGGCGATCCCCTCGATCGCGGCCACCGGCCGTGCCGCCCCCAGATCCACCTCCACCCGCACCGGCACCGTGCACCGCGAGGCCACCGCCGACAACGCCGCGTCCAGCCCCCGGTCCGTCAGCACCGCCGGATGAATCCCCCGCGCCAGATCCCGCAGCTCCTGAAGCGCCGTCTTCACCTCACCGTGCGCCTCGCCCACCATCCGCGCCGCCGCCTGCGGATCCTCCCGCAGCTTCTCCTTCGCCAGCCCCAGATCCATCGCCAGCGCCACCAGCCGCGCCTGCGCCCCGTCGTGCAGATCCCGCTCGATCCGCCGCAGATCCGCCGCCGCCGTGTCCACCACGACCCCCCGGTCCGACTCCAGCTCCACCACCCGCGACGCCAGCCGCGACGGCCCGAGCAGCCCGTGCACCAGCAGCCGGTCCACCGTCGTCAGCGCCCGCACGATCCACGGCGTCGCCAGGGTGACGAGCAGCCCCACCGACGCCGTGACGGTGATCTCGAAGGGGTTGTCCAGATACACCTGGTGGTGCGCGTCGCCGTACAGCTGAAGCCCGCCCTGCCCGCCGTACATCGGGAACAGCCAGAACCACAGCGGATACGTCAGCATCGTCCAGCCGAACGCCCACACGGTGACCGTCACGCAGAACGAGAACACCGCCCACGGGAACCGCACCAGCACGAACAGCGCGTGCCGCCACGACGTGCCGCTCTTCAGCACGGCACCCATCCACGCCAGCAGCCCGGCACGCCCGTCCCGCCCCCGCACCCGCAACGGCTCCGGATCCCGCACCTGAAGCCCCAGCAGCCCCCGCGCCCGCGCCCGCTCCAGCGCCCCGAAGCCCCGGCAGGCCGCCAGCCCCGCCGCCAGCACCGGGATGCCGAGGAACGTCACCAGCAGCCCCGCCCCGACCGACAGCATGGTCACGGTGAAGACGAACAGCGTGACGCTCAGCGGAAAACCGAGCAGCACATAGGCCAGCTCCCGCCAGTGCCGCCCGCTGACCGGCTCGCACAGCGCGGCCGGCAACCGACGCCGCCGGACCCCATGACCCCCGTGATCTCCGTACGTCCCGTACGTCCCGTGCGACCCGTACGTCCCGTACGGCCCCTCGTGCTCCGCGTCGTGCCCATCGCCGTACGACTCGTAGGGCTCGTAGGGCTCGTAGTGTTCATACCGCGTGGCCATCGGCGCCGTCCGTTCCGCTCGTCTCCACCCGCTCCGCTCATCGCGCAGCTTCTGTGCCCTGTCTCCACCCTCCCCGGCACCGCCCCTGGGGGCCATGGAGTCCGTCGGCCTATGGAACGGGGGGTTTTCCCCACCCCTCCGGCTGCCGCTCCCGCCAGGGCAGCTCCGCCGTCACCGTCGTCGGCCCCCCGACCGGCGACTCCACCACGAACACCCCGTCCACGGCGTCCAGCCGTTCCGCGAGCCCCCGCATCCCCGTCCCCGCGTCGAGCCGCGCACCGCCCCGGCCGTCGTCCCCGACCTGGATGAGCAGCCGCTCGTCCGTCCGCCACACGTCTACCGACGCCGACCGGGCCCCGCTGTGCTTGCTGATGTTCTGCAACAGCTCCGAGACGGTGAAGTAGGCGATCCCCTCGATGGCCTGCGCAGGTCTGGACGCCAGATCGACGGTCACCTTCACCGGCACCGTGCACCGTGAGGCCACCGCGGACAGCGCCGCGTCCAGCCCGCGGTCGGTCAGCACGGCCGGATGGATGCCCCGCGCCAGATCCCGCAGCTCCTGGAGCGCGAGCTTCACCTCGCCGTGCGCCTCCTCGACCATCGCCGCCACCACGTCGTCGGCCCGCCCCTCCTGGAGCTTCTCCTTCGCCAGCCCCAGCCCCATCGCCAGATTGACCAGCCGCGCCTGCGCCCCGTCGTGCAGATCCCGCTCGATCCGCCGCAGATCCGCCGCCGCCGTGTCCACCACGACCCCCCGGTCCGACTCCAGCTCCGCGATCCGCCGCTCCAGCTCGTCGGACGGCGACAGCAGCGCCCGCACCATCGCCCGGTCCACATTCGTCAGCCCCCGCGCGATGTAGGGGAGGACCGGCCACAGCACGAACAGGGCGGGCAGCACGACGGTGAAGGTGAGGATGCCCCAGGGCAGCCGGACGAAGTCGTAGAGCACCGTGCGCCAGGCCACCGGATCCTTCAGCGCCAGCCACATCCGGGCGAGCGGCCCGCCCGCCCTGCGCAACGGCAGCCGGCTCGGCTCGTCGATCCGCACCCCCAGCAGCAGCCGCGCCCGCCCCCGCTCGAACCGGCCCACCAGCCGCGCACCCGCCAGCCCGAGCGCCAGCAGCGGCAGCCCGACCACGGTGAGGGTCAGCGAGGCGCCCGTGAACAACACCGTCATCACATAGACGAACCCGAACAACGACATCGGCAGGTTCGCCAGAAGATGCGCGATCTCCTTCCACGTCTGCACATCGAGCGCCGGCCTCACCGGCGGCACCTCGTCGTCGGGCCGCCCACCCCCGAGCCGGGGGCCGTCGGGTCGGCGGTCGTCGGGTCGGCGGTCGCCGGGCTGGTGGGAAGTGGTCATATGCGTTAGCGTGCCGCGCCGCACGCCCCGGCGCCATGAGGTTCCCCGCCCCGGTTCCCTGGGGAAAACCCCCGACCCACGGCCCAAGGCGTGACGGGCTGCTTACCGTCCCTTTATCAGGGCCTAGACTCCGTGCGTACAGATCGTCGAAGTGGCCCGAGTGGCCGAAGTAGCCGAAGAGGCTGAGGTCAGGGAGCGAGGGACGGACGTGCGGGAACCGACCGTCGAGATCGCGGCGGACTACTTCCGGTCCTATTCGGTCGTCGGACTGCTCGCCGTCGTCGGCGTGCTGTTCGTGGCCGTCGCCTTCGGCGCCGGACGCCTGCTGCGCCCGGTGGTCCCGACCCCCGAGAAGCTCCTGACGTACGAGTGCGGCGTCGACCCCGTCGGCGAGGGCTGGGCCCACACCCAGGTCCGCTACTACGTGTACGCCTTCCTCTACGTCATCTTCGCCGTCGACTCGATCTTCCTGTTCCCCTGGGCGACGGTCTTCGCCGCCCCCGGCTACGGCGCCACGACCCTCGTGGAGATGTTCATCTTCCTCGGCTTCCTCGCCGTAGGCCTGCTGTACGCATACAAGAAGGGCGTCCTGACATGGACGTGACCCCAGAGGCGACCGCTTCCGCCGAAGCCACGGCCTCCGCACCCGTCCTCCTTCCGGAGCCGAAGCGCCTGGGCACCCTCGCGCGCCTCGCCCCCGAGCCGATGAAGGTCGTCCTCAACTGGGGCCGCCGCTACTCGCTCTGGGTCTTCAACTTCGGCCTCGCCTGCTGCGCCATCGAGTTCATCGCCGCGTCGATGGCCCGCCACGACTTCATCCGCCTCGGTGTCATCCCCTTCGCCCCGGGCCCCCGCCAGGCCGACCTGATGGTCGTCTCCGGCACGGTCACCGACAAGATGGCCCCCGCGGTGAAGCGCCTCTACGAGCAGATGCCCGAGCCGAAGTACGTCATCTCCTTCGGCGCGTGCAGCAACTGCGGCGGCCCCTACTGGGACTCGTACTCCGTGACGAAGGGCGTCGACCAGATCATCCCCGTCGACGTCTACGTCCCCGGCTGCCCGCCCCGCCCCGAGGCTCTCCTCCAGGGCATCCTCAAGCTCCAGGAGAAGATCGCCCGGGAGTCCCTGCACGAGCGCTACGGCACCTCCCGTCCGTCGGCCGCCGCCCTCCAGAGCGGCCTGGTGAAGCCGCCGGCCACAGAGGGGAACGCGGGATGACCACGATCGGTTGGCTGCCGACCCCCGTCGAGGACCTCTTCGGTACGGACGCCACGGCCGAGGAGTCCTACGACGTCCTGACCGTCGACGTCCCGCCCGCCTCCTGGACCGCCGCCCTGCGCACCGCCCGCGACGAACTCTCCTGCACCTACTTCGACTGGCTGAGCGCCGTCGACGAACCGGGCACCGGCTTCCGCGTCTCCGCCCATGTCGTCGCCCTCGCCCCGGTCCGCCGTCTGCTCCTGCGCACGACCGTCCCGCACGAGGCCCCGGTCCTCGCCTCCGCCGTCGACGTCTACGCGGGCGCCGGCTGGCATGAGCGCGAGACCCACGAGATGTTCGGCGTCGCCTTCGAGGGCCACCCCTTCCTGCACCACCTCCTCCTCCCCGAGACCTTCGAAGGCCACCCCCTCCGCAAGGACTTCGTCCTCGCGGCCCGCGTCGCCAAGGCCTGGCCCGGCGCCAAGGAACCGGGGGAGCCCGCGGCGGGTGCGGCGCACGGCGGCCCCAAGCGCCGCCAGATGCTGCCCCCCGGCGTCCCCGACCCGAACGACTGGGGCCCCCTCAAGGGCCAGCTCCCGCCCGCCCCGGCCCGCCCGGCCCGGGCAGCCGCCGGCCGCACCGCAGGCGACCGCCCGGCCCGCCCGGCCTCCGGCGAACGCCCGCCCCGCCGCACCCGCACAGCTGCCGAGGGCTCCGCCAGCCAGACAGCCCCGGAAGCGCCGGCCGCCCCGGAAACCGGCGCCCCTCCGGAGACGACCCCGCCCCCGTCCACGGCCCGCCGCACGAGGACCGCAAGCGGAGGCTCGGCGTCCCAGCGCACCGAGGTCACGAAGACGGCCGAAGCCGCAAAGGACGCCGAGGAGCCCCCCGGCACGTCCACCACGGCGCGAACCGACGCCCCGGCAGCAAAGCCCACCCCGGCCGGAACGGACACCCCGGCAGGCGAGGCCGCCACGGCAGGAACGCCCACGACGGCAGGAACGCCCACGACGGCAGGAGCGGCCCCGGAAGGGCAGGCTCCGGAAGCTGCAACCGCTGCAACCGCTGCAACCGCTGCAACCGCTGCAACCGCTGCAACCGCTGCAACCGCCGTAACCGCCGTAACCGCCGCAGGCACCGCCCGCGCCCCTCGCAGCTCCGACGCCCCCTGGCACCACGCCCGCCCGGCCTTCGACGAGCCGACGCCGACGCCGACGTCGCCGCAGGAGCAGGAGCAGGAGCAGGAGCAGGATCCGGAGCCGGAGCCGGAGCCGGAGCCGGAGCAGGCATCTGCCCCCGGCGCGCAGCCATCCCCCGAGGACCCCGGCCCGGTCCCGGACCCCGAGGCCGACCCCGAACCCCCCGCCCCCGAACCCCCGTCAGGAGGCCCGCGGTGAACGACGCTCTCGACGTCGCCCTGCGACTCCTGCTCGTCTTCGTCGTCTTCCTCACCTTTCCCCTGATCGTCGGTCAGACCGAGCACAAGGTCATGGCCCATATGCAGGGCCGCCTCGGTCCGATGTACGCGGGCGGCTTCCACGGCTGGGCCCAGCTCATCGCGGACGGGGTGAAGTTCGCGCAGAAGGAGGACGTGGTCCCCGCGGGCGCGGACCGCCGTATCTTCCAGCTCGCCCCCGCCGTCGCCCTCCTGCCCTACCTCCTCGTCCTGCTCGCCCTCCCGATCGGCCCCGGCGAGGGCGCCGTCGGCCAGGTCCTGGACGCGGGCGTGTTCTTCGTGCTCGCGGTGATGGGTGTCGGCGTGCTCGGCTCCCTCATGGCCGGCTGGGCCAGCGCCAACAAGTTCTCCCTCCTCGGCGGCCTGCGCACCGCCGCCCAGCTCCTCGCCTACGAACTCCCGATGCTGCTCACCGCCGCCTCGGTGGCGATGGCGGCCGGCACGGTCTCCCTGCCCGGCATCGTCGACGCCTTCGAGTGGTGGTGGCTGCCCTGGCAGATCGTCGGCGCGCTCGTGTTCTTCGTCGCCGGCCTCGCCGAACTCCAGCGTCCGCCCTTCGACATGCCCGTCGCCGACTCGGAGATCATCTTCGGCGCGTACACCGAGTACACCGGTCTGCGGTTCGCCCTGTTCCTCCTCGCCGAGTACGCCGGGATCGTCGTCCTGTGCGGCCTGACCACCGTCCTCTTCCTGGGCGGCTGGCACGGCCCCTGGGGCGCCGACGGCCTCGGCTGGGTGTGGACCCTGCTGAAGACGGCCGTCCTCGCCTTCGTCGTCATCTGGCTGCGTGTCACCTATCCCCGGCTGCGCGAGGACCAGCTCCAGAAGCTGTCCTGGACCCTCCTCGTCCCCCTTTCCCTCGCCCAGATCGCCCTCACCGGCGTCGTCAAGGTGGTGATCTCCTAGTGGCCCCCATTCCTGGCTCCGGCCTCGCCAAGGGCCTGGCCGTCACCCTGCGCACGATGACGAGGAAGTCCGTCACCGAGCAGTACCCGGACGCCCAGCCGGAGCTGCCGCCCCGCACCCGGGGTGTGATCGGTCTGTTCGAGGAGAACTGCACGGTCTGCATGCTCTGCGCCCGTGAGTGCCCCGACTGGTGCATCTACATCGACTCCCACAAGGAGACGGTCCCGCCCGCCGCCCCGGGCGGCCGTGAGCGCAGCCGCAACGTCCTCGACCGCTTCGCCATCGACTTCTCCCTGTGCATGTACTGCGGTATCTGCATCGAGGTCTGTCCTTTCGACGCCCTGTTCTGGTCCCCGGAGTTCGAGTACGCCGAGACCGACATCCGTGAGCTCACCCACGAGCGGGACAAGCTCCGCGAGTGGATGTGGACGGTCCCGGCCCCGCCCGCCCTCGACCCCGCCGCCGAGGAGCCGAAGGAGATCGCCGCCGCCCGCAAGACGGCGGAGAAGCTGGCCGCCGCCCAGGCCGAGCCCGCCGAACCGCAGGGAGGAGAGTCGTGAACCCCGCCGCCACAGCGGCCCTGGCCGCCGCGCAGCACGGCTTCCTCTCCCCGTCCGGCGTCGAGATCGCGTTCGTCCTCGTCGGCCTGGCCACCCTCGGCGCCGCCCTGGTCACCGTCACCACCCGGCAGCTGGTCCACGCCGCCCTGTGGCTGGTGGTCGCCCTCGGCGGCCTCGCCGTCGAGTACCTCCTGCTCACCGCCGAGTTCATCGCCTGGGTGCAGGTCCTCATCTACGTCGGTTCCGTCGTCGTCCTCCTTCTCTTCGGTCTGATGCTCACCAAGGCCCCCATCGGCCGCTCCCCGGACGCCGACTCCGGCAACCGCTGGGCCGCCCTGACGGTCGCCGTCGCCGCGGCCGCCGCGCTCGTCTGGGTGGTCGTCGACGCCTTCCGCACCACCTGGATCGACCTGGACGGCCCCGCCGCCGGCTCCACCGAGGTCACCGGAGCGAGCCTCTTCCAGAACTGGGTCCTCCCTTTCGAGGCGCTCTCCGTCCTCCTCCTCGCGGCCCTGGTCGGCGCGATCGTCCTGTCCCGCAAGGCGAAGGCTGAGTCGAGCTCTCCCCCTGTGAACGCCCGGAGCGTCACCAAGAGTTCCCTGGGCGTCACAGAGAGTTCCGATCGGGAAGGTGCCCGCTGATGCACCTCGCCTATCCGGCCGTCCTCGCCGCGCTCCTCTTCTGCACCGGCCTGTACGGCGTCCTCGCCCGCCGGAACGCGATCCTGGTCCTGATGTCCGTCGAGCTGATGCTCAACGCCGTCAACCTCAACCTCGTCGCCTTCGACGTCTGGCTCAGCCGGGCCGCCGAGGAGACCCTGCACTCCGGGCAGGCCCTGACCCTGTTCACCATCGCCATCGCCGCCGCCGAGATCGGCATCGGCCTGGCGATCGTCCTCGCCGTGTACCGGGCTCGCGGCACCTCGGACATCGACCGGCTCCGCGACACCGCCGAGGGCCACGAGACCGACACCTCCGAGACCGGGCCGGGCACCGAGAAGGCTGAGGCCACCGCGTGACCACGACCACCCTCGCCGTCCTCGTCCCTCTCCTGCCCTTCCTGGGCGCGGTCGCCGGACTGCTCCTCGGACGCAACGCCCCCGGGTTCGTCCGCCCCCTCGCCGTCCTGCCGACGCTCACCGCCCTCGCCCTGGCCGTCGTCGTCGCCGTACGCCAGGGCGGCGACGCCGCCCTCACCGCGGCCACCGAACTCACCCCCACCGGCTCGGTCCCGATCGAGCTCTCCCTGTACATCGACGGCTTCGCCGCCCTGGTGGCCGTCCTGGTCGGCACCGTCGCCACCTGTGTGCAGATCTACTCGACCGGCTACCTCCGCGAGGACCCGCGCTACCCCTCGTACGCCGCGCTCGTCTCCCTGTTCACCTCCGCGATGTTCCTGGTCGTCTACACCGGCGACCTGATCGTGCTGCTGGTCGGCTGGGAAGTCATGGGCATCTGCTCCTACTTCCTCGTCGGCCACTACTGGGAGACCCCGGAGGCCCGCGCCGCCTCCCTCAAGGCCTTCCTGGTCACCAAGCTCGGCGACGTCCCGTTCCTGATCGGCCTGTTCGCCCTCGCCACCGACGCCGGCTCCTTCGAGATCACGAAGGTCCTCGACGCCGTCGCCCACGGCGGCCTCGGCCACCCGACCGTCATCGCCCTGCTGCTCCTCGCGGGCGTGGCCGGCAAGTCCGCGCAGTTCCCGCTGCACACCTGGCTCCCCGACGCGATGGCCGGCCCCACCCCCGTCTCCGCGCTGATCCACGCCGCGACGATGGTCGCCGCCGGTGTCTACTTCATCGCCCGGCTCCTCCCGGTCTTCGAGGCCTCCCAGGCCGCGATGGTCGTCCTCGCCGTGATGGCCGCCGTCACCATGGTCGGCTCCGGCCTCGCGGCGCTCGCGCAGGACGACATCAAACGCGTCCTCGCCTACTCCACGATCGGCCAGCTCGGCTACATGACCGGCGCCCTCGCCGTCGGCGACCGCTCGGCCGCCGTCTTCCACCTCCTCTCGCACGGCGCCTTCAAGGCCCTGCTGTTCCTCGCGGCCGGCGTGATCATCCACGCCGCCGGCACCAACTCGCTCGCCGCCATGTCCCGGACGAGCCGGCTGCGCGAGCGCATCCCGGACGCCTACTGGACGATGACCGTGGCCCTCCTCGCGCTCGCCGCGATCCCGCCGTTCAGCGGCTTCTTCTCCAAGGAGTCCGTCCTCGGCGCCGCCGAACACGTCACCACCGGCCACACCGAGCACGCCCCCGGCGCCGCCGGCTGGCTCGTCCTCCTCGCCGGACTGATCACCGCCCTCCTCACCGCCGCCTACGCCACCCGGCTGTGGCTGCTCGCCTTCCACGGCCGGGGCGCCGAAGCCCCCGACCACGGCCGCCAGCCCCTCACCATGACCGTCGTGCTGTGGGTCCTCGCCGTCCCGTCCCTCGGCCTCGGCGCGCTCGCCTACCGCACGCTCCCCGGCTGGTTCGACGGCAACGACCTCGCCCCGACCGTCACCACCTCCGTGCTCGGCACGGGCGTGGCCCTGGCCGGCGCGCTCATCGCGTACGCCGCCTGGCGCCACCTCAGGCCCCTCGCGGCCGTCGCTCCCCTGGGCGCGGTCGCCGCACACCCCGAGGGCGACGCGGGCCAGGTCGAGGCCGAGGCCATCGCGACCCACGCGCCCGCCTACGGCGACGTGGCCTCGGCGCCCGACCCGGCCGACCCCGGGCGGCTCCTGCTCGGCCCGCTGTACCGCCACGCGGCCGTCGGCTTCCACCTCGACGCCGTGTACTCGGCGCTGTTCGTCCGCCCCGTCCAGGGCGGCGCCAGCCTCGTCCGGTTCCTCGACCGCGAGGTCGTCGACACCTACGTACGCGGCGCGGGCGCCCTGCCCCGCTGGCTCGGCGCGGCCGTACGGCGCGCCCAGACCGGCAACGTCCAGACCTATGTGAGCGCGCTGCTCGCCGGCACCGTCGTCCTGGCGGTCGCCGTCCTCCTCGTCGCCTCGGGAGCGTGAGCACGCGTGATCGATATCAACGAGTCCGTGATGCAGTTCCTTCTGGCGTTCGTCGTCGTCGGCCCGCTCCTCGGCGCCGCCGCCGCCCTGCTGCCCGCACCGCCCGGACTGAAGGGGAAGTCACCCGAACAGGCCGTGCTCCGGCACGGCGTCACGGTCACCGGCGTGATCCTCGCCGCCGCGATCGTCCTCGCGCTGGGCTTCGACCACGACCACCCGTCGAAGATGCAGGCCGGCACGGACATCAGCTGGATCCCGGCACTCGACGTGCGCATCCATCTCGGCATCGACGGCATCTCCCTCCCCCTCGTCGTCCTGACCGCGCTGCTGACCTTCCTCTGCGCGCTCTACTCGTACTTCAAAATGCCCGCGGGACCGACCCCGAAGGCCTTCGTCGCACTGCTGCTCGTCCTCGAGTCCGGCACCCTCGCCACCTTCGCCGTCCTCGACCTGCTGCTGTTCTTCCTCGCCTTCGAGACGGTCCTCATCCCGATGTACTTCCTCATCGCCCGCTGGGGCGGCGAGAACCGGGCCCGGGCGGCGATGAAGTTCATCCTGTTCACGCTGCTCGGATCCGTGGTCATGCTGCTCGGCCTGCTCCTGATCGGCATCAAGGCGGGCACCTTCGACATGGTCGCACTCGCCACTGACAACGGCCGGTCGCTGAGCACATCCGTGCAGGTCATCGCCGTTCTGACGATCGGGATCGGGCTCGCGGTCAAGACCCCGATGTGGCCCCTGCACAGCTGGCTGCCCGACGCCCACACCGCCGCCCCGACCGTCGGCTCGGTCCTGCTCGCCGGGGTTCTGCTGAAGATGGGTACGTACGGGTTCGTCCGGATCCTCCTGCCGATCGCGCCCGACGGCTTCCACACCTTCGCGCCCTACCTCGCCGCCTTCGCCGTCGTCGGGATCATCTACGGATCCCTGGCCTGCCTCGCCCTCGCCCAACAGGGCGCGAAGGGCGACCTCAAGCGCCTCATCGCCTACTCCTCCGTCGGCCACATGGGCTTCGTCCTGCTCGGCATCGCCTCGACCACCCCGACCGGTGTGAACGGCGCCCTGTTCGCCAACATCGCCCACGGCCTCATCACCGGCCTGCTCTTCTTCCTGGTCGGCGCGCTGAAGGACCGCACCGGCACCACCGACCTGGACGCCCTCGCCGAACAGACCGGCGCCGCGCTGTACGGCAAGGCCCCCCGCCTCGGCGGACTGCTCGCCTTCGCCGCCGTCGCCTCCCTGGGCCTGCCCGGCCTCGCCGGATTCTGGGGCGAGATGCTCGCCATGTTCGGCGCGTTCGACCCGGCGGCCGACCTCAGCCGCCCCGCCTTCCTCACCTTCACGGCGATCGCCGCGTCCGGCACCCTGCTCACGGCCGCCTACCTGCTCGTCGTGGTCCGCCGCGTCTGCATGGGCGCCCTCCCGCAGGACGCGCCGAAGCTCGCCGACGTCCAGTCGTACGAGTTCGCGGCCTGGACCCCGCTCGTCGTCCTCACCGTCGTAGCCGGCCTGTGGCCCAAGGCCCTCCTCGGCCTGACCGACCCGGCCGTGCAGCAGCTCCTCGCAGGAGGCACCCGATGAGCTCCCCGGCCCAGCACCTTGCCCAGCCCGTGGCCGAGTCGCTGGTCCAGTCCGTCGACTGGCTCGCGATCGCCCCGCCCACGCTCGCGGCGGTCGTCGCCCTCGTCGTCCTGGTCGCCGACCTGTTCGTGACCGACACGCGCAAGCCGCTCCTCGGCTGGCTCTCCGTCGCCGGACTCGCCGCCTCCACGGCCCTCCTGCTGCCCCTCCTGGACGGCGACCGCTCCACGTTCTGCCTGACCGGCGACCCGAGCGCGTGCAGCTACACCGCCGACCGCTTCACCCTCGTCATCCAGTTCCTGGTCCTCGGCGGAGCCCTGCTGGCCGCCCTCCTGTCGGTCACCGTCCTGAAGGACGCGCGCGGCCGGCTCCCCGAAGGGGAGTACTGGTTCCTGCTGCTGTCCTCCGCCGCCGGCGCCGCGCTGCTGCCCGCCTCCCGCGACCTCGCCACCCTGGTCGTCGCCCTGGAGGTCGCCTCCCTGCCCGCGTTCGCCCTCGTCGGCATCCGGCACGGCGAGGGCAGGTCCGCGGAGGCGGCCCTGAAGTTCTTCCTGTCGTCCGTCACCGCGACCGCCGTCAGCCTGATGGGCATCAGCTTCCTCTACGCCACGACCGGCACCCTCTACCTCACCCGGATCGCCGACCGCATCCAGCACGTCGACGGCCAGTTCCACACCCTCGCCCAGACCGGCGTCGTCCTCACCCTGGTCGGCTTCGCCTTCAAGACGGCCGCCGTCCCCTTCCACTTCTGGGTCCCCGACACCTACATCGGCGCTCCTTTGCCGATCGCCGCCTATCTGTCGGTCGTCGGCAAGGCCGTCGGCTTCACCGGCCTCATCCTCGTCACCGTCGTCGGCCTGCCCTCCTACGCCGACGTCTGGGGCCCCGCCCTGGCCGCGCTGGCCGCCCTCACCATGACCGTCGGCAACGTCGGCGCCCTCCGCCAGCAGGCCACGCGCGCGTACAGCGCCGTACGCCTGCTCGCCTGGTCCTCCGTCGGCCAGGCCGGCTACCTCCTCGTACCGATCGCCGCCGCCGCGTACACCGACGACGCCGAACACGCCGTCGGCTCCACCGTCGCGTACGCCCTCATGTACGCCGCCGTGAACCTCGGCGCCTTCGCGGTGGCCGCCCTGGTGGGCCGTACGAGCCCGCAGAACCGCCTCACGGACTACCGGGGCCTGCACGCCCGCCACCCGCTCTCCGCGCTGCTCCTGGCCTTCTTCCTGCTGTGCCTGGCGGGACTGCCGCCGGGTGTCATCGGGCTCTTCGCGAAGGTCACCGTCTTCTCGGCGGCCGTCGACGCGGGCCTGGGCTGGCTCGCGGTCGTCATGGCCGTCAACGTCGTGATCGCCCTGTACTACTACCTCCGGTGGACGGCCCTGCTGTTCCGCGCCCCCGAAGGCGAGACCGAAGTCGGAACCGAGGGCGGAGCCGAGGGCGCACCCGTCAAGCACCGCGTGCCCGCCCCCCTCACCGCCGCGATCACCCTCACCGCCGCCCTCGGCATCGTCCTGTCCGGAGCACCCCAGCTGATCCTGCGCTTCACCGACACCGCCCTCTTCTGAGCGCTCCGCTCCGAGCGCTCCACGCGCCCCGCACGCCCACGTACGCCCCGCCGTCACCCCGACGGCCCACACCCGTGCCCGCACGCACAAGGGAACTCGTGACTTCCACCTGGCGTTGACCAGTACGGGAGGGTCCACTGGACGTGACACCACGACTCCAGTGGGCACCGGAGAGACGGAACACCAGCAAGCAAAGGGTTCCCCTGCTGCACGATTTGGAGGGCGTACCGTGCACCGCCGGCACAACGGGCTCAGGACGGCAGTACTCCTCGGGGGGCTGTCCGCGCTCATCATCGTCATCGGCAGCTTCTTCGGGCGCACGGGGCTCGTCGTCGCGGTCGTGATCGCCCTCGGGACGAACGCGTACGCGTACTGGAACAGCGACAAGCTGGCGCTACGCGCGATGCGCGCCCGTCCGGTCAGCGAGTTCGAGGCACCCGCCCTGTACCGGATGGTCCGGGACCTCTCCACCCAGGCCCGCCAGCCCATGCCCCGGCTGTACATCTCCCCGACCGAGGCACCCAACGCCTTCGCCACCGGCCGCAACCCGCGCAACGCCGCCGTGTGCTGCACCGAGGGCATCCTGCGCATCCTCGACGAGCGGGAACTGCGCGGAGTCATCGGCCACGAGCTCAGCCACGTCTACAACCGCGACATCCTCATCTCCTCGGTCGCCGGCGCCCTCGCCTCCGTGATCATGTTCCTGGTCAACTTCGCCTGGCTGATCCCGATCGGCCGCTCCGACGACGACGACGGCCCCGGTCTCCTCGGCATGCTTCTGATCATGATCCTCGGCCCGCTCGCCGCCAGCCTCATCCAACTCGCCATCAGCCGCTCCCGGGAGTACGAGGCCGACGCCTCCGGGGCCCAGCTCACCGGCGACCCGCTTGCCCTCGCCGGCGCCCTGCGCAAACTGGAGATGGGCACCAAACAGCTTCCACTGCCCCCCGAGCCCCGGATCGAGACCGCGAGCCACATGATGATCGCGAACCCGTTCCGACCGGGCCAGGGCCTCTCCAAGATGTTCTCGACCCACCCGCCGATGGCGGAACGCATCGCCCGGCTCGAGAAAATGGCAGGTCGCCACCAGTGAAGACCATCCTGAACGTCATCTGGCTCGTCCTGAGCGGGTTCTGGCTGTTCCTCGCCTACCTCCTCGCGGGCCTGCTGCTCTGCATCACGATTATCGGCATACCTTTCGGTGTCGCCGCCTTCCGTATCGGCGTCTACGCGCTCTGGCCCTTCGGCTACACCACGGTCGAACGGCAGGACGCGGGCGCGCCCTCCTGTGTCGGCAACGTGCTCTGGCTGGTCCTCGCCGGCTGGTGGCTGGCCCTCGGGCACATCGTCACCGGGCTCGCCCTGTGCGTGACCATCATCGGCATCCCGTTCGGCATCGCGAACTTCAAGCTGATCCCGGTCTCGCTGTTCCCGTTGGGCCGCGAGATCGTGCCCACGGACCAGCCGTTCGCCGGGCGCTGACGCACGGCGGGTCGGCCGGGGCGTGGGGGACGCCGGAGGCCGCTCACCGCGCGCCGAGCCGGCCGCGCGCCCCGTACGCGAGCACGCCCGCCGCCAGCACGGCCGCCCCCGTCGCCACGGACGTCACCGGCAGGGCGAACGCCAGGGTCACGCAGCCGAGGAGGCCCAGAGCGGGAAGCGCCCGCGCCGTCGGGGAGCCGTCCAGGGTCCAGGCCGAGGCGTTGGCCACCGCGTAGTAGGCGAGCACACCGAAGGAGGAGAAACCGATCGCGCCCCGTACGTCCACCGTGGCGGCGAGCACCGCCACCACCGCGCCGACGGCCAGTTCGGCCCGGTGGGGCACCTGGAAGCGCGGGTGGACGGCCGCCAGCGCGCCGGGCAGATGGCGGTCGCGGGCCATCGCCAGGGTGGTGCGTGAGACGCCCAGGATGAGCGCGAGCAGGGAACCCAGCGCGGCCACGGCCGCCCCGACCCGCACCACCGGCACCATCCCCGGCGCGCCCGCCGCCCGCACCGCGTCGGCCAGGGGGGCCTGCGCCTGCCCGAGCTCCCCGGTGCCGAGCACGGAGAGGACGGCGATCGCGACGCACGCGTAGACGACCAGGGTGACGCCCAGTGCGAGGGGGATCGCGCGGGGGATGGTGCGCGCCGGATCCCGTACCTCCTCGCCGAGGGTCGCGATGCGCGCGTACCCGGCGAACGCGAAGAACAGCAGGCCCGCGGCTTGCAGCACACCGCCCGGGCCGCCTGAGGCCCCGACGTCCAGACGCCCGGCGTCCGACGCGCCGGAGCCCAGGCACACCACGACCACGGACGCGAGGACCGCGAGGACCACCGACACGATGGCCCGCGTCAGCCAGGCGGACTTCTGGATGCCGCCGTAGTTGACGGCGGTCAGGGCCACCACGGCCGCGACCGCCACCGCGTGCGCCTGCCCCGGCCAGACGTACGCCCCGACCGTCAGCGCCATCGCCGCGCAGGAGGCCGTCTTCCCGACCACGAACGACCAGCCGGCCAGGTATCCCCAGAACTCCCCGAGGCGTTCGCGCCCGTACACATAGGTGCCGCCCGAGGCCGGGTACAGGGCGGCGAGGCGGGCCGACGACATGGCGTTGCAGTAGGCGACCAGGGCGGCGAGGGCGAGCCCGAGCAGCAGTCCGGAGCCCGCGGCGTGCGCGGCGGGGGCGAGGGCGGCGAAGACGCCGGCGCCGATCATCGAGCCGAGCCCGATGACCACGGCGTCGCCGACGCCCAGGGTCCGCCGCAGTGCGGCGGGGGATCCGGGCTGTGTCATGGGCCGCACCCTACTGACCGGCGGAACCACCGGATGCCGTGGGGACGTCGTCCCCGACAACACGACATGAACCCGCACGACATGAACCCGAGTGAACGCGACACGGACCCGCGGGTGACGGAGGGGACGCAGGGCGTGGGGCGGGAGGTGCCACGACCGGCACGGTCCGTCCGGAGCGAGCGAGCGAGATCACAGTGCCCGGGCGGCACGGGCACAGCGCGGAAGGGCAGGTTCAGGACATGGGCATCATCAGCTGGATCATCCTGGGACTGTTGGCCGGAGTCGTCGCCAAGGTCCTGCTGCCGGGGCGTGACCCGGGCGGGTTCATCGGAACGACCTTCATCGGCATCGCGGGCGCGTTCATCGGCGGCTGGATATCGGCCCGCTGGCTGGACCACCCGATCACCAAGGACTTCTACGACGGTGCCACCTGGGTGGCGGCGATCGGCGGATCGCTCGTGCTCCTGATCGTCTACCGGCTGCTGTTCGGCAACTCGCGCGACTGAGCGCGGCCCGGCCGGCGGGTCCGACGGGTTCGGCGGTCCGGTGGGCGAGAAGGGCGGGCACCGCGGGGTGCCCGCCCTTCGTCGTCACCGGGAGCGGCCGACCGGCGGCCGACTACCGGTAGTTCACGAACTGGAGTGCGAAGTCGAAGTCCTGACCCTTCAGCAGGGCGATGACGGCCTGGAGGTCGTCGCGGCTCTTGGAGCTGACGCGCAGTTCGTCGCCCTGCACCTGGGCCTTGATGCCCTTGGGGCCCTCGTCGCGGATGAGCTTCGCGACCTTCTTGGCGTTGTCCTGGGAGATGCCCTCCTTGATCTCCGCGAACAGCTTGTACTCCTTGCCGGAGAGCTGGGGCTCGCCCGCGTCCAGCGCCTTGAGCGAGATCCCGCGCTTGATCAGCTTCGACTGGAAGACGTCGAGGACGGCGTTCACCCGGTCCTCGGAGTTCGCCTCCATGAGGATCTTCTCGCCGGACCACGAGATGGAGGCGCCCACACCCTTGAAGTCGTAGCGCTGCGAGATCTCCTTGGCGGCCTGGTTGAGGGCGTTGTCGACCTCCTGCCGCTCGACCTTCGAGACAATGTCGAAACTGGAGTCGGCCATGTCCTGTGGCTCCTTGTATCGGGGTGCGTATGAACTGCGGATCGGCGTACGTGGGGGCGGCCGCCGAGCCCGGTGTGATCCCGGGCCGCATCCGGACAAGCCTAGCCACCCGCGGTCGTCCGGGTGGAGATCAATCGGGTGGCGAAGCACCCCTCGGTATCGGGTATTGTTTACGTCGTTGCCAGGGAGCACCGCCGAAAAGCGGTTCGAACGGCAGCAAACCCCGGCGGTGTGCCCGAGCGGCCAAAGGGAGCAGACTGTAAATCTGCCGGCTTCGCCTTCCCAGGTTCGAATCCTGGCGCCGCCACACGACCGAAAGGGTCTGTGACCAGCAGCAATGCTGATCGCAGACCCTTTCGTCGTTCCCGGATCACGAGACGTTGATTTAGCCGCTTCCTCCCGCTATGTCTCACCCTGACTCGCGTGCTGACCGACCTGTGTGGGGCAGGCGTGGGGCAGCTTTCCGGCTCCCTACCTGCCGTTTCTCAGCATCGCTTCAATGCGAGCGTTGGCCGTGGCCGCAGCTCCCTCGAGGCACTTTGCGTAGACCCGAAAGAGCACAGCCACGCTGTGCCCCGCGCGCGCGGCGACCACCTGCGGCTCCACGCCGGAACTGAGCCATGTGGAGACAGCGGCGTGGCGTAGATCATATGGGCGCTTGGCGAGCTGCGAGGCGCGCTGAGAGGGCGTGAGGGCGCGCGACCGAGCCTCTGCCCACACTTCGCCGTACCCGGTGTCCTGGATGAGCCCGCCCCGCTGCGTACGAAATAGCCGCCCATCCGGGGCGACGCCGTAGGCCGTGACGTGCCATCTGAGCAGGGCGACCAGGTCCGGCGGGACCGGCACCGTTCGCACCGCCTTTCGAGGGCGATGCTTGAGCCCTCGTTTGTCATGTGCCTCGCCGCTGTCGGTCCATGCGGAACCCGACCGAGGGCGTGTCTCGCGGAGCCGCAGAGCACCCCAACCGCACCGCGGTAAGTCGCAGTCCTGCGCCCGGAGCCCGATCACCTCCGCCGGCCGTGCCGCCGCGTAGTACATGCACCCGAAGAACGCCACTAGATGCCGCCCCCGGGCGCTCTGCGCCCGCACGGCATCGAGCAGGGCGAGAGCCTGGCGTGGGTCTGGCACACAGGCCGGGTCCAATTCCTCGTCCACCTGCTCGGGTGCCTTCCACTGGACCCGGGGCAACGGCAGGCGCCCGGCGTCGACCGCGTAGCCCAGGGCGTTGTGGAAGATGGCGCGCTTCCTGCGGATCGTGGACGCGGACGCCGTGGTGCCGTCCAGCTTTTTTGTCAGCGCGTCGAGGGCGGCGCGCACCTTCATCCGGTCGGCGAGCGCCGACGTTGGCAGAGATTTACGCTCGAACCAAGCGAGCACCCTGGCGACCTCGTCCGGCGGCTGCTCGTCGCGCCGGCTCACGTTGAACGCCCAGCTATAGAGAGCGGTCCGCACAGTCCTGGCGTCGGCCATGCCCTTTGTGTCCACCACCAGGGCAGGCGCCACGGTGGCCATGGCTTCCGCGAGCGTCCGACGTGTCGAGCCGGGGGAGTGCTTCCACTTCATCTCGATGTACTCGCGGGCGTGCTGGTACCAACTGACGTCATCACGCTGCCGCAGCTCTGCGAGCGGCAGGCCGGTTTCCTCGTCGAACGGCTCTCCGGCGTGCGCCACCCGCAACAGTTCGGCCCTACGGCCTTCGGCCAGCGTCTTCGTGCGGAACGTCTGGGAGTGCGGGGTCTCCCCGGTCTTCCAACGCAGCTCCGCCGAGGTCTGCCCTCGATCCTTCCGCTGCCGGACAGACCAAATCCGAACGTCGTACGTCTTCCCCATGGGGGCCTCTCTGTAGCTGGGGCCCGGCATCGGCCGGGCCCCAGGGGTGATCAGTAGGTGGCTGCGTGGCTGTTCAGCCAGGCGTCCAGGTCGCTGCGGCGTATACGCAGGTGACCGTTCGGGAGCTTGACGAGTCGGGGTGCCTGGCCGCGGGCACGCATGCGGTAGAAGGCGGCGCGGCTCATGTTGATCTCTTCGAGGGCTTCGGGGAGCTTGAGCATCTGGGGGCGAGCCATCGTTGCTTCTCCTCGGTCTCTTCCTTCTGGGGAATCCGCAACATCCGCCACGCCGCAACATCGCTGGTCAGCGGCTTGAATCTGTGGCGGATGCCGTTTTTGTTGCGGATAGCTGCCGCCGCACGGAGTGCGCGGCGGCAGCGTCGGGCCCGGCTGGTCAGCCGACGATGCGGAGCTGTCGTGTGTCGGTTTCGGCGAACATGTGGCGGCTCTCGGAAGGGGTATCCGCCACAGATTCACCCTCGCTGACCTGCGGTGTTGCGGACGTTGCGGATGTTGCGGATTTCCCAGGGGTCAGGGGGCAGTAGCGGGCCCACGCGTCACTGAGGTCTTCCGCGTAGTAGCCCTTGGGGGTGGTGCTGCCGACCCGGATCCCGCGGGGCTTGATCGGGGTGTTGTCGGGGCGCACGTACTGACTCAGCAGCCGGGACAGCGCGCGTGCGGTGAGCGGCTTGCTGCTCTGTCCGTCCTCGCTCAGATCGGCCCACGGGGCGTCATCGAGCTGGAGCAGGACTTCGAGGATGGCGGCGGTGGGCATCCGGTCCACGCCGCAGAACACCCGGTCGCGCAGGTCGGTGAGGAGCTTGACGCCGAGGGAGGCTTGGTCGCCCTCGGAGGCGGCCTTGATGAGCGCGACGCACGCGGTGCGGGCCCGCTCGGGCCAGTGCCCGCCGGCCGCGTCTGCGACGGCGAGCAGTGGTTCCCACACGTCGGCCGGCCGGTCGGTGACGCCCTCGGGCATTTCGGGCCAGGCGTCGGCGATCTGGTCGTGGATGGTGTCGGTCCAGTCGGCGAGCTGGTCGCGCAGGATGTGGCCCTGCTTTTCGTGGATGCGGCGCCGGTAGGGCTCGCACTTCTCGTTGGGCGCCTTCTTGCGCATGCGGATGATGACCGAGCGGGTCAGGATCGTGTCTGGCAGCGATCCGAGCCCGGCCATGGCGACTGCGCAGAACGAGTCGAACCAGCCGGCCCGCTGCTCGGAGCCTTCTCCGACGCAGCGCAGGGACTTGGCGCCGCGCCGGTAGCCGGAGTTGAGGAACCCGCGGACCTCTTCGTTCCCGCCGGCCTTGGGCCCGAATACGGTGTCGATCTCGTCGAACAGCAGCGTCGGTGTCCCAGCATCGGCCGCGACCAGTCGGAACAGCGCGTTGGCGGACGCGTTGACGGTGGTCGCGGAGCGTGGGGTGAGCGTTTCGATGATCTCCAGGGCGCGGGACTTGCCCGAGCCGGGTTCGGGGCTGAGGAAGGCGATGCGGGCGGTGCCGTCGAGCGCGTCGATCAGGTGCGCGTGCGCGTCCCACAACGTGACGGCGACGTAGGCGTGTTCGGTGGGAAAGATGTTGAAGCGGAGGTGGAAGGCTTCCACCTCGTCGAGCAGCGCGGCCCCGTCGATGGTGTCGGTCATGCGGCGTACCTCCTGTCCGTGTGGCGGGCCGTGCCCGTGCTGCGGGGGATGGTGGGAAGAGCTGAAAGGACGCCCTGACGGGCGGACTTCTTTCGGGCGCCTACGACCGGCCGTGCGCGGGTGCGTTCGGCGTCCTGCGGGCCGCCGGTGGCGGGGATGGGGCAATCCAGGTGGGGGGAGTGGGGGCCGGTCATACGGCGTCCTGGCGCGGTGTGGCGTTGGCGATCAGCCTGCCGCACGTCGTGGGCAGCCATGGACTGAACACGGGGCGTTCGGCGAGAACCGTCGCTTACATCGCAAGGTCGATTACCCCCGAAGTTGCGTTGGCCAGACCGATCCGGGGAGCTTCTTCCGTAGTGATCCGATGCGCTGAATCCACCCGGCGGACGCTGCATCCAAGCTCTTCATCCGTATCCCAACCATCCGAGTTACTACGACGATAGAGTCCCTCTAGCAACGTCCTACTGGCCGTGGCTCACCACCGTGCGGCTGGATTGGCTCGTCCACAAGGAATCTCAATGCCCCGTGAGCGCCGACAGACCACCCAAACCGTCGCCTGGTTTCGCGACCTTTGGAACCGAGAGCTACTGGAGCTCGACCCTCCTTACCAACGCAGAAGTGTTTGGAATCAGTCCTACAAGGACTACTTTATCGAAACGCTAATGCTTCAATATCCGGCTCCAGCGATTTTCATTTATGAAAACATGTCGGCCGACGGGATCGCGACATACTCTGTTGTTGACGGCAAGCAGAGGCTGAGTGCGATTTTTGAGTTCACTGCGAACGAATTCCCTGTCAGTGAGAAGAGTGCGATTAAACGCGCTCGGGGCCTTTTCTTCAATCAGCTCTCCGACGAGGAGAGGAAGGAATTTTGGTCGTATCAATTCGCCGTCGAATACCTCCCTACTACGGACGACAATACCCTAAATAACATTTTCGACAGGATCAACAGAAATGTTGCGCGCCTGACTCCTCAGGAATTGCGTCATGCTCGATATAGCGGGCAGTTTGCGCGAACCTGTGAAGAGCTTGCCGAAGTTCTTCCGGTAGTTTTGTCGCAAGATTTTCCCCGCTTCGCACCTGCATCGCGTCGCCAAATGAAGGACGTCGAGTTCGTAACCAACCTTCTGCTCCTCACCGAAATTGGAGTTCGGGCTTACTCTCAAGATGACCTGGACAGGGAATACGGTTCACGGGAAGACGAGTGGTCCGAGCAGCAGACTGTCGAGGTAGAGTTCCGGGAAACAATTCGAACCATGTCGGAAATCAGCTCCGAGCTTCTCTCTGGCATCGGTAAGCGGCTAAAGAATCAGGCGGACTTCTATTCTCTTTATGGCGCCATTCTCGAACTCTCTCGTCAAGGGCGACTGCCTGGTAGATCGGAGATTAATGAGCGCCTGACCAGCTTCATGAGAGTCGTAGTCAACGACGAGGCGCGGACTAATGACGAGGTCGCCAAGCAATACTTTGAAGCTGCCCGTTCAGCATCTAACGACGCGCTGCAACGGCGCACCCGAATTGGGGTCGTCAAGGATGTGCTGACGGGGGTGTGGGATGCCAGTGCCGCAGAGCGTCTCTAACGCTTACAGTCAAGTAGAGCCGCTGCTTAAAGGCATCTCGGAGTACGCGGAACAGACGCTGCGTACATATTGCGATCGATCCGGCTATCTCTTCTTCGATCGAATCAAGAAGGTTGAGTCGCTCTCCGAGAAGCTGGAAGGTGGACGCATCGCTAAATGGTCAGACATCGATGACCTCTACGCATGCACCATCGTGATCCCAACAGCATCTCATGAGCCTGGTGTAATCCGAAAACTGGATGCTTGCTTTGCGCGAGTAGCCATGAGATCCCGAGGCACCGCCAAGAAGGCTCCTGAAGTTTTCCGTTTTGATACGACTCGCTACTACGCGCGCCTTTCAGAAAATGCGGCAGCGGAACGGGTGCCTGGCATCGGGGGCGTTACGTTTGAAGTTCAGATTGCCACCGCATTCGAGTATGCGTGGTCCACGGTGACTCATGATCTCGTTTACAAAGGTGACCGAGTTGACTGGAAGAAGCAGCGACTCGCCGCGCAGCTAAAAGCCGCAGTTGAGCAAATTGAAATGATCATTGGAGCGTTCGATCAGGTTTCTGGTGCGGTTCCAGAATCCGAGTGGCCTGAGATCGCCGCGAAAGACTCGATCGTTGCGCGCTTCCAAGAGCTTATTGCGGATGGAGTTATTGCCTCAAATCTGACTCCCGTTAGCTGGCGGCGCTTCGCCGATAACGTATTTGCTTTGGTTGCGAGCTATACGTCCAATAATCACGCTAGACCGGTTGCCGTCGACTCGCTTCTAACCGAGTTTGCGACAGCGTGGCGACAGCCGGGCGCGCCGCCATGCCCCGAGAGTGGATCACTCTTTCAAATGGTCCTCGGTCACGTTGGCAAGCCAGATACAGTCGGCTCGCTGGACAGGTATACTGTTGTGAATTCGGTTGAGATGCGCGATTTTTATAATCTCGACAATGTCTGCAGGGAATTCGAATTCGACAGCGCTAGTCACGGTCTCGATGGCTGAGAGGAATTTCCGACTTCCGTATTCATGCAGCGGGCCAGCGTCTCCAGTGCATCGCGGTCGACTGCAGCCAGGGCAGTGACCAGGTCTATCGGGGATTCGAGGGCCAAACCTTCAGCCAGCGCCGTGCGCCCCTGCACTGTGCTTCCATGTGCCTGGGCGACAGCAGCCAGGGCCCGAGCCTGCTGCTTGGGGTGGGTAGGGGTGCGGGCCAACTCGGTGGCCTCCTCTCCTTGCCCGGTTAGGGCCAGCGCCTCGGCGACAACCAGCACGGTCTGGGTCTGCCGGGTGCGGCCGGTGAGGGTGCGGGTCAAGTCGGCAGCATGGCGGGCGATGCCAGCAGCTTCCTCCTCCTGTCCAGCCTGCATCAGTGCCTTGGCGACAGCCTGCAGGGCCCAGGCCTGCTTCTCGGGGTCGGTGAGAGTGCGGGCTAGAGCAGCGGCTTGTCGAGCGATGCTGGCGGCTTCCTCCTCCTGTCCGGCCTGCATCAGCGCCTTGGCGACAGTGGTAAGGGCCTGGGCCTGCTGGTTGGGGCTGGTGAGGGTGCGGGTGAGAGCAGCGGCTTGTCGGGCGATGCTGGCGGCTTCTTCCGTCTGGCCGGCTTGGGCCAGGGCCTCGGCGACGTCAGTCAGGGCTTGGGTCTGCTGCTCGGGGTCGGTGAGAGTGCGGGCCAAGTCGACGGCTTCGTCATGCCAACCGGCTTGGGCCAGCGCCTTGGCGACAGCCTGCAGGGCCCAGGCCTGCTTCTCGGGGTCGGTGAGAGTGCGGGCTAGAGCAGCGGCTTGTCGGGCGATGCTGGCGGCTTCTTCCGTCTGGCCGGCTTGGGCCAGGGCCTCGGCGACGTCAGTCAGGGCTTGGGTCTGCTGCTCGGGGTCGGTGAGAGTGCGGGCCAAGTCGACGGCTTCGTCATGCCAACCGGCTTGGGCCAGCGCCTTGGCGACAGCCTGCAGGGCCCAGCCCTGCTTCTTGGAGTCGGTGAGAGTGCGGGCTAGAGCAGCGGCTTGTCGAGCGATGCTGGCGGCTTCCTCCTCCTGCCCGGCTTGAGCCAGGGCCAAGGCGGCAGTAGTCAGGGCTTGGGTCTGCTGCTCGGGGTCGGTGAGAGTGCGGGCCAAGTCGACGGCTTCGTCATGCCAACCGGCTTCGGCCAAGGTGTTGGCCACGTCAGTCAGGGCCCAGGCCTGCAGCTCGGGGTCAGTGAGCGTGCGGATCAAGTTGACGGCTTCGTCATGCCACCCGGCTTTGGCCAAGGTGCTGGCGACAAGAGGCAGGGCCCAGGCCTGCTGCTCGGGGCTGGTGAGGGTGCGGGTGAGAGCAGCGGCTTGTCGGGCGATGCTGGCGGCTTCTTCCGTCTGGCCGGCTTGGGCCAGTGCCTCGGCGATACTGGCCAGGCTTTGGGCCTGCTTCTCGGAGTCGGTGAGAGTGCGGGCCAAGGTGACGGCTTCTTCCCTCTGCCCGGTTAGGGCCAGCGCCTTGGCGACAGTGGTAAGGGCCTGGGCCTGCTGGTTGGGGCTGGTGAGGGTGCGGGTGAGAGCAGCGGCTTGTCGGGCGATGCTGGCGGCTTCTTCCGTCTGGCCGGCTTGGGCCAGGGCCTCGGCGACGTCAGTCAGGGCTTGGGTCTGCTGCTCGGGGTCGGTGAGAGTGCGGGCCAAGGTGACGGCTTCTTCCCTCTGCCCGGCTTGGGCCAACGCCTTGGCGACAGCCTGCAGGGCCCAGCCCTGCTGCTCGGGGTCGGTGAGGGTGCGGGTGAGAGCAGCGGCTTGTCGGGCGATGCTGGCGGCTTCTTCCTTCTGCCCGGTTAGGGCCAAGGCGTTGGCGACACTGGCCAGGCTTCGGGCCTGCAGCTCGGGGTCGGTGAGCATGCGGGCCAAGTCGACGGCTTCTTCCCTCTGCCCGGTTAGGGCCAAGGTGTTGGCGACAGTGGTAAGGGCCTGGGCCTGCTGGTTGGGGCTGGTGAGAGCAGCGACCTGTCGGGCGATGCTGGAGGCTTCTTCCGTCTGCCCGGCTTGGGCCAGGGTTTCGACGACGTCAGTTAGGGCCCCGGCCTGCTGCTCGGGGTCGGTGAGCGTGCGGACCAAGTCGACGACTTTCTCCCACTGCCCGGCTTGGCCCAATGCTTTGGCGGCACCTCTCAGAGCCTGCTCCTGCTGCTTGGAGTCTGCGAGGGTGCGTGCTAAGTCCGCGGCGTGCCGAGCTAGCTCGGCGGCCTCGTCGTGCCACCCAATCTGGGCCAGCGTTTCGGCGACCGTGGTTAGGGTCTTCACATGGTGGTCGATGCGAGGTATTCGGGCTGCCTCGAGCACCAGCGCGACGGTCTCGCTGGCTGAGCCTCCGATTCTCAGGATGCTGGCCAGCAGATAGGGGAGGGCGTACTCGTCTTGTCGCTGTGTGGCCATGGTGACGGCCCGTCGTACGTAGCCAAGGCGCGCCCAAGTGCGGATGACCCCGTCGGGGACGGTGCCAGCCTTTCGCCGAAGGGCATCTCGGTGGTGAGCCAGGCGTACGCAGGCGGATAGGTCGGGGTCGCCAGCGGTCCGATGGAGGGCTAAGGCCTCGGCGATTTCGGTGAGGGCTTCGCTGTCTGTGCCGATGATTTGCCACAGCCGCTCGTGGCGGGACGGGTCGGTGGCGAGCGCTGTGAGTCGGTCGGTGTCCTGGCACTCGCGGAGCATCTGCGGGTAGCCAGTCAGGGCCCACTCGGGAGTGTCAGCGGGCCAACCAGCGTGGCGATCACGGTCGATCCAAGTGTGCAGGCGCTGACGGTAGGCGGCCAGGGCGGCCGGGGCGATGAGCATGCGGGCGCCGTCGAGGAGCGCTTGGTGGGCGAAGGAGTACACGGCGACTGGCTGGCCGTCGTCGGTGGTCCACTGGGCGGGGCGGTGCTGAAAGGCACGGCCAACGCTGCCGCCGAGGACGAGTTCGATCCGGCGCTGGGACTGGTACGTGAGTTCGGCAAGGTCGGCGGCGGCCAGACCGCCCCCTGCCGCAGCGGTCAGGCCGACCAGTTCCTCGCCGAGTCCGCCTGCGGCGATGAGGGCATCGAGGTTGCGTTCGGCGTCTTCCTGAACCGCCTGGGCGGCGTGAGAGGGAGCCAGCGCATGGTTGACGGCGGGATCACGCAGCGGATGGCCATGGGAAACGTCACCGGGGATGGGCGGGTTGGGGCGGCCGGCAACCAGGATGCGCAAGCCTGGAGGCGGGGTGCGGGGCAGGAGGGCGGCGATGCTGTGGCCGCTGCTGGCAGTGGGTATGCCGGTGTCCTCGTCCAGGCCGTCGACAGCTAGCAGCAGCCACCGACCAGCGGCGCGTGCTTTGGCGGTCGCACGCTGTAGGGCGTCGAGGAAGGCCCCCTGTGTTGGGCATTCGACATCGTCGTGCAGGTATTCACGCAGCTGCCCTTCGAGTGCGTTGAGGAAGGCGGTGCGGTCCGCGCGGCCAGCACTGCGCGCGGTTATGAAGAAGGCCAGCACATCGGTTTTCTCTGGCGGATGCAGGACGAACTGGGCCATCAGCGCGGTCTTCCCTGCCCAGGCTGGCGCCAGCCATCGCCAGTACCCGCGCTGCGAGCACTCCGGGGCGGTAGCGAAGGCGGCCATGGCCGCAAGTTCCGCTTCTCGTCCTTCGAACCGGTGTGCGGTCTGTTCCTGTACTTCCAGCAGATAGCCCGAGCGCAGCACCTTAGAGGCTTGACCAATGACAACGTCACCGTGGACATCGACTTGGTTGTGATCTCCGGAAATCCCGAGTCCGAGGCTTTCCCCGGCCGTCATCGATCGCTCAGCGCCCCCGTGTATGCCGCAATCCTGACCGCTGTCCGAAGGTCTCGTGGCCGCTTGTCCTGTCGCGCCTGTCGATTCGTTGAGCTGCGGGATACGCGCTAGCCCACTGCTCTCGTCGCCGGGCGTTGCAGCGGCTTGTCCTTTGTTCGCGTGCCCAGGCCAGGATGAGGTTGGCGACTCGGCCTGTCGTGCTGCGGCGGAGTGAGACCGTCGCCGCCAAAAGCTCACGTCAGCTGGTTTCCGTCGCCGGTGACCGCTTCGCCGATGCCACCAGCGGCGGAGACACCTCTCTCACCAACCGACGGGGCGTTGCCGACAGCCGAGACTATGCCCCCTGGAGCGGTCGCCTGTGGAGCCGGACCCTGGAGGCGGTTGTTGTCCCCGGTCACAGCTCGCCCGATGCCGCTTCCCGCCTGAACGGATCGGACACCAGCCACTGGGACTCCGTTGGGGCTACCAAACAGGGTGTAGACCGACAGGGCTAGGCCTGCAGCAGCCAGCACCGACCCAGCCAGGCTGGCCACACGGTCGGCAGTATCCAAATCGGCCAGGATCGCCACGGATGCAAGGCCGACCGCGATCACAGCCGTCACCACCGCACCCACCCATAGAGCGATGCGAGCCTGCCTCGTTGAGACTCTTGCCACCGGACCCTCCCATCGCACATCATTCGGCCGCGCTGGAGATTGCACTCGGAACACGCGCAGACACGGAAGATAGTTCCCGCGTCACATACCTGATGTGCACTTTGCCCAACGAGTCTGTATGTGGCCGTCGTTACAACCCATCTGGGGATCAAGTGGCCGCAGAGTGGGAGGGCCACGTGCCCGGGCACCTCTTGTGGGGTCGGCGTGGGGCTGCCAACCACGCACCTGAGGAAATGCCAGGTCAAGTGAAACGTTAGGCGCAGACTGTAAATCTGCCGGCTCAGCCTTCCCAGGTTCGAATCCTGGCGCCGCCACGCTGAGAACGAAGGGCCCGTGGCCTGCTGAAATAGCAGGCCACGGGCCCTTCGTCGTGTGGTGCGGCGAGGGGAGGGGGGACGGTCCGTTCGAGGGACGGCGTGGGGCGAACGGGTCATGGGTGGCCCAACTGTCATGCCCTGAGGGGAGATCTTCTTGCGGCACCCCTCAGACCTGGAGGTCCTGCATGGCTCGGCTCCTCATGGCCGGCGTCGTCTCGGCGGCTCTGTTCACGCTGGGAGTGCCGGTGACCGCCGCGGTCGCCGCTCCTCCTACCTGTTTCGGCGTCTCCGCGACCCTCACCGGCGCGGGCCCGCTCACCGGTACGCCGGGCGCTGACGTCATCGTGGGCTCCGCGGGGGCGGACGTCGTCGACGGGCGCGGGGGCAACGACGTCATCTGCGGCCTCGGCGGCGACGACCGTCTGATCGGCGGGCTCGGCAACGACCGGATCGACGGCGGCGCCGGTGACGACGTGATCCGCGGAGACGTGTCCGTCGAGAGCGGGGACGCCCGGGGCGGCGGCAACGACGTCCTGTACGGCGGTGACGGCGACGACGACCTGGTCGGTGACGCGCAGAGCGGCAGCGGGGACGCCCGGGGCGGCGGCAACGACACCCTCCACGGCGGCGACGGCTCCGACTTCATGGTCGGCGACTCGGAGAGCGACAGCGGAAGAGCCGGGGGCGGGGGCAACGACCGTCTGTTCGGCGATGACGGCGACGATGTGCACATGACCGGCGACAGCGTCGCCCTCGGCGGTGACGCCGAAGGCGGTGGCCGGGACCTCCTGGAAGGCGGTGCCGGTGACGACGGGCTGCTCGGGGACTCGGCCGCCCCCTTCCAGGGGTCCGCGACCGGCGCCGGTGACGACGTGCTCCGTTCCGGACCGGGGACCGCCGAGAGCATCGTCGGGGACAGCGAAGGCATCGACGCGGCGCACGGGAACGGCGGCGACGACCTCATCGATCTCGGCGCCGACGGCGGCCTCTTCGCCCTCGGGGACCACAACATCGGCGACCCCGGGGGCGGGCGGGCCACCGGGGCGGGCAACGACCGGATCACCGGCGGCACGGCGGACGAACTGCTCATCGGTGACAGCTCCGTCGGCGACGCCTCCCGTACCTTCGCGGGCAACGACGTGATCCGTGGTCGCGGTGGGGACGACCAACTCTTCGGCGACAACGTGAACTTCGACGGGGACGCGAGCGTCGGCACGGCGGGCGGCCGGGACCTGCTGCGCGGCGGCACCGGTGACGACGCCCTCTTCGCCGGCCCCGCCGATGACTTCCTGGACGGCGGCGCGCACACCGACTCCTGTGACGGCCAGGCCGGCGACGCCGACCACGCGGTGCGCTGCGAGTCCGTCACCGACGTTCCCTGACCCCTGACCCCTGACCCCTGCTCCCGACCCCTGACTCCTGAGCCCGTGACCTGCGGTGGCAGCAGGTGGCGGGCTCTGTGGCGTGGGTGCGGAGATGCGGCCTGTGGGGCTGGAGTGCACGGTGGTACGGGGGATGTCTCATTTGGAGGTGTTGGACATGCGACGCATGCTCACCGGTGGGACCCTGGTCGCCGCGCTCGTGCTCGCGGGAGCGCCGGCTCTCGCCACGCCCCAGCACAGTGCGGCGCAGCCCGTACGGGCCGTCACCCACGGGTCCGTGGACGTCTGCAACTTCACCAAGAGCCGGCCGACCTTGAAGCTCGGTTCCTCGGGCAGTGCCGTCCGGCAGGCCCAGTGCTACCTGAACCACTCCCTCACTGGCCGCGACCTCGCCGTGGACGGGCAGTTCGGGCCCGTCACCCAGCAGGCGACGCTGCGCTTCCAGCAGTGCGCCGGCATCGGCGTGGACGGCGTCGTCGCGGCCCAGACCTGGTCGTTCCTCGTCTTCTGGGGCAACTCGACGGCCTTCGTCTGCTGACAGGGCGGCGGGTGAAGGAGGTCAGGCGCCGGGTGACTTCGCCGCCCGCTTCACCTCCGCCTCCACGTCGCTGCGCGGTCTCTCCTCGTCCTTGGCGTACGCCGTCACCGCGGCCTGGACGTCACGGGCGAGGTCGCGCCAGGCCCTCCAGGCGGTCTCGTACGTCTCGGTCTGGGTCTCCGACCAGGGCGTCGCCGTCGGCGGGCCGTAGGCGTCCCGCAGCTCCTCGACCTGTGCGTGGGTCTCGTCGGCCAGACGCTGCATCGCCACGAGTTCCTCGAAGGTATGTGCCATATGTCCGGATGCTAGGGAGGTGTCGGCCGATCCGCGCGGCGAGCGGGGCGTGTGCCGCGCCCCGCTACCCGGGTGGCCCACTGCGGCACACTGGCCCCATGTCCAGCGGATCCAGCCGTCGCAGAGTCTGTCCCGAGTGCCGTCGCGAGATCGCCGTCGTCGCCGGACGGTTCGCCCGGCACGACCCGCCGGGCGCCCGGGAGGCCGGGGAGCTCGTCTCCTGCCCCGGATCCCGGAGGAGGGCACAACTGGGCGCCACACAGCCGTCGTTGGACGGTTACGTCGTTCCCGTGTTCCCGGGACAGCTGCCGCTGTTCTGAGGGATGCTCAGCCCCTGTTCCGAGGGGCGCCCAACCGCGCCTCCCTCAGTTCCCGGCCACCGACTTCACCGCCACCGACACCGGTGCCGAGCCGCTGATCAGCTCCAGGGTGAGGCCGGACGTGGCCGGGGTGTCCACGAGCTCCGCCAGGACGGCCGCCACGTCGTCGCGCGGGACCGGGCCGCGGCCCGTGTGGGCCTCCAGCCGGACCAGCCCGGTACCGGGGTCGTCGGTGAGCAGTCCGGGGCGCAGGATCGTCCAGTCGAGCGAGTCCAGACCCCGTACGTACGCGTCCGCCTCGCCCTTGGCGCGCAGGTACACGTCGAAGACCTCCTGGCCCGGGTGCTCCGGGTCCGCGCCCATCGACGACACGACCACGAAACGCCGTACGCCCGCCCGGACCGCCGCGTCGGCGAAGAGCACCGCCGCGCCCTTGTCCACGGTGTCCTTGCGGGCCACCCCGCTGCCCGGGCCGGCGCCCGCCGCGAACACCGCCGCGTCCGCGCCCCGCAGCCGCTCGGCGACCTCCTCGACCGACGCCGACTCCAGGTCCAGGACGACCGGTTCGGCACCGGCCGCCCGCAGGTCCCCGGCCTGCTCCGCCTTGCGGACGATCCCCGCGACCTCGTCACCGCGCCCGGCGAGCAACCGCTCCAGCCGCAGCGCGATCCGACCATGACCACCAGCGATGACAATGCGCATGCTTCCGACCGTACGCCCGGGCGTCCCCGGCCGCCGCGCCGCACCGGCGGGAACACCCCGGCGGGCCTACGACAACTCCCCCCGCCCCTGCCGGGGCAGCCCCCGGTCCACCGGTGACGCGGAGGCCGCCGACGCCGCCGAGTCGCAGTACTCCCGGACCGCGCTCGTCCGGGCCACCACCCGGCCGCGGTGGATCACGACGCGGCTGTACCCGAGGGAGAGCGCGCCCGCCAGCCGGTCGCCGCGGACGGCCAGCAGGTCGGCGGGGAAACCGGCCTCGACCCGGATCTCGGGCAGACCCAGGGCGGCCCGCGCGGAGCCGCTCACGGCGTCGTAGGCCTCCTCGGGGCGCAGGCCGTGGTGGGAGGCGAGGAGATAGGCCGCCTCCAGCGGATCGCCGCGCCCGACCGGGTTGGACAGGTCGCGCAGCGCCCCGCTGCCGGCCGCCACCCGCACCCCGGCCGCGCGCAACAGCCGTACGGGCACGGTGCCGTGGTGCTCCGAGGCGCCGCAGCCGCCCTGCGGCAGGCACACCACCGTCACCCCGGCGGCGGCCAGCCGGTCGGCGGTGCGGGCGGCCGCCCCCGGGGAGAGCCGGCCGAGGCCGCCGCACGGGGCGAGGGTGACCCCGGGGCGCAGCCCGCCGGCCATCGCGGCGAGCCGGGCGAGGCGGGCCGGGTCGCCGGCGTCGGTGTGCAGATCGACCGGGCAGCCGTGCTCGGAGGCGACCTCGAGGACGGCCTCCACGTACCCGGTCGGATCGGGGTCGAGGTCGGGACAGCCGCCCACCACCGAGGCGCCCATCCTCAGCGCGTCCCGCAGCATCGCGAGGCCGTCCGCCCCGGCCACCCCGGTCAGCAGCCGGGGCATCGCCACCGTCGTCAGCTCGGCGAGCCCGCTCAGTGACCGCCCGGCCCGCAGGACGGCGGTCAGTGCGCCCAGGCCCTGGACGTCGCCCACCCGCACCTGGGCGCGCAGCGCGGTCGCGCCGTGCCCGAGCTGGAGCAGGGCGGCCTCGACGGCGCGGCGCTGGACGTCCTCGGGGCCGTTCGGGACGGGCCCGTCGAGGTCGGCCGTCAGGGCCGTGTCGACGTGGGCGTGCGGCTCGGCGGGGGCCGGGAGGAGGAGGTGGCCGGAGAGGTCGACCCGCGCGGTGCCGGTGCCGGCGCGGGCCGGGGCCGGCTGGAGGCTGCCGGCCGTGCCGACCGCCTCGATCCGCCCGCGGACCAGCCGTACGTCCACGGTCCGGCCGTCCGTCAGCCGCGCCCCGCACAGCAGCAGCGCGTTTCCGTCCGGCGTACCGCCCGGGGGGCCGGACGGGGAGGACGACGGCGGGGGTGGCTCGGGCCGGCTGTCGGGCATCGCGCTCCAGAGGGCTCGGGGTCCGGCGGCTCGGGTCTCGGGGGCTCGCGGTCGGTGGTGCGTGCTTCTTGGCGGGGGCGAGGGTGACCCGGGGCCGCGCGGGGGACGCAAGGTCACGGAGAGTGAGTCGAGCCTAGGGCGGCGCTCCGGTGCCGTCGGGGAGGAGCGCAATAGTCGTACCGGTGTGGTTGCGGTGGTCGCGGTGGTGCGAGGACGGTTCCAGGGAGGCCCGCGGGGCTGCCGGGACCGGCGGTGGGGCCGTCCGGCGGGCGCGTCCGCGGGTCCCTCCGGAGGGCCGCGAAACGGATTTGGGTGAACGGCTGCGGACCGTGTAATGTCTTCATCGCTCGCCCCAATAGCTCAGTCGGCAGAGCGTCTCCATGGTAAGGAGAAGGTCTACGGTTCGATTCCGTATTGGGGCTCTGGTGTGAGAGGTTCCCGTCGCGAGACGGGGACGGATCACATCAAAGCGGTGTAGCTCAGTCGGTAGAGCAAGCGGCTCATAATCGCTGTGTCACCGGTTCAAGTCCGGTCACCGCTACACGCAGTAGCCGATTGCGGGGTCGGTCCTTCGATCGGCTACTCTTTCTTGCGTTAAACCAATCCCATCCGTTCGTCAAGGAGCACTCACGTGGCTGCCACCGACGTCCGCCCGAAGATCACGCTGGCCTGCGTGGAGTGCAAGGAGCGGAACTACATCACCAAGAAGAACCGGCGTAACAACCCGGACCGACTGGAGATGAAGAAGCACTGCCCGCGTTGCAACGCGCACACCGCGCACCGCGAAACGCGATAAATCAGGCTCGTATGCGAGGCCGTCCCCGAGTGATCGGGGGCGGCCTCGTGTCGTTGAGTGACCTGTACCGATCAGTAGAGCCAGCAGGAAGCGCAACCAGGAGGTGCCGAGCCCATGGCGCTCGACCAGTCCTTCGTCGGGCGGACCTACCCGGCCACCGACCCCTATGAGGTCGGCCGCGAGAAGATCCGTGAGTTCGCCGAGGCCGTGGGTGACACCAACCCGGTGTACACCGACCCGGAGGCCGCCAAGGCGCTCGGGTACGCCGATGTGATCGCCCCGCCCACCTTCGTGTTCTCCATCACCTTCAAGGCCGCGGGAGAGGTCGTCCGCGACCCCCTGCTCGGCCTGGACTACAGCCGGGTGGTGCACGGCGACCAGAAGTTCGCCTACCGGCGCCCCGTGCGGGCCGGCGACCGGCTCACGGTCACCTCCACCATCGAGGCGATCAAGTCCATGGCGGGCAACGAGATCGTGGACATCCGCGGTGAGGTGCACGACGAGGCGGGCGAGCACGTCGTGACCGCCTGGACGAAGCTGGTCGCGCGTGCGGCCGAGGAGGCGTGAGGGTGATGACGGCGAAGATCGCCTACGCGGACGTCGAGGTCGGCACCGAACTGCCGGCCCAGACCTTCACGGTGGACCGGGCCACGCTCGTGCAGTACGCGGGGGCCTCCGGGGACTTCAACCCCATCCACTGGAACGAGAAGTTCGCCAAGGGGGTGGGACTGCCGGACGTCATCGCGCACGGCATGTTCACCATGGCCGAGGCGATCCGGGTCGTGACGGACTGGGTCGGGGACCCGGGAGCGGTCGTCGACTACGGGGTGCGGTTCACCAAGCCGGTCGTCGTGCCCGACGACGAGCGGGGCGCGGTGATCGAGGTCGCCGGCAAGGTGGCGGCCAAGCTGGACGACAACACCGTGCGCGTCGATCTGCTGGTCACCAGCGGGGGGCAGAAGGTGCTGGGGATGTCCCGGGCGGTCGTACGGCTCGGATAGGCGTCCACGGGGTCTCGTAGGCTTGGGCGCGTGCTGGAAACTTACGATGCCCCGCTTGCCCCGCTGACCACCTTCCGGCTCGGAGGGCCCGCCGCCCGGCTGGTGACCGCGACCAGCGACGCCGAGGTGATCGACGTCGTGCGGGCCGCCGACGCCGCGGGCACACCGCTGCTCGTGGTCGGCGGCGGGTCGAACCTCGTCATCGGGGACAAGGGCTTCGACGGCACCGCCCTGCGCATCGCCACGCGCGGCTTCGAGCTCGTCGGCACGACGCTGGAGCTGGCCGCGGGCGAGGTGTGGACCGACGCCGTCGCCCGGACCGTCGAGGCCGGGCTGGCCGGGATCGAATGCCTCGCCGGCATCCCCGGCTCGGCCGGCGCCACCCCGATCCAGAACGTGGGGGCGTACGGCCAGGAGGTCTCCTCCACCATCACCGAGGTCGTCGCCTACGACCGCCGGGCCGGCACGACGGTCACCCTCACCGCCGAGGAGTGCGCCTTCGCCTACCGGCACAGCCGCTTCAAGGCCGACCCCGAGCGGTACGTCGTCCTGCGGGTCCGTTTCGTCCTGGAGGACGCGGACGGGATGTCGGCGCCGATCAAGTACGCCGAGACCGCGCGGGCGCTGGGCGTGGAGGCCGGGGACCGGGTGCCGCTCGGCACGGCCCGGGAGACCGTGCTGAAGCTGCGGGCCGGGAAGGGCATGGTGCTCGACCCCGAGGACCACGACACCTGGTCCGCCGGATCGTTCTTCACCAACCCGATCCTCACCGACGCCGACTTCGCCGTCTTCCACGCGCGCGTGAAGGAGCGGCTGGGCGAGGACGCGGAGCCGCCCGCCTACCCCGCGGGCCCCGGCCACACCAAGACCTCCGCCGCCTGGCTGATCGACAAGGCCGGCTTCACCAAGGGCTACGGCGACGGGCCCGCCCGTATCTCCACCAAGCACACCCTCGCCCTCACCAACCGCGGCGCCGCCACCACGGAGGACCTGCTGGCGCTGGCCCGCGAGGTCGTGGCCGGGGTGCGGGGGGCGTTCGGGATCACGCTCGTCAACGAACCGGTGATGGTCGGCGCGGAGCTGTAGGCCCCCGGCCCCCGGCCCCCGACCTCAGGCCCCAGGCCCCAGGCCCCGGTCCTTCGAGTCGGGGCGGCCGCGGGCCTCGGGCCTCCCCCGATCCGTAGCCCGGGCCACCGCGGCCGCCCCCACCTCGATGGTGACCGCTTCCCGTACCACCCGGGGGGCCCAAGTGCGGTTGTTTCCCGGTCGGTTCGGCTGAAATACGGCCGAAAGCGCCGCGCGGGCGCCCCGGCGCCGCCAGTATGTGGGGCGACGGGGATCCGGGGAGGCACGCGTGACGGTCGGCGGGACGCAGGGAAACACCGGAGCGGACGAGGACGCGGGGCCCGTGTCCGACCGCCGGGAACTGTTCGACCGGGCGACCGCACTCAGCCGGCAGTGGGCCGCCGCGGACGAGGCCACGAGGGAACGTGCCTCCGTCTCTTCGCCCGGCTTACCCGGCTTGCCCGACGCCGGTGCCACCGACCGCACCCTGGGGGAACTCGCCCGGGCCGAGCGGGACGCGGGGGAGGGGGACCGGCGCGATCTGCGCAGGGCACGGGGGACGTTGCTGGCGGTGCGGTGTCTGGCCGGGGGCGCGGTGGATCCCGAGGGGGAGCGGGGCGAGGCGCTCGTGCTGCTGCGGGAGGCACGCGGGGCGGTGCCCGTGACCGAGCGGGAGGTGCGGGCCCGGGAGAGCGTGGTCCGGCTGCTGATCCGGCTGCTGATGCCGAGGCTTCCGGAGCTGGAGGGCCGGGGCGAGCGGGACTTCACCGAGATGATGAAGGTCGGCGCTGCCTATCTGACGCCCGGCGGGCCGGGGTCCCTGGAGGACTTCGCCGAGGTGGCGGTCCTGCTGGAGGAACTGGCCGAGACGGCCGATCCGGCCGACCGCCCGGACCTGGAACGCTGGATCGCCTCCCTGCGGATGCTCTCCGGCATGACGAACGACCGGGCCTCCCTCCTCGACGTGGCCGCCCAGGCCAACGCGCTGGGCACCATGCCACCCCACCTCGGCCTGGCCATGAACGCGGTCGCGGAACTGCTCAGGGCGATGCCCGACACCCCGGCCGACGCCGCCCAGGAGGCGGGGCAGGGTCCCGCCGGTACCGCCGTGTCCTCCCCTCCCTCGCCCGAGGAGCTGGCCCGCCTCACGCAGGAGTGGCTGCCCGCGATGGAGATGATGTCGCCGGGGCTGCTGAAGCCGGAGGAGTTCGAGCGGGCGGCCCGGGCACTGCCGCTGGACACCTGGCAGGAGCAGATGACCGCCGGTCTGGTCCGGATGGCGCAGGCGATGCGCGAGGGCCGGGCCGAGCGGCTGGTCGAGGCGGGCGAACCGCTCCTGGAGGCCTCCCGCAGCCAGGACGTCCCCGCCGGACTGTCACCGATCCTGCTGGCCGGACTGCTGTCGAGCGCCTCCATGCAGGGCGGCAACCTCCTCGACGCGGCGACCGCGCACCGGCTGCTCACCGAGGCGTACGGCCGCGGGGGCACCGAAGGGGACGTGCTGCCGGGGCCCGCCGGCAAGGAACTGTCCACCACCGGCCGCGCCCTGCTGCTGCACCAGCGCATCGCCGCCGCGGCCGACGACGACCTCGACGAGCTGGACGACATCGCCGAGATCCTGCTGGACCTGCGGCAGGACCTCGCCGACGACGACAGCATGGCCTCCCTCGTCCTGTTCAACCTCGGCACCCTGCAACTGCGCCGGGCCATGGCGATCGGCACCGCGGGCGGCGCGGTGGGCCCGCCGCTGCGCCGGGCGCTGATGTATCTGCGCGAGGCGCAGGAGCACCCCGCGATGCCGATGGCGCTGCGCGGGATCATGCCCTCGATGGGCGCGGTCACCAGCGCGCTGGAGCAGTATGTCGACCCCTCCGCCCGGGCCGTCCTGGAGGAGGTCGAACGGGCCCGCGCCGCGCTCGGCGGCCCCCAGGTCGTCGCCGACCAGGACATCCGGGCCCGGCTCGGCATCGCCCTCGCCCTCAACGTCCAGCACGAGCGCCACGGCGACCGGGCCGCCCTCGACACCGCGCTCGGCGAACTGGAGACCGCGCGCGCCGAGATCGACGAGAACACCGGGTGCTCCACCGCGCAGGAGGTGTACAAGGAGCTGGCCGCGCTGTACCGGCGGCGTGCCGCGCCCGGGGACACCGCCCGGGCGCTGGAGGCGACGGAACGGCAGCTGGAGAAGGTCGCCGAGGACGTGCTGCTCCAGATCGGTGCCGAGCACGGGCTCGCCGCCGCCCGCGCGGCCGCCGACCGGGGGGTCGCGGCGGCCGGCTGGGCGGCGGAGACGGGCGACGCGGCCACCGCGCTGCGCGTCCTGGAGGCGGGCCGCGCGCTCGTCCTGCGGGCGGTCGCGGCCTCCACCGGCGTACCGGAACAGCTGGAGACGTACGGCGAGCACGCCCTGGCCGCCCAGTGGCGGGCGGCCGCCCGCGCGGGCGACGGCGCCGACAGCCCCCGTACCCCCGCCGACACCCCCGACACCCCCGACACCCTCATCCCCAGCACCCTGCGCCGCCGCGCGCTGGCCGCCCTGCGGGCCCGTACCGCGGGGTCCGAGGCACAGGCGGGCCCCGGCTGGCAGGAGGTGGCCGACGCCGCTCGGCGCGGCGGGGTGGACGCCGTCGTCCATCTGCTGGTGGGGCAGGGCGACGGGCCGGGGTGGGCGCTGGTCGTACGGCCCGGTGCGGCGCCGCTGCCGGTGGAGCTGGGCGGGCTGGGGCGGGCGCGCCGGGGACCGCTGGAGCGGTATCTGGACGCCGCACGCGACCGGTCGGTGTTCACCGCGCCCGGGGTGCCGTACGGCGAGCCCGGGCGGGCGGAGGCGCTCGCGGAGTGGGAGGCGGCGCTGGAGGGGCTGTGCGACTGGGCGGGACCCGCCGTGATGGGGCCGGTCCTGGACGTCGTACGGCCCGGACGGCCCGCGCGGCCGGACGACCCGGTGCGGCTGGTGCTGCTGCCCGCCGGGAACCTCGGGTCCGTGCCCTGGCACGCGGCCCGGATCGCGGCCGGGGAGAAGGGGGCGCGGCCGGTGTACGCGCTCGATCTCGCCGTCCTCAGCCATGCCGCGTCCGGGGCCGAGTTCCTGCGGTCCGTCGTGCGGGCCCGGCTGCCCGTGGCCGGCGCGCCCGTGCTCGTCGCGGATCCGCGCGCCTCACTGCCGTATGCCGAGCACGAGGTCGACGCCCTGCGGGAGTCCTTCTATCCGCACGCCCGCTGCTACGGCTACTTCGTGCGCAACGGGTGGGACCGCGACGGCACCCCCGAGGAGCTGCTGCCGCTGCTGCCGGGCGGAACGGCCGGGCAACCCGCCACCCTGGTGGAGCTCAGCGTGCACGGCCGGGTCGGGGACCGGCCCACCGTGTCGCGGCTGCTGCTGCACCCGTCCCGGCCGAGCGCGGGCGACGGGGACGATCCGGGGGCGCTCACCGTACGGCAGCTGCTCGGGGCGCCCTCGGCGGACGGGCGGGCCGCGGCCGGGCCGCTGGTCGTGCTCAGCGCCTGCGAGACCGACCTCAGCGCCCGCGACCACGACGAGGCACTCACCCTGACCACCGCGTTCACCGCCCGGGGCGCCGCCGATGTGATCGGCTCCAAGTGGGGCCTGGACGACGCGAGTTCGGCCGTACTGATGTACGTCGTCCATCACCACCTCGCCCAGGGGGCGGACCCGGCGCAGGCGCTGCGGCTCACCCAGCAGTGGGCGCTCGACCCCGCCCGCACACCCGTTCCGGGGCTCCCCGGGCCGCTGGCCGCCCGGATCAGGGGCGGGGCCGCGCTGCCCGTGGCCGCCTGGGCCCCCTTCATCCACCAAGGCAATCCCGCACCGGCCACCACCGGGCCGACCCGGAGGGAACACATTGGACACGAATGAGCTGCTGGCCCTGCTCGTCCGCCACCGCGAGGAACTGAGACAGTGGCTGGACGACGAGCAGTACCAGCACTTCCTGGCCATGCTGGAACGGCTCCGCGAGGCCGGCGCGGACGCCGAGCGTGCCGCGATGGCCGTGATGGCGGTCATCCGCTCGCTGTGGCCCGTCCCCGACGAGGCCGGTGAACTCGCCCGGCTGCTGCACGTCTCCGGCCGCGGTGCCGCCGCGACGGCCACCGTGCCGGAGGAGGACACGCTCCTCGCGGCGCTGGAGGCGCTGTACGCGGCACCGGCGGCGGAGCCCGCCCCGCCCGCGCCCGCGCCCGCGCCTGAGCCCGAGCCCGACGGTCCGTCCGTCGCCGACATCGTCGCCGCCGCCCGGCGCAGGCTGCTCGCCGCGCCCTCGCGGGAAGCCGCCCCGGCACAGAGCCCGCCCGCCGATGTGATCGTGCTGGCGGATCCGGATGCGGGGCGACGCAGTCCCGAGTTCCAGTTCGATCCGGACACCGGGCGGCCGCTGGACGTCGTCGTCCGCATCAACCGCATCCTGCTCGCCGACCGCGACCCCTGGGGCGCCGCCGACTGGTGGCTGGGCGGCAACTCCTGGCTGGGCGGCCCGCCCGCCGCGCTGCTCGGACGGGTGCCGGACGACCGGCTGGCCGACGCCGCGCTGGCCCTCGTCGAGGAGGGCGGCCGATGACCCGGCAGATCCCGCCCTCGGTCACGATGGCACCGCGCACCACCGTCCTCCCGGCGGGCACCAGGCTGTGGCGCTGTCATCGCACCGACTACCCGGCGGCCGGCTTCAAGGAGGCCGCGGCGCACACCCTGTTCGGCGGCAGCCGCTTCGACTGCACGGCCGAGGACCCCTACCCCTACCTCTACGCCACCCGTGAGCCGGCCACCGCCCTGGCCGAGGTGCTGCTGCGGTCCATGGACTTCGACCCGGTCGTCGGCAGCAGGCTGGTGCCGTGGGCGCTGGCCGCCCGGTACACGCTCGCCGAGCTCGTCACCACGGCCGAGCTGACCCTGGTGTCGCTGCGGGTGGAGGAGGACCTGGCGGCCGTCTGCCAGGACAGCTGGCTGCTGGACTCCGAGCCGGACGACTACCCGCGCACCCGCTACTGGGCCCAGGAACTGCGGCGGCAGGCGGAGAAGGCGCAGGGCCTGGTGTGGCAGTCCCGCCGGCACCGGCCGCGGGAGGCGCTGGTGCTGTTCGGGGACCGCTGCGGGACCGGCCCGTTCGCGCCCGAGCCGCTGGTCAGCCATGACCTGGGCACCTTCGACGGCGCCGACACGGCGAACCGGCTGCTCACCCCCCTGCGCGCCGCGATCGTGCCACCGACCGGCTGAGGGACCCAGGCCGGCAGACCCTACGCACCGGGCTCGACCAGCAGCACCGTGAAGGCGCAGTTGCGGCCGAGCCCGATGACGTCCCCGTCGTGCACGGGGGCGCGGGTGCCCGGGGGGATCCTCTCGTCGTTGACGTAGGTGCCGTTCAGCGTGCCGTGGGCGCACTCCGTCAGCCACATCGTGCCGTCGGGCGTGAGCTGGAGTTCCGCGTGGCGGCGTGAGACGCCCTGCCCCCGGTCGCCGGAGAGGGCGCCCGCCACGGCCGTCGCCCACACCGGATGCCGGCCGAGCCGCAGCGGGGGCCCCTCGCCGTGCCGCAGGTCGATCGACGCACCGGGGCCGAGCAGCCGCAGATGCCGGGCCGACTCCTGGCACTCGGGGCAGGCGGGGGAGCCGGCCGGCACGGCGGCGGCACAGGACCAGCAGGGGTGGGAGCGGGGCGGTTCGGGGGCGTGGGGCGGCTCCTGCCACGGGGGCGGTTCCCCCGGGCCGCCTTCCTCGTCCTCGTCCCCCTCGTCGAAGTCCGGCAGCACGTCGTCGTCCTGCGCGAGGCTCTTGTCCACATGCCGGCGCGGCCCCTCCGTCACCAGATCGGCGCCTTCCGCATCGCGACGTGCTCGTCGGCCGACGCGTCCACCGTCAGGTCGACCTCGCCGTCCGGGCGGCGTACGGCCCGCGAGACGGTGACCACGGAGCCGGGCTCCAGGGTGCCGAGGCGGAACACCTCGCGGGCGAGCGGGTTGATGAGATGGGTCTCCAGCTTCATGCCGATGCCCCGGCCGCCGTTGCGCAGGTCCTCGGTGCACAGGTCCGCCAGGACCTTCTCGGCCTCGGGCAGAACCCGCAGCCGCAGACCGCTCTGGCGCTCCATGTGGTCGACGATGTTGCGCAGCTGCCCGGCGAAGATGTTCCGGGCGACGGTCGCCTCGATGTACTGGAAGACGACGATGTTGCCGCCGAGCCGGTTCAGCAGCTCGGGCCGCTTCAGCGTGTGCTCGAAGTGGTGGCGTACGTTGCCGAGGATCCGCCGCTCGAACTCCGCGCGCTCCTCGGGGGTCTCGGGGATCCGCTCCCGGCCGGCGGAGGAGTCCAGCGGGCGGCCGTCCTCACCGGAGGGGCCGTGCACGCCCAGGTTGGACGTGAAGATCAGGACGCACTCGCTGAAGTACGTCGTCACGCCCTGGCCGTCCGTCAGCCGGCCGTCCTCCAGCACCTGGAGGAACTTGTCCAGGACACCCTTGTCGGCCTTGTCGATCTCGTCGAACAGCACCACCCGGAACGGGTCCTCGCGCACCGCGCGGGTCAGCTCGCCGCCCGCCTCGTAGCCGACGTACCCGGGCGGGGCGCCGACCAGGCGGTCCGCCGAGTGGGGGGCGGAGAACTCGCTCATGTCGAAGCGCAGACAGGCGTCCTCCGAGCCGAACAGCGTGGTGGCGACCGCCTTCGCCAGCTCCGTCTTGCCGGTGCCGGTCGGCCCGGCGAAGAACAGCACACCCCGGGGCCGGTGCACGGCCGGTGAGGACGCCTGGGCGCCGGACAGGCCGAGCGCGGCCCGTTTCAGTACGTCGAGGGTCTGGGTCACCGCCTTCTCCTGGCCCTGCACCCGGTTGCCGATGTAGGCCTCGCCGTCCCGGATGCTGTCGGCGACCGCGCCGCCGGTCCACGGGTTGCGGCTGACGCCCAGTTCGTAGATCCGTACGGCCTGTTCCATCCGGTCGAAGCCGATCTTCGAGGCACGGGCCAGCCGCATGCTCTCCCGCATCGCGCGCAGGGTCAGCCCGCTGGCCGCCCGCGCGAACCGCTCGACGTCCTCCTCGGTCGGATCCTCGCGGGTGTCCCGGTCCACCAGCGGGCCCACGTCGAGCCGGGTGGCGGTGCCGGGGACGCCCGCCTGCCGGGCGAGCAGGGCGGCCATACGGCGGCGCTGGCCGAGGTCGGGCGTCGGCACGCCGATGCTGCGCACCCGTACGCCACTGGTCACCAGCCAGGCCGGCAGGTCCCGTTCGCCGTCCGCCAGCCAGATCACCGGGTTGAACAGGGCGCGGCCCGACTTCGCGCGGACGAACGGGCGCGCCTCCTCGGCGATCTTCAGACAGCGCAGGAAGAACGTGCGCTCCTCGTCGCTGAGCTGGTTGACCTGAGTGGGGATCCGGGAGGCGTAGTCGACGATCAGGGCGGCGTGCAGCGGCTGCTGGTAGTCCTCGTAGCGGGGGTCCTTCTGCGGCGGGCCGGGGCGCTCGCCGACCCAGCCGCGTGCGAAGGACTCCAGGACCCGGGCCACCTCGTCGGTGCCGGCGTCGTCCGGACGGCCCGGGACACGGCGGGTGTTGCGCTCCAGCAGCGTGGTCGTCTCCGCCGCGACCGTGCTGTGCACGACCCGGAAACCCGCCACCGGGTCGTAGCGCAGCAGGCTCTTGTAGCCGGCCCGCTGGAGCGGCTCCCACAGCATGTCCTCCAGGGACACCGCCCGGTAGACCCGTCGGCCGTCGGTCAGGTCGTCGGCGACCACGTAGTCGTCGCGGATGTTGCCGTGCAGGACGTACTGGGAGTGGACGCTGAGGGTGTGGACGAGTTCGGCGGCGAACGGCGGGTGGACGGTCCGGGCCACGCGTGACGACTCCGGGGGAGTGGTGCCGTTGGCGCCGGTCGTGCCGGTGGTGCTGGTCAAGGGGTCTCCACGGGTGCGGGAAGGGCGGGGAGGGCGGGGTCAGCGGTGGTCGTCGCGGCGGCGCTGCCGGGGCTGCTGCCGCTGGGGCCGGCGGGCCGGGCGGGACCGGGTGGAGGCGGCGCCCCGGGACGCCTGCGCGGCGCTCCCGTCGCGGAACGCGTCCGTGAGGCCCGGCGCGGGTTCGCCGGTGAGGACCTGGCTCTCGGTCCAGGTGAACTCCGCCCGCACGCCCTCCTCCTCGCTGAGCAGACCGAGCTCGTCGACGTAGGCGGCGCTCTCGGCGCAGCGTCCGGCGTCCATGGCCTGCCAGCGGGCGACCGTGTGCGGGTCGGCCGCCTCCTGGGCGGTGAGCGCTCTGCGCATGGTGAGGACCCGGGCCTGGCCGGTCGCGGTGAGCCGGACCCGCAGCCAGTAGTGGCCGCCCCAGGCGGCCGGTGCGAAGTCCCAGTGCTCGGCGTCGGCCCGGGCGTGCACCGAACCGTCCCCCCACTGCTCGCTCGCCCGGCGCAGCGCCGCCACCAGATAGGCCCGGTGCAGGGCGGCGGAGCGGGCCGCGAGGGCCTGCTGGACGGTCCGCTCGTCCTCCTTCGACGCCGGGACCCCGCTGCGCAGCACCCGCTCCAGGACGTCGGTGGCGGCGGGTGCCTCCGGCAGCGGGTCGACGCCCTCGGGCGCGGCGGCCCGCAGCACCTGAAGCCGCAGCGCCGCGTCCCGGCGGGCGGTCTCGGCGCGCGCGGCCCGCTCGGACTCCTTGCGGGCGATGAGCGCGGCCTCGTCGAGGTAGCGCCGTACCGCCGTGGGCCGGCGTCCGACCGCCCGCCGGGCCTCCAGCAGGCAGTCGTCGATCAGTTCCCGGCCCTCCGAGGTGAACGCCAGCGGCAGCCCGGCGAGCAGTTCGGCGCCCTCGCGCAGGACGTCCTCCTCGGTGAGCGCGGTGTGGTCGCCGGTACGGGGCTCGGCCGCCGGTCGCGCGGACAGGTCCCCGCCCTCCGCGTACGCCTTCAGGGCGCGGTGGCGCTTGGCGCGCAGCCGGTCGTACCAGTCGGCGTGCTCCGGATCCTCGCGGTGCTGGAAGGGCAGCCGGGCGGTGGCGCGGGCGGCGCGCTGGGCCTCCACCCGGCGCAGCGCCCGCTCGGTCGCGGCCAGCCGCTTCCACAGCACGTCGAGCGGGACGCCGACGGGCTGCACGGGCGGGGGCAGCGGCGGATCGCCGGGGCCGGCGGGGGCCAGGCCCAGCACGGTGATCCGGGCGTTGATCCCGGCCGCCGCCTCGGCCGCGCGGCGCCAGCACTCGCTGCCGTCCTCCAGCGACATCTGGCGCCTCGCCATGGCCTCCTGGTCCACGGCGACCTTGTTGTTGAACGCGGCCAGCGCCATGGTGCCGCGCAGTGCCAGCCGGGTGACGAGCAGCGCCCCGCTGAGGTCGGCGAGGCCGATCAGCGCGGGCACGATCATGTCGTGCAGCTGCTGGGCCGCCTCGTCCACGGCGTGGTCGACGGCGTGCCCGACGACGTCGACATGGCCGGTCGCGGTGTGCGCGAGGTCGGAGACGCCGGTGTCCGGCAGATGCAGGCCGAGGTCGGGCTGGGCCATCGTCGGGTCGATGCCGGACGCCGAGACGTCCGGCATCACGGTGTACAGATCGGTACCGGCGTACGCGCTGCTCACGCCAAGCCTCCAGCACGGGAACCAGGGGACGGGGACGGGGAAGGGGAAGGGAAGGGGGCCGGGGAAGGGGCCGGGGTGGAGGAGGCGGGTTCGGCGGGCCTGCGGGCTCCCGGCACGGCGCCGCGCGGGCCGGCCGCGGGAGTGAGCGGGCCGCCGCTGCGGGCGTCCGCCTGGTAGTGGCGCCAGGCCCGGGCCCGCAGGACGGCCGAGACCAGCAGCGCCAGGACGGTGCCGGCCGGCCAGATCCACACCGCGAGGAAGAACGTCCCGGCGACCGTGCCCACCAGCGCGGCGGCGCCCACGCCCGCCCACAGGTAGCGCCTCCAGCCCCGCCGTCCGATCCGGCGGGTCAGCGGCAGCGCCCGGCGGGTCAGCAGGCCCATCACCGAGAACCGGGGGTGGTACCAGGGGCCGACGTACCAGGCGGTCCAGCACTCGACGACCAGGAGCGCCGCCAGTGAGGGCACGCTCAGCAGCCAGGCGATCAGCACGGTGGACTGCGGCGCCCAGCCGTACACGTCGGCCAGGCCCACCAGGAAGGCGTGCGGGAAGAACAGCAGCAGCGCCCCGCCCGCGGCCCGGCCCAGCACCACCGGCAGCTCCAGCCGGCGCCGCACCAGCCGGGTGTGCTCCGCGCGCCGCCCGATGGCCACCAGCTGCCGGCGCTCCTCCTGGGCCCGCCGGGTCTGAAGCGCCTGTGCCTCGGCGAGGGGCCGCAGCCGCAGGGCCAGCAGCAGCGGTACGGGTTCTGCGGCCTCCTCCGCCAGCCGGGTGAACCAGGGCACCCGCGCGGGCAGGGCGTCCAGGGCGGTCCGCAGGCCGGAACGCAGCGCCAGGGTCACCGCGCGGGGGTCGGCGGCCAGCTGGAGCAGCTCGGCGGCGAGGACCGGGCCGTCGGCGGTCGCGGCGCGCAGGTCGTCCCGGTTCTCGCGCAGTTCGGGTATCTCCGACAGCCGGGCGGTGGCCCGCGCCCACTGCCGGTGGTGGGCCTGCCAGCGGTCGGCGACATGCGTCAGTTCCTCGCCGCCGCGGCGCAGGGCCAGCCGTCGCAGCAGGTGCTGGTCGTGCGCGTACAGCTCGGTCATGACGGACACGCAGCTCCGGTCGCCGGCGGCGGCGCGCCGGGCGAAGGCCGTCAGGTCGCCCATGCCCAGCGGGATGCCGCGGCAGCCGGGCTCCTGATGGGGCGCCATCCAGCCGATCAGGTCGATCAGGGTCGCCGTGTCCGGGCCGCGCCGCGAGCCCCGCAGCCGGCCCAGCAGGTCGTCGAGCGCCTCGGCCCGGCCCGTGTCCTGGTGCGGACGGAAGTGGGCGAGCCAGTCGGCCAGTTGCTCCCGCCCCTTGCTCCTGGACAGCCGGCGGATCATGGCGGGCCAGTCCGCGTCGAACACCTCGCCCAGTTCGGCGGTCGTGCCGAACGAGAGGCCCGCGTGCTCGAAGCGGGGTGTCTCGGGGGCGGCGTCCGGCCGCCCGCCCGGCCGGGGCCGGGGCCCCTCGCGGACCACGCGGGGGGATTCGCGGCGGAGCCACCGCCGCACCTCATCCGCACCCCAGCGCCCTTTGTCGTCCCAGGTCAGCAGCCCTTCGCAGAGCAGCCGGACACGGGGGTCGCGGATCCCTCCGAGGTCGATGTCACCGCGGTGGACGGCGTCCATCACCGACGCCGTCTCGTGGTGCGGGACGGGATGCCGGCCGAGCGCGGCCTCGGCCACGACGATCCCGAGCGACCACCAGTCGTCCGCCGGCCGCACCATCGCCGTCATGAGCTGCGCCTGCGGCGACGCGTACCCGGGGGTGCCGGCCCAGCCGCGGCGCGCCTGGCACGGGAAGGGCCCGGCGGCGGAGATGCCGAAGTCGATCAGGACCACGCTGCCGGCCGGGTCCTTCAGGTCGCCGACGACCAGGTTGGACGGCTTGAGGTCCCGGTGCACCACGCCCGCCGTGTGCAGCGCGGCCAGCGCCCCGTGCAGCCGCGCCACGATCCGCTCGATGTCCGCCGCGGGCAGCGGGCCCGGGTGGTCGCGCAGCCGGGTCGCGAGATCCGTGGTGCCGTGCGAGGGCAGCACATGGAAGGGCGCCCCCCGGTCGGCGCCCGCCTCCAGGACGTACGACAGTCCCTCGTGCAGCGGCCCCCGGGACAGCACCGCGGTCACCTCGGGGTCGGGTGCGGCGTCCGGGTGGTACCACTTGACGATCCGTTCGCCGCCGCCGTCCTGGCAGAGGACCCGGAACACGGCCGCCCGCAGCTCCGCCGAGCGTCCCTCCTCGGCGGCCCGGTGCACGGTCTGCTCCCCGCGCCGCGGCAGCTGCTCGCGCGGCTGGAACCGGCCGGCCAGACAGGGCGGCAGTTCGATCGGGTTGCCCCGGGGGTCGGGCGCGGGGACGCCGCCGCCGTCCGGGGGTTCGAAGAGTGTGGGCGGGACCAGGTCGTCGTCACCGACAGGAAACGTCATGGAATTCACCTGCGCGCGGAAACGTGTGCGGAATGGTGTGCCGGAAAAGGAATCCGGAGGGGCACGGGATACGGCTCCGCCGTGCCGCGCACCGAATTGCGGGACCCGGGGACCGGTACCCGGCGCAGGACGACACCCGGGCGGGAAGAGTAGCGAGGTCCGGGTGGCGGGCACCGGGAAACGGGGAAATCCACCGACGGTACCGGGCGGATGCAGCGATCCGGAACGGACTGCCGGAAGACGGGGCGGTCGCGAGGGCCGCGCGGATATGTTGACCGCCATGAACCCTGATGGTCTGCCCGACCGTGCCGACCTGGTGCGGGAGTTGCGGCAGCTGCGCCGCGGGGGACTGCCCGCACTCCAGGCGCTGGTGCCCGAGGCGCTGCGCGCGGCCACCCTGCACGCCGGGTACGCCCGGGGCCCGCAGGACCTGGCCGACGGAGCGGAACGCATCCTGCGCGCGGCCGCCGAGCGGCTCGGCACCGACGATCTGATAGGCCGCGCCGCCCAGTGCACCTTCGGTCTGCTGCCCGGCCGCCGCGGCGACCCGGCCGCGGACCGGCGCCGGGCGGCGGCCCTCGTCTACGGGGTGACCAGCGAGCGGTTCCGGCACAGCCAGGAGCGTCAGGTCGTCGAGCAGCTCGCCGGGGCCGTGCTCGCCGAGGCCCGTGAGCCCGGCGGGCGCCCGCCGCGGCCGGCCCCGCCGGGTGCCGGGGCCGCCCCCTCCGCCGCTCCTCGCATCGTCGTACCGCGCACCGGGCTGCCCGGCCGGGCCGGGTCCAGGCCGGTCACCGTGCATCTCGCGCCCATCGAACTGCTGCGGGACATCGACGTCCTGGTCTCCTCCGAGAACGTCCATCTCGAGATGTCGAAGTCGTTCCGGCCGACCGTCTCCGGGGCGCTGCGCCGGTCGGCCGTCGTGGGCTGCGCGGCGGACGGGCCGGTCGCCGACGTCCTCGCGGACGAGCTGGCCGCCTGGGTACGGGCCCGGCCGGGGGTGCTGCCGTTGCGGCCGGGCACGGTGGTGCCGACCGGTTCGGGCGCCCTCGCCGAGCGGGGGGTGCGGCGTGTCTACCACGCGGCCGTGGCGGTGCCGGACGGGCTGTCCTACCGCGTCGATCCGCAGCACATCGCCACCGCCGTCGCCGGCTGTTTCGCGCGGGCCCGCCAGGAGCGGACGGAGGGCGGGCTCGCGCTGCGCTCGATCTGCTTCCCGCTGCTGGGCGCGGGCCGGGGCGGTCTGGAGCGCGGGACCAGCGCGGAATGGCTGCGCTGGGCCATCGAGGACGCCCTCAGCGCCGACCCCGACTGGTCCGTGCACGTCGTGACGCGTTACCCGGACGCGGCCCGCCTGTTCGGGGTGGAGGCCGCGGAGAAAGCGGAAGGCCGTTAAGAAGAGGTCGGACGCCCCGGTTCGAGGGGCGCCGGCGGGGGCGCATGCGACGCATATGGGGGTACGTGAGGCTTGAAAGGGGGCGCGCGCGGCGCACTTCGGCGCAGACCCCGGGCGGCGCGGTCTCACGGCCGCCAGCTCGGGTCCGTCAGCCGCAGCCCGCGCGCGGCCAGGCCCCGCTCCAGCCGCCGCAGTTCGCCGCGTGCCGGGACGCCGTACACGCGCGTGCCCGTCCCCGTCCCTGTCCCCGTCTCTGTCCCCGTCCCTGTCCCCGTCCCTGTGCCGTCCGCCCGCAGGCTCACCCGTGGCCCCGGCGGGTAGGTCCGGGCCAGATGGGGGCCGTAGCGGCGGGTGCCGAGGGGGGTGCGCGGGACGAGCCGCTGGTTGGCGGAGCCGCGCCAGACCAGGTCGGTCGGCTCGGCGACCCGGAACCGGCCCGTCACGACCGCGTCCGCGCCCGCCAGCGCCCGCCACACCTCCCCCGGCACCTCGCCCGGCTCGTGACCTGTGTAGACGAGCAGGTCGGCGGTGCCTCCCGCGCGCTCGCGCAGCCGGCCGGCGCCCCGCAGCAGCGCGGCCAGCGCGAGGGGCTGGGCGAGCGGCTCCCCACCGCTCACGGTCAGCCCCTCGGCCCCCCGCTCCAGGGCCGCCTCCCACAGGCGCAGCAGCTCACCGACGGTGGCGCCCCGGCCGCCCGCCGGATCCCAGGTGTGCCGGGACATACAGCCCGGACAGGCCAGCGCACAGCCCTGGAACCACAGGGCCAGCCGGCGGCCCGGACCGAGCGTCTCCACCGGGAAGTACCCGTCGGCGACCCGTACCGCGATCTCCTCAGCCATAAGTCCCCCCGCTACGGCATATGCCTGAAGCCGTATGCCAAAAACTCCGCGCCCGCATTCGAAGATCTTTTCTCCGACTCCGGGCACACCCCCGCCCGAGCGGAACGGAGCATATTCCGAGCAGTACCGGAACGGCCCCGGTTTTCGGAAGTTTTCCAGCAACCCTCCGGTAACAAAGCCGGTGCCCCGGTCGTTCGCCGGTCGATCTCCGGCTGATTTCCGGATGCGGGTAAATCCGGTGTCGTAAATCGCTCCCGCGCGCCTTCGTTTATCCCCTAGGCTGCGCGCGAATCCCCGTGGGTGAACCGGGGAATCGGACGAGGGGGATGCAATGAGCGAGGTGAAGTCCGTCCCGGCGGACTACGGCCGCGCCCGCCTCACCACGCGCACCCGCTGGCGGGCCACCCGCCGCGGGCGGCGGGACGGCAGGGCCGGCATAGGCACCGAGCATTACGCCCGGCAGCTGGAACGCGGGACGCGGATGGCACTGGACGACCTGATGGCCCGGTTCCTGAAGGAACGCGCGGAAGTCGTCGGCCGGGTGCACGAGGAGTCCGAGCGGGTCGTGACGGAGTACGACGCCCCGCGCGAGGACGGCCGGCGCCGCGAGGACGTACCCGCGGCGCTGGCCCGCTACGGCGGCTGGGTGGCGCAGTGGCGCACCGAGGTGACGGCCTGCCAGCAGCGCGGCCGGGCCCTCGCCGCCTGCGCCGACCAGGAACTGGCCCACTACGAGGCCGCGTACGCGCGCGCCGCCCGTGTGGAGGAGCTGCCGCCCGCCGGGAACCCCGGCACCGCGGCCCTCGACGAGCCGTGGACGGGCCCGCCCGACTGGCTGCTCGACGCCGTCGTGGTGAGCAGGGCGCTGCGGATTCTGGAGCAGAGGACCAGGCCGGCCGCCGCCGGGGCCGGTCGAGGAGAGCGGGGGAACCGATGAGAACGACCACCGACGGGGTGATCCGTCCGGCACGGGCCGCCGCCGTACTGGGCGCGGCCGCGCTGCTGCTGACGGCCTGCGGCCCGCTGGACGGGCCGAAACGGCTCAAGGCCGACTGCGCGGTCGTCGTGGACGGCTCCGGATCCGGGGCCGACAGCGACGACGGCTTCCGGGCGAAGGAGAAGCTGAAGGCGACCCTGCCCCGCTTCCTCGACGACCACGGGTGCAAGTACCTCTCCTACGCGCCCATCACCTCCGCCTCCGAGGCCTCCTCCTGCCAGGTGCCGCGCATCGACATCGACCCCGACTCCGACAAGCGCTCCGAACGCGAGCCCCTGTGGACGCAGACCCGCGTCCTGGCCGAGGCCGGCGCCGAGAAGATGCTGGAGTGCGCCCGCGACCGCCAGCCCGGCTCCGACGTCCTCGGCGGACTCACCCGGGCGGCCAAGGTGCCCCGCGACGGCGACGGCACCTTCCAGATCCTCGTGATCAGCGACTTCGAGCAGGCCGACCCCGGCTTCAAGCTCTCCAAGTACCAGCTGGCGACCCCGGCGGAACGGGACACCGCCGTCGCCGCCATGGTCGACGGCCGCAACCTGCCCGACCTGCCCGACACCACCGTGTACCGGGTCGGCTTCGCCATGCGCGGCGGCAAGACCAGCCCCGAACACGTCGAACAGCTCGGCGCGTTCTGGAAGCAGCTGCTGGAGAAGGAGGTGAAGGTCGATGTCGACGACGGATACGGCGCCTGACGAGCCGCGCCGGCTCAAGATCCCCTTCCCCTTCCGCCGCTCCGAGGGCCGGGCCCCCGGCCTCGGCCGCACCGCCCCCGGAGCGCCCCGCGGCCGGGTCCCGCTGTCCGAGACCCGCGAGGGCCGGCGCCTGCTGGACCAGGCCGAGAACGCCGGCCGCCGCGCCGCCGCCGGCGGCACCCTCGACCCGTACGTCCTCGGCTCCGGCCGTCGGCTGCCCTACTTCGGCCGGCTCCAGGGCATGCGCGACCACACCCGGGGCCGGGTGCTCGCCGAGCACCACGAACGCGAGGAACGCGAGCTGCGCGCCTCCGCCGAGCTGTACGCCGACACCGCCGCCCGGGTCGCCGAGGCTCGCCGGGCCCGCGACAGCCAGGAGGAGGAGACCCGCCGCCGGCACGCGGCCGCCGCCCGGCTGGACCGCACGGCGACCCGGATGGCCGCCCGTGAGGACCGCCGCGACCGGCTGCTGCCCTGGATCGTGGCCCGCTCCGAGGGCCGCCGCCGCCCGGACGGACCGGACCCGGACCCCCACCCCGAGCCCGGCACGGACGGCCCCGGGTCCCCCGCCCCCGCGTACCCGGCCGCCCAGGGCGAGGACGCCGGCCTGTACGCACCCGACGAACGGGACGGCGACCCCGTGGGGAACCCGGCCGCCCGGCCCGCGCCCGCGGCCGGGGCGCCCTGGGAGGGGCTGACCGAGACCTCGGCCATGGCCCGCTGGCCCCGGCGGTTCCTGACCCTGCTGCTGATCCTCGTCGAACTCCCCGTGTACCTCGGCGTGTTCCTGGCGATCCACGACGGCACACCGGAGGGCCGGGCCAGCGCGTTCCTGCTGACCGCCGCCGTCGGCGTCGCCATGACCCTCGGCCCCTTCCAGGCCGGCCGCCAGTGGCGCCGCCGGGGCGCCACCGCCGCCCTGTGGCTGGTCCTGCCGGTCGCGGCCGCGCTGCTCACCCTGTGGGGCTGGGCCGCCTGGTACCTGGGCGACCTGCGCGCCCGGATCGTCTTCCGGGACACCGACACCTCCGCCCTGGCGGAGACCGCCCGGCAGCTCGGCGTCGACCTGCCGCCCGCGCCCACCCTGCTCGACCAGCTCCACCTGGACGAGCACACCGTCAGCGTCACCTTCATCGCCCTGCTGCTGCTCTCCGGCGGCATCGCCTTCCTGCTCGCGGTGTCCGAGGAGCACCCCTTCATCGCCGCCTACCGGCTGCACGGCGACCGGCTGGCGAAGGCCGAGCAGGAACTGGCGCGGGCCGAGGCGGCGGTCGCGGCGGCCCAGCGCGAACAGGGCACCCTGGAGGAGCGGCGCACCGAACGCGCCCGGGCCCTCGCCGCCGAACTCACCGCCGTGGACAACGTCTTCGAGGCCGCGGCCCACGCCTACCTCGACGGCGTCCAGGCGGCCTCCCGCGACCCCGCGGTCACCGAGGGCGCGATGCGCCTGTCGACCCGCTACCCGCTCCTGCCGGAACTCCCGGTCCGGCGCTGAGCCCCGGCCGGCCTCCTGGGCGCACCCGCGCTCAGGAGGCCAGCCAGTCGTCCACCCCCGACAGCAGCTTCGCCTTCACGCCCTCCGGGGCCGCCGACCCCCGCACCGACTGCCGGGCCAGTTCCGCCAGCTCCTCGTCGGTGAAGCCGTGGTGGCGCCGGGCGATCTCGTACTGCGCGGCCAGCCGCGCGCCGAACAGCAGCGGGTCGTCGGCGCCCAGCGCCATCGGCACCCCCGCCTCGAACAGCGTGCGCAGCGGTACGTCCTCGGGCTTCTCGTACACCCCCAGCGCCACGTTCGACGCCGGGCACACCTCGCAGGTCACGCCCCGCTCCGCGAGCCGCCTCAGCAGCCTGGGGTCCTCCGCCGCGCGGACGCCGTGCCCCAGCCGGGTGGCGTGCAGATCGTCCAGACAGTCCCGTACCGACGACGGACCGGTCAGCTCGCCGCCGTGCGGCGCGGACAGCAGACCGCCGTCGCGCGCGATGGTGAAGGCCCGGTCGAAGTCGCGGGCCATGCCCCGCCGCTCGTCGTTCGACAGCCCGAAACCGACCACACCCCGGTCCGCGTAGCGCACCGCCAGCCGGGCCAGCGTCCGGGCGTCCAGCGGATGCTTCATCCGGTTCGCCGCGACCAGCACCCGCATCCCGAGCCCGGTCTCCCGCGAGGCCGACTCCACCGCGTCCAGGATGATCTCCAGCGCCGGGATCAGCCCGCCCAGCCGGGGCGCGTACGAGGTCGGGTCGACCTGGATCTCCAGCCACCCGGAGCCGTCCCTGATGTCTTCTTCCGCCGCCTCCCGCACCAGCCGCTGTATGTCCTCGGGCCGGCGCAGACAGGACCGGGCCGCGTCGTACAGCCGCTGGAAACGGAACCAGCCCCGCTCGTCCGTGGCCCGCAGTCTCGGCGGCTCCCCGCTGGTCAGGGCCTCGGTCAGCGCCTCGGGCAGCCGCACCCCGTACTTGTCGGCCAGCTCCAGCACGGTCGCGGGCCGCATCGAACCGGTGAAGTGCAGGTGCAGATGGGCCTTGGGCAGCTCAGAGACATCACGTACACGCTCCATCCACCGATCCTGCCGTACGGCCGTGTCGTCCCGGTAGCCGATTCCCCGAACGTGGTCTTGCTCGCACAAAACGACGGGGGCACCTCCCGCGTCCGGGAGGCGCCCCCGTCGGGGGAGCCGGACGTCAGTCCCGGGCCTCCGCCAGCAGCTTCTGGATGCGGCTCACGCCCTCGACGAGGTCCTCGTCGCCCAGCGCGTACGACAGCCGCAGATAGCCCGGCGTGCCGAAGGCCTCACCCGGGACGACGGCGACCTCGGCCTCGTCCAGGATGATCTCCGCCAGTTCGGTGCTGCTCTGCGGGCGCCTGCCGCGGATCTCCTTGCCGAGCAGCGCCTTCACCGACGGGTACGCGTAGAACGCGCCCTCGGGCTCCGGGCAGAGCACGCCGTCGATCTCGTTGAGCATCCGCACGATGGTCTTGCGGCGCCGGTCGAAGGCCTCCTTCATCCTCTCCACCGCCGACAGGTCGCCGGAGACGGCGGCGATCGCGGCGACCTGGGCCACGTTGGAGACGTTCGAGGTGGCGTGCGACTGGAGGTTCGTCGCCGCCTTGACGACGTCCTTCGGGCCGATGATCCACCCGACGCGCCAGCCGGTCATCGCGTACGTCTTGGCCACCCCGTTCACGACCACGCACTTGTCGCGCAGCTCGGGCAGGATCGCCGGCAGCGAGGTGAAGACGGCGTCGCCGTAGACCAGGTGCTCGTAGATCTCGTCCGTCAGCACCCACAGGCCGTGCTCGACGGCCCAGCGGCCGATCGCCTCGGCCTCGGCGGCGCTGTAGACCGCGCCGGTCGGGTTGGACGGGGAGACGAACAGCACGACCTTGGTCTTCTCGGTGCGCGCCGCCTCCAGCTGCTCGACCGAGACCCGGTAGCCGGTGGTCTCGTCGGCCACCACCTCCACCGGGACACCGCCGGCGAGACGGATCGACTCCGGGTACGTCGTCCAGTACGGCGCCGGGACGATGACCTCGTCACCCGGGTCGAGGATCGCGGCGAACGCGTTGTAGATCGCCTGCTTGCCGCCGTTGGTGACCAGGATCTGCGAGGCCTCGACCTCGTAGCCGGAGTCGCGCAGGGTCTTCGCGGCGATCGCGGCCTTCAGCTCGGGCAGACCGCCGGCCGGCGTGTAGCGGTGGTACTTGGGGTCCTTGCAGGCCTCTACGGCCGCCTCGACGATGTAGTCCGGCGTCGGGAAGTCGGGTTCACCGGCGCCGAAGCCGATCACCGGACGCCCGGCGGCCTTCAGGGCCTTGGCCTTGGCGTCCACGGCGAGGGTGGCGGACTCGGAGATCGCGCCGACTCGGGCGGAGACCCGGCGCTCGGTGGGAGGGGTTGCAGCGCTCATACGGCCCATGGTTTCAGACCGGTAACCGGCCCGGCACACGGGTTTCACCCACTGGGCAACTGGCTGAACACCAGACTGATTTCGTCCAAGAGCACTTTCCGTTCGACGGCACGCTCAGGACCACGTACACTCATCCGTCGTTGGCCTTCAACAGCCGTGCCTCAGCGGGTGCACACCGAGCACCCGGTCGGATGCGGTACGTTGGGGACACACAAAGGGTCGTAGCTCAATTGGTAGAGCACTGGTCTCCAAAACCAGCGGTTGGGGGTTCAAGTCCCTCCGGCCCTGCTACACACACCTTCGCCAGGATGTGTGCGCATGTACGTACAGTAATGCACCGCCGTGCGGCTCAGACCGGGCGCGGCACGGCCACGACCCGGGAACAGGTGAGGACGAATGGCGGATGCCGTGGGCTCCATCGACACGCCTGATGCCCAGGACGAGCTGCCTGAGGCCAAGAAGAAGGGGCGGAAGGGCGGAAAGCGCGCCAAGAAGGGCCCGCTGAAGCGCCTCGCTCTCTTCTACCGCCAGATCGTCGCGGAACTCCGCAAGGTCGTCTGGCCCACTCGCGGACAGCTGACGACCTACACGACCGTGGTGATCGTGTTCGTCGTCGTCATGATCGGCCTGGTGACCGTGATTGACTATGGACTCAGCCACGCCGCCAAGTACGTTTTTGGCTGAGCCGAGAGCGAAGGGCGCCGAGGTATCCGGCGCCCCTTTCGCATGTTCCACCCCTATGTATCCAGGAAGAAGCAGCCACCGTGTCTGACCAGAACCTGAACGACGCCATCGAGCCCGACGAGGTCGACGACGAGCTCGACATCGTCGAGGGCGCGGACGAGGTGGACGAGTTCGAGGCTGCCGACGCCGAGGCGGGCGAGCCCGCGGAGGAAGCCGCGCTCCACGTCGAGGACGAGGACGCCGAGGACGAGGACGCCGAGGACGAGGACGCGGACGAGGACGCCTCCGAGGAGTCGGAGGACGCCGAGGACGAGCTCGAGGCCGAGGAAGAAGAGCCGGCCGAGCCCGTCGACCCCGTCGTCGCCCTGCGTGAGGAACTGCGCACCCTCCCCGGTGAGTGGTACGTGATCCACACCTACGCCGGCTACGAGAACCGCGTGAAGACCAACCTGGAGCAGCGCGCCGTCTCGCTGAACGTCGAGGACTACATCTTCCAGGCCGAGGTGCCGCAGGAAGAGGTCGTCCAGATCAAGAACGGCGACCGCAAGACGATCCGCCAGAACAAGCTCCCGGGTTACGTCCTGGTGCGCATGGACCTGACGAACGAGTCCTGGGGCGTCGTCCGCAACACCCCCGGTGTCACCGGCTTCGTGGGCAACGCCTACGACCCGTACCCGCTGACCCTGGACGAGATCGTCAAGATGCTCGCCCCGGAGGCCGAGGAGAAGGCCGCCCGCGAGGCCGCCGAGGCCGAGGGCAAGCCGGCTCCGCAGCGCAAGGTCGAGGTCCAGGTGCTGGACTTCGAGGTGGGCGACTCGGTCACCGTCACCGACGGTCCGTTCGCCACGCTGCAGGCCACGATCAACGAGATCAACGCCGACTCGAAGAAGGTCAAGGGTCTGGTGGAGATCTTCGGACGTGAGACCCCGGTCGAGCTGTCGTTCGACCAGATCCAGAAGAACTAGCTTCTTCCGGAAAGCTTTCCGACCAGGTCAGGCGGGCTGTCACAGCCTGCCTGACCTGCTCGGTTTTTGGCCGCGCATCTCTACCCGTTATCGTTGTGCGGTATGCCTGCGTTCGGTTGGTTCCCTGGCGCGGGCATGGACCCGAATGAAAGGACCTGGAGAGTAATGCCTCCCAAGAAGAAGAAGGTCACGGGGCTCATCAAGCTCCAGATCAACGCCGGTGCGGCGAACCCGGCCCCGCCGGTCGGCCCCGCGCTCGGTCAGCACGGCGTCAACATCATGGAGTTCTGCAAGGCCTACAACGCGGCGACCGAGTCGCAGCGTGGCTGGGTCATCCCGGTGGAGATCACGGTCTACGAGGACCGTTCCTTCACCTTCGTGACCAAGACCCCGCCGGCCGCGAAGATGATCCTCAAGGCCGCCGGTGTGGAGAAGGGCTCGGGCGAGCCGCACAAGACCAAGGTCGCCAAGATCACCGAGGCGCAGGTCCGCGAGATCGCCACGACCAAGCTCCCCGACCTGAACGCCAACGACCTGGACGCCGCGGCGAAGATCATCGCCGGCACCGCCCGTTCCATGGGCATCACGGTCGAGGGCTGACCTTCACCACCCCGTACTTCAGCAGTAGTGGCAGGGCCTGCTCGGCCCGTACCACGACTCCTCAGACACATCAGGAGCAGTAGTGAGCAAGCGCAGCAAGTCTCTCCGCGCTGCGGACGCCAAGGTCGACCGGGAGAAGCTCTACGCCCCGCTCGAGGCCGTCCGTCTCGCCAAGGAGACCTCCACCTCCAAGTTCGACGGCACCGTCGAGGTCGCCTTCCGTCTGGGTGTCGACCCGCGCAAGGCCGACCAGATGGTCCGTGGCACCGTGAACCTGCCGCACGGCACCGGCAAGACCGCCCGGGTCCTGGTCTTCGCGACCGGTGACCGTGCTGCGGCCGCGGAGGCCGCGGGCGCCGACATCGTCGGCTCCGACGAACTGATCGACGAGGTCGCGAAGGGCCGTCTGGACTTCGACGCCGTCGTCGCCACCCCGGACCTCATGGGCAAGGTCGGCCGCCTCGGCCGCGTGCTCGGTCCCCGTGGCCTGATGCCGAACCCGAAGACCGGCACCGTCACCCCCGACGTGGCCAAGGCCGTCACCGAGATCAAGGGCGGCAAGATCGAGTTCCGCGTCGACAAGCACTCGAACCTGCACTTCATCATCGGCAAGACGTCCTTCGACGACGACAAGCTGGTGGAGAACTACGCCGCGGCGCTCGAGGAGATCACCCGTCTCAAGCCGTCCGCCGCGAAGGGTCGCTACATCAAGAAGGCCGCGATCAGCACCACGATCGGCCCCGGCATCCAGGTCGACCCCAACCGCACCCGCAACCTCCTCGTCGAGGAGGACCCGGCCGCGGTCTGAACCTGACGGTTCCTTTTCGGTCGGCGACGAGCCCCGCAACCTTTCGAGGTGCGGGGCTCGTCCCTTTGGGGCGTAGAGGTTTTTTTCGTACGGCTGTCAGTGCTGTGCGTTACCGTGCAGTCACGGGACTCTCATGGGGGTGGGGCGGATGAAGCGCACATCTGTGCGGACGGCGGGGCTGTCCATCGCGGCGATGGGCCTGCTGGCCGGGGTGACGGCATGCGGGGCCTCGGGGGGCTCCGGGAGCTCGTCCGGTTCCTCCGGCGGCTCGGAGGGCGCGCGCTTCGACCCCGTCGCCGCGCTGCGGACCGCCGAGAAGTCCACCGACGGCGCCGACTCCGCCAAGGTCGAGTCGACCACGACCATGGGCTCGGTGATGTCCATGACGGCCGACGGCTCCCTCGCCTGGGGCGACGGCCTCACCGGCAGGCTCACCATCACGTACACCGGCGGCACCATGGCCGACACCATGCGCCAGATGGGCAGCGACTCGATGGAGGCCCGCTACCTCCCCGACGCCTACTACGCCCGGATGGGCGACACCTTCGCCGAGCAGTCCGGCGGCAAGCACTGGATCAAGTACGCCTACGACGACCTGGAGACCCTCGCGGGCAGCGGTGGGGCGTACCTGAAGGACCAGATGCAGAACACCACCCCGAACCAGTCGGTGAAGCTCCTGCTGGCCTCCGGGGACGTCCGCAAGGTCGGCGAGGAGAAGGTGCGCGGACAGCGGACCACGCACTACTCGGGGACGGTCGACGTGGCCGACCTCGCCGAGAAGAACTCCAGCCTCAGCCGGAGCCAGCTCGACGACCTGAAGAAGACGCTGGAGCAGGCCGGCGTCACCACCGAGACCGTCGACATCTGGGTCGACGACCAGGACCTGCTGGTCAAGAAGGTGGAGAAGGGCGAGACCACGGCGGGCGCGTACAGCCAGACCGCCTACTACAGCGACTACGGCACCGAGGTCGCGGTGGAGGAACCCCCGGCGAGCGACACGGCCGACTTCACCGAGCTGGTGAAGCAGCAGTCGGGCGGCTGAGCGGATTTGCTTGACGCCGTGCGTCTCCCGTACTCTCCTAACGAAGCCAAAGACCGCTGGTCGTTGCTGCGTCCTTGAGAGAGGGTGCGGTGGCCGAAGGATCCGCTTGATATGCGGACGACCCGCGCAGGTGACTGTGGAAGTGCTCCCGGCCCGGATCCCGTCCTTGGACGGTTCTCGTTCGGTCGAGCTACGCCCCGTGCGCCTGCGCCGGGGCGTTTCGTCTGTCCCAGCCCCTTCCGAGCGGTCCTCATCACCCGGAAGGAGGCCGACGCTTTATGGCAAGGCCCGACAAGGCTGCCGCGGTGGCCGAGCTCACGGAGCAGTTCCGTAGCTCGAACGCCGCCGTGCTGACCGAGTACCGGGGTCTCACCGTGGCGCAGCTCAAGACGCTGCGCCGCTCGCTCGGTGAGAACGCCCAGTACGCCGTGGTGAAGAACACGCTGACCAAGATTGCGGCCAACGAGGCCGGGATCACGACGCTCGACGACCTGTTCAACGGTCCGACGGCGGTCGCCTTCGTCACCGGTGACCCGGTGGAGTCGGCGAAGGGTCTTCGTGACTTCGCCAAGGACAACCCGAACCTCGTCATCAAGGGCGGTGTCCTTGACGGCAAGGCGCTGTCCGCCGACGAGATCAAGAAGCTTGCGGACCTTGAGTCCCGCGAGGTTCTGCTCGCCAAGCTGGCGGGCGCCATGAAGGGCAAGCAGACGCAGGCTGCTCAGCTGTTCCAGGCGCTCCCGTCGAAGCTCGTCCGCACCGTGGACGCGCTTCGTGCCAAGCAGGCCGAGCAGGGCGGTGCCGAGTAATTCGGCTCGCGTAATGACCGCCGCCTCCAGGCAGTCCGCCTGAGGCAGGGGTCGTAGCGGGCCGAACGTCTACGCAGTAACGCCGCAAGGCGCACGCCCGCCAGACATGTACATCCGGCACCAGCCGAAATTAGTGGAAGGAAAGCCATCATGGCTCTCACCCAGGACGAACTGCTCGCCGAGTTCGAGGGCATGACCCTCATCCAGCTCTCCGAGTTCGTGAAGGCGTTCGAGGAGAAGTTCGACGTCACCGCCGCCGCCGCGGTCGCCGTTGCCGGTCCCGCCGTCCCCGGCGCCCCGGTCGAGGCCGAGGAGGAGAAGGACGAGTTCGACGTCGTCCTGACCGGCGCCGGCGACAAGAAGATCCAGGTCATCAAGGTCGTGCGTGAGCTGACCTCGCTGGGTCTGAAGGAGGCCAAGGACCTCGTGGACGGCGCCCCGAAGCCCGTTCTCGAGAAGGTCGCCAAGGACGCCGCGGAGAAGGCCGCCGAGGCCCTCAAGGGCGCCGGCGCCTCCGTCGAGGTCAAGTAACACCCTCCGGGCCCACCAGGTCCGGAACCCGGCTCAGCGAGCCTGTAACGCGTAAGCGCCGAAGAGCGATCATCCATCCGGGTGGTCGCTCTTCGGCGTTCCCGGAGGTCGGCCACGGTTGCCTTGCACCCGTGACGGCGGGGGGTATGGTGATCTTCGTCGTGTCTCCCGCGGCCCCGGGTTTACGCAGGGGGGCCTTGACGAACCGCACGCAGCGCGCAATTCTCAGGACGCGTCGTCACAAGGATCCGAATCCGAGGCATGGATCGACGGCGAAGAGGGCAGTATCAACGCGTTGAAGGCAGGCATGTGGCGCAGGCGTTGAGGACAGCAAGGGTCTCTGAAAAACGGGACTGGACATCAGTGTGCCGACTGGCTACACTGACCCTTTGCGCTGCCTGTTAGCTGTCCCCTGTCCGTCACCAGGGGTCTGCCCTCCCTTGACATCGACGACACGATCATCCCTGACCTGGGATTCTCTGTCTCCGTGTGCACGAGAGGGGCCGGTACGCGCGTAGTGAGTCCGAGCCCTCGGAAGGACCCCCTCTTGGCCGCCTCGCGCAACGCCTCGACCGCGAATACGAACAACGCCGCCAGCACCGCCCCGCTGCGCATCTCTTTTGCAAAGATCAAGGAGCCTCTCGAGGTTCCGAACCTGCTCGCGCTGCAGACCGAGAGCTTCGACTGGCTGCTCGGCAACACCGCCTGGCAGAGTCGGGTCGAGGAGGCTCTGGACAACGGTCAGGACGTCCCCACCAAGTCCGGCCTCGAGGAGATCTTCGAGGAGATCTCCCCGATCGAGGACTTCTCCGGGTCGATGTCGCTGACCTTCCGCGACCACCGTTTCGAGCCGCCGAAGAACAGCATCGACGAGTGCAAGGACCGCGACTTCACCTACGCGGCCCCGCTCTTCGTGACGGCCGAGTTCACCAACAACGAGACCGGCGAGATCAAGTCCCAGACGGTCTTCATGGGCGACTTCCCGCTCATGACGCACAAGGGCACCTTCGTCATCAACGGCACCGAGCGTGTCGTGGTGTCGCAGCTGGTCCGTTCGCCGGGCGTCTACTTCGACTCCTCGATCGACAAGACGTCCGACAAGGACATCTTCTCCGCCAAGATCATCCCGTCCCGGGGCGCCTGGCTGGAGATGGAGATCGACAAGCGCGACATGGTCGGTGTCCGCATCGACCGCAAGCGCAAGCAGTCCGTGACCGTCCTCCTGAAGGCGCTCGGCTGGACGACCGAGCAGATCCTCGAGGAGTTCGGCGAGTACGAGTCCATGCGCGCCACCCTGGAGAAGGACCACACCCAGGGCCAGGACGACGCGCTGCTCGACATCTACCGCAAGCTCCGTCCGGGCGAGCCCCCGACGCGTGAGGCCGCGCAGACGCTGCTCGAGAACCTCTACTTCAACCCCAAGCGCTACGACCTCGCCAAGGTCGGCCGCTACAAGGTCAACAAGAAGCTGGCCGCGGACGCGCCGCTGGACGCCGGTGTCCTGACCGTCGAGGACGTCATCGCGACGATCAAGTACCTGGTCAAGCTGCACGCCGGCGAGACCGAGACGGTCGGTGACAGCGGTCAGACGATCGTCGTCGAGACCGACGACATCGACCACTTCGGCAACCGTCGTCTGCGCAGCGTCGGCGAGCTCATCCAGAACCAGGTCCGTACGGGTCTGGCGCGTATGGAGCGCGTCGTGCGCGAGCGGATGACGACCCAGGACGTCGAGGCGATCACGCCGCAGACCCTGATCAACATCCGGCCGGTCGTCGCCTCCATCAAGGAGTTCTTCGGCACCAGCCAGCTGTCGCAGTTCATGGACCAGAACAACCCGCTGTCGGGTCTCACCCACAAGCGCCGTCTGTCGGCGCTTGGCCCGGGTGGTCTCTCCCGTGAGCGGGCCGGCTTCGAGGTCCGTGACGTGCACCCCTCGCACTACGGCCGTATGTGCCCGATCGAGACGCCCGAAGGCCCGAACATCGGTCTGATCGGCTCGCTCGCCTCCTACGGTCGCGTCAACGCGTTCGGTTTCGTGGAGACGCCGTACCGCAAGGTCGTCGACGGTGTCGTCACCGACGAGGTCGACTACCTGACCGCCGACGAGGAGGACCGCTTCGTCATCGCGCAGGCCAACGCCACGCTCGACGACGACCTGCGCTTCACCGAGAACCGCGTCCTGGTCCGCCGCCGTGGCGGCGAGGTCGACTACGTCCCCGGTGACGACGTGGACTACATGGACGTCTCGCCGCGCCAGATGGTGTCGGTCGCGACCGCCATGATCCCGTTCCTCGAGCACGACGACGCCAACCGTGCCCTCATGGGCGCGAACATGATGCGCCAGGCCGTGCCGCTCATCAAGAGCGAGTCCCCGCTCGTCGGCACCGGCATGGAGTACCGCTCCGCCGTCGACGCCGGCGACGTGGTCAAGGCCGAGAAGGCGGGTGTGGTCCAGGAGGTCTCCGCGGACTACATCACCACCGCCAACGACGACGGCACGTACATCACCTACCGGCTGGCCAAGTTCGCCCGCTCCAACCAGGGCACCTCGGTCAACCAGAAGGTCATCGTCAACGAGGGCGACCGGATCATCGAGGGCCAGGTCCTCGCCGACGGTCCGGCCACCGAGAACGGCGAGATGGCCCTCGGCAAGAACCTGCTGGTCGCGTTCATGCCGTGGGAGGGTCACAACTACGAGGACGCGATCATCCTGTCGCAGCGCCTCGTGCAGGACGACGTCCTCTCCTCGATCCACATCGAGGAGCACGAGGTCGACGCCCGTGACACCAAGCTGGGCCCCGAGGAGATCACCCGGGACATCCCGAACGTCTCCGAGGAGGTCCTCGCCGACCTCGACGAGCGCGGCATCATCCGTATCGGTGCCGAGGTCGTCGCCGGTGACATCCTCGTCGGCAAGGTCACCCCGAAGGGTGAGACCGAGCTGACGCCCGAGGAGCGCCTGCTGCGCGCGATCTTCGGCGAGAAGGCCCGTGAGGTCCGTGACACCTCGCTGAAGGTCCCGCACGGCGAGATCGGCAAGGTCATCGGCGTCCGCGTCTTCGACCGCGAGGAGGGCGACGAGCTTCCCCCCGGTGTGAACCAGCTGGTGCGCGTGTACGTGGCGCAGAAGCGCAAGATCACCGACGGTGACAAGCTCGCCGGCCGCCACGGCAACAAGGGTGTCATCTCCAAGATCCTGCCCATCGAGGACATGCCGTTCCTCGAGGACGGGACCCCGGTCGACATCATCCTCAACCCGCTCGGTGTGCCGTCCCGAATGAACCCGGGACAGGTCCTGGAGATCCACCTCGGCTGGCTCGCCAGCCGCGGCTGGGACGTCTCCGGTCTCGCCGACGAGTGGGCGCAGCGCCTCCAGGTGATCGGTGCCGACCAGGTCGCCCCGGGCACCAACGTCGCGACCCCGGTCTTCGACGGCGCCCGTGAGGACGAGCTGGCGGGTCTGCTCCAGCACACCATCCCCAACCGCGACGGCGAGCGCATGGTGCTCCCGTCCGGCAAGGCGCGGCTGTTCGACGGCCGTAGCGGTGAGCCGTTCCCGGACCCGATCTCGGTCGGGTACATGTACATCCTGAAGCTGCACCACCTGGTCGACGACAAGCTGCACGCCCGCTCGACCGGCCCGTACTCGATGATCACCCAGCAGCCGCTGGGTGGTAAGGCGCAGTTCGGTGGCCAGCGCTTCGGTGAGATGGAGGTGTGGGCCCTCGAGGCCTACGGCGCCGCGTACGCGCTCCAGGAACTGCTGACCATCAAGTCCGACGACGTCACCGGCCGCGTGAAGGTCTACGAGGCCATCGTCAAGGGCGAGAACATCCCCGAGCCCGGCATCCCCGAGTCCTTCAAGGTGCTCATCAAGGAGATGCAGTCGCTCTGCCTGAACGTGGAGGTGCTGTCCAGCGACGGTATGTCCATCGAGATGCGTGACACCGACGAGGACGTCTTCCGCGCTGCGGAGGAGCTCGGCATCGACCTGTCCCGGCGCGAGCCGAGCAGCGTCGAAGAGGTCTGACGGGAGTCCGGAGGCCTTCATCCAGAAGGCCTCCGGCCCCGGGACCCCCGTTTCAGACCCCAAGACTTACAACCCTGAGAGGGATTGACGCATAGTGCTCGACGTCAACTTCTTCGACGAGCTCCGGATCGGTCTGGCCACCGCTGACGACATCCGTCAGTGGAGCCACGGCGAGGTCAAGAAGCCCGAGACCATCAACTACCGCACCCTCAAGCCCGAGAAGGACGGACTCTTCTGCGAGAAGATCTTCGGTCCGACCCGGGACTGGGAGTGCTACTGCGGCAAGTACAAGCGCGTCCGCTTCAAGGGCATCATCTGTGAGCGCTGCGGCGTCGAGGTGACCCGCGCCAAGGTGCGCCGTGAGCGGATGGGCCACATCGAGCTGGCCGCGCCCGTCACGCACATCTGGTACTTCAAGGGTGTCCCGAGCCGGCTGGGCTACCTGCTCGACCTGGCTCCCAAGGACCTCGAGAAGGTCATCTACTTCGCGGCGTACATGATCACGTACGTCGACGAGGAGCGTCGTACCCGCGACCTGCCCTCCCTGGAGGCGCATGTCTCCGTGGAGCGCCAGCAGGTGGAGAACCGCCGGGACGCCGACCTGGAGGCCCGCGCCAAGAAGCTCGAGACCGACCTGGCCGAGCTGGAGGCCGAGGGCGCCAAGGCCGACGTGCGCCGCAAGGTGCGCGAAGGCGCCGAGCGTGAGATGAAGCAGCTGCGCGACCGTTCGCAGCGCGAGATCGACCGTCTCGACGAGGTGTGGACCCGTTTCAAGAACCTCAAGGTCCAGGACCTCGAGGGCGACGAGCTGCTCTACCGCGAGCTGCGGGACCGCTTCGGCACGTACTTCGACGGTTCGATGGGTGCCGCGGCGCTCCAGAAGCGCCTGGAGTCCTTCGACCTCGACGAGGAGGCCGAGAAGCTCCGCGAGATCATCCGGACCGGCAAGGGCCAGAAGAAGACCCGTGCGCTCAAGCGCCTGAAGGTCGTCTCCGCGTTCCTGCAGACCAGCAACAGCCCCAAGGGCATGGTGCTGGACTGCGTGCCGGTCATCCCGCCGGACCTGCGTCCGATGGTGCAGCTGGACGGTGGCCGCTTCGCGACCTCCGACCTGAACGACCTGTACCGCCGTGTGATCAACCGCAACAACCGTCTGAAGAGGCTCCTCGACCTCGGCGCGCCCGAGATCATCGTCAACAACGAGAAGCGCATGCTTCAGGAGGCTGTTGACGCCCTCTTCGACAACGGTCGTCGCGGCCGCCCGGTGACGGGCCCCGGCAACCGCCCGCTGAAGTCCCTCAGCGACATGCTGAAGGGCAAGCAGGGCCGTTTCCGTCAGAACCTGCTCGGCAAGCGTGTCGACTACTCGGCGCGTTCCGTGATCGTCGTCGGTCCGCAGCTGAAGCTGCACCAGTGCGGTCTGCCGAAGGCGATGGCGCTGGAGCTGTTCAAGCCGTTCGTGATGAAGCGCCTGGTCGACCTGAACCACGCGCAGAACATCAAGAGCGCCAAGCGGATGGTCGAGCGCGGCCGCACCGTGGTGTACGACGTCCTCGAAGAGGTCATCGCCGAGCACCCGGTGCTGCTGAACCGTGCGCCCACCCTGCACCGCCTCGGCATCCAGGCCTTCGAGCCGCAGCTGGTCGAGGGCAAGGCCATCCAGATCCACCCGCTCGTCTGCACCGCCTTCAACGCGGACTTCGACGGTGACCAGATGGCCGTGCACCTGCCGCTGTCCGCGGAGGCGCAGGCCGAGGCCCGCATCCTGATGCTGTCCTCGAACAACATCCTCAAGCCCGCCGACGGCCGTCCGGTGACGATGCCGACCCAGGACATGGTCCTCGGTCTGTTCTTCCTCACCACCGACGGCGAGCTGCGCGACACCAAGGGCGAGGGCCGTTCCTTCGGCTCCACGGCCGAGGCGATCATGGCGTTCGACGCCGGTGAGCTGGCGCTGCAGTCGGCGATCGACATCCGCTTCCCGGTGGGCACCATCCCGCCGCGCGGCTGGACCCCGCCGGCCGTCGAGGAGGGCGAGCCGGAGTACCAGACCGGTGACACCTTCCGGCTGCGTACCACCCTGGGCCGTGCGCTCTTCAACGAGCTGCTGCCCGAGGACTACCCGTTCGTCGACTACTCGGTGGGCAAGAAGCAGCTCTCCGAGATCGTCAACGACCTGGCCGAGCGCTACCCCAAGGTCATCGTGGCGGCGACGCTCGACAACCTGAAGGCGTCCGGCTTCTACTGGGCGACCCGTTCCGGTGTCACCGTGGCCATCTCCGACGTCGTCGTTCCCGAGGCGAAGAAGGAGATCGTCCGCGGGTACGAGGCGCAGGACGAGAAGGTCCAGAAGCAGTACGAGCGCGGTCTGATCACCAAGGAAGAGCGCACTCAGGAGCTCATCGCGATCTGGACCAAGGCGACCAACGAGGTCGCCGAGGCGATGAACGAGAACTTCCCCAAGACGAACCCCATCTTCATGATGGTTGACTCGGGTGCCCGAGGAAACATGATGCAGATGCGGCAGATCGCCGGTATGCGTGGTCTGGTGTCGAACGCGAAGAACGAGACCATCCCGCGTCCGATCAAGGCCTCGTTCCGTGAGGGCCTGTCCGTGCTGGAGTACTTCATCTCCACGCACGGTGCCCGTAAGGGTCTGGCGGACACCGCCCTGCGTACCGCCGACTCGGGTTACCTCACCCGTCGTCTGGTGGACGTCTCGCAGGACGTCATCATCCGCGAGGAGGACTGCGGCACCGAGCGCGGCCTCAAGCTGGCGATCGCCGAGCGCGAGGACGGTGTCCTGCGCAAGACGGGCAACGTCGAGACGTCCGTGTACGCCCGCTGCCTCGCCGAGGACATCGTGGTCGACGGCAAGGTGCTGGCCCCGGCCGGTACCGACCTCGGCGACGTGCTCATCGACGAGCTGGTCCGGCACGGCGTGGAGACGGTCAAGACCCGCTCGGTCCTGACCTGCGAGTCCGCCGTCGGCACCTGCGCCATGTGCTACGGCCGCTCGCTGGCCACCGGCAAGCTGGTCGACATCGGTGAGGCAGTCGGCATCATCGCCGCCCAGTCCATCGGTGAGCCCGGTACCCAGCTGACGATGCGTACCTTCCACACCGGTGGTGTGGCCGGTGACGACATCACCCAGGGTCTGCCGCGTGTCGTCGAGCTCTTCGAGGCCCGTACCCCGAAGGGTGTCGCCCCGATCTCCGAGGCCCAGGGCCGCGTGCGGATCGAGGAGACCGAGAAGACCAAGAAGATCGTCATCACGCCGGACGACGGCAGCGACGAGATGGCCTACCCCATCTCGAAGCGTGCCCGTCTGATGGTCAGCGAGGGCGAGCACGTCGAGGTGGGCCAGAAGCTCACCGTGGGTGCCACCAACCCGCACGACGTGCTGCGCATCCTGGGTCAGCGTGCCGTCCAGGTCCACCTGGTCGGCGAGGTCCAGAAGGTGTACAACTCGCAGGGTGTGTCGATCCACGACAAGCACATCGAGATCATCATCCGGCAGATGCTCCGCCGGGTGACGATCATCGAGTCCGGCGACGCCGAGCTGCTGCCCGGTGAGCTGGTCGAGCGCTCGAAGTTCGAGACCGAGAACCGTCGTGTGGTCCAGGAGGGCGGTCACCCGGCCTCCGGTCGTCCGCAGCTGATGGGTATCACCAAGGCCTCGCTGGCGACGGAATCCTGGCTGTCGGCCGCCTCCTTCCAGGAGACGACCCGAGTCCTGACGGACGCGGCGATCAACGCCAAGTCCGACAGCCTCATCGGCCTCAAGGAGAACGTCATCATCGGTAAGCTCATCCCGGCCGGTACGGGTCTGTCCCGCTACCGCAACATCCGGGTGGAGCCGACCGAGGAGGCGAAGGCCGCGATGTACTCGGCCGTCGGCTACGACGACATCGACTACTCGCCGTTCGGCACCGGCTCCGGTCAGGCCGTCCCGCTGGAGGACTACGACTACGGTCCGTACAACCAGTAAGAACGAGGAGAAGGGCGGTCACCCCGTGTGCAACGGGGTGACCGCCCTTCGGCGTTTCCGGGATCTCAGCGTGCCGTCAGCTCCCAGACCGTCACGGCGACCGTGGCCAGGGCGGCCAGCGCGCCGATGCTGGCGAGGGGCCAGCGGGAGCGCTCCAGGGCGTCCAGACGCTGTTCGTGGTCGGCGAGCTGCCGGTCGGTCTGGTCGCTGCGCTGGACGAGCAGGGCGAGCGAGCCGTCGACCCGGGCGAACCCGGCTTCCACCGTGCCGCGCAGACGTTCGAGCTCCACGGCGACGGAGGTGGAGTCGGAGAGCGGACGGGGTTCGTTCACGTATCCCTCCCTCCCGTGTCGGGCCGTACGTCCGTGTCCCGCTGGACGAGGGAGAGCAGCGCGCTGTCCCCGTTGGCGGGGGTGTCCGTGCGCAGCCATCCCGGCAGCAGGTTCTGTACGGCGGGCAGGGCCATGACTCTGGTGACGCCGGCGGCGACGGCCAGCGCGCCCGCCACCCAGGGCAGGGTGTCCGGGAGGCCGGCGGCGCCGACGACCGCCGGCAGCAGGACACACAGGCCGGCAGCGGTTTGCAGAACGGTGCGGAGGGTCCGCTTGGCGGCCTCTGACATGGCGGCCTCGCTCTCAGACGTGGGGGACTTTCAGCGCCGCCCAGGAGGTGGCGCCCGGCCAGCCGTCGGCGGCGGAGCCGGTGTAGCCGAGCTTGCGCTGCCACTTGGCGTACGAGCTCCGGTCGGCCTCGGTCCACTGCGGGCCGGGGCCGCTCGCGTAGGCGGAGCAGCCGACGGCGACCAGGCGCCTGCCCATCGCGGTGACGATCGCCGACCTCGGGCGCCTCCGGAACCAGTCGGCGCCGGGGAAGGGCTGGTAGGCGGGGGTGGCGGTGCCGGACGACGGGACCTGCCCGCCGAGCCGGGCGGCGACCCGGGAGCGGAACTCCGCCATCGAGAAGCCGCGCGGGTCGACCTTGGTGTCGGTCCACTCCTTGTGCCCGATCACCGAGCGCTCGCTCCAGCCGTGCGCCCGGCACAGCGCGGCGGCCGCCCGGGCCATGGCCTCCAGTTGGACCTCGGGCCAGGGGTCCTTGCCGTCGCCGAGGTTGACGCACTCGAAGCCGTAGAAGTGGACGTTGCCGTCGGTGTCGTTGCGGTGTGGTGCGGGCAGGGTGGCCCGTTCGGCGGCGACGGCCTTGAGGACGTCCCCGTCGCCGCTGCCGGCGTGGTTGGCGCGGCCGTTGCCGACGAGGTGGACCGTGCCGTCCTTGGCTATCACGCCGTGGCAGAGCGGGCCGGGCAGGGCGGTGTAGCCGTTGAAGCACATCTCGACGGAGCCGGTGGTGCCGGAGGTGACGGTGTGATGGATGATCACGCCGTTGACCGGGCCCCAGCTGCCCTTGTGGTTGCGGTTGTGGGTCCGCCAGCCGGCGTGTTCGACGACGGTGACGCCCTCGGCGTCCAGAGCGGCGACGAGGGCGTCGGCGGAGAGCGGGTTGGCCATGGGTGGTGCCTCCCTGGGGAGCTTGCTTCGATATGGGGCATATCGGGCCTGGGGGACGGGAAAAAACCCCGGCCGGCGGGGTGGCGCGGGGCATTGGGCGGGGCTTGCGGGAGCGTCAGCCGGCCGGCGGCCAGGCGGCGCACAGGGCCGCGTAGTCCGTCACCTTGGCCCGGAAGTCGGCGAGGGCCGCGGCGACCGCCCGCTGGACGGCCGTACCGTCGGGGACGACCGGGCCGGAGCCGGCCGGCAGGACCGTGACCCGGCCGGAGCCGCGCAGGACCGCGCCGCCGGCGCCGCTCTCGGAGAACTCGGCGGTGACGCTGACGGGCGAGTAGGCGCCGGTGATCGAGTCGGGCCCGATCACCGAACTCAGGCTCGTGTCCGAGACGTTGATGTGCAGGGTGTGACCGGCCTCCGTGACGGTGGCCCGCCCGGCGTAGTCGATCGCGATGCCCCAGGGCAGGGCGGGGTCGATGTCCAAGGCGGTCTCCCTAGCTCTGCCGGCCGTGCATCAGGACCGGGTTGGCGTAGACGGTGCCGGTGGTGGCGATGGCCTGGATCTCGACCTTGACCGTGGTGGCGTGGAGCGCGCCGAAGTCGCTGCCGAGCAGGGCCGTGTAGTCGAAGTCGTTGGGCGCGGTGACCGTGTCGCCCCACTGGACGCCGTTGACCAGCACCCGCACCTGCCCCGCGCCGCCGGAGCTGACGCGGGTGTTGAGCAGGAGCCGCATCTTCGGCTGCCAGACGGGGTTGTAGGAGACGGCGATCGTCGTCCAGGAGGTGGCGGCGCTCTGCGGCCAGCGGGTCTGGGTGGTGTCCTGCGGTGGCAGCATGGCCAGCCAGGGCCGGGCCAGTCCGCCGGTGTTGACGTCGTCGGAGATGATCTCCCGGCTGCCGTTGTCGTAGATCCGCAGCGGCTGGAGCGAGGTGGCGCCGCCGTCCCCGTTGAACAGGGTCAACGCCTTGCTGCCGGTCTGGCGGTGGATCTCCAGGCCGTACTCCGCGCCCTGCCAGGAGCCGACCCGGAACATCGCCTCGGTCGTGCCCGGCCGCTGCACCAGCAGGGTGCCGCCGTCGCTGATCTTCAGGGTGCCGTCGCTGATCTCCACCTCGCCACCGGTGATGGTGTTGAGGGCGGGCCGGGTGTTGACGGCGGTCGACAGCTGCTGGATCCGGCGTTCCATCTGGGTGAGCCGGTCGATGATGTCTTCGGGGAGCTGGGGCATCAGACCTCCTCCAGGTAGAGCTCCGCGGTGTCGGGACGGCCGCGCTGCCCCGGGCTGACCTTGACGCCGACGATCCGGTAGCGGGCGTCGAGGCCCTCGGTCCACCACTCGTCGTCGATCCGCAGCCGGACCGTACGGCCCAGCAGCGCCGGCGGCACCAGATCGTCGAGCCGGACGCTGATCTCGGGGATCACCACCGCCCCCACGCCCTCGGTGAGTTCGGCGTTGGCCAGCGACTGGAGCACCGGCACGCTCGCCACGTCGTTGTGGTCCGAGGTCAGATCGATGCGCGGATAGCCGGCCGCGATCAGCCGCTCGCCCACGGGCACGGTGGCGTCCGCGTACAGCGGCCGGGACTCCACGGCCTGGTTGGTGTTGTCGGTGGCGCCGCGGGCCCGGGCGGTGGTGCCGCCGCGGGTGGCGTCGCGCGGGAAGACGTACGACAGGACCGTGCCGGGGCGGTCGATCACCAGGTCGGTGGTGCCGATGGTGATCTTCGGGCTGCCCAGCCGCAGCCGCCGGACCCGCTCGCCGCTGACCGGGTCGCGGTAGACGGCGATGTGGTGCTCGAAGCCGTTCTCCAGCGCGGCGAGCGCGTCCAGGGCCTCCAGATAGACCGTCTCGTCGCCGTTGCGGTACGCCACCGAGCGGGTCCGCGGCGACGTCTCGTAGCCGTAGCCGACGCCGATGTCCCCGCCGGAGGCGGACTGGAGGTGCTCCCACAGCGCGCGGGCGATCGTGAGCTGGTCCGCGTCCTGGAAGTCGAGGTCCTCGCGGATACGGCGGCGGCCGGCGTACGAGTCGAAGGTCGCGGCCTGGATGCCGAGGGTGAGCACGCCCCGGTCGTCGCTCTGCAGCGTGGACGTCCAGATGATGCCGCCCCACCACAGGTCGTCGCCGCGCTGGAGGTAGACCGAGGTCCGGCCCTCCTCGATCCGGCGGACCCGCGCGGCCATCGCCCGGTCGGGCACCGGGACCGTGCCCGACAGGGAGCCGGCCTTGCCGATGTAGTCGTCGACGGTGACGTCCCGCAGGGGCAGGATGTCGATGGTGCGGTCGGTGAGCAGGTCGCAGAAGATCGCCCGGTACGGGGTGCTGAGGGCGGAGGTCATGCGGCGGCCTCGTAGGTGGCGGAGCCGACGACGGCGTGGCCACTGGCCCAGGTCCAGGGGGTGAGGGAGTCCAGACCGCCCGTCGCGGTGAAGGCGGTGGCGGTGGGCCGCCCCGAGGCGAGGATCAGCTCGAAGGCCGTGGTGGTGGAGAGGTAGAGCCGGGCCGTGGCGCGGTTGGGGGCGTCGCCGGCGGCGATCTCGGCGAAGCCGATCAGAGGGCGGGCCGCCGCGGCGGCGACCGGCAGGCTGAACCGCCAGTTGTCGTTGGTGGTCGCGCCGCTGCCGAAGTTGGTGGTGCTGCCGAAGGCGATCGAGAAGTTCAGGTGCACGGTCGTACCGAACTTCACGTACCGGCAGCTCACCGTGGCGTTGCCGAAGGAGGGGGTCGCCGAACCGGTGCTGGTCGTCCACGTCGGCGTCCAGCTCTGCCAGGTCGGCAGCACCGGGTAGTCGGTCCAGGCGGTCCCGCTCCAGCGCTGCAACTGCCCGCCCACGTCCCGGTACTGGCCCGGGTAGGAGCCGTTCGTGGTGTCCGTGGTCACCGGGAGGATGCCACCGACGCCGACCGTGGCGGTACGGCGGTCGGTCAGTGCCGTGCTCCAGTCGACGGCGGTGGTGCCGGCGCTCGCGCCCTTGGGCACGGTGACCTGGTAGAGCGGCAGGGACAGCGCGGGCACCGCCGGGGCGGCCGGGGTGGCGGCCGGGGTGCCCTTGACGACCTCGATGACGGCCTCGCTGCGGGCAGAACCGTCGTACAGGTCGTCGTGGATCCGGACGACGACGAGGTCGATCCGGCCGTACTGGGCGTCGCCGTCGGCGAGGACCAGGTTGACGTACTCGGTGAGCGCGACCGGGTAGGCGCCCTGGGCGTCGGTGCCCTGGATCAGCGCCCGGCCGGGGCTGACGGTGGCCGTCATGGTGCCGGTGGTGCCGGTGACGGTGAGGCCGGCGATGCGGTAGGCGCCGGTGGCGGAGCCCGGCAGGACGCCGGAGCGGGTGGCGACCGGGGAGACGGGGGTGAGGGCGCCGAGCGAGACGAGCCGGGTGTCCTCGCGGGTCTGGCCGTCGGGGGAGAGCCAACCGGAACGGATCGGCATGGGCGGTTCCTTTCGGAGGAAGGACGGTTTAGGCCCGGGTCAGAACAGCGGGTCGACGCGGAGCCAGAGGGTGTCGAACCAGCTGCTGACGCTCGCGCTGGACGACCGGTGCATCGCGGTGACCGTGTAGACCGATCCGGCGGTGAGGGAGTTCAGGCGCAGCTGCGTCGACTGCGACTTGCTCACGGCGCCCGAGCCCGACGCGGCGCGCTCGTCGTCGGCCGCCCAGACCACCGTGGAGCCCAGCGTGACCTGCGGGGACATATGCGCCTGTACGGTCTCGCTGCCCGAGGTGGAGATCCGTGCGCCGAGGCCGACGACCACACTGCCGGAGGGCGGCGCGGTGAAGGCGAGCGTGAGCGCCGAGACGGCCGTGTCGAGCAGCGTGGCCGTGTACGTCGTCGAGATGGTGTACCCGGCGTCCAGCGAGGACGCGAACACCGGCCCCGGCACGGCGGGCAGCCAGGCGCTGCCGTTCCACCGCTGGAGCTGGCCGAGGGTGGTGGTGTCGCGGTACTGCCCGACGTAGCCGCCCGTGGTCAGCACCCCGGCCGGGACGATCCCGCCCACGCCCTTCGGGTACGGCACCCAGGCCGTGGAACTCCAGCGCTGGAGGGTCTCGCCGATGTCCCGGTAGTGGCCGGGGTAGCCGCCGGGGTCGGTGTCGTCGGTGCGGGTGGGCAGGATGCCGCCGACCGCGACGGTGGTCGGGCGCAGGTCGAGCCGCGCGGTGTCCCAGGGGATGCCGCCGGTGCCGGCGCCGACGCCCGCGCCGACGGCGACGACGTACAGGGGCAGCGAGGTGTCGGGGGCCGCCGGCGGTGTCGGGGAGGCGGCCGGGGTGCCCCGGACGATCTCGACGGCGGCCTCCGTGCGGCCGGAGCCGTCGTGGACGTCGTCGTGGATCCGCAGGACGACGAGGTCCGCGCGGCCGTACTGGGCGTCGCCGTCGGCGAAGGTGAGCGTCTGGGGGTCGGTGAGCGCCACCGGGTAGGCGCCCCGGGCGTCGGTGCTCTGGATCACGGCCCGGCCCGGGGCGACGCGCCCGGTCATGGAGCCGCTGGTGCCGGACAGGGCGAGGCCGGAGACCCGGTACACGCCGTCGGCGGAGCCGGGCAGGACGCCGGAGCGGGTGGCGGTCGGCGAGGTCGGGGTGAAGGCGCCGAGCGGGGCGACCCGGGTGTCCTCGCGGGTCTGGCCGTCCCTGGACAGCCAGGCGGAGCGTGCGTTCACGGAAACTCCTTCACGGCGTCGGGAGGCTCACGCGGCGGACTCGTAGTCGCCCCAGATCGACAGGACGTCGGTGGCCTGCCAGGTGTACGGGACGGACTTGGTCCAGCTCGCGGCGGCCGTGCCGGAGGTGACGGTGAACCGGTTCACCACGCCGCCGTTGCTCGCCGACACCTGCGCGGCGCCCTGGAAGAACTTGAAGCCGTTGCTGCTGTAGCCCACGACGTTCAGCAGGATGTCGGTCATCCAGCCCGACGCCGGGAGGAACGGCAGCGAGAAGGACCAGGCGCCGGCGGTGTCCAGTGCGGAGAGATTGGTCGTCGAGCCGATGGCCAGCCGCAGGCGGACGTGGACGAGGGTGCCGAGCTTGACATACCTGCCGTTGAGGCTGCCGTTGCCGACCACCGGAGCGGTGCCGGTGGACGAGTACCAGACCGGCGTGTAGTTCGTCCAGGCGGGGACCCGCTGGTACGACACCCAGGCCGAGCCGTCCCAGCGCTGGAGGTTGCCGTCGGAGCCGTCCCGGTACTGGCCGGTGTAGCTCGCCGTGGTCACCGCCCCGGCCGGCGCGACACCGCCGAGGGCGAGCGGGTACGGAACCCAGGCGGAGCCGTCCCAGCGCTGGAGCGCGCCGCCGGAGTCGCGGTACTGGCCCGGGTAGGCGCCGTTGCCGGTCTCGCCGACCACGGGCAGGATGCCGCCGGCCGCGACCGTGGGTGTGCGCAGGTCGGAGACGTCGGAGGAGCTCCAGTTGACGCCGCCGGTGCCCGCGCTGATCCCGGCGCGGACCCGGACCTGGTAGATCGGCAGGCAGACGCCCGGCAGCGCGGGCACCGCCGGGGTGGCGGCGGGGGTGCCCCGGACGATCTCCACGGCGGCCTTGGTGAAGCCGGAGTCGTCGTACGTGTCGTCGTAGATCCGCAGCACGACGACGTCGATCCGGGCGTACTGGGCGTCGCCGTCGGTGAAGGTGAGGGGCAGCGGCTCGGGCAGGGTGACCGGGTAGGCGCCCTGACCGCTGCCGCCCTGGACGACGGCCCGGCCCTCGTGGACGGTGGCGGTCATGGTGCCGGCGCCGCCCTCCATCCAGAAGCCCGACAGCCGGTACTGCCCGTCGTAGGAGCCCGGGAGGATGCCGGAGCGGACGTCCAGCGGGTTGGCCGGGGTGGTGGCGCCCGTCTGGGTGAGCCGGGTGTCCTCGCGGGTCTGGCCGGTCTCGGCCAGCCATGAACTGCGCAGATTCATCTGCTGGTCTCCTGTCGTCGTGGGGTGCGCGGGAGTGCGGGGGCGCGCGGGTACGCGGGCGCTCGGCGGGGCCGGGGTGGCGGGGTCACCACTCCGCGGTGCGCCAGCGGACCGTGAGCTGCGCGCCGGCGCCGTGGGTGTCGGGGCGGAAGGCCAGCTGGGCGCGGCCGGGGGCGAAGGCGAAGAGCTCCTCGGGGCTGCTGTCGGCGGCGGCGGTGTGCCGGCGGGACGCGGTGCCGTTGAGGGTGACCGTGCCGGCGGCGGTGTCGACGACCAGCTCGTCACCGGCGGCGAGGCCGATCTCGTAGCGCAGCCGCAGCGCGGAGGTGCGGTCGGTGACGGTCGGGTTGGTGCAGGGGCCGGTGAACACCAGGACCGGGTGGGTGGGCGCGGAGCCGTCGTTGTCGGCGTTGACGTCGCCGGTGGAGGCGGCCTGCCCCCAGTACAGCGGCCAGGTCAGCGGCCAGGTCAGACCGCTCTCCGGCTGCGGGGCGCCGGTGAGCGCGGTCTGCTCGGCGACCGAGTAGCGGCGCGGGTCGGTGGCGTACCACTGCACGGAGGCCCGGGAGACGCCCTGGGTGGTGTACGTCCGGTCGGCGGCCAGCACGCGCTGGCTGACCCGGGCCCGCACGGCCAGCGTCTCGCCGTGCAGCCGGACCGCGAGCCAGCGCTCCTCGTCGTCGAGCAGCAGCGCCTGGCGCAGGGCGCGGGTCACGGCGAGCGAGGAGACGCTGTCGTCCTGCGGCGGTACGGTCCACACCGTGCCGCCGATCCTGCGCGGCCTGGCGTAGCGCGCGCCCGGCCAGGCGCCGTGCGCTGTGGGGTGGTCGGCGTCGGAGGCGTCGTACTCCGGCAGGTCCTCCCAGCCGCTGAGCCCGCCCCGGTCGATCTCGTACGGCGTCCCGGGGCCCAGCAGCAGTCCGGCCCACTGCATCTGCCCGTCGCGGGTGATGAGTGAGCCGGGTGGCACGTCGTCGGTGTATGCGGTGGTCGTGATCTCGGCCATGGGGGGCCGTCACCTCGCTCTTGTCGGGTGCGGGTGGAGTGGTCCGGGTGGTCCGGGGCGGGGGCGTCAGGCGCAGCCGTGGGCGGCGGCCAGGAACAGCAGGTCCTCGGCCGTGCCGTGGGCTCCGGCGCCGGGGCTCTCGTGGAACTCCTCTACGCGGTGCGGGAGCCGGGAGGAGGGGGCGCGGTGGCGGCGGGTGAGGGCCCGCTGCCGGTCCAGGGCCGTGAGCGGCAGCACCCGGCCGCCCGCGCGGGCGGCGCCGGGGACGGCGACCCCGCCCTGGGCGAGCATCGGGATCTTCGCCAGCCGCACGCCGAACTTCTTGCCGAGCATGCTGAAGCCGAGACTGTTGAGGCCGTCGATGATCCGGTTGGCGAAGGCGATGAGTCCCTGGACCGGCCCCTTCACCACCCCGGCGACGGTCTGCGCGCCGGTGGTGACGAACCGTCCGAGCGCGTCGAGGGCGCGGGCGGTGGCGTCCTTGACGCGGGTGAACATCGTGGGGATGTCCTTGCCGATCCAGTGCAGCACCGGCTCGACGCCGTCCTTGACGCCCTTCCAGACCGCCGCCGCCCGGCCGCTGAGCGCCTCGGTGTCCCCGCTCGCCAGTGAGCGGGCCACGGTGAAGGCGGTGCCGATGAGGGTGGTGAGACCGGTGAGGACCGTGGTCACGAGACCGAGGTAGCCGGTGACGTAGGTGTTCACCGCGCCGCCGACGGCCTTCAGCAGCGGGGTCATCACCGTCAGACACCCCTCGACGTACTTCAGGACGAGCGTCGCCAGCTGCTCCATCAGGCGCTGTCCGGTCTCGGAGTTCAGCGCCAGGCCCAGCAGCCAGCCGGCCACCGGGAGGAGGAGGCCGGTGACGAAGCCGATGGGGTTGGCGCGGGTGAGGGCGTTGACGACGAGCAGGACACCGGAGCCGATGGTCATGAGGGTGCCGAAGGTGCCCATGAGGTCGCCGAGGACACCGGAGGCCGCGATCAGCGCGCCCACGACGGCGAGGACACCGCCGAGGGCGGAGCCGAGCCGGACGAGGGTGCGGGCGGCCGTCCTGCCGCCGGTGGCGGCCTCCTTGATCCCGGACCCGGCGGTGGCGGCCGTCCGGCCCGTCCTGGTGACGGCGCGGGCGGCGGCCTCGGTGCTCGTCTTGGCGCGGCTCACGGCGGTGGCGCCCCGCGCGGCGGCCGTGCCGAGGCGTTCGGCGCCGGTGGCGGCGGCCCTGATCCGTTCGGTGAGGGAGCGCAGCGCGGTGCCGCCCTGTTCGGCGCGGGACCGGAACGCGGTCAGCGCCGGGGCGACCCCGGCGAGCGGGTCCGCTGCCGCCGGGGTGCTCATCCGCGGGCCTTCGCCAGGAACATCAGCGCGTCCGCGGTGCGCTGCGGGGTGCTGGTCTCGGCGGCGTGGTAGTGCTCGATGTGCAGCGCGCCGCCGACGCCCGTTCCGGCTCCGGCGTAGGCCCTGCCGTCGGCGGCGGCCCGGCGCAGCAGCCGGTCGAGCTTGCTGAGCGGCAGGACGGCCTCCGCCTCACCGGCCTCGGCGAGGATCGCCGGGACGCCGCCGGAGCGGGGCAGGACGACACCGCCGGTGGCCAGCGTGGGGATCCTCGGCAGGCTGACGCCGAAGGACTTGCCGCCGACCAGGGGGACCCAGCCGGGGATGGAGACATGGATCCCGTTGAGGGCGCCGATGGCGCGGTTGACGATGCCGATCACGGCGTTGATCGGGCCCTTGACCGCGTCCTTGATGCCGTCGAAGGCACGGCCGGCGATGCCCTTGAGCCCGCCCCAGATGCTGGACAGCTTGTCCTTGACGGCCTTGAAGGCGTTGGGGATCGCGGACCTGACCCAGTTGACGACGGGGGAGATGGGCGTCTGTGTCGTCGCGTGGCTGCACGGACTGCGTGGCTGGATCGGGCCCGTCGCGGCCTTCGGCGGGCTGGCCTTCCTCTACGGCTCCGGCGGAGCCGCCCTGGTTTTCGCAGTCGGTGTTCCGGGTCCCGGAGGAGCCGGCCGGGCCGTGATGAACGCGGCGGCTGCGGCGTTCTTTCTCGGCGTCTTCGTCTTCCTGCTCTTCGGCGTACTGTCCGGCGCGCGCGGTGGCGGGGGCGCCAGGGGGCTCGTGAGGGACCTCTTCTGGGTCCTGGAAGTGCTGCCGGAGTCGAGGAAGCGGCGACGGAGGATGAGGCGGGAGCGGGGTGTGTCCGCACAGGAGATGAGGGAAGGCCGCATCGTCCCGCGCACGGGCCGTCAGAAGGCGCACTGGGCCCTGTTCGTGTCCGAGGCGCTGTTGGCCTCGGCCGGCGGGATCGTCGCGGGTCAGGCCTTCATCGCCGTCACCTCGTGACGCCGTACCGCGGGGTGACGCCTCGACGGGCTCCCCGCGCATGGCTCGAAACGGGTGCGGAGGCGCCGCCGACTACGCTCGTCGGCCGCGCCTGCGGCGGGCCTCCGTCAGGGCGTCCGACCAGCCGGCCGCGTAGGCGTGCGACTCGCGGGTGAGCAGTTCCTCGTACACCCGGTCCAGCAGGGCCTCGCGGTCCGAGGGCGGGGTGTGCAGGAGGTGGGCGAGGCGGGTGTAGGTGTCGATCGGCTGCTCGGAGGAGTCGCTCGGGCCAGTCGCCATGTCGGGTGCCTGCTTTCCGGTCTGTCCGCTGGGCTGTGCTGCGATGGTGCTCCTGGGGGTGCCGGAGCGTTTGTTCGAACTAGTGTACGAGTCCTGCTGTGGTGTCGTTCCGTGTTTGACGCGAACGCTCCGTGAGAGCCCAAGGTTCGTGGAGTAGGATCCGGCCGTTCGTCCGTCCGTGAAAAAGGGAAGCGTGAACTACAGGGCCCTGTAAGCGAGTTGAGGGTTCGCCGAGCGCGGACGGGCAGGAGGCGAGATCAAGGCCGGCGGGGTGGACGGGGACGAGGGCGACACGGGGAACGGGCGAAACGACCAGGTGGTCGACTGGCTCGAACTGTCCCCTGATCTGCCGCATCTCATCGCCCGCGTCTCCGAGCTCGTCCTCAGTCTCGGGTACGACCCGGAGGACCTGGTCACCCTGCCCCGCGGCGAGCTGGACCGCCGCGAGCTGGCCGCCTACAGCGCCGGCTGGGCCGACATGGTCGCCGAACAGCTTCCCGCGATCCGCCGCGCGTACGAGGAACGCATCACCGTCGCCTACCTCCAGGGCCAGCAGGACGCCCGCACCGGCCGCCGCCCGCACCGGCCGCCGCCCGCGCCGGGCCCGGCCGGCGGCGGAGGACGACGCCGGCGGTGAGGTCATCGCCCTGCCGTACGTCGAACTCCTGCGCCCGCCCACGGAGGTGACCCGGGCGGAGGAGCGGGGGGAGCGGGAGCGGTCGGTGGCGGACGGGGGGCCGGTGCCGGTACCGGTGCAGACACCCGTGGGTGGTGCGGGGGGATCGGGTGCCGACGACCTGCCGACGGCCGCCGTTCCCGCGCAGGAGAAGCGGTCCGTCCGGTCGGCCCGTCGGGCCGTGGTGCGGCGCAACGGGCGGCCCAGTGTGCCCCCGCTGCCCCGGTCCAAGGAGCGTCGTACGGAGGCCGGGGAGCGAGCGCAGCAGGAACCGGTGGCGGCGTCCGAGGAACGGCCCCGGCTGTCGGACAGGGCCCGTGCACTCGCCGACGAGCTGGAGGGGCGGGGGCAGGGACGGGGGCGGGGGCGTCGGGGGGACGGGCGCGAGGCCCGGTCGCCGGAGGCGCCGGAGTCCGGGTGACGGCCGTCAGGCGAAGAAGCGGGCCAGTTGGACCGGCGAGGGGGACGGGGGCGGTGCGCCCGGTTCCCCGGGAGGCCCGTTCCTCGGCTCCCCTTCCTCTTCCGGTTCTCCCGGTTCCGCCGTGTCGCCCGGCCGCGGCACCGGTACCGGTGGGTCCGGCTGGTCGTCCTCGTCCGAGTTGACCGACGCGAACATCCAGTTCGCCGCCGCCAGATGATCCACGGCCGCGGCCAGCAGATGGTCCGTCACCGACCACTCGGCGGCATCTCCGTGCAGCTCGCGGTTGAGGGCGCTGTCCCGCGGCAGATGCGCGACGAGCACCGCGAGCCGCCGCGCGGAGAGGCGGTCGCGGTGCCAGTCGAGCAGATCGATGCCGTAGTAGCGGAGCAGGTCCGCTTCGAGGGCCTCGGCGTGTTCGTCCACGAACCCGACGAGGCTCAGCCTTCCCCCAGGCCGAGCCCGGTCTCCTTGCCGTAGGCCTCCAGGACGGCGGCGATGTCCTGCATGGTCACCTCGTGCCGCTCGAAACGGGCGAACTGCCGCTCGCCCATGAGCAGCCCGAGCAGCCCGTCCACGTCGTTGTCGTCGAGCTCCCGCAGCGCCTTCGCGGTGGCGCGGGTCAGCTCCGTGGGCAGGGTGAAGCTCTCGCCGTCGAGCTCGAACGACCAGGTACGGCCGAGGGCTTCGAGGCGCTGGGCGCGGGCGGCGTTGACATCGAAACGGGCCATGGTGAGGGGTGCCTCCTCGAGTGATTCCGTGCAGGGGAGTGAGCACTGGGGTGGGGCGGGGTGCGACGGGCGGGGTGCGACGGGTGGGGCGGGCGGTGTGCTCCGGTGCGCTCACCCCACCCGGTCGGTCAGGACGCCGCGTACGCGGCGTCCTTCATCACGAAGCTCGCCAGCGCCGAGCCGTCGGTCGCCGCCATCGCCGTGAAGGTGATGCCGAGCTGGGCCGGCGACTTGCGGGCCAGCTTGATGTCGTCCGCCGCCGTGACCTGGCCGCGCGGGATGCCGAAGCGGTACGTCACGGCGGTGCCGTCGCTCGCCCGGACATCGGTGAACTCCAGGCCGAGGGCGCGGACATCGGCGTACGGGCGGTCGGCGATGTCGTACTTGTAGACGCCCGTCGAGCCGGTCACGGCGTCGACCTGGCCGCCGCCCATGAAGAACGGCAGCGTGTCCTCGTTGAACTGGAGCAGCGAGAACTTCAGGGTCAGGTCGCGGTCCGAGTACACGAAGTGCACCGGGCTGACGGCCTGCCACACGTCGACCGGCTCCAGCTTGTCCTTCTTGCTGAAGGTGACGCCCTCGCCGTTGGTGAAGCCGAGGTTCTTCCAGCCGGTGGCCCAGTCGGTGGACGGGTCGGTGGAGAAGGTCGTCGGGACCTTCGTGTCGGCGGCGGCGACGTAGAGCCGGCCGACTCCGGCGATGCGGATCTCGGAGGAGTTGGTGCCTGCCATGAGTTGGGCTCCTTGATAGAGGGATGGAGAAGGGGGTGCGGATGGTGCGGATGGTGCGGATGGTGCGGGGTGCCGTGCCCGGCGGTTCCGGGTACGGCGAAGGCCCCGCCGGTCGGGGAGGCGAACGGCGGGGCCTTCGGTCTGTGGGGTGCGGACGCGTCAGTAGACGTCCAGGTACACCGTGAGGACGGTCACGTACCGGTTGGCCGCGCGGTAGAGGTAGTCGGGCAGCCAGCGGGGGCCGTCCTGTTCCTCCACCTCGGTGATCAGGTTCGTGCCGTAGCGGTTGCCGGCCGCGGCCATCAGCGCGCGGCGGGCCGAGTTGGCCAGGACGTGCGCGGCCTGCTTGGTGGGGCCGTACACCTCCAGTTCGATCAGCGGCTGGTCGACGTGGCGCTCGCCGACCCAGGCGCCGCCGCGGCGGTTGACGAGCACGGCGGCGGCCGTGCCGTCGAAGTCCTCCGGCGGCTGGACGGTCACCAGCGCCGTGGAGAGCGCCGGGTCGGCCTCCAGGATGTCGACGACCAGAGCCTCGACGTCGGGGAAGGCGCTCGGTGGAGTGGGTGTGGTCATGCCGGGTCACCTCGCCGGAAGCGGGAAGGGAGGGGTGGAGCTGGAGGGAGGGGAGGCGGCGGGGAGGGGTGGGCACAGCTCCGCCGCTGCACCAACTGTGACATGCGAGCGTGCGCGCACGCAACTAATACGGCGAAAGAATTGGCCCCAGGGGTACGGGAGGGGCGGCTGGTGTGCGGGGTGTGCACCCGTCGGCCCACGGGTGCCCGGGCGGGGGAGGTGTCAGTCCGTGCCGGGGGGTGCCGCCGTGCCCGCGCCCGCCAGGATGCGGCCGGCCTTGTCCGCGCGCTCCGGCTCGTTCGGCAGGAACTGCTCCACCACCCGTACGAACATCTCCCGCCGCTCGGCCGGTACGCCGAGCAGGTCGGCGACCTCCTCCAGGGTCGGCCTGCGCCCGAAGTCCGGCTCGGGGGCGGGTGCGGACGCGCGTCCGTGCGGGTCGGCGAGCTCCTCGGCGGTGAGCCGGCCGGAGCGGATGAGCATGTCGCGGACCGGGACGCCGAGCACCCGTGCGAGGCGGCGGGTGGTCTCGAGGTCCGGCATGCTCTGGCGTTGCAGCAGGCGGGTGACGGCGGCGCGGTGTACGCCGGCCTCGTCCGCGATCCGTGACTTCCCGCCGCCGCGCGGGCTGTCGATGTCGTAGCCGCGTTCGCGCATGAGGTCTTCGACCCACGCGGCGAACGCGTCCAGGTCCTGGGTGGTCATGTCTGCTCGCTTCCTTCGGGGGTGGCACGAGTTTAGCTTGCTTGCGCGCAAGGAATTACGTGCTCTCGCGCAAGTAGTGGGGAAAGTTTGTGTAGTTGATGGAGGTTCGGGTGAAGGTGAGGCGCCGGTAAATCATTGCGAGCGCGCGCGCAATCTGTGACTCTGGGGGCGTTCACTTCGTACGGCTCGTTCACGAACCGACAGGGGGTCCCATGCCCATGCCCGTAACCGGTTCCTGCTCACCACCGGATCAGCCGCGCCCGTCGCGTCCCTCGCGTCCCGCCGGCTGGCAGTCCGCGGCCGCCTGCGCCGGGCTGCCGCCCCGGATCGTCTTCTCGAAGAAGCCGAAGGAGGCCGCCCCGGCGCTGCGGGCGTGCGCGACGTGTCCCGTGCGGCGCGCCTGCGAGGAGACGGTGGCGCCCGCCGAGAACTGGTTCGACGGCGTCTGCGGCGGCCGCCTCTGGCGCTCCGGCCGCCCGGTCCCCGAGACCCGCCTCCACGGAGGCACCCGTGCCTGACCAGCACCCCACCCCTCCGGCCCCCCGCCCCACGCCGGCTCCGACCGGCACCCGCCCCGCATCCCGGGCGGCTCGCCCGACCCCGGCCGCACCCGATGGCCGGCCCGCGGAGTCGGCTGTCCCGTGCGAGGCCGGGGTTGCGGCGTCGGCGTCCGGCCCCGCACCCGCACGGCCCGACGACCTGCCCCCGGCACCGTCCGCGCGCCCCGCATCGTGGACTGCCC
>NZ_KQ948783.1:0-52319 GCF_001514205.1 Streptomyces griseoruber | reverse complement strand
GCCCCCCGGCACCGTCCGCGCGCCCCGCATCTCGGGCGGCTCGCCCGACCCCGGCCGCACCTGACGGTTGGCCCGCGTCCGACCGCCCCACCGCCCCGCCTGCCCGATCGACCCCCTTACCCCCGACTCACGCCCGCGTCCCGCAGCCGGCCTCACCTCAGGTCCGTCCCCTGGAGTCGGCCTCACATCAGGCCCGTTCCCCGCAGTCGGCCCCACCGCAAGCCCGCCCCCCGGAGCCGGTCCCTTCCCACGTCCGTCCCCCGGAGTCGAGCCCCTCCCGCTCCCGCACCCGCGCCCCGGAACCGCCCGCATCTCACACCCACCCTCCGGAACCGCCCCCCTCCCGCACCCGCTCCACCGGGCGAGCCCCCGCTCCCTCCACCGAGCCGACGCCGGCTCCCGCCCCCGCCCCCGCTCCCTCCACCGAGCCGCCGCCGCCCCCCGCTCCCGCCCACGCCCGTTCCGCCCCGGACACCCCGGACGGTGCCCGGCCGCGCGCCTCCGCCGTGTCGCGCCCCGTCGCCCAAGCCGCCCTCTGGATCGCCACCTTGCTCCAACAGTTCCCGGAGTTGGCCAGGGAGCTGGTGCCCGGGCGGGCCGCACCCGTCGGCCGGACCCGGGCCGCGCCGCCCCCCGCTCTCGCCGAGCGGTTGCGCGAGGAGCGGGAGGACGCGCTGCTGCTCCAGCAGCGGCACGGGCTCGTCGCCCCCGGACACAGCGCGGCCCCGCTGCGCCTGCACATCTCGGACACCATCCGGGACCTCACCGACGGCGTCGTGGAGCTGGAGGAGGCCGTACGGGAGCGGCTCGGTCTGCCCCGTGCCCGCCGCGCCCCCGTGCCCGAGCGGCTGCGCCGGATCGCCGCGCTGCTCGACGCCGTCGCCGCCGACCCGGTGCTGGCCGCGCACGTACGGGACGAGACCCGCCGGATGGCCCGGCGCTGCGCCCGTGCGCTGGGGGACACCGAGACCGTCGTACGGATCTCCGGCCGCTGCCCCTGGTGCGACTCGGTCTCCCTGCGCGCCTTCCCCGACCGCCACGCCGTCCTGTGCGTCAACCCGGCCTGCCGCTGCGCGGACCCCGACTGCGGCTGCCACGACGACCCGGCCTACCGGCACACCTGGGACGAAGGGGAGTGGAGGCGCACATGAGCCGAGCCGCGGGCCGGGGTGGGCGCCCCGAGCGGCCGACCCTCCTCCCGGGAACGCTCGCCGCCCAGGAGGTCGGTGTCGCCCCCGCCACCATCCGCAAGTGGGTCCAGCTAGGCCGGCTGAAACCGGCCGGCAAGGCGGGGCGGGCGCAGCTCTTCCGGCTGGAGGACGTCTTCGCGGCCGAGCGCGCGGCGCGTGGGCCGAACCGTGACCCGCGCTGAGCCGGGGAACCGTGGGCGGCCCGGGCGCGTTGAGGGATGATGGAGGCATTCAGCCGTCCGGGGGGAGGTGCCCGTGTCGTATCCGTCGCCATGGCAGCCGCAGGGACAGGTGCCGAACGGCGCTTCGATGCTCGCGTCGCACGCCGATCGCGAGCGCGCGGTGGACGTGCTCAGGGCGGGCTTCGGAGAAGGCCGTCTGCAGCAGGACGAGTTCGAGAAGCGGGTGCAGCGCGCCTACCAGGCCCGCACCGTCGGTGAGCTGCAACTCGTCATCTCCGACCTCCCGCAGGGACCGATGGCCGTCCCGCCGGCGCTCGCCGCGCCGACCGCCTTCGGCCCGCCCGTCCCGCGCACGTTCCTGCCCGCCCCGCCCCCGCCCACCAACGGCAAGGCGGTCGGCTCCCTGGTCTGCGGTGTCCTCACCACCATGTCCATGGGGCTCACCGGCATCCCCGCGGTGATCCTCGGTCACAAGGCCCGCGCCGAGATGCGCCGCTCCGGCGAGGGCGGCGAGGGGTTCGCCCTGGCCGGCCTGATCCTGGGCTACCTGTCGGTGGCCGGCTGGGCGTTCTTCATGATGATCATCATGATGGCGGCGGTCTCGTCCCCCTGACGGCGACCACCGCCCCGGGCGTCCGGGCGTCCGGGTGTCCGGGTGCCCGGGGCCGGACGCCCTACGGGATGCCCAACTCGAAGATCACATAGTGCGCGTACCACCCGGACGCCAGCGAAGCCGTCGCGAAGAACACCGCCAGGCTCGGCCACTTCAGCCGGCTCAGCGCCGCCGCCGGGGCCAGCAGCAGCGGGAACACGGGCAGCAGATACCTGCCCGTGTTGCCGAACATCTGCTGGGTGCCCAGGACCGTCACGATCGACGCCAGCGCGTAGGCGACCAGCACCAGCGGCGGCCTCTTCCGCAGCATCAGCGCGATCAGGAAGGGCAGCGCCAGCACGATCTGGACACCGAGCAGGTCGGGCACCGAGAAGGCGAACAGATAGGCGTTGTGCCCGACCGCGGTGTTGCCGAGGACGTCCAGGGTGTACTTGCCGAAGTCGAAGTAGTGCGCCCAGCCCTCGCGCTGGAGCGTGAAGTAGGCGGTCAGGTCGCCCATGCTCAGCCCGACCCAGGCGACATAGGTGAGCAGTCCGAGCGGCGCGGCGACCATCGCGTACACCGGACCGGCGATCCCCTGCTCGCGCCGGCTCTCCCGCCGCGCCAGCGTCACGATCGCGGCGAGGCCCACGGCCCCTATGAGCGCGGCGGACGTCGGCCGGTTCAGTCCGGCGAGGAAGGCCAGCAGTCCGGCCGCCACCCACCGCTTGCGCATCACGCAGTAGCAGCACCAGGCCGCGATCGCGACGAACACCGACTCCGAGTAGACCGCCCACTCCACGCCCGCGCCCGGCACCACGGCCCACAGCCCGGCCGCGATCGTGCCCGCCCGCACCCCCGCGAGCGCCGCGACCACGGCGTAGATCCCGGCCGCGGCCACGAAGGACGCCACGACGGACACGAGGATCGCGGAGCCGTACAGACCGAGGCCCGTGATCTCCGAGACGCCCCTGATCAGCCCGGGGTAGAGGGGGAAGAACGCCACCGAGTTCTGCTGGACGGTGAACAGCCCGCCCGGCGCGAGCGGTTGCAGCGGCCGGGGGTCGTACCCCTTCTCGGCGACCTGGAGGTACCACCAGCCGTCCCAGGTGGCCAGGACGTCCCACCAGTGGGCGCCGCCGCCGAAGCGCGGGTTCTTCTTCTGGTAGTCGCCGGCCCACTCCAGCAGCCAGGCGAAGACGGTCAGGCCGACCAGCTTCGTCACGCCGTACAGGAGGAGCGGCAGGAGGTACGGTCGGAGACCGTCCGGCAGGGCCGGGCGGCGGCGCCCCGGGGGTCGCTCCCGCCCTTCGTCGGGCGTGGCCGAGTCCGTCGCCGCGTCGCTGCGGGCCGTGCTCATGGCTGGGGTCCCCCCTGGGAGGATCGCGGGACGGCCGGGTCAGAGCCGTGGTCCGGACGATCGTGAAGCGTGGTCATAAGATCGCACCAGAGTCGCACATGTGCGTCACAGGTGAGGGAGAGGGCGCGTGACGGACGAGGTGGATTCCGTGAGCGGTGCGGCCGTGCTGTCGGTCGTCATACCCATGTACAACGAGGAAGAGGTCCTTCCGGCGCTGGTCAGCCGGTTGCGTCCGGTCCTCGCCGGTCTCGGCGAGGCCTACGAGGTCGTCGCGGTCGACGACGGGTCCACCGACCGCACCGCGGAACTCCTCGCCGCCTTCCGCCTCGGCTGGCCCGAACTGCGGATCATCGGCCTGCGCCGCAACTCCGGCCACCAGGCCGCCCTCACCGCCGGACTGGACCGCGCCCTCGGCGCCTACGTCGTCAGTATCGACGCCGACCTCCAGGACCCGCCGGAGAAGATCCCCGAGATGCTCGCCCTGGCCCGGGGCGAAGGGCTCGACATCGTCTACGGCATCCGCGCCGACCGGGCCAGCGACACCGGCTTCAAGCGCTGGACCGCGGGGCTGTACTACCAGCTGGTGCGGCGGCTGGCCGGGCCGTCCGTGCCCTCGCAGGCCGGGGACTTCCGGCTGCTCGGCCGGCCCGCCGTGGACGCCCTCAAGGCGCTGCCCGACCAGCAGCGCGTCTACCGGCTCCTGGTGCCCTGGCTCGGCTTCCCCAGCGGGCAGGTGACGTACGAGCGCGCCCCGCGCCCGGCCGGGCAGAGCAAATACCCGCTGGGCCGGATGATCCGGCTCGCCGTGGACAGCGTCACCGGGTTCTCCGCGGCCCCGCTGCGCATCGCCACCTGGCTCGGCGGCTTCGCCTTCCTGGTGTGCCTGGGGCTGATGGCGTACACCCTGAGCGCCCACTTCCTCGACCACACGGTCCCCGGCTGGACCTCCCTGTTCACCGGCGTCCTGTTCATCGGCGCGGTCCAGCTGCTCTGCGTGGGTCTCCTCGGCGAGTACGTGGGCCGCATCTATACGGCCGTACAGAACCGTCCGACGTATTTCGTCGGCAGCGACACCGCGCGGGACACGGTCGGGGAGGCGAAGGGCGGGGAGGCGAAGGGCGGGGAAACCCCACTACCACACCAGCGATCGGGTTCGCGAACGTAACCGCCGCGTGTCAGGCGTACGGCTTCTGTTTTGACCGGAGTGATTGCGCTGGGTACGCTCAGACCTTGTGCCTGGGGTGTGCCCTGGCTCTCGTGCGTGCCATCAGACCGCGCCGGGGCCGAGAGCGGCCACCGTAATCCGAGCTTTCCGTTGCCTCGCGGCGGAAGTCCGCGGGATTCGACACACCCGACCGCGTGGGTCGGAGAAGTTCCAGGTTAGCTGTACACATCGGCACACAGAAACCGGAGAAGTAGTGCCTACGATCCAGCAGCTGGTCCGCAAGGGCCGGCAGGACAAGGTCGAGAAGAACAAGACGCCCGCACTCGAGGGTTCCCCTCAGCGCCGCGGCGTCTGCACGCGTGTGTTCACGACCACCCCGAAGAAGCCGAACTCGGCCCTGCGTAAGGTCGCGCGTGTGCGTCTGACCAGCGGGATCGAGGTCACCGCTTACATTCCGGGTGAGGGACACAACCTGCAGGAGCACTCCATCGTGCTCGTGCGTGGTGGCCGTGTGAAGGACCTGCCGGGTGTTCGCTACAAGATCATCCGCGGTTCCCTCGACACCCAGGGTGTCAAGAACCGCAAGCAGGCCCGCAGCCGCTACGGCGCCAAGAAGGAGAAGTAAGAAATGCCTCGTAAGGGCCCCGCCCCGAAGCGCCCGGTCATCATCGACCCGGTCTACGGTTCTCCTCTTGTCACGTCGCTCATCAACAAGGTGCTGCTGAACGGCAAGCGCTCCACCGCCGAGCGCATCGTCTACGGCGCCATGGAGGGCCTGCGCGAGAAGACCGGCAACGACCCGGTCATCACGCTGAAGCGCGCTCTCGAGAACATCAAGCCGACCATCGAGGTCAAGTCCCGCCGTGTCGGTGGCGCGACCTACCAGGTCCCGGTCGAGGTCAAGCCCGGCCGCGCGAGCACCCTGGCGCTGCGCTGGCTCGTCGGCTACTCCCGCGCCCGTCGCGAGAAGACCATGACCGAGCGCCTGCTCAACGAGCTTCTCGACGCGTCCAACGGCCTTGGCGCCGCTGTGAAGAAGCGCGAGGACACCCACAAGATGGCCGAGTCCAACAAGGCCTTCGCGCACTACCGCTGGTAGTCGCTACCCACATCGAGACCGAGAGAAGACTGAAGCCTTATGGCTACCACTTCACTTGACCTGGCCAAGGTCCGCAACATCGGGATCATGGCCCACATCGACGCGGGCAAGACGACCACCACCGAGCGGATCCTGTTCTACACCGGCGTTTCGTACAAGATCGGTGAGGTCCACGACGGCGCTGCCACCATGGACTGGATGGAGCAGGAGCAGGAGCGTGGCATCACGATCACCTCTGCTGCCACCACCTGTCACTGGCCGCTCGAGGACGTCGACCACACCATCAACATCATCGACACGCCGGGCCACGTCGACTTCACCGTCGAGGTGGAGCGTTCGCTGCGCGTGCTCGACGGTGCCGTGACGGTGTTCGACGGCGTCGCCGGCGTCGAGCCGCAGTCCGAGACCGTGTGGCGTCAGGCCGACCGCTACGGCGTCCCGCGCATCTGCTTCGTCAACAAGCTCGACCGCACCGGTGCGGAGTTCCACCGCTGCGTCGACATGATCAGCGACCGCCTGGGCGCGCAGCCGCTCGTCATGCAGCTGCCGATCGGTGCCGAGGCCGACTTCAAGGGCGTCGTCGACCTGGTCACGATGAAGGCGTTCGTGTGGTCCGCCGAGGCCACCAAGGGCGAGATGTACGACATCGTCGACATCCCGGACACCCACGTCGAGGCTGCCGAGGAGTACCGCGGCAAGCTCGTCGAGGCCGTCGCCGAGAACGACGAAGAGATCATGGAGCTGTACCTGGAGGGCGAGGAGCCTTCCGTGGAGCAGCTGTACGCCGCGATCCGTCGTATCACCATCGCGTCCGGCAAGTCCAAGGACACCACGGTCACCCCGGTGTTCTGCGGTACCGCGTTCAAGAACAAGGGCGTTCAGCCCCTGCTCGACGCGGTCGTGCGCTACCTGCCCTCCCCGCTCGACGTCGAGGCCATCGAGGGCCACGCCGTGAACGACGCGGAAGAGGTCGTCAAGCGCAAGCCGTCCGAGGACGAGCCGCTGGCCGCCCTTGCGTTCAAGATCATGAGCGACCCGCACCTCGGCAAGCTCACCTTCGTCCGGGTCTACTCGGGCCGCCTGGAGTCCGGCACCGCCGTGCTGAACTCCGTCAAGGGCAAGAAGGAGCGCATCGGCAAGATCTACCGCATGCACGCGAACAAGCGTGAGGAGATCGCCGCGGTCGGCGCCGGCGACATCGTCGCCGTCATGGGCCTGAAGCAGACCACCACCGGTGAGACGCTGTGCGACGACAAGGCCCCGGTGATCCTGGAGTCCATGGACTTCCCGGCGCCGGTCATCCAGGTCGCCATCGAGCCCAAGTCGAAGGGCGACCAGGAGAAGCTGGGCATCGCGATCCAGCGCCTGGCCGAGGAGGACCCGTCGTTCCAGGTCCACTCGGACGAGGAGACCGGCCAGACCATCATCGGTGGCATGGGCGAGCTGCACCTCGAGGTGCTGGTCGACCGTATGCGCCGTGAGTTCAAGGTCGAGGCCAACGTCGGCAAGCCGCAGGTCGCCTACCGCGAGACCATCCGCAAGGCGGTCGACCGGGTCGACTACACGCACAAGAAGCAGACCGGTGGTACCGGCCAGTTCGCCAAGGTGCAGATCGCGATCGAGCCCATCGAGGGCGGCGACGCGTCGTACGAGTTCGTGAACAAGGTCACCGGTGGCCGTATCCCGAAGGAGTACATCCCTTCGGTGGACGCCGGTGCGCAGGAGGCCATGCAGTTCGGCATCCTCGCGGGCTACGAGATGACGGGCGTCCGCGTCACGCTTCTCGACGGTGGCTACCACGAGGTCGACTCCTCCGAGCTCGCCTTCAAGATCGCCGGCTCGCAGGCCTTCAAGGAGGCCGCACGCAAGGCCAGCCCCGTGCTGCTCGAGCCGATGATGGCCGTCGAGGTCACCACGCCCGAGGACTACATGGGTGAGGTCATCGGCGACATCAACTCCCGCCGTGGTCAGATCCAGGCCATGGAGGAGCGTGCGGGTGCCCGCGTCGTGAAGGGCCTGGTGCCCCTGTCGGAGATGTTCGGCTACGTCGGCGACCTCCGCAGCAAGACGTCGGGTCGCGCAAGCTACTCGATGCAGTTCGACTCCTACGCCGAGGTTCCGCGGAACGTCGCCGAGGAGATCATCGCGAAGGCCAAGGGCGAGTAACGCACCGCGTTTAACGCACCGCGCGCTCACGCTTTAGGCTTGACCCCGGAGCCTCGCGGGTCGTTCCTCCGCATTCGTGGCGGAATGACCCGGGGCCCGGGACTTAACAGCAAAGATCACCTGGCGCCGATGAACCAAGGCGTACAGCACACTCCACAGGAGGACCCCAGTGGCGAAGGCGAAGTTCGAGCGGACTAAGCCGCACGTCAACATCGGCACCATCGGTCACATCGACCACGGTAAGACGACCCTCACGGCCGCCATTACCAAGGTGCTGCACGACGCGTACCCGGACCTGAACGAGGCCACCGCGTTCGACAACATCGACAAGGCGCCCGAAGAGCGTCAGCGCGGTATCACCATCTCCATCGCGCACGTCGAGTACCAGACGGAGACCCGTCACTACGCCCACGTCGACTGCCCGGGTCACGCGGACTACATCAAGAACATGATCACCGGTGCCGCGCAGATGGACGGCGCGATCCTCGTGGTCGCCGCCACCGACGGCCCGATGCCGCAGACCAAGGAGCACGTGCTCCTGGCCCGCCAGGTCGGCGTTCCGTACATCGTGGTCGCCCTGAACAAGGCCGACATGGTGGACGACGAGGAGATCCTGGAGCTCGTCGAGCTCGAGGTCCGTGAGCTCCTCTCCGAGTACGAGTTCCCGGGCGACGACCTGCCGGTCGTCCGCGTCTCCGCGCTGAAGGCGCTCGAGGGCGACTCCGAGTGGACGAACTCCGTCCTCGACCTGATGAAGGCCGTCGACGAGTCCATCCCGCAGCCCGAGCGTGACGTCGACAAGGCGTTCCTCATGCCGATCGAGGACGTCTTCACGATCACCGGTCGCGGTACGGTCGTCACCGGCCGTATCGAGCGTGGTGTCCTGAAGGTCAACGAGACCGTCGACATCATCGGCATCAAGACCGAGAAGACCACCACCACGGTCACCGGTATCGAGATGTTCCGCAAGCTGCTCGACGAGGGCCAGGCCGGTGAGAACGTCGGTCTGCTGCTCCGCGGCATCAAGCGCGAGGACGTCGAGCGCGGCCAGGTCATCATCAAGCCGGGCTCGGTCACCCCGCACACCGAGTTCGAGGCCCAGGCCTACATCCTGTCGAAGGACGAGGGTGGCCGCCACACCCCGTTCTTCAACAACTACCGTCCGCAGTTCTACTTCCGTACGACGGACGTGACCGGCGTCGTGACCCTCCCCGAGGGCACCGAGATGGTCATGCCGGGTGACAACACCGAGATGAAGGTGGAGCTCATCCAGCCCGTCGCCATGGAGGAGGGCCTGAAGTTCGCCATCCGTGAGGGTGGCCGGACGGTCGGCGCCGGCCAGGTCACCAAGATCAACAAGTGATCTTGCGCCTGACCGGTGGCACAGCCTGAGCTGAGCCTCTGAAGGGGCCCGTACGACTCCGGTCGTACGGGCCCTTTCGCGTGGCCCGCCGCCTTGCCTGTCGCACGGGTGTGCGGTGGGTGAATCGTGGACGAACGTTGCCTTGTGGCACCCATGAGCCGTCTGTGAGCGGCCTAGCCTGACGGCGATGTCTGCCCTGCCTCTCATACGGCCCACGAAGCCGCAGCCCGCGCCCGTGGCGACACCCGCCTCGCCCGGCCGTCGGCGGCCACGCCTGTACGCCCTCGACGGCATCCGGCTCCTCGCCGCCCTGATGGTCGCGGTCCACCACTACGCGGGCACCCGCCGGGTGAACCAGCCCGGCAACCAGGTCTGGGACCGCCCGGTGTCCGACATCATGCCGACGGTGTTCCACTTCGCGGCCTACGGCTGGATCGGCGTCGAGATCTTCTTCGTGATCAGCGGCTTCGTGATCTGCATGTCCTGCTGGGGCCGCACACCACGCCAGTTCTTCGTCTCCCGCGTGATCCGCCTGTACCCGGCGTACTGGTTCGCGGTCCTGTTCACCACGGCCGTCCTGGCGGCCGTACCCGGCGTCTGGGAGCGCCTCACCCCGAGGGACGTCCTCCTCAACCTGACCATGCTCCAGTCCGGTTCGGGCGTGCGGAACGTGGACGGCGTGTACTGGACGCTCTGGTCCGAACTCCGCTTCTACCTCCTCTTCCTCACGGTGGTGTGGGCCGGACTCACCTACCGCCGGGTGGTGCTGTTCTGCTGCGTCTGGGGCGCGGCGGCGATGCTGGCCCCGGTCGCGCGTCTGCCCCTCCTGGAGCTGATCGCCGACCCGGAGGCCTCCTGGTACTTCATCGCGGGCCTCGCCCTCTACCTGATGCACCGCTTCGGCCAGGACCTGCTGCTGTGGGGCATCCTCGCGATGGCCTGGCTGATGGGCCAGAAGGAACTGGGCCAGCGGATCGACGAGGTCGAACACGTGGGCAGCTGGCGCGGAGCGGTCCTGGTCTTCACCGTGTTCCTGCTGCTCATGGTCGCCGTGGCGCTCGGTCGCACGGACCGGATCCGCTGGCGGTGGCTGGTGACGGCGGGCAGTCTGACGTACCCGCTCTACCTGATCCACTACGCGGCCGGCACCACCCTGATCAACCGCCTGCGCGACACGATGGACGCCCGGCTGCTGGTGGCGGCGGTCCTGGCGGGCTTCCTGCTCCTGAGCTGGGCGGTGCACCGGTGGGTGGAGCGGCCGGTGGCGGGGGTGGTGAAGAAGGGGCTGGACGCCGCGTTCCTGAGGGTGCGTGCGCAGGCGTGAGACCCGGCCGCTAGTCTGCCGATCTTCGTCTCTCCATCCCCGGAAGGTGTGAATGAGAACAAGCAGAACCGCCGCGGTTACCGTGCTCGCGGGCGCGCTGGGACTCTCGGTGCTGGGCGCGCCGGCGGCTCACGCGGCGGACACGGGCATCACCGTGTCGAACATCGTCGTCAACGACGGCAAGCCGATCGTGGTCGGTACGTCGAAGGTGGTGGAGCCGCCTCTGAGCTTCGACATCACCCTGCCCTCCGGGTACAGCACCGCCGACCCGTTCCGGTACGACGCGTTTCCGTTCCTCTACCGGGGCGACCTGAGGACGGCGGCCGACACGGGGGACAACTTCATCGGGCCGGGCGGCTACACCTGCTACGAGCAGAGCTCGAAGAGGGCCCACTGCGAGGGCGACCTCTACATCGACCCGCACCCGAGCCAGGAGCACGTCGACTCCAACGCCGACGCCACCACCTGGAAGGTCGCGGTGTCGCTCCGCCTGTTCAAGGCCGGTGGAGGCCTCAAGGCCGCCGAGCGCGAGACGAGGTCCCTGACCGTCCCGCTCAGGAGGGCGGCCAAGCTCACCACCGCCGACGCCTCGCCAGAGCCGGTGACCAAGGGCAAGGCGATCACCGTCACGGGCAAGCTGACCCGGGCGAACTGGAGCACCAAGAAGTACGACGGCTACAGCGGCCGGACCGTGAGTCTCCAGTTCCGCGCGGCGGGCACCGACACCTTCAAGACGGTCAAGAAGGTCACCTCCGGCAGCACCGGAGCCCTGAAGGCGACGGTCACCGCGTCCGTCGACGGCTCCTTCCGCTGGGTGTACAACGGCAACACCACGACCGGCACCGCGGCCGGCGCGGCCGACGCCGTCGACGTGCGCTGACGGGCTCCGCCCCCGCTCACACCGGGGTCGGCGCCGGCCCCGGTGGCCCGTTCGGTTTGACCTGCGTCACGTCCGGGGTATTCTCTCCGGCTCGATTGGCGGAGGCCCTGCCCCGTATGGCAGACTAGCGGGGTTGCTCGGTCGAGTGTTGATGCTGTGCGCCTCCCGCCGGGAGGACCGGAAGCGAGTCCCACAGTACTCGTCGCCCTAACTGCCTCACGGCAGCGCTGGGGCGGACGTACGGGAATCTTTCGGGAAGCGCGGTGCGGCACCGGCCAGGCGCCCGGTGGGCCTTCCGCCCCCGGCCTGCGGTACCGGAAGGGCCGTGTGCATTCCCGTAGGGATGTTCGAACAAGGGACATCTTTGTCAGTGGGAGCGCGACACGCCCGACCGCGTGGGTCGGAGGAAAAGGAAGCCGGCGGGCTCCAGAGCGTAAGAAACCAAAGGACTACTGAGTAGCCATGGCGGGACAGAAGATCCGCATCCGGCTCAAGGCCTACGACCACGAGGTCATCGACTCCTCGGCGAAGAAGATCGTCGAGACGGTGACTCGCACTGGTGCGTCGGTCGCGGGCCCGGTGCCGCTGCCCACTGAGAAGAACGTGTACTGCGTCATCAAGTCGCCGCACAAGTACAAGGACTCGCGCGAGCACTTCGAGATGCGCACGCACAAGCGCCTGATCGACATCCTCGACCCGACGCCCAAGACCGTTGACTCTCTGATGCGACTCGACCTCCCGGCCGGTGTCGACATCGAGATCAAGCTCTGAGGGTCGGTGATCTGAGAATGGCTAAGCAGATCAAGGGCATCCTGGGCGAGAAGCTCGGCATGACGCAGGTGTGGGACGAGAACAACCGTGTTGTTCCGGTCACCGTCGTCAAGGCCGGCCCGAACGTCGTGACCCAGGTCCGTACGAACGACGCGGACGGCTACGAGTCCGTCCAGATCGCCTTCGGCGAGATCGACCCGCGCAAGGTGAACAAGCCCCTCAAGGGCCACTTCGCCAAGGCCGACGTCACTCCCCGCCGCCACCTCGTCGAGATCCGTACCGCTGACGCCAGCGAGTACACCCTCGGCCAGGAGATCACCGCCGAGGTGTTCGAGGCCGGCATCAAGGTCGACGTGACCGGCAAGAGCAAGGGCAAGGGCTTCGCCGGTGTCATGAAGCGTCACAACTTCAAGGGCCTCGGCGCCGGTCACGGCACCCAGCGCAAGCACCGCTCGCCCGGTTCCATCGGTGGCTGCGCCACCCCGGGCCGCGTGTTCAAGGGCCTCCGCATGGCGGGTCGCATGGGCAACGAGCGTGTCACCACCCAGAACCTGACCGTCCACGCCGTTGACGCGGAGAAGGGTCTGCTGCTCATCAAGGGCGCTGTCCCCGGTCCGAACGGCGGCCTCGTCCTGGTCCGCACCGCGGCCAAGGGGGCCTGAGGTAACCGATGAGCACTGTTGACATCCTTTCGCCTGCCGGCGAGAAGACCGGTAGCGTCGAGCTCCCCGCGGAGATCTTCGGCGTGGAGAAGGTCAGCATCCCGCTGATCCACCAGGTCGTCGTCGCGCAGAACGCGGCTGCCCGCCAGGGCACGCACAAGACCAAGACCCGTGGCGAAGTCCGTGGTGGTGGCAAGAAGCCTTACCGCCAGAAGGGCACCGGCCGCGCCCGTCAGGGCTCGACCCGCGCGCCGCAGTTCGCCGGCGGTGGCGTCGTGCACGGCCCCCAGCCGCGCGACTACTCGCAGCGGACCCCCAAGAAGATGAAGGCTGCCGCCCTGCGTCACGCCCTCACCGACCGGGCCCGCCACAACCGCATCCACGTCGTCACCGGCGTGGTCGACGGCGACATCTCCACCAAGGCCGCGAAGACGCTGTTCGGCAAGATCAGCGAGCGCAAGAACCTGCTGCTCGTCGTCGAGCGCAGCGACGAGGCCGCGTGGCTGTCCGCCCGCAACCTGCCCCAGGTGCACATCCTGGAGCCGGGCCAGCTGAACACGTACGACGTGATCGTCTCGGACGACGTGGTCTTCACCCAGGCCGCTCTCGAGTCCTTCGTCGCCGGCCCGAAGGCCAACGACACCGAAGGGACTGAGGTCTGATGGCCACCCGTCACCCCTCCATCGCCTCGAAGGCCGCCAAGGCCGCCAAGGCCGCGCGCGTCGCCAAGGCGAAGCGCCACGCCACCGAGGGCAAGAACACCGTCGTCACCGCGCCCAGCAAGGCGTACACGGACCCCCGTGACGTGCTGCTGAAGCCGGTCGTGTCGGAGAAGAGCTACGCGCTCCTCGACGAGAACAAGTACACGTTCATCGTCGACCCGAACGCCAACAAGACCCAGATCAAGCAGGCCGTCCAGGCGGTCTTCTCGGTCAAGGTCACCGGGGTCAACACGATCAACCGCATCGGCAAGCGCAAGCGCACCAAGACCGGTTTCGGTCAGCGTGCCAGCACCAAGCGCGCGATCGTGACCCTTGCTGAGGGCGACCGTATCGACATCTTCGGCGGTCCGACCGCCTAAGGGCGGTCCGGATCGTCCGATATCGGACGAGGACTGAAAAATGGGAATCCGCAAGTACAAGCCGACTACGCCGGGCCGTCGTGGCTCCAGCGTCGCCGACTTCGTCGAGGTCACGCGGTCCACGCCGGAGAAGTCGCTGGTTCGCCCCCTGCACAGCAAGGGCGGCCGTAACAATTCCGGTCGTGTGACCGTTCGCCACCAGGGTGGCGGACACAAGCGCGCCTACCGAGTGATCGACTTCCGTCGTCACGACAAGGACGGCGTGCCGGCGAAGGTCGCGCACATCGAGTACGACCCCAACCGCACCGCGCGCATCGCGCTGCTGCACTACGCCGACGGCGAGAAGCGCTACATCCTCGCCCCGCGCAACCTGCAGCAGGGTGACCGCGTCGAGAACGGTCCCGGGGCCGACATCAAGCCGGGCAACAACCTGGCGCTCCGCAACATCCCGGTCGGTACCACGATCCACGCGATCGAGCTCCGTCCCGGTGGCGGTGCCAAGTTCGCCCGCTCCGCCGGTGCCTCCGTGCAGCTGCTCGCGAAGGAGGGCTCGATGGCCCACCTCCGCATGCCTTCCGGTGAGATCCGCCTGGTCGACCAGCGCTGCCGCGCCACGGTCGGCGAGGTCGGCAACGCCGAGCAGAGCAACATCAACTGGGGCAAGGCCGGCCGCAAGCGCTGGCTGGGCGTTCGCCCGACCGTCCGTGGTGTCGCGATGAACCCGGTCGACCACCCGCACGGTGGTGGTGAGGGCAAGACCTCCGGTGGTCGCCACCCGGTCTCCCCGTGGGGTCAGAAGGAGGGTCGTACTCGTTCGCCGAAGAAGGCTTCGAACAAGTACATCGTCCGCCGCCGCAAGACGAACAAGAAGCGCTAGGAGCGGGTTTAGATGCCGCGCAGTCTCAAGAAGGGGCCCTTCGTCGACGACCACCTGATCAAGAAGGTGGACGCCCAGAACGAAGCAGGCACCAAGAACGTCATCAAGACCTGGTCCCGTCGCTCCATGATCGTGCCGGCCATGCTCGGCCACACGCTCGCGGTGCACAACGGCAAGACCCACATCCCGGTGTTCGTCACCGAGTCGATGGTCGGTCACAAGCTCGGCGAGTTCTCGCCGACGCGCACCTTCCGGGGTCACGTCAAGGAAGACCGGAAGTCGAAGCGCCGCTAGTAGCGGATCGCATTCAGACACGTAAGTAACTCTGAAGGGACAACCATGGAAGCCAGGGCCCAGGCGCGGTACATCCGCGTCACGCCCATGAAGGCCCGCCGTGTGGTGGACCTCATCCGTGGCATGGACGCCACGGAGGCCCAGGCTGTTCTGCGATTCGCTCCGCAGGCAGCCTCCGTGCCCGTCGGCAAGGTGCTCGACAGCGCCATCGCCAACGCCGCGCACAACTACGACCACACGGACGCCTCCTCGCTGGTCATCAGCGAGGCATACGTCGACGAGGGCCCGACCCTGAAGCGGTTCCGGCCGCGCGCCCAGGGCCGCGCCTACCGGATCCGCAAGCGGACCAGCCACATCACCGTGGTCGTCAGCAGCAAGGAAGGGACCCGGTAATGGGCCAGAAGGTTAACCCGCATGGGTTCCGGCTCGGCATCACCACGGACTTCAAGTCCCGCTGGTACGCCGACAAGTCGTACAAGGACTACGTCAAGGAAGACGTCGCCATCCGTCGGATGATGACGTCCGGCATGGAGCGCGCCGGCATCTCGAAGGTGGAGATCGAGCGCACCCGTGACCGTGTCCGCGTGGACATCCACACCGCGCGTCCGGGCATCGTCATCGGCCGCCGCGGCGCCGAGGCCGACCGTATCCGCGGCGACCTGGAGAAGCTGACCAAGAAGCAGGTCCAGCTCAACATCCTCGAGGTCAAGAACCCGGAGACGGACGCTCAGCTGGTGGCCCAGGCCGTCGCCGAGCAGCTCTCCTCCCGCGTCTCCTTCCGTCGGGCCATGCGCAAGAGCATGCAGTCCGCCATGAAGGCCGGCGCCAAGGGCATCAAGATCCAGTGCGGTGGCCGTCTCGGCGGCGCCGAGATGTCCCGCTCGGAGTTCTACCGCGAGGGCCGTGTGCCCCTGCACACGCTCCGCGCGAACGTGGACTACGGCTTCTTCGAGGCCAAGACGACCTTCGGCCGTATCGGTGTGAAGGTCTGGATCTACAAGGGCGACGTCAAGAACATCGCCGAGGTCCGCGCCGAGAACGCCGCTGCCCGCGCCGGCAACCGCCCGGCCCGTGGCGGCGCCGACCGTCCCGCCGGCCGTGGTGGCCGCGGTGGCGAGCGTGGCGGTCGCGGTCGTAAGCCGCAGCAGGCTGCTGCCGAGGCCCCCAAGGCCGAGGCTCCCGCCGCTCCGGCTGAGAGCACCGGAACGGAGGCCTGACCGACATGCTGATCCCCCGTAGGGTCAAGCACCGCAAGCAGCACCACCCGAAGCGTCGTGGTGAGGCCAAGGGCGGTACGACGGTCGCGTTCGGCGAGTACGGCATCCAGGCCCTCACGCCGGCGTACGTGACCAACCGCCAGATCGAGGCGGCCCGTATCGCGATGACTCGCCACATCAAGCGTGGCGGCAAGGTCTGGATCAACATCTACCCGGACCGTCCCCTCACCAAGAAGCCTGCCGAGACCCGCATGGGTTCCGGTAAGGGTTCGCCGGAGTGGTGGATCGCGAACGTGCACCCGGGACGGGTCATGTTCGAGCTGTCCTACCCGAACGAGAAGATCGCCCGTGAGGCCCTCACCCGCGCAGCCCACAAGCTGCCGATGAAGTGCCGGATCGTCAAGCGCGAGGCAGGTGAAGCGTGATGTCGGTCGGTACCAAGGCGTCCGAGCTGCGCGAGCTGGGCAACGAGGAGCTTCTGGGGAAGCTCCGCGAGGCCAAGGAAGAGCTGTTCAACCTCCGCTTCCAGGCGGCGACGGGTCAGCTCGAGAACCACGGCCGTCTGAAGGCGGTCCGCAAGGACATCGCGCGGATCTACACCCTGATGCGCGAGCGTGAGCTGGGCATCGAAACGGTGGAGAACGCCTGATGAGCGAGAACAACGTGACTGAGAACACTGAGGCGCGCGGCTTCCGCAAGACCCGTGAGGGTCTCGTCGTCAGCGACAAGATGGACAAGACCGTCGTCGTCGCCGTCGAGGACCGCGTCAAGCACGCGCTGTACGGCAAGGTCATCCGCCGTACGAACAAGCTCAAGGCGCACGACGAGCAGAACGCCGCGGGTGTCGGCGACCGCGTCCTCCTGATGGAGACCCGGCCGCTGTCCGCGACGAAGCGCTGGCGCGTCGTCGAGATCCTCGAGAAGGCCAAGTAAGTCTCCTGCGGGGCATTCCTCGCAGGACAGTTCCGCCAGGCTCCGGGAGCCGCTCCGCTGAGCGGCTCCCGGGGAACCGGCAGACAAACAGGAGATAGACGTGATCCAGCAGGAGTCGCGACTGCGTGTCGCCGACAACACTGGTGCGAAGGAGATCCTTTGCATCCGTGTGCTCGGTGGCTCCGGTCGCCGCTACGCGGGCATCGGTGACGTCATCGTCGCCACCGTCAAGGACGCGATCCCCGGTGGCAACGTGAAGAAGGGTGACGTCGTCAAGGCGGTCATCGTTCGCACCGTCAAGGAGCGCCGCCGTCCGGACGGCTCGTACATCCGCTTCGACGAGAACGCCGCCGTCATTCTGAAGAACGACGGCGACCCTCGCGGCACCCGCATCTTCGGCCCGGTCGGCCGTGAGCTGCGCGAGAAGAAGTTCATGAAGATCATCTCGCTCGCGCCGGAGGTGCTGTAAGCATGAAGATCAAGAAGGGCGACCTGGTCCAGGTCATCACCGGTAAGGACAAGGGCAAGCAGGGCAAGGTCATCGCGGCCTTCCCCCGCGAGGACCGTGTCCTGGTCGAGGGTGTCAACCGGGTCAAGAAGCACACCAAGGCCGGCCCGACCGCCAAGGGCTCGCAGGCCGGTGGCATCGTCACGACCGAGGCCCCGATCCACGTCTCCAACGTCCAGCTGGTCGTGGAGAAGGACGGCCAGAAGGTCGTCACGCGTGTCGGTTACCGCTTCGACGACGAGGGCAACAAGATCCGCGTTGCCAAGCGGACGGGTGAGGACATCTGATGGCTACCACCACCACTCCGCGTCTCAAGACGAAGTACCGCGAGGAGATCGCGGGCAAGCTGCGTGACGAGTTCAAGTACGAGAACGTCATGCAGATCCCCGGCCTCGTCAAGATCGTGGTCAACATGGGTGTCGGCGACGCCGCCCGTGACTCGAAGCTGATCGAGGGCGCGATCCGCGACCTGACCCAGATCACCGGTCAGAAGCCGGCCGTCACCAAGGCCCGCAAGTCCATCGCGCAGTTCAAGCTGCGTGAGGGTCAGCCGATCGGTGCCCACGTCACGCTCCGTGGCGACCGCATGTGGGAGTTCCTGGACCGCACCCTGTCGCTCGCGCTGCCGCGCATCCGCGACTTCCGTGGTCTGTCCCCCAAGCAGTTCGACGGCCGTGGCAACTACACCTTCGGTCTCACGGAGCAGGTCATGTTCCACGAGATCGACCAGGACAAGATCGACCGTGTCCGGGGTATGGACATCACCGTGGTCACCACGGCGACCAACGACGCTGAGGGCCGCGCGCTCCTTCGTCACCTCGGCTTCCCCTTCAAGGAGGCGTGAGCGAGATGGCGAAGAAGGCTCTGATCGCTAAGGCTGCTCGCAAGCCCAAGTTCGGTGTGCGCGCGTACACCCGGTGCCAGCGCTGCGGCCGTCCGCACTCCGTGTACCGCAAGTTCGGCCTCTGCCGCGTGTGCCTTCGTGAGATGGCTCACCGTGGCGAGCTGCCGGGCGTGACCAAGAGCTCCTGGTAACACCCCTATTTAGGGGTTCCAGAGGCTCTCGGTAAGCAATGGGCGTGTCAGGCGCCCACCTCTTCATGGCTTAGGCTTGGAGGGTTGGGCGCCTGACGGTCGCCCGTACGACTTACTACGCCGTAGGTCCACCGCGCCGCACCCGTCCCGTCTCGGATCGGGGAGAGGGATGGCGCACCAGGAAACCCCGGCGAGAGAGGCCACAGGCCAATTCATGACCATGACTGATCCGATCGCAGACATGCTGACGCGTCTGCGGAACGCAAACTCGGCGTACCACGACTCCGTGACGATGCCGGCGTCCAAGATCAAGTCCCACATCGCGGAGATCCTCCAGCAGGAGGGCTTCATCACCGGCTGGCGCGTCGAGGACGCCGAGGTCGGCAAGAACCTCACTCTCGAGCTGAAGTTCGGCCCGAACCGTGAGCGCTCCATCGCGGGCATCAAGCGGATCTCCAAGCCCGGTCTCCGGGTGTACGCGAAGTCCACCTCCCTGCCGAAGGTGCTGGGCGGCCTCGGCGTGGCGATCATCTCCACGTCGCACGGGCTCCTCACCGACAAGCAGGCCGGCAAGAAGGGCGTGGGTGGGGAAGTCCTCGCCTACGTCTGGTAGCAGAAGGGAACGGAGGAAACAGCTATGTCGCGCATCGGCAAGCTCCCCATCGCGGTTCCCGCCGGCGTGGACGTCACCATCGACGGCCGGACCGTGTCGGTCAAGGGCCCCAAGGGCACGCTGACCCACACCGTCGTGGCACCGATCGACATCGCCAAGGGCGAGGACGGCACTCTCCAGGTGACCCGCCCCAACGACGAGCGTCAGAGCAAGGCCCTGCACGGCCTGTCCCGCACGCTGGTGGCGAACATGATCACCGGCGTGACCCAGGGTTACGTGAAGAAGCTCGAGATCAGCGGTGTCGGTTACCGCGTGACCGCCAAGGGCTCGAACCTCGAGTTCGCGCTCGGTTACAGCCACCCGATCCTGGTCGAGGCCCCCGAGGGCATCACCTTCAAGGTCGAGGCTCCGACCCGTTTCTCGGTCGAGGGTATCGACAAGCAGAAGGTCGGCGAGGTCGCGGCCAACATCCGCAAGCTGCGCAAGCCCGACCCGTACAAGGCCAAGGGCGTCAAGTACGAGGGCGAAGTCATCCGCCGCAAGGTCGGAAAGGCGGGTAAGTAAGCCATGGCATACGGGCAGAAGATCCTGAAGGGCGACGCCTACAAGCGCGCCGCGATCAAGCGCCGTCACATCCGGATCCGCAAGCGGATCTCCGGTACGGCGGAGCGTCCCCGTCTGGTCGTTACCCGCTCGAACCGCCACATCGTGGCCCAGGTGATCGACGACATCAAGGGTCACACCCTGGCGTCGGCGTCCACCCTGGACACGTCGGTCCGCGGTGGCGAGGGCGACAAGTCCGCGCAGGCCAAGCAGGTCGGCGCCCTGGTCGCCGAGCGCGCCAAGGCCGCCGGTGTCGAGGCTGTCGTATTCGACCGTGGTGGCAACCAGTACGCCGGGCGCATCGCCGCCCTGGCGGACGCCGCCCGCGAAGCCGGGCTCAAGTTCTGAGCCTGCCGTAGCTAGCGGAAACAGAGAGAGGTAATTCCAATGGCTGGACCCCAGCGCCGCGGTGGCGGTGCCGGTGGCGGCGAGCGGCGGGACCGGAAGGGCCGTGACGGCGGCGCTGCTGCCGCCGAGAAGACCGCGTACGTTGAGCGCGTCGTCGCGATCAACCGCGTCGCCAAGGTTGTGAAGGGTGGTCGTCGCTTCAGCTTCACCGCGCTGGTCGTGGTGGGCGACGGTGACGGCACCGTGGGTGTCGGTTACGGCAAGGCCAAGGAGGTGCCGGCCGCCATCGCCAAGGGTGTTGAGGAGGCCAAGAAGCACTTCTTCAAGGTCCCCCGTATCCAGGGCACCATCCCCCACCCGATCCAGGGTGAGAAGGCTGCCGGCGTCGTGCTGCTCAAGCCCGCGTCCCCCGGTACCGGCGTGATCGCCGGTGGCCCGGTGCGTGCGGTGCTCGAGTGCGCCGGTATCCACGACGTCCTGTCGAAGTCGCTCGGCTCCGACAACGCGATCAACATCGTGCACGCGACCGTGGAGGCCCTGAAGGGCCTGCAGCGTCCCGAGGAGATCGCGGCCCGCCGTGGTCTGCCGCTCGAGGACGTCGCTCCCGCGGCTCTGCTGCGTGCGCGTGCGGGGGCGGGTGCGTAATGGCTCGCCTCAAGATCACGCAGACGAAGTCGTACATCGGCAGCAAGCAGAACCACCGTGAGACCCTGCGCTCGCTCGGGCTGAAGCGCCTGAACGACGTGGTCGTCAAGGAGGACCGTCCCGAGTTCCGCGGGATGGTGCACACCGTCCGCCACCTCGTGACGGTTGAGGAGGTCGACTGATCATGGCGGAGAACAACCCGCTCAAGATCCACAACCTCCGTCCCGCCCCGGGCGCCAAGACCGCCAAGACCCGTGTCGGTCGTGGTGAGGCGTCGAAGGGTAAGACGGCCGGTCGTGGTACCAAGGGCACGAAGGCCCGTTACCAGGTTCCGGAGCGCTTCGAGGGTGGCCAGATGCCGCTCCACATGCGCCTTCCGAAGCTGAAGGGCTTCAAGAACCCGTTCAAGACCGAGTTCCAGGTCGTGAACCTCGACAAGCTGGCCGCGCTGTACCCCGAGGGTGGCGAGGTCACCGTCGAGGGTCTCGTCGCCAAGGGTGCCGTTCGCAAGAACAGCCTCGTCAAGGTGCTCGGCCAGGGCGAGATCTCCGTGGCGCTGCAGGTGACGGTCGACGCCGTCTCCGGCTCCGCCAAGGAGAAGATCACCGCTGCCGGCGGTACCGTCACCGAGCTCGTCTGACCACATCAGGCGTCTCGATGACTTGATCGATCCCGACCGGGGATACTCCACAAATGGGGTATCCCCGGTTGGTCGTTCCTAGGGAAGCTGTGTCGCGGGTAAGGTGACCAGCACTGCCCACTTTTCACAAGGTTCTCCCAAGGGGGCACCTTGAACGGCAGTCGGCCGTTACTCATGTCGTTGTCGTTTGTCGTTGTTCTTATTGGACCTTCAAGACCGTCACCCTTGACGCAGATGCGCGGGGGTCGCAGGAGGCACCGTGCTCACCGCGTTCGCCCGGGCGTTCAGGACGCCCGACCTGCGCAAGAAGCTGCTCTTCACGCTCGGCATCATCGTCGTGTACCGGGTCGGTACGCACATTCCGATCCCCGGCGTCGACTACACGTCCGTACAGCGCTGCGTCGACGAGGCGTCCGGCAACCAGGGCCTCTTCGGTCTGGTGAACATGTTCAGCGGTGGCGCGCTGCTGCAGATCACCATCTTCGCCCTCGGCATCATGCCGTACATCACGGCGAGCATCATTCTTCAGCTGCTGACCGTGGTCATCCCGCGTCTGGAAGCCCTCAAGAAGGAGGGCTCGGCCGGTACGGCGAAGATCACGCAGTACACGCGTTACCTGACCGTGGCGCTGGCCATCCTCCAGGGCACCGGCCTGGTGGCCACCGCCCGCAGCGGCGCCCTGTTCTCCGGCTGCACCGTCGCCAGCCAGATCGTTCCGGACCGCGCCATCTTCAGCACCATCGTGATGGTCATCTGCATGACCGCCGGTACGGCCGTCGTCATGTGGCTCGGTGAGCTGATCACCGACCGCGGCATCGGCAACGGCATGTCGATCCTGATGTTCATCTCGATCGCCGCGACCTTCCCGTCCGCGCTGTGGGCCATCAAGAAGTCGGGCACCCTGGCGGACGGCTGGATCGAGTTCGGCACGGTCGTCGCGGTCGGCCTGGTGATGGTCGCCCTGGTCGTCTTCGTCGAGCAGGCCCAGCGCCGGATCCCGGTGCAGTACGCCAAGCGCATGATCGGCCGCCGGTCCTACGGCGGTACCTCGACGTACATCCCGCTCAAGGTGAACCAGGCCGGTGTGATCCCGGTCATCTTCGCCTCGTCGCTGCTCTACATCCCGGCCCTCGTCGCCCAGTTCTCCAGCGGGACCTCCAGCTGGAAGACCTGGATCGAGACGAACCTGACCAAGGGCGACCACCCGATCTACATCAGCGCGTACTTCCTGCTGATCGTTTTCTTCGCCTTCTTCTACGTCGCCATCTCCTTCAACCCCGAGGAAGTGGCCGACAACATGAAGAAGTATGGTGGCTTCATCCCGGGCATCCGGGCTGGCCGACCGACCGCTGAGTACCTGTCGTACGTGCTCAACCGGATCACCTGGCCGGGTTCGCTGTACTTGGGTCTGATCGCTCTTGTGCCGACGATGGCGTTGGTTGGTTTCGGGGCAAACCAGAACTTCCCCTTCGGCGGGACCAGCATCCTGATCATCGTGGGTGTGGGCCTCGAGACGGTGAAGCAGATCGAGAGCCAGCTCCAGCAGCGCAATTACGAAGGGTTCCTCCGCTGATGCGAATCGTCCTCGTCGGGCCGCCGGGTGCCGGGAAGGGTACTCAGGCCACTCGCCTGGCCGAGACTCTGCGCGTTCCGCACATCTCCACGGGCGACCTGTTCCGCGCCAACATCAGCCGGCAGACCGACCTCGGGAAGCTCGCGAAGTCCTATATGGACAAGGGCGAACTGGTGCCGGACACGGTGACCATCGCCATGGCCAAGGACCGCATGGAGCAGCCGGACGCCGAGCGCGGCTTCCTGCTGGACGGTTTCCCGCGCAACGTCTCGCAGGCCGAGGCCCTGGACGAGCTGCTCACCACCGAGGGCATCAAGCTGGACGCGGTACTCGATCTGGAGGCCCCCGAGGAGGAGGTCGTCAAGCGGATCGCCGGCCGGCGCATCTGCCGGAAGGACTCCGCCCACGTCTTCCACGTGACGTACAAGAAGCCGCAGCAGGAGGGCGTCTGTGACGTCTGCGGCGGCGAGCTGTACCAGCGGGACGACGACTCCGAGGAGACCGTCCGGACGCGGCTGGAGGTCTACCACACGCAGACCGAGCCGATCATCGACTACTACAAGGCCCAGGGCCTGGTCGTGACCATCGATTCCATGGGCCCCGTGGAGCAGGTCACCGATCGCGCGCTGGCCGCGCTGAAGCGCGAGGGCGACGACGCGTAGTCGTCGGTCCCGTACGGCCGTGGAGTCCCCTGGACCCCACGGCCGTACTGTTGTGTAGGCAGTACCCGATCCCCCGACCGAGTGACGGAGAGCGCAGGACCTCATGGTGCAGATCAAGAGCCCCGAGCAGATCGCGAAAATGCGGGCGGCGGGGCTGGTCGTCGCCGCCATCCACGCGGCGACGCGGGAAGCGGCGGTGCCGGGGGCCACCACCAAGGACCTGGACGAGGTCGCGCGCAAGGTGCTCGCCGAGCACGGGGCGAAGTCGAACTTCCTCGGCTACGGCGGCTTCCCCGCGACGATCTGCACCTCGGCGAACGACGTGGTCGTGCACGGCATCCCGTCCGACGAGGTGGTCCTCAAGGACGGCGACATCATCTCCATCGACTGCGGCGCGATCGTGGACGGCTGGCACGGCGACGCGGCGTACACGGCGTTCGTGGGCTCCGGTCACGCCCCGGAGCTGATCGAGCTCTCCCGGGTGACGGAGGAGTCGATGTGGGCCGGCATCGCCGCGATGAAGCCCGGCAACCGGCTCGTCGACGTCTCGCGCGCCATCGAGACGTACATCCGCCGTCAGCCCAAGCCCGGCGGCGGCCGCTACGGCATCATCGAGGACTACGGCGGCCACGGCATCGGCACCGAGATGCACATGGACCCGCATCTGCTGAACTACGTCGACCGGCGCCGGGGCAAGGGCCCCAAGCTGGTGCCCGGCTTCTGCCTCGCGATCGAGCCGATGGTGTCGCTGGGGACGCCGCGGACCGAGGTCCTCGAGGACGACTGGACGGTCATCACGACCGACGGCACCTGGTCCTCGCACTGGGAGCACAGCGTGGCCCTCACGGAGGAGGGCCCGCTGGTGCTGACGGCCCCGGACGGCGGCAGGGCGAAGCTGGCGGAGCACGGGGTCGTGGCCGCGCCGGATCCGTTGGGCTGAGCGTGGTCGGGTGGCTGCGGGCCGGTGGGGGCCGGCCGCGCAGTTCTCCGCGCCCTTTGAAGCTTACGGATCTTCCGGGTGGGGCAGGCTCTCTCGATTCGTGTTTCTCGGGGCCCTGACGTAGACTGACTCGTCGGCTCTCGTGCACCCGCATGTCTGCATGCGCTCACACGGAGTCGATCAAGGTAGTCGATTCGAAGGGCGAAGCGTGGCCAAGAAGCAAGGTGCCATCGAGATCGAGGGCACTGTCGTCGAGTCTCTTCCGAACGCCATGTTCAAGGTCGAGCTCCAGAACGGCCACCAGGTCCTGGCACACATCAGCGGCAAGATGCGTATGCACTACATCCGCATCCTCCCTGACGACCGGGTCGTGGTGGAGCTGTCTCCGTACGACCTGACGCGTGGCCGGATCGTCTACCGGTACAAGTAGATCTTGCCCATGTCCCTGTGCGCCCTGGCGGGCGTGCGGGGTTGTCGGCAACTGACCCGGAGAACCTCACATCCCATGAAGGTCAAGCCGAGCGTCAAGAAGATCTGCGACAAGTGCAGGGTGATCCGCCGTCACGGTCGGGTCATGATCATTTGCGAGAACCCGCGCCACAAGCAGCGCCAGGGCTGATCGCAGCCGATCTCACCCTCTGCATCGATATCGCAGAGACTTCGCGCGACGCGAGCTGAATATGTTCATACGCAGGACCCAGGCGGGGGTTTCTTCTTGCCTGACACCCCCGGTTCGGAGGCCGGGGACCCAGTCGTACCAAGTCTTCGAAGAGAAGAGGCCGGCGGCTGGGATCCGGTTCTGCGGAAGACCTCCGAAGATCACCAGGAGCCATTGAATGGCACGCGTTTCCGGTGTTGACATCCCGCGCGACAAGCGCGTGGAGGTCGCCCTCACCTACGTGTTCGGCATCGGCCGGACCCTCTCGCAGGAGACGCTGGCTGCGACCGGCGTCGACCCGAACACCCGTGTTCGCGATCTGACCGAAGAGCAGCTGGTCGCCATCCGCGAGTACGTGGACAACAACATCAAGACCGAGGGTGACCTCCGTCGCGAGATCCAGGCCGACATCCGCCGCAAGGTCGAGATCGGCTGCTACCAGGGTCTCCGTCACCGTCGTGGTCTGCCCGTCCGCGGTCAGCGCACCAGCACGAACGCTCGTACCCGCAAGGGCCCGCGTCGCGCCATCGCCGGCAAGAAGAAGCCGGGCAAGAAGTAGTCCGCAGCGGACTCGCCGTCCAGCGGTCTTCGCTGTAGGACCGACCACCTCCCGTAGGAGTAATAGATGCCCCCCAAGGGTCGTCAGGGCGCTGCCAAGAAGGTGCGCCGCAAGGAAAAGAAGAACGTCGCCCACGGCCAGGCGCACATCAAGAGCACGTTCAACAACACGATCGTGTCCATCACGGACCCGGCCGGAAACGTGATCTCCTGGGCCTCCGCCGGCCACGTCGGCTTCAAGGGCTCGCGCAAGTCCACGCCGTTCGCCGCGCAGATGGCCGCCGAGTCGGCTGCCCGTCGCGCGCAGGAGCACGGCATGCGCAAGGTCGACGTCTTCGTCAAGGGCCCGGGCGCCGGTCGTGAGACCGCGATCCGTTCCCTCCAGGCCACGGGTCTCGAGGTCGGCTCCATCCAGGACGTCACCCCGACCCCGCACAACGGCTGCCGTCCGCCGAAGCGTCGCCGCGTCTGACGCACGGTTGTCTTGAGGTTGCGGGCGGTACGGCTCCATGAAGGGGCGTACCGCCCGTACCCTTGCAGTACCGAGTCGGGCGTCAAATAGCGGGCGCCCCTGACTGAAGGAACACAACATGCTGATCGCTCAGCGTCCCTCGTTGACCGAAGAGGTCGTCGACGAGTTCCGCTCCCGGTTCGTGATCGAGCCGCTGGAGCCGGGCTTCGGCTACACCCTCGGCAACTCCCTGCGCCGTACGCTCCTGTCGTCGATCCCGGGTGCGGCGGTCACGTCGATCCGTATCGACGGTGTCCTGCACGAGTTCACCACCGTGCCGGGCGTCAAGGAGGACGTCACCGACCTGATCCTCAACATCAAGCAGCTGGTCGTCTCCTCGGAGCACGACGAGCCGGTCGTGATGTACCTGCGCAAGCAGGGCCCGGGTCTGGTCACCGCCGCCGACATCGCGCCCCCGGCCGGTGTCGAGGTGCACAACCCCGACCTCGTCCTCGCCACGCTCAACGGCAAGGGCAAGCTGGAGATGGAGCTGACGGTCGAGCGCGGCCGCGGTTACGTCTCCGCCGTGCAGAACAAGCAGGTGGGCCAGGAGATCGGCCGGATCCCGGTCGACTCGATCTACTCGCCGGTTCTGAAGGTCACGTACAAGGTCGAGGCCACGCGTGTCGAGCAGCGCACCGACTTCGACAAGCTGATCGTGGACGTCGAGACCAAGCAGGCGATGCGTCCCCGTGACGCCATGGCCTCCGCCGGTAAGACCCTGGTCGAGCTGTTCGGTCTCGCCCGCGAGCTGAACATCGACGCCGAGGGCATCGACATGGGTCCGTCCCCGACGGACGCGGCGCTGGCGGCCGATCTCGCGCTTCCGATCGAGGAGCTCGAGCTCACCGTCCGTTCCTACAACTGCCTCAAGCGTGAGGGCATCCACTCCGTGGGTGAGCTCGTCGCCCGCTCCGAGGCGGACCTCCTCGACATTCGCAACTTCGGTGCGAAGTCGATCGACGAGGTCAAGGCGAAGCTGGCCGGCATGGGCCTGGCCCTGAAGGACAGCCCGCCCGGATTCGACCCCACGGCCGCCGCCGACGCCTTCGGCGCCGACGACGACGCGGACGCGGGTTTCGTGGAGACCGAGCAGTACTGATCGGTCGTTGCCGGTGAGCATCCGCTCATCGGGTTCCTGACCCCGGTACCTGACACGGCCGGGGCAGACACACAGGAGAGAAAAGATGCCGAAGCCCACCAAGGGTGCCCGTCTGGGCGGCAGTGCCGCGCACGAGAAGCTGCTGCTCGCGAACCTCGCGAAGAGCCTCTTCGAGCACGGCCGTATCACCACCACCGAGGCGAAGGCCCGCCGGCTCCGGCCGTACGCCGAGCGTCTGGTGACCAAGGCGAAGAAGGGCGACCTTCACAACCGCCGTCAGGTGCTCCAGGTCATCACGGACAAGAGCGTCGTCCACACGCTCTTCACCGAGATCGGCCCGCGCTACGAGAACCGTCCGGGTGGCTACACCCGGATCACCAAGATCGGTAACCGCCGTGGCGACAACGCGCCCATGGCTGTCATCGAGCTGGTCGAGGCGCTGACCGTGGCGCAGGCTGCGACGGGTGAGGCCGAGGCCGCGACCAAGCGTGCGGTCAAGGAGGCCGAGGAGGCCAAGGTCGAGGAGACCCAGGCCGACGAGGTCGTCGAGGACGCCGCGCCGGTCGAGGCCGACGAGGAGTCCAAGGACGCGTAAGGCCGTCCTTCGGCTGCCGGTCCGTTGTGGCTGGCCGCGCCCACGCGGCGGAGCCGCATATCGATGCAGCCCCGCGCCCCTCTGGGGCGCGTCAGCGGGCCCGTTCCTTTCGAGGAGCGGGCCCGCTTCTGTGGTCTTGAGAGGATCTCGGTGTGAGTGACGAAGTACAGCCCGGTTACGTCCGTGTCCGCCTCGATCTTTCCTATGACGGGACCGAGTTCTCCGGGTGGGCCAAGCAGGCCGGGGGGCGGCGGACCGTGCAGGGGGAGATCGAGGATGCCCTGCGGACCGTCACCCGGTCCCGGGAGACCTTCGAGCTGACCGTGGCGGGCAGAACCGACGCCGGGGTGCATGCGCGGGGGCAGGTGGCTCATGTCGATCTGCCGGAGGGCGTCTGGCGTGAGCACCACGAGAAGCTGCTGAAGCGGCTTGCCGGGCGGTTGCCGCGGGATGTGCGGGTGTGGGCGCTCAGGGAGGCGCCCAGTGGCTTCAACGCCCGGTTCTCGGCCGTCTGGCGGCGGTACGCGTACCGGGTGACGGACAACCCGGGGGGTGTGGATCCGCTGCTGCGCAACCATGTGCTCTGGCACGACTGGCCGCTCGATGTCGACGCCATGAACGAGGCGGCGCTGCGGCTGCTCGGGGAGCATGATTTCGCCGCCTACTGCAAGCGGCGGGAGGGGGCCACCACGATTCGGACCCTTCAGGAGCTGAGCCTGGTGAAGGGCGACGACGGGATCGTCACCGCCACGGTCCGGGCCGACGCCTTCTGCCACAACATGGTGCGCTCGCTCATCGGGGCGCTGTTGTTCGTGGGCGACGGGCACCGGGGCGCCGAGTGGCCGGGGAAGGTGCTGGCCGCGGGGGTGCGGGACTCCGCGGTGCATGTCGTACGGCCGCACGGGCTGACCCTGGAGGAGGTCGGGTACCCGGCCGACGAGCTCCTGGCCGCGCGGAACAAGGAGGCCAGGAACAGACGGACGCTGCCCGGTGCCGCCGGGTGCTGCTGAGCGTCCCTACGCCGGTTCCATGATCAGCCAGGCCACCGTCGACCTGTCCCCGGCCATGCCCTTCACCGTGAAGGACGTGCCGGGGGTGCGGGAGGCGACGTAGGCCACGCCGGAGGGGGTGCCGGCGGGGGACTGGACGGTGAGGAAGATGCGGCTGGCGGCGGTGACGGCGGTCGTGGGGACGGTGACCGGGGTGGTGCCGGTGAGGGTCACGGTGCCCATCTTGGCGTTGCTGCCCTCCTTGACCTTGATGCCCTTCCCGGCCAGTCCTACGACGATGTCGGCGTCGGCGCTGCCGATCTGGGCGGCGCCGAGGCGGCCCCAGCTGGTGTCCCGGCCGGTGCCGCCGCCGGGGCCGAAGGTCTGGGTGCCGTTGATCTCCATCGCGAAGCGGTCGACGGAGTCGCCGGTGGCCCGGGACTGGAAGGCGCGGGATGTCTTTCCGGCGCCGGTGACCGCGTAGCCGTGGGCGGCAGGCCGGTGCTGGACGAGGTGGACGCCGGGGCCGGCGCTCGCGGTGACCGTCAGGCCGGGGGTGGTGAGGGAGACCCGGCCGCTGGCGCGGCTGACGGTGAGGGGCGTGTCGAGGACGGTGCCGTCGTCGGCGTGCCGGACAAGCGCGAAGTCGGAGCCGTCGCCGGCGCCGGACTCGGCGGCGTCGGTGGTCCGCAGGGCCCAGCGGCGGGCCTTGCCGCGGGACCAGAACTCCAGGTCACGGCGGGTGCCGGCGGCTCCGGAGATCATGTGGACGTCATGCTGGTCCCACTCGATGCCGGTGTCCCGGTGGGTGCCGGAGATCACGCCGCTGTGGCGGACGACGACCGCTCCGAGGTCCTGGAAGGGGGCCGTCGTCCCGAGGTACTCGCCGCCGACCACCGAGACGTTGCTCACGGAGTTCAGCGCGGAGGTGGTGAGGCCGTAGGCGGGGGAGTGGTCGCCGCTCTCGTCGTCGCGGCCGGTGGAGGTGGAGCAGCCGGTGAGGACGACCCCCTCGGCGGCCTCGCCGGTGACGGTGAAGCCGGAGTAGGGGATGAGGGAGGTCGCGGTCTCCCTGCCGTCCCGCCCGGCGAGGCAGCCGAGGAGCTGGAGGAAGCGGCCGCCGGGGGAGGTGGCGAGGTGGAAGCCGTCCCGGCCGTTGCGGTCGGTGGTGCAGCCGATCAGCACCATCGAGTGGTTGACGCCGGTGATGCGGTAGCCGTGATGAGCGTTCGACTCCGAGCGGCAGTCGACCATGGTGACCGCGTCGGGGTTGAGGATGTCGTAGCCGTGTCCCTTGTTGCCCTGGGCGTGGCACTGGAACAGGTCGGCGTCGACCAGGCCGCCGCCGGTGCCCGTCGCGTCGCCCCAGGTGAAGCCGTGGCCTTCGTTGTCGACGGCGTGGACCTGGGTGAGCTGGAAGGCGGTGGCGTTCTGGGCGTTCAGGCCGTGGCCGGTGAAGCGCCAGACGGTCACCTTGTCCAGGCCGAGGTCCTGGACGCCGGGGGTGACACGGATGCCGTCGATCGCGGTGCCGGTGGTGGCCCGCTGGTCGCGGCCGTCGAGCGCCAGGCCGTACAGGCGGGGGCCGCCGCCGTACGCCGAGTCGGTGGACGTTCCCCGTGCCGGGGCCGGGTCGACGACGATCAGGGCCTCGCCGGTGAAGGTGCCGATGCCGGGGCGCAGGTAGGAGGCGGTCATGTCGGTGCGGACCGGGGAGCGCGGGTGCCAGTCGCCGCGCAGGGTGACGCCGAGCCGGAGGCGGAGCGGGGAGGCGAGCCGGTACGCGCCGGGCGGGAGGTAGACGGTGTCTCCCTGGCCGGCCGCGTCGATCGCCTTCTGGATGGCGGGCGCGTCGTCGGTCCTGTCGTCGCCGAGGGCCCCGTACGGCGTGTCCTTCACGTTCAGCCAGCCCGCGCCGGTGCCGGCGGCCGAGGCCGTCTGGGCGATGACGATCGAGGTCGCGAGGGCGGCGCCGGTGAGACCGGCGGCGCCGGCGAGGAGGCTGCGTCGGGTCGTGGCGCTCATGGCGTGGTCCCCCCAGGGATCCGTGACCGGATGATCAGATGATCACTTGGGGGGAGTGTCGCACGTCCGATTGGCCCGTTTGACGGCCGGCCGGTTCAGCCCTCGGCCGCCGCCGACGCCTGGGCCTGGCCACGGCGGTTGATCTGCTGGAAGGCGAAGTCGGCGAGGTCGTCACCCATGGTGAAGACCGCGGTGTCCTTCGTGGTCACGTCCTTGCCGTCGGTGAAGCCCGTGATCGTGAAGTAGGCGTAGCGGCCGTAGGAGTTGGTCGTCGAGCGGCAGATCGCGGCGTTGCAGAAGGCCTTCACGCCCTTGCCGCTCAGCGCCTTGACGATGCTCTTGCTGTCGGCCTGGCTCTTGACCTTCAGGGCCTGCGCCTCGGTGTCGAACACGGCCACACCGACCGTGACCGCGGTGTCGCCCTTGGTGTACGTCACCCGCATCAGCCGGGTGCAGCCGGCCGCGGCGAGGACCTTGGGCAGGGTGCCCTGGACGCCCGTGGCGCAGTCGGTGCTGTCCGCCGTCGGGCCCTTCTTGTAGACGTTGGAGCCCATGGTGAGCTGGGTTCCGGGGAACATCAGCTCCGGGCTGTTCTCCGCCTTGTCCTTGGCCTTGCTGGAGATGAACTCCTTGGGGTTCAGCGCCGGCGGCGCGCTGGTCGGCGCGAAGGACGGGGTGCCGGACGCGCTCGGCAGGCCGGTGGTGGCGGGCACCGAGGACGTGGGCCGGTTGGCCTCGTCGCTCCCGCCGCTGTTGACCACGGCCATGGTCACGGCGGCGCCCACGCCGACCGTGGCCAGCGCGCCCCCGACTATGAAGAGCAGCTTGCGGCGCCTGTTGCGTTTCTCGGACGCGTCCGCGAGTGCGGCCCAGTCCGGGGACGGGCCGTCACTGCCACCGGTCCACGGCTGCTGGGAGTTCGGTTTCCACGGATCCCACTGGGACTGAGGTCCCCCCTGCCCATAGCTCATGGGCCGCATCTTAGACGGCGGGACACGCCGCCGTTCCGCTCCAACTGCCTTTGAAACCTTCTCACCCGGAGATGTCGTGTTTGCCGTGCCGCGCCCTCGCTCCGGCCCTGTCCCGGCCCCGTTCCGGCCCCGTTCCGGCCCCGTTTTGACCCCACCCGCGCGACACGGGTATCCTGCATCTTCGTTGTGTATTGGCTTGCTCATTCTCACGGGACGGGCCCTTACACCGGTCCACCGGGCCGATGACCAGCGACCAGCACGCGGTTTGCGTCACCGCAGTGCGGTCAGGGCTGTCGTGATCGTCTTCGGTGACCTTGTCAGGACCACTCACTCGAAGCGAAGGCTACGAACCGTGCGTACGTACAGCCCCAAGCCCGGCGATGTGACGCGCCAGTGGCACGTCATCGACGCTCAGGACGTTGTCCTGGGCCGTCTCGCCAGCACCGCCGCCTCCATCCTGCGCGGCAAGCACAAGCCGATCTACGCCCCTCACGTCGACACCGGTGACTTCGTCATCATCATCAACGCCGACAAGGTGCACCTGTCCGGCAACAAGCGGACCCAGAAGATGGCGTACCGCCACTCCGGCTACCCGGGTGGTCTGCGCTCCGTCCGCTACGACGAGCTGCTGGACAAGAACCCGGAGAAGGCCATCGAGAAGGCCGTCAAGGGCATGCTCCCGAAGAACACGCTGGGCCGTCAGATGCTCTCGAAGCTGAAGGTCTACAAGGGTGACCAGCACCCGCACGGCGCGCAGCAGCCGCAGCCGTTCGAGATCACCCAGGTCGCGCAGTAACACCGGCCTAGACCAACCCAAGCCAAGAGAATCTGAGGAATCACCGTGGCCGAGACCACTGCCGAGCAGCCGCTCGAAGAGACTGAGCTCGTCGACATCGACAGCTACACCACCGAGTCCGAGGTGCCCGTCGAGGGCGAGTACACCTCGGAGTCCCTCGCCTCCCGCTTCGGCGACCCGCAGCCGGCCGCCGGCCTGGGCCGTCGCAAGAACGCCATCGCCCGCGTCCGGATCGTCCCGGGCTCCGGCAAGTGGAAGATCAACGGTCGCACCCTCGAGGACTACTTCCCGAACAAGGTGCACCAGCAGGAAGTCAACGAGCCGTTCAAGGTGCTCGAGCTCGAGGGCCGTTACGACGTCATCGCCCGGATCGCCGGTGGCGGCGTCTCCGGCCAGGCCGGTGCGCTCCGTCTCGGTGTCGCCCGTGCGCTGAACGAGGCGGACGTCGACAACAACCGCGGCGCGCTCAAGAAGGCCGGCTTCCTGCGCCGCGACGACCGCGCGGTCGAGCGGAAGAAGGCCGGTCTGAAGAAGGCCCGCAAGGCTCCGCAGTACAGCAAGCGTTAATCGCTCGCTGCCTGCACCGAACGCCCCGGCGGCACGCCACAGTGCTGTCGGGGCGTTCGTTTTATCACTTCCAGGGGCGTATAACGGCACAAGATGCTCAAAGGCTTGTGTGACGGATGCCGCTATCCGGTGTAATTGCCCCTTCGGTCATGGACGCTTCCTCAGGAGGACAAGTGGGACGACTCTTCGGCACGGACGGCGTGCGCGGTGTCGCCAACGCGGATCTGACGGCCGAGATGGCGCTCGGTCTGTCCGTCGCGGCGGCTCATGTGCTGGCCGAGGCGGGCACCTTCGAGGGCCACCGGCCGGTGGCTGTCGTGGGGCGCGACCCGCGTGCGTCCGGGGAGTTCCTGGAGGCCGCCGTGGTGGCGGGTCTCGCGAGTGCCGGCGTGGACGTGCTGAAGGTCGGCGTGCTGCCGACGCCCGCCGTCGCCTACCTCACCGGTGTGCTCGGCGCCGACCTGGGCGTGATGCTCTCCGCCAGCCACAACGCCATGCCCGACAACGGCGTCAAGTTCTTCGCGCGCGGTGGCCACAAACTCCCCGACGACCTCGAGGACCGGATCGAGGCCGTGTACGAGTCCCACACGCACGGTGAGCCGTGGGAGCGGCCCACGGGCGGGGGCGTCGGACGGGTGCGGTCCTACGGCGAGGGCTTCGACCGGTACGTCGCCCACCTCATCGCGGTCCTCCCCAACCGGCTCGACGGGCTGAAGATCGTCCTCGACGAGGCGCACGGCGCGGCGGCGCGGGTGTCGCCGGAGGCGTTCACCCGGGCCGGGGCCGAGATCGTGACGATCGGGGCCGAGCCGGACGGGCTCAACATCAACGACGGGTGCGGATCGACGCACCTGGACAAGCTGAAGGCCGCGGTCGTCGAGCACGGGGCCGACTTCGGCATCGCGCACGACGGCGACGCGGACCGGTGCCTCGCCGTGGACCACACGGGCGAGGAGGTCGACGGCGACCAGATCCTCTCCGTCCTGGCGCTCGCCATGCGGGAGCGGGGCGTGCTGCGGTCGGACACCGTCGTCGCCACCGTCATGTCCAACCTCGGGTTCAAGCTCGCCATGGAGCGGGAGGGGATCCGCCTCGTCCAGGCGGCGGTCGGCGACCGGTACGTCCTGGAGGAGATGAAGGAGCACGGCTACGCCCTCGGCGGCGAGCAGTCCGGGCATGTGATCATCCTCGACCACGCGACGACCGGGGACGGCACGCTGACCGGGCTCATGCTCGCGGCGCGGCTCGCCGAGACCGGGAAGCCGCTGCGTGAGCTGGCCTCCGTGATGGAGCGGCTGCCGCAGGTGCTGGTCAATGTGCCGGACGTGGACCGGTCCCGGGTCTCCTCCTCGGCGGAGCTGTCGGCCGCCGTCGCCGAGGCCGAGCGGGAGCTGGGCTCCACCGGCCGGGTGCTGCTGCGCCCCTCCGGGACCGAGCCGCTGGTCCGGGTGATGGTCGAGGCGGCGGACATCGAGCAGGCTCGGTCGGTCGCCGGCCGGCTGGCCGATGTGGTGAAGTCCGCGCTGGGGTAGTGGCCGGGCCGGGTCCGGGGTGGGGGGCTCGGCCCCCTTGCGGTCTGCGGGTGCGGGGTGGCTGGTCGCGCCCACGCGACGGAGTCGCACATCGACACCGCCCCGCGCCCCTTCAGGTGGCCTGCACGGGCGCGTACGTCGACGTACGCGCCCCGCTGCTTTTACGGCTTGCGGCCCACCGCGCCGTACGCGTCCACCCGCGGGCCCGCCGGAGCGTCCGGCTCCGGGCGCCACTCGGTGACCTGGACGACTCCCGGGTCCACCAGGTCCAGTCCCTCGAAGAAGCCGGCGATCTCGGCGACGGGGCGGACGTGGTACGGGACCGCGCCGCTCTTGTTGTAGGCCTCGGACGCGGCGATCATGCCCTCGCTGGTGGCGGTGGAGTCGCTGATCACCAGATAGCTGCCCGAGGGGAGACCGGCCATGAGCCGGCCCACCAGCTCGCGCGCCCGGGCGTACTCGGCGACATGGCCCAGCGTGTTGAGGATCATCAGGGCGATCGGGCGGGAGAAGTCCAGGGTGCCCTTGGCGGCCTCCAGGACGGCCTCGGGGTCGTACAGGTCGGCGTCCAGGTAGGCGGTGGCGCCCTCGGGGGTGCTGCTCAGCAGGGCGTGGGCGTGCGCCAGGACGGTGGGGTCGTTGTCGACGTACACGATCCGGGCGTCCGGCGCGGTGCGCTGGGCCACCTCGTGGGTGTTGTCGGCGGTCGGCAGTCCGGTACCGATGTCCAGGAACTGCCGTACGCCCTGCTCGCCGGCGAGGTGGCGGACGGCGCGGCCGAGGAAGTGCCGGCTGGTCACGGCGACGTCCACCAGCCCCGGGAAGATCTCCTTGATGTGGTCGCCGATCTCCCGGTCGACCTCGTAGTTGTCCTTGCCGCCGACGAAGTAGTTCCAGAACCGGGCGGAGTGCGGCTTGGACGTGTCGATACGGGTGTGTGGCATGACGGTCTCCTGGCGGCACGGATAGGTGATCGCAGACTTGATTGCAGAGTCAACCTATGTGAACTGCCAGGCATCACAAGGAAGTTGAAACTCTCCCGCCCCTGCCTGCCGTGAGGTTTCAGCCAGTCCGCGCCGACCGGCGGTGCCCCTCCCACCACGCCCGCTGGGCCGCCAGGGTCAGGGTCCCCGCGAGGACGATGCCCAGGAGGTTCAGCAGGAGTTGTTCCGTCGAACCCCACGTCTGGTGCGTGTCGCCGTAGCTGAGGGCGACCGCCGCGTTGGCCGCCGCCGGGACCGTGGTGACGGAGATGGCCACGCCGACCAGGGCGCCGGACTTGGCCGAGGTGAGGGAGAGGGTGCCGGCCGCTCCGGCCAGCACGGCGACGATGAAGGAGAAGGCGTCGGGGGCGTAGACGAAGCCGGTCTGGGGGCGGTCGGCGTCCAGCTGGGCCCGGCTGAAGAGGTCCAGGGCGTCCATGAAGAGGCTGAAGAGGACCGTGGCGGCCATGGCGACCGCGAAGCCCACGAGCAGGGCGTTCAGGGAACGCAGGGCGAGCCGGGGGCGGCGGCGCACGATCGAGGTGGAGATCCCGGCGAGCGGGCCGAACTCCGGTCCCACGGCCATGGCCCCGACGATCAGTACCGCGTTGTCCAGGACCACACCGCAGGCCGCGATCATCGTGGCCAGCGTGATGAAGGCGAGATAGGTGACGGAGAGGGTCGACTCCTCGTGGGTGGCGTCGGTGAGGTGCTCCCAGAGCACCGCGTCCGCACCCTCGCCCGGCGCCTCGGCCTCGGCCTTGTCGGCGCGCAGCGACAGGGACAGGTCGATGTTCTCGACGGCGATCGAGCCGGTCCGGTCCAGGCCCAGCTCCTGGAGCCCGGTGAGGAGTTCGTCGCCGGCCTCGCGGGCCACGTCGCAGGTGACGACGTCCCCCGCGGGATTGCGGGCGGCGCCCTGGAGCACCACGAGGTGCGTGGTGCCGACGGTTTTCTCGATCAGGCGGAGCACGTCGTCGGTCTTCTCCGGCGGGGTGATCAGACGCAGATGCAGCACGGAGGCAGGCTAGGCCCTGTCGCCACCGGGAGCCCTGCCCGCCCGCCCCGGCCTTGTGTGACGGGCATCACGCCAGGAGGAAAACCCGCGGCCCGGCGGCGGCGTCTAGCGGGTGTGAGATCAGTCAGGGCAGCGCTGCACGAGGTGGACGAGGAACGTCTCCTCCGGCTGGTGGCCAAGGGCGACCGGGCCGCGTTCGAGGAGCTGTACCGGCGTACGTCGCCGTGGATGGCGGTGCGGTTGCGCCGCCGCTGCGGGGACGAGCAGATCGTCGCCGAGGTCATGCAGGAGACGTATCTGGCGGTGTGGCGCGCGGCGGGGGCGTTCACCGGGGCCGCGGTCGGCGGGTCGGCCACCGGCTGGCTGTGGACGATCGCCGCGCGCCGCCTGGTCGACGCGTTCCGGCGCCGGGCCCACCACGCGGAGCCGCCGCCGGCCGCGGCGCCGCCCGGCGTGGCGCCCGCCGCCGAGGAGGAGGCGCTCGCGGCGAGCGTCGGCGGTGACGTCGGGGACGCGCTGCGCCGCCTCGCGCCGGAACTGAGACAGGTACTGCAGGCCCTGGTGCTCGACGGACTGTCCGTCCGGGAGACCGCGGTCCTGCTCGGGCTGCCCGAGGGCACGGTCAAGACCCGTGCCCGCCGGGCCCGGATCCAGATGCGGAGGGCGCTGGCATGAGTGCGGAACACGCGTCGGCACGGATCATCGCGGGGTACGCGCGCGGCGACACGGACCTCGCCGCCGACGAGGTGTGGGCCGTGGAGGCCCATCTGGAGGCGTGCCGGGTGTGCCGCGACCGGCTGGCGGCCGCGGTCGCCACCGGGGTGCCCGCCGTGGCGTCGCTGGTCGACTCCGTGTGGTCCGGCCTCGCACCCGAACTGGCGGTCACCGCCCCGGTGCCGCGCCGACGGCACCGGCCGGCCTGGCTGTCGGGGTGGATGACGCCCGCGATGGTGCCCTGGCTGGCCATGGTCGTCGGCGTGACGCTGCTGGCCCTGCTGCTCGACCGGGCCGGTTCCGGTTCCGGCTTCGGCCTCGGCTCCGGCTCCGACGGGGTGTCGCTGGTGCTGCTGTTCGCGCCGGTCCTGCCCGTGCTCGGGGTCGCGGCGTCCTGGTCGCGCGGTCTGGACCCGGCGTACGAACTGACGGCCTCGGCGCCCCGGGCCGGGCTCCCCCTGGTGCTGCGGCGCACCGCGTCCGTGCTCGGCGTGGTCGTCCCCGCGCTGCTGGTGGGCGGCTGGGCGACGGGGGTGATGGTGGCTCAGTGGCTGCTGCCCTGCCTGGCGTTCACGGCGGCGACGCTGGCGCTCGGCGGTGTCGTCGGGGTGACCCGCGCCGCCGTCGCGCTGGCCGCCGTGTGGGCCGCCGTGATCGTGGCGCCGACCCTGGCCGCCGGCGGCCGTACGGCCGCCGCCCTGCGGGCGGGCGGTCTGCCCGTGTGGGGGCTGCTCCTCGCTCTCGGCATCGGTGTCGTGATCGCCCGCAGGGGCGCGTACGCCGCACTGGGAGCCCATCGATGACCACCGGAAGGGAACACCCCATGACGTCCGCGGTAAGCGCGGCCGACCTCGCACCGACGCCCTACGCCCAGGAGATCCGGGCCACCGGGCTGAAGGTCAGGGTCGGCCGGAAACGGATGGCCGTCGACGGCCTCGACCTGTCGCTGGGCACCGGCGTGCACGGCCTCCTCGGCCCCAACGGGGCGGGCAAGACCACCCTCATCCGGACGCTGGCCACCGTGCTGCGCCCCACCGAGGGCGCCCTGGAGCTGCTCGGCGAGTCCGCGGGCGGTACGGGCGAACTGCGTGCGCTGCGCCGCCGGATCGGCTATCTGCCGCAGGAGTTCGGCTACTACAAGCGGTTCACGGTACGTGAGTTCGTCGAGTACATGGCGTGGCTGAAGGAGGTGCCCGGGGCGGACATCCCCGCGGCGGTGCAGCGCGCCGTGGAACGGGTCGGCCTGGCGGACCGCGCCGACGACAGGATGAAGACCCTCTCGGGAGGCATGGTGCGCCGGGTCGGCATCGCCCAGGCCATCGTCAACGACCCGGCGATCCTGCTGCTGGACGAGCCGACGGTCGGCCTGGACCCGGCGCAGCGGCTGCGCTTCCGCGAGCTGCTCCAGGAGCTGGGCACGGACACCTGTGTGCTCGTCTCGACCCATCTGGTGGAGGACGTGGCCGCCGCCTGCACCGACGTGGTGCTCTTCGCCGAGGGCCGCCTGGTCTTCCAGGGCACCCCGGACGACCTGGCGGCCGCGGGCGGCACCGAGGACGTGGGCGACAGCCCCCTGGAGCGCGGCTACTCGGCGCTGCTCCAGGGCCCCGGGCAGGGAAGGGGCGCCTGGTGAACCCGCGTGTCCTGCGCATCGAACTGAGGCGCTCCGTCGCCCCGTGGGCCGGTGCCGTGATCCTGACGACGGCACTCGCGTTCCTCTTCCTGCTGAAGGGGACGCTCGGCACAGGCACCACCGCCTGGACGGCCCAGTGGACGACCATGGCCCTGTGGATCCGCGCCCTGCTGTTCTACCTGTGGCCGCTCGCCGTCGGGCTCGGCGCCCTCCAGGGCCTGCGCGACCACCGCTCGAAGATGTCCGAGCTGCTGTCGAGCACGCCGCGGCCCGCCCGGCACCGCGCGGCCGCGCTGGCGGGCACCACGGCGGCCGCACTGACCTCGGCCTTCGCGCTGCTCGTCCTCGTGGGCGGGGTCCAGGTGCTCGCCCACACCGCGTACACGCACCTCGGATGGCTGCCGATCTCGCTGGTGGGGGCGCTCTCCCTGGTCGCGGGGTCCGTGCTGGGCATGGGGGCCGCGCGGGCCCTGCCGTCCGCGCTCACCCCGCCCCTGCTGACCGTGGGCGCCTTCGCGTTCACGGTCCTCATGCAGCTGTCCCTGGGCCGGACGCAGACGGACACGGGCGCGGGCATCCCGGTCACGGAGCCGAACCGGCTCTCACTGCTGTCCCCGGCGGTGCAGGACGTGCGCACCGCGCTCACCACCCTCTCCGCCGCCGTGCACCTCGGGCAGACGATCTGGCTGCTCGGCATGGCCGTGACCGGCTTCGCGCTGCTGGTCGCCGCGCGGCGGCGCACCCGGCTGCTCGCCCTGACCCCCGTCCTGGCGGGCGCGGCGGTCGCCCTGCTCGTCCTGCCCGCCGACCCGGACCGGATCTTCGTCGTCGACAGGGCCGCCGCGGAGCCGGTGTGCGACGGCCCGGTGTGCGTGACGCGGACCCAGCAGGGACGCCTCGCCGACATCGCGGGTCCCGGCAAGAAGGCCCTGAGCCTGCTGCACACCGCGCTGGGCGACCGGGCGCCGGTCTCGGTCCGTGAGAACACCGCCGTACTGCCGGAGGGCAGCACGCCGAAGTGGTCCGGCAGGACCGTGCCCCTCGACTTCGACGACGCCGGCCTCGTCGCCGCACGGGGCGAGGAGCTGACCTGGGCCCTGATCGGCAAGGGCCTGGTGCCGGGGTGCTCCCCCGTCGGCTGGAGCGGCACGGGGGGCGAGGACGTCGCGCGGGCCGTCGCGGTCGGCTGGGTCCTCGGCGACCTCAGGTCGCTGCCCCACGCGTCGGCGAACGTGCGCGACTACGCCGACACCGAGGCCCGCCCGGTGTGGAAGAAGTTCAGGACGCTGCCGAAGGCCGAGCAGCGCGCACGGATCGACGCCATGCGCACCGCCGCGCTCTCCTGCGAGGGGGACGCGCTCGAAGCGCTCACCGGTGGTGCGTCCCGGTGAGATGGCTGACGCTGTACGCCCGCTCGCGTCAGGTGCCCGCCGCGCTCGCCGCGCTGCTGATCGGCGCGCTGGCGGTGTGGGCACTGGCCCGGGACGGCGGCACAGGGCCCGCCGATCCGCGGCTGCCCGTGCTCGTCCTCGCCGTGGGCGCGATGGCGGCCTCCACCGGCTTCGGCGGGCAGGACCTCGCGCTGGACCGGACGGCCGCGATCCGCTGGGCGCCGCGCCGGGCGGCCCATGTGCTGCTCGCCGGCGCGGTCGCCGCCGCGGTGCCGCTGACCGTGCAGGCCCTGGGCGCGGACCTGGCCCCCGCCGCCTTCGTCGTCCGGGACGGTGCGGGCCTGATGGGGCTGGGCGCCCTGGGCGCGGCGCTGTGGGGCGGCCCGTACGCGTGGACGCTGCCGTTCGCCTGGCTGTCGTACGCGTTCTTCGCCCCGCCCCCGACGGGGGTGCCGACGCGGGTGGCGGGCTGGCTGCTGCTGCCCGCCGGCACACCGGCGGCCACCTGGACGGCCCTGGCCCTCACGGTCACCGGCACCGCGGCCTACGCCGTCGCGGGACCGAGACGCTGACCGGACCGGTGCCGGCCACGGGTCACAGCTTGCGCAGGCTCAGCCGCTGGACCTTGTGGTCGGAGCCCTTGCGTACGACCAGGGTGGCGCGGCCCCGGGTGGGGGCGATGTTCTCGACCAGGTTGGGCTTGTTGATGGTGCGCCAGAGGGTACGGGCGTAGTCGAGGGCCTCCTCCTCGGAGACCTGGGTGTACTTCCTGAAGTACGAGTCCGGGTTCTGGAAGGCGGTCGCGCGCAGCTTGCGGAACCGGTTGAGGTACCAGCGCTCGATGTCCTCGGCGCTCGCGTCGACGTACACGCTGAAGTCGAAGTAGTCGGCGAGACCGACGCGGGTGCGGCCGTCCTTGCCGGGGAGGGCGGGCTGGAGGACGTTGAGGCCCTCGACGATGAGGATGTCGGGGCGGCGGACGGTCAGCCGCCGGTCGGGGACGATGTCGTAGATCAGGTGGGAGTAGACGGGGGCGGTCACCTCGTCCTTGCCCGCCTTGATGTCGGCGACGAACCGGGTCAGCGCACGGCGGTCGTACGACTCCGGGAAGCCCTTGCGCGACATCAGGCCGCGGGCCTCCAGCTCCCGGGTGGGCAGGAGGAAACCGTCGGTGGTGACCAGCTCCACGCGCGGGTGTTCGGGCCAGCGGGAGAGCAGGGCCTGGAGGAGCCGGGCGACGGTCGACTTGCCGACCGCGACCGAGCCCGCGACGCCTATGACGAACGGGGTGCCGGACTGGGAGCCCTGCTCACCGAGGAAGGTGTTCAGGGCGCCGCGCAGCCCGTCGGTGGCGCCGATGTACAGATTGAGCAGCCGGGACAGCGGCAGATAGATGTCCCGCACCTCGTCGAGGTCGATGACATCGCCGAGGCCACGCAGTTTCTCGACCTCCTCGGCGCTCAGCGGCAGCGGCGTCTTGTCGCGCAGCGCGCTCCACTCGCGGCGGGTGAGATCGACGTAGGGAGTCGCCTCCGGCCTGTGCCGGTGGGCGCTCCGGGGCATCGCGGAGACCGGTGAGATCACAGTCCATTGTTAACGGAGTTTGAACGGGACGGCGGGGTGGGGTGTGTCACGCCGCCGTGCCCCTGTCCGGGTCACCGGGGAAGGCCGACCGAGAAGAGCTGGTCGTCGCCGGTGATGGCGTAAGCACGCCCGTCCGCCACCATGGGGCTCGGGAGAGAGACGTCCTGGACCGCTGACGCGCTCGGGTGGTCCGAGGAGGTCCACAGCCGGGCACCGGATGCGGCGGCGAACACGAGGAGGCGCCCCTCGTCGTCCAGGAGATAGAGCCGTCCGTCGGCAACGGTGAGACCGCTGGAGAAGTACTCCTCGTGCTCCGTCCGCCACCTCTGCTCACCCGTCGGACAGTTCACCGCGAGCAGGGACCCGGAGGGGGTCGCGACATAGAACGTGTCCCCGGATGCGGTGATCGAGGCACCGGCGACAGGCTCGCGAAGCCTGGCGGTCGTCCACCCGGTGTCGTGTCGGAACTGCGCCACGGCCACGGTGTCACCAGAGTTCGTGTCCTGCACTGTGAAATTCAGTGTTCCCTTCGGGGTCACGCCGATCGGCACCGCATTGGGTTTCGAATCGCTGTGCCGCTGCCACAGGACGTCGCCCGTGCCCGCGTTCTGAGCGGTGAATGTCACTCCGCTGTCGGTCACTTCACGGGAGTAGAACGCGCTCGACGTGGAACCGATGATTTCGATTCCGTTCGGCGTCGTCTTTTTCCGGGTCCACAGCTCCTTTCCGTCCAGAGCCCTGAATCCGCGCGTGACACCGTTCTGGTCCGTGGTCACCACCACCTGGCCGGCAAGTGTGTGAGTGCCGTACAACGGCTTCTTCCACAACTGCTTTCCGCTGCCCTTGTCGAATCCGAGGAGTGCCGATTCCTGCTGAGGGATGCCGGTCTCCACGACGACGGCGGTCGACACCTCGATGGTTAGCGACCTCTGTGCCGTGACGGACCTGTCGTACCACACGGCGTGCCCCGAGTCCGGCGCCACTCGCATCACCTGCCGTCCCGGCACGGCACAGAACAGGGCGTCCTTCGCGGGAGCGCACGACGCCGCTCCGGCGCCGGCGGACGGGGGCCGCAGTCGCCGCGTCCATTCCGTGTCCCCGGAAGGCTGCCACGACGAGAAGGTGGCCACGACGGCCATGACCGCCGCACCCGCCCTTGCGAGCCTCACGAGTCCGTGTCGCGACGGTCGGGGCGGCTCTTCCCTCGGCGGCGTCACCGCGGGCGGTGCGGAGCCGGCGAGGTCGACCAGTTCCGAGAGCTGTGCCACCAGACTGTCGGCGGTGGGACGAGCCGCGGGATCCGCCACCAGGCACTGGGCGACGATGTTCCGCAGTGGCTCCGGCACCTCGCTGAGATCAGGCGCGCATTCCTGAATGGTCATCAACACCACACTGATATGGGCGCCCGTCATCTCGAAAGGCGCACGCCCCGTCGCGGCGAAGACGACGATCGACGCCCAGGCGAAGATGTCCACCGCAAAGGTGGCCTCCGGCACCCGCGTGGTTCCTCGAGGCGGGATCTGCTCGGGTGCCAGGTAGGCGGGCGTGCCGATGAAGTCTTCGGTGCGGGTCAGTCGGCTCAGCTCGGGTGTCCAGGAAATCCCGAAGTCGATGACACGCGGACCGTTGTCGGTCAGCAGCACGTTCTCCGGTTTCAAGTCCCGGTGTACCAGGCCGACCTGGTGAATGTCCTGCAGTGCCCCCGCTGTCCCCAGAGCCACCTTCAACAGGCTCTCTCCCGTGAGGGGTTTCCTTCGGGCCACCTCCGTGAGGGAGGACGCCGAAAAATACTCGGTGACCATCCAGGGGCGCTCGGCCTCCGCGTCGGCGTCCAGAACCCGAGGTATGAAGGGGCTGTTGATCCGCCGAGTCAGTTCGATCTCACGTGCGAACCGTCGGCGGTAATGGGGCTCGTGTGCGCGATCGGCGTGCAGGAATTTGATGACCACGGACACTCCCGCAAGGGTGCGTGCCTCGTGGACGACGCCCATGCCTCCCCGTCCGAGCTCCCGCACCAAGAAGTATTTGCCCATGAGTGAGGAATCGTCTCGGCTGCTCACCACGCCAGGTTAGCGGCTGGACACCATCGGTGATGAGCGCCCTTGCGGGTCGGCCAGGGCCTCGTACCCCCGGTGGAATATCCGGAATCGGGCACGCGGAGGCGTGTTTGGCGAGGACTTCGACTCTAGGCTGCCGCGCATGTGCGGAATCGTGGGATACGTGGGGTCGCAGTCGGCGCTCGAGGTCGTGATGGCCGGGCTGAAGCGGCTGGAGTACCGGGGCTATGACTCGGCGGGCGTCGCGGTGCTCGCCGACGGAGGGCTGGCCGCCGCGAAGAAGGCGGGCAAGCTCGTGAACCTGGAGAAGGAACTCGGGGCCCGGCCGCTGCCGACCGGCCCGACCGGCATCGGGCACACCCGCTGGGCCACGCACGGCGGGCCCACCGACGCCAACGCCCATCCGCATCTCGACAACGCCGGACGCGTCGCCGTCGTGCACAACGGGATCATCGAGAACTTCGCCGTCCTGCGCGCCGAACTCGCCGAGCGCGGCCACGAGCTGTCCTCCGAGACGGACACCGAGGTCGTCGCCCATCTGCTCGCCGAGGAGTTCTCCGGCACCGCCGACCTCGCCGAGGCCATGCGGCTGGTGTGCCGCCGTCTGGAGGGGGCGTTCACCCTCGTCGCCGTGCACGCGGACGAGCCGGACGTCGTCGTCGGGGCCCGCCGGAACTCGCCCCTGGTCGTCGGGATCGGGGAGGGCGAGGCCTTCCTCGCCTCCGATGTCGCCGCCTTCATCGCCCACACCCGCTCGGCCGTCGAACTCGGCCAGGACCAGGTCGTCGAGCTGCGCCGGGACGGCGTCACGGTCACCGGCTTCGACGGCCGGCCGGCGGAGGTCCGGTCGTACCACGTCGACTGGGACGCCTCGGCCGCCGAGAAGGCGGGCTACGACTACTTCATGCTCAAGGAGATCGCCGAGCAGCCGAAGGCCGTCGCCGACACCCTGCTCGGCCGGATCGACGCCGCCGGCTCCCTGACCCTCGACGAGGTCCGCATCGGCGCCGCCGAGCTGCGCGAGGCCGACAAGGTCGTCATCGTCGCCTGCGGTACGGCCTTCCACGCCGGCCTCATCGCCAAGTACGCCATCGAGCACTGGACCCGTATCCCCTGCGAGGTCGAACTGGCCAGCGAGTTCCGCTACCGGGACCCGATCCTCGGCCCCCGCTCCCTCGTCATCGCCATCTCCCAGTCCGGCGAGACGATGGACACCCTCATGGCGCTACGGCATGCGAGGGAACAGGGTTCCAAGGTGCTGGCCATCTGCAACACCAACGGCTCGACCATCCCTCGCGAGTCCGACGCGGTGCTCTACACCCACGCCGGGCCCGAGGTCGCCGTCGCTTCGACGAAGGCGTTCCTGACGCAGTTGGTCGCCTGTTATCTCGTCGCCCTGTATCTGGGCCAGGTCCGCGGGACCAAATGGGCCGACGAGATCCGCGCCGTCATCCGTGACCTCGCCCAGATCTCCGGCCAGGTCGAACGCGTCCTGGAGACCATGGAGCCGGTACGGGCGCTCGCCCGCTCCCTCGCCGACAAGAAGACCGTGCTGTTCCTGGGGCGGCACGTGGGGTATCCGGTCGCCCTCGAAGGGGCGTTGAAGCTCAAGGAACTCGCCTACATGCACGCCGAGGGCTTCGCCGCCGGTGAGCTGAAGCACGGGCCGATCGCCCTCGTCGAGGAGGACCTGCCCGTCGTCGTGGTCGTCCCCTCGCCCCGCGGCCGGTCCGTCCTGCACGACAAGATCGTCTCCAACATCCAGGAGATCCGGGCGAGGGGTGCGCGGACGATCGTGATCGCGGAGGAGGGCGACGAGGCGGTCGCCCCGTACGCCGACCATCTCGTACGGATCCCCGCGACGCCGGTCCTGCTTCAGCCGCTCGTGGCCACGGTGCCGTTGCAGGTGTTCGCCTGTGAGCTGGCGACGGCGCGGGGCAACGAGGTGGATCAGCCGCGCAACCTGGCGAAGTCGGTCACGGTCGAGTAGGCCGGTCAGGAACGTGTCGAAAGCCTCGGCCGGGAAGGTGAGGGTGCCTCCGGCCGGGGCTTTTGTGTCGCGTACGGAGGTATGGGTGGGGGTGGTGGCCCAACCGGGGCAAGTACGTGTGGTGCGAACTCGCCGCCGCCCGAGGGAATGGGCGCCCTCGAAAAATATGACAAGCTTCCTTCGTGCATCTGTGAGCCCCTGACGGGCCATTGTCGGCCGCCCGTCCCTCCTGCGACCATCGGCACGCCATCCGATGCGCTTATGACCCGGGGGAGGGGGGGAGTTGTCCGGCACGGTCACCATTCAGGTCAGCAAAAGAATTCTCTCCATGGGCGACTCCTCCATTCCGCTGCACAATATTGCGCATACGCGGATCGTGAGGCCTGAATTCAACCTCCCCATGGCGTCGCAGATTTCCCTCGGACTCATCGTGATGGGCGCGTTCCTCACGGCCGGAGCACCTCCTCGGTTCGACGGCGACATCATCTGGGTGGGCGCCGTCGCGGTCCTCCCTTTCGGGTTCGTGCAACTCTGCCGCGAGCTGTACATCCGGTACAGGGTGCGCATTCTCGTCATCGGAACAAGCGGGGGATCGGCAGCCGCGCTCTCCTCCACGGATCTGAGCCTCCTCCGCAGGATCGCGCAGGACATCACGCAGGCGATCGACAACCCGCATGCGGAGTTCCAGTTCACCGTCAGGGAATTCCACATCGGGGATCGGATCAACCAGTACGGACCGAACGCCACGGCGACGAGGTATGAGCGATGAACGAAAGCGGCTTTCACGTCGGAGACACGATCAACCAAACCGGGCCGAACGCCACGGGGAAGGTGGTCCACAATTATCGGCCCCACGGCGTAGAACTCCAGCAGCTGATCCGTGCCGCCGAGGATTTGCGGGACCACCTCCCCGAACCGGAACGTCAAGTCGTCAACGATTCACTTGAGGCACTTCGCCACGACGCGGCCGATCAGGGCGCTCTCCGCAGACTCAACAGGGTGGCGACGATGGCGGGTACGGTCGGTGCTCCACTGCTCAGCCTCCTCTTGCAGGTATGCGGCAACGGCTGATGCGCCCCGGTCGCCCTGCCCTGGTCGCACACGACACCGCGGGCGTCCTCTACCGTCTACCCGGCAACCTCAAGGGGCCCTTCGGCAGCCACGTGAAGACCAGCGGCGGCTGGCAGGGCTACAGGGGATCTTCTGGTCGGGAGTGCGGGGTTCGGGATGGGCGAGGGGATCGAGCGGGAGTACCGCAGACGGCGGGTCATGCCGGTGGTGTACCTCAGCATGGTGGCCGTGACGGTGGTCGTCGGCGTGAGCCTGCTGCGGATGACGACGCTGGGCACGACGGGCTGGGACCTGGTGACCCCGGCGATCTGGGTCGCCGTCGGCGCCCGGATGGCGCTGGAGCACTGGCGGGCGCGGACGTCCGTCACCGCCCAGGGCGTCACCGCGCGCGGGCCGCTGCGGACCCGCACCCGCGCCTGGTCCGAGATCTACGGCATCCGGGTCGAGGGCGGCAAGCGGGGCGGCAGCCCGCGCCGGCCGACGTACCTGTACGACACCGACGGGCACCGCATCCGCCTCTTCCAGGTCGACGAGCAGCAACTGGCCGACCCGATCGGCGAGATGGCCGACCTGAGCGCCACCGCCGTACGGCTCGGGCTGATGTCCTCCGCGACGCGGCCCGAGCTGGAGGGGCTCATCGGGCGCAGGGCGCGGCGGCGCACGGCGTTCGGGCGGGCGGTCGTCGGTTGTCTGATCGTCGCGGTCGCCGCGTTCGTCGTCTTCACCTGGCTGGTCCTGACCGACCGGCCGACCTACACGTTCCCGCTCCTCCTGGGCGTTCCGCTGCTCTGTCTCCCCGTCCTCTTCCTCGTCCTGGACCGCCTGGGCGAGACCCTCGCCGCCCGGCGGTGAGGCGGGTTCAGCCCCGTCTGCGGCGGCGGGCCCGGTACAGGGCCGCTGTCACCGCCGCCAGGGGCAGCCACATGATCCAGACGCCCACCACCGCGTCCCACTCCGGGTTCGCGGCGGAGGCCTCGTCCGCCGTGATGACGGCGCAGAGCAGGCCCCAGACGGCGGCCAGGAGGCCCACCGCCCACAGTCCGAGGGTCCAGAGCCAGGTGGACCTGCCCGAGGCGGCGGGGGCGGCCGCGCGCTTGCGGGGCTGCGGGATGCGGTCCGGTTCCCGCGCGGGCATCGGGACGGCCGCCGTGGGCGGCACCGCCGCGTCCAGGGCCGCTATGCGTTCCGGTGTGACGCCCTTGTAGAGGGTCGGTTCGACCGTCACCGAGAAGCCGTCGTGGCCGGTGAGGGCACGGGCGCCGTCGGGGCGGACGGTCATCGCGGACATCGCGTCGTAGCGGACGGTCACCGGGCCGCGCGGGGTGAGGAGGCTGACGCCCTCCGCGCCGATGACCAGCGTGACCTTGTCGTCCTCCAGGGACGGGTGGCGGGTGCCGGTGACCGCCTCCTGCGAGTACTGCGGGGCCAGGGTCAGGCCCGCCCAGTCCACGCCCCGGCCGGGGACCTGGAGGAGGGCGTCGGCCCAGGCCTGGCGGGCCACCTCGCGCAGATCGGCCACGGTGACCGCGTCCAGCTCGGCCCGCCGCTGCTCGGGGGAGAGGATGCGGTGGCCGAGCAGGAGGCTCAGCGCGTACGAGGGGAGGGACGCGGCGCCGAAGTCCGGGACGTCGTACATCTTGAGGAGCTTGGCGCGCACGGAGTCCAGTTCGGACTGCTCGATGCGGCCGGCGCGCAGGCGCGCGAGGGTGTCGACGAACCCGCCGACCACCGCGTCCTGCTTCTGCGGCAGCGAGTCGGCGTACGCGGTGAGGGTGGCGTACTCGGCGTCGCGCGGGGTGTAGTCGGCCTCCGCCGAGTAGGAGTAGCCGCCCTCCTGGCGCAGGTCCTGGAAGAGGGCCCGGCCGAGGACGTCCGCGAAGACGGTGGCGGCCGTGGAGCGGCGGACGACCGAGGTGAGCACGACATGGCCGTCGTCGCCGTGGATGTAGGCGGGGGTGACGGGCAGCGCGCTGGTGGCGGCGGGGGCCGGGAGGCGGGTGCCGTGGGGGAGGGTGAGGTCGAGGCCCTCCGGGACCTGCCCGCTGGTGATCCACAGGACCGCGTTGTCGCGGGTGAAGCGGGTCTCGGCCCAGTGCCGGACATGGCCCGCCGTCAGGCTCCAGGTGCCCAGCTCGTTGTAGCTGGTCAGGCCGTAGTTCTGGGCGCCGTAACGCCACAGCGGCATCTGGTGGTTCGGGCCGCCGCCCCGGCCGGCCGCCTCGGTGCGGAGGATCTCCTTCTCCGTCTCCAGACGGTCCATCGGCAGGTCGCGCAGCGCCGCGCACACGCTGTTGAGGTACCTGACGACCTCCTCCTCGCTGCCGGTGACGTGGAAGAGGGTGTACGTGTTCGCCGTCGCGCCGTTGTAGTGCAGGTCGGACAGGCCGAGGCGGTGCAGCGCGAGATGCTCGACGAGGTGGGTGATCCCGGCGGTGGCCAGCGTCTCGTCGGCGCGGCCCACCCGGAAGAACAGGCCCGCCGTGATCTCGCTCGCGGAGGTCGGGGCGTACAGGGTGGGGATGCCGTCGGTCGTGGTGTGGGAGAGCACGCCGTCGAGGAGGTCCAGTTCGGTGGTCATCGGTGGTCAGGCCCCCAACGCGGACTTGCGGTACTTCAGGAAGGTCGTTCTCGGGTCGCTCGTGTAGTCCCACGGGTCCTCCGAGGCGCGGTCGCCGAGGAACGCGAAGTGGGGAGCCGCGTCCTGGAAGTGGCCGCCGATCGAGAAGGCGAACGCGAACGCGTTGTGCGCGCCGACCGAGTTCCAGTCGGGGCGGTGGTCCGGGTGCAGGACGGAGATCTGCGCGGCGTTGCGGAGGTCGTCGCGGACCGGTATCCCGCGCAGGTAGGCGGTGGCCTCCGGGCCGTCCAGTTCGAGCCAGTGCTCGATGTGGGCGAGCGCGACCAGCGCGCCGGAGTTCGAGCCGTCGGGGGAGGCGGTCGCGCACTCCCGGGCGAAGCCGTGCGCCGCCTCCCAGGAGCCGCTCCACTTGGGGCACACCTGCTGGAGGAGCTGGACCTGCGCGCGGTAGTGGTGCGGGTGGTGGGCGGAGAGGCGGTCGTAGCGGCGGCGGGCCTCGGCCTGGCCCAGTTGCAGGCCGCGCGCGGTCATCAGACGGGCCGTCCAGGCGGGGGCGTACGCCGGCTGTTCGGCGCAGAGCTCGATCAGGAGCTGCTCGGCCTTGCGCAGCCAGGTGTGGAATCGGTCGAACTGGTCGGCGGAGACGTACTGGGCGCGGGCACTGCTGCGGATCGCCCACCCGATGCGGACGTACCGCTCGGCGAGGGCGGCGCGGGGCAGCGGGTCACCGGGGTGGTCGGCGACCGCCCGCTCCAGGAGGAACTCGGTCCCGTCGATACCGGCGAGTACCGCGACGGCGGAGGAGACCTTGTCGACCGAGTCCAGACCCGAGAAAAACGCCCGCACGGCGTTCCAGTCCTCGGACCGGGCGGCGGTGCGCAGGGGGATCAACTCGGGTGTGTTGTCGAACAGATCGAAGGTCGGCCCGTTCGAGGACCTGGCTCTGCCGCTGGTACCGCTCATCTCTCCGCCCCCTGGTGGTGATCAAGTCGCCGCAGGCTAGCAGCAGGCTGCGACAACGGGGAGAGCGGTGCGCCCCGCCTTAGAGTGCTCGGCATGAGCATCATCGGGGTCGGTATCGACGTGGCCGAGATCGAACGGTTCGAGGCGTCGCTGGAGCGGACACCGGCGCTCGCCCAACGGCTTTTCGTCGAGCGCGAGTTGCTGCTGCCGAGCGGGGAGCGGCGGGGGGTCGCCTCGCTGGCGGCGCGGTTCGCGGCGAAGGAGGCGCTGGCCAAGGCGCTGGGGGCGCCGCCGGGGCTGCTGTGGACCGACGTGGAGGTGTTCGTGGAGGCGAGCGGGCAGCCTCGGCTGCGGGTGCGGGGGAGTGTGGCGGCCCGGGCGGCGGAGCTGGGGGTGCGGGGCTGGCATGTGTCGTTGAGCCATGACGCCGGGGTGGCTTCGGCCGTGGTGATCGCGGAGGGGTAGCGCGGCGGACCGCCATGGCGGTCCTTCGCCATGACGGTCACTTGGGGCGTCATACGGGCACCTCGCGCGTCATACGGGCACCTCGCGCGTCATGACGGTCACTTCGCGCGTCATGACGGTCGCTTCGGGCGTCAAGGCGGTCACTTCGGGTCGGCGTCGAACTTCGAGGCGGACCAGAAGTAGCCGAGTACCGCGAGGCCCAGGCACCAGGCGACGGCGATCCACCCGTTGTCGCCGATCCCGGTGCCGAGCAGGAGGCCGCGCAGGGTCTCGATGGCGGGGGTGAAGGGCTGGTACTCGGCGATGGGCCGGAACCAGCCGGGCATGGTGTCGGGCGGGATGAAGGCGCTGGAGACGAGGGGCAGGAGGATCAGCGGCTGGGCGCTGTTGCCGGCGGCCTCGGCGTTCGGGCTGGCCATGCCCATCCCGACCGCGATCCAGGTGAGCGCCAGGGCGAACAGCGCGATCAGCCCGAACGCCGCGAGCCACTCCAGGGCGGTGGCGTCGGTGGAGCGGAAGCCGATGGCCACGGCGACGGCGCCGACGAGGAGCACGCCGGCGATGCACTGGAGCACGCTGCCGACCACGTGTCCGACGAGGACGGAGCCCCGGTGGATGGCCATGGTGCGGAAGCGGGCGACGATGCCCTCGTTCATGTCGGTGGCGACGGAGACCGCGGTGCCGATGACGGTGCCGCCGATGGTCATCATCAGGATGCCCGGGACGAGGTAGGCGATGTACTCGGAGCGGTCGCTGCCGCCGATGCCCGCGCTCATCACGTCGCCGAAGACGTAGACGAAGAGCAGCAGGAGCATGATCGGGGTGAGGAGCAGGTTCAGGGTCAA
>NZ_KQ948782.1 GCF_001514205.1 Streptomyces griseoruber | reverse complement strand
ATGCCGAAGGCACTCACCCCGGCGATGAGGGGCGTGTCGGGGCGGGGCCAGGGGCCGTTGGTGTTCTGCACGCGGAGGCGCAGGGCGTCGAGAGGGATGTCGGGGTTGGTCGTCCGGTAGTTGAGGCTGGGCGGAAGTTCGCGGTGCTGGAGTGCCAGGACCGTCTTGACGAGGCCGGCGATTCCCGCCGCGCCCTCGAGGTGGCCCACGTTGGTCTTGAGGGAGCCCACGCGCAGTGGCTCGTCGGAGGGCCTTCCCTCGCCAAGGGCCGCGCCGAGGGCGGCTGCCTCGACCGGGTCGCCGACCGGTGTCCCGGTTCCGTGGAGTTCGACGTACTGGATGTCGTGCGGGGCGGTCCCGGCGTTGCGCAGGGCGCGGCGGATGACGTCTTCCTGGGCGCGCGGGTCGGGAGCGGTGAGCGTGTCACCACCACCGTCGTTGTTGACGGCGCTGCCGCGGATGACGGCGCGGATGGGGTCGCCGTCGGCGAGGGCCCGGTCGAGCGGCTTCAGTACGACGAGGCCGCCGCCCTCGCCACGGACGAACCCGTTGGCGCGGGCGTCGAAGGCGTAGCAACGGCCGTCGGGTGAGAGCGCGCCGAAGCGGTGGGGGTAGAGGCTGCTCTCCGGGGCGAGTTGCAGGTTCACGCCGCCCGCGAGGGCGAGGTCGCTGTCGCCGCTGCGCAGGCTTTCGCAGGCGAGGTGGACGGCGACGAGTGAGGACGACTGCGCCGAGTCGAGGGTGAGGCTGGGGCCGCGCAGGCCGAGCAGGTAGGAGACCCTGTTGGCGACGAGGGCGCGGTGCGTGCCGGTGAAGGACTGGTGGGTGACCGCTTCGGGTCCGAGCGCGTGCAGCAGGGTGGCGTAGTCGTCGTGGGCGGCCCCGATGAACACGCCCGCGCTGGTGGAGCGGAGGTGTTCGGGCAGGATGCGGGAGTCCTCCAGGGCTTCCCAGGCGAGTTCGAGGACGAGGCGCTGCTGGGGGTCCATGGCGTCCGCCTCACGTGGCGAGACACCGAAGAAGCCTGCGTCGAAGCGGTCGACCTCGTCGAGGAATCCGCCCTGGCGGGGTACGCCGTCCCCGGACGTGTCCTCGGCGGACGCGAAGGTGAGCCACGGGCGATCGGCGGGAGCCGGACGCACGGCGCTGTCACCGTTGCGCAGCAGGCGCCACAAGCCGTCGGGGTCGGGCGCGCCGGGCAGACGGCAGGCCAGGCCGACCACGGCGATGGCCCGCTGGGGCGTGGCGTTGAGCCCGTACCGTGTGCATTCTGACTCGCTCATTCCACTCCACCAGCTTGTTGGCCCAGCCCGTGTGGACCGCAGACGTCGGGTACGGCATGCGTGCGGCGCACGGCATGGCCGGCGGCCCGCGTCGGCCGGGCAGGGGTCGGACAGCGGATCGCGGGACGCCGGGCTACTCACGCTAGGGGCGCAGGGACTAGGGCGGCCCCTAGATTCATGCCGGGCCGTGGCGTGCCGGGGGCGGCCTCGGGGAGGTGTGTTTCGGGAAACGCCCAGACATGGCCCGGGGCACGGCGTCGGGTGTTGCGTTCGTCGGGGTTCTCCCCCCTCAATGAGGCAACACCGCCCGGGGGCGGTGATGTGTCCGGGTCTCGGGTCGGCGTGCGCGACGGAGCTTTGGCCGGTCCGGAGGAGGCGGAGGTATATCCATGACGAACGCGGAACTCACGGACCTGCGCGGTGCCCTGATCAAGCTTCGTGGCAGCCTGGAGTCGCTGCGGCTGGCCGACGGTGATTCGCCGTACGTCCGCAGACTGATGAACGATCTCGACCGGTTCCAGCTGGACATGGAGGATGTCACCGGCGCCGGAGTTCGCTCGTCGGCGCTGTACCGGAGCAGGCGTGGGCGGGAGGTCGTACGGATCAGCGACGGCCCGTATCAGCATCTGCCGTGGCAGGACGCCGACGACGAGGGGATCGGCGGTCACCGCCGCTGAGTGTGCGGGCGGGGCCTCGGTGACGTCACCGGGGCCGCGGCCGAAAAGCGCCGGACTCCCCCGGCGGGCCTGGGGAGTCCGGTGGCGGCAGGTGGTGCCGCAGGGTCACTTCACGTACTCGGGCACGGCACGGGGCGGCCAGCTGCCGACCGTGAGGACTCCCATCGAGTAGGCGCGGGAGACGAGCGCGGCGCGGTTGGGGGCCTTGAAGCGGCGCAGCATCAGACCGACGTGGTACTCCACGCCCTGCCGGCTGAGGTAGAGGCGCGAGGCGAGCTGGATGGTCGAGGCTCCGGTGGCAACGCCCTCCAGGATGCGGGCGTCCAGGGCGGTGAGCACCGGCGTCGGTTTGGCGGGGCGCTCCGCTGCCTCGGCCGGCTCGTCCTCCGGGCTCATCAGGACGACGACACCTGACAGGTCGTCCCCCTCCCCCTTGACGGCTATGCCGGTGATCTCCGCGGAGAAGACACGGTCGTGCCCGCGCATGGCGACCACTCGCTCGACGAAGCGGCTGCCGTTGCCGTTCGAGAGGTGGGTGAAGTGCTTGGGCAGGATGTTGCGGGCGCTCGGATGCAGGACGTCGTAGATGCTGCGTCCGCAGATCTCCGTGGAGGAGCGGGCGACATGACGGAAGAAGTCGGCGTTCGCCGCTTCTATCTTGAGGCCGGCGTCCAGACTCGCCATGCAGGTGACGTGGTGCGGGGCGCTGTGCCGCCGGTCGCCACGGCGACTATTGCGCGATGCTTCGGGAAGGCCACTGACCAATGCCGACCTGTCGGCGTAGGGGAGCATGGAATTCCTCTCCTGAACGTCAACGCGGAACTATTGCTTCGACAGCGGAAGGCAGAGCAGAAAGCCGCTGCGACGAATATTTCCATTCTTTTTCTGCGCCGCTGTCGGCGACATTAGGTCGGCCGTGTGCGGGGAGTCAACGACGGTCGGGGTCAGCGGGGAAATACTGCGGTGCCCCCGTAGGGCGGGTTCGGTCATCGCGCGTAGCTTCGTTCGGTGGACCGGTTCGGTACGGTCACACATGCACAGCGCGGCGAGGCATGCACCCCCGGAGCCCGTGTTGCGCCGTCGTGGCAAGGATGTGTCGCGGGCGGGAAGGGAACGGCCGGTGCAACACTCCTGTCTGCACTTTCAGTCGAAGATCGGACAATCGTAACGCGAGCGCCCGCATGCAGCAGCGTCGGCCTCACCGCCCACCGAAGGCGTGACATGACGATCCGATAACGACATCGTGATCATGGTTTGGCCACGAAGAAACAGGGGAATCGCGTCGGCCCGTGCGGGCGGGGGCCCGGGGGTTCCACCGGGCTCCACAGGCATTCCGGGAAGCGAAGAAGCACACCGCCGTGGTTGCGTTCGGATGCGTTCAATTCCGTTCGCTCATGCGGTGCGGCAAGGAATATCCCGGCAGGGATAAACCATGAAGACACGAGGGAACCCGGCACTCGTTTTCCGTCTGAACGCGCACCGATCCGCTCGCCGGCTCAGCCGCGCGGTGCCACGTACAGGCTCTGGGTGCTCCGGCCGAGGGGGCCCTTCTCGTCGTGCAGGGCGGACTCGGCGAGGCCGATGCCGGCGCCGTCGACCATCGTCCGGGCGTCCAGGCAGACCCACTCTCCGTCGGGATGGCGATGCATGCTGACGGTGAGGTCGGTGTTGATGAAGACGTACCGGTGGAAGTCCAGCTCGGCGCTGACGCCGTTGCCCGAGTCTGCGGCGATCAGCACCCTGCTGAGCGGTGTGATCTCCTCGCCCGCCACCAGGGGCACCCGCATGCGCATCCACGCCTGCGCCGGGCCGGGCTCCAGGAAGGAACCCGCCGCGAAGCGCACCTCCATGGCGGTGTGGTAGCCGCGGTCCCACGGGACGGGGAAGAACGGCTTCGCGGGCGCGCTCGCCGGGCCGGGCACCTGGGGGCCCGGTGACACCTCGGGGACCGACTGCGGCGCCGTCTTCAGGAGCAGAGCCGTCACGCGCATCACGTCCGCGCCGCCGTCGGGCGTGAGGACGGCCTCGACCAGTTCGGTACTGCGTCCCGAGCGCAGCACGCGCACGGCCACGGTCAGCGGCCGGATCGGGACCGGGCGCATGATCTCGTACGTGAGCCGGGCGACCCGCAGATCCGGCCGGGCCCCGGGCCGCCGCTCTACGGCCAGGCCGAGCAGCGCGGCGGGCGGGCCGGCGTGCTGGGAGTCGGCGTCCCACGGCCCTCGGGTGGAGGGGGTGGGGAGGAACCGGTCCTGGGTCTCCCGCTCGTAGAAAGCCTCTGCTTCCGACACCGGTGTGCCTTCCCTCCGTGGTCCGCCGTCTCTCCCGCACCATGCTACTAAGCGCTTGCTCATTCCGGCAGGAGGCCGGAGCGGGCCGGCGACGCCGCTCACTCTGCCGGACCGCCGAACCAGTGCCCTGCGGCCCGCTCGAACGCGTCCCGGTCGACGTCGCCCTCGCCCTCCCGGGCGACGATGCCGTCGGGGCGGACGAGGACTGGCGCCCAGTCCCAGGTCGTTCCGCGCCGGCCCGGCCATGTACCGGATCCGCCCGGCCCAGCCCTTCGCCGCATCACGCAGACGGCGGTCGGTGGTGACGTCGAGGGCGACGCCGCGGCGGCCGGTCAGCGAGCGGGAGCCGGAGCCGGAGCCGGAGCCGGAGGACGGCTACCTGGAGCGGCTGGCCGGCGGGTATCGCGTCGTGGGCCGGCGGATCGCGCTCGAACGACACGGTCCCACCGGCGGCCTGGCCCGCGAAGCCTTCTCCCCCAGCCTGATGGCGGGTCTCGCCGGAGTCGTCCACACCCTCCTGAGCATGCCTCCCCGCCGCCGACCTGCCCGACCCTCTCCTCCTGGACACTCTCCTCCCGGACCCTCTCCTCCCGGACCACAGCACACCCGGGTGAGGCCCCGGCCGCTGTTCCGGAAGGCCGCCGCGGCCCGTGGCGCGCGGCCCGGCAGAATGGCGGCATGAACGACAACCAGAACACCAGTGCGACGGCCGCCGAGTCCAGGCCACCGCTGACGGCCGGCCTCACCGGCGCCGAGCTGCTGCGCTGGTACTGGACCCTGGACGAGCTCACCGGCCTCGCCCGCACCATGGGCGTCGCGCGCCACGGCGGCAAGGCGGCCCTCACCGCCCGGCTCGCCGCGGCGCTGGACGGCCTGCCCCTGCCCGCCGCCCCGGCCCGCCGCCGCCCGGCGAGCACGCAGTTGACCGGACCCGTCGACGGCGACACCGTGATCCCGGCCGGGCAGCGGTGCAGCCAGGTCCTGCGGAGGTACTTCCTCGAAGCGATCGGCCCCGGCTTCCACTTCGACGCCTTCATGCGCGACTTCATCGCCCGCGGCCCCGGGCGGACCCTGGCGGACGCGGTCGCCCACTGGCACGCGACCCGCCCGGACGCGGCCCGGCCCCGAGAGATCGAGGAGCAGTTCGAGTACAACCGCTTCACCAGCACCTGGCACCGCCGGAACCCGGCCGGCACCCGCGCCCAGGCCCGCGAGGCCTGGCACGCCCACCGCGCGCTGCCCAGACACCCCGGCGGCGACTGACGGCGCGCCCGCTCCTCGGGCGAGGACGCGGGTGAACGTACGACGGCGGCACAGCGGTCTTCCGTACTATCGCTACGCGACTTCGCGCATGTCATGGGGTCGCCGCTCATCGGCGGCGGCACCGAGGAAGGGTGTGAGCGTCATGTCCGAAACCACCACCCGTACCACCGAGTTGACTTCCCAGTACGGCGCCCAGGTGGCCGGCGACCTGGAACGCAACCTCAAGGAGCAGGAACGCCTCAGCGGTGAGATCGAGGCGCTGCACGAGAAGCTGGCCGCCCTGCGGCACGATCACACCGTCCTGGTGAACATCCAGCAGGCCCTCGGCATCCCCGCGGCGCCCGAGGCATCTCCTGTCGAACCGGCCCGGTCGGTGCCCGCTCCCCGTAAGCAGACGGCCGCGGCGCCGGGCGCGGCCGGGAAGGTGAAGGCCCGCAAGCGCACGGGCAGGAAGACCGCCACCGCCGCGCCCTCCCCCGAGCCGGCTCCGCCCACGCTGGTGGACCTCGTACGGGAGCACCTCGCCGGCCAGGACGAACCCCGCTCGGCTGCCGAGATCGCGGTCGCGCTGGGCGAGCGGCATCCCGAGCGGACGGTCAGGACGACCGTGGTGCGTACGACGCTGGAGGGTCTGGTGGCCAAGAGCCAGGCCCAGCGCACCAAGCAGGGCACGTCCGTGTTCTACACCGCGCCCGACCCGGCCGCTCCTGCCGCGCAGGCGTCCCCGCAGTCCGCCTGACTCCCGGACGTCGCCGCCGGGCCCGGCCGGTCGGGCACCGGGTCTGCCCGCGGGTCGGCCCCGGTGGTCCTTGTGGTGCGGTCGTCGGCTGTCGAGGGTGGGCGTGAGGACTGCTCTCGTCCAGGGGCGTCCACCATCGGATCAGGAGTTCCTTTGACGCGCGAGCACTTGGCGATGAACGCATCTGCTCAGCCGAAGCCCCAGGCCAAGCCGGCCCCTCGGGCGGTCGGTTCGAGGGGCTGGACGCCCGGGGCGCCGGTGGACCGGGGCGGTGTGACGGCCCTTCAGTCGGCCGCGGGCAACGCCGTGGTCGCCCGGCTGGTCGAGGAGCGGCGGCACCCGCACGACGGTCCCGACTGCGGACGTACGGACGGCCCGGGGCACCTGCCGGCCGTGCAGCGCGCCCCGCTCCATGTCACGAGCGAGGGGGACGCGACCACGGGCCCGCAGGCCGTGGACTCCGACAACGAGCAGGAGGTCCGCCGGTTCGTCTTCGACTCGATCCTCAAGGGCAACCACGAGGCGGTCTCCCTCGTCATCAAGCGTCTCGAGGCCCTGGTTCCGCAGCCGGCCTACCTCGCCGGCCTTCGCGAGGTGGTGGAGCAGGCCCCCACCGAGGAGCGCCCGCGGATCCCGCCCCTGGTCCACTTCATCTGGATCGGCGGCAACATCAGCAAGGACGCCCTCGACAACGTCCTGGCCTGGGCGGGGAAGGCGCAGAACTCCGACTGGCGCATCAATCTCTGGACGGACCGGCGCAGCAGCTGGTCGCTGGGTGACTCGGCCAGGGTCAAGTGGGCCAGGTCGATCGAGTTCAAGAACATCGAGGACGCGATCGACGACCGGCTGGCGGCCACGTACGAGAAGGCCACCAAGGGGCCGACGAAGGCGTATCCCTTGGCCTCCGACATCGCCCGGTACAGCATCCTCAAGAGGCTCGGCGGGGTGTACGCCGATGTCGACCTGGGGTCAGGGACGATCGATCTCCAGCAGGCCCGGCCCACGCTCCGCGAGAACGACGTCCCGGCCCTCGGACCGCTCATCCGTGACAGGACCAGCCTGAACGCGCCTCTCGCTGCGGCGGGGGCCCCGCCCGTCACGGGGGTGCCGACCGCGGAGCAGGTCAGGACCGCGGCACGCTACCTCCTCGACACGGGCGGGTACGGCAACCACTTCATCATGGCGCAGCGGAACTCCGCCGTCATGGAGAAGCTGATCCAGAAGATCGCGGCGTCCGTCGGGGACATGGACGCCGACGAACTGCACATGGCCGGCCCCGCCGCCACGGGCCCCTTCGCCCTCATCCGGGTGGTCGACGAGCACCTCAGCGCGGAGTTCGGCGTCGAGCGCCTGCAAGCCGGGGAACACCAGCTGTTCCAGCGGGCGGGTCAGCAGTTCCACGACCACATGGAGTGGCTGACCGCGGAGAGCGAGAACCAGGACTACTGACGCGGCCCCGGCACCGGGCGAGGCTCTGAGCTACCTCAAGTCGCTTGGCGCACCGGGTACATGGCGGTCACGATGATCCGTATGACGGGCATCGGCAAACTGAGCGGCAAGCAGAACCTCGTCCTGACGATCCGGGACTCGGACGTGATGGCGGCGGTGCTGCGCGAGGCGCTGGCGCAGGCCACCCCCGAGGAGCGCCCGGGCCTGGAACGCGCGGCCGCCCTGATCGCCGTCACCGCCACGGACACCGACAGCCGGCTGCGCGCCCGTTGGGTGCGTGACCGGCTGGCCGCCACCGGTTTCACGGGCGATGTGGGCTCGGTCGCGGCGGTGAAGGCACTGCGCCAGGCGGAGCCCCGGCTGAGCCTGGTGGCGGCGGTGGAGTTGCAGAAGGCGGCGGTGGCCCATCCCTAGCCGGGGGTCCTCTCGGCTGTGACCAGCAAGTACTCCCACTCCATGGCGCCGTGCGCGAGATGCTGGGCGGCCAGATCCGTGAGGGCCGCGTCCAGGGCGGTGACCTTGTCGGGGTCGTCGGCGACCGCGCCGTAGACGGCGACGGTCGGGCCGTAGCAGTTCTTGAAGAACTCCCGGAACTCCTCCGGCCTGGAGAACCGGTCGACGCGGAGCATCCGGCGACGGGCGTCGACGCCGGTCACCCGGTCGCCGAGCAGCGAACGCACATGGCTCTCGTCGCCCCACAGCGGCGCCGGCTGCGCTCCGGGCGGTGGCGGTGGCGCGTACGGGCGCATCGCGGTGAACATCTGCCCGACGAACCCTTCCGGGGTCCAGTTGGCCAGGCCGATCGTGCCGCCCGGGCGGCACACGCGGACCAGTTCGTCCGCGGCCTGTTGGTGGTGGGGGGCGAACATGACACCGACGCAGGACACCACGGTGTCGAAGTCCGCGTCCGGGAAGGGCAGTTCCTCGGCGTCGGCCTCGCGCCACTCCAGCTCGGCGCCGCGCTCCGCGGCAAGGTGACGTCCGGCCTCCAGCAGTTCCGGGGTCAGGTCCACCGCCACGACGTCGGCCCCTTCGAGGGCGGCGGGGATGGCGGCGTTCCCCGAGCCGGCCGCGACGTCGAGCACCCGGGTGCCCGGGCGGACGCCGCTCTCCCGGACGAGCGCGGGACCCAGGTCCGGGATGACGTCCGTGGCGACGAGGGGGTAGTCGCCCAGCGCCCACATGGCGCGGTGTCTCGCCTTCAGGGCCCGGTCGGCCTGCGCCGCATCACTCGAGTCGGACATGACGGATCCTCCGCTCCCCTGCCGTGCGCGTACGGTCCCGGGCGGTGGCCTGCGCCCGGACGTGTCCACCCGAGCAGCGCCGGCTCCGGCGCTTCCTACGACTGTCTCACGGTTCGCCCCGCTCCGCCGGGCCTCGGACGGGGCCCCCGCGGAGCGGGGGTGGGCGGCCGCGGGCTGCGATCGCGCCCGCGCCCCGTCCGGGCGACCATGACAGGGCCGGCGCAGCCGGCACCCCCTTCCTGCGGATCCCGGAGGTGGCCGCACTGCACACCGCGCTCCCCGTGATCTTCGCGATCTGTGCGGCGCTGAGCAACGCGGTCGCGACGGTGCTCCAGCGCAAGGCGGCGCTGACCGTGCCGCGTTCCCCGGGGTTCCGGGCCGGCCTGATGCTCGACCTGCTGCGCAGGCCCGTCTGGCTGGCGGGGATGCTCGCGGTGGTCACCGCCGCGGTGTGCCAGGCGGTGGCGCTGGCGACGGGGCCGCTGACGATCGTGCAGCCCCTGTTCGTGCTGGAGCTGCCCCTCACCCTCGTCGCCGCCTCCGTACTGCTGCACCGGCATCTGCCGGGCAGGGGCTGGCTCGCCGTGGCCACGGTGGTGGGCGGACTCGCGGTCGCCCTCGCCGCCGCGTCCCCCACCGGCAACCGCACCCAGGTGGCGCTGGACCGCTGGGTCCCCGCTCTCGCCGTCTGCCTGGGGACGGCGGCCGTGCTGGCTCTCGCCGCCCTGCGGCGACCGGAAGGCCGGGCCCGGGCGGCCTGTCTGGGTGCGGCGGCGGCGATCGGTTACGCCGTGACCGCGGCGCTGATGAAGTCCTCCACCCACATCCTCGACGAGCAGGGGCTTGTGGGCTTCTTCACCGCCTGGCAGACGTACGCGTTCGCCGCCACCGGCGTGTGCGCGCTGTTTCTGCTGGAGAACGCGATGCAGGCCGGCCCCCTGGTCGCTTCTCAACCCGCGCTCACCCTCGGCGACGCGACGGTGAGCCTCGTCCTCGGCATCACCCTCTACGAGGAGGTCGTCCGCTCCGGGTGGTGGCTGCTGCCCCAGCTGTGCGGGGTCGCGCTGGTGGTCTCGGGGGTCTTCGCCCTGTCGCGGACTCCCGTCACGCGGACGCTGGTGGTGCCTCGGCCGCCGTCAGGTGCGCCGCGACGGTCGTGAGGCGTTCGGCCGTCGCGCCGGGACGGGATCCGGTCATGGCGGTGAGCCCGACGGCCGCGGTCGCGTGACGGAGGGCTCTGAAGCGGACGGCGGGGTGCGGTGGGATATGGCCGCCGTGGTGCCGCGCACCGGGGCGGTCCGGCGCACGATCGCCCAGTCGGGCGAGCGGCCGAGGAGTCCCGCCGCGGCCTCATGGGGGTCGATCTCCTGGGTGCGGATCCCGACGTCCGGCGGCGGGGGCCAGGAGAAGGCCGAGGCGACGGCGCCGACGCCCGGTCGTCCGCCACGCCCGGTGGCGGCCTGCCGAGCGGCGGTCTCCGCCTCCTCGAGCAGAACAGCACCCCGTCCCGCCTCGCCGCCCTGGCCGAAGGAGACGTCGAACTCCCGTGATCCGCGCCGCCTAGGCCTTCGAACCGGGCTTCCAGTCCTGGGCGAGGAGCCCGAGCAGCACCTCGTCCAGGAACTCGCCCATCACCCAGGCCGAGGAGCGCAGCACGCCCTCGCGGACGAAGCCGTTGCGTTCGGCGGAGCGCAGCATCGGGGCGTTGTCCGCGAGCGTCTCGATCTGCAACCGGTGCAGACCGCGCACGACGAAACCGTAGTGGCACAGCACCGCGACCACGTCGCTGCCGTAGCCCTGGCCGCGGGAGGACGGCAGCAGCCCCAGTCCGATGTGCGCGACCCGGTTGTGGTTGTCGATGCCCCACAGGGTCGCCGTGCCGACCAGCGTGCCGCCCTCCAGCTCCACCACGGAGAACGGGACACTGCCCTGTGCCTGGTCGTCCACCACGAGCCGCGGGTCCTTCGAGCCGGGCGTGATCGGCCGCCACGGCCCGCCCTCGGCCCGCGAGGCGTTGACCACGTCGTTGTAGAGCTCGGCCCGCAGGATCGGGATGTCCTCCTCGTGCCGGGCCCTGAGCCCGACCTTGCTGCCTCTCAGCATGTGAGCTTCCTATCCGGCCGGACCGGCCGACGGCAAACCGATTTCGGCGGCTGCCGCGAGGCCCAACAGGCCTCCGCCGGAGGGAAAACGGAGGGAGAACGGAGGGAAATCGGAGGGAAATCGGTCAATCGGTGGTCTGCCGGCCGTCACCCGCCACCGCCACAATCGCCCGTATGACGATCACCACGGTCGCTCCGCCCACCCGCCCCACCTCCGTCGGCCTGGCCCGCGCGTTTGTGACGGGCGGGGTGATCGGCGCGCTGCGGCCGCTGCTCGCGGAGGACCCCGCCCCGGGGCCGCCGCACGGGTCCCGTGCGGCGGCCCCGGCGTTCTAGTGCCGCGGCAGGCAACGTTTGCCCGTCACGGTGCGGCGTCCGGTGCGTTGCTCTCGGCGTGCCGGCCGGAAGTCCTCGTACTGGACGTACTTGGGCTTTCGGCCGGTGCGGCGAGAGTGCGTGCCGGGCGTCGCGACGGGGCGAACGTTGCCTGCCGCGGCACTAGCGCGCCGTGACCTGGTCGGTCTCCGTCGGGGCCTTCGTGCCGGACGACGTGATCACCTCGGAGTTCCCGCTCCCCCGGTCCATGAGGCCGCCGGTGAAGGCGAGGCCGAGGCCCGCGGCGGCGAGGGCCGCGCCGACCAGGGCGGGCGAGGCCCAGCCCCAGCCGGCCGAGATGGCGAGGCCGCCGAGCCAGGCGCCGCCCGCGTTGGCCAGGTTGAACGCGGAGTGGTTGGAGGCCGCCGCCATCGTCGGGGCGTCCTTCGCCTTGGCCATGAGCAGCATCTGCACCGGCGTGGTGACGAGGGCGCCCATCGCGCCCATGACGACGAGCGTCAGCAGGGCGGGCACGGTGCTGTGGACCGTGAAGTAGAACGCCACGAGCGTCGCGCCGAGCAGGGCGAGCCCGCCGTACAGCGTCGGGCGCAGGGCGCGGTCGGTCAGCGGGCCCGCGATCAGCGTGCCCAGCGTCATTCCGGCGCCGTAGAGCGCGAGGACCAGGGTGGTCGAGGAGTCGGAGAGGCCCGTCAGATGCGTCAGGATCGGCACCAGGTAGCTGTAGACGGCGAAGAAGCCGCCGAATCCGACGACGGCGGTGGCGAGTCCGATGGCGACCTGCTTGTTCCCCATCGCCCGCAGTTCGTGACGGATGCCCGCCCGGGAGCCGCGCGGCTGGTGGGGGACGAAGGCGGCCAGCGCGGCGAGGGCGATCAGGCCGATGACGGCGACCGCGCAGTAGGCGTACCGCCAGCCGAACTGCTGGCCGAGCGCGGTACCGGCCGGGACGCCGACGATGTTGGCGACGGTGAGGCCCAGGAACATCCTCGAGACGGCGCGTCCGGCCCGCTCGGGGGCGACCAGGCGGGACGCCACGACGGCGCCCACGCCGAACAGGGCGCCGTGCGGCAGGCCCGCCAGGAAGCGCGCGGCGAACAGCCAGCCGAAGGTGGGGGCGAGGGCGGACGCGACGTTGCCGATCACGAACAGCCCGGACAGCAGGAGCAGGAGCCGCTTGTGGGGGATGCGGGCGCCGATGCCGGTGAGGACGGGGGCGCCGACGACGACGCCGAGCGCGTAGGCGGAGACCACGTTGCCGGCTTGCGGGACGGACACGCCGATGCCGTCGGCGATCTGGGGAAGCAGTCCCATCGTGGCGAATTCGGTCGTACCGATGCCGAACGCGACGACGGCGAGGGACAGCAGGGCCAGGGGCATGGAGCGGGGGTACCTTTCGGGGGCGGCGATCCGGATGCGGCGGAGCGGGCGGGGGACCGACATCGCCCTGCTCCGGTGGCCAGTCGCGCCGGCCGCCATTGCCCGGTGCGCCCCCCGGGGCAGGGGAGGCCCATCAAGGTCCAGCAGCGGCAGGGGCCTGCGCATTCCAAGATCGGACCCTGCCGCCTATGGCCTTCGTCACAGGCCGGGCGGGAGCTACCAGATCAGGCACCAGTAGCCGTCGGAGGTGCCGACGCCGATACGGCCGGCTTGCGGCACGAGCCGGGGGTCGGGGTCGCCCTGTGCCGACAGCGAGCACACCGGGTCGCCGACCGTCCCCGAGGCGGCCATGCGCTGTGCGGCGGCCTCGGCCACCGGCGACGTGAACCAGACGGTCGTGGGCGCCGAGCTGCTCGCGGCCGCGGAGGGCGGTGTCGGAGCCGGGGTGGAGGGCGTGGAGGGCGTGGAGGGCGGTGCGGAGACGGTCGGCGTCGGGCGTGGCACCGCGGTGGCGGTCTGCGCCGGGCGCGCTGACCGAACGGGCGTGCGGGACGGCGTCGGTTCCGGCGCCGTCCTCCGTGGCGTCGCCGACGACACGGCATGGCCGCCGGGGTGCGTCGTGGCCACCGGTGGTCGGGAGCCCGACGGATGCGGGGGTACGGGCCGCGACGTACTCGAGGTCCGGGGGGAGGCCGTCCGCGACGGCGAGGGCGCGAGGGTGGGCAGGGACAGGTCGGACGAGGCCGTGGGCGACGGCCGGGACGTACCGTCGTCGTCCGAGGCCGTCAGCGCCCAGACGCCCAGGCCACCCGCGGTGAGGACGACTGCCGCACCCACGATCCACGGCGCTCTGTGCGGTGGGCGTCGGTGACGGCTCATGCCTCTCACTGTCGGCCCGCCCGCCGGTCTTCTCAAGCGGTGGGGCACCTTTCGTACCCTTGCGGCATGCGGATACGCCCCACTCTGAGCTGGACGCCCACCGAGGGCCTGCCGCCGGGCACCACGGATCTGGAGCCGGTCGTCGACGCCCTGAGCGGCGGCGGGGTGCTGGTGCTCAGCGGGGCGGGCCTCTCCACGGAATCGGGCATCCCCGACTACCGGGGCGAGGGCGGCAGTCTGAGCCGGCACACGCCGATGACCTACCAGGACTTCACCGCCGAGGCGCAGGCGCGGCGCCGGTACTGGGCGCGCAGCCACCTCGGCTGGCGCACCTTCGGCCGGGCGCGGCCCAACGCCGGGCACCGGGCCGTGGCCGCGTTCGGGCGGCACGGGCTGCTCTCGGGGGTGATCACCCAGAACGTCGACGGGCTGCACCAGGGCGCCGGCAGCGAGGACGTCGTGGAACTCCACGGGAGCCTGGCCCGGGTGGTCTGTCTGTCCTGCGGTGCCTTCAGCCCGCGCCGGGAACTCGCCCGTCGGCTGGAGGAGGCCAACGCGGACTTCGCGCCGGTGGCGGCGGGCATCAATCCGGACGGGGACGCCGACCTCACCGACGAGCAGGTCGGGGACTTCCGGGTGGTGCCCTGCGCGGACTGCGGCGGCGTCCTCAAACCCGACGTGGTGTTCTTCGGCGAAACCGTGCCGCCGGGGCGGGTCGAGCACTGCCGACGGCTGGTCCAGGGGGCGACCTCGCTGCTGGTCCTGGGTTCCTCACTGACGGTGATGTCCGGGCTCCGGTTCGTCCGCGAGGCCGCTCAGGCCGGGAAACCGGTGCTGATCGTCAACCGCGACGCGACCCGGGGCGACCGCCACGCCCTCACCCGCGTCGCGCTCCCGCTGGGCGCGGCCCTCACCACGGTCGCCGACCGGCTGGGCCTCGGCCTCCCCGGCACCCCCTGAGCACCTCACCTCACCCCACCTCGGTAACGCCATCCCGTGACTTGAGCGGAAAACGCGTCGGAGAAATCATCGGTAACGCGTCCGCTCCCTGCGCAACGACATAGGCGACGCGGCATGTTCACGGTATTTCGCGGTGTCCCGACCGCCGTAGCTCCGACCGAGGTGGAGTCATGTCTGCTGCCCAGCACACTTCGCTGCCGTTGACGGCAGCCCAGAGCGGGGTCTGGTTCGCGCACCAGCTGAATCGGAATTCTCCCGTCTACAACGTCGGCGAATTCGTGGAAATCCACGGGCCGGTCGACGGGGACCTGTTCGAGGCCGCCCTGGCGCAAGTGGTCGAAGAGGCCGGGGCGTTGCGCATCCGGCCGGTGGAGGAACGCGACGGTCCGCGACAGGTGCTCGGCGGTCCGCCCGGCCCCCCGCTGATCCGCCTCGACCTGTCCGGCGAGGACGACCCGGAGGGGGCGGCGCGCGCGTACATCGCCGCGGACCTGGCCCGGCCCGTGGACCTGGGCGAGGGGGAGCTGTACGCGTACGCCCTGATCAAGCTGGCCGAGGACCGCCACTTCTGGCACCAGCGCTACCACCACGTCCTCGTGGACGCGTTCGGGGCGGCGGCCGTCACCGGGCGCGTGGCCCGCGTCTACACCGCGCTGGCCGCCGGTGAGCCGGCCGACGAGGATGCCTTCGCGCCGTACGGCGCGCTGCTGGAGGGCGAGAGCGCCTACCGGGCTTCCGAGCAGTACGGCAAGGACCGGGCGCACTGGACCGAACGGTTCGCCGACCGTCCCGACGAGATCGCCACATTCGCCGGCTCCGGGCGCGCCGCCCCGCCCTCGGACTCCTTCCTGCGGCACGTCACACGTCTGTCCCCCGAGGTGCTGGACCGTCTGCGGGCGACCGCCCGCGCCGCCCGGACCTCCTGGTCGGCCGTCGTCGTCGCGGCCGTCGCCGCGCAGCTCCACCGGGTCACCGGGCTGCGGGACATCACGGTCGGCATTCCCGTCTCCGCACGCCATGGCGCCCGGGCGCGGAACATTCCGGGAATGGTCTCCAACGAACTCCCGCTGCGCGTCATCCTTTCCCCGGAGATGACGGTCGGAGACGTGTTACGGAATGTCGCCGGGGAACTCAGGAACCTGCTGCGGCATCAGCGTTATCCGTACGGGGATCTGCGTCGTGATCTGAGACTTCTGGACGAGGGGCGACATCTTTTCGGCCCCATGGTGAACATCATGCCCTTCGATTTCGACGTCACGTTCGCCGGGCATCCGATCACCGTTCACAACATGTCGAACGGGCCGGTCGGCGACCTCTCGATCGCCGTGTACGAACGCTCCGACGGCAACGGGCTCGAGTTCTCGTTCGACGCCAACCCCGCGCTCTACGAGGCGGACGAACTGGCCCGGATCCAGGAGCGTTTCCTCGCCTTCCTCACCGCGATGGCCTCGGCGGACCCCGGTCTCCCGCTCGGCCGACTGGACACCCTGACCGGCCCGGAGATCGAGGCGGCCCGGTCCGGTGCCGGGGAACCGCCCCGCCCGGTCGCCCCCGCCACCGTCGCCGATCTGTTCGCCTCCCAGGCCGCCCGCACCCCCGACGCCCGCGCCCTGGTCTCGCCCGGCCGCACGCTCACCTTCCACGAGCTCAACGCGTCCGCCAACCAGCTGGCCCACCTGCTGGCCGGCCTCGGCACCGGACCCGAGCAGTGCGTGGCCCTGGCCCTCCCGCGCGGCGCCGACACCGTCGTCGCCCTGCTCGGTGTCCTCAAGGCGGGTGCCGCCTATGTACCGCTGGACCCGGAGCACCCGGCCGAGCGGACCCGGCAGATCCTCGCCGAGACCGCCCCGGCGCTGATCCTGACCACCGCCGCACTGGCCGAGGCGCTGCCCCGGGACGACGGCGCGCCGGTGCTGCTCCTGGAGGACGCCGGGCTCGGTCTGCCCGGACTCCCGGTGTCCGACCCCACGGACGAGGACCGCACCCGGCCCCTGCTCCCCCGGCACCTCGCCTACGTCATCCACACCTCCGGCTCCACCGGCCGGCCCAAGGGCGTCGCCGTCGAGCACCGCAGCCTGAGCAACCTCCACGAGCACCACCGGCGCGTCCTCATCGAGCCCGCCGTGGCGGAGGCCGGGGTGGAGCGCTTCCGGGTGGCGCTGACCAACGCGTTCGTGTTCGACGCCTCCTGGACGGCGCTGCTGTGGCTGGTCGCCGGGCACGAACTGCACGTCGTGGACGACGCGACCCGCCGGGACGCGGCTGCGCTCGCCGCGTACGCCGACCGGCACGCCGTCGACCTGCTGGACACCACGCCCACCCATGCGCGCCAGCTGCTCGACGCCGGGCTGCTGGAGGGCGGGCACCGGCCCCGGGTGCTCGTGCTCGGCGGCGAGGCCGTCCCGGACGACCTGTGGGCCCGGCTCCGTGCCACCCCGGGCCTGACCGCCCGCAATGTGTACGGGCCGACGGAGTGCACGGTCGACTCGATGTACTGCGATCTGCGCGCCGCGGCCACCCCCGCGATCGGACGCCCCGTCGACAACCTGGCGGCCCGTGTCCTGGACGGCGCGCTGCGGCCCGTGGCGGACGGGGCCGTCGGTGAACTCTTCCTGTCCGGCGCCGGACTGGCCCGCGGCTATCTGGGCCGGGGCGCGCTCACCGCGGAACGGTTCGTCGCCGATCCGTTCGGCGCTCCCGGCGAGCGCATGTACCGCACCGGCGACCTCGTCCGGCGGGGCGCGGACGGCCTCCTGGTCTACGTGGGCCGGGCCGACACCCAGGTGAAGCTGCGCGGCTTCCGGATCGAGCCCGGGGAGATCGAGTCCGTCCTGGCTGGCCATCCGGCCGTCGCCCAGTGCGCCGTCGTGGTGCGCGAGGACCGGTCGGGGGTACGACGGCTCGTCGCCTACGTCGTGACCGTCCCCGGTGCCGCCCTGCCGGACGCCGGAGTGCTGCGGGAGTACCTGGCCGCGTCCCTCCCCGAGTACATGGTCCCGGCCGGTTTCGCGGCCCTGGACGCCCTGCCCCTGACCCACAACGGGAAGCTCGACCGGGACGCCCTGCCCGCTCCGGAGATCACCGGCGCCGCCGGCAGCCGCGCGCCCCGCACCTCCGTCGAGCGGACGCTGTGCGCCCTGTTCGCCGAACTCCTCGACGTGGACCGGGTCGGCATCGACGACAGCTTCTTCGCCCTGGGCGGCGACTCCCCGCTGGCCGTGCGCCTGGCCGCGCGGGCCCGGGAGGCCTCGGTCGTCATCGCGCCCCGGGACGTGTTCCGGCACAAGACCGTCGCCGGGCTCGCCGAGGTGGCGCGCCGGCACCCCGAGCCGGGCGAAGAGCGGCCGGTCCGCCCGCTGCCCGGCCCGGACGACGCCGAGCGTGCCGCCCTGGCCGCCTCCCACCCCGGGCACACCGCCGTCCTGCCGCTCACCCCGCTCCAGGAGGGGATGCTCTTCCACGCCCACTACGAGGGCACCGCGGGCATCGACCCGTACATCGCGCAGACCGCGTACGAACTGACCGGCCCGCTGCACACGGAGCGGCTGCGGACCGCCTGCGACGCGCTCCTCGCCCGGCACGAGTCGCTGCGCGCGGCCTTCACGCACTCCTCGGCCGGCCGGGCCGTCCAGGTGATCACCGGGGCGCACACCGTGCCATGGACCGAGCTGGACCTGACGGGGCTGCCGGCGGACGGCCAGGAGGCGCGGATCGCCCGGGAGCTGGCCGCCGACCGCACCCGCCCGTTCGACATGGCCCGCGCGCCCCTTGTGCGGTTCCTGCTCGTACGTCTGGCGGACGAACGGCACCTGCTCGTCCTCACCGGCCATCACATCGTCCTCGACGGCGCCTCGCTCGGGCTGGTCCTGGACGACCTCCTCGACGCGTACAGCGGCGGTGACGGGCGCGCACCGGCCTCGCCCTCTCTGCGCGACTACGCCGAGTGGCTCGCCGCCCAGGACGGGCAGGCGGCCGAGAAGGCGTGGGCCGCGGCACTGGAGGGCGTCGAGGAGCCGACGCTCGCGGTGCCCGACGCGGATCAGGACCGGGCGCCCGTCCTGGCCGAGCAGGTCCGGGTCACCCTCGACCCCGCGCGCACCGCCGCGCTGACCGCGACGGCGCGCGCCCGCTCCCTCACGCCCAACACCGTCGTACAGGCCGCGTGGGCGGTGACGCTCGCGCAGCTGACCGGCCGTGACGACGTCGTCTTCGGCACCACGGTCTCCCTGCGCCCGGCCGAACTGCCCGGCGTCGAGCGCCTGGCCGGTCTGCTGATCAACACCGTGCCGGTACGGGTCCGGCTCGACGCGGGCGAACCGCTGGAGCGGCTGCTCGCCCGCGTCCAGGACGAGCAGGCCGCCCTCTCCCCGCACCACCATCTCGGTCTCACCGGCATCGGCCGGACCATCGGAGCGGACCGGCTCTTCGACACCTCCACGGTCTTCGAGAACCACTCCGGGGACACCGGGGCCGTCCGGGAGTCGGCCGGGCTGACCGTGCGCGCCGCCGACGGTTACGGCGCCACCCACTACCCCCTCACGCTGATCGCCGAACCGGGCGAGCGGCTGAGCCTGCGGCTCGCGTACCGGCCCGACCTGGTCGAGCGGACCACCGCGCAGGCCGTCGTCGCGCGCACGGCCCGGTTCCTGGAGGCGTTCACCAGCGCGCCGCACGCCCCGCTCGCCGCCGTGGACCTGCTCTCGGCCGAGGAGCGCGGCCGCGTGCTGCACGCGTGGAACGCCGCCGTCGCGCCCCCGTCGGACACCGCGATCCACCGGCGGTTCGCGGAGCAGGCGGCGCGCACGCCCGACGCCGTCGCGCTCACCGGTGACGCCGGCACCCTCACCTACGCCGAACTCGACGCCCGCTCCGACGCGTTGGCCCACCGGCTGCTCGCCCTCGGAGTGCGGCCCGAGGAGCGCGTCGCGGTCCTCCTGGAGCGCTCGCCGGAGCTGATCGTCTCGCTGCTGGCCGTGCTCAAGGCGGGCGGCGCGTACATGCCGCTGGACGCCCGCTCCCCCGCCGACCGGCTGCGCGCGACGGCGAACGGCACGGGGGCCCGCGTCCTGCTCACCGACCTCGCCGCACGGGACACGGCGCGGGAACTCGCCGTCGGGCGGCTGCTCGTCGTGGACGAGCCGACACCGGAGGTGACCGATTCCGCCGGCCCGCTCCCCGAGGTCCGTGCCGACCAGCTCGCCTACGTCCTGTTCACCTCCGGGTCGACCGGTGAGCCCAAGGGGGTCGGCGTGACCCACCGGGCGGTGCTGGACCTGGCCGGGGACGGCGCGTTCGGCGGCGAGGCCCACCGGTCGGTGCTCCAGCACTCCACGCAGGCCTTCGACGCGGCGACGTACGAGATGTGGGTGCCGCTGCTCTCCGGCGGCCGGATCGTGCTCGCCCCGCCCGGACAGCTGGACGGACCGTCCCTGGAGCGGCTGGTCGCCGGGCACGGCGTCACCGCGCTGTGGCTGACGGCCGGGCTGTTCCGGCTGCTCGCCGAGGAGTCGCCGGGCGGTTTCGCCGGGCTCCGGGAGGTGTGGGCGGGCGGTGACGTCGTCCCCGGCCAGGCCGTGCGGGCGGTCATGGCCGCGAACCCGGGGCTGGTCGTCGTGGACGGCTACGGACCCACCGAGACCACCGTGTTCGCCGCGCGCCACCGGATGCGGGCCGGGGACGCGATACCGGCCACGGTGCCCATCGGGCGGCCGATGGACGGCATGCGCGCCTACGTCCTCGACGGCGCGCTGCGGCCCGTACCGCCCGGTGTGGCCGGTGAACTGCACCTGGCCGGCGCCGGACTGGCCCGCGGCTATCTGGACCGCCCGGAGGCGACCGCCGAGCGCTTCGTCGCCGACCCGTTCGGGGCACCGGGCGGGCGCATGTACCGCACCGGTGACCTGGTCCGCTGGAACGACCGGGGGGAACTGGTCTTCCTCGGCCGCGCGGACGATCAGATCAAGATCCGCGGATTCCGGGTCGAGCCGGGGGAGATCGAGGCCGCCCTGGTCCGGCACCCCCTGGTGGCCCAGTGCTGTGTCGTGGCGCGCGAGGACAGTCCCGGCGTCAAGCGGCTCACCGCCTATGTGGTGCCGCCGCCGGGCGGCGAGGCGCCCACGGAAACCGAACTGCGCGCCCATCTGGCCCCGTTGCTCGCCGACTACCAGGTGCCGGCCGCGTTCCTGCCGCTGCCGTGCCTGCCGCTGACCCGCAACGGCAAGATCGACCGGCGTGCGCTGCCCGCCCCGTCCGTCACGGCAGACGCCGCCGGACGCGCCCCGGCCACGCCTCGTGAGGAACTGCTCTGCGCCCTCTTCGGCGAGATCCTCGGCCTGGCCTCGGTCGGTCCCGACGACGCGTTCTTCACCCTCGGCGGCGACTCCATCCTCTCGGTCCGGCTGGTCGCACGGGCCCGCGGGGCGGGGCTGGTCCTCACCGCCCGGGACGTCTTCACCCACCGCACACCCGCCGCGCTCGCGGTGATCGCCCAGGACCTGGCGGCCGAGCCGCCCGCCTGGGCCGAGGAAGCCGAACCTCCCCCGATCGCCCTGCCCGACGACGAACTGGCCGAACTGATGGCCGCATGGGAGTCCGCCCAGTGAACGCGACGCCGCACGCCGCGCCCCGGTCCACCGCCGGGAACCGCCCGGACCTCGACATCCTGCCGCTGACACCTCTCCAGGAGGGCATGCTCTTCCACGCCCTGTACGACGACGAGGGCAGCGACGTGTACACCGTCCAGACCTCGCTGGAGCTGACCGGCCCGCTCGACCGGAGCGCCCTGCGGACGGCCTGCGAGGCGCTGCTGACGCGGCACCCCGCCCTGCGGACCGGGTTCCTCCAGCGCGGGACGGGGCGGGCGGTCCAGATCGTGCCGCGCACGGCGGAGGTGCCGTGGGCGGAGGACGACCTGAGCCCGCTGCCGGCGGCGGAGCGGTCCACCGCGCTCGACCGGATCACCGCCGAGGACCGGGAGCGCCGCTTCACCCTCTCCGCCCCGCCGCTCGTCCGGTTCCGGCTGCTGCGCATGGACGCCGAACGGCACGTCCTGCTCCTGACCAACCACCACATCCTGCTGGACGGCTGGTCGCTCCCGCTGGTGCTGCGGGATCTGTTCGAGCTGTACGACCGTGGCGGCAGCGCCGACGGGATGCCGCCGGCGCCGTCCTTCCGCCGGCATCTCGCCTGGCTGGCCGCACAGGACCGGGAGAGCGCGCGGGCGGCGTGGCGCGCGGCCCTCGGCGGCCTGGAGGAGCCCACGCTCATGGGGCCCACCGGTGCGGGCGGCGGGGCGTGCGGGTTCCCGCGGCGTCTGGTCACCCGTCTCACGGAGTCGCTGACCGCCGAGCTGACCCGCTCCGCCCGTTCCCGCGGTGTCACGGTCAACACGCTGGTGCAGACCGCCTGGGCGTTGCTGCTGGCCCGCGCGACCGGCCGGCAGGACGTGGTGTTCGGAGCGACCGTCTCGGGCCGGCCGGCGGAACTGCCGGGCGTGGAGGAGACGGTGGGCCTGTTCATCAACACCGTGCCGGTCAGGGTGCGGCTGGACCCGGCCGAATCGCTCGGCGCCCTGCTGGAACGCGTCCAGGAGGAGCAGGCCGCGCTGCTCCCGCACCATCATCTCGGTCTCGCCGACATCCAGCGGCTGACCGGTCTCGGCGACCTGTTCGACACGGCGGTCGTCTTCGAGAACGCCCCCTTCGACGAGGAGTCACTGGAGCGGACGTTCGGCGGGGTGCGCGTCGCGCTCCTGGAGGACACCGCCACCACGGGCACGATGCACTACCCACTGAGCCTGGTGGCCGTACCGGGGCGGCGGCTGCGCCTCGACCTCAGCCATCAGCCCGGTGTCGTGGACGCGGCGGCGGCGCGTGGGCTGGCCCGTGCCCTGACGCGGATCCTGGCCGCCCTGGCCGCCACCCCCGGCCTGCCCTGCGGCGGCGTCGGCGCGCTGGACACCGAGGACCGTGCGGCGCTGTCGGACGCCGGAACCGGCCCGGCCGTCGCGCATCCGGCGACCACCCTGCCCGAGCTGTTCGCCGCGCAGGCCGCGCGCACGCCCTCCGCCCCGGCCGTCGTCTTCGAGGGCACGACCCTGACGTACGCCGAACTCGACGACCGGGCCTCCCGGTTGGCGCACGCCCTGGTGGCCCGGGGCGCCGGGCCGGGGCGGATCGTCGCCGTCGCCCTGCCGCGTTCCCCGGACCTGCTGGTGACGCTGTACGCCGTGCACAAGGCGGGGGCCGCGTATCTGCCGGTGGACCCGGACTATCCACGGGACCGGGTGCGCTACATGATCGACGACGCGTCCCCCGCGCTGGTGGTGACCCCGGAGCTGTACGGGCGGCTGACCGAGGAGGCGGTGGCCGACGGCGGGGAACTGCCGCGCGTGGACCCGTCGGCGCCCGCCTACCTGATCTACACCTCCGGTTCGACCGGCCGCCCCAAGGGGGTGCTCGTCCCCCACCGGGGCATCGTCAACCGGCTGCTGTGGATGCAGTCCGCCTACGAACTCACCCCGGCGGACCGGGTGTTGCAGAAGACCCCGTCCAGCTTCGACGTGTCGGTGTGGGAGTTCTTCTGGCCGCTGATCACCGGGGCCGCGCTGGTCGTGGCCCGGCCGGAGGGCCACAGGGATCCCGCGTACCTGGCGGAACTGATCCGGCGCGAGGGCGTGACGACGCTGCACTTCGTGCCGTCCATGCTGGAGTCCTTCCTGCGCACTCCGGGGGCCGCCCGCTGCACGGGCCTGCGCCGGGTCATCTGCAGCGGCGAGGCGCTCCCCACCGCGCTCGCCGACCGCTTCCACGACCTGTTCGACGCCGCCGGCACCGAACTCCACAACCTGTACGGCCCCACCGAGGCCTCCGTCGACGTCACCCACCGGCGCAGCACGCGCGGCGCGTCGACCGCCTCGGTGCCCATCGGCCGCCCGGTCGACAACACCGGCGTCCGCGTCCTCGACGCGGGACTTCAGCCCGCCCACCCGGGTGCCCCCGGCGAGCTGTACCTCTCGGGGGTCCAGTTGGCCCACGGGTACCACGGGCGGCAGGCGCTGACCGCCGAGCGGTTCGTCGCCGACCCGTTCGGCCCGCCCGGGTCACGGATGTACCGCACCGGCGACATCGTGCGCTGGACCGAGGAGGGCGAACTGCTCTACCTGGGGCGGGCGGACGACCAGGTCAAGCTGCGCGGCTTCCGGATCGAACTCGGTGAGATCGAGTCCGTCCTGGCCCGTCACCCGTCCGTGGGCACCCCGGCGGTCGTCGTCCGCGAGGACCAGCCCGGCGTCAAGCGCCTGATCGCGTACGTCGTCCCGGCGGACCCGGCCGGTGCGGCGGAATTCGACGCCGAGGAGCTGCGCGCCCACTGCGCCGACGGTCTGCCGGAGCACATGGTCCCGCAGGCGTTCGTACCGCTGGCGGACCTTCCCCTGTCGCTCAGCGGGAAGCTCGACCGCAAGGCGCTGCCCGCGCCCGCGTTCACCGCCGTCGGCGGACGGGCCGCGCGGGGCCCGGTGGAGGAGACCCTCTGCGCGCTCTTCTCGGAGGTCCTCGGGGTAGCGGGCGTCGGGCCGGACGACGGCTTCTTCGAACTCGGCGGCGACTCCATCCTGTCCATCCAGCTCGTCACCGGGGCCCGCCGCGCCGGACTGGCCCTCACCCCGCGCGACGTGTTCCGGCACCGCACGGTGGCCGCGCTCGCCGCGGTGGCCGGACCGGTGGGCACCACGCCCGCCGCCGAGCCCGAGGAGGCCGGCACCGGGCCCGTGCCGCTCACGCCCATCGCCCACTGGCTGCGCGAACAGGGCGGCCCGGTGGCCGGGTTCCACCAGTCCCAGCTGGTGCGTGTCCCGGCCGGGCTGCGCGAGGAGGATCTCGTCGCGGCGCTCCAGGCCGTCCTGGACCGGCATGACGCGCTGCGGCTGCGACTGGGCGACGGCGGTGGCGCCGAGTGGGCTCTGGAGGTGACCGAGCGGGGTTCCGTGCGGGCGGCGGACTGTCTCACCCGGCAGAGCGATCCCGGCGGGACACTCGCGGACCTCGCCACGGCGGCGCAGCGGGACCTCGACCCCCGGGGCGGCCGGCTCCTGCGGGCCGTCTGGCTCGACCGGGGCGAGACGGAACCGGGCCGACTGCTGCTGGTGGTGCATCACCTCGCGGTGGACGGCGTGTCCTGGCGGATCCTGCTGCCCGATCTCGCGGCGGCCTGGCGGGCGGCGGTGGCCGGGAAGGACGCGTACGCCGCGCTGGACCCGGTGCCGGCCTCCCTGCGCACCTGGTCGCACCGGCTCACCGAGGCCGCCCACTCCCCGGCGCGCACGGCGGAACTGCCCCTGTGGCAGGCGATGTCGACCGCCGAGGACCCCTTGCTGACCGAGCGGCCGCTCGACCCGGCCCGCGATGTCTACGCCACCCGCGAGGACATCACCCTCACCCTGCCCGCCCCGGAGACGGCCGCGCTGCTGACGACCGTGCCCGAGGCGTTCCACGCCGGAGTCGACGACATCCTGCTGACGGCCCTCGCCCTGGCCGTCGCGCACTGGCGGGGAGGGGAGCGAGGGGGCGGCGTCCTCGTCGACCTGGAGGGCCACGGCCGGCGGGAGGAGCTCGCCCCCGGGCTCGATCTCTCCCGTACGGTGGGGTGGTTCACCGCCCTGTATCCCGTACGTCTCGACGCGACCGTCACCGACTGGGACGACGTGTGGTCCGGCGGGGCCGCGCTCGGCCGCGCCGTGAAGACCGTCAAGGAACAGCTGCGGGCGGTACCGGACCGGGGCATCGGCTACGGACTGCTGCGCCATCTCAACCGCGACACCGGTCCGCTGCTCGCCTCCGGCCGCACCCCGCAGATCGGCTTCAACTACCTGGGCCGCTTCGTCACGGGCCGCGCCGCCGACTGGGAGACCGCCGACGAGGGGGACGCCCGTGTCTCCCCGGCCGACGCCGGGATGCCGCTGCCGCACGCCGTCGATCTGAACGCCGTCACCGAGGACGGCCCCGACGGCCCCCGCCTGGTGGCCAACTGGTCCTGGCCCGGCGCACTGCTCGACGCGGCACGCGTGCGGGAACTCGCCGACACCTGGTTCCGGGCGCTGCGCGCACTCGTCGCCCACACCTCAGGCGGCGGCGGAGGCGGTCTGACCCCTTCCGACCTCGCCGTGGTGGCCGTCGCCGGCGAGCGGATCGGGCAGGACGAGCTGGAGTCGCTCGAAGCGCGGTGGGCACGGCACGCGTTGACCGACGTACTGCCCCTCTCACCGTTGCAGGAAGGGCTGTTGTTCCACGCGCTGTACGACGAGGAGACGGCGGACGTCTACCACGTGCAGCTGGCTCTCGCGCTGGACGGCCGACTCGATCGCGCCGCCCTGCGAGCCGCCTGCCGCGACCTGGTCCGCCGGCACGCCCCGCTGCGCACCGCCTTCGGCACACTCGCCTCGGGCACACCGGTGCAACTCGTGCTGCGCGACGTGGAACCGCTCTGGGCGGAACACGAGCTCGCCCCGCTCACCCGGGAGGCCGAGCGGGCGGAGATCCTCGCCGCCGACCTGGGCCGCCGATTCCCCCTCACCGAGCCGTCACTGGCCCGCTTCACCCTCCTGCGAGAGGACGAGAACCGCCACACCCTGATCCTGACGGTCCATCACCTTCTGCTGGACGGCTGGTCCCTGCCGGTGCTGCTGCGCGATCTGTTCGTCCTGTACGAGGCCCGGGAGCGCGGTGCCGGGCAGGTGCCCCGGCCGCTGCCCGCGGCCGGCGTGCGCGACCATCTGGCCTGGCAGGCCGGGCAGGACCGGGACGCCGCGGAGAAGGCCTGGCGGGACGCGCTCGACGGGCTCGACGGTCCGACCCTGCTGGCCCCGCGGGCCGCGCGCGGCGGCACACCGTTGCTGCCGGAGCGGGTCGTGACGGAGCTGACCGAGGCGGAGACCGCCGCGCTGAACGGGCTGGCCCGGACCCACGGGGTCACGCTCAACACCCTGATGCAGACGGCCTGGGCGCTCGTCCTGGCCGAGGCGACGGGCCGGCGTGACGTGGTCTTCGGCGCCACCGTGTCCCTGCGGCCGCCGGAGCTGGCAGGGGTGGAGCACGGGGTCGGGCTGTTCATCAACACGGTGCCGGTGCGGGTGCGGCTGGTGGACGGTGAACCGCTGGAAGGTCTGCTCGCCCGCGTCCAGGACGAGCAGTCCGCCCTCACGCCGCACCACCACCTCGGTCTGCCCCGCATCCACGCGCTGGCCGGCGGCACCCCGCTCTTCGACACCTCGACCGTCTTCGAGAACTACCCGGCGGACATGGCCGAGGTGCGTGCCGCGGGCGTGCGGCTGTCCGGTCTGGAAGGCCGGGACGCCTACCACTACCCGATGACCCTCATGGGCGTCCCCGGCGACCGGCTCCATCTGCAACTGCGCTACCGGCCCGACCTGTTCGACCGCGCCACCGCCGAGCGCACCGCCGCGCGGCTCCGCCGGGTGCTCACCGGGCTCCCCGGGCGGCCGTCCCCGGCGGAGGGTCCCGTGGACGCCGTACGCGCGCTGTTCGCGGAGGTCCTGGGTCTCGACCATGTGGGCCCCGACGACGACTTCTTCGCCCTGGGCGGCGACTCGCCGCGCGCGCTGCGGCTCGCGGGCCGGATCCGCGCCCTCGGCCTCGACCCGCGGCTCCCGGTACGGGCGGTCTTCGACCGGCCGACGCCTCGGGGGCTCGCGGGACGCCTCGGCTGACCGCCGGCACCGCGGTCCCCGCACCTCCCTCACCTCTCGCCTCTCACCACACCCCTGTCCCGACACCCTGGAGGAACCCGTCATGAGCAGCCCCTTCGACAACCCGGACGGCACTTTCCTGGTCCTCGTCAACGACGAGAACCAGCACTCCCTGTGGCCCTCGTTCGCCGAGGTGCCGGCGGGCTGGGCGGTGGCCCGGCCGGAGGGCTCGCGCCAGGACTGCCTGGACTACATCGGCGAGCACTGGACGGACATCCGTCCCGCGAGCCTGGTGCGGGCCATGGACGCCGACGCCGTACGGGCGCGGTGAGCGCGCCCCTCGCGGTGGCGGCCGTCGCCTTCCTGGCCCGTGCGAGCCAGCTCGGTCTGTTCTCGGCGGAGGCGCTCATCCTCCTCGACCGGGGCGTGGCCGAGGGCGCGATCGGGCTGGTGATGGCCGCCGCCGCGGCCGGCGGGGCGCTGGCCCAGCTCGCCGCGGGCCGCTGGGGGCACCGCTGCCGCACCACCCGGATGACCCTGCTCGGCACGGGGGTGCAGAGCGCCGGCTGTCTGGCGTTCGCCACGCTCACCCCGTGGTGGAGCCTGGCCGCCGCCGACTTCCTGCTGATGGCGGGAGCGGCGCTGACCGCCACGGGGCTGCGCGCCACCCTGGCCGCGCGGGCCCCCGGCGGCCGGGTGCCGCGTGCGGACCAACTGGAGCGGGCCTACGGGCGGTTGACGGCCGCGCAGATGCTGGGCGCGCTGGTCGGTCCGCTGGGCGCGGGAGCCGTACTCCTGCACGGGAGTGCGGGGGCGGCGTGGGCCGCCGCCGCGGTCGCCCTCACCGCGACCGCGGTGGCGGGCACGGCTGACCGCCGCGACCGCCACGACCGCGCTGCGGCGGGCCCCGCACACGGCACTGGGCGACCCGCCGACGCGGAGTCGCCGCCGGAGCCGGCGGCCCCGGCCGCCCGGCCCCTCCTGTCCGGTCCCCGGCCCCCGCTCCAGGTCACCCTGTGGCCCCTCCTGGTAGTGCTGTTCGGCATCACCGCCCTCTACGGCGGCTACTCCGTGGTCTGGGCGGTGTACCTCCGTGGGCTGGGCGCCCGGGACACGGTGATCGCCTGGTCGGCGGCCTGTCTGGCGCTGCCCGCACTCGTCCTGTCGCCCCGGGCCGGTGCCGTCCTGCCCCGGGTGTCCCGGCCCGTCCTGATCCGCTGCGCGGCACTGGTCATCGGCTGCTGCGCCTGTCTGTACCCCCTGGTCGGCTCGGTGGCCGCGGCGGTCGCCCTGTCCCTCGCCGAGGGGGTCCTCCTGGCCGTCGCCCTGCCGCTGGTCTCCGCGCAGGTGGCGCGGGAGGCCGGACCCGGCCGCACGGCGCGGGCCTTCGGCCTCCTCGGCACGGCGGACGCCCTCGGCAGCGGCCTGGGCACGGCGCTGGGCGGGGCGCTGCTCGCCCAGGGCGGTGCGGGCGAGGCCTTCCGGTTCAGCGGCGTCCTGTGCCTGCTCTGCGCCGCCGCCTCGCTGGTGCCCGTCCTGCTGCGTCCACCCGTCTCCCCCTCCTCACCCCCGATGTCCTTCTCTTCAGAAACCGGCAGGTCACCGCATGTATCACGGTCTTCCCCTCGAATACGTCCTGTCCGCCGCTGAGACCGAGCAGATCCAGGAGGCGCTCGCCGGCCTCCGCGACTCCTCCCCCACTCCCGCGCAGCCCGCGTTCTACGACCGTCACTGGGACGCCGCGGCCCACCTCCCGCCACGACTGCGCGGCTTCCTGGAGCACTTCCGTCGCACCGAGCCCGCCGCCGCCCTGGTGATCCACGGTTTCCCGGTCGACGACGCGGCCGTGGGGGCCACCCCGGCGCACTGGGCGGACGTACCCGTCGACGGCCCGCCCCTCGACCAGGAGCTGTTCCTGGCGATGGTGGGCACGGCCCTCGGCGACCCCTTCACCTTCTCCACCCTTCAGCTGGGCCGGGTCGTGCAGAACCTGCTGCCCATCCGCGGCGACGAGCTGCGGCAGAGCGGTCACGGCAGCGAGTGCCTGCTGGAGTTCCACACCGAGGACGGCTTCCACCCGGGCCGCTGCGACTATCTGCTGCTGTTCGGGATGCGCAACGACGAGCGGGTGCCGACCATCGTGGCGTCCGTGCGCGACGTCAAGATCAGTGACGAGACGGCGGATCTGCTCCGCACGCCGCGCTTCCTGATCCGCCCCGACGACGAGCACGTGCGTCAGCTCCAGGAGCGCCACCCGGGCCACCCGGCGCTGGCCGGCATGCTGCGGATGCAGTCCGACCCCGAGCCCGTGCCGGTCCTGTCCGGTGACCGGGAGCGCCCCTATCTGCGCGTGGACTATCCGTTCATGACGTGCGCCGGCCAGGACGGGGCCGCCCAGCGGGCCCTGGACGAGCTGATGGAGGAGCTCGAGCGGGTCCAGCTCGACGTGGTCGTGGACCAGGGCAGCCTGGCGGTGGTGGACAACTACGTCGCCGTACACGGCCGCAGGCCGTTCCGGGCCGCGCACGACGGCAGGGACCGCTGGCTCAAGCGCATGATCGTCAGCCGTGATCTGCGCAAGACGACCCCGCACGCCTCGCCCGGCGCCGCGCGGGTCCTCTTCTGACCGCCCTGCGCACACTCCTCGAAGAACTCGATCCCCGCAAGGAAAGGGACTGCACATCATGCGCACCATCGTCGTGTCCGGTGGCTCCAGCGGTATCGGTCTGGCCACCGTCGAGCGCTTCGCGCGCGCGGGTGACCGTGTGGTCAGCCTGGACGTCGCCGAGCCGCGGGACGAGCCCGCCGGCCCGGTCTCGTGGGTCCGCTGCGACGTCGCGGACTGGCAGGCCGTCGAGGACGCCCTGGCCCGGGTGCACCGGGACCACTCCCTGGACGTCGTCATCGCCAACGCCGGCATCAGTGTCCGTCACGGTGTCCTCGACCTCACCGAGGAGGCCGCGCGCCGCGTGGTCGACGTGAACCTCCTCGGCACCCTGGGAATGTGGCGCGCCGCCGCCCGTCTGATGGCCACCGGGGACGGCGGGGTGCTGCTGGCCACCGCGTCCGTCAACGGCCGCCGCGGTTACCCGTACTACGCCGACTACAACGCCACCAAGGCCGGCATCATCGCCCTCACCCAGACCTTCGCCCTGGAGCTCAGCCCCCGTATCCGCGTGGCCTGTGTGAGCCCCGGGGCGGTGCTGACCCCCATGCAGCTCGCCGAGTACACCGACGAGATGCTGGCCGGCGTCAACGCCCGGATCCCGGCCGGCCGGCACGCCTCCCCCGAGGAGATCGCGGCCGCCTTCCACTACCTGGCCTCGCCCGAGGCCGCCTTCCTGACCGGCCAGGAGCTGGTCGTCGACGGCGGTGAGACGGCGGGGGCGACCACCGCCGAGTTCGGTACGGCCGCCCGCGCCTCCGTCCCGGCCTAGGGCGGGTGTCGAAAGTCCCGTCTGGCCCGCGGGCGGACGACGCTGCTTTCGACACACTCCCCAGGGCGCCGCCTCCCGTCCGACCACCGGCCCGCCCGGCCGGGCGGGCCGGTGGTGGTGCCGTACACGCGACAGACCACACGCCCGGAAAGGCAGGACCCGACACATGACAGCGACCACCCAGGACGCCGTCGCTCCCCCGGGCGGCTCCGGCACGGTCCCGCCGGACGCGTTCCGCGCCGCGATGACCCGCTTCGCCCGCAGTGTCACCGTGGTGACCGCCTATGACGGAGCGGACCCGGTCGGCTGCACGGCCACCGCGGTCCTCTCCCTGACCGACCGGCCGCCGACCCTCCTCGTGTCGCTGGCCTCGGACAGCGGAACGCTGGGCCACATCCGGGCCGCGGAACGCTTCGGGGTGAGTGTGCTGCCGTACCGGCTCCGCGCGCTGGCCGCCCGGTTCGCGGAGCTGCCCGCGGCCCGGCGTTTCGACGGGGTCGACCACGACGGCGCGTACGGCGCTCCCCTGCTCGGCGGAGCGGTGGCCGCGGTGGTGTGCCGTGTCACGCGGTACGTGGCCCTGGGGGACCACACCCTGGTCGTCGGCCAGGTGGTGCACGTGGCGACGGACGAGGGCGCGGAGCCCCTGATCCACTTCGCCCGGCGGCAGACCCGGCCCGAGCGGTGACCGGGACGCTCCCGGTGCCGGTGCGCGGGCTCACCAGATCGGCGGGTGCAGCGCGAGGACGAGCAGGGTGCACGGCGAGTGCGCCTCGTTGAGCTCGTAGCCGAAACCGCTCGGCACGTAGAGGGCTTCGCCCACCCTCAGGCGCAGTTCCAGGGGACGGTCCAGCACGGCGCGGGCCCGTCCGGGCGGTGCGGGTTCGACGCGGCCACCGCAGCTGCCGCGCACGGGCAGCAGCACGAGGTCGGTCGCCGCGGTGTTGCCGCCGCTCTGCGTGCCGGGGTCCAGCGTCAGGTACGAGCTCCCGACCCGGCAGGCCAGCAGTTCACCGAGGCCGGAGGTGAGCGCGTCCGTCCCGGCGGCCACGCCGGCCGGTTCGGGGTCCGCGCGCCCGCGCCGCGGGTGGCCGTCCTCCGTCGGATCGCCGTCGACCAGCACGGCGTCGACGCCGTCCGGCCACACCAGGGCCGGCCCCCTGTCGCGGTGCACCGACAGGCACAGGGCCAGATCCCTGACGAACAGTTCCAGACCGGATTTTCCCTGGCCCCGGTCTCCTTCGTAGTCCACGTCCCGCTCCGCTCCGCATCGCACCCGCAACGTCCCGCGTGCCGTGGTTCACGCGCGGACGGCCCGTACGTGGTACACGGGACATCCCGGGAAGGGCAGGTCTCCTGTTCTTCCGCCACATGACCGCAGGGCGAGCGGTGCCGTGGCTCCGGCCCGCACCTGCGGTTTGCAGGAACTCTGCTGCACACGGAGGGAGTTGCGGGAGTCCCGGGATCACGGTACCGAACCGGCGGCGGCCCGTCTCCGCCCCGGCGATGTCCCGGGAGTTCCCCCAGCGATGCGCGCGGACTCAGTCCGCCGGGCCCGTGCCGGAGCCGGCCTCCGGGGTGTCGTCGAGGAGGCCCTGCTGCGCCGCGAGAACCCCCGCCTGGAAGCGGCTCTCGGCGCCGAGGGTCTCCATGATGTCCGCGATGTGTTTTCTCGCGGTGCGCAGGGACATGCCGATCCGGCGGGCGATGCTCTCGTCCTTGAGGCCGGCCGCGAGCAGCCGGACGATCGTCCGGTGGATGTCCTTGGCGACGAGTTCGAGGCCGTCGGCGGCGGCGTCGGAGAACGGCGCGGCCTGCGTCCACGCCTGCTCGAACACCTCGCACAGGTAGTGGACGACCGAGGGTTCCCGGATCACCACCGCGCCCCAGGTGCCGCCGCGTTCGGGGATGAAGGCCACCTTGCGGTCGAAGACGATCAGCCGGCCGAACAGCTCGTGCGCGGTGCGGTACTCGGCGCCGAGGGCGGACACGGTGGCCACATAGGCCTGGCTGGGTCCGTTGAAGCGTGCGGTGTGGTGGTAGAGCGTGCGCATCCGCACCCCGCGGGAGAGCATCGCGGTGTCGCGGGCCAGCGCCTCCTGGAGGACGGCGGGCACCCGGTTGCCGCCGGGCTGGCTGGTGAGCATCTCCTCGGCGCACTCCTCGGCGGCCCGGTTCAGGGCGGCGCGCACCTCCTCCACTCCGGGGATCACCTCCAGATCGACCGACCCGCGGCTGAGGCTGTCCCGGTAGTGGCCGCGCAGATCGGCGAACTGGTCGCGGACGCGGTGCAGTTCGGTCTGCTGGGTGCGGATCGCCGACTCCATGGAGATGGTCACCACGGCGGCCACGAGGTCCGGATCGACCGGGCGCAGCCGCGCGGGGTCGTCTAAGTCGGCCTTGAGCAGGCCGAGTCCGGTCAGGGAGACGACGGCGCCCTCCGCCTCCGCGCGGCTGAGGCCGAGTTCGCGGGCCGCGCGCTCGGGGTCCATGCGTCCGTTCGCCGCCACCCATCGATAGAGGGCGACCTCCCTGTCACTGAGCCGTACAGGCGGGTCTATTGCCCGGTTCTGTTCAGGTATAACCATTACATCCCCTGTTCGCTTTGCTGCGGGGCAGCTTGGTGAGCACCTCGATCGCTGGCCATGACCCCGTCGGGACGGAAGTCTTGAGGCACCGGAGATCGAATACACGGAACTACCGGTTCCGTTCAAGAATTCAGAACCAGGAGTGCCCCATATGAAATCCTTCCGTGCCACCGCCGCAGCGTCCGTCCTCGCGTGCATCGCATTCGGCACGCTTATGGGAGCGACCCACACCCTGTCGGCGCCCGCGCCCGGAACGGCCACGCACTCCGTGCTCGCCGGCACGGTGGAGACCGACGACGACAGCGGCTGGGGCGGTCGGTACGCCAACGACGTGGTCACCGAAGCGGCCGGCATCGTCACCGACGGCGACAGCGGCTGGGGCAGCTCGGGCAGCTGAGCCGGTCCGCACACGGCTCGACGAGCCCCGGGAACGGCGTGACGGGATCGGGCAGACGGTCACCACTCGGCTCGCACCCCCACCGTGTCGTCCCCCGATCACGGCGCACCTTAACCCGCCCCGCCGGAGTCCGGCGCGGCGGCGCGCGCGACACGCCCGGCAGTCCTGACCGTCGAGCCGGCGAAGGCCCGGCCGCGAGGCCCTCGTCTTCACCAAGAAAGGCACACCTGTGAGTCCGTTCACCGTCGAAATAGTGAAGCAGCTCAGCGACCGTGAGCTCGAAGTACTCGGCTATCTCGCCGAGGGCCACACGTATTCCTCCATCGCGCGCAGAATGAATCTCAGTCCGCACACCGTGGACACCTATCTGCGCAGAATCCGGGGAAAGGCGGGAGTCAGCAACCGGGCACATCTGATGGTGCTGGCGCTCCAGGTCTCCCGGCGCCTCGACCTCGGCCTGGCCCAGGCGTAGAGCTGCTTCCCCATGACGGCGGAGGGCGCCGGCGGATGATCCCGCCGGCGCCCTCCGCCGTCGTGCCGTGCCCCTCGGGGCGTGAACCGCTCAGCCGGCTGCCGCCCCGGCCCGCTCGCGCCGCTCGGCCTCCTGCCGTACCAGTGGCAGCAGCGTGCGGCCGAACTCCGCGGCGTCCCGCAGCGGTTGGTAGCCGCGCAACAGGAACGTCGTCACGCCGATGTCCAGGTAGTCCAGCAGGGCCCGGGCCACCGTCTCCGGAGTCCCCACCAGCGCGGTGGAGTTGCCGGCCGCCCCGGTGGCCGCCGCGGGCGCGGTCCACAGGGCCCGGTCGTGGCGCTCGCCCCGCGCCGCGGCCGCCAGCAGCCGCCGCGAGCCGGCGTTCTCGGGGTGCACCGAGGGTCCGAGCGGCAGGGGCGGCCGGGCGCGGTCGAAGAAGGACCCCGCCGTGCCGCGCCGCCGGATGGCGTCGAGGATCCCGTGCGCCCGCTCCCAGGCCTCCTCCTCGGTCCGCCCCAGGATCGGCCGGAAGGACACGCTGATCCTGGGCGGCGCGGTGCGTCCGGCCGCGTGGGCCGCCGCCCGTACGGCCGCGATCTGTTCGGCGGTCCCGGCCAGCGGCTCGCCCCACAGCGCGAACACATCGGCGTGCTTGCCGCCGACCCGGTGGGCGGCTGCCGAGGATCCGCCGAAGTACAGCGGGATCCGCGGGTGTTGCAGCGGCCGTACCTCGGAGCGGAAGTCGTCGAACCGGTAGAAGCGGCCCTCGTGCCCGAACCCTTCCGGTTCGCTCCAGGCCCGCTTGACCACGTCCAGGAACTCGTCGGTCCGGGCGTAGCGGTCGTCCTTGGCCAGGTGGTCGCCGTCGCGCCGCTGTTCGGCGTCGTTCCCGCCGGAGATGACATGGACGGCGAGCCGACCGCCGCTGAGGTGGTCGAGCGTGGCGAAGGACCGCGCGGCGGCGGTGGGGGCGAGGATGCCCGGCCGGTGGGCCAGCAGCAGCCCGAGGCGCTCGGTGTGCGCGGCCACGTGGGCGGCGACCTGGGCGCCGTCGGGCGAGCTGGAACTGTGGCCGATCAGGACACGGTCGAACCCGGCCTCCTCGTGCACCCGGGCGAACCGCCGGGTGAACTCCGGGTCGACGGCGGGCCCGTCGGGGCGGCCCTCGGAGTCCTTGGTCCCGATCATCCCGATGAACTCAACCGGCACGGTGGTCACCGCCTCGCTCTGCGTGGATCCGGGGGTCTCCCCCGCGCGGCCCGGCGCCGGACGCGGCCACCAGGGCCGCGCGGTCCAGCTTGCCGTGCGGGGTGAGCGGCAGCCGGTCGAGATAGTGCAGCCGCTGCGGGAGGAGGTGCGCGGGAAGCCGCCCGGCGAGCCGCTCGCGTACCAGAGGCGGTGGGAGCACGTCACGGTCGGCGACCAGACAGGCGGCGAGCACCGGCGTACGGCCGCTGTCGTCGACCAGGCAGGCGGCCCCGTCGACACCGGGCAGGGCGCGCAACTCCGCTTCGATCTCGCCGAGTTCGACGCGGAACCCGCGCAGCTTGACCTGGCCGTCCATCCGTCCCGCGTAGTACAGCCGGCCGTCGGCGTCGGCGACGGCCCAGTCGCCGCTGCGGTAGTGGCCCCCGGTGAACCGTTCGGCGGTGAGGGCGGGACGGCCGAGGTAGCCGTGGCTCACGCCCGCCCCGCCGACCCACAGCTCACCGGGTTGCCCCGGTGCCACCGACTCGCCTTTCCCGTCGCGCAGTTCGACGGTCAGGTGGCTCAGCGGCCTGCCGATCGGGGTCCGTCCGGGACCGGCCTCGCGCAGTACCTCCGGTGTGAGCGTGCAGTGGGTGACATGCACGGTGGTCTCCGTGATGCCGTACATGTTGGTGAGGGTCGCGGCGGGTGCCGTGCCCGCGGCCCACCAGCGGCGGATGTCGTCGGGCACGAGGGCCTCCCCGCCCAGGACGACATGGCGCAGGGCCGGCAGCCGCACCCCGCCGGCCGCCGCCTCGGTGACGAGGTTGCCGAAGGCGGAGGGCACCTGGTTGAGGACGGTGACCCGTTCGGCCGCCAGCAGGGCGGCGAAGGCGTCCGGGTCGGCGGCGGTGTCCTTGTCGACCACCACCGCGCGGCCGCCGTACAGCAGGGCGCCCCAGATCTCCCAGACGCTGAAGTCGAAGCTCCAGGAGTGGAACAGTGTCCACACGTCGTCGGCGCCGACGTCGAACAGCGGGATCGCGGCGTCCAGCAGGGCCAGCACCTGCGCGTGCCCGACGACGCAGCCCTTGGGCGCGCCCGTGGAGCCGGAGGTGTAGATCGTGTAGGCGGTGTCCGATGGGAGGACGGGGGCTGCGGGGGCGGCGGGGGCGGGCGGACGCGAGGTGAGGACCAGCGGTCCCGGTTCCGCGAGCACGGTCTCGCCCGGTGCCGGGGGACCGTCGGTGAGGACCAGACGGGTGCCCGAGTCGTCGAGCAGATAGCGCTGCCGCTCCTGCGGATACCCGGGGTCGACCGGCAGATAGGAGGCGCCGGCGCCCAGGATGCCCAGGAGTCCGGCGAGCGCGTACCGGGTCCGCCCGGCGCGCAGGGCGACGGGCTGACCGGGGGCGATCCGGCCGTGCAGGGCGCGGGTGACGGCGTCGGCCTGTTCGGCGAGCCGGCCGTAGGTGACCGCGCCCGAGGCGTCGGTGACCGCCGTACGGTCCGGCTCGCGGGCGGCGATCGCGCGGAACCGGGCGTCGAGGCGGTCCCCGGCGGGCGGCTGTGGGGACCTCATACGGCACTCCTGTCGTCCGCAGCGGCGGCGGCCCGCTCGCCGGCCAGGGCGTGGGCGAGGTAGCTGGCCACGTCGTCGGGGGTGGTGCCGCGTCCGAAGACACGGTCGGCGCCCAGTTCGGCGGCCATGGCCGGGTCGAAGCGCGGTCCGCCCACCACGAGCAGGGGCCGGCGGCGCCCGGTGAACGCCGCGTCGAGTTCGGCGCTGAGTTCGCGCACATTGGTCAGGTGCGCGTCGCGCTGGGTGACGGCCTGGGAGACCAGGACGGCGTCGGCGCGTTCGCTCACCGCCCGCCGCACCAGGTCGGCCACCGCGACCTGGGCGCCGAGGTTGACCACGCGCATCGAGTGGTAGTACTCGAGACCCTTCTGCCCGGCGAAGCCCTTGATGTTGAGGATGGCGTCGATGCCGACGGTGTGGGCGTCGGTGCCGATACAGGCGCCGACCACGACGAGTTCGCGGCCCAGGCCCTCGTGGACGCTCTCGTCGACCTCCTGGGCGGACAGCAGCGGGTACTCCCGTTCCACGACGTCCACGGTGTCCAGGTCGACCCGGTGCACGACCGCGCCGTAGACGACGAAGAAGGCGAACTCCTCCCCCACCGGCCGGGCGTGGACGAGCAGCGGGCGTTCCATGCCCATGAGGCGGGCCAGCCGAAGGGCGGCCGCCTCGGCGAGGGGGCCGTGCGGCAGGGGGAGGGTGAACGACAGCTGCACCATGCCGTCGTCGGTGGTGTCGCCGTAGGGACGGACCGCGGGCGGCGGCCCTGCGGGGGTGTTCATGGCCGGTCTTCTCCTTCCGGTCCGGGGTCCGGGGACCCCTCCAGCAGTTCGATGGCGGGATTGCGGTAGCCGGGGGCGCGTTCGGCCACCCCGTCCCGGCCCCGGCCGCCGTCGGCGGGGCGGCGCATCCCGCCGAAGGTGCCCGCGGCGATGGCGTCCAGCAGGCCGCGCCCGTCCAGTCCCTCCAGCAGGTCGACGGCCTCGCGCAGCACGGTGTCCGCGCGCCGGGCGATGACTCCGCCGGGGGCGGGCCGGAAGTCCTCCTCCAGGGCGCCGGCGGCGTCCATCACATAGCGGACGTTCTGCAGCGCGAGGTCGCGGTCGGAGAGGAACGGGGTGACGACGGCCTCGGTCATCATGCCGACGAGCAGGATGTTCTGCCGGGTCAGCGCCCCGGCCAGGTTGAAGAACCCGTTGAGCAGATAGCCGCGGAAGACGTCTCCGGTCATGTGGCGGGTCGGCGGCATCCACTTGAGGGGGGCGTCGGGGAACAGTTCGCGGGCGAGCAGGGCGTGCGCCAGCTCCATGCGGAAGGAGTCGGGCAGGTCCGGGTCGATCTCGAAGGCGTGCCCGAGGCCCAGCTGGGCGTCGGTGAGTCCGGCCTCCTTGCCGAAGTACTCGTTCAGGAGCTGGCTGGCGGTGACCGTGTGGGCCGCCTGCATCGCGTCGGCGGTGGTGAGGTAGTTGTCCTCGCCCGTGTTGATCACGATGCCGGCGCGGGCGTGGAGCTGGCGGGAGAACCGCTGGTCGACGAAGGTGCGCAGCGGGTTGATGTCGCGGAAGAGGATGCCGTACATCGAGTCGTTGAGCATCATGTCGAGCCGTTCCAGGCCGGCCAGTACGGCGATCTCCGGCATGCACAGTCCGGAGGCGTAGTTGGTGAGGCGGACATAGCGGCCGAGTTGCGACGACACCTCGTCGAGGGCGGCGCGCATCAGCCGGAAGTTCTCCTGGGTGGCGTAGGTGCCCGCGTAGCCCTCGCGGGTGGCGCCGTGGGGGACGTAGTCGAGCAGCGACTGGCCGGTGGAGCGGATGACGGCGATGACGTCGGCCCCGCCGCGGGCCGCCGCGACGGCCTGGCGGACGTCCTCGTGGATGTCGCCGGTGGCCACGATCAGATAGACGAGCGGTCCGCGCGGCTCGCCCCACTCCCCGATCAGGCGCCGGCGTTCCCGTCGGCGGCCGTCGATGACCGCGAGGCCCCCGGCCATGGCGTGGCGGGCGTCGCGTACGGCGTGCTCGGCGGCGGCGCCCTCGGGGAGCCGGAAGGACACGTCCCGGGCGGTGGCACGGGCGGCCAGTTCGGTGAGGTCGCGGCTCGGTCCGGTGCGCAGCGCGTGCCAGACCGGCAGCGCCACCCCGTGTTCCAGACCGACCTGGTCGCGTACGGCGTCCACCAGCCGGTTGGCCCAGGGGATGCCCTCGGCGTCGGCGCCGGAGAGCCCGGCCAGCCGCAGCGCGGCCCGCTCGACGGCCACGGTGGTGTGGGAGCGCGCCAGGTCCACCACCGGGCGCCCGGCGCGTACGGCCAGCTCCCGGGCGCGGCGCACCAGGCGGGGGTCGAGGCCGAGCTTTCCGGTGGTGGTGGCGGGCGGCCGGGCGGCGGCGCGGGCCGGTGCGCGCCGGCGGTCGAACAGTGCCCGCACCCCCGGCTCGGTGCGCACCAGGTCCAGGGCCTGTTCGGCGTGGCCGGGCTGGTAGCCGTTGCCGATGAGCAGGGTGACGTCGGCGCGCAGCCCTTCGGCGCCGAGCGCGGCCGCGGGGAACGAGGTGGCCATCGAGAAGAAGACGACGGTGCCGCCGTCGCGGGTCGCCAGCACCGCCGCGTGCTCGCAGCCGGACACGTCGGTGCAGACGACGGTGATGTCGACGGGACCGCCGCATCCGTCGAGCTTCCCGCTCAGCGCGACCGCGTCGCGGGCGTCGGCCCGCAGGACCGTGCCGGCCAGCCCGGAGGCGGTGAGCGCGGCCTCCTCCGCGTGGTCGGGCACGACGCCCACCAGCCGTCCGGCACCCGCGCGGCGGGCGGCCGCCAGTGCCAGGCTGCCCGACTTGCCGGCCGCGCCGAGCACGGCCACCGAGGGCGCGGTGCCGGAGCGGGCGGTGTACTCGGCGACGGTACGGGCCGTCAGCGCGGGCGCGCCGCAGACGTCGAGGACCGCGAGGGACAGCTCGTCGGGCAGGTCGGCGGGCAGGGCCGCGGCGACCGACCGCCCGAAGAGGACGGCGTGCCCGCGGGCCGGTACGCGCTCCCCCAGCCCGTCCCAGTCCCGCAGCCCGTCGGTCAGCGTCAGAGGCGTCAGGGTGAGGGAGACCAGGCTCGCCACCCGGTCGCCGGCCTTGAGCCCGAGCGGGGTGCGCGGCCCGGCCTCGGCGACCGTGCCGATCAGCATGCCGCCGGAACCGGTGACCGGGTTGTGCATCTTGCCGCGCTCGCGCACGATCCGGCACACCGCGTCCCGTATCGCGTCCCCGTCGCCGCCGTGCTCCTCGTGGAGCTGCCGGTAGGACGCGGCGTCGAGGTTGAGGTACTCCACGTCGATGCGCAGCTCGTCCTCGCGCAGCGGGGAGTCGGGGTCGAGCCGGTCGGCGGCCTGCGGCAGCACTCCGGCGGGGGCGAGCACCCGGTGCAGTCCGAGAGGCGAACTCTCCTTGCGCGCACCGGCGTTCACCGGGCCTCCTCCGGCCGCCACCGGGCCCAGTACGCCTGCCCGGCGTCGGGCAGGGTGTGCAGGGGGTCGTAGTAGTGGTGGGTGCGGCGCAACGCCTCGGGGTCGTCGTGCTCGACGGAGGTCAGATAGTTCTTCGACCAGTCGGAGATGCCCCGTTCGCGGTCGTAGGCGTCGGCCTGGTGCACCCAGCGTTTGCCGACGTAGGGCACGTCGCAGACCAGCCGGGGGGTGGCGAAGCCGGGCAGATAGCCCATGACGGCGTGCTGGAGGCGCTGGGCCTCGGCCAGCGGCAGCCGCCAGTGCTCGGCGCCGGGCACGATGTCGCAGAGGTAGAAGTAGTACGGCATGATCTGCGCGCTGTCGAGCAGGGCGAAGCACAGGTCGAGCAGGGCCTCGGGGGTGTGGTTGACGCCGTGCAGGAGCACACCCTGGTTGCGTACGTCGCGCAGTCCGGCGGCGAGCAGGGCGCGGGAGGCCTCGGCGACCAGCGGGGTGATCTGCTGGACGTTGTTGGCGTGGGTGTGCATGGCGAGGCCGACGCCGCGCGCGGAGGCCTTGGCGGCGAGCTGGGCCATGCCGTCGAGGACGTCGGGGGCGAGCCAGTGCTGGGGCAGTCCGACCAGGCCCTTGCTGGCGAGCCGGATGTCCCGGATGTTGTCCAGGTCCAGGAGCCGGTCCACGAAGGAACGCAGCCTGGGCCAGGGCACGTTGGCGACGTCGCCGCCGGAGACCACGACGTCCCGCACGGTCGGGGTGGCGCGCAGATAGGCGATCATCCGGTCGAGGCGGTCCGCCGGGCGCAGGACGAACCGGTATTTGTCGATCTGCGGGGTGGAGGTGCCGACCAGGTCCATGCGGGTGCAGTGCCCGCAGTACTGCGGGCAGGTGGTGACGAGTTCGGCGAGCACCTTGGTCGGATAGCGGTGGGTGAGGCCCTCGACGACCCACATCTCGGCCTCGTGCAGGGAGTCCCGGGAGGCGAGCGGGTGACTGGGCCAGCGGGGGTGGCGGTCGCTGGCGACGGGCAGCATGTAGCGGCGGACGGGGTCGGCGTACCAGGCGGTGGTGTCCGGGGCCGACAGGGGGGCGATGGTGTTCAGGACATGGGGGGTGAGCAGGATCGGCATGGTCGCGAACTGCCGTTGGTCGGCCGCGAGGTCCTCGTAGAACGCGTCGTCGAGACCGGTCCCGGCCACCTCGCGCAACTGCCGTACGCCCTTGACGCAGTGGGCGCGCTGCCACTGCGGGTCGCGCCACTCGGCGGGGGTGACCTGCCGCCAGGCCGGGAAGCGCCGCCAGTCGGGCTCGACGGCCTCGTGCCGTCGGTAGCCGTACGGCTGGGCGAGCGCACCGGCCGTCTCCCGGGTGGGGGGCGCGGCCGGCGGGGGTGCGGTTCTCACGGGGTGCCTCGGTTTCTCCCGGCCGTGGGCGGCGGGTGGGGTCTTGGAGCGGGGCGGACGGTCAGGGCCGTGCGCCGCCGGTGGATCGGGTCCGGGTGGGCGCCCGGTCAGCCGGTGCCGGGGTGGGCGGGTGTCCCATCGACAAGGGCAACAGGGGCGACGACGTCGAGGGCGTCGAGGAGCCGGGCGAGGGCGGCGGGCGCGCCGACGGAGACGCGCAGATGCCCGTCGAGGCCGAAGCGGCCCGCGTCGCGGACGAGGATGCCGTGGTCGCGTTCCAGCAGCCGTTCGGCCCGTGCGGAGTCGGGCACCGGCACGGCGAGGAAGTTGGTCACCGACGGCAGCGCGCGGCGCCCCCGGGCGGCCAGGTCGGCCCGGAACCGTTCGCGGGCGGCGGCGTTGCCCTGCCGTACCCGCTCCAGGTGGCCGCGGTCGGCGAGCGCGGCCACGGCGGCGGCCTGGGCGGCCCGGTTGACGCTGAACGGCATGCTGCCCTGCACCTCCCGCAGCCGCCCCACGAGGTCGGCGCTGCCCACGGCGTAGCCGATGCGCAGCCCGGCCAGCCCGTGCGCCTTGGAGAAGGTGCGCAGGGCGAGCAGGGGTGCGCCGGTGCCGAGGTGGTCGAGGACCTGGGGGGTGCCGGGCGGGGCGAAGTCCAGATAGGCCTCGTCCACCACCAGGGGCGTGCCGGTGGCGGCCGCCCGCTCGACGAGGAGGTCGAACGCGGCGCGGTCGAGGGCGCCCCCGGTCGGGTTGTGCGGGTTGCACACGTACACCACACCGGCCCCGTCGAAGGCGTCCGCGAGGGCGGCGAGGTCGCCCATGGGGACCTCGCGGCAGCCGCGGCGGACGTTCTCCAGACAGATCCGGTAGCCGGGGAAGGTGCCCGCGGTGGTGACCCCGGGGCGTCGGCGGTCGCCCAGGCACAGTGCGGTGAGCAGGACCAGTTCGTCGCTGCCGTTGGCGACGGCGATCTGGTCCGGGCCCACGCCCAGCAACTCGGCGAGGGCCTCCGCGGGTGCGGTGCGGGCGGGGTCGGGGTAGGTCCCGGTGGCGTCGACGGCCGCGTGGGCGGCGCGCAGGGCGTGCGGGCTGGGGCCGAAGGGGCTCTCGCTGAGGTGGAGGCGGACGGGCGCCCCGGTCGGGGTGCGCGGGACGGCGGGGGCGGTCACCGCGCACCGCCGAGCAGAAGGCCGAAGCAGTAGCTGCCGGGCTCTGCCTCCAGGGTGAGGAAGCGGTGCTCGGCCCCGGCGGGGACGCGCAGCAGGGCGGGTGAGGTCAGCTCGTGCCGGTCGCCGTCGACGAGGACCTCGATGCGGGCGCCGCCGGGGTGGGGCGAGACCAGGAAGTAGATCTCGTCGACCTCGTGGCGGTGCGGATCGGCGACCGGCCTGCCGACCAGGTGGTCGATGGGGCCGCCGGCCAGCTCGACGGGGACGCCTCCGAACATGTCGGCGGTGAGGTAGAAGGGCGCCGGTGCGTGATGTCCGGCCACCGGCAGGAACTGCGGGATGTCCGTGCGGATCTCGGCAACCGCCGTACGGGAGGCGGGAGTCGGCGTCTCGGTGGTCATACGGGGGCCTTTCATCGGTCGGTGGGCGCCTTCATCGGTCGAGGGGGCGCCTTCATCGGTCGAGCGGGGCGGGCCGGGCCGGCGCCGCCAGGTCGCGGGCGCGCAGGGTGCGGCCGTCGGCGAAGGTGTAGGTGAGGGCGTCGAGGGCCCGGTCGAGTACGGCGACCATCGCGCGGTGGTCGTCGGCCGTACCCCAGAGCACGGCCAACTCACCGGTGCCGACGCCGGGTTGCACGAGGGTGCCGGGCTGTACCCGGGTCTCGTAGCCGTCGAGGCCGGGCAGGGCGAGCGCGTCGGCGACCCCGTGCACGCCGGTGAGCAGGCCGCCCTCGGCGGGGGTCGGCACCGCACGGGCGTACACCACCCGCTCCTGCGGCGCCCCCGTCCGGGGGGCGGCACCGCCCAGCGCGAGATGCCCCGCCAGCGCCACCGGGTCCAGTCCGCCCGCCAGTCGGCCCAGGCCGCTCTGGAAGCCGCCCAGCCTGCCGTTGACCTCGATCAACCGGGGTCCCCGGGCGGTCAGTTTGATCTCGGTGTGGGTGACGCCGGTGCGCAGGCCGAGTGCCTCGACCGCGCGGCCCGCCAGATCGAGCACCGCCGCCCGTTCGGCGTCGGCGAGCGGCGCCGGCCAGTAGTGGCCGACCTCGCGGAACGGCGGGGCGAGCGGGAACTTGCCGGTGACCGCCCAGTGCGTGACCCGGCCGTCCGCCACCGCGCTCTCCACGGAGACGTGGTCACCGAACGGGGTGCGGTCGACGCCGGCCAGATACTCCTCCAGGACGAGGGCCGTCTCCCGGTCCGGGCCGGTGAGCAGCGCGGCGGCGAGCGCGGCGCCGGTGCCGGCGTCCCGCACCAGGTGGGTGCTGCGACTGCCCTCGCCGCAGGCCGGCTTGAGGACGGCGGGCAGCCCCACCGCGGCGAGCGCGGGCGCCCAGTCGTCCGGGGTGCGCAGCAGCCGGGACCGCACCGGGTCGACGCCCCGCTCACGGAGCCTTCGCCGCTGCGCGTACTTGTCCGTCAGCAGTCGTACGGTGGCGGTGTCGTGGTAGGGCAGCCCGAGCCGCGCGGCCAGTTCGGCCGTCGTTGCGAGTCGGCGCTCGCTGAAGGTGAGCAGGGCGTCGGGGCGGTGCTCCCGAAGGAGCGCGGCGGCCTCTTCGAGATCCTCGTCGACCGGCACGACCGGCGCCAAATCGGCCAGCAGTGGGGCGAGTCGCTCGGTGTGCGCCGAGCGGCACACGGCGAGGAGGACGTCGCCGAGCGGTGCGAGACGGTCCACGACGTCCGCGGGGGCGACGGAGCCGAAGTCGTAGACGACGGCGATGACGGGGCGTGGCATGGCCGGTTTCCTCAGGCGTCGGCGTGGTCGGGGTCGGGCGCGTACCGCACGCCGGAGAGGGTGGCCGCGAGCGCGGTCGACGCGGGTGGGCGGGTGCCGGGCTCGGCGCCGAACATGCCGAGCGCCGGCTCCAGGCCGCCGATCTCGGCGGGAACGACGCGGGCCGCCTCCCAGTCGGCGCGGCGCAGCCGGTAGCGGTCGCTGACGGCGCGCTGTCCGCGTACGGCGTTGGTCTGGGTGCCGTCGTGGGCGAAGCCGAACTTGCGGCACACGGCCTGCGAGGCCGTGTTCTCCCGCCGTACGACGGAGAGGGCGTCCTGCGCTCCCAGTCCGGCGAAGGCCAGTTCGAGGACGGCGGCGCGCGCGTGGCCGCCGAGGCCGAGGCCCTGGTGGCGCAGGCCCAGCCAGGAGGTCAGGAGCACCTCGCGGGTCACGGTGAAGTCGCGTGCGCCCAGGGACTGGGAGCCGACCACCTCGCCGTCGTGCACGACCACCAGGTAGAGCGTCCAGTCCTCGGGGCTCCAGTCGGCCATGGCCTTCCAGTGGCGCTGGAGGACCCGGCGGGCGACGGTGGCCGGGTCGCCGTCGGTCCATTGGGAGAAGAAGGGCATGAACCCGGGGGCGTGCACGCCCTCGGCGCCCAGTGCGGCGAGCGCGTCGAGGTCCCGCGGGGTGGGGCAGCGCAGCTCGACGAGCGGGGTGCGCACGGTGATACCGCTCAGCGGCCAGTGCTGCATGACGGGTTCCTCTCCTGGGAGTCGCCGGCGGCGGGGGCGGGGGCGGCGGTCGCGGGTTCTTCGGTTTCCGGCGCCGGGTCGGGCAGGTCGGCGGCGGCCGGCAGGGTGCGGCGCAGGGCGGGTCCCACGAGGGCGACCGCGGCGCAGGCGGCGACCAGGGCGACGACCAGCGGGAGGCCGTCGGCGAGCGGCAGCGTGGCTCCGGCGAGGAGGGGACCGGCCACCGAGCCGGTGGAGACGGCGACGGACAGCATGGCGTTGACCCGGCCCCGGGCGCGTTCGTCGGCGAGGTCGTTGAGCAGCCCGGTGACCACGGGGAACACCAGGGCCTCCCCCACGGACAGCAGCAGCACCCCGGCCATGGCCGTGACGGTCGCCGGGGTGCCGTGCTGGCGGCCCGCGACCAGGACGAGGGACCAGGCCGCCGCCCACAGGACGCCGGTGAGGGACAGCACGGTGCTGCGGCGCACCCGCTGGATCCGTTCACCGAGGACGACCTGGGTGAGCACGGCGGCGACGATGTTCACCGCGAAGGTGCCGGACAGTCCCTCCGGGCCGACCGCTCCGCCGGCCGTGAGATAGCCGGGCAGCCCCGACCTGAGCTGCCCGTACGACACCAGCGAGCACAGCGCGACCGTGCCCAGCAGCACCGCGAGAGCCCGTTGTCCCAGCACCTCGCGGTAGCCGACCGGCCCCTGCGCCGACGGCTCGCGGTCGCCGCCGCGCCCGATGCGCGGGAGCAGCAGGAGGAGGGCGGCGCCGGCGGCCAGGAAGGTGAGGCCGTCGGCGACGTAGAGCGCCGCGAAGCGGGCCGCGCGGGACCCCGGTCCGGAGGCGGCGACCAGGCCGCCCACGAGCACGCCGAGCCCGGTCATCGCGTTGAACACCGCGTAGTCGGCGGAGAAGGCGAGCCCGCGCTCCCGGGCCGTGGCGGCACCGGCGTACAGATAGCGCAGGACGGTGCCGACCCCGCTGATGCCGAGCCCGTAGACCACGGCGGCGGTGAGCGCGGTCGGGGCCGAGGTGACGAAGGCGTACAGGCCGGTGCCCAGGCCCGCGACGCACATCACCAGGCCGACGACGGTACGGGGCGCGAGGCGGTCCAGGACCGCGCCCCAGGCGAGGCCGCCGACGACGGAGGTGGCGGCCTGTACGGCGAGGGTGGCGGCGGGGATCCAGGACGCGAGGCCGCGGACCTGGTCCAGGTAGATCCAGAGGAACGGCAGGACCAGGCCGCCGCCGAAGGAGTTGACCGCGTTGACGGCCAGCACGGCCCGGGTGCGCGGGGAGAACTCCCGCAGGACCGCGAGGGGGTGGGCGCTCACCGCGCCTCCAGGACGTACAGCCACGAGTGCGGGGTGCCGAACGGGACCGTGCGGACCGGGTGCAGTCCGGCGGCGGCGAACAGCTCCTCGTACGTCTCCTTGGTGTGCAGCGGTACGCCCATGAGGGCGTGGGCGAGTTCGTAGCCGAGGGAGAACACCGGCAGGGTGGCGGAGCCCTCGGCGTCGGGGCGGAGCATGGTGTCGGCGAGGACGAAGGTCCGGGCGGCCGGGAACGCCTCGCGCAGCCGGGTGAACAGCTGGGGGCGGGTCCCGGGGTCGGCGAGCAGGTCGTGCAGCAGGAAGAAGCTCATCACCGTGTCCACCTCGGCGATGGCGTCACGGTGGGCCTCGCGGTGGCACACGTCGAGCACGTCGGTGCGGATCGCCCGGACCCGGTCCGTCAGGCCGGCCTCGGCGATGGTGCGGTGGCCGAGTTCGGTGGCGGGGCCGCTGATGTCCAGGCCGAGGCCGCGGGTGCCGGGGCGGGCGCCGACGACCCGGCTGACCCGGGCGGAGATGCCGCTGCCCAGGTCGGCGAGGGTGTGGAAGTCGATGCCGTCGAGGACCTCGTCGAGGGTGGTGGACATGAAGGAGCGGTCGTTCTGGCCGGAGCCGAGGGCGACCATCGCCTCGTCGCGCAGCAGGGTCTCGCCGAAGGTGGCCTCGCCGGTGGCCAGCCGGGCGGCACCGGAGAAGAGGTCGCTGTAGCCGCCGACGGCCCAGGTGAAGTAGCCGCGCATCCGGAGCGTCTCGCGTCCGGCGTCGGTGAGGACGGCCGTGTCGCCGCCGTCCTCCAGCCGCAGCCAGCCGCAGACGGCGGCGGCGCGCAGGACCTCGCGGACGACGCGGTCGCGGACGGCGGGCCCGGCGGAGCGCACGAAGCCGGCGATGTCCAGGCGGGGGTCGGCGGCCAGCAGGTCCCAGACGCCGAGCCGGTCGAGGGTGTGCACGACGGTGGCGGCGACATAGCCGTTGAAGGCCTGGTCGACACCGATCGGGGCGGGCGCGGCGCCGTACCAGTCGGCGGGCAGCGTGTGCGGCGGGGTGTGCAGGAGCGTCATCGTGATTCCGTTCCGTGTCGGGCGAAGGAGGGTCGCGGGGCGGCGTCGGTCTGGGCCAGGCCGAGGAGTTCGTCGAGCAGCTGCCGGAGGTCGAGCGTGGCGGTGAGCGGTTCGTAGACGGCCAGCGCCAGCGCCCAGTGGGCGGGTCCGGCGCGCAGACAGCAGCGCACCAGGGGCGAGTCGCGCAGCCGCAGCGGCTGTCGTGCCTGGTCCAGGACCGCCGTCCGCAGGGCTTGCGGGCCGCCGTCCGGGTCGGGGGCGAGGTGGGCCGGCCGGGCTTGCGGGGTGGGCAGGGTGCGGGCTCGCCATCGGCCGCCCGGTTCGGCGAAGACGGTGCGCAGGGCCGGGTGCCGGTGCTGGAGTTCGGTGAAGGCGGCGCTGAGGGCGTCCGGCGCGGGGGGCGGTCCGGGGACGACGGCCGCGACGGCCGCGTTGTGGTCACCGGAGGAGCCGTGCCGGACCAGGTCGTAGAACAGCCAGCGCTGTTCGTACGGCGTGAGAGCGCGCGTCGCGGACGCGTCGGCCGGAGCGGACCCGCCGGGTTCGCGGCGCCGGAACGGATGGCCGGGCAGCCGGACCCGGCGCCCGGGGCGGCCGAGCGAGGTGTCGACGTCGTAGCCCTGCCGCCACAGGGCGGCGAGCAGCCGCGCGGGGGACGCGCCGTCGGCCGGGTCGAGGACGAGCGCGTCGGTCGCGTCCGGGTGGGGTGTGCCGATGCGGACGATCGGGGTGTCGGCGTGCTCCTCCGGGAGTTGCTCGCCGGTGGCCGGGGTGCCCGTCGCCGCGGCGAGGAGGGCGTCGGTCAGGGGGAGGTCGCCGCGTGCCGCGGCGGCGGCGAGGGCGCCGGGACCCGTGCCCCGTATGGCGCACGGGGTCACACCGCGAGCGCGCAGCCAGGTCACCAGGCCGTGGAGGACGGCGACGGTACGGGCGGCCGCGCAGTCGGCGTGTTCGCGGGCGAGCCGCAGGGCGTCGGCCACCTCGGGCAGGTCCACCGGCGCCAGGGCCGACGCCGTGCCGTCGAGCAGCAGCAGGGGTCCGCCGCCCGGGGCCCGCACGGGCGAGGGGGTTGTGGTGGGGCCCGTCAGCAGGGCGGCGACGGCCTCGGCGGCCGAGCGGGCGGTGACGGCGTCCCGGCAGGGGAAGCGTTCCCGGCCGGTCCACAGCGTCAGGGCGACGTCGTCGAGGCCGGCGTCCGGCGTGCTCTCCAGCCATGCCGCCAGACGGCGGCGCGTCTCGGCCAGGGACTCGGGGTCCCGGGCGGACACGGCCAGCACCCGGAGGGGGTCCGTCGGGGTCGGGGGTCGGTTCACCGTGGGTCACACCCTTTCCGGCTGCGGGAGGAGGGCCGCCGCCGGAGCGGCCCGGTGCTGCTGCACCACCACGTGGGCGTTGGTGCCGCCCACCCCGAAGGCGCTGACGCCGGCCGTGCGCGGCCGGTCGGCCCGTCCGGTCCAGGCGCGGCCCTCGCCCAGCAGGGACAGCCGGCCGCCGGGGGCCAGCTCGTCGATGGGCTCGGCGACGTTGGGGGTGGCGGGCAGGTGGCCGTGGTGGACGGCGAGCACGGCCTTGATGAATCCGGCGATCCCGGCGGCGGTGTTGCAGTGCCCGATGGAGGCCTTGACCGATCCGACGGCCACCGGCGGGCCCGACCGGCCCAGGGCGTCGGCGAGGGCCGTGATCTCGATGGCGTCGCCGAGCCGGGTCCCGGTGCCGTGGGCCTCGACGAAACCGATGTCGGCGCCGCTGACTCCGGCGGCCGCCAGGGCGTCACGGATGACCCGCGACTGGCCCTCGACACCGGGTGCCGAGTAGCCGATGCGTGCTTTGCCGTCGTTGTTGACCGCGCTCCCCCGGATCACCGCGTACACCGGGTCCCCGTCGCGTTCGGCGTCGGCGAGACGGCGCAGCAGCACCGCTCCGGCGCCGAAACCGCCCACGGTCCCGGAGGCGCGCCGGTCGAAGGGCCGGCACATGCCGTCGTCGGCGTAGAGGAAGCCCGGACGGTAGCGGTAGCTGCCGTCGGAGGCCGGGTCGAGGGAGACCGCGCCGGCGAGGGCGTAGTCGCTGCTGCCGGTGAGCAGGCTGCGGCAGGCGAGGTGGACCGCGTACAGGCCGGTGGAGCAGGCGGTGTCGAGCAGCAGGGCCTCGCCCCACAGGTCGTGCAGATAGGCGAAGCGGGAGGCGACGAAGGTGGGGTCGGCGTTGACGACGTCGTCCACCCGGGCCTCGGGGTCGGTGTCGAGGACCTTGGGGCAGCCGGCGTAGAGGCTGGTGCGGGAGGCGATGTCGGACAGGCGCAGGGAGGCGTCCTCCACGGCCGACCACAGGACCTCGTGCAGTACTCCCTGCTGGGGGTCGCCGTGGCGCAGGTCGTCCTCGCCGAAGCCGAGGAGGTCGGCGTCGTAGCGTGCGCCCTCGGCGGCCATGCCCCAGCGCGCCACCCGCCGCTGCCCGTCGGGCAGTTCGGTGACGAGCGGTCCGGGTCCCTCGGTGAAGCAGTCCCGTCCGGTGCGCAGGTTGTCCCAGAAGGCGGCCAGGTCGGCCGCGCCGGCGAACCGCGCGCCCATGCCGATGACGGCGACGGCGTCCTCGTCCGCCCCGGTCGGCACGGCGAAGCCCGTGCGGCGGGGGGCGGCCGGGCGTGGGCCGTCGCTTCCGTCGCCGCCGAGCAGCCGGGTCTGCGACCGGACGGTGGTGTGGCGCAGCAGATCGGCGATGGAGGGCCTGGTCCCGGTGGTGCGGCGCAGTGCCGCCTGGAGCCGGACCAGGAGGAGCGAGTGTCCGCCGACGTCGAAGAAGTTGTCGTCGGGGCCGAAGTCCCGCTCGCCCAGCACCTCCCGCCACGCGTCGTGGACGGTGTCACCGGGGCCCGGCGCGGGGGCGGTGGCGGCGCGGGTCTCGGGCCGGGCCGGCGCCGGGGTGTCCTCGGGGCCGGGCAGGCGGCGGCGGTCGATCTTGCCGTTGGGGGTGAGCGGGAGTGCGTCGAGGACGATCAGGTGGGAGGGGACGGCGTACGCCGGCAGGCTCGCCCGCAGGTGCCGCAGGACCTCCGGCCGGTCGCCGGGGCGGGCGAGCACCGCGTAGCCGACGATCTCCTTCTCGTCCCGCGCGTTGCGGCGGCTGGTGACGAAGGCCGCGGTGACGTCGGGGTGGGCGCGCAGGGCGGACTCGACCTCGCCCAGCTCGACCCGCTGGCTGCGGATCTTGATCTGGTTGTCGGCCCGCCCGATGAACTCCAGCCGGCCGTCGGCGGTCCACCGCACCCGGTCGCCGGTGCGGTAGAGCCTGCCGCCCGGCTCGACGCCGAACGGGTCGGCCCAGAACCGCTCGGCGGTGCGGGCGGGGTCGCCGAGGTAGCCGAGGGCGACACCGCTGCCGCCGAGGACGAGTTCGCCGGGCATGTACGGCGGCGCGGGGACGAGGGTGTCCTCGAAGACGACGTGGGCGCGGGTGCCGGGGACCGGGGCGCCGATGGACAGGGTGCGGGCGGCCTCGGGCACCTCCTCGACGGGGAACCAGGTGGAGGTGAAGGAGTTCTCCGTGGGGCCGTAGCTGTGCAGCAGGGTGCCGGGACGGGCCCAGCGCAGCGCCTTGCGCAGATGCGGTACGGAGACCAGTTCGCCGCCGAAGTACACCCGGCGCAGTGTCTGGAGGAGGTCGGGTGCGTCCTCGATCAGGCGGTTGAGCAGCGGGGTGGTGACCAGCAGGGTCGTCACGCCCAGGTCGCGCAGGGCGGTGCGCAGGGCGGGCGGGTCGAGGACGAGTTCCTTGTCGAGGACGGCCAGCCGGGCGCCGTGCGTGAGGGCGCCCCAGATCTCGTAGGTCGCGCCGTCGAAGTTGAGCGGGGAGAGGTGGGAGACGGTGTCGTCGGGTCCGAGCGGCAGGAAGTCGGGCCGGTGCATCAGGCGCGCCACGCCGCCGTGGTGCAGCAGGACGCCCTTGGGACGGCCGGTGGAGCCCGAGGTGTAGAGGACGTTGAACACGCCGGAGGGCCGGATGTCGACGGCGGGCGGCGTGGTGGGGAGGACCGCTGCCGCGCGGGCGATGGCCTGCGGGGTGTGGACGGGCAGGCCGTCCGGCACCCCTGCCGTTCCGTCCGTCTCGGCGATGAGCAGCCGGGGGCGGGCGTCGTCCAGGACCAGGCGCAGCCGGGCCTCGGGGTGGTCGGGGTCGAGCGGCAGATACGCGGCTCCGGCCATGGCGACGGCCAGCATCGCGGTGATCGTGTGCGTCCCGGGCCGCAGCAGCAGCGCGACCAGGTCCCCGTCCCGGACGCCGGCCTCGGACCGGAGCCAGTGCGCGGCGCGGGCGGCGTTCTCGGTGAGGGCGCGGTAGGTGAGGGTGTGCTCGCCGTGCACGACGGCGACGGCGTCGGGTGCGCGGCGGGCCTCCCGCAGGACCAGTTCGGGCACCCCGGTCCGCGGGGCGGTGTCCTCGGCGTCCGGGGCCTCGGTGCCGCCTCCGGGTGCTTCGGCCAGCGCGGCCAGCAGTTCCCCGCAGCGGGCGCCCGGGCGCCCGGCGGCCGACAGCAGCGTGTCGAGCTGACGGGCCATCAACGCGGCGGAGGTCCCGGTGTACAGGCCGGCGTCGTAGTCGATGCGCAGTTCCAGCCGGTCGGTGTGCTCCAGGGCGGCCAGGGCGAGGTCGTACTTCGCCGAGGCGGTGTCCAGGTGCACCACGCGCACGGTGGCTCCGGGCACCTCCTCGGCGCCGCCGGTGTGCGGCTGGTGCAGGAACACCGCACGGTACGGCGGAGTCGCCGCCGGGGGCGGGGGTCCGTCGGTGGCGAGCGCCTCCATGGAGTCCAGGACCTGTTCGCCCAACCGCTGTGCGTAGGCGCCGAACTCGTCGTCGGCGGCCATGCGGCTGCGGACCGGCAGCACCCGGGTGAACAGCCCCACCGCGTCCTCGCTGCCCGGCTCGTCACGGCCCGCGAAGGGCATGCCCAGCACACCGTCGCCCTCGCCGGACCAGGCGTGCAGCAGCAGGCTCCACGCGGCCAGCAGCACGACGGCCGGCGAGACGGAGTGACGGACGGCGACCTCGCGCACGGCGGTGAGGCGCTCCGGGGACAGGGTGCGCTTGACCCAGCCGGCCGTGCCCCGCAGCCGCTGCTCGGCCCGGACCAGGTCGGGCAGCGGGCCGAGGGCGACGGGGTCGTCGGCGAGGAGGTCCCGCCAGTGGGCGGCCGGTGCGTGCCCGGTGAGGCCGGGCGCCACGGCTTCCGCGGCCGCTGCGGCTCCCGTGGCTTCCGTGGCTTCCGTGGCTTCCGTGGCTTCCGTGGCGGCGGTGGCGGCGGTGGCGGCTCCGGAGCCGGCGGCGGTGGCGGCACGGGTGCGGTAGGCGGCGAGCACGTCGGCCGCGAGGACGTCCAAGGTACGCCCGTCGGCCACGATGTGATGCACCGTCAGGACGACCAGGGCGCCGTCGTCGTGGAGCAGTGCCTCGGCCCGCAGCAGGGGCGCGCCGCTCAGGTCCAGGGGACGCTGCGCCGCCCGGACCGCCTCCTCCCGCGCGGCTTCGGAGCGGCACGAGCCGGACCGCCGTACGACGCTCAGCGGAAGCGGCGCCGCCGGCTCCGGGCGGAACCGGAGTTCGCCGTCGTCGGTGTCGAAGCGACCTGCCAGCGCGGGCCGTCGCACCAGCAGGCCGGCGAGGGCCGCCCGCAGGGCCGGGACGTCGAGGTCGCCGAGGAACTCCAGGGCCAGCGGTACGTTGTAGCGGCCCGACTCCGGCTCGCTGCGGTCCGCGAGCCAGATCTCCGTCTGGGCGGCCGAGACCGGCAGCCCCGCCGTGGGGCCGCTCACGCCTCGGCCGCCAGCGTCTCGGCCAGCTCGCGCACCGTGGGGTTGCGGAAGAGGGTGCGCACCGGGATCTTCCGGTCCAGCTCCGCGCCCAGGTCCCTGACCACGTGCAGGGCGCCCAGGGAGTGGCCGCCGACCTGGAAGAAGTGGTCCTCGTCGGTGAATTCGTCGTGCCCGAGCGCGTCGGCCCAGGCCTTGCGCACCAGGGCGGTGAGCGCGCCGGTGCCGCGTGTCTCGGATTCGGTCGCCGTCACGGCAGTCGTGTCCTTCCGTTTCTCGTCTTGGCCGTGTCCCGCGGGGGATCGGCGCTCGTCCGCTCAGGCGGGCGGTGTCTGCTCGTCGGGCACCAACGCCCGGTAGGTGTCGTCCACGGAGTCCCACAGCCGCGGGAAGAGGCTCCGCTCGGCCATGGCACGGACGCCCGCCGTGGACTGGCCGCGCAGGCTCTTGGGCAGGTCGTCACGGCCGACCGAGGGGCCGGCGGCCGGGCCGGTGGCGGGGGCGTTGGCAGGGGCGGTCTCGGGGTGGCCGCCGAGTTGGGACCACACCAGCCGCAGATGGTGGTGCTTCCACGCGGCGACCGCGCCGTCCAGCCTGAGCAGCGCCTGCCGTACGAGGGCGAGGTCGGGGGCCCGGTCCTCGCGGGCCGGGGACGCGGCGCGGCCCTGCGCCGTGACGACTTCACGCATGCCGATCCCCTCGCGGGCGAGGGCGGCCTCCGTCTCCTGCCACAGCGCGGCGGCCGCACGGCGCAGATTGCGGGCGCCGGGCGAGTCGAGACCGGTGGTGTTCTCCGGGAAGGTCTCGCGCATCCGCAGCAGGCTCTCCTGCGGCAGGAAGTCCAGCAGCACGCACAGGGCCCGGACCGCGACGTCTCCCGTCGCGGCCGCGCGTTCCAGCAGCTGGGCGGCGAGGAGGTAGTCGCGCCCGCCCAGCCCCTGGGCCGCCCGCCGCATCTCGTAGTGCATCTCGCACCACGCGTACTCGGTGATCAGATGGACCGTCTGGAACAGCCGCTGGTCCGGGTGGACCAGTTCGTCCTCCGGCAGCAGCGCCGACAGTGCGGCGGTGAGCCGGGTGTCCTCCTCGTAGTTGCTGCCCCGGTCGTACTCGTACACGAAGAGGCGGTTGCTCTCCGCGGGGTTCATGGTCCGGCGGGCCGTTCCGGGCCTGCCGGGCTGTGCTCGTCTGCTCATCGCTGTGGACGCCTCCGGGCGGGTGTGCGTGGGCGTGGGGGGGCCGGTTCGGCCGGTTCGGCCGGTTCAGCCGACGAGGGCGCCGTGCCGGTCCCGGGCCGGGAACAGCCGGTTGTCGAGGACCGCCGCGAGGTAGGGCACGCCCTGGGTGTATCCGGTGCCGGAGCGCTCGCCGATCATCCGCACGGCCAGGCGGTAGTGGGTCTGCTTCCACCGCTGGTGCACCGATTCCAGCCGGTCGGCCGCCGCCCGGAGCACCGCGTCGTCCGCGGCGTCCAGCCGGTGTGCGGAGATCAGACCGTGCCAGGTGTCCTCGACGGTGGCCTGTCCTTCCGTCACCCATGCGTGCACCTGCGGCACGGAGGTGTAGGCGGAGGAGGCGAGCCGTGCGCGGCTGGGTGTGGAGCACAGGGACTCGAAGGTCTTGTAGCCGGCGGACTGGATGGCGCTGGCGCCCTCGGTGAACACCCGGAAGGCCTGGAAGGCCTCCGGGCGCATGGTCGCCAGCAGCGAGAACAGCGGCAGGGACTCCTTGAGGATGTCGGCGACGGCGCCGACGAGGTCGGCGGCCTCCCGGGGCCGGTCGCCGTCGAGCCGCCGTACCGCCGTGGCCAGGGCGGACGACATGAACGTGAACGTCGTCTCGAACGACTGGAGGGTGCGCAGGAACAGGTATTCGTCGTGGAGGACGTACACCGGCTGCACGCTGCCCGCCAGCACCCGTGCCTCCTCGGGGCCCGCGGTGCGCAGGATCTCCGCCGCGAGCGGGCCGGCGGGGGTGCGGCCCGGTACCGCGGCGACGGCCGCGGGGTCCACGGCCGCGCCCGGCGGCAGCGTGCGCAGGGCGGCGGGCTCCATCACCCGCACGGCCAACCGGGCGCGCTTGGCGACCAGTTCGGGCGAGGGGGGCATGCCGAGCGGCGCGTCCGGGGTGTCCGTCTCCGACCGTCGCTCGAAGCGCAGGAGGTCGGCGAGCAGGAGCAGCAGCACCTCGTCGCGTGAGCGGAGCGCCGCGCGCCAGTCGGCCGGGGCGGGCCGGGTCAGCAGGGACAGAGCGGTGTAACTGGCGTAGTCGTAGCGGTCGTCGTGCTTGTCGAGGACGACGTCGAGGAACCGGTGCAGGAAGGAGGGACCGTCCGGGCCCTCGGACTCGGGGAGCGCCCCGCGTATCCCGTCCAGCAGGCGCAGGAGGGCGGGGTCGAGGAAGTGCTTGCCGACCGACCGCAGATGCGTGAGCAGCGGGGTGTAGGGGAACTCCGCGGGGGTCCCGGACACCGTCCAGGCGCGCAGTTCCTCGACGACGTCGCATGCGTTCCGCACACGGGAAGGGGAATTTCGAGAGCCCATGGAGAGGTGTCCTTTACTCGGGACGAGTCTTTCTGGACGAGATCCTCCGCCTCCCGCCGCGGGCCTTAAAGTCACCGATATCCGGTCACGTCGCCTCGGTCACGCACACCCGGTTCCGGGTTCGCGTGACACATTCCCGCGAAGCGAAAAAGCTCACAACGCAATGCGCTGAGACAGCCCCCCGAAAGGGGTGTCCGGCCCGCCCGGACGCCATTTACATGCAGCACGCAACGAAGTGCGTACGCCCCGTGAGCGGCACCGCTGCCTCTATGGTCGCTCTCTGGCCTGCCGCCGACGCCGCCGAGCAGGCCCGTCCCTGTCCCCGACGAAAGCAGGCGAGCGAAGTTTTGCCGACCGCGACACCCACCTCAGCGCCCCCGGCTCCCCCGACCGCTCCGAAGACGGTCACCGTCACCGACCCCGCACTCGTGAAACGCGCCGTAAAGGCCGCCGCAGTGGGGAACGCGATGGAATGGTTCGACTTCGGCGTCTACAGCTATATCGCGGTCACTTTGGGCAAGGTCTTCTTTCCGTCCGGGAATCCGACCGCCCAGCTTCTCTCCACCTTCGGCGCGTTCGCCGCGGCCTTCCTGGTCCGCCCGCTCGGCGGGATGGTCTTCGGGCCGCTGGGCGACCGGGTCGGCCGCCAGAAGGTGCTGGCCCTCACCATGATCATGATGGCCGCGGGCACCTTCGCCATCGGGCTGATCCCGTCGTACGCCTCGATCGGCGTCGGAGCCCCGCTGCTCCTGCTGGCCGCCCGGCTGGTGCAGGGCTTCTCCACCGGCGGTGAGTACGCGGGCGCCTCCACCTTCATCGCCGAGTACGCGCCCGACAAGCGGCGCGGCTTCCTCGGCAGCTGGCTGGAGTTCGGCACGCTCGCCGGATACATCGGCGGCGCCGGTCTGGTCACGGTGACGACCGCCCTGCTGTCCACCGAGGACCTGCTGAGCTGGGGCTGGCGGATCCCGTTCCTGATCGCGGGCCCGATGGGCATCGTCGGCCTCTACCTGCGGATGCGTCTGGAGGAGACTCCGGCGTTCGCGGCGGAGATCGAGAAGGCCGAGGCAGGCCGGCCGAAGGTGCCGCTGCGCCGGATGGTCACGGGACAGTGGCGGGCGCTGCTGCTGTGCGTCGGCCTCGTGCTGGTCTTCAACGTCACCGACTACATGCTGCTGTCGTACATGCCGAGCTATCTGACCAGTGAACTCGCCTACGACGAGACGCACGGTCTGCTCGTCGTGCTCGGCGTGATGACCCTGATGATGGTCGTCCAGCCCTTCGCGGGCGCCCTCACCGACCGGGTGGGCCGCCGGCCGGTGATCGCCGCGGGCTGCGCGGGCTTCCTCCTGCTCTCCGTCCCCGCCCTGCTGCTGATCCGCCAGGGCGGTCTGCTCGCGATCGCCCTGGGCATGGGCGCGCTGGGTCTGCTGCTGGTCTGCTTCACGGCGGCGATGCCGGCCACGCTGCCGGCACTGTTCCCGACGAACGTCCGCTACGGATCGCTGTCGCTCGGCTTCAACGTCTCCGTCTCCCTCTTCGGCGGCACCACCCCGCTGGTCGTGACGGCCCTGATCGGGGCGACCGGAAACATGATGACGCCCGCGTACTACATGATGGCCGCGGCCGTCGTCGGCGGCGTCGCGGTGTGGTTCACGACGGAATCCGCGGGCCACCCCCTCCCCGGCTCGGCCCCGTCCGTGGAGGGCCGGGACCGGCGCGGTGAGGCTGTGCCCCATCGGCCGCGGCCCCGGGCGTAATTCGCTTGACCTGGTCGTGGGTCGACGCGGCATGGTGTCACCCGCACCGCGAGGCCTGGTGCGGGTGACACGGGGAGGCTGCGGCAGTGACGGAGATCCGTTCCACGAACGAGCAGGACCTGGGGGTCTTCGTCGACACGCTCCACGCGGCGTTCGGGCGCTTCCCGGAGACACCGGACGAGGGCCGGGGCGTGTGGTGGTCGGCGCTCGAGATGGACCGCGGCGTACTCGCGACGGCGGCGGACGGACGGCCCGTCGGGACGGCCGGCGCGTACTCCTTCGAGCTCACCCTGCCCGGTGCGATCATCGTCCCGGCCGGCGGGGTGAGCGCGGTCGGGGTCCTGCCCTCGCACCGACGCCGGGGCGTGCTCACCGCGATGATGCGGTATCAGCTCGCCGAGCTGCGGGCCCGAGGGGAGTTCCTGTCCGTGCTGCTGGCCACCGAGGCCACCATCTACGGCAGGTTCGGCTACGGACCGGCGACCTACACGCGACAGCTGACGGTGCCGCGCCACCGGGGCGACTTCGCCCTTCCCCGGGCGGGCGGAGCGGCCGGCCCGGACACCGGCACGATCGAGGTGCTGCGGCGCGCCGAGTGCGGCGAGATCCTGGAAGAGGTCTACGACCGCTACCGCCGCGCGCAGCCCGGCGCACTGTCCCGGCCGCACCGCTGGTGGGACCTGGGCGCCGGTCAGCCCCCGGTCTCTCCGGCGCCGCGCCATGTGGCCGTCCACCGTGACGCCGACGGTGTCCCGGACGGCTACGCCAGCTATGCGATCGGGGAGTCCGACACCCTGACCGTCGACGAGACCATCGCCACCGACGACGCGGTCTTCACGGCCCTGGCCCGGTTCGTCCTCGGACACGACCTGGTCGGTCAGGTCGTGTTCAAGCACGTCCCGCCCGGGCACCCGCTGCGCCGGCAGCTCACGGACTTCCGCGCCGGGCAGGTGGGCGGCGACACCGACTGGCTCTGGGTGCGGCTGCTGGACGTGCCCCGGGCGCTGACCTCGCGCGGCTGGTTCACGGACGGCGAGCTCGTCCTCGACGTCGACGACCCGTTCCTCGGCGAGCACGGCCGCCACCTGCTGACCGTCCGGGACGGCAAGGCCGACTGCGTCCCGACGGACCGGGAGCCCGACCTCTCCCTGGACGTGCGCGACCTGGGCTCGCTCTACCTCGGGGGCACCACCCCGAGCACGCTCGTACGCGCCGGCCACATCCGGGCCCACCACCCGGACGCGGCCCCTCTCGCCGACGCCCTCTTCCGGGCCGAGCGCCCGCCGCACTGCCTGCACTGGTTCTGAGCACCCGCCAGCCGTCACGCCGAAGCGGCGGAGAACTCAGCCGGCCGTCAGCTGTCGCAGCGGGTCGCCGGCGAGGAAGGCGGCGATGTCCTCCACCGCCTGCGTGTAGAAGGTGCGGTAGTTCCGCTCGCTGACGTAACCGAGGTGGGGCGTGGCGAGGACGTTGGGCAGGGTGCGCAGGGGGTCGTCGGCGGGCAGTGGTTCGGTGTCGAAGACGTCGAGGCCCGCTCCGGCGATCCAGCCTTCGCGCAGGGCGCGCAGGAGGGCCGTCCGGTCGACCAGGCCGGCGCGGGAGGTGTTGATCAGATGGGCGTGGGGGCGCATGACGCGCAGTTCGGGTTCGCCGAGCAGGCCGCGGGTGCGGTCGGACAGGACGAGGTGGAGGGACACGAAGTCACTCCGGTTCAGCAAGTCCTCCTTGCTGCCCGCGAGTTGGGCTCCCGCTTCGGCGGCGCGCGCTGCGGTGAGGTGCTGGCTCCAGGCGAGGACCCGCATGCCGAAGGCGGTGGCGACGCGGGCGACCCGGGTGCCGATCCTGCCGAGGCCGAGCAGGCCCAGGGTCCGGTCGGCGAGGTCCTGGCCGACGGTGGACTGCCAGGGGCCGCCCTCGCGCAGGGACCGGCTCTCGGTGGTGATGTGCCGGGCCAGGCCGAGCAGGAGCGCCCAGGTCAGCTCCACCGGCGGGGTCGGGCTGCTCGCCGTACCGCAGACCGTCACCCCCTGCGCCGCCGCGGCGGCGAGGTCGACGGAGGCGTTGCGCATGCCCGTCGTCACCAGCAGACGCAGACGGGGCAGGCGGCGCAGGAGGTCCGCGTCGAAGGGGGTGCGCTCCCGCATGATCACGACGATCTCGCAGTCGGCCAGTGCGGCGGCGAGCACGTCCCGGTCGGTGACGTGCTCGCGGAGGACGCGCACGTCGACCTCGTCGTCGAGGACGCTCCAGTCCGCCAGGGCCAGGGCGGCGCCCTGGTAGTCGTCGAGCACGGCGCAGCGAAGGGTCATGCGGACATTCTGCCCGGCAGGGATGATCACCGTGCGGTCGGGCGATCATGGCCCTTGCTTCAGGTGGTGGGCGGGAGGCTCCGCAGGGCCGCGCCGAGGACGGCGACGCCCTCTTCGATCTCGTGGGCGGGGCCCGCCGCGTAGCCGAGGACCAGGCCGGGCCGGCCGGGACCGATGCGGTGCCAGGACAGGGGGTGTGCCTTCACGCCCCGTTCCAGGGCGGCGGCGGCCAGGTCGACGTCGCGCAGGCCGTCGTCGCCGAAGGTGACCATGAGGTGCAGCCCGGCGGCCGCCCCGTGCACCCGGGCGCCCGGCAGGTGTTCCTCGATGGCCCGCAGCATCACGTCCCGGCGGCGGCGGTGGCGGCGCCGGACATGGCGCAGGTGCCGTTCCAGGTCGCCCGAGTCCATCAGCCGGGCGAGGACCAGCTGGGTGAGGATGCCGTTGCCGAGGTCGGCGTACCGTTTGGCGGTCACCACCGCGTCCAGCCGGTCCGGCGGGACGAGCAGCCAGCCGACACGGAGCGCGGGCGCGAGCAGCTTGGAGACGCTGCCCGCATAGCAGACCCCTTCGGGCATCAGGGAGCGCAGCGCCGGGACCGGTGGCCGGTCGTAGCGGTGCTCGGCGTCGTAGTCGTCCTCGATCACCACTCCGCCGTCGGCCGCCCAGCTCAGCAGTTCGCGGCGGCGTTCCCCGTCGAGGACGACACCGGTGGGGAACTGGTGGGCCGGGGTGAGCAGCACCGCCCGGGCGCCGCCGGCGCGCAGTGCGCCCACGTCGAGGCCGCCCGCGTCCACGGGAACGGGCGCGAGGCGGTGGCCGCCGTACTCGAGCTGCTGGCGTGCCCCGAGCGACCCGGGGTCCTCGACGGCGACACGGCGGATCCCCTCCTCCCACAGAAGCCGCCCGAGCAGGCCGAGCGCCTGCGCCACCCCGGCGACCACCACGACCTCGTCCGGGTCGGCGCGGATGCCGCGGTTGCGGGCCAGCCAGCCGACGACCGCCCGGCGCAGGGAGGGGGCGCCCCGGGGATCGCCGTAGCCGAAGTCGGCCGGACCGACCCCGGCGAGGACGGCTCGCTCGGCGCGCAGCCACGCGGTGCGGGGGAAGGCGGCGAGGTCGGGGACGCCCGGGGAGAGATCGATACGGCAGGGCGTGGCACGCAGGGCGTCGACGACGCCCTCCCGGTCGACCGAACGGAAGACCGCGGGCCCGGGCACCGGCGGCACGGGGACGGGTGACACGGGCGCGGGGCCGGAGCCCGGGGTGTCGCGGGCCGGGCCACCGGGCCGGGCGGGGGCGCGGGGTGGGGCCGGGGCCGCCACGACCACCGTGCCGAGCCGGCCCCGGCCGGCGATCTGTCCGGACTCGGCGAGCCGGCGGTAGGCCTCGGTGACCACCCCCCGGGTGACGTGGAGCTCCTCCGCGAGGACCCGGCTGGCGGGCAGCCGCGTTCCGACGGGCAGCCGGCCGTCGGCGACGGCGGACCGGAGCTGGTCGGCGAGCCAGGCGATCCGTCCGCCGGGCGGTGCCTGCCCGATGTCGAGCTGGAGGAAGTCCGAGCCGACCGCCCCGCCCGGCGCGGACGCGTCTGCCGGTTTGGACCCCTGTACCGGTGACTTCTTGGACCTGCCCATGACGTCCATTGTGCGGGCACCGTGGACGCCATGGACACACCTTCCGCACCTTCCGCGCCTTCCGCTCCTTCCGCTCCTTTGGCCCGGCTCGTCCCCGGCATGGTCGGGATGACGCTGGTCGGCAGCAGCGTCACCGTCTCGCGCACGCTCGTCGACGCCCCGTTGTTCACCACCCAGGCGGTCCGGTACACGGCCGCGACCGCGATCCTCCTGGTCATGGCCCGGCTGGCCGGTGCCCGGCTGCTCCGGCCGCGAGGACGGGAGTGGCTGTGGCTGGCGGGGATCGCGGTGAGCGGTCTGGTGCTGTTCAACGTGGCCGTGGTGCGGGGCGTCGCCCATGCCGAGCCCGCGGTGATCGCCGTCGCGGTCGCGTGCGTACCGCTGGTCCTCGGGGTGCTGGGCCCGGTGCTGGAGCGGCGCGGGCCGAGCCGGCAGGTGCTGCTGGCGGCACCCGTCGTGATGGCGGGTGCGGTGCTGGTGGAGGGAACGGGCCGCACCGATGCCGTCGGGGTGGCCTGGGCGGCGCTGGCCCTGGGCTGCGAGGCCGCGTTCACCCTGCTCGCCGTACCGGTGCTGCGACGGCATTCCCCGTGGGGGGTGTCCGTGCACGCGATGTGGCTGGCGGCCGTGCTGCTGGCCGTGCTCGGCGCGGTGTCGGAAGGGCCCTCGGCGGTCGGGGAGTTGTCCGGCGTCCAGTGGGCGGCCGTCGGATATCTCGCGCTGATGGTGACGGCGGTCGCCTTCGTCCTGTGGTACTCGACGGTCCGCGCCGTCGGCTCCGGCCGGGCCGGGCTGCTCACCGGCATCGCGCCGCTCGCCGCGGCGGCCGTCGGCACGGTCTCCGGCGGCGGCACGCCCAGCGCGTCGGTATGGCTGGGCATCGTCGTACTGATCCTCGGCCTGGTCGGTGGCATCCGCCCACGCCGCGTGCCCGCCGGGGAACGGCACCCGCACCGCACGGAATATCCGGTGCCGCCGCGCCGCCCGGATGCCAAGGTGTGAGGGTTCGTATCCGCCCGAAGGAAGAGAACCCCCTGGCATGGCCGTCATCCACCGCACCGTCCTCGAGCCGACCAAGCTGGAACTGCTCACCGCCTGGCTGCCCTCCCGCCCCTGGTACCGCGGGGGCGCGGGTGAACCGCGGTTGACGAAGGCCGGCGGCTTCCGGCTGGACGATCCGCAGGGCGAGGTCGGGATCGAGTTCATGGCGGTCACCGACACCTCGGCTGCTCCCCCGGTCACCTACCTGCTGCCGCTCACCTATCGCGGCGCCGCGCTCGACGGCGCGGAACACGCCCTGGTGGGCACCATGGAGCACGGGGTGCTGGGCCGGCGATGGGCCTACGACGGCTGCCACGACCCCGTGCTGGTCGCGCAGTTGGCGGCCCTGATCGAGGGACGCGCGCAGGCCCAGGACCAGAACGTCAGCGACACCCCCGACCGGGAGGTCGTCGTCTCCCGCACCGGTGAGGGCTCCCTCCCCACGGACTTCACCGCCGCCGACGACCGGGAGGGCACCGCGCTCACCTCACCGCACGGCACGGCCCTGCGGCTGCACCGCGTCCTGCAGCCCGCCCCGGACGGCCCGTTCGTCGCTCCGCGGGGAGCGGTCGGCCAGGTCACCGGCTCCTGGCAGCTCCCGGACGCCACCCGGGCCCGAGGCGTGTTCGCCGTCCTGCGCACCGGCACCCGGGCGTAGCCCTCCTGCCTCCGTGCGGCTCCGGCCGGAGACTCATGTGCACGATCCCCCCGACGGCGCTCGTCCTGCTCGGCATCGTCCGCGTCCAGGTGGGCTCGGCCCGGGCCAAGCACCGGTCCGTGTCCCACAGCTGGTCGAGCAGCGCCGTCTGGAGGTCCCCGGCGGTCCGCGTCCACCGCCGGGACTCCTCCTGTCTGCCCGACTCATCGGCCAGTTCGCCGAGTTGCCGGAGCTGGAGGACGAGGAAGGCGGCCAGGTCGGCGGTGACGACCACGCGCTCGGGGTCGAAGGTGGTGGCGTTGTCCCAGCCGCTGTCGTTGCCGTGCTGGTAGTGGGGCAGTTCAGCGTCCGGTGCTCGTCGCGCGGTGGGCCAGAAGTCGGTCCAGCGCCGCAACCGGTCGTAGGTCGCGGCCAGTTCGGCCCGGCTGGGCGGGGCGGGGAGCCGGCGGCGCAGCTGGCCGAAGGCCCAGCCGTGGATGGGCGGCTTGACGAAGTTGTGGAGGACCGAGATCGTCCTCAGCCCGGCCGGGAAGGCGAAGGGCACCCAGTCCGCGCCCGTGCGCCGGCAGGCGTCGTACGAGGCGGAGGACGCCGCGCACACCGGGTCCGGCTACTCCAGGAACGGTCCGGAGGGCTCGACTGGCGACGTGTCGAAGTTCTACACCTCGGGCGGCTACGACGTGGGCGGACTGCGCACCGGCTCGGACGTCACGCTCGACTTCACCGTGGACGTGCCCGAGGACGGCGACTACGACCTGCGCGTCTTCGCCAACTCCCTCAACACCTTCGACAAGGTGAAGGAGCGGGCACCCACCAACGCGTCCTGCGGGTGGACGGCGAGGCGGACACCGAGCAGGAGCTGTACCTGCCGCTCGGCTACAAGTGGGTGGTGTGGGACCACACCGACACCGAGGTCCACCTGACCAAGGGCAGGCACACCCTGACGCTCGCCGCGAGGAGCCTCGACGGCCGGCGCGCCACGCAGGGCGACGCGATCGTCGACCGCCTCACCCTGTCCCTGCCGGACGCCTCGGCCGGCACCCGGGTGTACGAGGGCGAGCTGGCCTGGCTGGGCGGCGGGGCGCGCCCCGTCTACACCCTGCCGAAGCACACCCCGGCCCCCGCCACCGGCTCGGGCGCGGCCCGGCTCGCGAAGGGCCAGACGGCCACGTTCTGGGTCTGCTCCCCCGCCGACCGGGAGGCCACACTGAGGGTCGACACCCTGGACGGCTCGGGCGCCCTGCTCTCCGTCGACGGACACGACGTCCTGCGTCTGGCCAAGGGGCGCGACGCGGTGGCGGTCTCCCTCTCGGCCGGCGTCAACAAGGTGACGGTGACCGGGGGTTCGTCCGCCACGCTCGTCGACCGTCTCACGGTCACACCCTCCGAGGGCGCGCTCCCGGTGCGTACGTACGAGGCGCAGGACGCCACGGTGGCGGGAACGGCCTCGCTCGTCCCGCTCTCCCTGGCCACCGACGGCACGGCGATCACCGGCATCGGCGGCGATCCGGGCAACGGCAACACGGCGACGTTCACCGTCTCCGCCGACCGGGCCGGTCTGTACGCGCTGCGGATCCGCTACTCCGACCCCGAGCAGTCCCCGGCCACCCACTACAACCCGGACCCGCTCGCCCGGCACGCCGACCTCTCCGTCAACGGCGGCGCACCACGGCGGGTCGGCTTCCCGCACACCTTCCACCAGAACGACTTCTGGGAGCTGACCGTCCCGGTCCGGCTCGTCGAGGGACGGAACACGATCGCCTTCCGGTCCGAGGAACTGCCGAACTTCGACGGCACCACCTACGCCTCGGACACCTTCCCCGGTGTGCTCCTGCGCTCCCGCTACGCACCGCTGATCGACCGGATCGCGGTCGCGCCGTACGCCGAGGAGGTGCGCTTGAGGTGACCTGACCGGCCCCGCGTCCCCGTCGGCCGGTTCAGCCGTCCGCCGGGGCCGGGTCCGGCCAGGCCCCGCGGTCCAGCAGGTCCAGGACGAGTGCCGCGATGTTCCAGGCGTCGTCCTCGCCGCGGTGATGACGCCCTTCGAGGGGCAGTCCGGCGATCTTCAGGGCCTGGCTCATGCCGGGCTTCCTGCGCAGGCCGTGGGCGGTGGTGAAGACGGCCTTGGCGTTGGTGTGGCCACGCTCGACGGGATACCCGAACGGGTACGCCACCCGGTCGGCCAGGCTCTGGCGGGCGAACTGGCGGCGGTCGTAGTCGCCCCAGCTCGCCCAGGGCCGCTCCGCCGCCGCGTACTCCTCGGCGAGCAGGCGGCACGCCTCGGCGAAGGTCATGCCGTGCGCCACGTCCGCCTGGGTCAGGCCGGTCAGTTCGGTGCAGAAGGCACTGACGGTCGACCGGGTGGGGCGGACCATGATGCCGTGCCGGGACAGGCGGCGCCGGGCCCGGAGGTCGACGACCGTGAGACCGATCTCGATGATCTCGTTCACCGAGCCCGGCGGGGGTTGTCCGTCCCAGCAGGTGGCTTCGACGTCGATGACGTTCAGGAGGGTCGGGTGGTCGTCGCGCATGGCGCGAGGCTACGAGGGGGCGGGACCGTTCGGCATCCGTATTTCCGCCCCGGCGGGTCATGGCCGGGTGCCGCGGGTGAGGACGACGGCGTAGCGGCACTCGGTGTCGGTGGTGTTGGCGAAGGCCCGTTCTTCGGGTTCGCCGAGTTCGACGGTGTCGCCGGCGTCGAGTTCATGGACGGTGTCGCCGTCGTGGAAGGTCAGGTGTCCGTCGAGGACCCACACGATCTGCCGTACGAAGGCGAAGGCCGCGGCCGGATACGGCACATGGGCGCCGGCGGGCAGACGGATCTCGGCGACCTCGGCGGGGAAGTGCGGGCCGGTGATCTGGCGGCGCCGGTAGCCGGTGCCGGGGTCCCGCCACTCGGGCACCTCGGCCCTCCGGCGTACGCCGGTCCCCGCCGCCCCTCCCGGGTCCTCCCGCGCGGCTTCGGCCTCGGCCTCGGCCTCGGTGAGGGCGAGCAGGGAGGCGACGCTGAGCCGGAACGCGGCCGAGAGCTTGCCGAGGACGACGGCGGTGGGGCTGCTCTCGCCGCGCTCGATCCTGCTGATCATGGCCTGGGAGACACCGGAGGCGTCGGCGAGCTGGGCCAGGGTCCAGCGGCGGCGTTCCCGTTCGGCGCGGACTCGGATGGCGATCTGCCGCACCAGGGGATCTACTATGTTGGACATGAATCCAATATACGAGAGAAGCGGGGCGGTGGTGACCGTCCGGCGCGCACGGCCGGATGACGCCGAGGCGGTCCGCGCGATCCGCAACCACGCGGTCGAGCGGTCGACGGCGCTGTGGACGGACACCCCGCAGTCCCCCGCCGAGGGGGTGGCCTGGCTGGCCGCCCATCTGGAGCGCGGCTCGGCGTTCGTGGCCGAGGTGGAGGGCGAGGTCGCCGGGTACGCCGTCTACGGTCCGTGGCGGGAGCTCGACGGCTACCGCGACACCGTCGAGGACTCGGTCTACGTCCGCGAGGGCCGGCACGGGCTCGGCATCGGTTCGGCGCTGCTCGACGCGCTGGTCGCCGCGGCGCGCGAGGCCGGCCATCACATCATGATCGCCGCCATCGAGACGGAGAACGCCGCGTCCGTCCGGCTGCACGAGCGGTTCGGCTTCCAGGACGTCGGCACCGTGCGGGAGGCCGGCGTCAAGTTCGGCCGCCGGCTCGATCTGACGCTCATGCGGCTGGCGCTGAGCCGCTGACCGTCAGCCGGTGGGCCCCGGCTTCACCAGGCCGCTCCGGTACGCCATGACGACGAGCTGTGCGCGGTCACGGGCGTCGAGTTTGGTCATGGCCCGCTGGATGTGGCTGCGGACGGTCAGCGGGCTGAGGACCAGCTCGCCCGCGATCTCCGCGTTGGACTTGCCGTACGCGGCGAGCGCCATGACCTCGCGTTCGCGCTCGGTGAGCGATCGGACGGCCTCGGGGAGGTCACCGAACTCGGGGGCCTCGGGTGTGGCCAGGAAGCGGGTGATCAGGGCCCGGGTGGCGGCCGGGGACAGCAGGGCGTCGCCGGCCGCGACCGTGCGGATGCTGGACAGCAGCACCTCCGGACTGACGCCCTTGCCGAGGAAACCGCTCGCTCCCGCGCGCAGCGCCTTGGCGACGTTCAGGTCGTTCTCGAAGGTGGTGAGAATCAGCACGCGGCTCTCCGAGAGCTCCGGGCGCGCGCAGATCGCGGCGGTGGCGGCCACACCGTCCACGTTCGGCATACGGATGTCCATGATGATCACATCGGGCCGGTGGGCGTCGGCGAGATCGAGGGCCTCCTGGCCGTCGGCCGCCTCCGCGACCACGGTCATGTCCTCGACCGAGTCGATGAGGATGCGGAACGTGGCCCGCAGCAGAGCCTGGTCGTCGGCGAGCAGGACACGGATGGTCATGGGGCGCGGCTTTCGTCGGGGCTGTCGAGCGGAAGGGTGCAGGAGACCTCGAAGCCGCCGTCGGGGCGGTGGCCGGCCTCGAAGGTGCCGCCGACGGAGGCGGCCCGCTCCCGCATGCCGACCAGGCCGAACCCCCGTACGGCCCCGGGCGGTTCCGGCGTCCGCCCGGCGGCGGTGGGGTTGGTCACGGTCAGGGTCAGCGACCGGGGGGTGAAGGCGAGCCGGACGCGCGCGGTGCGGGGCGCGGCATGTTTCGCGACGTTGGTCAGCGCCTCCTGGACGATCCGGTAGGCCGTCAGATCGAGTACGGGCGTGAGGGTGCGGGTCGGCCCCTCGGCGGTGACGGTGACCTCCAGGCCCGCCGCGGCGCAGGCGTCGGTGAGGTCGGGCAGGTGGCCGAGTCCGGGGGCGGGGGCCAGTTCGTCGGCGGGGTCGCTCTCCTGCCGCAGCAGGCCGACGGTGGCCTTGAGCTCGCGCAGGGCCGCCGCCGTGGTCTCCGGGAGCTTCCCGACGATCTCCAGGGCCTTGTCCGGGTCGTGCCGGGCGAGGTGGGCGGCGGTGCCGGCCTGGGCGTCGGCGAGGGTGAGGTGATGGGCGACCACGTCGTGCAGCTCCCGGGCGATGCGCATCCGTTCCTGGATCACCCGGCGCCGTGCCTCCTCCTCCCGCTGCCGGTCGGCGTGTTCGGCGCGGGCCACCGCGTACTCGCGGCGCACCCGCACATAGCTGCCGAAGGCCGCGGACATGAGGACCCAGGCCGCCGGATTGACGGCGCCGAGGACCACGGAGTCCTGGAACGAGCTGAGCAGCAGGCCGGTGAGGACCATGCCGGCCGCGGTGGCCACGGCGCTGTTCCAGGCCGTCCGTCGGGGGGTGTGCAGGCTCATGGAGTACTGGGCGACGAGCAGCGGTCCCATGAGGAGCGGGGTCAGCAGATAGCCGAGGGCGCCCTGGGCCATGGTGCACAGGGCGGTCACGACGAGGACGCGCAACGGGTGGCGGGTGCGCCCGCGCAGTGCCGCGCAGGTCAGCACGGCCAGCGCGATCCCGGGCCACACGGAGGGGTTCTCCGGCATCAGCGCGCGGGTGAGGAGCACACCGGAGACCGTGAAGGCGAGCAGCAGCGCCTCGGGACCCCTGCGGCGGACCTGGGCCTGCCACCGCCGGCTTCCGCTCATCGCACTCCGCCTCATGCTCACGACGCTCCGTGGGTCACACCATCGTCTCCGGTGCCGTGACCCACGGGGCGTCCCCGGTCACGTCCGGGCCGGTTCCTGGGCCACGGGCTCGCCGCCGGCCGGTGCCCCCGCGCGCACCGGCGGCGCGGTGAGTCCCGAGCCCTCGACGTCGATGTCGGGCAGCAGCCGGTCGAGCCGGCGCGGCAGCCACCACGCCTTGTCGCCGAGCAGGGCCAGCACCGCGGGCACCAGGGTCATGCGTACCACGAAGGCGTCGAAGAGCACCGCGGCCGCGAGTCCGAACCCGATGGTCTTGATCATCGATTCACCGGAGCCGATGAACCCGGAGAATACCGCGATCATGATCACGGCCGCCGCGACGACCACCCGCGCGCTGTGCCGGAACCCGGTGACGACGGCCTGCGGGGCCCGGTCGCCGTGGACGTACGCCTCCCGCATGCGGGCGACGAGGAACACCTCGTAGTCCATGGCCAGTCCGAAGACGATGCCCACCAGGAAGATCGGCATCAGGCTCATGATCGGGCCGGTCTGCTCCACGCCCAGCAGTGCGGCGCCCCAGCCCCACTGGAAGACCGCGACCACCGCGCCGAGGGCGGCCAGCACCGACAGCAGGAACCCGACGGCGGCCTTGACCGGCACGAGCACGGAACGGAACACCACCAGGAGCAGCACCAGGGCCAGCCCGACGATGACGGCCAGGTAGGGCACGAGCGCGTCCTTCAGAGCCTGCGCGACATCGATGTTCATCGCCGTGCTCCCGGTGACCTCGAAGGTCGCCCCCGTCTCCCGCTCCAGGCCGGGGCGTGCCCCCCGGATGGTCTGGACGAGGGCCTTGGTCCGCTCGTCGTTGGGGCCGGTCGTGGGCACCGCCGAGAACAGCGCGGCGTCACCGGCCCGGTTGAACTGCGGGGCGGAGACGGACACGACCCCGCGGGTCGCGCCGATCCGCTCCGCGATCCCGCTCACGGCCGTCTCGGGATCGGTCGCGTCCTTGACGTCGACGACGATCGTCAGCGGACCGTTGAAGCCCGCCCCGAAGCCTTCGGCGAGTGCGTCGTAGGCGCGCCGCTCCGTGGACGACACGGGTTTCGACTCGGCCCCGGGCATGCCCATCTCCAGGTGGGCGGCGGGTACGGCGAGGGCGCCCAGGCCGGCGACACAGGCCAGGAGGACGGCGACCGGGCGGCGCAGCACGAACCGCGCCCACCGGGAGCCGCGGTTGTCCGGGCCCGCCTCGGGGCGGCCCCTGCGGACCGAGCGGGCCAGGACGGCGTCGGGCCACATCCCCAGCAGGGCGGGGACGAGGGTCAGGGCGATGAGGACGGCGACGACGACGGCACCGGCGGCGCACAGCCCCATCTTGGTGAGCATCGGCACGCCGATCACGGCCAGACCGGCCAGGGCGATGACGACGGTGAGGCCGGCGAAGACCACGGCGGAGCCGGCCGTACCGACGGCGAGCCCGGCCGCCTCGCCCGGGGCATGGCCCCGGGCGCGTTCCTCCCGGTAGCGGGAGACCACGAAGAGGGCGTAGTCGATGCCGACCGCGAGGCCGAGCATCGAGGCCAGCGTGCCCGTGGTCAGCGACAGACCGAAGGTGCTGCCCAGGGCCATGATCGCGGCCGTGCTGACCCCGACGCCGATGACCGCCGTCAGCAGCGGAAGGCCCGCGGCCGCGAGCGAGCCGAAAGTGATCAGCAGGACGACCGCGGCGAGGGCGATGCCGATGACCTCGGACGAGCCGCCGGCCGCGGGCTGCTCCGCCAGCGCGGTCCCCCCGACCTCCACGGTGAGGCCGGCGGCGCGCGCCTCGTCGATCGCCTTCTCCAGTGCCTTCTTGTCGGCGTCCGTGAGGTCCGAGGCCCCGACCTTGAAGTTCACCGTCGCGTAGGCGGTGGTGCCGTCCTTGCTCACCGCGCCCGCCGTGAACGGGTTCACGGCGCTCACCACCTCGGGCTCGCCCGCGGCCTCCTTCACGAGCGCGTCGACGGCGGCGCGGTTCGCGGCCGCGGTCACCTTCTCGCCGTCGGGTGCGACGAACACGATCCGCGCGTTCGCGCCGTCGGCGGAGGAGCCGGGGAAGCGCTCCCCGATCAGGTCGAAGGCCTTCTGCGCCTCGATGCCGGGCATGAAGGACGTGCCGTCGTCGGAGGAGGCGGGGGCCTTGGCCGCGCCGAGGCCGACGGCGCCGAGTATCACTGCCCACAACAACGTCACGAGCCAGCGCCGCCGGAACGCGGTGCGGCCCAGGCGGTAGAGCAAGGTAGCCACGGAAAAAGGATCTCCAGGTCGGTGGTGCTGGTCTGGTTTCGGGTCGACGACCAGCCTGACCGGAGAAGGGGTGCCCGGACATCGTGCGCGTGCTGGCACTTCCGCTTGGTGCCAGGGCACCAGCCGGGCCTTCGCGGATCAGCCTCGAGGAGGAGATCGGATCGTGCGCAGGGACGACGGACCGCCGGTCCCCGTTCCGACGAACCGGCGGCGGCGGTGCTCAGCCGAAGTACGCCTGCTCGTTGACGTGGAACATGTAGTTCCGCCAGTTCGCCCGGATGTAGGTGAACCGCGCGGGGTCGTAGCTCCACAGCCGGTCCAGCGCGCCGGTGATCAGGCCGTCGTTCGCCCGGACGAAACCCAGGACCGCCTCCGCGACCGGGGCGTACGACCAGTGCCAGCGTTCCTGGCTGATCGCCGGGGTGTCCTGGGCCGACGCGGCCGAGTACGTCTGGAGGAAGCCGTAGCGGGACGCGTTCGCGCGCAGCCAGGCGTAGTGGGCGGCCTGCGGGCCGTCGTCCGTCCAGTTCTGGGGGGTGGTGTCGAAGAAGTCGGCGTCGGAGCCGAGGTGGTGGCGTGAGACGCCCGGCGCGGTGGAGGTGCGGAGTATCTCGATCTGGCGCTCGTCCGGGGTCATGGACGCCCAGACCGTGCGGTGGGATGCCTTGTCGGGGTCCCACTGCGGGTCCGTGCCCAGCTCGGTGGGGTACGTGGCGCGTGTCTCGTCGGTGATGACGCCGAAGGTGCCGGCGCCGCCCGAACCGGTGCGCAGGAAGTCGTACTTGCGGTCCCATATGGTCCGCTGGGTGGCCGCGGTCCGCACCCGGGAGACGACGACCGCGGCCCGGTCGGTGCCCGTGCCGGCCGCCGCGGCGTCCGCCAGGGCGTTGACCTGGGTGTCCAGCTCCGTCGGGATCGCGTCCGGGGCGGTGCCCGTGCCGGTGATCCAGGCCGCGACCGCCGCCGGATCCGCGGCGTCCAGCAGGGCCGTGATGTCGCTTCGGCGACCGTCGATGTCCTGCTGCGAGGAGAACACCCGCGGCGGCGGGGTCTCGTCCCCGAAGGCCGACCAGCCGACCCCGGCCGTGCCGAGGGCACCGGCGCCGGCCGTGGCCAGCAGCAGGAACCTTCGCCGACTGGGCCTTCTGTGGCGCCCCGGGACCGGCTCGTCGTTCGTGCCCTGCATGGTTGGCCCTCTCTCGACTCCACGCGGACGCGCCCTGCCCCTTGCCCGCCCCCGAACTCAGGGCACTCTAAGGGATACGAGCGGAGTTTCCGAGTCCGGGTCCCGTCAACCTCCTTTTCGGACAGGGCTGTTGACCAGCCGCGCGGCCGTAGCGGCACAGCCCTATGACGATGGTCATAGAATGGGCCGGTACGGGTTCCGAACGGCCGGACGAAGGGGCGGGGGTCAGGGATGGCGACGTCCGGGCGCGGGCCGCGCGAGCGGATGGTGTTCAGCGCGGCCCAGCTGCTGCGGCGCGGCGGGGTCGCCGCCACCGGGATGCGCGAGGTCGCCGTGCATGCCGCGGCACCGCGCGGCTCGCTCCAGCACTACTTCCCCGGCGGCAAGGAACAGCTCGTCAACGAGGCCGTGGGCTGGGCCGGACGGTACGCGGGCAAGCGCGTCGCCCGGCTCCTGGCCGCGCTGCCGGAGCCCACGCCGAGCGCGCTGTTCGCGGAGATGGTGCGCCAGTGGACGGACGAGTACGAGACCGCCGGCTTCGCGGGCGGCTGCCCGCTGGCCGCCGCCACCGTGGACTGCGCCGGGACCACCGCGTCCACGAGGGAGGCCACGGCCGCCGCCTTCGCCGCGTGGACCGCACCGCTGGCGGCGGCCCTGACCGGCATGGGCGTACCCGGGGGGCGGTCGGACGCGCTCGCCACGCTCATGATCAGCTCTCTGGAGGGCGCGATCATCATGGCCCGGGCGGAGCAGGACGTACGGGCCCTGACGACCGTGTCCCGGGAACTCGGCCCGCTGCTCGACGCGGCGGCGGGCAAGGCCGGTTGACGGCTTCCCCGGCGCGGACGCGCCCACCCCCCGACGACTTCGAGAGGGACGTATGACGGAAGCACACGACTGGGTGGGCGAGGCGGTCGCGGTACGGCGGTTCCAGGAGCGGCTCGGGCTGCCGGGACTCGTCGACGTGCACGTCCACTTCATGCCCGAGAACGTGCTGCGCAAGGTCTGGGACTACTTCGACGCGCTCGGCCCGCTGACCGGTGGCGTCGAGTGGCCCATCACCTACCGCGCGGAGGAGACCGAACGCCTCGCCGTGCTCCGGGACTTCGGCGTCCGCGCCTTCACGTCGATGGTCTATCCGCACAAGGAGGAGATGGCGCGGTGGCTGAACGGCTGGGCCGCCGGCTTCGCCCGCCGCACCCCCGACTGCCTGCACACCTCGACCCTGTTCCCCGAGCCGGGCGTCGAGTCCTACGTCAGGGAGGCGATCGAGTCGGGCGCGCGCGTCTTCAAGGCACACGTCCAGGTGGGGGCGTACGACCCGGCGGACGACCTCCTCGACCCCGCCTGGGGACTGCTCGCCGAGGCCGGGGTCCCGGTCGTGATCCACTGCGGCTCGGGTCCCGCGCCGGGCAAGTACACCGGCCCCGAGCGGGTGGAGCGGGTCCTCGCCCGGCACCCCCGCCTCCGGCTGATCGTCGCGCACATGGGGATGCCCGAGTACGAGGACTTCCTGACCCTCGCCGAGCGGTACCAGGAGGTCAGACTCGACACCACGATGGCCTTCACCGACTTCGCGGACCGTTTCGCCCCGTTCCCCCCGGACGCCCTGTCCCGGCTCTCCGGCCTGGCCGACCGTGTCCTCCTCGGCAGCGACTTCCCCAACATCCCCTATCCGTACGTCCATCAGCTGGAGGCTCTGGAACGCCTGGGGCTGGGCGACGGCTGGCTGCGGGGCGTCTGTCACGACAACGGGGCGCGTCTGTTCGGGCTGGAGTGAGCGCGGTGGGTCCACGGCGTTTGATTGCCCCGGCCGGGGAATCCGTGGTAATTCTCCGCCATGACCGCGATTTCCCCGTTCACCCCTGACGCCGTCGACTGGCGCATCCTCGACGTCCTCCAGCGCGACGGCCGGGCCAGCTTCGCCGACCTCGCGCGGGCCGTCTCCATGTCGCCCAGCGCGGTCACCGAGCGGGTGCGACGACTGGAGGAGGCGGGGATCATCAGCGGCTACGCGGCGGTCGTGGACCCGGAGAAGGTCGGGCTGACGATCCTGGCGTTCGTGCGGCTGCGCTACCCCAACGGCAACTACAAGCCCTTCCACGACCTGGTCGAGGCGATGCCGGAGATCCTGGAGGCCCATCATGTGACCGGTGACGACTGTTTCGTCATCAAGGTCGCGGCGCGTTCCATGCGCCATCTGGAGGAGATCTCCGGCCGCATCGGCACCCTGGGCTCCGTCACGACCAGCGTCGTGTACTCGTCCCCGCTGCCCCGGCGCCCCGTGGGCCACTGAGACGCACGGTGCCCCGTGCGGTGGACCGAGGGCCGAGAATCCGACGGAGCGGGCCGTCGTCGACGAGCACGGCACGGTCACCGAGTGGTGCGCTGCCCGGCCACCCGGCGGCGGAGATCGTCGGCAGTCGGGCCGTCACCCCTGGCCGACGGGGAGCCGCCCGGCGAGGCACCGCCCGGAGGCGTTCGGCGCGGGGGCATCCGCCGCCCGCGTGACCGCAGTCGCCCTCATGCCACGCCCGCGGCGTCGAGCAGGGTGACGACCGTCGGCGTGATCAGGCCGGACAGGGTGTCGGCCTTGATGCCGGCCCGGGCGCTCGCCCCGTCGAAGAGCAGGATGAGCTGACGCGCCAGCAGCTCCGGGTCGTGCGCGCCGCCGCGGACGGCCTCGGTGCGGAAGAAGTCGGTGAGGCCCAGCTTGATCCTCCGGGCGACTCGGCTCGCCGGATGCTCCGGGTCCTTGAGCTCGATCTGCACGGCGAGATACGGGCAGCCCCGGAACTCCGGCGCGGCCGACTGCGCCGCCAGCTCCGCGAAGACGTGCAGGATCCGCTCGCGCGGTGTCCCGGCGGCGTCGCCCTCGGGCAGCAGCCGGGCGGCGTAGCCGGCGGCCCGCCGCTCCAGGCTCGCCGCCAGCAACGCGTCCTTGCTCTCGAAGAGCTGGTACATCGACCGTTTGGACACCCCCGCCGTCCGGCACAGCGCCTCGACACCGATCCCGACACCCTCGGTGTAGGCCAGCGTCGCCGCCGCGTCCAGCAGCCGCTCACGGGAACCGGGCTTCGCGTCCATGGTCATGGGGAGAGGCTAGCTCCGGGGAGCGCCGACCCGGAACCGCGGCGTCTCACGGGGCGAGCTGGGAGTGGAGGGACACCACGTCGCCCGTCGGCGCGCCCTTCACCCAGCGGGTGATGTCGTCGGCCAGGACCAGGACGGAGTGGACGGTGAGGACGTGGCCGCCGCCGTTGGCCTCGAGGACCGGGACGAAGGCGCGGGTGAGCAGGAGCGGGCCGTAGAAGTTGATCTCGTCAGCGCCCTCCTCGGCCACTCCGCCCCGTAAACCGTTGGAGGCCCCGTTTCCCCCGCTCCTATAGTGGCCGCCATGCGCACCGCCTACCCCCGAACTCCCCATCTGCCCTGGTCACCCGGTGTCTCCGCCGACGATGTGCGGGCCACGGGCCTCGAGGGGTTCGCCGGGCGGGAGGTCGTCGTCACCGAGAAGCTCGACGGGGAGAACACCACGCTGTACGCGGACGGACTGCACGCGCGGTCCGTGGATTCCGCGCACCATCCGTCCCGGGCGTGGGTCAAGGCGCTCCAGGGGCGCGTGGCGGCGCGGATACCGGCGGGATGGCGGGTGTGCGGCGAGAACATGTACGCCCGCCACTCCCTCCCGTACGACACCCTGGACGGCTACTTCTACGGCTTCTCCGTCTGGGACGCCCGCGACCGGTGCCTGGGCTGGGACGAGACCGTGCGGTTCCTGCGCGGGCTGGGGGTGCCGGTGCCGCCGGTGCTGTGGCGCGGGGTGTTCGACGAACGGGCGCTGCGGCGGCTGCGGGTGGAGACCGGGCGGCAGGAGGGGTTCGTCGTACGGACCGCGGAGGGCTTCGCACGGGCGGAGTTCGCCGGGCGGGTGGCCAAGTGGGTGCGGTCCGGGCATGTCACGACGGACACCCACTGGATGCACACGGCGGTGGTGGCGAACGGACTCGGCCCCGCCGCGCCGCTGTGGGCCGTACGGTCCGGAGCGGCGCCGGACGCGCGGGCGCTGGCCGCGCGTCTCGGCATCCCCCGCCTCGACGCGAAGGCGAGCGGCGACGCGCACGCCGCTCTCGGCACGGCCCCCGGCCCCGGTGCGGCCGCCGGCTCAGGTGCGGCCCCCGGCTCAGGTACGGCCCCCGGCTTCGACGCGGCCGCCGCCGAGGACGTGGCCGCCCGGCTGGACGTGCTCGGTCGCGGCGGGGACGCCCGGCTCGCGGGGGTGCTCGCCGCGCTGCTGCACCGCACACCCCGGGCGAGGCTGCTGAGCGGGGCCGCCGGGGCGCTGGGGGTGCCGCTCGCGCGGCGGGTCGCCGATCTGGTGGGGCTGCACGGCGCGCTGCACCGGCCGTACCCGGACGGGGAGCGGCGGGCGGGGCTCGTGCGGATGTCGTTCGCGGCCGATCTCGGAGTGCTGCACGCCGTCGCGGGGGCGGTCGCCGGGGACGACGAGGCGCGTGAGCAGGTGGAGTGGTCCGCGCTGCACGCGCAGGAGGCCGGGCTGTTCGGTGAGGCGCCGCTGGGCGCGCTGCGGGCCGGGCTGCGCGAGGCGCTGGAGCGCGACGGGATCGGCGGCGCGGCGGCGGACCGCTGCTGGACGGAGACGCGGGAGGCGTACGCCCGGGGGCGGGTCCGCACGGTGGCGGAGGCCGTCGCGGCGACCTGGCGGTGGCGGGGCGGACAGTCGCCCCGGCTGGTGCAGCTCGTGGGGCCGTCCGGCAGCGGCAAGAGCGCCTTCGCGGCGCGGCTGGAGGGCGTCTCGGCGTGTGTCTCGCTGGACGGGCTGCGGGAGGCGCGCGGCGCGCGGGCGGACCAGAAGGCCAACGGGGAGGTGCTGCGGGAGGGCCTGGACCGGCTGGACCGGGCGCTGGCGGCCGACGCCGGCCAGGTGGTGTGGGACGCCACCTCGCTCAACCCGCACCAGCGGTCCCTGGTGCACGCCGTGGCCCGCCGCCGCGACGCGCTGGTCACGCATGCCGTGCTGGTCACGGGCGAGGACGAGCTCGTACGACGCAACGCCGGGCGTGCGCATCCGGTGCCGGCCGACGTGCTGGCGGGGCAGCTGCGCCGGTACGTGCCGCCGTACCCCGGCCAGGCGCACCGGACCTGGTACGTCGGCGCGGACGGGACCGTGCAGGACCGTGACGGCACACTGGAGGGGGAGGACGGCTGATGCGTACCAGCGAGGAGATCTACCACCGGGTGCGCTGGGATCCGCGGTTCGACCCCGCGCGGTTCGTGCTCGGCATCAACCAGCGCCATGCCGCGCCGAAGCGGGTGCCGCTGCCGGCGTTCGTGCCGGGCGGCGAGATCCCCTGGCACCGGGTGCTGTTCGTGGAGGCGGACGGCGAGCTGGTGTGGGACCGCGCCACCGGGGTGGACCGCATCGACGCCTCCGGCGCCGGCCGGGTGCGCGAGGCGCGGCGACTGCGGGCGCCCTTCTTCACCGCGCGCACCCCGCACGCCTGGGACGCGGTGGCCGGACGATGGCGGCCCGCCCCGCCGTCCCCGGCGCCGGCGCCGGACGCGGGGCGCGACCGGGTGCGGATCCTGACCTGGAACACGCTCTGGGACCGCTACGACAGCGACCGCATCGACACCGCCCGGCGCCGCCCGCTGCTGCTCGAGGCGCTGGAGCGCGCCGACGCGGACGTCATCGCCCTCCAGGAGGTCGAGGCGGGGCTGCTGACCATGCTGCTGGACGCGGACTGGACACGCGCGGGCTACACCCTCGCCACCGACCCCTACGGGAAGGACGTCGACGACTGCGGGCTGCTCCTGCTCAGCCGACTGCCCGTGCGGGAGGGGGCCCTGCACGTCCTCGGGCACCACAAGGCCGTCACCGCCCTCGTCGTGGACACCGCGTCGGGACCGCTGACCGTGGCCGCCACCCATCTGACGAGCGACCACTCCGAGGACGGGCCGGCCCGGCGCGCCGCCGAACTGACCCGGCTCGCCGAGGGGCTGTCGGGTGTGCCGGGCGGTCTGGTCCTGGTCGGCGACTTCAACGACGGCGGGCCGGGACCGGCGCGCACCCTCGGCATGCTCGACGCCTGGACCGAGACCCACGGGCCGGGCGACGACTCCCCCACCTTCGACCCCGGCGTGAACCCGCTGGCCGCCGTCTCCTCCCTCAGCGGCCGGGCCTCCCGCCTCGACCGGGTCTTCGTCCGCCCCGCCGACGGCCCGCGCGTGACCGGCGCCGCGCTGCTCGGCGACACGCCCACCCCGCAGGGGCCGTACCTCTCCGACCACTACGGGGTCGCCGCCGAGCTGTACTGCGGCACCGGTGCGCCCGTCGACATGCTCGACCTCGCGCCGACGCCCCGTACGGCACTGGCCTGGGTTCCGCCGCGTGAGCTGTGGCCCGCGATCCAGGATGTGCGCCGGGACCACGATGTGCAGATCCGGCGCTGGCCGCCGCACGTCAACGTGCTGTTCGGCTTCGTCCCCGAGTCGGAGTTCGAGCGGGCGGCGCCGCTGCTCGCCACGGCGGCCGCGCAGGTCCAGCCGTTCACGGCCCGGCTCGACGGGCTGCACAGCTTCGGGCACCGGCACGGCGCGACCGTGTGGCTGGACCCCGCCGCGGCCGACGAGACGCCGTGGGCGGAACTGTGGCAGGCCCTCGTACGGCGCTTCCCGCGCTCCCGGGGGCACCACGAGGGGTTCACCCCGCATCTGAGCCTCGGCCGGACCGCGGACCCGCACGCGGTCGAGGCCGACTGCGCGGCCCGTCTCTCCCCCATGACCGCGCGGGTCGGCGAACTGGTCCTGCTCTCCCGGCGCGGCGACGAACCGATGCGGCCGCGGGCCACGGTCGCCCTCGGCACCGGCGAGGTGCGCTGGCTGCCCGAGCCCGCGGTCGGCCGCCCCGACCGGGACTGGGCGGACTGGGCCGGACCCGCCGCCGGCCAGGACGTCCTGCCCGCCGCGGACGGGGCGGCGGCCGAGCGGGTCGTACGGCGCCTGGCGGACGCGTTCGCCGAGGGCGCGGTCGAGGTGGCCGGGTCCCGGCGCATGGGCTGCGCGTTGGCGGGCGCCGACCTCGACGTGGTGGCCGCGCTGCCGGGGGCGGTCGACCTCGCGGCCGTACGGGAGCGGGTCACGGCGGCGCTGCCGGACGCGGCGCGGGTGCGTGAGGTCGTCGGCGCGCGGGTGCCGGGGCTGCGGTTGCGTGCCGAAGGGCTCGACGTGGACCTGGTGGTCGTGGGGACGGGGCCGGTGCCGCCGCGGGACGCGGTGGCGCGGCGGGCCGAGCTGGGCGAGGCCGCGGCGGTCGCGCTGAGCGCGGTGTCCGACGCCGACGCGGTCCTGACGGCGGTGGGCGCGCAGGGAGCGCCGGGGTTCGCTTCGCTGGCGCGCACCGTGAAGGCGTGGGCGCGGGCGCGCGGGCTGGACTCCGCGCCGTTCGGCGGGCTGCCCGGGGTGGCGTGGGCGGTGCTCGCGGCCCGTACGGTCCGGGAGGCGCCGGCCGGCGCGGACGACACCGAGCTGCTGCGGCGGTTCTTCGGCACCTGGGCCGCGTGGGACTGGCGCGAGCCCGTCGCCCTCACCGGGGAGGGCCCGGCGGACGGGGGCGCGCTGACCGTGCTGACCCCCGGCGCGCCCGTGCGCTCCTGCACCGGGCAGGTCGGGGCCGGTACGCGGGATCTGCTGAGCCAGGAGCTGTACCGGGCCTGGGACCTCGTGGAGACCGCGGCCGGGTCCGGGACGGATCCCCGGCCGGCGCTGCTGTCGCCGCCGCCCCTGCACCGGCGCCACGCGGCCTGGGCGGTGGTGACGGTCCGGGCCCGCCGCCCGGAGGACTTCGACGAGCTGAACGGGCGGGTGCGGGGACGGATGCGGGCGCTGCTCGCGGCGCTGGAGGAGTCGGGCGTGCCGGAGGCCCACGCCTGGCCGCGGACGCTGCTCGCCGAGCCGGCGACCGCGCGGTACGCGATCGGGCTCGGGCGCACCTCACCGCGTGCCGGGGAGCGGCTCGCGAGCGTCGCCGACCGCTGGCTCACGGGCCTGCCCGGGGTCGAGTGGGAGTGCGTCGAGGGCGGGGCGCTGCCCACGCCGAAGTGATCCCCGCCGGTTCCGTGGAGTCCCAAGCCCGAGCAAAATACATACATTTGTGCGACAAGTCGATGCATATCCCCTGGGGGGATTTTCGCCAGTATGGTGGCGGGCGAATCCACGGCAGCCGGTACGACGTCGGGCTGCCGCATGCCGTCAGGGGGGCAGAGCCATACGGGTGCTCGCGGAGAGATACGAACTGGTGGAGGCGGTGGGGCGCGGTGGCATGGGGGAGGTCTGGCGCGCCACGGACCGGGAGCTCGGCCGTACGGTGGCGGTCAAGGTCCTGCCGCCGGACCTCACCCGCCACGAGGAGTTCCGCGTCCGGTTCCGCCGGGAGGCGCGCACGGTCGCCTCGCTCAACCACCGCAACGTCGCCGTCCTGCACGACGTCGGCGAGGACACCACGGACGGCGAGACGACGCCGTTCCTCGTCATGGAGTTCATCGAGGGGCGCACGCTGACCGACGCCCTCACCGAGGGGCCGTTCACGGTCGAACGGGCCCTGGCCGTCGGCAGGGACATCGCCGACGCCCTCGCGCACAGCCATGGCCAGGGCCTCATCCACCGGGACATCAAGCCGTCCAACGTCATGCTGACGTCCGGGGGCGACATCAAGGTCCTGGACTTCGGGATCGCCAAGGTCGTCGCGGAGACCACCACCCGGCTCACCGCCACGGGCATGACGGTCGGCACCCCCGCCTATCTCTCCCCCGAGCAGCTCACGGGGCGGCCGGTGGACGGCCGTTCCGACCAGTACTCCAGCGGCTGCCTGCTGTACGAACTGCTGACCGGCCGTCCGCCGTTCGTCGGCGACTCCCCGTTCGCGGTGATGCACCAGCACATCAGCCAGGAGCCTCTCGTACCGTCCCGGCTGCGCCCGCAGATCCCGGCCGCCGTCGACGCTCTCGTGCTGCGGACGCTGGCGAAGGACCGCGAGGAGCGGCTCGGCAGCGCGGCGGAGCTGCGGGAGGCGCTGGCGCAGACCCTCGCCGCGCTGAGCGCGCCGGTGACGGCACCGGCCCGGCAGGCCGCCGCCCCGGTGCCGGCCGCGCCTCCCGCGCCGCCCGCCCCCACCGTCCCGCCCGCCCGCACGTCCGCCTGTCCCCAGGCGGGACCGGGCCACACGACACTGGCCCGGCAGGAGACCCGCACCGCTCCCACACCGCCGAGGCCCGTCGGCCCGCCACCGGGTGAGCCGCCCGGCCCGGACGCCTCCGACGGCGGCTCGCCCCCGGACCCCGGCGCCTCGTCCCGTACGCGACGCTTCCCCCTCGGCACCGGACGGCTCGTCGCCCTGCTGGGCCTCGCCGCCTCCGGTGTCGTCACCATCGGCTACCAGGATCTGTACGACGACTCCCTCGCACCGCTCATCGGCGTGTGGGTGGCCACCGCCGTGCTCGGGCTCGCCCTGTTCCGCTGGTTCCCCCTCACCTCGACGTGCCTGTGGTGGGGCGCCGGGGCCCTGGCCGTCGCGAGCGTCACGGCGGGCGGTGCGGCCCCCGACTCCGGCTACTCGTCCGAGTACGGATCGCTCTACTACTACGACTCCTACAGCAGCGAGTACTACGGGGCCTCGCCCGACGGGTTCGACCGCGTCGAGATCTTCGCCGCGCCGCTGCTCGCCCTCGCCGTGCTCTGTCTGGTCCGCGCACTGCGCCCCCGGACCCCCTCACCGCTCGCGGCGGCCTGCGCGCTGACCCTGGGCGGCACCGGAGTCGGCTGGCTGGCCTTCGACGACGAGGGCCAGACCGGGGTGTTCTCGGTCGCCTGGGGCCTGGTCGTGATCATGGCCGTCCTCCTGGAGATCCGTGCCCGCCGGAACACCCCGCCCCGCGCCCGCCGCCGGCTGCGGTTCGTGGCCGAGTAGCGGCGGGCCGCGGCTCGCCGCGCACACTTCCCTCGAACGGTCAAAGGAGCAGGGTGACCCCTCGTACGGATCTTGCGGACTCGGTCGAGTCGATGCAGCAACTCGCCACCGTCTGGCGGGCCATGGTCCTCGACCGGGACGCCGAGGCGGACGTCAGGGACCTGCCGGGGATCGCCGTCCGCTGGGCCGACTGCCGCTTCGCCTTCTGGAACTGCCTCACGCTCACCGAGGTGGGGGCGGACGCGGCCCTGACCCGACGGCGCCTGGCGGAGGCGGCGGACATCATGCGGGCGAAGCGACACCCCGGCTTCCTCTGGGTCTTCGAGGACCTCCTCGGCACCGGGGCACGCGCGGGTCTCACGGAGGCGGCCGAACGAGCGGGCCTCGCCTACGCCTTCCCCGGCACCGGCATGGCCGGTGATCTGCTCCCGCTCCCCGAGCCCGCCCACCCCGACCTCACGTTCGTCCGCGTGAGCACCGACGAGCACCTGCGCGCCTACGCCGACCTCAACTCCCGCGCCTACGGCTTCCCCCTGGCCGACGGCCGCGACGGACTGGCCGGCTCCACGCTCTGGAAGCGGGGCGTGCACGCCTGGCTGGGCCTGCGGGAGGAGATCCCGGTGACCTGCGCCGCGACCGTCGAGGCCGACGGCCGGCTGTTCGTCGTCCTCGTCGCCACGGACCCGCGGTGGGAGCGCAGGGGCTACGGCGAAGCCGTGACCCGGAAGGCCCTGTACGAAGGCGCCCGGGCCACCGGACTGACCCGGGCCACCCTGCACGCGACCGCGGCGGGCGCCCCGGTCTACCCCCGCATCGGCTTCGCGCCGAACTCGCCCCTGCGCTTCTACGGCCTCCGGTAGCCGCCCGCCCCGGCACGGCGGCGGGCCAGGCCCGCGTACGTCACCGCGAGGACGACCGACAGGGCGACGATCCCGGTCGGCGCCACGGCGAGCGACAGCAGGTCAGGGCCCCGCTCCCGCGCCACGGCCATCTCCAGTGCCGCCGTGGTCACCGCCGTGAACAGCCCACAGGCGAGGAGCACGGCGACGACCCGCCGGCTCCGGCCGGGGCCGGCGGGACGCGGGTCCGCGCGCAACTCCGCCCAGTCGTGCGCGGCCTGACGTGCCTCACGCCGCCGCTGTACGACCGCACGGCCCCGCAGGACCGCCGTGACGGCCGCTCCGGTGACCGCCGCGGCGGCGGGCGCCCACCAGGCCTCCGCCAGGACCAGCAGCAAGGCGATGACCCCGGTCGTGCTCCAGCCGCTCAGACAGGCGGCCGCGGCGGTGCGGCGGGAGTCGGGACGGTCGGCGCCGGCCCGCAGGTCGACGAGGGCCGGCAGATACCAGACACAGCCGGACACGGTCACCATCGCGGCGCCGAGAGCGGCGACGGGCTGGACCACGGCCTAGCCCTCCGCCTCGAGCGCGGCGATCTCCGGGTGGCGCAGGTCGAAGGCGGGCGACTCGCTGCGGATGCGGGGCAGGCTGGTGAAGTTGTGGCGCGGGGGCGGGCAGGAGGTGGCCCACTCCAGGGAGCGGCCGTAGCCCCAGGGATCGTCCACGGTGACCGGCTTGCCGTACTTGGCGGTCTTCCAGACGTTGTAGAGGAACGGCAGGATCGACAGGCCGAGCAGGAACGCCCCGATGGTGGACAGGGTGTTGAGGGCGGTGAAGCCGTCGGCGGCCAGGTAGTCGGCGTAGCGGCGGGGCATGCCCTCCGCGCCCAGCCAGTGCTGGACCAGGAACGTGAGGTGGAAGCCGACCGTGAGCGTCCAGAAGGTGATCTTGCCGAGGCGTTCGTCGAGCATCTTGCCGGTGAACTTGGGCCACCAGAAGTGGAAGCCGGCGAACATCGCGTACACGACCGTGCCGAAGACGGTGTAGTGGAAGTGGGCGACGACGAAGTACGAGTCGGAGAGGTGGAAGTCCATCGGGGGTGACGCGAGGATCACTCCGGTGAGGCCGCCGAAGACGAACGTGACGAGGAAGCCCGTGGTCCACAGCATCGGCGTCTCGAAGGACAGCGAGCCCTTCCACATGGTGCCGATCCAGTTGAAGAACTTCACGCCGGTCGGGACGGCGATGAGGAACGTCATGAAGGAGAAGAAGGGCAGGAGCACCCCGCCGGTGACGTACATGTGGTGGGCCCACACGGTCACCGACAGGCCCGCGATGGCGATGGTCGCGCCGATCAGGCCCATGTAGCCGAACATCGGCTTGCGGCTGAAGACGGGGATCACCTCGGAGACGATCCCGAAGAACGGCAGCGCCAGGATGTAGACCTCGGGATGTCCGAAGAACCAGAACAGGTGCTGCCAGAGCAGGGCGCCGCCGTTCGCCGCGTCGAAGACATGGCTGCCGAACTTGCGGTCGCACTCCAGCGCGAACAGGGCCGCCGCGAGGACGGGGAACACGATCAGGACCAGGACGCCGGTCAGCAGCACGTTCCAGGTGAAGATCGGCATGCGGAACATGGTCATGCCGGGGGCGCGCATACAGATGATCGTGGTGATGAAGTTGACGGCGCCGGCGATCGAACCGAACCCCGACAGCGCCACGCCCATGATCCACAGGTCTGCGCCGAGGCCCGGCGAGTGCACGGAGTCCGACAGCGGCGCGTAGAGGAACCAGCCGAAGGACGCCGCCCCGCCCGGGGTGAGGAAACCGAAGGCCGCGATCGACGAACCGAACAGGAAGAGCCAGAAGGCCAGCATGTTCAGCCGGGGGAAGGCGACGTCCGGGGCGCCGATCTGGAGCGGCATGATCCAGTTGGCGAACCCGGTGAACAGCGGCATCGCGAACATCAGCAGCATGATCGAGCCGTGCATCGTGAACGCCTGGTTGAACTGCTCGTTCGACATCAACTGGAGTCCCGGCCGGGCGAGTTCGGCCCGCATCAGCAGCGCCAGCACGCCGCCGACGATGAAGAACACGAACGCGCTGACCAGATACAGCGTGCCGATCCTCTTGTGGTCGGTGGTCGTCAGCCACTCCACCCAGGAGGGCCGGGCCGGAGTCTCCGCGTCCCTCCCCCGCGTGGTCTCCACCAGTTCTGTACGTACCTCGTCCACCGGTGCGTGTCCTCCCCTTGCTTTCCTGACGGCCTTGCTTTCCTGACGGCCTGGCTTCCGGCCGGCTCGGTTCCCGCCGACCCAAGATCACCGCAGGGAGGGAGACGCCGATAGGGTCGAACGGCCCCCGGCTGGTCCCGGGCCCGGGGCCCGAAGGTCCCGGACCGGGACCCGGCCGTCACCGTCGGCCCGGCGCCACGCGCAGGCCGGTGCGGGTCGCGCCCGCCGGCCAGAGCACCTCGACCTCGACGCCGCGGGCACGGGCGTAGGCCACCAGATGCGCGGTGGCGTCCCTGCCGTTGGAGGGCGAGCCGTCCCACACGGCCACCAGGCGCCGGCAGCCCGCGATGATCTCCTCGTCGGCGCCGACGCACGCGTCGCGGTCGCCGGGGTCGTACGTCAGCAGCCGTACCTCCCGGGCGAGCAGCAGCAGCTCCCCCGTCGGCACCCGGTCCCGCTCGGGCAGCAGCGCGGGCACCATGCCGCTGGTGGGGATCACCACGACCAGGTCGCGCCCCGCCACCCGCAGCGCCCGGGCGAAGGCCACCGGGGCGCCGCCACCGGCGCGCACCACTCCCGGGTCGCCGCCGGGCTCCCCCTCCAGCCGAGCCACCAGTTCGGCCTCGATCAGCCCAAGGCTTTCCGAGGTCACGTCGGCGTGGCCCACCACCGCGATCATCCACCGCTCCTTCCGTTCGGTCCTCGCGCTCAGTGAAGTCAGGGCCGCGCAGGCGCGGCTAGGGTCGAACGGCCCTGACCCGGAGCACTCCGCACACCGCCGCCCGGCGCCGGGCGGCGCTGCCGCCGGACACGGCGGTCGCCGCGGTTCCGGATATGGTGTTTTCGTATGAAATGTTGCCCAGGGTGAGGTCGTACGGTGGATACTCCCCGGAGAACGGGCCAGGTGCCGGAACGGCCCTTGGAGGCGGTCGGGTACGCGGGTGTGCTGCGCGAGCTGCTGCCGATCGCGCTGTGGCGGGAGGACGCGGACGGCCGGATCGTGGAGTGGTCGCTCGCGGCCCAGGATCTGCTCGGGTACCGGGCCGAGGACGTGCTCGACCGGCCCGCGTCGGCGCTGCTGGTGCCCGAGGGCAACCGTGCGCTGGCCGATGAGCTGACGTACCGCGTGCACAGCGGGGAGACGGTCGTCGGGACCCTGTCCGTGCGGCATCGCGGCGGGCATCAGGTCACGATGGAGATGTGGATCGTCCCGGCCGCCGGTCCGGACGGGCGGGCCGGGGCGATGCTGATCGCCGTGGAGACCTCCCAGGTCCTGCGGATGCGGGACTCGCTGGCGGCGCTGGAGAGTCTGTTCAGCCAGTCGCCGATCGGGCTGGCCACGCTCGGCACCGATCTGCGCTTCCTGCGCGTCAACGACGCGCTCGCCCGGATGAACGGGGTCTCGGCCGCCGAGCACGTGGGCAAGCGGCTGACGGAGGTCGTGCCCGGGGTCAACGCGCTGGCCCTGGAGTCGACGATGCAGGAGGTGCTGGACCGGGGCACGGCCGTGGTCGACGTCCGCCGCAGCGGACGCACCTCCGCCGACCCCCACCGGGAGCGGACCTGGTCGTGCTCCTACGCCCCGCTGCTCGACGGCGCGGGCCGCACGCTGGGGCTGATCGCGTCCCTCATCGACATCACCGAGAGCCAGCAGGCCGAGCGCGACGCGGAACGCGCCCGGCGCCGCTTCGCGCTGCTGGCGGAGGCCGGCACCAGGGTCGGCACCACCCTGGACCTGCAGCAGACGTCCGAGGAGATCGTCCGGATGCTGGTGCCGCAGCTCGCGGACTCCGCCGACGTACAGCTCCTGGAGGAGGTGATGGCACCCGACGAGCCCACCGACGCCGTGCACGGGGTGGTCCGGCGCATGGCCGCCCTGTTCGCCGACCCCGCCGCGCCGCGGGCGAAGCTGCGCCCGGGTCTGACGTCCCGGCTGGAGCAGGGCTCCCTGTACGAGCGGGTCATCACCGAGGGGCGCCCCACCAACCTGTACCGGTCGGACGTCCGGGCCCTGGTGACCGACCCCCGCGCCGACGAACTGCGCGCCTACCTGATGAGTCTGGGCTCCGCGCGGCTCGTCCCGCTGGTGGCCCGGGGCAAGGCGCTGGGCGCGATCGTGGTGACCCGGCTGCGCAGCCGTGAGCCCTTCGACGAGCAGGACTGCGTGCTCATCGACGAACTGGCCGCACGGGCCGCCCTGAACATCGACAACGCGCTCATGTACACCCGCCAGCGGGCGGCGGCCCTGACCCTGCAACGCAGCCTGACGAACAGCGCGCTGCCGGACGTGCCCGGACTCGATCTCACCGGACGGTACCTGCCCGCCAGTGAGCACGACGTCGGCGGCGACTGGTACGACGTGATCGCACTGCCGGACAACCGCACCGGGCTGGTCATCGGCGATGTGATGGGCCACGGCATCCATGCGGCGGCCGTGATGGGCCAGCTCCGCGCGGCGGTGCGGTCGCTCGCCCGGCACGGCATCCGTCCGGCCCGGATGCTCCGCTCGCTGGACGCCGTGGTGGCCGACATGGGCGAGGACCAGATGGCGACCTGCGTGTACGCCGTGCACGATCCGGCGACCGGCGGCTGTCTGATCGCCCGGGCCGGGCATCCGCCGCCGGCCGTGGTGACCCCGGGCGGCGCGATCACCTTCCTGGACGGGTCCCCGGGCACCCCGCTGGGCACCGGTGGGCGGCGGTTCGCGACCGAGGAGGTCCCGCTGCCGCCCGGCAGCCTGCTGGTGCTGTACACCGACGGGCTGATCGAGGCCCGCGGCAGCGACCTCGACCAGGGCCTGGACCGCCTCGCCCGGGCCCTGCGGCGCCCCGCGCCGTCGCTCGCCGCGCTCTGCGACGGCGTCCTCGAACAGATGCTGCCGCACCCCGCCCAGGACGACGTCGCGGTGCTCATGGCCCGCCCCCAGTGACCGGGGGTCCCCTCGGTCCTGGGACGGCGTGTGATGCTGGCGGCATGACTGATCAGCACGAGGTCGCCATCGTCCGCCGGGCGGGCCAGGACCTTTCTCCCGACGACGGACTCTCCGGGCTGCTGGCGGCCTACCACCTGCGGACCCAGGACGAGAAGGGCGAGGGCGTCGAGCGGGTGGAGGAGCTGCCGGAGCGCTATCGCGAGGAGGTGCGGGACCCGCGGGGCGCGTTCGGGAAGGACGTGGTGCTGCTCGCGGTGAGCGGGGGCACCGCCGTGGGCTGTCTGGTGGTGACCGGGCCCGTGGCCGGGCGGTGCGAGGTGAAGCGGCTGTGGACGCAGCCGGCCCTGCGGGGCCGCGGTGTCGCGTCCGCGCTGATCGGAGCCGCACTGGCCCAGGCCGGGGAGAGCGGCGTGAGCGCGGTGCGGTTGTCGGTGTGGCAGTGGCGGACGGGGGCGATCGCGCTGTACGAGCGGCTCGGATTCACCGTCGTGGAGTCGTGGGACGGGCGGGAGCGGCTGGTGTGCATGGAGCGCGCCCTCTGAGGGTCCCCGGCCCGTTCGGTGACCTGTACGGCCCAGCGCTCGCTCCCTCCCGGGTGGTCCCGGTGGCGGGACTGCACGGATCACGGGTGTCTGGACCCAAGAGGTGTGCAGAGAGAGCGGGAGACCATGGAGCGCAAGCGCGAGCGCCTCGGGACGCCCCGGGCCGCCGGGATCGCCGGTGTCGTCTTCGCGATCCTGCTGGGCGTGGCGATCGTCCTGTTGCGGACCGCCCTGCCCGGCGGGGCCGACGGGCATCACATCACGGTCGACGCGGCGCAGCGCAAGACCGTGCAGACGGCGCTGGGGCTGCTGCCGTACGCCGGGATCGCGTTCCTGTGGTTCATGGGGGCCCTGCGCGAGCAGGCCGGGGAAGCGGAGGACCGGTTCGTGTCCACGGTGTTCCTCGGCAGCGGCCTGGTCTTCGTCGCCACCTTGTTCGGGTGCGCCGCGGCGGCGGTGACCGTGCTGGACGAGAACCAGCAGGACGCCCCCTTCGGCCGCCACTTCGCGTACACCCTGCTGACCACGTACGCGATGCGGATGGCGGCGGTGTTCATCCTCACGACCTCGACCATCGGCCGCCGGCTCGGCGTCCTGCCGCGCCCGCTGGTGCTCCTCGGGTTCGCCGCGGGTCTGACGCTGCTGCTGGTGGGGGCGAGTCTGCCCTGGTCGGAGCTGGTCTTCCCGGCCTGGGCGCTGATCATCGGTCTGGACATCCTGCGGGGCCGGCGCGCCTCGGCTGCGGGGCGGCGGACCACCTCGGCATGAGCGGGCCGGACGCCGGCCTCACCCGAACGGGCCGCTCCTCGTCGCCGCCCGCCCGGTGACGCCCGACGCTGGTCGCAGGGGGCTCGACAGGGCCGTAGGAGAGGACCGATCCCGTGCCGAGGATTGCCGTCGATCTGAACCGCTGTCAGGGATACGCGCAGTGCGCGTTCCTCGCCCCCGAGGTCTTCGCCCTGCACGGCGACGAGGCGCTGCTGTACGACCCGGAGCCGGACGAGGGTCAGCGGGAGAAGCTGGCGCAGGCGGCCGCGGCCTGCCCGGTGCAGGCCGTGCTCGTCGACGCGGTGGACTCCGTGGACTCCGTGGACTCCGTGGCCGCAGCGGCCGGGGCGGTGTCCGACCGGTGAGCGGTGACGGGTCCCTGGAACGGTTCCGGCGCGAGGGTCGGGTCGTCGTGGTCGGCGCCTCGCTGGCGGGTCTGCGGGCCGCGGAGACCCTGCGCGAGAAGGGGTTCGCGGGCTCCCTCACGATGATCGGGGACGAGCCCCACGAGCCGTACGACCGGCCTCCGCTGTCCAAGACGGTGCTGCTCGGCCGGGCGGCCGCCGAGCGGACCGCGCTGCCCCGGCTGAAGGAGGTCGACGCGACCTGGCGGCTGGGCGTCGCCGCGACCGGGCTGGACATGGCGGGCCGACGGGTGCGGCTGACCGACGGCGACGAGGTGCCGTACGACCGGCTGCTGATCGCCACCGGTGTGCGGGCGCGGCCGTGGCCGCGCGAGGCGGAGGCGGAGCTGGACGGTGTGTTCGTGCTGCGGACCCGGGACGACGGCGCGGCGCTCGCGCGGCGGCTGGCGGCGGGGCCGAAGCGGGTGCTGGTCGTCGGGGCCGGGTTCACCGGCTCGGAGATCGCCGCCGCGTGCCGGGAACGCGGTCTGGCCGTCACGGTGGCCGAGCGCGGGGCCTCGCCCCTGGTCGGCGCGCTCGGCGGGGTGGTGGGCGCGGTCGCCGCCGACCTCCAGCGCCGGCACGGTGTGGATCTGCGGTGCGGGGTGATGGTGACCGCGCTGGAGGGCGACGCCGCGGGACGGGTGCGGGCCGCGCGGCTGTCCGACGGCTCCACCGTGGAGACGGACGTGGTGGTCGTCTCGCTGGGCGCCACCCGCAACACCGAGTGGCTGGCCGGGTCCGGACTCGGGGCCGGGCCCCGCGGTATCGCCTGTGACGCCGGCTGCCGTGCCTTCGACATCCGCGGGATCGTCACCGACGACGTGTTCGCGGCGGGCGACGTCGCCCGGTGCCCGCACCCGCTGTTCGGCTACCAGTTCCTGTCGCTGGAGCACTGGGGGAACGCCGTCTCCCAGGCACGGGTGGCGGCGCACAACATGCTGAGCGAGAGCACCGACCGGATCCCCCACCTGGAGGTGCCGGCCTTCTGGTCCTCGCAGTTCGGGGTGAACATCAAGTCGGTCGGGGTGCCGTCGCTGGGGACGGAGATCCTGATCGCCCAGGGCTCGCTGGAGGAGCGCCGGTTCGTCGGCGTGTACGGCTACCAGGGGCGGATCATCGGCGCGGTCTCCTTCGACCAGGCCCGCTGGCTGCCGTTCTACCAGGAGCTGATCGAGACGACCGCGCCGTTCCCGCCGGAGTTCGCCACGGTCGACCGGCGCGCGGAGGGCCGGCGGCCGCTCGACGCGGACTTCCCCGACCCGTCGGTGCCGACCCACGGCCCCACCGTGACCCTCAGCGGGTACTCGCCGGCCGACCGCCGGATGACGTTCACCCCCGCGCACTGACCCGCCACGGCCACGAGCCACGAGGACCCGCCATGACGCCATCGCCGCTGCACCAGATCCTGGACTACGCCAACCGCGCCGACCCGTACCCGATCTACGAGGAGCTGCGCAGGACACCGGTCCATCACGAGGGTGACGGGCCGTACGTCGTCAGCACCTACCACGAGATCCTCGGTCTGCTGCACGATCCCCGGGTCAGCTCCGACTCCCGGACCGTGGCGCGCACCCCGCACGATCCGCTGGCCGAGCCGGACCAGCAGGAGAGCGCGCTGCCGCCGAGCTTCCTGCGGCTCGACCCGCCGGAGCACGACCGGCTGCGCCGGATGACGAACCGTCCGTTCGGACCGCCGCACTCCCCGCACCGGGTCGACGGGATGCGCGGCGAACTGCGGGACATCGTCACCGGTCTCATCGACGGCATCGGCGATCCGGACCGCTTCGACCTGGTGGACCAGTTCTCGTACCCCTTCCCGGTGACGGTGATCTGCCGGCTGCTCGGGATTCCCCGCGAGGACGAGGCGCGGTTCCACACCTGGGCGGACGCCATCGCCGCGAGCCTGGACCCCGACCCGGACGCGGATCCCGCCGAGCGCGGCAAGGGCGCGCACGACGCGCGGATGCAGTTGGGCATGTATCTGGCCGGGCTGATCGAGGAGCGCCGCAGGAACCCCGGTGACGACATGCTCTCCGCGCTGGCCACGGCCCAGGGCGAGGACGGCTCGATGACCACGATGGAGCTGCTCAGCACCGCCGCGCTGCTGCTGATCGCGGGCCACGAGACCACTGTCAACCTGGTCACCAACGGCATGCTGACCCTGCTGCGCAACCCCGGCTCACTGCAACGGCTGCGGGCCGACCACCGGCTGGCCGTGCCGATCGTCGAGGAGCTGCTGCGCTTCGAGCCGCCGGTGCAGCTGGTGCCGCAGCGCGTCACGCTCGCCGATGTCGAGGTCCGGGGCGTCACCATCCCCAAGGGCTCCTCCCTGTGGCTGGTGCTGGCGTCCGGCAACCGGGACCCGCGGCGCTTCGAGAACCCGGACCGCTTCGACCCGGACCGCCGGGACATCCAGCACCTCGGCCTCGGCAGCGGCATCCACAGCTGCTTCGGCGCGCCCCTGGCCCGGCTGGAGGCCCAGTTCGCCCTGTCGGAGCTGGCCCGGCGGCTGGAGAACCCGCGGCTGCTGGAGGACCCGCCGCCGTACCGCCGGAACGCCGTGCTGCGCGGGCCCCGGCATCTGCGGATCGCGTGCGACGGGATCCGGGCCTAGGCATCGGCTGCCCGGGCCCGGTCCCGCTCCGCCTCCCGCCAGCGCGGCACCTGGCTCGCCTCGGTCAGCTCCTTGAGCTCGGAGGGGACCTCGGCCTTCGGGAGCCGTGGCGTCATGGTGTTCTCCTCGGTGTGAGCCGGTTCGGCCGTTCGGCATGAAGACACCGGCGGAGGACGGGATGTGACAGGGGTGGTTGAGGGGCCCGATAACCCGCATGCCCGCAGGGGTGTGGTTCTGCGATCATGCCGGGATGTTCCGGTCGCTCGAACACCTGGTCATCCGTCACACGTACCGCCTCCCCGCCCCCGTCGGCCCCGCCGGTGAAGGAGGCGGCGCGGCACGGCAGTTGGACGCCGCTCTGATGTCGGTGGGCTTCAAGCTCTCGGCGGACCTGCTCGGGCATCTGTCGGGGCTGTCCGAGAAGACGGTCGCCGAGACCGCCGTACGGACGCTTCGGACCGTCCGTGAGCTGGTCGGCGACCATGTCCGGCACAACGTCTACTTCGTCGACTTCCCGGCCAACGTGCCGGACACGTACGACTTCTGGACCCGCTGCATCAACGAGGCGCTCGCCGACGACGCGTCCCGCGCGAGCACGCTCGCCCAGCTGAGCACGGGCGTGGTCGACCTCCTCACCCTGCCGTCGTACGGCACCTTTCAGCACTCCTACGAGGAGATGCTCGCCGCGCACGAGGAGCTGATCGCCGCCGCGGGCGACCGTCTGACGGTCCTGCACCTGGGCGGCGCTCCGCAGGACGAGGTCACCGCGCTGTATCTGGCCCTCGCGGGCAGCGTGACCCCGCTGGGCGAGGACGGCCTGCGCGACCTCGGAGTGCTCGCGGAGCACTGCGCCGGCGGCCCCCAGCCCGAGGCGATCCCCGTCCGGGAGAACCGCGCCGTCGTCAACCTCGCCCGTCTGCGCGTCGGCGCGGACCTGCTGCTGGACACGGTCACCGATGTGCTGCGGCTGGCCTGCGCGCTGTCGGGCGGTGATGCGACCCTCGTGGAGCCGACCCGGTTCCGGTCGCCGTCCCGGGCGGTGCGGCGGGCCCTGCTCGCCGGTCTCGACCAGGTCGTGGCCGCGGCCCCCGCCAAGCTGGCCGACGTCACCGCGCACCGCGAGGCGTTCAAGCGTCTCGGCGAGCGGCTGCATCCGCACGAGTACCCGCACTGGCCGCACGCCGCCGAGGTGTTCGCGGTGGCCCGGGGCGAGCGGGAGGCCCCTTCCCTCGACCGCCGCGTGGAAGAGCTGCTGGACGCGGACGACGTCGGCGCGGCGGCTCAGTTGCTGACGGCCGCCCCGGGCCGGCTGTTCCGCTCGCTGGACCGTCTGCTGCGCCTGTGCCGTACCCAGGACGAGCGCGACGCCGTCGTGGCCGCTGCCGAGCGGGTCGCCCCGAAGGTCTCCGGGCGGGTGCTGCTGTCGGTCCGCGAGCACTTCCACAACCGGGCCGAAGAGCCCGCCGAGAGCCGGGTGTTCGTCAACCGCATGGGCCGCGGCTGGGTCACGGCCGACACCCGGCCGCCGGTGGGGGCGGCGCAGCGCGAGCGGCTGATCGAGGTCCTGGACGCGCAGACGCGCCACCGCCTTCCGCGGCCGGGGCACCTGCTGGTCGACCCCGACGTCCTCGACGTGGCGCTGCCGCTCAGCGGCAAGGCGACCGCGGCCGGGCTCGGCGTACTGCCGCGCGGCTCGCTCTCCCGGGTGGACGGGGAGCTGTTGCGGTTCTTCGTGTACTGGAAGCAGACGAGCCGAACCACCGACTTCGACCTGTCCGCACTGCTCCTGGACGCCTCGTACGAGAGCCTCGGCTGGCTGTCGTACACCGAGCTCACGCAGGTCGAGGGCGCCCACTCGGGAGACGTCACCGACGCGCCGGACGGTGCCTCGGAGTTCATCGATCTACGGCTGGGGGCGGCGCGCGGGGACTTCATCGTCCCGCAGGTCAACATCTTCTCGGGAGAGGGGTTCGAGGAGGTCGAGGAGTCGTTCTTCGGCTTCATGCTGCGGGACGCCGAGCAGCGGGGGCGGCCCTTCGAGGCGCGGACCGTGCGGATGAAGTCGGAGCTGCGGGGCCCGGGCCGGGTCGCTCTGCCGCTGGTGTTCCTGCGCGGCCCCGGCGGCGACTGGCGGGCGAAGTGGCTGCACCTGCATCTGCGGGGCAGGGTGGCCTTCAACCGTGTCGAGGAGAACCGGGTCTCGGTCGCGACGCTGGTGCGTGCGGTCGTCGAGCGGGAGCAGCTCACGGTCCGGCACCTCGTCGGCCTCATGGGCGCCGGGACCACCACGGTGTGGGACGGCGGGACGGTCCCGGACGGGCCGGTCACGTACGTCGGTCTGGAGCGGCCCGAGGGGCTGCACCCGGATTCGGTGGTCGTCACGCGGGAAAACCTGCGCGACCTGATCCCGCGCTGACTGCTACCGTTGCCTTCGGGCGAGGCCATGAACGGGCTTCCTTCTCCTCACTCTCACTGATCCAGTCCGTTCGCTTTCCTCCCCTCTCGACCTCACGCCGGGGTGCCGCAGGGCACCCCGGCGTCGTCATGTCGTCAGTGGTGCGGGTGGTGCGGGGCGGTGAGCGCCTCGAAGGTGTGGCTGAAGTACCAGGTGTCCTGGGCGATGCCGGAGCAGGAGTCGGAGCCGCCGGTGCCGACGCAGCCGCCGTTGTCGCGCTGGAGCGCCCAGAAGGAGAGGGTGTTGATGCCCTTGGCGGCGGCCCACTTCCCCACCGTGACGGCGTCCTCGGTGGTGAAGGTCTCCTCGGGGCCGTAGTCGTCGATGCCGGGCATCTCGATGACGCCGATCATGTTCCAGAGCCTGGTGGAGCTCTTCTTCGGGTAGAGCGCGGCCAGTTGGTCGTGGAGTCCGGCGGCGGCCGTCGCGGTGTCGGCGGCCATGTCGTGGGGGGCGCCGTCGTAGTAGTCGAAGGTCATGAGGTTGACGACGTCCACGCGTGCGCCGTTGTCGACGGCGTTGCGGAGCACGGCCAGGCCGTTGGCCTGGAGTCCGGTGGTGGAGGTCGGCAGGGTGTAGGAGAACTGGACGCTGTGGCCGGTCCGCTCCGCCCAGCGCTCGACCTTGGCGATCGCCTTGTTGCGGCGGTCGATTCCGGCGGCGTTGTCGATGGAGTCGCCTTCGATGTCGAGGTCGATGCGGGTGATGCCGTAGGTGGTGACGAGGCTCTTGAAGACGGCGGCGATGGCGTCGACGTCGGTGCAGCTGTCGGCGAGTTCGGTGCCCGTGGTGTCCGCGGACCAGCCGCCGAAGGACGGGACGGCGTTGCCACCGCGGGCCTGCATCTGCGCGATGTCACGGCCGAAGGTGTCCTTCGAGATCGGCCGGCCGGTCTCACCGTCCCAGTACGCGGTGCAGGAGCCGGGCACGGCCGTCTGGAGGAAGGCCAGGGTGAGGTACTTGTTGCCGGAGGCGGCGGCGAGCTCGGCCGGGCTCTGTCCGGTCCAGGTCTCGAAGTACGGCGCCACCACCTGGGCCGGCATGGGCTTCGCGGCGGCCGGCGGCGTGTCCGGCGCGGCGAGTGCGGCCCCTCCCCCGAGGGCCATGAGTCCGACGGACAGAGAGGTCGCGCTCAGACAGGACAGCAACGTACGCACAGAACCAGGTCGTCTCACTGACGCTCCCGTGGTGAAGGGACGTGACGGGGCCACGGAGGCACGGGGCCCGCGGGGTGAACAGCGACCATATTTGGACTAGACCATTTAACTGTCAAGGTTCTTTACAGTTATCTGACCTCAGCGGGCCGGAGGGTGGCGACGGAGGGGCCCTCCGGGCGGACCGTGATGCCGTAGGACGTCCTGGTGGGGGTGCGGTGGAAGGTCACGGTGTGGGCGGGGAGGAGGTGTTCGAGGAGAACCGTGGATTCGCGGAGTGCGAACTGCACGCCGAGGCAGGCCCGGGGGCCGATGCCGAAGGGGAGGTAGGCGCCCGGGTGGGTGGGACGGCCTTCCGCGGTGCTGAAGCGGCGGGGGTCGAAGCGCTCCGGGTCCGGCCAGAGTCCGGGGTCGCGGTGGGTGAGGTACGGGCAGACCAGGAGGTCGGTGCCCGCCTCGACCGTGCAGCCCGCGAGGACGTCGTCCTCGGCGGCGTGGCGCGGCAGGATCCAGGCGGACGGGTACAGCCGGAGCGTCTCGTGCACCAGTGCCTGGAGCGCCCGGCGGCGCTGCGCGGAGCCCTCGGCGCCGGCGGCGAGGGCCTCCGCACGGGCGGCGGGATTCCGGTCGAGGAGGAGGTGGAGCCAGGTGAGGGTGGTGGCGGTGGTCTCGTGCCCGGCGACGAGGAGCGTGACCAGTTCGTCACGGATCAGCCGATCGGTGTACTCGGGGCGCTCGGTGGCGGCGTCCAGCAGCACCTGGAGCAGGCCGGGGCCGTCGGGGCCCGCCGCCCCCTCGCGGGCCGCCTCGACGGCACGCCGGGCGACCGCGTCGATCCGCGCGAGGTCGGCGGCCACCGCCTCCCGCGCGTCGGTGGCGTCGGCGGGCAGCGTCGGCAGGGCGGCCGCCACGGCCGCGACCGCGGTCAGCTCACGCTCGGTCTCCTCGTCGACGGCGTACCCGGTGAGGGAGCGCCAGATGGCGTCCAGGGCGAACCGGCGCATCTCCCGCCCGACGTCGAAGGTCTCCCCGGTCCGGGCGTACGCGCTCCAGCGGGCCGCCGTGGTCCGGGCGGCCCCGTCGATCCGCCGTTCGTAGCGGCGCATCCCGGTCCCGGTGAACTGGGACTGAAGCAACCGGCGTTGCCGCTTCCAGGCCTCACCGGTGGCGGAGAGGACACCGTCACCGACCAGCAGCCGGGCCCGGTGCGAGCGCTTGACGTACCGGTCCGGCCGCCGGGCGAGCACCTGCTGCACCGCGTGCGGGTCGGTGACGAGCACTGTGAGGCCCGGCCCGAGCCGCACCCCGGCGACACCGCCGACCTCTTCGCGCAGCCGAGTGAGCAGGTCGACCAGTTCGCCGCCCGCCGCGCGCCAGCGCGCCACGAGCCCCGGATCGGCCTCCGGTACCGGCTGCCCCGTCCCGGGAACGCACGACGGAGGGCTGAGGCTTGCTTCGCTGTCCACGTTCCTTCTCCTGGTCGGCCGTTGCCGTGGCGCTCGGACCGGAGCACCGGCACCACGGACTGTACGGGAGAAGGCACACCTGGTGACAGCCCGGTGACAGTCCGTCAGGGGCGTACCGGGGAGGTGTCCGACGGGGGTCCTACGCGACGTCGTACGCCTCGGGGTCGAACCGCGCGAGCCTGCGGCGCAGCCGGCCCGTCGACCAGGGCCAGCTGAAGCTGTTGAGGCCGTTGGCGTCGAGGTAGTAGCTCGAACAGCCGCCCGCGTTGTACACGGTGGCGGGCAGGGCCTGCTGGACCTCCGCACCGAAGGCGGCCTGCACCTCGGGGCGCACGTCCATGCTGGTCCAGCCCGCCGAGCGGAAATGCCGTACCGCTCCCGTCAGATAGGCGAGTTGGGCCTCGAGGATGGTGTACGCGGAGGAGTGGCCGGTCCCGAGATGCGGGCCGAGCAGGATGAACGCGTTGGGGAATCCGGTGACCGTGGTGCCCAGGTAGGCCTCGGGGCTGCCCTTCCAGTGGTCGTCGAGGCTCACGCCGTCGGCGTCGAACACGCGCCCGGCGATCGGCATGTCGAGGATGTGGAAGCCGGTGCCGAGGATGATGGTGTCCACGTCCGCCGTACTGCCGTCCGCGCCGGTCACGCCGCTGCCGTCGACGGCGCCGACCGCGGTGGAGTGGACGGTGACGTTGGGCCGGGTCAGGGCCGGATAGTAGGTGTTCGACAGCAACAGGCGTTTGCAGCCGAGGGTGTGGTCGGGCGTCAGGGCTCGCCGCAGCCGCGGGTCCTTGACGGCGGCCCGGAGGTGGAGTGCGCCCACCTTCTGCACCGCGCGCAGGAGGGAAGAGTGGCGGAACCCGATGCCGAGGGCCTCCAGAGCGGCGTACTCCGCCCCCCGCAATGCCTGTTGGGCCCCCGGAAAGTGCCGCAGCAGCCGGCGCTCGGCGGCCGGCACTCCGCAGCAAGGGCCATCTGTGCCTGGCCGTCCTCGACGACATCCGGGCCGAGCAGCTCGCGCTGCTCACGGAGTCCGTGCTGCGCGACCCGGGGGCCGAGGACCGGCTGGCGGCCTTCGCCGCCTGGAGCGAGGCCCATGTCGGCGCCGAGACCTGGACCGTGCTGGAGGTCGAGTTCCTCACCGGCGTACGGCACGACGAGGAACTCCGGCGAGAGATCACCGCCCGGGTCACCGCGATCCGCGAGGCGCTGGCCCTGCTGATCGAGGCGCTGGCCCAGGAACTGGGCACCACACCGGCGATGCCGCCCGAGCAGGCCGCGATGACGCTGCTCAGCCTGGGCATCGGCCTCGGTCTTCAGCGCGTGGCCGACCCGTCCGTCCCGACGGCCGTCCTCACCGACACCCTGCGGCTGGTACTGCGGCTGGACCGGTAGGTCCTACCGGCCGCCGGTTCTGGCGTCGTACGCCCGGCGGGCCTGTTCCACCCTGTCCAGGTTGGGCGACCAGTCGGCGAGGGTCGCGAACAACGGGGCGAGGCTGCGGCCGAGTTCACTGATCTCGTACTCCACGCGCGGGGGCACCTCGGCGTGATAGGTCCGCACGACCAGGCCGTCGCGCTCCAGCTGACGCAGTCGCTGGGTGAGCACCTTGGGGGTGATCGTGGCGATCCGGCGTTCCAGCTCCACGAAGCGCTGGCGGCCGTACTCGTTGAGCGTCCAGAGGACCGGCGTGGTCCAGCGGCTGAAGACGATGTCGACGACGGGGGCGATCGGACAGGCATTCTCCGGGGCGATCCCGGCCCCTTGCGCTGTGCTCTCCGTCACATCCAGCCCCTTCTCCCGATACTTTCCTCTAGGTACCTACTGTCCTTCCGATAGTAGCTTCGCCGTGTCCCGAGGAACCCGGAACACGGAACGGAGTGAGTGCAGATGATCGTGGTGACCGGTGCGACGGGCAAGGTCGGGCGGCCGCTGGTGCGGGCGCTGGTGGCGGCGGGCGAGGAGGTGACGGCCGTCTCCCGGCGCATCTCGGCGGACGAAGCGCCGGCGGGGGTGCGGTACCACCAGGGGGACCTGGCCGATCCGCGGAGTCTCGCACCCGCCCTCGACGGGGCGGCGGCGCTGTTCCTGCTGACCTCCGGCGACTTCGTGGCGGCGGGCGGCACTCTCGGCCCGGCCCTCGAAGCGGCGCGGGCCGGCGGCGTCCGACGGGTCGTGCTGCTGTCCTCGCAGGGTGTCGGCACGGGGGACCACTCCCCCGAGCTGGAGGACGCCGTCACCCGGTCGGGCCTGGACTGGACGCTGCTGCGGCCGGGCGGCTTCCACTCCAACGCACTGCTGTGGGCCGACGGCGTGCGCGAACGGCGCGTGGTGACGGCCCCGTTCGGGGACGTGGCGCTGCCGGTCGTCGATCCGGCCGACATCGCCGAGGTCGCCGCGACGGCCCTGCGGGACGCCGCGCACGTCGGCCTCACCCATGAACTCACCGGTCCGGCCGCGGTCTCGCCCCGGCAGCAGGCCGCCGCGATCGGGGACGCGCTGGGCGAACCGGTGCGGTTCGTCGAACAGAGCCGGGACGAGGCCAGGGCGGCGATGGTGCGGTTCATGCCCGAGCCGGTCGTGGACCGCACCCTCGACATGCTCGGCGCACCGTCCGCCGCGCTGCGGCGCGTCAGCCCGGACGTCGAACGGCTCCTGGGCCGCCCGGCCCGCGCCTTCGCCACGTGGGCGGCCCAGCACGCCCCGGCCTTCAAGTGACCTCGGACGACGGCCGGGAACCATGGCCGAGCGGGACTAGGACGCCTTCTTGGCCGCCGCGTCCAGGGCACTCTTCAGAGCCGGCAGCCCCTGCCCAAGGAGTGTCTTCTCCAGGCTGTGGTCGCTCCTGCGGCCCGTCCGCTCGCCCTGGGCGAAGCCGTCGGTGTCCACGACCTGACCGCACCACTCACCGTTCCCGACGGACTGCCCGTCGAACGGAACGACCGCGCCCTCCCCCAGTGACACCCAGCGCTCGTCCTCCCAGCGCAGGGCGAGGACGTAGGTGTGGTCCGGCACGACCCGCGGGGCGTCGCCGGTCAGCTCGGGGATCAGGGTCTTGCCGTCGGAGCGCAGCACGTTCCAGCCCAGGCCGATGTAGTCCAGGGAGGACCCCACGGTGGGATGGGAGCGGGTGGTGGAGGTGAACGGCTTGTCCTGGACCTCCAGTTGGACCGTCCGGTCCACCTCGTAGCTGTAGGTCCCGGCCGACAGCTCCTCCCGCCCGCTCTCCCGCTCCTCGACCGCCCGGCCCACGACCACCACGTCCGCGTACCGCACCCAGTCCTTCGCCGTCTCCGACGGGTAGCGGTTGACCGCGAGCCCGCAGCCGTTGACGGTGTCGAGACCCGGCCAGCCGATCAACACGCCCGCGACCACGCCGATGGCCGCCGCGCCCGCGACGACCGGACGGCCCGTCAGACGGGCTGGTAAAGAGTTTCTTCGCACCCGATGATCTTGATGCGCGCGCGATCCGCCGGCCGTGACGCAGGTCACTTTTCCAGTCACAGCCCTGTCACAGCCCGACCGGCCACGGCCATCTGTCCGAATCGCGGGTCCGAACGGCCAGGCCACCTGGTCGCGGCCTGGTCCGCACGCCTGGTAGGAAGGGCAGATGGCCCCTCATGATCTCGACCCGTCGGAGCGACTTCTCGCCGAACGCGCCTGCGAGCGGGTGATCCTGGAGTTCGTCCGCCGGCTCGACCTCGGTGACCCGAGCACGGTCTGCGACCTCTTCACCCCCGACGGCAGCTGGGAATGGCCGCACGACTCCCGGCGCGTCGAAGGCCGCGAGGCGCTCCGCGCGTACTTCGGCTCCCGCCCCGCCGACCGCCTCTCCCGCCGCATCTGCACCAACATCCTGGTCACCGTCGACTCCCCCGACACCGCCACCGCCACCACCTACTTCGCGACCTACCGCGTCGACGGCCACACCGAGGGAACCTTCGTCACCCCCCGGCTGCCCGCCAACATCGGCCACTACGAGGACACCTTCCGCAGAGTCGAGGGCACCTGGCTCCTCACCACCCGAACCCTCCACCTCGCGTTCGGCGGCCCGACGGAACGCCTGGCTCCCGTCGACCGGGACGCATGAGCAGGGCCCAGGGGTACGGGGTACGTCGTCCTGGAACGCCGCTCCTGAGCGCACCGGACCGGGGCGGCCGCCCTGGCCAGCCCGCCGACGGCGCGCCGCGGGCAGCCGTTCGACGGCGGTGCCGGATTGCGACTCGCCGAACTCCCAGCCCGCGACGAGGGAGCAGCGGCGGTCGTCGAGGGCATCGGTCGTGAAGGGCCGGCGGTCGCCGCCGCTGTAGTGGGCGCCGCCGCTGTAGCGGGCGCCGCGGTCGCGGGCGTCCTCCTCGTCGAACGGCGTCAGGTGGTCGGGGCCGTGTGCGGTGCAGGTCTCGGCGCGCGTCGCGTCGCGTCGGTGAGCGTGCCGTCGGTGGCTACGCGCAGCAGCACGGTCAGCCAGACGTCGAGCTTCCCGGCCGCCGCCCGGGCGAGCGCGCGGGCGATGTCCTTGGGCCGGCGGTCGTTGGTCAACAGGCCGAGCCCGTATGCGAGTTCGGGGAAGTCGGCGAGCTCGCGGGACACGTCGTGGGAGCACCACCAGGTGATGCCCCACAGGTCGGGGCAGTCGAGGGCGTGGCGTACGGTCGCCGGCCGGGACGAGGGGCGCGGGGGCGCCGACCTCCTGGAGCCGGACGGGGCGGTGCGGATCCTCGGCCCGGGCCTTGCTCAGTTCGACGAGGTGGGCCGCGTGGTGCTCGGCGGGCACGGAGGTCCGGCCGTGGCGCTGGGCCGTGCCGTTGAAGACCCCGGAGTGCACGGTGGACGGACGGCGCCGGGGCCATGGCATCGGTCGTGGACGAGCTGTACGCGCTCGGCCACCAACGGATCGTGCACATCGCCGGACTGCCCGACCTCGCCCACACCCGGCGCCGGATCCGCACCCTGCGCGCCGAGGCGGAGCGGCGCGGGCTGACGGAGGTGCGGTCGGTGCCGACCGACCACTCGGACGCGGAGGGCGCGGCGGTCACCCGCGCGGTCCTCGACGGCCCCGCTCCCCCGACCGCCCTGATCTACGACAACGACGTGATGGCCGTGGCCGGCCTCGCGACCACGGCCGAACCCGGATTCGCCGTACCGGCCGACGTGTCGGTGGTGTCCTGGGAGGACTCCGCCCTGTGCCGCACGGTCAAGCCGTGGCTGTCCGCGCTCTCCCGGGACAGCGTGGAGTTCGGGCGGACGGCGGCGCGCGAGCTGGTCGCCCTGCTGGACGGCGGGCCCGCGGGGACGGTGCGGGTGCCGGTGCCGGGGTTGATCGTCCGGGGCAGCGCGGGGGTCCTCCGGGAGGGGGCCGGGCCGATTGCGCCACCAGGGGGAAGGCGCGTCCATGCGGGTGGCAAACGCGGCCGCGGCAAGCCGACTCCGGCATGACCGGCGTTGTACAGGACACCCCCTCCACCCGCTAGGGAAAGGCCGTTCCATGCTCCGTACCACTCTGCTCGCCGTCTGCGCCCTCATCACCGCCGCCGCGACCGGTTTCCTCGCCACGACGGCGATCCGCAGCCGCTGACCACCCGGGCTCGCCGCGCGCGTGCGCGGGGCGGGCCCGGGCGTCACGGCGCCCGGCGGCACGGCGACCGTCACTCTGCCCCGCGAGGGCGAACATGCGTGGCGTGCGGTCCGGGTCGCCCGCCGGCGCTCAGCCGGAGAAGTGCCGTACCAGCTCCTGGGCGACCGCCTGTGCGGCCGGTGCCGTCCATCGCCTGCGGTGGCGCGCCAGCCGTACCGGGACATCGGCGAACCGGGGTCCGCCGAGCCGCACCAGCCGTCCCTGGTGCAGCTGTTCCTCCACGGTCGTGAGCGGCAGCAGGGTCAGTCCCAGGCCGGCGGCGACGCAGGAGCGGGCCGCGTCCACGCTGCCGAACCGGGTCAGCCGTGGCCGGGCCCCGGGCACGGCGAGCAGCCGGCTCTCCAGGGCGTCGCTGTAGGAGCAGCCCTGCTCCAGCAGGAAGAAGCTCTCCGCGGCGAGGTCCGCCCAGGTCACCTCCTGGGCGGGCACGGCGAGCGGGTGGCCGGGGGCGCAGACGAGGGCGAGGGGCTCGTGGGCGAGGGGCTCGGTGGTGACATCGGGGAAGTCGGCCTCCTCCTCCAGCAGCAGCGCCAGGTCGAGGCGCCCGGACCGCAGACCCTCGAGGCACTCCGCCGTGCCGGCGGCGTCCAGGTGGATGTCCACCTCGGGGTGGCTCGCGCGCAGGGCCGCGATCACGTGCGGCAGCCGGGTCGCGCACAGGGACTCGGGCGTCCCCACGGCCACCCGTCCCGCCACCGCCCCGCCCCCACCGCCGTCGGCTCGCAGCCGGGCCACGGCGTCGAGGACGTCCTCGGCCCTGCCCAGCAGCCGCCGGCCGGACTCGGTGAGCAGCGCGCCCGTGGGAAGGCGGTCGAAGAGGCGGGTGCCGAGCTCCCGTTCCAGGGTGCGGATGTGCACGGTGACCGTGGACTGGGCGAGGTGCAGCTCGGCGGCGGCAGCGGTGAAGCTGCCGGTCCGGGCGAGGGCGGCGAAGCTGTGCAGCAGGCGGGTGTCCACGGGGTTGAGGGTATGCGACCTCCCGATCGATGGGATCGGTCTTCATCGTTGGACCCGATGGGCCCGAGGATGGCAGCGTGGGGACATGACCACCGACGCGAGCGGGACGAGCCCCGTGAACCACTCCGAGCCGACCGGCGAGATCCTGCGCTACGCGGCCTTCACCCACGATCCGGCGGGCGGGAATCCCGCCGGGATCGTGCTGGACGCCTCCGGGCTCGACGCGGCGGAGATGCTGGCCGTCGCCGCCGAGGTCGGCTATTCGGAGACGGCCTTCGTCACGGAGCGGGACGACGTGGCGCGGCGGTTCCGGGTGCGCTACTTCAGCCCGCTGGCCGAGGTGGCCTTCTGCGGGCACGCGACCGTCGCCCTCTCCGTGGCCCTCGCCGGGCGGCTCGGTCCCGGTGAGATCGTCCTGGACACCCCCGCCGGTGAGATCCCGGTGGCGACCAGGGTGGGCGAGGACGGCGCGGTGCTGGCCACGCTCACCAGTGTCCCGACGCGTTCCCGCCCCGCCTCCGGCGCCGAGCTGGACGCGACGCTCGCGGCCCTGGGCTGGGCGGCCGGCGATCTCGACCCGGCGCTGCCGCCGCATGTGGCGTTCGGCGGCAATGACCACCTGGTGCTCGGCGCCGCCTCCCGGGCCCGCCTGGCGGACCTCGACTACGACTTCGACGCTCTCGCCGAGGTGATGCGGCGGCACGGCTGGACCACCGTCCACCTGGTGTGGCGCGAGTCGCCGGAGCGCTTCCACGCCCGTGATCCGTTCCCCGTCGGCGGTGTGGTGGAGGACCCGGCGACCGGCGCGGCGGCCGCGGCCTTCGGCGGTTACCTCCGCGCGCTCGGGCTCGTCACCGCCCCGGCCAGGATCACGATCCGCCAGGGAGAGGACATGGGCCGCCCCAGCGACCTGCTGATCGACGTGGACCCGGAACGCGAACGGACCCGGGTGACGGGCCGGGCGGTGCCGATCGCCCAAGACCTGTCCCCGGCCGGGCCGGGGCGCTAAGGCAGCCCCGTCGCCTCCGCCGTGATCGAGCGCAGCAGCCGGTCGGCGTAGGCGCGGAAGCGGCTGACCATGTCGAAGCGCCGGGGGTCGAGGACCCACTGGAGTTGCAGCCCGTCCATCACCGCGGCGGTCTCCTCGGCCACCTCGATGACATCGGTTCCCTCCTTCAACTCGCCGCTGTCCACGGCGCGTTGGAGGGAGGCCGACATGACGGCGACGAGTTCGGCGTAGCGCCGTACGAAGTAGGGGTGGGCGGGGTGCCCGGGGTCGCCGGCCTCGGCCGCGAGGACGTTGAACATGCGGGTGCGGCCGAGCCGGGCGGCGTTGTACTCGGTGAGCCGGACCAGGTTCGCGTAGCACTCGGCGGCCGTGGAGAAGTCCTCGTCGAAGAACTTCTCCTTGTCGTGCTGCTCGGTGCGTTCCAGGACCTGGACGAGGAGGTCCTCCTTGCTGCGGAAGTGGTGCAGCAGACCTCCCTGGGTGATGCCCACGTCCTTGGCTATCCGGGCCAGGGAGGAGGCGTGGAAGCCCCACTGGGCGAAGTGCTCGACGGCGGCGTCCAGAATGCGCAGCCGCCGCTCGTCACCGACGGCGTATGTTCCGCGGCCGGCGGCTTTGCCCGCCCTGCTGCTTTCCTTCTGCTCCATGCCGGTCACCATAGCCCGCCCACAGACCGCTCCCTGATGATGCGGGGCACAGGTCCGGGACCGCCGGTTACACGAGTAACTTTCCCCACTTTTCAAGCCACGTGCAAAGTGATTCAGGCCACTTGAATAAAACCTAGTACCCACTCGGTTTTGCTGCTTCCCTGATCAGGCCGGTGCGGCGAAGAAGCCGCCCCCGTCCCCATGGAGAGCCGCCATGGCCCTGAGCCACGACGCCCCGCTCGGCGAGTCACCCGCCCCCACGCCCGAATCCGCTCGCGCGGGGGGACCCCCGTCGACCGCCGTCACGCCCGTCGCCCCTGTCACCCCCGCCGACGCCTCCCCCAAGGCCTCCCCCAAGCTGATCCTCGCCCTCGCCTTCGCCCAGTTCGGCGCCTACCTCGCCGTGCTCACGCCGGTGATGGTGACCCTCGCCCTGCGGGTGAGCCAGATCGTGCCGGAGGCCGACCGGGGCACCGCCCTCGGGCAGGTGCTCAGTGTCGGCGCACTGCTCGCGATGCTCGGCAACCCGGTCTTCGGCGCCCTGTCCGACCGCACCACCAGCCGCTTCGGCCGCCGCCGCCCCTGGCTGGTCGGCGGTATGGCCGCCGGGCTCGTCGGACTGCTCGGCGTCGCCCTCGGCGGCAGTGTGCCGGTGCTGATGGCCGGCTGGGCCGTCGCCCAGCTCGGCATCAACGCCACCCTGGCCGCCCTGACCTCCTGTGTCCCCGATCTGATCCCGCCGCAGCAGCAGGCCCGGGTCTCCGGCTTCATCGGCATCACGACCTCGCTCGCGATGATCGGCGGCTCGGTGCTCGCCCAGGTGTTCAGCGGCTCGATGGCGCTGGCCTTCCTGGTGCCCGGGGTGATCGGCCTGGCCGCCGTCGGCTGCCTCGCGGTCGTCATCAAGGACCTGCCGGCCCGCGCCGGCGCCTTCGAGCCGTACGGCGTCCGGGAGTTCCTGCGGAGCTTCTGGGTGAACCCGCGCCGGCACCCCGACTTCGCCTGGAACTTCGCCGGCCGGTTCCTGGTCTTCACGGGCGCCTCCTGTGTGACCAGCTACCAGGTCTACTTCCTGATGGACCGCCTCGGGTACGACGACACGGCGGTCACCGGGAAGGTCCTGGTCGGCACCCTCGCCATGGTGGTGTCGATCGCCGCCGGCTCGCTCCTCGGCGGTCAGCTCTCCGACCGCTCCGGGCGCCGCAAGCCGTATGTGCTGGGGTCCTCCCTGGTCATGGCGGTCAGCCTGGCGATGATCGCCACCGCGCAGAGCTTCGGGATGTACGTCGCCGCCCTGGTCGTCTTCGGCTTCGGCGAGGGTCTCTATCTCTCCGTCGACATGGCGCTGGCCGCCGCGGTGCTGCCCAACCCCGAGGAGTCCGCGAAGGACATGGGCGTGCTGAACATCGGCAACGCGCTCCCCCAGTCCCTCGTGCCCATCGTCGCCCCCGCCTTCCTCGCGATCGGCGGCGGCGGGAACTACGGCGCGCTGTTCCTCTTCGGCGCGGTCGCCGCCGTACTGGGCGCGCTCGCCGTCCAGTTCATCCGCTCGGTCAAGTAGCCGACCCCGGACCCCGTCCCGCACCGTCCCCCGTCCAAGGAAGAAGCCCGGATGACCACCCCCGCGTACCGCGATCCGAACCTCCCCGTCGAGCAGCGGGTCGAGGACCTGCTGGCCCGGATGACCCTGGAGGAGAAGGCCGGCCAGCTCTTCCACACCATGCTGAGCATGGCGCCGGGCGGCGCTCTCGCCGAGGACGGCCCGTTCCTCCGGTACGGCACGACCGAGCTGGTCACGGGCCGTCATCTGACCCACTTCAACCTGCTGGGCCAGGGCGACGCGGGCGCCATGGCCCGCTGGGCCAACCGGATGCAGGAGCTCGCCGCGGCGACCCGCCTCGGCATCCCGGTCACCCTCTCCACCGACCCCCGGCACGCGTTCACCGACAACCCGGGCGCCTCCTTCAACTCGGGGGCGTTCTCGGCCTGGCCCGAACCGCTGGGGCTGGCCGCGATCGGGGACGCGGAGCTGGTGGAGCGGTTCGCGGACACCGTCCGCCGCGAGTACCTGGCCGTCGGTTTCCGGGTCGCGCTGCATCCTCAGATCGACCTGGCCACCGAGCCGCGCTGGTCACGCCAGTCGGGCACGTTCGGCTCCGGCGCGGAGCTGAGCGGCGAGCTGGTGGCGGCGTACGTACGGGGGCTCCAGGGGCCGCGGCTCGGCCCGCGGTCCGTGGCCGCCATGGTCAAGCACTTCCCCGGCGGCGGCCCGCAGAAGGACGGCGAGGACCCGCACTTCCCGCACGGCAAGGAGCAGGTGTACCCCGGTGGGATGCGCGAGTACCACCTGGCCCCGTTCCGGGCCGCGATCGAGGCCGGGTGCTCGCAGATGATGCCGTACTACGGGCAGCCCGTCGGCACCGACTGGGAGGAGGTCGGGTTCGGCTTCAACAAGGACGTGCTGACCGGGCTGCTGCGCGAACGTCTCGGCTTCGACGGCGTGATCTGCACCGACTGGGGTCTGCTCACCGACGCCGAGATCCTGGGCGAGCCCGCCGAGGCCCGCGCCTGGGGCGTCGAGCACCTGAGCGTCGCCGAGCGCGCGGCGAAGGCGCTGGACGCGGGCACCGACCAGTTCGGCGGGGAGCAGTGCCCCGAGGTGATCGTGGAGCTGGTGCGCTCCGGCCGCGTCCCGGAGGAACGGATCGACGCCTCCGTACGACGCCTGCTGCGCGAGAAGTTCGTGCTGGGGCTGTTCGAGAACCCGTACGTCGACCCCGACCGCGCCGAGGAGATCGTCGGCGCCGCCGAGTTCACGGCCGCGGGCGAGGCGGCCCAGCGGCGCTCGCTGACCGTCCTCACCGGCAACGGCCTGCTGCCCCTGCGGGGGCGCCCCGACCTGTATGTCCGGGGCATGAGCGCGGAGGCGGCCGCGGCCTACGGCAATGTCGTCACGGACCCGGCCGACGCGGAGGTCGCCGTGCTGCGGCTGCGCACCCCGTACGAGCCGCGTCCGGGTGCCTTCGAGTCCTTCTTCCACGCGGGGTCGCTCGCGTTCCCCGAGGAGGAGCTGAAGGAGATCCTGCGGCTCCTGGACACCGTGCCCACCCTGGTCTGCGTCAATCTGGAGCGGCCCGCCGTGCTCCCCGAGATCGCGGAGCGCGCGGCGGCCCTGGTCGCGGACTACGGCGCGTCCGACGCGGCCCTGCTGGACGTGGCCTTCGGCCTCTCCCGCGCCGAGGGCCGGCTGCCCTTCGAGCTGCCCCGCTCGATGGCGGCCGTCGAGGCGTCCCGCCCGGACGTGCCCAACGACACCGAGGACCCGGTCTTCCCCTACGGCCACGGCATCGACGTGCCGTAGGGGACGGAAGGCCGCGGGGTCAGCGGGCGGCGAGCAGCCGCAGGGTGTCGATGACCCGGTTGGAGAAGCCCCACTCGTTGTCGTACCAGGCGACCACCTTGATGTGGCGGCCGTCGACACGGGTGAGCTCGGAGTCGAAGATCGACGAGGCCGGGTTGCCCGTGATGTCGGAGGAGACCAGCGGGTCCTCGGAGTATTCGAGGATGCCCGCGAGGGGGCCCTCGGCGGCCGTGCGGTAGGCGGCGAGGACCTCGTCGCGCGTCACGTCACGGGCGACGGTGGTGTTCAGCTCCACGATCGAGCCGACCGGGACGGGCACCCGGATCGAGTCGCCGGACAGCTTGCCGTCGAGGTTCGGCAGCACCAGACCGATCGCCTTGGCGGCGCCCGTCGTGGTCGGCACGATGTTGACGCCGGCGGCGCGGGCGCGGCGGGGGTCGCGGTGCGGGCCGTCCTGGAGGTTCTGCTCCTGGGTGTAGGCGTGCACGGTCGTCATGAAGCCGTGCTCGATGCCGGCCAGCTCGTCGAGCACCGCGGCCAGCGGGGCGAGCGCGTTGGTCGTGCAGGAGGCGTTCGAGACGATCGTGTGCAGTTCCGCGTCGTAGGCGTCGGTGTTGACGCCGTAGGCGAGGGTGACGTCGGCACCGTCGGAGGGCGCGCTGACGAGGACCTTGCGGGCACCCGCGTCGAGGTGGGCGCGGGCGGCCTTGGCGGAGGTGAAGCGGCCGGTCGCCTCCAGCACGAGGTCGACGTCGAGCGCGGCCCACGGCAGCTGGGCCGGGTCGCGCTCGGCGAGCACCTGGATCCGGTGGCCGTCGACGACGAGCGCGCCGTCCTCGACGGTGACCGGGCGGCCGAGACGGCCGGACGTCGAGTCGAAGGCGAGGAGGCGGGCCAGGGCGGTCGGCTCGGTGAGGTCGTTGACGGCGACGACCTCGAGGTCGGTCTCGCGCTCCAGCAGCGCGCGCAGCACGTTGCGTCCGATGCGGCCGAATCCGTTGATGGCGATGCGAGTCATGAATCGTGTCCCTTCGAGTCGCCCCCAGCCTCGCGTGCGGCGGACATCGGTGGCCACGGCGTGAGCGCCATGGTTCGCAAGGATCTCGCCAGGCCGCGGGAGGCTGTGGAGGGCACCGCGGAGGGCGCCGCTACTCGCCCCGGGTGAAGGTGCGCCGGTACTCGCTGGGGGTGGTGCCGAGGATCTGCTGGAAGTGCAGCCGCAGGTTCGAGCCGGTGCCGAGGCCGACGTCGCCGGCGATCTGCTCGACACCGCGCTCGGAGCGTTCCAGCAGTTCCCGGGCGCGGTCGATCCGGGCGCGCATCACCCACTGCATCGGGGTGTAGCCGGTGTCCTCGACGAAGCGGCGGGAGAGGGTGCGCGGCGAGACGGCCGCGTGCCGGGCGAGGGTGTCCAGGGTGAGGGGTTCGTCGAGGTGGTGCAGGGCCCATTCGCGGGTGGCGGCGAACCGTTCGCCGAGGGGCTCCGGCACGCTGCGCGGTACGTACTGGGCCTGGCCGCCGCTGCGGTAGGGCGCCGCGACCAGCCGCCGGGCGGCGTGGTTGGAGGCGGAGACACCGAGATCGCCGCGCAGGATGTGCAGGCACAGGTCGATGCCCGAGGCGGCCCCGGCCGAGGTGAGGACGCTGCCCTCGTCCACGAACAGGACGTTCTCGTCGACCCGCACGAGCGGGTGTTTCGCGGCGAGGGCCCGGGTGTAGTGCCAGTGGGTGGTGGCGCGTCTGCCGTCGAGCAGACCGGTCGCGGCGAGCGCGAAGGCCCCGGTCGAGATGGCGGCCAGCCGGGCGCCGCGGGCATGCGCGGCGCGCAGTGCGTCGACGACCCGCGGCGGCGGGTCCTCGCGGTCCGGGGACCGGTAGCCGGGGAGGAAGACGATCTCGGCCCACTCCAGGGCCTCCAGACCGTGCGCCACGTGGTACGACAGCCCGTCGCCACCGGTGACCAGACCGGGTTCCGCCCCGCACACCCGGACCTCGTACGGCATGCTGGCGCGGGTCGTGAACACCTGGGCGGGGATGCCGACGTCGAGCGGCTTGGCGCCTTCGAGCACGAGGACGGCGACGCGTCGGAGGCGGGAGGACGACACGCGCCCCAGCCTACGGCGTGCCCGGCCTCAGGCCTCGACCGTCACGTCCACCACCGCGTCCCGCTCGTCGAGGCGGACGGCCGGCCAGTACCCGTCCAGCAGATGCTTTCCGCAGGAATCCGTGAAGTGCAGGACCACCTCGCCGTCCCCGTCGACCACCATCGTGTTGAGCACCAGGTCGGCCGCCGCCTCCGCCAGGTCCTCGGCCGTCGGCGGCTCCACGCTGAAGCGGCGCACCACGGCTTCGACCGCTCTTCGTTCCAGTTCGGCACGGTGCTCGGCGGCCCGGCGCAGCCGCGGCGCCAGCCGCTCCGCCTCCGCGGGATCCTCCGTGTCGATCAGCAGGACGACGTCGCCGGGGCCGTCGTAGGTGATCACAGCCCCGTGGAGCCGTCGAGGCGTTCGCGCAGGAGGTCCGCGTGGCCGTTGTGCCGGGCGTACTCCGCGATCATGTCGACGAGGATCCGCCGCAGGGAGATCGGCTCCCCGGTGCTCCTGCGGATGCCGGTCTCCTCCAGGGAGGCCGCGGCCCCGGTGATCCGCCGGGAGCGCTCGCACTCCTCCTGCCAGACGGCGAAGTCCTCGGTGACCTCGCCGTCGAGCCTGTCGAAGTCCTGGTCGGGGTCGTCGTCGGAGTAGTGGAGCAGGGGAACGTCCTCGCCGGCGAACTGGATGCGGAACCACCAGCGCTCGGCGCCCGCCAGATGCCGTACGAGCCCGTGCAGGGACAGGGCGGACGGCGGGACCGCCCTGTCGTTGAGCTGTTCCGGAGTCAGGCCGGAGCACTTGAGCGCGAAGGTCGCCCGGTGCCAGTCCAGGACCGCGCTCAGGGTCTCCCGCTCGCCCCCCGTGTACGGAGGGGCGGGGCGGTCGTCGTCGCTCCACCTGGGTGCGTAGTGCAGCGGTGCGGGTGTGTCGGTCATGCGGCCGAGTGTGTCAGGCACCACTGACAACGGGGCCGGACGAGCGGCGCAGGCGGAGGGTGAGGATCTGGAAGGGGCGCAGGGCGAGGCGGACCTCGCCGTCGGTGACCTGATGGCTCGCCGGGTCGGGCAGGGGGCGTTCCAGCAGGTCGGTTGTCTCGGCGGAGACGAGGGGGAAGCCGGGGGTGAGGGTGGCGCGGGCGCGGACGCCGTGGGCCTCGAAGAGGCGGACGACGACGTCTCCGCTGCGGTCGTCGGCGAGTTTCACGGCCTCGACGACCACGCCCGGGTGGTCGACGGTGACGAGGGGGGCGACCGGGGTGCGGCCGGTCCGGGTGCGTTCGGGGAGGTTGAGGTGGTAGCCCTCACGGACGGCGTCGGCGAGGTCCGCGCCGATCAGCAGGGCGTAGCGCAGCCGGTGCACGCCCTGGTCCTGGTCGGGGTCGGGGAAGCGGGCGGACCGCAGCAGGGAGAGGCGGACCGTGGTGGTGGTGCCGCCGTCAGGGCGGACGTCACGGGTGATGTCGTGGCCGTAGGTGGAGTCGTTGACGAGCGCGGCGCCCCAGTCGCGTTCGCCGACGTGGAGGAAGCGGTGGGCGCAGACCTCGAACTTGGCGGCGTCCCAGCTGGTGTTGGTGTGGGTGGGGCGTTCGACGTGGCCGAAGGGGATCTCGGCGGTGGAGTGCGCGGCCCGCACGTCCAGCGGGAAGGCGGCCTTGAGGAGCTTCTCGCGCTCGTGCCAGTCGACGACCGTGTCCACGAGCAGGCGCCGGGACCCGGCGGGGAGGGTGAGGGTCTGCTCGATGCGGGACGCGCCGAAGGACCGGACGACGCGTACGGCGCCGTCCTCGGTGGCGGTGACCGAGTCGGCCTCGGTGAGGTCGCGTACGGAGGTGCGGTAGAAGGCGTCGATGTCCCAGGCGTCCCACTGGTTGGGGAAGTCCTGGTGGAGCTGGAGGAGGTTGGCGCGGGCGCCGGGGGCGAGGGCCTCGCGGTCGGCGGTGAGGTCGTGGGCCGAGGTGATCAGGCCGTGGTGGTCGACGGTGACCCGGACGAGCCCGTTGTCGAGGACGAAGCCGTCGTCGGTGGCGCGCGGGCGCACCGGGGCGGCGGGGTCGTCGGTGCGGGGCGCGGCACCGAAGGCGGCGATGCCGGCACGGGCGTGCGGGGCGGCGTTGAAGACCAGGGTGCCTTCGCCGTCGTCCGCGAGGCTCCCCTGGGCCGCGTCGATCAGGTCCTCCAGTTCCCGGGCGACGGCCGCGTAGGTCTCCTCTGCCTCCCGGTGCACCCAGGCGATGGAGGTCCCGGGGAGGATGTCGTGGAACTGGTGGAGCAGGACCGTCTTCCACAGGCGGTCCAGGGCGTCGTACGGATAGGGGTGCGCGTGCCGTACGGCGGCGGTCGCGGCCCACAACTCGGCCTCGCGCAGGAGGTGTTCGCTGCGCCGGTTGCCCTGCTTGGTGGCGAGCTGGCTGGTGAGGGTGCCGCGGTGGAATTCGAGGTACAGCTCACCGGACCAGACGGGGGCGCCGCCGGCCGCCTCGTACTCGGCGTGGGCGCGGGGGAAGAAGTCGGCGGGGCCCTCGACCGCGATGCGGGCGGAGCCCTCCAGGTCCTCCATCCGGGCGGCGCGGGAGAGCATCTCGCGGGTGGGGCCGCCGCCCCCGTCGCCGTAGCCGAAGGGGATGAGGGAGCTGTTGCTGCCGGCCTTGTCCTGGAAGTTCCTGACGCTGTGGGCGACTTCGGCGCCGGAGAGTTCGCCGTTGTAGCTGTCGACGGGCGGGAAGTGGCTGAAGATCCGGGTGCCGTCGATGCCCTCCCACCAGAAGGTGTGGTGGGGGAACTTGTTGGTGGTGTTCCAGGAGATCTTCTGGGTGAGGAACCAGCGCACCCCGGCGAGCTTCATCAGCTGCGGCAGGGCGGCGTTGTAACCGAAGGTGTCGGGCAGCCACATCTCCTCGGTCTCGACGCCGAACTCCTCCAGGAAGAACCGCTTTCCGTGGACGAACTGGCGGACCAGGGCCTCGCCGCCGCTGATGTTGGTGTCGGGTTCGACCCAGAGGCTGCCGGTGGGCAGGAACTGCCCGGTCTTCGCCTTCTCCTGGGCGCGGGCGTAGACCTCGGGGCGGTGTTCCTTGAGCCAGGCGAGCTGCTGTGCCTGGGACATGACGAACTTGAACTCCGGGTGGTCGTCCATGAGCTGGGTGACGTTGGAGACGGTGCGGGCGACCTTGCGGACGGTCTCGCGCAGCGGCCAGAGCCAGGCGGTGTCGATGTGGGCGTGTCCGACGGCGGAGACGCGGTGGGCGCTGGCGTGCGCCGGGGCCGCGAGGGCGGGGGCCAGGGCGGCGCGGGCGGCTGCCGCGCTGCCGCCGACGTCCTGGAGGTCGACGGCGTCCAGGGCCTGTTCGGCGGCGCGCAGGAGCTGCCAGCGGCGCGGCGAGTCGGGGGAGAGTTCCCGCATGAGCTGGTCGAGGACGTCGAGGTCCTGGACGAGTTCGTACACCGGCCGGTCGACGACCGCGAGGTCCAGCCGCCGCAGCCGGTACAGGGGTTCGCCCGGGTCGGCGGCCGGGTCGCCGAGCCAGGGGGCGCGGCCGCCCACCGAGGTCGGGCCGAAGGTGAGTTCGCCGGGCGCGGTGTGCATCACGACCGGGTTGGCGGCGGCCTCGATGTACGCCGTGAACTCCTCTCCCCCGGCGGCGGATCCGGTCACCGGCAGCCAGGTGTTGCGGGGGTTGAGGGCCTTCACGGCGGTGCCGTCGGCGCGGTAGACGAGCCCTTCGGCGGAGAAGCCGGCCGAGTGGGTGGCGAAGCCGAGGTCGAGGACGGCCTCGACGGGGAGTCCGGCCCAGTCGGCGGGGATCGTGCCACTCACCTTGAACCAGCTGGTCGTCCAGGCCGGCCCCCACCGGTCGCCCGTGCGGGCGGGGCGGTAGGGGGCGGTCAGGCCCTCGCGCACGGGCACGGGTTCGCCGGGAACGTCCCAGACCTCGATGCGCAGCGGGACCGAGCGGGCGTGGACGGCGGGCCGTATGCGCTCGTCGAGCACCCGGCGCAGTCGCTGCTCGGTGAGTTCACGGTCGTTGTGCATGGCTGTCTTCTCCGTGGGGGGTCGTGGGAGGGGTGCTCATCCCTTGAGGGCGCCGCCGAGGGCGAAGCCGCCGCCGAGCTTGCGGGAGAGCAGCAGGTAGAGCATGACGACGGGCAGCGAGTAGAGGAGCGAGAAGGCGGAGAGCTGTCCGTACTGCGTCTGGTCGTGGGCGCTGAGGAAGGTGAACACGCTGACGGACGCGGGGAGTTTCTCCGGGGACAGCAGCAGGATGAAGGGGACGAAGAAGTTCCCCCACATGCCGATGAAGGTGAAGATGGTGACCACGGTGACGCCGGGGCGCATCAGCGGCAGGACGACCCGCCACAGCACCTGCATCGCGTTGGCGCCGTCGATACGCGCCGCCTCCTCCAGGACGATCGGCACGCCGTCCATGAAGTTCTTCATCAGCCAGATCCCGAACGGCAGCGCGGACGCGGCCAGGAACAGGGTCGTGCCGGGCATCGAGTCGATCAGGTTCACCTGCACGAACATGCTGTAGACCGGGATCATCACGGCGGTGATGGGCAGTCCGGTGGAGAACAGGATCGTGTAGAGGAACGGCCGGCGCAGCCGGGAGCGGTAGCGGGACAGCGGGTAGGCCGCGAGGATCGAGACGACGACGGTGATCAGGGTGCCGAAGCCGCACAGGAGCAGGCTGTTGAGCATCGGCCGGTAGGTGGTGTCGACGTTCAGGATCGCGTCGAAGTTGTCGAGGGTGAAGGTGTCCGGCCACTTCAGCCGGAAGGTGTTGAGGTTGCTGACGGAGGCGAGGGCCATCCACAGCAGGGGCAGGACGTAGGTCACCGACACCGCCAGCAGGACGAGGTTCACCCCCAGCCGGCCGAGGCGGGAGCGGCGTCGCGGGGACGCGGGGCGGGTGGCGGACCGGTCGCGGCGGGCGGAGCCGGTGGGCGTTTCGACGGCGACGGCCATCACTCGTCCTCCAGTCGGAGCAGCCGGATGTACACGGCGGAGAACAGGGCGCCGACCACCAGCAGCACGAGCGCGATGGCGGTGCCGTATCCGATGAGGCTGTTCTGGAACGCCTGTTGGTACATGAACACGGGAAGGGTCTCGCTCTTGTTGCCGGGGCCGCCGCGGGTCATGGTGTAGATCAGGCCGAAGACGGAGAGCGTCTGGAGCGTGATCAGCATCAGGTTGGTCAGGATCGACCGGCGGATGACCGGCAGGGTGACCCGCCACAGCCGCTGCCAGGGGCCCGCGCCGTCCATCTCGGCGGCCTCGACGAGTTCTCTCGGCACGTCGTTGAGGGCGGCGGAGAAGACCATCATCGAGAAGGCGGTGCCGCGCCAGACGTTGGCCAGGCAGACCGCGAGGATCGGCAGGGTGTAGAGCCAGTTCTGCCGCGGCAGGTGCAGGGCCGCCAGGAGCGAGTTGAGGGATCCCTGGTCGTAGAAGAAGGCGTACATCAGGTAGCCGGCGACGACCTCGGGCAGTACCCAGGCGGCGATGACCACGCCGTTGGTGAGCGAGCGGACCGGCTTGGACGCCTTCTCCATCAGGACGGCCAGGGCCAGTCCCAGGGTGTTCTGTCCGACGACCGCGGAGCCGATCACGAACACCAGCGTGAGGCGTACGGAGTTGAGGAAGTCGGAGTCGCCGAAGGCGCGGGTGAAGTTGTCGAGGCCGGTGAAGTGGGTGCCGGAGGCACCGGTCAACTGCATGTCGGTGAAGGCGTAGTACACGCAGTAGGCGATCGGGCCGGCGAGGAAGACGACCAGCAGGACCACCGCCGGCAGCAGCGGCAGGCCCCGCAGGAGGCCGCGGACGGGCACGGGGACCCCGCGGGACCGGCGGTGGCCGTCGGTCCCGCGGGGAGCTTGGGCGAGTGCGGTCACGAGGTGCCCTTGGCCGTCTTGTCGTCACCCACGGCGGCCGCCACGTCGCTGTCGTAGGTGGCGGCGGCCTTGTCGACCGAGGCCTGGCCGGTGGTCACGGACTCCATGGCCTTCTGGATGGCGGTGGAGACCTGGTTGTAGGTGGGCAGGCCCGGCCGGTAGTGGGTGTCGGCGACGAGGGCGGTGAAGAACTCGTTGGTGGGGACGGACTTCAGGTACGTCTCGTCGGTGGCGACGTCGGTGCGGGTGGCGATGGTGGCGTTGAGGGCGTTCCACTTCGCCGAGTTGGTCTTCGTCTGGATGGACTCCAGGAACTTCCAGGCGAGGTCGGCGTTGCCCGCCTTCGCGGGGATCGACCAGGCCCAGCCGCCTGACATCGATGTCTTCCCGGGCGCCTGTCCGTTCTGCGTCGGCATGGCCGCCGTGCCCATGGTGCTCTCCCACGCGCTCCACGGCTTGGCGCTGGTCGAGCCCCAGTTGTTGGGCATCCAGGAACCGTCGATGTCGATGGCGAGCTTGCCCTCGGGGATCAGCTCGGTGCCGACGGTGGTGCCGAAGTTGGCGCCGAGGGCCTGGTCCACGGACGGGCCGAGCTTCTCGCTGAAGACGGTGTGGACGAACCCCAGCGCGTCCTTGAAGCCCTGGCTCCCGACGACCCACTTCTTCTGGCTCGCGTCGTAGAGGGACTTGTCGCCGGCCGGGGTGCCGTACAGGAGCATCTCGAAGCCCTGCATGGAGGAGGCCTCGCCGCCGGCGGTGCCGGTGTAGATGTTCATGGGGGTGACGCCGGGCAGCTTCGCCTTGATCTTTCTGGCGGCGGCGAGGACGTCGTCCCAGGTCTTGGGCTGCCAGGGCACGGAGATCCCGGCCTTGGCGAGGAGCGTCTTGTTGTACCAGATCCCGCGGGTGTCGGTGTTGTCCGGGACGCCGTACACCTTGCCGTCGGAGGCGCCGGTGACCGCGCCCTTGGCGGCGGTGGCGTACTGCGACCAGTCGGCCCACTTCGCGGTGTAGGCGTCGAGGGGCTTGAGGTAGCCGCCCGCGATGTCGGAGTTGATCAGCGCGGTGTCCTCGTAGACCAGGTCGGGGGCGGTCGAGGGGGACCGCATCATGAGCTGGATCTTGGTGTAGTAGTCGTTCTCGGAAGCGGTGACGGGGACGAGCTTCACCGTGGTGCCGGGGTTGGCCTTGGTGAACTCCTTGACCATCGAGGCGAGGTAGTTCGCCTGGAGCTTGTTGCTGCTGTTGAGGTTCTGCCAGTAGACGACCTTGACGGTTTTGCCGGAGCTCCCGGAGGAGCCCGATCCGCAGGCGGTCGCGGTGAGCGCGGTGGCGGCGGTGAGGGCGGTGACGATGGCGAGTTTCGAGCGCACTGGGGTTTCCTCCGGAACGAAAAAACCTGTGGGAAGCCGCGCGGGACGCGGACGCGCCGGCTCGGTGCGGGCGGCGCCTCCCTCGCGTCACCCTGCGCGTCCGGTCCGTTCGACCCGGTTTGGTGGGCGACAGCTAAATCCAATGGATGGATTAAGTCAACGCTTCCGGCATGTAAACTTCCGGCCGTGCGGCGTGATGTGATGGCGGGAACGTCGCGATGTGGACATGAGGCGGGGGTCAGGTGATGGACAGGTGACGAGGCTCGGCGGCACGAATCTGCCGCGGGTGGGCGGCTACAACCAGGCCGTGGTGCTGGACGCCATCCGCACACGCGGCGCGGTCAGCCGTGTCGAGCTGGCCGCGCTCACCGGCCTGACCAACCAGACCGTGTCGAACGTCGTCCGCAAGCTGCTCGACGCCGGTCTGGTCACCGAGACCGGGCACGCCCCGTCCAGCGGCGGCAAGCGCCGCACGCTGCTCTCGCCCCGCCCGGACGGCGCGTACGCGGTCGGCGTCCATCTCGATCCCGACTCGGCCGTGATCGTGCTGGTGAACCTGGCGGGCGAGGTGATCGTCAGCCGCCGGCTGCGGCTCACCGCGCCGGACGTCCCCGCCGACGTCGTGGACCGGGTCTCCCGTGCGGTGCAGCGCCTGATCGTCCGCTCCGCGGTGGACCCGGCCCGGCTGCTCGGCCTGGGCATCGCCGCGCCCGGCCCGATCGACGGCTCCTCGGGCTGTGTCGTCAGGCCGCCGAACCTTCCCGGCTGGGACCGGGTGCCGCTCGTCGAGATGTTCGCCAAGGCCACCGGTCTGCCCGTCGCGCTGGACAACGACGCGACGGCCGCCGCGATAGGCGAGCGCTGGATCGGCGGCGAGGCGCGGGCCGGCAGCTTCCTGTTCATCTACCTGGGGACCGGCATCGGCGCCGGGATCGTCCTCAACAACACGGTCCTGCACGGGGATTCGGGCAACGCCGGGGAGTTCGGCCATATGCCCGTCGAACCCGGCGACCGGGTCTGCCACTGCGGCGCCACCGACTGCCTCGGCCCCTACTGCAGCCCGGCCGCGATCATCGACGACCTGCTGCGGCGCTACGGCCCGGTCGCCGCCGACCGCATCGGGGTGACCGGTGCCGCCGCCTCCCTCCACGACGACTGGAAGGCGCTGCGCCGGGCCGCCCGCGCCGGTGACCCCGACGCCGAGGACGTCGTACGACGCGCCGCTCGCCTGATCGCGCAGGCCACGCGCGGTGCGGCCAGCCTGCTGGACGTCGGCCGGGTCGTCCTCGGCGGGGAGGCACTGCGCGGCATCGAGCCGATCCTGCTGGAGGAGATCGACAGCGCCGTCAACCGCACCTCGGTGGCCCGCTCCATCCGCCCCGTGGTGATCGAGCAGAGCGTCATCGGCGACACGGTGGGGGCGATCGGGGCGGCCTCACTGGTCCTGCACGGGAACTACGCACCGGGCTGGCGAATGCTCACGGACGGGGCGGGCTGAGGGCACCCGCCGGAGCGGGGGTGGCACAGAAGCTCACGCATGCCTGTCCCGAACGGGGGCCCACCGCTGTGATCGGCTCTGGGGGGCAAGCCGACGCGATGCCAGTCCCGGACGGCCGCCTCGGTCACTCCTGCGGGGGGCCGAAATCGACGCGATGCCAGTCCCGGACGGCCGCCGACCGCCGCGGTCACCCCTGCGGGGCCAGGGCGGGGCGGTACCCGGTCCCAGACGGGGGCCCACCGCCACGCTCAACCCTGCGGGAGCGAGAACGGCGCAGTACCAAATCCCGGACGAGGGCTCCCACGCTCCCCCTGCGGAGCCGAGGGCGGCGCGGTGCCGGATCCCGAGCCGCGCTCAGCCCTGCGGGGGCGAGGGCGGGGCGGCACGGGGTCCCGGACGAGAGCCCACCCCCACGCTCCCCCCTGCGGAGCCGAGGGCGGCGCGGTGCCGGATCCCGAGCCGCGCTCAGCCCTGCGGGGGCGAGGGCGGGGCAGCACGGGGTCCCGGACGAGGGCCCGACTCCGCGCTCAACCCTGCGGGAGCGAGGGCGGCGGGGTGGCGGTCTCCGGGATGGTTCGGCCTCCGTGGTCGCCCGGGTGGCGTAGGGCGCAGAGGAAGCCGATGGCGAGGGCGACGGCCATGCCGTAGAAGACCCATTGGTTCGCTTCCGCGAAGTCCATACGGATCGCGGACATGGCGTCCCGCATGGTGGTCGCGACCGGCCCGGTGCCGGTGGGGGTGCGCGCGTCGCCGTTGCCGGTGATCGCCTGGGTCACGTCCCGAGCCACGGAGTGCGCCGTGTCGGACGGCACCCCGCGTGTCTCGAGGGTGTCCACGACGTGGTCGTTCATGGAGTGGGTCAGCATGGTGCCGTAGACGGCCAGGCCGACGCTGGCCGCGTAGTTGCGGACGGTCTGGGTGATGCCGGTGACCTCGCCGTAGGAGGCGTCGATCGCGCGGTTGACGGCGTCCGTGGAGGCCGGGGCGAGGATGAAGCCGATGCCCGCGCCGGCCAGGGCGGCGTAGGGCCACTGGTCGTGCATGGACAGGTCGGTGAGTTTGCCGGCCCACAGCGCGAAGCCGACGGCGCCGACCACGCAGCCGGTCTTCATCGCCGGGCGGGCGCCCCGCTTGTCGAGGATGCGGCCGCCCCACTGGGAGGCGACGGCGAACCCGACGAAGAAGTACAGCAGATACAGGGCGGCCTGGTTCGGCGAGGCGCTGAGGGAGACCTGGGCGTACACGGATGCGAAGAAGAAGACCGGGACGAACGCCAGCATGGCGAAGAACAGCACCAGCGTGTCCACGGTGAAGGCGCGGTCGCGGAAGACCGCGAGGTCGACCAGCGGGTGGCGAGTGCGTGGTTCGAGGCGGCGGAAGACGTACAGGACGGCGAGGCCGCCCACGATGCAGGCCCAGGTCGCGGCGCTGTCCCAGCCCCAGACCGAGGCCTGCTGGAAACCGAGGACGCTCACGCCCATGCCGACGGCGATGAGCAGCGCGCCCCGGACGTCGAGCGGCTCGTCGCGGCGCCGGTCGGAGATCCGGGCGAGCGCGGTGAGGATCAGTGCGACGAGCGCGACGGGGACGTTGACCCAGAAGATCGCCCGCCAGGTCCAGTCGGTCAGCCAGCCGCCGAGCAGCGGGCCGAGCGCGGTGAGGGCACCGGTGATGCCGAAGAACAGGGCGAGGGCCCGCCCCCGCCGCTCGACGGGGAACACCGCGACGACGACGGCGAGCGCGGCCGGGAAGAGCAGCGCGGCCCCCAGTCCCTGGGTCGCCCGGAAGACGATCAGCCAGGTCAGCGCGTAGTCCCCGGTGGGGACGCAGCCGCACAGCACCGAGGAGATCACGAAGATCAGCGTGCCCGCGACGACCACGCGGCGCGGGCCCCACAGATCGGCGAGGCGGCCGCCGAGGGCGAAGAACGCGGCCAGGGCCAGCAGATAGGCGTTGACCACCCACTGCATGCCGGAGCTGGACAGTCCGAGTTCGGAGACGATGTCCGGCGCCGCGATCGACACGATCGTCTGATCGATGAAGGTCATGGCGACCGCGAACATCATGGCGGCGAGCGCCAGCGGCTGGGAGGCCGCGCGCCCGGCACCGAGCGCGCTCTCGTCGCGTCGCGTGTGCGTTCGACTCACCCGGCCAGTCTGCGACGGCCGGCGCGCAGGCGCACTCCGAGCCGGGGCGCCGGGCGAGCGGCGAGGGCCGGAAAGGTTCCCGATGACGGCTTGAACGACCCCCGGACGTACGGCAGTTGAACACTCGGCGCGCGGCCCGCAGGGGACGCGGGGCGTCCTTACGCTGACGCGCGTGCGAGATCCACTCCAGGCGGACCACGACCGCCACGGCACCCCCCGATCCTCCTTGACGGCTCCGGCGCCCCGCTCGGCCGGCCGCCGCGGTCGCCCGAACCCCCTGCTGGGGTTGCAGCAGACGGCCGGCAACGCGGCGACCGTCGCCGCCCTGGGCGCGGCGGGGACGTCCACCGCTCGCGGCCGCTCCCCGATGGCGGCGCTGCCGGCCGTCGTCGAGGAGGGAGCCCTGGAACTCCCGCCGTATCTGTGGGACATGACGGCGCCGGGGCTGTCCACGGCGTACGGTCTCACCGGCGACGCGTTCGTCACCGCCACCCTGGCCGACGCCGTCGGGCGCCGCGACGGCGTGGTCGCGGAGATCGCCGCCGAACTCGCCGGGCGGCCCGAGTCCTTCTACGGGAGCGGCCGGGCCTTCGCCGTGACCGGTGCGCGGGGCACGGACCGCTACGACGTCACGGTCCGCGTCTCCCGCGCCGACGACGACCGGCACGCCCTCTTCTCCCCCGACGGTCCCGGCGCCGAGGACGCCGCCACCAAGGTGGACGTGCAGCACAACACCGCCGCCACGGTCGCCCAGAGCACGGGCTCGTCCGCGTCGAAGGGCGCCGCCTTCACCGCGTTCGGGATGGCACCGGTGGCGCCGGGCGTCTGGGTCGGCGGAGCGGCGACCGTCAACGCCCAGCCCTTCCAGTCCTCCCGGGACTCCCGCAGCCAGCGGAACATCGCGGAGCCGCGCGTCCTGCGCAGCGACAAGGGGTCCGTCGAGGTGCCGCGCAAGGTCCGCTACCGCGTGCGGATCATGAAGGACGGCGCACGGGAGGCCCAGCACTTCAGCGGGCCCGGCACGCTCACCATGCGGGTGCCGGTGGAGCATCTGGTGCCGGCCGCCGCCGGGCCGGCGCCCCGCCCGGCTCCGGTGGCCCCCGACACCGCGCGGGCGGTGTCGCTGGCCGACTCCATGGCCCCGCTCGCCGTCTCCGACACCGCCGCCCCGCACCAGGGCGGGGGCGGGCTGTTCGACGCGGTCGCCTCGGCCCTGCACCCGTCGCTGACCTGGCCCGGCGCACCCGGCCGGGCCCGGCTGTACGAGGCCACGGCCACCGCGACCGTGCTGGAGGACCTGCCCCGGCTGCTGCGGGACGGGGTCGTGGGCGAGGACCTGACCAGCCGGGACGGCACCACCACGGGCACCTACCGGATGCACGCCACGATCACCGGACTGGCCCCCGGCTGGAGCACCGGCAAGACACAGCTGCGCACCCACCAGCAGGCGCAGCACGGGGTGACGGACACCGCGGGCAAGGGGCGCGGCGGCACGTTCGGCGTCGGCCCCGCGGGCGGCTTCGGTGTCCTGGGCAACGCGGCAGCCGTCCGGGGCACCGTCATGCCCGTCGCGGGCGCGCGCCAGACCCGGTTCAGTGTGGCCGAGCAGACCGTGTCCAGCCGGCAGGGCGCGGAGGTGCGCGGCGACAAGGTGCTCTATCTGGGCACGGTGCTCTTCACGATCGAGGGCACCGGCCCCTCGTCGCCCCTCACCCGGGCCCGCGGCGGCGGTCGTACCGCGCACCACGGCATGCAGGTCTGGATCAGCCTGCGCGCCGACGAGGCCCAGGAGCTGGGGCTGCCGCTGCCGGAGGGCGTGACGGCCGGGGAGTTCGTCAGGCGTCCGCCACAGGTCCCGCAGGACACCGAGGGCGAGCAGCGGCAGGGGGTAGGGGACACGAAGGGCAAGGCCCGGGCGACCTCGCGGGACACGGCCGGGCAGGAGGCGGCCGGGCAGGAGGCGGCCGGGCAGGAGGCGGCCGGGAGCGAGGCCGCCCCCGGGCACGTCGTACGGCATCTGCCCTTCGGCGCGATGGGCTCCAGTGTGGCGATCAGCCGGCTGGACACCGCGCCGATGATGCGGGCCGTACGGGAGCTGTTCGCGACGGACGCCCGGCTCGTCGGCTATCTGCCCGCCTTCGGCGAGGAGGCGCAGCCGCGTGAGCCCGGCGCGGAGGAGGCGGAGGTCCAGCGGCGCAACTACCGCGAGCTGGTCACCGTCCTGTCGGAGACCAATCTGCGCGTCCACAAGGACCAGTTGCTGTCGACCGGCATCCGGGTACGGCTGCGCCGCAAGTCCCGCCTCCACACCCACGACGTCCAGCTGAGGGTGACCGGCTCGCTCCGGGAGACCGGCCACCTGGGCGACATCAAGGACTGGCTGGTGCGCAGCCACTCCGGTGTCACCAGCAACCTCCAGAGCGGGCGGGCCAGTTCGCGCAGTGTCGGCGGGATGGCACTGGGTCAGTTCCGGCTGATCCCGGGTGCCCTCACACTGTCGGCGCGGGGCGAGAAGGGCCGTACGACGACCCGGCGCGGCCAGGCGGGGCCGACCCTGCGCACCGATGTCCTCACCAACGGGTCCGAGGACGCGAGCGTGTTCGGCGGCGCGCTGAGCCTGAACGTCGGCGTGACGATGACGACCCGGCAGCGCAAGACGGCCCGCTCCCTCACGCCCGGCGCGCCGGGCCGGGACGTGCCCGAGCCCGAGTTGCTGACGACGCTGCCCGTCGACGCGCAGGACGTGCGGCTGCTCACCCCCACCGCGTTCACCCTGGACGACGAGGCCAAGGGACGGCTGGACGCCGGGACCTCCGCGCGCACGGCCGGCCGGGCCGGCGCACCCGCCGACTTCGCGGCGGCGGGCATCGGCGATCTGGCCGGCCTCGCCCCTCGGCAGCCGGGTGGGCGCAGTGTTCGGGACTGGACGCTGGTGGAGACCGTCGGGGACGGGCAGCCGCTGCGGGACCTGGCGTTCGAGCTGCTGGCGCGGGCGGCCGCCCGCAACCAGGAGGCACGGGAGGACCGGGCGCTCCAGACGGAGGGGCTCGCACCCCGGCTGGCGATCGAGGAGCGGTTCGCTCCGCAGGCGGTGACGGCGGCGCTGCGGCAGGCCGTCTCCGCGGGCTGGGTGGTGCGGAACCTGCGGTACGCGCGGCGGCTGGCCGCGCTGAACGGCGCCGTCGGCACCCGCCTCGCGCTGACCGCGCCACGGGTCGTCCACCAGGGCACCGGGGCGGGCACCGAGACCTTCGTGCTGGGCGGACACCAGGTGACGGGGCAGGAGGGCATGAGCCACACGGTCTCGGCGCAGGGCGGCCTGACGGGAGCGGAGAACGGCACCGAGTGGCGTATCGCCGAGGGGGTCATGGCCGGCCGTTCCCTGGGCAGCGGCGACACCACGGCGTCCACCCTGGTCGGCACCGTCGAACGCAACGCGCACACCTCGCGCAAGAGCCCGCTGTACCTGGTCCAGTGCGACCTGGTGGTGCGGATGGTCGCCGAGGTCGCGGTGGCCGGCGGCGGTCCGTACGTGGCGCGGGGCGGCCGTACCGTGCCGGCGGCCGTCGGTGTGTGGCTGACCGAGCGGCAGCTGCGCGCGGCGGGTCTGAAGGTGCCGGGCGAGGAGGGGCGCGAGGCCGCCTCCGGGTCGGGCACCTCGTCGGCGAAGCAGGACAGCGGCGCGAAGGCCGCCGGGAAGAGCCACGCCCCGGAGACCTCCGGTGGCGCGTCCGCGGGCTCGTCCATGCTGCCGCCGGTCACGGTCCCGGCCCTCGCGCAGTCGCTCCCCCTGGGCTTCGGCATGATCGAGGACCTGCCGGACTTCGTGCCGCTGCTGGACCGGATCCGCGGCCGGCTGGGGGCCTCCCTCGCCGACGACCTGCTGCCGCGCACGCGGCTGACCGACCGCAACGACAATGTGCAGCGGCTGTTGCGGGTGCTGGACCGGGACGGTTCGGCGGGTCTGCTGTCGAGCGCCATGGACGGCGGCGTGGACGTCGAGCTGTTCGACGGGCGCAAGCGGCCGTACCGGGCGGTGTTCGGCATCCGCAGGACCGGGCGGGGCAGCTTCGTCGAGACGGCGTCCGACGGCCGGGACATGGAGTACATCACCTCCGCCGCCGCCCAGCGGGCCGCCGCCCACGACGAGAGCGACACCCGGGGCGTCGAGGCGGTCCTCGCGGGTTCCGGGAAGCCGGACGGCGGCACCGGTCAGGTGAAGAGCGTCGGCGCGGCCGCCGGTCTCGGCGTCTCGGCGAGCGACGCCCGCCGTTCGACGAGCGTCGGGCGGGCCCAGCTCGGGGTGAAGACCGTCGCCGAGGCGTCGGCCGCGCCGTCGGCCCGGATGCACGTACCGATCGAGGCGACGCTTCAGATCTTCTCGGGCAACCGCCGGGTCGCCCTGGCGCGTCTGGACGGTCTGAGCCTGACGCACCGCGTCCTGGCGGCCGATCTGCGGGCGCTCGCGCGGCTCGCGCCCGTGCCGCCGCAGCAGGTCGGCCGGCACGCGGCCGACCCCGAGGAGGGCGGCGCCGACCGGCTCGGCCCGTGGCGGCGCACCGGGGCCCGGCTGCCCATGGAGGCGCAGGTCAACGGGTTCACGGGCACACCCCGGGTGCGGCAGGCGGTGGACGACGCGGTCGCGCGGGCGGGCGGGAGCGCCCGGTTCCGGACCGGCGGCGAGGCGGCGTTCCATCTGCTGCGCGAGGCCGTGTCCACGGAGTGGCTGATCGCGGCCCTGCCCCTGCTGACCTCGGCGGGCGTGGATCTTCCGCCGGTCCACGCGACCGGTGCGACGGGGCAGGACCTGCGCACCTCGCTGCACGCCCGGCTGCGCGCCGGGCGGGTGCTGGGCGTCGGGGACAAGATGACCTTCGAGACGGTGGCGCAGAGCGGGCTGGACGCGCCCCGGCCGACGGGTGCGGACGGTCAGCAGGCGAACGAGCACGGCAGGTCGGCGCGCGGTCTCTTCGGTGCGGGCACGCTGAACGCCGACGAGTTCCGGATGAACCAGCTCCTCGGTGTCGTGGACGGGTCCGGCAGCGCCGCCTCGACGGCGGCGAACGCGGCCGGTTCCCTGCCGCTGCACAAGCCCAAGTCCGAAGCGGTTCTGGTGCAGTTCACGCTGGACGTCCGGGTGGTGGCGGAGGTGACCGACCGGGTGCGCTCCGGAAAGCGGTCGACGGCCGTGCGGGACGTGACGCTGCCCGACCCGGTCGTCATCCGGATGCCGGCACCCGCGGTACGCCGCATGCTGTCCGACCCGGCCCACGCCGCGCTGCTGCGGGACCCGCAGAACCACCTCCGTACCCGCCCGGACGCCGACTGACCGAGAGCTCCCCGGGCGGCCACCCCTTCCTCGCATGGTCGACGGCGAGGGGTGGTGGGACGCTGGAGGTGAGGGGCGTCCTCGGAGCAGCCGGGAGGATCGATGGGGCGTGACGTCCCGGCGCTGGTCTTCACCCGCGAGGACCGTCGCCGCTACCGGATCAAGATGCAGGAGTGCCTGGAGGTCCTCGCGCAGATGCTGCGCGAGGAGCGGTTCGAGTCGGAGCGGCCCCGGGTGGGGCTGGAGATCGAGCTGAACCTGGTCGACGACGAGGCCGAGCCGGCGATGCGCAACAGCGAGGTGCTGGAGGCGATCGCCGACCCGGCGTGGTCGACCGAACTGGGCCGGTTCAACCTGGAGATCAATGTGCCGCCCCGGCGGCTGACGGAGGGCGGCCCCGACGCCTGGGAGTCCGAGATCCGGGACGCGCTGAACCACGCCGACCAGCGGGCCAGGACCGCCGACGCCCGGCTCATCATGATCGGCATCCTGCCCACCCTGCGCCAGGAGGACGTCGGCGAGGACACCCTGTCGGAGAACGCGCGCTACCGGCTGCTCAACGACCAGGTCTTCGCGGCACGCGGCGAGGATCTGCGGATCGAGATGGACGGTGTCGACCGGCTGCGCACCTATGCCGACACGATCACCCCGGAGGCCGCCTGCACCAGTACCCAGTTCCATCTCCAGGTCTCCCCGCAGGAGTTCGCCGGCTACTGGAACGCCGCTCAGGCCATCGCCGGGGTACAGGTCGCGCTGGCGGCCAACTCGCCGTTCCTGTTCGGCAAGGAGCTGTGGCACGAGACCCGCGTCCCGCTGTTCGAGCAGGCCACCGACACCCGCCCGCAGGAGATCAAGGCGCAGGGCGTACGGCCCCGGGTGTGGTTCGGGGAGCGGTGGATCACCAGTGTGTTCGACCTGTTCGAAGAGAATCTGCGCTACTTCCCCGCGCTGCTGCCGCTCTGCGACGAGCAGGACCCGGCCCGGACCCTAGACGAGGGCGACATCCCCGAGCTGGGTGAGCTGACCCTGCACAACGGCACCATCTACCGCTGGAACCGCCCGGTCTACGCGGTCGCCCACGACCAGCCGCACGTCCGCGTGGAGAACCGCTGTCTGCCGGCCGGGCCGACCGTCGCCGACACCCTCGCCAACGGCGCGTTCTACTACGGGCTCACCCGTGCCCTGGTCGAGGAGGAGCGGCCGGTGTGGTCGCGGATGTCCTTCCAGGCCGCCGAGGACAATCTGCACACCGCCGCCCGCCACGGCATCGAGGCCCCGCTGTACTGGCCCGGCATGGGCGAGGTGCCGGTGCCGGAACTCGTCCTGCGCCGGCTGCTGCCGCTGGCGCACCGCGGCCTGGAGCTGTCGGGCATGGACGCGGCCTGGCGGGAGCCGCTGCTCGGCGTCATCGAACAGCGCTGTGTCACCGCGCGCAACGGGGCGGTCTGGCAGAAGGAGATGTTCCACCGCATCGGCGCGGCGGCACACCTGGACCGCCATGAGGCGCTGCGGCTGATGACCCAGCAGTACATCGACTACATGCATCTCAACGCCCCTGTGCACACCTGGCCGGTCGACTGACCGGTCGCTGAAACGCCCTCAGGCACCGGGAGGCACCCGTGGCGCACACACCGACCGTCGACGTGCTGATCGCGGGGGCGGGCCCGGTCGGGCTCAGTGCCGCCGCCGAGCTGGGCCGGCACGGCGTCCGGTGTCGGCTGGTCGACCGGCTGCCGGCCCGGCTGCCGTACGCGAAGGCGGTCGGCATCCAGCCGCGCACCCTGGAGATCTGGGACCGGATGGGCCTGGCCCGTACGGTCCTGGAGGTGGCGGCCGTGGTGCGCGGCCAGCTGGTCCACGTCAACGGCCGGGAGACGGCGCGCATCGAGACGGCGCTGCCGCCCGAGGTGCCGTACGGCTTCGCCGCGCTGCCGCAGTACGAGACCGAACGGCTGCTGGAGGAGTACCTCACGGGCCTCGGCACGGTCGTCGAGCGCGGTACCGAGCTGCTGTCCTTCGGCCAGGACCCGGACGGGGTGACCGTACGGCTGCGGACCGCCTCCGGTGCCGGGGAGGAGCTGCGGGTGGGGTATCTCGTGGGCTGCGACGGGGCGCACAGCACGGTCCGCAAGGGGCTGGGGCTCGCCTTCGAGGGGGACGCCTTCGGCGAGGAGTACATGCTGGGCGATGTCGAGGCGGACTGGGATCTGCCGCACGGGTACGGCATCCGGTCCAGCCATCGCGCCGAGGACGGCAGCACGGACGATGTGCTGGTGTGCGTCCCGCTGCCGGGTGCCGGGCGTTACCGCATGTCGATGCTGGTGCCGCCGGAGCTGTCCACGCGGGCGTCCGGCACGGGGGACGGGGTCGCGCACGGTCTCGAGGGCGGGCGGGCACCCGAACTGTCGCATCTCCAGGCCGTCGTCGACCGGCTCGCCCCGAAGCGGGCCACCCTCTCCCGGCTGCGCTGGTCCTCGGTGTTCCGGATCAGCCATCGCATCGTGGACCGGTACGGCGACGGGCGGGTCTTCGTCGCGGGCGACGCCGCCCACATCCATCCGCCCACCGGCGCCCAGGGCATGAACACCGGGATCCAGGACGCCTGCAACCTGGCCTGGAAGCTCGCCCTCGTCGTCCGGGGGCAGGCCGGGACCGCGCTGCTGGAGACGTACGACGCCGAGCGCCGGCCGGTGGGCGAGGAGGTGGTCGGGCGGACCGTGCGGCACGCCACGCAGGGTTTCGAGGCCGACCCCGACGACCCGCGGACGATCCTGTTGCGCGAGGCCCAGCTGCTGGTGGGGTACCGGGGCGGCCCGCTCGCCGGCCGGCCGTACGGGCCCGCCGACGCGCCCCAGCCGGGCGACCGGGCACCGGACTGCACCGGACTGACGCTGCCCACGATGGCCTTCCCGCTGCGGCTGCTCGACGTCCTGCGCGGCCGGGCCGGGCACGTCGTACTCCTGTACGCCGCCCACGCGCACGACCTGGCCGAGGCGGCGGACGCGGTCGAATCCGTCGTGGAACCCCTGAGGGCGGCGAGCGGGAACGCGGCTGCCCGGCCGGCGACCGTGGCCGTCCTCGCCCGCGAGGCCGCCGCGGTCGCCCCCGACACGCTGGCCGTCGCCGCGTACCGCGACACCGGCGGGGAGTTCGCCCGGCTGTACCGGCCCGAAGGCCCGACCGGATACGTCGTCCGCCCGGACGGGCATCTCGGCGCGCGCTTCCCGCTCGCCGACACCGCCGCCGCCCTGTCCGAGCACCTCGCGGCGCTCTCCGTACGGCCCCCTGCGCCCGGGTGAACCGTCCGGATCCGGTCACACCTCAACGGATGTTGTGCACTTTCTTGACGAGCATCACGGGAGAGCCTAACTTCGCGGTGTCCCTCCCCCCGCTCAAGGGAGACCGCGATGTCCCCGTCCCCCGCACAGGCCCGCCAGTTGCGCCGGGTCGCCCTCTCCGGACTGCTCGGCACCGCCGTGGAGTTCTACGACTTCCTCGTCTACGGCACGGTCGCCGCCCTCGTGTTCGGCGAGCTGTTCTTCCCTGGCGCCGATCCCGCCGTCGGCACCATCGCCGCGTTCGGCACGTTCGCCGCCGGCTATGTCGCCCGCCCGCTCGGCGGCGTCCTCTTCGGTCACTTCGGCGACCGGCTCGGCCGCAAGTCGATGCTGCTGCTCACGATGGGCCTGATGGGCGGCGCCAGTTTCGTCATCGGTCTGCTGCCGACGTACGACACCATCGGCGTCTGGGCGCCGGTGCTGCTGATCACCCTGCGGGTGGTGCAGGGCATCGCCATCGGCGGTGAGTGGGGCGGCGCCACGCTGATGGTCGTCGAGCACGCCGGGGAGCGGCGGCGCGGCCTGTGGTCCAGCTTCACGCAGATGGGGGCTCCGCTCGGCTCCCTGATCTCCGCCGCGGTCGTCGCGCTCGTCGTCACCCTCCCGAAGGACGAGTTCGCCGCCTGGGGCTGGCGCGTGCCGTTCCTGCTGAGTGTGCTGCTGCTCGGCGTCGGGCTGTTCGTCCGGCTCCGGGTGGTGGAGAGCCCGCTCTTCGCCGAGGTGAAGCAGCGGCGCACCGAGGCCCGGCTGCCGGTCCTCGAGGTCCTGCGGCGGCCGCGTCCGGTGCTGCTGGCCTGCGGTGTCGGCATCGGCGCCTTCACCGCCCAGTCGCTGCTGACGAGCTATCTGATCGCCTACGCCACCGGCATCGGCTACGCCCGGCCGCAGGTGCTGACCGCGCTCACGGTCTCCGCCGCCGTCGCCCTGGCCGTCCTGCCCTGCGTCTCCGCGCTGTCCGACCGGGTCGGCCGCCGGCCGGTCGTGCTCGTCGGCGCCCTGGCTTCGGCGGCGCTGGCCTTCCCCGTCATGGCCCTCGTCGACACCGGGTCCCCGGGGCTGCTGATCCTCGCGGTGGTCCTCGGCCACGGCATCGCCCAGTCCACGATGTACGGGCCGCTGGGCGCCCTGTTCAGCGAGATGTTCGGCACCCGGGTCCGCTACACGGGCGCCTCCCTCGGCTACCAGGGCGCGACCCTGATCGGCGCGGGCTTCTCCCCGATGATCGCCGGCAGTCTGGTGGCCGGCAGCCACAGCGGCACCCCCGTGGCCCTGCTGCTGTGCGGCGGCTCCCTCGTCACCGCGCTGACCGTGTGCTTCGTCCGCGAGACCAGCCGTACGTCCCTCTCCGGCGACCTCGCCGAGAGCTCCTCCGCCCCCCACGCCCAGGAGATCACCGCATGACGACCCGCACCCGCACCGCCTCCGTGGCAGCGCTCCTGCTCACGCTCACCACACTGCCGGCCACGGCCCTGGCGGCGACGGCCGAGCCGGCCCACGTGGAGGGCCGGCTCCCCTCCGGGGCGACGTACCTGATGGACGTCCCCACCGACTGGAACGGCACGGTCCTGCTGTTCAGCCACGGCTACGCGGCCGGCCCGGCCAACCCCGCCCAGGACGCCCCCGACGACGCGACCAAGGCACTGCTCCTCCAGCAGGGCTACGCCCTCATCGGCTCGTCCTACGCCACCACCGGCTGGGCGGTCACCGACGCCGTCCCCGACCAGCTCGCCACCCTCACCACCTTCACCGAGCGGTTCGGCGCGGCCTCCCGCACGATCGCCTGGGGACGGTCGTACGGCGGACTCGTCACCACCGCCCTCGCCGAGCGCGCCCCGCAGCGCATCGACGGCTCGCTCTCCCTGTGCGGACTCGTCCACGGCGGCGTCGCCAACTGGAACAACACCCTCGACCCGGTCTTCGCCCTCAAGACCCTGCTCGCCCCGGACTCCGACCTCCCGCTCGTGGACCTCCCGGACCAGCGGACCGCCACCGCCGCGGCGACCGTGCTGACCGCGGCGGTCGACGCCGCGCAGACCACCGCCCGGGGCCGGGCCCGCATCGCGCTCGCCGCCGCCCTGCACAACATCCCCGTCTGGAACCAGCCCACGCAGGTCCGCCCCGCGGCGACGGACTGGGACGCCCAGCAGGCCAACCAGTACACGGCCGTCCGGGGCCTGCTGAACGCCGGCTTCAACCGGCGGCAGGAGGCCGAGGCCCGCGCCGGCGGCAACATGACGTGGAACACCGGCGTCGACTACGCGCGGCTCCTCGCCCGGTCGTCCGTACGCAAGGAGGTCACCGAGCTGTACAAGGAGGCCGGGCTGTCCCTGCGCACGGACCTGGCGGCCCTCAACCGCGCCCCGCGCATCGGCGCCGACCCGGACGCCGTCGCCTGGATGAGCCGGACCAGCTCCTTCACCGGGAAACTGACCAAGCCGCAGTTCTCCGTCCACACGATCGGCGACGCCCTGGTACCGGTGCAGACCGAGAGCGCCCTGCGCCGGGCCGTCACCGCCGCCGGGTCGTCGGCGCTGCTGCGGCAGGCGTACACCGACAACGCCGGGCACTGCACCTTCAGCGCCGCCGAACAGCTCGCCGCCCTGCACACCCTGGAGGACCGCCTCACCACCGGCCGCTGGCCGGCGACGGACGCCGGCGCGCTCAACTCCCGTGCGGTGGCGGCGGATTCCACGACACCCGCCCGCTACACCGCCTACCGCCCCGCCCCGTACCCACGGCCCTACGACCTTGCCCACCCGGCCGACGGCCGGTGACCTGGCACGACCGCCCGCGGCAGGACCGGCGGGCGGTCGTACGCTTGCTCCCGTGGCGGACAACGACATCCTGGACACCTCGGACGGCGACGCTCCGGACGGCGACGCCTCCCAGGCCCCGCAGTCGCGCCCGCAGTCGCTCATGCTCGCCTTCTTCGGCAATCACGTGCTGGAGGAGGGCGACCTCTGCGTGTACTCGGGCAGCATCATCGACGTCCTCGGCCGGGTCGGGGTCGGCGAGCAGGCCGTGCGCTCCACCCTGACCCGGATGGTCAACCGGGGGCTGCTCCGGCGGCAGCGGGAGGGCCGGCGGATGTACTTCGGCCTGACCCCGCACGCGACGCGCATCCTGCACGACGGCCGCACCCGCATCTGGAGGCAGGGCGCGGTCAACGACGACTGGAACGGCTCCTGGACCCTGCTGGGCTTCTCCCTCCCCGACTCCTGGAAGCGCCAGCGCCACGATCTGCGCTCCCGGCTGGCCTGGTCCGGGTTCGGCGCGCTGTACAGCGGGCTGTGGATCGCCCCGGGCGACGTCGACGTGTCCGCCGTCGTCGACGAGCTGGGGCTCGCGGACCACGTCAAGATCTTCCACGCGCGGGCCGACCAGGCCACCGACATCGAGCTGATGATCCGCGACACCTGGGACCTGGAGAGCATCGCCGCCCGGTACGTCACCTTCGACAAGCGCTGGACCGCGCACCTGGGCGCCGGCTCCGGGGAGGATCCGATCGGGACCCGGCTGCGGCTGGTCAGCGAATGGCTGTGGACCATCCGCACCGATCCCCGGCTCCCCGCCCGCCATCTGCCGCCCGCCTGGCCGGCCCGCGCCGCCCAGGAGACCTTCCGTCAGGTGGCCGAGCAGACCGAGGCACCCGCCCTGCGCGGGGCTCGCGAGCTGCTGGAGACCGCGCCGCCGCGCTGAACGGCCGCCGTCCTCACGGCTCCAGGGCCGGGATGCCGTCCAGACCGGTGTCGCGCATGATGCGGTCGACGGTCTCGGTGAGGCTGCTGGCGGCGCCGATGACGGTCTCGGCACCGCCGGGCAGCAGGTCCAGCTCCCGGTACCAGGCGCGCAGCTCGCGCTCGCCGACCTCGTGGGCGATCGGCTTGGTCGCGTGCCGGGCGAGGGTCTCCTCCCACGGCACATGGAGGTAGTAGGCGTGGGTGGGGCCGCGGTGGTCGGTGCGCAGCCGCGCGAGCATGTCGCCGTAGCGGTCGGCGTGGAGGATGCCTTCGAGGACGACGTGGTACCCGGCGTCGAGGGCGTAGCGGGCGACGGTGTCGATGAGGCCGATGTTCGCCGCGCCCGGCCGGTCCCGTTCCCGCAGGACGATCCGGCGGAGGTTGTCCTGGCCGACCAGCGCCAGCCCTCGTCCGAAGCGGTCGCGCAGACCGGCCGCGACCGAGGACTTCCCGGAGGCCGAGTTGCCGCGCAGGAGTACGAGCCGGGTCCGTGCGGTGCCCACCCTCACACGTGTCACCTTACCGGCGGCGTCGGCGCCGTCGGCTGTGCGAACCCGTAGATTGGGTGAACTGATGTACGCAGGCCGGACGTTGGGACGTATGTTGTGCGGTGACCGACCCTTGAATCGACCGGAAGACGGACGCTCCTCATGACCGAGCACGTGACGACGCCCGGAGCGGCGGCGCACCAGAAGATCGACACATCGGTGCCCCACTCCGCCCGGATCTGGAACTACTGGCTGGGCGGGAAGGACAACTACCCCGTCGACGAGGAGGCCGGTGACGCGTACACGGCCGTCTTCCCCGGCATCGTGACCATCGCCCGCAGCAGCCGCGCCTTCCTGAAGCGCAACATCACCCATCTGGTGGCCGAGGCGGGCATCCGGCAGTTCCTGGACGTCGGGACCGGTCTGCCGACGGCCGAGAACACCCACCAGGTCGCGCAGCGGATCGCGCCCGAGACCCGGATCGTCTACGTCGACAACGACCCGATGGTGCTGGCGCACGCCCGTGCCCTGCTCTACTCCGCACCGGAGGGTGCGACCGCCTACGTCGACGCCAATGTGCTGGACCCGGACCGGATTCTGGCGGCCGCCGCCGAGACGCTGGACTTCTCCCGGCCCACCGCGCTGATCCTCAGCAACATCCTGGGCCATGTCGCCGATTACGACGAGGCCCGCTCCATCGTCGACCGGCTGATGGGCGCCCTGCCGTCGGGCAGCTACCTGTCCGTCAACGACGGTTCGCTGGGTGTCGACCCCGTCTTCGAGCAGGCCCAGAACGCCTACAACGAGAGCGGGGCCGTGCCGTACAACCTGCGGACGCCCGAGCAGATCACCTCCTTCTTCGACGGTCTGGAACTGCTCGATCCCGGTGTCGTCTCGGTCCCGCTGTGGCGCCCCGAGGCCGGCTCCCCGGAGCCGCAGGTCATCGGCGAGCACGGCGGGCTGGCGCGCAAGCCGTAAGGGGTCACTCCCCCAGGTCGAGGAAGTCCGCGACCAGGAGGGCGAACTCGTCCGGGGTGGCGAGCCGGATACCGAGGGTCTCGGCCTTGGTCCGCTTGGAGCCGGCTCCTTCTCCCGCGACGACCAGCGAGGTCTTCCCGGAGACGCTGGAGGAGGCGCGGCCGCCCGCCCGTTCGACCAGTTCGTTCATCTCGTTGCGGCTGAGCTTCTCCAGCGGGCCGGTCATCGCCCCCGTGACCACCACCGCCATGCCGGCGAGCGGACCGGCGGCGGACGGCTGCGGGGCCGGGGCGTCGGGGTCGCCCTCCGTGGCGGTCCCGGTGTCCTGGGCGGACGGCGGTGTGGCGCCGGGCTCGGTCATGTTGACGCCGGCCGCGGCGAGCTTGTCGATGAGCGGGGCGAGTTCGGCGAGTTCCGCGACGATGGACGGGGCCTTCTCGGTGCCGATGCCCTCGACCCGCTGGATCGCCTCGGCGTCGGCGGCGCGCAGGGCGTCCATCGTGGCGAAGTGGCGGGCGATACGGCGGGACATGGAGCGGCCCGTGCCGCGCACGCCCAGGGCGCAGAGCACCCGGGACAGCGGGCGCTCCTTGGCTCTGCCGAGCGCGGTGAGGAGGTTGTCGGTGCTGGTCTCGCCCATCCGCTCCAGACCGAGGAGCTGGTCCCGGGTGAGGGTGAACAGGTCGGCGAGGTCGGCGACCAGGCCCGCCTCGACGAGCTGCACGACCCGGGTGTGGCCGAGGCCCTCGATGTCGAGCTGGTCGCGCCCGGCGGCATAGGAGAGGGAGGCGACGAGGTGGCAGTTGCGGCCGTTCTCGCAGCGCCAGCGCTGCTCGCCGGTGTCGATGCCGGCGCCGCACCGGGGGCAGGACTCGGGGAAGGCGATGGGCTGTTCGTCGCCGGTGCGCAGATGGGCGACGGGGGCTTCGATGCGGGGGATGACGTCACCGGCCCGGTGGACCATGACGTGGTCGCCGAGGCGCAGATCGCGGCGGGTGATGTCGGCCGGGTTGTGGAGGGTGGCGTAGGTGATGGTGGAGCCGTCGATCGCGACGGGTTCGAGGACACCGCGCGGGGCGATGATGCCGGTGCGGCCGACGTTCCACTCGACCGCGAGCAGGCGGGTGATCTTCTCGACGGCCGGCAGCTTGTAGGCGATCGCCCAGCGCGGGGCGCGGGAGCCGGAGCCGGCGGTCCGCTGGTCGGCGGCCAGGTCGGCCTTGATGACGATCCCGTCGATCCCGAACGGCAGCTCGGCCCGCAGCGCGGCGATCTCCTGGACACGGGCCAGCACCGCGTCGGCGTCGGCGGCCGTGGTGCCGGGGACGGCGGTGGTGGCGGTGGTGTTCACGCCGTAGGAGCCGGTGAGGGTCATCAGGTCGCTGTGCGCGCCGTCGGCGAGGGACGCGGCGAGGGCCGGTTCGGTGGCGGGCAGGGGCAGCAGGCCGTAACCGAAGAACGTCATGGGCACGGTGTAGGCGCGGTCCTTGGCGCGAAGGGTGCCCGCGGCGGCGTTGCGGGGGTTGGCGAAGGGCTGTCCGCCGTGCGCCGTGCGCACCTCGTTGGCGTGCTCGAACTGGGCGGTGGTCATGAGGACTTCGCCGCGCACCTCGACGGTGACGGGTGCGGTGAGCCGGTCCGGGAGGCCCTCTATGGTGCCGATCGCGTGCGAGACGTCCTCCCCGGCCGTCCCGTCGCCCCGGGTGATCAGCCGGGTCAGGCGGCCCTCGGTGTAGCGGGCGGCGATCGCGAGGCCGTCGAGCTTGGGCTCCACGCTGAACCGGGTGACGTCATGGCCGACCCGCCGGGCCAGTGAGGCGGTCCACGCGGTGAACTCCTGCGGCGAGAACACGTTGTCCAGACTGAGCATCGCCACCGTGTGCGGCACGTCCCCCTCGGCGGCGCCTCCGGCGACCTTTCCGGTCGGCGAGTCGGGCAGCGTGTCCTCGGGGTGCCCGGCCTCCCACTCGGCGATGGCGCGCACCAGACGGTCGTAGGCGTCGTCGTCCAGCGTCGACGTACCGCCCGCGTAGTAGGCGGCGGCCGCCCGCACCGCGTCCTGCACCGCACGCGCGTAGGCCTCGGCGTCCGCAATCACTGCAACTGCACCAGGTGTCGTCATGTCCTTCATCCTGCCTGCCACCACTGACAACGCCCCTGCGGGCGGCCGGGGGCGGGGTGCGGCGGCACGGGTGCGGGCGGGCGGACTGGGCGGATGGACAGGGTGCGGCCGATGGGACGGGACCCCGCTCCCGAGTGGTACGGGCGCCTGCGGGTGCGCACCGGGGAGCCGGTCCGGCCGACTGGCCGACCCGGCGTGCGCCGGGGCGGGGCGGTGGCGGCTTCGGCACGGTGGCCGGGGTCGCCGCGCCGCGCCGGGCTTCGCCGCCTACGTACGGGTCCTGCGCGGCCGGTGCGGTGGTCGGAGGCGGCCGCCGGGTACGGCCGGACGGTCGGGCCGGGGGCGGAGTGGCACCGGCTCGCCGGTGTGGACCGCGATGACCCCAACCGGTCGGAGGACGGTCTGCCCGGCGTGTGGGACGAGCACCCCTGGGAGGGGCCGGCCCCGCCGGTCGTGGTGCGGGCCCTCGTCCCGGCCCTGGCCCGGCACACGCGGACGCCGGGACACTGCTGGTTCGGTCTGTGGGAGGGCCACGGCCGCCGGGACTTCGCCGGGGTGCCCGCGTTCCCCACCCCCGGCCGGGACGAGGTGCTGCTCTCCGGGTCCCTCGCCGATGTGCTCTCGCCGGTCTCCGTGGACGAGTTCGCCGAGCTGCCCGATCCGTGGTGGCCCGAGGACCGTGCCTGGTGCGTGGGCGGGGACGTGGACCTGGTCAGCACCTGCGTCGGCGGGTCGCCGGAGCTGATCTCCGGCCTGCTGGCCGACCCCCGGCTGGAGACCCTCCCCGTCTCCCCCGACGACCGGCCCTGCTGACGCGGGTCAGGCCGCGCGGGCCCGGCGCCGTGCCGCGAGCACCGGCACGGTGGCCGGCACGGGCGGGGACACGGGCGGGGCCTGGAGGCGTGGGGGCGCCGCCTGGGGCCGTACCGCACGCACCCGGTAGGTCGTGCGGCTCCGGTCGGCGACGGGCTCGCCCAGGGATATCCGGCCGGTGGCGCGCAGTTGGTCGCACTCGGCGGTCGGCAGGGCCACATAGCAGCCGCCCCTGCCGGTGACGGAGTCCAGCGGCCGCCAATAGCTGTACCGGTGCCGCCCGTTCGGATGCACGGTCACGAAGACGGGATGGCTCGCATCACTGACGATCCGCAGGACATCCGCCTCGGCCCGGGTCAGCGGGGCGTTGCGGCGAGGGGCGTCGGACAGGCGCGGAGCGTCGGCGGGCGGCATGGGCGGTGACCTCTTTCAGGGACAACGGCTGTACACCGTCTACCCCGCAGGAGCGAAGTTGATCTCTGTTCCGCGCATTCTTCAGCAGGACAGTGACATTACTGTTGCGCTGCGACGGGAAGGCTTCCCGGATACGCCGTTTTGTCCGCACCGGGGACCGCCGAGGAACTGCTGCCGGCCGCTCCGGTCGCGGCCGAGGCCGTACGGGCGCTCGTCGTCCGCCGGCGGACGAAGCGGATCAGCAGCGGGGGGAGAAGAGGGCCGGGCCCGTGGCCGGGAAGGCCGACGGGTCCGCCTGTCCGGTGTCGTCGACGGTGAACTCCCGTGTGTCGGGGCCGAGTCCGCGGCCGGGCTCGCCCAGCCGCGCCTCCCAGGCGTACACGCCGTCGCCGGTGTAGGTGTAGGCCGAGAGGTCGGGGTAGCGGTCGTGGTTGAAGTCGGCGACCTCGATGTCCTTGGTGGGGCCGAGGTCCAGCTGCCGGATCCTGCGGGCGCGGCCGGTGTTCGAGAAGGGGCCGAAGCGCAGTTCGGCGAGTTTCGGGGGGATCGGGTCGTCGCCGAGCTGGTTCTCGCCGGCGACGACGACCAGATCGCTCCAGCCGTCACGGTCGAAGTCGGCCACGGCGGCCCGGACGTAGTTCTGGTGGGTCCCCGCGTGATCGGCGAGGGCGCGCCGCCCGGCCCTGTTCTCGTACGGCGTGCCGAACCCGAAGGTGACGGTCAGGCCGGCACCCTGGCGCGTCGGGTCGGCGACCCGGTCGGGGCGGCCGTCGTCGTTGAGGTCCGCGATCAGTTCGCCCGAGTCCGTCACACAGGCCGTGACGGAGGACGGCCCGTCCGGGGTCGGGGGCGGCGGGCCCAGGACGTCCTCGCAGCCGGTGAAGAAGAGCAGACCTGCGGCGACGAAGACTCCCGGGGTGAACCTGCCCATGTGTCTCGTCCGATACGGACGATCGGGCGCCGTGGAGAACATGGCGCCCAACTATCGCACACGGGTGCGATGTTGTTCGGCCCCCTCGCGATCGACGGCGGGGAGTGCAACCGTGGTGGCCGAAAACGTGTCTCAGCAGCCGTGGCCCGACGGTTCCCGGGGCCGGAAAGGCGCGGGCGCGCCGTGGAAAGGGGGTGGCGATGAGCACATGGGCCGTACCGGGGTACTCCGAGTCCCTGGAACTCGGTTCCGGAGCCGGCGGACGGGTGGTGCTCGCCCTGCACGAGCCGACCGGTGTGCCGGTGGCCGTGAAGTACCTCAGCGAGTCGCTGCGGACGCGACCCGGTTTCCTGCGCGGTTTCCGCGCCGAGGCGGAGCTGCTCGGCGGTCTGCACAGCCCGTACGTGGCCGGTTTCTACGAGTACGTGGAGGGCACCGAGGGCGCCGCCATCGTGATGGAGCTGGTGGACGGTGTGTCCCTGCGGACCCTGCTCGCCCGGCAGGGCCCCCTGACGCCGGAGTCGGCGCTGGCCGTCCTGAAGGGCTCGCTGCTCGGTCTGGCCGACGCCCACCGGGCCGGTGTGGTCCACCGCGACTACAAACCGGCGAACGTCCTGGTCACCCCGGAGGGCGCGTCCAAGCTCGTCGACTTCGGGATCGCGGTGGACGCCGGCCTCAGCGCGGGCGTGGCGGGCACGCCGGCCTACATGGCGCCGGAGCAGTGGACCGGCGCGCCGGCCTCCCCCGCCGGGGACGTGTACGCGGCCACCGCCACGTTCTTCGAATGCCTGACCGGCCACAAGCCCTACCCCGGCGACAACATGGCCCAGCTGGCGGTGCAGCACGCCGAGGACCCCGTCCCGGTGGAGGAGGTGCCCGAGGCCGTGCGCGCCCTGGTCCGCCGGGGACTGGCCAAGACGGCGGCGGAACGCCCCTCGGACGCGGCGGCCTTCGTGGCGGACCTGGAGCGGGCCGCCGTGGGGCAGTACGGCGAGGACTGGGAGGAGCGCGGCCGGGGACGGCTGGCCGCCCTCGTGGCGTCGCTGCTCTTCCTCCTGCCCTCGGGCCGCGACCCGTCCGGTACGAGCACCACCACCGACGAGGCACGCACCGTGCTCGGCCGGGACGCCTCCGGCGGACGGCTGCGGCCGTGGCGGCCCACCGTGCCGGGCGCGGCCGTGGCGGCGGCCGCCGTGCTCGTCGCGCTCCTGCTGGGCCAGGGCGTCGGCCAGGGCGCGGGAGCGGCCTCCCGGCAGGAGACCCGGGCACGGGCCACGACCAGCCCCACCCAGACGGCCGACACCGGTCCGCCGCCCTCGGCGTCGGCCTCGCCCTCACCGTCGGCGACCGAGTCCTCCGCGCTCCCCAGCGCCTCACCGTCGGACTCGGCCGGTGACGGGTCCGCGTCGCCGTCGGCGGTCGCCACCGACCCGTCGGCGTCACCGGACGCCTCCTGGACCGCGCCCACCCCGAGCGACTCGGCGAGCCCGACGACGAGCCCGTCCCCGTCGCCGTCCCCGTCCTCCCCCACCGCCGTCAAGGACGTCACGGTGTCCGCCTTCCGGCAGACGGGCCCCGCCACCGCCACCACCACGATCACGGTCACCGCGGACGGCACGGGCCCCGTCACCATCACCCTCGCCTGGTTCACGGGCAACGCGGCCGGGCAGGCGGGGACGGCGGACGGCACCGAGTCGTACCGGCGCAGCGGTGCCCGTCAGTACACGCTGACCGTCGACCACACCTTCCAGGGGACCGGCTGCTACTGGACCGTGCAGGCCTCCACCAGCCCCGCCTCCGCGGACGGCGGCGCCTCCCAGCAACTCCTGACCCGGGGGTGCGAACTCCGATGACCACCCCTCACGAGGACTACGACCGGGACGACTACAGCGCCACCGCACTGGACAGCTTCTGGGTCGAACGCGGCGACGACGGCACCACCGTGGTGCGTGCGCGGTCCGACGACGGCACGGCGGTGATGAACCCCGGGGCCGCGGACGGCACGGCGGTGATGGACCACCGGTCCGAGCACGGCACGGCGGTGATGGACCCCGGATCCGACGAGCGCACGGCGGTGGCGGGAGACCCGTCCGACGCCGGCGATGTCGTTCCGCGTGGGCGGGTCGACGGGACCGTGCTGCGCTTCGGACCGGGCGTCACCGCCCGGCAGGGAGCGACCGCGGGGTCGGCGTACGGGGTGCACACGGTGACCGTGCCGGCCGCGCCCCCGGCCCGTCGGCACCGCCGTCTGCGCCGGCACGCGTTGCCCGCGCTGGTCCTGGTCGCCGCCGTGCTGTTCCTGCTGTGGCGGCAGTTCGAGACGCCCGGCCTCGCGGTGAGGGGCGTCTCGGCGGCGGCCGCCCGAGGCAGCACCGGCTGCGACGCGACGGCGGACGTCGTCGGTGTCGTGCGCACCGACGGCCACGCGGGTCGGCTGTCCTACCGCTGGGTCCGCAACGACGGCACCGAGTCCGACGTCCTGCACGCCACGGTCGCCGAGGGGCACCGTGAGGTGCGGGTGCATCTGCTGTGGACCTTCCAGGGGCAGGGCCACTACGCGGCCACGGCGGAGCTGCGGGTGCTGTCCCCGGACGGCAGGACGGCGCGGGCCGCCTTCACGTACGACTGTCCGTAGCGGGCCGGCGGCCGCGGGCGGCGGCCGCGTAGTGGCGGGCCAGGGCGTGGAAGGCCTGCTTCGGTTCCCAGTGCCAGTCGGAGCGGGGGTCGCCGGGACGGTCCTGGACGGTCCGGGTGATGGCGTAGCTCGCCATGTCGAGGTCATGGCGGGGATCGCCGGCCCGGTGCGGGGTGTCCGGGGTGACGAACTCGAAGGCCATCGCGGCGTACAGGCCCATCGACTCGAAGACTCGCAGCAGTGAGACGAGGTGGTCGGCCTGGGTGCGCTCGCTGCGCACGAGGTCGCCCTTGATCTCCGGCGGTCGCTTGTCGTGGTCGATGACGTCCCAGGCCATGCCGCCGGCCTCGGGGGCGCCGCGGTAGGTGCAGCTGCCGAACTCGGTGACGGCCAGCGGTTTGCCCAGACGCAGGTAGCGGCGGAGTTCGCGCACATGGTCGGCGGGGCGCGGGTGGGCGGAGTAGTAGTCGATGCCGACCACGTCGAACAGGGACCAGTCGACACGGTCGTCCTGGGCTGCGGCGTAGCCGAGGCGGCCGTCGAAGACCGAGCGGGCGGTGCGGGCGGCGCGGGCCGTGAAGGCGTCGAGCCTGCGCTGGGTGACGACGGGGTCGTAGGCGCCGGTCAAGAGGGTGCGGACCCGTTCCAGGACGGTGTCGCCGGGGACGATGCCGGGCACGAACAGCTGGAACTCGCAGCCGACGCTGAGGTCGACGCTCGCCCCCTGGCGGCGCAGTCGCCGGGCGAAGCGGCCGGTCTCGGCGAGGTGTTCGAGGATGTCGCGTGGGGGGATGTCCGCCGGGGTGGGCTGGAGCCATACGTGCAGTCCGTGTTCGGCCACCTCGCACGCGGTGGCCTCGAGGCGTTCCACGCCGTCGCCGGTGACGTCGACCGTGTCGGCGTGCAGGTCGCGTCGGACGGCCCGGATGTCGGCGCGCATCCGGTGGGCGTTCCAGGCGGTCGCCGGGGTCTCGCCCTCCGCCACCGTGTAGACGACACCCCGGTGCCGCAGTCCGCGGCGTCCTTCGGCGGCACGGGCGGCTCCCGCCGGTCCGAGTGCGCCGGCCAGGCCGGCCGCCGCGGCCCCGCCCAGGAAGCGGGCCCGGCTGATCCCTTCGGTTTTCTCCATGCCTCCACGGTGTCGGGGCGAGGAGTCGCGCGCAGTCGGCCGATGGTCGCTTCCGGTACGACGAAGGTGGGTGCCTCGCCCGGCCGCGCTAGCCGGACATCTCGCGCGCCCAGCGTTCCACGACCGGTACGCAGGTCTCGGCGAAGTGCTCGTAGTCCTCGGGCGTGTTGTAGACGTGGGCGGACAGCCGGAGGTGGCCGAGGCCGTCGAAGCTGGTGAACGCTGCCTCGACGCCCAGTTCGGCGGGGGCCCGGTCGCGGAGCGCGTCGGCCGCGATCCGGCTCGCTCCCAGGCCGCCGGGCAGGCGGACCAGGCGCATACCGGGGACGGGCATGCCCACGTCGACCGGTTCGGACGGGGTTCCGGAGCGGGCGAAGGCGGCCGCGACGACCCGGGCGCCGTACTCCGCCAGGTCGTCCATGTAGCGGCGGGCCGTGTCCCAGCCCCAGGTGTCGTCGATGAACCGCAGCGCCGTGGGCGCGGCCAGGGCGCCGGTGGCGTCGAGGGTGCCCTGGTGGTCGAAACGGTCGGGGAAGGGCTCGGCCGCGCCCCAGGAGTCGATCAGCGGGTGGAGGTCGTCCCGCAGGGGGCCGCGGGCGACGAGCACGGCCGAACCGCGCGGTGCGCAGCCCCATTTGTGCAGGTTGCCGACCCAGGCGTCGCAGTCCAGGCCGGTGAGGGGCGCGGCGAGGAGGCCGGGGGCGTGCGCGCCGTCGACGAGCAGGGTGATGCCGCGCCGTGCCGCCTCGGTGGCGACGCGCTCGACGGGCATCAGCCGGGCGGTGGCGGAGGTGATCTGGTCCAGGACGATGAGTGCGACCTCGTCGTCCACCTCGGCCAGCACGGCCCGGTACGCCTGGTCGGCGTCGGCGGCGAGGGGCACCCGCGCGGTGCGCACCCGGCCGCCCCAGCGGCGGGCGAGCCGTTCGGCGCCCATGGTGACGGCGCCGTAGCCGTGGTCGGTGACCACGATGTCCCCGCCGGGCCGGTCGGCGAGCGCGGCGAAGACGACACTGGCTCCGGCGCTGGCGTTGGGGACGAGCGCCAGGTCCTCGGGGTCGGTGCGCAGCCGGCCGGCGATCTCTGCGCGGGCCGCCGCGAGCCGTGCGGGCAGCGTCGGGAACCAGACGACGGGTGCCCGCTCCATCTCTGCGCGCAGCGTGTTCTGCCGTTCCTGTGCCACGCCCGGGACCGCGCCGAACGATCCGTGGTTGAGGTGGCGCAGGCCGGGGTCGAGGGTCCAGCCCGCCGTCGCGGGCCGGCCGTCGGGCAGCGTCAGCGGACGGGGCGCGGTGATCACTTCGCTCTCGCGCGTCAGGAGAAGAAGCCCCTCGGTGCGGGCAGTCCGGGGCTGAGTGAGGGCCCGCCGGCCATGACGCGGTCCAGGTCGCGCTTGATGCGTTCGGCCTCGCCTCGCACCTGCGCGGGGATGTCGCCGCGTTCACTGACGAGGCGGTGGTAGATCGGCGTGTCGTCGAAGACGGAGAACACGGGTGGCTCTGCTTTCGTGGACGGTCGGACGGGCCGACGCGGTGGAACGGCTTCGGACACGGCACCGATCCGGCGGGCGGATCGGCGCTGCCGTGACGTCACCTGACGGCCCGCAGCGAAACCGGTGTCGGCGACATCATCGCATTGTCCCCGGTTCGGCCCGGTGCTGATGACCATGGATGGCCGTCCGTGACAAATCGGAGACTTTGACTCCGGTTTCATGGTGCAGCGATACCGCAACTATGGGCTAAGCTAAGGCCAAAGCTGAAGAGCGGAACTCCCGTTCCTCGGTGACGCGTTGGTGGTCCAAGGAAAGACGCCCCGCTTCCTGCGGGGAAATGCAGGTGCAAGGCCTGCCCGGCGCTCGGATGCGGACCCCGTACCACTCCCGTGGTGCGGGGTCCGCGCGTTACCGGGTTCAGACCTCGAGTTCGGATTCCAGCGCCTTGAGCCGGTGGCGGGCGAGGGCGAGGTTGCTGCGGCCGCGGTCCAGCGCGAGGTACAGGAAGAGCCCGCCGCGCGCCCGGGCCAGGGGCCTGATCAAGTGGTACTGCGTACCCAGGGTGATGAGGATGTCCTCGATCTCCTCCTGCAGGCCGAGCGACTTCAGCGTGCGCTGTTTGGCCCGTACGACCTCGGTGTTGCCGGCCGCGGCCAGCTCCAGGTCCAGCTGGGGCCCACCGCCCAGCACACCGAGCGACATCCCGCTCTCGTAGTCGACGAGGGCCACCCCCAGGGCACCCTCGATGCTCATCGCTTCCTTGAGCGTGCTCTCAATGGTCACGCTGGCGCCTCATTTCCGTACAGACCAACCGGTGTTGATCGTTTACAACGACAGCCGGTGTTAATTCTGGGAGCGTTGATTTCGAACGAGCACATCTTTGGCCAGTCTTGCGATAGTTGGCAAATAAAGTACTGTGCTGGGCAGGGCAAGCGAAGGGGCACAACCAATGGCTCTACTCGAGGCCGCCCTCGCCCGAGTCCTGCAGACGCCCGGCATCGCCGGCGCCGCTGTGGTGGACTCGGTGACGGGCCTCTCCTACGCCTCGCTGGGGGAAACGGGCGCGAGCCAGGACGCCCACGACCTCGTCGGTCTCGCCGACGGCGGCCTCCGGCAGGCGGGATGCGCCGACGAGCTGGAGAGCATCGTCGTCACCACCCCGAGCACACACCATGTGACCCTGAGCGTCGCCCGGGACCGCGATCCGGTCCTGCTGTGCGCGACCGTGGACCGGGACCGGACCAACCTGGCCTGGGTACTGCAGGACCTCACCCGGCACGCGGACGCACTGCTGGCATGAGCCGGAACGACGACGCCGAGAAGTCCCCCGCCCCCCGCAACCTCCCCTCCCTCCTGTCCGGCCTGCACGCGCAGCGCCGTTCCTGCACCGTCTCCGTCACCGGCAGTCCCGGCGGCACCCTGCACGTCCGCGACGGCCTGGTGGTCGCCATGGAGACTCCGGGCGCACCCGGGGCCGAGGCGATCCTGCTCAAGTCCGGCCGCCTCACGGAGGAGGCGTGGACGGCCGTACGCGCCACGGACAGCACCCATGAGCATCTGGCACAGGAGCTGGTCGCCACCGGGCTGATCGGCGCGGGGGAGCTGGAGGTCGTCAGCCTGGGCGCGCTGTTCGACGCGGCCTTCGCGCTCTCCCTCAACCGGCCGACGGACTGGGAGGTCGGCGATCCCGTCCCCGTGCTGTACGCCGGGGGCGGGGTGCCGCCGGAGCGGCTGGTCGCCGAGACGACACGCCGCTTCGGGATGCTGGAGAAGGAGCCCGGCACGATCGCGCGGTCCGCCCGTGACCGTGTCCACCCGACCCCCTCCGCCGGCCTGCCGGAATCCACCGCCCGCCTCTCTCCCCGTCACCTGGACCTCCTGACCGCCGTCGACGGACGCCGGACACCCCGCGACCTCGCGTTCTCGCTGGGTCGCGGTCTGTTCGCCGTCCTGCTCGACCTCCGGCATCTGATCGGGCTGCGGCTCGTCGAGTACACGACCCCGCCGGGCGCCGCCGGACGCCCGAGCACCGCGCCCCGTACCCCCGCCGCCGCGCCGCCCGCCCCCGCGACGACCGGACTCCCCCGGCGCCTGCCGCGCCGCACCGGCTCCCAGCCGGCCTCCCCGGACTCCTCCGAGCACCGCGCCTGACCCGGCCGGTTCCCCCGTCGCGCCCGTCCCGTCCCCGCCCGCACCGCTCACCAGGAAGAAGACAACATGAGCGACCCCGTGAACGACATCCTCGTCTCCTTGCGGGACAAGGTGATGGGTGTCACCGAAAGCACGCTCGCGACCGTCGACGGGCTGGTGGTCGCCAGTGACGTCAGCAAGACACACGCGGAGTCCATGGCCGCCGTGGCCGCGGCCACCCTCTCCCTCGGGCGCCGCCTCGCCGACCAGGCCTCCACCGGCACCCTGCGGGAGATGAGCGCCCAGTGCAGCGCCGGGCATGTGATCGTCACCGCGGTCGGGGAGCGCGCGCTGCTCGCCGTCATGACGGACGAGGGCCTGGACCTGGCCGCGTTCCGCCGGGAGATGCCCGCGCTGGTGGCGGAGCTCGGCGGCATCCTGGACTCCGACACCCCGGACTAGCGGCCCCCCGGCTCATACCGGATCACCGTCGATCTCCACCTCCCCGGCCCTCTCGATCCCCTCCCCGTCCTCGGGCTCGTCGTCCTCCTCCAGCAGATAGGGCGGGCGCATGACCACGAGGCGCTGCACCTCGTAGGACATCTCGGTGACCCCGGGATCGGGCGGCGGGTGGTAGCGGCCCGCGCACACCGACAGGTTGACGATCAGGTACGCGTACCAGCCGCGGCCCACGCCCCGCCGGTCGACGAACACCTGCCGGCCGTTGACCCACCAGACGACGGACCGTCTGCCGAACTCGACGCGCAGATCGATCCAGGCGCCGGGGCGGATCGCCGGGTCCCGGTAGTAGAGGTTGCCGCCGCGGACGTGGTTGGTCAGCTCCAGGAGATCGGGATTGTCGGGGTGGTACTCGAAGACGTCGATCTCCTGGTCGCCGTCCCGCCAGGTCCAGATCGCGGGCCAGGCCCCCATCTCGTACGGCAGTCTCACCCGTGCCTCGAGCACGTCACCGGTGCGGACGGTAAAGGCCTCCTCGCTCCCCTCCGTGGTGAGCAGGCCCGCGTTCCACCGCCCGTCGCGGCGACGGGTGGCCCGGAACGTCCCCGAGCGGGAGTAGGCGGGATCCGAGACCAGGTAGTCCAGTTTGTTGTCGTCGGGATTGATCGGTCCGCCGTTCGGATACGCCCACGAACGCCCCGCCACCCACTGGCTGGTGGAGGTGAAGTCCGCGGTGAAGACGGCCGCGGGTCCGCGCCGGGCCGCGGTGGCCTCGGGCGGACTGTCGGATGCGGGATTCTCCATGGCCGGATGCTGCTCCGCATATGTCCAGGGCATGCGGGCGGGCGGCGGATCCGCCGCAAGGACAACCCGTGTGAGTGACAGCCCTCGGCGTGTCGTGCCTCGCGGTACGAAAAACGGCTCCCAGCAGCGGAAAGGCCGGCCGGCGGATGCCGCCGTCGCTCAGGCGATGCCCCCGTTGGCGAACACGACCTGCCCGTTGATCCAGCGGCCCGGGCCGGCGAGGAAGGCCACGGTGGTGGCGATGTCCTCCGGGGTGCCGAGCCGCTCCAGCGGGGGCTGCGCGGCGAGGCGCGCGATCGCCTCCTCGTCCTTGCCCTCCAGGAAGAGCGGGGTGGCGGTGGGCCCGGGGGCCACCGCGTTCACCGTGATGTCCCGGCCCCGCAGCTCGCGGGCGAGCACCATCGTCATGGCCTCCACGGCCCCCTTGCTCGCCGCGTAGGCGGCATAGCCGGGGAAGGCCAGCCGGGTCACCGAGGTGGAGAAGGTGACGACGGCGCCACCGGCGCGGACCCGCCGGGCCGCCTGCTGGGCCACCACGAAGGTGCCGCGCACATTGGTCCGCGTCAGGCGGTCGAACGCGTCGAGGTCGTATGCGGCGACCGGCCCGAGGACCATGACGCCCGCGGTGTGGACCACGACGTCGATCCCGCCGAAGGCGCGCTCCACCGCGTCGAACGCCGCGGCCATCGCGTCCTCGTCGGCGACGTCCCCGCCGACCGCGACCGCGCTGCCGCCGGCGGCCTCGACGGCGGCGACGGTCTCGTCCGCCGCGGCCTTGTTGCCCGCGTAGTGCACACCGACGGCCATCCCGTCGGCGGCGAGCCGCTGGGCGACGGCCCGGCCGATGCCACCGGAAGCGCCGGTGACCAGGGCGACCCGCACGGGGGTCGGCTTGCTCTCAAACATGGTCATTGCCTCCCAGTCTTTAATGAACGCAACGTCCATATAACCATATGGTGAACGCCGCGTCCATATGTCAGGGTGGGCCGATCGGACGAAACCCGGGAGGTCGGCGCCGTATGACGGAACCAGCAGAACCGGCGCGGACGGCAGGACCGGCGCGGCGCGGGCGGGGACGACGGCCCGCCGACGAGGTGCGCGCCGACGTTCTCGGCGCGGCCGGTGCCCTGCTGCTCGACAAAGGTATGGGCGCGTTCACCATCGAGGCGGTCGCCGAGCGGGCCGGCGCCAGCAAGACCACGATCTACAAGTGGTGGCCGTCGAAGGGGGCGCTCGCGCTCGACGGCTACTTCCACGCCGTGGAGTCCGCGCTGGCCTTCCCGGACACCGGTGATCTGGAGGCCGACCTGACGGCGCAGCTGCGGTCCTTCGTCCGGGTGCTCACCGGGACCCCGGCCGGCCGGGTGATCGCCGAGCTGATCGGCCAGGCCCAGACCGACCCGGATCTCGCCGCCGCCCTGTCGCAGCGCTACTCCGGCCCGCGCCGGGAACTGGCGGTCCGGCGGATGCGGCGGGCGCGGGAGCAGGGGGAGCTGCGCGCCGACGTCGATCCCGAGGTGCTCGTGGACCAGCTCTGGGGTGCCTGCTACCACCGGCTGCTGCTGCCCGGCCCGCCCGTCACCGAGGAGTTCGCCACGAGCCTGGTCGGCAATCTGATGCGCGGCGTGCGCGCCTGACCGGTACGCGGTCAGGGCCCGCCGACCGGCGGCCGGCTCAGCCGCAGACCGCGGCGCTCCCCGGCCGTCATCGCGCCCCACACCCCGTACCGCTCGCCGTTCCGGACCGCCCAGGTCCCGCAGGCGCGCATCACCGGGCAGCGGCGGCAGACCGCCCGCGCCTGCTCGATCTGCCGCCGGGACGGGCCGTCCTCGCCGATCGGGAAGAACAGCTCGGGGTCCTCGGAACGGCAGGCCGCCGCCTCACGCCAGTTCAAGGAGGGGAAGGAGTTCATCGGCACCTCCGGCGAACGCTTCGCCGGCTCCGCCGGGCAGCCAGGCTGCACGACGACGCCCTTCGCATCTGCGGACCCGGCGGAGGTAGAAAGAAATATAGGCACTTCGAACCGTTTCGGCCATGGCCGCGGAGGATGCGGTTCCGGGCGGTGGGCGGCGACGGGCGCCCCCGCGGCGACGAGGAGGTCACGGCAACCATGAGAGCGGCCGGAGCCGGGGGCCGCGGCCCCCGCGAGCGTCTGGGCGAGGGCCTGTTCACCCGGGTCGCCGGGCCGGACGGCGCACGCCGCCGGGCCCGTATCCACGGCACGCCCGGCCCCCGCTGGTTCGGCCCGGAGCGGCCGGTCCGCCGGGTGCACGGGGACGCCTCCATGTTCATCGGCGGTCTGTCCGCGCTGCTGCTGCAGTCGCTGCATCCGCTCGCCATGGCCGCCGTGGCCGCCCACTCGGGGTTCCGGGGCGACCCCTGGGGCCGGCTCCAGCGCACGAGCACCTTCCTGGCCACGACGACGTACGGCACCGCCGAGGACGCCGAGCAGGCGTGCGCCCGGGTCCGGGCGGTGCACGAGCGGGTGCGGGGGCTCACCGGGAGCGGAGAGCCGTACCACGCCTCCGATCCCCATCTGCTCGGGTGGGTGCACGTCGCCGAGACGGACAGCTTCCTGCGCGCCCATCAGCGCTACGGCGCGCGTCCGCTGTCGGACGACGAGTGCGACGGCTATGTCGAGGACATGGCGCGGGTCGCCGTGGAGCTGGGCATCCCCGGTCCGCCCCGGAGCAGGGCGGAACTGGCCGAGCGGCTGACCGCGTACCGGCCGGAGCTGGCGGTCACCGAAGAGGCCCGGGAGGCCGCCCGTTTCCTGCTGCTGCACCCACCCGTACCGCTCGTCGCCCGGCTCCCTTACGGGGTGCTCGCCGCCAACGCCGTCGCGCTGCTGCCGCGTTGGGCCGCCGAGCAACTGCATCTGCCCAGGCTGCCGTTGGTCGAGGACGTCTGCCTGCTGCCGCTCGGCCGCGCCACGACCGCGACGATCCGCTGGGCGATGGCACCGGCCCGCCGGCGCGTGACATCGGCCACCGGCTGAACCCGTGACGTACGGCTCGCACATGCGGGCCCCGGCCCCTCAACTGCCGTACAGACGCGCGAACACAGTCCTTCCCACCTCTGGCCCTGGCGGGCTACCGGGCGGTATACAAAATCCGGCGAACAGCACGGCGGCCGCCCGGGCCGCCGGCGCCGGCCCGGGCGGGCTCGGGGGGAGGAGCTGCGATGCAGCGCGAGGTACGCGGCGAGGCTTCGGTCGGACAGCGTCGCAGAGGGGTCACCTTCCTTGCGGTACTGGGTGGTTGTGCCCTGGTCGCCGCGTCAGCGGTGCCCGCGGCGGCACATGGCGGGGGCGACGGGGGCGGCGGGAAGACGACGGAGTACGTGGCCCTCGGGGACTCGTACACCTCCGGCCCCCTCATCCCCCTTCAGATAGACGCCAACTGCGCCCGGTCCGACCACAACTACCCGTCGCTCGTGGCGGCGCGGCTAGGTACGACCCCCTTCAAGGACGTCAGCTGCTCCGGGGCGACGACCGAGCAGATGTGGAAGGCGCAGGGCACCAACGGCCCCCAGCTCGACGCGCTGGGCCGCAACACCGACCTGGTGACCGTGCAGATCGGCGGCAACGACGTCGGTTTCGGCACCATCATCGGGACCTGCGCCACACTGGCCGCGCAGGACCCGGCCGGCAACCCCTGCCAGAAGTACTACGGGGCCTCCGGGGTGGACCAGTTGAGCGTCACGATCGCCCGGACGGCGCCCAAGGTCGCCCAGGTGCTGCGGGACGTGCACCGCCGGGCGCCGCACGCGCGGGTGCTCGTCGTCGGCTATCCGGACCTCCTGCCCGACGACGGCATCGGCTGCGCGCCCTCGGTGCCCTTCGCGGCGGGGGACTTCCCCTACCTCCGGGACACCGAGAAGCGCCTCAACCTGATGCTGCGTCTGGTGGCGTACGGGAGCCGGGCGGAGTACGTCGACACTTACGGGCCGACCGTCGGCCACGACATGTGCAAGCCCGCGGCGGACCGCTGGATCGAGCCGCTCCGGCCCGCCTCCCCGGCGGCTCCCGCCCACCCCAACGCCAAGGGCGAGGCCGCCATGGCCGAGGCCGTGCTGCACCGCCTCGGCAAGGGACGGCACGGCCGCTGACGGGCTCCTCGGGTCAGGACAGCACCCGGCGGGCGTACGGCACCAGCCGCACCGGCCCCGACAGTCCGTGGTCCTGTCGGGCGACGGTGCCGAAGACGGCGGGCTGCGCCGCCCTCAGGCGGTTGACGAGCGGGGTCGCGACCTCCACCTCGATCAGGTTCCGGCCGGGGCGCAGCAGCGCGCCGACCTCCACCACGGGGTGGAGCCGGTCGACCGCCGGTGCGCGTGTCCCGTTCACCGTGACCCGTACGGTGTCGCTGACCTGGCCGAGCTCCAGCCGGGCGTCGTGGGCGGCCGTCCAGTCGTCCGGCAGGGTGACCGTCGTACGGTAACGGCCGATGCCGGCGGAGTCGGCGAGGCCGGGGATGCGTGACCAGGGCAGCAGGGTGTCGAGCACGAGGGTGCGGTGCAGGCGTTCGGTCTGCGTCGGACCGGCTCCCGGCGACCAGTCCTCGACCTCCAGGTCCCAGCGTTCGGGGGTGATCGGGTCGGGCACGGACGCGACGGTGGCGATGACGGTACGCCCCGTGGAGAGACGGGTGCGATACGTGCCGGGCGCGCCGGCACGTATCGTCAATCCCCTTTCCGTGTACAGGACTTCGGGGGCGTCCGTGGTGACGGCGTGCGGGCGGTTCCCGTGCCGGTCACCGAAGAGACCGGGTCGGCCGAGTGCCACGATCACGGCCTGTCCGGGCTGGAGGGCGACCCGCAGGGTGATGTCGTCGCCGTCCTCGGTGTAGCGGGCGAGGCGTACGGCCCGGCCGGTCCAGGGGTCGAGCAGATACGGCACGGTCGTGCGGCCCCGGGTGCGGCGCAGGGTGACGTCGTGGTCGATCGCGGCCACGGGCGGCTTGACGGTCTCCGCGTGCTTGCCGTTGCACAGGTAGTAGAAGTCGGCGTCCTCGGTGGCGCGGTGGGCGTTGAGGAGGGTGGAGGCGGTGGCGTGGCGTACGTCGGCGGTGACGCCCAGGCCGGCGAGGGCGTCACCGACGGCCGCCTTGTCGGTGACGCGGACGACGGTGGGGAGGGCGAGCAGACGGCCGAGGATCTCCCGCAGCCCGTCGGTCTCGCCCTCGCCCGGCACTCCCGGGGTGAGCGCCTGGTCGAAGGCGCCCAGCAGGACGACGGGCAGTCCGGCGCGGGCCAGGGCCAGCAGTCTGCGGGCGTCGGGGAGGGCGAGGGTGGGGGTGGAGCCGTAGAAGAAGTCCCCTTCGACGAACAGGGCCTTGTAGGCGGGCCCGTCGGGGGCGAGGCGGCCGCCGCGCACGGTGGCGTTCGGCAGGTCCAGCAGGGGGCCGCTGAGGAACTGGTGGGTCCAGCCGAGCGGGACTCCGGTGGCGGTGAACCAGGAGGCGCCGATGCCGGTCGCGGTGTAGCCGGTCTGGCGGAGGACCGCGACGTCCGCGCGGGCGGTGCCGGTCTGGAGGACGGTGTGGACGCGGCCCAGGTAGTCGGCGATGTCGTTCAGGTGGCGCCAGGTCGGCTGGCGCGGTCCCCATGACTCGCCGTAGCCGGGCCCGCCGTTGTACGGGCTGAAGGCGGCGAAGCCGGGCCAGCTCGCCCCGGGGACGGTGGCGTAGGAGAAGCCGTGGACGACGGTCTGGTTGACGCCCGCCGCGTAGGCGCCGCCCATGGTGCGCAGGAACCGGTCCCAAGTGGTGCTGTACGCCGACCCGTTGTAGGCGCCCGCCTCGCAGGACAGGACGGTGTGCCCGGCCATGTCCCGGCCTCCCGCAAGACAGCGGTAGTCGTCGAGGTTCTTGAAGCCGAGCGACTCGCCCTCGGGGATGTCGAGGAGCGCGGCCGAGGCGATGGCGTCGGTCTGCAGACCGTAGGGCTGGGCGCGCAGCTCCATGCCGAAGGAGTGGGCCCAGTCGCGCAGGGCGCGGACGTGGTGCCGGTTGAAGAGGCCGGAGACGGTCTCCCAGAAGTCGTGCCGGATCTGGCGGGTCAGCTGTGCCTCGAAGGCGAACACCTGGTTGGAGCCGTCGAGGATCACGGCGGGCAGATACGGCAGCAGGGGGCGTCCGGTGTGCTTCTCGAAGGCCTCCGGCAGCCCCGGGGTCCAGGTCAGTCCGGCGGTCTCCAGCTCCACGGAGTCCTCGAAGAAGGCCCCGCCCGCCGCCCTCAGCAGGCCGCGCAGGGACGGCGTCAGGATCTCCCGCTCCCAGAAGCCGGTGACGGCGGCGGTGCCGGCCGCGCTGAGGTGGTCGACCACATGGGCGGCGGGCGACGAGTGGGGGCCGGACTCGGGCTGCTGGGCCGAACCGCGCAGCCAGTAGGCGATCAGCACCCAGTCGCCGTCGTCCGGCGCGGTCCAGGTCAGACCGGCGTCGGTGACGGTCGCGGTGAGGTCGCGGACGCTGGAGGGGTCGAGGCCGGTCTCCTTGCGGGTGGAGTACGCGGGCTCGATCCGGGCGGCCTGCACGGCGAGGAGCAGTTGGCGGGTCACGCCGGTCGCGGGGGCGTGGCCGGGCGCGGGCACCGGGCCGTCGTAGCGGGATCCGGCGGTCAACCGGACGCGGCCGAGGACGAGTTCGCGGGCGGCGCCCTCGTCGTCCGGGGTGAGGCCGGGGACGGCGACCGGCCAGCTGGGGCCCAGGGTGAGATCGAGGGTGAGACCCCGGCGGGCGGCGCGGCGCAGGGCCGCCTCGACGCCCTCGCGCCACGGCCGGCTCGCCCAGCCGTGGTGGGCGGTGTCCAGGACCGACTTGTCCTTGACGCTGTGGTGGACCGCGGCGATCTCGGCACCGCCGAAGCCGGCATCGGCGATCGCGTCGACCTCGCGGGCGATCTCGTCGGGGTCGACCAGACCGTCCGGCCACCACCAGCGGAACCTGGGACGCAGGCCGCGCACCGGATGGGCGAACCAGTCGGCGTGCGGGCCGGGGCCGTGGGCGGTTTCCGGCACCCCCGCCACTGCCGCCGCGGCGGGTCCCGGGCCCACCGCCGCGACGGCTCCCGCCGTGAGCCCGGCGGCCAGGACGGTACGGCGGGACGGGCCGCGCGACGAGACGCTCTCCGGCACAGGACGCTCCCCAGGGTGATGACCACGAGTGATTGAATCGTTTCAATCGCCTTCTCAAAACGCCGGAACGTTATGCCGCGCCCTCACACGAGGTCAAGAGGTGTGCGTCCGCGCCTCGTTGGTGTGCCGGATCGGTCATGATGCCGTGATGGAGCGACGTTTCATCGGGACGGCCGAATGGGACGGCGGGGGGAACGGCGTCCTGGACGGCACCGGCATCACCGAGCCGTCCGAGGCCTCCCACGCGGTCGTCGTGATCGACGTGCTGCGGGCCTTCACCACGGCCGCCTGGGCGTTCGCGCGCGGCGCGGAACGGATCGTCCTCGCCGAGTCGCTGGAGGAGGCCCGCGCCCTCAAGTCCCTTCACGCGGACTGGCTCACGCTCAAGGACGGACCGCCCGCGCCGGGCTTCGACACCGTCAACTCCCCCGCCCTCGTGCGCCGTCTCGACCTGACGGGGCGCACCCTCGTACAGAAGACGGCCCACGGCACCGCCGGCGCCCTCACCGCCCGCGACGCACCGCTGCTGCTGTGCGCCGGCTTCACCGTGGCCGCGGCGACCGCCGGCGCGCTGCGGGCGGCACGGCCCCGGCAGGTGACGTACATGATCACCGGCGATGACGGGCGCGCCGAGGAGGACCTCGCCTGCGCCCGGTACATCGCCGACCTGAGCGCCGGACGTACGGCGGACCCGGCGCCGTATCTGCACCGCGCGGCCACCTCCGCCGCCGCGGCCGAACTCGCCGACGGGGTCCGGCGCGGCTATCGCGGGATCCACCCGCGGGACACGGCCCTGTGCCTGGAGGCGGATGTGCACGGCTTCGCGATGGTGGCGGCGGTGGAGGGGGGACGTGTGGTGCTGCGCCGCCGGGACGAGGGCCGATGACCCGCGAAGGAATCATGGAAGGGAAATCCCTTTGCCGGGATTCGCCGCACGAGTCGAGACTGGGAGCATGCTCGGATTCGTGAGGACCGACGACGAAGCCCTCGTCTCGTGCCTGGGTGACCCCCAGCGCACGGTCGCGGCGTACCGCGAGCTGCTGCGACGCGGGGAGAGCGCGGTGGGCGCGATCCGCGCCGGACTGCGGGACGCGGATCCGGCCGTCCGTGAGGGCTGCTGCCGCCTTCTCGACCACCTGGTCGACACCGCGTCGATGGGCGAACTCGTCGCCATGGCGGACGATCCCGACGCTCGCGTCAGGATCGCCGCGTTCCATGCCCTGGCCTGTGACCGATGCAAGGGCGACACCTGCGCTCCGGGCCCCGACCAGGTGCTCGAACCCGCCCTCCGCCATCTGGCCTCGGACCCCGACCCGCAGGTCCGGGCCCGGGCCGCCGAGTTGGTCGGCAAGTTCGCCCACTCCGATGCACGCGCCGTCGCCGCCTTGAGGGCGTCCCACGCCGACGACCCGAGCCGCGCGGTACGGAAGAAGGCGGGCTGGTTCGCACCCGGCGGCACCGTCTACCGCCGGACCCGTCCGACGGCCACCAGGGTGAGGACGGGCCACCGCCGTTCGAGCCGATGACCGGCCCACCGGCTCTGTGACGTCGCCGATGCTCTCGCGGAAGGTGATCAAGTCGACGCAGGTGACGCCCGCTTCCGGCCTGATCCGCCCTGCGCAGGGCGAGCCGATCAGACCCCGGGTGGTCCCGCGCCGCCCTGGAGGCGTTCCAGGTCCGAGGGGCGTACCTGGATGACCACGACGGCGATCAGGGCGGCGAGGGCGGTGAAGATGGCGGCCATGATGAAGGCGGCCGAGACGCCGGCGGTGAGGACGTGGTCGGACCAGGGGGCGGGGAGTTGGCCGGTGCGTTGGAAGCGCAGGCGTTCGGCGGGGGTGGCCTGGGCGAGGAAGGCGGGGATCTGGTCGTTCGCCTCGTTGCGGCTGGCCGTGCCGTACATGGTGACCAGGATGGACAGGCCGAGTGAACCGCCCACCTGCTGGGTCGCGTTGAGGAGACCGGAGGCCGCGCCCGTCTCGGGCGTGGGGACGTTGGAGAGGGCCATCAGGGTCAGCGACACGAACTCCATGCCCATGCCGAGGCTGAAGACGAGCATGGGGCCGAGGATGCTGCCCGCGTAGGTGGAGTCGACGTCCGTGAGCGTCAGCCAGCTCAGACCGGCCGCGGCGAGGATCGCGCCGACGACCATGAAGGGCTTGGGACCGTAGGTCGGCAGGAACCGTGAGGCGAGTCCGGCGCCGACCGCGATGACCGCGCTGACCGGCAGGAACGCGAAGCCTGCGGCGAGCGGGCTGAAGCCGAGCACGTTCTGGACGAAGAGTGTCAGGAAGAAGAACATGCCGAAGATCGCGGCGGCCAGACAGAGCATGATGCCGTAGGTGCCCGCCCGGTTGCGGTCGGCGAACATGTGCAGCGGGGTGATCGGCTGCCGGGAGCGCCGCTCGATCAGGATGAACACGGCCAGGACGACGACGGCCGCGCCGAACGAGGCGAGCGTGAGGGAGTCGCGCCAGCCGTCCTGCCCGGCCCGGATGAAGCCGTAGACCAGCAGCACCATGCCGACGGTGGAGGTGAAGGCGCCCGCGAGGTCGAAGCGGCCCGGGTGGCGCTCGGACTCCTTGATGTAGCGGGGGGTGGCGAGTGCGATGAGCAGGCCGATGGGGACGTTGACGAACAGCACCCACCGCCAGTTCAGGTACTCGACGAGGATGCCGCCGGCGAGCAGGCCGATCGCGCCGCCGCCCGCCGAGACCGCAGCGAACACGCCGAAGGCCCGGTTGCGTTCGGGTCCCTCGCGGAAGGTGGTGCTGATCAGGGCGAGGGAGGTGGGGGAGGCGATGGCTCCGCCGACGCCCTGCAAGGCGCGCGCGGACAGGAGTTGGGCCTCGTTCTGGGCGAGGCCGCCGAGCAGGGACGCGAGGACGAACAGCAGCACGCCGACGATGAACACGCGCCGTCTGCCGAGGATGTCCCCCGCCCGGCCACCGAGCAGCAGCAGCCCGCCGAAGGTCAGCGTGTAGGCGTTGACGACCCACGACAGGCTGGTGGTGGAGAAGTCCAGGGCGCGCTGGATGTCGGGGAGCGCGATGTTCACGATGGTGATGTCGAGGACCACCATCAACTGGCACGAGGCGATGACCAGCAGCGCCATCGCGTTTCCGCCACCGCCGTTCTGCGGGGCGGTGGTCTCGGTCGCGGGGGTCGGCTGCGGAGCGCTGGTCATGACGTCGTGTCGCCCGCCCGGAGCGGGCCCGAGGAAGGTGACCGTGGACGGTGGTGTCCAGGGCCGGATCCACCGTTCGACCGTACGCCCCCGCCCAGACCGTCACCACTCGATCATCCGGGGGACACGGCGGTGCCGGGCCAGGACTCCCCCGCAGTCCTGGCCCGGCCACCGGCCCCGCGGGTATCGGTGCCGCGGTTGATCACCAGCATGCGACAGGTGCGGGCGGTATGTCGTTGGCAGACGGTCCACGGCTCGTTGGCACCGCGTCCACATCCGGCCCGCCGCCGTGAGAATGCGGCGCACCCACAACCCGTCCGCCGCCATGAGAATGCGGCGCACCCACATCCCGTCCGCCGACATGACAGTGCGGCGCGCCCACATTCCGGCCCACCGCCGAGGGAGTTCGGTGCCCCTCCCCCGGAGCGCCGCCGTGCGAAGTCACACCTCCCTCTCACTCACCGCCGCGCGAGGCCGCCGGCTCGGACCCCCGCCCGCACCGCTCCCGCCGCCGCGCGAAGTCACCACACCCCCCTCTCGCTCACCGCCGCGCGAGGCCGCCGGCTCGGACCCCCGCCCGCCCCGCTCCCGCCGCCGCGCGAAGTCACCACCGCGTCCCGGCCATCGCGGCGCGCCGTCACCGCCTCGGCAGCCCCCCGCCCACCACCCTGCGGAGCCATCGTCACCGCACCCCGCCCGTCGTCGCGCGAAGTCAGTGCCTGCTCGCGCACTTCGCTGGGCGGGAGGCCGTAGGCGGTGCGGAAGGCGCGGGTGAACTCGGCGGCGCGGAGGAAGCCCCAGCGGGCGGCGACGGCGTGGATCGGCAGGGCGCGCAGGGCCGGGTCGGCGAGGTCGCGGTGGGCGCCGGCGAGGCGCTGGTCGCGGATGTAGGCGGCGATGCCGACGCCTTCGTCCTGGAAGAGGCGGTACAGATAGCTGCGGGAGATGTGGTGGGCCTCGGCGATCCGGGCGGGGGTGAGGTCCGGGTCGGCCAGGTGGCGGCGGACGTGGTCCTTGATGTGCAGGACGAGGGTGCGGCTGCGGGTCTCCGGCGGCAGGCTCGGGTCGGCGTCCACGGCGTGTGCGAAGGCGACCGTGACCAGGTCGGCGACGACCGTGCCGAGCCGGGGGGCGTCGGAGGGCCGGTAGGGCTTGGTGTCCCCGATCAACTGGCGCAGGAACTGGGCCAGCAGCGCGCCGCTGCCCTCGCGGCCCGAGATGAGACCTCCCAGGATCCGGTCGACGCGGTGCCCCGGTACGGCCACCAGGGTGCGCGGGATCTCCACGCCGACGATCGTGACGGGGTCGGCGCCGGTGGTCACGTCCCAGGACCGCGACGAGGAGTTGGTGTGGAAGTCGTTGATCCGGTAGACGGCCTGGCGCCGGTCCCAGACGGCCGCGCCCTCGCCCTTCAGCAGCAGCGACAGATGGTACGTCTCGGGGTCGGACTGCCGGACGAGTTTGGCCGTGCGGTGGAACGTGAGGGGGTCCATGGTCGCCGGCCACACGACGACCTCGCCCAGCTCGATCACGCGCTGGTGGCCGCGGTAGTCCTCGGTGCGGTCGGTGCTGAGCCGCATGGGTGCGTGGGTGCTCCCCATGCGTTGGGCCCAGGCGTCGAAGCGGTCGCGCGGCGGCAGGTCCATCGTCCGGAAGACCGACTCTCGCAACATTCAAGCAGTCAATCACACAGGTCATCACGCCTGTTGAGGGTGGCTCTCCGAGCACCCGCGGTCATATTACCGAACCGTAACCTACCGACCAGTACCCGCGGTAACCCCCCGGTCGGTACGGTCCTGACAGTTCGTCTAAGAGCGGTACGGGGCTGCGGTCGGGACGACCGGCGCTCCGTGCCGTCCCCCACCCGAGCCGCAGAGGAAGGCTCGGGCCTCCCCTCTCCCCCGGAGGTCCGCCATGCCCGCCCCCACCAGACTGCTGGCCGCGGCCGTGACCGTGGCTGCCTGCCTCGGCACGACGGCCGTCCCGGCCACCGCCGCCGGCGACACGGACACGGACGCCGTGGTCTCCCGCGGTGTCACCATCCCCACCTTCTACAACCCGCCCGCCACCCTCCCGGCTGCCGACGGCACCCTGGTCCGCACCGAACCCCTCCCCCTCGCCCTGAGCCTGCCCGGCGTCGACGGTCCGCTCCCCGGCACGGCGACCCGGCTGATGTACAAGTCCACGGACTCCGCCGGCGGGCCCGTCGCGGTCACCGGCGCCTACATCGAGCCGACGGCCGCCTGGCGGGGCAGCGGGGCGCGTCCGCTGGTCGCGGTGGCTCCCGGCACGATGGGACAGGGTGACCAGTGCGCCGCCTCCCTCGGACTGGAGCATCCCCTCACCGTCAATCTCCAGACCCTGTCGGTCGGTTACGAGAACCTGGCGATCTACCGGCTGCTCGCGCGCGGCATCGCCGTCGTGGTCACCGACTATCCCGGGCTGGGCGCGACGGACCGGCTGCACACGTACGTCAACCGGGTCGACGAGGCGCACGCCGTCCTGGACGCCGTCCGCGCCGCCCGTTCCCTCGGCGGTACGTCGCTCACGACCGCCTCCCGGGTCGCGCTGTACGGCTACAGCCAGGGCGGCGGAGCCACGGCGGCCGCAGCCGAACTCCAGCCCTCCTACGCCCCCGACGTCACGCTCGCCGGCACCTACACCGGTGCCCCGCCCGCCGACCTGGCCGCGGTCACCCGGGCCATCGACGGCAGTGACCTCGCGGGGGCGCTCGGCTGGTCGGTGAACGGGTTCGTGCAGTCCGACCCCAAGCTGAAGCCGATCGCGGAGGCCCATCTCAACGCGGCCGGCAAGGCGGCCCTGAAGGATCTGTCGACCATGTGCGTGGGCGACGCCCTGCTCGCCTACAACTCGGCCCGCAGCACCTCCTGGACCACCGACGGCAGCTCGATCAGCGACATCGTCGAGGAGGAGCCGGCGCTCCAGGCGTTCCTCGCCGACCAGCGCATCGGCACGCTGAAGCCGACCTCCCCGGTGCGGCTGGCGACCGGCACCGCCGACAACCTCGTCCCCCACGCCCAGGCGCGGGCGCTCGCCGTGGCCTGGTGCGCGAAGGGCGTGGACGTCACGTACAAGCCGGTGGTGCTGCCCGGCCTGGGCCGGGCGGTGCTCAACCACTTCGCTCCCCTGCTCATCGACCAGGGCGACGCGATCTCGTGGCTGACCGACCGGCTCGACGGAAAGCCCGCGTCGTCGAACTGCGCGACGCTGCCGCTGAAGCCGTGACGCCGTGACGCCGTGATGCCGTGACGTCACCCGTGGAGGGAGCGGCGGACCGCTCCCTCCACGGGCCTAGGCTGAGGTCATGGCCGAGATCGAGGTGGTGGAGTTGCTGGTGTCCGCCGGGCACCGGTTCGCGGGGCGTCCCTCGGACGGACCGGCGGACGGTCCCGAGGACGAGCGGGCGACGCGGGTGGAGGTCCGGCGGGGCCTCGGGCTGGTCGGGGACCGGTACTTCGGCCGTCCGGCGCACCGGGACGCGGCGGTGACCATCATGGCCGCGGAGAGTCTGCCGGTACGCCCCGGCAGCACCGTGGGGCTGCGGCAGACCCGGCGGAACATCCTGCTCCGGGGCGTCGACATCGACGCGTACGTCGGCTCGACCATCGCGCTCGACAGCGGGACCGGTCCCGTGGTGTTCGCCGTGAACCGGCCGGCCCGGCCGTGCGCCTGGATGGACGTCACGGTCGGGCCGGGGGCGCGGCGGTCACTGCGCGACAAGGGCGGTGTGCGGTGCACGCCGTTGTCCGACGGTGTACTGGCCGTCGGGCGGGCGACGTTCGAGGTGCTCGACACACCGCCCGGGCCCGCCTAGGGCGTGTGCCGAAAGTCCTGTCCGGCCCGCCCTCCGGGCGGACGACGCCGCTTTCGGCACACGCCCTAGGCGAGGTGGTAGCTGTCGCCGTAGACCTTCCAGTCCAGCGGCGGGTCGAGGTCGAGGTTGCCCTTGTGCAGGAAGACCCGCTGGGCGGTGTCGACGCGGCTGGTGTCGCTGTGCGCCTCCTCCTGTTTCATGGCCCAGACGCGCGCGTCGAGGAAGGCGTTGAGGTACGTCGTCTCGTTGCCGCCCTGGGCCGGCGGCTTGGCGCTGCGCAGGGCCCGCTTGCGGATGTTGCGGAAGCTGGTGGGGTCGTCGCCGTCGCCGTGCATCACGATCGCGTCGTAGTACGTGAACTGGCCCAGGGCCCGCAGACCGTCCGCCTTGCCCTGCTTGACGGCCGGGTTGAAGTAGACCCGGTCGCGTTCGTCGTTCTGCGCCTGCTGGAACGCGGTGTCCTGGGCGGCCTTGCGCCAGTCCTTGGGGTAGTTCGGGTCGAGCCCCGCGTGGGAGTCGCTGCCGTCGACCGAGCGGAGCGCCGGGAGGTACTTGGCGAGGACGTTGCCGGGCTTGCGGTCGGTGTAGAGCTCCACGAGGTCGAGCATGTCGCCGGTGCCGGAGCAGAAGCCGATGATCCCGGCGGTGTAGCCGCGGCCGTCGCCGATGTCCTCGATGTACTTGTACTGGGCCTTCCAGTCGAGCGAGGAGTTCTCCGCGCTCGAGACCAGCTTCATCGCGATCTCCTTCTTCGCCGGGGCGTCGAGCCCGGCCGCGGTCACGGCGCCCGCCCGGGACGGGGCGAGCAGCGGGGCGGCCGCGACGGCCCCGGCCAGGGCGCCGGTGAGGGCGAGGAAGGTACGGCGGGAGGCGGGAATGGGCACCACGGTGACTCCAGGGGGAAGTGGGGGGTGGGGCGAGTCTGTGCCTGTGCTGGTGTGCTGCTGTGTCGCCGGACTGAACTGACAGGAAAGTTTCCTATCAAGCCGTCGGCGGAGAAGTAACCCCACCGCAAGAATGTTCGTACGATCGAACGAACACACTTCCGGCCAACTCCGCGCGAGGGCACCCCGGGCTCAGCCCAGCTCGGTGAGTTCCTGATCGTGATGGGTGATCCCGAGGCCGACGGCGCGCAGCGCGATCTCACGCCGCTTCTCGGACGGCCGGTGGTCACCGAAGTCGCGCCAGTACCCGAGGGACAGGGGGTGCGCGGCATACGACGGGACGGGGTCTCCCCTCAGGGGGTGCCGGGAGCGTCGCCGCGCCAGTCGAAGCGCGCGGCGTCGGTGGGGCGCCGCACGTACAGGGTCCGGCCGCCGGGGCCGTAGCGGCCTATCTCCGTGGGGAGTTCCACCTCGCCGGACTCGTGGTCGATGCGGTCCGTGACGTCGAGCAGCAGGCCGTCGAGCGGGCCGCCCACCAGCTCGGCGTACGCACGGTCCGGGCGGGGGCCCGCGTCGTCGTGGTCGGCGCCGTACACCCGGCCCCGCAAGAACTCAGCCTCGTCCATGACCAGCAGCTTGGCACGCGCCACTGACAACGCCCCACCGACGACGCCCCCGACCGGCACCCGGGCCGGCGTCCAGGTCCGTCCGGGCCGGGGCCGGAGCGGTGGGAGCCGTGAGAGCGGTCCTCGGCCAGGAACGCGGGGCGCACAGGGGCGCACGGAAGCGTTTTCCGCATCGGCGGCGTGTCGACGGGTAGCCCGCTCTCACTCGCACATCGGGGCGTACGGGCTGGGGGGCGACCGTGACGGCAGGCGGGCTGGAGCGATTACCGGAGGACGAGTCGGGGCGGGCCCGGCGGCGCCGCGCGGTGCGGGAGCTGCGTGCGGCGGGCCGTGACGGGCCCCGGTTACGGGAGGTCCTGCCCGCGCTGGCCCTGCTGATCGTGGCCGTGTGCGCGCTGGTCGTGGGGCTGGCGCTGGTCTTCCGATGGTGCGGCCCCTGGGCCTGTGTCCCGGTCCTGGTGGTGCCGGCGGTCGCCGGTGCGGCCCTGCGGCGCCGCTCACGGCCGTACGCCCGGCGGCGCGGGGGTCGCTACACCCCGGAGGAGCTGGCGGAGCTGGACATGCCGGCGCTGGTGGTGGCGGTGGCCCGGATGCTGCGGCGGGACGGCTGGCGGGTGCTGCCGCCGCCGCGCCACGACGCGCTGCATCTCGCCGCCCGGGACGACCGGGGGCGAGTGCTCGACGTGGCGTTCCGTCCGGTGGCGGAACCGCTGCCCGACGAGGACGAGGCCTGTTCCTGCCGGACGCGGGCGGCGGCACGCGGCTGGGCCGCTCCGGCGCTGCGGCTCGTGGTGCACCGGGGCACGTTCACCCACCGCGACGAGGTGTGGGCCGCGCGCCGGGGCCACACGTATCTGATCGACGGCCCCCGGTTGCTGCTGTGGGCCGGCGGCACTCCCCTGGCGCAGCTCGCGGCGGACGCCGCTCCCCAGCGGTGAGGGGCCCGACCCGGGCCGCCGCCCGGACCCTCGAGGGGCCGGGCGGCGGTGGTGGAGCGTTCCCCTGGCCTCAGGTCGGGTAACCCCTCGAGGTCAGGGGGGTATCGGGGTCAGGGCGTCAGCTGCCAGTTCTGGATGTAGCCCACGTCGATCGAGGCGCGGTCCTGGACGCGGAGCTTCCAGGTGCCGTTGAGCGGCTGGGCGGAGGCGTCGACGGTGAAGGTCTGGTCGACGTTGTCGGCGGAGCCGCCGCTGCGGTTGAGCAGCGAGTAGACCGTGCCGTTCGGGCCGACGAGGTCGACCGTCAGGTCACCGCGGTAGGTGTGGACGATGTTGACGTAGACCGAGGTGGTGGCGGAGGCGTTGCCGTCGCGGCCGGTGATGGTGACCGGGGACTCGACGGCGGCGCCGTTGTCGGGGATGTCGACCCGGGTGGCGTTGGCGTAGATGTACGCGATCCGCCAGCTGAAGGTGTCCGTGACGGACGCCCCCGTGCTGTCGGTGACCTTGAGGGTCACGTCACCGGTGCCCAGGGTGGTCGGCGTGCCCGAGATCAGACCGCTCGCGCTGATGCTCAGCCCGTCCGGCAGTCCGGTCGCCTCGTAGGTCAGGCCGGCGCCCGAGTTGGTGGTGTAGGCGTCCACCTGGAGGCTGACCGCCTGGCCGATGCCGCTGGTCTGGTCGGCGATCGGGGCGACGTTGACGCCGAGGGCGATCCGGCTGCCGACGTTGATGGCCGCCCAGGCGTCCGCGACGGCGAGGTAGGTCGGGCTGTAGGCGCCGAAGAGGTCGGCGGCGGCCGAGAGGGTGGCGGTGCGGGCACCGGCGTAGTTCGTCGACGAGGTCATGTATGTCGTCAGCGCCCGGTACCAGATGGCGGCGGCGTTGGTGATGCCGATGCCGGTCACGGCCTGGCCGTCGTAGGTCGGGCTGTCGTAGGAGACGCCGTTGATCGTCTTGGCGCCGCTGCCCTCGGAGAGCAGGTAGAAGAAGTGGTTCGCGGGGCCCGAGGAGTAGTGGACGTCGACGCTGCCCAGGGTGGAGCTCCAGCTGTCGCGGGAGGAGCCGTCCTTGGAGGGCTTGTCCATGTAGCGGAGCGGGGTGCCGTTGCCGTTGATGTCGATCTTCTCGCCGACGAGGTAGTCACCGGGGTCGGCCGGGAGGTTCTCGTAGAACTCGACGGCCGCGGCGAAGATGTCCGAGGTCGCCTCGTTCAGGCCGCCGGACTCCCCGGAGTAGGTGAGGTTGGCGGTGGCGGCGGTGACGCCGTGGCTCATCTCGTGGGCGGCCACGTCGAGGGCGGTCAGCGGGTGGGTGTTGCCCGAGCCGTCGCCGTACGTCATGCAGAAGCAGCTGTCCTGCCAGAAGGCGTTGACATAGCTGCTGCCGTAGTGGGCGCGGCTGTAGGCGGCGACCCCGTCGTTACGGATGCCGTTGCGGCCGTAAACCTCTTTGTAGTAGTCCCAGGTGGCGGCGGCACCGAAGGCCACGTCGACACCGGCGGTCTGGCGGTTGGACGGCAGACCGTTGCCCCAGACATCGTTGTCGTCCGTGAACAGTGTCCCGGTGCCCGAGGTGCCCTGGTTGAGGTCGTACGTCTTGTGCCCGGCGCGGTCGGGGTCGGTGAGCTGGTACGTCGATCCGGACAGGGTGGTGCCGAGCGGGACCGTGCCGACGTACTGGCCGGTGCCGGTGCCGGTGTGCACCTTCTCCGCGGCCTGGATCTGCTTGCCCGTGGTGGCGTCGGTGACGACCTGGAGTTCGCTCGGGGTGCCGTCCTCCTGGACGCCCTCGACGACGGTCTCCCAGGCCAGGACGGGCTTGCCGGTGCCGGCCCAGACGACCAGTCGGGGCGCGTTCTCGGTCTTCGAGCCCTTGACGTCGGCCTTCTTCGAGGCGGCGAGGGCTTTGCCGGTGGCGTTCGAGGCGGAGAGCTTCGGGGTGAGCGAGGACACCTTGAGGGTGGCACCGCTCGCCTTCGTCACGGTGGTGCGGCCGCTCCTGTCGTGCACGACCAGGTCACCGCCGCGGACGGGCAGCCCGGCGTAGGTGCGCTCGTAGCGGGTGTGGGTGGTGCCGTCGGCGTCCTTGATGACGTCCTTGGCGACCAGCTTCTCCTGGCCGCCGAGGCCGATCCGCTGGGCCGTCGTGCCGGCCGCGGTCTGCGCGCTCTTGATCAGCGAGGCGCGGCGGGCGGGAGACAGGGCGGTCGGTTCGGCACCGGCGCGGGGCGTGGCGGTGATCTTGCGGGGGCCCGGGTCGGGTGCCGCCGAGGCGGCGCCGGTCTGCACCCCGAGGGTCAGCAGGGTGCCGGCGGTGGTGAGGGCGATGAGTGAGGCGCGTCTGCGCCGGGGGGTGGCACGGTGTCGCCGGGGCAACGGGTTCTCCTTCGGTGCGACGGTCGGCCTCGGGTGGAGGCCGATGGGGGGCGGACCGACGGGATGGGCCGGTCCGGAGCGCTGCACGGCTGGCGGGTGGAAGGAGGTGGGGGGTGATGGAGTGGGGGGTGGACGGGCATGCACCTCATGAGGTGCATGTGAAGGAACGGTGAATGCCCGCAGCAGAGTGGCACTGGGTGCACAGCTTTGTCATGGGAATGCCAAAACTTCGGCCGGAAATGACCATGCCCGACTGGGGATTCGGCCCGGTGGACGCACATTTTCGGCCGCCCCGCCATCGGCGGGTCACGCCTACGGGTCGGCACTGCTCCGTTCGAGTGGTCGTCCTGCGCACATCGTCGTACCGTCGGTACCGAACTCCCCGGGACGCACCCGGCCCCGGGACGGGCGGGCGGGAGCCGACATGCGACACCTCACGAGGACAGCGGTGATGCTCTGTGCGGCGCTGGGACTGACCGCGGCGATCGGCACCGCCTCGGCCGCGCCGGGCGCGCCGTCGGCCGGGGCACGGCAGGTGGCCGTGCCGGTCCTGGTGGACTGCTTCTGGCACCCGCAGGTCCGGCCGAGCGCCTTCGTGCTGGCCTGCGGCGACGGCAACAGCAGGCTGACCTCGCTGCACTGGAACCACTGGGGCACGCGGTCGGCACGGGCGGGCGGGGTCAACGTCGTCAACGACTGCGTACCGTACTGCGCGGCCGGGCACTTCCACCCGTACGCCGTGAAGGTGAGGCTCGACCATCCCAAGCCGTGGAAGAAGCACCCTCAGGTGCGGCACTACAGCCGGATGACCCTCACCTACACCGGGGCCCGGCCGGACCACTTCCCGCGTGTGGTGACCTACCCGCTCTGGGACTGAGCCCGGCTCACTCCATCAGGCCCGCGGCCATCGTCGCGCCCAGCTCCCAGCAGGCCCGGAGATCGCCCTTGCCGGGTTCCCCGGTGACGGCGACCGGTTCGGCGGCGCGGCGCCAGCCGAGGCCGGTGGTGACGGTCTCGACGGCGCGTACGGCGCCGGTGACGTCGTTGCCGCCGTGGACGTAGTAGCCGAAGGGGCGGCCCCGGGTGGTGTCCAGGCAGGGGTAGTAGACCTGGTCGAAGAAGTGCTTGAGCGCGCCCGACATGTACCCGAGGTTCGCGGGCGTGCCGAGCAGGTAGCCGTCGGCCTCCAGGACGTCCGAGGCGGTGGCGGCGAGGGCGGCCCGCCGGACCACCCGTACGCCCTCGATCTCCGGGTCGGTCGCCCCTGAGACCACCGCCTCGAACATCGCCTGGCAGTGGGGGGACGGGGTGTGATGGACGATCAGCAAGGTGGCCACGCCACGGAAGCCTGCCCGCCGAGCCGACCCACCGCAAGCGAGGGGCACCCGGTCAACTCCCACATCCCGGCGGTCAAAAAGTCGCGTGGATCTTCGTGTTTCGAACGTCCTTGGGCCAGTCCCGGAGCACGCGGCCCTCGAGGCGGACGCGGTCCGTACGTTCGGAGGCACCAGCGGGACCGGAGGAGTGCGGGCCCGTGCAACCGGCAGGAGGACGCCATGGCGAATGTGGAGATCTCTCTCAAGGAGATGATGACCGCGGTGGAGGGCGCGATGGGAGCCGCCGTCGTGGACTACACGAGCGGGATGGCCCTCGGCACGATGGGCGGCGGCAAGGACCTCGACCTGGCCGTCGCCGCCGCGGGCAACACCGATGTGATCCGGGCCAAGGTCCGCACCATGGAACACCTGGGCCTGAAGGGCGAGATCGAGGACATCCTGATCACCCTGGGCAGCCAGTACCACCTGATCCGGCTCGTCAAGGGCCGTACGGGCAGCGGGCTGTTCATCTATCTCGTCCTGGACCGGGAGCGCTCCAACCTGGCGATGGCCCGCCACCAGCTCAAGCGCATCGAGAACGAGATCGAGGTGTAGACACCTCCACGGTCCTCGGCTTCGCACGCCCACGAATTGAAGATTTCTTCATCTCGACACATCCAGATCAGCGCATCACACGGGTGTGCGGAGCCCCCAACCAGGAGGATCGGGAGGGGATCCCGACGCAGGACCACGCGCGGCGGCGTACGACGCCGGGCCGCCGCGCGGGCGGGAACCATCCGGCGAACGCGGCAGGAGCGAGCGATTGACCATGCAGGTCCCCCTCTATCAGGCCAAGGCCGAGTTCTTCCGCATGCTCGGGCACCCGGTGCGCATCCGGGTCCTCGAACTGCTGCAGGGCGGCCCCGTCCCCGTACGGGACCTGCTCACCGAGATCGAGATCGAACCGTCCAGTCTGTCCCAGCAGCTGGCCGTGCTGCGCCGCTCCGGGATCGTGGTGTCGATACGGGAGGGGTCGACGGTGAGCTACGCGCTCGCGGGCGGCGACGTGGCCGAATTGCTGCGGGCGGCCCGCCGGATCCTCACCGAACTCCTCGCGGGCCAGAACGAGCTGCTGGCCGAGCTGCGCCAGGCCGATCCGCCGCTGCCGTTGCCGCAGGGCGGTGGCCGACGGGTGTGACGCCGGACGCGACGAAAGCCGCGACGGAGGGGCGTCGGGGGGAGCGTCACGGACGGTGTGCGGTCGTCTTCAGGTTCGCTTCAGCTGGGCCCTGGAGCCTCGACCGCATGCATGGACACGACCACGGACACCGACCCCGCACCCCCGAAGCCGAGCGCAGCCGCCGCTGGTTCATGAACAAGGCGCTGCTCGCCGGCGGAGTCGCCGCCGTGGCGACGATGACGGGATGCTCCTCGAACTCCTCCGGCACGGCGGCCTCCGCCTCGTACGGCGCCCCGGGCGGCGGGATGCCCTCGGGCATGCCCTCCGGAGGGCCCGGCGGCGGCGCCGGGGGCATGGGTCCCGGGGCGAGCGAGGTCAAGTACGCGGACTTCGTCGGGGTCACCACGGACGGCAAGGTCGTCGACGACCTGTACTCCATCCACTCGACCGACGTCTCCACCGACAAGGTGGTACAGGCCGCGCAGGCGTTCCTGGACGGGCTGACCAGCAAGGAGCGCAAGGCGTCCGTCTTCGACGTGGACGACGACGAGTGGCTGAAGTGGAGCAACGTCGACGGGTACGAGCGTCAGGGCGCCCGGATGGGAGACCTGACCGAGAAGCAGCGGAACCTCGGTTACGCCCTGCTCGGCGCCGCCCTGTCCGCCGACGGGCTCACCCGGTCCCGCAACATCATGAAGCTCAACGGCTACCTGGGCGAGTACAGCGGCGGCGGCAAGGAGACCCTCACCGAGGGCGCGTACTTCTTCACCTTCATGGGGACCCCGTCCACCACCGAGCCCTGGGGCTTCCAGTACGAGGGCCACCACCTGGCCATCAACTACTTCGTCCTCGGCGACCAGGTCGTGATGACACCGACCTTCATGGGCTCGGAGCCGACCTCCGCCACCTACAACGGCGAGAAGATCACCCTCTTCAGGACCGAGACCAGGGCCGGGCTGAAGCTGCTGCGGTCACTGACCGCCGCCCAGCGGAAGAAGGTCGTCTCCTCGGAGACCAAGGCCGGCGACAACTTCAAGGCCGGCGCCGGACAGGACAACGCCCAGATCGCCTACCAGGGGCTGGCGGCCAAGGACTGGACCGAGGCGCAGCGGAACAACCTCCTCGACCTCGTCCGCGTCTATGTCGGCAACCTGGACGACGGCCACGCCGAGGTGAAGATGACGGAGGTCGAGAAGCACCTCGACGACACCTACTTCTCCTGGATCGGCGAGATGGAGGATTCCTCCGCCTTCTACTACCGCGTGCACGGTCCGGTGGTCCTGATCGAGTACGACGCCCAGTCCCCGATCGCCTACGAGACCCAGAACCGCAACCCCAGCCAGCACCACATCCACACCATCATCCGCACCCCCAACGGCGGCGACTACGGCGTGGACCTGCTCAAGCTGCACCTGGAGAACGACCACTAGGGCGCGCCGCCACCCCTTCCCGAACACCGGCGCGAAAGTCGAACGAAACAGACCAAAACGCCACGGTCCGCCACCCCTTCCGCCAGGTAGAAATATCTACCAGCATGCATACGCCGAGTCGGCACAGTGCGGCCGACGGCTTTGCCCGGTGCCGCGCTGGTCCGTTGCCGGGTCCTGGGGACAGCACACGGAGCCGGACGATGAGCGATGTGATGTGGGAACGCGGCGTGGAGTGGCTCTCCGCCGCGGCGACGGACCCTCGGGTCTGCAAACGGGAGTGGGACCAGGGCGACGGGATCGCCCTGCTCCAGGCGGGCCGGTACTGGGACGTGCTGAGCGTCCCGGACCGGCTCGGTCTGCTCACGCTGGATCTGCTGTGGCAGCCGGCGCTGCCGGTGCCCGGGCCGACACTGGTGGACACGGCGGCCCACCGGGTGGGCTTCTTCCTGCCGCCCGACCCCGGCAGCCGGTGGATCGGGGCGGGGCTGCGGCACGCCCGCCGGGGTTCCTGGGTCGCGGTGCCTCCGCCGTACCGGCCGGCCCGGTTCCTGGAGTGGCTCGTGCCACCGGACGGGACCGGCGCCCTGCACGCGCCCGGCACGCTGGAACTGGCGCTGCGCCAGGCCAACGGCACGCTGGCCGTGCTGACCCCGCTCGGCGCGGACTAGCGCGTCGCCCGGAACGGGGCCGCTCCCGGGGTTTTCAACTCAGCGATGGGCAACGGCATTTCAGGCACTCGGCACAGAAGCGAACAGATGCCGGTCGCTTTCGGAGTGAACACTCGTCCAACCGTGCGAGATCGGCCCATGACGGTGTGTACTGTGCTGCGAGTACCCCGATGCGACCCTTCTGGAACCCGAATCGATGATCGAATTACCGGACCTGGTGGCCGGCGGTCTGGCCGTCGGCACACTGTCCGCGCTCGCCCTGGGCGGCGGCCTGCTGCGGGCCCGGCGGCAACGCGCCCGCGCGCACGCCGAGATAGCCGCCCTGCGCACCCGACTCGACGGCACCGTGCGGGCGTTCACGGCCGAGGTCGAACATCTGGCGGCCCAGCGCGTACCCGCCGCCGCCCGCCAGGTGGCTCATCGGCATCTCGACGTCCCGGGCCCGCTCCAGCCGTTGACGGTCGGCACCCCGCTCGGCATCGCCCTGGAGAACGTGCTGCTCGCGCTCCAGTCCGAGGTGCTCTCCCAGCGCACCCGGGTCGACGCCGCCGCGCAGGCCGGGATGCGCGGCGCCACCCGGGAGATCCAGGCGGCGCTGTACCGCCTCCAGGACGCCCTGCGCGTGCTGCAACAGCGCTACGACGACCCGGAGCTGGCCCAGACCCTGTTCCGGCTCGACCACGAGAACGAGCAGTCGCTGCGCCGCGCCCAGGTCACCGCGGTGGTCTGCGGGGCCTGGGTGGGGCTCGCCCGCGAGGAGTCCCACGTCGTGGACGCGGTGACGGGCGGCCAGGCCCGGCTCGCGGGCTATCAGCGGGTGCGGGTCCACAACCATCTGGAGCCCGGCACCGCCCTCGTCTCGCACGCCGTGGAGCCGGTCGCGATCATCGTCGCCGAACTGCTCGACAACGCGCTGCGGCACTCCTCCCCCGACACCGACGTCGTGGTCGGCCTGGAGCACGTCCACCACGGGGTGTGCGTCACCATCGACGACGCGGGCCTCGGCATGACCCACGACGAACGCGAGCGCGCCCAGCGGCTGGTGGCCGGCGACGAGCCGATCCTGCTGACCGCGCTGGGCGATCCGCCGCGCATGGGACTGGCCGCGATCGGCCGCCTCACCCGCCAGTTCGACCTGGGCGTCGACGTCTCCTCGGCCTCCCCCTACGGCGGGGTGCGCGCGGTGCTGCGTGTCGACAGCCATCTGCTCAGCAAGGTCGACCCCGAGGAGCGGCCCCCGGCGGCCAGCACCCCGCGCACCACGCGCAGGCCGGCCCCTGAACGCACGGCCCCCTCCCCCACGTACGGAACGGAGAACCCGGTCGCGGAGCCCGCCGGGCACCACGGCTCCCGGGACGCCGACGGCCTGCCCCAGCGCCGCCGCCGTTCCCGGGTGGCCGTACCCGAGGACTCCGCGGCCGTCCGGCCGGCCCGCCGTCCGGAGGAGGCCGCCGCCGCACTCGGCGCGCTCCAGTCCGGTACCGCGGCGGCCCGCTCCGGCGCGGACGAGCCGGCCACCGGGCAGGTGGCCGGGGACGGCACCGACCAGACCGACCAGACCGACCACGCAGAAGGAGGAGCGGCCCGATGACCAGCCGCGACACGGGCGACACCGCATGGGTGCTGGAGCCGATCCTGCAGGTGCCGCACGTGGTGGCCGCCGTCATGCTCACCCGGGACGGCCTCGTGACGGGGTACACCGACGCGCTGTCGCAGCCGTCGGCCGAACGGGTGGCCGCCATCACCAGCACCGTACAGGGGGCCTGCCGCACCGCCGCGGCCGCCTTCGCCGACCGGGAACGGGCGGAGGTCCGGCAGATCGTCATCGAGTCCGACCACGGGTACGTCCTCATCGTGCCGACGGACCACGGCACCTGTGTCGCCGCGTACGGCGGTGTCGAGGCGCGCCTCGACCTGCTCGCGCACCGGGTGCACTCCCAGGTGGCGCGACTGGGTGAGAAGGCCATGGCGGCCGCGCCCAGAGGAGCCGACGACAACGCGTCGGCATGACCGGCCGCCCGGCCGGCCGCCCCCTGGTCCCCGCGTATCTGTCGACCGGGGGCGTGGCCCGGCCCAGCCGCCCGCACATGGAGCGGCTGACGGTGCTCGCCCTCACCGGCGAACCACTGCGCCAGGGCCCGCCCCAAGGGTCGCCCGAGGGCCTGCCCGCCGCCGGACTCGCCCTGCTGGAGGCCCTGGAGGGCGGCTCGCTGGCCGTGGTGGAGGCGGCGGCGCTGCTGCGGCTCCCGGTGTCCGCGGTGCGGGTGCTGGCGGCCGACCTCGAAGACCGGCGCCTGGTACTCGCCCGGCCGCCCATCCCGCCCGCCGGGCGGTTCGACCCCGACCTGCTGAAGAGAGTGGCCGATGGCCTCCGCGCCCTCAAGCACGACTAGCGCCCCCTCGGGCACCACCGGCGCGCCCGGCGAGAAGGATCGCGTCCATCTTCCCGACACCGCCCGCGACCTGGTGAAGATCCTGGTCGCGGGGCCGTTCGGGGTGGGCAAGACGACGCTGATCGGCTCGGTGTCGGAGATCCGGCCGCTGCACACCGAGGAGCACCTGAGCGAGGCGTCCGCGGAGGTGGACGATCTGGCGGGCGTGCGGGACAAGACGACGACGACCGTCGCCATCGACTTCGGCCGGGTGAGCCTGCCCGGCGGGGTGGTGCTGTATCTGTTCGGCACGCCCGGACAGGAGCGGTTCCGGGCACTGTGGGACGACATCGCCTACGGAGCGCTGGGCGCGCTGGTCCTGGTGGACAGCCGCCGGATCGACGCCTCGTTCGACGTGCTGGGGCTGGTCGAGGAGAGCGGACTGCCGTACGCGGTGGCGCTCAACGAGTTCCCGGACGCGCCCCGGCACCACGGGGTGGAGCGGCTGCGCCGGGCCCTGGACCTGGAGGCGGACACCCCGATGGTGACCTGCGACGCCCGGGACGCGAACTCCTCGATCGACGCGTTACTGGCGCTGGTCGACCATCTGCTCACCCGTGACCCGGTGGAGGCCCGGTGACCACCTATCCCCCGGACCAGCGGGACTTCTCGCGTTCGGCGCCGGTGCGCCTGTGGGAGGAGGGTTTCGCCTCGGACCCGCGCCACTACTACGGCGCGCTGCGCGCCCAGGGGCCGGTGGGCTGGGCGGAGCTGGCGCCCGGGGTGCCGGCGTACGTGGTCACGGACCGGCGGGCCGCGCTGGACGTGCTGCACGACGAGGAGACGTTCTCGCACGACCCGAGGGCCTGGGAGACGACCGTCCCGGTCGACTCACCGGTGCTCGGCATGATGCGCTGGCGGCCCAACGCGCTGTTCTCCGACGGCGCCGCGCACGTCCGCTACCGCACCACGCTGATCGACGTGTTCGACCTGGTGGAGCCGCACGATCTGCGCGGCCGGGTGCACCGGGCGGTACGGCTGCTCGCCGGCCGCATCGGTCCGCGCGGCGAGGCCGATCTGGTCGGGGACTTCGCGCGGCCGCTGCTGGCGCTGGTGCTCAACGACCTGTTCGGGCTGCCGGACCACGAGGGCGACCGGCTCAACGACAGCCTGGGCAAGATGATGGAGGGCGGCGCGCAGGCCGCCGAGGGCGAGGCCCAGTACGCCCAGTACGTCCTGGAACTGATCGACGCCAAGGCCCGGACGCCGGGGGACGATCTGCCGAGCCGGCTGCTGGACCATCCGGCCCGGCTCACCCGCGAGGAGGTCACCTGGCAGGTGTTCCTCACCCTCGGCGCCGGCTACGAGCCGACCGCGAACCTGCTGTCCAACACGCTGTCCCGGATCCTCGGCAACCCGGCCTACTACTCCACCCTCACCAGCGGTGCCCGCCCGGTGCTGGACGCGGTGGTGGAGGTGCTGCACCACGAGACCCCGCTGGCCAACTACGGCATCTACTACGCGCGCAGACCCGTCTCCTTCCACGGCGTGTGGCTGCGGGACGCGGTGCCGGTGGTGGTGTCGTACGGGGCGCTCGGGCACTTCTCGGAGCAGGAGGTCACCGACGGCCGGCATCCGAACGACGCCTCGCACCTGTCCTGGGGCGCGGGCGCGCACGCCTGTCCGGTCAAGCAGCACACGCTGCTGCTCGTCACGGAGGCCATCGAGCAGCTCACCCAGTGGCTGCCGGACCTGGACCCGGTGCTGCCCCGTGCCCGGCTGTCCTGGCGGCCCGGGCCGTTCCACCGCTCGCTGACCGCCCTGCCCGTCCGTTTCAGCCCCCGCTCGCCCTCTTCCGACCAGCCAGGAGTGCCTTCGTGACCGTGACCGACCGCATTGCCCTCGACCCGCTCGGCGCCGACATCGCCGCCGAGAGCGCCCGGCTGCGTGCCCTCGGCCCCGTCGTGCCCGTCGAGCTGCCCGGCGGCATCCCCGCCTGGGCGCCCACCCGGTACGACACGCTGAAACAGCTGATCCTCGACCCCGAGGTCAGCAAGGACCCCCGTACACACTGGCGGCTGTGGCCGGAGCTCGGCGAGCACCCGTCCTGGGGCTGGATCCTCGGCTGGGTCGGCGTGGTCAACATGCTGTCCACGTACGGCGCCGACCACACCCGGCTGCGCAAGCTGGTGGCGCCTAGCTTCACGCACCGGCGCACCGAGGCCCTGCGGGAGCGGGTGGAGGCGGTCACCGCCGAGCTGCTGGACGAGCTGGAGCGGGGCGGTGAGGTGGTGGACCTGAAGGCGGGGTTCGCGCACCCGCTGCCGTTGCGGATCATCTGCGAACTGTTCGGTGTGCCGGAGGAGATGCGGCCCGCCACCGCCCGGCTGATCGCCGCGATCATGGACACCTCGGACCCCACCCCGGAGCACGCCGCGTTCGTGCAGGAACAGATCGGCACCGTCCTCGGCGGGCTCATCGCCCACAAGGCGGAGCATCCCGGCGACGACATGACGACCGAGCTGATCCGGGTGCGCGACGAGGACGGGGACCGCCTCAGCGACGAGGAGCTGCTGTACACGCTGCTGCTGGTCATCGGGGCCGGGTTCGAGACGACCGTGAACCTCGTCGGGAACGCGGTGGTGGCGCTGTTGGGCCGGCCCGAGCAGCTGGCCGCGGTGCGCGCCGGGGAGATCTCCTGGGACGCGGTGATCGACGAGACGCTGCGGGCGCACCCGTCGATCGCCTCGCTGCCGCTGCGGTTCGCGGTGAGTGATCTGAAGGTCGGCGAGGTGACGATACCGGCCGGGGACGCGATCATCACGACGTACGCCGCGGCGAATCTGGACCCCGCGCACTACGGTCCGGACGCGGACGTGTTCGACGCGACGCGGGCGGCGGAGGACCATCTGTCGTTCGGGATCGGGGTGCACCGCTGCATCGGGGCGCCGCTGGCCCGGATGGAGGCGTCGATCGCGCTGAGCACCCTGTTCGAGCGGTTCCCGGACCTTCGGGCAGCGGACGGGGAACTGGAGCAGGTGCCGTCGTTCATCGCGTTCGGCTGGCAGGGGATCCCCGTCCGGCTGCGCGGCTGAGCAGACCCGCGGGGTGCGACCAGACCCCCGTGCCGGTCGCACCCCCGCGGTACCCCGAACCTACGTGCCTGATCACGGGGATGTGAATCGTGGCGATGCCCGTTCGCGGGCGCCGAGGACTCACTTGTGCACAGATGAGTCCGGATGGCCCGATTCCATGACCGATCCATGACCGACCCGATGACCGATCCGATGGCCCGTCAGCGGTCCCCGCGCAGGTCGGGCTGGTCGAGTTCGCGGGTCGCGAGATGGGCGAGGACGACCTCGTAGAGGTCGCTGCCGGAGGCCAGGAGCTGGCGTTCGAGGACGGGTTCGGCACTGCGGACGTGCTCGCGCACGGTCTGGGCGTGCACGCCGAGCAGTTGCGCGGCGCGTTCGGCGTTGCCGCCGGCGGCGATCCAGGCGCGCAGGGTGCGGCGCAGATCGCGGGCGTCGGTGTCCAGGCGGGCCAGCAGGTCCCGGGCCCAGGTGCCTAGGGCGGGTTCGGTGAGCAGGTCGCCGAGCCCGGCCGGGGCGGCCGGGTGGCCCGCGGTGTCCTCGGTGAGGGCGACCTCGGTGTTGAGGGCCAGATGGACGGTGGCCCGGACCGTGAGGTCGGAGAAATCGGTGCCGAGCAGGTTCTCCACGCGTTCCATACGGGCGCGGACGGTGTTGCGGCTGACGCCGAGCACCTTCGCGGCGCTGACGGCGGTGAACTCCAGACCGAGCCGGGTGGTGGCGAGGAGTTCGGCGCGGGTGTGGTGCGGAAGGGTGTCGAGGGGGCGCAGCAGACGGGTGGTCCAGGAGCGCAGGACGTCCGGGTCCATCAGGCGTTCGGGGTGGGTGCGCTCGGCGTAGACGGCGGTCTGGTCGGGGCGGAAGCGGGCGACGGCGAGGGCGCTGACGGCCTGTCCGTAGGCGGTGGCGGTGCCGGCGAGGCTCTGCCGGGCGCTGCCGCCGAGCAGGGCGTCGGGGGTGCCGTCGCACACGGTGCGCAGGGCGGCGGCCGTGGTGTCGTCGGGGACGACGACGATGACATGGCCGTCCATGGCCGGACAGCGGACGACGAGGGCCTCGTCGCGGGTGGCCTCGACGCAGGCCTCGGCGAGGCGGTCGCGGTCGGCGGGGCTGGTCTCCACGACGTAGACGCAGGCGGTGTCGGTGTCGAGCAGGCCGGGCCAGAGTCCGGCGGCGACCCGGCGGGCGGAGACGATGTCCTCGACCATGAGCAGTTGCAGGATCGCCAGGCGCAGGTCGGCGGTGGCGCGGGCGAGACGGTCTCCGGTGGCCACGGTCTGCTGGGCGCGCAGCAGCAGTTCCAGGACGCTCGCGGCGCGCCGGAGGATGTCGGCGGCGCGCCGGTCGTAGGGGGCGGTCCGGCTGACGGCGAGGACACCGGCCGTGCTGGGCCCGGGGAGTTCGACCCTGACGAGCCGCAGATGGCGGCCGTCGCCCTCCCAGGCGGCGGAGGCGAGGCGGCCGCAGACGAGGTCGCCGAACAGGTCCTCGTCCAGGGGTATCCGCTCCCCGGCGAGCGGCTCGCCGCCGCGGTCCAGCAGGGACACCGTCGCGTCGAGGGTGGTGGCCAGCCAGCCGACGATCCGCCGTACGCCGGACCCGGCGGGGCGCAGGTGGTCGAGCAGCTCCTGCGCCCATGAGGAGTCCGCGCCGCCCGTCGCCTCGGTGTGGCGGTTCCCGTCGTCCCGGCCGGCCATGCGCGCGCTCTCCTCGTCCCACCCGGCCCGCTCGGGGCCAGGACCAGTCATTTCGGTCGGGGACGTTACCTCACACCACCAGCGGGTCCGAGCCCAGCGGCCCGGCACCGGATCTCACACCACCGGCGGGCGGAGCTCATTCGGCCGGGGCCGCACCTCGGGCAACCACCGGGACCAGGCTCAACCGGCCGGGGCCGGACGTCGGGCGAGTGGGGGAGGCGGACCCCATCCCCCGCAGACGGCGTGCCGGCCCTGGGACAGGTGGTGCGCCTCCTCGCCCGGCCGACGGGACCGGCCTCCGATGCCTGACATGAAACCCGACGCGAGCGCCGGCTCCGGCCTCAAGTGAGCGGCACGGCCGGCCCCCGGGCGGTCGGCAGCGGGCCTCACGCGAGCGGGCCCGGCCAGCCCCGAAGGCCCACCCCCGGCGCACACCGGAACCGGCCTCGGGCAGGCGGCAGGACCGGCTGTTCGGCCGGGGCGCGACGGCGGGTTCCGGTGGCGGACAGGAGGGCTCCCGCGACGCAGAGCAGGCCGGTGACCGTGACGGCCGTGTGCACGCCGTTCATGGAAGACCCGCGCGAAGGCGGCGCTCAGTGCGCGGCGGAGTGCAGGTGCCGGGTGAGTGAGGTGAGCGCGCCCAGCGCGGAGCCGAGGGCGTCCAGCTCGTCGTCGGTGAGGGCCGGCAGGGCCTCGGCGAGACAGGCCGTCTCGAGGTCGCGGACCTCGGCGAGCCGGGTGCGCGAGGTCGCCGTCAGATACAGATGGGCGACCCGCTTGTCGGCGCTGTCCGGCCGGCGCTCCAGCTCACCGGCCCCGGTGAGCTGGGAGACGAGGGCGCTGACGTTGTTGGGCTTCATCAGCAGGGCCTCGGCGGCCTCGCGCACGGTGGCGCCTTCCTGCTGGGCGACGAACTTCAGCAGCAGAAGCTGCCCCTCGGGGGGCTTGGGGTGCGGGTAGATGGACGCGACACGGCGCTCCAGCGTCCGGTGCAGCGCCGGGAGGCAGGCCGCGAGCCCTGAAGCCACACGGTCGATGCCCCCGGAGGCTGCGCTGGCGTCGGACATGGGGGGAGAATAAGTATCCCGTCATATGTATGTCAACGGAGGTGTGGTAGCGCCGGCCCGGGCCGTCCGCCGCGTACGATGGGACCGTGGCCCGTCTGCGTGCCGCTCAGAAGCAGATGACCCGTCGGCTGCTGCTGTCGACGGCCCTGGAGCTGTTCGGGAAGCACGGCTACGCGGGGACGACCGTCGACGACATCGCGAGGGCCGCGGGCACCACCCGGGTGACCTTCTACGCGTACTTCCCCTCCCGCACGGCCCTGATGACGGCGCTCTGCGCCGAGCTGGCGGAGCTGACCGCCGAGGACACCGAGGCTCTGGTCGGCGTCGTCCGCGAGGGCGGGCGGGACGGCATCGGCGCCTGGCTCGCCGCCACGGCGGAGCGCTGGCCCGGGATCCGGCCGTACGTGCTGGCCGCGGAGGAGGCGGCGGCCGTGGACGCGGAGGTGCGCGAGCTGGTCGAAGGCCGGTTCGAGGGGCTGGTCGCGGACGTCCGGGCCGCCCTCGACGGGGCCGCCCGGTTCGATCCGGGCTCCCGGCGCATGCGCGGCTTCCTCGCGCTCGCCCAGCTCGACCGGCTGGCCCGGCACTGGATGCGGCACGGCTGGCAGAGCGAGCCGGAGACCGCGCTGGGCCTCCTCACGGACAGCTGGGTGCAGCTGCTCGGCCGGCCCACGGAATAAGCTCGGCCAATGGCCAAGTACTACGACGTGCACCCCGACAACCCCCAGCCGCGCACCATCGCACAGGTCGCGCAGGCCATCCGGGAGGACGCGCTGATCGCGTACCCGACGGACTCCTGCTACGCGCTGGGCTGCCGGCTGGGCAGCAAGGACGGCATCGACCGGATCCGGGCCATCCGCAAACTGGACGACCGGCACCACTTCACGCTCGTCTGCCAGGACTTCGCCCAGCTCGGGCAGTTCGTGCGGGTGGACAACGACGTGTTCCGGGCGATCAAGGCGACGACGCCGGGCAGCTACACCTTCATCCTCCCGGCGACGAGGGAGGTGCCGCGCATGCTCCAGCACCCCAAGAAGAAGACCGTGGGCGTACGCATCCCCGACCACGTCGTCACCCAGGCACTGCTCACCGAGCTGGGCGAGCCCCTGCTGTCGAGCACACTGCTGCTGCCCGGCGAGGAGGAGCCGATGACCCAGGGCTGGGAGATCAAGGACCAGCTCGACCATGTGGTGGACGGGGTGGTCGACTCCGGGGACTGCGGCACCGAGCCGACCACGGTCATCGACTTCTCCGAGGGCGAGGCGGTGATCGTGCGGCACGGGGCCGGGGACACCACGCGGTTCGAGTGAGCCCGCGGCCGACGACGCGGACGGCGTGTCCGGGACGGGGAACGGTCCCGGACACGCCGTGCGGTCGTCCGCCCTACCGGACCGTGAGGTAGGCCCGGTCCACCGTCTGGACCAGGGTGGTGCCGTCACGGTCGGTCAGCCTGGCCCGCAGGGAGACGGAGCCCGGCTCCGCCGGGTGCTCGAGCGAGAGACGGTTGCCGTGCACGGTCCGCGCCGGCGTCCAGGTCCCGCCCTCGTCGTACGACACCTCGAACGTCAGCTTCTTGACGGTCCGCCCGCCGGCCGCGCCCTCCACGGTGAACGGCACGTCGAACCTCTCGCCCGCCCTGGCGGTGCTGGTGGGTGACAGCTCGGGGGAGAACCGGACCACGGACAGCGGCAGCCGCGTCCAGCTGTCCTCGGCCACCTCCGCCGAGCGGAACGTCCACCGCGCCCGCACCCGGGTGCTGACGGGGTACAGCTCGGGGTCCCGGGCCGCGTCGAGGCTCAGCTCGTACCGGTGGTCCCCCGCGGGGACGGTGTAGCCGGCCCGGTACAGCGGATCGCCGTCGGCGGGGATCTCCTCGCCGTCGGCGCGGAGCGACGCGTCCAGCGTGTACATGCTGGAGCCCACGTTCCCCTCGCCGTCGCCGAACAGGGGCAGGACCGCCTTGATCGTGTTCCCGCGCCGCGCCAGCCCGGGATACAGGTCCACCGGTTCACCCTGGGCCGGGGGCAGGGACGGACCGAAGACACCGATGTTGAGCCTCTTGGTGTAGCTCCTGCCCGGCTCGTACGCCCTGAACTGCCCCTGGAGCGAGGACAGCGCATTCCACTGTTCCGCGGCGTACGCCCACTTCACGCCGTTGCCGAGGACGTACTCGGTGGTCCGCAGCGGCAGGTCCCGCCAGACGGGGGTGCTGAAGTCGGCCGCGATCCGCTCGTCGGGCGAGTAGGGCATCGCGAAGACCACCCCGGTGTCCTGGAGGGGCGCGCCGAAGGTCATGTCGATCCTGGCGAGGTCCTCGCGCCGGACGTCGGCGGTGAAGGCACCGAGCGCACCCGTACGGTTCCACGCCATGCGGTAGTTCACGGCGCGCCCGTCGGCGTCGTCGCGCGTCCAGAAGCCGCTGTACTGGGCGTACGCCACGTCCTTCGGCGTCTCCTCGCCGATCTGGTCGACCTTGAAGCCCTGGAAGTCGGGGAAGGCGAAGACGGACACGGTGTCGAGAGGCTTCCCGTCCGTGCTCGTGTACCCCGGGAGGAGCTGGGCGTGGGTGTTCCGCGCCTCGGCGTCGGGCAGCGTGATCCGCGCGGACTCGGCCTCGCGGGCGTCCATGACGATCGTGGTGTCCTTGTCCAGCTCCACGGCGGGAGCCAGGAAGTACGCGTTCGCGGCGGACTCGTCACCCCCGCCGAGAACCCCGGTGAGGGCGTAGCTGCCCTTGGGCAGGCGCACGGTGAGCTCACCGTCCCGGTCGGCGAGGTCGGCGGTGTAGGCGCGGTCCCGGCCGTCGATCGTCGTGTGGCCGTTGCCGGACGGCTTGCCCTGGTCGTCGAGCTGCCTGACGGTCAGGTTGTACGACTCGGCCTCGCGCTCCACGCCGAAGGCGGTGCGCACCGAGGTCCGGCCGTCGGCCGAGGCGGCGGTCACCGAGCCGCCGTAGGAACCGTAGGTGTCGCCGCCGACACGGGTGTCGGCGGTCACCGTGACACCCGCCGTACCGCCGGCGGGGACGGTCACCTGCCGCGTCGAGAGGTCGAACATGCCCTCGGGGCTGGGCTTGCCGTCCACCCCGAGCGCCTCCATGGCCAGATCCAGGACGACCGGCTCGGTGCCGAGGTTGCGGTAGGTGATCTCCTTGGTCACCGGCTGGTCGTCGGTGTGCGGCCACGCGGGCCGGCCGAAGCTGATCGGGCCGCTCTCGGCGACGACGGTCTGCCCGATCGCCCGCGCCACGTCGGTGCGTCCGGTGCCCTGCTGGTACGCGCTGTAGGGGCCCGGCTTCGTGGAGCCGGTCAGCGCCGCCTTGATCCGCTCACCGGTCCAGTCCGGGTGCTCCTGCGCCAGGAGGGCGGCGGCGCCCGCGACATGCGGGGTGGCCATCGAGGTGCCGCTCAGCGTGGCGTAGCCGGGCGTCCCCGAGGGGTACCAGTCCTCCAGTTGGCTCGCGGTGGAGGCCGCGGCCGTGATGTCGACCCCCGGCGCGGTCAGGTCCGGCTTGACCCCGCCGTCGCCCACGCGCGGGCCGCGGCTGGAGAAGTCGGCGAGCTGGTCGTCCTTGTCCACCGCGCCGACCGTCAGCGCGGACTCGGCGCTGCCGGGCGACCCGACGGTGCTCTCGCCGTCGTTGCCCTCGTTGCCCGCGGCGATGACGAACAGGGTGTCCGACGTGGCGGAGAGACGGTTCACCGTCTCCTCCAGGGGGTCGATGCCCATGGTGTCGGTGCCGCCCAGGCTCATGCTGACGACATCGGCGCCTTCGGCGACCGCCCACTCCATGCCCGCGATGATGTCGGAGTCCCAGCCGTAACCCCGGTCGTCGAGGATCTTGCCGTCCAGGATGCGCGCGCCCGGCGCGACGCCCCTGTACCTGCCCTGCGACTCGGCGCCCGTGCCGGCGACGGTGGAGGCCACGTGGGTGCCGTGGCCGTTGCGGTCGACGTTGTCCTCGGAGCCGGGCTCGGAGAAGTTCCGGTGGGCGATCACCTGACCCGCCAGGTCGGGGTGGTTCCGGTCCACACCGGTGTCCAGTACGGCGACCTTGACGCCCGTGCCGTCGAACCCGGCGTCCCAGGCGGTCGGCGCGCCGATCTGGGGCACGCTCCGGTCCAGGCTGACCTCACGCCTGCCGTCCAGCCAGACCTTCTCCACCTTCTTCACCGCGGGTGAGCCGGTCAGCCGCGCGGTGCCCTCGCCGCGGCCGCCGCCGTCGGTGAAGGTGTCCCAGAACGCGGCACCCCCGCGCCGGTCGGCGCGCAGCGCCACGCCGTTGACCTCGTCGAGGGTCCTGCTCACCCGGGCCCGTGCGGGGCGGAAGGCGCTCGCGGCGGGCGTCTCGTCCCCGGTGTAGGTGACGATGAGCGGCAGGTCGGACCCGTTCTTGTCGTCGTAGCCGTCCGCCAGCAACTGCGTCACGTCGAACAGCCGCCGGTCGAGCGTGCCCCGGGCGGTCGGCACCGCCGCGTCACCGGGAACGACGTAGGTGTGTCCGTCGATCCTGCGGACCTGGAACGAGGCCTTCTCACGCCCCTTGGCCCGCTGGATCCCGGCGACGGAACCGTCCGGGGCGACCGACACCTTGTCACCGGTGATCAGCGTCACCGTTCGTGCGCTCCTCGCACCCGTCGACGCGTCCGCGGAGGTCGCGAAGGTCTGGCTCATGACCGGTGTGCCGGTCGCGGCCAGGACCACGGCCATGGCGATCACCGCCGCCACGCGTAAGCCTCTGCTGGGGGACCCGGACATGCTGATCACCTGTCTCAACTCGGAAAGGGCGGTGGGGAGGCCGTGCATGATCACGGTCCACGAGGGTGCAGTCGCCTTGTGACCGGGCCTGGACCGAGCGATAACGGAACGGCAACAGCGGTCGGGTGGGGGGCCTCGCCGGGAGGCGGGCGGTGCGTGCAACGATGAGTCCCGCCGCACCGTGAACCGCGCAGAGAGGCACCCCCCATGACCTCCGTAGAGGGAACAGCCGTGGACATCCCCACCGAGGACGGCGTCGCGGACGCCTACCTCGCCCATCCCGGCGACGGGACGCCCCGGCCGGGCGTGCTGCTGTACCAGGACGCGTTCGGACTGCGCCCGCATCTGAAGGCGATGGCCGACCGGCTCGCCTCGCACGGCTACACGGTCCTGGTGCCGAACGTGTTCTACCGTCACGGGCGCGCCCCGGTGGTGGAGATGCCGGAGTTCATCGACCCCGCCGCGCGGCCGGAGATCTTCGGCAGCCTGATGCCCCTCATGCAGTCCCTGACGAACGACCTCACGGAGCGGGACGCCGACGCGTATCTGCGCTGGCTGGAGGAGAGCCCGCTGGTCGCGGACGGCCCGGTCGCGCTCACCGGGTACTGCATGGGCGCCCGGCTCTCCCTGCTGACCGCCGGCACGCACCCCGAGCGGGTCGCGGCGGCGGCGGGCTTCCACGGCGGACGGCTCGCCACCGACGCCCCGGACAGCCCGCACCTGGGGGCCGGGCGGATCACCGCCGAGCTCTACTTCGGGCACGCCGACAACGACCACTCCCTGCCGCCCGAGCAGATCCAGCGGCTGGAGGACGCCCTGACCGCGGCCGGTGTACGGCACACCTGCGAGGTCTACGAGGGCGCGCAGCACGGCTACACCCAGGCCGACACCGCGTCGTACGACGAGGAGGCGGCGGAGCGGCACTGGGCGGCGCTGCTGGACCTGCTGAAGCGGACCTTCTGACGGCGGGGCGCCCGGGGGCCGCACGCCTCCCGGGCGCCTCTCTTCACCCCCACCCGACCCGATCCGTTGACATGAGCACACCCCGGTGCGACGGTGAGAGCGCTCTCAGAAGAGGTCTGGACCAACCCCACAGGTCTCCCCGCACGGAGGTGGAGAGTGCTCACCAGGATCACCACGGCACTGCTGGGGGCGGTCGCGCTCGTCGGCGCGCTGCTCACCCTGGGACCACCGGCCGGGGCCGCCGTCCCCGACACGATCCCGCTCACGATCACCAACAACTCGGGCCGCGGCGAGGCCCTCTACGTCTACAACCTGGGCACCCTCCTGACGACCGGTCAGCAGGGCTGGGCGGACGCGAACGGCGCCTTCCACGCCTGGCCCGCCGGAGGCAACCCGCCCACCCCGGCGCCGGACGCCTCGATCCCCGGCCCGGCGGCCGGGCGGTCGACCACCGTACGGATCCCGAAGTTCTCCGGCCGGATCTACTTCTCGTACGGCCAGAAGCTCATGTTCGGGCTGACCGCCGGCGGACTGGTGCAACCGGCCGTGCAGAACCCGGGCGACGCCAACCGGAACATCCTGTTCAACTGGTCCGAGTACACGCTCAACGACTCCGGGCTCTGGCTGAACAGCACCCAGGTCGACATGTTCTCCGCGCCGTACGCGGTCGGTGTGCAGCGCGCCGACGGCAGCACCGTCAGCACCGGGCATCTCAAGGCGGGCGGCTACAGCGGGGTCTTCACCGCCCTGCGCGGTCAGCCCGGCGGCTGGGCGAACCTGATCCAGAGCCGCTCCGACGGCACGGTCCTGCGCGCTCTCTCACCGCTGTACGGGGTGGAGACCGGGGCCCTTCCGTCGACCGTCCTGGACGACTACGTCAACCGTGTCTGGCAGAAGTACACGACCACGACACTGACGGTGACACCGTTCGCCGACCAGCCCGGCACCACGTACCGCGGCCGGGTCTCGGGCGGGGTGCTGAACTTCACCGACGCGTCCGGCGCGGTGGTCGCCGGCTTCCAGAAGCCGGACGCGGCCAGTGTCTTCGGCTGCCACAAGCTGCTGGACGCCCCCAACGACGCCGTGCGCGGGCCGATCTCCCGCACCCTGTGCGCGGGATTCAACCGGTCGACGCTCCTGGTCGACCCCAGTCAGCCGGACACCACCACGGCGAACTTCTACCAGGACGCGGTGACCAACCACTACGCCCGCGCGATCCACGCCCGGATGGCCGACGGGAAGGCGTACGCGTTCGCCTTCGACGACGTGGGACAGCAGGAGTCCCTCGTCCACGACGGCTCCCCGCGCCAGGCGTATCTGACGCTGGATCCGCTCAGCTGAACGCGACGACGTCCCGCACGCGGGGGAGCCTGCGTGCGGGACGTCGGTCAGGTGGTGCGGATCAGCCGGTCGTCACGGCGGTGTCGTCGATGACGAAGCTGGTCTGGAGCGAGGAGTCCTCGACGCCGGTGAACTTCAGCGCCACCGTCGAGCCCGCGTAGGAGCCGAGGCTGAAGGACTTCTGGACGTACCCGGAGGCCGCGTTGAGGTTCGAGTACGTGGCCAGGGTGGTCGAACCGGCGGTGACCGTCAGCTTGTCGTACTGGGTGCTGGTGGTGGTCTCGGCCGTGTCGATGTGGAGGTAGAAGGTGAACGTGGTGTTGGTGCAGCCGCTCGGGATCGTCACCGACTGGGACAGCGTGTCGGTGTGGGTCGAGCCGTAGCCGTCGAGCCACGCCTTGTAGGAGCCGGTACGGGCCGCCTGGCTGCTCGAGTTGGTGATGACACCGCTGGACGCCGTCCAGGTGGTGTTGCCGGACTCGAAGCCGTTGTTGCCCAGCAGCTGGGCCGAGGTGCAGGAGCCGCTGCCCGAGGAGCTGACCGTCCAGGTGAAGGACGCGGTGCCGGTGGCGCCGGTGGAGTCGGTCACCGTGACGGTGGTGCTGTAGGAGCCGGCCGTGGTCGGCGTACCCGAGATCAGACCGGTCGAGCTGATCGACAGGCCGGTGGGCAGACCGCTCGCGGCGTAGGTCAGCGTGCCGCTGTTGGTGCTGCTGGCCGAGATCTGCAGGCTCACCGCGGTACCGACGGTGGTGGACTGGCTGCCGGGGTTGGTGACCGTGACGCCGGTCGACGGGACCGTGATGTGGCTGCCGACGTTGATACCGGCGAAGGCGTTGCCGACCCCCGCGTACTGGGTGGAGCTGGAGCCGTAGAGCGCCGTGGCGGCGTTCAGGGCGGCGGTGCGGGCGCCCGCGTAGTTGGTGCTGGACGTCATGTACGTCGTCAGCGCCTTGTACCAGATCTGGAGCGCCGCGGCCCGGCCGATACCGGCGACGGCGACGCCGTCGGAGGTCGGGCTGTTGTAGGTGACGCCGTTGATCGTCTTGCTGCCGCTGCCCTCGGACAGCAGGTAGAACATGTGGTTCGCCGGACCCGAGGAGTAGTGGACGTCGAGGTTGCCGACGCCGGAGTACCAGCTGTCGGCGGAGCTGCCGTCCTTGTCGGGCTCGTCCATGTAGCGCAGCGGGGTGCCGTCGCCGTTGATGTCGATCTTCTCGCCGATGAGGTAGTCACCGACGTCGGTGGAGTTCGCCGCGTAGAACTCGACACCCGTGCCGAAGATGTCCGAGGTGGCCTCGTTCAGACCACCCGGCTCGCCGGAGTAGTTCAGGCCCGCGGTGTTGGAGGTGACACCGTGGCTCATCTCGTGGCCGGCCACGTCCAGCGAGGTCAGCGCGTGCGTGCCGCCGGAGCCGTCGCCGTAGGTCATGCAGAAGCAGTCGTCGTCCCAGAAGGCGTTGACGTACGACGAGCTGTAGTGCACGCGGGAGTAGGCGGCGACGCCGTCGTTCTTGATGCCGCTGCGCCCGAAGGTGTTCTTGTAGAAGTCCCAGGTGACCTGGGCGCCGAAGTGGGCGTCGACACCGGCGGTCTGGGTGTTGGAGCCGGAGCCGGTGCCCCAGGTGTCGTCGGTGTCGGTCATCAGGGTGCCGGTGCCCGACGTGGCGTTGTTGAGGTTGTACGTCTTGTGGCCGCCGCGGGTGGTGTCGTACAGCTGGTACGTCGACCCGGACAGCGTGGTGCCGATGGTGACGGTGCCGCTGTACTGGCTGTTGCCGGTACCGGTCTTGATGTCCTGGAACTCGGAGAGCTTCGCCCCGGTCAGCGCGTCGGTGATGACGTGCAGCCGGCTCGGCGTGCCGTCGTCCTGGAAACCGCTGACCACCGTCTCCCAGGCGAGCTTCGGCGTGCCCTCGCCGGCCCAGATCACCTTGCGGGCGCTCTGCGTGGCGGGGTCCGTCGCGTCGAGCGCCGCGGCCCGCTTCAGGGCCTTGGTCTCGGCGGAGGCCTTGCTGTACGTCGCCTTGGTCGACTTGACCGAGATGGCGCGGCGGTTGTTGTTGAAGGTCGTGCTCACGGTGCCGGCGGCCAGCGAGGCCGGGGGCGTGTGCACGACGAAGTCACCGCCGAGGACGGGCAGTCCGGCATAGGTGCGCTCGTAGCGCGTGTGCACGGTGCCGTCGTTGTCCTTGACGACGTCCTTGACGATGAGCTTCGTCTGGGCGGGCAGGCCCAGGGACTCCGTCGTCTGCTCCGTCTTCGCCTGGGCGCCCTTGATGAGCGCGGAGCGCTGGGCGGGCGTGACGTCGGCGGCGAGGCCGCCGCTGCGCAGGGGGGTGGGGTGGGGGGCTGCGGGCTTCGCGGCTGCCGGGACCGACTGGACGCCGAGGGCCAGAAGGGCGGCGGTGGAGAGCAGGGCCGCTCCGACCGCGGTCCGCTTGCGGGGGTTGGGTCTCACTCGTTCTCCTACTGCGGCGGCCGCGGGGTACGGCCGGTGACAGACCGGGCAGACGGGTGTGCTGTCCGGGACGAGCTGAGTTGTGCGGGACCGTGCAACTGCGTGGGGGTGACGTGCCGCTGGTTGCGGTAGTTGGGAGGGAGAATGGCAGGCTTGACGGTTACATGTCAGCCCGACCCGGGTGCTTCGAGGGTTATCCCTCGGTGCCGGGCCCGACGCGCACCGTCACCCCCCGGCGCGTCTGTGAGCGGACTGTGCGTTCCCTGTCCACTCGCGCGACACGCGGGAACCGCTTGCCCTCACCCCACTCTTACACGTAGACAATCCTCCACGAACATCTGCGACTCTGGGGGCAGTTGGCGATGGAAGGCACGATTGACGGCTTCCGGTACGGGATCGTGACACCGGTGGCGGCCTATCTGATGGCGTGCCTGGGAGGGGCCCTGGGGCTGCGCTGCATCGTGCGGTCGCTGATGGACAAGGACTCCTTCAGGGCGGGCTGGCTGGCGCTGGGAGCCACGTCGATCGGCTGCGGCATCTGGACGATGCACTTCATCGCGATGATCGGCTTCCGGGTGAAGGAGACCCGGATCGGCTACGACGTCCGGCTGACCCTGCTCAGTCTCGCGGTCGCGATCGGTGTGGTCGGTGTCGGCGTGTTCCTCGTCGGCCGCCGGGACGCGGGCCGCCGCGCGCTGCCCCTCGCGGGCGCCGTCACCGGTCTCGGGGTCGCCGCGATGCACTACCTGGGCATGGGGGCGATGCGGCTCAACGGCGCCCTCGTGTACGACCCGCTCCTGGTCGCCCTCTCGGTGCTGATCGCGGTCGTCGCGGCCACCGCCGCGCTGTGGGCGGCCGTCACGGTCCGCGGCTTCCTGACGAGCCTCGGCGCCAGCCTGGTGATGGGCCTCGCCGTGTCCGGGATGCACTACACGGCGATGGCCGCGGTCGGCGTCCATGTGCACGGCACGACGTCGTCCTGGGCCGGCGACTCCCCCACCTCGCTGCTGCTGCCGATGCTGATCGGACCGGTGATGTTCCTGCTCCTCGCGGGTGTGGTGGTGATGTTCGACCCGCTGCTGGTGCTCGGTGACGGCGAGTGGAACCGGCCCGCCCCGAACGAGCGGGCCGAGACCCCGAAGCGGCAGGTCAGCCGGTCGTGGAGCGGTGGGTGAGCGGTGCGCGCAGGCCGCACGGGACTGGACGGACTCCCGTACGGCACCCCGGGCGCGCGACCACCACCGGGTTCCGCAGGGGCAGGGGGCCGTCGGCGTCCCGGTCGGAGAAGTCGCCGTTCCACGGCAGCCCCGCGATGCCCAGCGCCGCTGCCGGGGTGCCCTGTCGCGGGCGGATCCAGCGCTTCTTCCCCAGCACCTCCCGCTCCGTCGCCCCGATGATGATCTCCCTGGGCGCTGCGCGGCGGGGTGGGCGCGAGGTCGACGTCGAACTGCGGTCCCCGGTGCAGCACTTGACGCACGGCGCCGGGTTCCGCCCCGGAGGGGAACCCGGAGCAGCCCGATTGCTACGGTGCACCCCGTGTCTGACTCCTCACGTGATACCGCCGCGGGCGCCGGCTGGGGCGAGGCGGAACCCGGCGCCTACCGCGAGCTGATGCCCGGCCGGGCCGAGAAGATCTCCTGGCTCGATCCACGGATGCTGTGGGCCGCCCGCAACGGGGTGCTGGCCTCCTGGTTCGGGGACCCCACGGGCCGCACCCGGGACCGGTGGGTGGCCCAGCGTGCGGCGGCCGGGGCGCCCGCCGACAAGGTGATCCGGCGCTCCGACCCGGACCGCTTCTCGTTCATGGTCATCGGCGACACGGGCGAGGGCGACGACTCCCAGTACGCCGTCGTACCGGGCTTTCTGAAGGTGAGTCAGGGCACCGCCTTCACCGTCCTCGCCAGCGACGTCATCTACCCGGTCGGCAGCGCGGACGACTACGGCAGCAAGTTCTTCCGCCCGTACCGGGACTACCGCGCGCCCGTCTACGCGATACCGGGGAACCACGACTGGTACGAGGATCTCGGCGGGTTCATGCGCGTCTTCTGCGACGACGCCCCGCCGCTGCCCGCCGAGCCCGCGCCGCGCCCGCTCACCGGTGCCTGGCTGCGCTCCCTGCTGTGGCACCGGCCGCGCCCGCACGACGGCCGGCACCTCGACGAGGCACGGAAGTCGCGGTCGGCGGCGGACCAACAGGCCGTGCAGCCGGGGCCGTACTGGGCGATCGACGCCGGGCCGGTGCGGATCATCGGCATAGACACCGGTCTGCTGGGCACCCTGGACGCCGCGCAGGGCGCGTGGCTGCGCGAGGTGTCCCGGGGGCCCCGGCCGAAGATACTCGTCACCGGCTCGCCGCTGTACGTCGACGGAGAGCACCACCCGTGCCCCATCGAGGGCGGCGGGACGGTGGACGACATCGTGCGCGCGCCGGAGCACCGCTATGTGGCCGCGATAGGCGGCGACATCCACAACTACCAGCGCTATCCAGTGCCGTTGGCGGACGGCCGCACCCTGCAGTACGTCGTGTCGGGCGGCGGCGGGGCCTTCATGCACGCCACGCACACCATCCCCCGGGTCTCGATCGCCGGGGTCCGCGAGCGGGACTTCCGCTGCTATCCGCTGCGCGGCGACTCCCTCGCCTTCTACAGCAGGCTCTACGGCCGCCGGCTGCGGCTGCGGCGCCTCTTCGCCCTCAGTGAGGCCGAGGCCCAGGCGGTCGTCGCCGAACGGCTCGGATTCCCGGCCACCCGCACCCCGGGGCCGGAGGTCCGTGTCACCCGCCGGATCCGGCTGATCGCCGGTCTGCTGGGCACCGGCGGCCGTCCGGAACGCCGGCGGCGCCTCCGCCTCCCGGTGCGCAAGATCTACACGCAGCTGTTCTCGCCGAGTTCCGCGACGTACAGCCCGCCCTTCTTCAAGAGCTTCCTGCGCCTGGACGTCACCCCGGAGTCGATCCGCCTGCGCTGCCACGCGGCCACCGGCCACCGCGCCCAGGAACTGAACCCCCCGGTCGAGGACGAGGTGGTCATCCCGCTGGTCCGACCGGGGGCCACCGCCGCACTCTGATCACACGCCCGCAATGTTCGCCTGCCACAATCGGGGCAGCACCGCCGTACGACAGCTGGAGGATCCCGTGCCACCCACCTCACGCCCGTTGCGCAAGCTGGGATTCCTCACCATCGGGCTGTTCGACGGGGACGACCCGCGCCAGGGACACGAGACCACGCTGGAGATCATCGAGCTGGGCGAGCGGCTCGGCTTCGACAGCGCGTGGGTACGCCACCGCCATCTGCAGTACGGCATCTCCTCCCCCGTCGCCGTCCTGGCGGCCGCCTCGCAGCGCACCCGCCGCATCGAACTCGGCACCGCGGTGATCCCGCTGGGCTGGGAGAACCCGCTGCGGCTGGCCGAGGACCTGGCGACGGTCGACGTCCTGTCGGGCGGCCGGCTGAACCCGGGGGTGAGCGTCGGCCCGCCGATGCACTACGACCAGGTCAAGGACGCCCTGTACCCGGACACGGCCGACGCCGAGGAGTTCGGCTACGAGCGGGTGCGGCGGCTGCTGGACCTGGTGCGGGGCAAGTCCGCGAGCGACTTCAGCGGGGTGGAGGGCTTCGAGGTGTTCTCCGACCGGGTGCAGCCGCACTCCCCCGGCCTCGGGCGGCGCCTGTGGTACGGCGGCGGCAGCGTGAGCTCGGCCGCGTGGGCCGGGGAGCACGGCATGAACTTCCTCACGAGCAGCGTCGTCAAGGCCGAAGGCCCGGACGACACACGGGACTTCGCAGAGATCCAGCTCTCCCATGTGCGCGCCTTCCGTGCCGCGCACCCCGACGGCGAGGCCGCCCGCGTCTCGCAGGGGCTCGTGGTCATCCCCACCGACTCCGCCTCGCCCGAACAGCGCGCCAAGTACGAGGAGTTCGCCGCGAAGCGGCTGCCCCGCACCCGGTCCCCGCAGGGTCCGGCGCGGCTGCTGTTCGCACCGGACCTGGTCGGCACCTCCGAGGAGATCGCCGAGCGGCTGCACGCGCACGCCGCGTTCCGCGAGGTCGACGAGGTCGCCTTCGCGCTGCCCTTCACCTTCGAGCACGAGGACTACGTGCAGATCCTCACCGACACGGCGACGAAGCTGGGCCCGGCGCTCGGGTGGCGGCCGGCGGTGGCCGGCTGACCGCCGTGGGGGACCCGGAACGGGACGGGTGGCGTCTCGGGCCCGGGCGTCGGCCGTTCTTCGCCCTCTGCGAGGAGACCGACGTACCGGGCACCGGCCACGGGCTGTCGAAGGGCGCGTCCCTGTGCGGGATTCCCGGCGACCGGCTCACGGTGTACCGCGGCCCGTTCGACCCGACCCGGGACACGGCCTGCCCGGGCTGCCGGGCGCAGGTGCTCGGAGATCCCGAACCCACGCTCCAGGATCTCCTGCGCCACCGGGTCCGGGGCGCGGTGCCGGGACCCCTGCGTGCGGAACTGCTGGCGGCCCTGAAGCAGGGAGCGCAGGTCGGGCTCTGGGTCAGCGGGCGGGCGGCGGAGCTGGTACGGCGGCACGCGCGGCGTGAGCGGATCGTCGAGGGCGGCGCACTCGTCGAGGCCGTGGTGGGCGCGGACGGGCCGCTGGGCCTGGCCCGCGTGGTCCACGGCACCCGTGAGTTCCTCGTGTTCCTCCCGCAGGACGGGCGTCCGTTCGTGGCCCGCGCCGAGCCCGGGCCGTGAGCCTCACCAGCGGCCCGGCTCGGTGCCCGTGATGGGCTCCGAGGGCTTGCCGTCCACCCCGACCGGGATGTCGCCGGTGAGCATCACACGGTGCATGGTGCGGGGGAAGCCGAGGTGGGCGTTGTCGCCGGGGGCGAGGTGGATGGTGGCCCGGTTGTCCCAGAGGGCCACGCTGCCGGGCTCCCAGCGGAAGCGGACGGTGTACTCGGGGCGTACCGCCTGTTCCAGCAGCAGGTCGAGGAGGGCGCGGCTCTCGGCCCGGGAGACGTCGGCGATCTGCTCGACGTAGTAGCCGTTGACGTACAGGATCCGCTCCCCGGTCTCCGGGTGGACCCGGACCAGCGGGTGCAGTGCGGCGACCTGGTGGCCGAGCAGATGGCGGACGTAGGCGTCCTCGCCGGGCCGCGGCTGGTAGCCGACGCCGAGGCGGTGCTCGGCCCTGAGCCCGTCCACGAACTCCCTTACGGGCGCGGACAGTCCGGCGTACGCGGCGGCCAGGTTGGACCAGGTGGTGTCACCGCCGTAGGGCGGGACCGTCTCGGCGCGCAGGATCGTGGCGGCCGGCGGGTCGATCCGGGCGCCGTGGTCGCAGTGCCAACCGCGCAGCAGGGTGTGCCGCCGGCGCTGGAGCCATTCGTCGTGCTCCATGCCGAACCTGCCGCCCAGCTCCAGCCGGTCGGCGGTGGTCTCGATCTCCGGGAAGTCCGCCGGCGAGGCGCTCCCGCGTTTGCGCAGGACGACCGGCTCACCGAACCGCCGGGCGAAGGCCACGTGCCCGGCGTGGTCGAGGTGCTGTCCGCGGAAGAACACCACCTTCCAGCGCAGCACGGCCGCCCGGATCGCGGCGACCTGGGCGTCGTCGAGGCCGGCGGCCAGGTCCACGCCCTCGATCTCGGCGCCGATGTGCCCCGCGACCGGTTTCACCTCGACCCCGGCCGCGCCCGTCGCCTGGCCGTCGAAGTCCGTCGTCATGCCCGCTCCGATCGTCGTGAACACCCCTCGCCGAAGATCGTGACAGCGAATCGCCGCCGTGGCGACAGTGCCTGCGACCCGGTCCGGTTGATCGTGCCCTGTTCATCCGTGAGGCTGGAGTGACGCATCCCGTTCCAGGGGAAGGGCAGACGGTGATCGACATCCCGGTGCACACGCTCAACGACGGTACGAAGCTCCCGGCCCTCGGTCTGGGTACCTGGCCGATGGACGACGCGCAGGCGGAGGAGGCGGTGGCCGGTGCGCTCGGGCTGGGCTACCGGCTGATCGACACGGCGACGAACTACCGCAACGAGAGCGGGGTCGGGCGCGGGGTGGCACGAGGCGGAGTCCCGCGCGAGGAACTCGTGGTCACCACCAAGCTCCCGGGCCGCCATCACGGCTACGAGGAGACGCTCGCCTCCTTCGAGGAGTCCCGCCGTCGTCTCGGCCTCGACCACGTCGACCTCTATCTGATCCACTGGCCGCTCCCCCGGGTCGGCAGGTACGTCGACTCGTGGCGGGCGATGATCAAGCTCCGTGCGGAGGGGCTGGTCCGTTCGATCGGCGTCTCGAACTTCACGCCCGAGCACATCGAGCGCCTGGAGAAGGAGACGGGCGTCCTGCCGTCGGTGAACCAGATCGAGCTGCACCCCCTCTTCCCGCAGGACGAGCTGCGGGCCTTCCACGCGGCGAAGGGCATCGTCACCGAGAGCTGGAGCCCGCTGGGGCGGGGCTCGGCCCTGCTCCAGGACCCCGCGGTGGTCCAGGTCTCGGAGGCGCTCGGGGTCACCCCCGCCCAGGTCGTGCTGCGCTGGCACGTCCAGCTCGGCGCGGTCCCCGTCCCGAAGTCCGCCGACCCGGGGCGTCAGGGCGCCAACCTGGACGTCTTCGGCTTCGACCTCGGTCCGGCGCAGATGGGTGTGATCGCGGACCGGGCCCACGAGCGGCTGGGCGGCGATCCGGAGACCCACGAGGAGTTCTGAGCGCCGGGCGGCGGCATCCGGGATCCGGCCTGGCCGGGAATGTTCCGGGCTTCGCCCCGGTGTGATCACTGCGGTTCGAGGCTCTGTTCCGCCCAGATCGTCTTGCCCCGGTCCGTCTGCCGGCTGCCCCAGCGCTGGGTGAGCTGGGCGACCAGCAGCAGACCGCGCCCGCCCTCGTCGAAGGCGTGGGCGCGGCGCAGGTGCGGTGAGGTGGAACTGCCGTCGGAGACCTCGCAGATGAGGCTGCGGTCGCGGATCAGCCGGAGCCGGATCGGGGGTTCGCCGTAGCGGATGGCGTTGGTGACCAGTTCGCTGACGACGAGTTCGGTGACGAAGGCGGTCTCCTCCAGCCCCCAGGCGGCGAGTTGCTCGGTGGCGGCCTGCCGGGCGGCGGCGACCCGGGCGGGGTCGGGCTCCACGTCCCAGGCGGCGACCTGGTCGGTGCCGAGGGCGCGGGTGCGGGCCAGCAGCAGGGCCACGTCGTCGCCGGGCTCCTCCGGCAGGACCGCCTTGAGCACGGAGTCGCACAGGGCGTCGAGGGTGGCGGCCGGTGCGGTGAGGGCGCTGCACAGTTCGCCGGTGGCGCGGTCGACGTCCCGGTCGCGGCCCTCGATCAGGCCGTCGGTGTAGAGGGCGACGACCGCGCCCTCGGGCAGTTCCAGCTCGACCGCCTCGAAGGGCAGCCCGCCGACGCCGAGCGGGGGGCCGGGGGTCATCCGGACCAGTTCAGCGCGGCCGTCGGGCAGCAGCAGGGCCGGCGCGGGATGGCCGGCGGCGGCGAGGGCGAGGCGTCGGCTGACGGGGTCGTAGACGGCGTACAGGCAGGTGGCGCCCAGCTCCGCGACGTCGCCGCCGCCTTCCTGGTAGCCCGCCAGGTGGGTGACGAGGTCGTCGAGGTGGGTGAGCAGCTCGTCGGGCGGCAGGTCCACGTCGGCGAGGGTGCGCACGGCCATGCAGAGCCGGCCCATGGTGGCCGAGGACGCGATGCCGTGCCCGACGACGTCCCCGACGACCAGGGCGACCCGGCTGCCGGAGAGCGGGATCACATCGAACCAGTCGCCGCCGATGCCGGCCGTGGAGCCGCTGGGCAGATAGCGGTGGGCGACCTCGACGGCGGCCTGCCCGGGCAGTCCGCGTGGCAGGAGGCTGTGCTGGAGGGCGAGCGCGGTGGTGCGTTCACGGGCGAAGCGGCGGGCGTTGTCGATACAGACGGCGGCCCGGCTGGCGAGCTCCTCGGCGAAGACGGCGTCGTCGGCCTCGTAGGCCTCGGGGTGGGCGATCCGGATGCCGACCAGGACACCGAGGGTGGTGCCGCGGGCGCGCAGCGGCACCGAGATCATGGAGTGCACGCCGCGCCGGTAGGGGAGCCCCTCGGGGGAGCGCGTGTTGCGCTCGGTGAGCCAGCGCATGAAGTCGGGCTCGCCGGCCTGGCTGCGGATCGCGTGCCCCTCCCGCAGGGCGCGGGCGGGCGGGCTGAACGGCGGATGGCTGTCGGTGTCGCCGAGGCGGACCGCGGCCTCGGGGGTGCCCTCCCGGTGGGAGCCGTGGGCGACCCGGCGCAGCACGATCTCGCCCTCGGGCACGGGCGGCGGCTCGTCGGCGCCGAGGACCCAGTCGAGGAGGTCGACGCTGGCGAAGTCGGCGAAGTGGGGGACGAGGAGTTCGACGACCTCCTCGGCGGTGCGTACGACGTCGAGGGTGGTGCCGATGGAGGCGGCGGCCTCGTTCAGCATGGCGAGGCGACGGCGGGCCCAGTACTGGTCGCTGCTGTCGAAGGCCGCCAGGGCGACCCCGGTGACCTCGCCGGAGGCGTCCCGCACCGGCCACATCTCGGTGGTCCAGGCGTGTTCCCGGTTGAGGGAGGGGGCGCCGGTGTAGCTCTCGTAGCGCAGCGGGCGGCCGGTCTCGGCGACCTGGCGCAGGTGCCAGTTGAAGCCCTTGCTGTGCTCGGCCTCCTCCACGGTGTCCGGGAAATGGCGGCCGAGCAGGGCGTCCTCGGAGACGCCCATCACCTTGCAGGCGACCTCGTTCAGCCGCAGATAGCGCTGCCCCGGGTCGAAGACGGACATCGACATGGACGCCTGCTGGAAGGCGCGCCCGGCGAGGGTGGGTTCCGGGGCGGCGGCGCGTTCCGCGGTGAGGGTCCAGCCCAGGGCCTCCCCTCCGGTGCCGAGCAGGGGGCAGACGGTGACGGCGAGGGTGACGGGGTGCCCGTCGCGGTGGCGTACGACGACCGGCCGGCTCCAGGCCCCGGCGGCGGCCGGGAGGTCCTCGGCGAGCAGTGCGGTCGCCGCCCGCCCCACGGCCTCCTCGGCCGGGTGCCCCGTCAGCAGTCGGGCACCCTCGCTCCAGCCCGTCACGATGCCCCGGGCATCGATGACCGCCGCAGCGACGACATGCTCCATGTCGTCCAGAATGGTCCCTTTGCCCGGGTGCATCAACCGCGCGGGGCCGGTCGTGGAGCGGGGGGTTCCGTCGGGGGGCCGGTCAGGCGCGGTGGGCGCGCAGGGCGTCCAGGGCGCGGTCGGCGTGGGTGTTCATGCGCAGTTCGCTGCGGACGACCTCCAGGACGGTGCGGTCCTGGGCGATGACGAAGGTGGCCCGCTTGGTGGGCATGAGGGAGACACCCCGCTTCACCCCGAACCGTTCCCGCACGTCGCCGTCGCTGTCGGACAGCAGGGTCATACCGAGGGTGTGGCGGCCAGCGAACTCCTGCTGGCGGTCGACGGAGTCCCCGCTGATGCCGATCGGCCGGGCGCCCACGGCGGCGAACTCGGCGGCGAGGTCGCGGAAGTGGCAGGCCTCGGCGGTGCAGCCGGGGCTGAGGGCGGCCGGGTAGAAGAAGAGGACGACGGGGCCGTCGGCGAGCAGCTCCGTGAGGCTGCGCACCGTGCCGGTCTCGTCCGGGAGCGAGAAGTCCTCGACCTTGTCGCCGGTCTCCAGCGTCTTCGTCATGACCGTCCTTCCGTGCCGTTCGCGACGCTGCGGGCCCACAGCACGAGGGGCACCTGCAGGGGCAGCCGACCGAACGCGGCGGCCTTGAGGGGGGTGGGACGGTCGCGCCAGTCCAGCGCCATCTTGACGTTGGCGGGGAAGACGCCGACGAAGAACGCGGCGCTGGCCAGGGCGGCCGCCTTGCGGGTCCGGGGCAGGGCCAGTCCGGCCGCCAGCGCCAGCTCGGCGACACCGCTGCCGTACGTCCAGGCCCTGGGCGAACCCGGCAGGGCGCGCGGGATCGTCGCGTCGAAGGAGCGGGGGGCGGCGAAATGGGCCACGCCCGCGGTGGCCAGCAGGCCGGCCAGCAGCAGGGGTGAGCGTCCGGACCGGGACAAGGTTCCTCCTCTGAAGTCCTGGCGCCCGACATTACTGGACGGTAGTCGAGGCCCCGGAGGCGGGGGTACGTCCGTGCGGGCGCCCCCAACTCCGTTGCCCGCCGGTGCCGATGGCGCCCCGGTCCGGTCTCGCGGCCGTAGCGGCCCGGGGGGGGTGGCCGAAGGACCGGCGGAGGACGTCGATGAAGGCGCCGACGGAGGACCAGCCGCCGCCCAGGGCGACCGTGGTGACGGGGGTGCCGTCGGCGAGCAGCCGCAGGGCGTGGTACGGCCGGGACCGGGTGCGCCACTGCGGGAAGGTCATGCCGAACTCGCGGCGGAGGAGACGGCTGAGCATGCGTTCCCCGGCGCCGGTGGCGGCGCCGAGCGCGACGAGGGTGCGCCCGCCGGCCGGGTCGGCGGAGACGAGGGCGCGGACCCCGGCGAGCCGGGGTCGGCGGGGGCGGGCAGACGCATCGGCCGGCCAGGACGGTGGGGTGGCGAGGCCGGGCGGGTTGTCCTCGGCGGGGAGTCCGACCAGGTGGAGGTCGAGAGGGCCGTGGGCCCGGTGGGCGTGCGTGGTGCCCGCCGGCCCCCACGGGGCGCGGATACCGGGCGCGAACCAGGTGCCGGCGTCGGTGGTGACGGCCAGGACGCCGGAACCGGCGTAGACGATCTGGTGGTCGTCGCCGATTGACGGTGAGCGTCGGCGGGCTCACCGCTCCGGTCCCAGGGGCGCTCGCGGACGCCACGACCCTGCGCACGGGGCTGCTCCCGCCGCTGCTCCCGCCGCTGCTCCCGCCGGTGGTGGCCCGGCTGCTGCCGCGCGGGCCGCGGGAGCCGGGCGGGGCCGGCGTCGTGGCGGCCGGCCGGGAGCGGGTCAGGCGCTGACGGCCGGCTGCTCGGTGTCCTCGTCGACGGCGTAGGAGAGGAAGTCGTCGACCATGCGGTGGAAGAGCGTGGCGAGCTGGCCCAGCTCGTCGGGGGACCAGCCGGACAGGGCGAGCTGCATCCCGCGGGCGCCCGCGTCCCGGACCCGGTCGATGGCCTCGCGGCCGGCGTCGGTGAGCTGGATCCGCTGGGCCCGGCCGTCGTCGGGGTCGGGGACCCGGGTGACATAGCCGGACTTCTGGAGCTGCTGCACCGTGCGGGTCACATGGGAGGCCTCCACGCCCAGGCGCTGGGCCAGCTCCCCCGGCCGCAGCGGCTCGGAGTCGGCGACCTGGCGCAGCAGCGCCACGGCGGCCCGGTCCAGGGGGACGCCGGCCATCGCCATCAGCCGGTCGTGCTGGCGGGCACGGGTGCTCAGATAGGTGATCCGGGTGAGCGCGCGCTCGATCTCGATCACTTCCGGGGTGGCCACGGCGGGCAGGGGGAGCGGTTCGGTGGACATGCGACCCACTTTACCATCTTGTTGCGTAACTCAAGTAAGTTACTGCGTGCGGTGAGCCACATCCCCTCCCGGGGGACGACGCCGAGGCAAGCGTAAGGGCCCCGGCAGGCTCGCACCGCCTGCCGGGGCCCCACTTCTCACGACCTTCAGGCCGGGACGCGGACGCTCTCGCCCCAGGCCGCTCCCGAGTTTGCCCTCAGGCCCTCGGGGATGGCGGGTAGCCGGGGCTGTCGGTGTCCGCGCCGACCCGGGGGTCACCCAGCAGCGCCCGCTGGTCGGCGTGCCGGGTGACGAGCCAGGGCTCGGTGCCGTCCCAGAGCCGCACCCTGGTCGGCGGCGCCCGCTCCTGGAGCTCCCGGAGGGCGGGCGGCGGGTCGAAGGGACAGCCGGCCGCCCTCGGCATCGGGAACTCGGGGACCGCGTCCGGGGCTTCGGGCACCGGACCGGTCAGGGTGTCGGCCATGGCTCTCCTCAGTGGGGGGAGCGAAGGGGGGTCGAGTCCTCGATGGGCCCAGGCAAACAGAGGGGGCCGACGGCTTCCGGTCAGTTCCCTGACAGAAACCTGACGTGACCTGGATCACCTTGTGCGGTGAGGGCGCCCCCACCTGCCCGACGGTCCGTCAGTCCTCGCCGTCCGCCCTCCCGAGCCAGTAGCCGAAACCCCTACGGGTGTGGATCAGCGGCGGCCCGTCCCGGTCCGCCTTGCGCCGCAGCCGGGAGACGAGCTGCTCGATCGCGTTGCCGCCGCGGAAGTCGCCCCAGACGTACCGGCCGATCTGTTCCTTCGAGAGCACCCGGTGCGCGTTGAGCACGAGGTGGCGGAGCAGGCGGTACTCGGCGGGGGTGAGGTCGAGGGCGCGGGGGCCGCGCCAGGCCCGGCAGAGGGTGTCGTCCAGGACGAGGTCGTCGTAGCACGGGGAGTGGCCGGGCCGGCCGGGGGCGGCGGGGCCGCGCAGCAGGACCTGCATCCGGGCCAGCACCTCGGCCACCCGGAACGGCTTGGTGACGTAGTCCTTCTCCCCCAGGCCGAGTTCGGGCAGCAGGCTGCCGAGGGAGTCGTACGGGGTGAGGTAGAGGACCGGCGGCCGGTGGGCGATCACCGGGCGGCCCGCGCGGGCGATGCCGGGCAGATCGGGCAGGGCGGTGTCGACGACCAGCAGATCGAAGCGGTGTGTGTCGAGCCGCGCCAGCACCTTGGCGGCGGTGTCCGTGAGGCCGATCCGGTAGCCGGCCAACTCCAGGGTGGTGGCGAGCAGTTCGGCGGTGTCCGGTTCACCGGCCAGGATCAGCACATGCTGCCCGGCACCCCGGGCGAGCGAGGGTTTCGCGGTCGGGTCGGCGGACACGGGCGAGACCGTACGCGAGAGACCGGGGCCGGATAACGGTCCGGGGAGGTCGGCCGGGCCGGAGGAGTACCGGAGGCCACCGGCCCGGCGGTCGTCACGCCGGGACGGTCGGGGTGCGCGCATCAGAAACCGAACCTTTCCCCCGGCGAAGTGACGGAGCCGATGGGGCTGATGGGGCTGATGGGGCTGGCAGGGTCTGTGGGACCAGCAGGGCCTGCGGGGCTGACAGGGCTGGCAGGGCCTGCGGGGCTGACAGGGCTGGCAGGGCCTGTGGGGCTGGCGGGGCTGGCAGGGCCTGTAGGACCAGCAGGGCCTGCGGGGTCGGCGGGGCTGGCAGGGCCTGTAGGGCTGGCAGGGCCTGTGGGCCCAACAGGGCCTGCGGGGTCGGCGGGGCTGGCAGGGCCTGTAGGGCTGGCAGGGCCTGTGGGCCCAACAGGGCCTGCGGGGTCGGCGGGGCTGGCAGGGCCTGTAGGGCTGGCAGGGCCTGTGGGCCCAACAGGGCCTGCGGGGTCGGCGGGGCTGGCAGGGTCGGCCGGGCCTGTCAGGTCGGCAGGGCTGGCAGGGCTGGCGAGGAGACTGGTGGAGCCTGTGGGGTCGGCGAGGCCTGCGGGGCCGGTGAGGCCCGTAGCGCCGGTGCCGAGACCGATGAGGCCTGTGAGGCCGGCAGGGTCGGCCGGGCCTGTCAGGTCGGCAGGGCTGGCAGGGCCTGTGGGGCCTGTGCGGGCGGCAGGGGCGGCGGGGCCTGTGGGGCCTGTGGGGCCTGTGCGGGCGGCGGGGTCGGCAGGGGCGGCGGGGCCGGTGGGGGCGGCGGGGCCGGTGGGGGCGGTCGGGTCGGTGGGGGCGGTCGGGTCGGTCTTCTCCGACAGCGACAGGAGGACATCCGCCATCCGGCGCACCAGCCGGGCGAACAGCCGCAGTTCGGCCGGGGACCAGTCGGCGAGGGCCATCTGCATGCCGCGTGCGCCCGCCTCCCCGAGCCGGGCCACGGCGTCCTCACCGAGCGCGGTGAGGCGGATCCGCCGGGCACGGGGGTCCTCGGGATCGGGGACCCGGGTGACGTATCCGGCCTGCTGGAGCCGCTGCACCTGGCGGGTGACGTGCGAGGCCCGGACGGCGAGCACCTGGGCCAGCTCCCCCGGGCGCAGCGGGTCGCGCTCGGCGATCCGGCGCAGCATCGCGACGGCGGCCCGGTCCAGCGGTACGCCCGCCATGGCGACCAGCCGGTCGTGCTGACGGGCGCGGACGCTCAGATAGGCGACGCGGGTGAGGGACCGTTCGATCTCGACCACTGCGGGCGAGGCGGCCGCCACGGCGGGCGGTGAGGGGGACATGGATCTCACCTTACCTTTCTACTTGCCTAACTCAAGTAAATCTCTCCGTTTGCTTGACTCAAGTAATCCACATGTGCTTGCCTAACTCAAGCAACCCGGACCGGAGCCGCCTTGAGCGGAGGCGGCTCCCCCGGCGCCGCACCCGTGGGGACGGGGAGCGGCCCGGTCCCCGGGCCCGGCCGCCGACGCACTCCCCCCTGGTCGGCCCGGGCCCGGGGACACCACCACCGGCGTGGATCCGCCCGACCGGCGAGTGCGCCGGGTCGAACCGCGTGCCGCCGGCCCCGGCCGCCTCCGTCCACCCCGACGAGCGCGCGAACAGGGCATGGCGGACGCCGTCCTGAAGCGCCTCGGCGTGTGACCACCGTTGTGCGCCACCGATGACCGATAACCGATGAGCGACAAGCGACACCTGAGAGAGGTTCTCCCCATGAGCACGATGAAGTCCGTCCGGACCGGTGGCGTCGACAAGATCGAGGTCGTCGACGTCGAGCGGCCCGTGCCCGGCCCCAAGGACGCCCTGGTGCGGATCCGTGCCTGTGGCATCTGCGGCACCGATGTCACGTTCCTCCACATGGGCGGTATGCCCGCCCGCGCCCATCTGGGCGGCGAGATGGTCCCGGTGGCGCTCGGCCATGAGCCGGCCGGTGAGATCGTGGAGCTCGGATCCGACGTGGAGGGCCTGAACATCGGCGACCGGGTGGTCGTCAACCCGCAGGACGCGCCCACCGGCATCATCGGCTGCGGCGGGAAGTACGGCGGGATGAGCGAGTTCCTGCTGATCGAGAACGCCGAGGTCGGCAGGAGCGTCGCCGTCTTCCCCGACACCGTGCCCTTCGACGTGGCCTCGCTCAACGAGCCGATGGCCGTGGCGCGGCACGCCGTCAACCGTTCCGAGGCGGGGCCCGGTGACAAGGTGGTCGTGTTCGGCGCCGGCCCGATCGGCCTCGGCGCGGCGATCTGGCTGAAGCTGCGCGGCGTGGAGCACGTGGTGGTCGTCGACGTCATCCCCTCCCGGCTGGAGAAGGCACTGGCCGTGGGTGCGGACGCCGTCGTCAACTCGGCGGAGGAGGACCTGGCGGCGCGGCTGACCGAGCTGCACGGCCAGAGCGCCAACGCCCTGGGCCAGCCCCGGCCGGGCACGGACGTCTTCCTCGACGCGGCGGGTGTGGCCGCGGTGTTCAACACCGTGGTGAACTCCGCCAAGTGGGGTGCCAAGCTGGTGATGGTGGCGGTCCACAAGAAGGGCTCCGAGATCGACCTGGGCGGCATGCTCCGCAGCGAGCTGACCCTGATCGCCTCCCAGGGCTACCCGACCGAGATCTTCGAGGTGACGCCCGAGCTGGTCGAGCACCGGGAGCGGTTCGCCCGGCTGATCAGCCACCGTGTCCCGTTCTCGGAGGCCGACCGGGCCTTCGAGCTGACGCTGACGCCGGGCGCGGCGGAGAAGGTCGTCGTCACGCTGGACGACTGAGCCTCACGGCCGTGGCCGCCGGACCTCCCCGGCCCGGCGGCCACGGCCCCGTCGCCCCTCCTCCCCGCCCCTCCCCACGACAGGAACGGCACTTCATGCGCGCGACCCTGCGACAGGCGGCGCGGGCCTCGGTCCACCTGCTTCTGACCGCCGCCGTGGCCTTCGGGTCGTACATCTTCGTCACGGTCCTGCTGATCACCGCGACCGGCGCGCTGTCCGTGGTCGGGATCTGGCTGCTGCCCGAGACCGTGCTGCTGGTCCGCCGGATCGCCGGGGCCAAGCGACGGCTCACGGCCTCCTGGACCGGCCGGGAGATCCCCGAGGCGTACACACCGCTCACCGGTCCGGTGCGGCAGCGGGTGCGCACCGCCGTGCGCGACCCCGGCACCCTCACCGACGCGCGCTGGATGGCCGCGCACTACGCCTATCCCTGGCTGACCGTGCTGATGCTGCCGCTGTGGGCGCTCGGACTGGTCGTCGACGGGGTGTGGAGCGGGCTGCTGGGCCGCCCGGCGCTCGTCCTGCCGCTGATCGTCCGGCTGGCCGACGTCGAGGCGGCCTGGTCGGCGGCGCTGCTGCGGCCCTCGCCCAAGGCAATGCTGGCCCGGCGGGTCGAGCACCTCACCACGACCCGGGCGGACGCGGTGGCCGCGCACGGCGCCGAGCTGCGGCGCATCGAACGGGACCTGCACGACGGCGCCCAGGCCCGCCTGGTCGCCCTGTCGATGCGGATCGGGCTGGCCCAGCGGGCGTACGGCGCCGACCCCGACGCCGCGCGCAGGCTGCTCGCCGACGCGCAGGACCAGGCCGAGGAGGCGCTGACCGAACTGCGGCACGTGGTGCGCGCCATCCATCCGCCGATCCTCACCGACCGGGGGCTGGTGGGGGCCGTACGGGCCCTCGCGGCGGCGAGCGGGCTGCGGGTGGACGTCCGCGCCGACGGGCTCCCGGAGGAGGTACGGGCGCCCGCCGCGGTGGAGGCGGCCGCGTACTTCGTGATCGCGGAGGCGCTCACCAACGCGGCCAAGTACAGCGGGTCCGAGCAGGCCGAGGTGGTGCTGACCCGCTCCCGGACCGGGCTGAACGTGCGGGTGCGGGACGAGGGGTGCGGGGGCGCCGACGAGAGCGCGGGCTCGGGCCTGCTGGGGATGCGGCGCCGGGTGGCCGCGCTCGACGGGACGGTACGGGTCGCCAGCCCGGTGGGCGGGCCGACGGTGGTGGACGTGGAGCTGCCGTGCGTGTGGTGAGCGGCCCCACGGTGGGGAGGCGGCCCCTGTCCGACCGCTCCCCCGCCCGTCGGCCGCGACGGGCACCGCCCACCCTGGGACCAGCCCGACCGGAGAACCCGATGCTCACCTGCTGGCCGGCATGCGCGAGCGGGCCCGTTCGGTGGGCGGCGCGCTCCAGGCCGGGCACCGCCCCGAGGGCGGTTTCCAGGTCACCACCCGGCTCCCCCTGTACCCCGACACCCCGGTACCCCGAGAACGGACCCCATGACTGGCCTGGTCCAGGCCCCGCCCCCGGCGGGCGCGGAGAGCTGACGGCCGGGGCCCGTTGGACGTCAGTCAGTGCCCGAGCCACGGCCACCGGGACCTGAGTATCAGCATCAATGTCAGTGCCCTGCCCTACCTTGGCGATCACGGGACGGTTCACGGATCGCGAGGGGGGCGCCATGGGCGCGAGTTGCTGGGACTACGTCACTCCGTACACAGGCGGCGTCGAGGAAACCCTGAGGGCACTGCACACCGAGGAGTTCGCACGGGAGTACGGCGCCGACGGCACCTACGCGAGCCTGGAGGAGCTCTGGGCGGACGCGGAGTTCATGAGCGAGGAGGGGACGCACTCGATCCTCGACATCCTGCATGTCGTCGCCACCTGCGCACCGCCGGACGAAGACGCCGTCGAGGACTGCAACACCCTGCGGCCGCTCGCCGCGGACCGGGTGAGACACCACTTCGGCAGCCACAGACCCACGCCGGAGCTGTTCCGGGAGGTGTACGACTCCGGGCCCGCGCTGAGCGCGGAGTCCGCGGTGCGCTGGACCGGCCGGTACGTCCTGCTCTACACCGGCGACCGGCCGAGCCACCTCGGCGTCTTCGGCTGTTCGGGCGACTGAGCCGCCGTTGGGGGGAAACCGCCGCCCCGGGCGCGTGCCGCGGGGCGCGGGGGTCGACACCTCACCCGTGACGCTCCCTCTCATCCCACCCATGCTCGCCACGCCCGGCGGGCTGCCGCCGGTCGCCCAGGACGCACGCTGGGCCTACGAGACCAAACAGGACGGGCAGCGGGCCGTGCTGTACCTCCCCGGGGACGGGACGCTCCGGCTGCGGGCCCGGTCGGGCGAGGACATCACCGGGGCCTATCCGGAGCTGCGGCCGCTGGGCGCGGCGCTGGGGGCGACGGCCGCCGTGCTGGACGGGGAGGTGCTGGCGCCGGACGCACAGGGCCGGGCCGACTTCCAGCTGCTCCAGTCCCGGATGGGGCTGGTGCGGGCGCCGGGCAGGGCGGCGCGGATGGCGGCCGCGGTTCCGGTGCACCTGGTGCTGTTCGACGTGATGCACCTCGGCGGGGACCCGCTGCTGCGGATGCCCTACGCGCGGCGCAGGGCGCGGCTGGAGGCGCTCGGCCTGGAGGGGCCGTTCTGGTCGACGCCGAGCGCGCTCGTCGGGCACGGGCGCGAGGCCCTGGAGGCGACCCGCGTCCACGGTCTGGAGGGTCTCGTCTGCAAGCGGCTGGACTCGGTGTACGAGCCCGGGGTGCGCTCCCGGGCCTGGATCAAGATCCGCAACATGCGTACCGCCGATGTGCTGGTCGGCGGCTGGTCGCCGGGGAAGGGACGGCTGACCGGGCTGCCCGGGGCGGTCCTCGTCGGACAGCGGAGCGGCACGGGTGCCCTGCGGTACGTCGGCAGTGTGGGCACCGGCTGGAGCGAGGCCGAGCGCACCGAACTCGCCGCGCTGCTGCGGGCCGAGGTCGCCGAGGTGTGCCCCTTCGACCCCGTTCCCCCGGCTCCCGGCGCTCATTGGGTGGCGCCCCGGCTGGTGGGCGAGGTCCGCTACAGCACCCGGACGAGGGCCGGGCTGCTGCGCCAGCCCTCCTGGCTGCGGCTGCGCACCGACCTCACCCCCGAGGAGTCGGCGGCCGACCTTCCGGACAACTCCGCCTGACACGGCACCGAATGGCCAACTGTTGGGCTGTGCTTCACCACTGATACGCCTGCGACCCCTTGGCTTGGGAGGGAAAACCGTGGAAGCTGAGCTTCCTTCAACTCCCCCCTTCCCCACAGCCGTTCGGCTGCGCCCGGATCCCCGAGGAGGACGCAGTGTCGTCATCTACGTTCAAGGCCCACGGCAGGAGGTGGCTCACCGGACTCACCGGTGCCGCCGCACTGGTGCTCGCCGTCCCCTCGGTCGCCTTCGCGGCTCCCCCCGCGGCGCTGCCGCAGAACGCCGAGGCGGCCGAACTGACGTACCAGCCCGCGTTCGACTACGACACGGACGGCTGCTACTCCACCCCGGCCATCGGCCCGGACGGCACCATCAACGGCGGGCTGAAGCCGACCGGTTCGCTCAGCGGCGACTGCCATGACGCGTCCGACCTGGACAACACCAACAGCTACTCGCGCTACAAGTGCAACAACGGCTGGTGCGCGTACATGTACGGCCTGTACTTCGAGAAGGACCAGGCCCTCGCGGGCAGCAGCATCGGCGGACACCGGCACGACTGGGAGCACGTCGTGGTCTGGGTGCAGAACGGCGCCATCCAGTACGTGTCGACGTCCAACCACGGCTCGTTCACCGTGCACCCGGTGTCCGAGGTGCGCTTCGAGGGCACGCACGCGAAGATCGTCTACCACAAGGACGGCATCAGCACGCACTGCTTCCGGCTGGGCAACTCCAACGACGAGCCGCCGGAGAACGACAAGCACACCTGGCAGTACCCGCCGCTGGTCGGCTGGAACGGCTACCCGTCGGGCCTGCGCGACAAGCTGAGCGCGTACGACTTCGGCAGCGCCAACTTCGGCCTCAAGGACGCCAACTTCACGGCCCATCTGACGTCGGCGAAGCCGTCGGGGATCACCTTCGACCCCAACGCGTAGCGGCGGTGGAGGACGATCCCTCCTACCCCGTCGGGCCACGGTTCACACCGTGACGCGTGGCCGGAAACCGGGAAGCGGTGCGGAGTGCGGGACGCGAGGGTCTATCGTGTCCCGCATGTCCGTTCCGGAGCTGATCCGCATCGTGTCCCGAGACTCCCCCATGGCGCTGGCCCAGGTGGAGCGAGTCCGCGCCGAGTTGGCCGTCCTGCATCCCGGGGTGCGCACCGAGGTCGTCCCCGTGAAGACGACCGGCGACAAGTGGATGGGGGATCTGTCCCAGGTCGAGGGCAAGGGCGCGTTCACCAAGGAGGTGGACGCGGCGCTGCTGGCCGGTGAGGCGGATCTGGCGGTGCACTGCGTCAAGGACGTGCCGGCGGACCGGCCGCTGCCCGCGGGCACGGTGTTCGCCGCGTTCCTCAGGCGCGACGACATCCGCGACGCCCTGATCCACCCGGGCGGGCTCACCCTCGACGAACTGCCGGAGGGGACCCGGATCGGCACCTCCTCGGTGCGCCGGATCGCCCAGCTGGCCGCCACCCACCCGCAGCTGGAGTGCGTGCCGTTCCGCGGCAACGCCAACCGGCGGCTGGAGAAGCTGGCGGCGGGCGAGGCGGACGCGCTGCTGCTGGCGGTGTCCGGCCTGGAGCGCATCGGCCGTACGGACGTGATCAGCGAGGTGCTGTCGCCGGAGACGATGATGCCGCCGATCGGCGCGGGCATCCTCGCGCTCCAGTGCCGCGAGGGCGACACCGGGCTGATCGACGCCGTCAGCGGGCTCGGCGATCCGGCCACCCACCGGGAGGCCACGGCGGAGCGCATGTTCCTGCATGTGCTCCAGGGGCACTGCAACAGCCCGATCGCCGGGTTCGCCCGGGTGGACCGCAGCGGTGAACTGTCCCTGCGGGCCTGTGTCTTCACGCCCGACGGCAAGGTGCGGCTCAACGCCCACGAGTGGGCGGGCCCGCTCGACCCGGCGACCCTCGGTACGTCGGTGGCGGTGGCGCTGCTGCGTCAGGGCGCCCGCGAGATCATCGACGGCATCCCGCACTGATCCCGGGGCACCCTCAGGCGGTGCCCTCCTCGGCGGCCTGGTCCCGCAGGAAGTTGCTCACCTGGCGGGCCAGGCTGTCCCGGCACGTCCCCGTCGGCGGCGCCCCGTCCTGGAGGCCGATACCGCCGGTCCACAGCCGGCGGTCGGCCCACTCGTCGTCGACCCGCAACTGGATCTGCACATCCACCTGGCCGAGCGCGGCCTCGGGCCCTGCGGCGTAGAGGACGGCGGTGGCGCGCCGCAGCGGGTAGACGTCGAAGCCCTCGATGAACTGCGAGTTGCGCCAGTCGATGAACGCGCTGTCGCCGTCGGGCCCGATCCGTACGTCGATCTGGCCGTCCTCGAGGTGGATCGTGGAGTGACCCGTGCCGCGGTTCTCGACGGTCACCCGCAGCCGGAAATAGGTCAGCCCCTCGGCCGCGTCGTCGCGGCCCCTCGGCGGCTCCGACTCCTCCAGCTGGTGGACACGGACCCGCAGACCGGCATGCTCGTCGTACTCCTGCCAGTCCCCGACCACGTTCGGCTCGTCCACAGTCCACCTCTCGACTTCTACCGGCTGCTTCCTATCCGTGTGCTCAGCGCACTGTCAAATGAGCGGAATGCGCTGTGGCCAGGGGGTTCACCCCTTTTGATCGTCGATCAAGCCGTGCGCAGGAAGAATCCGCCGACGGCCGCCACGGGACGGTCCGCGGGCGTGCCGCACATCACGTCGCGGACAAGATCAGCGAGCGGGGTCGGCAGGGGGGCATCAGCGGGCCAGCCGGCCGAGCAGTGCGGAGGCCGCGGTGATGCCGAGCGCGGCGGCCAGGACGAGCACTCCGAAGTCGAGCGCGAGGTGCGCGGGCGTGCCGAGGAGGAGACCGCGCAGGGCGTCCACCTCGTAGCTGAGCGGGTTGACCTTGCTGATCGCCTGGAGCCAGCCCGGCATGATCGCGACCGGGTAGAGGGCGTTGGAGCCGAAGAACAGCGGCATGGTGATGGCCTGGCCGATGCCCATCAGCCGGTCGCGGCTGAGGACGATGCCCGCGATGGACATGGACAGACAGGAGAAGAACGCCGAGCCGAGCACGACGATCCCGGCGACCCCGAGCAGCTTCAGCGGGTTCCAGGTCAGGGCGACCCCGAGCAGGGCGGCGATGAGGATCACCACGACGGCCTGGATCAGTGACTTCACCCCGGCCGCGAACGCCTTGCCGGTGATCAGCGCCGAGCGCGGGGTGGGGGTGACGAGGAGTTTGTTGAGGACCCCGGCGTCCCGCTCCCAGATGATCATGATGCCGTAGAAGATGGCGATGAACATCGCGGACTGGGCGATGATGCCGGGCGCGAGATAGTCGATGTAGGGGATGCCGCCGGTGGGTATCGCCCGGATGCGGCTGAAGGTCTGGCCGAAGATCAGCAGCCAGAGGGCGGGCTGCACGGCCCGGGTGTAGAGCTCGGTGCGGTCGTGGCTCAGCTTCTGGAGTTCGACGGCGCACAGGGCGGCGACCCGGGCCGGGAGCACCCGCCAGCCGGCCCGCGGTACGGGCGGCCGCAGCAGCAGGTCGATGCCCCGCTCGTGGGCCCGGTCAGCCGACGCGCTGCGCGGTGCGGCGGGTGCTTCGGACATCACGGAAGTCTCCTGAGGTGTCGTCGAGGCCGCTGCCGGCGACGTCCCGGAAGACGTCCTCCAGGCTCGGCAGCGGGTCCGTGGGCGCGAGGCCGCGGCGCTCGCCGAGCCCGCGGCGCAGCTCGGCGGGCGTGCCGAGGGCGCGGATGCGGCCGCGGTGCATCAGCCCGACCCGGTCGCAGTACTGGTCGGCCTCGTCCATGTGGTGAGTGGTCACCAGGACGGTCATGCCGGTGGCCTCGCGTACGGCGGTGATGTGCTCCCAGACACCCGTGCGGGCGATCGGGTCGAGGCCGATGGTCGGCTCGTCGAGGATCAGCAGCCGGGGTGCGCTGACCAGGGCCTGGGCGAGTTCGAGGCGGCGGACCATGCCGCCGGAGTAGGTTCCGGCCAGCCGGTCGGCGGCGTCCGTGAGGTCGACGGCGGCCAGGGACTGGGCGACGCGTTCGGCGCGTTCACGGCGGGGCACGTCGAAGACCCGGGCGAACAGGACGACGTTCTCCCGGCCGGTGAGGTTCTGGTCGGCGGAGAGCTGCTGGGGGACGTACCCGAGCAGCCGTCGTACGGCCATGCGGTCGCGGGCGGCGTCCCGGCCGAAGACCGCGACCATGCCGGACGGGACGGGCAGCAGGGTGGTGATGCAGCGGATGGCGGTGGTCTTGCCCGCCCCGTTGGGGCCGAGCAGGCCGAAGACCTCGCCCTCGGAGACGGTGAGGTCGAACCCGTCGACGGCCCTGGTGTCCCCGAAGGCGTGGGCGAGCGCGGTACAGGTGACGGCGGCGGTCATAGCTCCTCGGCCTCCTCGGCCTCCTCGGCGGTCATGATTCCTCGGCCTCCTCGTGCAGACTGACGGCGAGCGAGCGCAGCGCCGGGAGGGCGGCGCGCAGGGCCTCCCGGTCGGCGGCGTCGAGCCCGGTCACATGCCGGCGGACGAGCGCGGCACGCCGCGCCTTCCAGGCCCGCAGCCGGGTCTCGGCGGCCTCGGTGAGCAGCAGCCGGGCGGCGCGCCGGTCGGCGGGATCGGTCTCCCGGACCAGGTACCCGTCCCTGACCAGCTGGTTGGCCAGGGTCGAGACGGAGTTCCCCGCGAGGTACAGCTCCTTGGCGGCGTCGGAGATCCCGATGCCGGGCCGGGACTCGACGAGCCGCAGCAGTTCGACCTCCGCGCCGCGCAGCCGGGGCACGGTCAGCCCGGCGCGCAGCCGGCGCCGCAGCAGCCGCTGGATGCCGACGAGCGCGTCGGCGAGCTCCTCCGGGAAGGTCTCCTCGTCCACACCGCCGAGATTACCTCCGAGTCAGAGGTAATCGGCCCCATGGGACGTCAAAATAAAGCCGGACAAAAGCGGGCTGATAGTTTCATAACACTCTGCGGTGGGAATCCGCAGAGGAGTGCTTCGGACAGGAGGCACGTCCGTGGGACCCCGCCGAGCGGGCCGCCCCGGTCGATCGCCCAACCGTTCGCGCGTGTGCATCCCACGGTGCCCTTCCACCCCCACGAACCCCGTCCGGAAGGCGCGCGCGATGCGTTCCACCGTCAGAACCAGGCAGCACCCCCACCACGACGCCCCGGACACCAGCGAGTCGTTCGCGCGGCTGGCCGCCCTGTCCGACGGGCCGGAGCGCCGGGCGCTGCGGGACGAACTGGTCCGGTTGTGGCTGCCGATGGCCGAGCGGATCGCCGTCCGCTTCCGCGGTCGCGGCGAGACGCTGGAGGACCTGTACCAGGTCGCGGCCCTCGGACTGGTGAAGGCCGTCGACCACTACGACCCCGGCCGCGGCCGCGCCTTCGAGGCCTACGCGGTGCCCACGATCACCGGGGAGATCAAGCGCCACTTCCGTGACCACATGTGGACGCTGCACGTGCCCCGCCGGGTCCAGGACCTGCGCAACCGGGTGCGGCACGCCACGAAGGAACTCGCCCAGACGACCCCCGGCCGGGCGCCGACCGTCGCCGAGATCGCCGCGTACGCGCAGCTCAGCGAGGAGGAGGTGCACACCGGCACGGAGGCGCTGGAGTGCTTCTCCGCGCTGTCGCTGGACGCCGAACTGCCCGGCACCGACGGCTACGCCCTCGCGGACGCCCTCGGCGAACCCGACCCCGGCTACGACACCGTCGTCGACCGCGTCGCCGTGGCGCCCTGTCTGCGGGCCCTTCCGGAGCGCGAGCGCACCATCCTCTATCTGCGGTTCTTCCAGGGCATGACCCAGAACACCATCGCCGAGCGGCTCGGCATCTCGCAGATGCACGTCTCGCGGCTGCTGAGCAGCTGCTTCGCACGACTGCGCGAGGAGGTCGTGCCGCAGGCGCACTGAGCGCTCACTCCAACGGCGGCGCGCCGGGGATCTGCGTCGGGCCGTGCTGGTCCAGCAGAGTCTCCAGTTCGGCCCCGATCCGGTCGGGCATCTCTCCGCTGCGCCCCCAGATGAGGATCAGCTCCGCGACGTTGCGCAGCTTGATGTTGGTGTGCTGGGAGACCTCCCGGAGGATCACCCAGCCCTCGTCCGGCGTCACCCGTCCCAGCGCGACGATCACACCGATCGCCTGGTCCACCACGGCATGCGAGGCGACCGCCTCCTTGAGCTGGTCGACCTCCTGCTGGAGCTGGAGGATCCGGGCCGTTTCGTCGCCGGGGTCGCGCGGTACTCGTGCCACCACTCCATCGTGCCACCGCGTCCTCGGCAGGCGCCGTCGCCGAGTAGGGCCGGACACTGGAGGAGAGCCGCCGGCCGTCGGCCGGGAGACAGGAACGCGAGCCCCCATGAACGATCACCCGTCCTCAGCCCGCGGTGCGAGGGAAGTCCTCTCCACCGACTCCGTGTTCGGCGCGCCCTGCTGGGTGAGCCTGACCAGCCGCGATCTGGAGGCGACCCAGGAGTTCTACGGGGCCGTCCTCGGCTGGCGGTGGCGGCGCGGCACACTGGGCAGCCACTTCCGTACGGCACTGGTGGACGACGTCCCGGTCGCCGGGATCGCGGCCGTCGCCGCGATGTGGCAGATGGCGGTGGCGTGGACGCCGTACTTCGCCGTGCCCAGCGCCGACGAGGCCGCCTCCCGGACCCGGGAGCGCGGGGGGACCGTGGCGGTGGGGCCGATCTCGCTGCCGCCGGGCCGGGCGGCACTGCTGGCCGACCGGGAGGGGGCGACCTTCGGGGTCTGGGAGGGCAAGCTGATCGGCAACTGGGAGGCGTGGCGGCAGGACGCCCCCTCCTTCATCCGGCTCCACACCCGCGACGCCTTCGACTCCGCGATCTTCTACGGCGAGATCCTCGACTGGGCCACGGACCGGCCCGGGTGCTGCGAGGTGCGGTACGAGGGCGGCGAGGTCGTGCTGCGCAGCGGGGGCGATGTCGTGGCGCGGATCGAGTCGGGGGCGTTGGAGGCGGCGCCCGATCCCACCATTCGGCCGCACTGGCAGGTGCATTTTGCCGTCGGCGATGTTCCGGGGGCCGTTCGGGCTGCCGAGAAGCACGGGGGGAGTGTGCTGCGGGAGGCGGAGGAGGAGGCGATTCTTCGGGATCCGGACGGGGCGCAGTTCACGGTGACGTCGCGTCGTCAGCGGTGACGCTCCGCGGGCGGGCCGGATTGCGGGTGCGGGTGCGTGGTGGCTTGTCGCGCAGTACCCACGCCGCTCGGAATGAAGGGGCCGCTGCGGCCCCTTCATTCCGAGCGGCGTGGGGGGCGGGACAGGACGATCAGGCTGCGGGGTTCCAGCGTCAGCTCCCCGCCCGCCTTGTGCTCCGTCTCGTCCCGGGGTTCGTCCGGTTCCGCCGTGTCGGCACAGACCGTCCAGCGTTCGCCGTAGGACGCTCCGGGGAGGCGGAAGGGGACCGGTTCCCAGTAGCTGTTGAAGAGCAGGAGGAAGGAGTCGTCCACCACCGGGCGGCCGCGGGGGTCGGGTTCGGCGATGGCGTCGCCGTTGAGGAAGACACCCACGCAGTGGACGTCGGAGCGCAGCCAGTCGCGATCGCGCATCTCGCGGGCGTCCGGCTGGAGCCAGACCAGGTCGGGCAGGGGCTGTCCGGCATGGGTGACGGTCTCACCGAGGAAGAAGCGGCGCCGGCGCAGCACGGGGTGGGCGGCGCGCAGGGCGACCAGGCGGCGGCAGAAGTCGGTGAGCCGGCGCTGCTCCGCGGTGAGCCGCCAGTCGACCCAGGAGACCTTGTTGTCCTGGCAGTAGGCGTTGTTGTTGCCGCGCTGGGTGCGGCCGAGTTCGTCGCCGTGGCCGATCATCGGGATGCCCTGGGAGAGCAGCAGGGTGGCGAGGAGGTTGCGCTGCTGGCGGGCGCGCAGTTCCAGGACGGCCGGGTCGTCGGTCTCGCCCTCCGCCCCGCAGTTCCAGGACCGGTTGTGGCTCTCGCCGTCCCGGTTGTCCTCCCCGTTGGCCTGGTTGTGCTTGTGGTTGTACGAGACGAGGTCGCGCAGGGTGAAACCGTCGTGCGCGGTCACGAAGTTGACGCTGGCGCGCGGCCGGCGCCTGGTGTGGGCGTACAGGTCGGAGGAGCCGGTCAGCCGGGAGGCGAACTCACCGAGGGAGTGCGGCTCGGCCCGCCAGAAGTCGCGTACGGCGTCCCGGTACTTGCCGTTCCACTCCGACCACAGCGGCGGGAAGTTGCCCACCTGGTAGCCGCCCTCGCCCACGTCCCAGGGCTCGGCGATCAGCTTGACGCGGCTGATCACCGGGTCCTGCTGGATCAGGTCGAAGAACGCCGAGAGCCGGTCCACCTCGTGGAACTGCCGGGCCAGGGTGGCCGCGAGGTCGAACCGGAAGCCGTCGACGTGCATCTCGGTCACCCAGTAGCGCAGCGAGTCCATGATGAGCTGGAGCACGTAGGGGTGGCGCATGAGCAGGCTGTTGCCGGTGCCGGTGGTGTCGTAGTAGTGCGACCAGTCGCCGTCCACCAGGCGGTAGTACGAGGCGTTGTCGATGCCCCGGAAGGAGAGCGTGGGGCCCTTCTGGTTGCCCTCGGCGGTGTGGTTGTAGACGACGTCGAGGATCACCTCGAGGCCGGCCGCGTGCAGCGCCTTCACCATCTCCTTGAACTCGGTGACCTGCTGTCCCCGGGTGCCGTGGGCCGCGTAGGCGTGGTGCGGCGCGAAGAAGCCGATCGTGTTGTAGCCCCAGTAGTTGGAGAGGCCGCGGTCGATGAGCACGCCGTCCTGCACGTACTGGTGGACCGGCATCAGCTCGATCGCCGTCACGCCCAGCGAGGTGAGGTGCTCGGTCACGGCCGGGTGGGCGAGACCGGCGTAGGTGCCGCGCAGGGCGCGCGGGACCTCGGGGTGGGTGCGGGTGAGTCCGCGGACATGGGCCTCGTAGATCACCGTGTCGGCGTACGAGCGCCGGGGCGGGGTGTCGTCGCCCCAGTCGAAGGCGGGGTCGGTGACCACGCCGAGCAGGGTGTGCCCGGCGCTGTCGGCGGGGTCGGGGCCGTCCCCGGCGCGTTCGAAGAGGGAGGGGTGGTTGTCGGTCCGGCCGTCGACGGCGCGTGCGTAGGGGTCCAGGAGCAGCTTCGCCGGGTTGCAGCGGTGTCCGCCGGCCGGGTCCCAGGGGCCGTGCACCCGGTAGCCGTAGCGCTGGCCGGGGCCGACGCCGGGCAGGTGGCCGTGCCAGACGAAACCGTCGACCTCGGTCAGCGGGACGGTCCGGTGGCTGTCGTCGTCCTCGACGAGCACCAGGTCGACCCGCTCGGCGACCTCGCTGAACAGCGCGAAGTTGGTGCCCTTCCCGTCGAAGTCGGCACCCAGGGGGTAGGGGTGCCCGCTCCACGCGGGCACCCCTGCCTTCCGGTACGGCGGTGAGGTCACCGAACCGCCTCCAGGACCCTGGGCTCCTCGGCCGCATGGGCGGCCAGCGCCGCCACCGGGAGTGCGCGGGGCACCGGGCGCCCCTCGCGCAGGCTGGGCGACGGCGCGGTCGGCACCAGCGGGACGCGCTCGCCGGAACGGGCGCGCTGCGAGAACCAGATGACCTTGCTGCCGGTGGCGGTGGCGCAGCAGCCCCAGCCGTCGCTCATCGCGGCGATCCGCTCCAGGCAGCTCCGCAGATCCTGGTCCGGACGCAGCTCACGGTCGTTGCCGCCGACGGCCGTGATCAGGTGCTGGCCGTTCCACCACATCTCGATCGAGAGGGACTTGTCCGTCGCGTTCTCGTCGATGGCCGTCAACAGCATCCCGGCGCCCCCGCAGACGGGGGCGACGAGGGTTTCGAGGTCCCAGTACTTCAGATGGGCGGCCAGGATCCGGCCGACCTGTGCGACACGCTCCGGACTGACGTCCACGTCGAGGTGGTAGTAGCAGGGAACTGCGGTCTTCATCGTCGTTGGCTCCTCACCGGCGAGGCTCCCGCTCCGTGGGGCCCCGCGGGCCGAATATACGGAGGGTGAGCGCTGATCGCTTCTGAGTCACCTCCCACAGTGCGGTTGTTAGTCCATTCGTGCAACACGAGCGCACTCCGGGGTGATTGAAGATCCAACAAGACGCTGGGTGTCGGCGCGTGCACCATGAGTGAAACATTCATCGAGCCCGAAAGGTGACTGCGTCATGCTGCTACCGGCCAAGACCGAGGTCGCCAGGCAGTTGCGGCGGTACCGGGCGTGGGAGCGCGTGATGCTCGCCTCCCCGGCCGACCGCGCGGTGCGGGCCACCTTCGAGGACTCGGGTTACACCTTGTGTGTGCTCATGGGAAAGCGCTGCGCGCGCGAGGCCGCGGACGCGGCGGAGCGGTATCTGCGCACCACGCTCGCCGTCTACTTGCAGGAGCAGGACGGCCGGCCGCGGCCGGCCGGCGCCGCGCGGCGCGGGGGCCGGGCGGTGGCCCGGCTCGCTCCGGCGACGCCGTGACGGCGGACCCGTTCCGGTGGTGGAGCGGGAGCCGGGCGGCGGGCCCGGCGGACCACATGACGACAGATTCGGCTGCGGGCCGGACGGATGACCCGGCGCAGAACCGCCCGGCCGCTCCGGCCGTTAGCCCGGCCATGAGCCCAACGAAGGTGAGACGAATGAGCCCGACCCCTGTCATCGGCCGGATCCCGGTCCGCGACGTGCGGCCCGCGGTGGAGGGCGGCAGACGCCCGGCCAAGGCGGTCCCGGGGGAGAGCTTCCAGGTGACGGCGACCGTGTTCCGGGAGGGCCATGACGCGGTGGCCGCCAACGTCGTCCTGCGCGGGCCCAAGGGCCGGCGCGGTCCGTGGACGCCGATGCGTGAACTCGCCCCGGGCAGCGACCTTTGGGGCGCCGAGGTCACCCCGGACGCTCCGGGGCGCTGGACGTACGCCGTCGAGGCCTGGAGCGACCCGGTCACCACCTGGCGCCGGACGGCACGGATCAAGGTCCCGGCCGGCCTCGACGTGGGGCTGGTCCTGGAGGAGGGCACCGGGCTCCACGAGCGTGCGGCGGCCGGGGTGCCGAGGGGCCGGGCCCGTACGACGGTCCTCAGGGCGGCGCGGGCCCTGGGCGACGACTCCCTGCCGGTCGCGG
>NZ_KQ948781.1 GCF_001514205.1 Streptomyces griseoruber | reverse complement strand
GTGAGCAAGAGCGGGCTGTCGACGAGGAGGACTGGGACCGGGCCGACGCCTGCTACACCCAGATCCGCACTGCGCTCACCCTGACGTTTCCCGGCGGCGGCCCGGTCGCCGAGTTCATGCTGCACATCCACGACGACGGCACCGCTGGCCGGCGCTGGCACGACGAGCCCTTCGACGCGGTGAGCCCGTGACGACCTGGGTTTCGCTGCTTCTGGGACGAGGAAGACGTGTGGTTCTACTTCGAACTGGACGCCGATGGCTATGTGATCCGGCAAGTCGAGTTGCAGGAGCCTGGGACAAGGCTCTGACCGCTGCCTCGCTGACCGAGTGGCAAGAAGCCCAAAGAGACGGTCGGTCCGCTGAATACGAGAGCGTCTACGGTCTGACCGCGGAACCAGCCATCTCCGAGTGGGAAGGGCACGACCCGCAGTCGTTGTCGGCCGGTGAGTTCGAGATCGTTTGGTCGACCGCCCGCGGTGAACTTCAGGATCGTCAGCGACGCCCCGCTTCCTGAGCACGTCCATTACTGCGGATTCCGACCAGAAACTGCCATCTTCAACGCGAAACCGGCCGTCAAGCGTCTCGCCAACCTGACAAGGTCCTGCTCAGGCGGCATCACCCTCGCCATGATCCATGAGACGCGCCAACCGCACCGCCCACGCGTCTTCGCGACGCCTCGTCGCTGCCCCCCAGTAAGTCGCGGTTGAACCTGTCACCCCGCAGGTCAACGGCCTCGCCCCTGCAAGATCTAATGAGACGGGACAGCTGCCGTGCCGGGCCTGGGAGACCTCTTCCCACCGCTGGTAGAGGAACCCGCCCTCCTCCCAGGACGCCTTCCACGCGGCGCGCAGCCCGGCGAAGCGCTTGGGGCGGGGCCAGTCCTTCGCGTCGGGCGGCGGGGGCGTCTGGTTGAGCACGTCGAGGAAGGACGGGTTTTCCTGGCCGTTGACCGGCTTGTCGTTGCTGGGCATGGCGTAGCTGCTCCTTCGGCGAAGGGATCGGTGGGCGGTGCGGGCCGGCCGGAGCCGGTCAGCGGATCTCGTTGCGGGTGCGGGCGAAGAACGCCCCGCGCGTGGTGCTGTTGTTGTGGATCTCGGTGTGGTGGGTGACCGGACCCTGGTGGGCGTTCTTGGTGACGGCAGCGCGGGCCTTGCTGATCACGCCGCCGATGGCGGTGGCGGCCATGGCCAGGCCCGCGAACGGCAGGGGCTTCGCTGCCACCCGCGGCCTCGCCGACGACGGTGAGGCCGCGGGTGGGCCTCGAGCAGCATGCCGAAGCACTGCCCTGCGGGGGCTGGCCTCCGGCGATGCGGACAGTGTCAACCGGGCTGCTTCTCAGCGAAGGTGACCGGCGGGTCGGGGGTGAGGAGGGCGTGGACGGTCCAGCCGCCCTCACGGTTGGGCCCGGCGGTGACCTCGCCCCGGTACAGGGTGGCGCGTTCGCGCATACCGACCAGGCCCCGGCCGCCGCCCGTCGCACCACGGCGCGCGGGGGTGCGGGGCGGGCCGGTGTCCTCCACGGTGATGCGTACGACGCCGGGGTCGGCGGCGACGGAGACGTGGACCGAGGTGTCGGAGGCGGCGTACTTGACGGTGTTGGTCAGGGCTTCCTGGATGATGCGGTAGGCGGAGAGCTGGAGCCCAGGGGCCAGGCCGGTGAGGTCACCGTGCGCGTACAGGGCGACGGTGGGGCCGGCGGCGCGGACCCGGTCGAGCAGGGCGTCGAGGTCGGCGAGGCCGGGTTGCGGGGCGAGCGGGGCATCGCGCGGCCGGTCGTTGTCGTCGCCGATGACGGCGAGGAGCCGGCGCAGTTCGGCCAGGGCGTCGCGGCCGCTGGCGCTGATGATGCGCAGCGTCTGGGCGCCGCGTTCGGGCCTGGTCTCGGCGAGGGGCGCGGCGCCGTCGGCGAGGCCGACGATGACGGCGAGGGTGTGGCCGAGGATGTCGTGCATCTCGCGGGAGACGCGGGCGCGTTCCTGCGCGGTGGCGAGCCGGGCCTGCTGGTCGCGTTGCTTCTTCAGGGCGTCGATGTAGGCGTAGGCCAGCCGCAGGAGCAGGCCCAGTGCCGCGAACGCCGCCACGGCGACCATCACCATCAACGTCACGGGCTCCGGACGTGTGACGTACTCCAGCTGCCGGCCGTGCCAGAAGAAGTAGGCCCATGCGACGAGTTGCACGAGGGTGATGCCGGTGGCCGTGGCCAGCTGTCGCGGCGGGCAGTGACGGCCGACATTGAAGAGGGCGACCACCCGGGCGAATTCGGCGCCGGTCAGCACGCCCAGAGGAAGAGACACGATCGAGACGGCCGTCGTGAGGGCGAAGACCAGCATGGGGCGCCGTTCCCGCCACAGCAGCGGGATGCAGAAGGCGAGGATGATGGGCAGCTGGGGGTCGCCGACGTTGTGGGGATTGGCGTAGGCGTCGCTGCCGACCGCGAAGCAGAAGACCGGGACCCCCCACCGCCGGACCCAGGGACGGGTCCGGTCGGCCCGGCGCCACGAGGCGAGCCGGGAGACGACCGAGACGATCACCCGCTGCTCGGGATCGCTCGTCAGGGCCTGGAGGAAGTGGCGCTCGTCCGGGTGCGGGGCGGGAGCGGGGGCGCTCGGTGCGGTCACGGGGTGGGCCCTTCGCGATGTCGGGCCGCCCGCCGGCCCGGGGGGATCGGGCCGGCGGGCGGGGCAGGGGAGGCGGCCGGTGAGCGTCGGCCGCCAGGTCAGGAGCCGTGCGGAAGCAGGCGCTGCGGCTGGTTCGTCAACTCCTGCGGATCGGGTTCTTCAGCAGCTTCCTGCGCGTCGGTACTTCGGACTGCTGTGTCCCGGCGGTGGCGTCGCCGCCCCGTGCCAGGCGCTGCTTGAGCCTGGACAGTCCTCGTGCCTTCCCGGGGGCCTGCTGGGCAGATGCCGGAGTGTCCGTGTCGTCGGAAGCGTGGACGTCGGTGAAGGCGCGGGGGGCGCTGTGGCCGTCCGAATCGTCGCCCGCGTGGACCCCGGCGGCGACACCGGCGGGTACGAGTTCATGCGCGGAGTCCGTCTGCTCGGCGTCGAGCAGGTGGCGCAGCTTCTCGCCCTCGACATCCACGTTCGGAAGGACGCGGTCCAGCCACTTCGGCAGGGTCCAGGAGCGGTGGCCGAGCAGGGCCATCACCGCCGGGACGATGGTCATCCGGACGACGAAGGCGTCGAAGAAGACTGCGGCGGCGAGCCCCAGGCCGATCGACTTGATCAGAGCGGCGTCGTCGAGGAGGAATCCGGAGAAGACGGAGACCATGATGACCGCGGCCGCGGTGACCACCCGGCCGCTGTGCCGGAAACCCCGCACGATGGCCTGCGTGGGCTCGGCGCCGTGGACGTACTCCTCCCGCATCCGGGAGACGAGGAAGACCTCGTAGTCCATGGCGAGTCCGAAGACGACGCCGATCAGCAGGATGGGCAGCAGGCTGACGATGGGGCCGGTCTGGTCGACGCCGAAGAGGTCCTTCAGCCAGCCCCACTGGAAGACCGCGACCAGGACACCGAGGGTCGAGACCACGCTGAGCAGGAAGCCCAGGGCGGCCTTGAGCGGGATCACGATCGACCGGAAGACCAGCAGGAGCAGGACCAGAGCCAGGCCCACGACGATGGCCAGGTAGGGCACGAGCGCCGCGGAGAGCTTGTTGCTGACGTCGATGTTGACGGCGGTCAGGCCGGTGACCATCAGTTCGGCGCCGGTGTCCTGGTGCAGTGCGGCGCCGTGGTCGCGGATCTCGTTGACCAGGTTCTTGGTGGCCTCACTGGTGGGGGCGCTCTTGGGGACGGCGCCCAGCAGGGCCACGTCGCCGGCCTCGTTGAAGGAGGCGGGACGGACGGCGGCGACATCGTCCAGCTTGCTCAGCATGGTGTACGCGTCCTGGGCGGCGGCCTTGGGATCGTCGCTGCCCCGGGCGTCGACGACCACGGTGAGCGGTCCGTTGAAGCCCGGCCCGAAACCCTTGCTGAGGGTCTCGTAGGCGATGCGCTGGGTGCTGCCGGGGGGCTTCATGGAGTCGTCGTTCAGGGCCATCTTCAGGGACATCGCGGGGATGGCCAGCAGGGCCAGGCCGGCCACCGAGACGGCGAGCACCTTGACCGGGTTGCGGGTGACGAACTTCGCCCAGCGCACGCCCGTCGACTCGCCCTCGCCGCGCTCCAGCGCCTTCATACGGCGGGTGTGCAGCTTGCCCTTCATGATCCGCGGACCGGCGAAGCCCAGGACGGCCGGCAGCAGGGTCAGCGCGATGATCACGGCGACGGCGACGGCGAAGGCGGAGGCCAGGCCCATGGCGGTGAGCGTGCCGATGCCGATGACGGTCAGACCGCTGAGCGCCACGATCACGGTCAGCCCGGCGAAGACGACCGCCGACCCGGCGGTGCCCAGGGCACGCCCGCAGGCTTCCTCGGGCTGGTGGCCGTCGCGGATCTCGTTGCGGTGGCGGGAGACGATGAAGAGGGCGTAGTCGATGGCGACGGCCAGGCCCAGCATCAGTGCCAGGGTCGTGGAGGCCGAGGCCATGTCGAAGAAGTGCGTGGCGAGCGTGACCGACAGGACGGCCGCGGCCACCCCGAGGATCGCGGTGAGCAGCGGCAGTCCGGCCGCGATCAGCGAGCCGAAGGTGATCAGCAGGACGACGGCGGCGACCCCGACGCCGATCAGCTCGGCCGCCTTGCTCGTGGCCTTGTCCTTGACGGCGTTGCCGCCCAGGCTCACCTTCAGCCCCGCCTTCTCGCCCTGCTGGACGACGTCTGTCTGGACGGCGTGGGCGGCGCCGCTGACGTCGGCCTGGGCGACCTTGTAGGAGACCTGGGCGTAGGCGATGGTGCCGGACCTGCTGACCAGACCGCTGGTGAAGGGATCGGTGACACCCGACCCTGCGGCGACTTCTCCAGCTTCGCCACCAGGGACTCGACCTCGGCCTTGTTGGCGGCGGAGGTGAGCTTCTGCCCGCTGGGCGCCTCGAACACCACCCGTGCGGTGGCGCCGTCGGCAGAGGCCTGCGGGAACTCCTTCTGCAGCAGGTCGATCGCCCGCTGCGACTGCGTGCCCGGAACGCTCAACGCCCCGGAGGATGTGCCGGGCGCACTCATGGCGCCGATGCCGATGGCGGCCAGGACGGCGACCCACAGCATCACGACGACGCGTCGTCGCCGGAACGCCAGCCGGCCGAGCCGATAGAGGAAGGTGGCCACGGATTACTCCCACCAGGAGAAGAGATCATTGGGTGAGCTGGGCCTGACTGACCCGCGATCTCAACCTAGGAGCGGTATCGGGCAACCATCCCGTACGGCGGAACCGAATCCGGCGGGGCCCGCTAGTACCGCAGTACTACTCCCCACCCTCCTCGCAGTTCGCTGGCAGGCGATGCCCCGATCGAAGAGAGACCGTGCCGTCGACAGCGCGCGAGTTCGTGATTCCTGAACGGGTGGGGCCGGGAGCCTGCGTTCAAAACGGGCTCTGTTGAAGGAGGTGTGCGGGTTCGGACTACCGGGGCGGCTTGGCGGTGCGTTCGGGGTGGGCGGCCCGCACGAGGGCGAAGCCGCTGGTGATGGCTTCTTCCAGGACGTACGTCCGGCCGCGGAACTTCCGTGCCTCCTTCGGTGGGGAGGCCACGCAGACGCTGCCGTCGGGGTCGTAGCGCCGGGGCAGTCCGCCGTCGGCGACCTGGGTGCCGACCCCGGCCGGGGTGCAGAAGGCGGGGATGCCGGTCCCGCTGGCGCGCAGCCGTTCGGCGAGGGTGCCCTGCGGGGTGCGCTCCACTTCCGGTTCACCGGCGAGGTACTGGCGGGCGAACTCCTTGTTCTCGCCCACGGAGGAGCCGGGTCACCCGACCCCAATGACCTCGACGCCGCGACCTCCCCGGTCGCGGTCTCGGCCGCCTCGAACCGCAGCAGGCCCGACCAGGACCCGGCCGAGTGGCTCCCGCCGGCCGTCGAAGTCACCTGCCGGTACGTCTCGGAGTGGACCGCGACCAAGCTCCGCTGGGGCCTCATCCTCGACGCCGTCGAAGAGGAAACACCAACCCAACTCGCGGACCCTGCCCTGGCACCACCGTGACCTACCAACCTGCGCCGTAGCGCTGGGGCCCCGTTCTGGCAACGGACGGGGCCCCATGTGTTCTATCGGCCGGCCGCGGTTGTCCTGGTGCTGTGTACTCCGCTACGCCATCGGATGCGGTATGGAGATGACACCATGTCCCCGTGGTCACCATTGATGTCGGTGGGGTAGCCGATGAGTACATGTTGCATCTCCTACTGAAGCGGGAGCTGCGTTTTCCGGACTTCTACGGCATGAACTGGGACGCCTTCTGGGACTCGATCACCGGTCTGGTCCAGATCCCGGACCACCTTCGTTTTCCAGGCTGGGACCAGCTTGTCGTTGTCGTTCCCCGAGGAGCCACCAAGCTTCAGGAGGCACTCGACCGCTACCGAGAGGTATACCGTCCCCAGTTCGTCGCCGAGTATGGGCAGGGTTGAGTGGCTGCATCAGATGGCTGTGCCATCAGGGCACGGGAAACCGTGCTGCTCACGGATGGCCTTGCGCGTACGGTCGATCTGAACCAGAGGGAGGTGGAAGTCTGTGTTGTACGCACACGAGGTGATCCTGAACGAACTCGCACAGGGGCTCAGACCGTTGGCCCAGGGCGTCGAGTGGTTCGAGGGCCTTTCAGAGGATGACCAGCGCAAAATCCTCCATGCACTGGTGCTGTTCTGTGGGCAGGCCCGGGCCTGCGAGGAGGACGTGCCGGAGAGCATCGCGCGTTCCGGCATCCGCCCCACGCACACGCCGGCGGTGATGCTCACGAAGTGGCGCTTCGGAATGGAAACACTTCCGGCCTACGAACTCACCAAGTCCTTCCGCCTGCTCGTCGCCCTCTTCGGCATCGCCGACACCCGCAGGCGAACGCTGTACTGCGCCAGGGGATGTACTCACGCGTGGCACAACCTGGGCGTTGTTGGCTGCTGCCGAGTGGACTCGGACGGCCCGAGGACGGCCCGGACTCAGGAGTCGGAAGCGTAGGCGAACGCCTTGGCGCCTGGACATCAGCGGCCGTTAAGGTCAGCGGGTGATCAACATGCAGGTGCGCGGGGACCTCGGAAAGCCCGTCGTTCGTGCCCAGGTCGGCCTGGAATGGACGGACCTCTATCCCGCCCTGGATCCGGTGAACTTCCCGATGCTGTGGGCCTTGAGTCCTTATGGGGACGCCGTCTTCAACGAGCGGCAGGTGCCCCTGCTACTCGCGGAGCTTGACCGGCTTCCCGAAGCCTACGGCGGCATCTGGGTGGACCAGGTCCGAGAGCTGTGCACCGTCGTTCAGGGAGGAACGCACAGGTATCTCTGGTTCGTCGGCGACTGAGCGATCCGGACAACCGTCGCCCTGAGGAGACTTCCAAGCGCTGTCGTGGACACCGTGCACGTTCGCGGTCGAGCACGCAGAAACCCCTGGGACAACGCTCGTGGTCACGACCAATCAGCCGCATCCGAGCAATTGGTTCGGACGTGAGGCTGAGCCGGTCCTGCCATCCGGAGTTGCGCGAGCCATTCAGCTTGCCCTGCGTGAGGGGTGGATTCCGACGGCTCTGGGCGCCTCGTTCCACCTTGACCAGTCCGCCGGCTTCATACCGTCGCACTGAGCGCCGCAGACGGGAGCACCGCTTTAGGCAGCCAAACGGCACGGTTGTGCGTGCATTTGGGGCTAGGCCGTGTTTTGGAAGTCGCGGGCGGCGAGCCAGATGATGAGGTCGCTCGTGATTCGGTCGATGCCGTTCTCGGTGGTCACGTGGTGTTCGCGGTGGGTGGTGTCATGGCGGACGATCTCGTAGCCGCCTTCGTCGTGGACGGCGACGGACGCGAACCAGACAGGGTCGTCCTGGTCGGGCTGGATGACGACGAATGTGTTTCCCGTGTCGTTGAGTTCGCTGATGAGGTCGAACAGGGCGTCCTCGGAGGGGTCGTCGATGTGGTCGCCGTTTTCGCTGTCTGCGCAGTAGTACTCGGCGGCCACTGGACTTCTCCCCACGGTGCGCTGTCGGTTCGGGCGCCAGCAGGGCACGGCCGTGTGGGCCCGCGGCGGCTCACAGCCACTGCTGGATCGCCGCGATCTGGACCGTCGTCTCGAAGCGGACGGCCAGCTTGTCGTATCGGGTGGCCACGGCCCGGTGCTGTTTGAGACGGCTGATCCCGCACTCGACCGCGTGGCGGGTCTTGTAGTCCTGGCGGTCGAAGGCGGGCGGATGGCCTCCCGCGCTGCCGCGGCGCCTGCGGTTGCGGATCTGGTCGGCCGGCTCGGGGATCGTGCACCTGATCCCGCGTCGGCGCAGGTAGGCACGGTTGGCGCGTGAGGAGTGCGCCTTGTCACCCCGCACCCGCAAAGGACGCACCCGGGGACGCCCGCCGGCGGCGCGGGGCACCCGGATCGCTTCGAGAACGGGCTCGAACTGCGGGCTGTCGCCCCGCTGGCCCGCCGTGACCAGCAGCGACAACGGCTTCTGCCCCTGCTCACAGGCCAGATGGATCTTCGTGGAGAACCCGCCGCGCGAGCGGCCCAGCCCGTGATCGTCCGGCTCGGTCCGCGTCCCGCCCGGCGGTTCCTTCTGCCCGGCACCGTCCCGGCGGGCTCCTGCCGCATGCTGATGGGCCCGGCAGACCGTGGAATCGACGTTCACCTCCCACGCGATCAGACCCGCAGCGTCGGCCCTGACCTGCAACGCAGTCAGGATCCCAGCCCACACGCCCTCACGCTGCCAGCGCCTGAACAACCCATACACGGTCTGCCAGTGCCCGTACTCGACCGGCAGATCCCGCCACGGCACGCCGGTCCGCACACGCCACCGCACCCCGTCGATCAACCGACGCCGGTTGCGAACCGGACGCCCCAGCCCCACGACCGGCAACAACGGCTCCAGCACCGACCACTGCTCATCCGAAAGATCCCCACGCCCCACACCTAGATCATCACGCCATGAAGCACGGTCAGGGACTCAGTTCTAAAACACGGCCTAGTTGGGGCGCTGAACCGGGCGAATCACTGGAGCGTGTCCTCGTAGAGCCCGACCACTTTCACCGTGATTCCCCGCTGTTCCCCGCTAGATCTGGTGCGGTTGTGGTGCGGCGTAGGTCAACGGGAGGCAGACGATCATTCGTACCAAAGTCCGGGAAGCGGTCCACGCTTGGTGGTTGCCGGAACCCCGGACATGGTACTGCCCCTTTCGAGGTCGCCCCGGATGTGCAGATAGAGAGAGGGCGTCGGCAAGCCGACGGTCTGGATCCAGCCCTTGCCGTGCACATGGCCGGCGGCTGTCAGCCCTGCGGCTTGGCCCGGTGGGGCGATGCTCTCCACATAACTCTGGCAGATCGTCTCGCCGCTGTCGGCGAACGCGTAGCGGGCAGCGTAGGCGTAGCCCTCGTGGAGCCAGACATACAACACGATCGGCTTGTCCAGAACCGCGCGGAACCACTCGGCGGCAAGCTCGGCGAGCCGTTCCGTGGAGCCCGTGGCATCAAGTGCCCAGGCGCTGGGACGATCCGGGAGCAGATACAGCTGATTGTGCAGACGGTCCCCTCGGGCGCGGTCACCGACCAGGTGCACACCCAGATCGATCAAGTGCCGACGGGGCTCTGCCCGGTCGGACAGGCTGACATGAGCGAGGAGCGATTCCCAGTCGTCCGGGCGTCCGACCTCCCCGACGACATCAGCTGGCGCCCAGGCCGTGCAACGCCCGCTCAGCGCAGATATGAAGGCTCTCTCAGTGTCGTCGAACTCGAAGTCGTCGTCCGGATCATCGATCTCGAACCAAGCCCGCGTCGTCATGGGACGGACCTTATGACGAGAATGAAGTTTCCCCGTGATCCTCGTCGGCTGCCAGTTGGGCGAGTTGTCCGACGGTGTCGGCGTTGCGACCGGTGGTGGCGCGCATCCCGGCGACGACGGTGTGGCCGGCCCGTGCCAGTGAGAGGTGCGGCCAGGCGGCCGAATCCGTTGGAGGCGCCGGTGATCACGACGACCTGCGGGGTGGGGCGGACGCCGCCATCAGGCCAGGCCGCCGTTCGCCCGCAGGATTTGGCCGTTGACCCAGTGCCCTTCCCTGCTGGTGAGGAAGGCGACCACGTGGGCGATGTCGGCCGGCGTTCCCAGACGCTCCAGCGGCGGGGCCTTGGTCAGCGCCTCGATCTGCTCGTCCGTCTTGCCGTCCAGGAAGAGGCCGGTCGCCGTGGGCCCGGGGGCGACGGCGTTGACGGTGATGTCCCGGCCACGCAGCTCGCGCGCGAGGATCAGAGTGATCGCCCTCGACCGCGCCCTCGCTGGCGGTGTAGGCACCGTAGGCGGGGAACTGGGTGGCGACCACGGAGGTCGAAAGGCGACGAAGGAGCCGCCCACGCGCAGTTGGCGGGCGGCCTGCTGCGCGACGACGAAGGTGCCACGGATGTTGGTGCGATGCACGGCGTCGAGCACGCTCAGATCGAGGTCGGCGATCGGGGACAGAGCCAGCCGTCCGGCACAGTTCACCACGACGTCCACGCCGCCGAACTCGGCGTGCACCTGCTCGAACACAGCGGAGACGGCGTGTTCGTCGGCGACATCGGCCTGATCAGGCCCTCACGGGCCAGGCGGCGGCAACGGCGCGCCCGATTCCGCGCGAGCCGCCGGTGACGATGGCGACCCGGCGGGGCGCTTCAGCAGCAGTGTCGGTGGGGTTCATGTTTCCCACGATGCGGCGCTCGCAGCGTGCGTACCAGGGGATGTCATCCCCTGTGTCAGCGGCGCGTCGGCAGGCCGCTATCGCGCAGACCGGGTGTGTGGGTTCCCTGAAATACACTGAGCTCGGCGCTTTCCTGCGCTCGCGCCGCGAGCGCATCCGCCCCGAGGACATGCCGCCGCTCCGCCGGGGGACACGCATGCGGATCGTCGGGTTGCGGGAGATCTGACCGTTCTTCTTCTCGTGCCGGAACAGTGAGCGCAGTGTTCTGTTGAACTGGCCCGTCTGTTACCGCAGTTGTCTGACGTCCTGGTGATCTCGGTGGAAGCCTCCGATGCTGTGGTGGCAGTTCGTGCCCGCACGAGATCCGGTCCTGCGGGATGTAAGGGGTGCGGACAGCTCAGCGCGTGGTGTCACAGCCGCTACGCAGGGAGTCTCGCCGACGTCACGCTCGCGGGCCGGCGTCTGCGCATCGACTTGCCCGTACGCCACCAGCGGCGGACACCGCCGTTGCAGCGCCCGGTGGAGGACGTCGGCGTGGTGCTGGCCGGCCGGGGCGGTTCCCGGGTGCTACGGATCTTGCCGAGGCTGCGCGGCTGCCCTCGGGCAGGGTCCGTCCCGCGTCGACCGCGATCACCGGTGTCCGGCTGGCGCCAGGGGCTGAACAGTCCGAGGTGTCGGCGAGCCGCAGTCGGCAGGGGCCGACCTGTTGCTGCGAACGACGCCCCCGCTCTCCGGCGCCCACAGGATCACCGCCCCAGGCCCTCAACGACTCTGTGCCGTCGCCGAGTCGGCGGTGTCCACCGACTGGTCCCGATCGTGCGGCTCACATGTCGGCGCCGCGTGTCGTCCTGCACACTCGGGACAGGTCGCCGCCGGTGGCTCGGCCGGTCCGGGCCGTGCGTGCCGACTGGTCAGGGTCCGGGCGGTGGCGGCGAGCGCGGTCACCGTGAGGGCGGCCAGCATCGCCGTGGTGTGGGATCCGGCGCTGTCGGCTGCCCGGGCGACGGGGTTGGGCAGACCGAGGCGGTCGGCCAGCCAGCCGAGCGCCGCCGTGCCGGTGAGCAGGGCGCCGACCAGCCGCAGCAGAGGCTGGATGCGCAGGCGGGCGAGGACCAGCAGCGAGGGCAGCGCCAGGCAGACCAGCAGGAGCTGGACCAGCTCGATGCCGAGGTTGAAGCCGAGGAGACTGGCCAGGAGCTGTCCGGTGGACAGATGCATCTCGGCCAGGACGAAGGAGAACGCCATGCCGTGACCCAGCCCGAAGACCCCGGCCACAAGTGCCTCGCGGCCGGGGAACAGCGGGCGGATCGCGTGGACGGCACCGATGAGGATGCTCAGCGCGATGAACGCCTCGACCGGCCAGTCCGGGATGTCGAGGCGGCCGAGCGCGGTCGCGGCCAGCGCGACGGAGTGCCCGACGGTGAAGGCGAGCGTGATGCGGCCGATCCGGCCGAGCGCTGACCGCGCGCCGACCAGCCCGCGCCACCGTCCTGCGGTGGCCGCGAGCGGCGCGGGCAGGAGCAGGATCAGCAGGAAGAGCAGATGGTCGGTGCCGGTGAGGATGTGGTCGCCACCCAGCTTCACCAGGGCGAGGAAGCCGCGCCAGGCGCTGCCTTCGCCGAGGTCGACGTTCAGGGCCGGGACCTTCATGGTCCGGGTGTCGACCCGGACGGTGCCGACCTGGGTGGTGCCCGCGTCGTCGACCTGTCCGGTGGCCCAGTCCTGACGTACCGCCACCAGAGCTGTGTGCGTGATGACTTGATGGACGATGACGTCGTAGTCGAAGGTGAAGTGCCGTACGTCGGCGCCGACCGGCGGGGTGAGCACGGCCTCGGCGGTCAGCTCCCGGTAGGGGCCGGTGGAGGTCTGCTCGGTGCTGCTGAGGCTCAGGTCGCCGACGTTGACCTGCCAGGCCCTGCCCTCGGTGGTGGCCGGGTGGATGTGCTTGCCGAGGTAGGCCCGGATGGCCTTGGCCCTCTTGGACAACGTGGCCTGGGTGGTGTCGCTCAGGTCGATCCCGCTGGCCCGGGAGAAGTCGTCGGTCGGCAGTTCCAGCCGTGCCCTCACCGACGCCTGGTACACGTCGAGTTCCACCATGGAGTGCGGCATCGGATGCGCGGCGGCCGGCGACGCCCCGAGGAGGAGCGTCGCCGGTACCGCGATCGCGATCCCGGCCACCAGACCCAGTGCTGTGGTCAGCCAGTTTCGCGGTCGGGTCATGAGAAGGAGAACTCGCTGCCGTAGTCGCGGGTGTGGTCCCGGTACACGGTGTGGTAGTGGACCTTGTCCTGATAGACGAAGCCGTTCTGGCAGACGAACTCGATCCACACGCTCGGGCCGTCGATGCGGACGTAGTCGCCCTGGGCGTCCAGGTCCGTACCTCCGGAGTAGCCGACGTAGGTCTCGTTCAGCTCACGCGCGTACGTCTTCATGAGCTTCTTCGCGGTGGAGTCGTCCACGCCCGCGACCCATGGGTGGATCGCCGCCAGGACCAGCTTCTGCTGCTTGGGCGACAGCTCGCCGGCCTTGATGCCCTCCTTGGTCTCCGGGAACTGGCCGTCCTCGCCCGGGCCGAGCAGCACGTCGCTGAACGACTCGGACAGCTTGGCGGTGGCCAGCTGCTCCGTGCTCAGGCTGCCGGTCAGCTTCAGCAGGCCGTCGCGGAAGTTCGCCAGCGGCTCGTAGGCGGTGCCGTCGTCCGCGGTCCAGCTGGTGGGCTCCACGCCGGTGAAGAACGGGCTTGCGCCGGAGACCTTGCCGTCCTTGTAGGTGATGTTCACGGCGAGGTGGTGGCCGCCGAAGTGCAGCTGCCAGGTGCCGTCGACCGACGGGGTGCCCAGGAACGCCAGGAAGTAGATGTCGCTGCCGTAGCCGCCGCCTGCGCCGCCGCCGGTGCCGCCGGACGGCGGGGCTCCCGTCGGGGCGTCACCGGACGTGGCGCTCGGGTCCGCCGAAGCGGAGGCCGAGGGGTCGGCGGAGGCCGAGGGGTCGGCGGAGGCCGACGCGTCGCTCGACGCGCTGTCCGTCGGCGCGGCAGGCCCTGAGCCCGAGCTCTCCGCCGCGGCCAGCTGGTCATCGGCCAGGAGGGTCTGCAGAACGTGCTCGTAGCCGGTGTCCTTGCCGGTTCCCAGGGCCACCTTCAGCACGTTCTTCAGGGCGGCCAGCTGCTCGTCGCTCAGCGAGCCGGTCTGGATGCCGGGCCGGCAGGATCCGCCGCACGGCAGGTTCGACCAGGCGGTCGCGTTCTCCTCACTGAAGTCCAGCAGTGTCTCCGCCTGCTGGTCGGAGTCCAGCGTGTTCAAGAACGCGTTGGCCGCGCTGACCACGGCCGCGATGCCGTCGGCCTTCTTGTCGACCGGGTAGTGCACACCCGCAGCCGACGTCCGCGCGTCGCCGGTGGTCGTCGCGGCGTTGGCCGCCACGAATCCGCCCCCGACGAGGACCACACCGGCGGCCACGCCGGCTATGCCTCGCCAAGTCCGTCGGTTACGGGCCCGACTTGTTCTCTGCTTGCTCACGAACACTCCCTGAAGACAAGGGTGGGGGACGGTGCGCCGGACCTGAGGGCGGCGGCGTCCAGAACACGCGCGCGCTGGATGAGAGAACTATCAGCAAAATTGTTGACACCTCAACGCGCGAGCCTCCCCGCCTGTCCCAATTGGGCGGCGGGCACCCCGTATACGGGAAATATGCTGTGCCCGTTGACAGGTTGCTCTCATCGCGGCTTCAGCCGCCGAAACGGGCGCGCGTCACGCGAAGGCCGCCGTCCCACCATGTTCTGCACCGTCGGCAGTACTCCGCGTTCCGCCTGCTGAACAGCGCCCGACGCGTGATCGCCTCGACGACGTCCGGAGTGAGGCCTTCGGCGAACGCCGGCGAGGAGACCGCACAGCCCGCCCTGCGCGCCGTCGGCGACCTCACCCTCACCGGCCGCGTCGAGATCACCCGGCGCACCATCGACGAATACGCCGAGGTCCACGCCGACGGCGTCCTCGTTCTCACCACGCCACAGCGCCCGTCGTCGGGCCGGCCGTCGAACCGGTCCCGGTGACGGGCACGGAGGGGGCAGGACGGATCAGTCGAATGCCCACTGCTGGTTGGTCTGGCCGTTGCAGGTCCACAGGATCAGCTTGGTGCCGTTGGCGGTCGCCGATTCCTCGGCGTCGAGGCACAGTCCCGACAGGTCGTTGGTGATCGTGCCGTCGGAGTGGAGGGTCCACTTCTGGTTGGTGCCGTCGTTGCAGTCCCAGATGATGACCTTGGTGCCGTTGGCGGTGCCGTTGCCATCGGCGTCCAGGCACTTGTTGCCGTAGACGACGAGCTCGCCGCGTGAGGTGGGGGAGAACGTCTCGTTCCGCCCGCCGAAGCAGTCCCACAGGATGGCCTGGGAGCCGTCGGCGATGGTGTTCCTCTCCAGGCCGGCGCAGCGGCCGGAGGCGGCGCCGACGAGAGCGACGCCGTTGGTGCCGGGGATGTCCTGGACGCGGATGGCGTCGATGTCGGGCGCGGTGCCGCCTCCGACCGCGGCGAAGCGCACGGTGTTGGTGCCCTTGCCCAGGTGCGCCAGTACGGACACCGTGCGATAGGTCGTGGCCGAGCCGGTCGGCGGGAACGCGACCACGGACGTGTACTGGCCGTTGACCTGGACGGTCGCCGTGCGGGCGGTGCCGCCGCCGTTGGCATAGGTGATGTCCACCAGCTTGGTGCCGGCCGCGCCGGTCGTGACGGCACCGAAGGTGGGTGTGGTGGCCGTGGTCGTGTCCTCGTACGTCGACCCGGACGCCTCGGTGCCGGAGACGGTGAGCAGCACGGCGTCGCCCGCCGGGACGGTGGTGGAGTAACTCGTCGCGTGGGAACCCGCGTTGCCGCCCGTCCACACGTTGCGCACCGACGCGGAGGCGCCGGTCAGACCGAGGTCGGCCCAGCGCACGGTCATGGACGCCGAAGCGGACGAGCGGTTGAGCAGCAACACCGCGCGCTTGCCCGTGCCGGTGAGAACCTTGCCGTACACCTGGAGGTTCCTGGTGTCCTCGGCGACCTTGACGCCCTGGAGTCCGCGCGGGTCCTGGTCGACGGCGATGACCTCGGGGTTGGTGAGGATGTCGCGGGTGGCGGTGCTCATCGTGGCCAGGTCGTTGCCGGCCAGCAGCGGTGCGCCGGATATCGCCCACAGGCCCATGTGGAGCCGGTTCTGGGCGGCGGTCAGGCCGCTCATGCCGACCATCAGCATGTCGGGGTCGTTGTAGGAGCCGGTGTGCTGAGCGGTCGGGTGCAGGCCCCGGTCGAAGTTGGTGAGCATCATGCCGGTGGTCGGGGTCTGGCCCCACAGGATGACATCGGTGCTGGTGCGCCACAGGTCGCCGTACCCGGCGGCCCAGTTCCAGGGCAGTCCGCTGCCCCACTCGCAGAAGGACAGCACGAGCTCCTGGCCGGTCACGGCGGTGGCGGCCTTGTTGGCGGCGGCGATCGCCTTGTAGGTCGTCTCCTGGTCGAGGCCCTCCACCCGGCCGCCGCACCAGTCGATCTTGACGTAGTCGAAACCCCAGCGCTGGAAGGTCTCCAGGTCCTGTTGGTAGTGGCCTTCCATGCCGGTGTTCGGGGCGGCCGGGCGGGTGGTGGGGTAGTAGTAGCCGCAGCCGTTCCGGCCGGCGTCGGTGTAGATGCCGGCCTTGAGGCCCTTGCTGTGGATGTAGTCGGCGACGGCCTGCATCCCGCCCGGCCACAGGTCCGTGTCGACGGCGATGGAGCCGTCGGCGTTGCGGTCGCCCTGCCACCAGCCGTCGTCGAGGTTGACGTACTGATAGCCGGCCGCCGCCATGCCGGAGGAGACGAGAGCGTCCGTCTGCTCCTTGATGACATCGGAGTCGATGCTGCTGGCGAAGCTGTTCCAGGACGCCCAGCCCATGGGCGGCGGGGTGACCCCGATCTGGCTGGTGCTGACGGCGGCCAGCGCGGCGGACAGCGGCGGCGACGCGTGGCCGCTCAGAGCCGTCAGGCCGGCCAGTCCGAGGGCGAGTGCGAGGGCGAGTGCGAGGGCGCGCACGGTGATGCGTCCGGCCCAGCCCGGTGCGGAGTCGCTCGACATGCGGGTGCCTTCCATGGTCAGTACCCGACCCGGAAGGTCGCGTCCTGACGGTCCGTGGTCGTGGAGATCGGGTCGATGCGCAGGACGTGGTTCGAGTGGCGTAGGTAGCGGGTCGGGTTGTTGTAGGACTGGAAGGAGATCCAGCTCGCGTCCGCGAGGCCCGCCGTGCGGGAGAAGGTCGCGTCCGCGGCGAACGTCGAGGTGCCGTCATGCGCGTCTCGTTGGAGCGTGTAGTTGTAGTGCCGCAGGTAGCGGGTGGGGTAGTTGACCGACTGGAAGGAGACCCCGGAGCCGTCGGTGAGCCCGGGGACGAGGGTCCACAGGGAGTCCTTGTACGGCTCGATGGGGTACTCGTCGATGCGGCCCGCGTGGTCGGCGTGGCGGACGTAACGGGCCGGGTGGTTGTAGGACTTGAGCCGGTTCCTGCCGAGCAGAGCGCGACGGGACAGGGAGGGGTTTTCGCTCACTTGGGCTCCAGGGTGGCGTACGGGGGCGCCTGAATGGCCGGGATATCGAACAAGGTTCGGGAAATCGGTCAGAACGTAGAGGCTGATCATGTGCACGTCAATCGCGCTGTCCTGTCTTTGTGTCTCCTGTGCGTCCCGGGGCGGGGCGCAACCGCGCGGTGCGTGTGGTCGTCCTTCTTTCCCTGGCACAGGTACGCCGTCGTCCCGTATTCCCCGCCGCCCGGCGTCAGGGAGGACGCAGTGCCGCCGGTGGGGCGCGGGCCGCCGCGGGCACGCTGTCGACGTCGTTGGAGTAGTCACCGTGCGGGCCGCCGAACTGGTCGCTGAGCTGGAAGGCGGAGTCGCGTGTCCAGCTGAAGCCGGCGGTGAGCGGATCGTGGTCGGAGAGCATCAGCCCGTCGTCGGTGAGGAACCTGGCGTGCTCGTTGTTGTACGACGTGGCGTTGAGCGTGACGAGTTTGCTGGCCCGGTAGAGGATCTTGTCGACGACCTCGCAGGTGTTGGGGACGGTGGTCCCGGTCCGGTCCTACGCCGCCTGGGACTTCGCGGGGCCCCCCGGGGTGATCGACGGTGGGGTGCTCGGGGCGTTCGACGGGACCGGTACGCCGGTGCGGGACGCGCCGGAGGAGGTCCGGCAGCGGCTCGGGGCGATCGACGGCGGGGCCGTGTTCGACATGCCCCTGAGTGAAGTCGGGCTGGGCAGCCGGGCCGAGGGCGCCCAGATCTGGTACCAGCTCGCCGGATGGTACGCCCACCAGGACCCGGGCGGCCGTTCCGTGCTCCAGCCTCGCCTGCCGGCCCCGCTGCGGCCCTCGTCCCCAGTGGGCGACGCGGCCCTGCTCGACCTCCTCGTCGACGCCGCGAACCAAGGCGACGCGGGCCGTCCGCTTCCCTCAGCAGGATGCCCTGCGGTCGGACGCCTGCGACCACGCTTGCGTCAAGGGTGGCGGTCGGCTTCGCCCGTCGCGTTCTGGACGGTGAGGAGCCGTACCCGTGAACCGTCACCGACGGCGCGCCAACGGTGGGGAGTTCCGCCAGGGTAGTAGATGCTGTCTCCCGGTCCGAGTACGTGGAGGCGGGGCCCCTCCGCAGTCTGCAGGTCGATCTCGATCTCACCGGTCACGACGTAGACGAACTCGTCCCCGGGGTGGTCGTAGTACTCGTCGAACCGCTCTCCGACCCCGGTGTACTCCACGGGGTGGGCGGAGTAGGCCGGGGCCCCGAGCATGCGTGCCGTGCCGCCGCGGTTGGCCACGGGCAGGCCCTCACCCGAGCGCACCAGGTGGACGGAGTCGGCCGAGGCGCCGGGATGCGGTACCGCCGCCACGGTCATGAGTGCCTGCTGGGTGGTGCCGAGGGCGCGGGCGATGCGGTGCAGGGACGACATGCTCGGGCGGGTCAGCCCCCGCTCCAGCTGGCTGAGGAACGGGTGGGAGAGCGCGGCGCGCTCGGCCAGCTGGACGAGGGTCAGGCCTCGTTCCTTGCGCAACTTGCGGATCGCGCTGCCGAGTTCGGCGCGCAGCAGCGCGTCCGTGTCCCCGGCGGCGGGGGACGTGCTGGGTGCGGGTTGGGTCGGCATGGCAGGAATCCTAAGGGGCGAGGTCGGCGGGCCGTTGAGGTCCCGAAGGCGGCCGGGGAGAGGTTTTACGCCAGTGAAACACCGAGGCCCTACGCTAAATGTTGATGGCACGAACATTCTAGGTGTCGTCGAGTCCATCGAGTCGCACGGGTCGTACGTGCCTCCTCGTCCCGCCCAGTCCCAAGGGAGCCCCCATGGCCGCGGCCACCTCCGACCGTTTTGTCGCCTGCCCGCCGGACTCCGCCTTCCTCGACGCCATGGCCGCCCTGGCCGGGGGCGTCTGTGTCGTCACCGCCCTGACCTCCGAGGGGCGCCCGGTCGGCTTCACGAGCACTGCGGTGATGAGTCTGAGCCGCGCACCGCAACTGCTGGCCATCGGCGTCGGCCGCGCCGGCCGTTCGCTGCCTGCGCTGCTCGGCGGCCGCAGGTTCGCGCTGAACATCCTGCACTCCGGCGGCGAGCATGTCTCCCGGCGCTTCGCCGACCGCACCGCCGACCGGTTCGCTGACCTGGAGTGGTCGGCCGAGGAGCCCGGCGGGCTGCCGCTGCTGCTGGCGCACAGCTCGTACACGGTGCTGTGCCGCGTCGTACGTGACCTCCCGGCCGGGGACCATCACCTGATCGTCGCGGCCGTCGAGGACGTGGTGACCGGAACCGGCGGACCGACCGCGCTTGTGCACCACGACCGCCGCTACCACGCGCTCGGTGCCGCGTGAGCGGCCCCGACTGGTTCCAGGTCGCCGAGACCGGCCCGGGTGCCTTCGTGATCGGCGAGCCCGGCCACGTCAACAGCTACCTTCTGCTCGGCGACGAGAGGGCCCTGCTCTACGACACGGGAATGGGCATCGCCGACATCGGCGAGCAGGTGCGGCGGCTGACCGGGCTGCCGCTGCTGGTCGTCAACTCGCACCATCACTTCGACCACCGTGGCGCCAACGCCTCCCTGGCCGCGCACGCCGAGGACATCGCCGTACACGCCGACGGAGCCGCCCTGCACACGGATCCGGCCCCGCACGAGTGGCTGGAGGCGTACGTGCACCTCGCGCACGGCCTGCGCAAACGCTACGAGGAGTTCCACGCCCTGGATGCCGGCGGCTTCTTCCTGACGGACTCCCGCGTCGAGGTGCGGCCGGTCCCCGACCTGGCCGACTGGCGCATCGAGGCCGTACGCCCGACCCGCCTGCTGCACGAAGGGGACGTCCTCGGCCTGGGCGGCCGGAGCCTGGAGGTCCTCCACACTCCCGGGCACTCTCCGGACGGCATCTGCCTGTGGGAGCCGGAGACCGGGCTGCTGCTGGCCGGGGACACGCTGATCAGCGGTACCTTCTTCGCCCATGTGCCGGGCGCCGACGTGGCCGCCTTCGCCGACTCGACGCGCCGCCTCGCGGATCTGCCCGTCACCACCGCGCTGCTCGGCCACAATCTGCGGCACAAGGAGTCGGCGGACTTCGTGGGCCGGGTCGCCGAGGCGTTCGCGGCCGTACGGGACGGCCGCACCCTCCCGTACGCCTCCACCGACATGTTCGGCGCCCCCGTAAGCCGTCATGACTTCGACGGCTTCGCGGTGCTCACCGCGCCACACGGAACGGACCACTGACATGCCACCTCTGCTGCTGCGCGGCGCACGGCTGCCCGACGGAGGCGTCCGTGACCTCCTGCTCGACCCGGACAGCGGTCTCGTCGTCCGGGTCGTCCCACCCGGCCTGCTTCCCCCCGGCCCCGATGAACTCGACCTGACCGGGTATCTGCTCCTGCCCGCCCCCGCGGAACCGCACGCCCATCTGGACAAGGCGCTGACCTGGGACCTGGCGGGCGCTCTGCCCGGAGATCTGCCCTCGGCCGTCGCCGCCTGGCGGGCGTACGCCACGCGGGTCACCGAGGAGGACGTGTTCCACCGCGCCGGGCGGGCGGTCGACGAGCTGTGTGCGAATGGTGTGACGGCCGTCAGGACCCACGTGGATCTCCTGACGGACGACGGCAGCTACAGCACCGGTGATCCGCTGCGCGGCCTGCGCGCCCTGCTCCGGCTGCGCGGACAGCTCCGAGGGCGGGTACGGCTCCAGATCGCCGTCCTGCACATCGACGCCCCGGACGAGCTGCTGCACCGGGCGCTCGACCTCGGCGCGGACCTGCTGGGCGGCTGCCCCCACCTGTCCGCCGACCCGGCGGCGTCCGTGGAACGCACCCTGCGCATCGCCGCCGAGCACCATGCCGGAGTCGACCTGCACGCGGACGAGACCCTCGACCCGGGCGCGGGGGACCTGCGCCTGCTCGCCCGTGCCGTGCGAGAGCATGGCTTCGTCCCGGGCGTCACCGCGAGTCACTGCGTCAGCCTGGGCGCGGTGGAGCCGGACGAGGCGGCGCGTACGGCCAAGGAGGTCGCGGCTGCCGGGATCGGCGTGGTCGCCCTCCCGCTGACGAACCTCTACCTCCAGGGCCGCGGCCGTCCGTCGTCCACTCCGCGAGGCCTCACCGCCGTACGTGCGCTGCTGGGCGCGGGCGTGAGGGTCGCGGCCGGTGGCGACAACATCAGGGACCCGTTCAACCCGGTGGGCCGCGCGGATCCGCTGGAGACCGCGTCCCTGCTGGTCACGGCCGGTCATCTCGCCCCGGACGAGGCGCTGCACGCGGTCACGGCGGGCGCCCGCGCCGTCCTCGGCCTGCCTGCGGCGGGACCGCGCGAGGGTGCTGTCGCCGATCTTCTGGCGGTGCGCGCGGTGACCGTGTCGGAGGCTCTCGGTGCGTCCTGTCCCGAGCGGCTCGTCTTCGCCGGCGGGCGGCTGGTCAGCCGTACGTCGGTGGTCCGCGAATTCTACTGAGGCCGGCCCACCGCCGGGTCCCGACGAATGGATACCGCCGGGATATTGGCCGGAAACAATCAATGTTCATGCTATCAACATTCCTGACTGTGGCACTGAAGGGAGCTGATGTGCCGACCATCGCCGAAGAGACGCTCGACGCGACGCTGCGATTCGAGCGCGTCGACAAGCACTTCGCCAACGGGACCACCGCCCTGACCGGCCTCGAACTCTCCATCGCCCCAGGTGAGTTCGTCGCCGTCGTCGGCCCCTCGGGCTGCGGCAAGTCCACCCTGCTCCGCCTCGCCTCCGGCCTGGACACCGCTTCCGGCGGCACGGTCCACGCCCCCGCCGACTCGGTCGGCTACGTGTTCCAGGACCCGACCCTGCTGCCCTGGCGCACCGTCCTCGCCAACGTCGAACTCCCCGCCGAACTCACCGGGGCCCCGAAGGCCGAACGGCGCGAGCGCGCGCTGGACGCCCTTCGGCTGGTCGGCCTGGAGGGCTTCGAGAAGCAGTTGCCGGGGCAGTTGTCCGGAGGCATGCGGATGCGCGTGTCCCTGGCCCGCGCCCTCATGGCGCGGCCGTCACTGTTCCTCCTCGACGAACCGTTCGGTGCCCTCGACGAGCTGACCCGCCTGCGCATGCAGGAGGAACTCCAGCGCATCTACGCCGAGACCGGCTTCGCCGCCCTGTTCATCACCCACTCGGTGACCGAGGCAGTCTTCCTGGCCGGCCGGGTCGTCGTCATGTCGGCACGCCCCGGGCGCATCACCGCCTCCTTCGATGTCCCTTTCCCTCATCCCCGCCCGGCCGAGCTGCGCTACGACCCCGAGTTCGGCCGTATCGCCGGCGAGGTCTCCGCGGCACTGCGTGGAGGGTTCCAGTGAGCGCCGACATCACCGTCACCGCCCGGACCGAAGAGCCCGTACCGGCAACGGGCGTGACGCGGGCCGCGCCGTCGGCCCGCGCACGCCGCCGACGGGTCCGGCCCGCCGCGCTGCTCACCCCGCTCGGCTCGCTCGGCGCGGCCATCGGCGTCTGGTACGCCGCGAGCTATCTGCTGCTCAGCCCCGACCGGCGTTTCCTCGTCCCGCCCCCGCAGCAGGTCCTGACCGTGTCCTTCCTCGACTGGACCCATCTGCAGCCGATGCTCCAGGCTCTGTGGCTCACGGCGCAGGTCGCGCTCGTCGGGCTGCTCATCGCCTCCGTGCTGGGGGTGACGGCGGCGGTGCTGATGAGCAGGGCCCGCTGGCTGGAGCGCTCCCTGTACCCGTACGCGGTCGTCCTGCAGACCGTGCCGATCCTCGCGATCGTGCCGCTGATCGGCCTCTGGTTCGGCTTCGGCTTCACCAGCCGGGTGGTCGTCTGTGTCCTGATCGCCCTCTTCCCGATGATCGCCAACACCTTGTTCGGCATCCAGTCGGTCGACCGCGCCCACCACGACCTGTTCACCCTCCAGCGGGCGAGCCGCTGGGCCCGGCTGCGCAAGCTCGAACTGCCCGCCGCCCTCCCCTCGGTCTTCACCGGTCTGCGCACCTCCTCCGGCCTGTCCGTGATCGGTGCGATCGTCGGTGACATGTTCTTCAAGCAGGGCGAGCCCGGCATCGGGACCCTGCTCGACGTCTACCGCTCCCGGTTGCAGTCCGAGGACCTGTTCGCCGCGATCATCCTCGCCTCGCTCTTCGGCGTCGCGGTCTTTGCCGTCTTCACCCTCGTAGCCCGGCTCGCCGTGGGCTCCTGGCACGCCTCGGCCGACCGGCCGTAGCCGCTCAGCCTTTCCCTCGTCCCCGCCCGTCCCTCAGGGAGTTCCGTCATGCCCTCTTCCGCCAGACGCGCCGCCATCGCGGGCGTTTCCTCCGTAATCGCCCTGGTATCGGTCACCGCCTGTGGCGGTGGCTCCACCGCCTCCACCGCCTCCACCGGATCCGCCGACAAGCTTCAGGCGGCTCCCGCCGCGCAGAACCTGGCCGGCGTCTGCCCCAAGACGGTCGTCGTCCAGGTCGACTGGGAGCCCGAGGCCGAACACGGCCCCCTCTACAACCTCGTAGGCCCCGGCTCCACCGTCGACAGCGACAAGAAGCGGATCACCGGACCGCTGGTCATCGGGGGCAAGGACACCGGCGTCGACATCCAGATCCGGGCCGGCGGCTCCGCCATCGGCTACCAGACCGTCCCCTCGCAGATGTACGTCGACAAGAGCATCACCCTCGGCACGGTCACCACCGACGTGGCGATCTCGGCGTCCGCCAAGCAGCCGGTCACGGCCGTCGCGGCACTGATGAAGAAGAGCCCGCAGGTCCTGATGTGGGACCCCGCCACCCACCCCGACTGGAAGTCGATCGCGGACATCGGAAAGTCGAACGCGAAGGTCGTCTACGTCAACGGCAGCACCTACGCCTCGCTGCTGGTCTCCAAAGGCCTGATCAAGAAGAGCCAGCTGGACGGCAGTTACGACGGCGCGCCCGCCCGCTTCGTGTCCAACCCCGGCATCGCCCAGCAGGGCTTCGCCACCGCCGAGCCGTACATCTACCAGCACGAGGTGTCGGCCTGGAAGAAGCCGATCAAATACCAGCTGCTCGCAGATGTCGGCTACAACGTCTACCCGGAAGCCCTCTCGGTGCGCAGCGGCGAGCTGAAGTCGCTCAGCCCCTGCCTGAAGAAGCTCGTTCCCGTCCTGCAGCAGTCGGCCGCCGACTACGCGGCCAAGCCGTCGGCGACCGTCAAGCTCATCGCCGATCTGGTCCAGCAGTACAACACCGGCTGGGTCTACTCCGAGGGCACCGGCACCTTCGCCGCGAAGCAGATGGTCAAGCTCGGCATCCTCGGCAACGAGGCCGACGGAAGCGTCGGGAGCTTCGACACGAAGCGCGTCGCCTCCGCACTGAAGACCTTCACCCCCCTCGTCGAGCAGAGCGGCGCCAAGGTCAAGGCGGGACTGACCGCGCAGGACCTGGCGACCGACGAGTTCATCGACCCGTCGATCGGACTGAAGTGATGACGACCGGACATCTGACCGCACTCACCGAACTCGTCGACGACGGACGGGCTCCGGGCATGACGGAACGCCGGCCGACGCCCGGGATCGAGGAGTTCTGCGCCGAGGCCACCGAACTCCTCGGCACCGACGGGGTGATCCGCGACCCGGCGGCACGGGAGAAGGCCTCCTGCGACTGGGCGCACATGTCGCCCATCCTGTCCGCGCGCCTTCCCGCCGGACACGCCGAGGCCGTCCTGCGCCCCACCGCGCACGAGCAGATCCCGGGCATCCTCGCCCTGGCCCACCGCCACCGCATCCCCCTCACCCCGCGCGGCAAGGGCACCGGCAACTACGGCCAGGCGATCCCGCTGTACGACGGCGCAGTCCTCGACCTCACCGGCTGCGGCCGGATCCTCGACGCCGGTGACGGCTGGATCCGCGCCGAGGCCGGGGCGAGGATGTCCGACCTCGAAGGCCACGCCCGCACCCTCGGCCAGGAGCTGTGGATGTTCCCGTCCACCTTCGGCACCACGGTCGGCGGCTTCCTCTCCGGCGGAAGCGGCGGCACCGGCTCTCTCGTGCACAAGACCAACAGCGACGGTTTCGTACAGGAGTTGACGGTCGTACCCTGCACGGCGGACGCCGAGCCCTTCACAGTCCAGGACGCGGAGGCACTGCCGTACATCCACGCCTACGGCACCACCGGGATCATCGCCACCGCGACCGTACGGCTCCAGCGGGCCCGCACCTGGACGGGCCTGTTCGCGGCCTTCGCCGACTGGGCGTCCGCCACCGCCGCGCTGTCGGCGCTGGTACGCCTCGAACCGGCACCGCGCCTGGCCTCGCTGGACGAAGCCGGCCTCGTGGGGGTCTACCGGCCCGACCCGGCGCTGGACCCCACGGCCCTGAGTGTGCGCGCGATCATCGAGGAGGAGGCCGTGGAGCAGGCACGGGCGATCGTCCGGTCGCACGGCGGCAGCGTCCTCGACATCCGGCCCGCACCGGACGGCCCCGCGCTGATCAGCTCGATGTCCTTCAACCACCCCACCTACCACCTGATGACGGCCGAGGACGGCTGGTTCCATCTGGAGATCGGCGGCGACGTCCTCCTCGGCGACACCACCGAGATCCGGAAAGTCTTCCCGGACACCCTGCTCCACCTGGAGGGCATGCGCTCCGGCACGGTCGGCATGCTCATGGCTCGCTACCAGGACGAGCAGACCGTCTACGCCGGCACAGCCGCCCTGGAAGCTCTGGGCGTCCGCGTGCACAGCCCGCACAACTGGTACGTCGATCGCCGTCTGGACCTGGTACGGGAGACGGCCCTCACCGCCGACCCGCTGGGCCTGCTCAACCCCGGCAAGATTCCCGCCACTTCGCAGGAGACGCCGTGACCTTCACCCGTTTCATCGACCTCAGCGGCCCGGAGATCGAGCGGTTCGGCGAGGACACCGTCGCCGTGCTGCCGGTCGGCGCGGTCGAGCAGCACGGGCCCCATCTGCCCGTCGCCACCGACTACTACATGGCCGAAGCCGTCGCCGAGGGCGCCGCCCGGCTCGCGGGGGAGAGCTGCGACATCACGCTGCTGCCGGGGCTCGCCTACACCAAGTCCGACGAACACGCCTGGTCCCCGGGCACGCTGTGGCTCAGCGCCCGCACCCTCCTGTCCGTCCTCGACGACCTCGGACGCTCCCTGGCCGCAGGCCCCGTCCGGCGGCTCGCCTTCCTCAACGCGCACGGCGGCAACAGCGCCCTGCTCGGCGTCGCCCTGCGCGAGCTGCGCACCCGCCACGGCCTGCGCACCTTCCTGCTGCACGCCGCCCTCCCCGCCGACCAGGGCGGCGCGTCCCCGGCCGCGGAGTTCGGCATGGGCGTGCACGGCGGACTCAAGGAAACCGCCGCCATGCTCCACCTCCACCCGGACCTGGTGGACATGACACAGGCGCGCCGCAGCGTCCCCGAACACCTCACCGCGTACGAGCACATCGGCTTCGGCAAGCCGGTGTCCTTCGGCTGGACCAGCGACGACTTCGCCACCGGCAACGGCCTCATCGGCGATCCCACGGGAGCCACGCCCGAACTCGGCCGCAAGCTCGTCGACGCGTCCGTCTCCGCGGCCGCCGCCGCGTTGCGCGAATGCGCGCGCTTCCTGCCCGACCGCCCCCCGACTCCCTGAGGGAGCCCGCCATGACCGACGCCCCGCTGCACACCCCGCTGCGCGACATCACCGCCCACCACATCACCGCCGGCGACACCGTCAAGCTCGCCGTGCTCACCGGCCCCCGGGACGGCTCGCCCACCACGGTCGTCTTCGAGGTCTGGGAACCGGGCGGCGCCCAGCCCCTCAACTGGCACCCCGAGTCCGTCGAGACGTTCGTCGTGCTCGCCGGCCACGGCCGCGCCGCCAGCGACGAGCACGAGCGCGACCTCGCCCCCGGCGACGTCCTGGTCCTGCCCGTCGGCTCCAAGCACCGCATCGTGAACGCGTCCGCCACCGAACGCCTCTACACCCTCACCGTGATGGCCCCCGACGAGGGCTTCGCGGATCTCATCGAGCGTGGACCGGTCGCCGCCCTGGACGAGCAGGATCTGGCCGTCCTGCGAGCGGGAACACCGTGAGCATGGATCTCCTCGCCGCCTTCTGGGCCTACGAACAGGCGCTCGCCGCCAACGACTTGACGGGGCTGGACCACTGGTTCCTCGACGCCCCGGACACCCTGCGCGCCGAGGGCGACACCGTCTTGGTGGGCCACACCGCCATCGCCGACTTCCGGCGGGGGAGGGGAGGGGCTCCCGCCCGGGTGGTCGAGCGGGTGCACGTGGTCCGTCCGGCGGTGGGGGTCGGGGTCGTGACCGCCGAGACACGGCGGCAGGACGGTGCGCGCGGGCTCCAGACGCAGGTGTGGCAACGCACCGATGCCGGGTGGCGGATCGCCGCCGCGCACGTGAGCGCCGTAGCCGTGCCCGTAACTGTGCCGGACGACCGCCCCGACCCGGCGGTGTGGCGAGTGGCCGGGCCCCTGGTGGCCTCCACCGGACAGGGCCCGCTGGCGCAGGTCCGCACCGCGGTGAAGGACCTGTTCGCCGTCGCGGAACAGCGGGTGGGCGCGGGCAATCCGGCGTGGCTGGCCGAGGCCCGCACGGAGCCCGAACACGCTGACGCCGTACGGCAGTTGCTCGACGCGGGTGCCGAACTCACCGGTATCGCCCAGACCGACGAGCTGGCCTTCGGTCTCGCCGGGACCAACCGACACTACGGCACACCCGCCAACCCCGCCGCACCCGGCCGGATCACCGGCGGCTCCAGCAGCGGCCCGGCCGCCGCCGTGGCCCGCGGCCGGGCGGACCTGGGGCTGGCCACCGACACCGCCGGCTCGATCCGTGTGCCCGCCTCCTACTGCGGCCTGTACGGCTGGCGGCCCACCCACGGTGCCACCCCCAACGGAGGCCTGCTGGCGTTGGCCCCCTCCTTCGACACCGCCGGACTCCTGGCCCGCGACCCCGTCCTGCTGCGGACGGCGGCCGAGGCGCTGCTGACGCGGGGCGACACCACCGGGCCGATCACCGCATGCATGGTGGACGAGGAACTGGTGTCGCTCGCGGAACCCGAGGTCCGCGCCTCCTTCGAGGCTGCCTGCCGGGCACTGACCCTGCGTACCGCGCTGCCCCTGACGCGTACCCGCACCGGAGCCGCCGAGCACCTCGGAGAGTGGTTCGCCGCCTTCCGCACCGTCCAGGCCGCTGAAGCCTGGGAGCAGCATGGCGCGTGGATCGCTCGGCACCCGGGCGCGCTCGCCCCGGACGTCGCGGCACGCTTCGAGAACGGACGCCGGGTGAGCGCGGCCGAACGGGCGCAGGCGGAACGGGTTCTGTCCGACGGGCGGAAGGCGCTGGACGCCGTACTTCTGCCCGGGACCGCCCTGCTGCTGCCCGCCACGAGTGGCCCCGCCCCGCTCGCCGACGCGCCGCCCGACGAGGTGGAGGCCGTTCGTGCCGCCACCCTCCGCCTGACCTGCCTCGCCTCCCTGGCCGGACTCCCGGCGGCCGTCGCCCCGCTGCTGCGGGTGCGCTCGTTGCCCGTGGGCCTGTGCGCGCTGGGCGCCCGGGGCACCGACCGGGCCCTGCTGGACTTCATCACCGATTCGAGGAAACCCGCGCATGCCTGACGCCCACGGCCTGATCGGGCCCAACTCCCGCAACGCCTGGCGGGCGGACGGCACGGCCGTCGTACTGGCCCGCCCGCACCGCGACCCACACCCGGTCACTGTCGAGGCACTCCCCCAGACGGTGACCGCCGACCTCGCCGCGACCGCGCTGATCGTCGTCGACATGCAGAACGACTTCTGCTCGCCCGACGGCTGGCTCGCCTCCATCGGCGTGGACGTGGCCCCCGCGCGCGCCCCCATCCCCGTCATCGCCGGCCTGCTGCCCCCGCTGCGCGCCGCCGGCGTCCCCGTCATCTGGCTCAACTGGGGAAACCGCCCCGACCGGGCCAACCTCCCGCCCGGCGTTCTGCACGTCTACGACCCTGACGGCACCGGCGGCGGCCTCGGCGCCCAGCTCCCGGCTGGCCGGGTACTGGAACGGGGCAGCCCCTCGGCCGCGATCGTCGCCGAGTTGGAGACCGCGGACGGCGACCTCCACGTCTCCAAGTACCGGATGAGCGGATTCCACGACACCGAGCTGGACAGCGTGCTGCGCAACCTGCGGGTCGACACCGTGCTGTTCGCCGGCGTCAACGCCGACCAGTGTGTCCTGGCCACCCTCATGGACGCCGCGAACCTCGGCTACGACGTCGTCATGGTGGAGGACGCGGTGGCCACCACGTCGCCCGCGTACTGCATGGACGCCACCCTCTACAACGTCCGCCAGTGCTTCGGGTTCACCCTCACCGCCGGGGCCCTGCGGGAGGCCCTGAAGTGAACCTCCTCCAACCCGGGCTCGGCCCCCTGGACGGCGACCACTACCTCCCCGCCGACCCCTCCCGCGTGCACTGGGGCCTGCTGCCCAACGCCACCGCGAAGCCGGCGCTGACCGTGCGCTCGGGCGAGACCGTCACCTTCGACACCATCAGCCACGAGGGCATCCTCGAAGACCAGGGCCGCGACCCGGCAGCCTTCTTCGGGGCGGCCGGCATCGCCGCGAACGGCCTGCTGCACGACGCCGTCGAACTGGCCGCCTCCGCACGCGAACACCTGCCGCAGACGCAGGGCCCGCACGTCGTCACCGGGCCCGTGGCACTGCACGGCGCACGGCCCGGCGACGTACTGGAGGTCGAAGTCCTGACCCTGCTCCGCCGCGCTCCCTACGGGGTGATCAGCAACCGGCACGGCAAGGGCGCCCTCCCCGGCGAATACCCGCAGACACCCCTGGGCGAGCCGACCAGCATCGTCGCGACCGTCGGAGACGACGGCCGGGGCCGGCTCCCGGTCGGTGACGGCCGTCACCTCGGCTTCGCCCTTCGCCCCTTCCTCGGCATCATGGGCGTCGCCCCGGCCACCGAATCCCCCGTCCACTCCGTCCCGCCGGGCCCCCACGGCGGGAACATCGACGTCCGCCACCTCGGCACCGGCGCCCGCCTCTTCCTCCCCGTCCAGGTCCCCGAGGCCCTCTTCTACGTCGGCGACCCCCACTTCTCCCAGGGCGACGGCGAAGTCGCCCTCACCGCCTTCGAGGCCCCACTGCGCGCCACCCTCCGCCTCACGGTCCACACGGACCCGGCCACCCGCGCTCTGGCCGCCCGCCTGCGCGCACCCTTCGCGGAAACGCCGTCCGAGCACATCGTGCTGGGCCTCGACCGCGACCTCGACGAGGCCCTGCGCAACGCCGTACGCGACGCACTCACCCTCCTCACAGACCGGTTCGCCATCCCCGGCCCTGTCGGCCTGGCCTACCTCAGCGCGGCCGCCGACTTCCACGTCTCCCAGGTGGTCGACATCGTCAAGGGCGTCCACGGCCGCATCTCCAAGGCGGACCTGAGGTGCTGAACCGTTGTCGTCCGAGAGCTGACCCCGGGCTGGCCACCAGGGCCGACCAACCCGCCGGGCGGGCGGCGGGGGGAGGCAGGCAGCCGCGAAGCCGGCAGCCGGAGTGGGGGAGACAGCGCACCCGGTGAGCCATGTCGTGGCGGTCGGCGCGAGGATGCGCTGCATGACGCGGGCGATCACGCCGCCCGGTGTGCGACCTCGGCACTGTGCCGTACTTGTCGCCGGTCGGCGTCTGTCCGGGCCGGGCGGCGACGAGGTGCGGTTCGGCGGCGAGCAGATCCAGCAGGGTCTCGCGTTCGTCGGCCTTGGCCCCGGTCAGGGCGAAGGCGATGGCCAGGACACGGTGCGACCGCCTGGCTCGCCGCGCTCCTGCCCCGACTCCGCCCGCAAGCTCGGCAGCAGCGCCTTCGAAGCCGTCCACCGCGCCTTCACCGCTGCCTCTGGATGCCCCCTCACACAGATCACCTGACCGGCCAGGCTCACGCACCGTCACCGATCAGCCGCATTCCTTCTGCCTGGCTACCTCCATCAACTCTCCACATGTGCACGGACGGGCAGGGAACGCACCCCACGATGGAGCATGCTGGGCCGCCGGATCAGCTCTTCCGGGTCGATCGCCAGATCCAGGACAGGGAAGCGCGCGAGGAGCCGCCCGAAGGCGATCTCGCTCTCGGCCCTGGCGAGCGGTGCGCCCACACAGTGGTGGATGCCGTGGCCGAACGCGAGATGGCCGGTTGCGGAGCGGGTGACGTCGAGTACGTCCGGGTCGGGGTAGCGGGCCGAGTCCCGGTTGGCCGCCAGGAGCCCGACGAAGACGAACTCGTCGGCCGGAATGGTCATGTTGCCGACGGGGACCGCGTCGGTGGTGCGCCGGAAGTGACTGATGTTGGCGGAGCCGTCGAAGCGCAGGAACTCCTCGACGGCGCTCGGCAGCAACGACGGATCGGCGCGCAGTTCGGCGAGCTGGTCCGGGTTGCGCAGCAGGGCGAGAGTGCCGTTGCCGATGAGGTTGACCGTGGTGTCGAAGCCGCCGACGAAGAGCACGACGGCGAGGGAGACGACCTCCTCGTGGCTGAGCCGGTCCTCGCCGTCGGCCGCGAGGATCAGCGAACTGAGCAGCTTGTCGTCGGGGGCGGCGCGCTTGGCCTCGACGATCGCGCTCACCAGGGTCAGCAGCGCGTTAGACGCCTGGTTCACCACCTCCCGGTCCGCGTCGGAGGTCAGGATCTCGGATGTCTCGCGGAACTCGGCGCGGTCACCCTCCGGGACACCGAGCAGTTCGGAGATGACCGTGCTGACCAGGGGCGCCGCGTAGTCGGCGACGATGTCGAACTCGGTGCGGTCGGCGAGTGCGTCGAGCAGCTCGTCGGCGATCTCCTCGATCCGGGGGCGCAGCCGGTTCACCTGCCGCATGGTGAACGCCCTGCCGACGAGGCCGCGCAGCCGGGTGTGGTCCGGCGGATCCATGTTGATCATGGACTGCTGGATCGAGTGGGAGTAGTCGCGCTGACGGCTCATGTCGGTCTGGTGGAGCTCGAAGAGGTGCCCGGCATCAGCCATGTTCTTGCTCAGCCGTGGATCGGCGAGCAGGGCCCGTCCCTCTTCGTAGGAGGTGATCAGCCAGACCTTCAGACCGGTGGGCAGAACGGCCCGGTGAACCGCGCCCTCCTTGCGGAGCCGGTCGTAGACGGAGTGGGGATCGCGGACGAAGTCGGCGCCGAGCACCACGGGTTCGGTCGTTGGGGATGACATCGGTTGACCGCCTTTCAAGGGGCATTTCCGGTGGGAGGGCTGTCTGGGGGGCGTCCCGGGCCCGGGAGGGGCCGGGAAGGTCGCGCTCTCCGGGGTTCGGTCAGCGCAGGCGGTCGCCGAGGCGGAGCGCGATCCGGTCGATGGTTCTCGTCATCCGGGCGGTGTCGAGGGGCCGTACCCAGATCAGGACGCGGTCGACTCCGACGGCCTCGTAGGCGTCGACATCGCGGAGTTCGCCGCCGAAGAGGGTGACGGGGAGGGGTTCGTCGCTCCCGGGCTTGCGGGCGGTCTTCTTGAACTCGGCGATCTGGTCGAGGACTCCGGGGCGCGCCATGGGGATCCACTCCTCGCCGTACGCGAGGACGCGCTCGGTGACGCCGGGGCCGTTGCCGGCGACGAGGACCGGCGGGTGGGGGGTCCGGACGGGCTTGGGCCAGGACGTGATGTCCGCGAAGTCGACGAACTCGCCGTGGTAGGAGGCGATGTCCTGGGTCCAGATCTCCCGCATGGCCTCGACGCGCTCCCGCATGACCTGCCAGCGGTCGTCGGGGTTCGTGCCGTGGTTGCGCAACTCCTGCTTGATCCAGCCCGGCCCCACCCCGAAGTTCATCCGGCCGCCGGAGAGCACGTCCACCGAGGCGACCGCCTTGGCTGTGACGATGGGGTCGCGCTCCGGGACCAGCAGGATCGCGGTGCCGATCTGCAGGGTCGAGGTGGCCTGCGCGAGGGCGCCCAGGGCGACGAACGGGTCCATGCCGTTCCTGAACTCCGGCGCGAGGTTCGCGACGTCGTCCTTCTCCGGCGTGACGGCCGGGATGTGGGTGTGGTCGGGCACGAACAGGGACTCGAAGCCCCGGTCCTCCAGGAGGGCGCCGAAGTCACCGGGCGCGATGGCGTCCCGCGTGGGGAACATGACGAAGCCGAACTTCATGACGAGCTGTCCTCCTTCAGCCCGCGTGGGCCGACGTGTCCGAGGAGGCCGCTGTGTGCTCCCGGGACGACGTGTAATCGGCGGCGAGCCGCTGTCGGCCGAGCTTGCCGCTGGGCAGCACCGGCAGCTTCTCGACGACGTTGATCTCTCCGGGATGCTTGTACGCGCCGATACGGCCGGACAGATGCTCCAGCAGGGCCGTCGGCTCGACCTGGCGTCCAGGCTCCGGTTCCACCAGCGCGACCGCGCGTTCGCCGGTGGCGGTGTCGGGTACGCCGAAGACGAGGGCGGCCGCGACATCGGGGTGCGCGGCGATCGCCTGCTCGATCTCCAGCGGTGAGATCGGATAGCCCTCGACCATGATCAGATCCTTCTTGCGGCCCACGAACAGCAGACAGCCGTCCTCCCGTCGCCGGACGATGTCGCCGCTGGCGAGCCACTCCGCACGGTCGAAACGGTCCACTCCGGTCCCGTTCCACGACCCGACGGGCCGGGACGGGGTGCGCAGCAGCAACTCACCCGTCTCCTCGCCCTCCTCGGCGTCGACACGTACCTCCACACCGGGCAGCGGCCAGCCGATGGACGGCACGTCGACGGCGTCGATCCGCGGCTGTTCGATCACGGGCGCGGCGGTCTCCGTCATGCCGTAGACGCCCGTCAGAGAGGCCCCGAAGGTCTCCGCGAAGTCCCGGCTCAGCTCGATCGGGCATGCGTCGCCTCCGGCCACACACCTCGTCCCCGCCAGGCCGGGAGCCGGTTCGGCGGCGGCACGTGCCTCGGCCAGCAGGGCGCGGAAGGTGGTCGGCGCGCCGCCGATCCAGCCGAAGCGGTGGGTGCGCAGCATGCGCAGGATGACGTCCGGGGTGTTCGTCGCCGTCAGGGCCAGGGGACGGCCCCGGCGCAGCGAGGTGAGCAGGACGAGGATGCCCCACGGGTTCATCAGGTTGATCATGTAGTACGTGGCGTCGGCGTGCCCGACGCCCTGGGCCTCCGTCAGGTCGAGGCCGGCTTCCAGGGTGGTCTGGGACAGCACGAGGCTCTTGGGGCGTCCCGTGGTGCCCGAGGTGTAGAAGATGGCGGCGAGTTCGTCCGGGCCGATGTCGTCGGAGGGGGAGGGGGCGTCCGCGAGGAGGCCGCTCCACGGCTCGGTCGTCGTCGTCCCGGCGGAGTCGAGGATCCATGCGCGCTCGACCGTCTCGCGCTTCTCGATCACATGGGCGCACGGTTCGTGGACCTCGGCCTCGCCGAGATAGAACCGGGGTGCGCTGTCCTCGATCAGCTGGTCGACCTCGCCCGCCGACAGCTTGTGGCTCACCGGCACGATCACCGCGCCGACCCGCAGACAGGCGTAGTAGACCGAGACCAGCTCGTACCGGTTGGAGAGGTGCACCGCGACCCGCTCACCCGTGCGCAGGCCGGCCTGCAGCAGCCCAGCGGCGACCTCGTCGGCGAGGCCGAGCACGGTCCCGTACGACACGGCGTCGTCGAGGGTGACCAGCGCGGGCGCGTCCGGTTGCCGGAGCGCGACCTGCTGGAAGTCCGAGAAGATTGACATGAGTTCCTCCGGTGGATTCGCCGAGCGCGACCCCTCGGGACGGGTGCTCGTGTGGTCCGGGTCGAGGTCGTGAGGCGGCCGTTCAGCTGGACGGGGTGGCCCAGTCGGCGAGCAGGTCGGTGAGGGTGCGGGCGGTGTCGGTGACGTACTCGGTGAGCAGGCCGAAGTGGCTGCCCGGCGTGGTGGTGCGGGTCGCGAGCCCCTCCCATAGCCGGGCCCATGCGCCGTCGGGCGCGGAGGGCACCTGCTGGGCCGCTTGGACGAGGTGGACCGGTACGTCGGGGGCGACCGGTGTCCAGTGGTTTCCGAACAGGTCGAGGTACCAGCCCATGGCGGTGAGCCCGGTGTCGTCGCGGGACCAGAACTCACCCTGTGCCTCGGCCCACTCCCGCAGGATGTCGGCCGCCGCCGCGGTGGTGAGGGAACCCGGCGGCAGTGAGTCGATCAGGACGACGGCCTCGGGCCGGATCCCGCGTGCCGCAAGGCGGTGGGCCGTGGCGTGCGCGACGAGCCCTCCGGTGGAGAACCCGACCAGCGTGAACGGTTCACCCCCGGCGCACCCCTCGACGGCGGTGGCCACGGCCTCGGCCACGGCGTCGGCGGAATCGGGCAGCGGCTCGCCCTCCCGGTACCCGGGCAGCTGCACGGCCGCCACGTCGTACCGGGTCTCCAAGGCGACGGCCAGCCGCTGGTAGGTCAGGTTCGCCGCGGCGGGGATGAACGAGTCCACACAGATCAGCGCGGGTCGTCCGGCCCGGCGCAGCCAGGTCGCGGTGGGGGTGTGCTCGGGCAGCGGGGGATGGGAGAACGCGGGCCGCAGACGCGCGGCCGCCGCCAGCACGCCCACTCCCTCGCCGACCCGGCCCTGGCCGACCGCCTGGCGCAACAACGTGCCGAGGGGGCCCTCCTGCCGTTCCCGGCGGTCGGCCTCCGGCGCCGTGGGGGTGGCGGGGGCACCGATGTCGGCCAGCCGTTCGCCCAGGTGGCCCGCGAGAGCGGCGAGGGTGGGGTGGTCGAAGACCGCCGTCGCCGGCAGGCTCAGCCCGGTTGCGGCGGCCAGCCTGTTGCTCATCTCCACGGATGTCACGGAGTCGAAGCCCAGTGACCTGAACCCGGTGTCGGCGGTGAGGGCCCCGGGGTCGGGGTGGCTGAGCACGGCACCGGCGTGATCGGTGACCAGCTCCAGCAGGAACCGCAGCCGTTCGGCCTCCGGCAGCCCCGCGACCCGCCGGGCCATGCCGGGCGCCGCCGTCGGCCGGGACGCCGAGCGCGCGGTCAGGTCCGACAGCAGGGGTACGAGGCCCTGGGCCCGCAGCGTGTCCAGGTCCAGCCGCGCGGGGATCAGCGACGCGAGGTGGCTGTCGGCGCCGGTTCCGACGGCGGCGTCGAACTGGGCCAGCCCCTCCGCGGTGGGGATCGGCGCGAGCCCGGCGCCGAGGACCTGGTGGATGCCGTCCGCGCCGAGCCGCTCACCCATCGCGGAACGTTCCCCCCACATTCCCCAGGCCAGCGCGGTCGCCGGCAGCCCGTTGCCGCGGCGGTGGGCGGCCAGGGCGTCGAGGAAGGTGTTGGCGGCCGCGTAGTTGCCCTGACCGGCGAGACCGAGGACGCCCACCGACGAGGAGTAGAGGACGAACGCGGCGAGGTCCAGATGCCGGGTGAGCCGGTGCAGATGCCATGCGGCGTCGGCCTTGGGCCGCAGCACGACGTCCACCTGATCGGCGGTCAGCTCCCGCACGGGCCCGGGGTCCACGGTCCCGGCGGTGTGCACCACGGCGGCCAGCGGATGCTCGGCGGGGACGGTGTCGAGGAGCGCGGCCAGGGCGTCGGGGTCGGCGGTGTCGCAGGCGGCGACGGTGACCTCGGCACCGAGCGCGGCCAGTTCGGCGCGGAGTTCCACGGCACCGGGGGCGTCCGCGCCCCGGAGGCTCGCGAGCAGCAGATGCCGGGCCCGGTGTTCCGTGACCAGGTGCCGGGCGAGGAGGGCGCCGAGGGTTCCGGTGCCGCCGGTGACGAGGACCGTGCCGTCCGGGTCGAGGGGGCGGGGAACCGTGAGGACGACCTTGCCGGTGTGGGCCGCGTCGCGCATGAGCCGCAGGGCCCGGGGAGCCTGGCGGATGTCCAGGGCGGTGACGGGCAGCGGGGCGAGGGCGCCGTCGCGGAACAGTTCGGCGAGATGGGTGAGGGTGCCGGAGACATGGTCGGGGTCGATGAGGAGTTCGTACGGCCGGCGGCGTTCGTCGGGGTGGTCCGGGACGCCGGGCGCGGTCCTGCCCAGGTCGACGAGGCGACCGCCGGGGGCGAGCAATCGCAGGGAGGCGTCGGTGAGTTCGCCGCTGAGGCTGTGCAGGACGACATCGACGCCACGGCCGTCCGTGGCGGCCCGGAACCTCCGCTCGAAGGCGGTGTCCCGCGAGGAGGCGATGCGGGAGTCGTCGAGGCCGAGGGCGCGCAGCGTGGCGTGCTTGCCGGGATGTGCGGTGGCGTAGACGTCCGCGCCGAGGTGCCGCGCGATCTGGACGGCGGCCATACCGACCCCTCCGGCGGCGGCGTGCACGAGCACCGTGTCGCCGGGGCCGAGACCCGCGACGTCGACCAGGCCCTGCCAGGCGGTGACGAAGGCTCCGGGCACGGTGGCGGCCTCGGCGAACGTCCAGCCTTCCGGGACCCGGACGAGCGTGCGGTGGTCGGTGACCGCGAGGGTGCCCATGGCCCCGCCCGGGACCAGACCCGTCACCCGGTCACCGGGACGAAGGCCGTCCACGCCCGGGCCGGACTCGACGACCACGCCCGAGATCTCCGTGCCGATCCGCCCGGACCCGGGGTACATGCCCAGCGGGATGAGGACGTCCCGGAAGTTGACCCCGGCCGCCCGTACGGCGACGCGGACCTGTCCGGTGGCGAGGGGTGCCTCGAACTCGGGGCAGGGTGCGAGCAGGAGGTCGTCGAGGCTGCCCGTGGGGTGTTCGCGGAGGGTGAGGTGCCAGGCTCGGTGCCCGGCGGGAGGTGCGAGCGTGTCCGCGGGGTCGGTCCTGGCCAGGCGGGGCGTCTTCAACCCGCCTCGTCGCAGGGCGAGTTGGGGCTCACCGAGGGCGAGGGCGGTCGCCACCGCCGCCGGGACGCGCTGCCAGGACTCGTCGTGGCCGTCGACGTCGAGGAGGACGAAGCGGCCCGGGTGCTCGGTCTGCGTCGTACGCAGCAGACCCCACGCCGGTGACTGGGCGAGCCCCGGGACGTCCTCTCCGGCCTCGGTGGCCACCGCGCCATGGGTGAGCACCACCAGAGTGCGCTCGCGGGTCCGCTCGTCGGCCAGCCACTGCTGGACGGATGCGAGCAGGTCCCGGGTGGAGCCATGGACGTCGTACAGGATGCCCGCGGCGGGGCTTCCGCCGGCGGGGCGCTCGGCACACCCCGGGTGGGCGAGGACCGTCACCTCGTCGTCCGGTCCGGCCTTCAGAGCGTCGAGGGCCTCGCCGACGCCCCCGAAGACCCGCGCGTCCATGTCGGCGAGAGCGCGCCACGGCCGGGGCGAGTTCCCCTCGGGGACGATCCAACCAAGGCCCCGCTGCGGCGCATCGGAGGCGGGCACGTACTCGCGCCAGTCCAGGTGGTACGGCTCTGGGCGGCGGCAGCGGCCGGTCGTACCGGTGCCGACCGGCCTGAGCTCCAGCGAGTCCACGGTGGCGACGGGCCGTCCCGTGGCGTCGGCCAGCCGGAGCGAGTGGCGGCTGTGACCGGACGGTGCCGAGGCGTCCGTCGTGGTCGACAGATGGCCGCGTACGGCGGTGACGCCACTGGTGTCGTGCAGGGTCAGGCCGCCGAGGGAGACGAGCATCCTGGGCTGCCGCTCGTCCTCGGCGGTGGGCAGGGTCGCGACGAGGCTCGCCTGGAGGCCCGCGTCGAGCAGGGTCGGGTGGAGGGCGTGCCCGGCACGCGTCTCGGGGGAGTCCGCGGGCAGAGCGGCCTCCACGTACACGCCGTCGGCACGCCGCCATGCCGCCGTGATCCGCTGGAAGGCGGGCCCCAGGGTGACGTCCTGCTCGGCGAGGTGTTCGTGGAGCGCGTCGAGGTCGACGGGCTCCGCGTCGGCCGGCGGCCAGGCCCGCAGGTCGGGCCAGTCGGGGCGGGAGCCGTCGGCGGGGGCGAGGACGCCGGTGGCGTGGCGGGTCCACTCCGCCGCCTCGTCGTCGAGTCGGCCGCCGTCGAGGGGCTCACGGGCGGCGCGGTCGGCGGGGAGACGGAAGTAGAAGTCCGCCGGGCGCCTGCCGTCGGCCGTGGGCGGTCCGACGTGCACCTGGATGTCGACGGAGGCATGGGCGGGCAGGGGCAAGGGCGTGTGCAGGGAGAGTTCGTCGAGGCGGCCGTGTCCGAGCCCGCTCCCGGCGTGCAGAACGATCTCGGCGGTCGTGGCACCGGCGATCGTCGCCGCGCCGCCCACCACATGGTCGCTCAGCCAGGGGTGGGCCTCGGTGGACAGGGTTCCGGTGAACACCCGGTCCCGCTGCCCGGCGACATCGAGCCCCGCCGTGAGGAACGGGTGCGTCAGCGGGGTCAGACCGCCGGCCCTGACCTGCTTCCGGGGCGGCGGTGTGCGCAGCCAGTAACTCCGGCGCTGGAACGGATAGGTGGGCAGCTCCACACGGTCGGCACGGGGAACACGGGGCAGCAGCCGCGGCCAGTCGAGTTCGGCTCCCCGGACGTGGAGTCGCGTCAGAGCCGCGCCGAGGACACGCACCTCGTCACGTCGCTTGCGCAGGGTGGGTGTCCACGCGATGTCGGGCGCCCCGGAACGGGAGTCCTCGGCGGGCCCGGTCCGGCCCTGGCCCAGCGCGGTCAGTACGGCGTCCGGTCCGATCTCCAGGAAGGTCGTGGTGCCCTGGTCCCGCAACCAGGCGACGGCGTCCGCGAAGCGCACGGAGCCCCTCGCGTGGCGGGCCCAGTAGTCGGGAGAGCAGGCCTCGTCCGCGGTCAGGGCGGTGCCGGTGAGGGTGGACACGACGGGGACGGACGGCGGCCGGAGGTCGAGTTCCGCAGCCACACGGACGAGTTCGTCGAGCACGGCGTCGACGTGCGGTGAGTGGAAGGCATGGCTGACACGCAGTCGGCTGACGCGGCGGCCACGGTCGCGCCAGTGCTCGGCGACGCGGGTGACGGTGTCACGGTCGCCGGAGATCACGGTCGAGGACGGCGCGTTGACCGCGGCCACGGAGACCTGCCGCTCATGACCGGCCAGCGTGGCCAGGACCTCCAACTCACCGGCTCCGATCGCGATCATCGCCCCCGTGCCGGGCAGCGACCGCATGAGCCGCCCGCGCGCGGACACGAGTCGGGCCGCGTCCGCCAGGGACATGACCCCGGCGACATGAGCGGCGGCGATCTCACCGATGGAGTGACCGGCCACGAAGTCGGGGCGGGGCCCGAGATGTTCGACCGTCCGGTACAGCGCGACCTCGAGAGCGAACAGGGCAGCCTGGGTGAAGTCCGTACGGTCGAGCAGGGTGGACTCCTCGACGCTCTCCGCCTCGGTGAACATCACCTCCCGCAGGGGGCGCGGCAGCTGTGGGTCGAGGTGGGCGCAGGCACGGTCGAGCGCTTCGGCGAACACCGGGGAGTGTGCGTACAGTTCGCGACCCATGCCGGCCCACTGGGAGCCCTGGCCGGAGAACAGGAACGCGGTCCGGCCGGTCACCGCGCGCACGCCTCGGGTGAGGCCCGCCGCCGGCCGGTCGCCCGCCAGGGCGTCGAGCCCGGCGAGCAGGGCGGCACGGTCCGGGGCGGTGACGACCGCCCGGTGGTCGAGGTGCGCCCGGGTGGTGGCCAGAGCGTGGCCCACGGCGTCGAGATCGGCGTCCGGGGTCTCCGAGGCGAGCCGGGAGAGCTGCGCGGCCTGGGCACGCAGCCCGCCCGGCGAGGCGGCGGACAGCGGCCACACGATCCCGGGCAGGGCCATCGGGGGAGCCGCGGACCGAACCGGTTCTTCCGGCGCCTCGGCCGAAACCGGCTCGCGCCGCCCCTCGCCCCGAGCGGCGGGAACCGACCCACTGTGCGCCCTGCCCGGAGCCGCCACCGCAGCAGCCCCGCCCGGCGCCGTCGACTGATTCCGTGCCCGGCCCGAAGTCGCCTCCGGGGCCGGCGCCCCCCGGACGTTCTCCCGCCCGGTGGCCTCCTCCAGCACGAGGTGGGCGTTCGTGCCGGAGATGCCGAACGAGGACACGCCGGCGCGCCGGGGTCGCCCGGAGTCCGGCCAGGGGCGGTGGCTGGTCAGCAGCCGTACCGCTCCCCTGGACCAGTCGACCTTGGCGGACGGGACGTCGGCGTGGAGCGTCCTCGGCAGCTCGCCGTGGAGCAGGGCCATCACCGTCTTGATGACGCCGGCCACACCGGCCGCCGCCTGGGTGTGGCCGATGTTGGACTTCAGCGAGCCCAGCCACAGGGGCCGGTCGGCGGGCCGGTCCTTGCCGTACGTGTTGATGAGGGCGTTCGCCTCGATGGGGTCGCCGAGCGCGGTGCCGGTGCCGTGCGCCTCCACCGCGTCGACGTCGGACGGGGTCACGCCCGCGTCGGCGAGAGCCTGGCGGATCACCTGTTCCTGGGCGGGGCCGTTCGGCGCGGTCAGGCCGTTGCTGGCGCCGTCCTGGTTGATCGCGCTGCCCCGGATCACGGCGAGCACCGGGTGGCCGTTCGCCCGGGCGTCGGACAGCCGCTCCAGGAGCAGCAACCCCACGCCTTCGGCGAACCCGGTGCCGTCGGCGCCGTCGCCGAACGCCTTGCAGCGCCCGTCCACGGCGAGTCCCCGCTGTCTGCCGAACTCGACGAACACCTCCGGGGTGGCCATGACCGTCGCCCCGCCGGCGAGGGCGAGCGTGCACTCGCCGGAGCGCAGGGACCGTACGGCGAGGTGCAGGGCGGTCAGGGACGAGGAGCAGGCGGTGTCCACGGTGACGGCCGGCCCGTTCAGGCCCAGCGTGTAGGCGATGCGGCCGGACGCGATGCTGGTCAGACCGCCCTGGAGGCGGTATCCCGCGACGCTCGGGGCCGGCTGGTCGATCGGGGGCAGATAGGACTGGGCCGCGGTGCCGACGAAGACGCCGGTCCGGCTGCCGCGCAGTGCCGCCGGGACGATACCGGCGCGTTCGACCGTCTCCCACGCCGTCTCCAGCAGCAGGCGCTGCTGCGGGTCCATCGCCAGCGCCTCACGGTCGGAGATCCCGAAGAACCCGGCGTCGAAACCGGCCGCGTCCTCGACGAACCCGCCCTGCCAGGCGCGGCCGTCGTCCGGATCGGTCATCCCGTCGAGGTCCCAGCCCCGGTCGGCGGGGAAGTCCCCGACCGAGTCCGTCCCGGTGGCCACCAGCCGCCACAGCTCCTCGGGCGACCGGACACCGCCGGGCAGCCGACACGCCATGGCGACCACCGCGACGGGCTCCCGCGCTGCGGAGACCAGCTGAAGGTTCCTTCGCTTCAGCTGTTCGTTCGCCAACAGGCTGCGGCGCAGCGCCTCGGCAAGGTCGGGTTGGGGCACGGTCGACTCCGTCGTGTCGTTCACCGAGGGCTTGGTACGGGTGGGTCCGTTCTGCGGCCGGGGCGTCATTCGGCGTCCTCCGCGGAGAGCGCCATCGCGACGAGTTCGTCGAGGCTCGCAGCCCTGATGTCCTCGATGCCGGCGTGGTCGTCGTCGCCGGGGGCGGTCTCGATCCCCGCGATCTGGAGGAGGGTGTCGAGCAGCCCGAGTTCGCGCAGGCGCGCGAGCGGGATGGCGGCGATGGCCTTCTGGATCCGGGTGTCCTCCGGCGCCTGAGCCCCGTCGTCGCCGGATCCGGGGAAGAGTTCTCCGTCGAGGTGGCCGGCCAGCGAGACCGGGGTCGGATGGTCGTAGGTGAGGGTGGCGGGCAGTTGGAGCCCGGTGGCGGTGGTCAGCCGGTTGCGGAGCTCCAGTGCCGTCAGCGAGTCGAAGCCGGACTCCCTGAACGGCTGGTCGGGGGCGAGGGGTGTGGTCGCGTCGAGACCGAGGACGGCGGCGGCGTGCGTGCCGATGAGGGACTGCAGCCGGCGCAGCCTGAGGTCGGGTCCGAGATCGGCGAGGTCGGCCCGCAGATCGGGGGCCGGTGCGGACACGCTGGCCGCCCGGCGGGTGCCGGCCGCGGCGGTCAGTCGCTCCAGCAGGGGGTGCAGTGTGCCGTGAGTGCTGTTGATGCGCAGCGTCTGCTGGTTGAGGGGGGTGGCGGTGACCGCCGCGTACGGCAGTTCCAGGGCGGCGTCGAGCAGGGCGTGGCCGTACTCGGCGGTGATGGGCGCGAGGCCGGTCCGCGCGATGCGGGTGTTGTCGGCGTCGGTGAGGGCGCCGGTGAGCCCGGTCACCGGCTGCCACCAGCCCCAGGCGACCGAGGTGGCGGCCAGGCCCTGGCGGCGGCGGTGACGGGCGAGGGCGTCGAGGAAGGTGTTGGCGGCCGCGTAGTTGCCCTGGCCGGGGTTGCCGAGGGTGCCGGCGGTCGACGAGTACAGGACGAAGGCGGCCAGGTCGAGATGGCGGGTCCGCTCGTGCAGATGCCAGGCGGCGTCGACCTTCGGGGCGAACACCCGGTGCAGGTCGTCGGAGGTCAGGTTGGGCACGGTGGCGTCCGCGAGGACGCCCGCGGTGTGGAACACCCCGGTGAGCGGATGTTCGGACGGTATCGACTCGAGGAGGCCGCGCAGCGCGTCCGGGTCGGCGGCGTCGCAGGCGGCGATCCTGACCTGTGCGCCGAGTCCGGTCAGTTCGGCGCTGAGCCGGTCGGCTCCGGCCGCGTCCGGTCCGCCCCTGCTGGCCAGCAGCAGGTGGCGGGCGCCGTGCGCGGTGACGAGGTGCCGGGCGAGCAGTCCGCCGAGAGTGCCGGTGCCGCCGGTGATCAGGACGGTGCCGTCGGGGTCCAGGGGGCGGGGCAGGGTGAGCACGATCTTGCCGGTGTGGCGGGCGTCCCGCATCAGCCGGAAGGCGTCGGCGGCCTGCCCGATCCCGTAGGCCGTGACCGGCAGTGGCGTCAGCACTCCGCTGTCGAACAGGCGGCGCAGCTCGGCGAGGATCTCCTCGGTGCGTTCGGGGCTCGCGCTGTCCCGCCGGTCGAAGGCCCGGTAGGCGAGGTGCGGGTGGGTGGCGGCCAGCTGCCCGGAGTCCCGGATGTCGGTCTTGCCCAGCTCGATGAACCGGCCCCCGGCGGCCACGAGGTCCAGTGACGCGTCGGTGAACGGGCCCGCCAGGGCGTTGAGCACGACGTCCACGCCGCGCCCGCCGGTGACCTCCCGGAAGCGTTCGGCGAAGTCGAGCGTGCGGGAGTTGGCGATGTGCTCCTCGGGATAGCCGAGGCCGCGCAGGGTGTCCCACTTGTCGGGGTGGGCGGTGGCGAGGGGCACCGCGCCCAGATGGCGGGCGAGTTGGGTGGCTGCCTGACCGACGCCACCGGCGGCGGCGTGGATCAGGACCCTCTCGCCGGGCCGGATTCCGGCGAGGTCCACGAGGGCGTGGTAGGCGGTGACGAAGGCCACGGGCACACTGGCGGCCTCGGCGAAGGACCAGTCGTCCGCGATCCGGGTCACCATGCGGCGGTCGGCCACGACGACGGGGCCGAAGGCCTTCTCCGTGAGGACGGCGACCCGGTCCCCCACGGCGAGGTCCACGCCCGGCCCGGCCTCGGTGACGACACCGGCGGCCTCGGCCCCGGAGTCGTGCTGGACGGCGATGAGACCGAGGGCGGCGGCGGTGTCGTAGAAGTTGACCCCGGCGGCCCGTACGTCGACCCGGACCTGGCCGGGCCGCAGCGGGGCGTCGGCCTCGGGGGCCGGCAGCAGGGCGAGGTCGTCGAGCCCTCCGCCGCCGGTGGTGTCCAGCCGCCACAGGGGTGTGTCGGCCGGAGGGGTGAGCAGCTCGGCCGGGGCGGTCCGCGCCAGATGGGGGACGTACGCCCGACCGCCCCGGACGGCCGACTGCGGGTGACCGGCGGCCAGTACGGCCAGGAGCGCGGCCGAGGTGTCGGGGTGGCGGTCGGTGTCGATCAGGACGATCCGGCCGGGGTTCTCGTTCTGGGCGCTGTGCAGCAGGCCCCACGCCGGGCCGTGGACCAGGCTCGGCAGGTCGTGGGGGCCGGTGGCGACGGCGCCCCGGGTGACGACCGCCAGCACGGTCCGGGTGAGCTTGTCGTGGGCGAGCCAGGTCTGGAGGAGGTCCAGGATCTCCTGGCACCGGGCGCGCACGGCGTCGGGCAGGTCCTTCATGTCGGCCGGGTCAGGTGCGGGGAGCGCCCAGACGACGGTCCCGGGCGGCGTGACCCCCGCGTCGACGGCCGCGGTCAGCTCGGACAGATCGGCGTAGCGGGGCACGTCGCCGAAGGCGGCGGCCGGTTCGGGGCCCGGGGCGAGCAGCGCCCACGTACCGGTGTCGCCGAGGCCGACCGGGTCGGTGGGCGAAGCGGTCCAGTCGAGGCGCAGCAGATCGTGCTCGGGACCGGTGCGCACCAGGCGGCGCAGATGGTCACCGGCCGTGGCCCGCAGGGTGAGCGCCTCGACGGTCAGAACGGGGGCGCCCGTGTCGTCGGTGGCGGCCACGGCGACGGTGTCGGGCTTGACGAGGCGCAGATGAACGCGCAGCCGTGTGGTGGCGGTCCCGGTGTGGGTGATGCCGCCGAAGGTGAAGGGCAGCCTCGGCCCGGTCCGCCCGTCGGCCGGGTCGGCTGCGGTGTCGGGCACGGCGATCGGGTGCAGCGCGGCGTCGAGCAGCGCCGGGTGCAGGACGTGGCCGGTGGCCGCGAGGCCCTCGGGCAGGTGGACCTCGGCGTAGAGGTGCTCGCCCTGGCGCCAGGCGGTACGCAGGCCGCCGAAGGCCGGGCCGTAGTCGTAGCCGGCCGCGGCGAGACCGGCGCGCAGGGCGGCCAGGTCGATCGGGTCGGCGTCGGCGGGCGGCCAGGGGAAGGGGCCGGTCCCGGGGGGCGGCCCGGACGGTTCCTCGCTCAGCCGGGCGGTGGCGTGCAGGGTCCAGGAGGGCGGGGCGGGGTCGTCCGTGCCGTGGGTGCGGGCGTGCAGGGTCAGCGGCCGGTGGCCGTGCTCGTCGGTCGGCCCGATCCGCAGCTGCAGGTCCAGGGCGTCCTGCTCGGTCAGCACCATCGGGGCGTGGAGGGTCAGTTCGGCGATGTGGGGGCTGCCCGCCAGACGGGCCGCGTGCAGGGCCATGTCGACGTAGCCGGTGCCGGGGACGAGGACGACTCCGGTGGCCGCGTGGTCGGCGAGCCAGGGCTGGGTGTCCAGGCCGACCCGGCCGGTCAGCAGCAGTCCCTCGCCGTCGGGGAGGTCGATCACCGCTCCGAGCAGCGGGTGCTCGGAGGTGCGCTGCCCCGCCGTCGCCACGTCCGGGGTCGGCGCGGCGGTGAGCCAGTGGCGGCGGCGCTCGAAGGGATACGTGGGCAGGTCGACATGACCGGCCGTCGGGTGCCCGGCGTTGTGGTCCAGGGCGTGGCCGTGGGCGTGCAGACGTGCCCTGGCGGCGGCGAGGGTGCCGGTCTCGGGCTTGGCACGGTGCAGGGTGCCGGTGACGAGCGCGGTGGTGTCGAGGGTCTCCTCGATCGGCGGCACGAGGACCGGGTGCGGGCTGCACTCCAGGAAGGTGCGGTGGCCCTGCCCGGCCAGCGACCGGAGGGTGTCGGTGAGGCGGACGGTGTTGCGGAGGTTGGCGTACCAGTACGCCGTGTCCAGCGAGCCGCCGTCGAGCGGGCCGTCCTGGAGGTGGCCGTCGACCGTGCTGTGGAAGGCGACGGTGGTGGGCCGGGGAGTGATGTCGGCGAGCCGTTCGAGGAGGCCGTCGCGGAGGGGGTCGATGTGCCGGGAGTGGCTGGCGTAGTCGACGTCGATGCGCCGGGCCCGTATGCCCTCGGCCTCGCAGTGGCGCAGCAGGTCGGTCACGGCGTCGGTGTCGCCGGCGACGACGGTGGAGGCGGGGCTGTTCACGGCGGCGACGCCGATCCGGCCGTCGTACGCGGCGAGGAGTTCCCCGGCCCGGTCGGCGGGCAGACCGACGGTGGCCATGGCGCCGGTGCCGGACAGCTCCACCAGGGCCTGGGCGCGCAGGGCGACCAGCCGGGCCGCGTCGGGCAGGGCGAGGGCACCGGCGATGTGGGCGGCCGCGATCTCGCCCTGGGAGTGCCCCACGACGGCGTCCGGGACGACACCGAAGGACTGCCACAGGCGGGCCAGCGAGGTCATCACCGCGAACAGCGCGGGCTGGACGACGTCGACCCGGTCGAGGGCGGGTGCGCCCGGCACGCCGCGCATCACGTCCACGACCGACCACCGTGTGTACGGCCGCAGCGCCTTGTCGGCGCGGTCGAGGGCCTCACGGTAGACCGGGTACGCGTCGTACAGCTCCATGCCCATGCGGGGCCACTGCGAGCCCTGGCCCGGGAAGACGAACACGACCTTCCCGGGGCCCGAGGCGGGCACCGCGCCCTGGACCAGGCCGGGGTGGTCCCGCTGGTCGCCCAACGCGCCCAGCGCGTCCAGGAGTTCGTCGCGGGAGCGCCCCCAGGCGACGGCCCGGTGGGCGAACCGGCTGCGGGTGGTGGCCAGCGCGTGCGCCACGTCCACGGGGTCGAGGTCGGGCCGGCCGACGAGATGGCGGCGCAGCCGGGCGGCCTGGGCGCGCAGCGCCGTCCCGGTCTTCGCCGACACGGTCCACATCACCTCGGTGGACGGGTCGGCGCGGCGCTCGGAAGCGAGGTTCGCGGGGGCGGGTGCCTGTTCCAGGATCAGATGGCTGTTGGTGCCCGAGACACCGAAGGAGGACACGGCGGCGCGCCGGGGGCGGTTGTCGGCCTCCGGCCAGTCCTGCTGTTCGGTGAGCAGCCGGACGGCGCCGGAGGACCAGTTGATGTGCGGGGAGGGCGCGTCGATGTGGATGCTGCGGGGCAGTTGCCCGTGCCGGAGGGCCATCACCAGCTTGATCAGGCCCGCCACGCCAGCGGCGGCCTGCGTGTGGCCGATGTTGGACTTCACCGACCCCAGCAGCACCGGTCGTTCCTCGGGCCGCTCGCGTCCGTAGGTGGCCAGCAGGGCGTGGGCCTCGATGGGGTCGCCGAGGCGGGTTCCGGTGCCGTGGGCCTCGATCACGTCGATGTCCTGCGGTGTCAGCCCGGCGTTGGCCAGAGCGTGCCGGATGACCCGCTGCTGTGCGGAACCGCTGGGCGCGGACAGGCCGTTGGAGGCGCCGTCCTGGTTGACCGCGCTGCCCCGGATCACCGCCAGGACAGGGTGGCCGTTGGCCCTGGCGTCCGACAGGCGTTCCAGCACCACCATGCCGACGCCTTCGGCGAGGCCGATGCCGTCGGCGGACGCGGAGAAGGCCTTGCAGCGGCCGTCGGGGGAGAGGACCCGCTGCCGGGAGAACTCGACGAGCACACCGGGGCCGGACATCACGGTCGCCCCGCCGGCCAGCGCCAGTTCGCAGTCGTGTTCGCGCAGTGCCTGGCAGGCTTGGTGGATCGCCACGAGGGAGGAGGAGCAGGCGGTGTCGAGGGTGATCGCCGGCCCTTCGAGTCCCAGGGTGTACGCGACCCGGCCCGAGGCGACACAGAGCGCCGTCCCCATGAAGGCATGGCCGGCCACGTCGTCGGAGGCCTGGTGGAGGCGGGGGCCGTACTCCTGGGAGATCACCCCGGCGAAGACCCCGGTGCTCGTGCCGCGCAGGGTGTCGGGGTCGATGCCGGCGTGCTCGATCGCCTCCCACGACACCTCGAGCAGCAGCCGCTGCTGCGGTTCCATCGCGGTCGCCTCACGAGGCGAGAGCCCGAAGAAGCCCGCGTCGAAGTCCGCGGCGTCGTACAGGAAGCCGCCGTTGCGGGAGGAGATCTTCCCCAGTTCTCCGGGGGTGGGGTCGTACAGGCCGTCCGTGTCCCAGCCCCGGTCGGCGGGGTGCTCACCGATCACGTCACGCCCGGCCGCCACCAGGTCCCACAGGGATTCCGGGTCGGTCACCCCGCCCGGGTAGCGGCACCCGATGCCGACGATCGCGATCGGCTCGTCCGACGGGCCGCGGCGGGTGCGCGCGTCGGCCCTCCCGGCCGCCGGGTCCTCGACCGCGAGGCCGAGTTCGTGCCGCAGGTGCTCGGCGAGCGCCGCCGGTGTGGGGTGGTCGAAGACGAGGGTGGATGGCAGGTCGAGGCCGGTGGCCGCCGCGAGGGCGGCGATCAGCTCGACCACGCCGAGCGAGGTGAAACCGATCTCCAGGAAGGTCTGGGTGCCCGCCGCGAAGCCGTGCCCCAGTACTCTGCCGGTCTCCGTGGCGATCAGGCCGACGAGTGTCTCGCGCTGTCCGTCCGGCGAGGCGTCCCGGAGCGCGGTGGCGTCGAGCAGGCCGGCGGGCTCGGTGCCCGGAGTCTGCCGCTGCCGGTCCGCGTCCGCGTCCGCCTGCGCCGGCTCCGCATCCGTGTGGGTCACCGTCACCCGAGGCCGGCTGACGAGCCGTTCGTACGCCGTCTCCCAGCTGACCGGCACCCCGTTGACGAACGCGTGGGTGAGCGCCTGCAGGAAGCTTTCCCGGTCGCTCTTGCGGTGGTCCAGTGTGGGGATGACCGCGCCGGTGACGCCCGCTGCCCGGAGGGTCTCGCCGATGACCGTGGTGAGCGTGGGATGGGCGCTCACCTCGATGAAGAGCCGGTGGCCGTCGTCGATGAGCGCGCGTACGGCCTGCTCGAACAGGACGGTGCCGCGCATCGACCGGTACCAGTAGTCGCCGGTCAGGCCCGTGTCGTCGAGCCGCGTACCCGTGGCGGTGGAGTAGAACGAGACGCGCGACGGGCCGGACGGCGCGTGCGGCGCCTCCTCGGCCATCAGCTCCCGCAACCCGTCCACCTGGGGCGAGTGGCCGGCGACATCGATGCCGGGCACCTTCCAGGCCCAGATCCCCTGCTCGGTGAGCTCCGCGAGGAGCTCCTCCACGGCGTCGGTGTCCCCGCTGACGGTCACGTTCCGGGCGCTGTTGACGGCCGCGACACCGAGCCGGCCGCTCCACCGGCCGATCAGCGGGCCGATCCTGTCGACGGGCGCGGCGATCGACGCCATGGCGCCCCGGCCCTCGATACGGGTCAGGGCCGTGCCGTACAGCACGAGCAGCCGGGCGGCGTCCTTGGTGTCCAGCGCTCCGCAGGCGTGGGCGGCGGCGATCTCGCCGACGGAGTGTCCGACGACCGCCGCCTCCGTCAGCCCGTGGGCGCGCCAGGAGTCCGCGAGGGCCGAGGACAGGGCGAACTGGACCGGCTGGATGGTGCCGAGCCGGGTGAGTTCCTCTCCGGCGGTGAGCGCGGCGGCCGGGTCCCAGCCGTCCAGACGGGCGGACAGCGCCCTTCCGTAGGTCTCGACACGGTCCCTGAACCCGGGTGAGGAGGCGAGCAGTTCCGTCGCCATGCCGGGTTGGACGGCGCCCTGGCCGGGGAAGACGAGGACCGGTCGCCGGGCCGTGCCGGCGGTTCCGGTGAGGACGCCCCGCATGGGGCGGCCCTGGGCCAGAGCGGTGAGTCCGCGCAGGAGTCCGTCCCGGTCCGTCGCGAGGACCGCCCCGCGGTGGTCGGCGTGGGCCGTCGTCAGCAGACGGTGTCCCAGATCCGGCAGCGCCTCGTCCGGTGTCGCCTCGACCTTCTCCCGGAGCCGGTCGGCCTCGGCCGCGAGCGCTTGAGGGGAATCCCCCGAGACAACCAGGGGTGGGTTCTGCAGTTCCATGGTCAGCCTTCGCTACTTGGCAACGGACTTGCGCCAGCCCAGGTGGGCGGCCGGGTGGACCAGCACACGGGCCGGCTGCTCGCTGCGGAGCAGGACCTTCGCGAGCCGCCGCCGGATCTCCTGGTCGTCGACGGAGTCGTCCGCGCAGTAGACGTCGAGGGTGAAGACGACATCACCCGCGTCGTTCTCGTGGGTCCACGCCTGTGCTCCCTGTACGCCGGGGAGCGTCTCGGCTATCTCGCAGACCGAACGCAGCGAGACCTTCTCCCCGCGGCTGATGACATAGCTCGGGCGCCGGCCGCGGAAGAAGAGATAGCCGTCGTCGTCCATCTCGAAGAGATCGCCGGTGCCGATCGCGGTCCTCACGGGGCCCGACGAGCCGATCGTGGTCCCGGTGTCCCCGGTGTCCCCGGTGTCCCCGGTGTCCCCGGTGTCCCCGGTCGCCGGCCCGCCGCTGTCCGGCCGTGCGCTCGTCTGCCTCCGCCCGACTCTGCGGAGCATCGCCGTGTCGGTTTCGACGATCAGCTCGCCGACCCGGTCCCCCGGGCTCTCCGCGTGCAGGCGGACCCCCACACCGGGAAGCGGGAGTCCCACCGAGGTGTGGCGCCGGGGCGGCTCCAGGTGGGCGGCCAGCGTGGACACGCGGGGGCCCGCCTCGGTGAGGCCGTAGGTGAGGTAGAGCTCCAGGCCGGGGTTGTGCGCCAGCAGGTCCGCCACGGACGAGGCACCGAACGCGTCACCGCCGACGGTGAGCCGACGCAGGGGCGCGGGAAGCGGGCGGCCCGCCCGGCGCCAGGTCTCGACCAGCGCCGGCGTCAGCGAGGACACCGTGACCCCGTACTCCTCGATGGTCCGCCGGTAGCTCGCCGGGGTGAACGGCGGGCCCGCGATCACCGCTCTGCCCCCGGAGACGAGGGTCCCGAGCAGCTGGGCGACGAACGCGTAGGAGTAGTGCATGGGGAGGTTGATCAGGACGGTGTCGTCGGTGGTCTGGCCGATCGCCCCCGCGTGGCGGGCCGCGTTGCGGAACAGGGAGTCGACGTGGTGCAGACAGCCGCTGAACACACCGGAGGTGCCGGAGGTGAGGAGGATGATCTCGCCGGGGCGGTGGGGGCGGGTGTCCGCACCGGACAGTGTCGCGAACTGGGCGATCCCGCCGATGGAGTGCGCGGCCTCGCCGTTCAGCAACTCGGCCGGGATGCGCGGCGCGACGATGGCGTCCGCTCCGAGGGCCCTGGCCATCCGTTCGATCCTGGACGGCGGAGCCGACGGTGGCAGGAGCGCCGGAACCGCGCCGTGGGCCAGCAGCGCGAGCACCACGGCGGTGAACGCCCCGCCGTTCGGCATCGCCACCATGACGGTCCGTCCGGGCTCGACGCCGAGCGTGCGCAGTTCGTCCACCACGGTGTCGAGGGTCGGGAGCCGCGCCTCGGGCCGGTCGGCCTGGACGAGGTGGTCGAGGAAGTGCTGTACGGCGCTCGCCTCGACGAGGGTGCCTACGGTCTTCACTTCAGTCCTGCCGTCGTGTCCGAGGTGAGGATCGTGCTGGTGACGCGGTGACCCGATGCGTCCGCCCGATGGGCCGTCACGATCACATGGGTTGCGGTGCCCTGGCGCAGCCAGGCACGGGCCACGGCCATCGCGGGTGGCAGGCCCTTCTCCGGGGCCATCGACAGGGTCATGGTGGGCCCGCTGAATCCGAGGAGCTGGGAGGGGAGGCTGCAGATCGAGGCCGGATTCGCCCCCGAGAAGCGCAGCGGCGAGATACGGGCCGTCGGAATCGCCTCGGCCAGTTGGCGCATGGTGTGCATGGTGCACTGATCGCTCACCGCGATGTGCCCCACGGCCTCCTTCACCGACGCGTCCGCCGAGGTGAGATCCCCGCCGTGCGCGCCGAGCGCCTGCTCCACCGCGTCGAGCACGAGCCAGGAGAGGGGGTCCGCGTAGAGGGACGCCTTCCGCTTCGGCGGGGCGGCGGACAGGTCGGGTGCGGTGGCGACACCTTCGCCGACGACTTTCATGCCGTACGTGTGCGGGGCGGCGGGTGCGTTCATGGCGTCGCGCTCCCCGGCCCCTGCAGGACGAGGCAGGTGTTGAAGCCGCCGAAGCCGAGCGTCACGCTGATTCCGTACCCCTGGTCGATCTTCATGGGCTGCTGAGCAGGCATCGGCAGACCGAGCTGGGGGATCGGCTCCCGGAGGCCGTGGACAGGGGGTGCCATCGAGGTGGCGAGGGCCTGGAGCACGGCGACCGCCTCGATGGCTCCTGTCGCGCCGAGGGTGTGCCCGAACGCCCCCTTGGTCGCGAACACGACCGGTGGACGGGGCACTTCGGCGAACAGACGGGCGTAGGCCCGGGCTTCCACGTCATCGTTCACCGGTGTCCCGGAGCCGTGTGCGTTGACGACGGAGACGTCCGCCGGGGTGATGTGGGCTGTGCGCAGGGCGCGTTCGACGGCGAGGACGACGTTCGAGCCGGACGGGTCGGGGGCGACGGCGCTGGCAGCGTCGTTCGACGAGGCCGCACCGGCGAGAACTCCGCGCGGGCGGATGCCTCGGGCACGCGCCCGCGCCGCGGGTTCGAGGACCAGGAAGGCCGCGCCCTCACCGAGAACCGTGCCGTTGTGCCGTGCGTCGAAGGCGCGCAGCCCGTCGGGGGCCATGGTGCCCAGACGTGAATGCCCCAGCCGCTTGCCGAGGGTGAGCACATCCGCCCCACCGCACACACACAACTCCGCAGCGCCTTCCTGAAGAAGGGCGAGACCGGTCAGGATCGCGTCCGACCCCGCGGAGCAGGCGGTGGTGACCGTCACGGGTTCCGCCGGCACTCCGGCGTCTCGCACGGCCGCTGCCGACCACTCGGAGAGGGAAGCGGTTTCCGCCAGGTCGAGATGAGCGCCGTAACTGGTTCCGAGGACCGGCAGGAGCGCCGGGTCGTCCGGCTCGATGCCCGCGTCCGCCAACGCCGCGGACAGCGTGGAGCGGGTAAGTTCGTGCTGGCGGTGCGATGCGGGGAAGTCCAGCGGAACGCCGGGCACGACGGCCGCCCGAGTGTTACGCAGAGGCAACGGGGAGGGGACGTCGGAGATTCCGCAGGCATCGTCGAGAAGTAATTCCCAAACCGGGTCCAGCGCCGATCCCAGAGCTGTGGTCCATGCCATTCCCGTGACCCAGATCCGGGAATCGGGGTTCACCACAGTTGCTCGCCCAGATCTGTGACCTTGGTACGCACCAGGCTGCCCCGGGTCATGGCGACCGGCCTGCCCGAGACCTCCGCCCGGCAGGCGAAGGTGAGGAAGTTTCCGCGAAGGCTCTCGCAGGTCGTGTTGAAGACGATTTGATCGCCGGGAACGACGACATGGGTGAACCTGGCTTTGACCGACCCGATCAGGGTGATTTCGTCGTCGGCCAGCGGTGAGGTGGACAGCTGGGCCAGAATGATTGCCGACTGGGCGATCGCCTGCATCATATGGCTGGCCGGGAAGATGGCGCGCTCGGGGAAGTGGCCGGAAATGGCGTCCGTCTGACCGGAGACGGCCATGAGGCTCTTCACGTATTCACCGGGCTCGTAATCCAGAATTCGGTCGAGGTACACCATCGGGTGGCGGTGCCGCAGCCAGCTCTTGAGTTCCGTGAATCCCATGGTCCTCGGCTGGCGCTCCGTGGCGTCGATCGTCTCGGTCATCGGCTGCCGGCTCCGTCCTGGATCGACTCGCCGAGGCGTGTCACCAGCCGCGTCAGGGCCCGCACCGAGGAGAAGTTCTCCGGTACGAAGTCCTCGTCCGAGATCCTTATGCCGAAGGCATATTCACACTGGGCGCGGAGTTCGGTGAATCCGAGCGAGTCGAGGCCGAGGACGTCCCGAAGGCCGTCGTCGAGACCGATCTCGGTTTGCGGAACGCTCACGAACAGGTCGTCGACCAGAATTCTCTTGATGGTTGCCTCAATGCTCACGAGCAGCCTCCAGGGTTGCCGACCGGGGCGGGCAGGGAAACGGCGTGGCCGACGCCCGCACTCCACCGGAAGAAAGCCCGGCCCCGGTCGCTCATGACGGCATGAATGAAGGCGCGCACAAGGGATCGGAAAACGGACGTCTCCGGTGAGAACGATGCGACCTTACAAGGTTCAAGTAGTGATCGGCGACTACGGAAACCCTTAGTACCCGTCAGTAAAATAGCCCAAATCGGACCGCCGCTCCGCGGAGCAGCGGGTGGTTTTCGGGGTCGTAAAAGCATGCGGATTTGCTACTGGTGGGTTTACAAATGCCGCCGGGCGCCGTCTGCCGGCACGCCTCCGGCCCGTTCGCTCATGGCTTCCGCGCACGTCCCTGGCATGCCGACGGCAAGTCGGGACGCCGCGTGGCACGCACAGCGCAGGGCATACCAATCGGCACGTGTCGCTGTACACAGTGACACCCTTGACCAAGTACCACTCCAACAAGGCAAACTGATCCAGCGTCACCCGTCGGGCGGCATTACGGCCCCGCTCGACGCTGTTCCCGGCCGCCCTGCGACGGCCCTCCGGGCAGGAGAGACACAGTCATTTCACCCCCACACACCAGCGCCGGCATGGTTCCGTCCGCCCTGTCCGAAAGCGTTTGTCGCCGGAGCCCCCGCAGCCCGGGTGCCGACGCCCCGGACGCCGACGGGCCCACGGCTGAGCACCGCGCTACTGCGCGACGGCCCCTCGGTACCCCCGGAGACCTCGTATGACTGCACCACCCCGGGCGGTCAGTCGGCTTTCCCCGACCCCCGTCCGACGGACGCGAACGCAGAGCACGGAACGACGTTCGGTCGGGCCGACAGCCCCGGCGTACCAACCGGTTCCCCCACACGGCCTCAGTTCCCCACACGACGGAAGAGACGAGGACGCCCCGTGCCGGGCGGTCCACCGGCGCCGGCCGAACGCGGCGCACCCGGGTCCCTTCCGGCCCCCCGAAAGAGGTACTGCCTTGTCCACCCTGCCCAAGGTCACGACCCTGGACCTGGACCCGGAGCTCCCCACGGCGAAACCCCGGGCCCTGCCGACACCCGACATCCCCTCGGCCGTCGCCGCGACACTGGGGATCGTCCATCTCGACGCCGAACTCCGGGTCGTGGAGGCCAACGACGCGTTCTGCGAGCAGCTCCGGCTCATACCCGCCGAGGTGCGGGGAGTGCCGCTGTCGCGGTTCTTCCACCCGACGGCCGGGGCGAGCCTCCAAGAACACTTCTCCCAGCTCGTCGCGGGGCGGCACGGTGACTTCAGTGTCCCCGTGACGCTCGTGGACGGGAACCTCAGGGACGTGGACTGCCTGGTCACGGGCATCGCGCTCAACAGCGTCCTGCATGTCTACTGCACCGAGTGCGTCGCGGTCGCACTCATCGTCCCGGACACCGTCCACAGCCCCCCGCTCACGCTGGCGGCGGCGCCCGCGGCGCTCGCCGAGGTGCCCGGCCGCGTTCTGGAAGGCGTGGCCGCCGGGCTCTCCACCCAGCAGCTGGCCTCACGGCTCGGCCTCAGCAGCCATGGCGTCGAATACCACATCAGCGCGATGCTGAAGAAGCTGAAGGCACCCAACCGCTCCGCTCTCGTCGCCCGCGCCTACGCGCTGGACATCCTTGTCCCGCACTGCTGGCCGCCCCGGGTCAAGCCCCAGTACATGGCGCGGTTCCAGGCCGGCACGTCCGCCTATGCGACAGCGGCCCCCGCGTCGGCGAACCGCACCCGGGTGTCGGCCCCCCGCCAGTCCGACGACCTCACCGAGGCGGGACGGCCCGCACCAGATCTCGCCGACGACGGCGACAGCCACTCGGAACAGGAACGCGCATGAGCCGGACACACCCCCGACCCACCTCCCACCACCGAGGCGCGAGGCCGCACGCCGCCGCCGTCGCGGAGTGGGCCCGAGGCGAGCGCCGAGCGAACGGAGCCGGTCATGGACACTGACACCCACCGGGCGGACATCGACACGGTGGCGGCCGGGGCCGAGGCCGTGAGCCGCAACGCCGACATCATCAGCGAACGGGAGCAGGCGGCGATACGCGCCGCGACTGTGCTGATCGCGGGGTGCGGCGGCGGTGGCGGGGTGGTCGAGCCACTGACCCGGCTCGGCGTACTGCGCTTCCGGCTCGCCGATCCCGACCGCTTCGACGTCTCCAACCTGAACCGGCAGGCCTGCGTACAGGCCGACGTGGGCCGCTCCAAGCCCGAGGCGATCGCCGACCGCGTGCGCGCCCTCAACCCCTCGGCCGACGTGACCGTCTACCCCCAGGGGCTGACTCTGGAAAACCTCGACGAGGCGCTCGACGGCGCCCACGTCGTCTTCGACGGAATCGACCCGACGATGTCGGCCTGGGTCAAGTACCAGCTGCATGAGCGGGCGGCCCGGCGCGGCATCCCCGTCCTGGCGGGCATGGACTTCGGCGGGAAGCCGACCCTGTACGTCTTCGACTACCGGCGCAATCCGGTGCCGTTCTACGGCAGGGCGAGCGCCGAGGCCCACCGCGAGAACCGCCTCTGGGAATCGATGCGGTGGACCGGTAGAACCCATGTCCCCAGCGACTTCCTGCCCATCCAGGCCGACCGGTTCGCCAACGGGGGCACCTGGCCGCAGATCGGCTACTGCGTCCTCGGCCTCGCCACACTGGCCACCAGGACGGTCGTGGACCTGCTGATGAACCGCAGGACACGGCACGTCGTCACGATGGACGTGCACGCCGCGGTCATGTCCCGCCCGGCCGCCCTGATGCACCGGGCGCGGATGCCGGTGGAGCTCGTCAGAACCCGTCGGGCGATACGCGCCGCGGCCCGGCGACCTCCGCGCCCGGAGGCGGCCGCGCCGCAGCCCCTGCGCCCGCTGCCCGAGCGGCTTGCCACGGTGCTCGGCGGCGCCCGGCTGGCCCCTTCCGCCTACAACGCACAGCCTTGGCGGTTCGAGCTCCTCGACGAACGCACCGTCCGGCTGGCACCCGACCCGGAGCGCTGGCCCGCCGCCGACCGGGACCCGCTGGGCTGGGCGGAGAGTCTCGGCTGCGCGCTGGGTTCCATGACCTACCTGGCCCACGGCGAGTGGGAAGCCCGGCCGGCCGACCAGGGCGAGGCGCACGAATCCATCGGCCGGTTCCACTGCGACCGCCTCCGCGACGATGTCCTCCCCCGGCAGGGAGCGCTCGGCCTGCGCGCCACCCATCGGGAGGACCTGCTGCGCACCCCTGTCGACCAGGCCACGGCGAAGCGGATCGAGCTGCTGTGCGCCCAGCGGAACCTCACCCTGGACACGGTCAGCGGGCCCACCGCCCTCGCCCGGCTCGCCCGGACGGAGCTCGACTCGGCCATGGCCGCCGATCCGGCGCGGGACGCCGAACTCCGGGCCTGGCTGCGCGAACGCGCGCGGAGCGAGAAGGGCCGCCGTTCCTTCGGAGACCCGAGCGACCTGCTCGACCGCTCGGGTGCGACCGGGGCTCTCGCCCGAGCCCTGACGAGCGAGGCGGTACCGCGCGCGCTGGCCCGCCCGCTGGGCTCGGCGGCGGCGAGCGGACGGGCACGGAGGCTGCGCAACTGCGGAGCCGTGCTCGTCCTGCGCGGTCCGCGCCGGACTGTCGCCGACCGTGTGGAAGCGGGAGCCACGCTGATGCACATCTGGCTCACCCTGACCGAGGCCGGATACGCGGCCCATCCGCTGCGGGGCGAGTTCGGCCGCCCCGCCGGACTCGGCCCCGACGGGGACAACGAGATTCTGGCGGTCCTGCGCACGGGACGGGCCACGACCACACCACTCCACCGGGTCACGCGCTGTCCGGTGGAGGCCTCCGTGCGGTGGGCCGAATAGCCACGCAAGCACGCAGCACCTGCCACAGGGCCGGGTGCGGGTCCTGTGCTCATCGAACCACTCCTGGTGGTACCGGCACGCCTGCGCAGGCGCTTTCAGGTCATTGTCGGCCGCACTTGGCCGATTAATTTCGCACCCGTGCCTGCATGACTTCCCCAAAAGGGTTTAAGGGTTCTCCTAGGCCCGCATATTGCTTCTTGACTGTTCAAGCAGCCTTGCTACGGTTAAGATCGTGATCTCGACCGCAGAGACCGCTCGTACCTCGCAATCCGGGTCAACAATTCACGCGTCGCAGTCGACTCTCCCCGCCTGGCCGGCCTCACGCTTGCGGCGTTTGATGGGCATCTCTCGGTGATAAAGCTGGTTGAATCCTGAAGCAATACCGGAACGGCATCTTCCGTATGCGTTTGGAGAATTGATGAATCACCCAGCGAGAGTCGAGGAGAGTATTCTCGTCACGGCTTCCGCGGAGTCCGCCTACCGTGCGGTGAGCAACGTCCGACGCATGGGTGAGTGGAGTCCCGAGTGTGTGGGTGTCTGGTCCCGGAGCCAACGGTTCGAGCCGGGAACGCGGTTCATCGGATGGAATCGCAAGCGCGTGTGGTTCTGGTTCACCTCGTGCACCGTCGTACGCGCCGAGCACGCACGCGACTTCGCCTTCACGGTGAGTACGTTCGGGATGCCGGTCGCGCTGTGGGGATACCGCTTCGAAGAGCAGGACTCCGGCTGCCTGGTGACGGAGTATTGGGAGGACCTGCGAACCGGTCGCAGCGCCCCGGCGGCCAAGCTCCTCGGCCTGGTCTTCACGGGCACCCCGCCCAAGCGCCGCACCGCGGTCAACCAGGAGGGCATGCGCGCCACGCTGGCCAGGTTCAAAGCGGTGATGGAACGAGCATGAGGCTTTGTCAGTGTGTCGCGAAAAACGATCCACCTTCCTGGAGACAAGTGCCAGAATGAATACATCCGTGATAGCCGACGGCATTTCCACCGACGATGCGATCGCCCTGCACCGTGCGCACCTGAGCAAAGGGCGCAGTCAACTGGCCGCTATGTTCGGCAGCCTTGTCGAGCAGTCCGCGTCCGGCGCCCGGGTCACCACCACCGATGGCCAGGAATTCCTCAATTGCGGCGGCTACGGAGTCTTCTTCACCGGAGCCGGGCACCCGCACATCGTTGCGGCGGTACAACAGCAGGCGGAAAGGCAGGCCCTTTCCACCCGTCTTTTCCTCGACCCCGTCGTCGGACTCGCCGCCCAGGCGCTGACTTCCGTCGCACCGGCCGGGCTCGAACGGGTCCACTTCTCCGGATCCGGTACCGAGGCCACGGAGACGGCCATCAAACTGGCCAGGGCCCACGGGAAGCGCCGGCTGATCTCGATGGAGAACGGCTATCACGGCAAGACCGTCGGAGCCCTGTCACTGACGGCGAAGTCGTTCTACCAGGATCCGTTCCGGCCGCTGCTGCCCGACGTGCACCACGTTCCCTTCGGTGACACCGCGGCGCTGGCCGCAGCCCTCGCAAGCGGCGACGGGGACTCCTGCGTCGTGCTCGAACCGGTACAGAGCGAGGCCGGTGTGATCATGCCGCCGCCCGGCTACCTCAAGGAAGTGGCGGCCCTGTGCCGCAAGCACAGCGCCTTCCTGGTGGTCGACGAGGTGATGACCGGACTGGGACGGCTGGGCGCCTGGTGGGGCTGCGATCTCGCCGAGGTGCGGCCGGACGTCCTGCTGATCGGGAAGGCCCTGTCCGGGGGCGTGGTTCCGGTGGCCGCAGCACTGGCCACCCCGGAGGCGTTCGCGCCCTTCGACGCCGATCCCTTCCTGCACACGTCCACCTACTCCGGGGCGCCGATCGCGATGGCCGCGGCACGCGCCACCATCGAGGTGATCCGCGACGAGCAACTGGTCGACCGGGCCGCCGAGACGGGCGCTCGGCTGCTGGAAGGCCTGCGCGCCATAGCTGCCGACCGGGCCCCGCAACTGGTCCGCGAGGTGCGCGGCGCCGGCCTGCTCATCGGCATCGAACTCGTCGACGCCAGCCAGGCCGGGGAACTGCTGCTGGAGCTGGTCGACCGTCACGTGGTGGTCAACCACTCGCTCAACGCGCACCCGGTCGTGCGCATCACCCCGCCCGCCGTCATCGCCCCCGACGAGGAGACCCAGCTGCTGGAAGCGGTGGACGGGGCGCTGGCGGCCATGGCGAAGAAGTTCTGAGACCGTTCACCCAGCCAACCCGACGCCTTGGAAAGACCACGACATGGCAACGTCGCACAAGACCGTCCTGCTCACCGGCGGCTCCGGAGTGCTCGGCACCGCGCTCATACCGCAGTTGCGGCACCACCGCGTGATCGCCCTGGCCCATCGAAAACTGCCCTCCGGCTGCGACCGGGTGGTGCACGCAGACGTCTCGCAGCCCCTGCTGGGCCTGGACGGCGCGACCTACCGCGAGCTCTGCGCCGAGGTGGACGTCGTGATCCACGCCGCGGGCATGGTGAAGTTCAGCAGCACCGCGGAGGAGATGGAAACCCTCAACGTGCAGGGCGCCCGCGGAATGGCGCAGTTCGCCGTCGACGCCGACGCGCCGCTCATCCACGTCAGCACGGCCTACGTCGCTCGCGCGGAGGAGATCAGGGCGGCAGGCGGAGACCAGAGCGGCCGGGCCGGCAGCAGTCCCTCGCTGTACGTGACCTCCAAGGTCGCCGGCGAGAAGATCGTCCGGGACAGCGGCGCCCAGGCCGTGATCGTACGCCCGTCGATCATCATCGGCGACTCCGTCACCGGCGAGATCTCCGAAACGCAGGGACTGCACACCTTCGCCCACAACGTCCTGCGCAACCGGCTGCCCTTCGTGCCCAGCGACCCCACGGGCTACGTCGACTTCGTCCCCCAGGACCTGGTGGCCCGGGCCGTCGTGACGCTGCTGGACCAGGACGTGCGGGACGGAGAGTACTGGATCAGCAGCGGGGCCCACGCCCTGACCTCCGCCCGCCTGACCGAAGTGATCATCGAAGAGGCGGCCGCCCAGGGCATCACGGTCAACCCTCTGCGCGTCCTCTCCCCCGACATCGTGGAACGCCTGGTGCGCCCCGCCTTCTTCGACGTGGTACCCGACTGGGCCAAGACGCGGCTCGACCGGCTGCTGGACATGACCGCCGTGCTCTTCCACGAGCACCCGATCCCCAGTTCGCTGACCGAGATCCCCGGCTGCGAGTCCGCGGCGGACGCCAAGGCCAGCGAGAACGCATGGCGGGCCTCCATCCGCCACATGATCCAGAACCGGTACAAGGTCTACGCCGCGGCCTGACCGCTCAGGTGTGGGAAGGAAACCATGAGCGCGGAGCAAGCCTTCGGGCACCCGCAGAACTACCGCACCACGCGGGCCGAATACCTCGGCGTCTTCGCCGTGGCCGCCGTCGCCTTTGTGTGGCACTTGGACGAGGTGCGCTGGGGACCGGCGATCCTGCTGTTCGCCTACATCGACATCATCGGCTACATCCCGGGCCTGATCGCGTACACCCTGTCCAGGGACGGGCGGATCCACCCGGTGTTCCACATCCTGTACAACATCATGCACACCTGGCTGTCCGCCGGCACGGTGATCCTGCTGTGGGCCTGGCTGGTGGGCCCGGAGTGGGCCCTGCTGGTCATCCCCCTGCACCTGTTCGGCGACCGCGGCCTGCTGGGCAACTACGCCAAGCCGATCGCCGAGCCGTTCGAGCACTTCGAGACCGGCCGCCAGAAGGCCTTCCACGCCGCACAGCAGGCGCAGGTGCAGCCCGTATGACGGCCGCGCAGCCGGGCGCGCTCGAGAGCATCACCACGTACGCCGACCACCCCAGCGGGTTCCTCGCCTACAACGACGGCGTGGAGCACTTCACCTCCGTGTCCGTGCCGGGTGTCATCTCCTATCGGCGGCGCGGCTCGACGGTGTTCGTCTTCGGCGGGCCGTTCGCGCCCACCGAGCACCGCGGCGCGCTCCTGGCGGAGTTCCAGGAGAAGGTGGTCGGCGGCCGGCAGCGGCTGGTGGCGGTCCAGGTCCGGGCTGCGGACCTGGACGTGTTCGCCGGACGCGACTGGACGGTCAATCAGCTGGGCAGCTCGTACAGCGTGGACCTGACACGCTTCTCGCTGAAGGGCAAGGCTCTGGCCAAGATCCGGCAGAACATGGCCCGGGCGAGACGGGAGAAGGTGTCGGTCCGCGAGGTGCCGGCCGCCGACCCGCCGCCCGAACTGGACGAGATCGACCGCCGATGGCTGCGCGACAAGGGCTGGCACGTCAAGCGGATGACCTTCCTGGTGGGCGAACGCACCGGCCGGGGCACCCCGCACCGGCGGCTGTTCGTGGCCGAGCGGGACGGGGCCGTGATCGGCTACGTCTCCTACTCGCCCGCGTACGGCAGCCGACCCGGCTGGCTGTACGACCTGACCCGGCGGACCCCGCAGGCATCGGTCGGCACGATCGAGCTGATCAATTTCGCCGCCCTGCAGACGTTCACCGAGGAAGGAGCCGAGTGGCTCCACCTGGGACTGACCCCGTTCGCCGGGCTGGGCGACGAGCCCGCCAACGCCAGCCCGGCACTCAGCCGCATGGTGCGGCTGATCGCCGAGCGGGGCACATTCGTCTACCCGGCCCGGTCCCAGCAGGCGTTCAAGCTCAAATGGGCGCCGCAGGTGATCGAACCCGAGTACGTGGCCTTCGGAGGCGGACCCCGGCCGTCTTCCCTCTGGCAACTCTTCCGCATCACCAACGCAATCTGATACGACGACCTTGAGGACCACGAGATGACGACGAACCTCGCACCCGAGGCGGACTGGGACCTGGCTCCCAACGTGCTGGAAGGGGCCCGGGAACTCAGGCTCAGCCCCGAGCAGTGCGACCTGGACTACTGGATCACCAACGTCGCCCAGGGCACGCTCACCGGGCTGGTCAACGGCCACCGCCCGGATGCCGTGACGCCCGACTACATGCTCAAGCCCGGCCCGCTGCGTGACGCGCTCCTCTTCGAGTTCTCCTTCCGCTCCATCGCCGAGGACAAGGCCGCCCGCGCCATCACCTCCCTGGTGCAGAACGCTCCCGACGTGAAGTCCATGGAGTTCTACGCCACTCAGCTCATCGACGAGGCACGGCATGCCCAGGCGTTCCGCGCGCACATGGTGGAGGTCGGTGTCCCCGAGGCGGAACTAGACGAGGTCATCGAGGAGTACGCGGGCGAGCACCAGCGCAACGTCCTGGACCCGCTCGAGGAGTTCGGCCTGACGGTGATGAACGGGCCGCACGCCTTCGTCTCCGGAGTCGCGGTGCTGACCATCCTGGTCGAGGGGGTACTGGCGCCCACCGGTGAACTCAGCGAGCACAAGTGGAAGATCGTCGACCCGGCGGCGGCGAGCGTGGAGCGCGGAGCGGGCATCGACGAGATCCGGCATCTGACCGTCGGCAGCGAGATCGTCAAGCGGCACCTGGAGCGTGACCCGTCGCTCAAGGAGCACCTGACGGACGTGGTCCGGCGTGGCAACGAGCTGTGGACCAAGCTGCCGGTGCTCGCGGTGCTGCAACGCCGCGAGCAGCTGTTCCAGGAGGGCATCCAGCAGATCGCCGACGTCATCGGCGACCACGAGATCTGGGCGGGTCGCCGGCTGCTGGACACCACTCCGGACGAACGGATCGCCACCGCCCTGCAGTGGTCCGCCGAGACCCAGATCACCCGCCTGGCGTACATGGGAATGGGCGAGTGAGAGATCGGTCCGAACGTCCGGCAGCGGACCCCGTGGCTGACCGGCTGACGGTGTCGCTGCCGGACGGAGCCGAGCTGGCAGTGCTGCACTGGCCGGGCCCGGTGGGCGCCCCGCTGGTGGTCGTGTGGCCCGCGATCGGTGTACGGGCGCGGTTCTACCGACGTTTCGCCGCCGCGCTGGCGGAGCACGGCCTGGGCGTGGCGGTGGCCGATCTGCGCGGGTACGGCGACAGCCGGCCCCGACCGGACTCCTCGGCCCGGTACGGCTACCACGAACTCGCCACCGTGGACTACCCCGCCGTGTTCGGCGCCCTTCGCGAGAGGGCGCCGGGCAGCGCGGTGTTCCTGCTGGGGCACAGCATCGGTGGGCAGATCGGCCTGATGTACGCGGCCAGGAACGCGTCCGAGCTGGACGGCGTACTGCTGGTCGCGGCGGGCACGCCGTACTTCCGCACCTATCCGGGGCTGACCGGGCTGATCCCGCTCCTGGGCACCAACGCCGTCGCGGGGGTCGCCCGGCTGCGCGGCTACTGGCCCGGCGACGTCCTGCGCTTCGCGGGCCGTCAGTCCCGGGTCCTGGTCGGCGACTGGGCCCGGATGGCCCGTACCGGCCGCTACCGCCCGGCCGGCGCCGACGTCGACTACGAACAGCTGATCGCGGGCCTTCGCCTGCCGGTCCTGGCGGTGTCGGTCGGTAACGACCTGCTGGCCCCGCCCGGCGCGGTGGACGCCCTGTGCGGGCTGCTGCCGGGCGCCGAGGTGTCCCGCTGGCACCACCCCGAACAACTCAGTCACACCGCCTGGGCCAACCGGCCCGAGCCGATCGCCAGGGAGATCGGCCGATGGATCGACAGCACGCTCGCGGGCAAGCCCTGGCCCGGACCCGCAGGAGACAGCGATGCGGTTTCTTGAGCCAGAGCGCGAGACCCTGGAGACGTTCCTGCCCGGACTGGACGACCGGCTTGCCGCTCTTCCGCTGAAGGAACGGGAACGGCCGCAGGGTCCCGCACTGACCCTGTTCAAGGAAGCGGGCGGCCCCGGCCTCGTGGTGCCATCGGAGCACCGGGGCCTGGGGGCGAGCGCCGTGCAGGCCGTCCGGCTGCAGCGGGCCGTGGCCTCGCGCAGCCCGTCCCTGGCGGTGGCCACGACCATGCACCACTTCTCGGTCGCGGGCCTCATCCAGGCGTACGAGGCCACCAAGGGCCTCGAGTGGATGCTGCTCGAGGCCGTCGCCGATCAGAAGCTGCTGATGGCCTCCGGGTTCGCCGAGGGCCGGTCGGGGCAGTCGATCCTCGCGTCCTCCATCACGGCCACGCAGGACGGCGACGACATCGTCCTCAACGGTGCCAAGAAGCCCTGCAGTCTGTCCGCGTCGATGGATCTGCTGACCGCGTCCGTGACGCTCGACACCGGCAACGGCCCGCAGTTGGCCGTGGCGCTGGTCTCCGCGTCCACCCCCGGTATCTCCGTGCACCCGTTCTGGGGCACCGCCGCTCTGGCCGGCGCCGAGAGCGACGAGGTACGGCTGGAGGACGTCCGGGTGCCCGCCGACATGGTGGTCCGCACCGAGCTGGGCGAGGACGGCAGTCTGGACACCATCCAGAACGTCGGCTTCATCTGGTTCGAGCTGATGATGGCGGCCTCGTATCTGGGCATGGCCAGCGCGCTGGCGGAACGGGTGCTGGCCCGGGACCGGGCGGACGTCGCCGAGCGGGCCCGGATCCTGGTGGAGCTGGAGGCCGCGATGGGCGCCATCGTCGGTGTCGCGGCGGCACTGGACGGCGACGGCCCCGTGGGGCAGGCGGAGCTCCTGCAGTCGCTGGTGGTCCGGTTCTCCGTGCAGGACACGATCGACCGGGTGGTGCCGCGCTGTCTGGAGTCGCTCGGCGGCATGTCATACGTCTCCAGTGATGAGACGTCATATCTGGCCGCGTGCGCGGCCGCCCTGAAGTTCCACCCGCCCTCGCGCGCCTGGTCCAGCCAGGCGCTGTGCACGGCCTTCGCCGGCGGACCGCTGGTCCTGGGCTGACCCGGCCGCCGTCGGCCGGCCCCATGATGTTCAACTCTCTGGAAGGAACCCGCAATGCCCTGCTTCATACGTGTCGAGGGACTGCTCAGCGACCGGGACGCGGACGAGGTCTTCGACCGCGTGAGTGACTTCGAGCGGTACGCCCACCACACCGACGCCGTACGCGAGGTCACGGTGACCGCCGACGACGCCGGCACCGTCGATTCCGCCTGGGCGGTGAACTTCCGCGGCGGCGTCCTGCACTGGACCGAACGGGACGTGGTGGACCGCGTCGCCCGGAACATCACCTTCGAACAGCTCACCGGAGACTTCGCCCGGTTCGTCGGGACCTGGGACGTCCGGGAGGTCGGCGACGACGTGGTGGTGCTGTTCTCCTGCGAGTTCGACATGGGCATCCCCAGCCTGGAGCCGATCATCAACCCGGTCGCCATGCGTGCCCTCATCGACAGCATCGCGCTCATCCTGCGCGGTCTGCTGGGAGAGGACATCGAGCTCACCAGCAGCCACCGAGACGCTGCGGTCGTCGGCTCGTGACGGCCCTCCAGGCGCCGCAAGGGCGCGGCCCGCGCTCGTTGCGCCTGGCCTTCATCTGCGCCGGTGTCGTCATGGTCTACCTCGACAGCACGGTCGTGGGGGTGGCTCTCCCCGACATGCAGGAGAAGATGGACATCGGCGTCTCGGACCTGCAGTGGGTGTTCGACATCTACGTCCTCACCTTCGCCTGCTTCCTGCTCACGGCCGGCACTCTCGGCGACGCCCTGGGGCGCGGCCGGGTCTTTCTGGTCGGTCTGACCGGCTTCACCACGGCGTCGGTGGCCTGCGCGCTGGCCACCGGCATCGAGGCGCTGCTGGTGGCGAGGGCCGTGCAGGGCGTCTTCGGCGCCGTCATGATCACCGTGTCGCTGGCCCTGATCCGTCAGCTCTACACCGAGGAACGTGCCCGGGCCGCGGCGGTGGCGACGTGGGCCGGGGTGGGCGGCGTCGCCCTGGCCGCTGGTCCGATCGTCGGCGGGCTGCTGGTGGACGCGTACTCCTGGCAGAGCATCTTCTGGATCAACCTGCCGATCGGCCTCCTGGCGCTGGGGGCCTTGGCCTCGTTGCTGCCGCTGGGCCCGGCCGGGCCGGAGCCCGTGACGGCGTCCGCCGGGCGCAAGGCCGACTGGATCGGTCAGCTGCTGTTCGTCACCGGCATCGGGGCCATGGCCTACGCCCTGATCGAGGCCGGCCAGCGGGGCTGGGGATCGCCACTGGTCATCGGGCTCCTCGCCGGCTCGGTGCCGGTGCTCGGCGCATGCCTGCGCTGGGAGAGCCGGACCTCGCACCCCATGCTGCCGCTGGCCCTGCTGCGCCACCGCGTCGTGCTGATGACCTGCTCGGTGAACTTCTTCGGCTTCTTCGGCCTGTACGGGGTCATCTTCCTGCTCACCTTGTTCCTGCAACAGGTGAACGGGCTCACTCCCGTGCAGACCGGTCTGCGGCTGCTGGCGCTGACCGCCTCCATCACGGTGGCGTCGCTGCTGGCGCCGGCCGTGGCCGCCCGGCTGGGCACCCGGTTCGCCGTCGTGGTCGGTTCCCTGGTGGCGGTCGGCGGGTTCGTGGGCCTGGTGGGCATGGAGGCCGACAGCGGTTTCGGAACGTACTGGTGGCCCCTGGTCCTGATCGGGACCGGTGTGTCCGTGGTCGGGGCACCGGCCACGGTGGCGCTGCTGTCGGCGGTGCCGCCGCACCAGGCGGGCGTCGCCTCGGGAATGTCCCAGACCTGCCGTCAGGTCGGGGCCGTCTTCGGTGTGGCCCTCTCCGGCAGTGTGGTCCAGCAGCGGCTGAACTCAGGTCTGCCGGACGTGCTGGCCAAGGTCCCGCTGCCGGACGCCGCCCGGAAGGAGCTGGCCGACGCCATCGAACACGGGCAGGTGGGCGGTGCCGACGCCCTGCCGGCCGGCCTCCGGGAGAACGTGCTGCGCTCGGTGGGCGACCTGATGGCGGACGGGCTGCACACGGCGGTCCTGGTAGCGGCGGCGGGCGCGGCCCTGGGCGCCGTCGCGGCGGCCGTACTGCTGCGGCGACAGGGCAGCAGGACGACGGCGACACCCGGCGACGAGCCGGAACCTGCGGCAGTCGAACTCCGCCCGGAAGCATCTTCCTAGAGCCTGTGAGCCTCTCCGGCTCGAAGCACGGCCCCATGGGGCCGAGGTCGGCTGCACGGCGGACGTTGCCGTCGACGGTCGGTGCATGCGATCAAGAAGCCCGGCGGCCGGCGGCCGCTGCGATCCCCGAGGAGTGCACGGCGATGACCAGGCCTGTCGAGGCGACCGTCGAGTCGGCCCAGGCGGATGACTTCCGCTCGCTGATGTCAGGTTTTCCCACCGGTGTCGTGGTGGTCACCACGTTCGACCTCGAAGGAAGGCCACGAGGCATGACCTGCTCCTCACTGTGCAGTGTGGCCCTGGACCCCCCGACGCTGCTGGTCTGCATGAGGCAGGGGAGCGCCACGCTCCGGGCGCTGGAACAGCGTGGGTCCTTCGCCGTCAACCTGCTGCACGGTGGCGGGAGGCCGGTGGCGGAGCTGTTCGCCTCGGGCTCACCGGACCGGTTCGACCGGGTGCTCTGGCAGGCCGGGCTCGCGGCGGCCGGTCCGCATCTGCCGGACGCCGCCCGGACGGTGGCGGACTGCGAGGTGACGGGGACGAAGGCGGTGGGCGACCACACCGTGGTGTTCGGCGAAGTCCTGGAGGTGACCACGCACCAGGCCGCCGCCGCACCGCTGATGTACGGCTTGCGGCGGTACTCCACGTGGCCACAGGGTATCCCGGACTGATCCGACTCCCCGAGGTAGGACAGAGCCGCCCGAGCCGCAGGCCCGGACCCCATGTGCTGTCTGCGCGTGCCCGACACCGGGACAGCGTGCCGGGCGCAGGGCACCGATCGGCGCCGCGTCGGCCGTTTCGCCGGCTGCGTCGACCGCAGCCGCCGCTTCCGTGGCGACCTGGAGGTCGGCCCCGTGGGCGCGGCCGTCGCCGGTTCGTACCGCGCCGGCCGTGCGGAGCCGTCGCGGGTCAGCCTGTCCTACCTTCCGAGCGTGGGTCTGCTGGTCGTCCGTAAGATCGGCGGGTCCAGGGGGTCCGGGGATGGCTGTGAGCTGGTCGCCGTTGGATGGCTCAAAGGACTTGGCCGCCCAGAGCCCCGCGACGACTCGACCGCGGCCGGCGTCCGCGGCGCCGGCCGCAACGATCTCGCACACACCGCGAATCCTCCGACGTCCAGGGCGCGACGACACCCCACGGCCTGCCCCGCCACTCTCGCCGCTGACGCGCCGCGTCACGGCGGTACCCGGAGCCAGGCCCGCACGGGACGCTCCGTTGGCGCATCGAGCACGACTACCGCGAGCTCAAGCACGGCCTGGGTCTGGACCACTTCGAGGGGCGCTCCTGGCCGGGCCGGCACCACCACGTCACCCTCGTGACCGCCGCCCACGCCTTCCTCACCGAACAGCGTCTGGCCCCAAAAGTGCCCGGTCCGGTCTCACCCTCTACCAAGTCCTCGACGCCCTCCAGGACGTCCTGAGGTGCTGGACCGGCATCTGCACCACCTGCCACCACCCCCTGCCCAGCGGGTCGCACTCAAGACCAAGATCGAGACAGACCTAACGGGGTCCTATGAGCCACAATCGTCGAGACATGGTGGCCAGAGATCCTTGCGTTCCTGCACACTGGGATCACCAACGCTGGCTCCGAAGGCACCAACCGGGTCATCAGAGGACCTGAAGAGCCTCCGCGCGCACTACGACCCGCCCCGGGACCTCGACTCGCTCACCAGGCATGGAAGAGGAAACGCCAGCGGTGGTACCCCCCGGCCGGAGCCGACGCTCTCTGAGTGACCCGGTGGCACGGCCCGGGGGGCGTCGGCAAGGGCCTCAGGATGTGGGCGCGTCCAGCTGCGACTCCAGCCGCACCTCGGTCACACTCACGCCCTCCGGAGCGCCGAACGCCTCAACCATCACGCCGTTGTTGATGTCGGTAACCTCCAGAGCCAAGTGCTCGGCCCCCACTCGCAGGTCGAGCCTTGCCACAGGCTCGCCCCAGAAGTCCTGCATGCGGTGGATCCGCGCCGCCGGGTAGTTCAGGCTCGTCAGCTTGTTCCGCATCTCCTCATACGTGATCGTGTCCGTCCCCGAAAACGCCCTGCTGATGCGCAGTTGGTGCCTCTGGGCGGCGCACTCCTCCGTCGAGGTCAGCGGCACCGCGTCGACCAGGACGGGCAGGGTGGAGTCGGGGGTCGGCTCCACTGCCATGGTGTCGGCCACGGAGGTCGATGCCACGTCATCGACGCCGCTGGAGATGTCCGGGGCACAGCTCTGCGAGATGAGGTCCGCCATCTCGAGGAACCGCGCCTCCGCGTCGTCGTCGCTCGCCGCGACGGTGCTGACCATAGAGGTCTGATCGGCGGTGGCGTTCTGCGCGCCGAAGCCGGCCAGGACGACGACGCCGCCGAGCGCGGCCGTCCGCAAGGATTTCAGGAGGAAGATCGATCGCATGTCCGTACCATGCAGGCTGCTGACCACCGCCCACATGAGTACCCGTACCTAATCCACCAAACATCAGCTCACCAGCGACCCTCAGTCCACCAGATCCGCCGCCGTCAGCAGCCGCGTCAGGCCCGTCCGCGAACGTACGTGCAACTTCCGGTAGATGCACGTCACTCACGAACCGCCCTCTCAAGACCATCGCCCGCGACGCCTACGGCTTCCGCAACCCAGGCAACCAGCGCTTACGCACCCGCTGCGCGACCACCCGTCGAGCCCCGTGGACACCTCGATGCCCGCTAATTTCGTTGAGCCCGCACCCTGCAGTCGTGTTGGCTAGCGGCACCGAACTGTCAGTACCGCAGGTGTCCGCTTGGCTGTAGCAGGGAGTTAAACGTGCAGGACATTGTTGTCGACCCTGTTGCCCACAATCGGGCAGCCTGGGACAAGTGTGTCCAAGAGGGCAACGAGTGGTCGAGGCCGGTGAGTGCCGAGGATGTCGCACGCGCCCGCATGGGCGACTGGTCGATTGTTCTCATCGGGCGTGAGCCAGTCGACCGCTCCTGGCTGCCGACGGACCTGACCGGCAAGGACGTGTTGTGCCTGGCCTCCGGCGGTGGCCAGCAGGGTCCGATCCTCGCCGCCGCAGGGGCGCGGGTCACCGTATTCGACAACTCACCCCGCCAGCTCGGCCAGGACCAGATGGTGGCGGCGCGCGACGGACTCGAGCTGCGCACCGTCCTAGGCGACATGCGCGACCTCAGTGCCTTCGGCGACGCGACATTCGACGTCGTGTTCCATCCGGTCTCTAACCTCTTCGTACCAGACTTGGCACCGGTGTGGCGTGAGTGCTACCGCGTCCTGCGACCGGGCGGAACTCTGCTCGTGGGCTTCCTGAACCCTGATGTGTACTTGTTCGACCATGAAGCGCTCGACGAGCGCGGCGAGCTGATCGTCGTGCACAAGCTGCCCTACAGCGATGTCACGCAGTACTCCGCCGAGGAACGCGCCACGAAGTTCGGCGCGGATGCCCCTCTTGAATACAGCCACACCCTCACCGACCAGATCGGCGGGCAACTCGCTGCGGGGTTTGTCCTCACCGGCTTCGCGGAAGCTCCGCACCAATCCAACGCATCCGCTCAATACATGTCGAACTATTTTGCGACGCTGGCGGTCAAGCCGGGCTGACCCAGCCGTGGGGCTGGCCGAGACGGCCGTGTCTCCGAATGGCCAAGTGGAGCGCTGTGCCGGCCCGACCCCCGCTACCGGTAGTTCGTTAAATTCGGCGGTCGGGGCACGGGTCCGGCGCGCTGGCGTCCAGGGGCCCGGGTGGGGTGAGCCACTGATTTCAGCAGAAGGAGAAGGCGTAGTTGACCAGGGTCTGGTGGCGGCGGATGGCGCGGTCGGAGCGGACTTGGAAGTCGGCCCAGCCCAGTTCGTCCTTGATCTGCTTGTAGCTCTGCTCGATCCACGGCCGCAGGCCGTAGAGGCGCATGAGCTCGGCCAGGTCGGCGGGCGGGTGCGGGCTGGTGGCGGCGTGGGGTGCGTCGGGGTGGGGCAGGTTGGTGGCCAGGTACCAGGTGGCCTTCTCCGGCAGGGCGGCCGGATCGGTGGTGGCCACGACCAGGCGGCAGGGTGTGTCGGGGCCGTAGCCGCCCAGGCGGGCCTCGGCTGCCCACCAGGTCTCGGTGTGCCCGTCGCGGAAGTGACGCTCAACGGGCGTCCAGCCGCCTGGATGTCTGACATCGCGCCAGGTCAGGGCGTGTGCGGCTGCGATGGGGGTGTGCGGCTGGTCGGCGCGAGCCCAGGTAACGCAGTGCGGCTTGAGCGCGACCGGGTAGGCCAGGCCTGCCTCGCGCAGTGCGAGGTACCAGTCGTCGCTGACGGAGTAGGCGCAGTCGGCGACCACCGCCCGGCAGGAAAAGCCCGCCTCCTTCCCGCGGGCCGCGAGGGCAGCGGCCGGCTGCGGTTTCGTGCGGAAAGCCGGATCGGACCGGCCGCGGGCGAAGTGATGGGTCGGGGTATAGGGAGTCGCGCGCAGCGGGTAGTACACGCGGCCGTCGGTCCACACCGTGGTCACCGTGACGATGCCGTTGTCCGTCTTGCCCAGCCGGCCCGGCCACTGCCGGCCCACATTCGCGGTCGCGGTGCCGTCCTTGCGGTCCCCGGAGTCGTCGATCACGATGACCCCGCCGTCGTGCGGAGCGGTCGCCGGCTCCTTGCGCAGCAGTTCAAGCCGCCGGTCGTTGATCTGCTCGGCCTCCCAGGGCGACTCGGACAGGAAGAACTGCAGCCGCTGTACCCCCGGCTTCCCCGCACCGGCCACTGGCTCCGCCCCTGCCAGGCAGGTGATCGTCTTGTTCCGCTCTCGCGGCGACAGCAGCCCGGTCAGATACTTACGAAACCCTCGCCGCTGGGCCAGGCTGAAGAAGGGGTCGTCGAACTGGGCCGCGTAGTCCTCCAGCGGCCCCGGCGCAGGCGGACACGGACGGCGAGCGGTCATCTTCAGCCCCCAGCACGGCAGTTGGCCCCTATCACCGGCCTACGACCAACTCGACCCGTCGTCGACCCACACCACCGCCGAATTTAACGAACTACCGATAACCACAGGGCCCCCTCGGTTCCGGAAGCCGATCACCGCGCTGCACGCCGGGACGAGCAGGGGTGGGCCCGGTGGAGCAGTCTGGGGCCGGCGGGCGTGGCTATGGCTGGTCATGGTCAGTAACCGGTGTCTGGTTCCGGCTCGTCGCCTGGGGCGCGCTGTGGGTCAGCTGCTGATGTCCGTAGGGGTTCCGGTGGGAAGCCAGCGGAAGCGGTTGCGGATGTCGGCCGGGGCGCGCGCGAGTTCGTCCTCGATGGCGTCGCGGCCTTCACGGAAGTGGTGCCATCCCTCGTAGTGGACGGGAATGGCAGTCACCGGCAGCAGCAGGCGGCACAGCTCGACGGCCTGGGCGGCCGTCATGGTGTAGCGGATCGGGCCGGTGACGGGGAACCGTACACCGCCGAGGTGCATCAGCGCGGTGCCCACCTGCATGCGCTGGGCCACCTGCCGGACACCGTCGTACAGGACGGTGTCCCCGGAGATCCACAGCACGCCGTGCCGCTGGCCTTCCCACTTCAGAGCGAACCCGGTCACCTGACCGGTCAACGGCCGTGACAGCGGTGGGCCGTGGCGGGCGGGTGTGGCGGTGATGTCGATCGTGGGGCGGTCCGGGGCGTGGAGGCGGGTGGCCTGCCAGGGGATGAGACCGCGGGCGTTTCCGCCGAGCCGCCGGGCTGCGGCGGGGGTGGTGATGACGGCGTGGGCGGCCTGGAGCAGGCTGCGTCCGGTGGTGTCGAGGTTGTCGCCGTGGTGGTCGTGGCTGAGCAGGATGGCGTCGATCGGGGGCAGGTCGGTGGCGGCGAGGGCGGGACCGGTGAGCTTGCGGGAGGAGGTGCCCCAGCCGAAGGGGTAGGTTCGGCCGGGGGGATCGAACGTGGGGTCGGTCAGCAGCCGCCAGCCGCCGATTTCGATCAGGGTGGTCGGGCCGCCGATGTGGGCGATGCGGACATCGCTCATGCCGGACTCCTTCCGGGGCCCGGGACGGGCGATTGTGTCCCGGGCTCACAATTGGCAGGTGTGGGTCAGGAGTGGCCGAGCGCCCAGGCGAGGGCGTAGTCGGCGACTTCTTCCCAGCCGTCCTGCGCCGGCAGCAGGTGAGAGCGTCCTGGGTATTCGACGATCTCGGTCAGGGTGTTCGACTTGTAGTGCTTGGCGTTGGATCGTTGGATCTTCGGCGGCATCAGGTGGTCGTTCTCGCCGGCGATGAACAGCAGCGGCGCGCGGTTGTCGTTGCGGTAGTCGACGGAGGAGTCGGCGTGGCCGGGATGGATGTTGGCCAGCGCGCTGCCCCAGAACACATGGCCGGAGGCGGGAATGTGGTAGCGCTCGTACGTCGCCTTCGCCTGGTCTTCGGGGAAGGTGTTGGTGAAGGCGTAGCGCCACTGGTCGTAGGTGAATCCGACGGCCTTGTGCCGGTTGGCGGGGTTCTTCAGCACCGGGAACGTCGCTTTGACCTGGGACAGGGGGACGACGGCGACGCCTTCGGTGGGGGCGGAGTTCATCGCGACTCCGCAGGCGCCGTAGCCGTGGTCCAGGAGGATCTGGGTGAACACCCCGCCCGCGGAGTGCCCCATGAGGATCGGCTGGGTGCCGAGGCCGTCGATCAGCTTCTCCAGCGACGAGATGATCGCGGGGACGGTGAGCTGCTCGATGGGTGTGGGGTCGGCGTTGAGGGCCTCCACCTCCGCCTCGAAGCCGGGGTAGGCGGGTGCGAGGACCCGGAAGCCCTTGGCCTGGTAGTGGGCGATCCAGTGTTCCCAGCTGCGCGGCGTGACCCAGAAGCCGTGGATGAGGACGATCGTGTCGGGTTTCACGGGTGTGCCCTTCAGCGGGTGGCGGCGTAGGCGGCCTTGATGACGCCGGCGGCGGCTTTCGGATGGGAGATCATGACGACGTGCGAGGAGCGGATCTCGGCCACCTTGCTGCCGGCGCGCTTGGCCATGAACCGCTGGGCGGCGGGCGGGATGACCTTGTCCTGGGTCGGGATCAGATACCAGGAGGGGATGGTTCTCCAGGCGGGTGCGCCACTGGGGCCGCTGAGCCCCTCGACCGAGCCGGGGCGCTGGGTGGCCGCCATGAGACGTGTCTCGGCGGTGGGCAGATCGGCCGCAAACACCGCCCGGAACTTCTCCGGCGCGATATAGCCGTCGGTGCCCGGGGCGCTGCCGGGCAGCGGGTAGGGGCGAGGGATGAGCGCGGCACCCAGCTCGCTGCCGGGGAACTGCTGTGCCAGTTGCAGCGCGCTCTCGCCCTCGTCGGGCGCGAACGCCCCCAGGTACACCAGGGCCTTGACGCCTGCGTGGCCGCGGGCGGCGTTGGTGATGACGATGCCGCCGTAGGAGTGGGCAGCCAGGATCACGGGGCCGGTGATGGTGTCCAGCACGCTGGAGATGTACGCGGCGTCGCCCGCGGTGTCCCGCAGCGGGTTGGCCGGCGCGATCACCGGAAAGCCGCTCTGCTGCAACAACCCGATGGTGGCGTTGAAGCCGGAGGCGTCGGCGAACGCGCCGTGCACGAGGACGACCGTCGGTTTGGTTCCGCCGCCCGAGCCGGCAGTGCCGGGGGAGGCGGCCGATGCGAGGGTGGGTGCCCCGACGAGAGTGGCGGCGCCAGCCGCGAGCACCCCGCCCAGGACGCGGCGGCGCGGATGATGACCGGGATTCATGACGTGACTCCTTCTCAGACGGACAGGGCCGTGCATGGACGGTGTGACGGGGCTCGGTGTGTGGCGTCGGCTCAGGAGTTGAGGAATTCCAGCAGGTCGGCGCCGAGTTGGTCCTTGTGGGTGTCGGTGATGCCGTGCGGGGCCCCCGGGTAGACCTTCAGCGTCGCGTTCTTGATGCGGGCGGCCGACGCCTTGCCACCGACGTCGAACGGCACGACCTGGTCGTCGTCGCCGTGGATGACCAGCGTGGGCACGTCGATGGCGTCCAGGTCGGGGCGGAAGTCGGTGGCTGAGAAGGCCGCGATGCACTCGTAGGCGCCCCGGTGCCCGGCCTGCAGGCTCTGGTGCCAGAACGCCTCTCGGATGCCCGGGGAGACGTCGGCACCGGGCCGGTTGTTGCCGAAGAACGGCCCGTCGGCCAGGTCGTGGTAGAGCTGCGAGCGGTCGGCGAGCGATCCGGCCCGGATCGCGTCGAAGGTCTCGATCGGGACGCCGCCGGGGTTGTCGTCGGTCTTGAGCATGAACGGCGGTACGGCGGAGACGAGCACGACCTGGGCGAGTCGGGCGGTGCCGTGGCGGCCGACGTAGCGGGCAACCTCGCCGCCACCGGTGGAGAAACCGACGAGGGTGGCGTCACGCAGGTCGAGGTGGTCGATCAGGGCGGCCAGGTCGTCGGCGTAGGTGTTCATCTCGTTGCCGTTCCACGTCTGGGTGGAGCGGCCGTGGCCGCGCCGGTCGTGCGCGATGACGCGGTAGCCGTGGGTGGCCAGGAACAGTTGCTGGGCCTCCCAGCTGTCGGAGTTCAGCGGCCAGCCGTGGCTGAGGACGACGGGGCGGCCCGTTCCCCAGTCCTTGTAGTAGATCTGGGCGCCGTCGGATGCGGTGACGAAGGGCATGGTCTTCTCCCGACCGAGGGGGATGGTTCCGACCGTCCGATGGTTCGCCCGCCTGGTGGGTCGCCGCATCACGTGTGGCACGTAGTGGGCGCGGTCACCCTCGTAGGGCCTGGGCGAGCCGGCGTCGGGAGGGCACGTCGAGCTTCCGGAACACCTTGCGCAGGTGGTAGTCGACCGTGCTGGCGCTGATGATCAGCTGGGCGGCGATCTCGGCGTTGGTCGCGCCCCCTGCCGCCAGATGGGCGATCTTCAGCTCCTGGGAGGTCAGTGGCTCCCGTGCTCCTCCGGGAGCCTGGGACAGGTGCTCGCCGGTGGCGGCCAGTTCCCGGGCGGCACGCGAGGCGAAGGCGTCGGCATGCATCGCCTGGAACATCGCCAGGGACCTCCGCAGCGGCGCCCGTGCTCTGACCAAACCTCCCCGACTGACAGCCAGCAGTCTGCGCATGCAGGAGCGGGGCCTCCCGGGCCGGCCGGGTCACGATGGATCGCCGCAACGCGACACACGAAGGGCCCCGGCCTCGTACCAAGCGACACGACCCGGGTGGGACACGGTGTCTGCTGACACAAGCACGGCCTGGAGGGCGTGTTGCGGCCAGGGTTCGGCCAGGGTTCTCGGTTGACCGGTTGACCTGGTTGAGCCGATTGCGGGGGCGCCATCACGGCCTTGGGAGCAGGAGGCCGGGGTGTTCACGAGCGACTCTGACCAGGGGCTCACGAAGCGCTTGGAGATCGCTTCCCACAGGGCGGGTGATCGCTTCCCAGGCGGAGATGGATCAGTCCCACCAGAAGTCCCAGCCGTGGGCTCCGATGATCCGCTCGGTGTAGCCGGTCAGCGTGTACGGTCGGCCGCCCTGCCAGATGTTGTCGGGGCAGATGGCGAAGTGCTCGGCCGCGACCAGGAGAGCATCATCCTCGTTCATCGGCGGCGCGGCGATGCTGAGGTGCAGGGTGGAGAAGCCGGCCGCGATGACGCGGGCGCCGAATCGGTGCTCCCAGTCGCGGATGACCGCAGAGAACTTGGCCGTGTCGTTGTCGTAGTTGAGAGGGCCGCACCAGCCTGCAACCGCGAGGGCCTCGGCGCCGGTTGCGGCCGCGACGAGTCCCAGCCGGGACTGCGGACGGTCGGTGAGGAACACCTGCGCGTACTCGGCTGCCGGCTCGTCGGGGTCGGTTGCGCCCGAGCGAGCGGGAGCGATGCCGGGCCAGTCCTGCCCGAAAGGGGCCGTGACGGCGAGGCGCCTCTTGGCGGAGAGCATGTCGTCGTCTTCATCGACGGCGGTGTACGTCGCCCACCACTCCTCGAGGAGACCAGCCGGGTCGTGGCTCGCCGGAGAGGTCATCCGCTCGGGCATGAGCTCTCCCGAGCCCCACGGCCGGAACTCGTCGTCATCCGGGTCCAGCGCGTCAAGCAGCAACGGCCACAGGCCGGAGCGAGTGTGCTCGGCATGTATCTGGGCCCACAGTCCGGCCGTGGCCGGCCGATCGCTGAGCCACAGGGGCTGCACGTCTCCATCGCCCTCGTCGGATGTGATCATCCGTCCGGGCGGGAGTGGGGTCTCAAGGCTCAATCGGGGTTCAGGGTGCACGAGTGGATGCTAGTGCTGTGGCTTGGCGGGGCCGGATACGCGGTCGCGGAACTGCTGGTACGCGTGCCGGCCCGACGTCTGCCCGGCACTGATCAAGCCGCTTTCGGCACAGTCGAAAACCTTGCAGCCCAGAGTTTCGGCAAGCCGGAAGACGGGCGTGAGCACGTCGTCGCCGGAGCCCCGGAGGTGCAACATGATCGAGTCCACTGGGTCCTCGTCGCCGATGTTGAGTTCCATGGACCACGTGGGTCCGAGGAGTTCTCCCCAGGTCGGGTCCGTGAGATCGGCGTCGGGGACGGCCCGGGCAACGGTCGCGAGCACGTCATGGAGGCTGCCGAGCGGGGGCGGGGTGTGGTCGCCCGGAAGTTCGTGCACCGAGGTCACGTTGTCGGGCAGACGGAGGAGGAGCACGTCCCAGCTCATGGCGGCCTTCCGGTTGGAGATCGGGCAGTGGTTGCGGTGTTCTCAGATCAGGCGGAGCTGTTCTCCGGGCGGCTGCGGCACGAGCATGTTCTGCAGCCGGTGGATGCTCGCTCGCCAAGGGGCGCCGTGTGCCCCGTCCCGGAGTTCCAGCAGCTCGGACGACTCGGACATGACTCGGTCGAGTCCTCGGACGGCTGGAGGACGCAAGCTGCTGGGGTCGGGCATCGTGTACTTCGGCCCGCTCGGTGGCCCTGCGGGAGGGGACCTGCACGCTCCAGCCGATGCGGTGCAGCAGCAGGTCCAGCCCGGCCAGGGTGTACCCCACGCCGAACCGGCGGCGCACAACCGCGCCAGAGTCCAGCACTGGTCACTCCAGTCGGACGCGGCCGGAACTAAATCCAACGCCGCTCCCAACACGCGTAGTTGACCCAGGTCAAGCTTGCAGCGGGCACCGCCGGCCCCCTTGGATGCCAGGGCCTGCCGACCTCCCGAAGCCAACGCCCGCCGCCAGCGGTTCGCCGACATCCGAGTCGCCCTGAACCGCCGGGCCACGTCCCGGTCACTGGCCTCTGCCTCGATCAGATCAGCGGCCACCAACCCGACCCGCTCCTGCCGAGCCCGCTCCTCCGCCGTCAGCCCTCCGCCATCGGGATACCTCATCCCTCCGGCATGGCGCGGCCCACGACGGCCGTCACGACACACGTAACCCCCACCCTTAAAGATCTCCAGCGGCTCCTCCACCACTGTGACGTGATCTCCATCAACGGCCCCAGCTACCAGCTGAAGAACCGCCTCACCGCCATCGACCGCGACACCGACGCGGCCTGACGTCGAAGGCTTCTCACCAGCAGACCGACAGCTTTACTCGTCGAGGAACCGATACGCCCCGCTCGCGGCTCGGATCACCACGATGCCGTCGCGGACCTGCCACTCACTCATGCCGTCGACCTCGTGGCTGACGATGAACAGACCGGTGATCAGGTCATTGTCGTCATCGGAGGCTGGAATGCGCGCCACGCTCCGCAGTCGCTCCAGAAACCAGTCGACGGACTGAGCGCGCATTTCGGCCCCGAAGAAGACCCAGTTGCCGAAGTTGTACTGCCTCGGGGGAAAGGCCCAGCCACCGCTATACGTCTGATCAGGATCGTCCGATGCAACGATCTCCCTGACTTGGGCAAGCTGCCGATCATCGCACTCCAGCCAACCCCTGATCCTGACGAGGACACCCACGACGATCGCTCCCCCTACGCTCCAGGCGCCATTCGATGGACGCCCGCTCCGATCGTCGGCACGATAGACGTGATCGGATTGATCAAGCAAAGCGTTCAGCCCTCCGCCCAGCGGTCAGACTCCGCGCTGGCAGCTGAGCCCGATCATCCGTATGCGGCGGCTGGGCACTTCAACGTACGCGGACAGCTGCGGCTGCGGGGGAGCGTCCGCCCCAGCGGATGCCCTTCTCGCTGCTATACCTTGCCGCCCCTGGCCTGTGGCAGCAGTGGACCGATGCCACGCCGAACGTGATCCGCAAAGAGCCCTCGGGAGTGAGATCCCGGCCACGGAGACGTCGGCCCAGTTCGGCGGACGTCCCCCATGGCGGTGCCGGACGAGGAGACCACGGCGGACCGGATCAGCAAGTCGCCCTGTCGGCGAGGGTGCGCGCGGCGGCCGGCTGTGACGCTACCGCGGGTAGTGACTGGCCTCTGTTCCCAGGACGTTCAGGAGGGCGAGTGCCTCGGCGCCAGGGGATCCCGGTGGCGCGCTGAAGAGCACGAGGTACTGGTCGCGGTCGGTGAGGCTGAGGGTGTCGCAGTCGACGGTGACCTCCCCGACGGTCGGGTGGCGGAAGCTCTTGGTGAGCATCGGCGCGGCCTGCACGTCGTGCCGTTCCCAGAGCCGGGCGAAGTCGGGTCTGGCATAGCGGAGTTCGTCGACGAGGCCGGTCACCGCGGGATCGGTGGGGTAGCGGGCGAGGGTGGTGCGGAGCTGCATCACGACGCCCAGCCGGAAGCCGGCGGCGTCGGAGATCCCGTAGAGCGTCGTATCGGCGGGCTGCGGTCCGGGGAAGGCCCGGCGGGCGAGGTTGCGGTCCTCGGGGGCGAGCGGGGCGAAGTCCTCCATGAGCGCGGCCGCGAGGTCGTTCCAGGCGAGGACCTCGCACGCGGCGGACATCACGAAGCCGGCCGTCTGCGGCAGCCGCTGAAGGAGCGCGAGGATGCTCGGGCGGACGTCGCGCCGGTGCAGTCCGGTACGGTTCGGCGCGGTGCCCGCGAGGACGTGGAGGTGGTCGGACTCTGCGTCGGTGAGCCGCAGCGCTCCCGCGATCGCGGCCAGTACGTCGCCCGAGGGGCGTGGCGCCCTGCCCTGCTCGAGGCGGATGTAGTACTCGGTGGAGATGTGGGCGAGGACTGCCACTTCCTCGCGGCGCAGACCTGGTGTGCGGCGTCGCGGGCCGGAGGGGAGGCCGACGTCCCGCGGGCGGAGCCGCTCGCGGCGGCTGCGGAGGAACGCCCCGAGCTCCTGTCTGTTCATACGCCCAGTGTGCGCGCGGCGCGGCGGCGGATCCTGGTACAGGCTGTGCCTGTATCCGGTCCGGGTGCGGCCTGACGCTGTTTGGCATGACGAACTACACGAACAGCACCGACAGCGCACCCGTCGGCCTGCTCACCGGCAAGGTCATCTTCATCACCGGGGCCAGCCGCGGCATCGGGGCGGCCGCGGCCCGGCTCTTCGCCTCCGAGGGCGCCGCCGTCGTGCTCGCCGCCCGCAGCACCGACGCCCTCGAGACCATCGTGAAGGAGATCCGAGCCGACGGCGGCGCCGCCGACGCCGTCACCCTGGACCTAGCAGACCCCGCGAGCATCCGCGCCGCTGTCGACCACGTCGACAAGCTGCACGGACGGCTCGACGGCGCCTTCAACAACGGCGCGGTCCCTCAGCAGCAGTTCGGCCCGGTCGAGACCACCAGCGACGAGGACATCGACAAGCAGTTCGCCGTGAACTTCCGTTCGCACTGGACCGCCATGACCGCCGAGGCCGCGCTCATGCGGCGGGGCGGCGGCGGGGCGATCGTCAATACCTCGAGCATCGGCAGCCGCCGCGCGAACCCCGCCCTGCCCGCCTACGGTGCCATGAAGCGCGCGCTCAACAGCCTTACCGAGACCGCCGCGGTGAACTGGGCCGGTGACCGTGTCCGGGTCAACGGCATCACCCCCGGCGGGACCGCCACGGAGATGATCGACACTTGGGAGGCGGCGACTCCCGGCATCGTCGAGCAGATGACCGCGACGATCCCGCTTGGTCGGATGGCTGAGCCCCGGCAGATCGCCGAGGCGGCCGCGTGGCTGCTCAGCGACCGGGCCTCGTACGTGACCGGCGCGATCGTCCCGGTCGACGGCGGCGCCGGCGCCTGAATTCGCTGACCGGTCGCTGCGGCCACGCCAGCCGTCGCAGGTCAGGCCCGTCCACAGATCGTTGTGCTCGATCAGCGTCCAGGCCGAGGCCGTGTGGGCACGCCCAGGTCCACAGTCCATGTCGCGGCGGCCCGGTGGGCCCGGGCGCGCTTGCTGCGCAGGAACCTCAGGGTGAGGTCGACACCTCGACCTCACCGCGCCGGCCTTCGTCGACGCGCGTTGGCGGCGGGCCAGCAGGCCAGGCCTCCAACGCGTCGAGCCGGGGCAGCATCTTGGGGTTGATCGACAACATCGGGCATCGGATACGGGCTTCTCTGAACTTGCCCCGGTGAGGTGATCGAGTCAGAAGCGCCCGTGTTCGCGGTGGAGTTCGTGGTAGCCGCGAAAGTCGAAGAAGCGCAGGCCGTCGATCACTGCTCCAGACAGGATTTCCGGCAGGGTCCATGGGTGGGTGGTGTAGTCGTCCATTGCCACGCCTCCATGCTCAAGCAGCAGAGCGATCATTTGGTGAACCTCTGCGGTGCCGTCGATCCGCCCGGAGATGTCGATCTCCACCGCCCACGTGGGGTGATGTCCGATGGCCGCTTCGAGGATCGCCACATCTTCGGGATCCCAGTCGGAGAAGAGGTAGCCGGTCTGCTCATCGTCGATGTTGATGTAGAGGTTGCCGTCCAGAGTCCACGGATCGCGCTGCTCGGGCAGATGCCGATCGAGCGAGGCGACGGTCTCAGCTCGCTCACCTGTGGGGAACACGAAGACGCTTCGCATGAATTGGAGCATAGGCAGTTCAGCTTCGTGGCGAGCATGGATTTTCAGGGACGGTGCTGGTGCGTCGATGCAGTGGTGCGGTCGGCGATGCGCGCCGGCGAGGCTTCTGCGCACGTACTCAACGCGTCGACTCACTCGTACTGATCGTCGTAAGACCGCTCAGTGAGTAGATGGGGTCGGCCGTAGGTCGACCTATTGGTTCTCCACGACGGGCGCCCGCCGTGGGTGGCCGCTATGTGGCAGCTATCAGATAGTTCGGCTGGGCGTCCCGGGATTCTCGATTCTGTGGGTCTGGTCCTACGGCGCCCGTAGAGTCCCAGCGTGATCATGCTGGCGCCGATGCACGCGGAGATCGTGCGCGTCCCGGTGAGCGACGAGCTCGCTTACTGGACGGTCTTGGCTGGGCCCACTCTGGCTGTGGTCGGCGATGTCGACGACCATCTTCGTCACCTGCGGTTCGGTCGGGCCCGCGAGGAGTCGACGACCAAGACCTACGCCGGTCACCTGAAGCGGTTTCATGTCTGGGCGGATGAGCGCGGATTCTCCAGGCACGAGGCTGCTTTCCGGCTTCCGGCCTATGTGATGCACCTGCGGACCACACCGCGGGCGACCAGCGGCCGTGGGTACGGACGGCTGCCGGAAGATGCGACGCTCGCGCCGGCCCTGGCTGCGATTCACGGGTTCTACCTGCACTTGGCAGACCTTGGGCGCGTCGAGGCCGCGGTCGTCGACGCGCTGTTCACGACCGTCCCGGCCCAGTCGGGCGGGGCCGTCGCGGTCAGGCCGCGCATTCGTGTGGATGCGCGGCCGAGTCACGCCTCGGCGCGGCCGCCGGCAGCGACCCAGGAGGAGTTCACCAAGGTCCTGGAGGCGGCAGAGACCGCCCGGGACCGCTGCATGGTGGCGATCATGGCCTGCTGCGCGTTGCGTGTCGGGCAGCTGGTGGCGCTCAAGCGCGAGGACATCCACTTCATTCCGGCGGGCCGCACGGTGCCTGAGTGCTCCTACCTGCAGGGCTCTCACCTGCACTTGCGCAAGCGCGGCGGGCATCCGAAGGGCGCGGCCAACAAGAACCGCGGCACCGTCATCCTGCCCGTGCCCAGCCCGGTGGAGATGCTATACGCCGACTGGCTGCGGGAGCGCAGGACTGTCCGGCGAGCGGGCGCCAGCCCGTGGGCCTTCGTCACCTTTCCCGGCCCCACCGGCGCTCCCGGCAGCGAAGCGCTCAGCGCCCGTCGGGTGCAGGACCTGCTGGCCGGCCTGTCCACACGCGCCGGCCTGCGCCACCTCCACCCGCACATGCTCCGGCACACCTTCGGCGAGACAGCCGCCGACCTGGACATCGCTCGCGATGTCCTCCAGCGTCTGCTCGGCCATAGCGACGTCACCAGCCAAGACGTCTACCGCACGGTCTCCGACGCCAAGACCGTGATCGCCGCGAACGCCGTCTCCGACCGGTTCTTCGGACCGTCATGACCTCACCGGCCCCGAGCCTGCCCTCCAGCGCCTTGGCGCCCGAGCCGGACTGGGCGTACCTGGTCGAGCACGGACTGGATCGCGCGACCCTTGAGCTGCGTTTCCCGCTCGGGGCCGACTGGCACACCCTGCGGGCGTGCGCCCACCCCGCCTGCGACCGCCCTGCGGAAACGTCTCCTTGGCTGTGCTGGCGGTGCTCGGCAGCCTGGCAGAAGGCCGGTTCACCCGGCGACATCAAGTCCTGGTGCTCGAACGCACCCGCGCCTGCCCCGCGCCGCATCTTGGGCGAGAAGCCGTGCGCGGTCGGCTGCCCGCGGCCGGCGGAGGCGAGCGGGCTGTGCAAGAGCTGCGCCGGCGCTCGAAGGGTCGCGGGGCTGACGGTTCAGGAGTATTTGGCCACCGGTCCACCACCGCGTCCGGGGCTGGGCGAGTGCGTCGTACGGGTGTGCTCGCGCTGGGCGATGCAGAAGGGCACGCGGCTGTGCACTCCGCACCAGCGGCAGTGGGCCCACGCGGGCAGACCCGATCTGCCGCAATGGGCACTGTCGGCACCGGCGATCTACACCACCATGGGCATCGTCCCCCTGGGCGACCTCGCGGAAGCACTGCGCGTCCAGGTCCTGCGCGGCTACGAGACCCAGCTGCGGCAGGGCGGCCGTGTCAGCCCGTTGCAGGTCAAAGCCGCCATCCGGTGGCTGGTGGACCACTCGGTGACCGATCTGCTCGCGGCCGACCTCCCCAGAAAGGGCCAGAAGACGACCTTCCTTCGTCTGTGGCAACGGTCTCTGCCCCTTCTGGATGCCGATCGCGACGTGGAGCACTCGCGTACGGTGATCCGTCTCAACGTGCTCAACCCGCGTTACCGGGGTGGCACCGTCGACCTCAGCGACGTGCACGCCCCGTGGCTCCTGCACCTTGCCCAGCAGCACGTCCTGCTGCTGGCCTCCTCCGAGTCCTCCCCGGCCCGGCTGAAGTCAGCCGGCTACGCGGCCCGCTGGTTCGCGATGTTCCTGCGCACCCTGCCGGACGAGGGACGCCAGCCGGCGAAGGTCGGACGGGCGGGCATGACGCTGTACCTGCAGTGGCTGGCCGAACGCGCCCGCGACACGGACGACTACGAGGCCCTGGCCGTCGACGACCCGCGGCGCGCGGTGGTCGGGGAGCGTCTGCTGCCGTCGCTGGCCGGGGCCGGTCCGCTGTTGGTGACCCCGCAGCGCCACTGGGACCTGGTGCACACCTTGCGTGCCATCCTGGATCAGGGCCGGGCGTGGCTGGCGGAGGCCGGCGCGGGCGGGGTGCACCTGCTGGCGCAGGAGGTACCGCCGTTCCCGGAGCGCGATGACACGGACAGCGAACTGGAGGGCCGCTCCCAGGACGCTCTGCCGGAGACGGTGTTCCTAGCTCTGATGGCCGAGGACAACCTCGCCCTGCTCCCCGACGGCACGCCCCGCGGCTTCGTCGAGCTGTCCCTGCGGGTGGGCCGGCGTCCGTGGGAGGCCCGGCATCTGGAGTTCGACTGCGTCGAGTGGCACGACGTCGACATCGAGGCGCCCGACGGCAGTGTGCAGCGCCGACGCTACCCCTTCCTCGTCTATTGGATGCAGAAGGTCCGCCGACGGCACAAGCTGCCGCTGCACCTCACCGATGTCGAGGTGATCTCCCGGCAGCAGGACTACCTGCGCCGGGAGTTCCCGCAGTGGTTCGACACCGAAGGCCGACCGCTCTCGCAGCGGATGCTGCTGTTCCCCACACCGCGGCGCTCGCGCGCGAACAAGCTCGGGGAGCGCCCCTATGACTCCAGCACGAGCCGGTACTGGCTGGAGGTGTGGATGGACGGCATCACCCAGCTCGTCGACGAGCACGGCCAGGACTTCGACCGCTCCCGCGTCTTCCCCTACGCCTTCCGGCACACCTACGCCCAGCTGCGCGCCGACGCCGGGGTGCCACTGGAGATCCTGCAAGTCCTCATGGCTCACCAGGAGCCCTCCACCACGCAGATCTACTACCGAGTCTCCCACCCCCGTAGGGTGGATGCCGTGCGGGCCATCGCCGCCAAGTACCAGTTCGACATCTCCGGCGGCCGGCTTCGCGCCCGCACCCCGGCCGACGACCTCGCCGACCGCGCCCGCGCGGGCGTGGGCCAGGTCCCGGTACCCGGTGGGACGTGCCACGAGATGAACAACGTCCGCGCCGACGGGCACGGCTGCCCGGTCTACTACCGGTGCTTCTCCTGCAAGTTCTTCACCACCGACTTCACCCAGCTCCCCGACCTGCGCCAGCTGCGCGACACCAGGGCCGAGCAGCTCGCCCGGCTGGAGGCCGCCTACGGCAGCGTGCTCGTGCCGGGGCCACTGGGCCGGGCGAACACGGAGCTTCTGCGCCAGGAACTCGTGCAGATCGACGAACTCATCAACAAGTGCGAGACGGACCTCGGCTCGCTGACCGAGGAGGACAAGGCCACCGTCGAGGCATGGCTCCACAGCCGGGACCGGTTCCTGACCGTGATCCCCGTCGCCGCTGTCCTGGCCGGCCGCCAGCAGCTGGCCCAGCCGACCATCGACCCGATCCTGCTGACCGGCGAGGCCAAGTGACCGGCGCCCGCATCCCCCAGGCACCGGCCTCGACGAACCGGGCCGCCGGGCGAACGGCCGCCCTGGACGCGGGCCGGCAGGCCGCCGCGGCCCGGCGCCGGGCGGACAGCGAAGCGTGCCGGCAGCGCGTGCTGGCCGTCATCGCCGGTATGCGCAAGACCCGCGGGCCGCTCTCCGACGCGGAAATCACCCGACGCGCCGCGGTCAACCCCCAGTACCTGCAACGGCACCAAGACCTCAAGGCCGAGGCGGAAGCCGTCCGCGCGCACCTCGACCGCGACCGGACCCGGGCCGCGACCGCAGCAGCAGCCCGCCAGGACGCGGGCCTGGCGGTGGAAAACCGCATGCTGCTCGAACAGAACACGGCCTTGCGCCGCGACCTCGAAGCAGCGAGAGCCGAGCTACGCGCCGTCCGCGTTCGCGACCTCGCCGCCGACGTGCTGGGCGACCTGGCGTCGGCACCGAGCCGAAACGGCGAGGTTGAGGTTCTGCGCAGAGAGCGGGACCAGGCCCTGGCCGCAGTGCGACGCGCGGACACAGAACTGCTGGCACTGCGCAACGTCGTTCAACGCCTCATGGTGGAGAACACCCGGTTGCTGGGGAGCGAGCAACAGCCGTCCGGCCACAGCTGAGACGGGCCCGGTTCAAGAGTTCAGGGCAGTCCTGTTCTCGAAGTCAGCAGCTCCGATCCCACTGAAGCAGAGGCGCCCCCTCTGCCCCTACCCGCTGGTGGTGCCTTCTTGCGGGAAGTCGGTCGAGCGGGCGAGGTCCTCCCACGCATTCAGGTCACGGTCGACGGCGTCGCGTCCGGCGCGGACCAGGCGCAGTGCGTCGGAACCGAGGACGAGGTGGGCGGGCGGGTCGGGGGCGTCGAGGATGTGCAGGACGGCGGCGGCTGCCCTGGCCGGATCGCCAGGCTGTCGGCCGCTGGCTTGCTGGCGGGCGGCGCGGAGGGGTGCGAAGAGGTCGTCATAGTCGGGGACGGTCCGCGGCGTGCGGATCATCGAGCGTCCCGCCCAGTCGGTGCGGAAGGAACCGGGCTCGACGGCGGTGACGTGGATGCCGAAGGGGGCGACTTCCTTGCCGATGGCTTCGAGGATGCCTTCGAGGGCGTATTTGCTGCCGCAGTAGGCGGAGACGCCGGGGAAGCTCACCAGGCCGCCCATGGAGGTGACGGCCAGGACGTGCCCTCGGCGGCGTGCGCTCATGTGGGGCAGGACGGCGTGGACGGTGGCGGCGGCGCCGAAGACGTTGACGTCGAACTGGGCGCGCAGTGCGGACAGCGGGGTCTCCTCGAAGGTTCCCTCCAGGCCGTATCCGGCGTTGGCGATCAGCACGTCGATCGGGCCCACGGACCGCTCCACCTCATCCACCGTCGCGCGGACCGCCGCGTCGTCGATGACGTCGAGGACGCGGGCATGCGCGCGCTCGGGGTGCAGGGCGGTGAAGGCGGTCGCGTCCGCCTCCTTGCGGACGGTGCCTACGACGGTATGGCCGGCGTCGAGGGCGGCGGTGGCGAAGGCGCGGCCGAGGCCGCTGCTGACACCCGTGATCAGGATCGTCCTGGTCCTGCCGGTCATGCCTGGTCCTCCTTGTGGAGGACGAGGTGCTCGTGGAAGAGGACACCGTCGCGGATGTCGCCGGTGGCGGTGAAGCCGGTGTCGTCGACGTAGTCGAGGTGGCTGCCCGTCACGGTGTAGCGGCCGGTGTAGGCGCTGCGGCGGGAGCCGCGGGCCTCGTCGTAGCGGCCGTCGGCGCGCAACTCCTGGCGGATGTGCCCGTCCGCGGTTACCCACATCCCGACCACGTCGACGGCGTCCACGGCACTGCTCTGCTGCCCGGCGGGCTTCTGCGGCGGGTTCGACTGGTGTCTCACGATGTGTTCCTTGTCGTTCGCGGGATGGTGACACCACCTTCGGCGGGTCGTGGAACGGGTGCCAGGACGAGTCGTGCCGGGGTACGGCGCACCCAGGCACGCCGGGCAGGGGGCGGCTTAGCCTGGGAGGGTGACCAGCAACGATCTCGGAGATTTCCTGCGCGCCCACCGCGCCCGCCTGCGCCCCGACGACGTCGGGCTCGCCTCGTACGGCGCCCGGCGGGTGGCGGGGCTGCGAAGGGAGGAGGTCGCCGTCCTGGCGGGCATGAACAGCGACTACTACGCCCGCCTTGAGCAGGGCCGCGAGCGCGGCCCGTCCGCACAGATCCTCGAAGCGATCAGCAGCGCGCTGCTGATGGACGACGCGGCCAGGGAGCACCTGTTCCGCCTGGCGGGCACCGCGCCGGAAGGTGAGCGCCCCCAGCCGAGAGAAGCGGTGAGTACCGCGCTGCGGCAGCTGCTGGACGGGCACGCGAACGCCGCGGCGTTCGTCCTGAACCCGGCCAACGACTTCCTGGCCTCGAACGCGCTGGCCGACGCCCTGTTCTCACCGTTCGAGACCGTGGACAACATGGCCCGCATGACGTTCCTCGACCCCGCCGCCCGGAGTTTCTTCACCCGGTGGGATCGGGCGGCGAAGGCGGTCGTCGCCGGGCTGCGCCACGCCACGGGTCTCGACCCGCACTACGCGCGCCTGCAGGAGTTGGTCGCGTCGCTGGCCGAGGAGAGCGAGGAGTTCGCCGCCCTGTGGTCCTCGCACACCGTCCACGAGAAGTCACGCGACGGCAAGGAACTGCTCCACCCCGATGTCGGACACCTCGATCTCACCTACCAGACCTTCGACGTACGCGGCGCTCCGGGCCAGCAGCTGGTGGTCTACCACGCCGTCCCGGGGAGCACGAGCGCGCAGGCGCTGGCCCTGCTCGGGAGTCTCCACGCGACCCGGAGCCGGGAGAACGCCTCGGAGCGGTAGACCGGAGGCACGCACAGGGGAGTCCCCCGCACCCCAGGGTGCGGGGGACTCCCCTGTGCGTGTCGGCTGTTACTCGGTGGGCTGGTGGCGCGTGGCCGGCCAGGCCAGGGCGGCGCCCAAGAGGAGTCCGGCGGCGGCGACGCGCAGGATCGTGCTGAAGCCCTGTCCGGTGAGGACGCCGGCCAGTTGGGGTCCCAGGCTGGCGCCGATGAACATGCTGCACGCGTAGAGAGCGACGGCCGCGCCGCGTGCGTGCGGGGCGGTGGCGTTGACGGTCTCGACGACGGCGGGCGCCGCGGCCGCGACGACGGCCACGAACAGCAGCAACGCCACCGCCAGCAGGATCGTGTGCCCGCCCAGCACCGAGGCGGCCGCCACGGCGACGGCGGCAGTGCCCAGGGCGAGTACCAGCCGCTTCGGTGCGGTGAGCCGTGACAGGAGGGGTGCGAGCAGCGGGACGGCGACGAGCGCCGGCAGCGCGCTGGCCCGCAGCGCGAGGATCGCGGTGGGGTTCCCGGAGATGCCGGGCGGTCCCGCGACGGCCACAGCCGTGTAGAGGGCGACGAAGGCGGCCATCAGGGTCACGGTGGCCGCGTACAGGGCGACCAGCCTACCCCGTCGCAGCAGTCGGGGCATCGCGGCGAAGGCGTGCAGCAGGCCGCCTCCGGTGTCCGGGCGCGGTGTGGGGCGCAGGGTGCGGCGCACAAGCAGCAGGCTCAGCGCCATGAGGGCGGCGCTGAGGAGGAATACCGCGCGCCATCCGGATCCGGCAGCGACGGCTTGGGCTGCGATCTGCATTAGGACGGCGGCACCGAGCATGCCGCTGGTGACGCAGGTCAGGACGATCGGGCGCCGTTGTGGCGCGATGTGGTGGGCGATGTAGGAGAACGCGGCCGGTGCGAAGGCGGCAGCCGTCAGTCCCTGGACGACGCGCAGGACGACGGCCCATGTCAGGTCGAGGGCCGTGCCGGCCGCGGCTGTGGCGGCCGCGGCCGCCACCAGTCCGGCGGACATCACCGCGCGTGGTCCGTGGCGGTCGGTGAGCGGGCCGGCGATCAGGAAGCCGGCGGCGTAGGCGAAGCCGAACGCGGTCGCGGTCCAGGTGACCTGCCCGGGTGTGGGGGTGCCGGTAAGAACGCTGTCACCAGCCGCAAACGATAAGTGTCACGTGCGGCGACGCGCGGCCGGGTCGCGTTCCGCGACGTGACGGGCGACCGCGTCGACTCCGGGTCGGGCGTATCGCTCCTGAACGGACCGAGGCGTGGCGGGAGCGGGCCAGCAGCATCGGGGTGGAGGTGCCGTCCTCGGCGTCGTGCGTCAGGGCGCTGTGGCGTAGTCGGTGCAGAGTCCAGCCGTCCAGGTCCTCGATGTCCTCAGGTGAAGCCAGCGGGTTGGCCAACAACCGGATGTTCTCCTCGAAGATCTCCTCTGCCCGGCGGTAGGAGAGCCGGGCCCGGCCGGTCTCGGGGCACACATCCAACGTCGACGTCCAGGCAGGGGCCTTGCGGTCGGTGAGGAACAGCGGGCCGCGGGTACGATGGGCGATGAGTCGGGACAGCAGCCGGGCGGTGCCGGACTGCCAGTGAATCCACCCCGTCGCCCCGCCCTTGGCAGTGATCTTCCCGCGTTTGTCCTGCGGGTACAGGTCTTCCACGTTCAGGCACAGCACCTCGTCGGCCCGTGCGGCGGACTCGTAGAGCATCTTCCACTGTGTCTTCTCCCGCAGCGCGACGTCCAGGCGCCACAGGGCGGCGATCTGGTTCTCGGCCAGTGTTGGGCTGGGGCGGTGGGTGAGCGCAAGGCGTACAAGACCGACCTGACCGATGCCGAATGGGTCGTGATCGAGCCGCTGATCGCGGCGTGGAAGGCGCGGCGTCCGTCGATCTCCAGGCACCAGGGGCGCTACGCGATGCGGGAGATCGTCAACGCGCTGCGGTACCAGAACCGGACCGGCTACCAGTGGGAGTTGCTGCCGCTCACTGCGCCGCTCCCGGCCTTCCGCGGCCGGTGAGCTTCCAGCCGGCGAACCGCGAGGCAACGGCGGGGGTCGGCGGCAGGGTTTTGTCCAAGCCTGATCCGATGGGCATGGACCACCCATCGCTGGGACGAACGCCCGAACCCACGACCATGAAGGCACGCCCATCTGGCGACCTCTCGTCGGGGTTGACAGTGAGCCGTCGTCGGTGGCCGGTACACCGGGCTGCGGGCCAAGGGGGTGGGATGCCCCTGCCGACTGCTATCCCGGGGTGCCGTCTTCGGTCATGGTCTGGGTTCCGATGACGTTGAGGAGCCGGAGCCGGTCGGCGGCGTCGCTGCCGGGAGCGGCGGTATAGGCGACGACGCGCAGATCGCTGCCAGGAGCTATGAGCACGTCACAGTCGAAGGTGAGTGTGCCGACGTCAGGGTGATGGACGGTCTTGGTGTCCGACTCATGGACGCCCACGATGCCCGTGTCCCACAGACGTACGAAGTTGGTACTGACGCCCCGCAGGTCCTTGATCAGGGAGCGCAGGCCGGCATCGGCGGGGTAGCGGGCGGTGGCCGCCCTGAGATCGGCGACCACGGCCGCCTCGAACCGGGCCTCCTGCTCGGGGGTGTGACTGACCCGGCTGGGCAGGCCGGCGAAGTGCCGCCAGACGATGTTGCGCTCGCGTCCGCGCAGAGCGGATGCGTCTCCGAACAGGGCCGCCCACAACGGGTTCCACAGAATCAGGCTCCAGGCGGCGTCATGCACGCTCAGGGGTGAGCCGTCCAGCTGGTCGAGCAGCCTTCGGACCCCTGGTGGGATGTGCGCCGACAGCTGCCCGGGGCCCGGCGCCGGCTGGCCCGCGAGGAGATACAGGTATTCGCGCTCGGCTGCCGACAGCCGCAGGGCGCGGGCCAGCGCGGACATGACCTGCGTCGACGGGGAGGTGGCCCGGCCCTGTTCAAGGCGGGTGATGTAGTCCACCGACACGCCGGCGAGCTGGGCCAGTTCCTCGCGGCGCAGTCCGGCGGCTCGCCGTACTCCGCCCGCGGGCAGGCCGACGGTTGCGGGGGCGATCCGGTCCCGCCAGCCATGCAGGGCTCTGCCCAGTTCCCTGGATTCGCTCATCGTCCCAGTATCGCGTTGCCGTGCCCGGACAGCCTGGTACTGCCAGTCCACTGGCTGAGGCGGGCACTGCCTGTCCGTGCGTGGTGCGGGGAGGGTGGAGGCGTCACCACCCCACCGAGCACGGAGTGAACACATGACCACCACATTGATCACTGGAGCGAACAAGGGCCTGGGTTTCGAGGCCGCCCGGCGCCTGACCGAGGCCGGGCACACCGTCTACGTCGGGGCACGCGATGCACACCGCGGTCGGGAGGCGGCCGAGAGGCTCGGCGCCCGCTTCGTTCAGATCGACGTCACCGACGAGGATTCCGTCAAGACTGCCGCCGAATTCGTCCGCGCGGACGCCGGCAGTCTCGACGTCCTGGTCAACAACGCCGGGATCGTGGGCGCGCGCAAGCCGGTCGGCGAGGTCACCGGGGCCGACATGGCGACCACGTACGACACGAACGTCTTCGGCGTCGTGCGCGTCACGCACGCCTTCCTGCCGCTGCTGGAAGTGAGCAGTGCCCCGGTCGTCGTCAACGTCGGCAGCGGTCTGGGCTCGCTGGCGGCGACCTCCGACCCCAGCCGGGTGGAGTTCCACGTGACGGCGCTGGACTACAACTCCTCCAAGACCGCGCTGGTCATGGTCACCGCGCAGTACGCCAAGGCTTTCCCCGCCATCCGGTTCAACGCCGTCGACCCCGGCTACACCGCCACCGACCTCAACGGTCACTCGGGCACTCAGACCCTCGAGGAGGGCACGGAGATCATCGTCCGTATGGCCTCGATCGGCGCCGACGGCCCGACCGGCGGCTTCTTCGACAGGACTGGCCCGGTCGTCTGGTAGCCATCCGGTCGCTGATGCGTTGGCGATGGCAGCCCGGCAGGCGGGGTGGGTGGCAAGTCGGCGCTCAGGCAACAGCGCGGAGGATTGATCCCAGAGCGGCTCGGTCAGCCACGATGGCGGGACAGGCACAGATCTCCCGGTGGTCAGGCTGAGGCGGATTCCCGAGTTACCGCATGGTCGAGCGAGGTGGGGCACGACTCCTTACCCGGGTGTGTGGCGAGATTGATCAGCATGTCGAGGCGGCGGCCCGCGTCCTGCAATTCGGCGACCTTCGCTTTGATACGGGAGCGCTCGTCGAGCAAGCGTTGCAGCAGCTCGGGGTCGACGTGGCGGGCGTCGATGGCGGGCCGGAGGACCGCGATCAGGCGGCTGCCGAGACCAGCTGTGTAGAGCTGCTGGATGATCCCCACACGGTCCACGGCCGACTCTGGGTAGAGATGGTGGGCGGGTCGGTGGCGCTGCTGACCCGCAGCCTCAGGCCGGACAGGTGGTAGAGGACCTTCCGTCCGTTGATCCGCACCAGTTGGTTGTCCGGATACAGACCCTTCATCTTCTGTTCGGTCCCCAGGGCCTGCCGTACCAGTAGCCTGCGCAGGCGGCGCGGTTCCAGCCAGCCGTGGTTGACCGCGTCGTACATGGCTCCGTGCTCACGCCGGTGCTCGGCCGTGAGCGTCAAGTCGATCAGCGACGTTACCGGGCCGTCCGAGCACAGCACCGCGTCGGTGAGCTCGAAGAGCGCATCCGCCCGGGTGTAGAGGCAGTCGTGGAACTGGACACGAAAGTGGGACAGAACACCCAACGCGGCGTCAGCAGACTGTTCAGCGGCGGGACTCTTCACCAGCGGCCGTTCCTCCACGCGACGTTGCTCGACACCTCGAAGCGTGAAGAACGGCCGCCCTGCTGTCCCGGGAACGAACCAAGATCAGCGGGTCAGGTGAACGGCCGAGGTTGAACACCAATCTCAGCAGCCGATACTCGACGAGGGTGCTGTGTTGGCTCCTGAGACGACGACGGTGGCCCCGTCCGGGAAGTGTTCGGGGTGGGCGAGCAGCGCGGCGAGAGCGGTGGCTCCGCCGGGTTCGGCCACGATGCGTAGCCGCTGCCAGAGGAGTGCGCGGGCGGCGGCGATGTCCTCGTCTGCGACGGTGAGGGTCTTCATGCCGAGCGAGAGGCCGACAGCGGTGGCGATGCGGCCCGCCCGGCGGGCACCCAGGCTGTCCAAGGCGATCCCGCCGACTTCCACGTCCACCGGTTCCCCTGCCTCCAGCGCTGCTGTGAGCGAGGGCGCTGAGGACGGTTCGGCTGCGGTTACGCGGTTGCGTCCGTCCAGCGCCAGGGCGACCCCTGCGTACAGGCCTCCTCCACCGCACCCGACCAGCACGGGCTGCCCCTCCGGTACCTGCTTGGCGAGCTCCAGGCCGAGCGTGCCCTGCCCTGCCACCGTCTGCGGGTCGTCGTAGGCGTCGATGTGGAAGGCGCCCTCGTGGCGGGCATGGTCCTGGCTGGCTGCCAGTGCGTCGGCGTAGAAGCCTTCGACGCGGCGCAGGCGTGCGCCGAGGGATTCGATGACGTCGGTCTTGGTCCTGGGTGAGAAGTCGGGCACGAACACGGTGGCGGGCAGGCCCGCTTCGCGCGCCGCCCAGGCCACGGCGGCCCCGTGGTTGCCTCCCGACGCGCAGCAGACGCCGGCGGTCGGCGCGCCGCGTTCCGCGGCGCGCAGGAGGGCGAGGGCGTTGGACGCGCCGCGGACTTTGAAGGAGCCGGTGTGCTGGAGGAATTCCAGCTTCAGATTGACGGGGATGGGCACGTCCAGTTCCCCGGCCGCCACCTGTATCACGGGTGTGCGGCGCACTACGTTGCGGATCCGTCTGGCTGCAGACGCGATGTCGTTCAAGGAGGGGATGGTGACGGGCTGTGCGTTCATGGGCGGTGTCCAAGGGAGCCGGGATACCTCTGAGTGAGGATGGGCATATCGGTCGTGCCGTCAGGCGTGGCACGCGACTAGGTGAACGTGGTGGGCAGGTCGGCCGAGGGGGATGGGCTCAGACTGTCGTTGGTCTGTACGGCGCGGCGGGCCGTGGTGTCCACGTGGAGGCGGAAGACGTCGGGCCGCGCGTAATGGCCGACGGGGTCGAAGTCGTAGCGAGCGCGCGGGATCAGTCCCATGTCGAGGTCCGCGGTCAGCAGGACCTCCTGATCCAGGACGGGCCCGGCCAGCACTTCGCCCAGCGGGCCGATGATGCTGCTGCCGCCCCGGGAGATGAGTTGCTCCGGGTCGTCACCGTACGGCGTGGGGTGATCCGCCGGGAAGTCCCTCGTGCGCAGGCATTGGTTCGCCGCCAGCACGAAACACCTGCCCTCCATGGCGACATGGCGCATGGTCGCGTGGTGGCTTTCCCTGCTGTCCGCTGTCGGCGCACAGTACAGTTCAATGCCTTGCGCATACATGGCCATCCGCGTCGCGGGCATCATGTTTTCCCAGCAGATCACGGCCCCGAGCCGTCCGAGCTTCGTACGGTGCACATCAAGGGTTGAGCCGTCGCCGAACCCCCAGATCATCCGCTCGGCGCCGGTAGGCATGAGCTTGCGCCGCTTCCCGAGCAAGGCTCCTGTGTCGGAGAAGAACAGGACCGAGCAGTAGAGCGTGCCGTATTCCCGTTCGACGACGCCGATGACCAGGTGTGTGCGGGCACCGGCCGCCAGTTCGCCCAGGCGGTCCGTGACCGGGCCGGGCACCTCCACGGCGCCGTTCCAATACCGGGCGAACTCGTCTCGTCCGACAGTGGTCCGGTCGCCCACCACACCCCCGAACGCCGATCCCTTGGGGTACCCGCCGATGAATGCCTCAGGGAACACCACGAGATCCAGGTTCCGCTCGGCTGCCTCGGACAGCCACCGTTCCACCACACGCAACGTGGCCACCGGATCGAACGGAACCGGGGCGGCCTGCACCACGCCTGCCCGAACGACACTCGCCTGGCCGGGACCTGTGTCCGGGCTGTTGTAAGTGCTGTCGTCACTGGTCATACCTGTGAGAATGCATTGCCTCCACCCTGAAGCCAAGTGCGAGGTTCTTCAATAATCCTGAAGCATCACTACACTGAGAGGATGAATGAACGGCAGTTGCAGATCTTGCGGGAGCTCGGCGAGCTGGGAAGCGTCACCGCGACCGCCGAGGTGCTGTTGATGACTCCCTCGGCAATCTCCCAACAGCTACGGCTGCTGCAACGCTCGATCCCGGTCCCACTCACCGAACGTGACGGACGGCGGTTGGTGCTCACCGATGCCGGGCAAGCCCTGGCCAGTGCGGCGATCGAGGTGGAGACCGCGCTGGCCAGAGCACGGCACACCATTGAGGAGTTCGTCGACCAGCCGGACGCAGAAGTGTCGGTAACGGCTTTCCACAGTGCGGCCGCCTCGTTCTTCCCACTGCTGCTTGCCCAGGCCGGCCCTGGACGCCCGCAGCTCTCGCTCGCCGACGAGGACGTCGCGCAAGACCATTTCCCGCGACTGACCCGGGACTACGACCTCGTACTTGCCCACCGTCTCGACCAAGCGCCACCGTGGCCGACTACGGTCACCACCAGCACGCTGCTGCGTGAACCGCTCGACATCGCCCTGCCGACCGACCACCCCTTGGCCGCCAAGCGACGCCTCACGCCGGGAGACGTCGCGGATCAACCCTGGATCACCGTCAACGAAGGCTTCCCGCTGATGGCCACCATCGACGCCATCGCGACCGCCGCGAACCGGCGGCTCAACATCGTCCATCGCATCAACGAATTCGCGGTGGTCGCCGAAGCCGTTGCCGCCGGAGGCGGCCTGGCCCTGATGCCCCGCTGGACCACACGCCCGCACCCCGCAGTAATCCTCAGACCGCTCAGCGGCGTGCACACCCGACGCCGTATCGATGTGCTCCACCGCCCTGAACGTGCGGCACGGCGAGCCGTCCGGATGGTGCTCACTGAACTGCACCGTGCGGCCGCAACGATCCAGAGCCGAGACGTCGGCGCGGGTTCCGACGCGAAAGAAACACTCGCTGACGAAGCCTGAAGCGGCAAGTTGCCATCGGAGATCCGGTCTCGAACGGCTGCGCATGGCGAGGGCCGGGCACCGTTACCGAGACGGCCAGGTCCAGGTCCAGGTCCAGACGACTGTTCATATCCAGCTCGAACCGGCCGTATGGGTCCACGTGGGTCCACAACAGTGGGGACAGTGCCCGCCGGTCCGCATCGGTGAGCTTCTCTGCCCACCAGGTCGCCGTCCTTGCCCCGGATCTTCTTCAGCTCGGCGTCCAGCTCCTTGTCGACCTTCCGCTCCGCGCGGGTGTTGATCTTCAGAACGAGCTGGATGAACGGGTCCACCAGCGAGACAGGCGCAAGCCGCACCCCGTCCCAGCTGTCGCCTCGTGCAGCCCATGTGTCACATCCACTCCATCAGCCCCGACTGAGCGACGAATCCGTGCCGAGAAATACAGGAGGAAGCGCATTTTGAGGGAGGGAACGACCTCCGAGGGGTTCCGTCGCACGACCGTCAGCTCTTGATGAGCTTCTTGGCGAGCATGCTGCGGGCGGAGGAGATGATGGCTTCTTCCGTTGACCGGGGCTGCCAGTCCAATACACGACGCGCCCGGTCGTCCGACACCTTCTTGACGTAGTTGAGGTCTGCTGCGACCGGCCGGAACTCCGCGGAGAAGACAGCAGCCAGCCGGACCACCATGTCGGGGATGGTGCGGGTCGGCACCCGGTGGGCGGCGTCGCCGAGATGCGATCGCAGGATCGATCCGATCTGGTGCATGGACAGCGCCGGTCCGCTGGCGAGCAGGATCCGCTGACCGGCGGCAGTAGGGCTGGTCATGGCTGCGACGTGGGCCTGAGCCACGTCACGGACGTCGACGATGGGGACCCACATGTTCGGATAGCCCGGCATGTCGCCGTTGAGGCTGCGTTGCACGATGTGGCTGGCGCCCGAGATCTGCGTGCCCAGCACGGGGCCCATGACCGCGACCGGCAGCAGCGTCACGAGCTCCATGGCACCGCCCTGTGAGGCCGCGAAGTCCCAGGCATCGCGCTCCGCCAGAATCTTGCTCCTGCCGTAGGCGTCCACGCCTGGTCCGTCGAGCACCGACCAGTCGTCTTCGGTGAACGTGCGGTCGGTGTGCTTGTGTCCGAAGCCGACCGCGTGGAACGCCGAGGTCATCGCCACCCGCTTGACGCCTGCGTCGCGTGCTGCGCGCAGCACGCGCAGGGTGCCCTCGCGGGCCGGGCTGATGACGTCTTGCTCGTTCTTGACCTTCCCGGTGTGCAGGGGCGAGGCCACGTGGAGGACGAAATCGCATCCGCTCATGGCGTCGGCCCATCCGGCATCGCTTCTCAGGTCTGCGGCGACGAAGCTGAGACGTTCGCCGCGGGTCATCCCGGCGTCGGTGAGGGCCGCACGCACAGCAGGTTCACGCTTCAGAGAGCGGACGGTGGCGTGCACGAGGTATCCCTGCTCCAGCAGCTGGAGGATGCAGTGCCCGGCAATGAAGCCGGACCCGCCGGTGACGAGGACACGCTGTTCGGGGATCGGCATTGCGCCCGCCCTCACTTCCAAGGGTTCGTGGCCTGCCTGGCGGCAGCCGGAAGATCGTGATGCTTTGATCCTTGCGCCGGCCGGCGTGCCGAGCCAGATCCCTGGGCATCCAGGGGAGTGGCAGGACCCCCTCACGCGAGCCGGAGGCGGCATAGCGTGAAGGCATGAGTGAACAGCCGAACCTGCTGGGAGAATTTCTGCGAGCTCGGCGCGAGCTCGTCACCCCGGAGGAAGCAGGCATCCCCGTCGTGGGCGTGCGCCGGGTACCGGGCCTGCGGCGTGAGGAAGTGGCCATGCTGGCCGGCATCAGCGCCGACTACTACCTGCGCCTGGAACGCGGCCGGGACCGCCGCCCCTCCCTGCAGGTCCTTGAGTCCCTCACTGGTGTCCTGCGCCTCGATGACGACACCAGGTCCTATCTGTTCAGCCTGGCCGCCGACCGTCCTCGCCGTGCCCGGCGCCGGCGACGGGAAACGGTTCCGCCCAGCACAGCGCACTTTCTGTCACTGCTGCCCGTTCCCGCCTTCATCGAGGGACGCCACCTCGACGTCCTCGCCGCCAACCCGCTCGCCACCGCCCTCTCCCCACGTCTGGTGACGGGCGGCAACCGGCTGCGGGATGTCTTCCTCGACCCCGGCGAACAGAGCCTGTTCTCCGACTGGGAGGGGGCCGCGGCAGCGCTGCTGGCCGGCTTCCGCGAGGCAGTCGGCACAGACACAGACGACCCGCGCTGCATCGAACTCGTCGGGGAACTCTCCCTCGCCAGCCCGCTCTTCCAAAAGCTCTGGGCCCGGCACGACGTACGTCCCCGTGGCAACGCGACCGTGTGCTTCCAACATCCGCAGATCGGGGACATCACCCTCAGCCGGGAGAAACTCCACATCACCGGGACCGACGGCATGATGCTCGTCGCCTTCCACCCCGCCCCCGACACTCCTGACGAGGACAAGCTCGTCCTGCTCCGGTCGATGACCGAGCAACTGGCCTGAGCCCGTCACACCCCACCCACAGCGCCTCGCGAGCACGTGGACGGAAGGCTCGCTTACCGGCGCGGGTTCACGCGTTCTCCACGGTGGACCGGGCGGCCCGGGGACCGGGCACGGTCGCCGCGGCGAGGTTGAGGCGGGTGTCCATATCCAGGTTCACCTCACCGTACGGCCGGACGTGGGACCAGAAGAGCGGGGTCAGTCCGCGCAGGTCGGCGGCGGTGAGGAAGTCAGACCATTCCGGTTCGTCGAGGACGTCCTGGAGCATCAACGTGTTCACGTAGACCAGGGCGGATTGCAGGATGCGCAAGCACAGGACGAACATTTCCTGCTCGTCGCGCCGGTTCGAGGCGATCTCTCCGCCCTTGCCGTAGGCGATCACGGAGTTGGCACCATTTGACGACTCCATCACGTTCAGGCCCTCCTCAATCTCCCGCTGAAGATCGCGCAGTCGCAGGTAACGGGCGACGAAGATGGTCTTCTGCGCGCGGCCGACTTCCAGCATCGCCGCGTAGGTGGGGTGTGAGGCGTTGCGGGTGAAGCGGCGCAGGATCGCCTCGGTCGACGCGGTCCGCGTACGGATCGCGGTCGCGTACTTGATCATCTGGTCGTACTGCTGTGCGATGAGTTCCCAGCGGATCGGGCGGGTCAGCGCAGGGGCGAGCCGCGGGTAGGCGTCCGTCTCGCCGGCCGCCGGCCGGTACAGCTTCGCCCTGTTGATCCGCTTGATCCTGGGCAGCAGGTCGAAGTTCAGCAGCCTCGTGATGCCGAACCCGATTTCCGACTGGCCATGGCTGTCGGTGTAGTTGGCCTCGACGTCCATGGTGGTGCCGTGCCGCATCGCGCCCTCGACCATCGCGGCGACCTCAGAGGCGGTGCAGTTGATGAGCTGGGAGTGGATGGCCAGGGACTTCTTCTCCACGTGCCAGTAGATGAGCACCCCGCGCCCGCCGTAGCGCGAGTGCCACTCGGTGAACAGGTTCTGGTCGTAGGCGCGCACATGGGTGGAGTCGGAGGCGACCGCGGTCGAGCCTTGGCCCCACAACTCGGTGCTGCGGGCGGCGAAGGTGGCGTTCGCTATGTTCACGGCGATGGCGCGGGCGGCCTCCGCCGAGAGGTAGCGGCGGCGGACGTAGCGCAGTTCGTCCTCGGTGTGGCCGTGGCCGCCGGAGGCGACGGCCTTGATCCCGGTGTTCGTACCGTAGGCGTAGATCACCAGGAGCAAGCGTTCGGCCAGGATCTCCGCCGAGAGGGTGCCGCCGCCGGAGACGGAGGTGACGGCGTCCAGGCAGCCGGTGCGCAGCACCGCTTCCTTGAGCATGTCGATGAGCGGCACGACGCCCCACCGGCGCTGTACCTCGTTCTTGATCCTGCGCAGGTTGCGCGGCTCGGGCTGGGCCTCGGCCGGGGTGAGCCGGATCGCCCCGGACTTCCGCTCAGCGATGTCCAGCCAGCTCAGCTTGGGCATCCGGTCGTTCAGCAGCGTCAGCTCGGTGGTCATCTGCTCGCGCAGCTCGTCGACGAAGACGGCGGCATCCAGGGGCTTGCGCAGTTCGCGGTAATTCTCCTCGCGCCGCTCGGCGAAGTCCTGGGGCAGGTCCTCATCAGGGTTGCGCCACTTGTCGGCGCCGACGACCCAGATCTCCTTGCACTTGAGCTGGTCGCGCAGGGCCTGGAAGGCGACAACCTCGTAGACCATGCGCACGACCCGGCGCCGGCCGCGCTTGTCGGTGCGGTGGACGACCTCGGCCCAGTCCCCGCCCATCGCCTTGTGCACCGGCACCGTCTGACCCAGCGGGTAGTACGTGGTGTTGCCCGCCGCCGCGTACCGGGCCACCAACGCCAGGGCCTCGATCACGGGCCGGTGGGTATGGTTGGACGAGCGGAACTCCAGCACGTCCAGCAGCTTGATCAGCCCGCGCCGGTAGTGGTTGGTGTACGACGCCTTCAACGTGGTCTGCACCGTGCGCCGGTAGACCGGGCCACGGGTCTTGAACTCGTGCACCAGCTCCCGCAGCGTCTGCTCACCGCCCGACACGGCCGGGTAGACGACCTCGCGGACCGTGCCCTCCGGCTCGCCGATCGACGCCTCGGCGAGCTTGAAGAGGATGTTCTCCCTGCCCGACACCTTCTTGAACGCGTTGACCAGCTGCTCGGTGACCTTCTTCTCCGCACGCGCACCGATCCGGTGCACCGTGGAGATCAGCAGCTCCACCAGCGTGTCCGTGATCTCCCGCTCCCGCTCGTGCAGCAGCGCGGCCAGCAGCGTCACCCGCAACGGCAGCGGGTGCGTGCGCAGATGGGAGGGCGACTCCACTGCGGCCCGCGCCCGCCATCCGGCCACCACCTTCGGCGCGACCTCGGCGAACAGATCCGGCGGAAGCCCGATCGCGCGGACCGCCAGCAGCTTGTCGATCTCGGTGAGCATCGTCTCCAGGCTGACGTTGCCCGGCGCTTCCTTGATCTTCCCCAGGGCCGGCACACCGTCCTCGCCCTCACCAGCACCGGCGTCACCGGGTTCGGCGTCGTCCTCCTGGTCGGCGCCGGCGACCAGGGCCACGATCCGCTCGATGCTCTCCACCGTGATCCGTGCCGAGATCCGCGCCGTCAACATCTCCTCGGCGACCCGCAGCGCCGCCCCCACGATCCGATCACACCGCCCCGGGGTGGGAGGCTCAATGCACTCCGTACGACAACGGGCCAGCAGCTCCACCCGCACCTGCTCCGGCCGCCGCTCCCTGCACGCAACGTGCTCGGCGAGCCAGGCCGCCAGCTTGTCCGCGTCCGCGACACTGCACTCACGAAAGCCCAGGTGCCCACGGATCTGCGCACGGTGGTACTCGACCGTCCGACCGCTCCACTCATACGCGTCCAGGTCGGACGCGGGCACCTGTACCTGCCGGGCGACGAACTCCACCGCCTCGCCCGGCAGCTCGAACCGGCCACGGGGAAACCGGCCGTACTGCGTGTAGAACTTCAGTAACACGGCGAAGCCCAGTCGCGTCGCACCGCGCTTGCCGGACGCAAGCCCCTGCTCGTCCTTCAACAGCGTCCAGTGCTCGACCATGTCGTCCAAGTCCAAAGAGGTACGGGCCACAGTCGTCGATCGTCCTCTCGGGGCTTCACCCCGCGCAGCTGTACGACCCCGGACTCACCCACACGGGTGACACCTCCACAAGATCACCGCCGTTTGCGGCTGGTGACAGCGTTCTTACCGGCACCCCGTGTGGTGTGCAGGGAGCGAGCCATGGGGTTGAGCAGCGCCAGAACGGTGTACATCTGGCCGACGACCAGGATTCCGAGCGCGGTCAGCAGCGTGATGGTCGACGCGGTGGGGGCCCAGCCGGAGGATGTGTCCGGTCGCCGGGCTTTGGCCTGGTGCCGGGGGGAGAGGGCGGAGCGGGACATGAGGACTCCGGGCGCATGGAGCCGGCCGATCGCACCATGGTGGCGCGATCGGCCGGGAGAGGAACGTGGGGGCGGGTTGTTCAGCGGCGGGTGAAGCGGTATCCGGCGTGGTGCAGGATGCCGTCCTGGAATTCGCCGAAGGCCCAGAAGCCCAGGTCGTCGAGGTAGTCGATGCGGTCGCCGGTGATCCAGTAGCGGCCCTGGTAGGCGCTGGGCCGGTCCCCGCGGGCCTCGTCGTAGCGCCCGTCGGGCAGCAGTTCCTGGCGTACGAAGTCGTTGTCGTCGACCCACATCCCCAGGAAGGGGTGCTCCGGGTCGTGGGCGGGCTCGCCTTCGGGAGCTGGCCCGGCGGTGCCGGCGGTGTCCAAGGGCTGCCCGTTGTAGAGGCGGACATGTCCGGCGTTGAGCAGGATGTCGAGGTGGGTGCCGCGGGCCGGTATCGCGCCGGCGGGTGTCCCGGGGGTGTCGGCCAGGCGCAGGACGGCGATGTCCGCGCTCCGGCCGGGGGTGAGGGTCGCGCCAGCGTGCGGGGCGGTGAAGTCGGCGGCGGCGGGCAGGACGAGGGTGCCCGCACAGTCGATGACGATCATGTCGTCGTCACCGGCCGCGGTCAGCAGACCGGGGCCGATGCCCACGATCACCGTGCCGCCGATCAGGACGTCGGCGTTCTGCCAGTCGCCCAGCAGCGGATCACCGGTGATGACGGTGCCGCCGGTCAGCAGCAGCGGCCGGCTCTCCGGCATACGCAGATCACGCAGCACGCTGTCGTTACGACGAGGGCTTACCCAGGGGGCGAAGGACATGTCAGTACCTGCTTCGGTCACAAGGAGAGGTGGGAAGGCGGGCCCCGTCCTGCCGTCCGGAGGGTGCGGGGCCGGGCGGCAGGACGGGCGGGCCGTCGGGGCGGGGTCAGACGGCTGGGGTGTTCAGCACGTATGCGCGGGAGGCGTGGACCTCGGCGCGCAGGGCGGGCAGGGCGACGTCGAGGACCTGCCCGTTCCACTTGCGCGGTGTGCCGTTGATGAGGACGGCGCTGATGTTGCGGGCGTCGGAGCCGAGCACGACGGTGCCCACCGCGTCGTTGAGCGGCATGTTGTTGAGGTCCTCGGCCTGGATGACCAGCAGGTCGGCCTTCTTGCCCGGGGTGAGCGAGCCGGTGACGTCTGCCAGGCCGTTGGTGCGGGCGCCCTGGAGGGTGGCGAAGTCCAGGACGTCGTGGGTGGTGATCCGGGACGGTTGTTCATCGGTGCCGTGGACGGCGTTGACCGCGCGCATCCGCTGGATGGCGTGCAGGGCCCGCATCTGCGTGAATATGTCGCTGACCAGCGCCACCTCCACATCGATGCTCAACCCTGGCCGCACGCCGACGGCCAGGGCCTCGTCGATCGCGGGGATCGCGGTCTCCAGCCCGATCTGGGCGTCCGAGGTCGGGGCCAGAGCGATCGTCGTACCGCTGGCCCCGATCGCCTTCCACGCCGCCCGGGTGAGGCCAGTGGCGTGGATGAGGGTGAGGTCCGGGCCGAGGAGACCGTGCTTCGCCCAGTTCAGGACGGCCGTCGAGGAGGAGGCGCCGAAGACGGCGTCGACGCTCACCCCGATGCCCAGGTCCTTCGCCGTGCGGGCGAGTTCGGGTCCGTAGGCCAGGGCGGGTCCGGCGATTTCGTCGGTGGCCAGGGCGGCCAGACGCAAAGTCAGCAGCTGGTCGTCGCTGGCGAAGTAGGTGTCCTTGAGGCGGGCCAGGTCACCGGGCCACTGCTTGTCCCAGTCCCCGAAGTGCGGGCCCATCGAGGCGTGCACCCCGCGGATACCGGTGTCGATCAGCGCCTGGACGGCGGCGTCGGAGTGCTCGGGGGTACGGGAGTTGTGGGAGAAGTCGAGCATGGTCGTGATGCCGCTGTCGATCGCCGTCAGCGCGGCCAGCTTCGTGCCGACGTACATGTCGTGCGGCCGGTAGACGGTGGCGTAGCCGGCGAGGGTGGACATCACGTAGGCGCCGAGGTCGTCGACGTCCGGCATGATCCGGCGCAGCTGGGTCTCCCAGGCGTGACGGTGGGTGTCGACGAAGCCCGGGGTCAGGATCGTGCCCGCCGCGTCGACGACCACCGCACCGTCCCGGTCCAGGCCGGTGCCGATCGCGGTGATCGTGTCGCCCTCGACGAGCAGGTCGGCGCCGTGCAGGACACCGAGACCGGCGTCCATGGTGACGATGGTCGCCCCGGTGAACAGGATGCGCCGGTTCGGATCGGCAGACCGCTGCTGAAGCCGTTCGAGCACGGCCGGACTGGTGGTGTCGGAGGAAGTCAAAGGAGGTCCTGTTCATCGGGCCGGGGCGTAGGGCCCTGGCCGGCTGGGCGATGACCTCAGCCTCGGCCCATCCGGCAGGAGCAACCAGGCCGCCGTTTGCCCAGGAACAGCACACCCCGGCTCATATCACCTCGTGGCACCACGACGCGCAGGAACCGGTCGTTGCCGTCGTACGGCATCGTCGAGGGTGACCACTCCACACCTCATCGCTATGACGAAGCCTCAGTCACCGACACACCACACATGGACAACCGCTGACAACCCTGTCTCGCCTGACAGTGGTCAGGGTTGACAGCCATGGCTCGCAACTGGAGCTCGGGGAACCATCCAGTCCATCAATGCATCGACTCACAGATCTCGTGTGGTGTGAGCTGCAATGATGACTGTTCTCGGTGCACAGAAGGGACCTGACCTGGAGGCCCTCGACTTCGCCCAGCCGGCCTCCCCGCTCCGCCTCGGCGATCCGGGCGATCAGGTTGCGGATGTCGGTCAGCCGTGACCGTTGGGCTCGGAGGGGCAGCCGTTCCTCTTCGCGGTGTGGCTGGCGTCGTCTCCGTGGAACACGCAGGCTGCCCACGCTCGTGATCTGCGCACGTTCTTCGACTTCTTGTGGTTTGCGCGAGGAATCCAGTTGGAGGGATGTGACGGCGGATGACCGCGCGGCGTACGAGTGGTGGCGTCGGCGGGACGACCACGGGCCGCGTGTCGAAGACGGCACCCGGGACCGGGAGGTCTCCACGGTCAACCAGGTCTCTCTGTGGGCGATTGAGCAGGACCTCGTACGGGCGAACCCGATCCGACAACGTGCCGCGGCCGCATGGTCGCCCTGGGCCGGCGGCACCGGGCGGGGAGCCGTGCGACAGGTTCCGGCCGAGGCGTCGCACACGGGGCCGCGGTGTGAGGTGAAGTGGTTGCCGCCCGCGCGTACCGGGTGTGGCGGAACGTGGGGCAGTGCGGCTTCGATGCAGGGGAGCTGCCTCGGCTGTCGTTTCGTGGCCGGTGGGCGCCGCGGAACGCGGCGTACGTGGACCGCATGGTCCGCACGGGCCTGCGGTTGTGCGAGCAGTCGGCGCTGACGGTGTTCGAGCTGCCGGAGATGCCGTCTGCCGGGTCGGGCGTCGTCAACGCCCGTACGGTGCTCGAAGCCCTGCAGCTCGCGGCGGTATTTCTCGCTGCCGGCCAGCGCGACGACGAGCCGCCTCTCGCCATCGACACGGAGCGAGTCCGCGAGAACAACGGCCCTACTGGACTGTTGGACTGTTGGCCCATCCTCGTCGGCCTGGAACGCGGCGACGTGCGGTTCGGGACCCTGGAGGAGCGGCACCTGTGGAGGAACCTGAGCAACTGACGATGCTCTGGCTGTCCACGATCACAGTTTCGGGGCAGCCCTTCCAGGAAGTGGGACCGGCGGCGTCTGCTGGTGGCGACGCCTGATGGTGGGTGGGAGCCGGTGATGGTGTGGCTGTACCAGTGGCGCCCTGCCGATGAGCATGTCGGGCTGGAAGCAGGTCTTCGCCGACGCCAACACCCGCTGTGACGCACAGGGGGTCCAGTTGCGGGCGACGCCGCACATGATGCTGCGCCATTCGTATGCGGTGATCACCCTGGAGCTGCCGTGGCGGGGGCATGTGCAGGCACTGGGCGAGATGAATGAGCAGGAGCGGCTGACGTATCAGCGGGTGTTCGGGGATCCGCTGAACTGTTCTACCAGCCCGAGCGTGCCCTGTGCCGTACCCCCTCCGGCCCCGCCGAGACACCTGTCGTCTCCGACTGCCAGCCCCTGGCCTGCCGCAACGCCGCCCTCACCCCCGCCAACCGACAGGCCCTGGCCGACCACCTCGCCGACCTGGACCACACCTCGCCGACGGCGACCGCCTCGCCCCTATGTCCCGCTACGGTCTCTATGTCCCGCTACGGCCTCGAAGGACAACGCCGCGAGACAGCCGCGGCCGTTGCCCTTCGAGTGCGGTCAGGCGGCGAAGGAGGCAAGCAGTTCGTTGTACTGCTTGGCGGCGATGTTCAGGTCCTGGTCGGAGAGGCCGAAGGCGGTGCCGTACAGCTTGACCATCGGCTGGATGTCGAACTGGCACAGCCGCAGGGTCGCGTGCCAGCTGCTGAGGAGGGCCTCCAGGGTGGTCTTGTTCGCGCCTTCGGGGGTGTAGTGCTCGGCGGGGACGCCGGCGGTGACGGCGACGACGGCCTTCTTGCCGGCCAGCCGCGAGGCAGAGCCGTCCATGGTGAAGGCCCAGCCGAGGGTGAGGACCTTGTCCTGCCACTGCTTGAGCAGTGGGGTGGTGTTGTACCAGAACACCGGGTGCTGGAAGACGATCACGTCGTGGTCGGCCAGCAGCGCCTGCTCGGCGTCGACGTCGATCTGGAAGTCGGGGTAGGTGGCGTAGAGGTCGTGCACGGTGACATGAGCCAGCTCGCGTACGGCGTCCACCAGGGCCTTGTTGGCCTTCGACTGGGACAGGTCGGGGTGACCTACGACCAGGAGAACCTTGGACATGCTGAGAAAACCTCTTCAGTGATCAGTGAAATGGGTGAAGGGAAGCGGGTTGGTCGGGGTGCGACGGGTCAGTACGCCGCGGGGGGTGTCAGATCACCGGTCGATGGTGGCCATGTTCGCCTCGTCGTGGCGCTCTCCCGCGGCCGGTGTGAGGTTGTTCAGGCGGTCGAGCTGAGCGGCGCTGAGTTCGATGCCGTCGGCGGCGGTGTTCTCCTCGACGCGTGCGACCCGGCGGGTTCCGGGGATGGGGGCGATGTCGTCGCCGCGGGTCAGCAGCCAGGCCAGCGCGGCCTGGGCCGGGGTGGCTCCGATCTCGGCGCCGATGGCCTGTACTTCGTCGACGATGCGCAGGTTGCGCTGGAAGTTCTCGCCGGTGAAGCGCGGGTTGGTCTTGCGCCAGTCGTCGTCGGTGAAGTCGTCGACGGTGCGGATCCGGCCGGTCAGCAGGCCGTGCCCGAGCGGCGAGTAGGGCACGAATCCGATGCCGAGCTCGCGCAGCAGCGGGAGGATCTCGGCCTCGACGTCACGGGTCCACAGCGAGTATTCGGTCTGCAACGCGGACACCGGATGCACGGCGTGCGCCCGGCGGATCGTCTCGGGAGAGGCTTCCGAGAGGCCGATGTGGCGAACCTTGCCTTCGGCGACCAGCTCGGCCAGCGCGCCGACGGTCTCCTCGATGGGCGTGTTCGGGTCGACGCGGTGCTGGTAGTAGAGGTCGATGTGGTCGGTGCCGAGCCGCAGGAGCGAGCCTTCGACCGCGGCCTTCACGTTGCCGGGGCTGCTGTCGATCACGCCGGGGCCGCCACCGGAGTGGGAGACGAGACCGAACTTCGTCGCCACCACGACGTCGTCCCGACGGCCCTTGATCGCCTGGCCGACGATTTCCTCGCTGTGGAAGGGGCCGTAGATCTCGGCGGTGTCGATGTGGGTGACCCCGAGGTCCAGCGCCCGGTGGATGGTGCGGATCGACTCGGCGTCATCGAGCCCCCCCGCCCGTGGTGTACATGCCGGCCATGGTCATGGCTCCCAGTCCGATGCGGGAGACATCGAGCCCGCCCAGTGATACGTGCTTCATCAGGTACTCCTTTTCGTGACGGCCGTCAGGCCGGTCTGATCACAATGGGGTGCGCCACCAGCCGGCGGACCGTGCCTCGGTGGTCGGCGCGCTGCCGGCGCGGGCGCCGTTGCCGGACAGCGGGTCAGCGCCGCAGGTGCACCCGGCGGCCTCCGGCCTCGGCCGGGCATGGTGCTCAGGCGTGGGTGTCGTCGTAGGCCAGGCTGCCGAGGACATCGATGCCGCGGTCGCCGGTGAGGTGCTTCGTCCAGGCGGCCGGGCGGGCCGACCATGGGGGATTCGAGCTGGCCGCTGTCAGGTGGGGTCCGACGCTGGTGTTGCCAGGGCCAGGCTGCGGGGGGATTCCGCGGCTGAACCGGCTGCGCCGGGTCAGTGCTCGTGGGCCGGCGGCTCCAGAACGAGGACCGGGATCTCACGGTCCGTGTTCTTCTGGTACTCGGCGTAGTCGGGGAACGCCTCAACGGCTCGGGCCCACCACAGGGCCTTCTCGTCCCCGGTCACCTCGCGTGCCAGCATGTCCTGGCGCACCGGGCCGTCCTGAAGCTCGACCCGGGGGTCGGCCACCGCGTTGTGGTACCAGACCGGGTGCTTGGGAGCTCCTGCCATGGAGGCGACCACGGCGTAGACGCCGTCGTGCCCCACCCGCATGACCGGGGTCTTGCGGATCTTGCCGCTCTTCGCGCCCAGGGTGGTCAGGATGACGACGGGCAGGTCCCGGAGCCTCTCGTCTTCCTCCCGTGCGACCAGGACACTCAGCGTCGTTCCCTGCGTACCGCCGGAGCTTTCGTACAGCTCCACCTGGTCCCGTACGAACTGCGCCTTGCTCGGCTCGTACTCGCCTTTGAGGGGCATGCTGACTCTCTCCGTGCTCTCCGTGCTGTCCGTGCTCTGCGTGCTGTCCGTGCTGTCGAAGCGCGCACCCGGTGCGGTCCTCCGTCCTGGCCGGGGCGCGGGGCGTGGTGGTGCTCAGGCGTGGACGCCGTCGTAAGCCAGGGCGCCGCCCAGCGCGCGGGATGCCTCGGCCTGGGCGAGGAGCTCCTTCGCCTTGGCCTCGGCAGCCTCGATGGCGTCCGCACCGGCGACGAAACGCAGCAGCGGCTTCTCCTGCTGGGCGATGGTGAGCAGGGCGCGGGCGAGCTTGGCGGGGTCGCCGGGCTGCTTGCCGTTCATGCTCTTCATGTCCTCGATCCGGGGTGCGGTGCGCGGGGCGTAGTCGTCGATGGACAGCTCGGGCCAGGTGGTGGAGCCGTCCACGAGGAGTTCGGTGCGGAAGTAGCCGGGCTCCACGATCGTGGTGTGGATGTTGTACGGCTCGACGTCGTAACGCAGGGACTCCATCCAGCCCTCTTCCGCGAACTTCGAGGCGGCGTAGGCGGAGGTGAACTCCATGCCGACCAGCCCGGCGGTCGAGGTGACGGTGATGACATGGCCGGCGCGCTGCTTGCGCATGATCGGCAGTACGGCGCGGGTGACGTTCATCGGGCCGAAGAGGTTGGTCTCGAACTGCCGGCGCATCTGCACGGGCGAGATCTCCTCGAAGTAGCCGGTGAAGAGGTTCCCGGCGTTGTTGATCAGGACGTCGATGCGGCCGAAGCGGTCGACGGCGGCCTGCACGGCGGCCTCGGCGTCCTCCAGGCTGGTGACATCGAGCCTGGTGACCAGCAGATTGTCCTGCGGACCGCCCAGGGTCTTCTCGACCTCTGCGGGGCGGCGGCCGGTGGCGACGACCTGGTGGCCGGCGGCGAGGGCCTCCCGGGCGATGTCCGTGCCCAGACCGCGTCCGGCACCGGTGACGAGAATGACCTTGCTCATGAGGGGCTTCCTTTCAGGCGCCGTGCTCCGGCACCCGCTGTGTGCGGGGGTGATGCATGCCGCACCGACGGCGCCTCAGAGGGGGCTGGGACCGGCGGCACGAGCACCGTCTGTCTGGACGGTTCACACCGCCGTGGGCGGTGCACCACCAACAAAACCGGCTGTCACGCGAGGGTGGGAGTCCCTGATGAGGGGGTCACTGACAGGGACCCCCAACCCGGCGGATGCGCTCGTAGAGTGAAGCGCATGGCAGGCGGAAAAGACCCCAACGGCACAAAACGCGACATCCGCGACGATTTCCGAGCGGAGATCCGGGAATTCCTCGGCACGCGACGGGCCAGGGTCACCCCCCAGCAGGCCGGACTGCCCGTGTACGGCGGAGAACGTCGGCGGGTCACCGGGCTGCGCCGCGAGGAGGACGCCCTCCTCGCGGGCATCTCCAGCGAGTACTACACCCGGCTGGAGCGCGGCAACGCCACCGGAGTCTCCGAGAGCGTCATCGACGGCATCGCCCAGGCACTTCAGCTCGACGAGGCCGAACGAATCCACCTGCTCGACCTCCTGCGCGGCGCCGGCACGACCCGCCCGCCACGTCGCCGCCCGGCCCAGCAGCGTGTCCGGCCCACGGTGCAGCGCGTCCTCGACTCGATGAGAGGCACACCCGCGTTCATCCTCAGTGGACGCGGGGACATCCTGGCCGCCAACCACCTCGGGCGTGCCCTGTTCGCCCCCGTCTACGCCGACCCGGTACGGCCGCCGAACAACGCCCGGTTCGTCTTCCTCAGCCCGCACGCGACCGAGTTCTTCCGCCACTGGGACGAAGTCGCCAACGACACGGTCGCCATGCTGCGCGCCGAGGCCGGCCGCGATCTCTACGACCGGAGGCTGACGGACCTGATCGGGGAGCTGTCCACCCGCAGCGAGGAATTCCGTCGCCGCTGGGCGGCCCACAACGTCCGGATGCACACCACGGGCGTGAAGCTCCTCCACCACCCGGTCGTCGGCGACCTCGACCTGCCCTTCGAAACCTTCCCACTCCCCGACGGCCCCAGCCAGTTCCTCCTCACCTACACCGCCGAGCCCCACTCACCCTCGCAGGACGCCCTGAACCTGCTGGCCAGCTGGGCCGCGACCGACGACGGCATCGAGCGGTCCGAGTCGGCCAACGACTCCCAGCCCGCCGACTCGGGCGAGACGTCCGACTGACCGACGAGTCCCGCGAGTGCGAGATCCATCCACACGGGCGTGGTCTCCCTGCCGGACCGGTCCTGCCGGCGGAGGGTGCTCTCCTTTCGCCGCATGACCGTCCGACGCGATGCCCGCCATGACTTCGGCTCACCCGCCCGTGCGGGCAGTAGCGCAGGGTCGGCCACCAGGGGGTGAGCATCGGTTCCGGCAGTGTCCACGTCACAGCCCATGCCTTCCACCCAGCCCGCCCGTCGGCAGACCGAGTGCGTGTACGCACCCGGCTACCGGCCCGACCACGGCAGGTCAGCGCACTGCAACACCCCGCCGGGGGCTGTGTGCTGAGCTCCTGGCGCACGTCCAGGCGGCGTAGCCGGGACCGGGCTGCCCGGGTCCCGTGTCGTACGGTCTGATGTCGCGGCCGCCCACCGTCCGCAAACGGATCTCACCGACCCCGGCGGTGCCGCCGGTACGGCCGAAAGATCTGAACCCCTACCGGGAATCAGGCCGCGACGAGCTCCTGCTCGCGGTCGGGCGTCTTGACCTTGGGCTTCTTGTTCGGCAGCGAGAGCCGGAAGACCTTGCGCCACGCGGAGAACACCTGCTTGGGCAGCGGCCCGGTGACGTACTCCAGCTCGTACTTCTCGAACAGCGCGCGCACCTTCACCGCGACCTCGGCGTACCGGTTGCTCGGCAGGTCCGGGAACAGGTGGTGCTCGATCTGGTGCGACAGGTTGCCGGTCATGAAGTGCATGGCCCTGCTGCCGCTGATGTTCGCCGAGCCCATCATCTGGCGCAGGTACCACTGGCCGCGCGTCTCGCCCTTGATCGACCGGCGCTCGAAGACCTGCACGCCCTCGGGGAAGTGCCCGCACATGATCACCGAGTGGGACCAGATGTTGCGGACCAGGTTCGCGGTGAACGTGGCGGCGAGCGTGGTGAGGAACGACGGGCCCGACAGCAGCGGGTGGATCACGTAGTCCTTGAGCACCTGCTTGCGGATCTTGCGGCCCACGGCCTTGGCCCGCGCGCGGAACTCCGGGTTCTTGCGGCGGCGCTTCTGCAGGTTCCTGCCGAGCTCCAGGTCGTACGCTGCGATGCCGTACTCGAAGAAGCAGGCGTTGATGAAGTTCCACAGTGGCTGGCCGAGGTGGAACGGGTGCCACTTCTGGTCCTCGTCGACGCGCATGATGCCGTAGCCGAGGTCGTTGTCCTTGCCGATCACGTTGGTGTACGTGTGGTGCAGCTCGTTGTGCGAGTGCTTCCACTGTTCGGCCGGCGAGGCGTGATCCCACTCCCAGGTGGTGGAGTGGATCTTCGGGTCTCGCATCCAGTCCCACTGGCCGTGCAGGACGTTGTGGCCGATCTCCATGTTGTCCATGATCTTCGCCACGGACAGACCGGCGGTGCCGAGCAGCCACGCGGGCGGGAAGATCGAGAACAGCAGCACGCCCCTGCTGACCAGCTCGAGCTTGCGCTGCGCCGAGATGACCTTGCGGATGTACGCGGCGTCTTTCTCGCCTCGGCTGGCGATCACCTCGTCGCGGATCGCGTCCAGCTCGCGGCCGAGCTCCTCGATCTGCTCCGCGGTCAGGTGGGCGGTGGGGTCGGTGGCGGTCAAGGTGCTCCTACCGTTCGATGTCGCAGGCGCCCGCCGCGGCGGACACGCAGGTCTGGATGAGGACGCCCGGCTCGGCCTCGGTGATCTCGCCGGTGCGCAGGTCGCGGACGGCGCCCGCCTTGAGCGGCGTGATGCAGCCGAAGCAGATGCCCATGCGGCATCCGGAGGGCATGAGCACGCCGGCCTCCTCGCCGACGTCCAGCAACGGCGTGGCGCCGTCCGCGTCGACGGTCCTGCCGGTGGCGCTGAACGTGACCTCACCGCCGTCGCCGGCGACCACGATGCTGGGCCGGAAGCGTTCGGTGTGGAGGCGCTCTTGCACGCCGTGCTTGCTCCAGTGCTCCTCGGCGGCGTCGAGCAGGCCCGCGGGCCCGCAAGCCCAGGTCTCGCGCTCGGCCCAGTCGGGCACGAGTTCGTCGAGACGGGCGATGTCGAGCATGCCGTCTGTGTCGGTGTGCACCTCGGTGAGCCGCAGCTTCTTGTCCGCGACCAGGTCGTGCAGTTCGCTGCGGAAGATCACGTCTTGCGGCTGTGGCGCGCAGTGGACCATGACGACGTCGTCGAACTCGGTGTCGCGCAGCATGCCCATCACGGGCGTGATGCCGCTGCCGGCCGTCAGATAGAGCACCTTGGCGGGCTTGGCCTGCGGCAGCACGAAGTCACCGGTCGCCTGGTCGAGCTGGATCAGCGTGCCCGGTTTTGCCCTGCGGACCAGGTGGTTGCTGACCTTGCCGTCCGGGATCGCCTTCACGGTGATCGTGACGCGGCCGTCCTGGCGGTCTGTCGGCGAGGTGATGGAGTAGGCACGCCACAGGCGCACCCCGTCGACGTCGACCCCGATCCGCACGTACTGACCGGCGGTGTGACCGCGCCAGCCCCGTCCCGGCCTGATCACGATGGTCGCGGCGTCACCCGTCTCGGGGTGCACGGCCTCGATGCGCCCACGCAGGTCAGCGCCCGCACGCAGCGGGCTGACCAGGTCGAGGTAGTCCGACGGCAGTAGCGGCGTCGTGACCATCTCCAGCAGTTTCCACGCCCTGCTGCGGAGGGCTGTACTCGTCATGACTCCAGCTTGCTGCGCCGCAGGGCGTAAAGTCCTGACCGCAGGACGTGAATCTGGTCGGCTGAACTGTTCGCAGGGAACAAAAACGTGAGCCATGCAATCCGGAGGGCCAACGAACTGGCCCTGGATGAGACGACGGTCACCGCACTTCGGGCCGCACTGAAGAGCACCGCCGACGAGGTCGTCCAGGCGATCATCGACGAGGTCCCTCCCTACGCCAACGCCCTCTCGGGCCACATGGGCGCCACCATCCGCCGAGCCGTCCGCACCGCCCTGGGGCACTACCTGGACCGCGCCAGCGGAAACGCCACAGGCGGCGACGCCGGCGACGCAGCCTACGAGCTCGGCCGCGGCGAGGTCCGCGACGGCCGATCGATGGACGCCCTGCTCAGCGCCTACCGCGTCGGCGCCCGCGTGGCCTGGCGATGCCTGGCAGCGGGTGCCGTACCCGCAGGTCTGCCCGCCGCCGAGGTCGCCAAGTTCGCCGAGCTGACCTTCGCCTACATCGACGAGCTCTCCGCCGCGAGCGCCGCGGGCCACGCCGACGAACTGGCCGCCCGGGGCAGGGCCCACGAGCGCCACCTGGAACACCTGGCCCGCGACCTCCTCGCCGGCGCGAGCCCGGACATGCTGCTGGCCTCTGCTCAACGGGCCGGGTGGCAGCCTCCGGTTTCGCTGACCGCGGTCCTGCTGCCCGCCGCCCAGGCACCCCCTGCCTACCGTGCGCTCGACCCGAGCACCCTCGTCCTCGACGATCTGCCGGACGCCACCGGTGTGCTGCTCGTCCCCGATGCCGACCGGTCACATCTCCTGCGGCAGCTGACCGACCGCACCGCCGTGGTCGGCCCGGCCCGGCCATGGACTCGTGCGTCCGCCTCGTACGCACGAGCCGTACGTGCGCGCTCCCTCTCCTCTGATATTCGCGACACCGAGGACCACCTGCCCGAGCTGGTGCTGAGCGCCGACGCGGACGCGTTCGCAGACCTGCGTGCCCGAGCCCTCGCACCGTTGCGGACCTTGCCTGTCGCGACCGCACGGCGGCTGGAGGAGACGTTGCGGGCGTGGCTGCTGCACCAGGGCAGGCGGGACGAGGTGGCGGCGGCGTTGTTCGTCCATCCCCAGACGGTCCGGTACCGGATGTCGCAGCTGCGGGAGCTGTTTCCGGATCTCGCATCGCCACACCGGGTCCTTGAACTGACCCTGGCGGTTGGTCTTCGGGGCAGCTGACGTGTACGTCGACCGTCCACGACCGCGTCCGTGGGCGGTTCAGGAACCGTGCCTCGTTCTCGGTGCCATCAGCTGGCTCATGCCCCGGGGAAGAGCGGTACTGGCCGGCTGAGAAGCTGAGACCGGGGGTTGATGTGAAGACCGGACAGGGCCTTGGGAAGCCCGTCGGGGGCGCTGTCTCTGAGAAGCGGGGTGGCGGATACGGCTCGACCGGATCCGGTGGAAGATGCGCACCGGTCCGCTCGTCGACGCGCTCATCGAACATCTGGTCGGTGATCTGGGCGGCTATGCTCTGGAAACGGCTTTCGTGTCGTCGTGGAGGGCGCTGTTCTGGCACGAGCTGACCCACGGGCGCGCGGCGGGCTGCAGCTGGGTGACCGGCGGGGCGCGGCCAGGCCGGTTCACAGGGGCGGGGGGCCGGGCCGCTCGCGCCGGGGACCACCGTGGTTCTGCGACGGCCCCGTGCCTCCCTTCCGACAGGTCACCGGACATCCGACCGGGCATCCCTGGCGCACCGCGCGAGGGATGATGGGGATGGAATGACGGAACGTGAGGTCAGGAGCTTCCATGACGAAGCGGGTTCACCGACCCCGTGAGGACGCGGAGTTCGATTTCATCCTCGGGAGGAGCGGAGTTCCGGTCCTCGCATACTTCACCGGGACATGGCCCAAGGCAGTCGAGGCCTGCCGGGTGATGGACCTCGTCGTGGGTGGCATCGCCGACGACTACACGGGCCGCCTGACGGCCGTCCGCGCCGACATCACGCGTTGTCCGGCCGCCACCGAGCGATACGGGATCACCGGAGCCCCGTCCTACGTCCTGCTGAAGGAGGGAGAGGCGGTGGCGCACGGCACGGGGCCCATGACCATCGCCGAGGTACGGAAGTTCCTGGACGGCCACCTCTGAGCGTCCGCTGCGGCACGCGGCCGCGGCGCCCGTCACGTCTCGTCCAGGGGAGCTGCGCCGCCTGAGACACCTTGGGGGCTGAGACGCCCCCACAGGTCACATGACGCCGTTCAGCGCGGTCGCGTCCGGCAACTGCACGGCCCCGGCCGGCGTGGCGAACACGACACCCCACTGGACCACCCCGATGGAGGGGTCCGCGCCGCCGACCAGCCGTGCTCGATCATGTGCCGGTAGGGGGCGACGCGGGGCTTGCTGGGCTGGGCGGAGCTCGGCCACTGGTGCACGACTCCTGACGCGATACCGGCCAGGGACCGGTTCCCCGGAGCCGTGCAGTTCGCGACGACCAGGGTGAGGCAGCCCGGACCGCCCTTCCCGTACTGCCGCAGCACGACGAGTTCGGGCTCGTGCTGGAGGCCGGCGGACGTGTAGGGCTGACCAGTCATGGAGGCACGGGCGCGCGCCGCGGACTTCCGAGCGTGGTTCTTCGTCATCGGTGCGTCCGTCACAGCCCGCGGCCCATGACCCGCCGGCCGGACAGCACGGACAGGACGGAACACGCGCTGATGCGGAGCACCTTCGGCCTTGCGTACGTCGCGTCATGGGACAGGACGGAGGCCTTCGGCCGGACGGGGGCGCCCGACCATAGCCCCGAGCTCTTCAGGCGGCCAAGTACGCACCACCCGCCCGGGTGAACGCCCACCGAGATGAGTGTGCGACATCCCGCGAGTTCACCTGAGCCCCGCTGAGTCCCTGTGCCCGTGGCCAGCGGGTTGTTCCTCCTTCGGGGTGCTCCGCGGACTTGTGACGTAACTTCGGGATTCTTGAAGCGTTCTCACCTCGTCCGACCGATCCACAGTCGGGCCGAAGGTGAGGGGGCTCGGGTTGGCGGCGCTGGCAGTCGTACGGGGCCTGCGCGAGCACTGGGCGTCCGCGTCGGCGGAGGAACTGGAGCAGTTCGAGACCGACGCGCTATACGGGTTCGTCCTCGCACGCGCCTCGGCAGGACTGGCTGACGGCACGATCCTTGGGGATGTCGGGCATCTGGACCAGATCAGGTCCTGGTTCGGGCGACCGCTGTGGGACATGGAGCCGGCCGACGCCGACGCGTACTTCGGGAAGGTGCTGCGTGGCTCGCCGAGCGGCACCCGGCTGGCCCGATCACAGGCGCTGACCACGTACTTCATGTTCCTGGAGCTGCGGCACAAGGTCGAGCTGCACAGGATGACCGGCCGGGTCATCGAGTGCCCGATCGACGAGATGAACCGGCCGCGCGGCACGAAGGACGCCCAGCTGCGGATCCCGCCGAGTGAGCCAGAGGTCGGAACGCTCTTCGCCGGCTGGGGTGGTGAGCTGGCCATGTGCCGAAAGTTCGCTCCTGCCGCGCGGAACTACACCGCCTCGAAGCTGCTGTCCCAGGTCGGCCTGCGGGTGAGCGAGGCATGCGGGCTCGACCTGGACGACATCAAGTGGGACCTGGGCCGATTCGGCAAGCTCCACGTCCGCCACGGCAAGGGCGCCCGCGGATCGGGCCCGCGTGAGCGGATGGTGCCGCTGATCAACGGCGCCGACCGGACCCTTCGGCGGTTCATCGAGGACGTCTGGGGCCAGTTTGACGACGACCACACCCGCCCGGGCGCCCCGCTGTTTCCCTCCGAGCGGAAGAACGCCGACGGCTCCTCGCGTCGGGCTGGCGACGACGCCCTGCGAGGTGGACTCAAGGACGCGGCCAAAGCGCACCTGCCCGCTTGGGGCGAGAAGTTGACCCCACATGTCCTGCGGCATTTCTGCGCGTCCCAACTCTACGGAAACGGGCTGGACTTGCTTGCGATCCAGGAGGTTTTGGGACATTCATGGATCGCCACGACGATGCGATACATCCGCGTTCAGCAGACCCGGGTCGAGGACGCCTGGGTCGCCGGGATGGAACGGGCTGCGTGGCGGCTGGAAGGACTGATCCGATGAGGTGGAACCTGCGGCTGACCGCCGCGAACAAAGGGGTCTGGAAGGCTTCTGAGCTCCAGCGGAGCCTGGCCGAGCACGGGTTGGTGATCTCGGCGGGGAAAATGTCCGGTCTGTGGTCCGGGCGGCCCGTCTCGCTCAAGTTGGAGGACCTGGACGTCATCTGTGTCGTCCTCGGCTGTGAGATCGGCGACCTGCTGATCCCCGAGCCGGAGAAGGTCAGCCGCCCGGGGCAGGCGGAGACGGAACGAGCGGCGGTCCGTGCAGGGACCGCCGCACCGGCGGTGATCCCCAAGCGCCGGGACGGCCGGTCGCTGCCACCGCAGTGAACTGGTGGCACGCTTCCCGAAGGGCTACGTCAAGCCCACCAGCTCCTGCCCAGGTTGCCTGGCCTGGGGCGACTTCCGCGGTCGGCTCTGTCACACCAGCTACATGTTCGGCCGCAGCCACGAAACGGCCGTCTGCATCGGCTGCCGGCGAGTCCAGCCGCTGAAGTGCGAGTACTGCCGTCTGTGCTGGTGCCAGGCCCGGCTCGACGCCAGGACCGCCACCGGCATGCCGACCGTCAGCGGCGAGGTGATGACCCCGTGGCTCCAGGCCGTCCGCCATCACCAGCTCTTCTTCGTGGGACTGCGTTACCGCAGAGGATCGGCTCTCACCGCCCTGCACCACGTCAAGGCGCGAGAAGCATCCCGCAGGCCGCCGCCCGTGTCGCGCTCACGGCCGAGAACCGGTTGGAGGCAACTGCCGCTGTTCGAGCAGGTTCCGCGTGACTACGGTCGGCTCGACCCGGCCGCCGCCGACCTGGCCAGCCCCTGGCTGGCCTGGGCGAAGCACCTCGCCCACCAACTCGCCGAAGCCCGGGGCTGGGGACGCGGCATCCGCTTCGCTGTCAACCGCGGCCTGGCCATCGTGCTCACCGGATACACCGAGGGCGACGTCATCCGCCACAGCGAGATATTCAGCCCGCTCCGTGCCCTCGACCTGCGGGTTGGCCACGTCATCACGGTCCTTGAGGAGATGGGAATCTTCCTGGACGACGAGGAACCCTTCTTCGAGCGATGGCTCGCTGAGCGTCGGGAAGGCATCGCCCCCGGCATCGCTGCGGAAGCCGAACGCTGGACCCGAGTTCTGCGCGACGGCGGCCCCCGCAGCCTGCCCCGCCAGCAAGCGACGGTCCGGCTCTGCCCCACCGGGCACGCCCAGCGCTGTTGGCGTGGTCGAACCGCTACGACCACCTGCTCAGGCCGACGACAAGCCGGTGCCGCGAGGCTGGTCAGGTGCAGCCCGTGCTCGCGGCCCTGCTTCAAGGCTGTACGAGAATCTTCCGGGCCTACTTCGCCTCTTCCGCGGGAATGGCCGGCCGTGCCGCGTAGCGGCTGCGCATCGCGTCGCTGGCTGCGGGGCCCGCGGTGAAGACGTAGGCGGCGCTGTCGTCGAGTCGGCGGCCGGTTTTGGCGTCGACGACGACCGGCTCGACTTCCTCGCCGCTGTGCGCGTCGACGAGGATCATGCTGCGCTCCGTCGGCGTGAGGCGGGCGTTGCCCCACGCGGCCAGGGCGACGATCACCGGGCGCAGGGAGCGCCCGAGTTCGGTCAGGACGTACTCGTGCCGGACAGGGCTGGTCTGGTAGGGCCGACGCTCCAGCAGACCGTCCGCGAGCAGGGTCTTCAGCCGGGTGGTGAGCATGCTGGAGGAGATGCCCAGGCTCTCCTGGAACTGGTCGAAGCGGGTGTAGCCGTCGAAGGCGTCGTGGAGGATCAGCAGTGTCCACCACTCGCCGACGTGTCCCACCGTCGTGGACAGCGGGCACTCCCGGTCCTCCAGCCTGATCCGGCTTGCCACGGCGACCATCCCCTCAGTTACTGCTAAAGTCGAAGTTAGTAGCTTCTATTTTAGCATTCGAGACGGGAGCGGCGCCTCGTATACCCGCGCCCGGGAACGGAGCACAACGTGACCACATCCATCAGCGAATCCCTCGAAGGCCGACGCGCTCTGGTCACCGGCGGCACCAAGGGCACCGGAGCCGCCATCGCCCGGCGCCTGGCCCAGGCCGGCGCGACCGTGCTGGTCACCGCCCGCAGCCGCCCCGACGACGTCGAGGAGAAGACCTTCATCGCCGCCGACCTGTCCAGCGCCGGAGGCGCCGCCCACGTCGCCTCCGAGGTGGACGCCCGCGTGGGAGGCGTCGACATCCTGGTCAACACCCTCGGCGGCTCCGAGGCACCGGCAGGAGGATTCGCCGCGCTCGGCGAGGACGACTGGGCAAAGGAGCTGAACACGAACCTGCTGGCCGCCGTCCGCCTGGACCGCGCACTCCTACCGCACATGCTCGCCAAAGGCAGGGGCGCGATCGTGCACGTCACCTCGATCCAGCGCCGCATGCCGCTGTGGAACGGCACCCTGGCCTACGCCGCCGCCAAAGCCGCCCTGACGACCTACAGCAAAGGACTGGCCAACGAGGTGGCCCCCCACGGCGTCCGCGTCAACACCGTCTCACCTGGCTTCGTCCAGACCTCGGCCGCCGACAACCTCGTCGCCCGGATCGCCCACGATGCCGGCATCACCCAGGAAGCGGCGCTGGGCCGACTCATGGACTCCCTGGGAGGCATCCCGCTCGGCCGTCCCAACCAGCCCGAGGAAGTTGCCGAGCTCGTCGCCTTCCTCGTTTGCGACCGCGCCTCGGCCATCGTCGGCGCCGAACACGTCATCGACGGCGGCACGACCCCCACCGTCTGAAATCGCCACCACCATCAGGAGCGTCATGCACGACAACCAGCCCCGGACCATCACCCCGGACGACCTGCCCGAGGTGATCACCCGCTACCTCACAGCGCACCGCGCCCACGACACCGCCACCGCGGTCACGACGTTCACCGACGACGCCACAGTGATCGACGACGGCAACACCTACCAGGGCAGCGCCGCGATTGAGCGGTGGCTGGACCGATCCGCCACCGAATTCACCTACACCATCCACCTCACGAACGCTCAGGAGACCGACACGGCCCACTACATCGCCACACACCACCTCGAAGGCAACTTCCCCGGCGGCACCATCGATCTCCGTTATCGGTTCACGCTGCGCGACGACCTCATCGAACACCTCGCCATCGAACCCTGAGCTCGCTCCCACACCACCTGTTCCCGCCCACGAGAGAGACCCCACCCACCCCAGGCCGCCCCGTCCCAGCCCTCGTGCCGACCCAGCCACCCGACCAAGAGCCAGCCCTCAAGTTCGGCATCCACCCGCAGGTCAGCACTTGCACGCCTGAGGAATCAAGGCGAGCAACTCCGGGGCCACCCTCAGCACAGGGTGAGGAGATTCCATGGATCATGCGGCCCCGCGACACCCTCACAGAGAGCCAGGACAAACGACTGCTGGAGGTCCGGCTCGCCTGCCCGGACATCACCGGGGCCTGCGACCTCGCCCGCACCTTCGCCGAACTCGTCCGTCACCGGCGCGGATACCTGCTGCTGGAGTGGATCCGCCAGGCCGAACAGGACGCCCCCAAGCCGATGCAGGGCTTCGCGAGCTTCCTCCGCCAGGACCTCGATGCCGTCACCGCCGGCCTCACCCTTCGTGGAGTTCAGGCGTCGTCGAGGGTCACGTGAACCGGGTGAAAACGCTCAAGAGAGCCATGTATGGCCGAGCGTCCTTCGAACTCCTCCGCACCCGCATCCTCCCCCTGCCATGAAAGCCGAGTAGGTCCGGAGAAGGATCGACGGTCATCCGGCACGTCGCCTACAGTCAGGCTGTTTACGAATGATCAATCTCAACTGCATCCCACCTCTACGCGGCCGACGACACCGACAAGGGGAACTCCGCTGGTGAGCACCGATCCGGAGCGCACGCTGCACCATGCTGTGGACGTCACGGCGGACGACGCCTGGGCGATCATAGATTTTCTGTTGCCGCGTCTGGAGTCACTGGAACGCGTCCACGATGACGGCACGGAGGAGCACCGCACGGCCGCAGCCCTCGCTGAAGCTGTGTCCGCCCTCGTGCTGGCGATCGAGTCAGAAATCCGAGGCCCCCACAGAGGGCGTCTCCGCAACCGCCCGGCCCGACCGCCCGCTCCGAGCCCTTCGCCGACCGAGGACGAGCGGATCGCTGAGAAGAAGCGGCGGCTCACCATGATCGCGGAGTACTGGAACCAACTCTGCGGCATCGTGCGCCCCTGGCGTGAGAGCGAGGGTTACGACCGGGCCCGCTGGTACCCGGTGACCTTCCTGGACACGGCTGCTGAGGTGGAGTACCACCGGCGCGTCGCCGAAGCCGGCCTCCGGAACGTCGAATAGACGTGAACTCCGTCACGGAACTGCGGACAGAGCCAGATTGGTTCTGGCCGCGATTCCGTGAAGGATCTTGGAGTCTCTCGGCCAGGTGCGGCCCGTCCGGAGTTGCCTGGTTGGATGGACGCATGACGGATTGGTCGACACTCACCGACGCGTGCGGTTCAGCAGGGCACGTGCCTGCTCTCTTGAACCGGTTCGAGGCCGATCCCAGCGGTGTGTGGTCCGAGCTGATGGACCACTTGTGTCCGCAGCTGGACACCGCCTTCACCGCTAGCTTCGCAGCACTTCCGCGCTTGGCCGAGATCGCGACCGCGGCCAGCCCGGAGACCCTGGGCGAGGTACTCTCGGCGGCGGGAGCCATCGCTTCCTGTTCGCCCGGGTTGTCCGAGCCCGACAGCCCTCTGACGGTCTTCTCGGCTCCGATTGAGGTTCTGCATGACCTCACCGACAGACGCCTGAGTCAGACCGCCGAGGCCGAGGAATACGTCAACCTGCTGCAGGCCCTGCTCTCCTTCGAGGGCGTCGAGATCTGGGACCGCTCCTTGGACGGCCTGCATACTGGGGAGTATGAGGTCGACTGCCCCTATTGCGGCGTCAACGTGTTCGTCGTAATCGGACAGGACGACCGCTTCTGCTGCACCGACGACTACGCGCTGCAAGCAGTGCAGAAGTCACCCCTCCAGCCAGCGCGAAGGCAGCAGCTGGAAGGGCTGCCGCGCAGGTTGTTCGCCCGGGCCTTGGCGGACGGTCAGGAGGGCCTGGCTCATGGCGTCCGTTACCTGTTCGGGCGGGCCGCCTGCCCGAACTGCGGGACCGACTTCTCGGTGGCCGAGCGGGTGATGGCCGGCTGGATTCCCTGACCGGCCCGAGGCCATGCGCGAGCGAGGATTCGGGTCCGTAGCGGTCGGAAACCGGCTCCCTGGAGCAGGTGCAGCGATCCGCGATCTCCATGGCGTCCGGCGCGGCTTCCTTGATCGCCTTCGTGTAGGCGCTGGCACGGTCCCGGCAGATGATCTTCGCGCCGGGGTGGGCCGTCAGTCAGGCGGCGAAGGTCTCCGAGGTGCGGTCGGGCAGGACGTCGACCACCCGCCCGGCCTCGACGTCGACCAGGATGGTGCCGTACCGGGACCCGCGGCGGAAGGCGAACTCGTCCACCCCAAGGACCCGCGGTGCCCGCTCCGGTGCAAGTGGCTCCACCAGCAGCCCCACCAGCAGCCCCACCAGGCAGGTCCGGCCCGCTGGCAGGTTCAGGTTGCGGCACAGCCGCTCGCCGGCCCGGCCGCCCAGCTCGACGGCCACCGTCGTCAGCCACTCCTTCAGCCCGAGACGGAAGCGTCGGTAGCTTTCCGTCAATTGGTCGACCTGCTCGACGAACGTTTTACGGGCGCACGAATTATCCCCGGGGCTGTCTCACCGCTCAGGCACCGGAAGCCGTGGAGTCATTGGATACGAATCCGACTTTCCGGCAGATCTTCGCGATCCGCCTGTCCCGCCGGACGGGATCGGATGGTAGTTCCCTGTACCTCCCGCGCGAACTCCACGAACTCCAGGTGTTGAAGAAGTACCGCTCGGCATACGTGCTGGACGAGAGTTCTGCGTCGATGCGGTGAATCAAGCGAATGGTGACAGCGGCGAGGTCACTCGCCTGCTCCATGCTGTAGGAGATCCGCTGCCCTTCGGTTATCTGCGTCACGGTGGGGTTCCTGCGTCCACCGACATCGGCCCGAGTGAGCCCGGAAGCGTTGGGCCAGGCGGTTTCCGCGCGCTTGCTGGCCCTGCCGCCGGAGTGCATGAACAAGTTCCTGATCTCTTTGTGGGCGTGGGCGTGGGCGAGAGGCCGAGGATAGCCCCGCATCCTGAGCATGAGGTCACCTTTCGACAGGGGATTGGGAGGAGCACGCACGAGAATGGCAAAGGTGCATTTTTTTCGGGACAGCAGGCGCCGTGTGCGGACCCGCACGCTGTGTCGGCGAGGTCGTGGGGGGTGCAGAATCCTTACCTCATGGACCATCTGGATGAGTCGGTTTTCCCACCCGTCCGGTCCGGGGCACTGGTATGGGCAGGCATTTCAGCAATCCACTCGGAGGTGGAAATGAGACGATCCGTATGTGGCTTGGCAATGGTGGCTACGCTCGTGGTCGGGGCCGGGCTCGGCTTGGCGCAGGGCGGTGCCGACGCTGCGGCCCGGGCCCCGTTCCTCCGTCAGTCTGTGGACCGCAGCCTCAGCCCCGGGGAACTCGCCCGGATGGAGGCGCCGTGCCCCTTCGGCACTGTGCCGACCGGTGGCGGATTCAACACTGCCGAAGACGGCGGAGTCGTTGCGCAGTCGTCCTTCCCCGAGGCGGACCGTTGGGTGGTGGTGGTCAGGAATACCACCAACGTGTCCAAGGCAGCGATCGCGACTGCTATCTGCTCAACCGAATAACCGACCTCAGCGCGCACGCAGACGTGCGGCACTCCCACGCAGGGTGCCGCACTCCTTCACGCAGTCTCCGAGGCGGAGTGCCTTTCACCGGTCGACCGGCAGCTGCACGAGACCGTGACCGCCCAGGTGGGGCCCGCGAGCACGGGAGGGAGCAGGTCCGGGTCCGACAGGCGGTGGCTGCCAAGGCCCGAACCACAGCCGCGGCCGCGCACCCCGCCGTCGATGGGCCGGCCCCGGCCGGGTGGCCCGCCCCGCGCCGCTCCACCCGGCCTCCCGGTACCCACCGCGCCCGCGCCTCAGCCGGAGGCCGACGACGGCGACCGGGACCTGGTCCTCGAGGACCTGACTCGCGAGCAGGTCCTGGACCGGCGCACCACCCGCGCCGCCCGCGACCACCAGGTCGTGGCCGACCACATCGACCGATACAGCGAGCACTCGGCGTCCGCGACGAAGGCCCTGGTGAACACGGTCGCCAGGCCGATGCCGGCAGACCACTGGTACCACCGGCCGCACGCTGCCGACCAGTGCATCGGCCACTGTGTTCAGGTCGCGTTCAGGTCCGGCTGGGCCTCGGGCAACTCCCGCACCGGAAGCGCCAAAACTCTGGCAAAGGGGTCTGGGACGAGAGCCGGGCCTCATGTCATCGTGCCTGCCATGTCGACTGATCACCTCACTCATGACCGGCCCGCGGGCCACGTCCGTCACGCGGCGAGCAAGGTGCCGGAGGTGACCGTCTACTTCTGGATCATCAAGGTGCTCACGACCGGCATGGGCGAGACGGCCTCCGACTGGCTTGCCCACCTGCTCGGCCCGATCCCCGCGGTCGGTGTCGGCGGCATCGCCTTGGTGGCCGCCCTGGCGGTCCAGTTCGCCGTCCGGCGGTACGTGGCCTGGGTCTACTGGACGGCGATCGTCATGGTCAGCGTGTTCGGCACGATGGCCGCCGACGTCCTGCATGTCGGCCTCGGCGTGCCCTATGCGTTCTCGACCCCGTTCTTCATGGCCGCGCTGGCTGCCGTCTTCGTCCTCTGGTATCGCAGCGAACGCACTCTGTCCATCCACAGCATCCACACCCGGCGCCGCGAGACCTTCTACTGGGCCGCCGTGCTGGCCACCTTCGCGCTGGGCACCGCCGCGGGCGATCTGACCGCCACGATCGGCTTCGGCTACCTGGGTTCCACCGTCCTGTACGCAGCCGCGATCGCCGTTCCGGCCGTCGCTCACCGCTGGGGCGGCCTGAACGCAGTCGTCGCTTTCTGGGCGGCGTACGTCATCACCCGCCCGCTCGGGGCCTCCGTCGCCGACTGGATGGCCGTCGGCCACGATCGCGGCGGACTCGACCTGGGCCTGGGGCCGGTCACGCTGTCCTGGACGGTGGCCATCCTCGGCTTCGTCGGCTACCTGGCCGCCTCTCGTAAGGACATCCGGCACGACGTCGTGCAGTGAGGCGCGTGTGCCGCAGAGCGGGGCCGATGTCACCCGGCAGGGAGGCTGACGACGAATCGTGCCCCGGGGCTGTGTTCGGGGTCGTACGTCACCTCGCCGCCGGCGGAGCGGGCGAGGCGTCGGGCCAGCGGCAGCCCGAGGCCGGCACCGCGGTGTCCGTCGCCCGGATCCGCACGTTGACCGGGCTCGAAGAGCCGTGAGGCGAACGGGCGCGGTACGCCGGGCCCGTCGTCGATGACCTCGACGCGTACGCCGTCGGGTGTGCGGTGGGCGCGGACGGCGACCTTGGAGTGGGCGTAGCGGCAGGCGTTGGTGAGGAGTGGGCTGACGATGCGTTCGAGGAGGGCGGGCGGGATTCCGGCCACCACAGGTGGGCCGTCGGCGGTGACTGTCAAGTGAGCCGGCACATCCGGCAGTTCGGTGAGTCGTCGTAGCGCGGGCAACACCACGGCGGTGCCCGGCGCGGTGGGTGTCCCGCCACGTGCGTCGTCCAGGAGAGTGTCGCAGATGGTGCGCATGGACTGGGCGGCGTCCGCGATGACCCTGTGGGTGGCGTGGGTCTGGTCGGCGCTTCGGGGGCGAGTCTGCCACCAGTCGAGTTCGGCGATGATCCGGCTCAGGGGCGTACGCAGTTCGTGCGAGAGTTCCCCGGTGAGCTGCCTCTCGTGTCGCAGGAGTGTGCGGATGCGGTCCAGTATGGCGTCCAGCGACGTACCGAGGCGGGCCAGTTCCGCCGGGTGGCGCGTACTGCCGAAGCGTTCTTCGGAGGCGACGGCGCTCCACTGGGTGGCCTGGTCGGTCATCGTGCGGACCGGGCGCAGCGCGCGGCCCACCGCCAGCCGGGTCAGGGCATAGGTGCAGGCGAGCATCACGCCGTCCAGGGCGAGTGACCCCATGAGCAGGGTGTCGGCCGAACTCCGGTAGGGGGAGAGGTCGAGCGCGGTGACCACCAGAACCCGGCTCTTGTCGGCGGGTACCGGCTGGGAGCACAGCCTGAGGGGGCCGTCGACGTCGGCGGTGACGCACCGCCGTCCGCCGCGCTCGGCGAGGGCGTCGGCGACGTGGGTCAGGGAGCCGGCGTTCGGCGGCTCTTCCAGCAGGCGTCGGTCGGCGTAGATCCAGACGTTGGTGTCGAGGAGGGCGTCGTTGGAGGTCTCCAGGACGCGTACCGTCCTGCGGCTGGTGTCGATGGTCGTCGCGACGGCTGCGGCGCGGGTGCGCAGTTCGTCGTCCGCCTGGTGCTGGAGGCGGTGCTCGGCCACGGCGTTGAAGGCGACGGTGAGGACCAGCATCAGCAGCGCGGCCGTGGTGACGGCCACCAGGGACAGCCGGCCGCGCAGAGTGCGGGGTGCCAGACGGTGGAGGAAGGCGGTCACGGCGGGCCGCAGCCGGTGGCGGATCCCGCTCATGACAGGCGGTGGCCGATCCCGCGGGCCGTGCCGATCGTCCGGTCGCTGCCCGCCTCGCGCAGCTTGCGGCGCAGTCGGGTCAGGTACTGGTCGAGGGTGTTGTCGTGTACTCGGGCGCCTTCGGGCCAGCCCGCCCGGACCAGCTCGCGGCGGCGCACGATGTCGCCGGAAGCCGCCATGAGCGCGGCCAGGAGACGGAACTCCGTCGGCGTCAGATCGACTCGGGTGCCCCGCACGCTCACCACGTGCCGGACGGCGTCCAGTGCCAGGTCTCCTGCTGTGGCGGCAGGCGGCGGCGCGGCCCGTTTGAGGGCTGCCCGCAGGCGGGCGGCGAGTTCGGCGAGGTGGAAGGGCTTGGGCAGGTAGTCGTCGCCGCCGGCCGAGAACCCGGACAGCCGGTCGGTCAGCCGGTGATGGGCGGTCAGGAAGATGACGGGGGAGAGGAATCCGTTCGCGCGCATCGCCTGGCACACGTCCCGTCCGTCGGCGTCGGGCAGTCCGACGTCGAGTACGGCGGCGGAGATGTCGGGGGTGGCCAGCCGCAGCGCGGTGGCGCCGTCCGGCGCGGGGACGGGGTCGAAGTCCTCGTCGCGCAGTCCGCGCATCAGCACGTCACGCAGGGCGTGATCGTCCTCGACGACCAGGATCGTCTGGCGCATGGTCCTCCCTCTGCTCTCGTGCCACGTCCGTCTGCTCTCGTGCCGGGCCCGTTCGGCCTCCTGCCGCGCCCATCGGTTCTGTTGTCCCGCGCGCTGTGTCCGTGTCTGTCATGCCGAGAGTCAACCGCTCGGGCAGCCACCAGGCCGCGGCGCACAGGCATACCCCCAGCCAGCCGAGGGCGAACAGCCAGCCGCCGACCACGTCGGTGAACCAGTGCACCCCGAGGTAGACGCGGGTCAGCCCGACCAGCGCACCCCAGCCGCCTATGACCAGGGCGAGCACCGTCCTGCCACGCGAGCCACGTATGTGGACCGCGATGATCAGCAGGCCCGCGGTGAGGGCCGCTGTGGTGGTGTGACCGGACGGGAACGCCGATCCCGAGGCATGCGTCGCCCAGTCCGACAGGGGTGGCCGAGGCCGGGCGACGAGCGTCATCACCGCGTACCGCAGTGCCTGGCCCGCCCCGAGGCAGGCCAGGCAGAGCGCGGCGGCGAGCGCGCGCCGGCGGAGGGTGCGTCCCGCGATGATTCCGGCCAGCGCGGCCAGTGCGAACGGGACGACGCCCGTCCCGGTGGCGGTCAGTCCGCGGGCGAACGCCACCGCCACGTCCGGCCGGTGACCGACGGACCACGAGAGAAGGTCGGCGTCCGCGAACAGCGGTATGCCGTCGCGGCCCACCACGACCATGGTCAGTACGCCGAACGCCGTCCAGGCGCCGAGTCCGCAGCTGCCGGCCAGTTCGGCGACGTCAGCGCGCTTCATGAGGGCATGACCAGCAGCGGCCGCAGGCGGGTCGCCGTGAGCCGCAGGGCCAGGGCCTGCACATGCCTGCGCAGTGCCGACATGACGAGCAGAGCGGCCAGAGCGCCCACCACGACCCCTGCCAACACGTCGTGGGGGTAGTGCGCGCCGACCCAGATCCGCGCGGCCGCCATCGCCCCGGCGGCCGGCGCGGCTACCGCGCCGAGTCGGCGGGAGACGAACAGCAGGGCGACGGCCGCCGCGGCGGCGATGGCCGCGTGGTTGCTGGGGAAGGACCAGTCGCCGGGCGCCGGACACGCCTCCAGCGTGGCCACCCGCAGGCTCCGGCAAGGCCGGTTCTCGCGCACCAGCAGCTTCAGCGCTGCGTCCACCCCGTAGGCGACGACCACGACGAACGGCACGGCGAGCGCGGTCACCGACGCGGTGGCGCCCAGCCGCCGGGCGCGCCACCAGCCGACGGCCATGAGGACCGCGAACAGGGCGAGCCCGTACGTCGACCACGCCGACACGGTGTCGTCCAGCCATGCGGGAGCGTGCCGGGCGAGGTTCACCACGTTTGTGTAGGCCGAGCCGTCGACCGACGAGCCGTTGAAGGCGAGGATCATCCGCGTGCCGCCTTCGCCTTGGCATCCCGGCGCGAGCGGTACACCTCGGAGGCGACCGGGATCAGCGACAGGGCCACGATCACCGCGACGATCGGCAGCAGATACCGGTCCACGTCGGGTACGGAGGAGCCCAGCGCGTAGCCCGCCAGGGTGAGACCCAGGCTCCACACCAGCCCGCCGGTCACCTGCCACAGGGTGAACGTCCGCACGGGCACGCGCAGGGCGCCGGCCATCGGGTTCAGGACCGTGCGCACCACCGGCACGAAGCGGGCCAGGACGATCGCCTTCGCGTGTCCGTAGCGCTCCAGCAGTTCCTCGGCGCGTTTCGCGCCCTCGTGCAGGCGGGCCGAGCGGCTGCGGGCGAGGAGGGTACCGCCCGCTCTTCGGCCCAGGAGGTATCCGCACTGTGCGCCCGCCAGCGCGCCCACCGCCGCGGCGATCAGGAGCGGGGCGAGGGAGAGTTTCAGGCCGCGGTCGGCGGTGCCGGTGCACAGCAGACCGGCCGTGAACAGCAGTGAGTCGCCCGGTAGGAAGAAGCCGATCAGCAGGCCGGTCTCGGCGAACAGCACCACGCCCACGCCCAGCACGCCGAACGCGGACAGCAGCGACCGGGCGTCCAGCACATTGACGGCGAGCTGCGACGATAGGTGCATGGCTGTGGTCATCGTCGGGAGCCCCTTCATCGTTCTTCCGGACTGTCGGACGCGGCAGCACGGCGGCATGGCGGCATCCAGCGACTGACTACAATCTTGTAGACGGTCTACTGAACTGTAGACGATGGCGGAATGAGGAACGTTCCCATGACGGACGCGAGGGACGAGAGGCGGCCGGCCGGCGAGCTCGAAGCCGCCGTCATGGCCGCGCTATGGGCCGCCGGAGCCCCGCTCACACCCGGGCGTGTGCAGACCGAACTCGGCTCCGGCCTGGCCCGGACGACGGTGGCGACGATACTGACGCGTCTGCACGAGAAGGGTGTCGTCGACCGTGAGCGGCAGGGGCGTGGCTACGCCTACTTCCCCGTGCAGGACGCTCCCGGGCTGACCGCCCGGCGCATGCACACCGAACTCGACCGGGACACCGACCGGGAGACGGTCCTGGCCCGCTTCGTCGCCCAGCTCAACCCCGGCGACGAGCAACTCCTGCGCCGGCTCCTGGAGGGTGACGAGTGATGACCGCCCTGCTGCTCCTACCGCTGGTTCTGCCCTTCCTTGCGCCGACGCTGGCCCGCCGGACACTCGATCGCCTGGCCCCCGCCACCGCGCTGTGGGTCCTCACCGCCTCGGTCCTGGCACTGGCGGGGGCCTGCGTGGCCGCCCTCGGCGCCCTGGTCCTGACCGGGCTGCTCAAGCTCCCCGCCTTCGCCGCCCTCGGTGAACTCATCCACCCCCTGCGAACCCCCTCGGACTACCTCGTCCTCCCCGCCGCCGCGGCGGCCACCGGAGTGCTCACCGTCAGCGTCTGGACCCTCGTGCGCTCGGCCTTCCGGCAGACCCGCGCCTTCCGTACCGCCCGCACACAGGCCGACCGCCGCCCCGCCGCCGGTGACCTGTGCGTGATCGACTCGCCCGATCCGGACGCGTACGCGCTGCCCGGACGGCCCCACCGCATCGTCGTCACCACCGCCATGCTGCGCAGCCTGGGACCCGCCGAGCGCGAGGCCCTCTTCGCCCACGAGCGCGCCCACAACCAGGCCGGCCACCACTACTTCCTGGCAGCCGCCGAGATCGCCGCCCACTGCCACCCCGCTCTTCGCGCCGCCCGAGACACCGTCCGGCTCGCCGCCGAGCGGGCCGCCGACGAGGCCGCCGCGGAGGTCACCGGAGACCGACGCCTGATCGCCACGGCCATCGCCCGCGCAGCCCTGGCCGGCCACGCCTCCCCGTCCACGCGTCCCGACTTCGCACCCGCGGCGACGACCGGCCCGGTGCCGCAACGCGTCGCCGCCCTCCTCGCCCCCTCCGAGAAGCGCTCGCGCACCACCCGCCGCACCGCCTTCCTCCTCGTGGCCTGCACGGTCCTGTCCGTCGCCGCCGGAACAGCCGGCGTCGTCGACTTCCACCACGAGGTCGAGGTCGCCCAGGGCGAGGAAGGTCCATGACCGCCTCGGAGCGGTGGTCGACCACGAGGATCACTCTGTCCGCCGAGTGATCACCCACGAGCGAGGATCGGCTCCAGCAGCCGGAACAGGTCGCCGGTGGCATCGGCGGCACCCAGCGCGGTGAGGGCGCCGAGAGCCAGAATGGGCGCCGCCCGTAACCACAGCCCTGGCGGCGGGGCGATCTGGAGAGCTGCGATACGGCGGTTGACCGCGCGGTCGGTGAAACCGAGTCAGGGCCTGGGCCTTCCCGGCCGAGGCCCTCGCCCTCGCGGTCAATGCTTCTGGGTGGCTCGGTGCACGAAGGCGGGCGGGAGGTTCGCCCACACCGCCTTCGAGCGTTCCAGCCGGTCGAAGCGGCAGGCGAGTTCGGCGGTGAGGTCGCGGGCGGGCGGAGTCCAGGCCGCGTGCAGATAGGCGAAGGTGGTGAAACGGCCGCCGGGCGTGAGGACTGCGGTCACGGCGTCCAGGATGTGCCCGCGCAGTTCCCGTGGCATGACCGTCCACGGCAGCCCGGAGACCACCGCCTCGACGGGTCCGCCCACCGTCTCGGCCACCTCGGCGGCCGAACCCCGTATCACGGTCAGCCGTGTGTCGCGCCGGGTGACCGACAGCCGTGCCGCGAGCACCGGGTTGAGCTCGATCGCCACGAGTCGTGCGTCGGGCGCGAGCCGGGCGAGGATCGCGTCGGTGAACGCCCCGGTTCCCGGGCCGAGTTCGACAACGGTCCGGGCCCTCTCCAGATCGATGCCTTCGGTCATCGCGTGCGCCAGCTGTCGTGAACTGGCCGCTATGGCACCGGTCATGAGAGGCCGTCTGAGGAACTCGGTGGTGATCGACATGGCGGCCATGGTGGAAGCGCCACGGGTGGCCGCACGTCGTGTTCCCGGCCGGTGCGTGTACGACCGGGGGTGGACCCCGCGACGCCCGTCAGGACGATGTGGGGGAGCGGGTCCCGGCCGTAGCGTGAGGTGGTGCATCGGCTGATCGAGACTCTGCCCCGCTTGCGGCGGGGCCACCCGTGGCTGACGGACGTCCTGCTGCTCGTGCTGGTGGCGGTGCCGCCGGTGATCCGCCCGGAACCGGGCTGGCGGCCGGTCTGGGTCCAGGCGGGCGTGTACGCCGCCCTGGTGCTGCCCCTGCTGTGGCGCCGCCGTCGGCCGGTGCTCGTCGCGGGCCTGGTGACGGCGGCGTTCTGGGCGCAGTTTCTCGGGCAGGTGTGGGGACTGGAACCGGGACGCGGCGCCGTCGCCCTGGCCGCGGTCCTGGCCACCCTCACGGTGCGTGGCCTGCGCCGGGCTGCCGCGGCGACGGTGGTCGGTGCCGCGGGCTGCGTGCTGCTGTGGATTCCCGCGTGGCAGCGGGACTACGGGGGCCCGGGCGCCCGCGGGGCCTGGCTCACTCCGCTCGCGGTGGGGCTGCTGCTGGCCGGAGCCTGGGTGTTCGGCGAGTACGTCCGTGCCCGGCGCGCCTACATCGCCGAGTTCGAGCGGCGGGCCGCGCTCGCCGAGTCGGAACGTCTCGCCCTGGCGCGGGTCGCCGTCGCCGAGGAACGGGCGCGCATCGCCCGCGAGATCCACGATGTCCTCGCGCACAGCGTGAGCGTGATGGTGCTGAACGCCGAGGGCGGCAGACTGATGCGGCAGGTCGACCCCGCCGTCGTCGATCGCACCCTCGGCGTCATCAGCGCGACCGGCCGCGAGGCCCTGGGGGAACTGCGCCGGCTGCTGGAGGTGCTGCGCACCCCCGGCGCGGACGCCTCCGCCGACGGCTCCGGCTCCGGTCCCGATGGGGCGGCCGAGCACCTCTCGGCCGATCTGCGGCGGCTGGTCGGACGCCTCAACACGAGCGGCAGGCACGCCCTGCTGGACCTTCGCGGGGAGCGGGACGGCCTTCCGGCGGATCTCACCGTACAGACCTACCGCATCGTGCAGGAGGCGCTCACCAACGTCGTCAAGCACGCCCCGCCGGACGCCACGGTCCATGTACGGGTCGACACCGGCAGGCAGGGGCCCGGGCGGCTGATCCGCGTCAGGGTGGAGAACTCGGCCGGAGCGCGAGCCGGGACGGAAGCGGGAGCGGGGACGGAAGCCGGAGCGGCGGCCGAGCGTCCCGCCCCGCTGCTCCCGTCCGGTCGCGGGCTCACCGGCATGCGCGAGCGCACCGCCCTGTACGGCGGGAGTGTCGACGCCGGGCCCACCCCCGGCGGTGGCTACCGGGTCGCCGCCACCCTGCGCCCCGCCGGGCTCCAGCCCACCACGGCGACCCCATGACCGGCCCGGGCCCGACCCCGGCTCGCACCGTGTCCTCGTCCCGGGTGCTGATCTGCGACGACCAGGAGCTGATCCGGATGGGGCTGCGCATGGTCGTAGACAGCCAGCCCGACCTCACCGTGGTGGGCGAGGCCGCCGATGGCGACGCGGCGATCGCGGGCGTGGCCGCCCTGGAGCCGGACCTCGTCCTGATGGACGTACGGATGCCCGGTCTGGACGGGCTCGCCGCGACCGAACACCTGTGCGCGCAGCCCGATGGGCCGCGCATCCTCGTCGTCACCACCTTCGACCTCGACGAGTACGCCTACGCCGCCCTGCGGGCCGGTGCGAACGGCTTCCTCGTCAAGGACGCCCCCGCCGAGGAGATCCTGGTGACCGTCCGGGCGGTGCTGCGGGGCGACGTCATGGTGGCGCCCTCGCTCACCCGGCGCCTGGTCGAACGCTTCGTCCTGCACTCCGCCGCACCCGCACCCGCCCAGTGCAGCCGCCTGGCGGCTCTCACCGAACGGGAACGGGAAGTGCTCGCCCTGGTCGCCCGGGGACTGGCCAACGGTGAGATCGCGGACCGCCTCTTCGTCGGGGAGACGACCGTCAAGACCCACCTCGGCCGGATCCTGACCAAACTCGGCCTCCGGGACCGCATCCACGCGGTGATCTTCGCCTACGAGAGCGGGCTGGTACGGGTCGGGGACTGAGCGGCGACGGGCCTCCCACCCGGTGGCCCGCATCGGCGTGCGGGTGACAGGTCATGGCGGGCCCCACGTCCGGAGCGGGCGGGGAAGATCACGGGCGGGATCCCTGGACCGCACTCAGTGGGTCCGGCGCCCCTCTTTCACGCCGGGTCCAGCAGCCGGCGGATGTGCTCGTACTCGGCGGCCATCTCCGGTGTGGCGAGGAAGTCGTCGAGACCGGCGGGCACGTAGCTCTTCCAGCAGGATGCCGTCACAGATCGCCGCCGAGCCCGTCGTGCAGCTCGGCGGCGCTGATCGTCAGGACGTTCGCGCAGGCGGTGGTCAGCGCCGCGGGCCTCTTCGGGGAGTTCGTCCTCGGTCGCACCGCGCAGCAGTTCCGGCCGCACCGGAGGGGTGACCGTCTCCTCTCCGAAGACACGGACGGGTCCTCGGTGGCTCCGACGATCAGCCGGAGAATGTCCGCCTTGAGTTCGCTGTAGTCCACGCCCTCGGCCCAAGCAGGGGGTGACCGGGATCCGCGCCCAGGGGCAACGGGATGGTAGCGGACACAGGCGGGCCGGGAGCGGGCCGGCAGCAACCGCGCTGGGCGCGTAGTACCGCGGTACTACGCGCCCGGCCCGGTTCAGCCTCCCGGTACCACCGGATTCGGGTGATTCGGCACCTAGCGTGGCCGGTGAGGCGTCCGAAGCGACGGACTCCGGAGCCCGACAGGGAGAACGCGGATGATCGACGCACGGCAGTTGACCAAGAAGTACGGCGAGAAGACGGCCGTCGACGGGCTGGACTTCGTCGTGAAGCCGGGCACGGTGACCGGCTTCCTGGGGCCCAACGGCGCGGGCAAGTCCACGACCATGCGCATGATCGTCGGCCTCGACGCCCCGACGAGCGGCTCCGTCACCGTGAACGGCCACCACTACGCCCGCCACCAGGCACCGCTCCAGGAGGTCGGCGCCCTGCTGGAGGCGAAGTCGATCCACCCGGGCCGTTCGGCGTACCAGCACCTCAGGGCCCTCGCGCTGACCCATGGCATTCCGGGCGGCCGGGTCGACGAGGTCATCGACCTCGCGGGACTGGGCAGTGTGGCGAAGAAGCGGGCCGGCGCCTTCTCCCTCGGGATGGGCCAGCGGCTGGGTATCGCGGCGGCGCTGCTGGGAGATCCGCAGACGGTGATGCTGGACGAGCCGGTCAACGGGCTGGACCCGGAGGGCGTGCTCTGGATCCGCAACCTGCTGAAGGGGCTCGCCGACGAGGGCCGGACGGTGTTCGTGTCCTCGCACCTGATGAGTGAGATGGCCCTGGTGGCGGACCACCTGATCATCGTGGGGCGCGGGCGGCTGCTGGCGGACACGACCGTGGCGGACCTGATCCGCGAGGCGGGCGGCGACACGGTGAAGGTGGTGACACAGGACCCTGCGCGGCTGCGGGACGTCCTGTCCGGGCCGGGCGTCGACGTCACCGGCCGGATCAGCTCCGAGGAACTCCAGGTGACGGGACTGACAGCCCGCGAGATCGGACTCAAGGCCGCCGAGCACGGCATCGCGCTGTTCGAGCTGAGCGCGCGGACCGTGTCACTGGAGGAGGCATTCATGGACCTGACCAGGGATGCCGTGGAGTACCACGGCTCCACGACCGGAATCGACACCCTCGGGAGGCCCGCATGAGCACCCTCACCGCAACCGCCGAGGAATCCAGGACCGCTCCCGTCCGCCCCGCCTACCGGGTGACCGGACGACGCGTGCTCTCCTCCGAATGGGCCAAACTGTGGTCCCTGCGCTCGACCTGGATCACCCTCGGCCTCGGCCTGCTGTTCCTGGTGGCCTTCGGCCTCATCTCCGCCAGCCGCTACAAGTCGGGGATCGACTCCGGCCACATGGACCGGGACTTCGCAGACTCGACGGCCGTCAGCCTGTCCCTCTTCGGTACGAACTTCGCCCAGCTCGCCCTGGGCGTGCTCGGCGTGCTGGTCACCGCGGGCGAGTACTCGACCGGCATGATCCGCTCGACCCTCGCGGCGGTGCCGCGCCGTCTGCCTGTGCTGTGGTCCAAGGCGGCCGTGTTCGGACTGGTCGCGCTGGCCGTCGGGACACTGGGCGGATTCGTCGCCTTCCTGATCGGGAGCGGAATCGTCTCGGGCACGCCCGCGGCCATGAGCCTCTCGCACGCGGGTGTTCTGCGGAGCCTGCTGGGCGCGGGGCTCTACCTCGGCCTGGTCGGGGTGATCGGCACCGCTCTGGGCGCGCTGCTGCGGTCGGTGGCCGGCGGCATCTCGGTGCTGGTGGCCGCCCTGATGCTGATCCCGGGACTGATCTCCCTGCTGCCGAGTTCCTGGCAGGACGACATCAGCCCCTACCTGCCGTCCAACGCGGGAGAGGCGATGTTCGCGCTCACCCACGACTCCACGACCCTCTCCCCAGGCGCCGGACTGCTGGTCTTCCTCTGCTGGACGGCGCTGGCACTGGGCGGCGCCGCGTACCGGCTCGTGCGCAGTGACGTCTGACGACTGCACCATGGACAGGTGACGTCCGTGACCACCGATGACATCAGCGGGATGGGACCGCTGGTCGCCCGACTCTCCCGGGGCGGCCAGCGGTTGCGGCACGCCGACCGGACACATCCCTGGGTGCTGGACACCGCCGTCGTGGTCCTGGTCTTCCTGATGTTCTGCCTGCCCGACCTGTTCCACGGCAGGGTGGACGACGGGGACGGCGACGGCCCGCGCCGGTTCCGGCTCGCCTTCACCCAGCTGCCCGTCGCGGGAATGCTGGCGCTTCAGGCCGGACTGGTGCTGCCCCTGCTGTGGCGGCGACGCAAACCCCTCGTGGCGTTTACCGCCATCACGGCGGTGTTCGTCCTGCAGTGGTCCCTGGGCGCGGCGCTGCGCGCGGACGTCGCCCTGTTCATCGCGCTGTACAGCCTGGCCCTGCACGGGTGGCTCCGGCAGCTGCCCTGGGCCTGTGCGGCCACGGTCGGCGCGATGGCGCTGGTCGCGGTCCGTGTCTCCTCTGCCGTGTCCGTCTGGGACGCGCTGTTCTTCCTGCTGAGCACGGCGACCGCGGCACTCGCGCTCGGTCTGATGGTACGGATCCGCCGGGCCCAGCTCGCCGGACTGCGGGAACGGGCCGCCCGGCTGGAGATAGAGCGCGACCAGCGCAGCAGGCTGGCCACGGCCACCGAGCGCACCCGGGTCGCCCGCGAGATGCACGACATCGTCGGCCACAACCTGTCCGTCATCATCACGCTCGCCGACGCCGGCGCCTACGCCACCGACATCGCTCCCGAACGCGGCAAGGAGGCCCTCCAGCTCATCGGCGACACCGGCCGGCAGGCCCTCGGTGAACTGCGGCGGGTGCTCGGCGTGCTGCGTGAGGCCGCGGACGGTCCGAAGGGCGGGCCCGAACTCAGCCCGCAGCCCGGCATCGCGGACATCGAAGCGCTGTGCGCCAAGGTGCGCGCCGCCGGTCGCGAGGTCGTCTACCGCACCTCCGGCGACGTGGACGCCCTGGACAGCGGGATGCAGCTGACGGTGTACCGCATCGTCCAGGAAGCCCTCACCAACACCCTGAAGCACGCCGACACCGACACCCTGGTGCGGCTGGCGATCGTCGAGAAGGACGCCCGGCTGACCGTCCGGGTTCATGACACCGGCCCGGCCACCCCGTCCGGACCGCCGAACGAGGAAGGACACGGCCTGGTGGGTATGCGGGAGAGAGCGGCTCTGTACGGCGGGACCGTCAGCGCGGGGCCGACGGGCGGCGGAGGCTGGAGCGTCGAGGCCGTCCTCGACCTCACGCCTCAGGGCGGTGACCGATGACCACCGTGCTCATCGTGGACGACCAGCCGCTGCAACGCTACGGCTTCCACCTGCTCCTGGACTCCGTCCCCGAGACCGACGTCGTCGGTGAGGCCGCCCATGGCGCCGAGGCCGTCCGCAAGACGGCCGAACTGCGCCCGGACGTCGTCCTGATGGACGTCCGCATGCCCGGCATGGACGGCATCGAGGCCACCCGCCGCATCATCGCCTCCGGTGGCCGCTCCCGCGTCCTCGTGCTCACCACCTTCGACCTCGACGAGTACGTCCACGCCGCCATCCGGGCCGGCGCCAGCGGCTTCCTCCTCAAGGACGCACGCCCCGAGGAACTCCTCGCCGGCATCCGCGCCGTCGCCTACGGCGACGCCGTCATCGCGCCCGCCCTCACCCGCCGCCTCCTGGACGAGTACGCCCGCTACGTCCCCTCCCACCGCGTGGACTCGCCCGAGGACCCGGGACTCGGCTCCCTCACCGACCGCGAACGCGAGATCCTCGTCGCCGTCGGCAAGGGCTGGACCAACGGCGAGATCGCCACCCGCTTCGTCCTGTCCGAGTCCACCGTCAAGACCCACGTCGGCCGGGTCCTCGCCAAGATCGGAGCCCGCGACCGCATCCAGGCCGTGATCTTCGCCTACGACCACGGCCTTGCCCGGCCCAACGCGGACTGAACCGACAAGAGGCGGCCGGGAAGGCCGGACAGCCTCCCCTTCCGTCAGAGTTCCAGGCGGTAGCCATGCCCCCGCAGGGTGGCACGGTGGAGGAGGTGCTGCGCCTGTTCCGCTCCCGCGGCTGGAGTGGGGGATCCCTGAGGCGTCGGACGACCTCCGCGTCCCCGGCGCCCCCGTCACCGAGATCCTCGGTGTCCTGCTGGACAAGGCCCGTGTCCACGGGCGGGGGACCGTTCGCCTCAGGGCCCGCGACCTCGGCGAAGCCGTCGCCTTCGACGTCACCGACGAGGGCGCGGGGACGGCGAGGCGGCCCGGTTGTTCGACCGTCACACCGGCGCGGCACCGGGCTTCGGCATCGGCCTGTTCCTCGCCCGCGACCTGGCCGTCACTCTGGGCGGCAGACTCTCCCTGACCGGCCGCCGTCCTGCCACGTTCCCTCTGCTCGTCCCCGTACGCCAGGAGGAGGCCGGTCCGGCGGGCGGCGGCTGAGCCTGGTTCAGGGGCCTGCCGGGGGAGCGGGGTCGCGCCGCAGGCGGGTGACGATGCGGCTCGCGGCGGTCTTCTGGAGCAGCCCGTACGCGAGGACCGGCAGCAGCAGGTGGGGTTTGTCGGGCAGGGAGGCGGTGATGAGGACCGCGCTGGCGCTGCTGTTGTTCATGCCGCAGGCGAGTGTGAGCGACGAGGCGGTGCCCGCCTCCAGTCGCAGGACGCGGGCGGCGGCCCGGCCGAGGGCGAAGGAGAGCAGGCAGACCAGGGCGGCCACCGCCAGGGCGGCGGCGAACAGCAGAGGGCGGGGCCGGGTCAGGACGGAGCCCAGGGCGCCGCTGGCGTTGACGTAGGTCAGGAGCAGTGAGCCGGTCAGTGCCAAGGGCGTCACCGTCAGCTGGAGGCGGTGCACCGGGCGCTCGGGCAGGACGAGCGCGCCCAGGAGGCCCGCCGCACAGGGAAGGACCACGGAGGTGAGGGCGAATCCGCCCTCCGCCAGCCGGCCGGTGGCGGCGAGGGTGTGTGCGTAGCCGCCGCTGAGCAGCGGCGCCAGCGTCGCCAGCAGCAAGGGGGTGGTGAGCGGGCTGAGGAGGGTGGAGGCCAGGACGAGGCCCACCATCGTCGGCTGGTCGCCGTCGCCCTTGTCGGTCCACACGGTGGCCCCGGCGGCGACGGGCATCGCCACGACGAGGATCATCGCGGTGAGCAGTCCGCTGCCGCCGTCGGCGTCGGGGGTGCGCCGCAGCAGGAACGCGACGAACGGCAGGACCGCCAGCGGGATCGCGAAGTGCAGCACGAGCCCGGCGAGCAGTGTCTTCGGCCGTCGCACCAGGCGGCCCAGCGCGCGGACAGGTACCTGGAGTCCTGCCGAGAACAGGACCAGGGACAGCAGGAGCGGTGCGGTGTGCAGTGTCAGGTGCGTCGGCGGGAGCGGTACTGGATGGGGGCGGCGCAGCCACAGGCCGGGGCCGGGCAGGAACAGAGCGAGGGCGTAGGACATGACGACGACGCGGCCGAGCCGGTGCCGCAGCCAGGACACGGCGCGGGTGTGCATGGGCCCATCGTGATCAGGCCGGACCCGGAGGGCCGGGAAAGCCGCGCGGCAGTCAGGATGCGTTCAGGCGACCGCTGGCACCGTCTGGCCCCATGACCTACGAACTCTCCGAGACCCCTGAGGCCGAACCGGGCACGCGTGCCTCTGCTCGTCCGTCCCACCATCTGCGCTGGAACAAGGTCCCCGAGGTCACCGCCTATTTCTGGATCATCAAGGTGCTGTGCACGACCGTCGGCGAGACCGCGGCCGACCTGCTCAACGAGAAGGCCGGTCTGGGCCTGACCGGCGTGTCGGTCCTCATGAGCGCGTTGCTCGCGGTCGTCCTGGTCGTCCAGTTCCGCACCCCCGCCTATCGCGCGGGGGTGTACTGGCTCGCCGTCGCCCTGATCAGCGTTGTCGGCACGCTGATCAGCGACAACCTCACCGACAACATGGGCGTACCGCTGGAGACGACCACCGCGGTGTTCGCCGTCCTTCTCGCCGTCGTGTTCGTCGTCTGGTACCGGCGCGAGCGCACCCTCTCCATCCACAGCATCGACACCACCAGCCGCGAGGCGTACTACTGGCTGGCCGTACTGTTCACCTTTGCCCTCGGAACGGCGGGCGGTGATCTGGTCTCCGAGCGCATGGACCTGGGCTACTGGCTCGCGGCGGTCCTGTTCGCGCTGGCCATCGCCGCCGTGGCGGTCGCGCACTTCGCGCTGGGCCTCGACGCGGTGTGGAGCTTCTGGATCGCCTACATCCTCACCCGTCCGCTCGGCGCCTCGATCGGCGACTACGTGTCCCAGCCGACCGGCGACGGCGGCCTCGGGTTCGGCACCGTCGTCACGAGCGGGCTCTTCCTGGCGGTCATCCTCGGTCTGGTGGTGCACCTGATGGTGACCCGCAAGGACGTCGCGGACCCTGCGCGTGTGACGCGGCAGGCGGCCTGAACGGTTCGGAAGGCGTTCAGGAAGCGTTCAGGCGGTCACCGACAAGGTCGGACACCACGGCCGGCCTCCGCGGTCGGCCCGTGTGTCGCGGGGCGCCGGTCCTCCTTGCGGAGACGGGTGCCCTTTCACACCCCCCACGAACAGGAGTGTCCGACCATGGAGAATCCCGAAGTCCTCACCGACTTAGACGTTGCCGCCGGGCCGCAACGTGGCGCGACCACGGCCGGGTCGGTGATGAAGAAGCTGCCCGAGGTCACCCTCGCGTTCTGGATCATGAAGGTGGCCGCGACGACTCTGGGTGAGACGGCCGGTGACCTCTTCGCGCAGACCCTGAAGGTCGGCTACTTCCTCACCACGGCCGCCCTGTTCCTGCTCTTCGTGGTGACCCTGGTCGTTCAGTTGCGCTCCCGCAGCTACAACCCGTTCTTCTACTGGACGGTCATCCTGTCGACCAGCATGGCCGGCACCACGATGTCCGACTTCATGAACCGCGATGCCAGCGCCAAGTACCTCTCGAGCGGCGCCGCTTCGCTGGGCTGGGGACCGCAGGGCCTCGGCCTCGGATACCCGACGGGCGCGGCGATCCTGATCTCGGTCCTGGTCGTCGTCTTCGCCGTGTGGAAGCTGACGGGGATGACGTTCGTCATCCGGGACATCGTCAGCTTCCGCGGGGAGACGCTGTTCTGGTCGGCGATCCTCGTCTCCAACACCCTCGGCACTTCGATGGGCGACTTCCTGTCCGACAGTTCGGGCCTCGGCTACGCCGGCGGGGCGGCGCTGGTGACCGGTGTCCTGCTGGTACTGGTGGCCCTGATGAGGGCGCCCGTCGTGCCGAACGTGCTGCTGTTCTGGATCGCCTTCGTGCTGACCCGCCCGCTCGGGGCGACGGCCGGTGACTTCCTGACCAAGCCGGTCGCGAAGGGCGGTCTCGACCTCGGTACGGCGGGTTCGTCGGCCGTGCTGTTGGCCGTGCTGATCGGTCTGACGGGTTACGCCCAGGCTCGGGAGCGCCGCCGCCTCGCCCCGTCCGCGGTTCTGCCTCCGGAGACGGGCGAGTACGACCGGGCCATCGAGCGGGTCGATTGAGCGTGAACGGTGCCACGCTCGTCTGGCGGGGCGGGAGAGTGTCCTGCGCGCGCCTCCGCCTCTGACTGCTACAGCGTGGTGAGAGAGGATGCGCCTGTCGGATTCGTCCGGTGAAGAGGAGAGCGCCAAGGAGGTGGTCCGTGTTCACGTGGCCATGCCCGGCCCGCCAGGCACGCGACACCCTGGGGAGGAGTTCGTGAAGCCCGCCCGCACCACGTCTGTCACGCCCGAACCGTCGGGCGGACCCGCCCGGGGGCTCTCGGCGTGGCGGTTCGTGGTGGTGTTCGGGGGCGTCAGTCTGCTGATGGACTTCGTCTACGAGGGCGCTCGTTCCGTCACCGGCCCACTGCTCGCCCACCTGGGCGCCTCCGCGGCCGTGGTCGGCGTGGTCACGGGGGCGGGGGAGGCCGCCGCGCTCGGACTGCGTCTGGCGTCGGGACCGCTGGCCGACCGCAGCCGCCGCTTCTGGACGTGGACGATCGCCGGATACGTGCTGACCGCGGCCACCGTCCCGGTGCTCGGTCTGACCGGTGTGCTGTGGGTGGCCTGCACCCTGGTGATCGCGGAACGTGTCGGCAAGGCCGTGCGTTCCCCGGCCAAGGACACACTGCTCTCGCACGCCACCGCCGCCACCGGAAGAGGCCGCGGCTTCGCGGTCCACGAGGCGATGGACCAGGTCGGCGCTCTTGTCGGCCCGCTCACCGTGGCCGGGGTCCTCGCCCTCACCGGCGACGACTACGCCCCGGCGCTCGGGCTGCTCGCGCTGCCCGGCGTGGCCGCCGTCACGCTGCTGCTCTGGTTGCGTGCCAGGGTTCCCGATCCGGTCGGCTACGAGACCACCATCGGCACGGCGGCGCCCGAGGAGCCGCCTCCTGCCGGGTCCCGGGAGAGGAAGCTGCCGCGGGCCTTCTGGGCCTACGCGGTCTTCACCGCAGCGACCCTGACCGGTTTCGCCACCTTCGGGGTGCTCTCCTACCACCTGGTCGTCCGGCACTTGATGCCGACCGCGATGGTGCCGGTGCTGTACGCGGCGGCCATGGCCGCGGACGCGGTGGCGGCGCTGGCCACGGGCTGGCTGTACGACTGGTTCGGCGCCCAGGTCCTGGTCGTCCTGCCGCTGCTGTCCGCCGCCGTTCCGGTCCTGGCCTTCACCGACACGGTGGGAGTGGCCGTGGCGGGGGCGCTGGTGTGGGGCGCCGCGGTCGGCGTTCAGGAGTCCACGCTGCGTGCCACCGTCGCCGACCTCGTACCCGTGGGCCGCCGGGCCACCGCGTACGGCGTCTTCGCCGGGATCATGGGTGCGGCCGCGTTGGTCGGCGGCGCCTTGGCCGGAGTCCTGTACGACATCTCCGTCCCCCTTCTGATCGTCGTCGTCGCAGGCATCCAGACCGTCGCGCTCGTTCTGCTGTGGGTCACCCGGGCCGTGCGCTCCACGCTCGTCCACTGAGTGCCGAACCTGTGGGCATGCACGGGCGTGCTCGTCACCACGCTGCTTGGCGGCGCGGCATGGAGCGGCGGACACCTTCGCAAGGGCAAGACCCGACGCGAAATCTGAGTAATTGTCAATTCCGGTGGATCAGTGGTGCCCTTCAGCCTTCCTCGGGCTTCTGATCGGGGCGCGGTTGCACACCGTGTCCTGCTGGGCGCGGGCGGGGACGGCGATCGCCCGGACCAGTTCGGAGTCGGCGGGCAGCGGCCGGTGCACGTCGGTGTCGGTCCGCAGGACGTCGGCCAGCGTCATCGCGTCGGCGTGGTCGGACTTCGCGCGGGCACTGCGGTGCCGCTCGCGGTAGCGGGCCACCGCCATCGGATTGATCGAGTACACCTTGCGGCCGGTGGTGCGCAGGCCGGCGAACACCAGGCCGCGGGCGGTCTCCACCGCGACCGGTATCGGGCCTTCAGCGCAGTCGCCGGCTTCTGCGAGCAGGGCAGGCAGCCGGCGGAAACCGTCCGCGTCGTCCTTGATGCGCTGCTTGGCGACCAGCTTTCCCGTCTCGTCGACCAGAGCCACGTCGTGGTGGTCTTCCGCCCAGTCGATCCCGCACGTGATCGTCAACTTCAAGCTCCCTACTCTTCGCCCGCCTGGTGTGTGAGCCTGCGCAGAGCGCGCCGCGACCTGACAGGAGGGGATCGATGGCCCGACATCCGATGAGCAGTTCGCAGCCCCGGCTCCCCGCACGGTCCCCGGCCTCTGGAAGGAGCTCGGCGGCTCGCGTGGTGAGGGAGAGGTGGCCGTACGGACGGCTCAGGTCACGATCATGACGTCATCGTGGAGATGTGCGACGTGCTCCGGCAGATGCACGGTGACGGGGCCTCTGCCTGTGGAGCGGAGTCCGGCTCCAGGTCTTGAGCAGGGGGCACCCGTCACCGTGCAGTGCTATGAGGTCTTGAGCATTGCTCCGCGAAAATCGTCCGATGCCTCAAACGCTACGCTGCCCAGGAGGTCTTCCACCTGGTCAGGCCCACACAGGCGTAGCCCCCGTCATAGGGGCAGTGTGTGATCGCTTGTGACACGGCGAGGCCCATTACCTTCGTCCGTTCCGGCGGGGACCTCCGTGCGGAGCCGTGAGACGCCGAAGCCGCACCGAAGCGCTCCGGCGCGGCTTCGGCGTGAGATCGGTTGCGCTCGCACGAGTGGTTCCCGGGAGCGGTACAGGAACGCCTGCCCGAGCAGCCGACCCGCCGCAGGAAGGCACTTCCCGGTGCGAAATACTCTCCCGATGAGTTCACGCACTTCCCCGATCAGCCAGCCGATCACGATACGGAGGGCCGTCGCGCGGGATGCCAAACGGCTCACGCGGCTCGTGCGTGGCTCAGGCGCCTACGAGGGTATGTACGCGGCCGCAGTGGCGGGCTACCGGGTCGGCCCTGATTACATCGAGGCCCACCGCGCCTTTGTGGCCGTCGGCGCCGACGAGCATGGAGGCCGGGTCCTCGGGTTCTACTCGCTCGTCCTCGCGCCACCGGAGCTCGACCTGCTGTTCGTCGCCGACGAAGCGCAAGGACGCGGTATTGGACGGCTGCTCGTCGCGCACATGCAGGCCGAGGCCCGTGCCGCCAGGCTCGACTGTGTCAAGGTCGTGTCGCATCTTCCCGCCGAGGACTTCTACCACCGCGTTGGTGCGGTGCGGACCGGGACCGCGTTCGCGAACCCGCCCGCCGTGCCGTGGGACCGTCCCGAATTCGAGTTTCGCATTCCTTCGGAGTGACGCGGTGTGCCGGTTGGCAGGGCACCGGCTTCGCCTGGATGGTGGCCGGCAGGCAGGAGCCGCTGGACGCCGCGCGCTCCGTGTGTGCCATCGCCCTCGCGAGGGGCCTGAGGTTGGAGGAAGCCCTCGCCGTGCTGGGCGCCGGCGGTCTGCCGGCCGCCGAACTGCACCGGCGTCTGCTCTGAACCGATGCCCTGCTGGGGCCCGTCCATGACGGGCCCCAGCCCCGCTTCCCCCGAGCCTGGTGCTGGCGTCTGCGGCGCCATGCTGACCAGTGCAGGATGTGGCCGACCGGGGCGGGGTGGCGGTGGGTGGGTCGGGTGATCAGGCGTCGGATCTCGGCGAGGCTGAGGTGGATGAGCTGGGAGGATCCGTTTCTGCTTTGTCGGTGTCGAGTTCGCGGGCGTGCAGGACGGTGAGACAGGCGTGGGCGGCCATGGCCGGGGTCATGTGGCGGACCTGGTAGTCGTCCAGATCGTCCAGCGTGGTGTCGGCCGGGCAGTAGGCGAAGTCCGGCTGCGTGGTCACCAGGGTTCGATGATCAGGCCGGTCCCGGTGAGGCAGTCGTCGATCAGGCGGGGTCTAAACTGGATCTTCTTGAGCTTGCGTTTGACGATGCGGACGAGTCCACCGAGGTCGGTGGCGACGAAGTTGGCGATGGCGCGCTTGAGGAGCGACCACACGTCTTCGGCGGGGTTCAGTTTCGGTGCGTATGACGGCATCTGGAAGATCCGTAACCAGTCCTGGTGCTCCTCGGCGCATGCGGCGAGCTCCTTGGCCAGGTGGACGTTGAGATTGTCCCAGCACCACACGAGCGGGGCGTTCAGCTGCTGGTGGGCAGTGACGATCAGGTCCCGGTACTCGTGCCAGGCGAACGTCTTCGGCTCGCCCTTGCGGCCATGGTAGACGTGCAGCCGGTAGAAGAGGTGCGGGCGGCTGCCGGGCCGGAAGCAGACGGCGCCGGCGATGTTGACCCGGCCGTTTCCCCGGCCCTCACCCGCACCACCGGCCGCGCTCCTCGCGGTGCCCAAGTGCGGCCTTTCGGCGGTTTCAGCCCTTGGCCTGCCTCGTCCTCGAAGCAGATGTAGGCGCCCAGGTCCGCCGCGGTCATTTTAACCGCGGCCACACCTCGTCCTTCCACATCTTGATGGCCTCCTCGTCCCGCTCGATCGCCCGACGCACCGGGACCTGGCAGGACCAGCCGTGCCGTTTCAGCAGCTTGGCCACTCCCTGAACCGTGTAGACCTTGTGGAACAGCCTGCCGATCAGGGTCTTGATCCGGCCCAGCGTCCACCGCTGGTCATCACTGAAGCCATGAGCCAGCGGTCCCCGCTTCAGCTCCGCCTCCAGCCGCTCCCGCTCCCGCACCGACAGCCGCTCGCGGGACTCGGCCCCTTCGGCTTCAGCGCCGCCGCCCCGCCTTCGCACCAGGCCCTGCGCCACCGCCGGACCGTGCGCTCCGTGACCCGCAGATCTGCCGCGTGGCCTCATCACCGCGCTCGAACCGCTCGGCTGCCTCCAGCCTCAGCCGTTCCCGCTTCTCCTGCTCGCCGGGCGGCCCCTCTGCGCGTACCTCACGATCCCGTCGTACCGCAAGGATCACGAACCGTCACGACCCCGCAGGCTCTACGAGTTCAACCTGAGTACTTCGCGAAGTGGCGTGACGACGGCACCAACCAGACCTACGGCCAAGCCTCCCCCTCCCCGAGCATTAGAGCAGCTTAAGCTCGGCATCAGTCGGCCCTGCTTCTCCTGTCGCCGCAAATGAGCCACGCTGTTCACGCACGCGTACACAGCCCTCCCCTCTCTTGTCGCAGGACGGAATCCTGACCGGCCTCTGCCTGCCGACAGAACACCATTGGATATTCCTTACTGCTCCCATGGCCGGAGCCGGCCGCCTCCACGGGCACAGGACTGTACAGCGCTGAACCAGAAAATCCACCCAACTATGAAATGAGTACTGCGCGCATGGGAAATCCCACTCCGATCGGACAGCGCAACGAACCTGAGATGCCTCGCTACGGCGGGATTGCGACCTACGCACTGCTTCCGCGAATCGAAGAGGTCACGCACGCAGACGTCGCCGTCCTCGGAATTCCCTTCGACAGCGGGACGAGCTTCCGACCCGGCGCCCGATTCGGCCCTGCGTACATTCGTGAGAATTTACGACAGCTGCACCCGTACCACCAGTTCCTCAATGTCTTTCCGTTCGACTCACAACAGGTCGTCGATGCCGGCGACGTCGCGGTGGGTCCGTACGACATCGCGCGTGCAGTTGCGGCGATCGAGACCGCCGCGCGGCGTCTGGTGGAACAGGACACGCGCATTGTCGCCCTTGGCGGTGACCACACTGTCGCCTTGCCCCTCATGCGGGCGGCAGCCGCGGCACATGGGCCGCTGGCGGTCCTTCACTTCGACGCGCACCTGGACACCTGGGACACCTGCCACGGTGCAAGCGTGTGGCACGGGTCGCCCTTCAGGCGCGCGGCCGAGGAAGGGATCATCGACCTCAACCACTGCCAGCACGTCGGAACACGCGGCGGCATCTACGATCCGAGCGAACTGGCCGATGACCGGGAAGCCGGGTTCGAGATTATCGACAGCGAGGCATTCCAGGATGAGAAAGTCAGCGATATTGTCGCGCAGATCCGGCGGCGTCTGGGCACACGCCCTGTCTACATATCTGTCGACATCGATGTCCTCGACCCCGCGCATGCCCCGGCCACCGGAACTCCGGAGGTAGGGGGACTGGCAACCCGTGAATTCCTCCGAACGCTCCGCGGCCTGGCGGGTCTGAATATTGTCGGATGCGACGTCGTGGAGGTCGCCCCCGCCTACGATCACGGCGGCATAACCGGACTCGCCGCCGCACACGTCGCATGGGAACTCATTTCCCTCATTGCGCTCAGCAAAAACCGGTAAATCGGGAAGGCCGCGGATACGGCGCCGCGCCCCCGCAAGCGATGCCAGCCACCCGGCTTGTCCGCCAGACCGGACGGCCTTGACGGACATAGGTTTCTCTCATGCTCAACACTCGTCGGCTCAGCCTGCTTCGGGACCTCGTACACACAGGCACCATCGCCGGAGCGGCTCAGCTGGCAGGCTGCACGCCTTCAGCCGCCTCCCAGCAGCTCACCGCCTTGGAAGAGGAAATGGGGATCGCACTGCTGGAGCGCTCCGCCCGCAGCGTACGTCTCACTGAGGCAGGGCGGGTTCTGGTGGAACACGCCCATCGCGTATTCGTCGAACTCGACGCTGCGGAGGCCGCCGTGCGCGCTGTGTCCGGACTGCGCGGAGGCAGAGTCCGAGTCGCAGCATTCAACAGCGTCGCCACCGGTCTCATCGTGCCTTCGCTGATGGCCTTCCGCCAGCGATACAAGGACGTGAGCATGACCTTCACCGAGGCGGAACCGGAGACATCCATGCCAGCGGTCGCGAACGGAGACCTGGATCTGGCAGTCACTCACGAATACGGACGCCTGCCAAAACCCGATCTCCACGGCCTGCGCCAGGTGCTCCTTCACCGAGACCGGCTGCTACTGGCCGTGCCCCCCCACCTTCAGCGAGCAGGCCAGACCGCCGCCAACCTTCGGGACTACGCCGACGCCACCTGGCTCTCCGCGCTGCCGAGCTCCGGCTTCCAGGCGGCGACAGAGCTCATCTGCCGAGCCGAGGGCTTCGAACCCAAGATCGCCTTCCGTTCCGACCAGTATCATCTCCTGATGCTGCTGGTGGCTGCGGACTTTGGTGTAGCTCTCATCCCCGCTCTCGCGGCAGCACCTCGCCAAGGCGTGACCTACCTCGAAGTAGCCCAACCCACCGGCCTCACACACGACATCCACATCACGACCCGCGAGGCCGACACCTCACCCGCAGTCGAAGCCCTCTCTTCTATGCTTGTGCAACGCGGCATCGGAGGCAGAGCGGCCGGTAAGTGGCCGTTGGTGTAAGTGGGCGGTTCGTTAGTTTTTACGTGGATCTGGTGTCGCCTGATGGTGTGGTGGCGGGGTGGAATCTGCTGGTTCGCGGTTGTTGATCTGGTGATGTGTTCGGGTGAGTGAGCCTCTTTCATCCTGAATAGTCGCAGGTCATGAGTGTGTGGATGGCTTGGACGGTGCGGCTGATGCGGCGGGTGGAGGAGCGTGCTCTGCGCAGCCGTGGGCGCGGGCCGAGGTCAGGTCGTGCGTGCGGCCGGGTGTCGCGCGGGAGAACCACAGCGGTGTGCCGTCAGGGCGGGCGATGACCTGCACGTTCATGCCGTGCTTCTTGTGTTTCTGCGAGTGGTACGGCTGATCGGCGCGGACGCGGTCGGTGGGGATCAGCGTGCCGTCGACGATGACGTGGTCGCCCTCACCGAGGCCGGTGAGGGCTTCATGGAGGCCTGGGGCCCAGGAAGCCAGCACCTCCAGGGCCTCGTCCACGTAGCGCCAGGCAGTGGCCTGCGATATCGCGAACCCGGCGCCGAGCTGGGCGAACGTCTCGTTCTTGCGCAGGTGGACCAGCGTGAGCAGTGCCTGGTCGAAGCAGCGGAGCTTCCGCCAGCGGGTGTTACGTGCGCGGCGGTGCTCGTACAGCAGCCAGGCGACGTGCTCAACGAGCTCATGCGGGACGTCGAGCGTGGCAGGATACGGAACCAACAGGGCCCCTTCGGTCGCCGGTGTGTTGAGTGGAATCACCACGCCAACGACGAGGGGCCCTGCCTCGTCACCACACCCACTGACCAGCCCATTTCACCCGCCAGCACAGGATGAAAGAGGCTCAGTGAACGCAAGCCGTATCCGAGTGGCTTATCGGACGAGCAATGGTCGTTGATCGAGCCGGTGATCACCGCGTGCCGGCACCGCTCGGTCAGCGGTCATCAGGGCGCGTACGCGATGCGGGAGATCGTGAACGCGATCCTCTACCAGGGGCGGACCGGCTGTCAGTGGGCCTATCTCCCGCACGACCTGTCGCCGAAGAGCGCGACGTACTACTATTTCGCCGCCTGGCGGGACGACGGAACCGACCAGGTCATCCGCGAACTCCTGCGCTGCCAGGTCCGTGAACGCGCCCGCCGATTAGAGGACCCGACCCTGGTGGTCCTGGCCACCCAGAGTGTCCATGTGGCCGCCGGGGTCCCCGCCGCCACCAGTGGCCACGATCCGGCCAAGCGGGTGCCCGGCCGCAAACGCGGACTGACCGTGGACGTCCTCGGCCTGGTCATTGCAGTCGTCGTCCTCGCCGCGAACACCCACGACAACGCCGCGGGCATCATCCTGCTGGACCAGGTCGCCGAGCACGCCCGCGGAACCGTCCGCAAAGCCCTGGTCGACCAGGGCTTCAAGAACCAGGTCGTCGAACACGGCGTCGGCCTGGGAATCGACGTCGAGATCGTCGCGCGCAACCCGCAGCAGGTGGGGTTCGTGCCGCAGCCGAAGCGGTGGAGGGTCGAGCAGACCTACGGGATCCTGATACTGCACCGGCGCCTGGTCCGTGACTACGAGCACCGCCCCTCCTCCTCCGCCTCCCGCGTCTACTGGGCGATGACCCACGTCATGACCCGCCGCCTCACCCAGGCGCGAACGCCCCCACCGGGCGCGCGGCGTAGGCGGCGGCAACGTGAACATCCGGCCCCTGCTCGATGCCCTGGACCTCCAGGAAGACGCCGCCCGGGCCTGGCCGACGACCTCCACACACAGATCGACGACCTGCAGACCCGGTTACGGGAGGCCGAGACGTACCTGGAGCACCTCACGATCACCCGCAAGACCGTCACCGGTCTCGCCGACCGGCTCCCAGCCGTCGCGCCGGACCTGCCCGAGCACCCGGACTACCCCCGCATCCTCGCCGCCTTCAACCACACGACCGGGCCCCTACGGGCCAAGGACGTCTGCGAAGCCCTCGGCCACGAACTGCTGCCGAAGAACGTCGAAGGCACCCGCGCCAAGCTGAAACGCCTGGTCAAACTCGGGATCCTCACCGAGGCCGACACCGGCAACTTCGCCAGGAAGCAATAGCCGACACAACCTCCACCAGCGTCCTTACTCCCACCTCAGCCAGAAGGACAGCACCTTACGAACCGCCCACTCAGAACGCGTACGGGCCGAAGCGGCCCCAGGCGACCAGGGCCAGTAGGGCTATGTAGACGACGTTCACGGCGGCGAGTTGTGTTTCGGACCGGCGCAGGTGGACGACCGAACCGCCGCCTGCGAGCGCGATGCCGCCGAGCGCCGCCCAGGGCACGAGCGCCGGGGCGATGTTCGTGACGCCCGGGAGGACCAGGCCGAGGCCGACGAGCGCGTCCAGGGCGCCGATTGCCTTCACGGACGGGTCGGAGAACTGCTCGACCCAGCCGAAGGTGGCCGCGAGTTCGGTCCTGTTCCGGAAGATCTTCATGGCGCCCACGGCAAGGAAGGCTACTGCGAGCAGGGACTGGACAGCCCACAACAAGATGTTCACTGAGCGCTCCGGGGACATGCGAGGGAGGTTGATATCCAAATTTGGACATCCGGAGGCTAGCACGATGTTGCAGATTTAAACCATGGCACCGCTCTCGACTGCTTGGCCTGCCCGGGCGGCGATGCGGCGCAGCCACATGTGGGCCGGTTGGCGTCCATGGAGGTGTGCCACCACAGGGACTCCATCAAGTGGCCGATCTCGAAAGCGGGTTGGACGACGGTGATGGGTTGTGCGGACGGGGCGGGGGCGGAGACCCGTTCGGGCATCAGGCCGATCCGGCCGGTCCCCGCGACCAGATGGGGAATGGCGAGGAAGTTCTCCGTGACGATCTCCGCATGGGGTTCGATGTCTTCGGCGTGCAGTTGGTTCGGGGGAGGGAAGACCGGCACGGGTGGCGGTAGGGCAACACCCAAGGTCGTTCGGCCAGTGCCTCGCGGCCGAGGATGGCCGGGGCTCGGTCGGCGGACACCACGCACATCCAATGGTCCTTGTACAGCGCCCGGCTTGTTACGGGCCCTCGCCCATGGGACACGCAAGGCGCGGCCGGTGCGAAGGCAGGCCACGAGCTCGCGTTTGAGGCCGGCGAGGCTCGACGTGAAGGGCCTGGTAGATCGCTTCGTGGCTGATGCGCATGGACTCGTCCTCAGGGAAGTCGATCTTCAGCCGGCTGAGATCTGCTCTGGGCTCCAGGCATTCGCTCACCGGCGATCATGACGATGCGGCTTGTTGCGCCCCTTCCAATCGGGCACCTGCGGGCCGGGAAGCGCCCTGCCATCCGGGCTCGGATCACGCCCAGCAAGCGGTCCTGGACGTACTCCCGCAGCCGCTCGTTCGCGGCCAGCTTCGCCTCCTTGGGGCGCCGTGCCACGAGGTCGGCCTTCCACTGCGCGACCGAGGCCCGGTCTCGAGTCTGCCGCCGCGTGTGGCCGCGTTGCGCCGCAGCTCCCGGGAGATCGTTGATGGCGACCGACCCAGCCGTCCGGCGATCTGCCGTACCCCGGCGCCCTGCACGCGCAGCAGAGCGATCTCCTCCCGTTCGGCGAACGAGAGGTAGCGGCCCGAGACGGTCGGGTTGATCTGCGGCATCCCGCCAGCGTGTCGGAACCACCGCGTTCCCATCGTCGGCGCAGCTCCGACAGCGACCGCCGCATCCTCACTGGTCAGGCCCTTGGCGATCTCGCCCCGGAACGGCCGCTCGACCTCGCGCCGAGTCGAGGGCCGCCCCGGCGACTTCATCGGTGACCGACCGGTCAACTCCGTCGTCCAACCCGCTGGTCGTCCCACAACACACCCTTCTGATCAGGAGTGTTGCTACGACTGGTTGAACCCGGTCAGTACACGTCTTTCGCATTCACCGCTGCACCTGATCTAGGCCGGCATCGACGCCTCGATCGGCACTGTCGGCGACGCCCCGGACAACGCGCTCATGGAATCCCAGAGCGGCCTCTACAAGACGGAGTTGATCAAGCCGCGCAGGCCCTGCCACGGCCTTGCCGACGTCGAACTCGCCACCGCGGAATGGGTCGGCTGGTTCAACAACCAGCGCCTCCACACCGCGATCGGAGACATCCCGCCCCACGAGCACGAGACCAACCACTACGCTCAACAGCAGCCCCAACCGGCAGCTGGAGTCAACAGATAGAGCCTCCACCGATCCCGGAGCGGTTCAGAGAAGTTTTCATCCTGACTTCGCTGGTCACGGGGCTGGTGTGCGCCTGCGGTGATGTACTCGCGCCGGTCAGGGGTGTGATCTTCTTCGGGAGATCGTCTGTCACCGGTGGATTTCGGTGTTCGCGAGGACGAGCGGGTTCCGCAGGAGGGTGGTGGCGTGCCGGGCATTCATGCGGATCTTGGTCAGGAAGCGCCAGGACTTCAGGTTCGCGAAGCCGTGCTCGACGGCAGCGCGTTCGCGGTTGAACAGGCGGTTCGCTTCCTTTCTCGTCGGTCAGCGCGAGAAACAGCAGGCCATGGGCTTTGTGCTTGCCGGAGAAGTTCTTCCGGCTGTCCGTCCCGGTGCGACGGCGCGTACGGACGAGGGTGCCGTCCAGCAGGACCACGACTCCGCCGCTGCGTGCGATCTTCTTCAGCGCCCGGTCCAGTCGCGGGGCTCGCACAGCCAGGAGTTCGATCGTCTCCTTCACCCAGCGACGCACGGTGGAGGCGGAGACGTGGTTGCCGCCGGCCATGTCGGCCAGGCGCTGGTCGTGGCGGAGTACGGCGAGCACGACAACCACTTGGGCGCCCGGGGTGAGCTTGCGCCACCGGGTGCCCAGCTGGTTGCGTCGGCGGCGTATCAGGCCGGCGACGAGATCGATGGTCTGCTTCGACAGCGGGAGACGGACCTGGTAGACAACATCCTGAGGGCCTTCGGCGGGCTGGTTTTTCGTCACAAATTCACCAACTCCCGCCGGAGGCCGTGTTGTTACGGCCGAAATCGGCCGGTCCGCCACTGCCCTGACCGGTCAGCGCGTCAGAGAGCGTCCCGCGCCGGTCCGTGAGATCCAGCCCCGGTCGGCGAGTTTGCGCAGCTGCCCGCGGACCGGCTCCACCTTCGCCGGTGTCGTCTCCCTGCCCAGCGCGACCGCGACGTCCCTGGCCATCACCGGACCGTCCGAACTGGCCACGCTCTCCATGATCCACCGGTACTCCGGGGTGAGGACCTCCACCCCCATGCCCTCGACACGGTCCGGCACCAGCCGCATCCCACCCGCGCCCGGACCAGCCACCACCGGCTCCGGCTCGATGATGCCGGACGGCTGCCGCCCGCCGTCGGTCGCCTCGGCCCACTGCCCGAAGACGACCTCGGCGGCCTCCAGCCGGGCCACCTCCACCCCGATCCCCGCCAATTCCTTGCGCAGCAGTTCAGCCCGCTTGGCCAGGTACATCCGCCGCTCGACCATCCACGTCAGCACGTCCACGATGCAGATCCCTCCCGCGCAGAAGCTGCGCGGCAAGCCGAGGCCCGCACCCGGGAAGCGCAGAAGACGCCCCTGACGGACGATCACGTGCTACCGATCTCCGCTCCGACCAGCACGAGCACCTCATCGAGACGACATGCCAGCCCCACTGACCAACAGGAATCAAGATGACGGGGCTTCAATGTCAGTTGGTGCCAAAGAGATCACAACGTCGTACGCACATCTGCGATGCTGGGCAGATGAGCAAGATGTGGCAAGGACACGTCATCGATGGCACGCGCTTCGTGGTCCCGGCGTCCGGTGTGACGCCGAGGCACGTGCTGTGCGCGGTCGGCGTGGGCCTGGATCCCGATGTCATCAGCCGGGTGGTCGAGGAGGCGGGCGCGGGGGACTTCACGCTCGACGAGTTCCAGCGGGAGCCTGACCCCCGGATGCGTGAGGCGTTCGACGTCGCGGTGGCTTCCCGCCGGGCCACCGGCGTCGACGAGTTCGGCGACGACGACTGGGCCGCGGTGGACGCACACGACTCGGTCGCCTATGTCCTGTCACCGCCGGTCTCCCAGGCCACCGGCCTCGACGTGTCCCGCCGGGCGCTGGCCGTCACCGCGGCCCTGCTGGCCAACGGAGCCACCGCGGTGAAGAACGAGTCCAGCGGGGTGGCCTGCGGTCGGGAGCGGTGGCTGGCCCTGGCGAGCGAGGCGGCGGCCGCCGAGACCGCGGACGACCTGGTCGGCGCCCTCGTCCGGGCGTGGGTCGTGCCGGTGATCCACGACGGGGAGGTCTACTACAGCTGCGGCATGCACCTCCTGGGCGAGGCCGACGTGGAGCTGGCCCCCGGGAACACCGCGGTGCCCGAGCCGGAGCTGCTGCGGGAGTGGGTGACCACCATGGAGATCGCGTCGTACTACCTGCTGACCGAGCAGCCGGACCACGGCGTCCAGAACGGCGAAGGCTTCCGCATCGCGCAGGACGCCACGCGCTGGATCATGAACCGTGTGGAGTGCGAACGTTTCGAGGATGACGACTTCTTCCACAACCCGTACGGATACTGGCGCCTGACCCCGGCTGCCCGCGACCCACGGAGGGGGGCGAGGCTCAAGAGGCGCAACCCCCGCACGACCTTTGGAACGCGACGGAAGAGGTGAGGGCGGGGAAGGCGTGGAGATCTCCGGACCACGGGCCGAACGCCGCACCCTTCTCCGGCGTCTCAGTACCGGTCGCGGTCCCGCCCACCCGGGCGACCGCACCTGGTGCGAAGAACCGCAAGCACAAAGCCCATGGCCTGCTGTTTCTCGCGCTGACCGACGAGAAGGGCAACCTGATCTGGATCTCCGCGGCCAAGCCCGGCCGCTCCAGCGAGATCACCACGGCCCGCCACAACAAGATCACCAGCCATTTGCGTGAGGCCGGGCTCGGAGCCCTGGCCGACCTCGGCTTCGTCGGCCCGGACGACGATCCCGATGACTCGGTGGTCATCACCGGCCGCAAGGCCACCCGCAACCACCGCCTCACCGACGCGGAGAAGGAAGCGAACCGCCTGCTCAACCGCGAACGCGCTGCCGTCGAGCACGGCTTCGCGAACTGAAGTCCTGGCGCTTCCTGACCAAGATCCGCATGAATGCCCGGCACGCCACCACCCTCCTGCGGAACCCGCTCGTCCTCGCGAACACCGAAATCCACCGGTGACAGACGATCTCCCGAAGAAGATCACACCCCTGACCGGCGCGAGTACATCACCGCAGGCGCACACCAGCCCCGTGACCAGCGAAGTCAGTGCCGTGACCGCATTGGTTCGCCGGGTCGGTCAAGCCGCGATCTTGAAAGGGCGTCCGCCCCAGCGGATGCCCTTCTCGCTGCGGATGCGGGCGCGTTCGCGGCGCTGGGCGGCCAGGACGTCGGGGTGACTGGCATGCTGGTTGCGTCAGCGCAGGTAGGCGTGTAGGGCCCGGGTCTGGACCATGTGGTTGCGGTGGTTGGAGTTGGCGACGGTGAACTGCCGCAGCGGCCCGAAGTGGGCCTCGATCGGATTGGCCCAGGACGCGTAGGTCGGGGTGAAGCACAGCTCGACCCGGTTCTTCCGCGCCCAGCGCCGGATCGTCTCGCCCTTGTGGGCGGACAGGTTGTCCAAGATGACGTAGATCGGGGCGCCGTCCGGCCGGGCCACGCGGATCGACCTCAACGCAGCCAGGGTGTTCGCGGCTCCCTTCTTGCGACGGTTGACGCCCCAGAGCCTGTCGTCGCCGATCGGGTAGCAGCCGTGGAAGTAGCGGACGCCGTGGGTGCGGTGGTAGGTCGCTGGGTGCCGCTCGGGCCGACCCTGCTCGGCCCAGCACGACCCGCCGGTGGGCCGGATGCCGAGCGGCCCGAACTCGTCGAACGCGAAGACGCGGTCCGGGAAACGCCCAAGCACGTGCTCGATACGGTCGAGCTTGGCGTCCCGCTCCGGGTCGGGTGACTCCTTCCACGTCCTGGTGCGCTGGAAGGTGATGCCGCGGCGGGCGAGCAGGCACCGTAACGCCTCGCGGCCGATCCGGATCACGTGGCCGTGTACTTTGCGCAGGTAGGCGGCGAGTTTGCGGATGGACCAGCGTGTGAAGGGCTGTCCGAGCTTGGTCGGGCGGGTGGTGGCCGTCTGGACGACGACGTCCTCGTCGTCAGGACTGAGCAGGCGGGGACGGCCTCCCGCCCACCGAGGGTCCAGACAGGCCAGGCCGATCTCGTTGAACCGGTGGATCACATCCCGGACGGTGTCCTCGTCGGCCTGCACCAGCTGGGCGATCACCGGGACCCGATTCCCGCCGGCCGAGGCCAGCAGCATCATCGCGCGCCGGAACCGCACCGAACTGGTACTGCCCCCGCCGCACGATCTGCTGCAGCTTCTGCCCTCCTGGTCGGTCGACCTGCGCACACGGACAGGCTCTGCCACCACACCTCCCACGGTCGGACAGGACGTCACCACACATCCAACCGCCGTTACCGCGAGCCGGGCGAACCTTCCTCATTGGAGGACCACTTCTCGCGCAGAGTCTCGATTTCGGTGGCCAGTACAGCCAGGTCGCGCACGTGGGTGTAGTACCTCGTCGCGTACTCGTCGTCGATCGCCGGGAGAACCCTTTCGAGGACCGCCGTCAGCCGGATCAAGCCTGTGCCGCGGTGTTCGTCGAGCGGGCCATTGAGAACGCCCTGGGCGTAGCCGTAGGTGTCTGCATCAAGCATCACCATGTCCTGGTCCTCGATGTCCAGGCCACGGAAGCCTGCCGGGAACGGCATGGCCCTGTGCTCGGCCATCATCTGCGAGAGCGCGTCGAGCTTCTCTTCGACCATGCACGAGATCCTGCCGGATCACACCCGGCGAACCAATGCGGTCACGGCACTAGCGAGGCTGTCACGCGGCTCTGTCCTGTGAAGGTCAAGAGCGATTCGTTGTTCGGTTCCGAGGATCAGGGAGGCGTCGGACTCTTGGCTGGTGGGGCGAAACTTCCTGGCGGGCGACCGTGAACGTGATCTTGAGATGTCGGGGTATGTGCGGGAGTGGCTGCCGCCCGAGCGCCTGTGCTGGAAGGTGCTCGACGTTGTCGAGCTACTTGACCTGTCGGCGTTCGAAAACAGTTACCGTGACGACGGACGGGGCGGGGCGGCCTCCCCTCCCGCGAGGCTGATTGCGTTGCTCCTGTACTGCTACGGCAAGGGAGTGCGTTCCTCCCGCAGCATCGAGCAGGCTTGCTGGGACGACGTGGGTTGCCGAACCATCACCGCGAACCGCCGAGTGGACCACTCCACCGTCGCACGGTGCGTACGACGTCACCGTGCCGCCTTGAACTCGCTGTTCGTGCAGGTGTTGTCGCTGTGCGGACGACGTGGCCTGGTCGATCTTTCGGCGGTGGCCGTGGACGGCTCACCGATGGAGGCGAACGCCTCACGCGACGCCAACCAGCGGCTCCAACGCTTGGAGGAGACAGTCTCCCAGTGCGAGAAAGAGATCCACGCGCTGATGGAGGATGCAGTGAACCACGCGCTGGGTGTCGAGGCCGATGGCTCGGCAGCGCAGGGCGATGGCGAGGACACGTGTGACAACTGGTCTCGCCTGTCCCGGCTGTGCGACCGGCTCACCCGGGCCCACTCGGCCAGAGACAGACTGCATGAACGGGCTATGCCTTCACCCACCGAGATCCGGATCAAGGTCGAAGCCGCCGAGCGGATGGTGGTCCGCGCGGAGAAGCGCCTGGCCGCCGAGACCGAGGCTCATGAGGAGAAGCTGAAGAAGTACGAGCTCCGCGTCCGAGAGGACCGGGCGGCGGGACGTCGCGGAGCGAACGGACGGCCGCCGGTCCCGATGGAGCGCAAGACCGTCCTCGTTCGCCAGCGAACGCGACTGGTGAAGATGCGGGCCCGGCTGGAGCGGGCCCGCACACCCCGACCGGCCCCCTCCCCGGAGTCCGTGCCTGCCTGAGCGATCCCGACTCCCGGCCAATTCCCGGCAAACGCGGCGGCTACCTGCAGGGATACAACATCCAGATCGTGTGCGCCCGCCGTCAATCCCTGCTGGCGACTTCACGATGCACACCGCTCATGCACGACTCTAACGGCGAACCGGGGAGCCCCGCCCGAGGGCGCGGGGCGGCGGCCGAGGCCACCGGCGGCGGACATCGGCCATCACGCTGTGCCTCCTCAAGGCGAGCGCGCTGCCCGGTGAGCTCCGCGGGTCACCGAGGCCGGCGGTCGGCTGTGACTCGGGCCGTTCCGCCGGCTGTGAGCCCGCGGCCGCACCTGCCCACACCGGGGGACACCGCGCCCCCGGCACGGCCGCAGGCAGAAGGCGCTCAAGCGCAGCGCCCCGGACCCCGTGAGGCTGCGCGCCCGTGCCGCCGCGCGGGCGTCAGATGGTCCGTGTCACTGCGGCGTGCAGTTCGCGTACGCCGCTGGTGCGCGGGTGTTGCTCGGCGAGCTCGGTGACGATGCGGCGGATCGCGGGCCGGTCGCGGACCTCGCCGGGGCTGGCCCGGTAGGCGTCCAGCAGTGCGCGGGCGGTCTGCTCGGGCCGCTGCCAGGCCCACCAGGCGCGCGCCATGTCGGTGCCCAGGCGGGCCTTGCGCTCAGCGGTCGGGAACTGCTCGGGCCGCAGGTTCTTCCCTGCGTCGAGCGCGGCGCCTGCGTCGCCGAGTGCCCAGTGCACGCCGACCGCGTACAGGTCGACGGCGGCCGGGCTGATGGCGAACAGCCGACCGGGCGGAGCGGCTTGGGGCAGGCGGCGGGCGGCGCGACGGGCCTCCTCGGCCATCGCCAAGGCCTCGGTGCGCTGCCCGGCCCGGGCGGCGGTGTAGGCCAGGGTGCACAACATCTGTGCGTAGGCGGCGGCCGTGGCGTCGGTGCGCAGCCCGCTCGCCTCCAGGTCGTCGGCCGCCGAGGACATCAGGCGCTGAGCGGCGCCGTGCTGGTCCTGGTGGCGCAGCACGATGGCCAGTTCCCGTGCCGCGGCCCCGGCTGCGAGCGGGGAGCCGGAGATCTCGGCCCAGGTGCGGGCGCGGTCCGCGGTGAGCCGGGCGCGGTCGTAGGAGCCGAGCTTGATGAGCACGGCGGAGGCGAGGCTGTACACGGCGGACAGCCGGGCCTGGTCGAGGCTGCGGCGGGAGGTGGCGCCGTGATGCGCGTCGGCGATGAGGCCAGGCAGTGCGGCCAGGAGCCGTGTGTGCGCGCCCCGGTCGTACAGTGCGCGGGCGCCCGCCAGACGGCCGTCCAGCGGCCCGGCACCGGGCGGGGCGGGGGCGTCGGCCAAAGCATCGTCCAGGCCCATCAGCAGGGCGGCGGGGCCTGCGGCCGCCGTGGCGGCGAGCAGCGTACGGCGGCGCATGGGGTCCTCCTCGGCGTCACGCTGACTGGCCGTCACTCTAGTGGCCGCCGTTGCCGTAGCGGGCGGTGGCGCGAGGGATGTCATGAGGACGTGTCCGGGAACGCCGACTTCCCGAGCGGCACGGTGTACCAACCCCAGGTCGGCGATCCGGGTGCGGCGCTCCAGACGGGAGACGGTCGCGGGCGAGCAGCCGATCCGGCCCGCGAGCACAGCCAGCGTCCAGGAGTGGTGCTGGCGTCCGAGCCGAATGAGCGCGCCGGGGCGCCGCTGCGCGGCTAACTGCAGTGCTGTCGTGCTGTTCCAGAGCGGGTCAACGGGCACGTGTCCCTCCCACACCGCACAGACAGGGGGTCCTCCACGCTACGGGCGCTGACCCGGCGCGTCGAGGCCGCTTGCACGACATGCAAACGCCTTGCAGAGGGCGAGAGTTGATCACCGCGCAGCCGCTCGGCGCGGTGTGCTGGGCGTCACCGCCTCGCGCCGCGGGGCACCGTCCATCGGAGGCGCCCCATGGCGACCACCGCCGCTGTTGCATCTCCTCCAGCCGCCGACCCGACGACCGGCCCGGTCCGCTGCGCACGCGACGTCGTACCGGCCGACCTGTGGGACAAGCAGGTCGGGCTCCTCATGCGGGACTTTCCCTACGACTCGGTCATGGCCGCCCGGGTCCTCGGCCAGGGCTACGCCTACCTGCTGACCGCGATGAACCACCGGGGCGAGGGGCTGGGGCTGGCGCCCAGCAAACTCGTCGACATCGGCGTCCACACGGTCATCCTGGACACCGTCGCGTACGCCGAGCTGTGCGAGAAGTTCAACGACGGACAGTTCCTGCATCACGTGCCGAAGGTGGACATGAAGAACGACGGCTCCGTCGTGAAGACGGCTCACATCGTCGCCGCCGACGGCTGGGAGGTCGACCTGCCGCTGTGGACGGACGCCGCCGAGTGCGGGCCGTGCCACCCCGGCAACGACTCGCACTGACCGCCCCGCAGCTGCGAGCTCCTCGGGTCCCGGCCGCACGGCCGGGACCCGAGGGCACGCCTGGGTGAGATTTCGGCGAACCGGCCCGCGGTCCGGTCGCGGCCGCCAGGATGGGCCGGGTGACCACCAGCACCGCAGACCTCTGGCACCACTACGGCCGCGCCCGCGCCACCGGTGACCGCACCGTTCCCGGCACCTTCTACTGGAGTTGGGGCCAGGACACCGGGCCCGGCCCCGAGGTCCTCGGCGACCTAGCCGGCCGCTGTGTGGGCGACCTCGGCGCCGGAACGGCCCGGCACGCAGCACACCTGGCGGTCCATCACCCGCCCGCCCAGGTCATCGCCATCGACGCCTCGCCCGCCCAGCACGCCATGGCAACCGACCTCTACGCCCACCTCGCCCCTCGCCTGCGCATCGTGCAGTCCGACGTGGTGCCCCACCTGCAGGCGATGCCCGGTGCGTACGACGTGCTGTACAGCGTCTTCGGCGCCTTGGACTTCACCGCCCCGCGCGAGGTACTGCCAGCGGCGGCCGTTGCTCTCCAGCCAGGCGGGCGACTGGTGTTCGCAACCCTCGCCCACTACCTGAACGGGGCGCCCGCCCAGCCCGATGCCGTGGCCGCCGACATCCCGGCAAAGACGCCGGACGGCGAAGCCACCACGATGCGCCGCTGGGTCCTCCAAGAGCATGTGTGGGTCAAGCTGCTCGACGCGGCCGGATTCACCAACATCACCACCGACCTGCTGCCTGCCACCACCGGCGGGCCGCGCACCGCCGACACGCTGCTGGTGAGCGCGTACATCCCGTCCTAGGGCGTGTATCGAAAGTATTTCCGGATCGCACGGTGAAGATCCACTTTCGATACACGCCCTAGTACTGCAACGGTGTCCACCGTGACTGCTGGCCAGCCCGGTCGTTGGTGTGGTTATGGCTGGGGACCTTGCTGATGTGCGTGTGCGGGCGAGTGGGCTGGATGCGGTGCCCGGGCGGTTTATGTACACGATCAGCTGTTCGATCACCATGGGGGGAGAGACCCCAGGGGCTGTCGTTAGGAGCGAGTCCGCAGAGGGCTTGGTTCTGCGTCCACCGCACCCTGACGCGGCTGTTCCGGCTCGCCTGCCGACCGTACCTGCGCGCGGAACTCCGTCGGTGACACCCCGTACGCCCCGCGGAACGCGCGCGTGAAGTCGGAGGCGCGGACCAGGCCCCAGCGGGTGGCGATGGTGTGGACGGGGGTGGCGGCGAGGCCAGGGTCCGCCAGGTCGCGGCGGGCGCCGGCGAGACGCTGGCCCCGGATCGAGGCAGCGACCGTCTCACCGGGGGTGTCCTCCTGGAACAGCCGGTGCAGATAGCTCAGCGAGATGTGATGCGCCGCCGCTATCACCGGCGGCGTCAGCTCCGGGTCGTGCAGGTTCTGCCGGATGAACGCCCGTATCCGGGTCGTCAGCGCCCGCTCGCGGGTCTCCGGCGGCAGCGTCTCCTCCGCCTCCAGCACCTGCGCGAACCAGGCGGACAGCAGGTCGACCAGAACGGTGCCCAGGCGCGGCGCGTCGGACGGCTGGAGGGCGTCGGCCTGCTCCTCCAAACCGGTGAGGAACCCGGTCAGCAGCGCGCCCACCCCCTCCCTCGCCGCCAGCCGCCGCCCCAGCAAGTGCCGGATGCCAGCGGGCGGCAGAGGCAGCAGTGCCTTGGGGAAGTCCAGGCCCACCCCCCGGATCACCTGACGGCCCAGGCCGGCTGGCGCGTGCACTTCGTACGGCCGTGACGTGTCGCTCAACCACAGGTCGCTCGGGCCGTATGCCTCGGCCCTCCCTGCATGCTCGAACCCCAGCCCGCCGCCGAGGACCAGCGACAGGTGGTACATCTCCGGGTCGGACTGCCGCACCAGCTTCTCGGTACGCCGGAACCCGGTCACCAGATGCTCCGTCGGCCACACCAGCACCGGCCCCAGCTCCATTAGCCGCTGCCGTGCCCAGAAGTCGTCGGCGAACTCGCAGCTCATGTGACTGGGCGCGATCGCCCGGTGCATCAATTCGCCCCAGTAGTCGAACCGGTGCTCCCGGGGCACGTCGTCGCTTTGGAACACGGTTCCGATCATCTTGGGGGTCAGCTTTGAGTGGCGGCGTACGGGACGAAGTCGGCCCAGGCCGTTGGGGAGAGGGTGAGGAGGGCGCCGTCGGTGTTCTTGGAGTCGCGGACGTGGATGGCGTGGGGGAGCGCGACGGCCACTTCGACGCGGTCGCCGGAGCCGCTGCTGCTGTGGCACGACTTGAACCGGGTCAGGTCGTTGGTGCTCATGAATCCCCTCGCATTCGGTGCAACAGGCCCAAAGAGTCCCCGATGGTGACAGCCCGTGAGCGGTATCCTGGCATATCGCTGGCTTGTGTACGGGTGGTCAATGACCGGCTGCCTTGAGGCATCGCGACCGACTACGCGGGAAATGCCTTCGCCGTGGAGAGCTGGTCCCGGCATGATTCCCACCGTGCATGAAGGCGAGGGCCATGGCGGGCGCGCGCGGTACACGCTGGCTGAGGAGGAGCACAGGCATGCCTGGGGCTTCTGCGCCGAGGTGGAAGGGCTGTTCGGGGAGCCCCAGCGGGGGACCTACGAGCTGTTCGGCTGGATTCCACAGGCAGAAGTGCGCGGTTGGGTCGGCGACCGAGTGTGGCTGGTGCCGGACGACGAGACGCTCGATCCCTGGCTGCTGGAGGACACGGAGAGCGTAGGCCAGCCCCTGGGGACAGACAGTCTCGTACTCACCGGCCTGGACGACTACGAAGGCCCACCCGAGGGACACAGGGGCCGAGTTCGCGTGCACGACGGGCACCGCTGGCTGGGCTCCTGTCGAGAATTCGCCCGCGTCCTGCCGCCCAAACAGTCGGCGCCCCCGCTCGTCCTGCGGGGGCTCGCCCAGGGTGATCAGCTGCGGGCGGCACTGATGAAGGGCACCCGGCGGGCGCTGGACCTGGAGCAGGCCGCTCTGGAGATACAGGACGACCAGGGCGAGCCGCTCACCGAACGCCTGCTCTGGGCCAGAGTCAGCGCCTGGCACCCATCCTTCTACGGGACGGATCGGATCGACCTGGAGCTCGACGGAGAGCTCTTCACGCCCGTTCCCGAATACGCCCGGCCCATCTGGGATCGGTGGTTCGCAGGGCCGCCGGACACCCAGGGTGCCTGGGCCGGCCTTGACACCCGGCGCCGCGGAGCCTGGCTCGACCTCGTCCGAGAGCGGGCCTGCCGACGCACCCACCGTGACCGGCCGGCCGGTCACGCCTACGAACTCGACGGCCGACACGTCACCGACGAACCGGGCCTCTACCTGGCGCTCGGCGAGGCGGTGAACGGTCCGGGCGGCTACTTCGGCGGCTGTCTGGCCGCCCTCGACGACTGCCTGCGTGGCACCTTCGGCTACACTGCCCCCGCAACCCTGCTCTGGCGCGAAGCCGCGACAGCACGCGAGCACCTGTCCCAGGCCCTGACACCGGACGGCCAGCCCTACGACCTGTTCGGCGTGGTCCTCGATGTCCTGGCCCAGGGCGGCATGCGCGTCACCCTGGCGTGAGCTGCTGTCCGCCCGCCGGGCATCGACTCTGTCCGACGGTTCTGACTTTTGCGCGCCGTGTCATTGGCCGCGATGGCCTACGGTCCGCGAGTGTTGCGGCTTGAAACCGCCTGGCCCTGCTCGAACACCGCGCGGCCGACGGCGAGAAGGTCTGCTGGACCTGCGCGCCCACCCCCACCCGCCGCTGTAGGGGGTGCGGACGGCAGCGTCGCGTCAACGCCGTCATCCCGCAGGGACCGGTCTGCGGCAGCTGTTACACAAGCCCACCCCGGACGTGCGGCATCTGCGGCATCGTCGGACCGATCTCGGTGAAGGCCGCTGGCGGCCGGCCGGACATCTGCCAGCACTGCTACCAGCATCCGCGCAAGGAATGCAGTGTGTGCGGCCGCATCCGCGCCGGAAACCACATCGACCGTGGCCGGGGCGCCTTCCACTGCGACACCTGCATTCCCCGGCCTCTCCGCGACTGCGGAATCTGCGGGCGGCAACGGCCGGTCAAAATCTTCTGGCCACTGGGGCCCGTGTGCTCCGCCTGCTACCGCCGACGGCGGGCTTCCCCTTCGCCCTGCGCCGGGTGCTCCGCCACCCGGATCCTGGTCGGGATCACAGACGACGGCGAGTCGGGGCTGTGCGCGACCTGGTGTGTGGTGTCGCCCGGGGCGGGTTGCCCGTTCCGGACGGCCCGGCGTTGAGCAGCGTTCTCGGCGTCCTCGCCGGCGGCGGTGAGGTGGCCGAGCACCGCGCCGCAGTCCGGGCGGTGGTCACCACCGCGAGGGAATGCCATCTGTTCAGTCGAGGATCGCGGTGGCTTCGATCTCGACCAGGTGGTCGGGGACGTCCAAGGCCGCAACGCCTATCAGCGTGGTCGGCGGGGCCGGGGTGATCCCCAGCTTCGCGGCTGCTCTGGAGATACCTTCCAGGAGCGGCGGCATCTTGTCGGGGGTCCAGTCGACGACGTAGAGGGTCAGCTTCGCCACGTCGTCGAAGGAGCCACCGACCTCGGCCAGGGCCGTACCGACGTTGAGATAGCTCTGCTCGACCTGGGCGGCAAGGTCGCCTTCGCCGATCGTGACTCCCGCGGCGTCCCAGGCGACCTGCCCGGCGATGAAGACCAGCCTCGACCCGGATGCGATCGACACCTGCCGGTAGACGTCGATCTTGGGTAGTCCGCTGGGGTTTACAAAGGCGATGGCCATGGCGCTTGTCTCCTCGTCCTGAGCGTCCGTGGGTTCGGGTCCGCCCCGACCACTCGGTCTCTTGTGGTTACTCAGGCACCGTAGGAGAGTGGTGGCTGAAGTGGAAGAACGCACTTTTCAGTGACTGGAGAACCTGATGGTGACCAAGCAGCTCACAGGCTCGCCCGAGGACACGGACCTGGCGCGTGCGGGCTCATTGGCGCGGGAGATCTTCTCGGACGTCGCCAACAAGTGGGCGTTCCTGATCGTCGAGGGACTCGGTGACCGCACCCTGCGCTTCAGCGAACTGCGCAACGAGATCGAGGGGATCAGCCACAAGATGCTCACCCAGAACCTGCGCATGCTGGAACGCAACGGCCTGGTCGAACGCACCGTGCACCCCACCATCCCGCCGCGGGTCGAATACACCCTCACTGAGCCGGGCCAGGCTCTGCGAGCGACGGTCGACGGGATGTGCGGCTGGACCCGCCGGTACTTCGGTCACATCGAGGCTGCCCGTCGTCGCTTCGACGCCTGACTTCTGCGGCCAACCAGCGTGCTCAGTCAGAAGTCCGGTTGACCACTCCCGTGCTCGTGTGAGTCAGCGGCGAGGTTGACACCCCTCAGATGCGAGTGGTTAATTACTTATATGGAAACGAGGATGCGTCAGCGTTCCACTGCCGAGGAGCGCCGGGCCACGGTCCTGCGCACGGCGATCAAGACATTCGCCGAGCGCGGGTACTACGGGACCTCGACGATGGACGTAGCCAAGGCCGCCGGCATCTCGCAGGGCTACCTGTACCGGCTCTTCAAGGACAAGGAGACGCTGTTCGCCGCCCTGGTCGACTACTGCTCGGACCGCCTTCGGGAGGGCGCCGCGGCAGCGGCCGCATCGGTGCAGAGCACCGACCCGGACGCGGTTCTCCGGGCGCTGACGGCCTCGTACGGCGAGGTCATCGCGGACCGGGACGTGCTCATGATCCTCAAGCACGCGGAGTGCAGCGCGAGTGAGCCGGTCATCGGCGAAGCGGTCCGCACCTGCTACGCCAAGCAGGTCGAGTACGTCCGCGCCGTCTCCGGCGCCTCGGACGAGCAGATCCGCCGCTACTTCGCCGACGGCCTGCTCGGCAACGTCATGGTGGCGATCGATGCCGCCTCCGTCGACGCCCCCTGGGTGCGCACCCTGCGCGCCTAGCGGACGGCACCCCATGGGCCGCCCCGGGCGGCCCCTTTCTTTCACCCATTATGTAAGCGGTCAACCGCTTACTACGGAGAGGCTGTGTATCCCCATGTCGTCCCCCTCCCCGCGGCGCGGCACCGGGCTGCTGCTGGCCCTGCTGGCGTTCGCCCAGTTCATCAGCGCCATCGACTACAACATCGTCTACGTCGCACTTCCGGAGATCGGCCGCGAGGTCGGTTTCGACGCCCAGAACCTCCAGTGGGTCGTCAGCGGCTACGCCGTCGCCTTCGGAGGCTTTCTGCTGCTGGGCGGACGGGCCGCCGACATCCTCGGCCACCGCCGTATGTTCGTCACCGCCCTGGTCCTGTACGGCCTGGCCTCCCTGGCCGGCGGACTCGCCGACGACCCGGGACTGCTGGTGGCCGCCCGTGCCGTCCAGGGCCTGGGCGGTGCGCTCCTGCTGCCCGCCACGCTCTCGCTGATCGCCACCACCTTCACCGAGGGCGCCCAACGCAACCGGGCCCTCGCCATCTGGGGCGGCGCCGGTGCCGTCGGCCTGGCGCTCGGCTCCCTGCTGGGCGGCATCCTGACCAACTACCTCGGCTGGGAAGCCGTCTTCTACGTCAATGTCCCCCTCGCCCTGGGCGCCGCCGCGGCCGCCTTCGCCATCATCCCCGCCGACGCTCCCCGCGAACGCGGCCGCAGCTTCGACCTGGCCGGCGCGCTGACCGCCACCATCGGCTTCACCGCCCTTGTCTTCGGCGTCGTACAGGGCCCCGAAGCCGGCTGGGGCTCCGCCCAGACCCTCATCGCCCTGCTCGGCGGGGCGCTGTTCATCGGACTGTTCCTGCTCATCGAGGCCCGCGCCGCCCACCCGTTGATGCCGCTGCGCCTGTTCCGCAACCGCAGCCTGGTCGCCGCGATGGGCATCACCTTCGTCTTCATGGGCACCTTCGGCGCCCAGTACTACTTCTTCACCGTCTACCTGCAGAACGTCCGCGGCTACGGCGCCCTCGCCACCGGTCTGGCCTTCATTCCCGCCGCGCTGGTCGGCATGGTCGGCACCAAGCTGAGCGAGAAACTGCTCGGCAGGCTCGGCGCCCGCACCACGGTCATCACCGGCCTGCTCGTCGGCGGCACCGGCATGGCCGTCCTCGCCATGGCCATGTCCCCCACCGGCGGTTACCCGATCCTGCTGCCCGGAGTGATCCTGCTCAGCCTGGGCCAGGGCATCGCCTGGACCGCGATGTTCGTCGCGGCCACCAGCGGCGTCGACGCCCACCACCAGGGCATCGCCTCCGCCATGGCCTCCACCACCCAGCAGATCGGCTCCGCCGTGGGCCTGGCGATCCTGGTAGCCATCGCCAACGCCGGCGTCCACACCACCACGGGCCCGGACCTCGTCCCCGGCCTGCGCACCGCAGGATTCACCGCCGCCGTCCTCACCCTCCTCGGCGTCGCCATCGCCCTCACCCTGCGCCGCCCCGCCCCCACCCCAACACCCGCCACCAGCACGAAGCAGCGAACGCAATCCAACATCTCCGCCTGAGCCGAAGACGAGTCACCGGGTGATGACCGGTGGCCCGGATGGTGAAGTTGCGCCTGCAGTCAGGCAGTGATGGGGGAGTTATCGGGTGTGACCTGCGCCCTGTGGAAAGCCCACGGGAACTTTCCTGCTCGCCGGGGAGGGGCGCGGCGGAGCTGTCGTTCCCCGGGGTCAGGTGGATGGGCAGGACGATGTGCCGGCCGTGGTCCGTCTCGCGGTCGTTGATGACTTCCAGGGCCGGTTCGGCGGCGGCGCGGCCTGTTGAAGCGGGACTGGGCGACGGTGGACAGGCCGAGCCACTCGGCCATCAACTGGTCGTCGAAGCCGAGGACGGAGATCCGCTGAGGCGCCTCGATCTGGACGCTACGCAGGGCCGAGACGACGGACGCAGCGAGTTCGTCCTACTCGACGAAGATCGCGCTGGGCGGCCCGCGCAGGCTCAGCAGGCTCCCGGTGGCGCCAGCAGCGATGCCGGTGCCACCAGACTGTCAAGCATCGGTCGATCTCCTCCTCGGAGGCGGAATCAACACTGTCGATACTTGTCTGCGGCTCGGGCCCGCCAACTGGGAACCGCATCAAGCCGCCCCATTACCGGCACACCCGTTGCGGAGTTGGCGGTCCTTGACGCGACTTTAGGTGCGGGACTGGTCCAATTCTTCACTTCCAGCGGCTCCGTATCCAGGTCCGGGTACGTGGGCAACCGTCGCGGGACGACGTTCTGGCGCGGTCAACGCAGCAGAGGCAGGAAGATCGTGTCGACGATCTCTTCGAGGACCCGGTCGGGCGCGGGGGCGTAGGTCGTCAGGATCTCCTGGCGCAGCAGGTCGAACGGCAGGGCCTTGATGCGGTCGGTGAGGCGTTCGGACTCTGCCTCGCCGCGGGCGACGGCGCGGTCGAATATCGCGTCGACGGCCTGTTTGCGGTCGGTGTCGGCGGGGTCGAGCAGTTCGGCGGGGCTGGTGCCAGTCTCCAAGTGGTAGCTGGCCAGGTAGACGCTCATCACGGTGACGAGCTGGACCCGCGTGGCGTTGATCTCCCGCATGAGGGTCAGGACGTCTTCGCGCAGGCTGCCGGTGTCCGGGACCTTGAGAACGTTCTTCCGCAGGACGTGGACCAGGGTGGCCCGGACCAGGTCTTCGCGGTCCGACCAGCGGCGGTAGAGGACCGGGGGGCTGGTGCCGGCGCGTTTGACGACGGCGTCCATGGTGAACCTGGTGTAGCCGCCGGCGGTGAGTTCGTCCCAGGCCGCGTCGAGCAGCGCCTGCTCCAAGGCCGCTCCGCGGCGCCGCTCTGGCATCGTCACCCCCTCCACATTAGATAGACTTGCGTATCTAATGATAGCGGCTTGGAGGTCGCGCAGATAGGCGCGGGGCGCCCTTGTCAGCGAAGCCGGCACAGATCTTGGTGATCCCGGAGTTGCAACGCTCTGCGATCAACGGGGAGACCTGTGCCTGTCCCGCCATCGTGGCTGACCGAACCGCTCTGGGACCAATTTGCCGCGCTGTTGCCTGAGCGGCCGGCTTACGTCCCGACCCATCCGCTGGGCGCCATCGCCCACGCATCAGCGACCGGATCGTTACCAGATGACCGGGCCGGTCTTGTCGAAGAAGCCGCCGGTCGGGCCGTCGGCGCCGATCGAGGCCATGCGGACGATGATCTCCGCGCCCTCCTCGATGGTTTGGGTGCCCTGGTGGCCGTTGAGGTCGGTGGCGGTGTAGCCGGGGTCGACGGCGTTGAACCGGATGGCGGGGAACGCCTTGGCGTACTGCGAGGTGATCATGACCAGCGCGGTCTTGGAGGAGTTGTAGTCCAGCGCTGTCACCTGGAACTCCACCCGGCTGGGGTCGGCGCACGCCGCCAGCGAGCCCAGACCGCTGCTGACGTTGACGACGACCGGGGCGTCGCTTGCTTCCAACAGGGGCAGGAAGGCGTGCGTGACGCGCACGACGCCGAAGACGTTCGTGTCGTACGTGGTCGTCATGTCGGCCCCGGTGACCTCGCCGACTGGCTTGCGCGCGCCCACGATCCCGGCGTTGTTGACCAGGATGTCGAGGTGGCCGGCGTCCGCGCGGACGAATTCGGCGGCGGCTTTGACGGAGTCCTCGTCGGTGACGTCGAGCTGAACGAAGCGGGCGCCGAGCCTCTCAGCCGCCGTGCGGCCGTGGTGGGCATCGCGTGCCCCGACGTAGACGGTGTGCCCGGCCTCGATCAGGCGGCGAGCCGTCTCGAAACCGAGGCCCTTGTTCGCTCCGGTGATCAATGTGGTGGTCATGTGCTCACTCCGGTGGTGATCGGTGGGTCGGTGATGTCTCCACCGTCGTCGCACCGCAGACGAACAGGTAGTGCCCGCCTCAGCCAGTGGACCAGCAGTACCAGGCTGTCCGGGCGCGGCGGCGCGATACTGGGACGGTGAGCGAATCCAGGGAACTGGGCAGAGCCCTGCATGGCTGGCGGGACCGGATCGCCCCCGCCACGGTCGGACTGCCCGCGGGCGGGGTACGTCGGGCCGCCGGACTGCGCCGCGAGGAACTGGCCCAGCTCGCCGGCCTGTCGGTGGACTACATCACCCGCCTGGAACAGGGCCGGGCCACTTCCCCGTCGGCGCAGGTCCTGTCCGCGCTGGCCCGTGCCCTGCGTCTGTCGGCAGCCGAGCGCGAATACCTGTATCTCCTCGCGGGCCAGCCGGCGCCGGGTCCCGGGCAGCTGTCGGCGCACATTCCACCGGGGGTCCGAAGGCTGCTCGACCAGCTGGACGGCGCACCGCTGAGCGTGTATGACGCCGCCTGGAACCTGATTCTGTGGAACCCGTTGTGGGCTGCCCTGTTCGGAGACCCGTCCGCGCTGCGCGGACGCGAGCGCAACATCGTCTGGCGGCACTTCGCCGGTCTGCCCAGCCGGGTCAGCCACACCCCCGAGCAGGAGGCCCGGTTCGAGGCGGCCGTGGTCGCCGATCTCAGGGCGGCGACCGCCCGCTACCCCGCCGATGCCGGCCTGCGCTCCCTGATCAAGGACCTGCGGGGTGTCAGCACCGACTTCGCACGCCTGTGGGACACGGGCATCGTGGGCGTCCATGAGTCGGACACCAAGACCGTCCATCACCCCGATGCCGGCGCAGTCACCTTCGACTGTGACGTGCTGACGGCTCCCGGCAGCGATCTGCGCATAGTCGCCTATACCGCCGCTCCTGGCAGCGAAGCCGCCGACCGGCTCCGGCTCCTCAACGTCATCGGCACCCAGACCATGACCGAAGACAGCACCCCGGGATAGCAGTCGGCGGGCGCACTCCCCATGGCCCGCAGTCGGCGCACCGACCACCGACGACCGCTCGCTGCAACGCCGACGAGAGGTCCCCGGACAGGCGTGCTCTCATGGGCGGCGGATCGGGCGTTCGTCCCAGCGGTGGGTCGTCCATGCCCGTCGAATCAGGCTACGAACGCTGATGATGGTGTCGGCCAGGTCGAAGAAGGCGTCGATGGCAGTCACCCGGCGCTCGTAGCAGCGGGCGAGGCGGTAGAAGGCGTTCTGCCAGGCGTGGGTCCTTTCGACATGCCACCTCTGACTTGCCTGGATCGGTGCTTTCTCGCCCTTGTGCGCGATGCGGCCGTGCAGGCCGCGCTCGTCGAGCAGGGCGCGGGTCTTGTCAGAGTCGTAGCCGGCGTCCAGGTGCACGGTAACGTCGTCCGGCAGGGGTCCCAGGTCGTCCAGGCGGTCCAGGGTCGAGGCGAGGAGCGGGGAGTCGTGACGGTTCGCTCCGGCCAGCACGCGGCCCAGCGGAATTCCGTAGCCATCCGTCATGCCTGAGCGTTTGAGGCCCTGTTTGCCACGGTCGACTGGTGAACGCCGGCGACCTCACCGCCACCCGGTGCCTTGGTGATGGAGCCATCGACGGCGATCTGGGGTATCGCCGAGGTGAGCCCAAACGGGGCCATGGGATGATCTTGAATCCGTGAGGGCTCGGCCCGTCACCCGCTCGGCTCAGTGTCGTTGGTGGTGATGTTGGCTGTCGTCTGGGGCCTGGGGTGGGTTGTGACCTCGATCGAGCGGACCGCGTATCCGCGGTTCAAGCGGCTGATCACCACACATGAGCTGCATCTGTGCGGAGTTCGTGCGGCGGGCGGTGGAGCTGCCGGAGGGACGCTGCCGGTGTACCGGGCGGCGAAGACCATGAAGAACCACCGGGGGCTCGTACGGCAGCGGGTCGGCGTGGCTTATGACCAGGCCCGGGCCCGGCGGATCGCCGGGGAGTCGATCCGCAAGGAGGCCGCGTCGAAGAACCGGCCGGCGGACCTGATCAACATCGCGCTGGAGAAGGTGGTGGAGGCCGGGCTGGAGCTGCCAGCGTTCTCCACCTTCGACGCGATGGCCTCGACCCTCCGCAAGGAGGTGAACGCCGAGATCTGCGGGGGTATCCACAAGCGGATGAGTGCGTTCGAGCGGGCGGGGCTGCTGCGGCTGCTGGAGGAGCGCGAGAGAGACGGTACGACCCTGTACAACCGGCTCAAGAAGCCCGCCAAGGCCCGACCTGGTCTCACTTCAAGAACCTGGCCAAGCGGCTGGAATGGGTGGACGGGCTCGGCGACACGGGCGCGTGGATGGGTGACATCGCGGCGGGCAAGATTACCGATTTCGCCGGGGAGGCGGACGCGGCCGACGTGGCGGAGCTGCGGGACTGCAAGCCGGTCAAGCGCCTCGCGCTGGTGGCGTGTCTGACGCACAAGGCGCTGATGCGGGTCCGCGACGACCTGGCGACGATGTTCTGCAAGCGCGTGGCGATGAAGATCAAGAAGGCCAAGGTCGAGCTGGAGGAGATCCGGCTCGCCGAGCGGGAGATCGTCGAGGCCCTGATCGGGAACTACCGCACCGTGCTGAAGAACATCGACGAGGGAGGTCCCGCTCGGGCGGCGCTGGAGAAGGCCGCGGCCATGACCGCCGAGGTCCGGGCGGCCCTGGACGGCCTGGACGAACAGGCGCCCGCCGACGAGGTCGCGCGGCGGCTGGAAGGCAGAGTCTCCCCGGCGCTCCTTGCCCTGGCCAGGGCCCAGGCGGTGCAGGCTGGCGGGTTCGGCGCGGTCACGAAGGCGGTGGAGGGCTTCGGCGGTTTCGCCAAGCAGTACGAGCAGATCGAGAAGGTGTCCGCTCACCACGGCAACTTCTGGGAGGTGCTGCTGTACGGGCAGATAGGCCGGGACCGGGCGGTGATGTTCGACCTGGCCGAGAAGCTGGAGTTCACCGCGACGTCGGGGGACGGCCGGGTGCTGGACGCGCTCGCCCACGCCCAGCGGCACCAGGCGGCGCGCGGCGAGTACATCAGCGCCCTGGGCGAGGACGGCCGCGCGGTGGACATCTCCTTCGCCACGCAGAACTGGCAGAGGGCCGTGGCCGACAAGACGCGGCCAGGGCAGTTCGTCCGCAAGCACTTCGAGGCAATGGTCTTCACCGCGCTCGCGGAGGAACTGCGCACCGGGGACGTGGCCGTGGTGGGCTCGGAGGAGTACGCGGACTGGTCCACGCAGCTGCTGGCCTGGGAGGCCGTCAAGGAGAAGCTGGCGTCCTACCTGGTGGAGGTCGGCCTGTGTGAGGAAGGCGAGGCGGGCGAGTTCGACGCCGCCTTCTTCCGCCGGCAGCTGGAGGACAAGCTGCGCAGTGCCGCCGCGGCGGCGGACGCCGGGTACCCGGACAACGAGGGCCTGGTCATCGACCCGGAGACGGGCATCCCGTCACTCAAGGCACACCGGGCGGAGGGGCAGCGGCCGTCTGCGAAGCGGCTGGAGGAGGAGATCAAGGCCAGGATGCCGGAGCGCTCCCTGATGGGGATTCTGGCCCGCACCGCGTACTGGGTGGAGTGGTGGCGCCGCTTTGGCCCGGCCTCCGGCAACGAGCCCAAGCTCCAGGACCCCTTCGGCCGCTACGTGATCACCACGTTCGTCAAGGGCACCAACATGGGCCCGTACGAGGCCGCCCGCCACATCCCCGGCGTGAGCGGGCACGAGCTGGCGTACACGGCGAACCGGCACTTCTCCCTGGTACTGCTGCACGAGGCCATCGCCGACCTGGTCAACGCCCACGCCCGCCTCGACATCTCCCAGGCGTGGGGCGACGGTACCGCGGTGGCCGCCGACGGCACCCACATGGACACCTACCTGGACAACCTGCTGGCCGAGACGAGCGTCAGGTACGGCAAGCCGGGCGGGATCGCCTACCACCACGTCTCGGACACCTACATCGCGCTGTTCACGCACTTCATCCCGTGCGGCGTGTGGGAGGCCGTCTACATCATCGAGGCCTGCTGAAAAACACGTCCGAGGTGAAGCCGACCACCGTGCACGCCGATACCCAGGGCCAGTCCCAGCCGGTGTTCGCGCTCGCCCACCTCCTGGGCTTCGATCCTGATGCCCAGGATCAGGAACTGGAAGGGCATGACCTTCTACCGGCCCAGCAAGACCACGGAGTGCGTCCACATCGACGCCCTGTTCGGCGAGGTGGGCAAGAACGTCATCGACTTCGACCTGATCGAGTCCCGGTTCCGCCACCTGATGCGCGTGGCCGTCTCCGTACGCGAGGGCGCCATCTCCTCTTCCACGCTGCTCAAGCGCCTCCGCTCCGGGTCGCGGAAGAACGCCACCTACGCCGCCTTCCGCGAGGTCGGCCGCGTGATCCGCACCGTGCAGCTGCTGCGCTACCTCTCGGACGCACCGCTGCGCCGGCGGGTGACCGCGGCCACGAACAAGGTCGAGTCGTTCAACCGGTTCTCCCAGTGGATCGGCTTCGGCAACTGCGGCGTCATCGCCGACAACGGCCCGGTCGAGCAGGAAAAGGCAATGAAATTCAACGCGCTGCTCACGAGCGCGGTGATCTTCCACAACGCCCTGGACATCGCCGAGATCATCCGCCAGCTGCTTGAAGAGGGCTGGGAGATCGACCCGGAGGGCCTGGCCCACATCTCGCCATACCTGACCGAGCACATCAAACGGTTCGGCGAGTACTCCACCCACGAACTCGGCATCCAGCCCGAGGCGTACGACCCGCACCTCGACGTCGACTTCAGCCCACTCCGTGGCGACCACCCGGAGCGTGCGGACGGCTACGGCCAGGCGGCCTGACCGCCGAGCGGGGTCAGCCAGGCGACGGACGCACTACTTGGTTTCGACGCGTCCGACCGGTTCGGGTCCGGTTGCCAGCGCCTCGCACGCCGTCTGCCACGCGGTGTCGCCGGGGTGGAGCCGGCTGTGGAGGTACGCGGCGGTGAGCTGCGCAAGCGCCGCGACCAGGCCGGGGTTCTCGTCGGTGGTCTCGGCGGCGTCGTACCCAGCGACTCCACCGAGTCCATGTTCCGCGCCGAACAGGGTGAGCAGGGTCTTGGGGCCGGGGGCGAGGGTGTAGGGGTCGGTGTGCCAGGCCGGGCCCATGTCTGTGAAGTGCCGGGAGTCGTCCTTGTCGCCCGCGATGACCAGCGCGGGTGTGGTCATCGCGGAGAAGTCCGTGGTCCGGAAGAACGGCGTCTTCTCGGCCATGAACCCGGTCAGGACCTTGCCGCCTCTGCCGGGCGCGGCGAGCAGCACGCCCGCCTTGATGCGAGGCTCGATGAGGTTCGCCTCCTGCCCGGTGTCGGGGTCGGTGATCCGGGCGCCCAGCAGCTGGCTCGCGGTGAAGCCGCCGAGGGAGTGTCCGGCGACGGCGACCTTGTTGTGGTCGATCCGGCTGGCGAGCAGCGGCACGGCCTTCTCAATCACGTCGAGCCGGTCGAGGATGTACGTCATGTCCTCGGTCCGCGAGCGCCAGAAGAAAGGGGCGCCCGGGACATCGGCCAGCACGTGGCCCAGGGTCCTGGAGTTGAGGTGGGTGGGCTGGATGACGACGAAGCCGAGGGCCGCCCAGAGGTTGACGATCGGTCCGTAGCCGTTCAGGGAGGAGAGGTTGTTCGAGGGGCCGTGGCCGTGGGAGAGGAGGATCACGGGCAGGCCGGTCCCGGTCGCGGGTGCCGTGACGCGCACCTGGAGGACGACGGGCCGTCCGGGCACGGACAGGACCACCGGGCTGTACGACAGCACCGGAGCGGGCGGGCCGACGGTGGACGCGTTCATGAGGGCTGGTTCCTTTCTGCTGCGTGTGCCGCCGCCCGGCCGAGGCCGGGCGGCGAGAGGCGAGTGGTCGGGCGCGTTACTTGCTCTGCAGCGTGCCGAGCGGGTTGGGGTCCTCCTCCAGTGCGGTGGCCGCCGCCTTCCAGGCGGTGTCCTCGCCGTACAGGGCGCTGCGCAGGTAGGCCGTGGTGAGCTGCTGGATCAGGGCAACGCGTGCGGGGCTGGCGTCGGTCGTCTCGGCGACCTCGTGTCCTGGGATGCCACCGAGGGAGTGCTCGGCCTCGAACAGAGTGAGCAGGCTCTTGCTGCCGGGGCTGTAGGTGTAGGGGTCGGTGAACCAGTCCGGTCCGCGGGTGGACAGGTGGGACTGGTCCTTATCCCCGGCGACGATGAGGGCTGGGGTGGTCATGGTGTCGAAGGACGGCTTCATGAAGGGGAAGTGCTCGGCGGCGAACGGGACCAGGTCGTCGCCCAAGCCGGTCAGGGCCAGCAGCACGCCCGCCTTGACCCGGGGGTCGGACATGTCCTCACCCGGCTTGCCCTCGGAGTCGAGGACACGTGCGCCCAGCAGCGTGCTCGCCGACTGGGCTCCCCAGGAGTGGCCGGCCACGGCGACGCGGTCACGGTCCAGGCGCCCGGCCAGGCCCGGCACGGAGGCTTCCAGGACGTCGAGTCCGTCCAGGACGCGGGTGAGGTCCTCGATGCGCAGGCGCCAGATCCGCGGGGTACGGGGGTCCTCGGCGGGGATGCCCAGGGTCCTGGAGTCGAGGTGGGTGGGCTGAATGACCATGAAGCCGTGGGCGGCCCAGAAGTCGGCCAGCGGGGCGTAGCCGTCCATCGACCAGCCGAAGCCGTGCGAGAAGACGATGACGGGCAGGCCGGTCCCGGTCGCGGGGGCGGACACGCGGACCTGGAGGTCGTCACCGCGGCCAGGGGCGGACAGGACGACCGGCCGCGCGGATACCACCGTGGTGGGTGCGCCCTGGGCGTTCGCGGTCTTGGATTCGGACATGGAGGTGCCTTCCGTTCGGTGCGTGCGCACTCTTGGGTTCGGTGGGCCCGGCAGGCGGCGCCGCGGGCATGGGCCGGATGGGGAGCGTTTCTCATGCGGGGCCACATCGACGCCGGGTGGCGACGAGGACGTGGCTGTTCCGGTCCCGGGTGGAGCGTGCTGAGGACAGGGGTTGGCCGCAGGACTGCCGGTCTGCCATCATGAATGAAACGGAACCTTGTTCCGAATACAATACGGAACATCGATCCGTTTTGCAAGATCGGCCATGGAAGGAGTGTTGCGGTGAACGACGGCGGCCAGAGCCCGGGAAGCTCAGCCAGGTCCAATCGCAAGGACGCCCGGCGCAACCGGCAGGCGCTGCTGGACGCGGCCGCCGCGGTCTTCGTGACCTCGGGTGTGGAGGCGCCGGTACGCGACATCTCGGCCAAGGCCGGCGTCGGGGTGGCCACGATCTACCGCCACTTCCCCACCCGGGCGGACCTCGTCGTCGCCGTCTACCGCCACCAGATCGACGCCTGCGCCGAAGCCGGCCCCACCCTGCTGGCGGCCGGCCCCACTCCCTACGCCGCCCTGGGGCGGTGGGTCGACCTCTTCGTCGACTTCCTCGTCACCAAACACGGCCTTGCAGCCGCGATGCAGGGCGACAGCACCAGCTTCGAGGCGCTCCACGCCTACTTCCTCGAACGCCTCCTGCCGGTGTGCACCCAGCTCCTCGAAGCTGCCGCCGCCTCCGGCGAGATCCGCTCCGGCCTCGACGCCTACCACCTCATGCGCGGCATCGGAAACCTCTGCATCGGCGCCGAGAGCGACCCCCGCTACGACGCACGCCGACTGGTCGCGCTCCTCGTCGCCGGACTACGTCAATCGAACTGACCGCGGCGCTCGCGAATCACGGAGGTTCTCGCACAAACGACGACCCTTTGCCCGAGCAAGATCAAATAGGGTCGGACGAAGATCACCAAGAAGCGGATCGACTCTCAGAACCCGTTCGCGCTCAAAGGTGGCAGGAGGGGGGTTCTGCGACTTGCGTTGTGCGAAAATCTGGGTCCATGGCGGCCCCTCAAGAATCTTCCGCTGGACCTGAGTCCGAAGCCGATCTCGTCGAGCGCCATCCGTGCCCGAAGTGCAAGGCCGCCCCCGGCTCGCCGTGCCGCTCGCGCAGCGGGGCAGTCACGAGCGCCTACCACACCGGCCGCTTCACCGAGGTGCCGAAGCTGGCGAAGGAGCTGCGGGTGCCGACCCCGGCCAATCGAGGGCCGGGGCAGCCCTGGCGGCCCGGCAAGTCGGTGCCCGCGGCCGTCGATCCCAGTCTGCCGAGCGCGGACATCCGTATCGGCTATGCCCGTTGCTCGCACCTCAGCCAGGAGCTCGACTCGCAGCTGGACGCGCTCGCCAAGCACGGCATCGGCAGAGACAAGATCTTCAGCGAGAAGATCAGCACCCGGAGCAAGGTCCGCCCGCAGTTCGAGGAGGCGCTGAAGACCGCCCGGGAGATCAAGGCGCACGCCCCGCACTGCCGGGTCATCTTCACCGTGTTCGAGATGAAGAGGCTGGGGCGTGACGCGGCAGAGCTCACCGCCCTCGCGGACCATCTGACCGAGCACGGCCTGGTGCTGGAGATGCTCGCCGGGCCGTTGCCCGGCATCTACGACCCCACCGGTCCCGGCAAGCTGCTGTTCGGGTTCTTCGCCGCGATGGCGGAGACGGAGCGGGAGAACATCCGGGAGTCGACGCTGGAGGGGCTGGAGACCGCGGCCCGCAAGGGCAAATACGGCGGCCGGCCCCCGGTCATCACTGACGACATGCTGCACACCGTGCTGCGGCGCAAGGCGCTCGGCGAGTCCGTCGAGCAGATCCAGCCCGCCCTGATCATCCCCACCGGCAAGCGCAAGGGACAGAACCCGTCCGTCGCCAGCATCTACCGGGCGCTCGCCGAGCACGAGAAGACCCAGGCGTACCCGGAGGCAGTCGAGACGGCACACGCCGACTTCGCCGCTGTTCAGCAGCGCGACCGCAGCCCCGTGTAGTCACTCAGCGCCACATGTCCGTTCGCCGTAGCTATACGAGAACAGGGCCTACCTCGGCGCTACTCCAAGTTGAGCGGTGATCCCGGGCCTCGCAGGACTTCAAGATCATCCCATGGCCCCTTCTGGGATCACCTCGGCGATACCCGGATCTGGTCGAGCACGAGGCCGACGATCCGATCGTAGGAGGCCAGCGCGACCTGTTTGAGCCGGGCGAGGACGCCGAGCGCGATCCATTCGTCGCGGCGATTGCGGATCGTGGTGGCCGAGCAGGTCGTGTCGGCGATCGCTTGGTAGGAGCAGCCGAACCGCAGGAGCTGCAGCATCTTGTCGAAGATGATCCGGTCGCTGATGCGTGGGCGGTGGCAGCCCAGCGGATGGCCCGGGTCATAGGTCGGACGCTCGGGCAGCAGCGCGGAGAATTGGTCCCAGAGCGGGTCGGCCAGCCACGATGGCAGTACAGGCACAGGTCGCCCCGCTGATCACGGAGCGTCGCAACTCCATGATCACCAAGACCTGAGCCTGCTTTGCTGCCGGGGTGCACCACCGCGCCTATCCGCGCGGCCTCTTAGTCTGGGCCCTGAAAGATAGAGTCATATATCTTAAGGAGACGCCCATGGCCGCCGTCGGCAACCCCGTCACACCCAGCCCGCCGGACGCGGTCGACCCGGTCGTGCGGCGTCTGGTGTTCACCCTCATCGTCGGCGCGCTCGCCGTCATCTTCGACACCACGATCATGAGCGTCGCCATCGACAGCCTCGCCGGACAGCTCCACACCTCACTGGCCACCGTCCAGTGGGTCACCACCGCCTACCTGCTGGCCCTGTCCGCCACCATGCCCGCCGTCGGCTGGGCGCAGGCCGCCCTCGGCGGCAAACGCCTGTGGATCCTCGCCCTGGCGCTGTTCTTCGCCGGGTCTATGCTGTGCGCCGCGGCCTGGAACGCACCGGCCCTGATCGCCTTCCGCGTCGTCCAGGGCATCGGCGGCGGCATCATGATGGTCCTGATGGCCACCCTGGTCGTGCAGGCCGCCGGCGGCCGCAACATCGGCAAGGTCATGGCGTTGATCACCGTGCCCACCGCCCTGGGACCGGTCATAGGCCCGGTCATCGGAGGCGTCATCCTGCACTTCGGCGACTGGCGGTGGATCTTCCTGTTCAACATCCCCTTCTGCCTCGTCGGCGGCTGGATGGCCTGGCGCAATCTGCCTGCCGACCGGCCCAGCGCCAAAACCCGCCCCCGCCTGGACACCGTGGGCATGCTGCTCCTGGCACCCGGCATCGCCGCCGTCATCTACGGCCTGACCCAGCTCGGCGGAACCGACGGAATCACCTCCACCAAGGTCGGGCTCCCCCTGGCCGCCGGCGTCGCGCTGCTGGCCGGCTACACCGCCTGGGCGCTGCGCCGCGGAGCCGACGCCCTGCTCGACATCCGCCTGCTCCGCCACCGCCCCCTGACCTCCTCCACAGTGCTGCTCCTGCTGGCCGGAGCCGCCTTGTACGGCGCCATGCTGCTGATGCCGCTGTATTGGCAGCAGGTCCGCGGCGAAACGGCCCTGGGAGCCGCGCTGCTGCTCATCCCACAGGGCGTGGGCACCCTGCTGTCCCGCTCGCTGGCCGGGAAGATCATGGACCGCATCGGCGCCCGCCCGGTCGCCGTCATCGCCTTCGCGGTCACCTTCGCCGCCACCGTACCGTTCGGCTTCGTCACCGCCACCACCAGCAACGCCACGCTGATGGCCGTGCTGTTCGTCCGCGGCCTCGGCCTGGGCGCGGCCATGATCGCCCTGATGGGCGGCGCCTTCGTCGGCCTGACCCGCGACGAAATCCCGGCCGCCTCCAGCATCAGCCGCGTCGCCCAGCAGGTCGGCGGCTCCACCGGCACCGCCGTCCTGGTCGTGATCCTCCAGCGCGCCGTCGCCGACACCCACACCCCCGCCACCCTGGCAACCGGCTTCGGCGACGCCTTCCGGTGGGCCGCCGCGTTCAACGCCGCAGCGATCCCGCTGTGCCTTCTCCTTCCGAACCGAGCCGACACCGAACCACAGCCCCAGGACACAAGTTCTGACGGACAGCTCGCCGAAGTCTGACCAGCCCCGCACCGCACCCCGGCACCCTCTGGCCGTCACTACTCGCGTCCATGCCGTCCGACGCGTCAAGCGCGAGCCCTCAACACTGCTTGATCTCAGGAGGCCCGCAGAAACTGCGAAACACAAGTCGAATAGTGCAAGGTCGAAATACTTCCTCTTCACCAGTGGCATGTCGACACGGTGGACACGGAGATCGTGGCGATCGCGGGCTCCCCGGCCCGCCCCGCCCACCTCGTGGTCCGGCTCCCGGACGGCACCCTCGCCCAGACAGCGCAGCTGGACAGCAGCCAGCGCGCCGCCGTCGGCCGGGCGCTCGCCGCAGGCGTCCGGGAGGCGCTGCCCGGCGGGGGCCACCGGGTGGTCACGCCGCTGCTCGCTGAGGTTGAGGTGGGTACCACCCGGCACCGCACCGTGCGGTTCGTTCGTCTGCGCGAGGACCTGGGTCCGGCCGAGCCGGGGCCGTCCGGGTGAACAGGGCGGTGTCACCAGCGCCCTGACCGGAGCCCGGACGCTACAAGGAGGGGGAACGGGCGCGGGAAGGAACGGGCGGAGGGCCGATGGCGACATGGCAGGACGAGCCGGTCGCCCGGGAATGGCGCCAGGCTGTGGACACGGCCGACCGTGTCCACGGCCCAGGCGTCCCCCCGGGCGAGCTGCCGGGCTACCGCCAGGGCTGTGCTGCGATCGACGAGGTGGTGCGACTGCTGGCCGACCCCACCGTGCCCGGGGCGCTGACCGCGGCCCGGTCGGCCATGCGGCGCGCACTGCGGGTGATGCCGCAGTCCGGGTCAGACCAACTGTGCTACGAACAGCGCTGGCGCGGACGCCACCGATGGGACGGTCCCCTGCAGGTGTGCGCCCGGCCGACCTGCGGCCGCTGCCTACCACTGAAGGCCGCAGCGGAAGTTGAGGCGGCGCGCGCTCACGATCCCGCTGCGGCAAGATGATCGCTGCCGGCTGCTGGACCCGGCGTTGTAGTGCCTTGCGCTGACAGGACGGCAGGGCTCGGGCGGCCCCGGCACCCTGCACCCTGGGCCGGGAGCTGCCCCTCCACCAACGCCTGGTCGTAGCGCATGGGTGCGCTGTATGAGGGGCGTCGACCAATGAACCCTCCCATCAGCCTTTCCGTGAGCTCAGAATCTGTGTGGCCAGAAGAACGAGTCAGGGATGCGAACGGCGCGCGGCCTGCGGGGGGTGACGACGCCGATGGCGTCTTCGGCGGCCCGCAAGGCCTGTTCGTGGCTACCGCTGCCGAGGTGATGAGCAGCGCAGTTTCTGCAGTCGCCGGTCCGGGCGTGCACATGAGGGCTGCCGCTGAGCCCGCGTACGTGGGCGAAGGCGTGTTCGGGGAAGTCGGCCCGCATGGTGTGCCAGGTACCGCGTTGCTCTTCTTCGGTGAGGCCCGCGGCCACTTCCGGACGCATCGGCGCATACACCTTGTCGTCGTGCTCGCGGAGCATGAAGACGCGGTCGACGTAGTCGACGGTATCCCCCTTCGGCTGCTCTGCATCCAGCCAGGCCAGGGCGTCACTGCGGCTTCCGGGCCCCCACAGGTACTCGGCGGGGAACTGCGTCGTCTCGAACCGGGCGTCGAACGCCGACCAGTGCGCGTCCTCGTACGGGCTTCCGGGGCGGGAAGCGCTGCGGATCAGGAGGTAGAGGTATCCATCGGCATCGGTGTCGTCACGCAGGGCATCGGCCTGGGCCATCTGGACGCTGCCCTCGTCGTTCCAGGCCATGACGACGACGTCGCGCTCCACCGGGGCGGGGTACAGGCGCCCTCCAGGGGTCGGGTGCCCCCACAGCTGGTTGATGAGCTCTGCCAGGTCGTGCAGGGTCCGTGCCGTCTCCACGGGCATCGTGCGGTGGTAACCGGTCGGGTGGGCCACAGCATCGCGCAGCTTCGACATCGCATGCTCGATGCCACGCGTGCGCTGACCACGCAGCAGACCGGCCGCTCGCGCCCAGCTCCGCAGTCCGGCGAGCATGCCGTTGAAGTCGATCAGCGTGGTGCCGACCTTCAACCGCCACTGCGAAAGACGGTCATGCGGCCATTCTTCTGGCTCCGGTGCCCAATGAGATGGGTTGGCTGGTCAACGGTCAGCGCTCAACTACGTCCACAAGCCCCTGGAGCACACTGACCACCTTCCGGTCGGCGATCGACCGGCCGCTCTCCGGGGTCTCTGCGTAAGCGGGGACCACTCGTTCTCCGAGGTCTCCAGCAGTTGTGTGCGGCCGTGCCGTCCGGTATGGGACTACCGCACCAGCGGCATGATCTGGATCTCGGGTGCGGTGACGGTGAGGGGGCACCGCGTCACACCGTCCATGTCGTGGGCCAGGCCTTTTGGGGCCGGCCGTGGCTGCGGTCTGCCGGGCGAGAGTGTGGGCGAGGGCGGTCTGCCAGGTGTGGTCGGTGGCGGGCAGGGGTGCTGCGGCGATCCGGGACAGGGTTCCGTCCTGGCGCCAGTGCTTGAAACGGAGCTGGCAGGTCTCGAAGGGGTCCAGCGGTTCCTCCCGCGTCCAGGCCGACAACGCACGGCGTAAGCCCACCTGCGGCACACGACACAGGGCTGCGACCCGGCCCCGGGCCGCGGCGTTCAAGAACACCTCACTGTCGCCCTGCAGAGCCCCGGCGACGTCCTGCTGGCCGGCCACTTCGGTAACCGCCGACAGCAGACTCCGCACCGTCAGGCCGTACCTGTCCGCGATCCGTCCCGGGAACGACAGCGTCATCTCACCCTGTAGGGGAGTCACCCGAAAGGCACCTGCGGCCAGCAACAGCTTCCCCACCCATCCCATGGCTTGAGACAACTATCGTGCTTCGGCTCAACAAGCAGGTGCCGGGCTTGCGGCCGGCGTCGGGGGTCAGTAGTCGAGGTCGAGGTAGTCGATGTCGTTGAGGGTGACGTCGGAGATTCCCAAAGCGCGGCCTCCGCCGTCTTGGAAGTAGATCTCTTTGAATCCCTCGGCGATGATCCCTCGCATCTCCTGGTCGCTGGCGCCTGTGTTGCGGGCGTCGAAGAGGCGTTGCGCGTACGCCGGGGGAAGGTGCACGGTGAGCCGCCGGAAGCGTCCGTCGTCGGTCGTGCGTACCCGGCTGTCCGCGGTGAAGATGTACGTCTGGCGGAAGCTCACCAACGGGCCGTGCACCTCGGTCAGCTGGACCCAGTACTCGACCGCGCCGACACTGGGGACGTCCGTCACCCGGTACGAGGTCTCACGGTTCCACTCCTCCCAGGCGCGCCTGGGAGGGGCGCGGGTCTCGAACACCAGGTGGCCGCCGGGGCGCAGGGCCTCGTAGGCGCCTCGCAGGGTCCGGCGCCAGGTCTGCGGATCCACGATGGCCTGGGCGACGTTCGCCGTCATGGTCGCCAGGTCCACCCGGAGCGGCGGAAGTGCCGTCGCGTCGCCGCGGATCCAGCGCACCCGCTCGGCGCCCGGCTTGCCCCGGGCCACGTCGAGGGAGGCCCCGGCGGGATCGACGCCGACGACCTCGATGCCGCGGTCGGCCAGCAGCAGCGCGAGGACACCGGTCCCGCAGCCGATGTCCAGAACGCGGCGAGCCCCGACCCCCTCCGCCATCCGGAGGTAGGGGTCGAGGTCGCCGCGATCGGGGTCGAGGGCGTCGTAGATCTCGGCGAGGCGTGGATTCCCGAAGCATTCGTCAGGTTCGTCAGCCATGCCATGGAACCTACGGGAGGACCTATGTCAGGAGGTATGCCTTCAGGATCGTCACCGTGTACGTGTTGCCGGTGGTGTCGGTCAGGGTGGCCTTGAAGGAGACCGACCTGGCCGTCTTCGGGTGGGTCAGGGTGAGGGTCTTCTTGCCGTTCCTGGTGGTGACCGGGGCGTTGGACCAGGTCGTTCCGCCGTCGTAGGAGGCCTTCACCGCGAGGGACTTGAGGTGGGTGGCGGCCGGGCCCTGGATGGAGAGGGGGACCGTGGTGCGGTGGCCGGCGCGGGCCGTGCCGGCCGGGGTCAGCTTCGGGTGGAAGCGGACGGTGGAGAGGGGCATCGCCTTCGAGCCGCTCGGCGGCGTGGGCTGCTTCGAGGTGAAGGTCCAGGCCGCGGTCAGACGGCTGGTGGTGCCGGCGACCGTGGCCGGGCGGGTCAGGTCCGTGCGGATCGTGTAGCGGGTGGACGCCGCCGGGAGGTTCTCCACCGTCTGGCAGAGGTCGCCGTCGTTGTCGAGCAGGGTACGGCCGCCCGCGGTGACCGTCGTGTGCCGTGCGGCGACGGAGGACGCGGGGTGTCCGGCGCCGTCGACGAGGTCGGGGACACACAGGTCGAGGGTGTCGCCGACCCGCTGCGCGCCCCACCCCTGGCCGACCATGGGGCTGAAGACGCCGACGTTGTACGTCGACTCGTACGTCCGGCCCGCCCGGTAGGACACCCGTTGGTCGTCGTAGAACACATCGGTCTCTTCACCGGCGGCGTTCAGCTGGCCGACGTTGACCGTCCACCGGAAGCCCTTGGGCGTGGTGACGTACGTCTTCACCGTCGCCGGCAGCGGGAACGGGTCGCTGATCGTGCCCAGCCCCAGATCGGGGCCGTACCACAGGGCGTTGACGGAACCCTTGCGGTGCGCGACGGAGGAGCCGATGTTCCGCTTCAGCAGGGCCAGTTCGCTCATCCGCGCCGTGTGCTGGTAGCCGGTGGGGAAGCGGTCGGGCAGGTTGTAGAGCAGGTTGTAGGTGGTACTGCCCTTCTGCCACAGGCCGCTGAGCTGGGTGCTGAGCCTCCCCGCGGCGGGCGCCGGGCCCAGGCTCGCGGTGCGCAGGTCGGTGAAGGAGTCCGAGAACAGGAGGGTGGTGTTGTAGCGGGTGCCGCCGGTGTCCATGCGGTAGTTGAGGTAGCCGGCCGACATCTTCGCGCCGCCGGGGGCGGTGATCCGGACCGGCTTGGTCTTACGGGCGTCGAAGGTGACCGTGGTGTCCTTGGTGAGCGAGAGCTTCGGCCGGACGAGCGCCGAGGTGCCCTCGCTGCCGCCGTCGCCGATCAGCGTGTCCAGGACGTAGTCGCCGCGCGGGACGCGCACCTTGTAGACGCCCTTGGCGATCTGCTGGGAGTCCTCCAGGACATTGGTCTCGTACTCACCCGAGTAGCCGATGATCTCGGTCAGCGGCGAGCTGACGGGCTTGCCGCCACGGTCGAGGAACTTCAGGGTGAGCTCGTACGCCTCCGCCTCGCGGATCACGCCGAAGGAGGTCCGCACGGACCTGCCGTCGCCGTCGCCGTCGCCCTGCGCGGTGGCGACGACCGTGCCCGAGTACGCGCCGTCCGCCGCCTCGGTGCGGGTGTCCGAGGTGAGGTCGACGCTCGCGGTGCCGCCCGCGGGGACGGTGAGCTGCCGTGTGCTGAGCGTGAACATGCCGTCGGGGGCGGTGCTGCCCCCGGGGCCGGTCGCGGTGGCCGTCAGGTCCAGGGTGACGGGGCGGTCGCCGTCGTTGCGGTAGGTGACCCGCCGGGTGGCCGGCCGGTCGTCGGTGTGGGGCCACAGCTGCTTGCCGAAGGACACCGACATCTGCTCGCCGACCACGCTCTGGCCGAGCGCCCGGGCCACGTCGAGCCTGCCGGTGCCCTGCTGGTAGCCGGTCAGGCCGGCGGTCGGCGTGGTGGACGCGGTGAGTGCCTGCTTGATCCGCGCCCCCGTCCAGTCCGGGTGCCGTTGCGCCACGATCGCGGCGGCGCCCGCGGCATGCGGTGTCGCCATCGACGTACCGGACATGGAGACGTAGCCGTCGGCGGCCGGGTCGCCCAAAACGCCGTTCGCCGCCTTCGCCGCGACGATGTCGACGCCCGGCGCGGTGAGGTCCGGCTTCAGCGCGCTGTCGGCGGTCGGGCCGACGCTGGAGAACTCGGCGATCCGGTCCTCGCCGTCGACCGCTCCCACGGTGAGCGCCGACTCCGCGGCGCCCGGGGAACCGATGGTCCCGGCGCCCGGGCCCTCGTTGCCGGCCGCGGCGACGGTGAGCATGCCGGTGCTCTCGGAGAGGGCGTTCACGGCCGTCTCCACCGGGTCTGCTCCCGGGGTGTCCGTCTGGCCGAGGCTGAGGTTGGCCACCTCGGCGCCCTGCGCGGCGGCCCACTCCAGGCCGGCGATGACACTGGAGTCGGTGCCCTCGCCGTCGTCGTTCAGCACCTTGGCGTTGAGGAGCCGCGCGCCCGGTGCGACGCCCTTGTAGAGGCCGTCGGATCTGGCGCCCGAGCCGGCCACCGTCGCCGCGACGTGCGTGCCGTGGCCGACCCTGTCGTCCGTGCTGCCGGTGCCGCTGAAGTCCTTCGACTCCGTCACCACCGAGGCGAGGTCCGGGTGCGTGGTGTCGATACCGGTGTCCAGGACGGCGACCTTGACGCCCTTGCCGTCGTACCCGGCGTTCCAGGCGGTCGGCGCGCCGATCCGCGTGACGTTGTCGCTGACCTTGTCACTGTCACCCTGAACAGCAGCCGCCTTGAACCGGCCGTCCAGCCAGACCCGTTCCACGCCCGGTGCGGATGTGAGGGCCTGCCAGGTGTCCTCGGCCTCCTCCTTGCGGACGCTGAGCGCGGCGCCGTCCACGCTGGGCAGTTCACGGCGGACGGTGACGGATCCTTGTCCGTCCGCGAGCAGCGACCTCTGGGTGTTCCTGCGCTGGGCGGCCTTCCCCTCGTACGACACGATCAGGGGGAGTGTGCCGCGCCGGGTGTCGTCGTAGCCGGCCCGTATCAGACCGCTGACGTCGAACAGCCGCTTGTCCAGGATGCCTTGGCCGATGAGGGCGGCGGCGTCGGCGGGGATGACGTACTGGTCGTCGCCGAGGCGGCGTACGGACAACGGGACGTGTCCACGGCCAGGGGCCCGCCGGACGCCGGTCACCCGGCCCCCGGCGTCCAGTTGGACCCGGTCGCCGGTGACGAGGGTGACGTACCGGGCCGGGGAGCCGGTGTCCGGCCCGGCGGCGGTGGCCGCCGCGGCGGTCCGCACGCCGAGGCCGGAGCCGGTGGCCGACACCGAGACGCCCGTCATCACTCCCGCGACCAGCAGGGCGGCCAGCGCCGCCGAGGAGGAACCGAGGCGCACGTCAGCTCGCCTTCCCGGGGACCTGCTTGTTGGCGTCGACGACCGCGCGCTGGGTGATCGCGGAGGTGAACAGGACGGTGCCGGGCTTGAACTCCCCGTCCTTTTCGGCCTCGACCTGGACGGTGCGGTCGCCGAGCAACTGGAGGGTCTTCTTGTCGAAGATCCACTCGGTGCGCTGGCCGTCGGTGTCGTTCTGCCGCGCGATCGCGACCCCGTGGCGGCCCAAGGCGTCGACCGCGTCGTCCACCGCGACGACCCCCGGGATCTTGGCGGCGGCCTTGTACAGGGCGACGGCCACGTCCGCGGGCGGGAAGCTCTCGTTCAGCAGATCGCCGATGGCGACGAAGGCCGCCTGGTCGCGGGGGACTTCGGGGTCCCGGACGGCGTCCGACTCCTTGTAGATCTGCTTCAGCAGTACGTCGGGGTCGGTGGGCAGCTTGACCAGGCTGTCGTACGCCCCGGTGAGCGGGGTGGGCCCGGCCAGGGTGATGTCCTCCTCGCCCGCTTCGATCAGCCAGCCGTCCTTCCCGTCGGTGGACATCCAGACCTGACGGGAGTGCAGCTCCTTGCTGACGATCGTGGTCTTGTCGCCGACGGTCCTGGAGTGGGTGCTGGCCACCTTCGAGGCGATGTAGATGTACTGGCCGTCGTGCGCCGTCGGTCCGGAGGTGTCGGCGGCGGCGAGCGAGATGCGGTCGAGCAACTGGGGGGCGCCCTTGGTGTCGACGGCGCCGATCTGGGTGGTCAGGGCGGGGCCGGTGGCCACGGCGGTCCTGCCGCCGTCTCCGTCGCCGCCGGACAGGGCGAGGCCGGCCACGACCGCGCCGGCCACGGCGAAGGCGGCGGCGGGCACCAGGATCGCGCGGCGCAGGAACGGGTTGCGCTGCCGCTGCGGGGCGGGGGTGCGGCTGCCGCGGAGGTCTTCGTGGATCTGGGCCATCATGTGCTCCTTGTGGAACTGGTGGCGGCCCGCCGGCAGATCCCGCTCGACGGAGGGCAGGAGGTCCTGGGTCTCCGTCCACTCAGCCGGGTGCGGCTGGGAGGGGCTGGCGTTCATCGGTTTCCTTCCTGTGCGGACCGGATCACGTATCCGCGATCACCTGTTATCTGCCGGTCTGTGGGGGTGAGTTCCCTTTTTTTTCGGAGCAGTTCCGCGTCGGCGAGTTTTCGCAGCTTGCCGCGGGCGCGGGACAGCCGGGAGCGGACGGTGCCGACGGGGATGCCGAGGGCGCGGGCGGCCTCGGCGTACTCCATGCCCTCGCACAGGCACAGGGTCAGGACCTCGCGTTCGGGGCGCTTGAGCGAACTGAGCGCGGTGAGCGTGGCGCTGATGCGGCGCCGGTCGTCCAGCCGGCCTGCGGTCTCCTCGGCGTGGTCCTCGACGTGCTCGTCCGCGGCGTTCGCGGCGGCTGCCGCGCTCGCGGCGTTCCGGTAGCGCCGGTTGCTGCGATACTGGGCGCGGGCCACGTTGGTGGCGATACCCAGCAGCCAGGGCCGCAGCGAACCCCCTTCGGCCTCGACCGACGCACGGCGCCGCCACGCCTCCATGAACGTCGTCGACATGACGTCCTCGGCCGCGGACCAGTCGGCGGTCAGCCTGAAGGCGTGGTTGTACACCGCGCGGGCATGGTCGTCGAAGAGTTCCGCAAACGCGTTCGGATCTCCGGTTCGCACCCGGGTTCGCATATCTGTGGTCACGTTATGAACTGACTGTCGGAGCAGGCGAGTTCCGGTGACCTACGTCACATCAGCCCCGGGCGTCCCGTACGTCACCAGGGAAGCGCGCGGGCGTGCACCACGTCCAGCCGGGACACCGCGCGGGTCAGGACGACGTACAGCCGGTTCAGGCCGCGCGGCTCGGCCTCCGCGATGGCCGCCGGCTCGACGGCGACGACATGGTCGTACTCCAGGCCCTTGACGAGGGGGGCGGGGATGACGGTGATCCGCGGGGAGGGGGTGAGACCGGCCGCGTCGAGGGCCTCGCGCACACGGGACGCCTCGGCGTCCGCGGCCACGACCCCTACCGAACCCTCGTGCGCGAGCGCCTCCCGTACGGCGGTGACGACGGTGGCGACCGGGTCGGCGGCGCCGTCCGCGTGGCGGATGCGCAGGGCGCCGTCGCTGCGGAGCGAACGGGCGCGGGGTACGTCGGTGCCGAGGCGGTCGAGGAGGCGGTCGGCGAGGCGGTCGGCGAGGGCGAGGACCGCGCCGGGGACGCGGAAGCCGACGGTCAGCGGGACGACCGTCGCGTCCGGCTTGCCAGGTGGGCCAGTTGGAGCGGCCAGGAGCGGGCGGTCCAGGGGGTGGTGCCCTGCGCGAGGTCGCCGAGCACCGTGAGCGAGCCGTAGTGGACGCGGCGGGCGATGGCCCAGCCGAAGCGGCGGCGGATCGCGACGCCCTGGGGGTCGTGGGTGCCGGCCTGGTAGAAGGCACGGGAGACAGGGGCGCGCCAGTCGACGACGAGGGGCGGGGTGGCGGGGTGCGTGCTGATCCGGAGCCGGCCGATGTGATGCCCGGGGCCCTGCCCCACGAAGTCCAGCCGCCCGAAGAGCAACGGCCCCTCGGGCAGCTCGTGCCGCTCCCACGATCGTGTCCCACCGGGAACCCATCCGTGCCACGCGCCGGCTCCGGCTACCTCCAGCCGGCGCAGCTCGACAGTCAGCGGGCGATTGAGATCGCGAAGGGTGCCAATCCGGTGGACCGGATGACGTGCGGGACGAAGAGGATCGCGGCCTCTGTGGCGCGGGCGGTCTGGATCCCGCCGAGGTCGGTGATCCATTCCTTTTGCCAGCCGAGGTCGGTGAGCAGTTCGCGGACGGTCTGCTTGGCCTGCGGGTCCTCGCCGGAGAGGAACGCGGTCGGCGTCCGGGGGAGCGTGGCCGGCGAGGTCATCACCGGGAAGAGCATGGTGTTGAGTGTCTTGACGACGCGCGTTTCGGGGAGCGCTTCCTGGAGCTGTTCGGCGAGGCTCGAGCCGGGGTAGATCAGATCGGCGGGCAGTCCGTCCGGTCCGTCGGTGGTGGCGTTGGAGACGTCGACGAGGATCGTGTCCCGGAGTTCTTCGCGCAGAGCCGCGAGCCGGTCCAGCGAGCCGGCACCCGGGGTGGCGTTGATGACGATCCGGGCAGCCCGGGCGGCGTCGGCGGCGGCGCCCGGCGTGCGGTCCGCCACGGTCACTTCGTGTCCTGCCCGGGCGAGGGCTGCGGCCAGGTTGCCGCCGACGCGGCCGTTTCCGAGAACTGCGATCGTGGTCATGATGATCTGGTCCTTCCGTGCGTGCGGGTTGTGGTGCGCGGTCAGCGCGAGAGCGTGGATACGGCCTCGGCGTGGACGCCGGGCGCGGCAGCCAGGAAGCTCTGGCTCTGTGGGGTCCAGGGGCGGCCCTCGGCGTCGGAGATCCGTCCGCCGGCCTCGGTGACGAGCAGCGCTCCGGGAAGCAGGTCCGCGCGGGCGCCGGCGAACTGCCAGAAGGCGTCGATCCGGCCGGCGGCCACGTTCAGCAGGTGCAGGGTCGCGGGCACGGCGGCGCGGACGACGAGCGCGTCGAAGAGCATCGCGGTGATCGAGGAGCCGACGCGCCGCACGACCTTTTCGTCCTCGTCCGGCCGGGCCTGGCTGGTGGCCACGATGCTCAGGCCGAGGTCCGCGGTCTGGGAGACGTGCAGCGGCCGGCCGTCGAGGTGGGCGCCCGCGCCGGTGAGCGCGGTGTAGGTCTCGCCGGTCAACGGCAGGTGGACCGCGGTGAGCACCGGCTGGTTCTCACGCACGAGGGTGGCGGTCACCGCCCACTCCGGCAGGGCGTGCAGGTGGTTGACGTTGCCTTCGGCCGGATCCACGACCCACCATTCGCCGGGCGGCAGCGCCCCGCCGTCCAGTTCGTCCTCCACCCAGCCGGCGTCCGGGCGCAGGCGCGTGAGGCGGGGGCGCAGGATATCGAGAGCCGTGTCGTCGTTGGCGGCGAGCGCGCGCATCAGCTCTTCGCGGGTCTGGTAGCGGACCACCTCGCCGAAGCGCTCGCGCAGCGCCGAACCCGCCTCACGCACGGCGTTCGCGGTCTGGGCGAGCAGGTCGGCGTCGGAGGCGGCGACGGCGGTGGTCTGGAGCGTTTCGGACATGGTGGTATTCCCGTCTGAGGAGGGGTGCTGAGGCCGGTCGAGGGCCGAACTGCGCGTTACTTCTTGCGCTTTCGCCTCAACGGTATGCAGCCCCACAATTAACTTCAAATGCATGTCAGGCACGGCTAGGATTACTCTCATGCAATTGGATTTGAACCTGCTCGCCGCGCTCGACGCGCTGCTGGAGGAGGGCAGTGTGGCCGGGGCGGCGGCGCGCCTGCATGTCACCGCCCCCGCGATGAGCCGGAGTCTGGGCCGGATTCGGCGCACGACCGGGGATCAGATCCTGGTGCGCACCGGCCGTACGATGACCCCGACGCCGTATGCGATCGCCGTCCGGGAACAGGTGCACGAGCTGCTGCACCAGGTCCAGGGGGTGCTGGCACCGAGCCGTGAACTCGATCTGGCAACGTTGGAGCGCACCTTCACACTTCGCTGGCACGATTCCCTGGTCGCCTTGAGCGGCCCCGCACTGCTCGCGGCCGTGCGCGGACAGGCGCCGGGCGTGCGATTGCGCTTCGTCGCGGAATCGAGCATCGACACCCCCGAGTTGCGGCGCGGCGAGGTCGATCTGGAGGCGAACGCCAACCGCCCGAGCGCACCGGACATCCGTGCCGAGAACGTGGGCGAGACCCGCCTCGTCATCGTCGTGAGGCAGGGGCACCCCCTCACCCGCGTCAGGACCGTCACCGCAAAGCGGTACGCCGCCGCTGAACACGTCACCGTCTCGCGGCGTGGAAACCTCAGCAATGCCCTCGACGACGCCCTCGCGCGGCTCGGCCTCACCCGCCGCGTGGTGGCGACCGCGCCCACGGAAGCGGCCGCGCTGGAGTTCGCGCGCGGCTCCGATATCCTGATCAGCGTCCCCGAAGCCACCACACGGTCAGCGGTCGCCGACCTCGGCCTGGTCGCGCTCCCCCTCCCGCTCGAACTGCCGTCGGCACCGGTATACCTGTCGTGGCATCAGCGCTACGACACCGACCACGCCCACGCCTGGCTGCGCGGGCTGGCGCGAACCGCGCTGACTATGTGCGGAGCCCCGTAGTCGGCGCCGTCCGGCCGCTTCACCCATACGTCCACGGTCCACGCGACCACCATGGCGATCTGCTTGAACGTCAGCAGCGGCTTGTCCGTGCGGGTGCCGACCGTGGAGGCGGCCAGACCGACGCCTGCGGGCTCACCATCGCGGATCGCCGGTGTGCAGATCAATCTCACCGGGATTTCGTGTACCTCAACCACTTTCCAGGAGTCGGGCGCCGGCGAAGTGGGCGATGCGGTCCGCCAGGTCCTGCGACGCCGGGTCCGTCGCGAGATCGTCCGTGGTCGTCGGCGTCTGCACACGGACAACCCACGCCTGGCCGCCGACCACTTCAGCGCCCTGACCGTCCTGCTGGCCTAGCGGTATGGACGGAGACGCCCATCGAGCGGCCCTCGACCAGGAACTGGCCCGATTCGGCGAACACGCCATCGATGCGTCCATGACACTGATCGAGCTGGATGAGTCGGCTGAGCCGGCGATTGTTGCAGCCTTGTCCGAGCACGCCTGGGACGTCGTCGTCATCGAGGGTGGGATCCGCAAGCCGGAGCCGCTTTGCCGCTCTTTGAGCAGGTCGTGAATCTGGTCCGGCGTAATGCGCCGAAGGCTGCGATCGCGTTCAACACGAGCGGCGGCGACAGCGTCGAAGCAGCCAAGCGGTGGCTGTGAGCCAGAAGTTACTGCCAGGCTTCGGCGGCGATGGGAGAGTGGTGCTCAGGGCCGTGATCCGGGCCCGGTGACATCAGGGTGGCACTGCTGACCGTCAGTGCCGAGACGATCGGTCGCCTTGAGCCTCGCGGGAGGCCGGCTGTCCGCTTCTGCGGGAGTTTCTGCGGGTGATGCGCCTGGTCATGAGGGTGATCGCGGCCCAGGTGATGAGCGGTTCCGAGTGCTGGATGAGCCGTTCGTAGTCCCGGGCGGGTCGGCGGAAGTGCATGACCCGGGCGTGTGAGCGTTCGACGACCCAGCGCCGGGGCAGCACGACGAACCCGGGGACGTTCTTCGGGCGGCTGACGGTCTTGATCGTCAGGTTCAGTTCAGGTAGGTCTTCGCCCAGGTCACGAGCTGTCCTGCAGAGGCGGAGTCGGCCCAGACGATGGTGATCCAGGAGTGCATCAGCCGCCCATCCGATGTCCCGCACCTCGATCGCTCCAGCGTGCGGCATGTACGGGATCCAGCTTCTCTGCACCAAGTCACGTCAGGCGAATCCTGAAGGCGGAGGCCGAGCAGGCGTGGGGACCGTGATGCTGCCGTAGATCCGCGGCACCATCCACCAGGCGTACCGGGACGGCAAGGAGGACCAGCTGCTCGCCTCGGCCTGGTCCTCAACGCCATCGTGCTCTGGACGACCCGTTACATCGACGCCGCCGTCGCCCAGCCCCAGGCCGAGGGCCACGAGATCCGCGAGGAGCACATCCCCCGGGCTCTCCCCGCTCAAGCACCGCAACCTGAACCTGCTCGGCCGCTCCAGCTTCACCGCCTCGACCCCGGCCGCCGGCGACCTGCGCCCGCTGCGGGACCCGGACGGGCCCGAGCTGGACGAGGACGACGAAGGCGTGGACTGAACGCCCACATCGGGTGACGCGGGCATATCAGGTGGCCGGGGTGCTCGGAAATCGCAGTGCCGGTAGGGGAGCTGATGTCAGACTGCTCGGAAGGTCTGATTAATCCTTGATTGATGCGGCCGACCTGGCGGCCTGCTCGATCTTCGCGCAGTACGCTGCACGGGCTTCCTCGTCGATCTGCTTCTCGTGTTCGGCGCGCAATCCGGTCCGGCCGTCGAGGCCCTCGCGCAGGATGTCGGCGTGCCCGGCATGCCGGATGGACTCGCCGAGGACATGGACCATGACGGCGAACAGGTTCGTGTCGGCATAAGGCTCCGGCCACCACGGCACATGGCCGGGGGCGTCGAGGGGAAGCGCGGTGATCGTCGCGTCCGAGTGTTCCCACGTGCGCCGGTAGAACCCGATGATCTGATCGCGGGTCTCGTCCTCGGTCGCCCACAGATCGCTGCCGTCGGAGTCCTGCCACCGGGACAGCGGTTCCGGGGAAGGGCGGTCGAAGACCTCGCCGAAGTACCTGGCCTCGACGGTGGCCACGTGCTTGACCAGGCCGAGGAGGTTGGTCCCGGTCGCCGTCAAAGGTCGGCGGGCGTCGTATTCGGACAAGCCATCGAGTTTCCAGAGCAGCGCCTCGCGGTCCCGCCGCAGTCTCCCGAACAGGTTGTCCTTCGCGAATTCATCGATCATGCGGCATGAACCTTCCACAGGCTGTTCGTGGATCTCAAGATCCCGTACGTGGTCCGCAACGGCTGGCAGAGCCGAGGCTTAGGACTCCTTACACCATGAGCTACCGGGAATGACTGGCTGTCGGAGAGACGGGTGAGGGTGGGGTGCGTGACGGCTCACGGCTGCCGACCCGGCCTACGACGGTTACTGTGCAGGAGAACTACACGCATGCTGTTCGGTGCCGTTCTCTGATCCCGTTGAGCAGTTCGGGACGGGCGCGGGGGAGGTGGGCGGGAGCCAGGTGAGGATCCAGCCGGCGGTAAGCGCCGCACTGCCGCCTGCCAGGGCGATTGCGCCGCCCGTTCCGATGCCTGCGGTCACCGCGCCGAAGCAGGCCGGCCCGACGCCCTGCAGCGTCATGCTGCCGGAGCCGAGCAGACCGAAGGCCTGGCCCTGACCATCCTGCGGCAGGGCGTCCAGGAACGGCCGTTGCAGGCCGAGGCCGTAGGCGAATCCGAAGCCGCAGAGCAGCAGCAGACAGGACGAGACGCCCACTCCGGGCTCGGCAGCGAAGCCGACCAGCGGCAGTCCCATCAGCGCAATCAACGGGACCACCAGTCGCTCCCGGGTGGGCGGTCGTAGCAGTCGGCCCACCAGAAGGTCACCGACAAGCATGCCGACCGGCAGACAGCCCATCAACACCGCGTACCAGCCGGGCGCGAAGTGGCGTCCTCCTGCGTAGGCGACGATGAGGCCTTCCGCGCCCGCTACGAACGCGGGCGGTAGCCACTGGGCCAGCATCAGTCGTCGCACCGTGCGTCCGCGCAGCAGCAGGCCGGCACCGTGCAGGCTTGCCCGGACGGCCCCGCCATCGCCCCGAGCGCTGCCAGGTGTGCCGCCGAACTCTCCGGGCTGCAGCCGGGGTAGCCGGATGCGGACAGCAAGCGCGCAGCCGAAGTAGAGCGCGGCGCTGACCGCGAGCGCCCGGTGCGGGCCGACTACCGCGACGACCGCACCTCCCAGCGCCAGACCGGACAATTGCGCGCCGGAGGCAGCGATGTTGTTCAGTGAACGGCCCAGTACATAGGCGTCGCCCTCCAGCGACTGCGCGACCAGCCGACTCGACGCGCCGTGAAACACCGGTGTGGCGAGGGCGACCAGCGCCACGACACCGAGGCTTGCCGCGATCGGCATCCGCACCAGGGCGAGCAGCAGGGCGGCGGCGCACATCAAGGCGTAGCCGCCGGTGATGAGCGCGCGGGGCGGCAGTCGGTCGGCCAGTGAGCCCAGCAGCAGCGAGCCGAACAGTTGCGGGATGAAGCCGATGCCGAAGGCCAGTGCGCTCAGCAGCGGGGAGCCGGTGGCCGAGAAGACCAGCACCGAGAACGTGGTGATCCGCAGCGCGTCCGCAGTGATCGCGACGGTGCGGGTTGAGAAGAGCAGCCGGAATCGTGGCTCGGCCAGCACCTCCCGGTAGGTGGCACGGTGGTTGCCCTGCGCGGGCTCGGCGGTTGGGGTCATGACGCGCAGCCTCGCCTTGCGCCCACGCCACTCACCAATGATTCGTCGCTGGACGAATCGGAACAATGTCCCGCGGTAGCATGGCAGAGTGCTGCGCTTCGAAGTCTCCGTCGAGGACCTGCTGCGCAGCCGCTTCGCGCTGTCGCCCGCGCTGGACCTCTGCTTGCTGCTGCGCTCGCTCATCGGCCAGGGCCAGCCGCTGCCGCGAGCCTGGGCCGCCCGGCTCATGCCGGCCTTTGAACGGCTTCGCCGCGAGACCGAACTGGACGCCGCCCTCGCTCTGCAGGCCCCGCAATCGGGACCGAACTTCGTCGCCCCGCCTCCGCGCGGCCTCAACCAGACCTGGGCGGACGACCTGGCCATGATCCGGGCCACACCGTTGGAAGCGGCCCGCCACGAATTCGCCACCACCGCGACCGGCCCGTCTGCCCGCGATCCCCGCGTACGCGCGGTGCTGGATTCGCCGGACGCCGTCTCCAGGATCGCCGAGGCGATGGACCGGGCATGGCACGAGATGCTCGCCGCGGACTGGCCACAACTGCGCGCGATCTGTGAGCGCGATGTCGTGCACCGGGTGGGTGTGATCGGCGAACACGGATGGGCCACGACCATCGAGAGCCTGCACCCGGGCATCGCCTGGCGCGCCGGTGGTATCGAGGTCGGCTTCTTCCGAGGCGGAACAGTCCGCCTCACCGGCGACGGGCTGCTGCTCATCCCTTCGGTCTTCGTCGGGCATATCGCCGCCCACCTGGAAGCCCCCTGGCCCAGGACCTTGGTCTATCGTGCCCGCGGCACCGCCGCCCTGTGGGGCGAACAGGAGACCACCCCCCAACCGGACGCGCTGACTGCTCTGGTCGGCCGGGCCCGAGCACGGCTGCTGTTGGCGCTGGACGCCCCGGCCAGCACCAGCCACCTCGCCCGAAGCCTCGCCATGGCACCCGGCGCGGTAGGAGACCACCTCTCCATCCTGCGAGGCGCGGGGCTGCTCGTCCGCGCCCGGTCCGGACGGTCGGTGCTCTACCGGCGCACCCCGCTCGGCGAGGCACTGGTCGCCGGTTCGGGCTGAGGGCTCGGATCAGCACAGCAGCTCTACGACCAGCAGCTCGTCCGACTCCCAGGCGTCCAACGCCTGACTTCCACCTGGTCATGAAGAACGTCGTCCAGGACAGACCGCTGCCCGAATGGCCGCACCCTCGCCCCGGCCGCCCTCTCTGTCGGCAAACGATCGAATGACGACAGGTGGGGCGGACGTCCGATGAACCCCACTTTTCGGGGCCTGACGACGACTCGGATCCAATGGGATCCGATGGCAGTTGACGACAGGGTTACGAGGCGTTCGCGGCCGGTGCGGAGTGGGGAGCGGACGGTGGCTTCCTCGTTGCCCATCACGTCGGCGGCTTCGGCAGTGGTGAAGCCCATGCCGTAAGCAGGATCGCGTCGCGCTGGCGCTCGCTGAGTGAGGCGACGGCGGCGTTCAGGGCGATGGCGTCGGTCAGTGCGTCGTAGGGGTCTTCGATGTGGTCGGCGACGGCGAACTCGAAGGCGGCGGCCTCCATCAGTTCGGGCCGGCGCCGGCGTTTGCGGCGCATGTCGATGACGCGGCGCTTGAGGATGGTCCAGGCGTAGCCCTCCAGGTTCTCCGTCTCGAGCATGCGCGGCCAGCAGTCCATGACCGCGTCGAAGGTCAGGTCGACGGCTTCCTTCGCGTCGGCGTCCGAGCCGAGCTGGAGGTAGGCGTAGCGCATGTAGTCGGTGCGGCGCCGCTGGTGGAAGCCCAGTACGCCATCTGCGCGGTCATGTCCCTGGTCGATGGGCACCGCGTGCGGCACCCGCACGGCGCCGCCTGTCTCCTCCTGGCCCATGTCGCTGCTCACGATGCCTCCCGCTGGGTCTCGGAGGCGCGGGCCGGAGTGCGGCCGCTGGTGAGCTGGGCGATGCCGATCCGGACCCCGGCCGTGAGAAGCCGACGGCACCCGCGGACCACGTCCGGGCCGAACACCGCAAGAGCAAGCGCGATTTCGAGCAACCACGCCGCAGCATGTGCTGCACGTGTCCTCCTCTGTACCTGAAGTACGCGCGGAACAACGGCCCGTCGCCGGGCGGTACTCGGCACGCGGGCGAGGTGCTGTACCGGAAGGCGGCCTGGTCGGTGCCGTAGAGCACGGCGCCCGGATCGCGTACGGTGCCGATGAACAACTGGCCGGGCCGGGCGGGCTTCTTGTAGTGCACCAGTGCCCCGAGCCACCGCAGCGGCACCCGGAGCTCGGATCTGCCCACGGTGAACAGTTCGAACACCCCACGGTCCACGCGCAGATGCAGGTTCTCGTAGTCGAACGTCAGCGGCTCCAAGGCGGGAAGACAGTCCGGCTCCCGGGTCACAGCGCGACCACCCCCACCACGGCCGCCGCCGCCACGACCAGCACACCCACCACGTTGACGACCATGTCCCGCTTCCAGGAGCGGCGTTCGGCCTCGACGTCCAGGACGAAGAGGGCCGGGTCGTCGGGGGCGTAGTGGATCGTGAGGTTCAGGCCCCGTGATCTGGCGGGGTCCGGGATTCCGGACTCGCAGTAGGCCGTGACCTCCCTGCCGTCGAGGGTGGTGAAGGTGACGACCGGCATCAGGTTGGTCAGGGTGTGGCCGTCGTTGGAGTCGACGGTGACGCTCTTGAGGACGGCGACGACACGGCCGGATACGGCGACCATGGCTGCCAGTTGGTCGATACGGCGGTTCCTGTCACGGATGTTCCCGGGCAGGTGGTACAGGCCGGAGAGGGCCCAGGGCCCGCCGAAGCCGAGCAGCGCCCACGGCCAGCCCCAGTCGATCGCGGCGACGGCGACCAGACCTGCGTAGACGAGGAAGAGCGCGAAGTTCGCCCAGCCGAGGCCGCGCCCGCCTTCGGAGAGGTGGTTGGTGAACCGGAAGGCGTGGGGTCTGCCGCGCGGATAGTGGACCCCGATCTCCCGGCCCGTCCAGGCCACGCTGATCCTCTCGCCGCGATCACCCTCGTTGGTGACGGTGAACTCCTGCCCGCTGGACGGGTCCTGGAAGGAGACGACCACGGCTATCCCGTCGCTCGGGGAGCTTCCGTGCCGGGGCTCGTCCACCCGCTCGATCCGTCCCGTCGCCCGGACCGTCCGCTGCGCCCGGGTCATCCCGGCCAGCGACCTCCCGTATCCGACCAGTGCCCACGCGCCGAACACCCCGCACCACAGCACCAGATACACATGCCGGTCCATGGATCAGCCTCCTGCCGGGACGCGCCGTACGACCTTGCCCTGCCCGTCCGCCTCCAGATAGGCGGTGCCTTCGGAGCCGGTCACGGAGATCCTGAGGGCCACCGCGCCGGTGAGGCGGTCGGCGGTGAGCTGCCAGGTGCGCGGGGAGCCGACGCCGAGCGTGGTCGTGGCCTCCTTCACCAGGGCCGGAACACGGTCGTACGGCAGGGAATCCAGGTCGAGTCGGGAGGCCGCCTGGGTCCCGGTGGGAGCGAAGACGACCGTCAGCAGGCGTTCCTGTACGACGACGGTGAGCGCCCGCTGCTTGTCCACGCCCGTGGCGAGCGCGGCGACGGAACGGCCCAACCTGCCCTCGTCCAGGAAGGACTGACCGGGGCCGAGGGCCACCGTGCCGGACGCCGACGACACGGTGGTCGTGGACGACGAGGAGGTGCTGGAGGAGGAGACCGAGGGCCGCGCGGTGTCGGAGTCGTCCTGGTCGAACAGGTTCGCGCGGAACAACAGGACGACCAGGGCCGCGCCGAGCAGCAAACCGAGGAACCCGACCAGGGTGGCACCGCAGCCTTCCCAAGGGTCGCTCGCCCGGGCCGGTCCGGGTGCCGAGTCGAGGCGGGCCGAGGCGGCCCGTTCCTCCCAGTCCGGTGTCGGTCGTTTGACGATCCTCACCTTCAGCGGCCGGTCCGGCGGGTACTGGACGACCAGGATGCCGCGCGGCCTGTAGTCGGGCAGGTCAGCGAGGTTGATGTCCTGCGTGAACTCGACGCGGTACGCCGGTGCGTCGTCCGGTGCGACGGTGAGGTCGAACTTCACCGGTATGTCGCTCGTTTCACCCCCGACGGCCTCCAGGCTCTCGATCATCGCGAGGGCCAGGTGCGGCGGGACCGCCGCTTCCCGGGCGCGTCTCGGCAGGCCGGCGAGGTGGCGGATCAGGACGTAGACCGCGAGCAGGCACGCGCCCCCGACGATCAGCGGCTCGTTCTCAGTGACGATCCCGACGACGACGGCCGCCAGGGACGCCCCCGTCACGCCACCCGTGAGGAACCCCCGGGCGAGCGCGACGGGCCTGTTGTGCGTGGGCGGCGGCGCGGCGCTCGTGGTGATCGTCATACGGGCGATTGTGCTGGGCTCAGGTGACGTCCGGTAGACCTCAGCATGATCTTCCGGCAGGTAGCGGCGCTGGGCTGGTGCTGCACGGCGCTGAGTTCGCCCAGTGTCGGAGTGGCCGGTGCCGGCCGGAGCACTCGCGGTCGATACGGACCGGTGGCGAACGCGTCCGCTGTTCCTCAACCCCCGGTGTGGAGCGGTAACGCTCAGTGTCGTTGAACAGCTCTGTGCATGGTGTGCCAGCACGACCGATGGTGGTGTCGGTGGGACGGTCGATAGTGCCGGACATGGCAGATCGCAGTGCGGTCCTCCGGATCGTCACGTCAGCGGCGCGGGAGTCCCTGAAGCCGCTCGGACTGACCCAACGAGGGCGGTCGCGGCTGTGGATTGATGATCACGGGTGGTGGCTCGGGGTTGTGGAGTTCACCCCGCCGCGGACGCCCGGCAGCGGTCTGTACGTCGGTGCGATGTGGCTGTGGCACGACGTGGACCACCTGGCCTTCCACGTGGACGCAGTCCGCACAGGCCCCGAGCTGTTCCGCACGGAAGGCCAGTTCACACCGCTGGCGCTCGACCTCAGCCGACAGGCGGCTGCGAACGTGACCGTGCCAAGGGAGAAGTTCCCGGCGCTGCCGGCTGTCGGCCGATACCTGACGTCGAGGCCGGTGCGGCGGGGATTCCTCTTCCCACAACACACCTCTCTGATCAGGAGTGTTGCTACGACTGGTTGAACCCGGTCAGGACACCAGCCGAGCCTTCGCCGACGCCTGCGGCCGGGCGGGCGTCATCCAGAGCAGGAGTGCCGTCGGCAGTCCGGCGGACAACGCACTCGCCGAGTCCTTTGACGCGACCTGCAAGAGGGAGACGCTCCAGGGCCGCAGCTCCTGGGCCGACGAGCACGAAGCCCGCCTCGACCTGTTCCGCTGGCTGCACCGCTACAACACCCGACGCCGCCATTCCAGCCTCGGACAACGCAGTCCCACCGCCTACGAAGCGGCACGCGACACACCATCAACTACCCTGGCCCCAGCCGCATGGCCCGGGTCCAAGACCGGGCCAGGGCCCTTCGTCGCTCCTGGCGTACCCCATACGGCCTGCCCCGATGGGCTCTTGCCGTCGCGGCCGTACGGCATCGGCCGCCCGGATGGTGAGCGGATCTCCGTGGTGATCCGACGGGGTCCCACCGTACTGTTGGGCCGCCTGCGCGGGTGCGCAGCCGGGGGCTATACCAGGGGGCACCAGGCATGCCGGAGGGGTTGGCCCAGTGGGGGCCAGAGCTTTTCATGATGCGGGAACGGGAGCGACGTCGCGGCCTGGCACCGGAGAAGGACGTGGGAAGGGACATCCTGCAAGGGGGGTTCGAGCCCTGCCTGCTGGCCCTGCTGCGGCTGTCGGTGGGCCGGGATCCGGGCACCGATCTCACCAGTGGGTGGTTCCCGAGGGCGCTCGCCCGCACCGGTCACCTCGTCCGCGCGGCTGAGCTGGCGTACACGATCAGTGACGAGCTCAAGCAGGGTACGGAGCTTGTGGAGCTGGTGAAGGCCGCGGCGGGCGCGGGAGACCTGGGCGGCGCTCAGGCGCTGGCCGAGTCGATTCCCCTGCGGCAGCTGCGGGACCAGGCACTGGTCGCCCTCGTGCCGAGGTGGGCCCGTGCCGGTGAGCGCGCCAGGGCTGTCGCTCTGGCGGAGCGGATCCGCTACCCGCACAACCGGGGGTGGGCCTGGGCCCTGCTGGCGAAGGCGGCGGCGGACAGCGGCGACATCGATGAGACGCTCAGGTTCGCCGCTCGCGCCGACGACGAGGTGAGTTCCTGCGCTGTCGACGGGACGGAACAGGTGCTCGCCCTCCTCGTGGAGGTGGCCGTCGCCACCGGCGACCATGACCGGGCCGCCGCACTCGCCGATCGCGTGGAGGACATCACCCGGTCCCGCAACCCGGCGGGGTGGTCCAAGCCGCGGTCCCTGGCGGTGGTGTTGGCCCGCGAGGCGCTCGGGGGAGACCTCGACCGGCTCGACGCTCTCCTGCAGCCCCCGCCCGGACCCGCCGTCGGGGCCGGGGGCACGGTATGCGGGTGGGCGCTCGGCGAGGCCGGCGACCAGGACATGGTCCTGGAAGGAGACCTGGACGAGACCGCCGCTGGCCCGTTTTCCACCGGATCCCCGCTCGGCGCCTGGGACATGGCCTGTGTGCTGGACGCGGTCGCCGAAACCGCCGGCCAGGACGTCGCCCTGGCCCTGGCCGACCGGGCCGAAACACTGCTCGAGACCGGCGACGGCCGTGATCACGACATTCTGCTGAGGTCCGTGACACTCCTGCTGGCCCGGCATGGGCAGGTCGAGCGGGCCATGTCCCTCACCGACCGGCTCGACCCCGTTCTGTCCGTGGCGCGGCAGGCGGACATTGTCGGGGAGCTGGCCCGCTCCGGCGACACGGGCGGGGCCGTGGCTCTCGCCCACGCGATCACCGACCGCCGGGCACGGGCCAGGGCTCTGATCGAAGTGGTCCGGGAGCTGGCCCGGCGCGGCGATCCGGGCCGGGCCGGGGCTCTCGCCCACGCGATCAACGACCGCTGGGCACAGGGCGAGGCACTGCTCGCGGTCGCCCGGGAGCTGGCCCGGCACGGCGATCCGGGCCGGGCCGAGACTCTCACCCGCTCGATCGCCCACCGCGGGACACGAGCCCGCGCACTGGCCGCACTCGTGGAGCTGTCCGAGCCGTCCCGTGCCTGCAGGCTCGCCGCGCAGGTGGTGGTTCTCGGCGGCTGGGATCCCGTTCTGCCGGTCCTGGAGCGGATCGTGCCCCGTTCAGTGGCAGTGGTCGTCGATCAGATGATGAGCTGAGCAAGAGGCTGTCGGACGCCGAGCCCCCTGATTGTCAGTGCCGATTGCGAGACTTGTTCCATGATTCCGAAGCTGCCCTTGCACAGCCCTCGTTGGCGTGACCTTGACGGTGTGAAGGCCGAGGAGGTGAAAGCACTCCTGGAGCAGTTGGCCTCCGCGGCTGCCACCGAGGACGGCGATGCGTGGAGACAGACCTGGACCTGCCTGGCCGCTGGTCTGCTGGACGACGGGACCGTCTCCGACGGCGCCTACGCGGCCCTGCCGCATCTCGTCGAGGCGGCAGCGGCCCTGCCTCCGGGGCAGTCCGTGGACTTCTGGGTGGACCTGGGATGCATCGTGACCGCAGAGGACAGGCCCCCCGTCCCGGCCGATCTCGAGGCAGGGTTCAGCGCCGCACTGCGGGCGGCCGAGGGGGCGGCCACACGGAGCCTCCTTTCCGCTGGTGTTCCCGCGCAGGTCTGCGCCCACCTCGTGCTCTCCTGCGTGGCCTTCGCCGGTCACCACACGGGCGAAGCGCTATGGCGGCTTCACGATCCCCGGGAAAGCGGCCTTCAGCTGGTGTGTCCCGGGTGTGAGAGCGACACCGAGATCCCCGACTTCTTCGTGGACCCGGTGCGTCCGTCTTTCGAGGCTCCGGAGTTGCCTGATCCCGCTCATGTCCGTGAGGGAGAGCAGCCCTGGGGCGAGGTCGCCGCAGCGTTGCAGGACGAGGCGCTGGGAGAGGGGTGGGAGCCCTTCCTGCGGGTGGCACGCGAGGTCGCGGCGGCCGGGGTACCCCGCGAAACGCCGGGGCAGGCCGTCCTGTGCCTGGTCGCCGGCATGGTCGCGGTCAATGGCAGCCCGCAGTGGGCCGGGAGGGAATGGGCCCGCAAACTGATGTTGCTCACCGGACACTTCCGCTGCTGGGACTGCGAGCGGACCTGGACGATCGCCGACGGCCTGGCGGAGAACCCGGACAGTGCGCGCCCCCAGCACCGTCCGACTAAGGCGTGGACGAACTCCGATGGGTCGGCTGCCGTGGTGGAGTCGGCGGCGGCCGGGCGATCGGGTGAAGCGGCGACTCGGTTCCGGCAGGACGGGAACGCGGTGCTCGCGGCCGACGGCACACCCTGGGGCCGTATATCGACATTCTTCGATTCCGCGCCCGGTTCATCCGGGGGTGTCAACGCACTGGCGGTGGTGTCCCGCCCCGGTCGGTCAACGCTCGTGGCCGGCGCCGGGGACAGGGGCGAGGTGTGCCTGTGGGACGTGGCCGACGGCCGACTCATCCATGACCCGCTGCCAGGACATCCTGACCGTATCCGTTCGATGACGGCCCTGTCCCTGCCCGACGGCCGCGTCCTGCTGGCGAGCGGAGGCGACACCGGGACAATCGCCGTGTGGAACCCGGTCACCGGGCAGCCGGTTCGCGAACCGGCCGGGGACTGGCCCGGCGGGGTGACCGGGATGTGTACCGCGACCATCCCCGACGGCCGCACCCTGCTCGTCACCGCCACCCCCCGAGGCGCGGTCCGGCTGTGGGATCCGGACACCGGTGAGTGCGTGGGGCGCCTCAACCCCTACGGGAGTCCGATCCAGTCGATCGCCGCCGTCTCGATCTCCGCCGGCCACACGTTGATCGCGGCCTCGGACACCGCGGGCCGCCTCCACGTGTGGGATCCAGCCGTCGACGACCCTTGGGAGCCGGGCGCGGCCGTGCAGCTGAGCGCGCGTGCGCTCGCCGATGCCGACCACCGTGTGGCGGCTGTGGCGACTGTTCCCACACCCGGCCGAGCCGTGCTGGCCACGGGAGACGACCAGGGCGTGGTCATGCTGTGGGACCTTGCCACCGGCGCCCCGATCGGCGACGGTCTGCCCGCCTCCACAGGCACCGCCGGCCTACCGGTCATCACCGCCACCACCGCGCATGACGGGCGCACGGTCCTGGTCACCAGCACCCGTCACGGCCACCGACTGCGGGTATGGGAACCGGAGACCGGCGCGGTGGAGCACATCGCCCTGGATGCGGCGCTCACCTGTGTGGCCACCGCGGGTCCAGACCTGATCGTCGGACACGACCGCGGAGTCCTCAGCCTCCCGCTCAGGTCGAGTGCGGCAGGATAGATGACCAACGAGGCCCCCGAGCAGCGTGGTTGAGACGTCAGACATCTCGATCAACAGCTCGGGGGCCTCGCTCGTTGCGCTTCGAGGACCGTCACCTGATCGGTGGCCAGCTCGAAGAAGCTCGGTGAACGGGGCTATCCAGGACGGCTCCGACGCCGTGATCACACCAGCCACGGCGAGATCGTCTCACCGGCCTTGACCCGCTTCTTCAGGTCCGGGACCCAGAACGGGTGGGTGTCCGTGGCCACGATGCTGGAGTACTTGCCGTCCACGGATATGACGATCTCGGTGAAGTCCTTGTCGTCTTCCGTGGTGATGGTGTTGACGACCCTCTTCCCGACGGTTTCGCCAGTTTCTGCGTCCGTCGTGAGGACGATGTCGCCGACTACGACGTCTTCGATGGCCTTTTTCGTGCCATCCGCAAGGAGAACGCCAGTTCCTGGAAGGAAACTGTGACATTTGGCAAGCAGACTGGAGGCTTTTCCGAGGCCGTATCCCACGCCACCGCCCGCAGCACCCCATATGGCGCCCTCGGCCATGTCACCGAGCTGGCCCACAGCACTGTGATCGGCGCTGTCCGACAGCGCATTACCCACGGCTGCACCAGCCGCTCCGGCGATGGCACCACAGCCTGCCGCAGCGCCAAAACCTACACCTCCGGTTGCTAGACCCGCGCCTACCGCCGAGCTGATACAGAGTCCGCCGACCGTGAATTCGGTAGCTACCTGACCAATGACCGCTGGGCCGCCGTCCCGGATACCCGGGCGTCGCCCGGGCCGTGTACCAGAGCCTGCCCAGCCTCATCGCCGCCCGCTCGCGCTACCGAGAGGTCAAGGCGCCCGTCCATCTCGTCTACGGGGAGAAGGACTGGTCCCGTCCTTCGGACCGGCAAGCCGACAAGGAGTTGCTGCCGGCCGCCGACTTCACGCAGGTGCCGGGAGCAGGCCACTTCATCGCCCTGGAACGGCCCGACGTGCTGGCCGACCTGCTGAACGCGGTGGCGTGACCGCCCTGAGGGCGCTGTAGTCACCCCCGTTCGGGTGTAGTGGGGGACGGGGACCAGGTTCGAGCATGCGTCTGACAGCGTCGTGCATGCAAAGGAGCAGCGCGTGGCAGAGATTCAGGTCGAGTTCGATGTTCCGGCCGAGATGCGAGACGGCACCGTGCTGCGCGCCGATGTCTACCGGCCCGGGGGCGCGGGGCCGTGGCCGGTGCTGCTGAGCCGACTGCCGTACGGCAAGCAGATGGCCCTGGCGATCGCCCTCCTCGATCCGCTGGCGGCGGCTCGGCGTCGCTTCATGGTGGTCCTCCAGGACACCCGCGGCCGGTTCGCCTCCGAGGGTGAGTGGGAGCCGTGGACGTACGAGGAGAGCGACGGGTACGACACCGTACGGTGGGCCGCCGCCCTTTCCGGCGCGAACGGCTCCGTCGGCATGATCGGCGCCAGCTACTTCGGCAACACCCAGTGGATGGCGGCGCTGTCCAAGCCGCCGGAGCTGAAGGCGATCGCGCCGATGGTCACGTGGTCCGAACCGGACGACGGACTGTGGACGCGCGGCGGCGCGATCGAACTCGGCATCACCGCGCCCTGGTCCCTCATGATGGGCGCCGACGCGCTGATGCGCCGGCACAGCACCGACCCGGCCACGCTCGTGAGCAGCCTCGGCGGACTCGTGCAGGATCTCGACGGCCTGGCCGACGGCGGTTACGGCGAACTGCCTGCCGGGCGGTTCCCCGCGTTCGTCCGGCACGACCTTCCCGAGCTGGGCTACGAGAGGTCCCGGCGGGAGCCCGAGTGGGCGCGGTCCTGCCGTGTCGCGGGCCGGCACGACGAGGTCGACCTGCCCACCTTCCAGGTCGGCGGCTGGTACGACATCTTCACCCAGGGCACACTCGACAACTTCACCGCCATGCGCCGCGCCGGCCGGTCCGCCACGCTGATCATGGGTCCGTGGAGTCACACCAACCAGCAGCACGTCATCGGCGACGTCAACTTCGGGTTCGGCGCGAACTCCGCCTTCATGGGCATGCGCGGACCCCTGCACGGCCTCCAGCTCGACTGGTTCCAGCGCACGATCGGCGACGGTGAGGCGCTGGAGCCGGACACGGGCAGGGTGCTGCTGTTCGTCATGGGCGTCAACCAGTGGCGCGAGGAGACGGAATGGCCCCTGTCGCGGGCCGTGGACACGGACTTCCACCTGCGCGCCGACGGACGCCTGACGCAGGAGCCGCCCGCTGTCGCCGAGCAGGCCGAGGAGTTCACCTACGACCCCATGGACCCGGTGCCCACCACCGGCGGCGCGTTGCTGATGTCCGACGAGTTCCGTCCCGGGCCTCTCGACCAGAGGGACGTGGAGGCGCGTGAGGACGTCCTGGTCTTCACCACCGAACCCCTCACCGAGGACATAGAGGTGACCGGCCGCGTCAAGGCCGTGCTCTTCGCCGCCACGGACGGGCCCTCGACCGACTGGGTGGCACGGCTGTGTGACGTCGACGAGCACGGCGTCTCCCGCAATGTGACCGACGGCATCGTGCGGGTACGGGCGACCCCGGCTGAGCCGGCCGAGCACGTCGTGGACCTGTGGTCGACCAGCATCGCCTTCCGGGCAGGGCACCGCATACGGGTCCAGGTCACCTCCAGCAACTTCCCCCGCTGGGACCGCAACCTCAACACAGGCGAACCCGAGGAGAGCGCGTCCACGGCCCGAGTGGCCCGCCAGCAGGTCTTCCACGACCCCGCCCGGCCCTCCCGCATCGTGCTGCCGGTGGTTCCGGCCCGCCAAGAAGCGTAGGCACCACGCCGGGACGGCCACGCCGCCGGCCGACCTGCGGCAGCACGTCCAGCGGTGGTGCGGGGCCGCGAAGCCGGCTGTACTCGGTGACCCGGACGGTTCCGGACGGCAAGGTACTGATCGACTGTTCCCATCCGGCTTCGACGGCGGTCCCGAACGAGCCCCTGAATGGGATCGGACAACAAACAAACCCCAGGCTGTTGGCCTGGGGTTTCATCAGGGAGCGGGTGACGAGAATCGAACTCGCGCTCTCAGCTTGGGAAGCGACGGCGCTTGGAGAGCCGGATGCCTTCTGAGCTGGTCCTATGTGCTCTGGCGTGGCGCCCGGGAGCGCAGCATCGCACCGCTGGTGACCGTGATTGACCGGTCTTACGGGCACGCTATGGGCACGCCGTCGGCTCGGAGGCTCGGGGGAGTCTCAGTGGGCTGCCGACCGCCCAAGACCTGGAAGCGGGCCTCGGCCAGGAGGGAGCCGTCGCCGGAGTACACGGCCGACACCACGGCCCGCTCGCGCCCGTCGGCGAGGCCGTGCCACCAAGCCCCGCCGACGGGCGCACCCCCCTCACAACTGGATGTTCACGGCCTTGACCTGGGTGTAGAGATCGATGGCGCCCTCGCCGAGTTCCCGCCCCCAACCGGACTGCTTGTACCCGCCGAAGGGGAGTGCCGTGTCGAAGGCGTTGTACGTGTTGACCCAGACCGTGCCGGCCTTGAGTCGGCGGGCGGTGCGGTGGGCCTTGGAGATGTTCGCGTGTCCAGACGCCGGCGGCGAGGCCGAAGTCGGTGTCGTTGGCCTGGCGGACGACGCCGTCGTCGGTGGAGAAGGGCTGTGCCACGACCACCGGGCCGAAGATCTCCTCCCGTACGACACTGAACTCGGGCTTCACGTCGACCAGGACTGTCGGCTGCACATAGAACCCCGTGTCGCCGTGCCGCCCACCACCCGTCAGCGCGCGGGCGCCGTCGGCCAGGCCCTGCCGCAGGTAACCGGTCACGCGGTCGGCCTGGTCCTGGTCGATCAGCGGGCCGACCTCGGTTGCCGGACCGAGGCCGGGGCCCAGTTTCGCCTGGGCGGCGAAGTCGGCGACGGCCTGCGTGAACTCGTCGAAGATCTTGTCCTCGACGAAGAGACGGGTGCCGGCGACACAGCACTGGCCGTGGTTGAACAGCCAGGCGCCCGCCGAACCGGACACCGCCGCTTCCAGGTCGGCGTCCGCGAAGACGATGTTCGGGCTCTTGCCGCCCAGCTCCAGGGAGACCTTCTTCAGGTTGCCCCGCGCCGCGTCGACGATCTTCTTGCCGACTTCCGTGGAACCGGTGAACGCCACCTTGTCCACGTCGTGGTGCGAGGCGAGGGCGGCGCCCGCCTCGCCGAAGCCGGTGACGATGTTGAACACACCCGGCGGGACGTCGAGTTCCTGGATGATCTCGCCCAGCAGGAGGGCGGTCAGGGGGGTCTGCTCCGCCGGTTTGAGGATCACGGTGTTGCCGGTGGCCAGGGCGGGCGCCACCTTGAACGCCGCCATCAGCAGCGGGAAGTTCCACGGGATGATCTGGGCGCAGACCCCGACCGGCTCGCGCAGGGTGTACGCGTGCCACTCGGCGCCCGGCACCCACGGCACCGACACCGGGATGGTCCGCCCTTCGACCTTGGTGGCCCAGCCCGCGTAGTAGTGGAAGATGTCCGCCGCCCAGGTGACGCCCACCGCCTGTGCCACGCCCGCGGACTTGCCGTTGTCCAGCGCCTCCAACTGGGCGAAGTCCGCGGCCCGTTCGAGGATCCGGTCACCGATCCGCCAGACGAGCCCGCTCCGCTCGGAGGGGGTCATCCTGCTCCACGGGCCCTCGGTGAAGGCGCGGCGGGCGGTGGCGACGGCCCGGTTCACGTCCTCGGCCGGGCCATGGGCCACATCGGTGACCTTCTCGCCGGTGGCCGGGTCGTGGGTGGCGAAGACGGCGCCCGCCGGGCGCTTCCACCCGCTCCCCGTCGATCAGCAGCTTCTTGGGGCCGCTGGAGATGAAGTCCCTTACGCGCTGGGTGAGTTCGTAGGTGCTCATGATGTGCGGCTCTCCTTGTTCGTCGGTGGAACAGGTCAGGTCAGGAGCATCAGCGCCATCGCGGCGGCCATCGCCGGGCCGCCGATCCGGGCCAACGGGTGCGGATGCGAGGTCCGGGGTACCGCCCCGAACCGGGCCACGGCCCACAGCGCGACGACGGCGACGGCGGCCCAGGTGGACGACCGGTCAGGCAGGGTCTCCTCGTGCATCGAGGCATGTCCGCCGAGCGCCGCCCGCCAGTGCACGAACAGCAGCCCGGCCATGCCCAGCAGGTCGTACGCCACCGGCAACCGCGCCGTGAGCAGGTCGTCGTCCCGTTCAGCTACGACACCGCCGAGTCCACCGACGCCTGGATCCAGCACCTTGCTGGCATCGAAGACCAGGTCCGGCTCTTCCGCGCGGAGGCCGGGATGCTGACGGAGGGCGTCATGCCCGAGTACCTCTTCCGCCGCACCCGGGGCATCGTCGGGTTGCTGGAACGGCTGATCGAGGACGGCTGCACCCAGGCCATCGACTCCGGCGACGAACGGCTCACTACTGAGCTGCTCGACGAGATCGACATCAATCTCGGCAATCCCGCAGGTCGTCTGCCCGACGCGGGAGAGGTTCCCGACGTTCCCAAGCCCCCGCGGAGACGAAGCCGAAGCCCGTCGGCAAACGTCCGCGTAACAACGTCTTCGACGACCGTGGCCTGCCCGGCTCGGCCGCCGGCTGAGAGCAAGGGGACACCCGACGATGCTCCGTGATCCACTGCCGCTCAGCCTCGACCCTCTCGAAGACGAGTCGCTGCCTGGCTACCTTCTGCGCCTCTCGCACCGGCTGGAACACACCCCCGCCCGCGTCATGTTCCTCACCGGCCTGACCGTGACCGACCGCAGTGAGGCACGGCCCCGCCTGAGCTCCATGGTCCACCTGGATGCCGACACCGCCGCGGTGTTCAGCACGGCCGCCCGTCTCACTCCGAGCGAGACCGCGGCGCTCTGCCTGAGCGCCTTCGAAGAGCGCTATCCCTACGCGGCGCCGGCCTTCGCGGACAAAGCCCGCACGATGGATGGCAGGAAGGTCATCAGAACGGAACGGTGGCTGTTCACCACCTCGACCCGCTACTGCCCTCAATGCCTCGCCAGCAACGGCAGCACCATCCAGAACGAGCACGGCGGGGCATGGCGACGCAGCTGGCGCCTCCCGCCCGTCTTCGCCTGCATGCGCCAGCGCGTATTCCTCGAACACCTCTGCCCGGTCTGCCAGCAGCCTGTCCACTTCGCGCCGGGCTCGGGCGCCCGCCTCCTGCCTCGGATCAAGGACCACAGGCTCCACCCCCTGCAGTGCCGAACCACCCTCCCCACTCTCGAAAGGCCCTTCGATCCGCCCAGCTGCGGGACACGGCTCGACACCACTGCCAGCGTCCAGGGCCCACCACCCGCTCACGAGCAGCTCGTCCTCCAAGAGCGCCTGGCCGCGCTCCTGAGACCGGACGGTCCCGGCACAGCTCAGAGCCTGGGAGAGCCGATCCCGCCGGAGCAGTACTTCACGCAGATTCGATGGCTCACCTCACTGCTGTCTCTCACCTGGCCAGCAGGCAGCGACCTTGTCTCCTCCACCACCTCGAGCGACGAATCCCGCGCCTGCGCAGGGTTCCTCGAAGCCGCAGTACGCATCACCGACCAGCACAGCCCTGCCGAGGCCATCGATCTTCTGCGGCCAGTTCTCCTCAGCATGGGCGACCTCGGATGGAAGACCGTCTGGGGCCGCCGCTACCTCCTGGACCAGCCGCCCATCCAGCAAAGGCTCCGGCTGACCCTCGATCCGCTGATCCTCATCAAACCCACCAGCCTCACCCGGCGACAGACCATCGCACACCGGAGGAAGTACGGCCCCGTGGTTCGACCGGCATTTCCGGCATCTGGACCTCACCGGCATCAGCCCGCGGGTCTTCCGGCGCGCCATCTGCGTTCGCCTCTACCAGGAAGCGACCGGCCAGCCCGCCAGCAGCGCACCCGAATTCTTCGGACACCACCGCCCCCACCACGCGCCCGGTGCCGCAACCGCCCTCGGACGATGGCAACGAAACACCGATAACCCGGAACTATTCGACGCAGCCCTCGCTGGCCTGACCGCCGAACTCGAAGCGGCGAAACACCTCGTCAACTATCAAAGGCGTCGAGCACGCATGCGCAAGTGGCAGCTATCAGACGCAGATTGGCAAGCCATCTCACGCTGCTTGCCAGAACCACCGGTCCGAGGCAGGGGAATCCTCACCGCCTCGGAGCAGCCAGCCGCCTCCACGTTCGTCTGGTGCCTCGTGACCCAGGGAGAACGGCATTTCGCACCCTGGGTCATTCAAGGCGGACAGATGGACCAGATCCATGAGGTCCTGAAGAACTTCCGCTATGCCAAACCGCACCGCCGACACCGCCCACTGCTGGACATCCTCACCGCCCTGGCGGTCCGCCTCGCCGACGCAGTCGACGCGGACAAGTTCAAAGCCAGCAGCTTGAACATCCACGACCTTCTGCCCCTTGGAGACTGAGCCTGTCCGCGCCTGCCAGCGCCGACACGGATCGCAGACAAAGCTTGCCCGTCACGGGCACACCGCACTCAGCGCGTACCTTTGGCCGCGAAGGAAGCGACGGAGTGGATGTTGGCCTTGTCGACGAAGGCAGGACCGGTCAGGACCGGCTCCTCGCCGCCGCCCATGTAGTTGCCGTTGGTCTTGTACAACCACAGCGAGTCGACCGCCAAGTAACCCTGTAGGTAAGGCTGCTGGTCCACGGCGAACTGGATGGCCCCCTTCTCGACGGCCGTTACCAGTTCCTTGTTGAGGTCGAACGTGGCGACCTTGGCCTTGCTGCCTGACTCGGAGACCGACTGCACCGCCGTCAGCGCGAAAGGGGCTCCCAGCGTGACGACGTAGTCGATGGAGCGGTCCCGGGCGAGCTTCGCCTCGATGGTGGATTTCACCGAAGGCATGTCGGTGCCGTTGACGTAGAGGATGTCCGTCCTGCCGCCGAGGGTCTTCTTCACGCCCGCGCAACGCTGTTCGAGATTCACGTCGCCCTGGGCCTGGATGACACACAGGGCGTGCTTGGCGCCGGCGCCGTTCAGGCGGGTCCCCAGAGCCTGGCCGGAGACCGACTCGTCCTGACCGAAGAACTCCAGCAAGCCCTGTTCCTTCCAGACGGACAGCCCTGCGTTGAAGCCGACCACCGGGATGCCGGCCCGCTCCGCCTTGGCGACCACACCCTTCATCGCGTCCGGCTTGGCCAGAGTGACCGCGATGCCGTCGACTTTCTGGTCGATCGCGTTCTGCATCAGGGCGGCCTGATCGGACGCCGTCTCGTTGTTGGAGTAGATCAGCTTGATGTTGTCCTTGGCGGCCGCGGCCTCGGCGCCTTTGCGGACGGTGTCCCAGAAAGTGTCACCGGACGGCGCATGGGTGACCATCGCCACCGTCATACGGGGCGTGTCGGCCTTCCCGACCGAAGCCTGGGCGGCGGACTGCTCGGCCTTCTTGCCGCCGGATGCGCTGGAGCAGCCTGCAAGCACCAGCGCTGCCGCGGCAACGGCCGGCGCCACTCTGCGGAGGCAACGTGCGGGGAACTGGTTCATGGTGCTTGCACCTCACTGTGCGGGGCGGAGAGGCGAGGATCGGGGGCGTCAGGGCGGCCGTCGCGAACTCACAGCCCGGTTCCGGTTCGTGGCCGCCGAACGGCGACAGTGCCCGGCCGTGGGCATATGGGCCTCCCCTTCAGGCGCCCGGTGCGCCGTGGTCGTGGCATGTGGGGCTACGCCACCATTCCATGAATTAAAACGCTTTAATCACTGCTATCATCAACACCGCCACTGGCATGCGTCAAGGGTATGACCCCAAACCCACCAGGAGGTGACGTGGGCGACTTCGAGAGCGCCGGCCCCGCCGGCGGCAACGGCGCATCCCCTCGTCCCCGACTGGAGGACGTCGCCGCGCGGGTGGGTCTCTCCACCGCCTCGGTCTCTCTGGTGCTGCGCGGTGTTCCCGGACCCAGCGAGCGCACCCGCCAGCGTGTCCTGAAGGCCGCGGCCGACCTCGGCTACCGCCCGGACCGCACCGCCAGCACGCTGGCCAGTCGCCGCAGCAGGCTCCTCGGCGTGGTGATCGACGTCCACAGTCCGTTCCACGCGGAGCTCGTCGAGCACCTGCACACGGCGGCCGAGGAGATCGGGTACGACCTCGTCCTGAGCACCCGGACCCGGACCCGGACCGAGAGCACCGCGATCGAGACCCTCCTGGCCTTCCGGTGCGAGGCGCTCATCCTGCTCGGCTCGGAGTCCGCCGACGCCGAACTCGCCGAGCTCGCCCGCCGGGCGCCGGTCATCTCCCTGGGCCGCCGGATCATCAAGGCCGGCCTCGACGTCGTGCGCACTGCGGACGACGTCGGAGTCGGCCAGGTCGTCGACCATCTGGTGGAGCTCGGTCACCACTCCATCGTCTACGTCGACGGCGGCAAGGGCGTCATCGTCACCGACCGCCGCCGCGGTTACCGCTCCGCCATGCGCCGCAACACCCTCGACGCCCACATCAGGGTCCTGCACGGCGGAGCCACGGAACACGCCGGCGAGCTGGCAGCCCGGCACTTCCTGGAAAGCGGCGACCTGCCGACCGCCGTCGTCACCTACAACGACCAGTGCGCCATCGGCATGCTCACCGCCTTCCGGCGGGCCGGAGTCGACGTCCCGGGCAAAATCTCCGTCGCCGGCTACGACGACGACACCCTCTCCCGGCTCGCCTCCTTCGACCTCACCACGGTCAGCCAGAACGCCGAGGAACAGGCGCGGCAGGCCGTCACCGCTGCCGTCGAACGCCTGGACCACGGCCGCACCGCCCCTCGGGAGATCGTCCTCACTCCCGTCCTGATCGCGCGCGGCACCACTTCCGAGCCACGCTGACCAAGGCTTGTCACACCCGCCTCTCCGCACGCCGATATACGTGGCCATTGCATCATTCGAGGGGTCACGGAAAGATATCGGGAGCTGAAGGTCGCGCGTCAAACCCTTGACACACGCCCGAAACGCAAGCATGCTCTGGCCATCGCTTAAAGCGGTTTAAAAGATCCTTGAGCGTGAGGCGTCCGCCGCCCGGCAAGCCTCGTCCACACCCATCTGCCACCGTCCTTGACCTGAGGAAAAACCCCGCAGAGGGGCCAGGCTCGAACGGCAATACGGTCCGTCTCCCCGGGAATTCCTCCGCCGAATTCCAGAGGTCCGTATCCCGCCCGTCCACGCCCGCTTTTCTCCGATCGCGCACCGCGACCCCGCATCACGATCGGCACCGCCAGAGCCGCGGCGGCACCGGTTTCCGGCCGCACCGACGTCCCGAAGAACCGCCGCACGATCGTCCCCGGCGCCTCGTCCTCCCCGCGCCGATCGCCACGAAGGAGCACCGCAGCACATGGAACGCACCCATACCCGTCGGCCACACGGTCGCCGTCTTCCCCGCAGACTGCTGGCCACGGTCGGCCTGTTCACCCTGGCCGCCTCCGCACTGACCGCCTGCGCCAGCGGCAAGGCGACCGACGACAAGGCGGGCACGGCGACAGCGTCTGCCGCGGCCGGCTCGGACTCGGGCGCCAAGAGCAACGGCAAGGTCTCCGTCTACGTGATCGGCGGCAAGGCCGACGACCCGTTCTGGTCCGCCGTCAAACGCGGCGGCGAGGACGCGGCGAAGGTGGTCAAGGCCGGCGGCGGCTCGGTCACCTTCCTCGGTCCGCAGAACTACGACAACCTCGGCCCCGATGCGGCGAAGCTGACCCTGACCGCGCTCTCCCAGAACCCCTCGGCGATCGTCGTCCCCGACTGGGTCCCGGACAGCCAGGACGCGGCGATCAAGCAGGCCGTGGCCAAGGGCGTCAAGGTCTTCGTCTACAACTCGGGCGGCGTCGAGGCGGCGCGGCGTACCGGCGGCCTCAAGTACATCGGCTCCGACGACTACGAGGCCGGCAAGGCCGGCGGCGTGAAGTTCGCCGAGTCCGGTGCCAAGAACATCCTGTGCGTCAACACGGTGCCGGGCGCGGCCAACTCGGAGGCCCGGTGCAAGGGCATCGCCGACGGCGCCAAGAGCAAGGGCGCCACCTCCAAGCAGCTGCCGCTGCCCTCCTCGAACTTCGGCAACCCCTCCGCCGTCACCCAGGCCATCAAGGGCGCACTGCTCAAGGACAGCAGCGTCGACGCCCTGGTCACCATCGGTGTCCAGGACGCGGACAGCGCCGCCTCCGCGATCGAACAGGCCAAGGCCGGCGACAAGGTCAAGCTCGGCACCTTCGACCTGTCGACGAGCCAGCTCAACCGGATCAAGGCCGGCAAGCAGCTGTTCGCCATCGACCAACAGCCCTACCTGCAGGGTTTCTACGCCGTCTCCATAGCCAACCAGTACCTCTCCTACGGCGTGATCCCGCCCCAGAACCCCCTTCTGACCGGCCCGCTCCTGGTCACCTCCGACAACGTCGCCGCAGCCATCGCAGGTACCGCGGCCGGCGTCCGCTGAGCACCTCGGGCGCCGGGTCCGCACGTCGGGCACCCGGTATGGACCTGGTGCCCGAGGCCCCCGCTCGCAACCCCCAACCGAGATTCACGAAGGTGACACCAGACCGATGACTTCCTCTCTTCCCGACACGGTCGGCATCACGGCCGAGACGACGGCCGAGTCGGCGCCCGACGTCTCCGCACTCAAGCGCACCGAAAGCCCCCTGGGCCGGCTGCGGCACCGCCCTGAGGCGGGCGCACTCATCGGAACGATCAGTGTTTTCGTCTTCTTCGCGATCTTCGGCGGTGAGAAGTTCCTGGCCGCGGCGGGTGCGGCGAGCTGGCTGAACATCGCCGCCGAGCTCGGCATCATCGCCATCCCCGTCGGGCTGCTGATGATCGCCGGCGAACTCGACGTCTCCGTCGGCTCGGTCCTCGCCGGCTCCTCGATGACACTGGCGATCGTCTCCGGCCACTGGGGTGCGCCGATGATCGTCGGCATCGTCCTGGCCCTCGGTCTCGGCCTGCTGATCGGCCTGCTCAACGGCATCATCGTCACCCGCACCAACGTCCCGTCGCTGGTCGTCACGCTGGCGACGATGGCCGGTGTCGCGGGTCTGACCCTGGGCCTGTCCCGCGTCGCGACCGGCACGACGAGTGTGGCGATCAGCCCCGACCCGTTCTCCAAGGCGGTGTTCGGGCAGTTGATCGGCGGGCAGTTCGAGGTGGCGATCTTCTGGTGGATCGGCATCGCGGTGCTGGTCTCGGTGGTGCTCCAGATGATGCCGTACGGCAACTGGATCTTCGCGATCGGCGGCGACAAGGAGAGCGCCCGCGCCACCGGCATCCCGGTGACGAAGGTGAAGATCGCCCTGTACATGGCCAGCGGCTTCGGCGCCGCACTGGTCGGCGTGATCCAGACCATCCTCTACAACGGCGCCCAGGTCGCCAACGGGCAGTCCTTCGTCTTCAACTCCATCATCGCCGTCGTCATCGGCGGCGTGCTCCTCACCGGCGGCTACGGCTCCGTCATCGGCATCGCGCTGGGCACGCTGACCTTCGCCATCGTCAACCAGGGCATCTACTACACCGGCTGGAACTCCGACTGGGCCAGCCTCATCCTCGGCGTCCTCATCCTCACCGCCGTGCTGATGAACAACACCTTCCGCCGCCTGGCCCTGTCCTACAAGCCCCGTTCCGCGAAGAAGGTCTGATCCCCATGACGACCACACCCCTGCTCCGTCTCGCCGACGTCAGCAAGTCCTTCCTCGGCACCAACGCCCTCCAGGACATCTCCCTCGAAGTGGAAGCCGGCAAGGTCCTCTGCCTGCTCGGCGACAACGGCGCCGGCAAGTCCACCCTCATCAAGATCCTCTCCGGCTTCCACAAGCCCACCAGCGGCACCATCGAGATCAACGGCGAACGCGTCGAGTTCGACAGCCCCCGCGACGCCAGCGCCCAGGGCATCGCCACCGTGCACCAGTTCGGTGGCACCTTCCCGCTCATGGGCGTCGGCCGCTGCTTCTTCGTCGGCGCCGAACCCACCAAGGGCTTCGGCCCGTTCAAGCTCTTCGACAAGAAGCTGGCCGGCGAGATCGCCGTCCGCGAGATGCAGTCCCTCGGCATCACCCGCGTCACCGACGGCAACCGCCTCGTCGGCGCCCTGTCCGGCGGTGAGCGCCAGGCCCTCGCCATCGCCCGGGCCGTCTACTTCGGCGCCAACGTCCTCATCCTCGACGAACCCACCGCCGCCCTCGGCGTCAAGGAAGCCGCCCACGTCCTGCGGATCATCATGCAGGCCCGCGCCAAGGGCGTCGCCGTCATCCTCGTCACCCACAACGTCCGCCACGCCATGATGGTCGGCGACCACTTCGCCGTCCTCATCCGCGGCCAGAAGGCCGACGACTTCCGCAAGGGCGAACGCACCCGCGAGGAGATCACCGACCTCATGGCCGGCGGCGAAGCCATGGCCGACCTCGAAGCCGAACTCGCCCAACTCCAGGCCGACGCCTGAGCGGGTTTTGTCCGACCTCTCTTTAAAGCGCTCTAAATCGGGACGGGAAAGGAAACCAGCAATGCCGTTCGAAGTGCTGACCATGGGCCGGACGGGAGTGGATGTGTATCCGCTTCAGACCGGGGTGGGGCTGGCCGAGGTCACCTCATTCGGCAAGTACCTGGGCGGCAGTCCAACCAATGTCGCGGTCGCCGCGGCGCGCTACGGGCGTACGGCGGCCGTGATCACCAAGACCGGCCGCGACCCGTTCGGGGAGTTCGTGCGCGCCGCGTTGCGGGGATACGGCGTCGATCCCCGTTTCGTCGGCACGTCGGGCGTGGCGCCGACACCGGTGACGTTCTGCGAGATCTTCCCGCCGGACGACTTCCCGCTGTACTTCTATCGCCTGCCGAAGGCTCCTGACCTGGACATCCAGCCGGGGGAGCTGGACCTGGAGGCGGTGCGGGAGGCAGCGGTCTTCTGGATCACGGGGACCGGGCTGAGTGAGGAGCCGAGCCGGGCGGCGACGCTGGCGGCGCTCGAAGCGCGGGCGAAGGCGGGAACCACGGTCTTCGACCTGGACTGGCGGCCGATGTTCTGGGCCGACGCGGATCAGGCACGGTCGTCCTACACGGAAGCACTGCGGCACACGACGGTCGCCGTCGGCAATCTCGACGAGTGCGAAATCGCTACCGGGGAGCGCGAACCGTACGCTGCGGCGAAGGCGCTGCTGGCGGCGGGTGTGGAGCTGGCAGTGGTCAAGCAGGGCCCCAAGGGGGTCCTGGCCATGGGCCAGGACGGGGTCGCCGTGGAGGTGGCGCCGGTTCCGGTCCACGTGGTCAACGGTCTGGGCGCCGGGGACGCGTTCGGCGGGGCGCTCTGCCATGGCCTGCTGTCCCGGTGGGACACACGGCGCACGGTGTCCTTCGCCAACGCCGCCGGCGCGATCGTCGCGGGCAGGCTGGCCTGCTCCGAGGCGATGCCGACCGAAGCCGAAGTCGAACAAAAACTCCAGGAGGCGTCTTACGGCTCCGTTGCCACTGAACGAAAGGCGTGACCTCGTGCTGTCCGAGAACGTGAGCCGGATCGTGTCCGCCCGGGTGCACGATCCCGGTGCCGTGGCGGCGGCTGCCGCCCGCCGGGTGAAGGCGACCTCGCTGTTCGGCGACCACGGCAAGGCGATGATCATCGCCGCCGACCACCCCGCGCGCGGAGCCACTGGCGTCGGCGGCGATCCCAACGCCATGGCGGATCGTTTCGAGCTGCTGGACCGGCTGTGCGTAGCGCTCGAACGCCCCGGGGTGACAGGCGTGTTGGCCACGGCCGACATCCTCGAGGATCTCCTCCTGCTCGGCGTCCTGGACGGCAAGAGCGTGTTCGGTTCGATGAACAGGGCGGGGCTGGCGGGCTCGGTGTTCGAGATCGACGACCGCTTCACCGGCTACGACGCCGAGACGATCGCCACGATGGGCTTCGACGGCGGCAAGACGCTCACCCGGATCGCGCTGGGCGATCCGGCCACACCCTCCGTACTGGCGAACACGGCCAACGCGATCAACGAGCTCAACGACCGTCAGCTCATCGCGATGGTGGAGCCGTTCATCTCCGTCTGGCAGGACGGGAGGATCCGGAACGACCTCTCCACGGACGCGGTCATCAAGTCGGTCGCCATCGCCTCGGGGCTGGGCCGGCGCACCGCGTACACCTGGCTGAAGCTGCCGGTCGTGGAGGGGATGGAGCGTGTCCTGGCCTCCTCGACCCTGCCGGCGCTGCTGCTGGGCGGCGAGGTGAAGGACGCGGAGGCGGCGTTCGCATCCTGGGGCAAGGCGCTCAAGCAGCCGACCGCGCAGGGGTTGGTCGTGGGGCGCTCCCTGCTCTACCCGGCGGGCGGAGACGTGGCCGGTGCGGTGGACAAGGCGGTGAGCCTGCTGTGAGCAGCAAGTACCACCTGCCGGCCGGGACTTCGGCCGACGGCCCTTACGACGTCCTGGTCACGCCGGAGTCAGCGGGCTGGGGATACTCCGGCCTCAGGATCCTGACCCTGGGGCCGGGAGAGGCACACGCCCTCAGCACGGGCGACAGCGAGTTCCTGGTTCTTCCCCTCCATGGCGGATGCACCGTCACGGTCGGCGGGCAGAGCTTCGAACTCGACGGCCGGCAGGACGTGTTCGCCTCGGTCACCGACTTCGCCTACCTCCCCCGCGAGTCGGAGGCCCTCATCAGCAGCGCGCACGGCGGGACGTTCGCGCTGCCCAGCGCCCGTACCGGGCGGAGTTCACTCTCCGCCCGGTACGGGGCCAGGAAGAACGTCCCCATCGAGCTGCGCGGGGCCGGGGCATGCTCGCGGCAGGTCAACAACTACTGCTTGCCGGGGACGTTCGACGCCGAGCAGCTGCTGGTGTGCGAGGTCCTCACGCCGGGTGGGAACTGGTCGTCGTATCCGCCGCACAAGCACGACGAGGCCCGGCCCGGGGTGGAGTCGGAGCTGGAGGAGATCTACTACTTCCAGGTCTCCGGTGACGGGAACGGGTTCGGCTACCAGCGTGTCTACGGCACCCCGGACAGGCCCATCGAGGTGCTGGCGGAGGTCCGCTCCGGGGACACGGTCCTCATCCCGCACGGCTGGCACGGGCCGTCGATCGCCGCACCGGGATACGACCTGTACTACCTCAACGTCATGGCGGGTCCGGGGCAGGACCGTGCCTGGCTGATCTGCGACGACCCTGCCCACGGCTGGGTGCGCAACACCTGGGACATGCAGGACATCGATGACCGGCTGCCCTTCGGCGCCGAGGAGAACGAGTAGATGGAAACGATCAGACTCACCACCGCCCAGGCGCTCGTGCGCTTCCTCGTCCACCAGTACAGCGAGCGCGACGGGCAGGAGCAGCGGCTGATCCCCGGGATGTGGGGCATCTTCGGACACGGCAACGTGGCCGGCGTCGGGCAGGCCCTGCTGCAGGCCGCGGTCACCCAAGAGGCCGATCTCCCTTACTACTTGGCCCGTAACGAGCAGGGCATGGTGCACGCTTCGGTCGCCTACGCCAAGATGCGCGACCGGCTGGCGACCTTCGCCTGCACCGCCTCGACCGGCCCCGGCTCGACGAACATGATCACGGGCGCGGCGCTGGCCACCACCAACCGGCTTCCGGTGCTGCTCCTGCCGTCCGACATGTTCGCCACGCGCGCCGCCGACCCGGTGCTCCAGCAGCTGGAGGACACGCGGGGCGGGGACGTCACCGTCAACGACGCCTTCCGGGCCGTCTCGAAGTACTTCGACCGCGTCTCACGTCCCGAGCAGCTCATCCCGGCCGCCCTCGCGGCGATGCGGGTGCTGACCGACCCGGTGGAGACCGGCGCCGTCACCCTCGCCCTGCCCCAGGACGTGCAGGCCGAGGCCCATGACTGGCCCGTCTCCTTCTTCCGGCGCCGGGTGTGGCATGTCGGCCGCCCGGTGCCCGAACCGGCCGCCGTCGAGCGGGCCGCCGCCCTGTTGCGGAGCGCGAGGAAGCCGCTGATCGTGGCGGGCGGCGGGGCCGTGTACTCCGGCGCCGAGACCACGCTGCGCGCCTTCGCCGAGGCCACCGGCATCCCGGTCGCCGACACCCACGCCGGCAAGGGCGCGGTGCCGTGGGACCACCCGTACGCGGTCGGCGGCATCGGCTCCACGGGGTCGTACGCGGCGAACGCGCTCGCGCAGGACGCGGACGTGGTGCTGGGCATCGGCACCCGGTACTCCGACTTCACCACCGCCAGCCACACCGTCTTCGGCAACCCGGACGTCACCTTCGTCAACCTCAACGTGGCCCGACTGGACGCCGTCAAGCACTCCGCCGAGCCGCTGGTCGCGGACGCCCGACTGGGTATCCAGGCACTGGCCGGGGCGCTCGACGGCTGGGAGGTGGAGCCCTCGTACCGCGCGAGGAGCCGTGAACTCATCGCCCGTACGCGGGAGATCGAGGAGGGGTGCTTCACCGTGGGCCATGGTCCGCTCCCCGCCCAGACGGAGATCCTCGGCGCCCTCAACGACGTCCTGGACGACCGCGCGGTGGTCATCAACGCGGCCGGATCCATGCCGGGCGATCTGCAACAGCTGTGGCGGGCGCGGGATCCGAAGGCCTACCACGTCGAGTACGCCTACTCCTGCATGGGCTACGAGGTGGCCGCGGGCGTCGGCGCGAAGATGGCCGACCCCTCCCGTGAGGTCGTCGTCCTGGTCGGTGACGGCTCGTATCTGATGATGGCCCAGGAGATCGTCACCATGGTCTCCGAGGGCCTGAAGGTCATCGTCGTCCTGGTCCAGAACCACGGCTTCGCCTCGATCGGGGCGCTGTCCCAGTCGCTCGGCTCGCAGCGCTTCGGCACCAAGTACCGGTACCGGAACGGGGATTCGGGGCGGCTCGACGGGGACGTCCTCCCGGTCGATCTCGCCGCCAACGCCTCCTCGCTGGGCGCGGACGTCCTGCACGCCGCCTCGGTCGAGGAGTTCCGCGCGGCGATGGAGAAGGCGAAGGCGGCCACCCGGACGACCGTCGTGCACGTCGAGACCGATCTCTACGGCCCCAACCCGCCCGGCCACGGCTGGTGGGACGTCCCGGTCGGCGAGGTCTCCGCCCTGGAGTCCACCCGCTCCGCGTACGAGACGTACGCCGCCCACAAGCAGAACCAGCGTCACTACCTCTAAGGACACCGCTTCCGTGAACACCATTCCCCACTGGATCAACGGCGCACCCGTCTCCGGCACGGACACCCAGGCGGTGTTCAACCCGGCCACCGGCCAGGAACAGGCCCGGGTCGTCCTCGGCGGCGACGCGGACGTGGACACCGCCGTCCGGGCCGCCTCCGCCGCGTTCGAGACCTGGTCCGAGTCCTCCCTCACCCAGCGCACCCAGGTGATGTTCGCCTTCCGCCAGCTCCTCGTCGAGCACGAGGAGGAGCTGGGCCGGATCATCTCCGCCGAGCACGGCAAGACCGTCGACGACGCCCGCGGCGAGATCGTGCGCGGCCGTGAGGTCGTCGAGTTCGCCTGCGGCCTCGGCGACGTGCTGAAGGGCTCCTTCTCCGACCAGGTCTCGCGCGGCGTGGACGTGCACGACTTCCGTCAGCCGCTCGGTGTCGTCGCCGGCATCACCCCGTTCAACTTCCCGGCGATGGTTCCCCTGTGGATGCACCCCGTCGCGATCGCGACCGGCAACACCTTCATCCTCAAGCCGTCCGAGCGCGACCCCTCGGCCGCCAACTTCGTCGCCGGGCTGTACCGCAGGGCCGGGCTGCCGGACGGTGTCTTCAACGTCGTCCACGGCGGCAAGCCGGCCGTCGACGCGATCCTGACCCACCCGGGCATCGAGGCCGTCTCCTTCGTCGGCTCCACACCCATCGCCAAGTACGTCCACGAGCAGGCCGCTTCGCACGGCAAGCGGGTCCAGGCCCTCGGCGGCGCCAAGAACCACGCCGTCGTCCTGCCCGACGCCGACCTGGAGTTCGCCGCCACCCACATCACCGCCGGTGCCTACGGTTCGGCCGGCGAGCGCTGCATGGCCGTCTCCGTGGCGGTCGCCGTCAGCGAGGCCGCGGACGGGCTCGTCGAGGTGCTTCAGCGCAAGGCCCGTGAGGTCAAGGTCGGCCCCGGTGACGTGCCCGGCACCGAGATGGGCCCGCTGGTGACCAAGGCCGCCCAGGAGCGCGTGGAGAACGCGGTCGGGACAGCGGCGGCCCAGGGTGCCACGGTCGTCGTGGACGGCCGCGGGCTCAAGATCGACGGTCACGAGGACGGCTTCTTCACCGGCCCCTCCCTTCTCGACCACGTCACCACCGGGATGGACGCCTACCAGGACGAACTGTTCGGCCCGGTCCTCGCGATCGTGCGGGTCGACACCCTCGACGAGGCCATCGACGTCATCAACGCCAACCCCTACGGCAACGGCACCGCCCTGTTCACCGCCTCCGGGGAAGCCGCCCGCCGCTTCCAGCGCCGGGTCAAGGTCGGCATGATCGGCATCAACGTCCCCGTCCCGGTCCCGATGGCCTACTACTCCTTCGGCGGCTGGAAGGACTCCCTCATCGGCGACCACCCCATCCACGGACCCGAGGGCATCCGCTTCTACACCCGCCCCAAGGTCGTCACCACCCGCTGGCCCCAGCCCAGGCAGCAGGTCGCCGCCGGTTTCAACTTCCCCACCTCCAACTGACATTCCCCCACCGGGACTTTTCGAAGGACAGCTCCATGACCACATCCAAGCCGCTCTCCGTTGCGGTGATCGGAGCCGGTATGGCCGGCCGCAGTCACGCCGCCGGATACCGCAACGTCAACACGGTCTTCGGCGCCGGTCTGCCGCCGGTACGGCTGGCCGCGATAGCCGATGCCAACGTGGCACTCGGCGAGGACGCCGCCCGGCGTTACGGCTTCGAGAAAGCCCTTCCGAGCTGGGAGGCCGTGGTGGAGGACCCGACCATCGACGCGGTCAGCATCGTCGTCGGCAATGCTCTGCACCGGCCGATCGCCGAGGCGCTGGTCGCCGCCGGGAAGCACGTGCTGTGCGAGAAGCCGCTGGCCGGGTCGCTCGAAGACGCCCGGGCCATGGCCGCGTTGGAGCGATCCGCCGAGGTCGTGACCGCTGTCGGGTACACCTTCCGCCGTGCGCCCGCCATCGCCGCTATCCGCGACCATGTGCTGCGCGGTGAACTGGGAGACCTCACCCTGTTCGGCGGACGCTACTGGTGCGACTACGCGACCGACCCGAACGGGCCGCTGAGCTGGCGGTTCAAGGGCGGAGCCGGGTCCGGTGCGCTGGGGGACGTCGGCTCGCACATCATCGACGCCGCCGAGTACGTCGCCGGGCCGATCGCCTCGGTGTCCGGTGCCGTGCTGTCGACGCAGATCACCAAGCGTGCGCTGCCGCTGGGCGCGGTCGTCGGGCACAACGCGGCGCCTGTCTCGGACGAGTTCGGCGAGGTCGAGAACGAGGACACCGCGTCCTTCACCGCCCGGTTCGAGTCCGGGCTGGTCGGCACCTTCTCCGTGACGCGCACCGGGTTCGGGCTGCCGAACGGGCTCGCCTTCGACGTGCTCGGCGTCAGCGGGCGGGCCGCGTTCGACCAGCACCGGCCCGCCGAGTACCTCTTCGACGACGCCCAGCCCGACGCCCGTACCCGAGGCGCCCGGCAGATCATCGCTGGCCCGCAGCTGCCGTATTTCGCGGGCGGTGTCCCGATGGAGGCACCGGGTGTCGGTGCCAGCAACGGCGACAACTTCACCTACCAGGCGCGGGCGTTCCTCGACCAGGTCGCCGGGGTCGCCGAGCCGCTGCCGGCATGCGCCACCTTCGCCGACGCGCTGCGCACCATGGAGATCATCCAGGCCGTCGTCGACTCCTCCCGCAGCGGCGGCGCGTCCGTCGCCGTTCCGCCCGCGGCCTGACCTCATTTCTCGACCGAAGGATCTGACACATGGCTCTCAAGCTCGGCGCCTATACCGCCTGTTTGCACGACCGTCCGCTGACCGAAGCCCTCGACGTCCTCAAGGAGAACGGGCTGACCTCGGTCGAGGTCAACAGCGGCGGGTTCATACCGTCTCCGCACTGCCCCGTCGATCTGCTGCTGTCCTCGGCCGCCGCGCGTGAGGAGTACCTCGCCACCTTCGCCGACCGGGGCATGGAACTGACCGGCCTGAACTGCAACGGCAACCCGCTCAACCCGCTCCCCGGCGTCGGACCCAAGCACGCCGACGACCTGCGGCGGACCATCCGGCTGGCCGGCCTGCTCGGCGTCAGGCACGTGGTCACCATGTCCGGCACGCCGGGCTCCGACCCCGACGCCAAGTACCCGTCCTGGGTCGTCAACCCATGGGACGGCGTCTACATGGACGTCCTCGACTACCAGTGGGGTGTGGCCGTCGAGTTCTGGAAGGAGATCGATGCCCTCGCCCGGGAGAACGACGTCCGGGTCGCCGTCGAGATGCACCCGCACAACCTCGTCTTTTCCCCCGTCACCCTCAAGCGGCTGGTCGACGAGGGCGGGCTGACGAACGTCGGCGCCGAGATGGACCCCTCGCATCTGATGTGGCAGGGCATGGACGTCATCGCCTCCGTCAAGTGGCTCGGCCCGCTCGTGTTCCACGCCGCCGCCAAGGACGCGACCCTCTGCCCGGGCGCCGACATCCGCGGTGTCCTCGACACCTCGTTCGCCCGGGTGCCGGCCGACGCCCCGGACAAGGTCCCCACCGGGTACGGCTTCTGGTGCAACGCCTGGCCGGAGAACCCGGCCTGGAAGTTCGTCGCCGTCGGCATCGGCCACGACGTCGCCTACTGGACCGAGTTCCTGCGCGCCCTCGCCGAGGTCGACCCGAACATGGCCGTCAACATCGAGCACGAGGACGCCGCCTTCTCCCGTACCGACGGACTCGCCCTGGCGGCGAAGAACCTGCACAGCGCCTCATCGGCCCTCTGACCGCCTTTCGCTTCCGATCTCGGAGGACACCAGTGAAACTCGCTCTTGATCCGCAGATGTTCTATTCCACGCACTCGGTGCTGGAGCTCCCCGACCTGGTGGCCCGCGCCGGCTACTCCTGGATGGAACTGTCGCCCAAGGACGACTTCATCCCCTTCTTCAGCCACCCGCGCGCCGACGACGCCACGGTGGCCAAGCTGCGCAAGCGCGCTGCCGATGCCGGGGTCGGCATCGCCTCGGTCCTGCCGGTGCTGCGCTGGTCAGGGCCGGGTGAGGAAGAGCGGCAGGCTGCGGTGCGGGCCTGGAAGCGCGCCATCCGGATGACCGTCGACCTCGGTGTCGACACCATGAACTCCGAGTTCAACGGCCGTCCCGAGGGCGCCGAGTTCGCGGAGAGCCAGTTCCTGCGCTCGATGGACGAGCTGATACCCGTGTTCGAACGCGAGGGCGTCAAGCTCGTCCTGGAACCGCACCCGGACGATTTCATCGAGGACGGTCACGCTGCGGTGAACATGGTGCGCGGTCTGAACCGGGACTGGATCTCGTTCCTGTACTGCACGCCGCACACCTTCCACCAGGGCAACGATGCGACCGGAATCATCACCGCGGCAGCCGACAAGGTCACCTACGTCCACCTCGCCGACACCCTCGACCACACCGCGTCCAACGGACTGCGCTACATCGTCAACCCGCCCGGATCGACCGTGCGCGTGCACCAGCATGCCGAAATGGGCCGCGGTGAGGTCGACTTCGACGAGGTGTTCGCCGCGCTCGCCTCGGTCGGATTCGACGGGGTCGTATCGTCGTGCGTCTTCGGCTGGGAGGAGCACGCCGCCGAGATCAGCGTCCGCCAACGGGAGAAGGCAACCGCACTGATCGACAAGCACTTCGGAGGGGGCAGGCTGGAGACCCAGAGGCACTGATCCCCGATGACCGGCTCCACGCAGTTCCGCACCTGGTAGAAGCCTTCCAACGTGCCCGGGAGTGTAAATCTAACGGCCCTGTCTCACATTCGGTGGTGACGCAGAGTCATGAGGTGTCGTTGGTAATCGTGCGACGGATGCCAACGAGCTCGTGCAGACGGTACTTTCAGGGCTGACCCGCTGGTCATCGGAGATTTGGTCGACGAGGGCGAGCGGGTCGTGGTGCGGGCACAGACTCCGCAGAACACGGGGGTCTGTCCGGTGTGCGGGGTGATATCGGGGCGGGTGCACGGCTATCACTGGCGGACGGTGGCCGACGTACCGGTCGACGGCCGGCGGGCGGTGGTCCGTGTGCGGGTGCGGCGTCTGGTGTGTCCCACGCGCGGCTGCCGCCACACCTTCGGCGAGCAGGTGCCCGGAGTGCTGGAGCGATACCAGCGCCGCACAGCCCGTCTGGCCAGCCAAGTCAAAGCCGTGGTCAAGGAGTTAGCAGTTCGGTCAGGAGCTCACTTGCTGGCGTTGCTCGCGGTGGGTCTGTCGCGTGATACGGCCCTGCGCGCCCTGCTGCGGATCCCGTTGCCCACCGGGCGGGGCCCCGTGTGATCGGCGTCGACGACTTCGCTCTGCGTCGGCGGCACCGCTGTGCCACCGTGATCATCGATGCCGAGACCCACGAGCGGATCGCCGTGCTGCCCGGTCGCACGGCCGACACCCCTGGAAGCGTGGCTGCGCGAGCATCCGGACATCGAGATCGTGTGCCGGGACGGCTCGGCGACCTATTACCGGTAGTTCGTTAAATCCGGCAGTAGAGGTCAATGCCGTGTCCGGTGGTGACCGCGTCGATCAGGGCCTGGAGCTCGGAGGGTGGGTCCCTGTCCGTCCAGGCTCGCCACCACCGGTTGAGGGTGACGGCGGGGGTGAGCCAAGAACGTATGGCCCGTAAGGCCCTGGGCCAGCAGGGCAGTTGGGGCCGGTGGGGTTGGTCTGGGCCCCCTCTCTGGCCCCTGGTCGGGACATGGATCCGGTGCGGTGGCATCCAGGGGACCGGGCGGGGCGAACCACTGATCCCAGCAGAAGGAGAAGGCGCAGTTGACCAGGGTCTGGTGGCGGCGGATGGCGCGGTCGGAGCGGACTTGGAAGTCGGCCCAGCCGAGCTCGTCCTTGACCTGCTTGTAGCTCTGCTCGATCCACGGCCGCAGGCCGTAGAGGCGGACGATCTCGGCGAGGTCGGCCGCCGGGTGCGCACTGGTGGCGGCGTGGGGTGCGTGGGGGTGGGGCAGGTTGGTGTCCAGGTACCAGGTGGCCTTCTCCGGCAGGCTGGCCGGGTCGATGGTGGCCACGACCAGGCGGCAGGGTGAGTCGGGGCTGTAGCCGCCCAGGCGGGCATCGACGGCCCACCAGGTCTCGGTGTGCCCGTCACGGAAGTGACGCTCCACGGGCGTCCAGTCGCCGGGATGCTTGGCATCGCGCCAGGTCAGGGGGTGTGCGGCTGCGATGGGGGTGTGCGGCTGGTCGGCCCGGGCCCAGGTGCCGCGGTGCGGCTTGAGCGCGACGACGTAGGGCAGGCCGGCCTCGCGCAGCGCGAGGTACCAGTCGTCGCTGACCGAGTAGGCGCAGTCGGCGACCACCGCCCGGCAGCCGAAGCCCGCCTCCTTCCCGCGGGCAGCAAGGGCAGCAAGGGCAGCGGCCGGCTGCGGTTTCGTACGGAAGGCCGGATCGGACCGGCCGCGGGCGAAGTGATGGGCCGGGGTATAGGGAGTCGCGCGCAGCGGGTAGTACACGCGGCCGTCGGTCCACACCGTGGTCACCGTGACGATGCCGTTGTCCGTCTTGCCCAGCCGGCCCGGCCACTGCCGGCCCACGTGCGCGGTCGCCGTGCCGTCCTTGCGGTCCCCGGAATCGTCGATCACGATGACCCCGCCCTCGTGCGGAGCCGCCGCGTGCTGCTCGCGCAGCAGGTCAAGCCGCCGGTCGTTGACCTGATTGGCCTCCCAGGGCGACTCGGACAAGAAGAACTGCAGCCGCTGCACCCCCGGCATCCCCGCACCCGCCACCGGCTCTGCTCCGGCCAGGCAGGTGATCGTCTTGTTCCGCTCCCGCGGCGCCAGCAGCCCGGTCAGGTACTCGCGAAACCCTCGCCTCTGGGCCAGGCTGAAGAAGAGGTCGTCGAACCGGGCCGCGTAGTCCTCCAGCGGTCCCAGCGCGGGCGGGCACGGCCGGCGAGCAGTCATCTTCAGCCCCCAGCAAGGCAGTTGACTCCTGCCCCCGGCCTACGACCAACCCGACCTGTCGTCAACCCACGCCACCACCGGATTCAACGAACTACCGGTAGAAGGCGCGCGTTCTGGCGCTCCCCAAGCACAACAGGTCGCGGACGCCTGGCACTTGTGGCGCAACCTCGCCGAGGCCGTGGAGAAGACCGTCGGCTCTCACCACCCGTGCATCCGGACGCGTAGTTCCGGCCAGGTTGAAGGTCGTGTCTGCAGAGTCAGGCTCCTCAAGCGCATGGGGTTCGGCCGCGCCAAACTCGACCTGCTCCGCCAACGCATCCTGCACAGTCCATGATCCCGGCAGCGTCACAAGATCGCCGACAGAGCCGAAAATCGTGATCGTCGACAGCACCCAGAATCGACGCCCGACTCAGCGCCAGGAGCAAACCGCCGACTCTCCACAGCACAGCCCGCCGATGCACGCTTCCACGCACACACCATGCAAACCACGTCGCGCAACACCTACCTCACCTGCTACGAGAAGGCCACCGCCTTGCAAACTGCAGCGCTCGGTCACAACACCCCCGCTGCTCGAGTGCGGCGGGGGTGTCGGTGACTACGTAGCTCGCCGTCCAGCGCGGTCGCGTCCGGCAGCTGCACGGCCCCGGCCACGACCTCTGGAAACGACGGCCTCATCTCGGTGCCGTGCCTGGAGCGCAGCACCACCTGGCCCGCGTCGAGGGAGTTGAGAGCCCGAAATCCGCCCCACTTGGGTTATGCGCTGTTGAGCTGTCCACGGACTATCGTCCAGCGTCATGTCGATCACCGGTTGGCGAGCACGGGAGTTCAGCTCCCTGTTCGCCGATCTCGGTGAGGGGTTGGATGATCTGGGGGTGCCCGAGGGGCAGCCGTTCCTGATCAGTCCGGCGGGCGGGTACGACGTGGCGCTGAACCGGCATTTCTCGGTGTGGCCGGCGTCTTCGCCGTGGAACACCGAGGCCGCCCATGCCCGGTACCTGCGCGCGTACTTCGACTTCCTGTGGTTCGCGCGAGGCAGGCGGGACTGGCGTGATGCGCCCATGGACGACCGGGCGGCGTTCGAGTGGTGGGCGGTCACCTACGACTGCCATGTCTGCCGGCAGCCCTACGAGCGCCCCGACCTGGCCGCCTGCGCCACGCACGACGCGGTAGGACGGCATCATCGCGTCGAAGGCGCCCTTGAACTGCTGAATCGACCCACAAAGCCCTGACCGCACCACATGGGCCCCGACCCGGGCTCCTGGGAACAGGGGCTGTGGGAGTGGGACCCGACGCCACATAGGTGGGCAATCTCCGGAGTCCCAGCAGCACGCGGTGGCGGTAGCCCTCCGGCCGGCCACCCCACCCGTCCAGTCATGCCGACATGGGCAGCAACGGCCGGATGACCTGCCATGTGGGGATGCGGGCCATGCCGCAGCCAAGGACTGCCCGGATGGTCACCTGTGCCTGAGGCCGGGGCCGCGCTTCAGCAAGGCAGCAGGACGTCGACATGCTTCCGGATGTCCTGCATGATCTCCTCGACACTCAAGGCGATGTTCACGCTCACCGCCATGCTGAGGAACATCACGGCGGACACGATGTGTGCCAGCGTCGCGGCGTCGCCCTCTGCGACCCGCTCGTCCCGGCGCAGCACGGCGGCGACGGCCTCCTCGGTCTGCGCGACGATGGCGAGTGCCGCGCCGTGCCGGGGCTCCTCGGGGTCGCCGAAGACCATCTCTCGCAGGTAGGTGCGCCCGTTGTCGATCTGGACGCGGTTGCACTCGACGATCGGCCGGACGATCGCCAGCACCGCGTCCAGCACGCCTGGGACGGTCTCGGCGCCCGCCCGGCCCCGCTCAAGTGCTTCGACGTACTTGGCGTTCTGGACAAGGAGGAGGAGTTCGCCCTTGGTCTTGGCATAAAGGAACAGGGTCCCGGTGCCGATGTCGGCCTTGTCGGCGATCTGCTGGGTCGTGACCTCATCGACGCCGTGTTCGGCGAACAGTTCACTGGCGGCAGCGACAATGCGGTCGAGTTTCTCCTGCTTGTTCCGCTCGCGCCGTCCGACCGACTGGGAGGCGACAGACATGGGTGGTCTCCTCGTGCGTTCTGTGTCGCCCGTCGCGGTTGCGGCGGGTCAGCCGTTGCCGATGACGGCCTTGCCGCGGATGCCACCCTGGGACAGGGACTGCAGCGCCTGCGGGGTCTGGTCGAAGCCGAACACCTTTCCCACGACCGGACGCACCACGCCCTCGTCGATGAGGGTGGTGATCTGGCGGAGCTGGTCGCCGCTGGCGCGCATGAGCATGAACTCATACGTCACGCCGAGCTTCTTCGCCTGCTTGCGGATCTTGCGGCTCAGGACGGCGACCCCCAGGCGCAGCAACGGGTTGAGGCCGGCCTCGCGCGCGAAAGTGGGCTCCGGCGGACCAGCGATCTCGATGGCTTTGCCGCCGGGCTTGAGCACCCGCAGGGACTTCTCGAGGGTCTCCCCACCGAGGCTGTCCAACACCAGGTCGTAGCCGGTCAGGAGCTGCTCGAAGTCCTGGGTGCGGTAATCGATCACCGTGTCCGCGCCGAGCGCGCGCACGAAGTCCGCGTTGGAAGCGCTGGCGGTGGTGGCGACGTGCGCACCGAGGTGCGCGGCGAGCTGGATCGCGATCGAACCGACTCCGCCGGCGCCGGCATGAATGAGAACCTTCTGCCCGGGCCGCACGTTCCCGCGCTCCACCAGCGCCTGCCACGCCGTGAGCGCCGCCAGCGGCAGCGAGCCGGCCTCATTCATGCTGATCGAGGCGGGCTTGAGCGCCAGGTCGCCCTCTGCGACGGCGATGCGTTCGGCGAAGGCGCCGATGCGGTCCTGGTCGGGCCGACCGTAGACCTCGTCTCCGGGCTTGAAGCCGCGAACCGCCGTCCCGACGCGGATGACGGTGCCCGCGACATCGTTGCCCAGGATCACCGGCAGCTTGTAGGGCAGGATCTGCTTCAACTCACCGGCGCGGATCTTCTCATCCAGCTGATTCAGCCCGGCAGCCTCCACCCGGACGAGCACGTCGTGCTCCCCGACGGTGGGCTCGGGGACGTCCGCCTCCTGCAGCGGCTCCTTGTACTTGGTGACGACGAACGCTCGCATGGGGCGCCACTCCTTGTCTTCATCCTATTTATCCAGGCGTGAGGCCAGATCAGCCAATTCGGCGTGACATCTGGGGCCGGCCTCGCCTCACTCACTCAACCCGAGTACACTCAATTATGAGTCTGCTCAGAATTTTGGAAGCGGCCCCATGCCGATCGGGCGCCGCGAGCGGGCCAAACAGGCCAAGCGTGAGCGCATCACGACCGCAGCCCGCGAACTGTTCGCCGAACACGGCGCCAGCGGGGTCACGACACAGCAGATCGCCCACCGGGCCGACGTCGCGAACGGCACTCTTTACCTGTATGCGTCCATGAAGGCCGAGTTGTTGATCATGGTGCAGAACGAGAAGTTCGCCGCCGCCATCGACGTCGGCCTCGCGATCCGCGCCGCGCAACTCGGCAAGAACATCCAGTCCGGTAGTGCGGACAACGGACAGCCGCAAACCCTGTCCATAACTTCGGTTCCGGCGGGCTACCGGCAGGCGGGGCGGACCGCGGTGGAGAAGCGGGGGAGCGGCGTGGCCGCATCGCGGGTCGAGGCGGTCCGGCGGGCGGGCGCCGCTGACGGGCGGCCGACGAGGCCGCCGTCCTCGGCACCGAGGGCGTCCTGGGCCCGCAACGCGCCCTCCCCGGTGCCACATACCGGCCGCGAGCACCCGCCGGCAGCAGCAGGCCCCGGCCACCACCGAAGACACCCCTCCGGCGCGAGCCGCAGCCCTGCCTCCGCCCCCGTGCGAGCCGCCGCCCCGGCCGTCACCGAAGCACCCCCGCGAGCCGCAGCCCCGCCCCCTCCGAAGCCCCGAGCCGCAGTTCCGTCCTGTCCGGCCGTGCCCGCAGGTCCGCCCTGTCCCGTTCGGCCGCGCCCGGAGCCCCGGGACCGGTCGGTCCCGGGGCTCCAGTCCCGCTCCACCTGCCCGCAGCCGACCCGTCCGGGGCGGCCGGCGTCAGGCGACGCTCAGGACGATCTTCCCGGTGGTGCGGCCCTGCTCGCCGATCTCGTGCGCCTTCGCGGCCTCGGCCAGCGGGACGACGGTCTCGACCACGGGCGTGAGCGCGCCCCGCTCGGCCAGGGCAGCGATCTCGCGCAGACCCAGGTGGTCGGGCTCGACCAGCATCCACACCGCCCGCACGTGGCCGGGGACGTCGGCGGGGACGTCGTCGGGGCCGGGCAGGGTGATCAGCCGGCCGCCCGGGCGCAGCACCGTCAGGGACCGCTCGGCGTTCTGGCCGCCGAGCCCGTCCAGCACCACGTCCACGTCCCCGACGGCGTCCTCGAAGCGGACCGTGCGGTAGTCGATCACCTCGTCCGCGCCCAGCTGCCGCAGCAGGTCGTGCTTGCCGGCGCTGGCCGTGCCGATGACGTACGCGCCGCGGGCCTTGGCGATCTGCACGGCCAGGTGGCCGACCCCGCCGGCCGCCGCGTGCACCAGCACCCGCTCACCGGCGCGCACCCCGGCGGTGTCCACCAGGGCCTGCCAGGCGGTCAGCGCGGCCAGCGGCAGCGCCGCCGCCTGCACGTGGGTGAGGTTCGCCGGCTTGGGCGCGAGGTGGCGGGCCGGGGCGACGACGTACTCGGCGTAGGCGCCGGCCTGCCGCGGGAACAGCGGCATGCCGTACACCTCGTCCCCGGGGCGGAACATCCCCACGCCCGGTCCGACGGCCTCCACGGTGCCGGAGACGTCCCAGCCCACCGCCGGGACCTCGCCCCACTCGATCAGGGCCCCGCTGGCCCGGGTCTTGAAGTCCACCAGGTTCACACCGGCCGCGTGGACCCGCACCAGGACCTCGTTCAGTCCCGGCTCGGGTCGGGCGACCTCACGCTCCACGAGCACCTCCGGTCCGCCCCACTGCTCCACGACCACCGCACGCATGCTGTCCGCCTCACTTTTCCGTCTTGATCGAATACCGGCCGCCCGGGCCCTTCCCGGCGCGACGCAGTCCACGATCCGACACCCGCCCCCACCATGGTGTTGGCCGTCTGGCCACTATGTGACAGGATCTGGCCATGAGTGAGATGCAGTGGCCGTGCACCGACCCCCTCCCCGACCCGAGCGCCGACGCGGCCGGGCGGCACCGCATCGCCGTCCTCGCCCTGCCCGGCGTCCCGCCCTTCGAACTCGGCATCCCCTCCCGCGTCTTCGGCAGCGTCCTGGACGCCGGCTCACGCCCGCTGTACGAGGTCACCGTCTGCACCGCCGACGGCGCCCCGGTCCTCAGCGACGCCGGGTTCACCGTGCAGCCCGCGGCCGGTCCCGAGGCCCTGGCCGCCGCGGACACCGTGATCGTCCCGCCCACGCACGCCATGCCCGAGCTGGGCCGCGGCGGCCCGCTGCCGCCCGAGGTCACCGCGGCCATCGCCGGCATCCGGCCCGGCACCCGCATGGTGTCCATCTGCACCGGCTCCTACGTTCTGGCCGCCGCGGGCCTTCTCGACGGCCGGCCCGCCACCACCCACTGGAACCTCGCCCCCGAGTTCCGCCGCACCTACCCCCGCGTCAAGGTCGACGAGGAGGTCCTCTTCGTCGACGACGGCGACGTCCTGACCTCCGCGGGCGTCGCCGCCGGCGTCGACCTGTGCCTGCACATGATCCGCCGCGACCACGGCGCCGCCGCCGCCAACCGCGCCGCCCGCATGTGCGTCGTCCCGCCCTGGCGGGACGGCGGCCAGGCCCAGTACATCGACCGCCCGGTGCCCGAACCCACCGTCGCCACCACCACCGCCACCCGCGCCTGGGCCCTGGAACACCTCGGCGAACCCCTCTCCCTGAACCGCCTGGCCGAACACGCCCGGATGAGCCTGCGCTCCTTCACCCGCCGCTTCCGCGACGAGGTCGGCATGACCCCCGTGCAGTGGCTCACCGCGCAACGCCTGGAACTGGCCAAGCAGTTGCTGGAGACCACCGACCTGTCCATCGACCTGGTCGCCCACCGCTGTGGCTTCGGCTCCGCCAACTCCCTGCGCGCCCACATGCGCACCGCCTTCGGTGTCTCACCCGCCTCCTACCGCCGCACCTTCCATACCGACGACCTGGTGGAAGCGGGCGTCTG
>NZ_KQ948780.1:180461-257581 GCF_001514205.1 Streptomyces griseoruber | reverse complement strand
CACCCTCTCAGGCTTTCCTCCGGGCTTCCCTTCGGTGTTTCCAACACTATCAGGGTTTTTCCGGCCTCCTGACCACCGTTCTGCAGGCATGCAGAAGATGATCCAGAGTTAGGATCCATCAGAGTTGGATGCTGCCCTGTCAAGCGCGCTTGATCGCGTCACTCACCCTCGGGCAGGAGTACGACTGTACACGGGGCCGCGGAGCGCGCGCAAATCCATTAGGCTGGTGGTCTAGACCACGGATCGGACTCTCGTGCGGAACCGGTACTTCATCTGACATACCCTGCTGCACAGTGCGCCGTCCGGGACAAGCAGTAACGGCCCCTGTACATCTCCACCCCTGGGAGGCTTCCCATGACCACCGTGACGTCCCCTCTCGCTGGACGCGCCATCGGACTGGCCGCGGTACCCGATCCAGTCTTCTCCGGAGCCATGGTCGGCCCCGGTACGGCGATCGACCCGGTGCGCGAACCCTCCGAGGCGGTGGCGCCCGTGGACGGAGTGATCGTCTCCCTCCACCCGCACGCGTTCGTCGTCGTCGACTCCGAGGGACACGGTGTGCTCACCCACCTCGGGATCGACACCGTGCAGCTCAACGGCGAGGGCTTCGAGCTCCTCGTGAACAAGGGCGACACCGTGACCCGCGGTCAGGGCATCGTGCGCTGGAACCCGGCGGCGGTCGAAGAGAGCGGCAAGTCCCCCGTGTGCCCCGTCGTGGCACTGGAGGCCACGGCCGACGCCCTCGGCGAACTCCGCGAGGACGGCGACATGAAGGCCGGCGACCTTCTCTTTACCTGGCAGTGATGCCGCTCTCTATCCGGCAGTGATGCCGACGCCGTCGTGCCGAACGGCGCGACGGCACAGGGAACAACCAACGCGGCGGCGGGACCCGCCGCTCTATCGGAGACGGGTGAGATGGAGACAACGCTGCGAGGCGTCGGCGTGAGTCACGGTGTGGCGATCGGCGAGGTTCGGCACATGGGAACGGCGGTGCTCGAACCGCCTGCCAAGCAGATACCGGCTGAGGAGGCGGAGCGTGAACAGGGGCGCGCCCGCCAGGCCGTGGAGGCTGTCGCGGCCGATCTGATGGCGCGCGGCAATCTGGCGGGCGGCGAGGCCCAGGCGGTGCTCGAGGCACAGGCGATGATGGCCCAGGACCCTGAGCTGATGGTGGACGTGGAGCGGCGTATCGCCGTCGGCAGCACGGCCGAGCGTGCCGTGTACGACGCGTTCGCCGCGTACCGCGAGCTGCTGGCCGGCGCCGGTGAGTACCTCGCGGGCCGGGTGGCCGACCTCGACGATGTGCGGAATCGTATCGTCGCCCGTCTGCTGGGCGTCCCGATGCCGGGTGTCCCGGACAGCGACGAGCCGTACGTGCTGGTGGCCCGGGATCTGGCGCCGGCCGACACGGCGCTGCTCGACCCGACCCTGGTGCTCGGTTTCGTGACCGAGGAGGGCGGGCCGACCAGTCACAGCGCGATCCTGGCGCGCGCGCTCGGTGTGCCGGCGGTCGTGGCGCTCCCGGGCGCCGGTGAGCTGGCCGAAGGCACGATGATCGCGGTCGACGGCAGTACGGGCGAGATCTTCGTGCATCCGAGCGACGAGAGGAAGGCGCAGCTCCGGGCCGCGGCCGCGGAGCGCAAGGCCGCGTTGGCGGGGTCGACCGGTCCGGGTGCGACCGCCGACGGGCACAAGGTGCCGCTGTTGGCCAACGTCGGCGGGCCGGCGGACGTACCGGCCGCCGTCGAGGCGGGGGCTGAGGGCGTCGGGCTGTTCCGTACCGAGTTCCTCTTCCTCGACGACAGCAAGAACGCGCCCTCCGAGGAGAAGCAGGTCGAGGCCTACCGTCAGGTGCTCGAAGCCTTCCCCGAGGGGCGGGTCGTCGTGCGGGTGCTGGACGCGGGTGCGGACAAGCCGCTGGACTTCCTGACCCCCGCCGACGAGCCGAACCCGGCGCTGGGCGTGCGCGGTCTGCGCACCCTGCTGGATCACCCGGAGGTTCTGCGGACCCAGCTGACGGCGCTGGCGAAGGCGGCCGAGGGTCTGCCGGTCCACCTCGAGGTGATGGCGCCGATGGTGGCGGACCGTGCCGACGCCAAGGCGTTCGCGGACGCCTGCCGCGCGGCCGGGCTGCGGGCGAAGTTCGGTGCGATGGTGGAGATCCCGTCCGCCGCGCTGCGGGCCCGTTCGATTCTGCGGGAGGTCGAGTTCCTGTCGCTGGGGACGAACGACCTCGCGCAGTACACGTTCGCCGCCGACCGGCAGGTGGGTGCGGTGTCCCGGCTGCAGGATCCGTGGCAGCCCGCGCTGCTCGACCTGGTCGCGCTGGCGGCCGAGGCGGCCGGGGCCGAGGGCAAGAGCTGTGGTGTGTGCGGCGAGGCGGCGTCCGACCCGCTGCTCGCCTGTGTGCTGACAGGTCTGGGCGTCACCTCTCTTTCCATGGGTGCGGCGTCGATTCCTTATGTGCGGGCGACTCTGGCGAAGTACACGCTGGCGCAGTGCGAGCGGGCCGCTGCGGCCGCGCGGGCGACGGACAGTGCCGAGGAGGCGCGGAGCGCGGCGCAGGCCGTGCTGTCCGGGGAGTAGACGCTCGGACCGGCCTCCGGTCGGTGGGCAGGGGCGCTCCGCTTTCGAGTGGAGCGCCCCTGCCTTTCGTCCGGGCCCGTCCGGGCGCCGAGTGCCGGTTCAGTGGTGGTGGTCGGGCAGGGGGTCCTCCTCCTCGAGGTCCGGCGGGACGCTGTAGTCGACTCCGGACTCGGGGGCGATGAGGTCGCCGGATTCGGCGTCGGTGCAGTAGGCGTCGAAGACCTCGCCGGCGGTCAGGGGTTCGAGGCCGTCACCGCGCATGCGCCAGCCGTAGACGCGGTCGGGGCCGCCGGGTGCGCTCGTGCGCATGACCAGGCCGCCGGGGCCTCGGGTGGCGAGGCCGAGGGCGAGGACGGTGGTGAACTCCAGGGCTTCGGCCTCGGCGACCTGTGTCGTGCTGTCGGTCTCGTCGTCGGCGTGGAGGGCGGCGACGAGGGTTTCGGGGGTTCCGGTGACGCTGCAGACGAGGTGCCGGTCGCCGGGCGGTGCCGTGCGGAGGATACGGACGACGAGGTCGGATGCGCGCTGGAAGGCGGCGCGGCCGATGTCCTCGCCGCAGGTGGCGCAGGCCCCGAGGCGGGCGAGCAGGGTGGCGGCGTACTCCCAGGTGGCCTGGCGTACGGCTTCGTCGACGAGGGCGGGGAGCAGGTCGGCGAGGGGCTGGCCGTCGTAGGGGATGGTGGGGCCGGTGGTCGCGAGTTGGGCGGTGAAGCGGCTGCGGCTGGCGGGGAGGTCGGGGTCGAGGTTGCCGGCGGTGCAGTAGTCGGCGTATTCCTGCGGGTCGAAGAGGGCGACGGTGGTGTGGGTGCCTTGCAGGGCGCGGACCTTGAGGAGGTCCTCGACCTGGCGGAGGTAGGTGGTGTGGTCGTCGAAGGTGAAGCTGCGGTAGCGCTTCATGGCTCGGAAGTCGTGTTCGTCCGTGAGCAGGCCGATGGTGCCGGCGATTTCGCGGCGCAGGACGCGGCGCATGAGCTGGCGGTCGGTGAGTGCCATGTTTCCCCCTGTGTGCATGGTCGATCAATGCTCACTCACAGTAACCGTCGGCACTGACAACGGCCCTCGCGTGAGGCGTTCGCGGACCAGGCGGTGCTGGAATCCGCAGGTCAGGGCGATGGTGGTGCCGAAAGCGAGCCAGCCGAGGGGGCCGGTGGCGATGGCCGCGGTGACGGCGAGTGGTCCGATGCTGCGCTGGGCGGACTGGGCCAGGCCGTGGACTCCGAGGTAGGCGCCCTGGGCGGTGCCGGGGGCCAGGGCGACGGAGAGTTCCCAGGAGATCGTGGCGTGGAGTATCTCGGCCAGGGTGAAGAGGGCGGCCGCCGCGGTGAGGAACAGGGTGGTGGTGGCGGTGCCGCCGGTTGCCGAGGCGGCCATGGCGATGCCGGCGAGGGCGAAGACCGCCGAGAGCGGGGCGAGGAGGCGGCGGGCGGCGGCCGTGGTGGCGCCGAAGCGGGCCAGGGGGACCTGGAGGGCCACGACCATCACGTTGTTGAGGACCATCAGCAGCGGGGCGAGGCCGTGGGGCGCGGTGCCGGTGTGGGCGATCCAGAGGGGCAGGCCGACCTTGAAGACGGCGTCGTCGAGGAAGAGGACGGTGTCGGTGGCCACGTAGGCGAGATAGGTGCGGTCCCGCCAGGGGCTGGTCGGTGCGGCGGTGGGCCTGGGGTCCTGGGAGGTGGCCACCGTGCGGGTGTTCGAGCGGGGTTCGTCGACGCGGAGGGTGAGCAGGGCGCAGGCGAGGAAGGAGAGGGCGTCGCCTGCGAGGAGCCAGCGGTAGGCGGCTGTGGTACCGAGGGCCAGTGCGGCTGCGGCGGCGAGGCCGCCGAGGGCCCAGCCGGCGTTGGCGACCGTGCGCTGGAGGGCCTGATAGCGGACGCGGTCGGGGCCGGCGACGCGGGTGGCGTAGAGCTTGGTGAGGACGTTGGCGGCGCGGTCGCCGAGGCTGCCGAGGGAGCAGTAGGCGACGAGGAGCGCGTAGTGGTCGGTGGTCAGCAGGGCGAAGGAGGCGAGGGCGCGCAGCAGCTGGACCGTGACGAGGACGCGGGTGGCCGGGAAGCGGTCCGCCAGGCAGCCGCCGAGGGGGGCTCCGGCGATCCCGGCGGCTCCGGCCACGGCGACGAGGGTGCCGACCTGGGCGACGGAGAGGCCTGAGACGTAGGTGAAGTACAGGACGCTGACGGATGCCCACAGACCGCTGCCGACGCGGTCGACGAGGGCGATGGTCAGCATGCGGCGTCCGTCGCGTCCTCCGGGTGTGCCGCGGGTCCAGGTGACTGCGCGGTGGATCGGTCGCACGGGCTCCCCCTTGCCTCGAATTATGTATTGGTACATACTTGGCAATGTGGCAACACAATATGGGATCAGTGGTACGACGGCCAAGGGGATTGCCGCGTCCGTCGAACGGGGTGTGACCGAGGGAGCGTTGGGGCCGGGGGCCGCGCTGCCTCCGGTGCGGCGGCTGGCGGACGAGCTCGGGGTCAGCCCCGGGACGGTCGCCACGGCCTACAAGGAGCTGCGGCGGCGGGGCATCGTCGTCACGCGCGGGCGGGGCGGCACGGTGGTGGCGCCGGTTCCCGCCGTGGCTTCACGAAGGCCGCCGAGGGTGCCGGAGGGGCTGCGCGACCTGGCCGGCGGGCATCCCGATCCGGAGCTGCTGCCCGCTCTGGTGCCCCCCACGCGCCTGTCCCCCGGCGCCCGGTCGCATCGCGCGACGCCCCGGCTGGAGCGGCTGGAGGAGGTCGTACGGGACTGGCTGCGGCCCGACGGCGTACCGGTGGAGCAGGTGACGTTCGCGCACGGCGCGCTGGACCTGGTCGGCCGGCTGCTGTCCGTGGAGCTTCGGCCCGGGGACGCCGTGGCCATGGAGGATCCCGGGTATCACCATCTGCTGGATCTGGTCGCGGCCCTGGGGCTGCGGATCGTGCCGGTCGCCGTGGACGACCAGGGGTTGCGTCCGGAGGCGCTCCGGGCCGCCGTGCGGGCGGGGGTACGCGCCCTGGTGTGCAGTCCCCGGGCGCAGAACCCCTGTGGGGGCTGTTTCTCCGAGGCGCGCCGGGACGAACTCGTCGAGGTCCTGCGGGGCGAGCCGGACCTGCTGGTCGTCGAGAACGACCATGCCTCGGCGGTCGCGGACGCGCCGCTGCGGTCGCTGACGTCGGGCGGGCTGTCGCGCTGGGTGCATGTGCGGACGGTGAGCAAGTTCCTCGGGACCGACCTGCGATGGGCGGCGGCGGCCTGCGATCCGACCACGCTGGCCCGGCACGACGGACGGCTGCTGCTGACGTCCGGTTGGGTCAGCCACCTCCTCCAGGAGACGGCGTACGGATTGCTGACCGATGACGGCACGCGCGCGTTGGTGACACGCGCGCGGGGGACGTACACCCGGCGCAGGGCGGCGTTGCTCCGGGAACTGGCGGCCCGTGGCATCGCGGCGCACGGTGCGAGCGGGATGAACGTGTGGGTGCCGGTGCGGGACGAGTCGGCCGTGGTGAACGGGTTGCGGTCGCAGGGCTGGTGGGTGGCGGCGGGGGCCCGGTTCCGGCTGGCGTCGGAGCCGGGGGTGCGGATCTCCGTGGCCGAGCTGGAACCGGCCGAGGCGGTACGGCTGGCCTCGGACTTCGCCGCGGTGCTGGGCGAGTCCGAGGCCACCTACGGCGGCTGAGCGGCCCGGAGGGACGTACCGCGTGTGTCAGGCCTTCTTGCGCGCGAGTTCCTCGTAGAAGTGGAGCAGTTCCAGGTTGTCGACGGAGCCCGGGTTGACCGCCTTCTCCAGCGGGGTGCCCTGGAGGAGGCGCTTGACGGGGACCTCGATGCGCTTGCCGGTGAGGGTGTGCGGGACCCCGGGCACCTCGATGACCTCGTCGGGGACGTGGCGCGGCGACAGCTGCTCGCGGATGGCCTGCTTGATGCGGCCGAGCAGGGCGTCGTCGAGGACGGCTCCGGGCGCCAGATGCACGAAGAGGGGCATCCAGTAGCCGCCGTCGGGTTGTTCGATCCCGATGACCAGGGATTCCTTGATCTCGGGCAGCCGCTCCACGACCTCGTAGATGTCGGCGGAGCCCATACGGACGCCCTGGCGGTTGAGCGTGGAGTCGGAACGGCCGTGGATCACGACGGAGCCGCGTGAGGTGACGGTGATCCAGTCGCCGTGGCGCCAGACGCCGGGATAGGTGTCGAAGTAGCTGTCGTGGTACCGGCTGCCGTCGGGGTCGTTCCAGAAGTGGACCGGCATGGAGGGCATGGGGTTGGTGACGACGAGTTCGCCGACCTCGTCGACGAGGGGGTGGCCGCTCGGGTCCCACGACTGAAGGTCGGTGCCGAGGCTCGGCGCCTGCAGTTCACCGATGTACACGGGGAGGGTCGGTACGGCGCCGGCGAAGCAGGAGCACACGTCGGTGCCGCCGCTGACGGAGGCGATCCACAGGTCGGCGCCGCTTTCTGCGAACTCGTCGTGCAGCCAGCGGAAGCCGTCGGGCGGGAGCGGGGACCCCGTGGTGGCCACGCACTGGATCCGGGAGAGGTCGAAGTCGCGGGCCGGGTGCACCTCGGCCTTGCGGCAGGCCATGACGTACGCCGCCGATGTGCCGTAGAGGGTGGCTCCCGTACGTTCGGCGATGCGCCACTGGGCGCCGGTGTCGGGATGGCCGGGGCTGCCGTCGTAGAGGACGACCGTGGTGCCCGTGAGGAGGCCGGAGACGAGGAAGTTCCACATCATCCAGCCGGTGGAGGTGTACCAGAAGAAACGATCCTCGGGGCCGAGGTCGCAGTGCAGGCCGAGCTGTTTGAGGTGTTCGACCAGGATGCCGCCCTGGGACTGGACGATGGCCTTGGGCAGGCCGGTCGTACCGGAGGAGTAGAGGACCCACAGGGGATGGGCGAAGGGGACCTGTTCGAAGACGGGCTCCTCGTCACCGGCCGTGAGCGCCGACCATTCCAGGGCTCCCCCGGTGGCCTCGGTGCCGAGGAGCGGGATGTGGACGACGGCACGCAGGGTGGGCAGTTCGCGGCGCAGTTCGGCGACGACGTCGCGGCGGTCGTGTTCCTTGCCGCCGTAGCGGTAGCCGTCGACGGTGAACAGGACGACGGGTTCGACCTGCTGGAAGCGGTCGAGGACGCTGCGGGCGCCGAAGTCGGGGGCGCAGGAGGTCCAGACCCCGCCCACGGCGGCGGTGGCGAGGAGCGCGACGACGGCCTGCGGGATGTTCGGGACGTAGCCGCTGACCCGGTCCCCCGGTCGCACGCCCAGGGCGCGCAGCCGTGCGGCCAGCGCGCCGACCTGGCGGCGCAGCTCCGACCAGGTCACCGGCTGTGGTGCATGGGATTCGTCGACATACAGCAGGGCCGGTTCGTCCGGGCGGGTGGCGGCCGCGCGCAGGGCGTGCTCGGCGTAGTTCAGCATGGCCCCGGGGAACCAGGCGGCACCCGGCAGGGAACGATCGCCCAGCACGCGCGCGTAGGGCGTCGAGAACCGTACGTCGAACCATTGCGTGACGGCTTCCCAGAACGACTCCAGCTCGTCCACGGACCAGCGGTGCAGAGCCGGATACCCGCCGTCCGCGGGGGCTCCGTGGTGCTCGGCCGCCCAGGCCTGGAACCTGGTGACCTGGGCTTTCGCGATGCGCTGCGGATCTGGCCGCCAGAGCGGCTCGGGGTTCACGGTCGACATGGGGGCGGCTCCCGGACTGTGGCGCGTCGTATGCGTCGTCCGCGCACGTGCGGGGTTGTGCGCGTGACGCGGCTGACAGGGACGATGCCATGTGATCGACTTCTGCACCAGGGTGTGCCCCACACAGTCCGTGTCGTGAAGATGTGGTCCCGACATGGGTGAACGGCAGTTGAACGACACGCGCGTGTGGAGCGGTCAGTGGCAGGGTGAACAGCATGGACGGTCGTGACCTGGTGCGTTCGATGAAGACGGTGGGTTCCGCCGGGGCTGCCCGGGGGCTGCGTACCGTACGGGCCGCCTGGCGCCGAAGGCGCGCCGACGCCGCCGGGTTGCCGGCGCGGGGTGCCGAGCGGGCCCGGGTCCCGGGGCCGGTGCTGGACGTGGAGCCGGGGCCCGGTGGTGGCACGATCCGGTTCAGCCGCTCGGACCTGCGGATCTTCGTGGCGGTGAACGGGGCGGTCTTCTGGGGCTGGGACGGGGCCGGGCCGGAGCCGTCGTACGCGCTGGCCGGGCGGTGCCCGGATCCCGACCCGCGGGCGGTGCTGGAGCCGGACAAGGACGGCGGCTGGCGGGTGGTGGCCGAGCGGGTGACGGTCGTGGTCTCGCGGCACGGTGCGGTCGAGGTGTGCACGCCGGGCGGGGTGACGTTGCGGCGTGATCTGCCGCCGCGCTGGTGGGAGCCGAGGGACGGCGGTCCGGGGCGCTGGATGCAGCGGTCGGAGGTGGCGGCGGACGCGCGCTTCTTCGGGCTCGGCGGGCGGGCGTCGGGGCCCCGGCTGCGGGACGGTACGTACCGGATGTGGAACACGGATCCCGGACACACGTTCGGCCGGGAGGACGATCCGCTGTATCTGACGATGCCGGTGCAGCTCGTGGTGTCCGACGCGGCCACGCATCTGGTGTTCCACGACACCTCCTGGGACGGCACGGTGACCCTGCGGGAGGGCGAGGAGGGGGCCGGGTCGGGACACGACCGGGCGGGGTCGAGCGAGCTGCGGATGGACGGTGGCCCGTTGCGGTGCTGGGTCGTGGTGGGCACCCCCGCGCGCGTGCTGCTCGCCTGGGCCTCGCTCACCGGGGCGCCGGCGCTGCCTCCCGCTTGGGCGCTGGGACACCATCACGCGCGCTGGGGCTTCGGCAGCGAGCAGGAGGTACGGCGGATCGTCGCGGGCTATCACGAGCACGGTCTGCCGCTGGACGCCGTCCATCTCGACATCGACCACTACGACCAGCATCAGGTGTTCACCGTCGACCAGGACCGTTTCCCCAAGCTGCCGGTGCTCGCCGAGGAGCTGCGGCGGGACGGCATCCGGCTGGTGTCGATCGTCGACCCGGCGGTCAGGGCCGAGCCGGGCAACGCCGTCTACGACAGCGGGCTCGCCGAGGACGCGTTCGTCAAGGACGCCGCGGGGCGGCTCGTCGAGGGCGTGGTGTGGCCGGGGGAGGCGGTGTTCCCGGACTTCACGCACGCGCGGGTGCGGCGCTGGTGGGGAGAGCTGTACGCGGAGCGCATCGGGCAGGGGTTCGCCGGCTTCTGGCACGACATGAACGAACCCACGTCGTTCACGGCCTTCGGCGAGCCGACGCTGCCCCGGTCGGCCCGTCACGCGCTGGACGGGCGGGACGGCGATCACCGGGAGGCCCACAACGTCTATGCGCTGTGCATGGCCAGGGCGGCGTACGAAGGGCTGCGGGAGCTGCTGCCCGAGGAGCGGCCGTTCCTGTTCTCCCGCTCCGGCTGGGCGGGCCTGCAGCGCTACGGCGGGACCTGGTCGGGGGACGTCGCCTCGGGCTGGCCGGGGCTGCGGGCGTCGCTGTCGCTGGTGATGGGGCTCGGGCTGTGCGGGGTGCCCTACTCGGGGCCGGACATCGGCGGCTTCGACGGGAACCCGTCGCCCGAGTTGTATCTGCGGTGGTTCCAGCTGGGCGCGTATCTGCCGTTGTTCCGGACGCACGCGAGCCTGCGGGCGGGTCGCCGTGAGCCGTGGGAGTTCGGTCCGGAGGTGTTGGAGCACGCGCGCGTGGCGCTCGTCGAACGTCGGCGGCTGCTGCCGTACTTCATGACGCTGGCGCATCTGGCCCGGCGTACCGGGGCTCCCTATGTGCGCCCGGTGTGGTGGGGCGCGCCGGAGGACCGGGCGCTGCGGGACTGCGAGGACGCCTTTCTGCTGGGTGACAGCCTGCTGGTGGCGCCGGTGCTCGATCCGGGTGCCGAGCGGCGTGCGGTGCAGCTGCCGAGGGGGCTCTGGTACGACACGGCGACCGGCCGGCGGCACCGGGGACCGGGGCAGGTGCTCGTGGACGCGCCTCTGTCGCGGATCCCGGTGTTCGCGCGCGCGGGTGCCGTCATACCGGTGCGCGGGGACGACGGGGCGCTGGAGCTGGAGGTGTGGACGCCGGCCCGGGGGCGGACCGGTGGCGGCCTGGTGGTGCGGGACGCGGGCGACGGCTGGGACGAGCCCGAGGTCGAGCGGTACGTGGCCCGTTGGGAGGGTCGGCAGGTCGTCGTCGAGCGGGAGGGGGAGGACGGCCTGCACGAGCCGTCCCATCCCGTGCGGGTGCGCGGGCTCGGCTGATCTCCGCGCCGCGGGAGAGGTCGAGCGGTGGGCTCAGATGTAGCGGCCCTCGAAGAACGCCCGTACCGCGTGGGTGTGCAGCGGGAAGGCGAGTTCCTCGGGCCCGCGCAGGACGTGCCAGCCCTCCGTCTCGTCGGTGGCGGCCGACTCCGGGAGGCGGTCGGCGGGGCGCTCCGGGAGGAGCCCGAACAGCAGCAGGTGGCCGTCGGGTGAGCTCATGGCGTCGGCGAGGCGTACGTCGCGGCTCGCGGCGTCGATGCCGGTCTCCTCCCGGAGTTCGCGGACGACGGCCTGCCGCCAGTCCTCGCGGTGGTCGATGAAGCCGCCGGGCAGGGCGACGCCCCCGCGCGCGGGGGCGATGGTTCGGGTGATGACGACCAGGCCGGTACCCCTGGGGTCGTACACGGGCTGGAGGGCGACGGCCACCGGCAGCGGGTTGCGGTAGGCGATGGTGGCGCAGGCCGGACAGGTGCGGGGCCAGCCGGTGACGCCCTCCCCGTAGGGCGCTCCGCAGCTCGAACAGTGGGAGTCGCGCGCGGAGTTCGGATGGGAGTGCTGAGTTTCGGACACGCGGCGGAGCGTATCCGATCTTGGGGAGGGCGTCGTGCGTGAGCGGCTCAGTACGCGGTGGTGAGGGATTCGGCGGAGACGGGGAAGTCGAAGTAGGTGTCCGGGTAGGGCTCGGGCTTGAAGGTGTAGTGCCACCATTCCTCGGCGAGGTTCACGAAGCCGAGCTCTTCCAGGGTGTTCTTGAGGAGCAGCCGGTTGGCGAGCTGACGGCCCTGGATGCGCGGGTCCAGGGTGTGGGCGAGGGTGTCGAAGCAGTCGTAGCCCGTGCCCATGTCGACGGAGTTGTCCGGGAGGCGCTCCGCCCGGGGCGCGTAGCAGGGCACGAGGGTCTCACCGGTGACATAGGGTCTGGTCGGGAGGGCGGGGAGCTTCACGATCGTGAGGTCCATGGTGGAGCCGCGGCTGTGGCCGGACTTCTCCGCGATGTAGCCGTCCTCGAAGAGCCGGGTCTTGTCGACGTCCGGGTAGAACTCCTCCTTCATGGCCTGGTCGTCCAGGTCCTCGGCCCAGCGGACGAAGCGGTCCACGGCGCGTTGGGGCCGGTAGCAGTCGTACACCTTGAGCGAGTACCCCTGGGGCAGCAGTTCCTGCTGGGCCCGATGGAGGGCTTCGGCGGCCTGCCGGGTGAGGATGCAGATCGGTTGCGGATAGCCGTCGACGGGGGCGCCGACGAAGTTGTGCGGGGTGAAGTAGCGCATCTCCTGGAGGATCGTCGGGTCCACGGTTCTCAGGGTGACGAAGTCCGCCGGGGCCTCGGGTGCGGTGTCCGCCCGGGCGGTGACGGGGGCGGCGGTCGCGGTCAGCAGGGCGGCGAGCACGGTGACGAGACCGCGGGCCGCACCGGAGAGTCGTGTCATGTCTCCTCCCTGCCCATTTCCCGGTGCGCGTGCCACACTCCTGACGTTCCGTCAGATCTCGTACGGAGGAGGCGCCTTGTCACGTACACGCACGCCCGTGGTGGCGGGGTGGTTCACCGGGGACGGGGAGGACTTCAGGCTGCTCGGCACGCGCTGCTCGGCGTGCCGGTCGGTCTTCTTCCCCCGCGAGGACACGCACTGCCGTAACCCGGGGTGCCGGGACGGAGAGCTGGAGGAGGTCCCGCTGTCGCGGCGGGGACGCGTCTGGTCGTACACGGACAGCCGCTACCGGCCTCCGTCACCCTATGTGACCGATCCGGAACTTCCGTGGGAGCCGTACGCGTTGATCGCTGTGGAGCTGGAGTCCGAGCGGATCGTGGTGCTGGGACAGGCGGTTCCCGGAGTCACCGTCGCGGATCTGGCGGTGGGCATGGAGGTGGAGGTCGTCCCGGGCGTGCTGAGCGAGGACGCGGAGACGACCTGGACGACCTGGCAGTGGCGGCCGACGGGGGTGGCGGGATGACGGCGGAGGTGGCGGTGCTCGGCGCGGGGATGCACCCGTGGGGCAAGTGGGGGCGCGCCTTCGTGGAGTACGGCGTGGCGGCCGCGCGGGCGGCTCTGGCCGACGCCGGTCTGGACTGGCGGGACGTCGGCGCGGTCGTCGGCGCGGACACGGTGCGTGGCGGCTACCCGGGGTATGTCGCCGGGGCGACGTTCGCCAAGGCCCTGGGCTGGCAGGGCGCCCGCGTGACGAGTGTGTACGCGGCGTGCGCGTCGGGCGCGCAGGCGATCGACGCGGCGCGGGCGCGGATCCTCGCGGGTCTGACGGACGTGGCGCTCGTGGTGGGGGCCGACGCGGCGCCGAAGGGCTTCTTCCGGCCTGCGGGCGGGGACCGGCCGGACGACCCGGACTGGCTGCGGTTCCGGGTCCTCGGTGCCACCAATCCGACGTACTTCGGGCTGTACGCGCGCCGGCGCATGGCGGTGCACGGGGACACCCCGGAGGACTTCGCCCAGGTGAAGGTGAAGAACGCCGCCATGGGGGCGCTGAACCCGTATGCGCGCTACCGCAAGCGGGTCACCGCCGAGGAGGTCGCCGCCTCGGCGGTGGTCGCCGATCCGCTGCGGCTGCTGGACATCTGCGCGACCTCGGACGGCGGGGCCGCACTGGTCCTGTCGAGCGTGGAGTTCGCACGCCGGCACGGTGCGGCAAAGCCGGTGCGGATCCGGGCCGTGTCCACCGTGACGCCGCGTTACCCCAGCACCGTCCTGGATCTGCCGGACATCGCCACCGACTCCGCGGTCGCGGTGGATCCCCCGGACGAGCCGTTCCGCGCGTCGCTCGCCCGCGCGGCCTACGAGGAGGCGGGCATCGGCCCCGAGGATCTGTCGCTGGCGGAGGTCTACGACCTGTCCACCGCGCTGGAGTTGCAGTGGTACGAGGATCTCGGCCTCTGCGGCGGCGGCGAGGGCGCCAAGCTGCTGCGGGAGGGGGCGACGGCGCCGGGCGGTCGCATACCGGTGAACACCAGCGGGGGGCTGGCCTCGTTCGGGGAGGCGGTGCCGGCGCAGGCGATCGCCCAGGTGTGCGAGCTGACCTGGCAGTTGCGGGGGCAGGCGGGAGAGCGTCAGATCCCGCACGCGCGCGTGGGTGTCACGGCGAACCAAGGGCTGTTCGGGCACGGGTCGGCGGTGATCGCGGTGCGGTGAGGAGTGTTCCGGGCCGGGGTGCTCGACGCGGGCTCCGGGGCGGGGAGCGGACACCGTCCGTGAGGGGCCCGGAAGCCTGCGTGAACGTCTCGTGAACTGGGCCTGGGCGTCCTCCGGCGGCGCCATCATGCTCCCGTGCAGTCCTGGACGGATACTCTGCGCTTCGCGTTCCAGCCGGTGGTCAATCTGATCACGGGAGGGGTGGCGGGGCTGGAGATACTCGCCCGCCCGGAGTCCGGCGACATTCTCGCGGAGGCCCGGCGGGACCCCGAACTCGACGGCCGGCTCGCCGTGGCGGCGGTCCGGACGGCGGCGCGCAGGGAGACGCTGCTGCCCTTGCACGTCAACGTGTTCGCCGGGACCCTGGCCGACCTCGGCGGGCTCACCCCGCTGCACGACGCGGTGCGTGCGGTGGGGCGACTCCCGTGGGAGGTCACGGTCGACGTCGTGCCGCCGTACACGCATGTGCCGCAGCGCGCGCTCCTCGAGGCGGTGGGGGCGCTGCGGGAGCAGGGCTTCCGGATCAGCGCGGACGGGGTCGGGGACGGGGACGTACCCCTGCGGCTGCTCGTCGACCTGGCACCGGACCTGGTGAAGCTCGATCCCTCCCTGCTCGCGCGGCCCGCGGCGGTACGGGCGATGCGGATGTGGTGCGAGGAGACGGGTGCGCTGCTGGGCGTGGAGTGGGTGGAGACCGAACTGCAGTGCGCGGCGGCGCTGTCGGCGGGGGCGCAGCTGGCGCAGGGCATGCTGTTCGCGCCGCCGGCCCGGCTGCCGGTCGCCGAGGTGTACGTGCCGCCGCGGACTCCCGGGCCGTTGCCGGTGCCGCGGTCGGGGCCGTCGGTGCGGGAGTTCGTGCGGCCGGCCGCGCTGCTGCCCGCCGTCGCCTCCGCCGGGCAGGTGCGGGCACTGCTGACCGGCTCGCCGGAGGTCTCCGGGGTGCTGCTCGTCGACCGGGCGGGGGTACCGGTCCGTTCGGTGCACCGGTCGCGTTTCCTGCTGTCGATGTCGGGGCGCTACGGCCATGCCCTGTACGCCGACCGGCCCGCGGCCAAACTCGGCGACCCGCCGCGGACGGTGGGCATCGACGCGACGGCGTGGGAGGTGCTGGACGTGGTCGCCGTCGGCGACCGGGACCGTACCTCGGACGATGTGGCGGTCGTCGACCGGCTTGGGCGGTGCGTGGGTGTCGTACGGCTGGCGGATCTCGTACGGGCGCTGGCCGAGAGCCGGGTCGAGGAGGCGGTGGGGCTCAACCCGCTGACCCGGCTGCCGGGTTCGGACGCGATCACCTCGGAGGTGGACCGGCGGATCGCGGAGGGCCGGGGGTTCGCCCTGAGCTGGCTGGACGTGGACCACTTCAAGCAGGTGAACGACGGCGCGGGCTTCGCGGCGGGCGACGAGCTGATCCGGTCGGTGGGAGGGGCGTTGCAGGTCGCGGCGTCCGGGAGCACCCGGGTGGGGCACATCGGCGGGGACGACTTCCTGGTGCTGGCCGATCCGGAGGGGTTGGATCCGCTGGCGGTGTCCGTGCTGGACGCCTCGTGGTCGGCGGGCGGGCGTCCGGTCACGTTGTCGCTGGCCACGGTCCTGTGCCCACCGGGCAGTGTGGCCGACCACCGGCAGGCGGCCGCGTGTCTGGCGCCGCTGAAGAAGGCCGCGAAGTCGCTGCGCGGGGCGAGTTGGGTGGTGGGGCGGGCGGGGTACTCCGGCCAGGAGGTGCGGCGGGGGTCGCCGGTGGCCGCGGAGGCGGTGGGGGCGGAGCCGGGGGTGGGCTGAGCGGAGCGTCGCGGTGCCCAACCATTGCCGTCCGCCTCCTTGACGCTCCCTGGGCGCCGGTGAACACTTCCCGGTGTCAGCCGACATCGCCGTACATTCTCGGCGTATCCAGGCACGCGCCACGCGGACTTCGCTCGCCGCGGCCCCCTCGCCAAGGGCGATTCGGCTCTGACGGCACGCTCGTCACGGACGCCGGGCGGGGCGCGGGAACTCCCTGCCATGGCCGAAGCAGCCACGCGAACCGCACCCTGCACAGTGCACCGGGGCCGATCGCCCCGGGCCGGGCCCAGGAGCCGCCATGAGCAACGGAGACATATTCGTCGGCGAGGTCATCGGTACCGCGATCCTCATCCTGTTCGGCGCGGGGGTCTGCGCCGCCGTCACCCTCAGACATTCCAAGGCGCGGGCGTCGGGGTGGGTGGTGATCGCCTTCGGCTGGGGGTTCGGCGTGCTGGCGGGGGCGTACACGGCCGCGCCGCTGTCGGGCGGGCAGCTCAACCCGGCCGTGACCATCGGGATCGCCGTCGACACGGGCACGTGGGACAAGGTCTGGGTCTATCTGCTGGGGCAGATGGTCGGGGCGATGCTCGGTGCCGTCCTGGCGTATCTGGTGTATCTCGCGCAGTTCCAGGCGAACGTACGGCAGCCGGGCACCGCGGAGGACGCGGCCGAGGAGCCGACGCCGACGCTGGGCATCTTCTCCACGATCCCGGAGATCCGGAATCCCGTCGCCAACCTGATCACGGAGATCATCGCGACGACGGCGCTCGTCCTGCCCATCCTCGCCTTCGGTCTGACGAAGGGTCTGGGCGAGTCGGGCACGCTCGTGCTGATCGTGTCGCTGCTCGTCGTCGGCATCGGGCTGTCGCTGGGCGGGCCGACCGGCTACGCCATCAACCCGGCGCGTGACCTGGGCCCGCGGATCGTGCACACCTTCCTGCCGATCCCGAACAAGGGCACCTCCGACTGGGGTTACGCCTGGATCCCGGTGGTCGGCCCGCTGGTCGGCGGAGCGCTCGCGGGTCTCCTCTACAACCTGGCCTTCTGATCGGACTTCTGAACCCAGCCCAAGGGGTAGCCATGACGGACAACGCCGAGAAGTACGTCGCCGCAATCGACCAGGGCACCACCTCCAGCCGCTGCATCGTCTTCGACCACAGCGGTGCGATCGTCGCCGTCGACCAGCGTGAGCACCGCCAGATCTTCCCCAGGCCCGGGTGGGTGGAGCACGACGCCACCGAGATCTGGTCGAAGGTGCAGGCCGTGGTCGCCGGGGCGATCGCGAAAGCCGGGCTGCGGGCCGACCAGATCAGCGCGCTCGGCATCACCAACCAGCGTGAGACGACCGTGCTGTGGGACCGCGCCACGGGCAAGCCCGTGCACAACGCGATCGTGTGGCAGGACACCCGGACCGCGGCGCTGTGCCACGAACTCGGCGGCCCGGACGGGCAGGACCGGTTCCGGGAGCAGACGGGGCTGCCGCTGGCCAGCTACTTCTCGGGGCCCAAGGCGGCCTGGCTGCTGGACAACGTGCCCGGGCTCAGGGACCGGGCCGAGCGGGGCGAGATCGCCTTCGGCACGATCGACTCCTGGCTGATCTGGAACCTGACCGGCGGCACCGACGGCGGTCGGCACGTGACCGATGTGACCAACGCCGGCCGGACCATGCTGATGAACCTGGAGACCCTTCAGTGGGACACCTCCATTCTGTCGGCGATGAACGTGCCCGAGGCCGTGCTGCCGGAGATCAGGTCCTCGGCCGAGGTGTACGGCACCGCCGTGGGACAGCTGGGCGGGGTGCCGGTCGCCTCGGCGCTGGGCGACCAGCAGGCCGCGGTGTTCGGGCAGGCCTGCTACGACGTGGGGACGGCGAAGAACACGTACGGGACGGGCAGTTTCCTGCTGCTCAACACCGGCACCCGGCCGGTGCCGTCGAAGAGCGGTCTGCTGACGACGATGGGCTACAAGATCGGTGAGGAGGCTCCGGTCTACTGTCTGGAGGGTTCGATCGCGATAACGGGTGCGCTCGTGCAGTGGTTCCGAGACCAGCTGGGCATCATCCGATCGGCTGACGAGATCGAGACGCTGGCGGCGAGCGTCGAGGACAACGGCGGGGCGTACATCGTGCCCGCGTTCTCGGGCCTATTCGCGCCGTACTGGCGTTCGGACGCGCGCGGAGTCGTCACCGGGCTGACCCGCTACGTCACGAAGGCGCATCTCGCGCGGGCGGTGCTGGAGGCGACGAGCTGGCAGACGCGGGAGGTCGTGGACGCCATGTTCCAGGACTCCGGGGTGCAGATCACCACCCTGAAGGTGGACGGCGGCATGACGAAGAACAACCTGCTCATGCAGCATCAGGCGGACGTCCTCGGGGTGCCCGTGATCCGGCCCAGGGTCTCCGAGACGACCTGCCTGGGCGCGGCGTACGCGGCGGGGCTGGCCACCGGGGTGTGGAACGACCTCGACGAACTGAAGGCGCACTGGCAGAAGGACGCCGAGTGGACTCCCGCGATGGAGGCGCCGGTACGGGACCGCGAGTACCACAACTGGCGCAAGGCCGTGGAGAAGAGCCTCGGCTGGGTGGAGGACGGCGAGGGCTAGTACGCGCGTGTGCGTCCCCTGCGAGCCGTGAGACGGCGGCCCGTACCCCGGTCGGCAGGGGTACGGGCCGTGCCGGGCTCAGGTGGTGACGGTCTGACGGCGCTCGGTGCCGTAGTCCATCGCGTGCTGGACGACACCGACCAGGACGTCCCTGACGGAGCGCCGGTCGCGCGCGTCGCACAGGATCACCGGTATGTCGTCGTCGAGGTCGAGGGCCCCGCGCACATCCGCCACGGGGTAACGGTCGGCTCCCTCGAAGCAGTTGACGCCGATGAGGAAGGGGATGTCGCGCCGCTCGAAGTAGTCGACGGCGGCGAAGCAGTCCTCCAGGCGGCGGGTGTCGGCGAGTACGACGGCGCCGAGCGCGCCCTCGGAGAGCTCGTCCCACATGAACCAGAACCGCTCCTGGCCGGGTGTGCCGAACAGGTACAGCACCAGGTCCTCGCGCAGGGTGATGCGTCCGAAGTCCATGGCGACGGTGGTCGTGTGCTTGCGCTCGACGCCGGTGAGATCGTCGATCGGGCGGCCGGCCTCGGTGAGGTACTCCTCGGTGCGCAGTGGCCTGATCTCGCTGACGGCGCCGACGAGGGTGGTCTTGCCCACCCCGAAACCGCCGGCGACCAGGATCTTGAGCGTGACGGGCTCGACCGGGGGCTTGCCGCGCTCAGGACGCCCGAGGATCATCGTTCACTTCTCCTGCTTGATGGTGTGACTGGGGGTGTGGGGCGGTGGGCCGTAGCCCCCGCCGCCGGGGGTCTCGACGACGAGTACGTCACCGGGGCCGACGTCCGTGGAACCGCTCCCGCCGAGCCGGACGACCGTGCCGTCGGCGCGTTCCACCCGGTTGGCACCCAGCGCACCGGGGGCTCCTCCGGCCATACCGTACGGGGGAACCCTGCGGTGTTGGGAGAGGGTGGAGACGGTCATGCGTTCGTGGAAGCGGATCCGGCGGACGGCGCCGTCCCCGCCGTGCCATTGCCCGGCCCCGCCGCTGCCGTACCGCACGGCGAACTCCTCCAGTTGTACCGGAAGCCGCCACTCCAGCACCTCGGGATCGGTCAGCCGGGAGTTGGTCATGTGGGTCTGGACGACGGCGGTGCCGTGGAAGCCGTCGCCGGCGCCGGATCCGGAGGCCACGGTCTCGTAGTACTGGTGGCGCGCGTTGCCGAAGGTGACGTTGTTCATGGTGCCGGAGCCCTCGGCCTGGACGCCCAGGGCCGCGTAGAGGGCACCGGTGATCGCCTGGGACGTCTCCACGTTGCCCGCGACGACGGCGGCGGGCGGTTCGGGGGCGAGCAGGGAGCCGTGCGGCACGACGATCCGAAGGGGGCGCAGGCAGCCGTCGTTGAGGGGGATGTCGTCGGCGACGAGCGTGCGGAAGACGTACAGGACGGCCGCGTTGACGACCGCGTAGGGGGCGTTGAAGTTGGTGGCGAGCTGGGGTGAGGTCCCGGTGAAGTCGACGGTCGCGGAGCGGTTCTCACGGTCCACGCGTACGCGTACCCGGATGACGGCGCCCGAGTCGGTCTCGTAGGCGTACGCGCCGTCGTCGAGGGCGTCGATGACGCGCCGTACCGCTTCCTCGGCGTTGTCCTGGACGTGGCGCATGTAGGCCTGTACGACGTCGAGCCCGAAGTTCTCGATCATGCGGGCGACTTCGTCGACGCCCTTCTGGTTGGCGGCGATCTGGGCACGCAGGTCGGCGAGGTTGGTCGTCGGGTTGCGGGAGGGGTACGCGGCCCCGGTGAGCAGGCGGAGGGTCTCCTCCTCACGGAAGCGTCCGTGCTCGGCGAGAAGCCAGTTGTCGAAGAGGACGCCTTCCTCGTCGATGGTGCGGCTGCCGGCGGGCATGGAGCCGGGGGCGATGCCGCCGATCTCGGCGTGATGGCCGCGGGAGGCCACGTAGAAGAGGATCCCGCGGTCACTCTCCGTGTCCCCGCCGGGTCGGGCGTCGAAGACCGGGGTGATCACGGTGACGTCGGGCAGATGGGTGCCGCCGTGGTACGGGTCGTTGACCGCGTAGGTGTCCCCGGGCCGCATCCCCTCGCCGCGGCGGCGGATGACCTCCTTGACGCTGGTGCCCATCGAGCCCAGGTGGACGGGGATGTGCGGGGCGTTGGCCACCAGGTTTCCGTCCGGGTCGAAGAGGGCGCAGGAGAAATCGAGGCGTTCCTTGATGTTGACGGACTGGGCCGTGGACTCCAGTCGGGCGCCCATCTGCTCGGCGATGGACATGAACAGGTTGTTGAAGACCTCGAGGAGGACCGGATCGACTTGTGTAGCGAGATCGGAACTCTGCGTGACCGCCGTGCGTTCCATGACCAGATGCCCGTCGTGGGTCGCCGCCGCCTCCCAGCCGTCGTCGACCACGGTCGTGGCACTGGCCTCGGTGATGATCGCGGGGCCGGTGACGGACTCGCCGGGAGGAAGGTCCTCCCGGCGGTGCAGGGGTACGTCGCGCCAGGCGCCGCCGGTGTGGAGGCGGACGGTCCGGGGTGTGGCGGTGCGGCCTTCGTACGGGGCGAGGGCGGACAGGTCGGGGGGTGGTGTGATGCCGGTCGCTTCCACGGAGAGCGCTTCGACGACGATCGGGCGGTCGAGCGTGAAGGAGTACGTGGCACGATGACGTTCCTCGAAGGCGTGTGTCATCGCGGCGGGTTCGGTGAGTTCGACGGTGAGGGCCGTGTCGGTGCCGTCGTAGCGCAGCTGTGCGCGGCGGGTGACGCGGACGCGGTCGTCGGGGACGTCCTCGGCGCGCAGTTCGGCGCGGGCCGCCGATTCGAGGTCGTCGGCGGTCTTGCGGATGCGGGGCATCGCGCCGGCTTCGAGCGGGGCCTCGACGGACTGTTCGCGCATGGCGGTGGTGTCGGCGAGGCCGATGCCCAGCGCGGACAGCACACCGGCCATGGGCGGCACCAGGACGGTGCGGATGCCGAGCGAGTCGGCGACCCTGCACGCGTGCTGGCCTCCGGCGCCGCCGAAGGTCGTCAGGGCGTAGCGGGTGACGTCGTGGCCCTTCTGGACGGAGATCCGCTTCACGGCGTTGGCGATGTCGGCCACGGCGATCTGCAGGAAGCCCTCGGCGACCTGTTCGGGGGTGCGGTCGTCCCCGGTCCGCTCGCGGATCTCGCGCGCGAGGGCCCTGAAGAGGTCGCGGACCAGGGCGGCGTCCAGGGGCTGGTCGCCGTCGGGGCCGAACACCTCGGGAAAGTGGGCGGGCTGGATGCGTCCGAGCATCACGTTGGCGTCGGTGACGGCGAGCGGGCCGCCCGCGCGGTAGCAGGCCGGACCCGGGTCCGCTCCGGCCGAGTCCGGTCCCACGCGGTAGCGGGAGCCGTCGAACCGCAGGACGGAACCGCCGCCCGCGGCGACGGTGTGGATGTCCAGCATGGGGGCGCGCAGCCGGACGCCGGCGAGCTGTGCGGTGAAGACGCGCTCGTACTCCCCCGCGAAGTGGGAGACGTCGGTGGAGGTGCCGCCCATGTCGAAGCCGATGACGCGGTCGAAGCCGGCGAGCTGGGACATCCGGGCCATGCCGACGATGCCACCGGCCGGCCCGGACAGGACGGCGTCCTTGCCGCGGAACTGGTGCGCCTCGGCGAGCCCGCCGTTGGACTGCATGAACATCAGCCGGACGTCGCGCAGTTCGTCGGCGACCCGGCGGACGTAACGGCGCAGCACCGGCGACAGGTAGGCGTCGACGACGGTGGTGTCTCCGCGCGGGACGAGTTTCATGAGCGGGCTGACCTCGCTGGACAGCGAGATCTGCGGGAAGCCGATCCGGGCGGCCAGCCGTCCCACGGCCCGCTCGTGCTGCGGGTGGAGATGGCTGTGCATGCAGACGACGGCGACGGCCCTGATCCCGTCGTCGTACGCCTCTCGCAGCGCGCCGGCGAGGGAGTCCAGGTCGGGGGCGCGCAGCACGGTGCCGTCGGCCGCGATGCGCTCGTCCACCTCCACGACCCGCTCGTGGAGCAGTTCGGGGAGCTCGATCCGGCGGGCGAAGATCTGCGGGCGGTTCTGGTAGGCGATCCGCAGGGCGTCGCGGAATCCGCGGGTGATGACGAGCAGGGTGCGTTCGCCCTTGCGTTCCAGCAGGGCGTTGGTGGCGACCGTCGTGCCCATGCGGACAGCCTCGACGGGGTCGCCCGAGTCCGCGAGGAGGGCGCGGACCCCGGCGACGGCCGCGTCGGCGTACCGCGCCGGGTTCTCCGACAGCAGCTTGTGCGTCAGCAGCCGGCCGTCCGGGCGGCGCGCGACGATGTCGGTGAAGGTCCCGCCCCGGTCCACCCAGAACTGCCAGCCGCTCACGTCCTCACCTCGCTTCCGCGCTGCTCACAGCGCTCGGAGGCCGTTGATCACGTCACGCAGAATACTCACGTCCACGAGCTCGGCAGGGGGTACGGGCCGGTTCACATGGACGTACTCCGTGTCCACGAGGTCTCCGACGAGGACCCGTACCACACCGATGGGCAGGTCGAGCCCGGCGGACAGCTCGGCGACCGACTGCGGCGCCTCGCGGCACAGGTCCACGATGTGCACGTGTTCCGGGGACAGCGAGGGGTCCGCTTCCGCTTCGTCCGCGTGGGGCTCGGCGACGACCAGTGCGATCAGATCGAGACGGTGCTGGACCGCACTGGTGGTGCGGCCCCGTGTCATGGCGTAGGGACGGACGACCGGACCGGCTTCGTCGTCGAACCAGTGGCTGCTTCCCTGACCGTCGGTGCTCATGCCATCCCACTACCCGCCCGAGGACAGATCGGTGCGCGGGACGGTGCCCAGATGTACGCCGACCCGCTTGACCAGCAGGGTCATCTCGTAGGCCACCTGTCCCACGTCCGAGTCGGCGTCCGCGAGGACGGCGAGGCAACTGCCGTCCCCGGCGGCGGTGACGAACAGAAAGGCCTCGTCGAGTTCGACGACGGTCTGGCGGACGTCGCCGGCCTCGAAGTGGCGGCCCACGCCCTTGGCGAGGCTGTGGAATCCGGAGGCGACGGCGGCCAGGTGCTCGCTGTCCTCCCGGGTGAGGTCCCTGGACGCCCCGGTCGCCAGACCGTCGCCGGAGAGCACGACGGCCTTGCGGATGCTGGCGACGCGGTCGACGAGTTCGTCGAGGAGCCAGTTCAGTTCGCCGTTGTTGCTCATGTGGCCGGTCGCCTGCGGTGCGGTCATCGACCGTCCCCCTTTGTCGTTCGTTGTGGTGCTGTGCCGCTGTGGGTCTCGTCGCCCGCGGCGTTCTCTGCGCGTCCGCGCTGCCAGCCGCGCTGGAGCGAGGCCATCCGGCTGCGTACCTCGTCGGCGTCCCGGTCCTCCGGGTCGGACCGGTTCGCCGAGCGCGGCGCGGGTCCCTGCCTCAGTTGCGGGGCGAGATTCGCCTGCCGTACCCGGCGGGGCAGCGCCGCGGGCGCGGAGCCGGTGTCATGAGGCCGGTTGCCGAGGGTGCGGTCCTGCGGACCGTTTTCCAGCGTGCGCTCCACCGGGCCACCCGTGCCACTCAGGCGCGGGTCGGACATCTGGTGCCCGCGTGCGGCCGGGCCGTCCTGGTCGCCGGACGTGGCCTGGCGGGTGCGCTGCGGGAGGGCGGGGGGCTGCGACGGGTCTTCGGTGCCGCGTCCGGGGCGGGTCGGCAGCGCGGGGGGCTCGGTCGCGCCGGTGCTCCGCGGGATCTGCGCCCCGCTGCCCCGGCGGCGCGAGGGCAGCGGCGCAGGCCCGTCGGTGTCCGCGCGATGCGCCGGGGTGCGGTGGGCGGATTCCTCGTCCGTCACCGGGTGCGGGGAGCGCGGGTCGCCGACCGGGCGGCCGTGCGAGCTGACCAGCTTGGGCGTACGGCGGTCGGGCAGCGGCAGGAGGGCGGCCGGGGCGCCGGCGCCGTGGTCCGGCTCGCGGGTCTCGGGCAGCCTGCGGTGCTGGTCGACGGGGGTGACGGCCGGTTCGTCCTCGGGGCGGGTCAGGGAGCGGCGCGGGCGGAACAGGACGCCGTTGTCGTCCTCGTCGTCCAGCGCGGGCGGGAAGCCGCCGAGGGCGTCGAGGCCGACGGGGGCCTCCAGCTCGACCGGGCCGTCCAGCACGGGCAGGCCGGGGATCTGAGCCGACGGGGAGAGCTCGGGCCGGTGGGTCTCGGTGGACTCGGCGGCCTTCGGGGCGCGGGGACGGTCGAGGCGGAAGCCGATGCCGTTGGTGTCGGGGACGTCGTCGGTCAGCAGGGCGTCGGGGATGAACACGACGGCGGTCGTCCCGCCGTAGGGAGAGGGCTGGAGGGAGACGCGGACGTTCTGGCGCTGGGCGAGGCGGCTGACGACGAACAGTCCGAGGCGGTCGGTGTCGGACAGCTCGAACTCCGGGGTCTCCGCGAGGCGGAGGTTGGCCTCCAGGAGCGCTTCGGGTGCCATGCCGAGGCCCCGGTCGTGGATCTCCAGGGTGAACCCGTTGGCGACCCGCTCGCCCAGGACCTGGACGGCGGTGTGCGGCGGGGAGAACACCGTGGCGTTCTCGAGGAGTTCGGCGACGAGGTGGGTGAGGTCGGCGACGGCGGGGCCGGTGACGGCCAGGCGCGGCAGACGGCGGACCTCGATGCGCTCGTAGTCCTCGACCTCGGCGACGGCGGCGCGCACGATGTCCATGAGCTGGACGGGTTTGCGCCACTGCCGGGAGGGGGCCGCGCCGGAAAGGATCACCAGACCCTCGGCGTGGCGGCGCATCCGGGTGGTGAGGTGATCGAGCCGGAAGAGGTCGGCGAGTTCCTCGGCGTCCTCGGTGCGGCGCTCCATGGTGTCGAGCAGGGTGAGCTGCTTGTGCAGGAGGACCTGGCTGCGGCGGGCGAGGTTGACGAAGACCTCGGAGACGCCGGCGCGCAGTTCGGCCTGTTTCACGGCGGCCTCGACGGCCGCGCGCTGGAGGGTGTTGAGGGCCCGGCCGACCTCGCCCATCTCGTTCTTGTCGTACTCCAGCAGCGGCACCTCGGTCTCCACGTCGACCTGTTCGCCCGCGGAGAGTCTGCGCATGACACTGGGCAGCCGCACGCCGGACGCCTCGTGGGCCTCCAGCCGGAGCTGGCGCAGGTCGCGGATGAGGCCGCGGCCGATGCGCACGGACAGCACGAGGGAGACGATCAGGGCGACGAGTCCGAAGACACCTGCGAAGGCCGCCTTGACGATGACCTCGATCGCGACCGGCCGGACACGGTCCTGGTAGCGGTCGTTGGCCTGTTCGTCCAGGGTGCCCAGCTCTTGGAGGACGTCTCCGGCCGCCGTGTCCCAGTTCCTGGCGGTGACGCCCTTGGGCAGGTCGCCGGCACCGGAGGTGACGACGGCCTGCTCGGCGGTGCGCAGGGGGGCGGTGGTGGCGTTCTTCCAGAAGCTCTCGTAGCGCTCGCGTTCCGCGGTGGGCAGCTGGGCGAGGCTGATGTCGTAGACGACGTCACGCTGGGAGCGGAAGTCGGAGACGTCGCGGATCTCCTCGCGGGTGAGCCGGCCGACGACCAGGGCGGAGCCGAGCAGGGCGTCCTCCCGGGAGAGCAGCTCGCGGGCGAGGGCGACGCTGACGAGTGCCCGGTACTGCTTGTCCATCTCCACGCTGTCGACCACGTCCAGCTTGGCCAGCAGGGCGTAGCAGGGGTCGATGAGCTGGTTGTAGAGGTCCAGCGCCTGGGCCCGGGTGACGGTGCCCTCCTCGACGCTGCCGCGCAGGGAGTCGATCCCGTCGAAGGCGTCGATCACCGCGGTCAGGCCTTCGGTGTCGTCCTGGTCCAGGACGTCACGGACATCGGAGTCCTGGGCGTTGCGACGGATCTCGGCGAGCGCCTCGTCCGTGGCGGTCCTGGTGCGGCGGAGCGCGGAGAGCGCGTCGGAGGCGCGCGGGTCGGCGAGGTAGACGAGGGTCTGGCGGCGTTCCTGCTGAACGACGCGGACCGTGTCCTCGATCGGGTAGCCGACGTTCTCCACGAGGGACGACACGGTGAACAGCCGGTTCGCCTCACGGCCCGTCAGTACCGTGGCGAAGCCCCAGATCGCGGTCAGGGACACCAGCGGCACGAGAAGCAGCGCCACGATCTTCCGGCGGATCGACTTCCCGCGAAAGCGCATGGCCTCCCCCAGCTCGAACCCCCTCCGTCAGGGGGTACGCATGTGCGTCAACAAACGGCGCGAGCCTACTACCGACGCACAGTTAACTCGAAGAGCGGTCCGGAAGCCGAACTTCCGCACGGGAGCCCGGACATGGGGAATTGTCCGGGCAATACGGCGGATTGCGACCCCGAAACCCGCCTCTACAAGAAGACCGGATCTGATCGGCCGCGTCGGCGACTTGGCCAGAATTTTTCGGAACTTGGGAATCTTCACGGCTTCTCGCGCGTCTTCATCATTGGGAATCGGGGGCGAAATCGGCCACAGGAGCCGCAGGCCGTCCCCCGGCGGCGTAAAACAGAGCAAGCCGGGCAGCCACTGGGGAGTCGGGTCTTCGACCCGGAGGTGGCGGTCTGCCGGCGGTGGGGAGTGACACGGTGATGGGCACGGCGGAGCGGAGCAGAGCGTCCGAAGAGGGTGCGACGACCACGACACAGGAGCGGTTGCCCTACCGGCCGTTGTGGGTCGAGGAGCCCGCGCGGCGGCGTCGACTGCCGGACCCGGTGCGGACGGCGGCCGTGCGAGCGGTCCTGATCATCTCCCTGACGCTGCTTCAGGCGATGGTGGCGTTCCTGTGCACCCTCGCCGAGTCCTGGCTGGCCTTCCCGATGGTGATCAGCAGTGTGGTCAGCACCGTGGTGGCCACCTGGTCGGTGCTGGACGTCTGGGTGACCCGCCAGGTGTGGAACCAGCGCAACGGCGTGGTGTCGGCGCCCAACAGCACGGCCCGTTCGCTGCGCCGTGAGCGCCGCCGGGTGCGGCGTCAGGCCCGGGCCGCGGAGCGGGCGCAGGAGCGGATACGCCGTCAGGGCGGCACCGGGCAGCTGTCGCACCCCTGAGGGCGCGTCGGCCGCGGACAGCACTGCGCGGTCGGTCCCGAGGGCCTCGGCGAGCCGAGGCCCTGCGCGTCCTACGGCGCGCTGGTGGCCGCGCGCCTGTACATCCGGGTCGCCGTGATCTCGCTGTGCACCGCCTCACCCGCCTGGGGCGGCTGGGGCAGGCCCGGGCGAAGGTGCTCCTCGACACTGATGTACTTCAGGCCGGCTCTGAGGTCGGCGTCGTTGCGCAGCCGGATGACGAGCGGGAACTCGGCCAGCGCCGTCGTGTCGAACAGGCCTGTGGTGTACAGCAGCTGGACTCCGAGCGCGTCCGACACCGCCCGCTGGAGTTCCAGCAGGTAGGTCGCGTTCGCCCGGCCGATGGGGTTGTCGAGGAACAGCGTGCCGGCGTGCCGGTGCTTGTCCCGGCCCCGGTCGTTGGAGCGCAGGGCCGCCATCGTGCAGTACAGGGCGATGGCGGCGGTCAGCAGCTGGCCGCCGGAGAACACGTCGCCCATCTGCCCGACGGGGACCCGCTCGGCGCGCAGCACGGCGTCCGGCTTGAGGATCTCGACCGCGACGCCCTTGGGCTGGAGAGCGGCGCCCACGCCCCGCAGCAGCAGTGACATGCCGTCACGCCGCAGGTCGGAGTTCTTCTTGACGGCCGCGCGGGTCGCCTCGTCGATGACCTCGCCGAGCCGCTCGATGAGGGAGGCCTGGTCGGGCTCCTCGAAGCGGATGCGCAGGAACTCCTGGCCGGACCACTCCCCCAGCCCCTCGGGCAGGCGCGAAAGCCGCTGGGCGGAGCGGAGGGTGGCGAGCGCCGACTCGACGAGTCCGCGCAGCCGGTCCACGATCGAGTCCCGGTTGCGTTCCAGCTGCTCCAACTCGTCGGTGAGCACCCGCAGTCGGGGGGCGAAGGCGTCCGCCCACCTCTGGGCGTGCTCGGGCAGCGCGGAGGCGGGCAGTTCGCGGATCTGCTGCCGGGCGGGCGTACGGACCTGCTCGTAGCGTGTGGAGTTGGCGTGCCGGACGAGCACGTCGCCGGCCTCGCGCACGGCGGACTCTGCGGCGGAGAGGTCGGCGGCGCAGCCGCGCAGCGAGCGGCGGGTCTCGGCGGCCGACTGGCGGGCCTCCTCCAGCGTCCCGGGATAGGGCTCCGGGGTCTCCTGCTCCTCCTCGGAGTGCTCACGGGTCTGCTCACGCATCAGGTCGCGGAGCATCGCGGCGATCTCGTCGAAGCCGCCGGCCGCGTCCTCGGCGGCCCGGTGCGCGTCGAGCAGTTCGGCGTGCGCCTCCCGGGCCTGCGCCAACGCCTCGGTGCGGGAGGCGAGTTCGGCCGTCGCGGTGCGCAGCAGTGCCTGGGCGTGTTCGGCGTCGCGCGGCCGGAGTTCCTCGGACAGCTCGGTGTGGGCCTCGCCGTCCTCGGGGGCGTGCCGTTCGGCCTCACCGCGCAGCCGCCCGAGCTGCTCGCTCGCGGTGGACACACGGGTCTCCAGGAGCTGGACGAGCTCCTCGGCCCGGGCGGCGGCGGCCTGCCGGGACGGTCCGTCGGAACCGTCGGGCGACTGGAGCAGCTGCTCGGCACGGGTACGCACCTTGTTGCTCAGCCGGTCCAGTTCGGCGCGGGCGGCGCTCTCGTCGCTCTCCGCGCGCGCCTGCTCGGCCCGCAGGTCGGCGCCGACGCCGACCTTCTCGTAGACCTGGGAGGCGGCCCGGTAGGCCTCGCGCAGGGCCGGCAGGGAGGACTTGGGCCCGTCGGCGTCGTCCTCCGGTACGTCGTCGGGGGCGCCGGCGATCTCGGCCCGCTCGGCGCGCAGCGCACGCGCGGTGCGGCGGGCGTCGTCCGCGGCGCGCTGGGCGGCACGGCGGTCCTCGTCGGCGGCGCGGGCGCGTTCCAGGCAGGCCTGGGCACGGGCCTCCGACTCGGTGGCCTCGTCGGCGAGTTCACGCAGCTTGACCTGCCAGCCGGCGCGCTCACGCAGCCGGAAGGCGAGCCCCGCGAGGGCGTCGGCGGCGCGCCGGGCCTTCTGGGCGGCTTCCTGCTTCTCGTCACGGACCTGGGCGGCCTCGGCGGCCGCCTCCTCCGCCTCGGCGCGCACGGCGCGGGCCTCGCCGAGTTCGGCCTCGGACTCCTCGGCGAAGACGCGCGCGTCGGCGGCGGCCCGGTCGAGTTCGGTGAGCCGTCCCGCGGGACAGCCGGTGCGCCAGGAGGCCAGGCGGGCCGACAGTTCCCGGTCCTTGCCGAGCCGTGCGGCGAGCCGGCGGATGTCCTCGTCCCGCTCGGTGGCCCGGGCGCGCAGCGCCTGGCGTTCCTCGTCGGCGGCGTGCTCGTCGTGCATGGCCGGGTTCGGCGGGACGAGGAAGACGTCACCGCTGTGCGCGTCGGCTGCCGGGGTCGGTGCGAGCAGGGCGGCGGCCGTGCCGACGGCGACGGCGGAGCGCGGCAGCAGCGCGGCGTCGCTGAGGGCGTCCCGCGCGCGGGCGTGCGAGGCGGGGTCGGTGATGATCACGCCGTCGACCAGTTCGGGGCGGGCGGCGAGCACGCGCGCGTGGTCGGCGGGGTCGACGGCCTGAGCGAGGTAGCGCCAGCCGGGCAGTGCCGGGATGCCGTGCTCGCCGAGGAACTCGACGGTGGCCAGCACATCGGGGCCGGGCGGCAGCAGCCCGCCGTCGCCGAGCGCGCCGAGGATGCGGGAGTCGTCGGCCGCGGCGGTGCGCAGGTCGAAGAGCTGCCGTTCGGCGGAGGAGACGGCGTCGTCGAGCAGCCCGCGCAGGTCGTCGGCGCAGCGGTCGAGGTCCTCGGGGGTGAGGGGGGCGCCGTCGTCCGCGGCCGTGTCCTCGTCCGTGTCCTGCCGGGGCTGCGGAACGGGTCCGCGTGCGGTGCCGCCGGTCAGGCCGAGCAGCTCGGCGAGCCGTCCCTCGGCTGCCAGGGTCTCGGCGAGCCGGCGCTCGGCCTCGTACGAGCGGTGCGCCGCCGCGGCGGCGTCCGCCGCGCGGGCCGCGGTCAGCTCCGCGCGGGACTCGGCGGAGGCGGCCTCGCGCGCGTGCTCGCCGGCCCGCCGGGAGGCCTCCCGGACGGTATCCCAGGCGGCCACGGCGGTCTTCTCGGCGTCGCTGGCGGCGAGGGCCGCGCGGGCGGGGTCGGCGTCGGGCGCGCTGTCGTCCAGCCAGCCGGCGCGGACGGCCTCGGCGGTCTCCTGTTCGACCTCGGCGAGTCGCTGGCGCAGATGCCCGATCTCGCTGCGGGCGCGCTGTGCCTCGGTCGCGGCGGAGGTGGCGTCCCGGTGGGCGGTCTCGCCGACCTCCTGGAGGGCGGCCGAGCGTTCCTCCCCCTCGTTGGCGAGGGTCTCGGCGCTCTCGGCGGCCGCGTGCAGGGCGCGTACGAGGTCGACGGCGGCCTTGGCGCGGGCGGCGAGGGCCGGGGCGGCGTCGCGCTCGGCCTCCTGGATCGCGGCGGACACGCGCGCGACGCGGTCCGCGGCGGCACGGTGGCGCAGGACGGCCTCGGCGGCCTGCCAGGCGGAGTGCAGGGTACGCGCGTCGGCGAGTTCGCGTTTCTGGGCGGCGGCGGACTTCTCGGCGGCGGCGAGTGCCAGCGAGGCGTGGCGGAAGGCGAGTTCGGCGGCGATCAGCGCGCTGCGCCCACGTCCCCCCTCGGAGTGCGTGACGGCGTAGGCGGCGGCCGTGACCCGCTGGGCGAGGTCGGCGGCCCGCATCCGCTCCTGCACGCCCCGGGCGGACAGCCGGCGCGCCAGGGTGCGGGTACGGCGCTCGGCGCCGGTGTGGATGTCCCGCGCGCGTGAGCGGCCTTCTGCGGACTCCACGATCCGGCCGAGCAAATCCACCGAGCCGGCGGTGAAGTCCCGTTCGGCGATCAGTTCGGCGCGTCGGCCGAGCTTGTTGCCGAAGCCGCTGACGAGGTCGGCGAGTCCGTCGGTGTCGCGGGTGTCCGTGACGGCCCGCAGCAGCAGATCGGTGAAGTCGGCGTCCTTCTTGACGGCGAAGAGTCCGGCGGCCTCGCCCTCGTCGGCGTTCATCTCCCGCTGGTAGCGGAAGAGTTCGGGGTCGAGGCCGAGTTCGGTGAGGTGTTCGACCCACCGGTCGTGGATCTCCTCCCAGTGCACCTCCAGGTGCGGGTACGCCTTGCCCGACTCGGTGAGGGCGTCCCGGAACCCCTTCATGGTGCGCCGTCGCCCCTGGGCCCCGGAGGCGCCCTCGACGGGCGGGCGTACGGCGGTGGACTCGGCGACGGGAAGACTGTCCAGGCTGAGCCCGGGGCCGGGCCGGAAGGAGTACCAGGCCTCGGCGAACTTCCGCGGGTCGTTGGAGACCTGCCGTCCCCGCCACTCGCTCGCCTTGCCGACGACGACGCACTCGCCGGTCAGGACGTGCTGCCACTCCAGGGCCACGTGCCCGCAGTCGTCGGCGAGCAGGAACTTGCGCAGCACGCCGGAGCTGGCGCCGCCGAGGGTGTTGCGGTGGCCCGGCAGCATCACCGAGAAGATCAGTTTGAGCAGGACGGACTTGCCGCCGCCGTTCTCCAGGAAGAGCACACCGGCGGGCGCCGGCCGGCGCGGCGGGCCGACGGGCTCCTCCTCGAAGAACTCCGCCTGCGTGGGGGCGGGGTCGGGCACGACATCACCGACGCCCCGCAGGTCAAGCACGGTGTCGGCGTAGCGCGCACCGGCGGGCCCGATGGAGTAGAGGCGGACCCGGGACAGCTCGTACATGGCGGACTCTCGTAAGTCTTCGGCAGTTCAGGGGGTTCGGGGGGCTGCGGGCGGCCGTCAGGCGGGCGGCCGTCAGGAGTGGAACGGCAGTCCGGCGTCGGCGACCAGCTCCAGATCGTCCGTCTCGTCGGGGGGCAGCAGCGTCGCCGTGCCGTCGGTGACCGGGACGACGCCCAGTTCCAGCAGCTCGGCCAGGGCCGCGCTGCCCGCCATGTCGCGGACCTGGAGCTGGTAGCGGGCCGTGGTGCGGTACGTCCCGCCGTTGTCGTCGCCGGTGCGCTGGAGGAAGCCGGAGTCGGTGAGGAAGGCGACGGCCTTGCCGACGATCCCGGTGGTCGAGCCGGCGAGTCTGCGGGCGTCCTTGGTGGCTCCGGCGGCACTGCGTCTGGCCCAGATCCGCCAGGCGGCCTCCAGGCCGGGGGCGTCGGTGGCCGGGTCGGTGTTCTCGCCCTGTTCCTCGGCGCGCTCCTCCAGCCGGCGGCAGGCCTGGCGGACGAAGGCGTCGACGCCGTTGACGCTGACCCGCCCGATGTATCCGTCGTCGGCGAGGTCCTCGGGGCGGGGGAACGCCATCGCGGCGACCGCGAGATGGGCGAGTCCGTGCAGGAAGCGGTCGCCGCCGTCGGCGGACGTGCGACGCGCGTAGTCCCCCATCCGGACGGCGAACACCGAGTCCTCGGCGGCGGTCACGGCCATGCCCGCGCGCGGGGACACCTCCAGCACGATCAGTCCGAGTCCGGCGGCGACGGCGTCGGCGAGCCGGGCGAACGCCGGGTCCTCGCGGTGGCGGCGCAGCAGGTCGGCGTACTCCTGGTCGCGCGCGGGCTGCAGTTTGGGTTGCAGACCGAAGGCGACGAGCCGCGCCGCGTCGGCGGCGTCGGCGGGGGTGAGGGGCGCGGACACCGGCGCGGGTCCGGTGTCCGGCTCACTCCACTCGACGTGCTCGCTCACGGGTTCGGCTCCTCGGTGTTCTCGTGGTGATTCAGGGGACGTCCGGTCCGGCTCATGCCGCCTCCGTGCGGTCGGCCGCCATCCCCGCGGCGTCCAGCAGGGCGGTGCCGACGATGAGGTCGGCGCCGCCGAACTCGGGGTCGTCCAGCTCCGTGCCGTCGTCCACGGCGAACAGGAGCTTCTCCTCGCCCTGCCGGTAGGCGGTGCCGACCGCGGGGCTCGCCGCGTGCACGGCCAGCAGCGCCACCAGGTAGGGCAGGTCGGGATCGGTCCGCCGGGCCTCGGCCAGCAGCCCGGAGAGTCTGCGGGGCGCGTCCGCCGGGAGGTCGAGCAGTTCCTTCGCGGACGCCAGTTGTTCCTCGCTGAAGCGGCTGTCGTCCGGGGTCGCGATGAGGTCGGGCTCCGGCATCTCCGCGCCCAGGTGCTCGCGCTCCACCGGTGGCGTCAGCAGCAGGTCGACGAGGTCGCCCATCCGCACGGTCGCCGGGGTCCGCAGTCCCGTCCCGCGCGCGAAGAACGCGCCGGTGACCCGGGCCGCCTGTTCCAGCGGCAGCGGGAGCACGGGGGTGACGAGATGGCCGTAGAGGTCGATCCCCGACGACGTCATGGGTGTGGCGAAGGCCTGCCGGTCCTGTTCGGCGCGGAAGAGCGGGCCGGCCTCCAGGAGGCGGGACTGGAGCTGGGTGTGGCGGCGGATGCAGTCCTTGACGATGTCGACGAGTTCGGCGGCGCGCCGCTTGTTCTCGGCGTCCTCGATCTCGTCGCGGGCCCGGCGGATGTTGGTGAGGATCGCGTTCTCGTGGCGGTAGCGGTCGGCCACGTGGTCGAGGGCCTCGGCGATCATGTCGGGGACGGCGTTGAGCCAGTCCACCGCGCGGACGTTGCGCCGGGTGGCCTCCAGGGCCCTGCGGAGGGTCTCGGAGTACTGCACGGTGCGGTAGCGGGCCTGCTCGGCGGCGAGCTGGGCGTCGGCGAGGCGGCCGCGGCGGATGAGGACCTCGAGCTTGACCTCGGCGGCGATCTGGGCGCTGGTCACGTCGGTGTCGAGGGCTCCGACGAGGACGTTGACCGCCTCGTCCGTGGTCCGCAGGTAGACCGTGCCGCCGTAGCCGGGGACCTCCTCGATCAGCTTGAAGTCGTAGTCGCGGCGCACATAGGTGCCGTCCGCCGCGAAGGTGCCGTACACGGCGCGGAAGCCGCGGTCGACGCTGCCGACGTTGATCAGGTTCTCCAGGACCCAGCGGGCCACGCGCTCGTGCTCGGCGACGGGCCGCCCGGGGGCCTGTGCGGCGATACGGGGGATGAGGCGGGCCACGATCTGGTCGTGGTCGGCGCCGGTGTCGAAGTCCATGTTCAGGGTGACGAGGTCGATGGCGGCGAGGGCGATCTCCGCCATGCCGTAGACCGAGTACTCACCGGCGAGGTTGGCCTTGCGCGCGTCGAGGTCGTGGATGGGCGCGGTGCAGGCGAGCGCGCGCAGCCGCCGCGCCAGGCCCTCGTCGGCGGCCGGACCCGGAGCCGGGCGCGGCGCCGCGCCGGGCTGGGGCGGAACACGGTCCGTCGGTGCAGGCGAAGTCACGGTGCACAGAGTAGGTCCTCGGTCTGACAACGACCCAAACGACCGCAGATGCGACCGGGGGCGGAGACCGCCGTCACGGGGCCGCGGAAGGGCCTCGGGCGCCGTCCTCGCCCGTGGCGGCTTCACCCACCCGGCGCCGGTACACCTCGACGACCCGGGCCAGGGAGTCCCGCAGGTACACCTCCAGCAGCCGCTCCGCGCCGACCTGGTCGCCGGCCTCCAGCGCCTGGAGGATCTGGCGGTTGCGCATGAGGTACGGCTCGTGCAGCCGGCGCGGGTCGTCGACCACGTGGAAGGCGAGGCGCAGCTCCGCGAAGACGCTCCGCATCAGCTCGTCGGTGCGGGCGCTGCCGGCCAGGGCGACCAGTTCGCGGTGGAAGTGGATGTTGGCGGTACCCACCACTTTCCAGTCATTCTCGAGGGAGGCCACCTGCCCCTCGGTGACGGCCGCGCGCAGCCCGTCCAGGGCGTACGGCGGCTCGCCCAGGCTCCGCACGACGGCGCACTCGACGAGCGCGCGCGTGCGGTAGATGTCCTCGACGTCCTCGACGGTCAGGACCCGGACGAACACGCCCCGGTTCAGCTCGTGGACGAGCAGCCGTTCGTGCGTGAGCAGCCGGAACGCCTCGCGGAGCGTGTTGCGGGAGACCCCGAGCGCGCCGCCGATGCTGTCCTCCGACAGGCGTGTGCCCGGCGGGAAGAAGCCTTCGGCGATACGGCTCCTGAGGATGTCCGAAACCCGTTCGGCCGTGCTGGTGCGCCCCAGGAGGGCGCGGTCGTCGGCCAGTCCCGCCAGCTGCTCTGCCATGCCCGGAATTCAACCGCAGAACACGAGAACGAAACAACACGGGTATTGAAGGATCGTTCAACGATCCTCTACCTTCCTGTCCACGACACGACACAGCACGGCACGGCACGGCACGGCACGACACGACACAGCACGGCACGGCTCACTCCCCGCACCCTTCGTCATCCCTCTGCGAGGTGCCCCATGAGCACGACCCCACCACCACAGGCCCCGAGCCACGACAAGCGCCCCGCCACCGCCGCCCACGCCCCCGATGACGGGGCGTTCGCCTGGCTGCGCGCCCTCGGACCGCGTGGCCGCCGCGCCTTCGCCGGCGCGTTCGGCGGCTACGCCCTCGACTCCTACGACTACTTCACGCTGCCGCTGAGCATGGTCGCCCTCACGGCGTACTTCGGTCTGGACAACGGCCAGACCGGTCTGTTCACCACCGTCACCCTGGTCGTGTCCGCGATCGGCGGCGCCGCCGCGGGCATCGTGGCCGACCGGATCGGCCGGGTCAGGGCACTGATGATCACGGTGATCACCTACGCCGTGTTCACGGTCGCCTGCGGCTTCGCGCCGAACTACGAGACGCTGCTGGTCTTCCGCGCGCTCCAGGGCCTCGGCTTCGGCGGCGAGTGGGCGGTCGGGGCGATCCTGGTCGCCGAGTACGCGAGCGCCCGGCACCGGGGCCGTACCCTCGGCGCGGTCCAGAGCTCCTGGGCCGTCGGCTGGGGCCTGGCGGCGATCGTGTACACGCTGGTCTTCTCGTTCTTCGACGACGACGTGGCCTGGCGCGTGATGTTCTGGACCGGCGCGCTGCCCGCGCTGCTCGTGGTGTGGATGCGGCGCCGGGTGAAGGACGCGCCCGAGGCGGCCGCCGCCCGCGAGCGGAGCGCGGTGAAAGGATCGTTCCCGGCCATCTTCAGGGGCCCCCTGCTGCGCACCACGCTCTTCGCCGGGCTGCTGTCCACCGGCGTCCAGGGCGGCTACTACACCCTGGCGACCTGGGTGCCGACGTATCTGAAGTCCGAGCGTGGCCTGTCGGTGGTCGGCACGGGCGGCTATCTGAGCTTCCTGATCTCCGGCGCCTTCCTCGGCTACCTGACCGGCGGCCATCTCACCGACCGGCTGGGCCGGCGCCGCAACATCTGGCTGTTCGCACTGCTGTCGGCGCTCTGCATCCTGGCGTACGCCCGCATCCCCGACGGCGCCAACACCCTGCTGCTGGTTCTCGGCTTCCCGCTCGGGTTCTGCATGTCGGCGATCTTCAGCGGCTTCGGGTCCTATCTGAGCGAGCTGTACCCGACGGCCGTGCGCGGCACCGGGCAGGGCTTCACGTACAACACCGGACGCGCCGTCGGCGCCGTCTTCCCCACGACGGTCGGCTATCTGGCCGACAGCTGGGGTGTGGGCGGCGCGCTGGTCTTCGGCGCGATCGGCTACGGGATCGCCGCCCTGGCGCTGCTGGGGCTGCCGGAGACGCGTGGGAAGGAACTGGAGTGAACCGTCCGATCCTCACCGAGGACCGCCCCCCGGCCGCCGCGGGAGACATTCCCCTGACCCTCGTGGATCAGCACGCGCACGCGTGGAGCCCGGAAAGTGCCCGGGCCCGCTTCCGGGCGGGCCTCGCGGGCCCCACGGCCGGGGTCGCCGCGGGCCACACCCAGGTCAACCTGATCTCGGTGCCCGCGGACTGGGCGTACGACATGCTCCTGTTCTGCCAGCGCAACCCGAAACCGTGTCCGGTCCTCGACGTCACCGACGCCGGTTCTTGGACGACCGTCCTGGCCGAGGGCGCCGATCTGCGCACCGATCTGCCGCGCTACCGGGTGTGGGAGCACGGCGAGCTGGTGGACGAGCCGACGGACGTGCGCGCGTACTGGCGCGAGGACCTGGTGTCGTTCCTGATCGGGTGCAGCTTCACCTTCGAGTGGGCGCTGTCCGGGGCGGGCGTCCCGATCCGCCACGTCGAACAGGGGCGCAACGTCCCGATGTACGTGACGAACCGTCAGTGCCGGCCGGCGGGCAGACTGCACGGCCCGATGGTGGTGTCGATGCGTCCGGTGCCGCCGCGGCACCTGGCGGCCGCCATCCGGGAGAGCAGTCTGCTCCCGGCGGTGCACGGCAGCCCCGTACACTGCGGCGATCCCTCGGGACTGGGCATCGACGACCTCGGCCGGCCCGACTTCGGCGATCCGGTGGCCGCCGAACCGGACGACATCCCGGTGTTCTGGGCCTGCGGAGTCACCCCGCAGGCCGCGGTGATGGCCTCGCGCCCGCCGTTCGCCCTCACCCACGCCCCTGGCCAGATGTTCCTGACCGATGCCCGCGACGAGCAGTACCGCGTGGCCTGAACAGGACGGACGAAACGTCATGAAGAAGCACGAGGAAGCCCGAAGGAACCGGAAGGAACCATGACCGCGATCGATCTGAACGCCGACCTCGGCGAGGGCTTCGGCCGCTGGCGGCTCACCGACGACGAGCAGCTGCTGTCCGTCGTGACGAGCGCCAACGTGGCCTGCGGCTTCCACGCCGGGGACGCGGCCACCATGCGGCGGGTGTGCGAGCTGGCTGCCGAGCGGGGCGTGACGATCGGCGCCCAGGTCTCCTACCGGGACCTGGCCGGGTTCGGGCGGCGCGCCATGGACGTGCCGCCCGCCGAACTGGCCGCCGAGGTGGCGTACCAGATCGGCGCCCTGGAGGTCTTCGCGCGGGCGGCGGGCGCACGCGTGGCGTACGTCAAGCCGCACGGCGCGCTCTACAACCGGGTGGTGCACGACGAGGAGCAGGCCGGGGCGGTGGTCGACGGGGTGCTCCTCGCCGACGCCTCGCTGCCCGTGCTCGGGCTGCCCGGCTCACGTCTGCTGGACGCGGCCCGGAAGGCGGGTCTGCCGGCCGTCACGGAGGCGTTCGCGGACCGCGCCTACACCGAGCAGGGCACCCTGGTGCCGCGCGGCCTGGACGGGGCCGTGGTCACCGATCCGGTGACCGTCGTGGAGCGGTCGGTGAGCCTGGCCCGTTCCGGCACGGTCGCCTCCGCGGCGGGGCCGGTCATCGAGGTACGCGCGCGTTCCCTGTGTCTGCACGGCGACACACCCGGCGCGGTGGAGCTGGCGCGCCGGGTCCGGCGGCGGCTGGAGGAGTCCGGGGTGCGCGTGGAGGCCTTCGCATGAGCCTGCGTGTCCTGCCGGTCGGCGACGACGCCCTGCTCGTCGAGGTGGCCTCCGGCGCCGCGGCGCAGGCCCTGCACGCCGAGCTGGTCCGGCGTCGCGCGGCCGGGCTGCTGACGGTCCGGGAGATCGTCCCGGCGGCCCGGACGGTGCTCCTGGACGGCGTGCCCGACCCGGTCCGTCTGACGTCCGAGCTGACGGCCGCCGAGATCCCGCCCGCTCCCCCGGGGGCGCACGAGGTGATCGAGCTGCCGGTGCGCTACGACGGTCCCGACCTCGCGGACGTCGCCGCCCACTGGGGCGTCCCCGCGCACGAGGTGGCCCGTATCCACGCGGAGACCGAGTTCCGGGTCGCGTTCTGCGGTTTCGCGCCCGGCTTCGGCTATCTCACCGGGCTGCCCCCGCGCTACGACGTCCCGCGCCGGGCCACGCCGCGCACGGCGGTGCCGGCCGGCTCGGTGGCGCTGGCCGGGCCGTACACGGGCGTGTACCCGCGTTCGTCGCCGGGCGGCTGGCAGCTGATCGGCAGCACGGACGTGGTGCTGTGGGACCACGCGCGCGTGCCGGCCGCGCTGCTCTCGCCGGGCACGCGCGTGCGTTTCGTCGCGGCGGAGCCGGTGGGTGCCGGGTGACGGACCGCGCTCTCTCCGTCGTCCGCGCGGGGGCCCTCACCACCGTGCAGGACCAGGGGCGGCCCGGGCACGCCCATCTCGGCGTGCCCCGCTCCGGCGCGCTGGACGTGCCCGCGGCGGCCCTCGTCAACCGGCTCGTCGGCAACCCTCCCGGGGCGGCGGTCCTGGAGACCACCGTCAACGGCTGCGCCCTGCGGCCCCGTTCCGACGTCACCGTCGCGGTCGGGGGTGCGCCCTGTCCGGTGACGGTGAACGGACGTCCGGTCGCCTGGGGGGCGCCGGTCCGGGTGCCCTCCGGGGCGGTCCTCGACGTCGGGTCCGCCGTGTCCGGGCTGCGCAGCTACGTGGGCGTGTCCGGCGGCGTCGCCGTCGAACCGGTCCTCGGCAGCCGCTCCACGGACCTGCTCTCGGGGCTCGGACCCGTACCCCTCGCGGACGGTACGGTCCTGCCCCTGGGCCCGGAACCCGCCCCGCACGCGCGCGTGGACGTCGCCCCGCAGGCCGCTCCCCCGGCCGAACTCGTCCTGCGCGTCACGCTCGGCCCGCGCGAGGACTGGTTCACGGCGGAGGCGGTCCGTGTCTTCACCACGCGCGCGTACCGCGTGTCCCCGGCGAGCAACCGCATCGGCCTGCGCACCGAGGGCCCCGTCCTGGAGCGGGCCCTGCCCGGTGAACTGGCCAGCGAGGGCATGGTGTTGGGCGCCGTCCAGGTGCCCCCCAACGGCCAGCCGGTGGTCTTCCTGGCCGACCATCCGACCACGGGGGGCTACCCGGTGATCGGGGTCGTCCGCACGACCGACCTCCCGGCGGCCGCCCAGGCGGTACCGGGCACACCGGTGCGTTTCGTGGCGGTACGACGGCGGTGACGACTCCGGTCAGCACGTCAGCCTAGGCGGCGTCCGGCTGCGGTTCCGTCGCGGACAGCGCCGCCAGTGCCGCGGAGACCGCCGCCGACGCCCGTAGGTCGAGCCGGGCGCTCGTCCCCCGCGCGCGGTGGTGCATCTCGTCGGCGGCCAGCCTGAGCAGCTGGGGCAGCAGGTCGGTGCAGCGCCGGGCCACCCAGCCGGTGCCCGCCGTCGCCAGCCACCACAGGCTCGCGGAGGTCGTCGGCGCCGGGCACTCCGGCTCGGGCGAGGGCGTGGGTCCGGTGGCGAGGCCCGCCTCGGCCAGCAGCGCGTGGAAGCGCACCGCCAGCTGCCGGTGTCCCCGTTCGCCCGGGTGCAGCCGGTCCGCGCTCCGCATCGCGCGGTCCGTCAGCCAAGGGCCCTCCGCCGCGTGCAGATGGACGGCCCCGTACCGTTCGGACAGCGCGTGGACGACGGTGTTGACCGCGCGCTGACGCCGGGCCAGCGGACGGGCGAGGGCTCCGGGCAGGCCGAGCATGGCTCCCGGGTCGGGCAGGCACGCCGTGAGCAGCACCGCGCCCTGCTCGGCGAAGGCGGCGTACACCGTGTCGAGCCGGGCGGCGACGGCGTGGATGTCGAAGGTGCAGCGGAGCGTGTCGTTGACGCCGACGACGACGGACACCAGGTCGGGCCGCAGCGCCAGCCCGGCCGGGAGCTGCCGTTCCAGCACGTCCCGCGTCTGCGCGCCGCTGACCGCGAGGTTCGTGAACTCCACGGACCCGACGGACTCCGTCGGCGCCGCAGACCCCATGGATCCCGCAGACCCCGCCGATTCCTCGGTGAGCCCGGCGGCGAGCAGTGCGGCCCAGCCGCGCCACCCGTCGCCGGCCGGGTCGCCCACGCCCTCGGTGAGGGAGTCACCGAGGGCGACGAAACGGACGCGTCTCATCCCACCCCTCCGGTCACGACGGAACGCGCCCGTACCGTCGCGTCGTGTGCCGCGAGGAACGCCTCCACGGACGTCCCCCACCCGAAGCACTCCGCACGCGCGCGTGCCGCTTCCCGGCGCTCGGGCACGGAGCGCTCCAGGAGACTCTCCACCGCGTCCGCGAAGGCACCACCCCGGTCGGCCGCGACCGCGCCCGCCTCTCCGATCACCTCGGGCAGCGCCGAGGACGCGCTCACGACGACCGGCGTCCCGCAGGCCATCGCCTCCAGGGCGGCCAGCCCGAAGGTCTCCGCGGGCCCCGGCGCCAGGCACACGTCGGCGGAGGCCTGGAGCGCGCCCAGGGCGGCCCGGTCGGCGACATGCCCCAGGAAGGTCACCGGCAGTCCGCGTTCCCGGGCCCGCTGCTCCAGGCGCGGCCGCAGCGGCCCGTCCCCGGCGATCACCAGCGCCGCCCGCGCACCCCGCGCCACCAGCGCCTCCAGGGCGTCCAGCGCGGTACCGGGCCGCTTCTCCACGGACAGCCGGGTGCAGGTGACCAGCAGGATCTCGTCCTCGCGCGCGTGCCGGGCCCGTACGCCCGCGTCGTACAGCGAGGGATGCCGTGCGACGAGGTCGACGCCGAGCGGGGCGCGCACCACGTTCCGCGCCCCGATCCGTACGAACTCCCGTTCGGCGAACTCGGTCGTGCACACCACGCGCGCGTACGTGTGCGCCGTACGGATGTTGAGCGCGTCGGCGGTGCGCCGGGCGGTGGCCTCGGACAGGCCCCAGGTACGCAGCACGCCGTCGGCGGTCTCGTGGGAGACCATCACGGCCGGGACCCGGGCGCGCCGCGCCCACTTGCCGGTCCAGCGCAGCGTCGTACGGTCGGAGACCTCCAGGCGGTCCGGTGCGAGGTCCTCCAGAAGGCGGGCGAGGCGGCGCTTGTCGGTGAGGACGCGGTAGCCGCCGGTGCCGGGCAGCAGCGGTCCGGGCAGGGTGATCACCCGGCCCTGCTCGGTGTCCCGGTCGCCCGCCCGCTCGCCCGGCACGATCAGGACGGGTTCGTGCCCCGCCTCGCGGTAGCCCTTGCCGAGTTCGCGCAGCGCGGTGCGCAGTCCGCCCGAGGCGGGGGCCACGAAGTTGGCCAGGCGGACGATCCGCAGCGGCCCGCCGGTCACGCCGCCACCACCGGCCGGCGCGCGGCCAGCACGTCCCCGTAGTGGCCGATGAGCTGGTCGCCGACGGCGGCCCAGGTGCGCCCCTCGACCGTGGCGCGCCCGGCGGTGCCGTACGCCGTGCGCAGGGCGGGGTCGGCGGCGAGGTCCGCCACCGCGTCCCGTACGGCGGCCGTGTCGCGCGGCGGGAAGAGCAGGCCGGTGCGGCCGTGGGCGACCAGGTCCAGGGGGCCGCCGGCGGCGGGCGCGACGACCGGCACACCGCTGGCCATGGCCTCCTGCACGGTCTGGCAGAACGTCTCGAAGGGACCCGTGTGCGCGAAGACGTCCAGCGAGGCGAAGATCCGGGCCAGGTCGTCGCCGGTGCGGCGGCCGAGGAAGACCGCGCCGGGCAGGGCCTCGTCGAGGTGGGCGCGGCTGGGCCCGTCGCCCACGACCACGACCCGTACGCCCTCCAGCCCGCACACTCCGGACAGCAGTTCGACCTGCTTCTCGGGGGCGAGGCGGCCGACATAGCCGACGATCAGTTCGCCGTGGGGCGCGAGTTCTCGGCGCAGGGTCTCGTCGCGGTGCTCGGGGCGGAAGCGGACGGTGTCCACGCCGCGCTGCCACAGCTTGACGCGGGGTATGCCGTGCGTCTCCAGGTCGTGCAGGGCGGCACGGGAGGGCGCGAGGGTGAGGTCGGCGGCGGCGTGCACGGAGCGGATGCGCCGCCAGGCGGTGGCCTCGCCGACGCCCATGTACGTGCGGGCGTATCCGGCCAGGTCGGTCTGGTAGACGGCGACGGCGGGGATGCCGAGCCGGGCGGCGGCCGCCATGCCGCGTACGCCGAGGACGAAGGGGCTGGCCAGGTGGACCACGTCGGCGCGGTGCTCGGCCATGGCCGCGGCGACACGCCGGCTGGGGAGGGCGACGCGGACCTGCGGGTAGCCCGGGAGCGGGAGGGAGGGGACACGGACGACGGGGCACGGCGCCGAGGCGTCGGGCCCGGTACCGGCCGCGGTGGCCGGTGCGACGACGAGCGGGGAGTGACCGCGATCTACGAGGTGCCGCGCGGTCTGGAGCGCGCAGTGGGCCACGCCGTTCACGTCGGGGGGAAAGGATTCGGTCACGATGACGACACGCATACCGGTGTTGTCGCCGCCTTGGACGTGGCCGCGTCAACGTGGATCTTTCCTGACGACAAACGTCCCATGAGCGTTGCGCTGCGTGCGCCGGCGCCCCCCGAACGGCCCGCGCCGCCGGTGCCCGAGCAGGTCAGGCCGTGTCCATGCCCGCCTGACCCGCGGGTCATCCGGTGTTCACCGGGCGGGCGGACATCGGCCGCTCCGGCGGCGCCGGGCCGGGCGTGGGTCTACATCGCGGACGCCGCGTCCGGTCCGATGCGGCTGCGTACGGCCGTCTGGACCTCGGCCTCCTCGGCGGGGTCGGCGGCGAGCCGCCGGAGGCGTTCGACGACCCGGGCGTCGCCGGTCTCGGCGTGCCGGGCGGCGATCTCGCGGGTGGCCTCCTCGCAGTCCCACAGGCATTCGACGGCGAAGCCGGTGGCGAAGGAGGGGTCGGTGGCGGCGAGGGCGCGGGCGCACCGCCCGCGCAGATGGGAGGAGGCCGTCTCGCGGTAGATGTGGCGCAGCACGGGGGCCGCGCAGACGATGCCGAGTCGTCCGGTGCCGTCGACGAGGGTCCACAGGGTCGGCGCGTCGCAGCCTTCGCCGCGTACGGCCTCGCGCAGGGCGCCGAGGACGAGGTCGCTGTCCTTGGTGCCGCCGCGGCAGGCGAGCATGCGTCCGGCGGCGGCGCCGAGGGCGTCGGGCCGGTGGGCCCAGCCGCGGGCCCGTTCGACGGCGGCGATGCTGCGCATGCGTTCGAAGGCGTCGACGGCGGCGTCCACGACGGCGGTGGAGCCGGTGATCACGGCCTGCTCGACGAGGGTCAGGGCGTCGGGGTCGTTGCAGTCGGCGAGGTAGCGCAGGGCGGTGCAGCGGGCTCCGTCGGTGCCGTCCTTGGCGGCCTGCACGATCTCCGGGCGGTCCTCGGGGCCGGCCACGGCGGTCAGGCAGCGGGCGGCGGGGACGTGGAGGGCAGCACCGCGCTCCAGGCCCTGCTGCGCCCATTCGAACACGGCCCGCACGCTCCAGCCGGGGCGCGGTCCGCTGGGACTCATCTGGCGTTGCCAGCGGTCGAAACAGCCGGCCTCCTGGGCGGTACGCACGCGTGTGGAGACGTATTCGCGGGGATCCTCGGCCCACAGGCGCCAGGGCCGTGGCTCGAAGGCGTCCCGTACGGCGACGGCCAGTTCGGCCTCGCCCTCGGCGTCGGTGGCGAACCGCGCGAGCACCGGTGCGGCGAGGGCGCGCAGCCCGGCGTCGTCGTCGCGCAGGGCGAGCTCGTCCAGGGCCCAGGCCCAGTTGGCACCCGTGGCGGCGTACCTGCGCAGCAGTTCCAGGGCGTCCCGCCGGCCGTAGGAGGCCAGGTGGCCCAGGACGGCCAGGGCGAGGCCCGTGCGTGACTCCTCGGTGTCGAAGGCGTCCTCGACGTCGAAGAGATGCGCCTCGATCTCGTCCAGCTCGCCGCTGAGGTCGAGATAGAGACGGGCGTAGTAGAGGGAGCGGTTCTCCACCTGCCAGTCGTGGCGGGGATCGCGCAACACACAGTGGTTGAGTGCCGCGAGCGCTTCGGCGCGCGGGGCGGTGAGCGCGTGCAGCGTACCGTCGCCTCGGCCTCTCTGGAGGAGGCCGAGCAGGGTACCGCTGGGCGCTATGACCGGATCGAACATGGGAAACAGCCTCACATCAAGCGTCGACGCAACCGGGGACGTGCACTACCTGGCCGCGTGACAACACGTCGGGGCGCCCGCCGTTTCCTGCTTGCTGTAGACCATCTTCCTCTGCCTCTCGTCGGTGGCCCATGCGGACCGCATCACGGCCCGCGCGGTGCGGCAACACCTGCCCAGCCCTCGCGTCCGTGAATCACGTCGTCATGATGACCCGGCGCTTCTGCCTGCCGCGACCGATATTTCCGGCGGCCTTGTACCGCCTCCCCCGTGGTCGTCGATTTACCTGCTCAGGAACTTCGTATCACCTGATCGCAAGCCGTCGGTGCGACGGCTAGGAGCCGTCGGCCCCCTGAGCCGCGAACAGCTCCAGGAGCTCGGCCCTGGCGAACATCCGGGCCGTGTCGACGGCCGAGGGGGTGCCCGCGGACGGGTCGGCGCCCGCCTCCAGAAGGACCTTGATCACGTCTGCCTCGCCCTTGAAGGCGGCCCCCGCGAGCGGGGTCTGCCCCCGGTCGTTGATCCGGTCCGCCTCGGCGCCACGGGCCAGCAGGGCCCGTACCGCGTCGGCGTGGCCGTGGTAGGCGGCGAGCATCACCAGACCGTCGCCGCGGTCATTGGTGAGGTTCGCCGGAACGCCCGCGTCCACATACGCCACGAGCTCCTCGGTCCGCCCCTGCCGGGCCAGATCGAAGATCTTGGTCGCCAGCTCCACGACCTCGGGGTCGGGGGCTTCACTCATCGGCCTGGACCGCCTCTCGCTCACAGCTCGACTCAACCGTTCAGGTGAATCGCCAGCGTACTGGCTCGTGCCGTACATGGGTGGTCCTGTCCGAGGCAAAGATCACGGAGCGACCCGTTCGCCGTAATTCTCCTGCTCAGGCAGCCCAGCAGATGTTCCGCCATCAGGGGGAAATGCACGGAAAATCATCCAGTTGCACCTTTTATCGTATGGATACATCCTGTGATCCTGGAAGTACTCATGGTGACTGTCCCCACGCGAACCAGGAGATCCCCAATGATCCTGTCCATGTCAGGCGTCGTCCTGCTCGGCATCATCGTCTTCCTCTTCTTCCGCAAGGACGGACTGAAGGCGTCGCACGCCTGCGTCTCGGCCCTGTTCGGCTTCTACCTGGCGAGCACGGCCATCGCCCCGAGCATCAAGGCGGGCGGCGAGAGCCTGGCCGGCCTGCTCGGCGGCATCAAGTTCTGACGCCGCCCGTCCCGCCGACCGTTCCTTCCGTACGCACGATCAGGAGACAGCAGTGGCCCGGCGCCCCCTCCCCCGCATCCTGAGCACAGGCAGCGCGCAGATCGCCCGGAGCCGGGAGCTGGCCCGGACGGCGGCCGACAGCGCCACCGACGTCCTCCAACCACTGATCACGATCACGCGCGGTCTGCGCCGGCTGGCCTCGGCCGGGCGGCGCAGATGGGCCGAGACCCCCAAGGACAAGCGCGGCCCGCTGCTGTTCCTGGCGGCCTCGGTGATCCTGGTCGTGGTGCTCGTGCCGTACGGCCCGCTGCTCGCCGTCATCACCCTGATGGCGGCGGCGGCCTGGCAGGGCCGGGACCGCACCCCACCGGATCCCGAAGGCCCCGACGAGTCGCAGACCCAGCGGCTCCAGTCGCTGTACGAGGCCCTGGTCCCGTACTTCTCGACGGCCGAGGACCCTTCTCCCCTCTATGCCCACGGCGGCGAGTGGGAGAAGGCCTTCCCGGCGTACGAGTTCGACGGCTCCGGCCGCATCACCCAGCTCGTGATCCGCTACCCGGCCTACTTCCCGGACGGCGAGGCCGAGCCCCGCGCGCGGGTCGAGCTGCTGCTCACCGCGAAGTCGGGCCGCGGCCGCGAGTACCTCTTCACCTGGGACGAGGAGGGCAACGAACTCACGGTCGGTGTCCTCGACCCGCTCCCCACCGACATCGCCGCCCAGCGGTTCGTGACCGCGCCCGGCGAGGCCGTCCTCGGCTTCACCGACCCCATCCGCGTCCAGCGCACGCTCCCCCTCACCTACGGCGCGGAACAGCGCGACGTCCCGCCGGTGGTCTGGCGCACCGGCGCCCGCTCCACCGAGCCGCACCTGCTGGTGGTGGGCCAGCCCGGCAGCGGCACCTCCACCCTGCTGCGCTCCCTCGCGCTCCAGGCCCTCCAGTACGGCGACGTCCTGATCGTCGAGGGCGGCGGAACCGGCGAGTACGCCTGCCTCACCGGCCGGGACGGCGTCCTGGGCGTCGAGGTGGGGCTCGCGGGGGCGCTGACCGGACTGGAATGGGCGGCCCAGGAGACCGAGCGCCGTCTGATCGCGGCCAACCAGGCCCGCCAGGCGGGGCAGACCCCGCCGGAGGACACCAGGCGCCCGCTGTGGATCCTCCTCGACCGGCCCACCGCCTTCGTCCCGCTCGCGGCGGCGGACGGCCGCGAGGACCCGCAGTCCCTGCTCCAGGTTCCACTGCGGCACGGCCGCGCGGCCTCGGTCACCGTGGTCGTGGCCGAACAGTTCGACAGCCTCGACCTGCTCAGCGATGCCGTACGGCAGCACACGCGCGCGCGTGTCGTGCTCGGGCCCGCCTCGGCGGGGCGGCTGGCCGCGGTCCTCGGGGCTCCTCCGCACACCACGCCCGTGGAGCAGGTTCCGCCGGGGCGGGGGTATGCGCGGCTGGGGGCGGGGCCGGTGCATCGGCTTCAGGTGCCGGCCACTCCGGATCCGTACGACGACGCGACGAGTGAGGTGCAGCGGCAGGCGGTGCTGGAGTTGCTGCCGCCGCGGAGCACTCCGGCGGACGCGGCGGCCGACGCGCTTCCGGTGCCGGTCGAGGCGGCGGTCGCGGAGTAGCGCCCGCCACGGCCCGGTCTCACCACCGCGACGGGTGGGCGGATCTCCCGGATCCGCCCACCCGTCGTGTCACGCGACGAACGTGCGCGGTGCCTCGCCGCCCGCCGTCCCTCCGCTCCGCACGATGTTCGCCGCCGCCGCCAGGCGGGCCGCCGCCTCGTCGGCCACCGCGCCGCCCACCGTGAAGGGGAGCCGGACGAATCCCTCGAAGGCGCCGTCGACCCCGAAACGCGGGCCGGACGGGACGCGGACCCCGACCCGTTCGCCCGCCTCGGCGATGCGCGAGCCGGACAGGCCCCCGGCCCGGACCCAGAGCGTCAGCCCGCCCTCCGGTACGGCGAACTCCCAGTCGGGCAGCTCCCGCCGGAGCGCCCCGACCAGCGCCTCCCGGTTCTCCCGGGCCTGGGCGCGGCGCAGGTCCACGGCCTGCTCCCAGCCACCGGTGCCGAACAGCCAGTTCACCGCGAGCTGCTCCAGCACGGGGGTGCCCAGGTCGGCGTAGGCGCGGGCCGCGACCAGGCTGCGGATGACGTCCGGCGCCGCCCGTACCCAGCCGATGCGCATCCCCGCCCAGAAGGCCTTGCTCGCCGAACCGACCGTGATCACCGTCGACCCGGCGGGGTCGAAGCCGCACACGGGCCGGGGCATCTCGACACCCTCGTCCAGCCACAGCTCGGTCATCGTCTCGTCGGCGACCAGCACGGTCCCGGCCGACCGGGCCGCCTCCACCAGCCGCCGCCGCTGGTCCTCGTCGGCCAGGGCGCCGGTCGGGTTGTGGAAGTCGGCGACGACGTACGCGATCCGCGGCGCGGCCTCGCGCAGCACCTGGCGCCAGCGGTCCATGTCCCAGCCGGCGAGCCCCTCGGCCATGGCGACGGGCACCAGCCGGGCCCCCGCCTCGCGCATGAGCTGGAGGATGTTGGCGTAGGAGGGCGACTCGACGGCGATGCGTTCGCCGCGCCCGCCGAAGAGATGACAGATGGCGTCGATGGCGCCCATCGCTCCGGTCGTCACCATGATCTGCTCGGGCATCGTCGGGATCCCGCGCGCGGTGTAGCGGTCGGCGATCATCGAGCGCAGCGCGGGCAGGCCCGCCGGATAGTCGCCGTGGGTGTGGGCGTACGGGGGCAGTTCCTCGAGGGCGCCCTGGACGGCGCGGGTGAGCCAGGGCTCGGGTGCCGGGAGGGCCGCGCAGCCCAGGTCGATCATCGAGCCGAGGGCCTCCGGCGGCAGGGGTTCCAGGCCGCGCGCGGGCAGCGGGTTGCCCGCCGGGACCGCTGTCCAGCTGCCGGCCCCGCGCCGGGACTCCAGGAAGCCCTCCGCGCGCAACGCCTCGTAGGCGGCGGCGACCGTCGTACGGCTCACCGCGAACGACAGGGCCAGTTCGCGTTCGGCGGGCAGGCGTGCGGCCACCGGGACCCTGCCCTCCAGGACCAGCAGCCGGATACCGTCGGCGAGCGCCCGGTAGGCGGGCGGACGTCGGGTGCCGGGGCCGGCCGGGCGGTCCTGCTGGGACTTGAGCAGCCGTGCGAGCTGGGCGGCCCCCACCGCGGAGGTCCACTGCGCCATGGATACCAGTCCACCTTCCCCGAATTGGCCATGGATGACGATTCCTTCCAAGCCACAGAGTGTCATGCGTCAGGCCACTACCACCATCAGGGGGCTTCCCTTGTCCACGCCGGCCCGGTCCACCAGGGGACCTCTCGTACGCCGACTGCTCCAGCTGTACGCCGGGCTCGCCCTCTACGGCGCCAGTGCCGCGCTGCTCGTCGAGGCGGGCCTCGGCCTGGAGCCGTGGGGTGTCCTGCACCAGGGCCTGGCCGAGCTCACCGGTCTGACCATCGGTGTCGTGTCGATCGTCGTGGGCGCGGTGGTGCTGCTGCTGTGGATACCGCTGCGCCAGCGCCCCGGCCTGGGCACCGTCTCCAATGTCTTTGTGGTCGGCCTCGCGATGGACGGCACCCTGGCCCTGGTCCCGGAGGTGCACGCCCTGACCGTTCGCGTCCCCCTCCTGGTGGCCGGTGTCCTGCTCAACGGGGTGGCCACCGGCCTGTACATCGCCGCCGACTTCGGGCCCGGTCCGCGCGACGGCCTCATGACCGGTCTGCACCGGCGCACCGGCCGCTCGATCCGGCTGATGCGGACGGCGATCGAGGTGGCCGTCGTCGTGACCGGTTTCACGCTCGGCGGCACCATCGGCGTCGGCACCCTGCTCTACGCGCTGTCCATCGGTCCCCTCGCCCAGTTCTTCCTGCGGGCGTTCGCCGTTCCCAAGGCATCCGACGGCAGCACGGTCGTTGCCACGGGGACACCCCATGGGGCGATACTGCGCGGGTGACCACCCTCATACGCCACCCCTACCTCGACCATCCGGGGCCCATCGCGTTCGCCCACCGCGGCGGGGCCGCGGACGGTCTGGAGAACACCGTGGCGCAGTTCCGGCGCGCGGTGGAGACGGGGTACCGCTACATCGAGACCGATGTGCACGCCACCCGGGACGGCAAGCTCGTCGCCTTCCACGACGGGACGCTGGACCGGGTCACCGACGGCGCCGGCCGGATCGCCGACCTGCCGTGGGCGGACGTACGGCACGCGCGCGTGGCGGGCAAGGAGCCGGTGCCGCTCTTCGAGGAGCTGCTGGAGACCTTCCCCGAGGTGCGCTGGAACGTGGACATCAAGGCGGAACCGGCGCTGCATCCCCTGCTCAACCTGATCGCGCGCACCGGCGCCTGGGACCGGATCTGCGTGGGCTCGTTCTCCGAGGCCCGCGTCGTGCGCGCCCAGCGGCTGGCCGGGCCGCGCCTGGCGACGTCGTACGGCACCCGGGGTGTGCTCAATCTGCGGCTGCGGTCCTGGGGGGTGCCCGCGGCGCTGCGGCCCTCGGCGGTGGCCGCGCAGGTGCCCGAGGCCCAGTCGGGCATCCAGGTCGTGGACCGGCGTTTCGTCCGCGTCGCCCACGCGCGAGGGTTGCAGGTGCACGTGTGGACCATCAATGATCCCGATGCCATGCACCGGCTCCTGGACCTGGGAGTCGATGGCATCATGACCGATCACATCGACACGTTGCGCAAGGTCATGGAGGACCGGGGCGTCTGGGTCTGACCCGCCGCACACCGTCGTCGCACGCCTTCGCACCAGCGGGAAGCGAGGGCACGGGTGGGCACCGACACCGTGCGGACGGCGGCGTCCGAGGAGGCCGCCGGGCGGCGGCGCGAACAGCGCGGCTGGTACTTCTACGACTGGGCGTGCTCCGTCTACTCGGCGAGTGTGCTCACCGTGTTCCTGGGGCCGTATCTGACGTCCGTCGCCAAGGAGGCGGCGGATGCGGACGGGTATGTGCATCCGCTGGGCATACCGGTGCGCGCGGGGTCGTTCTTCGCGTACTCCGTGTCCCTGTCGGTGATCCTCGCGGTGGTGGTGATGCCCCTGGTGGGTGCCGCCGCCGACCGCACGGGGCGCAAGAAGCCGCTGCTGGGGGTCACCGCCTACGTGGGCGCCACGGCCACCACCGGCATGTTCTTCCTGGGCGGCGACCGCTATCTGCTCGGCGGGGTGCTGCTGGTCGTGGCGAACGCGTCCATGTCCGTCGGCACCATGCTCTACAACTCCTATCTCCCGCAGATCGCCCCGCCCGAGGAACGCGACGCGGTCTCCTCGCGCGGCTGGGCCTTCGGCTACGCGGCCGGTTCGCTGATGCTGGTCGTGAACCTGGTCCTCTATCTCGCCCATGACTCCTTCGGTGTCTCGGAGTCGACGGCCGTGCGCATCTGTCTGGCCTCGGCGGGTGTGTGGTGGGGCGGGTTCGCGATCATCCCGCTGCGGCGGCTGCGCGACCGGGGCCGCACCGAGCCGGCCGCCGGACGGGAGGCGACGGCTCCGGGGCTGCGCCAGCTCGCGGCGACGATCCGCGACATGCGCCGCCACCCCCTCACCCTCTCCTTCCTCCTCGCCTACCTCATCTACAACGACGGCATCCAGACCGTGATCTCCCAGGCGTCGGTCTACGGCGCCGAGGAACTCGGCCTCGGCCAGTCCACGCTCATCGGCGCCGTCCTGCTGGTCCAGGTGCTGGCCGTCGCGGGCGCGCTGGGCATGGGGCGGCTGGCCCGGACGTACGGCGCGCAGCGGACGATCCTCGGCTCGCTGGTGGCCTGGACGCTCACCCTGGGGGCGGGGTACTTCCTGCCGGCCGGGGCGCCGGTGGGCTTCTTCCTGCTGGCCTCGGCGATCGGGCTGGTGCTCGGCGGCAGCCAGGCGCTGTCGCGGTCCCTGTTCTCCCATCTCGTACCGCCGGGCAAGGAGGCCGAGTACTTCTCCGCGTACGAGATGAGCGACCGCGGGATGAGCTGGCTCGGGCCGCTGCTGTTCGGGATCACCTACCAGTTCACCGGAAGTTACCGGGACGCGATCATCTCCCTGGTGGCCTTCTTCGTCATAGGGTTCCTGCTGCTCGCGCGGGTTCCGGTGCGGCGGGCGATCGGGGCCGCCGGAAATCCGGTGCCCGAGAAGATTTAGCGCTCAAGGCGAAAGGGCGGTAGTGTACGCGTTTGGCCTGCCAGGCGTACCGTTACTGCGCGTCAAAGATGCCGAAACGCTGGGTGACATCTCCTTGCAGATGTGACAAACCGGGCGCCGGTGGGTACTGCACTGGTTGACAAGGCTGCGGCTACGACGGCGACGCAGGACCCGGAACGGGACTCGGAACGGGAATCTTTACCGCCGACCGGACGTTGACCGGACGACGACGACAGCGACACCTGTCCTGTGGGCGACAAGCCCGGGAGGCACGATTCATGAGTGAGCGAGCTCTTCGCGGCACGCGCCTCGTGGTGACCAGCTACGAGACGGACCGCGGTATCGACCTGGCCCCGCGCCAGGCCGTGGAGTACGCATGCGAGAAGGGGCACCGGTTCGAGATGCCCTTCTCGGTCGAGGCGGAGATCCCGCCGGAGTGGGAGTGCAAGGTCTGTGGTGCCACTGCACTCCTCGTGGACGGCGACGGCCCTGAGGAGAAGAAGGCCAAGCCCGCGCGTACGCATTGGGACATGCTGATGGAGCGGCGGACCCGCGAGGAACTCGAAGAGGTCCTCGAGGAGCGGCTGGCCGTTCTGCGGTCCGGGGCGATGAACCTTGCGGTGCATCCCCGGGACAGCCGTAAGTCGGCATAGCGGAAAGCCGGTAATCAGCGCAGGCACATGACCGCGGGCGCCGTACGTGAGACACGTACGGCGCCCGCGGTCTTTGTGCGCTGGATCACCGCTCGTCCCTGATGACCTCGCCCTGGACCACCTTGCCGTCCGGGCGGTGGATGCGGGCCTGCTGGAAGGCGTCCCCGAGGGAGCCGGGGCCGGTGGCGGCGAGGAGCTTGCGTTCGGCGTAGGAGCTGACCGCCCTCTGGACCGGCGGGAGCAGCAGGAGCAGGCCGGCGGCGTCGGAGATCAGGCCCGGGATCATCAGGAGCAGGCCGCCGAGCATCATCAGGCCGTTGCCGGAGCCCTTCGAGGGCGAGCCGCCTCGCTGGAGGGCCTCGTTGAGGTTCCGGAAGGCGCGGCGGCCCGCGCGCTTGATGACCACGGAACCGAGGACGAAACCGGCGACGAGCAGCAGGAAGACCACGAATCCGCTCGTCGCGGCCGCGACCGTGGACAGCAGCCAGATCTCCAGCACCAGCCAGGCGGCGAGCCCGAGCGGCAGGTACGTCCGCAGGCGCGAGCGCCGGGGGCGGTGGGGAGCGGAGTCGGAGCCGGAAACGGGGTAGGTCGGGATCGGAGCGCCAGTCGTCATGCTTCCAGTGTGCCCGGACCCGGCTCAGAGCGGCATAAAAGGACGATCAGCCCTCGCTGTGGGGCTTCGCGGTCGTCTCTCCGGACACCTGGGCGGACGCCTTGACGGCCGGGACGGCAGCCTCGGCCGGCGTCCGCGGGGGCTCGGGCTGGTCCGCGGCGCGGCCCGTGATCTTGCCCACCCGCTCCCCCACGCCCCACGCCGTGACCCGCCACAGCGCCTCGACGAGGATGTCCCGGCTCATCTTGGAGTCGCCGAGTTCGCGCTCGACGAAGGTGATGGGGACCTCGACGACATGGAAGCCCGCCCTGACGGCGCGGCGGGCGAGGTCGACCTGGAAGCAGTAGCCCTGGGAGGACACCTCCCCGAGACCGAGGCCCTCGAGGGTCTCGCGCCGGAAGGCCCGGTAGCCGCCGGTGATGTCGCGCAGCGGCAGGTCCAGGGCGAGACGGGAGTAGAGGCTGCCGCCACGGGAGATGAACTCGCGGGACTTGGGCCAGTTCACCACCCGGCCGCCCGGCACCCAGCGGGAGCCCAGGACCAGGTCGGCGCCCTTGAGCGCGGTGAGGAGGCGGGGCAGTTCCTCGGGCTGGTGGGAGCCGTCGGCGTCCATCTCGACGAGGACGCCGTAGCCGTTCTCCAGGCCCCAGCGGAAGCCCGCGAGGTAGGCGGCGCCGAGACCCTCCTTGCCCTTGCGGTGCAGGACCTGGACCTGGTCGTCCGCGGCGGCCAGCTCGTCCGCCAGCTTGCCGGTGCCGTCGGGGCTGTTGTCGTCGGCCACGAGGACATGGGCCTCGGGGACGGCCTCGCGCACCCGGCCGACGATGCCCTTGATGTTCTCCGCCTCGTTGTAGGTCGGAATGATCACCAAGGCGGTGCCGAGCGGGCCGAACTGCCTCCCCCGCTTCTGTGCCGCGAGGGTCCCGTCGCCGTCGTTCACTGCTGCCCCTTCGTGTCCGTACGCAGGCCACCACCATAGTGGCCACCGCCTGCGATGACGTGACAGGACGATCGAATGGTGGTGTCGATTCCACAAGAGCGGGGTAAGAACCAGCTTTTGGCCTTGTTTGTACGAACGTACCCCGCCCGGGTGAGTCGAAGCGTGCTGCGGATGGGGGCCCGGCGCCCTTCGGGCCGACCTGGGGCCCGCTGGCTGCGGGTCGACCGAAAGCCGTTGTCTACTGAGCGCCCGGGCCCCACCCGGGTCACACCTCCCCGGCCGGACGGAACGTTCCCTCGCTGCGGCGCTGGCGCTGAGCCTGGCTGCCAGTGGCGGTGCCCCGGTGCGGCACACCGTCCCTGACCCAGCGGCGCCGCCACGAGTGCGCGGACGTTCTGCGGCGGGGCGTCCGGTGGTGGACCCGGCCGAACCTACCCGCCCCCGGCCATCGGCTGTCAACAGCCGTTCGACCTGCGGTTTTGCGGTCAATGCCCTGGTCAGCGGGGAAGTGGTGCCGGACACACCTCGGCGTGCGGACGGGTGATCTTCCCCGCACCGGACCCGGAGATCACTCGCCCGGCCGTACGAACACCGTCCTTCCGGCGACCACCGTGCGCAGGCACACGGGAAGGTCGCCGCCGGGGGTGAGGTCGGGCAGGCCGGGGGTGCCGGAGCGGGGGTCGGTGGACCAGCGGGCGACCCGGTCGTCGGGGGCCTGGACGACCAGGTCGTCGGTGCGCCAGACCGCGTAGTCCGCGGGTGCTCCGGGGACGAGGACACCGGCGTCGTCGCGGCCGATCGCCCGCCAGCCGCCACGGGTGTGGGCGGTGAAGGCGGCGCGTACGGAGACGCGGTGCTCGGGGGTGCGGTGGAACGCGGCGGCGCGGACCGTTCCCCACGGGTCGAGCGGGGTGACCGGGCTGTCGGAGCCGAACGCGAGCGGGACGCCGGCCCGCAGCAGGGCCGCGAAGGGGTTGAGGGTGCGGGCCCGCTCCACGCCCAGCCGCTGGGCGTACATGCCGTCCTCGCCGCCCCACAGGGCGTCGAAGGCGGGCTGCACGGAGGCGGTGAGACCCAGCTCGGCGAGGGCCGCGACGGTCCCGGGCGTCAGCATCTCGGCGTGCTCGACCCGGTGGCGGGCGGCACGGATCCGGGCGAGGCCGACCTTCTCGGCGGCCGCCCGCACACCGTCCACCACGGCGGTCACGGCGGCGTCGCCGATGGCGTGGAAGCCCGCCTGGAGACCCGCCTCGGTGCAGGCGACCACATGGGCGGCGACGTCGGCGGCGGTCAGGTAGGCGGTGCCGGTGTGGGCGGCGTCGGTGTAGGGGGTGTGCAGACAGGCGGTGTGGGAGCCGAGGGCGCCGTCGACGAACAGGTCCCCGGCGGCGCCGAGCGCGCCGAGTTCCCGGGCCCGGTCGGCGTCGCGCTCGGCCCAGTAGCCGACGACGCGCGGGCCGCTCTCCTCGGCGGCGAGCCGCAGCAGGTCCGTGAAGTCGTCCTCGGAGGAGATCTCGGGGCCGCCGCACTCGTGGACGGAGCCGATGCCGAGCGAGGCGGCGTGCGCGAGGGCGGTCCGCTGGGCCTCGGAGCGCTGGGCGGGCGTCACGGCTGCGAACGCGGCGGCGCGGGCCACGTGATGGGCGTCGCGGGTGAGCGGCTCACCGTCCGTGCAGCCGGGCTCGGTGCGGGTGCGGGGCGCCAGGTCCAGCAGGGCGGTGGTGACCACGGCCGAGTGGACGTCGATCCGGCTGAGGTAGAGCGGCCGGCCGCCGGCGGCCTCGTCCAGTTCGTCCCGGCGGGGAGCGCGCCCCTCGGGCCAGCGGGAGGCGTCCCAGCCGTGTCCGAGCAGCACCTTGTCCTGCGGACGGGCGGCGGCGAAGTCGCGTACCAGGGCGAGGGCCGCCGGGAGGGAGACGGCGGAGGACAGATCGAGGCCGGTCAGGGCGAGGCCCGTCGAGGTGGTGTGGACGTGCGCGTCGGTGAACGCCGGGGTGACGAGGGCGCCGTCGAGGTCGACCACCTCGTCGACGCCGTCCGCGAAGGCGTCGGCCGCGCCCTCCGAGCCGACCCAGGCGACCTGGCCGCGCTCGACGACCATCGCGGTCGCGAACGGGTCGGCGGGGCTGTGGACCTCTCCGCGGCGGAGCAGGACGGTCTTCGGCTCGGGTGTGCGCTCACTCATGACCGACAGTTTCTCGCGCCGCGGGACCGCGCTCGCACCTGGGGCGCGTCGAGGGGCACCCGGCGCCCCGGACCCGAGGAGGCCCGGCGTGCGCTCGTGATCTCGGCGTGCCGGCCGGAAGTCCTCGTACTGGACGTACTTGGGCTTTCGGCCGGTGCGGCGAGCGGGCGTGCCGGGCGTCGCGACGGGGCGAACGTTGCCTGCCGCGGCACTAGATCCGCGGCGGTCGCGCCTCGTACGGCGTGGACAGGACGACGGTCGTCCGGGTCGACACCCCGGCGAGGGCGCGGATCCGGCTGAGCAGCTCCTCCAGCTCGTGCGGGGTGGCCACGCGCACCTTGAGGATGTAGTTCTCGTCACCCGCGACGCTGTGACAGGCCTCGATCTCGGGCACGCCGGCCAGCCGGTCGGAGATGTCGTCGGGGGCGCTGGGGTCGAACGGTTTCACCGAGATGAAGGCGGTCAGGGGCAGCCCGACGGCCTCGGGGTCGACGACGGCCGCGTATCCCCGGATGACGCCGCGCTGTTCCAGCCGGCGCACCCGCTGGTGCACGGCCGACGTGGACAGGCCCGTGGCCTTGCCCAGGTCGGTGTAACTCATCCGCCCGTCCTTGACGAGCAGCTGCACGATTTGGCGGTCCAGCTCCTCCATGACGCAAGAACCTACAGTGCGTGTGATCTCCTCGGATACCTATGCAGCCCAGGTCATACCCGGTTCGTGATCTGCCGGGCGGCCGGAGCGGAGTGGCACCTGCGGATGGCATGTGACGAAGACCACAGCGCGCGTAGAGGCTTCGTGATGTCCTCGTGATTACCGCCGAGACGGGCTGGGAAGTGCTTGCTGTGGTCGAGGCCGCAGTGCCTTACGGCCCAGCCCGAGGGGGAGAATCCCATGCAGAGTCTTAAGCGCCCTGGCCGCACCGTGCCCAAGCGGCTGTCCGTGGTCGAGCCCGAGCCGGAGGGCGTCGAACCCGACGCGTTCGACGCCGACGAGCTCGACGCGTACGACACCTTCGAGATGTACCGGGTGATCTGCCCGGACTGCGCGCAGTCCATCGCGCTGCTGGCGGACGAGCAGGTCCTGCCGGAGCACGCGCTGTGCGCCTCGCCGTGGAACCCGTTCGGGCTCACGGTCTGCGCCGGCACCGGACGTCCGGCGTCCGAGGCCCGGTCGGCGGACGAGTCCGACCCGGCCCAGGAGCAGGAGACCGCGCTCCTGCTGACGCTCCCTCAGGGGCTCGACTGGCGTATGCAGCCCTTCTCGCACGTCGGCGGCCCGGGCTCGCGCCCGCTGCGCGTACCGGCGATGCGCCGCCAGGCCGCCTGAGCCGCGACGCCCGACTCCCGGGGGCCGGCTCCCAGCAGCCCGTCTCTCAGGAGCCCGTCTTCCAGTAGCTGCCCTGCACCATGGCCCGCAGGCTGCCGTGGTGCAGGATCAGTGTGTCCGGATCCGCCGGGACGGCCACCTCGCCGAAGTACGCCTGGCGGTAGGCGATCCGCAGCATGACGATCGCGTGCCGCAGCGCCGCGTACAGGGTGTGGAACTCCATGTCGCGCGGCGGGTACCCGGTGAGCCGCGCATAGCGCTCCTCCACCCGGTCGCGGCGCAGGAAGCCGGGCAGTCCGCGCTGTCCGGAGGCGACCGTCAGGTCCTGGAAGAAGCGGTGCAGATAGACGGTCCAGCCGAGGTCGACCTCGCGCGGGGCGAGCCCCGCCATCTCCCAGTCGAGTACGGCGGCGGGCTCGAAGCCGTCGTAGACGATGTTGCCGATGCGCGCGTCGCCCCAGCTGAGGACGGGTGGGGCCGGCTCCTTCGGCCACAGGTGCTCCAACCGGTCGAAGGCGGACTCGATCAGCGGTGACGGGGCGAGTCCGGCGATCACCCAGTCGTAGTAGGCGCGTTGGGCCGTGACATGGCGGCGCAGGGCGTCGCCCTCACCGGGGTACCCGAGGAACTCAGCCTCGTTCACCGGCACTTGGTCGTGGAGCCGGGCCAACAGGCCGATCGTCGCCGCCTCCAGGCGCTCCCGCTCCGCGTCACTCGCGGCGTGCAGCCAGTTCCCCTCGTAGGTGTAGGGCATCACATCGGGCGGGACCCGTCCCTCGACGCGTTCCATGACGAAGAACGGGGCGCCGAGCGGACCGGGATCCTGTTCCAGCCACAGCACGCGCGGCACGGGCACGTCCGTGTGCGCGGCCACCAGCCGCAGGGTGCGGTACTGGCGGACCATGTCGTACACGGGGAAGACGGTGTACGCCGCCGGGTCCGCCGCGAGCCTCAACGCGCAGCGGCGCAGGGGTGGTTCGGGGTGGTCGAGGTCGAAGAGCAGGGTCTCGCTGGACAGGCCGTTGGAGGCGGGCACGGTCACGCCGGTCGCCCGGGCGCCGGGCAGCCGGGTGCCGAGCCAGGCGGTCAGCCGGCGGGTCAGTTCCTCGGGGTCGCGGGTCGTGGTGCGCGGCCGCGGTGCCGTTGTCATGGGTCACCCTCCTGGTGGGTCAACCTCCTTGCGGGGCGACCGAGTCGAAGCCGGAGAAGCCGCTCGGGTCGTGGCGGCCGAAGGAGCCGTGCTCGAAGATGCCGTAACCGGTCTGGCCGTCGAGCCGGAAGCGGGCCGCGTGGTCGGTCACCCCGTAGGCGGCCCGGGGGTGAGGGACCGTCAGGTCGTAGCTGCGGCGGTCGGTCCAGCGCGGGCCCTGCCAGGTGCCGTGCTGCCAGTCGTCGGCCGGTGGATAGCCGGCGCCGATCGCGAGCGGGGAGGAGATGAGGATCTCCGCCTCCAGTTCCAGGGGTTTGCGGACGTCTCCGAGGTGGACGAGGGCGCGTTCGGGGTGGCGGGTGCCGGGCCGGTAGGTGATCTCGGGCTGGGGCCAGCCGAGTTGGCGGTCGCGGCGGCCGGGGCGCACAAGGGTGGCGTCGTTGAGGGAGCGGTGGCCGTCGGCGTCCTCCTGGGTGATGACCATCAGGAAGCGGTCGTCGAAGCGGACCGGGCACCAGATCCAGTGGAAGCCCTCGGTCGGATGCTCCTGCGCCAGCCGGCCGCCCTCCTCCCCGGGCACCGGGCGTACGCCCCAGCTGCGGTCCCGGGTCCCGGTCCAGGCGCCCGCCGTCAGCCGGGCCGTCTCGCCGCCCGCCCGCAGCCATCCCACGCACCGGCCGGCCTGCACGAACCGCTTCCCCTCCAGCGTGAGCCGGCCGCCGCGCCGCTGCTGGTGGTGCGGTTCCCACAGGGCCGGGAAGTCGGCCGACCAGTGGATCTCGTACGACAGTCCGTCCGGGTCGTCCGGGTCGGCGGCGCAGCTCAGCACGAAGTCCCGCAGCGGACGTTCGACACGGATGCGCAGCGGGCCGACCTCCAGGCGCATCCGGTCCTCGCCGAGGGCGTCACAGGCGCGGACGGCGTACAGGGTGTCCCCGCGGCGGAGGGTGGCGTAGGCGTCGATCACCCCGAGGTTGGGGTAGACGCCGAGGCCGGTGATCAGCAGGGCGTGGCCCCGGTGGTCGAGGACGTGGAAGATGCAGCGGTCGTAGGCGTTGCGGTCCCCGGTCGCCACGTGCTTCATCGACAGGGGCACCTGGTGGACGGGGTACTCGTCGAGCGGCACGGGGCGGTCGTCGGCCATGGGAACTCCTCCCTGGACGCAAGGGATTTGACGGTACGTCAGGGACGGTTCGGCGGCCAGGGGCGGGACCGGCCGAAAGCGGGGCCGGGGCCCTGCCGAACGCACGCTCGGGCGAACGGGCCGTGACCTGCCCTCACGCCCTCGCGTTGGCCCCGGTATGACCCTCACCTGTACGACGGCACGTGGACGGCATCGCCAGCCCGGTGCCTCCGCGGACGCCGGAGGCACCGGACACAGACCCGAAGAATCGGTTCCCCTGCCCCCGCCGGCTCCGGCCGCCCCGGCTCCCCCGCCGGACCCGCCCATCTACCGCGAGCTGATCCGCACCTGGTCCGACCGGGGCCGCGCCCTGCCGGGGCGGCACGACCCGGAGTGGGTGCGGCTGGCGGCTCCCCAGGTACGGCCGGGCCAGTTCAGCGAGTCTGCGGGCCCAGCAGATGACGGGCGATGACCATGCGCTGGATCTGGTTGGTGCCCTCGACGATCTGGAGGGCCTTGGCCTCGCGCAGATGGCGTTCGACGGGGAAGTCGGCGGTGTAGCCGTATCCGCCGAGCACCTGGACGGCGTCGACGGTGACCTGCATCGCGGCGTCCGTGCCGTGGAGCTTGGCCATCGCCGCCTGCCGGGCGAACGGCCGGCCGGCGTCCCGCAGCCGCGCCGCCGCCAGATACAGGGCACGGCCCGACTCGACGCGGGTCGCCATGTCGGCGAGCAGGAAGCGCAGGCCCTGGAAGTCGGCGAGGGGCCGCCCGAACTGCCGGCGCTCGGTGGCATGGGCGACGGCCTGGTCCAGGGCCGCCTGGGCGAGGCCGACCGCGCAGGCCGCGATGCCCAGGCGCCCGGAGTCCAGCGCGGCCAGGGCGATCGCGAATCCCTGGCCCTCCGCACCGAGGCGGCGGTCGTCGCTCACGCGGACGCAGTCGAAGTGGAGCTGGGCCGTGGGCGAGCCCTTCAGCCCCATCTTCCGCTCCGGCGGCGCGGCGGTGAGGCCGTCGGCGTCACCGGGCACGAGGAAGGCGGTGATCCCGTGCGGGCCCTCGCCGCCGGTGCGCGCCAGGACGGTGTAGAAGTCGGCGATCCCGCCGTGGGTGGTCCAGGCCTTGGTGCCGTCGATCACCCAGTCCCCGCCGTGCCGCACGGCCCTGGTCCGCAGCGCGGCGGCGTCCGATCCGGAGGAGGGTTCGGACAGGCAGTACGCGCCGAGCAGCCCGCCGCCGAGCACGCCCGGCAGATGCGCGGCCCGCTGGGCGTCGGTGCCGTGGGCGGCCAGGGCGTAGGTGGCCAGGGTGTGGACGCTGACCCCGAGCCCCACGGTGAGCCGGGCCGCGGCGAGTTCCTCCAGGACCTGGAGGTAGACCTCGTACGGCTGGTCGCCGCCACCGTGGCGGGAGTCGTACGGCAGTCCGAGCAGCCCCGACGCGGACAGGAGGGTGAACAGCTCGCGCGGGAAGCGTCCCGCGTCCTCCTCCGCGGCCGCCGTCGGGGTGATCTCCCGGCGGGCGATGTCCCGGACGAGGGCGAGCAGTTCCCGTGCCTCCTCCGTGGGCAGGAGACGGTCCACCGACGCCGGCACTCGCTCGCCCATGGTGCGTCTCCTCACTGCCGACCTGCGGCTTCGCGCTGTGAGTATGCCCGCAGGACGCTCTCCCCGCACGGCGGGGCGGCTCCAGGACCGGTCCACACCATTGACCGGACCGGCGTACGGCCTGGGGCGGAGGAGTACGAGCCTCCGCCCCTTGCGGGTGCTCAGTCCCTGCGGGCCGGCTTCGGTGCCGGGAAGGCGGGGTCGAGTTCCTCGATCGCGCGGAGGGTCCCGCCCAGGGTCTTCACCAGCAGGTCGCACATGACGTCGCGGGAGAGTTCGGGGCGGTCGATCCAGTCGAGGGTGGCGCCCTCGACGCTGCACACCCAGGAGAGCAGGGCCATCCGCGGCAGCGGCGGGACGTCACCGTCGCCGTAGGCGCCCTCGGCGATGGTCGCGACGATCGCCGCGCGCACCCCGTCCCGGATGGCGTGCACCTCGGTGTCGAAGCCGACCCCGCCGCTGACGATCGTGCGGAAGGCGGCCTGGTTGTGCTCGGCGTACCGGAGATAGCCGTCGATGGTGCGCTGGACCCGGTCCACCTGGGCCAGTTCCAGACCGCTCGCGGCGAAGGAGACCAGATCGGCGACGGAGTCCTGGACGATGGCCAGGTAATAGCCGCGCTTCGACTGGAAGTAGTAGTAGATCAGCCCTTTGGCGACGTGCGCCTGCCGGGCGATGTCGTCCATCGAGAGCGCGTCGTAGGACGTGTCGGCGAACAACTTGCGCCCGATGGTGATGAGTTCGGCGCGGCGCGCCAGTGAGCGCTCGGTTCCCCGCGCCCGGGGACGGACGGCGTCGCGCTGTTGGCTGATATTCAATTTCGACCTGGTCTCCAACGGTCGGCGGGACCACGTCAGTATGTCAGGTCGAACAGCGGGTCAGCTCACCCCGGCGGCAGCCGAACAGCGGAGGTCAGAGCAGTCCCAGGCGGGTCACCAGCATCGCGACGACGGCGACGAGGACCCAGCCCAGGACCTGCTCGACGATCTTCGGGCCGTCCTCGCCCGGGCCGCCGGTACGGGTACGGGTGGCGGTGGCGGCGTGTGCGGTCATGGTGTCCACTTTGCCACCGGCCAGGGCTTTTGCCGTCGAGACCTTGCTCACACGCTGACCCCCACCGCCTCCAGCGCCGCGCACTGGCGCACGGTCGGACGGACCGGGAAGTACAGGTAGCACACGCCCCCGCTGCCGGAGACGGTCTTGCCCGCCGCGTTGTAGCGCTTGGTCCTGAGCCAGATGTTCTCGAACTGCCGCCGCGCGTACACGCGCCGCACCGAGGCGTCGTCGGCCGAGTTCGGATCGTTGGCGATCACATCGCCCCCGGCCGTGAACCCGATCACGGTCATCAGATGGCCGGCCGTGCCGTACCCCGCGCCCGTGAGCTCCTCCTCGAGGAAGGACTGGGACGTCACGGCCGGGATGCCCGCCGCGATCAGCGTCTCCAGGTCGGTGAGGGACGTCAGCCGGGTGACCACGCTCCGCAGGCCGTCGAAGGTGGCCGCGTAGGCGGCGTTGAAGGGCCAGTTCCCGCAGCCCGCGTACTGGTGGTCGTACGTGTACCGGGCGGCGTGGCACACCTGCGGGTCGGCGTAGGACGGGTCGACCCACTTCAGCTGTGCGGGGGTCAGCCGGCCGCCCCAGTACTCGATGGCCATCTGGGAGGAGGTGGGGCTGCACCAGGCCTCGCCGCCGTTGTCGTACTGCGGGTACTGGCCCTGGTGGATCTCCTGCGAGTAGCGCGGGACCGCCAGCTCGCGCGCGAGGCCGGGCGCCGAGGCCGGGACGGTGAAGCGGTCCGGGACGGCGGAGCCCATCACGCCCAGCCGCCACACGGTCGGGGTGAGCGTCGTACCCGGGCGGCGGTACAGGGTCAGCCGGGTCCGGTACGAGCCGATGCGCAGGCCCGTCGAGGCGTCGTCGACGGCGAGGGTGTCGGTCCAGACGGTGCTGCGGCCGTCGCTCTGGCCGTCGACCGAGGCCCGTCTGATGTCCTGGTCTCCGGAGGCCCAGCGGCCCATCACGTACCAGGGGGTGTCGGTGCCGTCCGCGTACGTGGCCCGCAGCTCCACCTGGAGCCAGGTGCCGGCGGGGGTGCTCGCGTTCCAGGAGGCGATCACCTCGGTGGCGGGGACGGCGAGCCGGTGGACGGGGGACGTCCAGGTCGCGTACTCCCAGTCGGCGGTGGTCCTGGCGTGCGGATCGGCGTGGGCCAGGGTGCCGGCGGCGCTGCCCAGGACCAGGCCGGGCCGCTCGCCCGCGACGGCACGGGTGCCCTCCGCGGAGCCCGAGCTCCAGTCGGCGTACGTGAACCAGGAGCGGAGGTCGACGGTCCGGGCGGCGGCCGACCCGGCGCCCGGGGTCACGGCCATGGCCTCGGCGTCCGCGGTCCCGGCGGGGGCCGCGGCGTCCGGGGCCGCGCCGGGGGCCGGGGCGGCATGGGCCGGGACCGCGCCGCCCGCCACCGCGACGGCGACCGCAGCGGTGAGGACGGTTCTGCGGGAGGGGTGGTCTGAGCTGCTCATGGGCGGAAGGACCCCCAGGGTGTCCGGTGCACGACTGTGCGCCCACTATGAGCGCGGGCGGCCACGCCCACCAGCACCGCAGCCTCGGAGGTCACCCGTGTCGCACTAGACTTCCGCGCCGTGCGCACCCGTATCCCGCATCCCGCCCCGTGAGGCCGCCGGCACCCGCCGTCCGCCGGCTGGCCGCCCGGCTCCGCCGGCTCCCGCCGTCCTGCGGCCCGGTCCGGCTGATCGGGGTCGACGGGCACGCGGGCTCCGGGAAGTCCACCTTCGCGGGCCTGCTGGCCGAGGCGCTCGGCGGGGCGCCGGTGCTGCACCTCGACGACATCGCCAGCCACGCGGAACTGTTCGCGTGGTCCGGGCGGCTGCTGACCGAGGTGATCGAGCCGTTCGGCCGCGGCGAGAGCGCGCACTACGCCCCTTATGACTGGCGCGAGCACCGCTTCGGCCCGCCCCGGCCGCTGCCCGCGGCGCCCGTCGTCCTGATCGAGGGGGTCGGCGCGGGCCGCCGCGCCCTGCGTCCGTATCTGGCCTTTCTGCTGTGGCTGGAGATGGCGCCCGAGCAGGCCTGGGCGCGCGGGCGGGCGCGGGACGGGGAGGAGCAGCGGGAGTTCTGGGACGGCTGGGTCCGGGCGGAGGCGCACCACTTCTCGGACGACCCTTCGCGCCCCTATGCCGGGCTGCTGGTACGGCAGTTGGGCAAGGGGTACGAGGTACTGCCGGGGCTGCGGGGAGACCCCGCGGGACACCCGGATGTCACCCACCGTGAGGGACCACCCGCGATGTGGTGAACGTGTGAAAAGCCCCGCGCTCGAACTTCGCCAACTGCCTCAACTTCGCTTGACCGGCGGCCCGTACAGGTCTTACGTTCTGAATGTGCGGCAATCGCAGCCGCCCCAAGTCGCGAAGCCCCCGGTTGTTCCCCCGTGATCGGGGGCTTCGTTCTGCCCTCGCACCGCTCCGCAGCCCCCTTTTCCGGACGCGCCACGACGCCGCGCGCTCACCGAGGGTCACCGTTGCGGGATGCGCCCCGTCCGCTCCCACCTCGTCAAACGGCCTGGGCGGCACCCTTCGGCAGGCACTCCTCCGCAGGTACGATGCCCTCGGTGCGACCTACGGACAGCTGCTTCGCGCACCTTGCAACTCCGGTCCGCGGCACAGCGGTTCGACCAAGGCAGCCGGCGGGCGAGGGCCCGGTGGCAAACCGACGGGGGCACGGTTTGTGGGGGACGTGATGGATTTCGGCACGCAGGGCCTGGAGGCCCCGGCCGACCTCGCCTGGCTACGAGGCGTGGACGCCTACACCATGGGCGCGTATCCGCAGGCGGAAGAGGAATTCCGCACGGCGGTACGGATCGATCCCGGGATGGCCGACGGCTGGCTCGGGCTGCACGCGCTGCGCGTGGACACGACGACGGCGCTGCTGCGGATGTACCGGCACCGGGACCGGTTCGGCGAGCAGCGCGCCCGGCACCGCAGGACGCTCAACTCCTGGTACTGGCTGGGCTGGTGGGTGCAGCCGGTGCTGGAGAGCCCGCGCGATCTGCTGCTCGCGCACGCCTCGCACTGGCTGGACGGCCGGCATGTGCCCGAGCTGGACCGGGCGCTCGCCGGGCTCCCACCCGTCGACACCGACCACCAGGTCCGGTTTCTGCACGCCTGCCGCGCCTATCTGGTCAAGGACTGGGAACAGCTGGTCCGGCACACCGACCCGCTCCTGGACGACCCGCTGCTCGGTATCGAGGCCGGGCTGTTCGGCGGGATGGCCCGGGTCCGGCTGGAGATGTACGGCCAGGCCGAACCGCTGCTCTCCGCCGCCCTGATGCGCTGCCGCAGCGAGCAGCCGCAGCGCAAGGAGCTGCGGTACTGGCTGGCCCGGGCGCACGAGGGCACCGGCCGCTCGGCCGCCGCGCTCCCGCTGTACCGGGCGGTGCACCGGGTCGATCCCGCCTTCATGGACACCTCGGCGCGGCTCGCCGCGATCGCCGAGGGCGACGGCTACGACGACCCCTCCGACCTCGCCGCGGTCACGCTCACCGGGATCGGGCAGGACGTGGGGGACGGCCCGGACGTCCTCGACCCGCTGTTCGGCACCGAGGGCCGGGACCTCAAGCTCACCGACCCCCCGGACCTGCCGCCCGTGGGGCCGCTGCCGTCGGTCGCCGACCCGGCGGTCCGCGCGAAGACGGTCGTGGGGTCCCCGCTGCCCGCCGGACCCACCGACCCTGGCTTACTCGAGGAGGCGCTCGCCGAACTGGAGCGCATGGTGGGCCTGGAACCCGTGAAACGCCAGGTCAAGGCGCTGTCGGCGCAGCTCAACATGGCCCGGCTGCGGGCCGGGCAGGGCCTTCCGGTCCAGCCGCCCAAACGGCATTTCGTCTTCTCCGGCCCCTCCGGCACCGGCAAGACCACGGTGGCCCGCATCCTCGGCCGGGTCTTCTACGCCCTCGGTCTGCTCGGCGGCGACCATCTGGTGGAGGCCCAGCGGGCCGACCTGGTCGGCGAGTACCTCGGCCAGACCGCCGTCAAGGCCAATGAGCTGATCGACTCCGCCCTCGGTGGTGTCCTCTTCGTGGACGAGGCGTACTCTCTCTCCAACTCCGGGTACGGCAAGGGCGACGCGTACGGCGACGAGGCGCTCCAGGTGCTGCTGAAACGGGCCGAGGACAACCGTGACCATCTGGTGGTGATCCTGGCCGGCTACCCGGAGGGCATGGACCGCCTGCTCGCCGCCAACCCGGGGCTGTCCTCCCGCTTCACCACCCGCGTCGACTTCCCCTCGTACCGCCCCCTCGAGCTCACCTCCATCGGCGAGGTGCTCGCCGCCGAGAACGGTGACGTGTGGGACGAGGAGGCGCTGGACGAGCTGCGCTCGATCGCCGGACACGTCGTGGACCAGGGGTGGATCGACGAACTGGGCAACGGGCGGTTCCTGCGGACGCTGTACGAGAAGAGCTGCGCCTACCGGGATCTGCGGCTGTCGACGTACCCGACGGCGCTGACCCGGGACGACCTGTCGACCCTGCGGCTCCCGGACCTCATGCAGGCGTACGGCGAGGTGCTGTCGGGGCGGGGGCCGCAGGATCCGTCGTCGATGTAGCGGGGACGGGTGGCCGCCGCGCTAGCCGGCCATCGCCTCTTCCGGTTCGCCGCTCGCCCGTGGCTCCGTCAGCCGGACCTCCGGGACGTCCCGGTGCGCCGGGTCGGTGACCTCGCCGACCAGGAGCTCCAGTACGTCCTCCAGGGCGGCCAGGCCCAGCACCTTGCCGGAGGCGTCCGCGACCTGGGCGAGGTGGGTGGCCGCGCGGCGCATCACCGTCAGGGCGTCGTCCAGGGGGAGGTCGGAGCGCAGGGTCGTCATCGGGCGCCACAGCTGCTGGGGTACCGCCCGCTCGGAGTCCTCCACGTCGAGGACGTCCTTCACATGGACATAGCCCATGAAGGCGCCGTTCTCCGCGGCGACGGGGAAGCGGGAGTAACCGGTGCGGGCGGTGAGCTCGACGATCTGGCCCGGTGTGACCGACGGGGGCACCGTGATCAGCGACTCCCGCTTGAGGAGGACGTCCGTCACCGGACGGGAGCCCAGTTCCAGCGCGTCCTCCAGACGCTCCTGCTCCTCGGGGTCGAGGAGACCCGCCTGGCCGGAGTCCTCCAGCAGCCGGTTGAGCTGCTCGCTGGTGACGACGGCCTCCACCTCGTCCTTGGGCTCGACCCGGAAGAGCCGCAGGATGGCCTGGGCGCAGGCGCCGAGGGCGACCGTGATCGGCCGGCAGACCCGCGCGAAGGCGACCAGGCCCGGGCTGAGCCACAGGGCCGCCTTCTCGGGGGCCGCCATCGCGAGGTTCTTCGGGACCATCTCGCCGATGACGAGGTGGAAGAAGACCACGGCGGCCAGGGCGATGACATAGCCCAGCGGGTGGATCATGCCGTGCGGGAGGTGGATCCACTCGAAGAACGGTTCCAGCAGCTCGGCCACGGTCGGTTCGGCGACCGCGCCGAGGGTGAGGGAGCACAGGGTGATGCCGAACTGGGCGGCGGCCATCATCTGCGGCAGGCGCTCCAGGCCGTGGAGGACCTGGCGGGCGCGCGCGGTGCCCAGGGGCTCGATCTGGCTGCGGCGCACGGAGACGAGCGCGAACTCGGCACCCACGAAGAAGCCGTTGGCCAGCACGAGCAGCGCGGCGAAGACGAGTTGGAGGACGCTCATCGGGCGGCCTCCGCGGCCTGGGCCGCCGCGGCCTGACCGAGCCGGCCGACGTGGACCAGCCGGACCCGTTCGGCCCGGTAGTGGCCGACCCGGCGCACGGACAGCCGCCAGCCGGGCAGTTCCGTCCGGTCGCCGACGGCCGGGATGCGTCCGAGCAGGTCGGCGACGAGGCCCGCGACCGTCTCGTACGGCCCCTCGGGCACCTCCAGGCCTATCCGCTGGAGGGTGTCGACCCGGCAGCTGCCGTCGACGTCCCAGGCGGGCTTGCCCTCCTCGGGCGGGGCGGCGGCCAGTTCGGGGGTGTCCTGGCCGTCGTGCTCGTCGCGGACCTCGCCGACGATCTCCTCGACGATGTCCTCCAGGGTGACCACGCCCGCCGTGCCGCCGTACTCGTCGACGACGACGGCGATGGGCTGCTCGCTGCGCAGCCGGGCCAGCAGTGGCTGGACGGGCAGGGTCTCGGGCACCAGCAGCGCCGGGCGGGCGATACGGGCGACGGGGGTGCGCAGCCGGTCCTGGACGGGGACGGCCAGGGCGTCCTTGAGGTGGGCCATGCCGACGATCTCGTCGATCTTCTCGCGGTAGACGGGGAAACGGGACAGGCCGGTGGCCCGGGTCAGATTGACCACGTCCTCGGCGGTGGCCGAGGACTGCAGGGCGCTGACCTTCACCCGTGGGGTCATCACATGCTGGACGGTCAGCTCGGCCAGCGACAGGGTGCGGACGAACAGGTCCGCCGTGTCCTGTTCGAGAGCGCCGGCCTGGGCCGAGTGGCGGGCCAGGGAGACGAGTTCGCCGGGGGTGCGGGCCGAGGCCAGCTCCTCGGTCGGCTCGACGCCCAGCGCGCGCACCAGCCGGTTGGCGACGGTGTTGAGCGCCGAGATCACCGGCCGGAACAGGCGGGAGAAGGCGTGCTGCGGGCCGGCGACGAACCGCGCGACCTGGAGGGGCTTGGACACCGCCCAGTTCTTGGGCACGAGTTCGCCGACCACCATCTGGACGGCGGAGGCGAGCAGCATGCCGACGACCACGGCGACACCGGAGACGGCGCCCTCGGGGATGCCGATCGCGGTGAACGGGGTGTGCAGCAGCTCCGCGAGCGCCGGTTCGGCGAGCATGCCGACGACGAGCGAGGTGATGGTGATGCCGAGCTGGGTGCCGGAGAGCTGGAAGGACAGCTCCTTGAGGGACTCCACGACCGTACGGGCGCGTTTGTCGCCTTCGGCGGCGGCCTTCTCCGCTTCCGGCCGCTCGACCGTGACGAGGCCGAACTCGGCGGCCACGAAGAAGCCGTTGGCCAGGATGAGCAGGAACGCGGCCGCCAGGAGCAGCAAGGGGATGGTCATGATGCCGCCGCCTCCGGAACGTGCCGGATGGGGGCGGCGCAGGTACTACAGGACGAACCGTCCATCGCCGGAGAGGGTCACTCCTCGGGTAGCAGGAAACCCCTGTGCACCGGCAGGGCACCACAGGGGCGGAGGCACAAAGGGAACGCCTCCGTCACCAGATTAATCAAGACAGGGCCTTGAGCGGCAGGGGCGACGGCCCCGAGTCAGCCCTGATCTTGCCCAGTGGGCGTCTCGGGGTCCCGGACCGAGCGTGCCTCGACGAGTCCGCGCAGCGCCCGGGCGTCCGTGATGGCCTGCTGCTTGTTGATGCCGGGCTGGATGCCGAGCGCGGGCAGGCTGGTGCCGTCGGTGAGGTCGAGGAACACCCAGGGGTCGCCCGGACGGAGGTTCACCTGGATGATCTCGGCCCAGTCGAGCCGCCGCCTGCTCGCGATGTTCACCACGGTGACGCCGGTGCCGTCGGCGACGACCCGGACCCGCGCGAGCTGGGCCAGCGCCCAGAAGATCAGGGCGCCGGTGACGACGAAGCTGAGACGCTCCCCCGGGCCGAGCTTCTCCAGCAGCATGGCGACGCCGGAGATGACGAGGAAGATCGCCACCCCGGCGCAGAGCAGCACCGCGCGGGTGCGGCCCGGCCGGAAGGTGACGGGGAGGGTGGGCAGCTCGCTGCCCGGAAGATCGGACATGTTCCCGGTGGAGGTCGAGGTCAGAGGCGGCAGGCGTGGATCGCCGTGGTGAGGATGGCGCGGGCGCCGATGTCGTACAGGTCGTCCATGATCTGCTGCGCCTCCTTGGCGGGGACCATGGCGCGCACGGCGACCCAGCCCTCGTTGTGCAGCGGGGAGACGGTCGGCGACTCCAGGCCCGGGGTCAGCGCGACGGCCTTCTCCAGCTGCTCGACACGGCAGTCGTAGTCCATCATCACGTAGGTCCGGGCGACCAGGACGCCCTGGAGGCGGCGCAGGAACTGCTGCACCTTGGGCTCGGCCTCGTCGGACTCCGCGTCGGTACGGCGGATCACGACGGCCTCGGACTTCATGATGGGCTCGCCGAAGACCTCCAGGCCCGCGTTGCGCAGCGAGGTGCCGGTCTCGACGACGTCGGCGATGACCTCGGCGACGCCCAGTTCGATGGCGGTCTCGACGGCGCCGTCGAGGTGGACCACGGAGGCGTCGACGCCGTGCTCGGCGAGGTGGCCCTCGACGATGCCCTCGTAGGAGGTGGCGACGGTCCGGCCCTTGAGGTCCTCGACGCCGTTCGCCGTGCCCGGCTTGGCGGCGAAGCGGAACGTGGAGCGGGCGAAGCCGAGCGGGAGGATCTCCTCGGCCCTGGCGCCGGAGTCGATCAGCAGGTCGCGGCCGGTGATGCCGATGTCGAGCTTGCCGGAGGAGACGTAGATCGCGATGTCGCGGGGGCGCAGGTAGAAGAACTCGACCTCGTTGGCCGGGTCGACGATCCGCAGTTCCTTGGACTCGCGGCGCTGCCGGTAGCCGGCCTCATGCAGCATCTCCGCCGCAGGGCCTGACAGGGAACCCTTGTTGGGGACGGCGATGCGCAGCATGAGGTCGGCTTCCTTCGCGGGAGAAGTGGGTGTCTGTCGGGATCGGGTATTACAGGTGGGCGTAGACGTCGTCCAGCGAGATTCCGCGGGCGACCATCATCACCTGGACGTGGTAGAGCAGCTGCGAGATCTCCTCGGCGGCCGCCTCCTTGCCCTCGTACTCGGCGGCCATCCAGACCTCGGCGGCCTCTTCGACGACCTTCTTGCCGATGGCATGGACGCCCTTCCCGACGAGTTCGGCGGTGCGGGAGGTGGCGGGGTCGCCGGTGGCGGCCTTCTGCTGGAGCTCGGCGAAGAGCTCCTCGAACGTCTTCTTGGACATGGTGCGTCCCACCCTAGCCGTAATGCCGGGCCGCCTACCTCCAGGGTTCAGATACTGAGCGGAGGGTGGCCGCGGTGGCCACGGCGGCGGTCACGGCCTCGTTCCCCTTGTCCTCGTGGGAGCCCTCCAGACCGGCCCGGTCGAGGGCCTGCTCCTCGGTGTCGCAGGTGAGGACGCCGAAGCCGATGGGGACACCGGTCTCGACGGAGACCTGGGTGAGGCCCTGGGTGACGCCTCCGCACACGTACTCGAAGTGCGGGGTGCCGCCGCGGATGACGACACCGAGGGCGACGATCGCGTCGTAGCCGCGGCCCGCGAGGACCTTGGCGACGACCGGGAGCTCCCAGCTGCCGGGGACCCTGAGCAGGGTCGGCTCGTCGATGCCCAGGTCGTGCAGGGCGCGCAGCGCGCCGTCGACCAGACCGTCCATCACCTTCTCGTGCCACTGGGCCGCGATGACGGCGACCCTGAGGTCACCCACATTGCGTACGGACAGTTCCGGTGCGCCCTTGCCGCTCACGTCTCTCCTCGAGGTGTTTCTTGCTTACTGGTTGCCGCAGGGGGACACGGGGGCCGTGTCCAGCCAGGGCAGGTCGTGTCCCATCCGGTCCCGCTTGGTGCGCAGGTAGCGGATGTTGTGCTCGCCCGCCTGGACGGGCATCGGCACCCGGTCCGTGACCTCCAGACCGTGCCGGACGAGCGCGTCGCTCTTCTCGGGATTGTTGGTCATCAGACGGACGCTGCGCACGCCGAGGTCGGCGAGGATCTGCGCGCCCGCCCCGTAGTCCCGGGCGTCGGCGGGCAGACCCAGTTCCAGGTTGGCGTCGAGGGTGTCGTGGCCCTGTTCCTGGAGTTCGTACGCCCGCAGCTTGGAGAGCAGGCCGATGCCGCGTCCCTCGTGTCCGCGCAGGTAGACGACGACGCCCCGGCCCTCGCTCTGGATGCGCTCCAGAGAGGCGTCGAGCTGGGGGCCGCAGTCGCAGCGCTGGGAGGCGAAGATGTCGCCGGTGAGGCATTCGGAGTGGACCCGGACCAGGACGTCCTCGCCGTCGCCGAGTTCGCCGTGGACGAGGGCGACGTGCTCGACGCCGTCGGTGGTGGAGCGGTAGCCGTACGCGGTGAAGGTGCCGTGGACGGTGGGCAGCCGGGTCTGGGCCTCGCGGCGGACGGTCGGCTCGGCGCTGCGGCGGTAGGCGATCAGGTCCTCGATGGAGATGATCGTCAGGCCGTGCTTGCGGGCGAACGGGATCAGTTCGGGCAGCCGGAGCATCCGGCCGTCCTCGCCGGCGATCTCGACGATCGCGCCGGCCGGGCGCAGCCCCGCGAGGCGGGCGAGGTCGACGGCGGCCTCGGTGTGGCCGTTGCGGGTCAGGACCCCGCCGGACCGGGCGCGGAGCGGGAAGATGTGGCCGGGGCGGACGAAGTCGGTCGGTTCGGCGTCGCCGCTCGCCAGGAGCCTCAGGGTGGTGGCGCGGTCGGAGGCGGAGATGCCGGTGGTGACGCCGTGCGCGCCGGAGGCGTCGACGGAGACGGTGAAGGCGGTCTTCATCGACTCGGTGTTGTCCTCGACCATCTGAGGGAGCTTCAGCCGGTCGAGTTCGTCGCTCTCCATGGGGGCACAGATCAGGCCGCGGCACTCGCTCATCATGAACGCGATGATCTCGGGGGTGGCCTTCTCGGCGGCGATGACGAGGTCGCCCTCGTTCTCGCGGTCCTCGTCGTCGACGACGACGATCGGGCGGCCGGCCGCGATGTCGGCGACGGCCTGCTCGACGGGGTCGAGGCTGAGGTCGTCGAGGCCGTCGGTGCTGTACAGGATCGGTGCCGCGCTCATGCCGGCGCTCCTTCCAGGGTGGGCCGCGCGGCCTTGCGGGAGCGCAGCCACCAGTCGCGCATGCCCCACAGGACGAGCGCGCCGTAGATGACGTAGACGAAGCCGGAGAAGGCATAGCCGTTGGCGAAGTTGAGGGGGACGCCGACCAGGTCGACGAGGAGCCAGGCGATCCAGAACTCGACCATGCCGCGCGCCTGGGCGTACATGGCGACGACGGTGCCGACGAAGATGTAGGCGTCCGGCCAGGGGTCCCAGGACAGGGACGGGTAGGCCTTGAAGAGCAGGGCCACGGCGACCGTGCCGAGGGCGGCGGCGCCGAGCATGGCCGCGCGTTCGGTCCAGGTGGCGAAGCGCGGGACGATGTGGCCGTCCCCGCCGTCCTCGGCCCGGCCCTTGTTGCGGTTCCACTGCCACCAGCCGTACAGGGCGACGACCATGACGACGACCTGCTTGCCGGCGCTGCCGGCCAGGTGGCCGTAGAAGGCGGTGAACAGGACCAGGCCGGAGAGGAACTGGACGGGCCAGGTCAGGAGCGAGCGGCGCCAGCCGAGGGCGAGGGTGATCAGGCCGAGGATGTTGCCGATCATGTCCGACCAGATGATGTGCTGGTCGAACGCGACGAACGCTTCGGAGTTCAGCCAGTTCACCGGCCCGCTCCCTGCTGTGCGGTGGTCAGCAGGCGCTCGACGTACTTGGCGACGATGTCGACCTCGAGGTTGACCGGGTCGCCGGGCTGCTTGAGGCCGAGCGTGGTCAGCGCGAGGGTGGTGGGGATGAGGCTGACGGTGAAGAAGTCGGGGCCGGCCTCGACGACCGTGAGGCTGATGCCGTCGACGGTGATGGAGCCCTTCTCGACGACGTACCGGGCGAGCCCGGCCGGGAGGGAGACCTTGACGATCTCCCAGTTCTCGGAGGGCTTGCGCTCCAGGACCCGGCCGGTGCCGTCCACGTGTCCCTGGACGATGTGCCCGCCCAGGCGGGCGCCGACGGCGGTGGGACGCTCGAGGTTGACGCGGGAGCCGACGGCGAGGGCGCCGAGGCTGGAGCGGTCGAGGGTCTCGGCCATGACGTCGGCGGTGAACTCGTCGCCCTCGTGGTCGACGACGGTGAGACAGACCCCGTTCACGGCGATGGAGTCGCCGTGCTTCGCGCCGTCGGTGACGACGGGGCCGCGCAGCCGGAAACGGGAGGCGTCGCCGAGATTCTCGACGGCGGTGACCTCACCCAGTTCTTCGACGATTCCGGTGAACACTTCCCGGGTCCTCCTGCCTCATTGGGGCACGGACTCCGGGGCCTGTCGATGACGACAGCAGACACGAGCGGGGACATCGGGGGCGACGCCGACAGACTCGTCCGCCTGGACGAGTACACATACGGCGGCGCGCACGAATGCCCGCCCGCCGCGCACTGCCTCCCATCCGGACTTTAACCGTCGGTCCAGGAATTTCACCTGGTCAACCGGCCACTGGAAGTGACCGGGTCGCGGACTATAACCGCCGGTTCGGACTTTCACCGACCCCGGAGTGCGCTGCTTTAGGTACAGGGCCAGTGTGCCACGCCCGATCGTCGTCCATACGGGCGAAGTATGTGGGCTCGCTCACAGGCGCCGAGAGCACACCCGACAGCTGGTCCAGACCTATTGACCCTATTGGTCTAGTCCTCTTAGGGTCGTCGGGTGCGTCCGGCGGCGGTGACGACGGCCCTTGCCCGTCGCCGGGCCTCCCAGCCCGGGGCTCCCGGCGCGGGCCCCCTTCGGGGCTCTGGCAGGGTGAGCCCATGACGACGACCGCGACCGCCGACGAGTTCGAGACACACCGTCCCCGGTTGTTCGGGCTCGCGTACCGGATGCTGGGTTCGGCCGAGGAGGCCGAGGACGCGGTCCAGGACGCGTACCTGCGCTTCAGCGGGGCCGACCGCAGCGCGATCACCCACCCGGCGGCCTGGCTCGCGAAGACCGTCACCAACCTGTGTCTCACCCGGCTGACCTCGGCGCGGGCGCGGCGCGAGCGCTATGCCGGGCCCTGGCTGCCCGAGCCCGTGGTCACCTCCGACGGCACGCTCGGCCCCCTGGAGTCGGCCGAGCAGCGGGACGCCGTGTCGCTCGCGATGCTGGTCCTGCTGGAGCGGCTGACACCGACCGAGCGGGCGGTGTACGTGCTGCGGGAGGCGTTCGCCTACAGCCACCGGGAGATCGCCGGGACGCTCGATCTGAGCGAGGCCAACTGCCGCCAGCTGTACCGGCGGGCCGAGCAGCGGCTGGCGGCCGGGGAAGGCCGTTTCGACGTTCCCGCCCGGCGACGGGAGGAGCTGGTCGCCTCCTTCCTCACGGCGGCCCGGGACGGCGACCTCGCCGGCCTGGAGCGGATCCTCGCGGCCGACGTGACGTGGTGGAGCGACGGCGGGGGCAGGGTCAGCGCGGCCCGGCGGCCGATCGAGGGGCGCGAGAAGGTGCTGCGGTTCCTGGCCGGCGGCTCCCGGAGCTTCGCGGCGGGCTTCACGTACACCGCCGTCGAGCTCAACGGCGCACCGGCGCTGCTCGCCCGGGACGGCGGCACCCTGGTGGCCGCGATCGGCTTCGACTGCGGCCCCGACGGGATCACCGGCCTGCGGGCGGTGGTCAACCCGGACAAGCTGGACTTCGTACGACGTCAGCTCGCGTGATCGCGGGGTCTGTCACATTCGGCGGGCACCGCTCGGTCTCAGCGGGCGAAGGGCGTTCCGTCCGGGAGCGCCCCGGTGTCCGAAGGAGCTGAACGGCATGACCACGATCCTGGTGACCGGCGGTACCGGAACCCTCGGCAGGCTCGTCACCGAGCGGCTGCGGGCGGACGGGCACGAGGTGCGGGTGCTGAGCCGGCACAGCCGGCCGTACGCCGTCGATCTGCGGGAGGGCGGGCCGGGGCTGGACACGGCCCTGACCGGTGTGGACACGGTCGTGCACTGCGCGAGCACCCCGCGCGGGGGCGACGAGAAGGCGGCCGCGCAGCTGATCGCGGCGGCCCGGAAGGCGGGGGTACGGCACCTCGTGTACATCTCGATCGTCGGGGTGGACCGGGTGCCGTTCGGCTACTACAGGGCGAAGCTGGCCGTGGAGCGGCTGGTGGCGGACTCGGGGCTGGGCTGGACCGTGCTGCGCGCGACCCAGTTCCACGATCTGGTGCTCCAGGTGCTGGAGGCGCTGGCCAGGGTGCCGGTGCTGGTGCTGCCCGCCGGGGTGAGCGATCAGCCGGTGGAGGTGGCCGAGGTCGCCGGCCGGCTCGCGGAGCTGGCCGCCGGGGCGCCGGCGGGGCGCGTCGCGGACATGGCGGGACCCGAGGTCCGTACGTTCGAGTCGCTGGCCCGCGCGTATCTGAAGGCGAGCGGCAAGCGGCGCCGGGTGGTGAACCTGCCGCTGTTCGGCGCGGCCTACCGGGGGTTCCGGGCGGGCGGCCACCTGGCACCCGAACGGGCCGTGGGGAAGGGGACGTTCGAGGAGTACCTGGCGGCACGCGCGCGTGGGGCCCGGTGAGCGGCACAG
>NZ_KQ948780.1:0-179778 GCF_001514205.1 Streptomyces griseoruber | reverse complement strand
ACGCGCGCGCAGGACTCGGTGAGCGGCACAGGTGCGTGGGCTCGGTGGCCGACACCGCGTGCATGAGGATCGGTCGGCCCGCGGGCGCAGGCACGGTGGGCCTGCCCGCCCGCGGCGGCCGTCTCAAGGTGTCCCGAAGAGTTCCCCCTGCGCGGACTCCCTGGCGGTGAGCAGCGCTCCGCGCAGGACCGCCGTGCCGCCGAGCAGGCTCGGCCGGACCTCGGTGGGCAGGGGTGTCATCCGCCGGAGCCGCTCGGCCACCCGCCCGGCCAGCTCCGGCCCTCCCGCCTGACCGATCTCGCCGGCGAGGACCACGCACCCGGGGTCGAGGACGGCGACGACCGAGGCGACCCCGATCGCGATGCGGTCGGCGAGGGCGTCGAGGAAGAGAAAGGGAGGCGATCCCTCCGGGGCGCCCTTCGCCAGAGCCTCCCGCACCACGGCGGCCCCGGACGGCTCCTCGCCCTCCGCGCGGGCCGTCAGCCCGTGCCGCGCCGCCAGTGCGGTGATCGCCGCCGAGCCGGCCAGGGAATGGAAACCTCCCTCGCAGTCCGCGGCGGAGGGGAGCCCTCCCGTGCCCGGGACCGGAAGGAAACCTATCTCTCCGGTCCCGCCGGAGGCGCCGCGGCGCAGGGTGCGATCGAGGACGACGGCGGCGCCGGTGCCGTGGCCGAGCCAGAGCAGGACGAAGGTGTCCCGGTCCCGGGCGGCACCCTCCCGCTGTTCGGCGAGGGCGGCGAGGTTGGTCTCGTTCTCGACGCTCACGCGCGCGTGCGGGAAGCGTTCCTGAAGGGCCGCCACCAGACGGCGGTGCCATTCGGGCAGACCGATGGAGTTGCGCAGTTCTCCGCCGGCCGGGTCGATCAGCCCGGGCGCGCCGATGCCGACGGTGTGCAGCCGGTCGGCGCCGGCCTCCTTCACGGTCCGCTCGACGAGCGTCACCGCCTGCTCCACGGCCGGACCGGTGCCGATGTCGCCGGCGATCGGCGCGGAGGCCTCCGCCAGCACCCGGCCCACCAGGTCGGACACACGGACGGCGACCCCCTCGGTGCGCACGTCGAGCGCGGCGAGCTGGGCGCGGTCGGCGACCAGGCCGTACAGCTTGGCGTTCGGGCCGCGCCGCTGCTCCCCCGCCTCCCCGGCGACCTCGATCAGCCCGGCGGCCGTGAGGCGTTCGACGAGGTCGGCGACCGTCGGCCGGGACAGGCCGGTGAGTTCCTTCAGCCGTCCCGCCGTCAACGGGCCTTCGTCCTGGAGCAGTTGCAGGGCCAGCCGGTCGTTGATGGCCCGGGCGGTGCGCGGCGATGCGGGCATGCGGGGAATCCTCCCACGGGCCGGACGGGCGCCGGTCCGAGAGCGCTCTCTTTTTATCAGGCAGGGTTCCTGATAGTTTACGGCAGCACCGCGCCGGAGCGGTGCGCGGCCGGGAGGGGCGGAAGAATGAGCGAAGTGGTCCACGCACCGTCCCAGGTACGGCGCGCCCGGTACGCCGTGGCGGCCGTGTTCACCGTGCACGGCGCGGTGACCGGCTCCTTCGCCACCCGGGTGCCGTGGATCCAGGACCACGCGGGGGTGAGCGCGGGCCAGTTGGGGTTCGCCCTCGCCTTCACGGCGTTCGGCGCATCCTGCTCGATGCCGCTGGCCGGCCGCATCGCGCACAGCCTCGGCACCCGGACGGCCCTGGGCCTGCTGATCTCCCTGTGGACGCTCTCCCTGACCCTGCCGTCGCTCGCGCCGAACCTGGCGACCCTGTGCCTGGCGATGTTCGCCTACGGCGCGACCTCGGGCATGGCCGACGTGGTGATGAACGCGCTCGGCGTGGAGGTGGAACGGCTGCTCGGGAAGTCGATCATGTCGGGGCTGCACGGCATGTGGAGCGCCGGGGCACTGATCGGCTCGGCGGGCGGGACGCTCGCGGCGCATCTGGGCGCGGACGCGCGGGTGCACCACGCGCTGGCGGCCGCCGTTCTCACCGCGCTCGGTCTGCTGGCCTGCCGCTGGGTGCCGGACCTGCGCCCGCAGGACGACGAGGAGCCGCCGCCGCGCTTCGCACTGCCGCCCCGCTCGGCCCTGCTGATCGGCGCGGTCGGCTTCTGCGCGGTGTTCGCGGAGGGGGCGAGCCTGGACTGGTCGGCCGTGTATCTGCGCGATCAGCTGGAGACCTCGGCCGGGCTCGCGGCGGCCTGTACGACCGGCTTCATGCTGACCATGGCGGTGGCCCGGCTGGTGGGCGACGCGGCGGTGAACCGCTTCGGCGCGGTGCGGACCGTGCGGGCGGGCGGGGTGCTGGCCGCGCTGGGCGGGCTGCTGATCGTGTTCGCCGGGCATCCGGCGGTGGCGATGGCCGGGTTCGGGCTGATGGGCCTCGGGATCGCCGTGGTCGTACCGCTGTGCTTCGCCGCGGCCGGGCACAGCGGGCCTAACCCCAGTCAGGCCATCGCGGGCGTCGCGACGATCACGTACACCTCCGGGCTGATCGCCCCGAGCCTGATCGGCGGGGTGGCTCAGGCGACGAGCCTGGTGGTGTCGTTCGGCGTGGTGACACTGCTGGCGTGCGGGCTCGCGGTGTTCGCGGGAGTGCTGCGCGGCGGCGGGCGGACCGGTGCGAAGGTCAGTCCGCGGGCCGCAGCAGTGCCCGACCCGCGGCCCTGAAGCCCTCGCTCCACGGCGTCGGCCGCAGGGTGGCCGCGTCGAGCCGGACGAGGACCCGGGTCCCGCGCGCGTACGTCGCGCCCCCGTCGGCCGAGCAGAAGCGGAAGCCGTACGTCAGCCCGGTGGTGCCCAGCCGCTCCAGCCAGAGGTGGACGGCGTACGTGCCGGTGCGGGTGACCGGGGCGTCGTAGCCGATGAGCAGCTCCTTGACCACGTTGCAGGCGTCCCCGGCGCTCGCCCAGTCACCCTCGAAGCGGACGCCGTTCGCCTCCCAGAACTCGGTCCACGCGCGCTCGACCAGCAGCGGGTAGCGGGCGTTGTGCAGCATGCCCAGTGCGTCCAGGTCGTCGAAGTGGACGGTGACGGGGATCAGCCGGCCGTACGACAGGGCGGGGGCGATCGGGGCTTCGGCGGTCACGGGCGGGGCTCCTGTGCATGTATGAGGCAACGACACCATCGTACGGGGTCGCTAAGCGGTCGCTCACCTTCCGTTCGCCCGACGAGCGGCTCACCCGGCCCCGCACGGTCGGGCTCGGCGCCCAGCACGTGGTGGCGATGTTCGGCGCGTCCTTCGTCGCGCCCGTCCTGGTGCGAGGCCGGTGCCCTGCCGGCCCCCTCCCGCCTCCCGCGCGGCGGGCCCCGTTCCCCCGTTCCGGGGAAGCGTCGGGCTCGCCGACACGCGGGGCGGCCCAGGGCTGCGACCCTTCCCCCATGCCGCAATTGGAACAGTTCATCCCGCCCCTGGACACGGTCCTCGTCCCCCCTGCGGACAGGGCCGTCGACCCGGCTCCCGACGCGACCGTGCACGACGTGATCGCCCGGATGCGGGCCCTGGACGCGGCCCTGCCGGCCGCCGACGGGATCGCGGTCTTCAACCGGGTGTACCTCGCCGTGACCGAGGAGGTCGACCGGCGGATCGACACGGGCCGTTTCCCGGACGCGCGGGCCGCGCGCACGCTGGACCTGCGGTTCGCGGAGCGCTATCTGGCCGCGGTGGACGCGGCCGAGGCCGACCGGCGCCCGCCCGCCTGCTGGCGCCCGCTGTTCCAGATGCGCCGCCATCCCGGCGTACGGCCGCTCCAGTTCGCGCTCGCCGGCATCAACGCGCACATCGGGCACGACCTGGCGCTCGCCGTCGTCGACGCCTGCCGCGACCTCGGCTGTGAACCGGCCGATCTGGCGGACGAGTACGAGCGCGTGGGTGACCTGCTCGTCGCGCTGGAGGAACGCGTCCGCGAGGAGCTGATGCCGGGCCCCGACCTCCTCCAGATCGCCGATCCGCTCACCCATCTGCTGGGCTCCTGGAGCCTGGAGCGGGCCCGGGACGCCACCTGGACGGCGGCCCGGGCGCTGTGGGCGCTGCGCCGGCTGCCCGACGTCGCCGAGGAGTTCACCGAGCGCCTCGACACGGCGGTGGGTTTCGCCGGGCGCATGCTGCTCACGCCCCTGCGGGACTGAGACCTCAGTCCTCCGGCAGCTCGACCGGGGCGATCTCGTCGTACACGTCACCCGGGCCCGGGTTGGCCGCGTCGGTCGCGCCGCCGAAGTGGTGCATCACGCCCCACACCGCGTTGAGCGCGGTCTGGACGGCCCCCTCGGCCCAGCCCGCCGTCCAGGAGATGTCGTCGCCGGCGAGGAAGATGCCCCGCTTCTCCTCGGGCAGCCGGTCCTGCATGAAGTGGGTGAACAGGCGCCGCTGGTAGCGGTAGTGGCCGGGCAGGTTGGCCTTGAACGCGCCCATGAAGTAGGGCTCGTTCTCCCAGGAGACGGTCACCGGGTTGCCGATGACGTGCTTCCTGATGTCGACGTCGGGGTAGATCTCGCCGAGCGACTTCAGCATGACCTCCATCCGCTCGTTCGCGGACAGCGGCAGCCACTTCAGGCTGTCGTCGCACCAGGTGTAGGAGAGGCAGATGACGGCGGGCCTGTCCGGACCGTCGTCGAGGAGGTAGGTGCCGCGCGTCATACGGTCGGTGAGCGTCATCGACATGACGTCACGGCCGGTCCGCTCGTCCTTGTCCAGCCAGAACGGCCGGTCGACGGGCACGAAGAGCTTCGAGGACTCCATGTAGTGGGTGCGCTCGATCGCCGTCCAGTGGTCGATCGGGAACAGCGAGTCGTCGCAGTCGATCTTCGACAGCAGCATCCAGGACTGGGCGGTGAAGATCGCCGCCCGGTAGGTGCGGATGTCGCCCTTCGCGTCGGTCACCGTGATCCGGTGGCCGGCCGTGCGGTGCAGCCGGGTCACGGCCGGGCGGGGCTCGCCGCCCTCGTGCAGGCTCGCCAGCGAGGTGCCGTACGCCCAGTGGACGATCTTCTCCGGCTCGCGCTCCCACAGGCGCACCGGCAGCTGCTGGGAGCCGCCGACGATACCGCGGTGGTGGTCGTCGGCCTCGGTGTAGACGACGCGCAGGATCTCCAGGATGGAGTTGGGGAAGTCGGTGTCCCAGCCGCCGGTGCCGAAGCCGACCTGGCCGAAGATCTCCCGGTGCCGGAACGACCTGAAGGCCTCGGAGTCGCAGAGGAAGCCGTAGAAGGTCTGGTTGTCGAGCTTCTCGACGAGCTTCGCCCAGATCTCGCGGATGCGCGGCACGTCCCGCTCGCGCATCGCGCGGTTCATGTCGGAGAAGTCGGCGCCTTCCTCGAGGCACTTGTTCCAGGCCTCGGCGACATCGCGGTAGACCTGCGGGAGGTCGTCGATCGTCTCGGCGTAGTGGGACTCGCCCTTGAGGTCGACGACCGTCGAAGGGGTCGCCTCGGCAAGGGGGTTGGGGAAGGGGCTGGTCTCGAGCCCCACCAGGTCGATGTAGTGCTGGAGGGCCGTGGAGGAGGGCGGGAAGCGCATCGCGCCCATCTCCGCGGTGAGCCCCTCGGCACCGGCGCCGTCGAAGCCGACGGTCCGCAGTCGCCCGCCGATCCGGTCGGCCTCGTACACGACGGGCTTCAGGCCCATCTTCATCAGCTCGTACGCGGCCACGATGCCCGACAGCCCGCCGCCGATGACCGCGACCTCGGTGCCGTGCTCGGTCGCCGGTATCTGGCCGAGGCCGGCCGGGTGCGCGAGGAAGTCGTCGTACGCGTACGGGAAGTCCGGGCCGAACATGGTGATCGGGGGCTGCTGCGGCTCGTCGGTGTGCTCGACGGCGTTGGGCACCATGGACGTCATGGGGTAGGGGCTCCTTGCGGCTTACGGCGTGCGACGGACGACAGGGAAGTGCGGGGGGCTCAGACGTAGAGCTCGGGTCGCCGGTCCCGCAGATACGGGTTGGCCTCGCGGGACGCGGCGAGGAACGCGGGGTCGGCGTCGGCGAACACCAGTTGCTCCTCACGTCCGGCACGGGCCCGGCCCACCCCGTCGGGGCCGGCGAGGGTGGAGAGCCCGACGAACTCGAACTCGCCCTCCCGGCCGACCCGGTTGACGTAGGCGACGTACATCTGGTTCTCGAAGGCGCGCACCGGGATCATCGACTCGGCGACGAACTGGAACGGGTGCATCTGCGCGGTCGGGACGAGCAGGAGGTCCGTGCCGGCCAGGGCGTGGGCCCGGACGTTCTCCGGGAACTCGACGTCGTAGCAGATCAGGAGGCCGACGGTGAGCCCGCCCAGCTCGGCCTGGACGACCGCCCGCTCCCCCGGGACGAAGTGGTCGTGCTCGAAGCAGCCGAAGAGATGGGTCTTGCGGTAGTTCGCGAGCCGGGTGCCGTCGGCGGAGATCAGCTGCGCCGCGTTGTACACCGTCTCGCCGGACCGCTCCGGGTAGCCGTAGGCGACCGCGACCCCGTGCCGGGCGGCCAGCTCGGCGATCGCGTCCGCGGAGTCGCCGTCGGCGGGCTCGGCGAGGCGCGCGATGTCCGCGCCGATCGCGTAGCCGGTGAGGAACAGCTCCGGCGCGACCAGCAGCCCGGCGCCCGCGGCGGCGGCCCGGCCCGCGGCCTCGTCGAGGACCTTGAGGTTCTCGACGACCGAGCCGGGGCGGCCGGAGCTCTGGAGCAGGGCTGTGCGCATGCGGGATCCTCACCGGGCGAAGGGGGGTCGGGGGGCCGCCCGGACCGTTTCGGGGGCCTACTAGACGGTACGGTCGGGCGCTCCGCCCGGACAAGGAGAAGCCGTTGCGCGCCCGGGAGCGATTCGTTGCGTACGCCGACCGCCGCGCGGCGATTCGTTGCGCGCCCTCACCGGCGCCTCCGCCGGGCCACTCCCACCGCCGTCACCAGGTACGGCACCGCGCACAGCGCGAACACCGTGCCGTGCGGGAACGTCGAACCGAGGGCGCCGTACGCGCCGTAGACACCGATCGTCAGCACCTCGGTGCCGAGGCCCGCGACGGAGGTGAGGGTGGCCCGGCCGGTGCCCTCGATGCGCCGCTGGAGGCGGGCGTCGGCGACGACGGTCGCGAGCTGGAAGCCGCCGAAGGCCAGGGCGACGAGGGCGATGCCGGCGGGGCTGCCGGTGAGCGCGCCGAGGGCCAGGGCGAGCGCGGAGCCGGTGAGCAGGGCGGCGAATCCGGTCCGGCCGAGCCGTTCGGCGGGGCCGGTCAGCAGGCTGCCGGCGGTGGCTCCGGCCCAGAGCAGCATGAGGAAGTACGGGACGGCCGGCTCGGGCACCCCGGTGTCCCGCACCAGCAGGGGCGTGTACTCGTCGAGGGCGCCCCACACCGCCGCCACGGCCGGGACGAGCAGCAGGGCGCCCCGCACCGAGCGGTCGCGGCGGGCGTCGCCGAGGCCGGCCCGCAGGGCCGCGGCCCAGCTCTCGCCGTGGTCCGGGGCGGTCCGGTGCTCGGGGAAGCGGGTCGCCGTCGCGGCGCACAGCAGACAGGCCAGCACGCTCGCCGCGCCGACCGCCGGGTAGCCGCCGGCCGCGAGGACCGGTCCGGCCAGGCCCGTCGCCGCCGTCACGGCCACCTGGCCCGCCGCGTGGGAGCGGCCCATCACGCGCGCGTACCGGTCGGCCGCGCCGAGCCGCTCCAGCTCCTCGTAGACCAGCGCCTCCAGCGCACCGGAACCCAGTGCTCCGCGGACGCCCCACAGGACGAATCCGGCGGCGAAGGCCCCGTAGGACGGGAAGAGCACCCACAGGGCGAAGCCGGCACCGCCCAGCAGCGGGCCCAGCCACAGCAGCAGACGGCGTGAGACGGCGTCGGCCCAGGCGCCGGAGGGGACCTCCAGCAGGACGCCGGTGAGGGACCACAGGACGAACAGGGAGGAGATCTGGCCGACGGACAGCCCGGTGTCCGCGAACAGCAGCGCGTACACCGGGTAGAGCAGCACGAACTCGTCGAGGAACGCGTACGCGTAGAGCGTGGCGGTCAGCCGACGGGTGCCGGGGGCGGTCGTGGATCAATGTCGCCAGGTCATGCCACCGATGTTAGACACCGTCCGGACCGCTGCCCAGCCGGTTTCCGGGGACGGCGAAGGTGGTGATCACCGCCGCGTGGTCGGAGGGCCAGTCGTTGTCCTCGACGTCCGGCCACGGGGTGGGGCTGCCGGTGACGTACGTCCGTGAGTCCAGGACCGTGAGGCCCCGGTGGAGCACGAAGTCGATCCGGTCCTGGGGCTCGGGGCGGCCGCTGCCGTCCTCGTGCTCGGCGTGCACCGGGGACCAGGTGTGTCCGGGTTCCCGTACGGGGTCGGGGTGGGCCTCGCGGTAGGAGTCGGCGAGACCCGCCCGCTCGGCCGCCCTGGTCACCGGCCAGGCCACGTCCGGCCAGTCGAGGTGGGAGGGACTGTTGAAGTCGCCCACGAGAACGACCGGCACCGCCGGGTCGAGCCGGCGCAGGGCGTCCCGCAGCTGGGCGAGCCGCACCTCCTCGTGGGCGATCAGCTCGGCGGCCGGCAGCCCGTCGAAGGCCGCCTCGTAGGGGCCGTACGGCGTGTAGTCGAGGTGGACCGTCCAGACGTCGGCCTCGGTGCCGTCCACGTCGAGCCGGACCCCGGCCGCCCCGTAGAAGCCCACGTCCGGGTCGCCGAGGACGGCGGTGATCGGGTGGCGGCTGATCACGCCGAGGTTCTCCCCGGCCCGGTGGTGGTGCCAGCCGAGCGCCTCGGCGAGTTCCCCGGCGGCGGTGCCGTACGTCTCCTGGAGGCCGACCACGTCCACCTCGGCCTCGGTGATGGCCTTGAGCTGCTTGGCCCGGTGGTCGTGGACCTTGGTGCCGCCGTACCAGAGGTTCCAGGTCATGACCCGCAGCCTGGGCGGGGTCAGCGCGCGCAGCCGCTCGGGGGTCACGCCCTCCAGGCTGGTCAGCACGGTCCGGCCGGGGGCGGCTCCGACGGGGGCCAGCGAGGGCACCGCGAGGACGGCGCAGCCCGCCGCCTCGGCGGAGGCGACACCGGTCTCGGTGTCCTCGACGGCCACGCAGGCCGAGGGGTGGACGCCGAGGGCGCGGCAGGCGGCGAGGTAGGGGTCGGGGGCGGGCTTGGTGTGCTCGGTGTCGTCCGCGGTCACGGAGATCGCGAAGCGGTGGGCGCCGAGCGCTGCGAGGACGGTGTCGGCGACGGTGCGGGGGGAGGCGGTGACCAGGGCGGTGGGCACGCCGTCGCGGGCCAGGGCGTCGAGCAGGGCGAGCGCGCCGGGGCGGGGCACGATGCCGGTGCGCACCCGGTCGGCGAACTCCCGGTGGAGGGTGTCGGCGAGGTCCGCGGCCGGCCGGCCCGTGGTCGTGGCCAGCCAGTCGGCGGTGTGTTCCACCGGTCGGCCGAGCACCTCCGGCTGGTCCGCTTCGGTCAGGGCCCGGCCGGCCACCCGTTCCACCGCCTCCCACCACAGCCGCTCGGTGTCGACGAGCGTGCCGTCCATGTCGAACAGGACGGCCTGGAGCGGGAGTCGGGACACGGTCACTCTCTTTCTGCGGGGGAACGGAATCCGTGGGGGACTCCATGGGGATCCGTGGGGGATCTGTGCGGGGATCAGGGGGTGCGTGCGGCGACCAGGACCGGCCGCTCGGGGAGCGACACGGTGACGGCGGTCCCGGCGCCGAGGCCGCCGGCCTCGTGTGCGGGCAGGTCGGCCTTCACCTCGGTGCCGTCGGCGAGCCGGACGGTGACGCGGACGGCGGCGCCCAGGAAGGACGTGGCGACCACGCGGGCGGATCCGTCGCCGTCGGTGCGCACGCCCACCGCTTCCGGCCGCACCAGCACATCGACGTCCGGGCCGGCCGGTACGGGTCCGTCGACGGGCAGCCGCTGTCCGAGCACCTCGACGCCGCCGTCGGCGAGCCGTCCGGGTATCCGGCTCATGGTGCCGACGAACTCGGCGACGAAGGCGGTGGCGGGCCGGCCGTACAGCTCGGCGGGCGGCGCGCACTGTTCGAGCCGTCCGGCGTGCATCACGGCGACCCGGTCCGCCATGGACAGGGCCTCCTCCTGGTCGTGGGTGACGAACAGGGTGGTGATGCCGAGGTCCTGCTGGAGCCGGCGGATCTCCTCGCGCAGACTCAGCCGGACCTTGGCGTCCAGCGCGGACAGCGGCTCGTCGAGGAGCAGCACACGGGGGCGCAGGGCGAGGGCGCGGGCCAGCGCGACGCGCTGCTGCTGGCCGCCGGAGAGCTGGTGCGGGAACCGGCCGCCCTTGTCGGCGAGACCGACCAGCTCCAGCAGCTCGGCCGCCCGCGCCCGCCGTTCGGAGGTGCGGACCTTGCGCATGCGCAGTCCGAAGGCCACGTTGTCGAGCGCGTCGAGGTGCGGGAAGAGGCTGTACGACTGGAAGACCATCCCGGCGTCGCGGCGGTGGGCCGGGACCCGGGTGACGTCCTCGCCGTCGATCAGCACCTCGCCGGAGTCGGGGTGTTCGAACCCGGCGAGCATGCGCAGCGCGGTGGTCTTGCCGCAGCCGGAGGGGCCGAGCAGGGCGAGGAGTTCACCGGGGCGGACGGTCAGGTCGAGTCCGTCGAGGGCGACGGTGGGCCCGAACTCCCTGCGCAGGCCACGGAATTCCACGGTGGCTGCGGTCGTCGCCGTCGTGTCGGGCGCGGTCACGGTCATGGTTCATCCCCGGGATGCGGTTCGGGTACGCCCGCCGGCACCGGCGAGCGCGAGGAGCAGGACCCATGTCACGAGCAGGCTGAGCACGGACACGGCGACGGAGAGCTGGGCCTGCGAGCCGCTGACGTTCACGATCCACACGGCGAACGGCTGGAAGCCCAGCAGCTGGGCCACGGTGAACTCGCCGAGCACCAGGGCCAGGGTGAGGAAGGAGGCGTTGAGCAGGGCCCCGCGCAGATTGGGCAGCACGGCCTGGACCAGCGCCTGCGGCCAGCCGGCGCCGCAGCTGCGGGCGGCCTCGACGAGGGTGCGGACGTCGACGGCGCGCAGACCGGCGTCCAGGGCCCGGTACACGAACGGCAGCGCCATCACGACGTACGCGAGGACCAGCACGAAGGGGAAGTCCGGGTTCTGGATCGCCACGAAGGTCTGGAACAGCGGGGTGCGGGAGAGGTGCTCCGGCCCCCACTTGAGCACGGTCCCGATGCCGGCCACGAACGCGATCGGCGGTACGACCAACGGCAGCGAGCACACGACTTCGACGACCGGCCGCAGCCGGGGCGCGCCGAGCCGCAGCGCGACCATGGCGGGCACCATCAGCAGCAGGACGACGGCGATGGTGGCGGCGGCCAGTTCCAGCGAGAGCAGCAGGCTGGAGGTGAAGCCGTCGGTGGAGAAGATCTGGGTGTAGGCGTCGAAGGTGACTCCCTGGCCGGGCACGTCGACGGTGAAGACGACGGACGCGGCGAGCGGGACCAGGAAGTACAGCCCGGCGAGGCCGAGGACGCCCCACCGCCACAGGGTCAGGCGAGCCATCGCGCGCTCCTCCGTTGCAGGGGCAGGTACACGGCCATGACCAGACCGGCGACCAGGACCATGTCGAGGCTGAGGGCGAGCGCCACGTTCTCCTGGCCGACCAGGACGTTGCCGGAGATGGCGTCGGCGATCTGCAGGGTGACCAGCGGGATGGAGCTGCCGACCATCGCGGCGGCGGTGGCGTACGCGGCGAAGGCGCTGCCGAAGAGCAGCACGAGCCCGCCGAGCAGCGAGGGCAGCAGCACGGGCAGGGCCACGTGCCGCCAGTACTGCACGGGTGTCGCGCCGTTGTTCTGGGCGGCCTCGCGCCACTGGGTGCGCAGGCCCTCCAGGGCCGGGGTGATGGTGAGGACCATCAGCGGGATCAGGAAGTACAGATAGACGATCACCAGGCCCCAGAAGCTGTAGAGGTCCCAGCCCTGGTCGGCCAGGCCCAGGTGCCGGGTGAGCACGCCCGCGTTGCCGAGGGTGGCGACGAAGGCGAAGGCCAGCGGGACGCCGCCGAAGTTGGCGAGCACTCCGGAGGCGGTGAGCACGGCCTCGCGCAGGGCGCGGAACCGGGAGGTGACGACGGCCTGGGCGAGCGGCAGCCCGAGCAGGACGCCGAGGGCGGCGGAGACGGCCGACAGCTTGACGCTGCCGAGCAGGGCGGTCAGGTACGCCCCCTGGAGCGAGGCCGTCAGATTGCCGGTGGTGTAGGAGGTGGCGCCGGTGGCCGGGTCCTTGGCGGTGAACGCGCCGTCGAGCATGGCCAGGGCGGGCAGCCCGAAGGCGAGCGCGGTGAAGGCGAGCAGCGGGACGACCGCGAGCCAGCCGAGCGACCGGCGCCGCCGCTTCACCGCAGCGGCGGGCGCCGAGTCGACCCGTACGGCGGTGGCCGTCATCCGGAGACGGCCTTCGCCCAGCCCTGGCCGAGCACCGTCTTGGCCTTGCTCTGCTGGTCCTCGGTCGGGAAGGCGGGCGTGCCGGAGACCTCGGGCAGCTTGGCGGCGGCCGTCTTGTCGAGGGTGCCGGCCTTCTCCAGGGCGGTCATCAGGACCGGGCGGGCGTAGCCCTTGAGCCAGAGGTTCTGGCCCTCGGCGCTGTAGAGGTACTCCTGCCACAGGCGGGCGGCCGCCGGGTGCGGGGCGTCCTTGTTGATCGCCTGGGAGTAGAACTGGGAGAACTGGCCGTCGGCCGGGACGGCGACCTTCCAGTCGACGCCCTTGGACTTGAACTCGTCGGCGTACCCGGCGTTGAGGTAGTCCCAGTCGATGCTGATCGGGGTCTCGCCCTTCTCGACGGTGGCCGGGGTGGACTCGACGGGCGTGTAGTTGCCGTTCTTCTTCAGCTTGGCGAAGAAGTCGAGGCCGGGCTGGATGTCGTCGAAGGAGCCGCCGCTGGCGAGGGCGGCCGCGTAGACGCCGCCGAAGGCGGAGCCGGACTTGGTGGGGTTGCCGTTGAGCGCGACCTGGCCCTTGTACTGCGGCTTGAGCAGGTCGGCGAAGGTCGTCGGACAGGTCTTGACGCGCGCCGCGTCGCAGCCGATGGAGATATAGCCGCCGTAGTCGTTGTACCAGCGGGCCTGGGCGTCCTTCTGCCCCTCGGGGATGTCGGCGTACGAGGCGACCTTGTACGGCGCGAGCAGCCCCTGCTGGGCGGCGCTCAGGGCGAAGGAGCTGCCGAGGTCGAGGACGTCCGGCGCGCGGTCCTGGCCCTTGCGGGAGGTCACGGCGTTGATCTCGTCCTGGCTGGAGCCGTCCGGGTTCTCGACGGCAATCTTGATGCCGTACTTCTTCTCGAAGCCGTCGATGAGGGCACCGTAGTTGGCCCAGTCGCGGGGCAGCGCGATGGCGTTGAGCTTGCCCTCCTTCTTCGCCGCCTTCACCAGGGCGTCGAGGCCCCCGAAGTCGGCGGCGGAGGTGGCCGTGGCGGCGTTCTTGCCGTCGGCGGTGGTGGTGGAGTCGTCGGGGGCGGCGCCACAGGCGCTCAGGGCGAGGGCGGCGATGACACCGAGGGCGGCGGTTCTCGGCAGGGACACGGTCACGGCTTCTCCAGGGGACGCGCGAGGGTGCGGGAGATCAGGAGACGGGGCGAACTTGTCTGAACAAGTTGGCCCCAGTAACCACGCCGCTGATGTCCCCCCGGTAAACTCCCGTGAAACCCTGATCCCTTATTTCGCGCACACTCCGGGCTGCCGCTCCTCACGTTTCGATGTCGACTACGCTGGTCAGGCTGTGCACAGCAGCTGGAGCGAAGGGGAAGCATGGCGGCCCGACACGAGGAGATCGCCGACGCACTGCGCCGGGCGATCGACCGCGAGGAGTACACGGTGGGTGCCCGGCTGCCCGCCGAGACCGACCTCGCGGCCCGCTACGGAGTCTCCCGCGGCACGGTCCGCCAGGCCGTGGCGGCACTGACCGCCGAGGGGCTCATCGGCTCCCGCCAGGGCGCCCGGCGGGTAGTGCTGGCCAGCCGCCGCAGCCAGAGCTTCGCGGAACTGCGCAGCTTCGCCGAGTGGGCGCGGGCGATGGGCCGCGAGGCGACCGGGCAGGTGGTGGCCCAGCAGTACCAGCCGGCCGGCCACGAGGACGCCGTCCGCCTCCAGCTCCCCCTCGGCACCCCGGTGCTGCACGTCCTGCGGGTGCGCGGGCTGGACGGCGAGCCGGTTCTGCTGGAGCGGACCGTGTACGCCGACTGGATCTCCCCCGCCGTCGAGCCGATCGAGCCGGACTGCCCCTCGGTGACCCAGCGGCTGCTGGACGACACCGGGCTGGTCTTCGCCTACGGCGAGCATGTCATCGACGCGGTGGCGGCGGGCGCGCAGGACGCGGAACTCCTCGGCGTCCGCCGCACCAGCCCGCTGCTGCGGGTCCGCCGGGTCACCACGACCCACGAGGGCCGCCCCGTGGAGTGGTCCGACGACCGCTACCGCTCGGACGCGGTGAGCTTCAGCGTCCACAACTCGATCGGCAACAACGCGCTGGCGCGCAAGACGGCCGACTGAAGCGCTCAGGTGGGCGAACCGGACGAGAACCGGCGCAGCAGGGGGGACAGCACCAGCACCGACTTGGTGCGTTCCACGAAGGGCTCCCCCGCGATCCGCTCCAGAACCCGCTCGAAGTGGCGCATGTCGGCGGCGAAGACCTGCGCGACCGCGTCGGCCTCGCCGGTGACGGTGGAGGCGGCCACGACCTCCTGGTAGCGCTCCAGGCCCCGCTGGATGGTCTCCGGCGAGGTGTTGCGCCGGCAGTAGATCTCGACGAACCCCTCGGTCTCCCAGCCGAGCGCCGCCGGGTCCACCCGCACGGTGAAGCCGGTGATGGCGCCGGTCGCCCGCAGCCGGTCCACGCGCCGCTTCACGGCGGGCGCGGACAGACCGACCAGGTGCCCGATGTCCGCGTAGGAGCGGCGGGCGTCCTCGGCGAGGGCGTGCACGATGCGTTCGTCGAGATCGTTCAGCACGGTGGGTGGTTCACTTCTCCAGCGGAGCGGGTGTGGCGAGTCGGGAGCGGCGTTGGCCGTACACGAAGTAGACCACGAGCCCGACGGCCATCCAGACACCGAAGACCACCCAGGTGACGGCCGACAGGCTGCCCATCATCCAGACGCAGAAGGCGAGGCCCAGCGCGGGCAGCACCGGCGACAGCGGCACCCGGAAGGTGCGGGGCATCTCCGGCCGGGTCCGGCGCAGCACCACGACGGCCACGTTGACCAGCGCGAACGCGAACAGCGTGCCGATGCTGGTGGCGTCGGCCAGCTGGCCGAGCGGGATCGCGGCGGCGAGCACACCGCAGAACAGGGACACGATGAGGGTGTTGGCGCGAGGGGTGCCGGTCCTCGGGTGGACGCGCGAGAACACCTTGGGCACCAGCCCGTCCCGGGACATGGCGAACAGGATGCGCGTCTGGCCGTAGAGCACGGTCAGCACGACGCTCGCGATGGCGACGACCGCACAGAAGGCGAGCAGGGTCGCCCAGAAGGACTGCCCGGTCACGTCGCGCATGATCTGCGCCAGCGCGGCCTCGGAGTCCCCGAACTGCCGCCAGGGCTGGGCGCCGACGGCCACGGCGGCCACCAGCACGTACAGCGCGGTGACGATGACGAGCGACAGCATGATCGCGCGCGGCAGGTCGCGCTGTGCGTTCTTCGCCTCCTCGCCGGCGGTGGAGGCGGCGTCGAAGCCGATGTACGAGAAGAACAGCGTGGCCCCGGCCGCGCTGACGCCCGCCATCCCCAGCGGCATGAAGTGCGCGTAGTTGCCGGAGCGGAAGCCCTGCACGCCGATGGCGCAGAACAGCACCAGCGCGGCGATCTTCACGGCGACCATCACGGTGTTGGCCCGCGCCGACTCCCGCGCCCCGCCCAGCAGAAAGGCCATGGCCAGCAGGACGACGATCAGGGCGGGCAGATTGAACACACCCCCGTCGCCCGGCGGCGCCGACAGCGCGTCCGGGATGGTCACGCCGATGGTCCCGTCGAGCAGCTCGTTGAGGTACTCGCCCCAGCCGACGGCCACGGCGGCCACCGACACGCCGTACTCCAGGACCAGACACCAGCCGCACACCCAGGCGATCAGCTCACCCATCGTTGCGTACGCGTACGAGTACGAGGATCCGGCGACCGGGATGGTGCCGGCCAGCTCGGCGTAGGACAGGGCGGAGAAGAGCGCCGTGAGACCGGCGATCACGAAGGACAGGGTGACGGCCGGTCCGGCCTTCGGCACGGCCTCGCCGAGGACGACGAAGATGCCCGTGCCGAGCGTCGCGCCGATGCTGATCATGGTGAGCTGCCACAGCCCGAGGGACCGCCGCAGCGCCCCTCCCTCACCCTGGCCGCCCTCGGCGACCAGCCGTTCCACGGGTTTGCGCCGCATGAGCCGCGCACCGAACCCCGGGGACGGAGGGGCGGCCTGGGTGCGGTCCTTCGGGGGTGCGCCTTGGTCGAGCACGCGCTGACTCCTTCGTCGCTGCCGGCGGCACGACGGAGACCGGTGCGGGCGGGAACCCACCGAGCGGGGTCCCTGCCACGCCACGTACAGCGCATGACCCTATGAGCAGGGCGGTAGCGGTCGTAATGATGCAACCTTGCGCACCCACGCAAGATCATTGCGTTCACGGCACCAAGGTGCACTTTTGTTGCTGTGGGGCTCTACCAGCTGGCGTGCAGCGGCTTCCCCTCCGCGTAACCGGCCGCGCTCTGGATGCCCACGACGGCCTTCTCGGCGAACTCCTCGAGCGAGCCCGCACCCGCGTAGGTGCAGGACGACCGCACACCCGCGATGATCGAGTCGACCAGGTCCTCCACCCCCGGCCGAGCCGCGTCGAGGAACATCCGCGACGTCGAGATGCCCTCCTCGAACAGCGCCTTGCGGGCCCGGTCGTAGGCCGACTCCTCCGCCGTGCGGTTGCGCACGGCCCGCGCCGAGGCCATCCCGAAGGACTCCTTGTACGGGCGCCCGTTGGCGTCGTGCTGAAGGTCGCCCGGCGACTCGTACGTCCCCGCGAACCACGACCCGATCATCACATTGGACGCACCGGCGGCCAGCGCCATGGCAACGTCACGGGGGTGCCGGACACCGCCGTCGGCCCACACGTGCTTGCCGTACTTCCTCGCCTCGGCGGCACACTCCAGCACCGCCGAGAACTGCGGCCGGCCCACGCCGGTCATCATCCGGGTGGTGCACATGGCGCCGGGGCCGACGCCGACCTTGATGATGTCCGCGCCCGCCTCGATCAGGTCCTTGACGCCCTCGGCGGAGACGATGTTGCCCGCCGCGATCGGCACCTGCGGGTCGAGCGCGCGCACCGTGCGGATCGCGCTGATCATCGACTCCTGGTGGCCGTGCGCGGTGTCGATGACGAGCGTGTCGACCCCCGCGTCGAGCAGTTCCTTCGCCTTGCCCGCGACATCGCCGTTGATCCCGACGGCGGCGGCGATGCGCAGCCTGCCGTGCGCGTCGACGGCCGGCGTGTACAGCGTGGCGCGCAGGGCGCCCTTGCGGGTGAGGATGCCGGCGAGCCGGCCGTCCTCGTCCACGGCGGGCGCGTACCGCCGGTTGGCCGCGTCGAGGATGTTGAAGGCCTCGCGGGGGTCGATGCCGGCGTCGAGGAGCAGCAGGTCGCGGGACATGACGACCTCGAGCTGGGTGAAGCGGTCGACGCCGCTGAGGTCCTGGTCGGTGACGACACCGACCGGCCGGGAGTCCCCGTCGACGACGACGCCCGCGTTGTGCGCGCGCTTGGGCAGCAGCGCGAGGGCGTCCGCGACGGTCTGGTGCGGGGCGAGCACGATCGGCGTGTCCAGCACCAGATGCCGGCTCTTGACCCAGGTGATCACATCGGTGACCACGTCGTTCGGGATGTCCTGCGGGATCACGACGAGTCCGCCGCGCCGCGCCATCGTCTCGGCCATCCGGCGTCCGGCGACGGCCGTCATGTTGGCGACGACCAGCGGGATCGTGGTGCCCGTGCCGTCCGGGGAGGAGAGGTCCACCCCCTGCCGCGACCCGACCGCGCTGCGGCTCGGCACCATGAAGACATCGTCGTAGGTGAGGTCGTAGGCGGGCTGGATGTCGTTGAGGAAACGCACGTGCTGCACATCCCGGTCGTTCAGAGGTGACCCCCTGACAGGTCAGCCAGGGGGAAGAGCACGTACTTCATTGTCCCATGACGACCGTGACGCGGTGCCCGGACAGAACGTCCAAGCAGCTCGGAGGCGGTTAGGAGGATCCTCCGAGAGCGAGGACCACCGAGAGCGCGGGCACGTGGTTCACCGCCGAGGAGAACACCTCCTGCGCGATCTCCCACTCCTCCGGCTGCGCCTTCGCGTACGACTGCCAGTTCCGCACGACGACCAGCACCGGGCCGGACTCGGGTCCCTCCGGCAGGTCGGTGAGGCTGTCGGCGAGGGCGTCCCAGTTGCGGCCGAACCAGTCGGGCAGTTCGAGGTCCCGTACACAGCGGTCCATCAGGGCCGCCTTGTCCATGACCCCGTCGAGGTCCAGCGTGAGCACGTGCTCCGTCATCCAGGCACCGTCCTGAACAGTCGTGATTGCGGAAAGGGGCGGCCGAGAGGACCGCCCCCTTCTGATCTTCTCTCAGATCCCGTCCGGGTCCGCCCGGTTGAGGGCGGGCTTGGGCGTCGGTCCCGCCGTCATCAGATAGTCGGCCGCGGAGGTGTCCGTGACCAGGCTGGTGACGAGTCCGGACCGCAGCACCGCGTCGATCGCGGCCGCCTTGCGCTGCCCGCCCGCGATCGCCACGACCTCCGGGACACGGCGGAGCTGGTCGGTCTTGACCGTGATGCACCGCTCGCCCAGGTCCCGTCCGACCCGGCGGCCCTCGGCGTCGAAGAGGTGCGCGGACATCTCGGCGGCGACACCGAGCGAGGCGTAGTGGGCCCGCTCCTCGTCGCTGAGCATGTCGTGCACCGTCGAGATACCGGGCTCCCAGGAGCCGATGGAGACACAGGCGACCGTGACCTTGTCGAAGTACTCGAAGGCCCGGGCGATCCCGGTCTGGTGGCGCAGCGCGGCCGCGGTGGCCGCGTCCGGCAGCAGCATCGGCGCGTAGATGGGGTGCGCGTCGCCGCCGGACACCTGGGCGGCGCGGCGGACGGCCTCGACGGAGCCGCGCTCGGCGGTCCCCGCGTCGTACACGCCCGTCAGCTGCACCACCGTGCAGGGCGGCAGCCGGTCCAGGGCCGCCGCCATGTGGATGGTGGAGCGGCCCCAGGCCAGGCCCAGGACGTCCCCCTCGTTCACCAGCTCGCCGAGCAGGTCGGCGGCCACCTCTCCCAGGTTCTCGGGGTCGGTCGAGTCCTCGGCCTCCGCCGGCGACTCGACCACCACTGCGTGCCTGAGGCCGTACCGGGCGCGGAGCGCGTCGGAGCGCTCGGCGTCCAGCTCGGCCGGCACACGGATCTCGATCCGTACGAGATCCCGTTCGAGGGCGGTCTCCAGGACCCGGGCCACCTTGAAGCGGCTGACGCCGAACTCCTCCGCGATCTGGATCTTGGACTTGCCCTCGAGGTAGAAGCGGCGGGCCATGGCCGCCGCCTGCACCAGCTCTGCGGGTCCCATCCGCATGGCTGACCGGCCCGCCGACATACCCGACACGGCGATCTCCTCACTGCTGTTCACACTCTGGATACGCCGTTCATCCTTGCAGATCCGGCGCACTTGATCAGCCCTGATGGGAGCCGTTCACGTACCTGTGGCCCAGTGTCCGCACGGGCCGCGTGTTCAGTGGGCTACGTACGGTGCCGGCCCACTGTTCAGACGCCTGCGGCTCGGCTCCGGTTCAGTGGGCGCAGGCCCAGCTCGCCTTCGCGGTCTCCGCCTCCGCCTGGGCGCGCAGGGCGCGGACCGCCTCGGCGGGGTCCTCCGCGCCGTACACCGCGGATCCGGCGACGAACACGTCCGCGCCGGCCTCCGCGCACCGCTCGATCGTCGAGGCCGAGACGCCGCCGTCGACCTGGAGCCACAGCTCGAGGCCGTGCTTGCTGATCAACTCGCGGGTGCGGCGGATCTTCGGGAGCATGATGTCGAGGAACGCCTGGCCCCCGAAGCCCGGCTCGACCGTCATGATCAGCAGCATGTCGAGTTCGGGCAGCAGGTCCTCGTACGGCTCGATGGGCGTCGCGGGCTTGAGCGCCATGGAGGCACGGGCACCCTTCGCACGGATCTCGCGGGCGAGTCGCACCGGCGCGGCGGCCGCCTCGACATGGAAGGTGACGGACGAGGCACCCGCCTCGACGTACCGCGGGGCCCAGCGATCGGGGTCCTCGATCATCAGATGGCAGTCCAGCGGAGTGTCCGTCGCACGGGCCAGGGACTCTACGACCGGCACACCGAGCGTGAGGTTCGGGACGAAATGGTTGTCCATGACGTCGACGTGGAGCCAGTCGGCTCCTTCGACCGCCTTCGCCTCGTCCGCGAGGCGGGCGAAGTCGGCGGACAGAATGCTGGGGTTGATCTGCGCGGCCATGCCCCAAGCCTGCCATGCGCTGCGCCGTGCTGGAACGCCGGTCCCTCGTGGCGCGGGCCGTCCGTCGACCGGCGGTCGTGTGCGGCCGGTCGCGCAGTTCCGCGCGCCCCTCACCAACGGGGGTCGGTATGAGAGCCACCGCGCATCTTGTCTGTGGGCGGCGGGCCAAGTGGGTGGTCCTCATCCTGTGGCTGATCGTGCTGTTCCTGATGGCGCCGTTCGCCTCCAAGCTCACCGGGGCCCAGGACAACGACGCGGCGTCCTGGCTGCCGGGGTCGGCCGAGTCGACCCAGGTGCTGGAGATCTCGAAGGGGTTCCGGCCGGAGCAGATCCCGGCGATCGTGGTGTACGCCCGGGACGACGGGCTGACGGCAGGGGACCGGGCGCGGATCGCGGCGGACACGGTGCAGCTCAGGCGGCTCACGGACCATGGGATCCGGGGGGCCGAGACGCGGGGGCCGGTGTACGACCGTCCGGTGGATCCGCGCGCCGCGCAGATCCACGTGCCGATCACCATGGACGAGAAGGGCTGGTCACGGATCTCGCCGGCCGTCGACTCCATCCGTGACGTCGTCGGCAGGGGCGGCGCGGGGCTGGCCGTGCACATCACCGGTCCGGGCGGCACCTCCGCGGACTTCGCCAAGGCCTTCGAGGGCATCGACTCCACGCTGCTGGTGGCGGCCATGGGAGTCGTCATCGTGATGCTCCTGATCACCTACCGCAGTCCGACCCTGCTGCTGGTCCCGCTGATCGGTGTGGTGGTCGCGCTGTTCACGGCGCAGGCGCTGATCTACTTCCTGGCCCACTACGCGGGCCTGACCGTGAACGGTCAGAGCGCCGGCATTCTCACGGTCCTCGTCTTCGGCGCCGGGACGGACTACGCCCTGCTGCTCGTGGCCCGCTACCGGGAGGAGTTGCGCCGTCACGAGGACCGCCACGAGGCGATGACCCTGGCCCTGCACCGGGCGGGCCCGGCGGTGCTGGCCTCGGGCGCCACGGTGGTGCTGAGCATGCTGGTCCTGACGGCCGCCGAGATGAACTCCACCGCCGGTCTGGGACCGGTGGCGGCCATCGGCGTGGCGGTCGCGCTGCTCGCGATGATGACCCTGTTCCCGGCCCTGCTGGTGATCTGCGGCCGCTGGATCTTCTGGCCGGCCATCCCCCACTTCGGCTCCGCCGATCCGACGGAGCGCGGGTTCTGGGCCCGCACCGGCCGGGGCATCGCCGACCGCCCGCGCATGATCTGGATCGTGACCGCGCTCGTCCTCGGGGTGTGCTCGCTGGGCCTCATCCAGCTGCGCGCGGAGGGCATCAGCAACGCGGACGCCTTCACCGGGAAACCGGACTCGATCACCGGCCAGGAGGTGTCCGAGAAGTACTTCCCGGCGGGCAGCGGCGACCCCTTGGTGATCGTCTCCCACCAGGCCCAGGCCCGTCAGGTGGGCGCGGCGGTGGCCGCCACGGACGGGGTCGTGCCGACCTCGCTCGGGCTGCCGCCGGGCACGAAACCCCTCCACGAGGGCAGGGTGCTGTTCGAGGCGACGATGACCGCCCCGTCCGACAGCGAGGCCGCCAAACAGACGGTGGAGCGGGTCCGGGACGCGGTGCACGCGGTGCCCGACGCCGACGCGCGGGTGGGCGGCGGAACGGCGGCCCTGCTGGACGCGGACCGGGCCACCACCCACGACAACATCCTGATCATCCCGTTGGTGCTGGGCGTGGTCCTGCTGATCCTGTGCGGTCTGCTGCGCGCCCTGGTCGCCCCGCTGCTGCTGGTCGGGACGGTGATCCTGTCCTTCGCGGCGGCGCTCGGCATCAGCGCGCTGGCCTTCCGGTACGTGTTCGACTACGCGGGTGAGTCGACCGACTTCCCGCTGTTCGTCTTCGTGTTCCTGGTGGCCCTCGGCATCGACTACAACATCTTCCTGACCACCCGGATCCGTGAGGAGGCGCTGCGCCAGGGCACCCGCACGGGCGTGGTGACGGGCCTCGCCGCCACGGGCTCGGTCATCACCTCCGCGGGCCTGGTGCTCGCGGGCACCTTCGCCGCCCTCGGCACGCTCCCCATGGTGGGCTTCGCCGAGATCGGCTTCGCCGTCGCCCTGGGCGTCCTCCTGGACACCTTCGTCGTACGGTCGGTGCTGGTCACGGCGCTGTTCCTGGATGTGGGCCCGAAGGTGTGGTGGCCGCACCGGCTGGCCCGGGACGACGGCCGGGCGGTGACCGAGGGCGCGCCGGAGGCCGCCACAAAGTCCAGCGGCTGAACGCGTCCCCGCCGGAGCGCGCCCCTCAGGGGGCCTGGTGGCCGCCCGCGGCCGGGACCGGGGTGCCGGTGTTCCCGCGGGAGACCAGGACGCAGGCGCTGCCCTCGGCGAGCCGGTACGCCATGCCCACGACCGCCACGTCCCCGGTGTCCACCTGGTCCGAGAGGGTGCGGGAGCGGTCGAGGAGCAGATGCACGGTGTGCCTTATGTGCTCGTCGACGATGTCGCTGTCGGAGGTCAGTCCGGCGGCACGGGCGGCCAGCACGCTGGGGGTGACCCGCTCGACCACGTCCCGGACGAAGCCGGTCGAGGGCAGTCCGTTCGCCACGGCTTCGCGGGCCGCCGCGACGGCTCCGCAGGAGTCGTGCCCGAGGACGACGACCAGGCGGCAGCCGAGCACGGCCGTGGCGTACTCCACGCTGCCCAGCACCTCCGCCCCGAGCACATGCCCGGCGGTCCGGACGACGAAGAGGTCGCCCAGCCCCTGGTCGAAGATGATCTCCGCGGCGAGCCGGGAGTCCGAGCACCCCAGGATGACGGCGAAGGGTTCCTGGCCGGGCGCGAGCTCGGCCCGGCGGGCGGCGTCCTGGTTGGGATGGCTGGGTGCGCCCGCGACGAATCGCTCGTTCCCGGAGAGGAGAGCGTCGAGGGCGACGGCGGGGGAGGTGCGTGGCATGGGGCCACCCTAAGGAGCGTCCGAAGCACTCGCCGCACCACCCCCGGCCGACCACGGGTGGTCCGGTCGCGCCGTCGACGAGCGCGCGGTGAGCACCGGGCTGGTGCCGGGGTTCGCCCCGGGGCCCCGGCCGCGGCGGTGGGCGGTGATCAACCGGAGGGTGGCCGGCAGAGCCGTGGCGACGAGGACCAGGAGCAGTTGGGAGGTGTGCGATCCGGCGCTGTCCGCGGCGCGGGCGACGGGGTTGGGCAGGCCGAGCCGGTCCAGCAGCCAGCCGAGGGCCGCGCCGGCCGTCAGCGCCGCGCACCCGCCCCGCAGCGCGGAGTGCCCGCGCAGCCGGGTGAGACAGATCAGGCTCGGCAGGGCGAGGAGGACCAGGACGAGTTGCATGCCTTCGATGCCGAGGTTGAATCCCGCGAGACTGAGGGCCAGTTGGGTGGTGGAGAGGTTCATCTCGGCGAGCGTGAGCGAGAAGGCGAGGCCGTGCCCGAGACCGAAGACACCGGCGACGAGGGCTTCTCGCCCGGGGAATATCGGGCGCATGGTGTGCACGGCACCGACGAGAATACTGAAGGCGATAAACACCTCGACCGGCTGAGCCGGAATGTCGAGACGTCCGAAAGAACTCAGTGCGAGCGCGAGGGAATGCCCGACGGTGAAGGCGAGGGTCGTCCGGCCGATTCGCCGAATTGCGGCCCGGTTGTTCACCGTTCCCCGCCAGCGCTTTCCCGCTGCCCGAAGGGGAGCGGGAAGCAGAAGAATCAGCAGGAAAAGCAGATGGTCGGTGCCGTCGAGAATGTGATCGGCGCCGAGCCGGAACATGGCGTACGTCCCGCTCCAGGCACTCCCGCTCTCCAGGTCGACGCTGAGAGGGGCGACGGTCATCGTCCGGGTGTCGACGCGGATGACGCCGACCTCGGTCGCGGTGTCCTGCCCCTCGTCGGCCACGTGGCCGGTGGCCCAGTCCTGCCGGACGGAGACCATCACGGTGTGGGTGACGACCTGGTGGACGACGGCGTCGTAGGAGAGGACGAACCGGCGCGGGTCCCCGCCGGCCGGCGGTGTGAGCGTGGCCCGTACCGTCAGCTCGCGGTAGGTGCCGGTGGAGGTCTGCTCCGCCCGCCCCAGGGCCATGGCGCCGACGGCGACGGTCCAGGCCTCGCCCCCGCGGGTGGTCGGGTGCAGATGCGCGGCCAGGTAGCGGCGGATCGCGGCGGTCCGCGCCGACAGCTGCTTCGCCGTGGTGGAGTCGTCCAGGGCGATACCGCTGGCCCGGGAGAAATCGCTGACCGGCAGCTCCAGTTCGGCGGCCACCGACGTCTCGTGCACGTCGAGCAGCAGCACCGAGTGGGGCAGCGGATGCGCGGCAGCGGGCGGCGCTGCCAGAAGCAGCGCCGCCGCCACCGCCAGCGCGACCCCGGCCATCATGCGCAGCGCATGTGACGGTGAGATCGGCAGACGGTCCATCAGAACGAGAACTCTCCGCCGTAGTCGGTGGTGTGGTCCCGGTAGACGGTGTGGTAGTGGATCTGGTTCTGGTAGACCACGCCGTCCTGGCAGACGAACTCGATCCACACGCCCGGCCCGTCGATCCGGACGTAGTCGCCCTGGGTGTCCAGGTCGGTGCCGCCGGAGTACGAGATGTAGGTGTCGTCGAGTTCCGACGCGTAGGTGCTCAGCACGGAGGCGGCGGTGGAGTCGTCCGCCACGTCGACCCACGGCTGTATGGCGTTGAGGACCAGTTCCTGCTGGTCGTCGGTGAGTTCGCCGACCGAGAGGCCTTCCTTGGTCTCCGGGAAGTCCCCGTCCTCGTCCGGGCCGAGCAGCACGTCGGTGTACGACTCGGACAGCTTCGCCTGCGACAGTTCGTCGTCGCTCAGACCGGCGAGCAGGTCCAGCATGCCGTCGTGCATCCCGGCCAGAGGGGCGTACGAGGTGCCGTCGTCGTCGGTCCAGCTGGTCGGCTCGACGCCGATGAAGAAGGGGGTGGTGCCCTCGACCTCGCCGTCCTCGTAGGTGAGGTTCACCGCGAGGTGATGACCGCCGAAGTGCAGCTGCCAGGTTCCGCTGGTGCCCGGGGTGCCGAGGAACGCCAGGTAGTAGTTGCCGCTGCTGTAGCCGCCGGCGGTCTCGCCGAGGACGTCGTCGGCCGCGAGGATCTGGGAGATCTGGTCGTAGCCGGTGCCGCTGCCGGTGCCGGTCGCCGCCTCGATCACCGCCTCGGCCGCGGCGAGCTGCTCCTCGCTGAGCGTGCTCAGCTCGATGCCGACCCGGCAGGTGGAACCGCACGGGAGGTTGGACCAGGCGGTCGCGTTCTCCTCGGTGAGGTCGAGCAGCACCTCGGCCTGCTGGTCGTCGTCCAGGGTGGCGAGGAACGCGTCGGCGGCGTCGACCACGTCCGAGACGGCGGCGGACGAGGCGGCGGACGAGGCGGCCGGCGAGGCGGTCGTGGTCGCCGACCCGCCGACGGAGGCGGCGTTGGCGTTGACGTACACCGCGCCGAAGAGCAGGGCCGTGCCTGCGGCGAAAGCCGCACCGGCCTTCTTCAACCGATTCTTCGACCTGCGGTGAGTGTTGTTCTCTGGCACCTTTTTCCATCCCTTCCAAAGAGGCTTCAAGGAATTCCTGAAATCCCTCCGGAGAGGGCTGTCCAAGGAATTCCGCGCCGTTGTTTTGGTGAGATAAAGGCAACCAGTCGCCACTGTGGCCGACATCGAGAAACAATCGGGTTTACCTATGCGATGCTGTGCCCGAGGGTCATCGGCTTAAGGTTCCCGACTTCAACTCCGTTGTCCGGCTTGGGATATGACGTACCGTCATGTCAGCCGGTGCGGCGGATGAGCGCCAGATACATGGCGTCGGTGCCGTGCACGTGCGGCCACAGCTGGATGTCGGGCCCGTCGCCCAGCGCCGGCACACCCGGCAGCAGCGGCCGCGCGTCGACGAGATCGGTCCGCGGGAACTGCTTGAGCACGTCGGCGACGACCGCCCGGGTCTCCGCGAGATGCGGCGAGCAGGTGGCGTATCCGACGACGCCCCCGACCCGTACGGCCTCCAGAGCGGTCCGCAGCAGCCCGCGCTGCAACGGCGCGAACCCCTCGAGGTCCTCGGGCCGGCGCCGCCAGCGCGCCTCCGGCCGCCGCCGCAGGGCGCCCAGGCCGGTGCACGGCACGTCCATCAGTACCCGGTCGAAGGAGCCGGGCCGCCACGGCGGCCGGATCCCGTCGGCGGCGATGACCTGGTAGGGCCCGGGATTGCCGTGCAGCGCCCTGGCCACGAGACCCGCCCGGTGCGGCTGCTTCTCGGAGGCGAGCAGCACGGCCCCGCGCTCCGCGGCCAGGGCGGCGAGCAGCGCGGCCTTGCCACCGGGCCCGGCGCACCCGTCGAGCCACTTCTCGTCCCGCCCCTCCACGGGCACGTTGGCGAGGGCGAGCGCGACGAGCTGGCTCCCCTCGTCCTGCACCCCCGCCCGCCCCTCCCGTACGGCGTCGACGGCCCCGGGCTCCCCGCCCTCGGTGAGCCGCACGGCGTACGGCGACCAGCGCCCCGGTACGGCGGCCTCCTCCCGCAGCAGCTCCTCCGGCGCGGCCCGCCCGGGCCGGGCGACGAGGGTGACCTCGGGCCGCTCGTTGTCGGCTTCGAGCAGGTCCTCGATCCCGGCCCGCCCGCCGCCGAGCGAGTCCCACAGCGCGGAGACGATCCAGCGCGGATGCGAGTGGACGACGGCGAGATGCTCCTCGGGATCGTCGTCGTACGGCGGGGCGACCTGCTCCAGCCAGCCGTCGAGATCGTGCTGGGCGATCTTCCGCAGCACGGCGTTGACGAACTTGGCCCGCCCGTCCCCGAGCACGACCCGCGCCAGCTCGACCGCGGAGGACACGGCGGCATGCGTCGGGATCCGCGTCCCGAGCAGCTGGTGCGCGCCGAGGCTGAGCACATCGAGCACGGGGGGATCGACTTCCCGGAGCGGCCGGTCCACACAGGCGGAGATGACGGCGTCGTACGTCCCCTGCCGCCGCAGCGTGCCGTACACCAGCTCGGTGGCGAGCGCGGCGTCCCGTGTGTCGAACTTGTCGGGTCCCTCCTTCTCCCGCGCCTTGCGCAACAGCGGCGGCAGCACCAGGTTGGCGTAGGCGTCCCGCTCGTCCACGGCCCGCAGCGCCTCGAAGGCGAGCATGCGGACCGGGTCCTTCTGGGGCCGGCGGTAGGGCCGGGCGGGCTTGCGGGGACGGTGGGACTGGTCGCTCACGAAAAAGGTGCTCCGGATTGCAGGAAGGAAGTGGCGTCCAGCGTACGACGTGCACGCGGGACCGGCGCAGGAGCGTTACGCCCCGACCCGCTCGCCCTCGCCGATGCGCACCCCGCGCGCCCAGTCGGCGGCCCGCATCGGCTTCTTGCCCTGGGCCTGGACCCACAGCAGCTCCACCGCGTACGACCCCGTCCCCACGTGGACACTGTTCTTGCCGACGGCCAGCGCGCCGGGAGCGAGGTCGTCCCGCCCGGGAACCGGCTGCACATGGATGAGCTTGAGCCGCTCGCCCCGGAAGGTGGTCCACGCGCCGGGGGCGGGTGTACACCCGCGCACGACACGGTCCACCCGCAGCGCGGGGGCGGCCCAGTCGATCAGCGCGTCCTCGACAGTGATCTTGGGGGCGAGGGTGATTCCCTCCGCCGGCTGCGGCACGGCCTTCAGGCCGCCGTCCTCGATCCCGTCCATGGTGGCCGCGAGCAGCCCGGCGCCGGCGAAGGCGAGCCGCGTCAGCAGATCCCCGCTGGTGTCGGTGGCCCGCACCACCTCGGTGACGGTCCCGTAGACGGGCCCGGAGTCCAGCCCTTCCTCGATCAGGAAGGTGGACGCCCCGGTGATCTCGTCCCCCGCCATGACCGCATGCTGCACCGGCGCGGCGCCACGCCAGGCCGGCAGCAGCGAGAAGTGCAGGTTGACCCAGCCATGGACCGGGATGTCGAGCGCCACCTTGGGCAGCAGGGCCCCGTAGGCGACGACGGGACAGCAGTCCGGCGCGATCTCCCGCAACCGCTCCAGGAACTCCGGATCCCGGGGCCGCACGGGCTTGAGCACCTCGATGCCCGCCTCCTCGGCCCGCTGGGCGACCGGAGAGGCCACCAGCCTGCGCCCCCGCCCGGCCTGCGCGTCGGGCCGCGTCACCACGGCGGCCACCTCATGCCGCCCGGAGGCGATCAGAGCGTCCAGAGCGGGAACGGCGACCTCGGGGGTACCGGCGAAGACGAGCTTCATGAAGGACGGGCCTCTCGAAAAAACAAACCACGGGCAACGCACAAGTCTATGACCCCGCCCCGAGCCCCCCACCTCAATTACCGACGGGGCACGGCCCCCTGGCCGACAGGGCGGGAGGGGGTGCCACGGCGGGAGCGGGACGAGGGGGACGAGGGGGACGAGGGGGACGAGGGGGACGGTGGAAGCGGGACGAGGGGGAACGGTGGCAGTCCGTCGATGCCACGATGGCGGGGAAGCCGCCGACGGCGCCGCACCCCCACGGGAGACGCTCACCCCTCATCCCCCTGGAAACGGGCGGTGCGCGGGTGGGAGAGGAAGGGGGCGCAGACCGGCACCGGGAGCGCCCGCATATGCCCATACGCCCCCACACCGTGACCAGCGGAGCGAACCCGCGTTGGTCAAGAAAGAGTTGACCTTCTCCCCAACGCCGGTTCGAGAGGCTTGTTCATGGCCGACCATGCAACCCACGACGCCCAGGCCCGGGCCAGCCTGCACTTGCTGGTGCGGGACATCGAGCGGGTCCGCCGGCAGGTGGACGCGCTGCGCACGCTCACCGCCCAACTGGGCAACGTCTACCGCCCCCGCCGCTCCGGCCCCTCCACGGGCTTCGTCGTCTACGGACGCGCCCCCGCCCCGACGGTCCGCCTCGCCCAGGAACTCCGGGACAGCGTGGAGACCCTGGTCACCGCGGCGGTGGACTTCGACCGCTCGCTCGGCTTCTCGTGGGACGCGGTGGGCTCCGCGCTGGGAGTCACCAAGCAGGCGGTCCACCGCCGTTACGGCGCCCGCCGGGCCGCCGCCGCCCAGGCACCCGCCGAGCCCGAGCACACCTCGGCGGATCCGACCGGCCCCCGCACGGTCAGCGTGAACACGGGCCTGCCGACGGTCCCCACCGTCCCCGCCGCCCGCTCCATGCCGACCCAGCCGACGGCCGGCAGCCCGGCCCTGCGCGACGAGGCGAGGCCGACCGCCTTCCCCGGCCCGCGCAACGGCTGAGCACCCGCACCCCTCCTGCCCTCTCGGCCCCCTCCCGAGAGGGCGGCCGCGTTCCCGGCCCCGCTGACTCATCCCCTCACCCCCGCTCGCCCCACCGCTCACCCGATGTCCCCAGGATCGATCCGCACCCACACCCGCCCCGCCTCCTCCGCCCCCCGAGCCATCCGAGCAGCCTGAGCCGACTTCAACGCACCGGCCAGCGCGGCGCCCTTCCCCGGCGGCACCCGGACCAGCGCCCGCTCCCACTGCTCCCCCGCGGGCGGTGCCCCCGGCCGCCTCGGCCGCCCCGGAGGGGTGACCGGCAGCGGCACCGGCCCCAGCACCTCCGCCTCGGCGGGCAGCTCGACCGCCGCCAGGAACGCGGCCACCGCCTCCGGCGTCCCCGACACCGACGCCATCCGCGACACCGGCGGGAATCCCAGCTCGGCCCGCTCGGAGAGCTCCCGCAGCGCATGGCCCACGGGATCCCACCGCACCAGCGCCTGCACGGGCCGTAGCGTCGGCTCGGCGACGACCACCACGGTCCCGCCGTCCCCCTGCGGCCGTACCAGCGCCGCGGCCGCGATCCAGCGCCGCAGCGCGTCCTCCCCCGCGCGCAGATCGGGCCGGCCCAGCATGGCCCAGCCGTCGAGCAGCAGTGCTGCCGCGTACCCGCCCTCGGCCACCGGCTCGGCCCCCGGAGTGCTCACGACCAGCGCGGGCGCCCCGGGCACCGTGTCGAGGACGTGCTCCCGCCCGGACGTCCGCACCGGGACGGCCGGAAACGCCCGCCCCAGCTCCTCCGCGGTCCGCCGCGCCCCCACGACCTGGGCCCGCAGCCGGAACGACCCGCACTCCGGACAGTGCCACGCGCTCTCCTCACGCCCGCACCACCCGCACCACAGCGCCCCGCCGTCCCGTGCCTCCAGCGGCCCGGAGCAGTGCCGGCACCGAGCGGCGGCCCGGCACTGCGCGCACGCCATGCGCGGTACGTAACCCCGCCGCGGCACCTGCACCAGCACCGGCCCGTGGCGCAGCCCCTCCCGGGCCGCCTGCCAGGCGAGGGTGGGCAGCCGGGCGGCGCGCGCGGCCTCGTCCCGCGCCAGGTCCTGGTCCCCCACGGTCCGCACCAGCGGCGCGGCCTGCCGCACCTGCTCCCGCGCGGCGGCCAGGGGCCGCGCCCACCCGCTCTGGACGAGCTGCGCGCCCTCGACCGTGCAGCTCCAGCCGCCCATCAGGAACCCGCACCGGTCCTGCGCGGCGCGCAGCAGCAGCACCTCGCGCGCATGCGGCTGCGGCGCGTGCTGCTCGCTGTGGCTGTCGTCCCCGTCGTCCCAGAGGGCCACCAGTCCGAGGTCGCGCACGGGGGCGAACATCGCGGCGCGGGTCCCGACCACCGCCCGTACGCTCCCGCGCCGGACGCCGAGCCACTCCCGGTACCGCTTCTCCGGCCCGGCGTCCGCCTGGAGCAGCGCGTGGCGCCCCTCCCCCAGCAGGGCCGTCAGGGCCGCGTCGACCCGGGCGGCGGCCCGCCCGTCCGGTACGACCACCAGGGCCCCGCGTCCCGAGGCGAGCGTCGCGGCGACGGCCCGGGCCAGTTCCTCGCTCCACCCGGGCCCGGGCAGCGCGTTCCACACGGCGCGGGGTGCGCCTCCCGAGGCCAGTGACTCCAGGAACGCGGCCCCGCGCTCGTACCGGGTCCAGGATCCGGCCGCCGGGGCCGGCGGCGGGGGCGGCGGTGCGGGCGAGGGCCGTTGCTCGGCGCGCGCGTTGCGCGGCGGTACGGCGAGCTGGAGTACGTCGGCGAGGCTCCCGGCGTAACGGTCTGCGACGGCCCGGGCCAGTCCCAGCAGCTCCGGGCCCAGCACCGGCTCGGGCGACACGACCTGGGCGAGGGCCGCGAGCGGCCCGGAGTAGTCGGAGGCGGCGAGCCGCTCGACGAGGAACCCGTCGATGAGTCCCCCGCCCTCGCGCCGGCCTTCGCGCACCCGGCCCCGGCCGGCGCCGAACCGCACCCGCACCCGCACCCCCGGCTGTGCCGCGGCGTCCAGCTCGGCGGGCACCGCGTAGTCGAAGTACCGGTCGAGATGGAGCACGCCCTTGTCGACGAGCACCCGCGCGACCGGCAGCTCCTCGGCCAGCGCCGCCCCCCGCCAGGTCCGCGGCTTCGCCCGCGGCTCCTTGGCCCTGCGCACCGTCTCCCGGATCAACGCGAGCTGCTCCGGCGGCGCACCCTCCCCGCCCCCGGCCCCCGGCCCGTTCTCGCTGCTCACCCCTGCATTCTTACCAAACCCCACTGACAGCGGATCCGCCCCGAGTACCGACGATCTCCAGGCGGACGCCCCGGGGTGGCGCTGGTCAACCCCATCGGCAACCTCCACCCCTTCGGCCGAGCCCCAGAAGGCGTAACGGCGACGGCGTGACCCGCCGCACAGACGGACCGGCTCCCGGGGCCATCTCGGTGATGGTCCCGGGAGCCGGTGTCGTCCTGGTGCGGCCCTGGGCTCTACAGCCCCGCGGCCTTGCGCAGCGCCTCGACGCGGTCGGTCTTCTCCCAGGTGAACTCGGGCAGCTCACGGCCGAAGTGGCCGTACGCGGCGGTCTGGGCGTAGATCGGGCGCAGCAGGTCGAGGTCGCGGATGATCGCGGCCGGACGCAGGTCGAAGACCTCGTCGATGGCCTTCTCGATCTTCTCGGTCTCGACCTTGTTGGTGCCGAAGGTCTCGACGAACAGACCGACCGGCTCGGCCTTGCCGATCGCGTACGCGACCTGGACCTCGCAGCGCGCGGCCAGACCGGCGGCGACCACGTTCTTGGCGACCCAGCGCATCGCGTACGCGGCCGAGCGGTCCACCTTGGACGGGTCCTTGCCGGAGAAGGCGCCGCCGCCGTGGCGGGCGAAGCCGCCGTAGGTGTCGATGATGATCTTGCGGCCGGTGAGGCCGGCGTCGCCCATCGGGCCGCCGATCTCGAAGCGGCCGGTCGGGTTGACCAGGAGGCGGTAGTTCTCGGTGTCGAGCTTGATGCCGTCGTCCAGCAGCGCCTTCAGCTCGGGCTCCACGACGAACTCGCGAATGTCGGGCGCCAGCAGGGAGTCCAGGTCGATGTCGCTCGCGTGCTGCGAGGAGACGACGACCGTGTCGAGGCGGACGGCCTTGTCGCCGTCGTACTCGATGGTGACCTGGGTCTTGCCGTCGGGGCGCAGGTAGGGGATGGTCCCGTTCTTGCGGACGTCCGAGAGCCGCTTGGACAGGCGGTGCGCCAGGAAGATCGGGAGCGGCATCAGGGTCGGCGTCTCGTCGGAGGCGTAGCCGAACATCAGGCCCTGGTCACCGGCGCCCTGCTTGTCGAGCTCGTCGTCGTCGCCCTCGACCCGGGACTCGTACGCCGTGTCGACACCCTGCGCGATGTCCGGGGACTGCGAGCCGATGGACACCGAGACGCCGCAGGAGGCGCCGTCGAAGCCCTTCTTCGACGAGTCGTAGCCGATCTCGAGGATCTTCTCGCGGACGAGCTGGGGGATCGGCGCGTACGCCTTGGTGGTGACCTCACCGGCCACGTGCACCAGACCGGTCGTGATCAGGGTCTCGACGGCGACGCGGGACGTCGGGTCCTCGCGCAGCAGCGCGTCGAGGATGGTGTCGCTGATCTGGTCAGCGATCTTGTCGGGGTGACCCTCGGTCACGGACTCCGAAGTGAACAGGCGACGGGACACAACGCTCCCTGGGGTTGCAGCGGCTGCTGGCTGATCATTGGCGGACGCGACGGGAGCTGCGCCCGGCGTCGTCCGGGAACAGTTTATCGGTCGAGCCCGGCCACCGGCCCACCCGTCTCGCCTCTCGGGAGCGCTGTGACCTGCGGCACGGGCATTCTGCCGAATGCCGAGCGCGCTTGGCCAGGGTCGCCACGCCCGAATCGAGCGGCGTACGAGGGAACGTCGAGCGCATCAAACAGTCAGGTCAGGCGTGGCGTCACCAGGTCCCACACGATTTCGGCCAGGGCTTCCTTGGGCCCGTGCGGTACCGGGGTCTCGGTGCCGTCGGCCCCCAGGACGACGGCCTCGTTCTCCTCGGAGCCGAAGGTCCTGCGCTCCCCCACCTCGTTCACCACCAGCAGGTCGCAGCCCTTGCGGCGGAGTTTCGTGCGGCCGTTGGCGAGCACGTCGTCCGTCTCGGCGGCGAAACCGACCACCACCTGCCCGGGGCGGGCGCGGTCGGCGGAGATCTCCGCGAGGATGTCCGGATTTCGTGTCAGGACGATCGGGTCGGGATCCTGGCCGTCCTTCTTCTTGATTTTCCCGGTGGCGTAGGTCTCGGGCCGGAAGTCGGCCACCGCGGCGGCCATCACGACCGCGTCGGCGTCGGCGGCCGCCTTGAGCACGGCCTCGCGCAGCTGTACGGCGGTCCCGACCTGGACGACGTCGACGCCCGCCGGGTCGGGCAGACCGGTGTTGGCCGCGATCAGGGTGACCCGGGCGCCGCGGGCGGCGGCGGTGCGGGCGAGGGCGTACCCCTGCTTGCCGGAGGAGCGGTTGCCGAGGAAGCGGACCGGGTCGAGGGGCTCGCGGGTGCCGCCGGCGCTGACCACGACATGGCGGCCGGCGAGGTCGGGTTCGCGCACTCCCCTGGCCAGCACGCGGCGGCAGACCTCGAAGATCTCGGCGGGGTCGGGCAGCCGGCCCTTGCCGGTGTCGACACCGGTGAGACGGCCGACGGCGGGCTCGATCACGACGGCGCCGCGGCGGCGCAGCGTCGCCACGTTCTCCTGGGTGGCCGGGTGCTCCCACATCTCGGTGTGCATCGCGGGAGCGAAGACGACGGGACAGCGCGCCGTGAGCAGGGTGTTGGTGAGGAGGTCGTCCGCGAGGCCGTGGGCGGCCTTGGCGAGCAGGTCGGCGGTGGCCGGGGCGACCACGACCAGGTCGGCGTGCTGGCCGATGCGGACGTGCGGGACCTCGTGGACGTCGTCCCAGACCTCGGTGGAGACGGGGTGGCCGGAGAGGGCGGACCAGGTGGCGGCGCCGACGAAGTGCAGGGCGGAGGCGGTGGGGACCGCACGCACGTCGTGGCCGGACTCGGTCAGTCTGCGCAGCAGCTCACAGGCCTTGTAGGCGGCGATGCCACCGCTGACCCCCAGGACGACCTTGGGCTTGTCCACCGTCTCTCCCCGAACCTCGGAAACGTACGACTCCATGACACACCACAGGCCCGGCAGGAGCACTGCCGGGCCTGTGGAAAAGTCAGCTGCAAGCTGAGGATCATACTTACTGCGCCGGGCCCTCGACGGCCTCGGACGTCAGCAGACCCGCGTTGATCTCGCGGAGCGCGATCGAGAGCGGCTTCTCGTGGACGTGGGTGTCGACGAGCGGACCGACGTACTCGAGGAGGCCCTCGCCGAGCTGCGAGTAGTACGCGTTGATCTGGCGGGCACGCTTGGCCGCGTAGATCACGAGGCTGTACTTCGAGTCGGTGGCCTCGAGAAGCTCGTCGATCGGCGGGTTGATGATGCCCTCGGGCGCGGAGATGGAAGAGGACACGCTCTACCTTCCGATGGATGGGAAAAGAATGGCTGCGATCACACACCCGATCACAGGGTCGTGATCACACGACATCCATCAAGGCTAGCAGCTCACGCGCCACGTCCTCGACGGAGGTGTTGACCAGGGTCACGTCGAACTCCGGCTCGGCCGCGAGTTCGATCTTCGCGGCGTCCAGCCGTCGCTCGATGACCGCGGGCGGCTCGGTGCCCCGCCCGGTGAGTCTGCGCACCAGCTCCTCCCAGGAGGGGGGAGCCAGGAACACCAGTTGAGCGTCCGACATGGACTCGCGGACCTGCCGTGCGCCCTGGAGGTCGATCTCCAGGAGGACGGGCTCACCCGCCTCCAGCCGCTCCAGCACGGCGCCTCGCGGCGTTCCGTAGCGGTTGCCGGCGAACTCGGCCCACTCGAGCAGCTCGCCGTTGGCGATCAGCTTGTCCATCTCGTCGTCGGTGACGAAGAAGTAGTGGACCCCGTGCTGCTCACCGGGGCGGGGCTTCCGGGTCGTCGCCGACACCGAGAGCCAGACCTCGGGGTGTTCCTTGCGCATATGGGCGACGACCGTGCTCTTGCCGACCCCGGAGGGGCCGGAGAGCACGGTCAGCCGCGGACGTTCACTCATGCAGCGATTATTCCAGCAATCCCGGAGTGCCCGGGACTCCCTTCCCGGCAGTACCCGGGATCAGGACCCGGTGCTGCCGAACTCACGCTCCAGGGAGGCGATCTGGTTGGAACCGAGACCGCGTACGCGGCGGCTCTCGGAGATGCCGAGTCGCTCCATGATCTGCTTGGCACGGACCTTGCCCACGCCCGGCAGGGACTCGAGCAGGGCGGAGACCTTCATCTTGCCGATGACGTCGTTCTCCTGACCCTGCTTGATGACCTCGTGCAGGGAGGCGCCGGAGTGCTTGAGTCGATTCTTGACCTCGGCCCGCTCCCGGCGAGCCGCGGCGGCCTTTTCGAGCGCGGCTGCGCGCTGTTCGGGGGTAAGGGGCGGAAGAGCCACGCCTACGTCACCTCGGATGTCGAACTGTCGGATACGGACCGGTGAGGAACCTAGTCGCCCCACACCTAGGGAGCTACGAGCAACACGCTCTGCCCGTTCACTCTGCTCGGAGACTAGCGGCCAACTCCGCCTGAGTCAGCGAGAACAGAGGAAAAGTCCTGGTCAGCCTCTGTCAGGACGGGATATTTCAGACATAGTGCCCCGGATTTGAGGATGTATCCAGCCTCAAATCGGCCACGAAGCACTCATCGGAGGTTTGAAACGCCCTCGGACCCGCCCTCAGGAGGACTCCAACGTGACGCGGATCTCGTCCGCGAAGCGGTCCGCGGCGTCACGCAGCGCGGTCACGTCGGGACCGTGGCGCAACACTCCCCGGCTGACGTTCGGCACGACATTGCGCAGCACGCTCCCGAACACCCCCGGAAGATCGGCCGGAGTCGCCCCCTGGGCACCCACGCCGGGTGCCAGCAGCGGACCGTTGATGTCGAGGTCGTAGGACGAGAGGTCGCCCAGGGTCGCCCCGACGACCGCCCCGAAGGAGCCCAGGGGCTCCTCGCCCGCGTTCTCGGCGGTCAGGTGCGCCAGCACGGTCGCGCCGACGTCCCGGCCGTCGGCGCGCACCGCGTGCTGCACCTCGCCGCCCTCCGGGTTGGAGGTCAGCGCCAGGACGAACAGCCCGGCGCCGTTCTCCCGGGCCAGCGCGACGGCCGGGCTGAGCGAGCCGTAGCCGAGGTACGGGGAGACGGTCAGCGCGTCGGAGAACAGGGGCGCGTCCTTGTGCAGGAAGGACTCGGCGTAGGCGGCCATGGTCGAGCCGATGTCCCCCCGCTTGGCGTCCATGACCACCAGGGCTCCGGCGGCCCGCGCCTCCTGGACCGACTTCTCCAGGGCGGCGACCCCGCGCGAGCCGAACCGCTCGAAGAACGCGCTCTGCGGCTTCAGCACCGCGACCCGGCCGGCCACCGCCTCGACGACCGTGCGGCTGAACCGCTCCAGACCCGCCACGTCGTCGTTCAGACCCCACTCGACCAGCAGGGAGCGGTGCGGGTCGATCCCCACGCACAGGGGGCCGCGCTCGTCCATCGCCCGGCGCAGGCGCGCGCCGAAGGGCTCGAGGGTCATGCCGTCTTCCTCACGTCGGCGCCGACCGCGTCGGCGAGGGTGGCGTACGGGCTGCTGCGCAGCCGCGCGGCGAGCCCCTTGTGGATCGCGCGGCCCCAGAAGGGACCCTCGTAGACGAAGGCGCTGTAGCCCTGGACGAGCGTGGCGCCGGCCAGGATGCGCTGCCAGGCGTCCTCGGCGTTCTCGACGCCGCCGACGCCCACCAGGGTGATCCGGTCGCCCACGCGCGCGTAGAGCCGCCTGAGCACCTCCAGGGAGCGGGCCTTGAGCGGGGCCCCGGAGAGTCCGCCGGCCTCCTGGACCAGCGCGGGGTCGGACCGCAGACCGAGTCCCTCGCGCGCGATGGTCGTGTTGGTGGCGATGATCCCGTCCAGCCCCAGCTCCACCGCGAGGTCGGCGACCGCGTCCACGTCCTCGTCGGCGAGGTCCGGAGCGATCTTCACCAGCAGCGGGACGCGCCGCGAGGCGACCGTACGGTCGGCGGCCTCGCGCACGGCGCTCAGCAGCGGGCGCAGCGCCTCCGTGGCCTGGAGGTTGCGCAGCCCGGGGGTGTTGGGCGACGACACGTTGACGACCAGGTAGTCGGCGTACGGGGCGAGCCGCTCGGTCGACTTCACGTAGTCGCCGACGGCCTCCTCCTCGGGGACGACCTTGGTCTTGCCGATGTTGACGCCCACGACCGTCCGGAAGACGGGCGTACGGGACGCCAGGCGCGCGGCGACGGCGAGCGAGCCCTCGTTGTTGAAGCCCATGCGGTTGATGAGCGCGCGGTCCTTCACGAGCCGGAAGAGCCGTTTCTTGGGGTTGCCCGGCTGTGCCTCCCCGGTGACCGTGCCGATCTCGACGTGGTCGAAGCCCAGCATCGACATGCCGTCGATCGCGACGGCGTTCTTGTCGAAGCCCGCGGCGAGCCCGAAGGGGCCGTGCATGCGCAGTCCGAACGCCTCGGTGCGCAGCTCCTGGTGGCGGGGCGCGAGGGCGGCGGCCACGAAGGTGCGCAGCACGGGGATGCGGACGGCGAGGCGGATCCAGCGGAAGGCCAGGTGGTGCGCCTGCTCGGGGTCCATCCGCTGGAACACGAGATTGAAGAAGATCTTGTACATGGTTCCCTCATGAAGAGCCCTCATGAAGAGCGCTCATGAATGAGGGGGACACCGTTTCCGGTGTCCCCCCAGGGCTGCTAGTCGCGGGCCGCGGTCAGGTGTTCCGCGTGTTCCTGGAGCGAGCGGACGCCCACGTCGCCGTGGTTGAGCGCGTCGATGCCCTGGACGGCCGCGGCGAGCGCCTGGACCGTCGTCAGGCACGGCACGGACCGGGCCACGGCCGCCGTACGGATCTCGTAGCCGTCGAGGCGGCCGCCGGTGCCGTACGGGGTGTTGACGATGAGGTCGACCTCGCCGTCGTGGATGAGCTGGACGATGGTCTTCTCGCCGTTCGGGCCGGTGCCCTCGGACTGCTTGCGCACGACCGTGGCGTTGATGCCGTTGCGCTTGAGGACCTCGGCGGTGCCGGAGGTGGCGAGCAGCTCGAAGCCGTGGCCGACCAGCTCGCGCGCGGGGAAGATCATCGAGCGCTTGTCGCGGTTGGCGACCGAGATGAACGCGCGGCCCTTGGTCGGCAGCGGGCCGTAGGCGCCGGCCTGCGACTTGGCGTACGCCGTGCCGAAGACGGAGTCGATGCCCATGACCTCGCCGGTGGAGCGCATCTCCGGGCCGAGGACGGTGTCCACGCCGCGGCCGGAGGTGTCGCGGAAGCGGGTCCACGGCATCACGGCCTCCTTGACGGAGATCGGCGCGTCCAGCGGCAGCTCGCCGCCGTCGCCGGTGGCCGGGAGGAGCCCCTCGGCGCGCAGCTCGGCGATGGTCGCGCCGAGCGAGATCCGGGCGGCGGCCTTCGCGAGCGGCACCGCGGTCGCCTTCGAGGTGAAGGGGACGGTGCGGGACGCGCGCGGGTTGGCCTCCAGGACGTAGAGGATGTCGCCGGCCATCGCGAACTGGATGTTGATCAGGCCGCGCACGCCGACACCGCGGGCGATGGCCTCGGTGGAGGCCCGCAGGCGCTTGATGTCGAAGCCGCCGAGGGTGATCGGGGGCAGGGCGCACGCCGAGTCGCCGGAGTGGATGCCGGCCTCCTCGATGTGCTCCATGACGCCGCCGAGGTACAGCTCGGTGCCGTCGTAGAGCGCGTCGACGTCGATCTCGATGGCGTCGTCGAGGAAGCGGTCGACCAGGACCGGCCGGGTGGGGCTGATCTCGGTCGACTCGGCGATGTAGGAGGACAGCCGGGTCTCGTCGTAGACGATCTCCATGCCGCGGCCGCCGAGGACGTACGACGGCCGGACGAGGACCGGGTAGCCGATCTCGTCGGCGATGGCCTTGGCCTCGGCGAAGGTGGTGGCGGTGCCGTGCTTGGGGGCCGGCAGGCCCGCCTCGGCGAGCACCCGTCCGAAGGCGCCCCGGTCCTCGGCCGCGTGGATGGCCTCGGGCGGGGTGCCGACGATCGGCACGCCGTTGTCCTTCAGTGCCTGCGCGAGACCCAGCGGGGTCTGGCCGCCGAGCTGGACGACGACACCGGCGATCGGTCCGGCCTGCGCCTCCGCGTGGACGATCTCCAGCACGTCCTCCAGCGTCAGCGGCTCGAAGTAGAGCCGGTCGGAGGTGTCGTAGTCGGTGGAGACGGTCTCCGGGTTGCAGTTGACCATGACGGTCTCGAACCCGGCGTCGGACAGCGCGAAGGACGCGTGGACGCAGGAGTAGTCGAACTCGATGCCCTGGCCGATGCGGTTCGGGCCGGAGCCCAGGATGATCACCGCGGGCTTCTCGCGCCGCGCGACCTCGGTCTCCTCGTCGTAGGAGGAGTAGAAGTACGGGGTCTTCGCGGCGAACTCGGCGGCGCAGGTGTCGACCGTCTTGTAGACCGGGCGGACGCCCAGCGCGTGCCGCACCTCGCGGACGACGTCCTCGCGCAGACCGCGGATCTCGCCGATCTGCTGGTCGGAGAAGCCGTGCCGCTTGGCCTCGGCGAGCAGGTCGGCGTCCAGGCGGTCGGCGGCGGCCAGCTCGTCGGCGATCTCCTTGATGAGGAAGAGCTGGTCGACGAACCAGGGGTCGATCTTCGTGTACGCGAAGACCTCCTCCGGCGTGGCGCCCGCGCGGATGGCCTGCATGACGGTGTTGATCCGGCCGTCGGTGGGACGCACGGCCTCACGCAGCAGCTCGCCCTTGTCTCCGGGTTCGCCGACGAAGGTGAACTGACTGCCCTTCTTCTCCAGCGAGCGCAGCGCCTTCTGGAAGGCCTCGGTGAAGTTGCGGCCGATGGCCATGGCCTCGCCGACCGACTTCATGGTGGTGGTCAGCGTGGAGTCGGCCTGCGGGAACTTCTCGAAGGCGAACCGCGGGGCCTTGACGACCACGTAGTCGAGCGTGGGCTCGAAGGAGGCCGGGGTCTCCTGCGTGATGTCGTTGGGGATCTCGTCGAGGGTGTAGCCGACGGCGAGCTTGGCGGCGATCTTGGCGATCGGGAAACCGGTCGCCTTGGAGGCGAGCGCGGAGGACCGCGACACGCGCGGGTTCATCTCGATGACGATGACCCGGCCGTCCTCGGGGTTCACCGCGAACTGGATGTTGCAGCCGCCGGTGTCCACGCCGACCTCGCGGATCACGGCGATACCGATGTCGCGCAGGATCTGGTACTCGCGGTCGGTGAGCGTCATCGCGGGCGCGACGGTGATCGAGTCGCCGGTGTGCACGCCCATGGGGTCGAAGTTCTCGATGGAGCAGACGACCACGACGTTGTCGTGCTTGTCGCGCATCAGCTCCAGCTCGTACTCCTTCCAGCCGAGGATGGACTCCTCCAGGAGCACCTCGGTGGTCGGCGAGAGCGTGAGGCCCTGCCCGGCGATGCGGCGCAGCTCCTCCTCGTCGTGGGCGAAGCCGGAGCCGGCGCCGCCCATGGTGAAGGACGGGCGCACGACGACCGGGTAGCCGCCGAGGGTGTCCACGCCCGCGACGACCTCGTCCATGGTGTGGCAGATGACCGAGCGGGCGGACTCGCCGTGCCCGATCTTGCGGCGGACCTCCTCCACGACCTCCTTGAACAGGTCGCGGTCCTCGCCCTTGTGGATGGCCTCCACGTTGGCGCCGATCAGCTCGACGCCGTACTTCTCCAGGACGCCGTTCTCGTGCAGCGAGATGGCGGTGTTGAGGGCCGTCTGGCCGCCCAGGGTGGGCAGGAGGGCGTCGGGGCGCTCCTTGGCGATGATCTTCTCGACGAACTCGGGGGTGATCGGTTCGACGTAGGTGGCGTCGGCGATCTCCGGGTCGGTCATGATCGTCGCCGGGTTGGAGTTCACCAGGACGACCCTGAGGCCCTCGGCGCGCAGGATGCGGCACGCCTGGGTGCCGGAGTAGTCGAACTCGGCGGCCTGGCCGATGACGATCGGGCCGGAGCCGATGACCAGGACGGACTGGATATCGGTGCGCTTAGGCACGCTGGCCCTCCATCAGGGATACGAAGCGGTCGAACAGGTAGGCGGCGTCGTGCGGGCCGGCTGCCGCTTCGGGGTGGTACTGGACGGAGAAGCCCGGCTGGTCGAGCAGCTGGAGCCCCTCCACGACGTCGTCGTTCAGGCAGACGTGGGACACCTGGGCGCGGCCGAAGGGCGTCTCGCTGACCTTGTCGAGCGGCGCGTCGACCGCGAAGCCGTGGTTGTGCGCGGTGACCTCGACCTTGCCGGTCGTACGGTCCTGGACCGGCTGGTTGATGCCGCGGTGGCCGTACTTCAGCTTGTAGGTGCCGAAGCCGAGGGCGCGGCCGAGGATCTGGTTGCCGAAGCAGATGCCGAAGAGCGGCGTCCCGCGCTCCAGGACGGCGGTCATCAGGGCGACGGGACCGTCGGCGGTGGCGGGGTCGCCGGGGCCGTTGGAGAAGAAGACCCCGTCGGGGCCGACGGCGTAGACGTCGTCCTCGGTGGCCGTGGCCGGGAGCACGTGCACCTCGATGCCGCGCTCGGCCATGCGGTGCGGGGTCATGCCCTTGATGCCGAGGTCGATCGCGGCGACGGTGAACTTCTTCTCGCCGATCGCGGGGACGACGTACGCCTCCTTGGTGGCGACCTCCTCGAAGAGGCTGGCGCCCTTCATGTGCGGCTGGGCCTGCACGCGCGCGAGGAGCTCGGTCTCCGCGCCGACGGCCTCGCCGGAGAAGATGCCGGCCCGCATGGAGCCGCGCTCGCGCAGATGGCGGGTGAGGGCGCGGGTGTCGATGCCGGAGATCCCGACGATGTCCTGGGCGACCAGCTCGTCGTCGAGGGAGCGCTTGGCGCGCCAGTTGGACGGCACCCGCGCGGGGTCGCGGACGACGTAGCCGGAGACCCAGATGCGGCTCGACTCGTCGTCCTCGTCGTTCCAGCCGGTGTTGCCGATCTGGGGGGCGGTCGCGACCACGATCTGGCGGTCGTACGACGGGTCGGTGAGGGTCTCCTGGTAGCCGGTCATGCCGGTGGAGAACACCGCTTCGCCGAAGGTCTCCCCCACGGCCCCGTAGGCACGGCCGCGGAAGATCCGGCCGTCCTCCAGGACGAGTACGGCGGGAAGCCTCTTCTCAGAAGGGATTCCCCTGGTGGAGGTCGTCATCGTTCGGCGCCTTCCGTCGTGTTGTTCTTGATCATGGAGTTGATGGCTTCGACCCACTCGGTGTGCTCGGCCGCGTGGTCGGAGCGGAAACCGGAGTCGATCAGCTTGTCGCCGTGCTGCCAGGTCACCACCAGCAGTCCGCCCTCGGTGAGGACCTTGCCGGCGATGCCCTTGCCGAGCAGGGCCTCGCGCAGTGCTCCGGCGGGGACGAAGAAGTCGGTCGCGCCGGGGCGTACGACGTCCAGGCCCGCGTCCGTGAGCGTCAGCTCGACGCGGCTGCGGGTGCCCAGGCCGTGCGCCACGATGCGGTCGAGCCACTGCCCCGCGGTGGTGGAGCCGTGGTAGCGGCCGCTCATCGTCAGTCTCGCCGCGCCGGGCTCGTCCGGCGCGGTGGGAAGCTCCGGGAGGTCGCCCTGGAGGGTGCCCCGCCACTTCCAGCCCTCACGCATCAGCCAGTAGACGAGCGCGACGAAGAGTCCGAGGCCGACCACCCAGCCGATGCGCGCGGCCCAGTCGGTCACCTGGGCCGATTCCTTCTCGGCCGCGAGGGCCGTGAGGGCCGGCAGCAGGGGTGCTGAAGATGTCACGTGAGCTTCCCGTCGACGAGCGTGGCCTTGCCCCGGAGCCACGTGTGCGTGACACGGCCCGGCAGCTCACGCCCCTCGTACGGAGTGTTGCGGCTGCGCGAGGCGAAGCCCGCGGGGTCCACGGACCCACGGTATGCCGTGTCGACGAGCGTGAGGTTGGCGGGCTCACCTGCCGAGACGGGGCGCCCGTGGCCCTTGGCCCGGCCGATCCGCGCGGGCTTGGCGGACATGCGGTCGGCGACCCCGGCCCAGTCCAGCAGGCCCGTCTCCACCATGGTCTCCTGGACCACCGACAACGCGGTCTCCAGGCCGACCATGCCCATGGCGGCCGCGGCCCACTCGCAGTCCTTGTCCTCGTGCGGGTGCGGGGCGTGGTCGGTGGCGACGATGTCGATCGTGCCGTCGGCGAGCGCCTCGCGCAGGGCCCGCACATCACGCTCGGTGCGCAGCGGCGGGTTGACCTTGTAGACGGGGTTGTACGACCGCACCAGCTCGTCGGTGAGGAGCAGGTGGTGCGGGGTGACCTCGGCGGTGACGTCGATGCCGCGGGACTTGGCCCAGCGGACGATCTCGACCGAGCCGGCGGTCGACAGGTGGCAGATGTGGACGCGGGAGCCGACGTGCTCGGCGAGCAGGACGTCCCGGGCGATGATCGATTCCTCGGCCACCGCGGGCCAGCCGCCGAGGCCCAGCTCGGCGGAGACGACGCCCTCGTTCATCTGGGCGCCCTCGGTGAGCCGCGGCTCCTGCGCGTGCTGGGCGACGACCCCGCCGAAGGCCTTCACGTACTCCAGGGCGCGCCGCATGATCACCGCGTCGTCGACGCACTTGCCGTCGTCGGAGAAGACGGTGACCCCGGCGGCCGACTCGTGCATGGCGCCCAGTTCGGCGAGCTTCCTGCCCTCCAGGCCGACGGTGACGGCGCCGATGGGCTGCACATCGCAGTAGCCGTGCTCCTGGCCGAGCCGGTAGACCTGCTCGACGACACCGGCCGTGTCGGCCACGGGGAAGGTGTTGGCCATGGCGAACACGGCGGTGTAGCCGCCGGAGGCCGCCGCGCGCGTGCCGGTCAGCACGGTCTCGGAGTCCTCGCGGCCCGGCTCGCGCAGATGGGTGTGCAGGTCGACCAGGCCGGGCAGCAGCACCTTGCCGGCGGCCTCGACGACCTCGGCGCCCTCGGCGCTCAGGCCGGTGCCCACCTCGGCGATCACGGCGCCGTCGATCAGGACGTCCTGCGGCTCGCCGCCGAGCACCTTCGCACCACGGATCAGGATCTTGCTCATGGGTTCCTACTTCTCCTCGGTGGTACGGGCGTGGCTGACGGCGGGTTCGTTGCCGCCCAGGAGCAGATAGAGGACGGCCATCCGGATCGACACGCCGTTGGCGACCTGCTCGACGACGGTGCAGCGGTCGGAGTCGGCGACCTCGGCGGTGATCTCCATGCCGCGGACCATCGGGCCGGGGTGCATCACGATGGCGTGCTCGGGCATCCGCGCCATGCGGTCGCCGTCGAGGCCGTAGCGCCGCGAGTACTCGCGCTCGGTCGGGAAGAAGGCGGCGTTCATGCGCTCGCGCTGGACGCGGAGCATCATCACGGCGTCGGACTTGGGCAGGACGCTGTCGAGGTCGTACGACACCTCGCAGGGCCAGTGCTCGACGCCGACCGGCACCAGGGTGGGCGGGGCGACCAGGGTGACCTCGGCGCCGAGGGTGTGCAGCAGGTCGACGTTGGAGCGGGCGACCCGGCTGTGCAGGACGTCACCGACGAGGGTGATCCGCTTGCCGGCGAGGTCCTGGCCGAGCCCGGCGTCCCGGCCGATCAGCCGGCGGCGCATGGTGAAGGCGTCGAGCAGGGCCTGGGTGGGGTGCTGGTGGGTGCCGTCGCCCGCGTTGACGACGGCCGCGTCGATCCAGCCGGAGGTGGCGAGGCGGTACGGGGCCCCGGAGGCACCGTGCCGGATGACGACGGCGTCGACGCCCATGGCCTCCAGGGTCTGGGCGGTGTCCTTCAGGGACTCGCCCTTGGACACGCTGGAGCCCTTGGCGGAGAAGTTGATGACGTCCGCGGAGAGGCGCTTCTCGGCGGCCTCGAACGAGATACGCGTGCGGGTGGAGTCCTCGAAGAAGAGGTTGACGATCGTGCGGCCGCGCAGGGTCGGCAGTTTCTTGATGGGCCGGTCGGCCACCCGGGCCATCTCCTCGGCGGTGTCGAGGATCAGGACGGCGTCGTCGCGGGTGAGGTCGGCGGCCGAGATGAGATGACGCTGCATCTGTCAGGCTCCGTAAGGCAGTTCAAGCTTTTTCGGGAGATTCCGGGCAGGCGGGGGCAGGCCGGGGCGGCGTGCGGGGTCCGTCTGCTACTGGGTCTGCTTCACACCGAGCAGCACGGTGTCCCGACCGTCCTCCTCGGCGAGCTGGACCTTGACCGTCTCCCGCAGCGACGTGGGGAGGTTCTTGCCGACGTAGTCGGCGCGGATGGGCAGTTCGCGGTGGCCGCGGTCGACGAGGACCGCGAGCTGGACCGCGCGCGGGCGCCCGATGTCGTTCAGGGCGTCGAGGGCGGCGCGGATCGTGCGGCCGGAGAAGAGCACGTCGTCGACGAGGACGACCAGCTTGCCGTCGATGCCGTCACCGGGGATCTCGGTGCGGGCCAGCGCACGCGGGGGGTGCATGCGCAGGTCGTCGCGGTACATGGTGATGTCGAGCGAGCCGACCGGGATCTTGCGGTCGGTGATCTGCTCGAGCTTGGCGGCGAGCCGCTGGGCGAGGAACACGCCGCGGGTCGGGATGCCGAGGAGCACCACGTCGTCGGCGCCCTTGGCGCGTTCGACGATCTCGTGGGCGATACGGGTCAGCACCCGCGCGATGTCGGGGCCTTCCAGAACGGGCCGCGCATCGGAGGTGTGGGAGTCGAGCTTGTCCATACGAAACGGACCTCCTTCTCCGCCTCACGGGACGGATCTTAAAGGACGTCGGGTTTGCGCCATCCACGGTAGCAGCCCGCCGGGACGGCCCTGATCACCCCCTTGGAGTAATCGGCCATCGATACCACGGAAGAGTCGGTGTGGACCATTCGGCTTGACGCAGAAGAATCACGCTGCGTAACCTCACAATGAGTTACCAGCCGCGCGGTACGGAACCCAAGCCGGCCGCGTCGACCCAGTGCCGGGGAGCTATATGTCCAGCGAATACGCCAAACAGCTCGGGGCCAAGCTCCGGGCGATCCGCACCCAGCAGGGCCTTTCCCTCCACGGTGTCGAGGAGAAGTCCCAGGGACGCTGGAAGGCGGTCGTGGTCGGCTCGTACGAGCGCGGCGACCGCGCCGTGACCGTGCAGCGCCTCGCCGAGCTGGCGGACTTCTACGGCGTCCCCGTGCAGGAGCTGCTGCCCGGCACCACCCCGGGCGGGGCGGCCGAGCCGCCGCCGAAGCTGGTCCTGGACCTGGAGCGACTGGCGCATGTGCCGGTCGAGAAGGCGGGCCCCCTGCAGCGCTACGCGGCGACGATCCAGTCCCAGCGCGGTGACTACAACGGCAAGGTGCTGTCGATCCGCCAGGACGACCTGCGCACCCTCGCCGTCATCTACGACCAGTCGCCCTCGGTCCTGACCGAGCAGCTGATCAGCTGGGGCGTGCTGGACGCGGACGCGCGTCGCGCGGTCTCCCACGAGGAGAGCTGAGCCGCTCCGCGGCTGAGCAGAAACGTACCGTCGGGGTGGCCTGAACCAAGTGGTTCGGGCCACCCCGACGGCGTTCCGGGGGCCGGTGAGGCGGCGGGGGGCACCCGGATGTGCCGGAGGGCCCGCAGCGGTGATGCTGCGGGCCCTCCGGCGTCTGTGTCGTCAACCCGGTACCGCGCCGTACGGCTCGTACCGCTCAGGACCCCTCACGGCGGAGCGACGGCTTGAGCTCCTTCAGCCGGGCGAGCAGGCCGTTGACGAACGACGGGGAGTCGTCCGTGGAGAACTCCTTCGCCAGCTGCACCATCTCGTCGATGACGACGGCGTCCGGGGTCTCGTCGACCCAGATCAGCTCGTAGGCGCCGAGCCGCAGGATGTTGCGGTCGACGACCGGCATCCGGTCGAGCGTCCAGCCGACGGAGTACTGCGCGATCAGCTCGTCGATCCGCGTCACGTGGTCCGCGTAGCCCTCGACCAGCTGCATCGTGTACTCGCTCACCGGCGGCTGCCGGGTGTCGGCCCGGGAGTGCCGGACCCAGTCCGCGAGGACCGTGAGGACGTCGGCTCCGCGCTGGTCGCCCTCGAAGAGGATCTGGAAGGCGCGCTTGCGGGCCGTGTTGCGAGCAGCCACGGTTAGCTGTTCACCCGGCCGAGGTAGTCGCTGCTGCGGGTGTCGACCTTGATCTTCTCACCGGTGGTGATGAAGAGCGGGACCTGGATCTGGTGACCGGTCTCCAGGGTGGCGGGCTTGGTGCCACCGGTGGAGCGGTCGCCCTGGAGGCCGGGCTCGGTCTCGGCGACGGTCAGCTCGACGGCGGCCGGCAGCTCGACGAAGAGCACCTCGCCCTCGTGCCGGGCGACGGTGGCCTCGAAGCCCTCGACCAGGAAGTTCGCGGCGTCACCGACGGTCTTGCGGTCGATGTGCAGCTGGTCGTAGGTCTCCATGTCCATGAAGACGAAGTACTCGCCGTCCATGTACGAGAACTGCATGTCGCTCTTGTCGACAGTGGCCGTCTCGACCTTGACGCCGGCGTTGAAGGTCTTGTCGACCACCTTGCCGGACAGCACGTTCTTGAGCTTGGTGCGCACGAAGGCCGGGCCCTTGCCGGGCTTGACGTGCTGGAACTCGACGACGGACCAGAGCTGGCCGCCTTCGAGCTTGAGCACCAGGCCGTTCTTGAGGTCGTTCGTGGAAGCCACGGTTGCGGAATCTCCTGGACTGACGTACGACCCCGGGGTCACGCGCTCCTACCTACAGCGCGAGCAGCTCCTTGGTCGTGATGGTGAGTAGCTCGGGTCCGCCGTCCGCCTCGGGGCGTACGACGAGCGTGTCATCGATCCGGACACCGCCCCGGCCCGGGAGGTGGACCCCCGGTTCGACGGTGACCGGCACGCAAGCGTCCAGTTTACCCATGGCCGCGGGAGTCAACTGCGGGTCCTCGTCGATTTCGAGTCCGACCCCGTGCCCGGTGAGCGCCGGGAGGCCCGCGGCGTACCCCGCGGAGTCCAGTAGCTGGCGGGCGGCGCGGTCCACGTCACGGTAGGCGGCGCCGGGCGCCAGGGACTCGCGCCCGGCGCGCTGGGCTGCGAAGACGAGGTCGTACAGCTCGATCTGCCAGTCGGCGGGGGACGTACCGATGACGAACGTACGGCCGATCTCGCAGCGGTAGCCGCGGTAGGTGGCGCCGAGGCAGACCGAGAGGAAGTCGCCCTCCTCGACGCGCCGGTCCGTGGGGCGGTGGCCGGGCCGGCCGGAGTTCGGGCCGGTGGCCACCGAGGTGGGGAAGGCGGGGCCGTCGGCGCCGTGGTCGACGAGCCGTCGCTCGAGTTCCAGGGCGAGGTGACGTTCGGTACGGCCGACGAGGATGGACTCCAGCAGCTCGCCGAGGGCCTGGTCGGCGATCTCGGCGCCGACGCGGAGACAGGAGATCTCCTCCTCGTCCTTGACGACGCGGAGCTGTTCGACGGCGCTCGCGAGGTCCGCGAGGCGCAGGCGGGGCGCGACCGAGCGCAGGGCGCGGTGGCGGGCCACCGTGAGGTGGTGCTCCTCGACCGCGAGGGAGTCGCCGCCCTCCGCCGTGAGGATGTCCGCGGCGGCGACGGCGGGGTCGCCCCCCGCGTGGGGCAGGGCGTGCGTCCTGAGCTGTTCGTCGGGGCGGCCCTCGCCGGGACGGTCCTCGGGCGGGCCCGGGCAGACGAGGACGTCCTCCTCCTCACGTCTGCCCAGGAGCAGGACGGCCGCCTTGGGGGCGGCGCCTGCGAGGTACCTCACATTGGCCGGACGGGAGATGAGCGCGGCTGTGCTGCCGCCGGCGTTGCAGCGGTCCCTCAGTCGCTTGCGGCGTGACGCGTACACCTCTGACATGAGTCGAGCGTATGAGGGGTGGGGGGATTGTGCCGGTTGGGAGGGGCCGAGTGGGGTGCGTGGAAAAACCCGGTGGTCCCCGGGGTCACCACTTCGGCGGGCTGGCGATCGCTCTCGACAGGACGTCGTCCAGGACCTTCGCCGTCGACGGGACGTCGAGTTGGGAGTTGTCGATGATCGGGAGGCCGGAGCCATACCAGCCGGCCATGCGGCCGTGGATCCGGGCGACCTCCTCGTCGGTGAGGCGGCGGTTGCCGGAGCGCTGGGCGTTGCGTTCCAGGACGACCTCCAGGCCGGGGAGGAGGACGACCGGGAGGAGGCCGGGGCCGACGTGGCGCTTCCAGCCGCCGAGGCCGACGACCGGGCGGTCGGGGAAGATCGCGTCGTCGAGGATGCAGGAGATGCCGTTGGCGAGGAAGTTGCGGGCGGCGAAGCCACAGGTGCGGCGGGCCAGGCGGTACTGGGCCTCGGAGTGGTCGTTCCAGCCGCGCTGCGGGTCGGCGAAGCCCGAGCGGACCCATTCGCGGACGTCGTCGAGGCTGACGTGGGCGGTGGGCACCCGGCGGTGGTCGGCCCAGAACTTGGCGACGCTGGTCTTTCCGGCGCCCGCGGGCCCGATGAGCAGCACCGCGACGGTGGTGATCGCGAGGTCCGGTCCGGGTGCGGTGGGCGGGACCGTGGGCATGGCCACGGGGCCGCCGGGCGGCAGCGGGACATGGCCGGTGACGTCGGTGCCGTGCGGGGCGGGGGCGTGCTGCGGGGCCGGGGGCGGTGGCACGGGCGGTACGGGGGGCCGGGGCGCGGGCGGGACGGGCCCGGAGGGAGGAGGGGCGCCGAGGTAGCCCGGCTGGTGGTGGGGGGCGCCGCCCGGCTGGTGCGGGGGGCTGCCCGGCCGGTGCGGGCCCGGGTGTTGTGCGGCCGGTGACCAGCCGTCGGCCGGACCGTGCCCCGGCTGGTGGGGCGGCGGCAGCGGAGAACCCACTGCGTGCTGCATCCGGTGCCACTCCGTCTCGTACAGGCAATGGGCGCTGGCTGCGGGGGTGGGGCCCCCGTTTTCGATTCTGAACGGTACCGCCCCCGGCCGTCGTTTGGTGAACGGCCGGGGGCGGTCCGAAGTGCCCGGCGTGGAAGGTGAATCGGGCGGAAGGGATCCCTCGGGACCTACTGGCCGACTTCGCCGTAGGCGGCGAGGAGGACGGCCGGGTCGGGGCCCTCCAGGACGGTCGGCTTGGCGAGCCCGTCGAGGACGATGAAGCGCAGCAGGTCGCCCCGCGACTTCTTGTCGACCTTCATGGTCTCCAGCAGCTTGGGCCACTGGTCGTGGCGGTAGTGGAGGGGGAGGCCGACGGACTCCAGGATCGAGCGGTGGCGGTCGGCCGTCGCGTCGTCCAACCGGCCCGCGAGGCGGCCCAGTTCGGCGGCGAAGTGCATGCCGACGGACACGGCCGCGCCGTGCCGCCACTTGTAGCGCTCGTTCTTCTCGATGGCGTGCGCGAGGGTGTGGCCGTAGTTGAGGATCTCCCGCAGACCCGACTCCTTGAGGTCGGAGGAGACCACGTCCGCCTTGACCTTGATGGAGCGTTCGATCAGCTCCGCGGTGTGCGGACCGGCCGGGGTGCGGGCGGCCTCGGGGTCGGACTCGATGAGGTCGAGGATCGCCGGGTCGGCGATGAAGCCGGCCTTGATGATCTCCGCGAGCCCCGAGACGTAGTCGTTGACCGGGAGGGAGTCCAGCGCGGCCAGGTCGCACAGGACGCCGGCCGGCGGGTGGAAGGCGCCGACGAGGTTCTTGCCCTCGGCGGTGTTGATGCCGGTCTTGCCGCCCACGGCCGCGTCCACCATGGCGAGCACGGTGGTCGGTACGGCGATCCAGCGCACCCCGCGCAGCCAGGTGGCGGCCACGAACCCGGCGAGGTCCGTGGTGGCGCCGCCGCCGACGCCCACGACGACGTCGGTACGGGTGAAGCCGGACTGGCCGAGCGCCTTCCAGCAGTACGCGGCGACCTCGGCGGTCTTGGCCTCCTCCGCGTTGGGCACCTGGATGGCGACGGCGTCGTAGCCCTGCCCGGCCAGGTCGGCGCGGAGCGCGTCGCCGGTCTCGGCGAGGGCCTCGGGGTGGATCACGGCGACCCGCTTGGCCTTGGGGCCGATCAGTCCGGCGAGTTCACCGAGGAGCTGACGGCCCACCAGGACCTCGTACGGCTCGGAGCCCGCGCTGCCGCCGACCCGGATCCGGGTCACCGCCTCACTGCTGCTCATGCTTCCTTCAACTCCAGTGCGTCCAGGGCGGCTTGGGTGACCTCTTCGGGCGTACGGCCGTCCGTGGCCACCACGGCGGTGGCGACCTCCTCGTACAGGCCGCGGCGGGCCTCCATCAGCTCGCGCCACTGCTTGCGCGGGTTGACGGCGAGCAGCGGGCGGGCCGCGTTGAGGCCGGTGCGCTGGACGGCCTCCTCGACGTCCATCGACAGATAGACCACGCGCTGGTCCGCGAGCAGGGCGCGGCTGTCCTCGTCGAGGATCGAGCCGCCGCCGAGCGCCAGGACGCCCCCGTGCTCGGCGAGCGCGCGGCGCACGGCCCGCTTCTCGATCGCGCGGAACGTCTCCTCGCCCTCGTCGACGAAGATCTCCGCGATGCTGCGGCCCTGCTCGGCGACGATGTCGTCGTCGGTGTCCCGGAAGCCGGCGCCGAGCCGCTCCGCGAGCAGCTGCCCGACGGTGGACTTGCCGACGCCCATCGGGCCGACCAGGACGACCAGGGGCCCGCTCATCGGATGTGGAGGTGGTCGAGGTAGGACCGGACGTTGCGGCGGGTCTCGGGGACGCTGTCGCCGCCGAACTTCTCCGCGACCGCGTCCGCCAGGACGAGGGCCACCATCGCCTCGGCGACGATGCCGGCCGCGGGGACCGCGCACACGTCGGAGCGCTGGTGGTGGGCCTGGGCCTGCTCGCCGGTGGTCACGTCGACCGTGCGCAGGGCGCGCGGGACGGTCGCGATCGGCTTCATCGCGGCACGCACGCGCAGCAGCTCGCCGGTGGTCAGACCGCCCTCGGTGCCGCCGGAGCGGCCGGAGGAGCGCCGGATGCCCTCGGGGGTGGTGAGGATCTCGTCGTGGGCCTTGGAGCCGGGCACGCGCGCGAGGCCGAAGCCGTCGCCGACCTCGACGCCCTTGATGGCCTGGATGCCCATCAGAGCGGCGGCGAGCCGGGCGTCGAGGCGGCGGTCCCAGTGCACGTGCGAGCCGAGGCCGACGGGGACGTCGTACGCCAGGACCTCGACGACGCCGCCGAGGGTGTCGCCGTCCTTGTGGGCCTGGTCGATCTCCGCGACCATCGCCTTCGAGGCGTCGGCGTCGAGGCAGCGCACCGGGTCGGCGTCCAGCTTCTCGACGTCGGCGGGGGTCGGGTGGACGCCGTACGGGGCCTTGGCCGCCGCCAGCTCCACCACGTGGGAGACGATCTCGATGCCGGCCGTCTCCTTGAGGTACGAGCGGGCCACGGCGCCGAGGGCCACACGGGCGGCGGTCTCGCGGGCGGAGGCGCGCTCCAGGATCGGGCGGGCCTCGTCGAAGCCGTACTTCTGCATGCCCGCGAGGTCGGCGTGGCCGGGGCGGGGGCGGGTCAGCGGGGCGTTGCGGGCGAGGCCGGCGAGGATCTCGGGGTCGACCGGGTCGGCCGACATGACCTGATCCCACTTGGGCCACTCGGTGTTGCCCACCATGATCGCGATCGGGGAGCCGAGGGTCAGGCCGTGCCGGACGCCGCCGAGGAAGGTGACCTCGTCGCGCTCGAACTTCATCCGCGCGCCGCGTCCGTAGCCGAGCCGCCGCCGCGCGAGATGGTCGGCCACCATCTCCGTGGTGATCGGCACGCCGGCGGGAAGGCCCTCCAGCGTCGCGACAAGTGCGGGACCGTGGGACTCCCCCGCGGTCAGCCAACGCAGCCTGCTCAACGATGCTCCTCAGTGCTCGCGCCCTGGTACTGCCCTACGCGCGTCCTCGCGTACGTCCTCGGTCCGGCCGGGTGCGCGGCTCCGGCCAGCCACCTCGATCCTCCCACGTCCGCGGCACGGATCGGGCTCCCGGTCCATTGGGCGGACGAAACGGCTCAGGGCCGCGCGCCGGCCGCTTTCACGGCTGAGCCGCCTGCCGGGAGGCCAGCGCGTGTTCGCCCGCCTTGCGCATCGCCTCCAGCGGTGCCGGGGTGATGCCGGTCATCTGTTCCACCTGGAGCACGGCCTGGTGGACGAGGAGGTCGAGGCCGCTGACGACGGCGCCGCCGAACATGGACCAGCGGGCGGCCAGCTCGGTCGGCCAGGGCTCGTAGAGCACGTCGAAGAGGGTGGCGGGCCGCTCGGGCACCGAGGCCGCCAGGGCGTCCGTCGTCCCGGCCGGGGTGGTGGCGATCACGAGCGGGAAGCGCAGGGCGTCGGCCGCCTCGGACCAGTCGGCGATGCGGACCTCGACGTCGAGGCGCTCGCCCCACTGCCGCATCTCGTCGGCGCGGGCCGCGCTGCGGACGTAGGCCACGATCTCGCCGGAGCAGACCCGGGCCAGGGCGGCGAGCGCGGAGGACGCGGTGGCGCCGGCGCCGAGGACCGCGGCCGAGTCGACCTGCTCGACGCCGTGCTCGCGCAGGGCGGCGACCATGCCGGGGATGTCGGTGTTGTCGCCGACGCGGCGGCCGTCCTCGGTGAACACCAGGGTGTTGACCGCGTCCACGGAGGCGGCCGTCTCGCTGATCTCGTCGAGCAGCGGGATCACGGCACGCTTGAGCGGCATGGTCAGGGACAGCCCGGCCCACTCCCCGCCGAGCCCGTCGACGAAGCCGGGCAGGGCGGCCTCGTCGATCTCGAAGCGGTCGTACGTCCATGCGGTGAGCTCGAGCGCCTCGTAGGCGGCGCGGTGCAGCACCGGGGAGAGGGAGTGGGCGATGGGGCTGCCGAGGACGGCGGCCCGATGGGCGTCAGTTGCCCGTGCTCTCATCGAACTTGTCCTTGAGCTTCAGGAAATCTGCGTGCGTCCTGGCGAATTCGGTCTTGCTCACCCCGTCGGTCGCCACGAAGTAGTACCACCCGTCGTCGGTCGGTTTCAGCATCGCCTTGATGGCGACATCGCCGGGATTGCCGATCGGGCCGGGCGGCAGGCCCTTGTTGGTGTAGGTGTTGTACGGGTCCTTGTTGCTGTTGATCTCCGACTCGCTGATATTGATCTTGCTTTCGCTCTTCAGGTAGTTGAAGGTCGAGTCGAACTGCAGGAATCCGTATGTCTCCGGGTTCGCGCGGTCGAGGCGGTTGTAGATCACCTCCGCCATCTTGCGGTAGTCGTCCTCGGTCTTGCCCTCGGCCTGGACCAGGCTCGCGACGGTGACCATCTGGAGCGGGCTGTCCAGCTTGAACGCCTTGGCCTTGGCCTCCAGGTCGTACGACGCGTACTTCTTCGTCGCGCTGGCCACCATCGCCTTCAGCACCGCCTCGGGCTTCATGCCCTTGGCCGCGGGATAGGTGCCCGGGAAGAGGAAGCCCTCCAGGGGGTCCTTTATGTTGCTGTTGTCGTTCGCCCACTTGGGCAGTCCGAGGGTCTTCCAGTCCTTCTCGGCGACCTTGCGGGTGGTGCCCGCGGAGAGGTCGAGTTTCTGGTCGATGACCGTGTAGACCTGCACATTGCGCTGGCCGGGCGTGACCAGCACGTTGGCCTGACTGTCCCCGTCGAGCATCATCTCGACGGCGGCCTTCGCGGACATCTCCTTCTTCAGAATGTACGCGCCCGCCTGGATCTTTTTCGCGTTGGGATTGTTCGTGGCCGCGGAGACGAAGGCGTCGACGCTCTTGACGACCCCGGCCTCCTTCAGCAGCCGGCCGATCCCCGCGCCGACGGTCCCGTCGGGTACCTGGACACTGACCGTCTGGCTCGTACCGTTGCCCGAATAGTCGGGGGGTGCGCCGTAACGATTCTTGTAGAAGTTGTAGCCGAAATAGCCGACGCCGCCGACACCGCCGGCGAACACCAGAACGACCACCAGGCAGGCGCAGCCGTTGCGGCTCTTCTTCTTGCCCTTGCCCGGCTTGCCCGCCTTGACGTCCTTGCCGCCGCGCCCCCTGCGGCCCCCGCGGCCGTCGGGATCGTCGTCGTCCTCGTCGTCGTCGGCGCCCCCGCCCGCGAAGAACGCGTGCTCGCCCTGGTCGGGTCCGGGGTCCCAGTCGGTTTTCTGTTCGGCCTCCGCCTCGGGTTCCGGCTCCGGTTCGGTGACCCGCCGGGCCGGGGGCTCCGGCGGCGGGTACGCGTCGGGGGTGCCGTAGAAGTCGGGCTGTTCGGCGCCGTACGCGGCGGGCTGCTGCCCGTACGGGTCACCGGGGTCGGCGGCGTACGGCACATGGGCGTGGGTGCCGGTGCCGTCCCAGCCGCCCTCCTGGTACCCCTCGTGGTAGTTCTGCTGGCCCTGGGAGCCGTACTGCTGCTGGTCATGGGGCTGCTGGTACTGCTGAGGGTCGTAGGGCTGCTGCGGGTACTGCTGCTGACCGTACGGGTGCTGGTCGTACTGCTGCGCCTGTCCGTTGCCCCAGTCGCCGTATCCCGGCTGCTGCGGCTGCTGCGGGTAGTGGTGGTGCTGCGGCTGGCCGCCGTAGGCAGGCTGATGGCCCTGGTGGGCCTGCTGCTGCCCGTCCCATCCGCCGTCCCCGTACAACGGGTCCTCGGGATGCCACGGTTCGGAGCCTGGGCCCCGGCCATACTCAGTCATCGATCCCCTAGAGCCGCGAGGCGGCGATCACGCGGCCTTCCCAGGTCCGTCACCGTTCCGCCTCTCTCTGTGCGGCGGCTGTTCGAACACCTACCGCATCGCGCGGAACGTTACCGTATCGCGATCAGATGACCACTTCGACGCCCTCGCCCGGTGCTTTACCTGACACCCGTTCGGATTCCAGGGCCTGCTGAAGGATGATCACAGCGGCTGCCTGGTCGATCACCGACCGGCCCTTCTTCGCCTTCACCCCGGAGGCGCGCAGTCCCTGACTGGCCGTCACGGTCGTCATCCGCTCGTCCACCAGGCGTACGGGCACGGGCGCGATGCGCTGGGCGAGCTCCTGTGCGAAGCCGCGAACCTTTACCGCGGCCGGGCCCTCGCCCCCCTTGAGGGAGCGAGGAAGACCGACGACGACCTCGATCGGCTCGTACTCCTCGACGAGTTGCCCGAGCCGTCGGTGAGCCGCCGGGATGTCCCGGCCGGGGACCGTCTCCACCGGGGTGGCGAGGATCCCGTCGGGGTCGCACGAGGCGACCCCGATCCGGGCGTCCCCGACATCGATCGCGAGTCGACGGCCCCTGCGCACGGTCCCGCTCACTTGGCCGTGTCGGCCACGAGCCGCTCGACCGCGTCGACGGCCTCGCCGACGGCGCCCGGGTTCTGGCCGCCGCCCTGGGCGACGTCCGGCTTGCCGCCACCGCCGCCACCGAGGGTCCTGGCGGCCGTACGGACCAGCTCGCCGGCCTTCAGACCGCGCTCGCGGGCGGCCTCGTTGGTGGCGATGACCGTGAGCGGCTTGCCGTTGGTGACCGTGAACAGGGCGACCACGGCGGCCCGGCCGCCCTGGATGCGGCCGCGCACGTCGAGGACCAGCCTGCGCAGGTCGTCCGGGGTCGTACCGTCCGGGACCTGCCCGGTGACCACGGCGACGCCGTGCACGTCCTTGGCGGACTCGGCGAGACCGGCGGCGGCCTGGAGGACCTTCTCCGCGCGGAACTTCTCGATCTCCTTCTCGGCGTCCTTCAGCTTGCCGAGCATGGCGGAGACCTTCTCCGGGAGCTCCTCCGGACGGCCCTTGACCAGCTCCTGGAGCTGGGCGACGACCGTGTGCTCACGGGCGAGGAAGTGGTAGGCGTCGACGCCGACGAGGGCCTCGATACGGCGCACCCCCGAGCCGATCGACGACTCGCCGAGCAGCTTCACCAGGCCCAGCTGGGCGGTGTTGTGCACATGGGTGCCGCCGCACAGCTCCTTGGAGAAGTCGCCGATGGTCACCACGCGGACCCGCTCGCCGTACTTCTCGCCGAACTCGGCGATGGCGCCCTGCTTCTTGGCCTCGTCGATGCCCATGATGTCGGCGCGCACGTCGAGATCGCGGGCGAGCACCTCGTTGATCTTCTGCTCGACGTCGGTCATGACGGCCGTGGGAACGGCGGACGGGGAGCCGAAGTCGAAGCGGAAACGGCCGGGCTGGTTCTCGGAACCGGCCTGGGCGGCCGTCGGGCCGAGCGCGTCGCGCAGGGCCTGGTGGGTGAGGTGGGTGGCCGAGTGGGCGCGGGCGATGGCCTTGCGCCGACGGGAGTCGATCGTGGCCTGCACCAGGTCACCGACGGTCACCTCGCCGACCTGGACGACGCCCTTGTGGACGTAGACGCCCGGGACCGGCTTCTGGGTGTCGCGGATCTCCACGACGGCACCGGAGGCCACCTTGATCCGGCCGGTGTCGCCGATCTGGCCGCCGCCCTCGGCGTAGAACGGGGTGCGGTCCAGGACGATCTCGACCTCGTCGCCCTCGGAGGCGGCCGGGGAGGAGACACCGTCGACGAGGATGCCGACGACGGTGGACTCGCCCTCGGTGTCGGCGTAGCCGATGAACTCGGTCTCGCCGGCCTTGTCGGCGATCTCCCGGTAGGCGCCGGCACCGGCGTGGCCGGTCTTCTTGGCCTGGGCGTCGGCCTTGGCGCGCTCCCGCTGCTCCTTCATCAGGCGGCGGAAGCCGTCCTCGTCCACGGACAGCCCCTGCTCGGCGGCCATCTCCAGGGTGAGGTCGATCGGGAAGCCCCAGGTGTCGTGGAGCAGGAACGCCTTGTCGCCGGAGAGCACGGTGGAGCCGGCGGCCTTGGTCTCGCCGACGGCGCCGTCGAGCACGTTCGTACCGGCGTTGAGGGTCTTGAGGAAGCGGGCCTCCTCGGCGAGGGCGACGTTCTCGATGCGCTCGCGGTCGGTGACCAGCTCCGGGTACTGCTGGCCCATCATGCCGATGACGGTGTCGATGAGCTCCTTGACGACCGGGCCGGTGGCGCCGAGGAGGCGCATGTTGCGGATGGCGCGGCGCATGATGCGGCGCAGGACGTAGCCGCGGCCCTCGTTGCCGGGGGTGACACCGTCGCCGATGAGCATCACGGAGGTGCGCATGTGGTCGGTGACCACGCGCAGGGAGACGTCCGAGTCATGGGCGTCGCCGTAGGCCACGCCGGTCAGTTCGGTGGCCTTGGCGATGACGGCCATGGAGGTGTCGATCTCGTACATGTTCTGCACGCCCTGCAGAATCATGGCGAGACGCTCCAGGCCCAGGCCCGTGTCGATGTTCTTGCTCGGCAGCTCGCCGAGGATCTCGAAGTTGTCCTTGCCGATGCCCTCGCCGCGCTCGTACTGCATGAAGACGAGGTTCCAGATCTCCACGTACCGCTCGTCGTTGACGGCGGGGCCGCCCTCGACGCCGAACTCGGGGCCGCGGTCGTAGTTGATCTCGGAGCAGGGGCCGCAGGGGCCGGGGACGCCCATGGACCAGTAGTTGTCCTTCATGCCGAGGCGCTGGATGCGCTCCTTCGGCACACCGACGACCTCGTGCCAGATGCGCTCGGCCTCGTCGTCGTCCTGGTAGACGGTGATCCAGAGCTTCTCCGGCTCCAGACCGTAACCACCCTTGTCCTGGGCGCTGGTGAGCAGCTCCCAGGCGTACGAGATGGCGCCTTCCTTGAAGTAGTCACCGAAGGAGAAGTTGCCGCACATCTGGAAGAACGTGCCGTGGCGGGTGGTCTTGCCGACCTCTTCGATGTCGGGGGTGCGCACGCACTTCTGCACGCTGGTGGCGCGGGCGAAGGGCGGCTTGACCTCACCGAGGAAGTAGGGCTTGAAGGGCACCATGCCGGCGGGGACGAGGAGCAGAGTCGGGTCGTCCGCGATGAGCGACGCCGAAGGGACGACGGTGTGCCCGCGCTCCTCGAAGAAGCTCAGCCAGCGGCGGCGAATCTCGGCCGACTCCATCAGTGGTCCTCATTCCGGTCGTACGAGTACGTCGTGGTCTGGACGTACCTCGGGTGGGTGCTGTTCTCGATGGCGGCGAACCGCCGGGGCGAGGGGAGTTCGGGGTCCTCGTCGATGCCGAGGGCGTCCTGGAGCTCCGCCTCGCGCTGGGCCATGTTGTCGCGGACGTCGAGCGCGAAGCCCACCGCGCGGTCCTTCAGGCGCGCCCCCGTCTCGAGGGCCTTGTTGGCCGCCGTCGCGGCGAGGCTCTCCGGGGTGAGCTGCTTCAGCTTGCGGTTGACCTTGGTGGTGGCCCAGACACCGGCGGCGACACCGGTCGTGAACCAGAACGTACGGCGGAACATGGCTGGCTCTCAGTCCCTCTTTCCACGGGCGCTGCGCTTCTCCCGCCGGGAGACCGTGCGGCCCACGATCACGGTACGCCGGGGCTCACGGGCGGGCATGTCCTCCCGGCGGCCACCGAGGGCCCGGCGCACGCCGTAGCCGAAGGCGGCGACCTTGACCAAGGGGCCGCCGAAGGTGGAGGCGACGGTCGTCGAGAGCGCGGAGGCGTTCGAGGTGACCTCCTGGACGTCGGAGGCGATGGCGTCGACCCGGTCGATCTGGGTCTGCGCGGAGCGCACCGCGGCGGAGGCGTCGGCCAGCAGCGGGACGGCCTGTTCGGTCACGTCCGCGACCAGTTTGGTGGTCGCCCTGAGCGTCTGGGCCAGCCTCGCCAGCGCGACGGCGAGGAAGGAGACCAGGATCGCCCAGAAGACGGCCACCAGGATCCCGGCCACCTCTCCACCGGACACTGCGCACCTGCTTCCCGCGCTTCGAGAAAAATCAATAAGGCGCTCTGAGCCTATCGCGCCGGGGGCGGGGCTCCGTACCGCATTACGGGCGCGCGAAAGCCCGCCGCCTCCGGGGAGACGACGGGCCTGGGCGCAGAAGTCCTACGGCCGCCGAAGGATCAGCGGGCGTAGTACTCGACGACGAGCTGCTCGTCGCAGATCACCGGGATCTCCTTGCGGTTCGGCTCACGGTCCAGGCGGAACGCCAGGGCCTTGAGGTTCACCTGGAGGTAGCGCGGGGTCTCGCCGTCGGGGGCGAAGCCACCCTCACGGGCGATGGAGAAGAGGGTCTTCTCGCGGCTGCGCTCGCGGACCATCACGACGTCGTCGGGACGGACGCGGAACGACGGCTTGTCGGTCTTCTGGCCGTTGACCTCGATGTGGCCGTGCACGACCATCTGACGGGCCTGGTAGATGGTGCGGGCGATGCCCGAACGCAGCACCAGGGCGTCGAGACGGCGCTCGAGCTCGATGATCAGGGCCTCACCGGTCTTGCCCTGCACCTTGGAGGCGCGCTCGTAGGCGCGGACCAGCTGGCGCTCGGAGAGGTCGTACTGCGCGCGCAGACGCTGCTTCTCCAGCAGACGGACCTTGTAGTCCGAGTTCTGCTTGCGGCCGCGGCCGTGCTCGCCCGGCGGGTAGGGGCGGGCCTCGAAGTACTTGACGGCCTTCGGGGTCAGCGCGATACCGAGGGCACGCGACTTCTTGACCTTGGGGCGGGACTGGTTCGCCACTTGTCTCTCATTTCCTGGTTTTCGGCTTGTCAGAGTTAAGGGAGGTCGCATCCGCAGCCGGGGAAACCCATGAGGTCCGCGAGGGACCCCGCCGGGCAGCCGCTCCCCTGGTCTGGGCACATACGTGCAGCACGCGAGTGGCCCACCGACCTCTCCCGCCGTACGGCGGGTGGTGGTGGGCTGCCCGCGACACCGATCGACGGTGCGCGACGCTCCTGGACCCGGTCCGGGGACCGGGCTCCGGCTGACTGTCCCGTTCTGACAGCGCGGGACGCAGCACTCCGAACGAGTTTACAGGGTGCTCAGGACCGCTTGCGACCGAGGTGCTTCCTGGTCCACTCCACGGCGTCGGCGTACCGGGCCTCCGCGCCGTGCCGGGTGGGGGTGTAGTACTCCCGGTCCTTGATCGCGTCCGGTGCGTACTGCTGGGCGGCGATGCCCTCCGCCAGGTCGTGCGGATACACGTACCCCTGCGCGTGGCCGAGCTTGGCGGCGCCCTTGTAGTGCCCGTCACGCAGATGCGGCGGCACGGATCCGGCCAGTCCCTTGCGTACGTCGTCCAGGGCGGCGCCGATCGCGGTGGTCGCGGAGTTGGACTTGGGGGCGAGGGCGAGGGCGATGGTGGCGTGGCTGAGGATGAGGGCGGCCTCGGGGAAACCGATCATGGCGACGGCCTGGGCGGCGGCGACGGCCGTGGGCAGGGCGTTCGGATCGGCGAGGCCGATGTCCTCGCTGGCGGAGATCATCAGCCGGCGGGCGATGAAGCGGGGGTCCTCACCGGCCTCGATCATGCGGGCGAGGTAGTGCAGGGCGGCGTCGACGTCGGAGCCGCGGATCGACTTGATGAGGGCGCTGGCGACGTCGTAGTGCTGGTCGCCGTCGCGGTCGTACGTCACCGCCGCCCGGTCGACCGTCTGCTCCAGGGTCGCCAGGCTGATCTCGCTCTCGTCCTGGTCGAGGGCGGCGCCCGCGGCGGCCTCCAGGGCGGTCAGGGCGCGGCGGGCGTCGCCGCCGGCGATGCGCAGGAGGTGGGCCTCGGTGTCGTCGGGGAGGGTGACGGCGCCCCTGAGCCCGCGCTCGTCGGTCAGGGCCCTGCGCAGCAGCCCCCGCAGATCGTCGTCGGTGAGGGGTTCGAGGGTCAGCAGCAGGGAGCGGGACAGCAGCGGGGAGATCACCGAGAAGTAGGGGTTCTCCGTGGTCGCCGCGATCAGGGTCACCCAGCGGTTCTCGACGGCCGGGAGGAGGGAGTCCTGCTGGGCCTTGCTGAAGCGGTGGATCTCGTCGAGGAAGAGGACGGTCTCCTTGCCGTACCCCCCGGTGGCGCGCCGGGCGCCGTCGATGACCGCGCGGACCTCCTTGACGCCCGCGGTGATCGCGGAGAGCTCCACGAACCGCTTGTTCGTCGCCTTGGACACGACGTACGCCAGTGTGGTCTTGCCGGTGCCGGGCGGGCCCCAGAGGATCACCGAGGAGGGCCCGGCCGGGCCCTTGGCCCCCTCGCCGACCAGGCGGCGCAGGGGGGAGCCCGGCTTCAGCAGGTGCTGCTGGCCCACGACCTCGTCGAGGGTGCGCGGACGCATCCGGACCGCCAGGGGACTCCCGGCGGGATCCTTCTCCTGGCGTTCTTCTGCTGCGGCGGTGAACAGGTCGGGCTCCACGCTGAAACCCTAAAGGACCGCACCGACAACGTGGCCCGGACCGTCAGCTGGTCCAGAACTCCCACCAGCGGGTCAGGATCAGCATCCCGATGATGCCGATGTGCAGCACGGGCACGACCCAGGTGAACTCGCCGAAGAAGCCCTTCAGCCAGCGCGGGGCGGGCAGGAAGGCGTTGCGGATGTTGAAGGAGGTCACGTACCAGAACATGGTGATCGTGGCGACCCAGGCCAGCGAGCACCACAGGCACAGGGCGTTGATCCGGTACAGGGACTGGAACTGCAGCCAGGTGCAGAAGGCGACGCCGAAGAGCGTGCCGAAGTTGAAGGTGAGCCAGTACCAGCGCGGGAAGCGGGCGCCGGCCAGCAGGCTCATGCCGACGCAGATGACGATGCCGTAGCAGACCAGGCCGAGCATCGGGTTGGGGAAGCCGAAGGCGGCGGCCTGCTTGGACTCCATCACGCTGCCGCAGGAGACCACCGGGTTCAGGCTGCACCCGGGGGTGAAGGTCGTGCCCGCGACCTTGGCCTCGAGCAGTTTGAACTTGTCGATCGTGATGACCCACGCGGCGAGCAGACCGGCCGCGCCGGTGATCAGCAGCAGGATCGCGAACGCACGGCTGCCGCCCGCCGTCCGGGCCGCGGCCGTGGTGTCACGCTCGGGCTCGGACTCCGTGGAGACGTCTTTGACTGTCGTCTTGCTCATCACGCCGATCCGTGTTTGAGAGTTGGACCATCTTCGGGCAGGGGCCATTCTGCCGCACCGGGCCGGGTATCCACCGTTCGATGGACATAAGGAAGCCCGCACGGTCGTCCCAGAACGAGCGGTTCCGGCCGAGTCTGGACGGCATGACAGCACACGCGAACGACCTCGCGGTGGACGTACGGGGACTGCGCAAGCGGTACGGGGACGTGACCGCGGTGGACGGCATCGACCTGGGGATCCGCGCGGGCGAGGTCTTCGGCCTGCTCGGACCGAACGGCGCCGGCAAGAGCACCACGGTGGAGATCCTCCAGGGGCACCGCGACCGGGACGGGGGCGAGGTGAGGGTGCTGGGCGCGGACCCGGCGACGGGCACGCGCGCGTGGCGCTCACGTGTCGGAATCGTCTGGCAGGACGAATCCGCGCCCGCCGAGTTGACGGTCCGCGAGACCGTACGGCATTTCGCGCGCTACTACCCGAGGCCGCGCGACCCGGAGCAGGTGATCTCCCTGGTGGGTCTGGAGGCGAAGGCGGACAGCCGGACCAAGACCCTCTCCGGTGGCCAGCGCCGCCGGCTCGACGTGGCGCTCGGTGTGATCGGCGGCCCGGACCTGCTGCTTCTGGACGAGCCGACGACCGGATTCGACCCGGCGGCGCGCCGCCGGTTCTGGGACCTGATCCGCACGCTCGCCGACGAGGGCACGACCATCCTGCTGACCACGCACTACCTGGAGGAGGCGGAGGCGCTCGCCGACCGGCTCGCGGTCGTGGCCGACGGCCGGGTCGTCGCCGAGGGCGAGCCGGCCGCCCTGCGGGAGCGGTACGGCACGGGCGCGACGGTCGCCTGGAGCGAGCCCGACGGGACCGCGCGGAGCACGCGCACGGACACCCCGACCCGCGTGGTCGCCGAGCTGACGCACCGCTTCGACGGTGAGATCCCGGGGCTGACGGTGACCCGCCCCACGCTGGAGGACGTGTATCTGAGCCTGACCGGACAGGGGGACCCCCGATGACCACGACCGCAGCGGCAGCCAGGGCCGAGGCCGTGTCCCCGCGCCTTCCCGCCGCCTGGACGCTCGGCCTGCACCGGGGCGCCCTCGAACTGAGGCAGTTCTTCCGTCAGCGCGAGCAGGTGGTCTTCACCTTCGCCTTCCCCGTCGTGTTCCTGTTCCTCTTCGCGTCGATCTTCAAGGACGACGTCAGCGGGGCGGGCGTCACGGCCTCGCAGCTGTACGTCCCGGCGATGATGGCGGCCGGCATCATGTCGACCAGCTTCCAGTCCCTGGGCATCTCGATCGCGATCGAGCGGGACGAGAAGGTGCTGCGCCGGCTGCGCGGCACACCGATGCCGCCCGCCGCGTACTTCCTCGGCAAGATCTGGCTGGTTCTGGTCACCGGTGCGCTGGAGACGGCCGTCCTGCTGCTGGTCGGCACCACGCTGTACGACGTCGATCTGCCCTCGTCGGCGGCCCGCTGGTTCGACTTCGCGTGGATCTTCGTCCTCGGACTCACCGCCTGTGCGCTGCTCGGCATCGCGATCAGCTCGGTCCCGAAGTCGGGCCGGAGCGCCACGTCGGTGGTCGTCCTGCCCTTCCTGGTGCTCCAGTTCATCTCCGGCGTGTACATCTCGGTCGCCACGATCCCCGACTGGATGCTGACGGTCGGCGCGCTGTTCCCGCTGAAGTGGATGTGCCAGGGGCTGCGCGGGGTGTTCCTGCCGGAGTCGGCGCGGGTCCTGGAGCAGGCGGGCAGCTGGGAGTTCGGACGGGTGGCCCTGGTCCTCGGGGCGTGGTGCGTCGGAGGATTGGCGCTGTGTCTGCTGACCTTCCGGTGGAAGAACCGGCGCGACGGATGAGCGGCCCCGCCGAGGCCGACGCGCACATCTGGGACAGTTCCTTCCGTATCTGGGACGTGTACTTCGCGCTGGTCTGGACGGCCACCCTGGTGACCGTGCTCGGCACGGAACACCCGGGGTGGCCGGTCCGCGTGGTGGCGGCCGGGCTGCTCGTCCCGCTCGTGCCCTGGTACGTCGTCGTGGGGCGTCCCCTGATGCAGGGCGAGCCGCAGGCGGACGAACGCAGGTCCCTGGTCCATCTCGTGGGCGGGATGGCGCTGTTCCTGCCGTCGGCGGTGCTGGTGGGCGAGACCCGGCTGATCACGTTCGCGCTGGTCCCGCAGTGCTTCATGACACTGCGGCTGCGGCCCGCCCTGATCGCGGTGGCCGTGCTGAACGTCGCGCCGGTGGTGGGCTGGGCGCTGCTGTGGTGGCCCGACGGCCAGGACGTCTTCCTCAACGGTCTGTTCGCGCTGGTCAGCCTGGTGTTCTCGGTGGCCGTCGGCAGCTGGATCATCCGGATCATCGCGCAGAGCGCGGAGCGCGCCGAGCTGATCGCCGAGCTGGACGCCAGCCGCAGCGAGGTGGCCCGGCTGTCGGTGGCCCACGGCGCGCTGGCGGAGCGGGAGCGGATGGCCCGGGAGATCCATGACACGCTCGCGCAGGGCTTCACCAGCCTGCTGATGCTGACCCAGGCGGTGGAGGCGGAGCTGGAGACGGACGTGGCGCGGGCCCGTGCGCATCTGCGGCTGATGGACGAGACCGCCCGGCAGAACCTGGCCGAGGCCCGTGCCCTGGTCGCGGGCGGCACCCCCGCCGATCTGGCCGGGACCTCGCTGCCGGACGCGCTCGGCCGGCTGGCCGCGCGGCACTCGGCGGACCTGGATGTCACGGGCCCGGTGCGCGCGCTGCCCGCCGGGCCGGAGGTGGTGGCGCTGCGCTCCTGCCAGGAGGCGCTGACCAACGCCCGTAAGCACGCCGGGAGTTCGGCGCGGGTGACGATCTGTCTGGGGTACGACGAGGACGGGCTGACGGTGTCGGTGCGCGACGACGGCCGGGGCTTCGACCCCGCCCGGGACTCGGACGGCTACGGTCTGGCGGGACTGCGGGCGAGGGCTGCGGAGGTGGGCGGGACGACGCTGGTGCGCAGTGCGCCGGGCGAGGGCACGACGGTCACCGTCCGGCTGCCCGTCCCGGCCGGGGCGAGGAGGGGGACCGCGTGATCAGGATCGTCCTGGCCGACGACCATCCCGTCGTACGCGAGGGGCTGCGGGCGATGCTGAGCGCCGAGCCGGATCTGGAGGTCGTCGCCGACGCGGAGAGCGGCCCCCGGGCGGAGGCCCTGGCCGCCGAACTGCGCCCCGACATCGTGCTGATGGACCTGCGGATGCCGGGCGGCGGGGGTGTGGAGTCGATCGCGCGGATGACGGAGTCCGGGCTGCCGTGCCGGGTGATCGTCCTGACGACGTACGAGACCGACCGGGACATCCTGCGGGCCGTGGAGGCGGGCGCCGCGGGCTATCTCCTGAAGGACCTGCCCCGGAGCCAACTGGCTGAGGCGGTACGACGGGCGGCGCGCGGCGAGACGGTGCTGGCCCCGTCGGTGGCGGCCCGTCTGGTCGATCAGCTCCGCACCAAGCCGGAACGCCCCCGTCTGTCGACCCGTGAGACGGCGGTGCTGCGGCTGGTGGCCGAGGGCTGCACCAACGCGGAGATCGGCAGACGCCTGTTCATCGGGGAGTCGACGGTGAAGACCCATCTCCTGCGTGTCTTCACCAAGTTGGACGTGGACGACCGGACGGCGGCGGTCACCAGCGCCATGCGGTACGGACTGCTGGAGTGAGCGAGGGGGTGAGGGGGCGTGCGGCCCCCTCACCCCGCGGGCCTCAGCCCAGCCTCGACTCCAGTTCGGCCACGATCTCGTTCACGCCGATCGCCGACTGCTCGCCGGACTCCATGTCCTTGAGCTGGACGACACCCTCGGCGAGGTCGCGGTCACCGGCCACGATCGCGTACCGGGCGCCGCTGCGGTTGGCGTTCTTCATGGCGCCCTTGAGGCCCTTGCCGCCGTAGGAGAAGTCGGCCGCGACACCGAGCTTGCGCAGCTCGGTGACCTTGGCGAACAGCACCCGGCGGGCCTCCTCGCCGAGCGGGACGGCGTAGACGGAGGTGGTGGACGGCAGGCCGAGGTCGACGCCCTCGGCCTCCAGCGCGAGGACCGTGCGGTCGACGCCGAGCGCCCAGCCGACGGACGGCAGGGCCGGGCCGCCGATCATCTCCGACAGCCCGTCGTAACGGCCGCCGCCGCCCACCGCGGACTGGGAGCCCAGACCGTCGTGGACGAACTCGAAGGTCGTCCGGGTGTAGTAGTCCAGACCGCGGACCAGCTTCGGGTCGTCCTCGAAGGCGACACCGGCGGCCGTGATCAGCTCACGGACCTCCTCGTGGTACGCCTTGCAGGCGTCGCAGAGGTAGTCCCGCAGGAGGGGGGCGTCACCGAGCTGCTTCTGGACCGACTCGCGCTTGTCGTCCAGGACGCGGAGCGGGTTGATCTCGGCGCGGCGCAGGGTGTCCTCGTCGAGGTCCAGGCCGCGCAGGAAGTCCTGGAGGGCGGCCCGGTACACCGGACGGCACTCCTTGTCGCCCAGGCTGTTGAGCAGGATGCGGAAGTTCCTGAGGCCCAGCGAGCGGTACGCCTGGTCGGCCAGGATGATCAGCTCGGCGTCCAGCGCCGGGTCCTCCGCGCCGATCGCCTCGGCGCCGACCTGGGAGAAGTGCCGGTAGCGGCCCGCCTGCGGCTGCTCGTAGCGGTAGTACGAGCCGGAGTACCAGAGCTTGACCGGGAGATTGCCCTGCCGGTGCAGGTTCGCCTCCAGGGCGGCGCGCAGCACGGAGGCGGTGCCCTCGGGGCGCAGGGCCAGCCTGTCGCCGCCCTTGGTCTCGAAGGCGTACATCTCCTTGGTCACGATGTCCGTCGACTCACCGACACCGCGCGCGAACAGCTCCACGTTCTCGAAGCCGGGGGTCTCGACATAGCCGTAGCCGGAGTTCCTGAGCGGTCCGGCGATGGCCTCGCGCACCGCGAGGAACGTCGCGGAACGGGGCGGCAGAAGGTCGTACGTGCCCTTGGGGGCCTGAAAGGTACTCACGGAAGTCTCTCGTCACATTCCTCGTCGGGGAGCCTGAGCTGCTCCCTGGCCTCCGCTCGCCACCTGCCGCAGATACGGGTTGGTGGCGCGCTCCTGGCCGATGGTCGTCTGGGGGCCGTGGCCGGACAGGACCACGGTCGAGTCGTCGAGCGGCAGGCACACGCGGGCCAGCGAGTCGAGCATCTCGGCCATGTCACCGCCGGGCAGGTCGGTGCGTCCGATGGAGCCGGCGAACAGCAGATCCCCGGAGAAGAAGACCGAGGGGATCTCGGTCGTCTCGGGCATCCGGAAGGTCACCGACCCCTTGGTATGGCCCGGCGCGTGCGCGACGGAGAACCGCAGACCCGCCAGGTCCAGCTCGATGCCGTCGGTCAGCTCGCGGACGTCGTCCGGCTCCCCCACGGTCAGCTCGCCCATCAGCGGCATCCCGATGGACCGGCCGAGCGCCTTCTCGGGGTCGCTCATCATGAACCGGTCCTCGGGGTGGATCCAGGCCGGCACGTCGTGCGCGCCGCAGACCGGGACGACCGAGGCCACATGGTCGATGTGGCCGTGGGTGAGGACGACGGCGACGGGCTTGAGCCGATGCTTCTTCAGCGCTTCCTCGACTCCGGGGGCCGCCTGATGGCCCGGGTCGATGATCACGCACTCCTCACCGGCGGCGGGGGCGACGAGATAACAGTTCGTCCCCCAGGCCCCGGCGGGGAACCCGGCAATGAGCACGATCGTCCTTGGTTGTGTCGATTACGGGAGGCTTCTGCGCGGCGACAGCCGCTGTCAGAGCCTACCGGCGCTGCCGTTTCCTCAGCGAACCCATATACGGTACGGGGCACACGCAAGCGGTCGATGTCACGAGACGCACAAGGAGAGAATCCGGTGGTCACCCAGGAACAGCGCAAGCGTCAGCTCGCCCGGGAGAAGTTCTTGCGGCAGCAGCAGCGGCGAACGGCGTCGCGGCGCAAGGCGCGCGTGCGCAACTCGGTGATCGCGTCGGTGCTCGGCGTGATCGTGATCGGCAGCCTCACGCTCTACACCACGGGCGTCCTCAAGGACGACAAGGACGACAAGTCGAACACGAGCGCGGAGGCGAGCCCGGACGCCTCGCCCAGCGCGGCGAAGGACCCGTGCGAGAAGGCGGCCGCCGGCAAGGTCGAGAAGCTGAGCTGGAAGAAGGAGCCGGCGGTGACCATCGACAAGTCGGCGGACTACACCATGAAGCTCGCGACGACCTGCGGTGACATCGACATAGCGCTGAAGACGGCCGCGGCCCCGCACACGGTCAACTCGTTCGACTTCCTCGCCGGCAAGGGCTACTTCGACCACACGAAGTGCCACCGGCTGACCACCAACGGGATCTACGTCCTGCAGTGCGGCGACCCCACGGGCAGCGGCAGCGGCGGACCGGGCTACACCATCCCGGACGAGAACCTGAAGGACAAGAGCCTCAAGGACAACGTCTACCCGGCGGGCACGGTCGCGATGGCCAACACCGGTCAGGCGCACACCGGCGGCAGCCAGTTCTTCCTCGTCTACCAGGACAGTTCGCTCCCGCCGAGCTACACCCCGTTCGGCACGGTGTCGGCCGAGGGCATGAAGGTCCTGAAGAAGATCGCCGCCGCGGGTGAGAACACCGGCGCCGGTGACGGTGCCCCGAACGCGACCGTTGTGATCAACAAGGCGACGGTCACGAAGTCCTGACGTCCAGGGCGGCCAACTGCGGAATTTCGGTCGCGCTGGATGCGGACAGGCGCCCCGCCGGTCGCCTATGTTGGCCGTGACGAAACTGTGGACGATGCCCGGGGGCGCCGTAGCCCCTCGGAGGCATCATGTGGAGGAGGCGCTGTGAGCAGCGACCCGTGGGGCCGCGTCGATGAGACGGGGACCGTGTACGTGCGTACGGCCGACGGCGAGCAGGTCGTCGGTTCCTGGCAGGCCGGCTCCCCCGAGGAGGCCTTGGCCTACTTCGAGCGCAAGTACGAGGGCCTGGTTGTCGAGATCGGCCTCCTCGAGAAGCGGGTGCAGACGACCGACCTGTCGGCGAAGGACGCCCAGGTCGCCATCGACCACATCCGCGAGCAGGTCGACGCGCATCACGCGGTCGGTGACCTGGACGCGCTGCGGACCCGGCTCGACAAGCTGGTGCAGGCGGTCGAGTCGCGCCGCGAGGAGCGCAAGCAGCAGCGGGCCAAGCAGTCCGACCAGGCCCGCCACGCCAAGGAGGAACTGGTCGCCGAGGCGGAGCAGCTCGCGCAGTCCGACCAGTGGCGGGCGGCCGGTGAGCGGCTGCGGGCCCTGGTGGACACCTGGAAGGGTCTGCCGCGCCTGGACCGCAAGTCCGACGACGAGCTCTGGCACCGCTTCTCGCATGCGCGCTCGGCGTTCTCCAAGCGCCGCAAGGCCCACTTCGCGCAGCTGGACGCGCAGCGCGAGGACGCCCGCCGGATCAAGGAGCGTCTGGTCGCGGAGGCCGAGGCGCTGTCGGCCTCGACGGACTGGGGTCCGACGGCCGCCCGCTACCGCGAGCTGATGGCCGACTGGAAGGCCGCGGGCCGCGCCCAGCGCGAGCACGAGGACGACCTGTGGAACCGCTTCCGCGGCGCCCAGGACGTGTTCTTCGCGGCGCGCAGCTCGGTCTTCGCCGAGCGGGACGCCGAGCAGACGGAGAACCTGAAGCTCAAGGAGGAGCTGGCCGAGGAGGCCGAGAAGCTCCTGCCGATCGGTGATCTGAAGACGGCGCGTGCGTCGTTCCGCTCGATCAACGAGCGCTGGGAGTCCATCGGTCATGTGCCGCGGGACGCCCGGCCGAAGGTCGAGGGCCGGATGCACGCCGTGGAGCGGGCGATCCAGGAGGCCGAGGAGGCCGAGTGGCGCCGCACCAACCCGGAGGCACGCGCGCGTGCCGAGGGTCTGACCGGCCAGCTCCAGGCCGCGGTGGACAAGCTGCGGGCGCAGATCGACCAGGCCCGCGCCCAGGGCAACGCCTCCCGCGCCGACAAGCTGGAGCGCGAGCTGGAGGGCCGCCAGGCCCTGCTGGACCAGGCGCTGAAGGGTCTCCAGGAGTTCGGCGGCTGACACACGGCTAAGCGGCTCACCCAGCGGCTGACACAGCGGTGAAAGAGGCCCCCGTACGTGGTGTACGGGGGCCTCTCGTGTGTCCGCGGCGGGGCTACGGCCGACGGGCCGAGGTCACCCGGTAGACGTCGTACACGCCCTCCACGCCCCGTACGGCCTTCAGGACGTGACCCAGGTGCTTGGGGTCGCCCATCTCGAAGGTGAAGCGGGAGGTCGCGACCCGGTCGCGGGAGGTCTGGACGGCCGCCGAGAGGATGTTGACGTGCTGGTCGGACAGCACGCGGGTGACGTCCGACAGCAGCCGGGAGCGGTCCAGGGCCTCGACCTGGATGGCGACCAGGAAGACCGAGGACTGGGTGGGCGCCCACTCGACGTCCAGGATGCGCTCCGGCTCCCGGGACAGTGACTCCACGTTGACGCAGTCGCTGCGGTGAACCGATACACCACTACCGCGGGTGACGAAACCGATGATCGGGTCGCCCGGGACGGGCGTACAGCAGCGGGCCAGCTTGACCCAGACGTCGTCGACGCCCTTGACCACGACCCCGGGGTCCTGGTTGCTGCGCCGCTTGCGGCCACGGGTGCGGGACGGCGGGACCGCCTCGTCGATCTCCTCGGTGGCCGCCTCCTCGCCGCCGAGCGCCTGCACCAGCTTCTGTACGACGTTCTGCGCGGCCACATGGCCCTCGCCGATCGCCGCGTACAGCGAGGAGATGTCCGGGTAGCGCATCTCGTGCGCCAGCGTCACCAGGGAGTCGCCGGTCAGGATGCGCTGGATCGGCAGGTTCTGCTTGCGCATGGCCCGCGCGATGGCGTCCTTGCCCTGCTCGATCGCCTCGTCGCGGCGCTCCTTGGAGAACCACGCCCGGATCTTGTTGCGGGCCCGGGGCGACTTGACGAAGCCCAGCCAGTCGCGGGACGGGCCCGCGCCGGTTGCCTTGGAGGTGAAGACCTCGACCAGGTCGCCGTTGTCCAGCGTCGATTCGAGCGGTACGAGCCTGCCGTTGACCCGCGCTCCTATGGTGCGGTGGCCGACCTCGGTGTGGACCGCGTACGCGAAGTCGACCGGGGTGGCACCCGCGGGCAACGCGATGACATCACCCTTCGGGGTGAAGACGAAGACCTCGTTGCGGGACAGGTCGAAGCGCAGGGACTCCAGGAACTCGCTGGGGTCCTCGGTCTCCTTCTGCCAGTCGAGCAGCTGGCGCAGCCACGCCATGTCGTTGAGGTGGTCGTCCTTGCCCTTGCCGGCCTTCGGCACGTCGGTGCGCACCTTGGAGGCGCCGGCGACGGCCTCCTGCTTGTACTTCCAGTGCGCGGCGATGCCGTACTCGGCGCGGCGGTGCATGTCGAACGTACGGATCTGGAGTTCGACGGGCTTGCCGTTGGGCCCGATGACCGTCGTGTGCAGCGACTGGTACATGTTGAACTTGGGCATCGCGATGTAGTCCTTGAACCGCCCCGGAACCGGGTTCCAGCGGGCGTGGACGGTGCCCAGCGCCGCGTAGCAGTCGCGGACGGTGTCCACCAGGACGCGGATGCCCACCAGGTCGTAGATCTCCGCGAAGTCCCGGCCGCGGACGATCATCTTCTGGTAGACGCTGTAGTAGTGCTTCGGGCGGCCGGTGACGGTCGCCTTGATACGGGCGGCGCGCAGGTCGGACTGGACCTCGTCGGTCACTATGGCCAGGTACTCGTCACGCTTCGGAGCCCTTTCGGCCACCAGCCGTACGATCTCGTCGTACATCTTGGGGTAGAGGATCGCGAACGCGAGGTCCTCCAGCTCCCACTTGATGGTGTTCATACCGAGGCGGTGGGCGAGCGGCGCGTAGATCTCGAGGGTCTCGCGCGCCTTCTTCTCCTGCTTCTCGCGCTTGAGGTAGCGCATGGTGCGCATGTTGTGCAGACGGTCGGCGAGCTTGATGACCAGGACGCGCGGGTCCTTGGCCATGGCGACGACCATCTTGCGCACGGTCTCGGCTTGCGCGGCCTCGCCGAACTTGACCTTGTCCAGCTTGGTGACGCCGTCGACGAGCAGGGCGACGACGTCGCCGAAGTCGCGGCGCAGGTCGTCGAGGCCGTACTCGGTGTCCTCGACGGTGTCGTGCAGCAGGCCCGCCATGAGGGTGGCCGGGTCCATACCGAGCTCGGCGAGGATCGTGGTCACCGCGAGGGGGTGGGTGATGTACGGGTCGCCGCTCTTGCGCTTCTGGCCCCGGTGCCAGCGCTCGGCGACCTGGTAGGCCTTCTCGATCTGGCGCAGCGTCGCGGTCTCGACCTTGGGGTCGTTGCTGCGCACTATCCGCAGCAGCGGCTCCAGGACCGGGTTGTAGGGGTTGGCGCGCTGGACGCCGAGGCGGGCGAGACGGGCGCGGACGCGGTTGGAGGAGCCGGAGCGGGCGGGGGGCTGCGCGGTCGCGGCGCGCTCGGGCGGGGCCGGCTTCGGGCGCGGCTCCTCCGCCGGCCTCTCGACGGGCGCGGAACGGTCGTGCTCGACCGGGCCGCCGGCGTCGGCTTGCGCCGGCTTGGCCGCGGGTGCCGAGGCGGACTCGGGCTTGGCGGCTGTCAGGTGCTGGGCCTCGTCAGGCAAGAGGACTCCTCGTGCGCGATCCGGGTCCCCGGTCAGGCTCCGGAGCACCCATCGTAGCGATCCTGGGCTCCGGCATCGCCTTCAGGCCGATGTGAGGACCGTCAACCCGTGCAACGCGAGGGGCGGGCGCCGGATTCCTCCGGGCCCGCCCCTCGCGGCGCAGCGGTGTTCAGATGGTCAGCAGGGCGTCCAGCGGGGCCTCGCCGAGCGCGGCCCGCAGGCGGGGGCGGCCGTCGAGGAAGCTCAGTTCCATCAGGACGGCGACGCCCGCGACCTCGGCGCCCGCGCGGTGGATGAGCCGGATCGCGGCCTCGGCGGTGCCGCCGGTGGCGAGCACGTCGTCGACGATCAGGATCCGGTCGCCCGCGGTGAGGTCCTCGGCGTGCACCTCGATCTCCGCCGAGCCGTACTCCAGGTCGTAGGCCTGGCTGAGGGTGGCTCCGGGGAGCTTGCCCGCCTTGCGTACGGGGATGAAGCCGAGGCCGGCGCGGACGGCGACCGGGGCGCCCAGGATGAAGCCCCGGGCCTCCAGGCCGACGATCTTGGTGGCGCCGGTGCGCTCGGCGATCGCCGCGAAGGCGTCGGTGAGCACGGTGAACGCCACCGGGTCCGCCAGGAGCGGGGTGATGTCCTTGAACATCACCCCCTGCTCCGGGTAGTCGGCCACATCGCGGATACGGCTGAGCAGCAGCGCCGTGGTGTCGACGACGTCGGTCATCGGCGCTTCCCCGAAGGCCTGCGGCGGCTGCGCGGCCCGGACTGGTCGCGCGGTCCGACGACCGCCGGGGTGGCGTCCTCGGAGTCTCCTCCGAACTCGCCCCGGGTCCCGGCCACTTCCTCGTCGGCGGCGGCCTGGGCCCGCTTGGCCAGGACGCGCTTCCTGAGGGCCTTCATCTGCGGCTCGCGCTCCTTGAGGTCGGCGACGAGCGGGGTGGCGATGAAGATCGAGGAGTAGGCACCGGCCGCGAGACCGACGAACAGCGACAGCGAGATGTCGTTGAGCGTGCCCGCGCCGAGGACACCGCCGCCGATGAACAGCAGGCCCGCCACCGGCAGCAGGGCGACCACCGTGGTGTTGATGGAACGGACCAGGGTGCCGTTGATCGAGCGGTTGGCGACCTCGCTGTAGGTGAAGCGGGTCTGCTTGGTGAGGTCCTTCGTCTGCTCCTTGAGGGAGTCGAAGACGACGACGGTGTCGTACAGCGAGTAACCGAGGATGGTGAGCAGACCGATCACCGTACCGGGCGTGACCTCGAAGCCGACGAGGGCGTAGATGCCGACGGTGATGGTGATGTCGTGGATCAGGGCGACGAGCGCCGCGATGGCCATGCGCCATTCGAAGGCGATCGCCAGGTAGATCACGACCAGGACCATGAAGATCGCCAGGCCCTGCCAGGCCTTGTTGGCGATCTGGTCACCCCAGCTGGGGCCGACGAGGTCGGCGGCGATCGACTCGGAGTTGAGGTCGAAGTCCTTGGCCAGGTCGTCCTTGATCTGGTCGGACTGCTGGGTGTCCATGCCGGCGATCTGGATGCGCAGCGAGCCGTCGCCGAGCTTCTGCACGACCGCCTCGTGGCCGGACGCCGCCGCCGCGGCGTCCTCGGCCTGCGAGACGGAGACATGGGTGTTCTTCGGGGTGGTGAAGACGGCACCGCCCTGGAAGTCGATGCCCATGTTCAGGCCGCGGACCGCGAGGCCCAGGATGGCCGTGATGGTGATCAGGATCGAGATGCCGTACCAGAGCTTGCGGTGGCCGATGAAGTCGTAGCTGACCTCGCCACGGTGCAGTCGGGCGCCGAGGCTGCCGAGTTTCGACACGCTCACGCCTCCTTGGTCTCGACGGGGCCGGCAGGACCGGCGGGACGGCGGGTGCGGCGAATCGGCGGCTGCGCGCCCAGGCTCTTGGGGTCGAGCCCGGACCACTTGTGGCCGTTCGCGAAGAACTTGCGGCGGGCGAGCAGGGTCATCAGCGGCTTGGTGAAGAAGAAGACCACGACCACGTCGAGGACGGTCGTCAGACCGAGGGTGAACGCGAAGCCCTGGACCTTGCCGACGGTGACGATGAACAGCACCGCGGCGGCGAGGAACGACACGAAGTCCGAGACCAGGATGGTGCGCCGGGCGCGCGGCCAGGCCCGCTCGACGGAGGGGCGCAGGGTGCGGCCCTCGCGGATCTCGTCCCGGATGCGTTCGAAGAACACGATGAACGAGTCCGCCGTGATACCGATCGCGACGATGGCGCCACAGACGGCCGGCAGGTTCAGCGCGAAGCCGATGGCCGGGCCGAGCAGCGACATCAGCACATAGGTGAGGGCCGCGGAGACCAGCAGCGAGGCGATCGCGATGAGCGACAGACCGCGGTAGTAGGCCACCAGGTAGATCACGACCAGGGCGAGACCGATGGCGCCGGCGAGCAGACCGGCGTGCAGCTGGTCACCGCCGAGCGCGGCGGTCACGGTGTTCACGCTCTGCTCCTTGAAGGAGAGCGGAAGCGCACCGTAGGACAGCATGTTGGCGAGGTTCTGGGCCTCTTCCTGGGTGAAGCTGCCGGAGATCTGGGCACTGCCGCCCGTGATCGCGTTCTGCACGAAGGGGCTGGAGACGACGTCGCCGTCGAGGACGATGGCGAACTCGTTCTGCGGCTGGGTGTTCTGCGCCAGCTGGGCGGTGACGTCGGCGAACTTCTTGCGGCCCTGGGAGTTGAACTCCATGACGACCTGCCAGCCGGAGGCGCCCTGCGTGTCGAAGTTGGCCGAGGCCTTGTCGATCTCGGTGCCGGCGACGGCGGACGGGCCGAGCAGGTACTTGTACCAGACGCCGGAGATCTCACCGCAGGCGACGGTGGGGTCCTCGGGCTTGACGCCCTCGCCGGCCTTGGTGCGCACGGACTTCTTGGTGCAGTCCAGCGCCGCGTACTTGGCCTGGAGGGCGGCGGACTCGGCGTCGGTGCTCGTCGAGGCGGAGGCCGACGGGCTGGCGGAGGCCTTGGCGCTGGCGCTCGCGGACGGTGTGGAGTCGGCCTTGAGGGCGTCGGTGACGGCGCGGCCCTGCGAGGTGGCGGTGGCCGACGGGGAGGACGAGGAGCTCGCCTTCTCGCCGGTGCCGGAGGCGCTCGAGGAGGGGCTCGCGGTCGAGCTCGGCGAGGCGCTGGAGGAGCCCGTGGCGGACGCGCTCGGCGAGGCGGTGCCCGCGGCGGCGCCGGTGGCCTCCTGGGCCAGGACGGGACGGAAGTACAGCTTGGCGGTGGTGCCGACCTGCGCCCGGGCTTCCTTGGAGTTGGTGCCCTTGGGGATGTTGACGATGATGTTCTTGTCGCCCTGGGTCTGCACCTCCGCCTCGGAGACGCCCAGGCCGTTGACACGGCGGTTCATGATGTCGACCGCGGTGTCCATGTTGGCCTTGTTGATCGCGGAACCTTGGTCGGCCTTCGCCTCCAGCGTGATGCTGGTGCCGCCGGCAAGGTCGATGCCGAGTCGCGGGGTCGTGTGCCCGGAGGCGAACATGCCCCCGGTGAGACCCACGATGGCGATCAGGATCAGGGCCAGCGAGCGCCCTGGCTTGCTCTGGGCGCTCGCGCTCCGGCCCTTCTTAGGTGCTGCCACCTTCTTGTACTCCCTCTCGGGCCGCCTCGTGCCTGGTCAGGGCGGCGGCCATGACATGTAGTCGGGATCCCGTGCGAGATGCGCACGCCCCGGGGGCGCACGGGTGTGATCCGTGAGCCCCGGGGGCGTGACTACTTCTTCGCGTCGGAGTCGCCGTCGGTCTTCTTCGGCTCCTCGTCGGCCTCGGCCTGCTGGGCCTCGGGCTCGTCGGCCTGCACCGCGTCCTCGTCGGACGCGCCCTTCTTGCCGAGGTCGACGGACTTGTCGTCGGAGGCGGCGGCAGCTTCGTCGGCGGACTCGTCGGCGTCGGCGGGGTCGGTGAGGGAGGAGGCGTCGTCGGGGACGACGTCGGAGTCGGACTTCAGGTCGTGCTCGATGCCGTGGACGATGCGGTTGTACTCGTCGTCGGTCAGGACGGCACCGATCGCGTTCTTCGCGAAGAGCAGTTCCACGCCCGGGCCCGCGTCGAGGAGGACCGTGTCGTCACTGACCTCCTTGACCGTCGCGTACATGCCCCCGATCGTGCGGATGCCACTGCCGGGCTGCATCTGGTTCCGCATGTCGGCGGCCTGCTGCTGCTTCTTCTTGGCCGACCGGGTCATCAGGAACATGGCCCCGATGAGCACGATGAACGGCAGGAGGGTCAAAGGACTCACGGGTCGGAACTTCCTTCAAGCGACCGCGATGGCTGAGCGGCCTGATGGATGGGGGTTGGATGTGTGCTGCCGACAAAGGCGGCATCGGCGGAGTCTAAGCGAGTCCGCGTGCAGGGAACAACGCTCAGCATGGCACCTGGGTTCCTGGCCCCGCCATTGCCCCCGCCGATGAACCGCTCAGGTCCCGAACAGGTCCTGTTGTCCGTTTCCTGCCGCGGGGGTGCGGGGCGGGGTGAGGCCGAGGTGTGCCCAGGCGGCCGGGGTGGCCACGCGTCCCCGCGGGGTGCGGGCGAGCAGTCCCTCACGGACGAGGAACGGCTCGGCCACCTCCTCCACGGTCTCACGTTCCTCGCCCACGGCGACGGCGAGCGTGGAAAGACCGACCGGTCCGCCGCCGAACAGCTTCAGCAGTGCCTGGAGGACCGCGCGGTCGAGGCGGTCGAGGCCGCGGGCGTCGACCTCGTAGACGGCGAGGGCCGCCGAGGCGATGTCGCGGGTGATCACACCGTCGGCCTTGACCTGCGCGTAGTCGCGGACGCGGCGCAGCAGGCGGTTGGCGATGCGGGGCGTGCCGCGGGAGCGGCCGGCGATCTCGGCGGCGCCGGCGGGGTCGATCTCGACGTCGAGCAGATGGGCCGAACGGTGGACGACGCGGCGGAGCTCGGCGGGCTCGTAGAACTCCATGTGCGCGGTGAAGCCGAAGCGGTCGCGCAGCGGGGGCGGCAGCAGGCCCGCGCGGGTGGTGGCGCCGACCAGGGTGAAGGGCGGCAGTTCGAGGGGGATGGCGGTGGCGCCGGGGCCCTTGCCGACGATGACGTCGACGCGGAAGTCCTCCATGGCCATGTAGAGCATCTCCTCGGCGGGCCGGGACATGCGGTGGATCTCGTCGAGGAAGAGGACCTCGCCCTCCTGGAGGGAGGAGAGGATCGCGGCGAGATCGCCGGCGTGCTGGATGGCGGGGCCGGAGGTGATGCGGATGGGGGCTCCCATCTCGGCCGCGATGATCATCGAGAGGGTGGTCTTGCCGAGGCCGGGGGCGCCGGAGAGCAGTACGTGGTCGGCGGTGGCGCCCCGCGCGCGGGCGGCGCGCAGGACGAGGTCGAGCTGTTCGCGCACCTTCTCCTGGCCGATGAACTCACCCAGGTCCTTGGGGCGCAGGGCGGCCTCGACGGCCTGGTCCTCGCGGTCGGCGACGGAGCCCACCAGCCGCTCGGCGTCGGTGTCGGTCGGGTCGTCCCAGTTCATTGATGTGCCTCGGGGGGTGTGGGTCGGCGGGCGCGGTGCGGGGTCAGCGGGCGCGGTGCGGGGTCAGCGGGCGCGGTTGAGTGTCTGGAGGGCGGCCTTGAGGAGCCGGCCGACCTGCGGGGTGCCCTCGGCGGCCTCGGCCTGCGGGGCGACGGCGGCCACGGCCTCGTCGGCCTCGCGGGTGGCGTAGCCCAGGCCGATCAGGGCGGCGTGCAGCTGGTCGCGCCAGCCCTGGGTGACCGGGGCGCCGATCGCGGGGGCGCCGACGGGCTCGCCGAGGCGGTCCTTCAGCTCCAGCAGGAGTTTCTGGGCACCCCTCTTGCCGATGCCGGGGACGGCGATCAGCGCCTTCTCGTCACCGGTGGCCACGGCTCGGCGCAGCGCGTCGGGCGTGTGGACGGCCAGCATGGCCTGGGCGAGGCGGGGGCCCACGCCGCTCGCGGTCTGGAGCAGCTCGAAGACCTGGCGCTCGTCGTCGTCCACGAAGCCGTACAGCGTGAGGGAGTCCTCGCGGACGACGAGGGAGGTGGCCAGTTTCGTCTGCTGGCCCATGCGCAGCCCGGAGAGGGTGTTGGGTGTGCACTGGACGGCGATGCCGATGCCGCCCACCTCGACCACCGCGGAGTCGGGGGCGAGGGCGGCGACCGGTCCGCTCACGAAGGCGATCATCCCGTACGGCCTTTCAGTGTCGGTGCTTTGGCTGTGTGCAGGGCGACGGCCTGCTGGAGGCGGTTCTGCGCGGGGGCGCGCCAGATGTGGCAGATGGCGAGGGCGAGGGCGTCGGCGGCGTCGGCGGGCCTGGGGGGCGCGGCGAGCCGGAGCAGCCGGGTGACCATGGCGCCGACCTGGGCCTTGTCTGCGCGGCCGCTGCCCGTGACGGCGGCCTTGACCTCGCTGGGGGTGTGCAGGGCGACGGGGATGCCGCGGCGGGCGGCGCACAGCGTGGCGACGGCGCTGGCCTGGGCGGTGCCCATGACCGTACGGACGTTGTGCTGGCTGAAGACCCGCTCCACGGCGACGCATTCGGGGCGGTACTCGTCGAGCCACTGTTCGATGCCCTGCTCGACGGCGACCAGGCGGAGGCCCAGCTCGGCATCGGCGGGGGTGCGGACGACTCCCACGCCGAGCATGGTGAGCGGCCGGCCCGCGACCCCCTCGACGACACCGACACCGCATCGCGTGAGTCCGGGGTCCACCCCGAGTACGCGCACCGCGCCCCCTCCCCTTCGACTGCCTGTGTGTGCAGGCCGTTCGTGCAGGCTGTTCGTGCAGGCTATCGGGTGCCACTGACAAAGCCGTCACCGACAAAGCGACGGGCCGACGGGGGGTGTCCCGTCGGCCCGTTCGCGAAGGAGCGTCGGCTCAGGCGTCGACCTTCTCCATGACCTCGTCGCTCACGTCGAAGTTGGCGAAGACGTTCTGTACGTCGTCGCTGTCCTCGAGGGCGTCGATGAGCTTGAAGATCTTCTTCGCGCCCTCCTCGTCCAGTTCGACCTGCATGGTCGGGACGAAGTTGGCCTCGGCGGAGTCGTAGTCGATGCCGGCCTCCTGGAGGGCGGTGCGGACCGCGACCAGGTCGGTGGCCTCGCTGAGCACCTCGAAGGACTCTCCGAGGTCGTTGACCTCCTCGGCGCCCGCGTCCAGGACGGCGCCCAGGACGTCGTCCTCGCTCAGCTCGCCCTTGGGGACGATGACGACGCCCTTGCGGTTGAAGAGGTACGACACCGAGCCCGGGTCGGCCATGGAGCCGCCGTTGCGGGTCATGGCGACGCGGACGTCGGAGGCGGCGCGGTTGCGGTTGTCGGTGAGGCACTCGATGAGCACCGCGACACCGTTCGGGCCGTAGCCCTCGTACATGATCGTCTCGTAGTCGGCGCCGCCGGCCTCGAGACCACCGCCGCGCTTGACCGCGGAGTCGATGTTCTTGTTCGGCACCGACTGCTTCTTCGCCTTCTGGATGGCGTCGTAGAGCGTCGGGTTGCCCTCGATGTCGACACCGCCCATACGCGCGGCGACCTCGATGTTCTTGATCAGCTTCGCGAAGAGTTTGCCGCGCTTGGCGTCGATCACGGCCTTCTTGTGCTTCGTCGTAGCCCATTTAGAGTGGCCGGACATCTGCCTGTCTCCTTCGCGTAACCATCCACATAACGAACGCCAGAGATCCTACAAGGACTCCGCCGTACGGTTCGCGCGCACCATGTCGACGAACAGGGAGTGCACGCGGTGGTCGCCGGTCAGTTCCGGGTGGAACGACGTGGCGAGCGCGTTGCCCTGGCGGACCGCGACGATGTGGCCGTCGTGCTCGGCGAGCACCTCGGCCGCGGCACCGACGGACTCCACCCAGGGGGCGCGGATGAAGACGCCCTCCACGGGGTCGCCCTGGACGCCCCGGACGTCCACCGCCGCCTCGAAGGACTCGTTCTGACGTCCGAAGGCGTTGCGGCGCACGATCATGTCGATGCCGCCGATCGTCTCCTGGCCCGAGCGCGGGTCGAGGATCTTGTCGGCGAGCATGATCAGGCCGGCGCAGGTGCCGTAGACGGGCATCCCGGCCCGTACGCGCGCGCGGAGGGGCTCCATCAGGCCGAACAGGACGGCCAGCTTGGAGATCGTGGTGGACTCGCCGCCGGGGATGACGAGACCGTCCACCTCGGCGAGTTCCTCGGGGCGCCGGACCGGCCTGGCCACGGCGTCGGCCGCGGCCAGGGCGATCAGGTGCTCCCGTACGTCGCCCTGGAGGGCCAGGACACCTATGACAGGAGTGCTCATCGGGGACTACCAGCCGCGGTTGGCGTAGCGCTCGGCCTCGGGGAGGGTGTCGCAGTTGATGCCGACCATGGCCTCGCCCAGGTTGCGGGACGCGTCCGCGATGATCTTCGGGTCGTCGTAGAAGGTGGTCGCCTTCACGATGGCGGCGGCGCGCTTGGCCGGGTCGCCGGACTTGAAGATGCCGGAGCCGACGAAGACGCCCTCGGCGCCGAGCTGGCGCATCAGCGCGGCGTCGGCGGGGGTGGCCACACCACCGGCGGAGAACAGCACGACCGGGAGCTTGCCGAGTTCGGCGACCTCCTTGACCAGCTCGTACGGGGCACGCAGCTCCTTGGCGGCGGCGTACAGCTCGTTGTTGTCGTAGCCGCGCAGGCGGGCGATCTCGTTCTTGATCTGCCGCAGGTGGCGGACCGCCTCGACGACGTTGCCGGTGCCGGCCTCGCCCTTGGAGCGGATCATCGCCGCGCCCTCGGCGATGCGGCGCAGGGCCTCGCCCAGGTTGGTGGCGCCGCAGACGAACGGGGTGGTGAAGGCCCACTTGTCGGAGTGGTTGACCTCGTCGGCCGGGGTGAGCACCTCGGACTCGTCGATGTAGTCGACGCCGAGGGACTGCAGGACCTGGGCCTCGACGAAGTGGCCGATGCGGGACTTGGCCATGACCGGGATCGAGACGGCCTCGATGATGCCCTCGATCATGTCGGGGTCGGACATACGGGCCACGCCGCCGTCCTTGCGGATGTCGGCCGGAACCCGCTCCAGGGCCATGACCGCGACGGCCCCCGCGTCCTCGGCGATCTTCGCCTGCTCCGGCGTGACGACGTCCATGATCACGCCGCCCTTGAGCTGCTCGGCCATGCCGCGCTTCACGCGCGCGGTGCCGGTCTCGGGAGCCTGGTTGTCGATGGTGGACACGGGTGACCTCACTGGAAGGGAAGAGGGGATTGTGCAATCACCGAGGAAACGGGAGCGGACCAGTCCACAGCAAGGGCCAATGGGAAGGCGGTGGATCGTTTTCGCTCCGGGCGGCTCAGGAGGCGCGGTCCGCCAGGGCGGCGGGGGCCTCGTCGTCCATCTCGAAGGCCATCGGGAACGGGGCGTGACCGGCCAGCCGGAACCAGCGGACCTTGCGGTGCTCGCGCAGCCGGCGGGCGGCGCCGACGGTGTCGTTGTGGAAGCGGCGGGCCATGGGGACGCGGCGGACGGCCTCCGTCAGCTCGTGCGTCGCCGCCTCTCCCCCGGGTGCCTCGCGGACGGCCTCCACCTGGCGGGCGTCCGCGAAGACGGCCCGCAGGGCCTGGCTCAGCTCGCTCTCGGCGACCTCCCGCTGCTCCTCCTCGGCCTGCCGGGCGGCGTGCGCGGCCTCGTACAGCACGATCGAGGCGGCCGGGTCGAGGACCCCCGAGGTGGCCAGCTCCTGGGCCACGGACGCCCGGCGGAGCAGCTGGGCGTCCAGCGCCGCGCGCGCGGCGTCGATCCGGGCGTGCAGGCGGTCCAGGCGGCCCGCCGTCCAGCTCAGGTACAGGCCGATCGCGACGAGGACGACGAGGGCCCAGATGAGGGTTGGGGTCACGGGCAGCAAGGCTATCGGCACCCCCTGCCCCACCGACGGCACGGTCGCACCCCCGGCACAACCGCACCGCACGCACGGTCTCACCCGGGATCCGCACCGACGCCACCACCCGCGCGGTCAGCCAGGAACCCGACCTACAGCACCACCGAGGCCCCACCCCACCACACACCCGGTCAGCCAGGGAACCCGACCTGCGCCGCCGCGCGCGCGGTCGGTCGGGAGTCGGCGCCCGGGAGTCGTCTCCTCGCCCCGGCCGCGTGGTCAGTCGCGGGCCAGGCCCAGGCGGGCTCGGAGGCCCGGGCCGCCCCGGTCGTCGTCGGTCGCGGCCACCGCCGCCGCGCCCGCCGTGACCGTCTCGTACACCGACAGGATGTCCGCCCCGACGGTGGACCAGTCGAAGCGGCGGACGTGGGCGCTGCCGCGCCGGCGCAGCTCGGCGCGGCGCTCCGGGTCGCCCAGGAGCCGTACGGCCGCCTCGGCCAGCGCGTCCGCGTCCTCGGTGGCGAACAGCTCGCCGGCCGCGCCCTGGTCGAGGACCTGGGCGAAGGCGTCCAGGTCGGAGGCGAGGACGGGGGCGCCCGCCGACATGGCCTCGACGAGGATGATGCCGAAGCTCTCGCCGCCGGTGTTGGGGGCGACGTACAGGTCGACGCTGCGCAGGAAGCGTGCCTTGTCCTCGTCGCTGACCATGCCGAGGAACTCCACGCGCGCGTGCAGTTCCTTGGGCAGGTCGGCCACCGCCTCCTCGGCGTCGCCGCGGCCCGCGACCAGCAGCCGGGCCTGCGGCCGCTCGGCGAAGATCTTCGGCAGGGCCTTCATCAGCACCGGCAGTCCCTTGCGCGGCTCGTCGATCCGGCCGACGAATCCGATCGTGTCGCCCTGCCACTCGGGCCTGGGCTCGGCCCGGGCGAAGAAGTCGACGTCGACGCCGTTGGGGATGACGACCGCGTCCCCGCCGAGGTGCTCCACGAGCGTGCGGCGGGCGTACTCGCTGACCGCGATCCGTGCGCTGATCTTCTCCAGCGCGGCCTGGAGGATCGAGTACGCGGCGATCATCGCGCGGGAACGCGGGTTGGACGTGTGGAAGGTCGCCACGATCGGCCCCTGCGCGGCCCAGCAGGCCAGCAGACCGAGGGACGGCGAGGTCGGCTCGTGGATGTGGATGACGTCGAACGAGCCGTCGTGCAGCCAGCGGCGCACCCGGGCGGCGCTGAGGAAGCCGAAGTTCAGCCGGGCCACCGAGCCGTTGTACGGCACCGGGACCGCGCGGCCGGCCGAGACGACGTACGGCGGCAGCGGGGTGTCGTCGTCCGCCGGGGCGAGGACGGACACCTCGTGGCCCAGCCGGATGAAGTACTCGGCGAGGTCGCGGATGTGGAACTGGACGCCGCCCGGCACGTCCCAGGAGTACGGGCAGACGATGCCGATCCTCACGCGGTCCCCCCGGGACCGGGACGCGCGGGGTCGAGATCCGCGCGCCACAACCGCTGAAGCATGTGCCAGTCCTCCGGATGGTCGGCGATACCCGAGGCGAAGGCGTCCGCCAGGGCCTGTGTCATGACAGACGTCCTCTCGGCCCGGGTACCTGACCGGGGTACCTCGATCGGGGGATGGACGCGGCCCTGCATGACGGGCGAGTCGTCGTACCAGAGCGTGACGGGGAGCAGCAGGGCGCCGGTCTGCTGGGCGAGCAGGGCCGGGCCCGCGGGCATCGTCGCGGTGTCGCCGAAGAAGCTCACCTCGACGCCCGAGGCGGACAGGTCGCGCTCGGCGACCAGGCAGACCAGACCGCCGTCGCGCAGCCGCCGGGCCAGGGTGCCGAAGGCGGCGCCGCCGCTGTGCGGCAGGACCTCCATGCCGAGGCCCTCGCGGTAGGCGACGAAACGGTCGTACAGGGATTCGGGCCTGAGGCGTTCGGCGACCGTCGTGAACGGGGTCGCCAGCTCGGTGGTGACCCAGGCGCCGGCGAGATCCCAGTTCGCCATGTGCGGCAGGGCGAGGACGACGCCCCGGTCGGAGGCGATGCCGTCGGTGAGGTGGTGGAGGTCCTTGGGGTCGAAGCCGGTCCTGATCCGCTCCTCGCTCCACGCCGGCAGCCGGAACGACTCCATCCAGTAGCGCAGGTACGACCGCATGCCCGCGCGCGAGAGCTCGGCGAGCCGCTCGGGGCTCGCGTCCGGCACCACGCGCGCGTAGTTGCTCTCCAGTCGTCGTACGCCCTTGCCGCGTTTCTTCCAGGTGAGGTCGGCGACGGTCCGCCCGAGGCGCACCGCGGCCGGCTCGGGGAGCTTCTTCACGGTGCTCCAGCCGAGGCCGTACAGCGCGTCGGTCAGGCGCTCCTGCGGGCTCACTTCGCGGCCTCGCTCCCCCGTGTCTCCGTGGTACCGGTGGCCTGCGTGACGTCCGTGGCGTCCGTCGCGTCCGTCGCGTCCGTGGCCGCCGCGGCCTCCGCCTCGGCCGACTCCCGCCGGACCGTGACGACCCGCTGGATCAGCGTGACCAGGCTGCCGACGGCCACGATCCACAGGGCGACGGGCAGCAGGTACTGGATGCCCGGCACGCCGAACGTGTGCAGCCCCGCGAGCCCGGCCGCGACCAGCGAGACCACCAGGCGTTCGGCCCGCTCGACGAGCCCGTTGACGGCGACCGGCAGGCCGATCGATTCGCCACGGGCCTTGGTGTACGACACCACCTGACCGCTGGCCAGGCAGAAGATCGAGACGGCGCACAGGACGTTGTCGTCGCCGTTGCCCGCGTACCAGAGGGCGAAGCCGCCGAAGATCGCGCCGTCGGCGACCCGGTCGAGCGTGGAGTCCAGGAAGGCGCCCCAGCGGCTGGACCGGCCGAGCTGGCGGGCCATGTTGCCGTCGACGAGGTCGGAGAACACGAACAGCGTGATCACGACCGTGCCCCAGAAGAACTCTCCCCTGGGGTAGAAGACCAGCGCTCCCGCGACCACACCGGCGGTGCCGATCAGCGTGACCGTGTCGGGGCTGACGCCCCGCCTGATCAGAAATGCGGCGAACGGCGTGAGGACACGCGTGAAGAACGCACGCGCGTACTTGTTCAGCATGGCCTTCCCGAGGTTCGGTTGGCCGCGCGGCCCCTGCTGGCCACCGGCTGGCCCATCGTAGCCACGCGCGCGTGTGTGCGACGGACGGGCACCCGCACCCCGTGTCACAGCACGACGGCATCCGGGTCACGGCCCGGTCGCGGCCGTCCCCGCCCGGCTTGCCGTCCGCCGTATGGACGCGCGGTGACGGGAGTGGAAAGCTCGAAGGACCGCGGGCGTCGCCGGAGCCGCCATCGCACGCGGGGCCGTGATGCCCGCGCCCCCGAGGACCTCACCGTGCACGGGAGGCAAGAAATGGGCGACAAGGCACACACCCACCCCGGAGCCGCCGGCAGAGCTACGGCGGCCGACCATCCCGCGTCCGTACGGAATGTGGTGCTGGTCGGCCACTCCGGATCGGGCAAGACGACTTTGGTGGAGGCTCTCGCGCTGACGGCGGGAGCGGTGAACCGGGCGGGCCGCGTGGAGGACGGCGGCACGCTCTCGGACTACGACGAGATCGAGCACCGGCAGCAACGCTCCGTACAGCTCTCCCTGGTGCCGGTCGACTGGGACGGCATCAAGATCAACCTACTGGACACCCCCGGATACGCCGACTTCGTCGGGGAGCTCAGGGCCGGTCTGCGCGCGGCGGACGCGGCCCTCTTCGTCGTCTCGGCCTCGGACGGCGTGGACGGCTCGACCCGCATGGTGTGGGAGGAGTGCGCGGCGGTCGGCATGCCGCGCGCCATCGTCGTCACGCACCTGGAGGCCGCCCGCGCGGACTTCGAGGAGCTGACCCCGCTGCTGGCGCAGGCGTTCGGCGGCGACGACCCGGACGCCGTGCTCCCGCTGTACCTGCCGCTGCACGGCACCCAGGCGCCCGACGGGCACGCACCCGTGACCGGGCTGACCGGGCTGCTGTCGCGGAAGCTGTTCGACTACTCCTCGGGCGAGCGCAAGGAGTCCGAACCGGGCGAGGACCAGCTTCCGGGCCTGGAGGAGGCCCGCAACCGGCTGATCGAGGGGATCATCGCCGAGAGCGAGGACGAGACCCTCATGGACCGCTATCTCGGCGGTGAGCAGGTCGACGTCAAGACGCTGATCGAGGACCTGGAGCGGGCCGTGGCGCGCGGCACGTTCTTTCCCGTCCTGGCGGCCGCCCCCGCCGCCGAGGGCGCCCGGCAGGGCATCGGCACGGTCGAACTGCTGGAGCTGATCACCAGGGGCTTCCCGACGCCTCTGGAGCGCGAGGCGCCCCAGGTGACGACGGTCGACGGCAGGCCGCGCGAGTTGAAGCTGTGCGACCCCGCCGGGCCGCTGGTCGCGGAGGTCGTGAAGACCTCGTCCGACCCGTACGTCGGCCGGGTCTCGCTGGTGCGGGTCTTCTCCGGCACCCTGCGCCCCGACGAGACGGTGCACGTCTCGGGGCACGGCATGGCCGACCGCGGTCACGAGGACCACGACGTCGACGAGCGCATCGGCGCCCTGTCCGCGCCCTTCGGCAAGCAGCAGCGGGCGCTGACCCACGCCATCGCGGGCGACCTCGCGTGCGTGGCGAAACTCAGCCGCGCGGAGACCGGCGACACGCTCTCCGCGAAGGACGACCCGCTCCTGATGGAGCCCTGGCAGATGCCCGACCCGCTGCTGCCGCTCGCCATCCAGGCGCACAGCAAGCCCGACGAGGACAAGCTCTCGCAGGGCCTGTCGCGGCTGGTCGCCGAGGATCCGACGATGCGCCTGGAGCAGAACCAGGACACCCACCAGGTGGTGCTGTGGTGTCTGGGCGAGGCGCACGCGGACGTGGCCCTGGAGCGGCTGCGCGCCCGCTACGGCGTCCAGGTGGACGTGGTGCCGCACCGGGTCTCGCTGCGGGAGACGTTCGCCGACCGGTCGGCCGGGCGCGGGCGGCATGTGAAGCAGTCGGGCGGGCACGGGCAGTACGCGATCTGCGAGATCGAGGTGGAGCCGCTGCCGGGCGGGGCGGGCATCGAGTTCGTGGACAAGGTCGTCGGCGGCGCGGTGCCGCGGCAGTTCATCCCGTCCGTCGAGAAGGGCGTACGGGCGCAGGCGGCCAAGGGCGTCGTGGGCGGGCATCCGCTGGTCGACGTGCGGATCACCCTGCTCGACGGCAAGGCGCACTCGGTGGACTCCTCCGACGCCGCGTTCCAGACGGCCGGCGCGCTGGCGCTGCGCGAGGCGGCGGCCGAGGCGAGGATCCATCTGCTGGAGCCGGTGGCCGAGGTGAGCGTGCTGGTCGGCGACGACTACGTGGGCGCGGTGATGAGCGACCTGTCGGGGCGGCGCGGGCGGGTGCTGGGCACCGAGCAGACGGCCGGCGGGCGCACCCTCGTACGGGCCGAGGTGCCCGAGATCGAGATCGGCCGGTACGCGGTCGACCTGCGCTCGCTGTCGCACGGCACGGCGCGCTTCCACCGCGCGTACGCCCGCCACGAGCCGATGCCGCCGCAGGTGGCCGAGAAGGTCCGGCAACAGGCGGCGGCCGGGTAGCGGTTGGGGCTGAGCAGGCCTCAAGTGCCCAGAGGGGAAGGTGATCCTCCGGTTCGGCGGGCGGCTTCGGCCGTCCGCCGACGGATGTCAGTGGCTGGAGATACGCTGATGACCTGATCAACAGGTGTGCGGAGTACGGAAGTCGGGAAGGCCGCAGGAGCGGGATCGCGGCGAGTGGGGGCGGGAATGACCGTGGAGGACTTCTTCGGGCCACAGGTGCCCCGGACGGGCGGAGCGGGGCAGGGCCCGACGTTCGCGCTCGCCTCGGCGGCCTACCGGGACACCCCGATGGAGGAGATCAAGAAGGCCGACAACGAATGGCACCAGTCGACGGTCAACGAGGGCCGCAAGTGGGCGAAGATCTTCCGGCCCAACTTCGGTGAGGCGTACTCCCAGGCGGTGATCGACCGCATGCTGGGCGTCGGCCGCAAGCCGCTCATCCAGTCCTTCGGCAGTGAGCCCCAGGTCGTCGTCGAGCACTGCCTCGCGGCCACCCGCATCCGCCGGCAGCGCGACATCACGCTGACCGGCATCATGCTGCTGTGCGGGGTGCTCTTCCTGCCCGGACTGCTGGTGTGGCTGCTCGTCTTCCAGCTCCGGGCCGGTATGGCCAGGACGGACAACAAGCGGATCTCCGGACTCGGCACCGGCCTGCTCGTCGCGGTCGCCGCCCTCGCCGTGATCTTCCTGGTCCGGATGCCGTTCGCCGGCGTCTGGGGGTGGTACGCGCGTGGCTGCATCGTCGCCCCGATGGCCGGCTGGTTCCTGGCCAAGCGGGTCTGCGAGCGCACCGCGAAGGACCTGCGCGAGCGCTGGGACGGGCTGCTGTCCGGCGGCAGCATCGGCGCGAAGGTCCCCGAGGCGGTGCCGACCAGCCCCGACCAGGCCGCGGCCGAGCAGCTGCGCCAGTCCCTGGCCCGGCTCAGCGCCGAGCAGCAGTCCAACTCGGTCTTCTACGCCGGCCCCAAGGGCATACTCGGCATGGGCACCCGCTGGGGCTCCTGGTCCCTGGCGGAGGAGCTGACCCCGGTCGACCCCGTGAAGGGCGTCCACGAGTTCCGCAGCTGGACGGTCGTACGGGCCATCCACGAGGAGCTGACCGTGCTGCACCGGCAGCGGCTGAAGACCGGCGGCTTCCCCGAGCCGCAGGTGCGGCACTGGATCGTCACCCATGTCGGCGAGGGCGCCAAGGAGGTCACCCGGCCCGAGGGGACGGACGTCGAGGCGTACCAGGTCAAGCCGAGGGCCGTGGAGGACATCTGCAACGGCAAGCAGTTCGACGGCGGCGACCGGCACTACCTGGGCGTGCAGTGGCCGCATCTGTACAACGGCAGCCTGATCCTCACGATGATGGTCACGGTGACCGTGCTGAAGGAGACCCTGCGCATCGAGGTCACCGGGCACGCGCTGGGACCGGTCAACGGCCTGTTCAGCAGCAAGCCGGAGGCCCCCACCAAGGAGGTCGCCAAGACCGTCCGCTTCTGGGAGACGCGGACCATCAAGCTGCCCCTGGTCACCACCGACGAGGTGGTCCGGCTGGCCGCGCGGGCCACGATCAGCTGGTACCCGCCGCTGCTGAAGTGGCTCGGCGGCTCGATCGGCCTGCCCGAGCCGTTCGGCCTGCGGCACGCCTGGGCCGACCAGCCCTGGCGGCACCGCTTCATGGCCGACGACGCGCTGCGCACGGCCACGCCGGTGCTGCGCGCGGTGCACCGGGCCGCGTTCCGGGTGCTCAAGGAGCACGACGTGGACCTGGAGAAGTTCAGCTCGCGCTCGTCGGTCCTGAGCGGCGGCGTGCAGGAAGTGTCACCGCGCAAGGCCGACACGTACGACGCGTGAGTGTCCGGGGGCTCCGGCCCCCGGACGCGCCCACCGTCACCGGGGCCAGGCGTCGGCCAGCATCTTCCGCGTGTCCGCCAGCAGCTGCGGCAGGACACGCGTGTGGCCGACCACCGGCATGAAGTTCGTGTCCCCGCCCCAGCGGGGCACGAGGTGCTGGTGGAGATGGGCGGCGATGCCCGCGCCCGCCACGGTCCCCTGGTTCATGCCGATGTTGAAGCCGTGCGCGCCGGACGCGGTGCGCAGGGCCGTCATCGCCTGCTTGGTCAGCTCGGCCAGCTCGAGGGTCTCGGAACCGGTCAGCTCGGTGTAGTCGGCGACATGGCGGTAGGGCACGGTCATCAGGTGGCCGCCGTTGTACGGGTAGAGGTTGAGCACCGCGTACACATGCTCGCCCCGTTGGACGATCAGCCCGTCCTCGTCGGATTTCGCCGGGATCGAGCAGAACGGGCAGCCGTCGTCGGCCCCCGGGCCGGTCGGCTTGTTCTCACCCTGGATGTAGGCCATCCGGTGGGGCGTCCACAGGCGCTGGAACGCGTCCTGCGTCCCCACTCCGATCTGCTGCTCCGGCTCACTCGTCATGCAAGGCAGCATATGGCTTCGCCCGTTCGCGGCGTGTCGCCGGGGTTGCGGGTGAAGCCCGGCGGGCGAAGCTGGCCCGATGGACGAAGTCAGCCGCCAGGCCCGCTGGGAGCAGCGCACCGAGATCCCCCTCGCCTTCGCCTCGCTGTTGTTCCTCACCATGTACGCGATCCTGGTCCTCGCCCAGGACCTGCCGGGCGCCTGGCGGGACCTGTGCACGGCGGTGCTGTCCCTCACCTGGGCGATGTTCGCCGCCGACTACGGGGTGCGCTGGCGGCTCAGCGGACAGGGGCTGCGCTTCGTCCCCACACACAAGCTGGACACCGTCGTCGTCGTGCTGCCCCTGCTGCGCCCGCTGCGGGTGGTCAAGGTGTACGAGGCCGTCCAGCACCGGCACGGCGAACCCCGGCTGTCGCTCTACGCGCGCGTGATCACGTATGCCGGGCTGACGACGGTGCTGCTCGGCTTCGCGTGCTCGCTCGCCGTCTACGACCGGGAACGGGGGGCGCCGGGCACCGAGATGCACAGCTTCGGGGACGCGCTGTGGTGGGCGTGCGCGACGCTCACCACGGTCGGCTACGGCGATGTCGTCCCGGTCACGGCCGGCGGCCGGACGATCGCGGTGGGCCTGATGGCGTGCGGGCTGGCGCTGCTGGGGGCGGTGACGGGTTCGTTCTCGTCGTGGCTGGTCCAGGTGTTCTCGCTGGAGAGCGACCGCGAGAACGTCGAAGGGCCCCCGGGGAGCTGAACTCCCCGGGGGCCCTCCCACGGCCGGATCAGACCTGCGTCCGCTCCTCGACGACCTTCGCGATCTTCGCGATGGCCTCGTCGAACGGGATGCCGTTCTCCTGCGAGCCGTCGCGGTAGCGGAAGGACACCGAGCCGTTCGACATGTCCTCGTCGCCCGCGATGACCATGAAGGGCACCTTCTGCTTCTGGGCGTTGCGGATCTTCTTCTGCATCCGGTCGGAGGAGGAGTCGACCTCGACGCGCAGCCCCTGCTTACGGGCGGCCGCGGCGAACTTCTCCAGGTACTCGACGTGCCCGTCGCCGATCGGGATGCCGAGCGCCTGGACCGGCGCGAGCCAGGCCGGGAAGGCGCCCGCGTAGTGCTCCAGGAGCACCGCGAAGAACCGCTCGATGGAGCCGAACAGGGCGCGGTGGATCATCACCGGGCGCTGCTTGGCACCGTCGGGGCCGGTGTACTCCAGGTCGAAGCGCTCCGGCAGGTTGAAGTCGAGCTGGATCGTCGACATCTGCCAGGTGCGACCGATGGCGTCCTTGGTCTGGACGGAGATCTTCGGCCCGTAGAAGGCGGCGCCGCCCGGGTCGGGGACCAGGGGCAGGCCCTGCTTCTCGGCGACCTGGCGGAGGGTCTCGGTGGCCTCCTCCCAGACCTCGTCGGAGCCGACGAACTTCTCCGGGTCCTTGGTGGACAGCTCCAGGTAGAAGTCGGTCAGACCGTAGTCGCGCAGCAGGCCGAGCACGAAGGTGAGCGTCTTGTCGAGCTCCTCCGACATCTGCTCACGGGTGCAGTAGATGTGCGCGTCGTCCTGCGTGAAGCCCCGCGCGCGCGTGAGGCCGTGCACCACGCCCGACTTCTCGTACCGATACACCGTCCCGAACTCGAACAGGCGCAGCGGCAGCTCGCGGTAGGAGCGGCCTCGCGCGTCGAAGATCAGGTTGTGCATCGGGCAGTTCATGGGCTTGAGGTAGTAGTCCACGCCCTCGTCGAGCTGCATGGGCGGGTACATGCCGTCGGCGTACCAGTCCAGGTGCCCGGACGTCTCGAAGAGCTTCCCCTTCGTCGCGTGCGGGGTGTAGACGAACTCGTAGCCCTCCTCCTCGTGGCGGCGGCGCGAGTAGTCCTCCATCACCCGGCGGACGATGCCGCCCTTGGGGTGGAAGACGGCGAGGCCGGAGCCGATCTGCTCGGGGATGGAGAACAGGTCGAGCTCGGCACCCAGCTTGCGGTGGTCGCGCTTCTCGGCCTCGGCGAGGAAGTCGAGGTACGCCTTCAGCTCGTCCTTGGACGGCCAGGCGGTGCCGTAGATGCGCTGGAGCATGGGGTTCTTCTCGCTGCCGCGCCAGTAGGCGGCCGCGTTGCGCATCAGCTTGAACGCCGGGATGAGGCGGGTGGAGGGCAGGTGGGGACCGCGGCAGAGGTCCTTCCAGCACAGCTCGCCGGTCTTGGCGTCGAGGTTGTCGTAGATCGTCAGCTCACCGGCGCCGACCTCGACGTCCGCGCCGTCGTCGGAGGACGCGGAGCCCTTGAGGCCGATCAGCTCCAGCTTGTACGGCTCGTCCGCGAGCTCCTCGCGGGCGGCCTCGTCGGTGACGACCCGGCGGGCGAAGCGCTGACCGCGCCGCTGGATCTCCTGCATCTTCTTCTCGATGGCCTTGAGGTCCTCGGGCGTGAACGGCTTCTCGACGTCGAAGTCGTAGTAGAAGCCGTCCTTGACCGGCGGGCCGATGCCCAGCTTGGCCTCGGGGAAGATCTCCTGCACGGCCTGGGCCATCACATGCGCGGTGGAGTGGCGCAGGATGTTGAGGCCGTCCTCGGAGGCGATCTCGACGCCCTCGACCTCCTCGCCGTCGGAGAGCACGTACGACAGGTCCCTGAGCTCGCCGCCCACGCGCGCGGCGATGACGGAACGCTCGCCGGCGAAGAGGTCGGCGGCCGTGGTGCCCGTCGTCACCGTGCGCTCTTCCCGCTCGGAATCGCGTTGGATGATCACACGGACGTCTGACACCGGTCTCTCCTGACTGAAGGTGGGGTGCGGCGCCATACCGGGAGCGCGCGCAATAGGGGATCGTACCGACCCGCACCCGCCGACCGCGAAATCTGTCCCGTCCCCTGCGGCCCCGCAGCGCCTCAGTCCCCGTCGTACTCCCCGCCGCAGGCCTCCTCGAAGAAGTCGAGATGTTCCTGGAGCGACTTCATCAGCCGGTCCCGCTCGGCGTCGTCGACCTGGACGGGTACGACCCCGCAGGCGCCGGTGAGCCTGCGGAAGCCGCCCCTGCTCTCCAGCCGCCCCTGCACCCGCACCGGCAGACCGACGAGGTGGGCCTGCCCGGCGGTGCGGTAGTCCTCCTCGTCCAGGGTGATCCGGACGTGGGGGATCTCGGCGCCGGCCAGCACCCGCAGCCGTACGCTGCCCTCTCCGCGCGGCCCCGACCTGCGCAGCCGGACGACGGTGCCGGTGATGCGCACGGACACGGCGGGTTCCTCGCGCAGATAGCGGGCGCCGGCCTCGCGCAGCACGGGCAGGTCGCCGGGCGAGAACTCGACGGGCTCGTTCGTGGCGGCGCAGTCCTCGGGCACTCCCGCCGCGGGGGACCATTCCACCGCGACGCGGGCGCCCTCGGTGCCGCGGACGAGGGCGATCAGGGCGTCGGTGAGCTCCCGGCTGGCGCCGGCCTCCACGGCGCCGTCGAAGGCGTCCATGCCGCCGGTGGCCCGCTGGTAGTCGATGGCCTCGCGGACCGCGTAGAGGGCCTGGTGGAGGCGGACGGCGAGGGGGCGGATCGATCCGGCCGGCACGAAGGCGGTCAGCCGGCGGCCGCCGGCCCCGGAGCCGACCAGGACCTGGTCGAGCAGGGCGGAGGCGGCCCTGCGGTGCCGGGCGCCGTAGTAGCCGGCCCGCGCGCGGGTGGCGAGCGCGCCGGCCAGGAGCATCTGGCGGGCGGCGCCGCGCAGCTGTTCCTCGACGGTCCAGGGCGCGGCCCCGGCGGGCCCGTGCGGGGTGTCGCGCCACCAGCGGATCTCGTCGCTGGGTACGGCGAGCCCGACGAGCACCTCGCGCGCGGAGGGCGTGCCGCTGCGGGCGAGCGCCTGGAGCGCCTCGCCGAGCAGGTCGTCGCTGTCGGGGAAGGCCCGGCTCTCGGGCACGAGGAGACTCGTGCCGCCCGCACCGGGCCCGGGTGGGGTCCAGCGGCCGTAGCGTCCGGCGGCGCCGCCCCGCCGCTGCCAGCCGTGCCGGCGCAGCAGGGCGCCGAGGACGGCCGGGTCGACCTCGCCGGGCTCGGGGGCCCGGTCCCAGCAGAGCTCGGGGTGCGGCCGTACCGCCCTCAGGGGCTCGTCGAGGGGCCGGTGGGTCATGGTCTGCCTCCCGTCCCGACCCGCGTCATGATCTCGCACAGGGCCCGGTCGTCGAAGATGCGTGAGGTCGGTATCCGCACGGTGGTCCGGGTCCGCCCGGTGATCGGGTGGCCGGCCAGATTGACCCAGTAGCAGCAGTGCCGCAGGTCGAGGCGGTCGTGTCCGGCGCGCAGCCACTGGTCCTGCGAGCGGGGGACGATCATCACGACCAGGATCTTGTGCACCGACACCGGGGTGCGGGCGAGCTTGCGCAGGTGGTCGTTGTCGAGGGTGAAGGAGAAGAACCGGCCCGGCGGACCGGGCGGTATCTGGTAGGTGGCCTTGAGCTGCACCTTGATGGTGACCTCGTCGTCCACGGTGTGCCCGGGTGCGCTGTGACTGACGTGCCAGTCGATGCCGTTGTCCGGGAACGGCTGGGACAGCGAGCAGCCCGCGGCCGCCGCGACCGCGTGCAAGTACCCGACCTGCAGTGTCTCCATGCAGGCGGTGGTGGCGAGTGTGCCGCGATGGGGGCCCGTCTGTTCGGGCAGCAGCCCGCCCCGCTCGGGCTGCGCTATCGCCATGACCAACTGCCTTCCACGACAAGTGAGATGCCCGGAACCGGGCCGAACGAAATGCCGAGTGAACCTCGGTGAGAATCCCGCCGCGGGCCGCTGAACTGCAAAGACCCGTACTCCTGTTGTGTCCTTCCGGCGTACGGCGCAAACAGCCCGGGTATCACCAAACGGGCAGAAGACGGTGCGTCAGCTGCCGTGGGTGAACGAGGGGTTGTGTTGGTATGTCGTACTGGTACGAGGGCCCGCTGGCCGCTTTCGACACGGAGACGACGGGCGTCGACGTGGAGGCCGACCGGATAGTGTCGGCCGCCCTCGTCGTCCAGGACGCGCCGGGGGTACGGCCGCGGGTGAGCCGCTGGCTGGTGAACCCGGGCGTGCCGGTGCCCGCCGAGGCGACGGCGGTGCACGGGCTGACGGACGACCATCTCCAGCGCAACGGCCGCTGGCCGGCGCCGGTGATGTTCGAGATAGCCGAGCTGCTCGCCGAACAGGCGGCGGCGGGACGGCCGTTGGTCGTGATGAACGCGCCGTTCGATCTGACCCTGCTGGACCGCGAGCTGCGCCGGCACCGGGCCTCTTCGCTGGGTCACTGGCTGGAACCGGCGCCGCTGCGGGTGCTGGACCCCCGGGTGCTGGACAAGCATCTGGACCGCTACCGCAAGGGCCGGCGCACACTGACCGACCTGTGCGGGCACTACGGCGTGTCGCTGGCCGACGCGCATGACGCGGCGGCGGACGCGCTGGCCGCGCTGGAGGTCGTGCGGGCCGTGGGCCGGCGCTTCTCGGCGCGACTGGAGCGGCTCTCCCCCGCCGAGCTGCACGCGCTCCAGACGACGTGGTTCGCGGCGCAGGCGCGCGGCCTGCAGGCGTGGTTCGCGCGCAGCGGCAACCCGGAGACGGTGGACACGTCCTGGCCGGTCCGCCCGGAACTGTCGGCGGCGGCCTAGCCGGGACCGGCACGCAAAAAGCCGGCCCGCGGTATGCGGACCGGCTTTTTCCCGGTGGGCGATACTGGGTTCGAACCAGTGACCTCTTCGGTGTGAACGAAGCGCTCTCCCACTGAGCTAATCGCCCGGGAACGCACTGAACAATACAGGTCCCCGCACGCTTCCTTCAAACCGCTTCCAGACGGGCGGCCAGTCCGCGCCGCCCGGCCCGCATCATCAGCCGGTGATTGGCCCGGAACAGCGGGCGCCCGGGCACGGCGAACCGTCTGAGCAGCGGCTTGCGCACCTCGACCACCTGCTCGTAGCGGGCGAGGGTGCCGGGGCCGTCGGCGGTGAGCGTCCAGCGGGCCCAGCCCTCGATGTCGCCGGACATCGCGATCTCCAGGACGCCCGCCGTCGGATCGCGGCGCGTCTCGCGCGCGGTGAACGTGATGTCGTGCGGCAGCAGTGAGCGGATGCGGATGATCCCGGTGGTGTCGTCGAGCCGGTTCACCTCGCGGACCTGGCGCCACCAGCGCGGATAGTCCTCGGCCCGCTCCAGCGCGGCGTAGACGACGGCGGGCGGCGCGGGCAGGGCCCACCGGCTGAGGAAGCGGTAGTGCGTCCAGTCCATGGGCCGAGTGTGCCGGTACGGGGGTCCGCCCGACGGCATTTGAGTACGTTCTGAGTACCCGTACGCATGCCGTACGAAAGTGACGCGCCCCACACTCCTGGCATGACGTCCCTTCCGCCCCCGGCCGAGGAACTGCGGATCCTCGATGCCGAGCTGTACCGACTGGACGCCCGGCGCGCCCAGTTGCTGGCCCGACGGGCCTGGCTGGTCTCCGTTCTCCAGCCGGTACGGCCCCTGCCCGCGCCGCCGCCCCCCTCTTCTCGGCCGGAGGCCACCGCACCCGGTGTACAGAACGTCCTGCTGCTGCTCGGCGGTGTGCTGCTCACCGTGGCGGCGATGGTGTTCACCCTGGTCAGCTGGGGTCATCTGGGCATCACGGGCCGCTCCCTGGTGCTGGGCGGGGTCACGCTGGCCGTGCTCGGCGCGCCGGTGGCGCTGCTGCGGCGCGGGCTGCGCTCGACCGCCGAGTCGGTCGCGGGGCTGGGCCTCGCCCTCACGGTCCTGGACGCCTACGCCCTGTACGAGGCCGCGTTCGCGGGGGCGGACGGCGTGACGTACACGGCTCTCGCGTCGACGGTGCTGGCGGCGCTCTGGGCGGCGTACGGCATGGCTCTCGACGAGCTGCGGCTGCCCCGCCCGGCCGCCCTGCTGGCCGGCCAACTCCCGCTGCCGCTCTGGGTGGTGGCAGCGGACGGCGGGCCGTACGCGGTGACGGCCGCGCTGCTGCTGACGGCGGCGGGCGACGCCGTGGTCGCGCTCCGGGTGTCCGGGCGGCCCCTCCGGCCGGTCGCCCTGGTGTGCGCGTTCACCGTGGGCGGCCTCGGCGTGCTCGCGTCCGTGGTGCTCTCGCTGGACGCGTCCGGTCCGGGCGCCGCCGCCCGTGCGGCGGGGCTCCTCCTTCTCGCGGCGGCGATCGCCCTGGGGGTCGCGCGGTTCACGCCGCACACCGCGCTCGCCACGGGTACGGCGCTGGCGGCCGGGCTGTGCGCGGTCGCCGGGGCCGGCGGTGTGCTGCGGGTGTCGCTGCCCGGTGCCTGGGTCGTGCCCGCGTGTCTGGCCTGCGGGATCGCGCTGCTCGCGGTCGCGCGGGGCACGGCGCCGGTCCGCCGGGGGCTCACTCTGGCCTCGTACGCCGTGCAGGGCGGCGCCGTGCTGTGGGCGCTGCCCGCGGCGGGTGTCGCGCTGCTGGGGCCGACGGTGTGGCTGGGCCGTGTCTGGGCGGGAGCGCCCGAGGACGCGCGGGCGGCGGTGACGGTCGACGCGTTCTGGCCGCCGCACTCGGCCACCGCTCCCCTGGTCCTCGTCGTGGTCGCCGCGCTGCTCGCGGTCCGCGGCGACGCGCGGTGGCGTCCGTACGCGCTCGGGCCGGCCTGGGCGGCGGCGGTCGCCCTCCCGGCCGCGCTCGAACTGCCCTATGCGGCGGGCCTGTCACTGCTCGGGCTGCTGGTGACGGCACTGCTGTGGCGCGGCACGCCGTCGGCGGCCGGTCTCGCCGTGGCGACCTCGCTCAGCCTCGGCCTCCTCTCCCTGGCCGCCGAGCCGGCCACCCTGACCGTCCTGGCCTCGCTGACCGCCGTGTTCGCGGCGGCCGCCCTGCGCGGACGGGCCGCCCCGGTGCCGGCCGCCGCCTCCCTCGGCCATGCCACGGCGCTGGCCTGCGCGGTGGGCGCCTCGGCCGGCTGGCGGCCGGAGCACATCGCCCTGCTGGTCCTGGTGGTCCCGGTGGCGGCGGCCCTGCTCGCGCCCCGGATCGCCGACCCCGCCGGCACGCTCGCGGTGGAGATCACGGGTGCCGTCGCGGGCCTGGTCGCCGTCGGTCTCGCGCTCCCCGACCTGCCCCTGCTCGCCCTGGTGCTGTCCCTGTGCGCGGTGATCACCGCGGGCACGGCCGTACGTCCGGACCGGCGCCGGGTCGGCCACGCGGCCGTCGTCCTGTTCGTGCTGGCCTCCTGGGTGCGGCTGGCGGCCTGGCAGGTTGGCGTCCCGGAGGCGTACACCCTGCCGGTCACCGTCCCCGCACTGCTGGTGGGGGTGGTGCGCCGGCGCCGTGACCCGCGGTCCTCGTCCTGGACGGCGTACGGCCCCGGGCTCGCCGCCACCCTCCTGCCGAGCCTGGCCGCGACCTGGGGCGACCCGGAGTGGACCCGCCCCCTGCTGCTGGGCGCGGCCGCGCTGCTGGTCACCCTGCTGGGGGCCCGGCACCGGCTCCAGTCGCTCCTGGTGCTGGGCGGCGCGGTGCTCGTCGTGGACGCGCTGCACGAACTCGCCCCGTACCTGGTCCAGGCCGCCGACGCGCTCCCCCGCTGGGTGCCTCCCGCCCTCGCCGGACTGCTGCTGCTCGCGCTCGGGGCGACGTACGAGCAGCGGCTGCGGGACGTCCGGAAGGTGCGGGAGGTCCTGGGGCGGATGAACTGACCGCCGGTTACGGCATCTTGTCGCCGAGGAGGGCCAGGTTCTCGATGGCGGCGAGGCCGTAGAGAGCGGTGTCGTTGGTGGACACCCAGGCGGCCTCGCTGCCCGCGACCAGGGCGGCGGGGCCGCTCACCGGTTCCGTCTTCCACGGCGAGGACTCGGTGTAGCCGTCGGAGCTGTAGAACTTCGTCCAGGCCCGCTTGGCGAGCTTCTCGTCGCCGGTCTGTACGGCGGCGTACGCGTCGAGGCGGGAGTGGCCCTGGAACAGCAGCAGGGTGCCGAAGTGGGAGCCGTAGCGCGCCGCCTGCTCGGCCTTGGTGGCGTTGAAGTAGCGGCAGTAGTCGAAGTAGGCCGCGTCGAAGGCCGGCATGTCGACCAGGTGGATCAGCTCCGCGCAGAGTTCGTTGAGGCCGAAGACGGCGGACAGGTGGGAGACGCCGACGACCGGGGTGGTGGCCACGGCGAACTTCCCGGTGTCGAGGTCGTACAGGCCGCTGCCCTGGACGAAGCCGTTGGGCTGGGCGGCGATCGTCTCCATCGTCGACAGCACGCGCGCCCTGGCCTTCTCCCACTTGGGGCCCTTGCGCTCCCACTCCGTGAGCCACGCCGAGACCAGACCGCTCCAGTCGGTGCCGAAGCCGATCGACAGGGCGTGCCGGTCGGGGGTGTACGGCTCGGTGCGGATCTTGCGCAGCGGGTCCAGGGCGAGGAACGTCTCGTCGGAGTCGACGTTGGCGTGCATGAGGTCGCCGACGCGTTCGTCCGCCGTGAGGAAGTAGTAGTAGCGGCGGTAGGTGGTGTTGGCGATGCGCTGCTGCTTGGCGCTGTCGGCGTAGTGCTGGACGCCGTGCCGGGTGCCCAGGCCCGCCCACTGGCCGATGTGGTAGACGTCCACCTCGCCGGTGTGCCGGGTCATCGCCTCGGCGAAGCGGAAGATGTCCGCACGGCCCGAGCGCAGATACGCGAACCAGAGCCAGAGGTCCGGGGACAGCTCGGAGTTGTCCCAGGCGTAGCCGCCGATGTCGTACCGCCACTGGTGGCGGACCGTGTCGTAGGTGTGCATGATGTCGCCGTAGTCCCAGAAGCCGTACCAGCGGCGCTGCTCCACCTGGTCCTTGTAGTAGGTGAAGAGGAAGTCGAGGTGGTCCTCGATCTTCGCCTTGGCGGGGGTGGAGCGGTCGGGTTCGGAGTACAGGCCCGGGCCGAAGACCTTCGCCTTGATGAGCTGCCGGGGCGGGGCGGCCAGCTGCGGGAGGACCCGTACGGCCTCGACCTGTTCGGCGAGCCGCGCGGGCGTCGGCGTCGACTCATGGGCCCAGAACAGCAGTTCGGAGGTACGGGCGATCCCGTAGGGGGTGCCGAATTCCGGCTCGTAGTCCTCGTAGGTGATGTTGAGGCCTTCGAGCTGCTCGGGGAAGGTGTCCTGGCCCATGCCGTCGTGGTAGAAGCGCAGGTCCATGGGCTGGGCCTCGGGGGACCAGAGCCAGAGGGTGACCTCGGCGGCATCGGTGTGCGCGTCGCGGATGTCGAGCTGGGAGGGGTGCCGCTCCCAGAAGTCCCTGAGCCCGAAGGAGAATCCGCCGCTCGCCCCGCCGACGTACCCGAAGCCGGAGGCCCGCTTGCCGCCGCCGGCGCCGATCCACCCGTACCCCTTCTTGGTGCGCTTGCGCAGGGTGAAGCCGTCGGCGGAGAGCTGGGAGAGGGTGTAGTCGCCCCACTCGGGGATGTACTGCAGACGGGTGGTGACCCGCTGGTCCCAGGTGGCGGGGTCGGGCAGCTTCTCCCCCGCGTACTGGGCGGCCTGCACGGCGGCGCCGGGGTCGCGGCGCAGACCGGTGATGCCCTTGACCGCCTCTCTCAGCAGACCGGTGCCCTCGCCGCCGATGCGGATGTGGCGGTCGTACGACTCGTCGCGCATCGGCACGGTGAAGCGCACCCCGAGACCGCGGATGAAGTCGCCGGAGGCCTTGCCGGGCTCCTGGGTGCCGTCGTACGTGATCGTGTGGACCATGCGGAAGGAGTCGGCGCCCGCGTAGAAGTAGAGGCGGATCGAGAACGGGAGCCAGCTGCGGCTGCCCTTGCGGTGCTTGCCGTCGATACGGACGACCGCGCGGACCGGGCCCTCCTGCTCGACGGTGACCTCGCCGATGGCGCCCTCGAAGCGCTCGGTCCTGACCGTGCCCTGGTCCTCGTCCTCGATCTCGGGCTGGCGGATCAGGACCAGCCGGCCGTTCTTGGCGATCTCGGTGGAGCCGCGCCTGACGGACTTGACGATCGAGGCGCCGTCCTTGCCGATCCTCACCGTGATGACACCGGTGGAGACGTCGACCGTGCCGCCGCTCCTGTCGACGGTGACCTTCTTGCCGGGGGCGGCGGGGGTGCCGGCGGCGAGGGTGAGCTTGCCGGAGCCCTGGCTGACGGCGTGCGCGGTCCACTTGAGGGAGCCGTCCGGCCAGTAGGCGATCGGCCAGGACTGGACGGGGACGTCCTTGCCGTCGGCATCCGTCAGCGCGAAGGTCTGGTCCTCCTGGAAGGCGCCCATCGGCCAGGGCACGCCGAGCGTGGAGCCGGGGGCGGCGCCGAGACCGCCGTCCTCCAGCCAGTCCAGGGGCACCGGATCCGCGTCGGCCGCCGCGGCCCGGGGCGCGGCCCCGGCGTCCTTGGTCCCGAGCGCCCAGGAGAACTGCGCGGCGGCGCCGGCGACGGCCGCCGCCTTGAGGAGGGACCTGCGGGGGATGGGAGACATGGTCTTTCCTTTCCCGAGTCTGACGGGTCAACTAGTCAGGGGCATGACAGGGAGAGGTACGGCGCCGCCCCCGGGGGCGCGCCGACCCCGGGGGTTCAGCGGGTGCGCCGGCGCTCCTCCACGGCGACGGCGGCGGCCACGACCGCCCCGAGCACCGGGACGGCCAGCGGGGCGACCACCCAGCCGGACAGGGCCACGACGGCCAGCCCGGCGACGAGCAGGAACGATCCGGCCGGGTCGCGCACGGTCCGCCGGCCCGCCTCGGCGAGCAGCGGACGCCAGAGCCGGCCCGGCTCCCACACCGCCGCCGCGCGCAGCCCCGCCACCACGAGCCCGAGCAGCGCGAACAGCCCTACGGCCCCGACGAGCGGCCCGCCGGGGATCCCGGCCCGCGCGGCCTGGACGTCCACCCGGACCGCGGCCGCGGCGGCCCAGCCGGCGAGTCCGACGAGCCAGCCGCCGCGCACGGCGGAGCGGAAGTCGGCGACGAACTCCCGCAGCCCGCCGTCCTCGTGGCGCGTACGACGCCGCAGATGCCGGGCGCCGGCCGCGAGGGCGGCAGGGTAGGTGACGAGGCCGAGGCAGGCCACGGCGATCCACACGCCGGTGAGCAGCGTCTCGGCGAAGAGCGCGAAGCGCTCACCGAACACGGACTCCTTGCGTGCCTTCACCCGTGCCTGCGCCATGGCGACCGCCTCAGCCCTTTCACTTCAGTTCACTTCACTTCAGTTCACTTCAGTTCACTTCAGTCCGGAAGTGGCCATACCGTCGATGAGATAGCGCTGGAAGGCCATGAAGAAGGCGATGACCGGCACCAGCGCCACCAGCGACATCGCGATCATGCTGCCGTAGTCGGAGATGCCCTCCTGATCGCGGAACATCATCAGACCGAGCGAAACGGTGTACTTGGACGGGGTGTTGAGGTAGATCAACGGCCCCATGAAGTCGTTCCACGCGTTGATGAAGGTGAAGATGGCACTGGTGATGAGCGCGGGGCGGCACAGCGGCAGCACGATGGACCAGTAGATCCTCAGGTGTCCGCAGCCGTCGAGCCGGGCGGCCTCGTCCAGCTCGCGCGGCAGCCCGCGCATGAACTGCACCATCAGGAAGACGAAGAACGCCTCCACGGCCAGGAACTTGCCCGCCACGAGCGGCACCAGCGTGTCGATCAGCTCCAGCTTGCGGAACAGCACGTACTGCGGGATGAGCAGGACGTGGTACGGCAGCAGCAAGGTGCCGATCATCAGCGTGAACAGCAGGTTCCGTCCGGCGAAACGGATCTTGGCGAAGGCGTACGCGGTCAGCGAGCTGGACAGGACCACACCGGCCACGGCGAGGACCGCGTACGTCAGCGAGTTCATGAAGAAGCTGCTGATGGAGATGCCGGAGATACCGTCGGCGAGGCCGGAGAAGTTCGCCCAGACCGGCTCGGTGGGCAGCAGGTCGATGCTGGCGACGATGTCCTTGCTCGGCTTGAACGAGGCGCCGAGCACCCAGATCACGGGGTACAGGACGACGGCGAGGACGGCGAGCGCGCCCACGTGCCAGGCGATCGAGCCGCCGCGCCGCCGCTCGTTCGCGGTGCGCGCGACAGGGCTGGTGGCGGTGGTCACTTGGCGGCCTCCTCGTAGTGCACCCACTTCTTCTGCGACCAGAACAGGACCGCCGTGACGAGCGCCACCGCGACCACCAGCGTCCAGGCCATCGCGGAGGCGAAGCCCATCTGGGCCTCCTTGAAGCCCTTCTGGTAGAGGTAACAGGTGTAGACGAGGGTGGCGTCGGCCGGCCCGCACCGGGTGTCGGAGACGACGTACGCGGAACCGAACACCTGGAACGCGTGGATGGACTCCAGCAGCACGTTGAAGAACAGCACCGGGGAGATCATCGGCAGGGTGATGTTCCAGAACCGCCGGACGGGGCCGGCCCCGTCCATCTCGGCCGCCTCGTACAGCTCCTGCGGGACCTGCTTGAGCCCGGCCAGGAAGATGACCATCGGCGCGCCGAACTGCCAGATGCTCAGGGCCACCAGGGCGTAGAGGACGTAGTCCGGGTTGCCGATCCAGCCCCCCACGTCGAGACCGAAGATCTTCTGCGTACGGTCCACGATCGCGTCGTCCGAGAACAGCGCCCGCCACACGAACCCGACGGAGACGCTGGCGCCGATGAGCGAGGGCATGTAGAACGCGGCCCGGTACAGGCCCTGCCCCCGCCGCTTCTGCGCGAGCAGCAGCGCCACACCCAGCGCGAGCAGCAGCTTCAGCGGGGTGGCCACGACGACGTACTTCAGGGTGACCTCGACCGACTTCTGCCAGCGCGGGTCCTGGAACATCGTCGTGAAGTTGTCGAGCCCCACCCACCGGGGCGGCGTGAACAGGTTGTAGCTGGTGAACGCGTAGTACAGCGACGCGATCATCGGCCCCGCCGTGAGCAGCAGGAATCCCGCGATCCACGGCGACATGAAGAGATAGCCGGCGAGGTTCTCGCGGCGCCGCCCGCGCCGCCCGGCGACGGGAACGGCGGACCGTTTCCCGGCCGGGCGCGCGGGCGCTTCCTTGACGAGCGTCATGGTGGTACGTCCCCTCAGCCCGCGAACGCGGCCTTGGCCTCGCCGAACAGGGCCTTGGCGGCGTCGGCCGGCTTGGTCTTGCCCTGGGCGACCTCACCGCCGATGCGCAGGAAGGCCGCCTCGATGACGTCGGTGCCGGACGGGTGCGGGGTGATCTTCCCGAGGACGCCGGCGGCGGCGACCTCCTCCTCGTACGCCTTGACGCCCTTGTTGTTGTCGTCGGTGGGCGTGAACGCCTCGTACTGCTCGGTCGTGGCGAGGATGCCGCGGTCGTAGCCCATGATCTTGCCGACCTCGGGGTCGTGGACCATGAAGTCGATGAACTGGGCGACCTCCTTCGGGTGCTTGGTCCCGGAGAAGCCGCTGAGCATCAGCGAGCCGAGGTACTGGCCGGTGTCCTTGCCGTCGGTGGTGGGGATCGGCGCGAGCCCGTAGTCCGACTCGCCCTCGCCCTCGTAGCGGATGGAGAAGTTGTCCCAGGTGAACTCGGACGCGGCGAGCCCCGCCGACAGCCCCGACTTGGGCTTGACCTGCTCGATCTTCTTCGGGTCGGCGACGAGCCCCGACTTGACCCGCTTGTAGCCGTCCTCCCACCACTGCGTCAGATCGTCCTCGGTGAAGCCGAGCGCGGAGTCGGTGAAGAACGCCTTGCCGTTCTGACGCAGATACAGGTCGTAGAGGTACATGATGGAGAAGTAGCCGGTGTCACCGGCGATCTTCACCTTGTCCTGGATCGTCTGGAGTGCGGCGAAGTACTCGTCCCAGGTCCAGCCGAACTTCGCCTCCACCCCGGCCTTCTTGAAGGCGTTGAGGTCGATGACGAGCGCCATGGTGTTGGCGCCGACCGGAATGCCGAGCTGCTTGCCGTCGACCTGACCGTTCGCCAGAACGCCGTTGCGGAAGTTGTCCAGGCTCAGGTTCCCGGCGTCCGCCTGCGACTTGAGATCCATGAGAACGCCGCGCTTGTCGTACTTGCGCAGGAAACCGACCGCATTCTGGAAAACGTCCGGCGGATTTCCACCGGATGCCTGGGTCTGGAACTTCTCCCAGAACGCCTCGTAGTCGGTGAATTCAGGCTTGATTTTGATCTTCGGGTACTTCTTCTCGAAGAGCGCGATCGTCTTCTTGATGGCGATGGTGCGCGGCTCGCCACCCCACCACGCGTAACGCAGTGTCACCGTCCCGTCCCCGGAACTGCCACTTCCCCCACCGCACCCGGTCGTCGCGGCCAGCCCCAGCGTTGCCGCAGTCGCCCCGGCCGCCTTCAGGATCGTTCGCCTCTCAACATTCCTGCTGGTTCCCACAGTCGGGCCCTCCCCGCGGCATCGTCGCCGCTGCATGAATCGTTTCAAGAAAGCGCTTGCTGGCAAAAGGTACGAGGGGGTTGAGGGAGCGTCAATGATTCGGACAGGAATTTCTTACGAAGCAACGTCGCGGCGGGACGGGCCGATGACGGGTCAAGTCGCTGATGGGGCAGCGAAGTTGCAGGTGAGCGGGGCGTGTTCGGGCTGCCGAACCGGAGGTGGGGGTCGGGCGGGTGGAGCGAGCGACGGAAATCCGCCTGGGTGGGAGTGGGGCGTGAGTGGGGGTTGGGGTGGCGGATGGGGTGGAGGAGTGGGGCGAGGGGGTGGAGGGACGGGTCGGCGGGGGTGCCGGCCGGAGGGGTTGGAGGGGCGGCGGCAGGGAGGGGGCGGGGGTGACGCGGGGTGGGGCGGGGGCTGGGGCGGATGGGGGAGATGACTGCGCACGGTCACGCTGGTGGGGGCTGGGGGGAAGGTGAGGGTGTGCCTGGGTGAGGGTGTGCCTGTGCGTGCGCGTGTGGTGCTCGCGAGGGCGAGGCGGGGCGGGACCGTGGGGCGGGACGTGGGGCGGGGCGGGGGCCGCGGCTGCCGCGAGGGAGGGGAGCGAGGGTGTCGGACGCGCGTGGGAGGTGCCGGGTGCTGGGGTCCGACCGGGGCTACCGGGGGTGGGAGGCGGGCCGAGGGGAGGGGGCCTGGGGCCGGCCGGTGGGTGTGGGGCCCGAGAGGGGAGGGCCCGGGGCCTGCGAGGCCGGCGGTCCGGCCTGCCGCACACTGGCCGGCCTGCGTCGCTCGACCTGAGCCGCGCCGCGCGGCTCGGCCTGCGGAACCGGCGGCCCGCCCCCAGGCACACGCACCCTGACCTGCGTGGCATGCCCTGGCGTACGGGATTCCGTCCGGTCCGAGGCTCGCAGTCCGGCTCTTGTCGCGCCCCATGGGCCGGATGGCTGACCTTGGGGCGCCGGGAGCGGGCGACGGCCGGGACGCACCGGGGGTGTCCGCGCAGCACAGAACGACGCTGGCCCGTCTGCTCTGTCGCAGACGGGCCAGCGTTTCGGGGTGGGCGATACTGGGTTCGAACCAGTGACCTCTTCGGTGTGAACGAAGCGCTCTCCCACTGAGCTAATCGCCCGGACGCAGGAAGAACATTACCCCATGTCAGGCGGTGCCTGTGACCACGACAGCCCGGCTCCCGCGCCCTCGCGGTCGCTCACTGGTCCTTGATGTTCCAGGGCATCTCGAAGCCGAACTTCCACACGTAGACACCCATGAGCACGCCGATGATCACGAGGCCGATCGAGGTGAGGATGATGTTGCGGCGGCGCACCCTGGGGTCCAGGGCGCGGGCGGTCGCCTCGGTGACCTTGCGCTTGGTCCAGCGCAGCACCAGCTGGGCCCAGACGAACTCGGTCGCCCAGATCGCCATACCGCCGAAGATCACGATCCAGCCGGGCCCGGGCAACGGAAGCATGATGATGCCGGCCACCACCACCGCCAGGCCGATCACGAAGACACCGACCTGCCAGCTCAGATGCAGCACGCGACGCGCCTTGACGAACTCGGGCGCCCGGGAGCCGAGCCCCTGCTCCTGAGGCTCCTCCCCCGCCCCGCCCGCCTTCGCTCCGTTCGCCGCCATGGCTACCTCGCCAGGCTCGTTACTCCCCGTATTCATACACCCAGACCCTACCCGAGAGATTCCAGTCACCGGAATGGTGGTACTTCGCGAACAGGCTCTCGGCCGGAAGAGTTACGTAAAGACACGCAAAACACTCAGAGGGGTTTACAACGGCACCGTAGGTGGCATGTCGATTTCGCCGACGTGCGAATCCCCGAGCGCACACTGAGCGAAAGGCCCTGGCGCTTATGAACACCACGGTCAGCTGCGAGCTGCACCTGCGCCTCGTTGTGTCGAGCGAGTCCTCCCTGCCTGTCCCCGCAGGCCTGCGGTACGACACGGCCGACCCCTACGCCGTGCACGCCACCTTCCACACCGGAGCCGAGGAAACCGTCGAGTGGGTGTTCGCCCGCGACCTCCTCGCCGAAGGCCTGCACCGGCCGACCGGCACCGGCGACGTCCGTGTCTGGCCGTCACGCAGTCACGGTCAGGGCGTCGTCTGCATCGCCCTCAGTTCTCCCGAGGGCGAGGCCCTGCTCGAGGCCCCGGCGCGGGCCCTGGAGTCCTTCCTGAAGCGGACGGACGCGGCCGTGCCTCCCGGCACGGAACACCGGCACTTCGATCTCGATCAAGAGCTCTCGCACATCCTGGCGGAAAGCTAGGACGGGGCTCATACCGAGCTGCCCGGCGCCGTCCACTCGGGGAGACGGCTCGGGCTGAAGACAATCGCACAGGGAACACGCCGACGCCGTGCCACGGTCCACCGTGGGGCGGCGTCGGCGCGTGCGGGGCCCGCCCTCCGGGGCTGGCTCGCGCCGAGGTCCCCAGGGGCAGCTCCCCGATCGCTTCGGAGGCGGTCCCGGACAGCTCGGGGCGACGTCCGGGACGCCGCCGTCGGCAGTCCGCGCCGGGAGCCCCGTGGCTTCCGCGCTCGGGGCGGCTACCATCGGCCAGCATCGGCGGGCGCCCGCCCGACCCCCAGGCCAGGGAGCGAAACGTGCTGATCACCCACGACACCCGGTGTGCGCTTGATGCCGTGGTGGATCTGGTGAACACCGCGCCGGAGGACGAGACCACCCCGGACGCGCTGCCGGATGTCGCCACCCTCGCGGAGTTCGTACGCAAGCACGCCATCAGTGACGTCGGCGTGCTGTCCGAGTTCGACCTCTCCGCGGTGCGCAAGATCCGGGGGCGGTTCTCCGGGATCTTCGCGGCCCGGGACGCCCGGACGGCCGCCGGGCTGATCAATGAGCTGGTCGCCGCCGCGGGCACCACGCCCCGGCTCACGGATCACGACGGCTACGACTGGCATGTCCACTACTTCGCGCCGGGCGCGTCCGTCGCCGACCATCTCGCGGCCGACTGCGGCATGGCGTTGGCCTTCTTCGTGGTGGCCGGGGAGCAGGAACGGCTGCGGCGCTGCGAGGCCCCCGACTGCCGACGCGCCTTCGTCGACCTCTCCCGCAACCGCTCCCGCCGCTACTGCGACAGCCGCACCTGCGGCAACCGCCTCCACGTGGCCGCCTACCGCGCCCGCCGCAAGGAAGCGGCGGGCTGAGGTCGCCGGGCGGGAACCGGGGGCGGGGACGGAAACCCGAGACCGCCGGCCGCGGGCGCGGCCGAGAGCAGGGCCAAGGACTGCCCCGGGGTGACGCCCAAGGCACAGGTTGAAGACTCTCGCCCGGGCGAGGGACCGAGGTTCCACCGGGTGCGGTCCGGCCGACGGGCGGCCGACTCGGTCCGGTCGGCCCGGAAACGGGTGCGGCTCGGCCGGCCGACGAAGGCAGGCGCGGCTTGGCCGGCCCTGCGGGCAGGTGCGGCATGTCCGGCCCGGCGGCAGGTGCGGGGCGGGCGGTGCGGAGCGGGTGTGGTTCTGTGGGTGTCGGGGAGGGCCTGGGCTCAGGAGCTTTCGGTGCCGACGCGGTCCCGGCGGGTGGCGCCGGGTACCGCGGGTACGGCTCAGAGCAGCAGCAGATCGTGCAGCGACGCAATGAGCAGAAGACACCCGATCACCGCTAGGAAGATCATCAGCGGTGGCTGGGAAAGGGCGAAGAGGCACCCGCGCGGCTCGTCCTGAGGCGGCGCGGGGTCGCCTTGTTCGGTGTCCAGCATCTCGGGGGTGATGATGACGCAGGCCAGGCGTCCTACGCGATCAACGCGCCCGGATTGAGCGGGTGTTCGCCGTATTCCGTGATGTCGGTTTCAGGCCGTGATCGTTTCCGTGCGCCCATGGGCCGACTGTGTCGTTTCGACCGGTCTCAGACGCACCCGGGCTTCATATGCCGTGCTTCTTCAGAATCGCCTCGATGTCGCTGAAGTCGTCGGTGGCGGCGGGGCGGGACGCCGGGCGGGGTGATGCCGGGCCCAGGGAGGGGGCCGAGGCTGCGGGGGCCACGGCGTCGGGCCGGGCGGAGCGGGCCGCCGCCTTGCGTTCCTTTCGGGTGCCGCGGCCGCCGCCCCGGCGGCGCTCCACCGCGCGGGTGGTCGCGAACAGGGCCCAGGCGCAGCCGAGCACCGCGAAGCCGGCCCAGGCGGTCGGGCTGAAGGCGGTGTCGGCGAGCCACTCGACGACACCGGTCATCACGAGCCCGAGCGGCACGAGCGCGTAGGCGGCCATGCGGGCGGCCGCCAGGAAACGCCTGCGGTAGGCCGTGACCGCCGCGATGCCCAGCCCGGCCACGGCGACGGCGGAACAGACGGTCTCGGCAATCATCCGGTCCTCCAGGCGAGGCTCACTCGGGCAGGGACACCACGACTCGACGCCTCGCGCAGGCGGGCGCTTCGTCCCTTCCATCCTGCACCTTCGGCCCCCTCCCGGGCCATGCTCCGAGCTGGACATCAGGGACATCTCCGGGTCGGCTCCTCCGTAGGACCTGGTCGGTGCCACGGAGGTCCGGATTGGGGTGGGCGGGTGCGGGCTGGGAGACTGGCGTCATGAGCGACTCCTCCCCGGTCTCCGTACCCGGATCCACGTCCGGATCCGCCTCCGTGTCCGACCCGGCATCCGTCCCTCCCGCCGTCGTCCTGGACGTCTGGTGCGAGTTGCAGTGCCCGGACTGCCGCAGTGCCCTCGGCGATCTGCGCGCCCTGCGTGAGCGGTACGGCGACCGGTTGGAGCTGCGTCTTCGGCACTTCCCGCTGGAGAAGCACAAGCACGCCTTCGCCGGTGCCCAGGCCGCCGAGGAGGCCCTGGAACAGGGCAAGGGCTGGGCGTACGTCGAGGCGGTGCTGGGCCGGGTCGAGGAGCTGGACCGTGCGGGAGAACCCTTCCTGGTCGAGATCGCCGGTGAACTCGGGCTGGACGCCGAGGAGTTCGACACCGCGCTGATCGACGGCCGGCACATCCTGATCGTGGACGCCGACCAGGCCGAGGGCAAGGCGATCGGTGTCACCGGCACCCCGACCTATGTCATCGGCGGCGAGCGCCTCGACGGCGGCAAGAGCCAGGAGGGGCTCCGCGAGCGCATCGAGGAGATCGCGGACCGGCTGCTGGCCGGGACCGCATGAGGCCAACCGCACGAAGCCGACCGCACGAAGCCGACCGCACGAAGCCATGAGAGAGCCGGCGTCTCAGGCTCAGAGCAGGTTCTTGTACATCGAGTAGCCGACGGTCACGTACCCCAGCGACTCGTAGAGGCGCTCGGCCGGTGTGTTGCCCGCGAAGACGTTGAGGCCGAGCACCGGCCGGCCGGCGGCCAGCGTCTGGGCCTCGGCCAGCAGCATCAGGGAGCGGCCGTGGCCCCGGCCGCGATGCTCCTCGTAGGCCTCGACGTTGTAGACGAACGCCTTGTCGCCGGTGAAGGCCAGCCAGAGGTCGCCGACGGGGACGCCCTCGTGCTCCAGGACGCTGATCCGGACGTTCTCCGTCGCGAGGCCCTGGGGCAGCGAGCGCGCGTAGTCCCCCCGCGCCTTGGCCCGGGCGGGTTCGGCGGGCACCCCCCGGTCGATCCAGTCCCGCGCGTACTCCTCGGTGCCGCGCTCGGCCCACGGGCCGTACTCGGCCTCCGTCATGGGCCTGGCCAGGCTGCCCTGCGGCAGTTCGGGCGCCACCGCGCCGAGCCGCTTCTCCATGCCGCGGTTGCGGTGGACGTAGCCGAGGGCCGTCGCGAGCCGCAGCGCGGGCCCGGAATCGCCCGGCACCCTGATCTCGATCTGCCGGCAGCCCCAGCCCCGGGCCACCTCCTCGGCGGCGAGCGCGGCCACCGCGCCCCGCCCCCGGCCGCGGTCCGGCTCCTCGATGTGCAGGTCGTCGATGTGGGCGACGGCGAGCCCGAAGAGGGGATCGGTGGAGAGCCGGACCGCTCCGACGGGGCGGCTGTTCACGCACACCCGGAAGTGGCGGGACAGTGCTCCGTCGGCAGCGCGCTGAAGCGGCTCGGTCGGCCGCAGGGTCGTGGTCATCAGGGGGTTTCTACCCGTGCGCGCGGACCGGAGTCAGCTCGTTTTCCGGCAGCGGCCCGGGGCCGGACCTTACGGGTCCAGGTCGTCGCCGGCGCGCTCGTCGAAGATCCGCATCGCCTTGGCGGTCACCGGGCCCGGGGCGCCGGTGAGTTCGCGGATGTCGACACGGTGGACGGCCTGGACGTCACGGAGGGTGGAGGTGAGGAAGACCTCGTCGGCGCGCTCCAGCACGTCGAGCGGGAGGTCGGTCTCCTTGGCCCCGGTCCACTCCACGGTCAACTGGCGGGTGATGCCCGCGAGGCAGCCCGAGGCGAGCGGCGGGGTGTGGATCTCGCCGTCCAGGACGACGAAGACGTTCGAGCCGGTGCCCTCGCAGAGCTGTCCGACGGTGTTGGCGAAGAGGGCCTCCGAGGCGCCGTCCTGGTGGGCGCGGGCCAGGGCGACGACGTTCTCGGCGTACGAGGTCGTCTTGAGGCCGGTCAGCGCGCCGCGCTCGTTGCGGGTCCAGGGGACCGTGATCACGGCGGTGGAGTCGGGGCGGCGGGTGGTCCCGCCGAGGGCGACGACGAGGGTGGGGCCCTGGTCGCCGCGGTCGGAGCCGAGGGGGCCGTGGCCTCCGGTGTAGGTGATGCGCAGCCGGCCGAGCGGCATCGGGTTCGCATCCAGGACCGCGGCGCAGGCCGCGCGGACCTCGTCGTGGTCGGGGTCCGGCAGACCGAGGCCGCGCGCGGAGCGGGTCAGCCGGTCGAGGTGGCGGGTCAGCGCGAACGGCCGCCCGTCCGTCGCCTTCACCGTCTCGAAGATGCCGTCGCCCACGGTCAGTCCGTGGTCGAAGACGGAGACGCGGGCGGACGCGCTGTCCTGCAGAGCGCCGTCGAGCCAGATCTTCACCTCAGGGTCCCTTCACTCACCTCGTACGTGCCCGACGCTACCGCGAGCAGGCGCGCCGCCTTCAGTTCGGTCTCCCGCCACTCCGCCTCGGGGTCGGAGCCCCAGGTGATCCCGGCGCCGGTGCCGAAGCGCAGCAGGGCCGTGCCGTCGGCGGCGCGGTCGATCCAGAAGGTGCGGATGCCGACGGCCAGCTCGGCGGTGCCGCGGTCGGCGTCCACCCAGCCGATGCCGCCGCAGTACGGTCCGCGCGGTGCCGTCTCCAGCGCGTCGATGATGCGCAGGGCGCTGGACTTGGGGGCGCCGGTGACCGAGCCGGGCGGGAAGGCGGCGTCGAGGAGTCGGGGCCAGCCGGCGCCGTCGCGCAGTTCGCCGCGGACCGTGGAGACGAGGTGGACCAGTCCGGGGTGCTTCTCGACCGCGCACAGGTCGGGGACGGTCACGCTGCCGGTGGCACAGACGCGCCCGATGTCGTTGCGGACGAGGTCCACGATCATCACGTTCTCGGCGTAGTCCTTGTCGAGGAGGTCGGCCTCGGTGCGGCCGGTGCCCTTGATGGGGCCGGACTCGACGACGCGTCCGTCGCGGCGGAGGAAGAGTTCGGGGGACGCGGTGGCGATCTCCACGCCGTGACCGGGCAGGCGGATCGTTCCTGCAAAGGGTGCGGGGTTGCCTCGGGCCAGCAGGGCGGTCAGGGCGTCGACATCGGCGCCGGGCGCGACGGGCGCCGTGAGGACACGGCAGAGGTTCGCCTGGTAGACCTCGCCGGCCGCGATGTGCTCCCGTATGCGGCGCACCCCCGCGGTGTACGCGGCGCGGTCGAGCGACGACGTCCAGTCACCCGCGGCGGGCCCGTGCCACTCCCCCGGCACGGGCGCCGGCACCGGTTCGTCCCGTACGTCGGCGAAGCGGGCGCAGACGACACGGCCCTCGAAGTCCGCGCAGACCGCCCAGAAACCGGTGGAGTCGAGGGCGGCGGGGTCGTCGGTGACGTCCAGGAGGCCGGTGGCGACACGGCCGCCGAAGCGGGCGAGGGGAGAGAGGTCGAGCACGGTGTCGAGTCTAGGTCGGGTGCCGACGGGGCGGTTCGGGGATGTCCCCGGCGGGGCCCTGAACAGGTCCGCAGTACAACCCCGAGCAGGTCCGGGGTACGACCCCGAGCCGACCGGGACGTGTCCGGTGCGGGTCCGGGCGGGGCCGCAGGGGCGCACGCTGCACAAACGCGTTTTTGTACTGGCCCAGGAATCCGCTAGAGTTCAACTCGTCGCCGGGCCGCGAGAGCGGAACGAAACGACAAGCGGACGTAGCTCAGTTGGTAGAGCGCAACCTTGCCAAGGTTGAGGTCGCGAGTTCGAGCCTCGTCGTCCGCTCGAAGGAAAGTGGGGACTCCCGGTCCCCTACACTCCTGGTGGAGTGGCCGAGAGGCGAGGCAACGGCCTGCAAAGCCGTCTACACGGGTTCAAATCCCGTCTCCACCTCCAAGGACGATTAGCTCAGCGGGAGAGCGCTTCCCTGACACGGAAGAGGTCACTGGTTCAATCCCAGTATCGTCCACTGGATCTTGGCCGGAAGGCCGGGGATCCGTCCCGCGCGATTAGCTCAGCGGGAGAGCGCTTCCCTGACACGGAAGAGGTCACTGGTTCAATCCCAGTATCGCGCACGCAGTGTTCGTGATCCGCTCCCCGGAGTGGTCGCGGTCCCGAGGACGATTAGCTCAGCGGGAGAGCGCTTCCCTGACACGGAAGAGGTCACTGGTTCAATCCCAGTATCGTCCACACACCGACAAGCCCCCGGCCGTCTCGTACGGCCGGGGGCTTCGTCGTGCGTGCGGCTCGGGTGTCCGGCTCAGCTGGAGAACAGCATGTGGCCGAAGCTCTTGTGGCGGTGGTGGCCGCCGTAGTGCCCACCACCGTGGCCGCCATGACCGCCGTGGCCGCCGTGCGGGGCACCCCAGGCCGGGGCGGGAGGCGCGGGCGGGTACGCCTGCGGGGCCGGCGGCGGGGGCGCCGGCTGGGTCCACTGGGACTCCAGACGGGTCAGCGCCTCCAGCTCGCCGTAGTCGAGGAAGATCCCCCGACAGTTGGCGCACTGTTCGATCTGGACACCATTGCGGTTGTATGTCTGCATCTGTCCGTGACACTTCGGGCACTGCATGATTCGGCTCAACTCCTCGCCGGTCGGTCCTGTTTCGCGTACCGCCAGGACAGACTCTGTCCGGCTGCGGTCGGTTGCACCCTACTTCGCGGAGCTTGACGGCAACTGCGGAGGTACCGAACCCATTCGGGCACACGCGTCGACGAGGGACTGCTCGATCTCGTCCAGCGGCCGGTCCTCGGCGGCGGCCTTCGTCACCGCGCGGGCGGCGGTCTGGACGGTGAGGGCGCGGGCGGGGACGTCGAGCGCGGGCCAGGGGTCGCCGTCCCCGGGGACCGCCGGGCCGTGGGCCGTGCGGTAGGCGTTCAGGAAGCGGGTCCACTCGTCGGGCGGCAGCAGGCCGCAGGCGTACCAGGCGGCGGGGCGGGCGAGGTCCCAGGCGGGGACTCCCACGCCGAGGTCGTCCACGTCGATCAGGCGCCAGGCGCCGTCGGGGGCGGGGTGGCGGACGAGTTGGCCGAGGTGGAGGTCGCCGTGGCAGAGGGTGGTGGTGTCGGGCATGGGGGCTTCGCCGCGGGCCCAGGCGGGGAGGGCGGACCAGGCGCGGAGGACGGGGGCGCCGGCGGCGGGCGGGACGGTCTCCTGGAGACGGGCCACGGCCTGGGCGGCCTTGGCCGGGCCTCGCATCGGCGGGAGGCCGGGCGGGGCGGGCGTGCGGTGGAGGCGGGCCAGGAGGGTGGCGGCCGCTTCCCAGGGGGCGGCATCGGGGTCGTCCGGGTCCACGGGGGTGCCGTAGGGCCAGAAGGTGACGAGGCGGCCGTGCAGGGCGACGGGGGCCGGGGCGAGCGGCGGGAGGAGCAGGTCCGGGTGGCGGGTGGCGGTGGCCAGGCGCGGGGCGAGGTCGGCGGGGAGGGTGGTGGGGGCGTGGGCCTTCACGACGGTGTCCGCGTGGCGTACGACGGTGGCGTCGGAACGGTCGGCGAGGGTCCCTGCGGGGCAGGGGCAGGGGCAGCGGTGGGGGGAGCGCGGGTGTGCCGTGACCTTGGCCCGGGTGGTGAGAGCGGCGAGCAAGCGGGTGGGGGTCACGGGGGTGGCGGTCACGGGGCTCCCTGGAGCGGTACGGGGCTTCGTGGTGAGCGTAGTCAGCGGGTCGCGTCCGGTGGTGTCCCCGGTGGAGTCCGGGCAGAGCAATGCCGGCGCAGCTCCCCAGCTGCGCCGGCATTTTTTGCCGTCCGCCGCACCCCCGTCCCCACGGGGTTTCATGGATGGATGTCCCCGCCCGGACCGCTCTTCCGGGCCTGGGGTCGCCGCTCAGCGCCCCAGCATCACACCCACGGACGACGCCTGTGTGGCCACTGTCTCCCAGCCGTCGAAGACGAGAAGGAGCAGAGCCGCCAGAGGAAGGGCCATCAGTGTCGCCACCAAGGGGTGGCGGCGGCCCGTGCGGCGAGCGCGGGTGCGGAACTGCGTGCGCGGTGCCGTGTGGGCCATGGTCCCTCTCCTGACCGTCCTGGTTGTCCTGGCAGCGGCGGGTGTCTGACCTCGGGGGACGAGTGCTGCACCCGCCGCTTGACCTCAAATCTAGGCGTGTGGCGGGCGGAGCACGTCATGCCCTCGTACCGATTGCCGGGCCTCCCGGAGGATGAGCCATGAGCTGGGGAGTACTCCCCTGGGTGGAGACGAGGTCCCAGGTCTCGGGGTCTTCCCGGAGGGGGTGCCCCCTGCAGGGCGGTTTCTCCCCGGTCTCCGTGACTTCGCTCACTTCCACCACCCCTCGGCGGACCACCGTCTCCCCTCCGCGGCCCGCCCGGCCGGCCACCACCTCATCGGTGCGCCTCGTGTCACCGGCGTCCGCGACCATCTCTGCCCGGTCCCCCTGCACGGATCCAACCCCCCTTCTGTGACAGGTGGTTGAGGTCACAGCACGGCCAAAAGGTGCCTATTCCCAGGCTCTCTGACCAGTCTTCAAGTCTTCCGCCCGGCACTGACAATCGATCGGGGCCGGAGGGCGCGGCCTCTGCGCGCGAACGGCCGTGGAAACGTAAGCTGTGCCACGTCACACGGACCGGGCAGCGGGGATGAACATGGCGATGATGCGCCTGAGGCGCGAGGACCCGCGCGTCGTCGGCTCGTTCAGGCTTCACCGACGGCTCGGCGCGGGCGGGATGGGCGTCGTCTATCTGGGCTCCGACAAGAAGGGGCAGCGCGTCGCGCTGAAGGTGATCCGGCCCGATCTGGCGGAGGACCAGGAGTTCCGCTCGCGGTTCGCGCGCGAGGTGTCGGCCGCCCGGCGGATCCGGGGCGGATGCACCGCCCGCCTGGTCGCCGCGGATCTCGAGGCCGACCGGCCGTGGTTCGCCACCCAGTACGTTCCCGGGCCCTCCCTCCACGACAAGGTCAACGACGAGGGGCCGGTCGGCGCCGCCGAGCTGGCGGCGATCGGGGCCGCGCTGTCGGAGGGGCTCGTCGCCGTCCACGAGGCCGGGGTCGTCCACCGGGATCTCAAGCCGTCCAACATCCTGCTGTCCCCCAAGGGGCCGCGGATCATCGACTTCGGCATCGCCTGGGCGACGGGGGCCTCGACGCTCACCCATGTCGGTACGGCCGTCGGCTCCCCCGGCTTCCTCGCACCCGAGCAGGTGCGGGGGGCCGCCGTCACCCCGGCCACGGACGTGTTCTCGCTCGGCGCCACGCTCGCCTACGCCTCCACGGCCGACTCCCCCTTCGGGCACGGCAGTTCCGAGGTGATGCTGTACCGCGTGGTGCACGAGGAGCCCCAGCTGCACGGCGTGGCCGACGCGCTGGCCCCACTGATCCGGGCCTGCCTGGCCAAGGACCCCGAGGAACGGCCCAGCACCCTCGATCTCTCGCTGCGGCTGAAGGAGATCGCCGCCCGCGAGGCCCAGGGGATGGGCGACGCCCGGCCGCCCGTACCGAGAGCGGCGGAGGCGGACCGGCCCACCGGGCGGCTCAGCCACTCCAGCTACCCGGAGCGCACCCTGCGTCAGCCGGGCCCGCCCGGGACCGGGGCGGGACAGGGGTCGGGGCACGGACAGGGGTCGGGGCACGGACAGGGACACGGCACCGGGCAGGGATCCGGCACCGGGGGCGGGGCCGGTACGCCTCCGCCTCGGGGTGGAGTGCCCTCCCGGGGGTCGGCTCCCTCTCGGGGTGGAGTTCCCTCACGGGGCGGCAGCGCTTCCCGGGGTGGTGGCGGTGGTGCCTCGTCGGCACGGTCCGGAAGCCGTCCCGCTCCCGCCTCGCGCGGCGGTCGTCCGGCCGGCAGCGGCAGCGGCAGCCGACCCGCGCCGCGCAGCGGGGCCGGACGGCCCGGACCCAGGAACACGGGAACCGGTCGCCGGCCCGCCAATCCACGCCTGCTGCGCCAGCGGCTGTTCGTCTTCGTGGTCGTGACGCTGCTGGTCGCGCTGGGCATCGGCATCGTCCAGGGCTGCCAGGGGCCGGCCCGAGGCCTCGGCGGCGAGGACGGCGTCGTACGGCATCAGCCACCGCACTCGCAGGGGTACGTTCCCGGGGGCGGCGCGGACTGACGGCCGGCCCCTCAGGTTCGCGGGCGGCCCGTCGCCACGGCGTAGAAGGCGACCGCGGCCGCCGCGCCCACGTTGAGGGAGTCGACGCCGTGGGACATGGGGATGCGGACCCATTCGTCGGCGGCGACCAGGGCCTGGGTGGACAGGCCGTCCCCTTCGGCGCCGAGCATCAGGGCGACCCTGTCCATCCGGTGCGGGGCGGCCTCGTCGAGGGAGCGGGCCTTCTCGTCCGGGGTGAGGGCGAGGAGGGTGAGGCCGGCCTCGCGGACCGAGTCCAGGCCCTTGGGCCAGGAGTCGAGCCGGGCGTACGGCACGGAGAAGACCGCGCCCATCGAGACCTTCACGCTGCGCCGGTAGAGGGGGTCGGCGCAGTCCGGGGAGAGCAGGACCGCGTCCATGCCGAGGGCCGCGGCCGAACGGAAGATCGCGCCGATGTTGGTGTGATCGTTGACGGATTCCATGATCACGACTCGGCGTGCGGTCTGGAGGAGTTCGGCGGCCGTCGGGAGCGGCTTGCGCTGCATGGAGGCGAGGGCGCCCCGGTGCACGTGATAGCCGGTGACGCGTTCGGCGAGCTCCGGGCTGACGGCGTAGACCGGGGCCGGGAGCTCGTCGATGACATCGCGCATGACGTCGACCCACTTGGCGGAGAGCAGCATCGAGCGCATCTCGTACCCGGCGTCCTTGGCCCGTCTGATGACCTTCTCGCCCTCCGCGATGAACAGGCCCTCGGCGGGCTCGCGCTTGCGGCGCAGCTCGACGTCGGTCAGGCCGGTGTAGTCGCGCAGGCGCGGGTCGTCGGGGTCCTCAACGGTGATGAGATCGGCCACAGGGTGATACTGCCTTGTCCTGGGTGCGGTGCCAACGGCTGTGAACGGGTTGTGTTACCCGGGGTTACGCCAAGCAGGGTCGGGCGGCGTCCGCGGGTCCGAGGTGACTAGGCGCGCGGGCCCACGGCGACCACCTCGCCGATCACGATGACCGCGGGCGGCTTGACCTCCTGGGTCCGCACCGTCTCGGCCACCGTCGCCAGGGTCGCGTCGACGCGACGCTGGGCGGCGGTCGTGCCCTCCTGGACCAGGGCCACGGGTGTGCCGGCCGGCTTGCCGTGCGCGACGAGCGTCTCGGCGATCTTCCCGATCTTGTCGACGCCCATGAGGATCACGAGGGTGCCGGTGAGCCGGGCGAGGGACGGCCAGTCGACCAGGGAGCGCTCGTCGTCGGGGGCCACATGACCGCTGACGACCGTGAACTCGTGGGCCACGCCGCGATGGGTGACCGGGATGCCGGCCGCGCCCGGGACGGAGATGGAGCTGGAGATGCCGGGGACGACCGTGCAGGGGATGCCCGCCTCGGCGAGCGCCTGGAGTTCCTCCATGCCGCGGCCGAAGACGTACGGGTCGCCGCCCTTGAGGCGGACCACCGACTTGCCCTGCTTCGCGTGCTCGATCAGCGCGTTGTTGATGGCCTCCTGGGCCATGTAACGGCCGTACGGGATCTTCGCCGCGTCGATCACCTCGACATGCGGGGGGAGTTCGGCGAGGAGGTCGCGCGGGCCGAGGCGGTCGGCGATGACGACGTCGGCCTCGGCGAGGAGACGGCGGCCGCGGACCGTGATCAGATCGGGGTCGCCGGGTCCACCGCCGACCAGGGCGACGCCGGGGGTGCGGGTGCGGTGGTGGGGGGCGACCAGCGTGCCGTCGCGCAGGCCCGCCACGACGGCGTCCCGGATGGCGGCGGTGTGGCGGGGGTCGCGGCCCTTGGCGTCCGTGGTGAGTACGGCGACGGTGACCCCCTCGCTGGTGCCGGTGGCCGGGGTCCAGGCGGTCGCCCGGTCGGCGTCGTCGGAGCGGACGCACCACACGCGGCGCGATTCGGCTTCGGCCGAGGCCCGTTCGTTGGCGGCGTGGTCGCTGGTGGCGATCAGGGCGTACCAGGCGTCCGTGAGGTCGCCTTCGGCGTAGGGGCGCCGGTGCCAGGTGAGCTCGCCCGCGTCCGCCATCGCTTCGACGGAGGGGGTTGCCTCGGGGGACACCAGGTGGATGTCCGCGCCTGCTGCGATGAGGGCGGGGAGGCGGCGCTGGGCGACCTGGCCGGCGCCGAGGACGACGACCCTGCGGCCGGTGAGGCGGAGGCCTACGGGGTAGGCGGGGTGTTCGGCCATGCGGGTGCGGCTCCCTTTGCGGCGTGGGTGGCCCTGACGTGCGGATTTTATGCGGGGGCGGGCTTCGGCGACTCAGGTGTCCAGTGACTGGGCGTCCTGGCCGCGTACACGGCCGCGGGTGGTCGCCGAGTCGCCGTGGGCCCCCTCACGACTCACTTCTCGGTGACTCCCGCCGAGTCGAAGGTCGCCACCTCGTGCATCGCCCGGGCCGTGCTCTGGACCAGCGGGAGCGCCAGGAGGGCGCCGGTGCCTTCGCCGAGACGGAGGTCGAGGTCGACCAAGGGGCGCAGACCGAGCTTGTTGAGGGCCGCCACGTGGCCCGGCTCCGCGCTGCGGTGGCCGGCGATGCAGGCCGCGAGGACCTCGGGGGCGATCGCGCGGGCGACCAGGGCCGCCGCGCCGGCGCTGACGCCGTCCAGGATCACCGGCGTCCGCAGGGACGCGCCGCCGAGGAGGAGGCCGACCATCGCCGCGTGCTCGAAACCGCCGATCGCGGCCAGGACGCCGATCGGATCGGCCGGGTCGGGCTGGTGGAGTTCGAGGGCCCGGCGGACCACCTCGGTCTTGCGGGCGAGGGTCTCGTCGTTGATGCCGGTGCCCCGGCCCGTGACCTCGGAGGGGTCCGCGCCGGTGAAGACCGAGATCAGCGCCGCCGAGGCGGTCGTGTTGGCGATGCCCATCTCGCCCGTCAGCAGGGCCTTGTTGCCGGCCGCCACCAGGTCGCGGGCGGTCTCGATGCCGACCTCGATGGCCTGCTTGGCCTCCTCGCGGGTCATCGCGGGGCCCGTGGTCATGTCGGACGTGCCGGCGCGGACCTTGCGGGGCAGCAGGCCGGGGGTCGCCGGGAGGTCGGTGGCCACGCCGACGTCCACCACACAGACCTCCGCGCCCACCTGGCTCGCGAAGGCGTTGCAGACCGCTCCCCCGCCGAGGAAGTTGGCGACCATCTGGGCCGTCACCTCCTGCGGCCAGGGGGTGACGCCCTGGGCGTGGACACCGTGGTCGCCCGCGAAGATCGCGACGGCCGCGGGCTCCGGGATCGGCGGCGGGCACTGCCGGGACAGACCCGACAGCTGTGCGGAGATGATCTCCAGCATGCCGAGCGCCCCGGCCGGCTTCGTCATCCGCTTCTGCCGCTCCCAGGCCTCGCCGAGCGCCTTGGCGTCCAGCGGGCGGACGCTGGCGACGGTCTCGCCGAGCAGGTCGTGCGGGTCCTCGCCGGGCAGCGCGCGACGGCCGTACGTCTCCTCGTGCACGACCCAGGACAGCGGGCGGCGCTTGGCCCAGCCGGCCTGCATCAGCTCGGGCTCGGGCGGGAACTCGTCGACGTAACCGACGCAGAGGTAGGCGACCACTTCGAGGTGGTCGGGCAGGCCGAGGGCGCGGACCATCTCGCGCTCGTCGAAGAAGCTGACCCAGCCGACACCGAGGCCCTCGGCGCGCGCCGCGAGCCAGAGGTTCTCGACCGCGAGCGCGGAGGAGTACGGCGCCATCTGCGGCTGGGTGTGCCGGCCCAGGGTGTGCCGGCCGCCGCGCGTCGGGTCGGCGGTGACCACGATGTTCACCGGGGTCTCGAGGATGGCCTCGATCTTCAGTTCCTTGAACTGCTTCGCCCGGCCCTTGGGGAGGGACTTGGCGTACGCGTCGCGCTGACGCATCGCCAGTTCGTGCATCGAGCGCCGCGTGTCGGCGGAGCGGATGACGACGAAGTCCCAGGGCTGCGAGTGACCGACGGAGGGCGCGGTGTGGGCGGCCTCCAGGACGCGCAGCAGCACCTCGTGCGGGATCGGGTCGCCGCGGAAGCCGTTGCGGATGTCACGGCGCTCGCGCATGACCTTCAGGACGGCCTCGCGCTCGGCATCGTCGTACGCGGGCGCGGCAGGGCCGGTGGACTCTCTGGCTTCTTCCACGGTGGCCGGGCTCTCTTCCTGGTCGGCGGCCCTGGTTTCCAGGTCCTCCGGGTTCTGCGCGACCTCGGGGTCGGGGTCGGCCTGGACGTCGGCCGCGGGCTCCGGGTCCGGGGTCGCCGGGGCGGGAGCGGGGTCGGCCGCGCGGGGGGCGGGGACGGTGGGAGCGGGAGCGGTGGGCTGCGCGGGAGTCACGAGGACGGGGGGCACCTCCGCCGGCGCCTCCGGCTGGACCTCGGCGACCGGCTCCGGCTGGACCTCGGCGGGCTGCCGGTCCTCCGTGGGGAGGGTCACGGCCCGGGGCGGGGCCGGGGCGAGGTGCGGGGCGGTCGGCACGGTGCCCTCGACCGGTACGAACGTGCCCACGGGCCGGTGCGGCTGCGGGGTGGGAGGAGCAGGGATCGCCCGGGGCTCCGCGGGAGCCTCCGCCAGGGCCGCCGCGACAGCTTCGGCCGGCGTCTCCGGCTCCGGGGTCGGCGCGGGGGCGTCCGGGAGCTGAGATGCGGTGTCCGGCTGGTGGGCGGCGGCGGGGGCGAGCGGCGGCTGGGGCACCGCCGTCTGCTCTGCGGTCGCCTCCGGCTCCGGTTCCGGCTGCGCGTCCGGGGTCGGCTCGGCGGTCGCCACCTGCTCGGGGGCCGGGTGGACCTCTGCGACGGGCTCGGGCTGCGGCTGCGGCGCCTCCGGCTCGACGAGCGGGGTCACGGAGGGTTCGGCGGGCTCTGCGGGCTGCGCCGCTTCGGCCTCGACCGGCGCGATGACCTCAACGGGTGCGGTGGGAGCCTCCACGGGCTGGGGGGCTTCGGGAGTCGCGACGGCCTCGGCGGGAGCCTCCGGCGCCGGAAGTTCGGCGGTGTGGGTGTCCTGCGTGAGCACGGGGGCGTCGGGAGCGGGGGCGGGAGACTCGTGCTCCACCGCCACGGTTTCCTGCACCGGCTCGACCGGAAGGGGAGCCTCGGCCGAGACGCTCACGGCCGGCTCGGGAGTCTGGACCGCGGTCCCGGCGGCCTGCGCCTCGACCGGCGCGGGGACCTCGACCGGTGCGGGGGCCTCGACCGGCGCGAGGGCCTCGACCGGTGCGGACGCGTCCGGCACTGCGGCCTCGTCCGGAACCGGCACCTCGGACACGGTCTCGACGGTCTCGGTCTCGACGGTCTCGGTCTCGGGTGCGGGCGCCTCGGTCGGCTGCGCCGCCTCGACGGGGCTCGCCTCCTCCGCCCGCACCACCCGGGGCTCGGGCGCCACGGGAGCCTCGACCACCTCGGGCGCGGGCACCTCCGCAACCTCGGCGACTTCGGTGGCCTCGCCGGCCCCGGCAGCCTCCGCGACCTCGGAAACGGCGTCCTCCGGAGCCTGTACGACCTCGGTCACGGCCGCGGCCTGCTCCACCTCGGCGACCGGGGGCACCTCGGCGCCACTCCCGTCCGGCACCGCGGCCGCCTCGGAAACGCTCACCTCAGGCGCCTGCGGCTCCTCGGCAGGGCCGGCCTCAGGTGCCTGCGCACCCTCCGCGACGCCCACCTCGGATGCCAGCGGCTCCCGCGCAGACGGAACCGCCGCCTCGGCGACCTCCGCCACGGTCGTCGGCTCACTGGCCCCAGGAACTTCCGCCGGTACGGCTTCCGTCGCGACCACGGCCTCGGGGAGGACCTCCGGGGCGGGCGTCACCTCGACCGGCGGCGCGGCCACCGGCTCGGCCGGCCCCGTCTCCACCACCTCGTCGGCGACATCCTGCTCGCCCTCGGCGATCAGCGCCGCTCCGAGCAGCTGGCCGGGGTCGACGACCCCGGACGCGGTCGGGGAGAACGGCACGGGCTCGACCGGCGCCGCAGGGGTCGTGGGCGTGACCTCGCCACCACCGCCACCGTTTCCGCCGTACGCGGCCTCGGCGTTGTAGGCCCCCTGCGGGGCGGTCGCGGCGATCGCCTCGGTCGCCACGCGCGCCACGACGGCTTCGGCGACTCCCAGCGAACCGGGTTCCGCAGCGGTGGCCTGGGCCGCCGCTCCCCAGGGAACGGCCCCCTGCGGAGGCATCTCGCGCAGCGGCGGAACGTCGAGGTACTCGGGGCCGGGCGCGGGCTGGACCGGGTGGCGCACGGGAGCACCGGCCGGGCCGCGGTCGGCGAGGGAGCGGACCGGGCTGGCGGAGGCGTCGGGGATCGGCGGGCCCAGGTGGAGGGGCCGGCGCGGGGCCGGCTGAGGGGGTGCGGCGGGGTTGGGCAGCCGTACGGCGCTGAGGTCGACCGAGCCGCTGTCGCGGCCGGAGAGCTCGTGCGGGCCGGGCTCGTGGACCGTCTCGACGACCGGCTCGGGCGCGGGCGGCGCCACCTCGTTGCCCCAGGCGCTCTGGGCGCCCGGCAGCAGCAACAGGTCTTCGTCCTCGGCGGTGGTCTCGGAGAGGTAGGTGTACGCGCCGTGCGCGGAGGCGCCCGGCTGTTCCACCGTGCCTGCGTTCTCCGGCAGCCCCTCGCCCGGGACCTGGCCGGTGTCGGTCATGCGTACCCCTCGCCCATCGGTTTAGTGCTCCTACGACCAGCTCACCCGGAACGGCGCACCGATCGCCCCGTAGTGAAGAACGAGCGTCCGTGCCCAGCGGCACGAACGACCGCCCGAAAAAGCGACAAAGCCATTCAGTGGCATTGTCCCGGCCGTCGCCGCCTCGCGACAGGTCGATCTCCGTCGCTCCGCTGTGGACTGCGCCACGTTGCGCGCCCTCCGGTTCTGCCGTACCACGGCTCAGCCCAAAAGGGATGTGTTTTCCGGACATTGGCCGATGAAGTGCCGGGCGAACGGAAGCGGTACGACGATCGTTCAGCCTACCGCGAGCGGTACGACAACAGGATCACGGGGAGGGCGAACCGGGTCACGTCCGGCGGTCCGGAAGAGCCCCGCTGAGCAGGAACGCGACGCTCCGCTCGGTCTCCGTCCAGACCCGTGTGTCGAGTTGTACGGACTGCACGAGGGCGCACTCGACGAGGTAGCCGTGCTCGGTGAGATCGCGGCCGACGCGTTCGGCGGCGTCGCGGGTCGCCGCGTGGGTCACGATGCGCTGCGGGCGGCGGTCGGCGACGGCCGAGACCACGGCGGCTCCCCCGCCGCCGACGCGGACGACATCCGGTTCGGGCAGGTTCTCCAGGACGTGCGGGGCGGTGCCGCGGACGATCTGGAGCTGGACGCCGTAGCGGCGGGCGGTGGCGTCGGTGCGGGCGCAGGCGTGGAGGTCGTGGTCGACGGCGAGGACGGCCGCGCCGGCCCGCGCGGCCTCGGTGGCGAAGGCGCCGCTGCCGCAGCCGATGTCCCAGACGAGGTCGCCGACGCGTGGTCCGAGCCGGGCGAGTTGGGCCGCGCGCAGCAGGTCCGACTCGCCCTCGCCGAGGTCGCCGCCGTAGGCCTCGGCGGGCAGGGCCCAGCCGCGCGGTCCGGTGCCCGGGTCGCGCCCGGCGAGCCAGCCGCCGCCGTCGCCGACGGTCGCCGGGCCGCCGATGACGATGACGACGTTGGGGTCGCGCCAGGTGTGGTCGACGGCCTTGTCGGAGGTGAGGACGCTGACCCGCTCGCGGTCGGTGCCCAGTTCCTCGCAGATCACGAAGGTGCGGTGCACGCCCTCCAGGAGCAGGCCGAGCTCGGCGGGACCGGCGCCGGGCGAGGTGAGGACGGCGACCTTGGTGTGGGCGCGGCAGACGTTGACGGCGCGGCGCAGGGTGCGCCGGTGGGCGACGACGACCTCGGCGTCGTCCCAGGGCATGCCGGCGCGGGCGAAGGCGGCGGCGACGGAGGAGACGGCCGGGACGACCTCGACCTCCAGGCCGAACTCGGGTGCGCGCAGGGTGCGTACGACGCCGAAGAAGCCCGGGTCCCCGTCGGCGAGGACGACCGCGGTGCCCCGGTGGCCGGCGATCCGGCGGGCGGCGAGGGAGACACTGCCCAGGCGGATGCGCTCGGCGGCGGGCGGGATCTCGGGCAGCGCCAGGTGGTGGGCGGCGCCGGCCACGAGCGTGGCGGCTCCGAGTGCCGAGCGGGCCGCGGCGGTCAGCGGCGAGCCGTCCCAGCCGATCACGGTGACGCGGTCGGCCATCGTCCTCAGTCTCCCGGGGGTTCACGCAGGCAGCGGGCTCCGTGAGGGTACCTGGTCGCGTGGGGCGGGCTGCCGCCCGATCACCGGCCCGGGGTCAGTTCCAGTCGGTGTACGAGGTGAAGCCGCCGCCCTCGGCGAGCTGGTCGCCGGCGCCCTCGATGTCCTCGGGCAGCAGGCTCCACACGATGTAGTCGGTGCGCACCTCGGTCCAGGTGCCGTCCTCGGCGCGGGCCCGCGCTATGCAGGCGCCCCGCAGGACCCCCTCGCTGATGCAGCCGATCTTCTGCGCGACCTGCTGGGAGGCGGTGTTGTCGGCGGCCGTGCGCAGCTCGATGCGTTCGAACTTCTGGTCGGTGAAGAGCCACTGGGCGGTGGCGAGCGCGGCCTCGGAGGCGTAGCCCTCGCCGCGGGCCCAGGAGGCGACGATGTACGACAGTTCGGTGGACCGGACGTGCCAGTCGGTCCGGGTGAGCTGGATGACGCCGACGAGCCGCTGGGTGAGGAACTCGGTGACGGCGAGGGCGAGGCCGCGTCCGGCCGTGCGTTCGTCGGGCGCGTCCTCGGTGATCCAGCGGTGGGCGGCCTGTTGGCTGTAGGGCTGCGGGACCCCTGTCCAGGCGCCGATCTGCTCGTCGTTCATCATCTCGGCCAGGGCGGGCACGTCGTCCTCGTCGAGGGGCCGCAGCACCAACCGCTCCGTGCTGATGGAGATGGTGGGGAAGGTGCTCGTCATGAAGCCGCTCCGTAGCCTTCGAAACCTCGGTGCCCGAACGGTCCCGTACCTACCGGACCGTCAGGACCCGCTGAACTGCCCAGCATGCAGCATGAAGGGGCCGAGCGGCACCACGGGGTCCCCACCCTTCGTGAGGGAGCGGACCCCGTGGGTTGCCGAGGCGACCGGCGCGGGCGGTCAGAACGCGGCGACGACGGCGCCGTCGTACTTGTCCTCGATGAACTTCTTCACCTCGGGCGAGGTGAGCAGCTTGGCGAGCTTCTGGATCCGCGGGTCGTCCTCGTTGCCCTTCTTCACGGCGAGGAAGTTGGCGTACGGGTTGTCCTGGGCGGACTCGGCGACGAGGGCGTCCTCGGCGGGGCTGAGGTCGGCCTCCAGCGCGTAGTTGCCGTTGATCACCGCGGCGTCGACGTCGGCGAGGGAGCGCGGCAGCTGGGCCGCCTCCAGCTCCTTGAACTTGAGGTTCCCGGGGTTGGCGGTGACGTCCTTGGGGGTGGCGTCGTAGCCGACGCCGGACTTCAGCTCGATCAGGCCGTTGGCCTCGAGCAGCTTCAGCGCGCGGGCCTCGTTGGTGGTGTCGTTCGGCAGGGCGACGGTGGCGCCCTTCTTCAGGTCGTCGAGCTTCTTGACGCCCTGGGAGTACAGGCCGAGCGGCTCCAGGTGCACGGTCGCACCGGGCACGGCGACGATGTCGGTGCCGTTCTTCTTGTTGAAGTCGGTGAGGTACGGCTGGTGCTGGAAGTAGTTGGCGTCGACCTCGCCCTGCTGGACGGCCGTGTTGGGGGTCACGTAGTCGGTGAACTCCTTGACCTCGAGGTCGAGGCCGGCCTTCTTGGCGAGGTTGTCCTTGATGTAGGTGAGGATCTCGCCCTGCGGGGTGGGGGTGGCCGCGACGGTCAGCTTGGCGTCGGCGTCGGTGCTGCCGGAGTCCTTGTCCGAGCCGCACGCGCCGAGTCCGAGGGTGAGGGCTCCGGCGGCGAGGACGGCGGTGGTGATCTTGGCGGTGTTACGCACGAAAAGTGCCTTTCCTAGGGGTGGTGCGGCCCCGCTGTGGGTGTGCGGGGAGTTCAGGAGTGCGGGCCGGGCTCAGGCGACCTTGCTCACATCGGCGGCGGTCGGCTCCTTCGTCTTCAGCAGCCGCAGCTTCGGGGCGGGGCCGGAGCGGCCGCCGCGGCGGTGCAGGGAGCGGGCGGCCCAGTCGCCGGCGAACTGGATGAGGGAGATGACGACGGCGAGGATCGCCACGGTGATCCACATCAGGTCGGTCTCGAAGCGCTGGTAGCCGTAGCGGATGGCGATGTCGCCGAGGCCGCCGGCGCCGACCGTGCCGGCCATGGCGGAGTACCCGATGAGGGCGACGACCGTGGTGGTCGTGGAGGAGATGAGCGAGGGCAGTGATTCGGGGACGAGGACCTTGCGGACGACGGTCCAGGTGTTGCCGCCCATCGACTGCACGGCCTCGACGAGCCCGCCGTCCACTTCGCGGACAGCCGTCTCGACGAGGCGGGCGAAGAACGGGACGGCGCCGATGGCGAGCGGCACGATGGCGGCCTCGCGGCCGATGGTCGTCCCGGTGATGGTGCGGGTGAAGCCCATCAGCGCCACCATCAGGATGATGAACGGCATCGAGCGGGCGATGTTCACGATCTGCCCGGTCACCTTGTTGGCGACGACGTTCTGGAGCAGTCCGCCCTTGTCGGTGAGGACGAGGAGGAGGCCGAGCGGGAGTCCGCCCGCGACGGCTATGAGGGTGGACCAGCCGACCATGTAGAGGGTGTCCCCACAGGCCTGCGACAGCAGCGGCTGCATTTCCGACCAGGTCACTCGGCGCCCTCCGCGAGCAGTACGTCGATCTGGAGGCCCTGTTCGCGCAGGAATCCGATCGGTACGACGTTGTCCTCGTAGCGGCCGGGCAGTTCGATGCGCATCCGGCCGATCTGGAGGCCGCCGACGGTGTCGATGGCGGCGCCGAGGATGGAGATGTCGATGTTGTAGGTGCGCGAGAGCTGGGAGATGACCGGCTGGGTGGAGCTCTCGCCGTGGAAGGTGACGTCGACCACGGTGCGGTCCTCGCCGGTGGCCTCGCCGCCGACCGGGAAGAGGGCCGCGGCCAGTTCGGAGCCGGGGGTGGCGAGCAGTTCGCCGACCGTGCCGGACTCCACGATCCGGCCGCGCTCCATCAGGGCGGCGGAGTCGCAGATCGACTTGACCACGTCCATCTCGTGCGTGATGAGCAGCACGGTGAGGCCCAGTTGCCGGTTCAGGTCGCGCAGCAGCTGGAGGATGGAGCGGGTGGTCTCCGGGTCGAGGGCGCTGGTCGCCTCGTCGGACAGCAGCACCTTGGGGTCGCCGGCGAGAGCGCGGGCGATGCCGACGCGCTGCTTCTGGCCGCCGGAGAGCTGGGCCGGGTAGGACTTCGCCTTGTCGGTGAGTCCGACCAGGTCGAGCAGGTCCAGCGCCTTGCGGGAGCGTTCCCTGCCCGAGACGCCGAGGATCTCCAGCGGGAGTTCGACGTTGTCCTGGACGGTCCGCGAGGACAGCAGGTTGAAGTGCTGGAAGACCATGCCGATCCGGCTGCGGGCCTGCCGCAGTTCCCTGCCGGCGCGCGGTCCGCGGCCGGCGAGGGCGGTGAGGTCCCGGCCGGCGACGGTGACCGTGCCGGCGGTGGGGCGCTCCAGGAGGTTGACGCAGCGGATCAGCGAGGACTTGCCGGCGCCGGACTGGCCGATGACGCCGTACACCTCGCCTTCGCGGACGTGCAGGTCGACGCCGTCCAAGGCGGTGACCTCACGGCCGCGTGAGCGGTAGACCTTGGTCAGGCCCGTGGTGGTGATCACGTGGGTTTCCGTCACTGTCGAGTGCGCGGGCGTGGGTGTGCCCGGGCGCACGGATGCGTTCGTTCAGGACGCGGCACGTCTCTGGCCGGGGCTTCCCGGAGAGAACAGGTGCGCGGAGCGGAGGCTCGGGGTGGTGCGGGGGCCCGCTAGCAGGCGCACATGCGACACATGCGACACATACAGCGCACGCCGGGCGTCAGGATCGCCTCGGTCGCAAGGGTGCGGCTGCTCGTCGTGGTCATGTGCATCAGTAAACCAGACGTACGGTACTGACGGAGAAACGCCTGTCCGCATGCTGGACAGGCGTGGACGGGCGTGGACGGGCGTGGACGGTACGGGGCCCGGCGCGGGGTGTCGATTACGGCGTAATAAGGTCGCTGCATGCTTGATGTCCTGACGCTGGTGACCGGCGTCGCCGCGCTGCTGCTCGCCGCCTGGTGCGGCTGGGCGGCCCATCGTGACCAGCCGACGAAGGACTGGCACTTCATGGGCATGGCCGTGGTCTCGGTGCTGGCGCTGATGCAGCTGGTGATCGGGATCGTGCTGCTGGCGTGGGGCCAGAAGCCGGCGCAGGGCACGACGATCTTCGTGGCGTATCTGCTGGGCGCGTTGGCGTGTGTGCCGGCGGCGGGGCTCATGTCACTGTCCGAGCGGACGCGGTGGGGGTCGGTGACGGTCGCCGCGTCGGCGGTCGTGCTCGCGGTCCTGGAAGTGCGGCTCTACGACATCTGGGGAGGCTGAGATGACGGCCGTTCAGGAGAAGCCGGCCCGGCTGATCGGCGGGCCCGGCCTGGTGCTGGTGTGGTTCTACGGCGTGATGGTCGTCGGGGCGGTGTCGCGGTCGGTGTACCAGATCGCGACGGAGTTCGACCGGGCGCCGCTGTCGTACACCCTGTCCGCCGTCGCGGGTGTGGTGTACGGGTTCATCACGTACTCGCTGGTGCGGGGCGGGGAGACGGCGCGGCGGGCGGCTCAGCTGTGCTGCGCCGCCGAACTCGCGGGCGTGCTGATCGTGGGGACGTGGACGCTGGCCGAGCCCGGGGCGTTCCCCGACTCGACCGTGTGGTCCGACTTCGGCATGGGGTATGTGTTCATTCCCGTGCTGCTGCCGCTGTCCGCCCTGTACTGGTTGCGCGCGTCCCGTACGGCTAAGCCGTAGCCGCGTATTCGCCCGCCGCCTTCTCCAGGACGATCATCGGGACGCCGTCCGTGCCCTCGGCCGTGCCCACCGTCTCGTAGCCGACCCGGCGGTAGAGGCGGAGGTTGCCCTCGCTGCGGTGGCCGGTGTGGAGGCGGAACCTCTTGGCGCCGCGCTCCTCGGAGAGGGCCGATTCGGCGGCGCGCAGGAGGCGGGCGCCGATGCCGTGGCCCTGGAGGCGGGGGTGGACGCAGAGGCGGCCGATGGAGGCGGCGCCGTCCTCGGTGATGTGACCTCGGACCGAACCGACCACCTCGTCACCGAGCCGGGCCACGTAGACGCAGTCGGAGGCGAGTTCCTCCTTGACCGAGTCCAGGGTCTGGACGAGCGGGGCGATGCGGTAGTTGCCGTACAGCGCGGCTTCGCTCTGGAAACACAGGTACTGCAGCACGAAGATCTGCTCGGCATCCTGCTCGGTCGCCACCGAGATGGTCACGCTCATGCCCATGTGCGCACGCCTCCCGCTCACCTGATCGCCTTTGGTCCTTCACTCCTATCCCCGCAGTTGGCGGGCCGCAACCTCCGGTGCAAGCAAACGCCTCAGACATCCCAGACATCTGGAACGTTCCGGGCCGATACCGCCCTGTGAGATACCCAACTCACCCGCGATCTCCTGGTAGGTGGGGTCCTCGGGAGAGAGGAACGCCTCGAGGAGACGGGAGCAGCGGCCGGGGAGGCGGTGCACCGCCTCGCGCAGGGCGCGGCGGCGGGCGGCGGCGAGGGCGAGCTGCTCGGGGCCGCGGTCGCGGTCGTCGGCCGGGTCGGTCTCGTAGGGCTGCTCGAAGCGGGTCGCGCGGCGGGTGCGGCGGACCTCCGCGCGCACGGCCCGGCGCAGCCAGCCCGGGGGGTCGAGCGGCGGGCCGTCGGTGGCGAGACGCTCCAGGAGGCGGAGCCAGACCGCCTGTTCCAGGTCGGCCGGTTCGGTGCCGGTGGCGTGGGCCTCGGCGGCGGTCTCGGCGGTGAGCAGGGGGCGCAGGTCGGTGAGCAGGTCGTGCCTCATGTGCCCGACGATGCGGCCGCGCGGGCGGCCGGTTGCCCGCGCGGCCGGATGTCACTCCAACGGGGACTCAGCCGTTGACGAAGTCCTCGCGGGCGAGGACGCCGGTGTCGGCGTTGTCGGTGAAGACACCGTCGATGCCGGTCGCGAAGTAGGTGCGGAAGGCGCCGAAGACATCGCCGTAGGCGTCCGCGTCCGTGCCCTTGCGGAAGTTCGCCGGGAGGAACGGGTTCTCGTTGCGCATGGTGTACGGGTGCAGGACCAGGCCGACGGCGTGGGCGTCCTTCACCAGGGTGGTGGGGGTGGTGAGGTTGCCGCTCGCGTCCTTCGGGATGACCAGGTCGAGGGTGGGGCCGATGCCCTGGGCGTAGCCGGCGATCTCGCGCAGGCCGGCCCGGGTGATCAGGTCGGCGACCGTGCGCGGGTCGCCCGCCTCGACGAAGTCCCAGGGGCGGGTGTTCGCGGCGGACAGCAGGACCACGAGCGGGTTGTCGACCAGCTTGTTCAGGCGCTGGATGCTGCTCGGCTCGAAGGACTGGAGGATGACCGGCGAGTGCTTGCGGTCCTTGCCGTGCTTGTGCAGCAGCTTGGCGAGCCGCTCCTCCAGGCCGAGGCCCAGCTTGCGGAAGTAGGTGGGGTGCTTGGTCTCGGGGTAGATCCAGACCTGCTTGCCGCGCTTGCGGGTCTGCTCGTCCTGCCACCTGAGGACTTCCTCGAAGGTGGGGATCTCCCAGCGGCCGTTGTAGAGCGTGTTGTGCGGGCGGTTGGCCGGGATGCGCTCGATCGCGCGCAGGGTCTTCAGCTCGGCGAGCGTGAAGTCCTCGGTGAACCAGCCGGTGGTGGAGACGCCGTCGAGGACCTTGGTGGTCCTGCGGTCGGCGAACTCCTTGTGGTCGGCGACGTCCGTGGTGCCGCCGATCTCCGGCTCGTGGCGGCAGACCAGATGGCCGTCCCTGGTGGGGACCAGGTCGCCCGCCTCGACGATGTCGGCGCCCAGGTCGAGGGCCAGCTCGTAGGAGCCGAAGGTGTGCTCGGGGCGGTAGCCGCTGGCGCCGCGGTGACCGATGATCGTCGGCACCGGGAGGCTCTGGAGCCCGCCCCTGGCGGGACGGCCGGCCTCGGTGGCGCGGGCGGTGCCGGCCAGGCCCAGGACGCTTCCCGTGGCCCCGAGCACGGCCGCGCCGAGCAGCGCCCGGCGTCCGGTCGTCCCGCCCGTGGTCCTGCGCTCGTTCGGCTCCCACGCGTCCTGCGATCCCATTGCGGCCCTCCTGCCGTCGGTCCTTCGTGCGGCCCGATCGTAGGGGCGTGGACATGACCGTCGGGAGACGTCGGCCCCAACACGCGGGTGACGGTGGATGGCAGCTGCCCGGCACGCATGTGACGGACCGTCGGCATACCCGCGCGGGGAGGGGGAAGGCGGTCGGTACCGGCTGCTGTCGTCCCGGTCGCGGACCGCGCCGACGGCTCCGGGGCCGGCCGCGAAGTGATGCAACGTACGGATCGTGCCCCGGGCGTCGCGCAGGCCGCGGGTGGCGTCCGCCTCGATGCGGGCCGAGTCCTGGCCCCCCGCCCAGCGGCGCCGGTCGCGGCGGACGAGCACCGTGGCGGCGGCGGCCAGTACGAGCACCAGTACGACGAAGGCGACGGCGATCTCCCTGGCTTCCCCCTGTTTCGCCTGCCCGCTCCCCTCGTTCCGCGCAGGTGACGGGCGGGCGACGGTGCCGCCATCCAGGTAAACGTACGTCAACAGTGCGTAAGGCCTCGGTGAACCCGATGTGCGTCACCCCGGGAGCCGCGAGTATCGTCCTCACCTGCACAGACTCATACCGTTTTCCCTTGGCATCGGAGGGCCCGTTGTCCCGCTTCGCGCTCATCAAGGCAGTGCTCGGACCGGTCATGCGCCTGATGTTCCGCCCCCGGGTCGAGGGCGTGGAGCACATCCCGGGCGACGGTCCGGTCATCCTGGCCGGCAACCACCTGACCTTCATCGACTCGATGATCCTGCCGCTCGTGTGCGACCGGCAGGTCTTCTTCATCGGCAAGGACGAGTACGTCACCGGCAAGAGCCTCAAGGGCCGGCTGATGGCCTGGTTCTTCACCGGCGTCGGCATGATCCCGGTGGACCGGGACGGCGGCCGCGGGGGTGTGGCCGCGCTCATGACCGGACGGCGGGTGCTGGAGGAGGGGAAGGTCTTCGGGATCTACCCCGAGGGGACCCGCTCCCCCGACGGCAGGCTGTACCGGGGGCGCACCGGTATCGCGCGGCTGACGCTGATGACCGGGGCGCCCGTCGTGCCGTTCGCGATGATCGGCACCGACAAGCTGCAGCCGGGTGGGGCGGGGATGCCTCGGCCCGGGCGGGTGACGGTCCGGTTCGGTGAGGCGATGGAGTTCTCCCGTTATGACGGGATGGACCGGGATCGGTATGTGCTGCGGGCGGTGACCGACTCCGTGATGACCGAGGTCATGCGGTTGTCGGGGCAGGAGTACGTGGACATGTATGCGACCAAGGCGAAGGCGGCGTAACGCCTCCGGCGGTCGGCCGTCTTTCGGGTGCGGGTGCGTTGTGGCTTGTCGCGCAGTTCCCCGCGCCCCTTAGAGGCGTTGGCCCTTCAGGAGGTACCAGGCGGCCGCCGCTGTGGCCAACAGGACCGCCGCGCCTGCGCCCGACGCCATGCTCAGGCCGCTGACGAAGGCTTCGCGGGCCGAGGTCAGCATGGCGTCCGCGTCGGCCGCGGGCATCCTCGACGCCGCCTCGACCGCGCCGCCCAGGCTCTCGTGTGCTCCCTCCGGGGTTCCCGGCGGGGACGGGAAGCCGCGGTAGACGCCGGTCACGATCGAGCCGAGTACGGCGATGCCGAGGGCCGCGCCCAGTTCGTACGCCGTTTCGGAGACCGCGGAGGCCGCTCCCGCCTGTTCCTTGGGGACCGAGGAGAGGATGACGTCGGCGGTCACCGTGAAGGAGAAGCCGGCGCCGACGCCGACCGCGAGGAGGGCCGCGCCGAGGACCGGGTAGCCGGTCGTCGTGTCGATCAGGGTCAGGGCGGCGAGCGCCAGGCCGATCGCCGCCAGGCCCCCGGTGACGACCGTCCGTACCGAGAGGCGGCGGGCCGCGCGGCCGGCGATCAGACCGGCCACCACCGCGCCCACGGCGGCGGGGAGTTCGGCGAGGCCGGCCTCCAGGGGACGCCGGCCCTGCACCAGTTGCAGGTACTGGGAGAGGAAGAAGACCAGCCCGGACATCCCGAGCACGGTCAGCATGTCGGCCAGGACCGCGCCGCTGAAGCCCCGCCTGCGGAACAGGCGCATGTCCAGCAGCGGCTCGGGCAGTGTGAGCTGACGGCGTACGAAGCCGTGCAGCGCGGCGAGGCCGAGGACGGCCACCGCCAGGGGTTGCCAGGTCAGGCCGTGGCTCGCGGCCTCCTTCACCGCGTACACGACGGCGATCACGCCGATCAGGGACAGGGCCACGCTGATCAGGTCCCAGGGGCCCGGGTCGGGGTTCCTCGACTCGGGGAGCGTCTTGATGCCGACCAGGACCAGGACCACCATCACCGGCAGGTTGATCAGGAAGGCCGAGCCCCACCAGAAGTGTTCGAGGAGGAAGCCGCCCACGATGGGGCCGACGGCGGTGCCCGCCGAGGCCGTCGCGCCCCAGATGCCGACGGCGAGGCTGCGTTCGCGGGGGTCGTGGAAGAGGTTGCGGATCAGGGCGAGGGTGGCGGGCATGAGGGTCGCGCCGGCCACGCCGAGCAGCGCGCGGGCCGCGATCATCAGCTCCGGGGTCGTCGCATAGGCGTTCAGGACGGAGATCAGGCCGAAGGCCGTGGCGCCGCCGAGGAGGATCCGCTTGCGGCCGATGCGGTCGCCGAGGCTGCCCATGGAGACCAGCAGGCCGGCGATGACGAAGGAGTAGACGTCGCCGATCCACAGCAGTTGGGTGCCGGTGGGGTGGAGGTCCTCGCTGATGTACGGGGTCGCGAGGCCGAGGACGGTCGCGTCGACGGCCACCAGCAGCACGGCGAGGACGAGGACGGAGAGCGCGAGCCAGCGGTCCGGGCGCTTCACCGCCTCGGTCGTGGTCGCCGGCTGCAGGGTGCTGGTCATGATTCCTCTCTCGGTTGTGCGGGATGGCGCAGCGCGCCGCCGAGCAGCAGCCCCACGACCATGGGGCGGAAGTCCCTGGGGGCGCCCTTTCCGGACTGCACCAGCCAGGCGCCGGAGGCCAGCAGGCCGTACAGCGCCTCGGTGAGCCAGGCGGGCGTGAGGTCGATACGGAACTCGCCGGCGAGCTGTCCGCGCCGGAACAGCGCGGAGATGCGGTCGTCGATCCGGGTCCAGCCCTGGTTCTGCTCCTCGCCCTCGAACAGCTGGTTCTCGGTGTAGAGGAAGGCGAGGAGTCCGGCGGCGGATTCGATCTCGCGCACCAGACGCTCCACGGCGTCGGCGGCCGGGCCCTCGTCCAGCCGGGCCGCGTCCAGCGCGGTCTCGCACTCCTCGATGCCGAGCGCCTCCAGGGCGCGGACGAGCGCGTCACGGCCGGCGAAGTGCCGGTGCAGGGTGGCGCGGCTGATCCCGGCGGCCTTGGCGACCTCGTCCATGGTCGCGGTGGATTTGCGGGTCAGCAGGGCGGCGGCGCTGCGGAGTACGTGGTCACGGTCGACGGCCATGAGACGATCATAGAGCATTTGAGACACCATTGTCTCACTGGGGGCATGCGTGACTCACGTGGGTGCGTGGGTCAGGTGGAGATCAGTGCCAGGGCAGGGCGGCCCGGTGGTTCCAGTACGTCTGCGGGTCCTCGGTCAGGGCCGCCAGCCGGGAGAGCTGGTCCTCGTCCAGGTCCACGACCGCCGCGTGGAGGTTGGAGGCGAGCTGGGTGGCGGTCGCCGCGCCGGAGAGGACCACGCCGGCCCACGGGGTGCGCAGGACCAGCGCGAGGGCGACCGCGTCACAGCCGAGGCCCGTCTCGGCGGCCACGGCCTTCAGGAGTTCCGGGGCGTACGGGTCGGCGAGGCGGCCGTTGGCCATGCCCTCCTTCACGATCACCGTGAGACCCGCGTCATGGGCCTCGGCGAGGGCGGGGGCGGCCGAGGTCTCCAGGGCGTTGTACGTCGACTGGACGGTACGGAAGAGGGGTTCGCCGTCGACCGTGACGGCGAGGGCGGCGCGGATCGCGTCCGCCTGGGCGGGGCCGCTGGTGGAGAAGCCGACGGTGACGCCCTGGGCGGCGGCTTCCGCGAGCCTGGCGTGGAGTTCCTTGTCGGTGAGCGCGGGGCTGTCCGGGGTCACCGAGTGGATCTGGTAGAGGTCGAGGCGGTCGCCGAGGAGGTCGGCGGTCTCGGCGCGCTGACGGTCGTACGCCTGGACGCTGTGGTCCTTGACCTCGTGCTTCTCGGCGTCGGTGGTCCAGTCGGCGGTGTAGGTGTAGCCCCATTTGCTGCCGATGACCACGTCGTCGACGGCGGGGCGGGCGCTCAGCCAGCCGGCGAGGAACTCCTCGCTGCGGCCGTAGGAGCGGGCGGCGTCGAAGTAGCGGACACCTTGGGCGTAGGCGGCGTCGAGGAGGTCGTGGGTACGGGTGCGCAGCGTCTCCACGCTGCGGTCCTCCCCCAGGTCTTCGTCCCGGCCCAGGTTGATGTAGCCGGGGCGGCCGACCGCAGCGAGGCCCAGGCCGATGTGGCAGGTGGGCGTGGTGGCTGTGGCGAGGCGGGCGAAGGGCATCGCGGGCTCCGTTCGGTCGGTCCGGTACGGCTTGCGACCAACGTAACCCGTGACGCCCTTCGCCTCAGGGGTGGTTCGTGCGGTGGGGTCAGGCCTTCTTCGCGGTCGCCCAGGCGTGCTGGGCCGCCACGTCCGCCTTCACCTCCGCCAGCTGGATCGCGACCGCGCTCGGGGCCGTGCCGCCTCGGCCGTCGCGGGAGGCCAGGGCGCCGGGGACGTTGAGGACCGTGCGCACCTCGGGGGTGAGGTGGGCGGAGATCTTCGCGAACTGGTCGTCCGTCAGTTCGTCCAGTTCCTTGTTCTCGGCCTCGGCCGCCTTGACGCACTCGCCGGCGACCTCGTGGGCGACCCGGAAGGGGACGCCCTGCTTGACCAGCCACTCGGCGATGTCGGTGGCGAGGGAGAACCCGGCCGGGGCCAGTTCCTCCATGCGCTCGCGGTGGACCGTGAGGGTGGCCATCATGCCGGTGAAGGCGGGGAGCAGGACCTCGAGCTGGTCGCAGGAGTCGAAGACCGGCTCCTTGTCCTCCTGGAGGTCCCGGTTGTAGGCGAGGGGCAGCGCCTTCAGGGTGGCCATGAGGCCGGTGAGGTTGCCGATGAGACGGCCGGACTTGCCGCGCGCCAGCTCGGCGATGTCCGGGTTCTTCTTCTGCGGCATGATCGAGGAGCCGGTGGAGAAGGCGTCGTGCAGGGTCACGAAGGAGAACTCCTTCGTGTTCCAGATGATGACCTCCTCGGCGATCCGGGAGAGGTTCACGCCGATCATCGCCGTGATGAAGGCGAACTCCGCCACGAAGTCACGGGAGGCCGTGCCGTCGATGGAGTTGCCGACGCTGCCGTGCTCGAAGCCGAGGTCCGCCGCGACCGCCTCCGGATCCAGGCCGAGGGAGGAGCCGGCGAGGGCGCCCGAGCCGTACGGCGACACGGCCGTGCGCGCGTCCCACTGGCGCAGGCGTTCGGCGTCCCGGGAGAGGGACTGGACGTGGGCCAGGACATGGTGGGCGAAGAGGACCGGCTGGGCGTGCTGGAGGTGGGTGCGGCCGGGCATCGCCACGTCCGGGTGGGCCTCGGCCAGGCCGACGAGGGCGTCCTGGAGGTCGGCGACCAGGCCGCCGATGATCCGGGCGTGGTCACGCAGGTACATGCGGAAGAGGGTGGCGACCTGGTCGTTGCGGGAGCGGCCGGCGCGCAGCTTGCCGCCGAGGTCGGGGCCGAGGCGCTCCAGGAGGCCGCGCTCCAGGGCGGTGTGGACGTCCTCGTCGGCGATGGTGCCCACGAAGGTGCCGGCGGCGACGTCGGCCTCCAGCCGGTCGAGGCCCGCGATCATGCGGGTCAGCTCGTCCTCGGTGAGCAGGTTCGCCTTGTGCAGCACGCGCGCGTGGGCACGCGAACCGGCGATGTCGTAGGGCGCGAGCCGCCAGTCGAAGTGGACGGACGCGGACAGCTTGGCCAGGGCCTCGGCGGGACCGTCGGCGAACCGGCCGCCCCAGAGCCGGACGTCACCGCTGTTGCTGCTCACTGCGTTGCTCCTCACCGCTGCACTCAAGGTCATGCATGAGTATGCAGTCCATTGCATGATTCGTCAATTTTGGGAAGTTCCCAAGACTTTTGAAGTCACCTTGAACAACCGCAACCGCTTACCCGTACTCACGGCTGAACGCTGGCGCCGCGTTTGTAAACCCACTCCTGACCCAAGTGAGGCATCCGCATGTCCAGGGCTCTTCCCAAGTACAACAAGCGTCGTGTGGCGATCATCGGCGGCGCCGCCGCTCTGGCCCTGACCGGTGCGGTGGTCGTCAACCAGGCCCTCGCCGGCGAGTCGTCCAAGGACAGCACCACGAACGCCAACACGCTCGCCGCCTCCGGCCCCGGCACGATCACGTGCCCGGACGTCGCGTCGCAGCTCCCGGAGATCCCCGCCTCCGCCCAGGCCGAGGTCGACCGCAACCTCACCCTGCTCCAGACGCAGATCGACGAGGCCAACCAGCGCCTGATCGACACCGTGGGCCAGGGTGGCGCGAACTTCGTGAACAACGCGATCCTCGGCCCGCTGGAGGACAAGCGGATCGCCACCGTGAACCGCATCGCCACCGCGATCGGCCGCACCGCCGACAAGCCCCAGGGGCTGGAGGCGCTCGCACCCTGCACCCTCAACGCGGACGGCGTGGCCGCCGGGAACGAGGCGGGCGACGAGGCCGGGAACGAAGCCGGCGCCGAGGACAACGCGGGTGCGACCGAGACCCCTGCCGACAACGCGGGCGACGGCGCGCAGGACATGGGCAACGACGCGGGCGCGGGCGCCGAGGACAACGCCGCCGACGCGAACGGTGTCGGCACGATCACCTGCCCGGACGTCGCCTCGCAGCTCCCGGAGATCCCCGCCCGCGCCCAGGCCGAGGTCGACCGCAACCTCACCCTGCTCCAGACGCAGATCGACGAGGCCAACCAGCGCCTGATCGACACCGTGGGCCAGGGTGGCGCGAACTTCGTGAACAACGCGATCCTCGGCCCGCTGAAGGACAAGCGTGTCTCCACGATCGACCGCATCGCCATCTCCATCGGCCGCGCCGGCACCAAGCCGCAGGGCCTGGAGGTCCTGGCCGCCTGCACGTTGAACAAGTGACGTGACAGGCGCGGTGGCCGCCCCGAGGAAGCGCCGGCCGGGGCGGCCGCTGCGGCTTGTGCAGGCATACCGCTTTCCCGAACGAATGCTTTCCCGAATAATCGTTAGACATGGGAAAGACCTATGAGCGCATCGACGGCAGGCTCCGCACCTTCATCGAGGAGCAGCCGCTCTTCTTCACCGCGACCGCTCCGCTGTCCGGCGACGGCACGGTCAACCTCTCCCCCAAGGGCCTCAAGGGCTCGTTCGCGGTGATCGACGAACTCACCGTGGCCTACCTCGACTTCGCCGGATCCAACGCGGAGACCGTCGCGCATCTGCGGGAGAACGGGCGGATCACCCTGATGTGGTGCGCGTTCCAGGGGCCGCCGAACATCGTGCGGGTGCACGGCCGGGGCGAGCCCGTGTTCCGGGACGATCCCCGCTTCAAGGAACTCCTTCGCCACTTCCCCGGTATCGACCCGACGCCGCACGGACTGCGGGCGGTCATCGTCGTCCACGCCGAACTGGTCCGGGACACCTGCGGATACGCGGTGCCCTTCATGGCGTACGAACAGGACCGGGATCTGCACGGGAAGCGGTTCGCGCGGGAGGACGACGCCTCGCTGGACGCCTACTTCGGCAAGAAGGAGTACATCGCGAGCAGCATCGACGGCCTTCCCGGGCTGCCGCTGCCGCTGCCGCCGACTCCGTGAACATGTCCGGTTCACATGATTTGACCGACTGTCTCGTACTGCGTCGTCGAACGGCAGCTGGACCGGACCGCCCGTACCGAGTCGGCCCAGGCGATGACCGACACCACCCGGCCCCCCTGGACGCCACGGCGGCGCAGCTCGAGGACGACATCACCGTCCGCCGGCTCCTCCAGGGCCGCTCGCCCGCCCTCGACCTCGAACGGCCGCGGCACCCTGGCGCTGCTGTTCCAGTTCACCGGCACCAGCGGGATCCTGTCGCCGCCGGACAGCCCGGACAGCCCGGACGCCCCCGAGGCCGGCGCCTTCGAGCGGATGCCCGGCAACCGGATCGCCGATCTGCGCAGGCTGTTCGACTTCCGTGAGGCCGGACGCGCGGACCTCGGGGTGACGGACGCGCAGGCCAGTGTCGCCAAGCGCGTCGGCACCCTGCTGGTCAACCCGCCGGCCAAGCCGCCGCTCGGCTCCTTCGGCGGACGCGGGACCACCCCCCGACGACATCGAGCGCAACCTCGCCCTCCGCGACCTCACCCGGAGCACCATGCTGCGGCTCGCCTCGGGGCAGCAGATGGCCAAGCAAAGCCGTTGGGCTGAGGCGGTTCGTCGCCGGGTGCGGGTGGTCCGGGGCTGATCGCGCCCACGCGGCGGGGCCGCATGCCGATACAGCCCCGCGCCCCTAGGTCGGACCACTCATCCCGAGGTCGACCGTGAACGTGGTGGAGCCCGGAGTGCTGGCCATGGTCACCGTTCCGCCGTGTGCCTCCACCACCGCCGCCACGATCGACAGGCCCAGGCCCGCGCCCGTGCCGGTCTTCGTGCGGCGGTGGTCGGCTCGGGTGAAGCGGTCGAAGATCCTCGGCTGGAGGTCCTCGGGGATGCCGGGGCCGTCGTCGTGGACGCGGAGGCGGGCCGCTGCGGGGTCCGCCTCCAGGGTGACCGTGACCTGGGTGCCCTCGGGGGTGTGCAGGCGGGCGTTGGCCAGGAGGTTGGCGAGGACCTGGTGGAGGCGGTGTGCGTCGCCGGTGACGGTGACCGGTTCCTCGGGGAGGTCGAGGGTCCAGCGGTGGCCGGGGCCCGCCGCCCTCGCGTCGGTCACCGCGTCCAGGACCAGCCGGGTGAGGTCCACGGAACGGCGCTCCAGCGGGCGGCCGGCGTCCAGGCGGGCCAGCAGGAGCAGGTCGTCGACCATCTCGCCCATGCGGGAGGACTCGGCCGCGATGCGTTCCAGGGCCCGGGTCACCTCCGGGGGGACCGGGCCGGGGTGGAGCAGGGCCAGTTCGGCGTGACCGCGGACCGAGGCCACCGGGGTGCGCAGTTCGTGGCTGGCGTCGGCGGCGAAGCTGCGCAGCCTCTCCTCGCTGGCGTGGCGTTTGGTGAGGGCGTCCTCGACATGCCCCAGCATGCGGTTGAAGGCCCCGGCCATCCGGCCGACCTCGCTGCGCGGGTCCGGCTCGGGGGCCCGCGGGGGCAGGGCCACCTCGCCGGACGCCAGGGGGAGTTCGCTGACCCGGGTGGCCGTCGCCGCGACCCGGCTCAGCGGGCGCAGCGACCAGCGCACCCAGAGGGCTCCGGCCACACCGGCGATGACCAGGGTCACGCCGACGACGATCCCCGCGACCAGTTCGAGGCGGTGGACCGTCGACTCCACCGGTTCCAGCGGGAGACCGGTGACCAGGACGTCCCCGTCCAGGCCCGCGCTGGCCCGGACCCGGTACTCGTCGAGGGCGGACAGGTGGAGGGTATGGGCCCGGCCGTCGACCGGGACGGCGGCGAGGGCGTGCCGGTCCGCGGCGGTCAGGGCGACCGTGAGGTCGGTGGTCTCGGCGCCGGAGGAGGGAACCACGGCCGCGTTGGTCACCTTCCCGTCCAGCAGCCGGGCGCCGAGGGTGCCGGCCGACTGGCGGCGGGTGTCGCCGCGCTCGTCGCCGTCGTGGTCGTCGGGGAATCGGCCGCCGTGCTCCAGGCTGGCCGGGAAGCGGTTGCCGACCTCGGCGAGCTGTTCGTCGAGACGGCCGGTGAGGAAGCCGTTCAGGCCCACGACCGCGGCCACGCCGACCGCCGCGCAGCCGAGCGCCAGCAGGACCACGAGGCCGGCGGTGAGGCGGGCGCGCAGGGTGCGGGGCAGCAGACGGCTCATGACGCGGCCGGTTTCAGCACGTACCCGGCGCCGCGCACGGTGTGGATCATCGGCTCGCGGCCCGCGTCGACCTTCTTACGCAGGTAGGAGATGTACAGCTCGACGACATGGGCGCGGCCGCCGAAGTCGTAGGACCACACCCGGTCGAGGATCTGGGTCTTGCTGAGCACCCGGCGCGGGTTGCGCATCAGGAAGCGGAGGAGTTCGAACTCGGTCGGGGAGAGTTCGATCAGTTCGCCCGCGCGGGTCACCTCGCGGGCCTCCTCGTCCATGACCAGGTCGCCGACGATCATCCTCGGGCCCTCGTCCTGCTGGCGGGCCATGCCGGCGCGGCGCAGCAGTCCGCGCAGCCGGGCGACGACCTCCTCCAGGCTGAAGGGCTTGGTGACGTAGTCGTCACCGCCCGCCGTGATGCCGGCGATCCGGTCCTCCACCGCGTCGCGGGCGGTGAGGAACAGGACGCAGACGTCCGGTTTGACCGTGTGCAGCGAGCGCAGCACGGCGAAGCCGTCGGTGTCGGGGAGCATCACGTCCAGCACGACCGCGTCCGGCATCAGCTCCCGGGCCGCCGCGAGGGCCGAGGCGCCGTCGCCCGCCGTGCGGATCAGCCAGCCCTCGTAGCGCAGGGCGCCGGAGAGCACCTCGGCGAGGTCGGGGTCGTCGTCGACGACGAGGACGCGCAGCGGGGTGCCGTCGGGGCGGGTGAGGGCGGGGCGGCCGGAGCGGGTGGTGTTCATGGCTGCTTCCAGGATCGCTCCCGGCCGGGCGGAACGGGCTCTGCGGATGCTCTGAGTTTTCTCTGAGTCCGCCGTGCGGGGCGGCCGCTCAGAGCGGTCTCAGAGGTTCGCCGCGCACAGTGGGCCCCCTGACCGGCGAAAGGACCTCCTCATGACCACCGTGTACGAGCGGCGGGCGGCACCACCGGTGGCGCCGGCTCCCCCGCGCTCCCCCGCGGGTCCGGTGCTCGCCGTGCTGTGGGCGGGGGCCGCGGCCGTGCTGGCCCTGTGGTGGTCCGGCACCGGTTCGGTCGTCGGGGCGGCGGGCTGGCTGACCGGGGCCGGGCGGATCGCCGGGCTGCTGTGCGGATACGCCTGCGCGGTGGTCGTCGCCCTGATGGCGCGGGTGCCGCTGCTGGAGCGGCGGATCGGCTCCGACCGGGTGGCGCGCTGGCACGCGATGGCGGGCCGCTACACGGTCTGTCTGCTGGTGGCGCACATCGTGCTGATCCTCGCCGGGTACGCGGCCCAGGACCGCCGGTCGATCGTCGACGAGACGCTCACGGTGGTCCTCGACTACCCCGAGATGCTGAAGGCGACCGCCGGCACGGTGATCCTCCTCGCGGTCGGGGTGACCTCGGCGCGGGCCGTGCGCCGCCGCACCGGCTACGAGTTCTGGTACTACGTCCACCTCCTCACCTACGCGGCCGTCTTCCTCGCCTTCGGCCACCAGCTGGCCCTCGGCAACGACCTCAACGGCAGGCCGGTGGCCACGGCCGCCTGGTACGCGCTCTACCTCGGGGCGGCGGGGCTGGTGCTGTGGTTCCGGGTCCTGGTCCCCGTACGGCTGAACCTGCGGCACCGGCTGCGGGTGGAGTCCGTGCAGCGGGAGGCTCCCGGGGTGTACTCCGTGGTCGTACGGGGGCGGCGGCTGGACGAACTCGGGGCGCGGGCCGGGCAGTTCTTCCGGTGGCGGTTCCTCGGAGCGGGGCTGGCGTGGACGTCGACGCCGTACTCGCTGTCGGCGCCGCCCCGGCCCGAGCAGATGCGGATCACGGTCAAGGCACTCGGTGGGCACAGCGCGCGCGTGGCGCTGCTGCGGCCCGGCACCCGCGTGTGGGCCGAGGGGCCGTACGGCGCGATGACCGCCGAGCGGCGCACCGCGCCGAAGTCGCTGCTGATCGGGGCGGGGGTGGGCATCACCCCGCTGCGGGCGCTGTTCGAGACGCTGCCCGGCGAGGTGACCGTGCTGTACCGGGCGCGGTCGGCGGAGGATCTCGCGCTGGGATCGGAGCTGGAGGCGATCGCGCGCTGGCGCGGCGCGAGGGTGCTGTACGCGCTCAACGGGCACGAGGGGCAGCGCCCGGACCTGGGCGCCGGGTCGTTGCGCGCGGCGGTGCCCGATCTGGCCGGGTACGACGTCTACCTCTGCGGCCCGCACGGCTTCGCCCGGGACGTGTACGAGGCCCTGCGCGCCGCCGGGGTGCCGGACCGGCGGATCCACCACGAGTCGTTCGAGCTGTGAGGTCGTAGCAGTGCATCCCCTGAAGAAGAACCGCCCCCTGCGCCGGATCATGCTGGCGAGCGCCGCCACCGTCTCCGGGGTGGTGATGCTGCTGGCGCTGAAGCCGCACACGGCACCCCAGGTGGCGGTGGCGTCGCCGGCGCCCTCCTCCTCCAGCAGTTCCGGTGCCGTCTCCGGCAAGGGCGGCACGACCGTCACCGGCGACTCGGTGCAGACCCGCTGGGGCCCGGTCCAGGTCCGTGTCACCGTCCAGAACGGGAAGATCACGGACGTGACGGCGGTGACCTACCCCCAGGACAATCCGCGCGACCAGCAGATCAACGCCTACGCCATCCCCCAGCTGCGCAGCGAGGCGCTGAAGGCGCAGAGCGCGGACATCGACACCGTCTCGGGAGCGACGTACACGAGTGACGGTTACCGCCAGTCACTCCAGTCCGCACTGGACTCGGCGGGTCTCTGAACACAAAGCGGTCGAGGCACGTATCTGTGGGCGCCAGGGTCAAGTCCCCACGGAGGAACCGTGACCACCACGATCGCAGGCGGACGCGCCGCCCGCCGCCAGACGATGCGCCGCATCCGCCCGCGCCGATCCCCCGCCGTTCCGTTGCTGCTCGCCGTATGGGCGGGCGCGGCGGGCGTGCTGTGGCTGTGGTGGAGCAATACGCCGAACATCGCGGACAACGACAGCAAGATTCTCAACGCGGGGCGGATCACCGGTCTGCTCGCCGGCTATCTGATGGCACTCGTCGTGCTCCAGATGGCCCGGGTGCCGGCGCTGGAGCGCCGGGTGGGCTCGGACCGGGTGGCGCGCTGGCACGCGATGAGCGGCCGGTACACGCTGTGTCTGACCTTCGCGCACGTGTTCCTCATCATGTGGGGGTACGCGCTCCAGGCCGGCAAGTCGCTCGGCGACATCGTCCAGCAGACGACCGACTCCATCAACCAGCTGCCCGACATGGGCAAGGCGGCGATCGGCACCGGTCTGCTGCTGGTCATCGGCCTGGTGTCGATCGGCCCGGTCCGCCGGAAGATGCCGTACGACACCTGGTACCACATCCATCTGCTGACGTACGCCGCGGTGTTCCTGACCTTCTGGCACCAGCTCACGACGGGCAACGAGTTCGCCGTCGAGCCCGCCGCCAAGACCGTCTGGTACGGGCTGTACGGCTCGGTCACCGCGCTGGTGGTCTGGTACCGGATCCTCACCCCGATCCGGCTGAACCTGCGGCACCGCATGTACGTCGAGGCGGTCATCGAGGAGACGCCGGGCATCGTGTCCGTGCTGATCGGCGGCCGCAAGCTGCACCGGATCGGCGCGGAGGCGGGACAGTTCTTCCGGTGGCGGTTCCTCGCGCCGGGGATGCGGTTCAGCTCCCACCCGTACTCGCTGTCGGCGAACCCGCGCCCCGAGCTGCTGCGGATCACGGTCAAGGCGATCGGCGACCACACCGCGGCGCTGCGCGAACTGCGGCCGGGCACCAAGGTGTGGGCCGAGGGCCCGTACGGCGCGATGACCGCCTCCCGGCGCAGCCGTGGCAAGGTGCTGCTGGTCGCCGGTGGTGTGGGCATCACACCGATGCGGACGCTGTTCGAGACGCTGCCGGGCGCGCCCGGTGACATCACACTGCTCTACCGGGCCAACAGCACCCAGGACCTGGCGCTGTGGGACGAGCTGGCGAAGATCGCCGACGAGCGCGGGGCGCGACTGATGTACGCGGTCAACAGCCCCGACGGGGAGCGCCCCGACATCTCGGCGGAGTCCCTCCAGCGCAAGATCCCCGACATCGACGACCACGACGTGTTCATGTGCGGGCCGAACGGCTTCGCCCAGGGCGTGTACGAGGCACTGCGCGGCGCCGGGGTCCCGGCCCGCCGTATCCATCACGAGTCGTTCGAGATGTGAGCGGCACGACTCCCGGCCCGTGACGTGGCCTTCTACAGGAATCAGGAGCTCAGGAGCAGATGAGGAAGAGCCACCCTCTTCGGCGGGTCGTGCTGGCCAGTGCCGCCACCGTGTCCGGGATCGTGCTGCTGCTGTCGCTGAAGCCGGCGACCGACCCGACGTCCACCCAGGCGGCGGGGGCCGGCGGAACGGCGGCGCAGGAGGCGGCCCAGGGCGGGGCCGGGGCGCCCGTGACGGGCACGATGACCGGTGACGCCGTCACGACGCAGTACGGCGACGTCCAGGTCCGCATCACCGTCGTCAACAACAAGATCACCAAGGCGGAGGCCGTCAAGGCGCCGTCCGGCGGCACCAGCACCCAGAAGTCCGAGCTGGCGATCCCCAAGCTGAACGCGGACGTCGTCGCCAAGCAGAGTCCGAACATCGACACCGTCTCGGGCGCGACCTACACCAGCGAGGGCTACAAGAAGTCCCTCCAGTCGGCGATCGACAAGGCGAACGCGAGCGCGGGCTCCTCCCAGGGCTCCGGTTCGGGCGCCGTGCAGGCCTCCGGCACCTTCACCGGGGACGCGGCGACGACGCAGTACGGCGACGTCCAGGTGCGGATCACGCTCGCCGACGGCAAGATCACCAAGGCGGAGGCCGTCAAGGCGCCGTCCGGCGGCACCAGCACCCAGAAGACGGAACTCTCCGTCCCGAAGCTGAACCAGGCGGCGGTGGCGGCCGGCAGCGCGGACATCGACACCGTCTCCGGGGCCACCTACACCAGCGAGGGCTACAAGAAGTCCCTCCAGTCGGCGCTGGACAAGGCGAAGGCGAGCGCGGGTTCGTCGTCGGCCTCCGGTTCGGGCTCCGGGTCCGGTTCGGGCTCCGGCTCGGGTGCGGCCCAGGCCTCCGGTACCTTCACCGGCACCGTGGCGCAGACCCAGTACGGTCCGGTGCAGGTCCGGATCACGGTCGCGGGCGGCAAGATCACCAAGGCGGAGGCGGTCCAGGCTCCCTCGGGCGGGACCAGCACCCAGAAGACGGAACTCTCGGTCCCCAAGCTCAACAAGGCGGCGGTCGCGGCGTCCAGCGCCGACATCGACACCGTCTCCGGGGCCACCTACACCAGCGAGGGCTACAAGAAGTCCCTCCAGTCGGCGCTGGACCAGGCCGGTGACTGACACCGTGGCCGAGTCGGCAGCAGCTCCCGCCGCGGTGCGTCACGCGGAGGAGGTCATGGGGACCGTCTTCTCCTTCGACGTCCGCGGCGGGGAACCGCAGGCGGTGCGCGTGGCGCTCGACGAGGCGGTGGCCTCGCTGCACCGGGTGAACGAGGTGTTCAGCACCTACTGCGAGGGCAGCCAGGTCTCCCGGATGGCACGCGGCGAGCTGACCGTCGGGGAGTGCGATCCCGAGGTGGCCGAGGTGCTGGAGCTGGGCGCCGAGGCGGAGCGGGCGAGCGACGGCTGGTTCAGCCTGCGCTACGAGGGCCGGCTCGACCCGACCGGGATCGTCAAGGGCTGGGCCACCGAGCGGGCGGCGCGGCTGATCTCCGGGGTTCCGGGGGTGAGCGGGGTCAGCGTCAACGGCGGCGGGGACGTGCAGTTGCTGGGCGTGCCCGGGCCGGAGCGGCCCTGGCGGGTCGGGGTGTCCGATCCGCTGCGGCCGGGCGGTCTCGCCGCGGTCGTGTCGGCGGCGGGGGCGGACGAACTGGCCGTCGCGACCTCCGGGACGGCTGAGCGGGGTGCGCATATCGTCGACCCGCGCACGGGGCGGTCCGCGGTGACGGACCTGGTCGCCGTGACGGTGGTCGCCCCGCGTCTGACCTGGGCCGACTGCTGGGCGACGGCTGCCTTTGCGATGGGTTCGCGGGAAGCGCTGGCGTGGCTGGAGTCGCTGCCGGACGTGGAGGCGCTGCTGATCACGGCGGGCGACGAGGTGCGGTGCACGGGCGGGCTGGCCAGAAGGCTGGGCTGAGCTGCGGCTGGGCGGGGGTGGGTCGCGCAGCCCGGCGCTGACGGGGTGCCGCCGCGCCCACTCGTGCCGCCCTGGGGGTGCCTCCCAGGCCTGCAAGGCACCGGGGGAGGCACGATTGCCCGCGGATTGCGAGCGGTGGCTGGCCAGCGCACGTGACTGCGCCTCCCCAGGGGCGCGGGGAACTGCGCGATCAGCCCCCGCTCACCCGCAGTCGGCGAACTCCCGCGGCCACCCCCCTCAGTGGCCGTTCTGGGCCAGCCTCAGCAGGTGATCCGCGAGCGCCTGACCCCCCGTCGGCTCCCGGCTGATCAGCAGCAGCGTGTCGTCGCCGGCGATCGTCCCCAGGATGTCGTGCAGCTCCGCCTGGTCGATCGCGGAGGCGAGGAACTGGGCCGCACCCGGCGGGGTACGCAGGACCACGAGGTTCGCGGAGGCCTCCGCGGAGATCAGCAGCTCCTGGGACAGCCGCCGCATCCGCTCCTCCTTGGCGGACTCCCCCAACGGTGCCCGCGGGGTCCGGAAACCCCCTTCGCTGGGCACCGCGTAGATGAGATCGCCGTCGGTGTTGCGGATCTTCACCGCGTTCAGCTCGTCCAGGTCCCGCGACAGCGTCGCCTGTGTGACGCTCAGCCCGTCGTCGGCGAGCAGTTTCGCCAACTGGCTCTGCGACCGCACGGCCTGCCGGTTGAGGATGTCCACGATCCGGCGGTGGCGGGCGGTGCGGGTCTGCGGCACGGCGGGCCCGTTGGCCCCGGCCTGCTCATGGTCCTGCGCCTGGCTCATCGTCGTCTCATTCTCCGGATCCGTCCCCGCTGGCTGTGTCGAGGATGCCGGGCAGCGCCACGAGGAACGCCTCCACCGCGTCGTCGCCTAGGTTCAGCGGCGGCATCAGCCGGACGACGTCGGGGGCGGGCGCGTTCACGAGGAATCCGGCCTCCTGAGCCGCCTGCTGCACCTGGGGCGCGAGCGGCTCGGAGAGCACGATACCCAGGAGCAGACCCGCGCCCCGGACATAATCGATCAACGGGTGGCCCAGACCCTCGATTCCGCCGCGCAGCTTCTCGCTCTGCCGCTTGACGTTCTCCAGCAGCCCCTCGTTCTCGATGGTGTCGAGGACGGCGAGGCCGGCCGCGCAGGCGACGGGGTTGCCGCCGAAGGTGGTCCCGTGGTGGCCCGGCCGGAGCAGCTCCGCGGCCCGGCCGAAGGCGACGGTCGCGCCGAGCGGCAGCCCGCCGCCGAGACCCTTGGCCAGGGTCACGACGTCCGGCAGGACGCCCTCGTGGGCCTGGTACTCGAACCACTGCCCGGTCCGGCCGATGCCGGTCTGCACCTCGTCGAGGACGAGGAGCGAGCCGGTGGCCGCGGTGATCGCCCGCGCCGCCTTCAGATAGCCGGCCGGGGGCACGACGACGCCGTTCTCGCCCTGCACCGGCTCGATGATCACCAGGGCGGTGTCCTCGGTGACCGCGGCGGCCAGCGCCTGCGCGTCGCCGTACGGGACATGGGTGACCTCGCCGGGCAGCGGCAGGAAAGGCTCCTGCTTGCCGGGCTGGCCGGTGAGCGCCAGGGCGCCCATGGTGCGGCCGTGGAAGCCGCCGTGGGTGGCGACCATGTGGGGCCGCCCGGTGAGCCGGCCGATCTTGAAGGCGCCCTCGTTGGCCTCGGCACCGGAGTTGCAGAAGAACACCTTGCCGTCCCGGCCGAAGTGGTGCAGGAGCCGCTCGGCGAGGGCGACGGGGGGTTCGGCGATGAACAGGTTCGACACATGGCCGAGGGACGCGATCTGCCGGCTGACCGCCTCGACGACCGCCGGGTGGGCGTGGCCGAGCGCGTTGACCGCGATGCCGCCGACGAAGTCGGTGTACTCCCTGCCGTCGGCGTCCCACAGCCGGGCGCCCTCGCCGCGCACCAACGGCAGCCGCGGGGTGCCGTAGTTGTTCATGAGCGAGCCCTGCCACCGCGTGGTCAGTTCCTGGTTGCTCACGCGGACTCCCCCTGCTGCTCGTCGGGCACGACCATCGTGCCGATTCCCTCGTCGGTGAAGATCTCCAGCAGGATCGAGTGCTGGACCCGCCCGTCGATGACCCGGGCCGTGGTGACACCGCCGCGCACGGCGTGCAGACAGCCCTCCATCTTCGGGACCATGCCGGCGCTGAGTTCCGGCAGCAGCTTCTCGAGCTGGGAGGCGGTGAGGCGGCTGATCACCTCGTCGGACTCGGGCCAGTTCTCGTAGAGGCCCTCCACGTCCGTGAGGACCATGAGGGTCTCGGCGCCCAGCGCCGCAGCGAGTGCCGCAGCCGCCGTATCAGCATTGACGTTGTAGACATGTCCGTCGTCCTGGGAGCGGGCGATGGAGGAGACGACCGGGATCCGGCCGTCGGCGAGCAGGGCCTCGATCGCGCCCGTGTCGATCGCGGTGATCTCGCCCACCCGCCCGATGTCGACGAGCTCGCCGTCGATCTCGGGCTGGTGCTTGGTGGCGGTGATGGTGTGCGCGTCCTCGCCGGTCAGCCCGACGGCGAGGGGTCCGTGCTGGTTGAGCAGTCCGACCAGCTCGCGCTGGACCTGTCCGGCGAGCACCATCCGTACGACGTCCATGGCGTCCTCGGTGGTGACGCGCAGACCGGCCTTGAACTCGCTGACGATGCCGTGCTTGTCGAGGGCGGCGCTGATCTGCGGGCCGCCGCCGTGCACGACGACGACGTTGAGGCCGGCGTGGCGCAGGAAGACGACGTCCTGGGCGAAGGCGGCCTTCAGCTCCTCGTTCACCATGGCGTTGCCGCCGAACTTGATGACGACCGTCTTGCCGTTGTGCCGGGTGAGCCAGGGCAGGGCCTCGATGAGGATCTGGGCCTTGGGGAGCGCGGTGTGCTTCCGCGTGGGTCCGTTGCTCATGACGCGTACGCGCTGTTCTCGTGGACGTAGTCCGCGGTCAGGTCGTTGGTCCAGATGGTGGCGGTCTCGGAGCCCGCGGCCAGGTCGGCGACGATGTGCACCTCGCGGTAACGCATGTCGACCTTGTCGCGGTCCTCGCCCACACCGCCGTTCTTGCAGACCCAGACGCCGTTGATGGCGACGTTGAGGCGGTCCGCCTCGAAGGCGGCCTTCGTGGTGCCGATCGCGGAGAGCACCCGGCCCCAGTTGGGGTCCTCGCCGTGGACGGCGCACTTGAGGAGGTTGTTGCGGGCGATGGAACGGCCCACCTCGACGGCGTCGTCCTCCGAGGCCGCGTTGACCACCTCGACCCTGATGTCCTTGCTGGCGCCCTCGGCGTCGCGGATGAGCTGCTGGCCGAGGTCGTCGCAGACGGCGCGTACGGCGGCGGCGAACTCCTCGTACTCCGGGGTGACTTCGGAGGCGCCGGAGGCGAGCAGCAGCACGGTGTCGTTGGTGGACATGCAGCCGTCGGAGTCGACGCGGTCGAAGGTGACCTTGGTGGCGGCGCGCAGCGCCCGGTCCAGGGTCCCGGCGTCGACGTCGGCGTCGGTGGTGAGGACGACGAGCATGGTGGCGAGGCCGGGGGCGAGCATGCCCGCGCCCTTGGCCATGCCGCCGACGGTCCAGCCGGTGCCCTGGGCGACGGAGGTCTTGTGGACGGTGTCGGTGGTCTTGATGGCGATGGCGGCCTTCTCGCCGCCGTGCTCGGAGAGCCGGCCGGCGGCGGTCTCGACGCCGGGCAGCAGCTTGTCCATGGGGAGCAGGACACCGATGAGACCGGTGGAGCAGACGGCGACCTCGCCCGCGCCCACGCCCAGCACGTCCGCGGCCTTCTCGGCGGTGGCGTGGGTGTCCTGGAAGCCCTTGGATCCCGTACAGGCGTTGGCGCCGCCGGAGTTGAGGACCACCGCGGAGAGCCGGCCGCTCTTGAGCACCTGCTCGGACCACAGGACCGGCGCGGCCTTCACACGGTTGGAGGTGAAGACGCCCGCGGCGGCGCGGCGCGGCCCGGTGTTGACCACGAGGGCCAGGTCCGGGTTGCCGTTCTCCTTGATCCCGGCGGCGATGCCGGCCGCCGTGAATCCCTTGGCTGCCGTGACACTCACGGTGCGACTCCGATCGTGGAAAGCCCGGTGTTCTCGTGGAACCCGAGGGCGATGTTCATGCTCTGGACGGCACCACCGGCCGTGCCCTTGGTGAGGTTGTCGATGGCGCTGATCGCGATGATGCGGCCGGCGCTCTCGTCGTAAGCGACCTGGATGTGAACGGCGTTGGAACCGTGGACGGACGCCGTGGCGGGCCACCGGCCCTCGGGCAGCAGGTACACGAAGGGCTCGTCGGCGAGGGCCTTCTCGTAGGCGGCGCGGACGGACTCGGCGGTGACGCCGGGCCTGGCCTTGGCGCTGCACGTGGCGAGGATGCCGCGGGACATCGGCGCAAGGGTGGGCGTGAAGGAGACGGAGACCCGCTCCCCCGCCGCCGCGCTGAGGTTCTGCACGATCTCGGGGGTGTGCCGGTGGCCGCCGCCGACGCCGTAGGGCGACATGGAGCCCATCACCTCGGAGCCCAGCAGATGCGGCTTGGGCGCCTTGCCCGCGCCGGAGGTGCCGGAGGCGGCGACGATCACGGCCTCGTTCTCGGCGATGCCAGCGGCGTAGGCCGGGAAGAGCGCGAGCGAGACGGCAGTGGGGTAGCAGCCGGGGACCGCGATGCGCTTGGACCCCTCCAGCGCGGCGCGGCCGCCCGGCAGTTCGGGGAGGCCGTAGGGCCAGGTCCCGGCGTGCGGGGAGCCGTAGAACCTCTCCCAGTCGGCCGCGTCCTCGAGCCGGAAGTCGGCGCCCATGTCGACGACGAGGACGTCCGGGCCGAGCTGTTCGGCGACGGCGGCGGACTGACCGTGCGGGAGGGCGAGGAAGACGACCTCGTGCCCGGCGAGCACCTCGGCGGTGGTCTCCTGGAGGACCCGGTCGGCCAGCGGGAGCAGATGCGGCTGGAGTCCGCCCAGTTTCTGGCCCGCGTTGGAATTGCCGGTCAGGGCGCCGATCTCGACCTCGGGGTGCGCGAGGAGCAGGCGCAGCACTTCGCCACCCGCATACCCGCTCGCTCCGGCCACTGCCGCACGTACCGCCATGGACTCCTCCTCCTCGATGGCATGACTATACGTTTCGCTGCACTTTTATGCAATGGGTGATCCATGCGGGCCGGGGCCCCGCCGTCGATGACAGAATCGGTCACTCCGTGATCATGCCCGGGAGGCAGAGGACTCAGTGCTCGACGATCTCGCCGACTTCACCGCACCGGACCCGGGGCGCCCGCCCGTGCCGGTGCCCGTCGACTGGGCGGCCGTGGAGGAGTGGCTCGGCACCCGGCTGCCGGCCGACTACAAGCGGCTCGCCGACCGGTACGGGCCGGTGGACTTCGGGAAGTACCTCTGGGTTCACGTGCCGTGCGCCGACGAGCGGTTCGACTACGGTACGTGGCTCGGCCGGACCCACCGGGAGGCCCGGATCGCCCTGCGCGACCTGCCGCGGGAGGAACGCTTCGCCGTCCGTCCGGAGCCCGGTGGACTGCTCGCCTGGGGATGCAGCCGGGGCACCGACGACCTCTTCTGGGACACCTCCGTCTCGGACGACCCCGACGCGTGGACGGTCGTCGTACGGCACAGGGACAGCGTCCCGGGCAGCGGACTGCTCCCCTGGCACCGCTACGACCTCACGCTCACCGGGTATCTGCGGCAGACGGTCCGCGAGACCTGGGAGCTCCCTTCCCCGCCCGGACCGCTGCTGGGCCCGCTGCCCGGCACCGTCGCCCGCACCGCCTTCCTGCCCTGCGCCGGACCGTGGACCCCGCCCGCCCCCGTCGGGCCCCGCCTCACCGCGGCCGAACGCGCCGTGGCCCTGGAGACGGGCACGGGACTCGACGCCCTGCGCCTGCTCACCCCGCCACCCGCCCGCCCGCACCTCGGCGACGGCTCCTGGGAGCAGCTCGCCGAGCAACTGGGCGTCCGGCTCCCGGGCGAGTACACGCAGGTCATGGAGGCGTACGGCTGCGGCACCTGGAGCGGCTGGCTGCGCTTCCCGGCGCCGCTGCGCACGAGAGCGCCGCGCTTCACGGCGTACGTCGAGGAGGTCCTGGAGGCGTACGAGTCGCTGCGGGAGGGCTACGCGGAGTGGTATCCGCTGGCGACCTTCCCCGCCCCTGGCGGCTTCCTGCCGTTCGCCGACTCCATCGACGGGGACCATCTGGGCTGGCTGACCGAGGGCGAGGACCCGGACGCCTGGCCGCTGGTGTTCTGGCCGCGCCACGCGGACCAGGGGGCGCCGCTGGAACAGGGACTGATCGACACCCTGCTGGCCTGGCAGCGCGGCAGGCTGGGCGGGCCCGGGCTGTGCAGACCGGACGAGGAGGACGACCCGGTGGAGTTCGCACGGTTCGATCCCTGGGACGACGACGCCGCGGACGCCGCCGACACATCCGACCCGTCTCGGCACATCTGACGCATCCGATACATCTGATGTTTTCTCCACCTGACGTACTCGACGGGAGAGACACACCATGATCGCCATGACGCCGATAACCGGCCTCGATCTGACCGGATTCACCGAGCGCGAGCCGGGGGTGTGGACCGATGACACGGGGCTCGTCCTGTCGGTCCACTTCTTCCCGCTGGTGCCGGACCTGCCGGCGTCGCTGGACGACCTCCAGGGGCTCCGGGCGGCGCTGGCCGGGCTGACGGCGGAGGCGGGCGGCGGTCTGATCGAGGCCGTGGCCGATGCCGTCGACGGGGTCCCGGCCGTGCGCCAGCTGGTGAAGGTGCCGCTCGGCGACCGGCCGGGGCAGGCCTTCATCGGCAGCTGCACGATCCCCCGGGCGGCCTGCAGCACCGTGGTGAAGGTACAGGCCGCCGAGGGCGCGACGACGGGGATGCGGGAGGCGGTGATCATGGCCCAGGTGGGGCCGGACGCCTATTTCCGGGCGCACCCGTACGTGGCGGGACAGCTCGGCGGGCTGCCGTCCCACGTGGGCGACGACGAGCGGTGGGACGCGCAGTTCCCCGGGCATCCCCTCACGCTGGTGCGGGGAGCGCTGGCGAGGATCGCGCCGACGGTGACCTTCGACGACGGCTTCAAGAGCCTGCCGCCGTTCGCCGGGCCGGCCCCCGCCCGGCCGGCGCCGCCTGCGCCGCCGGCCAAGCGGGGCTGGTTTCGCCGCGGCGGGAGCTGAGAGGCGGGTGCGGCCGGTTCGGCCGGGCGCACCCGCCCGGACCGGCTACCTCTGTCTGATCCTCAGGAAGGTGATCGAGTTCGCCGGGAAGGTGTACGTGAACCGGTCGGCGACGCCGGTGAAGGTGGACGTCACCGGGGCGACCGGGGTCGCCGTCTCGGTGTTGACCGCGTTCGGGGCGGCGGTCAGGGTCGTCACCCGGGCCTTTGCGGCGACCTTCGCGCCGCCGAGGTCGATCGCCGTGCGGGCGTCGGCGGACTGGGCGTTGACGACCTTGACGATCAGGTCGCCGGTCTTCCGGTCCTCGGTGACGACCTGGCGGAACGGCTCGGCCGGCTTGTCGTCGGTGAAGCTGCCCCACTCCTGGCCGTCGAGGTAGAGGGTGACCTGGCGGCCCCGCACCTTGACGTCGACGTCGTAGGCGCGGCCCGTCTCGATGGTCCCGGCCTTGGAGATCAGGGTGGACTTGCCGCCGTCCACGGCCTGCTCGACGGCGGTGGTGGTGTTGTTCCAGCCGCCCAGGTTCCACCAGTAGTAGTTGCCGGTGTCCTTGACGCCGAAGGCGACGAGGAAGCCCTCCTTGCCGGACTTCTTGGTGGCCTTCACGTGCAGGTCGTAGTCGTGCCAGTTCACGTCACCGGCGGAGACCATGGTGTTCTCGGCGGCCACGTCGGTCTGGACGTACTGCCCGTCCTGGAGGGACCAGCTGCCGCCCCCGGTGTGGCTCCACTGCGAGGCGTCGCCGGAGAAGTCGTCGCTCAGCAGCGTGGTGCCGCTCGCGTCCGTGACCTTCACCTCGTCGTACGCCGCCGTCGTCGCCCACGTCGACAGGCCGACGGCGCCGCTGATCGGGCCCTGGAGGGAGGGGGTGCCGGTGGCCGTGGAGGGGACCACCCGGTCGCCGACGTTGGTCATGAACAGCTTCTGGACCTCGTAGTTGGCGGAGTTCCAGGAGGCGTGGTTGTTGAACCACACCATGTCCGGGCTCCACTGGACGTAGTCCTCGTTGGCGAACAGCGGCGCGTAGGAGGCGAGTTCGACGACGTCCGCGTTGCGTTCCAGACCGGTCATGAAGGCGGCCTCGGCGAGGCCGTTCTTGAAGGCGTTGCCCCAGGAGGCGTACTCGCCGAGGAAGACCTTGGGGCCGCTGCGGTCGTAGGAGTCGTAGCGGTCGTTGTTCTGCAGGAACCACTGCGGGCTGTTGTAGTAGTGCTCGTCGACCATGGCGACCTTGGCGTCCCTGTTGAGCTGCCAGGCCGTGTCGAAGGTGGAACCGGCGTCGTCCGGGCCGGAGTTGGAGATCACCGTGATGCCGGGGTACTTGGCCTCGATCGCGGTGCGGAACTCCTTGAAGCGGGCGAAGAACTCCTCGGGGAGGTTCTCCTCGTTGCCGACCTCGATGTGGGTGAGGTGGAAGGGCTTCGGGTGGCCCATCTTCGCCCGGAGCCTGCCCCAGGTGGAGGTCACCGGCCCGTTGGCGAACTCGATGAGGTCGAGGGTGTCCTGGACGTGCCGCTCGAGCAGGGCGTCGTCGACGACGGCCCTGTTCTGGCCGCAGCCGGTGACCAGGGCCGGCACGACGGGCAGCGGCATCGCGCCGATGTCCTCGGCCAGGCGGAAGTACTCGTAGTAGCCGAGGCCGTAACTCTGGTTGTAGCCCCAGAAGTTGGAGTTCGTGGCCCGTTCCTCGACCGGGCCGACGGTGTCCTTCCACTGGTAGGAGCGGGCGCGCTGCCAGCCCGAGGCCTCGCTGTAGTCCTGCATGGAGCCGGTGTTGACCAGGCAGCCGCCGGGGAAGCGGACGAAGCCCGGGTGCAGGGCGGCGATCTTCTCGGCGAGGTCCTTGCGCAGGCCGTTGGGCTCGTGCTTGTAGGTGTCGCGCGGGAACAGCGACACCATGTCGAGGGCGGCCGCGTCCGAGGAGGCCACGGTCAGCCGGCCGGTGCTGCTGGTGCGGGCGGCGGTGAAGGTGGCCCTGTACTTGGCCCAGCCTCCCGTGCGCACGGCGACCTGCCGGGCGGGGGCGAGGGTGCCGTCGGCGTCCTGGAGGGAGACCGTCAGCGTGGTCCCGGCACCGGCGCGGGCCCACACCGAGAAGTCGTACTTCCCGCCCTCCTCGACGTGCACCCCGGTGTTGTAGCCGGCGTTGGTGACGGAGGAGCCGGCGCCCAGGGAGAGGTAGGCGCGGTTGCGGTCGTTGAGCCGGCCGTCGTCGTTCACGACGTTCGCCGAGCCGGAGACCGTCCAGGAGGTCAGCGGCGTGTACGAGCGGTTGTCGACGGTCGCGTACTCGAAGGACCGGTTCTGCACCAGCTCGGCGTACAGACCGCCGTCGGCGGCCCGGTTGATGTCCTCGAAGAAGACGCCGTACATCGTGTCGTCGATCTTCGCGCCCTTGGCGGCGGGGTCGACGGTGAGGGCGTAGTCGGTGGTGTCGGCGGCTCCGGCGGGGGCGGCGGGGACTCCGCCGACGGCCAGGAGGAAAGCGCTTGCTCCGAGGGCGAGTCTCAGACGGTTGCGGGTGGTGCGTGGCATGTACGCTCCGCGGCTCTGGGGGGGTCGGTGTGCAGTTGTGGCCGATCAGCGGTCCCCACACAAGGGAATGTTCGAAATACTGAACGCTGGTCAACACTTCGAACGGCAAGATAGAGACGGGGCATGAGCGCGTCAATGGGGCGGGCACGTATCGTCGGGGCATGGACGCACTCGTGCCCTTCGTCGCGATCGGCGCTTTCGCCGCCGTTCTCGCGCTCCCCACCTGGGCGGCGCGGCTGATCCGGCGCCCGGCGGCGCCGGGGCCGCGATGAGCGGGGCGCCGACCGCCCACGAGGAGGTCTTCCGTGCCACCAGCCATGCCTCGCACCACGAGATCCGGGCCCGGGCCGACCGCAAGGCACCCAGCGACTCCCCCGACGGACGGCGGCGTCGGCCGAGGAGGGGGTGACGGCGGTGGACGCGTTCCGGCCGGTTCCGGACGTCCTCGCCCATCTCGCCGGGCGGTGGCGCGTGGAGCGCGTGGTGCGGGATCGGGCGAGCGGGGCCGAGGGCCGGTTCCGGGGCACCACCGTGTTCAGCCCGCTGGACGGCGGGGGTCTGCTGCACGAGGAGTCCGGCACGTTCACCTGGCAGGGGGTCGACCGGCCCGCCGAACGCACCTTGCGCTTCCTGCCCGGTCCGGTGCCGGGCACGGCGGACGTCCGGTTCGCCGACGGCCGGCCCTTCCACGACCTGGACCTGACGACCGGCCGGCACACCGCCGACCACCCGTGTTCCGCGGACCTCTACCGGGGCGAGTTCACCGTCCGGGACGCGGACCACTGGCGCACGGTGTGGCAGGTCCGCGGCCCCGCCAAGGACCTGCTGCTCACCACGGACTACGCGCGCGTGGGATGAACCGACGCCCCTTCCAGGCGCAGGTTCCAGCGCCCGCCCCGGCCGGTGACGGTGGTCGTCGACAGGGGGCGCACATCGATGTTCCAGTACGTCGACGGCGGCGCCTTGAGGGCGTACACCACGGCGGCGCGGATCACGCCGGGCTCGGCGACCGCCACGATCCGGTCGCCGTCCCCGAGCGGGCGGGTGTCGAGCCAGTCACCCACCCGGGTGATGAAGTCCAGCAGGGACTCGCCGCCGTGCGGGGTGGCCAGCGGGTCGGCCAGCCAGGCATCCACGGCGGCCGGTTCACGGGCCATCGCCTCGCCCAGGGTCAGGCCCCGCCAGCGGCCCATGGCACAGTCGCGCAGGGCGAGTTGCACGAGCGGGGCATAGCCGAGGGCGTCACCGGTGATACGGCTGCTCGGGGTGGGCGAGCAGTAGCGCAGCTCGGCGGCGGCGAGGGGCAGGAGGTCGGGGACCACCCGCTGCACCTCGTCCCAGCCCGCCTGGTCCAGCGGCCGGTCGTCCTCGAAGCGCTCCGCGAGCAGCGGCGAGCTGCGCGCGGCCGCGACGAACGTCACCCGAAGTGGCATGCGGTGATGGTGAGCCGAGCAACTGCGCAGGTCAAGGGATGCCGGGCGACAGGCACCGGAATTCTTACCGGCGAGTCAGGAAGTGCCGGACAAGTCCTGAGAAAACGAGCCTCACGCAACCCGACGCCGGCCTCACTCCATGCCGAGCTTCGCGAAGATCAGCGCCATCCACCGGTCCGGCTCCTCCAGCGCCTCGAAGCCGACCTTCTCGTACACCCCGTGGGCGTCGTGCGTGGCGAGCAGGATCCGGCGCAGTCCGTGCGGCAGCAGGTGGTCGCGTACGGCGGCGACGAGCGAGGTCCCGATGCCCTTGCCGCGCACCGCCGGGTCCACGTAGACGTCGCACAGCCAGGCGAAGGTCGCGAGATCGGTCACCACGCGCGCGTAGGCGACCTGCTCGCCGGAGGCGGAGTCGTAGACCCCGAAGTTCAGCGAGGCGGCGATCGCCCGGTCCTGCCGCTCCCGCTCGCGCCCGAGCGCCCAGTACGCGTCGGTGGACAGCCAGCGGTGGACGCGCCCGGCGTCGATGCGGGCGGGGTCGGCGGAGATCTCGTAGCCCTCGGCGAGGGGCGGGACGGCGTTCATGGCCGGATCCTCACAGCGGGCGGCACGTCATGTCGAACGATTTGCCGGGAGCACCTCGTCGCAGGCCGCGCGCAGCCGTCGTACCCCCTCCGCGATCTCCTCCGTGCCCGCGACGGCCGCGAAGCTCAGCCGGACGTGGGCGGCCGGGGGTTCGGCGCTGAAGTACGGACGGCCGGGGGTGAGGGCGACACCGGCGCGCAGGGCGGCCGCCGTGAACACGGTCTCCTCCGTACCGTCGGGCAGCCGGAGCCACAGGTGGTAGCCGCCGGACGGGATGTGCGGGAGGGCGAGTTCGGGCAGGCGCAGCCGGAGCGCGGAGGTCATCGCGTCCCTGCGGGCGCGGAGTTCGGCGGCGACGGTCCGCAGATGGCGCGGCCAGGCGGGCGAGCCGACGAGCTCCAGGGCCGCCTCCTGGAGCGGGCGGGGCACGAAGAAGGTGTCGACGACCTGGATCGCGCGCAGCCGTTCCAGCACCGGTCCGCGCGCGGCGAGGGCGCACACCCGGAAGCTGGGCGAGGTCGCCTTGGTGAGCGAGCCGACGTGGACGACGACTCCGTCGGGGTCGTCGGCGGCGAGCGGGCGGGGCAGGGGGCCCGCGTCCTCGTGCGCGAGCCGGCGTACGAAGTCGTCCTCGACGACGAAGGCGCCCGCCTCCCGTGCGATGCGCAGCACCTCGCCGCGCCGGGCGGGGGCGAGGACGGCGCCGGTCGGGTTCTGGAACAGCGGCTGGCAGACGAACACCCGGGCGCCGGTGGCGCGGAAGGCGTCGGCGAGCAGGTCCGGCTTCACGCCGTCGGCGTCGACCGGGACGGGAACCGGGCGCAGACCCGCCGAGCGGGCGATGGCGAGCATGCCGGGGTAGGTCGGCGATTCGACGAGGACCGGCGCGCCGGGCGGGGCGAGGGCGCGCAGGGCGGTGGTCAGCGCCGCCTGACCGCCGGCGCTGACCAGTACCTCGGCCGCGCCGACGCTCCCGCCGATGGTGCGGGCGAACCACTCCCGCAGCTCCGGCAGGCCCTCCATCGGAGGCCGTCCCCAGGCGCCGGGCCGGCGTCCGGCGCGGGCCAGGGCCTCGGACATGGCGCGCTCGGGTTGCAGCGAGGGGTGCAGATAGCCTCCGTTGAACTCGACCACACCGGGCGGCGGGGCGGCCAGGGAGACGGTGACGCCGGTGGCGTCGGCCGAGCGCGGGACGCGGTCGGCGGCGCCGTCCGCGCTGAGGGCGACCTCCTGCCAGGAGGTGTCCCCCGCGGGTACGGCCGCGGGGCGGGGCCGGGCCCGGAACGCGCCGGCCCCGGGCCGGGTCACCACCAGTCCCTCGGCCGCCAGTTGGGCGAGCGCCCGCGAGACGGTCACCGGGCTCACCCGGAACCGTTCGACCAGTGTCCGGCTCGATGGGAGCTTTCCACCATGAGAGTAGCGGTCCAGCTCTCTTCGAAGTCGATCCGCCAGGTCACCCACACTGCTACGCTCTTGCATGAAGACACAGAGTAGCGCTATCGCGCCGCCCTCGATAGCGGTCAGCACCCCGCCCGCCCGCGGTCTCGGCACCCTCCAGGCGGCCCTCGGGGTCGTCGCCTTCTCCCTCACCTTCCCCGCCACCGCCTGGGGGCTGGAGGGCTTCGGCCCCTGGTCACTGGTGGCGGTGCGCAGTGTGCTGGCCGCGCTGGTCGCGGGCGGGTGTCTGCTGGCGCTGCGGGTACCGGTGCCCGAGCGGCGGCACTGGGCGGGACTCGCGGTGGTGGCCGGCGGCGTGGTCGTCGGCTTCCCGCTCCTGACCACCCTCGCGCTCCGGACCTCCACCACGGCCCATGCCGCCGTCGTCGTCGGCCTGCTGCCGCTGACCACCGCGCTGCTGTCCGCCCTGCGCATGGGCACCCGGCCCTCGCGCACCTTCTGGACGGCGGCGTTCGCGGGGGCCGCCGCGGTGGTGGCGTTCACCGTGCAGCAGAGCGGCGGGGCGCTGACCAGCTCCGATCTCTATCTGTTCGGGGCGCTGCTGGTGTGCGCGGCCGGCTACACGGAGGGCGGCCGGCTGGCCCGGGTGATGCCGGGCTGGCAGGTGATCGGCTGGGCGCTGGTCTTCTGTCTGCCGCTCGGGGTGCCCGCCGCCGCCCTCGCCCTGGCCCACGAGCCCGTCGCACTGACCGCGCACAGCGTGGCCGGGCTGGTGTGGCTGGCAGCCGGCTCGCAGTTCCTCGGCCTGGTGGTCTGGTACCGGGGCATGGCGGCCATCGGCATCCCGAAGGCCAGCCAGTTGCAGTTGGCGCAGCCGCTGCTCACACTGGTGTGGTCGGTGCTGCTGCTGGGCGAACACCTCACGCCCGCCGCACCGCTGACCGCGGCGGCGGTACTGGTCTGCATCGCCGTCACCCAGCGGGCGCGGGGCTAGGGCCGCACAAGCGCAGGCCCCGGGATGCCAGGGCCCGCAATCCCGGCGCGAGCCGGGAGGCAGACCCTGGAATCGACACCACGGACCACTGCTCCCTTCCACACGGCGAGGAGGCCCCGCAGATGCGTGCAACCGCGGGCGACCAGTTTGTCCAGCACGGCAGGGTGGTCGGCCAACACGACAAGGTCGGCGAGATCGTCGAAGTACTGGGCCAGGACGGCAACCCGCCGTTCCGCGTCCGCTTCACCGACGGGCACGTGGGCGTGTGCTCACCCGGCCCCGACACCGAGATCCGTCACCGGACCGCGTCCGAGGAACAGCGGTAGATCAGCGCGGGGGCTTCGCCGACTGCCCGTAGTGGTCGGCGACCACCCGCGCCATCGCCCCGATCCGGTCCGTCCGTACGTCCTTGGCGGCGAAGAAGACATGCCCGCGTGCCTGCGGGTACTTCTTCGCCAGCGTGAGGTGCCTGCTCAGTTCGGCCTTGGCCGACCAGGCCGCGGGCTGCCCCGAGGCGCCCGCCTTGTACAGGCCCTCGCCGAGGTAGAGCCGGGTCCGGCTGCCCTTGACCGCCTCCGCCCACCAGGGCACGAGCTTGGCGTAGTCGGCGGCGGAGTTGCCGATCTCCCAGTAGAGCTGCGGGACGACGTAGTCGAGCCAGCCCTCCTTCACCCACTTCCGGCTGTCCGCGTAGATCTCGTCGTACGACTGGAAGGCGCGGGTGTCCGAGCCGCGTGAGTCGGTGGAGGCGTTGCGCCACACCCCGAACGGGCTGATGCCGAACTGGGTGCCCGGGCGGACGGCCTTGATGCGGGCGGCCATCTCCCGCACCAGCTTGTTGACGTTGTCCCGCCGCCAGGCGGCCCGGGTGGTGAAGGTGCCGCCGTGGGCGTCGTACGCGTCGTCGTCGTCGAAGGACTGGCCCGCGACCGGGTAGGGGTAGAAGTAGTCGTCGAAGTGGACCGCGTCGACGGGGTACCTCTTGACCGCGTCCAGCATCGCGTCCTGGACGAAGGCGCGGACCGCCGGCAGCCCCGGGTTGTAGTAGAGCCTGCCGCCGTACTCCACCGCCCAGTCCGGGTGTTTGCGGACCGGGTGGGCGGCGACCAGCCTGGAGCGGTCGGCGTGGGTGGCGACCCGGTACGGGTTGAACCAGGCGTGCAGTTCGAGGCCGCGGGCGTGGGCCTCGGTGACGGCGGTGCCCAGCGGGTCCCAGCCCGGTGACTTGCCCTGGGTGCCGGTGAGGACCTGCGACCAGGGCTCGTAGGGGGACGGCCACAGCGCGTCGGCCGTGGGCCGCACCTGGAAGACCACCGTGTTGAGCCGGTTACGGACCGCCAGGTCCAGCCAGTCGATCAGCTCCTTGCGCTGCTGGGCTGCGGTCAGCCCCGGCTTGGACGGCCAGTCGCGGTTGGCCACCGTGGCGAGCCACATGCCCCGCATCTCGGCCGTCGCCCGGCTCTCCCCCGCTCCGCCCTGCGCGGGAGCGGGGGCCGCCGTGCCCGCCGTGCCCGCCGTGGTGAACGCCGACAGCGCCGCAAGCGCGAACGCCCTCCGGGTCAGTCGCCCCATCGCACCCATCCCTGTGTCACGCCATGGATCCGCTCGGTCACGGATCGTCTCCGCGCACAGCATGCACCGCCCCCGGTGATCGATCATCGATACCTGCTAGTAACGTGCACGATCGGAGCAGGCAGACCGCAACCCGGCGGACCTGTCCCAGGCAACGGACTCAGAGCCGGCGTCACCGCCAGAGTCAGAGTGAGAGTCAGCGAAGGGGACGATGTGACGGACATCGAACGCGTCGGAGTCGTGGGCTGCGGCCAGATGGGAGCGGGCATCGCCGAGGTCTGCGCCCGCGCCGGACTCGACGTCAAGGTCGCCGAGACCACCGGTGAGGCCCTGGAGTTCGGCCGGACCCGGCTGTTCGGCTCCCTGGCCAAGGCCGCCGAGCGCGGCAAGATCTCCGCGGCGGAGCGGGACGCGACGCAGGCGCGGCTGAGCTTCACCACGGACCTCGGCGAGTTCGCCGACCGGGACCTCGTCATCGAGGCCGTCGTGGAGAACGAGCAGGTCAAGACGGAGATCTTCCAGGTCCTCGACCAGGTGGTGAGCCGCCCGGACGCCATCCTGGCCTCCAACACCTCCTCCATCCCGCTGGTGAAGCTGGCGGTCGCCACCTCGCGGCCCGACCAGGTCGTCGGCATCCACTTCTTCAACCCGGCCCCCGTGCAGAAGCTGGTCGAGCTGATCCCGGCGCTGACCACCTCCGAGGGCACGCTGAGCCGGGCGCAGCTGTTCGCCGAGAAGGTGCTGGGCAAGCACGCGATCCGCGCCCAGGACCGCTCCGGCTTCGTCGTCAACGCGCTGCTGATCCCGTATCTGCTCTCCGCGATCAGGATGTTCGAGACGGGCATCGCCAGCCGCGAGGACATCGACAACGGCATGGAGATGGGCTGCGCCCACCCGATGGGCCCGCTGAAGCTGTCCGACCTGATCGGCCTGGACACGGTCGCCTCGGTCGCGCAGTCGATGTACGACGAGTACAAGGAGCCGCTGTACGCCGCTCCCCCGCTGCTGGCGCGCATGGTGGACGCGGGCCGGCTGGGCCGCAAGACCGGCTCGGGGTTCTACACCTACTGATGATCCACCGTGGTCGACACGGGCCCGGCGCTCTGCGGAGTGCCGGGCCCGTGTGTTTCACACACCGTGTGCACGGCGGGCCCGCATATGCCGCGCGCACACGCTCCCCGCCGGCCCACCGGGCGAGTTGACTCACCATGCACATGCAGGGATGTGAGTCGACCACGGAAAGGAGCGGACACGTGACCGCCGATCCCGAGCATCCCGTCGTCCATGGAGAACTCGCGGAGTTACGTCGCCGGCTGGACGTGGCCTACGCCCGCGTCGAGGGCGGGCTGGCCCTGATCACCCATCGCACCGAGGAGACCGCCAAGGAGCTGGACGAGCTGAACGCCCGTATGGTCTCGCTGGAACACACACGCTGGCCGCTGCCCTCGCTCGCGGCGCTCACCGCGCTGGGGGCGCTCGTCGTGACGCTCTGGCAGGCGCTGGCCCGCTAGTCCCCCGTCAGCCTGAGGTGGTGCAACAGCATCAACGCGGCCGCCATGTTGGCGGCCGGGACCTCCCCTCGCGCGACCAGGTCGGGTACGACCTTCAGGGGGACCCACTCCCGTCGGTCCGACTCGAAGTCGTCCACGGGGTGTCCCACGTACTCGCCCCGGTCCGCCCAGTAGATGTGGTGGACGGCGTCGGTGAGACCGTTGGACGGCTCCACGCTCATGAGGTGGTGCAGGGGCCCCGGCCGCCAGCCGGTCTCCTCCTCGAGTTCCCTGGCGGCCGCGCGGGCGATGTCCTCGCCGTCCTCGACGACGCCCGCCGCGAGTTCCCAGCCCCAGCTGTCGGTGATGAAACGGTGGCGCCACAGGAGCAGGACCTCGTTCGCCTCGTTGACCACCGTGGCCACGGCGACGGGCCGCAGGCGTATCAGGAAGTGGTCCAGGTGCCGGCCGTCCGGCAGCTCCACATCGGCCAGGTTGACGCTGAACCAGCGGTTTTCATACACAGTTTGTTCGTTCTGTTTCGTCCACTGCACGGTTCTGCCACCTTCCGTCGGGTGAGTGGCAATATCGCAGCAGGGACTGTGGAGCGCCCCGGAGGTCTAGTGCCGCGGCAGGCAACGTTTGCCCGTCAAGGAGCGGCGTCCGGTGCGTGCTCTCGGCGTGCCGGCCGGAAGTCCTCGTACTGGACGTACTTGGGCTTTCGGCCGGTGCGGCGAGAGTGCGTGCCGGGCGTCGCGACGGGGCGAACGTTGCCTGCCGCGGCACTAGAGCGGTACGCGCAGTGCTCCGTCGATGAGTTCGGCCGCCTCGGCGGTGCCCGAACAGCCGCTGCGCACCAGGTGTTCGCGCACCGCCCGGAGTCTGTCGCGCAGCCGCTGGGACTCCATTCCCCGGGCCTGTTCGGCCATCCGGACGGCGGTGACCACGGCCTTGTCGGCATGGCCCTGGCGCAGTTCGATCGTGCTGAGCATGGCGAGCCGGTGCACCCGGCCCCGGTCGTGCGCGGGCGTGCCGACCGCGGCCTGGGCGTGTTCGGCGGCCGCGGCGATCTCACCGAGGCTGAGCAGCGCCTCCGCCACCTGCACGTTCACCAGACCGGGCTGGACATAGCCGGTCTCGTCGGGTTCGACGCCCCGCCGGATGCGATCGGCGGCCGTCTCCGCCCGCCGAATGCACGACAGCGCGCTCGTACCGTCGCCGAGGTGGGCGTACGCCTTGGCCTGCATCGCGTACAGATCGGAGGACAGGGCGGGGGTGATGTGCTTGCCGGCGGCCCGCAGCGCGGCCTCCGCGAAGGCGACGGCCTGCCGGTACTCCCGCATGAACAGCGACTGGTTGACGAGGAGGGCGATGACGTACGCGCCAAGTCCCCGGTCCCCGCTGGCCTTGGCGAGTCTGAGGGCCTGGTGGAAGTAGCGCTGGGCGAGGCCGTGCGCGTCGGAGTCGTAGGCGCAGATCCCGGCGACGGCCACCAACCCGCCGGTCGCCCGGTGCAGTTGACGCCCCGTCTCGTCGGTGTAGCTGCCGCGCAGCAGGGGCGCGGCCTCGGCGTTGAGGAAGCCGACGATACGGCTGCGGGTCGCGATGCCGCCCGCCTTGCGGTACATCTGCTCGTAGTGGGTGCGGGCGGCACGCAGCATCTCGAGGTCGGCGGAGGTGACGCGGTGCCGGCCGCCCCGGGAGACGTCGACGTCCTCGGGCGGGTTCTCCCACTCCCACACGGGCATCACGGCCGGCGTCCCGGTCATGGCGGGGGCGCCGAGGAGGTGGGGGCGCTGCTGCTCGTCGGAGCGCCACAGGGCGGTGGCGCGCTCGACGAAGCCGGAGAGGGAGGTGCCGTGCGGGGCGGACGGCTCGCCCGGTACGCCGAGGCCGATGTCGTCGAGGGTGACCGGCCGGTGCAGCCGGCCCGCGAGGACCTCGCAGATCAGATCGGGCACCTGGCCGCGCGGCCGCTGTCCCTTGAGCCATCTGGCGATCGCCGTGTGCTCGTAGCGCAGGGCGAGTCCGCGTGCCCGGCCGGCCTGGTTGACGTGGGCGGCGAGGCCCGCGTGCGAGATGCCCGCCTCGTCCAGGATCGCGTCGAGCAGAGTGTTGGGCTGCATTGGGTGCCCCCCGGTGCCTCGGTGCGGCCAGAGTAGTGGGTGCGTCTTCACACGGGGTGTGAACGGAGTGCGCGTATCCGTGCTGTGTGCGCGCTGTCGCGGAGAGTTTCCGCCCGGTTGACTGGAATGCCTCGCAAGAGGTTCGCCGGGCCGTCGGCTCCCCCTCGATAAGCGGCGGTCCGGCGTTGCGCTCCGCGGGTCGAGCGGGTCAGGGGTGCGTTGTCGGCTGCGGGTGGGTGGGGGTTGTTCGCACGGTTCCCCGCGCCCCCGGGTGGGGTGACAGCCGCGCGTTCTCAAGGACCAGTAAGGCGATGTCGTCGGTGGGTCTGCCCGCGGTGTGGCGGAGGATCGCCGCCAGGATCGTGCGGAGGATCTGCTGCGGGGAGACCGGGTGGTCATGGGCCGCCATCGTCAGGGCCTCCGGCAGGGAGAAGAAACGGCCCCGTGTGTCTCGCGCGTCCTCCGCGCCGTCCGTGAAGAAGATCAAGGAGTCGCCCTGGAGCAGGCGCCCGCAGGGTGTCGGCGGGAGCTCTCCGGGCAGGGGAAACAGACCCAGCGGTGGCAGGGGATCCGCGCGGCACAGTGGCTCCACGCCCGTGCCTCTCAGCAGGTACGGCCAGGGATGTCCGCAGTTCACGGCGTACGTCTCCCCGTTGGCGCGGATCTCCGCCAGCAGTACGGTGACGAACTCCTCCGCGACCGGGGTGTCGGAGTGACGCTCGCGCAGATGCCGGTCCAGAGCCCGCTCCAGCCTCCGCAGGAGCAGCCCCAGGTCGGGTTCGTCGTGGACGGTCTCACGGAAGCAGCCGAGGAGGGCGGCCACCGTGCCGAGGGCGGGCAGCCCGTGGCCGCGGACGTCGCCCATCACGACCCGTACCCCGTGTTCGGTGGCGATGACCTCGTAGAGATCGCCGCCGACGGTGGCGCCACGGTCGGCGGAGAGCCGGGCCGCCGCCACGTCCAGCCCGTCGACCCGGGGCGGCAGGGGCCGCAGGAGCACGCTCTGGGCGGCCCCGGCCACCCTTCTGGCCTGGTTCAACTCCCGCAACAGGGCCTGTCGGACATGGAGTACGAGCCCGGTGCCGACCGCGAAGAACACGGCACTCGTGGCGATCCTGGCGACGAGCCCGTCCTGCCGGGCCAGCGGACAGATCAGCTTGTACGCGATCGCCAGAGCACCCCAGGCCGTGGGCAACAACGGCCACCTGATGCCGAACATGGTCGTTGGCCCCCCGTCCAAGGCCGCACAGCACAGATCGGACCGGCCTCGAAAGACCGGTCCGATTCTGTCGACGGGATGGCCCGCAAGGACCAGTTCGCCTCACCTTCTCACCCGGATGAGTGAAGAAACCCCACAGGACCTCAGCCCCGCAGAACGGCCCCCGTACGCTCGCCGGCCAGGGCGACCGCCGCATCCCGGGCAGCCGACGCCTCGTCGACCGTCAGCGTCCGGTCCCCGGCGCGGAAGCGCAACGCATAGGCCAGCGACTTCTTGCCGTCACCCAGCTGCTCGTCGTTGACGTACACGTCGAACAGCCGGATGCCCTCCAGCAGTTCACCCGCCCCCTCGCGCAGCGCGGCCTCGACGTCCGCGTGCGGGACGAAGGAGTCGACCACGAGGGCGACGTCCTGCGTGGCCACGGGGAACGTGGAGATGCTCGGCGCCTGCGGGGTGTCGTCGCCGACCGCCTCCAGGACGTCGAGGTTCAGCTCCATCGCGCAGGTGCGCGCGGGCAGGCCCAGCGCCTTCAGCACCCGGGGGTGCAGCTCGCCCGCGTGCCCGACGACCCGTTCGGTGCCCTCGGCGACGACCACGAACTCGGCGCAGCGACCGGGGTGCCAGGGCCCGTACTGGCCGCCGCGCACGATCAGGTCGGCACCGGCCTCGCGGGCGACCGCGCGCCCCGCCTCGACGGCGTCGGCCCAGTCGGCCGGACGGCCCTTGCCCCACCAGCCGGCCTGCTCGCGGGCGCCCGTGAGGACGACGGCGACATGGCGCGGCTGCTCGGGGAGGACGGCGTCGAGCGCCGCGAGTTCCTGGTCGGTCGGGCGGCGGTCGACCGGGAGGTGACCGGCGACCCCGGCCCCCTCGCGGGGGTGGAAGACCAGGCCGGTCTCGAACAGCGCGAGGTCATGGCTGCCCCGGCCGTCGTTGCGCCGCAGGGCGCCCAGCAGGCCCGGCAGCAGCGACGTACGGAGCGCGGGCTCCTCGTCGTTGAGCGGGTTGGTGAGCTTGACGACGCGGCGGGCCGGGTCGTCGGCGGCCAGGCCGAGCTGGTCGAAGACGCCCTCGCCGATGAACGGGTAGTTCGGGGCCTCGACGTAACCGGCGCCGGCCAGGGCGCGGCCGACGCGCCGGTGCAGGCGCTGGCGGTGGGTGAGACCGCGGCCCGAGGGGGGCTTGGGCAGCGTGGAGGGCAGGTTCTCGTAGCCCTCCAGGCGGATGACCTCCTCCGCGAGGTCGTTGATCTCGGCGAGGTCGGGCCGCCAGGACGGCACGGTGACGATCAGCTCGTCCTGCCCGTAGACGTCGCAGCCGATCTCCTGGAGGCGGCGGACGACGGTCTCGCGGCCGTAGACGACGCCCGCGACCTTGTCGGGGTGGTTCGCCGGCACGGTGATGGTGTGCGGGCCGGACGGGGTGACGACCTCGGTGACGCCCGCGTCGGCCGTACCGCCCGCGAGCAGCACCAGCAGGTCGACCGTGCGCTGGGCGGCGGCCGCCGCGGCGGCCGGGTCGACACCGCGCTCGAAGCGGCGCGAGGCCTCGGAGGACAGCTTGTGCCGGCGGGCCGTGCGCGCGATGGACACCGCGTCGAAGTGGGCGGCCTCGATGACCACGTCACCGGTGGACTTCTCGGTGTCGTCGTGGTCGGCGATCTCGGTGTCGGCACCGCCCATGACGCCCGCGAGGCCGATCGGGCCGCGGTCGTCGGTGATGACCAGGTCCTCGGCGTGGAGCTTGCGGGTGACGCCGTCGAGGGTGACGATCCGCTCCCCCTCCCGGGCCCGGCGGACGCCGATGGTGCCCTGGACCAGCGAGCGGTCGTAGGCGTGCAGCGGCTGGCCCAGCTCCGTCATCACGTAGTTGGTGACGTCGACGGCGAGGGAGATCGGGCGCATGCCGACCTTCTGGAGCCGGCGCTTCAGCCAGATCGGGGAGCGCGCCTCGGGGCTCAGACCGGTGACGGTGCGGGCGGTGAAGCGGTCGCAGCCGAGCGGCTCGGAGACCTGCACCGGGTAGCCGAAGGCGTTCGGGGCCGGTACGTCGATCAGGGCGGGGTCGCGCAGCGGCAGACCGTAGGCGATGGCGGCCTCGCGGGCGACACCGCGCAGGGACAGGCAGTCGCCGCGGTTGGCGGTGACGGCGATGTCCAGGACCTCGTCGACCAGCTCCAGCAGCTCGATGGCGTCCTTGCCGACCTCGGTCTCCGGGGGCAGCACGATGATGCCCTTGGTGCCGTCGTCGCCCATGCCCAGCTCGTCGCTGGAGCAGATCATGCCGTGCGAGGTCTTGCCGTAGGTCTTGCGGGCGGCGATGGCGAAGCCGCCGGGCAGGACGGCGCCCGGGAGGACGACGACGACCTTGTCGCCGACGGAGAAGTTGCGGGCGCCGCAGACGATCTCCTGCGGCTCGCCGGTGCCGTTGGCGGTGCCGACGTCGACGGTGCAGAAGCGGATCGGCTTCTTGAAGCCCTCCAGCTCCTCGATGGTCAGCACCTGACCGACGACGAGGGGGCCCTTGAGGTCGGCGCCGAGCTGTTCGACCGTCTCGACCTCGAGGCCGGCGGAGACCAGCTTGGCCTGCACGTCACGGCCGGTCTCGGTGGCCGGGAGGTCGACGTACTCCCGCAGCCAGGAAAGCGGGACCCGCATCAGATCTCCATCCCGAAGGGCCGAGTGAACCGGACGTCACCCTCGACCATGTCTCGCATGTCTTCGACGTTGTGGCGGAACATCAGCAGCCGTTCGATGCCGAACCCGAACGCGAAGCCGCTGTACTTCTCGGGGTCGACGCCACAGGCGGTGAGCACCTTGGGGTTGACCATGCCGCAGCCGCCGAGCTCGATCCAGCCCTCGGAGGAGCAGGTGCGGCAGGGGCGGTCGGGGTTGCCGACGGACTCGCCGCGGCAGACGTAGCACACCATGTCCATCTCGGCGGACGGCTCGGTGAACGGGAAGAAGTTGGGCCGCAGCCGGGTCTTGATGCCCTCGCCGAACAGCGACTGGACCATGTGGTCCATGGTGCCCTTGAGGTCGGCCATGGTCAGGCCCTCGTCCACGGCGAGCAGCTCGACCTGGCGGAACACCGGGGTGTGCGTGGCGTCCAGCTCGTCGGTGCGGTAGACGACGCCGGGGCAGATCACATAGACCGGCAGCTCGCGCTCCATCAGGGAGCGGATCTGCACGGGCGAGGTGTGGGTGCGCAGCACGACACCGGACTCGGTGCCGCCGTCCGGGCCCTGCACGAAGAACGTGTCGGCCTCGCCGCGCGCCGGGTGGTCGGGGCCGATGTTCAGGGCGTCGAAGTTGAACCACTCGGCCTCGGCCTGCGGACCCTCGGCGACCTCGTAGCCCATGGCCACGAAGATGTCCTCGATGCGCTCCGAGAGCGTGGTGAGCGGGTGGCGGGCGCCGGCCGGTACGCGGTCGTACGGCAGGGTGACGTCCACCGCCTCCTCGACCAGCACCCGGGCGTCACGCTCGGCCTCCAGCTCCTCCTGGCGGCCGGCGAGGGCCTTGTTCACCGCGCCGCGGGCCTGGCCGACCACCTTGCCGGCGGCCGCCTTGGCATGCGGGGGCAGCGCGCCGATCTCGCGGTTGGCGAGCGCCAGCGGGGAGGTGCCGCCGGTGTGGGCGACCTTGGCCTCCTGGAGCGCGTCGAGGGAGTCCGCGGCGGCGAAGGCGGCGAGCGCCTCGTCCCGCATGCGCTCGATTTCTTCCGGTTTCAACGCCTCGACCTCGACAGGGTCGTACGACTTATTCGGTGCCGACATCTCTTCCCGTGCTTCCGATTGGCTGGCGGATGGTCCCCGTCACCGACTCTCGCGGCCAGTGCGTCATGGTTTTCGGGACACAAAGGTGCCAAAGGCCGAGTCTAACGGGGTGGAGGTGAACGAAGAGCCCGCGGGCCGTCAGGCGAGATACGCCGGGGCGCCCACGGGCAACGTAAATCGGAACTCGGCGCCGCCCTCGGGGGCGCGGCCGACCGTGATGGTGCCGCCGTGGGCTTCGACGATGCCCTTGACGATGTACAGCCCGAGGCCCGTGCCGCCGCGCTTGCTGCCCCGCCAGAAGCGGGTGAAGACGCGGTTCATGGACTCCTCCGGGATACCGGCACCCTCGTCGCTCACGGTGACCGACGTGCCGGTGTCCTCCCCTTCCCGGGGGGACGCGGCGGGCGTGACGTCAATCGTGACGGTTCCCTCGCCGTGGCGCACCGCATTTTCGATGAGGTTGCTGAGGACCTGGTCCACCTTGTCGGGGTCGGCCCACAGGGCGGGCAGCGGCTGCTGGATGCGGAGCAGGAAGCGGTCGGCGGGCTGCCCGGCGGCGACGTAGGCCTGGATGTGCCGTCCGACGGCGGCGCCTATGTCGACGGGCTGGCGGCGCACCTCCAGCCGTCCGCTGTCGATCCGCGAGATGTCCAGCAGCTCGGCGATGAGCCGGGTCACCCGGTCGGCGTCGGCGTCGACGGTCTCCAGCATCAGCCGCTTCTGGTCGTCGGTGAAGCGGGCCCATTTGGCGAGGAGTGTGGCGGTGAAGCCCTTGACGGAGGTGAGCGGGGAGCGCAGTTCGTGAGCGACGGTGGCGATCAGCTCGGCGTGGCTGCGCTCGGTGCGGCGGCGGGCCTCGGTGTCCCGCACGGAGACGACGACCCGGCGGACGGGTCCGGTGGGTCCGGTGCGGACGTACCGCGCGGTGACGAGCACCTCGCGGCCGCCGGGCAGCAGCAGGTTGCGCTCGGGCTGGCCGGTGCGGATGGCGAGCCCTCCGTAGGGGTCGGTGAGCTGCCACCAGCGGCGGCCCTCGAGGTCCTCTAACGGCAGGGCCTTCTCCAGCCGCTGCCCGAGGGCCTCCTCGGGCGGCACGGCGGTGATGCGCGCGGCGGCGGCGTTGAAGCAGATCACCCGCCCGTGCTCGTCGGCGACGACCAGCCCGTCGGGCAGGTCGTCGGGGTCGATGCCGAGTTCGGCCAGGTCAGCGGCAGGGCGGGCCGCTCCCGGTGCGCTGCTCGTGCCGACACTCATCCCCGTACCTCACCTCCCGTCCTCCCGGAGGAGGCCCCCGAGCACGTCACCCTACTAGCTCTCGGTGACGGAGCGGCACCCTCCGGAGGCGCGCTGTGCACGGGCCGATGCGTAGAGACATACGGCCGCGGCGGTCGCCAGGTTCAGGCTCTCGGCCTTTCCGTGGATCGGGACGCGTACGACGGCGTCGGCGAGGGCGCGGGTCTCCTCGGGCAGGCCCCAGGCCTCGTTGCCGAACACCCAGGCGGTGGGCCCGCCCATGGTGCCCTTGTCCAGCTCGTCGTCGAGGTCGTCCTGTCCCGCGCCGTCGGCGGCGAGGATCCGCACCCCGGCGCCCTTCAGCCCGGCCACGGCCCGCTCCACGGGGACCCCGACGGCGACGGGCAGATGGAACAGCGATCCGACGGAGGCCCGGACGGCCTTCGGGTTGTACAGGTCGACGGACGCGTCGGTCAGGACGACGGCCTCGGCGCCGGCGGCGTCGGCGCAGCGCAGGACGGTGCCGGCGTTGCCGGGGTCGCGCACATGCGCCAGTACGGCGACCAGCCGGGGCCGGGCGGCGAGGATCTCCTCGAAGGGCGTGTCGACGAACCGGCAGACCCCGACCAGCCCCTGCGGGGTGACGGTCGTGGAGATGTCCGCGATGACCTGCTCGTCGGCGAGATGGACGCGCGCGCCGGCGGCCCTGGTCTCCCCGACGATGTCGGCGTACCGCTCGGCGGCCTCGATCGTGGCGAACAGTTCCACGAGCGTGTCCTTGCCGTACGCCGCCGCCTCCCGCACGGCCTGCGGCCCCTCCGCGAGGAACAGCCGCTCCTTCCCCCGGAAGTTCCGCCGGGCAAGCCGTCGCGCGGCGGCCACACGGGGGGAACGGGGGGAGATCAGCTCGGGGCTGGCGGGGGGCATGTTCTGTTCACCTTCGGTATCAGTGCGGCTCGCGTGGCAGCGGGGGGCGACTGCACCCCCTGGGGGCGCGGGGAACGGAGCGGCCAGCCCCCGACGGCCGGCACCCGAACGGACGGCCTCGGCGGGCGTCAGCAGCAAAGGACCCGCAGGCTGAACCTGCGGGTCCTTCACTCACGTCGGCTCAAAGCCAGCGCCAGCGTCACGCGGCCTTGGGCGCGTTGACGTCCGCCGGCAGCGCCTTCTGCGCGACCTCGACGAGCGCGGCGAACGCGTTGGCGTCGTTCACGGCGAGCTCGGCCAGGATCTTGCGGTCGACCTCGACGTTCGCGGCCTTCAGACCCTGGATGAAGCGGTTGTAGGTGATGCCGTTGGCGCGGGCAGCGGCGTTGATGCGCTGGATCCACAGCTGACGGAAGTCGCCCTTGCGCTTCTTGCGGTCGTTGTAGTTGTAGACCAGCGAGTGGGTGACCTGCTCCTTGGCCTTGCGGTACAGGCGCGAACGCTGACCGCGGTAGCCGGAGGCCGCCTCGAGGATCGCCCGGCGCTTCTTGTGGGCGTTGACTGCCCGCTTGACGCGTGCCACTTGTTAACTCCTTGTAGCGGGGCCGTGGGTGTCGTCACACGGCCCGGAATCGATTGGGTCCCGGTCCAGACGTACGGCGCTCAGGCAAAGCGCCGCGTACGTCACTTGCCGAGAAGCTTCTTGATCTTCGCGGCGTCGCCCGGGGCCATCTCGGCGTTGCCGGTGAGGCGACGCGTCACTCGGGACGACTTGTGCTCGAGCAGGTGGCGCTTGCCGGCGCGCTCACGGAGCACCTTGCCGGAGCCGGTGACCTTGAAGCGCTTGCTGGCACCGCTGTGCGACTTGTTCTTCGGCATAGCGCCGTTCTCTCCTCGTCGGTGGCGCTCCGGTGCCCGGTCGTGAAACCGGGCACTGGGTGGAGCGTCGCTGCTGTGTGGGTTACATCCGGGGGACGTATGTCCCGCGGATCACGCCTCGGCGGAAGCCTCGGCAGGGGCCTCGGCCGCCTCGGCGGCCTCGGCGTCGGTGAACTCGGCGTCCGCGGGGTTCTGCGAGCGGCCGGGGTTGGCCTTCGCTTCGGCCTTGCGGGCCTCCTGCGCCTGACGGGCCTCGGCCATCGCCTCGGTCTTCTTCTTGTGCGGACCGAGAACCATGATCATGTTTCGGCCGTCCTGCTTCGGGTTCGACTCGACGAACCCGAGGTCCTGGACGTCCTCGGCGAGACGCTGCAGCAGTCGGTAGCCCAGCTCGGGCCGGGACTGCTCACGACCGCGGAACATGATCGTGATCTTGACCTTGTCGCCCTGCTTGAGGAACCGGACGACGTGACCCTTCTTGGTGTCATAGTCGTGCGGGTCGATCTTCGGCCGGAGCTTCATCTCCTTGATGACCGTGTGCGCCTGGTTCTTGCGCGCCTCACGGGCCTTCATGGCCGACTCGTACTTGAACTTCCCGTAGTCCATGAGCTTGCAGACCGGCGGACGGGCGTTCGCCGCGACCTCGACCAGGTCCAGGTCGTACTCCTGCGCAAGCTCCAGTGCCTTGGCCAGGGGAACGATGCCCACCTGCTCGCCACTGGGACCGACAAGTCGCACCTCTGGAACGCGAATCCGGTCGTTGATGCGGGGCTCGGCGCTGATGGATCCTCCTCGGTAGCACCACGCGACGGTCTGGCGGACGGCCGCGTAACGTCTGTGTCGTTAGACCTATAACCACGCCGAAGCACAAAAAATGCCCCGAACGATCACATGCGGGGGCTCCAAGCACTACCGGAGCACCGTCGCGGGGATCGCGGGGCGCACTACCGGGCGACTCCATCGTCCGTACGGAACGATGGCGGCCGCCTGACCGGGGTGACCCGCCGTCCCGGAGGACAGTCGGGTGGGAGCTCGGAGTCTCCACTTGTGGGCCGGGCCCGCCTGCTGGGTGGCACGCGTGTCCGACCGGTCGTTAATCGAGACTAGCAGCCCGGGCCGGGAACGGCGAATCGAGCCTCGGTACGGGGTCCGCGCGGCCTGCGCCTATCGTGTGGGGCATGAGTGAGACCTCCCCCGCCGGCTCCCCGGACCCCGCTTCCGCCGACTTCGACGAGATGACCCGCGACATCGCCGAGGTCCCGGCCGTCGAGGTGATCGTCACGGTCGCCGTCAACCTGATGAGCGCGGCCGCCGTGAAGCTCGGGCTCACCGAGGAGGGCGACAAGTACAAGGACCTCGACGAGGCCCGCAAGCTGGTCACCGCCCTCGCCGGACTGCTGGACGCGAGCGCGACCGAGATCAGTTCCTTCCACGCGGCTCCGCTGCGCGACGGCCTGAAGTCGCTCCAGCTGGCCTTCCGCGAGGCGTCGATCGTCCCGGACGAGCCGGGCCAGGGCCCGGGCGAGAAGTACACCGGGCCCGTCTACGG
>NZ_KQ948779.1:10954-260028 GCF_001514205.1 Streptomyces griseoruber | reverse complement strand
GGCAACGACCGTTGCCGGCTTTGAGCAGAACGCATAACTAAAGAGTGTGCTTGTTCGCTCGAAACCATTAGGGTTTCGGTGGTCATAGCGTGAGGGAAACGCCCGGTTACATTCCGAACCCGGAAGCTAAGCCTCACAGCGCCGATGGTACTGCAGGGGGGACCCTGTGGGAGAGTAGGACACCGCCGAACAATCTTTGGAAAGGACCCCTGGTCCCAGCGTTCAGCTGGGACCAGGGGTCCTTTTGTTTTTACAATGCTTGTGTACCGAAGACAGGAGTCACCGATGTCCACCAACTCTCCCGACGAGCGACCGGAGCGCGACCAGCGGCGACGGGACGGTGGGGATCGCGGCGATCGCGGCGGCTACCGCGGAGACCGTGACCGCGGTGAGCGCGGGGGCTTCCGCCGCGACGACCGTGGTGAGCGCGGTGGTCAAGGCCGGCGTGACGACAACCGCGGTGGTGGGTACGGCCGTCGGGACGACCGCGGTGACCGCGGTGACCGTGGAGGGTTCCGTCGCGACGACCGGCGTGACGACAACCGGGGTGGTGGGTACGGCCGTCGGGACGACCGGCGTGACGACCGCCGTGAGGGTGATCGTGGTCCCCGTCCCGCGTTCCAGCGCGACGACCGCGACCGCGGGCCGCGGCGGGACGACCGGGACCGCGGGTTCCGGCGTGACGACCGGCGGGACGACCGCGGTGACCGCCCGGCCTTCCGACGCGACGACAACCGCGGTGGGTTCGGCGACCGGGACCGTGACCGGGGTGGCTACGGGCGCCGTGACGACCGTCGGGACGACCGGCGCGGCGACGACCGTGGCGAGCGCGGGGGCTTCCGCCGCGACGACCGGCGGGACGACCGCGGTGACCGGCCGGCCTTCCGCCGTGACGACAACCGGGGTGGTGGGTACGGCCGTCGGGACGACCGCCGTGACGAGCGTGGCGGCGAGCGCGGGGGCTACCGCGGTGACCGACCGGCTTTCCGCCGCGACGACCGCCGCGACGACCGCCGCGACGACCGCCGCGACGACCGCCGCGACGACCGTCGCGACGATCGGCGTGATGACCGGCGTGACGACCGCAGGGACGACCGCGGTGACCGGGGCGGGTTCCGTCGGGACGACCGGCGTGACGATCGCCGCGACGACCGCAGGGACGATCGGCGTGACGACCGCCGTGGTGACGACCGGGGTGGCTTCCGGCGCGACGACCGGGGTGACCGGCCGGCCTTCCGGCGCGATGACCGTCGTGATGACCGGCGTGACGACCGCAGGGACGACCGCGGTGGCCGTGGTGGGTTCCGTCGGGACGACCGAGGTGGACGGCCCGGCGGTTTCCGGGGCCGTGACGACCGTCGGGACGACCGGCGCGGTGACGACCGGCGTGGTGGCGGTCGGTTCCGTGACGAGCGGGACCGGGACCGGGAGCCGATCAAGCGGCTGCCGATCCCGGAGGACGTCACCGGCGAGGAGATCGACAAGGACGTACGGCAGGAGCTGCAGAGCCTGCCCAAGACGCTCGCGGACGATGTCGCCCGCAACCTGGTGATGGTCGCGCGGCTGATCGACGAGGACCCCGAGGGCGCGTACGGGTACAGCAAGGTGGCGCTGCGGCTCGCGTCGCGGGTCGCCGCCGTGCGGGAGGCGGCCGGGTTCGCGGCGTACGCGAACCAGAAGTACAGCGAGGCGCTCGCCGAGTTCCGGGCGGCGCGGCGGATGACCGGGTCGGTGGAGCTGTGGCCCGTCATGGCCGACTGCGAGCGTGGGCTCGGGCGGCCGGAGAAGGCGCTGGACATGGCCGGTGCCCCCGAGGTGCACAAGCTCGACAAGGCCGGTCAGGTGGAGATGCGGCTCGTCGCGGCCGGTGCCCGGCGTGACATGGGGCAGCTGGACGCGGCCATCGTGACGCTCCAGAGCCCCGAGCTCGCCTCCAACTCCGTACAGCCGTGGACCGCGCGGCTGCGGTACGCCTACGCCGACGCGCTGCTGGCCGCCGGCCGTGAGGGCGAGGCGCGGGAGTGGTTCGCGAAGGCCGTCGAGGCGGACCGGGACGGCGGCACGGACGCCTCCGATCGGCTCGCCGAGCTGGACGGGGTGGACTTCGTCGACGCCCTCGACGAGGGCGAGGGGGAGTCCGAGGAGACCGGGACCGAGGCGGAGACCCCGGACGGGGACGACGACAAGGACTGAGTTCGGCGTGTGAGTGAGGGGCAGGTTCCGTGCGGAACCTGCCCCTTCTGCGTTTCGGGTCAGCGGTCCGCGCGGGTGTTGAGCCGGGCGGCCTGGCGGGTCAGGTGGTCGCGTTCGGCGAGGTTGGGGGCCTTGCGGGCCGCCTCGGTGTACAGGCGGGCCGCCGTCGTGAGGTCCCCGTCGCGTTCGTGGAGGTAGGCCGCCACGGCGGTGTGGCGAGGCAGTGAGTCGTCCAGTGCCGCCAGTGCCGCCAGGCCCGCGCGGGGTCCGTCGGCCTCGCCGACGGCGACCGCGCGGTTGAGGCGGGCGACCGGGCTGTCGGTCAGCCGGGTGAGTTCGTCGTACCACTCGACGATCTGGACCCAGTCGGTCTCCTCGGCGGTGGGCGCGTCGGCGTGGAGGGCCGCGACGGCGGCCTGGGCCTGGAACTCGCCCAGCCGGTCGCAGGCGAGAGCCGCCTGGAGGATCCGGACGCCCTCGGCGATCGACGCGGTGTCCCAGCGGCCGCGGTCCTGCTCGGCGAGCGGCACCAGGCTGCCGTCGGGTGCGGTCCGGGTGGCGCGTCGGGCGTGGTGGAGCAGCATGAGGGCGAGCAGCCCGGACACCTCGGGGTGGTCGATCGCGGCCGCGAGCTGCCGGGTGAGGCGGATGGCCTCGGCGGCGAGGTCGACATCGCCGGAGTAGCCCTCGTTGAAGACCAGGTAGAGGACGCGCAGCACGGTGGCGACATCGCCGGGCCGGTCGAGGCGGACGCCGGAGACGGTGCGCTTGGCGCGGCTGATGCGCTGGGCCATGGTCGCCTCGGGCACCAGGTAGGCCTGGGCGATCTGGCGGGTGGTGAGGCCGCCGACCGCGCGCAGGGTGAGGGCGACCGCGGACGACGGGGTGAGCGACGGGTGGGCGCAGAGGAAGTAGAGCCGGAGCGTGTCGTCCGCCGAGGGCGTGGGGCCGGGCCCGGGCTCCTCGTCGACGAGGTCCTCACGGCGGCGGCGGGCCGCGTCCGCGCGGACGGCGTCGAGGAAGCGGCGCCAGGCCACGGTGACGAGCCAGCCCCTGGGGTCTCGGGGCGGGTCGGCGGGCCAGACGCGGACCGCCTCGACCAGCGCGTCCTGGACGGCGTCCTCGGCCGCCGCGAAGTCGGCTCCGCGGCGGACGAGGATCGCGAGGACCTGCGGTGTGAGGCTCCGCAGGAGGGCTTCGTCCATCAGTGAGGGCACTCCGTGACGGTGGGCGGCGCGGCCAGGAAGGGGCGTACCTCGAGCCACTCGTGGATCGGCTTGCCGCCCGCGCCGGGGGCGGCGGACAGCTCCCCGGCCAGTTCGACGGCGCGCTCGTGGCTGTCCACGTCGATGATCATCCAGCCGGCGATGAGGTCCTTGGTCTCGGCGAACGGGCCGTCGGTGACCGGCGGGCGGCCCTCCCCGTCGTAGCGGACCCACTGGCCCTCGGGGGCGAGCGCCTGGCCGTCGACGAACTCACCGGTCTTCTCGAGTCCGGCCGCGAAGTCGTTCATGTACTGGATGTGCGCCGAGATCTCCTGCGGCGTCCACTGGTCCATCGGCACGTTGTTCACCGGTTCCGGGGCTCCGCGGTAGTGCTTCAGCAGCAGGTACTTGGCCATGGTGTGTCTCCTCGGTGCTGGTGCGACCCATTGTGGTCGCCTCGGTCGCCTTCACCACGGGGACGGAGCCGGGCACGGGTTCTCGACATCGCCCGCGACGTTTCCCGAAGATTTTTTTCGCCTTGTTCTCCGGGCCCTCAGACGTCCAGTGCGCGCAGGACGAGACCGGAGGCCGGTTTGGGGCCGAACGACGTCGATTTGCGGGGCATGGTGATGCCCTGGCGGGCGAGGTCGCGGACGACCTCCTCGCGTACGGGGTGCAGGAGGACCGCCGTGGTGCCGCCGCGTTCCGCCTTGCGGACGGTGGCGGCGGTGTCGTGGATGTAGGCGATGCGGGTCGGGTCGTCCTCGGGGATGTGCCAGACGTGGGCGAGGAGCGCGGCGTGCAGGACGGTCGCGTCCAGGGTGCGCCAGGCCTGTGGGCGGTCCCGGGGGATCGTACGGGCGAGGAGGGCCGGGTCCGGGCGGTCCAGGAGGTGGAAGGTGCCGTCGCCGGCCAGCAGGAAGGCGTTTCCGGCGCAGGCCGCGTCCGCCAGTGCGTCGAGGGCTTCGGGCAGGGAGACCCGCAGGTGCCGGACCCGGAACAGGTCCTGTACGGCGGTGAGGGCCTCGGCGACCGGCAGGCCGTGCAGGAGGCGGTGGATGGCGCGGACGCGCAGGGGGTAGCGGGCGGTGTCGACCAGGAGGACCAGGCCGTGGTCCCAGGGGCTGGGGGAGGGGTGGGCGGCGCGGAGCCGGCGGTAGGTGGCCCAGCGGTGGTGGCCGTCGGCGATCAGGGCCTGGTGGTGGGCGAGGTCGGCCCGGACGAGGGCCTGGTCGGCGAGGTCGGTGATCGCCCACAGGCGGTGGTGGTAGCCGTCCTCGGTGGTGGTGGCGAGGAGCGGGGGGCGCTCGGCGGTGCGGTCCACGATCTCGGCCGCCGTGCCGTTGCCGCGGTAGGTGAGGAGGAGCGGTTCGAGGTTGGCGTACGTGGCGCGCATCAGGGCCGCGCGCTCCGCCACGACCGGCTCTATGACGTCCTCGTGGGGGAGGACGATCCCCTCCGCCGGGTCGGAGACGCGCAGGGTGCCGATGAGTCCGCGCTGGAGCATGCCGTCGGCGTGCCGCTGCTCGTAGACGTACAGCGCGGGCTCGGGGTCGGCGGTCAGGACGCCCTCGGCGAGCCAGCGGCGCAGGGCGTCGGCTGCCTGTTCGTTGCGGGCGCTGGGCGTGGTGGCCTGGGGGAGGATCAGGCGGACGATGTTGTAGGGGTCCGCGTCCTGGAGCTGGTGCAGGCCGTCGGGGCGGACGACGACGTCGTACGGCGGGGAGGTGACGGCGGCGAGGCTGCCGACCCGGTCGGGGTCGTAGCGCAGGCCTCGGAACGGGGTGAGTTCCAGGCCTCGGGGCGCCGTTGCTTCCGGGTGACCTGCAGTGTTCATCCCGGCATCGTACGTGTGTCGGTGGCGTGCGGGATGATCGAGGGAAAGCGGATCGAACGAGGAGCGATGTGGAATGAGCCGGAGCGTCAGGACGAGGCCCGAGGGCAGTGGGCAGGCCCTGAGCGAGGCGTACGACACGGCGCTGCTCGATCTGGACGGGGTGGTGTACGCGGGCGGGGCCGCGATCGTGCACGCCGTCGAGTCGCTGGCCGCCGCTCGTGCGGGCGGGATGCGGCTCGCGTACGTCACCAACAACGCGCTGCGGACGCCGGACACGGTGGCCGGGCATCTGACCGAGCTGGGGATCCCGACGGGTGCCGAGGAGGTCATCACCTCGGCCCAGGCGGTGGCGCGGCTGATCAGTGAGCAGGTGCCGGCGGGGGCGCGGGTGCTGGTGATCGGCGGGGAGGGGCTGAGGGTCGCGCTGCGGGAGCGGGGACTCGTCCCGGTGGAGTCCGCGGACGACGATCCGGTGGCCGTGGTGCAGGGGTACGGCGGGCCGGATCTGCCGTGGGGGCGGTTCGCGGAGGCGTCGTACGCCGTCGCGCGCGGGGTGCCGTGGTTCGCGTCGAACACCGATCTGACGATTCCGAGCGGGCGGGGCATCGCGCCGGGGAACGGGGCGGCGGTGGAGGTGGTGCGGATAGCGACCGGTGCCGAGCCGCAGGTCGCGGGCAAGCCGCTGCCTCCGATGCACCGGGAGACGATCCTGCGGACGGGCGCCGAGCGGCCGTTGGTGGTCGGGGACCGGCTGGACACCGACATCGAGGGGGCGTTCAACGGCGAGGTGGACTCGCTGCTCGTCCTGACCGGGGTCACCGACGGGGCGCGGCTGCTGGCGGCGCCGCCGCAGCACCGGCCGACGTTCGTGGACGCCGATCTGCGCGGGCTGCTCACCGGACAGCCGGAGGTCACCCCGGCCGGGGACGGTTTCCGGTGCGGTGGGTGGACGGCGACCGCGGGGGAGGAGCGGGTGGAGCTGGACGGGGACGGCGAGGCGCTGGACGGGCTGCGGGCGCTGTGCGCGGCCGCCTGGACGGCTGCGGGGGAGGGGAGTTGCGCGCTGGACGGGGGGAAGGCGCTGGCGCGGCTGGGGCTGTGAGCCGGCACACGGGCACCCACCCGTGAGCCGGCACGCGGGCATCCACCTGTGCGCCGGCACTCGGGCCCCGACCTGTTGGGCAGGGTAGGCTAACCTAACTGCGTGTTGGTCGACAGTGTTCCCGAACAGCGCGCGGAGAGAGCCCCCGCGCCCCCGACCCGCCGGGCGGTCCGTTCCGCCGGGCTGCTGGTCGCCGTGGCGATTCTCGCCGTGGTGGCGGTGGCGAGCATCGCCGTCGGGGCGAAAGAGCTGTCCGTCGCCCAGGTGTGGCACGGACTGTTCGCGGACTCGGGGACGTACGCGGACGTCGTCGTCGACGAGCGGCTGGCGCGGACCGTGCTCGGGCTGCTGGTCGGTGCCGCGCTGGGGCTGTCCGGAGCGGTGCTCCAGGCCCTGACGCGCAATCCGCTGGCCGACCCCGGGCTGCTCGGGATCAACGCGGGTGCCTCGGCCGCCGTCGTCACCGCCATCACCTTCCTCGGGGTGACGAGCCTGACCGGGTATGTGTGGTTCGCCTTCCTCGGGGCGGCCGCGGTCGGGGCGCTGGTCTGGTTCCTCGGCGGGAGCCGGGGGGCCACGCCCGTGCGGCTCGCGCTCGCCGGCACCGCGATCAGTGCCGCGCTGTACGGCTATCTCCAGGCCGTGATGATCATGGATGAGGCGGCGCTGGCCAGGATGCGGTTCTGGACGGTCGGTTCGCTGTCCTCGGCGACCGACGGGACGATCCGTCAGGTGCTGCCCTTCCTGGTCGCCGGCACGGTCCTCGCGCTGGCCCTCGCCCGGCCGCTGAACGCGGTGGAGATGGGCGACGACACCGCCAAGGCGCTCGGCGCGAACCTCAACCGCACCCGGGCGCTGGCCATGCTCGCCGCGACCGTGCTGTGCGGGGCCGCGACCGCCGCCTGCGGGCCGATCGTGTTCGTGGGGCTGATGGTCCCGCACATCGTCCGCTCCTTCACCGGCCCCGACCTGCGCTGGATCATGCCGTACGCGGCGGTCCTCTCGCCGGTGCTGCTGCTCGGCTCCGATGTGATCGGCCGGGTCGTGGCCCGCCCCTCGGAGGTCCAGGTCGGCATCATCACCGCGATCATCGGCGGGCCGGTCTTCATCTTTCTCGTACGACGGCGGAGGACGGCCCAGCTGTGAGGACCGCGGAGACGACCGAGAAGACACCGCAGGCGCCCACGGGGACCGGGCGCCGCCGGGCGCTGCGCACCCCGGGCGGGCTGTCGGTGCGGCTGGACACGCGGGCCCTGGTGGTCGTCGTGCTGCTGCTGGCCGCCGCGTTCGCCGCGAGCGTGGTGCTGATCGGCACCGGAGACTTCCCCATCTCGTTCGGGGACGTCGTCAAGACGCTGTTCGGCGAGGGGAATCCGGGCCAGGAGCTCGTCGTGAACGAGCTGCGGCTGCCCCGGGTGCTGGTCGGACTGCTGGTCGGGGCCTCGCTGGGGCTGGGCGGGGCGCTGTTCCAGGCCGTGTCGCGCAATCCGCTGGGCAGCCCCGATGTGCTCGGCCTCGGGCAGGGGGCGACGGCCGGTGCGCTCGTGATGATCGTGCTGTTCTCCGGGACCACCACCCAGGTCACCGTCGGCGCGCTGGTCGGCGGGCTGGTGACCGGGGCCGCGATCTATCTGCTGGCGTGGAAGCGGGGCGTGCACGGCTACCGGCTGGTGCTCGTCGGCATCGGTGTGTCGGCGGTGGCGAGCGCGGTCAACGGCTATCTGATCACCAAGGCCGACTTCGTGGACGCGGCGCGGGCCGTCGTCTGGATGACCGGGACACTGGACGGGCGGGACTGGAAGCAGGTCTGGCCGCTGCTCGCCCTGGTCGGCGTGCTCGTCCCGCTCGTCCTCACCCACGCGCGCGGGCTGCGGATGACGGAGATGGGCGACGACGTCTCGCACGCGCTCGGGGTGCGGGTCGAGCGGGTCCGGCTGGTGCTGATGGTGTCGGCCGTGCTGCTCACCGCCGCCGCCACCGCCGCCGCGGGCCCGGTCGGCTTCGTGGCCCTCACCGCGCCGCAGCTCGCCCGGCGTCTCACCCGCTCGCCCGGCCCCAACCTCGTGGCCTCGCTGTGCATGGGCGCCGCGCTGCTGGTCACCGCCGACTGGGCCTCGCAGCGGCTGTTCGGCGACGGACAGCTGCCCGTGGGCGTGGTCACCGGAGTCCTCGGCGGGGTCTATCTGCTGTGGCTCCTCGTCACCGAGCGCAAGGCGGGCCGGATATGAACCAGAACCACCCAGGGAGCACCGTGAACCGCCTGTCCGCCGAGAACGTCACCCTCGCCTACGACCAGCGGGTGATCGCCGAGCAGCTGTCGGTGGAGATTCCCGACCACTCCTTCACGGTGATCGTCGGCCCCAACGCGTGCGGCAAGTCCACGCTGCTGCGGGCGCTGTCCCGGATGCTGAAGCCGTCCCGGGGGCGGGTGCTGCTCGACGGGCAGGTCATCCAGTCCCTGCCGGCGAAGAAGGTGGCGCGCACGCTGGGCCTGCTGCCGCAGTCGTCGATCGCGCCGGACGGGATCACCGTCGCCGACCTCGTCGGCCGCGGCCGCTACCCGCACCAGGGCATCCTGCGGCAGTGGTCGGCCGAGGACGAGCGGGTCGTCCAGGAGTCCATGGCGCGGACCGGTGTGGCCGAACTCGCCGACCGGTACGTCGACGAGCTGTCCGGCGGTCAGCGCCAGCGCGTGTGGATCGCGATGGCCCTCGCCCAGCAGACCCCGCTGCTGCTGCTCGACGAGCCGACCACCTACCTCGACATCCAGCACCAGATCGACGTCCTCGACCTGTGCGCCGAACTCCACGAGGAGCAGGGCCGCACGCTCGTCGCCGTGCTGCACGACCTCAACCACGCGGCCCGGTACGCCACCCATCTGATCGCGCTGAAGGGCGGCGAGGTCATCGCGCAGGGCGCGCCGAACGACATCGTCACGGCCGCTCTGGTCGAGGAGGTCTTCGGGCTGCGCTGCCAGGTGATCGACGACCCGCAGACCGGTACGCCGCTGGTGGTGCCGGCGGCGCGCACGGCGCGGGGGCGGGTGAAGCGGGCGGTGGCTACAGAAGCTTCCTGAGGACGAACAGGTCGCGTACGCCCGCGTGCAGCTTCACCCGGCCCGAGCCCCAGGCCTTGGCGAAGTTCAGCCCGCCGTCGACCAGGGCCACCAGGTCGTCCCCGGTCATGCTCAGTCTGATCTGCGCCTTCTCCCGCGGAGGGCCCTGCAGGGTGTCCTGGACCACGATCCGGCCGCCGGTCATACGGCCCACGAACGTGACGTCCAGGTCGGTGATCCAGCAGCTGACCGAACGGTCCAGTTCCGCGGCGGTGCGGACGTCCCCTTCGGCACGCTGCATGGAGTCCGAGAGCTTCTCGAGTGCGGCGCGGCACTCCTCGATCGTGGCCATCGCGACCGACGGTACCCCAGCGGTTCGGGGTAGCGTCTGGGCATGAGCGACACAGTGCCGGAGATCGCGCCGGAGGCGCCGGAGCACGACCCCGCCGCGCCCGCCCCGCTGGCCGTCCCCCGTACTCCCACCGGCAACGCCGAGGTCGACGCCCAGCTGGACCGGCTGGCCGACGCCGACCACCTCGCCACCGACGGACACCTCGAGGTGTACGAGGATGTACACCGGGGGCTGCGCGACGCGCTCACCGCGCTCGACGCCCGCCCGGGACCTCCGGCGCCCTCACCCTCGTACGAGCAGAGGGCGCCTTCACCCTCGTATGGCACTAGGAGCTGAACCGAACGTGGCAGGAGTCGCACGTCGCCGTCTGGACGCGGAGCTGGTCCGCCGCAAGCTCGCGCGCTCGCGGGAGCACGCCGGGCAGCTGATCGCCGCGGGGCGGGTCACCGTCGGCAAGACCGTCGCGACCAAGTCCGCCACCCAGGTGGAGACGGCCGCCGCGATCGTCGTCGCCGTGGCCGACGGCGACCCCGACTACGTCTCCCGGGGCGGGCACAAGCTCGCCGGGGCGCTGGAGGTCTTCGTGCCGCAGGGGCTCGTCGTCGAGGGGCGGCGGGCGCTGGACGCCGGGGCGTCCACCGGCGGGTTCACCGATGTGCTGCTGCGGGCCGGCGCCGCGCACGTCGTCGCCGTCGACGTCGGATACGGACAACTCGCCTGGTCTCTGCGCAGCGATGAACGCGTCACCGTCAAGGACCGTACGAACGTACGCGAGTTGACGCTTGAAGCGATCGATGGGAAGCCAGTGGATCTTGTCGTGGGGGACTTGTCCTTCATCCCGCTCGGGCTGGTGCTGCCGGCCCTGGAGCGGTGCACCGAGCCGGACGCGGATCTGGTGATGATGGTCAAGCCGCAGTTCGAGGTGGGGAAGGAACGGCTCGGCAGCGGGGGCGTCGTGCGCAGTCCGCAGCTGCGGGCCGAGGCGGTGCGCGGCGTCGCCGGCAAGGCGTGGGACCTCGGGCTCGGGGTGAAGGGTGTCACCGCCAGTCCACTGCCCGGGCCGTCGGGCAATGTCGAGTACTTTCTGTGGCTCCGGGCCGGGGCGCCTGCCCTGGACCCGGCCGACGTTGACCGTGCAGTTGCGGAGGGGCCGCGTTGACCGAGAACCGAACCCGTACTGTTTTCCTCCTCGCCCACACGGGCCGGCCCGCCGCCATCCGCAGCGCGGAACTGGTGGTGAAGGGGCTGCTGCGCGAGGGCATCGGGGTGCGCGTCCTGGAGTACGAGGCCTCCGACCTGCATGTGCCGGACGAGGTGGAACTGGTCGCCGAGGCCACTCCGGACTGCCTGGAGGGGTGTGAGCTGCTCATCGTCCTCGGCGGTGACGGGACGCTGCTGCGGGGCGCCGAGTTCGCGCGGGCGTCCGGGGTGCCGATGCTCGGCGTCAACCTCGGCAGCGTCGGGTTCCTCGCCGAGGCCGAGCGGGACGATCTCGACAAGGTCGTCGACCGGGTGGTCAGCAAGGCGTACGAGGTCGAGGAGCGGATGACCGTCGATGTCGTCGTGCACCGCAACGGGGACATCGTGCACACGGACTGGGCGCTGAACGAGGCGGCGGTGCAGAAGGCGGGCGCCGAGAAGCTGCTGGAAGTGGTGCTGGAGATCGACGGGCGCCCGGTGACGGGGTTCGGGTGCGACGGGATCGTGCTGTCCACGCCCACCGGGTCCACGGCGTACGCCTTCTCGGCGGGCGGGCCTGTGGTGTGGCCCGAGGTCGAGGCGCTGCTGATGGTGCCGATCAGCGCGCACGCGCTGTTCGCCAAGCCGTTGGTGACCTCGCCGAATTCCGTGCTCGCGGTGGAGCTGCTGCCGCATATTCCGCCGGGGGTGCTGTGGTGCGACGGGCGGCGGACCTTCGAGCTGCCTCCGGGGGCCCGGGTGGAGGTGCGGCGGGGGGCCGTGCCGGTGCGGCTTGCGCGATTGCATCACGCTTCTTTCACCGATCGGCTGGTGGCGAAGTTCGCTCTGCCCGTCTCCGGGTGGCGGGGGGCTCGGCATTAGCGGTCGGCAGGGGGTGGCGGGGCGCCCCTGACAAGCATGTCCACTCGCCCGGGTGACCAGGGTGCCTCGCACTCCTCGGGTCGGACCTCGTAAGGTCTTCTCCGTGTTGGAGGAGATGCGGATACGGTCGCTCGGAGTCATCGACGACGCGGTCGTCGAGCTGTCGCCCGGGTTCACCGCCGTCACCGGTGAGACGGGTGCGGGCAAGACCATGGTGGTCACCAGCCTCGGGCTGCTGCTGGGCGGGCGCGCCGATGCCGCGCTCGTGCGGATCGGCGCCGAGCGGGCGGTCGTCGAGGGGCGCATCGCCGTGCCCTTGGGCGCCCCGGTGGCCCTACGGGCCGAGGAGGCCGGGGCCGAGCTCGACGACGGCGCGCTGCTCATCAGCCGTACCGTTTCCGCCGAGGGGCGGTCGCGGGCGCACGTCGGCGGGCGCAGTGTGCCGGTGGGCGTGCTGGCCGAGCTGGCCGACGAGCTGGTGGCCGTGCACGGGCAGACCGACCAGCAGGGGCTGCTGAAGCTGTCCCGGCAGCGGCAGGCGCTCGACCGGTACGCCGGGGACGCCGTCGCCGTGCCGCTCGCCAAGTACACCGAGGCCTACCGGCGGCTGCGGGCCGTCGCCGTCGAGCTGGACGGGATCGTCACCCGTGCGCGTGAGCGGGCCCAGGAGGCCGACATGCTGCGCTACGGCCTCGACGAGGTGTCCGGCGTCGAACCGCGCGCCGGGGAGGACACGGAGCTCGCCGAGGAGGCCGAGCGGCTCGGGCACGCCGAGGCGCTGTCCTCGGCCGCCACGGCCGCGCACGCCGCGCTCGCGGGCAATCCGGAGGATCCCGAGGGCATCGACGCCGCGACCCTGGTGGCGGGCGCCCAGCGGGCCCTGGAGGCCGTGCGGTCCTACGACCCGAGGCTCGCCGCGCTCGCCGACCGGATCGGGGAGATCGGCATCCTGCTCGGTGACGTGGCCGGGGAGCTCGCGGGATACGCCGACGACCTCGACGCCGATCCGCTGCGCCTCGCGGCCGTCGAGGAGCGGCGGGCCGCGCTCACCGCGCTGACCCGCAAGTACGGGCCGGACGTGAACGCGGTGCTGGCGTGGGCCGAGCAGAGCGCCTCCCGGCTGACCGAGCTGGACGGCGACGACGAGCGGATCGACGAGCTGACCGCCGAGCGGGACGCGCTGCGGACCGAACTGGGCGGCCTGGCGCAGGCGCTCACGGATGCGCGGACCGAGGCCGCGGAGAGGTTCGCGGCGGCGGTGACGGCAGAGCTGGCCTCCCTCGCGATGCCGCACGCGCGTGTGTCGTTCGCGCTCCGGCAGACCGAGGATCCGGAGGGCGTCGAGGTCGGCGGGCGGGCGGTCGCCTACGGGCCGTCCGGTGCCGACGAGGTCGAGCTGCTGCTCGCCCCGCACCCGGGGGCCCCGCCCCGGCCCATCGCCAAGGGCGCCTCGGGCGGTGAGCTGTCGCGCGTGATGCTCGCCGTGGAGGTCGTGTTCGCGGGGACCGACCCCGTGCCGACGTACCTCTTCGACGAGGTCGACGCGGGCGTCGGCGGCAAGGCGGCGGTCGAGATCGGGCGGCGGCTCGCCAAGCTCGCGAAGTCCGCCCAGGTGGTCGTGGTGACGCACCTTCCGCAGGTCGCCGCCTTCGCCGACCGGCAGCTGCTGGTGGAGAAGACCAACGACGGGTCGGTCACCCGGTCCGGTGTGAAGGTCCTGGAGGGCGAGGAGCGGATCCGGGAGCTGTCCCGGATGCTGGCCGGGCAGGAGGACTCGGAGACGGCCCGGGCGCACGCGGAGGAACTGCTGGCGGCGGCCCGCGCGGACGCGTAGGGGACGTGACCCAGGGGACGTAATCGAACGGATCCCTGGGTTTCTTCGCTCGTGTGGGTGACTTGTGCGGCCGTGTCGCCGGTGGTCCGGCGGCCGGGCGGCACGGAACACCCGTGCGTGCTGGCATCCTTGGGCTCGGTACGCGGAGGAAGCCGTTCCTTCGTGACCGTCCGACGCCGAACCAGGAGCCCCGGCCACGTGAGCAGCCACTCACCGCACGGCCAGTCGCCGCTGCGCACCGTGCAGGTGCTGGGCGGCGGCAACGCCGGCAGCAGCGCACATGTGCGCTCCCTGGCCGCGGGGCTCGTCGCGCGGGGCGTGCGGGTGACGGTGTGCGCCCCGTCCGAGGCCGAGCGCCTCCACGACTTCACCGGCGCCGGCGCCGAACACGTGCACGTGCCGCGCAGCAGCGACCCGGGGTCGGTGGCGGCGCTGCGGGCGGCCTGCACGGACGCCGACGTGGTCCACGCGCACGGGCTGCACGCCTCCTTCCGGGCCGTCCTCGCGCTCGGCGGGCGCTCCACCCCGCTCGTCGTCACCTGGCACAGCCGGGCACGGGCCGAGGGCGCCCGCGCGCATCTGCTGCGGCTGCTGGAGCGGCGGGTGGCGAGAGCGGCCGCCGTGGTCCTGGGCACCACCTCCGACCTCGTCGACCGGGCCCGCCGCACCGGCGCCAAGGACGCCCGGCTCGCCGGTGTGGCGTTGCCCGGGCCCGGCGCGGCCGCGGAGCCCGAGGACGAGGAACAGCCGCATTCCAAGGTGCGGGCCGAACTCGGCGCGATCGGCCGCCCGTTGCTGATGGCCGTCGGTTCGCTGGACCGGCACCGGGGCTACGACCTGCTGCTGGACGCCACGCACGCGTGGTGCCGGCTGGACCCCGTACCGCTGGTCGTCATCGCCGGGGAGGGGCCGCTGCGGCCGGCGCTCCAGCACCGGATCGAGGCCGAGGAGCTGCCGGTCCGGCTGCTCGGGCGGCGGGACGACGTCGGCGCGCTGCTCGCCGCCGCCGACCTCGCGCTGCTGCCGGGCGGCGAGGAGGCCCGCTCGGTGCTGGCGCAGGAGGCCCTCCACGCGCGGGTGCCGCTCGTCGCCGCCCAGACCGGCGGGATCCGCGAACTCGTCGGCGAGGCGGCCGTACTCGTCCCGCCCGGTGACGCACCGGCCTTCGCCGAGGCCGTCGTCCGTCTGCTCGACGATCGGCAACGGTACGAGCGGCTGCGGGACCTGGGGACCCGTCAGGCGGCGACCTGGCCCACCGAGGACGAGACCGTCGCGCAGGTCCTGAGCGTCTACGACGAGCTGACGCAGCCGCTGCCGATGATCTGACCCCGCGGTGCGCTCAGGGCAGATGGCGGCGGGCGCGCAGGGCCAGGCTGAGGGCCAGGACCGTCTGCGGGTCGTCCAGGTCGGTGCCCAGCAGTTCGCCGATGCGGGCGAGGCGGTTGTAGAGCGTCTGGCGGTTGAGGTGCAGTTCGCGGGCCGTCTCCGCCTTGCGGCCCACGTGGGCCAGATAGGTCTCCAGGGTGGGCAGCAGCGGCGGTTTGGACCGCAGGTCGTGGTCGCGGACCGGACCGATCGCGCGGTCCACGAAGGCCGCCAGGTCCGGGTGGTCGCGCAGCCGCCACAGCAGCAGGTCGATGTCGAGGCGGCGGGCGTCGTACCAGGGGCGGTCCGACAGGCCCTGGGCGGCGGTCGCCGTCTCCGCCGCGTGCCGCAGGCCCGCCGAGGCCGCCGCCCAGCCGCCCGCGACCCCGACCACCACGATCGGCGGCGGGGCGCCCGGCCGCCGCATCCCGGCCCGTTCCACCCCCGCCCGCAGCGCCGCCGCGACCCGGTCCGCGACCGCGGACCGCTCCGATTCCGACCGCAGGCCCACCAGCAGCGGCACCCGGCCCTCCACCGGCCGCACGCCCAGCAGCACCGGCACGCCCACCGACGCCAGCTCCTCGGCGACCGCCCGGGCCAGCACCGCCCAGCCCCCGCCGGGGGAGAGCGCGTCGCCCAGCCGCATCACGACCGGCAGCAGCGGGCCGGCACCGGGCTTGAAGCCCAGCACCCGGGCCTGCGCCGGCGCGTCCTCCGCCGTGATCCGGCCCTCGGCGAGATCGGTCAGGAAGTCGCCCCGGCCACGCGCCGCCAGCTCCTCCTCCTGGCGGGCCTGCATCAGCACCACGGCCAGGATCCCCGCCGCCCGCTCCGCTGCCATCCGGTGCACCGGAGCGAGCGGGCCGCGCACGGGCAGCAGCACGAGCCGGGCGCGGACCGAACCCGCCCCCGGCCCGCCCCCGGGCACATCCACCAGCACCGACCCGGCGGGCGGCGGCACGTCCTTGCGCGGGCCGCGCAGCCCTTCCCACACCTGGAGCGGATCCGCCCCCTGCGGTCCCTCCCCGGCGGCGTACAGCAGCTGTCCGTCGGTCGTCTCCAGGAACACCGGGTTGCCGCCGAAGCCGGCCAGGATGCCCAGCACCTGCGGGATCCCGCCGCCGCCCAGCAGCGCCTCGGTGCAGCGGCGGTGCACCTCCTCGGCGCGCTGGAGCAGGGCGTAGTGGCCGTTGACGATCTCGGTGTGGATCTCCTCCGTGACCGTCACGAACGGCACCTCGCGGTGCAGCTGCACCAGGGGCAGGCCGTTCGCCCGCGCCGTCTCCACCAGGGTCGCGGGCAGCCGGGTGAAGCGCGGGCCCAGCTCGATCACCAGGGCCGCGATGCCCCGCTCGGCCAGGGTGCGCACGAACGCCCGCTGCTCGGCCGGCCGGGTGCCGAGGCCGTATCCCGTGGTCAGCAGCAGCTCGCCGCCCTTGAGCAGCGAGGCGATGTGCGGGACCTCGCCGGCGTGCACCCAGCGCACGGTCCGCCCCAGCCGGTCCGCGCCCGCGAGGATCTCGGGCAGCCCGCTGCGCAGGCCGGGCAGTTCCAGCGCCCGCCGCACGGTGATGCCGGCGTCCTGGCTGTCGGGTCGGTGGTGGTCGGTACGGCTGTCCATGCAGCGGACGCTACCTGCGCGGACGCCCCGGCAGACAGCCGAGCGGCCGGTCAGGCGGGCTTGATGTTGTGGTTGAAGCGGAAGACGTTGTCGGGGTCGTAGTGCCGTTTGACGTCCGCGAGCCGCCGCGCGTTCTCCGCGCCGAGGCCGGCCACGACCCGGTCGGTGCCCTCGTCGCCGATGAAGTTCAGATAGACGTCCCCGGTGCTCCACGGCCGGGCGTCGGTCCGTACGTCCCGCACCCACGCCACACAGCGCTCGTCGTCGGCCGGGTCCTCCCAGAGACCGAAGGGGTGCACGCCCCACGGGGCGTCGCGGTACGGCACCGGGTAGTCGTGCGGGCCCGCGGCGATCGCGCCGCCCTGCGGGAACAGCGCGTGCATGGTGCCCGTCGGCACCGGGACGGCCTCGCCGCGGGCGCAGTAGACCTCCACGAACTCGTCCGGTACGCCGGTCAGGTACTCCGCCGACCAGTAGTTCCGCATCCCCGGCGGGTCGTCCAGCATGCACTGCACCTCGGCGTACGGCATCGCGCCGACGACCGCCGCCTCGTGGGGCAGCGCCAGCATCGGCTCGGCCAGCTTGCGCAGATCGGCCTCGGAACCGGCGTATGTCAGCAGTGAGCCGACCAGCAGGGTGCCGACCAGGTGCGGCGGGACGAACTCCGCCGGCGGGCCGGTGAGGTAGACGACCATGCCGCTCGCCTCGTCGGGGCCGGCCGTGATCAGCTCGCGGTAGGTGCGGGTGACCTCGCGGCCGAACTCGGGCTGGTACAGCAGCAGCGCGATCGAGAAGTCGGGCAGGTCGTGCAGGCTCAGGGTGAGCGCGGTGGCGACGCCGAAGTTCCCGCCGCCGCCGTGCAGGGCCCAGAACAGCTCCGGGTTGTCGTCGGCGTCGGCGTGCGCCCGGGTGCCCTCGGCGGTGACCAGGTCCACGCCGAGCAGGTTGTCCACCGCCAGGCCGAAGGCGCGGTCCAGCCAGCCGGAGCCGCCGCCGAGGACGAACCCGCCGACGCCCGTGGTGGAGGCCCGGCCACCGGTCGTGGCGAGGGCGAAGGGGGCGCAGGCGCGGTCCAGGTCGCTCATGGTGGCGCCGCCCGCGATACGCACCGTCCGGGCCCCGGGATCGACGGTGACCGCCCGCATGTGCCGCAGATCGGCCACCACCGCGCCGTCGCCCAGCGCGCTGCCCGCCACGCTGTGCCCGCCGCCGCGCACCGCGACGGGCAGGTCCAGATCACGGGCGAAGCGGACCGTCCGTACGACGTCCGCCTCGTCCACACACTGCGCGATCACCGCCGGCCGCCGGTCGACCATCGCGTTGAAGACCGTGCGGGCCTCGTCGTAGCCCGGGTCGTCCGGGGCGAACACATCGCCCGACAGTTCCTCGCGCAGCGCGGCGAGCGCCGCGCCCGCCTTCGACGGGGAGGCCATGAGGCGCCCCCTTCCGTGCAGGGGCAGTATGACCTTCCCAGCGTAAGCGCTCCGCTGGGAAGGCCGCGATGCGCCGTCGTCCGTCTGCGGCGCGGTTGTGGCTGGTCGCGCAGTTCCCCGCGCCCCGCAGGGCGCGGGGGCTTCAGCCCCCGTAGGCCCCCGACGCCGTCAGGCGCAGGGCCGTGTCGATCAGGGGGACATGGCTGAAGGCCTGGGGGAAGTTGCCGACCTGGCGCTTGAGGCGGGGGTCCCATTCCTCGGCGAGGAGGCCGAGGTCGTTGCGCAGGGAGAGCAGCTTCTCGAAGAGCTTGCGGGCCTCGTCGACGCGCCCGATCATCGCGAGGTCGTCGGCCATCCAGAAGGAGCAGGCGAGGAAGGCGCCCTCGTCGCCGGGGAGGCCGTCGACGCCCTCGTTGTCCCCCGAGGTGGGGTAGCGCAGGATGAAGCCGTCCGGGGTGGACAGCTCCCGCTGGATCGCCTCGATGGTGCCGATGACCCGCTTGTCGTCGGGCGGCAGGAAGCCCATCTGGGGGATCAGGAGCAGCGAGGCGTCCAGCTCCTTGGAGCCGTACGACTGGGTGAACGTGTTGCGTTCCTTGTCGTAGCCCTTCTCGCACACGTCCCGGTGGATGTCGTCGCGCAGCTCGCGCCACCGCTCCAGCGGGCCGTCGGCGTCGCCGGACTCGATGAGCTTGATGGTGCGGTCCACGGCGACCCACGCCATGACCTTGGAGTGCACGAAGTGGCGGCGCGGGCCGCGCACCTCCCAGATGCCCTCGTCGGGTGCGTCCCAGTGCTTCTCCAGGTAGCGGATCAGCTTGAGCTGCAGCAGGGAGGCGTAGTCGTTGCGGGCGAGGCCGGTCATGTGGCCGAGGTGCAGGGCCTCGGTGACCTCGCCGTAGACGTCCAGCTGGAGCTGGTGCGCCGCGCCGTTGCCGACCCGGACGGGGGCGGAGTTCTCGTAGCCCGGCAGCCAGTCCAGCTCGGCCTCGCCCAGCTCGCGCTCGCCCGCGATGCCGTACATGATCTGGAGGTTCTCGGGGTCGCCGGCGACCGCGCGCAGCAGCCACTCGCGCCAGGCGCGGGCCTCCTCGCGATAGCCGGTGCGCAGCAGCGAGGAGAGGGTGATCGCCGCGTCGCGCAGCCAGGTGTAGCGGTAGTCCCAGTTGCGGACGCCGCCGATGTCCTCGGGCAGGGAGGTGGTCGGGGCCGCGACGATGCCGCCGGTGGGGGCGTAGGTGAGCGCCTTGAGGGTGATCAGCGAGCGGATCACCGCCTCGCGGTACGGGCCGTGGTAGGTGCAGTGCTCCACCCACTCGCGCCAGAACTCCTCCGTCGCCTCCAGCGACTGCTCCGGCTCGGGCAGCGCCGGCGGCTGCTTGTGCGAGGGCTCCCAGGAGATCGTGAACGCGATGCGGTCACCGGGGGCGACCGTGAAGTCCGCGTACGTCGTCAGCGACTTTCCGTAGGTCTCGGCGGTGGTGTCGAACCACACCGAGTCCGGGCCCGCGACGGCGACCGTGCGCCCCTCGTGCTTGTGCACCCACGGGACCACACGGCCGTAGGAGAAGCGCATGCGCAGGGTGGAGCGCATCGGGACGCGGCCCGTGACGCCCTCGACGATGCGGATGAGCTGGGGAGCGCCGTCGCGCGGGGGCATGAAGTCGGTGACCCGGACCGTGCCGCGCGGGGTGTCCCACTCGGACTCCAGGATCAGCGAGTCGCCGCGGTAGGTGCGCCGGGCGGCCGCGGGCGGCTGGGTGTCGGAGGCGTGGGCCGGGCCCAGGCGCCAGAATCCGTGTTCCTCTGTGCCGAGCAGACCTGCGAAGATCGCGTGTGAGTCGAAGCGGGGCAGGCACAGCCAGTCCACTGTCCCGTCACGGCAGACCAGGGCAGCGGTCTGCATGTCTCCGATGAGTGCGTAGTCTTCGATGCGCCCGGCCACGTGCAACTCCAGTCGAACGGCCACGTCACCCCCACGCGAACGGGGGGCTGTCGCTAGTGCGGTCAAGGGGTCGTTGTAATGCGTCGTTGAGCGATGAAGCAAAGCAGTCGCTCCGCCGTATGGGCAAAACGCCAATTGTTGCTCAACGAACTGACGAGCTCTCGTTGTTCCGGTGGTTACGGGCTGGGGTGTGCCGTCTTGCCGGCCGGGCTCGGCAGCGAGTGTCCGAGCAGGATACGACGCACGTAGATGATCTGTGTGTCGCTCCGGGCAACGTGCGTACGCCGAACGGGTGAGCCACCGGTGAGAAGCCCGTAAGAAGTAGTCTGCCCGGCTCGCGCGAATGGCGCGTCCGGTGTCGGCGCGTACGCGGAGCGTGGCCGGAAGCCATCCCGTCGAGGCGCTGATACCCTGGTAGCCCGTGGACCGGTGGGCTCGAAACCCCCGAACCGCAGCGACCCCAGACCGCGACCACGGGAGCCCCTCTTGGCCATGCCGCCGAAATCTACGACGACCAAGCACATCTTCGTCACCGGGGGTGTCGCCTCCTCTCTCGGCAAGGGTCTGACCGCCTCCAGCCTGGGCATGCTGCTCAAGGCGCGCGGCCTGCGCGTCGTGATGCAGAAGCTCGACCCGTACCTGAACGTCGACCCGGGCACGATGAACCCCTTCCAGCACGGTGAGGTGTTCGTCACCAACGACGGCGCCGAGACCGACCTGGACATCGGCCACTACGAGCGCTTCCTCGACCGCGACCTGGACGGCTCGGCGAACGTCACCACCGGCCAGGTGTACTCCACGGTGATCGCCAAGGAGCGCCGTGGCGAGTACCTGGGCGACACCGTGCAGGTCATCCCGCACATCACCAACGAGATCAAGCACCGCATCCGCCGCATGGCGACGGACGAGGTGGACGTCGTGATCACGGAGGTCGGCGGCACGGTCGGCGACATCGAGTCGCTGCCCTTCCTGGAGACCGTCCGCCAGGTCCGGCACGAGGTCGGCCGGGACAACGTGTTCGTGGTGCACATCTCGCTCCTGCCCTACATCGGCCCGTCCGGCGAGCTGAAGACCAAGCCCACCCAGCACTCCGTGGCCGCCCTGCGCAACATCGGTATCCAGCCAGACGCGATCGTGCTGCGCTGCGACCGCGAGGTCCCGACCGCGATCAAGCGCAAGATCTCGCTGATGTGCGACGTCGACGAGGCCGCGGTCGTGGCCTGCCCGGACGCGCGGTCCATCTACGACATCCCGAAGACCGTGCACGGCGAGGGCCTGGACGCCTATGTGGTCCGCAAGCTGGACCTGCCGTTCCGCGACGTGGACTGGACGACCTGGGACGACCTGCTCGACCGCGTCCACAACCCCGACCACGAGATCACCCTCGCCCTGGTCGGCAAGTACATCGACCTGCCCGACGCCTATCTCTCGGTCACCGAGGCGCTGCGCGCCGGCGGCTTCGCCAACAAGGCCCGCGTGAAGATCAAGTGGGTCACCTCCGACGACTGCAAGACCCCGGCCGGCGCCAGGGCCCAGCTCGCCGACGTGGACGGCATCTGCATCCCGGGCGGCTTCGGCGACCGCGGTGTGCTCGGCAAGGTCGGCGCGATCCGCTACGCCCGTGAGAACCGGATCCCGCTGCTGGGCCTCTGCCTGGGCCTCCAGTGCATCGTGATCGAGGCGGCCCGCAACCTCGCCGACATCGGCGACGCGAACTCCACCGAGTTCGACGCGGCCACCGCGCACCCGGTCATCTCCACCATGGCCGAGCAGCTCGACATCGTGGCGGGCGAGGGCGACATGGGAGGAACGATGCGCCTGGGCATGTACCCGGCCAAGCTGGCGGAGGGCTCCATCGTCCGTGAGGTCTACGACGGCAAGGAGTACGTCGAGGAGCGGCACCGCCACCGGTACGAGGTGAACAACGCCTACCGCGCCGAGCTGGAGAAGAAGGCGGGCATCCTGTTCTCCGGCACCTCGCCGGACGGCAAGCTCGTCGAGTACGTCGAGTACCCGCGCGACGTCCACCCCTACCTGGTCGCCACCCAGGCCCACCCCGAGCTGCGCTCGCGGCCCACGCGCCCGCATCCGCTGTTCGCGGGCCTGGTGAAGGCCTCGGTCGAGCGGCAGTGGGCCGAGGGCGAGCGGGAGAATTCCAAGTAACACACCAGCTTGTACGGTGGCCGGGGTGCTTCCCTTCAAAGGTGAGCACCCCGGTTTTCGTTCGGCGGGTCTTTTTCGAAGCGTGTGGAAGGACTACAGGGCATGACGATCAAGGACACCCCCGAGGCGTGGGAGATCCGCTCCACGGAGACCCCCTTCGTGGGCAACAAGACCTCCGTCCGCACGGATGAGGTGGTCATGCCCGACGGTGGTGTGGTCCGCCGCGACTACCAGGTCCACCCCGGTTCCGTGGCCGTCCTCGCCCTCGACGACGAGGAGCGGGTGCTGCTGATCAAGCAGTACCGCCACCCCGTCCGGCACAAGCTCTGGGAGATCCCGGCCGGCCTGCTCGACGTGCCCGGTGAGAACCCGCTGCACGCCGCGCAGCGCGAGCTGTACGAGGAGGCGCACGTCAAGGCCGAGGACTGGCGGGTGCTGACCGACGTGTACACGACTCCCGGCGGCTGCGACGAGTCCGTACGGATCTTCCTCGCCCGGGGGCTGTCCGAGGCCGAGGGACAGCGTTTCGAGGTGGAGGACGAGGAGGCCGACATGGAGCACGCGCGCGTGCCGGTCGACGAACTGGTCCGGGCGGTGCTCGCGGGCCAGGTGCACAACACCTGTCTCGTGGTGGGCGTGCTGTCGTTCGTGGCCGCGCGCGGCGGGGACGGCCTCGACGCGCTGCGTCCCGCCGAGGCGCCCTGGCCGGCGCGCCCGTTCGCGGCCTGAGCCGCCTCGCACACGGCTGCGGTGTGACGATCGCCTGATCCGATCGGGGGACCTCGTGGCGGTGCCCGCACTCCTGCGCCCGGAACGTCGCAGAGCGTGAACTAGGCTCTGGAATCGTCCGATCCGGAGTCCCGGCGGGCAGGCGTGCGCGTGGGACGGGAGTGTGGCCCGTGACGGATCAGGCAGTGGACACAGGCGGCGTGCAGCTGTCCGGACACGCTGCGACACGGGGTCAATTCCTGGGCCGGACCCGGGAGTTGAAGGAACTGCGGGCCGACATCGAGCGCACCGGGCTGGACACCCTCACCGGGCGGAAGGCCCCGCGCGCGCGTGTGCTCCTCATCGCGGGCCGCCCCGGCTCCGGCCGTACCGCGCTCGCCGGGGAACTCGTACGGCAGGTAGCCCGCCGCTACCCCGACGGGGTCCTGCGCGCCCGGCTCGCCGAACCCGACGGCACCCCCGTCCCCGTCGAGCGCGCCGCCCGCGACCTGCTCACCGCCCTGGACCTGCCGGCCCCGGCCGGCGCCGACGAGGACGAGCTCGCGGCCACCCTGCGCGAGGCCCTCGCCGGCCGGCGCGCACTGATCCTGCTGGACGACGCGACCGGCGCGGACCAGGTCGACGCGCTGCTGCCGGACACCCCGGAATGCCTGCTCGTCGCCGTCTCCGCGGGCCCCCTCACCGGCATCGCGGACGTCCGTCCCTGCACCCTCGGCGGCCTGGACACCAAGTCCGCCCTCGACCTCCTCACCCGCTACACCGGCTCGGTCCGCATCACCGTCGACCCGCGCGCGGCCGAGGGCCTGGTCGAGATCTGCCAGGGCCAGCCCGCCGCGCTGATCCTGGCCGGCGGCTGGCTCGCCGCCCGCCCCCAGGCGGCCGTCTCCGACCTCGCCAAACAGCTCAACGCGGAGATCGCCGAGGACGCCGCGGGCACCCCGCTCAGCCATGTCTTCGGCCTCGTCCACGCCACCCTGCCGGCCCCCGCCGCCCGCACCCTGCGTCTGCTCTCGCTGGCCCCGGCCGGACTGGCCGACCCGCACACCGCCGCCGCGCTCGCCGGCTGCTCGATGAGCGCCGCCCGGACCGCCCTGGACGACCTCACCGCCCGCGGCCTGCTGCGGGCCGTGGACTCCCCGCTGCCCCAGTACGAGGTCCCGGCCGCCCTGCACCCCCTGCTGCGCGCCGCCGCCGAGGCCCATGAACGCCCCGCCGAGCTCCAGCTGGCCCGCGCCCGTATGTTCGAGCGGACGGTACGGCTGCTGCAGTCCTGCCGGGCCGTCACCGAGCCGGACAACCCCCAGGCCCGCGAGAAGCTCCAGGGCACCCCCCGCGGCCTGCGCTTCCCCACCCGGGCCGCCGCCGCCGAGTGGCTGACCGTCCGCCGCCCCGCCCTGCTCGCGGCGGCCCGCGCGGCCGTCGCGGACGGCGAACTGGACACCCTGGCCCGCCGGCTGATGTCCCAGCTGGTGCGGGCGATGGTCGCGCACTTCGGCACCCAGGAGGCCGCGCCCGACCTGTACGGCGTCCACCGGCTCGTCCTCGACGTGGCCGAGCGCCGCGACCTGCCCCGGGAGAAGGCCGCCGCCCTGCTGAACCTGGCCGACGTGGACGCCAGGACCGGGCGCACGGCCGAGGCCCTGGTGCGCTACCGGGCGGCGCTGGACGCAGGACGGGCGGCGCACGACCCGTATGCGACCGGCCGCGCGATGGAATCCGTAGGAGGCGCGCATCTGGAGCTCGGGGACTACGAACGGGCCGCGGACTGGTACGGCCGGGCCCTCGCCCAGCGCCTGGCCCGCGACGAGCGCGCGGACGCCGCCCGGCTGTACGGCCGGATCGCCGGCGCGCACACCTACGCGGGCCGCTACGGCGAGGCGCAGCGGGCCTGGCGGGCCGCGGCGGCCGGGCACCGCAAGAACGGCGATGTGGCCGCCTACGCACGGGCGTTGAGCGAGCTGGCGCGGGTCCAGGAGTACGCGGGCCGGCCCGAGGAGTCGCTGCGCACCTGCGAGGAGGCGCTGGAGTGGGCGCGGCGCGCCGAGGACACCCGGCTCCAGGCGGCGGTGCGGCTGCGGCTCGCCGACACCCTGGACCGCCTCGGCGACCCGACGGCCGCGCGGCTGCACCGCGGCGAGGCGGGCCGGCTCCTGGAGGAGGCCGCCCAGGAGGACCCGCGGGACCCCCGGACCGGGGCATCGGATCCACAATCGGCCGGAACACAGCCCTAACACCTGCGAAATCCGCAGTGCATCTGCTGAAGGTTGATGCATTGAAAGGCTAGACAGCGGGAACACCTTCATTAGACTGGCTCTGCCGCACCTTCTCCTGCGGTGTATCCCGGTGTACCCCTTGCATCCGGGTATGTATCCCTATGCCCCCACCCTCTGAGCCAAGGACCGTGATCGACGTGAAGGTCGGCATCCCCCGCGAGGTCAAGAACAACGAGTTCCGGGTGGCCATCACCCCCGCCGGTGTGCACGAGCTGGTGCGCCACGGCCACCAGGTGGTCATCGAGCGCCACGCCGGCGTCGGCTCGTCGATCACCGACGAGGAGTACGTGGCCGCCGGTGCCCGGATCCTGGAGACGGCCGACGAGGTGTGGGCCACCGCCGACCTGCTGCTGAAGGTCAAGGAGCCCGTCGCCGAGGAGTACCACCGCCTCCGCAAGGACCAGACCCTCTTCACCTACCTGCACCTGGCCGCGTCCAAGGAGTGCACGGACGCCCTGCTGGAGTCCGGCACGACCGCCATCGCCTACGAGACCGTCGAGCTCCCGAACCGCGCCCTGCCGCTGCTCGCGCCCATGTCCGAGGTCGCCGGCCGTCTCGCCCCGCAGGTCGGCGCCTACCACCTGATGCGGGCCGGCGGCGGCCGCGGTGTGCTGCCCGGCGGCGTGCCCGGCGTCCCGGCCGGCAAGGCCGTCGTCATCGGCGGCGGCGTCTCCGGCTGGAACGCGGCGCAGATCGCCATCGGCATGGGCTTCCACGTCACCCTGCTCGACCGGGACATCAACAAGCTCAAGGAAGCCGACAAGATCTTCGGCACGAAGATCCAGACCGTCGTCTCCAACGCCTTCGAGCTGGAGAAGGCCTGCCTCGAGGCCGACCTCGTCATCGGCGCGGTCCTCATCCCCGGCGCCAAGGCCCCCAAGCTCGTCACCAACGAGCTGGTGTCCCGTATGAAGCCCGGGAGTGTCCTTGTCGACATCGCGATCGACCAGGGCGGCTGCTTCGAGGACTCCCGCCCCACCACCCACGCCGAGCCGACCTTCCAGGTCCACAACTCGGTCTTCTACTGCGTCGCCAACATGCCCGGCGCCGTCCCCAACACCTCCACCTACGCGCTCACCAACGCCACGCTGCCCTACATCGTCGAACTCGCGAACAGGGGCTGGGCGGAGGCGCTGCGCCGCGACGCCGCGCTGGCCCGGGGTCTCAACACCCATGACGGCAAGGTCGTTTACCGCGAGGTGGCGGAGGCGCACGGCCTGGAGCACGTGGAGCTCGACCAGCTCCTCGGCTGAGCCCCCGCGGCGGATCCCTCCGCCGGGCGCCGCGATGAAGTCACCTTTTCGTAAAGGCGATACGTCAACAAGGCGCGTCAACGGCACACGCCCGGCCGGACCTTGCCCCGCAAGGTCCGGCCGGATGTGTGTATGGTCACTTTGCGGCTCTCGGTCAACTCGCCTCGAACGTAACCCTTCGACCGATTCGCGCACCGGTCGAACCTGCCGTGCGACGGCCGTACGCCCTTGACAGCGACATGTTTCATTGCCGACACATCGGGCCGGGTCCGGCGGATTGTGTTGCTGCGGACGCCCGACACGCCATAGAGTCGCCAACCGTCGGCATGGTGCCACGCTGACCTTGTCTAGAAGTTTCCTGGTCACCAAGGAGGTAAGACGACTTGTGAATGAGTCGACATTTGCTCCCGGGGGTGGTCAACCAGGAATGCCTACGCGGGACCAGGGTTCCGCGGGGCTCGAGGCTGTCGGCTCCGTCGCTGTCCGAACCTTCGCAGCCCACCAGAGCCGGCTCGGCCCCCGCACGGCTCTGTCAGCACACCAGAGCATGGACGGTCATCACGTGAACGCCATGGCCGGCGACGGAAGTGGCGCGCCCCACAACCACTTCGCCGACTACGACGAACTGCCCGACGGGCACTTCTACGACCCCGACGCCGAGTACGAGCCGGACCCGGAGTACGCGGCCACCCTCGCGCCCGACGCGGCACGGCAGCGCCGTGAGCGCATCGGCCCGACCGGGCGCCCGCTGCCGTACTTCCCGATCCCGGGCCCGCTGACCCAGCACGGCCCCGCGACGATCATCGCGATGTGCAACCAGAAGGGCGGCGTGGGCAAGACGACGTCGACCATCAACCTGGGTGCCGCGCTCGCGGAGTACGGACGCCGGGTGCTGCTCGTCGACTTCGACCCGCAGGGCGCGCTGTCGGTCGGCCTCGGCGTCAATCCGATGGAGCTCGACCTCACGGTCTACAACCTGCTCATGGAGCGGGGCATGGCGGCCGACGAGGTGCTCCTGAAGACCGCGGTCCCCAACATGGACCTGCTGCCCAGCAACATCGACCTGTCGGCCGCCGAGGTCCAGCTGGTCTCCGAGGTCGCGCGCGAGTCGACCCTCCAGCGGGCGCTCAAGCCGCTGATGGACGACTACGACTACATCGTCATCGACTGCCAGCCCTCGCTCGGCCTGCTCACGGTCAACGCGCTGACGGCCGCGCACAAGGTGATCGTGCCGCTGGAGTGCGAGTTCTTCGCGCTGCGCGGTGTGGCCCTGCTGACCGAGACGATCGAGAAGGTCCAGGAGCGGCTCAACCCGGAGCTGGAGCTCGACGGCATCCTCGCCACGATGTACGACTCGCGCACGGTCCACAGCCGTGAGGTCCTGGCCCGGGTCGTCGAGGCCTTCGACGACCACGTCTACCACACGGTCATCGGGCGCACGGTCCGCTTCCCGGAGACCACGGTCGCCGGCGAGCCGATCACCACGTACGCCTCCAACTCCGTCGGTGCCGCCGCCTACCGCCAGCTCGCCAGGGAGGTGCTCGCCCGGTGTCACGCCGAGTGAGTCTGCCGGGGGCCGACGAACTCTTCCGTACGACAGGGGGAATGGCGCTTCAGCCGTCCGCACCCCGACGCCAGGCCGGTGGCGAGGCCCGGGTGCCCGCCCCGGCCGGCGAGAGCGACGGGGTCGCCGCGGGCGAGGACGCGCCGCAGGCCGTCCCCGTCCAGGGCGGGGACGGCGAGGGCGCCGAACACGCGGCGGCCGACGCCGACCAGGCCCTCACCGGGGAGCGCCCCGCACGGCGGCCCGCGGCACCGGCGCAGGAAGGTTCTGCCGCCGTCTCCGGCGAGGCCCAGTCGCGCAAGCGGGGACGGCAGGCCGCCCGCCGGCCCAGCGGGCGCGAGCGGCACGACGAGAAGATCACCGTGTACGTGTCCGCCGAGGAACTCATGGACCTGGAGCACGCCCGGCTGGTGCTCCGCGGCGAGCACGGGCTGGCCGTGGACCGCGGGCGGATCGTGCGGGAGGCGGTCGCTGTGGTGCTGGCCGACCTGGAGACCCGTGGAGACGCCAGCATCCTCGTACGACGGCTGCGGGGGCGGTAGGGGTAGCCTGCGGGGGCCATGACCTCCGCGAACCCCTCGAACGACGCTCCCGGGCCCGGCAGAGCCGGCGGTCGCCGACGTGCGCTGGGCCGGGGGCCGGGTGCGGCACCGGCCGCACCGGAGCCGGAGGCCGTGGTCCCGGAGCCCGAGGTCGTCGTACCGGAGCCCGAAGCAGTCGAGCGGGGGTCCGGGGCCGTCGCGTCGGAGCCTGTGGCCGCACCGGACCCTGGGGCCGTCGAGCCAGAGCTTGAGGCCGCACCGGAGCCCGGGGCCGTCGCGTCGGAGCCTGAGGCCGCACCGGAGCCGGAGGCCGTGGTCCCGGAGCCCGAGGTCGTCGTACCGGAGCCCGAAGCAGTCGAGCGGGGGTCCGGGGCCGTCGCGTCGGAGCCTGTGGCCGCACCGGACCCTGGGGCCGTCGAGCCAGAGCTTGAGGCCGCACCGGAGCCGGAGGGCGTCGAGCCGGAGCCCGAAGCCGCATCCGAGCCCGGGGCCGTCGCACCGGAGCCGGCGCAGGAGGCGCCCGACGGTGTCTTCAAGGTGCGGCTCGCGAACTTCGAGGGGCCGTTCGACCTGCTGCTCCAGCTGATCTCCAAGCACAAGCTGGACGTCACCGAGGTCGCGCTGTCGAAGGTGACCGACGAGTTCATGGCGCACATCCGGGCGATGGGGCCGGACTGGGACCTGGACCAGACGACCGAGTTCCTCGTCGTCGCCGCCACCCTGCTCGATCTCAAGGCCGCCCGGCTGCTGCCCGCCGCCGAGGTCGAGGACGAGGCCGACCTCGCGCTGCTGGAGGCCAGGGACCTGCTGTTCGCCCGGCTGCTCCAGTACCGCGCGTACAAACAGGTCGCCGACATCTTCACGTACCGGCTCGACGTCGAGGCCCGCCGCTACCCCCGCACCGTGGGCCTCGAACCGCACCACGCCGAGCTGCTGCCCGAGGTGGTCATCAGCATCGGGGCGGAAGGGTTCGCCCGGCTCGCGGTCAAGGCGATGCAGCCCAGGCCGAAGCCGCAGGTGTACGTCGACCACATCCACGCCCCGCTGGTGAGCGTGCAGGAGCAGGCCGGGATCGTCGTCGCACGGCTGCGGGTGCTGGGCGAGGCCAGCTTCCGGACGCTCGTCGAGGACACCGACGACACCCTGACCGTCGTGGCCCGGTTCCTGGCGCTGCTGGAGCTGTACCGGGAGAAGGCGGTCGCGCTCGACCAGGAGACCGCGCTCGGCGAGCTGCTGGTGCGCTGGACCGCCGGGGACGGCGACGCCCGGCCGATGGTCACCGACGAGTTCGACCGGCCGCCGGAGATGCCCGAGGAGCCCGGGAAGGGGAAGAAGCAGTGACCGACAGCACCGTCGCCGCGCTCGATCTCAAGGGCGCCCTGGAGGCCGTCCTGATGGTGGTGGACGAGCCCGCCACCGAGGAACACCTCGCGAAGATCGTGGAGCGGCCCCGGCGGCAGGTCGCCGACGCGCTGCGGGAACTGGCCGACGAGTACACCGTGCAGGGCCGCGGCTTCGAGCTGCGGTTCGTCGCGGGCGGCTGGCGGTTCTACACGCGCGCGCAGTACGCGCCCGCCGTGGAGCGGTTCGTGCTGGACGGGCAGCAGGCCCGGCTCACCCAGGCCGCGCTGGAGACGCTCGCCGTGGTCGCCTACCGGCAGCCGGTCAGCCGCAGCCGGGTCTCCGCGGTGCGCGGAGTCAACTGTGACGGTGTGATGCGCACCCTGTTGCAGCGCGGTCTGGTCGAGGAGGCGGGCACGGAACCCGAAACAGGTGCGATCCTGTATGCGACGACGAACTACTTCCTGGAGCGGATGGGCCTGCGCGGTCTGGACGAGCTCCCGGAGCTCGCGCCCTTCCTCCCGGAGGCGGAGGCGATCGAGGCCGAGACCCAGGAAGCGGTGCCGTCGTTCGACCCGGACGCCCCGGACACGGACGACGGGCCCACGACGAAGACGACTGACACGACGACGACGGAACTTTGATGCGAAGCAGCGGTAGCGGCAAGAGCGGCGGGCGCGGTAACTACCGCGGGGCCGGCAACGGCAGGGACCAGAAGCAGGGCGGCCAGGGCGGCCAGGGCGGCCAGGGTCGCCCCCGCAGGCCCCGTCCCGAGGAGCGCCGCTACGACGTCGGCCCCTCCGCCTCCCCGGACGGCCCGAAGTCCGGGCGCGGCGGCTCCGCGCGCGGCGGTGCCAAGGGCGGCCCCAAGAGGGCGCAGCCCCAGCGCGGGCGTACGGCCCCGGGCACCTCGCGCGAGTACGAGGCACGGGCCGAGGAGCGCAACCGCGAGCGGTACGCGGGCAAGAAGGACATCAAGCCGCCCAAGACCTTCCCGGGCGCCGAGCAGGAGGGCGAGCGGCTCCAGAAGGTCCTCGCGCGCGCGGGCTACGGCTCCCGCCGGGCCTGCGAGGAGCTGATCGAGCAGGCGCGGGTCGAGGTCAACGGCGAGGTCGTGCTCGAACAGGGCAAGCGGGTCGACCCGGAGAAGGACGAGGTCAAGGTCGACGGCCTGACGGTCGCGACGCAGTCGTACCAGTTCTTCTCGCTGAACAAGCCCGCCGGTGTGGTCTCCACGATGGAGGACCCGGAGGGGCGGCAGTGTCTCGGGGACTACGTCACCAACCGCGAGACGCGGCTCTTCCACGTCGGCCGGCTCGACACCGAGACCGAGGGTGTCATCCTGCTCACCAACCACGGTGAGCTGGCGCACCGGCTGACCCACCCGAAGTACGGCGTGAAGAAGACCTACCTCGCCGCCATCGTGGGCCCGATCCCGCGCGACCTGGGCAAGAAGCTCAAGGACGGCATCCAGCTGGAGGACGGGTACGCGCGCGCGGACCACTTCCGGGTCGTCGAGCAGACCGGCAAGAACTACCTCGTCGAGGTCACCCTGCACGAGGGCCGCAAGCACATCGTGCGCCGCATGCTGGCCGAGGCGGGCTTCCCGGTCGAGAAGCTGGTGCGCACGTCCTTCGGGCCGATCACCCTGGGAGACCAGAAGTCGGGCTGGCTGCGACGGCTGTCCAACACGGAGGTCGGCATGCTGATGAACGAGGTCGACCTCTAGAGGCGCTCTGCACGGCCGTGTGGCGGCCGGTACCGGGTCATCCGGTGCCGGCCGCTTCCGTTTGTGCACAAGGCGGTCAGAGCGGCGCTGAGGGGTTGTGGCCCGGCGGCTCGTTCTTTATAGTCGTCATGACTATTAGTCACAGTGACCATAAACAGTGAACAGTGACCAGGAACAGTGACCACAAAGGGGGCGACGAGCGTGCAGGGCTACGACAAGTACGCGCACGAACCCTTCGCCGTCACCGTCGACCTCGCCGTCCTCACCCTCCGCGAGGGCGCCCTGCACGTGCTGCTCGTCGAGCGCGGACAGGAGCCGTACGCGGGGAAATGGGCGCTGCCCGGCGGCTTCGTGCGGCCGGACGAGTCCGCCGAGACGGCGGCCCGGCGCGAACTGGCCGAGGAGACCGGCCTGGACGACGTCTCCGCGGCCTCCGGACTGCACCTGGAACAGCTGCGCACCTACAGCGACCCCGGCCGCGACCCCCGGATGCGGGTCGTGTCCGTCGCCTTCGCCGCGCTGCTGCCCGACGCGCCCGAACCGCACGGCGGCGGCGACGCGGCCGAGGCCCGCTGGCTGCCGTACGACGACACCGGGCCGCTCGCCTTCGACCACGACCGGATCCTGGCCGACGCCCACGACCGGGTCGGCGCCAAGCTCGAGTACACCTGCCTCGCGACCTCCTTCTGCCCGCCCGAGTTCACCCTCGGCGAGCTCCAGCAGGTCTACGAGACGGTCTGGGGGACGGGGCTGGACCGTCCCAACTTCCGCCGCAAGGTACTGGCCACACCGGGGTTCGTCGAACCGGTGCCCGGCGCCGCGCGGCTGACCGGCGGCCGCGGCAAACCGGCCGCCCTCTACCGCGCGGGCACCGCCACCGCGCTCCACCCGCCCCTGCTGCGACCGCCCCGGGAAGGACGTTCCGCATGACCACCACCACCGTGAGGAAGCGCGCCGCCACCGGCGCCCTGCTGGGCCTCGCCCTCGGGGACGCGCTCGGCTTCCCCACCGAGTTCAACGACGTCCCCTCGATCCTCGCCAAGTGCGGGCCCTGGCGGGGGATGGAACTCCCCGGGCGGCCCTTCGTCTCCGACGACACCCAGATGACCCTCGCCGTCGCCCGCGCCCTGCGCACCGCGATGGACCGGGGACTGCTGGTGCCCACCCGGCTGGAGCGGCCCCTGCGCGAGGAGTTCGTCGACTGGTACCAGTCGCCCGAGAACAACCGCGCCCCCGGCCGGACCTGCCTGACCGCCTGCGACCTGCTCAAGGACGAGCGGCGGCTGTGGCAGGACGCCAGCCAGATCGGCTCCAAGGGCTGCGGCGCCAACATGCGCGTCGCCCCCGTCGGCCTCGCCCCCGGCCTCAGCGAGGAGCAGCGCGCCGGGGCCGCCCAGTTCCAGTCCGCGCTCACCCACGGGCACCCCACCGCGCTCGCCGCGTCCGACCTCACCGCCCACGCCGTACGGCTCCTCGCCCAGGGCGCCCCGCCGGCCGGCCTGGTCGGACAGCTGCGCGCGTACGCCGTCGCGAACCGCACCCGCTACCACCACCGCTGGCTCGGCGACCTGTGGACCCGCAGCCAGGACCCGTCCGCCGAGCACTTCATCGCGCGCGGCTGGGACGAGTGCCTGGGCGTCCTGGACCGCCTCGCCGAGGCTCTGCGCGACCCCGCGCCCGAGAGCGACCCGTGCCTGGCCACGGGGGCGGGCTGGATCGCCGAGGAGGCCATGGCCACCGGACTGCTGTGCTTCCTGCTCTTCCCCGACGAGCCGGTCACCGCGCTGCGCCGGGCCGCCTGCTCCTCCGGCGACTCCGACTCCATCGCCTGTCTGACGGGCGCCTTCGCGGGCGCGCACGCCGGCGCGGACGCCTGGCCCACGCCCTGGGCGGACCGCATCGAGTACCAGGGGGAGCTGGTGACGCTCGGCGCGCTGTGGGACCTGTGATCAGGTCAGCGTGATGCTGTCGCCCTGCACCGTGATCTGCTTCTCGGGCAGCGGCTTCGTCGCCGGACCGGAGGCCACCGAGCCGTCGGCGATCCGGAACTCGCTTTTGTGGCAGGGGCAGTTGATGGTGCCGTCGGCGACGCTGCCGACCGTGCACCCCTGATGGGTGCAGACCGCCGAGAAGGCCTTGAAGTCGCCCTTCGTGGGCTGGGTGACGACGACCTTCTCGGCCGTGAAGACCTTGCCGCCGCCCTCGGGGATGTCGGTGGTCTTCGCCAGCGCGCCACCGGCGCCATCGGACGTCGTCGAGTCGGCCGCGTCCGACGACGCACCGTCGCCGTCGTTGCCGCAGCCCGTGGCCAGGGCGGCTGCCGCGCCGCCCGTCACGACGAGCACCGTGCGCCGGGTCGGGGAGAAGGTCATGTCGTCACTCCGGGGATGCGGAAGCACGTACAGCTGCCAGCCAAGCGCGTATCGGTGGTGCCCCGCAACAGGACGCGCCGCGTCTCAGGGGGCGGGCGGGGCGCACCCGGCCCGGCGCGGGCTGACTAGGCTTGGACGCCTCACCAGCCGTACATCAGCAAGGAGCAGCGCCGTGGCGGTACGAGCGGTCCGGGGAGCCGTCCAACTGGAACGCGACGAGGCCGGACACATGGACGAGCAGGTCGGGGCCCTGCTCACCGCCGTCCTGGAGCGGAACTCCCTCAGCGCGGACGACCTGATCAGCATCTGGTTCACGGCCACGCCCGATCTGCACAGCGACTTCCCGGCCGCCGCCGCCCGCAAGCTGGGCATCGTCGACGTACCGCTGATCTGCGCCCAGGAGCTCGCCGTCGAGGGCGCCATGCCGCGGGTCGTCCGGCTGCTCGCGCACGTCGAGTCCGACCGGCCGCGCGCCGAGATCAGCCATGTCTACCTCGGCGCCGCCGCCGCTCTGCGCAAGGACATCGCCCAGTGAGGACCGCGCTCGTCATCGGAACCGGGCTCATCGGCACCTCCGCCGCCCTCGCCCTCGCCCAGCGGGGCGTCGTCGTGCACCTGGAGGACCACGACCCCGGACAGGCCCGGACCGCCGCCGCGCTCGGCGCCGGCACCGACGAGGCGCCCGAGGGGCCCGTCGACCTCGCCGTGGTCGCCGCCCCGCCCGCCCATGTGGCCGCCGTGCTCGCCGACGCGATGCGCCGGGGCGTGGCCCGCGGCTACCTGGACGTGGCCAGCGTCAAGGGCGGGCCGCGCCGGGAGCTGGAGGCGCTCGGCCTGGACCCGTCCGTGATGTCGAGGTACATCGGCTCCCACCCCATGTCCGGCCGGGAGAAGTCCGGCCCGCTGGCCGCGACCGGCGACCTCTTCGAGGGCCGGCCCTGGGTGCTGACCCCGACCCGGGACACCGACACCGAGGTCCTCAACCTCGCCCTGGAACTCGTCTCGCACTGCCGGGCCGTCCCCGTGGTGATGGACGCCGACGCGCACGACCGCGCCGTCGCGCTCGTCTCCCACATGCCCCACCTGGTCTCCAGCCTGGTCGCCGCCCGGCTGGAGAACGCCGAGGAGGCCGCCGTACGGCTGTGCGGGCAGGGCATCCGGGACGTCACCCGGATCGCCGCCTCCGACCCCCGGATGTGGATCGACATCCTCTCCGCGAACCCGGGGCCGGTCGCCGACCTGCTCACCGACGTCTCCGCCGACCTGGAGGAGACCGTGCGGGCCCTGCGCGCGCTCCAGTCCTCCGACGAGGCCAAGCGCCGCGACGGTGTCGACGGCATCGAGGACGTCCTGCGCCGCGGCAACGCCGGACAGGTCCGCGTCCCCGGCAAGCACGGTGCCGCCCCGCGCGCGTACGAGGTCGTCGCGGTGTTCATCGACGACCAGCCGGGACAGCTGGCCCGCATCTTCGCGGACGCCGGGCGGGCGGGCGTCAACATCGAGGACGTACGGATCGAACACGCGACCGGGCAGCAGGCGGGTCTGGTGCAGCTCATGGTCGAACCGAAGTCGGCGGCGGTCCTTTCGGCGGCGCTGAAGGAGCGGGGCTGGGCGATCCGGCAGTAGGCGGTACGGACCTGGTACCGGCCTCGGCCGGAAGGGTGACCCGTGCCCGGTAACCTTGTGCGGGGCACAGTCGCGCCCCGCACACCCACCGCCTCGCACCAGGAAGGTGTCCCCCCGTGGAAAACGGCGCCGCCCAGCCCGTGATTGTCGCCATCGACGGTCCCTCCGGCACGGGCAAGTCGAGCACGTCCAAGGCCGTGGCCGCCCAGCTCGGGCTGAGCTACCTGGACACCGGCGCCCAGTACCGGGCGATCACCTGGTGGATGGTCACCAACGGGATCGACATAGAGGACCCCACGGCCATCGCCGCCGTCGCGGGCAAGGCGGAGATCCTCTCCGGCACCGACCCGGCCCACCCGACGATCACCGTCGACGGCGTGGACGTCGCCGGCCCGATCCGCACCCAGGAGGTCACCTCCCGGGTCAGCGCCGTCAGCGCGGTGCCCGAGGTGCGGGCCCGGATCACCGAGCTCCAGCGGTCGCTGGCCGCCGACGCCGAGCACGGGATCGTCGTCGAGGGGCGGGACATCGGGACGACCGTGCTGCCCGACGCCGACCTGAAGATCTTCCTCACCGCCTCGGCGGAGGCGCGGGCCGCCCGCCGCAGCGGCGAGCTCAAGGGCGCCGACGTGGCCAGCACCCGCGAGGCGCTGATCCAGCGGGACGCGGCCGACTCCTCCCGCAAGACCTCCCCGCTCGCCAAGGCGGACGACGCCGTCGAGGTGGACACCACCGAGCTGACCCTCGCCCAGGTCATCGAGTGCGTGGTCACCCTCGTCGAGGAGAAGCGGGCCGGAAAGTGAGCGAGCTGAGCCAGCCGCCTTCGGAGCGGGGTGCCGAGATCGGCCGGCGCATCGGCGTCGGCCTGATGTACGGCCTGTGGCGGCCGCGGGTGCTGGGCGCCTGGAAGGTGCCCGCCAGCGGTCCGGTGATCTTCGCGCCCAACCACTCCCACAACCTCGACGGCCCGATGGTCATCGGGGTGGCGCCCCGGGCGTCGCACTTCCTGGTGAAGAAGGAGGCGTTCATCGGGCCGGTCGGCACCTTCATGGTCCGCACCGGCCAGATCGCGGTCGACCGCACGAGCACCGACCGCACGGCGATCGCCCGCGCCCTCGGCGTCCTGGAGAACGGCGGCGTCCTCGGCATCTTCCCCGAGGGCACCCGCGGCGAGGGCGACTTCGCCTCCCTGCGCGCCGGGCTCGCCTACTTCGCCGTGCGCAGCGGGGCGCCGATCGTGCCCGTCGCGGTGCTGGGAAGTTCCGAGCGGCGCGGACGGTTGATCAAGGGGCTGCCCCCGCTGCGCTCCCGCGTCGACGTCGTCTTCGGAGACCCCTTCGAGGCGGGCGACGGCAGCGGACGGCGTACGCGCAAGGCGCTGGACGAGGCGACCGAGCGCATCCAGAAGAACCTGGCCGCCCACCTGGACCACGCCCGGCGGCTCACCGGCCGCCCGCCCACGGGCGCATAAAACGCAGGGCGCCCGACCGGGCCCTGGGCGACACTGAGTAGTGGATCAACCCGGAACAAACGGGGTGATCCACCGACCACCACGATGGAACGACGAGGTACGGACTTCATGAACGACCACATCCAGCCCGGCGGCTCGGACGGCTTCGGGCACGACCACGGGGCGCTCGGCGACGCCGAGTACGCGGAGTTCATGGAGCTCGCCGCGGAGGAGGGTTTCGACCTCGAGGACGTCGAGGGCGCCATCGAGGAGGCCGGACACGGCCCGCTCCCGGTGCTCGCCGTCGTCGGCCGGCCGAACGTCGGCAAGTCGACCCTCGTCAACCGGATCATCGGGCGCCGCGAGGCCGTTGTCGAGGACAAGCCCGGCGTCACCCGCGACCGCGTCACCTACGAGGCCGAGTGGGCGGGCCGCCGCTTCAAGGTCGTCGACACCGGCGGCTGGGAGCAGGACGTCCTCGGCATCGACGCCTCCGTGGCCGCCCAGGCCGAGTACGCGATCGAGGCGGCCGACGCGGTCGTCTTCGTGGTGGACGCCAAGGTCGGTGCCACCGACACCGACGAGGCCGTCGTACGGCTGCTGCGCAAGGCCGGCAAGCCGGTCGTGCTGTGCGCCAACAAGGTCGACGGGCCGAGCGGGGAGGCGGATGCCGCGTACCTGTGGTCCCTCGGCCTCGGCGAGCCGCACCCGGTCTCCGCGCTGCACGGCCGCGGCACCGGCGACATGCTGGACGCCGTCCTGGACGTGCTGCCGGAAGCTCCCGCGCAGACCTTCGGCGGCGCCGGGATCGGCGGCCCCCGCCGGATCGCCCTCATCGGCCGCCCGAACGTCGGCAAGTCCTCGCTGCTGAACAAGGTGGCGGGCGAGGAGCGCGTCGTCGTCAACGAGATCGCCGGCACCACCCGTGACCCGGTCGACGAGCTCATCGATCTCGGCGGCGTGACCTGGAAGTTCGTCGACACCGCCGGTATCCGCAAGCGGGTCCACCTCCAGCAGGGCGCCGACTACTACGCCTCCCTGCGCACCGCGGCCGCGGTCGAGAAGGCCGAGGTGGCGGTCATCCTGATCGACGCCTCCGAGTCCATCTCGGTCCAGGACCAGCGGATCGTGACGATGGCCGTCGAGGCCGGCCGGGCGATGGTCATCGCCTACAACAAGTGGGACACCCTCGACGAGGAGCGCCGCTACTACCTGGAGCGGGAGATCGAGACCGAGTTCGGCCAGGTCGCCTGGGCGCCCCGGGTCAATGTCTCGGCGCGCACCGGGCGGCACATGGAGAAGCTGGTCCCGGCGATCGAGACCGCCCTGGCCGGCTGGGAGACCCGTGTCCCCACGGGCCGCCTCAACGCCTTCCTCGGCGAGCTGGTCGCCGCCCACCCCCACCCGGTCCGGGGCGGCAAGCAGCCGCGCATCCTGTTCGGCACCCAGGCGGGCACCAAGCCGCCGCGGTTCGTCCTGTTCGCCTCCGGCTTCATCGAGGCGGGCTACCGCCGCTTCATCGAGCGCCGGCTGCGCGAGGAGTTCGGCTTCGAGGGCACCCCGATCCATATCTCGGTGCGGGTGCGCGAGAAGCGCGGCAAGAAGAAGTAGGCCTGAGCGAGGGGAGTCCGTGACGCGGTCACGGACTCCCCTCGCTCAGAACCCCCTTCGGGAAACGGGCGGCAGCGCCGCCGGGACGGGCACCATCGCCGTCTGCTGCCGCTCCGTCTGCTGCTGGCCGATCTGCCCGACCCGCTGCCACTGCGACTGCTGCCGGGCGCTGTGCGCGCCCGCGCTGTAGGCACTGTAGGAGTGGCTGAAGGAGCCGGGCCGGTACACCGTCGGCTCCTCCGTACGGTGCGGGATGTTCCCGAAGGCGGTGAACCCCAGATCGTCCTCGCCGCTGCGGTCACCCGGCAGCGAGCGGAACGTCTTGACGTACTCGGCGTAGAGCGCGTCGTAGATCGGCGTGGCCGACGGGCCGCCCCGGGAGTCCTGGGCCGGTCGCGCGGAGGGGACCGACGGATACACGGGGCGGCGGGGAACCTCGTAGCTGTGCACGTAAGGGAGAACGACCCGTCGCGTGAAGGGATGCGGTTCCGCAGTCGCCCTTCAGGGGCGCGGGGCTGTACTCAGACGCGGCTCCGCCGCGTGGGCGCGACCAGCCACGACGAACGAACTCAGGTACCCGCAAGCGGCATCGCCGCACCCACCAGCTTCCCGTTCGCCGCGGCCTTGTCGAGCGCGTCCCGCAGCAGATCCTCCCGCGGCTGCCGCCCGATCGAGCCCACCGGCGCGGCGAACATCAGCACCTGCTGGTGCTTGTTGGCGGCGGCCCGCCACCCCTCCGTCACCTGCAGCGGCTGGTGCGCCTGCCACCAGGCGACCGGCTGCCCGCCGTTCGCCGAGGGCTGGAGCACGGCGTGCAGCTGACCCATCGCCAGCAGCACGGACCAGCCGTGCTGCACCGGCGGCACCTCGGACAGCTCGGACAGCGGCATGAAGCCCTGCTCGATGAGGAGCGGCAGGAAGTCGTCCCCGGCACCGGTGGTGCCCGGGCGCACGATGGGCGCGGTGGGCTCGACGACCAGCGCGGGGTGCAGCTCCCCGGCGAGCAGGACGAGCCCGCTGGTCACCCCGAGCACGGCCTGTTCGGGGACGACCTTCTGCGGGTCCAGGTCGACGGTGTCGCCGCTGATGGAGCGGACGGCGCCCTGGAGCTGCTCCTCGGTGACCTGGACGACCTGCGAGGGCAGACAGGTCGCGTGGGCGAAGGCGAGGACGGCGGTCTCGTCCCCGATGAACAGGACGGTGCTGGTGCGCTCGTGCGCGGAGTCGCCCGGGGTGCGGCAGGAGGTGCAGTCGTAACTGCCCGGGGCGTTGTCTCCGGCGAGCAGCCGGTCGGCTTCTTCGTCGCCGATCTCGGCGCGTACCTCGTCGCTGACGTCGAGCATGCGCGGCACGGGTGACTCCCTCGGAAGGCGGTGCGTTGGCGGGCCGGGCGGGTTCCCGGCTCATGAGATGACAACGGGGGAGCTGTGGTGGGGGTCACGCTGGACGACTGAGTCGTTCACATCACCGAACACGGATGGTCACGTTCCGTGGGGAATCCGACACCCCCCGTCAAGTAACGGGGAGGTCACGGAGGTTGATCCCGTGAACTGACTCACAGCACGCCTCGACAACTGTCCGACAAAAAGCGACATCAGGGGATGTAGTGGGTGGCCGAAATTCACTACTACTCACGGTAACCCTCAACTGGCCTGCGGGAACAGGGATCTGGTTGATAACGGATCGTCAGGCTCCCTAGATTGCTCCGCCGTGTGCAGCGAGCACCGCTCGGGTACGTCCACCGGCCGCGCAGAGCAGGACCAGGCGCAGCGACACCGCCGGCGGACGGGGCGGAGCGTGACACCCGCGTCGACACGTGGGAAGCGCCCCGCCCGGGGGAGACCCGGGTTTGCAGAGAGGGAACTTCATGTCCGAGTGTGCCGATCACTCCACCCGTAAGACGCGCAAGACGGCGGTCCTCGCCGGGGCGGCACTGCTCGCCCCCCTGGGACTGCTGGCCGCGAGCGGCAACGCCGCGGCGGCGGACAGCGGGGTGTGGGACCGCATCGCCCAGTGCGAGAGCGGCGGCAACTGGCACATCAACACCGGCAACGGCTACTACGGCGGACTGCAGTTCTCCGCCTCCACCTGGCGCGCCTACGGCGGCTCGGCCTACGCGGCCACCGCCGACGGGGCCAGCCGGGAACAGCAGATCGCCGTGGCCACCAAGGTCCAGAAGTCCCAGGGCTGGGGCGCCTGGCCGGTCTGCTCGGCCCGCGCCGGAGCCACCGGCAGCGCCCCGTCGACCTCCGGGTCCTCCTCCACCCAGTCGAGCCCCACCAAGTCGGGCTCCGGCACGTCGAGTTCGAGCAAGTCGAGCTCCGGCACGTCGACCCGGTCGAGCAAGCCGGCGGACACGACGAAGTCCGGCTCGTCGCGGAGCAGTTCGTCCAAGGCGCCCGAGCGCACCACGACCAGCACCTCGCGCGGCAGCAGCCGCGGTGACTACACCGTCCGGGTCGGCGACACCCTCAGCACCATCGCCGCCGCGCACAACACCACCTGGCAGCGGCTCTACGCCGCCAACAGGACCGTCATAGGCAACGACCCGGACCTGATCCTGCCGGGCCAGCGCCTCGCGTACTGAGCCGGACGTCCCGGCCCCGCCGGGCTCACGGCCCCGTCCGGACCACCCACCGGGCGGGGCCGCCGTGTTCAGCGGGCGCGCCGAGCCCATTCACCCGCCTCCCCGGCGAACACGACGGCCCCGCGCCGCAGTTCGTACACGAGGGCCCGCCGGGCGCGCAGCGCGGGCGGCAGCCGCTGTTCGGCGAGGACCACGCACGCGTCGAGCGAGGCGAGCAGGGCGTACGTCCGGGAGGCGGCCGCCGGGGCCATCCCCTGGGCCGGCTCGTCGGCGAGGACCACGCGCGCGTGCGCCGACAGGGCGCGGCACAGGGCCACCATCCGCTGCTCACCCCCCGACAGGGTCCCGGCGCGGCGGGCGAGCAACGGCACCAGCGGCGGGTAGAGGTCGGGGTCGGCCCCGGACAGCTCCAGGTTCTCCCGGACCGTCAGCGAGGCGAACACCGCCCGCCGTTCCGGCACCAGGCACAGCCCGCGCCGTGCCCGCTCGAACGCGGGCATCCGGGTCACGTCCGCCCCGTCCCACACCACCGCCCCGCCCGCCAGCGGTACGGCACCGGCCAGCGCCCGCAGCACCGTCGTACGGCCCGAGCCGTTGCGGCCCAGCAGGACGGTGAGGCCCGGCGCGGGGGCGGTGAGGGTGACGCCGTGCAGGGCCTCCAGCGGGCCGTAACGCACGCGCGCGTGCCGCAGCGAGATCACCAGGCCGCCTCCTCCAGCGAGCCGAGGACACGGTCCGGCGGGCCCGAGGCGACGATCCGGCCGGCCGCCATGACGTGCACGACGTCCGCCAGCCCGGCGACCAGATCGAGGTCGTGCTCGACGACGAGCAGGGCGGTGCCCTCGGCGGCCAGCGCGCGCAGGATCCTGGCCAGCGCGCTCACCTCGTCCGTGTCCAGCCCGGCGGCCGGCTCGTCCAGCAGCAGCACGCGCGGGCCTCCCGCGCAGGCCCGGGCCAGCTCGACCCGGCGCAGGGTGCCGGTGGGCAGCCCTGCGGCGGGCCGCGCGCGGACCGGCCCGTCCAGCCCGAACAGCGCCAGCGCCCGCTCCACCGCCTCCGGCCCGCCGCGCCGGCCCTGCTCGGCGCCCACCCGCACGTTCTCCGCCACCGTCAGCGACGGGAACACGGCGAGCTGCTGGAAGGTCCGCGCGACACCGAGCCGGGTACGCGCGTGCGCCGGCCGCCGGGTGATGTCCCGCCCGGCGAACAGCACCTGCCCGCGGACCGGGCGCAGGGTGCCGGCCAGACAGTGGAACAGCGTGCTCTTCCCGGCACCGTTGGGCCCGACGACGGCGGTGACCCGCCCGGCGGGCACGTCGAGCCCGACCCCGTCGAGAGCGGTGAAGCCGCCGTAGCGGGCCTGGAGATGCCGGGCGGCGAGAAGAAGCGGGGCCGGCGCGCGGGCGGCCCGGGACGTGCGGCGCGGCGGGCGGCGGTCCGGTGCGGACGGCGTGGGGACGGTCTCGTGGGCGTGCGGCGGGGCGGTGACCGGTGAGACCGCGGCGGCGCGGGGCACGAGCCGTTTCCGCACCCGCACCCCCAACGGCGTCAGCACCCCCCTCCGCCGTGCCTCCACCCGTGCCCATGCCGCCCGCAGGGCCTCGTACGGGCCGTCCGGGAAGCGTCCCGTCAGGGCCGCCAGGACGCCGACCAGGGCCGCCGCCACCCCGCCGCGGGCGCCCGCGTCCAGCCCCACCAGCAGGGCCGCCGCCACGAGCGCGCCCAGGGTGTTGTCCGCGCCCAGGACCACCACCGCCGCGAACCAGAGCAGACCGCGGACGGGGTCGTAGGCCGTGGCGTCGAAGGCCCGCAGGCCCATGCCGAGCAGGGCGCCGCCGAGCGCGGCCAGCGCCGCCCCCACGACGAAGGCGAGCAGTTTCAGGGACGGCACGCGCACGCCCGCCGCCGAGGCGCCCGGTTCGTGGTCCCGCATCGCCGCCAGGGCCCGCCCGGTGCGACCCCGGCGCAGCGCCCGCGTGGCCAGCAGGGCCAGGGCGAGCAGGGCCAGCTCCAGGACGTAGTAGGCGCGGTCCCCTTCGAAGCCCGCGGGGCGGCCCAGGGACAGGTCCGCGGTGGCGTACGGCTGGGCGAAGACGAAACGGCTCACGCCGACCCCGACCGCGAAGGTCGCGAGGGCCAGGGCGAGGCCGTGGCGCCGGATCGCCGGCCAACCGGTGAGCAGGCCCAGCGGGGCCACCAGCAGGACCGCCACGACCGGCGCCGTCAGCTCGGGGAGGCGGGGAAGTCCGGGGAAGCGGCCCGCGGCCAGCAGCGCGGTGAACAGGGCGCCCAGTCCCGCGTACGCCGCCTGCCCGAGGGAGATCTGGCCGCCGCGCCCGGTGACCACCACCAGGGACAGCAGGATCACCCCCAGGGCGGGCACCTGGACCGCGGTGTGCAGATCGGACCCCGCGAAGCCGAGCGGCAGCAGGAACAGCACCGCGGCCACCCCCCACGCTCCCGGCGGGGTACGCACGCGTGTCCCCACCGGGGCGGGCGGCGCGTCACGCGGCGCGCCCACCCCGGGCAGGACGAGCGCGGCGACCAGCAGGGCGACCACGAACAGGTTGGCGCCGACCGCCTGCACCAGCGGGGCGGCCCAGCCCGACGGGTGCAGCCGGGTCAGCTGGCTCTGCGCGATCCCGATACCGAGCGCCACCGCCACCGCGACGGGCAGGCTGCGCATCCCGGCCGCCACCGCGACCGCGAGCACCTCCATCACCAGCAGCGGCAGGCCGTACGGGTCGAGCCGCACGTACGGCGCCAGCAGCACGCCCGTCACCCCGGCCGTGAACGAGCCGAACGCCCAGCCCGCCGCCGCGACCCGGTCCGCGTCCACGCCGCCGAGCACGGCCAGCTCCCGGTCGTCGACCACCGCCCGCAGCTCCCGCCCGAAGCGAGTCCACCGGATCACCGCGCCGACCCCGGCGGCCAGGACCAGCACCACGGCGAGCTGCCCCCAGGGATCCGCCGGGACCAGCTCGGGCGCGTCGTCGCGCGCCCCCTGCCCCCACACCAGCGCCGCCCCGCCCACCAGCAGCACGAACACGCCGATCGACGCCACCAGGGTCCGCGCCGGATCGTTGCCCAGGACGGCGAGCGGACGGAAGACGAACCGTTCCAGCAGCACCCCGATCGCGGGCGCGAGGAAGACCAGGGTCGCCACGGCCCCGAGCCACAGCGGCCACCCCCACTCCACCACGCACTGCCGCAGCGCGTAGGCGCAGACCATCGCGATGGCCCCGTGCGCGAAGTTGAGGACCCCGGTCGCCCGGTGGGTGACGATCAGACCGATGCCCGTGAGGGCGGCCGCGCCGCCGACGGCGAGGCCGGCGAGCGTGAGGTCGTAGGTCAGGGACGACATCAGGAGTCCGCCGCGTCCGGTTCGCAGATCGGGCACGGGTCGAGGTCGCCGCCGGCCAGCAGCCTGCCGTCCACCGGCACCGCCTCCGGCTTCCCGGCGACCAGCGGACAGTCCGCCCGGTGCCACAGCGTGCCCCCGGGCACCATCCGCAGCTCACCGCTGACCGCGACGGGCGCGGACACCGCCGGCTCCGGCGCCCCGGGCTCCTCGCCGGCGGCGACCAGAAGGCCGTAGAGCTCCTCCACGCGCGCGGTGGCGGCGGGCGCCCGGCCGGACGCCAGCAGGACCGCCCCGGCGACGATCAGCGCCGCGCCCGGCACCGTGCAGGAGGCGATGTAGGGGAGCTGCCGTGCGGTGAAGCGCTCGCCCGAGACGCCGTACCAGCCCGCGACGCACAGCACCGCACCGGTGGCCAGCGCGACCCAGCCGGCCCACAGGACGGGGGGCACGGTCCGCAGTCGTCCTGTCCGCATCCCACGCTCCCGCCGCAGTCCGCCGATGGCTTGCACTATGCCTTCTGCAAGCTGACCCTGAAAGGACCGGGCGCGCACGCCCGGACCGACACCCGGTGGTGAGCGTGATGCTTCTCGGGAGCGACCTCGGACGGACGCGGGGCACGGCACTGGCGGCGGCGTTGCTCCTCGCGCTCGCCCCGGCCCTCGCGGCGTGCAGCGACGACGGGGGCGGCAAGGCGACCGCGACGGCCACCGCGACGGTCGGCGGGGCGGCCACCGCGCCCAGCGACACGGCGGCGGCCGAGCAGCAGGTCCGGCAGAACTGGCAGAAGTTCTTCGACCCGGCCACCTCCACCGCCGACAAGCAGGCCCTGCTGGAGAACGGCCGGATGATGGGCCCGATGCTCCGGGCCTTCGGCGGGGACCAGCGCGGCGGACAGGTGGCGGCCGAGGTCCAGAAGGTCGCGTTCACCTCCCCGACCGAGGCGACCGTGACGTACACCCTCACCCTCGACGGCGCGACCGCGCTGCCGAACGCCACCGGGAAGGCGGTCCTCCAGGACGGCACCTGGAAGGTCTCCGTCACCACCCTGTGCTCCCTGGTCGGGCTGAGCGGTGATGCGTCGGCGTCGGCGGTCCCGGGTTGCTGAGAGCGCTGCCGCCACGCTGCTGCTCCTGCTGAGCGCGGCCTGCGGCAGCCGGCTCCCGGAGAGCGACTTCGAGCACGCCACCGCCACCCCGCGGACCGCCCCGGTCCGCGTCGGCGTGATCACCAGCACGACCAGCCCCGTCGGCGGCGCCGCCTTCACCGGGCCGCGCGACGGGGCGGTGGCCTACTTCGACCGGATCAACGCGCGCGGCGGGATCGACGGCCACCGCGTCGAGGTGCGGCTGTGCGACGACGGAGGCAGCGGCGTCGGGAACAACACCTGTGTGCACCAGCTGCTCGACGAGGACAAGGTCGTCGCCCTCGTCGCCACCACCTCCCTCGCCTACGCGGGCGCCCCCCGCGTCTCCCGCGCGCGCGTGCCCGACATCGGCGGCCAGCCCATCGGCCCCGCCTACGACACCTGGCCGCACCTCTACGGCATCTACGGCAGCCTCGCCCCCCGGAACGGCACGCCGGGCTGGGGCGGCGAGCTGTACGGCGGCACCGAGGTCTACCGCTACTTCAAGCGCGAGCACGGCGCCCGTACCGCCGCCGTCGTCTCCTACAACCAGCCGGCGTCCGCGTCCTACGCCCGGCTCGTCGAACGGGGGCTGAAGGCCGAGGGCTACCGGGTGGTCGGGGAACAGGTCGACTTCGCGCTGCCCAATTTCCGCGCCGCCGCCGCCGACCTGAAGGCGCAGGGCGCCGACCTCGTCCTCGACGCCCTCGACACCCATGGCAACGCACGGCTGTGCGAGGCGATGGACCAGGTCGGCGCGCATGTCACGGCCAAGGTCACCAATGTGCAGAACTGGACGTCCACCGTCCCCGAGGACTACGGGAACTCCCCGGCCTGCCGCAACGCCCTGTGGGTGACCGGGTCCAGCCGGAACTTCGACGACACCTCCGACCCGGCCGTGCGGGAGTTCCGGGAGGCGACGAAGGGCCTGCCGACGCACTCCCAGTGGCAGCTGGAGGGGTGGGCGGCGGCCCTGTGGTTCACGCGGGCGGCGCGGTCCTGCGCGGCGAGCGGGATCACGCGCGCGTGCGTGGACGCCTTCATGGACCGCAGCGAGGGCTTCGACGCCGGCGGCCTGCTGATCCCCGTCCGCTTCGAACGGCTCGCCGCACCGCCGAAGACCCGGTGGACCTGTCTGTCGGTCGCCCGCTGGCGCGACGGGAGGGGATGGATCACCCAGGGGGACATGGACCGCACCTGCTTCGACGTCCCCCAGCTCGCCTACACGCCCTGATCGGCCGCCTCCAGGGCCGCGTACTCCGGGTGGTGGAGATCGAACGCCGGGGACTCCGAGCGGATCTTCGGCAGTGTCGTGAAGTTGTGCCGCGGCGGCGGGCAGGAGGTCGCCCACTCCAAGGAGCGGCCGTACCCCCAGGGGTCGTCGACCTCGACCTTCTCGCCGTACTTGGTGGTCTTCCAGACGTTGTAGAGGAACGGCAGCGTGGACAGACCGAGCAGGAACGCGCCGATCGTCGAGACGGTGTTCAGCGCGGTGAAGCCGTCGGCGGCGAGATAGTCGGCGTACCGGCGGGGCATGCCCTCCGCGCCCAGCCAGTGCTGCACCAGGAACGTCAGATGGAAGCCGACGAACAGCGTCCAGAAGTGCATCTTCCCCAGCCGTTCGTCCAGCATCTTCCCGGTGAACTTCGGCCACCAGAAGGCGAATCCGGCGAACACCGCGAAGACGACCGTGCCGAAGACGACGTAGTGGAAGTGTGCGACGACGAAGTACGAGTCGCTGACCTGGAAGTCCATCGGCGGCGAGGCCAGGATCACCCCGGTCAGCCCGCCGAACAGGAACGTCACCAGGAAACCCGTCGCCCACAGCATCGGCGTCTCGAACGACAGGGAGCCCTTGAGCATGGTCCCGGTCCAGTTGAAGAACTTCACACCCGTCGGGACGGCGATCAGGAAGCTCATGAACGAGAAGTACGGCAGCAGCACCGCGCCCGTGACGAACATGTGGTGCGCCCACACGACGATCGACAGACCGGTGATCGTCATGGTCGCGCCGACCAGGGTGAGATAGCCGAAGATCGGCTTGCGGCTGAAGACCGGGATGATCTCGGTGATGATCCCGAAGAACGGCAGCGCGATGATGTAGACCTCGGGATGCCCGAAGAACCAGAACAGGTGCTGCCACAGCAGCGCCCCGCCGTTGGCCGCGTCGAACACCTGGGCGCCGAGCCTTCGGTCCGCCTCCAGCACCAGCAGGGCCGCCGCCAGCACCGGGAACGCGAAGAGGACCAGGACCGAGGTGAACAGGACGTTCCAGGTGAAGATCGGCATCCGGAACATGGTCATGCCGGGGGCGCGCATCCCGAGGATCGTGGTGACGAAGTTGACCGCGCCGAGGATCGTGCCGAACCCGGCCAGCGCCAGCCCCATGATCCACAGGTCGGGGCCGATGCCGGGGGAGAACCGGCCGCTGTTGAGCGGCGCGTAGGCGAACCAGCCGAAGGCGGCGGCCCCGTCCGGGGTGAGCAGGGAGCCGAGCACGATCAGCCCGCCGAACAGGAACAGCCAGTACGAGAACATGTTCAGCCGGGGGAAGGCGACGTCCGGGGAGCCGATCTGGAGCGGCATCAGCTCGTTGGCGAAGCCCGCGAAGGACGGGGTCGCGAAGAGCAGCAGCATGATCGTGCCGTGCATCGTGAACAGCTGGTTGAACTGGTCGTTGTCCACGATCTGAAGTCCGGGCCGGGCGAGTTCGGCCCGCATCACCAGGGCCATGGCCCCGCCGATCAGGAAGAACACGAACGACGTGATCAGGTACAGGTGACCGATCTTCTTGTGGTCGGTGGTGGTGAGCCAGTCGACGACCACGCGGCCCCGGCGCCTGCGCCGCGCGGGTGGTGCCGTCGCCGGTACGGTCTGTGTCCCCATCGCTCGCCCCTGCGGAGGTTGTGTGGCGGAGTGGTGCATTTCCTACGAGGTGTCAGCTCCCGCGAACCCGTGCGGAAAGGCCGGGGAAAGGGGCTCGGGGGAGGATTCTCCGGGAACATTCCGCCGGTTTATTCGAGAAGCGGTGACGACACGCGGGAATTACGTTCGAATGCATACGGAAGGCTCCGGGAACCGCTCGTTCGTGTGACCAAGTTCGACCGGAACACCCGTCGTGATCCTGTGACAGAAGTGTGACCGGAGTGATCCACATCCGCGTTCCGGGGTTTCCCCGGCGGCCCCGCGCGGCCTAGCGTGGGCCGTATGTCAGTGAACGAGCCCCAGGACAATCCGGACGGATACGTCGGCCTCGACGCCGCTCACGCCGAGCGGCTGGCCCGGGAACGGGGGTGGTCGACCGTCCGCTCACTGGCGCCCGGGGCGATCATCACCATGGAGTACCGCTTCGGGCGGCTGAACTTCGAGGTGCGCGACGGGCGGGTGGCGCGGGCCTGGAAGGGCTGAGCGCGACACGGCGAAGGCCCCGGTTCCCGTCAGGAGGGGAACCGGGGCCTTCGGTCGCGGGACCGGTCGTGCGTACCGGTGGTCCCGCCGCTCGGAGGGATGGCGGCCGGTCAGCCGCCGGTCAGCGGCCGGGCCGCGGAGGCGGTCGCCCCGCGCGGCAGACGCTCGGTGTGCGGGGGTCTTCGGCTGCCGGCGGGGGTGACCGGGGTGCGCTCGGAGCGGGGCGTGTGCGGGCCCGGGGTCAGGTAGACCGGCGCCCGGGGCGAACGGGCGGCCGCGACCGTCTCGCGGGCCGCCGCGGCCTCCTCCTGCGCCGTGGGCCGCGGTGCGAACGGCACGGGTACGGCGACGGGGGCGGCCGGCGCCGGGAGGGTGCCGGCGCGGCGTTCGCGCCAGCGGTCGCGCAGGTCGAGGATGCCGACCTCGGCGCGGGCGATCAGCGGCTCGCACCAGGGCAGGGCCAGCAGGATCAGCAGCCCCGCGGCCCAGCCGAGCACCACATCGCTCAGCCAGTGCGTACCGAGGTAGACGGTGGTCAGACCGACGCCCAGCGAGACCACGGCGGAGACGGCGGACAGCCAGCGGCGGGCTCGTGGAGTGGAGGCCAGATAGGCCAGGATTCCCCAGGTCACGACCGCGTTGGCGGTGTGGCCGCTGGGAAATATGTCGCCGCCCAGACCCATCTCGTTGGAGCCGATGGTGGTCGCGTAGTGCGGTCCGAGCCGGCCCATGCCGAGCTTGGCGGCGCCGACGGTGATGTTCAGCAGCAGCAGCGAGGCGCCCAGCGTGAGCAGCGGGCGCAGGGTGTGTTGCCGCCAGGATCTCCAGCCGAGCCAGGCCGCGACCATGACGGCGGTCGGGCCGCGCTGGCCGAGGACGACGTAGTAGTCCAGGAACGCGTGGATCTCGGGCCACTGCTGGTACGGCCGGAAGAACATGACCTGCCAGTCGAGGCGGACCAGCCACGAGGTGATCACCACGAGCCACACGATCGCCAGGTAGAAGGCCAGGGTCGCCGCGAACAGCGCGATCCGGTGCCGGCTCATCCTCGGCACGTCGATGTGGGCCGGTCGTTCCGGCTCCCGGTCGAGCCTGGCGAACACCCGGTCCAGACGGGTGAGGTTTCGTTCGGTACGCACCTAAACGACGTTACAGCGAGTGAGCTCGGCACCCGGCCGAATCCTCTGGTTTGTGATGACCATGTGATGTGGGATTGCTCTCAGGAGGGGCTTAATTCCTGCGGATTCGCTAATCCTCGAACATCCATCCCTTCAATTCCTTTGATCATTGTGGGAGACAGTTTTAAGGAACTTATGAATGAGTTCACCGGAAACTCACGGAGGGCCGGAACCGTTCAGCCACCACGCCCCGTACGCGGCCGACGCCAGCGCGACACCGCCCACGACCAGCGCCGCCCTCGGGGTGCGCGGCCGGGCCAGGGCCAGGGCGAGCGGGAACAGCAGCGGGAAGGCGGGCAGCAGCAGGCGCGGTTTCGAGCCGAAGTAGCTCGACGCGCACAGGGCGAGGGCGAGCACCGCACCGCTGTGGACCAGCAGCGGAAGCGGCTGGCGCTGCCGTACGCAGACGACGTACAGCAGGATCAGCGCGGCGACGCCGACGATCAGGCCCAGACCGGCCGGAGCGGACGGGAACGACGTGAACTTGTCGGCGATGAAGCGGGCGAAGGCGTAACCGCCGTCGAAGCCGTTGCGCCAGCCCGCCTGGACGTCGAGATAGCCGAGCGGGCCGCGGCCGGTGCGGTGGCCGACCCACAGCACATAGCCCGCGGTGCCCAGGGGCGCGAGGAACATGCCGAGGGCGCGTACGGCGGGGCGGGCGCCCTCGGGTGCCGCCTCGCGCCGGAGAGCGCGGTCGGCGGGCGGACCGGGGGCGCGTTCAGTCGGGCGCGCGCCGGGCTCGGGCGCTGTGCTGCCACTCCGCCCGAACGGGGACCCCGAGGACGCGCCCCGGTCCCGCAGGAAGGACGCCAGACCGGCCGCCCAGACCGCCGCGACCACCGCGAGCCCCACCGGGCGGGTCAGACCCGACAGCGACGCGAGCACACCCGCGGTCACCCACCGTCCGGTCAGCACCGCGTACAGCGACCAGGCGGCGAGCGCGGTGAACAGCGACTCGCTGTACGCCATCGACTGCACGATCCCGACCGGCAGCAGCGCCCACACGAGCACCGCGCACACGCCCACCCGACGGCCGTACACATGATCGGCGACCGCGAAGATCCCCCAGGCCGCGGCGAGCGAGGCGAGCAGCGCGACCGTGAACCCGGCGTCGGCGTAGGACAGCGGGCTCACCGCGTGCAGCAGCCTTTCCAGCCACGGCAGCAACGGGAAGAAGGCGAGGTTCGAGTGGACGTCCCCGTTGGGCAGCCGGACCTCGTAGCCGTACCCCAGCTCGGCCACCCTGGTGTACCAGAGGGCGTCCCAGCGGGCCGTCAGCAGGGTGTGCGCGCTCTTGCCGCGGGCGGCGCTCCACAGGGCCAGGACGAGCAGGCCCAGGCCCCGTACGGCCGCGTAGCCCAGCAGGGCGGGGGCCGCCCGGCGCAGGGCCGTACCACCGGGAGGCACCACGCGCGTTCCAAGATCGGTCACGGGCCCGATTATCGACCGGGCGGTACGCCGGCCGGGAAAACGGCCGCTCGGGAAGTGGTGTACGCCACATGGGTTCGCTGTGAAGTGTGAGAGTTCCGCCACGTGGCCCTGGCGCGGACTCGCGTACGCTGCGAGTCACTCGTGTTCGTTTGCGCGGGCCGGAGACCACCGCTCCTCTCCGGCCGAGTCGCGGGGAGTCCCCGTCCCGCGAGCCCGCCGGACCGAGGGGATCACCTGGGAGGTACGTACATGTCCGGGACGACCACGGCCGCCGTCGGGCTGCGCCGTCGGGCGGCCGGGGCCGGTGCCAACCGCTGGGTCGTGCTCGTGGTGCTCTGCGTCAGCCTGCTCCTGGTCGCGGTCGACGCGACCGTGCTGCACGTCGCGGTGCCCGCGGTCACCGAGGACCTCAGGCCCGGCGCGATCGAGCTGCTCTGGATCGTCGACACCTATCCACTGGTCTGCGCCTCGCTGCTGATCCTGTTCGGCACGCTCGGCGACAAGGTGGGCCGCCGCCGGATCCTGCTGCTCGGGTACGCCCTGTTCGGCGTCGCCTCCGCACTGGCGGCCTTCGCCGGAAGCGCCGAGGTGCTGATCCTGGCGCGGGCCCTGCTCGGCGTCGGCGGCGCGATGATCATGCCGGCCACCCTGTCGATCCTGCGGCAGGTCTTCCCCGACCGCCGGGAACGGGCGCTCGCCATCGGCATCTGGAGCGCGGTGGCCGCGGTCGGCGCGGCGGTCGGACCGCTGCTCGGCGGTTTCCTCCTCGAACACTTCTGGTGGGGCTCGGTCTTCCTCGTCAACATCCCGCTGATGCTGGTCAGCCTCCCGGTGGGGCGGCTGCTGCTGCCGGAGTCGCGGGGCACCGGCGAGGGGCCCTGGGACGTGGTCGGCGCGCTGATGGCGGCGGCCGGGCTGTTCGCTCTCGTCCTCGGCGTCAAGCGGCTGGGCGGCGCCGAGTCCGGTGCGTTCACCGTGGTGCCGCTGCTGGTCGGTGCGGTGCTGATGGTCCTCTTCGTACGGCGTCAGCGGCGGCGGGAGCATCCGCTGGTGGACCTGCGGATGTTCTCCCGGCCGGCGTTCAGCACCTCCGTCGGGTGCATCGTGCTGGCGATGCTGGCGCTGGTGGGTCTGGAGCTGATCGCCGCGCAGTACCTGCAACTGGTGCTCGGTCTCTCCCCGCTCGAGACGGGTCTGCGACTCCTGCCGCTGACCTTCGCCGCGATGGCGGCGGGGCTGGCCGGGGCGCGGCTGCTGCGCGGGTTCGGGCCGCGGCGGATGGTGTGCGCGGGGTTCCTGCTGACCGCGCTCGCCGTGCTGCTCCTCACCGCGATGGGCAAGGCGGACAACGCGGGGCTGCTGCTGTCCGGGTTCGTGCTGCTCGGGTTCGGGCTGGAGACGACGCTGTTCGCGGCGTACGAGTCGATGCTGAGCGAGGCTCCGCCGGAACGGGCGGGAGGCGCGGCGGCGATCGGCGAGACCTCCTACCAGCTCGGGGCGGGGATCGGGATCGCGCTGCTGGGCAGCGTGATGAACGCGGCGTACACGCCCGGGCTGTCCTCCGTGCCCGGGGTGCCGGCGTCCGCGTCGGCGGCCGCGGGGCATTCGCTGGGCGAGGCCTATGAGGTGGCCGGGCAGCTCGGCGGGCCGGCCGGGACGGCGCTGCGGCGGGTCGCGAAGGACAGCTTCGTGCACGGGCTGCATGTCACGCTGCTGGTCAGTGCCGGGTTGCTGCTGCTGGGCGCGGTGATGGCGCTGAGGCTGCCCCGGACGATGCACTGCGAGTCGGCGACCGTGGAACTGCCCGCTCCCCGCGAGCGGGAGCCTTCTCCCACCCACGCGCCACCGCTGACCGTTCGCTGAGTGGTACCTTCGAGCCGACATCGTGACTAGCGGTGCTAGTTTTCGTGCTGGTGGAGGATCCCATGTCCGCGTCCTCGAAGTTGCCCCCCTTCGACCCCGCCGATCCGCTCGGGATCGACGATCTGCTCGAACCGGAGGACCTGGCGATCCGCGACACCGTGCGGAGCTGGGCCGCGGAGCGGGTGGAGCCGTTCGTCGCCGAGTGGTACGAGCGCGGGGAGCTGCCGGTGATCCGGGAACTCGCCCGGGAGCTCGGCGCGATCGGGGCGCTCGGGATGTCGCTCGACGGATACGGGTGCGCCGGGGCGAGCGCCGTGCAGTACGGGCTCGCCTGTCTGGAGCTGGAGGCCGCCGACTCCGGGATCCGTTCCCTGGTGTCCGTGCAGGGCTCCCTCGCCATGTACGCGATCCACCGGTTCGGCTCCGGGGAGCAGAAGCAGGCGTGGCTGCCCCGGATGGCCTCCGGCGAGGTCATCGGCTGTTTCGGGCTCACCGAGCCCGACCACGGGTCCGACCCGGCCGGCATGCGGACGTACGCCAAGCGCGACGGCTCGGACTGGGTGCTCAGCGGACGGAAGATGTGGATCACCAACGGGTCCGTGGCCGGGGTCGCCGTCGTCTGGGCGCAGACCGACGGAGGCGTTCGCGGATTCGTCGTGCCCACCGACAGCCCCGGATTCTCCGCGCCGGAGATCAAGCACAAGTGGTCGCTGCGCGCCAGTGTGACCAGTGAGCTGGTGCTGGACGAGGTGCGGCTGCCCGAGGACGCCGTGCTGCCGGAGGCCGTCGGACTGCGGGGGCCGCTGAGCTGTCTGTCGCACGCCCGGTACGGGATCGTGTGGGGCGCGATGGGCGCGGCCCGCACCTGTTTCGAGGCCGCCGTCGGCTATGCCCGCACCCGCGAGCAGTTCGGGCGGCCCATCGGAGGGTTCCAGCTGACCCAGGCCAAGCTCGCCGACATGGCGGTCGAACTGCACAAGGGGATTCTGCTCGCCCACCATCTGGGGCGGCGCATGGACGCCGGCCGCCTGCGTCCCGAGCAGGTCAGCTTCGGCAAGCTCAACAACGTGCGGGAGGCCATCGAGATCTGCCGCACCGCGCGGACGATCCTCGGGGCCAACGGGATCTCGCTGGAGTATCCCGTCATGCGGCACGCGACGAACCTGGAGTCGGTGCTCACCTACGAGGGCACCGTCGAGATGCACCAGCTCGTGCTGGGCAAGGCGCTCACCGGACTCGACGCCTTCCGCTGACCCGGCCCGGGGGCCGAGGCGGGGCCGGCGAGCGGCCCTGCCTCAGCTCTGGTTGAAGAAACCGTCCGTGCGGTGCCCGGCCGGGTCGCCGTTCACGATCTCCGTGTTGGACGGGGTCAGCAGGAACACCCGGGTCGAGACCCGCTCGATCGAACCGCGCAGTCCGAAGATCAGCCCGGCCGCGAAGTCGACGACGCGCTTGGCGTCCCCGGCCTCCATGGCCGTGAGGTTCACGATGACCGGCACGCCCTCGCGGAACAGTTCACCGATCAGCCGCGCGTCCCGGAAGCTGTCCGGGGTGACCGTGCCGATCCGGCGGCCCTTCTCCTCGGCCGTGTCCGAGGCGACCTTGACGCGCGGGTCGGTGACCCAGGCGTCTTGCGAGTCGGTCCCCTCGGAGTAGTCGTCGTCGTAGTAACGCTCGTCATCGTTGTCGTCGACGAGGCCAAGCCAGGCACTCGCCTTGCGCACCGATCCCATGGACGCCTCCTCTCACAGCGGTCTTTCTTCCTTTCCGCATCCCATGGTCGTCCATGATGCGGATGTCGCGCCAAGTGGATAGACGCCGCGCGGGGGGTTTGTGACGGTACTGGTGCACAGAGAATCCGTCGAGAGCCCGCGTCTCCCAAGGGTCCTGCTGTGTACGGCTGCTGACTGAGAGTGAAATATGACTGTTCGTGGCGTACGGGTGATACGTGGTGCGTACGGGTGAACAGGGCGGAGCGTTCAACGTCGATTATCGGCCGATAGCATGCGCCAGCTCAATGTCTTGAGGGCCTGGCTCTCGGGGCAGTGGAACACGGACTGCGGACCACGGGGGTTGTCATGTTCGGAATTGTCAGACCGTGCAGTCACCGGCTCGGGGAGCGGCTCAAGAGCCAGTGGGTGGCGCATCTGTGCGGGCTGTGTCTCGCGCTGCGCGGTGACCACGGCCAGTTCGCCCGGGTCGTCACCAACTACGACGGGCTGCTCATCTCGGTTCTGACGGAGGCTCAGGCCGGGTCCGGGGGAGGACGGCGGCGTACGGCGGGTCCGTGCCCGCTCCGCGGGATGCGCACCGCCTCCGTCGCCCAGGGGGAGGGAGCGCGGCTCGCGGCGGCCGTCTCGCTGGTGCTGGCCTCGGCCAAGGTGCGCGACCATGTCGCCGACGGGGACGGGCTGCTGGCGCGGCGTCCGGTCGCCGTCGCCGCCCGCAGGGTCGCCAGGAGCTGGGGGCGGGCCGGGGAGCGCGGCGGGGCCGCCGTCGGCTTCGACACGGCGGTCCTGGTGGACGCCGTGGACCGGCAGGTCGGGCTGGAGGCGCTGGCCGGGCCCGGTACTTCGCTGCTGACCGTCACCGAGCCGACCGAGACCGCCACGGCCGCCGCCTTCGCGCACACCGCGGTTCTCGCGGGCCGGCCGGGCAACGCCGTCCCGCTCGCCGAGGCCGGGCGGCTCTTCGGACGGCTCGCCCATCTGCTGGACGCCGTCGAGGACCGGGCCGCCGACGCCGAGGCCGGCGCCTGGAACCCCCTCACGGCCACCGGGACCCCGCTCACCGAGGCCCGGCGGCTCGCGGACGACGCCCTGCACGGGATACGGCTCGCTTTGAGGGACGTCGAGTTCACGGAGGGGCGGCTGGCACATCTGCTGCTCGCGCATGAGCTGGAGCGGTCGGTGGACCGGGCGTTCGGGACGTCCTCGTGCGGGCACGCTCATCCCGGGGCCGCGCATGAGGGCCGTGCCGCGTTCGGTCCTCCGCCGCAGATGCCCGCGCCGCCCGAGCGGCCGCGCGGGCTGCTCGCCGGGTGCGCGGTCGCGCTCGGGCTCTTCTGCACCTGCCAGGTGTGCTGTGCCGACGAGTTCGAGGGGCCGTGGTCGCGGAGGAGGCGCGAGGGCTGCTGCACCAACTGTGACTGCGGGAACTGCGACTGCGGGTGCGGTGACTGCTGCAACTGCGACTGCTGCAACTGCGACTGCTGCGACGGATGCGACTGCTGCGGCTGCGACTGTTCCTGCTGACACACACGGGTGACACACGCGGTGAGTGCCGGGCCCCTCCGTGACGTATCTCCTGTCGAGACACGGAAGCTCGAAAGGATCAGGGATCATGCCCGGGCGTTCAGAGAAGACCGTGCCGCTGGCCGTGAAGATCGTGGTGAGCGGGGGGCTCGGGGTCGGCAAGACGACCTTCATCGGGGCCGTTTCCGAGATCGAGCCCCTCGACACCGAGGCGGCGATCACCCAGGTGTCGGTGGGAGTCGACTCCTTGGAAGGGGTGGAGACCAAGACCAGGACCACCGTCGCGCTCGACTTCGGGCGCATCACCCTCGATCCGGCCATCGCGCTGTATCTGTTCGGGACGCCCGGGCAGGGACGGTTCTCGTTCCTGTGGGACGACCTGGTGGAGGGCGCGCTGGGGACGGTCGTCCTCGCGGACACCCGGCGGCTCGAGGAGTGTTTCCCCGCCGTCGACTACTTCGAGGCGCAGGAGGCGCCGTTCGTGCTGGCGGTGAATCGGTTCGACGGGGCCGAGCGGTGCGCGTTGGAGGAGGTCCGGGGGGTGCTGGGGCTGGATCCCGAGGTGCCGGTGCTGGAGTGCGACGCACGGGAGCGGGGGTCTGTGCGGGATGTTCTGGGGGTGCTGATGGATCGGGTGATCGGGGTGCGGGCTTCCTCCGGGGTACGGGTGGCCGGGGCGCGCTGAAGGTGCGTGTGAAGCGAGGGGAGGGGTGTGTGAAGGCGAAGGGGGAGAACGCGAAAGCGTCCCCGGCGGTCAACGGGCCGGGGCGCGCAGGGGGTCAGCTCAACAGGAAGAGGACCACACTCGACCGAAGTCGATGTGGGAGCGTGTGACCAGCCACTGCTGCGGATGCATGGGCCAAGTGGAACAGGTCTCCGGTTGGGCGTCAACCGACTTGAGACGTACGGCTCACAGTTCGGACAGCCTTGACAGTGAGGGGAAACACCGCCGTACTCTCGCTGTACGGCCCTGCTGAGGGGCTCGGCCGTCGTTCCTCCCGTGTGAAGGCACCCACCGTGTTCGACCGATTGCGTCACGGAGCCTTCGCATGTCTTCCCACACCCTTGCCCGCACCCCCGCCGCCCCGGACACGAGACAGTCGCTCGTCATCGTCGGGGCCGGGCCGCGGGGGACCGGTCTGATCGAACGCATCGCCGCCAACGCGCCCGAGCTGTACGCCGGTCCGGGCCTCGACATCCATCTCGTGGACCCGCATCCGCCGGGCGCCGGCCGGATCTGGCGGGCCGCGCAGTCACCGCTGCTGTGGATGAACTCGCACGCCGAGGACGTCACCATGTTCACCGACGAGACCGTGTCGATGGACGGTCCGGTGCGGCCGGGGCCCACCCTGCACGAGTGGGCCGGTGTCGACGGGCGGCTCTTCGCCGACCGGCAGCTCCAGGGCGCCTATCTGAGCTGGGTGCACGAACAGGCCGTCGCCGCCCTGCCGGAGGAGATCACCGTCCACCACCACCCCCGGCGCGCGCTGCGGGTGAGCGGTCCGCGCGAGGGGCGTCAGCAGGTGTGGCTGGAGGGACGGTCCCGGCCGCTCCACGCCGACCTCGTCGTCCTCGCCCTCGGTCACCTCGACGCCGAACTCGACGGTGACCAGCGGGAGCTGGCCGCGTACGCCCGCGAGCACGGGCTCGTCCACCTGCCGCCCGACTTCACCGCCGACAGCGATCTGTCCGCGCTCCGGCCCGGCGAACCCGTCCTCGTGCGCGGCTTCGGGCTCGCCTTCGTCGATCTGATGGTGCTGCTCACCGAGGGGCGCGGCGGACGCTACGAGGGGGACGCCTATGTGCCCTCGGGGCGGGAACCGGTGCTGTACGTCGGGTCGCGGCGGGGAGTGCCGTACCACTCGAAGATCGGCTACGACTGGACGGGCGAGCGGCCTCCGCTGCCCCGGTTCCTCGGACCCGCCGAGACCGACGAACTCCTGGCCCGGCCCGGGGGGTTCGACTTCCGGCGGGACGTGTGGCCGCTGGTGGAGAAGGAGCTGGGCTTCGCCCACTACCACCGGCTGTTCGCCGCCCACCCCGAGCGGACCGCGATCGCCTGGACGGACTTCGAGGAGAAGTACGCGGCCGCCTCCGGGGAGGCCGAGCGGGAGACCCTCGTCGCCTCCGCCGTGCCCGACCCGGCCGACCGGCTCGACCTCGCCGCCCTCGACCGGCCGCTGGACGGGCTGCGGTACGCCTCGCACGAGGAGTTCCAGGACGGCCTGCGGCGGTATGTCGAGGACGACCTGAGCCGCAGTCACGATCCCGCGCACAGCCCCGACCTGTCCGTGTTCCTCGGGCTGCTGTCCGTCTATGGGCAGCTCGTGCGGCTCGGGGACATCGGGTCCTGGTGGCACGGGTTCTTCAGCTACCTCGCCTCCGGGCCGCCCGGACCCCGGCTGCGGCAGCTGCTCGCGCTGTCCCGGGCCGGAGTGCTCCGGTTCGTCGGCGCCGACATGGCCGTACACGCCGAGGACGGGGTGTTCCGGGCGTCCAGCCCGACCGTGCCGGGGTTCTCGGTGGAGGCACGGGCCCTGGTGGAGGCCCGGCTGCCCGAGCCGACCCTGCGGCGCGCCCTCGACCCGCTGCTGCGCGAACTGCACGCCGAGGGCGCCGGGGAGACGGCCGACGGGCTGCTGCGGGTGGACCGCGCCGACGGACGGGTCCTGGACCGGGCCGGGCGGCCGCACCCACGGCGCTTCGCGCTCGGCCCGCACACCGACGGACGCACCCCCGGCGCGTTCACCCGCCCCCGCACGGGCGGTCCCGCGTTCCGGCAGAACGACGCCACCGCGCGCGCGGCCCTGGTGTTCCTGCGGGACCTCGGCGCCGACGCCGCCGCCTAAGCCAACCCCCGGCCCAGCAAAGGAATTCTCGCGATGACCGTCATGGCCGACATCAGGTCCGTGCACCGGGGCTTCGGGCCGCGGCCGCTGCCGTCGAAGGCGCGGTGAGCCATGGGACTGCTGCATCTGGCCGCCGCCCTCGGCCTGCCCGGGGCGGACGGGGCCGGTCCCTACGTCGAGCTGGCGCGGCTCGCCGAGCGCGGCGGGCTCGACTTCGTGACGCTGGACGACACCCGCGGCGGGTCCGGGCTCGACGCGTCGGCCGTGCTCGGCCGGATGGCGGATGCCACCCGTCACATCGGACTGGTGCCCCCGCTCACCGAGCCGCCGACCGGGACCGATGCCGATGCCGGGACCGTTGGCGGGACCGGCGCCGAGGCGGCCGCGCCCGGCCGGGTCGGCCGGCGGATCGACGTGTCCCCGGGCGGGGTCGCGTCGGGGAACCTGTTCGTGTCCCCACCGGCGCAGGGGCACCCCGTGCGGGTCGTCGACGCCACCGAGGCGGCCGTGCGGCCCGCCGCCGCCCGGTACGGCGATGTGGCCCTGGTCCGGGTGGCGGGTTCCACCGAGGCCCGTGCCGTCCGTGGACATCTGCGCGCGGAGGCCGCCGCGGCCGGCCGGGACCCGGACTCCCTGCGGGTGCTGGTGAGTCTGCTCGTCGACCTCGGGGACGGCGAGCACGCGGCCGAGCCGGGCCACGGCGGGGGCGGCCCCCGGCAGACCGGCCGGGGCCCGCTCTACCGCGGTGGCCCCGTCGACCTCGCCGAGCTGATCGCCTCCTGGCACCGGGACGCCGCCGTCGACGGCTTCCACCTCGTCCCCGTCGAACCCCACCGCGATCTGGAACGCCTGGTCAACGGAACGGTCGCGCTGCTCCAGCACCGCGGTCTGTTCCGCACCTTCTACCCGGGCGGCACCCTGCGCGAGCACCTCGACCTGGCCCGGCCCGCCCACCAGTACGCGGGCCGACCCTCACTCCTCGGGTCGTCCGACCCGGTACCGAAAGGCTGACCACATGACGACGGACGCGCCGGACCTCTGGAAGCGCTGGCACGAACACCGGCTGGAGACGCTCGCGGCGCCCTACGGCCCGCTCGCGCTCACCGGAACCTTCTGGCTGGAGGACTTTCCGGACGGTCGACTTCCGGACACCCCCGGGGAGTGGGTGGCGGAAGGGGACGGGGTGGTGCTCACGGCGGCCGGGACCGACGGGCTGACCCTGGACGGACGGCCGTTCGGCGGAACGGCACGGCTCGGCGCGGACCCGGGAGCGGTGGACGCGGCCCGTGTCGCGCACGGGGAGCGGCGGCTGGTCGTGCTGGTGCGGGAGGGGGTCTGGGGGGTGCGCGACTTCGACCCCGCGGCCGAGGCCCGGCGCCTGTTCCGGGGTGTCGAGGCCACCCCGTACGAGGCGCGCTGGTCGGTGCCGGGGCGCTTCACGCCGTACGGCGAGAACCGGACCGTCCGGGTCCCGAACGCCGACGGACGCGAACGCGGCCTCGGGCTCGGCGGGGAACTGACGTTCGTCCTCGACGGGCGGGAGCACACGCTCCAGGTGAGCGTGCAGGGCGACGGCTCGCTGTGGGCGGTGTTCGCCGACTCCACCAGTGGGGTGAGCAGCCATCGGTTCCGGTTCCTCCATCCGGATGCCCCCGACGACGAGGGGCGCACGACCGTGGACTTCAACCGTGCCGTACTGCCTCCGTGTGCATTCGCCGACGCTTTCATCTGCCCCTTCCCGCCACCGGGGAACACTCTCGACGTGGAGATCGAGGCAGGGGAGCGCAACCTGGTCTGAGCTGGGGCAAGAGGCCTCCAAGAGGGCTCAACTCACGCAGTTCGTTCAAGGTCTGACGGCCGAAAGGCGCCCTTGCGCCGACCGGCCGTTCGGCCGAATACTCCCCCTCAGCGCTTGTCAGGGTCACGGCGTGTCCGGAATCCGGGCGAACGTCTGATCCTGGCTGCGCCTCACGGGCCCCGACCCCACACGACGGGCCCCCGACTTCCCCTGGGAGGGAACGAAACGTGAGGATCAAGCGCACCACCCCCACCACCCGTGGCATCTCGAGACGGAGCCGGCTGATCGCCGTCACCACCGGACTCGTGGCCGCGGCCGCCGTCGCGATCCCCCACGCGAGCGCGGCGGACACCGCCACCTTCAGCTCCGCCCAGCTGAAGAGCGCGGGCACCTCCGTGCTCCAGGCGGACGTCCCGGGCACCGCCTGGGCCGTGGACAGCAAGACCAACCGCCTTCTCGTCACCGTCGACAGCACCGTCTCCGACGCCGAGATCGCGAAGATCAAGGAGGCCGCGGGCAGCAACGCCGGCGCCCTCACGATCAAGCACACCCCCGGCAAGTTCAACAAGCTCATCGCGGGCGGCGACGCCATCTACGGCGGCGGCTACCGCTGCTCGCTCGGCTTCAACGTGGTCAGCGGCAGCACCTACTACTTCCTCACCGCCGGCCACTGCGGCGAGGTCGCCTCGACCTGGTACTCCAACTCCGGTCAGACGACCACGCTGGGCACGAACGTCAGCTACAGCTTCCCGACCAACGACTACGCGCTGGTCCGCTACACCAACAGCTCGGTCACCAAGTCCGGCACCGCGGGCAACACGGACATCACCAGCTCGGGCACGCCCAGCGTCGGCACCACGGTCTACCGTGACGGCTCGACCACCGGCATCCACAGCGGCCGGGTCACCGCGCTGAACGCCACCGTGAACTACGGCAGCGGCGACATCGTCTACGGCATGATCCAGACCAACGTCTGCGCCGAGGGCGGCGACTCCGGTGGCCCGCTGTACTCCACCAGCGGCATCGCCTACGGTCTGACCTCCGGCGGCAGCGGCAACTGCACCTCCGGCGGTACGACCTTCTTCCAGCCGGTGGCCGAGGCCCTGAGCGCGTACGGCGTCAGCGTCTTCTAGTCCTTCCCGGCAGTTGTGTGTCCGGCCCCCGCACGTGAACCGCCGTGCGGGGGCTCCCTCTTGGGCGGGGGCGGAGTTACCGTCGTAGGACGGGAAGCGCTTCGGACCCCTGGGGGCCGGCATGGTCGAGGAGCTGGTGGCGGCGGGAGCCGGGCTCGTGTCCGCCGGAGTGGTGTATGTGGCGGCGGCGGCGCGGGTCGTCAAGCAGTACGAGCGGGGTGTGGTCTTCCGGCTCGGGAAACTCCGGCCCGCGGTGCGCGGACCCGGGCTGACCCTGATCGTGCCGGGCGTCGACCGGCTCCGGAAGGTCAACATGCAGATCGTCACGATGCCGGTGCCGGGTCAGGAGGGCATCACCCGGGACAACGTGACGGTCCGGGTCGACGCCGTCGTGTACTTCAGGGTGACCTCGCCGGCCGAGGCGGTGGTCCGGGTGGAGGACTACCGGTTCGCCGTCTCGCAGATGGCGCAGACCTCGCTGAGGTCCATCATCGGCAAGAGCGAGCTGGACGATCTGCTCTCCGACCGCGAAAAGCTCAACCAGGGGCTGGAGTTGATGATCGACAGCCCGGCCGTGGAGTGGGGCGTCACCATCGACCGGGTCGAGATCAAGGACGTCTCCCTGCCCGAGACGATGAAGCGGTCCATGGCCCGGCAGGCCGAGGCCGACCGGGAGCGGCGGGCGAGGGTCATCAACGCCGACGCCGAGCTCCAGGCCTCCAAGAAGCTCGCGGAGGCGGCCCGCGAGATGTCCGAGCAGCCCGCCGCGCTCCAGCTGCGGCTGCTCCAGACGGTGGTGGCGGTCGCCGCCGAGAAGAACTCCACGCTGGTGCTGCCGTTCCCGGTGGAACTGCTGAGGTTCCTGGAGAGGGCACAGCAGCCACTGCCCGCGGCGCCCGCACCTGAGCCCGCGCCCGCGCCCGCGCCCGCGCCCGCACCGGCACCGGAGCAGACAACCGGTCAGGAGTAGCGCCGCGGGGCGTTTGCAGTGCGAACGGGGTGGTGAAGGCGCGGAGGGCGTGAAGTGCTCACCCTGTGCGCGTCCCGGAGTCAACCTTGTGTGCTCCCTGTGTCCTTCGGAAGAGTGGCCTGCCGTCAACCGGCCACTCTTCGGCCCGTACGGCCCCCACAGCCGTCCGGGCCGATCCCCCACAGGAGGACGCGAGTTGCAGCACCGACGCATACCCCGACGGCGGACGGTCATGGCGGGCGCGGGTGTCGCCGCGCTCGTCGCGGCGGGAGTCACCTTCCAGACCGCGCACGCCGGCGAACCGGCGCGGAGTCCACGGCCGGTCCCTCTCTCGGCCTTCGCGGCCGGAAAGCTCGCCTCGGCCCTCGGCGAGGACCTCGGCACCGACGCGGCGGGCACCTACTACGACGCGAGGAGCCGCAGCCTCGTGGTGAACGTGCTCGACGCGGCCGCCGCGAAGACCGTCGAGGCGGCCGGCGCCCGGGCGAGAATCGTCGAGAACTCCCTCGCCGAACTGGCCGGCGCCCGTACGGCCCTCACGGCGGACGCGGCCGTCCCCGGCACCGCCTGGGTGACCGACCCGCGCACCAACAAGGTCGTCGTCACCGCCGACCGCACCGTCTCCGGCGCCGCCTGGGCGAAGCTCGCCGAGGTGGTCGACGGGCTCGGGGACGCAGCGGAACTCCAGCGCACCAAGGGGGAGTTCAAGCCCTTCGTGGCCGGTGGCGACGCGATCACCGGCGGTGGCGGCCGCTGCTCGCTCGGCTTCAACGTGGTCAAGGGCGGCGAGCCGTACTTCCTGACCGCCGGGCACTGCACCGAGGCCGTCTCCACCTGGTCGGACTCCTCCGGCACCGTGATCGGCACCAACGCGGCCTCCAGCTTCCCCGGCGACGACTACGGCCTGGTCAAGTACACCGCCGACGTCGCCCATCCCGGCGAGGTCGACCTCTACGACGGCTCGGCCCAGCCGATCACCGGCGCCGTCGAGGCCACCGTGGGCATGCGGGTCACCCGCAGCGGCTCCACCACACAGGTCCACTCCGGCACGGTCACCGGTCTGGACGCGACCGTGAACTACGGCAACGGCGACATCGTCGACGGTCTCATCCAGACCGACGTCTGCGCCGAGCCCGGCGACAGCGGCGGCCCCCTCTTCTCGGGCGGCGACGCGGTCGGTCTGACCTCCGGCGGCAGCGGCGACTGCGCCTCGGGCGGGGAGACGTTCTTCCAGCCGGTGACGGAGGCGCTGGCGGCGACGGGTACACGGCTCGGCTGACGGCCCGGTTCCCGCGTTTGCGCAGGTGGGAGACGTCCGGATGGTAGTCGTACAGATGTTCGGAATTTGGTCTATGGTGGGGGTGAGGGATTAGGGAACTGATGTTCGAATCGTGATCGTGGGAGGTGCGTGTGCCAGGCTTCACGCATCTGCACACCGTCTCCGGGTTCTCCCTGCGCCACGGGGCCTCGCACCCGGAGCGCCTGGCCGAGCGCGCCGCCGAACGGGGCATGGACGCCCTCGCCCTCACCGACCGCGACACCCTGGCCGGCACGGTCCGCTTCGCCAAGGCCTGCGCGAAGGCGGGCGTGCGCCCGCTGTTCGGCGTGGACCTGGCGGTCACCGGGCCCGTACGGCAGGACAGTGACGTACGACGGGAAAGGCGCCGCACCCCCGTACGCGGCGGTGCCTTCATCGACGAGTCGACCCCCCGCGTCACCTTCCTCGCCCGCGACGGCGCCCGGGGCTGGGCCGATCTGTGCCGGATCGTCACCGCCGCCCACACCGACGGGGACGTCCCGGTGCTGCCCTGGACCGGCAACCACGGCGACGGCCTGACCGTCCTGCTCGGCCCCGCCTCCGACGTCGGCCGCGCCCTGGCCGCCGGACGCCCGGACCGCGCCGCGAAGCTCCTCGCCCCCTGGCGCGAGGTGTACGGCGACGCCCTGCGTCTGGAGGCCGTCTGGCACGGCCGCGAGGGCACCGGACCCGGCTCCCTGCGGCTGGCCGCCCGCACCGTCGGCTTCGCCGCCGAACAGCGGATCCGCCCGGTCCTCAGCAACGCCGTCCGCTACGCCGATGCCGGCCAGGGCCCGGTCGCCGACATCCTGGACGCCGCCCGCCGGCTCGTCCCCGTCGACCCGGCCAAGGAACTCGACTCGGGCGAGGCCTGGCTGAAGGGCGCGGACGCCATGGCCGCGGCGGCCGGGCGGATCGTGGAGGCCGCGGGCTTCCGGCGGGACACCGCCCACCGGCTCCTCGAACAGACCCGGGCCACGGCCGCCGCGTGCCTGGTGGACCCCGAGGACGACCTCGGCATGGGCACCGTCCACTTCCCCGAACCGCACCTCGTCGGCGCGGGCCGCCGCACCGCCCAGCGGGCGCTGGCCTCCCGGGCGGCGGCGGGCATGGTGCGGTACGGCTACGCCGGCCGGCGCGCCTACTGGGAACGGATGCACCACGAGCTGGACATCATCGCCCACCACGGCTTCGCCTCGTACTTCCTCACCGTCGCCCAGGTCGTCGACGACGTACGGCACATGGGCGTCCGGGTCGCGGCGCGCGGCTCCGGCGCGGGCTCCCTCGTCAACCACCTCCTCGGCATCGCGCACGCCGACCCGGTCGAGCACGGGCTGCTGATGGAGCGGTTCCTGTCGAAGGAACGGGTCGTGCTGCCCGACATCGACATCGACGTGGAGTCCGCGCGCCGGCTCGAGGTCTACCGGGCGATCATCGGCCGGTTCGGTGCCGAACGGGTCGCGACGGTCGCGATGCCGGAGACCTACCGGGTCCGGCACGCCGTCCGGGACGTCGGCGCCGCGCTGTCCATGGACCCCGCCGACATCGACCGGATCGCCAAGTCCTTCCCGCACATCCGGGCCCGCGACGCCCGGGCCGCCCTGGCGGAACTGCCCGAACTCAAGGCGCTGGCACAGGAGTTCCAGCGGGAGGGGGAGCGGTACGGCAGGCTCTGGGAGCTGGTCGAGGCGCTCGACGCCCTGCCGCGCGGCATCGCCATGCACCCGTGCGGGGTGCTCCTCTCCGACGCCTCCCTGCTCTCCCGTACGCCGGTCGTGCCGACCAGTGGCGAGGGGTTCCCCATGGCCCAGTTCGACAAGGACGACGTGGAGGACCTCGGGCTGCTCAAACTGGACGTGCTGGGGGTGCGGATGCAGTCGGCGATGGCGCACGCGGTGGCCGAGGTGGAGCGGGCGACGGGGGAGCGGATCGACCTGGACGCGGTGGCGCCGGGGGATCCGTCGACGTACCGGCTCATCCGCTCGGCCGAGACGCTGGGCTGCTTCCAGATCGAGTCGCCGGGCCAGCGCGACCTGGTGGGGCGGCTCCAGCCGGCCACCTTCCACGACCTGGTCGTCGACATCTCCCTCTTCCGTCCCGGGCCGGTCGCCGCCGACATGGTGCGGCCGTTCATCGAGGCGCGGCACGGACGGGCGCCGGTCCGTTACCCGCACCCCGATCTGGAGGAGCCGCTGAAGGGGACGTACGGGGTCGTCGTCTTCCACGAGCAGATCATCGACATCGTCGCGATCATGACCCGCTGCGGGCGCGGCGAGGCGGACCGGGTGCGGCGTGGGCTGTCCGACCCGGAGTCGCAGGGGCGGATCAAGGTGTGGTTCGCCCAGCACGCGACGGCGAACGGCTATGACGCGGAAACGATTCGGCGGACCTGGGAGATCGTCGAGGCCTTCGGTTCGTACGGCTTCTGCAAGGCGCACGCGGTCGCCTTCGCCGTCCCGACGTACCAGTCGGCGTGGTTGAAGGCGCACCACCCGGCCGCCTTCTACGCCGGGCTGCTCACCCACGACCCCGGGATGTATCCGAAGCGGCTGCTGCTGGCGGACGCGCGGCGGCGCGGGGTGCCGGTCCTGCCGTTGGACGTGAACCGGTCGGGGGTCACCCATCGTATCGAACTGGTGTCTGAATCACCTGGTTCGCGCGGGCGCTGGGGGCTGCGGCTGGCCCTCTCCGACGTGCACGGCATCAGCGAGGCCGAGGCGGCACGGATCGCGGAGGGACAGCCGTACGCCTCCCTCCTCGACTTCTGGGAACGGGCCCGCCCGAGCCGCCCGCTCGCCGGGCGGCTGGCACAGGTCGGCGCGTTGGACGAGTTCGGCGCCAACCGGCGTGATCTGCAACTGCACCTGACCGAACTGCACCGGGGGGCCCGGGGCGCGGGCGGCGGTCAACTCCCCTTGGCGGGCGGGCGGAAGACGGCCTCCGCCGGGCTGCCGGACCTGTCCTCCACCGAGCGGCTCAGCGCCGAGCTGGGTGTGCTGTCCATGGACGCCTCACGCCATCTGATGGACGACCACCGGGCCTTCCTCGACGAGCTGGGCGTGGTCCCGGCGCGGCGGCTGCGGGAGGCACGGCACGGGGAGACCGTGCTGGTCGCGGGCGCCAAGGCGGCCACCCAGACGCCGCCGATCCGGTCCGGGAAGCGGGTCATCTTCACCACCCTGGACGACGGCACGGGCCTGGTCGACCTCGCCTTCTTCGACGACTCCCACGACGCCTGCGCGCACACCGTCTTCCACTCCTGGCTGCTGCTGGTGCGCGGAGTGGTGCAGCGGCGCGGACCGCGCAGCCTGAGCGTGGTGGGCTCCGCCGCCTGGAACCTCGCCGAACTGGTCGAACTGCGCGCCGAGGGCGGACTGGACGAGGTCGCGGCCCGGCTCGCGGAGCCGGGGGCGGGGGCGGGAGAGGCGGAGGAGTCGGAGGAGGCGGAGGAGTCGGCCGGGTCCGGCGATTCGACGGGGGGCAGGCGAATCCATCTGCCCACCGGATACGAACTCCATCCGTGGGCCGATCTGCGGCCCGCGGGACAAGAGGCCTCTCAAGGGCCTTCGACAGTACGGAAGTTGTGGCACCAGAGTCCGGGGAGTGCGGGATGACCATCCTCTGCGTACGTTTCCAGCCGCCTGTGCGGCACGAGGCCGAGGCGGCCCTGCCGGGGCTGCTCGGGCTGCTCGAGGAGTTCACGCCGGTCGTCGAGGCGCTGCCGCCGGACGGGGCGCTGGCCGATCTGCGGGGCGCCGAACGGTACTTCGGGCGCAGCGCGGTGGAACTGGCCTCGGTGATCCGGGTCCGCGCCCTCGCGTTGTACGGCGTCGACTGCGTCATCGGAGCCGGTCCCGGCCCGATGCTGGCCCGGATGGCGCTGCGGGACGCCCGGCCGGGGCTGACCCGTACGGTCCCGGAAGGCGCGGACCAGGTGCGGGAGTTCCTCGCCGGGAAGCCGGTCGCCGCGCTGCCCGGCGTCGGTACGGCCACTGCCCGCACCCTGGGCGAGTACGGCCTCGACACCCTCGGCCGGGTCGCCGCCGCGCCCCTGTCCACCCTTCAGCGTCTGGTCGGCGCGAAGGCGGGCCGCGAGCTGCGGGAGAAGGCGAGCGGGATCGACCGGGGCCGGGTCGTCCCGAACGCCGTCTCTCGTTCGCTGGCCGCCGAACGCCCCTTCGACCGCGACGAGTTGGACCCCGACCGGCATCGCCGGGCCCTGCTGTCCGCCGCCGGGGAGCTGGGCGCCCGGCTGCGTGCCCTGGAGAAGGTCTGCCGCACCCTGACGCTCACCGTGCGTTACGCCGACCGCTCCTCCACCACCCGCAGCCGCACCCTGGGCGAGCCGACCGCGCACTCGGCGGCCCTGACGAGGACGGCGTACTCCCTGTACGAGGCGCTCGGGCTGCAGCGCGCCCGGGTCCGGGCGGTGGTCCTGCGCGCGGAGGCCCTCGGCCCCGCCGACCAGGCCTCCTACCAGCTCACCTTCGACCCCCTCGACGAGAAGGTCCGCCGGGTCGAGGAGGTCGCCGACCGGGTGCGGGCCAGGTTCGGGCCGGGGGCGGTGATCCCGGGGGCGCTGGCGGCGTGAATCTCCGGGGCCGGCGCATGAGGTGGCACAGGGTGCCCGGATGACGTGGAGGCGGCCGACCTGGCGGATCGCTCGGAGCTGACCGGTCCGGCCCGCCTGGAGCGGATGCCGGACTCGGGCTCTGGGGAGGGTGAAGTGCGGTTGCTGGGTGATCAGTTGCGGCGCATCGCCCCCTACGGCCCCATCAGGCGCGCCTGGTGACGGGTTGTCGGTGGCCCCGGCCGCCGCTTCCTGTCACTGGAAGTTTTTACTGACGCGTAACTTCACACTTCAGCTACTCGTTCGTAACTTGATGAGTGAACAGCATCCTGGTGATCCGGATCACAGGGCGTAAGGCCATCGCACCTCCCTTGAGCCGCAAGGAGATCACCCGATGCTGCCCTGGAAGCGCCTGCTCAGACCCCTCACCGCACTACTGCTGGCAGCCGCGGCCGCCACGGCCCCCGCCTCCGCCGCCCACGCCTCCTCCGCCGCCACGACCTCGTCGAGCGGCTGGAACGACTACAGCTGCAAGCCCTCCGCCGCCCACCCCCGCCCCGTCGTCCTGGTCCACGGCACCCTCGGGAACTCGATCGACAACTGGCTGTCTCTCGCCCCCTACCTCGAGGACCGGGGCTACTGCGTCTACTCCCTCGACTACGGCCAACTGCCGGGCGTCCCGTTCTTCCACGGCCTCGGCCCCATCGACAAGTCGGCCGAACAGCTCTCCGCCTTCGTCGACAAGGTGCTCTCCGCGACCGGCGCCGCCAAGGCCGACCTCGTCGGCCACTCCCAGGGCGGCATGATGCCCCGCTACTACCTGAAGTTCCTCGGCGGAGCGGCCAAGGTGAACGCCCTCGTCGGCCTCGCCCCCGACAACCACGGCGCCACCCTCAGCGGCCTCACCAACCTGCTGCCCTACTTCCCGGGCGCCGAGGACCTCGTCTCCGCCGCCACCCCCGGCCTCGCCGACCAGATCCCCGGCTCGGCCTTCCTCACCAAGCTCAACGCCGGCGGCGACACCGTCCCCGGGGTCCACTACACGGTCGTCGCCACCAAGTACGACGAGGTGGCGACCCCCTGGCGCAGCCAGTACCTCAGCGGATCGGACGTGAACAACGTCCTGCTGCAGGACCTGTGCCCGCTCGACCTCTCCGAGCACGTGGCGATCGGCCTGTTCGACCGGATCGCCTTCCACGAGGTGGCCAACGCACTCGACCCGGCCCGCGCCACCCCCACCACCTGCGCGTCCGCGCTGAGCTGACCAGGAGGTCCCCCGCCGGGGCCTGTCCGGCCTGAGCCGCCGGTCAGGCCCCGGAGTCTTCGATCGGCCGGGTCGGCTCAGCGGCCGCCCCGGCCGGTGTCGTCGTCCGCGGCCACGGGGGCCGCCGGGGCCGCGGACGACGAGCCCGTGGGGGGTTCCGTCGAGGAGCCGGCCGTGGGGTCGGTGGCCCTCGCCACCGGGTCCTGGTGTGGGGCCGTCACACGGCGTGCGGGCATGAAGGAACTCCTCGGAACCGGTGTCGATGGGTGCCGGAACCAAGAAACCGTAGAAAACGCCTGCTGAGCGAGGCCTGGAGCGATCTTTAGGGCTGCCTTAAGGGAGCGCTGAGCCGCAGCTCAGGTAGCTACCGTGTGCCGTATGACGAGCGAGGAGATCCGGCCCGCCACGGCGGCCGACGTGACGGCCGTGAAGGCGGTCACCGACGCGGCGTACACGCCCTACATCGAGCGCATCGGCGTCGTACCGCTGCCCATGCGGGCGGACCACGCGGCGGAGGTGGCCGCGGGGAAGGTGTTCGTGACCGGGGACCCCGTCGTGGGCCTGGTGGTCGTCGAGGCGTTCCCCGACCATCTGTTCCTCGACAGCATCGCCGTCCGCCCCGACGCCCACGGCAGGGGCGTCGGGCGGCGGCTGCTGCACTTCGTGGACGCCCGCGCGCGGGCGCTCGGCCTGCCCGAGGTCAGGCTCTACACGAACGCGCTGATGTGGGAGAACCAGAAGATCTACCCGAAGTACGGCTACGAGCTGGTGGGACGGCGCGTCGACGGCGGTTACGACCGTCTCCACTACCGCAAGCGGCTCGGCTGACCGGGCCGCGGGGCTGTCTCACCCGTCCGGCCACCAGGTGCGCGCGATGTCCTTTCGCACCTCGGGGCGCCCGGCGGGGCGCTCGTCCGCCTCGTCCCGGATCCGGCGGGAGTCCGTCTTCCTCAGGGGCTTCTGCAGGGTGGTGCGGCGCATGGCTGCCTCCTTCAGAGCTACCTGTTTCCGTGATCCCACGGAGGTAGACCCTTTCCGGGAGGGTTCCTCATCGAACCTCGCTCTGTCAGTGGCGGGTGTCACGATTCGAGTGTCAGTGGTGGGTGTCACTCTGGGGCACACCGGATGGAAGGTGACGAAATGACTTCGGCGCGTGTCGACTGGGACGCGGAGGCGGCGAGCTTCGACGAGGAACCGGATCACGGACTGCGCGACCCCGGGGTCCGGGCCGCCTGGGCGGACCGGCTGCTCGGCTGGCTCCCGGAGCGCGCCTGTGACGTCCTCGACCTCGGCTGCGGCACCGGGAGCCTCTCGCTCCTCGCCGCCGAACAGGGACACCGGGTCACCGGGGTCGATCTGTCCGCGCCGATGATCGAGCGGGCCCGCGCCAAACTCGCCGGGCGTGACGCGGTGTTTCTCCTCGGTGACGCGGCGGCGCCCCCGGTCGGCGAACAGCGCTTCGACACCGTGCTCGTCCGGCATGTGCTGTGGGCCCTGCCCGACCCGGCCCGTGTCCTGCGGCACTGGCGGAGCCTGCTGCGGCCCCAAGGGCGCCTCGTCCTGGTGGAGGGCGTCTGGGGGACGGTCGCCCCGGTCGGCATACCGGCGGACCGCCTCACCACCCTCCTCGCCCCGCTCGCCGCGCACACCCGCCTGGAGCGGCTCTCGGACGACCCGCGCCTGTGGGGCGGACCGGTGGAGGACGAGCGGTACGCGGTGGTGGCGACGGTCTGACGACCGTCCGCCGAGGGGCCGGCGTCCCTCGGCGCCCCGCCCCCGACCTCCGGCCCCCGTCCTCTCAGTCCCTCAGTCCCTCAGTCCCTCGGTCCCTCAGCGTCGCGAAGAAGCCGCCCTCGCGGGCCAGCGCCTCCAGTTCGTCGAGGGCGGCCACGGCGGCCGCCGCCGCCTCGGGGTCGGTCCGGGCCAGGCCGCTCTGCGCGAACTCGTCCTCGTCCAGCCGCCGTACGTCCGTGCCGTCGGCGGAGCGCCACAGGTCCAGGTCGAGATCCTCCACGACCAGCTCGCCCCGCTCCTCCCCGGAGAACACGGCGGGGCGGGTGACATCGCAGTACCAGCCCTTCAGGGCACCCGACGCGGCCCGCACCTCCTTCACCGCGTACCACCGGTCCCGCCAGTAGTACTCGGTGAAGACATCACCCGCCTCGAACCGTACGAAGCCGAAGTCCCGCACACCGTCACCGGCCCAGGGGGCGCGTACGGCGATGCGCGTGCCGTCGTCCGACAGCAGCTCCGCCGCGTAACGGATCTTCGTGCGGCCGCCCTTGACCAGGACGACCTCCACCGGGCGGGCCGGGTCAGCCGACTGCGCGGACATACCGCACCTCCGTCGCGCGGATCTCGTATCCGAACCACTGGTTGATCGCCAGCATCGGCCCGTTGTCCGAGTCGTTGCCGGTGTACGCCTCCGTGTACCCCGCGGCGCGGGCGCGGTGCAGGGAGTGGTTCTTGACGAGCTTGGCCAGGCCGCGGCCGCGGTGGTCACGGACGGTGCCGGTCATGCCCGTGCCGTAGCGGCCGGCGCCGTTGGTGTGGGCCACGCTGAAGGCGACGGGGTGTCCGTCCGCCACGGCGACCGAGGTCAGCTCCAGGTCGAGGTGGGGATATCTCCAGGTCTCCGCGACCCAGGCCTCGTAGTCCGTGAACTCGACGTCGATGTCGCCCGGTTCGTCGGCCGCGACGGCCGCGTCGAGGGCGAACAGCGGACGGGGGTCGTCCGCGAAGTCGGCGGCCGTGCGCAGTTCGATCCCCGGCGGAGGGTCCTGGAGCGGCGGCAGCGCGGTGTGCGCCAGATCCAGCCGCAGGAAGTGCGCGGAGCGGCTCGGCCGGTAGCCGTGGCGCTCGGCGAAGGCCCGGTTGCCGGGCTCGTCCACGACCCAGGCGAACAGGTTCGTCGCCCCGTGCGCCGCCAGATGCTCCTCGGCGGTGCGCACCAGCAGTGCGCCCGCGCCCCGGCCGGTGCGCGCCGGGTCCACGTACACATTGAGGAAGCCCTGGCCGGGCACCGGGCTCTCGTGGGCGAGGCCCACCTGGGCGGTGCCGATGATCTCGCCGTCCTCCTCGGCGACCAGCTTGCGGGCGTGGGCGCGGGGGTGGGAGAGGGAGATGGCGTGACGCAGGGACTCCGGGCTGAAGAACACATAGGGCAGCGCGGCGTGCCGGACCCGGATGAAGCCCTCGATCTCGGCAGGTGCGTCGGGGCGCAGATCGCGCACGATGACGGTCATGTGAGCGCACGCTACGGGCGGGCCAAGTGCTCGTGCCTCCCATTTTCGGCTGGGTGGGGGACAATCGGGCCGTGACCTTGAAGATCCACATCGATGAGAGCGCCGCGCCGTACGAGCAGGTGCGGGCACAGATCGCCGAGCAGGCCCGGTCCGGAGCGCTCCCGGTGGGGTACCGGCTGCCCACGGTGCGGGGGCTCGCCGAGTCGCTGGGGCTGGCGGCGAACACCGTGGCCAAGGCGTACCGGGCGCTGGAGACGGACGGGGTGATCGAGACCCGGGGGCGCAACGGGACCTTCGTGGCCGCGGCGGGCTCGGCGGCGGAGCGCGAGGCCGCGCTCGCCGGGCAGGCCTATGCCGAGCGGGTGGTGCGGCTGGGGCTGAGCGAGGAGCAGGCGACGGCGGCGGTACGGGACGCCCTGCGGGCGGCCTATCAGGGGTGACGGGCGGGTCACCGTGAGCGGGTGGCCAGTGCCCGCGGGGTGCGGGTCACCGGCAGGCCCGCTCGCTGGGCCGTTCTGCCGAACAGGGCCGCGTCGCCCACCGCGGCACCGCCCGGGTCGTTGTTGAAGTAGGCGTACACGTCGTCGCGGTCGGACCAGGTCGTCGCGATGCGGTCGATCCAGGTCTCCAGGGCGTGCTGGCCGTAGCGGGGCCAGGGGCTGGCGCGGCCCTCGTGGAAGCGGACATAGCCCCACTCGGCGGTCCGCCACAGCGGGGTGGCCGGGCGGGACTCCACGTCGGCCCAGCACAGGGCCGCGCCCCGGGCCCGCAGGACCTCGCGGACCGGCGGGATCCACCAGGACGGGTGGCGCGGCTCGACCGCCACCCGGGTGCCGGCGGGGAAGCGGGACAGACAGGTGTCCAGCAGCTCGGGATCGGCGCGCAGGGTCGGCGGGAGCTGGAGCAGCACGGGACCCAGCCGGGCGCCCAGGCCGGCCGCGTGGTCCATCAGGCGGTGCACCGGCTCCGCCGGGTCGCGCAGCCGCTTGATGTGGGTCAGATAGCGGCTCGCCTTGACCGCGACCACGAAGTCCGGCGGGACGCGCTCGGCCCAGGACGCGAAGGTGTCCCGGGACGGCAGCCGGTAGAAGGCGTTGTTGATCTCGACGGTGGCGAAATGCTCGGCGTACTCCTCGAGCCACCGCCGCACGGGCACCTCGACCGGGTACAGGACCTCACGCCAGTCCTTGTACTGCCAGCCGGACGTGCCGACGTACAGGGTCATACCTCCATCAAAGCACCCTTACAGGTAAAGCCCCGCGTCCGAGCGCCCCCTCGGCTCCGGCAGTGCGGTCGGGGACGTGCCCCGCCGCAGCGCGTACAGCTCCGCCAGGGTCGCCCCCTCGCGGCCGATGCCCTCCTCGGTGCCCAGCCAGCCGACCGCCTCCGGGCGGGTCAGCGGGCCGACCTCGATCCGGGCGAGGCAGCGGCCCGGGCGAACCACGGCCGGGTGGAGGCGTTCCAGGTCCTCGTTGGTGGTGACGCCCACCAGCACGTTGCGGCCCTGGCCGAGCAGGCCGTCGGTGAGGTTGAGCAGCCGGGAGAGGGCCTGGCCGGCCGTGTGCTTGGCCTCGCCGCGGATCAGTTCGTCGCAGTCCTCCAGCAGGAGCAGGCGCCAGCGGCCCTTGCCCGCCGCGTCCTCCTCGCCGATCGCGATGTCCATCAGATAGCCCACGTCGGAGAAGAGCCGCTCGGGGTCCAGGACGCAGTCCACCTGGCACCAGTCCCGCCAGGACCGGGCCAGCGTGCGCAGCGCCGAGGTCTTGCCGGTGCCGGGCGGGCCGTGCAGCAGGAGCAGCCGGCCGGCGATGTCCTCCGGGGTGGTCGCCATCAGCCGGTCCATGGCCTCGGCGACGGGGGCCGTGTAGTTGGGGCGGATCTCCTCCCAGGTGCCGGCGGAGATCTGGCGGGTGGTGCGGTGCGGGCCGCGCCGCGGGGAGACGTACCAGAAGCCCATCGTCACGTTCTCCGGCTGGGGTTCGGGCTCGTCCGCCGCGCCGTCCGTCGCCTCGTCCAGCACCTTCGAGGCGAGTTCGGCGCTGGTCGCGGTGACCGTGACGTCGGCGCCGCGGTTCCAGCGGGAGACCAGCAGCGTCCAGCCGTCGCCCTCGGCGAGGGTCGCGCTGCGGTCGTCGTCGCGGGCCACGCGCAGCACGCGGGCCTGCGGCGGCAGCAGTGTCGCGCCGGAGCGTACGCGGTCGATGTTCATCGCGTGCGAGTACGGCTGCTCGCCCGTCGCGAAGCGGCCGAGGAACAGCGCGTCGACGACGTCGGACGGGGAGTCGGAGTCGTCGACGGTGAGCCGGATCGGCAGAGCCTCGTGTGGGTGCGCAGACATGCCCGCCATGATCCGGCACGAGGCCGCCCCGTGCACCCGGTTTCCGAGGTGCGCGGGGTGTGTCGCCGATATCCGGAAGTCCGGGAATGCGCCGTGTCGTCGCGCGGGGTCCCCGGAGGCGGTGGGGTGCTCGCGGGGACCGGCCTTGCGGAGTGCGCTCGGTGAGAAGGGAGTTGAGGGGCTGACGACAAACCTGTCATGGGCACGTAATGAAGGCATGGGGGGCGCGCGGGGAAAGCGCGGCGAGCGCCCGAAAAGTCTTGGCATGGACACTTCCCGTCAACATGCGCTGTTGCTACGAACGTTGTGGCAGAGATCCTGCTAAAGGGAGGTTCCATGAGACGTTCCCGACTTGTCGTATTCCTGAGCTCACTCCTCCTCGCCACCGCCGCCGCCCTCACCGGGGCGACCGCCGCGCACGCGTCCCAACTCGCCGCCAGCGGCGGCTATGTGGCGCTCGGCGACTCCTACTCCTCCGGAGTCGGAGCGGGCAGCTACATCAGCTCCAGCGGCAGCTGCAAGCGCAGCACCAAGGCGTATCCGTACCTCTGGAACGCCGCCCACTCACCCTCCTCGTTCACGTTCGCCGCGTGCTCGGGCGCCCGAACGGATGAAGTTCTGGCGAGTCAGCTCGGCGGGCTGAACTCCTCCACCGGCCTCGTCTCGATCAGCGTCGGCGGCAACGACGCCGGCTTCGCCGACGTCATGACGACCTGCGTCACCAGCTCCGACAGCACCTGCGTCAGCCGCATCAACACGGCCCGGGCGTACGTCGACTCGACGCTCCCCGGCAAGCTCGACACCGTCTACTCGGCCATCAGCTCCAAGGCGCCCAACGCCGAGGTCGTCGTCCTCGGCTACCCCCGCTTCTACAAGCTCGGCACGGTCTGCCTCGGACTGTCCGAGACCAAGCGCTCCGCCATCAACAACGCGGCCGACTACCTCGACGCCGCCGTCGCCCGCCGCGCCGCCGCGCACGGCTTCACCTTCGGCGACGTCCGCACCGCGTTCAGCGGCCACGAGATCTGCTCCGGCAGCTCCTGGCTGCACAGCCTCAACCTGCTCAACATCGGCGAGTCCTACCACCCGACCGCCTCCGGTCAGTCGGGTGGCTACCTGCCGGTGCTCACCAGCGCGGCCTGATGCATCACTCGCCGCTCGGCGAGGACGAGGGGGAGGCCCCGCCCGTCGGGGTCTCCGTCTCGCAGGTGACCGAGAACGGCACGTACGCGGAGGTCGCCTTCACCGGATCGCTCACCTCGACCCGGATCGCGTTCTCGTACGTCCCGTTCTCCGCGTACGTCGACAGCACCACCTTGTCCTGCTTCGACTTCCCGCCGCCCGACGGGAACTCGAGCGTCTTCCAGGTCTGGCCGGACAGCTCGCCGTCCTTCGCCACCCAGCGGTAGGTCACCGTGGCCGGCAGCCGCCCGACCGTGATCGTGGCCGTGAAGGCCGGCGCGGAGTCGTTCGGCGGCGGACAGGAGCCGCGGTAGTCCGTGTTCGCGCCGGTGACGGAGACCGAGACGGTCTGCTGCGGCGCGGCGGACGAGGCACGGTGACTCGGACTCGGCGAATCGCTCGGCGTCTCGCTGCTCTTCTGCGGGGACGGCGTCGAACTCAGCCCCTGCGTCTGGCTGCTGGTGGCCGCTCCGGAACCGCCCTGGTCGTCGTCGCCCCGGTTCAGCAGTCCGTATGTCAGCCCGGCGACCGCCAGCGCCAGCACCACCACCCCGACGACGAACACCGTCCGGTTGCGCCCGCGTTCCTCCCGGCCGGCACCGGTGTCCGCCCACGACGGGGCGGGCGGCGGCGCCTCCTGGCGGAAGGGCTCCACCGGGGTCGGCGGCGTCGCGACGGTCGGCGCGTAGGGCGCGTACGGCGCGGAGCGGAGCGTGCCCGGGCGCGGGCTGCCGCCCGCCGCGACGAGCCGCAGATCCTGCTCGGCCTGCTCGGCCGGCAGCCTCTCCGCCGGGTCCTTGCGCAGTAGCCCCTCGATCACCGGCGCCAGGGGACCGGCCCGCCGCGGCGGCGGCAGCTCCTCGTCGACGATCGCGCGCAGGGTGCTCAGCGGGGTGTCGTGGCGGAACGGCGAGTTCCCCTCGACCGCCGCGTACAGCAGCACGCCCAGCGACCACAGATCCGATTCCGGCCCCGGCGTACGCCCCAGCGCGCGCTCCGGCGCGAGGAACTCGGGGGAGCCGATGACCTCACCGGTCATGGTCAGCGCGGAAGTGCCCTCGACGGTCGCGATGCCGAAGTCGGTGAGCACCACCCGGCCGTCGTTCGACATCAGCACATTGGCCGGTTTCACATCGCGGTGCAGCACCCCGGCCTCGTGCGCGGCCCGCAGCGCGGCCAGCACCTCCGCGCCGATGTGCGCCGCGCGCGCCGGATCCAGCGGACCCTCGGCGTCCAGCAGTTCGGCGAGCGAGATCCCGCGCACGATCTCCATGACGATCCACGGACGCCCGTCCTGAAGGGCCACGTCGTACACCGTGACGACGTTCCGGTTGGCGACCCGGGCCGCGGCCCAGGCCTCCCGCTCCAGCCGGGCGTACATCCGCTCGACGTCCGAGGCCGCCAGCCCCGCCGGGGCGCGCACCTCCTTGACCGCGACCTCGCGGCCCAGCACCTCGTCGCGGGCCCGCCACACCGTCCCCATGCCGCCCTCGCCGAGCGGGGTCAGCAGACGGTAGCGGCCCGCGATCAGACGGTCACTGCCCGGTTCTTCGGACACGGCGTCCCCCATTCGCACATCGCATCCGGGCGAAATCCTCCGCAACCCCACAAACGTAGCTCAGCCGAGTACGGATGCGGCCCCCTTGAGCACCAGTCCGGCCCCGAGCGCCACGACGAGCAGCGCGGACCAGACGGGCAGATTGCGGCGGGCCAGCGTCAGGACCGGGTGGGTCGTCCAGCGCGGCTGCCGGTCCAGGAGACGGGTCGCCCCGGCCCCCAGCCTGACCACGGCGAACCCGGCGGCCGTCAGCGTCAGCGCGAGGCCGACGCCGTACGCGACGACGAGCAGCAGACCGAACCAGGCGTGCCCCAGCGCCGCCGCGCCGACCAGCACCACCACGGCGGAGGGGCTGGGGACCATGCCCCCGGCGAAGCCGAGCAGGATCGTGCCGCGGAGGGTGGGGGCGACTTCGTGGGTGTGGGTGTGGCCGCCGTGCGTGTGCGTGTGGCCACCGTGCGCATGGCTGTGCCCGTGCTCGTGCTCGTGCCCGTGCTCGTGCCCGTGCTCGTGCTCGTGCCCGTGCTCGTGCCCGTGCTCGTGGTCGTGCGCGTGTTCGGGGTGGTGGTCGTGCTCGTGTCCGTGCTCGTGACCGTGGTCGTGGTGCGCGGGGGCCTTCTTCGTGAGGCTGTGCGCGCGGGCGGCCGGGGCGCCGGCGAGGACGAGCTCACGGCTGGGGGTGGGGGAGTGGTCGTGCGGATGCCCGTGGTCGTGCCCGTGGTCGTGCGCGTGGCCGCCGTCGGGGCCGTGGCTGTGGGTGTGGCCGCCGTGGCTGTGTCCGTGCCCGTGCCCGGGTCCCCGGTTGCGCCAGGCCCGGCGGGCGAGGGTGACGCCCGCGCAGAGCACCAGGGCACCGCTCGCCAGACCCAGCCAGGCGATCACCGAGGGGGCCGCCGCCGAGCCGGCGGTGACGAGCAGGCCGAGGGCGACCACGCCGAGGGTGTGGGTGATGGTGACCGACGCGGCCAGCGGCAGGACGTCCTTCATCCGGGCCTTGCCGCCGCGGGCGGCCGCGGTCGCGGCCATGATGGTCTTGCCGTGGCCCGGGGCGACCGCGTGCATCGCGCCGAGGACGACGGCGATCACCAGCGCCAGCGCGGCGAAGCCGAGGGTGAGGTCCTGGCGGGCGACGAGGTCGTCCAGCGCCCGGGTCCAGCGGTCGGCGCCCCGGGGGAGGACGGACGCGGCGGGCGCGTCCCGGTCGTCGTCCTCGGCGAGCGCCGCGCCGCCCGGACGTACCGTCAGCGCCGCGGTCGCGGTGTCGGCGGGCGAGGAGAGCAGCTCCTTGGGGTACGTGGTCAGCTCGTCCGACACCGACTTCTCCGGCACGTCGGACTCGGTGAGCGTCATGCGGTCCCCGCGCGCGGTGATCTCGCGCCAGCCGGGGCCGGTGGAGGCGCCCTCGCTGTGGAAGGAGAGGGAGAACGTCCGCTTCTCGGGCAGCTCCGCGGTCAGCCGGCACTCCACCCGGAGGGTGTTCAGTCCGGCCTGGCCCGGCCGCAGCACCGCTTTGCTGCGGCCGGCCGTGAGGGGGACGGCCTCGCCGTCGACGGTGAGCCTGCTGCCGCTCGCGGCGCTCTCGCACCGCTGCCGGGCCCACTCGGTGGTGCCGAGCCGCTTCAGATCGGGCTTGGCCTGGGTCGCCGGGATCTCGGCGAGGTCCTCGACATGGTCGACGCGCAGGTGTCCCGGCGCGGCGACGAGACCGTCGTAGCGGTTGACGGTGAAGTTGCCGAGGGGGTGTGCGCTCGCGCTGGTGGAAGGAGCCAGCGCGAGCGCGACGCCGGCCGTGAACACGGCCGCGCAGGAGGCGAACAGACGACGGGTCTTCACTTGTCCGCCTCCAGCGTCTTGAGCGCCGTACGGGCCTCACGGGCGCCCAGCGGGGAGAAGCCGGGGTTCAGCTTCAGCGCGGCGGCGAGGTGGGTACGGGCGTCGTCGGGGTGACCGGTGGCCTTCTCGATCACCCCGCGGTGGTAGAGGAAGCTCGCGTTGCGGTAGCCGGTGGCCGTGGCCTGCCGGGCGTAGGTGAGGGCCTCGGCGTCCTTGCCGTTGACGTGCAGGGCCCAGGCGAGGGCGTCCGCCGTGTGCACGGTGTGCCGACGGGACCAGTCGTCGCGGGCCGCGCGCAGGGCGGTCGCCCGGTCCCCGTGGTCGGCGGCGGCGAGCGCGGTGTCGAGGTCGACGTTGACGCCGTTGGCGCGGGCGATCGCCGTCCAGGCGTCGACGAGGGCGTACTGGTTCTGCGCCTTCTCCTCGTCCCCCCGCGCGCCCCGGGCCTCGTACAGCTCGCCGAGGGCGACGAGCGGGCCGGGCAGCGGGTAACGGGCGACGACGGTCTCCAGCCCCTTGATCGCCTCGGCCCGCTGTCCGGTCGCGGCCTGGGCACGGGCCCTGCCCTCCAGCGCCGGGAGGTAGGTGTCGTCGGCGGCGAGGGCGCGGGCGTAGTAGGTGAGGGCCTCCTCGTAACGGCCCTGGTTCCAGGCGAGCTGGCCGAGCTGGGCGGCCACGTAGGAGATGTCGCCGGGGGTGGTGGACGCGGAGAGCGCCCGGTCCAGGACGCGGCGGGCGGTGGTGACGTCGCCGCGCAGCTCGTGGACGTACGCGTAGCGGGTGAACACCGGCACGCCGGGCCGCCGTTGGTCCGCGAGGTTCGCCGCCCGCTCGGCGTCGTCGTAGCGGCCGAGTTCCACGAGGGCGTCGATACGGGAGCACAGGGCGCGTTCGCTGTAGGGGTTCTGCTTCAGTGCCTTGTCCGCGTACTTCAGCGCGCCCGCGAAGTCATGGCGGGCGGCGGCCAGCGCGGCCCGGCCGGCCAGCGCCGCGTCGTTGTCCTTCTTCAGGGACAGCGAGCGCTTCAGGGCCTGTTCGGCCTGGGGGTAGCGGGAGGGGTCGCCCTTGGTGCGCGCCTGTTCGACGTAGGCGAGTCCGAGGGTGGCCCAGCTGCCGAAGTCCTTGGGCTGGGCGCGCAGATGGGTCTGGAGCGCGGCGATGGCGGTGTCCAGGTCGCCGCTCGCGAGGAGACCGGGGGACACGGCGGCGGCGGTGGCCACGTGGGGCGCCCGGCCGTCCCGCACGGCGCCGATCGCGATCGCCCCCGCCGTCAGTCCCACCGCCATCATGGCCGCACAGGCGCCGAGCTGGACCCGCCGCCAGCGACGACCGGCGTCGCCGACCCGTCGTACGGCGGCCACCCGCTCGTCGACCACGTCGGCACCGGAGCCGGAGCCGGCGCCTCGGTCGGAGGTGACCTCGGCGGCGGTGTCGCCGCTGTCGGAGATGACCTCGGTGGCGGTGTCGGCCCCGTCCGCCCCGTTCTCCCGCAGGTCCGGGTCCGCCACGGCGGCGTCCTCGGACATGGGTCCGGATTCCGGCCGCTCGTGCTCCGGTTCGCCGTCGTTCGTACGCGGGGACATGCCCTCTCCTAGGTCGCCTGGGGTGGATCGGCCTGCGGTGTGGGGGAGGTGGGGGTGGGGTGGCGCGGCCCGCGCCGTGGGGGATGAGTACGCGGGCCGCGCCAGTTCGTGGGGGGAGTGAGGCGGGCCGGGGAGCGCAGGATTCTCCCCGGCCCACCGGGTGATGGGTCCGGCCGGTGCCTCAGTGGCGGCGGTACGACGGACGCTGCATCCGGCGCCACCACATCAGGGCACCGCCGATGAGGAGGATGCCCGCGGCGCCGGCGCCCGCGGACGCGGCGATCAGCGGGGTGTTCTCCGAGGTGGTGGTGAGGCCGTCGCCGAGGGCGCTCTTGGTGTCGGCGGCGCTCTTCGCGGTCTTGCCGCGCGAACCGGCGGTCGGCAGGGCGATGTACGGGAAGTAGTTCTCGAACTTCTTGTCGTTCTTGTCGACCGCGTCACCGAGGTCGTTCTTGGAACCGACCAGCTCACCCTCGACGACCTGGAGCGAGGCGTCGATCACGTCGTCGGTGAGGCGGCGTCCGTTCGGGAAGCCCGCGTTGTCGCCGTCGAGCACGCCGAGCCGCTTGGGGCTCTTCGCCGGCTTGATGGAGGTGTTGAGGCGCAGTTCCTCGGACGGCGTCACGTACGGCGGCTGGTTGAGCCCCTTGACGCCCTTGAGGAACACGTCGACCAGGTCGTTGCGCGGCTCGGCCGGCGCCTTGATCTTGAAGATCGCCTCGATGAGCTTCGGCAGCTCGGGGTTGGTGACGTTCTTCAGGAACTGGCCGTCGTCCTTGGGCTTGGACGCGTTGAACTTGTCCTTGTCCTTGATCGGGTTGACGACCTCGTTGACCAGCGGGCTGCCGAGGCGCGAGACCTGCTCGTAGTAGCCCTGCGCGTTCTCGCGCTGGATCGTCGACCACATGCCGACGATCGGCTGGTTCTTCGACTCGGTGATCAGGTCGTTCGGCACCTGGAGGGCGATGGTGTTGACGTTGTAGCCCTTGAGGGTGTCCCGGCCGACCTCGGAGAGGTCACCGCCGTACAGCAGGTCGAACACGCGCAGGTCGGCGAAGAACGGGTCGTCGGCCTGGCCGGCGAACGTCTTGGCGCCGTTGGACAGCTTGTAGATCGCCTGGTCGCGCAGCTTGGAGTACTTCGGCATCGAGGCCTTGCCCACGTTGGACGGCGCCACCGGCACATCGTCCGCGAGCTTGGTCTCGTGCTCGACCCTGCCGTCCTTCTCCTTGATCAGGGTCAGGTCGTAGGTCTGGGTGACGTTCAGGTCGGGGTCGTACAGGCTGTCGACCACACCGGTGTTGTAGAGGAAGGACTTCCGGTTCTTCACGTTCGTCTTGAACGTGTAGCGGAAGACCAGGTCCTCCTTCGCGTCGCCGTTGCTGTCGATGCGGATGTCGTACTGCGCGTCCTCGGCGAACTGGTAGAAGTTCGGGCCGCCACCGGGCTCCTCGAACGGGATCACGTTCGCGATGATCGTCGTCGTGTCGGGGTGGTCCGGGCTGACGAACGCGTAGAAGTCGGTGTTGTCGTACTGAGGGGTCCCCGAGATGAGGGGAGCCTCACGGTGGCTGGAGGCGTTCGCCGTTCCGGGGGCCAGAACGGCGACGCCGGCGGCGGTGAGCCCCCCGGCGGCGAGCGCCCCACAAATGAGAGTCGCGACGCCCTTGCGCCCCGAGCCGCTGTTGGAGATAGCTGCAGTCATGCCGTCCTGCCGTCCGTCCTCTGTGCCAACTTGCCTGACGGACAGTGATACGGACCGGACGGCCGATCGGATTGGTCGAAAACAAAAAACTTTTTTTCGTTGCTCGACCCGCGTTTCGGCGGCTCGGATCCGTACCCCATACGGAGGTGTGTCCGTTGCGAATGCCTGGTGTGACGGGACGGCCCGGGTGCGGCCGCGGAGAGGGGGACCGGATGGAGGCGGACGAGCTGCTGGTGCTCGTCGCTGGCGGGGACCACCGGGCATTCGAGCAGTTGTACGGACTGGTGTCCGGGCCGGTGTTCGGACTCGTGCGCCGGGTCGTGCGCGACCCCGCCCAGTCCGAGGAGGTCGCCCAGGAGGTGCTCCTGGAGGCCTGGCGCTCCGCCGCCCGCTACGACCCCGGCCGGGGCAGCGCCCTGTCCTGGATCCTCACGCTCGCCCACCGGCGCGCCGTCGACCGGGTGCGCAGCGCCCGCGCCGCCTCCGACCGCGAGCAGCGCGAGGGCCGGCGCTACCACGACCCGGCCTTCGACCAGGTGGCGGAGGAGGTCGAGGCGGGCCTGGAGCGCCAGTTGGTGCGCCGCTGCCTGGACCGGCTGACCAATCTCCAGCGGCAGTCCGTCACCCTCGCCTACTACGACGGCTATACGTACCGTGAGGTCGCCGAGCGGCTGAAGCTGCCGCTGGGCACCGTGAAGACCCGGATGCGCGACGGACTCACGCGGCTGAGGGACTGTCTGGGAGGCGCCGCGTGAGTGTGTTCGGAAAACTGTTCGGCCGGGGTGACCTGCACTCGCTGGCCGCGCCCTACGCCCTGGACGCCCTGGAGCCGGACGAGCGCCGCCGTTTCGAGAAGCATCTCGACACGTGCGACCGCTGCGCCGCCGAGGTGCGGGCGCTGGCCGAGGACGCCGTCCGGCTCGCCTGGTCCCAGTCGGCGCCGCCGCCGGCCGCGATGCGCGACCGGGTGCTGGCCGCCGTACGCGCCACCCCGCAGGAGCCGGGGCGTACGCCGGTGCGGGCGTACGAGCCCCAACTGCCCCCACACGTCTGGGGTACGCGGCCGGCGCCGGGACGCTCCCGTGCGCCCCGCGCGCGCCGACCGGTGTTCGTGCCGTTCGCCACGGCCACCGCCGCCGCGGCGCTCGTCGTCGCCTCGCTCTTCGGCGTCCAGGCGAACCGCACCCAGGACCAGCTGAACGCGGAGCGCGCCCAGGCGCGTGAGATCGCCCACGTTCTCGCAGCTCCGGACGCCAGGGCGAACACGGGTACGGACGCCAAGGGCCGCAGTATCGGAGTAATCGCTTCCGCATCCGAGGGTGAGGCGATCATCACCTTGAGCGGATACGGGGAGCCGGCCGGCGGGCGGGTGCATCAGCTCTGGCTCATGCGCCCCGACGTGCAACCGCGCTCCCTGGGGCTCTTCGACGGCGACACGCCCTTGGTGGCGACCGGTCTCGACAAGACCTCGACATCACTCGCTGTGACCGTGGAGCCCGACGGGGGCTCAGCTCAGCCCACCAGTCAGCCGATTGTCCAACTCACCCTGAAATCGGTTGGATTCGGAGAGTGATCGGACAGGAGTCGTCAACCCCCTTACGGGGAAGGTGATTCCTGTGAGCTCTTTACACGCGTGCCCGGACGGGGCGATAGGGTTACCCTGCCCGGGCCGGGTGGACTCGTACGGGTGGGGAGTGACATGGAACAGATAACGATGCGCAGCAGGGCGAGGGTCCCTGCGATCACCTGCGGGAGCAGCGCGACCAAGGCGCGGCTCGACCGCCATCTCGCGGTGCTGGCGGGTCCCGCCATACCGCAACGGGAGACGGTCGAGGCGACCTCGCTCATGCTCGAACTGACCGCACGCGAACCCGCTCACGCACGCAACAGGACGGCCCGCGTCTCGCTGTTCGCGCCCCTGCGACGGCTGCGCCGCTCCCTGTTCGGCGGACACAAGCACTGAGCCCCGCGCTCAGCGGGCCACACCGTCCCGGCGCAGCGCTGCGATCTCCTCGTCCGTCATCCCCGCGGCACGCAGCAGCGTTTCGGTGTGTTCCCCGAGCGCGGGCACGTCCCCCATCCCCGCCTCCGACCCGCCCGGCAGTGTGATCGGAGGCGGCACCACCCGCGACGGCCCCACCGGCGAACCCACTTCCCGTCACCGCTGCGCGCCGTCGGCCGCGGCGGCCGCGCTCCCGGTTCACGGGCCTGTCATGCGCCGGGATGGCCGTGGCGCCGTACGGCGAGCGGCGCGAACACCGCGATCAGCACCGCGCACCAGGCCAGCGAACCGGCGACCGGATGCGCCACCGGCCAGGCGGCGCCCTCGGGCACGGGCGCGTTGCCGAACAGGTCCCGCAGGGCCGTGGTCACCGCGCTGAGCGGGTTCCACTCGGCGAGGGTGCGCAGCCAGCCCGGCAGGTTGTCCGTGGGGATGTAGGCGTTGGACAGCAGCGGCAGCATGAACGTGGCGCTGCCGAGCTGACCGGCCGCCTCCTCGCTGCGCGAGAGAAGCCCGAGGAAGATCCCGGCCCAGGTGCACGCGAACCGGAACAGCAGCAGCAGGCCCACCGCGCCGGCGGCCCCCGCCGCCGACCCGTCCACGCGCCAGCCGACGGCCAGCCCCACCAGCAGGAACGGCACCGTCCCCGCCGCCGTGACCAGCACATCGGCCGCCGCCTGCCCCAATGGCACCGCCGCCCGGCTGATCGGCAGGGTGCGCAGCCGGTCCGTCACACCCCGGTGGACGTCCTGCGCCGCCTGGAACATCCCGGTCATGATCCCGTTGGCGGCGATCGCCACCAGCAGGCCCGGCACCAGGAAGGAGCGGTACTCGGCGCCCGGCATCGCCAGCGCGCTGCCGAAGACGTACCCGAAGAACAGCAGCATCGTGATCGGCATGGTCTGGGTCAGGATCACGAGCGCCGGGTTGTTGCGCACCCGCAGGAGCTGCCGGCCCAGCATGGCCGTGCCGTCGTACGCCAGTGCGCTCATGCCGCCATCTCCTTGCCGTCGCGGTCGCCGGGGTCGCCGTGGCCGTTGTGGTCGCCGTGGCGGTTGTGGTCGTCGCTGTCGTGCCGCTCGCCGGTCAGGCGCAGGAACACGTCGTCGAGGGTGGGCGGTTTCAGGCTCGCGTCGAGCAACGGCACCCCCGCCGTGTCGAGTTCGCGGACCAGCCGGGGAAGGGTGAGCGTGCTGTCGCGGGTGACCGCGCCGACGGAGCCCCGGTCGTGGTCGAAGGACGGTTCGGCGCCGGTGAGCCGGTCGAGCACGGCGGCGGCCTGCGCCAGCGCACCCCGGTCGGCGACGACCACCTCGGCGTAGGAGCCGATGAGCGCCTTCAGATGGGCGGGGGAGCCGGTCTCGGCCACCCGGCCCCGCTCCATCAGGGCGATGTCGTCGGCGAGCCGGTCCGCCTCCTCCAGGTACTGGGTGGTCAGCAGGACCGTGGTGCCGTCCTGCTTCAGCTCGCGCACGGCGTCCCAGATGTCGTTGCGGGAGGCCGGGTCGAGACCCGTGGTCGGCTCGTCCAGGAACAGCACCTCCGGACGGCGGATCAGGCTCGCGGCGAGGTCGAGCCGGCGGCGCATCCCGCCGGAGTAGGTCGAGGCGGCGCGGTCGGCGGCCTCGGCGAGGCCGAAGCGGGCGAGGAGGTCGTCGGCGCGCCCGGCCGGGCCGCGCACCCGGTGCAGCCGGGCGAAGAGGCGGAGGTTCTGGCGGCCGGTGAGGTCACCGTCCACCGACGCGTACTGACCCGTGACGCCGATCGCCCGGCGCACGGCCGCCGCCTCCCGGACCAGGTCGCGGCCGGCGACCCTGGCCGACCCCGCGTCCGGGCGCAGCAGCGTGGTCAGCAGCCGTACCGCGGTCGTCTTGCCCGCCCCGTTCGGCCCGAGGATCCCGCAGACCGTGCCCTGCGGTACGGCCAGGTCCAGGCCGCGCAGGGCCCGCACCTCGCCGAACCGCTTCTCCAGGCCTTCACTAAGTACACCGTACGTAGTTGTCATGGGGTGACCATAGCGCACTACGTACGCTGTACGTAACTACGATGGTGGGCGAGGTGATGACCGATGGCGGGCCGAGCGGCCGTACCCGAAGTGATCTGGGCCCGTCCGGAGCGGACGGGCCGGGGGCCGAGGCCCGCGTACACCCGTGCCGACATCGCCGCGGCGGCGGTGCGGATCGCCGACGAGGGCGGGCTCGACGCGGTCTCCATGCGGCACGTCGCCGCCGCGCTGGGCTGCGGGACCATGTCGCTGTACAACTACGTCCCCCGCAAGGAGGACCTGTACGAGCTGATGGTGGACGCGGTCAGCGGCGAGCACGAGGAGTGGGAGCCGAGCGGGGACTGGCGGGCGGACATGCGCAGGGTCGCCCGCGACACGCGCGCGCTCATGCACCGGCATCCCTGGCTGCCGAGGCTGATGTCCCCCGTGTACGGGTTCAGCCCGCACGCGCTGCGGTATCTGGAGCACTGCCTGGCCTGTCTGGATCCGCTGGAGACGACGTACGGCGTGAAGATGCAGCTCGTCGCCATGATCAACGGCGTTGTGACCATGTACGTCGTCAATGAGCTGGCCACCGCCGAGCGGGCCCGGTCGTTGCCGTGGTCGGAGGAGCAGGAGAACGCGGTGCGGATCGGCTACCTGGGGAGTCAGGTGGCGAGTGGGGCGTATCCGCGGATGGCCGCGGCGTTCACGGAGGATCCGGGGCCGATCGATCTCGAGGCGGTCTTCGGGTTCGCGGTGGAGAGGGTGCTGGACGCGTTCGCGCCACGGGGGTGAGGAGGCGTTGCGCGGGGGCGGGCGCGTCGTGGTCGTTCGCGCGGTTCCCCGTGTCCCGTGAAGGTCTGCTTCGCCCGCTGTGTGCTGACAAGTCGGGCAGGGAAGGCTCCACCCCGCACGGAGTTGAGGGGGTGGGCGCTTGGAGGCCCTGGCGCCGGAGGATCCCGCGCAGATCGGTCGGTACCGGCTCCTCGCGCGGCTCGGCGCGGGCGGCATGGGGCGGGTCTATCTCGCCCGGTCGGAGACGGACGAGCAGGTCGCGCTCAAGGTCATCCAGCCCGAACTGGCCAGGGATCCGGCCTTTCGCAGGCGGTTCGCCCGCGAGGTCGAGGCGTCCCGGTGTGTCGCCGGGCCCTTCACCGCGGGCGTCGTCGACGCGGATCCCGAGGGCAGTCCGCCCTGGCTGGCCACCGCGTACATCCCCGGGCCCTCGCTGACGGAGGCGGTGCGCGGCGGCGGGCCGTTCGGCGAGCGGGCGGTGTGCGAGCTGGGGCTCGGGCTGGTGCAGGCGCTCGGCGCCATCCACGCGGCCGGTGTGGTCCACCGCGATCTCAAGCCGGGCAACGTCCTGCTGGCGTCCGACGGGCCGCGCGTCATCGACTTCGGCATCTCGAAGGTGAGCGACGCCAGCGCGCTGACCCACACCGGCACCACCATGGGCTCCCCGGGGTACATGGCACCGGAGCAGATCCGCGGCGAGCGCACCGGGGCCGCCACCGACGTCTTCGCGCTCGGGGCCGTCCTCGTCTTCGCGTCCACCGGCACCGGGCCCTTCGGCGAGGCCTCTCCCGACGTGTTGCTGTACCGCATCGTCCACGAGGAGCCGTATCTGGAAGCGGTCCCGGACCGGCTGCTCGGCATCGCGGCCGCCTGTCTGGCCAAGGACGCGGCACGGCGTCCCGGCCTCGGCGAGGTCACGGCCGCCCTCGGGGCGACGCCCCCGGTCCGCACCGGCGATCCACGGCACCTCCTGGTCCGGGGCACGGGGACGGGCCGCCGGCACCCGGACGCCGTCGGGGCGTCCGCCCGGCACGGCCTTCCCCCGCCGCCGACCACGGCCCCAGGTCCCGGGCCCGGTCCCGGTCCCGGCCCGGACCCCGGCCCTCCGGACCCCGGCCCTCCGTCCCCCGGCCCTCCGTCCCCCGACCCCACCCGTCGTCGCCTCCTCCTCGCCGCCGCCGGGGTCACCGCCGCCGCCGGCCTCGGGTTCACCGGCTGGAAGCTGCTCGACGACGGGCCCCCGGCGAGGGCGGGCACGCGGTTGTGGCGTTTCCCGGTCACCGGTGTGCTCGTCAACCACCCGAGTGTCGCCGGGGACCTGGTCTACGCGGCGAGCAACGACGGCACGCTGTACGCCGTCGACGTGGCGTCCGGGGCGCGCAGATGGTCGTACACGACCGGTGCGGCGCTGGGCTCGGCGCCCCGGCTGCTCGGCGGGGTGGCCTATCTCGGCAGTGACGACGGCAGGCTGTACGCGCTCGACGCCCGCTCGGGCCGGCGGCGCTGGGCGTTCCGCACGGGCGGGATCGTGCACTCGCCCGTGGTCAGCGGCGGGGTGGCCTACATCGGCAGCTCGGACGGCCACCTCTACGCCGTCGACGTCTCGGACGGGAGCCGGCGGTGGCGGTTCAGGACCGGCCATGACACCCACTCGCCCACGGTCGCCGGCGACACCGTCTACGTGGGGTGCAGCGACACCTGCCTGTACGCCGTCGACGCTGCCACCGGCGAGCTGCGCTGGAGGTTCACCACCGCGGGCGCCGTCTCGTGGTTCCCGGTGGTGACGGGCGGGCTCGTGTACTTCGGGAGCACCGACCGGAACCTGTACGCCGTCCGGGTCGCGGGCGGGAAGGAGGCCTGGCGGGCGAAAGGGGTCTCCGCCCAGGCCGGACCGCTCGTGGCGCGCGGGACCGTCTACTGCGGGAGCGGGCGGGAACTGCGCGCCTGGGACGCCCGGACCGGCGAGAGGCGCTGGTCGCTCGCCACGGACGGGGACGTCGGCGCGCCCGCCGTCGCCGACGGGGTCGTGTACGTCGGCAGCAGCGACCAGCGGCTGTACGCGGTCGACGCCGGCAGCGGTGAGCGGCGCTGGACGTTCACGGCCGGTGCGGAGGTGGGGCCGCCCACCGCCACCGCCGACGCCGTGTACTTCGGGGGCGCGGACAGCCGGCTCTACGCCGTGCGCACCTGACGTTGCCCCGCACGCTCCACCCGCGCTCCCGCGCGCCCCCGCCGGCCGGAACCGGCCGTCGGCGGCACGTGTCTGAAGCGGTGCCTGGCGTACGGCCGGGGTCCTTCGCGAGGGGAGGTGCGACGCCGGTGTCCGGGACGGCAGAGGTGGAGACGGGAACGCGGCCGGAGGCAGGGGCAGGGGCGGGGGCAGGGGCGGGGGCGGGGGCGCGGGAGTCGTACCGGCGCTGTGCCCGGCTCACCGGGCCGCTGTCGGTGCCGGGGAGCGGCGGCCCGGTGCAGGTGCGGTTCCGCAACGTCCTGAGCACCGCGCAGCGGGTCGTCCTCACCGCCCTGGCGCTGCTGACCGCGTGCAGCACTCTCGTGCTCGCCGGGTGGCTGCTGCTGCCCCGGCACGTGCCCGGCGGCGGCGCCGGTGCGCTCGGCGACTGGCGGCTGGTCCTCGCCCGGCTCGCCTTCTGCGTGGTCGTCACCATCGAACTCGTCAAGGTGGTGCAGGTCTTCGCCGTCTGGACGTTCGCCTGGCACGCCCGCGACCCCGTGCCGCTCACCCCGCCGACGGGCCTGCGGGTGGCGATGCTGACCACCATCGTGCCCGCCAAGGAACCCCTCGACGTCGTGGAGCGCACCCTGCGGGCCATGCGCCGAGTCACCTACTACGGCGGCAGCGTCGACGTGTGGATCCTGGACGAGGGCGACGACCCCGCCGTACGCGCCCTCGCCGCGCGCCTCGGCGTCCACCACTTCACCCGCAAGGGCCGCCCCGAGTACCACCGGCCCTGGGGCATCTTCCGTACCCGGACCAAGGCGGGGAACCACAACGCGTGGCGCGCCGAGCACGAGCGCGGCTACGACGTGATCGCCCAGATGGACCCCGACCACGTCCCGCTGCCCTGCTTCCTGGAGCGCTGCCTCGGCTACTTCCACGACCCCGACGTCGCGTTCGTCGTCGCGCCCCAGGTGTACGGGAACATGGACGACAACTGGATCGCGCACGGCGCCTCCGTCCAGCAGTACCTGTTCAGCGGGATCGTCGAGCGTGGCGGCAACGGCCTCGACGCGCCGCTGCTCATCGGCACCAACCACCTCTACCGGGCTACGGCCTGGCGCAGCATCGGCGGCTATCAGGACTCGATCATCGAGGACCATCTGACCAGCATGCGCGTCCAGGGCACCGTCAACCCGGCCACCGGCCACCGCTGGAAGGGCGTCTACACCCCGGACGTGATCGCCGTCGGCGAGGGCCCCACGAGCTGGACCGACTACTTCAACCAGCAGAAGCGCTGGGCCTACGGCGTCTGGGAGATCAAGCTCAACCGCCGTCTCACCGAGGGCGTCCGGCTGGACCGGCGCCAGCGACTGCTCTACACCCTGGTGCAGTTCTACTACCCGAGCGTCGCCGCGACCCTCCTCCTCGGCACGCTCGCCACCGCCCTCGCCCTGCTGCTCGGGGTGACGACCGCCGGTCTCGAGGGGCCGACCTGGCTGGGCCTGTGGTCGGCCGGGATGGGCAGCTGGCTGTGGCTGTGGTGGTGGCTGCGCCGCTTCAACCTCGCCGAGCACGAGCGGCGCGAACTCGGCGTCCGCGGTTTCGCCCTGGCCCTGTTCGCCGGGCCCGTCTACGTGTCGGCCGCCCTCTCCGCGCTCCTGCGCCGCCCCCTCGGCTACGCGGTCACCGCCAAGGGCGAGCTGCGCAGCCCCGACTCACCGCGTACCTTCCGGCTCCATCTGCTCTGGGCGGGCCTCATGGCGGCCCCGCTGACGGCCAGTCACGTCCTCGGCCACACCAACCCGGCGCCCCGGCTGTGGGCGGTGCTGGCGCTGCTGACGGGACTGCTGCCGCCGCTGCTCGCGGCCCGGGAGGCCCGGTGAGGCCCACGGTCCCGCGGGTGCTCGCCGTCGTCCTCGCCCTTCTGCTCGGCGGGTACGTCTTCGTCGTGGGACCGCACCTCGCGGGCGAGCCCGACCGGCGCCGCGCGGCCGCGATCGACGCTGCGCTGCCGCCCACCCACCCCGTCCACCGGGACGGCCAGGACAGCCGGGACGGCCAGGACAGCCGGGACGGCCGGGCCACGTTCCCCGCGCCCGGGGACGCCTTCGTCGGCATCATGACCGACGCGGGCGTCCACGACCTCACCGAGGCGGCCCGGTTCACCCGCGCCACCGGACACCTCCCGCAGGTCTACGAGTTCTCCCTGGACTGGGCGAGCGACACCTTCGACGCCGGGCCCGTCGACGACGTCGCCCGGCGCGGCATGATGCCCCTGCTGGCCTGGGAACCCTGGGACCACCGGGCCGAGCCCGACGAGGAGCGACTGCGCGGTGTACAGCCCCGCTACCGGCTCTCCCGGATCATCGACGGCGCCTTCGACCCGTACATCCGCGCCTGGGCGAAGGGCGTCGCCTCGCTCGGCCACCCGGTGGGGATCCGCTTCGCCCACGAGATGAACGGCTACTGGTACCCGTGGTGCGAGGAGGCCAACGGCAACCGGCCGGGCGAGTACGTGCGGGCCTGGCGGCATGTGCACCGCCTCTTCGAGCAGGCGGGCGCCGACAACGCGGTCTGGGTGTGGAGCCCCAACGTCCACTACGAGAACGCCACCCCGTTCGAGGAGCTCTACCCCGGAGACGCCTATGTGGACTGGGTGGGTCTGTCCGGCTACTACGGCACCGTGGGCCTGGAGAGCTACCAGTCCTTCGACCGGATCTTCACCGCCTCGGAGCGGCGGCTGCGCCGGCTCACCGCCAAGCCCCTGGTGATCACCGAGGTGGGGGCCACGGACGCGGCCGGCCGCAAGGCGGAGTGGATCACCGACATGTTCCGCTCGCTGCCCCGCCATCCGGGAATCATCGGCGTGATCTGGTACGAGGCGGTCCGGGTGATCGACTGGCGGGTCACCACCTCCGCCGCGAGCGTCCGCGCCTTCGCGGCCGGGGTCTCGGCACCGCGCTACCGCACCCCGTGGTCGCCGGGCGCCGTGCCGCGCGCTCGTCCCTGACGGGCACCGGCGCTCACAGGAGCGCGAACTGCCCCTCGGGGCCTTCCTCCTGATGGTCCAGCACAGAAGCGGGACGACGGGCGGAGTCCGGGACCGGCAGCACGCCGGCCGCCCGCAGCTCACCGGCCGTGACCTGATCCGTCACCGTCAACTCCCGCCGCTGTGCGTGCACTTCGGCGAGCAGCGCCAACACCGTGATCAGCTCCAGGAGTTCGGACGTCCACGTCTGCTGCCAGACGGCCGGACGGATCGCCTCCAGGGTGCCCGGCCCGGCGCTCTCGGTGGTCCGGGCCGTGAACCACTGCTCCAGGACCCGGACCCCCGCGCCCGTCTCGACGTCCCAGGCCTCCGGCGGGACCGGCGAGATCCGGCCTTCGTCGAGATGGAGGGTTTCCTCCGCACGGTCGTAGAGGAGGGTCAGCGGACGGGCCGGGAGCGGGGCGCGGACGTAGGGGCGGCGGCCGCCGGGCAGCTTGGGGCGCTCGCCGTCCCGGCGCAGCAGCCACAGCGCCCGCCGGCCCGACGCGACGCCCCGGGCCCACACGTCGGGGTCCCGGGGGAGCGGGACGGTGAGATCGGGGCGGACGGCCGTCAGGGTCCAGGCCAGGAAGTCCAGCGGATCGGGGGAGTGGTCCAGGTGCGCCAGGAGCCGGGGCGCCAGATTCGGTTCGGCACCCCCCGGGCGCCGGTACAGCGGGCGGACCCGGCCGGGCCGCAGCAGGGGCAGCAGGGAGGTGGCGAGGAGCGGGGCCGCCGGCAGCTCGGGGGTCTCCACCACGAACACCTGCCGTTCGTCCGCCACCCGCCACAGCTCGGGGCGGGCCGCGTCGATCAGCCGGTGGTCGGGGATCAGCCACCGCTCGTCGTACGGGGCGGCCAGCACCCGTACGGGCTCGGGGCAGGGGCCGGACGCCCGGACCAGCCGTTCGGTGCCGCCCGTGCGCCCCGGAAGCTGGCCGACCGCGGTGTGCAGGGTGCGCGAGCGCGTCGGCTCGAACAGGGTCTCGCGTTCCGGGCCGGCGGCCGTCACCAGGGCCTCCCAGCGGGCCTTCAGGGACGCCGGGTCGGCAGCCGTCGGCCACCCCCGGCCGAGCCGCGGCGGTGCGACGGACCACGGCATGAGGTCCGCCAGCAGCGGAGCGTCGTCGTGCGTCACGCTGGGCATCGTAGTTGGTGCTCAGGGCGCGTCGAGGGTGACCGTGAAGGAGAAACGGTCCCCGCGGTACTGGATGACGGCCGCGTCGAGCACCCGCCCCGCCCGGTCGTGGATGATCCCCGTGTAGTGCAGGATCGGGCTCAGCAGCGGAACATCGAGCAGCTGGGCCGTCTCCGGGTCCGCGAGCCGGGCCTCCACGGTGTCGGTGATCCGGCCGATGTCCGCGCCCACCACGTCCCGCAGCACCTTGGTCATCGGCCGGCGCACCAGGTCCTCCGGGTCGATGCGGGCGGCGATCTCGGGACGGACGTAGTTGCGGGCGTGGTTGGTCGGCTCGCCCGTCTTCTCGTCGCCGCGCAGCCGGTGGTACGTCGCCACCTCGGTCAGATCCGGGAAGTGCTCGGCGAGTTCGGCGGGCACCCGCGCGGGCCCGTGGCCGAGGAGCTTCGTCACCATGCCCGACTGCTGGGCCACGATCGCGTCGACCGACCCGAGGAGCCGCACGGGTGCGCCCCTCCGCACCCTGGGTTCGATGAACGTGCCCCGCCGTCGGTGCCGGGTGATCAGCCCCTCGTCCTCCAGCTCCTTCAGCGCCTGCCGCATGGTCAGCACGCTCACCCCGTAGTGCTCCGCCAGCCGCTCCTCGGTGGGCAGCCGCAGCGGGTCGCGGGGCGAGCGGCCGAGTATCGAGGCGCGCAGCGACTGCGACACCTGGTACCAGAGCGGCAGCTTGCGGTTGAGGACGATCGAGTCCGGGGCGAAGGAGGTCACGGGCCATCCGTACCGGTCGGCATGGGTCAGTGCAAGGGGCGGAAGTGGCGTTCGAGGCCGTTCCACACGTCGTCGTACCGCTGTTGCAGATGGTCCGCGCCGGCCGCGTGCGGGGTGAGGGTGAGCGGCCACCGCGTCTCGAACATGAACGCGAGGCCGTCGTCGACCCGCTGCGGCCGCAGCTCGGCGGCGCTCGCCCGGTCGAAGGTCTCCCGGTCGGGGCCGTGCGCCGACATCATGTTGTGCAGCGAGCCGCCGCCCGGCACGAAGCCGCCTTTTCCGGCCGTCTTCGCGTCGTAGGCGCCCTCGATCAGCCCCATGTACTCGCTCATCACGTTCCGGTGGAAGTACGGCGGCCGGAAGGTGTCCTCGCCCACCAGCCAGCGCGGCGCGAACACCACGAAGTCCACCCCGGCCAGGCCCGGGGTGTCCGACGGGGACGTCAGCACCGTGAAGATCGACGGGTCGGGATGGTCGTACGAGATGGACCCGATGACATTGAAACGGCGCAGGTCGTAGACGTACGGGACATGGTTGCCGTGCCAGGCGACCACATCGAGCGGCGAGTGGCCGTAGGTCGCGCTCCAGAGGTTGCCGCAGAACTTGTTGACCACCTCCACCGGGCCCTCGACGTCCTCGTACGCGGCCACGGGCGCGCGGAAGTCACGCGGGTTTGCCAGTCCGTTGGCGCCGATCGGGCCGAGGTCGGGGAGGTGGAAGGGGGCGCCGTAGTTCTCGCAGACGTACCCGCGCGCGGTGGCGTCCAGGAGTTCCACGCGGAAGCGCACCCCGCGCGGGATCAGCGCCACGTCGCCCGGCTCGGCGTGCAGCAGCCCGAACTCGGTGCGCAGCAGCAGTCCGCCCCGCTCGGGCACGATCAGCAGCTCGCCGTCGGAGTCGCCGAAGACCCGGTCCATGGAGGCGTTCGCGTGGTAGAGGTGCACGGCCATGCCGGTGCGCTGCGCGGCGTCGCCGTTGCCGCCGAGGGTCCACAGGCCGGCGAGGAAGTCGGTGCCCCCGGCGGGCTCGGGCAGCGGGTCCCAGCGCAGCCGGTTGGGGTCGGCGGCCGTCTCGGTGAACGGTCCGGTGCGCAGCTCACCGTTGCCGGCGCGGGTGAATTCCGGGTGCGCGGCCGAGGGGCGGATCCGGTACAGCCAGGAGCGGCGGTTGCGGGCACGCGGCTCGGTGAAGGCCGTACCGCTGAGCTGTTCCGCGTACAGGCCGAGCGGGGCGCGCTGCGGCGAGTTGCGGCCCTCGGGGAGCGCGCCCGGCACCGCCTCGGAGGCGTGCTCGTTGCCGAACCCCGAGAGGTAGGACAGTCCCTCGGCGGTCTTGCGTGCGTCCCCGCTGCTCATCGTCGCTCCCTTGCGTGGCGGTTCCTTGCCCGGCCGATTCCTATGCATCACCGTAGGATTGCGTTTTCGCGGGCGCAAGAGGTCCGCCGGTCCTCCTCATCGAGGACGATCACGCCCGGCCAGAACCAGACCCCAGGGGGATCCGCGTGTCGGACAGGTGCTCTAATCTCCCGGGCATGTCGTGGAAGCGCGCAGCAGTCACCGCGCTCACGGTCTGTGTCCTGCCGCTGGCCGCAGCCGTGGGCTGCGGGTCCGGTGATGCCCGGGAACAGGGGCCCGTGGTGTCGCCCTCACCCGTCGGCAAGGTCCTGGACGACACGGACGACGACGGGCGCCACTACCGCGAGGTGGACAAGAAGGGGGCGCCCCGGGTGGGCGTCGAGGTCCAGCCCGACAGCGACGGCAGCTGGGACGTCCGGCTGCGGCTGACCGACTTCCGCCTCTCGCCGTCCGGCGCGCGGGCCAAGGCGGTCACCGGCCGCGGTACCGCCCGGCTCTCCGTCGACGGCCAGCCCGTGGCCGATCTGCGCACCCCGGCCTACCGCATCCCGGCCGGCTACCTCCCGCACGGCACCCACCAGGTCACCGCGCGGCTGTACGCCGACGACGGCACGGTCTGGGCCGTCGACGGCAAGCCCGTCGAGAGCACGGCCGACATCACGGTCTCGGAGCCCTCACCGTCCCCCTCCGAGTCCCCTTGAGCGCAGGGCGAGCGCACAGTGAGCGCACAGTGAGCGCATCGGCCACCTTTCTCCGTACCGAGGGGCGAGGTTCCACCAGGCCCCGACGGAAAGGCATCATGAAGTCCGTGCCCCAAGCGACATCGCTCCGTCGTGCGCCGGTCCAGCGGCGCAGTGCCGAACGGCTGACCAGGATCCTGGACGCCTGCGCCGACCTGCTGGACGAGGTCGGCTACGACGCCCTGAGCACCCGCGCCGTCGCCCAGCGCGCCGGCGTGCCCATCGGCTCCGTCTACCGCTTCTTCGGCAACAAGCGGCAGATGGCCGACGCCCTCGCCCAGCGCAACCTGGAGCGCTGGTCCGAGCGCGTCACCGAGCGGCTGGAGGGGGCCCGGCAGGGCGACTGGCGGGCCGCCATGGACGCCGTGCTCGACGAGTACCTCGCCATGAAGCGCACCGCGCCCGGCTTCTCCCTCGTCGACTTCGGCAACCAGATCCCGGTCGGCGCCCGTCAGGCCGAACCCAACCACCGCGTCGCCGACCGCCTCACCGACCTCCTCTCCGCCTACCTCGACCGCACCCCCGACGACGATCTGCGCCGCACCTTCCTCATCGCCGTCGAAACCGCCGACACCCTGGTCCAGCTCGCCTTCCGCGTGGACCCGGAGGGCGACGCGAAGGTGATCGCGGAGATGCGGGAGCTGCTGCGGGCGTATTTGGGGCGGGTGCTGGACTGAGCCGGGCGACGCCACAACTGCCCTCCCGGGCAGACCCGTTGCCAAGGTGATCGCACCTTTGGGTCGGGCGGAGGGAGGCGCTGTGGCTCGGGTCGTCGGTATCCACCGGATCGGACAGCGATGGGTGGGGGAGCACGCCATCCGGCCGCGCTTCCCGACCGCCGGTGCGCCGTCGCCGGAGACCACCCCGGCGGGCTGGCGGTGCTCGGTACCCAGCTGCTCTCCCCGGACCTGTGGCTCCCCCTCCCGTCCGCCGTGACCGGCCTGGCCACCGGCCCCGACGGCACCCTGGCGGTCGCCACCGAGGGCGGCCTGGTCGTCTTCGACCGGCCTGAGGACCCGCCCCCCGCGATCGTCCGATGAGTCGGTGAACCCCCCTCCCCTCCTTCCATACCGCTCGGTATGCTCGGCGGGAAGAAGGCATCGTCGCCCCCTGGAGGACCCGTGTCCCGCACCGCCCTGCGAATCTGCCCCCTGTGCGAGGCCACCTGCGGGCTGACGCTCACCGTCGAGGGGAACGAGGTCACCGGTGCCCGCGGTGACCGGGAGGATGTGTTCAGCAAGGGGTTCATCTGCCCCAAGGGCGCCAGCTTCGGCGCCGTGGACGGGGATCCCGACCGGCTGCGCACCCCGCTGGTGCGCCGGGACGGCGAACTGCGCGAGGCCACCTGGGCGGAGGCCTTCGACGCCGTCGCCGCCGGGATCCGCCCGGTGGTCGAGCGGAACGGGCCGCACTCCGTCGGGGTCGTCCTCGGCAACCCCAACGTCCACACCGTGGCCGGCGCCCTCTACCCGGCCGTGCTGCTCGCCAGGCTCGGCACCCGCAGCCTGTTCACCGCCTCCACGGTCGACCAGATGCCCAAGCACGTCTCCAGCGGACTGCTCTACGGCGACGCCCTCGCCATCCCCGTGCCCGACCTCGACCGCACCGACCATCTCCTCCTCATCGGCGCCAACCCCCTGGAGTCCAACGGGAGTCTGTGCACCGCCCCCGACTTCCCCGGCAGGCTCAAGGCACTCAAGGCCCGCGGCGGCACCCTCACCGTCATCGACCCGCGCCGCACCCGCACCGCCAAGCTCGCCGACCGGCACCTCGAGATCAGGCCCGGCACCGACGCCCTCCTGCTCGCGGCGATGACCTACGTGCTCTTCGAGGAAGACCTCGTGGACCTCGGGGAGTCGGCCCCGCACGTCGAAGGGGTCAGCGAAGTCCGGGAGGCCGTAAGGGAGTTCACCCCCGAGGCGGTCGCCCCCGCCTGTGACGTCGAGGCCGGGGTCATCCGGACCCTCGCCCGGGAGCTCGCCGCCGCCCCCACCGCCTCCGTCTACGGCCGCATCGGCAGCTGCACGGTCCCCTTCGGCACCCTCGGCAGCTGGCTCGTGGACGTCCTCAACATCCTCACCGGCAACCTCGACCGCCCCGGCGGAGCCCTCTTCCCGCTGGCCGCCACCGACCGGACCCGCCCGGCCGGACCCGGCCGCGGCTTCCGGCTCGGCCGGTGGCACTCCCGCGTCAGCCGGTACCCCGAGGCGAAGGGCGAGCTGCCCCTCTCCGCGCTCGCCGAGGAGATCGACACCGCGACCGAGGAGGGCGAGCCGATCCGCGCGCTCATCGCGGTGGCCGCCAACCCGGTGCTGTCCGCCCCGGACGGGGACCGCCTCGACAAGGCGCTCGGCGCGCTCGACTTCATGGTCAGCGTCGACCCGTACCTCAACGAGACCTCGCGCCACGCCGACGTCGTGCTGCCGCCGCCCCCGCCCTCCCAGAGCCCGCACCACGACTTCGCGCTGAACGCCCTCGCCGTGCGCAACCAGGTCCGCTACTCGCCCCCGGCCGTCCCGCTGGAGCCCGGCCGGATGGCCGAGAGCGAGATCCTCTCCCGGCTGGTCCTGGCCGCCACCGGAATGCACGGCGCCGACCCGTCCGCCGTGGACGACCTGGTCATCGGCCAGACCCTCGGCAAGGCCGTCGAGGAGGCCCACTCGCCCGTGCACGGCCGTGACCCGCGGGAGCTCGCCGCGCAACTCACCGGCGAGAGCGGCCCCGAACGCCGGCTCGACCTGATGCTCCGCCTCGGCCCCTACGGCGACGGCTTCGGCGCCGACCCCGACGGACTGACCTTCGCCCGCCTCCTGGAGCACCCGCACGGCATCGACCTCGGCCCGCTGCGCCCGCGCCTGCCGCAGGCCCTGCGGACCAGGAGCGGCCGGATCGAGCTGCTGCCCCGGCCGATCGCCGACGACCTCCCCCGGCTCGGCGCCGCCCTGCGCGAGCGGCCCGACGGACTCCTCCTCGTCGGCCGCCGCCATCTGCGTTCCAACAACAGCTGGATGCACAACGTCCCGGCTCTCACCGGCGGCACCAACCGCTGCACCCTGCACATCCACCCCGAGGACGCCGAGCGGCTGGGCGTACGGGACGGGGCGCCGGTGCGGGTGAAGGGCGCCGGGGGAGAGGTGACCGCCCCGGCCGAGGTCACCGAGGGCGTGCGCCGGGGCGTGGTGAGCCTGCCGCACGGCTGGGGCCACGACCGGCCCGGCACCCGGCTCAGCCACGCCGCGACGAATCCCGGCGTCAACGTCAACCAGCTCCTCGACGGCAGCCTGCTGGACCCGCTGTCGGGCAACGCGGTCCTCAACGGCGTGCCCGTCGAGGTCGCCGCGCTCGTCACAACGCCGTGACCTGGAATATTGCGCTTATTGCTCGCACGTCAACTCCTTGTTAACGCCGATTGAACGGGCCTAACGTCAACGCACCGCCGACCCCCAGGTGGGATGTTCAAGGGCGAACGTTAGGTATCCATTCATGTTGACCATCCTCGGCTTCGCCATGATCGCGACCTTCCTGGTCCTGATCATGATGAAGAAGATGTCGCCGATCGCGGCGCTCGTGCTGATCCCGGCGCTGTTCTGCGTCTTCGTCGGAAAGGGCGCCAAGCTCGGTGACTACGTCATCGAAGGCGTCGGCAGCCTCGCCCCGACGGCGGCGATGCTCATGTTCGCGATCGTCTACTTCGGTGTGATGATCGATGTCGGCCTCTTCGACCCGATCGTCCGGGGCATCCTGAGGTTCTGCAAGGCCGACCCGCTGCGCATCGTCGTCGGCACGGCACTGCTCGCCGCGATCGTCTCCCTCGACGGCGACGGCTCCACCACCTTCATGATCACCGTCTCGGCGATGTACCCGCTGTACAAGCGCCTGAAGATGAGCCTGGTCGTGATGACCGGTGTGGCCGCCATGGCCAACGGCGTGATGAACACGCTGCCCTGGGGCGGCCCGACCGCCCGCGCCGCGACCGCGCTGAAGCTCGACGCGAGCGACATCTTCGTGCCGATGATCCCGGCGCTGGCCGTGGGCCTCCTCTTCGTCTTCGTCCTCGCGTACGTCCTCGGCCGCCGCGAGCGCAAGCGGCTCGGCGTGCTGACGCTGGACGAGGCGCTGGAGCCCCAGGAGGCCGAGACGGTGCTGGTCGGCGCGGGCACCGGCGCGAAGGCCACCACGGCCGGCGGCAGCCCGTCCCTGCCCGAGGAGCCGCAGGACGAGGGCTTCCAGGGCCTCGACCCGCACCGGGCCACCCTGCGCCCCGGGCTGTACTGGTTCAACGCGCTGCTCACGGTCACCCTGCTCACCGCCATGATCATGGAGTGGCTGCCGATCCCGGTGCTGTTCCTGCTCGGCGCCGCGGCCGCGCTCACCGTCAACTTCCCGCACATCCCGGACCAGAGGGCCCGGCTCGCCGCCCACGCCGACAACGTCCTCAACGTCTCCGGCATGGTCTTCGCCGCCGCCGTCTTCACCGGCGTCCTCCAGGGCACCGGTATGGTCGACCACATGGCCCGGTGGATGGTCGACGTCATCCCCTCCGGCATGGGCCCGCACATGGCCCTCGTCACCGGCCTGCTGAGCCTCCCGCTCACCTACTTCATGTCCAACGACGGCTTCTACTTCGGCGTCCTGCCGGTCCTCGCCGAGGCCGGTGCCGCGCACGGGGTCACGCCGCTGGAGATGGCCCGCGCCTCGCTCGTCGGCCAGCCCCTGCACATGTCGAGCCCGCTCGTCCCGGCCGTCTACGTCCTGGTCGGCATGGCGAAGGTCGAGTTCGGCGACCACACCCGCTTCGTGGTCAAGTGGGCCGCCCTCACCTGTCTGGTGATCCTCGGCGCGGGCCTGCTGTTCGGCATCGTCTGACCCGCTCCCCGAGTACCTGGAGGACTTCGTGAGGCCCGGCAGGAACCGCGGCTGGCTGCTCCGGCTCGTCATCGCCTTCTCCTTCGCGCAGGGGGCGGTGTCGATGGCCCGGCCCGCCGTCTCCTACCGGGCCCTCGCGCTGGGCGCCGACGAACGGGCCGTCGGCGTCATCGCGGGCGTCTACGCGCTGTTGCCGCTCTTCGCCGCCGTACCGCTCGGCCGCCGCACGGACCACGGGCGGTGCGCCCCGCTGCTGCCGGTGGGCGTGGTCCTCATCTCCGGCGGCTGCGCCCTGAGCGGCCTCGCGGGCTCCCTGTGGGCGATGGCCCTGTGGAGCGGGGTGATGGGCCTCGGTCACCTGTGCTTCGTCATCGGCTCCCAGTCGCTCGTCGCCCGCCAGTCCGCCCCGGACGAACAGGACCGCAACTTCGGCCACTTCACGATCGGCGCCTCCCTCGGCCAGCTGGTCGGCCCGGTCGCGGCGGGCGCCCTGATCGGCGGCGACGACATGGCGGGCGGCAGCGCGCTCGCCCTGCTCGTCGCGGGTGCGGGCTGCGCGGTGGCGTTCACGTCCCTCTGGCGGATCGAAGACCGCGATACGGCGTCCACGTCCCGTACGGCAGGCGGTGACCGAGTGCCCGTCGGCCGCATCCTGCGCGCCCGGGGCGTTCCGGCCGGCATCTTCGTCAGCCTCGCCGTGCTCTCGGCGACCGACATCCTCACCGCCTACCTCCCGGTGGTCGGTGAGCACCGGGGCATCGCGCCCTCGGTGATCGGCGTCCTGCTCAGCGTCCGGGCGGCGGCCACCATCGCCTGCCGGCTCGTGCTCACCCCGCTGCTGCGGCTGCTCGGCCGGACGCCGCTGCTCGCCGTGACCTGTCTGCTGGCGGCGCTGCTGTGCGCGGGGATCGCGCTGCCGGTGCCGGTCCGGGCGCTGGGCGTGATCCTCGCCGTCCTCGGCTTCTGTCTCGGGGTCGGGCAGCCGCTGTCCATGACGACGGTCGTGCAGGCCGCGCCCGACGGCGCCCGCTCCACGGCCCTCGCGCTGCGGCTCACCGGCAACCGCCTCGGCCAGGTCGCCGCGCCCGCCACGGCGGGGCTGGTCGCCGGGGTCGCGGGGGTGGCGGCGCCCTTCGTGATGCTGGGCGCGCTGCTGTTGCTGTCCTCGGGGGTGGCCCTGCGCTCCCCGGCGAAGCCGGCCGAGCCGCGGGAGGCGGTCGCCGGGCCACGCCGCTCCGGGTCGGCGGTGGGCCGGAAGAGGGACAGCTGACGGGGCGCAGGGCGAGGCTCCCGTCGTTCGGTGCGCGCATGTGACAAAGAGTCAGATGAAGAGCGATTTGTATGAAAATCATCTGACTCGGAGGAGCCCGCATGCACGTCACGCCCCGCCCCCGCCGCGCCGGCGCCCGTATCGCCGCCCTCGCGGCCCTCACCGTCGCGGGGAGCACCCTGGCCGGGGGGCACGCCTTCGCCGCCGCCAACGGAGACGTCAAGATCCACGACGCCGAGACCGGTGTCGAGGTGCCGGCGAACGACCCCCACGTCTGTCTCTTCTACATCGACGCCTTCAACTTCGACCCGAACGAGAACGCCTCCTGGACCATCGTGACCCAGCCGCCGTCCTCCGGACCCGACGGCGCCACCGGCGAGATCACCCTCGACGCCACGGGGGCGGGCCGGAGCGAGGACATCTCCCTCCCCAACGGGCACTACAAGCTCACCTTCACGACGGCCGACGGTGACGGCGCGGGCAAGAGCAAGGTCTTCTGGGTCGACTGCGCGTCCGGTTCGCCGAGTCCGAGCACCAGCCCGAGCACCAGCACCAGCCCGAGCGGCAGCCCGAGCGCCAGCCCCAGCACCAGCCCGAGCGAGTCCGCCACCGGGTACCCCACCGGCCATCCCAGTGGCCCGCACGGCTACCCCGGCGGCCCCCACGGCGGTCCCCCCGCCGGTGGCGGCGGGCTCGCCCGGGATGCCGCCTTCGGGCCGGTGGCCGGTGCGGCGGCGGTAGGCGTGGCCGCGGTCGGCGGAGTGGTCTGGTTCCGGCTCCGTCGCCGTCCGCATGGCGCCGCGTAGAAGGAGGCGCAGGCGCAGGCCCTGGTACCGGACGCGCGCCTACCGCCTGACCCGGACGGTCGTACTGACCGCCACCCTGGTCACGGGATGCGTGCACTGGACCCAGGACGAGGAACCCCCGGGCGCGGCGGCGGCCGGCCCGGGGGGCTCCGCCCGGGTCGCCGGAGCGGCACCCGGCGACCCCGCCGACGGCCGGGGCCCACTGGCCGCGCCGCACCCCCAGGACGGCGACTCCCGCCCCCGGGGCACGCCTTCCCCCGGCGGACCCCGCGTGTCCCGCCCGGCGGCCGCCCCGCCACCCCTCCCGTACTCCCGGGCCGTCCGCCTCCTCATCCCCTACCTCAGCGTGGACGCCCCGGTCATGGATCTCCGGCTCGACGACCGGCGCCGGCTGCCCGCGCCCGCCGAGAACGACGCCCACCGTGTCGGCTGGTACGCGGACGGTCCGGGGCCGGGCGGGCGGGGGACCGCCGTCGCCGTCGGGCACCTCGACACCGACAGCGGTCCGGCCGTCTTCGGGGGCCTGTCGGAGCTGAGGCGGGACAAGCTGATCGAGGTCCGCCGGGCCGACGGCCGTACCGCCGTCTACGCCGTCGACGCCCTGCGCAAGTACGAGAAGGCGCACTTCCCCAACGGGGAGGTGTACGGCGACCGCGGCCGCCCCGAGCTGCGGCTGATCACCTGCGGCGGCATCTTCCACCGCAGGACCGGCTACGACGGCAACCTCGTCGTCTTCGCCCACTTCATCCGCGTACGCGAACCGGACCCCCGCCCCCGCTGACCTGAACCGGACGTGGGGTGGCGCAGTCGCCCCGGCGGCCCCTGGTGCCGGAAAACTAACGACGCTAGTTTGGGGCGCGGACGACCACCACCGCCGGAAGGAACGCGATGAAGGCACACGACGGCATCTATCTCGACGGCGCGTGGCGCCCCGCCGCGGGCCGGGACGTGATCGAGGTCGTCGACCCGGCCGACGAGCAGGTGATCGCCCGGGTCCCGGCCGGTGACGCCGAGGACGTCGACGCCGCCGTACGGGCCGCCCGCGCCGCGCTCCCCGGCTGGGCGGCCACCCCGCCCGCCGAGCGCGCCGCCCGGCTGACCGCGCTCCGGGACGTCCTGGCGCGCCGCAAGGACGAGATCGCCGAGACCGTCACCGCCGAACTCGGCTCACCGCCCGCCTTCTCCCAGGCGGTCCACGCCGGCCTGCCGATCACGGTCGCGGGCTCCTACGCCGAACTCGCCGCCACGCACTCCTTCGAGGAGAAGGTCGGCAACTCCACCGTCCTGCACGAGCCGATCGGCGTGGTCGCCGCCATCACGCCCTGGAACTACCCGCTGCACCAGATCGTCGCCAAGGTCGCCCCGGCCCTGGCCGCCGGCTGCACGGTGGTCCTCAAGCCCGCCGAGGACACCCCGCTCACCGCCCAGCTCTTCGCCGAGGCCGTCCACGAGGCCCGGGTCCCGGCCGGGGTGTTCAACCTGGTCACCGGCCTCGGCCCGGTCGCGGGCCAGGCCCTCGCCGAGCACCCCGGCGTCGACCTGGTCTCCTTCACCGGCTCCACGGCCGTCGGCCGGCGGATCGCCGCCACGGCCGGCGCCGCGATCAAGAAGGTGGCCCTGGAACTCGGCGGCAAGTCCGCCAACGTCATCCTGCCGAGCGCCGACCTCGCCAGGGCGGTCCATGCCGGCGTCGCCAACGTGATGTCCAACTCCGGCCAGACGTGCAGCGCCTGGACCCGCATGCTGGTCCACCGCGACCGCTACGACGAGGCCGTCGAGCTGGCCGCGACCGCCGCCGCCAAGTACGGCGACCGCATCGGCCCGCTGGTGAACGCCAAGCAGCAGGAGCGGGTGCGGAGTTACATCGAGAAGGGCCTCGCCGAGGGCGCCAGGCTGGTCGCGGGAGGGCCAAAGTCCCCCCGCGAGCGCGGCTACTTCGTCGCACCGACCGTCTTCGCCGACGTCACGCCCGAGATGACCGTCGCCCAGGAGGAGATCTTCGGCCCGGTCCTGTCGGTCCTGCGCTACGAGGACGAGGAGGACGCCCTGCGGATCGCCAACGGCACGGTCTACGGCCTGGCCGGCGCGGTCTGGGCGGCGGACGAGGCCGAGGCGGTCGCCTTCGCCCGGCGCATGGACACCGGCCAGGTCGACATCAACGGCGGCCGCTTCAACCCCCTCGCCCCGTTCGGCGGTTACAAGCAGTCGGGCGTCGGGCGGGAACTCGGCGCGCACGGTCTCGCCGAGTACCTCCAGACCAAGTCCCTTCAGTTCTGAGGAGGTCGCCGCCATGGTCCGCGCCGCCGTACTCCCCGCCGTGGGTGCCCCCCTGGAGATCACCGACATCGACCTCCCGGACCCCGGCCCCGGCCAGGTCCGGGTGCGGCTCGCCGCCGCCGGGGTCTGCCACTCCGATCTGTCCCTGTCCGACGGCACCATGCGGGTGCCCGTCCCCGCGGTCCTCGGCCATGAGGGCGCGGGCACGGTCGTGTCCGTGGGCGAAGGGGTCGCCCAGGTGGCGCCCGGCGACCGGGTCGTCCTCAACTGGGCCCCGTCCTGCGGGAGTTGCCATGCCTGTGGACTGGGCGAGGTCTGGCTGTGCGCCAACGCCCTGGGCGGCTCCGCCGAGGTGTACGCCCGCACCGCCGACGGCACCGACCTCCACCCCGGCCTGAACGTCGCCGCGTTCGCCGAGGAGACCGTCGTCAGCGCCTCCTGCGTCCTGCCGCTGCCCGACGGCGTCCCGCTCACCGAGGCGGCCCTCCTCGGCTGCGCGGTCCTCACCGGATACGGCGCCGTCCACCACTCCGCGCGCGTCCGCCCCGGCGAGACCGTCGCCGTCTTCGGGGCGGGCGGGGTGGGCCTGGCCACCCTCCAGGCCGCCCGGATCGCCGGCGCCTCCACGATCGTCGCCGTGGACGTCTCCCCGGAGAAGGAGGAACTGGCACGGGCGGCCGGCGCCACCGAGTACGTGGTCGCCTCCGAACGGACGGCTCGCGAGATCCGCGGCCTCACCGGCAAGCAGGGCGTCGACGTGGCCGTGGAGTGCGTGGGCCGCGCCGTCACCATCCGTACGGCGTGGGAGTCCACCCGGCGCGGCGGCCGCACCACGGTCGTCGGCATCGGCGGCAAGGACCAGCACGTCACCTTCAACGCCCTGGAACTCTTCCACTGGGGCAGGACCCTGTCCGGCTGCGTCTACGGCAACGCGAACCCGGCCGAGGACCTGCCGGTGCTCGCCGGCCACGTCCGCGCGGGCCGCCTCGACCTCTCCGCGCTGGTCACCGAACACATCGCCCTCGACGGCATCCCGGCAGCCTTCGAGAACATGCTCGCGGGCAAGGGCGGCCGGGCCCTGGTGGTCTTCTAGGGGGACGGCCCCAGCCCTCTGCCGGCTCCTCCCCCTCCCCTGCCGTCCCTTCGCACGCGACAGCGCCACACCCGCCAGACACAGCGCCACACCCGCCAGACACAGAAGGCCGGCGCGGTCGGGACGACACCCAGTCAGACCATGTCGAGGGTCGCGGACAGCGGGGCGTCCGCGGCCTCCCGGACCGGCTGCCCGGCGAACGGCAGACACAGCACCGCCCCCACCGCGCACCCGGACGCCGTCACCTGAAGCGCGCTCGCGTGCCCGAGCGCCGGCTTCTGCGCCACCACCCCGCCCGACATCGACAGCCCGACGGTCACCGCCCGGCGAAGGACACCGCCATCCCGGCCGCCAGCCCCGGCGGCAGGGCGTCCGGCGAGCAGCCGGGCGCCCAGCAGCGCGGTGAGCGGCGGGCCGATGTTCACGACCAGGGCCGCCGTCCCCGCGTCCACCTGCTGCTCGCCCCAGTTCAGGACCATCATGTCCACGCCGAACCAGAGCAGGCCCGAGACCGTGATCCCCGGCCACCCCTCACGCCGTACGGCACGCCCCGGCCGGCAGCCGGCCCAGCGCGCCCGGGGAGTACGCGCCCCCGGCACTGCGGATCGCCACGAAGGCGGAGGCCCAGGCCACCACGGTGAAGCCGGCCCCGCCCGCGGCGAGCAGCTCCGGACGACGTGCGGTGTTCATCGTGCTCCCGAGGCCAGAGACGCCAAGGGGGACGGAGCTCGCGGCATTCGGACGGGGAGGTTCGGGCGCACGTGCTGCTCAGCGCGGCGCGTCCTGCCGGATGCCCAGCAGCTCGGCCGGGGCGCGCTCGCCCTCCGTGGTCCACCGGACCGCCCGCTCGGAGCCGATCCGCTCGCACCGGAGGGCCGCCGGCGCGGTCGGCCCCGCGCCGCTCCGGGTCAGGACAGTTGCCCGTGTTGTACCGCCAGGCCGTCCAGCAGGGCCGTCAGGCCTGTGTCGAACGCCCGCTCGTCGATCTTCTCCTGCTGCTCGGCGAGGAGGTGCGCCTGACCGAGGTGCGGATAGTCGGCGGGGTCGTACGCGCTCGCGTCGTCGACGAAGCCGCCGGCGAACGAACCCAGTGCGGAGCCCATGATGAAGTAGCGCATCAGGGCGCCGATGGAGGTCGCCTGGGCGGGGGGCCAGCCGGCCGCGACCATCGCGCCGTAGACGGCGTCGGCGACCCGGAGTCCGGCCGGGCGGCGGCCGGGGCCCTGGGCGAGGACCGGGACGATGTTCGGGTGGTCGCGCAGGGCGGCGCGGTAGGAGACCGCCCAGTCGTGCAGCGCGGTCCGCCACTCGCGGCCGTCCTCGAACATCGTGAGGTCGATCTGGGCGCTCACCGAGTCGGCGACGGCCTCCAGGATCTCGTCCTTGGTGCGGAAGTGGTTGTAGAGCGAGGGCCCGCTGACCCCCAGTTCGGCGGCGAGCCGGCGCGTGGAGACGGCCGCCAGGCCCTCCGTGTCCACCAGCATCCGTGCGGTCTCGACGATCCGGTCGGTGCTGAGAAGGGGCTTGCGCGGTCGGGCCATGGCGCACATAGTAGGGCTGCCGAAAGAAACTAGCAGTGCTAATTTACAGCTGGGGTGATCTCGTGGTGCATCTGGGGCTCAGTGACGAGCAGGAGGCCGTACGGCGGCTGGCCCGGGACTTCGTCGAGCGCGAGATCACCCCGAACGCCGTCGCCTGGGACCGTGCCGAGGAGGTGGACCGGGGCATCGTGAAGAAGCTCGGCGAGGTCGGCTTCCTGGGTCTGACGATCGACGAGGAGTACGGCGGATCCGGCGGCGACCATCTCGCGTACTGCCTGGTCACGGAGGAACTGGGGCGCGGTGACTCGTCCGTGCGCGGGATCGTCTCCGTGTCGCTCGGGCTGGTCGCGAAGACCGTCGCGTCCTGGGGGAGCGAGGAGCAGAGGCGGCGCTGGCTGCCCGGACTGACCTCCGGCGCGCTCGTCGGCTGCTTCGGCCTCACCGAGCCCGGCACCGGCTCCGACGCCGGCAACCTCGCCACCCGGGCGGTCCGGGAGGGCGACGAGTTTGTGATCAACGGCAGCAAGATGTTCATCACCAACGGCACCTGGGCCGACGTCGTCCTGCTGTTCGCCCGCTCCACCGACGCCCCCGGCCACCGGGGCGTCTCCGCCTTCCTGGTCCCCACCGACACCCCCGGTCTCACCCGCCGTACCGTCCACGGCAAGCTCGGTCTGCGCGGCCAGGCCACCGCCGAACTGGCCCTTCAGGACGTCCGGGTGCCCGCGTCCGCCCTGCTCGGCGTGGAGGGCAAGGGCTTCTCGGTCGCCATGTCCGCCCTCGCCAAGGGCCGGATGTCGGTCGCGGCGGGCTGTGTCGGCATCGCCCAGGCCGCCCTGGACGCGGCCGTGCGGTACGCGGGCGAGCGCGAGCAGTTCGGCAAGAGCATCGCCCACCATCAGCTGATCCAGGAGCTGATCAGCGACATCGCGGTGGACGTCGACGCGGCCCGGCTGCTGACCTGGCGGGTCGCCGATCTGATCGACCGCGGGCTGCCGTTCGCCGTCGAGTCCTCCAAGGCCAAGCTCTTCGCCTCGGAGGCCGCCGTCCGCGCCGCGAACAACGCCCTCCAGGTCTTCGGCGGCTACGGCTACATCGACGAGTACCCGGCGGGCAAGCTGCTGCGCGACGCCCGCGTGATGACCCTGTACGAGGGCACCAGCCAGATCCAGAAGCTGGTCATCGGGCGGGCGCTGACGGGCGTGTCGGCGTTCTGAGTATCCCTCTGAGTACCTGCACGGATGTGGTACACGCCACATCGGCGGGATTCTGTCGCCCATGAGTGACACACCGGTCAAACAGCAGAACACGGCCGCGTTCTACGGGCAGGCCGTCGCGTCCTTCGCCGTCGCCATGGCGGCCACGGCGATCGGGATCTACCGGATGAACGCCGACGCCTGGGTGCGCGCGTTCCTGGCCGTCGCGGTCCTGTACCTGGTGACCTCCTCCTTCACCCTGGCGAAGGTGATCCGTGACCGGCAGGAGGCGGGGACGATCGTGAGCCGGGTCGACCAGGCCCGGCTGGAGAAGCTGCTCGCCGAGCACGACCCCTTCGAGAAGATCTGAGAGTGCCGCGGGTAGGGCGAGTGCCGCGGGATCCGAGGGTTTCCCCTCGGCTGAGCGGCCACTCTAAGCGGCCGCTCACCTTCGGCGGTATGGTGGAGCGACTGTACCGAGAGGGGCGAGCGAGGGATGAGTACGGCTCAGGAGACGGCCGGCGGCGAGATCGAGCCGTGGGACGAGGTCACCCCTGACGCGGCCCGGCGACTGCTCGTCGCCGCGGTGGAGGCCTTCGCCGAACGCGGCTACCACGCGACGACGACCCGTGACATCGCGGGACGCGCGGGCATGAGCCCGGCCGCCCTCTACATCCACTACAAGACGAAGGAAGAGCTGCTCCACCGCATCAGCCGGATCGGTCACGACCGCGCGCTGGACATCCTGCGCACGGCGGCGGCCGGTGAGGGCAGCGCGACCCGGCGGCTCGCGGAGGCCGTGAGCTCCTTCGTCCGCTGGCACGCCGGGCGGCGCACCACGGCCCGGGTCGTCCAGTACGAACTGGACGCCCTCGGCCCCGACGCCCGCGCCGAGATCCTCGGACTGCGCCGGCAGGTCGACGCCGAGGTGCGCGGGATCATCCAGGACGGTGTGGCGGCGGGGGAGTTCCAGGTCATCGACGTGCACGGCACCACGCTCGCCGTGCTCTCCCTGTGCATCGACGTGGCCCGCTGGTTCAACATCGAGGGTCCCCGCACACCCGAAGAGGTCGGCGCGCTCTACGCCGACCTCGTGCTGCGGATGGTGGGCGCGGCGGAGTAGGGGTCGCGACCGGAGTCCGGAAGGGGCCTAGAGGTAGTAGCGGGAGACGGACTCCGCGACGCACACCGGCTTGTCCCCGCCCTCGCGCTCCACGCTGAAGGCGATGGTGACCTGGACACCGCCGGTGACGTCCTCGACGCCGGTGATCGTCGCGGTGGCGCGCAGCCGGGAGCCGACCGGGACGGGCGAGGGGAAACGCACCTTGTTCGTCCCGTAGTTGACGCCCATCTTCACGTTCTCGACCGTGATCAGCTGCGGCCCGAACAGCGGCAGCAGGGACAGCGTCAGATAGCCGTGGGCGATGGTGGTCCCGAACGGGCCCGCCGCGGCCTTCTCCGGGTCGATGTGGATCCACTGGTGGTCACCGGTGGCGTCGGCGAACAGGTCGATCCGCTTCTGGTCGATCTCCAGCCAGTCGGTGTACCCCAGCTGCTCGCCCACCGCCGCCCTCAGTTCCTCGGCGGACGTGAAGATCCTCGGCTCTGCCATGTCGTCTCGGGCCCTCTCGCGCGGTCTCATCTGCTAAGCAACTGCTTAGCATGGTAGCGGACGGGGCGGTAGGGTTCGAGGGGTGCCGCAGATTCCCGAGAAGGTTCACGAGCTCACGGTCGGGCAGCTCGCCGCGCGCAGCGGTGCCGCCGTCTCCGCGCTGCACTTCTACGAGTCCAAGGGGCTGATCACCAGCCGCCGTACCGCGGGCAACCAGCGCCGCTACCACCGCGACACGCTCCGCAGGGTCGCCTTCGTGCGCGCCGCCCAGCGGGTCGGGATCCCCCTCGCCACGATCCGCGAGGCGCTCCTGGAACTCCCCGAGGAGCGCACGCCCACCCGGGAGGACTGGGCGCGGCTCTCCGGGCGGTGGCGGGCCGAACTGGACCGGCGCATCCAGCAGCTCAACCGCCTCCGCGACCACCTCACCGACTGCATCGGCTGCGGCTGCCTGTCCCTGGACACCTGTGTGCTGTCCAATCCGGACGACGTGTTCGGCGACCGGCTCACGGGGTCACGGTTGCTGGGGGAGCGGCGGAAGTAGGAGGCGCGGCGGCACCCCGTCGGCGCCGGGCCGCGCGACCCGCCCCCGGCCCGGACCGACTCGGGGTCACTCGTACTCCGTCCCCCCCTTCCGCGTCAGATACGCCCCGCTCACCGCCTTCGCGATCGCCCGCCCGCCGGTCACCGCGCTGTACCGCTCGACCGCGGGCCGGATCACCACGCCCTCCCGCAGATGCAGCCCGCGCCCGGACACGGTCTCCCGCCCGGTCGCGATCCCGAGGACGGCCCCGCTGTCGTACGGTCCCTCGAACAGCCGTGGCACCAGCGGCAGTTCCCCCTCCAGCAGCCCCGTCACCTCCGCCGTGTCCAGCCACCGCACCACACCCCCGACCTCCACGGACACGTCGAACACCGCGTACCCGAGGGTCTCGCGCCGTCCGTCCGCGCCGTACGTCAGGTCCTGCACCCCCGCGCCGAACACCTCCCCGAAGACACCGACCCGCCGCGCCCCGAGCCGCTCGGCGATGCGGGCCGCCGCCTCGGGGACGCCGTGGCCGCGCACCGCCCGCCAGTACAGGTTCCGCGGATCCTCCGTCAGCGCCAGCGACTTCGCCCCGAAGCCCTTCGAGGACACGTACACCCGCTCGTCGCCGGCGACGTACGTCAGCAGGCACGCCGAGCCGTGCAGCTTCTCGGTGAGGACCACGGGCTCGCCGGGCTCGAAGATGCCGGGGTAGCGCTGGATGTTCTCGATGTCGACCCACGGCAGCAGATCCGCCGCCGCCTCGACGTCCCCATTCATGGTGGGCGGGATCGGCGGTACCCACTTCACGATGCCGAGCCGCTCCGCGAAGTCGGTGCCCTCCGCGGCCGCCCGCACCAGATCGACCTCCGCCAGCGCGCTGGGCCGGCACACGATCCCCTGCGACAGCTCGCCCCGCAGCCGGACCGCCTTCACCCGGTCCGACCGGCTGCCCGCCAGCCGCCCGGTGAGCCCCAGCTCCTCGACCAGCGCCGGCGGCAGCACCGCCTGCTCGGGGATGTAGAGGGCGGCCTCGCCGGTGCGGTACGCGCCCTTGGCGACGACGGCCCGGTACAGGCCGACCTGGGCCAGTTCGAGGGCGTCGGCGTTGGGGTGCTCGTGCACGGTCAGGACTTCGGCGGTGACGCGCAGCGTCGACATCGAGGGGCTCCTTCGGTTTCTCAGCTCGGTTTCATCACCCCCAACTCTCCTGGGGGGAAAGGGCTGGAGCGAACCGTTTAGAACCTGCTATGGCCCCTGTGCGCGGCGCGGCGCGGCGCGTCCCGAACGTGACGGAGGGGGTGCGGCATCCCCGGCGCACCCCCGGTGTGCTCGTGCTCCCGTGCTCTCAGGGGGACCTCAGGCGGACACCGACACCAGCAGTCGTCCGCGCCGGGCGTACGCCAGCGCCTCGGGGGTGAGGACGGGCCGCGGCACGAGGATGCCGCAGTCCGTGCAGACCGGACCCGACGACGGTTCGTGGTCCAGGTCGTACTTCCACCGGAGGCGTTCCCCGCCGCAGACCGGGCAGGAGTGGCCCGGTTCCCGCTCCAGCGCGCTGATCAGCCGGCGCAGCACCTCGGCCAGCGGCGCACGGGGGTGGACCCGCGGGTCGTCGCACCACGCCACGCCGAAGCCGCCCCAGGTGAGCCGGTGCCAGTCGTCGACACTGCCCGGCCTGCGCAGCCCGTCGTGCTTCTCCTTCTTGCGGCGCTCGGCGAACTCGACCTCATAGGCCAGCCAGACCACCCGCGCCTCCTCCAGCTCGTCCAACGCGGCCACGAGCCGCGCCGGGTCGGGGGAGCGGTCCTCGGGTCCGAACCCGGCCCGGGAGCAGAGATGGTCCCAGGTCGCCCTGTGCCCGTAGGGGGCGAACCGCTCAAGGCACTTGCGGAGCGAGTAACGCCGCAGTGCCAGATCGCACCGAGGGTCTCGCACCTGTCTCGCCAGACTCCGGAAACCCGCCATCGCCTTGCACCTCCGTCACATCTGCACCTGTACTTCGGTCACTTCGGCGTCGTCGTACGGACGTCGTCGAATAGACGTATCGACATGCGATTCGGCTCCCTCCGATCTCCGGTGACCGCCACCTGCCGAAAACTTGACGCATGTTCATCTTCAATCCCGGGGATACCGCCGGTAACCTTCCGCCGATTCCCCCGCGTCGCTAGGAGCAGCCGATGCCACGGCGAACCCCCCGCTTCACTCTCGACAGACTGAGAACTCCCGGCAGATTCCCCGGGTTCCTGAAGACCGCATCCGTATGCGCCCTCATTGCCGGTCTTTTGTCGCCCCTTGCCCAGACGACCGCCGCGGCGGCCGACGCCACCGCGGCGAACGACTACTGCGGCGGCCAGTGTTCCGACATCCTGCCGCCCGGCGAGAACGGCAACGCCACCCTCGCGCAGATCCTGCTCAACCAGGCCTTCGGCACCCAGCCCGACCACGCCGAGGACCAGCTCGGCCCCTACGCCAACCTGGCCAAGGGCTACTCCGGTCTCACCAACGCCACGATCAACACCTTCTTCAACGACGCGTCGTTCGGTGTCGCTTCCGATCAAGTCGCCTCCACCCTGAGTCCCGCCGGCCGCACCGATGTGAAGATCGTCCGCGACAAGAAGACGGGCGTTCCGCACATCACCGGTACCACCAGATACGGCACCGAGTTCGGCGCCGGGTATGCCGCCGCCCAGGACCGGCTGTGGCTGATGGACGTCTTCCGCCACGTCGGCCGCGGCCAGCTCACCACCTTCGCCGGCGGCGACCCCTCCAACCAGGGTCTCGAGCAGCAGTTCTGGCGCAACGCTCCGTACACCGAGGCAGACCTCCAGGCCCAGATCGACAACGCCGTCGCGACCAACGGCACCCGCGGCCAACAGGCCCTCGCGGACGCGAACGCCTACCTCGACGGCATCAACTCCTACATCGACGCCTCCGACAGCGGTCGCTACTTCCCCGGTGAGTACGTCCTGACCGGCCACAAGGACTCAATCACCAACGCGGGCACCATCGACCACTTCAAGATCACCGACATGGTGGCGCTCGCCTCGGTGATCGGCGCGCTCTTCGGTTCCGGCGGCGGCGGCGAGGTCAACAACGCCATCTCGCTGCTCGAGGCGCAGGAGAAGTACGGCGTGACCGAGGGCACCAAGGCCTGGGAGGCGTTCCGCGAGCGCAACGACCCCGAGGCCGTCCTCACCGTCCACAACGGCGAGAGCTTCCCGTACGGCGCCAAGCCCGACACCGCGCAGGGCCAGGCGCTGCCGGACTCCGGCTCGGTCAGCACCCAGCCGCTGGTCTACGACGCCACCGGCACCGGCGGCGACCAGAGCGCCTCCGCCACCGCCGCGGCGGCCACCGCGACCGCCCTCAGCTCGGCGAAGCGCGGTATGTCCAACGCCCTCGTCGTGAGCGGCAAGTACACCGCGAGCGGCCACCCGATCGCCGTCTTCGGACCGCAGACCGGCTACTTCGCCCCGCAGCTGCTCATGCTCCAGGAGATCCAGGGCCCGGGCATCAGCGCCCGCGGCGCCTCCTTCGCGGGGCTGAGCATGTACGTCGAACTGGGCCGCGGCCAGGACTACTCGTGGTCCGCCACGACCTCCGGCCAGGACATCATCGACACCTACGCGGTCGAACTGTGCCAGGACGACTACCACTACCTGTACCACGGCACCTGCACGGCCATGGACGTGGTCGAGCAGAAGAACTCCTGGAAGCCGACCACCGCCGACGCCACCGCGGCGGGCTCGTACACGATGCGGGTGTACCGCACCAAGTACGGCCCCGTGGAGTACCGGGCGACCGTCGGCGGCAAGAAGGTCGCCTACACCACCCTGCGCTCGTCGTTCATGCACGAGGCCGACTCCATCATCGGCTTCCAGATGCTGAACGACCCGGACTACGTCAAGAGCCCGCAGACGTTCCAGAGCGCGGTGCAGCACATCAACTACACCTTCAACTGGTTCTACGCCGACTCCACGCACACCGCGTACTACAACAGCGGTGACAACCCGGTGCGCGCGACCGGCGTCGACTCCGAGTTCCCGGTGTGGGCGCAGGCGGCGTACGAGTGGAAGAACTGGGTGCCGGCCACCAACACGGCCACCTACACCACGGCCTCGGAGCACCCCAACTCCATCGACCAGGACTACTACATCTCCTGGAACAACAAACAGGCCCTGAACTACACCACGGCCTCCTGGGGCGACGGCTCCGTGCACCGCGGCAACCTCCTGGAGAGCCGGGTCAAGGCGCTGGTCGCGGCCGGCGGGGTCACCCGGGCCTCCCTGGTGAAGGCGATGGCGGACGCCTCCCTCGCGGATCTGCGCGCCGAGGCCGTCCTGCCCAACCTGCTGAAGGTGATCAACAGCTCCACGGTCACCGACTCCACCGCCGCGGCGGCGGTGACCAAGCTCCAGACCTGGCTGACCGCGGGCGGCAAGCGCACCGAGACCTCGGCCGGCTCGAAGACCTACGCCAACGCCGACGCGATCCGCATCCTGGACGCCTGGTGGCCGCTGCTGGTCCAGGGCGAGTTCGAACCCGGACTCGGCACCGACCTGTACACCGCGTTCACCGCCAACCTGCCGATCGACGAGTCCCCGTCGGCCGCCCACGGCCCGACCGGGGCGCACGCCGGAAGCTCCTTCCAGTACGGCTGGTGGAGCTATGTCGACAAGGACATCCGGGCCGTGCTCGGTCAGACGGTGCAGGGCGGCCTGACGCAGAAGTACTGCGGCGGCGGCACGCTCAGCGGCTGCCGGGACGTCCTGATCAGCACCCTGAAGACGGCGGCCGGCAAGACCGCGGCCCAGGTCTACCCGGGTGACACCCTGTGCTCGGCGGGCGACCAGTGGTGCGCCGACTCGATCGTCCAGCGCACCCTGGGCGGCATCAAGCACTACAACATCAGCTGGCAGAACCGGCCCACCTTCCAGCAGGTGGTCGAGTTCACGTCCCACCGCTAGGCGCTACGACGGCGGGCCGCGTCCTAGGTGATGCGGCCCGCCGCCAGCACCACCCGTGCCAGCTCGGGGTGCACGATGTCACTGTGCGCCCCGGCCGGCGCCCCGCCCCTCCGGACCACCTCGGCCGCGTCGACGTTCACGCACCCCGAGGCCGGCAGTCTCCCGGGGGCCAGCACCTCGGCGAGCCGGTACGCGCGCGTGTCCGGCACCGACTGCACCCCGTCGTGGCCCATGGCGCCCCACTCGGCGCCCAGCACCTCCCCGATCAGCCCCCGGTCGTCGCCGGCCATCCGGGAGGCCAGCGGATACATCGTGCTCAGCGCCTGGTCGAACCGCGAGTAGCAGCACACCAGGGGGCCGTCGATCCGGTTCTGGTGCCCCTGGAGCACTCCTTGCGCGGCGAACGCGTAGTGCGAGAAGGCGCCCTGGAGCAGCGTCACCGACTTCACCGCGCGCACCCCCTCGGGCAGCCCGCGCAGCGCGAACGACACCAGCCGTCCGCCGAAGCTGTGCCCCACCAGGTGCACCCGCACCCCGGGCGCCGCCTTGGCCAGCCGTCCGATCAGCGGCCCGAGCCCTCGTTCGCCGACCGTCCCCGCGCGCCGTTTCATCGCGTAGTACGTCGCCTGCCGCAGCAGTTCCTTCGCCCCGTCCCAGGGGTTGGGCAGCGCGAAGCCGCGCACCTCGCCGTCGCCGTCGAGGCCGGCCAGGGCCGTCGCGAACGCGGTGCAGGCGGCAGCCGTCGACCCGGTGAACATCTCCGGCTCGTCCTGCGGCACGCCCTCGGCGAGCGTGTCGGCGGCGAACGGCGCCTGCGGGCCCGGCGGGACCGCGTCCACCAGCTCCCGCACCAGCCGGCCGAACTCCTCCAGCTCGCTCGCCTCCGGCGGCCGCTGCTCCAGCAGCCGTACGATGCTCTCGACCACGGTCGCCCTGCCGGGGAAGGTCTCCAGGAGCGCGTGCCGGGTGCCGTCGTCCAGCCCCGGGGTCCCCAGCGCCGCCGCCGGGTGCGGGAAGTCGGGGATCGGCTCGTCGCAGAACCGCATCGACGGCCACACCACGCCCGCGTAGCCGATCCTCGCGGTCGGCGGGGCGAGGGCGGGGATCGGTGCGAAGAAGCCGCTGTAGAGGCGGGTGGCGCCGGTGCGGTCGTTGTTCCAGCCGTGCGAGAAGAGGATCAGGTCGCGGATCTTCCGCTGTTTCGCGCCGGTCAGCAGACGGTCGCGCTGTGCGGTGTCCGCGTCGCCGTCCGCGTCGAAGGTCAGTTCCCAGTACGGGCTCACGCTCATCGTCGGTTGTGCCATGGTGGCTCCCGTCCCCCGGGGCAGTGCGATGTGCGGCGTATCGTCCTGCTAACCGGCGAACTTGGCCATACGTCACGCTCATCCCGCCACCGGGCGCCCGCATCGTCACGGCCACCCTTCCCTGGTACATACCGACCGGTTAGTCTGGCGCTGAGCCGAGTCGCGTCGTGTCGAAGGAGACCGATGGTGGAAGCCGTGCAGGGTGCTGGAGTGGTCGTCACCGGGGCGGGGGGTGGCATCGGGGCCGCGCTGGCCCGTCGCTTCGCCGCCGAGGGGGCCAGAGTCGTCGTCAACGACCTGGACGCGGGGCGGGCGCGGGCCGTCGCCGACGAGATCGGCGGGATCGCCGTGCCCGGGGACGCCTCGGCGATCGTCGGCCCCGCCCGGGAGGCGCTCGGCGGCACCGTGGACGTCTACTGCGCCAACGCGGGAGTCGCCTCCGGCGGTTCGGAGGCGGCCGGCGAGGCCGTGTGGGCGCAGGCCTGGGACGTCAATGTCATGGCCCATGTGCGGGCGGCCCACGCCCTGCTGCCGGACTGGCTGGAGCGGGGCGGCGGGCGGTTCGTCTCCACCGTCTCCGCCGCCGGACTGCTCACGATGATCGGCGCCGCGCCGTACAGCGTCACCAAGCACGGCGCGTACGCCTTCGCCGAGTGGCTCTCGCTCACCTACCGCCACCGCGGGATCAAGGTCCACGCGATCTGTCCGCAGGGCGTGCGCACCGACATGCTGGACGCCACCGGCAGCGCGGGCGACCTGGTGCTCAAGCCGACCGCGATCGAGCCGGAGGACGTGGCGGACGCCCTGTTCAAGGGCATCGAGGAGGACCGGTTCCTGATCCTGCCGCACCCCGAGGTCGCCGGTTACTACCAGGTGCGCGCCGCCGAACCCGATCGCTGGCTGGGCAACATGAACCACCTCCAGCAGAAGTGGGAGGCCGCCGGGTGACCGCCTCGCGTTACGCGGCCAAGCCCTGGGTGGCCCTGCTCGACGACGCCCAGCGGGCCCCGATCGACCCCGCCGACTCCCTGGTGCGGGCGCTGCGCCGGTCCGTCGCCGAGGCCCCGGACCGCACCGCCCTCGCCTACTTCGACGGGCGGCTCACCTACCGCGAGCTGGACGAGCTCAGCGACTCCGTCGCCGGGCACCTCGCCGCGCGCGGCCTGGAGCGCGGCGACCGGGTGGCGGTCCTGCTCCAGAACTCCCCGGCCTTCGTCCTCGCCCTGTTCGGGGCCTGGAAGGCGGGCGCGATCGTCGTCCCGGTCAACCCCATGTACAAGGCGGGGGAGGTCGCCCACGTCCTGCGGGACGGCGAGGTGGCCGCGCTGGTCTGCGCCGACCGGGCCTGGGAGTCGTATCTGCGCGAGACGGCGGCCGGCTCGCCGGTGCGGATCGTGCTCACCGCCTGCGAGCTGGACTTCCAGACCCGTGGCGACGCGCGGGTGCTGACCTTCGAACGGCTGCCGCAGGCCCCGGACGCCGACGACCTCACCGCCGTCGCCCGCGCCGGCCACAAGGCTCCCGAACTCCCGGGCCTCGCCCCCGCCGACATCGCCCTGATCAGCTACACCTCGGGCACCAGCGGCACCCCCAAGGGCGCGACCAACACGCACGGCAACATCATGGCCAACACCGAGCGGCAGAGCAGGGGGCTCCCTCTGCCCGAGGCGCCCGTCTACTACGCCCTTGCGCCCCTGTTCCACATCACGGGCATGGTCTGCCAGCTCGGCGCCTGTCTGAACAGCGCGGGCACCCTGGTGCTGACGTACCGCTTCGAGGCGGGCGTCGTGCTGGAGGCGTTCGCCGAGCACCGGCCGCACTACACCGTCGGCCCCTCCACGGCCTTCATGGCGCTCGCCGCCCACCCGGCCGCGACCCGGGAGCACTTCTCCTCCTTCGTGAACATCTCCTCCGGCGGCGCCCCCGTGCCGCCGGCCCTGGTGGAGAAGTTCCGGGCGGGCTTCGGGCCGTACATCCGCAACGGCTACGGGCTCACCGAGTGCACCGCGCCCTGCGCCTCCGTCCCGCCCCAGCACGAGGCGCCCGTCGACCCGGCCTCCGGCACCCTCGCCGTGGGCCTGCCGGGGCCCGACACCGTCGTACGGATCCTCGACGACCGGGGCGAGGAGGTGCCCTTCGGCGAACAGGGCGAGATCGTCGTACGGGGGCCGCAGGTCGTCCCCGGCTACTGGCGGCGGCCCGAGGCGACCGCCGAGGCCTTCCCCGACGGCGAACTGCGCACCGGTGACATCGGGTTCATGGACGAGCGGGGCTGGCTGTACGTCGTCGACCGCAAGAAGGACATGATCAACGCGTCCGGTTTCAAGGTCTGGCCGCGCGAGGTCGAGGACGTGCTGTACACCCATCCCGCCGTGCGCGAGGCCGCCGTCGTCGGTGTGCCCGACGGCTACCGGGGCGAGACCGTCAAGGCGTACATCAGCCTGCGTCCCGGCGCGGACGCGGATGCCGATACGCTCGCCGCCTACTGCAAGGACAGACTGGCGGCGTACAAATATCCGCGTCAGGTGGAGATCCTCCCCGACCTGCCCAAGACGGCGAGTGGGAAGATCCTCCGTCGGGAACTGCGTTCCCGCGCGCACGACCAGTAGAACGAGAAGGAAGGCAGGTGGCGGCAGTGCCCAGGACGACGGACGGCTCGGAGGCCCCTGTTCCGCAACGGCTCCTCGCCGCCGCCACCCGGCTCTTCGCCGAACAGGGCTACGACCGGACCTCCGTACAGGAGATCGTCGAGGCGGCCGGCGTCACCAAGGGGGCGCTGTACCACTACTTCGGTTCCAAGGACGATCTGCTGCACGAGGTGTACGCGCGCGTGCTGCGCGTCCAGCAGGAACGCCTGGACGCCTTCGCCGACGCCGACGAGCCGATCGAGAAGCGGCTGCGGGGCGCGGCGGCCGACGTCGTCGTCACGACGATCGAGAACCTCGACGACGCGATGATCTTCTTCCGCTCGATGCACCATCTGAGCCCCGAGAAGAACAAGCAGGTCCGCGCCGCGCGCCGGCGCTACCACGAACGCTTCCGGGCGCTCGTCGAGGAGGGCCAGGAGGCCGGCGTCTTCTCCACGGCGACCCCGGCCGACCTGGTGGTGGACTACCACTTCGGCTCCGTCCACCACCTGTCCACGTGGTACCGCCCGGACGGCCCGATGGGCGCCCAGGAGGTCGCCGACCACCTGGCGGACCTGCTGCTGCGAGCCCTGCGGCCGTAGAGCGCGTGAGAACGCGTGGGTAAGGGGCGGTCGTCCATGGCGACCGCCCCTTACCGCGTGCCCTACAGGTACTTCTTCAGCTCGTGCCGTGCCAGCGACCGCTGGTGCACCTCGTCCGGACCGTCCGCGATCATCAGCGTGCGCGCCCCGGCGTACAGCTCGGCCAGCGGGAAGTCCTGGCTGACCCCTCCCGCGCCGTGCAGCTGGATCGCCCGGTCGATGATGTCGACGACCGCGCGGGGCGTGGCGATCTTGATGGCCTGGATCTCCGTGTGGGCGCCCCGGTTGCCGACCGTGTCCATCTTCCAGGCGGTCTTGAGCACCAGCAGCCGGAGCTGCTCGACCGTCACGCGCGCGTCGGCGATCCAGTTGTGCACCACACCCTGCTGACCGAGGGCCTTGCCGAACGCCGTCCGGGACACCGCCCGCCGGCACATCAGCTCGATCGCCCGCTCCGCCATGCCGATCAGCCGCATGCAGTGGTGGATGCGGCCCGGACCGAGCCGGGCCTGGGCGATGGCGAAGCCGCCGCCCTCCTCGCCGATCAGGTTCGTCACCGGCACGCGTGCGTCGTCGAAGATCACCTCGGCGTGACCGCCGTGGTAGTGGTCCTCGTAGCCGAACACCTGCATGGCCCGCTTGACGGTGACGCCCGGGGTGTCGCGCGGCACGAGCACCATGGACTGCTGGCGGCGGATGTCCGCGCCCTCGGGGTCCGTCTTGCCCATCACGATGAAGATCTTGCAGTCCGGGTTCATCGCGCCGGAGATGTACCACTTGCGGCCCGTGATGACGTACTCGTCGCCCTCCCGCCGGATGTGCGTGGTGATGTTGGTGGCGTCGGAGGAGGCCACCTCCGGCTCGGTCATCGCGAACGCCGAGCGGATCTCCCCCGCCAGCAGCGGCTCCAGCCACTGCTTCTTCTGCTGCTCGTCCCCGAACTGTGTGAGCACCTCCATGTTCCCGGTGTCGGGAGCGGCGCAGTTCAGGGCCGTCGGCGCCAGCTGAGGGGAGCGGCCGGTGATCTCGGCGAGCGGCGCGTACTGGAGGTTGGTGAGCCCCGCGCCGTACTCGGCGTCGGGCAGGAAGAGGTTCCACAGGCCCTGCCTGCGCGCCTCCGCCTTCAGCTCCTCGACCACGGCCGGCGTGTCCCAGGGGGACGCCAGGGCGGCCCGCTGCTCCTCCGCGAGGGCCTCGGCCGGGTAGACGTACTCGTCCATGAAGGCGAGCAGCTTCCCGCGCAGTTCCTCGGTGCGCGCGTCGAACGCGAAGTCCATGGCGGTCAGCCTTCCTGAAGAGTGGTCAGTCCGTGCTCGATGAAGACGGGGACGAGCTCCCCGATCCGGTCGAAGCCGCGCCCGACCGTCTGGCCCAGCGTGTACCGGTAGTGGATGCCCTCCAGGATCACGGCGAGCTTGAACCAGGCGAACGCCGTGTACCAGGAGACGGCCGAGACATCGCGCCCCGAGCGCGCCGCGTACCGCTCGATCAGCTCGGCCGGCGACGGGTGCCCGGCGGCCGAGGCGGTCGTGGAGATGGGGGAGTTCGGCAGCTCCAGCGGCACGCTGTACATCACCAGCAGGCCCAGGTCGGTCAGCGGGTCGCCGAGCGTCGACATCTCCCAGTCGAGGATCGCCTTGATGCGGTCGTCGGTGCCGATCAGGACGTTGTCGAGGCGGTAGTCGCCGTGCACGACCGCCGGGGCGGGGGAGGAGGGCAGCTCACGGCCGAGCGCCGCGTGCAGCTCGTCGATGCCGGCCAGGTCGCGGCTGCGGGAGGCGTCGAGCTGCTTGCCCCAGCGGCGGAGCTGGCGGTCCAGGAAGCCCTCGGGGCGCCCGAAGTCGGCCAGACCCACCTCGGCCGGGTCCACCGCGTGCAGCTCCACCAGCGTGTCCACCAGCGACAGCAGCGCGCCCCGGGTGCGCTCCGCGCCGATCGGGGCCAGCTCGGCGGCCGTGCGGTACGGGGTGCCCTCGACGAATTCCATGATGTAGAAGGGCGATCCGAGGACCTGCTCGTCCTCGCACAGCAGCACTGGGCGCGGCACCGGCACGCTCGTCGGGTGCAGGGCGCTGATCACCCGGTGCTCGCGCTTCATGTCGTGCGCGGTGGCCAGCACATGGCCGAGCGGGGGCCGCCGTACGACCCACCTGCCCGTACCGTCGCCGATCTCGTACGTGAGGTTCGACCGTCCGCCCTCGATCAGCCGGCCGGTGAGGGGCCCGGCGACCAGGCCGGGGCGCTCGCGCTCCAGCAGGGCGCGCAGCCGGTCGAGGTCGAGACCTGGCGGGTGGTCGGGGCTCATGACATCGCTCCTACGGACGGGTGAAGGATACCCGCCCATCATGCCGACCGGTCGGTATGTAGTCCAGTGGCGGCACGCGACGTGATCGGGCCCACCCTAGGCCGACGGCCGCCCGGGCAGAAGCGGGACCGGCCGTGGTGGTGGTTTTCCGGCCGTCCTTCCGGCCGTCCTTCCGGCCGTTCCCGTCCGGGCATCCGGGTTGCGCGGCACCCGGTCACCCCGGAAGGTCGGTGACATGAAGGGCATCAGCTACAGCCGTTACGGCGGTCCCGAGGTCCTCGAGTACGGCGAGATCCGCGACCCCAAGGTCGGCCCCGACTCGGTGCTGGTCAAGGTCCGGGCGGCGTCCGTCAACCCCGTCGACTGGAAGTGCCGCGAGGGCTATCTGGACGGGGTTCTCGACGCGGTCTTCCCCGTGGTCCCGGGCTGGGACCTCTCCGGTGTGGTCGTCCGGCCGGGGGTCGCCGTCACGGAGTTCGCGGCCGGCGACGAGGTCGTCGGATACGTCCGCGAGGACTTCCTCTCCCGCGGCACCTTCGCCGAGTACGTCGCCGCCCCCGTGCGCACCCTCGCCCGCAAGCCCCGCAACCTCACCTGGGAGGAGGCGGCCGGACTGCCCCTGACCGGCCTCGCCGCCCACCAGGTGCTGACCCGGGCGCTGAAGGTCCGACGGGGCGAGACGGTCCTCGTCCACGCGGCCGCCGGCGGCGTCGGCTCGATCGCCGTCCAGCTCGCCCGGCACGTCGGCGCCCGTGTGATCGGCACGGCGAGCGAGGCCAACCACGACTTCGTGCGCTCGCTGGGCGGCGAGCCGGTCACCTACGGCGAGGGGCTGGCCGAACGGGTGCGCGGGCTGGCCCCCGAAGGGGTCGACGCGGTGTTCGACACCGTGGGCGGCGACACGCTGAAGGTCTCCGCCCAGCTGCTGGCCCCGGAGGGCCGCCTGGCCTCGATCGCCGACGGTGAGGTCGTCGGCTACGGCGGCGTCTACTGCTTCGTACGGCCGGACGCCGAGGACCTCACCCGGCTGGCGGAGCTGGTCGAACAGGGCGTGGTCTCCGTACCCGTCTGCGAGACGTTCCCGCTGGAACGCGCGGCGGACGCGCACCGGCTGAGCCAGGGGGGACGCGCCCGCGGCAAGATCGTGGTGACGGTGGCGGGGGAGGACGAACGCAACGGCGCGTCCGACGGCGTATCGGACGGCGCCTCGGACGGCGCATCCCACGGCGGGGCGAACGGCTAGGGCGTGTGTCGAAAGTAGCGTCGTCCGCCCGGAGGGCGAGGCGCCGTGCCAGGCGTCGCGGGCCGGACGGGACTTTTCGACACACGCCCTACCTAGACCACCAGCGCCGCCGCGCACACCGCCGTGGCCATCGCGCACAGCACCGCGAGGGCGGCCTGCCGAGGGGGGAGGGCGGTCGGCGCCGGGGTCGCGGCCAGGGCGCGGATCCGGCGGTGGGCGAGCAGCAGGAAGGCCAGCCACAGCGCGCAGACGAGGGCGCAGGCGACGATCCCGGCCGCCGAGGCTCCGCCGTGCAGCGCGGTCTTCACGGCGAGCACGGCGGCGACGGTGCTCGACAGCGTCGTCCGGCGCCAGGCCAGCCGCGTCCGCTCCGGCTGGAGCCCCGGATCCCGGTCCGCCACCCCGCGCACCGCGCTCATCCGGCCCAGCCGAGCAGCACCACGGCCACCATCGCCACCGCCACCAGCGCGACGACCACGCTCAGCAGCGCCGGGAAGCGGGACGCCGGCAGATCCTCGCCCCGGCGCATCGCCCGCTCACAGCGCATCCAGTGGTTCACCGCGCGCAGCGAGCACAGCACGCCCGCCGCCAGCAGCGCCAGCGCGAGACCGACCCGCCAGCCCCAGCGCAGGTCCGGCAGGAACTGGTCCACCGCGAAACCCCCGCCGATCAGCGCGAGCGCGGTCCGCAGCCACGCCAGGAACGTGCGCTCGTTGGCCAGCGAGAACCGGTAGTCCGGGGTACTGCCCTCCTCGCGCACCTGTTCGGGCGCGAACCACAACCGGACGTTCCGTACGAAGGCGATCACGCCCAGGACCCTACCCGGCGGCTCCCGCGGGGGCGTTGTCAGTGCCTCCCGCTACGGTTTCGGGCATGGACCACCCCACGGCACTGGCCGGGTACGCGATGCCCGGGCACGGCATCGCTCCCGCCGAGCACCTCCTCGGCCTGCCCGGGTTCTGGCCCGCGTACTACGGCCCGGTCTGGGACGCCTTCGCGGACGATCCGGAGCCCTTCGGCGCGGACCACGCGGACGTGGACGCGGCGGCCGAGGCGCTGTACGAGGGGACGGACGTGTGGCCGGCGTACCGGATCCCGCTGCCGCGGGGACGGACGGTATGGGTGGTGCACCGCAACTTCCCCGACGACTCCGGCACGGACTACCTGCTCACGGAGCCCGGCCTGCCCCGCGAGCGGGAGCTGGCGGCCATCGAGGGGCACTTCAGGGGCCCGGGGCTGTCCTGGCCGGACCTGGTCGCCCTGGCCCACGCGGCACCGGCGGACGCCGAGGGGGTCCGCGACCCGGACCGGCGGCTGCTCCTGCTGCTCCCCGCCTACGGCGACGCCGGCACGCCCGTCGAGGAGGCGCTGGAGCGGATAGCGGCCGCGCTGGTCGCCGTCGGCGTGGATCCGCGGGCGGCCCCCGCTGCGGCCGGGCGGTTCCTCGACCACCCCTTCTGGGAGAGCCCGTACTGGCCGGGACCGGGCGGCAGCCCGCTCAGCGGCGGCAGCGGCGCGCACCCGCCGCTACGCGAGGCCCTGCTCAGCGCGCCGCCCGGTACTCCTTGAGCCGTTCGTACGCCGCGAGCCCGTCCGGCACCCATTCCCACTCCGGCAGCCGCCGTTCGACCTCCTCCTCGGACAGGAAGGCGTGCCAGGCGACCTCCTCCACCTGAGGGCTGACCGCCAGCTCGCAGCGGACCTCGTACACCGCCGACCACCAGCTCCCGCGGGCGCCGCCGTCGTAGAGGAACTTGAAGAGGAACTCCGGGTGGGGGAGCCCGCGCACGCCGAGTTCCTCCTCGGCCTCGCGCAGGGCGGCCTCGTCGTAGGCCTCGCCCGCCCCGACCACCCCGCCGACGAACATGTCGTACAGGGAGGGGAAGACCAGCTTGGTCGGGGTGCGGCGGTGCACGAACAGACGGCCCTCGGCGTCCCGGGCCTGGATGAACACACACCGGTGCCGCATCCCCTCGGCATACGCCCGCCCCCGCGGGAACTGTCCGACGACGCGGTCGTTCTCGTCGACGATGTCGAGGATCTCGTCAGCAGCGCTCATACGCCCATCCAAGCAGCCGCGCGCCGGCGACGGGACCGGCCGCCGCGTGACTACTGGGTCTGCAGGCTGCTGACCCGCTCGCGCGGTACGACGCCCGAGGGCATCGCCGGGTGCATGCCGAGCAGCACGATGCCCGCGACCACCGCGGCCAGCCCCGCCGCCTCCCAGGCCAGCGCACCGGTGTCGGTGTGCAGCCGGTCGCCGAGGAAGCCCACCCCGCAGACGATGCCGGCCAGCGGCTGGGCCGCGGTCAGCGCGGGCAGCGACATCCGCAGCGGTGCCGTCTCGAAGGCGCTCTGCACCAGCACCAGACCGGTCACGCCGAGCGCGAGCACCGCGTACGGCTGCCAGCCGGTGAACAGCTCGCCGAGCCCGCCCGCGGAGAAGCGCTGGCCGCTCACCCGGGTCAGGGCGTCCTGGACGCCGTAGAGCAGTCCGGCCGCGAGGGAGAGCAGCACCGGGCCCGAGCTGAGCCGGGAGCGTTTGGCGTACGCGGTGAGCAGCAGCGCCAGACCGACCATCACGCCGATGATCAGCCAGTGCCGCAGCGGATCGGTGACCGCGGTGCCGCCGCGCGGCTGCCCCGCCACGATGAACGCGGTCACGCCGCCCGCGAGCAGCGCGAGACCCGCCCAGCCCTGGCGGCCCAGCGGCTGCCGGGTCTGGCGGCGGGACAGGGCGAGCGCGAAGAGCAGATTCGTCGCGAGCAGCGGTTCGACCAGCGAGACCTCGCCCTGCCCGAGGGCGATCGCGCCCAGCACCATGCCCGCCACCATCAGACCGATACCGCCCAGCCAGCGCGGCACCTTGATCAGGTCGAGCAGCAGCCGGGGCGACAGGAAGTCGCCGAGCGGTGCCTTCTGGGCGGCGTTCTGCTGGAGCACGAACCCGAAGCCCAGGCAACAGGCGGCGCTCACGGCGAGAACAAGAACCAGAACCGACACGCTGCGTACCTCGATCATCCGGTCGGGCCACGGACGGGGTGCGTAGGTGGCCGACTGTAGCCTCCCAGCGCCCTGCATACCCCCGGGAGGCCGTAAAGCCATGGTGTGCGCTCCCGCCGGGCCGCGCCATGGCGTACGCCACATCGGTCCGCCGCCGGCTCCGGCACCGCACCCCCCACCAGGGGAAGCGCATTCTCAAGTTCCTTGTCCGTCACAGTAGTTGACACCTGTCACGGATTCCCGGCCCTTGACGCGGGCGGTGACGGGGGGTTTGCTGTGCGTGATCGGCCGATCGCGGGCCGATGACAGAGCCGTCACCGAGGAGGATGAGGAAGTCCCGCGGTGCCCCTACCCCCACTCTCCCGTCGCGGCCGCCGACGCGCCGCCGCCCGGACCCCCGACCCGGCCCTCGACGACACCGCACTGGGTGCCGCCCGAGCCGCGTTGTCCCAGGGCCGCTGGCAGGCCGCCCGCTCCCTGCTCGCCCACACGGGCGACGACTGGGACCGCCGCGCCCATCGCGTCACCGTCCTCGCCCGGGAACCGTACGCCGCCGCCTGGGCCCACGACTGGCTGCTCGCCCACCCCGGCTGCCCCGACGGACGTGTCCTGCACGCCCTGGCCCAGGTCCGCCGCGCCCTGCGCGGCAGGGCGGACCCGGCCGGCGCCCGCGCGGCCTGCCGCGCCGCCACCGAGCGCGTGCCCGCCGACCCCACACCCTGGCTGGGCCTGCTCCTGCTCGAGCGCGACGGCGGCGCGGAGGCCGTACGGCTCTTCGAGGAGATCCGCGCCCGCCACCGCGACCACCACCACGCCCACCATCTGATGGTCGCCCGGTTCGCCGAGCGCCGCGCCGCGAGCGGCCCGGACCCGCTGCACGAGGTGTACGACTTCGCCGCCTGGGCCGCCGAGCAGGCACCCGCGGACTCCCCGCTCGCCATCCTGCCGGTCGTCGCGCACGCCGAGCGCTACCGCGTCCTGGCCGGCCACGGCTTCGCCCCCGCCGACCCGGCCGCCTCCGGACACTGGCGCGACGCCCGCGCCCGGGACGTGATGAAGGCCGCCTTCGACTGGTGGCTGGAGTGGGAGCACGACGGCCACCCGCGCCGGCTGATCGACCTGAACTTCCTCGCCCACGCCAAGGTCTGCGAGGGCCGGGGCGCCGAGGCGGCCGCCCTCTTCCAGCACATCGGCGACCACCTCACCCCCGAGCCCTGGTCCTACCCGGACCGCGCCCCCGGCCCCGCCTTCCGCTCGGCACGCGCCGCGGCCCTCGGCCTGAGAGCGGGGTAAGAAATGATGACGGAAGTCTGACGGCGCCGGGGAAACCTGGTCCGGCCGGGCCCCCGGGTGTTCGAATGGATACGTGAACCCCGAACCGCCCGAGGAACGCGGCACCCCCGTCGGCCGCCGTGTCTTCCTCGGCACCCTCGCCCTCGGCGCCCTGGGGGTCGTCGCCGCGCCCCCGCTCCAGCGCGGCCTGGAGGCCTTCCTCGGCAGCGCCGCCGGAAAGGACCCCACCGGCCTGACCGGACTGCTCCCCAACGGCGGCGGCTTCCGCTACTACTCCGTGGCCGCCTCCGTCCCGCACAGGAACGCCACCAACTACCGCCTCACCGTCGACGGCCTCGTCGACCGCCCCGCCACCTACACCCTGGACCAGCTCAGGGCCCTGCCGCAGACCCGCATGGTCAAGGACGTCCAGTGCGTCACCGGCTGGCGGGTGCCCGACACCGCCTTCGAGGGCGTACGGCTCTCCGACCTCCTCGACGCCGCCGGGGTCCGGGCCGAGGCCGGCGCCCTCCGCTTCACCTGCTTCGACGGCACCTACACCGAGAGCCTCACCCTCGACCAGGCCCGCCGCGCCGACGTCCTGGTCGCCCTGCGCATGCAGGACAAGGACCTCGGCCACGACCACGGCGGCCCGGTCCGCCTCTATGTGGCCCCGATGTACTTCTACAAGTCCGCCAAATGGCTCTCCGGCATCACCGTCACCAAGGACGTGAAGCCCGGTTACTGGGAGGACCGGGGCTACGACGTGGACGCCTGGGTCGGCCGTTCGAACGGGCGGGACGATGAGCCTACGAGCTGAGGCGCCGCCCATGACCCGGATCCCCCGCTTCACCCGCGCCGAACGGTGGGTCCACCGCACCACCGCCCTCCTCATGGGCGTGTGCGTGCTGACGGCCGCCTTCCTGTACGTCCCCGAGCTCGCGGAACTCGTCGGCCGCCGCGAGCTGGTGGTGCGCGTCCACGAGATCGCGGGCGTCCTGCTTCCGCTGCCGGTGCTCGGGGGCCTCGCCTCCCGCGCGTTCCGCGCCGACCTCGGCCATCTCAACCGCTTCGGCCCGCACGACCGCCGCTGGCTGCGTGCCGCCCTGCGCCGGGACAGACGGCCCGAGTCGCGTCCGGCGGCCAAGTTCAACGCCGGGCAGAAGGTCTACGCGGCCTGGATCGCCGGGGCGACGCTGGTGATGCTCGGCACCGGTCTCATGATGTGGTTCACCCATCTCACCCCGATCATGTGGCGGACCAGCGCGACGTTCGTCCACGACTGGCTCGCCCTCACCATCGGCGTCGTCCTCGCCGGCCATATCGGCATGGCCCTCGCCGACCCGGAGGCCCGCCACGGCATGCGCACCGGCTCGGTGAGCCGGGAGTGGGCGGAGCGCGAGCACTCCCTCTGGCGGCCTTAGCCGGGCCGGGGGCCGCTCAGGGGCGTGGCCCTGGAATGCTCAGGGGCCAGGGGCGTGGGCCGGGTGAGCGGAGGCCGTCGAAGGCGCTGATGACGGCGACCGGTGCGTCGCGCTCTGCGGCGGAACCGGCGAGCCCGGCGGCCGAGCCGGACGCGCCGAGCAGCCCGGCGGGGCCGGAGCCGGAGCCGGACGGACCGACGAGCCCGGTCCCGCCGGAGTCGGCTGCACCCGACCCACCCGGCCCGCCCCCGCCCGGCCCGCCCGGCCCGCCCGACCAGCCCGGCCCGCCCGGCCCGCCCGACCCACCCGGCCCGCCCGGTGAGCCGGAGGCGCCCGGGTTCTGGGTCGGGCCGCTCACCTCCGGTCCCGGTACCCGGAACGCGTTCACCTTCACCGCCTCCGTCGTCGCGTACCGCACGCTCACGGTCACCCCGACGGACCCCTGCGCGGCGCCGAGGCCGAGGTCCGGGACCACGGCGGCCAGCACCAGCCCGTCCCCGGACTGCGCGACGGCGTGCAGCGGCCCGGCCGCCGGACGCCCCCCGACGAGCACCGTCCCCTCCCGCAGCAGTTCCGCGTGGTCGAAGTAGGTGCCGCGCAGCTCGATCCGGATCGGATCGCCGGGCCGGGCCTCGCCGTCGCCGCCCACGTCGACCGAGGCGATCGCGTACGCGCAGGCGGGCGCGGCGGTGACCGGTGCGGCCGTGAGCCGGGCGGTGGCCGAGGGACGGGACCGGTGGAAGGCGAGGAGACCGGCCAGCACCCGCTCGGCGGCCCGCCCCTTGCAGGTGTTGAGCACTCCCGTGAGCGCCGCACGGTCCCGCTCCGCCGCCGCCCAGCCCCCGCTCTCGCGCCCCTGGACGGCGAGGCAGGCATGGGCGAGCCCCCGCAGGACCTTCCAGTCGTCGCCGACGGAGGCGCGGGGGATCTGCGCGAGGGCGTCCCGGCAGCGGTCCGGCGAGCGGAGCAGGTCGTAGACGCTGTCCGGGTCGGGCCGGTGATCGGTGTCGGGGGAGACGGGGCCGGGCGGCAACCAGGCGGGAGCGGCGGGCGCCGCCGTCGTAGGCCCGCTCGGTGACGGCGTACGGGAGACCCCCGGCGCGCGCGGGGCGCTCGTGTCCGCCTCCGCGCCCCCGGACCCCAGTGCGCTGGGCCCCGGCGACGGCGACGCGGGCGGAACCTCCGCGACGGGCCCGCCGGACATCACCCCGTCCGGGCCCCCGGCCGTCCCGCCGGACAGGTTCGTCCCCGCGCCGCCCCGCGGCGCGGAACCGCCCGGGTCCGTCACGGCGGCCGTGGCCACGGCGATCGCCCCCACGAAGAGCAGCGCCGACACACGCGTCCCCAGCGATACGGCCATGACGTCCCCCCAGTCGTCGCCCCCGAGGTCATCATGGGCCGCCCGCACCGCCCGGCGGAACCCCTACAGGACGAGTGAGAGCAGCAGCACCAGCCCGCCCGCGACGACCGAGATCAGGGTCTCCATGACCGACCAGGTCTTGAGGTTCTGGCCGACGCCGACCCCGAAGTACTCCTTGACCAGCCAGAAACCGGCGTCGTTGACATGGCTGAAGAACAGTGAGCCGGCGCCGATCGCCAGGACGAGCAGGGCCGTGTGGGTCGTGGACATGTCGGCGGCGAGCGGGGCGACCAGACCGGCGGCCGAGACCGTGGCCACCGTCGCCGAGCCCGTCGCCAGCCGGATCGCCACCGCGATCAGCCAGGCCAGCAGCAGGGCCGGGATCGACCAGTCCTCGGAGATCTCCAGGACCGTCCGCCCCACACCGCAGTCGATCAGCGTCTGCTTGAAGCCGCCGCCCGCGCCGACGATCAGCAGGATGCCCGCGATGGGCGCGAGCCCCTTCTCGACCAGGCCGGATATTCGTTCCTTGGCGAACCCGGCGGGCCGGGCGAGGGTGAAGATGCCGACGAGGACGGCCGCGAGCAGCGCGATCAGCGGGGAGCCGACGACGTCGAAGACGCGCTGCACGGTGTGTGTGGGGTCGTCCACGACGATGTCGACCAGCGCCTTCGACAGCATCAGCACCACGGGGAGCAGGATGGTGGCGAGGGTGGCCCCGAAGCCGGGCCGCCGCTCCAGCTCCTGCGACGGCCGCTGCGGGATCATGCGCTCGGGCGCCGGGACGTCCACCCAGCGGGCGGCGAACCGGGAGAACACCGGGCCCGCGATGACGACCGTGGGGATCGCGACCAGCACGCCGAGCGCCAGCGTGACGCCCAGGTTGGCGCCGACCGCGTCGATCGCGACCAGCGGGCCGGGGTGCGGCGGCACCAGTCCGTGCATCACGGACAGGCCGGCCAGCGCCGGGATGCCGATCCGCAGGAGCGAGTGGGGCCCCGCCTCGCCACCATCAGCACCACGGGGATCAGCAGCACGACGCCGACCTCGAAGAACAGCGGCAGACCGATCACCGAGGCGATCAGCACCATCGCCCAGGGCATCGCACGCCCGCCCGCCCTGGCCAGGATCGTGTCGACGATCTGGTCGGCGCCGCCGGAGTCCGCGAGCATCCGGCCGAGGATCGCGCCGAGCGCGATCAGCACGCCGACACTGGCGACCGTGGCGCCGAGTCCGGTGGTGAAGCTGGTGATGACCTTGTCGAGCGGCGCCCCGGCTGACGCGCCGAGCGCGAGCGAGCCGATGGTCAGCGCCAGGAAGGCGTGGAGGGCGAACCGGGTGATGAGCAGCACGATGACGGCGATGCCCGCCAGCACCGCGAGTCCCAGCTGAGCGTGGCCGGCCGAGGTGATGGGCTCGGCGGTGTCCGCTGCCAGCATCTCGACGCCGAGTCTGGTCACGGGTGTCCCTTGCAGGGGTGAAGGAGGGGGAGGGAGAGGGGGAGGTTCACAGGCGGCTGTCGGACAGCCCGGCGAGCGCGCGTACGGCCCGCTCGGTGATCTCCTCGGGCGTGCCGGAGACGTCGACGACGACCCCGGCCTCGTCCGGCTGGAGCGGCTGGAGCGTGGCGAACTGGGAGTCCAGCAGCGCCGTCGGCATGAAGTGGCCCCGCCGGTGCCCCATCCGGTCCTCGATCAGCGCCCGGTCGCCCGCGAGGTGCACGAACACCAGCCCCGGCGCCGTGGCGCGGAGCCGGTCCCGGTACGCCCGCTTCAGCGCCGAGCAGCTGACCACGCCGCCCCGTCCGGCCCGCCCGTGCGCCCAGGCGCCGATGGCGTCCAGCCACGGCCACCGGTCCGCGTCCTCCAGCGGGACGCCGGCCGACATCTTGGCGATGCTGGCCGGCGGATGGAAGTCGTCGCCCTCGGCGTAGGGAACACCGAGCCGGGTGGCGAGCAGGTGACCGATCGTGGTCTTGCCCGTGCCGGCGACACCCATCACGGCGATGACGTGGGGGGTACGCATCTTTGCCTCGCTGTCTTCCGACGACACCTGATGTCGACGGACACTGAAACCGATTAGGTACGATGAATCAAGAGCCTGCGACGAATAAGTCTGACTTTTTGGCTCGGTGATCCACCCCGTACGCTGAGTGCATGACCACTCCGGGCCGGGGTCTGCACGGCCGTGTACTGGACACCCTGGGCCCCGCCATCACGGCCGGCGAGTACCCTCCGGGCAGCGTGTTGCGGACCGACGAGCTGGCCCAGCGCTTCGACGTCTCACGGTCCGTGATGCGCGAGGCGGTCCGTGTCCTGGAGTCCATGCACCTGGTCGAGTCCCGCCGCCGCGTGGGCGTGACGGTCCGCCCCAAGGCCGAGTGGAACGTCTACGACCCACAGGTCATCCGCTGGCGGCTGGCCGGCGCCGACCGCCCGCACCAACTGCGCTCGCTCACCGTCCTGCGCTCGGCGATCGAACCGGTCGCGGCGGGCCTGGCGGCGCGCCACGCCACGGCCGAGCAGTGCGCGGAGCTCACCGAGTGCGCGCTCGGCATGGTGGCCCACTCCCGGGGCCACCGGCTGGAGGGCTACCTCCTGCACGACATCGCCTTCCACCGCGTGGTCCTCACCGCGTCCGGCAACGAGATGTTCGCCCGCCTCGGTGACGTCGTGGCCGAGGTCCTCACCGGCCGTACCCATCACCGGGTCATGTTCGAGGACCCGGACCCGGCGGCCGTCACCCTGCACGTCCGGCTGGCCGAGGTGATCCGTGCGGGCGACGGCCCCCGCGCCGAGCAGCTCACCCGCGAGATCATGGCCGGCGCCCTCCAGGAACTCGACGTCCTCGCGCCGTAGGTCAGTCGCGGAAGTCCCCGTCGACGTACACCCAGGCCCCCTCCACCCGCTCGAACCGGCTCACCTCGTGCAGCGAGCCGCCCCGGAAGGACGCCCGGAACTCCACCGTCCCCCTCGTGTGGAACGCCGACCCGTCCCTCGTCGCGAGGATCTCCAGTCCCGTCCACCGCATGCTTGGATCGAGGTCCAGCCGCGCCGGCCGGGTCCGCGGATGCCAGGTCCGCATCAGATACGCCACGTCACCCTTCACGAAGGCGCAGTAGCGCGACCGCATCAGCGCCTCGGCGGTGGGGGCGCCGGCGGGACCCCGGTGGTAACGGCCGCAGCAGGCGTCGTACGACGGGGGCAGCCCGCACGGGCAGGAACGCGTGGTCATGGCGGGCATTGTCCCAGGGAGACGCCCCCTAGGCCGTCGCGCGGGTCTCGGTCAGGGGCAGCGGCGGCAGCGCGGGCCGGTACAGCCAGGCCTCGAACAGCTCGTCCAGGGGTTCCGGGGTGAACCGGGCCGCGTGGGCCGTGAACATGGCCGTCGTGACCGCGCCGCCCCGGTGCAGCCCGAGCCAGCCGCGCAGCATCCGGAAGAACGCGTCGTCGCCGAGCGCGCACCGGAGCGCATGCACGGCGAGCCCGCCGCGCTGGTACAGCCGGTCGTCGAACATCGTCTTGCGGCCGGGGTCGGCCAGCTTCAGGTCCTGCGGCCGTGAGGACAGCAACCGGTGCGCGGCGGCGGCCAGTTGCTGTGCGCTGCGGCCGCCCGACCGCTCCGACCACAGCCACTCCGCGTACTTCGCGAAGCCCTCGTTGAGCCAGATGTGCCGCCAGTCGGCGATCGACACGCTGTTGCCGAACCACTGGTGGGCCAGCTCGTGCGCGACCAGGCGCTCCGAACCCCGGGCCCCGTCCACATGGTTGACGCCGAACAGCGACAACCCCTGGGCTTCTACCGGGACATCGAGTTCCTCGTCGGCCACGACCACCGCGTACTCGTCGAACGGGTAGGGCCCGAACAGCCGTTGGAAGAGGTCCATCATCCCCGGCTGGCGTGCGAAGTCCCGGGAGAACTGGGGCAGGAGGTGCGCCGGTATGTGGCCGTGCATCGGCACCCCGCCCAGCCCGGGATCGCCCAGCAGCACCGTCTGGTACTTGCCGATCGACAGCCCGACCAGATAGCTCGACGTCGGCGCCGACTGCTCGTACACCCAGGTCGTCGTGGACGCCTTCGTGGTCCGGGTCAGCAGCCGGCCGCCCGCCACCACCGAGTACGCCGACGGCGTCGTGACCGAGATCAGATACGACGCCTTGTCGGCGGGACGGTCGTTGCACGGGTACCACGAGGGCGCCCCCACCGGCTGGCTCGCCACCAGCGCCCCGTCCGTCAGCTCCTCCCAGCCGATCCCGCCCCACGGGCTCGACACCGGCTTGGGATTGCCCGACCAGTGGATCTCGACCGTGAAGGCGGCCCCCGCGCGCAGCGACTTGGCGGGGCGGATGCGCAGCTTTCCACCCCGGTGCGTGTAGTGCGGCTGCCGGCCGTCCACCCGGACCCGCCCGATCCTGAAGTCGGCCAGGTTCAGCTGGAATTCGGCCAGCGGCGCCCGGCCCACGATCGCGTTGATCCGGGCCGTGCCCGACAGCCGGTTCGGGCCGGGACGGTAGTCCAGCGTGAGTTCGTAGCGATGCACCCGGTAACGGGGATCGCCGTTGTCCGGGAAATACGGGTCCGAACCCACTGACTGCTGCACTGCCACTTCCGCGTCCGCTCCCTGCGCCGTACTCGAACCGCTTGCCGGTGCGCCGCCCGCAGCCACCGAGCCGCGGGGGTGTCTCATGGATCATGCCGGGGTCGCGGGGTCAGTAGATCAGTTGCCGTGACTCAGGTCCGGCCTGATCCATGAGACATCCCCTCCCCCGCGCTCAGGGACGCCATGCCTCGATCGGATTGCCCAGCCAGCGGGTGTCGTCCGGGACGGACTCCGCGGCCATGACGAGCGACGCGGGACCCAGGGTCGTACGGGCCCCGACCGTGCTGCCGGGCAGCACGATCCCGCCAGGGCCCAGCGTGGCGCCCTCACGGAGGACCACAGTATCCGTCCGCAAGATCCGGTCGTGGAAGAGGTGAGTCTGCAGGACGCATCCGCGGCCCACCGTGGCCCCGTCCTCCAGTGTCACCAGATCCGCCTCCGGCAGCCAGTAGCTCTCCACCCACACGCCCCGGCCGATCCGCGCCCCGAGCCCGCGCAGCCACGCCGTCATCACCGGTGTACCCGGCACCGCGCCCGCCAGCCACTGCACGGCGACCACCTCGACGAAGGTGTCCGCCAGCTCGTTGCGCCACACGAAGGAACTCCACAGCGGATGCTCCCCGGTGCGGTGCCGCCCCACCAGCAGCCACTTCGCGACCACCGACAGCAGACAGGCCGCCACACCCGTGCCGAGCAGCACCAGCCCGCCCAGCAGCGGCGCCCACACCCCGAGGGCGCACAGCGCGGCCACCGTCAGCACGGCCAGCGCCGCCGAGCAGAACACCGGCACGATCCTGCACAGCTCCACCAGAGCGCGCGCCCACAGCAGCCGCGCGGGCGGTTCGTACGTCCGGCTCTGGTCGCCGTCGGCCGTGTTGCGCGGCAGCTTCACCGGCGGCAGCCCCAGATAGGAACTGCCCTTCTTCGCCTTCTTCGGCGTCGCCGACAGGACCCCGACCAGGCCGCCGTCCGGCACGCTGCGGCCCGGCGCGGTCATCCCCGAGTTCCCGAGGAACGCCCGCCGCCCGATCTCCGCGCGCCCGATCCGCACCCAGCCGCCGCCCAGCTCGTACGGCGCGGTCAGCGTGTCGTCGGCCAGGAACGCTCCCTCGCCGACCGTCGTCAGACTCGGCAGCGCGAGCACGGTCGACACCTCCGCGCCCCGCCCGATCCGCATCCCGAGCAGCCGCAGCCACAGCGGTGTCACCAGCCCCGCGTACAGCGGGAACAGCGTCTCGCGGGAGCGGTCCATCAGCTGGGTCACCGTCCAGGCCTGCCAGCCCACCCGGCTGTGCGTCGGATGCGTGCCCTCGCGCAGCCCCAGGCTCAGCAGCCGTACGGCGACCAGGAGCAGCAGCGCGTACGCCAGCCCGTAGGCGAGCGTCGCCGGGACCAGCGCCAGCACCGCCCCGCGCAGCGCACCGCCCAGTCCGGCGCCCGGCGTCACGAACATCCGGGCCACCGCGAGCGCGGCCACCGCCGCCGCCACCGGCAGCAGATTCAGCGCCAGACCGGTCACGCCGTACATGATCCGCCAGTACGTGCCGCGCTGCGGCCGCTCCTTGGGCCAGTTCCGCTTGGCCTTGCCGAGCTTGACCGCGGGCGCGCCCGCCCAGCGCTGACCGGTCGGGACCTGCCCGGTGACCGCCGAGCCCGGCGCCACCTCGGCGCGCTTGCCGACCCGGGCCCCCGGGAAGAGCATGCTGCGCGTGCCGACGACAGCGTGCGCACCCACCCTGACCGTACCGATCTCCAGCCGGTCGCCGTCCAGCCAGTACCCGGACAGATCCACCTCGGACTCCACGGCCGCCCCGCGCCCGAGCTTGAGCAGCCCGGTCACCGGCGGCAGCGAGTGCAGATCGACGTCCGGCCCGATCCTGGCGCCCAGCGCCCGGGCGTACCGCTCCAGCCAGGCCCCGGTCAGCGTGGTCGCCCCGCTGAACTCGGCCAGCCGCTCCGCCGCCCACAGCCGCACATGCACCGAGCCGCCGCGCGGATACCGGCCGGGCGTCACGCCCCGCAGCAGCAGCCGTGCCCCGCCCGCCGCCACGGCGATCCGCCCCGGCGGGCTGAAGAAGAGCAGTGCTCCGGCGGCCACCAGCCACCAGGACGCGGTCGGCAGCCAGCCGTACCCGGACAGCAGATTGCCCAGCGCGGCCAGCACGACCGTCCAGCGCAGCCCGAGCAGGGTGAACAGCGGAAGGAGCAACAGGAGCTGCACGCACTGCGTCTTCTTCGGCACCGGCGCGACCGTACGGCTGCCGCCCTCGTCGTGCGCCGACTCCTCCAGCCGACGGGCCAGTCTGCGCAGCACCGGCTGCTGGTAGATGTCCAGGACGGCCGCGCTCGGGTAGCGGGTGCGCAGCCGGGTGGTGAGCTGGGCCGCGGCCAGACTGCCGCCGCCGATCGCGAAGAAGTCGTCGGAGCGGCTCGTCACCGGCATGCCGAGGACCGCGGCCCACTGCTCGGCCAGCCATGCCTCGGTGCCGTACAGATCCTCGCCCGCCGGCACCTCGACACTGTCGAGCGGCCACGGCAGCGCGTTGCGGTCGACCTTGCCGGACGTCCGGGTCGGCAGCTCGCCGACCGGCGCCAGCAGCGGCACCAGCGCGGCCGGCAGCGCGGCCCGCAGCCGCTCCACCGCCTCCGCCCGGTCCCAGCCGTCCTGGGTGACGACGTACCCGACGAGCAGCTGGTTGCCGCTGCGCGCGGTCCGTACGGCCGCCGCCGCGCCCGCGACACCCGGCAGCGCCTGGAGCGCCGCGTCCACCTCGCCCAGCTCGATGCGCCGCCCGCCGAGCTTGATCTGCTCGTCGGCCCGCCCGAGGAAGACCAGCCCCTCGGGCTCGGCCTTGACCAGGTCACCGCTGCGGTACGCCCGCTCCCAGCCCAGCGACGGAAGCGGCGCGTACTTCTCCGCGTCCTTCTCGGCGTCGAGGTAGCGCGCGAGGCCGACCCCGCCGATCACCAGCTGGCCGCTCTCGCCCATCGGCACCGGCTCGCCGGCCTCGTCCACGACGGCCAGCTCCCAGCCCCGCAGCGGCAGCCCGATCCGGACCGGTTCCTCGCCCGACATCAGCGAGGCGCAGGCCACCACGGTCGCCTCGGTCGGCCCGTACGTGTTCCAGACCTCCCGGCCCTCGGTCACCAGCCGCTGCACCAGCTCGGGCGGGCAGGCCTCACCGCCGAAGATCAGCAGACGGACGTCGGTGAGGGTCTCCGGCTCCCAGAGCGCGGCCAGCGTCGGCACGGTGGAGACCACGGTGATCTCCTGCTCGACCAGCCAGGGCCCGAGATCGGCGCCGCTCCTGACCTGCGACCGGGGCACCGGCACCAGACAGGCGCCGTACCGCCACGCCAGCCACATCTCCTCGCAGGAGGCGTCGAAGGCCACCGAGAGACCCGCCATCACACGGTCACCGGGCCCGATGGGCTCCTCGGTGAGGAACAGCGCGGCCTCGGCGTCCACGAAGGCGGCGGCGCCGCGGTGACTGACGGCCACCCCCTTGGGCTTGCCGGTGGAGCCGGAGGTGAAGATGATCCACGCGTCGTGCTCGACCGTCGGGCGGGCGGCCCGCGTGCCGGAGGCCCCGTGAGCGGTGATCTCGTGAGCGGTGATCTCGTGCCCGGCGCCGATCACGGCCCGCACGTCCGCCTCGCCGAACACCAGCTCGGCCCGCTCGTCGGGGTCCTCGGCGTCCACGGGCACATAGGCGGCACCCGCCGCGAGCACGGCGAGGATCGCGACATAGAGGTCGTTGGTGCCGGACGGCACCCGCACCCCGACCCGGTCCCCGAGCCCGACCCCGGCGGCGTCGAGCCGGCGTCGCAGCCGCTCCACCTCCACGGCGAGCGCCCGGTAGGTCAGGGGCGTGCTGCCGTCGTCCAGGGCGAGTTCGTCCGGGTACGACCGCACGGACCCCTCGAAGACGTCGACGAGCGTGCGGGAGGAAGCGGCGGGCCCGCCGGAGAAGCGCGCCCGGTCACCGAGTTGTACGCGGATTTCTTCGTCGAGCAGGCCGAGAGCACTGCTCTCGTGAATCGCTGCCATCGGTCCTCGCGTCTCGATCCCGGAAGCCTCCGGGGCGCCGGCGGGCCCGCAGGTCTGCCTGGGGTTGTCCGGACCGGCTCCGTAACAAGCCGGAAATTTTAGTACGACGCTAGGCTCGCCCCCTTCTGTCGGCGACCGGGGAACGCCGTTCGGGGGACCTTCCGCACCCCGGTGACCGGTGGTGACCTGCGTGATCTTCGACCGGGGAGAGATCGGCCACACACAGCAAGCGAGGGCCCCGACCCATGGTCGCGACCCTCGCTGTTCTCACGTGTCCGAGGGGGGACTTGAACCCCCACGCCCGATAAAGGGCACTAGCACCTCAAGCTAGCGCGTCTGCCATTCCGCCACCCGGACAAGGTGTCTGTCGCGCGGGGTTTCCCTCGCGGCGACGTCGTAAACACTACCAGGCTTTCGAGGGTGCCCGATCACGCCTGGTCGGACGGGAGGCACGGCTCCACGTGAACGGAGTGTGACGGGCCGGGACCGGCCTTGGGCGGGGGTGCCACCGGGGGGGAGGATGAGGGGGAACCGGCAAGGACAGCGGGAGGAAGCAGCGTGAGCGACACGGCCAGGAACGTCACCGGCGAGGACGAGGTCGTGGACCTCTGCCGCGACCTCATCCGGATCGACACCAGCAACTACGGCGACCACTCGGGCCCGGGTGAGCGCAAGGCGGCCGAGTGGGTCGCCGAGAAGCTCTCCGAGGTCGGGCTCGAGCCGCAGATCTTCGAGTCGCACCCGGGGCGCGCCTCCACCGTGGCCCGAATCGAGGGCGAGGACCCGTCCCGGCCCGCGCTGCTCATCCACGGCCACCTCGACGTCGTCCCGGCCAACGCGGTCGACTGGACCCACCACCCCTTCTCCGGGGAGGTCACGGACGGCTGTGTGTGGGGCCGCGGCGCGGTCGACATGAAGGACATGGACGCGATGACCCTGGCGGTCGTGCGCGACCGGATGCGCTCCGGGCGCAAGCCGCCCCGGGACATCGTCCTCGCGTTCCTCGCCGACGAGGAGGCCGGCGGTCTGTACGGCGCCCGTCACCTGGTCGACCACCACCGGGGGCTCTTCGACGGCGTCACCGAGGCGATCAGCGAGGTCGGCGGCTTCTCGTTCACCGTGAGCGAGGAGCGGCGGCTCTATCTGATCCAGACGGCCGAGAAGGGCATGCACTGGATGAAGCTGACCGTGGCCGGCACCGCCGGGCACGGCTCGATGATCCACAAGGACAACGCGATCACCGAGCTGTCCGAGGCGGTCGCCCGGCTCGGCCGGCACACCTTCCCGGTCCGGGTCACCAAGACCACCCGCGCCTTCCTCGACGAGCTCGGCGACGCCCTCGGCACCGAGCTGGACCCCGAGGACATGCAGTCCACCCTCGCCCGGCTCGGCGGTATCGCCAAGCTGATCGGCGCGACCCTCAGCAACACCGCCAACCCGACCCAGCTCGGCGCCGGCTACAAGGTCAACGTGATCCCGGGCGAGGCGACCGCGCACGTCGACGGCCGCTTCCTGCCGGGGTACGAGGAGGAGTTCCTCGCCGACCTCGACCGGCTGCTCGGCCCGAACGTCCGGCGCGAGGACGTGCACTCCGACAAGGCGCTGGAGACCTCCTTCGACGGGGCGCTCGTCGAGGCCATGCAGTCGGCGCTGCTCGCCGAGGACCCGGCCGCGAAGGCGGTCCCCTACATGCTCTCCGGCGGCACCGACGCCAAGTCCTTCGACGACCTCGGCATCCGCGGCTTCGGCTTCGCCCCGCTGAAGCTGCCCCCGGAGCTGGACTTCGCGGGCATGTTCCACGGCGTCGACGAGCGGGTGCCGGTGGACGGGCTGAAGTTCGGGGTGCGGGTGCTCGACCGGTTCATCGACGCATCCTGAATCACACGAGGAGATTCGCGCGCCCGTGCGGGTGCGACTGAGAAGAGTGAATGCGCCGATAAGCGCGTAGCCTCATTAATTCCCCCTCGTTACTGGTGATGCGGTCCGCTGCTGAGGATCGCTTTTGCCAACAAGGAGGAATAATGATCAAGAAGGTCGTCGCTGCTGCGGCTGCCACTGGTGGGCTGGTTCTCGCGGGCGCGGGCCTGGCCGTCGCCGATGCCGGTGCCCAGGGTGCCGCGGTGCACTCCCCGGGTGTCGCTTCCGGCAACGTGATCCAGGTTCCGGTGCATGTCCCGGTGAACGTCTGCGGCAACACGATCTCGGTGATCGGGCTGCTGAACCCCGCCTTCGGCAACGTCTGCATCAACAAGTGACGTCGACCCGCTGAGGGGTCGTCCACACCGTCGGCCCCGGAGCGCGCGCCATGCGCTCCGGGGCCGACCGGTCTTTTCCGAAGGAATGGCCGAAGAATTCGAACGGCCCGAATGTCCCGAGAGATTTCCCGGGAACTGGAATGATGCGGGAATTCAGGTCGAGGACGAGATCGAAAGCAGGAAACAGCAATGCGACAGGTCACCCGCAAAAGCCTCATGACTGTGGCGGCGGCCACGGGGGTGATCGCCGCCGCCGGCGGCTACGCGCACGCCGACTCGGGGGCGAACGGCTTCGCCACCGACTCGCCCGGCGTCGCGTCCGGCAACACGGTGCAGGCGCCGGTGAACGTCCCGGTCAACGTGTGCGGCAACACCATCGACGTCGTCGGGCTCCTCAACCCGGCGTTCGGCAACTCCTGCGCCACCCAGGGCGGCCGGCACCGCGCACCGGGCGGCTACGGCGACAGCGACCACGCGTACGGCGGCGGCCAGCACGGCGGCGGTCACGGTGGCGGTCACGGTGGCAACGGGGGAGGCCACTGGGGCGGTCAGCACGGCGGTCACGGCGGTCACGACGGCGGCTACGGCGCGTACCCGGGCTCCGGGGGCGCGCAGGCGGGCGGTCACACCGGTGGCTCGCCCGGTGTCGGTTCCGGCAACCACGTCCAGGCCCCGATCGACGTCCCGGTGAACGTCTGCGGCAACAGCGTCGACGGCATCGGGATCCTCAACCCGTCCTACGGCAACGACTGCGACAACGGCGGCGGCCACGGATACGGCACCCCGCCGGACCGCGGCCACGAGACGCCGGGCACGCCGGGCCACCACACCCCCGGCAAGCCGGTCGGCCACGGCTCCACCCCGTCCGGGCCCGAGGCCGTGCCGTCCACCCCGGGCCGCGGCACCCCGGCCCACTCCGTGACCGACCACCGGCCCACCGGCACCGCCGGCACGGTCGCCGGCGGCGCCCAGCTCGCCGAGACCGGAAGCGAGCTCCCGCTCGGCCTCGCCCTGCCGGCCGGCGCGGGCGCGCTGCTCGCCGGCGCGCTGCTCTACCGCAAGGCGCGCACCTCCCTGTGATCCCACGGGAGGCCGGACAACGGAGCGGGCCCCGCCTCGGCGGGGCCCGCTCCGTGTGTGTCGCTCACTTCACCATGTGGCACGTACCTGGCGGATGATCCGTCGGCGCAGCCGCACTCTGCGACTGCCGTCGCGCATCAGGCTCAGGCGGTCCAACTCCCAGTGTCCGTACTCGGCATGGTCGGTCAGCAGACGCGTCGCGTCCTTGCGGGAGACCCCGCGCGGTACGTACACGTCGACAAATTCGTATTCCGGCATCGCATCTATTGTGCGGGCTGGGGCCTCGTACGGATAGCGTCTGCACTATGTCTGATGCTGCGCAGCCCACCGCTGCCGAGGTACGCGCCGCCGCCGAGGCGGTCAAGACCGCGCTCGACCGCCATCTGGCCGCGGTCGAACGCAGGACGGGGGAGGACGACCCGGCCGTCTACGAGGCGTTCAACGAGCTGGCCGCGGCCGCCGAGGTCTACGACGAACTGCTCTACGACCGCTACGACGAGGTCACGCCCTTCGAGATCCCCGGCGCGGACGACTCCCTGCCTCCGTACACCGGACCCGAGGAGCCGAACGCGCTCAGCGTGCTGATCCGCCGGGACTACGCCGTCGCGGAGCCGCAGCGGTTGCTCGCCCAGGCCCAGCGGGTCGAGGCGGCGGACGACGAGGGCACGGAGGTCTCCGGCACCGTGCACGGGGCCCTGGGCATCCTGTTCGGTGAGTTCGAACCGGACGAGATCGCCTCCCGGCACAAGGAGTTCGGCCTGGAGGAGGGCGACTCCACACTGTGGGTGCTCGCCGCCGACGAAACGGCCGAACCGGGCGAGTGGCTGGAGGCCCCGTTCGACCAGGCCGATCCCCAGCGGGTGGTCTGCCGGTTCGACGTGAGCGCGGTGTTCGACGACCTCGACGAGGACGAGGACGAGGACGAGGACGGCGAGGATCTCGCGGCCGAACTGGACGAACTCGACGACGACGTCGAGAGCGACGACCTGGACGGGGACCTGGAGCCGCTGGACGTCGACCGGCGCTAGTGCCGCGGCAGGCAACGTTCGCCCCGTCGCGACGCCCGGCACGCACTCTCGCCGCACCGGCCGAAAGCCCAAGTACGTCCAGTACGAGGACTTCCGGCCGGCACGCCGAGAGCACGCACCGGACGCCGCTCCTTGACGGGCAGACGTTGCCTGCCGCGGCACTAGGCGATCGACGTCCGCGGGCAGCTGGACGGCACACGGCGGCGGCCGGGACGGGGGAGACCCCGACCCGGCCGCCGCTCGCGTCCCGCTCCGGGGCGGTTCAGCCGGCCGGCGGGACCTGGGTGCGCAGCAGGACCGGCAGCCGGGTCGTGCGCGGCTTCGCCGGGACCTCGGCGACGGCTCGCGCCAGCGCCTGCTCGACACCGTGCACCACGGACAGATGCCGCTCCGCCCGCCCGAACGCCGTGTACACCCACGGCCGGGAGAGGGCCTGCGCGGCGTCGCCGGGCAGCACCACGACCGCCGCCGGCCACCGGCTGCCCACCGCCTGGTGCGCGGTCAGCGCCCAGCCGTGCCGCACGGACTGCTCCACCCGCTCCTTCGGTACGACGACGGGGGCGCCCGCACAGGACAGGTGCAGTCCGTCCGCGTCGGCCTTCTCCACCCGGCCCAGCACGGTCCGCCCCGGCGCGGCGGAGTGGGCGACCACGTCCCCGGGGTCGAAGCCGCCGAAGCGGCCGGGCCCGGGGTTGAGGCGTTCCTTGAGCGCGGCGTTGAGCGCGCGGGTGCCGGCCGCGCCGCCATGGCCCGGGGTGATCACCACCGTCCGGCCCGGCTCGACGCCGAAGGCCCGCGGCACCGACTCCAGCACGAGTTGCAGGGTCCGGTGCACGGCCTCGGCCGCGTCCCGCACCGGCACGATCACCAACTCCTTGCCGGGCGCCTCGACCTGGTTGAGCTCGCCGATGCCGATCCCGGAGAGCAGCTCGCCGAGCGGGCCGGGGTCGGGGGTGCGCGAGGCGATCTGCGGGCACACCCGGGCGGCGAGCAGATCGGCGAAGACCCGGCCCGGACCGGCCGACCACAGCTGAGCCGGATCACCGCTCAGCACCAGCCGCGCGCCGTCCGGCAGCGACTCGACCACCATCGCGGCGCTCTCCACGTCGAGCCGCGGCGCGTCCGGCACGATCAGCAGGTCCAGGGCGAGCGCTCCGTCGGCGTCCCGGCCGGGGCCCTCGGTGCCCGCCAGCAGCCCGTGCACGGTGACGGCGGAGTCCGCCTCGCCCGCTCGTGCCGCGACGCGGTCCCGGCCGTCCGGGGTGTGACAGGCCGCGACCGCGCGCAGGTCCAGGGAGCGGGCGGCGGTGAGCAGTGCGACCGGTTCGGTGCGGGCGGCCTCGCCACCGGTGTGCAGCACCAGGCCGTGCCCGGCGACGGCACGGATCAGCTCGGCGGCGCTGCCGGACGCCGAGGCGGCGGCCGACTCCCACCCCGCCCCCGTGGCGGCCTCCTTGGCCAGGGAGTTCACGATCCGGGCCAGGCCGTCGGCGAGGCTCTCCTCCGCGAGCGCGTACCGCTCCAGGCCGATCAGGACACGGACCGGACGGTCGCCCTCGGCCTCTTCGGTGCCGCCCTCGGAGGGCGGTGTCCCGGGCTCCTCCACCGCGTCCTGGAAGGCGAGCGCCTCGCCCTCGGCCAGGGCGCTCTGCACGGCCTCGTCGGCGTCCGGCACGGACCGCTGGGCGAGGGCCGCGGTGAGCGCCGGGAGTTCCAGCGCGGTGTGACCGGCCAGGGCCGCCTGTTCCAGGAGCCAGACCGTCAGGGCGCGGCCCCGTCGCTCGTCGTCGGGGGCGCACTCCGCGCCGAGCAGGGCCCGGGCGAACCCGTCGGCCTGCTCCGGCCGTACACCGGTGACCCGCAGCAGCTGCCAGGGGTCCTCGCGCAGCAGGTCCTCGGCGCCCTCGCCGAGTGCCCCGGCGACCTGCGGGGCGAGCGCCTCGGGGGCACCGCCGTCGGTCAGCACGCGCCGGACGGCCGCCACGGTCTCCTGGGCGGGGGCCGGGGGAGCGGCCGGGGTCCCGGCGGGCACCGGCTGCGGGCGCGGTACGGGTTCCGGGGCGGCGAGGCGGCGCGGGGGTTCCGGTGCGCTGAAGACGGTGGCGGCGGGTCTGGCCCCGCTCTCCACGGCCCGGACCGCCGCGAGCAGGTCGGCGGCCGTGCCGCTGAGTTTGGCCCCGCTGTCGATGGGCCCCGCCTTGTCGGCCTTGCGCCGCTCGATCCGCTCCCGCTCCAGCTTCTGGGCGGCCAGCTCGGCCTGGGCCTCGGTGACCTGGGCGGCTGCCTCGCCCCCGGTGCTCCCGCCCTCGGCGGCCGGTGCCGCGGCGGTCTCCTCGCTCTCGCTCCCGGTCGCGGCCGGGGCGCTGTCGTCACCGTCCGGTGTCCCCGGCCCGGTGTTCTCGGTGTCGTCCGAGGAATCCGGTTCCGTGCTCACAGCGTGCTCCAGTCGTGATCGGGATAGCGGTGCACGGGCGCCGACACGTCGTCGAGAGCCCGGCAGATCTCGTCAGGAAGAGTAAGGGCCTCCACTGACAACGCCGCCGTGAGCTGCTGCGCGTTGCGCGCGCCGACCACGGGGGCGGCCACCCCGGGCCGGTCGCGGACCCAGGCCAGGGCGACCTGGAGCGGGGTCACCGCGAGTCCGTCCGCCGCGGTGGTCACGGCGTCGACGATGCGGCTCGCGGTGTCGTCGAGGTACGGCTCGACGAAGGGCGCGAAGTGGTCGGAGGCGGCGCGCGAGTCGGGCGGCAGGGCGTCGCCCCGGTACTTGCCGGTGAGGACGCCCCGGCCGAGCGGCGAGGACGGCAGCAGCCCGATGCCCAGGTCCAGCGCGGCCGGCAGCACCTCGCGCTCCACGCCGCGCTGGAGCAGCGAGTACTCCATCTGTGTGCTGGCGAGCCGGGTACGGACGCCGGGTGCGGCGAGCTGCCAGGTGGCGGCCTTGGCGATCTGCCAGCCGCAGAAGTTGGACACCCCGGCGTAGCGGGCGCGGCCGCTGGCGACCGCGATGTCGAGGGCCTGGAGCGTCTCCTCCAGCGGGGTGTCCGGGTCGAAGGCGTGGACGTGCCAGATGTCGACGTGGTCCGTGCCGAGCCGGGCGAGGGAGGAGTCCAGGGCGGCGAGGAGATGGCCCCGCGAGCCGTCGAAGCGGCGGTCGGGGTCGGGCACACTGCCCGCCTTGGTGGAGATGATCAGGTCCCGGCGGGGCACCAGGCCGTCTATGAGCCGCCCCAGCAGGTACTCGGCCTCTCCGTCGCCGTACACGTCCGCCGTGTCGACGAGGGTGCCGCCCGCCTCCCAGAACGTCTTCAAGAGGTCCGCGGCGTCGTGCTCGTCGGTGTCACGCCCCCAGGTCAGGGTGCCGAGCCCGATGCGGGACACACGCAGGCCGGTGCGGCCGAGATGCCTCTGCTCCATGAACGCCGAGATTACTGGCCAGAACTGGGCCGTGGGTTGCCTGTGGACAACGGAATCTCCGCGCGTCACCCACGGGCCCCGGCCACCCCACCGTCCCGCTGCCCCGCAGGCCACACCGCCCGACCGCCCTCCCGCGCCCGCCGTCCCGTTCAACTCCCCTTCCCCGCACGCCCGCCCCACCGCGCTCACCCCGCGCAGCCACGCGACCCTCGCCACACCGGCCTCCCCGACCCCCGTCCCCCGCGCTAAGGTCGGCACGACAGCGTCGTTACTGATCAGTAAGGGGAATCGGCCATGCAGCTCGGGATCAACCTCGGCTACTGGGGTGCCGGAATGGACGGGGACAACCTGGCCGTCGCCCAGGAGGCCGACCGCCTCGGGTACGCCGTCTGCTGGGCCGCGGAGGCCTACGGCTCGGACGCCGCCACCGTGCTGAGCTGGGTCGCCGCCAAGACCGAGCGGATCGACGTCGGCTCGGCCATCTTCCAGATCCCGGCGCGTCAGCCCGCGATGACCGCGATGACCGCCGCCACCCTCGACTCCCTCTCCGGTGGCCGGTTCCGCCTCGGCCTCGGCGTCTCCGGACCGCAGGTCTCCGAGGGCTGGTACGGCGTCAAGTTCGACAAACCGCTCTCCCGCACCCGCGAGTACGTCGAGATCGTACGGAAGGCGATGACGCGCGAGCGGCTGTCCTACGAGGGCGAGCACTGGACGCTGCCGCTGCCCGGCGGCCCCGGCAAGCCGATCAAGCTGACCGTGCACCCCGAGCGCGAGCACATCCCGCTGTACATCGCCGCCATCGGCCCGAAGAACCTGGAGCAGACCGGCGAGATCGCCGACGGCGCGCTGCTGATCTTCCCGTCCGCCGAGCACATCGAGGACACCGCGCTCCGGCACATCCGGGCCGGGCGCGAGAAGGCCGGCAAGACGATGGAGGGCTTCGACGTCTGTCCGACGCTGCCGCTCGCCGTCGGCGACGACAAGGACGTCGAGAAGCTCGCCGACACCTTCCGCCCGTACACCGCCCTGTACGTCGGCGGCATGGGCAGCCGCAAGCAGAACTTCTACAACCAGCTCGCCCGGCGCATGGGCTACGAGGAGGCGGCCGCCGAGGTCCAGGACAAGTACCTGGCCGGCGACAAGCAGGGCGCCGCCGCCGCGATCCCGCACGACCTGATCGACGGCACCACGCTGCTCGGTTCGGTGGAGCGGATCGCCGACCGGATGAAGGCCTACGCGGCGGCCGGCGTCACCACCCTCACGCTCGCCCCCGCGGGCTTCACCCTGGACGAGCGCCTCGCCTCGCTGCGCGCGGGCTCGCGGGCGCTGGAGCTGGCCGGCCTGGCGTAGGGAGATTTGGGCGGCGGGGCATTCCGGCGGCGGGGAGGTTACAGCGGCCGTGGTGGGGGCTCGGGGGTCTTCCCCGCCACGGCCGTCACGGAGAACAACGCGCCGGAGCGCGCGCGGTTACGCCTCACGGGGGCACCGTCGCCCTCATCCTTTCGGCCGAGTCCCCGGACCCATCTGTTGCGGCCCATGTCGTCCCGCATTTGACTGATTTGCATGCTTTCGGCCAAGAGTCTGTTCCAGGAGATCCTCGACAACGACGAGTCGTTCGCGCTGTTCTGCTCCATCGCCGCCGGCGGGGAGTCGCAGGGCGGCTGGGAGAACGCCCGGATCGCCACGCTCGTCCCGCCGGACCAGCGCGACCTCGCCCCCAAGATCGCCCGCCACGGCGCCGACGAGGACAAACACGGCCGCATCTTCAACGCCCTGATGAAGAAGCGGGGCGTGCGCCCCGTCCCGGTGCCGCCGGAGACGGACTACACGATGCTCCTGGAGCGGGACGGCATCGGCCTCGCCCATGACCGGCTCCGGGCCGACCGGCCGCTGACCGTCCAGGACGTCGTCACCTACCTCGCCCACAGCCGGGTCACCGAGCAGCGCGCCTCCGAGCAGATGGACCTCCTGCGCAGGTACTTCGCCGACCACCCCGACATCGGCCGCGCGGTGAAGATGATCTCCCGCGACGAGGACAGCCACCTCGCCTACTGCCACGAGGAACTGCTGCGCCTCGCCCGAGCCGGGCACGGCCGCGCCATCCAGCGCACCCTGCGCGCGTGCGCGCTCGCCGAGATCCGGGTCTACCGGGACGTCAGCCTCGCCGTCATGGCCCACATGGGCCGCATCCTCGGCTGGCCGAGGGCCAAGTCCGCGGTCCTCGCGGCCGGTGTCCACGGCCTGTACGCCTGGGAGCGGTTCGCGGGCTGGCGGCGGATGGTGTCCCTGGAGATGCCCGAGCACCGCGACGCGCTGGGCGGACCCGCGACCCCCGCCCCGGAATACGCCTGAGCCCGGGGCCCGGGCCCCGGGGCCCGGGGTGCGGGGTGCGGGGCCTGGGACCCGGGGAGCTACAGCCAGCCCCGCCGCTTGAACAGCCGGTACAGCAGTGCCTCCAGGGCGGCCATCAGCGCGATCACCGCCGGGTACGACCACAGCCAGTGCAGCTCCGGCATGTGGTCGAAGTTCATGCCGTAGATCCCGGCGATCATCGTGGGCACGGCCGCCATCGCCGCCCACGCGGAGATCTTCCGCATGTCGTCGTTCTGGCGGACGCTCATCTGCGCCAGATGCGCGCTGAGGATGTCGGAGACCAGCCGGTCCAGGCCCTCCACGGACTCGTTCACGCGCGTGAGATGGTCGCTGACGTCCCGGAAGAAGGGCCGTGCCCGGTCGTTGACGAAGGGCAGTCCTGAACCGAGCCCGCCGGTCTCCGCCAGCCGGGTCATCGGCGGCATCAGGGGCACGCAGGCGCGGCGGAAGTGCAGAAGCTGCCGCTTGAAGCCGTAGATCCGCGACGCGGTGTTCCGCGAGCCGCCGCCCGTCGGTGAGAACACCTCCGTCTCCAGCTCCTCCAGATCGGTGCCGAGCTCGGTCACCACCTCCAGGTAGTGGTCGACGATCGCGTCCGCGACCGCGTACAGCACCGCCGTGGGCCCCTTGGCGAGGATCTCCGGATCGTCCTCCAGGCGCCGCCGTACGGCACCCAGCGGTGAGCCCTCGCCGTGGCGGACGGTGACCACGAAGGCGTCGCCGAGGAAGACCATGATCTCGCCGGAGGAGACGGTGTCGCTCTCGGGCTCGTACACGACCGGATTGAACACCTGGAACAGCGAGTCGTGGTAGACCTCCAGCTTGGGCCGCTGGTGGGCGTTGAGCGCGTCCTCCACGGCGAGCGGATGCAGCCCGAACTCCTCGGTGACGTGCTCGAACTCGTCCTCCGTGGGCTCGTACAGCCCGATCCACACGAAACCGCCCGACGCACGCGCCTCGGCCAGGGCGTCGGACAGGTCCGCCGGGCCCTCCGCCCGATGCCCGTCGCGGTAGAGCCCGCAGTCGACGATCACGGAGCGTATTCTCCCCTCACCGGGCCCCCGGCGCACGCGCGCCCGACCTAGGCTGGGCCGCATGCCCACGTTGATCCTGGTCCGGCACGGACGTTCGACCGCCAACACCTCCGGAGTGCTCGCCGGCTGGACGCCCGGTGTCGCGCTCGACGAGCGCGGGGCCGCGCAGGCCGCGGCGCTGCCCGGCAGGCTGGAGGGGCTGCCGCTCGCCGAGGTCGTCGCGAGTCCCCTGCAACGCTGCCAGGAGACGGTCCGGCCCCTCCTCGACGCCCGCCCCGGTCTGCCCGTCCACACCGACGAGCGGATCGGGGAGGCCCACTACGGCGACTGGTCGGGGCGCAAACTCGCCGAGCTGAAGGACGAACCCCTGATGGAGGTCGTCCAGGCGCACCCGTCCGCGGCCGCCTTCCCCGGCGGTGAGTCCATGCGCGCCATGCAGACCCGCGCCGCCGAGGCCGTACGCGAGTGGAACGCGCGCGTGGAGCGCGACCACGGCGCCGACGCCGTCTATCTGATGTGCTCGCACGGCGACATCATCAAGTCGCTCGTGGCGGACGCCCTCGGACTCCATCTCGACCTCTTCCAGCGGATCTCCGTCGAACCGTGTTCCATCACCGCGATCCGTTACACCCGGCTGCGGCCCTTTCTCGTACGCCTCGGCGACACCGGCGACTTCGCCTCCCTGGCGCCGCGCGAGGAACCCCCGAGCGGCGACGCGACGGTCGGGGGCGGCGCGGGCGCACCGTGATCGTCGGCCGCAGTAGGGTGAAGCGGTCCACACACACGCGTACACGCATGGACGTTCCCGAACCCACGACTCCCATGGAGACAGGACGTGTCCCGTCAGGTGTTCCTCTACGACCCGCCGGACCGCTTCGTGGCCGGTACGGTCGGGCTGCCCGGGCGCCGTACCTTCTTCCTCCAGGCCACCTCCGGCGCCCGGGTGACCAGCGTGGCCCTGGAGAAGACCCAGGTCGCCGCGCTCGCCGAGCGCATGGACGAGCTGCTGGACGAGGTCGTACGCCGTAGCGGAGGAAGCGCCTCGGTGCCCGCCGTGGCGCCCGCCGAGAACGCCGACACCGCCCCCCTGGAGGCCCCCGTCGAGGAGGAGTTCCGGGTCGGCACCATGGCCCTCGCCTGGGACGGTGAGGAACAGCGCATGATCGTGGAGGCACAGGCCCTGGTGGAGCTGGAGGCGGACTCCGAGGAGGATCTCGCCGAGGCCGAGGAACGGCTCCTCCAGGACGAGGAGAACGGGCCCCCGATGCTGCGGGTCCGGCTCACCGGCGCACAGGCGAGAGCCTTCGCCAAGCGCGCCCTCGACGTCGTCAACGCCGGCCGGCCGCCGTGCCCGCTGTGCAGCCTGCCGCTCGACCCGGAAGGACACGTATGTCCGCGCCAGAACGGATACCGCCGCGGGGCGTGACGACCACCGACCCGGCCTTCGCCGATCTCCTCGCCCGGGGCGAGCTGACCGTACGGGGCCGTATCCGCGACGCCTCCAACGCGGCCCTGTACTGCACCGTCGCCCACGAGGGCCGTGAGGCCACCTGTGTCTACAAGCCCGTGGCCGGCGAGAGACCCCTGTGGGACTTCCCCGACGGCAACCTCGCCCGGCGCGAGGTCGCCGCGTACGAGGTCTCCGAGGCGACCGGCTGGGGCCTCGTACCGCCCACCGTGCTGCGCGACGGGCCGTACGGCGAGGGCATGTGCCAGCTGTGGATCGAGGTGGCCCCCGAGGCCGAGCTGCTCGCCCTGGTCGACGGCGAGGAACCGGAGCCGGGCTGGAGGGCGATCGGGTTCGCCGAGGTCGGCGAGGGCCGGACCGCGCTGCTGGTGCACGCCGACGACGGGCGGCTGCGGCGGCTCGCCGTCCTCGACGCGGTGATCAACAACGCCGACCGCAAGGGCGGCCACCTCCTGCCCACCGCCGACGGCCGGCTCTACGGCATCGACCACGGAGTGACCTTCAACACCGAGAACAAGCTGCGCACCCTCCTGTGGGGCTGGGCGGGGGAGCCCCTGACGGGAGAGGCGGTGGACGTCCTCAAGGGCCTCCGGGCCGCGCTGGAACCCTCCGGGGCGCTCACCGGCACCCTGACCCCGCTCCTCACCCCGGCCGAGGTGGAGGCCACGCGCGCGCGGGTCGACGAGCTCCTGGAAAGCGGGCGACACCCCGAGCCCGGGGGTGAGTGGCCCGCCATCCCTTGGCCACCGGTGTAACGGGCCGTATGCATGCCGTATGCACACGGGGCGGAAACGCGCAAGAACGCCTTCCCGGTCATCCGGCCCGCTCCGGCTCGTATGCACAACATCCGTCCGGGTTACGCTCATGACATGCATGCCTGGCCCGCTTCCGAGGTCCCCGCCCTGCCTGGTCAGGGCCGCGACCTGAGGATCCACGACACCGCGACCGGTGGTCCGGTCACCCTTGACCCCGGTCCCGTCGCCCGTCTCTACGTCTGCGGCATCACGCCGTACGACGCCACCCACATGGGACACGCGGCGACCTACAACGCGTTCGACCTCGTCCAGCGCGTGTGGCTCGACACCAAGCGGCAGGTTCAGTACGTCCAGAACGTCACCGACGTCGACGACCCGCTCCTGGAGCGCGCCGAGCGCGACGGCGTCGACTGGGTCGCCCTCGCCGAGAAGGAGACCGCCCTCTTCCGCGAGGACATGACCGCCCTGCGGATGCTCCCCCCGCAGCACTACATAGGCGCCGTCGAGGCGATACCCGGCATCGTCCCGCTCGTCGAACGGCTCCGCGACGCGGGTGCCGCCTACGAGCTGGACGGCGACATCTACTTCTCCGTCGAGTCCGACCCGCACTTCGGCAAGGTCTCGAACCTCGACGCCGCCGCCATGCGGCTGCTGTCCGCGGAGCGCGGCGGCGACCCGGACCGCCCGGGCAAGAAGAACCCCCTCGACCCGATGCTCTGGATGGCCGCCCGCGAGGGCGAGCCCAGCTGGGACGGCGGCTCCCTCGGCCGCGGCCGCCCCGGCTGGCACATCGAGTGCGTCGCCATCGCCCTGGACCACCTGGGCATGACCTTCGACGTCCAGGGCGGCGGCTCCGACCTCGCCTTCCCGCACCACGAGATGGGCGCCTCGCACGCCCAGGTGCTCACCGGCGAGTTCCCCATGGCCAAGGCCTACGTCCACGCCGGGATGGTCGCCCTGCACGGCGAGAAGATGTCCAAGTCCAAGGGCAACCTCGTCTTCGTCTCCCAGCTCCGCCGGGACGGCGTCGACCCCGCCGCGATCCGCCTCTCCCTGCTCGCCCACCACTACCGGGCCGACTGGGAGTGGACCGACCAGGTCCTCGCGGACGCCGTCGCCCGCCTCGGCCGCTGGCGCGCCGCCGTCTCCCGCCCCGACGGACCGCCCGCCGAGGCGCTGGTGGAGGAGATCCGCGAGGCCCTCGCGCACGACCTCGACGCCCCGGCCGCGCTGGCCGCCGTCGACCGCTGGGCCGCCCTCCAGGAGGAGCGGGGCGGCACGGACATCAGCGCCCCCGGGGTCGTCTCCCGGGCCGTCGACGCGTTGCTCGGCGTCGCGCTGTAATCCGCGTGCGAGGGGCCCTTCGCCGGTTCGCCCGGTGAAGGGCCCCTCGCACACCGCCGGCCTGCCCGCTGCCGGCGTGCTCCCTGTCGAAATGCTGTGGACCGGCCACGACGCACTGTGGCCGCGGGGGTCCATGTGGTGAGGTGGGGCGGTAGTTGACCGCCGGACCGGCCAACTGCCGGTCCCCTTCGCGGAAGGACGCTCCGTGGCACCCACGCACGGTTCCTTCGCACATCCCCTCTCCCGTCGCAGACTGCTCGCCCTCGGCACCGCGACCTTAGGCGCCGCCTCCCTCGGCACACCCGCCCACGCCACCGCCTCCTGGCCGGACGTCATCCCCCTGCCCGACGGCTTCCGCCCCGAGGGCATCGCCATCGGCCGCGCCCCCTACGCCTATCTCGGCTCCCTCGGCGACGGCTCCCTCTACCGCGCCGACCTGCGCACCGGGGAGGGCGGCATCATCTCGACGGGCCCCGGCACCCCCTCGGTCGGTCTCAAACTCGACGACCGGGGGCGGCTGTTCGTCGCCGCAAGAGACGCCGGCGCCCGGGTCGTGGACGTGCGCAGCGGCGAGATCCTCGCCTCCTACCCGCTCGCCGCCACCACCCCGACCTTCACCAACGACGTCTTCCTCACCCCGCGCGCGGCCTGGTTCACCGACTCCTACCAGCCGGTCCTGTACGCCCTGCCGCTCGGCCGGCGCGGTGAACTCCCGGACGCCGCCGCCGTCGTACGCCTCCCGCTGAGCGGCGACTGGACCCAGGCCGCCGACGGATCCGTGAACGCCAACGGCATCACCCGCACCCCCGACGGCTCGGCGCTCCTCGTCGTCCAGAGCGGCGCCGGCGGACTGCACCGCGTCGACCCGCGCACCGGCGTCACCACCCTGGTCGACCTCGGTGACGCGGCGCCCCTCACCAACGGCGACGGACTGCTGCGCACCGGGCGCACGCTGTACGTCGTACAGAACCGGCAGAACGCGATCGACGTGTTCACCCTGGCCGCCGACGGCCGCAGCGGTGTCTTCCGGCGCCGGATCACGGACTCCGACTTCGACGTGCCGACCACGGTCGCCGCCTTCGGGAACCGGCTCTACCTGCCCAACGCCCGCTTCACGACGACGCCCACGCCCGGGACGACGTACGCGGTCGTCGCCGTCCCGGCCTGACGGAAGGGGCGGTGCGTTCCAGGAAACGCACCGCCCCGATCATTCCTCCGACGAATCCTCGTCGCCCGGCGAATCCCCGGTGTCACTGGCCTCACCGGCCTCACCGGCCTCACCGCTGGGCTTCGGCGGCCTCGGCGGACGGGTCCGCTCCCCGGGGTCCGGCGGGCCCCCGCCGTCCCGGCGCCGCAGATAGCGTTCGAACTCACGGGCGATCGCCTCGCCCGACGCCTCCGGCAGCTCCGCCGTGTCGCGGGCCTCCTCCAGCGTCTGCACGTACTCCGCGACCTCGCTGTCCTCCGCCGCCAGCTGGTCCACGCCCACCTGCCACGCCCGCGCGTCCTCGGGCAGCTCGCCCAGCGGGATCCGCACGTCGATCAGGTCCTCGAGCCGGTTGAGCAGGGCCAGCGTCGCCTTCGGGTTCGGCGGCTGGGAGACGTAGTGCGGTACGGCCGCCCAGAGCGACACGGCCGGCACGCCCGCGTGCGTGCACGCCTCCTGGAGCACGCCGACGATGCCCGTCGGGCCCTCGTACTTGGTCTCCTCCAGATCCATCCGCCGCGCCAGATCGGCGTCGGAGGTCGTCCCGCTGATCGGGACCGGACGGGTGTGCGGGGTGTCCCCGAGCAGGGCACCCAGGATGACCACCAGCTCCACGCCCAGCTCGTGCGCGAAACCGAGCAGCTCGTTGCAGAAGGAGCGCCAGCGCATGGACGGTTCGATACCGCGCACGAGCACCAGGTCCCGCGGCTTCTCGCCGCCGACCCGCACCACGGACAGTCTCGTCGTGGGCCACGTGATCTTGCGCACGCCGCCGTCCATGAACACCGTGGGGCGGTTCACCTGGAAGTCGTAGTAGTCCTCGGCGTCCAGTGCCGCGAACACCTCGCCCTTCCACTCCCGCTCCAGATGCGCGACCGCGGTGGAGGCGGCGTCGCCGGCATCGTTCCAGCCCTCGAACGCGGCCACCATGACCGGGTCGATCAGCTCGGGAACCCCCTCGAGCTCGATCACCCAGCGCCTCCTTCCGACGTGCCCTCGCCTGACCACCCAACCTTACGGCGTTCCGCGGGGGCGCCCGCAGCCCCCTTGCACGGGGGAGTGAACGGATCACTGCCCCGTTCGCCATGCTCGAACACCCCGGGCCACCGCCCTCTCGGACGGCGCCTCTCAGAGGGTGGACCGCAGCCACTGCTCCACGCTGGCGATGTGCACGGTCGCCCAGGACCGCGCCGCCTCCGCGTCCCGGTCGCGCAGCGCCGCCAGGATCGCGCGGTGCTCGCGCAGGGTCCCGGCGACCGCGTCCTCCTGGGTCAGCCCCCGCCAGATCCGGGCCCGGGTGGTCGGCCCGGACAGTCCGTCGAGCAGCGAGCACAGCACCGAGTTCCCCGCGCTCTGCACGATGCCCCGGTGGAACTCCAGGTCGCAGGCGACGAGTTCCTCCACCGACGGCGCGTCCCCCAGCTTGTCCAACTGGGCGTCCAGCGCGTCCAGTTGCTGCTCGCTGATCCGCAGCGCGGCCATCGCGGTCGCGGCCGGCTCCAGGATGCGCCGTACCGCGAGGAACTCCAGGACGGTGTCGTCGCGGTGGAAGTCGACGACGAACGACAGCGCCTCCAGGAGCAGTTGGGGGTCGAGGCTGGTCACATAGGTGCCGTCGCCCTGGCGCACGTCCAGGATCCGGATCAGCGACAGGGCGCGCACCGCCTCCCGCAAGGAGTTGCGGGACAGCCCCAGTTCGGCGGCCAGTTCGCTCTCCTTGGGGAGCCGGTCGCCGGGGCGCAGCGCACCCGAGACGATCATGCCCTTGATCTTCTCGATCGCCTCGTCGGTGACTGCCATGACCGGCCTTCCTCTCTTCCCGAGCAGACATCGGATGTCTCAGGTCATTATGAGCACGGCACCGCGTCGCTGGGGAGTGATCGGACGAGAACCTCCAGGTCGGCGACCGCCGCCCGCTCGTCGAGCGTCGTCAGCACACGGTCCCGCATCAGCACCCGCCCGTCCACGACCGTGTCCCGCACATCCGCCGAGTGCGCCGCGTACGCCAGCGTCGACCACGGGTCGTGCGCGGGTCGCAGATGGGGCGCGTTCAGGTCCAGCACGATCAGATCGGCCCGCTTGCCCGCCTCCAGGGACCCCAGCCGGTCCCCGAGCCCCAGCGCCCGCGCCCCCTCGGCCGTCGCCATCCGCACGGCCTGCTCGGCGCCGACCGCCGTGGGGTCGCCGCCCGCCTTGTGCACGAGCGCCGCCTGCCGCACCGCCCCCAGCACATCCAGCGAGTTGGAGCTGACCGCCCCGTCCGTGCCCAGCCCCACGGTCACCCCGGCGCCGAGCAGCCTCGGCACCGGCGCGATCCCGCACCCCAGCTTCAGGTTCGACACCGGGCAGTGGGCGACGGCCGTACCCGTGCGGGCCAGCGCCGCGATCTCCGGCCCGGTCAGGTCCACGGCGTGCGCGAGCAGCACATCGGGGCCGAGCAGCCCGAGCGAGTCCAGCAGCTCCACCGGCCGCCTGCCGTGCCGCACCTCGACGGTCGCCACCTCGGTCGCGTTCTCCGCCGCGTGGAGGTGCACCAGCGCCCCGAACTCCCGCGCCAGCGCGAACACCTCGGTGAGCTGCCCGGGGGAGAGGGTGTACGCCGAGTGCGCGAAGACCACCGGCCGGTACCCGCCCCGCGCCGCACCCCGGGCCTCGAGATCCCGCCGCGCCCAGTCCAGCCGCGCGCCGAAGTCCCTGCCGTCCGGCGGCTTGGGCACGTCCATGAAGGTCGGCCCGGTCAGCAGCCGCCAGCCCACCCCGCGTGCCGCCTCCTCGGCCGCCTCGTGGAACCAGTACATGTCCAGCGCCGAGGTCACCCCGGCCCGTACGCTCTCCGCGATCGCCAGCCTGACCGCCGCCGCCACGTTCTTCGGCTCCAGCAGCTCGGCCTCCCACCGCAGCACCCGCTCCAGGAACCCCTGGAGGGTGACGTCGTCGGCGCGGCCCCGCAGCAGGGTCATCGCGAGGTGGGTGTGGGTGTTGATCAGCCCGGGGAGCACCAGACAGCCCTCGGCGTCGATCTCCTCGGCGGCCGAGAAGCGGGCCCTGACACCCTCGGCCGTCCCCACGGCGAGGATCTCCCCGTCATGGACCGCGACGGCCCCGCCCCGTACGACCGTCCCGTCCTCGTCCACGGTGAGCACGTCACCGCCGTGCACCAGCAGATCGATGCTCACGCCGACTCGTCCTCCGCCAGCAGCCGCAGCGCCTCCAGCGACACCACCGCACCCCGTTCGACCCCGGCCGCGACGACGTCCCGGTGCGGGTTGTATCCGCCGGTGGACTCCTCGTCGACCAGCTCGTCGGCGTTCGCCCCGTCCACGACCAGCACCCCGCCGGCCACCAGCCCGCGCAGCGAGGCCGTGACCAGCAGCGCCGACAGCTCCATCTCGATCGCCGCGAGCCCGGCGCCGTCGTAGGAGAAGAGGGGGAGGAGCCCCGGCTGGAAGGCCGCCCGGGTCCAGACGACACCCCGGTGGTGCGGGGCGCCGCTCTCGCGGGCGGCCCGCTGGAGCGCGAACACGGCCTCCGGGCTGGAGACCGCCGGGTACTCCGGGGGCAGCAGCTGGTGGGTGACACCGTCGTCGCGGACGGCCGCCTCCGCGATGACCAGATCGCCGTCGCCGATGCCCGGCTTCATCGCACCCGCCGTACCGAACCGCAGGAAGACCTTCACGCCCGCGTCCGCCAGCTCCTGGAACAGCAGGATCGCGCCCGGCGCGCCCACCCCGTGCGAGGCGACGACCACCGGCACGCCCTTCCAGCTTCCGCTGAACACCCGGTACTCGCGGTGGTACGACACCTCCTCGGCGCCGTCGAGCAGCGCGGCGACGGCGGCGGCGCGCGCCGGGTCGCCGACGACCACCGCGTGCGCGGGCAGACCGGTGCGGGGGACGCGGGTGATGGGCAGGAGGTCCTGCGTCATGAACGTGCTCCAGAGGGACGGGGGGTGCGACGGCGGCGGGCCGTCGTCAGGAACAGGGCGCCGAGCGTGACGACGTACGGCGCGGCGTCGGTCGCCTGCTGCGGCAGGCCGAGGCCCTGGAGACGGAACCCGGCCGCCTCCGCGAGCCCGAACAGCAGCGCCGCGAGCAGGACTCCGAGCGGCGCGGCCCGGCCGAGCATGACGGCCACGACAGCGATCCAACCACGGCCGGCCGTCATGTTCTCGGTGAACAACGTGACGTTGCCGAGCGCGAGTTGGGCGCCGGCCAGACCGCACAGCACCCCGGACAGCAGGATCACGCCGTACTGGTACGTCGCGGGGCGCACGCCGAGCGTGGCCGCCGCGTCGGGCGCCTCGCCGACCCCGCGCAGCCTCAGCCCCCACACATGCCGGGACAGCAGCAGCGCGGCCACCGCGACCGCCGCCCACGAGAGGTGGGCGAGCGGGCTGAAGCCGCCGATGAGCGGGAGCCCCTGGAGGGACGGGTCGTCGAAGGTGCCCTGCACACCGAAGACCGTGCGCAGCAGGAAGCTGGTCAGACCGACGGCGAGGAGGTTCATGGCGATGCCGAGGACCACGGCGTCGCCCTTCAGCGTCACCGCGCCCACGGCCAGGATCAGCGAGTACGCCGCCGCCGCGAGGGCCGCCGCGAGCACGCCCAGCCAGGGGCTGCCGGTGAACCAGCTGGTGGCCACCGAGGTGAAGCAGCCGAGCAGCATCATGCCTTCGAGGCCGATGTTGAACACCCCGGCCCGCTCGCACAGGGCACCGCCCAGTGCGGCCAGCAGGATCGGGGTCAGCGCGCGCAGCGCCGACATCAGAAGGTCGGAGTCGAGGAACATCAGACGGTCACCCGCTTCCGGAACAGACGGCGGGGGAACCGCAGTCGGGCCGCCAGGAACACGATCACGATGGCCTGGAGCACCTGGGTCAGCTCGCGCGGCACCTCGGTGGTCCGCTCCATCGCGAGCCCGCCGACCTGGAGGACGGCGAAGAAGAACGCGGCGATCACCGTGCCGAGCGGGGCCGCGCCGGCCAGCAGCGCCGCCGTCAGCCCGGTCCAGGTGTAGCCGGGCGCGGTCAGTGAGCCGTCCACGAAGCGGTACGGGAAGCTCAGCACCCCGATGGCGCCGACCAGCCCCGCGAGACCTCCGGAGACGGACATCAGCCGCAGGGTGAGGCCCCGGCGTTCGACGCCCGCGTACGCGGAGAAACGGGGGTTGAGGCCCGTCATGCGGATCTCGTAGCCGAGGGCGGTGCGCCGGTCGGTGAACCAGTACGCGGCGGCGGCCAGTGCGACGAGGACCAGCCCGAGGGTGACCGTCGAGTCGCCGAACGCGGGCAGCGCCACCCCGTCCGGGAGGGCGCGGGTCTGCGGCAGGCTGGAGCCCGGCTCCTTGAGCGGGTAGCGGGCCAGGTAGGAGGCCAGCGACACCGCCGGGTAGCTCAGCAGCAGACTGCTGACCAGCAGCGGGACCCCGAGCCGGTTCTCGCACAGCGCGGCCAGGACCGCGTACCCGGCGCCCGCCGCCGTGCCCGCCAGCAGGGCCAGGACGACGGTGAGGGGCGCGGGCAGCGGGGAGTTGAGCCCGGTCACGGCGGCGGTGATCCCGCCGAGGACCATCTGCCCGTCGCCGCCGAGGTTGATCAGCCCGGCCCGCAGCGGGACCGCCAGCGCGAGCGCCAGACCGAGCACGCCGGTGGTGGTCGTCAGGGTCGCGCCGATGCCGTCGCCGCCGAGCGCGCCGGTCACCACGGCCTCGTACGCCGTGAGCGGGTCCGCGCCGGTGCCGACGAGGAACAGCGCGCCGATGACCAGGCCCGCGAGCACGGAGAAGGTGAGCGGGGAACGCAGCGCCCCCGCGAGGGATGTACGTGTCATGTCAGTCCGTGGCCTCCGCCGCTTCCGGGGCCGGGGCGGCGGCGCCCGCCATCGCCAGGCCCAGCGTCCGCTCGTCCGCCTCCTCCCTGGTGTACGACGCCGCGACGCGGCCCTCGTACATCACCAGGACCCGGTCGGCGAGCCCCCGGATCTCGCTCAGCTCGGCCGAGACGAGCAGGACGGCGTGACCGGCGTCGCGGTAGGCGATCAGCTGGTCGTGGATGTTCTGGATGGCGCCGATGTCCACCCCGCGGGTGGGCTGTTCGACGAGCAGCAGCGGGGCGTCATGGGCGAGTTCCCGCCCGATCAGCAGCTTCTGGAGGTTGCCGCCGGACAGCGCCGAGGCGGGCACCTCGGTGGTCGCCGCCTTGACCCCGAACCGCTCGACGAGCGCGCGGGCGTGGGCGCGGACGGCGGCGGGCGGCAGCAGCCCGCGGGAGGAGAGGGACGTACGGTGATGCCCCATCGCCAGGTTCTCCGCGACCGTCGCCGCCGGCGCCGTACCGACCGCGTGGCGGTCCTCGGGGACGTAGGCGAGGCCCTTCGCGCGGCGTTCGGCGGCCGAGGCGTGGGTGATGTCCTCGCCCCGGAGCGTGACCCGGCCCGCGGTGACCGGGCGCAGCCCGGCCAGCGCCCCGATCAGCTCGCTCTGCCCGTTGCCGGCCACGCCCGCGATACCGACGATCTCCCCGGCACGGACACCGAGGTCCACTCCGTGGACGGCGTCCGTGCCGAGGGCCTCGACGGAGAGGATCGCCTCGCCCGGCGTACCGGAGGCGTGCACGCGGTCCAGCTCGACCGCACGGCCGGTCATCGCGGCGGCGATCTCGTCGGCCGTGGTGTCCGCGGTGACCAGCCGGGCGACGACCCGGCCGTCCCGCAGGACCGTCACCCGGTCGGAGCCCTCCAGTACCTCACGCAGCTTGTGGGTGACGAGGACGACCGTACGGCCCTGCGCGGTCAGTGACTTGAGGACGGCGAACAGGGCGTCCGCCTCGGCCGGGGTGAGCACGGCCGTCGGCTCGTCGAGGATCAGCGTGCGCGCGCCCCGGTGCAGCAGCTTCAGGATCTCCACCCGCTGGCGCAGCCCGACCGGCAGCTCACCGACCCGGGCGTCCGGGTCGACGGCCAGCCCGTGCTCCTCGGCCAGTTCGCGCACCCGGCGCCGGGCGGCGGCCCGGTCCACCAGGCCGAAGCGGCGCGGCTCGGCGGCGTACACGACGTTCTCGGCGACCGTCAGCGAGTCGAACAGCTTGAAACTCTGGTGGACCATGCCGAGTCCGGCGGCCATCGCGGCCGACGGGCTGGCGAACGTCACGTCCCGCCCTTCGACACGGATCGTCCCGGCATCCGGGCGCTCCATGCCGTACAGGACGGACATCAGCGTGGACTTGCCGGCGCCGTTCTCGCCCATCAGGGCGTGGATCTCGCCCCGGCGGACGCTCAGGTCGACGGCGTCGTTGGCGAGCGTGCCGGGGAACCGCTTGGTGATTCCCCGGAGCTCGACCGCGAGTTCGGACTCAGGAGGCGGCGGGGTCATCGACCGTCAGCTCTCCGGACACGATCCGGTCGCGCAGCGCCTCGACCTTCGTCAGGACGTCCTTGTGGTCGGCGATCACGCACTGCGAGGAGTCGACGCCGTCCTCCAGACCGGTCAGGCTGATGCCGCCCTCCTTCAGGCCGTACGAGACGGTCGTGCCCGTCGTGCCGCCGAGCACCGCGTCGATGCCCTTCTCCACGGCGACGTCCGTGCGCTTGATCACGTTGTCGACGACCGTGCCGGGCGCCGAGGGGCACTGGTTGACGTCCACGCCGTACGCGTACGCCCCCTTGGCCTTGGCGGCCTCGAAGACGCCGTAGTTGCCGGCCGCGGCGGCCGCCATGATCTGGTCGTAGCCCTTGGAGAGCAGGGTGTTCGCCTGCTCCTTGGCACGCGCCGAGTCGTCGAAGGGCGACTGGCCGCCGACGAACCGGGTGGACGTCTCGGTCTTGCCGGCGACCTGCTTGGCACCGGCCGCGAACGGGTCGCTGTAGCGGCGGAACTGGGGCGTGTCGAGCACGTCGACCGCGCCCACCTTGCCCGACCTGCTCAGCAGACCGGCCTCGGCGCCCGCGAGATAGACACCCTCGTGCTCCCGGAACACCGCGCAGCTGACGTTCTTGTACGTCTTCGTGGTGCACGCGTCGACGATGAGGAACTGCTGCGTCGGGTTCTTCTCCGCCTGCTGGGCGACGACGTCCGCGAACTCGAAGCCGACGAGGACGATGACGTCCGGCTTGGCGTCCACCGCGGCCTGCACGTTCTGCTGCTGGGAGGCGGTGTCGGTGGACTCGTAGACCTTCTGCGTGCCGTCGTGGGCCTTCGCCGCGTCCTTGATGCCGGTGACGGCGAGCTTCAGGAACTCGTTCTGTCCGACGGCGTCCGGGGTGACGAGGGTGAACGACGTGCCGCTGCCGCCGCTGCCCGCGCTGTCGGAGGCGTCGTTCTTGGCGGCGGCGTTGCACGCGGTGGCCGCGCCGACCAGGAGGGTGGCCGCAGCGACCGTCTGCAGGGTACGGCGGGTTCTACGGGACATCGGGGGACCTTCCGGAGGTACGGCGAACCACGCTCGGCGGTGAGCGGGTGAGAGGAGAGCCGCAGAGGGGTGACGGGGCGCTGGGAGAAGGTCAGCGTCGACAGCCGTCGCCGGCACACCGGCCGAAGTCGAGGAAACGGCGCTGGGTGAGCATCATGGGTCTCCTCCTTCGTCTCGGTCTGCGGACTGGGTGCTGGACTGTAACACCCGTTTCCAGACATCTGCGCGACTGTCTCGAACTGTGGTTCTCCCAGGTCATGTACGGTGGCGGACATCATCGGATCATCAGGAGTGTCCCGATATGTCCCAGGAACTGCGTGCTGTCGCCTGGACCGGAAACAGCCTCACGCTCATCGACCAGACGCTGCTGCCGCACCGTGACGAGACCGTGGATGTCCGCGATGTGGACACACTGGTGGACGCGATCCAGCGGCTCGTCGTGCGCGGCGCCCCCGCCATCGGCGCGGCCGGCGCCTACGGCGTCGCGCTCGCGATCCTCCAGGGGGAGCGGGAGGGCTGGACCGGGGCCGAGGTGCGCGCGGCCGTCGCGCGGGTACGCGCGGCACGGCCCACCGCCGTGAACCTCATGGTGTGCGTCGACCGCGTCATGACCCGCTTCGCCGAGGGCCTCGACGCGGTACTCGCGGAGGCGGCGGCCGTCCAGCGCGAGGACGTCGAGGCCAACCGCGCGATGGGCGCGTTCGGCGCGGACTGGCTGCTCGGGCGGGTCGGCGAGGACCGGCCGCTGCGGATCCTCACCCACTGCAACACCGGGGCCCTCGCGACCGCCGGCTGGGGCACCGCCCTCGGCGTCATCCGCGAACTCCACGCACGCGGCCGCCTCGAGGTCGTCTACGCCGACGAGACCCGCCCCCTCCTCCAGGGCTCCCGCCTCACCGCCTGGGAGCTGGTCCAGGAGGGCATCCCGCACTACGTCCAGGCCGACGGGGCCGCCGCCGGCACCATCCTGCGCGGCGCGGTCGACGCGGCGATCGTCGGCGCCGACCGGATCGCCGCCAACGGCGACACCGCCAACAAGGTCGGCACCGTGGGTGTCGCCCTGGCCTGCGCGGACGCGGGGATCCCGTTCCTGGTGGCGGCACCGACGACCACGGTGGACCTCGCCACCCCGGACGGCGACGCCATCCACATCGAACTCCGCGGCGAGGACGAGGTGCTGGAGTGGGCCGGCCTGCGGACGGCCCCCGCCGAGTCGCGGGGCCACAACCCCGCCTTCGACGTGACGCCGGGGCGGCTGGTGACGGGCCTGGTCACCGAGCGGGGGGTACTGGAAGTGGCCTCGGGCGAACTGCCCGGCGACCACCTGAAGTAGACAAGGGAGCGGGACCTCCGATCGCCGGGGGTCCCGCTCCACTCCGTCAGCGCTGCGACAGCTCCAACTCCAGCAGCCACTCGACGACTTCGGTGTGGTGCCGGGCCTGACGCGGATCGCTACCCCAGACGTACAGGCCGTGTCCTGCGACCACCACCGCCGGCATACGGGGGTTCCGTGCCTCTTCGAGGCGATCCCCGAGCACCTTCATGTCCTGGCTGTTGGCGATGACGGGCAGTGTCACCTCCACGTCGTGCGCCGGCTGCCCGACCCCCTTGAGCATCTCGACGTCCTTGAAGGTGATCCCACCCGGCTCACGACGCCCCATGGCCACGGAGGCGACCGTGTGCACGTGCACCACGGCTCCGGCCCCCGTCAGCGCAGCGACCCGTGCGTGCAGCTCGGCCTCCGCGGACGGCCTGCCGCCCCGCACCGCCGCGCCCTGACCGTCCACCAGCACCACGTCCGCGGGCGTCAGTTCACCCTTGTCGTGGCCGCTCGCGGTGACCGCGAGCCGCAGCGGGTCGCGGGAGAGCACCACGGACAGGTTCCCGGAGGTGCCCCGCATCCAGCCGAAGGAGGCGAACCGGGCGGACTCGGCGGCGAGGACGGCGCCGGCCTCTTCCAGGTCGAGCGCGGAGATGTCGGCGGTCACGTGGTGCTCCTCGAAACGGTGATCCCGTCGAACGTCCCCGCCTGCGCGTGGTCGCCGACGCCCTGCTCGTAGTACGGCTCCCCGGCCCGCCGGATCCCGGCGGTGCGCCAGCCGGCCGCACGGGCCGCGTCCAGCTCGCCGGGCCGGTCGGAGAGGAAGAGGAGACGGCCCGGGGTCACGCCGGTCGCCTCCGCGATGCGGCGGTACGACGCCGCCTCCTGCTTGGGTCCCGCGTTCTCGGTGTCGTACAGCCCCGACACGAGCGGCGTGAGGTCGCCCTCCGGGCTGTGGGTGAACCACGCCCGCTGCGCCGGCACCGAGCCGGACGAGTACACGTACAGCCGCAGCCCCGCCGTGTGCCAGGCGCGCAGCGCCGGGACGACGTCGTCGTAGAAGTGCGAGACGAGGTCGCCGCGGGCGAACCCCTCGGACCAGACGATGCCCTGAAGAGTCTTCAGCGGGGTCGCCTTGCGGTCGTCGTCCAGCCAGGCGTTCAGCGTCTTCTCGATCGCGGCCGCGTCGGCGTCCGGCTCGCCCGTCAGCTCGCGCACCTGGGCGATCGCCCGGGCCACCGCGGGCTCGGCGGCCCGCTCGGTGAGCAGTTCGGCGAACCGGGCGCGCGAGTACGGGTACAGCACGTCGACGACGAAGCCCGTGGCGCTCGTGGTGCCCTCGATGTCGAGCACCACCGCGTCCACGTCGAAGCGCGGGTCGTGCAGGCTCACGCGGCACCCTTGTCGGCCTCGTACCCCGCGGCGATCGTGTCGTAGTCCGGGAAGCGGGCGGAGATCGGGGAACCGGTGAAGTTGCCGATCCAGCCGTCCTCCTCGTGGAAGAAGCGGATCGCGGTGAACGACGGCCTCGTGCCCATGTCGAACCAGTGGGTGGTGCCGCGCGGCACGCCCAGCAGGTCGCCCTTCTCGCAGTAGACCGCGTGCACCTCGCCGTTGACGTGCAGATAGAAGATGCCGGAGCCGGAGACGAAGAAGCGGACCTCGTCATCGTCGTCGTGCGTGTGCTCCTGGAGGAACTTCTCGCGGGCCGCCTTCGCCTTCGCGGGGAACTCCGGGTCGTCGCTGGGGTGCAGGCCGAGGACGTCGACGGTGGTGAAGCCCTCCTCGGCGTTCAGCTTGTCGATCTCCGGGCCGTACGCCGCGAACACGGTCGCGCTGTCGGCGTCGAACGGGACGTCCTCACGGATCGGCCACTGCTCGTAGCGCACGCCCAGCGGCTTGAGGGCCTCGGCGATCTCGGCGGGGTCGGAGGTGCGGCGGACCAGGGTCTCCGGGCCGGACTCGGACCAGGTCGTCAGCAGCGTCATGGGGCAACTCCAGGAGTCTGGAAGGGATGTCCGGATACCGAGACGGCTCGGACGGAATCATGCGGGTGGGGCGCGAGGGGGAGGGCGGCGGTGGAACGTCACTCAGCCGCGACACGGCGCGCCGGGACAGCGCCGCATGCCGGGCATGCGCAGCGCGTTCGCGCAGGGTGTCGTCATCGGGGCCTCGCTTGCCGGGAGGGGTGCCGGTCCGCCGATGGTAACTCCCGACGGCGGACGGACCGCCTGTGACGTAATCGTTGTCTCGAATGATGAGATTAGGTGTCCATCTCTTTGACGGGTGGCTGAAAACGTTCTCATGATCTCCCTATGAAGACGCTGCTGCTCGTGCGGCGGCTGTACGTGGACCTGCTCCGGTCGACCACGGCCAGCTGTCGCTGACCTCCCCCGGAGTCCTGACCCGCCCGTGTTCCGCCGGGCGTGCCCCGCCGCCTGTGCGGTGGCGCGTTTCCGTCCCCCGCTCCGGGCCCACGCATCCCCTTCGCATCCCTCCGCGTTCCCCTCTGCGCCACCCCGCCCTGGAGCCCCCTCATGTCCCGCACCCGTCTGCCCCTCGCCGCGCTTTCGCTGGCCTCCGTCTCCGCCCTCGTCCTGTCCGGCTGCTCCCAGTCCTCGGACGCCTCCAAGGACTCCGGCGACACCGCGGCCTCCGCCTCCGCCGCCACCGGCAAGAAGCCCGCCCCGTTCAGCGCGGGCACGGTCAAGGTGGCCCTGGTCCGGCAGAGCGGCGCCGGCGACTACTTCGAGCAGTGGGGCAACGGCGCCAAGGCCCAGGCCAAGGCCCTCGGCATCGACCTCACCGTGTACGACGCCCAGGCCGACAACGCCAAGCAGGCCACCGACCTGTCCTCGGCGATCAACTCCGGCGCCCGGGCGATCATCATCGACCACGGCTTCCCGGCGACCATCCAGCCCGAGATCGACAAGGCCGTGAAGAAGGGCATCAAGGTCGTCGTCTACGACGTCGAGACCTCCACCAAGGGTGTCGTCTCCACCAAGCAGGACGACGCGAGCATGGCCAAGGCCGTCCTCGACGTGATGGCCAAGGAGGTCGGCAAGGACGCCAAGGTCGGCTACGTCAACGTCGCCGGCTACGCCGCCCTCGACAAGCGCGACACCGTCTGGAAGTCCACCGTGACCTCCGAGGGCTGGAAGCAGCAGTTCAAGGTCGGCAAGGTCACCGACTCCACGGCTACGGACAACGTTCCCCTGGTCTCCGCGGCGCTCACCCAGCACTCCGACGTGGCCGGCGTCTTCGCCCCCTACGACGAGCTCGCCAAGGGCACCGTGCTCGCCGTGCAGAACAAGAAGCTCCAGGACAAGGTGAAGGTCTTCGGCGCGGACGTCTCCAACGCCGACATCCAGCAGATGACCGCCACCGACAGCCCCTGGGTCGCGACCGCCGGCACCGACCCGTCCGCCGTCGGCGCGGCCGTCGTCCGCACCACCGCGCTGGAGCTGGCCGGACAGCTCGGCAAGACCTCCGTCGAGTTCCCGGCCGTCGCCATCACCCAGGACTTCCTGCGCGAGAAGAAGATCGCCAACATGGACGAACTCCGCGAGGCGCTGCCCGCGCTGAACCTGTCGCAGGTCTCGACCGCCGACTGGATCTCGAATGTCGCCCACTGAGACGCCGGCGGTCGCTCTCACCGACGTCAGCATGGCGTTCGGCGGCAGGACCGTCCTCGCCTCCGTCTCCCTGGACATCGCCCCGGGCAGCGTGGTCGCGCTGCTCGGCGCCAACGGCGCCGGCAAGTCCACGCTGATCAAGATCCTGTCGGGCGTGCACACGGACCACGGGGGAGAGGTACGGGTCGACGGCTCACCGGTGGCCCTCGACTCCCCGCTCGCCGCCCGCCGGCTCGGTATCCAGACCGTCCACCAGCGGATCGGCGAGGGCATCGTGCCCGGCCTCAGCGTCGCCGAGAACCTGGTCTTCGAGGAACTCGCCCAGCGACGCGGCAACCCGTTCCTCGGCGGCCGCGCCACCCTCGCCCGCGCCCGGGAGATCCAGGCCGGCCTCGGCCTGGAGTGGAGCGACTCCGTGCTGAAGCAGGACGTCACCGAACTCGGCATCTCCGACCGGCAGTTGCTGATCCTGGCCCGCGCCCTGGCCACCCGGCCCCGGCTGCTCATCCTCGACGAGCCGACCTCCGCGCTCTCCGCCGCCGAGGCGGAGCGCCTCTTCGCGCTCGTCCGCAGGATGCGCGAGGACGGCATCGCCGTGCTCTACGTCTCCCACCGGCTCGGCGAGATCGACGCGCTCGCCGACCGGCTGGTCGTCCTGCGGGACGGACTCCTCACCGGGGACCAGGCGAAGCCCTTCGACTGGGACGCGGCCCTGCGCGCCATGCTCGCCCAGGCCCAGGAGGCGACCACCGCCCGCCCGGTCCGCGAGGGCGACCAGGGCGCGACCGTCCTCTCCCTGCGCGGTGTGCGCCTCTTCGAGGGCCGGTCGCCGCTGGACCTCGATCTGCGCACCGGCGAAGTCACCGGAGTCGTCGGCCTCCTGGGCGCCGGCAAGACCGAACTGGCCCGCGGCCTCTTCGGCGCCGAGCCCTTCACCACCGGCACGCTCGAACTGGACGGCACGGCCTACGCCCCCCGCCGCCCCGCCGACGCCATCCGGGCCGGCGTCCACCTGGTCCCCGAGGACCGGCACGCCGACGCCCTCGTGCCCGGCTGGTCGGTCGCGCAGAACATCTCCCTGCCGTTCCTGAGGTCCCTCTCCCGCGCCGGCCTGGTCCAGCGGTCCGAGGAGGACGCCCTGGGCCGCGCCACCGTCGAGGCCCTCGGCGTCGTCACCCGCGACGAGCACAGCACCGTCGAGGAACTGTCCGGCGGCAACCAGCAGAAGGTCGTCGTCGGCCGCTGGCTCGCCCAGACCCCGCGCGTCCTCATCCTGGACGAACCGTTCCGGGGAGTGGACATCGGCGCCCGCCGCGACATCGGCCGCCGGGCCCGGACGCTCGCCGCCGAGGGCGCCGCCGTCCTCGTGCTGTCCGCCGACGTCGACGAGGTCCTCGAGATCGCCGACCGGGTCGTCGTCCTCGCGGCCGGCGAGATCCACCTCGACGCCCACGGCGAGGACGCCGAGCGCGACCGTGTCATCCAGACCATCTCGGCGTCCGTCTGACGCCGGCCCGCCCCACGAAGTCCCGGGAAAGCACCCCATGACCACCACCCAGAGCACCGAGGCCCCGGCGAAGGCGGCGACCCCGCCCGCCCCCGGCACGGCCCTGCGCGTCCAGAACTTCGTCATCAAGTACGGGTTCATCTTCGTCACGGTCGCGCTCTTCCTGTACTTCGCGCTGACCGAGGGCTCCTTCCGTGAGTCGGCGACCCTCCTCGACACCCTGCGGTACGTCTCCGTCGCCGCGATCCTCGGCCTCGGCGTCACCCTCACCATGGCCGTCGGCGGAATGGACATGTCCGTCGGCGCCGTCGCCGGCCTCGGCGTCTCCGTCGCCGCCCAGACCATGGTCGTCTTCAACCAGGTCGGCACGGTCGCGATCCTCGCCGTCCTGGTCGCGGGCGCCCTCGCCGGACTGCTCAACGCGCTGCTGATCGTCGTCCTGAAGATCCCCGACATGCTCGCCACCCTCGGCACCATGTTCGTCATCCAGGGCAGCAAGCTGATCCTCGTCGACGGCCAGTCGATCACCCCCGGCATGACGCTGGACGACGGCTCCACCGCCCCCGGCAGGTTCACCGACGGCTTCCTGAAGATCGACCGCGGCACGGTCCTCGGCGTCCCGGTCTCCGTGATCGTCTTCGGCGCGCTGACCGTCGCCGCCTGGGTCTTCCTCGCCCGCACCCGCTGGGGCCGGATCCTCTACGCCATCGGCGCCAACCCCGAGGCCTCCCGGCTGGCCGGCATCCGCGTCGGCGCCTACCGCGCCCTGGCCTACGTCGTCTCCGGCGTCCTCGCCTCCGTCGGCGGGCTCATCCTCGCCTCCCGCATCGGCCAGGGCGATGTGTCGGCGGGCACCTCCCAGCTGCTCGAAGCGGTGGCCGTGGCGCTGGTCGGCACCTCCGTGCTCGGCCGGGGCCGCCCCAATGTGTGGGGCACCGCGCTCGGCGCCGTCCTGATCGGCATCATCACCACCGGCCTCACCATCAAGGGCCTGCCGTACTACACCCAGGACGTCGTCGAGGGCGCGGTCCTCATCCTCGCCCTGGTCTTCAGCTTCACCCTGTCCAAGCGCCGTACCGCATAAGGGAGTTCACCGACCATGGGCTACCGCGTCCTGGAGACCGACGACATCCCGGCGTACCTGCGCGAGCGGGGCCACTGGCCGGACGGCGAGGAGATCACCGTCCGGGAGGTGTCCGACGGCAACATCAACCGCGTCTTCCTCGCCTCGAACGCCGACGGCACCCGCGGCCTCGCCCTCAAGCAGGCCCTGCCCTGGGTCCGGGTCGCCGGCCCCTCCTGGCCGCTCAGCCCCGACCGCGCCGACGCCGAGGCCCGCGCCTACGAGCAGGTCGCCAAGGTCGCCCCCGACAAGATCCCCGCGATCCACGGCTACGACCCCGAGCACCACGCCCTCGTCATGGAGGACCTCTCCGACCTGGAGGTCCTGCGCACCGCCCTCAACGAGGGCGCCCCGTACGGCCCGCACACCTCCGCCCGCATCGGCGAGTTCGTCGCCCAGCTCACCTTTGCCACCAGCGACTTCGGCATGTCCTCCGCCGACCGCAAGGCCCTGCTCGCCGTCTCGGTGAACCCCGAGCTCTGCAAGATCACCGAGGACGTGGTCCTGTCCGAGCCGTACATCGAGCACGAGCACAACCACTGGCACGAGGGGGTCGACGACCTGGCGTCGGAGTTCCGCGCCGACGACCGCCTTCGCACCGAGGTCGCCGACCTCCGCCACACCTTCATGACCGGCGCCCAGGCCCTCCTCCACGGCGACCTGCACACCGGCAGCATCATGGTGGGCGAGCGGGAAGGCGCCCCCGTGGTGCGGGTGTTCGACCCCGAGTTCTCCTTCGTCGGACCGATCGGCTACGACCTCGGCCTGTACTGGGCCAACGCCCTGGTCTCGGAGGAGCGGGCGCGGGCCCTGGACACCCTGACCGACCATCCCGAACAGCTCCGCCTGTCCTGGGAGGCGTTCGAGACGGAGTTCCGCCGGCTGTGGCCGGCCCGCGTCGACACCTTCTTCGACGACGCCTACCTCGACCGCTTCCTGCGCCGCGTGTGGACGGACGCGGTCGGCTTCGCGGGCACCGAGATCGTCCGCCGTGTCATCGGCTTCGCCCACCTCACCGACCTCACGACCCTGCCGGACCCGGTCGCGGCGTCCCGGCGCACCCTGCTCCTCGGCCGTGAACTGATCGTGCGGCGCGGGGAACTGACGGACGTGGCCGCCGTACGGGCACTGGTGGACCCGCTCGCCTGAGGCGTGGGCCGCGGTCTCCGTTGTGCCGTTCGACATACGGGTGGGGGAGCGCGCGGAAGCGTCCGGGGGGCGTGTCGAAGCGAGTACGCCCGGGCCGGGCAAGGGCCGAGGGCGCACGTGGACGGCACATGTGCGGGCGGCGCGCACACGACAGGGGCGGCTCCGCCGACGCGGGGCCGCCCCTGTCGTGAAAGGGTCTTTCGTATCGGCCTACTTCTTGTCGAGCAGGTCCTGCACCTTGCCGCGCACCTCGTCCGTGGCCAGACCGCGGATCGTCAGCGTGGTGCGGCGGCGCAGCACGTCGTCCGCCGTCTCGGCCCACTCGTGGTCACGGGCGTAGACGACCTGCGCCCAGATCTCGGGGGCGTCGGGGTGGACGCGCTGCCCCAGCTCGGGGTTGTCGTTCGCCAGCCGGGCGATGTCGAAGGCCAGCGAGCCGTAGTGGGTGGCCAGGTGCTTGGCGGTGTCGGCCGCCATACGCGGGCCGGGCGCCGGGTTGTCCACCAGCAGCCGGTGGGCGACCGCGCGCGGGTTGGCGACACCGGGCAGCGGCAGCCTCTTCGGCAGCGAGGAGATCGGCTCGAAGTCGTCACCGAGCGGGTGGCCCGGCAGCGCCTCCAGCTTCTGCATCACCGTACGGCCGATGTGGCGGAAGGTGGTCCACTTGCCGCCCGCGACGGACAGCATGCCGCCCCTGCCCTCGGTCACCACGGTCTCGCGCTTGGCCTTGGCCGTGTCGCCGGGCCCGCCCGGCAGCACCCGCAGACCCGCGAAGGCGTACGTGATGAGGTCACGGGAGAGCTGCTGGTCACGGACGGAGAACGCGGCCTCGTCGAGGATCTGCGCGATGTCCTTGTCGTTGACCGAGACGTCCGCCGGGTCGCCCTCGAACTCCTCGTCGGTGGTGCCCAGCAGGAGCATGTCCTCCCAGGGAAGGGCGAAGGTGATGCGGTACTTGTCGATCGGGGTCGCGAGCGCGGCCTTCCACGGGGAGGTCCGCTTCAGGACCAGGTGCGCGCCCTTGGACAGCCGGATGGAGGGGGCCGCGTTCGGATCCTCCATCGTGCGCAGGTGGTCGACCCAGGGACCGGTCGCGTTCAGCACCAGCCGGGCGTTCACCCCGAACTCGTCACCGGAGGTGCGGTCCTTCAGGTCCGCGCCCGTGACCCGGCCCCGGGTGAAGCGCAGGCCGGTGACCTCGGCGTGGTTGAGGACGACCGCGCCCGCCTCGACGGCCGCGCGGACCGTCATCAGCGCCATGCGCGCGTCGTTCATCTGGTCGTCGCCGTACACGGCCACGGCCTTGAGGTTCTCGGTGCGCAGCTCGGGCACGTCCTGCGCGGCCCTGGCCGGCGAGAGCAGATGCCCCACGCCGTCACCGAAGGCCGACAGGGCGGAGTAGGCGAACACGCCCGCCCCGAGCTTCGCCGCGCCGTGCGGCCCGCCCTTGTACACGGGGAGGTAGAACGTGAGCGGGTTCGCCAGGTGGGGGGCCACCTGGCGGGAGACCGCACGGCGCTCGAAGTGGTTCTCCGCCACCAGCTTCACCGCGCCGGTCTGCAGGTAGCGCAGACCGCCGTGGAGCAGCTTGGAGGAGGCGGAGGAGGTGGCGCCGGCGAAGTCGCCGGCGTCGACCAGAGCCACCCTGAGGCCGGACTGCGCGGCGTGCCAGGCGGTGGAGATGCCCAGGATGCCGCCGCCGATCACGAGAAGGTCGTACGACGCCTTGGAGAGCTGCTCCCGGGTCTCGGCGCGGCTCGGGTTCGAGCCGGAGGCCGGGTGCGTCCCCAGGGCAGGCACGGAACTCAGGGTGGACTGACTGGTCATGTCGGGTTCTTACTCCTCATCAGAGCTGTGCGCGTGGGGCGTCAGCTCTCGTCAGCTTTCGTCAGCTTTCGTCTTCGAGCCAGCCCATGGTCCGCTCGACGGCCTTGAGCCAGGTCTTGTACTCACGGTCGCGGGTCTCCGCGTCCATGCGGGGGGTCCACTCGGCGGCCCGCCGCCAGTTGGCGCGCAGGTCGTCGGTGCTGGTCCAGAAGCCGACGGCGAGACCGGCGGCGTAGGCGGCGCCGAGGCAGGTGGTCTCGGCGACCATCGGGCGCACCACGGGGGCGTCCAGGAAGTCCGAGAGCGTCTGCATCAGCAGGTTGTTGGAGGTCATGCCGCCGTCGACCTTGAGGGCCGCGAGCTCGACGCCCGAGTCCTTGGTCATGGCGTCCGTGATCTCACGGGTCTGCCAGGCGGTGGCCTCCAGGACGGCGCGCGCGAGGTGCGCCTTGGTGACGTACCGGGTGAGGCCGGCGATCACACCGCGGGCGTCGGAGCGCCAGTGCGGGGCGAACAGACCGGAGAAGGCCGGCACGAAGTAGGCGCCGCCGTTGTCCTCGACGGAGAGCGCGAGCGTCTCGATCTCGGCGGCGGTGGAGATGAGGCCCATCTGGTCGCGCATCCACTGCACCAGCGAACCGGTGACGGCGATCGAGCCCTCGAGGGCGTAGACCGGCGCCTGGTCGCCGATGCGGTAGCCGACGGTGGTCAGCAGACCCGAGTACGAGTTGATGATCTTCTCGCCGGTGTTCATCAGCATGAACGTGCCGGTGCCGTACGTCGACTTGGCCTCGCCCTCGGAGAAGCAGGTCTGGCCGAACAGGGCCGCCTGCTGGTCGCCGAGCGCGGAGGCGACCGGGATGCCGCCGAGCAGGTCGCCGAGCCTGCCGCCGGTGACCTCGCCGTAGACCTCGGCGGAGGAGCGGATCTCGGGGAGCATCGCCGGCGGGACGCCGATGGACTCGGCGATCTTGTCGTCCCACTCCAGGGTGTGGAGGTTCATCAGCATGGTGCGGGAGGCGTTGGTGACGTCGGTGTAGTGCTTGCCGCCGTCGACACCGCCCGTCAGGTTCCAGATGACCCAGGTGTCCATGGTGCCGAAGAGGATGTCGCCCGCCTCGGCGCGCTCGCGCAGCCCCTCGACGTTGTCGAGCAGCCAGCGGGCCTTGGGGCCGGCGAAGTACGAGGCCAGCGGCAGGCCGGTCTCGCGGCGGAAGCGGTCCTGGCCGACGTTGCGGCCCAGCTCCTTGCACAGGGCGTCGGTGCGGGTGTCCTGCCAGACGATGGCGTTGTGGACGGGCTCACCGGTGTTCCTGTCCCACAGCACGGTGGTCTCGCGCTGGTTGGTGATGCCGATGGCCTTGATGTCGTCGCGGGTGATGCCGGCCTTCTGGATGGCTCCGGCGACGACCTCCTGGACGTTGGTCCAGATCTCGTTGGCGTCGTGCTCGACCCAGCCCGGCTTGGGGAAGATCTGCTCGTGCTCCTTCTGGTCGACCGAGACGATACGGCCGTCCTTGTCGAAGACGATGCAGCGGCTGGAGGTGGTGCCCTGGTCGATCGCGGCGATGAAGGGGCCGGCGGTGTGGGCGTCGGTCACTGAGTGCTCCTGGGGTTCCGTGGGTAAGGGCTGTCTGTACGGCGCTGATTACTACAGGGTGTGGCTGGTGCTCTTAAGCAAAAGCGACGTTGTAGAGGCCTGCAGCGATGGCGCCGCCGATCAGCGGACCGACCACCGGGATCCAGGCGTAGCCCCAGTCGGAGCCGCCCTTGTTGGGCAGGGGCAGGAGGGCGTGCACGATGCGCGGACCGAGGTCACGGGCCGGGTTGATCGCGTAGCCGGTCGGGCCGCCGAGGGACAGACCGATCGAGACGACCACCAGCGCGGTGACGAGGGCACCGAGGGTGCCGAGGCCGTTGCCCTTGTCGTTCAGACCCTGGGTGAGGACGGCGAGGACCAGCACCACGGTGCCGACGATCTCCGTGGCGAGGTTCTGCCAGGGGACCCGGATCTCCGGGCCGGTGGAGAAGACGCCGAGGACCGGACCCGCGCCCTTCTCCTGGGCCTCGACCGCCTTGGCCGTCGTGGCCTGGGCCCCCGGACCGCCGACGATCTCCTTGTCGGTGAGGTGCGCGTGGAACTGGCCGTAGTAGGCGACCCACACCAGGGTCGCGCCGATCGCGGCGCCGAGCAGCTGGCCGGCCCAGTAGACCGGAACGTTGCTCCAGTCGCCGTCCTTGATCGCGAGCGCGAGTGTCACGGCCGGGTTCAGGTGGGCGCCGGACAGCGGCGCCGAGGTGTAGACCGCCGTGAGCACGGCGAAGCCCCACCCGAAGGTGATGGCGAGCCAGCCGGCGTTGCGGGCCTTGGAGGCCTTCAGCGTGACGGCGGCGCACACGCCTCCGCCGAGCAGGATGAGTATGGCGGTACCGATGGTCTCGCCGATGAAGATGTCGGAGCTGGACACCCGCGACTCCTTTGTCCTTCGTCCAGGGAAGCCGTTCTCCCCGGGTCCCTCCGGGGGGCTGCCGCCCTCGGGGGTGAGAGCGATGCCGGTCCTTGGCGTTGTCACACTCTAGCGCGTATTGCCGGTAGGTGTTCGACAATGCCGACCGATGGACGGGAGTCTTGCTCCGGCGTTACGTGTGCGTCAAGGGTTCGGTTCTCGAAAACGCGATCGTTACTGATCCCTGGGTTCCACGGGGCGGTTCGCGGGGTGCCCGAGGGCATGACGAAGGCCGGGACGCCCCAGGGCGTCCCGGCCCGAACCCGCTGCTCAGAAGCGCCCGGCGCCCAGGTCCCGCGACACCGCGCGGGCACAGTCCCGCACCGCCGCGATCAGCTCGGGCCGCAGCTCGCCGTCCCGGCGCAGCCGCTCCACCGCCCCCGTGATGCCGACCGCCCCGACCGGCATGCGCCGCCGGTCGTGGATGGGTGCCGCGAGGGAGGCCACACCCTCCCAGGTCTCCTCCACGTCCGCCGCGTAGCCCCGCGCGCGCGTGACGTCGAGGATGTGCTCGAAGGCGTCCAGATCGCACACCGTGCGGTCCGTGAACGGCTTGCGGTCGGCCTCCAGGGCCTCACTGTGCGCCACCGGGTCGTACGCCGACAGCACCTTGCCCAGCGCCGTGGAGTGCAGCGGCTGCATCGCCCCGATCTCCAGCACCTGACGGCTGTCGTCCGGCCGGAAGACGTGGTGCACGATCAGCACGCCCTGCTGGTGCAGCACCCCCAGGTGGACGCTCTCGCCGCTGGACCGCGCCAGGTCGTCCGTCCACACCAGGGCCCGTGCGCGCAGCTCGTGCACGTCCAGATAGGTGGTGCCCAGCCGCAGCAGCTCCGCGCCCAGCTGGTAGCGCCCGGAGGTGTCGTCCTGTTCGACGAACCCCTCCTGCTGGAGCGTGCGCAGGATGCCGTGGGCGGTGCCCTTGGCCAGGCCCAGCGCAGAGGCGATGTCGGACAGGCCCAGCCGCCGCTCCCCGCCCGCGAGCAGCCGCAGCATCGCGGCCGCCCGTTCGACCGACTGGATGTTCCGTGCCATCCGCCCTCCTGCCTCCGTCCCCTTCGCCGTCCACGAGCGGCACGCAAGTACCGTCGTTCGGCAATGTCGAACACTACCGGTCCATGTCGACCTCCCGCTAATGGTCGGTCAACACCTGTTACGCCACCCGACCCCCCGAGGTGACGTGGCGGCAGTGTGGCGGTGACCGGCCCCGCACGCGAGCACCGGCACGCCCGTCCTCCCCGTCCGCCCCGTGGACGCCCTGACCATACGGCCCCCGACCCGGCTACCCTGACGGCGTGCGCACTCCTCGGGAAGCCGTACCGCACGCATCCTGAGGTCACGCAAAGCCGACAGCCGTCGCATCCGAGGGAGCCCTTCCATGGCCTCTGTGCCGCCGACCCCTTCCGCCGACAGCCGGACCCGTGTGTCCGAGCTCCGCCAGGCCCTGGCCACCCGTGTGGTGGTGGCCGACGGGGCCATGGGCACCATGCTCCAGGCCCAGGAGCCCACCCTCGAGGACTTCGAGAACCTCGAGGGCTGCAACGAGATCCTCAACCTCACCCGGCCCGACATCGTCCGTTCGGTCCACGAGGCCTACTTCGACGCGGGCGTCGACTGCGTCGAGACCAACACGTTCGGCGCAAACCACTCCGCCATGGCCGAGTACGACATCGCCGACCGTGTGTTCGAACTGTCCGAGGCGGGCGCCCGGATCGCCCGCGAGACCGCCGATGCCTTCGGCGCCCGTGACGGCCGGCAGCGCTGGGTCCTCGGCTCGATCGGCCCCGGCACCAAGCTGCCCACCCTCGGCCACATCGGCTACGGCGTCCTGCGCGACGGCTTCCAGGCCAACGCCGAGGGCCTGCTCGCCGGCGGCGCCGACGCCCTGATCGTCGAGACCACCCAGGACCTCCTCCAGACGAAGTCCTCCGTCCTGGGCGCCAAGCGCGCCATGGCGGCCACCGGAGTCGACGTCCCCCTGCTGGTCTCCATGGCCTTCGAGACCACCGGCACCATGCTGCTGGGCTCCGAGATCGGCGCCGCGCTCACCGCGCTGGAACCCCTCGGCATCGACATGATCGGTCTGAACTGTTCCACCGGCCCCGCCGAGATGAGCGAGCACCTGCGCTACCTCGCCCGGCACTCCCGCACCCCCCTGCTGTGCATGCCGAACGCCGGTCTGCCGATCCTCACCAAGGACGGCGCCCACTTCCCGCTCGACCCCGAGGGCCTCGCCGACGCCCAGCAGAACTTCGTCCGGGACTACGGCCTCAACCTCATCGGCGGCTGCTGCGGCACCACCCCCGAACACCTCCGGCAGCTCGTGGACCGCGTCCAGGGCACCACGCCCGTCGAGCGCGCCCCCCGCCCCGAGCCCGGCGCCGCCTCCCTCTACCAGACGGTCCCCTTCCGCCAGGACACCTCGTACCTGGCGATCGGCGAGCGCACCAACGCCAACGGCTCCAAGAAGTTCCGCGAGGCCATGCTCGAAGCCCGCTGGGACGACTGCGTCGAGATGGCCCGCGAGCAGATCCGCGAGGGCGCGCACATGCTCGACCTGTGCGTGGACTACGTCGGCCGCGACGGCGTCGCCGACATGGAGGAACTCGCCGGCCGCTTCGCCACCGCCTCCACCCTGCCGATCGTCCTGGACTCCACCGAGGTGCCCGTCATCCAGGCCGGCCTGGAGAAGCTCGGCGGCCGCGCGGTCATCAACTCCGTCAATTACGAGGACGGCGACGGACCCGAGTCCCGCTTCGCCAAGGTCACCCGGCTGGCCCAGGAGCACGGCGCCGCGCTGATCGCCCTCACCATCGACGAGGAGGGCCAGGCCCGCACCCCCGAGAAGAAGGTCGAGATCGCCGAACGGCTCATCGACGACCTCACCGGGAACTGGGGCATCCAGGAGTCGGACATCCTCATCGACACCCTGACCTTCACCATCTGCACCGGTCAGGAGGAGTCCCGGGGCGACGGCATCGCCACCATCGAGGCGATCCGCGAACTCAAGCGCCGCCACCCCGACGTCCAGACCACCCTGGGCCTGTCCAACATCTCCTTCGGCCTCAACCCGGCCGCCCGGATCCTGCTGAACTCCGTCTTCCTCGACGAGTGCGTCAAGGCGGGCCTCGACTCCGCCATCGTCCACGCCTCCAAGATCCTCCCCATCGCCCGCTTCAGCGAGGAGGAGGTCCGTACCGCCCTCGACCTCATCCACGACCGCCGCAGCGAGGGCTACGACCCCCTCCAGAAGCTCATGCAGCTCTTCGAGGGCGCCACCGCCAAGTCCCTCAAGGCCGGCAAGGCCGAGGAACTCGCCGCCCTGCCGCTGGAGGAGCGCCTCAAGCGCCGCATCATCGACGGCGAGAAGAACGGCCTGGAGGCCGACCTCGACCAGGCGCTTGAGACCCGCCCGGCCCTCGACATCGTCAACGAGACCCTCCTGGACGGCATGAAGGTCGTCGGCGAGCTCTTCGGCTCCGGCCAGATGCAGCTGCCGTTCGTCCTCCAGTCCGCCGAGGTCATGAAGGCGGCGGTGGCCCACCTCGAACCGCACATGGAGAAGTCCGACGCCGACGGCAAGGGCACCATCGTCCTCGCCACCGTCCGCGGCGACGTCCACGACATCGGCAAGAACCTCGTCGACATCATCCTGTCCAACAACGGCTACAACGTCGTCAACCTCGGCATCAAGCAGCCGGTCTCCGCGATCCTCGACGCCGCCCAGGAACACGGGGCCGACGTCATCGGCATGTCCGGCCTCCTGGTCAAGTCCACGGTGATCATGAAGGAGAACCTGGAGGAGCTGAACCAGCGCGGCCTGGCCGCCGACTACCCGGTCATCCTCGGCGGCGCCGCCCTCACCCGCGCCTACGTCGAACAGGACCTGCACGAGATCTACCAGGGCGAGGTCCGCTACGCCCGCGACGCCTTCGAGGGCCTGCACCTCATGGACGCCCTCATCGGCGTCAAGCGCGGCGTCCCCGGTGCCAAGCTGCCCGAGCTCAAGCAGCGCCGCGTCCGCGCCGCCGCCGTGGCCGTCGAGGAGCGCCCCGAGGAGGGCCACGTCCGCTCCGACGTCGCCACCGACAACCCCGTCCCCGAGCCGCCCTTCTGGGGCACCCGCGTCATCAAGGGCATCCAGCTCAAGGAGTACGCCACCTGGCTGGACGAGGGCGCCCTCTTCAAGGGCCAGTGGGGCCTCAAGCAGGCCCGCACCGGCGACGGACCGACCTACGAGGAACTCGTCGAGACCGAGGGCCGCCCGCGCCTGCGCGGCCTGCTGGACCGCCTCCAGACGGAGAACCTCCTCGAGGCCGCCGTCGTCCACGGCTACTTCCCCTGCGTGTCCAAGGACGACGACCTGATCATCCTGGACGAGCACGGCAACGAGACCACCCGCTTCACCTTCCCGCGCCAGCGCCGCGGCCGCCGGCTGTGCCTCGCGGACTTCTTCCGCCCCCAGGAATCGGGGGAGACCGACGTCGTCGGCCTCCAGGTCGTCACCGTCGGCTCCCGCATCGGCGAGGAGACCGCCAAGCTCTTCGCGTCCGACTCCTACCGCGACTACCTCGAACTGCACGGCCTGTCCGTCCAGCTCGCCGAGGCCCTCGCCGAGTACTGGCACGCACGCGTGCGCTCCGAACTCGGCTTCGCCGGCGAGGACCCCGCCGACATCGAGGACATGTTCTCCCTGAAGTACCGCGGCGCCCGCTTCTCCCTCGGCTACGGCGCCTGCCCCGACCTGGAGGACCGCGCCAAGATCGCCGCCCTGCTCCGGCCCGAGCGGATCGGCGTCCACCTGTCCGAGGAGTTCCAGCTCCACCCCGAGCAGTCCACGGACGCGATCGTCATCCACCACCCCGAGGCGAAGTACTTCAACGCACGGTGACATCCGTGTCACTGAGCACACTGATCCGATAAGTCGTACACTGGTCGGTCCACTGCAGGCCGGTTCCCCAGCGGGAACCGGCCTGCTCGTCCCTCAAAGGAGGTACGTGGATGACCAGCACGGTACCCGCGCCCCTGACCCGTACGGCCGAGGGCTCGGCCCTCCAGGCGGTGCTCCTCGACATGGACGGCACCCTGGTGGACACCGAAGGCTTCTGGTGGGACGTCGAGGTGGAGATCTTCGCCGGTCTCGGCCACGCCCTCGACGACTCCTGGCGCCATGTCGTGGTCGGCGGCCCGATGAGCCGCAGCGCCGGGTTCCTGATCGAGGCGACCGGGGCCGACATCACCCTCACCGAACTCTCCGTCCTGCTCAACGAGGGCTTCGAGGACCGCATCACCCGCGCCCTGCCCCTGATGCCCGGAGCCGCCCGGCTGCTCGCCGAGCTGGCCGAGCACGAGATCCCCACGGCCCTCGTCTCCGCCTCCCACCGCCGCATCATCGACCGCGTCCTGACCTCGCTCGGCCCCCAGCACTTCACGCTGACCGTCGCCGGCGACGAGGTCGCCCGCACCAAGCCGTACCCCGACCCCTACCTCTTCGCGGCCGCCGGCCTCGGCGTGGACCCGGCCCGCTGCGCCGTCGTCGAGGACACCGCGACCGGGGTCGCCTCGGCGGAGGCGGCGGGCTGCCATGTGGTGGCGGTGCCCTCCGTGGCCCCGATCACCGCTGCCGTCCGGCGCACCGTGGTGCCCTCGCTGGAACAGGTCGACCTGCCTTTTCTGCGCGGTCTGATGCCCCGGTGACTCCGCTCCGATGATCACCCCTGCGATCATTGGTGATCCTCTCGATGACGGAATTCGCCGTACTCGTTCACCGAGCGTGCACCGCCGATAGCAACGTAATTCGGCGGGTGTACGCACGGGGGAATTCCGATCTTCGATAACGGTTGCATTCCGGACGGGCGCGGACCGTTGACGGTGTGACCTTCCCCACGGCGGGCGTGGTCGACAGGGGGTCCGCCGTGTGCCCAGACGCCGCGTTCCGGGCGTTTGGCCGCACCCTTGTGTCCCGATTGATGGACAGCTGCGCGGATCGTTCCGCTCGTGATTTTTCAATGCGTTCGCATACGGTTTCGCTCCGTGATGAGCTTTCAACTCCGGTCGTGGCGAACCCTCGTGCCGGTCCGGACTAATCTCTTCGCGGAACATCACCCCTATCCCTGTGATCCGCTGCGACAACCTTGCATGCCGGGTACACGGACCGACAGCTCTGGAGAAACTCGAGCATGAACCGCAAGACTTTGGTGCTGCCGGCCGTGGTCGGTCTGCTCGCGCCCGTACTCGCCGCCTGCGGCGGGGCCGACAGCGGGAGCGGCGGCGGCGACGCCATCGTCGTGGGCACCACCGACCGGTTCACCGCCACGAAGGCCGCTCCCGCGCCGCTCGATCCCGCCTACGCCTACGACGTCGGCACCTGGAACATCCTGCGCCAGACCGTGCAGACCCTGATGATCGTGCCCAAGGGCGACGGCGACCCCGTCCCCGAGGCGGCGCAGTCCTGCGGATTCACCGACAGCGGCAACGAGCGCTACGCCTGCAAGCTCCGGGACGGGCTGAAGTTCGCCAACGGCGACGCCATCACCGCCGCGGACGTCAAGTTCTCCATCGACCGCGCCCGCGCCATCAAGGCCGACACCGGTGTCTTCGCCCTGCTGTCCACCATCGACACCGTCGAGACGCAGGGTGACAACGAAGTCATCTTCCACCTCAAGACCGCCGACGCCACCTTCCCGTCCAAGCTGTCGACCCCCGTCGCCGGCATCGTCAACCCCGACGACTACGAGAAGAACAAGCTCCGCGAGGGCTTCGAGGTCGACGGCTCCGGCCCGTACACCCTCAAGGCCGAGACCGACGGCGACGCCATCACCAAGGCCGTGTTCACCAAGAACCCCAACTACAAGGGGACCCTGAAGGTGAACAACGACGAGGTCGACATGGTGTCCTACGACGACGCCGACGCCATGGACACCGCCCTCGAAAAGGGCGACATCGACCTGATGACCCGGACCATGTCCCCGGAGCAGATCAAGAAGCTCTCCGACGCCGCCGCCGACAGCGACATCGACCTGGTCGAACTGGCCGGCCTCGAGATCCGCTACCTGGCCTTCAACACCGACGCCCCCGTCGTGAAGACCAAGGCCGTGCGCCAGGCGATGGCCCAGGTCATCAACCGCAACGAGCTGGTCTCCCAGGTCTACGGCTCCCAGGCCGAAGCCCTCTACTCGCTCGTCCCGGCCTCCGTCACCGGACACTCCAACGCCTTCTTCAACAAGTACAGCGACCCGAGTGTCACCAAGGCCAAGGCCCTGCTGACCGAGGCGAACATCACCACCCCGGTGAAGCTCACGCTGAACTACACGACCGACCACTACGGTCCCGCCACCAAGCAGGAGTTCGAGCTGCTGAAGAAGCAGCTCAACGACAGCGGCCTGTTCGACGTCACCGTCAAGGGCACCGCCTGGGACACCTTCGCCCCCGCCGAGCGCAAGGGCGAGTACGCCGTCTACGGCATGGGCTGGTTCCCCGACTTCCCCGACGCCGACAACTTCCTCGCGCCGTTCCTCGACAAGGACAACACCCTCAACTCGCCGTACACCAACAGCGAGATCATCAACAAGCTGATCCCGCAGTCCCGCCGGGAGGCCGACCGCATCAGCGCCGGCAAGAGCCTCACCGAGATCCAGGACATCGTCGCCGACGACGTCCCGATCCTCCCGCTGTGGCAGGGCAAGCAGTACGTCGCCGCCAACACCGACATCACCGGCACCGCGTACGCCCTCAACTCCTCCGCCACGCTCCAGCTGTGGGAACTCGGCCGCGGCGTGAGCAACTGAGGACCCTTGCCGGTCGGGTGATACGTTTTTCGCGGCCGGGGCCCGGGACGGAGCCCCGGTGTGATGGGACCCGACGACAAGGTATTTCGTGAATATCCGTAACCAGTGGCCGGTCCTGCCCATCGTGGCGGGACTGGCCTCCGGCATGTTGACCGGCTGTGGCACCCAGACCGGGGGCTCGGGCGGCGACGGCTCCACCGTGGTGCTCGGGATGTCGGACGACGTCCTCGCCACGGACCCGGCCTCCGGCTACGACCCCGGATCCTGGATGCTGTTCAACAACGTCTTCCAGTCGTTGCTGAGCTTCCCCAAGGGCGCCACCGAACCCGAGCCCGACGCGGCGCGGGACTGCTCCTTCACGGACCAGCAGGCCAAGGTCTACCGCTGCACCCTCAAGGACGGCCTGAAGTTCTCCAACGGTGACGACCTCACCTCCGAGGACGTCAAGTTCTCCTTCGACCGCATGCTGAAGATCAACGACGACAACGGCCCCGCGGTCATGTTCCCCATGCTCGCCAAGGTCGCGACACCCGACGCCAAGACCGTCGTCTTCACCCTGAAGGTCCCCGACGCCACCTTCCCCAGCAAGCTCGCCTCCGGCGCCGGCTCCATCGTCGACCACAGGAAGTACGACGCCGACGGCCTGCGCAAGGACGGCGGCGCCGTCGGCTCCGGCCCCTACACCCTCGACTCCTTCGACGAGGACCAGGCCGTCTTCTCCGTCAACGAGAACTACCGGGGCACCGCGGGCGACCCCCAGAACAAGGGCATCACCCTCAAGTTCTTCGGCGGCGACCAGAAGGCCCTCAAGAAGGCCCTCCTCGACGGCGACGTCGACATCGCCTACCGCGGCCTCACCGCCGCCGACATCGCCGACATCGACGCCGGGACCGGCGACGAGGGCGCCGAGGTCGTCGAAGGCAGCAGCGCCGAGGTCCAGCACCTCGTCTTCAACACCGCCGACCCCGTCACCGGAAAACTCGGCGTCCGACAGGCCATCGCCTACCTCATCGACCGCGAAGCCCTCATCCGGGACGTCTACGAAGGCACCGCCGACCCGCTGTACTCGATCATCCCGGCCGGGATAGCGGGCCACAACACCGCCTTCTTCGACCGCTACGGCGCCCGCCCCTCCCAGGCCAAGGCCGCCGCCGCACTCCAGGCCGAAGGCCTCACCGGCAAGGTGAAACTCACCCTCTGGTCCACCCCCTCGCGCTACGGCCCCGCCACCGACCAGGAACTCAGGACCGTCGCCGCCCAGCTCAACGCCAGCGGCCTGTTCGACGCCGACGTCAAGTCAGTCCCCTTCGACCAGTACGAGAAGGACATCGCCGCCGGCAAGTACGGCGTCTACGTCAAGGGCTGGGTCCCCGACTTCCCCGACGCCGACAACTTCACCGCGCCCTTCTTCGGCGACGGCAACGTCCTCGCCAACAACTACACCAACAAGACCATCACCGGCACGCTCATCCCGCGCACCGCCGCCCAGAGCGACCGCACCGCCACCGACGCCGACTACGCCACCCTCCAGGACATCGTCGCCAAGGAACTCCCCGTCCTCCCGGTCTGGCAGGCCAAGCAGTACGCCGTCGTCGGCGAGAACGTCTACGGCCTCGAGAACTGCCTCGACGCGTCCACCGTGTTCCGCTTCTGGGAACTCAGCAAGAGCTGACCCCCGGCAGAGCACGACGAAGGGCGCCCCCGCTCGGCAGGGGCGCCCTTCGCGTCGTACCCGTCAGGCCTACTGCTGTGCGCCGGGCCGCACCAGACCGCTCTCGTACGCGTACACCGCGGCCTGCACCCGGTCACGCAGCCCGAGCTTCGTCAGCACATGCCCCACATGCGTCTTCACCGTCGTCTCACTGACGAACAGATCGGCCGCGATCTCCGCGTTCGACAACCCCCGCGCCACCAGCTTCAGCACCTCCACCTCACGGTCCGTCAGCGTGTGCAGCGTGTTCGGCACCGGCTCGTCGCCCGACGGCAGATGCGTGGCGTACTTGTCCAGCAGCCGGCGCGTGATGCTCGGCGCCAGCATCGCCTCGCCCGCCGCCACCACCCGGATCGCCTGCACCAGCTCATGGGCGGGCGCGTCCTTCAGCAGGAACCCACTGGCCCCCGCCCGCAACGCCTCCACCACGTACTCGTCGAGGTCGAACGTCGTCAGCACCAGCACCTTCGCCGGCCCGTCCCGGCCCGGTCCGGTGATCTGCCGGGTCGCCTCCACCCCGTCCATCCGCGGCATACGGATGTCCATGAGCACCACATCGGGCTGCAGCGCCCGCACCTGGTCCAGGGCCTGAAGACCGTCTCCGGCCTCACCGACGACCGCGAGGTCCTGCTCCGCCTCCAGGATCATCCGGAAGCCGGTACGCAGCAGCGGCTGGTCGTCGACCAGTAGGACGCGGATGGCCACGTGAGTCTCCTTCGCTAGTCCGGCCCCATTCTGCCCTGCTCGACGTCCCCGGACGCCGCCGCCCTCACCGGCAGCGGGTACGGCGGGGGAGTACCGCCGAACTCCGGACAGTGCGCCTGGTGATCGCACCAGCCGCACAGCTTCGTCGGCCGCGGCCGCCACTCACCCGTCTGCGTCGCCAGCCGGATCGCGTCCCACAGCGCCAGCAGCCTGCGCTCCACCCGCTCCAGATCCGCGAGGTCCGGGTCGTACGTCAGCACATCCCCACTGCCGAGATACACCAGCTGGAGCCGCCGCGGCACCACGTTCTTCAGCCGCCACACCACCAGCGCGTAGAACTTCATCTGGAACAACGCACCGTCCGCGTACTCCGCGCGCGGTGCCTTGCCCGTCTTGTAGTCCACGATCCGCACCTCACCGGTGGGCGCCACGTCGACCCGGTCGATGATCCCGCGCAGCCTGAGCCCCGACTCCAGCTCCGCCTCCACGAACAGCTCCCGCTCCGCGGGCTCCAGACGCGTCGGATCCTCCAGCGTGAACCAGCGCTCCACCAGCGCCTCCGCCTCCGCCAGCCAACCCGCCATCCGCACACCGTCCGGATCGTCGGCGAACAGCTCCACCACCTCCGGCCGCGTCTCCCGCAACCGGTCCCACTGCCCCGGGATCAACGCCTTCGCCCGCGGCGCCGTCCGCTCCGCCGCCGGCGCGTCGAACAGCCGCTCCAGCACCGCGTGCACCAGCGTCCCCTTGGTGGCCGCCGGACTCGGCTTCTCCGGCAGCCGGTCGATCACCCGGAACCGGTACAACAACGGACACTGCATGAAGTCCCCGGCCCGCGAGGGCGACAAGGAGGCAGGCGCCACGGCGACAGCCCTGGCGGGCGCGGGCGCGGGCACCTGCCCGAGGCCCGCTGCGCCGCCGTCGGACACCATGGCCGCCGTACCCCCGCCGGAGGCGCCGGCCCCCGCGACCGCCTCGGGCACGACAGCGCCCGCCCCCGCCTCCGGCGCGAGCATCCCCGCTTCCGCCTCGGGCAGGACAGCGCCCGCCCCCGTCTCGGCCGCGACGGTCCCCGCGCTCCCGGGCAGGACGGCCTCCGCCCCCGCCTCCGGCGCGAGCATCCCCGCCTCCGCCTCCGGCGCGAGCATCCCCGCTTCCGCCTCGGGCAGGACAGCGCCCGCCCCCGTCTCGGCCGCGACGGTCCCCGCGCTCCCGGGCAGGACGGCCCCCGCCCCCGCCTCCGGCGCGACCACCCCCGCTTCCGCCTCCGGCGCGGGCATCCCCGCTTCCGCCTCGGGCAGGACAGCGCCCGCCCCCGTCTCGGCCGCGACGGTCCCCGCGCTCCCGGGCAGGACGGCCTCCGCCCCCGCCTCCGGCGCGACCATCCCCGCTTCCGCCTCCGGCGCGACCATCCCCGCTTCCGCCTCCGGCGCGACCATCCCCGCTTCCGCCTCCGGCGCGAGCATCCCCGCCCCCGCCTCCGCCTCGGGCAGGACAGCGCCCGCCCCCGTCTCGGCCGCGACGGTCCCCGCGCTCCCGGGCAGGACGGCCTCCGCCCCCGCCTCCGGCGCGGCGACCCCCGCTTCCGCCTCCGGCGCGGCGACCCCCGCTTCCGCCTCCGGCCCGGCCGCGGCCCGAGCCTCCGCCCGGGTCGACTCCTCCACGTCCCCGCCCTCGACGCCCTCGCTGCTGCTGTCCATGCCTCAGACCATACGGCCCGCCACTGACAGTCACCCAGCCCCGGCCCGCCCACCTGGCGGCGAGCGGGGAAACACAGGGGGTGCCGGGGCGGAACGCGTCACAACGGCCGCATACCATCGGTCACAGACCCTTCCGCCCGGCAGGAGCGGGAGACGCTTCGAACGAGGGGACATCGTGGTGGAAAGCGGCGGGAGCGGGCGGCCGCGGCCGGACAGCGAAGAGTCGGCCGAGCACCCCGTCACACCAGCCCCCCAGGCCACCGCCCCGGCGGAACCGGAGGGCCCGCCCCCGTCCACGCCCCCCACGGACCCCGTACCGCCCCCCTCCGAGGGAGAGCAGAGCGGAACCGAACCCTCCGACCCGCCGGTGAAGCCTGCGGACGAGCCCACGGAGGCAACGCGGCCCTCCGACGAGCGGGAGGCGGGCACGGAGCCGTCCGACGCCCCGGCCGACGACGTACCGCCCACGACCTCCCCCGCCGAAGCGCCCCCCGCCGCCCCCCACGACGAGCCCGCCCCGAGCGGCGACCGCGTCCGGGCGCACGCGCACGCCCATGAGGGCGGCGCCGCCCGGGGATCCGCCCCCACCGGCATCAAGGGCCCCCCGCCCCAGCGCCCCCCGGAGCAGCCCCGCGGCGGACTGCTCATGGGACGGCCCTTCGGCGTACCCGTCTACGTGGCACCCAGCTGGTTCCTCGTCGCCGCCCTGATCACCTGGGTCTTCGGCGGACAGCTCGACCGCGTCCTGCCCGAACTCGGCGCCGCCCGCTACCTGGTCTCCCTGTTCTTCGCGGTCGCCTTCTACGCCTCCGTCCTCATCCACGAACTCGCCCACACCATCGCCGCCCTCCGCTTCAAACTCCCCGTCCGCCGCATCCAGCTCCAGTTCTTCGGCGGTGTCTCCGAGATCGAGAAGGAAGCCGAGACCCCCGGCCGCGAGTTCTGGCTCGCCTTCGTCGGCCCCCTGCTCTCCCTCGTCCTCGCCGGTGTCTTCTACGCCGCCCTGCAGCCCGTCGAGCCCGGCACCGTCCCCGGCGTCCTCCTGGCCGGCCTGATGATCTCCAACCTCATCGTGGCGATCTTCAACCTCCTCCCCGGCCTCCCCCTCGACGGCGGCCGGATGCTCCGCGCCGTCGTCTGGAAGATCACCGGCAAACCCATGAGCGGCACCATCGCCGCCGCCTGGGTCGGCCGCGCCCTCGCCGTCTCCGTCCTCATCGGCCTCCCCCTGCTCACCCACTCCGGCGCCCTCGGCACCAGCGCCGAGGACAGCGTCGGCATGGACACCGTCACCGACGCCCTGCTCGCCGCCATCCTCGCCGCCATCATCTGGACCGGCGCCGGCAACAGCCTGCGCATGGCCCGCCTGCGCGAACACCTCCCCGAACTCAGGGCCCGCACCCTCACCCGCCGCGCCGTCCCCGTCGAGACCGACACCCCCCTCTCCGAGGCCCTGCGCCGCGCCAACGCCGCCGGCGCCCGCGCCCTCGTCGTCGTCGACGCCCACGGCGAACCCCTCTCCCTCGTCCGCGAGGCCGCCATCGTCGGCGTCCCCGAACACCGCCGCCCCTGGGTCGCCGTCAGCGGCCTCGCCCAGGACCTCACCGACGGCATGCGCGTCTCCGCCGAACTCGCCGGGGAGGACCTCCTCGACGTCCTGCGGGCGACCCCGGCCACCGAGTACCTCGTCGTCGAGGAGACCGGCGAGATCTACGGCGTCCTGTCCGCCGCCGACGTCGAACGCGCCTTCGTCAAAGCCATGGCCCGCCCCGCGTAGACCCTCCCCGCACACCGCACGCACCCGTGGTCGGCGGCCCCGCCAATCGCCGGTAGGCTGTTCACATGTCCGAACCGACCGGTGCCGCCCGCAGGCGCGGGCCCTTCAAGGTCGGGGACCAGGTTCAGCTGACCGACCCCAAGGGCCGCCACTACACGTTCACGCTCGAGGACGGGAAGAACTTCCACACCCACAAGGGTTCCTTCCCGCACGACGAGCTGATCGGCGCTCCCGAGGGCAGCGTTGTCCGCACCACCGGTAACGTCGCCTACCTCGCGCTGCGCCCCCTGCTCCCCGACTACGTCCTGTCCATGCCCCGCGGGGCAGCCGTCGTCTACCCGAAGGACGCGGGGCAGATCCTCGCCTTCGCCGACATCTTCCCCGGCGCCCGCGTCGTCGAGGCCGGCGTCGGCTCCGGCTCGCTCAGCAGCTTCCTGCTGCGCGCCATCGGCGACCAGGGCATGCTGCACTCCTACGAGCGCCGCGAGGACTTCGCCGACATCGCCCGGCAGAACGTCGAGCGCTACTTCGGCGGCCCCCACCCCGCCTGGCAGCTCACCGTCGGCGACCTCCAGGACAACCTGAGCGACACCGACGTCGACCGCGTCATCCTCGACATGCTCGCCCCCTGGGAGTGCCTCGAGGCCGTCTCCAAGGCCCTCGTCCCCGGCGGCATCCTCTGCTGCTACGTCGCCACCACCACCCAGCTCGCCCGGACCGTCGAGTCCATCCGCGAGATCGGCTGCTTCAACGAGCCGACCGCCTGGGAGACGATGATCCGCAACTGGCACATCGAGGGCCTCGCCGTCCGCCCCGACCACCGCATGATCGGCCACACCGGCTTCCTGCTCACCGCCCGCCGCCTCGCCGACGGCGTCGAGCCGCCCATGCGCCGCCGCCGCCCCGCCAAGGGCGCCTACGGCGAGGACTACGCCGGCCCCAACGCCGACGGAGGCAGCGGCCGCTGACCCGGCCCGCACACCACGGACAACGACAGGGCGCCGTGGCCGAGTTCCCCGACCCCTCGGGGAACTCGGCCACGGCGCCCTCCCCTTGACCCCGCACCACCGCCGTCCGACATCCCGCACGTCCCGCACCCCGCCGTTCCCCCACCCTGTGACGTGTGGCACGATGCTGGCCACCCCCCCACCTCCACCGGCACAGCCATCCCAGGAGACGCTCCTAGTGCAGCAATCCGCCGTCCCGGAACTGGCACACACCCACACCCGACCCATCCACTGGGTCGCCACCGCCACCGCGGTGGCCGGCGTCGTGGCCCTCTCCTCGATCCTCCAGCCCGGACCCGCGACGGCCGCCCAGGCCTCCCAGCCGCACACCGGCGCCACCCCCACCACCGCGGCCACCGCCCCCGCGACCACCGGCGTCGACTTCCCCCTCGACTGCGGCCCCACGGTCAAACCGCTCGTCATGAAGAAGGCCGACGGAGACCTCGACGGCGACGGCAGGCCCGAAACCGTCGCCGTCGTCCACTGCGACGCCCCCATGGGCACCCCGCCCGACGGCGTCTACGTCCTCGCCCAGGCCGCCGGCAGCACCCACGCGCGCGTGGTCGCCACCCTCGTCGACCCCAAGGACCGCACCAACGTCACCACCCTCACCGTCACCGACGGTGCCGTCCTCGCCACACTCCTCGGCTACTCGTCGGCGGACGTGCCCAGTTGCTGCCCCGACCTCAAGGACAGCGTCAAGTGGCAGTGGAAGGACGACAGGTTCATCCGCTCGACACCCGCCGGCGCCCACAGCGTCTGAATCAGGCCATCACGCCCTGTGAGAAATCAGACAACTCTCACGGCCCGTACCTGAACGGTCACTCCGCGTCCGGGCCGTACACCTCGACCCTGTCCGAAACGCGACGTACATGAATGCACTCGCCGGGACACTCCCGCGCCGAGTCCACCACGTCCGTCAACAGCGGCAACGGCACCGGCACCGTCGCCCCCTTGGCCTGCAGAAGCTCGTCCTGCGCACTCTTCACGTACGCCAGCCCGTCGATGTCCAGCTCGAACACCTCCGGCGCGTACTGCGCACAGATACCGTCACCGGTACAGAGATCCTGGTCGATCCAGACCTCCAGCGTCTCCACGCCGGCACCGGCCTCCTGCTGCACGCTCATCTCTCCTGCCGTTTGGTGCCGAGCCGCACGGGAACGATGCAGGCTCTGACGGGTGTTGAACACTTCGACCCTACCCCCGCCCGCTTCCCAATCATGTTCGGTGGGTATTCCCCTGGCGTGAGGGAGAGCGCAAGGGTGAAGATCGGACACACCCCGACAGTCTTTGTGATCTAGGGGTTTCAATCGACACCCGCCCAGGTAGGGTCTGGAAGCGTCCAGCTCCCCTTGGAGGAGGTGAGGACCGTGGCAGCCCACGACGACGACATGAACCGCGGCATCCGCCCGGGACGAGGGTCCGACGACCCGTCCGGGCAGATTGCCTACCTTGAGCAGGAGATCGCCGTCCTGCGCCGCAAGCTCGCCGACTCTCCGCGACACACGAGGATTCTCGAAGAGCGGATCGTCGAGCTGCAGACCAACCTGGCCGGCGTGTCCGCCCAGAACGAGCGACTTGCCAACACGCTCCGTGAGGCCCGCGACCAGATCGTGGCCCTCAAGGAGGAAGTCGACCGGCTCGCGCAGCCCCCGGCCGGCTTCGGCGTCTTCCTCGCGGCGAACGAGGACGGCACGGCCGACATCTTCACCGGAGGCCGCAAACTCCGCGTGAACGTCAGCCCCAGCGTCGAGCTCGACGAGCTCCGACGCGGCCAGGAACTGATGCTCAACGAAGCGCTCAACGTGGTCGAGGCCATGGAATTCGAGCGGGTCGGGGACATCGTCACCCTCAAGGAGATCCTCGAGGACGGCGAGCGCGCCCTGGTCATCGGGCACACCGACGAGGAACGGGTGGTCAGGCTCGCCGAGCCGCTGCTGGACGTCACCATCCGCCCCGGCGACGCCCTCCTGCTCGAACCCCGCTCCGGCTACGTCTACGAGATCGTCCCCAAGAGCGAGGTCGAGGAACTCGTCCTCGAAGAGGTCCCCGACATCGGATACGAGCAGATCGGCGGCCTCGGCGGCCAGATCGAGGCCATCCGGGACGCCGTGGAGCTCCCGTACCTCTACCCCGACCTGTTCAAGGAGCACGAACTGCGCCCGCCCAAGGGTGTGCTCCTCTACGGGCCCCCCGGATGCGGCAAGACGCTCATCGCCAAGGCCGTCGCCAACTCGCTGGCCAAGAAGGTCGCCGAGGTCACCGGCCAGGCCGCCGGCAAGAGCTTCTTCCTCAACATCAAGGGCCCCGAGCTCCTGAACAAGTACGTCGGCGAGACCGAGCGCCAGATCCGCCTCGTCTTCCAGCGAGCCCGCGAGAAGGCCAGCGAGGGCACCCCCGTCATCGTCTTCTTCGACGAGATGGAATCCCTCTTCCGCACCCGCGGCTCCGGCGTCAGCTCGGACGTGGAGAACACCATCGTCCCCCAGCTCCTCGCCGAGATCGACGGCGTCGAGGGCCTGCAGAACGTGGTCGTCATCGGCGCCTCCAACCGCGAGGACATGATCGACCCCGCCATCCTGCGCCCCGGCCGCCTCGACGTGAAGATCAAGATCGAGCGCCCGGACGCCGAAGCGGCCAAGGACATCTTCGGCAAGTACCTCACCGAACGCCTCCCGCTGCACTCCGACGACGTCGGCGAACACGGAAACGACAAGACCACCACCGTCCAGAGCATGATCCAGACGGCAGTGGAACACATGTACGCCGAATCCGAGGAAAACCGCTTCCTGGAAGTCACCTACGCCAACGGCGACAAGGAAGTCCTCTACTTCAAGGACTTCAACTCCGGCGCCATGATCGAAAACATCGTGGGCCGCGCCAAGAAGATGGCGATCAAGGACTTCCTCGAAAAGAACCAGAAGGGCCTCCGCGTCTCCCACCTCCTCCAGGCATGCGTGGACGAGTTCAAGGAGAACGAGGACCTGCCCAACACCACCAACCCCGACGACTGGGCCCGGATCTCCGGAAAGAAGGGCGAACGGATCGTCTACATCCGTACCCTCATCACCGGAAAGCAGGGCGCGGACACCGGACGCTCCATCGACACGGTGGCGAACACCGGACAGTACCTGTAAAGAACAGGGCGGCTGCGGGTGCCCTCCACGGGTACCCGCAGCCGCCTGCTTTTCAGGCCACGGCTGGAGCAAGGCAATGACGCAAATGATCTCCCCACCGGCACAGAGGCGTTCTAGGCTCTTTCCTACCGCCGGGTTGCGCAGTGCGGAGAGGACGGGCACCGCACCCGCACCGGAGCACCACCGGTATCTGAGCGGCGCCCACGACCGAGGGTGCCGCCGGGCAAGGAGGGCCGCATGACCGTACGGCGAGTAATGGGCATCGAGACGGAGTACGGCATCTCCGTCCCCGGCCACCCCAACGCCAATGCCATGCTCACCTCGTCCCAGATCGTCAACGCCTACGCCGCGGCGATGCACCGGGCCCGCCGGGCCCGCTGGGACTTCGAGGAGGAGAACCCGCTGCGGGACGCGCGAGGCTTCGACCTCGCCCGCGAGGCCGCCGACTCCAGCCAGCTCACCGACGAGGACATCGGCCTCGCCAACGTGATCCTCACCAACGGCGCCCGCCTCTACGTCGACCACGCACACCCCGAATACAGCGCCCCCGAGGTCACCAACCCCCGCGACGCCGTCCTCTGGGACAAGGCCGGCGAACGGATCATGGCCGAAGCCGCCGAACGCGCGGCCCAGCTCCCCGGCGCCCAGCCCATCCACCTCTACAAGAACAACACCGACAACAAGGGCGCCTCCTACGGCACGCACGAGAACTACCTGATGAAGCGGGAAACCGCCTTCTCCGACATCGTGCGCCACCTCACGCCCTTCTTCGTCTCCCGCCAGGTCGTCACCGGCGCCGGCCGGGTCGGCATCGGCCAGGACGGCCACGAACACGGCTTCCAGCTCAGCCAGCGCGCGGACTACTTCGAGGTCGAGGTCGGCCTGGAGACCACCCTCAAACGCCCCATCATCAACACCCGTGACGAGCCCCACGCCGACGCCGAGAAGTACCGCCGTCTCCACGTGATCATCGGCGACGCGAACCTGTCGGAGATCTCGACCTACCTGAAGCTGGGCACGACGGCGTTGGTCCTCTCCATGATCGAGGACGGCTTCATCGCCGTCGACCTGGCCGTCGACCAGCCCGTACGGACGTTGCACCAGGTCTCCCACGACCCGACGCTGAAGAGGCTGGTCACCCTCCGCAGCGGCCGCACACTCACCGCGGTGCAGCTCCAGATGGAGTACTACGAGCTGTCGCGCAAATACGTGGAGGAGCGGTTCGGGTCGGACGCCGACGACCAGACCAAGGACGTCCTTACGCGCTGGGAGGACACCCTCACCCGCCTGGAGAACGACCCGATGAGCCTGGCCGGCGAGCTGGACTGGGTCGCCAAGCGGGAACTCATGGAGGGCTACCGCCGCCGTGACGGCCTCGACTGGGACGCGGCGAAGCTGCACCTCCTGGACCTCCAGTACGCCGACGTACGGGCCGACAAGGGCCTCTACAACCGTCTGGTGGCCCGCGGCCGCATCAAGCGGCTCCTCGACGAGCCGGCCGTCGAGCGGGCCAAGGCCAAGCCCCCGGAGGACACCCGCGCGTACTTCCGCGGCCGCTGCCTCGAGCAGTACGCCGACGACGTCGCCGCCGCCTCCTGGGACTCGGTCATCTTCGACCTCCCGGGCCGGGACTCGCTCCAGCGCGTCCCAACCCTGGAACCGCTTCGCGGAACGCGAAATCACGTCAAGGAGCTCCTGGACCGCTGCCGCACGGCAGAAGACCTGGTCAAGGTCCTGTCGGGCGGCTGAGCGGGCCCGAGGAAGCTCTCCCGCGGCGGGGTGGAAACCCCGCCGCAAGGGAATCATCGAAAGGGGCCTCGTACGTTGGAACAACTACGGGGCCGATGTCGGACCCTCCTTGTAGGGTCTGATCATCACCGATCGGCAGGAAGCCGACCTGCCGAACATGTCGGGCGAACTGAGCGGGGTGAGGGTTATGGCGACCAAGGACACCGGCGGCGGCCAGCAGAAGGCGACGCGCTCCACGGAGGAGGTCGAGGAGCAGACGGAAGAGGCGCAGGCTTCCGGCGACCTCAAGGAGCGGCACGAGAAGCTGAGCGACGACGTGGACTCGGTGCTGGACGAGATCGACGATGTCCTCGAGGAAAATGCCGAGGACTTCGTTCGAAGTTTCGTTCAGAAGGGCGGCGAGTAGCCTTCGAATCGAAGGCTCCGGGGGAGTTCGGGTTGGAAAATCCAGATGGTGTGAAGCGTTGCTCGCGGTGCAAAGAGTCCAAGCCGCGGGCAGCCTTCGCTGGTGACAAGGCGGCTCGTGACGGGTTGCAGGCCTACTGCCGGGAGTGCTGGGCGGGGTATCACCAAGCCCGGCAGCTCGCCAAAGGTAAGAACGTGCGGCCCCGAGTGGATGCGCCTGAGGGGCACAAGTACTGCCGTACGTGCGGAGTGATCAAGCCGCACAGTGACTGGCACCGCAACGCCACGGCTTCCGACGGTCGCCGAGCGTGACGCCATGGTCGCCTCGCAGATGGGGCTCTGCGTGATCTGCCTGAAAGCTCCCGCCGTACATGTGGATCATTGCCACCAGACGGGTAGGGTCCGTGGCGTACTGTGCTTCAACTGCAATTCGGCCATCGGCAAGTTGGGAGACGATCCCGACGCAGTTCGTCGGGCAGCCGCCTACCTGGAAGGAACTCCGTGGAAGCCAACACTCGTAGCACCGGGCGTCTACCAGCTGCCTTCCTGACGCCTGGGTCCTCGTCCTTCATGGACTTCCTCTCCGACCACCAGCCGGAGCTGCTGCCCGGTAAGAGGCAGCTGCCCCCGACGCAGGGTGTGATCGAGGCGCCGCACGGGACCACGATCGTGGCCGCCACCTTCCCCGGCGGGGTCGTGCTCGCCGGTGACCGCCGGGCCACCATGGGCAATGTCATCGCCCAGCGCGACATCGAGAAGGTGTTCCCGGCCGACGAGTACTCCGCCGTGGGTATCGCCGGCACCGCCGGTCTGGCCGTGGAGATGGTGAAGCTGTTCCAGCTGGAGCTGGAGCACTTCGAGAAGGTCGAGGGGGCCCAGCTCTCGCTGGAGGGCAAGGCGAACCGGCTGTCGACCATGATCCGCGGCAACCTCGGCATGGCCATGCAGGGCCTCGCCGTGGTGCCGCTCTTCGCCGGGTTCGACGTGGACCGCGGCAGGGGGCGGATCTTCTCGTACGACGTCACGGGCGGCCGTTCCGAGGAGCACCACTACGCCGCCACGGGCTCCGGCTCGATCTTCGCGCGCGGGGCGATGAAGAAGCTCTTCCGCGACGACCTGAGCGAGGAAGAGGCCACGACCCTCGTGGTGCAGGCTCTGTACGACGCGGCCGACGACGACTCGGCGACCGGTGGTCCCGATGTCGCGCGCCGGATCTATCCGATCGTCACTGTGATCACCGAGGACGGTTTCCGCAGGCTCACCGACGACGAGTCCTCGGAGATCGCCCGTTCGATCCTCGAGCGCCGGCTGCAGGAGCCGGACGGCCCGCGTGCCGCCCTGCTGTAGCGGTCGGTCCGCATCTTGTGGCAGGTGATCCAGTGACTTCGACAGAAAGGGACGGATAACCGGTGTCGACGCCGTTCTATGTCTCACCCCAGCAGGCGATGGCGGACCGCGCGGAGTACGCGCGCAAGGGCATCGCCCGTGGCCGCAGCCTGGTCGTGCTGCAGTATGCCGACGGCATTGTGTTCGTCGGGGAGAACCCGTCCCGTGCGCTGCACAAGTTCAGCGAGATCTATGACCGGATCGGCTTCGCGGCGGCCGGCAAGTACAACGAGTACGAGAACCTGCGGATCGGCGGTGTGCGGTACGCCGATCTTCGCGGGTACACCTATGACCGTGACGACGTGACCGCGCGTGGTCTGGCGAACGTGTACGCCCAGACGCTGGGCACGATCTTCTCCTCGGCGGGTGAGAAGCCGTACGAGGTGGAGCTGGTGGTCGCCGAGGTCGGTGAGACCCCGGACGGTGACCAGATCTACCGGCTGCCGCACGACGGCTCGATCGTGGACGAGCACGGTTCGGTCGCGGTGGGCGGCAACGCCGAGCAGATCAGCAGCTATCTGGATCAGCGTCACCAGGACGGGATGAGTCTGTCCGAGGCGCTGAAGCTGGCGGTGCAGGCGCTGTCGCGGGACACCAACGGCACGCAGCGGGACATTCCCGCCGAGCGGCTGGAGGTGGCGGTGCTGGACCGTACGCGTCCGCAGCAGCGCAAGTTCAAGCGCGTCGTGGGCCGTCAGCTGGCGCGGCTGCTGGAGGCGGACGGTGCGACGACGGAGGCGGAGAGCTCCGAGGACGAGGAGTAGTCCGCCCGCAGGCGGGTCTTCACCCTTCTGTGCCCCGGCCGGGTCGACCGCCGGGGCACAGGGCGTTTCAGGAGGCGCCCGGTGGGGCTGTGGAGCCTCGTACGACCAGGTGGACGGGGATGTCCCCGGCGTCGGGTGTGCGGCCGTCCAGGACGGCGAGGAGGGCGTGCATGCCGCGTTCGCCGAAGAGCTCGGCGTCGAGGCGGACGGTGGTGAGCTCGGGGTCGAGGGCGGTGGCGAGGGCGAGGTCGTCGAGGCCGGTGACGGAGAGGTCGTCGGGGATGCGCAGGCCGAGGCGGCGGGCGGCCTTGTAGGCGCCGGCGGCGAGTTTGTCGTCGTCGCAGACGACGGCGGTGGGGCGGTGGGTGCCGGGTGCGCTCAGGGCGGCCTCCGTGGCGGCCAGGGCGCCCTCGATGGAGATGGGTGCCGGGGCGGTCCGCAGGGAGGTGCCGGGGGCGGCTGCGAGGCGTGCGGTGAGTTCACGCGCGCGTACCTCGAAGGTCCAGGAGGGTACGTCGGCCGCGAGGTGGAGGAAGTGGCGGTGGCCGAGGTCGAGCAGGTGGTCGGTGACCTGGCGGACGCCGTCGGCGATGTCGAGGTTGACGGTGGCGGCGCCGAGGCTGCCGGCGGGGTCGCTGTCGAGCATGACGAGGGGGAGCTGGTCGCCGCGGATGGCGGTGAGGGCGTCGGCGGCCATGGAGGAGGCGATGACGCCGTCGAGGGCGGCCTGGGCGGAGGCGAAGGGGTCGCGGGCGGGGCCGACGCCTTCGGGGGAGGGGTAGAGGACGACGCCGAAGCCGTGGTCCGCGGCGACGCGGGCGGCGCCGGTGTAGACGCCGGCGAAGAACTCGGTGGTGAGCACGGGGACCACGAGGAGCACGGTGCGGGTGTGGCCGAGGCGGAGGTTGCGGGCGGCGAGGTTGGGCCGGTAGCCGAGGTCGCGTGCCGCCTGCCGTACGCGTTCGGCGGTGGTTTCGGCGACCCGGCCGCGCCATTTGTCGCCGAGGACCAGGGAGACGGCGGCCTGGGAGACCCCGGCGGCCTGGGCGACGTCGCGGCTCGTGGGGCGGGTGCTGTGGTGTGCCACCGTCCGCCTGCTCCTTCGTCTGGACTCGTGAACAGCGCACATGGTACGTATGACGAAGGGCGTTATACGTACAACCTCAGACGGGCGGGTGGGCGATGGCCACGGCGTACGGGGAGATCCTCAGGGCGCGGCACGCGGCCCGGCTGCTGGTCGGCACGCTGGTCGGCCGGCTGCCGAACGCCACGTCCGCCATCGCGGTCGTGCTGTTCGTGCGGGCCGAGGGGGGCACGTACAGCCTGGCGGGTGCGCTGGTCTCGGTGTACGGCGTCGCGAGCGCCGTGGGGCAGCCCGTGCTGGGCCGCCTGGTGGATCTTTTCGGGCAGCCGCGCGTCCAGCTGCCCGCCGCGCTGGTCTCGGCCCTGGCGATGGCCCTCTTCGCGTTCTCCGGCACGGATCCGCTGCCGCTCGCCTACGCGGCCATGGTGGCCGGCGGGCTCTTCACCCCGCCGTTGGAGGGCGGGCTGCGGGCCCTGTGGCCGTCGGTGCTGCGCCGCGAGGAGCAGGTGCCGGCGGCGTACGCGATGGACGCGGTGGCGCAGGAGGTGATGTTCACCGTCGGGCCGCTGCTGGTGACGTTGTGTGCCTCGCTGTGGTCGGAGCGGGCGGCGCTGCTCGTCGTGAACGGTGTCGGGGTGCTCGGGGCGCTCTCGGTGGTCGTGTCGCCGCCCTCGCGCGCGTGGCGCTCCGCTCTGCGCGAGGCGCACTGGCTGGGTGCGCTGCGCTCGCCCGCGCTGCTGGTGCTGCTGGGCGCGCTGCTGTTCGTGGGGATCGCGATGGGGTCGATCACGGTGGCGTCGGTGCCGTACGCGGACGGTCACGGCGGTGACGTGGTGTACGGCTGGCTGATGGCGGCGCTGGGGCTGGGGGCGCTCGTCGGGGGTCTGGCGTACGGGGCGCGGGAGTGGGCGGGGGTGCCGGAGCGGCGACTGCGGGTGCTGGTCGCGTTTCTGGCGGTGTGTTACGTGCCGCTGATGCTGATGCCGGGCGCGGTGGCCATGGTGGCGCTGGCGACCCTGGCGGGGGTGTTCCTGGCGCCGGTGCTGGCCTGTGCGTTCGTGATCGTGGACCGGCACGCGCCGCGCGGCACGGTCACCGAGGCGTTCTCCTGGCTGGTGACGACTTTCACGGTGGGCGCGTCCGTCGGGACGGGTGTCGCGGGGCCTGTCGTGGAGGCCGGTGGCGCCGTTTGGGGGTTTGCGGTGCCGGGTGTCGCGGGCGGCGTGTCGTTGCTGGTTTTGCTGGTCACGGGGCGGGTATTGGCAGCTCCGGCCGTAAGTGCGGTGGTTGCGTCTTCATCGGAAAATGATCCGAACCGTGCTGCCGAACCCCGTTTCAGTTCAGGGGATCGGGCGTAATGTTCAGTCATGGACCGCCGCATTTTCGGGCTGGAGAACGAGTACGGCGTCACGTGCACGTTCAGGGGACAGCGCCGCCTGTCGCCTGACGAGGTGGCGCGGTACCTCTTCCGCCGTGTCGTGTCATGGGGCCGTAGCAGCAATGTCTTTCTGCGGAACGGCGCCCGCCTGTATCTCGACGTGGGTTCGCATCCGGAATACGCCACACCGGAATGTGACAACGTGACCGAGTTGGTCACCCACGACAAGGCCGGCGAGCGCATTCTCGAAGGACTCCTGGTGGACGCGGAACGACGCCTGCACGAGGAAGGAATCGCGGGCGACGTCTACCTCTTCAAGAACAACACGGACTCGGCGGGCAACTCCTATGGTTGTCACGAGAACTATCTGGTGGCCCGGCACGGGGAGTTCTCCCGGCTCGCGGACATCCTCATTCCGTTCCTGGTGACCCGCCAGCTGCTGTGCGGCGCGGGCAAGGTGCTGCAGACGCCCCGTGGGGCGGTGTACTGCGTCAGCCAGCGGGCGGAGCACATCTGGGAGGGCGTCTCCTCGGCGACGACCCGTTCCCGGCCGATCATCAACACGCGCGACGAGCCGCACGCGGACGCGGAGCGTTACCGTCGGCTGCATGTCATCGTGGGCGACTCGAACATGTCCGAGACGACGATGCTGCTGAAGGTCGGCGCGACGGATCTGGTGCTGCGCATGATCGAGGCGGGCACGGTGATGCGGGACCTGACCCTGGAGAACCCGATCCGGGCGATCCGTGAGGTCAGCCACGACATCACGGGCCGGCGCAAGGTGCGGCTGGCGAGCGGGCGGGAGGCCTCGGCGCTGGACGTGCAGCGCGAGTACTACGAGAAGGCCGTGGACTTCTGCGAGCGCCGCGGCATCCGCACGGGCACGGTCGAGCAGGTCCTGGAGCTGTGGGGCCGTACGCTGGACGCGATCGAGGCCGAGGACCTGGACCGGATCGGCACCGAGATCGACTGGGTGATGAAGTACAAGCTCATCGAGCGGTACCGGGCCAAGCACAACATGACGATGTCGCATCCGCGGGTGGCGCAGATAGACCTCGCCTACCACGACATCCACCGTCGTCGTGGTCTGTACTACCTGCTGGAGCGCAAGGGACAAGCGACGCGGATCTGCAACGACTTGAAGATCTTCGAGGGCAAGTCGGTGCCGCCGCAGACCACTCGGGCGCGGTTGCGCGGTGACTTCATCCGGCGGGCGCAGGAGCAGCGCCGGGACTTCACGGTGGACTGGGTGCATCTGAAGCTGAACGACCAGGCCCAGCGGACGGTGTTGTGCAAGGACCCGTTCCGTTCGGTGGACGACCGGGTGGAGAAGCTGATCGCCGGTATGTGATCGCCGGAACGCAACACGGGCGCCGTACGTTTCCCGTACGGCGCCCTTCTCACGCCGTAGAGTTGCGCGCACGCCCTTCCCAAGATCGACCGATTACGAGGCTCTCATCGTGCGCCGACGCTCACTTCTCCTTGCCGCCGTTCCCGCAGGGCTGGTCACGCTCTCCGCCTGTGGTGACGACAAGTCCGACTCGAGCAAGGCGAGCGAGGACGCGTCGCCCTCGGCGTCCGCGACGTCCGCGGCGCCCGCGCCGAAGATCGTGGACGGTCCGCTGCCGGCCATCACGGCGGGGACGAAGTTCGGTGAGAAGCCGACGGTGGCCAAGGGCACGGGGGAGCCGTCGGACCAGCTGGCGGTGAAGACGGTGATCGCGGGCGGTGGTCGGGCGGTCGCGGAGAAGGACTTCATCTGGGCCAACTACCTGGGCCAGATCTGGGACACCGGGAAGGTCTTCGACAACTCCTACGACCGCAAGACCCCGCTGTTCATCCAGCTCGCCGAGGGCTCCATCATCGACGGCTGGCGCTATGCCCTGACCGGCAAGAAGGTGGGCAGCCGGGTGGAGTTCTCGGTCCCGCCGACCTGGGGTTACGGCAAGGAGGGCCAGTCGCAGGCCGGTATCAAGGGCACCGACACGCTGGTGTTCGTGGTGGACCTGGAGGACACCTTCAACGCCAAGAGCTCCGCCAAGGGCACGGACGTCCCGCAGGACGACGCCAAGCTGCCGAAGGTCGGCACGAACACCGACGGCAAGGCGCCCTCCGTCGACATCCCCAAGGCGGACCCGCCGACGAAGCTGGTGGCGACCTATGTGATCGAGGGCGACGGCGCGAAGGTCGCGGCCGACAGCACGGTGGTCGTGCAGTACCAGGGCTTCGTCTGGGACACGAGCAAGAAGTTCGACTCGTCGTACGACCGCAGCGCTCCCACCTCGTTCTCGCTCCAGCAGGTCGTCAAGGGGTGGGCGCAGGGCCTGACCGGCAAGAAGGTGGGCAGCCGGGTCCTCATCGTGATTCCGCCGTCGCTGGGCTACGGGGACAACCCGCCGAGTGGCAGCGGTATCGAGAAGGACTCCACGATGGTGTTCGTGGTCGACATCCTCGCGGCGTCGTGACGCCGTCCGGGATGAAAGACTGTGTGTGTTGCCTTTCCGTAGACAAGCAGGAGCAGTGACGTGAGCAACGAGAAGCCCGAGATCGACTTCCCCGAAGGCGAGCCCCCGGCGGACCTCGAGATCAAGGACATCTGGGAGGGCGACGGCGAGGTTGCGCAGGCCGGTCAGACCGTCACCGTCCACTACGTGGGTGTCTCCTTCAGCACGGGTGAGGAGTTCGACGCCAGCTGGAACCGTGGCGCGCCGTTCCGCTTCCCGCTGGGTGGCGGCCGTGTCATCAAGGGCTGGGACCAGGGTGTGCAGGGCATGAAGGTCGGCGGCCGCCGCCGGCTGACCATCCCGCCGCACCTGGCCTACGGCAACCAGAGCCCCACCCCGGCGATCAAGCCCGGTGAGACGCTGATCTTCGTCGTGGACCTGATCGCCGTCTGATCGCTGTCTGACCGTCGTCCGACAGTTGTCCAATCGGTCGTCGTCCGGTCGGTCGTGACCAGCCGGGGTCCATGCCTGCGCGGGCATGGACCCTCGGCTTTTGCCGGGGGACCGCGGGGCGGTACGGTCGACGATCGTAAGCACCAAAGGGGAGGCGAAGGGCGTCGATGGCCATTGCCAAGGCCGAGCGGCTGATGAACCTCGCGCTGTGTCTGCTGGGCACGCGCAGGCCGTTGAGCAAGCGTGAGCTGCGTGACTCCATCGAGGCCTATGTCGAGGCGTCCCGGGCGGGCGGGGTCGGCTCGAGGCCGGATTCCGGTGCCGCGAGCGACGACTCCTTCAACCGGATGTTCGAGCGGGACAAGGACGATCTGCGCGAGCTGGGCCTGGTCATCGAGACCGTGGAGAGCCTGGACGGCGAGATCGGCTATCTGGCGCGCCGGGACAGCAACCGGCTGCCGCCGATCACCCTGGACGCCGAGGAGGCCGCCGCCCTCGGCCTGGCCGCGAAGGTGTGGCAGCAGGCCCGGCTCGCGGGCGCGGCCAGCGGCGCGCTGCAGAAGCTGCGCGCGGCCGGTCTGCCCGAGGACGTCGATCCGTACGAGGCGCACGGCGCGCTGGAGCCCAGGATCCCCGTGCACGAGGCGGCGTTCGAGCCGCTGATGCTGGCCTGCCGTGACCGCCGGCCGGTGGTGTTCGACTACCGCAAGGCCACCGCCGCCCGTCCCGAGCCCCGCCATGTCGAGCCGTGGGCGCTGGAGTGCTGGCGCGGTCACTGGTATCTGGCGGGATTCGACCGGGACCGGGGTGCCGAGCGGGTGTTCCGGCTGTCGCGGATCACCGGCAGGGTCCGCTCGCGCGGGGCGGGTTTCACCGCGCCCGTCCCCGATGTCGTGACGGTCCGGGAGACCGTGGCGAGCTGGGCGGGGGAGACCGCGGACCGCAGCGCGCTGATCCGGCTGCGCACCGGTGCCGGGTACCCCTTGCGGGCGAAGGCCACGGCCGTCCGGGAACTCGCGGACGGCTGGGACGAGTTGGAGATTCCGTACGGGCACGGGCTGGACGCCTGGCTGGTGGAGTTCGGGCCGGACGTGGTCGTCCTGGAGCCTGCGGAGCTGCGGGCGGACGTCGTGGACCGGCTGCGGGCCGTGGCCAAGGGCTGAGGGGGAGCGGAGCAAGACAGTGGCAGGCAAACCGGTCAGGCCGGCGAACGCGATCGACCAGACCCGTCGGATGCTCTCCCTGGTGACGTATCTCAGGGAGCGCCCGGGCGCGCGGATCGAGGACGTGGCGCGCGCCTTCGGCATCACCGAGGACGAGCTGGTCTCGGATCTCGACGTGCTGCCCATGTGCGGCACCAGCTTCCGCGGCGGCGATCTGCTCGACATCGACACCGACGGCGAGCGCATCTGGTGGCACAACCCGGCGGCGCTGGGGGCGGAGGCCGCGGAGCCGCTGCGGCTGGCGGCCGACGAGGCGACCGCGCTGCTGGTGGCCGCCCGCGCGGTGGCGACGCTGCCCGGTCTGCGGGAGGGCGACCGGCAGGCGCTGCTGCGGGCGACGGCGAAGGTGGAGACGGCGGCCGGTGAGGCGGCCGGGGCGAGCTCGCGGCTGTCGGTGACGTTCGAGTCCGAGGGCGGGGTCTTCGCGGACGTCGACCGGGCGATCTCCGAGCGCCGCAGGCTGTGGATCCGCTACTACTCGCCCGCGCGCGACGAGCTCAGCGAGCGCGAGATCGACCCCATCCGCCTGGTCAGCGTGGGGCACACGTATGTGGAGGCCTGGTGCCGCCGCTCCGAGGCGCGGCGCACGTTCCGGCTGGACCGGGTCGCCGAGATCAAGATCCTCGACGAGCCGGCGGCGCCGCCGGAGATCGAGCTGCGGGATCTGTCGGAGGCGCTGGTGCAGCCGGCCGCCGAGGATCCGGAGGTCGTGGTCGAGGTCGGTCCGGGCGGCCGCTGGGTCGCCGAGTACTACCCGCACGACAGCGCCGATGAGCTTTCCGACGGCGGACTGCGTATCACTCTGCGCACGCCCGACCCGGCCTCGCTCAGGCGCCTGGCCCTGCGGCTCGGCCGCGACGGCCGGATCGTCTCGCCGCCGGACCTCGCCGACAGCGCCCGCCGCGCCGCCCGCGACGCGCTGGCCGCGTACGACGGCATCGAGGCGGCGGACGCGGCCGGGGTGCCGTCCGCCCGCGGTGACGAGCAGCGCGGCGGCCCGGTCGGCGGCCAGGCCGGCGCTCCGGCCGATGTGCCGGCCGGCGTGCGGTACGACGGGCGGACCGAGGGTCGGTCCGACGGGCGGTTCGAGGGGCGGGAGCAGCGGTGAGCGAGTCGGTGGCGTCCGGAGCGCGGGGCATCTCGGTGGCTTCGGCGTTCGCGGGCATGCGGAGTGTGGGCCCGGTGACGTTCCGGGCGGGCTGCCCGGACTGCCGCGGCTGTTTCGAGCTGGCGGCGGGCGCTCTGCGGCTGGCCATCGGCGCCACCAGCCGCACCACGTTCTACTCCTTCACCTGCCCCGACTGCGGTGTGGCCGTGCGCAAGCCGGCCGGTGAGCGGATCGTCGAGCTGCTCCTCGGCGGCGGGGTGCGGACCCTGCGGCTCCAGGCGCCGTAGCAGGGTCTAGGCTCGCCTCATGTTCTGGCCGATGTTCGCGGTAGCCGTGGGTTTCGTGGGTCTCGCCGTGCTCGCGGTGTTCGCCGTCCGGGTCTTCGTGGAGGCGCGGCGGCTGGGCCGGCAAGTCACGGAGTCCGCCCGCCGGATCAGCCGGGCCGCCGAGGAGCTCGAGCGGGCGTCGGTGAGCGCGGCGGGTGCCGTGGACGCGCTGTGAGGGGCGCTGTGGTGATCCTGGCGCGGGGCTGTGGTGGTTCTGTGAGTCCGGCGCCGAATGCGTTTTGGGCCACTTCGCCCTCCCGCCGTGGTACCAGGGGCGGGTAGTGTGCAGATCGCGGCCCGGAGAACGAGGCCCGGACCGCGGACCGGGAGTACGCACGGGGATTGCCTCTCGTTCACCCCTGAGCGTTACGATCGCTGCCAGCACGATCGTTCGGACACCTGTCCGACCGGTCGCACAGCACCCCCACCCAGCCGCCTCGGTGAGAAGGTAAAGACTTATGTTCGGAAGGCTCGGCGCCCCCGAGATCATTCTCATCCTCGTCGTCATCATCCTGCTGTTCGGCGCGAAGAAGCTTCCGGACATGGCCCGCTCGCTCGGCAAGTCCGCGCGCATCCTCAAGAGCGAGGCCAAGGCGATGAAGGAAGAGGGCAACAGCACCGCCACCCCGGCGGGCCCGCCGAACCCCGGCGAGCAGCCTCCCGCGCAGCGCACCATCCAGGCCGCCCCCGGCGATGTGACCAGCTCCCGCCCGGTCACCGAGCCGACGGACACGACCAAGCGCTGACGCAGGGCCGGTGACCTCCGGCCCGCCGCACGAGATGGGAACGTGGGTTGCTGAAGTCTGCCCGCAAGGAGGAGAAGGACCCCGAGGGGCGGATGCCCCTCGCGGATCACCTTCGTGAGCTGCGCAACCGGCTCGCGAAGGCGATGCTGGCCATCGTCCTCGTGACGGTCGTGGCCGCCTTCTTCTACAACGACATCATCAACTTCCTCACCAAGCCGATCCTCGACTCGGTCGGCTGTGGGAAGACATTCGAGCAGATCGCGACCGCGCTCAAGGACGGCGACGACGTCAACAAGTGCGCGAGCATCACGATCAACGGTCTGCTCGCGCCGTTCACGCTCGCCCTTCAGGTCTCCCTGATGGCCGGTATCGTGTTCGCCTCCCCGGTCTGGCTCTACCAGCTGTGGGCCTTCATCGCCCCGGGACTGCACAAGCACGAGCGCAAGTACGCCTACGGGTTCGTCGGCACCGGTGTGCCGCTGTTCCTGGGCGGCGGCTACTTCGCGTACCGGGTGCTGCCGACCACCGCGAAGGTGCTGATCGACTTCACCCCGGGCGGCGTCAACAACCTGCTGCCGCTGGACGACCTGTTGCAGCTGGTCACGCGCATGGTCGTGGTCTTCGGCCTCTCCTTCGAGCTGCCGCTGCTGCTCGTCATGCTCAACATGACCGGCATGGTCACCGGCGCGCGCATGCTCGGCTGGTGGCGCGGAATGATCATCGGCATCACGGTCTTCGCGGCCGTGGCCACCCCCAGCACGGACCCCATCTCGATGCTGGCCCTCGCCGGTCCGATCTGGATCCTGTACTTCGGCGCGACCGCCTTCTCGCTGCTGAACGACCGTCGCAGGCGCCGGCGCGACGCCCTGGGTCCCGCCGACGACGAGGCCTCCGAGCTGGATCTCACCCCCGAGGCGATCGGCGAGGTCGAGTCCGTGTCGGCGACCCGTGCCCTGCCGGAGCAGGCGGGCCCGGAGCGCGTCAACGGATACGACGACGTCACCTGATCCCCCGACGCCACGGCGGCCGGCGCGCACACCCTGCGCGGCCGGCCGCTTCCGCGTTCCCGGGAGAGCCCGGCGCAGGCTGTGGCCGGGACGGTACGCACCGTAGGCCCCTGAACTGCGCGATCGCAGGTTTCACAGGCACTGATCGGGATATTGATCGTCCTGTTGTCACAGGCTCCCGGTACGCTCGAAAGCACGATGACAGACGACCTCTCCCCGGCCGAGCGGTACGCGGCGGCACGCAGGCGTGCCGTCGAGCAGGCCACCGCGCTCGCTTCCTTCCGCGAGATGTACGACTTCGGTCTCGACCCCTTCCAGATCGAGGCCTGTCAGGCACTCGAGGCGGGCAAGGGCGTCCTGGTGGCCGCCCCTACCGGCTCCGGCAAGACGATCGTGGGCGAGTTCGCCGTCCACCTCGCCCTCCAGCAGGGCAAGAAGTGCTTCTACACGACCCCCATCAAGGCGCTGTCGAACCAGAAGTACTCCGACCTGTGCCGCCGTTACGGCGCCGAGAAGGTCGGCCTGCTCACCGGCGACAACAGCGTCAACTCCGACGCCCCGGTGGTCGTGATGACCACCGAGGTCCTGCGGAACATGCTGTACGCCGGTTCGCAGACCCTCCTCGGCCTCGGCTACGTGGTGATGGACGAGGTGCACTACCTCTCCGACCGCTTCCGGGGCGCCGTGTGGGAGGAAGTGATCATCCACCTCCCCGAGTCGGTCACCCTGGTCTCCCTCTCCGCGACCGTGTCCAACGCCGAGGAGTTCGGCGACTGGCTGGACACCGTCCGCGGCGACACCGAGGTGATCGTCTCCGAGCACCGGCCCGTGCCGCTGTTCCAGCACGTGCTCGCCGGACGGCGGATGTACGACCTGTTCGAGGAGGGCGAGGGCCACCGCCGGGCGGTCAACCCCGACCTCACCCGGCTGGCCAGGATGGAGGCCAGCCGGCCCTCCTACCAGGACCGCAGACGCGGCAGAGCCATGCGCGAGGCCGACCGGGAGCGGGAGCGGCGCCAGCGGTCCCGGGTGTGGACACCGGGCCGGCCCGAGGTCATCGAGCGCCTCGACGCCGAGGGCCTGCTGCCCGCCATCACCTTCATCTTCAGCCGCGCCGCCTGCGAGGCCGCCGTCCAGCAGTGCCTGTACGCCGGACTGCGGCTCAACGACGAGGACGCGCGCGCCGAGGTGCGCGCGCTCGTCGAGGAGCGTACGGCCGCGATCCCCCGCGAGGACCTGCACGTCCTCGGCTACTACGAATGGCTGGAGGGCCTCGAGCGCGGTATCGCCGCCCACCACGCGGGCATGCTGCCGACGTTCAAGGAGGTCGTCGAGGAACTGTTCGTCCGCGGGCTGGTCAAGGCCGTGTTCGCGACGGAGACCCTCGCGCTCGGCATCAACATGCCCGCCCGGTCGGTGGTCCTGGAGAAGCTCGTCAAGTGGAACGGCGAGCAGCACGCCGACATCACCCCCGGCGAGTACACCCAGTTGACGGGGCGTGCGGGGCGGCGCGGGATCGACGTCGAGGGCCATGCCGTGGTGCTGTGGCAGCGCGCCATGAACCCCGACCACCTCGCGGGACTGGCCGGCACGCGCACGTACCCGCTGCGCTCCAGTTTCAAGCCGTCGTACAACATGGCGGTCAACCTGGTCGAGCAGTTCGGGCGGCACCGGTCGCGGGAGCTGCTGGAGACCTCCTTCGCCCAGTTCCAGGCGGACCGCTCGGTCGTCGGGATCTCCCGGCAGGTGCAGCGCAACGAGGAGGGGCTGGAGGGCTACAAGGCCTCCATGACCTGCCACCTCGGCGACTTCGAGGAGTACGCCGGGCTGCGGCGTGAACTCAAGGACCGGGAGACGGAGTTGGCCCGGCAGGGCGTGGCCGAGCGCCGGGCCGAGGCGGCCGTCGCCCTGGAGAAGCTCAAGCCGGGTGACGTCATCCATGTGCCGACGGGCAAGTACGCCGGTCTGGCGCTGGTCCTGGACCCCGGGCTGCCGGCCGGGCGGGCCAACGGGCACCGCGGCTTCGAGCAGCACGACGGGCCGCGCCCGCTGGTGCTGACGGCCGAACGGCAGGTCAAGCGGCTGGCGTCGATGGACTTCCCGGTACCGGTCGAGGCGTTGGAGCGGATGCGGATCCCCAAGTCCTTCAACCCGCGCTCCCCGCAGTCCCGTCGGGACCTGGCGTCCGCGCTGCGCACCAAGGCCGGGCACATCCCGCCGGAGCGGGCCCGCAAGAAGCGGTCGCAGGCCGCCGACGACCGCGAGATCGCGCGGCTGCGGACGGCGATCCGGGCGCACGCCTGCCACGGGTGCAACGAGCGTGAGGACCACGCCCGGTGGGCCGAGCGCTACCACCGGCTGCTGCGGGACACCTCGCAGCTGGAGCGGCGGATCGAGGGGCGGACCAACACCATCGCCCGGACCTTCGACCGGATCGTCGCGCTGCTGACCGAACTCGACTATCTGCGGGGCGACGAGGTCACCGACGACGGCAAGCGGCTGGCCCGGCTCTACGGCGAGCTGGACCTGCTGGCCAGCGAGTGTCTGCGGGCCGGGGTGTGGGAGGGGCTCGCCCCCGCCGAACTCGCCGCGTGCGTCTCCGCGCTGGTGTACGAGGCGCGCGTCGGGGACGACGCGATGGCGCCGAAGCTGCCGTCCGGCAAGGCCAAGGCCGCGCTGGGCGAGATGGTCCGGATCTGGGGGCGGCTGGACGCCCTGGAGGAGGACTTCCGGATCAACCAGACCGAAGGGGTCGGGCAGCGTGAGCCCGATCTCGGGTTCGCCTGGGCCGCGTACATGTGGGCGTCCGGCAAGGGCCTCGACGAGGTGCTGCGGGAGGCGGAGATGCCGGCCGGCGACTTCGTGCGCTGGTGCAAGCAGGTCATCGACGTGCTGGGGCAGATCTCCGCGGCTGCTCCCGCGGAGGGATCGACCGTGGCCAAGGCGGCGCGCAAGGCTGTTGAACAGGTGCTGCGGGGAGTTGTCGCCTACTCGTCCGTGGGGTGAGTGGGGGACGGCGGGTGCGGGGAGTGTGTGGCTGGTCGCGCCCACGCGGCGGAGCCCCGCATATCGACAGAGCCCCGCGCTCCTGAACCACTCAGCCCTTGCTCACATAGTTCCGCCAGCCTCCGTACCGCGTGATGTCCTCGGCGTCCTTCAAGGCGCTCGGTTCGCACAGGAAGCCGGGGGTCGTGGTGCCGTCCGCCAGTTTCACCCTTCCGAGCGTCATGGGGCGGGGGAGGGACGCCAGCAGGCGGCCCAGGCCCTCTGCCGGTAGGCGCCAGATCTCGGTCTCGATCTCCGCGCCTCCCTCTCCCACATGCACCAGCCCCGGCTTCGGCGGTGTCGTGCCGAGGGCGTGCAGGCGGTAGACGGGGGCCGTGGTCGTCGTGCGGTCCAGCCGGGCGCCCAGGGACAGGAGCTGGGGGTTCAGGGGCTGGCCCGTGAGGTGGGCGCCGACCACCGCGAGACGGGTCTCCGGCTGGAGCTGTCCGGCGATCCGGGCCAGGCGCTCGTCGGTGTGGGCGGGGCCGATCAGCATCACACCGAACGGAAGGCCGTTGACCTCGCCGGCCGGGACGGCCACCGCCGCCAGGTCGAAGAGGTTGGTGGAGTTGGTGAAGCGGCCCAGCCGGGCGTTGGCGCCCAGCGGGTCGGCGGCGACCTCCGCGAGGGTGGGGTGGCCGGGGGCGGTGGGCAGGAGGAGGGCGTCCGCGTCGGCCAGTTCGGCCAGCGCGCGGGTGCGCAGGGCGGCCAGTCTGTCCTGGTCCGCGAAGAGACGGTGGGCCGGGATGTCCCGGGCGCGGGTGATGATGCCGGCGACCGTGGGATCCAGGCCCGCGCCGCCCTCCTCGGTCAACTTGTCGACAAAGGTGCCCACCGCGGTGTAGCGCTCGGCGACGAAGGCGCCCTCGTAGAGCATCGCGGCCGCCTCGGTGAACGGGGTCAGGTCGAGGGGGCGGATCTCGGCCCCGGACGCCGCGAGGTGCCGTACCGCAGCCTCGTAGGCATCCGCCCAGCCCTCGTCCAGTTCGCCGAGCTGGGCGAGCGGGGGGACCGCGATGCGCCAGGGACCGGGGGTGCGGACGGGGACGGACGGGGGGACCGTACCGGTCGTCATGTGGGCCAGGGCCCCTTCCGCCTCCGGGAGGGTGCGGGCGAACACCGTCACACAGTCGAGTGAGGCGCAGGCCGGGACCACGCCCTCGGTGGGGACCAGACCACGGGTGGGCTTGAGGCCGACGATGCCGTTGAAGGCGGCCGGGACCCGGCCCGAGCCCGCCGTGTCGGTGCCGAGGGCGAAGTCGACGAGGCCGAGGGCGACCGCGACGGCCGAACCGGAGCTGGAGCCGCCGCTGATGCGCAGGGGGTCGACGGCGCCGCGCACCGCGCCGTGCGGGGAGCGGGTGCCCACCAGGCCCGTCGCGAACTGGTCCAGGTTCGTCGTGCCCAGCAGCAGGGCGCCCGCCGCCCGCAGACCGGCGACCACGGGGGCGTCGGCGGCGGGGTGGTAGGCGTACGCGGGGCAGCCCGCCGTGGTGGGCAGGCCCGCCACGTCGATGTTGCCCTTGGCCGCGAAGAGACGGCCCGCCAGCGGAAGGCGCTCGCCCCGCGCCACGCGGTCGTCGAGGGCACGGGCCTCCGTCTCGACCTCGGCCCTCGGGCGCAGGTCGATCCAGATCTCCGGGCGGTCGACCGCCTCGATGCGGGCGTAGGCGGCGCGGACTCGGGAGAGTGTGGTGGACATCGCCTGATACCTCTTTCAGTTCGCGGCCGGGGCCAGGACGAGCAGCGCCGTCCCCGCCTCCACCTGGTCGCCGGGGCGGGCCAGGATCTCCGCCACCACGCCGGCCGCCGGCGCGTGCACCCTGGACTCCATCTTCATCGCCTCCAGCGCGAGCAGCGGCTGCCCCGCCGCCACCGCGTCGCCCGGCGACACGTTCACCTGCCAGACCGACGCGGCGAACTCGGCCTCGATCAGCCGGCCGCCCGCCGGGACGGCCACCTCGGCCGGGGGAGCGGGCGGCGCGGACGCGGCCTCGGCGCGGGTGAACTCGCCCGCCGCCTCCCACGCGTCGCGCTCGGCCGTGAAGGCCGTCTGCTGCCGCCGCCGGAACTCCGCGATGGACTCGGCGTGTTCGGTCAGGAAGGCCTGGTGCTCCGCCAGGGAGAAGGTGCCCTCCTCGATACGCGGCACGAACCGGCCGGAGACGAGGTCGGCGCGCAGGTCGAGGAGTTCGTCGGCGTCGACGGGGTACCAGCGGATCCGGTCGAAGAAGCGCAGCAGCCAGGGCGAGCCCGGCCGGAACGCGCCGCGCTGCTGCCACGCCGACCACACCTGGGTCGTACGGCCCACGAACTGGTAGCCGCCGGGGCCCTCCATGCCGTACACGCAGAGATAGGCGCCGCCGATGCCGACCGAGTTCTCGGCCGTCCAGGTCCGGGCGGGGTTGTACTTCGTCGTCACCAGGCGGTGGCGGGGGTCGAGGGGGGTGGCGACGGGGGCGCCCAGGTAGACGTCACCGAGGCCCAGGACCAGGTACTCCGCCTCGAAGACCGTGTCGTAGACGTCCGCGACCGAGGCGAGGCCGTTGACGCGGCGGATGAACTCGATGTTCCACGGGCACCAGGGCGCGTCCTCGCGGACCCCGGCCATGTAGCGGGCGATGGCCTCACGGGTCGCCGGATCGTCCCAGGACAGGGGGAGGTGGACGGTGCGGGAGGGCACGACGAGTTCGTCCGTGGGCGGCAGGGCGCGCGCCATCCGCCGTACGGCCGCGAGGAGTTCGTGCTGGGGCAGGAGCGCCGGGTCCGTCCGGATCTGGAGGGAGCGGATGCCGGGGGTGAGGTCGCCGACGCCCGGCAGGGCGGCCGCGCCGACCGCCTCCATGAGGGCGTGGACCCGCATCCGCAGGGCGAGGTCCAGCTGCATCGGGCCGAACTCGACCAGCAGGTTGTCGTCGCCGCTGCGGCGGAAGGTGACATCGCCGTCCCGGGCGAGGATCCCGCCGTCGACGATCGCGGGGCGTGCCGTGCCGTGCACGTCGACGGGGGTGAAGCGGACCGTGTCGCCCGGCCGCAGCTGGCCCAGCTTCCAGCGTTCGGAGCTGAGGACGGTCGCCGGGCACACGAACCCGCCGAGCGAGGGCCCGTCGGGGCCGAGCAGCACCGGCATGTCTCCGGTGTAGTCGACGGCGCCGACGGAGTACGGGGTGTCGTGGATGTTGGACGGGTGCAGACCGGCCTCGCCGCCGTCGGTGCGGGCCCAGCGCGGCTTGGGGCCGACCAGCCGCACCCCGGTGCGGGCCGAGTTGAAGTGGACCTTCCACTCGGCGGCGTAGAAGTCGTGGATGTCGTCCTCGGTGAAGAACTCCGGTGCGGCGTGCGGGCCTTCGACGGCGCCGAGGTGCCAGACGGAGCCGAAGGAGGGACGGTCGGTGACCGGGGTGCCCTCGGTGACCTCGCCGCCGTGCAGGACGTCCCCGGTGCGCAGGGCGCGTCCGCCGTGCCCGCCGAACCGGCCCAGGGTGAAGGTGCTCGCGCTGCCGAGGAAGGAGGGCACGTCCAGGCCGCCCGCGAACAGGACGTAGGTGCGCAGGCCGTGCCCGTCCGGCGCGCCGACCTCCAGCACGGCCCCGGCCGGGACCGTCACCGGCTCCCACTGCGGCACCGGGGTGCCGTCGACCGTCACCGGGGCCGGGGCGCCGGTCACGCACACGGTCGTGGGGTGGGTGAACCGCAGCGAGGGGCCCTGGAGGGTGCATTCGAGGCCGGGGGAGCCCTCGGGGTTGCCGAGCGCCCGGTTGCCGAGCCGGAAGGACCGGTCGTCCATCGGGCCGGACGGCGGGACCCCGACCTGCCAGTGCCCGGTGCGGCCGGGCCAGTCCTGCACGGTGGTGAGGGTGCCGCCGGCGACGACCTCGATCCGCGGGGTCGGGTCGTGCACCTCGGCGAGGGTGGCCGTCGAGTGGGTCGCCGTGCTCAGACGCGGGTCCGCGAGCGCCGCCCGGACCAGCCCCAGATTGGTCTCGATGCCGTCGACGCGGGTGCGGGCCAGCGCCTCGTCCAGGCGGCGCAGCGCGTCGGCGCGGTCGGCGCCGTGGGCGATCACCTTCGCGAGCATCGGGTCGTACGACGTCGTCACCTCGGTGCCGGTCTCCACCCAGCCGTCCACCCGGACGCCCCCCGGGAACTCGACCCGGGTCAGCAGGCCCGCGCCGGGCCGGTGGTCGCGGCTCGGGTCCTCGGCGTAGAGACGGGCCTCGACGGCGTGTCCGCGCGCGGGTCCGGGGTCGCGTACGACGTCCCGCTCGCCGCGGGCCAGGCGCAGCATCCAGGCGACGAGGTCGACGCCGTAGATCTCCTCGGTGACCGGGTGTTCCACCTGGAGGCGGGTGTTGACCTCGAGGAACCAGGCCTCCTCGCGGGCCGCGTCGTAGACGAACTCGACGGTGCCGGCGGAGCGGTAGCCGACGGAGGCGCACAGATCGCGGGCGGAGGCGGCGAGTTGCCGTCTCACATGGTCGGGCAGGCCGGGGGCCGGGGCTTCCTCCAGGACCTTCTGGTTGCGGCGCTGGAGGGAGCAGTCGCGGTCGCCGAAGGTGACGACCCGGCCCTCGCCGTCGCCGAAGACCTGTACCTCGACATGGCGGGCGTGTTCCACGAGCCGTTCCAGGAAGACGCCGGCCGAGGAGAAGGAGGCGGCGGCGACGCGCTGGACGCGTTCCCAGGCGTCGGTGAGTTCCTCGGGGGAGCGGCAGGCGGACATGCCGATGCCTCCGCCGCCGCCGGTGGCCTTGAGCATGACCGGATAGCCGACGGCCGCGGCGCGTTCGAGGGCCCCGGGGAGGTCCGGCAGGAGTCCGGTGCCCGGGGCCAGGGGCACCCCCGCCGCCTCGGCCGCCGCGCGGGCGGTGTGCTTGGCGCCGAACAGCTCCAGTTGCTCGGGTGTCGGGCCGACGAAGACGATCCCGGCGTCGGCGCAGCGGCGGGCGAAGGCCGCGTCCTCGGAGAGGAAGCCGTAGCCGGGGTGGATCGCGCCCGCGCCGGTGTCCTTGGCGGCCTTCAGGACGAGGTCGGCGTCCAGGTACGACTCCTTCGCGGGCGCCGGGCCGAGCCGTACCGCCTCGTCGGCGAGCCGGACGTGGGGGGCCGAGCGGTCGGGGTCGGAGTACACGGCGACCGTGCGCAGGCCCAGTTCGCGGGCGGTGCGGATGATCCGTACGGCTATCTCGCCCCGGTTGGCGACGAGCAGCTTGGAGAAGGTCATGCGGCGCTCCCCGTGATCGTCATCTCCACCGCCGTCGGCTCGAAGCCGTTGCACGGGTTGTTGATCTGGGGGCAGTTGGAGACCAGGACGAGGACGTCCCGTTCGGCGCGCAGGCTGAGGGCGAGGCCGGGGGCGGAGAGGCCGTCGACGATGCCGAGGGTGCCGTCCTGCTCGATGGGCACGTTCATGTACCAGTTGATGTTGGAGACCAGGTCGCGCTTGCCGAGACCGTACTTGGCGCCCTCGGCGAGGAAGTTGTCCACGCACGCGTGCTGGGCGTACGTGTGGTGGCCGTAGCGCAGGGTGTTGGACTCCTTGGAGCAGGCGCCGCCGACGGTGTCGTGGCGGCCCACCGCGTCGGCGGTCACCGTCATCAGCGGGGTGTGCTCGTTGGACATCAGCACACTGCCCGTGGTGAGGAAGATGCCGCCCTGGGCGTGGATCGTGTCGGGGGCGCTGTAGCGCACCGACGTGTCGTGGGCGTCGTACACGAGGAAGTCGACGGCCTGGTTGCCGTGCAGGTCGGTGACGGTCAGTGTCTCGCCCTCGCGGACGACGGCGGACCAGGCGGCGCGGGCCGGGACGACGGTCTTCATACGAGCCCCCTCGCGGTGAGGAATTCGGCGGTGTTGAGGAAGGCGCGGCGGCCTTCGGGGGTGGCGTCCCACAGCGGGTCGCCGGGCCGGGTGGGTGCCGCGCGCCAGGCGAGGACCTCCAGCGGGGTGCTGATGTAGTCGGGGCGGGGGTCGCTCGGGTGCGGGACGTTGGCGAGGAGGACGGTGAGGTCCTGTTCGGCGCGCAGGGTGACGCTGCCGCCGGGGCCGGCCGAGCCGGTGAAGTCGAGGGTGCCGTCCTCGCGTACCTCGACGCCCTGGAAGAAGGAGAGGGAGGGGGGCAGATCGCGGGCTTCCAGGCCGTTCTTGGCGGCGGCCAGCTTGAACAGTTCACGGCCGGCGGGGGAGGGGCCCTGCGGGGTGCCGTCGCCGTAGCGGGCGGTGTTGCGGGCGAGGGTGGAGGTGCCGGCGAGGGCGTCGTGCCGGCCCGAGGTGTCGGCGATCAGGGAGGCGAGGACGCGGCCCTGGTCGGAGAGGAGGAGCACGCCCTCGCCGAGGTAGGCGTTCCACTGGACCTTGACCGTGTCGGCGACGTTCAGCCGTTCCCAGGGGCGGCCGTCCACATGGAGCAGCAGATGGGCGCAGGCGTCGCCGCGCAGGTCGGTCAGGCGCAGTTCGGTGCCGCGGGCGAGGACCCGGTGGGTGTAGTTGCCGCCCGCCACGGTCTCGGCCCACACCAGGTGGCCCGCCTCGCAGGGCGGGGCCGGCCAGTCGGCCGCCGGGACGACGGGCATGGCCTCGGCCCGGGTGCCCTCCTGCGCGCGGGCGTGGGCGCGTGCTCCGTACGTGGTCGCTGTCGCCGCCATCGCGGACCTCCGGCTGGGACGTGGGGGAACGTAATTTCTGTCGCGTGACAGAAATTAGGACCGGGGCGCGTCACCGGCGTTGCGCGCCCGTTGCCGCCCGGTTACCGAGCCCTCACGGGCGACCGCCGGGAGGATCGCAGGGGGGTGGTCGGGATGGTTGCTGGGAGGTCGCCGGGAGGTGGCCGAGAGGGTGGTCGCGAGGGTGGGCGGGAGGATCGCAGGGGGGTGGCCAGGAGGGTTGCTGGGAGGTCGCCGGGAGGGTGGCCGGGAAGGTCGCCGGGAGGGGTGGCCGGGAAGGTCGCCGGAGGGGTGGCCGGGAAGGTCGCCGGGAAGATCGCCGTCCGCCGCGCTGTGCGAGGATCGGACGCATGGGGACGAACGACGGACGCGGCGGACGCCGGGTCGGCAGGCCGCGGGCCGCGCAGCGGCCGGACAGCGGTCTCGAACCGCGTGCCGAACTGCTCGCTGCCGCGGCGGAGTTGTTCACCACGCGCGGCTACGCCGCCACCACCACCCGGGCGGTCGCCGAGCGGGCCGGGATGCGCCAGGCGTCGATGTACCACTACGTCTCCGGCAAGGAGGAACTCCTCGCCGACCTGCTGGAGTCCACCGTCACGCCCTCGCTGACGTACGCCCGCGCGCTGCTCGCCGAGGACGGGCGGGCGGCCGAGGAGCGCCTGTGGGAGCTGTGCCGCACCGACGTGGAGCTGCTGTGTGATGGGCCGCACAACCTCGGCGGGCTGTATCTGCTGCCCGAGGTGCGCGCCGAGCGGTTCGCCGGCTTCCATGCGGTGCGTGCCGAACTCAAGGACGCCTACCGGCAGTTGATCGCCGCGACGGCAGTGGGCGGCGGGCTCGCCAAGGGCGAGCTGGATCTGCGGACCGATCTCGTGTTCGGCCTCATCGAGGGCGTCATCCTGGTCCACCGTTCGGATCCGGAGCGTCCCGTCTCCGACTTCGCCCGCGCCACCGCCGACGCGGCGCTGCGCATCACCGGGGCCTGAACACCGCCTGGGAGTGACCGGCTCACCCGTCCGGGCGGGCCGCTTCTCGCACGCCCACGCGTCGTCACTGTGCGCGTTCGAATGATGCCCGAGTGTGCAAATGGGGCTGAGGTTACTCCACTCGCACGGCCGGTTTCAGAGGGTTGCCGAATATGACACAGCGATGATCCGGTCGGACTAAGCTCGCCCGCGGCGCACCGAGTTGCGGTGTATTCGTGCGCCTGTTCCCAAATGCTCCGAAGATACCGACAGATCCCTACAGAGGGTGCCCACATGGTGAGTGTTCAGTCCCCACCCGGTCGCCGAGAACTTTCCTTCGCCCGACTGCTGTTGCTGCCGGCGATACTGATGGCCGCGGTGACCGGAGCCGCCGTCGCCCTGGTGGCGGGGCAGGCACGGCTCGCCGTCGGCGTCTGCGGAGCCGTGGCCACCCTGCTCATCACCGCGGCGGGGGCCGACGCCCGGCGCCGCTGCCGCCGGCTCTGGGAACTGCGTACGGCCTCGGAGCAACGCGTCGCGCATCTGGAACGGCGCCTCGCCGCCCAGCAGGACGAGAACCGGTTCATCGCCAAGGAACTGGTCCCCCTCGCCGTGGAATGGCTGCGCGGCGGAAATTCCCCCGAGGAGGTGATGCACCACCTGGGGGAGCGTGAACCGTTCTTCCATGACATCGACGACGGACAGCGCGTCCTCGTCAAGAGGTTCCTCGACGCCATCGACTACGAGAACGCCCTGCGCGACTCCGTCCAGCGCGCCTTCGTCAACGTCGCCCGCCGCGTCCAGGCCATCGTTCACCAGCAGTGCGCGGAACTGCGGGAGATGGAGGAGGACCACGGCCGCAACCCCGAGGTCTTCGACGACCTGCTCCGCATCGACCACGGCACCTCCATGATCGGCCGCCTCGCCGACTCCATCGGCGTCCTCGGCGGCGGCCGCCCCGGCCGCAGCTGGCCCAATCCGGTCCCGCTCTACAGCGTGCTGCGCGGCGGCATGTCGCGCATCCTGGAGTACCCCCGGATCAAGCTGAACTCCATCGCCAAGGTCAACATCCGCGGCATCTCCGTCGAGCCGCTCATCCACGCGATCGCCGAACTCCTCGACAACGCCACCCGGTTCTCGCCCCCGCAGTCCAAGGTGATGGTCAACGCCATCGAGGTGCAGACCGGCATCGCCATCGAGATCGAGGACGCCGGCGTCAGCCTCAGCGAGGAGTCCCGCGCCAAGACCGAGAAGATGCTCGACGACGCCATGCGCGGTGTGACCATGCAGGACCTCGGCGGCGCCCCGCGCCTCGGCCTCGCCGTCGTCGGCCGGCTGTGCACCTCCTTCAACCTCCAGGTGTCGCTGCGCACTTCGGCGTACGGCGGGGTCCGCGCCGTTCTCGTCGTGCCCCGCGAGATGATGACCTCCGACCCGGCACCCGGCTATGCCCACGGCATCGGCGCCGCCTCCGCGCAGATCGACCTGAGCAACCTCGAAGGACCCAAGCGCCCGCCCAAGCGGCGCCGGCCCACCAACCCGAAGATCCCGGCCAACGTCTCCCTCGAGGACGACGTGCCGGTGATCACCGAGTGGACCGACAAGGGCCTGCCGCAGCGCCGCTCCAAGGCGACCATCCCGATCAGCCAGCGCTACGCCGAGGCGTACGCCGCCCAGGAGGCCGCCGAGCGCGCCGAACGCGAGGGCAGGCCCGACCCGTTCGCCCAGGCCCGGCCCGAACCGCCGAAGCCCAAGAAGAAGAAGCAGGAACCCGGAGTCGCCTTCGAGGCCTTCTGGGAGGGCCTGAAGAAGATCGCCCCGCCGGGCGTCCACCCCACCGACTTCACCCGCAACCCCACCGCATACCTGCACCTGATCCAGGACAAGCCCAAGCCGCCCGAGGCCGACGACGAAGGGGACCACACGTGATCCAGCAGCGCCAGAACTTCGACTGGGTGCTCAAGGAGCTCTACGACGGCGTCCCCGGCATCGAGATGATCGTCGTGCTCTCCTCCGACGGTCTGCGCATCGCCCGCTACGCCGGTGAACCCGACGCGGCCGACCGCGTCTCGGCCGCCTGCGCGGGCATGCAGAGCCTCGCCACCGCCATCGCCCAGGAGATGGAGTGCGTCGAGGGCGACATGAACCTCATCATGATCGAGATGGACGGCGGCTACTTCTACATGATGTCCGCCGGCGCCAACGCCTATCTCGCCGTCCTCTCCGACGTGTGCTGCGAACCGGGCCGGATGAGCGCCTCCATGCGTGACCTCGTCGTCCGCATCGGGGCCCATCTGACCAGCCCGCCCCGCCGCAACGGGCAGACCGTATGACGCCTCCGCAACGCCGGCGGCGCCAGCCCCTGCCGCTCCCGCCCCCCGCACCCGCCCCGCCCGCCGAATCCCCGGCGGACCGGGGGAAACAGCCCGACCGGCTCTACACGATCACGGGACCCGACGGGGAGCGGGCGCCGCTCGACCTGGTGACGTTAATCGTGGCGTGTGCCGACCCCCCCTCGTCCGCCACCCCGGAACAGACGGTGGTGCTGCGGATGTGCGCCGCCCCCCTGTCGGTGGCCGAGGTGTCGGCCTACCTCGGCCTGCCGTTCACGGTGGTGACGGTCCTGCTCACCGAGATGCTGGCGGCCGAACTGGTCCAGGCACGCGCCCCGATCGTCCGCCAGAAGCTCCCCGACCGATCCCTGCTCGAAGCGGTGATGCATGGACTTCAAAGGCTCTGACACGGTCCCCGGCCCACGGGCCGAGGACCAGCTCCCGCAGACCACCACGGCCGCGGCGAAGATCGTCATCGTGGGCGGCTTCGGCGTCGGCAAGACGACGATGGTCGGCTCCGTCAGCGAGATCAAACCGCTGACCACCGAGGAGACCATGACCCAGGCCGGTATCGGGGTCGACGACGACTTCGGCTCCGACACCAAGACCGCCACCACCGTGGCCATGGACTTCGGACGCATCCGCATCACCGACAAGGTGGTGCTCTACCTCTTCGGCACCCCCGGCCAGGAACGCTTCTGGTTCCTGTGGAACGGGCTCTTCGAAGGAGCCCTGGGCGCGGTCGTCCTGGTCGACACCCGCCGCCTGGAGGTCAGTTACGAGGTCATGGGCCGGCTGGAGGAGGGCGGAGTGCCCTTCGTCGTCGCCGTCAACACCTTCCCCGACGGCCCCCGTTACCCCCTGGACGACCTCCGGGCCGCCCTCGACCTGCCCCCGGACGTGCCGATCGTGGAGTGCGACGCCCGCCGGCGCGCCTCCAGCCGGGACGTCCTGATGACCCTGATGCGGTTCCTGCACACCCTCTCGCTCAGAGGCAGCCTCACCTAGCCCGAGCCCCCTTGCCCCCCTGACAACGGATCCCCCACAGTTGCGGAGCGACCCCTGTGACGCCTGAACACCCCATGACGACCGGACCCCACGACCTCGCCCTGGACCCGCCGCCCGGCTGCCCCGCGCACGCCGCCGGCGGACTGACCCGGCTCTACGGACCCGGCGCGGAGGACCTCGGCGAGCTGTACGAGCAGTTGCGCGAGCAGTACGGCCCCGTGGCACCGGTCCTGCTCCACGACGACCTGCCGATGTGGATGGTGCTCGGCCACGCCGAGAACCTCCAGATGCTGCGTACGCCCTCGACGTTCACCAAGGACACCCGCATCTGGACGCCGCAGCGCGAGGGCCGGGTCCGGCCCGACCACCCGTACATGCCGCACATCGCCTGGCAGCCGATCTGCGCCCACGCCGAGGGCGACGAGCACAAACGGCTGCGCGGTGCGGTCACCGCCGCCATGGAGACCCTCGACGAGCGCAGTGTGCGCCGGTACATCAACCGAGCCACGCAGACGCTGGTCAACCGCTTCTGCGAGGAGGGCCGGGCCGATCTGGTCGGCCAGTTCGCCGAGCACCTCCCGATGGCGGTGATGTGCCAGCTCCTCGGCATGCCCGACGAGTACAACGACAAGATGGTCGCCTGCGCCCGGGACGCGCTCAAGGGCAGCGAGACCGCCGTCGAGAGCCACGGGTACGTCGTCGACGCGCTGAGCCGGCTCACCGTGCGCCGCCGCTCCGCACCCGCCGACGACTTCACCAGCCATCTCATCGCCCACCCGGCCGGGCTGACCGACGACGAGGTCCGCGAACACCTGCGTCTGGTGCTCTTCGCCGCCTACGAGGCCACGGTCAACCTGCTCTCCAACGTGCTGCGCATGGTCCTGACCGACCCGCGCTTCGTCGCCCGGCTCAACGGCGGCGAGATGACCGTGCCGGAGGCGGTCGAGCAGTCCCTGTGGGACGAACCGCCGTTCAGCACGATCTTCGGCTACATGGCCAAGCAGGACACCGAGCTGGGCGGCCAGCGCATCCGCGCGGGCGACGGACTCTTCTTCGCGCCGGCCCCCGCCAACGTCGACCCCCGGGTGCGCCCCGACCTCTCCGCCCACATGCGGGGCAACCGCTCCCACCTCGCCTTCGGCCGGGGCCCGCACGAGTGCCCCGGCCAGGACATCGGGCGCGCCATCGCCGACGTCGGCGTCGACGCGCTGCTGTCGCGGCTGCCGGACATCCAGCTGGCCTGCGACGAGGACGAGCTGCGCTGGACGACGTCGATCGCCTCCCGGCACCTGGTGGCGCTGCCGGCGCACTTCGAGCCCAAGCCCCAGCAGGACGTCAAGCTGAAGCCGACCCACGCGGCCTCCGTGCCGCCGCAGCGCGCCTTCCGCCCGCTGCACATCGACCCCAGGCCCGCGACCCCCGCCCCCGAGCCGATGGCCGCCCCGCAGCCCGAACAGCCCGCCCCGCAGCCGGCCCGCCGCCCCGGCGCCTGGCAGCGGTTCCTGCTCTGGTGGCGGGGCTACTGAGCCGCCGCCGCTCGCCGGCTACTCGGCCCAACGGGCGTACGACACCCAGGACTCCAGCACCCTGCCGCTGCGCAGCCGGTGCTGTGCGCCGGTGACCGGATCGGTGAACTCCAGCTCCCGCGCCAGCAGTTGCAGAGGGCGTCGGAAGTCACCGGCCGGCCCGGGCGGGGCCACCTCCGGGTAGAGGGGGTCGCCGAGGATCGGCACGCCCAACGCGTTCATGTGGACGCGCAGTTGATGGGTCTGACCGGTGTGGGGGACCAGCCGGTAGCGGGCCAGCCCGTCCGCCCGGTGCTCGACCGGCTCGATGTCGCTGACCGCGTTCGCCTCCCCCGGCACCTCGAACGCGGTCAGTGTGCCGCGCTCCTTCACGATCCGGCTGCGCACGGTCACCGGCCAGGCCCGCGCCGGATCGTAGGGGGCGACGGCCTCGTACACCTTGCGCACCCGCCGGTCGCGGAACAGCGTCTGGTAGGCGCCGCGCTCCTCGGGCCGGACCGTGAACAGCACGAGCCCGGCGGTGAGCCGGTCCAGGCGGTGCGCCGCGCCCAGGGCGGGGATGCCGAGCTCCCGCCGGAGCCGGGCCAGCGCGGTCTCGGTGACATGGCTGCCGCGCGGGGTGGTGGCCAGGAAGTGCGGCTTGTCCACGACGACGATGTGCTCGTCGCGGTGCACGACCTCCAGCGGGAACGGCACCGGCACCTCGGCGGGTGTCTCCCGGTGGAACCAGACGAACATGCCCGGTACGTACGGGGCGTCCGGCGGCACCGGCGTCCCGTCGGCGCCGACCACCAGCCCGGCCCGCAGCATCCCGTCCACGACCCCGGCGCCCGCCCCGCTGAGCCGCTCCACCAGATGGTCCCGGACGGTGGCCCAGTCCCCCTCACCCGGCAACCGCACCCGTACCGGATCGATCCCGTCGCGCTGCGGCAGGGGGGAGGGCGGGGGAGGGGTACGGCGTCTCATCGGGGTCCAGGGTACGGGGGCGGGAAAACCTGTTGGGCGGGGCGGCGCGCGCGGGGAGGATACGTTCCATGCCGTACATCGCCGGCCCCGTCGTGCCCGCCGGAACCCTCTCCACCGTCCCGCAGCCCGTGCTCCGCACCGGCGACGGACTGGTCCTGCGCCCGTGGCGGACCGAGGACGCCCCCGCCGTCCACGCCGCCTTCCAGGATCCGGTGCTGAACCGGTGGCACATCCGGACCGCCGACTCGGTGGAGGAGGTCGTCGGCTGGATCGAGGCGTGGCAGAAGGGCTGGGAGAGCGAACGCGACGCCCAGTGGGCCGTCGCCGACGCGGACACCGACGGGGTGGTGGGGCGGGTGGCGCTGCGCGGGATCCAGCTCGAGGAGGGTGTGGCCGAGGTCGCCTACTGGACGACCAGGGCGGCCCGCGGCCGGGGAGTCGCCGTACGGGCCACGACCGCCCTCACCCGCTGGGCCGTCGACGAGATCGGCCTCCACCGTCTGGAGCTGATGCACTCCACCGCCAACGAGGCGTCCTGCCGCGTCGCGATCAAGGCGGGCTTCGCGCTGGAGGGAACCAAGCGCAGTGCCGCCATCCACCAGGACGGCTGGCACGACATGCACCTTCACGCGCGCGTGCGGGGCGACTGAACTACGCCACCGCCTCCGGTACGACGGTCAGGGCCGACGCCCGCTTCCGGTACGCCCGGAAGGCCACCCCCGCCGCGACCGTCACGGCCAGGAACAGCACCGTGAACCACTGGAAGTACCAGTGCCCGCCCGCCGGGTCGTACACCGCCGCTCGCGGCCAGGCCAGGTTGACGGTCATCAGGACGCCGTAGAGCAGGGCGAGGGCGTTGACGGGGACGCCCCAGCGGCCCAGCGAGAACAGCGGGGCGCCGGTCTCGTCGGTGTCGGCCGAGGAGAACTCGCCGCGCAGGCGGCGGAGCAGGAGCGGGCCGGTGACCATCGCGTACGCCAGGTACAGCATCACGATGCAGGTGGTGCCGATGGCCAGGAAGGCGTCCGGGGAGGCGAAGTTGAGCAGCAGCAGGGCCGCCGCGAGGACGCCGACGACCAGGGCGGGGGCGCTCGGCATGCCGGTGCGGGGGTTCACGCGCGCGAGGCGGGCCGAGAACGGGAGCTGTCCGTCGCGCGCCATGGAGAACAGCATCCGGCAGGCCGCCGTCTGGATGGCGAGCGTGGCCACCGCGATCGCCACCACCACGTCCGCGAGGAGCACCTTGCCGACGCCGTCGCCGAGGCTGCTGGTCAGGACGTAGGAGAGCCCGTCGACGCCGAGGTGCCCGTCGGTGAGGCTGGGGGCGGCGAGCAGTCCGCCGAGCACGATCAGCCCGCCGAGCAGGCCGGCCGCGCCGAGCGCGGTGAGGATCGTGCGGGGCGCGGTGCGGCGCGGGTTGTGCGTCTCCTCGCTCATCTCGCCCGCGCTGTCGAAGCCGATCATCACGTACGCGGCGGTGAACGAGCCCACCGCGAGCGCCCCGAACAGGCCGGACTGGGCGGCGCCGGTGGTGTGGAAGGTGATGCCGGGCGTGCGCTCGGAGTGGGTCAGCAGCAGCACGACGATGAGGACGGCGCCGATGATCTCGGCGGTCACGCCGACCCGGTTGATCACCGACATCACGCGGTTGTCCACGACGTTCACGACGGTCGTCAGGACCAGCAGGACCACGCCGAGCAGCGCCGCGTTGGCCGCGCCGTCGGGGGAGACGGGTGACGGGTCGGTGCCGATCAGCTGGAAGCCGGACCAGATCGCCGGGAGCACCATCTGCAGGGCGAGTGCGGCGGCCGCGACGACGACGATCTGCCCGATCACCATGATCCAGCCGGCGAACCAGCCGAACGACGGTGTCGACAGCCGCGACGCCCACTGGTAGATCGCGCCGGAGATCGGATAGCGGGCCGCCAGTTCCGCGAAGCAGGCGGCCACCAGCAACTGCCCGGCCAGCACCACCGGCCAGGCCCAGAAGAAGACGGGCCCGCCGAACGCGTATCCGAAGGCGAAGAACTGGAAGACGGTGGTCAGGACGGAGATGAAGGAGAACCCGGCGGCGAACGAGGCGTACCGGCCCAGACTGCGGTGGAGTTCCTGGCGGTAGCCGAACTCCGCGAGGGAGTGGTCGTCCGGGGCGTGGGCGGGGGAGTGCGGCGGGTCGGGGCGTACGTCGGCGGGGGAGCTGGTGGTCATGGCGGCACCTGCCTTGGGCGCGAATTCCTGTCGGGCGACAGAAATTAGGGACGCCCTGTTTCGCAGGTGTCACGCCGTCGTGTCCGGGGCGGGCCCAACTCCTCACGTTCCCCGGGGAGGGCTACGCGACCGGTGCCGCGCCCTCCTGCTCGACCTCCACGCGCGCGTTCCACTCCCGCTTCGCGGCCTGCCAGCCGTCCTCGTCGTGGCCGAGCCGCCAGTAGCCGGAGATCGACAGGTCCTCGCGCGGGATGTCCAGGTCGACGCGGAGCAGCCGGCGCAGTTCCTTCACGGCCGCCGCCTCGCCGTGCACGAACGCGTGCACGCGGCCCTCGGGGAACTCCAGTGCGGTCACGGCCTCGACGAGCCGCTCGCCGAGCGGCCGGCCTCCGCGGTGCAGCCAGACGACCTCCACGTCGGATTCGATCTTCTGCTCCTCCTCGGGGCCGTCGACCTCGATGAAGGCGTGTGCCACCGCACCGGAGGGCAGCGACTCCAGCGCGGCCGCGATCGCCGGCAGGGCGCTCTCGTCACCCGCGAGCAGATGCCAGTCGGCGGCGGTGTCGGGGGTGTAGGCGCCGCCGGGGCCCATGAAGTGGACGGTCTCGCCCGGCTGGACGCGCGCCGCCCACGGCCCGGCCAGGCCCTCGTCGCCGTGGATCACGAAGTCCAGGGTCAGTTCTCGGTGTTCGGGGTTCCAGGCCCGCACGGTGTACGTCCGGGTCACGGGCCACTGCTCGCGCGGGAACTCGGCGCGGATCCGCTCCAGGTCGAAGGGCTCGGGGTAGGTCACGCCCTCGGGGCCGAAGAGGAGTTTCACGTAGTGGTCCGTGCACGTGCCCGCCGAGAACTCGGCCAGGCCCTCGCCGCCGAGGACCACGCGCTGCATGTGCGGGGTCAGCCGTTCGGTGCGGACGACCTGCGCGGAGTGGGGCTTGCGCGGCTTCCGTGCCGGACGTTCTGCCATGACGGCCTCCCATGTTCTATGGTTAGGTTTACCTAAGTTAGCATCTCTTCCCCGGTGATGCCTCCCCTGGGAGAGGTGGATTCACCTCTCTTGCCGAGGATGGCTTTCCGCGCCCGCACATGTCATTCCGTCCGGCGAGAACCATGCTTACGCGCCGTCCGCCCCCGGGGTCACGCGCCGGCGGCCCCGGACGCGCTCAGGGTGAGCAGCAGCCGGTGCAGCGACCCGCCGAGGCCCCAGCGCTCGGCGAGCCCCTCCAGTGTCGCCCCGTCCCGTGGCGCGTGGGGCAAAGAAACGTTCACGTCCGGCAGCGGGACGTCGCCGGCGACCCGGACCACCTTCGGCGCGACCGCGAGGTACGGCCGCGCCTCGTCCAGCCGCTTGCGCTGCGAGGGGGTGAGCTTCGCCTTCGGGTCGTCGACGGCCGCCATGATCCCGGCCAGGTCGCCGAACTCGGCCAGGAGCTTGGCCGCCGTCTTCTCCCCGATGCCCGGCACCCCCGGCAGTCCGTCGCTCGGGTCGCCGCGCAGCAGCGCCAGATCCGCGTACCCGCGCCCGTCGACGCCGTACTTCTCACGCAGCCAGGCCTCGTCGGTGGTCTGGAGCGTGCCCACGCCCTTGAGCGGGTACAGCACCCGCACCCCGCGCGCGTCGTCCACCAGCTGGTACAGGTCGCGGTCGCCGGTGACGATGTCGACCGGGCCCGTCGCCCGCGCGGTGAACGTGCCGATCACATCGTCCGCCTCGTAGCCGGTGACACCCACCCGCGCGATGCCCAGCGCGTCCAGCACCGCCTCGATCACCGGTACCTGCGGCGAGAGCGTGTCCGGCACCTCCTCCTCGTCCGGGCCCACCGGGCGCTCCTCGGCGACGCGGTGCGCCTTGTAGGAGGGGATCAGGTCGACCCGCCACTTCGGGCGCCAGTCGGCGTCCATGCAGGCCACCAGCTCGTCCGGCCGGTGGTCCTTGACCAGGCGGTCGATGAAGTCGAGCAGTCCGCGCACGGCGTTCACCGGCGTGCCGTCCGGGGCCTTCACGGAGTCCGGGACGCCGAAGTAGGCGCGGAAGTAGAGCGAGGCGGTGTCGAGGAGCATCAGTCGTCCGGTCACGTCCCGCATCATGCCCCACGGGTGCCCGGGTGACCGGCAGGTATTCACTCCCGTGGCATGCGTGAACATCGTTCGTGCGTCCTGTGAACTGAGCCACTCGCGTGTTTGTCCGCATCGGGCCAGGGCAGGCGCGGCCTCGGAGCGGCGCAAGGTTGCATATTCAACCGTTGGCTTTGCGTCAGCACGCGCCGAGTGCCGCTCCTGTCCCCGTCCCCGAACGAGTGGGTAAGCGTGTCAGCCAGGCTTGAGGCCGAACATCTCTTCAAGGTGTTCGGAAGACGACAGAACGAGGCGGTCGAACGGCTCCGCGAAGGAGCCACCCGGGAGGAACTGCGCGCCGACGGCACCACCGCCGCCGTCATCGACGTCTCCTTCACCGTCGGCCCCGGACAGATCTTCGTCGTCATGGGCCTGTCCGGCTCGGGCAAGTCCACCCTGCTGCGCATGCTCAACGGACTCCTCGAGCCCACCGCCGGCCGCGTCCTCTTCGACGGCCGGGACCTCACCGCCCTGAGCGGCCGTGACCTGCGCGAGGTCCGCGCCCGGAAGATCAGCATGGTCTTCCAGCACTTCGCGCTCTTCCCGCACCGCAGCGTCCTCGACAACGCCGCCTACGGCCTCGCCGTCCAGGGCGCGCCCCGCGCCGAGCGCGAGGAACGGGCCACCGAGGCGCTCCGGCTCTGCGGCCTGGCCGGCTGGGAGAAGTCCTGGCCCGACGAACTGTCCGGCGGCATGCAGCAGCGCGTGGGCCTGGCCCGCGCCCTCGCCACCGACGCCGACCTCCTCCTCATGGACGAGTCCTTCAGCGCACTGGACCCGCTGATCCGCCGGGACATGCAGGACCAGCTGCTCACGCTCCAGCAGACCCTGAAGAAGACCATCGTCTTCATCACCCACGACCTCAACGAGGCCATGCGCCTCGGCGACCGGATCGCCGTCATGCGCGACGGCCGGATCGTGCAGACCGGCACGGCCGAGGACATCCTGCTGCGCCCCGGGAACGACTACGTCGCCTCCTTCATCCAGGACGTCGACCGCTCCCGGGTGCTGACCGCCTCCGCCGTCATGGACCCCCACGTCCGCGGCGACGAGGCCGACTGCGGCTGCGAGACCGCGACCCCCGACACCCCGTTCACCACGCTGTGCGCGCTCAGCGCCCGCCTGACCCACCCGGTCGCCGTCCTCGACGGCGGACGCGGGCTCGTCGGGGTCGTACCCAGGCGCCGCCTGGTCGGCCTCCTCGGCGACGCGGAGGGCCCCGGCACGCCCTGCGACCGCGAGCGGAACAGGCGCAAGGAGGTGACCGCCCGTGCCTAGGCTCCGGCTCGGCGACGGGGTCGACTCCGGCCTCGACTGGCTCGTCACCCACCTCTCCTGGCTCTTCGACGCGGTCAAGACGGTCGTCCAAGGCATGTACGACGGGATCGACGCCGTCCTCACCGCCCCCCAGCCGCTGCTGCTCGCCGGCATCCTCGCGGTGCTCGCCTGGTGGCTGCGCGGCCTGCTCGCGGGCGCCCTCGCCTTCGCCGGATTCGCGCTCATCGACTCCCTCGCGCTGTGGGACGAGGCGATGTCGACGCTGTCCCTGGTGCTCGTGGCGACCGCCGTCGCCCTGGTGATCTCGATCCCGCTCGGCATCTGGGCGGCCCGCTCCCAGCCGGTCGCCGCGGCCCTGCGCCCGGTGCTGGACCTGCTCCAGACCATGCCGTCGATGGTCCTGCTGATCCCCGCGATCCTGTTCTTCGGCATGGGCGTCCCGGCCGGTGTCGTCGCCACCCTGATCTTCGCGCTCGCGCCCGGCGTCCGCATGACCGAGCTGGGCATCCGCCAGGTCGACGCCGAACTCGTGGAGGCGGCCGAGGCGTTCGGCACGACACCGCGCGACACCCTGTTCCGGGTCCAGCTCCCGCTCGCCCTGCCGACCATCATGGCGGGCGTCAACCAGGTCATCATGCTCGGCCTGTCCATGGTCGTCATCGCCGGCATGGTCGGCACCGGCGGCCTCGGCGGGGCCGTCAACGAGGCGATCGGTCAGCTCGACATCGGCCTCGGCTTCGAGGCGGGCCTCGGGATCGTCGTCCTCGCCGTCTACCTGGACCGCATGACGGGCGCCCTCGGCACCCGGATCTCCCCGCTGGGCCGCCGTGCCGCCGCCCGGGCCCGCACCGGCGTGTGGGCGCACCGCCCCCGCCCCACCGTCGCCCTCTCTGGTGTGGCCGTGCTCGCCCTGGTGGCGGGCGGACTGGGTGTCCTCGGCCCCTCCTCCGGCGGCGCCGCGGCCTCCGCCACGGACGTCGGCAGGGGCCGGGAGATCAGCATCGGCTACATCCCCTGGGACGAGGGCATCGCCTCCACCTACCTCTGGAAGGAACTCCTGGAGGAGCGCGGCTTCAAGGTGAAGACCACCCAGTACGCCGCCGGCCCCCTCTACACCGGCCTCGCCACCGGCCAGATCGACTTCCAGACCGACTCCTGGCTGCCCACCACCCACGCCGAGTACTGGAAGAAGTACGGCGACCGGCTCGACGACCTCGGCCGGTGGTACGGCCCGACCTCGCTGGAGCTCTCGGTCCCCTCGTACATGAAGGACGTGAACTCGCTCGCGGACCTGAAGGACCACGCCGCCGAGTTCGGCGGGAGGATCACCGGCATCGAGCCCAGCGCCGGGATGATGGGCCTGCTCAAGGACAAGGTCCTCGAGGAGTACGGCCTCGACGGCGCCTACCGGGTCGTCGACGGCTCCACGCCCGCGATGCTCGCCGAGCTCAAGCGCGCGTACGCCAGGAAGCAGCCGATCGTCGTCACCCTCTGGTCGCCCCACTGGGCCTACAGCACCTACGACCTCAAGAAGCTGAAGGACCCCGAGGGCGCCTGGGGCGAGGGCGACGGCGTGCACACCCTCGCCCGGCAGGACTTCGCCGCCGACCAGCCCGAGGTCGGCGCCTGGCTGAAGGACTTCCGGATGACGGAGGAGCAGCTCACCGGCCTGGAGGCACAGATCCAGCGGGCCGGCAAGGGCAAGGAGCAGGACGCGGTCCGCACCTGGCTGAAGGGCCACCCCGGTCTCGTCGACCGCTGGGTCCCGGTGGCCGGGGCGGGACACGGGAGCCGGGCGGCCGGGTGACCTGACAGCCCCGGCACCGCCCGTCGAGGGGCGGGCACCGACGTACGACGCGACGCGTACGGCGGGGCCCGCCCCTCGTGGCGTGTCCGCAGCTGAGACGTTCCTTCGCCACGGTAAGGATCCGGCCAACCACGCAGAGCCACCCCCAGGCCTGGGGTGAGGTGCTTGCGAAGCCCGGGACGAGCGGGAACACTCACGGCCGTTCGCGCATTGAACCGGAAAAGCAGAGGGCGAGCGAGCGCCCGGCGACCCGGACGGCCCGTTCCGCTGGCGCGATCTGTGGGGTGGTGTGTCACGTGGTGTGTCCTCGATGTGACGGGCACATGAAACGGTTTGCCGAACATGCGTAGGGTGCAGAGAACTCTTCAGGACACCGACGGTTTCTGCGAGCGAAGGAGGGAGCCGGAGCGATGGGCGACCACAAAGAACAGCCCCTGCGGGTCGGCGCGGCCGTACGGCGGCGACGCCGGGCCCTGGACCTCACCCTCGCCGTCGTGGCCGAGCGCAGCGGCCTGTCGGTCCCCTTCCTGAGCCAGATCGAGAACGACCGGGCCCGGCCCAGCACCGGCTCCCTGGAGAAGCTCGCCGACGCCCTGCGTACCACGGCCGTCGAACTCCTCGCCGCCGCCGACCCGGCGTGCAGCGTGGACGTCGTCCGCGCGGAGATCACCGAGACCCCGGGACCCGGTCCGCGCTCCCGCTCCCTGGTCCGCGGCCACCACCAGATGCACGCCACGGAGTTCACCGGCGACCACGAGGCCGGCCGGGAGTTCCAGTACCGCAACGACCAGTTGATGTATGTCGCCGACGGCGCCGTGGAGATCGAGGCGGAGGGCCGCGCCTACCGCCTGGGCCGGGGCGACACCCTCTATCTGACCGGCGGGGTCCGCCACCGCTGGCGGGCGACCGTCCCGGACACCCGGGTGGTCGTCGTGGCGGTCGCGGAGCACATCGAGGCGGTCCGGAACCGGAAGCGCTGACGCCCGTGCGGATCGTCTCGCTGGTGCCCTCCCTGACCGAGGCGGTCGCCGTCTCCGTGCCCGGCGCGCTGGTCGGCGCCACCGACTGGTGCAGCCATCCGGCCGACCTCGACGTCACCCGGATCGGCGGCACCAAGAACCCGGACGTCGGACGGATCGCCGCCCTCGCGCCCGACCTGGTGATCGCCAACGAGGAGGAGAACCGCGAGCCGGACCTCTCCGCGCTGCGGGCAGCGGGCATCGAGGTGCTGATCACGGAGGTGCGGGACGTCCCGCAGGCCTTCCGGGAGCTCGCCCGCGTCCTCACGGCGTGCGGCGCGCGGACCCGGCCGCGCTGGCTGGACGAGGCGGAGGAGGAGTGGGCCGGGCTCAAGGAGCCGGAGACCCGCCTCTCGGCCGTCGTGCCGATCTGGCGCCGCCCCTGGATGGTGCTGGGCCGCGACACCTTCGCCGGGGACGTGCTGGCCCGCCTCGGCGTCGACCACCTCCACGCGCACCACGAGGACCGCTACCCGAAGATCGCCCTGGACGACCTCCGGGCGGCCGCCCCCGAGGTCGTCGTCCTCCCCGACGAGCCCTACCGCTTCACCCCCGACGACGGCCCCGAGGCCTTCCCCGGGCTGCCCTGCGCACTCGTCAGCGGACGCCATCTGACCTGGTACGGCCCGTCGCTCGCCGAGGCCCCGCAGGCGCTGGGCGAGGCCCTGCGAGCAGCGCTCCGCTGAGCAGCCCCCGGACGGTGCCCGCGGCGACGACGCCCCAGGCGCCCACGAGGACGGCGTACAGCGCGACGGCGAGCACGTCGCAGGCGACCAGCCCCGTGTGCCGGGCCAGGACCGCGGCACCGGTCACACAGGTCCCGACCGGGAACGTGAACGCCCACCACGTCATCGCGAAGCCCATCCCCTCCCGGCGGGCCCGTGCCACCTGCGCACCGGACAGGCACAGCCAGAGCAGGGCGAATCCCATGACGGGCACGCCGTACAGCACGGCGAACACCGCGAAGGCCCGGGCCTGCGGACCCGGTACGACACCCGGCGCCGCCTCCGCGAACCGGCCGACGGCGGTGGTGGACTGGCCGAGCGGGCCGAGGACCAGGAACAGGGTCGGGGTGAGCACGGGCGGCAGCGGGCCGCCGGTCAGCAGCCGGCCGAACACCACCGGCAGCAGCGCGAGCGTGGCCAGCAGACTCAGCCCGAACAGCGCGAGACACGCGAGCAGCAGGGTCGCGCGGGCCTGGCCGGGCGGCAGATACGGCACGAGCGCCGGCCCCGACGCGGCCGACACCATGGGCGCGACGAGCGGCAGCAGCCACACCGGTGTCGGCTGCGCCCCGTGGTGGCGTACGGCCATGAGGTACGGCACGGCGACGGCCGCCGCCAGCGCCACGACCGTACCGGCGCCGAACAGCACGGCGCCGAGGGCGACCGCGGGACCGGTGCCGATCCAGTCCCGCCCGACCGTGAGGGCACCCGCGCCGACGGCGAGCAGCGCCATCGCGAGACAGCCGTGGAAGGGCGCCGTCGCCGGATCCAGGAGATCGGCGCGGGCGCGGTCACGGTGGTGGCGCCAGTGCAGGGCGCGGGCGGCGAGGAGGGCCGGCAGCAGGGCCAGGGACAGCGCCCACAGCGCGGCGCAGGCCGGGCGCAGCCCCGGGAGCCGCAGGGGCAGGGCGGCCCCGGCCGTGCCGACGATCGCCGTGCCCATCACCGTGGCGTACCAGTTCGGTCCGAGATGCCGGACGGCGTGGTGCGCGGGCCGGGGGGCGAGGGGCAGCGGTGGGGCGACGGTGACCATGGTCTCCACGGTCGTGCCTGACGGCCGCCCGGACCAGGGACGCCCTCGCTATGGGGGCATAAACTGGGCTTATGGGCAAGGGTGTGGGGAACGAGGTGGGGAAGGTGGCGGGGAAGGTGGCGGGGATGTCGGAGGACCAGCCCGGAGTCACCGGTTCCCTGGCGCATCGCGTCCCGGATCTCGGGGCGCTGGAGCTGCTGCTGGCCGTGGCCCGGCTGGGCAGTCTGGGGGCGGCCGCGCGCGAGGTGGGCATCACCCAGCCGGCCGCGAGCAGCCGGATCCGCTCCATGGAACGGCAGCTCGGGGTGGCGCTGGTGGACCGTTCGCCGCGCGGGTCCCGGCTCACCGACGCGGGCGCGCTGGTGACGGACTGGGCACGGCGGATCGTGGAGGCGGCGCAGGCCTTCGACGCGGGGGCACAGGCGCTGCGGGACCGGCGGGACTCGCGGCTGCGGGTGGCGGCGAGCATGACGATCGCGGAATATCTGCTGCCGGGGTGGCTGGTGGCGCTGCGCGAGGGCCGGCCCGACACGGCGGTGTCACTGCACGCCGGGAACTCGGCGGCGGTGGCGGAGCGGCTGCTGTCGGGGGAGGCGGACCTCGGCTTCGTGGAGGGACTGACGGTCCCCACCGGCCTCGACTCCGCCGTCATCGCCCACGACCGGCTGATCGTCGTGGTGGCACCCGGACACGCCTGGGCCCGGCGCCGGCGGGGGCTGGCCGCCGCCGAGCTGGCCGTCACCCCGCTGATCCTCCGTGAGAAGGGCTCCGGCACCCGGCAGGTCCTCGACACGGCGCTGGGCGGGCTGGCCCGTCCCCTGATCGAGCTCTCCTCGACGACGGCGGTGAAGGCGGCGGCGGTGAGCGGTGCCGGTCCCGCGGTCCTCAGCGAACTGGCGGTCGGCGAGGAACTGGCCCTGCGGCGTCTGGTGGGCGTCCCGGTGGAAGGGGTGTCGCTCGCCCGGGACCTGCGCGCGGTGTGGCCGACCGGACACCGCCCGACGGGCCCGGCGCGGGACCTCCTGTCCCTGACCCGCGGCTGACGGCCCCGTCCCTGGGCCACGTCCCCCGAAAAGCGCTCGCAGCAGCACCCCCGCCCCGGTCACCATGCCCCATGACCACCCCCGCCCCGCCCGCCGAAGGCACCCGGACCCCCTGGGCAGACCTCCCCGCCCCCGTCCGTGCGGCCGTCGCCGAGCTTCTCGGTGCGCCCGTCACACACGCCGTCACCCAGCCCGGCGGCTTCTCCCCGGGTGTCGCCGCCCGCCTGCGCACGGCCGCGGGCCACCGCGCCTTCGTCAAGGCGGTCGGTGCTCACACCAACCCCGACAGCCCCGGCCTCCACCGCGCCGAGGCCCGCAACGCCGCCGCCCTCCCGCCCACCGTCCCCGCCCCCCGCCTCCTCGGCACCTACGACGACGGCACCTGGGTCGCCCTCGTCTTCGAGGAGGTCCCCGGCCGCCAGCCCCGCATCCCCTGGCGCGAGCCCGAGCTGCGTCGCGTGCTGGACGCCGTGGCCCACCTGAGCCGCGCCCTCACCCCCGCCCCGCTCCCGGCCCCGTCCGCCGCCGAGTCGCTCACCGGGTCCTTCGCGGGCTGGGAGCGGCTCACCGCACCGGAGGCGGAAGACCGCCGCGACCGCCTCGACCCCTGGACGCGTGAGCGGCTCCCGGCCCTCGCCGCGCTCGCCGCGGACTGGCCGCGGGCCACCGCCGGCGACACCCTCGCCCACGGCGACCTGCGCGCCGACAACATCCTGCTGACCCCCGACGACCGCGTCGTCTTCGTCGACTGGCCGCACGTCGTACGCGTTATCTAGAGGTGGGTTTGAGTCTTGAGGGACGTGAGTTCAGTCGTCACTCTTCTGTGTGCCTTATGCGTATCTGATAGGTCGTAGGGACGTTTGGCTCGTTGGTCCGTCCGTGAAGTTCCATGCTGAGAAGGTGACGCTCCCCGGTGCCGTACTGACGGTGGCGTGGGTCGTGGTCGACGAGCTGTACCGGATGCAGGTTGAGGCGAGTACGTACCTGGAGAGCCTGCGTGGCCGCCACTGTTCCCCGAACACACTGCGGAACTACGCCAGCCGGGTCGCTCTGTATCTGACGTGGTGCGATGAGCGCGGGCTGTCCTGGTCGGCGCCGGGCTTCGAGAACCTGGTGAAGTTCCGGGACTGGCTGGTCAGCGAGCCGTTGCCCGCCCGGGGGAAGAAGCCTCCCGCCCGTGTCCGGTTCCGCTCGGACGGCAGCGCGGACGCGGTTCTGGGCACGATGACCGAGTTCCTGGGCTTCGGCGTCCAGCACGGCTGGGTGAGCGTCGACTTCGCGCTGATGCTCTCGCATCCGAAGTACCTGAGGTTCCTTCCGCAGGGATTCAGCGCCGGTGAGGGCGGCAGGTTCCGCGAGATCCAGACGCGGACGCTGAAGTTCAAGGGGGACACCCCGGGCATCGAGTTCCTTACCGCTGAGCAGGTGGAGTTGATGACCCGCCTGGCGAGGAACGCCCGTGACCGGTTCTTGATCGTGCTGATGCGGGCCACCGGCATGAGGATCGGGGAGACGCTCGGCCTTCGCCGCGAGGACCTGCACCTGCTTCCCGACTCGCGCGGACTGGGCTGCTTCCACCAAGGGCCGCATGTCCATGTCCGGCGCCGCGACGACAACGCCAACAACGCGCTCGCGAAGTCCCGCGTGGCGCGCGTCATTCCGGTCGAGGCCGAGGTCATCGACTACTACCGGGAGTATCAGTGGGAACGTGAGCAGGTCCCGGAGGCGGCCGGCTGCGACATGGTCTTCGTGAACCTCTTCCGGGCCCCGCTCGGTGGGGCCATGAGCTATCCGAACGCCAAGCAACTCTTCGACCGGATCGCCACGTGGGCGGAGATCGTCGCCCGGCCGCACATGATGCGGCATACCGCGGGCACGGAGTGGCTTGAGGCTGGTGTTCCGGACGATGTGGTGTCGGATCTGCTGGGCCACCAGTCCCCGCAGTCCCTCAAGCCCTATAAGCATGTCCGGGACCGGCGGAAACGCGAGGCCGTCGAGCGTGTCGCGGCGGCGAGGCGGTGACGGCCGTCACGACGGCCACGGCCGTCGATCCCGCGGGGCCGTCGCCGTTCGCCGTCGACTGGACGGGATGGGAGCGGTGGCTGCGCGAGCAGGTTGATCCTGCCTGGCGGCCGGGTGAGTGGGAGGAGAAGTGGTGGCTGTTCACGGGCGACCCTGACAACCCGCGGACGTCGATCTGGCAGTGCCAGACTCCGGCCTGCACCATCGGCGTCTACTCTCGCCGGGGGCGGTGTATCACCTGCGCGCGGGACCACAAGGTGGCCGGCGTGTCCTGGGAGGAATTCGACCGCACCTATGTTGTGAATCGGATGCTCCGGGACGGAGTCGATCCGGAGGACTGCGCAGTCGTCCGCGACGGCACGCGGTGCGGCCGCCCCGGCAACAGCCATGGCCTCTGCAGGGTCCATTACGGGACCTGGGGGCGGCTGCGCCGACTTCATGGACGAACGCGTGCGCCTGACGTCGCACTGTGGGCGGCATCAGGCGTGGCCACGCCGTTCCCGACTCCGCCTCCCTGCTCGGTCGGAGCCTGCCCGAACAAGGCCCTGCACGATCGGACCGTGCTCTGCACCTTCCATATCGGGAAGTGGAAGGTTGAGATGAAGCCGCGCTCGACTACGGCGGACGCCATGGCCTGGGCGGCGCGACAGGCCCCCGTGCTCAACTCCTACCGCTTCTCGCTGATCCAGCTGTCACCCCTTCTGCGGCTGGAGGTCGCCTACGGCCTGCAACGACGTGACGAGCTGGGCAGCCCCCTGGACCCGCGAACGGTCCGGCAGATCGCCCCGGTTCTTGCCCGGCACAACACCAGCCTGGCCATGCGCGATGACCAGCTCGCCGGGCACTTCGAGCGTCAGTTGAACCCGCACTGCGTCTTCCGGCAGGTCGCCTGGTCCGTCCGGCGGGGCTTCGTCGAGTTCTCCGGCACGGATCCGTGGGGCGAAGACCGCCTCGATCTGCGGGCCGCCGGGCTGAAATCCACCAGCCGCACAGGGCGTCGCCGCACGGCGGGAGTCGCGGATCTCTCGGTCCTTCCCCAGCCCTGGCTGCGGGACCTGCTGCGACGCCGGACCGAGGCCGAGCGGCCCAACAGCGATCAGTTCGGACGCTGGCTGCGAGCCGCCACCCTGGCCGGCAAGGGCATGAACCGCCTGCCCGGTGGCGGCCGTGAGCTCTCCAGCCTCGGCTTCGCGCACATGCAGGCAGCCTTCGAGGAGATCGCCTCCGACCGCCGCCGCGACGGCAAGCTCTGCGGCTCCAAGTTCCGCAGCGACCTGCTCGGACTGTTCTTCCAACTGCTGGACTTCGGACGGTTCGCCGGACTTCTCGACGAGGCTCCCGGCAGCTTCGCCCGGCACCCCACGCACACCATCCCGAGGGAGGACACCAACGAGGAGGAGATCGGCAAGGCCGTCCCCGAGCCGGTCATCGCTCAGCTGGATGCCGCGCTGGACTCGATCGCCGCCGGGATCACCTACGGGGACCTGTCCGACGGCGAGATCCGGGAGATGTTCCAGACCCTCTACATCGTGCTGCGGGACTGCGGCCGCCGTCCCCTGGAAGTGGTGTCCCTGCCCCGGCACTGCCTCGAACACGACGGCGACGATGTCGAGTTGATCTGGGACAACCACAAAGGCCGTCGCCTGCGGCGCAGGCTCCCGCTCAGCCGCGAGACCGTCGAGAGGATCAAGCGGTGGCAGCAGATCCGCGACCGTATCCCGGCACCGCGGCACAGCGACGCCTATCTCTTTCCCGCGATCTCGGACTACAGCGGCATCGCTCACATGAACTCCGTGTCCCTCAGCGCGGCCATCCGCAACTGGGTCGACGCGCTGCCGGAACTGCTCAGTGACGTCGTCGGCCCCGACGGGCAGCTGGTGCCGTTCGACCGGTCCTTGATCTTCCCCTACGCGTTCCGGCACTCGTTCGCGCAACGGTTCGCGGACGCCGACACACCCCTTGACGTGCTGCAATCCCTCATGGACCACGATGATCCAAAGACGACGATGGGCTACTACCGCGTCACCCTGGAACGGAAGCGGAAAGCGGTGAAGAAGCTCAGTCTGCTGGTCACCGACCGGCACGGAGCGGCGAAACCGTGCTCCCCGCAAGCGTACGAGCACCGGTCGGTCGCCGTCCCGTTCGGCGGCTGCACCGAGCCGTCCAACGTCAAGGCCGGAGGGCAGGCATGCCCCTTGCGGTTCCAGTGCGCGGGCTGCGGTTTCTATCGCCCCGACCCCTCCTACCTGCCCGCGATCGAGGACCAGATCAACAGCCTGCGCTCGGACCGCGAGACTGCCCAGGCGATGGACGCCGCCGACTTCGTGATCGGTAACCTCACCGCGCAGATCGCCGCCTACCAGCAGGTCGCGGCCACGATGCGCGATGGCCTGACAGCCCTGCCGGACGAGGAACGGGCGGAGATCGAGGAAGCCGCGTCCGTCCTGCGGCAGGTCAGATCCGGGAGTACACGACCGCTACTACCGCTGTCCGTCGTCCGCAAGGCGGCTCCATGACGGCGGTCCGCACACCCGCTCAGGTCCTGGCCGAGGCCCGTCGAGCCGACAGCCAGCGCAAACGGACCAGCGTCCTGGCAGCACTCCAGACCCTGGCGGCGGCCGGCGAGCGCATCACCTTCGCCACAGTCGCACGAGCGGCCCAAGTGTCCACCTGGCTCGTCTACGCCGAAGGAGTACGCGAGCACGTCCAGGCCGCGATCGACCAGCAGTCTCATGAACCCGCGAAGGCCCGAAGCCAGGGCCGGCAGACCAGCCCGGCAAGTCTGACGACCGACCTCGCCCTGGCCCGGGAAGAGATCAGCTCTCTGCGGGACGAACGCGACCGGCTCCGTGAGGCCGTCCGGCAGCAACTCGGCCAGCAGCTCGACCAGGTCAGCAATCGGCAGCTGACCGACCGCGTCAGCGAACTCACGGAACAGGTCCGGCAGTTGGAGCGGTCCGAAGCCCAGGCCAGGACCGAGGCCGAGCAGCTCGGCTCACGCGTCGCGGAACTGCAGGCCGACCTTGCGGCGGCCCGCACCAGCCTGCGGAAGATGATCAGGCAGCAGGCAGGCCCACCCGACGGGCAATGACTTCGGCCGGCTCGTCCAGCAGCTCGGAGGCCAGGTCCAGCAGCGGGGGCGTCAGTTCGGGGTGATCGCCCCGGCTGCCGGCCATCAGCAGCTCGGCCACCGCGAACAACTGGACCTGACGTCCTCCAGCACCGGTCAGGAGGCCGGAGAAGCGGTCCGTGATCTCCGCCGCCACGGAGGGCTGCAAGAGGGAGTACGCGCGGAGAACGGCAACATCCCACCCCGCCGGCGCCAACCCCCATCCCTCCCAATCGAAGAGAACGCATGCCGGAGCCGTCAGATTCGCCCAGTGCAGATCGCCATGGCTGGCCTTCCACACGGCGACTTCCGGATCGACTCGGCCGCCGCTGATCCACTCCAGGCGCCGGTTCACCAGGTCCTGACGGACCGACACCCGGTCCGTCGCGGTCGCCGCCACCGCTTTGAGGGACGTCTCCAGTTCCTTCCACCAGCTCTCCGACAACTGCACGGGTCCCTGCAGCTCGGGCGTCACCGACACCGGCGCGTCCTCGACGAAGGTCGAAAGCTCGGCCCGGAAACGGAGTTCCTCCTCGGCCCAGTCACGGACCCCCAGCAACTCCGGCCGGGCCGCCCCCGCGATGGCCTGCGCGGACTCGTTACCCATCCAGAGTCTCTCGCTGACCTTGTCCGTCGGCGCGACGACTACCCGGAGCCACCTGACGAGTCCGTTCACCGTCACCTTGCCGCCCAGGGTCCGCCCTCTCCAGCCCTCGGCCCGCACCCCATCGACGGCCTGGCAGCCGAACTCCTCCGCAGCCCGCGCGAACATCTCCCGAAGAAGGTGGAGATCAGTTTCAGAGGGCTTCCACATCGGCACCGTCTATCCCCTCGGGTCGCCTGTTCTCTTTCGGACCAGCATTCCAGGGGGTCGAGGTGTGCCCAAAGCTGCCAGTAGTTGTTCTTGCGGCGTACGGGCGCCCAGGTAGAGCTGGGTAAGGCTGCGGGCGGTCACACGGACTGCCCGTCCAGCGGCAGCACTTCGGCTGCGCGCCTGCTCAGGAGACTAGGACTTGGGTGCCCGCCACATCGTGGCGCTGAACTCGATGCGGTCCGGTTCACCTGTGACAATGTCGCGGTCCCCACCCACGAACCGCGTGATCTGAAGGCGCACCACGTTGCCCTGGTCGGTGATCAGGCAGAAGCCGCTACCAACCTCCGCCGGCCACTGGTCCATGCGCATGGCATCGAATCCACCCGCCTCGGCGTCGGCGGCACATTGCTTCGGCTGCGTGGGAGGGGACGTGTCTGCGAACACCGCTGTCCGCCCCTCCTCGAGCACCAACTCCGGGAAGGCGTCAGTGCGGTAGAGCAAGTCGGGCTCGACGAGCTTCCCTTCAGTCTCCGCGTCCTCCCGCATTCGCTTGTATTCGGCGGAGCCGAACGTCTGGGCGCGTGGGCGGTCGAGGTCGAGCGTGCCGAAGTCCCATCCGGCAGGCTTAGAGACGCCGACCTTGCGGTCTTTGTAGACCAGCTTGTAGCTGTTCGCCGGCACCTGGGTCGACGGCGTGGGGGACGGCGCTTGCGAGTCCTGCGGCTGGGGACTGGTGACCGCGCTGGGCTGTCCTGCGGTGGGCGGTGTGCTGACAGCCGGGTTACTGTCCGACGGGTCCTTGTCGTCGTCATCAGCGGTGTACACCATCGCCCCGACGGTCAGCACGCCGACGACGAGGGTGGCTAGCGCGCCAATCACCGCTCCCCGTCCGCCACCGTCCAGCCGGTTGTCGTGGTAGTCGCGCAGGCGCTGCCGCAGGGGCCGCCGTCCGGTGCTGCCGTTTGCCGGTGGGTCCTCGGGAGTCGGCGGGGGCCCCGCGGCAGACGAGTCCGCGGGTGCGGTGCTACTGGTTTCGTCCGGCGCTGTCACCGCGTCGTCCCCTTCCCCCGAAACATTGACTCGCGGATCACCGTATCGCGCCTGTCCGGCTGCTGTGGCCCTGTGCGGGAAGGGTCAGTGGCCCGGTGTACTCGATGCCACGCCCCCGGCGGAGCGGGCCGTTCGGCCGCGGGCCGACGATGCCGAGACCGACGACAACGAGGACGGCCCTTTCACACGGAAGAAGTAGGGATGTCAGCCGTCAGGGCTTGACGTCCCCAACGTCCCTAATCGCTCTGCACCTGTCTGACCAGCACAAATGGGCCGGACATCTAGATAAGGCACGCCGCCCCCTGGTTCGACCTGCTGGTCATGCTGCCCTGCGTACGGGCCCAGGGCGGACCGGAGCCGGAGGAGCTGTTCGGCGCGCACCCCTGCGGCCGGGACGCGGACCCGGACGCGGTGACCGTGGCCCTCGCCGCATGGCCGGCTACTTCGTCGAGGCCTCGCTGCGCCCGTCCCCACCCGGGCTGCCCACCCTGCGCGCCTTCCAGCGCGCCCAGGGCGAGGCGGCCCTCGCCTGGCTCAGGGGGCGGTGGCGGCGGTCGTAGCGGCCACGGCCGCCTCGACCAGCGCCCGCATCACCCGCAGGTCCTCACCCATCTCCGGATGCCACTGGACCCCGAGCGCCCAGCCGTCGGCGGCCGGCAGCTCCACCGCCTCCACGGTCCCGTCCGCCGCGTACGCGCTCGGGACGAGACCGGTGCCGAGGCGGTCGACGGCCTGGTGGTGGTACGTGGGCACGGAGCTCTCCTCCGGGACTGCGGCGGCGTACCGCGTGCCCGGGACCGGCTTGACGGGGTGGCTGCCGAACACCCCGACCACCTCCGCGTGCCCCTCGATGTGCTGGGTCAGCGTGCCGCCGAGCGCCACGTTCAGCAGCTGCATGCCCCGGCAGATGCCCAGCAGCGGTACGCCCGCCGCGAGCGCCGCGTCGATCAGGGCGAGTTCCCACGCGTCCCGCTCCCGGGCCGGCGGACCGGTACGGGGGTCGCGCTCGGCGCCGTAGCGGACCGGCTCGACGTCCGGGCCGCCCGCGATCACCAGACCGTCCAGACGGGCGACCGTCGCCGCCGCGTGTCCGGGCGCGTCCGGCGGGAGCAGCGCGGCCAGACCGCCCGCCCGCTGCACCAGCCGCGGATATCCGGCCGGCAGCAGCGCGGCGTCCAGCTCCCACACGCCCCAGCGCGCCCCGGCCTCCAGATACGTGCTGACCCCGATCAACGGGCGGCCGCCGTCCGTCATGTGTCCTCCCGTCCCCGCAATGGGTTTTCCCCAGACCAATGACATGTCATGCCAGGAACCCCCGGAGCAGCGCCGCCGTCCCGGCGCAGTGCTCCCGCATCATCTCCCGCGCCCCGTCCGCGTCCCCGTCCAGCACCGCCTCGACCAGCGCGAGGTGCTGCCGCTGCGAGTGCTCCAGGTTGCGCACCAGGAGCGGGATGCAATCCAGCAACTCGTTCACCGTCGCCCGCACGGCCGCGTACTGCGCGGTCAGCGAGGGGGAGCCGCACAGCTCGGCCAGCGTGAGATGGAGCAGGGTGTCCAGCCGCCGGTAGTCGGCCAGCGGGGCGTCCGCGGTCCGGGCGAGGGCGTCGCGCAGCCGGTCCGCCTGCTCGTCGGTCAGCCCGTGCGCCGCGCACAGTCCCGCCGCGCCGACCTCCAGCACCTCGCGGAACCGCAGGACGTCCTCGATGTCGACCTCGGCGATCCGGCGCCGCAGCTCGTCCTCGCCGCCGGCGTCCGCGCGCGGCAGCACAAACGTTCCGCCGTAGCGGCCCCGCCGGGACTCCACCAGCCCCTGGTCCTGGAGCACCTTCAGCACCTCGCGCAGTGTCACCCGGCTGATCCCGAGCCGCTCCGCCAGGTCCCGCTCGGCCGGCAGCCGCTCGCCGCCGGGCACCAGGCCCAGCCGTACGACCTGGAGGATCTGCTCCAGCGCCTCCTCGAAGCCGTTCCCCGCGCGCACCGGCCGCAGCACCGGGGCCAGCCGGTCCCCGAGGCCGCCGTCCGCGTCCACCGACATCTGGCCGTGCCCCCTTCCCAAGCAATGGTTCTCCGCAATACCTTATGGCTCCCGGTCGTCCGAGCCATCCAAGCCCAGGAAGTCCCAGAAACAAAGAAGAAGTCACAGGAACAAAGCAGCCCAGGAAGCCTGAAGGAGGCCCTCCCGTGGCAGACCGCACACCCCCGCTCGGCGTCGAGGAACTGCACGCCCTCGTCGCGAGCGGTGAGATCGACACCGTCGTCCTGGCCTTCCCCGACATGCAGGGGCGGCTCCAGGGCAAGCGGTTCGCCGCCCGCTTCTTCCTCGACGAGGTCCTCCACCACGGCACCGAGGGCTGCAACTACCTCCTCGCCGTCGACACCGAGATGAACACCGTCGACGGCTACGCCATGTCCTCCTGGGAGCGGGGCTACGGCGACTTCGCCATGCACCCCGACCTGTCCACCCTGCGCCGCGTGCCCTGGAACGCCGGTACCGCGATGCTGGTCGCCGATCTCGCCTGGAACGACGGCTCGCCGGTCGTCGCCGCCCCGCGCCAGATCCTCCGCCGCCAGCTGGAGCGACTCGCCGAGCACGGCCTCACCGCCCAGGTCGGCACCGAGCTGGAGTTCATCGTCTTCAAGGACAGCTACGAGCAGGCCTGGGACGCGAACTACCGGGGGCTGACCCCGGCCAACCAGTACAACATCGACTACTCGGTCCTCGGGACCGGACGGATCGAGCCGCTGCTGCGCCGCATCCGCAACGACATGGCCGGTGCCGGCCTCACCGTCGAGTCCGCCAAGGGCGAGTGCAACCCCGGACAGCACGAGATCGCCTTCCGCTACGACGAGGCCCTCGTCACCTGCGACCAGCACGCGATCTAC
>NZ_KQ948779.1:0-10101 GCF_001514205.1 Streptomyces griseoruber | reverse complement strand
AAGACCGGCGCCAAGGAGATCGCCGCCCAGGAGGGCTGCTCCCTCACCTTCATGGCCAAGTTCAACGAGCGCGAGGGCAACTCCTGTCACATCCACCTGTCGCTGACGGACCCGGACGGCCGTAACGCCTTCGCCGCCGAGGACGGCGGGATGAGCGACACCATGCGGCACTTCCTCGCCGGCCAGCTCGCCGCCCTGCGCGACTTCTCGCTCCTCTACGCCCCCAACATCAACAGCTACAAGCGGTTCCAGCAGGGCTCGTTCGCCCCGACCGCCGTCGCCTGGGGCCACGACAACCGCACCTGCGCCCTGCGGGTCGTGGGACACGGCCGCTCACTCCGGTTCGAGAACCGGCTGCCCGGCGGGGACGTCAACCCGCACCTCGCGGTCGCCGGGCTGGTCGCGGCCGGGCTGTACGGCATCGAGCAGCGGCTGGAGCTGCCCGAGGCCTGCCCCGGCAACGCCTACACCGCCGAGTACGCGCACGTCCCCGGCACGCTCCGCGAGGCCGCCGAGCTGTGGGAGAACAGCCCGGTCGCCAAGGACGCCTTCGGGGACGAGGTCGTCGCCCACTACCGCAACATGGCACGCGTCGAGCTGGAGGCCTTCGACGCCGCGGTCACCGACTGGGAACTGCGCCGCTCCTTCGAACGCCTGTGAAAGGTCCTGTCTTGTCCGACCCGCACGAGCTCATCGTCCTGAATCCGGCCACCGAGGAAGTCGTCGCCACCGTCCCCGCCGCCGACGCGGCCGACGTGGACGCGGCCGTCCGGCGCGCCACGGGGGCACAGCGCCCGTGGGCCGCGCTCGCGCCCGCCGACCGCGCCCGCCTCCTGCGCCGGTTCGCCGACACCGTGGACGCGCACCTCGACGAGCTGGCACGGCTGGAGGTCCGCGAGGCCGGCCACCTCCTCGGCAACGCCCGCTGGGAGGCCGGCAACGCCCGCGACCTGCTGCTCTACGCGGCCGGCGGCATCGAACGCCTCACCGGCCGGCAGATCCCGGTCCCCGGCGGCTGGGACGTCACCTTCCACGAGCCGCTCGGCGTGGTCGGCGTGATCGCCCCCTGGAACTTCCCGATGCCGATCGCCGCCTGGGGTTCCTTCCCGGCCCTCGCGGCCGGCAACGCGGTCGTCCTCAAGCCCGCCGAGACCACCCCGCTCACCGCCCTGCGCCTCGCCGAACTCGGGCTCGAAGCCGGCCTGCCCGAGGGGCTGTTCCAGGTCCTGCCCGGGTACGGCGCCGTCGCGGGACGCGCGCTCGTCGACCACCCCGGCGTGGCGAAGATCGTGTTCACCGGCTCCACCCGCACCGGCCGCGAGGTCATGGAGCGCTGCGCCCGCCAGGTCAAACCGGTCACCCTCGAACTCGGCGGCAAGAGCCCCAACGTCGTCTTCGCCGACGCCGACCTGAAGGCGGCCGTCGACCCCTTCTCCTTCCTCGACAACTCCGGCCAGGACTGCTGCGCCCGCACCCGGATCCTCGTCCAGGAGTCGGTGTACGACGAGGTGGCCGACCTCCTCGCCCGGGAGCTGCCCGCCGTGGTGGTCGGCGACCCGGCCGACGAGGCGACGCGGATGGGCCCGCTGATCTCCCGTCAGCAGGTCGACCGCGTACGGTCGTTCGTCCCGGACGACGCCCCGGGACTGCGTGGCAGCGCCCCCGAGGGACCCGGCTTCTGGTTCCCGCCGACCGTCCTCACCGGCGCCGCACCCGACTCCGACGCCGCCCGCGAGGAGATCTTCGGCCCCGTCGCCGTCCTCCTGCCCTTCACCGACGAGGCGGACGCGATCCGGCTCGCCAACGACACCCCCTACGGCCTCTCCGGCTCCATCTGGACCCGGGACGTCGGCCGCGCCCTGCGCGTCTCGCAGGCGGTGCGCGCCGGGAACCTGTCCGTCAACTCCCACTCCAGCGTCCGCTACTGGACCCCGTTCGGCGGCTTCAAGCAGTCCGGCGTCGGCCGTGAGCTGGGCCCGGACGCCCTGACCGCCTTCACCGAAACCAAGAACGTCTTCATCTCCACGGAGGGCCCCGCACAGTGACCGAAGAGATTGTGTGCCGTCGCCTCGTCGGCCGTACGGCCGTCATCACCGGAGCCGGCAGCGGCATCGGCCTCGCCACCGCCCGCCGGCTCGCCTCCGAGGGCGCCCACGTCGTCTGCGGCGACGTCGACGAGGCCCGCGGCAAGGCGGCCGCCGAGGAGGTCGGCGGGATCTTCGTGAAGGTCGACGTCACCGACGCCGAGCAGGTCGAGGCCCTGTTCAGGACGGCGTACGACACCTACGGCAGCGTCGACGTCGCCTTCAACAACGCGGGCATCTCGCCGCCCGACGACGACTCCATCCTGGAGACCGGCCTGGAGGCCTGGAAGCGCGTCCAGGAGGTCAACCTGACCTCCGTCTACCTGTGCTGCAAGGCCGCCATCCCCTACATGCGGCGCCAGGGCAGGGGCTCGATCATCAACACGGCGTCGTTCGTGGCCAGGATGGGCGCGGCGACCTCGCAGATCTCGTACACCGCCTCCAAGGGCGGCGTCCTCGCCATGTCCCGTGAGCTGGGCGTGCAGTTCGCGCGGGAGGGCATCCGGGTCAACGCCCTGTGCCCCGGCCCGGTCAACACCCCGCTCCTGCAGGAGCTGTTCGCGAAGGACCCGGAGCGGGCCGCCCGGCGCCTGGTGCACATCCCGGTGGGCCGGTTCGCCGAGGCCGAGGAGATCGCCGCGGCCGTGGCCTTCCTGGCCAGCGACGACTCCTCGTTCGTCAACGCCGCCGACTTCCTGGTGGACGGCGGTATCGCCGGGGCGTACGTCACCCCGCTCTAGGGCGTGTATCGAAAGTCCCGTCTGGGCCGCGACGCCTGGCACGGCGCCTCGCCGCGTTGTCGGGATCGTCCGCGTACGCCCAGTACGCGGACGACCCTCCGCCGTGCGATGCACCGCACCAGACGCCGCGGGCCCCGCCCTCCGGGCGGACGACGCCACTTTCGACACCCGCCCGAGGCGGTCGTCACAGGAACGTGTGCCCCTCGCCCCGGTAGGTGGGCACGGTCGCCGTGACCGTGTCCCCCTCCACCAGGTGCAGCACGTCGAACCGCTCGCACAGCTCACCGGCCTTCGCGTGCCGGAACCACACCTTGTCGCCGATCAGCAGATCGTCGGCGGGGGAGCCGATGAGCGGGGTCTGCACCTCGCCGGGGCCCTCCTGGGGGTCGTACCGCAGCCCCTCGGGCAGGTACGGCACGGGGAGCCGGTCGGGTCCGGCGGCGCCGGAGGCCGGGTAGCCGCCGCCGAGGACGGTCACGACGCCCACCCCCGGCCGCCGTACGACGGGCTGGGCGAACAGGGCGGCCGGACGCCCGGTGAACGACGTGTAGTTGTCGAAGAGCCGCGGCACGTACAGCCCCGACCCGGCGCCGATCTCCGTCACCGCGTCCTCGGCGGCCGTGTGCTGCACACTGCCGGTGCCGCCGCCGTTGACGAACTCCAGGTCCGGGGCGACGGCCCGCACCGCGCGCACCACCGCGGCACGCCGCTCGGCGAGTTCACGGCGGGCCGTGGCCTGCATCAGCCGGATCGCCCGGGACCGGAAGGGCCGCCCGGCCACATCGTCGCCGACACCGGCGATATGACCCTCGTACGCCATGATCCCCACGAGCTTGAACCCTGGCCGCCGGGCCACCGCCCGCGCCACCTCGGCCACCTGGGCGGGGGAGTACAGCGGGGAGCGCAGGGCGCCGACCCGCACCCGGCCGCCGAGCAGCTTCAGCGAGGTGTCCAACTCCAGGCAGACCCGGATGACTTCGCTGCCGCCGGCCCGTGCCGCGTCGATGAGGTCGAGCTGGGCGACGTCGTCGATCATGACCGCGACGGCGGTCGCGAGCTTGGGGTCGGCGGCCAGCTCGGCGAAGGCGGCGCGGTCGGCGGAGGGATAGGCGAGCAGGATGTCGTCGAAGCCGGAACGGGCCAGCCACAGGGATTCGGCCAGGGTGAACGACATGATGCCCGCGAAGCCGTCCCTGGCGAGGACGCGCTCCAGCAGGGTCCGGCAGCGGACGGACTTGCTGGCCACCCGGATCGGCTTGCCGCCGGCCCGGCGGCGGAGGTCCTCGGCGTTGGCGTCGAAAGCGTCCAGGTCGACGATTGCGAGAGGAGCGTCGAGATGCTCGGTGGCCCGGTCGTAACGGGCCCGGTCGGCGGCGCGCGCAGTCATGAACGAAGCCTGCCAGACTCGATTACCGCAGGGTAGGGGGATGTTCCGGGCAGATACCCCGTCGGTCACGGACTGGTTCCCGTTCGCTCGGCAACAAGCCGTAGAGTGACGCGCACGCACGGAGGACGGCTCCGGCCGGAGATCCGCGCCGGGATGCCGCTCCCTCCGCGCGGGTATGCGTGCCTGGACGGACCACCGCGTCCGCACCGGGGCGCCCGGGCACGCGCAGGACGGCCCGCGTACGAGAACGACGGCCCGGGCCAGAGGAAACGGGGGGTGCATGAGTACGGAAGCACGCCGCGCCTCGGTTCCCCCGCGCCCCGACGTGCCGCCCCGCCCGGCCCAGCCGCCCTCGGCGGGCGAGGGTCACGAGGAACAGCCGACCGCCGCACCCGGGGAGAAACCCGCGAACGACACAGCGAAGCCGTCCGGCGCCGAGGAGAACGGCACGCACGGCGTCGTGGGCCCCGCGGGGCCGCGGAACAGCGCCCCGCACCCCCGGCCGAACCGCCCCACCGGAGCCGCCACGCCGAGGTCCCCGAGGATCCCGGCCCCCTGGGTCCGCCCGTACGCCCCGTCCGCCGACCAGGAGGCCGGCGGCTCGCCGGAGGCCCCGCCGTCCGCTCCGGGCAGGACCGCGCCCTCGGACCGGACCCTCCGCTTCTCCGCCCCCTTCGGCACGGATCCCGTGGGCGCGCCGCCTCCGCCTGCCGCGTCGGCCCGCTTCCCCGACACCCCGCCCCGGCCGGGCGGCCCCGCCCCGCGCCGCCCCGACACCCCCCGCCCGGCACAGCCCCCGGCGACGCCGGTACGCCCGGACGCCCCGGGCAACGGCTCCTCCCCGTACCGACCGCCCGGAACGCAGGCGCCCCGCAGCGCCGATCGTGACCGCCCCGACCGCCCGGGTACCGGCGCTCCGGCCGACGACCGCGCGGACAACACCACCGAGCCGCGGTTCGGCGGTCCGGGTGCCCCACGTGGCCCGGAACCCACCGAACCGGGCGGCGCCCGCCCCGCGGGCTCGTCGGCACCCCGGTCCTCCGACTTCTTCGGCCCGCGTCCGGCGACGGCTCCCCGTACCGCCGAGCCGGCCGACGGCAGCGGCTCGCGCCCCACCGCCCCGGTCTCCGGCAGTGCCTGGAGCCCGCTGCCCCGCAGCTGGGTCCCGAGCCCGAGTGCCGACGTGGAGCCGGAGACGGGGCAGGGCCCCGGTACCGCCCGGCGTGCTGCCGCCCCGCAGCCGCCGACGGCCGAACCGGACGACCAGCCGGCCTGGACGCCCACCTCCGCCATACCGCCCCCCGACTTCACCCTCCCGCCCCCGGCCCCCCGGCCCGCGCCCCCGAAGCCCACCACCCGCCCGACGCCCGCCCCCGCGGACCCACCGCGCTCCCCGGCGGACCAGTCCCCACCCACCCGACCCACCCGACCCACCCGCCCGACCTCCGATCCCGCCCGCCCCACCACGGCCACGGGTGATTCCGGCCGTCCCGGGTCCGGCCCGGGTGCCGCCACCCGCTCCACACCCGGGCAGGGCACCTCCGGTCGCCCCGCCGCCGCGCCCCCGCGCCCCGCCGCCGCGCCCAGCGCGCCCCCGCGCCCCGCCGCCGCACCGAACACGCCCCCGCGCCCCACGGCCGCCCCGGACCCCTTCGTCGCTCCCTCCGCTGCACAGGGCCCCTCCGCGCGCCCCTCCACCCCTCCCGCCGCCCCCTCCGAGGCGTCCCTGTCCGCTGTCGTCTCGCCTGATCCCGCCCTCTCCTGGAGCGCTCCCATGGCTCCCGGGAAGGCGCCCGGTGCCACGCGGCCCGTGGTGACGTTCGCGCGGCCCGAAGGGTTCGGGGACGGGTGGCGAGGGGCCGGGCGGCGGGGGCGCACCGTCGTGGCCGCCGCCTGTGTCGTGCTCGGGCTGGGGCTCATCGGCGGTGCCGTCACCGGGAGTTGGCTCATCGGGGACGCGGAGGGAAGCGGCGCGCGGGACACGTACGCCGCCGCCGGCGGCCTGTGGCACAACGTTCCGGTCGACGACCTGTTCCCGGTCACCGTCGACGGGCAGGGCGCCGGCCCCGGCGGCGCCGACCGGACCTGGACCCGGATCGCCGTCGCCCCGGACAGCGGCTGTGCCGACGCCTTCGACCCGCTGCTGCGCCAGGCCCTCACCCCGGTCGGCTGCCAGCGGCTCCTGCGCGCCACCTACACCGACGCCACCCAGAGCTACGTCACCACCGTCGGCCTGCTCTTCACCACCGCCGACGCGGCCGGCATGCGCGCCCTCGACACCCGTTTCGACAAGGAGGGCCTGGGCCGCCGCACCGACCTGATGCCGAAGCCGTACGCCGCGAAGGGCACCGCCGCCGTCTCCTTCGGCGACAAGCAGCGCGCCTCGTGGACGATCTCCGTCCTCACCGACGCCCCCGTCGTCGTCTACGCCGTCTCCGGCTGGGCCGACGGCCGTACCGTCGACAGCCCCGAGCCCGCCACGCAGGCCACCGCCTCCGGCGCCACCACGGCCCCCGCCCAGGCCGGCCTCGGCAACGAGGCCCGGGGCCTCGCCGACCGCATCGAGCGGAGCCTGCGCAAGACCGCCGTCACGCCGCCCTCGGAGCAGCCCTCATGAGCCGTCGCAGCCCTCGCAGCCGTCGTACCCGCAGGGCCGGGCTGCTCTGCTGTCTGCTCGCCGGTTCCGTCGCCCTGCTGCCCGCCGCCCCGGCGTACGCCGACGGCATCCGCGCCCAGCAGTGGGCCCTCGACGCCATGCACACCCAGGAGGCCTGGCAGACCACCAAGGGCAAGGGCATCACCGTCGCCGTCCTGGACACCGGTGTGGAGGCCGACCACCCCGACCTGGAGGGCAACGTCCTCGAGGGCAAGGACATGGTCGGCTTCGGCGCGAAGGAGGGCGAGCGGCCCTGGGCCCGGCACGGCACCGCCATGGCCGGCATCATCGCCGGTCACGGGCACGGGTACGGCGACGAGGACGGGGTCATGGGCATCGCGCCCGAGGCCAGGATCCTCCCCGTCCGCGTGATCCTGGAGGACGACGACCCCCAGCGCACCAAGGCCCGCAACAGCCGTGGCAACGCCCTCGCCGAGGGCATCCGCTGGGCCGCCGACCAGGGTGCCGACGTCATCAACCTCTCCCTCGGCGACGACTCCGCCTCCGCCCACCCGGAACCGGCCGAGGACGAGGCCGTGCAGTACGCCCTGAAGAAGGGGGTGGTCGTCGTCGCCTCGGCCGGCAACGGCGGGGACAAGGGCGACCACATCTCCTACCCGGCGGCCTACCCGGGCGTGATCGTCGCGACCGCCGTCGACCGCTACGGCACCCGCGCCTCGTTCTCCACCCGCCGCTGGTACGCCACGGTCAGCGCCCCCGGCCAGAAGGTCGTCATCGCCGACCCCGACCACAAGTACTACGAGGGCTGGGGGACCAGCGCGGCCTCCGCGTTCGTCTCGGGCGCGGTCGCGCTCGTCAAGGCCGCCCACCCCGGGCTCACCCCGGCACAGATCAAGAAGCTCCTGGAAGACACCGCTCGCAACCCCCCCGCCGGCGGCCGCGACGACTCCCGGGGCTTCGGCTTCATCGACCCCGCCGCCGCGATCCGGGCCGCCGGCGACCTCGAGCCGCAGGGCCTGAAGTCCGCGTCCTACGGCAAGAAGTACTTCGGCGCGGGCCCCGACACCGCCCGCGCCGACGACGACACCTCCAGCTGGGCCGCCCCGCTCGCGGGCGGGGCCGGAGTGGTGCTCCTGCTCGGCGCGGTCGTCCTGTGGCGCGGCCGCCGCGACCCCGACGCGTTCGAGACCTACGAGACGTACGAGACGTACTAGCGCCGCCTAGTAGTCGGTGGCCGTCGTCGTCGCCGACGCGCCGTCGTCCGCGAACACCGACACCGCCGCCTTCGCCGCCGCCTCCACCAGCGAGATGCCCTTCGCCTGCGTCGCGCTGCCGTTCGACAGCACCGCCACCAGATACGTGCGCCCGCCGGACGTCACCCGCCCGATGCTGTTGATGTCCCACAGCCCGGTGGTGCTCCTGGCCAGCCAGCCGTTCTTCAGCGCCCAGGACGAGCCGTCGGCCGCCGCCGAGACACCCCAGTGCTGGCCGGCCGCTATCTGCCGCATCAGGCCCTGCAGGTACGTCCGGGACGCCTCGCTCAGCTCCGAGTCGTCCCCGAAGACCTGCCGGAGCAGCCTGAGCTGGTCGGCGGCCGTGGTCTGGGTGAGCCCCCACAGCATGTCGTCGCCGCCTTCGGTGCCCGTGAGCCCGAAGCGCTCGTTCGCCGCGTCCAGCCCCTCCGCCTTGCCGATGATCCGCCACAGCTCCGAGGCCGAGGTGTTGTCGCTGTTCTCGATCATCGTGGTGGCGGACGACTTCTCGGCCGCCGTGAGATGCCGGCCCGCGTCCTGCGCCTGGAGCAGCAGGGTCGCCAGGATGTCCACCTTCACGATGCTCGCCGTGTCGAACGCGGCGGAGCCGTAGGTCGCGCTGTCCCCGGAGTCCACGTCCAGCACGGCCACGGACACCTTCGCGTCCCCCGGCACGGTCACCGACTTCATCGCCCCGGCCAGCAGCGCGTCGTGATCCACCTCGGGTGCCGCCACCGACTCCACCGTCACGCCTCCGTCCGCCGACCCCGACGCGGACGCCGACGGCTCCGCGGAGGACGACGATACGGCCCCCTCGCCGGAGTGCGCCTGTGCCTTCACGTAGACGGTGCCGCCCGCGGTGGCGCCGAGGACGGCCACGGTGGCGAGCGCGGTGTAGAGGAGGGGGCGGCGCCGGGACGGGCGGGCGCGGCGGCCGCTACGGGCTCTGCGAGACTCCATGCCCGAGATGGTCGCGGCGGCGACTGTGCGGGCCGTTAGACGTACGTAAGAGGTACGTCAGCGAAGGCTGAGAATCCTGTGAAAGCCGTCTCGGTCGTGTTTCGGGCCCCGCACAAGCCCAGCAGCATCCCCCCGATAAGGTCGGTGACCGTGGCGAACAAGAACATTCCCGACCCCGGCTACTCCGACGACGACGGCTCCGCCGACCCCCGGCTGAGCGCGGCGCTCGCCGCCTGGGCCGAGGACCGCACCGCCGTCGGACCCGTCCTGGAGGCGCTCGAGGGCACCCGGCTGCTCGTCCCGGTGGTGGCCGTGCTCGGCGAGGTCGAGGAGGACGAGAACGGGCTGCGCCGCGAGAAGACCAGCGACATGGCCGTCCCCACCCTGAAGGCCGGCGGCCGCACCGCCCTGCCCGCCTTCACCTCCACCGACTCCCTCGCCCGCTGGGACCCGGCGGCGCGCCCCGTCGCCGTACCCCTGCACCAGGCGCTGCGGGCCGCCGCCCACGAGAAGGCGGACACCGTGGTGCTCGACCTGGCCGGGCCGGTGGCGTTCGAGCTGACGGGACCGGCGCTGCGGGCGCTCGCGGAGGGCCGTACGACGACCGATCCGCTCGCCGATCCGGCCGTACGGGAAGCGGTGCGTGCCGCGGTGGCCGCCGAACCGGACGTCGTCCGCGCGCACCTCGGGCCGGGGCAGGCGGACGGCACCCTCGCCCTGGTCCTCGACCCGGCCGCCGCCCCCGCCGAGGCCGCCCGCGCGGTGGCCGGCCGGCTCGCCGCCGACGAGACACTGAGGGCCCGCCTGGTGCGGGGTCTCGACCTGGCGCTCCTGCCGGCCGGGACCACCCCTCCGGGCGAGCCCCTCTACGTACGGGGATGAGCCGACGGACCAGTGCCGCGGCAGGCGACGTTCGCCCCGTCGCGACGCCCGGCACGCACTCTCGCCGCACCGGCCGAAAGCCCAAGTACGTCCAGTACGAGGACTTCCGGCCGGCACGCCGAGAGCACGCACCGGACGCCGCTCCTTGACGGGCAAACGTTGCCTGCCGCGGCACTAG
>NZ_KQ948778.1:94269-281177 GCF_001514205.1 Streptomyces griseoruber | reverse complement strand
CCCCGGCTTGTCCCTGGATCGGCGATGACTCCCAGGGCGCGGGGGCGGCGTGTTCCCAGGCCTGTCGCGAAGTGTCCGACAGGTCGGTTCAGAAGGGGTAGTGCGCTTGCTGCGTGGCGATGGTCACCCAGCGGGTGTTGGAGAACGCTTCGACCCCCCAACGGCCGCCGAAGCGCCCGTACCCGGAGGCCTTCGCTCCACCGAACGGGGCTTGCGGTTCGTCGGCCACCGACTGGTCGTTGATGTGCACGATGCCCGTACGGATCCGGCGCGCCACCGTCAGTCCGTGGGTGGCGTTCTCCGTGATGATGCCGCAGGTCAGGCCGTTGTCGGTGTCGTTGGCGAGGGCCACCGCGGTGTCGTCGTCGGTGAAGGTCTCGATCACGCAGACCGGGCCGAACGCCTCCGCGTGGTACAGGTCCGCGTCTCTCGGGACATCGGTGAGGACGGTCGCGGGGTGGACCGCGCCGTCCGGTTCACCGCCGCCGAGCAGGACCTTCGCGCCCTTGGCCATGGCGTCCGCGACCAGGTCGGCCACCCGCCGGGCGGCCTGTGCGCTCACCAGCGGGCCCACGACCGTGTACGGCTCGCCGGGGTCGCCGGCCGCCAGCGAACCCGCCTTCGCGGTGAACTTCCGGGTGAACTCCTCCGCCAGGGACTCGTGGACGAGGATCCGGTCGCCGGACATGCAGATCTGCCCGGCGTTCATGAACACGCTGAACGTCACGGCGTTCACGGCGTAGTCCACGTCCGCGTCGTCGAGGACGAGCACCGCGTTCTTGCCGCCCAGCTCCAGTACGGCGGGCTTGAGGTGACGGGCCGCCAGCTCTCCGACGATCCGGCCGACAGCGGTGGAGCCGGTGAAGTTCACCGCCCGCACCCGCTCGTCGGCGATCAGCGTCTCGGCGATCTCGGCAGCGTCCTCACGGGCGTTGGTGATGACGTTGAGCACGCCGTCCGGCAGCCCGGCCTCCCGCAGCACGTCGGCGACCAGCAGCCCACAGGCGATCGGCGCGTCCTCGCTCGCCTTGACGACGACCGTGTTGCCCGCGGCCAGCGGCGCCGCCACGGCGCGCACGCCCAGGATGACCGGCGCGTTCCAGGGCGCGAACGCCGCGACCACGCCCAGCGGTTCGCGCACCGCCAGGCCCAGCGCGCCCTGCTCCTGCGCGCTGAGCACCTCACCGCGCGGGGCGGTGATCGCGGCCGCCGCCTCGCGCAGGATGTTCGCCGCCAGCATCACGTTGAAGAACGCCCATGGACGTGTGCCGCCCGCCTCCTGCGCCATCAGATCGGCGACCTGTGCGCCGCGCCCGTCCAGCAGGTCGGCTGCCTTCAGGAAGATCGCCCGACGGGCGAAAGGGGCCAGCGCGGCCCACTCCTCGAACGCCGCGTCGGCCGCGTCCACGGCACGTACGACGTCCTCGGGACCGGCGGCGGCGACGGTGGCGTACACCTCCCCGGTGAAGGGGTTGATGTCGTCGGTGGTCCGGCCGGAGGCGGCGGGCACGTCTCTGCCGGCGATGTACAGGTCTCGGGTGATGGCCATGAGGTCGTTCTCCTTGCTACGTAGCGTCGTTGATACGCGTTCTTACGTGGTGACACGTGGTGGGCTTGGTCAGGACGGTTGAGCCACGGCCTGGTCGGTCAGATCGGCGGCGCCCGCCTCGACACGGTCGGCGGCCCGGACCATGCCGGCCGCTTCCTCCTCCGGCAGGTCCCAGGCCGCGATGCGGCGTACGCCCTCGGGCCCGAGCTCGACGGGCACGGTGAGGCTGGTGCCGTGCACGCCGTACTCGCCGTCCAGCACGACGGAGGCGGGGACGAGGGTCCCGGAGCCGGTGGCGATCGCCTCGATGAGACGGGCGGTGCCCAGGCCGGTGGTCCAGGTGGAGGTGCGGCCCGAGTCGAGGGCGACGTGCTTGGAGTACCAGGTGTCCACGTACTCCTCGGCGGCCGTGCGCTGCTCGTCGGTGAGCACGACGGGCTGCCCGCCGACCCTGACCCGGCTGTACAGCGGGACCTGGCCCTCGCCGTGCTCGCCGAGCATCCAGGCGTCGACGTCCTTCGGCGGCACGCCGAGCGCGAACGCGATGCCGGTGCGCAGCCGGAGGCTGTCGTTGAGGGTGTAGCCGATCAGCCGCTCGCGCGGCAGCCAGCCCTGCCGGTGCACCCAGGTCAGCAGCGGGTCGACGGGGTTGGTGAGCATGAGCACCAGCCCGCCGAAGTCCGCTCCCGCCTCCCGCAGGGGACGCAGGCACTCGTTCACGATCCGCGCGTTGTCGGCGAGGAAGACGGAACGGGAGGAGTTCAGCCGCAGCGGGACGGCGGCGCTCAGCACGACCACGTCCGCGTCGAGGGCGTCCTCGGGGGTGCCGCCCCGCACGGTGTCGGCGGTGGCGCCGAGGCCGAGGGCGTTCTCCAGGTCCATGGTGTGGCTGGTGATCATGTTCGGCCGGGTGTCGACGAGCACGATCTCGTACGTCCCCTGCGCGGAGAGCAGGTTGAACGCGGCGGAGGAGCCGATGCCGCCGGCGCCTCCGATGATGACGACCTTCACGGGTCTGTGCCTTCCGTTCAACGGGTCAGGAGGAGTAGTGGGCGTCGGCCTCGACGGCGACCTCGAGCACGAGCGGCTCACGCCGGTCCGCCAGCGTCGGCAGGACCTTGTCCAGGACGGACAGCAACGCGGTGTGGTCCTCGACCCGTTCGGCCGGGCAGCCCAGGCCCTTGGCCAAGGTCGACACGCTCAGCTCGGTGAAGGCGGGCCAGGCCGGGGCGGCGGAGCCCTCGCGCTCGGAGAGGCGGTCCATGATCGCGTAGCGGCCGTTGGCGAGGACGACGAACAGGACGCCGATGCCGTAGTGGGCGGCGCTCCACAGGGCCTGGACCGAGTAGAGGGAGGAGCCGTCGCCGAGGACGGCCACGACGGGCCGGTCCGGGGCGCCGTTGCGGACGCCGATCGCGGCCGGCATGGCGAAGCCCAGTCCGCCCATGGCCGCGCTGAGGAAGCCGAGCGGCGCCCGGGCGGGCAGCAGCCGGTGCAGGTCCGGGCGGCTGGAGGGGGTTTCCTCCACCACCACCGCATTCGGGTCGAGTCGCTCGGCGAGGGCGGCCAGCACGTGGGCTGCCCGCAGGGGCTCCCCGGGGGCGGGCGGCTGGGGCGCGGTCGGCCGGTGCGGCGCGGGGGAACGCGGGACGGCGGGCACCAGTGGGGCCAACCGGCGTACGGTGTCGGCCGGTTCGGCGAGCAGCACCAGCTCCCCCGGGCTGCGGTGGGCCTCCTCCGGATCGTCCGTGATGACGGCGACCCGGGTGCCCGGCTCGGTGAAGTCGCCGGGGGCGTAGGTGTATTGGCGGAACGCGGCGGCTCCGACGGTGAGGACCGTGTCGTACGGCGCGAGCACCTCGCGCAGTGCGGGGCGCACCGCGGGCAGGTGTCCGGCGAAGAGACGGTGGTCCTGGGGGAAGCCGGCGCGGGCGCCGAACGGCTCCTGGTGGACCGGGCAGTCCAGGCGCTCGGCCAGCGTGACGAGCGCCTCCCAGCCGGCCGCCGTGTCGTTGCCCGCGCCCGCCACCAGACAGGGTGAGTCGGCGGCCGTCAGCAGCGTGGCGAGGGCGGCCAGGGCGTCGTCGGAGGCCGTACGACCGCCTCGTACCGCGAGCGGTCCGCGCGGCGCGGCCTGGGCGACGTCGTCGTCGGCCTCGGCGAACCAGTCGTCCATCGGGACCACCACGACCGCCGGACCACGGCCTTCCTGGGCCTCGTGCCAGGCACGGGCGACGGCGCCGGGGACGTCCTGCGGACGGGCCGGCGTGTGCTGCCACACGGGGTACTCTCCCGCGAGGCCGTCCAACCGCCCGGCCAGGAACGGCTCGTGGGGCAGATGCCGGCGGTCCTGCTGGCCCACGATGACCACCAGGGGCGCGCGGTTGGCGCGGGCGGTGGCCAGGGCGCTGACCGCGTTGCCGTATCCGGCGGTGGTGTGCAGCAGTACGAGCGCGGGGCGACCGGTGGCCAGGGCGCTGCCGGAGGCCATCCCGACGACCGAGCCCTCGTGCAGGCCGAGCACGAAGGAGATGTCGGCGGGCAGATCGGCGAGGAAGCCGACCTCGGTGGAGCCCGGGTTGCTGAAGAGGGTGGTGAGGTCGTACTGGCGCAGGACGTCGAAGGTCTGTTCCTTGACGGTCCTGGTATGGGCGGCCGTGGTCATCGCGGGTCCCCTTTCTGGCAGGACTGGACGCTAAGCCGCCCAACCCCGGGGGGCCACGGGCACGTTCACTATGCGAAACGTGCGTGAGTCGGCGGTCGAGTCAGTCGACTCCGGGCAGGACCGCTCCGGAGGACAGCTCCGCGCGCAGCCGGCCGGTGATGAGGCGGGCGGTGTCGAGGACGGCCTCGATCTGCGGCGGGCCGGGCTGTTCGACGGTGAAGGCGATCGACACGGCGGCTACGGCATGGCCGGGCGCCGACACGACCGGCGCCGAGATCGTCCCGAGACCGCGCACGACCTCGTTGCGTGTGACGGAGTAGCCGCAGGCCCGGGCCCGGCTGATCTCCGGTCGCTCACCGAGCAGTTGCGGCTCGGCGGACAGCATGGCGACGCCCGGGGAGCCCAGGGCCAGCGGATGCCGGTCGCCGGGGCTGTAGACGGTGCGCGAGCGGGTGCTCTCGACCTCGACGGATACCAGCGTGACCGCTTCTTCGCCGTCGCGGACGACGAAGAAGGAGGTCAGGCCCACGCGCGCGGCCAGCTTGGCGATCTCCGGTTTGGCGATGCGCTGGAGCATGGGCAGGCTGCGTCGGCCCAGTGACTGCGCGCGGGTGCCGATGACGTACCCGTGGGCGGTGTGCGCGACCAGGTGGTGGTCCTGGAGGGTGCGCAGCAGCCGGTAGACGATCGAGCGGTGCAGCCCCATCTGCTGGCTCAGTTCGGCCAGCGTCAGCGGTACGTCCGACAGCGCGATCACCTCCAGCAGCCTGAGCCCCCGGTCCAGCGTCTGGACGGAGGGACGGCTCGGCGGCGGGGAGTCTTCGGCGGGTCCGGTCATGGTTCGGGGATCTCGTCGTCCAGCACCGGGAACGCGCTCTCGGCGGGAACCGCCTCCCCGAGCACGGGCCGGCGGGCTTCGCGACGGTGAACGAGATACGTGGCATCGGCGCGTGCGTAGTGCCCGGCGGGGTCGTACGCGTTCTTCGCGAGGTCGATCTCGTCGAGGTCGATGTCGGCGTACACCAGCGCCTCCTCGCCCTCGTCGACGTCCTTGGTGAGGGTACGCCCGTCGGGGCCGAAGATCCGGGAGCAGCCGCCGCCGGCCGTGAGCAGACGGCGCTGCTCGGGGGTGGACGCGAAGACGTCGATGCCGGCCGGGGAGATGACCTGGGTGGCCATCAGGACGAAGGCGCTGCCCTCGATGGCGTACACCTGGCTCGCGGCGGTGTTGGCCTCGGCGCTGAGCTGGAAGGCGAGGTCGCGGTAGAGACCGAAACACGGCCAACTGGCGATGTGCACCTGCTCGTTCTGCGCGTACAGGGCGTACTTGCTGAGCGGCTGGACGTGCTCGGCGCAGTTCAGGGCGCCGAGCCGGCCGAGCGCGCTGTCGACGACCTTGAGGTCGCTGCCGTCGCCCTCGCCGAACAGGCTGCGCTCGACATGGGTCGGCTTGAGCTTGCGGCGGTGCAGGAGCACGCTGCCGTCGGCGGCGATCACGGTCTGGGTGATGTAGAGGCTGCCGTGGTCCTTCTCGCTGTATCCGAGCGCGACGGTGATGCCGTGCTGCCGGGCTGCGCGGCGGATCGTGGTCATCCCGTCGCTGTCGGGGGCGAGCGAGGCGGCGTGGTAGCGGCCGACGTAGGGGACCTGGTCGGCGACCGCGCCCAGCCACAGGAAGTGCGGGTAGCCGGGGATCCACACTTCGGGGAAGGCGATGAGCGAGGCCCCGCCCCGGGCCGCTTCCGCGATCAGGTCGACGGTCTTGGCGACCCCGGCCTCCGCGTCGAGCCAGGCGGGCTCGGCCTGGACGGCCGCGGCCTTGAAGCGGCGAGTGGTCTCTGTCATGTCCGATCGTCTCCTTCTCTTCATGCTCCCGCTTCCAGGAGCTCTTCGACCAGCAGGCCGAGGCCCAGGAGCCGTCGGTCGGTGTTCCAGGGCGCGTCGAGCGCCACACCCACCGGGAGTCCCGGGCCCGCCGACCGGACGGGCACGGTGAGGCCGGGAAGAGCGGCGACGCTGCCGGGTCCCGTGTTGCGGATGTACGTGGGGAAGGCCGGACGCGGGTCACCGTCCAGCCGTACCCGCTCGGTGCCGGTGTCGATCCGTCCGGCGGGCAGGGGGGTGGTGGGGAAGAGCACGGCGTGTGCTCCGGTTTCGCGGAAGATCCGCCGGTAGCCGTCCACGAGGACACGGTCGCGGACCTCAAGGGCGGCCCGGTACGCCGACTCGGTGACCGCCTGCGGGAACACGACCCGTTCCATCGTCGTGCGTACGTCGGGGTGGGTGATCCGGGCCAGGAGTTCCGCCGGTTCCGTGCCGCCCGTCGCCACGCTCAGGTACCCGGGCAGCTGCCTGGCGGCCTCGTAGAGGGTGATGGGGAATCCGGCCAGTTCCTCGGCCGTCTCGACCTCCGGCAGCCGTACCGGCACGAGCCGGACCCCGGCGGTCCCCAGAACGTCCAGGCAGTGCTCCCACACCTCGGCGGTACGCGGGTGCAGCGGCTCGGTGAAGTGGTGTGCGGGGACGGCGAGCACGACCTCGCGCGGCTCGGGTGCCTCGGCCGGGCCCCGGTCGGCGGCGAGGACGGTGTCCAGCAGGACCAGGTCCGTGACAGTCGGGGCCATGGGGCCGATGGTGTCGCGCGTCCACGACAGCGGCGTCACTCCCCCGGCGGGGTAACGGCCCGTCGTCGGGCGAAGACCGGCGATGCCGGTGAGCGCGGCCGGGACGCGGACCGAGCCGCCGGTGTCGGTGCCCAGCCCGGCCGGGGCCAGACCGGCGGCGACGGCCGTGGCGGTGCCGCCGCTGCTTCCGCCCGCGAAACGGGCGGGGTCGGCGGGATTGCGAGCGGGGCCGTACGGGCCGCCCGCAGTGGTGGCTCCCAGGGCCAGCTCGTGCATGTTGGTCTTGCCGAGCACGATCGCGCCGGCCGCACGCAGCCGGGTGATCGCCTCCGCGTCCCGGTCCGGGACGAATCCGGCGAGCGCCTCGCAGCCCGCGGTGTTGGGGAGTCCGGCGACGTGGATGTTGTCCTTGACGGCGATCGGCAGCCCGTGCAGCGGGCCCCGCCCGGGGCTGCGGTCCGCGGCCTCGGCCTCGGCGAGAGCGCGGTCGGCATCAAGGGTGACGAAGGCTCCCAGGTCGCCCGCCCGCTCCGCGCGCGCGATGAGCTCTTCGGTGAGCGAGACGCTGGTGAGCGTCCCGGCGGCAAGCCTGGAGAGGGTGGTCTGCATGGGCGGACCCTAAGGGCCTCACCGCAGCCCGGTGAACAGGGCTGTTTCGCATTGCGAGACTCCGGATGTACGGCACGGCCCGGGGACTCCCGTCCGGGGCTGAGCCGGACCGGGGACCACCACGAAGTCCCACCCGTCCCGTCACGGACGTGCCGTATCTCCTCTACGTCACTCTGCGCACAGCTGATGTTTCATTAAGGTCACCGACCGCCCAGCCGTCTCGCATATCGAATCCGTGCCCTGTCCAGGCACGGACGGCGGGCCTACGTTCGCGGCCACTTCCTCCACCCGCCGCAGCCCGCGACCTGCGGCTCAAGGCCCTCCGGAGCCCGCCATGGAACACCCCGCGATCAAGCCTTCCCGCCGCACCGTCCTCAGAGGCCTCGGAGCCGCTGCCGTGGCGGCCTCCCCGATCCTGTCCGCCTGTTCCTCCGGCCTCAAGGGCTCGGGCAGTTCGACCGGCGACACCATCAAGATCGGTTACGTCAGCCCGCGCACCGGCGCCTACGCGGCCTTCGCCGAGTCCGACGCCTACATTCTCGAGCAGGTGCGTGCCTTCTTCGCCAAGGGGATCACCCACGACGGCAAGAAGTACGACGTGAAGATCCTGGACCGCGACACGGGCTCGGACCCGCAGCAGGCGGCCACCATCGCGGACGAGCTGATCTCCCAGGAGCAGGTCGACCTGGTCCTCGTCACCGCGACGCCGGACACGATCCACCCGGTCGCGGCCAAGTGCGAGAGCGAGGGCGTGCCCTGCGTCTCGACCATCGAGCCCTGGCAGGCCTGGTTCTTCGGGCGTGGCGCAACGCCGAAGAAGACCTTCAAGTACACGTTCCACTTCTTCGACGGCATCGAGCACCTGTCCAGGGTCGAGACCGACATGTGGCGACAGCACGACACCAACAAGAAGGTCGGCGTGCTGTGGCCGAACGACTCCGACGGCAACGCCTTCCGGGACAAGACCACCGGTTACCGCTCGCAGCCCTCGACCAAGGGCTTCACGTTCGTCGACCCCGGTTCCTACGAGCCGGGCACCAAGGACTTCTCGTCGATCATCGCGAACTTCAAGAAGGAGGGCGTCGAGATCCTCGCCGGCGTGCCCTCGCCGCCCGACTTCGCGACGTTCTGGACGCAGGCCGCACAGCAGAACTTCAAGCCCAAGGTCGCCACCATCTCCAAGGCCATCCTCTTCGAGTCGACGGTGGCCTCCCTGCCGAACAACCTCGGCGACGGGCTGTGCACGGCGAGCTGGTGGGTGCCGCAGTTCCCGTTCACCTCCACGCTCACCGGTCAGACCGCCACCGCGCTCGCCGACGACTACGAGAAGTCCCCGCTGGCGAAGGGCCGGACGTGGAACCAGGGGCTCGGCCCCAACCACGCGCTGTTCGAGGTGGCCAACCACGTCCTGCGCAACACGAACCCCAAGGACCGCGAGGCCGTCGCCGCCCAGATCGCGAAGACCAGCCTCGACACCGTCCTCGGCCACCTCTCCTGGACCGGCGGCGGCGCCGCCAACCCGGTCAAGAACGTCGCCACCATCCCCATGGTCGGCACCCAGTGGATCAAGGGGAGCGGTGACGCGTTCGCACTGAAGGTCGTCAGCAACAGCTTGATGCCGATGGTCAAGCCCGACGCGAAGGCGGCGGAACTGTGACCGCTCCACTCCTCGAAGTGGACCATCTCGCCGTGCACTTCGGCGAGTTGCGGGTCCTGGAGGACGTCGAGCTGACCGTCCCCCGCGGGCAGGCCGTAGGCATCGTCGGCCCCAACGGCGCGGGCAAGTCCACCCTGCTCAGCGCGATCTCGGGCGTCGAGCCCGCGACCGCCGGTTCCGTGCGGCTAGCGGGCCGCGATGTCACCCGCACCTCCGCGGCGCAGCGATGTCGACTCGGCGTCGGCCGCTCCTTCCAGATACCGCGCCCCTTCGGCGACCTGACCGTGTTCGAGAACGCCCTGGTCGGCGCAGAGCGGGGAGCCCGGCTGCGTGGCGGCCCCGCCCGCGAGCAGGCCCTGCGCGCGCTGGAGACCGCCGGGCTGCTCCACCTCGCCAACAAGCCCGCCGGTTCCCTGCCGCTCCTCGGCCGCAAACGGCTGGAGCTGGCACGGGCGCTGGCCACCGGTCCCGACCTGCTGCTCCTCGACGAGATCGCGGGCGGCCTCACCGAGGCCGAGGCGGAGGAACTCGTCGCCACCGTGCTGTCCCTGAAGGAGTCCGGCGTGACGATCCTGTGGATCGAGCATGTCGTCAAGGCCCTGGTCCAGGTCGTCGACCGGCTGGTCTGCCTCGCCTACGGGCAGATCCGCGTCGACGGCGACCCGCACGAGGTACTGGCCAGCGACGAGGTCGCGGAGGTCTACCTGGGAGGTACGGCGGCATGAGCACGCTTCTGCGAGTCGACTCCGTCGACGCCGGATACGGCGACTTCCAGGCCTTGTTCGGCATCGACCTCGACGTGGCCGAGGGTGAGCTGCTCGCCCTCGTCGGCGCCAACGGAGCGGGAAAATCAACCCTGTTGAAAACCATCGCGGGAGCCCTGAAGCCCTTCCGCGGCACGATCGGACTGGCCGGTGAGGACGTCACCGCCGAGCCGGACATCCGCCGGGCCCGCAAGGGCGTCTGCCTGGTCCCGGAGGGCCGTCGGCTCTTCCCGTCGCTCACCGTCGAGGAGAACCTCCAGGTGGGCGCCGCCACCGGGCGCAAGGGCCCCTGGAACCTGGCCAAGGTGTACGAGGCGATGCCGCTCGTCGCCGACCGCCGTACCCGCAAGGCGGCCCGGCTCTCCGGCGGTGAGCAGCAGGCCGTCGCCATCGGCCGCGCGCTGATGGGCAATCCGCGGCTGCTGCTCCTCGACGAGGTCTCCCTGGGCCTGGCCCCGCTCGTCGTGGACCAGCTCTACACGGCGCTGCCCGGTATCCGTGCCGAGGGCGCGACCGTGATCCTGGTCGAACAGGACCTCAACCGCACGTTCGCCGTGGCGGACCGCATCGCGTGTGTCCTGGAGGGCCGGATCGTGCTGACCGGCACGGCGGCCGGACTCACCCGCGACCAGGTGACCGCCGCCTACTTCGGCACCGGTGCCTTCCCGGAGGTGAAGACCCCATGACCTGGCTCAACGCAATCCTGCAGGGCGTCCTGCTCGGCGGCATCTTCGCCATGGCCGCCGCGGGCCTGTCCCTCGTCTTCGGCGTGATGCGGATCGCCAACCTCGCCCACGGGGATCTGATGATCCTCGGCGGCTACGTGGCCTCGGTGACCGCGGCGCACTACGGCGTCCCGGTCCCCGTCACCATCGTCGTGTCGATGGTCGCGGTCGGCGCGCTCGGCTACCTCGTCCAACGCTCCATGCTGGACCGCGCGATGGGCATCGGCGAACTCGCCCCGATGCTGGTCACCTTCGGCATCTCGGTCATCATCCCGAACGTCCTGGTCCAGGTGTTCAGCAGCGACGCGCAGCCTCTGCCCATCGGCTCGCTCGGCACCGCGAGCATCGACCTCGGCGGTGGCCTGGCCATCGGATGGTTCCCGCTGATCACGGTCGCGGCGGCGGTAGCGGTCCTCTCCTCGCTCCACCTCTTCCTCTACCGCACCCAGCCCGGCCGGATCGTCCGGGCCACGTCCGACGACCGCGCGGTGGTCCGCCTCATGGGCGTCGACAACCGCCGCGTGTACGCCCTGACCTCGGTCATCGCCTTCGCGACGGTGGCCCTGGCCGGTGTCCTGTACACGATGCGGCAGGGCGGAGTCACCCCCTTCGAGGGTCAGCTCACCGTCCTGTTCGCCTTCGAGACGGTCATCATCGGCGGTCTCGGCTCGCTGTGGGGCACGCTCGCCGGCGGTGTGGTGCTCGGTGTGGCCCAGTCCGTCGGCGCCCAGATCTCCCCGGACCTCCCCCTGCTCGCGGGGCACGTGGTCTTCCTCCTGGTCCTGGTGTTCCGTCCGCAGGGCCTGTTCGGCAGGAGTGTCCTCGCATGACCGTCCAGACAGCCCCCGCCGCCGAGGTGACCGCACTGCCACCCGTTCACCGGGGCGGCCGCGCCACGGTCCTCGGCCTCACGGGCACGGCCGCCGTCCTGCTGGCGATGGCCGCCCTTCCCTACCTCGTCGAATCCGGCGTCACGGCCCAACTCGTCAAGCTCTGCTACCTGGTGGCCCTGGCCTCCATGTGGAACCTGCTCGCGGGGTACGCGGGCATGATGTCGATGGGCCAGCAGGCGTTCATCGGCCTGGGCGCCTACCTGCTGTTCATCGTCAACGACCACGGCGTGAACGTCTACGCGGGCACGCTCGTCGTCTCCGCCGTGGTGGCGTTGCTCGCCTGGCCGGTGTCGTACCTCGCCTTCCGGCTGCGCGGCGGCTACTTCGCCGTCGGCACCTGGGTGATCGCCGAGGTCGTCCGCCTGATCGTGGTCCGCTTCGACTCCCTGGGAGCGGCGAGCGGGCGCACTCTCTCGGACGTCACCGCCGATCCGGTGCTGCGGCGCGCCTTCACCTACTGGCTGGCGCTTGCCGTCATGGCAGCGGCCGTACTCGGCACCTACGCCGTCCTGCGCAGCCGGCTCGGCCTGAGCCTCCAGGCCATCCGCGACGACGACACCGCCGCCGGTTCCCTCGGCGTGAACGTCACGCGAGGCAAGCGGATCATCTACATCACCGCGGCTGCCGGATGTGCCGCCGCCGGTGCGGTGATCTGCGTCAACAGCCTGGGGGTGGCGTCGCCGACGCAGATTTTCGGGGTGCAGTACTCGGCCCTGATGGTCTTCATGGTGATCATCGGCGGCATCGGCACGATCGAGGGCCCGGTCGTCGGCGCGATCGCGTACTTCCTCCTCGACAAGTACTTCGCGCAGAGCGGTGTCTGGTACCTGATCGTGGTGGGCGCGGCGGCCATCGTGGTTTCGCTGTACCTGCCGCGGGGGCTGTGGGGGACGCTGGCGCACCGCACGGGATTCGCCGTTTTCCCGGTGCGCCACACGGTCCGGTTGTAGACCCGGCATCAGGAAGAGGCGGCCCGGCCGTTGGCTCCTCTCCCTGATGTACGCGCCATCACCTCGAGCGATCCAGTAACCGATCACGATGTGGTTGTCCCACACCGTCATGCCATCTCCCTCCGTAACAGGATTATGGATCTCGGCTCCGGAGGAAGGAGAGGTCCTGCGTGGAGGGCGGGGAGCAAACGCCACAACGCAGCCCTCCTCTGCCTTACCTGCCGCCGCATCGACGTCCTGCTGCACGCCATGCTGCACGCCATGCTCAAACACTGGGCAATCACCCCCCAAGGTCCTCACCTCCGAGGCCGATCAGGCGTCGGACTACATCAGCACCATGGGAGGCGGCGACGCCCGCGTGACCCGCATGACCGGCACCCACCAGAGCGACGGCAAAGCGGCCGCTCCTGCCACGCCTGTCGGTCCTCTCCGGGCCGTTTCCAGTACGGGCCGTTTTCGCGTCCCAACGCGGACCGCACCCCCATTCGGGCAGCCCCCGTACCCACCCGCCGACCTGGCAGAGCCGCCGACCCGAAGGTTCCCGGGCAGAACTTCCGGATACTCGTGTCCAGCCAGCGTCCAGAATCCGGCGCCCAGGCCTCGCACACGCCACCCACGGAAACCTGCCCCATCGCCGAACCACGACATCTGTGCAGTTCAGAGCAAGGTGAACCAACACCGACCGCAACGGGGCCGAACTCACGCGCAGCGGATTCAGTCCGTTCAGGCAAAGTTGACGCTCCGACGCCCAAAAATGAACGTTTCCGCAGGTCAGAGACCTGCGCAGGTGGGGCGGGTGGGACTCGAACCCACGGCCGACGGATTATGAGTCCTTCGAGGATCTTGGCGACCCTTGTCGATCATTGCCCATCTTGGCCGTTTCCCCAGGTCAGACAGGGTTTGGCGCCTCAGTCCCTCTCGGCCCTTGTCAGTCTTTTCCGATCCTTGTGTCCAACCAGCGTCCAGAACGAGCCCTGGAAGGACAAGCCCGACCAGCTTCCGAGACGATCGCCCCAGCTCGGCAGTGCGCCTCGAACTCGCCCGCAGCGGATCTCCTTTCCGACGCACGGAGGCTCCGCCCCGGCCATCGGGGGCCGAGCCTCCGTGGTCATCGCGCCAGGTCGGTGGGCAACCGCGAGATCACACGGAGCAGCAGTGCCTGCACCGGTCCGGTTCTTGATGATCCAGCGCCCCGGCAGGCAACGTTCGCTCCGTCACAACGGCCGGCACGCACCCCCAGAGGAGGGCACCCCCACTTGCCGCACCGGGGCACCGGTGAGACATGGTGGGCATGCCGCTGAGGTCACGTTCCCGGTATCGTCCAGCGGGGCGCGTCGCCGACTCTCATTTCCGGGAGCCTGCCACGTGCAGCAGCGGCAAAATGGCCGTCAGGCCGTGTCGGTGGTCTCCACGATGAGCCCCTGAAGGAAGGTGGCGATCGCGGCCTCGAAAGCCTCGGTGAAGGCTGGGTGCATGAACGCCAGGCTCGCGTCGGCCTGGAAGGCGGCGAGCAGTGCGGGGGCGGGACGGCTGCGGGTCCACAAGGCGCCGACGAGGACGATGACCATGTGCGCGGCGCGGAGCGCCCGCTCGTCGTCGAGTTCGGGGAGCAGGTCGCCAAGCCGCCCGGCGAGCCAGCGGATGGCGTCACGCGAAGACCTCTTGTAGCTGGTCGCGACGTCGACGGAGATGTTGTGTTCCAGGATCGCGTGTTGCACGCTCAGCAGTTCGCACAACATCGGGTGGGCGGCGAACGTGACGGCCAGCCGTGCCGCGACCTGGCGCGCTCTCACCGGAGCCGGTGCGGACGGGTCGACCCACTCGGCGAACGTCTCGGCGGTCTCGACCCGGTAGCGGGTGGCCGCCTCGGTGAGCAGGCCCAGCAGCACCGCCTCGCGTGACTCGAAGTAGAGCGACATGGCGGACTTGGACAGCCCGACCCGGCGGCTGAGTTCGTTGAGGCTCACCGCCGCGACCGGCATCTCGTCGAGCATGTCGGCCGCGGTCCGCAGGATGCTCTGCCGCCGTTCGGCGCGCTGCTCCTCGCTCCGTGCGCGATGGAAGGTTGCCACCCCACGAGGATAACCGACCGCCGGTCCATTGACTGTGGACCGGCGGTACATTAACTTCAATGTACCGCCGGTCCACTATTGAGGGGCGAGCGGGTCATGCCATCGACGACCGAGGGAAGGGGCACGCCATGAAGGCCACGGAGGCTGTCGACTGGGTCGACCCGGCCCGCTGGCGGGCCACGCCGGCGGCAGAGCGGCTGAGGCTGCTCCGCCTGGTCCAGGCGAATATCGACCGGCACTTCGACGAGCTGGTGGCGGCGGACTGCCGTGCGAAGGGCATCGACCCCGCGAACCCGGCCGACGCCCACCAGGTCGGCACGAGCGTGCAGCGCGTCCTGGTACCGGTGCCCGTGAACGTCGCGGCCGCCATCGACCTGTACGAGGGCCTGGTCCGCGGCCGCCCGCTCCAGCCGCTCGCGGTCACGCCTGCCGGGGACGGCCGCTTCGACGTCCGGGTCTCCCCGCGCGGGAAGGACCGCCTCCTCAATGGCGACCGGACCGACGTACTGCGGGTCGTCGGCGAGCCGCGCAGGGTGGACCCCTACGCGAAGCCCGGCGGCATCGTGGCCGTGCTCGGGGCGGGAAACGTCGCGTCGTCGTTCGAGGTGATCCGGGCCCTCTTCGTCGACGGCTATGTGGTCGTCCACAAGCCCCACCCCCTCAACGAGGACGCCGACCGGGTGTGGGAGAAAGTCCTGCAACCGCTCATCGACGTCCACGCCGCCGCCTTCTGCCCTGCCGACGAAGGGCCTGTCCTGACCCGCGACCCCCGCCTCTCCAAGATTTACTTCACCGGCGGGACCGGCTCCGCCAAGGCGATCATGGAGGCCACCGACACCGAGCTGGTCTCCGAGTGCGGTGGCAACAACCCGTGCATCGTCGTTCCCGGTGACCGTCCGTGGACCGACCGGGAGATCCGCCATCAGGCGCTCCAGATCGCCACCATCGTCACCATCAGCGGCGGCTCGATCTGCGGCCGCACGCAGACCGTTGTGACCAGCAGGCACTGGCCACAACGGCGGCAGCTCCTGGATGCGATCACCGAAGCCCTGCGGGACCTCACACCCGGCTCCAGCACCAGCTACCCCGGGGTCGACAAGACCTTCGCGGACTTCCGCGACGCTTATCCCGGCGGGCGGCTGATCCAGCCCGTGGACGGCCGCCCAGCTTCGCAGGTCATGGTGATCGAGGACGTCGGCACCGAAGGCTTCGCCCTGGAGAACGAGGCGTTCTGCCAGGTCATGAGCGAGGTCGCGCTCGACGTCGCGCCCGATGCCGGGACGTTCCTTCCCGCCGCGGCGGAGTTCGCCAACGACAAGCTCCTCGGCACCCTGGCCGCGACAATCCTCATCGACGAGGACACCAGGAAGGCCCACGCGGCCACCGTCGATCGCGCGGTCACAGAACTTCGCTACGGCGCCATCGGCGTCAACACGATGCCGCCGGTGGTGTGGACGAACCCCTACCTCATCTGGGGCGGGAACGAGGAGGGCCGCGAGTTCGTCTCCGGCCGCGGCAACTTCGGCAACCTCCTGGGCTACGAGAACGCCGAGAAGTCGATCGTGGTCAGCGGCTTCACCTCGCCGGGCCACTTGATCATGACGAGCAAGCGGGGCTGGCTCGACCTGTCGACACGCCTCGCCCGGTACGCCATCCGCCCCACGTGGACACGGCTGTTCGCCCTCGCCTTCACCGCGACGCGCGCGGGTTTCCGTCGCGCCGGTTCCTGACATCCCGGCCGCCCGCCAGGAAGGGCTTCCCACCGTGCCGTGACCCGAGCCGCCACCGCCCGTCGCCCCCGCACCCGGTACACCGCCGGCTTCGGCGCACGGCCGATCCTCCTCGTGCGCAGGATGCTGCCGGACCGGGCCTTCGACGCGTTCATCACACGCACGGCGAGCCTTCTCACCTGAAATCACCCCCCTCATAGGACAGTCGCCGCGGTCACGCCGTCCTGGGCATGGAGGAATCGCGCACCCCTCCCTCTCCCCCGGGTCGCGCTTCACCTTGGCTGTCGCCGACGACGTAGGCGACTCAGAAAAACGGAAAGAAGGGCAATGCACATGCGGACATCGGGTCATGGGCGCGCTGTGGTGATCGGGGCCTCGCTCGCGGGGCTGCTCGCCGCGCGGGCACTGCACGAGACCTTCGAAGTCCGCCAGGGCCTGTCCCGTGTCCACTCCCCGCCGATCGGCCAGTCCCTGGCCCACACGAACGGTTGCGGCCCCGCCCCTGGGATATATAAAAGATCTTGAATCCTGATACACTTCGCCTGATGCACTCAAGCGGAGGAGGCCACCATGAGTCGGACGGTCATCGATCTCGACGACGAGGCACTGGAAGCAGCTGCCAGAGAGCTCGGCACCTCTACCAAACGCGACACCATCAACACCGCGCTGCGGGAAGTCACGGCCCGCTACCGGCGTTTGCGAGCACTCGACGAGGCCCGCGAACTGGTGGCCGAAGGCGCTCTGGACATCGACCTACTGCTGGACAAGAGCGCATACCGCCCCACGAGCGCGGGCGTGGCGGACGATGACCGCGACACCGGAGCACACGAGTGACAGTCGCCGACTACCTCATCGACACCTCCGCCCTTGCCCGCGTCCTGCTCCGCCAGAACACGGCCGAATGGGACGACAGGATCGCCGCCGGCCTCGTCGCGATCTGCGACCTCACCGAACTGGAAGTCCTCTACTCGGCCCGTTCGGCCACGGACCGCGCCCGCTTGAAGTCGGCACTCGACGCCCACTACGCCTGGTGCCCCATGCCCGACGGTGTCTACCGCCGCTCCCGCGTCATCCAGGAACAGTTGACCACCAAGGGAGAACACCGCAGCGCGGGCCCCGTGGACCTCCTGGTGGCCGCAGCCGCGGAAGAGGCGGGACTCACTCTGCTCCACTACGACCGCGACTTCGAAACCATCGCCCGCACGACAGGGCAGCCGGTCCGCACGATCGACCTCAGGCAGTAAAGCTCGCGCGGTGCCGACGGCCACCGAGCTTCCGACCGACCCGGCCGCCTGGCGATCAGTCCGCTGTGGCCTGGGCCGTCTCCCGGCACCCAGGGGTCACCGGGCGACACCACTACCGGATCCTCGCGTCCAGCCAGCGTCCAGAATCCGACGTCCAGACGCTCGCACACCCCACCCACGACACCGTCCTCCAGCCGTGGGCTGATACGTCTGCGCAGGTCAGAGTGATCCCAACGCCCACTGACGGCCACAGAGTTGAACTCACGAGCAGCGGATTCAACCCCGCAGCCCAAAGTCCTGCATCCGCACCCCAGATGAGACGTTTCCGCAGGTCAAAGCCCTACACAGTGGGGCGGGTGGGACTCGAACCCACGGCCGACGGATTATGAGTCCGCTGCTCTAACCGGCTGAGCTACCGCCCCATAGCGGCGTGTCGCGTACATGTGTACGCGCCGTGTGCCGCAGCATAGCCGCTCATACGATCTCACGCTTCGGCTGGTCGATCTTCCATGACCATGGAGACCACGCTGCGGCCTGCGCGGTTCCCGTCGGCGTGGGGCCGAGGGGAACCGACATGAAAAAGGACCCCACCGGGGTCCTCGTTCACGATGCTCCCCCGACTGGACTCGAACCAGTAACCTGCCGGTTAACAGCCGGCTGCTCTGCCAATTGAGCTACGGAGGACCGAGCTCCCCCGACTGGACTCGAACCAGTAACCTGCCGGTTAACAGCCGACTGCTCTGCCAATTGAGCTACGGAGGAATGCCTCGTTGCATCGAACGTACCCACCTGGGTATTCGCCAGGGGGCGGGTGCTCGCTGCGACACATACATTAGCGCAAGCAGGGGGGTGCTCCGCCAATCGGTTCCCCCCGGCACCGACGCCGCACCAGGGACCTACGCAAGGAGAGGGTGTCCGCCATGCGCTACAAGCTGACGTTCGTCGTCGGGCTCGCGGTCGGTTACGTGCTGGGCACGCGTGCCGGACGTGAGCGCTACGAGCAGCTGAAGAAGTCCGCGCGGCAGGTCGCGCAGAACCCGGCCGTCCGCAACACCGCCGAGACGGCCGCCCAGCAGGGCCGCCAGTACGCGGGCAAGGCGTACCACGTGGTCAGCGCCAAGGTCGGCGACCGTATGCCGGAGTCGGTCGCCGGCCGGGTCCGCTCGCTGCGCGAACGCAGTGCCCACAACGGCGCCGAGGACGACTGGGGTACGAGCAACACGTAATCGCGCCGGGTGCTCAATCACACCTGAGGGGCGCGGGGAACTGCGCGACCAGCCACGACGCGGCCCCACCCGGACACTCCACACGCGCCCCCGCGGTCTACGCGGCTCAACCTCGGCGGAGCGTGCGGCAGAATTTTCGGTATGGGGATAGTCGCCGGGCTGGACAGTTCGCCCGATTTCACTCGTATCGTCGTCTGCGACGCGGACACCGGAGCCGTGCTCAGGCAGGGATATGCGCCGCACCCGGTGGAGAGTCCGGACAGCGGGGGTCGGCTCAGCGACGTCGATCCCCAGGCCTGGCTGCTCTCCCTCGGGGAAGCGGCCGGCGGTGGGCTGCTCGAGGGCGTGCAGGCCATCGGCGTGTCCTCGCAGCAGAACGCGCTGGTCCCGCTGGACGCGCAGGGCAACACCGTGCGGCCGGCGATGGTCGGCGGCGACAAGCGCGCCCAGGTCGCGGCGGCCGATCTGATCGACGCGCTCGGGGGACGCGAGGCCTGGGCGCAGGCCGTGGGGTGCGTACCGCAGGCCGCCCAGCCGGTGACCAAGCTGAGGTGGCTGGCCAAGACCGAGCCCGAGGCCGCGCTGCGCACCGCCGTGCTGATGCAGGCCCATGACTGGCTGGTGTGGCAGCTGCTGGGCCGGCCGGTGAGAAGGACCACGGACCGGGGCGGGGCCTCCGGGACCGGGTACTGGTCCGCCGCGATGGGCGGATACCGGCCGGATCTGGTCGAGCTGGCGCTCGGTCACCAGGCCATGCTGCCCGAGGTGATCGGGCCGTCCGACGCGGCCGGTACGACACCGGAGGGGCTGCTGATCTCCGCCGGGACCGGCGAGACCATGGCGGCGGCGCTGGGGCTCGGTCTTGGCATGGGGGATGTGGTGGTGTCCCTGGGCGCCTCCGGGTCCGTCATGGCCGTGCATCCCGAGGCGCTGGTCGACCAGTCCGGGATGATCACCTCCCTCGCGGACGCGACGGGCATGCATCTGCCGGTGGTGACCACCCTGAACGCCGTACGGACCCTGCGCGGCACCGCCGAACTGCTCGGCGCGCCCGATCTGGAGGGGCTGTCCGAGCTGGCGATGAAGTCGACGCCGGGCTCGCACGGGCTGGTGATGCTGCCCTATCTGGAGGGCGAGCGGACGCCGAACCTGCCGCACACCGCCGGGACGCTGGCGGGGCTGCGCCGGGAGTCCATGAAGCCCGAGCACTTCGCGCGGGCCGCGTTCGAGGGCATGCTGTGCGGGCTCGCGGACGCGCTCGACGTGCTGCGCGGGCGGGGCGTGAGTGTGCAGCGGATCTTCCTGCTGGGCGCGGCGGCCGAGCTGCCGGCCGTGCAGGCGGCGGCGCCGGCGCTCTTCGGCGCGCAGGTCGTCGTACCGCAGCCGGCCGACTACGCGGCGATCGGCGCGGCCCGGCAGGCGGCCTGGGCGCTCGGGGCGAAGCAGGGCACCCTCGATCCGCGGACCCCGCCGGTGTGGCAGGGCGCGGCGGCGGTCGTCCTGGATCCGGGCGAGGATCTGGCGGTGGGGCAGGCGGTGCGCCAGCAGTACGTGTCGGTGCGCGAACAGACGCACCCCGGGGCGTTCCGGGCCTAGCCAGGGCCTGTCGTTTGGATCATGCCGCAGACGCGGGGGCTGGTACGCACTCCCCCAGATGGGGCCCCAGCGGCGCCTCCTGCGACCTGATCCAGACGGCAGGCCCCAGGGCCGGGCGCGCCGCCCACCGGCCTGCCAAGCGGCCCGCCAAGCGGCCCGCCAAGCGGCCCGCCCACCGGCCCGCCCACCGGCCCGCCCACCCGCCCTCCTGCCCGCCTCCGTACGCGGAAGGCGTATATCACGCAGCCCTCGGCTTAATCAGTTGAGGTAACGCGGGTGGAGTGTCCGACGATAGGGGCCAGGGGCAACCAATGCCCCTACCGCCGACTCCGAGAGACGTAGCGTGCTCATACGACTTCTGCGGACCTATCTCAGGCCCTACAAGAAACCCATCGCCCTGCTGGTGCTGCTGCAGTTCCTGCAGACCTGCGCCACCCTGTACCTGCCCACACTGAACGCGCACATCATCGACAACGGCGTCGTCGAGGGGGACACCGGTTACATCCTGTCCTACGGCGGCGTGATGATCGGCATCTCGCTGGCGCAGGTCGTGTGCAACATCGGTGCCGTCTACTACGGTGCCCGGACCGCCTCCGCGCTCGGCCGGGACGTCCGGGCGGGCGTCTTCAACCGGGTGCAGTCCTTCTCCTCCCGGGAGCTCGGCCAGTTCGGCGCCCCCTCGCTGATCACCCGGACCACCAACGACGTCCAGCAGATCCAGATGCTGGCCCTGATGGCGTTCACGCTGATGGCGTCGGCGCCGATCATGTGCGTGGGCGGCATCGTCATGGCGCTCGGCCTGGACGTCCCGCTGTCCGGGGTGCTGGTCGCCGTCGTCCCCGTGCTGGGCATCTGTGTGACGCTGATCGTGCGGCGGCTGCGGCCGCTGTTCCGGTCGATGCAGGTGCGGCTGGACACCGTGAACCGGGTGCTGCGCGAGCAGATCACCGGCAACCGGGTGATCCGCGCCTTCGTCCGCGACGAGTACGAGCAGCAGCGGTTCCGTAAGGCCAACACGGACCTCACGGACATCTCGCTGAAGACCGGCAACATGCTGGCGCTGATGTTCCCGGTGGTCATGACCACGGTGAACCTGTCCTCGATCGCGGTGGTCTGGTTCGGCGCCCACCGGATCGACAGCGGCCAGATGCAGATCGGTGATCTGACCGCGTTCCTCGCCTACCTCATGCAGATCGTCATGTCCGTGATGATGGCCACCTTCATGTTCATGCAGGTGCCGCGTGCGGAGGTGTGCGCCGAGCGCATCCAGGAGGTGCTCCAGACCTCGTCCTCCGTGGTTCCGCCGGTGGCGCCCGTCACCGAGCTGCGGCGGCACGGGCATCTGGAGATCCGGGCGGCCGGCTTCCGCTACCCGGGTGCCGAGGAACCCGTCCTCAAGGCGATCGACCTGGTGGCGCGGCCCGGCGAGGTCACCGCCGTCATCGGCTCCACCGGCAGCGGCAAGTCCACGCTGCTCGGTCTGGTCCCCCGGCTGTTCGACGCGACCGACGGGGAGGTGCTGGTCGACGGGGTGCCGGTGGCCGACGTCGACCCGGTCCTCCTCGCCCGGACCGTCGGGCTCGTCCCGCAGAAGCCGTACCTCTTCGCCGGGACCGTCGCGAGCAATCTGCGCTACGGCAACCCGGACGCCACGGACGAGGAGCTGTGGCACGCGCTGGAGGTGGCCCAGGCCAAGGACTTCGTGAGCAAGCTGGAGAACGGGCTGGACTCCCCCGTCGCCCAGGGCGGCACCAATGTCTCCGGCGGTCAGCGGCAGCGGCTCGCGATCGCCCGGACGCTCGTGCAGCGGCCGGAGATCTATCTCTTCGACGACTCCTTCTCCGCGCTCGACTACGCCACCGACGCGGCCCTGCGTGCCGCGCTCGGCCGGGAGACGGCCGAGGCGACGGTGGTGATCGTCGCCCAGCGGGTGGCGACCATCCGGGACGCCGACCGGATCATCGTCCTCGACGAGGGCCGGGTCGTCGGCACCGGCACCCACCGTGAGCTGATGACGGACAACGAGACCTACCGGGAGATCGTGCTCTCCCAGCTGACGGAAGCGGAGGCTGCCTGATGGCCGGGCCCATGGGGCGCATGATGGCCGGCACCGGTCCCGACAGCCGCTCGCTGGACTTCAAGGTGTCCGGCAGGCGGCTGCTCGCCCAGTTCAAGCCGGAGCGGCTGACGCTCTACGTGATGCTCCTCTGCGTGGTGGTCAGCGTCGGGCTGAACGTGGTCGGCCCGAAGATCCTCGGCAAGGCGACGGACCTGGTGTTCTCGGGCATCATCGGCCGGCGGATGCCGGACGGCGCGAGCAAGGAACAGGTGCTCGACTCGATGCGCGAGCGCGGCGAGGGTCAGGTCGCCGACATGCTCAGGAGCACCGACTTCACGCCCGGCAAGGGCATCGACTTCGACCAGGTCGGTGAGGTCCTGCTGTTCGCGGTCGGGGTGTTCCTGGTCGCCGGTCTGCTGATGGCGGGGGCGACGCGCCTGGTCAACCGGGCCGTCAACCGCACGATGTTCCGGATGCGCGAGGACGTGCAGACGAAGCTGTCGCGGCTGCCGCTGTCGTACTTCGACAAGCGTCAGCGCGGCGAGGTGCTCTCCCGCGCCACGAACGACATCGACAACATCCAGCAGACCCTCCAGCAGTCGATGGGCCAGCTCATCAACTCGCTGCTGACCATCATCGGCGTGCTGGCGATGATGTTCTGGGTCTCCTGGCTGCTCGCGCTGGTCGCGCTGGTGACCGTGCCGCTGTCGGCGGTCGTCGCCGCGAAGATCGGCAAGCGGTCGCAGCCGCACTTCGTGCAGCAGTGGCGCTCCACCGGCAAGCTGAACGCGCACATCGAGGAGATGTACACCGGCCACACGCTGGTGAAGGTGTTCGGCCGCCAGGAGGAGTCGGCGCAGCAGTTCGCCGAGCAGAACGACGCGTTGTACGAGGCCGGGTTCAAGGCGCAGTTCAACAGCGGGATCATGCAGCCGCTGATGTTCTTCGTGTCGAACCTCAACTATGTGCTGGTGGCGGTGGTCGGCGGTCTGCGGGTCGCGTCGGGTGCCCTCTCCATCGGTGATGTGCAGGCCTTCATCCAGTACTCCCGCCAGTTCTCGATGCCGCTGACGCAGGTCGCGTCGATGGCGAACCTGGTGCAGTCGGGTGTGGCCTCCGCCGAGCGGATCTTCGAGCTGCTCGACGCGGAGGAGCAGCAGGCCGACCCGGCGGCGGGCGCCAAGCCGGAGGAGCTGCGCGGGCGGGTCGCGCTGGAGCACGTCTCGTTCCGCTACGACCCGGAGAAGCCGCTCATCGAGGACCTCTCGCTGGCGGTGGAACCGGGCCACACGGTCGCGATCGTCGGCCCGACGGGCGCCGGCAAGACGACCCTGGTCAACCTGCTGATGCGGTTCTACGACGTCTCCGGCGGCCGGATCACCCTGGACGGGGTGGACATCGCGCGGATGTCGCGGGACGAACTGCGCGCCGGGATCGGCATGGTGCTCCAGGACACCTGGCTGTTCGGGGGCACGATCGCGGAGAACATCGCGTACGGCGCCTCGCGCGAGGTCACCCGGGGCGAGATCGAGGAGGCGGCGCGGGCGGCCCACGCGGACCGGTTCGTGCGGACCCTGCCCGAGGGGTACGACACCGTGATCGACGACGAGGGCAGCGGGGTGAGCGCCGGTGAGAAGCAGCTGATCACCATCGCGCGGGCGTTCCTGTCCGACCCGGTGATCCTGGTGCTGGACGAGGCGACCTCCTCGGTCGACACCCGTACCGAGGTGCTGATCCAGAAGGCGATGGCGAAGCTGGCGCACGGGCGGACGTCGTTCGTCATCGCGCACCGGCTGTCGACCATCCGGGACGCGGACACGATCCTCGTGATGGAGAACGGGTCGATCGTGGAGCAGGGCGCCCATGCGGAACTGCTGGAGGCGGGCGGGGCGTACGCCCGCCTGTACAAGGCGCAGTTCGCGCAGGCGGTGGCGGAGCTCGACTAGTCCACGACCGGTCCGGGTCCAGGGGTCGCCCACCTCCGGGTGGGCGGCCCTCGGTCCCGCGGTCCCTCAGTCCAGGTAGCCCCTCAGCTGGTCCGCGAAGGCGTGGTCGCGGAGCTTGTTCAGGGTCTTGGACTCGATCTGGCGGATCCGCTCCCGCGTCACGCCGAAGATGCGGCCGATCTCCTCCAGGGTGCGGGGGCGGCCGTCGGCGAGGCCGTAACGGAGCTGGACGACCTTGCGTTCGCGTTCGCCGAGGGTGGAGAGGACCGCCTCCAGGTGCTCGCGCAGCAGCAGGAAGGCCGCCGACTCGACCGGGCTGGTGGCGTCGCCGTCCTCGATGAGGTCGCCGAGGGCCACGTCGTCCTCCTCGCCCACCGGGGCGTGCAGGGAGACCGGTTCCTGGGCCAGGCGCAGCACCTCGCCGACCCGTTCGGGGGCGAGGTCGAGCTGGCCGGCGACCTCGTCGGCGGTCGGCTCGTAGCCGCGTTCCTGGAGCATCCGCCGCTGTACGCGCACCACCCGGTTGATCAGCTCGACGACATGGACCGGGACGCGGATGGTGCGGGCCTGGTCGGCGAGGGCGCGGGACATGGCCTGGCGGATCCACCAGGTGGCGTACGTGGAGAACTTGTAGCCGCGGGCGTAGTCGAACTTCTCCACCGCGCGGATGAGCCCGAGGTTGCCCTCCTGGACGAGGTCGAGCATGGTCAGGCCGCGTCCGACGTACCGCTTGGCGACGGAGACGACGAGCCGCAGGTTGGCCTCGATGAGGCGGCGCTTGGCCATGCGGCCCATGACGACCAGCCGGTCGAGGTCGAGGGCGAGGTCGCTGTCCAGGTCGGGGGTGTTGCTCAGTTTCTCCTCGGCGAACAGCCCGGCCTCGACCCGGCGGGCGAGTTCGACCTCCTCGGCCGCGGTGAGCAGTGGGATGCGCCCGATCTCCCGCAGGTACTGGCGGAACAGGTCGGAGGAGGGCCCGCTGGTGTCGGCGGACGCCCGGGCGGGGGGCGCCTCGGCGGGCTCGGGGGCCTCTTCCAGGGCTTCCGGGGGCGGTTCCGGCGGTTCCGTCTCCGGGTGGTGCGCGGCACGGTTCTGCGGCGGGACCGCGACCAGCACGTCGGTCTCGGCGTCCGGTTCCGTGTCGTCCGTAGTGCTGTTCTGCGTCCGGGTCTGGGTCTGGGTCTGCACGGGGGCGACCTCCAGGATGATCGCTGCTGAGGTGAGCGGCAGCGGTACTGCGGAGGCCGCTCCGAGGACTCAGGCACCGGACCCAGTGTGGAGTACGACACATCCCCGCCACGAGGGGCGTGCGGTGACTTTTTGAGTCCGGCCCGTAACCAGCTGTTCAGAGAGCCGCGGCGCCGTGCTCCCGCAGCGCCTGGTCGTACTGCTGAAGGACCCACAGTTCGTTCTGTACGGCGGCCAGTTGGGCCTGGTCGCCGCCGGCGCCGAGGCGGGTCAGCTGGGACTGGACGTCACGGACCCGGCGTTCCACGGCGCGGCGGCGGACCTGGACGAGGACCGTGCCGGCGTAGACCTCGTCGACCGTGCGGCGCATGATCGGCTCGACGGCGAGTTCGGTGACCATGGCGCGGACGGTGTCGTCGGGGGCGGCCTCGCGGACGCGGATCAGGTACTCCTGGGCGTCCTGGAGTCCCCACTCGGCGCCGCCCGCGTCCATGACGGCCTGGCGTACGGCGGCGTAGGGGGCGGCGGTGAACTCGTCGACGCCGTACGCGTCGAAGGCCGGGGAGACCAGCTCGGGGCGCTGGAGGGCGAGTTTGAGCAGCTCGCGCTCGGTGGCGTAGACGGGGTTGCGCAGGGTGAGGGCGGGGCCGGAGGCGGCGGGGCGGGGGGCGGCCTCGTAGGGCTGCTGGGGGCCGCGGCCGGCCGGCGCGGGGCCCTTGCCGCCGCGGTCGCGGGCCCAGCGGGCCAGCTGGGCGACGCGTTTGACGACGAACTGGGTGTCGAGGATGCCGAGCATGCCGGCGAGCTGGACGGCGACCTCGTGCTGGGCGCCGCTGTTCTTGATGCGGGCGACGATGGGCGCGGCCTCGTCGAGGGCGGCGGCCCGGCCGCCGGGGGTGTCGAGGTCGTACCGCACGACGATCTGGCGCAGGGCGAACTCGAAGAGGGGGGTGCGGGGTTCGACCAGGTCGGCGACCGCCTCGTCGCCCTTGATCAGCCTGAGGTCGCAGGGGTCCATGCCGTCGGGGGCGATGGCGATGTAGGTCTCGGCGGCGAACTTCTGGTCGTCCTCGAAGGCGCGCAGGGCCGCCTTCTGGCCGGCGGCGTCGCCGTCGAAGGTGAAGATCACGCGGGCGCTGCCGTTGTCCATCAGCAGCCGGCGGAGGATCTTGATGTGCTCGCCGCCGAAGGCCGTGCCGCAGGTGGCGATGGCGGTGGTGACGCCGGCGAGGTGGCAGGCCATGACGTCGGTGTAGCCCTCGACGACGACCGCGCGGCTGGCCTTGGCGATGTCCTTCTTCGCCAGGTCGATGCCGTACAGCACCTGGGACTTCTTGTAGATCGCCGTCTCGGGCGTGTTGAGGTACTTGGGGCCGTTGTCCGCCTCGTAGAGCTTTCTGGCGCCGAAGCCGACGACCTCGCCGCCGATGTCGCGGATGGGCCACATCAGACGGCCGCGGAAGCGGTCGATGGGGCCGCGGCGGCCCTCCTGGGAGAGGCCGGAGAGCAGCAGCTCCTTGTCGGTGAAGCCCTTGCCGCGCAGGAAGCGGGTGAGGTGGTCCCAGCCCTGGGGGCTGTAGCCGACGGAGAAGTGCTGGGCGGCGGCCTGGTCGAAGCCGCGCTCGGCGAGGAACTGGCGGCCGGCGTCGGCCTCCGGGCTGGTGGCGAGCTGTTCGGTGTACCAGTCGGCGGCGATCTTGTGGGCCTCGACCAGGCGGATGCGTTCGCCGCGCTGGTGGGAGGGGTTGTAGCCGCCCTCCTCGTAGCGCAGGGTGATGCCGGCCTGGGCGGCGAGCCGCTCGACGGCCTCGGAGAAGGTCAGGTGGTCGACCTTCATCACGAAGGTGAGGGTGTCGCCGCCCTCCTGGCAGCCGAAGCAGTGGAAGAGCCCCTTGCTCGGGCTGACCTGGAAGGAGGGCGACTTCTCGTCGTGGAACGGGCACAGTCCCTTGAGGTTGCCGCCGCCCGCGTTGCGCAGCTGGAGGTACTCGGACACGACGGCGTCGATCGGGACCGCGTCCCGTACCGCCTTCACGTCCTCGTCGTTGATCCGTCCTGCCACGCGTGAATTCTACGGGGGCGCACGGACAGCTACGGGAGGAGAGCTACGGAAGGAGACCGTCGAGGGGGGTGTGGGGGTCCGCCAGCGCCTCCGTGTTCACCGGGGTTCCGGCGGCGATGAGCTTCTGAACGGCCTCTGTGACGTCCCACACGTTCACGTTCATCCCGGCGAGGACCCGGCCCTCCTTCACCCAGAACGCGATGAACTCCCGCTTCCCCGCGTCACCGCGGATCACGACCTCGTCGTACGACCCCGGCGGCGCCCATCCGCTGTACTCCATGCCCAGGTCGTACTGGTCGGTGAAGAAGTAGGGCACGCGGTCGTAGGTGACGTCCTTGCCGAGCATCGCGCGGGCGGCCGCCGGTCCGCCGTGCAGGGCGTTGGCCCAGTGCTCGACCCGCAGCCGGGTGTCGAACAGGCCGTGCGGGAAGGAGGCGACGTCCCCGGCGGCGTGGACGTCCGGGTCGGAGGTGCGCAGCCGGGCGTCCACGGCGATGCCGCCGCCGTGGGCGCGGTCGGCCAGCGTCAGTCCGGCCGCCTCCGCGAGCGCGGTGCGCGGGGCCGCGCCGATCGCGGCGAGGACGTCGTGCGCCGGGTGCTCCTCGCCGTCGTCGGTGCGCACGGCGAGGACCATGCCGTCCTGGCCGACGATCTCGGTCAGTCTGACGCCGAAGCGGAAGCGGACGCCGTGCTCGCGGTGCAGCTCGGCGAAGACATTGCCCAGCTCGGGGCCGAGGACGCCGTGCAGCGGGGTCGGGGCCGGCTCGATGACGGTGACCTCGGCTCCGTACTCGCGGGCCGCCGCCGCCACCTCCAGGCCGATCCAGCCGGCGCCCGCGACCACCAGATGCCCGTTGTCACGGCCGAGGGCGGTCAGGACGCCCTTGAGCCGCTCGGCGTGCGCGAGCCGGCGCAGATGGTGGACGCCCGCGAGGTCGGTGCCGGGGATGTCCAGGCGGCGCGGCTCGGCGCCGGTGGCCAGCAGCAGCTTGTCGTAGTGGACGAGGGTGCCGTCGTCGCCGAAGCGGACCGTCTTCGCCGTGCGGTCGATCGCGTCGACGCTCTGGCCGAGGTGCAGTTCGATGTCGTTCTGCGCGTACCAGGCGGGCTCGTGCACGAAGACGCTCTCGCGGCTGTCCTTGCCGAGCAGGAAGCCCTTGGACAGCGGCGGCCGCTCGTAGGGGTGGTCGCGTTCGTCGCAGATCAGTATCACGCGGCCGGTGAAGCCCTCCGCCCGCAGCGTCTCGGCCGCCTTCGCGCCGGCCAGGCCCCCTCCGACGATGACGAATGTCTGATCCGCGTCGACCACGTGATGCCTCCTCGTAAGAGAACCGCCACATGCGAGCGTCCCGCACGGAGCGTGATGGGGGAAGGGGACGTGGCCCGATCAGGCCACGCTGGGTCACGTTCGGGTCCGTTTGGGTGCACTTGCGTTCACTCGTGCCCCTGGTGTCACGGGTGCCCGGTCAGACGGGAGTGGAGCGAGCGGGCGGCGGCGTCGGTGAGGGAGGCGATCTGGTCGACGATCACGCGTTTGCGGGCGCGGTCGTCGGGGGCCTGTGCGAACAGGGCGCGGAACTGGGGGTCGAGTCCCTCGGGCGCGCGGGCGGTGAGCGCCTCGGCCAGCTCGGTGATCACGATGCGCTGGTCGGCGCGGAGCCGCTCCTGCTCGGCGCGCTGCATGACGTACCGGTCGGCGACGGCCTTGAGGACCGCGCACTCCAGGCGCGTCTCGTACGGTACGACGAGTGCGGCACCGTAGCGGGTGAGGGGCCCGGAGCCGTACCTCTCGCGGGTGGCGCCCTCCGCGGCGAGGCAGAAGCGGCCGATGAGCTGGCTGGTGGCGTCCTTGAGGCGGGCCTGGGCGACCGCCGAGCCGTCGTAGCCGTGCGGCCACCACTCCTGGCCCTGGAGGCGGTCGAGGGCGGCGGCCAGTTCGGCCGGGTCGGTGTCCGCGGGGACGTAACGGCCGACGGCGACCCGGAAGACCTCGGCGCGCTCCGGCTCGGCGCGCAGCCGGCCGGGGTCGATGTGGCCGGCGTGCAGACCGTCCTCCACGTCGTGCACCGAGTAGGCCACGTCGTCGGACCAGTCCATGATCTGCGCCTCGAAGCAGGTGCGGGTGCCGGGGGCCTCCTTGCGGGCCCAGTCGAAGACGGGTCGGTCGTCCTCGTAGACGCCGAACTTGGGGGACGCCGGGTCCGTGGGGTGGTCGCCCCTCGGCCAGGGGTACTTGGTGGCGGCGTCGAGGGTGGCGCGGGTGAGGTTGAGGCCGACGGAGCCCTCGGCGGTGAAGCGCTTGGGTTCGATGCGGGTGAGCAGGCGCAGCGACTGGGCGTTGCCCTCGAAGCCGCCGCAGTCCTGGGCGAAGTCGTTGAGTGCCTGTTCGCCGTTGTGGCCGAACGGGGGGTGGCCCAGGTCGTGCGCGAGGCAGGCCGCTTCGACGAGGTCGGGATCGCAGCCGAGGGCGGCGCCCAGCTCGCGGCCGACCTGGGCGCACTCCAGGGAGTGGGTGAGGCGGGTGCGGGGGGTGGCGTCCCACTCCTGGCTGTGCTCCCCCGGGGTGACGACCTGGGTCTTTCCCGCGAGCCTTCTCAGCGCCGAGGAGTGCAGGATGCGTGCGCGGTCGCGCTGGAAGGCGGTGCGACCGGGGCGCTTGTCCGGTTCGGGGGCAAAGCGTTCGGCTGACGGCAGGTCATAGGGCATGTTTCGACAGTAAGCGGCGGTAGTGACAATTGGGTGGCTACCGGGGTACCGGGTTCTGTGCGCCCACGGGGACGGCCCGGAAGACCGCGCCCTTCGACCGCCGTCAGCCGCCGAAGGACCAGGGGCCGAAGCGGCCCCACGCGATGAAGGCGGCGAGCACGAGGTGGACCGCGTTCACCAGGACCGGTCCGGACTGGCCGTCGCGCGGACCTTCCACGAGATCCTCTCGCTGGTCGCCTCCGGGCGCTGCGTCCACCCGCTGGGCGAGACCGCCGCGCGCTACGCCCCCCCCGGCGTCGTCTTCCCGCCCCTGAGCGACGCTTCCGCCCCGGAGTTCGCGCTCAGCCCGTCACCCGGTAGGACGGGGACGGCGGACAGCGGCCGGGGGCACGAGGCGTCAGGCGGCGTTGCTGCTGCCGCCCGTCTCCAGCGCCCGGTCGTAGCGGTGGAGCAGCAGGTCGGCCATCGCGGGGTGGGTGCCCAGGGGGGCCGAGGCGATCCAGGGAGCCTGCTCGGCGCACTCCCTGGCGAAGCGGCCCGGCGCGGTGAAGTACGAGGCCACCGCCACCCGGTCCCGGCCCCTCGCCGCCAGCGCGCGCAGGGCCGTCTCCACCGTGGGGGTCGCCGTCGACGCGTACGCCGGGACCACCGGGACGCCCAGGCGCTCGGCCAGCAGGTGGGCGGTACGGCGGGTGTCCGTCGCCGAGTCGGGGTCGCGGGAGCCCGCCGCCGCGAGGACCACGGCGCTGGTGCGGCGGTCCTCGGCCGTCATCGCCGGGGGCCAGCCCGCCTCCAGGAGGCGGGTGTGCAGGGTGTCGACCAGGAGGGGGTGCGGGCCGAGCGGGGTCGCCACGCGCGTGCGTACCCGGGCCGTCGCCGCCATCTCCGGGATGTCGCGCTTGACGTGGTAGCCGCGGGCGAGGAGGAGGGGGACCAGGACGGCGTCCGTGGTGCCGCGGGCGTCCAGGGCGGCCAGCGTGTCGGTGAGCAGGGGCTCGTTCAGCTCGATGTGGCCGAGGTGCACCGGGAGGCCGGGGCGCCGGTCGCGGACCCGGTCGAGCAGGGTGCGTACGGTGCTCAGGGCGCGCGGGTCCCGGCTGCCGTGGGCGACGACCACCAGCGCGGGCGGGGCCGGGCGCCGACGGGCGTCGAGCTGGACGAGGCTTGGCTGGCTCATGCCCCGATCGTCGCCGGGCGAGGTTGCACCCCCGTTGCCTGACCGTCACGAGTATTTTCCGGGCGTTCACGGCGGGCCCCGGGTCGCTGTGAGGTCCGGGCCCGACGGGTCCCCGGCGCGGTCCCCGAAAGCGGGCCCCGGCACCGGCCCCCGGTGAGCTGGCGAACCGGATCACCGTACGCTGCGTCTTTCCGGGTCGAACGGGATTTCGACCCAGATGCACGCAGGGGGCACCTCATGAAGATCCGTCGACCGCGGCTGCCGCGCACCCGTGCCGGGCGGCGCCGGCTGGTGCAGACGGTGATGGCCGGGTGTGTGCTCGCGCTGCTGCCGGCCACCTGGCTGTTCGTGTCCACGGGCGACCGGATCGGTACGACGGCGGGGGCGCCGCGCCGGGAGGTCGCCGTGGTCTTCGGGGCTGGGCTGTGGGACGGCGAGCCGTCGCCGTATCTGGCGCACCGGCTCGACGCGGCGGCGAAGCTGTACCGGGAGGGCCGGATCGAGGTCGTCCTCGTCACCGGCGACAACAGCCGCGAGGACTACGACGAGCCGGACGCCATGCGCGCCTATCTGACCGGGCACGGGGTGCCGGACGGGCGGATCGTCAGTGACTACGCCGGCTTCGACACCTGGGACTCCTGTGTGCGCGCCAGGAAGATCTTCGGCGTGGACCGGGCGGTGCTGATCAGCCAGGGCTTCCACATCCGGCGGGCGGTCGCCCTGTGCGAGGCGGCGGGCGTGGACTCCTACGGCGTCGGCGTCGACGCCAAGCACGACGTGACCTGGTACTACGGGGGCACCCGGGAGATCTTCGCGGCGGGCAAGGCGGCCCTGGACGCGGTGTTCGAGCCGGATCCGCGGTTCCTCGGCCCGAAGGAGAAGGGTGTGGCGCGGGCGCTGGCGGCACGGAAGTGACCGGGGGCGGGAGAGGAGGCCGCCGCTCCCGCCCCCGGTCGTCAGTGGCCCCGGAACACCGGCGGGCGCTTCTCCAGGAACGCCGTCATTCCCTCCTTCTGGTCCTGTGTCGCGAACAGGGCGTGGAAGACGCGCCGTTCGTGGCGGATGCCGTCACGCAGGCCGGTCTCCAGGGCCCGGTCCACGCACTCCCGGGCCGCGCGGACCGCGAGACGGCCGTACGAGGCGATCGTCGCCGCCGCCCGAAGGGCCTCGGGCAGGACCCGCCCGTCCGGGACGACGCGGGAGACCAGACCCGCGCGTTCGGCCTCGGCGGCGTCCATGGTGCGGCCGGTCAGGACCAGGTCCATCGCCTTGGCGCGGCCGACCAGGCGGGTCAGCCGCTGCGTGCCGCCGATGCCGGGGATCACCCCGAGCGTGATCTCCGGCTGGCCGAACACCGCGGACTCCCCCGCGATCACCAGGTCGCACATCATCGCCAGCTCGCAGCCGCCGCCCAGGGCGTAGCCGCCCACCGCCGCGATCTTCGGGACGCGCAGGTCGGCGAACTCCTCCCAGCCGCCGAACCAGTCCGCGTCCCTCATCTCGACGGCCGTCCGGTCCGCCATCTCCCTGATGTCGGCGCCCGCGGCGAACACCCGCTCGGAGCCGGTGAGGACCACACAGCCGACGGTGGGGTCCGCCTCCAACGGCCTCAGGGCGTCCATGAGTTCGGCCAGCAGTGCCGAGTCCAGGGCGTTGCGGACATGCGGGCGGTGCAGTGTCACGGTCACCACCGCGCCCTCGCGGTCCAGCTTCAGGTTCGTCATCCCCGCCGCTCCTCTCACGAGTCCCAGATCGCGCCGTAGGCCGGAATCCCGCGCCGTTCCAGCCCGTGCACGACCTGCCAGGTCAGCTTCTTGTTGGAGATGCAGATCACCGCCTCCGCCCCGAAGTCCCGGTAGGCGGCGTACGCGAGGGCCACCATGTCGGGCTTGCCGTCGCGGGAGGTGTCCCAGACGACGGCGTGCGGCTGGACGGCGAGGATCTCGTCGACGAGGGCGTCGCCGTAGGTCGTCCGGGGGTCGCGGGTCGCCCAGACCAGTCGGGAGGGGACCTCGGCGGCGAGCAGATGGGGCAGGCAGGGGCCGATGCCGCTGCCGGTCGCCACGTACACCACCTTGCGGAAGAGGACCTCGATGTTGGCGACGCCGGCCGTGGTGATGCCCTTCGTCCAGACCTTCGCGGGCAGGTCGTCGATGAAGGAGCCGGTCCAGTCGCCGGCCCGGGAGATGGTGAGCCGGAAGCCGGACTCGCCGGGGGCCGGGACGTTGGCGAAGGAGTGCCACTCCGTGAGCGGGCTGCGGCTGATCGCGGTGGAGGAGCCGGCGAACGGGGTCTCGCCGTAGTCGAAGCGGGCCAACGCCACGTGCGGGGAGGGGCGTTCGGTGTACACGTCGACCTTGCGCAGCCGCAGCCAGGGCAGCGCGACGCTGAAGGTGACGAGCGCCAGCACCGCCACCGGCACCGGGCCGGGGGCCGACATCAGGGTGTGCGTCCAGAACAGGGCGAGGGCGGTCCAGCCGCCGAAGCGGTGGATCTTCTCGAAGGTGTCGTGGTGACGCGAGCGGAAGGGCGGCAGGGCGGTCGTCACGATCAGCGCGAGGAGGGCCACCAGGGTCCAGCCGACCGCCAGCAGAGGTCCGTTGCGGGTCCGCAGGGTGAGCGCCAGGAACCAGGCGGCCCCCGCCAGCGCCCCGCCCACGTGCAGTCCGCCGAAGTGGTAGACCTTGCCGAGCGTCCAGCGCAGCCGCAGCGGCCAGTGGGTCGGGGCCGAGGTCGCCAGCCGGAAGAGGAGGTTGACGACGTACTGCTGGCGGACGAGGACGGCGAGGGCGAGGTTCGCGAGGGCCGCGTGGCCGAGGGAGCGGTCCGGCAGGGGCCAACGGAGCCAGACGTAGGCCGCGTTGACGGCGAGCACCAGTGCCGCGAGGCGGTTGTAGTGCATCAGGCGGGGGTGTTTGAGCAGACGGCGGGGCGCGGACAGGAGCGGGGGCGGTCCGACGGACGTGCGGTCCAGGGAGGTCGTCACCGGGTCACCGCCACCCGGTCCGGGGACACCGCCGTCCGCTCCCGCGCCAGCCGCAGCAGCGCCGGTTTGTCGATCTTGCCGCGGTCGGTCTCCGGCAATGATGTCAGGGGCATGACATCAACAGGGACGCAGTAGTAGGGCAGCGCGTCGGCGACGGCGCGGCGGGCCGCCTCCGGGTCGACGTCCGCCGGGCAGACGAAGGAGACCAGGCTGCGGGCGTCACGCCGGAGGGTCACCGCCCGGGTGCAGCCGGGGAGCCGCTCCAGGACCGAGGAGACCGAATCCAGCTCCACCCGGAAGCCGCGCACCTTGACCTGGTCGTCGGTGCGGCCGAGGTGTTCCAGCCGGCCGTCGGGGGTCCAGCGGCCCAGGTCGCGGGTGCGGAACATCGGGCGGCCGCCGCCGAGGAAGGGGTCGGGGGCGTACCGCTCGGCGTTCAGCGCCTCGTCGCCGAGGTACCCCGCCGAGACGCAGTCGCCGCCCGCCCACATCTCGCCGACCTCGCCGATGGGCAGCGGACGACGGTCGGCGTCGAGGACGTAGACCGTGTTGTTGGGCGTGGGGCGGCCGATGGTGAGGAGCGGGTCGGCCGGGTCGTGACGGCTCATCGTGTTGACGATGGTGGTCTCGGTGGGGCCGCAGCAGTTGAAGAAGGCCGCGCGGCGGGCCCAGCCGTCGGCGAGCGGGCGGGGGCACGGCTCCCCGGCGACGGCCACCGCGCGCACCCGGGGGCAGGCCGCCGGGTCGATGCCGGACAGCACGGTCGGGGTGGCGATCAGCACCGTGGCGGTGCGCGCGGCCGCCGCGATGTCCTTGCCGCGGATGACGAGGGTGGCGCCGTGCGCGAGACAGCCGAGGATCTCCCAGGCGGCCATGTCGAAGGCCACGTTGAGGAGTTGGGCGACCCGGTCGCCGGGACGGATGCCGAGGGCACCGGGCTGGGTGAGCAGGATGTTGGCGACGTTGCGGTGGGTGACCCGCACGCCGTTGGGGCGGCCGGTGGTGCCGGAGGTGAACAGGACGTAGCAGCCGTCGTCGGGGGCGATCCGGGGGCGGGGCGCCGGGGCCGGTTCGAGGGGGTCGTCCAGGGCGATCACCCGGGGGCCGGCCGGTACCCGCGCGAGGTGCTCGCGCTGGGTGAGGACGACGGCGGTCGCGGCGGTGCGCACCACATGGTCGAGCTGGGCCCTCGGCGCGAGGCCGATGTCCTGCGGGACGTAGGCCGCGCCCGCCTTCAGGATGCCGAGCAGGCCGACGAGCAGGGGGATCGAGCGGCGGACGAAGAGCCCGACGTGATCGCCGGGGCGGACGCCCTCGCGGGCCAGCCGGGCGGCGACGGCGTCGGCGTAACGGTCCAGTTCGCCGTAGGTGAGGGTCGCGCCCTGGTGTTCGGCGGCGATCGCGTGGGGCCGGGCGGCGGCCTGCCGTTCGACGGCCCGGTGGATCAGGGGATCCGGGACGGGGACGGCGGGACCTCGGCCGTACCGGCGGAAGAGGTACTGGTCATGGGGGGTGAGGTGGCGCAGAGGCATGTCGGGAGGACCTCCAGGCTGGTTCGAGTGTCGGGTGACATGTCCGGGGCGGCGGCATGCCCGGGGTTTCGAACGCCGTGCGGTCGTGCGATGCCGTGCGGGGTCGTGCGCGTTCTCGACTCTAGTAGCGGCCCTTCAACTCTCAACCATGTGTGACCGGCCAACCACGGTACGAAATGAGTCACATGAGGCGCCTCTCATCACTCCCGCTCCTCGCGCAACCCTCACGTCGCCGCCCCCGTGCAGGGGAGGGCACGACCACACCGCCGTAACAGGAGACCGCACGGGGCGTAACACGGGCGAAGCACGCTGAACCGCATGCGGACCACCTCGACGCCCACCCACTGCCCGTACTGCGCCCTGCAGTGCGGGATGGCCCTGTCGCCCCTGCCCACGGGGGGCGTCGAGGTGGTCGAGCGCCCGGACTTCCCGGTGAACCGGGGCGCGCTGTGCGGCAAGGGCCGCACCGCGCCGGCGGTGCTGGCCCCGGGCGTCCGGCTGACCTCGCCGCTGGTGCGCTCCGGGGACGCGCTCGTGCCGGCCTCCTGGGAGGAGGCGCTGGACCGGATCGCCCGCGAGCTGACCCGCGTACGGTCCACGTACGGCGCCGACGCGCTCGGGGTGTTCGGCGGGGGCGGGCTGACGAACGAGAAGGCCTACGCGCTCGGCAAGTTCGCGCGCGTCGTGCTCGGCACCTCGCAGATCGACTACAACGGCCGCTTCTGCATGTCGTCGGCGGCGGCGGGCGGCATCAAGGCGTTCGGCCTGGACCGGGGGCTGCCGTTCCCGATGGAGGACATCCCGCGCACGGGATGCGTGATCCTCGTCGGGTCGAACCTCGCCGAGACCATGCCGCCCTCCCTGCGCTTCTTCCACGAACTGCGGGAGAACGGCGGCACGCTGATCGTCGTCGACCCGCGCCGTACGAGGACCGCCGAGCAGGCCGACCTGCATCTGGCGCCGAGGCCCGGGACCGACCTCGCGCTGGCGCTCGGACTGCTGCACCTCGTCGTCGCCGAGGGGCGGGTCGACGAGGAGTACGTCGCCGCGCGCACCACGGGCTGGGAGGACGCCCGCGCCGCCGCCATGGCGCACTGGCCGGAGTACGTGGAGCGGATCACGGGGGTGTCCGTTCCCGAGCTCCGCGAGGTCGTACGGCTGTTCTGCGAGCCGGAGAACGCGATGGTGCTCACCGCGCGCGGACCCGAGCAGCAGTCCAAGGGCACCGACACGGTCGGCGCCTGGATCAACCTCTGCCTGGCCACGGGCCGCGCGGGCCGGCCGCTGTCCGGCTACGGCTGCCTCACCGGCCAGGGCAACGGGCAGGGCGGACGCGAGCACGGTCAGAAGGCCGACCAGCTGCCCGGCTACCGCAAGCTGGACGATCCCGCGGCGCGGCGGCACGTGGCCGAGGTGTGGGGCGTGGACCCCGACACACTGCCCGGACCGGGACGCAGCGCGTACGAACTGCTGGACGCGCTCGGTACGGACGTGAAGTCCCTGCTGCTGATGGGGTCGAACCCGATCGTGTCGGCGCCGCGGGCCGCGCATGTCGAGGAGCGGATCGGATCCCTCGACTTCCTCGCCGTCTGCGATGTGGTGTTGTCGGAGACGGCGGCCCTCGCGGACGTGGTCCTGCCGGTCACCCAGTGGGCGGAGGAGACGGGCACGACGACCAGCCTCGAAGGCCGGGTGCTGCTGCGCCGGCAGGCGCTCACCCCGCCCGACGGCGTCCGCAGCGATCTGGAGGTCCTGCACGAGCTGGCGGCCCGGCTGGGCGTGGAGAAGGGGTTCCCGACCGACCCCGAGGAGGTCTTCGAGGAGCTGCGCCGGGCCAGCGCGGGCGGCATCGCGGACTACTCCGGGATCACCTACCGGCGGCTGGCGGAGGAGAACGGCGTGTTCTGGCCGTGCCCGACGCCGGCCCCGGCATCCGCTTCTCCGGCATCCGCTTCTCCGGCATCCGCTTCTCCGGCATCCACGTCCGCGGCATCCACGTCCGCGGCATCCACGTCCGCGGTGCACCCCGGCACCCCCCGCCTCTTCCTCGACCGTTTCGCGACCCCCGACGGCCGGGCGCGGTTCGTGCCCGTCTCGCACCGGCCGGCCGCCGAGGAGCCGGACGAGGAATACCCGGTGCTCCTCACCACCGGCCGGGTCGTCTCGCAGTACCAGTCCGGTGCGCAGACCCGCCGGGTCGACGAGCTGAACGCCGCCGCGCCCGGTCCGTTCGTGGAGCTGCACCCCCGGCTCGCGGCGCGGCTCGGGGCGGCCGAGGGCGATCCGGTGGCCGTGGTGTCCCGGCGCGGCCGGGCCGTGGCCCCCGCCCGCATCACCACCGGGATCCGCCCGGACACGGTCTTCATGCCGTTCCACTGGCCGGGTGAGGGCCGCGCCAACACCCTGACCAACCCGGCGCTGGACCCGACCTCGCGCATGCCGGAGTTCAAGGTGTGCGCGGTGCGGGTGGAGATCGCGACCCCGTAGCGCGGGCTACTTCGGCAGCCGCAGGGCGAGGCCGTCGAGGACGGTCTCCAGGCCGTAGCGGAACTTCTCCTCGCGCAGGGCGGCGGGGTCGGCGGTCGCGACGGCGGCCTGCGCATAGCCGTCGGCGAGGTGGGCGTGGCCCGCGGCGGCCTCGCGGGCGGCGGGCATCAGACGGGCGATGAAGTCGGCCTCGCTCTCGCCGGACCGGGCGACGGTGGTGAGCCAGGCGGCCTCGGTGGTGCTCATGCCGATGACGTACGACAGCACGGTGTCGATCGCACGGGCCGGCTCGGGGAACCCGGCGGCCGTGAACAGGGCGGCGAGGCGCTCGGAGAAGGTCATCAGGTTGGGGCCGAGGTAGGCGAGGCCCGCCTGCCCCAGGACCGAGGACAGCCAGGGGTGCCGCAGGGCCGTGGCCCGGAAGGAGGCGGCGGCCCCCGCGGCGGCCGTACGCCAGTCGGCGCCCTCGATCGCCGGAACGTGCACCTCGGCCGCGACCTCGTCCACCGCCAGCTCCATCAGCTCGTCCTTGGTGGCCACGTGCCGGTACAGGGAGGTCGCGCCCGCGCCCAGCCGGGCGCCGAGCTTGCGCATGCTCAGCGCCTCGATCCCCTCGGCGTCCAGCATCGCGACGGCCTCGCGGACGATCGCGCCCCGGCTCAGCGAGGGCTGGTCGGGTTCACGCTTGTGCCGGGTCCAGACGGAGGGCACGGGGTTCGGGTTCTTCGTCCTGGCGGCGGCCATGGGTCCCCTCCGGGGTCGGTCGGCTGGCGTACGTCGTGCGCCTCCAGCGTACAGAGTTCAAGGATTGCGCACACCGTTCCGCTGTGCGTACAGTGTTCGCATCGCACGGAACGCTGTACGCATCTCCGACGGGAAGGGACCCGACGTCCATGGAAAGCCGCAATCCACGCCGCTGGTGGATCCTCGTCGTGCTGTGCCTGAGCACGCTGGTCCTGACGATCGACAGCATGGCGCTGACCGTCGCGGTGCCCTCGATGACCGAGGACCTCGGGGCGAGCGCCCAGGACACCCAGTGGATCCTCGACTCCTACATCCTGGTCTTCGCGGGCCTCCTGCTCACCTCGGGCAGCCTCGGCGACCGGTTCGGCCGTCGGCGGGTGATGCTGATCGGCCTGGTGCTCTTCGGGGCCGCCTCCCTGGCGGCGACGGTCGGCACCAGCCCCGGCGAGGTGATCGCCGTCCGCACCGCGATGGGGGTGGGCGGCGCGCTGATCATGCCGTCCACGCTCTCGATCCTCATCACCGTCTTCGACGAGGAGGAGCGGGGCAGGGCCATGGCGGCCTGGGGTTCGGTGTCGATGCTCGGTCTGGTCGGCAGTCCGGTGCTGGGCGGCGTCCTGATCGACCACTTCTCCTGGCACTCGATCTTCTTCCTGAACGTCCCGGTCGTCGCCCTGGCCCTCGTCGCCGGTGTGGTCCTGATGCCGGAGTCGCGGGCGCCGTGGCAGAAGCCGGACCCGCTGGGTGCCGTGCTCTCCGCGGCCGGGATGACCTCACTGGTCTGGTGGATCATCGAGATCCCGCAGCACGGGGCCTTCGGCGGCCGCTCCGCCCTCAGCCTCGCCGTGGCCGTCCTCACCCTGGCCGGCTTCGTGATCTGGGAGAACGTCACGAAGACACCCATGGTCCCGCTGGTCCTGTTCAAGCACCGCGACTTCAGCGGCGGTTCGCTGTCGCTGGCGCTCGTCCAGATCGGCAACGGCGGCCTGCTGCTGGTCCTCACCCAGTATCTGCAGTTCGTCCTCGGCTACTCCCCCGTCAGGGCGGGCCTCGCCTTCCTGCCCCTCGCCGTCGCCGCGCTGGTCGGCAACGGACTGGGCGTGAAGCTGGCGGTGAAGATCGGCAACCGGTTCGTCGTCCTCGCCGGCCTGCTGGTGATGGTCGCCTGCTTCGCCCTGCTGACCACGGTCGACGCCGGCTCGGGCTTCACCGTCCCCGCCGTCGCCCTGGGCCTGCTCGGCTTCGGCGCGGGCATGGCGATGCCGGCCGCGGTGGGCGCGCTGATGGGCACCATCCCCGAGGACAAGGCGGGCGTCGGCTCGGCCCTGAACGACACCGTCCAGCAGGCCGGCACCGCCCTCGGCATCGCGATCCTCGGCTCCCTCCTCGCCGGCGGCTACACCGAGCGGATGCCGGCCGGCACCCCCGAGACCGCCCGGCACTCGATCGCCGGCGCCATGGCGACGGCGAACGGCGACCCGGAGCTGGTCCGCGCGGCCCGTGAGGCCTTCACCGCGTCGATGAGCACGACCTTCACGGTCAGCGCGATCGGCGCCCTGGCGGCCGCGGTCCTGGCGGCGCTGGTGATGCGGGACCCCGGGCGGGGACAGCGGGAACAGCCGGAGGCGCCCGCGCCGCGGGAGCGGGAGGGGGCGGCCGCGCCGCGGGAGCGGGAGGGGGCGGCCTGAGCACCGCCACCGGGAGGGCCGGCACCCGCACGGGGTGCCGGCCCTCCCGGCCTGGGTGCGTCAGGAACCGGAGCCGCCCCACCCCGGAAGGGTCGGCAGGATCCGCGCGGCGAGCCGGAGGAGCACCGCGTCGTCCGGGCGCTCGGAGTCCTGGCGCCACAGGGCGATGTCGTAGGAGCCGCCGCCGTCCTTCGGGTCCCGGGCGACGACGAGTCTGCGGGTGGGGTGGCTGGGCGCGCTGGAGGCACTGCCCTCGGCGGGACGGATACCGAAGAAGAAGGCGTACGTCCGGTCCGAGTACAGCACCGCCGGGCGCCCGAGGAAGGTCCGCTCGTGGGCGTCGCCGCCCAGCAGGTCGGCCATGTCCTTGACCGCGAAGTGATCGAAGGACGCCGAGAGCTGGACGGAGTACGTCGGCAGCGTGACGTTCATCTCGGGGGCGGGGACGTCACTGCCGCCCAGGGTGACGGAGTCGTCGTCGCCGCCGTACGACAGCGCCCGCTCCCCCGGGGTGCCGAGCAGTGCGGCCAGGTCGGGGCGGTTCAGCGCCTGGCAGAGCCGGTTGGCGGAGACGTACCTCACGCCCGCCCGCACCATCGTCGGCACCCCCGTGGGCGTCGCCGACGAGCAGGAGATCGGTCCGGCGGGCACGGCGGCGCCGCTCCCCTGCGTGCCGTTGTCCTTCTGGTACTTCCACAGGCCCCCCGCCAGCGCCGCCACCACCACGAACGCCGAGATGACCTGCACCCAGGCGTTCGGGCCCCGCTCAGCCGCCGTGACTCTTCCGGCTTCCTCGGTCATGTCCCTGTTACCCCCGGTTCCCCCTGGTCGCGCCGGTCGTGCGCGCAGGGAGCCTAACCGGGCGGGCGGTGTGCGGGAAAGCGAGTGGCTTTCACGCCCTCTTCACGCGCTGCACGCGCCTCCCGCACACCGGACCCGACCGAACGGCCGTGTCCCTGTGCTCAGTTCACGTTCACCGCGGTCCAGGCGGCGGCGACCGCGTTGTACTCCGTGCTGCCGGAGCCGTAGAGGTCACGGGCGGCGTTGAGGGTCGCCGTCCGGGCGCCCGCGTAGTTCGTGGACGAGGTCATGTAGACCGTCAGCGCCCGGTACCAGATGGCGCCCAGCTTGTCCCGGCCGATCCCGGTGACCGTGGAGCCGTTGTACGTCGGGGAGTTGTAGGTGACGCCGTTGATGGTCTTGGAGCCGCTGCCCTCCGCCAGCAGATAGGCGAAGTGGTTGGCGACGCCGGAGGAGTAGTGGACGTCGAGGTTGCCGACCGAGCTGCTCCAGTAGTCGGCGGAGCTGCCGTCCTTGCTCGGCTTGTCCATGTAGCGCAGGGCGTCCCGGCCGAAGCCGGAGCGGACGATCTTCTCGCCGATCAGATAGTCGCCGGCGTCGGAGGAGTTGTTGGCGTAGAACTCGACCAGGCTGCCGAAGATGTCGGAGGTGGCCTCGTTCAGGCCGCCGGACTCGCCGGAGTAGGTCAGGTTGGCGGACTTCGACGTCACGCCGTGGGACATCTCGTGGCCCGCCACGTCCAGCCCGACCAGCGGGCCGAGCTGGGTGCCGTCGCCGTCGCCGTAGGTCATGCAGAAGCAGCTGTCGTCCCAGAAGGCGTTGTTGTAGCTGTTGCCGTAGTGGACGCGGTTGTAGGAGCCCTTGCCGTCGTTGCCGATGCCGTTGCGGCCGTGGACGTTCTTGTAGTAGTCCCAGGTCACGTTGGTGCCGTACTGCGCGTCGACCGCGGCCGTGGAGCGGTCGGACGTGGTGCCCGTGCCCCAGTGGTTGTCGGTGTCGGTGAACAGCGTCGCCGGGGCACGGCTGATGCAGATGCCGAAGATGCACAGGTCGGTCTTGTTCGCCGCGTCACCGGTGTACGTGTTCCCGCGGTTCGGGTCCTTGAGCTGGTACGTCGATCCCGAGAGCGTCGTCTCCAGCGGAACCGTGCCGCCGTACAGGGACCGGCCGTCGCCCGTCACCGTCTCGATGGAGTCCCAGGCGTCGATCCGGGCGCCGGTGCGCGCGTCGGTCAGCACCGTGCGGGCGACGGGGTTGCCGAGGGAGTCCAGGCCGACGGCGTCGGTGCGCCAGGCCAGCTTCGGGGTGCCGTGCAGGGCGTCGACGACGAGCTGCGGCTTGGCCTTGACCTGCTTGAGGGTCTCGCCGAGGTTGGCCGCGCGCAGGGCGTTCACGGCGGCGTCGGCGGCCCTGGACGCGGAGAGCTTCGGGGTGATGGTCGACAGCGAGATCGCCGCCCGTGTCGCCCGGTTCGCACTGCGGTAGGTGCCGTCGGGCGCCAAGTGGACGACGAAGTCACCGCCCAGGACGGGGAGTTCGCGGTAAGTGCGGTCGTAGCGGACGTGCTGGGTGCCGTCCTTGTCGATGACGACGTCCCGGACGGCGGTGTCCTGGGTGGCGGTCAGCCCCAGGCTCGCGGCGTGCTCGGCGAGGGCGGCCGCGGCGTGGTCGAGCGCGGTGGCGCGGGTGGGCCTGCCGGCCGCGTCGGCGGCCGGGGAGAGTACGGCGGCCAGCAGGGTCGCCGTGGTGACGGCGATGCCGGCGGTGGCGAGACGGGAACCTCGGACGTGCTGCCGTATCCGACTCATCAGTCTGCTCGGTCTCCTCGGAAGGGCGCCGTGGGGGCGCGTGTGGGGGTGCGCAGAGGTGGTGCCTGAGGGGCGTGCCTGAGGTCGTGCCTGAGGTCGTGCCTGAGGTCGTGCCTGAGGTCGTGCCTGAAAGCGGTGCCTGAGGTCGTGCCTGAAAGCGGTGCCTGAGGCTGTGCTGTGCCTGATGCCGTCCTGAGATTTAAGGGGGCATGACAAGTCATGTCCATAGCGCCTTCGCGCCGAAGCCGTGAGAAGGCGACGAAGGGGGCACGCACGGGAGACAATCGTCGCCGTGCGCAACCCGACCGCCCCGACCGGGCCCCAGCTGCCGTTCTTCGTCTACGGCACCCTGCGCCCCGGCGAGGTCAACCACGGCCTCTTCCTGCGCGGCCGCACCCTGCGCGAGCAACCGGCCCGGCTGACGGACGCGGTGCTCTACGACGGCCCCGGCTACCCCTACGCGGTCGAGGAACCCGGCGGGACCGTCACCGGCGACCTCGTCACCGCCCGCCCCGAGACCTACGAGCGGCTGCTCGCCGAACTGGACCGGCTGGAGGAGTACACACCGGGCGATCCGCGCAGCCTGTACGAACGGGTGGTCCGCGAGGTGACGACGGGCGAGGGCCCGGTGCGGGCCTGGGTCTACGTGGCGGCCCCGGCGGTGGCCGCCCGGCTGCGGGCGCGGGGCGAACGTCTGGCGGGCGGCGACTGGCCGGCCCGCCGCTGACCGGTCACCCGTTCACACCCCCTCGCGGCACCTTTTCCGCCGCCCTCCTCCCACCCGCCGCACCCACCCCGGTGACCTGCCGAAACGGCCGCCCGCCCGACCCGCTCCCGGTGCGCCCCGACACCCGTTCATCCCATTCCTGACGCCCCTTCAGGGGGCGCGCCCGCCGTGCGGGGACTTACCTCGGAAGGACAGGGACGCGATCCGAGGCGCTGCGAGGGAGCACCGATGCGACGTACCACCCGTCTGGTGACCGGCACCGCGCTCGCCGTCGCCGCCGCGGGCGGGATCGCCGTTCCGGCGTACGGCGCGCGGGACGCGGGCACGAACCTGGAGATCCACCCCGTCGGGGTCGTCCCCGGCGACCCGGTCACGGTGAACACCTCGGCGTGCGGGGCGGACGGGACGGCGGCGGGCGACGCGGGCGCGGTGGGCGCCGGGCGGTTCACCCTTGTGCCGGGCGCACAGCGGGGCAAGGCGACCGGGGAGTTCCGGGTGCCGCCGAGCGCGCAGCCCGGGACGTACGAGATCGTCGCGCAGTGCGCGCGGGGCGGCCGGCGGCTCACCGGGGACCTGGTGGTGACACTGGCCTCGGCGCGGCGGCCGGTGGCCCCGCACGGAAGTGTGAAGACGGGGGTCGGCGGCGCACTCGGCCCCGACCCCGTGCAGACCGCGGCCGGCGTGACGGCACTCGCCGTCGCCGCCGCGGGCGGTACCTGGCTCCTGCATCGCCGGGCGAGAGGCGACGGGATCTGACGGACACCCTCCGCTGTCCGTCCACCGGTACCGCATGTCCCCTCCCCCTCCGGGTCCGACGCCCCTCGCGGCCCGGAGGGGGGCACGGGGCGCCCCGCAGGGCCAGGAACCCCTTGAGGAGAAGGGTCGAGATGCGCAGGGTCGGCAACACCCTCATAGCCGCCGTCACCGTGACCGCCCTGGGCGCGGGCGCGTGGCTGCTGCACAACGGCGCCGGGACACACGCCCCGCCCCAGCCCACGGCCGCACAGGCGCACTCGGGCGGCGACGCGGGCAGGGGCACGGGCAGCGGTACGGCGATACGTTCCGCCCCGGCGCTGCCTCCGTCCCCGCCCACCCGGATCCGTATCCCCGCCCTCCACGTCGACGCCCCGCTGACCGGCCTCCCCCTGACCCCGGCCGGGAGCCTGGCCGCCCCGCCCGCCGGGCGCAAGAACCTGGCCGGCTGGTACGAGGCCGGGACCACCCCCGGCGAACGGGGCACCGCGATCGTCGCGGGCCATGTCGACAACGCCGACGGCCCCGCCGTCTTCTACGACCTCGGCGCCCTGCGCAAGCACAGCACCGTCGAGGTGGACCGCCTCGACGGCACGGTCGCCGTCTTCACCGTGGACGCGGTGGAGGTCTACGACGCCCACCGCTTCCCCGACGCCAGGGTCTACGGCGCCGCCGCCCGCCCCGAGCTACGGGTGATCACCTGCGGCGGCACCTACGCGAAGGCCACCGGCTACCAGGGGAACGTAGTGGTGTTCGCCCATCTCACGGGGAGCCGCGGCTAGGCGGCCCACTGCTGCCAGGCCAGATTCCCCACCAGTGCGCACACCACCGTCAGCAGCACCACCCGGACGAACCCGCTGCCCTTCCTCAGGGCCGTGCGGGCGCCCGGGGTGCCGCCCGCGGGGTTGCACAGGGCCATCAGGGCGGCGAGCTGCCACCGCACGCTGCCCTGCCAGGCGAAGGTGGCGAGGGCGCCCGCGTCGGTGCAGCAGTTGACGATCTTCGCGGTGGCCGAGGCGGTGACCAGGTCGAGGTGGAGGGTCGCGGTGAGCGCGAGGACCAGGAACGTACCGGTGCCGGGGCCGGTCAGACCGTCGTAGAAGCCGATGCCGAGGCCCGCGAGACCGATCGCGGTGAGGATCTGGCGGCGGGTGGCGGGCCCGGGGCCGGGGCGGTGCACGACCATGATCAGCGGCTTCAGCACGTCGGTGCTCATCCCGGCCGCGAAGAACGCCCCCGCCGAGGACCCCGCGAGCGCCGCGAGGCCGATCCGTACGGCGGTGCGCACATCCACCGGCGCCCGGCGGGCGGAGTCCCCCCGCTGCCCGAAGGGCGTGGGAGGTGCCCCCATCCGCCGCGCCGGAGGTGCCGACGATCGCCACCGCCTTGTTGGTGCCGAGCACGGACACGGCCGGCGCCCCGGCGGGCAGACCGAGCAGCGGCACCGGCAGGAGCAGCAGCCCTCCCCCCGCCCACCACCGCGTCGATCCAGCCGGCCGCGAGCGCGGCGAGGCAGAGCAGGGCGATCACGGCGAGGGGATATCGGGCAGGGTCATGACCCTACGGCCGGTATGAATACACAGGCCACGCACCCCACGGAAACCCTCACACCCCCACCCGGCCCCCGCTGAGGGCAGCGTTCCTCGCGGGAAACAACCGTGATGCGACCGGGTAACCTCCGCACCGCACGCTCAAGGGCATGACCTCGAATTCGCGTGTGGTGGTGATCGGCGCCGGCCTCGCGGGCGTACGACTCGCCCGCCGGCTCGGTGAGCTGGGCGTGCCCGCGCTGCTCGTCGGCGACGAGGAGCACCGCCCGTACAACCGGGTCCTGCTGGCCGAGGTGCTGGCCGGCCGGTACGCCCCCGAGGTGATCGCGCTGCCCGCGCCCGCCGGACTGGTCCGGGCCAAGGTCACCGGCATCGACCGCACCCGACGCACCGTCACCTGCGCGGACGGCTCGGAGATCGCATACGACACGCTGGTCCTCGCCACCGGCTCCAACCCCGTACTGCCGCCCCTGCGCGGTCTGTTCACCCCCGACCACGTGCTCCCCGAGGGCGTCCACGCGTTCCGCACCCTGGACGACTGCCTGGGCCTGTCGAAGGCCGTACGGCCGGGGGTGCGGGCGGTCGTCATCGGCGGCGGGCTCCTCGGGGTCTCCGCGGCCCGGGCCCTCGCGACGCGCGGCGCCCAGGTCGTCCTCGCCCAGCAGTCCGAGCGCCTCATGGAGCGTCAGCTCGACCCCGCCGCCTCGAAACTGGTGCGCCGGCACCTCACCGACCTCGGCGTCGAGATCCACACCGAGTGCCGGGTCCGCGACGTGCGCTGCGTCGGCGGCGCGGTCCGCTCCGTCGAGATGTCCGACGGCTACACCCTCGACGCCGACCTGGTGGTACTGGCCTGCGGGGTCTCCCCGCGCGCCGGACTCGCCAAGGAGGCGGGGCTCGCCGTCCACAAGGGCATCCTCGTCGACGACACGCTGCGCACCTCCGACCCGCACATCCGCGCGATCGGCGACTGCGCCCAGCACGACGGGACCGTGTACGGCCTCGCCGCCCCGGCGCTCGAACAGGCCGACGCCCTCGCCGAGTCGCTCGCCGGCGACCCGGCCGCCCGCTACGGCGGCACCCGCGCCCTCACCCGGCTCACCCTCTCCGGGAACGGCGTCCTCGACCTCGCCGCGTTCGGCGAGACCGAGCCGCGCCCCGGCGACGACGTCGTCCAGCTCGCCGACGCCACCCGAGGGACCTACCGCAAGGTCGTCGTCCGCGACGACCGCCTGGTCGGCGGGGTCCTCGTCGGCGAACTCGGCACCGTCGGCGCGCTGGCGCGCGCCTGGGAGGGAGCAGAGCCGCTCCCGTCCGACGGCGGCCCCCTGCTCCACCTGCTCACCAACGACGGAGGCTCCTGATGACCGCCACCCCGGGGGCCACCCCCACGATCGTGCTCGTCGGCCACGGCATGGTCGGCCAGCGCTTCCTCGAGGCGCTCGCCGAACGCGGCCTGACCGCCACGCACCGCGTGGTCGTGCTCTGCGAGGAGCCCCGCCCCGCGTACGACCGCGTGGCGCTCACCTCGTACTTCTCGGGCAAGACCCCCGAGGACCTCTCCATGACGGACCTGGAGTTCATCGCGGCGCACGGCATCGAGCTGTACGTCGGCGACCCGGCCGTCACGGTCGACCGTACGGCCCGCGAGGTCACCGCGAGGTCCGGTCAGGTCTTCGCCTACGACACCCTCGTCCTCGCCACCGGCTCGTTCCCCTTCGTGCCGCCGGTCCCGAACAAGGACGCCGACGGCTGCTTCGTCTACCGCACCATCGAGGACCTCCTCGCGATCGAGGAGTACGCCAAGACCGCGACGACGGGTGCCGTGGTCGGCGGCGGTCTGCTCGGCCTGGAAGCGGCCGGCGCGCTCAAGGGCCTCGGACTCACCTCCCACATCGTGGAGTTCGCGCCCCGGCTGATGCCCGTCCAGGTCGACGAAGGCGGCGGCGCCGCGCTCCTGCGCACCATCGAGGAGATGGGCCTGAGCGTCCACACGGGCGTGGGCACGCAGGAGATCGTCGTCGACGACTCCGGCGCGGTCACCGGGATGAAGCTGTCCGACGGCTCCGAACTCGCCACCGACCTGGTGGTGTTCAGCGCCGGCGTCCGGCCGCGGGACCAGCTCGCCCGGGACTGCGGCCTCACCGTCGGCGAGCGCGGCGGCATCGCGGTCGACGAGCAGTGCCGTACGGTGAACGACCCGCACGTGTTCGCGATCGGCGAGTGCGCGCTGGCGTCGGACGGCCGGGTCTACGGCCTGGTCGCACCGGGTTACGAGCAGGCCGAGACGGCCGCGGCGACCATCGCGGCCGACGAGGCCGCCTTCACCGGCGCCGACCTGTCCACCAAGCTGAAGCTGCTCGGCGTGGACGTGGCCTCCTTCGGCGACGCGCACGGCACCACCGCCGACTGCCTCGACGTCGTCTACTCCGACTCCCGCGCGGGCCTGTACAAGAAGCTGGTCATCGGCCGCGACGGCACCCTGCTCGGCGGCATCCTGGTCGGCGACGCCGAGGCGTACGGCACGCTGAAGGCCTTCACCGGGTCCGTCCCGCCGGTCTCCCCCGAGTCGCTGGTCCTGCCGGCCGGCGCGAGCGGCGGCGCCCAGCTCGGCCCGTCCGCCCTCCCCGACGACGCGATCATCTGCTCCTGCCACAACGTCAGCAAGGGTGCGATCCGCGGCGCGGTGACCGAGCACTCCTGCACCACCGTGCCCGAGGTCAAGAAGTGCACCAAGGCCGGTACCGGCTGCGGCAGTTGCGTCAAGGTCCTCGGCCAGCTCGTCACCGCCGAGCTGGAGGCGTCCGGCGTCGAGGTCGACAAGGGCCTGTGCGGCTGCTTCTCCCAGACCCGCGAGGCGCTGTACGAGATCGTCCTCGCCCTGCGCATCAACACCTACCAGGGCCTGCTGGACCGGTACGGCCGCGAGGAGGCCCGGGGCGGCGACGGCTGCGAGATCTGCAAGCCGGCCATCGCCTCGATCATCGCCTCGCTGGCCCCCACGATCGGCGCCAGCGGCTATGTCCTGGAGGGCGAGCAGGCGGCGCTCCAGGACAGCAACGACCACTTCCTCGCCAACCTCCAGAAGAACGGCTCGTACTCCGTCGTCCCGCGCATCCCCGGCGGTGAGATCACCCCCGAGGGCCTGATCGTGATCGGCGAGATCGCCCGCGACTTCGGCCTCTACACGAAGATCACCGGCGGTCAGCGGATCGACATGTTCGGCGCCCGCGTCGAACAGCTCCCGCTGATCTGGACCCGGTTGGTGGACGCCGGCTTCGAGTCCGGGCACGCCTACGGAAAGTCGCTGCGGACCGTCAAGTCCTGCGTGGGCCAGACCTGGTGCCGCTACGGCGTCCAGGACTCCGTCCGCATGGCGATCGACCTGGAGCTGCGCTACCGGGGGCTCAGGTCCCCCCACAAGCTCAAGTCCGCCGTCTCGGGGTGCGCCCGCGAGTGCGCGGAGGCCCAGTCGAAGGACTTCGGCGTCATCGCCACCTCCAACGGCTGGAACCTGTACGTCGGCGGCAACGGCGGCGCCACCCCGCGCCACGCGGACCTGCTCGCCCAGGACCTCTCCGACGCCGAGCTGATCCGTCTGATCGACCGCTTCCTGATGTTCTACATCCGCACCGCGGACCGACTGGAGCGCACCTCCACCTGGCTGGAGCGGATCCCCGGCGGCCTGGACCACGTCCGTGACGTGGTCGTGGAGGACTCCCTCGGCATCTGCGAGGAGCTGGAGTCCCTGATGGCGGACCACGTGGCGCACTACGCCGACGAGTGGGCCACCACCATCAACGACCCCGAGAAGCTCGCCCGGTTCGTGTCCTTCGTCAACGCGCCGGACACCCCCGACCCGGTCGTCGGCTTCGTCCCCGAGCGCGACCAGATCAAGCCCGACCTGCCGCTGCTGACCATCGGCCACCGTCCCCTGGAAGGGAGCGCCCAGCGATGACCCTGGCACCCGAGACGACCGACCTGAAGATCCAACTCCTGCTGGACGAGGACTGGTTCACCGTCTGCGACCTGACCGCGCTGACCCCGGGCCGCGGCGTGGCCGCGCTGCTGCCCGACGGCCGCCAGGTCGCCCTCTTCCGCGACCGCGCGGGCGAGCTGTACGCCGTCGACAACCGCGACCCGTTCGGCGGCGCGGCGGTCCTCTCCCGCGGCCTGACCGGCACCCACCGGGGCCGCCCGTTCGTCGCCTCGCCGCTGCTCAAGCAGCGCTTCGACCTCGTGTCAGGGGAGTGCCTGGACGACGAGACGGTACGCATCGCGACGTACGAGGTGCGCGCGGCGGCCTGAGCGGCCTCGCGCCCGCTCGCGAAGCCCCACGGTGACCCGGGTCAGCGTCGACCCGGGTCACCGTCGGTCTTCCGTACGCCGTCAGCGTCCGCCGGGGGCGGCCGTCTGGAGGGGTCGTCCCGGGCGCTGCGACGGGAGCGCCGGACCACCACCGGCCCGGCCCGGTGCCACCGGCAGCCGGACCACCGCGTCCAGGCCGCCGAGCGGCGCCCGCCGCAGCACCGCCTCACCCCCGCTCGCATGGGCCAGCCGCTGCACCAGGGCCAGCCCCAGCCCCGTCCCGCCCTTCGGGGCGTCCGGGGCCCGCCAGAAACGGTCGAAGGCCCGGCGGCGCTGCTCCTCGGTCATCCCGGGCCCCTCGTCCATGACATGCAGCTCGACCCGGCCGGGCCCCGCCGGGCGGTGCGGATGCCGGTGCGGGAAGCGCCGCTCGGGAACCACCGGCAGGCGCGGATCGATCGAGACCGTGGACCCCGGGGGCGACACCCGCAGGGCGTTGGAGAGCAGATTGTCGAGGATCTGCTCCACCGCCCCCGGCAGGGCGAGCACCTCGCCGGTGTACTCCCCGGCCAGCGCCAGCCACACCCCGTGCCGCTCGTACAGCGGGGTCCACGCGCGATGGCGTTCCGCGCACACCTGCCCGAGGTCCACCCGCTCCGGTTCGCTCGCGCTCTCGTCGAGCCGGGCCATCGCCAGCAGCCCCTCCACCATCCGGGCCAGCCGGTCGGTCTCGGTGAGCGCGGCGGTCAGCGAGCCCCGGGCGTTCAGGGCGATGTCGTTCTCCAGGTTCTCCAGCCGCAGCCGCAGCGCCGCGAGCGGGGTCTTCAGCTGGTGCGAGGCCTCACCCGCGAAGGCCCGCTGGGAGGCCAGCAGGTGCTCCAGGCGGGCGGCGGTGCGGTTGAAGGTGGCGGCCAGACTGCGCACCTCCGGCGGCCCGTTGGTGATCGCCACCGGTACGGCGGTGCCACCGACCGCCAACTCACGCGTGGCGTGCTCCAGTTCACGGATGGGCCGGCCGGTCCAGCGGGCGATGCCGAAGCCGACCACGACGACCGCGGTGAGCGCGGCGAGCCCGCCGAGGCCCAGCAGCAGCCAGACGTGATGCACCCGGTCGGCCACCATCCTCGTCGGCACGGTGATCCGGACGGCACCCTGCTCCTCGGCGCCGTGCCGTACCGGCGTGGCCACCGCCAGATACTCCACCCCGCCGATGGTGGAGGTGCGCATGTCCGCCGTCGCGGTGCCGCGCAGCGCCGCCGCGATCCCCGGCCAGCCGGCGAGGCCGGCCTCCTCGGCCGCGCTCAGCGGATGCGAGGTGGCCAGCAGCGCACCGCCCCGGTCGACGATCAGCACCTTGCCGCCGATGCGCTCGGCACAGTGGGCGGCCCGCTCGGGCAGGTCCTGCGCGGCCCGGCCCGCCGAGACGGACAGCGAGGCGAACGCCGACACCGACTCCGCCTCGTCCTTCGCCGCGTTGATCACCCGCTCGCGCTCGGCGCGTGAGTAGACGAAGCCGAGCGGGATCTCCAGGGCGAGCAGGAGCAGCGCGGCGAGCGTGAGGTAGCTGAGCAGCAGCCGCCGGGTCATCAGTAGGCCGCCGAGGGGTGGGGGGTGGGGAGGGGGCGGGTGAAGGGGCGGGGGTGGTCGTACGCGGACTGTTCGTGGGTGGCCTGCCGGTGGGCGGACTGCCGGTAGGTGGGCTGTTCGTAGGCGGGCTGTTCGTAGGCGGGGTACTCGTACGGGGGCGGGTCCTGGTAGCCGGAGGACTCGTACCCGGAGGACGGATACGGCCGCGCGTCGTCGGGGACGGGCGGCCGGGTGCGCACCGCCAGCCGGAAGCCGACTCCGCGCAGGGTCTGGATCCAGGCGGTGTTGCCCAGCTTCCGCCGCAGCGTGGCGACATGGACGTCCAGCGTCTTGGTCGGCCCCTCATAATGCGGGTCCCAGACCCGGTCGAGGATCTGCTGCCGGGAGTACACCGCGCCCGGGTCCTCGGTGAGCAGGGCGAGCAGCTCGAACTCCTTGGGCGTCAGCGTCACCGCCCGCTCCCCCACCCACACCTGCCGCGTCCGCCGGTCGACGACCAGGGGGCCCGCGGCACCGGCCACGGCTTCGAAGGGCTGGGGCTGGGGCTGGGGCTGGGGCTGGGGCTGGGGTGGCGGCGGGGGTGCGGGGTCATACGGCGGGGACGAGGGTACGGCGGCGCCGAAGGGCGGGGACGAGGGTACGGCGGCGCCGAAGGGCGGGGACGAGGGTACGGCGGCGCCGAAGGGCGGGGACGAGGGTACGGCGGCGCCGAAGGGCGGGGGCGAGGGTACGGCGGCGCCGAAGGCTTCGCCGCCGGCCGGCTCCCCGCCCGGTTCCGCCAGCCCCCGGTGGGTCCGCCGGGTCACCGCCCGCACCCGGGCCACCAGCTCCCGCATGCTGAACGGCTTCGCGAGATAGTCGTCGGCGCCCAGTTCGAGGCCCAGCACCCGGTCGGCCTCCTCACCCCGCGCGCTGAGGATGATGATGGGCACGTCGGAGGTCTGCCGGATACCGCGGCAGACGTCGATGCCGTCCACGTCGGGCAACCCCAGGTCGAGCAGGACGACATCGCCGTACGGCCCTCTCAACCCCGCACCGCCGGTGCTGACGTGATGCACCGTCAGCCCGAAGTGCCCGAGGCCCTCGACGAGCGGTTCGGCGATCGTGTGGTCGTCCTCGATGAGCAGGACTCGTACGCCCATGCGTTCCCGTCTCTCCCGTGAACCGAATTCGCGTGTTCCGTGGACAGGTCACGCTACAAGAGCGACCGATAAAACGCCGTATCCATCCGGAGAATGTGAGCAGCGGCTCAGTCGGGAACTGCGCGGGACGAAATCTGTCCCATTCTTGTCGGCGGTTTAGTGTTCCTCTAACCTTCGCCTGGCACAGGCCCCTCTACGGTGGTGGAGACCTGGTCGTACCCCCATGACGACCAGCTCCGAACTGGCTCTCACCTGGGACGGAAGCACCGGAGGGAATCATGAAGGCACTGCTGGACCGCGCCCGCTCGTTCCAACGGCGGGTCGACTTCGAAAGCGGCGAATACCGGCGGCTGGCCGAAGGTCAATACCCCGAGGCATTGTTCATCACCTGCTCCGACTCACGGGTAATTCCAGCCCTGATAACGGGCGCGCGACCCGGTGAGATATTCGAGCTGCGAAACGCGGGAAACATCGTTCCGCCGCACGGCGGGAAGGGCGCCTCGGGCGAGGCCGCCACCATCGAGTACGCGCTGGAGGTGCTCGGCGTTCAGGACATCGTGGTGTGCGGCCACTCCCACTGCGGTGCGATGGGCGCGATCAAGTCGGGCGACGACCTGTCCGCGCTGCCGGGTGTGGACGCCTGGCTGCAACTGGCCCGCCCCCGGCTGGCCCCCGCCCTGGACGGCGTCACGGAGGATCCGCGGCTGCCGGACGTGGCGAAGCTGAACGTCGTCAACCAGCTCGCCGCACTGCGGAGTTACCCGGCAGCGCGCCGACGGCTGGACCGTGGCCGGCTGCGGCTGCACGGCTGGTACTACGAGGTGGACACCGGCCGGGTGCACGAGCTGGACGAGGACGGTCTGTTCCGGGTGCACGCGGCATGAGCGGCGCGCACGCCACGAGGACGCGGGGGGCGAGGGACCGGGACACCCGGGCCCTCGCCCCGAGGGACCGTACGGCGGACACGGCGCGGGCGCCGTCGGCGGCGAAGGACCCGAAACCCGACCTGGCCAAGGGCCCGAAACCCGACCTGGCCACGGAGATCACCGCGTCCCTGGTCGTCTTCCTGGTCGCGCTCCCCCTCTGCATCGGGGTGGCCGTGGCCTCCGGGGTCCCCGCCGAGCTGGGCATCATCTCGGGTGTCATCGGCGGTCTGGTGGTGGGCGCGGCACGCGGCAGCACGCTCCAGGTGAGCGGACCGGCCGCCGGTCTCGCGGCACTGGTCGCGGAGACGGTGCTGGAGCACGGCGTGGCGATGCTGGGCGTGATCGTCCTCTTCTCCGGCCTCCTCCAGATCGTCCTGGGCCTGGTGAAACTGGGCCGCTTCTTCCAGGCGATCTCGCTGGCGGTGGTGCAGGGCATGCTGGCCGGCATCGGTCTGCCGCTGATGTTCAGCCAGGCCTACCCGGCGATGGACGCGAAGGCGCCCGGCACACCCATCGAGAACATGGCCGGGATCCCCGGGCTGCTGGCGGACACGTTCGCCGACCCGCAGGCGCTGATCGCGGCGGGCCTGGGCGTGGTCACCGTCGTCCTGAGCATCCTGTGGAAGAAGGCACCCGGCCCGGTCAAGAGGATTCCGGCGGCCCTGGTGGCCGTAGGCATCGGCATCGCGGTCGCCGCGATCCCCGGCGTCGGGATCAGGACACTCCAGGTCGGCAACCTGCTGGCCTCGGTGGACGTACCGGGCCCCGAGCAGTTCGCGGGGCTCGCGGACGCCGGGATCATCACGGCGATCCTCACCTTCACGGTGATCGCCTCCGCCGAGTCCCTGTTCACGGCCGCCGCGGTGGACCGTATGCACGACGGCCCGCGCACCCGCTACAACCCCGAGCTGATCGCCCAGGGCGCCGGCAACACCGTCGCGGGCCTCCTCGGCGCCCTCCCCGTCACAGCGGTGGTCGCCCGCAGCTCGGCGAACGTCCAGGCGGGCGCGAAGACCCGCCTCTCGCGCACCCTCCACGGCCTGTGGCTGCTGGCCTTCGCCCTCCTCCTCCCCCAGGTCCTGGCCCTGATCCCGATCTCGGTCCTGGCCGGCGTCCTCATCCACAGCGGCTGGAAGCTCTTCGCGCCCGAGGAGTTCCCGAAGATGTGGCGGCAGGACCGGGGCGAGTTCGCGGTCATGACGGTCACCACAGTGGTGATCGTGGCGACGGCCCTCCTCGAAGGCGTCCTGATCGGCCTGGCGGCGGGCATCGTCCTGGCGGCGATCCGTATGTCGCAGACAGTCATCCGCCAGCACCTGGAGGAGGACACGGCGAAGGTGGTCATGGCCGGCAACGCGACCTTTCTGCGCCTCCCCCAGGTCATCGAGGCCCTGGAGTCCGCCGCCCAGTCCGGCAGACCCCGTATCCGCCTCGACCTGACCGGCGTCACCCACCTCGACCACGCCTGCCGCAGCCAGGTGGAACAGTTCACCACCCAGCAGCGGGGCAAGGGCCTGCGCGTGGAACTCCTGCTGCCGGGCACGACGTCTCCCCCACCCCCGGCACCCGACCTCGCCCCACCGCCCCGACACCCGCACCCGGACCCCGATCGGCCGCTGCCACCCGAACAGGACTGGCGCCCACCCCCACCGGAAACCGCCCGCGCCACACCCCCCGACCCCGGCCGCCCGCCCACCACCCCCACCCCCGGCCCCACCGCCGAGTGGTTCTACCTGGACACCACCCCCATGCCGGACGACTTCGCCCAGCGCTACGCCGAGGAGTACGCCCCGGGCCACGCGGGAAGGTGACACCCTGGTCCGGCACCCCGACGGCGCCGGACCCACCACAGAAGCGCCCCTCAGCCCACCCGCCGCACCCCTTCACCCCCACCATCTGCAACGCGGTCGCCTCCAGCCGCTCGTCCCGAGCGATGCCGTCGAGCACGTCCGCACGCCCGCACCCACTCATCGGCGCTCCCGGCACCGACGACGGCCCCATCGCGCACGACATTGTCGATGATGATCACACTCCCGACCCGGGTGAGCGCGAGGGAGGCCTTCAGATACTCGGGATTGCCGGGTTTGTCAGCATCGATGAACACGAAGTCGTACGGCTGCTCCCCCCCTCCTCGACGAACCGCCACGCCGACTCCGCCGCGGGCCCCACGACGACATCGCCCCACGCTCCGACCCCGGCCCTCTCCAGATTGCCCCGGGCGATACCGGCGTTGCGCTCCTCGATCTCGAAAGAAGTCACCCGCCCCCGCCCCCCCCAAGGCCCGGGCCGGCCAGACGGTGCCGTGCCCGGCCAACACCCCGAACTCCAACACCCGCCGCGCCCCGACCATCCCAGACAACATCGCTGGCAACAGCCCCCGACTGGGACCCACTTCAGCCTGCGCCATCGAACTCCCCCGCCCCGCCTCCCGAGCCCCCACCAACACCGCGTCCTCGGTGCCGAGCGTCTCCACAAAGTACGCTTCCCGGTCGGTTGACTCCGCGACAGCGTAAACCGGCGACCCGCACGAGCCCTTGGACCCCACACGCAGGAAGGGGCGGCACTCCCCGGAGCGCCGCCCCTCCGCCTTCCGGCACCTTCCTCTGTCAGTCCCGTCGGATCAGCTCAGGGTCGATACGCCGGCCAATCAGCGGCAGGGACCCGAGGGCGGCAATCACCACGGCCCCGAGAGCACAAGCCAACAGCAATGGCACGCCTGCTGCGTCCCAGAAAATCGCGCCCCCACCAGAAACGAGATAGCTCGATTCGGCCGCTTTGCCAGCCAGCACGGCAAGCACAAGCCCGACCGTCAACGGCACCACAACCTGAACCACTTGGACAGCCCGCAAGGTTCGTGTCCGAGCGCCGAGCAGGGCGAGGGCCGTGACCTGCGGTCGACGCTCGACTGCCCGGTCAGCAGCGGCAACGACGTAAGCGGCCACACCGATGACCAGACCAAGGATCATCCCCATGGCAAGGATCGTCTTGACCACGGTGATCTGCTGGAGGGCGGTCACCACAACGCCAGGCGTGTCGACCTTGGCAGTCGGATCGACCCCGCCGATACCGTCCAGAACCGATCGGACGGAATCGGGAGCTGAACTGCCGGCCAGAATGAGAGTGGCTCCTTCAGGTCGGAACCCTTCAGGCAGGAAGGTCGGAGGAACAACCACATCGCCGCTACTCAGTGGCGAAATTCCCGCTTCATCACGGAAGCCAACCTGCTCCTTCGGTACCCGCACGGTTCTCACGAGCAGTTCGCCGGCCGCGTTTCTCAAGTGGAACGGAAAGTCTGCACCGGGTCTGCTGTCCTGGTTGTACGTCTCCCGAGGGTTCGTCACTCGGAAAGGCCGCCCTTCCGGGCAACGTCCGATATCGGGAACGATCCCGCGAAGCTGACTACATGTGGCAACCATCGCGTAGATCACGGGCGGAAATTCGACTTCGGAGTTCGACCAAGAGTGCGCGTACATCCCGTGCCCGCGGACACCTTCCACCGCCTCGAAGGCCTTCTGCCGCTCCTGAGTGATGCCGTCCAAAGGCAGCCCATACGACTGAACTGGCGAGGTGTTCTTGGAAACCTGATCCAGCTCGATCAGTACACCCTGCGCCAGCGACGCCGCGTAGACCAATAGCACCAGTCCCGTTGCAACCCGCAGGACTCCACCCGGCTCTACCTCGTTGCGCCTCATGGCGAGCCCGACGGGCAGCGAGCGGCTGGTGTGTGCCACACTCCGGGCCAGGCTCCGGGAAAGAATCGGGAGCGACAACACGAGGCCGATTCCCACCAGCACGACCGCAAGGGGCATCAAGATCGATGAAAGTGGCGTGTCCCGGGGCGCATGCCCTGTCGCACCCGCCACGCAGTACCCGGTGACGATGCCCAGCCCTGGGAGGAGCGGTAGAAGGCCCCACTTGACTGGCGGCTTCTCCACCCCAGTGCGCCTCACGGCCAGTGGGTTCGATGCAGCCTTTCTGGCCCCGAACGCACCCGCGAACCAAGCAAGTGCTGGGCAACCGATCAGGCAGACCAGGGTGGCGGAAACGGCCAACGACCCGTCGGACGGATACCACCGGAAACCTGGAAGGCCGATACGGGAGATGAGTTGGTTGGCCGATGCATAGCTCCCGAGGCCAACTAGTGCTCCAAGCAGGGCCGCGGCAACCGTCTCGGCCGCATTGACGCGCTGGACACCCTTTTTACTCAACCCGACGAGCCGCAGGGCGGCGAGTCGGCGGGCTCGCGAGGCAGCTGACAACCGTGCGCACACGGACAGATAGACAGCCAACGGAAGCAGCACAACGCCCGCAAGGGTGAATCGGACGATGTCCAGCGTCGAGGGCTCAACCGTTTCGTCGTCTGTGTAGGGCCTCCCGTATGACGTGACGGGACGCCCACCCTTGAGCTGGTCCCGCGCCACACCGATGTAGGCATACAGCTCGTCGGGGTGAGCCAACCCATGAGCACGGATGAGCCCCCGTTCCCGGCCCGGCACGAGCTGAGCGAGGCCCGGTTCCTTCTTCAGCGCCTCATGCAGTTTTGGCGACACAAACATCTCGCCAGGCGAAGGAAGTTGTTTCAATCCGGGCGGCGGATCGATGGGGGTGGTGCCCGGCGCGTGGAAAACGCGGGTCATGGGCCGGGAACCATACGGATCCGTCAGCTCAAGTTCAAGAGGGGCTCTCTCGGCTCCCACACATACTCGCTGAGCGTTGAGGAGGCAATCCGCCTCACGTGCAGCCTTGCGTCCATCCTGTGCCGCCAGGATCCCGGGAATCGCCAGCACCATGGCAAGGCAACACACCCCGACCGCACTCCCCCCTGCCATGAGGAAGAAGCGCACTCGGCTACCCCGTCCACCACCCCACAACAGCCGGAGGCCCAGCAGAAGTTCCTTCACGGCGACTCCCCTGGCACGGCCGAGAGGATACCGTCACGCATCGCGTACTGGCTGTCAGCACGGGCTGCTACTTGAGCATCGTGCGTGACAAGCACCACCGCCGTTCCTTGGGAGCGCGCCAGGGACAGAAATTCCTCAAGTACGGCAGTGGCGTTGACGCTGTCGAGCGATCCTGTTGGCTCATCGGCAAAAACCACCGCTGGCTGATGAACCAACGCCCTTGCGACCGCCACGCGTTGGTTTTGTCCTCCGGACACTTGGGAGGGGCGGCGCTGCCGCAGGTCGGCGAGACCCAGCCGACCCAGCACCTCCCCCGCGGCAGTCAGTGCCTCCGCTTTTCGCTGCCCAGCCAGGCGGAGCGGCAGGGCAGCGTTCTCTTCAACGGTCAGCTCAGGAAGCAGCTCGCCGTACTGGAAGACAAACCCAAAGCGTTCACGACGCAGCGCGCTGAGCTCGTCATCGTCAAGGACACCGAGGGCGCGCCCCTCGAAGCGGACTTCACCGCGCGCCACAGGAAGGACACCTGCAAGGCAGTAGAGCAAGGAGGACTTTCCAGATCCGCTCTGCCCGGTGATCGCCGCAACTTCGCCACGACGCAACGTGATTTGGGCGTTCCTGACGGCAGGCGTCTCACCGTAGAAAAGATCAACGCCCTGGGCGGACAAGACTTCTGACGTGTTGATGATGGCTCCCCTATGACGAGAAGGAGCCCAGATGCGGGCATCTGGGCTCTGGGCGCAGACTGCTTACTGATCAGCCAGGAACTTGGCGTTTCGGGAGCAATTGTCAGGATGCAGGCTTCCGCGATCACGACAAGCCCTGATCTCCGCCTTGGTGGCGTAGCGCTGGGCTCCGTCCCAGTTCGAATGGTGCAGGGAAACCGTCTTCCGCTGCTTGCCGTTGTAGCGCACCCAGGCATGCCCTTCGACGCGGACCTGCAGATAGACGTTGTGGCCGTCCTCTGTGTCAGCGTCCTTCAGCTTGCCCTTCCACTCGAAGGCCCCGTGATTCCGGCCTGCCGGATTGAAGCGGTGCTCGCCTTCGAGGAAGCGAACACCTCCGGACTTCAACACAGGGACGCCTGACCAGCCCACCGCCCCCCAGGCCGTTCCCGCCCCCGCCAAGAACGCCGTCGCCGCCATCACGCCGGCCAATACCTTCTTCATGCCTCACCCTCCTGCAGCCGAAAGTCCGACGACCTCCGGGAATCACAGAAGGTAATGGATCAATCACAAGGCGAAACCTTCAGTCACCAATCTCCACCAGATCAGGTGATCGACTTCCAGCCACCCTCGTAGCTCAGGCCACCGGCCCCGCCCAGTACTCGCTCCAGCCATACGCCCCACCCTCGACCTGCCCCGCATACGCGTACGCCTCCGGAGGGCCGCCGAGACCGGCCTCGGCCGTCATGTCCGGGTTCTGGGAGCCGTAAAGCCGTGTGTACACGCCGCCCAGGGCCAGGAGGTCGTGGTGACGGCCCGATTCCGTGATGTGGCCCTGGTCGATGACCAGGACGCGGTCGGCATCCGGGGTGAGGGTGAGGTCATGGGTGATCATGATGGTGGTGCGGCCGGTCATCAGGCGGCGGAGGGGTTCGATGATGCGGCGGATGGCGATGGCGTCGAGGCCGGTGGTGGGTTCGTCCAGGACCAGGACCGGGGCGTCGCGCAGGACGGCGCGGGCGATGGCGAGGCGTTGGAGCTGACCGCCGGAGAGCCGGGCCGTGTCCGGGTCGATCTTCGTGTCGTAGCCCTCGGGCAACGCGGTGATGAAGTCGTGGGCGTCGGCCGCCCTGGCCGCGTCGACGATCGCCCGTTCGCTGGCGCCCGGCCGGCCGCAGGCGATGTTCGCGCGGACCGTGTCGTGCAGGACCAGGGTCTCCTGCGGGAGGAGGGCGATGTATTCGCGGAGGCGATCCAGGGGGAAGTCGCGCAGGGGGACGCCGTCCAAGGCGATCGCACCCGAGCCGGGGTCGTAGAAGCGGAGGAGGAGTTTGGAGATCGTCGACTTGCCGGCGCCGCTCGGGCCGGTGATGACCACCAGCTCGCCGGGGTTCGCCGTGAAGGAGAGGTTCTCCAGGGCCGGGCGGTCCGTGCCGGGATAGCGGAAGGAGACGTCCGCCAGGGTGATCACGCCGTCGGGACGGCCGGTGGAGTGGTTCGCCGGTCCCTCGGGGTCGGCCACGGCGGGGCGGGTGTCGAGGATTTCCACGAGGCGTTCCGCGCCGGCCGTGGCCGCGGTGATCAGCAGGCCCAGCTGGGCGAGGCTGCGGATGGGCGGGTAGAGATAGCTGAGGAGGGCGGCGAACGCCAGGAGCCGGCCCAGTGTCATCTGGCCCTCCGAGATCTCCCGGACCCCGATGCCGATCACGGCCAGGACGCAGACCGTCTCGATGACCTGCACCAGCTGGCCGTACGCCTGGTTGAGGCGGGCCGAGCGGACCGCCTCCCGGAACCATGCCGTCGCCTCCTGGCTGAGCCGGCGTCGCTCGGCGTCCTGACGGCCGTACGCCTGGGTGAGGACGAGGTTGCCGAGGGACTCCTCCACCACTGAGGTGACCGCGCCGTCGGCCACCCGGCCCTCGCGGGCGACCGCCCCGACTCCCGCGGAGAACTTCTTGGCCGCCAGCCGGAACAGCGGGGCCAGCACGAAGGTCGCCGCCGCCAGGTCCCAGCGCAGCCAGAACGCGGCCGCCGCGTAGAAGACGGCGCTGAAGAGGGCGGAGGCCGTGCCGATCAGGCCGGAGACGGCCATCTGTTCGATGGCCTCGACGTCCCCTGTCAGCCGGGAGAGCAGATCGCCCTGGCGGTGGCGCTGGAAGAAGTGCGAGGGGGGGGAGCTTCTGCACATGGTCGAAGACGTGCTGGCGGAGCCGCATCACGAAGCGCTCCGAGACCCAGACCGCGAGGGAGCCTCCCGCGTAGCCGATGACCGCGCCCGCCACGGCGATGAGGAGCCGTGAAAACCTTGGGATTTCCTTGGCGTCGAATGGGAGATGCCAGCTGACCAGCGGTGTCGGCAACCCAAGAGGGCGGCACCCCCGCACAGGATGCCGCCCTCCTCTTGCGTGCCGGAGCCGCCGCCGATCGGTACTGAGGGTCGGGGACCGACGGCGGCTCCGGGGCTCACAGGCCCCTCAGGGGCTCAGCGGTGGTCGCTGCCCTCCGACTGCGTGGCCGCGCGCCCGGCCTCCAGGCGGGCCACCGGGATGCGGAAGGGGGAGCAGGAGACGTAGTCGAGCCCCACCTCGTGGAAGAAGTGCACCGACTCGGGGTCGCCGCCGTGCTCGCCGCAGACGCCGAGCTTGAGGTCGGGGCGGGTCTCGCGGCCCGCCTTCGCCGCCGCCTTGACCAGGGAGCCGACGCCGTCCTTGTCGATCGTCTCGAAGGGGCTGACTCCGAAGATGCCCTTTTCCAGGTACGCGGTGAAGAAGCTCGCCTCGACGTCGTCGCGGCTGAAGCCCCACACCGTCTGGGTGAGGTCGTTGGTGCCGAAGGAGAAGAACTCGGCGGCCTCGGCGATCTGGGCGGCCGTCAGCGCGGCGCGCGGCAGCTCGATCATCGTGCCGATCGACAGCTTCAGCGCCACACCCGTCGCCGCCTCGACCTCGGCGACGACCTGGTCGGCCTCCTCGCGGACGATCTCCAGCTCCTGGACGGTGCCGACGAGCGGGATCATGATCTCGGCGCGCGGGTCGCCCTTGGCGTTCTTGCGTTCGGCGGCCGCCTCGGCGATGGCGCGGACCTGCATGGTGAACAGGCCGGGGATGACCAGGCCGAGCCGTACGCCGCGCAGACCCAGCATCGGGTTCTGCTCGTGGAGGCGGTGGACGGCCTGGAGCAGGCGCAGTTCGTTCTCGTGCGGCTCCTGGCGGGACTCGGCGAGCGCCACGCGCACCGACAGCTCGGTGATGTCGGGCAGGAACTCGTGCAGCGGCGGGTCGAGGAGGCGGATGGTGACGGGCAGGCCGTCCATCGCCTCGAACAGCTCGACGAAGTCCTTCTTCTGGAGCGGCAGGAGCTGCTTGAGGGACTCCTCGCGCTCGGCCTCGGTGTCCGCGAGGATCAGGCGCTCGACCAGCTCGCGCCGGTCGCCGAGGAACATGTGCTCGGTGCGGCACAGGCCGATGCCCTGGGCGCCGAAGCGGCGGGCGCGCAGCGCGTCCTCGGCGTTGTCGGCGTTGGCGCGCACGCGCAGCCGGCGCTTGCGGTCGGCGAAGGCCATGATCCGGTGGACGGCCTCGACCAGTTCGTCGGCGTCGTCGGCGCCGGCGTGCATCCGGCCCTCGAAGTACTCCACGACCGGGGAGGGGACCACGGGGACCTCGCCCAGGTAGACCTTGCCGGAGGAGCCGTCGATGGAGATGACGTCGCCCTCCTCCACCACGTGGCCGCCGGGGACGGTCATACGGCGGCGCTTGGTGTCGACCTCGAGCTCCTCGGCGCCGCAGACACAGGTCTTGCCCATGCCGCGGGCGACGACGGCCGCGTGGGAGGTCTTGCCGCCGCGCGAGGTCAGGATGCCCTCGGCCGCGATCATGCCGTCGAGGTCGTCGGGGTTGGTCTCACGGCGGACCAGGATGACCTTCTCGCCCGAGCGGGACCACTTCACGGCGGTGTACGAGTCGAAGACCGCCTTGCCGACGGCCGCGCCCGGGGAGGCCGCGATGCCCCGGCCGACCTGCTGGGTCTTGGCCTCCTCGTCGAAGCGGGGGAACATCAGCTGGGCGAGCTGGGCGCCGTTGACGCGCTGGAGCGCCTCGGTCTCGTCGATCAGTCCCTGGTCGACGAGCTGGGTGGCGATGCGGAAGGCGGCGCCGGCGGTGCGCTTGCCGACCCGGGTCTGGAGCATCCACAGCTGGCCGCGCTCGATGGTGAACTCGATGTCGCAGAGGTCCTTGTAGTGGTTCTCCAGCGTCTCCATGATGCCGAGGAGCTGGTCGTAGGACTTCTTGTCGATCTGCTCCAGCTCGGCGAGCGGGACCGTGTTGCGGATGCCCGCGACGACGTCCTCGCCCTGGGCGTTCTGGAGGTAGTCGCCGTAGACGCCCTGGTGGCCGGAGGCGGGGTCGCGGGTGAAGGCGACACCGGTGCCGGAGTCGGGGCCGAGGTTGCCGAAGACCATGGAGCAGACGTTGACGGCGGTGCCGAGGTCGCCGGGGATGCGCTCCTGGCGGCGGTAGAGCTTGGCCCGGTCGCCGTTCCAGGAGTCGAAGACGGCCTTGATGGCGAGGTCCATCTGCTCGCGCGGGTCCTGCGGGAAGTCCCGGCCGGCCTCGGTCCTGACGATCTTCTTGAACTTGGTGACGAGCTTCTTCAGGTCCGCCGCTTCCAGCTCGGTGTCGACGGTGACCTTCTTGGCGGCCTTCGCCGCGTCGAGGGCCTCCTCGAAGAGCTCGCCGTCGACGCCGAGGACCGTCTTGCCGAACATCTGAATGAGGCGGCGGTAGGAGTCCCAGGCGAAGCGGTCGTCGCCGGCCTGCTGGGCGAGACCCTGGACCGACTTGTCGGAGAGGCCGATGTTCAGGACCGTGTCCATCATCCCTGGCATGGAGAACTTGGCGCCCGAGCGGACCGAGACGAGCAGCGGGTCGTCGGCCTGGCCGAGCTTCTTGCCCATCCGCTCCTCGAGGGCGACGAGGTGCGCACTCACCTCGTCACGCAGTGCCGCCGGCTCCTCGCCGCTCTCCAGGTAGACCTTGCAGGCCTCGGTGGTGATGGTGAAGCCGGGCGGGACGGGGAGGCCCAGGTTGGTCATCTCGGCGAGGTTGGCGCCCTTGCCACCCAGGAGGTCCTTGAGGTCCTTGTTGCCCTCGGTGAAGTCGTAGACGAACTTCACGCCCTCAACGCTCGCGGCCTGCTCGGTTACCGGGAGATCTTTGTTTTCCGACACGGGTCTCGACTCCTCGAGGACGCGGTGGCTGCCCTGACGGCGAGGAACATACCCAGATCAAAGGCGTCTGGGTACGTCCACTTGTGCGTCATGCGCCTGTAACCCGTCGTCATCCAGTGGATTGAAAGTCAAAGCTTGGCAAGCGCAAGGCGGCTCATGTTTTCACTTCTTGAACGCGAAAGCCTCCACAGGTGCGGCCAGACGCTCAGATGAGCAGGCGCTCCGCACGTCTGATTTCGATCGATGAACGATCAAGGGGTGGCACCCAGTGCCACCCCTTGGAGAAGTGCATTCGATCCATGATCCGCTCATCTGAGCATCACACCCCTCAAGGGTGGCGAGAATCACGCTGCCCCGGGAGCGGATTTCACCATGCGGACTCACTCCGGACTCACTCCACGAGCGTCCCTCACACCCCCAGGGCCAGCAACCGCTCCTCCACCCGCTCGGGTGCGTAGAGGTGCTCCACGACCAGCGCACCCGCTCCCACCAGCCCCGCCCGCTCCCCCAGCCGCGAGGTCACCACGTCCAGATGGGCGGTGGAGCGCGGCAGCGCCCGCTGGTAGAGCAGCTCGCGCACCCCGGTGAGGAAGGCCGTGCCCGCCAGGTCCCCGGCGATCATCAGCACCCCGGGGTTCAGCAGGGTCACGACCGTCGCCAGGACGTCCCCCACCTGCCGCCCCGCCTCCCGCGCCAGCGCCGCCGCCCCCGGATGCCCGGCCGCCAGCAGGTCCCGTACGTCCGAGCCGGAGGCCGCCGGCACCCCGGTCTCCGCCAGTCTGCGGGCCACGGCACCACCGCTGGCCACGGCGGCGAGACAGCCGTGGGAACCGCACCGGCACAGCGCCTCGGCGCCCACCCGGATGTGCCCGATGTCCCCCGCGCCCCCGTCGATCCCCCGGAAGACCGAGCCGTTCACCACGACCCCCGCGCCTATGCCCGTCGAGACCTTGACCAGGACGAACGCCGAGCAGTCGGGGTGGCCGGTGCGCTGTTCGCCGTACGCCATCAGGTTCGCGTCGTTGTCGACGAGGACGGGCACCGCCGGGGCGCCGGTGCGCTCGGTGAACGCCCTGGCGAGGCGGCCTCTTATGTCGTAGCCGTCCCAGCCGGGCATCATCGGCGGCTGCACCACCCGGCCCGTGTCGCTGTCCACCGGACCGGGCACGGCGAGGCCGATGCCGCAGACCTCCTGCGCCCGGTGGCCCGCCTTCTCCAGCAACTCGGCGAACCAGCCGCCCAGTTCACCGAGGACGGGGTCCGGGCCGTCCTCGACGGCCAGCGTGCCGGAGTGCTCCGCGAGTATCTCGCCGGTCAGGGACAGCACGGCCGCGCGGGCGTGCCGGGTGTCCAGGTCGGCGGCGAGCACCACCGCGTGGTCGTCGTCGAACTCCAGCGTGATCGAGGGGCGGCCGCCCAGCGGTGAGCCGACCGGCCCGCCGCCGCCCTCGCGCAGCCAGCCCGCCCGGAACAGCCGGTCCAGACGCTGTCCGACCGTCGCACGGGAGAGGCCCGTCGCCTGTTGCAGGGCGCCGCGTGTCGTCGCTCGCCCACTGCGCACCAGTTCGAGCAGTTCTCCGGCGCTGGCCTGACCACCCGCCCTGCCGGTCCGTCCCGGACGCCCAGTCATGCGCACCCCCTTGTGTTTCTCAAGCTTGCATTACATATTGAGTTTTGCGTGTTAAATAGACGTAACCCTACGGTAGCCCCCGCCGAACCAGGGGGCCTTGATGTCTCTTTCGGGGAGCCCCGAGTGGATCGCACCGCCCAGCTCATCGCCCGCCCGGCGGAGGACACCGCCGTATACGATCCGGCGGCCCCGCCGGGTCCGCCGCACCTCAGAGCGGTGCACGACGGCGCGGTGGAGGTACTGGAGAGCAACTGGACGGGCACCTCGACGGTGCCCTCGCGCCGGCTGTACCCGCACCAGTGGTCCTGGGACTCGGCGTTCGTCGCGATCGGCCTGAGGCATGTCTCGCCGCTGCGGGCGCAGACCGAGCTGGAGACCCTGCTGGCCGCCCAGTGGGGCGACGGGCGCGTCCCGCACATCGTCTTCAACCCCTCCGTGCCGCTCGACGCCTACTTCCCGAGCCCCGACTTCTGGCGCTCCTCGACCGCCGGGCGCGCTGCGGGCGCCCCGCGCACCGTACAGACCTCGGGCATCGTGCAGCCACCGGTGCACGCGCTCGCGGCCTGGCTGGTGCACCGCGCCGACCCGGGGCTGTCCCGGGCACGGGGCTTCCTGGCCCGGGTCTACCCACAGCTGGCCGCCTGGCACCGCTATCTGCTGCACCGGCGCGATCACGGCGGGGCCGGGCTCGTCTCCGTCGTCCACCCCTGGGAGCAGGGGATGGACAACGCGCCGAGCTGGGACGCCCCGCTCGCCCGGGTCGCCCCGGCCCCGGCCCGCTCCTTCCGGCGCGCCGACCTCGACCACGGGGCGGCCGAGGACCGGCCGACGGACCTCGACTACGGGCGGTACGTCCGGCTGGCGACGGACTACCGGGACTCCGGGTACGCCGACGCGAGGGGCGACTTCGCGGTGGAGGATCCTTCCTTCAACGCGCTGCTCATCGCCTCCGAGCACGCCCTCGCCCGGATCGCGCGGGAGCTGGGGGCGACGGCGACCGCCCGGCACGCGCGCGCCGAGCGGCTCACGGCGGCGCTCGTGGAGCGGCTGTGGGACCCGGCGGAGGGCATGTTCTTCTGCCGGGACGTGCACGGCTCCGGCGGCCCGGTCCGCGAGCACGCGGTCTCCGGGCTGGTCCACGGGGGCGGCCTGATCCGCGAGCGCGGGGTCTCCGGGCTGGTCCCGCTGCTCCTGCCGGACCTGCCGCGCGAGGTGGCGGCGGCCGTCGTCCGCACGCTCAGGGGCCCGCACTTCGGGTGCGGTACGACGACCCGTCTCGTCCCCAGCTACGACCTGCTCGGCGAGGCCTTCGACCCGCACCGCTACTGGCGCGGCCCGGCCTGGTTCAACACGGCCTGGCTCCTGGAGCGCGGACTGCGGCTGCACGGCCACCTCGCGGACGCGGACGCCCTGCGCCGGGCCGCCCTGGACACCGCGCTCACCTCGGACTTCGCCGAGTACGTCGATCCGTACACCGGCGAGGCGTGCGGCGCGACCGGCTTCAGCTGGACCGCCGCGCTCACGCTCGACCTGCTCCACCAGCACACCGCGACCGACAAGGGAGGGGACCAGGGATGACGGACCGGCATCATCTGCTCGTGTACGGCGGGACGTTCGCCGCCGTCGGCGAGCGCGGGGACATCAGCGGGGTACGGGGCGCCGGCTCCGCCCCGCAGGGGCTGTTCGTCCGGGACGCCCGGCACCTCAGCCGCTGGCAGCTGACGGTGGACGGCGCGGTACCGGAGGAACTCGCGCCGATCGCGGGCGGGGACACCACCCGCTGTGTGCTCGTCCCACGCGGCGGGCGGGACGAGCCGCCGTCCTGCACGCTCTTCCGTGAACAGGCTGTCGGGGACTGCTCGTTCGTGGAGTCGGTGCGGGTGGTCGGCAACCGACCGGTCCCGACCACGGTCCGGCTCGCGCTGACCGTGGACGCGGACTTCGCGGACCAGTTCGAGCTGCGCTCCGACCACCGTACGTACGCGAAGACGGGCGCCGTCCGCCGCCGCGAGGTCCTCGACGACGGCGTGGAGTTCGGCTACCGGCGCGGGGAGTGGCGGTCCTGCACGACGGTGACCGCCGAACCCGCCCCGGACGCCGTCGAGGAGACCGGCACCGGCGCCCGCCGGCTGGTGTGGACGCTGGAGCTTCAGGCGCACGGCAGCGCCGAGCTGATCCTGCGGGTGATGGCGCGGCCGCATGGCGAGAAACGTGCGCTGCGGGTTCCCCGCTCCCCCTCGGCGATGGCTGAAAAGCTTCTTGCGTATGAGGGCGAGTTCATGGAAGGTGTCGCTTTTCCCACGGAATGGCCCGAACTGGCGACCGCCTGTGTTCGAGGGCTCGCCGATCTCGCCACGCTCCAGGTCCAGGCGACCGGTCCGGACGGCGAGGAGCTGCGCGTGCCGGCCGCCGGAGCGCCCTGGTTCCTCGCCCTCCTCGGTCGCGACGCCCTCCTCACCTCCCTCTTCGCGCTCCCCTACCGTCCGCAGCTGGCCGCCGCCACGCTCCCGGCACTCGCCGCCGCCCAGGCCACCGAGTCCCACGCGCCGTCGGTGTCCCAGCCCGGCAAGATCGTCCACGAGGTGCGGCACGGCGAGCTGGCCCACTTCGGGCAGGTCCCGTACGGCCGCTACTACGGCTCGGTCGACGCGACCCCGCTCTTCCTCGTCGTCCTCGGCGCGTACGTCGAACACACCGGCGACACCGCGCTGGCCCGCCGACTGGAGCCGCACGCCCGCGCGGCGGTCGCCTGGATGCTCGACCACGGCGGACTGACCTCCCGCGGCTATCTGATCTACCGCGCCGACCAGGGCGGCCTCGCCAACCAGAACTGGAAGGACTCCCCCGGCTCCATCTGCTCCGCCGACGGCACCCGCGCCACCGGGGCGGTCATGGCGGCGGGGGCGCAGGGATACGCGTACGACGCGCTGCGCCGCACGGCGTGGGTGGCGCGCACGGTGTGGGACGACACCACGTACGCCGCCCTCCTCGAACAGGCGGCCGCCGATCTGCGGGACCGCTTCCAGCGGGACTTCTGGATGCCGGAGCGCTCCTTCCCGGCGCTCGCGCTGGACGGGACGGGCCGCCAGGTCGACGCGCTGGCCTCCGACGCCGGGCATCTGCTGTGGTCGGGGCTGCTGGACAAGGAGTACGGCGAGGTCGTCGGCCGGCGGTTGCTGGAACCCGACTTCTTCTCGGGCTGGGGCGTACGCACCCTCGCCGCGGGGCAGGCGGCGTACCACCCGCTCTCCTACCACCGCGGTTCGGTCTGGCCGCACGACAACGCGCTGATCACGCTCGGGCTCGCGCGGTACGGCCTGCACGACGAGGCCCGTACGGTCGCCCGCGCGCTGGTCGACGCGGCGACGGCGACCGGGCACCGGCTCCCCGAGGTGCTCGCCGGCTACGGCCGCGACACGCACTCCGAACCGGTTCCCTACCCGCACGCGTGCGTACGGGAGTCCCGCGCGGCGGCGGCCCCGTTGGCGCTGCTCACGGCGGTCGGCGGGGCGTAACGGCGACCGGGCGGGGTGCTTGGCGTGACGTTTGCACGGTGTTTGCCGACCGCTGGCCGAGGGGGCTGAACACGGGCCGGGGGCAGGCCGTACGAAACTGAGGCGGATCCGGCCTTCCCGCGCCGGGTCCGCCGAACACCGGGCTTCGTACGGAAGGACCCTCGGGTGCCTGTCTCCACTCGCTCAACCCAGCCAACGGCTTCGAAAGAACCCGAAGACACCACAGCGCCCTCCCGCACGCCCGAGGAACGCCCGGCCGCAGACGAATTGACGAACACTCAGGAACGGGCACGGGCTGGGGAGCCGACGGAGGTTGGGGAACCGGTTGAGACCGGGGAACCGGCAGGGGCTGAGGAACCGGCGGGGGCTGAGGAACCGGCGGGGGCTGAGGAACCGGCGGGCCCCGGACAGCAGGCCAAGGCCGGAAACCTGGCTGAGGCCGGGGAACCGGCGGGGGCCGAGGAACCGGCGGGCTCCGGAAAGTCGGTGGAGGCAGAGGCGGCAGCGGGCTCCGAAAAGCCGGCGAGGGCCGGGAACCCGGCTGAGGCCGAGGAACCGGCGGGGGCCGAGGCACTGGCAGGGGCCGAAGTACTGGCAGGGGCTGGGGAACTGGCTGACGCTGAGGTACCAACGGGCTCCGAAGAGCCGGCGAGGGCCGGGAACCCGGCCGAGGCCGAGAAACCGGCAGGGGCCGAGAAACCGGCAGGGGCCGAGGAACCGGCGAACCCCGGACAGCAGGCCAAGGCCGGGGAACCGGCCGAGGCCGGGGAACCGGTGGGGGCCGGGGAACCGGTGGGGGCCGGGGAACCGGTGGGGGCCGGGGAACCGGTGGGGGCCGGGGAACCGGTGGGGGCCGGGGAACCGGTGGGGGCCGGGGAACCGGTGGGGGCCGGGGAACCGGTGGGGGCTGAAGGGGCAGCGGGCGCCGAAGGGGCGGAGGGGCGTGAGCCGGTCGGTGCCGAGGAGACGGCGACGGCGGCGGCTGCGGAGCCGGTGGGCGCCGAAGAGGCCGGGGTCCCTGAGAAGAGCGCGGGCGACGGGGAAACGGCAGCCGGTGAGGAACCGGCGGAGTCGGCGCCTGGCGTGGGTTCCGTGAAGGAGGTCCCGGAGAGCCCCGCGGCCGCGGACACTCCGGTCCCCGAGACCGAGGGCGCTGTGGAGCGGTCCGCCGCGGATTCCCCTTCGGAGCAGCCCGGGCACGCCGATGACGAGTCCCCCGAGCACCCCTCTCTCAAGGCCCGCGTGGCGTACGTGCGTGCCTGGCGTGGGCGTCATCCCGGGGTCGCCCGGGGGGTGTGGTGGGCGGTGACCCTGTTGTCGCTCGTGCTGGTGATCGGGGCGCTGCTGCTGCCGAACCGGATGGCCGCGTTGCAGGTGAACCGGTTCGTCAGGCTGCCCGGTGAGGCGATCATCGGGGCTGCGGTGATGCTCGCGCTGCCGCGCCGGCCGCGGATCGCGCTGGCGGCGCTCGGCGGGGCGGTGCTCGGTGCGCTGACCGTGCTGAACCTGCTCGACATCGGTTTCATGGAGTACCTGGGCCGGGACTTCAACCTGGTCCTGGACTGGGGCCTGCTGAACGACGCGCAGTCGTATCTCGCGGACACCCTGGGCGGCACCACCGCCGTCGCGGCGGCGATCGGTGTCGTCCTGCTCGTCGTCCTCGTGATCACGGTGACGGCGCTGGCGACGGTCCGGCTGAGCAACATCCTGGTCCGCGACACCCGCATGGCCACCCGCGGCACCCTGATCGCGGGCACCGCCTGGATCACCTGCTCGGTGCTGGGCTTCCAGTACGCCGGTATCCCGGTCGCCTCCGACCGGGTGGCGAACCGGCTCCAGTCCGAGGCAAGGCAGGTGCGGGACACGATCCGGGACGAGGCCGCGTTCGGCAAGGAGACCCGCAGCGACACCTTCGGCAACACCCCCGCCGACCAGCTCGTGCCCGATCTGCGCGGCAAGGACATGATCTTCACGTTCATCGAGAGCTACGGCCGCAGCGCCATCGAGGACCCGATCATGGCACCCGGCGTCGACGCCACCCTCCAGGCCCGCACCGAGGCCCTCGCGAAGGCCGGCTTCCACGCGAAGAGCGGCTGGCTGACCTCGGCGACGTACGGCGGCAGCAGCTGGCTCGGCCACTCCACCACCCTGTCCGGGCTGTGGGTCGACAACCAGCAGCGCTACCGCACGGTGATGGCCAGCGACCACCTCTCCCTCACCAAGGTGTTCAAGAAGACGGGCGCCTGGGACACCGTCGGTGTCATGCCGGGCGTGCAGAAGGGCTGGCCGGAGGCGAAGTACTACGGCCTGGACAAGGTGTACAACGCCTTCCAGATGGGCTACCAGGGACCGAAGTTCAGCTGGTCGACCATGCCGGACCAGTACGCGCTGGAGGCGTTCCAGCAGCTGGAGCACTCCAAGGAGCGTGACAAGCCGCTGATGTCGGAGATCATCCTGACCTCCAGCCACCAGCCCTGGGCGCCGATCCCGAAGATGGTCGGCTGGGACGAGCTGGGCGACGGCTCGATCTTCGACGGCATCGAGGCGGCCGGCAACAAGGCGTCCGACGTCATCGCCGACTCCACCAAGTCCAAGGAGGAGTACGGCAAGTCGATCCAGTACTCGGTGACCGCGCTCACCGAGTGGCTGGAGCGCTACGGCAGCGACGACACGGTCCTGGTCTTCCTCGGCGACCACCAGCCGATCTCCCGGGTCAGCGGCCAGAACGCCAGCCGGGACGTGCCGATCTCGATCGTGGCCAAGGACCCGAAGGTCCTCGACAAGATCGCGAGCTGGAACTGGACCGACGGTCTGCGGCCCGCCCACAACGCCCCGGTGTGGAAGATGAGTTCCTTCCGCGACCGCTTCCTGACGGCCTACGGCTCCACCAAGCACCCCAAGAAGGGCTGACCGCCCCGAGAACGGCTGACGGCCGGGGAGTTCAGCCGCCGGAGGTGTCCAGCTCCGCGTCCTCGCTCACGCCCGCGCAGTCGTACGGGTCCTTCAGCCAGCCGTCCGGCAGCACCACCCGGTTGTTGCCGGACGTCCGGCCGCGGGGCCCGTCGGCGCCGGCGGGCCAGGGCTGGTCGAGGTCCAACTCGTCCAGCCCGGACCGGAGTTCCTCCAGGGAGGAGGTGATGGCGAGGCGCTTGCGCATCTCGCTGCCCACCGCGAAACCCTTGAGGTACCAGGCGACGTGCTTGCGGAAGTCGATGACACCGCGCGACTCGTCGCCGATCCACTCGCCGAGCAGCGTGGCGTGCCGCACCATGACGTCGGCGACCTCGCGCAGGGACGGGCGGGCAAAGGCCGTACGTCCTTCGAAGGCGGCCACCAGGTCCGCGAACAGCCACGGCCGTCCCAGGCACCCGCGTCCGACGACCACTCCGTCGCAGCCGGTCTCGCGGACCATCCGCAGCGCGTCCTCGGCGGACCAGATGTCGCCGTTGCCGAGCACCGGGATCTCCGGGACGTGCTCCTTCAGGCGGGCGATGGCGTCCCAGTCGGCGGTGCCGCCGTAGTGCTGGGCGGCGGTGCGGCCGTGCAGCGCGATGGCGGTGACGCCCTCCTCCACGGCGATCCGGCCGGCGTCGAGGTAGGTGATGTGGTCGTCGTCGATGCCCTTGCGCATCTTCATCGTCACCGGGAGGTCCCCGGCGCCCGACACCGCCTCGCGCAGGATCGCGCGGAGCAGGTGGCGCTTGTACGGGAGGGCCGAGCCGCCGCCCTTCCTGGTGACCTTCGGGACCGGGCAGCCGAAGTTCAGGTCGATGTGGTCGGCGAGGTCCTCCTCCGCGATCATGCGGACGGCCTTGCCGACGGTCGCCGGGTCGACGCCGTACAGCTGGATCGAGCGCGGCTTCTCGGTCGCGTCGAAGTGGATCAGCTGCATGGTCTTCTCGTTGCGCTCGACCAGCGCCCGGGTGGTGATCATCTCGCTCACGAACAGGCCCTTGCCGCCGCTGAACTCCCGGCACAGGGTGCGGAAGGGCGCGTTGGTGATGCCGGCCATGGGGGCCAGGACTACGGGCGGCTGGACGGTGTGCGGGCCGATCCGCAGGGTCGTGTTCGGCGTGGACGCGGTCGTGGACATTTCCCCATTCTCACGTACGGCACGCCCTGCGAGCCATATTCATTAGTTAGGCGTACTATTCACGCATGCCCGAGCTCAGCCCCCGCCGCCGTCGGCTCGTCCTCGCGATCTGCTGCATGAGCCTGCTGATCGTGAGCCTCGACACCACCGCCCTGAACGTCGCCCTGCCCGCGATGGAGCGCGATCTGCACGCCTCCACCGCCGGACTCCAGTGGACCATCGACGCCTACACCGTCGTCCTGGCCGCGCTGCTGATGCTCGCGGGCTCCACGGCCGACCGGATCGGCCGCCGCAAGGTCTTCATGGCGGGCCTGGTGGTGTTCTCGCTCGGCTCGCTGCTGTGCTCCCTCGCGCCCAGCCTGGACCTGCTGATCGCGGCCCGGATGGTGCAGGCGGTCGGCGGCTCGATGCTGAACCCGGTCGCCATGTCGATCATCACCAACACCTTCACCGACCCCCGGGAGCGGGCCCGGGCGATCGGTGTGTGGGGCGCGGTCGTGGGCATCTCGATGGCGGCCGGCCCCCTGCTGGGCGGGGCGCTGGTGGATTCGGTGGGCTGGCGCGCGATCTTCTGGGTCAATCTCCCGGTCGGCCTCGCGGCCCTGCTGCTCACGCTGCGGTTCGTCCCCGAGTCCCGCGCGCCCAGGGCCCGCCGCCCCGATCCCGTCGGCCAGCTGCTGGTCATCGCGCTCTTCGGCTCCCTGACGTACGCGATCATCGAGGCGCCCGGCGCGGGCCTGGCGACCAGCGGCCCCTTCGCGGCGCTGGCCCTCGCCGCGCTCACCGGACTCCTGCTCTACGAGCCGCGCCGCGCCGAACCCCTCATCGACCTGCGTTTCTTCCGCTCGGCGCCGTTCAGCGGGGCGACGGTGGTGGCGATCAGCGCGTTCGCCGCACTGGGCGGGTTCCTCTTCCTGTCCACGCTCTACCTCCAGAACGTCCGCGGGCTGGACGCGCTGGAGGCGGGCCTGTGGATGCTGCCGATGGCCGTGCCGATGTTCCTGTGCGCGCCGCTGTCCGGCCGGCTGGTGGGCAGCCGCGGCCCCCGGCTGCCGCTGGTGATCGCGGGCCTCGCGATGACGGCCAGCGCCCTGCTGTTCGCCGTCCTCGACGCGGAGACCTCGGACATCACGCTGTTCCTCGGCTACACCCTCTTCGGCATCGGCTTCGGCTTCGTGAACGCGCCGATCACCAACACGGCGGTCTCCGGGATGCCCCGCAGCCAGGCCGGGGTCGCGGCGGCGGTCGCCTCCACCAGCCGGCAGCTGGGCCAGACCCTCGGCGTCGCGGTGGTCGGCGCGGTGCTGGCGGCGGGCGTGAGCGTGACGTCGTACCGCGAGACCTTCGTCGCCGCCGCCGTCCCCGGCTGGTGGATCCTCACCGCCTGCGGCCTCCTCGTCCTCGCCCTCGGCACCCTGACCACCGGCCCGTGGGCCCGCCGCACGGCGGAGCGGACGGCCCGCCGGCTGGAGGAGGAGACGAAGGACGTCCGGGGTACGGCGGCGGGCGTGAACGCCTGACCGCACGAGCGCCGTAACGCTTCCCGGGGCCCGTACCAAGTACGGGTGTGGCCGAGGAGAGGGAGGCGTCCGTGGAGGGCGGGGAGCGGACAGGGCTCTTAGCGGGGTTCGAGGAGTTCTACCGGCGGCATGTGGACGCGGTGATGCGGTACGTGGCGCGGCGGGTTGACGATCCGCACACGGCGGCCGATCTGACCGCCGAGATCTTCCTCGCCGTGCTCGACTCGGCCCATACCTACCGGCCGGGCCTCGGCAGCGAGACGGCCTGGCTGTACGGCATCGCGCGCAACGTCGTCTCCTCGGAGCGGCGCCGTGTCGCGCGGGAGGCGGAGCGGGACCGGCGGTTCTCGGGGCGCCGGCTGCTGGAGGCGGACGACATCGTCCGGCTGGAGGACAAGCTCGACGCGGAGAGCCCGGGCCGCCGGCTGCTGGCCGCGCTGGCCCGGCTGCCCGAGGGGGAACGGGCGGTGATCGAGCTGGTCGCGGTGGACCAGCTGACGGTCACGGAGGCGGCCGCCGCGCTCGGCATCCGCCAGGTCACGGCCCGGGTCCGGCTGCACCGGGCCCGCAAGGCGCTGCGGGCGGAGGCGGAGACGGGGACGGAGGCGTCGGTGGGGGCGGAGATGTCGGTGCTGCACGTGGTCAGAGGAGAGGCATGAGCGCGCGGGAGAGCTTCGAGGACCGGCTGCTGGCGGAGCTGAAGCGGGAGATCGAGCTGCGGGGGGAGACGTCCGCGGGTCCCGTACGGCAGCGGCCGGTCACCCCGCGCCGACTGGTCGTCGCCCTCGCGGTGTGCGCCGTGGTGGCGCTCGCCCCCGTGCTGATTCCCGGGGCGCCGGGCGGGTCGAAGGCGTACGCGGTGGAGCGCCACGGGGACGGGAGTGTCACGCTCACCCTCAAGAAGCGCCTCATCGACCACACAGGCCGGCGCGAGCTCGCGGAGGCTCTGGGCCAGGACGACATCAAGGTGCTGGAGTGGGGCACGAAGGTCGCCGTGGAGCTGTGCGCCGTCAATCGCGAGAAGCCGGTCGAGGCGCGGAAGGAGGCCGTGGAGACGGCACTCGTCGCGGTGGACGAGTCCGGCCGTCGCACGACCGTCAGCAGCTGGCGGGTGCCGGTCGTGCTGCACCCGGGCGACAAGGTCAGCCTGTGCCCGTCTCCGTAGCCAGCAGATGCAGCTTCTCCAGCCTCCCCCGGGTCTCCTCGTCCACCGGTGTGTACGTCACCAGCCGGGCCCCGTGGTCCGGGCTGAGCCACAGGTCGGTGTGGTGGAGGGTGAGGAGGCCGACGTAGGGGTTGCGGAACTGCTTGATCTTGGTGCGGTTGACGACGACCTCGTAGCGCTCCCAGTTCTCGCGGAACTCCGGGGACTCCGTCTGGAGCCGCTTGACCAGCATCTTCCAGGCCGGCTCGGACAGGTGCCCGGCCATGGAGGCGCGCAGCTTGGCCGCCATCAGCCGCATGGTCTCCTCGAGGTGGACGATCGCGGACCGCCAGTCGGGGTGGGTGTGGACGAGGAGCATGCAGTTGCGGTCCTCGGGCGGGATCGCGTCGAGGTCGCAGAACAGGCGGGCGTACGTGCGGTTGTAGGCGAGGATGTCGTAGCGGCTGTTCTGGACGCAGGCGGGCAGCGGGCCGAGCTGGTCCAGGGTCATGCGTACCGCCTCGGTGACGCCCTCGCAGTTCGCGGCGGGTGTCGGGTCGGTGGCGCCGGCCAGCTGGAAGAGGTGGGCGCGTTCGCCGCCGTCGAGCATGAGGGTACGGGCGAGGGCGTCCAGGACCTGCACGGAGACATGGATGTCCCGGGCCTGCTCGAGCCAGGTGTACCAGGTGACGCCGACCGCCGAGAGATGGGCGACCTCCTCGCGGCGCAGCCCCGGCGTACGGCGGCGGGCGCCGCGGGGGAGGCCGACCTGCTCCGGGGGGATCCGCTCACGGCGGCTGCGCAGGAAGGCGGCGAGTTCGTGCCGCCGTATCTCCGAGCCGGAGCCGCTGTGCGTCGGCGGGGTGACCGCCGTCTCCTGGGCCATCGTCGTCATGCCTCCAGCCTGCCGGGGCCCGGACCCTGTTTCCAGGTAGTGCTTCTACCAGGATAAGAACACTCTGGTACCCGTCTGCGGCGCGGCGCAGGCTCGGGGACGTGACCCAGTCAACGACCACCACCGTCCCGCCGGGCGCCAGCATCGCGCCACCGGCCCGCCCCCTCGGTCCCCTCGGGCTGTTCACCGTGCTGCTCGGTGCGGCGCTGCCCCTCATCGACTTCTTCATCGTCAACGTGGCCCTGCCGACCCTCGGCCGGGACCTGGCCGCGAGCGAGTCCGTCCTGGAACTCGTCGTCGCCGGGTACGGGGTCGCGTACGCCGTGCTGCTGGTCCTCGGCGGCCGGCTCGGCGATCTCTTCGGCCGGCGCCGGCTGTTCCTGGGCGGCATGGCGGCCTTCGGGCTGACCTCGCTGGCCTGCGGTCTCGCCCCCGACGCCTGGTCGCTGGTCGTGGCACGGGTCGCGCAGGGCGCCTCGGCCGCCGCGATGGTCCCGCAGGTCCTCGCCACCATCCAGTCGTCCACGGAGGGCCCGCGCCGGGCCCGGGCGATGAGCCTCTACGGCGCCACGGCCGGCCTGTCCATGGTGGCGGGCCAGATCCTGGGCGGTGTGCTGGTCGCGGCGGACCTGGCCGGCACCGGCTGGCGTTCGGTGTTCCTGGTGAACGTCCCCGTGGTCGTCGTGGGCCTGGTCCTGGCCGTGCGGACCGTCCCCGAGACCCGCTCCCCGCACCCCGAGCCGGTGGACGGCCCCGGCACGGTCCTGCTCGCCGCCGCCCTGCTGGCCCTGCTCGCCCCGCTGACCGAGGGCCGGGCGGCCGGCTGGCCGCTGTGGACCTGGCTGTCGCTGGCCGCGTTCCCGCTGGTGGCGGCGGCGTTCTACGTCGTCGAGCGGCGCGCCGACCGGCTCGGCCGGACGCCGCTCGTCCCGCCGAGCCTGTTCGCGCTCACCACGCTGCGGCGCGGGCTGACGATCATGGCGCCGCTCGCGGTCGGCTTCAGCGGCTTCATGTTCGTGGTGGCGGTGGCCCTGCAGAGCGGGGCGGGCCTCGGTCCGGTCCCGGCCGGGCTGGCGCTCGCGCCGATGGCGGTGGCGTTCTTCGGCGCCTCGCTCGCCGGTCCCCGGCTGGTGGCCCGGTTCGGGTCGCGGGTGGTGACGGCGGGGGCGGTGCTCCAGGGCGTCGGTGTGCTGCTGATCCTGCTGACGGTCCGCGCCGACTGGCCCGACGTCGGCTTCCTGGAGCTGCTGCCGGGCACGGCGGTGGCGGGCGCCGGGCAGGCCTTCCAACTCCCGGTCGTCATGCGGCTGGTGATGTCCGAGGTGCCGCCGGCCCGGGCGGGCGTGGGCAGCGGGATGATGGTGACCACCCAACAGGCCTCGCTGGCCCTGGGGGTGGCCACCCTCGGCACCCTCTTCCTCTCCCTGGTCCCGGGCTCGGGCATGCGGGACGCCCTGGTGACGACGCTGGCCGTGCAGGTGGCGGGAGTGGTGGTGACGGGACTGCTGAGCCTGCGGCTGCCCCGCAGGATCGGGTGACGGCGGGGACGCCAGGGAACGGCTTGGTCAACGTACCCGCGGACACCCCCTGTTGATGTTGCGCGTGCTGCACACTCCTTGCTGGCCGGGGTTTGCCGGGACAGCGACGCTGGAGACGTCATGCCGCAGATCGATCAGAGCAAGGTGAGCCGCTGGGACCAGCACGGACGCGAGCATGTCGTCCGGGTACGACGGACGGGCGTACAGCGCACCATCAGCTGCGACACCTGCGGCTGGCGCCAGGGCGCCCAGTTCCTGCCCTGGCTGAAGGCCGCGGAACACCTCGCCGAGGTCCACCAGGCGACGGTGGATCCGTCGGAGGGGACGCCGCAGCGCTGAGTTCCGGGGGCGCGAGGCGTCGTGGCGGGCGGGAGTGACGGCTCAGGACGGGGCCTGGGTGGCGGCGGCGTCGAGGTCGCTGACCAGCCCCCGCAGCAGCGGCCCGTACTCGGGGTGGGCCAGGGCGTGGGCCATCTGGGCGACCAGGTAGTCGGCGGGGTTGCCGGTGTCGTACCAGCGGCCCTGGATGACCTGGCCGTAGACGGCGCGGGTGGCGGCGTAGGCGTTGATCGCGTCGGTCAGGTAGATCTCGCCGGTGCGGTGCTCGTACCAGCGGCGGGTCTGCTCGCGGAGTTCGTCGACGATGCCGGGAGTGATGACATAGCCGCCGATGGCCGCGTAGGAGGAGGGCGCGGCGTCCGGCTCGGGCTTCTCGACCAGGCCGGTGATACGCAGGGTGCCGGCGCCCAGGTCCTCCTTGACGAGGGGGACGCCGTAGCGCTGGGAGTCGGCGGGGTCCATCGGCATGAGGGCGAGGACGGGGCAGCCGGTCTGCTCGTGGGCGCGGATCAGCTGCTGGGCGCGGGGGACCTCCGCCACGAACACGTCGTCGGGCCACAGGACGAGGACCGGTTCGTCGCCGAAGGAGCGGGCGGCGTTGAGGACCGGGGTGCCGTTGCCGTAGGGGCCGCGCTGGTCGAGGTAGGTGATGTGTCCCCGGCGGGCCAGCTCGGCGATCTCCTCGACGGCGTCCGCGTAGGCGGGCTTGCCGTCGGCGCGCAGCTGCTCGACGAGGGCGGGGTTGGGGCGGAAGTGGTCCTGGATGAGGGACTTGCCGCCGGAGACGACGATCGTGATGTCCGTGATGCCGGAGTCCACCAGTTCGCGCACGGTGTGCTCGATCACCGGCTTGTCGCCGACCGGGAGCATCTCCTTCGGCGTCGCCTTGGTGAGGGGCAGCAGTCGGGAGCCGAGTCCGGCGGCGGGGATCACGGCCCGGCGAATCGTCGGAGGCATCGGGTCTCCCTCGTCGTCACTCAGGTCGCCGCAAACTCTAGCTGGCCCGCAGCCCCCTCAGCAGCAGCTCCACCAGCGCTTCGAAGTCACCGTCCGCCTCCGGGTCCCTCCACACGTCGCGGTAGGCGGGGTCGTGGAAGCGGCCGGTGGCCTGGAAGACGGCCCGGGCCTCGGTCGCCGGATCCGGGACGGCGAAGGCGCCCGAGGCGACCCCCGCCTCGATGATCCCGGCGACCTGTCCGGTCAGGTCGGCGATGTGCTCGCCGACCAGCGCGCCGCTCTCCTCGGACAGCACCATGTACGTGGCGAACAGCTCCGGGTCGTCCCCCGCCTTGCGCCGCTTGGCCTCGAAGAGGGCGGCGAGCCAGTCCCGCAGCCGGGCCTCCGGGTCCCGGCCCGTGTCGGCCGCGATGTCCGCGAGCGTCTCCGAGGTCCGGTCCAGCCACCGCTTGGAGACCGCCTCGCGCAGCGCCGCCTTCGTCCGGAAGTGCCGGTAGACGCTGCCGTGGCTGACGCCGAGCGCGCGGGCCACGTCCACCACGGTGGCCTTGGCCGGGCCGTGGCGGCGCAGCACCTCCTCGGTCGCTTCGAGGATGCGCTCGGCGGTCAGGGTCACGGTGGTCGCTGCCATGCCCTAGACGGTACCCGGCGCCACGATCACTGCTCCGTGCCGAGATGTGCCATCTGCTGGGCCGGGTAGCGGGTACCGGCCGCCGCGTCCGCCGGGACGGCCTCCTCGATCGCCGCCAGGTCCGCCGCGTCGAGTACGACGTCCAGGGCGCCCAGCGACTCGGCGAGCCGCTCCCGGGTGCGGGCGCCGACCAGCGGCACGATGTCCTCGCCCCGCGAGAGGACCCAGGCGGTCGCGATCTGGGCGACCGTCACGCCCTTCCCGTCGGCGATCTTGCGCAGTGCCTCGACCAGGTCGAGGTTGTGGTGGAGGTTCTCGCCCTGGAAGCGGGGCGAGACGGAACGGTAGTCGTCCGCGGCGAACCGGCTGTCGTGGGTGAGGTGGCCGGAGATCAGGCCTCGGGAGAGCACTCCGTACGCCGTGACGCCGATGCCCAGCTCCCGGGTGGTGGGCAGGATCTTCCGCTCGATGTCGCGCGTGACGATCGCGTACTCCAGCTGGACGTCGACGATGGGCGCGGTGGCGGCGGCCCGCCGGATGTTGTCCGCGCTCGCCTCGCTGAGGCCGATGTGCCGGACGTGTCCCTTCTCGACGAGTTCCGCGATCGCGCCGACCGTCTCCTCGATCGGCACGTCCGGGTCGACGCGGGCGATGCGGTAGACGTCGATGTGGTCGACACCGAGGCGCTGGAGGGAGTAGGCGGCGAAGTTCCTCACGGCGGCGGGCCGGCCGTCGTTGCCGCCCCAGCCGCCGTCCGGGTCGCGCAGGGCGCCGAACTTCACACTGACCCGGGCCTGTTCGCGGCGGGCCGCGGGGGCGGTGCGCAGGGCCTCGCCGACCAGCGTCTCGTTGTGCCCCATGGCGTAGAAGTCGCCGGTGTCGAGCAGGGTCACGCCGGCCTCCAGGGCGGCGTGGACGGTGGCGATCGCCTCGGTGCGGTCGGCGTCGCCGTACACGGCGGAGGACATGCCCATGCAGCCGAGGCCGAGGGCGGAGACCTGGGGGCCGGTGGTTCCGAGGGAACGGGTTGGCATCGTCATGTCCACCAGCATCACATGACAGATGACAGATTTCAATATCTGTCAGTCCACACCTGTCAACACGACAGCCCTCGCCGACGCCCGGAAAATGAGGATTGTCCGCGAACAGTCACCCCGAGGAGAGGTCATGACGATCCGCATCGGCACGTACAACGCGGAGAACCTGTTCCGACGGCCCAAGGTCTTCGACATACCGGACGCCGCCGAGCGCCAGCGCGTCCTCGACGACTTCAACGAGCTGGTCGGCCTGCTCGACAAGGCCGTCTACAGCGACGACGACAGGACCCGCATCGGGCAGATCATCAAGGAGCACCGGGCCTACGACCAGGATCCCGCCCACCCGCGCCCGCCGTTCGTCGTCCAGCAGACCCGCGGCGGCACGGCCTCGCTCTTCCAGCAGAGCGGGCCGGAGGGCGACCCCGAGATCACCGTCACCGCGAAGGGCCGTGCGAAGTGGACCGGCTGGGCCGAGATGGTGCGGTCCGAACTCGACTGGGACGTGGTCCGCAACACCGGCCGGGTGGTCGCCGAGGTCAACGCCGACATCCTGCTCACCGTCGAGGTCGAGGACCGGCTCACCCTGGACCGCTTCAACCGGCAGGTGCTGGGCGGGGCGTTGGGGAAGCAGCCGTACCCCTACAGCATGCTGATCGACGGCAACGACCCGCGCGGCATCGACGTCGGCATCCTCAGCCGGCATCCGATCACGTCGATCCGGTCGCACATCTTCGACCTGCGGCCGGGCGGCGAACCGGTGTTCAGCCGGGACTGCGTGGAGCTGGAGCTCGCGGTCAACGGGACCCCGCTGTGGATCCTCGGCAACCACTTCAAGAGCAAGCGGGGCGGCGGTTCGGCCGGCGCGGCGCTGCGGCTGGCCCAGGGCGAGCGGGTCGCCCAGATCTACGCGGACGCCCTCCAACGCTCCCCGCGCGTCCTCATCGCCGGTGACCTCAACGACTCCCCCGACAGCCCCGCGGTCAGGAAACTGCTGGCCACCGGCGCCCAGGACGTGATGAGTCACGCCTCCTACACGGGCGACCCCGGCACCTTCGGCACGGGCCACTCCCTCGACCAGAAGATCGACTACCTGCTGTGCTCGCCGGAGCTGTTCGGCAAGGTGCAGCACGTGGACGTGGAGCGGCGCGGGGTGTGGGCGCCGAAGTCCTTCAAGTCCTTCGACACCGTGACGTCGAAGGCGGACGAGGCGTCGGACCATGCGGCGCTCTACATGGACGTGGACCTGTAGGGACGCCGAGGCCGGCCCGGCGGGTCTCCCCCGTCCGGGCCGGCCTCCCGCGTATGCCTAGCAGCCGATCAGGCGGCCCGCCAGGTAGCCCTCGATCTGGTCGAGGGACACGCGCTCCTGCTTCATGGAGTCGCGCTCGCGCACGGTGACGGCGTTGTCCTCGAGGGTGTCGAAGTCGACCGTGACGCAGTACGGCGTGCCGATCTCGTCCTGGCGGCGGTAGCGGCGGCCGATCGCGCCCGCGTCGTCGAACTCGATGTTCCAGTGCTGGCGCAGCGCGGCGGCGAGGCCCTTGGCCTTCGGGGACAGCTCCGGGTTGCGGGACAGCGGCAGGACCGCGACCTTCACCGGGGCCAGGCGGTGGTCGAGGCGCAGGACCGTGCGCTTCTCCAGCTTGCCCTTGGCGTTGGGCGCCTCGTCCTCGACGTAGGCGTCGAGCAGGAACGCCAGCATCGCGCGGCCGACACCGGCCGCGGGCTCGATGACGTACGGCGTCCAGCGCTCGCCGGCCTCCTGGTCGTAGTAGGCGAGGTCCTGGCCGGAGGCCTTGGAGTGCGCGCCGAGGTCGTAGTCGGTGCGGTTGGCGACACCCTCCAGCTCGCCCCACTCGTTGCCGCCGAACTGGAAGCGGTACTCGATGTCAGCGGTGCGCTTGGAGTAGTGGGAGAGCTTCTCCTTCGGGTGCTCGTACCACCGCATGTTCTCCTCGCGCAGGCCCAGGCCGGTGTACCAGTTCCAGCGCTGCTCCATCCAGTACTCCTGCCACGTCTCGTCCTCGCCCGGCTTGACGAAGAACTCCATCTCCATCTGCTCGAACTCGCGGGTGCGGAAGATGAAGTTGCCGGGCGTGATCTCGTTGCGGAAGGACTTGCCCATCTGCGCGATGCCGAACGGCGGCTTGCGGCGCGAGGTGGTCTGCACGAGGGAGAAGTTGGTGAAGATGCCCTGGGCGGTCTCGGGGCGCAGGTAGGCGATGGAGCCGGTGTCCTGCGTCGGGCCGAGGTGGGTGGAGAGCAGGCCCGAGAACTGCTTGGGCTCGGTGAACTGGCCCTTCGTACCGCAGTGGGTGCAGTTGATGTCGGCCAGGCCGTTCGCCGGGGGACGGCCGTGCTTGGCCTCGTAGGCCTCTTCCAGGTGGTCCGCGCGGAACCGCTTGTGGCAGGAGGTGCACTCGGTCAGCGGGTCGGAGAAGGTGGCGACGTGACCGGAGGCGACCCAGACCTCGGGGGCCAGGATGACGGACGAGTCGATGCCGACCACGTCCTCGCGCGACGTCACCATGTAGCGCCACCACTGGCGCTTCAGGTTCTCCTTGAGCTCGACACCCAGCGGTCCGTAGTCCCAGGCGGCACGCTGGCCACCGTAGATCTCACTACAGGGGAATACGAAGCCACGGCGCTTGCTCAGGCTGACGATGGTGTCGATCTTGTCGGCGGCCACGGTGCTCTCTTCATAACGACGACGGGCGACGAAGCGAGATGCTTCCAGCGAATGATTCAGGGTACCGGCGGGTGCTCCCCCTGAATCAAATCGGTTCCCTTGGCCAGTCCTTACCCAGCCCTTCACCGCACCCTTGGCCGGGCTTGTTGACAACGGTTTCCATATTTGTTGAAAATGACTGTCATGAACGTACGGCGTCAGCACATATCCGGCATAGCCATGGCGGCCACCGCCGCCCTCGGGCTCGGCACCCTCACCGCCTGCTCGGGGGCCAGTGCCGCCGGCAACACGGACAAGTTCGACGTCGTCGCGTCGTTCTACCCGATGGCCTTCCTCGCCGAGCGGATAGGCGGCGACCACGTCCACGTCACCAGTCTCACCCAGCCCGGCCAGGAGCCGCACGACCTGGAGATCAGCGCCCAGCAGACCGCGCGGCTCCAGGAGTCCGACGCGGTGCTCTACCTCAAGAACCTCCAGCCCTCCGTCGACGACGCGGTGGCCCAGTCCGAGGTCAAGACCAAGATCGACGCCGCTTCCCTGACCTCCCTGGAGAAGCACGGCAACGAGGTCGGCGGCCACGCGGCCGAGCACGACGACCACGAGAACGAGGAGCTGTCCGGCCTCGACCCCCACATCTGGCTCGACCCGGTGCGCTACGCCCAGGTCGCCGAGGGCGTCGGCAAGGCCTTCGAGAAGGCCGACCCGGACCACGCGGCCGACTACAAGACCAACACCGCGGCCCTGGTGAAGCAGCTCGACGCCCTCAACACCGAGTTCAGGGACGGGCTCGCGGACACGAAGTCCAAGGTCTTCGTCACCACCCACGCCGCGTTCGGCTACCTCGCCGAGCGCTACGGCCTGACCGAGGAGGCCATCAACGGCCTCGACCCCGAGTCGGAGCCCAGCGCCGCGCGCGTGAAGGAGCTTGAGAAGATGGCGAAGGCCGACGGCGTCACCACCGTGTTCTACGAGACGCTCGTCAGCGACAAGACCGCGAAGACCATCGCCTCCGACGCGGGACTGAAGACGGACGTCCTCGACCCGATCGAGGGCATCACGGACAAGTCCCGCGGCAAGGACTACTTCTCGGTCCAGCAGGCGAACCTCAAGGCGCTCCAGACGGCCCTGGGAGCCAAATGACCAGCCGATCGGAGAGCGGCATGACCGAGCCCGTCATTTCCCTGCGCGGGGTCCGCGCCGACCTGGGCTCGCGCCCGGTCCTGCGGGGCATCGACCTCACCGTGCACCGCGGTGAGGTCGTCGCGCTGCTCGGCGCCAACGGCTCCGGCAAGTCCACCGCCGTGCGGACCGTCATCGGCCAGGTGCCGATCGGCTCCGGCGAGATCGAGCTGTTCGGCACCCCGCGCCGGCGGTTCCGGGACTGGGCGCGGATCGGTTACGTCCCCCAGCGCACCACGGCCGCCGGCGGCGTCCCCGCCACCGTCACCGAGGTCGTCTCCTCCGGTCGCCTCTCCCGCACCCGCTTCGGCGTCTTCCGCAAGGGCGACCGGGAGGCCGTACGGCACGCCCTGGACCTCGTCGGCATGGCGGACCGGGCGAAGGACAACGTCGACGCGCTCTCCGGCGGCCAGCACCAGCGCGTCCTGATCGCCCGCGCCCTGGCCTGCGAACCCGAGCTGCTCATCATGGACGAGCCCATGGCGGGCGTGGACCTGGCCAGCCAGGAGGTCCTGGCGCAGACCCTGAAGAACCAGGTCGCGGCCGGTACGACGGTCCTCCTCGTGCTGCACGAACTGGGCCCCCTGGAGCCCCTGATCGACCGGGCGGTCGTCCTGCGCGACGGCTGTGTGCAGCACGACGGGCCGCCGCCGAAAGCCGTCGGCCAGCACGCCCTGCCCGGCCACGACCACGTACACCCGCACGCCCCGGCGGGTGCCGAACCGATGCGCACAGGACTGCTGAGCTGATGGACTTCCTCGACTACGCCTTCATGCAGCGGGCGCTGCTCGCCGCCGTCCTGGTCGGCATCACCGCGCCCGCCGTCGGCATCTACCTGGTCCAGCGCCGCCAGGCCCTGATGGGCGACGGCATCGGCCACGTCGCGATGACCGGCGTCGGCCTCGGCTTCCTGCTCTCCGCGTCCCCGGTCTGGATGGCGACCGCGGTCTCGGTCCTCGGCGCGGTACTGATGGAGCTCATCCGCTGGTACGGCCGCACCCGCGGCGACATCGCCCTCGCCATGCTCTTCTACGGCGGTATGGCCGGCGGCGTGATGTTCATCAACCTCGCGCCGGGCGGCTCCAACGCGAACCTCACCTCGTACCTCTTCGGCTCCCTGTCGACGGTGTCCGACTCCGACGTCACGTCGATCTGCCTGCTGGCCGCGCTCGTCGTCCTGGTCACCGTCGGCCTGCGCCGCCAGTTGTTCGCGGTCAGCCAGGACGAGGAGTTCGCGCGGGTCACGGGCCTGCCGGTGCGTGCCCTCAACCTGCTGACGGCGGTGACGGCGGCGGTGACCGTGACGGTCGCGATGCGGGTGGTCGGCCTGCTGCTGGTGTCCGCCCTGATGGTGGTCCCGGTCGCCGCCGCCCAGCAGCTCAGCCGCAGCTTCGCCGCGACCTTCGCGATCGCCGTGGCGATCGGCGTGAGCGTGACCATCGGCGGCACGGTCACCTCGTACTACCAGGACGTCCCGCCCGGCGCGACGATCGTGCTGCTGACCATCGCCGCGTTCCTGGTGCTCGGCGCGCTGGCCGCCCCGCTGGCCCGCCGCCGCGCCCGCGCGGCCGCCGCCGCCCACCCCGCCGGAGACCCGGCGGAGTGCACGATTCCGGCCACGCGAGGAGCGGGCGACGGAGTCGGTGTCTGACTCGGCACAGGCCGGGCTGGCACAATGGCCCGGCAAGCCGCAGACGTGAGGAGGCAACGGTGACGACCGCTGGACCGCCCGTGAAGGGCCGTGCCACCCGGCAGCGCGCCGCCGTCGCGGCGGCACTGGACGAGGTCGACGAGTTCCGCAGCGCGCAGGAACTCCACGACATGCTCAAGCACAAGGGCGACTCCGTCGGCCTGACCACCGTGTACCGCACCCTCCAGTCCCTCGCCGACGCCGGCGAGGTGGACGTCCTGCGCACCTCCGACGGCGAGTCCGTCTACCGCCGCTGCTCCAGCGGCGACCATCACCACCACCTCGTCTGCCGCACCTGCGGCAAGGCCGTCGAGGTGGAGGGACCCGCGGTGGAGAAGTGGGCGGAGGCGATCGCGGCGGAACACGGGTACGTGAACGTGGCGCATACCGTGGAGATCTTCGGGACGTGTGCGGAGTGCGCGGGGACGGTTTCCTAGGAGCGGCCGCTTTCCAGGAGCGGCGGACTCCTACCGGTGACGGCTCCGGTTGCGGGCGAGCGCGATCTCACCGTTGTCGTCATGGAAGCTGAGCCTCGGCTCGGGAAGACCGGCGGCCCCGAGCCGGTGTCGCAGCTCCTGGTTCAGCCCCCTCAGCGAGACGACCTCCGACCCGTCGGCCAGACCTCCGGCCAGGACGTCGATGAGCTCTCCGGTGAGCGCCATGCACCCGTCCCCGGGCGGAGCCGACACCGCCAGGACGGTCACATCGTCCAACGGCACGGCATTGAACACCCCGGGCACGCCGTCGGGCCCCGGAGGCCCGCTGTAGCAGCAGTCCAGGATGACGACCTTGTGCCGGGCCGCACTGCTGTGGACCACTCTCCGGATGTCGTCGAACGGCAGGCCCGTGACGGGCGCGTACGGACGACTGCGGCGAAGCGCCAGGCTCAGTTCGCCGGAGACCGAGTCGTACAGACCGTGTCCCGCGAAGTACACCAGCAGGGTGTCCTCGGCGGAGATCGCCGCATGGGCGACGACGCCGAGGACCGCCGCCCCGTCGTCCGGGTCCGGCAGCACCGTGGTACGAGCCCCGCTGAAGGTGCCCTCCGAGGGATCCGTGAACAGCAGCGACAGCTCGCGCAGTCCCACGCCGACCTGCGGCAGACGGGGCAGTTCGGTGTAGGCGCCGACCCCGATCAGCACCGCGTTGGAGCGATCCGGGTCGGGAAGCAGGGGCGGGTCGGGCCGCAGCCACGCCCAGGTCCGGAGCGCCTTCTCCTCGATCCGCACCCGCTGGAGGCGGCCGTGGAGTTCGGGCACGCTCTCGTACAGCGACTCGGACACGATGAGCGCGCAGTCGGCCCGTGACCCGCGCAGGACGGCCGAGTCGGCCAGGCGGGCGACATGGAGTACGGCCTCCCCCTCGGCACCCCGCCCGCTCACGCCCGCGGCGCCGAGGGCCAGTGCGGCCCGCACGCGCATCCGGACTCCCCGCTCGTGCACGTGCCGCAGCCCCTGGGCGAGACCGTCCACGAATCCGCGGACCGCCCTCGCCTCGTCCACCCCGTGGGGCAGCAGGACGAGTGTGCCGTCACCACGGTCCTGGCGGACCCACAAGCGGCGGGGAACCCCCGTCATCCTCATCGCGAGGTCGAGGACGTCGTGCAGGGCATCCTGCATCCGCAGTCCCGTGCGGCTGTCCATCTTCGCGTAGCCGACGATGTCGACGGCGATACAGATCCTGCGCGTTCCCGGCGAGCCCGGTGAGCCGGTCGGGGCACGGTTCTGGAAACGCAGGCCGATGAGCGACAGGTCCGGCCAGGCCACCACACACTGGTCGAACGGGACCCGTCCGTCCGGCTTCTCGTCGTCGTCCACGGCGAGGAGGAAGGCCGGGACCGTCAGGGAGTCCCAGGGCAGCACCCAGCCGAAGGGTGCGGCGGCCCGCTGGATCACCACCGTGCAGATCCAGCCGTCACCGTGCCAGAGCAAGTCATGCCGGCGCGCGCCCTCCCCCGAATAGCCCCGCTCGCGTTCGAGACGGAGGCCCCGCTCGTCGAGATACCGCAACAGGTCCCCGGCGATCTCCGCCTCGCTCTTCCGCGTCGCGGCGGGCTCGTCATGGACGTATCCGAGCAGATGCAGAAGCAACACATCGGTGTCCTGCGGAACGCCGCGCACCCGGGCGAACGCGCTCCGGACCTCCACGGGGCACCGGGACAGCAGCGCGTCCACATACTGCTCGCGCATCCGGGACCGAACCCCGGCGGGCGGCTCGTCCAGTGATCCGGCGGCGCTGTCCGCCAGGCTCATGACGTAGTCCCAGCGAGGGAGCTCGACGGAGGCCTCACCCGGCGCCCACCCGGGCGCCGTCTCCTCGGCCTGCGGCGACCGGACCACCCCGTCGGCGGCCGAGGCGGGCACCCCCAGCCGTGCCTGCATCGCCGGCCCGAGGTACGCGAACGGCGCGGTCTCTGCCGTCTCGTCCCGGTCCAGCGGCCAGGCCGGGAAGTCCGACGAGCGGCCTGTCAAGCTCTCGATGCGCTCCCCCACCCGGCGGCTGCAGTCGAGGAGTTCCGCGGTGGGGACGGCGTCCAGGAGCAGGTCCTTGGCCTCCGGGGTGAAGTCGAACAGCCGGTGGCGTCCGGTGAGGGTGGTGTCCTCGGGCTCCACGGGCTGTATCAGGCCGCCCAGGAAGACCTCGGCCAGTGGCGCGGTGTCCAGGCGCTGGTCGAGGCAGGAGTGGACGAGCTGCATCACGGGCACGGTGACCGGAGCCATGGCCGCCAGATGCGCGGCCAGGCGCAGGGCCTCGGGCGAGGCGGCGCGGGCGAAGTCCTGGACGGAGACGCCGACCGGCCCGGCCGGCGCCTGGCTCGGCTCGGGAGCCCACAGGCGGACCGGGACCGGTCGGCCGACCACCGTGTTCAGGGCGGCCCAGGTCGAGAAGCCGGCCGGGGTCACTTCCAGGACGGGGACGGGCACCGGCGGGGGCGGTGCGACGCTCGGGGGGAGCACCTGGTCCGTCACGGTCCAGGCGGTGTTGGCCGCGCCCGGACGAGGGGAGACGACCTGCCAGCTGCCCGCCCGTACGCCGGAGCCCGCCCACAGCCGACGGGGCAGGGTGTGGAGCACCGCGGTGGGGCCGCAGCGGGCCCAGGCTTCGAGCACCGGCCGCAGGCGTCCGTCGCGCCACGCGGCCGCCGCGCCGTCGGTGACGACCAGCACCATGGTCCGGCCGGCGGTGTCGGACACGGTGTCGGCCGGCCGGGTCTGCGTCGCGGTGGTCCAGGGGCGGCCGAGACGGACTTCCGCGCCCTCGGTGCCGTAGCGGATCTGGTAGGTCTCCACCTGGCGGAAGGCGCCGCTGCGTTCGAAAAGGCCCTGGAGCTCGGCGCACTGCCGCTGCCACAGAGGCATGGACACACCGCCGTCGATGATCAGGGTCAGCCGCAGCCATCGCTCCGGCTGCGCGCGCAGGACCAGTTGCGAGGTGCGGGTGTCGGCCTGGAGGTCGGCGGTGGCCGCTTCGTCGAGTTCACTGCGGCGGCGGCTCGGGACCCGCCGTTTCAGCGGACGCAGGGCCCGGCCGAGGGCAAGGGTCGGACCGAGGGCCCGGGCGCCGGGGGTCCACAGGGCTCCGGTCGGCGGTTCGGCGGTCAGCGGACCGGAGACGACCGGCAGTTGGGGGACCGGGCGGGCGGTTCTCCGTGTGTTCCCCGGCCCCTTTCCCGTCATGGTGCCGGGGGGTGCGGTCGCGTCCGGGTCCGGCTCCACGCCCGGCAGGGAGCCCTCGGCGTCCGGGGACTCCGGGTCGGTGCCCGGCGGGATGTGCGCGGCCAGGGGTGCCGCCGGGCCGGACGGGACGCGTGCCGCCAGCCAGAGAATGTCGAGGAGTTCTTCCTGCCCCGGGGACGGCAGCCCGGCCTCTTGTCCGAGTACCCTCCGCAGCTCCTCGAACATTTCTCAGCCGTCCGCGTTGAGCCGGTGCAACACCGTCTTCAGTAGTCCGTCGGCGTCCAGCCGGGCCCCGCCCCGGCGCAGGAACACGGCGTTGAGAAGCTGATCGGTGGCCAGTTCCCCGACCGCCCGCTGGGCCAGGAACGCCATGACGAGGTCACCGGCGTCGGCGAGGGCGTCGGGCCCGAGATGGCCCTCGACGATGCCGCGCAGCCGCGCCTCGTCCGGGTCTCCCAGGTGCAGGGGGAGACAGCGGCGGCGGAACGCCGGCGGGAAGTCGCGCTCACCGTTGCTGGTGATGACGACGAGCGGGAACTCGGCGCAGCGTACGATCCCCCGCGTCACCCGGGCCGTCATGTGCGGGTCGACGGTGAGGACGTCGACCTCCGCCTGGTTCTCGGGCAGCCTGGACAGCTCCGGGATCTCGAAGGTGCCCTCCTCGAACACGGTCAGCAGGTCGTTCGGCAGATCGATGTCGCCCTTGTCGAGTTCGTCCACGAGCAGCACCCGGGGGCGGTCCGCGGCGACGAACGCCGTGCCCACCGGGCCGAGCCTGAGGAACGAGCCGATGCCGGACCGGGTCCCGTCCGGGTCCCGTGCGAGGTTGCTCTCCTGGAGCCGGCCGATGGCGTCGTAGCGGTAGAGGGCGTCCTGGAGCGTGGAGCGGCTGTTGACGGGCCAGTGCAGCACGGGGCCCAGATCGAGTTCGTGCGCGATGGCCGTGGCCAGCGAGGACTTGCCCGTGCCGGGATGGCCGGTCACGAGCAGCGGCCGGCGCAGATGGATGGCGGCGTTGACGACGTCGGTCTCCTCACGGCCGATGACGTAGTGGGCCCCGGCCCGGGCGGTGCCGCCTTCGGCGGTCGCGAAGCGGCGCCAGGGCGGGGCCGCGGGAATCGCGACCGTGCGCCGCTGTCCGTCTCCCCGGAAGAGCCGCCAGTTCTCGTCCGCGGCGGTGGTGACGTCGTCCGTTTCGCATGCTGAGGGCGCTGAGGTCTCTGAGGGCTCTGAGGGCTCTGAGGTCATCGGGTCGCCTCCGGGGAGTCGGAACGGGCTGCCGGGTCGGCGAGTCCGGTCAGGGACAGGACGGGCGGAAGGGGGCGGTCGGCGGATTCCAGCAGCGCCGCCGGGCACACGGGATGGGCGGCCGGGTTCATGCACGCCTGGGCCCGGTAGTCCCGGATCCGCCAGGGCAGCCCGTCCACGGCTCTCTCCGGGCTGAGCGCGTCGAAGTGCGCGTCCGGGACCTGGGACGGTGCCTGCCGGTCCCACAGCACGACGGGGTAGCCGAGCCGCAGCGCGGCCTGCACCAGCCGGTCCCGGCCGTCCGGGCCCGCCCGTACCACAGCGCGGGCCGCGCGGACGTCCGCCATCAGGGCTCCGTAGCCCGTGTATCCCTTGGCATGCCCGTCGTCGAGGAAGACCACCGTGTCGTTGTGCCGCCCCGCCCGACGGTTCTTCAATCCCTCCTGGCGCTGTTCCTCCTGCTCGGCGTCGGCCAGCGGAGCGCACCGCAGTGCGGTCGCCCACTCCACACCCAGCAGGTAAGGCAGCGCATCGCCGTCGTCGGCGCCGTTCCACGCATCCACCGGCAGTTGCACGGCGTCCGGCTGGAGCAGGATCTCCACGACCGGGGTCTCCTCGGTCTCCGCGCGCAGCAGCTTCACCGTCCGCTTTATCCGGCGCACCACGCCCCGGGAGGAGAGGGGCTCAATGCTCTGTTCGGCGGCCTGTACGAGGTCCCCCGCACCGGTGTCGACCCACATCACGCACGTGTAGCGGTCGTCTTCGTCGTCGGCCGGGTCGACGGGCGCCGCGTCCAACTGCGCGAGGACACGGGGTAGGCAGGCCGCCGGTCCGAGCGAGTCCGGCCAGGCCAGTGCCTCGGCACGGCGCTCGGCCAGACCACCGTCGTCGACGCCGAGCCGGTGGGCCACCCGGTCCGCCCACTCATGGAGTTCCCTGCGGAGCGCGGGGACGAGCGCGGCGAGCAGTTCGGTGAAGCGGACGACAGCGGGCACCAGCTGCCGTCCGGGATGCGCCACGCTCTGTCCGCCGGTGAGTTCCTCGAAGTGCTCCACGCAGGCCATGAGCTGGTCGACGGAGGGTCCGTCCCTCTCCTGCGCGGTGGGCGGCGGCAGCCAGGCCTTGCCCAGTGGCTGGGCTGCTCGTACGGCCGCGATCACCCGTGCCGTCGGCGGCAGTTGCGGTACCCGGCCGAACGACTCCCGCAGCGAGCGGTGCTCGAGGGGGGACAGCAGGCCGGGCACGCCATGGGTGCGTCCCAGCGCCAGCAACTGGTCGGCGGCCCGCCGGTTCCGGGTGTGCACGACCTCCACGAGGGCGGCCATGGCCCGTTCGACCGTGAGCAGGGCGTGTGCGATCCGCTCGTCGGAGGGGCACGCCCCCAGGTCGGCTCCCGGGCACTGCACGGCGAGGTGTTCGACACAACGCGCCCGCAGGTCCGCGTCGCCCAGCGCGTCGTGCAGGGCGAGGGCCAGCCGGGACCGGTCGGTGGACGGCGGAAGCGGGGCCCGGCCCGGCCACACCAGCTGTTCCCTGGAACCGTCCAGGGCGCGGACCTCGATACTGACCGGAGTCTGCACCTCGGGCGTCTCGGCCCGGACGTGGGCGACGAGTGCGGCCAGGTCGGGGCGCAGATCGGCGGCGTTCGTCTCCAGCCAGTCGAGCATGGCGTTGGAGAAGACCCCGCTGCGCAGCGCCGGGTCGTTCTCCGCAACCTGGCCGGGGGCGGCCGCGCACAGGGCGAACTGCTCGACACGGCGTCGGCGTACCGTGGGAAAGCCCGCGACGGCGGGCCCCGTCGACTGGTTGTGGTGCTCGAGGAAGGCCGCACACGCGTCGAACAGGAGCACCTGCTGTCCGAATCCCCCGAGGTCGTCCCGCTGGAGGTATTCCATCAGGTTGGCCGTGTCGACGCAGCGCTTGTCCTTGGGGGAGGCGTCCGGGCACAGCAGCAGTCGGCGATCACCCTGGCCGAGCACTCCGTGGCTGCCCCAGAAGACGTACAGCAGGTCGCCGGTCCGCCCGTCGAGGCCCTCGGTGAACGCGTCCATGAGCAGGTCGCGGGTCCAGGTCTGCCGCCAGGTGAGTTCCCCGGCCAGCGCGTCGAGCCGGACGCGGCTGTCCTCCCCAGGTGCCAGCAGCAACTGGACGTTGGCCTCGGGCACCCCTCCTTTGCGCAGCCACCTGTGGAAGCGCAAGGCGTCGTCCACCGCGCCGGGCAGATCCCAGCCGGAGTGCCGGGGATAGCGTTCGACGCCGACGACCACGGCGTGTACACGCGCGGGGTCGTCGACGGCTCTCAGCCCAGCCATGTGCCGATCGCGTCCCAGACCTCGCGGTTGCCCCAGTAGGCGCTGTGCGCGAACGGGAACGGCTGGCGGTTGTCGACCTCGTGGTCGGTGGCGACGGCCGGGAAGACCTGCGCGGCACGGAAGGAGAGCAGGTCGCGCGGGTCGTAGAGGTTGAGCCAGCGGCGCGGGAAGTGAGCGGGCGGCTGCCGGGGATGTTCCAGGGAGACCAGGGCGCCGGTCTCGTAGAAGAACGGCGCCTGGGAGCCGACGGTGATCAGCTGGTCGACCCGGTCGATCCGCTCCTCCACCATCAGGTCGACGCAGGCCACACCGCCGAGGCTGTGGGCGATCACGGTGACGGCGTCGCCGGGGGCGTGCTCGATGGTGCGCTTGATCAGTCGGCGCAGGGCGAGGCCGCGCGCCTGGTAGCGCAGGATGTCGCCGACCGCGGGCACGAGCAGGCCGTCGCTGTGTGCGCCCCGGCGGCGGCGGGCGTGCCGGGTCAGGGCGAGGAGTGCCGGCGCGGCGGCGGCCTTGGCGACCGTTCCGGCGAGTGTGCGTCCCTGGCTGTGCAGATCGGCGCCGATCAGGGTGAGCAGGGCGTCCCGTCGAAGGCCGTCCGGGGCATCGGCTCCGGCGTCCACGGCATCCGCGAGCGCCGCTGCCACGACGGCCCTGGCGAAGGCGTGCCGATGCTCGTAGCCGTCCGCGTCGGCGGTGACCGCCGCGTCCCGCAGTTCCGGCGACTCGGTGACCCTGCGCAGGGCGCGGTCCAGGGCGTCGCTCAGGCCGTGTGCCGCGAAGGCGTCGCGCACCTGGGTGGAGGGGATGTAGCCGGTGAGTTCGTCGAGCAGCTTCTGCGCGCTGCTCCGGCCGCGGTCCAGCCCCGAGACGACGGCCGGGCGCAGGCCGAGCAGGCGTAACTCGTAGCCGGGATCCCGGTAGAGGACGCCCCATACGGCGATGTCCTCGTCCTCCGGGCGCCGGCCGCCGCGGGACTCCGTGTATTCGGGGATGCTCGCACCGTCCAGTGCCAGTCCGGCGCCGGCCTCCCGCCCCCAGAAGCAGCCCCGTATCCCGACCGTGGGCCGCAGCCGGGCCAGCTCCGTACGGACCGTCGCGAACGTCCTGTCGTAGGACTTCTCGCGCACACCGGTGCCATGGACGAAAACCACTGAGCGTTGCACGATCCCCCACCCCGCGGACGCACGTGACCGGGCTTCGCCGCACGGCCATGCGCCGATGCTAGTGGGGGGTGCCGGGCCGCAGGGGGTGATCCGGGGGAATCGGTCCCGCTCTGTGCCAGGTGCGGGGTGGCGCCGGAGGCGTGGGCTACGAAGTGGCCTGCTGGTCTTCGGTTCCGGTTCCGGTTCCGCCTTCCATGGCCAGGAGTTCCTCGTTCGGGATCGCGCCGCCGAAACGGCGGTCCCGGGAGGCGAACTCCACGCACGCCCGCCACAGGTCACGGCGGTCGAAGTCCGGCCACAGCACGTCCTGGAAGACCATCTCGGCGTACGCGCTCTGCCAGATCAGGTAGTTGGAGGTGCGCTGCTCACCGCTGGGGCGCAGGAACAGGTCCACGTCCGGCATGTCGGGGTAGTACATGTACTTCTGGAGCGTCTTCTCGTTGACCTTGGAGGGGTCGAGCCGGCCCGCCTTCACGTCCTCGGCGAGCGCCTGCGCGGCGTCGGCGATCTCGGCACGGCCTCCGTAGTTCATGCAGAAGTACAGGGTGAGGCGGTCGTTGCCCTTGGTCTGTTCCTGGGCGACCTGGAGTTCCTTGGCGACCGACCTCCACATCCGGGGCATCCGGCCCACCCAGCGCACCCGGATGCCGAGCGCGTCGAGCTGGTCGCGGGTCTTGCGGATGAAGTCGCGGTTGAAGTTCATCAGGAAGCGGACCTCGTCGGGCGAGCGCTTCCAGTTCTCGGTGGAGAAGGCGTACAGCGAGATGTTCCGCACACCGATCTCCACACCGCCCTGGAGGACGTCGAGGACGCGCTCGGCGCCGACCTTGTGGCCCTCGGTGCGGGGCAGTCCGCGCTCCTTGGCCCAGCGGCCGTTGCCGTCCATGACGATCGCGACGTGCTCGGGGACCAGCTCGCCGGGGAGCTTCGGCGCGCGGGCGCCGGACGGGTGCGGCTCCGGCGCCCTGTACTCCTTGCGCTGCCGCCCCAGGAACCCGCGTACGACCATGTTTTTCTCGTCTCCCTCAGTCTCGCCGTCTTACTTTTCCACGTACCGGAGTGAGCGCAGTCCGCGCTCCAGATGCCAGTGCAGGTAGGCGGAGACCAGCCCGCTCCCCTCCCGGACGTACCGCGGCTCGCACGCGTCCGCGGACTCCCAGTCTCCCGTGAGCAGCGCGCCGAGGAGGACCAGGGTCTGCGGCGAGGGTACGACGCTGCCGGGCACCCGGCAGTCGACGCAGACGCTGCCGCCCGAGGCCACCGAGAAGAACCGGTTCGGGCCGGGCATGCCGCACTTCGCGCAGGCGTCGAAGCTGGGCGCGTAGCCGTTGACGGCGAGGGAGCGCAGCAGGAACGCGTCGAGGACGAGGTGCGGGGCGTGCTCGCCGCGGGCCAGGGTCCTGAGCGCCCCCACCAGCAGCAGGTACTGCTGGACGGCCGGCTCGCCCTCGTGGTCGGTGAACCGCTCGGCGGTCTCCAGCATGGCCGTTCCGGCGGTGTAGCGGGCGTAGTCGGTCACGATGCCGCCGCCGTACGGCGCGATGGTCTCGCTCTGGGTGCACAGCGGCAGCCCGCGTCCGACGAGTTCGCTGCCCCGGGAGAAGAACTGCACGTCGACGTGGGAGAAGGGTTCCAGGCGGGCGCCGAACTTGGACTTCGTCCGCCGCACCCCGCGGGCCACCGCCCGCACCCGGCCGTGTCCGCGGGTGAGCAGGGTGATGATGCGGTCGGCTTCGCCGAGCTTCTGGGTCCGCAGGACGATGCCGTCGTCCCGGAAGAGACTCATCGCACACCACCGCGGCACCGCTGGGAGCGGAACTGGCTCATGCCGCCCATTCTCGCCTACGCGACCCCGGCTGTGTGCCGGGGTGACCCGCCGGCTTCCCCGTCGCCCCCGCTCACCGGCGCATGACCAGCCGTCCTCGCCGTTCCGCGACCTGGACTTTCGAAGCACGCCCTAGGATCCCCGGGTGGTGCGACGGGCGCTGGGGCGCGATTTCGGGTGGTTGTGGGCCGCGTACGGCGTGAGCACGTTCGGGACCTGGCTCGCTTTCAGTGCCTTTCCGATGATCGCCGTGCTGGAGCTGCACGCCGGGCCGTCGGAGGTGGCGGCGCTGGCGGCGGTGGGGCCCGCGGTGGGGGCGGTGCTCGCGGTGCCGCTCGGGCCGTGGGTGGAGTTCCGCCGCAAGCGGCCGGTGATGGTGACGGCGGACCTGGTGCGGTGTGCGGCCCTGCTGAGCGTGCCGCTCGCCTGGGCGCTCGGCGGGCTGGGGATCGGGCAGCTGCTGCTGGTGTCGGTGGTCGTCGCGGCGGCGGACATCTCGTTCACGGCGGCGAGCGGTGCCTTCCTGAAGGGGCTGGTGGCGCGGGAGGACCTGCTCACCGCGAACGGGCGGTTCGAGTCGACGATGTGGACCGCGACCATGCTCGGGCCGACGCTCGGCGCCGCGGTGATGGGACTGTTCGGGCCGGTGGTGACGGTGGCGGCGGACGCGGTCAGCTATCTGCTGTCGGCGCTCGGGCTGCGGGCGATCGGCGGGCGGGAGCCGGAGCCGGCGGCCGGGCGCAGGGACCCCGCCGGGCGGCTGACCGGCGCGGATCTGCTGGCCGGCTGGCGGCATCTGCTCGGCCACCGGACGTTGCGGGCGCTGTACGTGAACACGATGCTGGTGAACGGGCTGATCATGGTCGGTTCGCCGCTGCTGGCCGTGCTGATGCTGGGCCCGCTGCACTTCGCGCCCTGGCAGTACGCGCTCGCCTTCGCCGTGCCCTGCTCCGGCGGTCTGCTCGGCTCCCGGCTGGCGCCGCGCCTGGTCGCCCGGTACGGGCGGCGCCGGGTGCTGCTGGCGTCGGGGACGCTGCGGGCGTTCTGGCCGGTCGGGCTGGCCTTCGTCGGGCCGGGCGCGGGCGGCCTCGCGCTGGTGATGGCGGTGGAGTTCGGGCTGATCACCTGCTCGGCGGTCTACAACCCCGTGCTCGCCACGGCCCGCCTGGAGCTGACCCCGACGGACCGGGTGGCCCGTACGCTGTCGGCGTGGTCGGTCGGGACCAAGGCGTCCATCGCCGCCCTCACCGCGCTGTGGGGCGTCCTGGCCGCCCTCGTCGGCCCCCGCGCCGCGCTCGCCGCCGCGGGGGTGCTGCTGCCGGCGACACCACTGCTCCTGGTCGCGGTGCGGGACGGCGAGGAGGGGGCCGTGGTGAGCGGGGCGCGGGAGGAGAGGGCGGGGGCCTGAGGGGTCAGCCGCCGTCCGGTCCGGCGCCCGGCCCGCCGCTGGTGGTCAGGGACCGCAGGCCGTCCGGGCCGGGGTGGTTGTTCATGGGCAGCTGGAGTTCCTCGGCGGCCTCCCACAGCTGCTCGAACCGGCGGACCAGGGGCTGGACGAGTTCACGCCGGGCGTTCACGGCGGTCCGGGAGTTCAGCCCCAGCTGGTCGGGGTGGATCTCGTAGGACAGGGCCTGGTCGAAGACGATGAAGTCGATCATGTTGCCGCGCCGGTGATGGGCCTGGAGCTGGTCCAGGGCCACCACGCGCACCTGGATGCGCAGATCCCGCTGTTCCTCGCAGATCGGGGCCAGCGCGGCTCGCTCACCGCGTTCCTTGACGATGAACAGGCGCCGGACCGTGATGCCCCGCTCGATGATCGCCTCGTGCTGGGCGGTGAGATAGCGGTTGGCGGGCTCGGTGGACCAGAAGCCGTCGTCGACGACGGTGGTGCTGATGGCGTCGATGCTGAGCCGGGTGCACCGGGTGAGCGTCATCAGCCAGTCGTGGTTCTCGCCGGGCGTCTCGGCGCTGAGGCTGGTGAGGTCCTCCATCACCCCGGCGAGGCGGTTGATCTCCTCGTTCGCGAAGTCGTGCAGGATCCTGGGCCCGCTCGAGACGACCTTGGTGGCGTTCTCGGCGAGCCGCGGCACACCGTCGTCGCGGAGTTTCTCCACCTCGTTGAAGAGCTTGGTGGCCTTGCCGATGTCGGCGAAGCGCTGGTCGACGGAGCCCTTCACGGCGTGCATCTGGTTCACGAACGACACCAGGAACTGCACGATCAGCACGATGCCGCCGCACAGCACGGACAGCACGAGCTGCCAGGGGCCGTCGTCGTCGGACGAGATCACGTTGGTGAGCAGGTAGACGACTCCCCCCACCACCACCGTGACCAGGAGCTTCTGTGTTACATGCCGTGCATTCAACTCTCTTTCTCCCCCCGTTGGGATCGTGCCTTTCGAGATCGTGCCCGGTCTGTCAGCGGGCCGGCAGCGCCTGGCGTGGGACGCCGAGGTTCTGCAGGACGAGCTGGTCGCGGATGCGCTGGGCGAGGGCGTTCCACTGTCTGCTGTAGCCCGGGGTCCGTTCGAGTTCCCGCCAGGCGGTGTGCAGGGCGCCGTCGACGCGGGCCTGGGGCATCCACAGGTGCAGCAGGTGGTCGACGAGGGGGCGCAGCACCTTCAGGACGGCCCGGCCGTCCTCGGAGCCGACCCGCAGCCCGTCGAGTTTGTCGGCGACGGTGGTCAGCAGCCAGTCGTGCAGCGCGAGGTCCTCGCAGAGTTCGGCCGCGGCGGTGGGCGCGGTGCCGGGCGGCAGCCGCAGTTCCACGATCCGCAGCCCGTCCTCGGCCTTGGTGAACCGCAGGGAGGTCTCCTCCCCGTCGGCCGCCGCTGCCGCCGTCCAGCGCAGGCTGGTGTCGGCGGTGGTGAGCGGGGTGTCGTGGTCGAGGATCCGGTGCTGCCGGGAGATCCTCGCCAGCAGGCTGTCGGCGACGGATCCGATGTCGAGCTCGCCGGGCTGATGGCCGGTCAGGAAGCCCTCGGTGAGGGCCTTCCCGGGCAGCCGGCCGACCGGGACCAGGGTGCCGGGGCGGACCAGGTAGTAGCCCCAGGGCTGGCGCCGGTCGGGGCCGGCGGCGGGTGCGGAGAAGTACGCCGTGGCCTGGAGGACCCGGCCTTCGGTGAGCGCCGCCCGCGCGGTGACGGTGCCGACGGCGCGGCTGCGGGCGCCGGTGGCGGTGGGCAGCCGGCAGTCGACGCCGGTGAGGACGTCCGGGGAGACGGCGTGCCGGTTGGGGTGCCGGGAGACCCGTACGCGTTCGTCGGCGCGCAGCCGCAGCAGTTCCACGGCGGCCCGCTCGTCCACCGCGTCCCGGGTGGGCAGCAGACAGGTGCGCACCTCACCGCAGACGAGGACGGGACCCGAGGCCGTGCCCAGGCCGTCCATCACAGCCCCGGCGGGAACACGTAGGAGGTGCGGTCGACCACGCCGGCCGGCACGGCGAAGCCCTCCGCGGCGGACCGCTCGGCGATCTGGGCGAGCGCCTCGGCCTCGACGTGGACCTGGTCGAGGATGACCCGTACGGCGTGCTCGACGGGCAGGAAGCGGGCGGGCAGGACGCTGCACGTGACGTACGCCGTGAAGGGCGCGGCCTGCGGGTTGAGGCGCAGCACGGGCGGCAGCGCGTCCCACTCGGCCGGGAACTCCTGGTCGTCGAAGGGGGTGGGGGTGAGCACGGCGCGGCCGTTGTCGCGCAGCAGGCCGAGCCGGACGAGCTGCCAGACGGAGGCGAGGAAGGCGCAGGACCAGGTGCGGTCGTCGTCGGGGCCGTTCCAGAGTTCGACGTCCATGAAGACGGAGTGGCCGCGGGCGCCGGTCTCGCTGGGCGGCTGCCAGACGGTGCCGGTGGAGTCGAGGGCGGCGGAGGTGCGCCGGGCGGGGGCGCGGCGGCCGTTGGTGAGCCAGCCGGTGCGGCTGACGGGCGGGCGGAAGCCGTTGCTGCCGGGCGGGGGTGACTCCACGAGCCGGTGCAGGACGGACTCGGCGAGTTCGGCCCGGTCGCGGTGGGCGGGGTCGGCCACGGCGCAGCCCGACTCGCGGGCGAGGTAGTCGATGGTGAGCCCGGCGTCGGCGGCGGCGGCCAGCAGGGGCGGGATCAGCTCGGCGGGGGTGGAGAGCCGGGAGAAGTAGTCGTCGATGAGGAAGCAGGTGCTGATCCGGGGGCGCCGGCCGGTGCCCAGCGGGCCGAGACCGGCCCGGGCGGCGTCCACCCAGGGCCGTACGGCGGCGAAGTGCCGGCGCAGCCGGGCGGGCCCCTCGACGAAGTCCTCCATGTACAAGTGGCCTAATTCCAGGGAGAGATGGGAGAACGGAACGGATTCCGTGCGCGGTTCGGCGCTGGTCTCCCGGAAGACGGCCGCGGACCGGTTCACAACTCCCCCCAGAACTTGTCGTCGTTCACCCGTTGGGCGAGATCTCCCATGGCCTGCCAGGTCTCGTTGTTGGCGATCCTGCGGTCGTGCACGTCCTCGTCGGTGATGAGGCGTTCCTGCCATTGCAGGACGGGTTCCAGCGGAATGGAGGCCAGTACCCGGGTCTTGCCGATTCCGCGGCCCGCGGCGAGTTGTTCGAGTTCCTTGTCGCACTTGCGCATCCAGGCGTACTGCGCGGGCGACACCTGCGACCACAGGGGCGACTCGAGATCGGGTACGGCGGCCCGGACGAAGCGGGTCGAGCCGTTGAGCGCGTCCGGCCGGTGCCCCATGGCTATACCGGCCTGCACGATTCCCTGTTTTCCGTACACGAGTTCGGCGGCGGCCATCACATGCTGGCGGGTCCAGCGGTGATAGACGAGCCAGCGCGTCTTGAGCCGACCGAGTCCGCCGCGGGGCGAGGTGGCGACCAGGGCGAGGTCCATCGCATAACTGCGTCCGGCGCTCAGGTCGACGATGATGACGTCGAATTCGCGTTTCAGACCGAGGATCAGATCGACGCAGCGGTGCAGGTTCTCCTCGTCGGTGACGAATTCCCCGCCGGTGCGGTCCCCGGGCAGCAGGACGAGCCGGCCGGAGCCGCCGGGCCTGCTGCGCAGGTCGGGGTGCTCGGTGCGGGCCCAGACGTCGACCCGAAAGGGTTTGCCGGTCTTGCCCTGGAGGTACGAGTGCAGCCCGCGTTCCTCGGCCTCGGTGAGCACGTCGGGCAGGTCGAACACGGCGGCGGCGGTCGGGGAGCCGAAGTCGAAGTCCAGGTAGCAGACGTCGTCGCCGCCCAGGGCCAGGTGGTAGGCGAGGTTGGCGCTCGTCACGGAGCGGCCCGTGCCTCCCTTGTCGGAGGCGGCGAACACGAGCACGGATCACACCCCCCGGGGGCCGGAGTCGCCCCGGGCCCGGTCGAGTTCGTAGAGCCGGGCGAGGACGCCGAGGGCCAGGGAGTGGGAGGTGCCGGGCTGTTTGTCGAGCAGTTCCCGGGCGCGCCGCAGGTCGGCCTCGATGGCCCGCACCTGTTCGGCCTGGGGGCTCCTCGGGGCGGGCGCGGGCTGCTCGAGCTGCTCCTTGCCGAAGAGATGGGAGGCCTCGCTGATGGCGGCCTGGGCGAGGGTGGTCATCTCGGCGCTGCGGATCGGGTTCTGGGTGTAGAGGCCGCGCGCGACGACCATGCACTCGGTGACGCGCTCGGTGATGCTCCAGGACAACGGCCCTTCGCGGACCGGGAATTCGGGGTACACGGCGTGCACGTTGTCCCAGAGGCCGACGCCCTGGCCGTCGGTGATGCGGCGGGCCCAGAGGTGGTCGAGGATGCTCTCGGCGAGCCGCAGCAGCCGGTCCTGCGAGCCGATGTTCCTGGACAGCGCGCACAGTTGCAGGGTCCGTTTGAGCAGCTGTGCGGAGAAATCGCCCATGGTCCACTTCATGGCGGGGCCGATCTTCTCGCTGCCCAGCAGCGGCAGGGTGACGCCGGGGTTGTGCAGGCCGACCGCCGGGTCCTCCCGGGTCGGGCGGCTGGTGATGCGGCCGCGGTCGGCGAGCCGTTCCATCACGGCGACCGTGCGGGTGAGGTCGTCGTCGGTGGCGCGCCGGCGGACCAGGTCGTGGACGAGGATGGAGGCCACGGAGAGGGAGAAGTACTCGGACTCCAGCTGCTGGAGCGTGGTGCGCCAGGGGATCTCCTCCAGCGGCCAGGTGGCGTCGTCGAAGCGGGCGATGGCGGACCAGTACTGCTGGGTGATCTCCCAGCGCAGCCGCAGGGCGTCGGCGAGCTTCTGCTGTTCGGCGGTGAGCAGACCGAGGACGAGGGTGCGCTCGGAGGACAGGTCGGGGATGCCGTCGAGGGCGACGACGGTGAAGTACAGGTAGGGCACGGCGCGGGCGACGCCCTCGGGCTGTTTGCCGATGCCCTCGGCGGTGGCCGGTTCGACCTCGATCTCGGGGGCGCCCTTCACCAGGCTCCAGGCCCAGCCGCACTCGAAGAGGCGGTTCTCGTTGCGGAGTTCGTCGGTGACGTCGCCGTCGAGGCCGAGGGTGACGCTCTCGGTGATGAGGGCGCGCAGCGACTTGAAGCGGTCCTGGAAGCGGGCGAGGACCTGCCGGTCGGAGAGCCGGCCGCGGCCGAGGAGACGCGCGAGCGCCTGCCCCTGGTCGGAGGTGATGTCGACGACGTTGACCGTGAAGGAGCGCAGCAGGCTGACCATGGCGGCGGTGAGCCGGGCGCTGGTCTCGTCGCGGAGCTTGTCGATGCGGGCGAGGGTGGAGGCGCGGCGGGTCTTGCCGCGGTACACCTTGAGGAAGCCGAGGGTGGCCAGGCACAGCGTGATCGACATGGAGTAGGAGTCGACGACGCCGACCTCCCGCTGCTCCTTGGAGAGTTCCAGGTCGGGGTCCTCGGGCGCGAAGTAGTAGCCGCCCGCGAAGGTGGGGCCCTCCTCGCCGCGGTGCTTCTCCATGAAGTCGCCGAGGATCTCCACGAGGTTCGCGGGGATCTGGCTGGAGTCACCCGCGTTGCGCAGGGACCGTTCCACGTCGAGCTGGGTGGTGTCGGGGTCGTCCAGGCGGAACGGTTCGATCTCGGTGGCCGGGTAGAGGAGGCAGAGCAGACGCTCGGCGTCGGCGACACTGCTGAGGCCTCCCCATTCGCCCCAGTCCCAGGTGCCGTCGTCGAAGGAATGGCGGGCGATGGCCTGCCACACCTCGAGCAGATTCTGTCTCGGCTTGATCTGCATGCCCATTCCCCTCGCACAGGCCGGTCTTTACGGATTCCGCTGCCCCGTGGTCATTCTTTCCGTCGGCCGCAGACCAGAATCATTCCCTCGTATCCGTCGCGCACGAGATGGCCCGGATCGTCGAAGTGATACATCTTCATGTCCTGCGTGAAAGGAGCGAGCGCACTCTCGACCTTTTCGTCGTCGATTTCACGGGTGGCCGGGAAATCCACCTCACCGACGCGATATCCCCGGGAATGCTCCATGAAAGCGGCGGCGAAAGGCGCGCCCGGATTCAGGGCACTCATGAAACAGCCCACTCCGCGCTGGAACTCGTCGAGCGAGGTGGTGATGGATTCGGCGACGAAGAACATGGTGCCGAGATCCCAGCGGCGGGTGTCGGCACAGAGGTCGAAGAGGCTGCCGGGTTCGGGCTGCTGGACGGCTTCCTTGAAACGGACCCGGGGGGTGACGTCGAGTTCGGCATAGGCCGGGTCCTCGCACAGGACGTCCCAGAACTGGTCCCAGTGCGGGTCGTACTCGGCGACCTGGCCGCCGAGGTAGGCGAGATTGCGGGCGGACCGCTCCAGGAGCGTGATCCGGTCGCACCAGGGAAGCATGGCGAGTGCGGGATAGAGATTGGGACCGGCGCCGACGTCAATACCGGAGGGGACTCTGCCGCTCCCCCGGAAATGATCACTGAAGTGGTCCCGCACCCGGGAGACGATCTCCTTGTCCACCGCCTGCATGTGGAGGTAGTTGCGCCCGATGTACGCCTGGGGGTCGAAGTCGTCCCAGCGTACGTCGGCATTCAGTTTTGGATCGGCGGTGGTTCCAGAAGTCATGGTTCACCTTACCGTAAGTCTACCAGCGCACGGGGGTCTTGAAGGTGTGGATACACCTGACCAATGATGGAGATCAGGTACGGAAATCACACAAGGCCCCAATTTGATATGTCGACATTCACAAGGGGACGACATGACTCCACTTCCCGGAGATCATTTCCGGTCGGCCACCGGTCCGGCAGTCGGTCCGGCAGTCGGTCAGGTGCCCGGAAAGACGCGGTTACGGATCCGAAGGGCCACCGAGGACGATCTGCCGCACCTGGCGCGTCTCGACGAGCAGGCCTTCCCACACGGTCCCTACCCGTTCTTCGTGCTGCGGCAACTCCTCACCGCGTTCCCCGACTTCCTGCTCCTCGTCGAGGAGGGCAGCGAACTGCACGGCTATGTGCTCGCCACCTCGCCGCACGAGGCGCAGAGCTGGGTCCTCAGCCTCGCCATCGCCCCCGCCCTGCGCGGACAGGGCCTGGGCCGGCAGCTCATGACGGGGATCCTCGGCCATCTGCGCGCCCAGGGCACCCACTCCGTCTGGCTCTCCGTGGAGCCCGGCAACGAGACGGCCGTCGCCCTCTACCTCTCGCTGGGCTTCGTCCCGGACCCCGGCGGCCCCCGCAAGGACTACTTCGGCCCCGGCGAGGACCGGCTGCTCATGTCGCTGACGCTGTGAACCGCCGTACGAAACGCCGCTGCCACGGCGTCTCCACGGCGTGCCGGTCGTAGTGCCGGCGTACGAACTCCACGGCCTCGCCCGCCGGTACGCCGTCCAGCACCGCCAGACAGGCCAGCGCCGTCCCGGTCCGCCCGCGCCCGCCGCCGCAGGCGACCTCCACGCGCTCGTGTGCCGCCCGCCGCCACGCCTCGGTGAGGGCGGCGCGGGCGTCGGCCGGGTCCGCGGGCAGCCGGAAGTCGGGCCAGCGCACCCAGCGCGCCTCCCAGGGCGTCCGCGGCGGCTCCTTGCCCAGCAGATAGAGCCCGTACGACGGCACGGGCGCCGCCGGATCCAGCTCCCGCCGCAGCCCGCGGCCCCGCACGGTCCGCCCGGACGGCAGCACCAGCACACCGGGCTCCCCGGGCCGCCAGCCCGCCCCCGTCTCCGAAGACCCGTCAGACTCGTCCATCCCTCCATTCGAACCTCACGCGCCCGCACAGGCAACCGATTCCCCCCGGCCGGTGGTCTGTGGGGCGAGGAGGGTGCTTGATGCAGGCCGAACTAGAGGATCGGTTCCAGGAGTTCGTCAGAGCGCGGTGGTCCCGGCTGGTGCGGACCGCGTATCTGCTCACGGGGGACGTCCACCACGCGGAGGACCTGACGCAGACCGCGCTGGCGAAGGCGTACCGGTCGTGGCGGCGGATCGCGCGCACCGACAACCCGGAGGCGTACGTCCGGCGGATGCTGGTCAGCTGCAACAGCGACCGGTTCCGCAAGCGGCGGGTCACCGAGGCGCTGACCGCGGCGCCGCCGGACCGGGCGGGGCGGGACGAGGCCACGGGACGGGTGGACGAGCGGGGCTCCCTGATGGCCGGGCTGGCCCAACTGCCGACGAAGCAGCGGGCGGTGGTGGTGCTCCGCTACTGGGAGGACCTGTCCGAGGCGGAGGTCGCCGAGGTGCTCGGCTGCTCCCCCGGCACGGTCAAGAGCCAGGCGTCGAAAGGGCTGGCGAAGTTGCGTACGTATCCGGGACTGGCTCCCAGCCGCGCCGTCTCCGGGCAGGGCCGGGGAGGCAGCAGGTGAGCGGCGAACGACCCATCGACGGTGTTGACGATATGGACGGTGGTGACGGTGTGGACGGTGGTGACCGTGTTTTCGAGGAGCAGTTGCGGGAGCTGCTGGTGCGGGACGCCGACATCGTCCGCCCCGCACCGGCCCCGTATCCGGCGATCAGGAGGCAGGGAATGGCGGAGCGACGGCGGCGGATGACGGCGGTCGGAGCGGCGCTGGTCGCGCTGACCGTGGTGCCGGTGGGGGCGTACGCCTGGGCCGGCGGAGGCGGGGGACAGAGCGTCGACTCGGCGACACCGATGACCTCGGTCAGCGCGCCGCACGGCCCGGGCGCGTCCCCGGAGGCGACGGCTGCGGGAGACGGACCCGGGCGGCCCGCGAGCGACGCGCAGCTGCTCGACGGCATCACCTTCGCCCAGGCCGCCGACGGGCTGGAGAAGTGCCTGAAGGCCGAGAACGTCGGGTCGATCACCGGGATGTCGGGCAAGGCGGCGGACTACCGGATCATCCTCGCCGCGAAGAGCACGGGCGACTCCAACTCCCCCGGCGACGGCTTCCATGTCGTCGCCGTACGGAACGAGCAGAGCGAATCCCGGCTGATCTGCGACATCAAGGACGGCGAGGCCTCCGGCGTCAGCGTGAGCTCACGCGACGCGGCGGCGCCGGACGCGGGTCCGGTCGTGCCCGACCCCAACGGGGGGCGTCTGTACCAGCAGTCGTTCATCGACAAGGGCCACTGGAAGCTCCCGTTCCGCTGGGCCGCCATCGGCTACGTCAACTCGTCGGTCGCCCGGGTCACCGTCTCCTACGGCGACAGCACCGTCGACCCGGCCGTCCTGGACCACGGCTGGTACATCGCGTACGGGATCCTGAACGAGCAGGTCGATCTCGCCCCGCACGTCATGGGCTACGACGCCGCAGGCAAGCTGGTCTACGACTCCGACACCGACAAGACGTACGACCGCGCCCTGCCCTAGTGCCGCGGCAGGAGCCGCTCACCGGAGACCGCCGACGTCCAGTCTGCGGAACTCGATCGTCTCGTACGGCCCCGCCGTCCCCGTCTCGAACAGCACCCCCACCGTCCGCGCGTCCACCGGCACCAGGTCGGAGTAGGCGGCGGGAAGCCCGGAGAGGGTCGCCGCCCGGGTGAAGGACACTCCGGAGTCCGTGCTGCGCCAGACGGCGGGGGCGCGGCGGGCGGTGGGATCGGAGGGGGCGGAGAACAGCAACGGGGCTCCGGGGCCCCGGAGTTGGAGGGTGCTGCCCTGGACGACAGGGACGTCGGCGAGGGTGGGCTGCGGGGCGTAGGGGTGGAGCAGGGTCTCGCCGCCGTCCTCGGAGACGGCGTCCACCCGGTTGCCGGGCGCCCGGCCGCCCTGGTCACGGGCGTTGAAGTAGACACGGCCGTCCGGGAGTTGGGCGGCCGTGCTCTCGTTGGCGTTGACCGTGCCGTCGTGGTCGGCGTCGACGAACCCCAGCCGCCAGGTGCGGCCGCCGTCGTCGCTGAGCAGGGCGTGGCCGCCGTAGTGGCGGGCCTCCCGGCCGGTGTCGGCGGAGTCGGCGGGCGGGGCGGTGGAGTGGTCGGCGGGGACGACCAGCCGGCCCCGGTGCGGGCCCCGGGTGAGGGCGAGGGCATGGCCGGGGCCGGTGGCGTACCAGCGCCAGGACGGCAGCCGGACCTGGTCCGTGATGTCCCGCGGCGGGGTGAAGCGGCGGCCGTCGTCCGAGCTGTGCTGCACGTGGACCCGGCGGCCCGGCGCCTCCCCGCGCATGATCTGCGCCTCGGTCGCCGTGCCCGGGTTGGCGCAGCTCACGAGGACGACGGTCCCGGTGCGCGGGTCGACCACCGGCGCCGGGTTGCCCCGGGTGTCGCCGTCCCCGGCGGCCACCACGGTCAGCGGGCCCCAGGTGCAGCCGCCGTCGGTGGAGCGGCGCAGCACGATGTCGATGTCCCCGGTGTCGCCGGGCCCGTCCCGGCGCCCCTCGGCGAAGGCCAGCAGGGTGCCGCGCCGGGTGGTGACGGCGGCGGGGACGCGGTAGGAGGCGTAGCCGCCCTGCCCGGAGACGTAGGGCACGGAGGAGGTGCAGCGGGAGGGGCCCGCGGCGGCCGGCCCGGCGGTGGTGAGGGGGGTCAGGAACACGGCGGTGGCGAGGAGGGTACGGCTCAGCGGGGTCATCGCGGCTCCCTTGGACGGACTGTGCACATCGTCCCCGGCGTCACCATTCCCGACTCGTACGCCACGACGACGAGTTGCGCCCGGTCCCGCGCCCCCGGCTTCCCCGTGATCCGGCTGACATGGGTCTTCGCGGTGAGCGGGCTCGGTCCGAGCGCGTCGCCGATCTCGGACCCCCGTCCCTCGGGCCCGCCGCCAGGGTGCCGCCGACGCTGCGGGCCCGCTCCCGCATGCCGACCGGTCCGTCCCCGGGAGCGGGCACCTCCACGGTCAGGTCCCCGCGGCCGCCGTGCCGTACCGCGTTGGTCAGTCCCTCCTGGACGATCCGGTAGGCCGCCGCGCCGACGGCGGGCCGTACGTCCGTGGCGCCCACGGTCAGCTCGACCTTCGCGCCGCCGTCCGGGCCGTGTCGGCGAGCTGATGCCCTTCCTCTTCCCGGGTTCGGGGGTACTGCGGCGGGGGCCCGGGGGCCGCGTTACTCCCGGGGGAGTATCAGGAGGGTGTGCCCGCCGCCGCCAGGAGCCGGGTCACCTCGTCCGCGTCGATCGTCAGGGCCGCGCCCACCGTGGCGAGGACCTCGCGTTCGGAGGGGGTGTAGGGGCCGTCCGCGAGGGCGATACGGGCGCCCTGGAGGAGGATCGCCTCGCGGCCGGTGGGGGCGAGGTGGGGGGCGAGGGGGTCGAGGGCCTCGTGGAGCTCTATGGCGAGTCCGGCGCCGCAGGGTTCGCCGTAGGTGCGGCCGGTGTCGGCGGCGAGGGCGTCGACGAGGGCGGCGAGCTGTTCGCGGGTGCAGTCGGCGAAGCCGGCCGCGCGGACCGCGTCCGCGGCCGTGTCGAGGGAGGGGCGGGCGCAGGTGCCGCTCGCGGAGAGGACGGCGAGGGCGACGGTGTGCACGGCGTCGCGGAGCATCGCGGAGAAGCGGGTGGTGGTGGGGTGGTCGAGGACGTCGGTGCCGTACTGGCACCGGCAGGCCGCGCACTCGACGACCGGGCCGGTCTCACCGCGCGAGAGGACGGGCAGGCCGAGGAGGGTGAACCGGCGCCGGCCGGTCAGCCGCTGGTAGTTGCGGTCGCCGCCGCAGCCGGGGCAGAAGAACTCGCCGTCCCCGACGGGTGTCCACGCGGTGCGGGTGCCCAGGATGCGGGCAAGCCTGGTGACCTGGCCGTCTCGTCCCCGTCCTGGCAGCACGTCGCACCTCCGTAACCCCGCGGCAACATCGCCACGTCTGCGTGATGTTAGCCACAGGGGGGAGGACTAGTCAGCACCCAGGACGAGACCTTTCCGTGACCTCGGCGCGGTGGTGGCCGATAACCGACGGGGCCTTGATCGCCGTATACGACGGTCAAGGCCCCGAAACGGCCGGTCAGGACGGTCAGCGGGTCGCGCGGTTGACGGCGGAGACGACCGCCTTCAGTGAGGCACGCGTCGTGTTCGCGTCGATGCCGATGCCCCACAGGACCTTGTCGTCGATCGCGCATTCGATGTAGGAGGCGGCCTGCGCGGAGGCGCCCTCGCTCATCGTGTGCTCCTGGTAGTCCAGCAGGCGTACGTCGATGCCGATGGACTGGAGGGCGTCGAAGAAGGCCGAGATCGGACCGTTGCCGGTGCCGGTCAGGACGGTGTCCTCGCCGTCGACCGTGGCCTCGACGGTGAGGGTGTCGACGCCGTCGGTGTCGGTGGTCGACTGGCCCGTGCGGACCTGGATGCGGCCCCAGGGGTTCTCCGGGTTCGGCAGGTACTCGTCCTGGAAGACCGCCCAGATGTCGGAGCCGGTGACCTCGCCGCCCTCGGCGTCCGTCTTCGCCTGGATGAGCTTCGAGAACTCGATCTGCATCCGGCGGGGCAGGTCCAGCTTGTGGTCGTTCTTCAGGACGTACGCGATACCGCCCTTGCCGGACTGCGAGTTGACCCGGATGACGGCCTCGTAGGAGCGGCCGACGTCCTTGGGGTCGATCGGCAGGTACGGGACCGCCCACTCGATGTCGTCGACGGTGACGCCCTTGGCGGCCGCGTCGGCCTCCATGGCGTCGAAGCCCTTCTTGATGGCGTCCTGGTGGGAGCCGGAGAAGGACGTGTAGACCAGGTCGCCCACGTACGGGTGGCGCGGGTGGACCTCCATCTGGTTGCAGTACTCCCACGTACGACGGATCTCGTCGATGTCGGAGAAGTCGATCTGCGGGTCGACGCCCTGGGAGAACAGGTTCATGCCCAGGGTCACCAGGTCGACGTTGCCGGTGCGCTCGCCCTGCCCGAACAGACAGCCCTCGACGCGGTCGGCGCCGGCCATCAGCGCCAGCTCGGCGGCGGCGACGGCCGTACCGCGGTCGTTGTGCGGGTGCACGGAGATGACGACGTGCTCGCGGCGGGAGATGTTGCGGCTCATCCACTCGAAGCGGTCCGCGTGGGTGGAGGGGGTGGAGCGCTCCACGGTGGCCGGCAGGTTGAGGATGATCTCGCGGCCCGGGCCGGGCTGGTAGACGTCCATCACCGCCTCGCAGACCTCCAGCGCGAAGTCCAGCTCGGTGTCGGTGAAGATCTCCGGCGAGTACTGGTAGCCGAACTCGGTCTCCGGGCCCAGCAGCTTCTCGGCGTACTCCATGACGAGACGGGTGCCGTCCACCGCGATCTGCTTGATGTCGTCCTTGGAGCCGCGGAAGACCACCCGGCGGAAGACCGGGGCGGTCGCGTTGTACAGGTGGACGGTGGCCCGCCTGGCGCCCTTCAGGGACTCCACGGTCCGCTCGATCAGGTCCTCGCGGGCCTGGGTCAGCACGGAGATCGTGACGTCGTCCGGGATCGCGCCCTCTTCCTCGATGATCGAGCGCACGAAGTCGAAGTCGGTCTGGCCGGAGGCGGGGAAGCCGACCTCGATCTCCTTGTAGCCCATCTTGACCAGCTGGTCGAACATCCGGCGCTTGCGCTCGGGCGACATCGGGTCGATCAGGGCCTGGTTGCCGTCCCGCAGGTCGGTGGAGAGCCAGCGGGGGGCTACGGTGATCCGCTGGTTCGGCCAGGTGCGGTCGGGGATGTCGACCTGCTCGTACTGTCCGTACTTGTGGATCGGCATCTGGCTGGGCTGCTGGCGGTTCGCCATGTTCGCGGGGCTCCTCAGGATGTCCGGAAGGACGGCCGACGATGCAACGCAAAGCTCCGCGGGGAGGGAGTCGACCTGTCTTACAGGCCCTCGCCGCGGCAGCTAAGGAGAAGCAGCCCGAAACGCATAGTGCTCCGCAGCCTAGCCGAGCCGCTCCCGTCGCGTGGGTCCGTATCAGTATGCGGGACCACGGGAACCAAAGGGGCGAAACGTGCGCTATACCACTCCCCGCCGCAGATCGGCCATGTTTGTCACCGTTTTTCACCGATCATGGTTGCCTGTGGTGACAGCGGGATAACACAGTGCAATGGTGCGACTCATGACGACGAACGGGGGCTTCGAGCCCGTCTTCTGCACCGTCGTACCGCCGCATGTCCTGGACAAGCTGGCGAGCAACGACGACCCCGCCCTCGCCCGGCCCGCCCAGCGCACCCTGCTGCGCGACGGCGAGCTGCGCAACCGCCGCCGGGTGGGCACCGAGTACGGCCTGTGGGCCGGTCCGACGGTGAAGGCACCGGCCGACCAGCCGCTGCGCACGATCTTCGACTGCGAGCACGGCACCGACCTGCCCGGCGGCAAGGTCCGCTCCGAGGGCCAGGACCCCGGCCAGGACGCCACCGTCAACCGCGCCTACTCCGGGCTCGGCGCCACCTTCGACCTCTACCTCAAGGCCTACGCCCGCCACTCCATCGACGGCGAGGGTCTGCCGCTGGACGCCAGCGTCCACTACGACGAGGGCTACAACAACGCCTTCTGGAACGGCGAGCAGATGGTGTTCGGCGACGGCGACGGCGAGATCTTCGTCGACTTCACCAACTCCGTCGACGTCATCGGCCACGAACTCACCCACGGCGTCACGCAGTACACGGCGAACCTGACCTACTACGGCCAGCCGGGCGCCCTGAACGAGTCGATGTCCGACGTGTTCGGCTCGCTCATCAAGCAGTACACGCTCGGCCAGACCGCCTCCGAGGCCGACTGGCTGATCGGCGCGGGCATCCTCGCCCCCGGCGTCACCGGATCGGCCCTGCGCTCGATGAAGGCCCCGGGCACGGCGTACGACGACGACGTCCTCGGCAAGGACCCGCAGCCCGCGACCATGGACGACTACGTCCGCACCGGTCGCGACAACGGCGGTGTGCACATCAACTCGGGCATCCCCAACCACGCGTTCTACCTGGTCGCGACGGCCATCGGCGGGCACGCCTGGGAGAAGGCGGGCCAGATCTGGTACGACGTGCTCACCGGCGGCAAGCTGACCCAGAGGGCGCTGTTCGGCGACTTCGCCAAGCTGACCGTGAAGGCGGCGCGGGCGCGGTTCGGGGACGGCGGCGAGGAGCTCCGGGCCGTGCAGAAGGCGTGGGAGCAGGTGGGGGTGCGGATCCTGTAGATCCGTACTAGACACGGTTCCATGCGGATTCGAGTGAGTCGCACGGGCGGCTTCGCGGGCATCGAACGGCACGCCGAGGTGGACACCTCGGGGCTCCCCGATGCCCGCGAGTGGGAGGACCTGGCGAAGCAGGCGCTGGCGGACGGCGGTCCCGCGCGTCCGCGGGGCGTCCCGGACGGGTTCAGCTACGAGATCACGGTGGACGGGAGGACGGTGTACGCGGCCGATCCCCGGCTCACCCCCGAGCAGCGGAAGCTGATCTCGCGGGTGCTGAAGGAAGGGGCCTAGGCAACCGTGCGCCGGGGCGCGCAACCGGTAGTTGCCGTCGGGGCGTTGACTTCCTTACCGGTGGGTAAGGATGATCCCGCCCATGGCGAACGATCCGCGCGACGCGGTGCACCCGATCCCCCAGTTCCCGGCCGGCTTCCTGTGGGGCGTCTCCACCTCCGCCCATCAGATCGAGGGCGCCGCGGACCGGCGCGAGCCGTCCGTGTGGGACACCTTCTCCGCCGAGCCGGGACGGGTGAAGGACGGCTCCACGGCGGCGGTGGCCTGCGACCACTACCACCGCCACACCGAGGACGTGGCCCTCCTGAAGGACCTCGGGGTGGACGCGTACCGCTTCTCCATATCCTGGCCCCGGGTGAACTCCCCCGGCGGTCTGGACTTCTACGACGCCCTGGTGGACGAGCTGCTGACGGCGGGCGTGCGCCCCGTCCCGACCCTCTTCCACTGGGACCTGCCGGCCCACCTGGACTGGCTGGAGCGGGACACCGCCTCGCGCTTCGCGGAGTACGTGTCGACGGTCGTGGACCGCCTCGGCGACCGGGTGAGCAAGTGGATCACCCTCAACGAGCCCGCCGAGCACACCCTGCTGGGCCACGCCCTCGGCACCCACGCGCCGGGCAAGCAGCTCCTCTTCGACGCGCTGCCGGTCGCCCACCACCAGCTCCTCGCCCACGGTCTCGCCGTACGGGCCCTGCGCGCGGCCGGCGCCACGGACATCGGCGTCGCCAACTCCCACGGCCCGACCTGGCCCGCGTCCCGGGAACCGGCCGACCTGGAGGCGGCCGCCTTCTACGACCTCCTGCTGAACCGCCTGTTCGCGGAGCCGCTGCTGCTGGGCGAGTACCCGGAGGGGCTCGGCGAGCTGATGCCGGGCGATGTCGCCGCCGATCTGAAGATCATCGGCGAGCCGCTCGACTGGTACGGCGTCAACTACTACGCCCCGACGAGGGTGGGCGCCCCGCAGGGCACCGAGATCGAGTTCGGCGGGATCACCATGCCGGCCGATCTCCCCTTCTCCGTACGGGAGATCGAGGACGTACCGGTGACGGACTTCGGCTGGCCGGTGGTCCCCGAGGGTCTGACCGAACTGCTCACCACCTTCAAGGACCGCTACGGCGACCGCCTCCCGCCGGTGGTCATCACCGAGAACGGCTGCTCCTACGACGGCCTCGACGACCAGGACCGCATCGCCTACCTCGACGGCCATGTCCGCGCGCTGCACCGGGCGCTGGAGGCGGGCGTGGACGTCCGCGGCTACTTCGTGTGGTCGCTGCTGGACAACTTCGAGTGGGCGGAGGGCTACGCGCGCCGCTTCGGCCTGGTCCACGTCGACTACGCGAGCCAGACCCGCACCCCGAAGGCGTCGTACCGGTGGTTCCGGGACGTCCTGCGGGCACAGGCGCCGCGGGCGCGGGGATGACGACCGAGGACAGGGCGCCGGACCGCGGCGCCCCCGCCGGCCCCGGGCCCGCGCTGGCCGAGCCCGTCGAGCGCGTGGGCCCGGGCTGGACCTCGGCCCTGTCCCTCGCCAACGGGGCGGTCTGGGTGGGCTGGTACGGCCCGCTGCAGATCCTGCTGGCCTCCCAGGCCAAGGACTTCGCACCCGGTTCCGGCATGTCGAAGGAGACCATGCTGGCCTGGGTGACCGGTGTGGGCGCCCTGGTGTCGCTGTGGGCGAACCCGCTCTTCGGCGCCCTGTCGGACCGTACGACGTCCCGGTACGGCCGCCGTACCCCGTGGATCGTGGCGGGCGCGGTGGGCGGCGCCCTGTCCCTGCTGCTGCTCGCGGTGGCGGACGGGGTGTGGACGATGGCGCTGGGCTGGTGCCTGGTGCAGCTCACCCTGAACGCGGCGTTCGCGGCGGTCACCGCGGCGGTGCCGGACCGGGTCCCCCGGTCCCAGCGGGGTGCCGTGGGCGGCTGGCTCGGGGTCGCGCAGGTCCTCGGCGTGGTCGGCGGCACGGCGCTCGCCACGGCGGCGGGCGGCGTGGGCGCGGGCTATGTGGCGTGCGCGGTGTTCACGGCCCTGGGTGTGCTGCCGTACGTCCTGCGCTACGAGGATCTGCGGCTGCCGGTGACGGACCGCCCGGCCTGGTCCTGGCCGGGCTTCCTCAAGGGCTTCTGGCTGAGCCCGAGGAAGTATCCGGACCTGGGCTGGGCCTGGATCACCCGGTTCCTGATGAACCTGAGCAACGCGCTGGTGCTGCTGTACCTGCTGTACTACCTGCGCGACCGCCTGCACTACGCCGACCCCGACGAGGGCGTGCTCATCCTGTCGGCGGTGAACGGGCTCACCCTGCTCGCCACGGTCGTCGTCGGAGGCGTCTGGTCGGACCGGGTGGGCCGGCGCAAGCCGTTCGTGGTCTGGTCCGGCGTGCTGATGGCGGTGGCGACGGCGGGGCTCGCGGTCTGGCAGACCTGGCCGGGGGCGATCGTCGTGGCGGCCGTGCAGGGCGTCGGCTACGGCGTGTTCGCCTCGGTCGACTTCGCGCTGATGACCGACGTCCTGCCGAAGGCCCTTGACCGGGGCAAGGACCTCGGCGTCATCAACGTCGCCAACTCCCTGCCCCAGGTCGCGGCGCCCGTCCTCGCCGCCCCGATCGTCACCTACCTGGGCGGCTACCGGGTGCTGTACCTGGTGGCGGCGGCGGTGGGCCTGGCGGGCGCGGTGCTCGTGGGGCGGATCAGGGGGGTGGAGTAGCCGCGACGGGCCCTAGAGGGCGCCGGCGTCGCGGGCGGCCCATACGCTCGGGTGGATCGGACGGAAGCCCAGGTCCCTGGCGATCCGCCGGTTGGACATGATCCCGGACCAGGGGTCGGGGTCGGTCCGGGTGTGCATCCCGGCAGGCGGCTCGACGCCGTTGAGCCGGTGCAGTTCCAGGGCCGTGACGGGGGCGTCGTCGGCGATGTTGTAGAGCGGCCGGGCCACCGCCGGGGCGTACAGCAGCCGCAGCAGTCCCTGGGCGACATCGACGTGGTGGGCCATCTGGAGCCGCTGGTACGAGGCCCAGTGCGCGGCCCAGTGCAGGGACTGGGCGAGGTGCGGGTCGCCGTTGCCGTAGACGAAGGGCAGCCGCCCGACGCGCACCTCCATCCCCGCCAGGTCCAGCAGCTCCCGTTCGGCCGCCGCCTTGGACTCGGTGTAGGCGCCCCACATCTCGCCGCCGGGCCGGATCTCGTCGTCCTCGGTCAACGGCCGCCCCCGCCCGAGGCCGTACACCAGCCCCGTGCTGACCTGCACGAAGCGCTTGACGCCGGCGGCCAGCGCGGCCCGGCCCAGCTCCACCGCCGCGTCCCGGTTGACCGCCCACGCCTCCTCGTCGGGCACCCCGCGGAAGGAGGCGGCGACGTTCACCACCGCGTCCGCCCCGGCCACGGCCCTGCCGAGCGCCTCCTCGTCCCGCAGATCCCCCACGACCACCTCGGCGCCCAGCTCCGCGAACGGCTCCCCGCGCGCCGCGTCCCGCACCAGGACGCGTATCCGCTCACCGGGCTCCCGCTGGGACAACAGCCGCGGCACGAACCGCCGGCCGACCTGTCCGGTGGTGCCGGTCACGAGTGTCAGCATGGTCTTCCCCTCTCGGTCTGTGCTCCCACCCTGGGCCGGTGCCGGGCCGGGCGGGAGAGACCCGTCGATCGGGGGACCGGCAGTCCCTGGATAAGCCGGACGGAAGGGCGCAGCCTGGAGGGGTGAACCGAGCCGAACTAGCCGACTTCCTGCGCCGCGGCCGGGCCCGTCTCGCCCCCTCGGACCTGGGTCTGCCCCCGGGCGCCCGCCGCCGTACCCCCGGCCTGCGCCGCGAGGAGGTGGCCCAGCTGGCGGCCCTGTCGGTGGACTACTACACCCGCCTGGAGCAGTCCCGGGGCCCGCGTCCGTCCCGCCAGACGCTGACGGCGCTGACCCGCGCCCTGCGCCTCACCGACGACGAACGCGACCACCTCTTCCACCTGGCCGGCGAGGAACCGCCGCGCCGCGAGACGGCGTCGGCCCATGTCGCTCCGGGACTGCTGCTGATCCTGGACCGGCTGCACGACACCCCGGCCCAGGTGGTGACGGACTGCGGCGAGGTCCTGGCCCAGAACGCGATGGCCCGCGCCCTGACCCTCGACGTGATGGCCCGCCGCCGGCCCGAACGGAACCTGTCCCGGCTCTACTTCCTCGACCCGGACGTCCGCGGGCTCTTCCCCGAGGAGGACCGCCCGGACCACGCCCGCGCCCATGTGGCCAATCTGCGCGCGGTGGCCGCGGCCCGCCCCGACGACCCCGAACCGGCCGCCCTGGTCGCCGAACTCCGTGCGGGCAGCGCGGAGTTCGCCCGCCTCTGGGACGCCCACGAGGTGTCCCTGCGGCACAAGGCGACCAAACGCTTCCAGCACCCCGTGGTCGGCCTCCTGGACCTCGACTGCGAGGTCCTCCTCAGCCACGCCCACCACCAGCTCCTCATCATCCACACGGCCCGCCCGGGCACGGACTCCTACGAACGCCTGCGGCTGCTGCGGGTGGTGGGGTTGCAGGACTTCACCACGAGCGGGGCGGGGGCGGGGGCGGCCGGGACGGAAGGCGGCTGAGACTCCGCGTGTCCCCGTTTGCCCGAGCGGCTCTCCCGGGCATCACCTGCCTGCTGAACTGCTCGGGCATCACGGCACAACAGGGGGACGACAGATGCGCGTCGGCGGCTGGGGGCTGGAACTGGTCTGTGTCTGCTACCTGTTGATCGTCTACATCACCAGCCGGGGGCTGATCGCCGCCCCCCGGTACCGGCTGCTCCAGGCGCGGCTGCGGGACTGCCGGGCGCGGGCGGAGTATCTGGGCGGCGTCTGCGGTGAGGGGTCGGCGCAGAAGGCGGTGGTCGCGGCGGTGGCGGGGCGGCTGGCGCAGCTGGAGCAGGGCGGCACGGTGGTGTGGCGGCTGAGTGCGCGGTACGGGGTGATCGCGATCCCGCTGTCGAAGCTCGCCGCCGCGTGGCGGGTGCTGCACACCTCGGAGCGCCGGCTTCTCGGGGTCGAGCCGGACGAGGAGGTGCTCGCGCAGCGGGAGTCGCTGGTGCTCCAGCTGCGCGCCTCGGGCGACGCGGCCGACGAGGAGATGGCGACCCGGCTCGCCGCCGCCGACGTGGGCGCGGTCGAGGGGCGGGCGCTGGTGCTGGCGGCAGCGCAGCGGGTGCACGAGACCGAGGACGGGGCGGCGGAGCGGGACTACGACCAGCAGCGCATCGCCCTGTGGCTGGCGCTGACCGGGCTGTGCGCGATCCTGCTGATCGGGAGGGTGCTGGATCACCGGGAGACGATGCTGCTCGGCGCGCTGGGCGGGTTCCTGTCCCCGGTGGTCGGGGTGATGCGCTCACAGCGTCCGCCGTCGTCCTGGGGGGTGCTGGTGCTCGCGCCGGTCGGCGGGGCGCTGGCGGCGGTCGGGGGGCTGCTGCTGGTGCGGATGCTCGCCGACCCCGACCTGAACCTGCTCGGTCAGGTGTTCCTGGAGAACTCCTGGAACACCCCGGAACGCCCGATCGCGCTGGCCATCGCCCTGCTCTTCGGCTTCTCCGGCCAGCTCTTCTCCCGCCTGGCCCTCACCGCCACCGGCCAGCTGACCGCACCGGCGCCTGGCCCCCGGGCCGTGTGACCGGGCCGGGGGACCCGGGCGGGTGCTCTAGAAGCCGAGCTTGCGCAGCTGCTTCGGGTCCCGCTGCCAGTCCTTCGCGACCTTGACGTGCAGGTCGAGGAAGACGGGGGTGCCGAGGAGGGCCTCGATCTGCTTGCGGGACTTGATGCCCACGTCCTTCAGGCGGCGGCCCTTCGGGCCGATGATGATGCCCTTCTGGCTGGTGCGCTCGATGTAGATGTTCGCGTGGATGTCGAGGAGCGGCCGGTCGGCGGGGCGGTCCTCGCGCGGGAGCATCTCCTCGACGACGACGGCGATGGAGTGCGGCAGCTCGTCGCGTACGCCCTCCAGCGCGGCCTCGCGGATCAGCTCGGCGACCATCACCTGCTCGGGCTCGTCGGTCAGATCGCCCTCCGGATAGAGCGCGGGGCCCTCCGGGAGCATGGGGACCAGCAGGTCGGCGAGGAGGTCCACCTGACGGTCGCCCACCGCGGAGACCGGGACGATCTCCGCCCACTCGATGCCCAGTTCCTTGCCGAGCTGGTCGATGGCGATGAGCTGTTCGGCGAGCACCTTGGAGTCCACCAGGTCGGTCTTGGTGACGACCGCGACCTTCGGGGTCTTCTTGATGCCGGCCAGTTCCTTGGCGATGAAGCGGTCGCCGGGGCCCAGCTTCTCGTTCGCCGGCAGACAGAAGCCGATCACGTCGACCTCGGCCCAGGTGGTGCGGACCACGTCGTTGAGGCGCTCGCCGAGGAGTGTGCGCGGTTTGTGCAGACCCGGTGTGTCGACCAGGATCAGCTGGGCGTCGGGGCGGTGCACGATGCCCCGTACCGTGTGCCGGGTGGTCTGCGGCCGGTTCGAGGTGATCGCCACCTTCTTCCCGACCAGAGCGTTCGTGAGGGTGGACTTGCCCGCGTTGGGGCGGCCCACGAAGCAGGCGAAGCCGGCACGGTGCAGGGTCCCGGCCGGCTGCTCGGATGACTGGTTACGAACGCTCATGGCCCCCATTCTCCCTGATCCAGGAAGCCCCGCCGTACACACGAGCGGCCCGACCGCCGACGGTGAGCTTCCGGAAACCCGCCCGCAACGAAACGTCACGGAAACACACCCGTACGCGACCGGAAACCGGGACCGGTGACCCTCTGACGAGCCCACCCACCGTTGGAGATCCCGTGACGCCCCTCGCCGCCGCACACGTCGACACCGGCGACACCGCCTGGCTGCTCGCCGCCACCGCGCTCGTCCTGCTGATGACCCCGGGTCTGGCCCTCTTCTACGGCGGCATGGTCCGCACGAAGAGCGTGCTCAACATGCTCATGATGAGTTTTGTGTCGATCGCGCTGGTCACGGTGGTGTGGCTGGCCGCCGGCTACTCCCTCGCCTTCGGCGACGACGCGTTCGGCGGGCTCATCGGCGATCTGGGCCACGCGGGCATGGCGGGCCTCGGCCCGGACAGCGTCCAGGGCACGGTCCCCACCCTCCTCTTCGCCACGTTCCAGCTCACCTTCGCGATCATCACGGCGGCCCTGATCAGCGGCGCGATCGCGGACCGCGCGAAATTCGCGGCCTGGCTGGTCTTCGTCCCCGTCTGGGCGCTGCTCGTATACGTTCCCGTCACCCACTGGGTCTGGGGGTCCGGCGGCTGGATCGTCTCCCGGCTCGGCGCCCTCGACTTCGCGGGCGGACTCCCCGTCGAGATCACCTCCGGAGCCTCGGGACTCGCCCTCTGTCTGGTCCTCGGGCCCCGTCTGGGCTTCAAGAAGGACGCGATGCGTCCGCACAACCTCCCCATGGTCGTCCTCGGCGCCGGTCTGCTCTGGTTCGGCTGGTTCGGCTTCAACGCGGGCTCCGCCCTCGGCGCCAACGGTCTCGCCGCCGCGGTCTTCCTCAACACCCTCGCCGCCGGCTGCACCGGCCTGCTCGGCTGGCTCTTCGTCGAGCAGAAGCGCGACGGCCATCCGACCACCCTGGGCGCGGCCTCGGGCGCGGTGGCCGGTCTGGTCGCGATCACCCCCTCCTGCGGCTCGGTCTCCCTGCTCGGCGCGCTCGTCGTCGGTCTCGCCGCGGGCGCCGTCTGCTCGTACGCCGTGGGCTGGAAGTTCAGGCTGAACTACGACGACTCGCTCGACGTCGTCGGCGTCCACCTGGTCGGCGGCGTCATCGGCACCCTCCTCATCGGCGTCTTCGCCGTCGACACCATGACCGGCGGCACGGAGGGACTCCTGTACGGCGGCGGGCTCACCCAGCTCGGCAGGCAGCTGGTCGCGGTGGCCGTCGTGGCGGCCTACGCCTTCGGTGTCACGTACGGCATCGGCACGGTCCTCGACCGCACGCTGGGCTTCCGCGCGGACGAGGACCAGGAGTACACCGGCCTGGACCTTACGGTGCACGCCGAGACCGCATACGATCACGGCGTCCTGGGCCACGGTGCCCCGGTCGGCCACTCCGTCCTCCCCTCCGCCCAGAAGGTCAAGCCCCCGGAATGAAGCTCATCACCGCGATCGTCAAGCCGTACCGCCTCGACGAGGTCAAGACGGCGCTGCAGGAGCTCGGTATCCACGGGCTGACCGTGACCGAGGCCAGCGGGTACGGCCGGCAGCGCGGCCACACCGAGGTGTACCGGGGGGCCGAGTACCAGGTCGACCTCGTGCCGAAGGTGCGGATCGAGGTCGTCGTCGAGGACGCGGAGTCCGATGCCGTGATCGACGCGATCGTGCGGGCGGCGCACACCGGGAAGATCGGGGACGGGAAGGTGTGGGCGGTGCCGGTGGAGACGGTGGTGCGGGTGCGGACGGGTGAGCGGGGGCCCGACGCGCTTTAAGCACCGGTTGTCGTGTGTGTTTTCGTCTGCGGGTGGGTGGGGGCTGGTCGCGCAGTTCCCCGCGCCCCTGACCGGCGTTGGCGTCGCCGTCCGAGCAAGAGCCGACCGGCGATGGCCAGCCCCGCCGCCATCACCCCGACCGGCAGCCACGGCACCGCCACGAACGACGCCGTCGCCGACTCCTTGGTGCCCGTGGCCGTCGCCGTCAGCTTCACGTCCGCCCAGTCGAGCTGAGGCGCCCCCGTCCACCGTTCCGTCAGGCGGACGCGTTGGCCCGGGAGGAGCTGGGAGGGGAGTTTCTTCAGGTCTCGGGTGAGGAGCGTGCGGCCGAAGAGGCCCTCGGCCCTGAGGGCGACCTTGGGCCGGAGGGTGACGTTGCCCGTGTTGTGCAGGGTGTAGGAGATCGTCGCCGTGCTGTCGCCGAGCCCGGGGACCAGGGGCTGGTGGTGGCTGATGTGGACGTTCTCGACGGCCAGCGCGGGCAGGGTGGGACCGCCGACCGTGAGGTAGACGCGGGCGCCGACCGCCCGTTGGACGCCGAGGGCGACCGAGCCGTCGCCCCGGTCTATCCGTTCGTCGAGGGCGACGATCGCGCCGGGATGGTCCCCGGGCTCGGCGTCCTCGGGCACCTTGACGGTGAACGGCACGGTGACGGTCTTGTGAGCGGGCACGGTGACCCGCTCCTTCGGCAGTACGGCCCACGCGCCCACGCCCCGCATCCGCTCCCCGAGCGACTTCACGGCGAAACCGCCGTCGCGGGCGGTGTTGTAGGCGTCGGCGGCGTAGAGCCGGAAGGTGAGGGGCCCGGCCGTCTTGTTGGCGACGACGACCTTGTCCTGGACGCTCTGGCCGGGATCGGCGGAGACATAGAAGTACGGCCGTGCGGCGACGGCCGAGGAGACGGGGTAGACGGACCAGCTGCCGTTGTCGGCGGCCCGGGCGGGCGCGGCGGTCAGCAGGCCCAGCAGCAACGGCAGGAGCACCGGGAGGAGAACGGCGTACGGCTTGCGCAGCGACATGGGTGCGGACCCCCACAGACGTTCCACGGGTGATGGGACGGGCTCGGTGGGCGGGCGGGTGCGGGCCTGTGGGGCGGCCGCCCGGCCACCGCGAGGACGGGTGGTTCAGGTGAGCGTGAGCGTCAGGACACCGGCGTACGAGCCCGGTGGCGTGAACGCCGGTACGTCGAGGGAGAGCCCGGCCTTCGCGGTGAACTCACCACCGGTGAGCGTGCCGTCCGGGGTGGAGGCGAGGGTCGCCCCCGCGCTGCCCACGACGCCGGACGAGCCGGCCTGGCAGGTGCTCGGGCTGTCCGCCTTGGTGGTGCAGACGGGCGTCCAGCTCAGCTTGCCGGCGTCGATCTTGGCGCCGGGTCCGCTGAAGTCGGTGACCTTGCCGGTCAGGGACCAGCCCGCGGGTCCGCCGCGGTAGTCCTTGACCGTCACCGCGTTGAGGTCGCCGGTCGAGGGGTCGCCGGAGCCGAAGTCGACCGTGGACATCGCGACGCTGTCCCCGGACTGCTCCATGGACAGGTCACCCGCCCTGACGGTCGTCGTCAGCTTCTGGCTGCCCTCGGGGACGGGTGTGTCGTCGATGACGACGTACGCGGCGGTCGAGGTGCCCAGGTCGGAGCTCCAGGCGCTGCCCTCGTACGCCACGACCCCGGTGGTGGTGAGGTCATGGACGACGAGCGAGCCGGAGATGCTGCCCGAGGAGTCCGCGGTCACGGTGGTCCTGTCCGCGGTCTCGACGGATCCGGAGCGCCCGGCGACGGTGACCGTCGCGCCCGCGGTGAAGCCGCCGCCGGTGAAGCCGACGGGGTCGCCCGGGCCGCCGGAGGCCGAACCGAGTGCGAGGTTACGGGTGTTGGCGGGCGGGTTGTCCGCCGCGGTGATCGTCTCCGACACCGGGGCGGGCGGGTTGGTCACCGTGCAGACGGTGTCCAGCTCCAGGATGTAGCTGGTGTGGATGTTGTAGTCGCCGGGCGAGAGGGTGATCGCGCCGGGCGAGGTGACCGTGAACGTGCCGGTCATCGAGAACGACGGGAAGGCGCCGTTGCCGGGCACCGGGTCGTTCTTCTTCGGCCCCGCGACGGTGATGTTGCCGGTCTGCGCGCCGCCGAGGGCGACCACGCCGGTCGGCGTCATGATGTCGGCCGGCAGGTCGATCACGGTGGGGTTGCTCGCGGCGGCCTTGACCACCGTGTAGGTCACCGTGACGGTGTCGCCGACCTTGGGGCTGGTGTTGTCCACCGTGATCTTCGCGGTGGTGGTGCCGTCGATCGGCGGGATGCCCGCGATCGCCGGCGGGATGCAGTGCGTCGCGAAGTCCACGTTGTCGGCGGCGCCGGCCGGACACGCGAGCGCGCCGCCCGCGGTGACCGCGAGCGCGGTCGCCCCGAGCAGCGAAGCCCAGCGCCGTCTTCGGGACCTTCGGGGTGAAACCATCGTTGCCCCCTCCTCCAGGGTGCGGGCGCAGCGGCTCGTCTGCGCCGTAGGGGGCATTGAGGTGCGGATCGCGCCAGAAGTCAATGGAGACGGGGATGTCAACTGATGGACCGTCAGCTTCCTGGTCCCGTACGGAAACTGACGGTCCGCCTGCGGTGTTTCCAGTAGCTATCAGCTGAACACGAACGGTCCCGGCGTCTGGTTCGTGTTCGGTGTCGTCGTACAGGTGATGGTGATGCCGAAGATGACCATCTTCAGGCTGCCGCCGTCGAAGGTCAGGCTGTCCCCCACGGCCACGGTCCCGGGAAGCGGACCGACCGTGATGGAGGAGCCGGCGGACATGGCGGGGTTCACCGTGCCGCTGAAGACCCGGTTGGCACCGGTGGAGTTCACCATCGTGAGCGTGGACGCGATGGTGTTCTTGCCGAGCGCGAGCGGTGTGGTGATCGCGCTGGACGTGAGCGTGATGGTGGCCGCGGTGGGGTCGGTGGTGCTCTGGGTGGCGGTGAGTGTGGCGGCGCCGCCACCGAAGATGCCGCAACTGGCGGTGATGGAGGCCGACGTCGGGGTGACGGCGGCGGCGGCCGAGGGCGCGAACGCCAGCCCGGTGACCGCGAGGGCCCCGGCCAGCAGTGCCGCACCTGATCCGATTCGCTTGCTCATGGAATTCCGGCTCCTTCCCGGATGTGGGGAGACGGACGTCGGGAGCGGGACGGTGGGTGCGGTCACCGGGCCCGGTGGGGGGTGAATCTGACGGTCCGTCGGAAGTTACGGCTCCATTGATGAGGGAGGGAAGGGGCGACGGCAAGGTCGAATTCCGGCCGAGTTGACAACAGAACTTCCGGGGTGGGTGAGTGGGTGAGTGAGTGGGCGGGAAGGATCCGTCAACCGGCGGAAGCGGTGCCCCGTACCGTCCCGTCCGGCGAAGCCAGCAGCACCGGTGTCCCCGGCCCGCCGAGATCCCGTACGGCGGCCAGATCCTCCTCGGCGACGCCCTCCGCCTCGCTCACCACCGCCGCCGCCTCCAGCGACGCCGCTCCCGACGCCACCGCCATCGCCACCGCCGTCCGCAGCGCGCTCAGCTTCAGCGACGGCAGCTCGACCGTCCCGGCGACATAGGTTCGGCCCGTGTCGTCCCGTACGGCCGCGCCCTCGGGCACACCGTTGCGGGCCCGCGCCGAACGGGCCAGGGTGACGATCTTGCGGTCCTCGGGGTCGAGCGCGTTGCTGTCGGTCATGGTCCGAGCATACGGAGCAGCCGGCCATTCACCCCGCTCACCCCTCAGGGGCGGTCCAGGCGGAGGCGCTCCGCGCGGGGCAGACCGGCCACCACCAGGTCGTACGAGTCCTCGACCAGCTCGCGGACGAGCCGCTCGGGGAGGTCGCCGTCGACGGTGACCGTGTTCCAGTGGCGTTTGTTCATGTGGTAGCCGGGGGCGATCAGGTCGGGGTGGTCGGAGCGCAGCCGGACCGCGTCCTCGGGGTCGCACTTGAGGTTGACCTTGAGGGGACGCTGGTCCGTCCAGCTCAGCGCGAACATCTTGCCGAGGACCTTGAAGACGGAGATCTCCGGCCGGAAGGGGAAGTCCTCCTCCGCCGCCTCGAAGGACAGGCACAGGGCGCGCAGTTGCTCCGGGGTCACTCCGGCTTCTCCTCCCGCGTCCCGTCCGAGGACCGCTCGACGGGCTCCACCAGTACCGTCACGATCTTGTTCCGGCGGCCGGCCGCCGCCTCCGCCGTGAGCCGCAGGGTGCGGCCGTCCGGGAGGTCGACCACGCCGGCCGCCCCGGCGATGGGGACCCGGCCCAGGGCCTTGGCGAGCAGTCCGCCGACGGTCTCCACGTCCTCGTCGTCGTACTCCTCCAGGCCGTACAGCTCGCCGAGGTCGGTGATGTCGAGGCGGGCGGTGACCCGGTAGCGGTCGTCGCCGAGCTCCTCGACGGGCGGGAGCTCACGGTCGTACTCGTCGGTGATCTCGCCGACGATCTCCTCGAGGATGTCCTCGATGGTGACGATGCCGGCCGTGCCGCCGTACTCGTCGATGACGACGGCGACGTGGTTGCGCTGGAGCTGCATCTCGCGCAGCAGGTCACCGGCGTTCTTGGTGTCGGGGACGAAGGCGGCGGGCCGCATGGCCGTGGAGACGAGGTCGGACTCGGCGTCCCGGCTGATGTGCGTCTTGCGGACCAGGTCCTTCAGGTACACGATCCCGACGATGTCGTCCTCGCTCTCCCCGCTCACGGGTATGCGCGAGAAACCGGAGCGCAGGGCGAGGGTGAGGGCCTGGCGGATCGTCTTGTACCGCTCGATGACGACCAGGTCGGTGCGCGGGACCATCACCTCGCGGACGAGGGTGTCGCCGAGTTCGAAGACGGAGTGCACCATCCGGCGCTCCTCGTCCTCGATGAGGGACTCCTGCTCGGCGAGGTCGACCAGGGCGCGCAGCTCCGCCTCGGAGGCGAAGGGGCCGCGGCGGAAGCCCTTGCCGGGGGTGAGCGCGTTGCCGATCAGGATCAGCAGCGACGGGACGGGGCCCATGATCCGGGCCAGTGGCAGCAGGACGTACGCCGCCGCCGTCGCGGTGTTCAGCGGGTGCTGGCGGCCGATGGTGCGCGGGGAGACCCCGACCGCGACGTACGAGACGAGGACCATCACGCCGATCGCGGCGAGCAGCGCGGGGGCCGTGCCGTGGATCTCCTGGAGGCAGGCGTACGTCACCAGGGCCGCCGCCGCCATCTCGCAGGCGACGCGCACCAGCAGCGCCACGTTGAGGTAGCGGGTGGGGTCGGCGGTGATCTGGGCGAGCTTGGCGCTGCCCCGCCGCCCGGACCGTACGGCCTCCTCGGCGCGGAAGCTGGAGACGCGCGCGAGGCCCGCCTCCGCGCAGGCGGCGAGCCAGGCGACGACGACCAGGGCGATCGCGCCGGAGACCAGGGTGGGGCTCATGAGAGGGTCGGCGCCGGGGACGGGCCGGTCAGGCCCTTCTCCGCGCGCCAGCCGTCCACGATGGCCGCCTGGAGGCCGAACATCTCGGCCTTCTCGTCGGGTTCCTCGTGGTCGTAGCCGAGCAGGTGCAGCACTCCGTGGACGGTGAGCAGCTGGAGCTCCTCGTCCATGGAGTGCTGGGTGGGCGCCTCGGTGCCCTGCTTGGCGGCGACCTCGGGGCAGAGCACGATGTCGCCGAGGAGGCCCTGCGGGGGCTCGTCGTCGTCCTTCGACGGCGGACGCAGTTCGTCCATCGGGAAGGACATGACGTCCGTCGGCCCCGGCAGGTCCATCCACTGGATGTGCAGCTGCTCCATGGCGTCGGCGTCCACGACGATCACCGAGAGTTCGGAGAGCGGGTGGATGCGCATCCGCGCGAGGGCGTAGCGGGCGATGTCGAGGATCGCCTGCTCGTCGACCTCGGTTCCGGATTCGTTGTTGACGTCGATCGACATGTGCTGGCTTGTCTACTTCCGTTTGGTCCGGCCGCCCTTGTGGGTGCCGTTCTCCGTGCCGTTGGTGCTGTCGTACTTCTCGTACGCGTCGACGATACGGCCCACCAGCTTGTGCCGTACGACGTCCTGGGACGACAGGCGCGAGAAGTGCACGTCCTCGACGCCCTCCAGGATGTCCTGGACCTGACGCAGACCCGACTTCGTGCCGTTCGGCAGGTCGACCTGGGTCACGTCACCCGTGATCACGATCTTCGAGTCGAAGCCGAGGCGGGTGAGGAACATCTTCATCTGTTCGGGGCTCGTGTTCTGGGCCTCGTCCAGGATGATGAAGGCGTCGTTGAGGGTACGGCCGCGCATGTAGGCCAGCGGCGCGACCTCGATCGTCCCGGCCGCCATCAGCCGCGGGATCGAGTCCGGGTCCAGCATGTCGTGCAGCGCGTCGTACAGCGGGCGCAGGTAGGGGTCGATCTTCTCGTAGAGCGTGCCGGGCAGGAAGCCGAGGCGCTCGCCGGCCTCGACCGCCGGGCGGGTCAGGATGATCCGGTTGACCTGCTTGGACTGGAGGGCCTGGACCGCCTTCGCCATGGCCAGGTACGTCTTGCCGGTACCGGCGGGGCCGATGCCGAAGACGATCGTGTGCTTGTCGATCGCGTCGACGTACCGCTTCTGGTTGAGGGTCTTGGGCCGGATGGTGCGGCCGCGCGAGGACAGGATGTTCTGAGTCAGTACCTCGGCCGGGGTCTCCTGGCCGTCACTCGTCCCGTTCTCACTCGCCCGCAGCATGGCGATCGAGCGTTCCACTGCGTCCTCCGTCATCGGCTGCCCGGTGCGGAGCACCAGCATCATCTCGTCGAACAGGCGCTGGATGAGGGCGACTTCCCGTGGGTCGCCGGTAGCGCTGATCTCATTGCCCCGGACGTGGATGTCGGCCGCCGGGAAAGCCGTCTCGATCACGCGCAGGAGGGAGTCGCCGGACCCCAGCACGGTCACCATGGGGTGCTGGGCGGGAACGGTGAACTGTGCTCTCGCCTTGCCCTGCGCGGGCGTGTGAGCTGTGGGTGTCTGAGTCATAGGCCGGCCACGAGGGCCTCTACGTCCTCCCGGATGTGTCTCGCCTGCCACTGGGGCGGCCTGGCGTGTTCCAGGGTACGCCAGGGGGCTGACATCGCCGAGGGGTTTTGTCATGGGCCCGGTGCCTACGCCGAGCGGCCGAAACCGATCGTCGGGACCGCGCGGCGCAGCGGCCAGGGTGTGGTCTCCTCCCTGGGCAGCAGGCCCTCCAGGAACGCGTACCGGCGCAGCGCCTCGGGGGCCTGGCCCTCGACCGACTGGACCCTGCGCCACCAGGCGGCGATCTCGCTCCAGCCGGGGGCGGAGAGCGAGCCGCCGAACTCCTGGACGGAGAGCGCCGCGGTGAGGCCGGCGAAGGCGACACGGTCGGCGAGCGGCCAGTCGGCCAGGGTGCCGGTGACGAAGCCGGCCACGAAGACGTCCCCGGCGCCGGTGGGGTCGAGGGCCTCGACGGCGATGGCGGGGACCTCGGCGGTCTCGCCGGTGCGTCCGTCGACCGCGTAGGCGCCCTCGGCGCCGAGGGTGACGACCGCGAGCGGTACGTGCTCGGTGAGGGCGTGGGCGGCGGCGCGGGGGCAGTCGGCGCGGGTGTAGCGCATGGCCTCCTCGGCGTTCGGCAGGAAGGCCTCGCAGTGTTCCAGGTCGGCGAGGCCGGCCAGGTCCCAGGCGCCGGTGTCGTCCCAGCCGACGTCGGCGAAGACCCGGGTGCCGCGGGCGGCGGCCTGGGCGATCCAGGGGTCGCGTGTGCCGGGGGTGAGGGAGGCGACGGCGGCGCGGGCGTGCGGCGGGCAGTCGGGGGCGGGCTCTTCCGGGGGCGGTTCGTGGCCGTGGGAGACCATGGTCCGCTCGCCCTCGTAGGCCATGGAGACGGTGACGGGCGAGTGCCAGCCGGGGACCGTGCGGGAGGCGGCGAGGTCGATGCCCTCGCCCTGTTCGAGGGCGTCCCAGCAGTACTCGCCGTAGTGGTCGTCGCCGAAGGCGGCGGCGAGGGAGGTGCGCAGGCCCAGGCGGGCCAGCGCGGTGGCCATGTTGGCCACGCCGCCGGGGCTGGAACCCATGCCGCGCGCCCAGGACTCGGTGCCGCGCACGGGGGCGGAGTCGAGGCCGGTGAAGACGATGTCGAGGAAGACGGTGCCGGTGAGGTAGACGTCCCAGGGCGGATCTCCCGGCGCCCGCCGGGCGGCCAGGGGGTCGACCAGGGCGGCCTGGCCGTTCCGGCGGTGGTGTCCCTCTCCGGTGGACGCGGTGGACGCGGTCACGGTGCGCTCCCTGACGTGGTACGGACCTGGCCAGTCTGCACCACCCGCCCCCCGGCCCGCCCCTCCTCCCGCTCCCGTCACGCCGCGAACAGAAGCACACCGGTCCCCGCACGCCGCGCGAACCCCCCGAACGCCCGGGAAAGCCGCGTGTCTACCAGCGGGGTACCGAGGGTGTCACCCAGTCGGGGTCGGCCCATCGCATCGCCGCCGCGTCGTCGCGCTCGCGGAGCGAACCGTCGTCGTCGAGCCAACGCCGGTGGAGGAAGGCGAGCTTCTCCCGGTCGAGGGTGACGCCGAGGCCGGGGGCGTCGGAGACGGTGACCTTGCCGTCGTCGAAGGTGAGGCGCTCGGTCAGGACGTCCTCCGCCTGCCAGGGGTAGTGGGAGTCGCAGGCGTGGTGGAGGTTGGGCACGGTGGACGCGACGTGGGTCATGGCGGCCAGCGAGATGCCGAGGTGGGTGTTGGAGTGCATGGACACCCCGACGCCGAACGTCCGGCAGATCGCGGCGAGCTGCTGGGTGTTGCGCAGCCCGCCCCAGTAGTGGTGGTCGGAGAGGACGACCTGCACGGCCCCGCGGGTGAAGGCCTCCTGGATCTCGGCGAAGGTCGTCACGCACATGTTGGTGGCGAGCGGTACGCCGGTCGCCGCGGCGACCTCGGCCATGGCGGGCGTGCCGAGCGCGGGGTCCTCCAGGTACTCGAGGACGTCCCCGAGTTCCTTCGCGACCTTCAGCGAGGTCGCCACGCTCCAGGCCCCGTTGGGGTCGAGCCGCAGCGGGTGTCCGGGGAAGGCCGCCGCGAGGGCGCGTACGGCGGCGATCTCCTCCTCGGGCGGGAAGACCCCGCCCTTGAGCTTGAAGGAGGTGAACCCGTACCGCTCGGTGAAGCGCCGGGCCTGTTCGACGATCCCGGCCGGGTCGATCGCCGCGCCCCAGTCGTCCTGCTCGCCGGGCACCCCCTCGGGGTGGCCGGCCCACTTGTAGAAGAGGTAGGCGCTGTATTCGACGGCGTCGCGGACCTTGCCGCCGAGCAGCGCGTGGACGGGCAGCCCGAGGGACTTGCCGAGGGCGTCGAGGCAGGCGACCTCGAAGCCGGAGACGACGGACAGCCGCAGCTTGTCGGCGGTCTGGACCCCGCGCAGCCCGCCCACGTCGACCTTCCCGGAGACCCGGGAGGAGTCCACCGCCGTCTGGTCGGCGATCGTGAACAGCCCGTTCAGGTCACTGACCTGACGGCCGATCAGCCGCTCGGCGAACGGGCGGGCCAGCTCCAGGTACTTGGTGTCGCCGTACGTCTCGCCGACCCCGGTGACGCCGTCGGCGGTCTCCACCTCGACGATCAGCCGGGGGGTGTACGGCTGGTGCACGCCCTGGGTGTTGAGCAGCGGCGGGTCGGCGACCAGGATCGGCGTCAGGCGTACGTCTGTGATGGCGAGGTTCACAGGGCGGCTCCCACGAGGTCGAGTCCGGTGGTCAGAAGGGTCCTGAGGTCGGCCAGGTCGGCGGCCGAGGGGTCGGTGAGCGGGGCGCGCACGGGGCCGACGGGGGCGCCGCGCAGCCGGGCGGCGGCCTTGACGAGGGACACGGCGTAGCCCGGTGCCCGGTCGCGGAGTTCGACGAGGGGGACGTAGAACGCGCGCAGCAGTTTGTCGACGGTGCTCGCGTCGCCGTCCCGCAGCGCGGTGAAGAAGGCGCCCGCGATCTCGGGTGCGAAGGCGTGCACGGCGGAGGAGTAGGCGGGGACGCCGACGGTGGCGTAGGCGCGGGCCTGGATCTCGGCGGTGGCGGCGCCGTTGAAGAGCAGGAAGCCCTCGGGGGCGGCGAGGGTGAGGCGCTGGAGGCGGTCGAGGTCGCTGTGGCCGTCCTTGAGGCCGACGACCGAGGGGATCGCGGTGATCCGCCGGAAGGCGTCGACCCCGTAGGCGACCGGTCCGCGCTGGTAGGCGATGAGCGGGAGCCGGGTGCGGGCGGCGAGCTGCTCCAGCTGGGCGACCAGACCGTCCTGGGGGGCGGCGACGAGGTAGTGCGGGAGGACGAGCAGGGCGTCGGCGCCCTCCTCCTCGGCGATGCGGGCGAAGCGGGCGGCCTGGGCCCAGCCGTAGCCGGTCCCGGCGACGACCGGCACGCTCCCCGCGGCCTCCTCGACGGCGATCCGCACCACGGTGCGGTACTCGTCCTCGTCGAGGGAGAAGAACTCGCCGGTGCCGCAGGCGGGGAAGAGGCCTCCGGGGGCGGCGGCGAGCCGGCTCGCGACATGGGTGCGGAAGCCGTCGGGATCGAGGGAACCGTCCTCGTGGAAGCTCGTCAGCGGGAAGGACAGCACGCCCGCCGCCATGCCCTCCCGCAGCCGCCGGACCGTGTCGGTGTCGAGGCCCACCTTCTTCATCTCCCTATGTAGACGCTATCCATGTATGAAGATGGAGGTTAGATACGCGAACGGCCACCGTCAATGCCGCGGGTGCCCCCGCTTACGATCGGGGCATGTCGGAGACAGGCGGCGTCCGCGAGGTGAAATCGGCCGCGCGCACGGTCGAGCTGCTGGAACTGCTCGCCGAGCGCGGGGACCGCCCGGCGCGGCTCCAGGAGCTGGCGGACGCGCTGGGCGTGCCGCGCAGCTCGATGTACGCGCTGCTCCAGACCCTGATCGGCCGGGGCTGGGTGCGCACGGACGTGACCGGCTCCCTGTACGGCATCGGCATCCACGCCCTGCTGACCGGCACCAGCTACCTCGACTCCGACCCGCGCGTCCGCCTGGTGCGGCCGTACCTCGACGAGGCGTCCGACGCGCTGGGCGAGACGATCCACCTGGGCCGGCTGGACGGACGGGACGTGGCCTACCTCGCCACCCGTGAGTCGCACGCGTATCTGCGCACGATCAGCCGCGTCGGCCGCCGCCTCCCCGCGCACGTCGGCGCCCTCGGCAAGGCACTGCTCGCCGAACGTCCCGACGACGAGCTGCCCGAGGGGCCCTACGCGGCGCTCACCCCGAAGTCGCACACCAGCCGCGAGTCGCTGCGGGCGGACCTGGCCGGTGTGCGGGCGCGAGGGTACTCCGTGGACCGCGAGGAGGGCGTGACCGGAATCGCCGGCTTCGGGTTCGCACTGCGGTACGAGCATCCGGCGCAGGACGCGATCAGCTGCTCGGTGCCGCTGGCCCGCCTGACGGCCGGGCACGAGGAGCGGATCGTCGCCGTGATGCGGGAGATACGCGCCAAGATCGAGGCGACGGCACCGGGGGCCGGCGGGGCCGTGAACTGGCGCTAGAGAGCGCCGAAAACCGCCATCGTTACCCGTTGTTTCCCCCTGTAAACAGCATGTGACCCGGATCACGCATCCCCAGCTTTTTCGGGCAGCACCCGCTTGATATGAATGGCCCGCGCGTTCCTGTCCGTCGACGGCCTGCGCCCCTCCCCCGAGCCGCCTCTTCTCGCCCGTGCAGGAACGCCCGTGTTCGCCCGCCGCACCCCCATCCCCTGGCCCCTCGTCGCCCTGTTCACGGCCGGCTATCTCGCTCCCTATCTGCTGCCGACCGTCGTCGGCCGGCTGGACGGCGGGCTGCCCCTGACCGCCACCGAGGCGGGCGCCGTCGGCAGCGCGCTGCTGCTCAGCTCGTCCTCGGCCGGCTTCCTGCTGGCCTCCCGCGTGGAGCGGATCGGCGCCCGGACCATGGCCCGGGCCGGGCTGCTGCTCGCCGTGCTCGGCTACGGCGGGGCCGCACTGGCCGGCTCGGTGCCGGCCGTCGTCGCGGGCGCGGTCCTCGGCGGATTCGGCTCCGGTACGGTCACGGCGGTCGCCGCCACCCGGATCGCCGCCGAACCCGACCCGCACCGCGCCTCCACCCTGGGCCTGCTCGGGGTGTCCGCGCTCGCCGGGGCCGTCTATCTGACGGTGCCGCACCTCGGCGCGGGCCACGGACAGCCGCTCGCCGCCATCGCGCTGACCGCGCTCGCCACAGGACCGCTGACGGGGCGTCTGCCCGGCCGCGGCGCGCCCGCCGACCCGGCGCTGCCGCAGACCCGCGTCCCGCTGCCGAACCTGCGGGCGGGACTGGTGCTGGCGGCCGCCATGCCGTTCTGGTCGCTGGTGCAGAACTCCCTCTGGGGCGTGAGCGGACGGATCGGGCTGACGCAGGCGCACCTCGGCGAGGCGGCCGTCGGCGCGGTGTTCGCGGTGGCGCTGGGCGCCGGGCTCACCGGCGTGCTGGCCGCCGGGGCGCTCGGGGCGCGCCTGGGCCGGGCGCTGCCGATCGGGATCGGGACCGTCCTCATCGCGGCCTGCGTGGCGGGCAACGCCTCGGCCACCACCCCGGCCGGCTTCGCGGCCGGCCAGATCGTCTGGAACGTGCTCTACCCGGTCGTCCTGTCGTACCTCATCGGGCTGGCCGCCTCGCTGGACCCGCGCGGCCGCTGGGCGGTACTGGTCGGCTCGGCGGGTTCGCTGGGCACGGCGGCCGGTCCGCTCACCGGGAGCGTGCTGTCCGCGCAGGCCGGGTTCCCCGTGATGGGCCTGGTGCTGGGCGCCGCGCTGCTCGTGGTCGCCGTACCGATGACCGGGGTGGCGCTGCACGCGAGCGGGCGTCGGGTGCTTCCGGGAGCCGTACGGCGGCGGGGCGGGGCGCCCGCCCGCCCGGTCGTGGAGATCCAGGTGGACGCCCCGGCCGTCCCCACGCCGGGCGCCTACGACACGGCCGGACCCCGGCAGGCGGGTGCCGCACCGGGGTCCGGGAACTGAGCGCTCCCACCGGGCCGCCCTCGCCCGCCGGCTGAGCTTCGGCCCGCGCGCACCGCTCGTCATCGACATCCTGGTGGACCGGGTCCACCGGAGCGACTAGTGCCGCGGCAGGCAACGTTTGCCCGTCAAGGAGCGGCGTCCGGTGCGTGCCGGGCGTCGCGACGGGGCGAACGTTGCCTGCCGCGGCACTAGAACCGGTAGTTCTCCACTTCGGCGAGATACCGTGCCCGCCGCTCCTCGTCGTCCTCCAGGAAGGAGGCCGTGAAGGAGTTGCGGGCCAGCTCGCGCAGCCGCTCCTCGGTCAGGCCGAGGGTCTGCCGCACGGCGTCGAAGTTGTCGCCCGCGTAACCGCCGAAGTAGGCGGGGTCGTCGGAGTTGACCGTGCACACGAGCCCGGCGTCGAGCATCGCGGGCAGCGGATGGTCGGCGAGGGTGTCGACGGTGCGCAGCCGGACGTTGGACAGCGGGCACAGCGTCAGCGGGATCCGCTCGCGCACCAGCCGCTCCACCAGCGCCGGGTCCTCCATACAGCGCAGCCCGTGGTCGACGCGCTCGACGCCGAGGACGTCCAGGGCCTCGGTGATGTACTCCGGCGGCCCCTCCTCCCCCGCGTGCGCCACGCGCCGCAGCCCCAGCGCGGCGGCGGCCTCGTACACCGCGCGGAACTTCACCGGCGGATGCCCCACCTCGGCGGAGTCCAGGCCGATGCCGGTGATCCGGTCGAGGTACGGCTTCGCCGCGTCCAGCGTCTCGAGCGCCGACTCGGCGGATTCGTCGCGCAGGAAGCAGAGGATCAGCCGGGTGGAGACGCCGTGGGTGGTCTCGCTGGCGGCCAGCGCCCGCCACAGCCCCTCGACCACCGTGCCCATGCCGACGCCCCGGGCGAGGTGGGCCTGCGGGTCGAAGAAGATCTCCGCGTGCCGGACCCCCTGGGCGGCGGCCCGGGCGAGGTAGGCGTTCGCGAGATCCTCGAAGTCCCGCTCGGTGCGCAGGACGGCCATCAGCTCGTAGTACAGGTTCAGGAAGGACTGGAGGTCCTCGAACCGGTAGGCCTCGCGCAGCTCTTCCGTGTCGGCGTACGGCAGGGTGACGCCGTTGCGGGCGGCCAGCGCGAAGGCCAGCTCCGGCTCCAGGGTGCCTTCGATGTGCAGGTGCAGTTCAGCTTTCGGGACGGGCATCAAAGCATCGTACGGCTGTTTTACCGCCGTTTCGGCAGCGGCACCCTCAGCAGGTCGTGCGCCACGGTCAGCTCGCCCTCGAAGCCGGCCGCCCGCGCCTGCCGCTCGAACTCTCCCCCGGACTCCGTCCGGGAGGTGCCCCCAGGTTCCGCGTACCGCTGGCTGAAGTGGGTCAGCACCAGATGCCGTACGCCGGCCTCCAGGGCGGCCCGGGCGGCCTGACCGGCGGTCAGGTGGCCGTGGTCGACGGCGAGCCGCTCGTCCTCGTCGAGGAAGGTCGACTCGATGACGAGCATGTCGGCGCCCTCCGCGAGCGCGTGGACGCCGTCGCACAGCCGGGTGTCCATGACGAACGCGAACCGCTGTCCGCGCCGGATCTCGCTGACGTCGTCGAGCGTCACCCCGTTCACCGAGCCCTCCCGCTGGAGGCGGCCCACGTCCGGGCCCGCCAGGCCGTGCGCGGCGAGGCGGTCGGGGAGCATACGGCGGCCGTCGGGTTCGATGAGCCGGTAGCCGTAGGACTCGACGGGGTGGGAGAGCTTGCGGGCCTCCAGGAGGTAGGAGGGCCGGGCGTCGAGGACTCCGTCCGCGCTCACCGGGGCCTGCGTCAGGGCGACGGTCTCCCGGTAGGCGGTGGCGTACCGGAGACGGTCGAAGAAGCGTTCGCCGGAGAGCGGGTAGTGGACGGTGACCTCGTGCGGGACCTGGTCCAGGTTGATGCGCTGGATGACCCCGGCGAGGCCGAGCGAGTGGTCCCCGTGGAAGTGCGTGACACAGATCCGGTTGAGGTCGTGGGCGGCGACCCCGGCCCGCAGCATCTGGCGCTGGGTGCCCTCGCCGGGGTCGAAGAGGATGCCCTCGCCGTCCCAGCGCAGCAGATACCCGTTGTGGTTGCGGTGCCGGGTGGGGACCTGGCTGGCGGTGCCGAGGACGACGAGCTCACGTACGGACATGGCGGACTATCCGGGGGGCCAGTGGAGGCCGCGGCCACCGAGGACGTGCGCGTGGGCGTGCCAGACGGTCTGGCCGGCACCGCTGCCGGTGTTGAAGACGATGCGGTAGCTCTCCAGCTTGTCCTCCTCGGCGACCGACTTCGCCTCGCGCAGGACGTCCGCGGCGATCGCCGGTTCGGCGGCGGCCAGTTCCGCGGCGTTCTCGTAGTGCACCTTGGGGATCACCAGGACGTGCGTGGGCGCCTGGGGGTTGATGTCCCGGAAGGCGACGGTCGTCCCGGTCTCCCGGACGATCGTCGCCGGGATGTGCCCCTCGGCGATCTTGCAGAACAGGCAGTCGTCCTGCGGTTCCCCTGCCATACGTGTCTCCTCGTGCACCGGTGATCTCGTCCGGAGGGCATCGTAGCGAGCGGGACCGGCCCGCGGTCATGGCAGCGACTCCTCGGCCGGGCGTTCCTCGGTGGCGTCGGGCTTCCCCCGGCCGGCCAGATGCCGTTGGAGCGTCACATGGCGGAACTCGTAGACGGCACCGTTCTGCCGCAGGATCCCGCGGCGGTGCGCGTCGTCGAGGAACGTCATCAGCCGCAGCGGAAGCCGGCGGGTCAGGGCCAGCCACACCCGGGTCTGCACGAAGAACCCCCACGGGCCGGACAGGAAGGCGATGGCGACGGTGATGAGCGCGAGCCAGAGGACCAGCAGCGTGAGCCGGACCGCGGGTGGTGCCGTGGCGTCCGGCGGCTCCCAGCCGATCACGACCGCGCAGGCGGAGACGAACAGCGGCAGCCAGGTGGTGGCCAGGGTCTGCAGCAGACTCCAGCGGGCGGTTCTGAGCAGATGGTCCGGGCTGGGCGCCCTCGCGATGTTCACCGGCTCCATCGCGTGATCGACCCAGGACTTCCCGAACGACCAGATGCCGGTTCCGACGCCCATGACACACGCCATCGGCCATCCGAGGCCGGCCTTCGAGAGCCACGTGAACAGGAACATGTACAGGAAGGGCGTCATCAGGGTCATGGCTGCCCCGCTGAACAACGCCCGGTGGAGAAGCAGCCGGCGGACACCCGCTCCGGGCTGGACCGGGGAGGTGCGGAAGAACGTCGTGGAGACCTGCCGGGCGACCGGGTAGTGCTGCCGGTAGAGCAGGGCCACCAACAGCAGCCCGGCAAAGGGGGAATACTCGGGGGAGAACCCGAACACGGGGGCCGTCAGGTAACTCACCAGCAAGGTCACGCCCGCGGTGAACACCCCCGCGGCCACGAAGAAGGAGCGCGGCAGTGCCAGGTTCTGCTCCCACCAGGCGAGGCTGTGCGTCGAGCGCCCCTCCATGTCCCGGGCCAGATGCCCCAGCCACTTCCTGGCCCGGTCGGCGGAAGGAGCACGGCGCCGCCGCCGCCCGTCGTGGGGCGCGGTCGCGTACGCGGCCTCGACGAAGGCTCCGAGCAGATGCTCGTCCAGGTCCTCCCGGCGGCGGAACCGGTTCGGTGCCAGTAGCTCGGCGGGGTCCCTCGGGGAGCGGGCGTCGCCGTCACTGTAGATGCGCCGGGCCAGGGAGACGCCGAGGGGCGTGGTGAATGCCTCCCGCAGCACCTCGACCTCCGCGGCGGACCCGTCCGCACGGATCCGGTCGAGGACCGGGTCCCACAGCGTCCGGGATCCGCCGTCCTCCTTGACCGCGGACAGGGGCAGGTAGTCGGCGTAGTCCTCCACCGTCAGGGGCTCCAGGCACACCGCGGACGCCTTTTTCAGCGGGCGGGCGGCGGCGACCGCGTCGCGGTACTCGTCCGGCCGGCTGAGCAGGAGGAAGCCGTCGGCCTGCCGGAGCGAGGCGTTGATCGCCCTGATCGCCTCCGGGCGCAACTCCGGTGCGAGCCCGTCGAAGTCGTCGAGCACCGGCAGCACGCGCCGCGTGGTGAGCAGGCGGGAGACGACGTCCGGACTCCGCTTCTCCGCCTGCTGGAGTGCCGGGTAGGCCCTGACGAGTTCCTCCGCGAGCCAGCCGTGCAGGGACGGCTGGGACGCCGGGTCCCACCCCGGCAGGGAGAAGATCACGGGCACACGCAGGCTCGCGGGGTCGAGCAGGGTGAGGACGAACTCGATGGCGAGGACGGTCTTTCCGGCACCCGCCTGCCCCAGGACGACGAGCCGGCCGGACGGCACATGGTCGAAGATGTCGGCGACGATCCGCAGATCGCCCGTGAGGTCCAGCGGGAGGTGCTCCGTCTGCCGCAGGTTCTGGATGTTGCTGCCGTGGTCCATGAGGGCCGCGGGTGCGTTGTCCCAGTGCACCGGCAGGGGGAAGGGGTCGTTGGAGCGGTGCCGGTGGTGCCGCTCGCTCTCCCACTGCTCGCGCACGGCCTCGGCCAGCGCGACGGCGACATCGTCCAGGACGCCGTCCGGCACCGCCTGCGCCCCGGCCCGCACCTGGGACCGCGCCCGGGACCGCCCGGGAGGCGCCTCGTCGCCGGCGACGGCGAGGGGCGGCCTGCGCAGTACGGCGTCCGCCGTTTCCAGCAGCGGGTGCTGGTCGCGTTCCCGCCAGGCCGAGCCGATGTCGATCGCGGTGTGCCAGGCCCAGCGGTCCGACGCCAGAAGGCGTGCGCCCCGGGCGACGGCCTCCTCGAAGCCCACGCCGAGACCGTCGGTGGGCGAGGACCGCAGCGGCCTGGCCACCCCGACCGGGTCCACGACGAGATACGCGCCCGGCGGCCCCGCGAGCGACGACTGCACCGACCGCGGGAATCCGTCGGGCGGCTGCGGCCACACCGGAGCCCGCTCGGGGTCCGCGGGCACGTCGTCGGTCATGCGTACGGCGACGAGGGCGTGGCCGGTCGCCCGGGACTCGGGGTCGCCGTCGGCCGGCCGGAGCAGGACCACCACCGGGTGCAGCCCGGCCGTGAGACAGCCCGCGGCCAGGACGACGGCCAGATCGAGGCAGGTGCCGTGCCGGGGGGACCAGAGCACCTCGCGCGGGGTGAGGATCACCTGGCGGCCGCGCTCGTCGGACGGCGATTCGAAGGCGTATCCGATCCTCACGGCGGCCAGGGCGTCGTAGACCTCGCGCAGCCGGTCCGTGCGGCTGGCCGAGGACGGTCCCGGCAGCCGCACCAGGGCGGCCACGGCGCCCGGGTTCACGTACTTGGCGAGCGCGACGGGTTCGCCTTCGAGGGACCAGCGCGGCCAGCGGTTCATGCGCCCCCCTCCTCGGCAGCGGCCTCGGCACCGTCGTCGACGACGGCGACCGTCTCGCCGACCGAGAGGTCTCCCGCGCCCGGCACGTCGCGAGCGGTGACCGTCACCGTGTGCAGCCCCGGCTCCAGCGCGGGCAACTCCCCGCGGAAGGCGCCGGTGTCCGCGTCCCACTCCAGCGGCACGGCGACCGGCTCGGCCGTGGGGTCGGCGTCCGGGCGGGCCAGCGCCCACACCGGAGCCGCGGGGGCGAGCGAGGCCGCTTCGCCGGACCGTCCGTGCACCGTGGCACGCACCGGGACGGGGGCGCCCGGCAGGTGTGCCTCGTCCACCTCCAGCCCGAGCGACACGGGCCGCTCGTCGCCCCGCAGCCGGGCCAGGCTGTCGCGCCGCAGATAGCCGGCGATCAGCGGGCCGACCCACTCGGCGGCGGCGAGCGGCCCATGGCGTTCCCGGGTGCGCATGGCGGAGGTGTCACGGCCGCTGTCCTCGATCGGCAGCGCACTGGTGGCCGGCACGGTGCCGTCCCCGAGATCGTCCTGCCAGCCGGGCGGGACCAGCCAGGCCGGCCGCTCGCGGGTGACCCTCAGCCGCGTCCCGTCCCAGTGGCCGGCCGTCGGGGTGGGATGGCTCCAGGAGAACCGGGCCCGCATCTCCGGTCCCGACCGGGGCATCGCCTCCCAGGCCTCCTCGATCTGCCGGTGCAGGGCGAACGCCCGCCGTGCGCCGCGGCGCAGACCGCCGATCGGCAGTTCGTGCGGGTAGCGGATCCCGCCGTCGCTCTCGTGGCGGACCATCGGGTAGCGGGGCAGCAGCTCGGCCACCGACGGCCAGCCGCGGATCACCCCGGTCGCTCCGGGCATCGCGAGACCGCCGACCCGGACACCGTTGACCAGCCAGTCCAGCGCCTTGGGAGCGCCGCGGTGCGGGGTGCCCAGCGTGACGAGGGCACGGCAGACACGCCATCCGCCCAGCACGCCCATCCAGTACCGGGCCACCAGTCCGCCCATCGAGTGGGCCACCACGACCACCCGGCCCCGCCGCTCGGCGGCGCTCAGGCCCGCCAGCCGGAGGTGGATCTGTGCGGCGAGCCGGTCCGCGGCCTCGGCGATGCTCCGCCGGAAGTCGTAGGGGAACAGCAGGACATCGGCCCGCGGATCCGGCCGCTCCGGATGCCCGAGGTCGATCCGGGCGCCCGGGACGCTCCGCCCGATGCCGGCCACGAGCCCCTCGTAGCCGTGTACGACCGTCCAGCCCGGCAGCAGATGCTTGGACGTGATCAGCCCTACGGGGCGCAGCCGCTCCTCCTCGGCGAGGCTGAGCCGGCCGGGGCGCAGCAGCAGTCCCCCGATGCCTCCCACGCCCGCGTCCCAGACCCGGACCGGTCTGCCGTCGGCGCGGGTCCGCTCCAGGACGCTGCCGCCGATCCCCGGAACAACGACGACCAGGTGCCTGACGGTCATCCGTCCCCCCTTTTTTTGTGCCGCTCGAGCCGGCCGCTTGTGCCGGCCGCGGCGGCGCGGCGCCCGGCGGCCGGGGACCGCGCCGCACGGGTCACGGCAGTGTGGGCGGTGTCTTCGCCGGTCGCTCCTCCAGTGCCTCGAGCGCCAGCCGGATCGCCTCGTCCAGCTGGGTGTCGCGGCCCGCCGCGTGGTCCTGCGGGGCCATCACCACCTCCACGTCCGGATCCACGCCGTGGTTCTCCACGGCCCAGCCGTAGCCCTCCAGCCAGATGGCGTACTTGGGCTGGGTGACGAGGGTGCCGTCGACCAGGTGGTAGCGGCTGTCGATGCCGATCGTGCCGCCCCAGGTGCGGGTGCCGACGACCGGGCCGATGCCGAGGGCCTTGATGGCGGCGTTGACGATGTCGCCGTCGGAGCCGGAGAACTCGTTGGCGACGGCGACCACGGGGCCGCGCGGGGCGTCCAGCGGGTAGGAGAAGGGGCGGGCGTCGCGCGGTACGTCCCAGCCGACGATCCGGCGGGCGAGCTTCTCCACGACCAGCTGGGACGTGTGGCCGCCGCGGTTCTCCCGGACGTCCACGACGAGGCCCTCGCGGGCCACCTCGACACGCAGGTCGCGGTGGATCTGGGCCCAGCCGGGCGCCTGCATGTCGGGCACGTGGAGGTAGCCGAGGCGGCCGCCGGAGACCTCGTGCACATGGGCCCGGCGGTCGGCGACCCAGGCGTGGTAGCGCAGGGCCTCCTCGTCGTCGACGGGGACCACGACCGCGTGCCGGGGCTCGCCCCCGCCGGCCGGTGAGACGGTCAGCTCGACGACCCTGCCCGCCGTGCCGACGAGCAGCGGGGCGGGGCCCGTCACCGGGTCCACCGGGTGCCCGGCCACGGCGAGGATCGCGTCCCCGGCCCGCACCGCGACCCCGGGTGCGGCGAGCGGGGAGCGGGCGTCGGGGTCGGAGGTCTCCGAGGGCAGCACCCGGTCGATGCGCCAACTGCCGTCGGGGTGGCGGGAGATGTCGGCGCCGAGGAGACCCTGGCGGGCGCCGCGGCCGTGGCCGCCGCGTGGGGAGACATAGGCGTGGGAGGTGCCGAGTTCGCCGTGCACCTCCCACAGCACGTCGACCAGGTCGTCGTGGGTGGCGACCCGGTCGAGGAGCGGCCGGTAGCGGTCCAGGACGGCGTCCCAGTCGAGACCGCCCAGGTCGGCGAGCCAGAAGTTGTCGCGCATGATGCGGCCGGTCTCGTCGTACATCTGCCGCCACTCGGCGGCCGGGTCGACGGTCTGCCGGATCCGGCCGAGGTCGACGGTGATGTTGGTGTCGCTGTCCTCGTCGCCGGAGGCGCGCCGGTCGCTGGGGACGACCTTGAGCTTGCCGTCGGTCCGCAGCAGCAGCCGTTTGCCGTCGCCGCTGACCTCGAAGCCGTCGGCGTCGGCGGCGAGGTGTTCGAGGCGCTGCTGGACGAGGTCGTAGCGCTCCAGCTCGGTGCGCGGGTCGGGGTCGTCCGGGGTGGCCCTGGAGGCGCCGAGCACCCCGCGCACCGGGTGCCGCAGCCACAGCACGCCGTCCTTGGCGGCGGCGAGCCCGGAGTAGCGGCCGGCCTCGACGGGGAAGGGCACTATCCGGTCGGCGAGGCCTTCGAGGTCGATGCGGGTGGCGGGGGTGCCCTCGCTGTCGGGGGTCTCGTCCTTGTCGGGCGCGTCGAAGGGGCGGCCGTGGCGCTGCGGGCCGAACGGGGACGGGGTCGTCGCCGCGAGGGTGATCAGGTGCGGGCGGGCGCCGGCCGGGAAGGCGAGGTCGAAGACGTGTTCGTCGTAGACCGGGTCGAAGGCGCGGGTGGAGAGGAACGCGAGGTGCTTGCCGTCCAGGGTGAAGGCGGGCGCGTAGTCGCGGAAGCGCAGCGGGGTCGCCTCGGTGACCGACAGATCGGTGACGTTGGCGAGTCTGAGCTGGGCGAGCGGGGGCGGGCCGGGGTGCGACCAGGCGAGCCATGCCGAGTCGGGGGAGAAGACCAGGTCGGAGACTTCTCCGTCGGCGCTGCGGGTGACCTCGCGGACCTCGCCGCTCTCCCGTTCGACGAGGAGGAGCCGGCCGTCGTGCGCGGCGACGGCGGCGCGGCTGCCGTCGGGGGCCATGGCGAGTTCCAGGACCCGGCCGAGGCGGCCGGCCGCGAGCCGGCGCGGGGTGGCGCCGGGGACGGGTCCGGTGGCGGGCGCGAACTCCAGGGCGTCGTCGCCCTCTGCGTCCGTCACCCACACCACCCACTCCTCGCCCTCCGTGCGGAAGGTGCGCGGCAGCCGCGCCCGCACCCCGGGCCGGGCGGCGAGGGCACGCGCGGGCCCGGAGCGGTGGGTCACCCAGTGCACGGCGCCGCGCACCTCGACGGCGCTGCCGCGCGCGGTGTGGTCGGGGGCGGCGCCGCCGAGCCAGCGGGCGGCGGTGACGGCGTGGGGGCGGCGGTCGGTGCGCTGTCCGCCGAGGCGGATGTCGAGGCGGCGGGGCTCGGCACCGTCGAGGTCGTCGAGCAGCCACAGCTCACCGGCCGAGGTGTACGCGATCCGGGTGCCGTCGCCGGTGGCCTGGCGGGCGTAGAAGCCTTCGAGGGGGGTGTGGCGGCGCAGGTCGGAGCCGTCGGCGAGGGAGGAGTAGAGCGCGCCGGTGCCCTCGTGGTCGGAGAGGAACGCGATCCGGTCCCCCGCCCACACCGGGCACTCGAGGTTGCCGTCGAGTTCCTGGTGCAGCCGGACGAACTCCCCGGTGGCGTCCCGGTCGATCCACAGCTTTCCGGCCGTGCCGCCCCGGTAGCGCTTCCAGTAGGCGGCCTCGCGGCCCATCGGCGCGGACAGCAGCACGGTGTGCGGGCCGAACGCGACGGCGCCGACCGGGCCGTACGGCAGGGTGGTGGCGGGTCCGCCGTCGACCGGGACGGCGCGGGCCCAGCTGCGCCGCAGGGTGGCCTGATCGTGGGTGCTGACGGCGAGGACCTGGCCGTCGGGGGTCCAGCCGCGCACCCGGGTCTGCCAACTCCCCCAGTACGTCAGGCGGGTGGCCGGTCCGCCCTCGACGGGTGCGATGTGCACCTCGGGGGCGCCGTCGCGGGTGGAGGTCCAGGCGACGGTGGTTCCGTCGGGTGAGATACGGGGTGCCGAGACGGGTACGTTGTCGGCGCTGACCCGCCAGGCGCGGCCCCCGTCGAGGGGGGCGAGCCACACGTCGTCCTCGGCGGCGAACGCCACCAACTCGCCGTGCGGATGCGGGTGTCGGAAGTATGCGGCAGACGTCGCGGACTGTGTCACCAGATCACTGTATTCAGGGATGGGACCGCAGGTCAGGGGTTTCGATCACTTCTGTCCGCCCTGGGCGTCGACGGTCCGGGTGACGGTCACGGTGACCGTGACGGTCGGCCGGACGCCGGACGGTCCGCCGGGCGGGGCGGAACCGGACGGTCCGGCCGAGGAGGACGGGGCCTCGACCGGCGAGGGCGTCGCGGAGCCGCAGTCCCCGAGCCCGCTGACCCGGAACAGCTCCTTCTTCCCGACGTCCGCCCGCAGATCGCCGCGCACGCACTTCCCGTCGACGGCCCGTTCGACCTTGCCGGTGACCGTGATGTCCTTGCCGCCCGCGGTCTCCCCCTGGCAGTCGACGGAGACGAGGTGGTCGTCCCGGGCGGCGGTGCAGGTCAGCCAGCGGACGTCCACGTCACGGCGCTCGATCTCCGCCGTGGCGGCCTGGTCGGTCGTGTACGCCACGGAGATGCCGCTCACCCCGCCGCCCGGTTCGCAGGCCACGGCGCCGCCCAGGGCGACGGGCACGAACACGAGAAGCGCAATCCGCCTCAATGCCCCCATGGGCGGCAGCCTGCCACTCCGGGCCGCGGGGCGGTAGCCCGGATGCGGCCAGGATCGCCCGGACTAGCCGCGCAGCAGGAGCCACTCCTGAAGCTCCACCAGATTGCCCTCGGGGTCCTTGAGATGGGCGACGCGCATCCGGTCGGTCATGGGGGCAGGGCCGTGGAGCAGGGTGGCGCCCCGGGAGGTGATCTGCGCGCAGTACGCGTCGAGGTCGTCGACGCGCAGCACCACCAGCGAGCGGTGTCCCGCCGCCGGGCCGTCGAGTTCGTCGAGGACCGCGGCCATCATGGCGCGGTCCTGGAGCGCGATCCCGGCGGAGCCGGTGCGCGGGCTGAACTTCTCGTACGGGCCCTCGGCCGCGCCGGACTGCGGGGTCAGGCCGAGGACGTCGTCGTAGAAGCGGTAGCAGGCGGCGAAGTCGGTGACGAGGAGCCGTATCTGGGCGAGTTCCACGGGCGCTCCGGGGGTCAGGACCAGCGGCCGGTGCGGCCGAGGAGGAGGGCCGCGGCGGCGGTGCCCGCGGTGGAGGTGCGCAGGACGGTGGGGCCGAGGACGTAGGGCCGGGCACCGGCCTCGGCGAAGGCGGCCAGTTCCTCGGGGGAGACGCCTCCCTCGGGGCCGACGACGAGCACGATCTCGCCGCGGGCGGGGAGTGCGGCGGTGGCGAGCCGGTCCGCGCCGCTCTCGTGGAGGACGGCCGCGAAGTCGGCCCCCGCGAGCAGCGCGGCGACCTGCTTGGTGCTCGCCGCCTCGGCGACCTCGGGGAAGCGGACCCGGCGGGACTGCTTGCCGGCCTCGCGGGCGGTGGCCCGCCACTTGCCGAGCGCCTTCAGTCCCCGTTCGCCGCGCCACTGCGTGATGCAGCGGGACGCCTGCCAGGGCACGATCGCGTCGACGCCGACCTCGGTCATCGTCTCGACGGCGACCTCGCCGCGGTCGCCCTTGGGGAGGGCCTGGACGACGGTGATACGGGGTGACGCCTCGGGCTCGTCCCGCACGGACCCCAGGTCCAGGACCAGCCGGTCCTTGCCCTCGGCCGCCTTGACGACACCCTCGGCCGAGCGGCCGTGCCCGTCGGTGAGGACGACGTCCTCGCCGGGCCGCAGCCGCTTCACGGAGACGGCGTGCCGCCCCTCGGGCCCGTCGAGCACGAACTCCGGCCCCACGGCGTCGAGCCGGTCGACGACGAAGACGGGCGCGGTCATCGCGCGTCGCCCTCGGCGCAGGCGGCCCGCGCGGTCGCCAGCTCCGCCACCAGGACCTCCACCAGCTCCGCGGCGGGCAGCTCGCGGGCCATACGGTGCCCCTGGCCCGCCCACAGGGCCATGCCCTGCGCGTCGCCCGCCTTGGCGGCGGCCTTGCGCAGCGGGGAGGTGAGGTGGTGGACCTCGGGGTAGGCGGCGGGGGCGTAGGGGCCGTGCTCGCGCAGGAAGCGGTTGACCAGGCCGCGGGCCGGGCGGCCGGAGAAGGCGCGGGTCAGCTCGGTGCGGACGAACAGGGGGTCGGTGAGGGCCGCCTTGTGCACGGCCTGCGCGCCGGACTCGGGGGTGGCGAGGAACGCGGTGCCGAGCTGGGCGGCGCTCGCGCCGGCCGCGAGGACGGCGGCGATCTGGCTGCCGCGCATGATCCCGCCGGCGGCGACGATCGGCAGGCCCACGGCCTCGCGGACCTGGCCGAGCAGGGCGAGCAGTCCGAGGGCGGAGCCGTCGTTCTCGGGGATGTCCTTGTGGGTGCCCTGGTGGCCGCCGGCCTCCATGCCCTGCACGATCACGGCGTCCGCCCCGGCCTGCTCGACGGCGAGCGCCTCCTCGGCGGAGGTCACGGTGACCAGGGTGAACGTTCCGGCCCGGCGCAGGGACTTCAGCGTGTCCGCGTTCGGGACGCCGAAGTGGAAGGACACCGCCGGCACGGGATCGTCCAGCAGTACGGCGATCTTGGCGTCGTAGCCGTCGTCGCGGCCGCTGTCGGGGTCGCCCAGCTCGGTCCCGTACCAGGTGACCTCACCGGCGAGCTGCTCGGCGTAGACCTGGACGGCACCCGTCTCGGCATACTCGGGCTGGGGCATGAACAGGTTGACGCCGAAGGGGCGGCCGGTCAGCCCGCGGAGCTGCTTGATCTCCTGGTACATGCCGTCGGCCGTCTTGTACCCGCCGGCCAGGAACCCGAGCCCACCGGCCTCGGACACGGCGGCGGCGAGCTGCGGCACGGAGACACCGCCCGCCATGGGGGCCTGCACGATCGGGTGGGGGAAGAGATCGGTCAGCTCGGAGGACATGACGGCATGGTGTCACGTCCTCCGAACCACGCCGAATTCAGGCCTCGTCCTGAGGTGATCCAGCCGCTCAGCGACCGTTGAAGGCGTCCTTCAGGCGGGAGAACAGCCCCTGCTGGCCCGGCTGGAACTGCCCCTGGGGCCGTTCCTCGCCGCGCAGCTTGGCCAGCTCGCGCAGCAGCCGCTCCTGCTCGGGGTCGAGCTTGGTCGGGGTCATGACCTCGACGTGGACGATGAGGTCGCCCCGGCCGCCGCCGCGCAGATGCGTGACGCCCCGGCCGTGCAGCGGGATCGACTGGCCGGACTGGGTGCCGGGCCGGATGTCGACCTCCTCCAGGCCGTCCAGCGTCTCCAGCGGCACCTTGGTGCCGAGGGACGCCGCGGTCATCGGGATGGTGACCGTGCAGTGCAGATCGTCGCCGCGCCGCTGGAAGGTGGAGTGCGGCAGCTCGTGGATCTCGACGTACAGGTCACCGGCGGGGCCGCCGCCGGGGCCGACCTCGCCCTCGCCCGCGAGCTGGATCCGGGTGCCGTTGTCGACACCGGCCGGGATCTTGACGGTGAGCGTGCGCCGGGAGCGCACCCGGCCGTCGCCCGCGCACTCCGGGCAGGGGTTCGGGACGATGGTGCCGAAGCCCTGGCACTGGGGGCAGGGGCGGGAGGTCATGACCTGGCCGAGGAAGGACCGGGTCACCTGGGAGACCTCGCCGCGGCCGCGGCACATGTCGCACGTCTGGGCGGTGGTGCCGGGGGCGGCGCCCTCGCCGCTGCACGTGGTGCAGACGATCGCGGTGTCGACCTGGATGTCCTTGGTGGTGCCGAAGGCGGCCTCCTCGAGGTCCACCTCCAGCCGGATCATCGCGTCCTGGCCGCGCCGGGTCCTGGACCTCGGCCCCCGCTGGGACGCCGTACCGAAGAACGCGTCCATGATGTCGGAGAAGTTGCCGAAGCCACCGGCCCCGAAGCCGCCCGCGCCACCGCCGCCGGCCTGGGAGAGGGGGTCGCCGCCGAGGTCGTAGACCTGCTTCTTCTGCGGGTCCGACAGCACCTCGTAGGCGGCGTTGATCTCCTTGAACCGCTCCTGGGTCTTCGGATCCGGGTTGACGTCCGGGTGCAGCTCGCGGGCGAGCCGGCGGAAGGCCTTCTTGATCTCATCCTGCGACGCGTCGCGGCGCACGCCGAGAACGGCGTAGTAGTCCGTGGCCACTTACGACTCCGCCAGGATCTGTCCGACGTACCGTGCCACCGCTCGTACCGCTCCCATCGTTCCCGGGTAATCCATGCGGGTCGGTCCGACCACGCCGAGTTTGGCGACTGCCTCGCCGCCCGAACCGTAGCCGACCGAGACCACGGAAGTGGAGTTGAGTCCCTCATAGGCGTTCTCATGACCGATGCGTACGGTCATGCCCGAATCCCCCGCCTCGCCCAGGAGTTTGAGGAGAACGACGTGTTCCTCCAGGGCCTCCAGGACGGGCCGGATGGTGAGAGGGAAGTCATGTCCGAAGCGGGTGAGATTGGCGGTGCCGCCGATCATCAGCCGCTCCTCGTTCTCCTCGACGAGTGTCTCCAGCAGGGTGGAGAGCACCGTCGAGACCGTGCCGCGGTCGTCCGCCTCGAAGGCCTCCGGCAGATCCTCCACCAGGCGCGGCACGTCGGAGAACCGGCGGCCCGCGACCCGGCTGTTGAGCCGCGCGCGTAGATCCGCCAGAGAGGTCTCCCCGAAGGGCGCCGGGCAGTCCACCATGCGCTGCTCGACCCGTCCGGTGTCCGTGATCAGCACGAGCATCAGCCGGGCCGGCGCGAGCGACAGCAACTCCACGTGCCGCACGGTGGACCGGGTCAGCGACGGGTACTGCACCACGGCGACCTGCCGGGTGAGCTGCGCGAGCAGCCGTACGGTCCGCGCCACGACGTCGTCGAGGTCGACGGCGCCGTCGAGGAAGTTCTGGATGGCGCGCCGCTCGGGCGCGGTCATCGGTTTGACGCCGGCCAGCTTGTCCACGAACAGCCGGTAGCCCTTGTCGGTGGGGATCCGCCCGGCGCTGGTGTGCGGCTGGGCGATGTATCCCTCGTCCTCCAGGGCGGCCATGTCGTTGCGCACGGTGGCCGGGGAGACGCCGAGGTTGTGCCGCTCGGTGAGGGCCTTGGAGCCCACCGGCTCCTCGGTGCCGACGTAGTCCTGGACGATGGCGCGCAGCACTTGCAGCCTGCGTTCACTCAGCACCCGCGCACACCTCCCGTGGTCGTCCCCCAGTCCCCTGGGCGTCAGCCCTGGCACTCTTCGCTTCCGAGTGCCAGACGTTCCCCGGCCAGTGTACGGCGGTGGGGTACACCGGGGGCAAGGTCGGCCGACGCCCGGACGGCTTACCGTTAGCGTCCCGGTATGACGGTGACTTGGGAAGAGCTGGGGTGGGAGCGGGTCGCGGCCGGGGTCGGGCGGGTGCGCCTGCCGGGCTGGGACTGCACGGCGGGGCTGGTCGTCGGGGCGGGCGCGGTGCTGATGGTGGACGCCGGGTCGGGTCTGGCGGAGGGGGTGCGGCTGCGGACGCAGGCCGAGGAGCTGACCGGCGCGCGTGTGACCCATCTCGCGCTCACCCATCCGCATTTCGACCACGTGTTCGGCGCGGCGGCGTTCGCGGGTGCGGAGGTGTTCGGCGCGGTGGGCATGGACACGGTCCCGGCGGAGGAGCTGCGGGCGGACGCGGTGCGGTGCGGTCTGGACGAGGCGACGGCGACCGACGCCGCGGACGCCCTGGTCCGGCCCCGCCATGTGGTCTCCGGCGAGCGGACCCTCGATCTGGGCGCGGGCCGCCAGGTGCTGCTGGCGAACGTGGGCCCGGCGCACACCGCGCACGACCTCGTGGTCCTGGTGCCCGGCACCCCGGAGGTCGTGTTCTGCGGCGACCTGGTGGAGGAGTCCGGCGAACCGCAGGCCGGCCCCGACGCCGTCCCCTCCCACTGGCCCGCGGCCCTGGACCGCCTCCTCGACCTCGGCGGCGAGGACGCGCTGTACGTGCCGGGTCACGGGGCGGTGGTGGACGCGGCGTTCGTACGGCGGCAGCGGGACGCGCTGGCGGCGCGCTTCGGCGTGTCGCGCTGATCCGGGCGCCACCGGGCCGGGGCTTCTCCTATCGTCATCCGAATGCGCCAGTACTCGCCGGATCTGACCCCTCCCTGGAAGAAGCCGCAGCCCGTCCCCGAGGTCCCGGCGGAGCCCGGCCTGGTGGTGGAGGAGCCCGGCACCGGCTTCTGCGGCGCGGTGATCCGCTGCGAGGCGGGCACGGTGACCCTGGAGGACCGCTTCGGCAAGCACCGGGTGTTCCCCCTGGAGCCCCGGGGCTTCCTCCTGGAGGGCCGCGTGGTGACCCTCGTACGGCCGTCGTCGGGTGCTTCGGTCCGTCCCACCCGTACGGCCTCCGGTTCGGTCGCCGTCCCCGGCGCCCGCGCCCGGGTGGCCCGCGCCGGCCGCATCTACGTCGAGGGCCGGCACGACGCCGAACTGGTCGAGAAGGTGTGGGGCGACGACCTGCGGATCGAGGGCGTGGTGGTGGAGTACCTGGAGGGGGTGGACGACCTCCCGTCGATCGTCGAGGACTTCGCGCCGGGCCCGGACGCGAGGCTCGGGGTCCTGGTGGACCACCTGGTGCCGGGCACGAAGGAGTGGCGCATCGCGCGGTCGGTGACGAGCGAGCACGCCTTGGTCGTGGGCCACCCGTACATCGACATCTGGGAGGCGGTGAAACCGTCCGCCCTGGGCATCACGGCCTGGCCCCGCGTCCCGCACGGCGAGGACTGGAAGACGGGGGTCTGCCGGGCCCTGGGCTGGCCGCCCGGGAACACCGGGGCGGTGTGGCAGGCGATCCTGGCGCGGGTGGGGTCCTACAAGGACCTGGAGCCGGAGCTGCTGGGCCGGGTGGAGGAACTGATCGACTTCGTGACCGTGCCCTGACGTTCCCGGCCCACCGGGTCCCGCGCCCTCTCAGTCCACCAGGTCCCGCACCACCGCGTCCGCCAGCAGCCGCCCGCGCAGGGTGAGCACCGCACGCCCCGCGTCGTACGGCTCCTGCTCCAGGAGCCCGTCCGACCGTGCCCGGCGCGATGCCCTGAGGCCTTCGGGCCGGAGCAGGTCCAGGGGTACGCCCTCGCGCAGCCGCAGTTCCAGCAGGATCCGCTCGACCCTGCGGTCCTCCTCCGAGAGCAGCTCACGACCCGCCCCCGGGGAGCGGCCGCCCGCGAGGGCCGCCGCGTACGCACCCGGATGCTTCACGTTCCACCAGCGCACGCCGCCCACGTGGGAGTGCGCCCCGGGGCCCGCGCCCCACCAGTCGGCGCCCCGCCAGTACAGCTCGTTGTGCAGGCAGCGGGCCGACGGCGAGGTGGCCCAGTTGGAGACCTCGTACCAGTCGTAGCCGGCGGCGGTCATCACCTCGTCCGCGATCAGATAGCGGTCCGCGTGGACGTCGTCGTCGGTCATCGGGATCTCCCCGCGCCGGATGCGACGGGCCAGCTGGGTGCCCTCCTCGACGATCAGGGCGTACGCGGAGACATGGTCGGGCCCGGCGCCGAGCGCGGCCTCCAGGGAGGCCCGCCAGTCGTCGTCGGACTCGCCCGGGGTGCCGTAGATCAGGTCCAGGTTGACGTGCTCGAAGCCCGCCGCGCGTGCCTCCGCGACACAGGCCTCGGGGCGGCCCGGGGTGTGGGTGCGGTCCAGTACGCGCAGCACGTGCTGTCTGGCGCTCTGCATGCCGAAGGAGATCCGGTTGTAGCCGCCCGCGCGGAGCGTGGCGAGATAGGACGGGTCCACGGACTCCGGGTTCGCCTCCGTGGTCACCTCCGCGTCCGCCGCCAGGCCGAACTCGTCGCGGATCGCGCCCAGCATCCGTACGAGATCGTCCGCGGCCAGCAGGGTGGGCGTACCGCCGCCCACGAAGACCGTGCGGACCTCGCGCGGGTCGTCGCCGAGCACCTTGCGGGCCAGCCGGACCTCGTCGATCAGGGTGTCGGCGTAGTTGTCGCGGGAGGCGAGGACACCTCCGGTGCCGCGCAGCTCGGTGGCGGTGTAGGTGTTGAAGTCGCAGTACCCGCAGCGGGTCGCGCAGTAGGGGACGTGCAGATAGAACCCGAGGGGGCGGTCGGCGGCGCCGGTGAGCGCCTGCGCCGGGAGCGCGCCGTCGTCGGGGACGGGCTCACCGTCGGGAAGTGCGGAAGGCATGTCCCCCATTGTCCCGCACCGGTACGGCACTCACCGCGCGCTCACTCCGCCTGGAGCACCAGCAGCGCCAGATCGTCCTCCGGCGGGCGCTCGCCGAACTCGTGGACAAGCCGGCGGATGCGCTCGGCGATCAGCTCGGCGTCCAGGCCCACGCATCCGGCGAGCGCGAGGGCCAGCCCGTCGCCGTCGTCGAACTGGCGGATGCCCGAGCGCCGCTCGGTGACCCCGTCGGTGACGCACAGCAGGCTGTCGCCGTGCCGCAGCTCCAGCACGTCGCTGGTGTACGTCACGTCCTCGATGACCCCGAGGAGGGTCTGGGGGCGCGCGGCCGTGGCGACGGAGCCGTCCGGGCCGAGGAGCAGCGGCAGCGGGTGCCCGGCGGAGGCGAGGGTGCAACGGACACCGCCCTCGAAGGGGGCGAGTTCGCCGTAGAGGAGGGACAGGAAGCGGGTCTGCGGGCCGTCGCCGGGCCCGGTGGGGCCGACGAAGGCGCGGGCGGCGGCGTCGGCGGCCTCGGTGGCGTCGTCGAGGAGGAGCTGGTTGAGGCGGTCCAGGACGTCGGGGACGCCGTACCCCTCGCGAGCCAGCAGCCGCAGCCAGGGCCGGGCGAGGCCGATGACGACGGCCGCCTCCGGGCCCTTGCCCTGGACGTCGCCGATGGCGAAGCACCAGCGGCCGTCGCCCGCCGGGAACAGGTCGTAGAAGTCGCCGCTCGGGCCGCCCTGCTCGCGCGGTTCGTGGACGAGGGCGCTGCGCACCCCGGGGATCTCGGCGACGGCGCCGGGCAGCAGACCGCGCTGGAGGACGGCGCTGATGGTGGCCTGGCGGGCGTACTGGCGGGCCGCGCCGATCGCCAGCGCCACCCGGCGGCCCAGGTCCTCGACGAGCCCGGTGACCTCGTCGGCGAAGGCGCCGGGTCCGGCCCGCCCGATGACCAGGGTGCCGAGCGGGCGGCCGCCGGCGATCAGCCGGTAGGCGAGGGCGGCGCCGCGCGGGCCGAGCGCCGGGCCGGGCCAGGGAAAGTGCTCGGGTCCCGAGCGGGGCGGTTCCGCGGGGCGCGGCGGATCCTTCTCCAGGGCCCGGCGCAGCTCCTCGATCCGGCCCTCGTCGCCGTGCCAGACCCGGGCCAGCCGCGGCCCGGGCCCTCCGGCCCACTCGCCCCAGCCTCCGCCGTGTCCGCTGACCTCGTCCTCCAGCCAGACCCCGCACCAGTCGGCGAGCCGCGGCACCAGCAGCTGGCTGCTGAGCGCGGCGACGAGATCCTCGTCGAGCTGCCCGGCGAGCAGGTCGGAGGCCTCGGCGAGGAACGACAGGGCGCCCCGGTTCAGCCAGTCCCCGCCCCGGCAGGCGGGCCGCGGTTCGGGAGCCAGGGCTTCGAGGAGGGGGTCGAGGGGCGCGACGGGCGAGGCACCGTACGTCCCGTCGGTCTCGTACGGCTCGGGCGCCACGGGCAGCAGCCGCGCCCACACCGTCTTCGCGCCCCTGCGGTACGTCACTCCCCACGCGTCGGCGAGCGCGGCGACCAGACGCAGGCCGCGGCCGTACTCCGGGGTCTCGTGCGGCGTCTCCGGCGGGTGGTCGCGCGGGGCACGGGAGGGGTGGTGGTCACCGACCTCGACGACGACCGCGGGTCCCTGCTCCGGATCGTCCTCCAGCCGGCACAGCAGGTCCACGTCGGTGCCGGCGTGCACGACGGCGTTGGTGACCAGCTCGCTGACGACGAGGGTCACGTCCTCGGCGAGGCGTTCGGGAAGGTCACCCCACTCCGCGAACGCGGCCCGCACCAGATCGCGGGCGGCGCCGGGGGCGTGGGGGCTGCCGGCCAGGGTGGCGCGGGCGACCGGGGGCGCGTGCGGGGTCGCGGGCGACGGCGCACCGATGCCGGGGAAGACGGTCTCCCGCTGGGTCGGAATGGCCCCCATGCGCAGCTCCCCGGGCAGTTCGGATGCCCTCAGGGTGACAGACGGATCCCAGCCAAATGCGGTGAGTGACCGAAGGGGATCGGGTGGGGAGAGGTTACTGCTTCAGCTGTGTACGTACGTGTTCGATGAGGGACGAACCAGGGTCGACTTTCGAGCGACGCGCCTGCGGTACCGCCAGGGGCGCGGGGCCGCATCACCATGCGGCCCCGCCGCGTGGGCGCGACCGGCCCCGACGGACCGGCAGCCGCATGCGGTCCCCCGCCCCGGCGCTACGCCTCGCGCGTACCGGCGTACATCTCCTCGATGAGGTGCTTGTACTCCCGCTCCACCACCGGCCGCTTCAGCTTCAGACTCGGCGTGATCTCGCCGTGCTCCACATCGAGGTCCCGCGGCAGCAACCGGAACTTCTTGATCGTCTGCCACTTCTGGAGCCCGGCGTTGAGTTCGGCGACGTGCCCCTCGATGAGCGCGACCGTCTCGGGCGCGGCGACGACCTCGGCGTACGACTTGCCCGCCAGCCCGTTCTCCTTGGCCCAGTCGAGGATGGACACCTCGTCCAGTGCGATCAGCGCCGTGCAGAAGTTCCGGTCGGCGCCGTGCACGAGGATGTTGGAGACGTACGGGCACACCGCCTTGAACTGGCCCTCGACCTCGGTGGGCGCGATGTACTTGCCGCCGGAGGTCTTGAACAGGTCCTTCTTGCGGTCGGTGATCCGCAGATAGCCGTCGGGCGACAGTTCGCCGATGTCACCGGTGTGGAACCAGCCGTCGGCCTCCAGCACCTCGGCGGTCTTGTCGGGCAGCCCGTGGTAGCCCTCCATGATCCCGGGGCCGCGCAGCAGGATCTCGCCGTCCTCGGCGATCCGCACCTCCGTGCCGGGCAGCGGCTTGCCGACCGTGCCGGTGCGGTAGGCCTCGCCGGGGTTCACGAAGGAGGCCGCGGAGGACTCGGTGAGGCCGTAGCCCTCCAGGATGTGGATACCGGCGCCGGAGAAGAAGAAGCCGATCTCCGGGGCGAGGGCGACGGAGCCGGAGATACAGGCGCGCAGCCGGCCGCCGAACGCCTCGCGGATCTTGGCGTACACCAGCGCGTCGGCGGCCTTGTGCTTGGCGGCGAGGCCGAAGGGGGCGCTCGGGGTGCCGGTGCGGCGGAAGTTGTCCTGAGTGACCTTGGCGTACTCGCGGGCGACCTCGGACGCCCAGCGGAAGATCTTGTACTTGGCGGGGCCGCCGGCCCGGGCCTTGTTGGCGATGCCGTTGTAGACCTTCTCGAAGATCCGGGGCACGGCCGCCATATAGGTCGGCCGGACCACCGGAAGGTTCTCGATGATCTTGTCGACGCGGCCGTCGACGGCGGTGACGTGCCCGACCTCGATCTGGCCGGAAGTGAGCACCTTGCCGAAGACGTGCGCGAGCGGCAGCCACAGGTACTGCACGTCCTCGGCGCTGATCAGCCCGGTCGCGGCGATCGCCTTGGCCATGTACGACCAGTTGTCGTGCGGCAGGCGCACCCCCTTGGGGCGGCCGGTGGTGCCGGAGGTGTAGATGAGGGTGGCGAGCTGGTCCTTGGTGATCGCGCCGACCCGCTCCTTGATCAGCTGCGGGTCCTTCTCCAGCCGGGCCGCGCCGCGCTTCTCCAGCTCGTCGAGGGTGAGGATCCAGTCCTCCCCGGTGTCGACGCCGGCCGGGTCGAGGACCACCACATGGGTGAGGGCGGGCAGCTCGGCGCGCTTCTCGACGGCCTTGGCGACCTGCGCCGCGTCCTCGGCGATCAGCACCCGGCTCTCGGAGTCGGAGAGGATGAACGCCGATTCGTCGGCGTTGGTCTGCGGGTAGACGGTGGTCGTCGCGGCGCCGGCGCACATGATGCCGAGGTCGGCGAGGATCCACTCGATCCGGGTGGCGGAGGCGAGCGCGACGCGCTGCTCGGGCTGCACCCCCAGCTCGATGAGCCCGGCCGCGATCGCGTACACCCGCTCGGCGGCCTGAGCCCAGCTCAGCGACTTCCAGTCGTCGGGGCCCGCACCGGACGCGGCGGGCACCGGGTGACGGTATGCCTCGGCGTCGGGCGTGGCGGCCACGCGCTCCAGGAAGAGGCCCGCGACGGACGGCGGACGGTTCTCGATCAGGGTCTGTGTGTCGCTCACGACATCCTCCGGGGCCCGCGACGGCGCGGCTGGCTCTTGCGGCTGTTGTTTAACTCGCGAGTAACTATCGAGCAGGGATCAGGTTAAAGGGCGACCGCCCGGCACGTAAGGGGCCACGTACTGTCACTTTCTACAGACAACGAACAACGGGCCCGCCGCGCGACAGCACGGCGGGCCCGTCGTCCGGGCGTCGGAGGGGCTACTTCTTGCCCTTGGCGGAGCCCGCGCCGTCGTCGCTGCTCAGCACGGCGATGAAGGCTTCCTGCGGAACCTCCACGGAACCCACCATCTTCATCCGCTTCTTGCCCTCCTTCTGCTTCTCCAGCAGCTTCCGCTTACGGGAGATGTCACCGCCGTAGCACTTGGCGAGGACGTCCTTGCGGATGGCGCGGATGGTCTCGCGGGCGATGACCCGGGAGCCGATGGCGGCCTGGATCGGCACCTCGAAGGCCTGCCGCGGGATCAGCTCGCGCAGCTTGGCGACGAGCCGCACCCCGTACGCGTACGCGGCGTCCTTGTGGGTGATCGCCGAGAAGGCGTCCACCTTGTCGCCGTGCAGCAGGATGTCGACCTTGACCAGGCTGGAGGTCTGCTCGCCGGTGGGCTCGTAGTCCAGCGACGCGTACCCGCGCGTCTTGGACTTCAGCTGGTCGAAGAAGTCGAAGACGATCTCGGCGAGCGGCAGGGTGTAGCGGATCTCGACCCGGTCCTCGGAGAGGTAGTCCATGCCGAGCAGGGTGCCGCGCCGGGTCTGGCACAGCTCCATGATCGAGCCGATGAACTCGGTCGGCGCCAGGATGGTGGCGCGCACGACCGGCTCGTACACCTCGCTGATCTTCCCCTCGGGGAACTCGCTCGGGTTGGTGACGACGTGCTCGGTGCGGTCCTCCATGACCACGCGGTAGACCACGTTCGGCGCGGTGGCGATGAGGTCGAGGCCGAACTCGCGCTCGAGGCGCTCACGGATCACGTCGAGGTGCAGCAGGCCGAGGAAGCCGACGCGGAAGCCGAAGCCGAGCGCGGCGGAGGTCTCCGGCTCGTAGACCAGGGCCGCGTCGTTGAGCTGGAGCTTGTCCAGGGCCTCGCGCAGCTCCGGGTAGTCGGAGCCGTCCAGCGGATACAGACCGGAGAAGACCATCGGCTTGGGGTCCTTGTACCCGCCGAGGGCCTCGGTCGCGCCCTTGGCCTGGCTGGTGACGGTGTCACCGACCTTGGACTGGCGGACGTCCTTCACACCGGTGATCAGATAGCCCACCTCGCCGACGCCGAGGCCGTCGGCCGCCAGCATCTCGGGCGAGTTGGTGCCGATCTCCAGCAGCTCGTGGGTCGCGCCGGTCGACATCATCCTGATGCGCTCGCGCTTGTTGAGCTGGCCGTCGATGACCCGGACGTACGTCACGACACCCCGGTAGGAGTCATAAACCGAGTCGAAGATCATCGCGCGGGCCGGGGCGTCCTTGACGCCGACGGGGGCCGGGATGTCCCGTACGGCCCGGTCGAGCAGCGCGTCCACGCCGACACCGGTCTTCGCGGACACCCGGAGCACGTCGTCGGGGTCGCAGCCGACCAGGTTGGCGAGCTCCTCCGCGAACTTCTCCGGCTGGGCCGCGGGAAGGTCGATCTTGTTGAGCACCGGGATGATCGTGAGGTCGTTCTCCATCGCCAGGTAGAGGTTGGCGAGGGTCTGGGCCTCGATGCCCTGGGCGGCGTCGACGAGGAGGATGGTCCCCTCACAGGCCGCGAGCGACCGCGAGACCTCGTAGGTGAAGTCGACGTGCCCGGGGGTGTCGATCATGTTGAGGATGTGCGTGTTGTTCTTGTCGTGGGTGGGAGCCCACGGCAGCCGCACCGCCTGGGACTTGATCGTGATGCCGCGCTCGCGCTCGATGTCCATCCGGTCGAGGTACTGAGCACGCATCTGCCGCTGCTCGACCACACCGGTCAGCTGGAGCATCCGGTCGGCGAGCGTGGACTTGCCGTGGTCGATGTGCGCGATGATGCAGAAGTTGCGGATCAGAGCCGGGTCGGTACGGCTCGGCTCGGGCACATTGTTAGGGGTCGCGGGCACGCAGGGTCCTGTCTCTTGAGGCGCCTTATGCCTCGGGTCGGATCGATACGTAGGCTCCATGGTCCCACGGGCGGCGACCGGGGGACGGTTTGGGCCATTCTCGGGACCGCTGGTAGTGTGGGCAGCTGTGTCTCATGCCCTCTCAGCGCGAGGCACCAAGGAATCCAGGAATCAGAAGAGGCTTATTTCGTGGCGAACATCAAGTCCCAGATCAAGCGGATCAAGACCAACGAGAAGGCTCGGCTGCGCAACAAGGCCGTCAAGTCCTCCCTGAAGACCGCGATCCGCAAGGCCCGTGAGGCCGCTGCCGCGGGTGACCTCGAGAAGGCCACCGAGCTCCAGCGCGCTGCCGCGCGTCAGCTCGACAAGGCCGTCTCGAAGGGTGTCATCCACAAGAACCAGGCCGCCAACAAGAAGTCGGCGCTGGCTTCCAAGGTCGCGACCCTCAAGGGCTGAACCCCTTCGTTGATCTGATCGCCGGAAGGACCCAGAGCGGGCCCTCTCTCATCCGCTCCCGACCGGCACCCAGAGCCTGTACGCGGCCTGCGTTCGCCACGCGGGTACGGGCTCGACAGTCGTGAACCGAAGGCCCCGGCCTCCCACCCTTCCCCAGGGCGGGGGCCGGGGCCTTCGGCGTGCCGGGCCTTCGGCGTTCCCGGTCACATCCAGAACTGGTCCGCCTTCTCCATGTCCGCGACGCACTCGTCGAGGTCGGTGATCTTGTCTCCCATGATCCGGAAGACGATGCCGCCCGTCTCGTCGATGTGCTTGCCGGCCCGGTCGGCGGTGAAGTGGTGCACGGACATGACATGCCCGCGGCCGTCCACGAACAGGTTGCGCAGCTCGACGCGGAACGATCCGCCCGTCTCCGAGTAGAGCCGGCCGTAGTAGTCGTTGAGGACCGCGTCCACCCCCTTGTAGTCCCCGGAGAGCGGGTGGGAGCCGGGGACGTGGTGCGTACAGTCCCCGGTCATCATGGAGCGCAGGGTGTCCATGTCTCCGCGCTGGAAGGCCTCGTATCCCTCGCGGACTATCTTCGCGTGTGGGTGTTCAGCCACGGCGATCGCCACCTCTCCTTGTCGGGCGACAGGGGCCGATACGCACGATTCTCCTCCGGGAAGTCCCTACCGTCCTCTGGAGCGGGCGGCCCGCGCGATGGCGACGACCGCCTTCTCCAGCGCGTACCCCGGGTCGTCCCCGCCGCCCTTCACCCCCGCGTCCGCCTCGGCCACCGCCCGCAGCGCCACGGCCACCCCGTCCGGGGTCCAGCCCCGCATCTGCTGGCGCACCCGGTCGATCTTCCACGGGGGCATGCCCAGCTCCCGCGCGAGATCGGCGGGCCGGCCGCCGCGCGCGGAGGACAGCTTGCCGATGGCCCGCACGCCCTGCGCCAGCGCGCTGGTGATCATCACGGGCGCGACGCCGGTGGCCAGCGACCAGCGCAGCGCCTCCAGGGCCTCCGCGGCCCGCCCCTCCACCGCCCGGTCGGCGACGGTGAAGCTCGACGCCTCGGCCCGCCCGGTGTAGTACCGCCCCACGACGGCCTCGTCGATCGTCCCCTCGACGTCGGCGACCAGCTGCGTCACCGCCGAGGCCAGCTCCCGCAGATCGCTGCCGATGGCATCGACGAGCGCCTGGCACGCCTCGGGCGTCGCGGACCGCCCGGTGGCCCGGAACTCCTGCCGCACGAACGCCAGCCGGTCGGCCGGCTTGGTCATCTTCGGACAGGCGATCTCCCGCGCCCCGGCCTTGCGGGCGGCGTCCAGCAGCGCCTTGCCCTTGACCCCGCCGGCGTGCAGCAGCACCAGCGTGATCTCCTCGGCGGGCGCCGAGAGGTAGGCCTTCACGTCCTTGACGGTGTCGGCCGACAGGTCCTGCGCATTGCGTACGACCACGACCTTGCGCTCCGCGAAGAGCGAGGGGCTGGTCAGCTCGGCGAGAGTGCCGGGCTGCAACTGCTCGGGGGCCAGGTCCCGTACGTCCGTGTCGGCGTCGGAGGCGCGGGCGGCGGCCACCACCTCGTGCACGGCACGGTCGAGCAGAAGGTCCTCCTGGCCGACGGCGAGCGTCACCGGGGCGAGGACATCGTCATTCGCAGTCTTCCTGGCCATCGGGTACAGCATCGCACGAGCCACTGACAGCCCGGTCCGCGTGCCGACGGGCGTCGTGCGGGGCGGGTACGGGTACGGGTGCACGGTGGCCGGTGGCCGGTGGCCGGTGGCCGGTGGCCGGTCGCGCAGTTCCCCGCGCCCCTGAGGGGGTTGCGGTCGCCCCCGCTCTACGGCTCCTCCCGCCACCCCTCCCACTCGGCCGCGAACGCGTCCAGTTCCGCGGCCTCGAACCGGCCCTCCTCGTCGCGCAGTACCACCAGCCACTGCGCGTCCTCGGCGTCGTCCTCACCCGCCAGCGCGTCCCGGACGAGCAACGGCTCCTCGCGTATCCCGAACCGGTCCACGAGCGCCTGAGCCACCTCCTCCGCCGCATCACGGTCGGGCAGCACCAGCACATGTCTCACATCGCTCACGGAGCCATTTTCCGGCACCCGGGGCATGCCCCCGCCCGCGTCTCAGCCCTTCGGCACGATCTGCACGTCCAGCTCGACCAGGATGCTCGGCCCGACCACCGCGATCCCCCGCGCCAGCATCGTCTGCCAGCTCACGGTGAAGTCGTCCCGGTGCAGTTCGGTCCGCGCCCGGCAGGCCGCCCGCATCTCGCCGCCCATGCCGTTGCCGAGCCCGAGGTACTCCGTGTCCAGGGTCACCGTCCGCGTCACGCCGTGCAGCGACAACGCCCCCGTCACGGCCCACCGGCTCCCGCCCTTGTGCGTGAACCGTTCGCCGTAGAACTCCAGCGTCGGATACCGCTCCACGTCCAGGAAGTCCGCCGACCGCAGGTGCTCGTCCCGCATCCGGACGTTGGTGTCGATGGAGGCCGCGTCGATCACCACGTGCATCGCCGACTGGTCCATCCGCTCCTCGATCCGCACCACTCCGGCGAAGGAGTTGAACCGCCCGTGGATCCGGGCCAGCCCGATGTGCCGCGCGGTGAACCCGATCGAGGAATGCGTCGGCTCGATGTCCCAGTCCCCCGGCGCCGGCAGCTCCGGCGGCCGCGCCAGCTGGAGGGTCACGTCGCCGAGCGAGGCCAGCGCGTTCTCCCCGACCGTCGCGGTCGCCCGGTACGGGGTGAACCCCTCGGCGGACACCGCCAGCCGGTACTCACCGGCCGGCACCGTCGTCACGAAGGCCCCGAACGGATCCGTCCCGCCACTGACGACCTTGCGCCCCATGGCGTCGCTCACCGCGAACTCCGCGTTGCGCACGGGTTCGTTGACCGGATCCAGCACCCGGCAGCTCAGCACCCCGGCGTTCTCCGGGGTCCGGACCGCCGCGAGGGGACTCGTCCGTTGCACCCGGTTCGTGTGATTTCCCATCCAGCGGCCGAACATCAACGCCACCCCTGCGCGACTTGACTCCACCTGTTGCCGAAGACCCATTCGATCACCGATGCGGCTTTCGAGGCAACACGATCCCAATTACGCCCGCGGGCCCGCTTCTGCCGCCCTCACCTCCGGCACCTGTTCCAGCACGATCCCGAACCGCTCCCGGTACACCCCGAGCACCTCCTCGTCCGTCACCAACTCCCTTTCCTCGCTGTCCCCTTCAGGCGCGGTCACCTTCAGTCGCCGCCCGCTGAGCGTGATCCTGCCCCCGTCCCGAGTCACCCGCGAACAGACCAGCGACCGTGTGAAGTGCGACTCCGGCGAGGTGCTGTGCCACCAGGCTCCGGCCACGAAGTCCCCGAGCACCCTCGGCCTGACCTCCAGCCGGTACTGCGGCGAGCCGTCCCGTACGACGTCCAGATCGCCCGCGCCCTCGATGCCGGCGCCGGCGCCGGTGTCGGTCTGGGTCTCGGTCTCGGCCTTGGCCTCGGCGATCCGGAACACCCCACCCGGGTCCTTCTGCTCACCCCGGTCCGCCCAGCGCAGCGGGTGGTGGCTGTGCGCCCCGAACCCCACGTCGGCCAGCCATGACCCGCCGTCCGCCGTGCCCACCCTGAGCGCCATGTGGTCGTACGGGATCCCGAGCCGCCCCGACGCCCCGAACACCCGCGCCGCCAGGAACGTCACCTCGAACCCGAGCGCCGTCAGCAGGGTCCCGAACGCCCCGTTCAGCTCGTAACAGAACCCTCCCCTGCGCTCCTCCACCACCTTCTCGACCAGCCGCCTCTCCTCCAGCACGATCCGCTCACCGAGCTGGACCGAGAGGTTCTCGAAGGGCACGGTCAGCAGATGCCTCAGATGGAGTTCGCTCAGGGCGGCGGCCGTGGGGCGGGGCGTGCGGGCGACCCCGAGGCGGCGCAGATACGCGTCGACCAGGCGGCCGTCCGAGCGGGCGTCCGAGCGGACGTCCGAGCGGACGTCCGAGGGAGTGGCCGAGCGGGCGTCCTGGTGTGTGGGATCCATGCCCTCAGTCTCGCGCCACCCGCAGCGCCCCGGCCATGCCGGCGACCGCCAGCGCCCCGTCCCGGTCCGTCCGCAGCACCCTGGCACCTCCCGCCTTCAGCGCCGCGACCGTACCGGGGGCCGGATGTCCGTACGGGTTCCCCACCCCCGCGGAGATCAACGCCAGCCTCGGCGCCACCGCCCGTATGAGGTCCGGATCCTGGTAGGCCGAGCCGTGGTGGGCCACCTTGAGCACATCCACCCGCCGCACCGAGCCGCCCGCCGGTGAGCGCAACAGCGCCCGCTGGGCCGGGGGTTCGAGATCGCCGAGCAGCAGCATCCGCAGCCCGCCCGACCGGACCAGCAGGGTCACGCTCGCGTCGTTCGGCCCGTCCGGTTGCGGGACCGGTTGCGGGGGCGGCCACAGCACCTCCCAGTCGAGCGGCCCGGCCCGGCGCCGCTCCCCCGCCACGGCCCGCAGTACCGGAAGGTGCCGTGCCCGTGCCTGGTTCCGTACGAACTCCACCTGGTCCAGCGGCTCCTCGAACCCCGTCGTCTCGATCGCGCCCACCTCCCGTCCCCGCAGCACCCCGGGCAGTCCGGCCACATGATCGGCGTGGAAGTGGGTGAGCACCACCAGCGGCACCCGGGTGATGCCGAGCGTGCGCAGACACCGGTCGACCGGCTCCGGGTCCGGCCCGGCGTCCACCACCACTCCCGTGCCCCCGCCCGCCGCCAGGACCGTCGCGTCGCCCTGCCCCACATCGCACATCGCCAGCCGCCAGCCCGGCGGCGGCCAGCCCGTGAGCACCCGGGTGAGCGGCGGCGGCCGCACCACGGCCAGCAGGAACACCATCCCGCAGACCGCGCACAGCCACGGCCGGCCCGGCAGCCGCCTGCCGAGCAGCACCACCGCAGCCGTGACGAGGGCGAGCAGCAGCGCCCCTGCCCAGCTGCCGGGCCAGTCCACTCCCCCGCCGGGCAGCGCCGCCCCGGCCCGCGCGATCCGCGCGATCCAGCCGGCCGGCCAACTCGCGCACCAGGCCAGCGCCTCGGCCACCGGCATCGCCACCGGTGCCGTCGCCAGCGCGGCGAAGCCCAGGACGGTCGCGGGCGCCACCGCGAACTCCACGAGGAGGTTGCACGGCACCGCCACCAGGCTCACCCGCGCCGAGAGCACCGCGACGACCGGCGCGCACAGGGCCTGCGCCGCCCCCGCCGCAGCCAGCGCCTCGGCCGGCCGCGGCGGCACCCCGCGCCCGCGCAAGGCGGCACTCCAGCGCGGCGCCAGCGTCAGCAGGGCGCCCGTGGCGAGCACCGACAGCAGGAAGCCGTAACTCCGGGCCAGCCACGGGTCGTACAGGACCAGCAGCAGGACCGCCGTGGCCAGCGCCGGGACGAGGGATCTGCGGCGGCCGGTGGCGAGGGCGAGCAGCACCACCGCTCCGCAGGCCGCGGCCCGCAGCACACTCGGATCGGGCCGGCACACCACGACGAAGGCGAGGGTGAGCGCTCCGCCGAGCAGCGCGGTGGCCCGCAGGGGGATGCCGAGCCGGGGCGCCAGGCCACGGCGTTCGACCCGCTGGGCCAGCCCGGGCGGGCCGAGGAGCAGGGCGAGGACGATGGTGAGGTTGCTGCCGGACACGGCGAGCGTATGGGCGAGGTCCGTCTCCTTGAAGGCCTCGTCCAGTTCGGGCGTGATCCGCGCGGTGTCTCCGACGACCAGCCCCGGCAGCAGCGCCCGGGCGTCCGCCGGCAGGGGGTCGGTGGCCTCCCGCAGGCCCGCCCGCAGCCGGCCGGCCGTTCGCTGGACCGCCGACGGCTCCCGCACGACCTGCGGCGCCCGGGGGCCCCGCACCCGCAGCACCGCCGCGATCCGGTCCCCTCCCGTCAGCGGCGGAGCCAGCCGCCCCGTCACCCGTACCCGGGTGGACGGCAGCAGCCGCAGCCACGGCGACTCCCCGGCCGCCACCCGCCCGGCCGCCCGGACGTCCACCAGCATCAGCACCGGTGTCCGTGTCGCGACCACGTCCCCTTCCAGCCCCTCGACCCTGCGGACCTCCGCGTCGATCAGCACGGAGTCCGGGACCGCGTGGTCCCCGCTGACCCGGGGCCGGGTGAGCCGTGGATCGGAGGTCAGCTCGACCTCGGCGGTCACCGTCGGATACCTCCCCGCCAGCGCCGGCACCGGTCCCCGCCGCAGATCGGCCCCGTGCAGTCCGGCCGAGGCCGCCGCCGCGGCGACACAGAGCAGCGAGGCGGCCACGGTGAACCGCGCCCGGCCGCCGCCCGAGCGCCGCGCCGCCAGCAGCGCGACCGCCCCGACCAGACAGCCGAGCACCAGGCCCACCACGATCCCCGGCGTGGCGTCCAGGGTGAGCGCCGCCGTGGCCCAGGCCGCCGACGCGGGCGGCACCAGCCGCAGATCCACCGGTCCCTCCTGCCGCGGATGCGCGTCCCCCAGCCGCTTGCCGGAGGCGGCGTGGACGCGGCGGCGGGGGCGTGCGGCGGGGGCGCTTCCGGGCCGTGCGCGGTCGGGCGGAGTGGTCTCCGCCTCCTCGCCCGCGCTCATGGCCGGACCAGGTTCCGTAGCTCGGCGTAGCGGCGCTCGCCGATGCCGTCGACCTCGCGCAGCTCGTCCACCGAACGGAAGCCGCCGTGCCGGGTGCGGTGGTCCACGATGTGCTGCGCCAGCACCGGGCCGACGCCCGGGAGGGTGTCGAGTTGCTCGACGGTGGCCGTGTTGAGTGAGACGGGCGCCGAGGGCCCGGCCGCCGCCCCCGGTCCGGCAGGTCCCGCCGCTCCCGCGGCCGCCGGGGGCGCGGGTCCGCCGACGACGACCTGTTCGCCGTCCACCAGGAACCGTGCCCGGTTGAGGCCTTCGGTGCTGGTCCCGGGCCGCACCCCGCCGGCCGCGCTCAGCGCGTCGACGACCCGGGAACCGGCCGGAAGACGATGGATGCCCGGCTTGCGGACCTTCCCGCTGACATCCACCACGATCTCGGCCCCGGGCGCACCGGCCGGCGGGGAGGCCTCGGCCGCCGCCCTCTTCTCCTCGAAGGGAGCCGCCGCCCGCACCACCTCCGGGGGCCGGACCGGCTCGGCCCCGCCCGTCCAGAAGTGCTGTACGGCGAAGCCGACGGCGACGACCAGCACCACGGTCAGCGCGAGCGCGCTCCCGCGCTCCATCCCGCAGCGCGTCTGCACCCACACCGGCATCCGCTCCCACAGAGCCGACACGCACCGCTCCCGTCGGCCGCGTGCCCGGTCCACGTCGAGCGCCGACGGCTCCGGCTCGTCGGGCGGTCCCTCCCGGGCCTCGCCGACACCGGCGTCCGCGTACCGCTCGCCGTCAGCGCCCCGCGCCGCGAACAACACCTCCGCCCGTCGGCGCAGTTCCTCGGCGGAGGCGTGCCGCGTACGGCCGTCCGAGCCGGGTGCCCGGCCGGGGCCGCTGGTCGCGTGGTGGGTGCGTGAACGTGAGGTCGAGCGTGATCGAAGTGCCATGCTCCGAGGATCGGACACATCGCCGGATCGCGATGATCTTGCTCAATTCCCGGGGATTACCTCCCGGTTGTGGACAACTCCGCCACTCGCACGAGTGAGGAAAGGGAGGAGTCCGCCGGCTCCGCTACCGCGGCGACACCACAACTCCCAGCAGCCCGGGCCCCGTATGCGCCCCGATCACCGCGCCGACCTCGCTCACATGGAGGTCGGCCACGCCGGGCACCCGCGCCCGCAGCCGGTCCGCCAGCGCCGACGCCCGTTCGGGAGCGGCGAGATGGTGCACGGCGATGTCGACCCGGGCGCTGCCCGCACGGTCGGCCCCCAGCTCCTCCAGGCGGGCGATGGCCTTGGACGCCGTACGCACCTTCTCCAGGAGGTCGATGCGGCCGGCGTCCAGCTGGAGCAGCGGCTTCACGGCGAGCGCCGAGCCCAACAGGGCCTGGGCGGCGCCGATCCGGCCGCCGCGGCGCAGATAGTCGAGGGTGTCGACGTAGAAGTAGGCGGCGGTGCCGTCGGCCCGTTTCTCGGCGGCGGCGACCGCCTCGTCCACGGTGCCGCCCGACTCGGCGGCCTCGGCCGCGGCGAGCGCGCAGAAGCCGAGGGCCATGGCCACCATGCCGGTGTCCACCACCCGCACCGGCACCGGCGCCTGACGTGCCGCGACGACCGCCGCGTCGTAGGTGCCGGAGAGTTCGGCGGACAGGTGCAGGGAGACGATGCCGGTGGCGCCGGCCTCGGCGGCCCTGCGGTAGGTCTCGGCGAAGAGCTGGGGGCTGGGGCGCGAGGTGGTGACGGGGCGTCGCTTCTGCAGTGCCTGGGCCAGGGAGCGGGTCGAGATCTCGGTGCCCTCTTCCAGGGCCTCGCCGCCGAGGACGACGGTCAGGGGCACCGCGGTGATGCCGTGGCGCTCCATCGTCCCCTGCGGCAGGTAGGCCGTTGAATCCGTGACGATCGCGACATGGCGGGACATGAGCTGGAGGTTACCTGGCGTAGCGCGTGGACGGCAGCCCGGCCCCTCTCGCCTGGACAGGCCTTGACCGAATCCGGTATGGATCACATACCGGACGTCTCGGGGCGGGGCTTCTTCTGCCAGGGGTAGGTGGGGCGCGGTCCGGTCGGGTCGATCGCGGGCCGGGCCGGCTCCGGTGCGGTGTGTGTTCCCGGTGTCTGCGGTCGCGCCTGCGGCCGCGAGGTCTGCGGGGTGTCCTCGGTGGTCCAGTGCCGCAGGGCGCCGGCCTCGACGTCGATCTGGGCGCTGAGGGCGTCCAGATCGTCCTCGGCGAAGCGGCGGGCGCGGTCCCGGGCCGCCCAGCGCAGCGAGTCCGCCGAGCCCGTGACGCGCTCGGTGCGCTCGCGCAGGGACGGCAGCCGCTCGGCGAGCTTCGCCCGGTCGGGCTCGGACTCCAGCCGCTTGAGCTCGCCATCCAGTTCATGGCCGTGGGCGCTGAGCCGCTGGAACAGGCCGAGGGACTCCCTGAGGGACTCGTCCTCCGCCACGCCCGCGTGCAGCGCGTCCTGCGTGGCCCGCATCGAGGTGCGCAGCTTGAGCCGGAGCTGGGCGATCTCGCCGACCGGTCCCGGCTGGGCGAAGGACTTGGCCCGCAGGGTGTGGTCCTCGACCGTGCGGCGGGCCTGGTCGATGGTGCGGTCCACCCCGCGCTTGGCGGCGCCGACCGCCTTCACCGTCGCGTAGACGCCGAGCACCGTGAGCAGCACGAAGAGCAGGGCGACGACTGCGATCACTGCTTCCACGGGCTCCTCCTAGGGCGATCCGCTTCCCTCATCAAACGGTAAACGAGACGGGCAGGTGCGGAGTTCCGGAAGAACCCCGAACCTGCCCGTACACGACCCTTAGGGGGCGACGATCAAGCCATGGCCGGCGGACTACGCCGGAACGATGTTGACCAGCTTCGGAGCCCGCACGATCACCTTGCGGATCCCCGCCCCGTCCAGCGCCTTGACGACGTTCTCGTCGGCCAGGGCCACCTTCTCCAGCTCCTCGTCGGAGATGGCCGGGGACACCTCCAGACGTGCCCTGACCTTGCCCTTGATCTGGACGACGCAGGTGACGCTCTCGTCCACGACGTACGCCGGGTCGGCGACCGGCAGGTCCTGGTGCACGACCGAGTCGGTGTGGCCCAGCTTGCGCCACAGCTCCTCGGCGATGTGCGGGGCCAGCGGGGCGACCAGCAGCACCAGGGCCTCGGCGACGGTGCGCGGCAGCGCCCCGCCCGCCTTGGTCAGGTGGTTGTTCAGCTCGGTGATCTTGGCGATGGCGGTGTTGAAGCGCAGGCCCTCCAGGTCCTGGCGCACTCCGTCGACGGCCTTGTTCAGCGCCCGCAGGGTGGGCTCGTCGGGCTCGGCGTCGACGACGGTGACCTCGCCGGTGGTCTCGTCGACGATGTTGCGCCACAGGCGCTGCAGCAGCCGGTACTGGCCGACGACCGCGCGGGTGTCCCACGGGCGGGAGACGTCCAGCGGGCCCATCGCCATCTCGTACAGCCGCAGGGTGTCGGCGCCGTACTCGGCGCAGATCGTCTCCGGGGTGACCGAGTTCTTCAGGGACTTGCCCATCTTGCCCAGCTCGCGCTTGACCGGCTCGCCCGCGTGGAAGTAGCCGCCGTCGCGCTCCTCGATCTCGGTGGCCGGCACCGGGAAGCCACGGCTGTCGCGGTAGACGTAGGCCTGGATCATGCCCTGGTTGAACAGCTTGTGGAACGGCTCGGCGGACGAGACGTGCCCCAGGTCGAACAGGACCTTGGACCAGAAGCGGGCGTACAGCAGGTGCAGCACGGCGTGCTCGGCGCCGCCGACGTACAGGTCGACGCCGCCGTGCGGGCGGCCCTCGCGCGGGCCCATCCAGTAGCGCTCGATCTCGGGGTCGACCAGCCGCTCGCTGTTGTGCGGGTCCAGGTAGCGCAGTTCGTACCAGCAGGATCCGGCCCAGTTGGGCATGGTGTTGGTCTCGCGGCGGTACGCGCGCGGTCCGCGGCCGTCGCCCAGGTCCAGGGTGACGCTGACCCAGTCCTCGTTGCGGGACAGCGGGGTCTCCGGCGAGGTGTCCGCGTCGTCCGGGTCGAAGGTGCGGGGCGAGTAGTCCTCGACCTCCGGCAGCTCCAGCGGCAGCATCGACTCGGGCAGGGCGTGGGCGATGCCGTCCTCGTCGTAGACGATCGGGAAGGGCTCGCCCCAGTAGCGCTGGCGGCTGAACAGCCAGTCGCGCAGCCGGAAGTTGACGGTGCCCTGGCCGATGCCCTTGCGGGCCAGCCACTCGGTGACGCGGGCCTTGGCCTCGGCGACGGGCAGGCCGTCCAGGGAGATGTCGTCGTTGGACGAGTTGATGATCTTCGCGTCGTAGGACCCGAAGGCGTTCTCCCAGGTGGCGGTGTCGGTGCCGCGGCCGTCGGTCGGCTCGACGATGCAGACGATCGGCAGCTCGAAGGCGCGCGCGAACTCGAAGTCGCGCTGGTCGCCGGCCGGGACGGCCATGATCGCGCCGGTGCCGTAGCCCATCAGCACGTAGTCGGCGATGAAGACGGGGATCCGCTCGCCGTTGACCGGGTTGGTCGCGTAGGCGCCGGTGAAGACGCCGGTCTTGTCCTTGGCCTCGGCCTGCCGCTCGACGTCGGACTTGGAGCCGGCCTGGGCGCGGTAGGCGGCGACGGCCTCGGCGGGGCTCCCGTACCCGCCGGTCCACACGTCGTGGGTGCCCTCGGGCCAGGCGGCCGGGACGAACTTGTCGACCAGCGGGTGCTCGGGCGCCAGGACCATGTAGCTGGCGCCGAACAGGGTGTCCGGGCGGGTGGTGAAGACCGTGATGTGCTCGCCGTCGATGGGGAAGTCGACGCGGGCGCCCTCGGAGCGGCCGATCCAGTTGCGCTGCTGCAGCTTGATGGCCTCGGGCCAGTCCAGCGCGTCCAGGTCGTCCAGCAGCCGGTCGGCATAGGCCGTGATCCGCATGTTCCACTGGCGCAGCTTGGCCTTGAAGACGGGGAAGTTGCCGCGCTCGGAGCGGCCGTCGGCGGTGACCTCCTCGTTGGCCAGGACGGTGCCCAGGCCGGGGCACCAGTTGACCGGCGCGTCGGAGGCGTAGGCCAGCCGGAAGTCGCCCAGGACGTCGGCGCGCTCGGTGGCGGTCAGTTCGTTCCACGCGCGCGTGTGGCCCGGGACGCCGCGCTCACCGGACTCGAACTGGGCGATCAGCTCGGCGATCGGGCGGGCCTTGGCCGCCTCGTCGTCGTACCAGGAGTTGAAGATCTGCAGGAAGATCCACTGGGTCCACTTGTAGTAGCCCGGGTCGATCGTGGCGAACGACCGGCGCTTGTCGTGGCCCAGGCCCAGCCGGCGCAGCTGGGACTTCATGTTGGAGATGGCGGCCTCGGTGGTGACCCGGGGGTGCTCGCCGGTCTGCACGGCGTGCTGCTCGGCGGGCAGGCCGAAGGCGTCGAAGCCCAGGGTGTGCAGGACGTTGTGGCCGGTCATGCGCTGGAAGCGCGCGAAGACGTCGGTCGCGATGTAGCCCAGGGGGTGGCCGACGTGCAGGCCCGCACCGGAGGGGTACGGGAACATGTCCATGATGAACTTCTCGGGGCGGGCGACGACCGCGGGGTCCCCGGCCAGGTCGCCCTTGGGGTTGGGGGCGGCGTAGGTGCCCTCGGCGTCCCAGAAGTCCTGCCAGCGTGCCTCGATGTCGGCGGCCATGGCCGCCGTGTAGCGGTGTGGCGCGGCATCCGCCGACATGCCAGTGGTGGCAGCGGGGTTCGTCTCGCTCATGATCCTCAAAGCTCCATCGATCGTCTCTGCCGACTGCTGCGACTTCCCGGAAACGAAAAATCCCCTCGCACAGGAGGGGACGCCGCGCCGATGCCGAACCGTCCGGTCCACCGGCGTTCGGGACTGATCAGCGCGGCCCGCTAAGCAGAAGGCGTACGGCACGCATGGCGCTAGGGTACCGCAGGGGTTGAGCAAGCTGCGACGGACTTACGTATGACCTACGGACACCGGGCACACCCGGCCGAAGTTGAACAAAGGTCAAGGATTACTTCGCGTAACAGCAACTAAAGGGACATCGTCCCGCCCAGATGGTCACTTGATAACAACGCAATAACTCAAACCTCGTACCCATCGGTATGGAGCCGCTTAGAGTTCGGCAGCGGGACCGCTTTCCCGAAACTGCTCGGAGTTGCCCCCATGAACCCTCTTCTCAACAACAGCTCGATCCCCAAGCCCGGCCGATCGGCCTACGGGGTGGCCTCGGCTGTCGTCCTGGTCCTCATACCCATAGTCGTGCTCGCCGGCGGGGACCAGGTCCAGGCCTTCCTCAACTTCGGCGCGGGCGTCCTGTCGCTGGTGTGCCTCACCTGCTCGGTCATCTGGGGCCTGGTCGCCCAGGACCGGCTGATCCTCAACACCCGCCAGCGCATCATCGCGCAGGGCGTCCACCGGGTGACCGCCGTCGGCTCGATCGCCTTCCTCTTCGTGCACATCACGGTCAAGATCGCGCTGCAGCACACCGTCCTGCTCGCCGCGATCATCCCGTTCTCCCAGGGGGTCACCGGAATCGGCGGCCTGATCGGCCTCGGCTCCGCGGCCGGCCTGCTCATGATCTTCGTGGGCATCACCGGTGCCCTGCGCAACCAGTTCGCCGCCCCGGCCGAGGTCGCCGCCCGCTGGCGCGCCATGCACATGCTCGCCTACCCGGCGCTGTGCTTCGCCCTGATCCACGGCCTCTATGCGGGACGACTGGCCAAGCCGTTCTTCTTCTTCGCATACGAACTGTGCCTGGCCGGCGTCATGGCCGCCCTGCTGCTGCGCGCCGCCCCGCGCGAGTTCAAGCGCAAGGTCGCCGACAAGATCACCATGATGATGGGCACCCAGGACCGCTACGCCATGGAGGGTCTGGAGGCGTCCCGCGCGCGGATGGCCGAGGGCGACTACGACCGTCCCGCCCGGCCCTCCCGCGCGTCCAGGGACGAAGGCAGGGACACCGGCCGCGGGAACCCGCAGACCTCGTCGCTGTTCGGCATGCCGGCCGGCACCGACACCGGGGGCGGGTACGCCGCCGCCTACCGCTCCGCCAACACGCCCGGCGGGCAGCAGCCGTACGCGGGAGTGGCCGACCAGACCGCGCGCATGAACATGCCCACCGACATGCAGGCCACCGCCGCGATGCCGCGCACGGACACCGGCGGCAGCACCTCCGGCAGCTGGCCGATCCCGTCCCCGCCGCCGGTCGGCGAGGCGCCCCCGTCGGCGTACGACCCGATGCAGGACACCGGGTTCAACATCCCGGTCTATGGCAATTCGGGCAACCCGGGGTACGGCGGACGTGATGTGTACAACACCGGTGAGACGAACGCCCAGTACGGCACGTACAACTCGAACGACACGTACAACAGCGGTCCCGCCAGTGCACCATCGCCCGGAGCGTCCACGGACAATCCGGGTTCGGGCGAACCTTGGAACACGCCTTCCGGAGGCTATAGGTGAACGAGGCCCTGCCCGACGTCCCAGAAGTCCGCGTGGTCGGCCTTCCACAGCTCACGTCGGGCTTCGACCTTGTCGAGAGACTTGACCTGCCCATGCACCTCAAGGTGCATGGGCCGCTCGAACCCATGGGCGGGGAGAAGCTCGCGCAGCTCTCCGAACGCATCAACCTCAAGGGACGCGGCGGCGCGGGCTTCCCGTTCCACAAGAAGCTGCGCTCGGTCGCCGACGCGGCGATCAAGCGCGGCGTCCGGCCGGTCGTCGTCGTCAACGGCAGTGAGGACGAACCGGCCTGCCGCAAGGACACGGTGCTGATCAACCGTGCCCCGCACCTCATCCTGGACGGCGCACTGCTGGTGGCGGAGGCGCTGGGTGCCCGCACGCTCGTGGTGGGGGTCACCCGGGAGTCGACCGAGCGCTCCATGGAGGCCGCCCTCGCCGAGCGGGGCCTCGGCACCGGCCGCCGCTCGGCGCTGAAGGCGTTCGTCCAGCGCAACCCGATCCGCATGGTCACCGGCGCCGCCGCCTCGCTGATCCGCTCCATCGACGGCGGCCCGGCGATCCCGCCCGGCCGCAAGACCAGCGCCTCGCAGAGCGGCGTCGGCGGCGCGCCGACCCTGCTGTCCAACGCCGAGACGTTCGCGCAGCTGGCCATCGCCGCCCGCATCGGACCCGAGCGCTACGGCAACACCGGCCTCTACGACGAGCCGGGCACCGTCATGCTGACGGTCTCCGGCGCGGTCGCCCGCCCGATGGTGATCGAGGTCCCCACGGGCGTCCCGCTGCGGTACGTCCTCCAGCTGGCCGGCGCCCCGCCGGTGCCGCAGGGTGTGCTGACCGGCGGCTACCACGGCCGGTGGATCGACGCGGCGACGGTCAACGAGGCCGTCGTCTCCCGCAATTCACTGGACGCGGTGGGCGGCGCGCTGGGCGCCGGCGCGATCCTGCCGATCAGTCAGGAGACCTGCCCGCTGGGCGAGTCGCTGCGCGTGGCGCAGTGGCTGGCGGACGAGAGCGCGGGACAGTGCGGTCCCTGCTACCTCGGTCTGCCCGCCGCCGCGCGCGGTATGGAGGACATCATCAACGGCGGCGGCCCGGCCGCGCTGGAGGCCCTCAAGCAGGTCGCCAAGAACGTCAAGCGGCGTGGGGCGTGCTCGCACCCCGACGGCTCCGCGATGTTCCTCGAGTCGACCATCAAGGCGTTCACCGACGACCTCGCGGCGCATGTGCTCGGAAACGGCTGCGGACGGCCGGTGGAGGGCGTTCTCCCGCTCTTCGAGGAGGGCATGGCCCCGGCGGCCATCACGAGCGGCGGCGCGTCCCAGGACACCGGCGACAGCCGCCAGAAGATCTTCGTCGACTGGACCCTGTGCCGGGGCCACGGTCTGTGCGCGGACATCCTCCCGGAGGTCTTCCAGTTGGGCGCCGACGGCTTCCCGACCGTGGCCCAGGCGAAGGTGCCGCGGTACGCGGAGGCGAAGGCGCTGCGCGCGGTACGCCGCTGCCCCGCCCTCGCCCTGCGCCTGGAGGAGGACACGCGCGGTTCGGCACCCGCCAAGAACCTTCCGGTGCTCTCCCAGGGCCGCGGCCGGCGCGCGCTCGGCCGCTGACCCCCACACGGAAGGGGCCGCCTGTTTCCAGGCGGCCCCTTCGACGTCGTACCCCATCGACGCACAAAGAAAGATCCCGCCAGGTCGGATTCGACCTGGCGGGATCTTTCTTCTGTGGAGCTAAGGAGAATTGAACTCCTGACCTCCTGCATGCCATGCAGGCGCTCTACCAACTGAGCTATAGCCCCTTGCGGCCACGCGGCGGAGCCGCATTTCGACCTTGCCTCCGGGTTTCCCTGGCGGCGACGCCAACATTACACGGTCCAGGGGGTGGACCACCAAATCGTTTCCGTTCTGTCCACTTTGACCGGAATGTCAAGCGGTGACGAATGAATAGAACCGCTTGAGCGTGCAGTGCTCCTCCAGAAGCCGGCCGTAGATCGGCTCGCCCTCCAGCTCGCGGTACGTCTCGATGGGGTCGCCTTTTATGATCAGCGCCCGTGCGCATTCCTCGCACCAGTACTGGTAGTCGGGGTTGACCGGCTCCATGTCACGGACGATCGGGGTGCCGCTGCCGCACCAGTCGCATTTCCGCCTGTGTGCACCCATGAATCAGCTCCAGCTGTGGCCGCAGGCCGTGCACACGTAGGAGATCCCGCCGTTGTCGCCGAGAACCTGGGCCACGAACGCCGAACCGCAGGAAGGGCAGCTGAGCCGGGTGGCCTTGCCCCGTGTCAACGCCGCTCCGGAGAGGTGGCCGACCTCTCCGAGGATGCTCGCAGGCATCGCTACTCCCTCCCGTCGGGCCGCGCCCCCTTCCGGCCGTTTGATTCTGCCACGGCCGGGCCAATACGGTCAGCGACGCCTCAGTACCAGTGTGGACACAGCAGCGCCTCCGCAGAGGTATACGCCTGGTGAGGCGGTTCCGACTCAAGTGCGCTTCCCACAGGGGCTGCAGGAACGAGAAGGACCCCGTCCGATCGAGTCGATCGGACGGGGTCCTGTCGCTGTGGAGCTAAGGAGAATTGAACTCCTGACCTCCTGCATGCCATGCAGGCGCTCTACCAACTGAGCTATAGCCCCATCTGTTCTTCCCGCTCCTGCGGGCCGAACAAGAAGAACTTTAGCCTGCGACCTGCCGGAAAGCGAAATCGGCTCAGTCGTCGTCGCCGAGCACCGGTTCCGGCAGGGTGCCGGCGTTGTGCTCGAGCAGGCGCCAGCCGCGGGCGCCCTCGCCGAGGACGGACCAGCAGCAGTTGGAGAGGCCTCCGAGGCTCTCCCAGTGGTGCGCCTCCAGGCCGAGGAGACGGCCGATCGTGGTGCGGATGGTGCCGCCGTGGCTGACGACGACGAGCGTGCCGTCCTCGGGCAGCTTCTCGGCGTGCCGCAGCACCACGGGCGCGGCGCGGTCGGCGACCTCGGTCTCCAGTTCGCCGCCACCGCGGCGGACCGGCTCGCCGCGCTTCCACGCCGCGTACTCGTCGCCGTACCGGCCGACGATCTCCTCGTGCGTCAGCCCCTGCCACACGCCCGCGTAGGTCTCGCGCAGGGCCTCGTCGTGGGTGATCTCCAGACCGGTGAGCGCGGCCAGCTCGGTGGCGGTGGCCGCGGCGCGCGAGAGGTCGGAGGCCACGATGGCGTCCGGCTTGAGGGAGGCCAGCAGCCGGGCGGCACGGCGGGCCTGGGCCACGCCGGTGCCGGTCAGCTCGACGTCCGTGGTGCCCTGGAAGCGGCGCTCCACGTTCCACGCGGTCTGGCCGTGCCGCCACAGGATGACGCGCCGGCCCCGGCCGGGGCCGCGGTCGGCGGGCCGGTCGGGGGCGCTCACCGCAGTTCCCCGAACCCGGCGGTGTCGTCCTCCTCGGCCCGCAGCTTGGCGTACTCGGCGGCCTTGCCCCTGGTGGCCCGGGCGTCCTCGGGCAGCTCCAGCTCGGGGCAGTCCTTCCACAGCCGCTCCAGGGCGTAGAAGACGCGCTCCTCGCTGTGCTGGACGTGGACGACGATGTCGACGTAGTCGAGCAGGACCCAGCGGGCCTCGCGGTCGCCCTCGCGGCGGACCGGCTTGGCGCCGAGCTCCTTCTGCAGCCGCTCCTCGATCTCGTCGACGATCGACTTGACCTGGCGGTCGTTGGGCGCGGAGGCCAGCAGGAAGGCGTCCGTGATCGACAGCACGTCGCTGACGTCGTAGGCGATGATGTCGTGCGCGAGCTTGTCGGCGGCCGCCTGGGCGGCGGCGGTGATGAGCTCGATGGAGCGGTCGGTGGCGGTCACTACGTGGCTTTCCGTCGGCGGTCGTTTGCCCTCAAGGGTCTCACGGACCACCGACGGCCCCCCACGCGATTAAGGGATCACCAGGTCGCGAGGGGGGTGCTGCGGCTGTGACGGGGGCTACGACGACGGGGGCTACGACGACGAGGGCTCGTAGTCCTGGCCGAGGACGACGGACACATCGGCGTTCCCGGAGACCTTCCCCTTCTTCACGGTGCTGGTGGGCAGGCCCAGGGTCTTGGCGACCTCGGTGGCGTTCTCCTTGTCGGCGGCGTCCGCGTACAGCACCCGGGAGGCGGCCTGCGCGGCCGGGGCCGTACCGCCGTCCAGGAAGGTGAAGCCGCCGTTGAGGAGCACCACGCGCGCGTCCTCGGTGTCGGCCTTGGTGCCGCCGGCGTTCTGCACGGAGACGCTGACGGCCGCGTCCTTGTCGGGGCTCTTCGCGGTGCCGCCGAGGACGTCCTTGACGACGCTCGCGCTGTCCTCGGCGCTGAGCGTGCCGTCCGCCTGCACCGGCAGCAGCGCGGTCTTGTAGTCGCCGCCCTTGGCGAGGTCGGAGAGCTTGGCGAGGAAGGTGCCGAGGTCCTTGTCGGTGAGGGAGGGGTCCAGGATCTGGGCGAGCGTCTCGACGGTGGTGGTCGCCGCGCCCGGATCGGAGGAGACCTTGCGCAGGACGCCCTGCATGACCTGGCCGAACCGCTCCAGCTGGGCGTTCTGCGCCTCACCGGAGGCACGGTAGGTGGCGTAGGCGACGGCCATCTTGCCGCTGAGGGTCTGGTCCTCGCCCTTGTTGACGAGGGGGGCCTGGCCCTTCTTCTTGGCGGCCGGGTCGGGGACGTCGGTGTCGGTGTCGACCTCGATGTTGCCGACGAGGTCGACGAGGTTCTGCAGATAGGGGGTGTCCAGCCGCCAGGTGCCCTCGATGTCGGTGCCGAGGACGGTGTCCAGGGCGTCCCGGGTGCCGTCGGAGCCGTCGTCGTCGACGGACTTGGCGAGGGTCGTGGTGGTGCCGTCCGTGTCGGTGAGGACGAGGGAGTTGGGCAGCAGGACGGTGGTGCCCCGCTTGGTGGTGGTGTTGTCGACGAGCAGCGCCGTGCTGGTGCCGCCCCCGGAGGTGTTGTGGAGGTGGACGACGACCACGTCCCGCTTCTGGGCGGCGCTCGCGGTGGTGGTGCCGGCCTTGGAGCCGGTGGACGAGGACAGTCCGGGCAGCTTCCCGGCGAACCAGAGGTAGCCCACGCCGCCGACCGCCACCAGGGCGAGGACGACGGTGAGCGCGACGAGCCGGCTGCGGGCGCGGCGCTTGGCCTCCTCGCGGCGCTCGGTGCGGTTCTCGGTGAAGTTCAGCCAGTCGATGACGTCCTCGGAGTCCCCGTCGGGCTCCTCCACGAACGCGAACTGCCCGGTGTGGTACTCCGGCCCGTCCCGCTCGGGGGTCTCGTCCCCGGCCCGCTCGTCCGTCTCGTCCGAGGCCGGTCCGGCCTGCTGCGGGATGTAGGCGGTCTGCTCGGCGGTACGGGGCTGCTCGGCCCGGGGCTGCTGTGCGCCGACGACGGTCTGCCCGTAGGGGTCGTACGGGGCGGCGGTACCGGTGTCGTACGGGGCGTAGCCGCCCCCGGTCTGCTGGACGGCGGTGCCGTACGGGTCGTAGGGGGGCGCCTGCTGACCGGTCTGGGCGTACGGGTCGTACCCGTAGCCCTGCTGGTTCTGGTACCCCTGCTGCCCCTGCTGTTCCTGCTGCCCGTAGGGGTCGTAGCCCTGCTGCTGGGGCGGCTGGGCGGGCGTCACCTGCCGGTAGATCGGCTGCCCGTACTCGTCGTAGCCGACGAGCTCGTACGGGTCGCCCCCGTACCCCGCGTCATATCGGTCGTTCACCGGTACCCCTCTCGGCTCACTCGCCGCGGTACAGCTCGCGCTTGTCGATGTAACGCACGACTCCGTCCGGCACCATGTACCAGATGGGGTCTCCCTTGGCGACTCTCGCACGGCAGTCCGTCGAGGAGATGGCCAGCGCGGGAACCTCCACGAGGGAGACGCCGCCCTCCGGGAGACCGGGGTCCGTGAGGTGGTGGCCGGGCCGGGTGACCCCGATGAAGTGCGCCAGGGAGAACAGCTCCTCGCTGTCGCGCCAGGTCAGGATCTGACCGAGGGCGTCGGCACCGGTGATGAAGAAGAGGTCGGTGTCGGGGTTGAGGGCCCGCAGGTCGCGCAGGGTGTCCACGGTGTAGGTGGCACCGCCGCGGTCGATGTCGATACGGCTGACCGAGAACTGGGGGTTCTCGGCGGTCGCGATGACCGTCATCAGATAGCGGTCCTCGGCCGGGGAGACCCGGCGGTGGCTCTTCTGCCAGGGCTCACCGGTGGGGACGAACACGACCTCGTCCAGGTGGAACTGCGCGGCGACCTCGCTGGCCGCCACGAGGTGTCCGTGGTGGATCGGATCGAACGTTCCGCCCATGACCCCCATGCGGCGCTTTCCCGGGTTCGACGGGCCGGTAGGCATGTCCTGCTCTCCCATGCGTGCAGACCCTACCGGCCCGTCCTGAGGGCACCGGCCGGCCGATGCCCGAAATGCCAAGCTATGGACGGCATCAACACGGAGTGCCTCAGCGGTCGCGGTTGAAGCGCGTGGTGACCCAGAGCAGAAGCATCAGGATGATGAACGCGCCACCGCCGGTGAGCAGCGGGTTCAGGCTGTCGTGGTTGCCACCGTGCTCCTCGCCCTCGGCGGCGAGGGTGACCAGCTGGGCAGCGGCGCTGTGAAGGCTCATCTTCGGCAGGACCTATCCGGTGGGCGGGATAAAGACGTCGGCCCATCGTAAGCGGGGCGGTCGGCGGCGATCACGCCGACTCCGCCAATGGGAACCTTCGCGCGGACTCAGTCGTCCTTCCGCTTGTAGCCCCGCAGTACGAACCACGCGGTGAGCACACAGCCCAGGATCATCACGATCAGTACGACACGGAGAAGGTTCCCCGCCCCCTGCTGTCGGGCGGCCTCGGTCAGCCAGACGGCCGCGGGGTGCTGCTCCATGGTTCGGGACTCCTTCGGTGTAGTGCCCGTCCACGGTAACTCCGCCTAGGCTGGGCTCTGCTTCGGGGGCGCAAAGGGCCGCACAAGGGTCCGCAAAGGGCGGGCCGCACGAAGAGGGCCACACAGACGCACATGGGGGAGTACATGTCCGACGACGGCCGCGAGAACAACGGCTCCGAGAACGTGCCGAGCAGGCAGCGCACACGGTTCCCCGGGATCTCCTCGCGCGCGTACGAGCACCCGGCCGACCGCTCCGCCCTGGTGGCGCTGCGCAAGCTGAGCGGTTTCGACACGGTGTTCAAGGCACTCAGCGGGCTGCTGCCCGAGCGGAGCCTGAGGCTGCTGTTCCTGTCCGACTCGGTGCGGGTCTCCGACCAGCAGTTCACGCACCTCAACGACATGCTGCGGGACGCGTGCTACATCCTGGACCTGGAGAAGGTCCCGCCGATGTACGTCAACCAGGACCCGCAGCCGAACGCGATGTGCATCGGCCTGGACGAGCCGATCATCGTGGTCACCACCGGTCTCGTCGAACTGCTCGACGAGGAGGAGATGCGGGCCGTCATCGGTCACGAGGTGGGCCATGCCCTGTCCGGGCACGCGGTGTACCGCACGATCCTGCTCTTCCTGACGAACCTCGCCATCCGGGTCGCCTGGATCCCGCTGGGCACCATCGCGATCATGGCGATCGTCACGGCGCTGCGCGAGTGGTTCCGCAAGTCGGAGCTGTCCGCCGACCGTGCCGGTCTCCTCGTCGGCCAGGACCTGAAGGCCTCGATGCGCGGTCTGATGAAGCTGGCCGGCGGCAACCATCTGCACGAGATGAACGTGGACGCGTTCCTGAAGCAGGCCGAGGAGTACGAGGAGAGCGGCGACCTGCGCGACTCCGTCCTGAAGATCCTGAACGTCCTGCCCCGTACGCACCCCTTCGCCACGGTCCGGGCGGCGGAGCTGAAGAAGTGGGCCGAGTCCCGCGACCACCAGCGGATCATGGACGGCCACTACCCGCGCCGTGACGAGGACAAGAACACCTCGGTCTCCGACTCCTTCCGCGAGTCCGCCTCCCACTACGCGACCAACATCAAGACCTCCAAGGACCCGCTGATGAAGCTGGTCACCGACATCGCGGGCGGCGCCGGCGGCCTGGGCGGCCGAGTCCGCCGAGGCTTCGACGGCTTCACGGGCACGCCGCAGCGGGATGAGGAGCCCCCTGCGGAAAGCACCTCCTGAGAATCGCGGGGCCGGCCCGCAGACTCAGAACTTCGGTTCCGCACCGGCCGCCAGCGTCCCGCACCACGCCGCGGCGCTGCCGGCCGCGTACGGATCGGTCCCGGCCGGACGGCCCGCCGCGGTCTGGCCGGCCAGCAGCGGCCGCAGATGGTTCGTGGAGTCCTCCGCGCAGGACAGCGGCCCCGCCTGCACGGTCGCCGCGACGATCTGCGTCTGGCGGGTCCGCAGATCCTCCCGGTCGAACCGGAACAGCAGCTCCCGGCGGACGGTGAACAGGGAGGCCGGTGCCTTCGCGTCGGCCCCGGCCGGCCGCAGCGCGTACACGAAGGTGTGCTCCGCGGTGACCTCCAGCGTCGCCGAGTCGGTCTCGGTGACCGTCAGCGTGCCCTGGACCCGGACCTTGCGGTCGGCCAGCTCCGTCCGGGCGGGGTCGAAACGCACCAGCCAGCCGGTCGGCGCGTGCCGCCCGTCGGCCGCCGGATGGCTGAAGCTCTGGTCGAACTGGTCGAGCTGCTCGGCGTCGATCAGCCCGCGCACCGGCTGCACCTCCTGCCCGGTGAGCACCTCCGGGTAGAGGGAGGAGCGCACCAGGTACTCCTTGGCGGTGGTCAGGGCGGTGACCACCTGGCTGTCGGAGAAGTGCGCGGTGCGCCGGGCGGCCGGCAGCGGGATCCCCTCGGCGCCGACGCGGAACCGCGCGGCCGGGCTGTGGGCGAACAGCGACGCGGTGTCGGCCGTGCCGGGCACCACCCCCAGCGGGGCCAGCGGGACGACGGTCATCTGCAGGGGTTCCACGGCCCGCCGTGTGGCGGAGCTCTGGTACGGGTTGCGTACGCCCATGTAGATCGCGGTGCCGAAGGCGACGGCGATCAGCAGGACCAGGATCAGGGCCTGCCGGGACAGACCCCGGTGCAGGGGCGGGCGGCGGCGTACGGCGGGCGCGTGGTCGGCCATGCGCTCCAGGGCCGAGTACTCCTGGAGCCGGGCAGCGCGGACGAACGATTCGTCGAAGACGACGGATCGGTATTCGTCCTCTCCACCTCCGGGAGCGCCCTCGGGTGTCCCCTCCGGTGGGTCGCCAGGCCCGCTCATACTTTCAGGGTAGGTCGCGGGGGGCTCGGGTAAACGCCCCGCTGCGCGACAAGTTCTGACAGGTTCTCACCAGGTTCGGCGCGCCGGACAGGCCCGGGCCTCAGGGCGTGCGGGGCACGGCCGATACCGCCGGCCTGGACTGGTCGACGGAGGCGGGGGGCGCCGCGCTGCCCTGTTCCAGCCCGGTCGAGGCGGGCGGCGGCACCTGGTCCCGGCTGCCGGAGGAGGAGCCCCGGTAGACCGCGGCGAAGGCCAGCGCGACCATGCCGACGCCCATGACGACGGCGAGCATCCAGGCGACGGGACGGTGCCAGCGGACCTGTTTGCCGTACGGCCCGAAGGGGCCGCGGTGGCCGTACTGGTCGTCGTCGTCCAGGTCGTCGAAGTCGGGATCATGGCCGAAATCGCCGGGGCCGTACGCGTCGTCGTAGCGGTCGCCGCGCGCGCGGGTGCGGCGTGCTTCGGCCTCGGAGGCCTCGGCTCTCGCCTCGGCGGCGGCCAGCAGGCGCTCTACGGCGGACGGCTCGTGCACCACGGCCGCCCGTACGAAGGCCTCGTCGAAGACCACGGAGGCGAACTCTTCGTCCGACACCCCGCGGTCGTGGTCGTCGTCGGGCTCCCAGCCGTCAGGGAACGGCGTGCCCCCCACGTCCTCCGGCACGGATCCAGAGTAGACCTGGGGGGTCGGTTTGGGCAGGCGGTAGGGAAATTCATCCGTCGGATGAGACGCCTCTCACGGCGGCGTGTCAGCGCCGTACGTGTCCGTCGCCGGTGACGATGTACTTGGTGCTGGTCAGCTCCGGCAGGCCCATCGGGCCCCGGGCGTGCAGCTTCTGGGTGGAGATGCCGATCTCCGCGCCGAAGCCGAACTGGCCGCCGTCGGTGAACCGGGTGGAGGCGTTCACGGTGACCGTGGTGGAGTCGACCAGCTGGGTGAACCGGCGGGCCGCCTGCTGCGAGGTGGTGACGATCGCCTCGGTGTGGCCGGAGGTCCACAGCCGGATGTGCTCGACGGCCTTGTCGAGGGAGTCGACGACGGCGGCGGCGATGTCGTAGGAGAGGTACTCGGTCTCCCAGTCCTCGGCCGTGGCCTCCACGACGGTCGCCTTGGAGTCCTTGGCGTACGCCATGACCCTTTCGTCGGCGTGGACGGTGACCCCGGCCTCGGCGAGGGCGTCCAGGGCGCGGGGCAGGAATTCGGCGGCGATGTCCTGGTGGACCAGGAGGGTCTCGGCGGCGTTGCAGACGCTGACCCGCTGGGCCTTGGAGTTGATCAGGATGCCGATCGCCATGTCGATGTCGGCCTGGGCGTCGACGTAGACGTGGCAGTTGCCGGTGCCGGTCTCGATGACGGGGACCTTGGACTCCATGACCACGGTCTGGATCAGGGAGGCGCCGCCGCGCGGGATGAGGACGTCCACCAGGCCGCGGGCGCGCATCAGCTCGTGCACGGACTCCCGGCCCTCGCCGGGCACCAGTTGGACGGCGTCGGCGGGCAGCCCGGCGCCGCCGACGGCGTCCCGCAGGACCCGGACGAGGGCGGTGTTGGACTCGTAGGCGGAGGCGGAACCGCGCAGGAGGACCGCGTTGCCGGACTTCAGGCAGAGGGCGGCGGCGTCCACCGTCACGTTCGGGCGGGCCTCGTAGATGATGCCGACGACGCCCAGCGGGACGCGGACCTGGCGCAGGTCGATGCCGTTGGGGAGGGTGGAGCCGCGGACGACCTCACCGACCGGGTCGGGCAGGGCGGCGACGTCCCGGACGTCGGAGGCGATGGCCCGCACCCGCTCCGGCGTGAGGGTCAGCCGGTCGATGACGGACTCGGCGGTGCCGGCCTCGCGGGCCTTGGCGATGTCCTTGGCGTTGGCCTCGACGATCTCGCTCGTACGGACCTCCAGCGCGTCCGCGATGGCGAGCAGCGCGTCGTCCTTGGCGGCCCGGGGCAGTGGCGCGAGGTCGGCGGCGGCGGCCTTGGCACGGTAGGCGGCCTGGGTGACCGGGGACATGGCGTCGTACGGGGAGAGCGTGGTCATACGGGAAGGGTAGTGCGCCGGGCGGAAGGGGCCATGGTCGTCCACGGCCCGTCCCAGAAACCGAGACACCTTCCCGACGCCCGAAAGGATCCGGGGCCGGAAGGGCCGAGGGCGGCGAGAAGGGCCGAGGGGCCGAGGGCGAGAAGGGCCGAGGGGCTGGAGGGGCCGAGGGCGAGAAGGGCCGAGGGGCTGGAGGGGCCGAGGGCGAGAAGAGCCGAGGGGCTGGAGGGGCCGAGGGCGAGAAGAGCCGAGGGGCTGGAGGGGCCGGAAGGGCCCGGGGCGAGAAGACCCGATGGGCTGGAGGCGCTGGGGGCCGGAAGGCCGGAAGGCCGGAAGGCCGGAAGGCCGGAAGGCCGGAAGGCCGGAAGGCCGGAAGGCCGGAAGGCCGGAAGGCCGGAAGGCCGGAAGGCCGGAAGGCCGGAAGGCCGGAAGGCCGGAAGGCCGGAAGGCCGGAAGGCCGGAAGGCCGGAAGGCCGGAAGGCCGGAAGGCCGGAAGGCCGGAAGGCCGGAAGGATCCTGGGGTGGAAGGGCCCGAGGTCAGAAGGGCCCAGGGTCGGCAGACCCGGGATCGGACAGGGCCAGGATCGGAAGGGCTAAGCGTCGGACCGGCCCAGGATCGGCCGGGCCAGGGCCGACAGGCCAGGGCCGACA
>NZ_KQ948778.1:48719-93349 GCF_001514205.1 Streptomyces griseoruber | reverse complement strand
AAGGCAGACGGACCAGGGTCGGACGGGCCAAGGCAGACGGACCAGGACGGACAGGCCAGGATCGGCCAAGTACGGCCGACAGGCCAGGATCGGACCCGCCCAGGATCGGACAGGCCAAGGCCGACAGGCCGCCCAGGATCGGACCGGTCCAGGTTCAGAAGGGGTGGACCCCTACGGGGGTCGCCGGGGCCGGGCCGTAGCCCTCGGCGATGCGTTGGTGGTAGGTCTGGCGGTCGATGACCTCGAGGCCGACGATCTCCCAGGGCGGCAGTCCGGCGGTCTGGCGGTGCTCGCCCCACAGGCGCAGGGCGACGGCGGCCGCGTCGTGCAGATCGCGGGCCTCCTCCCAGTACCGGATCTCCGCGTGATCGGGGGCGTACCGGCTGGTCAGGAGGAAGGGGTGGTCGTGGGCGAGTTGTTCCAGGGCGCGCCGGACCTCGTGGAGCGGGGCCTTCTCGCCGGAGACGCTGAGGGTGACGTGCCACAGCCGGGGGGCGTCCGAGGGGCGCGTGCTCTCGGGCTCCTCGCGCTCCTGCGCCCGGTAACGCTCCCCCGCCGCCACGCTCGTCAGGGCCCGCTCCTCACCGCTCGTACTCCCGCGGGTCGCTGCCACCCCAGGGCGCACTCGTCTCACGACGACCTCCTTTACGCGGCGCTCGAGCGGACGTGTCCCGCGGATCCCGGTCGCCGGGACTCACCGAGACTTCACTGAGACAAAGTTGAGCAGGCCGCACGGCTCCTTGGGGCGGTTTCACGGAACGTCCCCCACCGGTACGGACCGTTCGGGGCCCTCCGCAGACAGCCGTTCGACGGCCTCAGGGGTGGAGGATCACCAGGTCGTCGCGGTGGACGACCTCCCGCTCGTACTCGGCGCCCAGTTCGCGCGCCAGCTCCCGGGTGGACCGCCCGATCAGCCGGGGGATCTCCTTGGCGTCGAAGTTGACGAGGCCGCGGGCCACCGCGTGTCCGGCGGTGTCGCGCAGTTCGACGGGGTCGCCCGCGCTGAACTCGCCCTCGACGTCGGCGATCCCGGCGGGCAGCAGCGACTTGCGCCGCTCCACGACCGCGCGCACCGCGCCGTCGTCCAGGGTGAGCGAGCCCTGCGGGGTGGAGGCGTGCTGGAGCCAGAGCAGCCGGTCGGCGGAGCGTTTGCCGGTGGGGTGGAAGTAGGTGCCGGTGTCCTTGCCGGCGAGGGCGTCGGCGGCGTGCACGGCGCTGGTGAGGACCACGGGGACGCCGGCGCCGGTCGCGATCCGGGCGGCCTCGACCTTGGTGACCATGCCGCCGGTGCCGACGCCCGCCTTGCCGGCGCTGCCGATCTCGACGTGCGCGAGGTCCTCGGGGCCGCGCACCTCGGCGATCCGGGAGGTGCCCGGCCTGCTGGGGTCGCCGTCGTAGACGCCGTCCACGTCGGACAGGAGCACCAGCAGGTCGGCGTGGACGAGGTGGGCGACGAGCGCGGCGAGGCGGTCGTTGTCGCCGAAGCGGATCTCGTCGGTGGCGACGGTGTCGTTCTCGTTGACGATGGGGAACGCGCCCATCGCGAGCAGCTTGTCGAGGGTGCGCGAGGCGTTGCGGTGGTGGGCACGGCGGCTCATGTCGTCGCTGGTCAGCAGCACCTGTCCGACGCGGACGGCATAGCGGGCGAAGGAGGCGGTGTAGCGGGCGACCAGGAGGCCCTGGCCGACGCTGGCGGCGGCCTGCTGGCGGGCCAGGTCGCGGGGGCGGCGGCGCAGGCCCAGCGGGGCGAGGCCGGCGGCGATGGCGCCGGAGGAAACGAGGACAATCTCACGTTCGCCGCCGCTGCGGCTCTTGGCGAGGACGTCGACGAGGGCGTCGACCCGGTCGGCGTCCAGTCCCCCGGCGGCCGTGGTCAGCGACGAGGAGCCCACCTTGACGACGATCCTGCGGGCCTCGCCCACGGCCTGCCTTGCGCCTGCCACCTTGTTTTTCGTCCCCTCGCGCGGCTGTCCCACTCCTCTCGCAATCTACGCGAACGCACCCCGGGGCCGCGCGCGAGTTCCACTCCCCGGACGATCCCCCTGCGTAATCGTTTGCTCACACTTCGCGTACGGCAAAAAGGTTGTACTGGTTCCACATGGAATCTGAAGGGAATACAAATTTATTTTGAAGTTTGTGTCACCTACAGTTCGCCCTGTGAAGCGCATACTCCTCAGGTCGGGGAAGAGCCCCTTCGACGTGATCCCCGTCGAGGAAGCCCTCCACCGCGACGTCTTTGCCACCAACTCCGGCAACCTGATCTTCAGTGACGCCACACACAAGATCCTCACCGTGCCCGGCAGCGCGGAGGTGGTGTCCAACGGCATCGCGACCCAGGTCAGCGCGGCCGCGCGGATCAACGAGGAGTATGACGCGTTCGTCGTACCGCTGGCCAACGCCTTCCGGCCGACGTTCGAGGCCCCGCTCCAGCGGCTGACGCAGCTGATATCGAAGCTGAAGATCCCCGTCGTGGTGGTGGGCGTCGGCGCCCAGGCCGGTCTGGACAACGACCCGGCGCGGCTGAAGTCCATGGAGTCCACCGTGCGGGGCTTCGTCTCCGCGGTGCTGGACCACAGCGCCTCCATCGGCGTGCGGGGCGAGTTCACCGCGAAGTACCTCACCGACATGGGCTTCAAGGACGTCGAGATCATCGGCTGCCCGTCGCTGTTCATGCACGGCGAGCGGCTCGAGGTGACCAAGCGGGTGGCGGCCATCACCCCCGAGTCGAGGATCTCCACCAACGGCTCGCACACCGCGGTGCGCGGAGGCCTGAGCAAGATCCTCAGACGGGCCCATGAGAACTACCCCAACCTGCGCTACATCGGGCAGAACCTCACCGACGCCCGCCAGCTGCACTGGCGTGACACCGACTCCTCGGCCGGCCGGGTCCGCGAGATGCCGACCCACCCCGACCACCCGATGTACCGGGAGGACAAGGTCCGGGTGTACATCGACCCGGTCACCTGGATCGACGACCTGAAGGAGTTCGACTACTCGTTCGGCTCGCGCATCCACGGCAACATCGCGGCCCTGCTGGCGGGGACGCCGGCCACCGTGCTGGCCTTCGACTCGCGCACGCTGGAGCTGTGCCGCTACTTCGAGATCCCGCACCGGCTGCTGAGCGAGGTGCCCGCGGACCTCGACCCGGCCGAGCTGTACGAGGAGGCCGACTTCAGCGCGCTGACCGGCAACCACCGGGAGCGGTTCGACCGGTTCACCTCGTTCCTGGACAAGAACGGGCTGGAGAACACCTTCACGCACGGCGACGGCGGCAAGGCCTTCGACGAGCGGCTGCGTGCGCTGCGCTTCCCGGAGGGGGTGCGCCCCTGGATCGACGCGGACGTCGCCTCGCTGACGAGCCGGTTCGGCTGGCTGCAGCAGCGCATCACCGAACTGGACGCCCACAACACCCAGTTGAAGCGGGAGCTGGCGAAGTCCCGGGCGGGGGCGAAGGCGGCCGCCAAGGCCGCTGCCGTGAGCGTGCCGACGCCGTCGATCTACCGCAGGGCGCGCCGGGTGATGGGCCGGGCGCTGAAGCAGGCGAAGTAGCACCGCGGGCGCGGCTCAGGCGGCCACCCGGCCGTGCGGCCCGGTCCCCCGCTTCCTCAGTCGTCCCAGCCTGCGCCGCACCTTGCGGGTCGCGCCGCGCAGGAAGGTCTCGGCCGGGGTCTGGCGCCAGCCCGGGTACGCCTTCGCCTCGCGCGGTTCGGCGAGGTAGACGCGGTCGGGGACGCCGTCCTTGCGGGAGCGGTAGCCGGGGTAGGCCAGATAGAGCTGGGTGCCGCCCTTCTTCAGGACGGGGCGGGGCTCGTGCTTGGCCTTCATGAACTCCAGGACGTCCACCAGGAGGTCCGGGCGCCGCATGGCCACCAACTGGAGCCGCAGCCGCTCGTGGACCCTCAGCCGCTGGGCGACGCCCTCGTTCCAGTAGGCGTCCATCAGCGGTTCGGCCAGGTCGAACTTGGTGCGCCGGATCTCCTCGTCCTGCCGGAGGAAGACCGGGCCGAACTGCGGCAGCAGCGTGACCTGGAAGGGCCGGACCATGAGCACGTCCCGCTTCGGGCCGGGCGGGACCATCCGCTCCAGCAGGCCCATCAGGGCACGCGCGGAGTCGAAGCGCAGCTGGTAACCGCCGCTCTTGGTCACGTGTTTGCCGTCGTCGCGGCCCACCAGGTAGTAGCAGGTGTAGTCGGCGACTATCGAGACGCCGTCGGCCCGCAGATAGGCCTCCATCGTGAACAGCGCGTCCTCGCCGGTCCACAGGGACTCGTCGAAGCGCATGTGGTGACGCTCCAGCAAGGCACGGCGGAACAGCTTCTGGGCGCTGAGCGTGAACTTGATGTTGGAGGAGAAGACGTCCGTACGGTCCTGGTTCGCGCCCCACATCGACCGGGGCGCCTTGCGGTTGACGCCCTCGACCCTGCCCAGGCAGACATCGGTGCCGTTGCGGTCGGCCATGGCGACCATCCGCTCCAGCGCCTCGGCGCCGAGCCGGTCGTCGGCGTCGAGGAAGAACACGTACCGTCCGGTGGCCCTGGCCAGGCCGACGTTGCGCGGGCCGCTGGGTCCGCCGGAGTTCTCCTGGCGGATCACCGTGACCGGCATGGGAGCGCGGGCGGCGAACTCCTCCAGGTAGTCCCCGGTGCCGTCCGCGGAGCCGTCGTCGATGGCGACGACCTCGATCCGGGACGGGTCCAGCGTCTGTGCCTCGACCGAGGCGAGGCACTCGACCAGGTACGGCATCGCTTCGTACGCCCCGATGATCACCGTGACGTCAGGCTGCGCACGAGTCACTTTTCCCTCTCATCACGCAACGGTTGCCCTAGTTCAATGTTCCAGCTACCCGATAGACGGTCGGCTCGGCGTACGGGTTGTCCCGATACCCGAAGGTGTCCCACATCACAGAATGCCGAAGGGCCCGGCCTCCCGGAGACGTTCTCCGGGGGCCGGGCCCTTCGTCATACGGCTGTCAGCCCGCCGTAACACCGTTGGTCAGTTCCGCGCCTCCACCGGGCGCCGCGCCGGTCGCGCCGTCCGCGCCGTCCGCCGCGGCGGCCCGGGATGCCTGGCCGACATTGCGGGCCTCGGCCTTGAGGGCGAGGTCGGCGACGGCCGTGTTGAACTGGGCGAGAGAGGTCGGCTCGTCGGGGCCGAGCAGGTACTCCTTGAGCTCCTTGCGATCCTCGGCCAGCGCGTCGGCGGCCGGGTCGCGCACCGCGCCGAGCAGCTGGTCCAGCTCGGCGGCGGAGTTGGTGAGGATCACGGCCGCGCGCACCGCGGTGTTCTGCCGCCGGAACTCCTCCGCGCCCAGCTCCGCGGAGTCCGTCACGGCGTACGGCTTGCCGCTCGCGATGAAGTCGGAGACCACGCTGGAGATGTCGGAGACCATCGCCTCGGCGGCGTTGAAGCAGTCGTACAGGCGCGGTTCGGCGCCGGTGATCACCCGGTGCTCGAAGTCGGGGAAGGACCGCCAGTAGGCGTCGTTCCACTCGGTGCGCAGCCGGGCCGCCTCCTCGTGCTTGCGCATGTCGACGATGCCGTCGCGGCTGGTCACCGCTTCGTCGGCCTTCTCGTCGAAGGAGAGCGAGAGGTCCTCGAGGCGGGCCTTGAGGCGGGTCAGCTCGGCCTTCGCCGCGGCCTGGGCCGCCGCGTCGCCCCGGAAGCGGGAGTCACCGGCGCGCTGCTCGGCGGCCTTCTTGACCAGGGCGATGATCCGCCGGTGCGCGGCACCGGCCGCGGCGCTGCGGGTGCCGGTGAACGGGTGCGGCTTGTACAGGACGCGGACCGGGGGCTCGGCGGCGATCAGCTTCTTCACGATGTTCTCGCCGGCCAGCAGGATGGAGGTGTTGCCCGGGTTGTCGTCCCAGCCCTCCCAGGTGGGCGCGTACAGGACCGTGGGGATGCGGTCCTTCGGGGCGCCGGCCCAGGTCTCGATGGGCGCGAGCTGCGGGCGGCCGACCTCGACGATGTCCTCGTCGCGGATGCCGACGTCGGCGATGGCGTAGCGGTCGCGGCCGGCCCGGCCGGCCGTCCACACCTCGTCGTACACCTTGCTGAACGGGTTGACGCTGGCGAGCTTGTCGCTGTCGCCGTGGCCGATGAAGACGTGCTTCATGGTGGGCACGCGCAGCATGTGGATGTTCTTGCCGACGTTCGCGGCGTACAGCGTGACCCGCACCATGGAGAGGTCCATGTTCATCAGGTGCACCCCCCCGGGCACGCAGATGACGGGGACCGTCGTGGGCGCCATCCGCTCCAGGACGGAGCGCTCACGCAGGATGATCAGCGGCCGGGTGTCCAGCTGCTCCATGGTCTCCAGCCACATGTTGACCTGGTAGGCGGACTCCTTGGAGCCGGAGAAGTACAGCACGGTCTCCGGGCGGTACTCGCGCAGCCAGGCGCTCACCGTGGCCAGCACCTTGTCGGGCTTCGGCGGCAGCCGGCGGGCGCGCAGGTGCGGCACCAGGAGGGCGACGTACAGCGCGCCGAGGGCCAGGGTCACGGCGACGCCCACGTAACCGGCGAGGTCGGTGCCGGTGAGGGCGCAGACGAGCAGGCCGGCCATCGCCGCGAGGTCCAGGTGGAGCATCTTCTGTCCGGCCCGGGTCAGCAGCGCGCGCGGCGGGGCGTCCGGGATGGTCAGCCGGGAGGCCAGGTCGACGTTGCGGGTGACGACCGGCATCTGGCGGCGCTTGCCGATCAGGGTGACCAGGGCGCCGTGCGGGGCCTGGAGACCGAAGAAGAGCGTGAAGCAGGCGATCGCCGCGTAGAAGACCGGCTCCTCCGACAGGTCGAGCCGGGCCAGCAGCAGGATGAGCAGCAGCTCGCGGACCAGGAACCGGGTGGACAGGCCGGCCCTCACCTTGTTCAGCAGGGTGATGAGGTAGGTGCCCTTGCGGTGGAGATAGAGGTCCGCCAGGTACGTCACGGCGGCCGCGGCGGCGAAGGCGGGGGTGCTCGGGACGAGCGCGGCCAGCATGAGGCAGGGGTAGCCCAGCATCATGAGGACCGCCGCGGCCAGTTCGGCCGCGCTGCCCACCCGGGCCACGCGAATGGCAGTGGATATCACGGAGAAACCTGCTCTGGGAGGGGTGCCGGTCATAGAAGCCTAAAAAGTCCGGAAAATCCTTTGTGAAGGTTTCGGGATTCTTACGCTTCAGGCCTCTGTGAATTCTCCGTAAACAGGGAGCCACAGAGGCCTGAAATTCGATGGCTATTTGCGGTTGATTATGCCACGCCGTCCTGTCGGTCGAGCACCGAGGCCAGGGCCTGTTCGAAGCCGGAGGCCTTGCCCGCGGCGGCCGTGGGGTCCTGCTGGCGGACGTCGATGACGTGCCCGGTGAGCTCGGAGAGGAGGACGTCGAGCGAGGTGCGGGCGACGGCCTCGGAGGAGAGCAGGCTGCCCGCGGGCTCCTGCCCGAAGGCCTTGGTGCGCATGGGGGTCGCCGTGCGCTCCGGGTTCACGCAGTTCACCCGGATGCTGTCGCCGGCCCACTCGTCGGACAGGGCCTGGGTGAGGTTCACCATGGCGGCCTTGGTCGAGGAGTAGAGGCTGTACTCGGCGCGGCCGCGGGTGTAGCTGCTGGAGGTGTACAGCAGCAGCTGGCCCTTGGTCTCGGCGAGGTACTTGTAGGCCGAACGGGCGATCTGCACCGGCGCCAGGTAGTTCACCTTCAGCGCTTCCTCGATGGTCGCGTTGTCGGTCTCGGCCAGCTTGCCGATGCGCAGCACCCCGGCGGTGTTGACGACGTAGTCGATGCGCCCGGTCTCGCTGTAGGCCTTGGACAGCGCGTCGTCGACCTCCTCCGGGTTCTCGACGTGCGTGCCGGTGGTGGAGCGGCCGAGGGCGTACACCGTGGCGCCGTAGGACTCGGCGAGCTCGGAGATGTCCTTGCCGATGCCGTAGGAGCCGCCGAAGACGACGACGGTCTTGCCGGTCAGCAACTCGCGGTAGACCTCCTCGCCGTACGGCTCGGGGGTGGCGGTGGAGGCCAGCTGGAACAGCTTGTCGGCGATGAAGACGTCGACCGGCTGAGTGACCTTCATGTTGTACTCGTCGCCCGCGACGACGTGGATCGGCACGTCCGGCAGGTAGCGCAGGACGACCGTGCAGTCGTCCGTGGCCTGGAAGTTGGGGTCGCCGGCCGCCACCTCGTAGGCCCGCTTGATGGTGGACAGCTTGAAGGCCTGCGGGGTCTGGCCGCGGCGCAGCCGGGAGCGGTCCGGGATCTCGGTGATGAACTCACCGTCCTCGCCGTGCGTCCGGGTGACGATGATGGTGTCGGCGGACGGGATGGCGACGTCGACGGCCTGGTAGCGCTCCAGGGCGGTCACGCAGTCGTCGATGACGCGCTGGGAGAGCAGGGGGCGTACGGCGTCGTGGAAGAGGACGTTGAGGTCCTCACCCTCGGCCAGGCCCTCGCCCAGGGCCGTGATGGCGCGCTCGGTGGTCTCGTTGCGGGTGGAGCCGCCCTCGATGATCCTGGAGACCTTCTTGAACCCGGCCTTGGCGACGATCTTCTCGATGTCGGGCACATAGCCCGGCGCCATCAGCACGATGACGTCGTCGACGGAGTCGGCCTTCTCGAAGGTGGTCAGGGTGTGCTCGATGACGGCCTTGCCTGCGATCTTCAGCAGCTGCTTGGGGATCGACAGACCCACACGCTGACCGGTGCCACCGGCCAGGATCACTGCGGTCGTACGGGGCTTGGCTATGTGCTGGGACACCAGAAGACCTACCTTGGGGCGACAGGGAACGGGGAAATGGTCCCACTTGCGGTTACCGCGATGCAAGGTGAGCGCCCTTCACTGCATATGTGCGCGCCACCCGCCATTCACCTTGAACCGCTGGTGATTGGTAAGACGTGTACGGAACCCATGAGGATGCTCCCTGGAAATCCTGTGAGTAACTCCACAGGGGCCGAGTGATACCTGAGAGTAACGGTGAACGATGGTCAGTGACGGCGAAGCCGCTTGAGGCAGCGATGCCCGAGGACTCTCACCAGTTCCCTGGAGGAGGTCTGGTGCACCCCGCGCGCGCCGGGCCGGCCCGCCCCGGCCTCGGCCACCGCCGCGAGCGCGCCGTACAGGGCCTGAGCGGCCACCTCGGGGGCCATCCGGGGCTCCTCGCCGCCGTCGGAGGCGGCCGGTTTCGGCACCGCGGACAGAAGTGCCGGATCGCCGAGGACCCTTACGCCCATCGCGGTGATGCGCTCGGCCATCTCGGCGCCGATCCCGGCGGCCGCCTCCACCGCCCACCCGGGGGTGGAGATCTTCACGTCCCGTGACGTGGGGCTGCACGCGTTCTTCATATGCATCACCGCGCCGTTGCGGATAAGTTTCGAATAAAGCTCGTCCGGCAGCCCATTGCCCCGGAATTCTTTATTGAGATTCCGCAGCATTTCGGTCTCGGCTAGGGTGAGGGAACGATTCGCGGTGTCCGGAACCGGCTGCAGCAGTTTGTCCGGAAGACCCAGCAGCGCCTCGAAGGTGCGCATCAGCCCCTCGCGGTCCCGGTCGTCCACCACGACGACGGTGACCCGGTCGGCGCCGACCACCCGCACCCACCGCTCGACGAGCCGGTCGTGCCGGTGCCGCCGCCAGAAACTGGGGTTGGGCTTCTCGTACGGGGCCTTGCGGAGCATGTGCTCCAGCCACTCCTCGTAGCCCATGCGCAGCCCGTTCTGCACGTACTGCTGCCACTGCGAGGGCATGATCTTCGCCAGCGGCCGCAGGGTGACCAGGACGTGCACCCGCGCACCGCCGAGCTGCTCGACGACCCGCTCGATGGTGGCGTCGTCGGGGGCGTCGGCGAAGAACTCGCTGCTGATCACTGAGGTCTTCCGGCCGCCGGCGGCCACCTGCTCCACGAACTGCTGCCAGTGCCGCTCGGTGGGGGTGGTGTCACCGATCATCCCGCCCCGGGAGCAGGCCGCGAGCACGGCCTGCATGGGGTGCCTGCTCGCGGCCGGGAACTCGACGCCGTACGCCGGCATCGTCTCCTTGGCCCCGAAGAGGGCGCCCTGGATCGAGGTGGTCCCGGTTTTGTGCGGGCCGATGTGCAGCAGGCGGGTGCCGGCGGGCAGCGGGGCCGGTCGCGCGGTCTGCGCGGTCTGAGGGCTGCGCTGCGCGGGCATGGCCGCGAGTTCGGCGCGCGCGTTCACCGGGGCGTCGTCTCTCGTACAGTCCGTCTCCATGGTCAAGGGACGGTAAGAGACGTTCCTTAGAGTGCGCTGAGAGGAGCCTGGGACACAGATGAGCCCCAGGCTCCGGTCACACAGTTTTCACACCGTGCGGACGGTCGCGATCGGCTTCAGGGGCGCCGGAGACCACGCCGTAGCTGGAAGGAGGACCGCGCACACACGCCCAACACGGGGACGGCGAAGGACCCGTTGCGGTGCACCGCAACGGGTCCCGGGCGCGTGCCTCAGAAGGGCTCGAAGCCCTCGAACTCCTGGGTGGCCTCGTCGCGTTCGGCCTGGCGGTCGCGGCGGCGCTGGGCGGCCGGACGGGGCTCGTCGAGGCGGTGGTCCTCACCGCGGCGGCCCAGCATCTCGGCGCCGGCCATGACGGTCGGCTCCCAGTCGAAGACGACCGCGTTGTCCTCGGGACCGATCGCCACACCGTCGCCGGCGCGGGCGCCCGCCTTCATCAACTGCTCCTCCACACCGAGGCGGTTGAGGCGGTCGGCGAGGTAGCCCACGGCCTCGTCGTTGTTGAAGTCGGTCTGCCGGACCCAGCGTTCGGGCTTCTCGCCGCGGACGCGGTAGAGGCCGTCCTCCTCCAGCGTGACGGTGAAGCCGGCGTCGTCCACGGCCTTGGGACGGATGACGATCCGGGTCGCCTCCTCCTTCGGCTTGGCGGCACGCGCCGCGCCCACCATGTCGGCGAGGGCGAAGGACAGCTCCTTCAGCCCCGTGTGGGCGACCGCGGACACCTCGAAGACGCGGTAGCCTCGCGCCTCCAGATCCGGGCGGACCATCTCGGCGAGGTCCTTGCCGTCCGGTACGTCGATCTTGTTCAGCACCACGAGCCGCGGCCGGTTGCCGAGACCGCCGTACTGCTTGAGTTCCTCCTCGATGATGTCGAGGTCGGAGAGCGGATCGCGCTCGGACTCCAGGGTCGCCGTGTCCAGCACATGCACGAGCACACTGCACCGCTCGACGTGGCGCAGGAACTCCAGGCCCAGCCCCTTGCCCTGGCTGGCGCCCGGGATGAGACCGGGAACGTCGGCGACGGTGTAGACGGTCGACCCGGCGGTCACGACACCGAGGTTCGGCACGAGGGTGGTGAAGGGGTAGTCGGCGATCTTCGGCTTGGCTGCGGAGAGCACGGAGATCAGCGAGGACTTGCCGGCGCTCGGGTAGCCGACGAGGGCCACGTCCGCGACCGTCTTCAGTTCCAGGACGATGTCCTGGAAGTCACCGGGCTCGCCGAGCAGCGCGAAGCCGGGCGCCTTACGGCGGGCCGAGGCCAGCGCCGCGTTGCCGAGCCCGCCGCGACCGCCCTGGGCGGCGACGTACGAGGTGCCGTGGCCGACCAGGTCCGCCAGCACGTTCCCGGCCTTGTCCTGGATCACCGTGCCGTCCGGCACCGGCAGGATCAGGTCCTGGCCGTCCTTGCCGGAACGGTTGCCGCCCTCGCCGGGCTTGCCGTTGGTCGCGCTGCGGTGGGGCTTGTGGTGGTAGTCGAGGAGGGTGGTGATCGACTGGTCGACGACCAGGATCACATCACCGCCACGGCCGCCGTTGCCGCCGTCCGGGCCGCCGAGCGGCTTGAACTTCTCACGGTGGACGGAGGCACAGCCGTGGCCTCCGTTACCCGCGGCGACATGCAGCTCGACGCGGTCCACGAAGGTGGTCATGGTAGGTGCCTCCAGCACTGCGAAAACGTACGGATGTGTCTTACTGCCTAACACGCGAAAGGCGGACCCGCCTTCCCGGAAGGGAAGTGAGGTCCGCCTCGCGAAGCGTTGTTCGGTCTAAGCCCTGATCAGAGGACTCAGGCGACCGGAACGATGTTCACGACCTTGCGGCCACGGTGGGTGCCGAACTGCACCGCACCGGCCGCGAGCGCGAACAGCGTGTCGTCGCCACCGCGGCCGACACCGGCGCCCGGGTGGAAGTGGGTGCCACGCTGGCGGACCAGGATCTCACCCGCGTTGACGACCTGACCGCCGAAGCGCTTCACGCCGAGCCGCTGGGCATTCGAGTCGCGACCGTTCCGGGTGGACGATGCGCCCTTCTTGTGTGCCATGTCTCCTCAGTCCCTTACTTCGCAGCCGCGGGGATCTCAGTGACCTTGATCGCCGTGTACTGCTGGCGGTGGCCCTGACGACGGCGGTAGCCGGTCTTGTTCTTGTAGCGAAGGATGTCGATCTTGACGCCCTTGTGGTGGTCCACGACCTCGGCCTGGACCTTGATGCCGGCCAGCACCCACGGGTCGCTGGTCACGGCGTCGCCGTCGACAACGAGCAGGGTCGAGAGCTCGACCGTGTCGCCAACCTTGGCGGTGGAAATCTTGTCAACCTCAACGATGTCGCCGACAGCAACCTTGTGCTGGCGACCACCGCTGCGCACGATGGCGTACACGCGGATCTCACTCTCTCGCTCGGAAACGGCACCCCCGCAGTCCAGCCGCCCGGGAAGAGTCACGGACGGCCTCTCCCTGTGCCACCGGCGGACCGGTGTCCGGGAGGAAGAGGTTTACGGGGATGTGGCGCGCCTAGGGGACACACCGACGCTCAAGGTTACGGGGCGGCTTTGCGAGGGTCAAACCGAGCCCCGTCCGCTCTCACCGCTGCTCGACCTCCCGGTCCACGTACTCCTCCACGCCGAACTCCGACGTGTCGAGTTCGAAGTCGAACGGCGCCGGAACGCGCACCGGCCGCCCGAACGGCACGTTGGTCCGGGACCGGTACCCCTTGGGAGACGGATCCCACATGACGTTGATCTCCCCGATCCGCATGTCGAGCAGCAGATACACCGGGACGATCTGTCCGTACGTCGCCATCTTGTCGAGCCAGTCGACGTCCTTGGTGGAGTCGGAGGTCAGCTCGGCGACGAGGGAGAGGGCGGAGGCGTCGGCGTGACGGCCGTCGGCCTCGAAGGCGGATTCGTCGGCGACGTGCAGGTCGGGGCCGCATGCCCGCTCGGAGCCGGGAAAGACAAAGAGGAAGGGAGCGACGTCGACGTCGTGCCCCTCGGGAGCGTGTGGCTGCAGCTGAAGTCGAAGTGACTTCATGACCCGCTTGTAACGCAGCTTCGACCACGGCGACACGACGATCTTCCCCCGGATGAGCTCGGCCCTGTAGCCGACAGGTGTGTCCATCTCCTCGACGATCTGGAGCATCTCCTCGTAGGAGCCACTCGGCGGGGCGTCTATGGCCCGAGGACGCTCGGTCATGATGGTCACCACGATCCTCCACTGGTCACAGAACGTGTCACCTTCACCACGATAGCGTTGGGGCATGACGGCTGCGCGACCCTGAGCAAGGCTCACACCCCAGCCGCCGAACGCTCACCCGGCACCCCAACCTCACACCACAACAGCTTTCCGCCCTGCCGGGAGGGGCCACTACCGAGCGGATACCCGCCCCACGCCTGCGCGTAGTGGCATACGAGGAACAGTCCACGCCCGCTGTCCGCCTCCGCGGGGACAGGTCCGACGGGCCCGGACCGCTTGCCGAAGGGCGGCGGAATGTACGGATTGGCGTCCCAGACGCTCACCCGGAGCCGGGTGCGGGTGAGGCCGCGCAGGCGGAGGGTGGCGGGGCCGGTGGAGTAGCGGTAGGCGTTGGTGACGAGTTCCGACGCCAGGAGTTCTGCCGGGTCCTGGAGGCGAGACATGCCATGGGTGGCGAGTACGGCCCTGAGCGTGACACGGGCGATGCGGGCGGCTCGGGGATCGTGGGGCAGTTGGAGGCTGTACGCCCAGTTTGGTGACACTTCGCACTCCGACGGGGATACGGTGACCATGAACGCCTCCTGCGGTGGGGGGTGTTGGTCCGCTCGACGGCCCGGCCGGGCGGTGGCAGTGCCGCGACGCGGTGCGCTTCCGGCTTGTCGGCGGGGTCGATTGGGCGGTTCGAGACTCACCGTAGACTGCTGGCGCTGAATGTTTTGCAGATCCAAGCAAAAGGTTCAGGGATTTACCTCGTGTGAGTGACTTCCACACCAGGTGTACGGAACGGAGAGGACTTGGCACCACGAAGCGTCCCGACGGCCCGCCGCCTCCGCATCGGCATCGAACTGCGCCGCCTACGGGAACGTGCGGGCATGACCGCCGCCCAGGCTGCCCGCTCCCTTGGCACCACTCAGGCGCAGGTCAGCAACATCGAAGCCAACCGCTTCGGCGTCAGTGCCGAACGAGTGCGCACGCTCGCCAACATCTACGGCTGCACGGACGAACCCTTCGTCGATGCCCTCGCCAACATGGCAGCGGACCGGACACGCGGCTGGTGGGAGGAGTACCGCGACACCCTGCCGCCCCGCCTACTGGACCTCGCTGAACTGGAACACCACGCCACCGCCCTGCGTGTCACCCAGGTCATCAACATCCCCGGCCTGCTCCAGACCCCCGAGCACGCCCGCGCGCTGTTCCGCGAGGCCGTTCCCGCGCTGCGCCCGCACGAGATCGAGTTCCGGATCTCCCATCGCATCAAGCGCCAGGCCATCTTCCACCGCGAACAACCGCCCCTATACACCGCGATCGTCCACGAGGCCGCCCTGCGGATGCAGTTCGGCGGCCGTGAGGTGGCCAGGACTCAGCTGGAACACCTGACCGAGGCCAGCGAGCAGACCAACATCAACGTCCGCGTGATCCCGTTCAACGGCACGTCGTTCCCCACCACGGGACACGCCGTCGACTACTTCCACGGTCCGGTAGCGGCGCTCGACACGGTGGAGGTCGACACCGCTCATGGCAGTGAACTAGTCGATGCGGCAGGACAGTTGGAGAAGTACCGTCTCGTTCTGGATCGCATGGAGGCAGTCGCCCTGAAACCCGCCGCCTCACGCGACCTGATCCATCACATCGCCCAGGACATCTGAGGGACGAGACATGACCGAACCCAACTGGCAGAAGTCGTCCTACAGCGAAGAAGGCTCCGCATGCATCTTCCTTGCTGCCGCTCCCACCGGCGCAATCCTCCTCCGGGAAAGCGAAGAACCAGGACGCATCCTCACTACAGCTATACGCCCACTCGCAGCTCTGATAACCACGCTGCGAGCGCCGGAATGAGCTGGCGGAGTCTCAAGCGTTTCTCATGGTTGAGACTCCGCCAACTCAAGCAGCAAGAGCAGAGCATTCCACGACAGTGTGGCCTATGAGGGCGACAACAACACCAAGCGGTGAAGCTTGGCAGCACAGTGCGGGGCAAGCGGTACTTCTGCACTGTCGATACGGGCTTTACCGGCCCCTACCTCCAATACGAACATGTCCCCTTCGGTACATGACCGAACTCAACCGGCAGAAGCCTTGCTCTACAGCAAGGAAGGTTCCGCATGCGCCTACCTCGCCAGCAGTCCGACCGAAGTAATCCTCTTCCGCGAGAGCACCACTCTCATCAACTCGATGGACCAACAGGCCATATTCACTCCGCGTGAACCTTCGAATTGATCGACCAGATGCGTATAATCTTGATTCCTGAAATCCAGCCCAGCCTACACACTCGCCGTAAACGCCTTGAGCCCACCAAATCGGCGGGCTCAAGGACGGGCGCACGGTCACATCATCGAACTAAGTAAATGGCTTCCGATCACCAGGAGCCTCCTCAGTCAATTGCCCGAAAAATGCGTCTACATCACGGAGCGACAGCGGACTGCAGGCGGCTTGAAACTTCGTTCCATCACTCCACGCGATCATCCACCCTCCATCTGAAAATTCATGCCTTGCGCGCTCCACGAGCACGCCCTCCAAATCAGTCTCGCTCACATCGATCTCGATATGCCATCCAGGATTGTCCGTCGTGACCATCCTGATGCCGTATTCATGCTCCCATTCACCGTCGCAGTTGGACGCGTACCAGGACTGCATGAAACGCATTCCTTGACCTTCCTTAGGGGCATCCGAGGGGCTTTTCCCAGCCTTCCGGGGCACGCGCGTCACCACCGTTCGGCGAGTTGATGTGAGGCGTATCCACCTTTGTACCATCCGCATTCGTGTGAGCAGGCCCTTCCAGGTCGAATCTCTTCACGAGCTCGAACGGAGCTGGATTGCGAGGATTCGACTGCGGTGCCCATTCTGCATACTTTTTGATTTGACCCGTCCCCCCGTGGCGAACAAACGTGGTGTGAGGCCCCTCAGCGTCGTAGTTGGGCCGCTGCCCGGGCTTTCGCCCCATGTTGTGAACCAGGACGCTGACGTCATCCGCCACAACATAGTACGTGTGCAAGTCCGTAACCGTGAGGTTGTGGACCGTCAAAAGCTGTGTCCAGCGCTGTACCTCAGCGATCCGCACAAGGGTTCCTGTTGAGGTGCTGAGCCACTGGCCCGGCTCGAGATCGGTCGCGCTGATCCAGTCCCGGATTTCGGGGACCCAGAAGGGATGCCCGTCGGTCGCAGTGACAGAGGCGGTTTCGGAGCCATTGTCGCCATCAATGTCGATGGTGACCTTCACCAGGTGCTTGGCTCCCACGCCCTTAATCTCCGCCGTCACCGGTTCGATCGCGGTCGTGCCGGTCTCCGGGTCGGTGGCGAGGACCTTGTCACCGATCTTGACGTCCTTGATGGCCTTTGTGCTGCCATCGGCCATCAAGACCTGTTGTTCAGGGACGAAACTGTTCGGGACAGGGCAGGATGCCGCAGCCTCGACCGCCTCTTCGGCCGCCTCCTCCGCCTTCTTCGCCCTCTTCTCGAACTTGAACCAGTCCTTGACGGCGGACACCAGCTTGGCGCCCAGGCCCCAAATGCGTTTGCCGAGGGCCGCTGCCTTGTTCCACTTCCAGGGCGCCGCGTACTTCCCGCCCAGCTTGCCGATCAGACCGCCGGCGAAGCTCGTGGCGACGTTCAGCAGGGTCGCGCCGCAGGCGCCCAGGTTGCCCGTGGTGAAGCAGTCCAGGGCGTCCGTGATGCCGAGCTCGTCCATCGCGATCTTGGCGAGTTCTCTGGCGGCGTCGGCGATGCGCTTCTTGGCCCCGTCGGCCTTCCCGCGCTCCTGGTCCGCCTTGTGCTCGGCAGTGGTCTGACCGTTGGTGGGGTAGAGGAACTTGCCGTCGTGGTCGTAGCAACCCGCGGTCGTGCAGCCGGGGCCGTTGTCCGCGGTCCACACCGTGTCGGGGTTGTTGGCGCTGCAGCCGTCGCAGAACATCCCGCTCGCGTCGCTGCTCGTGACCGGGTTGCTGTTGGCGTAGGCGTACCCGTTCATCTGCTGCGGGTCGCTGTAGTCGATGACCGGGTCGACCGAGATGAAGCGGCCGGTCGAACGGTCGTACTCACGTGCTCCGACATTGACCAGGCCCGTCGACTCGTCGACCGTCTTGCCCAGGAAGCCCTTGTCGTTCACCCAGGTCTTGGCGTCGTTGCCGCGCTCGCTGCCGTACGGGTTCATGCGGCGGCGCGTGACCGAGCCGGTGACCGCGTCGACCGCGATCTCCGCCGTGCCGTGCTGGTCGGAGGCGAGGAACTGGACGCCGCTCCCTGTGCGCATGGCCACCGTGGTGGCGCCGAAGCCGTAGTACCGGGTTGCCGTGACCGCCTTGGTCGTCGGGTTCAGGCGCAGTTCCATGCCCGGCAGGTACAGCGTCTTCTCGCCGCCGACGTTGCGCAGCAGTCGCTGGCCCGAGGCGTCGTACACGTAGTCCGTCGTCTTGGCGCCGGTGACCTTGGTCAGCTTGTTCTGGGCGTTCCAGGCCAGGTCCTGGGTGTTGCCGCTCAGGACCCGCTTGGTGGTGTTGCCCGCGCTGTCGTACGCGTACGTGTCCTGGGACTTGACCTCCGGGTTGCCCCCGTAGGCCGGGGTGAGGGTCTCGACCTTGGTCAGGGCGTGCGGGCCGCCGTCGCCGGTCTCGCCGGCCGTGCCGTCCTGGTCGGCGTCACCGTAGAAGTATTCACGGGTGACGTCCGGGGTGGCCGACGTCCCGAAGCCGTGGATCGTCTCCGTCTTGCGGTTGCCCGTCACGTCGTCGACCGTGTACGAGCGCCAGTACGGGGCCGGTCCCCCGACGGTGGAGGCGGAGGGCGCGGTGGCACAGGCGGCGTTCGTCGTACCTGTGCCGATCGCGCTGTCCGGTGTCGTGCTGCTGGTCCACGCCTGGGTCATCCGGCGCTGCCAGTCGTACTGGAAGCACTGGGTGTCCGCCTGGCCGCCGGCCGGGTTGTCCGTGATGGAGGTGACGTTGCCGACCTGGTCGTAGGTGTAACGGGCGTCGTAGGCGACCGAGGCCGAGTCGTTGGTCTTGACGAAGGAGTGCGTCGTACGGTCGGTGCCGCGTTCGTACTCGAAGCCCAGCTCGGTCGCCTTGGCCCCGTCCCCCTTGCTGGTCAGGACGAGACGTCGCAACTGGCTGGTGGTGGAGTACTCCGCCTTGTCGACGTACGTGTAGTCGGTCGAGCCGTACACGCTGCGCAGTTCCGTCTGCCTCTGCAGGGTGTCGTACTTGGGGAAGAGCTTCTCCGTGGACAGCCCGCCGGCCGCCGGGACGGTCGACGTCAGGACGGTTCCGTCGGTGTTGTACGTGGTCGTGTAGTCGTAGGTGCCGCCCAGTTCCGGCTCGGCGGTCTTGGACACCGAGTAGCGGGTGGTCAGGGGCTGGTAGTTGGTGTCCAGCGCCGTGACAAGGGTGGCGGCGTAGACCGCGCCGTTGACGTACGTGTACGAGCCGTAGGCCTCGCCCTTGGCGACCGTGTCGTACGTCTGGGCCGTGAGCTGCTTGCCCGTCGTCGCCTCGCCCTCCCAGGTGGAGGTGACGCGGCCCATCTCGTCATAGACGGTGGAGACCTTCTTGCCCTGCGTGTCGGTCGCCGACGCCATCTGAGTGGTCGCCGTCAGGCGGTCCAGGATGTCGTAGTCGTACTTGGTGAAGCCGGCGTCCGGGTCCTGGGCGGTGATCTTCCGGCCGCGCAGGTCGTAGCCGTAGGACCAGAGGTTGCCCTTCTCGTCCTTCACCGTCTCGAGCTGTCCGGCTTTGTTGTAGGTGTACTTGGTGGAGACGTAGTCCGCGGATGTGCCGGTGGGGAGCGGGCTGCCGCCCTTGTACTGGCGCAGCTCGACCGTGCGGTCACGGCCGTCGGTGAACGTCGTGGTCGGGGCCTGGCCGTTCGGCGGATCGGTGTGGACGCGGTCGCCGCCGTAGGCGTACGTGGTGCGCCAGCGTTCGTCGCCCGCCACCGCGTAGATCTCGGCGGTCTTGCGGCCCGCGCCGTCGTACTCCGTCAGGCTCTGGGCATTGGTGTCTCCGTTGCGGACGTCGAACGGTGTGGCACTGGGTGCGCCCGTCGTGTAGTAGTCCGTGTTCGTCTTCACGACGCGGCCGAGGCCGTCGTAAAAGGTGTCGGCGACCATGCGCCCGCTGTTCGGACCCTCCGTCTGGACCTGGAAGGGGCGCAGGCTGCCGTCGTACAGGGTGTACTCGGGGGTCCCGTACGTGCCGCCCACCTGGATCTTCTGCGTGGTCACGACGGACGGGGCGTCCTGACGGACGTCGTACGCGTACTTGATGCTGGCTGCGGAGCTCCCCTTCGTGACGTCAGGGAGCCAGACGTCGGTGAGGCGGCCCAGTCCGTCGTAGGCCAGGTCGGTGCGCTTGAGGTTGGGGTCCGTCTGGGCGGTGGGCGTGCCCCAGGCCGGGTTGTACTCCGTGACGGTCTGCCAACCGCGCTTGTTGGTCTCGACCTTCTTGGTGGCCAGGCCGTCGGTGTCCGTGTAGGTGATCGTCGTGGCGGTGCCGGCGGCGTCGACCACCTTCTTCGGGCGGCCGTAGGTGTCGAAGTCGGAGGTCGCGAGCTCGGTGATCGTCTCGTAGACGGGGGTGTCGGTGACCGTCAGCGAGGCGAGTCGCTGGACCTTGGTGGTGTCGCCCTTCGTCGGTCCGGCGCCGAGGGCTTGGCCGTCGTAGAAGGTCAGGTCGTCGGAGAGGGTCTCCTTCGCATGGTTGGAGACGTCGGCACAGGTCGTCGCCGTCTTGTGCACCCGGTACGGGAACGCAAGCATGTGCTTGTCGGCGTTGTCCGCGTAGTACGTGAGGGTGCACCGGTTGTCGGTGGCGTCGCCGTCGATTCCGAAGTCGTCGACCTTGGTGGCGCGGCCGGTCGCCGCGTCGTACGTGTTCGTGCCCTTCGTCACGCGCCACTTGGGGCTCTGCGCCGTGTAGCCCTCCAAAGCGGTGTAACTGATGGTGTCCTTCGGGCGCAGGTAACGGGACTCGGTCGTGCCCCAGTCCTGCTTGCGGGAGCCGGTGAGCTGGCTCCAGGGGGTGCTGATGTTCTTGGAGACGATCGCGTCCGCGCTGAAGGAGCCGTTGTACGTGGTCGTCTCGAGCTCGAAGCCGGAGAGGTGGTCGGCATCCGTGTACGTGTTCCCGGCCGAGTCCTTGAGCGTCTCGGTCCGCTTGGCGCCGGACGGTGTCTCGTCCCCGTCGAGGCCACGGAAGAAGACGTGTTCGGTGCGGCCGTTGTCCGCCGCGACGACACCGCCTTCCGAGGCCCGCACGCGGACCTTGCCGTAGCCGCGCCAGTCACCCCACGTCAGGTACTTGGACTCGGTGATGCCGTCCGCGCGGGACTTCCGCCAGCCGGCGTCGCCGATGTAGTCGTACGACGTCGTCATGTCGGGGCTTCCGCCGACCAGGTCGGTCTGGGTGACGGAACTGACGACGTACTTGTGGAACCAGTCGGTGATGGGGTCGTCGAGACCAGGCGGGTTCCACTTCACCGGGTAGCAGCGCTTGGTGGACTCGCCCTCCTTCGGAAGCGCGGTGGCGGAGCAGTCGGCGTCGGCGTAGTTGACGCTGAGCTGGCCGCCGGACTCGTTCTGGACGCCGACGAGGCGGAACCGGTTCATCGCCTGGATGTTGTCGCCCGCGACATCGACGCGGTTGGGGAACTGGTTGCCCAGGAGCTCGATGTCCGGCATGGACGTCGTGGTGCCGACCCGGCCCTCGTGGTCGATGTTCTGCAGCCACAGCGACTTGGAGCCGTCACCGTTGTCGGTGAAGACGTGGGTGAGCTTCCAGTGGTCGACGTCGGACCAGCCCGAGCCCGAGCGGATCTGCGTGGTGACCGACGACAGCCGCTTGCGCGTCCAGAAGGTCGGGGAGTTCTGGCCCTCGCACTTGGTGCCGGCCGCGCAGTTCCGGTCCCAGGGGACATCGGGCCAGCGGGTGGCGGTCGCGTCCGTCAGGTCGCCCGGCTCACAGTCGGTGGCGGCGGCGAGACAGCGTTCCTCGGGGGTGAAGACGACACGGGCCGGGGCGGCGGTCGTGTACACCGAGCCGTCGCGCTGGCCGTAGTCCACCCGCTTGAGGTAGCCGCCGCGGACGTACGGCGTGCCGTTCTCCGTGTACTTGAGGTTCTGCGTGTAGTAGTTGGTCTCCTTGCCGTAGTAGAAGGACATCACGTTGCCGTGGGTGTCCTTCACGTACGACAGGTTCCAGCGCCAGGCCTGGTTGCAGGACGAGGCGTCGAACGTCGACTCGTGACACGGTTCGCCGCTGTCGTCGCCGTAGACGGGCACGGTCCAGGTGGAGTCGGTCGTCGGGTCGGGGTCCGTCGTGCCCGTCGTGGCCGGGTCGTCCGAGCGCCAGCCGGGCAGGCGGTCCAGGCCGAAGTAGTACTCGGTGCCGTCGGTCGTCGTCAGACGCCAGTGCTCGCCGTCGTTGTCGCCGTTGGTCGCACCGGTGAGCTTCTCGATCTTCGAGTTCTCGTCGCTGCTGAGGCGCCACTTACCCGTCTCGTCGTCCTTGACGATCTCGCCGGAGGTGCCGCCCGACAGGGTGACCGTGGCGTTGTCGTACGCCCAGCACTGGTCGCCGTTGGCCTTGTCCTGCCCGTCCTGGGCACAGCCCTTGTAGCGACGCTCGATGTATCCGGGCTCGTAGCCGAAGCCCTGACCCACCCATGAGCCCTGGGTGTTGGTGGCCGCCGTCTGGCCGTCGACGGACTGCGAGCTGTAGCCCAGGCTGACCGAGGGGGCCAGGCCACCAGGCACCGGCGGCGTCCGCATCGGGTACGACCAGTTGAAGGCCCCCGAGGAGTTGGAGACGCTCCATTGCGAGGAGGGCTGGAGGGAGGTGGCCGCATAGGTGCCTTGGTCGCCCGAACTGCCCGCGGTCGCCGCGAGGAGGGTGGCACCGGTGCTGCTGGACGCCGACTTGAGGGTCTGGGTGGTGACGCCGGTCCGGTCGGGGGCGGCGTCTACCGTGGCCGTCAGGGTCCGGTCCGAGAGGGAGTTCGTGGTTTTCAGCTCACGCGGGGTGGAGCATTCCTTCTTCTGCGGGGTGGTGAGCAGACACTCCGGATACTGCATGAAGCGCAGACGCGAGCCGTAGCTGCCACCGTAGGCGTCGGCGAAGCCGGAGTAGTCGAGCTGGACCCTGGCCTTGCCCACCGTGGTCACGCCGTCGGCGCGGGCGACCTTCAGAAGGACACCGTCCACCCCTGCGGCGAGCGCCTTCTTGCGGGCGAGGACCTCTACGGTCAGTTCGCCGGGACCTGTCGCGGCGGGGGCCGATGCCTTCAAGGGCAAGCCCTTGACCTTCGCGAACCTGGCGGACACCGCTGTCTGCGCGCGGCCGGCCTTCGGCCAGGTGACCTTCGCCGGATCCGTGACCACGGCTGAGTCGACCGGGTTCTTCTTCGGTTTCTTCGCCTTCGCGTCGCTACCGCGTGCCGGTCCTCGGTCCTGCTGCAGTTCGGGCAGGTCAAGGTCTTTCGCCTCGGCTTGAGGGGCGTACTGCGGCAGTAGACCGATCGCTACGGCGATACCGACGGCGGCCGCCGCTCTGCGCCGTGCGGTGCGGTTCCAGAGCGCCGGACGGGCGCGGAACCACAATGGCGTGGACATGACTACTCCCATCAGGGAAGAGGGGGACGAGGCTTCAGGGGAGGCGGCGGAGCACGTGCTCCGCCGCCTCGACCGCTGTCCTGCTAGGTGGCGTCACCGACACCGGCGGAGATCCGCACGGCTCGGTACTGGTCGACGACGCCCTGGTAGGCACTGACCTCGTCAAGTGCGCCGGAGAAGAATGCGCTTCCCGTGGAGCCGGTCAGCGACCGGCCCACCTGGATGCCGACGGTGGAGAAGTCCCAGGTGTTGGGCCACAGTGTCTCGACCCCGCTCAGCTGACCGTTGACGTAGAGCTTCACTTCGCCGAAGACCGCGTCGTAGGCCAGGATCAGGTGGTCGCCGGAGTTCTCGGCACTCGGTGACGGCATCGAATCCGGGCCCGCGGGTGTCGCCACGGTCGCGTCAGCGGCATCCCGGTCCGTCACCGACAGCTGCCAGCGCTTGGTGGCCTGCGAGTAACGGACGACCGCCGCCTGGCCGTTCACCCCGGACAGGGCGAACACCGTCTGGTCCTTGCCCGGGTCGGCCGACGCCAGCCGGGCCCGCGCCGCGACTGCGAAGCTTCCCTGGGCCGCGAACAGCCCCGAACCCCGCTCGGCGAAGCCGCTCGTGCCATCCAGTTGGAGGTGGCCGTCACCCCACAACGGTGCGGCTGGAACAGTCGTGCAGGTCGGGTCCAGCTCGTCGCACACGGCGTCCGCCACCTGGTACACGGAGGCACCCCCGGAGAGCGCAAGTCCTGCCCCGCCACCCGCCTCGGGCGACACCCCGTCCGTCGCCTCGTCGAGCGGCCAGTACCCGACCTGCTCCGGATCGGCCTCGCTCGCGGTGGCCAGCTCCTCCGCGGACAGTAGACGGTCGTACACCTGCACCGAGGACAGCGAGCCCTTGAGGTGGTTCGTGTAGCCCGACAGCGCGAGGGACCGGCCCATCTGCAACCCACCGGTGGCGTTCCACGACGTACGGCGCTGCACGGGCGTGCCCACGGCCTTGCCGCCCTTGTAGAGGGTCAGGGTGTGCTGGTCGGCGTCATAGGCGGCGGCCAGGTTCACCCAGAGGTTGGCGACCACCTTCGTGCTGTCCAGAACCCGCCACTCGCCGAGCGCGTCCATACCGGAGTCGGGGAAGCGGAACTCCCACTTCTGGGTCGCTCCGTCGTACCCCAGCGCGAAGCCGGGCTCGGCCGTACCGTCCTGGCTGACCAACGTCATGTCGCGGGTAGGCAGTTCGGGAAGGTAGGCCCAGAGGGACACGGAGAAGGACTTGGAGGTGTCCACCACCGGAGTCGACGTGGACAGGTGGGCGTCCTGCGATCCGTTGAACGAGGTCGCGATCCTGGCCTTCATGTCACCCAGGTTCGTCACCCCGAAGGTGACGCCGTCACCTTTCGCGGCTGGCGGATCACCCGCCCGTCCCGCTGCCGCCGTCGCGGTCGCCGGGTCGTCCAGCTTCCACGCGGACGCGGGGGCCCGCCCGTTGGTGACGACGAAGCTGTGTCCCGCCAGACTCTGGGCGGACTTGCCGGCCGCGTCGACCGACGTGACCGTCAGCGTCTGCGTACCCGACGTGGTGGGCGCCCAGCGCAGGGTTCCCGGCCGGCCCGTGCCCGACGCCGCGGTCACGGAACCGTTCGTGCCGTCCTGGAACTCGTAGCGGTACGACACGACATCGGTCGAGGTCGACGTGAAGGTGAACGTGCCGTAGTCGCCCACGCCGGCATGCGGAGCGTCGTCGTCCGGGTACTCGGTCGAGACGACCTTCGGAGCGGCAGGCGTCGTCTTGTCGAGGATGAACTCGCAGGCCTGGGGTGGCGCACTGCTCCAGGGGCCCCAGCCCTGCCCGTCACTTCCGCGGACCTGCCACGCGTAGATGACGTTCTCCAGCAGCGTGTAAGACCCGGGGGAGTCGGCGGTCCCCGTGAGACCGGCCTTCGCGGAGAACTTCGCCATACCCGTCTGGCTGTTGGCCGGGTCGGAGTAGGTGCTCTTCGGGTTGGTGACGAACGACGGCACCTGGATCCACTTCGCCGTGGCGGAGTCGTAGCGCGTCAGGATGAACTCGGCGCGCAGCGTCTCGGCTTTACCAGCCACGTCGTTGTGGTCGTAGTCTCGGATGACCGCCGTCATCGTCGGCGGGGTGTCCACGTACGGGCGTGCCGAGCCGGTCACGCACTTGCCGCCGGGCGAGATGCTCATCTCGGCCCTGGAGGGCTGCGGGGGAAGCCGGTTGTACTTCACCTCGAGCTGGCCGTTGCCGCAGAAGCGGTTCCAGTAGGCGTAGCTGGACTCCTCGGAGGACGCGAGCCGGAACGTGGTCGTGGCCCAGCCGCTGTCCGCGGCCTGCTGCACCGCGGAGGCCACGTTGAAGCGGAGGTTCTGGTTCGTCGCGGTGCAGGACCCGGCCCTGGCCGTCGTGGACGCGCTCGTGATCGTCTTCTTGACCGAGGGTTGGTTGCTCCAGTTCGTGGCGGAACTGATCGCGGCCGCACTGGTGCTGTTGACCCGGGACAGGACAACCGAACGGGCAGTGCCGTTGTAGGCGTTCGCGAGGGTGATCGCGAAGTCCGCTTCGATGATGTCCTTCCCCGCGAGCGACCCGGTCGGGATCGCGTAGAACTGACGCTTCCTGTCGTCAGGGCCCGCGCAGAGCGCGGAGATGTCGGCGGGGCAGCGGCCGACGCCCTCGTGGTCGGAGAACTTCCAGAACTCCGCTTCGGGGAAGTGCGAGGAGACCATCGTCCAGCCGGAACGTGTATAGGTCTTGGTCACCGGGTCGATGTACAAGGGGTACGTCGCAGACTTCAGCAGCTTCTTGTCCGGCGTGAGTACCATCGCGCCCTTACGGAAGCCCACCTTCACCGGGGAGACACGGGAGCCTTCTCCCGGCCCCTCCCTGAGATCCTCTCCACGACCCCGGGCCGGGTCGATCTTGCCCCCGCTCACACGTGCACCGCTCTGCGGACCGGAGGTCCCCGCCGAGTCCCACATCTGAGGCTGCGCCGCCTCGAACACCGGTCCGTCCGAGCCCTCGTCCACGGCGACGAGGCCGCCGCCCGACTGGGTCCGAACCTGCACGCCCTGGGTCGTGACGGGCAGGCTGATCTCGCTCAGCAGTGGGTTCTCCGCCGCCTCAGCCGTCTTGACGACGAGGAGGTGCGAGAAGCCGTCGGTGTCCGCGGTGACCGTCAGGTCGACGTCGGGGAGCACGTCTGCGTAGGTAACCGTGCTTCCCTCGACCTCCGGCTCAGGCAGCGCGCCCCCGGGCCAGCTGAGGGACATCTGCTTGCCGGCCCGGTCCAGGGTCGCGAACGGGCCGTCGCCGCCGTTGGAGAACGCCATGTCGGCAGTCGACGCCTTGGGGGTCCAGGTCCCGTTGGCTGTCCGAACGAGCGTGGTGTCGAGCGACGCCCACTTACCGTTCTTGAACACGCGTACGGGCTGGACGTACTCCCGGAGCGTGAAGGTGCCGTCGGGGTTGGCCAGGGTCTCGCTGCGCTCGGTGCGCAGGTTGAGGGCCTCGACCTGCTTCCCGGCCTCGGCTGCCTCCGCCTGGGCCGTTTCCTCGGAGAGGGCCTTGCCGTCGCTGGACGCCTCGCTCTCCGAGACGGCGGCCGCTTCCTTGATCGAGGCCGGACCGCTCGCGGGTAGCCCCACGAGCCCTGCTGTGAACACGGCACCTGCCGTCACGGTCACGATCGCCCCGCGCGCCAGGTTCCGGCGCCGCTGCAAAGCGAGCACCCTCGCCCCCCACTTCTGGTGTTCTCATCGGCTGACTGTCCCAGTCCGTCGTCGCGTCAGCGGACCGTCGCGCCGAAGGCCGCCGCCCCCGCCGCGGGTATACCGCCCACACCCGGCTTCCAGGTCTGTGCAGGCGCGCTGCCCGAGGCCGCGTTCCACGGGAAGCCGTACACCGCACGCCCCGCAGCCGGACCGTAGGGAACACCCACGTACAGCAGGGACGTGCCGGCGGCCAGGCTGATGCCCGCGTACGTCCGGGCCGACGGGCCGGCGGGAATGCCGGCGCCGGGCTCGATCCACGAGTCCGCGGCACCGGGCGCTCCCAGCAGGGAGAAGAACTGGACGCCTCCCGCCTCCGGGGCGCCCGCCGTCGACTCCTCGCCAGGCACGCCCACTGCGAGACGCATCGTCGTAGCCGTACTCACCACGTTCGTGGCGGTGTTCACCGCGGCGAGCCGCTGTCCGAAGTAGTCACCGGTCTCGGCGTCGCCGTCGACACCGTCGACGTTCTGTTCGATCCAGTTGAGGAGGGTGACCGTGCCGTCTGCCGCGATGTGGTAGATCTCCACCCCTCCGGAGTCGGCGACGGTGCCCACGTCCTCGCCCGGTACGCCAACGGCGAGGATGGCGTCCGTGACGGTGGCCGCTCCAGACGGGCGGTAGGGTGCCAGCGCGAGGGCGGTGGCGTACTGGTCGTCCGTCTCGGCGGTGGTGTCGTCCGAGACAACACGGTTCTGGCCCATACCGAAGATCGGATCGGGGATGCCCTCCGTGTTGATGACCGGCCGAAACGCCTGGAGACCGCCCGCGAAGCCGACCGTACCCACGCTCTCACCGGGTGCGCCCACCACGAAGAACCGGTCCGTGGCCGCGATAGATGCGCCGAAACGGTCGTACGCCTCCTCGTCCTCCCACACCCCGGCGCTGCCCTGGGACACGTTCACCGCTGCGTACGAGGTCCCGTAGACATAGCCGAACAGACCCATGTCGGTACCTGCGGCCCCATCCTCGCCGGGGACACCGATGACCAGGTAGGGAATGCCCGTCGTCGAGGTGCCCGCCCCCACCGCGTAACCGAGCCAGTCGCCGGGCTCGGGACCTCCGCCCAGCGGCTGTGTCTCGCCCTGGATGAAGCCCCTGCTGGGAACCTCCGAACCCACCGCGGTGGCCGAGCCGTAGATGATCTGGACGTAGCCGGCGTCCACGACGGTGCCGACATCCTCGTACGGGATACCGACAGCCAGATCGCTGCACCCGTCCTTGTCCGCGTCGTACACCGCGAGCGAAAACCCGAAGCGATCCCCCGCCTCGGCTCCATCGGATACGTTCGCCGTGTCCTGGGAGATCTCGACGACTCCCTTGCCGCCGCCCAGCACGATGTGGACCAGCCCTGCACGCTCCTTGCCCGACACAGTGGCGTCGGGGTCGGCGATGGCGGTGTCTGCGATGCCATCACCGTTGAAATCGGAGGGCGTGCCGCCCGCACACGCGGCCGCAGCCACCGCTTGGCTACCTCCGCCCACTCCCAACCCGAGTAACGCCGTCGCCAGCGCCCCGGCGACACTGCGCCGCCACCCGCCGTTTACCAGCACGAATTCTCTCCCCCCGCGGTTCTGCCACGCCGCGCGCGTGCATGCCCCTTACACCCAGGCTGAAAGCCCGGCTTCCCTTCTTCGCCCCGCCGCTCTCCCACCCCACGACAAGCGGTCCGTAAAGAGAAGCTAAAGAGCTTCAAGCGATCATCCCGTTGCGTGACGTGTGCATGCAATAGCCGTTTCCGCGCCACGAGACGTGACATCAGTCACATAGATCCCGTACGTCGCTCCGTAGGTAGCCGCCGCCGGGCATCCGCTCCCCACTCGCACGGCCCGCTCGCCGTCGGCCCGTATGCTGCGAACTAACCCCGAACCCCGAAGCCCGGACACCGGGCACCGGAAGGCGAAGAAGTGAACTACAGGGTCCAGCCCAGCGCGCAGGTCGACGAGAGCGCCGAGATCGGGGCCGGCAGCAGTGTCTGGGACCTCGCGCAGATCCGCGAGGACGCCCGTCTCGGTGAGGGCTGCGTGATCGGCCGGGGCGCGTATGTCGGCTCCGGCGTACGCATGGGCGACAATTGCAAGCTTCAGAACTATGCGCTCGTCTACGAGCCCGCCGAGCTGGGCAGCGGTGTCTTCATCGGCCCGGCCGTGGTCCTCACCAACGACCACAACCCGCGTTCCGTGGACCCCGACGGCAAGCAGAAGCGCAGCGGCGACTGGGAGGCCGTCGGTGTGAAGATCCTCGACGGTGCCTCGATCGGCGCCCGCGCGGTCTGCGTGGCGCCGCTCACCATCGGCCGATGGGCCATGGTCGCCGCGGGCTCGGTCGTGACCAAGGACGTGCCCGACTTCGCCCTGGTCGTCGGAGTTCCCGCCCGTCGGATCGGCTGGGTCGGGCGGGCCGGAGTACGGCTGGTCGAGCGGGCGGACGAGCCGGGTGTCTGGGAGTGTCCGCGGACCGGCTCCCTCCACGAGGAGAAGAACGGCGTGCTGGTCGAGCGCGGCGTCTGACGCCCCCCCCGGTCCACCCGTGTTTCCGATCACGATGCGGACACGATGCGCCGCTCCGAGCGCAACCTGCCATGGATCTGACGCGTCCAATATTTTGCCAGCCATTTCCCTGCCCGAAACCGCCCCAGCAGACCCAAGCCCATCCCAGAAGAAGAGTTGCTCTGTGAAAGTAGTCAGCATCGTCGGTGCCCGCCCTCAGCTGGTGAAGCTCGCCCCCATCGCGGCGGCCTTCACCGAGACGGACCATGAGCACGTCATCGTGCACACGGGGCAGCACTATGACGCCGATCTCTCCGACGTCTTCTTCTCCGGCCTCGGCATCCCCGACCCCGACGTCCACCTCGGCGTCGGTTCCGGCAGCCACGGCGTGCAGACCGGCGCCGTGCTCTCCGCGCTCGACCCGGTGCTCGAGCGCGAGCAGCCGGACTGGGTGCTCGTCTACGGCGACACCAACTCGACCATCGCCGGGGCACTGTCCGCGGTGAAGATGCATCTGCCGGTCGCTCATCTGGAAGCGGGTCTGCGCTCTTTCAACCGGCGCATGCCCGAGGAGCACAACCGCGTCCTCACCGACCACTGCGCCGATCTGCTGCTGGCCCCGACCGAGGAGGCCGTACGCCACCTCGCCAACGAGGGCCTCGCCGAGCGCACCCGCCTGGCCGGCGATGTGATGGTCGACATCTGCCTGCGCATCCGCGACCAGGTGCGGGCCGGTGAGTTCCCGGCTCCCGAGTTGCCCGAGGGCATCGACCCGGCGCAGCCGTTCCTGCTGGCGACCCTGCACCGCCCGGACAACACCGACGATCCCGAGCGGCTCGCCGCGATCGTCGGCTCGCTGGCCAAGCTGCCGGTGCCGGTGGCGCTCGCCGCCCACCCGCGCCTGGTGGCCCGTGCCGAGGAGCACGGCATCGACCTGGCGCAGGGCAACCTTCACGTCGGCCGCCCGCTGCCCTACGCGAGCCTGGTCGCCGCCGTCCTCGCCTCCGTCGGTGTGGTCACCGACTCGGGCGGTCTACAGAAGGAGGCGTTCCTGCTGGAACGCATCTGCACCACCGTCCGTCCGGAGACGGAGTGGGTGGAGACCGTCGCCACGGGGTGGAACGTCCTCGTTCCCGACCCGCACAGCCCGTCGCCGCAGGAGTGGGCCGAGACGGTGATCCGTCCCGTGCCGACGAACGACCCGGGCACCCCGTACGGCAACGGCACCGCGGCACGTAACGTCATCCGCCTCATGGAAGAAGCGAAGGGGGGCAGCCGGCGCGGCTGATGCGGCCTCGGGAGGCGACCGGCGCACACCGTCGGTCACGCACGTCCCACAGCCTGTACACATCAGCGTGCTAGCGTCAATCGCTATGTCATCCGCTCCCTCGCCCGCGTCGCCTGCGAAGGGCAGACGACCCCACGTCATCTACCTCGCCATCGGATTTCCACCAGCCGCCAAGAGCTCCACGTACCGGATGCGTGAAACCGCCAACCAGTTCGCCAAGGCCGGCTGGGACGTCACAGTCGTCAACATCGCCCGGGAGTCGTGGGAACTCGACTCCGGCATCGACCTCTCCCTGCTCGAGCAGGTCGACCCCAGGGTGAAGATCGAGGAACTGCCGCTGGTCCGCGAAGACCTGGAGACCGACATCCGCCTCTACGACGAGGCGCGTGCCCTGGACCCCCACGGCTGGGTCTCCGAACTCCGCCGCCGTCAGACCCAGGCCTTCCCCGAGCCCAACTTCGGCGAGTGGCGCGACGACCTGGAGCAGGCCGTGCTGCGCATCCACCGCAAGCAGCCGGCGGACCTGCTGCTGGCCAGCTGCGTTCCGTACGTGAACCTCGCCGCGGCCTGGAAGCTGTGGGAGGAGGCGAAGGTCCCCTACGCGGTGGACTTCCGCGACGGCTGGTCCATCGACGTCATCGACGGCGTCGAGGCGTTCGCCCGTGACTCCGAGGAGGGCCGCTGGGAGAAGAAGGTCCTCGACCAAGCGGTGTCCCTGTGGGTGGTCAACGATCCCATCGCCGAGCACTACCGCAAGCGGTACCCGGAGTTCGCCGATCGCGTGCACGTCGTCCGCAACGGCTACGACGCGGACAGCTCGCCGGGCCGCGTGCACAACCCCGACCCCGAGTCCGGTCTGGTCTTCGGCTACCTCGGCACGGTCAACTTCACCGTTCAGCACCTGGAGACCGTCCTGAACGCCTGGCGGGCCGCTCGGGCGAAGGAGCCGCTGCTGGCGAACGCCCGCTTCGAACTGCGTGGCCACATCGGCAACGGAGCCAACCGCGGGGCGAACCGGCACGCCGAGATCCTCAAGGAGGCCGAGGCCGACGGCGTCCTCTACGGCGGTCCCGCCGCCAAGGCCGAGGTCGCCGACGTCTACGCCCGCTGGGACGCCATGGTGCTGGTCCTCATCGGCGGCCGGTACGTCACCTCCGGCAAGGTGTACGAGTACATGGCGACCGGGCTGCCGATCGTATCGGCGCACGCAGTCGAGCACGACGCATCCAATGTGCTGAAGGGGCATCCGCTGTGGACGGGCGCTCCGGGCATCGACGAGGCAGGCCTGACGGAATCATTCGTCAAGGCCGCCCACATGGCCGTGGAGACGACCGACGAGGAGCACGCCGACGCGATGGCCCACGCTGACCAGTTCACTCGTGAGGCGCTGATGTCCGTCGCCGTCAAGAACCTTGTCGAGGAGCTCGCCAAGTGACCGAAGTCCTGCTCGTCGCCACCTCCCGGCCGCAGTTCGGCGTGCTCGCCGACGCGGTGGCCAAGTTGAACGCCCAGGGTGCCCGCGTGCACCTGGCGGGCAGCTTCCACCTGGAGGCCGAGGGCGTCCCCGAGGAGCTCGTCAAGGTCGCGGTGGCCGAGGCGCACCAGCTGCCGCGCAATCTGCACCACCGCAGCCAGGCACTGCGCCGCCGGGTGGGCAAGGCCCCGCGCGGGCTGCGCCAGTGGATCCAGGTGAAGGGGGACTCCTGGCTGCGCTCCCGGGCCCGCAGAGCCGACGTGCTGGTCGCTCTGGACGTCGGCGCCGTGTACACGGTGTGGCGACTGGCCGAGTACAACCGCACCGCGCCCGCGAAGTTCGGGCTCGCGCCCGCACTGAAGGCAGTGGAGGAACTGCGGACCCAGGGCGGCACCACGGCCCGGCGTTCCTCCCTCTTGCCGCCGCTGCATGCCGTCGCCCGTGACGTGCGCCGTGGAGTGGACCAGCTCCCCGGCCAGCTGGTGCGGGCGGCGACCCCGCGGCCCGTAATGCGTTCCGGCGTCGGCGCCCGGCTGTGGCGCTCCGCCGTGACCGCGCCCGGCATGCCCATAAAGGTGCGCGCCACGACCTCTCGGTACGTCGCAGAGGGCATGCAGTGGGCGGGCCGCGTCAGCGGAGCCGCGCTGACCCTCGCGGACGCCGCGGCGAAGATCCCGGACCTGTCCCTGCGGGCCAACCTCTACTACGAGGCCGTCATGCAGGAGATCAAGAAGGGCATCAGCCCCCGCGATCTCGGCAAGGCGGTGAAGGCTCATCTGGCGCTCGCCGACGCGGAGTTCGCCAAGGGCGGGACCGACGAGGCGGCCGAAGCGTTGAACCGCGCGCTGTTCCTGCACTTCCACCGGGTGCTGCACATCGACCAGCTGTCCTCGCCGCTGGCGAAGGACGCCGAGGGGTTCGTCGCCCCTCTGCACATGTCGAAGGCGTTCCAGGCGCTCAGCCGTCCCCGGGGCCGCAGGGTTCCCGCCGCTCCGCTGCCCGGCGACCGCCCGCTGCGGCTGCTGGTGACGACGAGCGCGAACGACAACTTCCTGCATCTGATCAAGGCGCACTTCGCCGACCACCCCGGCGTCGAGCTGCGCTATCTGGACCTGGCCGCGAACAAGCACCTGAAGCGCATCTCCTGGGCGGCCACGCGGATGCTGAAGGACCGGCTGTCGGACAGCAGCAGCGACTATCAGGAAGAGGTGGAGCGCCTGATGCGCCCTCACCTCGACTGGGCCGACACGGTCTTCCTGGAGTGGGCGGCCGGACCGGCCGGCATGCTCACCACCATCGACCCGGGCGACACCCGGATCGTCGTACGCCTGCACAGCTACGAGGCGTTCACACGCTGGCCGCACCTGACGGACTTCTCCCGCATCGACGACCTCGTGTTCGTGGCACCGCACGTGAAGGACCTGACGACATCGCTGGTGCCGGTGCTGCGCGGCGAGCAGGCTCCCCGTATGCACTTCGTCGACAACGCCATGGACCTGTCGGGCTTCAACCGGCCGAAGCCGGCCGAGGCCCGCTTCAACCTCGGCCTGATCGGCATCAGCCAGGTGGCCAAGGACCCCAAGTGGGCCGTGGACGTCCTGGAGCGGGTCCGCAAGCACGACGAGCGCTACCGGCTGATCCTGGTGGGCGGCGACATGGATCCGAAGACCAGCCAGGCCACCAAGGAGTACCTCAAGCAGTTCGAGGAGCTGCTGGAGCCGCTCGAGGAGTCCGGCGCGGTCGTCCGCCTGGGCCCCACGGACGACGTCCCGTCCAAGCTCGTCGACATCGGTACGATCCTCAGCTCCTCCGTGCGCGAGGGCTGCCACGTCGGTGTGATGGAGGGCGCGGCCAGCGGTGCCGTCCCGGTCGTCCGCGACTGGCCGTTCTACGCGGGCAAGCCCAACAGCGCCCGCACCCTCTACCCGGAGGACTGGGTCGTTCCCTCACCCGCTGCTGCGGCCGAGAAGCTCCTGAAGGCGACGGCCACGGAGGAGTCCTGGCGTGCCGCCGGCAAGCTGGCGGCGGAGCACGCGCTGACGGTGTGGGACTGGCCCGTGGTGAAGAAGCACTTCGAGCGGCTGTTCCTCGACGAGAGCTGAGCCGCCCGGGAAAGGGGCCCCGGGAGTCGTCCTGGGGCCCCTTTCTCCTTGCCCTCCGCAGGTCACCTCGTCACCTTCCCGTCGTCGCCCGAAGGGCGGCCGTGTGGCGTCGTGGGGGAGCGTGCCAGGCGTCGAACGCCAGACGGGAAGGTGACGACAGGGACTAGGGATGCCGCAGCCGCCAGCCCGTCCAGGCCGACTCGACCATGGCCCGTACGCCGTGCCGCGCGGTCCAGTTGAGCTCCTCGCGGGCCTGGTCCGCCGACGCCACGACCCGTGCCGGGTCACCGGGGCGGCGTTCCCGGACCCGGGGCTCGAGATCGCGGCCGGTGATCTCAGCGATGATGTGGATCATCTCGGCGACCGAAACGCCTTCGCCGCGGCCGACGTTGAGGACCAGCCGAGCCCCGGGATCGGCCACCAGCCTGCGGGCCGCCGCCACATGCGCGGCGGCGATGTCCTCGACGTGGATGAAGTCACGGATGCAGGTCCCGTCGGGCGTCGGGTAGTCAGCACCGAAGATCCACGGCGCCTCCCCCTCGTCGAGGCGTTCGAAGACCATGGGGACGAGGTTGAACACGCCGTCGTCACCCAGCTCCGGCGTGGCCGCCCCGGCCACGTTGAAGTAGCGCAGAGAGGCCGTCGCGAGGCCGTACCGAGCGCCTGCCGCCGCCACGAGCCACTCCCCGGCGAGCTTGGTCTCACCGTAGGGGTTGATGGGCGCGCACGGCGTCTTCTCCGTGACCAGGTCGACGTCGGGCATGCCGTAGACGGCAGCGGACGAGGAGAACAGGAAACGGCCGACTCCGGCCTCGGCCGCGGCGTCGAGCAGCGTGCGCAGACCCTCGACGTTCTCGTGGTAGTAGTACAGCGGTCGCGCCACGGACTCGGCGACCTGCTTCTTTCCGGCGATGTGCACGATGCCGGTGACGGCGTGCTCGCGGAGCACCCGGTCGAGCACGTTCGAGTCGAGCACCGTGGCGACCTCCAGGACGACACCGTCCCGCAGCCGCTCGGCACGGCCCGTGCTCAGGTCGTCGAGAACCACGACCCGCTCACCGGCACCCACCATCGCGTTCACCACGTGGGAGCCGATGTAGCCGGCACCACCCGTGATCAGCCAGGTCATGCAAAGCCCTTCCTGACAAGGGCCCCGCCCCGACGTCGGGGCGGGGCCTTGAGTTCTGTCCCGTATCGAGCGGCCTCAGCCGCCGATGACCACCCGCCGGACGCCCTTCCATGCCTCCGGGTCCGTCGTACGACGCCCGTCGACCAGGACCGTGACGTCCGGCAGGTCCGCCGGGGTCAGGGCGCGGTACTCGGCGTGGTCGGCCTGGAGGATCGCCGCGGTGACCTTCTCGCCCGCATGCGGGGTGAGGCCGTGCGCGGCCAGCTCCTCGGCCGTGTACATCGGGTCCGAGACGAACGGGACCGCGCCACGCGCCTTGAGGGCCTCGACGGTCGGGAAGACGCCCGAGAACGCCGTCTCCTTCACACCACCGCGGTAGGCGGCGCCCAGGACGAGGACGTTCACCCCGGTGAGGTCGCCGTAGGCGGCCGCCAGCAGGTCCACCGCGTACTGCGGCATCGCCGCGTTCGCCTCACGGGCGGAGCGCACGACGGTCGCGGACGGGTCGTTCCACAGGTACATCCGCGGGTAGATCGGGATGCAGTGCCCGCCGACGGCTATGCCCGGCTGGTGGATGTGGCTGTACGGCTGCGAGTTGCAGGCCTCGATGACCTTCTTGACGTCGATGCCGTTGCTGTCCGCGAACCGCGCGAACTGGTTCGCCAGACCGATGTTGACGTCCCGGTAGGTCGTCTCGGCCAGCTTCGCCAGCTCGGAGGCCTCGGCGGTGCCCAGGTCCCACACCCCGTTGGCCTGCGGCAGGTCGGCGCGCTCGTCGAAGTCGAGGACCTGCTCGTAGAACTCCACACCGCGGGCCGACGACGCCTCGTCGATGCCGCCGACCAGCTTGGGGTAGCGGCGCAGGTCGGCGAAGACCCGGCCGGTCAGGACGCGCTCCGGGGAGAAGACCAGGTGGAAGTCCTCGCCCGCGGTCAGGCCCGAGCCCTCGGCGAGCATCGGCGCCCAGCGGGTGCGGGTGGTGCCGACCGGGAGGGTCGTCTCGTACGAGACCAGCGTGCCGGGCTTCAGGCCGTGCGCGATCGCCTTGGTCGCCGCGTCCATCCAGCCGAAGTCCGGGGTGCCCTCGGCGTCCACGAACAGCGGGACGACCACGACGACGGCCTCGGACTCGGCGACCGCGGACGCGGTGTCCGTGGTCGCGCTCAGCAGACCGGCGTCGACGGCCTGCTTCAGCTTGACGTCGAGGTCGTGCTCACCGGGGAACGGCTCGACACCGGCGTTGACCAGCTCGACGACCTTCTCGTTGACGTCCGCGCCGATGACCCGGTGGCCCTTGGAGGCGAACTGCACCGCCAGCGGGAGCCCGATCTTGCCGAGCGCTACTACACAGATGTTCATGGAGGGTCGCTACTTCTTCCTTTTGGAACGGGACTTCAGTTTCCGGACAAGGCCCCCCAGCGCCCGCCGGACCACAGTCCTCTTCGGGGGGTACATCTGGGCCGTGTCGACCACCACGCGTCCCTTGGGGTTGACCAGGGCCGACGCCCGGTACGGATCGTCGTCCCTCCCCCACTTGCGGGCCAGCGGCATGGGCAGTCCCCTGCCGCTCACGGGGATCTCGTACGTCGAACCGGCCACGTCGACGTACACCCGCACGCCCCACTTGCCGGTGGCCGGCTCCAGCGGGACACGGGCGTGCAGCACGGTGGCGGCGGTGCCGGGCACGGCCGGCTCCACCCTCATCTCGCCCACCACGGGCCGGAGCTCGTGCCCGGGCTTCAGCCGGCGCGCGCCCGGCTTGTCGGCCGACTTGGGCATCGCGCCCTTGACCAGGCGCAGGGCCACACCGGCCCCCTCGACGTCGCCCAGGACCGGCACCCGTACGGACGCCGTGTAGGCGAGCTTCTCGCCCTGCTGGTCCCAGGCGGAGTCCAGCAGCACGGTGCCCTTGGCGAGGCGGCCCGGGACGGCCTCCCCGACCAGCTCGTAGACCCGGTCGGACACCCCGATCCGGGGGTCGCGGAAGCCCGGGTAGCGGGCGTAGGCGCGCTCGCCCTCCACCACGAACGGGGGCGCCCCGTGCTCCGCCTCCGAGGAGATCGCCTCGGACAGCTCGTCGATGGCGACGGCCTGCGCCAGCGCGATCCGCACCCGGCGCTTGACGTCCATGGCGTCACGGATGCCGTCGGTGAAGTACACGTCCGCCAGCCGGCCGATGCCGGTGCAGATCTGCCGCTGCAACTCCCGGTCCAAGGAAGGGAAGTCGCCCTGGACGAGCTTGGCCAGCTCCCAGGTGAAGTGCCGGCGCAGCAGGGCGTCGCGCTGCGGGCCCTCCTCTACGAGACCCGCTGTGAAGTCCATGATCTCGGCCGCCGCCCGCAGCCGCGCCAGATGGTCGGCGCGGTAGGTGATGTTGCTGGCGTCGCCGCGCTTGACCGCGTAGTAGCAGGTGTAGTCGCCCACCACCGAGATCTTCCGGGCGCGCACGCACGCCTCGATGGTGAACGGCTGGTCACTGCCCACGGGCAGGTGCTCCGGGAAGCGCAGGTGGTACTTCTCCACCATGTCCCGCCGGAACAACTTGGTGTTGGCCAGCGTGAACGGCAGCGCGGAGTCGTACAGGCTGACGTCCGCGACGTTCTCCTTGTACAGCGCCTGGTGCACGTACCGGCCGTTGGTGCCGACCATCTTGCCTACAACGACGTCCGAGTCGTTGGCGTCGGCGCAATTCACCATGCGTTCCAGCGCCTCTTCGCCGAGGTAGTCGTCGGAGCCGATGAAGTAGACGTAACGGCCGGTGACCACGTCCAGCGCGCGGTTGCTGGGTGAGGCCGGGCCGCCGGAGTTCGGCTGGTGGATCACCTTGACGGTGTCCGGGTACAGCGCCGCGAACCGGTCCAGTTCGCGGCCGCTGTCGTCGGTGGAGCCGTCGTCGACGGCGACGACCTCCAGGCGTTCCCGGCCGATACTCTGCCCGATCAGGGAGTTCAGGCACTCCGTCAGATAGGGCATCGTGTTGTACACCGCGACGACCACGCTGACGTCAGGCGCAACACTCATTCCCCTGCTCCACTTCCCCCGTTGTGGCGATGCTCAACTGCCATGAGTTGCAAGGTCCTTCACCTGAAGGGAAACGCTGCGGTTCTGTGTAGCCGACTCCAGCACGGCGGCCGCCACCTGAACAGTGCGCATTCCCTGGCGCAGGGTGCAGATGTCGGCCTCCTTGCCGAGCACCGCGTCCCGGAATAGCTCGTGCTCGACGAGCAGCGGCTCGCGCTTGGGTATGGCGTACCGGATCATGTCGCCCTCGGACACCCCGCGGAAGGCCTGGAGGGCCTCCCACTCGGTGGTGACCGCGGCGTTGGAGTGGAAGGTCAGGTCGGCGGTGAGGGTGTCGGCGATGAAGCAGCCGCGCTCCCCGGTCACCGAGGTGAAGCGCTCCTTGAGCGGGCTGAGCCAGTTCACCAGGTGGTTCACCATGGTGCCGTCGTCGAGGCGGCCCACCGCGGAGACCATGTCCTCGTGCACACGGCCGCTCTTGGAGACGGTGTGCGCGGCGATGGACACGTACTCGCGTCCGGTCACCCAGCCCGTCAGGTCGATGTCGTGGGTGGCGAGGTCCTTGACCACGCCGACGTCCGCGATGCGGTGCGGGAACGGGCCCTGACGACGGGTCACGACCTGGTAGACGTCACCGAGTTCACCGGCCTCCAGGCGGGCGCGCAGCGAGCGCAGCGCCGGGTTGCAGCGCTCGATGTGGCCGACACCGGCGACCAGGGAGCGGGACTCGAACGCCTCGACGAGGCGGCGGGCGCCGTCCACGGTCTCCGCGACGGGCTTCTCGATGAGCGCGCACACCCCGGCCTCGGCGAGCGCCAGACCGACCTGCTCGTGCAGGTGGGTGGGGCAGGCCACGACCGCGTAGTCGACGCCGAGGGCGATGAGTTCCTCGACGGTGTCCAGGATCGGCGCGCCCTGGGCGGCGCCGAACTTGTCGCCCATCGGGTCGACGACGCCGACCAGGTCGACACCCTCCAGACCGGACAGGACCCGGGCGTGGTGACGGCCCATGGAACCGAGGCCGACGAGTCCCGCGCGCAGCGGCTTCCCGTTGCTCACAGCCGCTCCCCCAGCGTGTTCACGGCGGCGGCGATCCGCTCGAGGTCGTTCGCGGACAGCGAGGGGTGCACGGGCAGCGACACGACCTCGGCGGCGGCGCGCTCGGTCTCGGGCAGGTCCCAGGTGCGGCCCGCCTTCTGGTCCGGCTCCCAGTACGGCTTCAGCCGGTGGATGGGGGTCGGGTAGTACACGGCGTTGCCGATGCCGGCCTCGGTCAGCCCGGCCATGACGGCCTCGCGGTCGCCCTGGATGCGCACGGTGTACTGGTGGTAGATGTGCCGGGCGCCCTCGGCGACCTTCGGCGTGACCACGTTCGGCGCGCTGATGTGCTCGGTGAGGTACGCGGCGTTGGCGATGCGCTGCTCGGTCCAGCCGTCGAGCTTGCCGCGCTGGACGCGGCCGATCGCGGCGGAGACGTCCGTCATACGGACGTTGGCGCCGACGATCTCGTTGGCGTAGCGCTGCTCCATGCCCTGGTTGCGCAGCAGGCGCAGGGTGCGGGCGACCTCGGCGTCCCCGGTGGAGATCATGCCGCCCTCGAGGCTGTGCATGTTCTTCGTCGGGTAGAAGCTGAAGGTGCCCGCGGCGCCGAAGGCACCGACCGGGGTGCCGTTCAGGGCGGCGGCGTGCGCCTGGCAGGCGTCCTCGACGACGGCGAGACCGTGCTGCGCGGCGATCGCCATGATCCGGTCCATCGCGGCCGGGTGGCCGTACAGGTGGACCGGCATGATCGCGGCGGTGCGCGGCGTGATGGCCGCCTCGACCGCGGCGGGGTCCAGACAGAAGGTGTCGGCGTCGATGTCGGCGAAGACCACGTCGGCCCCAACGAGCCGCACCGCGTTGGCGGAGGCCGCGAAGGAGAAGGACGGCACGATCACCTCGTCGCCCGGGCCGAGGCCGAGGGCCATCAGCGACAGGTGGAGGGCGGAGGTGCCGGAGTTGACCGCGACGCAGTGACGCCCGTCTACCAGCTCCGAGAACTCCTCCTCGAAGGCGGCCACCTCGGGACCCTGGACGACCCGGCCACTGCGCAGAACGCGCACCGCTGCCTCGATCTCGTCCTCGTCGATCACGGGTCTGGCGGCCGGTATGAACTCATGGGCGTCGGTCATCGACGTACCCCTCCTCTACGGCGACCTCTAAGGCGCACCACGTCATGCGGTCGGGAAGGGCCATGTCGATGTTCAGCACGGCCGCATCCCTGGTTGTCCATGGCCGCCTGTGGGCGGATGGACGGCTTGTACACAGGACCCCGCCCCCCGAGGGTTCCTTGCGGGAAGTCAGCCGTACCCGGTACGGGGACCGGATGTGCTCATCGGCTGTGGTCACGGTGTGCATGTCTTTGGCCACCGGGACCAGACTGCACGTTACCAGCACGGGGACGGCAATTTTCCCGAGTGTTACCACAGAGAAACCACCACCCTGGGTGCCCTCGATCACAAGCAAGACACAGCGTAACTCTACGGTAAACACAGTGCGACACGAGGTGAGGGGCGAGCCGGGGGCGTGCGGACGACGGCGCGGGCGCCCGGTTCGCACCGGACGCCCGCGACGTGGTCGCACCGCAGGTGAGAGGGTCAGTCCTCGGTCGCCTGCGCCGCCGCCGTCTTCTTCGCGACCGTCGCCTTGGCGGCCTTCTTGGCCGTCGTCTTCTTGGCGGCGGTCTTCTTCGCGGCCGTCTTCTTGGCCGTCACCGTCTTCTTGGTGGCGGCCTTCTTGGCCGTGGTCTTCTTGGCCGTCTTGCGGGCGGCCGTCTTCTTGGCGGGAGCGGCCTCCTCACCGGCGACGCCCTCGGCTTCGGTGGCCTCCGCCTCGGTGGCCACCGCTTCCGTGGCCTCCGCTTCCGTGGCCTCGGCCGCGACGGGCTCCGCCTCGACGGCCTCCGTCGCGGCCGACGGGACGACCACGACGGCCGTCTCCTCGGACGCGGCCGGCGCGGTGGCCTTGCGCACGGCACGGCGCCGCGGGCGGGCCGGGGCCGCGCTCTCGACGACCGGCTCGGCCTCGGCGACCGGCTCGGCCCCGACGGGCTCCGCCTCGGCGACCGGGGCCTCCACGGCGGGCTCGACGACCGTCACCACGGCGGCCTCCGCACCGGCGGGCGAACCGGCCGGCGCGGACACCTTGCGGGTGGCGCGACGACGGGTACGGCCCTTGGGCGCGGCCTCCTCGGCAGCGGGTGCCTCGGCGACGGGGGCCTCCACGGCGACCGGCTCGGCCTGCGCGGTGGGCACCTCCACGAGCGCCTCGACAGGCGTCTCGACGGCTGCCTCGACGGCTGCCTCGACGGGTGCCTCGACGGCTGCCTCGACAGACACCTCGACGGGTGTCTCGTCGAGCTCCTCGGCCGGCTCCTCCGCGGCGAACACCTCGCCACGGCCTCCCCGGCGCCCGGCGCCCCTCGGCGCACCGGCCGGAGCGGACGCCCGGCGGCTCGCCCTCCGACGGCCGCGCCCACGGGTGGCCGCGGCCTCCGCCTCGGCGACGCTGCTGTACAGCTCCTCGTCCGGGGCGAACTCCGGGGGCGTCAGCGCGACCGGCTCGGCCAGCTCGGCGGCGACCTCGGCCTCGCTCTCGGCCTCCTCCTCGACGCCCACCAGCGGCTCGGCGGTCTCGACGGCCACGGCCTCGTGCTCGTGCTCGTGGGCGTCGCCGCCCCGGCCGCGCTTCTTGCGCTTGCCGCCGCCACCGAGGGAGGTGGGCTGCTCCATGTGGACGATGACACCGCGGCCGTTGCAGTGGACGCAGGTCTCGGAGAAGGACTCCAGCAGACCCTGGCCCACCCGCTTGCGGGTCATCTGCACGAGGCCCAGCGAGGTCACCTCGGCGACCTGGTGCTTCGTACGGTCGCGGCCCAGGCACTCCAGCAGGCGGCGCAGCACCAGGTCCCGGTTGGACTCCAGCACCATGTCGATGAAGTCGATCACGATGATGCCGCCGAGGTCGCGCAGCCGCAGCTGACGCACGATCTCCTCGGCCGCCTCCAGGTTGTTCCTGGTGACCGTCTCCTCCAGGTTGCCGCCCTGGCCGGTGAACTTGCCGGTGTTGACGTCGACGACGACCATCGCCTCGGTCCGGTCGATCACCAGCGAACCGCCGCTGGGCAGCCAGACCTTGCGGTCCAGCGCCTTGGCGAGCTGCTCGTCGATCCGGTACGTGGCGAAGACGTCGACCTCGGAGGTCCACTTCGACAGCCGCTCGGCCAGGTCGGGCGCGACGTGCGAGACGTACCCGTGGATGGTCGACCAGGCGTCGTCGCCGCTGACGACGACCTTGGAGAAGTCCTCGTTGAAGATGTCGCGGACGACCCGGACGGTCATGTCCGGCTCGCCGTACAGCAGCGACGGCGCGTTCGAGCTGCCGCCGTTCCTGGACTTCTTCTGGATGTCCTCCCACTGCGACTGGAGGCGCTCGACGTCACGGCGCAGCTCGTCCTCGCTCGCACCCTCGGCGGCGGTGCGCACGATGACGCCCGCGTCGTCGGGGACGATCTTCTTCAGGATCGTCTTCAGCCGGGCCCGCTCGGTGTCGGGCAGCTTGCGGCTGATGCCGGTCATCGAGCCCTCGGGGACGTACACGAGGTAGCGGCCCGGGAGGGAGACCTGGCTGGTCAGCCGGGCGCCCTTGTGTCCGATCGGGTCCTTGGTCACCTGGACGAGCACGGACTGCCCGGACTTCAGCGCGGACTCGATACGGCGCGGTCCGTTGGCCATGCCGAGCGCCTCGAAGTTGACCTCACCGGCGTACAGGACGGCGTTGCGGCCCTTGCCGATGTCGATGAACGCGGCCTCCATCGACGGCAGCACGTTCTGGACCTTGCCCAGGTAGACGTTGCCGACGTACGAGGTCGACTGCTCCTTGTTGACGTAGTGCTCGACGAGCACGCCGTCCTCCAGGACGCCGATCTGCGTGCGCTCGCCGCTCTGGCGGACGACCATCACGCGCTCGACGGCCTCGCGGCGGGCCAGGAACTCGGCCTCGGTGATGATCGGGACGCGTCGGCGGCCCTGCTCACGGCCTTCGCGGCGGCGCTGCTTCTTGGCCTCCAGACGCGTGGAGCCCTTGATGGACTGCACCTCGTCGGAGGGCTCGGCGGGCTTGCGGGGCTCACGGACCTTGACGACGGTCCGCTCGGGGTCGCCGTCGCCGGGCTCGGTGTCGGCGCCGCTGTCTCCGGCGCGACGACGGCGGCGGCGCCGGCGACGGCTGCCCGCGGTGGAGCCGCCGGCCTCGTCCTCGGCGTCCTCGGCGTCCTCTTCATTCTGCTCGGCCGTGTCCTCGGCGTCCTGCTCGGCCTGCTCGGCGGCGAGTTCGTCGGACTCGGCGTCCACGCCGTCGTCGCCGTCGGCGGCCTCGCCCCGGCGGCGACGACGCCCACCGCGGCGACGGCGACGGCGCGAACCGGTCTCCTCGCCGTCCTCGTCGCCCTCGACCCCGTCCTCGGCGGCCTCGTCGGCCTCCTCCGGCTCGGTCTCGTCCGCCGCCTCCGCGGCAGGCGCGGTCCCGGTCCGCACGGCGGCCTCGGTCTCCTCGGCGAAGGCGGCGCCCCGGCGACGACGGCGTCGGCGCGAGCCGGCCTGCTCCTCGGCGGGAAGCTCCTCGGTGGGAAGCTCCTCGGTCTCCTCGGCCTCGGCCGGCTCCTCGGCGGACGCGGCGGCAGCCTCGGCGGCGGCGCGCTGCGGCGTCTGGAACTGCGGCTCGGCGAACACGGGCGCCTGGAACACGGCGACCGCGGGCCGCGCGGGCCGGCGCGGCGCGTCGCCCTCGCCGTTCTGCGCGGGCGCGGGCTCGGAGAAGCCACCGGCGGCCCGGCGCACGACGCGCCGACGGGCCCGTCGCGTACCGGCTTCCTCGTCGGCGGGGGCCTCGGAGACGGCCGGGGCACGGGTGGTGGCCTCGACCGCCGGGGCCTGGGCGGCGGCCTCGGGGGCCTTCACCTCGGCAGCGGCAGGCTCGGCGGCGGCCTCGGTCACGACGGTCACGGCCGGCTCGGCCTCGCCCTCGGCGGCGGCACCGGCGGGCGCGGTCACCCGGCGGGTGGCCCGGCGACGGCTACGCGGCGCGGGCGCGGCCTCCTCGGAGACCTCCGCGGCGGTGGCCGGGGCCTCGGCGGGCGTCTCGGCCACGCCGGACGTCTCCGTCTCATCGCTCACCGTGGCCTCGGCCGGAGCCGGAGCACCGGCGGGCGCCGACGCCCGACGCGTGGCCCGGCGACGGGTACGCGGCGCGGCAGCGGCCTCCTCGGTGACCTCCGCCACAGCCTCCACCTCGGCAGCGGCAGCCACCGGCG
>NZ_KQ948778.1:2390-48053 GCF_001514205.1 Streptomyces griseoruber | reverse complement strand
CCTTCTCCGCCGCAGCCTCTGCGGCCTCTGCGGTCTCTGCGGTCTCTTCGATGTGCTCGGTCACGGCGACCTCTTCGGTCTCGACGACCTCGTCCGCCAGCTGCTCGGCGGTCTCCACGGCCGGTATGGCCGGCGCGGTGATCTCGGCCGGGGCCTCGGCGGCGCCGCTCGGCGGGCCGGCCGGGCGGGAAGCGGCACGGCGCCGACGACGCGGCGGCAGGGTGTCGCTGGGGGTGTTGTTCTGTTCTTCGGAACCCTGGGTGGGTTCGGTCGGTTCGAGCATGCGGGTGTGTCTCCCGTCAGGCTCCCGGGCGCCGCACCGGGCCCGGCGCCGATCACGAGGGATCGGTCGCCGTTGACGTCCGCGGCTCGCGCACCTGCGCGCTGCCGCCGTCCGGGGCGCGGCCGCCGCACGGGAGCTCTCTGTGTCCTGTCTCGCCGGTTCCGTAGCCCTGTTGCGTACGGCCTGGCGAAAGTCTTCTGGTGGGTGCGCTGCCCGACCCAGGTGGCTCCCGAGTACGAGGGCTGCGCTACGACGCCCGTCCCGATGCGGAACCTTCCGTGCGTCGACGCCTTCGCGGCGGCAGCCACTAGGCCGTTGTGAGGGCCTCTGCTGCCTCGCGGTCGGGCGCGAGCGGGTCGGTCACGGCGCCGGTCTCTTCATCGAGCAGCCCCTGCGCCAGCCTGGTCACCGCTGCGGGGACCGGCGGCGCCAGGTCGGCCACGGCGCGGAGACCGGACAGGACGTCGTCGGGTCGTACGGCAGGCGTCACGTGCCGAACAACCAGCCGCAGTATCGCACAGGGCCGGTCGGTCGGCCTATCAGCCGTTTCACTCTGTGTTTCGAGATGTACGACCGCCGGGCGCGCGTCGAAGGTGCGCATGCCGTTCTTGGTCATGCGCTGGACCTCGACGGACCCGGCGGTGTTGAAGACCTGGACGGCGCGTTCGGCGTCGGCCGGGTCGACTCCGTCGAGCCGCAGCTCCCACACGGAGGCCGTGAGCCGGTCGGCGAGGCCCGAGGTGCGGGCCTCGACCGCGTCGACGATGTCGAGCCCGGTGGGCAGCGACTCGTCGAGCAGCGCACGCAGCGTCTGCGGTTCGCGCGCCGCGGTGAGCGCGATCTCCAGGTACTCCGCCTCACTGCCCGTGCCGGTGGGTGCGGCATTGGCGTACGACACCTTCGGGTGCGGCGTGAAGCCCGCCGAGTACGCCATCGGCACCTCGGCACGGCGCAACGCGCGCTCGAAGGCACGCTGGAAGTCACGGTGGCTGGTGAACCGGAGGCGGCCGCGCTTGGTGTAGCGCAGTCGGATGCGCTGCACCGCGGGTGCGGGCGGCGGGCCTTCGGGCTGTCGCTTGCCCAGTGTCGTTCAGTCCTTCGTGAGGTTCGTGAGAGCGGTCGTACTGCTCTCAAGAGTACGTGTGCCGAGCGGCGTCGGTTCCCGCCGGAGCACCGCTTCCCTCTCCCGGGGCCGCACGGCCCGCTCCCGGGATTCCCCGAACAGCATCCGCCGTACGTCGGCCCGTGTCTGCCGGGCCGTCTCGCGCGCGGAGGCGAGGGCCTGCCGGGTCGCCCGGCCCACGGCGCGCGCGGCCTGCGCGGCGGGCCTCAGGACGGCGTCGCGCACGGCGTGTCCGACCGGGGTGAGGACGGTCCGGTACACCCAGCGCACCGGCTCCACGAAGACCCACCGGAAGAGGGTGGCGAGGAACCGCCCGACGGCGCGCGAGAGGTGCCCCGCGATCCGCCAGGCGTGTCCGAGCGCGTCCCCGACCTCACGGGCCAGGACGCCCAGGAAGCGCCCGACGGGGACGAGCACCCGGCGCCACAGTGCGAGCGCGGGCAGCACCAGCAGCACCCGGGCGGTCCAGTACGCGGCCGTCCCGAGCCCCGTGACCAGCAGTGCGAGCAACCGCCACGATCCGAGCGCGCACCAGGCGGCGGCCCGTCCGACGGGCGCGAGGATCCACTCGTACACCCACCGCGCGGGGACGACGACCAGGTGGCGGACCAGCCACAGCGCGGGCACCACGACCGCGTACCGCACGCACCACAGCACGGGCACCACGACCCCGTACCGCACCAGCCACCCGACCGCGTGGCCCGCGGGCGTCAGCACGCGCGCGTACAGCAGCGCGAACCCCGCGCCGACGCCCTGTGCCAGCCACCGGGCGGCGTGGCCGACCGGGGTGAGGACGTACCGGTACAGGGCGACGGCGGGGACGACCAGCAGCACCTTCCCGAGCCGGACCAGGGCCCGGCCGGCCGGGACGAGGACGTACCGCCACAGCCCCACCAGCGGCCACACGAACAGCACCTGCCCCAGCCACAGCAGGGCCCGGCCCAGTGGCCGGAGCAGGGTGTCCCGCAGGAAGCGGCCGGTGACGACCAGCGCGTCCCAGGCCATCCGCACGGGCACGACCAGCACGAGCACCACGATCCGCACGGGCAGCCGGATCGCGACGACGAGACATCCCTCCGGCTGATGCGGCTCGGCGGGCGGTTTCTGCAGGTCCATACCGGTGTAGACGCCGCGGACCGCTCGCTGGATGCACCGAATCAGCCGGACGGACGACAAAAGTGTGCCCGGCGTGGGTGGTTCAGGACTTGCCGCGGCTCTGCGCCTCGGCGTTGGCGATGACTTCCGCCTCTGCCTCGGCCATCGCGATGGCGACGCCGAAGGCCTGCGCGATGTGGCCGGCCGCCGACATCACGCGTGCGCTGCCCACGACGGGCGCGATGGCGACGAGGACGTCCTGGAGCTCCTCGACGGTGAGTTCGACCTTGACCGCCGGGTCGATGTGCGCGAGGTAGGAGACGGCCGGCGCATCGACGGCCACCAGGGCGGCGATACGGGTGAGGATGAGCGTCCGGTCGTCCATGTGACAGCGTTCGACGGAGTCGACGGTCATGGCGGCGAGCGTGTCGAGGACGGGGGTGTCGGATGCGGTTGCCATATCGGGATCACCTTCCTGTGTTGTGCGGGGTCGATGTCAGGTGCGGAGGGCACCTGACCAGGGCCTTTCCCGGCTCCCACAGCGCCGGCGGGGCCACCGTCGGCACCAGCGCCCGGCCGAACCGCTCCAGGTCGAGCCGGGTCGTCCCGAGGAGCCGCCGGAAGCCGTCCATCCGGGTCACCAGCACGGCGAGCGCGAACTCCACGAGCATCGCGATGTTCATCTGCCTGCCGTCGAAGCCTGCGGTGGTGAGCACGGTGTCCGTCGCTGCCGCGTCGCGTCTGACCTCGGCCGGCTCCCGGCGGGTCTCGTCACCGACCTCCGGACGGCGGGGGTCGATCTGGTGGTCGTCCCAGCGGGCGCGCTCACGGACGTCGGCCGGCGAGAACTTCCAGTTCCGCTCGGAAACCGAGAACTTCCAGTTCCGCTCGGAAACGTCGATGCGCTTGAGCGAGCGGACGCGCTGTTCGTCCTTCGACGGCTTCAGCTCCCCGCGCCCCGGCAGCTCGCGGTTGCAGCGCCGGAGCAAGTCGTGGTCGAGCTCGTCGTCCGAGGGCACCTCGAAGCCGGTCACCCGTACGCCTTGCGGGTGGACGCCGCTCATCACATGCCGGATCGTGCCGTACCTGTCCTGCGCGGCCAGCCGCTGCTGACAGTCGGCGAGCAGCGCGGCGCCTTCCTTCTTCTTCCGGATCCCCGCCTTGTCGACCCGCAACGGACTGACGAACTCCGCGATCCACTCGGCCCTCTCGTCGCCCATCGCCCGCTCGTCCCTTCGCCGCCGCGTCCCCCGCCCCTCTCCAGCAGCATCACCTCACGCGCCGAGGACGACCTCACCCGCCACGGGTGGTTCCCCCACCGGCCTCAGCGGCCGGTCAGGTCGCCCACCAGGCCACGGACGCGCCGCTCGATCTCGTCGCGGATCGGGCGGACGGCGTCGACGCCCTGACCGGCCGGGTCGTCGAGTTGCCAGTCGAGGTACCGCTTCCCCGGGAAGACCGGACAGGTGTCACCGCATCCCATCGTGATGACCACGTCGGACGCCCGCACGGCTTCACCCGTCAGAACCTTCGGTGTCTCGGCGGAGATGTCGATGCCCACCTCCTTCATCGCGTCCACCACCGCCGGGTTGACGGTCTCGGCGGGGGCGGACCCGGCCGAACGGACCTCCACCTTCTCCCCCGCGAGGTGGGTGAGGAAGGCGGCAGCCATCTGAGACCGCCCGGCGTTGTGCACGCAGACGAACAGAACGGAAGGACGCTGAAGGGAGTCGCTCATGACGGGTGTCTTTCCTTGGGTGAGGGATCAGGGAGCGGAGGCGGCACGTTCGGTTTCGCCGTACGCCACGACGACCGCGGTGGTGGTTCCGGAGGGAACGGCGGCGCCGAACAGCAACGCGGCCAAGCCCAGGCCGACGGCGGCGCCGAGCAGTTGAGCGACGATGAACGGCAGGACGGAGCCCGGGGCGATCCCGGCGAACGTGTCGCTGAAGGTCCTGCCGATGGTCACCGCCGGGTTGGCGAAGGAGGTGGACGAGGTGAACCAGTACGCGGCTCCGATGTAGGACGCCACCGCCGCCGGAGCGAGGCGCCCCTGTCCGGTCCGGCCAAGACCGAGGATCAGCAGAACCAGCCCGGCCGTGGCGACGGTCTCCGCCAGCCAGAGGTGGCCCGCGAAGCGGTCATGCGTGGACCACTTCACCAACGGTTCGGCGAACATGGCGTCGGCCAGGACCGCGCCCCCGACGGCTCCGGCCAGCTGAGCCGGAACGTACGCGACGACCTCTCGCAGTGTCGGCCCGTCCCCGCTCCGGCGCCCCGCGAACCATGCCGCGAGAGTGACGGCCGGGTTGAAGTGCGCGCCGGAGACCGGCCCGAGGAGCACGATCAGCACCCCCAGGCCGAAGACCGTGGAAATCGAGTTGGCGAGCAGTTGGACGCCCACGTCGTGCGAGAGTTCCGTCGCCTGGATCCCGGAGCCGACGACCACGGCCACCAGCACGGCCGTCCCCACCCCTTCCGCGGCGACGCGACGGCCGAGAGGCGTACTCACACGGGCTCCTTGGCAGAGTGGGGCACGGCCAGGAACCCGGCCAGGCGGTCGAGGACACCCGGCAGGACCCAGTAGTAGACCCAGGTCCCGCGACGCTCGCAGTCGATGAGTCCGGCCTGCCGGAGCAGCTTCAGATGGTGGGAGATCGTCGGCTGCGACAGGTCGAAGGCCGGGGTCAACTCGCACACGCAGACCTCACCCCCCTCCCGTGAGGCGATCATCGACATCAGACGCAGACGCACCGGGTCCCCCAGCGCCTTGAAGATCTTCGCCAGGTCGGCCGCCCGCTGCTCGTCCAGTGGCGCCGACGCCAGCCCCTGACAGCAAGCGTCATCCGCGGCTCGGCCGAGGATCGTCAGCTCTTGTTTCGACATTCCTCTATGTTGACGTTTTTCGATTCAGGGCGCAAGGTTGAATCAACGAACGTCAATACAGGCCCTTCAGGGCACCGCCATGCCCAGTCATCCAGGAGTGACCATGTCCGAGCATTCCACCGACCTCCGAGAGACCGTTCGCGAGCGCTACGCGGCGGCGGCCCTCCAGGTCACCGAAGGCGGCACCGCCTGTTGCGGACCCCAGCCCGTCGAGGTCGACGAGAACTTCGGCTCGACCCTCTACGCCGCGGACGAGCGCGACACCCTGCCCGCCGAGGCCGTCGCCGCCTCCCTCGGCTGCGGCAACCCCACCGCCGTCGCCGAGCTGCGCGCCGGTGAGCGCGTCCTCGACCTCGGTTCCGGCGGCGGCATCGACGTCCTGCTGTCCGCCCGTCGCGTCGGGCCCACCGGGAAGGCGTACGGCCTCGACATGACCGACGAGATGCTCGCCCTGGCACTCGCCAACGCCGAGAAGGCCGGCGCGGCGAACGTGGAGTTCCTCAAGGGCACGATCGAGGCCATCCCCCTGCCCGCGAACACGATCGACGTCGTGATCTCCAACTGCGTGATCAACCTGTCCACCGACAAGCCCGCCGTCCTCGCCGAGACCTACCGGGTGCTCAAGCCCGGCGGCCGGATCGGTGTGTCCGACGTGGTGGCCGACGACTCCCTGACCCCGGCGCAGCGGGCGGAGCGCGGCGATTACGTGGGGTGCATCGCGGGCGCGCTCTCCTTCGCGGAGTACCGCGCAGGACTGGAAGCGGCGGGGTTCACGGACGTCGAGATCAGGGCGACGCACACCGTGGCCGACGGGATGCACTCGGCCATCGTCCGCGCCACCAAGCCGGCCGCCTCCGAGCCGCACGCCACCGCGCTCTCACCGGCCGACGCCTGCTGCGGAGTGAACGCCTGCTGCACCGATGCCGAAACCCCGGCGGACCCGGGTGTCAGCCTCAGCGCCGCGAAGACAGCATCGGGCTGCGGCTGCCAGAACTGACGGAACTGACGGCGCCAGAGGCGTCCGAGGCGCGTCATGCGCACCCCCGCGCCTCAGGCGCGTCGCCGAGACAGAACCAGCCGGTGTCGCCCCCGGTCGACGTCCATGACGGTGACCGGCACCTCGTCGCCGACGTTGACGACGTCCTCCACCGCCGCCACGGGCTCCGATGCGAGCTCGGCCAGTCGCACCAGTCCCTCGACACCGTCCTCGACCTGGACGAAGACGCCGAACGGGACCAGCTTGGTGACGCGCCCCCGCAGTGTCTGGCCCACCGTGACGCGGTCCGCGAACTCGAGGAACGGGTCCGGCCGCATAGCCTTCAGGGACAGCCGGGCCTCGCCGTTACTGGTGTCGAACTGCAAGAACTCGCACGACACGCGCCGGCCGATCTCAACGACCTCGGACGCCGCCTCGAAACGCCGCCAGGACAGCTCGGGATACGTGATGAAGCCGACGCCGGGATACACCGGATGGCCAGGACCCTCGTCCAACGCCACGAACACGCCGAACCGCTCGATCGCCGCCACCGTGCCGGCCAGGACCTCACCGCGACGAAGCCGCTTGAGGAACGCCCAGAGTTCCGGGTTCTCCGTGGCCGCCATCGACAACCAGACCCGACCCGCATCCAGATCCACGGCGATCACCTCGGCGGTGATCCGCTGCCCGACCACCGCAACCTCGGCCGAACGCCGTCGCCAGGAAGCGTCCAACGACCCCACCACCCCGAGCGGGCGCTCCTCGAAGCCGTCCAGAAGCACCGAGGGCCCCGAACGAGTGACCTCCACGACCGTCCCCGCGCAGAGATCACCGACACGGATCGTTGCCAGAAACCTCCTGATGGCCTGATCCGCCGACGCTTCCCCCATGGCGCTCAGGCTCTCACGAGATGCCGCGGACCCACGTGATCGCGTGGGAGACCGTCACCCTTCGCCGGCGATGCGCTCGCCGGTGGCGGCGTCGATCGCGATGTCCTGCTTGCCACTGCCCACCCACCAGACCGGCCGCCATTCGCCCTTGACCTGCTGGGCAAGGAGCGAGGTGGAGTCGGCCGGCAGCCCCGTCGCATCTTCCGCCAGGGTCTTGGCCTTGGCTTCATCGATGGTCACTCGCGGAAGAGCAGGATCGTCGACGGTTCGGGCGGAGAACCCGATGACTCGTCCCGTGGTGGTGATGGTGAGGTCCAGGCGCACAGGCATCATGACCTTGTCCGTGTAACGCCGGTACACCACCGTGTAAGCCCTGGTCGGACCGTCACCGATGGATCGGATGCGCCGATCACTCCCCGCGACGTTCCGCGGAAACCACGTGCGAGCGAACCGTTCGGCCGCTGCCGCGACTTCCTTCTCGCTGAGGCTGCCCTCGTCCCCACGGGCGTTCGAAGACCGGGCACTCTCCAAGGTCTTCTGCGGCCATGTGCCGGAGATGGTGCCGCGGTTCGTCTCAGCGGTGATCTTCAGGCGGCTTCCGTCCTTCTTGGTCGCAGTCCCCCGCATCTCGGTGCCGCTCCCGAACACGCCCTTGGCCGCAGTGGCAATCCACTCGTCGGCCTGCGCGGCGGACTCGGCAAGATCGCGCATCCGATCATCCATCGCGACGACATCGACCGAATCGATCCGCGACTGGAAGACGCCCCCGACGGCCAGCACGGCGACCGCCGCGAGCGACACCCCCCACACGAGGTCACGCACGGGCTCGGCCGGCGACTGCCGCCGCCGGTACAGCCACACGGCCCCCGCCGCAGAACCCAGCACCGCGCCGGTCGCATTGGCCGCGAGGTCCGTCACACTGCACGAGCGCCCCAGATGCCCCACCGACTGGGCGAGTTCCACCGCCCCGCTGAGGGCCCCGAACGCGGCCGCAACCGTCACCGGCCTCCTGAAGAGCAGGACGGCCAGAACCGCACCGGGGGCGAAGAGCGCGATGTTCAGCAGAGAACTCGCCGACGTGAACACGTGGGTGGGCATCCCGGTGTCACACTGCCAGGACTCCAGACCGGCGTCACCGGGCAACAGAGTCACAGCGAAGATGCCGGCCAAGCAGGCGGCCAAGGCCGTCCTCAAAGGCCACGGCTTCTTCCTGGCCTTCGCCACGAGCGCCGTAGGGACGGCGACGAGTACAGCGAGGATCACGAAGGAGACGATCAGGCCCGGTACGGCGGAGATGGACGCTTCAATCACGTGGGCGCCTTCGAAACACACGACCGGGGTACTGGTCAGGCACCGCGGCCGTTGCGGAAGTGGATTGTCGAACAGCCGGGAACTTCGGACTTCCGCTTGCCACCCCAGCTGTGCGACAGCGTCTGACCTGACGCGATCGGCTTCTGGGTGTCGAGGAAGAGCACGTCCCCCGTCGTCATCGCGAGCTGGACAGCCGCGTGCTCCTCAACGCTCCCCTTCCCCCTCCGTCATGGCTCTGGTCTGCGCAATCGGCGATGCCGTCAGCGATGAGGGCCGCGCCAGCCGCCAACCGGCTCAGAAGGCGGCGGTTCGGTCGAAGCTCGTGATATTGAGTCCGATGCCTTTCACGCTCTCTGGATCCTCCGTGACCTCCGCCGCAGCGCCGCCCTCACCCCCCGCGTCCGTCTCAGCCCGTCGGAGCCGCGTTCTTGACCGTCAGGGGGAGCAGCTTCTTACCCGTGGGGCCGATTTGGATGGTGGTGTCCATCGCAGGGCAGACGCCGCAGTCGAAGCACGGGGTCCAGCGGCAGTCCTCGACCTCGGTTTCGTCGAGGGCGTCCTGCCAGTCCTCCCAGAGCCAGTCCTTGTCGAGGCCCGAGTCCAGGTGGTCCCAGGGGAGGACTTCCTCGTAGGTGCGTTCGCGGGTGGTGTACCAGTCGACGTCCACGCCGAAGGGGGCCAGGGACTTGTCGGCGCAGGCCATCCAGCGGTCGTAGGAGAAGTGCTCGCGCCAGCCGTCGAAGCGGCCGCCGTCCTCGTAGACCGCGCGGATCACGGCGCCGATGCGCCGGTCGCCGCGGGAGAGCAGGCCCTCGACGATGCCGGGCTTGCCGTCGTGGTAGCGGAAACCGATCGAGCGGCCGTACTTCTTGTCGCCGCGGATCTTGTCGCGGAGCCTGGTGAGGCGGGCGTCCGTCTCCTCCGCCGAGAGCTGCGGGGCCCACTGGAAGGGGGTGTGGGGCTTGGGGACGAAGCCGCCGATCGAGACCGTGCAGCGGATGTCGTTGGAGCGGGAGACCTCGCGGCCCTTGGCGATCACGTTCATCGCCATGTCGGCGATCTGGAGGACGTCGTCGTCCGTCTCCGTCGGCAGGCCGCACATGAAGTACAGCTTCACCTGGCGCCAGCCGTTGCCGTAGGCGGTGGCGACGGTGCGGATCAGGTCCTCCTCCGACACCATCTTGTTGATGACCTTGCGCATGCGCTCCGAGCCGCCCTCGGGGGCGAAGGTCAGGCCGGACCGGCGGCCGTTCCTCGTCAGCTCGTTCGCCAGGTCGACGTTGAAGGCGTCGACGCGGGTGGAGGGGAGGGAGAGGCCGATCTTGTCTTCCTCGTAGCGGTCTGCCAGGCCCTTGGCGATGTCGCCGATCTCCGAGTGGTCCGCCGAGGACAACGAGAGAAGGCCGACCTCCTCGAAGCCCGTCGCCTTCAGGCCCTTCTCGACCATCTCGCCGATGCCCGTGATCGAGCGCTCGCGCACCGGGCGGGTGATCATGCCGGCCTGGCAGAAGCGGCAGCCGCGCGTGCAGCCGCGGAAGATCTCGACGGACATGCGCTCGTGGACGGTCTCGGCGAGCGGGACGAGCGGCTGCTTGGGGTACGGCCACTCGTCGAGGTCCATGACCGTGTGCTTGGAGACGCGCCACGGGACGCCCGACTTGTTGGGGACCACCCGGCCGATACGGCCGTCGGGGAGGTACTCGACGTCGTAGAACGCCGGGATGTAGACGCCGCCGGTCTTCGCGAGGCGGAAGAGGACCTCCTCGCGGCCGCCGGGACGGCCCTCGGCCTTCCACTCCTTGATGATCCGCGTCATGTCGAGCACGGCCTGCTCGCCGTCGCCGATGACCGCCGCGTCGATGAAGTCGGCGATCGGCTCGGGGTTGAAGGCCGCGTGGCCGCCCGCGAGGACGATCGGGTCGTCGAGCGTGCGGTCCTTGGACTCCAGGGGGATCCCGGCCAGGTCCAGCGCCGTCAGCATGTTGGTGTAGCCCAGCTCGGTGGAGAAGGACAGGCCGAACACGTCGAAGGCCTTCACCGGGCGGTGGCTGTCCACCGTGAACTGCGGGACGCCGTGCTCCCGCATCAGCGCCTCCAGGTCCGGCCAGACGCTGTAGGTGCGCTCGGCGAGGACGCCCTCCTGCTCGTTCAGCACCTCGTAGAGGATCATGACGCCCTGGTTGGGCAGACCGACCTCGTACGCGTCCGGGTACATGAGCGCCCAGTGGACGTCACAGGACTCCCACGGCTTGACCGTGGAGTTGAGTTCGCCCCCGACGTACTGGATCGGCTTCTGCACGTGCGGGAGCAAGGCTTCGAGCTGCGGGAAGACCGACTCGACAGACATCGCGGCGTTACCTTCGTGAGCTGACAGGGTGGTCATCCAGCCTAACGCGCCCGAGGGACTCCCCCCGCCCGCGGGAATCTCGATCCGAACCCGATCCGAACCCGATCTAAACCTCCATCGAGCCGCTGGTCCCCTTCCACTCGCCCGGCACCGCCTCCTCGACCCGCTCCGCGCGCCGCTCCTCGCGGGCGTAGAGCACTCCGTACGTGAACCCGTTCTCCCCCGCCGCGTGTGCCACGGCGGACAGCTCGCGCAGGGTCGTCCGGGCCATCACGCTGTCCTGGTGGTCGCCGAGCAGGCTCTGGAGCGACTTCATGGACTTGACCAGGTCCTTGGCCGGACGGCCGAGGGCGGGGACGGAGGTCTCCGCGGCGTACCGCGTGCGCTTGGCCTTCTTGCGGGCCTCGTGCAGGGCGAGGTCGCGGTCCGTGCCCGGCGGCTGCTCCACGGCCTCCTCGATCAGCGCGGACACCTTCGCGAAGTCCTTGCGCACGGCCTTGGCGAGCACCTTCTCCGGCTGCTTGCCGGCCGCCTGCAGCACCGGCGGATCGGCGATCAGCGCGTCCAGGGTATCGAGGAGCGTCAGATAGCGCGCGGAGTCCAGTACGGCGAGCAGCCGGCGCCTCGACCCCTTCTCGCCGGCCTTCGACCAGTGCTGCAGCCGTTCCCGGACCGGGCCGGCGACCAGGGTGGCGGGCAGTGCGTCGAAGGCGGCCTGGAGCCGCTCGGCCAGCACCTCGTGGTCGCGGCCCACGCCCAGCTCCCCGGCCAGCCATTTCAGCTCGGCGGCGATCGGGTCGGTGACGTCCCGGTCGAGGACCCTGCCGAAGGAGCGGAAGGTGCTGCGCAGCCGCCGGGTGGCGACCCGCATGTCGTGCACCGACTCCTCGGCGTCCTGGCGCACCGCCGGGTCCAGCTCGACGATCGCGTCCCGCTGGGCGCGGACGTACGCCATGACGTGGTCCCCGGCGGTGACGGGCTCACCGGGGCCGTGGTCCTCGGGGCGCGGATGTCCGCCCTTGGTCTCCGCGAGCGCCCGCGCCAGCTTCGACGCCGACTTCGACGGCCGTACGCCCGCCTTGCGCAGCCGTTTCTCCACCTTGTCGAGGAGGGCCGGGTCGCCGTCGTCGGCCAGCTCCACCTCGATCTCGCTCCACTGGGCGCTGCCCTGCCCGCCGAACAGCCGCTCCGCCCGTACGGTGTCCACGCTCGCCTCGGCCAGCAGTCTGCCGTCGGCGTCCACGAGGTCCCGTACGTCCCGTGCGGAGCGCAGCCGGACCACCGCCACCAGCTGTCCCTCGCGCACCCGGGAGCGCACCAGTGCGGCCAGCTCGTCCGGGACGGTGTCGGAGAGCGGGGCGCGGATCTCGTCGCGGACCCCGGGGCCGACCGGAAGCTTCAGGTGCCAGCCGGCGTCGGAGCCGCCCGTGCGGCGGCGCAGGGTGATGGCGGCCGAGGCCAGGCGCAGGTCGGAGGTGTCGTAGTAGGTCGCGTCCAGCTCGGCGGTGCCCTTGTCGAGGACGCTCGCCACCCCGGCGACGCCGGTCAGGTCGGGCAGCCCGCTGTCATCGGATTCGTACTTGCGCTCTATCTCGCGTTTCGTCTCCGCCATGAAATGAATCTAGTCGCAGTCAGGCCGTGACGGCAGGGTCAACTTCCGTTGAATTCACGACCAACGGCTGGAAAACCACCGTTTACGCGGACATCGGGCGCTGCACCCGGATCGACTGCAACAGCCCCATCGCCACCCACACGGCGAACATCGACGAGCCGCCGTACGACACGAACGGCAGGGGCAGACCGGTCACCGGCATGATCCCGAGCGTCATCCCGATGTTCTCGAAGGACTGGAAGGCGAACCAGGCCACGATGCCTGCGGCGACGATCGTGCCGTACAGCTCGGTCGTCTCGCGGGCGATGCGGCAGGCGCGCCACAGGATCACCCCGAGGAGCACGATGATCAGGCCCGCGCCGACGAAGCCCAGCTCCTCGCCCGCCACCGTGAAGACGAAGTCCGTCTGCTGCTCGGGGACGAACTGGCCGGTGGTCTGCGAGCCGTGGAACAGGCCCGCGCCGGTCAGCCCGCCGGATCCGATCGCGATGCGCGCCTGGTTGGTGTTGTAGCCGACGCCGGCCGGGTCGAGGCTGGGGTTGGCGAACGCGGCGAAGCGGGCGATCTGGTACTCGTCGAGGATGTGCAGCTGCCAGACGGCGACCGCGCCGGCCGCGCCCGCGCCGAGCAGTCCGAAGACCCAGCGGTTGGAGGCGCCGGAGGCCAGCAGCACCCCCAGCACGATCATCACCATGACCATGACCGACCCGAGGTCGGGCATGAGCATCACGATCAGCATCGGGACGGAGGCGAGACCGAGCGCCTGGACGACCGTGCGGTGGTCCGGGTAGAGCTTGTCGCCGGCGTCGACCCTCGCCGCGAGCAGCATCGACATGCCCAGGATGATCGTGATCTTCACGAACTCCGAGGGCTGGAGCGAGAAGCCGCCGCCGAACACGATCCAGGAGTGCGCGCCGTTGACCGTCGAGCCCAGCGGGGTCAGCACCAGCAGGATGCCGAGCAGCGAGAGGCCGTAGAGGACGGGCACCGCGTTGCGCAGGGTGCGGTGGCCGAGCCAGATGGTGCCGATCATCAGGGCGATCCCGATGCCGGTGTTCATCAGATGGCGGATCAGGAAGTAGTACTGGTCGCCCTGGTTGATCTCGGTGCGGTTGCGGGTCGCGGAGAAGACCAGCACCGAGCCGATCAGGGAGAGGGCGACGGCCGACAGCAGTATCGGCCAGTCCAGCCGGCGGGCCAGCGAGTCACGGGCGAGGACCCGGGTCCAGCCGGCCCGCGCGGGCCCGTATCCGGAGACGGAGAAGCTGTTCACGCCGGTCATGCGAGCGACCTCCTGCCGACCGACCGGCGGCCTGCGGCGCCCCCGCATCCGTCCCGTCGCCGCCGTCGTCGTCTGCGGGTGTTCTGGTTCGTGGTGTTCTGCTGGGTGGTCCCGGCCGGCTGCGAGGCGTCCGGCTCGGGGGCCTTCTCCTGGCTGGCGCGCTGGTCCTTGGCCGGGTCCTTGGCGACCTTCGGGGACGTGATCGTGCCGTCCGCCCGGACGGTCGGCAGGCCCTTCTGCGGGGTGGGCAGCAGGGCGTTCTTCTTGTCGATCGTGCCGTCCGCGGAGACGCCGTAGAGGGCGTTGTAGATGTGGCGCACGGCCTCGCCGGAGGCGCCCGAACCGGTACCGGCCTGGGCGATGGTCATGATGACCGTGTAGTCCTTGCTGTAGGTGGCCAGCCAGGACGTGGTCTGCTTGCCGTAGACCTCCGCGGTACCGGTCTTGGCGTGCAGCTCGATCTTGTCCTGCGGCCAGCCGCCGAACTTCCAGGCGGCCGTACCCCGGGTGACCACGCCCGCGAGGGCGTCGTCCATGCCGGCCAGGGTCGCCTTGCTGATGGGCAGCTTGCCCGACTTCTTCGGCTTGATCTCGGTGACGGTCCTGCCGTCGGCACTGACGATCGCCTTGCCGATGGACGGCTGGTACATGGTGCCGCCGTTGGCGAGGGCGCCGTAGATCACGGCCTCCTGGATCGGCGTGACGAGGGTGTCGCCCTGGCCGATGGAGTAGTTGATCGAGTCGCCCTCACGCATCTTGTTGCCCTCGAGGCAGTTCTCGTAGGCGATCTTCTCGACGTACGTGCCGTTCTTCTTGCCGTACTTGCACCAGGAGGCCTTGTTGGCCTTCCAGTAGGACTCCTTCCACTGGCGGTCCGGGACCCGGCCGGTGACCTCGTTCGGCAGGTCGACGCCGGTCTCCTTGCCGAGGCCGAACTGGTGGGCCGCCTTGTAGAAGTAGTCCTTGGGCTCGCCCTTCTTGGGGTTGATGCCACCGTCCTTCTTCCACTCGCGGTCCGCGAGGGCGTAGAAGACGGTGTCGCAGGACACCTCCAGGGCGCGGCCGAGCGAGATGGGGCCGAAGTTCTCCCCCTCGAAGTTGTTGAAGACCTGGCCGCCCACCGAGTAGGAGCTGGTGCACGGGTAGCCGCCGTCCCAGACGTAGCCGGCCTCGACCGCGGCGGCCGTGGAGACCACCTTGAACGTCGAGCCGGGCGCGGCCTGACCCTGTATGGCCCGGTTGAGCAGCGGGTAGTCGGAGTTCTTCCCGGTGAGCTTCCGGTAGTCCTTGGCGGAGATGCCGCCGACCCAGACGTTCGGGTCGTAGGTGGGCGCGGAGGCCATGGCGACGATCCGGCCGGTCTTGGCCTCCATCACGACGACGGCGCCGGAGTCGGCCTTGTAGTTGGTGCCGGTGATCTTGTCGAACTGCTGGCGGGCGACCTTCATCGCGTTGTTCAGCTCGTACTCGGCGACGCGCTGGACACGGGAGTCGATGCTGGTGACCAGGTTGGAGCCGGGCTGTGCCGGGGTGGCCTCGGCCTGGCCGATGACCCGGCCGAGGTTGTCGACCTCGTAGCGGGTGACGCCGGCCTTGCCGCGCAGCTCCTTGTCGTACTGGCGCTCCAGGCCGGAGCGGCCGACCTGGTCGGAGCGCAGATAGGGCGAGTCGGTGTCCTGGGCCTTGGTGATCTCGTCGTCGGTGACCGGCGAGAGGTAGCCGAGGACCTGGGCGGTGTTGGACTTGCCGGGCGCGGGGTAGCGGCGCACGGCCTCCGGTTCGGCGGTGATGCCGGGGAAGTCCTCGGCGCGCTCACGGATCTGGAGGGCCTGCTTGGCGGTGGCCTCGTCGGTGATGGGGATCGGCTGGTAGGGCGAGCCGTTCCAGCAGGGCTGGGGGGTCTTCGCGTCGCACAGCCGGACCTTCTGCATGACCTCCGTGGGGTCCATGCCGAGGACGCCCGCGAGCTTGGTCAGGACGGCCTTGCCGTCGTCCGGCTGCTTGAGCAGGTCGGTGCGGGAGGCGGAGACCACCAGCCGCGTCTCGTTGTCCGCGAGGGGCACTCCGCGCGCGTCCAGGATGGAGCCGCGCACGGCGGGCTCGACGACCTGCTGGACGTGGTTGCCGGAGGCCTCCTTGGCGTAGGCCGCGCCCTCGCGGATCTGGAGGTACCACAGCCGGCCGCCGAGGGTGCCGAGGAGGGAAAGGACGAGGATCTGGATCACGACGAGCCGGATCTGGACACGTGGCGTCCGGCCGGTCTCGGGAATGTTGGTCACTGCGGCTGCCTCCCCCTCTCAGTGAGCGAACACATGTGCGCGGCTGGGTGTGCGTACGAATGATGAACGAGCGGCCTGTGAGGCCGCGTTCCGCCCAGAGTGACCCGTTCGGGTGAACTCATGCGTTCTCACAGCCGCTTGACCCCCTTGATGCGCCCGGCCCGGGTCGCCCGCGACTTCGCCGCCCTCAGCTTCAGGCCGCCGCGCTGGCCGCCGATCCTCAGGCCCGTCCCGGAGGACAGCCAGCCCGAGGAGATGTCCGAGCCCTTGGACGCGGAGTTGGTCTCCGCGAGCGGGTCGTTCTCGGCCCGCCGGGCCAGGAACATCACGCCCGGGACCACGAAGGGGGCGAGCAGCAGGTCGTACAGGGCGGCCGAGAACAGCAGCCCCGTCAGGCCGACATGACGGGCCGCCGTGTCGCCGACGAGGGCGCCGACGCCCGCGTACAGCAGGGTGGAGCCGACCGCGGCGGCGACCACCACGACCATCGGGCCGGTGGCCGACTTGATCTGCCCGGTCTCCGGCTTGACCAGCCCGGCGAGATAGCCGATCACGCACAGCACCAGGGCGTACCGCCCGGCCGCGTGGTCGGCGGGCGGTGCGAGGTCGGCGAGGAGGCCCGCGCCGAAGCCGATGAGGGCGCCGCCGACATGGCCGTACACCATGGCCAGGCCCAGGACGGTGAGGAGCAGCAGATCGGGGACCGCGCCCGGGAGATGGAGGCGGGCGAGGACGCTCACCTGGATCACCAGGGCGACGACGACCAGCGGGACGGAGAGCAGGATCCGGTTGACGCGCATGGGGGTTGTCAGCTCCTACTGCTGCTCTTGCTGGCCATCGGCGTTCGGGGTCACGGTGACGGTGACCGTCGGGGTGGGCACCGGCTTGGGCTTCGCCGGGAGCACGGTGTCGCGCGGGTCCTTCTTCGGGGTCTCGACGACCACACCGACGACGTCGAGCTTGGTGAAGCTGACGTACGGGGTGACGTAGAGGGTGCGGGTGAGGTCGCCGCCGGAGGGGTCGACCCGGGAGACCACGCCGACCGGGACTCCGGGCACGAACGGCTTGTCGGCCTGGGAGCCGAAGGTGACCAGGCGGTCGCCCTTCTTCACGTCCGCCTTGCCGTTGAGGAGTTCGACGCGCAGCGGGCTGTCGCCCTGTCCGGAGGCGAAGCCGAGTTCGTCGTTGCCCTCCATGCGGGTACCGACGGTGAAGTCGGGGTCGTTGGCGAGGAGCACGGTCGCGGTGTTCGGCCCGACCGTGGTGACCCGGCCGACGAGCCCGTCGCCGTTGAGGACGGTCATGTCGCGCCTGATGCCGTCGCTCGCGCCGACGTCGATGGTGATCGTCCAGGAGAAGCCCTGGGCCGCTCCTATCGCGATGACCTCGGCGCCCTTGATGCCGTACTGGCCCTCGCCGGCGATCTTCAGCATCTTGTCGAGCTGGGCCAGCCGGCTGCGGTTGCGGTCGTCGCTGCCGAGCTTCGCCTTGAGAGCCGCGTTCTCCTTCTCCAGCAGCGCCATCCGGTCGTGGCGCTCACCGGAGTCGCGGACCGCCGAGACGGCGTTGCCGACCGGGTCCACCGCCGAGGACACCCCCTCCTCGATCGGGCCGAAGACCGCGGCCGCGGCCTGCCGGGCACCGTCGACCGGGGAGTCCTCACCGCCGCGGATGTCCACCGTGATCAGTGCGAACGCGATGGCGATCAGCAGCACCAGGAGCAGCCGGCTCTCTCGTGTGTCCCTCACGTGCGGCGGCCGTGCCCTTCCTCGATAGAGAAATCACTACACAGGAATTCGGGTAGCCCCGGGCCAGGATGACCAAGGGCGCTTTGTGGGAGCTTATGCCGGAATATCAACGATCCGCCGCACGAGAGGGGATCATCCCGTACGGCGGAACCGAAGCGTTACGTCATCTGCGGGGCGCGGCGTCCAGAACCTGCTGGAGCGCCTCGAACTCCTCGACGCACTTGCCGGAACCGAGCGCCACGCTGTCCAGCGGGTCCTCGGCGATGTGGATCGGCATACCGGTCTCCCGGCGCAGCCGCTCGTCCAGACCGCGCAGCAGTGCTCCGCCACCGGTCAGAACGATTCCGCGGTCCATGATGTCGCCGGACAGCTCCGGCGGACACTTGTCCAGCGTGGTCTTGACGGCGTCGACGATCGCGTTGACGGGCTCCTCGATCGCCTTGCGCACCTCGGCGGCCGAGATGACGACGGTCTTGGGCAGGCCGGAGACGAGGTCCCGGCCACGGATTTCGGTGTGCTCGTCGGAGTCGAGGTCGTACGCCGAGCCGATGGTGATCTTGATCTGCTCGGCCGTGCGCTCACCCAGCAGGAGGCTGTACTCCTTCTTGATGTGCTGGATGATCGCGTTGTCCAGCTCGTCGCCCGCGACGCGGATGGACTGGGCGGTGACGATGCCGCCGAGCGAGATGACCGCGACCTCCGTGGTGCCGCCGCCGATGTCCACCACCATGTTGCCCGTGGCCTCGTGGACCGGCAGGCCGGAGCCGATGGCCGCGGCCATGGGCTCCTCGATGATGTGCACCTGACGGGCGCCGGCCTGGGTCGACGCCTCGATGACGGCGCGGCGCTCGACGCCCGTGATGCCCGAGGGCACACAGACGACGACCCGCGGACGAGCCAGATACCGCCGCTTGTGGATCTTCAGGATGAAGTAGCGGAGCATCCGCTCGGTGATCTCGAAGTCGGCGATCACGCCGTCCTTCAGCGGCCGCACGGCGACGATGTTGCCCGGCGTGCGCCCGATCATCTTCTTCGCTTCGGCGCCGACCGCGAGGATGCCACCGGTGTTGGTGTTGATCGCGACGACGGACGGCTCGTTGAGTACGATCCCGCGACCCCTGACGTACACCAGCGTGTTGGCGGTCCCGAGGTCGACAGCCATGTCACGGCCGATGAACGACATTGAGTTCCCCATCAGGATTCGACTGGCCTTCCATGAGCTTTTGAGGGCTTTTCAGGTCGGCGAGGTGGGTGCTGTGACGTGAAGGCTTCCATCGTAGACGCGCCTTCTCGGACACTGCGGAAGGGTCCTGGCCATTGTCAGCAGATGCTGTGTGGGTTCGCTTCCGGAGACGGGCGTTCGGGGAGTCTCGTTCCCTCGATCGCCCGTCTCAGTCGTCTCGGAACGGTTACGCGCGCCCCGGGAAGAAGATCTTGATCTCGCGCTCGGCGGACTCCTCGGAGTCGGAGGCGTGGATCAGGTTCTCGCGGACGATGACGCCGTAGTCGCCGCGGATCGAGCCGGGAGCGGCCGCGATCGGGTCGGTCGGGCCGGCCAGCGCGCGCACACCCTCGACGACCCGGTCGCCCTCGACGATCAGGGCGACGACCGGACCGGACGCCATGAACTCCACCAGCGGCTCGTAGAAGGGCTTGCCCTTGTGCTCGCCGTAGTGCTGCTCCAGCGTGTCCTGATCCAGGGTGCGCAGCTCCAGCGCGGTGATCCGCCAGCCCGCCTTGCGCTCGATACGGCTGATGATCTCGCCGGTCAGGCCGCGACGGACCGCGTCGGGCTTGAGGAGGACGAGGGTGCGCTGGCTCACGGGAGACTCCTTAGGGACTGCTGAGGTGCACTACTGCCGGGGTGCGGTGGGACGAGATTACAGGGCGTGTCCGTGAACCTGTCACACAGCGTCAGCAGGATCGGCGGTCAGGTCCCGGCCTGTGCCGCGAAGCGGGCCTTCGCCTCCTCGACCTTGCGCCCATAGTGCACCGAGGCCCACCACAGGCCGGCGAACAGCACCCCGATGACGAACATCATCGGGACGAAGAAACCGGACGCGACCAGCGCGATCTGGAGCGCCCAGCCGAGGGCGACGCCCCCGGGCCGGGTCACCACGCCGCACAGCAGCACACTGAGGAACATCGCGATCCCGCACACCGTCCACACCGTGGTCATGGACAGGTCGGGGTCCTTCATGGCGACCAGACCGGCGAATCCGATGATGAAGAACTCGCCGATCAGGGTCGAGGAACAGAGCGTACGCATGGCGGGGGTGTTCAGCCCTTCCCGAGGAGCAGCCGGGCCTCGCCGACCGTGATGACGGAACCGGTGACCAGCACGCCGCCGCCGGCGAACTCGCCCTCCTCCTCGGCGAGCGTGATCGCCGCCTCCAGGGCGTCCGGCAGCCGCGGCTCGACCTGGACGCGCTCGTCGCCGAACACCTCCACGGCGATCGCGGCCAACTCGTCGGCGTCCATGGCGCGCTGGCTGGAGTTCTGGGTGACGACGACCTCCGCGAAGATCGGCTCGAAGGCCTCCAGGACCCCGCGGACGTTCTTGTCGCCGCTGGCCCCGACCACGCCGATCAGCCGGCTGAAGTCGAAGGCCTCGCCGATGGCGTCGGCGGTCACCCGTGCGCCGGCCGGGTTGTGGGCGGCGTCCAGGACGACGGTCGGGGAGCGCCGTACGACCTCCAGCCGGCCCGGCGAGGACACGGCCGCGAAGGCCTTGCGGACCGCGTCGATGTCGAGCGGTTCGGGCCGCTGGGAGCCGACGCCGAAGAACGCCTCCACGGCGGCGAGCGCGACGGCCGCGTTGTGCGCCTGGTGCTCGCCGTGCAGCGGGAGGTACACCTCGGGGTACTCGCCGCCCAGCCCACGCAGGGTGACCAGCTGTCCGCCGACGGCGACCTGGCGCGCCACGACACCGAACTCCAGCCCCTCGCGGGCCACGGTGGCGTCGACCTCGACGGCCTTCTTCAGCAGCACCTGGGCCGCGTCGACCGGCTGCTGGGCCAGGATGACCGTGGCGTCCTGCTTGATGATCCCGCCCTTCTCCCCCGCGATCTCGCCCGGGGTCTCCCCCAGCCGGTCGGTGTGGTCGAGGTCGATGGGCGTGACCACGGCGACATCGCCGTCGATGACGTTGGTGGCGTCCCAGGAGCCGCCCATGCCGACCTCGACGACGGCGACGTCGACCGGGGCGTCCGCGAAGGCCGCGTACGCCATACCGGTCAGCACCTCGAAGAAGGACAGCCGGTACTCCTGCTGGGAGTCGACCATCTCGACGTACGCCTTGATGTCGTCGTACGTCTCGATGAAGCGCTCGGCGGAGATCGGGGCGCCGTCGAGGCTGATGCGCTCGGTGATGGACTGCACGTGGGGGGAGGTGTAGCGGCCGGTGCGCAGGTCGAAGGCGCCGAGGAGGGCCTCGATCATGCGGGCGGTGGAGGTCTTGCCGTTGGTGCCCGTGATGTGGATCGAGGGATACGTCCGCTGCGGCTCGCCCAGGACGTCCATCAGCGCGGCGATCCGGCTGACGGACGGCTCCAGCTTGGTCTCGCCCCAGCGGGTGGCCAGGTCGGCCTCGACCGCGCGGAGGGCCTTGTCGACCTCGGGGTCCTCGGGGCGGGTCGGGACGTCAGCGCTCGGGGCTGCGCCCTGGGTGCGCAGGGTGCGGCTGCCGGCCTCGATGACCGCGAGATCGGGGTCTCGGTCGGTCTCGGCCTCGATGATCTCGTCGAAGGAGTCGCTGTCGCTCACGGGGTTCAGTCTAGGCCGGTGGCCCACGGAGGAGGGTGGCTGGTCACGTACGGCGGGCGCGGGGAGTCTGTGGCTGGTCGCACAGTTCCCCGCGCCCCTGGGTCGGCTACTGCTGGGGCAGCCTTTCCAGCTGGGCCCCGATGCGGGCGATGTCCTCGTCCGCCTTCGCCAGGCGGCCCCGGATCTTGTCGACCACGTTGTCCGGGGCCTTCGCCAGGAACGCCTCGTTGCCGAGCTTGGCGTTCGCCTGGGCCTTCTCCTTCTCGGCCGCCGCGAGGTCCTTGGCGAGGCGCTTGCGCTCCGCCGCCACGTCGATCGTGCCGGAGAGGTCCAGGGCGACCGTGGCGCCGGCGACCGGGAGGGTGGCGGTGGCCGAGAAGGCCTCGCCCTCCGGCTGGAGGCGCAGGAGCTGACGGATGGCGGCCTCGTGGGGCGCCAGCGCCGTGCCGTCGAGGGTCAGGCGGGCCGGGACGCGCTGGCCGGGCTGGAGGCCCTGGTCGGCGCGGAAGCGGCGGACCTCGGTGATCACCGACTGGAGGCTCTCGATCTCCTGTTCGGCGGCCGGGTCCCGGAAGCCCGAGTCGGTCGGCCAGTCGGCGATGACGATGGACTCGCCGCCGGTCAGCGTGGTCCAGAGGGTCTCGGTGACGAACGGGACCACCGGGTGCAGCAGCTTCAGGGTGACGTCGAGGACCTCCCCGAGGACGCGCTGGGAGACCTTCGCGGGCTCGCCGCCCGCCTGGAACGTCGTCTTGGACAGCTCGACGTACCAGTCGAAGACCTCGTCCCAGGCGAAGTGGAAGAGGGCGTCGGAGAGCTTGGCGAACTGGAAGTCCTCGTAGAACGCGTCGACTTCGGAGACGACGGAGTTCAGACGGGAGAGGATCCAGCGGTCGGTCGCCGACATCTTCGACGGGTCCGGCAGGGGGCCGTCCACCGTCGCGCCGTTCATCAGCGCGAAGCGGGTCGCGTTCCAGATCTTGTTGGCGAAGTTGCGGGAGCCCTGGACCCAGTCCTCGCCGATCGGGACGTCGACGCCCGGGTTGGCGCCGCGCGCGAGGGTGAAGCGGAGCGCGTCGGAGCCGTACTTGTCCATCCAGTCCAGCGGGTTGACCGCGTTGCCGAAGGACTTGGACATCTTCTTGCCGAACTGGTCGCGGACCATGCCGTGCAGGGCGATGGTGTGGAACGGCGGGGTGCCGTCCATCGCGTACAGGCCGAACATCATCATCCGGGCGACCCAGAAGAAGAGGATGTCGTAGCCGGTGACCAGGACGGAGTTCGGGTAGAACTTCGCGAGCGACTCGGTCTGTTCGGGCCAGCCCAGGGTGGAGAAGGGCCACAGGCCGGAGGAGAACCAGGTGTCGAGGACGTCGGTGTCCTGGCGCCAGCCCTCGCCGGTCGGCGCCTCGTCGTCGGGGCCGACGCAGACGACCTCGCCGTCGGGCCCGTACCAGACCGGGATGCGGTGGCCCCACCACAACTGACGCGAGATGCACCAGTCGTGGAGGTTGTCGACCCAGTCGAAGTACCGCTTCTCCATCTCCTGCGGGTGGATCTTGACGCGGCCGTCACGGACCGCGTCACCGGCGGCCTTGGCGAGCGGGCCGACCTTGACCCACCACTGCATGGACAGGCGCGGCTCGATGGTGGTCTTGCAGCGCGAGCAGTGGCCGACGCTGTGGACGTACGGCCGCTTCTCGGCGACGATCCGGCCCTCGGCTCGCAGAGCGGCGACGATGGCGGAGCGGGCCTCGAGCCGGTCCAGGCCCTGGAAGGGGCCGTGGGCGGTGATGACGGCGTGCTCGTCCATGATCGTGATGGACGGCAGGTCGTGGCGCTGGCCGATCTCGAAGTCGTTCGGGTCGTGCGCCGGGGTCACCTTGACGGCGCCGGTGCCGAACTCCGGGTCGACGTGGGTGTCCGCGACGACCGGGATGGAACGGTCCGTCAGCGGCAGCCGGATCAGCTTGCCGATCAGGTGCTGGTAGCGCTCGTCGTCGGGGTGGACGGCGACGGCCGTGTCACCGAGCATCGTCTCGGCGCGGGTGGTGGCGACGACGATGGTGTCGTCGCCCTCGCCGTACTTCATGGAGACGAGCTCGCCGTCGTCGTCCTGGTACTCGACCTCGATGTCCGAGATGGCGGTCAGACAGCGCGGGCACCAGTTGATGATGCGCTCGGCGCGGTAGATCAGCTCGTCGTCGTAGAGCCGCTTGAAGATGGTCTGGACGGCCTGGGAGAGGCCCTCGTCCATGGTGAAGCGCTCACGGGACCAGGCGACGCCGTCGCCGAGGCGGCGCATCTGGCCGCTGATCTGGCCGCCGGACTCGCCCTTCCACTGCCAGACGCGCTCGACGAACGCCTCCCGGCCGAGGTCGTGGCGGGACTTGCCCTCCTTGCCCAGCTCGCGCTCGACGACGTTCTGCGTGGCGATGCCGGCGTGGTCCATGCCGGGCTGCCACAGCGTCTCGAAGCCCTGCATGCGCTTGCGGCGGGTGAGGGCGTCGATGAGCGTGTGCTCGAAGGCGTGGCCCAGGTGCAGGCTGCCCGTGACGTTCGGCGGCGGGATGACGATGGTGTACGGCGGCTTGTCGCTCTTCTCGTCCGCCTCGAAGTAACCCCGCTCCACCCAGCGCTCGTACAGCGGCCCCTCTACGTCGGCCGGCGCGTACTGGGTCGGCAGTTCGGTGTGGGGCGCTGATGGCTGCTGATGAGCGTTCTCGGTCACGGGGCCAGTTTAGGGGTGTCACGGCGCCGTCCCGAAACGTGTTTGCCTTGTAACGGTCGGGGCCCCGCCGCCTGGCAGGTACTGAGTTTGAGCCAAGATGTGAAAATCACATAAGCATCTGGAGGGGAACCCAGAATGAGTCACCACCAGCCGGGCCCGTACGGCGGGCAGCCCCCGCAGCCCGGACCGTACGGCGGCCAGCCCGGCCCCTACGGCCAGCCCCCGCAGGCGCCCCAGCCCGGCTACGGCTACCCCCAGCAGCCCCCGGCCCCGCAGCCCGGTTACGGCTACCCGACGCAGCCCCCGCAGGCCGGTCCCTACGGTCAGCCCCCGCAGGCGGGACCGTACGGCCAGCAGCCCCCGACCGTGGGCTACGCCCAGCAGCCTCCCTACGGCCAGGCCCCCTACGGCGTCCCGCAGCCCCCGGTGCCCGGCGGCGGCAAGAAGAGGACCGGCATCGTCATCGGCTCGGTCGCCGTGGTCGCGGCCCTCGGCGTGGGCGCGTTCTTCGTCCTCGGCACGGGCAGCGCCTCGGGCGGCATCGAGGACGACGGCGCCCACAAGCTGGCCACTCCGGCCACCGTGCTCTCCGACTACAAGCGGGCCTCCGACGACGGCGCGAGCGCCGGTGACGACTCCGCGTCCGATCTGGAGAAGAGCGGCGTCAAGAACGGCAAGACCGTGCTCGGCATCTACTCGACGGCCGACCTGAGCGGCTACGACCCCTCCGACCCGAGCACCGCGCCCGACGCGACCGAGCTCGCCACCGCCAAGGGCATCACCTTCGCCGGTGCGTACGGCACGATCGCCGACCCCGAGAAGGCGCTGGACACGTTCTTCGCCAACTTCAAGAAGTCCTCCGAGGAGAGCTCCTCCTCCGGCAGCAGCGGCTCGGAGGCCAAGCTGGTCGGCGAGCCCGAGGAGGTCGACCTCGACGGCGCGGTCATGAAGTGCCAGGCGGCCACCGGCACGAACGTCGCGACCAAGCAGGAGAAGACCGACTGGTTCTGCGCCTGGGCCGACTACAGCACCATCGCCATGGTCTCGCCGGGTGACACCACGAAGGGCATCACCAAGGACGTGGCGGCCGACATCACCACGAAGCTGCGCGACGAGGTCCGGGTCAAGGCATGACCCCCCGGCAGTACATGCGAAGGGGCCCCGGTCGGTCGACCGGGGCCCCTTCGCATGTGCTCGCTCTGCCTCACGCCGTCTTCTGCTCGCCCGGTCCCCGGCCGCCGCGGGCCTCGCGGGGGATCAGGGTCGGGTTGACGTTGGAGTGGACGACGTCGGCGGTGATGACCACGCGGGCCACGTCCTTGCGGGACGGGACCTCGTACATCACCGACATCAGGACCTCCTCCATGATGGCGCGCAGACCGCGGGCGCCGGTCTGGCGGAGGATGGCCTGGTCGGCGATGGCCTCCAGCGCCTCGCGCTCGAAGTCCAGCTCCACGCCGTCGAGTTCGAAGAGCCGCTGGTACTGCTTGACCAGCGCGTTGCGCGGCTCGACCAGGATCTGGAGCAGGGCCTCGCGGTCGAGGTTGTGGACGCTGGTGATGACGGGGAGACGGCCGATGAACTCCGGGATCATGCCGAACTTGACCAGGTCCTCGGGCATGACGTCCTCGAACTGGTCCTTGGCCTCCAGCTCCCGCTTGGAGCGGATCGTCGCGCCGAAGCCGATGCCCTTGGCGCCGGCCCGGGACTCGATGATCTTCTCCAGGCCCGCGAAGGCGCCGCCCACGATGAACAGCACGTTCGTCGTGTCGATCTGGATGAACTCCTGGTGCGGGTGCTTGCGCCCGCCCTGCGGCGGGACGGAGGCCGTGGTGCCCTCCAGGATCTTCAGCAGCGCCTGCTGGACCCCCTCACCGCTCACGTCACGCGTGATGGAGGGGTTTTCGCTCTTCCGGGCGACCTTGTCGATCTCATCGATGTAGATGATCCCGGTCTCGGCCTTCTTGACGTCGTAGTCGGCGGCCTGGATGAGCTTGAGGAGGATGTTCTCGACGTCCTCGCCGACGTACCCCGCCTCGGTCAGCGCCGTGGCGTCGGCGATGGCGAACGGCACGTTCAGCATGCGGGCGAGGGTCTGGGCGAGGAGGGTCTTGCCCGAGCCCGTGGGGCCGAGCAGAAGGATGTTGGACTTCGCCAACTCGATGGCGTCCTCGCGGCTTTGCCCGCCGCCGTTCTCACCGGCCTGGACCCGCTTGTAGTGGTTGTACACCGCGACCGAGAGGGCCTTCTTCGCGGCCTCCTGGCCGACGACGTACCCCTCCAGGAACTCGTAGATCTCGCGGGGCTTGGGGAGTTCCTCCCAGCGCACCTCGCTCGTCTCGGCGAGTTCCTCCTCGATGATCTCGTTGCAGAGATCGATGCACTCGTCGCAGATGTACACACCGGGCCCTGCGATGAGCTTCTTGACCTGCTTCTGGCTCTTGCCGCAGAACGAGCACTTGAGCAGATCGCCGCCGTCACCGATGCGTGCCACGGTGTGCTTCCCCTTCGCCTGGGAGACGCCTGGACACTTTCGAATCCAGCGGCTCCTGGTGCTGCCTTATTCCGACGGTACCTTGCCGGGACCCCCGTTCGGGCCCCCCTTGGCACGGTTCACTTCCGCGTGGACCGTGTCACACCGCGCCAAGGGGTACGGACGAGAGGGCCCAGTGCGTCAACGCAGAGAGCTGTTGTTCATCTTCCGGGTGGAGATGATCTGGTCGATCAGGCCGTACGACAGGGCGTCCTCGGCCGTGAGGATCTTGTCGCGCTCGATGTCCTCGCGGATCTTCTCGATCGGCGTGGTCGAGTGCTTGGCCAGCATCTCCTCCAGCTGCGCACGCATCCGGAGGATCTCGTTGGCGGCGATCTCCAGGTCGGAGACCTGACCGCGGCCCGTCTCACTGTACGGCTGGTGGATCAGCACGCGCGCGTTCGGCAGGGCCATGCGCTTGCCCGGCGTACCGGCCGCCAGCAGGATCGCGGCGGCGGAGGCCGCCTGGCCCATGCAGACCGTCTGGATGTCGGGCTTGACGAACTGCATGGTGTCGTAGATCGCCGTCAGCGCGGTGAAGGAACCGCCGGGGCTGTTGATGTAGACCGAGATGTCCCGGTCGGGGTCCATCGACTCCAGGCACAGCAGCTGCGCCATGACGTCGTTGGCGGAGGCGTCGTCGATCTGCACGCCGAGGAAGATCACGCGCTCCTCGAAGAGCTTCGCGTACGGGTCGTACTCGCGGATGCCCTGGGAGGTGCGCTCGACGAAGCGGGGGATGACGTAGCGGGACTCGGCGCGGGGGCCGGTGTACTCGGCCGCCGTGCGGGCGTTGAGGCCGCTGCCGGGGAAGTCGTTCACGGTGTCTCCTGGAGAGAGGGTGGGGCGGTGGGCTGGGAGGGGCGGGCGGGACTCTGACGGCAGGATCCCTCTGGGTCTTCGACGGCGGCGTCCTCACGGTCCCGGTGACCTCGGCCGTTCCGTTGGCCTCGGCCGTTCCGTCGGCCTTGGTCCTTCCGGTGGCCTCGGCCGGTTCCCGGTCGGATCCACGAGGGCCTCGGGGACTCCGTGGGGCCCTGACGGGCTCCACGGGCTCCACGGGGGCCTCGGGGCTCCGTGGCGGTCTCGTGACCCCTGCGGGGGCCGTGGAGGCCTTCACGGGGCTCGTGGGGCCTTACGGGGCCTGCCGAGCTCCCGCGGGACCTGTGGGCCTCCCGGGGCCGGTGGCCCCTTCCGGGGCCGGTGAGCCCTTCCGGGCCGGCCCTTGCGGGACGTGAGGCCCTGCGGGGACCACGGGCCGCCGCGGGGCGGGACCGTCGGACTGCCGCGATGCCGGGACCGGTGAGGTCCGGCGACACCCACCGGTCAAGTCTCCATCGACTGCGGTGGGATCGTGCGAAGGGGACCGGTGCCGTCGGTCGTGGTCCTACGCCGCCCCGGTACCGCCACCGCCCGGCATGCCCGCGGCCGTGGGGATGACGTCGTCGATGAGGCCGTACTCCTTGGCCTCGAACGCGTCGAACCAGCGGTCGCGGTCCGAGTCACGGGTGATCTGCTCGACCGACTGGCCGGTGTGCTGCGAGGTGAGCTCGGCCATGCGCTTCTTGGTGTGCAGCAGCCGCTCGGCGTGGATCTTGATGTCCGAGGCCGAGCCGGCCAGGCCGGCGGAGGGCTGGTGGATCAGGATCTCGGCGTTCGGCAGCGCGAAACGCTTGCCGGGCGTGCCCGCGCTGAGCAGGAACTGACCCATCGAGGCGGCGAGGCCCATGGCGATGGTCACCACGTCGTTCTTGATGAACTGCATGGTGTCGTAGATCGCCATGCCGGCCGTGATCGAGCCGCCGGGGCTGTTGATGTACAGGTAGATGTCCTTGTCCGGGTCCGCGGCAAGGAGCAGCAGCTGTGCGGTGATCTTGTTCGCGATGTCGTCGTCGACCGGCTGGCCGAGGAAGATGATCCGCTCGCCGAGCAGCCGGTTGTAGACCTGGTCGCCGAGGCCACCACCGATAGAGGGCTCGCCGGCGGCGTAGGGCATCAGATTCGTCACGTCTCCACCTGCTCGTCTTACGACGGCGCCGGGCCGTCTCACGTGTACTGCCGGGGGCAACGGGGACTCCCCTGCCCTCGTATTCATGGACCCTAACGCGCGGGTCCCGCCGGAGAATCCCGGAGAGGTGGGTGTTCGCCGGGGGCGTAGCGGCGCGTAGTCGCGCGAGTAACGGAACGGGCCCCGGAACACAGGGTTCCGGGGCCCGTCACAGCGAAGCGGCGGTGCGGATCAGGCGTCGGCCTTCTCGTCACCCTCGGCCTCGGTCTCGGCGGCACCCTCGACGGCCTCGACCGTCTCGGTGGCGGCCTCGACCTCGTCCTCGTCGTCCAGGTCGATGACCTCGCCGTTGGTGTCCTTGACCGTGGCGGACTCGACGACCGTGGCCAGGGCCTTGCCGCGGGCGACCTCGCCGACCAGCAGCGGAACCTGGCCGCCCTCGACGACCGCCTGGGCGAACTGGTCGGGGGACATGCCGGAGGAGGCGGCGCGGCGCATGAGGTGCTCGGTGAGCTCCTCCTGGTTCACGTTCAGCTTCTCGCGCTTGACGAGCTCGTCCAGGACGAACTGGGTCTTGATGCCCTTGACCGCGGCCTCACGGGTCTCGGTGTCGAACTCCTCGGCGGTCTTGCCCTGGATCTCCAGGTACTTGTCGAGGGTCAGGCCCATCTGGCCGAGCTGGTGGTGCTCCAGGTTGTGCTTGCGGGTGTTGATCTCGTCCTCGAGCAGCTTCTCGGGGACGGGCACCTCGACGAGCTCCAGCAGCTTCTCCAGGACGCGCTCCTGGGCCTGCGTGGCCTGGTCGTACTGCTTCATGTTCTCGAGGCGCTTGCGGCTGTCCGCACGCAGCTCCTCCAGGGTGTCGAACTCGGAGGCGAGCTGCGCGAACTCGTCGTCCAGCTCGGGCAGTTCGCGGGCGGCGACCTGGGTGACCTTGACGGTGACCTCGGCCTCCTTGCCGGCCGCGGAGCCGCCCTTGAGCTCGGAGGTGAAGGTGGCCTCGCCACCGGCCTCCAGGCCCTTCACGGCGTCGTCGATGCCCTCGAGGAGCTCGCCGGAGCCGATCGTGTAGGAGACGCCCTCGGCGACGCCGTCCTCCAGGACCTCGCCGTCGACCTTGGCCTGCAGGTCCACGGTCACGACGTCGCCGTCCTCGGCGGCGCGCTCGACCGGGGAGGTGGAGGCGAAGCGCTCACGGAGCTGCTCGACCGACTTGTCGATGTCCTCCTCGTCGACCTCGACGGCGTCGACCTCGACCTCGATGGAGGAGAAGTCCTCGGGGAGCTCCAGGGCGGGGCGGACGTCGACCTCGGCGGTGAAGTTCAGCGTCTCGCCGTCCTTCAGCTCCGTGATGTCGACCTCGGGCTGGCCGAGGACGTCGATCTCGGCGGTGTTGACCGCCTCGGTGTAGAACTTCGGAAGCGCGTCGTTGACCGCCTCCTCCAGGACCGCACCGCGGCCGAACCGCTGGTCGATGACCCGGGCCGGGATCTTGCCCTTGCGGAAGCCCTTCACCGTGACCTGCTGGTTGATCTTCTTGTACGCCGCGTCGAGGCTGTCCTTGAGCTCCTCGAAGGGCACCTCGACAGTGAGCCGAACCCGAGTCGGGTTCAGGGTCTCCACGGCGCTCTTCACGGTTCGGTCTCCTTGTGGCTGACTTCTTGGGGTTCGCCGGAGCCCGACAGGCCCGGCGATTCGCCGCCCGGGGGAGTTCACCGGCCGGGGTGGGCCGGGACACACGAGCGCGCAGCTTGCATAGTAACCGCAGCGGGTGAGCCACCCAAAAGTCGATCACCGGCCAGGTGCGGGTCGTGATCGCGCAGGTGGACGGCGCGGATGATCGCGAAGGTGGTCGGGGTGGCGGGATTTGAACCCACGGCCTTCCGCTCCCAAAGCGGACGCGCTACCAAGCTGCGCCACACCCCGTCTGGTGCGAGACGTAGGGTACATGCCCGCAGGCCGCCTGACCGCCGCATTTACGGAGCACCGGGAGCGGGCGGGACGCGCGCACCGGGAAGGGATGTGCGGGCGGCGGCGTCGACCCGCTACGATGCGTGCAGCGCCGCGCTCTGCTGACCTGCGGCGCACCCTGTGCGGGCGTAGCTCAATGGTAGAGCCCTAGTCTTCCAAACTAGCTACGCGGGTTCGATTCCCGTCGCCCGCTCTGTACGCCGAAGGCCCGGGCGGGAGGCTGGTTTCCTCCCCCGGGCCTTCAGTGCGTCCCGGGGTCGCCGCTACCCTCGGGTGCAGGGCGGGTCGCACAGACGGGGGGCTGCGGTGGTCGAGCTGGGGATCCTGTTCGGGGTCATGATCGCGCTGGCGGTCTTCCTGATCGTCACGCTGCTGCGCCGGGGGAGCCGCGCCACCGAGAACGCGGACGGGCTCCTCATCGAGCAGGATCGCCGGCTGCGGGCACACCACGACCGCGTCTCCTACAACGCGCTGTCGATGGACGGCACCTCACCGACCCAGAGCGACAGTCACCGCCGTCCCTAGGTGCCGCCGGCCTCAGAAGCTGATCGAGTTGATGGTGTCGGCCAGCGAGTTGAGGAAACGGTTGATCGACGGCGCCATGCCGCTGGAGGCGAGGAAGAAGCCGAAGAGGATGGCGACTATGGCGGGGCCCGCCTTGATGCTGCCTCCTCTGATCAGCACCACCAGGATGATCGCCAACAGCAGCACCACTGACAGTGAAATCGCCACGACTGATCACACACCCTCGGTTGGTCCGCACTCCCGAGACCATCGTGCCACCAACACGGGCTTCCCATGCCGCCGGTGACGCATCATCGCGGCGGCCGTTCGGGCCCGGTCGCGCCGCGCGGCAATTCGAGGCGTACCCGTCACGGGAATTGAAAGAGATCGTTTCCGTCTCCACACAACCTGTGCGCGGGTAATTCGAATTGGGGCCGACGGTACGTCAACAACAGCCACACAACGGGTGTTATGCACCTTTTAGTGTGGATGAATCCTGACATCCCGGACAGATCGGAGGTGACACCACGGACGGGCGGGCGCAATTACGAGAATGACCTGGGGTGTTTTACGAATACGCACAAGCAGCGCTAGGGTGCCTCAAATGTTCCACGCCGTCTCGTCTCTCGTTCCAAGCCCGCGCCCGCCGAAGAACCTGAACGACCAGCACCATCCGTCACGTGACGCGTTCTTCGACAACGCGAAGTACCTGGCGATCGTGCTGGTGGCCGTGGCCCACTCCTGGGAGCCGCTCAAGGGCGACAGCCGGGTCCTCCAGGCGGCGTACCTGGTCGTGTACGCCTTCCACATGCCGGCGTTCATCATTGTCTCCGGGTACTTCTCCCGGAGTTTCGACGCGAGCCCGGGCCGGGTGAAGCGGCTGGTCACCGGGGTCGTCGTACCGTATGTCGTCTTCGAGACCGGCTACTCGCTCCTCAAGCGCTACGGCGACCACAGCCCCGGCCAGGAGCTGAGCCTCCTCGACCCCTACTACCTGACCTGGTTCCTGATCGCGCTGTTCATCTGGCGGCTGACCACCCCGCTGTGGAAGGCCCTGCGGTATCCGCTGCCGGTCGCGCTCGGCATCGCCGTGCTGGCGTCCGTCAGCCCGGACATCGGGGACGACCTCGATCTCCAGCGGGTGCTGCAGTTCCTGCCGTTCTTCGTGCTGGGGCTGTGTCTGCGGGCCGAGCACTTCCGGCTGGTGCGGCGGCGTTCGGTGCGCGTCGCCGCCGTGCCGGTGTTCGTCCTCGCGCTGGCCTTCTCCTGGTGGGCGGTGCCCCGGATGAACAGCGCGTGGTTCTACCACCGGGACTCCGCGCAGGAGCTGGGCGCTCCCGCGTGGGTCGGGCCCGTCATGCAACTCGCGCTGTTCGGGTGCTCCTTGCTGCTGACCGCCTGTTTCCTGTCCTGGGTGCCGGGGCGGACCCTGTGGTTCACCTCGCTGGGGGCGGGGACCCTGTACGGGTATCTGCTGCACGGGTTCCTCCTCAAGGGTGCGGAGTACCGGGGGTGGTTCGACCACCGCTCGCTGCACGGCCCGCTCGGGGAGATCGCCGTGAGTCTCACCGTTGCCGTGACGGTCACGTTGTTGTGCACCTCGCCGGTGCGGCGGGTGTTCCGGGGGGTGATCGAGCCTCGGATGGAGTGGGCGTTCCGGAAGGATCCCGTCCGGGTCGCCCGGGAGCGGGAGCAGGCGTCCGCCCGGCCCTGAGGTGTCCTCAGCCCTTCAGGTGGGTCATCAGCCTCTCGAAGTCCTTCCAGCCCGACAGGTCCGACGGGTTGCCGGGGAAGGGGTAGTAGAGGGCCGGGCGGGTTTTCGGGCCCAGTTCTCGGGGTTTTTCGCGCAGCGGGGTGCGCCGTGCCCGGTCGCCGGGCATCGTGCGGACCTCCTCGGCGCCGAGCACGAAGGCGTACGGGACTCCCGGGCCCTCGAAGCGGGGCGGGACCGCGAGGTCGCGGCGGGCCCTGCGGACCTGGACGAGCATCGACTGGAGGTCGTGGCGGGTGGCCAGGGTCTGTGCCGCGTTCATGATCGAGGCGTCCGTGGGGACGGTCTCGCCGGGACCGTAGCCGAAGGCGAGGGTGACGTCCTCCTCGACGCCTCCCTTGGTGCGGGAGACGCGGACCGTCGCCAGGGCCGGGCGCTCGGGGGCACCGACCACCACCAGCCAGGTCGGCGCCGGTGAGCGCTCGAACGCCACGTCCGTCACCTGGCGCAGCGACCAGGGCAGGTTGGCGGGTTCCTCGGTGCCCCAGCCGGCCGGCGGCTCGCCGGTGATCTCGCGCCAGACCGCTTCCAGGGCGCCGCCGAGGACCAGCCGGTCGTCGGCCGGGTGGACGCAGCGGAAGGAGATCGCGAGCTGGCGCTCGCCGGAGTCGGCGATCTCCCGGGTGAAGGACTCGGCGACCGGGGTGCGGGGGTCCTCGGGGGTGGCCTCGGGGGACTCGACGGTCACGAACAGGCCGTTCGCCCACTGCAGGACCGCGCCGGACAGGCCGTCGTAGTAGCCGCACTGCTCGTCCTGCACCACCCAGCGCGAGGGCCAGCCGGGCAGGGCGCCCCGGACCGTCGGGGAGAGGCGGGTGCCTGCCGGGGTGACGATCTGGAGGCCCAGTTCGGCGTCGGCGGCGGCCCGGAAGGTGTCGGCCAGCCAGGCGGTCATCGCCACCACCGGGCGGTCCTGGATGACCACGGCGACCTTGTCGGTGAGCACGTCGACGGCGGGCTGCGCGGCGGCCGGCACGGGGACGGCGGTCATGCCCTCGGTGTTCACCACGGCGAGCGAGGCCGCGGCCTCGCGGGGCCAGGCCGTGCCGCCGACCAGGGTGGCGACTCGGGCCGCGAAGGTGCCGGCCAGTGCCTCCGCCTCGCGCACCCCGGTGGTGGCGCGGGCCTCGGTCCACCAGTACGGGACCTCCGGCTCGTCGGCGCCGAGGAGCCGCTGGGCCTCTCCCCTGACCTGGACGAGCAGCGGGGCCTCCACCGAGAGCAGGGGGCGGCCCTGCTCGTCGTGCAGCCGGACCAGCGCGCCGTCCTCCTCCGCGCCGACCAGGGTGTCGGGGCCGCCCGAGAGCAGGCCGGCGATCACGCTGAGCGGGTCGGGCATCCTCTGCGTGAGCGCGACGACGTCCTTCGTCATGGGTGCTCCCCCTCGTCCCCCGTCATGGGTCCCTCTACCTCGTCCCCGCGTGGACGGTCTGGATCAGTCGGTTCGGCTCGCCCCTGCGGACCAGCACACCGCGGCCGGGCGGCTGCTGGGAGGCGTAGACCCCGGTGAAGAGCTGGCCCTCGCTGCGGTCGCCGGACATCACCAGGGCCGCCGCGCCGGACTCGCGCAGGCCCATCAGCAGCGGCTCGTACAGCCCCCGGGAAGCGCCCGCGACCCGCCGGGTGAGGACGAAGTGCAGGCCGATGTCCTGGGCCGAGGGGATGTACGGGACGAAGGGGGCGAGGGGCTGCTGGCCCGCGGTGGTGAGGACGTCGTAGTCGTCGACCAGGATCACGATCCGCGGGCCCGAGAAGCTGCCGGGCTCCAGGTCCGAGGCGTCCGTGCTCTCGTCGGGCAGCCGCTTGTCGAGTTCGGTGGCGATGCCCGCGGCGAGACCGGCGGCGAGCTTGGCGTTGTAGGCGTAGCCGCCCCGGTATTCCTCCGGGATCGCGCCGCGCAGACCGCGCCTCGGGTCCATGATGCCGAAGACCAGTTCGTCGTCGCCGTAGCGCTCGATCAGGCCCTGGGCGATCACCTTGAGCAGGTTGGTCTTGCCGCACTCGCTGTCGCCCATGATCAGCAGGTGCTGGTCGTGGTGGAACAGGTCGAGCAGGACCGGCGCCAGATGGGTCTGGTCCAGGCCGACGGCGACCCGGCGGGGTTCGGCGGACGGGCCGGGCAGCAGGTGCGGTTCGAGGAGGTGCGGGAGGACCCGTACGGGCTGGGCGACCTCGCCGGTCCAGGTCGCGCGGATCGTCCGGGCGGCGCGCTCCAGGACCGCGCCGAGGTCGGCGGTGTCGGCCAGGCCGTCCGTGCGGGGCAGCGCGACCTGGGCGAACAGCTTGCCGTCGGTCAGCACCCGGCCCTTCTCCTCGGGCGAGAGGGTCTGGGCGAGCTTGCGTTCGATGCTGGACTCGCTCGGGTCGTTCAGCCGCAGCTCGACCCGGGTGCCGAACTGGGACTGGGTCGCGATCCGCACGTCGTTCCAGCGGAGCATGCCCGCGACGACGTGGATGCCGTAGCCGCCGCCGCGCTTGAGGATGTCGACGACCGCGTCGTCCAGTTCCTCGAAGTCGTCGCGCAGCGCGCCGAAGCCGTCGATGAGCAGCACGATCTCGGTGGAGGCCAGCTCGGGCAGGCGGCCCGCCGCGCGCAGGGTGCGCAGCTGCTCCAGCGAGTCGATGGTGTGGACGCGGAAGAGTTCCTCGCGCTGGTCGAGCATGCCGCGCACGGAGTCGATGGTGCGGGCGGCGCGCTCGCGGTCGGCACGCCCCGCGACCCCGCCGACGTGCGGGAGTCCGGCGAGCGCCTGGAGGCCGCCGCCGACCAGGTCGAGGCCGTAGACGCCGACCTCCTGCGGGGTGTGGGTGAGCGCCAGCGAGAGGGCCAGGGTGCGCAGCAGGGTGGTCTTGCCGGACTGCGGGCCGCCGATGACCGCCGCGTGGCCGCCGGCCATGGTGAGGTCCAGGTACCACTGGCCCTGCCACTGCCTGGTGGGGTCGTCGAGGACGCCCAGCGGGACCTGGAGCGGGCCGCGGCGCCGGGCGAGCTGGGTGCCGCGCGGGCCGACCTGGAGGGGGCCGGCCACCTGGTCGAGGGCGATCGCCTCGGGCAGCGGGGGCAGCCAGATCTGGCGTACGGGGCGGACGCCGGCGCCCTCGATCTGCTGGACCATGACGCCCATCTCGGTGGGCCCGGTCTCCCGGCGCCGCATCTGCGGCTCCTGCGGGGCGGCGCCCTCCTCCTGGCCGAGGGTGTTGTAGGCCTCGTACTCCAGGGCGAGCGGTCCGGTGTCCTCCTGCTCGCGACGCACCGGGCCGCTGTAGGCGCCGGAGACATAGCCGGCCTTGAAGCGCTCGTAGTGGCTGGTGTCGACCTTGAGGTAGCCGAAGCCGGGCAGCGGCGGCAGGTGGAAGGCGTCCGTGGTGTCCAGGACCGTGCGGGACTCGTCGGCGGAGAAGGTCCGCAGGCCGAGCCGGTACGACAGATAGGTGTCGAGGCCCTTGAGCTTGCCGCCCTCGATGCGCTGGCTGGACAGCAGCAGGTGCACGCCGATGGAGCGGCCGATGCGGCCGATGGACAGGAACAGGTCGATGAAGTCGGGCTTGGCGGTGAGGAGTTCACCGAACTCGTCGATGACCACGAAGAGGTGCGGCAGCGGGTCGAGGTCGGGGCGCTTCTCGGCGCGCAGGGCGGCGTAGTGGCCGATGTCGGCGACGTTCCCGGCGTCCTTGAGGACCTGCTGGCGGCGCTTGACCTCGCCGGCCAGGGAGGCGTGGACGCGTTCGACGAGGCCTGCCTGGTTCTCCAGGTTGGTGATGACGCCGGCCACGTGCGGGAGGCCGGCGAAGGGGGCGAAGGTCGCGCCGCCCTTGTAGTCGACGAGGACCATGGCGAGGTCCTCCGGCGGGTGCGTGGCGACCAGGGCGAGGACCAGGGTGCGCAGCAGTTCGGACTTGCCGGAGCCGGTGGCGCCGACGCACAGGCCGTGCGGGCCCATGCCCAGCTCGGAGGACTCCTTCAGGTCGAGCAGGACGGGTTCGTGGGAGTCGCTGACGCCGATGGGCACGCGCAGGAAGGCGCGTTCGCCGCGCGGCGCCCACAGCCGGGTCAGGTCGAGGTCGGCCACGTCCTCGATGCCGAGGAGTTCGGCGAAGTCGACCGGTCCGGAGAGCGGGGCGTCGGCGGCCATCGAGTCGGCGGACAGCCGCAGCGGGGCGAGCATCCGGGCGAAGCCCTCGGCGAAGGGCACGCCGATCTCGTCGACCGTGCCGTGGGCGCCGATCGGCTCCTCCTCGCGCAGGTCCTCGATGGCGATCCGCTCGCCGTCGACGGTGATCCGCACACCGACGCTGCCCGGCTCCTGCACCCGTTCGTCGAGCAGGTGCAGGATGGTGATGCCCATCTCCCGCAGGCCGACGGCGTCGTCGGGGCGGGGCAGGTCGACGGCGTCGTCGCCGTGCGCGTCGGCGACCACCAGCAGCCGGGAGGTCATTCCGAGGGCGTCCTTGCCGGACAGCCCGCGGCGCACCTCGGCCGCGAAGGAGGCGCGGCGGCGCAGCTCGGGGCCGATCCGCCGGGCGAGTTGCGGCACGGAGGGCGCGATCCGGCGGGCGGCGACGGGGCCGTCGTACTGCTCGGAGTCGAGGAGGTGGGGCAGCCACTTCGCCCATTCCCAGTCGGCGATCCGGTCACCGGGCGCGGCGAGCGCGAACGCCACGTCGTCGGGGGCGTGGGTGGCGGCGGTCTGGACGAGCAGCGCGCGGGCGATGCGGAGGGTGTCCTCGCGGGCGCCGATCACGCTGATGTTGCCGACGCGGTCCAGCGGCACGGTGAGCGGCAGGTCGGTGCCGGTGCGGAAGCGGGACATCAGCGCGGACGCCTCGTTCAGCATGAAGCGGTCCGGCGGGGTCAGCACGGACGAGCCCTGCTGACCGACCTTCAGATCCCGGACCGGCATCTCGCCGGTGCCGACCCGCACCCGCAGGAAGTCGCCGTCGACGCGGCGGCGCTCCCACAGTCGCGCCGGGTCGCGGACGATGTCGTACAGCGCGTCCGGCGGCGGGTTGAGCACCTGGGCGGTCTCGGCGCGCTCCCGCTCCTCCCTGGAGAGTTCCTCGCGCAGGTCCTCCAGATAGGCGAGGTAGGCCTCGCGCTGGGTGCGGCGGGTCCGCTGGGCCTTGCCGCGCTGGGAGAAGACCAGGGTGAGGGAGCCGACGAGGGTGACGACGAGGATGATCGCGCCGAGCCCGGCGAACTGGCTGTTGCGCACGACCGTCATCATCACGACGGAGGACATCACCCCGGCGACGGGCAGCAGCGAGGTGGCGATGGAACCCGCCTTGCCCTCGGGCAGGTTGGGCGGGGCCTCTATGGTGCGCGGCTCGGAGGCGGCCGGCGGGCGGGTGGTGCGCGCCGGGCGGTGGATCAGTCGGGTACTCATCGTCTGTCCTTCGGGGTTCCCTTCGCGAGGGTCAACGGCGCTTCTGGGACAGTTCGAAGACCTCGGCGGCCAGCCGGGTGGCGGCCTGCCGGGTCGGGCGGGCGAGCAGATCGGTGCGGATGGCGCCGCCGGCCGCGAGATGCCGGTCGTACGGCAGGACGCGCACGCTCGCGCCGGTCGCCTTGAGCTGCTCGGCGGCCTTGTCCAGGTCGAGGCCGGGGTGCGGGGCCGTCTCGGTGAGGACGACGACGGTCGTGGTGGTGATGTCCCGGGGCAGTCCGCGCATCCACTCCAGCACCGAGCGGGTGCTGGCGACGCCCTCCAGGGTGGCGGGCGCGGTGAGCACCCGGGCCTGCGCGGCGGACAGCGCGGTACGGGCCACCTCGGCGGGCAGCGTCTCGCAGTCGACGACGGTCACCCCGAAGTAGCGGCGCAGCGACACCATGACCCGTTCGTAGCCGCGGGTGTCGAGCATGGCGCCGACCTGCCCCTGGCTGCCGGGCAGCAGCCAGGCGTTCTGCGGGAGCTGGACGAGGTAGCCGGTGATGTCGAGCAGCGACATCTGCGGCTCCACGAGGGCGGCGAGATCGCCGGTGGTCCAGCGCAGGCTCTCCGCGCCGAGCCGCAGCGGCAGCGAGCCGAGCGCCGGGTCCGCCTCGACCAGCAGGACCGGGTCCTGGCGGTAGTGGGCGTAGGTCGCCCCCAGCAGGGCGGCGACGGTGGTCTTGCCGGAGCCGCCGCGGATGGAGGTCACGGCGATCTGCCGGCCGGTGGTGACCGTCCGCTGGAGCGTCTCGGCGGTCGCGGTGGTCTCGGCGACCTCGCGTGCGGCGGAGGAGGAGACGGTACGGCGTACGGCGCGCAGGGCGCGGGCGGCGAAGGGCTCGCCGTGCCGCGGCTTGAGTCCGGTGGCGGCGAGCCGCTTGTCGACGACGGGGCGGGTGTCGGGGGCGGCGCGGCGGGGGCTCTGCTGCGGGGCGGCCTGCGGGTGCTGTTCGGCGTGCGGCTGCGGGTGCTGTTCCGCGTGCGGCTGCGGGTGCTGTTCCGCGTACGGCTGCGGGTGTGGGGGCTGGGGCTGGGGCTGCTGCGGGGGATAGCCGTAGGCGGGCTGCTGCTGGTGCGGGTAGCCGTAGCCCGGGGTCTCGGCCTGCGGGCCGGGCGCCTGGGCGTTCTCCGCCGGAGGCTGCTGTGCGGGTACACCGGGCCGCGGACCCTGTGGTCCGCCGCCCCTCAGGTCGCGCAGCACGTCGTTCTGCCAGTTCTCACCGCTCGGCATGTCGCCCTTCTCCCAGACCTCAGAACTTGTCGAGCAGTTGCCCGTAGATGCCGAACACGCCGACGGCCAGCGGGAACAGCCCGATCACCCCGAGGGACTCGACGAGATCGGCCAGCCGCCGCAGCCGGATCCGGACGTGTTCGGGCGGTTCGATCGCGAGGACCAGCAGCGGCAGCAGCGCGGCGGCCCCCAGCAGGGCCAGCGCACCGGCGCCGCCGGCGTGGTCCAGCCACAGCACGGCGAGCCGTACGACGAGGACGCCCGCCGCCCCGAACAGCGCCACGACCTCCACGACCAGCGGGAAGGCGCGGGCCCGGGACAGCAGCACCACCGCGGTGAGCGAGGCCAGGGTCACCGTCCACGCGCTCGGCCGGCCGGCGGTGGTCAGCAGCCAGCCGCCACCGGCGGCCGAGGCGGCGGTGACCACGGTGGCCAGCGCGAGCCCGCGGTGCGTGGCGGCGAGCGCGTTGGAGACCTGGTGCCGGCTCACCGACACCCCGGTGGACCGCTTGTCGTCCAGGCCGGTGAGTCCGGAGGCCATCAGCGCGAGCCGCGGCAGCAGCCCGAGGAGCACCACCGAGAACACCGTCATCACGGCACCGAGCCGGTCCGGACGGTCCTGTACGGCGGCGGCGGCCTCCCACACGGCGGCCATGGCGACGGCCGCCCCGGCCCCGATGAGCCCGCCCCGGCCGAGGGGCGAGAAGTAGGCGAGCAGCACCAGGCTGAGCACGGCCGCGGCGACGACACCGGCGAGACGGGCCTCGCCGGACCAGTCGTAGGCGTCGGCCGCGGTCCACGCGGTGAGCAGACCGAGTCCGCCGGATGCGGCCAGCAGCGCGGTGGCGAGTCCGAGGTTGCCCTCGCCGATCTTCGCGACGACCGCGCCGGCCAGCAGGAACGCCACGGTGACGACGGCGAGCGCGGTGGCGACGGACTCCGGCGCGAACTCCCCGCGGGCCAGGACGGCGGCGGCCACGGCGAAGACGACGGTGGCGACCCCGGCGCTGATCCGGCGGGCGGCCGGGCGCCAGCGCCAGGCGTGCAGATCGAGGTCGTCGGCGACGAGGTCGGTCACGTCGTGCACGACGGGCGCGGGCGGCGCGGCGTGCGCGCGCACCAGCTGGAGCACGGCGCCGTCGGCGACCTGGGCCGAGGACAGCGTGGCGTCGTTCGGCAGCACCGAGCCGTCGGAGGTGACCAGTTGGCGGGTGGTCGGCCGGGAGGCGACCCGGTCGTCGAGCAACCGCAGTATGTCGGGGAGCAGTTGACCGATGGGCGTGTCCGACGGAAGTACCAGGTCGGCGCGCCGCCGTTCACCGATCAGGGTGATACGGCTGAGCTGGGTCCGAGACGTCGTCGCAGTGCTCACCACTCACCGGAACCTATCATCGCGCCATTTCGGCCACAGAGCCGATTTGCCCTGAATGCCTTGTGCCCGTCACCCATGCTCATCCTCTTCACCGCTTCTCCCCACCCGCGTCGGCGGACGGGCTGCTGCTCGCGGGGTCGTACAGCTGCTCCTGCTGCTGTTGCTGCTTCTCCTGCTCGGCCTTCTGCTTGGCCAGGGTGGCCTGGAGGAAGGACCAGCCGACGCAGCCGGCGCAGAGCACGGCGGCGATCGCTATGCCCGCGAACACCTTGCCGAGCCGTTCGTCCAGCGTGCGCCGGCCGCGCTGGGCGCCGAACAGCAGCGCGTCGCGCATCCGGCGCCGCCGCACCGCCACCGACTCGAGCAGTTGGCTGTCGTAGTCCCGTGCCATTCGTCGTCGTCCTGTGTAGGTACTGGCTCTTGGTGTGCCGTCAGTCGTGCGGGGTGAGGCCGAGGTGCTGCCTCATGGCGCTGTACTTCCGCTCCAGCCGGGTGCGGGTCGCCTCGTCGAGTACGGCGAGGCGGTCCGGGTCGGCGTTGTGCGCGAGGTCGGCCGCCTTGACGAGCCGGGCGCCGGGCGTGGCCAGGATCCGCCGCGCGTACGCCTCGGGCGGCTCGCCCTCCCGCTTGGTCACGGCGAGGACGACGTCCTTGGTACGCGGATCGAGATCGGCCGCCGCCAGCCACTCGGCGCTCAGCGCCTCGTCCTCGACGGCGTCGTGCAGCCAGCCCGCGGCGATCAGTTCGTCACCGCCGCCGCGGGTGCGTACGCCCTCGGCGACGGCCCGCAGATGCTCGGTGTACGGCCGGCCGGCCTTGTCCGTCTGCCCGGCGTGCGCGGCACACGCGACGGCCTCGACCTCGGCGAGGCTCATCGTCACGGCGCGCGCCTCGGGTCGTGCCCGTGGTACAGCATGCAAATTCCCCCTTACTTTGCCCGTGCAACATAAGGCACGGGAGGCGGGGGCGTACACCCGGGGTGCGGGTTGTTTCCCCCGGCGGTCTCCGTCAGGAGCCCTGCGCCAGGCCCGTCACGATCATGAACAGCACCCAGAGCACCGGGACGAACGCGACATACGCCAACGGCCGCCGGTGCACGGGGACACCGGGGTCGACCTGCGGCCCGTGCTGCCCCGGCGCCGGCGGCTGGAGCTTCTTCACCTTGCGCGCGACGACGAGGTTGTGGAGGACCGTGAACGGCGTGAACAGGAACAGCGAGAACGGACTCCACCACCCCTGCCACAGCGTCCGCGTGGTCAACTCCCGGTACACCGCGAGCCCGCAGGTCGCACACATCATCCCGCTCTGCTTCCCGAAGGTCATCAGGACCAGGATCCCTCGATGAGCCCGGAAGGTGACGTGCACGGCCGGAGCGCCCGCGCAGAACATGCAGGTGGGGGCGGGGGGTTGGGGGTGCCCCTGGTACGCGGCGTACCAGGGATGGCCCTGCTGCGCCGGATACCCGTACGGCCCGGCCTGCTGCGGCACACCGGCCGTCTGCGGGTAACCGCCCGGCTGCGCATAGGGGTTGGGGACGGCCTGCGGGACGGGGGTGGCGTAGGGGTTGCCGGAGGGCGGGGTGGTCATGGGGTGGGGGTTCTCCGTGGATCGGGTGGGGTGGGAAGGGTTCGTCGTACGTGCCAGGCGCGGAGCGAGGCTCCGATGGCGTCCAGGAGGCCGTCCTTCGCCGCGTCGACGATCATGCCCTCGCTGATGCGCTCGCCGACCAGCACCGTGGTGGCGGCACGGACGGCGTGCGCCGGAGCGATCCGGCCGTCCGGTGCGGGCGTGGGCAGAGGGGCCTCCGTCCAGCGGTACTCGGGCGTGACGGCACCGACGGCGCGCAGCGCCGCGCAGACCCGCATCAGCGGCTCGCTGTAGCGCGGATACGCCACGTGGATGGTCCCGTTCGGCTGCTTGCCTCCGCCGACCCACTCGACGTGCCGGTCCTCGTCGGTGAGCGCGTCGAAGGCGTCGGCCAGCTCACGCCAGGTGTCGCTGTCGGCACCGCTGAGCTGGGCCGGCAGCCGGTGGTCGTCGGCCTCGGTGACGGTGCGGGCGAGTTCCTCGACCACCTCCTTCGAGGAGGCGCCGACGACCGCCCCGGCGCCCTTCGCCCGGGCGAGCCCGGCCACCACGACGACCGGCGCGGCCTCCCGCTGCCCGGCCCGGAAGACCTCGTGCGCCCACTTCCCCTCCAGCTCCCGCACCCGGGAACTGCGCGCGGCACGGCGCGCCCAGCCGACTTCGGAGGCGGTGTGATCCCCCCAGACGTACCCGACGATCTCTCCGTCGTCGGCGGTGACGGGGAAGTACCAGACGGGATGGCGGGGGTCGGGGAGGGGGGCTGGGAGCGGTTGTTCGCTACTCACCCGCGGCCAGGGTCTCGACCACGCCGGCGTTGGGTGCGTCGGTCAGGGAATCCGGCAGAGCGCGCCCCTTGTTGCCCTCCGGGTTGGCCAACAGCTCCGCGAGGGCCTGGGACGGCAGGAGCCCTCGCTCCTTGGCCTCCTCCAGTCTGGCGTGCCAGATGCCACCCTCGGAGTACGCCCGGGGCCCGGCGGCCTGTCGCGGCTCCCAGGTGGCGGCATCGTCCTCGTCGCCGGCCCATACGTACCCGAGGACCACACCGGTCTCCTTGTCGACCACGGAGAAGTACTGCACCGGCTTGTCGGTCCCGGTGGCGTAGCGCGGCGGTCCCGGCGACACGAGGTTGAACATCATGTCGTCGTCGAAGCGCGGGTTGATCGGTCGTTCACTGCTCATGGTGTCCACGTTCCTTTTGCTCGGGTCGATCTGCAACGCAGGCTACGGCCTCGGCAGAACCTCCCCGTAGACGTGCCACTTGCCGTCGGCCTCGTCCATGAACACCCGCGTCACCTTGAACTGCGTGCCGCGGGCGAGGAGCAGTTCCCGCTCGCCCTTGACCAGGGTGATGGACTCCAGCCAGAGAGCGGGGGTTCCCTTCGGCACCCGCAGATGCATCCGCACCGGTTTGGCGTCGAAGGGCGGTGGCGGCGTCTTGCCGAGCGCTGTGGAAGTGAACGCCTTGTCGTCGAAGACACCACCCTGCATGTCCAGCGGCGACTTCAGGTTGAGGTGGTCGATTCCGGTGCCGCGCACCACCATGATGTCCTCGGGCACCGGACGGGCGTGCATGACCTCGTCCATGTTGTCGATGGTGTCCAGGATGTGCTGGGGCGCGTCCGTGCCGTACCGGAGATGGTTGTTGATCGGGTCGTAAGCCGAACCCGTGTAGGTGACCAGCCCGCTCTTCCTCTCCGCGGGGAGGCCGTCCATGAAGTCTTTCCAGTTCGCGTGGCCGTAGTCCAGCCCCGCCTTGTTGCTGACGCTGGGCCCGGGGTTCGTGCCGTGCGCGAGTTCGGCCTCGGCCACGGCGTGCTTCTGGGCATCGCTCAGACCACCGAACTCTGCCTTCGACATGGTCGGCTTGTACTCGAACGGCTCGCCCGCCCCGGGGTGCCCCGGCAGGTCCGTGCCCGGGTGGCCCGAGGTGACGGGTACGTCGGTGCCGTGGTGGGCGCCGACGTCCGCGGCCCCGTCCCCGACGTCCACGTGATCCCAGGCGCCCGCGTGGTCCCCGGTGTGCGCCGCGCCGTCGCCGTGGCCGGCGCCGTGCGAGGCGTCGTGCGAGGCGTCGTGCGAGGCGTCGTGCGAGGCGTCGTCGCCGTGGCCGGCGCCGTGTGAGCCGTCGTGCGGGTGGGCGGCAGGGGTGTCGTGGCCGCCGGTGTGCGGGGTCGTGTCGTGCGGGGTCGTGGTCGGTACGTCGTGTGTCGCGGCGTTCGCCGGGGTGTCGTGGTACCAGGCCGACGGGGTGGTACCGGAGTGCGCACCCGCCGAGACCGCGTCGCCCGTGCTGTGCGGGATGCCGCCGTGGATGCCGTCCGACGTGGCGTGCAGGCCGCCGGTGTACGTCCCGCCGCTCCCCGTGGAGTGCGGGATGCCGCCGTGGATACCGTCGCTCGTCGCGTGCACGCCGCCGGTGTACGACCCGGTGCCCGCCGTGGAGTGCGGGGTACCCCCGTAGATGCCGTCGCTGGTCGCGTGCGCCCCGGCGTGCGCCCCGCCGTCGGCCGTATGGGCCGCGTACGACGGTGTGGCGTCCGGGGTCTGGATCGTCCAGTGGGACGGGAGCCCGGAGGGGGTCTGGTACGACGCCGGCACGGACTCGTGCGGGACGGGTGTGGTGTCGATGGTGCCGTCGGGCGAGAGGAGGTTGCCGTTCGGCTCCAGCAGACGGCCGTCGGGCAGCTGGACCGAGCCGTCCGGCAGCGTGGGCATGTCGATCTTGCCGAGGCCCTTGAGGCCCTTGGCGATGTCGCCGATCTTCGACAGCCCGGCGCCCGCACCCTTGGCGATGTACGTCATCGGGTCGATCACACGGCCCGCCTTGCCGGCGACCGACAGGACCTTCGCCACCGCGCCCGCCTTGCCCGCACCGGCCGCCGCGCCGCCCGCACCGCCCGTGAAGACAGTCGTCAGGACGTTGAAGGTG
>NZ_KQ948778.1:1119-1654 GCF_001514205.1 Streptomyces griseoruber | reverse complement strand
CGCCGTCGTACTCCCACTCGTCGTCGTCCTTCACGGAGTCGACGAAGGTGGTCGCCTTGGTCTTGAGTTCCTTGAGCTTGGAGACGAGGGGCCGGATCTCGGTGGCGTAGGAGGAGAGGGCGGACGACACCGTCTCCAGGTCCGTCGCGAAGTCGTCGGCCCGGTCCTGCACCGGCTTGGTGGTGCCGAAGAGCTGTTCGGCCTCGGGCGCGCGGTAGAACGCCGACAGGCCCTGGAACTGGGTGTTGACGTCCTTGCCGGTGTCCCGGACGTTCCCGGCGTCCTTCTTCAGATCCGCGTGGTCCAGTTCCAACTGCGCCAGGTCGCCGGTGAACTGGGGGATCTGCTCTGGCTTGATCACGCCTTGCCCGTCCCCGGCATGTCCGGCTTCGGCGCCTTCAGCGTGTTGCGCTGCGCCTCCAACGCCATCTGCTCATCACCGTTCAAGTACGCCGTCGTCGCATCGACCACACCCTGCAACGACTTCCCCGCACGCGCGGCCACGAACGACAGATCCTTCGACGCACGCTCCGCG
>NZ_KQ948778.1:0-570 GCF_001514205.1 Streptomyces griseoruber | reverse complement strand
TACTGCGACAACGCCAGCGCCACCAGACCACCCTGCGCCTGCTCACCACCCGCAGCAGGCGCATCCGCCGAAATCGTCCCCGCACTCGACGCCGCCGACGTCAGATGCTCACCGAACGCCGTCGCATGCTTCTGCAAGTGCGACGCCGTCTCACCCGTCGTCTTCACCACACCCGAAATACCCTGCGGTTGCAGATCCCAGCCCGGCACCAGCAAAACCCCCGTTCCCTACCCGAAGCACCCGTCAGCCGATGTTGTCGACCGCGGCCTTCGCCCGCTGGATCGTCGACTGCGCCGTACCGTCGTTCTGCTCCAACGTCGACTTCAACAGACCGATGATGTTCTGCACCTCGGTCGAAGCACGGTTCCACCGCTGCTCCTTGCCGTGGTACTCCTCCGCCACACCGTCCGCCGTGAAATCCGCCATCGCAGCCTTCACCTGAGCATCACGCTGACCGATCACCTGCTCCAGCCGCGCCACCACCGCCTGGATGTTCCCCTGCGCATCCGCCGACGCACCCGTGTCATACGACCGACGATCCGAACCCGCACCAGCCATCACACACTCCCC
>NZ_KQ948777.1:179432-286811 GCF_001514205.1 Streptomyces griseoruber | reverse complement strand
TCAACTCCTGCAGAGGGTGGGTCAGTCGTGGGGGACCACGGCGACGGGGACGGTGGCGTGGTGCAGGACGGCGTGGGTGACATGGCCGATGTGGCTGCCCACCGGGTTGCGGCGGGTGCGCCGGCCGACGACGACCAGGGAGGCCTCGTGGGAGGCGTCCACGAGATGGACCGCGGGGCTGCCGTAGCGGGTGACCTCGACGGTCTCCACGCCCGGGAACCTGGTCCGCCAGGGGCTGAGCACCTTGGCGACCTCCTCGGCCGCGCTGAGGGCCAGCGCCTCGTGCAGGGCGGGGTTGGCGGGGGTGCCGTAGGCGTAGTACGGCGGCGGGTTCCAGGCGTGGACGACCCGCAGCGGGGTCTCGCGGCGCAGGGCGGCGTCGAAGGCGAACGCGATGAGCGTCTCGTCCGGATGCGCGGTGTCGAGCCCGAGGACCACGGGCCGGAAGGGCGTCGCGGCGGACGGGATGCCCACCGGGTCCGGCTCGTGCTCGTCGGCGGCCTGTTCCAGCGCCCGGACCAGCACCACGGGGCGCTCGGCGTGCGCGAGGACCGACAGGCCGACCGATCCGACCAGGAAACCGCCCAGGCCGCCGAGGCCGCGCGAGCCGAGGACGAGCAGTTCGGCGTTCTTCGCCGCCTCGGCGAGCACGTCGCCGGGGTGGCCGTAGAGCTGCTCGGTGATCACCTCCAGGCCGGGGTGGCGCAGCGCGACGCCCTCGGCCGCCTCGCGGGGGATCCGCTCGGTCCAGTGCTGCTGGGTCTCCGCGCCGAGGAGCGGGGCCTGGGCCATCGGCTCCGGTACCGGCTCCCACACATGGACGAGCTTCAGCGGCAGGCTGCGCAGGGTCGACTCGCGGGCCGCCCACTCTGCGGCGGCCCGGCTCTCGGGCGAGCCGTCGAGGCCTACGGTGACAGTGCGGAGCATGATCTCCACCTCCTGGTGCGACAGATCCGATTCCAGCGTGGTTTCCCGGGGGCCCGGGCGGCAGGGGCCGGTGGTCCCGGGTGGGGCCCGACCGGCCCGGCCGACGGCACCGGGCGGCGGCACCTGGCGGTGGCGCCGGGCGGTGGCGCCGGGCGGGCCGGTCGGGCGGTGGCCCGCCCTCAGTCGTGCGGTACCACCGCGACCGGTGCCGAGGCGTGTTGCAGGACGGCGTGCGTCACCGGGCCGATGCGGCCGCCGACCGGGGTGTGGCGCTGCGCGCGGCCCACGACGACCAGTGCGGCGTCCCGGGAGGCGTGCACGAGATGGCGGCCGGCGCCGCCCACGACCGTCTGCTCCCGGACCTCGACGCCGGGGAACTTGTCCCGCCACGGCCGCAGAACCTCGCTGAGCCCCTGCCGCGCCTCCTCGGCCAGCTCGGCGTTGAGACCGGCGTCCAGGACGGCGCCGTAGCCGTAGACGGCCGCCGGGTTCCAGCCGTGCACGACCCGCAGCCCACTGGCGCGGCGGCGGGCGGCCTCGAAGGCGAACTCGAGGACGGCGGCGGCCGGGTTCGCCAGGTCCAGGCCGAGCACGACGTCGCGGTACGGCGTGGCCTCCGAGGCGGCTCCGCCGGCGTCCGGCCGATGCTCGTCCTCGGCGCGCTCACCGGCCCGCACGAGGACGACCGGCCGCTCGGAGCGCGCCACGACGGCCAGGGCGACGGAGCCGACCAGGAACCCGGTGACCGTGCCGAGGCCCCGGGACCCCAGGACCAGCAGGTCGGCGTGTCCGGCGGCGGACAGCAGGGCGGGCACGGCCTCCTGCCGGGTCTCCTCGGCGGTGATCCGCAGATCGGGGCGGCGCAGCGCGAGCCGGGACTCCGTCTCCCGGAGCAGGTGCGCGGCCCAGTCGCGCTGCGCGGCGAGCACACCGGGCGCGGAGATGCCGCCGAGCGGCGCGTACAGGGGGACCACCGGTTCCTCGGCGTGGACGAGCCGCAGGAGCGCCTCCTGCTGGGCCGCCTCGCGGGCGGCCCAGTCCGCGGCGGCGAGACTCTCGGGCGAGCCGTCGAGACCGACGGTGATGACGGACATGTGCGGACCTCCTTGGGGGATGCACCGCAAGTCTCCGGTCCGGTGCCCCTGGGACGGCAGGGGCCTGAGGTCCCTGCCGGGGGCCGAACGGCCCTACGGCGGAGACTCGGTGATGGTCCGTCAGTCGTGTCCGTCGGTCGTGTCCGTCGGTCGTGTCCGGTCGTGTCCGTCGGCCGTGTCCGTCAGTCGTGCAGGAGGCCGGGGAGGGAGTCCGGCTCAGGGAGGTGGATCCAGCCCTCGGTGCGCGCGGGCCCGGCGTCCGCTGCGGTGGGCCACGCGGTGCGCCGTACGCCGATCGCCCGGGCGGTCAGCGAGGCGATGAGCGCGTCGTAGGCGTCCCGGTCGGTGGCGTACGTCTGCCGTGCCGTGCCGGAGAGGTGCAGCCAGGGTGCGGCGGCGGTCAGTTCGTCCACGGTGCCCAGGGGCAGGCCCCAGCGGTGCCGGGCGGCGGCCGGGTACACCTCGGCCACCCGGCCGGCCCCCGTGCGGTCCACCGGGTGGCCGAGCCGGGCCAGCCGGGCCTGCAGGCGGGCCCAGCGGGCGGCGACGGAGCCGAGCTTGTCGAAGGAGACCGACAGCGGAAAGCGCGGGGCGTGGCGGGCGACGAGCAGATCGGTGCGCCGGTAGCGCAGGGCCCGGAGATCGTCGTCGCCCGCGGCGTCCCGGCCCGGCCAGTCGGGGTGCGGTGCGGCGTGGGCGGCCATCGCCTCGACGAACGCGACGGGCCAGCCGAACGGGCAGTCCACCCCGGCCCGGTCCTCCTCCCCCAGCGCGGTGAGCAGCTCCAGCAGGCGATCGTCCGTGCAGCGCAGGATGGGGGCGTGCACGACGGCCCGCTCCCCGGACCAGTCGATCACGGACACGGCGGTACGACGGGGGCGCGCGGAGAGGTCCACGCCGACGGTGCGCATGCCGTCAGGATGCCCTGTCCGGGGCCGGGCCGACCGGCCCGGGCCGGGTACCGGACGGCCCATGGCCCGTGAGCGGGCGCCGGGACCATGCTGGACATGGCAGATCCCGCCGACCAGCCCGGAGGCACGCCATGATCGACACACCTGCGCCCAGCATGCTGCGGGCCCTGCCCGCCGCGCACCGTGAGCGGCTCCTGCGCGTCGCCCGCGAGGTGTCCTTCCCGCAGGGAACGCGGCTGTTCGAGGAGGGCGGCCGGGCCGACCGGTTCTGGATCATCCGTACGGGCACCGTCGACCTGGACATGCATGTGCCGGGCCGTCGCGCGGCCGTCATCGAGTCCCTGCGGCACAACGAACTCGTCGGCTGGTCCTGGCTGTTCACGCCCCACGTCTGGCACCTGGGCGCGGAGGCGGCGACGCCGGTGCGGGCGTACGAGTTCGACGCCACGGCCGTCCGCATGATGTGCGAGGAGGACCCCGAGCTGGGCCGGGCCGTCGGCCAGTGGGTCGGTGACGTCCTCGCCCACCGTCTGCGCTCCACCCGCACCCGGCTGCTCGACCTGTACGCCCCGTGGGGCGCCGACAGCGCCGTCTGATCCCGCACCCGGAGGGGTCCCGCGGCACTCACGTCGCGGGGCCCCTCCGCCATGCCCCTCCGCCCTGTCCCGCTCCGTTCGGCGGCCCGTGTTCCGTGCCCAGAACGGGCCGTCCGGCCCTACCCGGGACCCGGAGGCGCGTCCCACGATGGACGGATGGTTCAGAACGATGCCTTTCGCGCGCTCGACCGGCAGGAGTGCCTGCGCCTGCTGGCGAAGGTGCCGGTCGGCCGTGTCGTGTACACCCGACACGCGCTGCCCGCGGTCCTCCCCGTGAACTTCACCCTCGACCCGGACGCCTCCGTCGTGCTGCGCACCTCGGCCGCCTCCGACCTGGTCCGTGCGATCGACGGCGTCGTGGTCGCCTTCGAGGCGGACGAGTGGCACGCGGCGACCCAGTCGGGCTGGAGCGTCGTCGTCACGGGGCAGGCGGCCGTGGTGACCGACCCGGCCGAGCACGACCGGCTGTCCGAGAGCGGTCCCACCTCGTGGATGCCGATCAGGGACGGCGTCTTCGTCCGGATCGAGCCCGGCATGGTCACCGGTCGCGAGGTGATCGGGGCCCGGTACAGCGCCTGAGCACAGCGGTACGGCAAGGGGCCATGGGTCCCTTGCCGTACCGACCGGAGCGTGTGCGGGTCCGCGCCGAGGGGTCAGTGCCCCTTCTGCCGGAGCCGGTCCTGGGCCTGGGTGGCGATGACGGCGGCCTGGATGCGCCGCTCCACGCCGAGCTTGGCGAGCAGCCGGGAGATGTGGTTCTTGACCGTCTTCTCGGCCAGGTACAGCCGCTCTCCGATCTGGCGGTTGGTCAGCCCCTCGCCGATCAGGGCCAGGATCTCGCGCTCCCGGTCCGTCAGGCCCGGCAGGGCGTCCGGCTCGGGCTCCGGCTCCTGGCCCTGGCGCAGCCGGGCCATCAGGCGGGTGGTGGCGCTGGGGTCGAGCAGCGACTGCCCGGCGGCCACCGTGCGGACCGCGGACACCAGATCCGTGCCCTGGATCTGCTTCAGCACATAGCCCGAGGCGCCGGCCATGATCGAGTCGAGCAGGGCCTCCTCGTCGTCGAACGAGGTCAGCATCAGACAGAGCAGCTCCGGCATGCTGGACCGCAGCTCGCGGCAGACGGTCACGCCGTCGCCGTCCGGCAGCCGTACGTCGAGCACGGCCACCTGCGGGCGCAGCGCGGGCACCCGTACGAGGGCCTGCTCCACGGTGCCCGCCTCGCCGACCACGGTGATGTCCGGCTCGTCGTTCAGCAGGTCGCGCACCCCGCGCCGGACCACCTCGTGGTCGTCCAGCAGGAAGACCCGGATCGGGGTCTCGGGTCCGGGACGCTCGCCGTCCGCCATCGGATCGCTCCTCGTTCGTACCGTGGGACGCCTGGGCCGGCCTGCCCCGTACGAGGGCGTGACCGGTCCTGGCCTTAGGGAGATCTTGCGCCATCGGGGGCCGGAGGGCCAGGGCCGGTCGGCCCTACCGCGCCCGGTCCCCGGGCCGAAGGGCGGTCGCGTCCCGCCGTACGTCCCGTCGGCCGGGCCGCCCGCCGGGCCGATGTTCCCGAACCGGTGGGGCCGTTGGTCCCCTTTTCGTCCCGGACGGCCGATCGGGCCCGGAATCCTGGCTTTCGCCTGCTAGACAGAGGTGCGCCGCCGCCATCCGAAGCGGCGCTCCCCCTGTCTCAGGCCCTCCCCGGGAGGCTCCATGCTGTCCGCAGAATCCGCCGCAGTCGTCCGTGCCACCCTGCCCGCGGTCGCCGGAGCGCTCGACGAGATCACCACGCGGTTCTACGCCACGATGTTCCGCGAGCGGCCCGAACTGCTGGACGGGATGTTCAACCGGGGCAACCAGGCGAGCGGCGCCCAGCGGCAGGCCCTCGCCGCTTCGATCGCCGGGTTCGCGACCGCGCTGCTCGACGCCCCGGACACCCGTCCCGACACGCTCCTGGACCGGATCGCGCACAAGCACGCGGCCGTCGGGGTCACCGACGACCAGTACACGATCGTCCACAAGTACCTGTTCGGCGCGATCGCCGAGGTGCTCGGGGACGCGGTCACCCCGGAGGTGGCGGCCGCCTGGGACGAGGTGTACTGGCTGATGGCGGGGGCCCTGATCGGGCGGGAGGCCCGGCTCTACCAGGACGCGGGGGTCGCGCCCGGCGAGGTGTGGCGGCCGTGGACGGTCGTCGAGCGCCGGGCGGAGACCGCGGACGTGGCGTCGTTCCTGCTGCGCCCCGCCGACGGCGCGCCCGCACCGCACGCCCGGGCGGGCCAGTACGTGAGCGTGCGGGTCCGGATGCCCGACGGGGTACGTCAGCTCCGGCAGTACAGCCTGTCCTGCGCCCCGGGCGGCGAGCTGCGGCGGATCACGGTGAAACGGGTCGCGGGGACGGCCGGCGGACCGGACGGAGAGGTCTCCACCCTGCTGCACGACCGGGTCCGGGCGGGGGACGAGCTGATGCTGTCCGCGCCGTTCGGTGACATCTTCCTCGACGAGCCGGCCGACGCCGGCGCACCGGTGGTCCTGGTCTCCGCGGGCATCGGCTGCACCCCCATGACCGGCATCCTGGCCCACCTCGCCGGCCTCGGCTCGACCCGCCCGGTGCTGGTCCTGCACGCCGACCGCTCCCCCGCCGAGCACGCGCTGCGGGCCGAGACCCGCGACCTCGTGGAGCGGCTGCCGGGCGCCCGTGCCACGTTCTGGTACGAGCGTCCCGGAGCGGAGGAGCCCACCGCCCGGACCGGTCCGATGGACCTCGACGGGATCGAACTGCCCGCGGACGCCACGGTGTTCCTGTGCGGCCCGGTGCCCTTCATGCGGGAGATACGGGGCGGGCTGCTGCGCGCCGGCGTCCCGGCCCGGCGGATCCGTTACGAGGTCTTCGGCCCCGACCTGTGGCTGCCCGCCCCGACGGCGTGAGGCCGGGCCCTCCCGGCGGCTCCGTCCGGGTTCACAGGTGGTGCACCCGGGCGGAGCCGTCGACCCAGTGCCAGTTCACCGGGGCGTACTCCTTCTTCCACGCCGTGCGCCCGCGGGCGTAGCTCTTCAGGGCCGCCTCCACCGCGGCCGCGAGGCCGTCGAGGTCCTCCGGGACCGGCACGCGGAGCAGCAGGTGCTGGGTGCGGTGGGCGAGGAGGAGTTCACCGGCGGGCGTGGTCTCCAGGAGGGTGAAGTGGGTGAGCGCCTTGTACGGCTTGTCCTCGGTGGACATACGGGAGCGCAGCCGGCCGTCGGCGCTCCAGGCGTACAGGCCGAAGCGGTTGAGATGGAAGGCGCGGGCGCGGTACGGATCGCCGACCACGGTGAAGCAGAAGCCGGTGAACGGGCTGTCCTCGTACCGGTGGAGCCCCTCCAGACGGCCCCGGACCGCTCCCTGGTCGTCGAGGAGCGCGAAGGTGAAGACCTGGCCCCGGTTGCCCGAGCGGTAGAGGCGTCCGAAGACGGGGACGACGAACAGGTCGTCGCCGAGCGCCGCAGGCCGTCCCATCGTGCAGTCGTGGTAGTCGTCGGAGCGGGCGGCGTCCTCGGACACGATCTCGGTCAGCGAGGGCGAGGGACGGTTGTCGTGGCCCACCGGCGCGCCCCGGTAGCGGACGTGGGCACGGAGGTCGGCATCGGTCTGGCGGTCGGTGCGCGCGTCGTGCGTGGCGAGGGCCCGGAGCGTGGCCTTGGAGCCGGGGGCGAGAGGGTCGCCCGGCTCGGAGAGGGCGACGATGTTGGGGTGGGCTCCGGCGAAGTTGCTCAGCCCGTACTCGGAGGTCACGCACAGCAGCCGGCCCGAGGGCGTGACGGATATCGACGCGGCGTAGGGGTCGCCGTTCCGCTCCTTCTCCTCCTGCCAGCCCCAGGGCATCCGCCAGGAGGCCAGGACCCGGCTCAGGTCCGCGGAGAGCAGATGGGTGCTGCCCGGTCTGGAGCTGACGGCGAGGGTCCCGTCCGGAAGGACCGCCAGGGTCGGCTCGGTGCCCTCCTCGACCGCCGAGGGCGTGCCGTCCGGGCGCGGCTGCCCGTACAGGGCGACGGCGACGGGCCGTCCGTCGGTGCCGTGGCGGGTGATCAGCTGACAGCCGAAGTTCTGTTCCGCGGGATCCGTCGCCCCCTCGGCCTCCCATCGATAGCGTCGCGCCCCGGACACCACGTAGGTGTCCCCCGCGGGCGTGGCCACGGCGTGATGCGTGACGAACGCCCACCCGTCGGAGGCGGGATCGACCCGACGGGCGTCCGTCAGGGAAGCGGGCAGGGTCAGCGGCGAGGTCAGCGGCGACGTCATGATCGGCATCTTCCTCCGGACCACTGACAACGCCCGTCCAGGCGCCGCGGCTCAGCGGGCGAGTTCAGCAGTGTCCGGTCATGTCCGAGACCTCGGTGACCCGCCGCTTCTCCGACGAACTCGCCGACGACCACCACCTGATCCACGCGGACGGGGACGCGAGCGTCCGCCGGCAGGGCCGTGCCCTCGACGCGCTGCCGGGCCGGGCCGGGGCGGCTGTCCTGGACTGCTCCTGCGGCATCGGCACCCCGGCCGCCGGCCTCGCCCGGCACGGGCACGAGGTCACCGGGACGGATCTCAGCCCCCGCGCGGCGGCCCGGGCCGCCCGTGAGGCCGCCCTCAGGGAGGTGACACTGCGCACGGCCGCCGCCGACATGCGACGCCTCCCGTTTCCGGACGCCCGCTTCGACGCCGTCGTCTGCGCCGACAACTCCCTGCCGCACCTTCTGACGGCCCAGGACGTGCACACCGCGCTGACGGAGATGCGCCGTGTCCTGCGCCCCGGCGGCCGGCTGCTGCTCGGCACCCGCCCCTGCGACGACCTGCTGCGGACCGGCCCGAATCGACGCCTCCCCAGGTCCACCGGCCCGTGGGCGGAGCGGAGCGCACCGTCTCCTTCCGGCTCTGGCACTGGCACGAGGCGGCGAGCACTACGACCTCGAGCACTTCCAGCTCCTGCCGGCGGACGGGCGGTGGAGTGTCCAGGTCCGCGGGGCCACCTACTGGGCGCTCGGCCGGGACCGTCTGAGCGCGCTCGTGGCCGACGCGGGCGTCGTGGACCCCGTGGGGCGGCCGCCCCAGGAATCAGGTTTCTTCTTACCGCTGCTCACGGCGCGCACGGCCCCGTAGGCGACCGCGGCGACTCCTCTCCTCGCTCCATCGCTCCGCGCAGTACCTCGAAGTCCGCCACGGCCAGCGGCAGCAGCCCGAAGCGCAGTCGGTAGCCCCAGTTCCGCTCCCGGGTCAGGGCCAGGTCGTGGGTGACGGTGTGCAGGCCGACGGCGTGCACCCGCGCGAAGTCGACGGCCCGTCGCCAGGGCCGCAGGGTCCCTCTGGCGCCCATGTTCACGACTTCGTCGGCGAGATGGGGCTCGTCGTCGGCAACGGTCCCCAGCGCCGTGAAGGCGCGCAGCTTCGCCCGGTCGCCCAGGCGCTCGGTGGGCGAGTAGAAGACGAATCCGTCCCCCCGGCGCAGCCGGGCGACGTTGCGGCGGTCGCCGTGGTTGAGCTGGATCCAGCCGTGCCGGCTCGCACGGCGGGCGTGCTCGGCCGACACCACGCCGAGCCAGGCCCGCTCGAACGGAACGGATTCCTCACGGGAGGCTTCCTCGCCCCCCAGGGGGATGACGGTCTGCCGGATGTGCACGGGGGCTCCTCACGCCGTGGAATGCCGTCCTGACGAGCCCATGCTTCCTGCCATACCTGTCAAGTTCCGTCAGGTTTTGCCGGCGTGCGCACGGGCTGGCGCGGATCACCAGCCGGCCCGGGCCGAGGTGAGCGGCGGGATGAGGTCCGCGGCGAAGGGGACGTCGCCGAAGCCGACCACCGAGACGTCGGAAGGACACGCCGGTGGCCCTGGGAGAAGAGATCGCCGGCGGCCTGGAAGGCGCCGCCCCGGTTGCCGTGGTCCACGACGGTGACCGGGAGGTCCGCCGGCAGCGGCGGGCGGCCCACCAGCACCGGCCGGACCCGGCGGTGTCCAGGGCAAGCTGCGCGCACGGCGACGAAGCGGCGGGGATCCCGGCCCGGCCGGCGCGGTACCGGACGCACGGGGCCCGCGCGGCGGCCGGGTTCGTCGCCGGCGCGTTCTCGGCGGGCTCCCCGGGCCCGCCCACGGCGTGTCCGGACCGTACTCGGCACACCGGACACACGATCGCCCCGATCGTGTCCTGGGCCACCGGCAACGGACAGGGCCCGGACCGAACCGTGGCGCCCCGGGGCGGTTCACCCGTCCCCGTGAGTCCTCGGCTGAACGTTCACATGGGCCGGTTTTCCTGTTCCGGGCGCCTGGCCTGCGCGTCTCATCGACGATGGAGACGCCATGACCACCACCGCTCCGCGTATCTCCATCGTGCACCCCCGCGATCTGACCGCCGCCGACCTCGATCACTGGAACGACCTGCGGGCCGCGACCACGACCGCCACCAACCCGTTCATGAGTGCCCAGTTCAGCCAGGCCGTCGGCCGGGTGCGGCACGACACCCGGGTGGCGGTCCTGCGCCGCAACGGCCGTACGGTCGGCTACTTCCCGTACCAGAGGGGCCGTTGGGGCTGCGGCAGGGCCGTCGGCCTGGGCGTCTCCGACTGCCAGGGCGCCGTCCTGGCCCCCGGCCTGCGCCTGGATCCGCACCACCTGATGCGGGCCTGTGGCCTGAACACCTGGGAGTTCAACCACCTCGAAAGCGGCCAGGATCTCTTCCTCCCGTACGCGACGGGCCAGTTCGCGTCCCCGGTCGTCGACCTCACCGACGGGTTCGCGCACTACGAGCGCCATCTGCGCACCCATGCCCGTGGCTTCCTGAAGACGGCACGGGCCCAGGAGCGCCGGATGACCCGGAACATCGGGCCGGTCCGCTTCGTCCACGACGACCGGAGCCAGGCGGCCCTGCGCACCCTGGTCGCCTGGAAGTCCGCCCACTACCGCCGCACCGGCCGGCGCGATCCCTTCGCCCAGCCCTGGATCGCCCGGCTGGTGGAGGGTCTCGCCGCGACCGACGCCGCGGACTGCTCGGGCACGCTCTCGGTGCTCTACGCCGCCGGCCGGCCCGTCGCCGCCCACTTCGGCCTGCGCTCGCGCACGGTCCTCTCCTGCTGGTTCCCCTCGTACGACCGGGCCCTCGCCACGTACTCACCGGGCCGCATCCTCTATCTGCGGATGATCGAGGCCGCCGCCGAGTCCGGCATCCGGCTGGTGGACTTCGGCCGGGGCGAGGCCCCGTACAAGAACTCCTTCAAGACCGGAGATCTCCTGGTCCACGAAGGAGCCCTGAGGACGGCGGGCCCCGCCGCGGCCCTCCACTGGCTCCGGCACGAGCCCCTGCGCGCCGCCCACCACGTGGTACGCGGCCACCCCGCCCTGAAGAACGGGGCGGTCCGCGTCCTCAGGGCCTTCGGCACACTGCGTCAACGATGACCGGGCGTCGGGGACGACGGTGGGACGCCCGGGCCTCGGATGGGTAGAAAGCTTGCGGTGATGCGCACATCTCAGTGACCGGGGGCCGGGCCCCGCCATCGGGGAGGAGGGGCGTTCATGCGGCGCGGGGACATGCGGCGGGTGCGTGAGGCCGACCTCCGGCTGGGGGCCGCGATGGCCGAGGTCGAGGGGCTCTACGCCGCGGTGCTGCGGGCCGGTACGTCCGGGCGGCGCCGACGGCTCCAGGCGGAACTGTCACGCGCCGCCGGCCGTCTCGCCGACCTCGCCGCTCCGCCGTCCGCTCCCCGGACGCGCACCGTCGTACGACGCTCGCGCTGGGGCCGGCGACGCGCCCTGGCCGAGCGGGGCGCCGAACGGATCGTCGCGCGGTACGGGAGGGGCGCGAGCTGAACGCGTTCCGCGGGCACCGGGAACCCGTCCCTCGCCCCTTCCGCGCGACGAGCCGGCCTCGGTCCACGACCGTGAGCAGTTCACCGGTCCGGTCACCCTCGACGACCCGCCGGCCCGGCTCCGTCACCCGCGGGCGGTCCGAGCCCGGCCCGCGACCGGCGTCAGTCCGGGCCGGCGCAGAGCTTGCCGGAGGGGACGGGTGAACCGCCGAGCTTCTTCTGGACCTCGTCGAGCGCGTCCAGGACAGGGGTGGGATCCGTCGTCGCGTCGGTCGCGTAGTCGAGGACGGCCCGGTAGAAGGCGGCCGACACGTCCGGGGTCATCGCGTCGGCGGCGCCGAAGCACAGCGTGTGGCCGGAGCCGGGCCGCAGCAGCTCGGCTATCCGCCGCTGCACGGCGTCGCCGTAGGTGACCCGGCTGTCGGCGGAGAACGCGGCCCCCTCCCCCTGGTTCACCCAGGCCTGCTGGGCCTTGGTCCCCGCGAGGTAGGCGATGAACGTCTCGGCGCTCGGGTTGTCGTCGGTGAACATGCCGACGAAGTCCGCCGAGACCTCCAGCCGACGGGTCGAGGAGTACGTGGTGTAGTCGTAGCTCTGCCCCTTCTTGAAGCCCATGGCGGACAGCGCGCCGTGGGTGAGGGAGCAGGTGCGGGGCTCCGTGGTCATTCCGGCGGCCGCCGCGGCGAAGTTGCGGACGGCCGCGGACTCGGCAGCGGTCCCGACGAGGTGCCGCCAGGTGGTCCAGGCCTCCTTGACCGGGGCCGAGTTCCAGCGCAGCCGGCCCGTGAGCCACCGGGTGTAGGCGTCGCCGTTGCCCTGGGCGAGCACCAGGTCGGCGATCCAGTCGGCGCCCGGCCAGCCGGAGGTGGGGCCGGACTCCAGCCCGAGGCACCATGTCCCGGACGTCCGCAGCACCGCCGGTGACGGCCGCTCCGTGACCGCCGGGTCGAACCAGACGAGACTCTTGACGTCCACTTTGGCCGGCACCGCGTAGACCCCGCCCCGCACCTCGGCCAGCCCGCGGAACGGCTCCAGATAGGTACTCGTGGGTACGTGCAGCGGTTGCAGCTCCCGGTCCTCCTCCCGTTCCCCGTCCGCGTATCGGTGGATGGCTCCGACGCTCGGGAGCATGGCGAGATCGGGCGGCGCCCCGGCCGCCACCGCGGCGTCCAGCTGCTGGGTCAGGGCCCGGGTGACCTGGACGTCCACCTGGATGCCGGTGTCGTCCTCGAAGGACTCGACGACCGAGTAGAACGCCGTGAACTCGTTGCCGGACCAGGGAATCATGATCGTCACCCTGCCGTGGCCCGGGCCCCCGCCGCAGCCGGCCGCGGCGAGCAGCAGACCGATGACGAGGACACAGCGCGTGATCCGGGACGTCAGCGTGGTCATGACCGCGGGAACCGGTACTCGGCGAGGCGGGGCCGGTAGCCCAGGTGGGCGAGGACCCCGGCGGCAGCGAGCAGGCCCAGGGCGAGGGCCGTCGTCGCCCAGTGTCCGACCAGGGGCTCGCGACCGAGCGCCTGGGCGTCGTGCCGGCACAGCAGGCTCGTGGTGATCCCGACCCCCGCGGTGGCCGGCAGCGCGACGAGCAGCGACGGGCCGACGTGCCGGCGGAAGTGTCGGGCGATCACCCGGCCGGTCGCGAGGACGCACAGCAGCATGGCGACCGCCGGTCCGACGAGCAGGGACCAGACATGGGCGGGGTCGAGCCAGGAGGACCGGCGCTGGACGTCGAGGGCCTGGCGCTGCATCTCCTCCAGGTCGGTGAGCGAGGCCGTGAGGCCGCCCGTGCCGGGGATGGGCGCGCCGGTCTCCGGCTCCTTCGCGCGGGGGGCGGTGAGCGCCTGGCGGGCGGCGGCCAGACCGGCCCGGCCGCTGCGGGCGTAGTCGCGCACCGCCGTGTTGGCGAGCTGCACACATGTCGTCAACTGCCCCTGGACGAACTGGAACTGGGCCTGGCCCCGGCTGCCGGCCGCGTTGCCCTCGGCGGCCGAGGTGACGAGGGAGTTGACCCGCGCGGTGTCGTTGGCGAACTCCGTGCCCGTCCCGATCAGGGTGACCTGCCCGGTGCCGGCGGCCTTCGCGAGCGCCTCGTCGGCGGCGACGGCCGTCCGGCGGGCCCGGGCGATGTCCGCGACCGCGTCGCCGGTGCGCCGCGCTGCGGCCAGCTGGTCCTCGGCCCGCGTCGAGACCAGCAGGAACATCAGTGCCGTGGCCAGCACCATGGCGATCACGCCGGCTCGGAACCACCGCAGCCATCGCACCGGATGGACGGCCCGGACGCGGGTTCTCCAGCGGGTCGCCGTCCCCCGCAGGGATCTGCGGGGGGCGGCGGCCGACGCGCTCACGAGGCGTCCACCGACGTACCGCCCGTCGCCGCTTCGTCGAAGAGGCCGCCGCACTCCTCGCAGAACCTCGCGCCGCGGGCCGCCGTCGTCGCACCGCACCGCGGGCAGCCGCGCGGGGCCGTGCCCTCGGCGGGCGGGAGGTCGGCCGCGTCGAGCGGCGGGACCGTGGTCCTGGTCGACCGGAGTCCGAGGCGCTGCATCTCTCCGCGCGAGGCGTCGCGGCGCACCCGCGGCCGGCCGTCCGGGCCGGTGAGCGCCACCGAGCGCAGCAGCCGCAGACGCACGGTGTCCCGGAGGTCCTCGGCGAGTCCCAGGGCGAGGTGCAGCTCCCGGTCCGCGCGGGCGAAGTCGCCCCGCTGCTGGGCGTCGGCGCACGCCCGCATCGCCATGCCCAGTTCGTACTCGTTCTCGACCCGGGTGAGGTCGGCCGACGGCGGGATCCCGAACCCGGGTGTCGACCGCCGCCGTACGACCATGGCACGGGGCTCCGAGCAGGGCGCGCGGGTTCCGTCGGGCTGTTCGGCGTACAGCGTGAGCCGGGCGGCGCGCAGGTCCTCGTCGACGGTCAGCGTCTCGGGGTCGAAGCGCAGCGACACCTGGTACTGGCGGGTCTCCGGCGGCCAGGCGCCGAGCGGGACGTGCAGGGTGCCGTCCTGGTGCGGGCGGGCGGTCAGTTCCGCCTCCACGGGACGGGTCTGGCGTACGAAGCCCAGCCGGAACCGGTGGTTGAGGCGCAGGCCGAGGTAGACCCGGGCCACGACGATGCGCTGGGCCTGCCGCATGATGCGGGTGAAGTCCTCGGTGAGGTCGGAGACGGTGACGACCGCCTCGGCACTGCCGTGCAGGGCCTGGGTGATCCGCAGGAGTTCGGCGTAGTTCCAGTCCTCGCCGAGGCCTCGCGCGTCGCACACGAAGCGGTCGGTGCACGCCCGGAGCACGCCGTCGAGCTGCTCGGGCGTCTCGTGCTCGTCCTTGCCGTCCGTGTAGAGCACCGCGTGGCGCACGGTGCCGGGGGCGGTCACCGCGGTGAAGAGCCGGTCGGCGCAGGCCAGCCACTGCCCGATCGCCGTTCCGCCCTCGGCCAGTTGGCCGGCGATCCGGCTCTTGGCCTCCTGTCTGGCCGCGGCGTCGACGGTGGCGAGGCCGCCGGTGGCCGGGTAGACCACGTCGGCCTGGTGGTTGCCCGCGACGATCCCGAGGAGGGTCCCGTCGCGCAGGGTGTCGACGGCGGCGCACATCGCGCGTTTCGCCTCGTCCAGCTTGCCGCGGCCCGCCATGGACAGCGACTTGTCCATGATGAGGATCTCGGCCGCCCGCGTCCGGGGCGGCGGCTGGGCGGCGGGGTGCGCCCGGACGGTGACGAGCGCGTCCGCGCGGGTCTCGTCGTGGGCCAGATCGGACGGAGCGTCCACGTCGACCTCGAAGCTGAGCCCTGTTAAGTGCGGCCTGTCCCCCACCGGCACCACCCGACCGTGTCCCGTGTCCCCAGTGTGTCCTCTGCGTGGCGGACTAGGAGCGTAGCGTGTCGGGCTTCGGTCCGATACGGGAATGACCGGTTCGGCCGCTCCGCCGTGGCCACCTCCACTCCAGCAGCGGGCGCAGCCGGTTCGCCAGGTCCACCAGGGCCATGTACTCCTGCTCGGTGGAGGCGTGCGCGCCGAGTTCCCGGACCGCGTCGGACAGCGGCAGCCCGTCGTGGGTGCCGAGGAACGCGGCGTACTGGATCTCGGCGCGCAGTGCGGCGGTCACGGCGTCGTCGGCGTGGAGTCCGTCCAGCGCCGCGCGGGCCCGGGCGAGGTCGCCCTCCTCCGGCCGGCGGACGGGCGGTGCGCCGGGGACGGTGATGAGCAGGCGTACGGCGGCGACGCGTGCCTCGCGTTCGTAGCGGAATTCCTGGGTCAGCCGCTCGGCGGTGGCCACCGCTTCCGCGCGCCGTGCGGCGAGCAGGTGCACGCGGGCCAGTCCGAAGCCCGCCGCGCCGAGCGCGGGGGTGGTGTCGAAGACCGTGCCGTAGTGGGAGCGGGCGACCTCGCGGTCGTCGAGGACCTCGGCGCACAGTCCGAGCGCGAGCTGCGGGATCAGTTCGCCCGGCAGGCTCCGGCGCACCTCGGTGAAGTGGCGGACGGCTCGGGGCACGTCCTCGCGGGCCAGGGCGAGGAGACCGGAGTACCAGGCGTGCAGCCAGTGCCAGTCGGGCAGTTCGGAGCGGGCGAGGGCCCGGGCGGCCCGTGTCGTGTCGCCGCGGCGCAGGGCGAGCCTGCTCTCGGCCAGCGCGGTGCCGGCCGGGTCGCCGACGCGCGGATCGTCCGGGTCGGAGAGCGGGGTGGGGAGCGCGGCGGCGATGTGGCGCGGGCCGGGGCAGGAGAACGGTGCGGGCATCGTCGGCCACGTGTCGCCGGCCGCCGCCCGGACCCAGTGGCCGAGCGGCCGTGCCGCTCCCAGCCCGCCGTGCAGCGGCTCGGTCATCGGGCCGAACAGCGCCGAGGGACGGGCCACCTGGCGAGCGGTGGGAGGGGCCGCCACGATCTGCCGGACCACTCCGCTGAGCTGTTCGCCGAACTGCCGAGCCGAGACGAATCGCCGCTGGGGCACCGCGGTGTCCGTGGCGCGTTCGATCAGCAGCATGAGCGAGTCGACACCGGGGGCGGCCCGCTCGGTCCCGTAAGGGCCGCACACCTCTTCCAGCGTCCGGCCGAGTCCGTACAGGTCGAAGCCGGGGGTCGGCCCGAGGTGTTCCGGATCGCCCTCCGGGGGCGCGTACGCCTTGGTGTAGGCGACGACCGGACCGGCTTCCTCCTGGGAGCGCACCGCGCCGAAGTCGATGAGGCGTACCCGGTCGAGGGGCCGGGCGGAGCCCGCGGATCCCTCCTCCCTGAACCGGATGATGTTCAGGGGTTTGACGTCGCAGTGCAGCAGGCCCCTGGCGTGGAGGTAGTCGAGGGCCTGGAGGATGCGCAGGCCGTGCCCGAGGAGGGTCTCCAGCCGGTCGTCCTCCCGGGCGCAGAGGGGGGCACCGGGGACGTACTCGAGGACGAGGTGCGGGCCTTCGGGTTCGTAGCCGAGGATGCGGACGATGCTGTCGTGCCGGAGCCCGACCAGGACGTCCCGCTCGTGCCGGGCCGTCCTGGCCACCGATCGGTGCAGGGCCTTGAGGACCACCCGGGTCTCGAGGTTGCGGTCGTGGACGAGGTACGCCGTCCCGTACGCCCCCGAGTCGAGGAGGCGCTCGACGTCGTAGCGTCCGGCGATGGTGAGGCCCTGGAGCTGGGCGAAGTCGAAGCGGGTGCCGCAGCGGGCGCAGAATCCGGCGGTCCGGCCCGGCTCGCCGTCGTGGCCGCGGCCGACGGGGCGTGCGCACACCGGGTTCAGGCAGAAGCGGTGCTCCTCGGCGACGGGGCCCGCCGGGGCGGGCCGTTCGTCCGGGGGTTCGGGGGCGTGGTCGGCGTCGATCAGGCCGAGGCCGTACCAGGGGTCGGGGCGCACCTGTGCCACGCCGACGCTGACCCCGTGCGCGGGGCCGGCCGCGGATGCCCGGGGCACGGGGCGTCTTCGCCGGAGGGGCCGGCGGTCGCACTCCGGGCAGAATCCGTCCTCGTCGATCTCGCCCCGGCCGCAGTCGGGGCGGTTGCACAGCGGCACGGCGTCACCCTTCTTCGATCCTGCGGTCGACCTCGTCGGTGTACTGCCTGACCAGCGTGCGGGCGGCGGTGAGGTCGATCGGCACGGTCTGGAGCGCACGGGCGGCGGGGGCGTGCAGCTCGGCGAGCCGGCGGTCCTCGTCGCCGAAGAACCGTGCGGCGCGGACCCGGTGCAGTTCCAGGGCCGCGCTCAGGTCCGCATGGGTCTCGACGAGCCGCCGCAGGGCCCGGTCGAACCTGGCGACCTCGGCGCGGGCCTCGAGGGCGCGGTCGTGGACCGCGGCGAGTTCGGGGTGGGGCTCGGTGGTCCGGGCCACGGCCAGCCGGACCCGCAGGCGGGGGGCGACGCTGTGCGGCAGGCGGGGGGCGGCGAAGAACTTCTCGCCCCAGCGGGTGCGCAGCAGGGCCGCCGCGTCCTCCTCGGCGGCGAGCTGCCCGACGGCCGTCTGGACCTCCGCCGAGGTCACGCGTCTGACGGCGGATCCGCCGATCGGCGCGGGGTCGAGGGACACGTCGTGGACGAGACCGGCGGGGGGCCGGTCCTCGAAACCGAGGACGAGGCGCAGGCCCCGCGCGCGGGCGCGGCGGGCGAGCGGTCCGAGCAGGTCCCGCAGGAGTGCGTCGGGATCTTCGGCCCGGTCGATGCGGCCGACCACCAGACAGGCGGGCGGGCGGCGGCGCACGAGCTGTCGCACCGCCTCACGGTCGTTGTCGGCGCGGAGCCCGAACCGGCCCAGCAGATAGTCGCGGACCTCGGCGACGGACCGGCCGCAGGCGTCGTAGGCCGCGTCGATGGAGCCGAGGCCGAGGACGGTGTCCCGGGGTGCGCCGGTCAGCTCGGCGTCGGACACGGTGGCCCGGGCAGCGGGGTCGGCGGTGCGCACGAGGCGCACCAGCCAGGAGGAGCCCGCGCCGACCGAGGCGTCCGTGCCGACGACGACGGTGCCGGACCAGTCGCTGTCGAGCAGCCGGGTGAGTTCCTGGGTGAGGGCGAGCCGCAGCGGGTCGCCCAGCACGTCCGTGGGCAACTCGGCGCCGGAGGGCCCCAGTTCGTCGGCGCGGTGGCCTTCGGTGAACCCGGTGATGTCCGGCAGGTACGTCAGCAGTGTCTCGGTCGGCAGGATCCAGGCCGCCCTGGAGTCGCCGTTGACGTGCTCGGCCACCACGACGCCGATGACCCTCCCCCGGTGCTCGCCGTCCAACGCCACCGCTCCGGCGCCGGAATAGCCCGGCTCGACCCACGGGTCGCCGGTGCGGATCCGCCTGAGCTGCCCCCATTCCCCCCGCCGTCCGCCGGATCCCGCCAGCTCCGCCTCCGTCCAGATGCCGTACGGCTCGGCCGCCGGGAAGCCGTAGATCCGCACCCTGCCGCCGGAGATGGGGGCCTTCCACAGGGCGGTCCTGGTCCCGCAGTCGACGGGGGCGTCGAGGGCGAGCAGTGCCACGTCGCCGCGCAGCGTGCCGGGTTCGTACACCCATGTTCCCGGGACCACCCGCGCGGTTCGTGTCCACTCCGGACCGCACGCCATGCTCCTGATCCGCACCCCGTCCGCGGGGCCCTGTGGCTGCGCACCGGCGAGTTGGACGACATGCGCACAGGTCAGGACGTGCAGATCGTCGAGCAGCACCCCGGCCCCTCGCGGATCTCCACGCTCGTCGTCCACTCTGACCCGCCAGGGGTCGTCGCTGTGGTGATGCAACGGCGTCAGCTCCGCCCGGGTCCCTGGAAGGTGATGCCCGAGAAGTCCCGGCCCTGCAGCACCGGTCCTTCCTGGGTGCCCCCGCTGATCGAGTTGCTCGTCTCGCCGTCACCGGTGCGCAGGCCCCGGGCCTGCTGCTGCCACTGTGTCAACTGGGCCCGGAACACCGGGTCCTGCTCCGCGTGGCGGCTGAGCGCCGCACTCAGCGCCTGGGCTCGACGGGCGTCCTGCGGGGCTTCGCCCAGCGAGGTGAGTTCGGCCTCGCCGGCCTCGGGCCTGCCCCGCACCAACTGGACCAGTGTCGCCCACAGGTGCCGGCCGGCCTCGCCGCCCGCCCCGGTCGCCGCCGCCACGAGAAGCCCTGCCGAGATCGGATCCACGCCTGCGCCCCCTGTCGCCGGTTCGAGGCCTCATGGTCTCAGGCGGCCGCCGCCGGAGGAGAGAAGCCAACCGGCCTCCGGCCCGCGGTCGGCGCCGGGGCCGGAGGTGGTCGGTGCACGGGTGTGCAGGGGGCCGTCAGCCGCCGCTGATGAAGGACGACGGGGGGTTCGCCATCACAAAGAACGCGATACACGTGTAGATAGCTGCGGCGATACGAATGGCGCTCACTTGCTTCTGCTCCTTGCCTTGACTGAAGCGACAATCAGGGATGGAAAGACGGCACGACGGAGCGCCTCTGGAGCACGGCGACACCGACGTCCTCGACCGCATTCATCCTAGCGGTGATCAAGGCACTCCCCGCCACTCGCGAAATGGCGGCGGAACCGCAGGAGATTTATCCGTGTCGGCAACGGACGGCCATGCTATTGTCCCGGCGACTTCGCCCCGCGCAGCTGAGCCAGCGCGCGTGAGGCGCGAGCCTGTTCGGACAGGGCGCCGAGGCGCATGCTGATGGAGAGGCTCTCCTCGAAGTGGGCCACGGCGCGTGCCGTCTGTCCCGTGTCCCGCTCCGCCTGGGCCAGGTCGTAGAGGACTTCGGCCTCCTCGCCTGCGGCATGGATGCGCCGGGCGACCGCGAGGGCGGCCAGGTGACGCTCGATGGCGCGCTCGCCGCGACCGGCCGCCCGGTACGCCCGGCCGATGCGGTTGAGGGCGATGGCCTCGCCGCGCCGGTCCCCCATGTCGCGCAGCACGGGCAGGGCCTGCTCGTAGAGCGAGAGGGCCTCGCCGGTTTTCCCGAGCACGTCCAGAACACTCGCCAGATTGATTTTGAGGGTGGCACCGTCACGCTTGTTGCCCGCCCCGGATTCGATGCCGATCGCTTCTCGGTAAGCCTTCTCCGCGGCGGCGGGATCACCGATCCTCTGATACAGCTCGGCCAGGTTGTTCAACACGCTGTATTTGCCACGGTCGTTCCGCGCGGCCCGGAATCCGGCCAGGGCCGACAGAAAGGATTCGAGCGCCTCGCGATGCTCCGCGAGATGGAGATGGGTGATCCCCAGAAGATTCCTGCTGCGCGCGATCTGAAGTTCACTTCCCGTTTGCAAGAGGAAAGCAAGGGCTCGCTTCTGAAGCGTCTGGGCCATTCTGTACTGCCCCGTCTGCCACAGCGGAATGGCCAGCTGATGGATGCACTCGCTCTCCAGCGCCGGGTCCACGAGGAGACGAGCCGCCTCCAGCGCCTCCCGCGCGGCCGAAATCGCCTCCTCGTACCGCGACGCATGTGTATGGATCATGCACAGATCGAGCAGGGCGCGGACCCGTGACGCCTCGTCGCCCACCGCGGCCCAGTGGGCGACGGCCCTGCGCAGCAGCGGCTCGGCCGTCACGACATGCCCTTCGTTGTCCAGAAAACCCGCCAGGACATGGACGGAAAGGGCGAGTTGACGTTCCGAGCCGTGGTCCGCGATCCAGTGCAACGCGCCCAGGACATTGGCGCCTTCGGTGATCAGCCAGCGCTCGGCGGCCTGGGCGTCGGCGATTTCCTGCCGCGGCGACCCATCGGGGCCGGCCTCCGTTCGCACTTCCCTGCGCGGCCGAAAGGGATAGGCCAGCCGGTCGGCCCGGTCCGCGACGGACAGATAGTGCCGCACCAGCTTTCGCACAGCTTTTCGGTCGGCGTTCATGGATTCGAGATCGGGGTCGGGATCGGATTCGGGATCGGGGTCGAGATCGGGGTCGAGATCGGGGTCGTCAACCAGTGATCTTGCGTATCCGCGCAGCAGATCATGCATCGTGAATCGATGCGGAGCGGGTTCGGAGACGAGGTGGCGGGCGAGGAGTTCCTCCATGGCCCGTTCGGCCGCGCCGACGGAGAGACCGGTGAGCGCGGCCACCGCGAAGGGGCCGAATTCCGTCCCGAAGTGCAGACCGCAGCGCCGGAATACCTTCCGCTGGACCGGATTCAGCGCCCGGTAGGACAGCGCGAAGACATGCGCCACGCTCCGCTCGCCGTCGTGCAGTTCCTCCAGGTGCCCGTCGCCGCCGGTCAGCTGTCCCAGCAGGTCGGACGTGGTCCACGAGGGGCGGGCGAGAAGCCGGCTGGCGGCGATCTCTATGGCCAGGGGAAGAAAACCGCAGATACGGACGATCTCGGCCACATCCGTACGCCTGATGTCGGGTCGGGCGCCGAGGCGCCGCTCGAAGAGGGCGACGGCGTCGTCCTCCGGCAGCACGTCGAGGGAGACCGGCCGGACTCCCGGCAGCCCGGGCAGCCGTTTGCGGCTGGTGACGACGACGGCGGTCGGGGAGGCTCCCGGAAGCAGGGGGCGGACCTGGTCCGGGCCGGCCGCGTCGTCCAGGATCACCAGCATGCGGCGCTCCCGTGCCGCGGCGCGCCACACGGCGACCAGTTCTTCGAGGTCATGGGGCAGTTCCTTGGCGTCCGTGCCGATCAGGCGCAGCAGTTCGGTGAGCGCGCGGGTCGGGGACAGCGCCGTCCGGTCGGCGGCGTGGCCGCCGAGGTGCAGATAGAGGCGGCCGCCCGGGAAGCGGTCCCGCAGTCGATGGGCGAGGTGGACGGCGAGCGAGGTCTTCCCCACGCCGCCCATGCCGTCGACGGCCTCCACGGTGACCACGGTGGCGCCGGTGCCGTCGCTCTCGCTGAGGGCCGCCGTGAGCCGCCGCAGTTCCTCCCGCCTCCCGACCCACGGGACGTCCCTCGGCAGGTTGTCCGGGACCCTGCGGGCGGGCGGAGCGGGCGGTGCCGGCGGGCGGTCGGCGCGCTGCAGCAGGTCCGCGGCGGACGTTCCCGACAGGATGCCCTGCTGGACGCGGTGCAGCCGGCGTCCGGCATCGAGGCCGATGTCGCGGATGACGCGCTGCCGGGTGCGCTGGAGCAGCCGGGTCGCCTCGGCCGTGCGGCTGCTGCCGTGCAGCGCGACGGCCAGCCGTTCCACCAGGGCCTCGTCCACGGGATGGGCGTCCACCAGCGGCAGCAGCACCGGGACGGCGTCGGCGAAGGCGCCCCTGCCGATGAGGAGGTCGGCGCGGGTCAGGGCGGCGGCCAGTCGCGTCTCGCCCACGGTGGCCCGCAGATGCTCGGCCCAGGAACCGGCGATCCCGGCGAGCGGTTCGCCGCGCCAGAGCCGGTCCGCCCGGTCCAGCAGGAGCAGCGCCGCGGTCTCGTCGTCGCCCTGCCGGGCGCGGGCCTCGTGGACCAGGTCGGTGTAGCGGCGCAGATCCACGCGGGCCGGGTCGACGCGCATCTCGTACGAGTGGGAGCGGCTGACGATCGTGGGGGCGTCGGCACCGGCGACGCGCAGAGCGGCGCGGATCCTCGAGGCGTGCGTATGGAGCGCCTCCCTGGCCTTGGCCGGTGGATGCTCGTCCCAAATGCGGTGGATCAGCGTCTCCATGCCCACCGTGCGGCCCGCGTCCCAGGCCAGAGCGGCCAGGGCCAGGCGGGTCTTGGTGGAACCGAGATCTCTGAGGCGCCCGGCGGCCGGCACTTCGACCGAACCGGAAAGTCGAATCTCCCATTCCACCAGCGTCCTCCCGGCGGTAGGACCTTCATGTGGCTGAGCCTTCGAGAATGTCATGGACCTGTTAAATCTGACCAGACGACTATCGGTTCAGTCCAAATCCGATCGATAAAAAAACGATTCTGTTCGTGGATCCCGCAAACAGGGGAGGCACTTCCGGTATCGGCCCGTACGGAGCCGCCCCCGAAAGGAGTCCCCCGCGTGCGAGTTCCCCCCTCGGACCGGCTGGAGGCCATGCGGTCGGCCGTGTTCGCGAGTCACGCGCGGCCCGAATCCTCCGCCTGGCAGGACCTGGCGACGGTGGTGCGGACCGCCGCCCGGACGGATGGGGCGGTGGCCCGCCTCTGGCCCCCGGAGAACTCCCCGCCGGCGACGGCGCGTCCGCGGCTGGAACGCCTCGTCCAGGCGCTGGACGAGCTGGCGGCGCACGACGGCGGCACCGAGCGGGCCGTGACGTGGTGGCTGCGGCGCCATGCCCCCGGAGCGCCCCCCGGAACCTCCAACACCGTCGGCGGGAACTCCGTGATCCACGGACCGAGTGTGCAGGGCCGGGACTTCTACGGCGACCTCCACTTCCACGGGCCGCCCGAGCCGGCGCGCGCCCGCCTCCCGGTGCCCCGCCAACTGCCCCCGGCCACGGCACGGTTCGTGGACCGCGAGAGCGACCGGGCGGCCCTGGACGCGCTGCGCGCCGGCCATCCGGCGCACCACCCCCAGGTACTGGTCGTCAGCGGCCTCGCCGGCGTCGGCAAGACGACCCTCGTCTCGCACTGGCTGCACGAGCACTCCGCCGGTTTTCCCGACGGCATCCTCTACTCCGACCTCGGCGGCCACCGCGCCGAAGGGGACGGCGGACCGGTCCCGCCGGCCACGGTCCTGGAGCGCTTCCTGCTCGCTCTCGGAGCACCCGTGGTCCCCGCCGACACCGCGGGCCGCAGCGCGCTCTGGCGCTCCCTGACCGCGGGACTGCGGCTGGCCGTCGTCCTGGACAACGCGGTCACGGCGGCTCAGGTACGACCGCTGCTGCCCGGAACGTCCACCGCGCTGACCGTGGTGACCAGCCGCACCATCCTCACCGGTCTGCGGGTCGACGGTGCCGCCCTGCACCGGCTGGAGGCCCTGCCCGCGGAGTCGGCCGTCGCGCTGCTGGCCGTCGGCGGCGGGAGCCGTGTCGCCCGCGAACCCGCCGCCGCCCAGCGGGTCGTGGAGCTGTGCGGCCGACTGCCCCTGACGGTCTGCCTGGCATCCGCCCAGCTCGCCGTACGCCCCCACCGCTCCGTCTCCGCGCTGGCCGAGACGCTGTCCCGGACCCAGGGTGCCCTCGACGGCCTGCACATCGAAGGAGAGGCCGTGATGCGGACGGCACTGGACCTGTCGTACGGACTGCTGCCCCGGGAGAGCGCCACGCTCTACCGCCGGATGGGCCTGCTGCCCACCGACCGTCACGATCTCGCCCTGCTGACGGCCCTCACCGACGCCTCCGACCTCACCGACGTCGACAACGCGCTGCACGCCCTCGTGGAGGCCAACCTCGTGGAGGAGACCGGCCCCGGTGTCTACCGCTTCCACGACCTCGTACGACAGCACGCCCACCGGCTCGGTGCGGAACGGGAGGGTCCCGAGCAGCGTGACCGGGCCCTCCGCGGCTTCGTGGACTGGTGTCTGGCCACCGCGGCCGTGGCGGAGTCCCTCCTGACGCCCTCTCACCCGTTGCCGGACCACGCCCCGCCCGCACCGCATGCCGCCCCCACCCCGCTCGCCGGCCCCGAGGAGGCACTGGCCTGGCTCGACACCCACCGCGACGGGCTGATGAACGCCGTACGGCACTGCGCCGAGGCCGGCTGGCACACCAGCTGCTGGCGGCTGACCGACGCGCTGTGGCCGCTGTTCCAACGGCTCCGCCCCTCCGACATGTGGATCGAGGCGCACCGGCTCGGTCTCGACGCGGCCCGCCGCAGCGGATCACAGCCGGGGGAGGGGCGGATGCTCACCTCCGGTGCGATCGGACTCCGTGACGGCGGCCGGTACGAGGAGGCTGCCGACTGGTACCGGCAGGCCCTCGAACTCGCCCTGGCCGAGGGGGACGTACGGCAGCAGGCCCAGGCGGTCAACGGCCTGGGGCACCTGTGCCTGCTCACCGGGCGCCTGGACGAGGCCCGCGAGCACTTCGGGCGGGCCCTGCGGCTGAGGGAGTCGATCGGGTACCACAGGGGGGCCGCGCTCTCCCGCAGACGCCTCGGCGAGACCGCCCTCGCCGCCGGCGACCTGCCCGAGGCCGCCCGCCAACTGAGCCGTGCTCTCACGGAGTTGGAGTCGCTCCAGGAGTCGTACGAGGCGACCCGGGCGCTGGCCCTGCTCGGACGGGCCGAGACCCGCGGCGGGAACGAGGACGGCACCCGTCATCTGCGGGAAGCCCTGGAGCGGTTCCGCACCGGGCCCGGCCGCTCCGAGCACTGGGAGGCACGGACCCTGGAGTGGCTGGGACGGGCCGCCGAGACCCGGGGGGAGACGGCGCAGGCGGTCGGCCATTACGAGGCCGCCCGGGATCTCCTCCTGCGACTGGACCCCGCCGGGGCGCGACGGCTGGACGACCGGCTGCGGCACCTGTGAGCGGTGCCGCAGCCGGTCCCGCACGGCGCGGGGGGGGGTCAGCGGGGCGGACGGGGCCCCGCGCCGTCCGCCCCGGCGGCGAGGGAGCCCAGGGATTCCGGGGCGCCGCCGGCCACGACCCACGCGTGCAGCACCGAGGCGACCAGGTGCACCGCGGACCGGACCCGCGGGCCCCGCAGTTCGGGGCGCGCGTACCGCAGGGCGCCGGTCCGGTCCCGTACCCCCACCAGACACCTCGTCCCGGACTCGGGCACTCCGGCGACGAGACAGCCCGGATGACGCAGGAGCAGTTCGTCCACCCGTCGGCGGGCCTCCCACGGCGGCGACTCCACCCGGCTCACCAGCACATCGGCGTACTCCGCCAGACGGACGGTGCGCGGGTCACCGGCCGCCGCCCACAACTGCACGTCGCAGGGGAACCGGCCCGGCGGATGCGGGCACGGGGGCGGCCCCGGGTGCGTGAGGCCGCCGGCCGTGCCGGACAGCGGGTCACGGCGCACCAGAAGCGTTCCGTGCGCCGGGTGCGCCCGCCAGCGCACCCGGGCGGTGGCGCGGCCGGGCCCGGCGGACGGTCCGTCCCAGGAGGCCGCCGCCGCGCCGTCGAAGCACACCGTCGTCCAGGCCGCGTCGAGCGGGACCGGCGCGGCGCCCTCGCTCACCGTGCCGCTCCGAGGTCGGCCGCGGCCTCCCAGTGCCGCAGCGGCCGGGGCGCGGGCAGCGGGGCCACGGCCGGCGGGCGGGCGGGTTCACCCAGTCCCAGCAGCCGGTACACGACCGTACGCATCCGCCGGTGGAACTGCCCCGGTGCCGACGACAGCGACGCGGCCACCTGGTCGTAGTGACCCGGACGGCGGGTGCGGGCCGCGTACTCCAGTTGTTCGGCCAGCGGATGCACGGGAGAGATCACCGGTGCCACGGCGGACAGCAGGGCCGCCGGTGAGCAGGGCGACACCTCCCGGCGCGGGCCCGCCGTGAGGAGGATGGTGGCGTCCGTGAGGGTGCCGTACGCGGTGAGCGAGCCGTGATCGCCGATGATCCAGTCGGCCGCGATCAGCAGGGGCTGCCAGTCCGCCTCCGGGGGCACGATCGCGATACCGCGCCCGCGGCAGCCGGCGAGCCAGCTGTGCACCTGCCAGGCGCCGTGTCCGGCGAAGACGTTCGGGTGGACGAGCAGTGCCACCCGGTGGCCGACGCCCCTGTGTCCGAGCAGGTGCGGCAGCAGGGACTCGAGCCGCCCGAAGGTGGACGCCGGTCCCCAGGTGGAGCTGATGACGACCAGCCGCTCCCCGGCGCGGATGCCGAGCTCCCGCCGGTACCGCGCGCGCCAGGGCCTGCCCGCCGCGATCCGGTCGACGCAGGGGTCGCCCACCACGTGCGCCACCGGCAGCGCCTCCGGACACGAGCGGGCCAGGGCCTCCAGGTCGCGGTGGTGGGCGTAGCCGATCGCGGCGGGGACCACCCGGCCCTCGTGCAGCAGATGACGGCGGCTCAGCATCCCGGGCGGTCGCGCCTCTCCCGGAGCGAGCCCGGTGCGGTCGGTGAGCGGCTTGATGTGCCCGGCTCCGTGCGAGACGCGCACCACGGGGCACCGCAGTTCGTGCACCCCACGGGACCCGGCGGCGAGCGCCAGATCGAACTCGGCCTCCAGTGCCTCCTCCCAGGGCACCGGTGTGATGCCCATGTCGTGCAGGTACTGCGTGACCCCGTTCCCGAAGGCGTGCGGCGCGGCCGTGAAGACCAGTTGGACCCGCAGATCGGCCTCCAGCAGACCGAACACCTCCCGCAGCCGCTGTGCGAACGTCACCGTGTGGACGACCACCAGCACCCGCTTGCAGTCCCGCACCGTCAGCCAGTGCCCCTGCTCGATCAGTGCCGGTTTCGTGGTTCTGACAGACACGCGATCCCCCATCGCTCATCGCTTCCTACAGCACTCGGCGAGGGGCTTCCCGGTGCGCACGGCAGTTTCCTTGCAGGGGGCTTGCAGCGGGCTTGCGGCCCGGATGCGGGCAACGCGGCGCCGTCACCGGTTTCATGACGGGAGGTCAAATCGTCCGTGTACGGGCGGCGACTGCCGCGAAAGAGCGCGCAAACTCTGGACACACCCGGGGTAACCAGCGGTAACTTCCGCCATATTCAAGTCCGCAACCGCTTTCCCCCCCAGGAGACACACCCCATGCGCAGACTCCTCACCTGCCTGGCGGCGACGGCCGCCGCTCTCGGCGGGCTCGCCGCGGCCGCCCCGCCCGCCGCGGCCGCCGACTCGGGCACCTTCAGCGTCCTCAGCTACAACGTGGCCGGACTGCCCGAGGCCCTCTCCAGCGCGCCGACGCCCCGCCAGTCCAGCACGACCACCATCGGCGGGCGGATCGCGCCGTACGACATCGTGCATGTGCAGGAGGACTTCAACTACCACGCCTACCTGTACGCGGCCGACACCGCGCACGCCTACCGCACCCCCACCAGCGGCGGCGCCGGGATCGGCAGCGGGCTCAACACGCTGTCGAAGATCTCCTACGACGCGGACGACTTCGAGCGGGTGGGCTGGAACTCCTGCCAGCTGGACTCGGGCGACTGCCTCACCCCGAAGGGCTTCACCTTCATGCGCGAGCGTCTCGCCGAAGGGGTGTACGTCGACTTCTACAACGTGCACACCAACGCCGGGACCAGTGACGGGGACCTCGCCTCGCGCGCGGACAACCTGGCGCAGCTCACCGCGTTCATCTCGACCCACTCCGCCGGGAACGCGGTCGTGGTGATGGGGGACACCAACACGCGCTACACCCGCTCCGGCGACACCATCGCCGAGTTCGCCGCCGCCAACGGCCTGACCGACGCCTGGGTCCAGCTGATCCGCGGCGGCTCGGCGCCCGCCAAGGGCAGTGACGCCCTGGTCTGCGACCAGTCGGGGGCGACCGTCCCCAACACCTGCGAGGTCGTCGACAAGGTCCTCTACCGGGGCAGCAAGCTCGTCTCGCTCAACGCCACCGCGTACAACAACGAGCATGCCAAGTTCCTCACCGACGACGGGCTGATGCTCTCCGACCACGACCCGATCACCGTCGGCTTCAGCTGGTCGCGCAACTCCGCCTTCCAGCTGAGCGACCAGTTCGGCGGCCCGCACGGCGACTACTACAACGACATCAACAGCGTGCCGGCCGGTGCCCGCGCCTCCACCATCGCGCTGCGGGCGGGTTCCCGGGTCGACCAGCTGAGCGTGACCCTGTCGAACGGCACCACCCTCGCCCACGGCGGGACCGGCGGCACCGCGTCCTCGCTGACGCTGGGCAGCGGCGAGTACGTGACGACGGCGTATCTGTGCCAGGCCGAGAAGGACGGCCACACGCGGATCTTCTACGCCAGGTTCACGACGAACCTCGGCCGCACCCTGGCCGGTGGCACCACGACCTCGGACTGCGTGACCCGCACCGCTCCCAGCGGCTGGCAGATCGCCGGGTTCCACGGGCGTTCCGGCGACGAGGTCGACAAGGTCGGCTTCCTCTACACCCAGCGCTGATCCGCCGCCCCTTCGGCATCACCCCGGGGCCTCGGGGGAGCCTTTCCCCGAGGCCCCGAATACAGGAATACCCCCAGGAACATTAGGGTAGGCTAAGCTAACAAAATCTTGGGGTCGGTTCCGTGCGGAACACCGTCAGGGGAGGGAACGGCGCGACGCGTGACCACACCGGGACACCGCACAGGGGAGCGAGCATGACCGCAGGGGCCGCAGACGTGACCACCGCCGTCGCGGAGCGCACACCCGGGCAATCCCCGGCCGAAGAGCTCCGGGGCAGCACGGTCGTCGTCAAGTACGGCGGCAACGCCATGGTGGACGGGAGCCTCCAGCAGGCCTTCGCCCAGGATGTGGTGGAGCTGTGGCACGCGGGCCTGCGCCCGGTCGTCGTGCACGGCGGGGGCCCGCAGATCAGCGCGATGCTCGACCGCCTCGGACTGGAGAGCCGCTTCGAGGCGGGCCTGAGGGTCACCACCCCCGAGACCATGGACGTGGTGCGCATGGTGCTGACGGGCAGGGTCCAGCGGGACCTGGTCGGGCACATCAACGCCCACGGCCCGTTCGCCGTCGGGATCACGGGCGAGGACGCGCACACGATGACCGCCGTGCGCCGGCCGGCCCGGATGGACGGCCGGCCGGTGGACATCGGTCTGGTCGGCGACATCGTCGACGTGAACCCGGGGGCGGTGCGGGCCCTCCTGGAGCAGGGGCACATCCCCGTGGTCTCCCCCGTGGCACGCGGCGAGGACGGAGAGGTCTACAACATCAACGCGGACCTCGCGGCGTCCGCGCTGGCGGTGGCCCTCGGCGCCGCCCGTCTGGTGGTGCTCACCGACGTGGCGGGGCTCTACGCCGACTGGCCGCGCGGCACCGAGGTGATCGAGCGCCTCACGGCCGGCGAACTCGAACTCCTGCTGCCGGAGTTGGCGACCGGGATGCTGCCGAAGATGGAGGGCTGCCTGCGGGCCGTCCGGGCCGGTGTGCACCGGGCCCGGGTGCTCGACGGGAGGGTGCCGCACGCACTGCTGCGGGGCCTGCTGGGCAAGGAGGGGTCCGGGACGACCGTGGTCCCGGACGACGGTCCCGAGCACCGGGGCGGGTGAGCTTCCGCCCGGACGGCGGGAGCCCACCCGATGGCGTGCGCCGCTACAACGCCCGCCCCAGGACCCGGGCGTCGCGCCGCGGGTCCAGGGACCGCACCCAGTCGGCCGGTGCCGGAGAGGGGCCGGTCGGCGTGAAGCCGTGACGCAGGAAGAGGCCGCCCCCGCCGGTCGTCGCCGTGAACAGGGCGCCCAGCGACAGGGCACGGGCCCGGGCCAGGGCCGCCTCCAGAAGACGCGCCCCGGTTCCGCGGCCCTGCCGGTGCCGGGCCACGCAGAAGTTGTACAGGACGCCGGCCGGGCCGTGATCGCCGTCCGGATGCGTCCGCAGCCCCAGACACCCCTCGAGCGTGCCGTCGAGGGCCTCCACCACGAGGAAGTCGGCCGCGTGGGCCGCGTACAGCGAGAGGGGCCGTTCGCGCAGTGCCCCCGCGCGCACGAACGGACGGGACAGAGCGGCGAGGGCGGGGGCGTCCTCGCGGCACGCGGCGCGTACGAGCGGTGCCGCCAAGGGGTGCGCGAGCGGCGGGACAGGGTGCGGCGTAGCCGTGGTCGGGGTCACGAGATAAGGCTAGCCTTGCCTAATGGCCTTCATGTGTCCATGGACGCGGCGAGGGACCGGGGCCGCAGATCGGTCCAGTTCGCCTCGATGTACTCCAGGCACGCTTCCCGGGTGCCGCCGTCGAGGACGACCGTCCACCCTCCGGGCACCTCGGCGAAGGACGGCCAGAGCGAGTGCTGGCCCTCGTCGTTCACCAGGACCAGGAAACGCCCGTCGGCGTCGTCGAAGGGGTTGGTGCTCATGCTGAGTGCCTCCCGGAAAGGTCAAGATTAGGTTAGCCTCGCCTAATTGGAACGAGCCTAACCTCTCCCCCTTCCCCCTCACAAGGAGACGTCCATGCGGGGCCTCCCGGCCGAAATGACAGACGGCTTCGCCGGGTTCGGGCTGCCCGGCACACCCGGCACCGACGCGTTCTGGGCGGCGGCGGCAGCGCCGGCGTCGATACCCGCCGAGGACGGCGGCTGGCTGACCCTGTTCCTGTGGCGCGGGTCCGAGGCGAGCGTCGGTTTCGAGAGCTGGTCGGAGCCGGTGCGGCTGCGCCGGTGGGGCGCCTCGGACTGCTGGTACGCCGCGGTGCGCATGCCCGCGCGGCTGCGGGTGACCTACCGGTTCCTCGCGGGTGACGAAACGTACGCCGACCCGTTCAACCCGGTCGGCGCGGGCGGTGACCGGTCCATCGCCGCGACCCCGGACGCCCCGGCCCAGCCGCACTGGCCCGCGCTCGGCGCGGACGGCGTCCTGCCCGTGCCGCTCGCCCGGATCCGCTGGGCCAGTGCCCGGCTCGGCGACCGGCGGACCGTCCGGATCCACCCGGCGGGAGGCGGCGGGCCGGTCGTCCTGCTGCTCGACGGGGACGACTGGCTGTATCTGCACCCGGCCATGACCGCGTTCGACTCGGCCGTCGCCGCCGGTGAACTGCCCCCCGTCACCCTCGTCTTCCTCCCGGCCGGGGACCGGGTGGCCGAGTTCGCGTGCCGGCCCGACCTGTGGGAGGCGGTCCGCGACGAACTGCTCCCGCTGGTCGCCGAGTCCGGGATACCCGCCGACCCGGAGCGACTGGTGGTCGCCGGGCAGAGCCTCGGCGGGCTGAGCGCGCTGTACGCGGCCCTGGAGTTCCCGGAGCTGGTGTCCCGCGTCGCCTGCCAGTCGGGATCCTTCTGGTGGACGCCCGGAGCCCTGGACCTCGCCGACCCGCTGGGCGGCCCGGCCGGGGGTGCCGTCGCCGACCGGCTGCGCGAGCGCCCCGATCTGTCCGGTCTGCGGATCGCGTTCGACGTGGGGGAACACGAGACACGGATGCTGCCCCACTGCGAGCTGACCGAGAACCTGACCCGGCAGGCCGGCGCCACCGTACGGGTCTCACGGTCACCGTCCGACCACGACCGCGCGGGGTGGCGCCACGCCCTGCTCAGGGATGTCGCCTGGGCCCTCGGTTAGCTCACCGGGCCACCGCCGCGCAGTACTCCTCGTCCGTCGCCAGCAGGTTGCGGTGGGTGTCCTCGGCCGTGATGACGCCGTCGTCCAGGACCAGGACACGGTCGGCGGCGTCGAGCAGGGCGGGACTGCTGGTGATGACGAGGGTGGTGCGGCCCCGGCGCAGTCGGGCGACGCCCCGGGCGATGAGCTGTTCGGTCACGGCGTCCACGGCCGTCGTCGGGTCGTGCAGGACCAGGACCTCGGTGTCGGCGGCCAGGGCGCGGGCCAGGGACAGCCGTTGACGCTGCCCGCCGGAGAGGTTCGCGCCGCGGTCGCGGACACCGTACTCGAGTCCCTCGCGGTGGAGGGCGACGACATCGGTGAGCATGGACGCCTCGACGGCCTCGGGGACCAGCCGGCTGCTGCCCGACGGGTCGATGTTGGTGCGGAGGGTGCCCGCGAAGATCTCCCCGTCGTAGGGGTTCACCAGCAGGTGCGCGCGGAGCGCCTCGATGGAGAGGTCCGCCAGCTCCCGCCCGCCGACCCGCACCACGCCCTCGTACGCCTCCGGCGGCACGTTGACGGCCAGGACCGACGCGAGGTCGGCGGCCGTACGCGGCTGGTAGGCGGCGATCGCCACGAACTCACCGGCGGACACCTGGAGCTTCAGCCGGCGCAGGGACCCGTACCGCACACAGTCGATCTCCAGTCCCCCGCCCGCGGCCGGGCGTTCCGGCCCCGGGACCGTCACCGGCGGCGCGGCCAGCACCAGCGCCATCCGCTCGGCCGAGGCCCGGGCGATCATGACGTACTTGGGCATCTCCGAGAACAGCTTGAGCGGGTCCATGATGAACTGCGCCAGCCCCACGGCCATGACGAGTTCCCCGATGTCGATCCGGCCGTCGAAGGCCAGCCAGCCCGCCGTCAGGGTCACCGCGCCGGCGAGGACCGCGTTGAGGGCCAGCGCGGTGCCCGCGTAGGCGCCGTTGACCTTGGCGACGGTGACCGCCTGGTGCTGCGCCTCGGTGCTGACCGTCCGGTAGGAGCAAAACGCCGCGTGGTTGCCGCCGAAGCCGTGCAGCGGGCGCAGACCGGTGATCAGGTCGGCGACCTTCGCACCCGCCCGCGCCACCCGGGCCTGCTGTTCCTGGGTGCTGGAGCCGATCCGCCGGGACAGCACGCTCAGGATCGACATGATCGCGACGGTTCCCACGATCACCAGCAGGCCGAGCCGGAGATCGGCGAGGCCCAGCGCGACCGCCGCGACCACCACCGCGACCAGCGAGCTGATCAGCAGCGGCACCACCTCGATGATGTCGGCGGTCTGGTCGGCGTCCTCGGTGGCGATGGTCAGCACCTCGCCGGACTTGAGGTCGACGTCCCGGGCCACCGGCTGGAGTCCGCAGGCCGCGACCCGCACCCGCCAGCGGTGCGCCTCCGTGGTGTTGGCCTTCTGCAGGACGCGCATGCCGAACCGCCACGACAGCGACACCGTCGTGATGATCACGGCCAGCGCGGCGATCGACAGGCCGAGCGAGCCGAGGCTGCGGTGGCGCAGGGTGTGCTCGACGATCAGGCCGAGCGCGATCGGGAACGCCGTCTCACCGGCCTGGTACAGGCCCATGAGGAGGGTGCCCCCGGCCATGGCGCCGAGGTTGCGGCGCAGGGCGGTGCGCAGGATGTCGGACCCCGTGCGGGGCCGCTGGGTGTCAGGAGTTGTCATCGAGGTGGCGGGCAATCGCTTCCGGGGTGCGCAGGGTGAACAGGTCTCGGATCGTGATCACAGGGCCGTACTCGCGGCGGAGCAGCCCGATCAGCCGTACCGCCAGCATGGAGTGCCCCCCGAGGGACACGAAGTCGCTCACCGCGCTCACCTCGTCGTCGTCCAGGTCCAGTGCCTCGGCGAAGAACTCGCACACCACGGTCTCGGTCCCGGTCCCGGGGCCCCGCTCCCCCGCCGTGGTCAGCGCGCCCAGCGGCTTGGCCTCCGGCAGTGCCTTCGTGTCAGCCTTCCCGTTCACGGTCAGCGGGATGCCGTCGACCCGGGCGTAGTGCGTCGGGCGCAGGAAGTCCGGCAGTCCGGCGCCCACCTCGGCGGCGACCGACGCCAGGTCCGCGCCGTCCAGCACGAGATAGGCGGCCAGCCGGTGGGAGCCGTCGACCTGCGGGTCCGGCTGGGCGACCGCGGCGACGAACCGCACCGCCGGGTGGGCCGCGAACACCGCCTCGACCTCGCCGAGTTCGACCCGGTGCCCCCGGATCTTGACCTGCTGGTCGGTGCGGCCCAGATACAGGAGATTGCCGTCGGGACGCCGGATCACCAGGTCCCCGGTGCGGTACATGCGCTCGCCGGGCTCGCCGAACGGGCAGGCGACGAACCGGTGCGCGGTCTGGGCGGGCTGTCCGAGATAGCCGCGCGCGATGCCGATGCCGGACACGTACAGCTCACCGGGAACCCCGTCCGGCAGCGGCCGCAGCCAGGGGTCGAGGACGTACACGTCGGTGTTGTCGATCGCCACACCGACCACCGGGTCCTCGCACTCGAAGGTGCCGACGCCGAGGGTGTTGATGGTGTACTCGGTGGGCCCGTACAGGTTGTAGCCGACCGTCCCCTCGGTCTCCGCGAGCCGCTGCCACAGCGTCGGGGTGACGGCCTCACCGCCCAGCAGCACCAGCGCCGGCCGCCGTGCCGGGTCGTCGAGCAGGCCCTCGGCGACCAGCTGCTGGGCGTAGGTCGGCGTCACGTTGATGACGTCGATGCCGTGCTCCAGGCAGTACGCGACCAGCCGGGGCGCGTCACGGCGCAGTTCCTCGTCGCAGATGTGCACCTCGTGGCCGTCGGCGAGCCACAGCAGCTCCTCCCACGACATGTCGAAGGCGAACGACACGGTGTGCGCGATCCGCAGGACCCGGTGGCCGTGCCGCGCCAGCACCGGCTCGAAGATCCGGCGCTGATGGTTGATCAGCATGTTGGTGAGACCGGCGTACTCGGTGACCACGCCCTTGGGCTTCCCGGTCGAGCCCGAGGTGTAGATCGTGTACGCGGGGTGCCGCAGCCGGTCCGGGTCCTCGGGCGCGAACGTCCGGTAGGGCTCGGCCGCGGGCAGCGGACGGTCCAGTTCGACCAGCTCGCCGCCCATGCCGGTCAGCCGGGGCGCCACGGAGCTCACGGTGAGGATCACGTCCGGGCGGGCGTCGGCGACGATCGCGGCGATCCGCTCGTCCGGATGGTCCAGCTCCAGCGGCACATACGCGGCTCCCGCCCGCAGGACGGCGAACAGGGCCACGATCGAGTCCGGGGAGCGCGGGATCGCGAGCCCCACGGTCGTCTCGGGGCCGATGCCGCGCCCCACGAGCACTCCGGCCACGGCGCGGCTGCGGTCCCGGAGCCCCGCGAAGGTCAGGGTCGCGCCGTCGGCGACCAGCGCCACCCGCTCGGGGTCACGGTCGGCGGCCCGGTCGAACCGGTCGACGACGGTGTCCGTGCCGATGTCCGTGCGCTCCTCCCGCACGGGCTCCGGCCCCAGCCCGCCGAGCGCGCCGACCGGTCCGGTGGCCCGGGCCAGGTCGTCCAGTACGCGCAGGTAGTCGTCGAGGAGCCGGCGGGCGCCCTCGGTGTCGCCGTCGCGGTACTCCAGCTTGACCGTGAGCCGGTCGCCGGGCGTGACGACCCAGGTGAACGGGTAGTGGGTGGAGTCCTCCGCCTTGACCGAGACGATGCCGTGCCGGGCGTTCATCTCGGCGAACGCGTCCAGGTCCAGGAAGTTCTGGAGCACGAACAGGTTGTCGAACAGGGTGTCGTGCCCGCTGGCCCGCTGGATCTCGCCGAGCCCCAGGTGCTCGTGCTCCATGGCCTCGACCCTGGCCGCCTGTACGGCCGACAGGTAGCCGCGGACCGTGTCGTCCGGCCGGGCCCTGGTCCACATCGGCACGGTGTTGAGCAGGACGCCGACGATGTCCTCGAGGCCCTCGCCCTCGCGGCCGGAGACGGTCACGCCGAACACGGCGTCGCCGCGGCCCGTGCGGGCGCCCAGCAGCAGACCGAACGCACCGGTCAGCACGGAGTTCAGGGTGACGCCGTGCCGTCTGGCGGCCTCCGCCAGCAGCTCCGACTGGGCGGCGGTCATGGTGTGCACCAGGGCCCGCGGCAGGTCGTCGGAGAACACCGGCGCCGGCCCGGCGAGCAGGGTCGGGCCGGGCAGTCCGGCCAGGTGCTCCGCCCAGAAGCGTTCCGCCGCGGCGCCGTCCCTGGCGTCGAGCGCCCGGGCGTGGTCCTCGAAGCCCGGCACGGCCGGGACCGGGACCGGCGACTCGCCCGCGACGACGGCCTCGTAGGCGTCGAACAGGTCACGCAGCACGATCTCGCGGGACCAGCCGTCCCACAGCAGCAGGTGGTAGCTGAGCAGCAGACCGTCACGGCCGCCGGGCCGCCGTACCACGGTCAGCCGGATCAGCGGCGGCTCGCCCGGGTCGAAGCCCGTGTCGCGGTCCCGGGCGCGCAGGTCCTCCACCTCGGCGTCCGTCGCGAGCTCGACGGTGCGGACCCCGACCCGCCGGCCCGCCCTGAGGACCTGCACGGGGTTGCCGTCGTCGTCGGTGGTGAAGCCGGCGCCGACGACCGGGTGCCGTGCGGTCACGTATGCCATCGCCTCGGCGAGCGCGTCCGTGTCCAGGCGCCGGTCGAAGGTGAACCAGCTCTGCGCGACGTAGTGTCCGGCCGATCCCGCGAGCTGCGCCTGGAAGTACAGGCCCCGCTGGAGGGGGGTGACCGGTGCCGTGCGCTCGGTCGTCGCGGAGGCGTCGGCCAGCTGCTCCAGCGCGCCGCGCCAGTGGTCGAGGAGCTCGTCGGGGATGCCCTCGGCGAGCGTGAAGGCCGCGTGCAGGCTTCCGGTGGCGGCGTCGAGCCAGGCGTTCACCTCGACGGCGTACCGGCTGCCCTCGTCGCCGCCGGTGATGTGCACCGCCTGGGACTCGCTGCCCCGGCCGAGGTAGTTGAACAGCACCTGCGGGCGGGCGGTCAGCAGCGGGGCCGTCTGCGGGTTGAGGTACCGCAGCCGGCCGTAGCCGGCGTGCGCCCGTTCGTCGGGCTGGCGTGCGGCGAGTTCGCGCGCCGCGGCGACCGGATCGGTGTGCGCGGTGAGCCGTACGGGCGCGATGGCGGTGAACCAGCCGACCGTACGGGTGTAGTCGTGGTGCTCCAGGACCGGGACCCGGCCGTGCCGCTCCAGCTCGATCGCCAGATCCGTGGGCTCGGGCTGGATGCGGGTGAGGGCGGTGCGCAGCGCGCCGCACAGCAGCTCGGTGAGGCCGACGCCGAGCGCGGTGGGCGCGGTACGCGTCACCCGGTCGGTCACGTCGGGCGCGAGGACGACCGTGGTCTCGCGGAGCCCGTCGACGGCGGGGAGCAGCGGGGGCGCCTGGAGCGTGGTGATCCAGTGCCCGAGGTCGTCGGTCGTGCGGGCGGCGTCGAGGGCGAGTGCTTCGGCGTACTCGGCGTAGGAGGTGGTCGGCGGCGCCAGGGCCTCCGCGCGCAGGGCGGTCGCCAGGTCCTCCAGCAGGATCAGCCAGGACACCGAGTCCACGGCGAGGTGGTGCACGGTGACCACCAGGGTCCGGCTCCGCTCCAGCCACGAGAACGCGACGACCTCACCGGCTTCGGGGTCGAGCCGTCCGGCGGCCTCGTTCGCCGCCGTCGTGGCATCGGTCGTGTCCGGCCGTACGACGGTGATCCCGCCGGCGGGTTCGGTCCGCAGGGTCCAGACGCCGTGCTCGGTCCGCAGCCGGAGCCGCAGGGCCGCGTGCGCGGCCACGACGGTGCGCGCGGCGCGCTCGGCGTCGGCGTACCCGGTGCCCTCGGGGGCCACCAGTGTCCGGGCCTGGGCGAACCGGGCGAGGGAGCCGCCCAGTTCGCGGCGGCGCAGGATGATCGGCGTCGGTGTCAGCGGGCCGTCCTCGCGGCGGTCCGGTGCGGGTGCCGCCGCGGGCCGCGGTGCCTGTGCCGCGAGGTGTCCGGCGAGCGCGCGGGGGGTCCGGTGCAGGAACACGTCGCGGGGTGCGATCGGCAGGCCGAGCGCCCTGGCCCGGTTGACGAGGGTGATGGCGACGATGCTGTCGCCTCCGGCGCGGAAGAAGTCGGTGTCGGGGTTTGCGTCGGTGTCGTGCAGCACCTCGGCGAAGATGCGGACGAACGCGGGGAGTGCGGCGTGTTCGTCTGCGGGTGCGTCGTGGCCGGTCGCGCAGTTCCCCGCGCCCCTGGGCGGCGCTGCCGCGCCGGCTGCCAGGGCCTGGCGGTCCAGTTTGCCGTTCACCGTCAGAGGCAGGGCGTCCAGCGTCAGCACCCGGCCCGGCACCATGTGCACGGGCAGTTTCGCCGACAGCAGGGCGGTGAGGTCGCCGGGCACCCGGCCCACGACGTGCGCCACCAGGTGGTCGGCGTCGGCCGCGACGGTGACGGCCACGTCGACCACTCCGTCGAGCTCCCGGACCGCGTTCTCCACCTCGCCCAACTCGATGCGGAATCCCTTGAGTTGGACCTGATCGTCGGCGCGGCCGGTGAATTCCAGTTCGCCGTCGAGGGTGCGGCGGGCGAGGTCGCCCGTGTGGTACATGCGGGAGCCGTCGCCCGTGAACGGGTTCGCCACGAACCGGCTCGCCGTGAGTCCGGGCCGGCCCAGATAGCCGAGCGACACCTGGTCGCCGGCCACGTAGATGGCGCCCACCCTGCCCGGCGGGACCGGCCGCAGCCGGTCGTCGAGGAGATAGGTGGCCAGGCCGGGGATCGGTCCGCCGATGGGGCTGACGGCGTCGCCGCCGGCGAAGTCCTCGTCGGTCAGCACCCGGTGGGTGACATGGACGGTGGTCTCGGTGATGCCGTACATGTTGACCAGCTCGGGCGTGGCGGTGCCGTGCCGGTCGACCCAGCCGCGCAGCCGCCCGAGGTCCAGCGCCTCGCCGCCGAAGATGATCCGGCGCAGTGCGGGCAGCGGCTCGCCCGCGTGCCGATCGGCCTCGATGAACTGGTAGAACGCCGACGGCGTCTGGTTGAGCACGGTCACCGAGCGCTCGCGGACCAGCCGGTGGAAGTCGACCGGGGAACGGGTCAGCCCGTACTCCGGCACCAGCAGCTCACCGCCGTGGGCCAGCGCGCCCCACAGCTCCCAGACCGCGAAGTCGAAGGAGAAGGAGTGGAACTGGACCCACACGTCCCGCGGGCCGAAGCCCATGTCGGGCCGGGTGTTGCCGAGCAGGGTCACCACGCTGGAGTGCGGGACGACGACGCCCTTGGGCCGGCCGGTCGAGCCGGAGGTGTAGATCACGTACGCGGGATCGTGCCAGCCGGCCTCGGCAGCGGGCGCGACGGCGGTCTGCGCCGGTTCCGGTGCGTCGCCCTGCGCCAGCACCCGGGCCGGGACGCCCGCCCGGGCCAGCAGTCGCGTGAAGCGGTCGCGCTGGTCGCGGTCCACGAGGACCACCTGCGGAGCGGCGTCCGCGAGGATGTACTCCAGCCGTTCGTCGGGGTACGCCAGGTCCAGCGGCACATACGCGCCGCCCGCGCCGACGATCGCGACCAGGGCGACGACCTGCTCGACGGAGCGCGGGACGGCGACGGCGACCCGCTGGCCCGGTCCGACCCCGGCCGCGCGCAGTGCCGAGGCCAACTCGGCCTTCGCGGCGGCCAGTTCACCGTAGGTCAGGGAGCGGGTGGCGCCGTCGAGGGCGCACTGGGTGACGGCGGTGGCGGACGGGTCGCGGCGGGCGGCGGCGTCGAACAGTCCGCCGAGCGTGGCCGGCGTGCTGCCCACGGGACGCCGGTCGTTCTCCGGTGTGAGGTCGTCGACCAGGGCGTCCGGCCGGGTGAGCAGACCGGTGAGGGTCCGGGCGAAGGTGTGCAGGACGGACCGGGCGCTCGTCTCGCGGATCAGCTCACCGTCGTAGATCAGGTTGAAGCGGGCGCGGCCGTCGGGGGTGCGTTCGACGACCAGCGTCAACGGGTAGTGCGGGGCACCCTCGTTGACGATGCCGGTGACGGCCAGGGTGTCGCCGGGCCGCCGCAGTCCCGCCACGTCGGTGGCGACGTCGAAGACCACCAGGGTGTCGAACAGGGAGCCGCCGCCGGCGAGCCGGCCGATCCTCGCCAGCGAGACGTGCTGGTGCGCCAGTACCGCGCTCTGGTGCTCGCGTACCGAGGCGAGCAGATCGTGCGCGGTGGTGGTCGCCGCCCAACGGGCCCGCACGGGGATCGTGTTGATGAACAGGCCGACCATGTCCTCGATGCCGGGCAGGTCGAGGTCGCGTCCGGACACCGTGGAGCCGAACACCACGTCCCTGCCGTGCAGGAGGGAGCCCAGGGTCACCGCCCAGGCACTGTGCACGGCCGCGCTGAGGGGCACGCCGGCCGACCGGGCGGCCGCGTCGATGTCGTCCCGCGGCTCCAGGGCGGTGTCCGCGAAGCGGTCGGAGGGCGTGTGGCCCTCGGCGACCAGGGAGGGGCCGGGCAGTTCGGCGAGCTGCTCGCGCCAGACGCGGTCGCTCTCGCCCTCGTCGTGTCCGGCGAGCCGGCGTACGTAGTCGGGGAAGCCGCCGAGGGGGTGCACCGTTCCCGGCGCGTGGTACTCGGCCAGCAGCGCGCGCAGCATCGGCGGTACCGACCAGCCGTCGGCGATGATGTGGTGCACCGTCTGCACCAGGACGGCACGGCCGGGGCCTCCGCGGACGAGGGTGTACCGCATCAGCGGGCCGGTCGCGAGGTCGAACCCGGCGCGGCGGTCCCGCTCGGCGAACGCGCGCAGCTCGGCGTCGGTGATGCCGGGGCGGTCCAGTGTGCGGAACGGCGCCCGCGCCCCGCTCTCCAGAACGGAGACCACCCGGCCGTCGGCGAGGGCCGTGAACCGGGCCGCCAGGTTGGGGTGGAGCGTGAGCAGGCGGGTGGCGGCCGCCTCCAGCCGGTCCGCGTCCACCTCGCCGTCCAGCGTGAGCAGTTGCTGCTCGACGTAGGAGCCGGCCGAGTCGTCGTCGAAGACGGAGTGGAAGTAGAGGCCTTCCTGGAGCGGGGTCAGCGGCAGGACGTCCAGCAGCCGGGGGCCGTCGAGGGCGTCGACGTCGGCCTGGGTGAGCCGCACCGGCGCGAAGTCGCTGGGCGAGTGGCCGCCTTCGTCCAGCGCGGCGAGTCCGGCCAGGGCCGTCCGGTAGTACGCGCCGAGGGTGGTGATGTCGTCGTCGGTGAACATCCCCTCGGGCCAGGAGACGGTGGTGACCAGTTCGTACGCGCCGTTCGCGGCGGGTTCCGCGATGGCGTTGAACTCCAGGGGACGCGGCAGGCGCATGCCCGGATCGCGCCTCTCGCCCAACTGGCCCGTGGTACTGGCGAGTTGCCAGTCTCCGGGGGCGCCTGCGTCGAAGCGGCCCAGATAGTTGAAGAGCACCTGGGGGGCCGGCGCCTCGAACTCGGTCCCGGCCAGGTAGCGCAGGGCGCCGTAGGACACGCCGTTGTCCGGCACCCGGGCGAGGTCCTCCTTGACCGCCTTGAGCGCGGCGGCCAGGTAGGAGGGTGCGGTGAAGTCGGCGGTGTGTCCGGGGTCGACGGTCACGGGGAACAGGGTGGTGAACCAGCCCACGGTCCTGGACAGTTCGGGCTCGAAGCCGGCGGAGGGCGCCACGAACGGTGCCTCGCGGCCGTGGCCCTCGAGTTCGATGTGCGCGAAGGTCTGCGTGTGGCCCAGGTCACGGCGCCACCGGGCGAGGGCGACGGCGAGCGCGGTCAGCAGGACGTCGTTGACGCCGGCGTGGAACTTCGCGGGGATCTCGCCCAGCAGCGCGGCCGTGACCTCGGGGCCGACCGAGACGGTCCGCAGCCGCTCCTTCGCGACGGTGTCGGTCGCGGCCAGGGCACGCCGGCCCACCGGCAGGTCCTCACCCGGCAGGGGCTGCCGGTAGTACGCGCTGTCCGCGTCGAACGCGGCGCGTTCCAGCAGGTGGGTCCAGCGCCGGAAGGACGTGCCCGCCCGGGGCAGTTCGACCGGGGCGCCCGCGGTGCGCTGCCGCCATGCGGTGGCCAGGTCGTCCATCAGGATCCGCCAGGACACACCGTCGATCACCACATGGTGGGCGACGAGGACCAGTTGCCGTGCCGCGCGGCGCCAGACGGCCCGCAGCATCGCGCCGCCCGCCGGGTCGAGGCCCGCGGTGGCGAGGGCGACGCACGCGTCGAGCGGCCGGTCGCTCTCCTGCCATCCCGCCACGGCCCGGTCGGGCTCGGGGATCTCGAAGCTCCACCGCTCGCCGCGCACCAGCCGGGCGCGCAGCATGTCGTGCCGGCGGACCACGGCGGTGAGGATCTCGTCGAGGTCGTCCGCGGTCAGGTCCGCGGGGGTGGTCAGCACCACCGACTGGACGAAGCCGTCGATGGCGTCGGTGGTCTCGCCGAGCCACTGCACGACGGGTGATCCCACGACGGAGCCGGTGGGGACGTCGCGGTGGTCGACGGCGGAGACGTCCTCACGGCTCGCCACCGCCGCCAGCGCGCCCACCGTGCCGTGGGTGAAGATCTGCCGTGCCGTGACATGCAGCCCGGCCTCGCGCAACGCGCTCAGCAGGGAGATCGCGAGGATGCTGTCCCCGCCGAGCTTGAAGAAGTTCTGGTCGACGCCGACCTCGTCGAGCCGCAGGACGGCCGCGACCGCCGTGCACACCGCCCGCTCGTCCTCGGTGACGGGCCGGACGAGCGAGCCCGTCCCGATCACGGGCTCGGGGAGCGCGGCCCGGTCGAGCTTGCCGTTGGCGGTGAGCGGGAACGCGGTCAGGACGACGACATGGGCGGGCACCATGTACTCCACCATGTGCGCGGCGGCCCACGTCGTGACGTCGTCCGCCCGCAGGTCCTCGCTCCCGGCGGCCGGGATGACGTACCCGACGAGGTAGGTGCCGCCCGCCGTGTTCTTCTTCGCGACGACACAGCTGTGCCGGACGCCGGGGTGCTCCGCCAGCCCGGCCTCGACGTCCTCGATCTCCAGCCGCATGCCGCGGATCTTGATCTGGTTGTCGGCCCGGCCGAGGAAGTCCAGCGATCCGTCGGCGTTGAAGCGTGCGAGGTCACCGGTCCGGTACAGCCGGGAGCCGTCGGCGGCGAAGGGGTTCGCGACGAACCGGGAAGCGGTCAGGCCGGGCGCGCCCACGTATCCGCGCCCCAGGAGGAAGCCGCCCACGTACAGTTCGCCACCGGCGCCCACCGGGACCGGGCGCAGTTCGTCGTCCAGGACGTAGAGCTGGGTGTTCGGATTGGCCCTGCCGATCGACGTCGACAGGCGTTCCGCCGCGCCCCGGTAGATGACGTGCGAGACGCCGATGGTCGTCTCGGCGGGGCCGTAGCCGTGGTACATGGGGATGTCGAGCCTGGTGCGGAAGCGCTCGTACAGCTCAGGGGTCAGGACCTCGCCGCCGCACCACACGTGCCGCAGACTGTCCAGGCGCCCCGACTCGCCCGCGATCTCCAGCAGGACGTCCAGCATGGAGGAGACGAGGTAGGTGAAGGTGACGCGGTGCTCGGCGATCACGCCCAGCAGATGGTGCGGGTCGCGTTCGCCGCCGGGCCGCAGCACGACCAGCCGGCCGCCGGACACCAGCGGCAGGAATATCTCGTTGATGGAGATGTCGAAGGACAGCGGCGCCTTGAACAGCGAGGCGTCGTCATGGCCGAAGCGCAGGATCTCGTCGACCTGCCACAGCAGGCGCTCGCTGATCGCCTCGTGCCGGATCATCGCGCCCTTGGGCCGCCCCGTGGAACCGGACGTGAAGATGACATAGGCCAGGGCGTCGCCGAGGACGGTGACGCCGGTCCCCTCCGTGGGGTACGCGCCGAACCGCCAGTCGCCGAGGTCCACGGCCACGGCGTCCGGTTCACCCGGGGCGGGCTGGCCCGAGGCGTCGAGTTGCAGGACGACCCGGGCGTCCTCGATGACGACGGCCCGGCGCGCGGCGGGCCATTGCGGGTCGAGCGGTACGAACGCGCCTCCCGCCTGGAGCACGGCTAGCAGAGCGACGACCATGTCGGCGGAGCGGCCGAGGGAGATACCGACGATCTGTTCGGCGGTGAGACCGCGTTCGATCAGATGATGAGCCAACTGGCTGGAGAATTGAGCGACTTGACGGTAGGTCAGCGTGCGGTGCTCGTCGACGACGGCCACGGCGTCCGGCCGGGTGCGGGCCTGTTCGCGGAACATCTCCACGAGGGTGGGGCGGACGCGGTCGGCCCGGTTGTCGTTCCACTCGGCCAGGGTCGCGAGCCGCGCCGCCACGCTGGACGGGCCGATCGTGCCGAGGGGCCGGTCGGGGAAGTCGGCCAGGTCGTCCAGGGCCAGCTGGGCGTCGGCCGGGTCGACGCCTTCGGGGACGGTGATGCTGCGTCCGTCCGCGCCGACCCGCCAACCGCCGGGCGCCGCACCGCCGTTGCCGACCCAGCCGAGGACGTCGGCGAAGAGCGTGCCGGGGGTGAGGTCGATGCCGTCAGGACTCAGGCCCGTCGCCCAGTACGACAGCCCGATGGCGCACGCTTCGGCGACGGTCCTGTCGGAGTGGTCGCCGATGCGCCGGCGTACATCGGAAAGGCGATCGGTGGACAGCAGTACGAGACGAGCGCTCGGTTCCATCGACGACTCAACGCCCCTTCTGAGCATGAAAGTTGCCTCACATAACGGAGGGCTGCCTGGCCTGGGGCCGGTCAACTGCCTTCTCGCCAGGCCCGCCACAGTCGTGCGTAGCGGCCGCCCACAGCCACCAGTTCGTCGTGCGTGCCCTGTTCGACCACGCGTCCCGCGTCCAGTACGGCGATCCGGTCGGCCGCCATGGCCTGGGTGAGCCGGTGCGCCACGAACAGCGTGGTCCGGCCGGAGCACGCGGCCAGTACCGCCCGCTCCAGTTCCGCGGCGCCCTCGCTGCCCGCCTCCGCGGTCGACTCGTCGAGCACGACCACGGGCGAGCGGGCCAGCACCAGCCGCGCCAGGGCGAGCTGGGCGACCTTGGTGACGTCCAGGCGCTCGCCGCCCTCGCCGACCGCGGTGTACAGCCCGTCGGGCAGCGCCTCGGCCCACGCGCCGGCGCCGACCCTGCGCAGCGCGCCCGTCAGCTCGGCGTCGGTGGCCTCCGGAGCGGCCAGCCGCAGATCGTCGGCGAGCGGACCGGAGAACACGTGGGTCTCCTGGGTCAGGATGCTCACCAGGGCCCGTGCCCCGGCCTCGTCCAGACCGGCGAGGTCGGTCGACCCGACGCGCACGGACCCGGACGTCGGGGTCCCGATGCCCGCGATCAGCGCGGCCAGGGTCGTCTTGCCCGCGCCCGTCGCCCCCACCAGGGCGAGCGAACCGCCGGCCGGGATCGTCAGGTCGACGTCCCTCAGGACCGGCTCGTCGGTGCCGGGGTAGCGGAACGTCAGCCCCTTCACGGTCACCGGCAGGGGCGCGGGGTCCGCCGGCGCGACGGCCGGGTCGCCCACGAGCCGGCCCTCGGCGGCCTCCCCCAGCACACCGACCAGCCGGGTCAGGCTCGCGCCCGACTTCTGCGCCTCGTCGAAGGTGAACATGATGAGGCCGAGCGGGGTGAACAGCCGGTGGAACAGCAGCGGCGCCGCGGACACCTCGCCCAGGGTGGCGGCGTCCGTCTCCAGCAGGCCGTATCCGACCAGGAGGATCAGGACCAGCCCGATGAACTCGGCGCGGTTCTCCCGGCCGACGAACCGGCCGAAGAACCGGAACACGTCGATGCCCAGGTTGCGCACCCGCCACGACTCGGCGGTGACCTTCTCACGGAAGGTGTCCTCGAGGCGGTAGGCACGGACCGTGTCGATCCCGTTCAGGCCGCTGATCAGGGCCTGGGCACGGTCGGCCTGGGCCATCCGCTGCCGCTGGTAGAGGGGCGCGGAGCGGGGCAGGTACCAGCGCAGGGCCAGCGCGTAGGCCGGCAGGGCCGCGGCGCCGGCCAGGCCCAGCCGCCAGTCCAGTCCGAACATGCCGGCCGTGGCGATGGTGACCAGCACCCCTGCCGAGAACACGGTGGGGACGGCCGTACGGATGCCCTTGGAGATCACGGCCACGTCGTCGCCGACCCGGGAGAGGACGTCTCCGCGGCCGACCTCCTCGATGCGTGCGCTCGGCATGCCGAGCACCGCGCGGACGGCGCCCTCCCGCAGCCGGGCGAGCAGGTCCGCGCCCAGCCGCCCGATCAGGTAGGTCGACACCGCGGTGGCCGCCGCGCCGAGCAGCGCGGCGACCGCGATCAGCACTCCGACGGTGACGAGGACCGAGCGCGACTCGCCCTCGACCACTGCGTCGACCACCCTGCCGAGCAGGAGCACGGGGAGCACCTGGAGCGCCGCCCCGGCCACCGTGGTGAGCACGGTGGCCGCGGTCAGCCAGGGCACCTCGCGGCAGTGCGCCGTGACCCACCGGCCGGCCTCGCGTCCGGACGCCGTACGCAGGGTCGCGGGGGCCACACGCGTGTCGGTCGACATCTACTGGCCGGCCGCCGACTCGACGAGTTCGTCGATCGCGTACGGCATCGACAGCAGGGTGCCCTGGGAGATGGCCGCGCCGACCGCCGGGCCCTCGCTGTCCAGCAGGTAGGACACGTTGCCCTTCTTCACGGCGTCGAGGTTGGCGAAGAGCTTGAACTTCTTCAGGGCTTCCGTGTCGGCCTTGTCGTTGATGACGAAGATGTGGTCGACGTCGACCAGGTCGACGCGCTCGGGGGAGAGCTTGGTGTAGAAGCTGCCGTCCGCGATCTTGTCGATCTCGGTCTGGTAGCCGAAGCCGATGCCGGACACGAGCCGGCCGCGGACGTCGGTGGAGGTGAACGGCGCCACGGAGTTCTCGTACCAGGACAGCACCACGGCCTTCCGGCCGGCGAACTCGGGGTGCGCCTTCTTCGCCGCGTCGAGCTTGCCCTCGATGTCGTCGACCATCTTCTGGCCCTCCTCGGCCTTGCCGAGGGCCTTGGCGATCTGGAGCGCGTTGTCCTGCCAGGGCGCGCTGAACGGCTCCTTCTCGGTCTTGGTACGGCCCACCGTGGGAGCGATCCTGGAGAGCTTGTCGTAGGCGGCCCGGTCGACCTCGGAGTAGACCGCGATGATCAGATCCGGGCGCAGGGCGGCGATCTTCTCGTAGTTGGGGCCGGAGTCACCGTTCTTCATGATGACCTCGGGCCTGGTGTCGCCCCACTTGTCCTTCACCCACGGCCACTGGGTGTTGATGTCGGGGCTCCGGCCCGTCGGGTTCGGGTACTGGTCGACCATGCCGACGGGCTTGATGCCGAACGCCAGGACGGTCTGGTCGTCGGTGTAGCCGACGGTGACGACCCGCTCGGGGGCCTTCTTGACCGTCGTGCTGCCGAACGCGTGCTCCACGGTGACCGGGAAGGCGCCGGCCGCGGTGGTCGAGGTGGCGTCGCCCGCCTTGTCGGCCGCGTCCGTGTCCGAGCCGGAACCGCACCCCGCGAGGAGGCCGACACCGAGGGCCGCGGCGGACAGGGTCGCCGCGAGCCGCCGCCACGGCCTTCTACGCGTCGTTCTGTGGAGGAGCATCCGTCAATCCCCTTGCTGTTCGCGCTGACCAGTGCGCCCGGGTAAGGGCAGGCAAACCGTACCGCACCGAAGTAAGGTTAGCCTAGCCTAACTTACCCAACTTTGTTGGCATCTAGTCCAGTTGGACGTGCGTACGCCCGATCGGAACGATGAGCGGCCGGTCTCCCACCGGGTCGTCGATCACCCTGGCGCGCAGTCCGAACGCCGCGTGGAGCAACTCGGCCGTGATGACGTCACTCGGGTGCCCCTGCGCCAGGATCGACCCGGACCGCATCACGACGAGGTGGTCGCTGTAGCGGACGGCCAGGTTGAGGTCGTGCAGCACCATGACCACGGTGCAGCCCGAGCCCTGGAGGTCGCTCACCAGGTCGAGCACGTCGATCGCGTGCGCCAGGTCCAGATAGGTGGTCGGCTCGTCGAGCAGCAGCAGGTCGGTGCCCTGGGCCAGGGTCATCGAGATCCAGACCCGCTGCCGCTGCCCGCCGGACAGGGTGTCGACCGCCCGGCCGGCCAGGTCGGACACTCCGGTCATGGCGAGCGCGCGCTCCACCACGGCGGCGTCGTCCGAGGACCACTGCCGCAGCCAGCTCTGGTGCGGATGGCGGCCCCGGGCGACCAGGTCGGACACCGTCAGCCCCTCCGGCGCGACCGGCGCCTGCGGCAGCAGCCCGAGCTTCTTCGCCACGTCCCTGGTCCTGAGCCCGGCGATGTCCTCGCCGTCCAGCACGACCGTCCCGCCGGCCGGCTTGAGCAGCCGCGCCAGGGTCCGCAACAGGGTCGACTTCCCGCAGCCGTTGGGGCCGATGATCGTGGTGATCACGCCGGGCGGTATCGCCACGTCGAGATCCTCGATCACGGTCCGGGCGCCGTACCCGACCGTGACCCCCCTCGCGGCCAGCCTCGCGGCCGTATCGGTCCCGGTCTCGACGCCGGTGATGGACTGAGCGACCACAAGGCCCCCTTGTTCAGGCTTACCTAACGTAGTGTCAGCTATCTGCGGTTCGCGCGTACCAGCAGATGGACGAGGAAGGGGCCGCCGATCGCGGCGGTGACCACACCGACCGGGAGACCGACGGGGAGGGCCGTACGCGCGAGCAGGTCCGAGCCGGTCAGCAGCAGGGCGCCCACCACACCGGAGGCCGGTATCGGTGGCGTGGGGGACCGGGTCAGCCGCATCGCCGCCTGCGGGGCCACCAGGGCGACGAACGGGACCGGGCCCGCCGCGCTCACCGCCACGCCGGCCAGCAGGACCGCGCACAGCAGGAGGGCCGCCCGCACCGCCGAGTGGCGGACGCCCAGGCCCGCCGCGACGTCGTCGCCGAGGTGCATCGGCTTGAACTGGAACGACACGCACGCCACCACGGCCAGGAGGACGAGCGTGCCCCAGAGCGCCACCTGCACCTCGCTCCAGGAGCGGTTGTCCAGCGAGCCGACCAGCCAGGCCTGGGACCGGGCCACGTCCCTGATGTCGGCCGTGGCCAGCAGCCAGGTCGTGATCGCCTCCGTCACCGCGCTCACCGAGATGCCGATGAGGATCAGCCGGAAGCCGTCGATCCCGCGCCGCCACGCCAGGAAGTACACCAGGAGCCCGGTGCCGAGACCGCCCACGAGCGCGGCCGCGGACACTCCCACGGAGTCGACGATCGCCGCGGCGGTCCCGCCCGACGCCGTCACCAGGAACACCGCGGTCGCACCCGCGCCCCCGGTGATCCCGAGGATGTCCGGGCTGGCCAGCGGATTGCGCGCGACGGACTGCGTGATCGCCCCGGACACCCCGAGCGCGATCCCCACGACGACCCCGGCCAGGGCGCGCGGCATCCGCAGATCCATGATCACGAACTCGTCGACCTGCTCGCCCCGGCCGAGGATCGTGGCGAGGACCCGGGGCAGGCCGATGGGAAAGTCCCCGACGCCGATGGACAGGCAGAACACCAGGAAGGTGACCGCCGCCAGCAGCAGCGTGACCAGAACCAGCCAGGGCCGCCAGACGAACGACACCCCGCCGAGCCTGAGGCCCGGTGCCACCGATGGCTTCACGTCCGTCCCGTTCATGCGTTCTTGAACTTTCCGAGCCACACCAGCCCCGCGAAGAACGGCGCGCCGAGCAGGGCGACGAGGACACCCGCGTCCAGCTCCCCCGGACGCACCACCAGCCGCCCCACGATGTCGCAGACCAGCAGGACGACGGCGCCGAGCAGTCCGGCGTACGGCACCAGCCAGCGGTAGTCGGGACCGGTGAGGTACCGGGCCACATGGGCCACCATGAGCCCGAGGAAGGCGATGGGACCGCAGGCCGCCGTCGCCGCGCCCGCCAGCAGGGTGACGGCGGCGATGCCGACCGTCCGGCTCAGCGCGATGTTCACGCCCAGCCCGCGCGCCACGTCCTCGCCGAGGTTCAGCAGGTTGACGGTGGGCAGCGTGGTGAGCGCCAGTACGAGGCCGACCGCGATGAACGCGGTCACCGGCCAGATGACGTCGAAGCCGATCCCGGCCACGGAGCCCGCGTTCCAGAACCGCAGGGCGTTCAGCGACTTCTGGTCCGACAGCGCGACCGCCGTGGTCATCGCCGCGAGGAACACCGTGACGCCCTGCCCGGCGAGGGCGAGGGTCAGGGGGTTGCCGGCGCCCCGGCCGATGCTGGCCAGGCCGAACACGACGACACCGGCCACCGCCGCGCCCAGGAAGGCGAACCAGACGTACTGGAAGGGGCGGGAGAACCCGAACACGGCGATCGCCGACACGACGGCGAAGGACGCGCCGGAGTTCACCCCGAGCAGGCCCGTGTCGGCGATCGGGTTGCGGGTGTAGCCCTGGAACAGGGCACCGCCGACGCCCAGGGCGATGCCCGCGACGATCGCGAGCACCGTCCGGGGCACCCGTACGGTCTGCACGATGAGCCTGATCTCGGTGAGCCGCCGGTCGGAGTCGGGCGCCGCGAACAGCCCGTGCCACACCTCACCGGGACTCAACTCGCGCGCTCCCACCGCCAACGACACCATCCCCGCGGCGACGAGAATCGCCACCAGCATGCCGAGACCCACAACTCGCTTACGGCGTAACCGTGTTGGGGCCTGGGAGGTGGGTCGCTCCACTGCTGTCGTGCCCATGTCGACGTACGTTGTCCCTCTGATCGGCGGATCGGCCTAGCGCGCGGTGCTGCTGGTGCCGTCGGCGACCGTCCGCGCCCCGCCCGAGGGGACCGGGCCCCGGCCGACGAGCGAGTCGAGGATCTCGCCCACCCGGATGGCGGTGTTGGACAGCAGCGCCGAGGTGATGCCGTGCGTGTGCTCGGTGCCGCCCTGGAGGTAGATGCCGCAGCGCAGGTCGGGGTCGGTGGCGATGCGGTAGTCCCGCTCGACGCGGACCCGGCCCTCGTCGTCGCGCAGACAGCGGTCCGCGACCTCGCCGAGCAGGGCGACGGGGTCGGCGGGACTGTAGCCGGTGGCGAAGACCACGACGTCCGCGTCCAGGAGGGTCTCCTCCCCGGTGACGAGGGAGGTGACCGTGGCCCGCACCTTGCCCTGCGCGTCCTTGACGTCGGTGAGCCGGGAGACGTTGAGGAAGCGCAGACGCTCGCTGCCGAGCACCTTCTCCTGGTACATCTGCCGGTAGAGGTCGTCGATCAGGTCGATGTCCACCACGGAGTAGTTGGTGTTCCCGTGGTAGTCCATCAGCCGGCGCTTGACGTCCTCCGGCGCGGTGAAGAACTCGTCGACGGCCGCCGGGTCGAAGATCCGGTTGGCGAAGCTGCTGTCGTCGGCGGGGCTGTAGCCGTAGCGGGAGAAGACGGCGCAGACCTCGGCCTCGGGGAAGCGCCGGTGGAGGTAGGCGACGTTCTCGGCGGCGCTCTGTCCGGCGCCCACGACGACGAAGCGCGACGGCGAGCCGCCGTCCAGCCCGTCGACCTTCGCGAGGAGTTCGGAGTTGTGCCAGACGCGCTCGGAGCGCTCCACCCCCTCCGGCATGAGGGGACGCAGACCGGTGCCGATGACGAGGTTGCGGGCGCGGTGGACCGCGAGCCCCTCCCCCGACCGGACCGTGACGTCCAGGTGCTCCACCACACCGTCGCGGACGACGGGCATGACGCCGACGACCTCGTGGCCGTAGGAGACCATGTCGTCGACCTTGCGGGCGGCCCACTCGAAGTAGTCGTGGAACTCCACCCGCAGCGGGAAGAGGTTCTTGTGGTTGATGAAGTCGATCAACCGCCCCTGGCTCTGGAGGTAGCACAGGAAGCTGTACTCGCTGGCCGGGTTCCGGAGCGTCACCAGGTCCTTGAGGAAGGACACCTGCATGGTCGCGTCGTCGATGAGCATGCCTCGGTGCCATCCGAAGCGCGGCTGCTGCTCGAAGAAGTGGGCGGTGACCGCTTCCTCGGGGGCGACGCCTGCGTTGTGCTCGCTGAGCGCGATCGCCATGGCCACGTTGGACGGCCCGAAGCCGATGCCTATGAGGTCGTGGATCAAAGGGGCGTCGCCAGGACGAGCCTGTGCCATGTCACTCCCATCGTGCGGGCGGCCGCCCTGCGGGGAAGGCGGCCGTTGGTCGAGCATCGGGAAGTACGAGAAGCCGGGCACGCCGAAGAGCCGCGGCCCGAACTTAGGTAAGGCTAAGCTCATTCCTTGCAGCCTGTCCATAGAACAAACCGGACAGCCCGGAGACTGACCGCCCGTCAGCACGCCTTCCCCGAGGCCCCGTTGACCACTTAGGTAAGCCTTGCTTTACTGACCGGGCACCCATTCCTGGCCTGAGGAGGAACCCCATGCGGGTCGTCATGTTCGGTTACCAGACCTGGGGGCACCGCACCCTGCAAGCCCTCCTGGACTCCGAGCACGACGTGGTCCTCGTCGTGACCCACCCCAAGAGCGAGCACGCGTACGAGAAGATCTGGAGCGACTCGGTCGCCGACCTCGCCGAGGAGAACGGCGTACCGGTCGTCATCCGCAACCGGCCGGACGACGAGGAGCTGTTCGAGCGCCTGAAGGAGGCCGACCCGGACATCATCGTCGCCAACAACTGGCGTACCTGGATCCCTCCGCGCATCTTCGATCTGCCGCGGCACGGCACACTGAACGTGCACGACTCGCTGCTGCCGAAGTACGCCGGCTTCTCCCCGCTGATCTGGGCGCTGATCAACGGCGAGCCCGAGGTGGGCGTCACCGCGCACATGATGAACGACGAGCTCGACGCCGGCGACATCGTGCGGCAGGAGGCGGTGCCGGTCGGGCCGGCGGACACCGCCACCGACCTCTTCCACAAGACCGTCGACCTCATCGCGCCGGTCACCATCGGCGCGCTCGGCCTCATCGCCTCCGGGCAGACGGAGTTCACCCGGCAGGACCGCTCCCGGGCCAGCTTCTTCCACAAGCGGTCCCTCGAGGACAGCCGCATCGACTGGGGCTGGCCGGCCGAGGACCTGGAGCGCCTGATCCGCGCCCAGTCCGAGCCGTACCCCAGCGCGTTCACCTTCCACAGGGGCAGGCGGCTGGAGGTCCTGGCCGCCGTCGTCTCCGAGGGATGCTACGGCGGTACGCCCGGCCGCATCTTCTACCGCGAGGGCGACGGTGTGGTGATCGTCGCCGGAGCCGACGCCCGCACCGGCCGCAACCACGGCCTGGCGATCACCCGCGTCCGCACCGAGGACGGCCGCGAGCTGCCCGCGGCCGAGTACTTCACCTCCATGGGCGGCTACCTGACCAACCGCCCCTGACCTCCACGTCCGGCGCGGCACCGGCCATCGCTGTCGGGCGGATCGACGATCCGCCCGAACGGCCCGGCGCACCAAGGCGGGTCGGGGAGACCGGAGTCCCCCTTTTTCCCCTCTCGCCCCCACCCGACGGGAAGTAGACTGACATGACTTGATCGCGCATACGGCCCTCATGCGGCCCGGGTAGGACTCGGAGAGGTTCATGAGGAGTCTGGATCCCATGGATCCCCCGGCCATGGGCGGCTATGCCCTGCTGGCACGGCTCGGCGCCGGGGGCATGGGGCAGGTCTTCCTCTCCCGTACGGCGTCCGGCAGGCCGCTCGCGCTGAAGACCGTGCGCAGCGAGTTCGGCGCCGATCCGGGGTTCGAGGAGCGGTTCGCCCGAGAGATCACCAGCAGTGAGCAGGTGCGCTCCGCGTGGACGGTCGCGGTCGTCGACTACAGCCCCGCCGGGCACAGGCCGCAGTGGCTGGCCACGGAGTACGTCCCCGCTCCCTCCCTCGCCGACTGGGTGGAGCGGCACGGCCCGCTGCCCGAGCCCGCGGTCCGCGCCCTCGTGGCGGAACTCGCCGAGGGACTGCGGGCGGTGCACCGGGCGGGCCTCTCCCATCGCGACCTGAAGCCCTCCAACGTGCTGCTCGCCCGCCGCCACCCCCTGCTCATCGACTTCGGCATCGCCCGTGCCGTGGACGACACCCGGCACACCCGGACCGGCGGTGTCATCGGCTCACCCGGATACATGGCGCCGGAGCAGGTGACCGGAGGGATCTCGGCCGGGCCCGGCGACCTCTTCGCCCTGGGCGCCGTACTCGTCTACGCGGCCACCGGGAAGAGCCCCTTCCTGCACCCCGGCGAGGATCCGTCGGCAGCGCAACTCCTCTACCGGATCGTGCACGAGGAGCCCGTGCTGGACGGCGTACCCCCCGCCCTTCTGCCGCTGGCGGCCGCCTGCCTGCACAAGTCCCCGGAGGCCCGCCCCACGACGGACGACCTGCTGAAACAGCTCGGCGGTGACCAGCTCCCCTGGGCGGGGGCACTGCCGGCGGGCCTGGAGACGGAGATCACCGCGAAGGAGGCCGAGCTGCGGTCGGCGCTGGACCGGCCGGCCTCCTCCTCCCCTCCCGCACCGGCGGGATTCGGACCGCCCCTCGCCCACTTCCGCCCTCCGGCCCTGCCGCCCGTCCCCGCTGCGGGACCCCCGCCCTTCGCCCCTCCCGGCACGGCCTCCGGCCGCCTGCCCGGCCGGCGTTCCCCGTACGTCCGTACGGCCGCCGTCCTCGCGGGCATCGCGGCGACCGCGGCGGCCGTCGCGGCGATCACCTGGCCGGACGACGACAAGAACGCGTCTCCCTCCCCGTCCGCCTCTCCCTCCGCCTCCCCCTCCGCGGCCACGGCGCCGGACGCCCTGCCCGCGTCCTGGGTCGGCACATGGCAGGGCACCGGCCCCGGCAGCTCCTCCGGTGACGGCATCGTCAACGCCCGTACGACCAAGGTGTCCGTCACCGTCACGTTCCACGCGGCGGACCGAGGCCAGATCGCGGGCAGACAGATCAGCAACGTGACCGACGCGGCCAGTGGCCGGGACATCGGCTGCACCGAAACCCTCCGCCTGGAGGAGTCCCACGGAACGACCATGGTCTTCCAGGCGGCCACCAGCACCGCCACCGACCCCTCCACCGGCGTGCTCTGCACACCCGGCAACCTCTACACCCTGACGAAAACCGGCACCGACGCCCTCACCCTGGAGGACGAGGGCAGCCAGACAGCGGGCTCACCGTCCCACCTGACCCGGTCCCGCTGACTCACGGCAGCGCATCTCGACGCCGCGTCTTCTCCGCGAGCGGTGGGCGACCATGCACGTCACCGCCGTCGGCGTCCTCGTGCCCCGGCTTTCGGAGATCGTGCGACGGTGCTCGCCCGCCGCGTCGACGGGCTGGTCATCGGCGACGCGCATCCGGACGGGGCCGCTCTGCACCCGCCGGACCTGCGCAACACACCCTTCGTCAGCCGAACGGGCGTTCAGTGCGCGCCGTCGAGGCCGCACCTCACTCGGCCGGTGTGGTCTCGAACCACGCGGGTTCGTCGGAGAGCGCCTGCTTGATGCGGAACACCTGGCGTTCGTGCATCGGCGGCAGGGCGTCCACCTCGAACCAGCCGACCTGGACGGACTCGTCGTCGTTGACCCGCGCCTCGCCGCCGACGGCCCGGCAGCGGAAGGTGACGTCCATGAACTGGCACTGGTCGCCGTTGGGGTACTCGACCCGCCGCCCGGAGCGGATCAGGACGACGCGTTCGGGCACGCAGTGCACGCCCGTCTCCTCCTCCACCTCCCGCACCGCGCAGTCCGCGGGCTGCTCGCCCGGGTCCGGGATGCCGGTGATCACGGTCCACTGACCGTTGTCCGCGCGCTGTCCCAGCAGTACGCGTCCCCGGTCGTCGAAGACGACGGCGCTGACGCCGGGGAGCCACAGGAGCTGGTGACCGGCGGAGGCCCGGATCTCGGTGATGAACTCAGGAGTCGGCATGGGACCGACCCTAACCGGACCGGTCCCCCGCCGGACTACGCCTGGGCGCCGACACCCCGCCGGGCGCGTACGCCCGCGGCGGCCGCCCAGCCCAGACCGCCCGCGGCGACGAGCACCAGGGCGATCTCCGGGAGGATCCCGAGCCGGGTCGCGGGCGTCTCGGAGGACCGCAGCGGCACCTTCTGCACCAGGTTGTCCGCGACGAACATGCCGGTCTTCTGGGTGATCGTGCCGTCCGGCATGATGATCGCGCTGACGCCGCTGGTGACGGGCACGGTCACGGTGCGGCTGTGCTCGACGGCGCGGACGCGGGACATGGCGAGCTGCTGGTAGGTCATCTCGCTGCGGTCGAAGGTGGCGTTGTTGCTGGGCACGGAGATCAGCTGGGCGCCGTCGGTGACCTCGGAGCGCACCGCCCAGTCGAAGGCGGCCTCGTAGCAGGTGACCAGGCCCACCTTCGTGTCGTCCATGGTGAACACGCCCGGCTTGGTGCCCCGGCTGAAGTCCTGGCGGACCATCGAGGTCCAGTCGCTGTTGATCGCGCCGATCAGGGAGCGCAGCGGGAGGTACTCGCCGAACGGCTGGATCTGGCGCTTGTCGTAGGTCTGGGTGGGGCCCGTCTCGGGGTCCCAGAGGATCTGCTCGTTGTAGAGCTTGCCGTCGCGCTCGACGACTCCGCCGACCGAGATGGGCACACCGATGGCCTTGGCGGCCTTGTCGATGACGGCGGCCGCGTCCGCGTAGGCGAAGGGGTCGATGTCGGAGGAGTTCTCGGGCCACAGCACGAAGTCGGGCTGCGGCTTCTTGCCCGCCTTGACCTCGGCGGCCAGCCGTTCCGTCTCCCGCGCGTGGTAGTCGAGGACGGCGCGGCGCTGGGAGTTGAAGTCCAGGCCGAGGCGGGGCACGTTGCCCTGGATGACGGCGACCGTCGCGGTGCCGTCCTCCGCCTTGTCGCTCACCAGGGAGCGCGAGGCCAGGGCGGCGCCGACGGGAACGGCCAGGCTGAGCAGGGCCACCGCGGCGGCGGACCTGCGCACCTCACCCGTGCGCCGGCGGTCCAGGATCAGCCGGACCGTCTCGTAGAGACCGAAACCGCACAGGACGACGGCGAAACCGAGGACCGGGGTGCCGCCGAGCGCGGCGAGCGGCAGGAAGACACCGTCCGCCTGACCGAAGGCGATCTTGCCCCAGGGGAAGCCGTGGAACGGCACACGCGCGCGTGCCGCCTCGCCCGCCGTCCAGAGGGCCGCCGCCCACACCGGCCAGGCCGGCAGCTTCGAGACCCTGGCGATTCCGACACCGACCAGGGCGATGAAGACCGCCTCGATGGCCACCAGGGCGAGCCAGGGGCCGGGGCCGACCTCGACGCCGGTCCACACGAGGAGCGGCAGCAGGAAGCCCAGGCCGAACAGGTAGCCGAGGCCCAGCGCCGCCTTCCAGGTGCGGCCGCGCAGCACCCAGCCGAAGACCGCGAAGGCGGGCAGGGCCAGCCACCACACGGTCCGGGGCGGGAAGCTGACGTAGAGCAGCACTCCGGCGAGCGCCGCCGCGGCGGCGGGCAGGAGGCGCAGCAGCCGCGCGCGGCGGGAAACCGGCGTGGTCTGGGGCTCGAGCTGGTCGGGCTGGCCCACGGAAGTTGCGGTGACGGTCACTCCGGGAGTGTACGGCGGGTCACCTTTTGGCCGACAGCACGGTCCACGGCGGCACCCTGTGGACCGTGCGTCGCGCACGACCCCGGCACAGCTCATCCACAAACCGCCCATCAGCCGTTACGGTGTGCCAGAACCCCGTTCGCACAGACGTCCGGGGTGGTACTGGCCGGGGGCGACCGGGTTCGGGGGGTCTGGTGGGGTCCACGGGTTCCACGGGGATGACGTCGGCGGCGGGCGCGGACGCCGAAGGAGAGAGACGCAACGTCTCCGACGCGGCCGGGGTGGCCGTGCTGGGGGCCTGCGCCGTGTGGTCGCTGGTCAGCGCGGCCGTGGACGGCGGACGGCCCGAGGGCGTCCTTCTCGCGGTGCTGGCCGTCGCGGCCGGCTATGCGACGGGGCGGATCTGCGGAGTGCTGCTGCCGGTGGCCGCGCCGTGCGCCGCGGCGCTGACCGGGCTCACCCTGACCGTGGCACTGCCCCGGCTCGCGCCGGGACCGGAGATCGCCTCGCCACTGGGCCACGCGGGTGCCACCGCCGCGGTGCTCGCGCTGTCGGCGGGTGCCGCGTGCTGCGCCGCCTGGGCGACGCCCGTGCCGCTGCTGCGGCTCGCCCTGCGGCTGCTGGCCTGCGGTGTCGTGGTGGCCGGGGCCGCCCTGGGCTCGGTCGCGGCGGTGGTGGCGTGCTGTGCCGTCCTGTTGTGCTCACTGGCCGCGGGGCGGATGCGCCACCGGGGTCCGGCCCTCGCCGGGCTGGCCCTCGCCACGGCCGCGGTGACCGGTCTGACCTGGGCGGTCGCCGGGAACGCGCTGCCCGCCGACCTGGTCTCGTCCCTGGCGGACCAGCTCACACCGCGACGGGTCGCCCTCTGGCGTGACGCCCTGCACCTGGCCCACGGCCACGGCGGGCTCGGTGTGGGGCCCGGCCGCTTCGGGGAGCTGAGCGCCACGGCGGCGCAGTCGACGCTCTCCGACGGCAAGCCGCACTCGGCGCCCCTGCAGCTGGCGGCGGAACAGGGTGCCGTAGGAGTGCTGCTGCTCGCGGCGGCGTACGGCTGGGTGCTGTTCGCGCTGTGGCGCGCGCCCCGTCCCACGCCGGTGGTCCTCACGGCGGGAGCCGCGCTCACCGCCCTCGCGGCGCTCTCCGCCGTCGGCAACGCGCTGAGTTTCACGACGGTGTCGGTCGGTGCGGGCCTCCTGGCGGGCCTGGCGACGGCCCGGCCGCTGGCCGACGAGCCGGTGTCCGGGCTGTCGGCCGGATCGAGCAGGGAACGCGACAGGCCTGTCGTCTGACGTCCGGGAGAACCAGGGTCACAGGGCCGGGCCGGGCGTCCGCGACCGCAGCCGGGCTCTGATCGCCTCCACGGCGGACTCGGCCTCGTCCACGGTGATCGTGAACGTATGGCCGTCCCACAGCCGCAGCACCACGCCCTCGCCACGGCGTACGACGACGGCGGTGCCCTTCTCGGGGCGCCAGCGGTAGCCCCAGCCGCCCCAGTGGCGCGGGGTGACGCAGGGGTCGAAGTCGGCGCCGGCGACATGCGAGAGCGGGATCCGGCGGCGGGGCACACCGATGTGGCCGCAGCGCACCTCCACCGCGTCCTGGTCGAGCTTGAGGTCGACGTGGACGAAGGCGAGGGTGCCGAAGAGAACCAGCAGTCCGGCGGCGATGCAGCCGACGACGGACATGACGAGGGGAGCGGTGCCGGACGTCCAGGCGGAGTCGACGGCCAGCTCGATGCCGAGCGCCATGCAGGCGGCGCCGGCCAGCGCGAGCAGCCACTGGAACCGGTTCGTGGCGCGCCCGGTCCAGACGTCGGGAGCCGGAGTGTCCTCGCCCGGAGGGTGAACGTGGGAGTGGTCCCTCATATACATGAGGTTACTCAGGTTTCCCTGCGCGGCCAGGGCGTCGCACAGGGTGACTGTGCCGAGTGGCGGCGGCGCACGGGACCGGGTGCTACTGCCGGTGACCGCCGGTCACGGGGCGGGAGTGACGGTCTGGAGCAGCCGGCCTTCCGCGTACGCCAGGGCGGGCTGCGGGAGGCCGCCCTCGCGGCCGCTGAGCAGAACGGTCACGGAGCCGAGACCGGTCGTCCCGGGCTCGGGCGCCGCCCCGATGCGGCGCAGGGCCTGTGCGGCGACGGCACCGGCCGAACCGTGCAGGACCAGGGGCGGCCGGCCGGGGCGCTGGACGGCGGTACGGATGCGGTCGGCGACCAGCTCGTAATGGGTGCAGCCCAGGACGACGGTCGTGACGTCCCCGGGAGTGAGGGCGGCGGCCGCGGCGACAGCGGAGGCGATCGCCGTCTCGTCCGCGTGTTCGACGGCCTCGGCGAGGCCCCAGCACGGGACCTCGGCGACGGTGACCCCGCCGGCGTGGTCCTCGATCAGACCGCGCTGGTAGGGACTGCCGGTGGTGGCGGGGGTGGCCCAGATGGCGACAGGGCCGCCGCCGGCCGCGGCCGGCTTGATCGCGGGGACGGTGCCGATGACCGGGATGCCCGGTTCGAGGCGGGCGCGCAGAGCGGGCAGGGCGTGCACGGTCGCGGTGTTGCAGCCGACGATCAGGGCGTCGGGGCGGTGGGCGGCCGCGGCCTCGGCGACGGCCACCGCGCGCGCGGTGAGGTCCTGCGGGGTGCGCGGGCCCCAGGGCATGCCGTCGGGGTCGAGGGAGAGCACGAGATCGGCGTCGGGTCGCAGACGCCGTACCGCGGCGGTGGCCGCCAGCAGCCCGATTCCGGAGTCCATGAGCGCGATCTTCACCCGGCCACCATAGACGATGTGCTGCTGCGGACCGGCGGGGTGGGGCAGACTGCGCGGGTGAGCGCCGTCGTGTGGATCGCCGCCGTGTCCCTGGCCGCCTGGGTGTGGCTGTCGCTCTGTCAGGGCTTCTTCTGGCGCACGGATGTCAGGCTGCCGGCCCGGCGCGAGCCGGAGGAGTGGCCACCGGTGTGCGTGGTCGTCCCCGCGCGCGACGAGGCGGCGGTGCTGCCCGCGAGCCTGCCGTCGCTGCTCGCGCAGGACTATCCGGGGCGCGCCGAGGTGTTCCTCGTCGACGACGGCAGCTCGGACGGCACCGGGCACCTCGCACGCGAACTCGCGCGGCGGCACGGCGGACTGCCGCTGACCGTGGGCTCGCCGGGCGAACCGCCGGCGGGCTGGACGGGGAAGCTGTGGGCGGTGCGGCACGGCATCGCGCTGGCACGCGCGCGTGGGCCCGAGTATCTGCTGCTGACGGACGCCGACATCGCGCACGCGCCCGACAGCCTGCGGCAGCTGGTCGCGGCGGCACGCACCGGGGGCTTCGACGTCGTGTCGCAGATGGCGCGGCTGCGGGTGGAGAGCCTGTGGGAGCGGCTGGTCGTGCCGGCGTTCGTCTATTTCTTCGCCCAGCTGTATCCCTTCCGCCGGATCGGGCGGCGCGGGGCGCGGACGGCGGCCGCGGCGGGCGGCTGTGTGCTGCTGCGCGCCGAGGCGGCCGAGCGGGCGCGGATCCCGGAGGCCATCCGCCATGCGGTCATCGACGACGTGGCGCTCGCGCGCGCGGTGAAGCGTTCGGGCGGCCACATCTGGCTGGGGCTGGCCGAGCGGGTGGACAGCGTGCGCCCCTATCCGAGGCTGCACGACCTGTGGCGGATGGTCTCGCGCAGCGCCTACGCGCAACTGCGGCACAGTCCCCTGCTCCTGACCGGTACGGTGCTCGGCCTGGCGCTGGTGTATCTGGTGCCGCCGCTGGCCCTGGCCGCCGGGCTCGCCGTCGGCGCCACGCCCACCGCGCTGCTCGGCGGCCTGGCATGGCTGGTGATGACGGGGACGTACATGCCCATGCTCCGCCATTACGGGCAGCCGCTGTGGCTCGCGCCGCTGCTGCCGTTCACCGCGTTCCTGTACCTGCTGATGACGGTGGATTCCGCCGTGCAGCACTACCGGGGGCGGGGCGCGGCCTGGAAGGGCCGCACCTACGCCCGTCCGGACGCCGTGACCGACGAGGGCTGAGGGTCTCGGGAAGGGGCTATTTGCGGCCCGGTGTCCAGTTCATGCCCCAGTTGTAGACGCGGTCGACGGTCCGCTGCGGGCTGACCCCGCGGTCGGGCACGAGATAGCGGGCCTCCCGCTGGACGATGAGATCGCCGCCCTGGTGGGTGATCAGCGCGAGCGCGCACACGGTCGAGGGGACGGTGCACTCGTCGAGGGAGAAGTCGACCGCGGCGCCGAACTGGGGTTGCAGGGTGACCGTCGCATGCAGGTCGGCGAAGGAACGGGCTCCTTCGTAGATGGTGACGAAGACGAGGATGCGCCGGAAGTCGTTCCGGTGGTCGAGGTTGATGGTGAGGTTCTCGCCGCTGGCGACGGCCCCGGTGCGGTCGTCGCCGTCGAGGTGGATGTACGGCGGCTGGTGCAGCGCGCCGAAGGCGTTGCCGAGGGCCTGGACGACACCCTTGCGGCCGTCGGCGAGCTCGAACAGGGCGCACAGGTCGAGGTCGAGGTCGTTGTGGAGGGCGACGGCACGGCCGCGCTTGCTGCCCCAGCCCGAGAACTGTCTGCGCACCTCCCAGTTGAGGTTCACGCGCATGACCCCCGAGGTGCCGCCCTGTTTGGCGAGGGACACCGCGGGGGCGGCCTTGGTGAGCGTCACCTTGGTCAGCCGGACCGGGCCGGCGGGCGGGGCCGGCGGCGGGGGCGGCGGGGCCTGGTGGACGGGCGGGGGCACGGTGACCGGCAGCGCGGGCATGGTCGGCTGGGCCGACGGGGGCGGCGGGGCCGGGACCGTGGGCGGCACGGGCGGCGGCGACGGGGGAACCGGGGGTGCCGCGTGCTGCGGCTCGTCGACGGTGATACCGAAGTCCGTGGCCAGTCCCTCGAGGCCGGTCGCGTACCCCTGCCCGACGGCACGGAACTTCCAGGCACCCTGGCGCCGGTAGAACTCGCCCAGCACGAATGCGGTTTCGACCGTGGCGCCGGTGCTGTCGAACCGTGCGGCGACGGTGCCCTGCGCCGCGTCCCGTACCTCGATGTAGAGGTCGGGCAGCCGCGCGAAGCTGCCGCCGTCGGCGGAGGCGGCCAGCACGACGGTCTCGATCGAGGGCTCCACGCGCGCGAGGTCGACGAGCAGGGTGTCGGTCACCCGGCCGCCGGCCGTGCTCTTGCCCTCGTGGCGGACCGCCCCCGAGGAGTGGGCCGGCTGGTTGTAGAAGACGAAGTCGGCGTCGGACCGCACCTTCCCGCCCACCAGCAGCAGCGCCGAGGCGTCCGCGTCGGGCACCCCGGGCCCCGAGCGCCAGCCCAGCTCGACCCGCAGCGCCGTGGTCGGCACCGGGGTGTTGGAACCCTTCGGCATCGACATGTCCGCCCCCTCGACTTTCGCTTCGGCTTTCGCTGCGCCGGGCCGCGCGCCGACGCCTGACGGTTGTCTACCCGGTCAACCTATTCCGCAGGACGGCGCAGGCCCAGGAAAGGCACAGGAACGACCGGCCCCGACCCTCCGGTAACCCGCCCGGAACTCGGCTTTTACACGATCAGGCCACTGCCCGACGCCCCTTTTCCCCATGTTCGCTCGCATTGGGGATCGGAGGGCACTGCCGACACGGAAATCAACCCTCTTATCGGTCTCCCCAACCAGCACATCGTGGGCTTAACTTATGTGCCATGACCTCCCCCCGCTCCACCTATGGCGGCTACTACTCCGCCTTCCCGGACACCCCGATCTACGACTCGCTCGTGGCTGAGCGAGGCACCCCGCAGATCGCCCCGATCCGGGTCCCCGCCGCCTACGACACGCCGAGCAGCAGCAACCTGCCCGCGCTGCCGTCGGCACTGCCCGCCCTCCCGGCGGGCCCGTCGCAGGCGTCCTACGGCTACCCGCAGGCGCAGCAGCCCTCGCCGCTGCAGCAGGCGCCCGCGGCGTACATCCCGCCGCAGGCCGCCGCGCCCCGCGGTTACCCGGGTCCGCAGATGCCGCAGCAGCCGCGCCCGGCGGCGCCCGGAATGGGCTACGAGGCCATGCGCCCCGCCGCTCCCCGGCCGGCCGCGCCGCAGTACCAGGACCCGTACAACAACCAGCAGTACCGCGGCTACTGATCCGCCCCGGGGGTTGTCGGTGCCACCTGGCAGGATGGCCTCATGCGGAACGCGCAACTGCTGTCCATCCATCACTATCCGGTCAAGGCGTGCCGGGGCCAGGCGCCCCGGGAGGCCGTCGTGGAGCCCTGGGGGCTGGCCGGAGACCGACGCTGGGCGCTGATCGACGACGGGGGAAAGGTCGTCACGCAACGCCAGCAGCCGCGCCTGGCGCCGGTCGCCGCCGAGCTTCTGCCCGGCGGCGGCGTCCGGCTGTCCGCACCCGGTCTGGAGCCGCTGACCGTGGCGGTGCCCGAGCCGGTGGGCTCGGTCGCGCTGGAGATCTTCCGGGACAAGGTGGAGGGGGTCCTCGCCGACGCCGAGGCGCATGCCTGGTGCAGTGCGTATCTCGGCGTCGACGTCCGCCTGGTCCACATGGACGATCCCGCGACGCGCCGGCCCGTCGATCCCGAGTACGCGCTGCCCGGCGAGACCGTCAGCTTCGCCGACGGCTATCCGCTGCTGCTCACCACGGTCGCCTCGCTCGACGCCCTCAACACCCTGGTCGCCGACGGCGATCACGCCGCCGAGGGCCCGCTGCCGATGAACCGTTTCCGGCCGAACATGGTCGTCGCGGGCACCGAGCCCTGGGCGGAGGACGACTGGTCGCGGGTGGAGATCGGCGAAGTCGCCTTCCGGGTGGCCAAGTCCTGCGGACGGTGTGTCGTGACCACCACCGACCAGACCACGGCCGGCCGCGGCCGGGAACCCCTGCACACCCTCGGCCGGCACCGCCGGATCGGCGGCAAGCTCGTCTTCGGCCAGAACCTGGTCCCCCTCACCCGCGGCACCGTCCGGATCGGCGACCCGGTCCGGGTGATCGCCTAGTCCGGCCGCGTTCCGCTCCGCCTCGACGTGCGGGAACCTCCACCGGGTGCCGAAGCGTTGGGCTGTCGTGAGAAGTTCATGAGAGGTCCCGGGCGCGGGTGATTTCGCTCTCTCTTCGCCCGGGTTCCCGCGTGAACGGCTCCGGTGGGGGTTATCACGGAGCGGGAAGGGGGTGCGGGACGGTGCGAGCGATCGGTGGAATCTGGCGCTGGCGGCACAATCCGCTGCGCCGCGGGACGGATCTGGTCGAGGCATGGGTGGCGCTGTCCGCGCTGCTGCTGATCCTCCTCGTCGCCCCCGTCGTGGGCTCCCTGATCGGCGCGGTCGCCCAGGACTCCCTGCAACAGGCGGTCCGTGAGCAGCGGCAGGCCCGGCACGAGATCACGGCCACCGTCGTGCGCAAGGCGGCCGCCTCGCCGCTGCAGGCCGACCCCGAGGCCGCCTCCGGGCGGGAGACCCGCAGCCGGGTCGTCGCCGACTGGACCGCCCCGGACGGCACCGGACGGCACGGCACGGTGCTGGCCGCCCTGAAGACGCCGCACCGCGGCGACCACTTCGAGATATGGACGGACGCGCACGGCACTCTCGTGGCCCGGCCGCTGGACTCCGCCACCGCGACGACACACGCGGTGCTGGCCGGATTCGGCGCGGCCCTGCTGACCGCCGGCGCGGTCGAGGGCGGCAGACGGCTGATCGTCTGGCGCATGGTCCGCCGCCGGTACGCCCGCTGGGACCAGGCATGGGACCGCGCGGGTCCGGACTGGGGCCGTACAGGTACCGGTAGCTGACGTCGTTCGGTCAGTGGTCAACTCACCGCCCGCGCGCACGCTACGGTGGTCCGGCCGGATGATGCATGATTCGGCATCAAACCCGCGTACGACGAGGTGGGGGCACATCAACGCCATGGCACAGGGCACGGTCCAGGTGACGCACACCGGCACATCGAGGTGGCGCCGCCGCACGGGTGAGTACGCATCGCTCGCCGCCGCCCTGGAGGCCGCGGCCGAGGGCGATGTCCTCACCATCGCTCCCGGCACCTACCGGGAGAACCTCGTCGTGCAGCGGTCGGTGACCCTGCGCGGCCCCGAGGGCTCGCCCGGCTCCGTACGGATCGCTCCCGTCGACGGAGTGCCGCTGACGGTGTGCGCGTCGGCGGTGGTGCAGGACCTGCACGTGGAGGGCCAGGACGCGGCCGCCCCGGCGGTCCTCGTCGAGGAGGGCACGCCCGAACTGCTGGACATGCGGATCGTCACGCGGTCCGCCACGGGCATCGAGGTGCGCGGCAACGCCCGTCCCACGGTGCGGCGGTGCACGGTCGACAACCCGGCGGGCATCGGGATCGCCGTGGTCGACGGCGGCGGCGGTGTCTTCGAGGAGTGCGAGGTCGTCGCGGCCGGGCAGGCGGGCGTCCTGGTCCGCGGGGGCGCGCACCCCCGCCTCGAGCGCTCCCGGATTCATCACGCCTCCGGTACCGGGGTGAGCGTCACCGGTGACAACTCCGGTCTGGAAGCGGTGGGTTGCGAGATCTACGAGGTCCGGGGCAGCGGGGTGCAGATCACCGCGCGGGCCACCGCCCACCTCACCGACTGCGCCGTGCACCGCACCACCGCCGACGGGGTCACGCTCGACACCGACGCGGTGCTGACGCTGGCCGACTGCCGTATCCACGACATCCCGGAGAACGCGATCGACCTCAGGTCGCGCTCCGTGCTGACGCTGACCCGCACGACGGTGCGTCAGTTCGGGCGCAACGGGCTGTCGGTGTGGGACCCGGGCACCCGGGTGGACGCCAACCAGTGCGAGATCTTCGACAGCACCGGCGACTACCCGGCCGTATGGGTCAGCGACGGCGCGACCGCCGTACTCGACTCCTGCCGGGTGCACGACGTGCCGGACGCGCTGTTCGTCCTCGACCGCGGCTCGCGCGCGGACGTCATCGACAGCGATCTGGCCCAGGTGCGCAACACGGCCGTGTCGGTGAGCGACGGCGCGACCGCGCAGCTCGACGACTGCCGGATCCGGGAGGCCGCGACCGGCGCCTGGTTCCGCGACCACGGCAGCGGCGGCACCCTCAACAACTGCACGGTGGACGGCGTCCAGACCGGTGTGATCGTCACCAAGGGCGCCGACCCGACGGTCGAGCGCTGCACGGTCACCTCCCCCGCCGAGGCCGGTTTCTACGTCTCCGCCGGGGGCCGGGGCAGTTTCCTGAACTGCCGGGTGACCGACAGCGGCGGCTACGGCTTCCATGTGATAGACGGTTGCCGGGCCACCCTGCGCAGATGCCGTACCGAGCGCTGCGCCCGCGGGGGGTACGAGTTCGCGGAGACCGGGGCCGACGGGGCGCCCGGTGCGGGGGCCGTGGTCGAGGACTGCACCAGCGACGAGAGCGCCGGTCTGCGGACCGCGGCGAGCCGGGAGACGGCCGTGCAGACGACCCCCTCCGCGGTGGGTCTGCTCGGTCCGGTCCCCGAGCAGCGGGTGACCGTGCCGGAGCCGCAGGCGGCGCCGGACGAGGCCGGGACGGAGATGTCGGTGCGGACCTCGAAGGACGTACTGGGCGAACTCGACGCGCTGGTGGGCCTGGAGAGCGTCAAGCGCGAGGTGCGGGCGCTGACCGACATGATCGAGGTGGGCCGGCGCCGGCAGCGGGCGGGCCTGAAGGCGGCCTCGGTCAAGCGCCACCTGGTGTTCACGGGTTCCCCCGGCACCGGCAAGACGACGGTCGCACGCCTGTACGGCGAGATCCTCGCCGCCCTGGAGGTGCTGGAGAAGGGCCATCTCGTCGAGGTGTCCCGGGTCGACCTCGTCGGCGAGCACATCGGCTCCACCGCCATCCGTACGCAGGAGGCCTTTCAGCGGGCGCACGGCGGGGTGCTGTTCATCGACGAGGCGTACGCGCTGTCGCCGGAGGACGCGGGCCGGGACTTCGGCAAGGAGGCCATCGACACGCTGGTGAAGCTGATGGAGGACCACCGGGACTCCGTGGTGGTGATCGTGGCGGGCTACACGGCCGAGATGGAGCGGTTCCTGACGGTCAACCCGGGCGTGGCGTCCCGTTTCTCACGGACCATCACCTTCGGCGACTACGGCCCGGACGAGCTGCTGCGGATCGTGGAGCAGCAGGCCGAGGAGCACGAGTACCGGCTGGCGCCGGGCAGCGCCGAGGCCCTGCGGAAGTACTTCACCGAGATCCCCAAGGGTGCCGCCTTCGGCAACGGGCGTACAGCACGGCAGACGTTCGAGGCGATGGTGGAGCGGCATGCCAGCCGGGTCGCGCAGCTCGCGGAGCCCAGCACCGACGATCTGACCCTGCTGTTCGTGGAGGACCTGCCCGAGCTGCCCTGACCCGCTCAGCCGCGCTGCCCGCGCTGCCCGGGCAGCTCCGGGCTCAGCCGGGCCAGCAGGCGGGCGCGTTCCTCGGCGAAGGCCGGGTCCGCCTGGTAGTCGGAGTGGCCCAGGACGGGCGCGGGCAGCGGGTGTTCGGCGGTGCGGCCGTACGCCAGGGGGTCCGCGAGGGGGGCGCGGTCCACCTCGGGGCCGCAGTCGTCGCCGGTCAGGCGCACCGGGCCGCCGATGGGGTCGGTGAGCCGGTACAGGTTGCGCCAGCAGTCGATGTCCCGGTGCAGGGCGGCGAGGGCGGCCGGCCCGAAGTGGGCCGGGAACCAGCGGCCGTAGAGGCGCTCGATCGGGGAGCCGTAGGTCAGCAGGGCGACCCGTTTGCGGTCGGACGGTTTCAGCTGCCAGGCGGCGGCCGCGGCGAGGACACTGCCCTGGGAGTGCCCGGAGATGACGAGCCGGCCGCCGGTGGCCCGGGTCCAGCCGGTCATCCGCCAGGTGAGGTCGGGCACCGCGCGCTCGGCGTAGCAGGGCGGGGCGAAGGGGTGAGCGGCACGCGGCCAGAAGGTGCCCACGTCCCAGAGGATGCCGATGGTGCGCCGTGCGGAGGCGTCCTTGTAGGCGCGCCGGCCCCAGGTGACGAACAGTATGAAGCCGAGGCCGATCAGCCAGGAACCGAGCGCCTGCGCGGCCTGGGCGGCGCCCTGCACGAAGGGGCCGGCCGCCGCCGTGGCCCGGACCGGGGTCCTACCGCTCGCGAACGCTCCGACGAGGGCGCCCGCGCCGAGGAGCAGGGTCGAGGTGGCGGTGACGGCGACGAGGAGGGGTGCGCGGTCGGTGAGCGTGGCCATCGACCGTGTACGGGCGATTCGGCCGGTGCGGGCCGGGTCGCCGGGGTCGGCCCGGTACTCCCGGACCACCGCCGCCCGCTCGGCCCGGGTGAGCAGCCAGGTCCGCCGGCCGAGCAGAGCGCACAGCACCGCCAGGACGACGAGCAGCACGGGGATCATGGACGCCTGCCAGGTCAGCAGCACCGGCGGACCGTCGAGCGAGGTCCCGGTCCCGTCCAGCCAGTCCGAGACCCGCTGGGCCACCCCGCCGGACATCACCCCGCCGAGCGCACAGGCCAGCATCACGACGGCGGGCCCGCCCAGCCCCCGCAGCGCGGACCGCTCGCCGTCCGCGGACGCGGCCTCGGCGGACCGGCCTGCCGACGGCCTTGCCGGCCCCGGAACGGCCCCGGCAAGGCCGTCGGGCGCATCCGTTCCGTCCGCGCACGGGACGGCCGGGGCTGGGCGAGCGGCCGGAGGTACGGAGGAGTCGGCCGCCCCTCCCTGCGGAGGTACGGCAGGGACGGTGCTCCTCCCGCGTCCCGTGCCGTCCTTCGGGCTCCGGTGCAGGGAGCGGGCGACGGTGGCCAGACCGAGTACGAGGGCGCCCTGGGCCAGGGCGAGGGCGCCGAAGGCCGTGTCGCCGGCCAGACGGCCGGAGGAGTGCCAGTGCGGGCGGCTCCAGGCGGCGTAGACGAGGGTGAGGGCGAGGAGGGCGAGGGCGGTGAGCGGGAGGCGGTGGACCAGGTGGGCGTCGAGGGTGCGGTCGAGGCGGTTCTCGCTGCGGCCGCGCCGGCACACCACCCAGACCACGGCGAGCGCTCCGGCGGCCAGGGACACCTCCAGCAGCCGGCCGAGGGCGTCCAGGACGGCGGGGCCACCGGGGCGGTGGTCCTCGCGGGCCGCCGCCGTGCCGACCGCCGCGGCCACCGTGAACAGGCCCGCCGCGGTGTGGGCGGCCCGCAGGCGGGCGACGAGGCGGCGGCCGTACCAGAAGCCGGGGCGGCTGAGCGCGGTGTGGGCGGGGCCGTGCTCCGGCTCGGGACCGCGGTCGAGGGGCTCCTGGGACTCGTACGCCCGCCAGGTGCGGTGGGAGAGGTACCAGAGGAGGCCGGTCAGGGCGGTCGGGACCAGGGCCGCGAGGGCGAGGCGGCGGCCCGGCGGGCTCCACCAGCCGCCGTGCGAGCCGCTGGGGGACAGAAAGCCCAGCCAGGAGTGGCGCGCGGCGCACGCGCGGGTGCCCGCGCACTGCCAGGCCGTGAGGTCGAGGGCGACCTCGCAGGCCGCGGCGACGAGCAGGACGGTCAGACTGAGGCCGGCGAGCCGGACGAGCAGGCCGTAGAGCCGGACCGCGCGGGTTCCCTCGCGGGCGGCCGGGCGCATCCAGTGGGCCAGGTTGACCACCATGAACGGCAGCAGCAGCAGCCACAGGGCACGGGTGCCGTTGCCGGAGGTCAGGTTGGACCAGACGTACGCCTCCGGGACCGGCCGCCCGTGGTGATCGCCGGAGGGCGCGTTGGCGTCGGCGGCCGGGGCGTCCGCGTCGGCGTCCCCGGCGCGTCGGTAGACCGCCGCCGTCTCGTCGCCGGTGATCCGCACCGTGCGCGGATCGTTCAGCATCTTCTCGGGCGTGGCGCCGCCCACGCCGTGGACCAGGAGTTCCAGGGCCGCTCCGCCCGTCGAGGAACGTTCCACCGTTCGCACTTCCCCCATGACACGCCGCTTCCCTGTCTTCGTGCGGGCACAGGATCTCCGCTCCGGAGGGCGTCCACACCTCGGCACACCGAATCTGCCCGATCCGTGCGGCACAGGAACATCACAGCCCCTTGCTGGCATGCACGCGTCGGGGTGCTGGCACGGTCGGGGTCCTGTCGTGCGAGGATGGGACGCCCGCGCACCTGGGACTGGCGAGAATTCTCCCGTCGCAGCAGGTGAACGGGCCTGTCGAGCCGTTCGAGGAAAGGACCGGAGCGTACGTGAGCGAGAATCAGAACCTCCTCGCGGAGCAGCGCCGCTCCCTGATCCTGGACGAGGTGCGCCGCCGGGGCGGCGTCCGTGTCAACGAGCTGACCCGCAAGCTCGGCGTGTCGGACATGACGGTCCGCCGCGACCTGGACGCGCTGGCCCGCCAGGGCGTGCTGGAGAAGGTGCACGGCGGCGCGGTGCCGGTGGTGGAGGCGAGCACGCACGAGCCGGGCTTCGAGGCGAAGTCGGGACTGGAGCTGACCGCCAAGGAGGACATCGCGCGGGCCGCGGCGGAGCTGGTCGCGCCGGGGAGCGCGATCGCGCTGTCGGGCGGTACGACGACCTACGCGCTGGCGCACCAGCTGCTCGAGGTGCCGGACCTGACCGTGGTGACGAACTCGGTGCGGGTGGCCGATGTCTTCCACGTGGCGCAGCGCACCTCGGGTCCCCGGCAGGGCGCGGCGACGGTGGTGCTGACCGGTGGGGTGCGCACCCCGTCCGACTCGCTGGTGGGGCCGGTCGCCGACCAGGCCATCGCGGCGCTCCACTTCGATCTGCTGTTCCTCGGTGTGCACGGGATATCCACCGAGGCGGGCCTGTCCACGCCGAACCTGGCGGAGGCCGAGACCAACCGGCGTCTCGTGCAGTCGGCGCGCCGGGTCGTGGTGGTCGCCGACCACACCAAGTGGGGTGTGGTGGGGCTGAGTTCGTTCGCGGCCCTGGAGCAGGTCGACACCCTGGTCACGGACGCCGGGCTGCCGGGCGCGGCCCGCGCGGAGATCTCCGAGCATCTGCGGCGGCTGGTGGTGGCCGGCGAGAACGGTGCGGGGGAAGACATCTGACGGGGTGACGGCTAAGGTGGCGCGACCGTCGACCGAGGGGGTCCGTGTCGCCATGGTCCGTCGTCTGCGTGCCGAGGGCCTCGACTTCGTCGGGGCCGCTCCCGTACGGCTGGGTTTCACCCGTGACCTGTCCGCCTCGCCGGAGCGGGTCTTCCACGCGCTGGCCTCGGACGTCTCCGGCTGGGCCGAGTGGTTCCCGGCGGTCTCCTCGGCCGAGCCGTTCGGCGAAGGGGCGGGACGGGACGTACGGCTGCGGGGCGGCACCCGGTTCCGGGAGACCGTGCTCGCGGCGAAGGAGCCCGAACTGTACGCCTACCGGGTGGACGTCACCAACGTGCCGGGGGTGCGGGCGCTGGTCGAGGAGTGGCGCCTGGCACCGGCCGGGGCGGGGACTCGGGTGCGGTGGACGTTCGCCGCGGACGGGTCCGCACCGGTGCGGGGCGCGCTGCGGCTGGCGCGGCCGGGGCTCGGGTTCTCGTTCCGGGACGCGATGGCCCGGCTGGAACGGCGGCTCGCGACGGGCTCGTAGAGCGGCGCGCCCGGCTCATTCCGGCCAGACGCCGGTCGCCAGCAGTGACTCGATGGCCGCCGTGTAGGGCGCGATGTCCAGGCCCTGTTCGGCCAGCCAGACGTCGGAGTAGTACTTGTCGAGATAGCGGTCGCCGGGGTCGCACAGCAGGGTGACCACGCTGCCGCGCCGGCCGTCGGCGACCATCTCGGCGACGATCTTGAGCGCGCTCCAGAGTCCGGTGCCCGTGGAGCCGCCCGCCTTGCGGCCGATCGCCTGCTCCAGGGCCCGTACGGCGGCGACGCTGGCCGCGTCCGGGACCTTCATCATGCGGTCGATGGCACCCGGTACGAAGCTCGGCTCCATCCGGGGACGGCCGATGCCCTCGATGCGGGAGCCGCAGTCGTAGGTGACGTCCGGATCGCCGGTGGTCCAGCCCTCGAAGAAGCAGGAGTTCTCGGGGTCGGCGACACAGATGCGGGTGTCGCGCTGGGTGTAGTGGACGTACCGGGCGATGGTCGCGGAGGTGCCGCCGGTGCCGGCCGTGGCGACGATCCAGGCGGGCTCCGGGAATCGCTCCGACTCCAGCTGACGGAAGACGGATTCGGCGATGTTGTTGTTCCCGCGCCAGTCCGTGGCCCGCTCGGCGTAGGTGAACTGGTCCATGTAGTGGCCGCCGGTGTCCGCCGCGAGGCGGGCCGACTCCTCGTACATGGTGCGCGGGTCGTCGACGAAGTGGCAGCCGCCGCCGTGGAACTCGATGAGGCGGATCTTCTCGGCGCTCGTGGTGCGGGGCATGACGGCGATGAAGGGCACGCCGATCAGCTTGGCGAAGTACGCCTCGGACACGGCGGTGGAGCCGCTCGACGCCTCGATCACCGGGCGGTCCGGCCGGATCCAGCCGTTGCACAGGCCGTAGAGGAACAGCGAGCGGGCGAGGCGGTGCTTGAGGCTGCCGGTGGGGTGGGTCGACTCGTCCTTGAGATACAGGTCGACGCCCCAGCCGTCGGGGAGCGGAAAGCGGAGCAGATGGGTGTCGGCCGAGCGGTTGGCGTCGGCCTGGACCTTGCGGACGGCCTCTTTCAGCCAGTCGCGGTAGAAGACATCACTGTGGTCGACGTCGAGGGTGGCGCCGGTCCTGGTCTGCTGGGGGGTGGTCACGGCAGAAGCTCCTTACACGCGTCGCGCCGACGGGCGCCCGAGGCGGCCGACACACCGATCATAAGCACCTTCCGTACCGCTTCTCACCTGCATAAACACACCTTTGGGGGCCTCAAAGGCGGCCCTGGGGAGGCAGTGCGGGCGCACGGGGGGCGCATTCGCGCGAGTGCTCCTGAAGGCCGTGGTCGGCGCGTCGTACGTACTGGTGCTCGACGCCGGGCGCGGGCAGACTGCACCGGGCGGGGCGCGGCTCCCGGTCAGGGCGTACGCCCTCGGTGCGGCGCGGGTCCCGGACGGGGGCGCACACTGGATCACGGAGACGACGAGTTCGCTCACGCGAGGACGACCGCAAGGGGGCGGGGAGGCATGGCGGAGCCGGAGTTCACGGCGACGGGCGTGCGGATCGGGAAGAGACTGCGTTCGCTCACCCGGGCCGGGCAGGTCCGGATCAGCGGCGGCAGGCTGGAGTTGCTCACCAGCTACGGCAGCGAGATCGACAGCGCGCCGGTGCAGGCGGTCCGCGCCTCCCGGCCCTGGTTCGCCCCGGAGGACCGGGCGCTGGCGGACCTCAACGGCAACCGGTATCTGCTGACTCTCGGCGAGCACGACCCCGCGCCGGGCGAGCCGGGGCCGCCCGCGGCCCGCCGGTTCATCGAGGCCGTACGGAAGGCGGCGGGTCACTCCCGCTGAAGCGAAGCAGCCGAGCAGGCCCGGGCCGTGCGAGTTGCGCCGCGGGATCCCCTGAGTCACGCTGTTCTCACGTCACTCTGGGTTTACCGGCGATAACGCTGCGAACCAGCCCGCCGGCCACCGCAGCAGGCGGCCGCCTTGCGCAGCAGCTCTGCTCGATCGATCCGAACTCCGTGTTCTTCCGGACCTCAGTCGGGGAGTCGCAGCCGTGATCAGCAACCCAAGCAGGCACTGCACGGTGGAGCTCCAAGCCCTGCCGTCGCGGATCGGCCAGGTCCGCAGAATCGTATCGGCGCAGTTGCGCTACTGGCATCTCGATCCCCTCATAGACCGGGCCGCGCTCGGTGTGACGGAGCTGTTGACCAACGTCCACCTGCATGCCCGGCCCGACAAGACGTGTGTCGTGGAGATGGAGCTGCTGCTGGACCGGCTCACCGTCTCCGTGCGGGACCACGATCCGCGGCTTCCGGTGCCGGCGGACGTCCCGGAGACCGGGACCCTGACCACCTGCGGGCGCGGGCTCGCCATGGTGGCCGCGATGAGCGAGAGCTGGGGCGCGCGGCCGGACGGGGAGTCCGGCAAGGTCGTCTGGTTCACGCTGCCCGCGTCGGCCGTCGTGCCGGAGCGGTCGGCGCGTCCGCCGCGCCGTACGCCCCGGGAGCAGGTCGTGTCCCCGTTCCCGGAGGTGGTCGCGGTGGACGTCCACCGTGCCTCCCATGCTCCCGCCCGGTCCGCCGTCGTCGGCTGACCGGGCGGTGACCTGCCTTCACCGGGGGACCTCCCGTGAGGTCATTCGGTGGCGACGGCCCGCAGCACGTCCAGGCGGGCCGCGCGCCGGGCCGGGCGCACCCCGGCGAGGGCGCCCGCGGCGAGGCCCACGAGGGCGACGACGGTGAGCCGGGCGGGCGGCAGTGCGAAGGCGAAGGCGCTGTCGCTCGCCCCGTCGGAGGCCCGCACCAGCACCCAGCCGAGGAAGCTGCCGAGCACCAGGCCGCCCGCCGTGCCGAAGGCGGCGACCAGGACCGACTCCCAGCGGACCATGGCCCGCAGCTGGGACCGGGTCTGGCCGACGGCCCGCAACAGGCCGAGTTCGCGGGTGCGTTCGTGGATCGCCAGCGTCAGGGTGTTGGCGATGCCGAGGAGCGCGATCAGGACCGCGAGGGCGAGCAGGGCGTAGACGAGGGTGAGCATCATGTCGATGCCGCCGGCCGACGAGGCCGCGTAGGCGGCGCGGGTCTGCACCTCGGGGTTGCCGTAATGCGCGGCGACCCTCTCGACGGCCGCCTTGCCCCGGGCGGTGCTCACGCCGTCCTTGAAGGAGACGGCGATCAGGGTGTCGGCGTCCTGGGTGCGGTGCGGGGCCCAGGCGGCGCGGGTGATGACGTAGTCACCGGCGAGTTCCGACTGCCCGTAGACCGCGCGGACGGTGAAGGTCCGCCGCTCCCCGTCGGTGAAGGCGAGCCGGGCCGGGTCGCCGACGTGCAGCCCCTGGCGGTCGGCTTCCGCGCGGGTGACGGCGAGTCCGTCGGTACCGAGGGCGCGCAGGTCGCCGCGTACGGTGCCGAGGTCGAAGGTGCGGGCCAGGGCCGCCGGGTCGGTCACGGTCAACGCGCGTCCCTCGCCGCCGACTTCGGCCACTCCGCGGCCGAGCCCGACGGCGGTGTCGACCTCGGGCAGCGCGCCGATCGCGGGGGCCAGCCTCGGGCTCAGCCCGCTGCCGCCCGCGCCGAAGGACGGGGTGCTGACGGCGACGTCACCCGCGAAGGACCGGGAGACGGTCTGGTCCATGGTGGCCTTCAGCGAGGCCCCGAACACGGTGAACAGGGACACCACGGCCACGCCGATCATCAGGGCGCTCGCGGTGGCGGCCGTCCGCCCGGGGCTGCGCAGGGCGTTGCGCCGGGCGAGGCCTCCGGTGACACCGCGCAGCCGGTCCAGGGGGCCGCCGAGGACACGTACGGCCGGGCCGGAGGCGGCCGGGCCGAGGACGACGAAGGCGACCAGGGCGAGGACGGCGCCGAGGCCGGCCGGCCAGACGGAGGGGGAGACGAGCACTCCGGTCAGGGTCGCCGCGAGGGCCAGGACGAGCAGGGCGGCGCCGAGGAGGGCACGCGGCCGGGAGGCGCCCGAGGTGTCGACGGCGCTCTCGCGGAGCGCGGCCAGCGGGGCGGTGCGCCCGGCCCGCACGGCGGGCAGCAGGGCGGAGCCCAGACAGACCAGGACGCCGACCGCGAGGGGGATGCCCAAGGACAGGCCGCTGATCACCAGGTCGCCTTCGGGGAAGGGGAATCCGATGGCCGGGAACAGTGCCTGGAGACCGGCCGCGATCCCGATGCCGCCGGCCAGTCCGGCCGCGGAGCCGGTCACGGCGACGGCGCTCGCCTCGGTGAGGGCGGCCGCGGTGACCTGGCGGCGGGAGGCGCCGAGGGCACGCAACAGGGCGTTCTCACGGGTGCGTTGGGCGACGACGATGGCGAAGGTGTTGTGGATGGAGAAGGTGGCGACGAGCAGGGCGACCCCGGAGAACACCAGCAGGAACGTGGTGAAGACCGTGAGGAACCGGCTGGCGATCATGTCGGTGTTCTCGCGCGCCGACTCCTGCCCGGTGATGGCCTCGACGCCCTGGGGCAGGACGGGAGTCAGCCGGTGGACCAGCTCCGCCTGGCCCACTCCGGGGTCGGCGCGGACCACGATGCTCGTGGCCTCGCCGGGCCGGGCGGTGAGGTACCTCTCGGCGTCGGCGCGGGTCATGCCGGTGAAGGTCACCTGGGCCATGCCGTCCTCGCCGCCGAAGGTGGCGAGCCCGACGATCGTCACGCGCACCGGGTCGGGGGTGCGCAGGACGGTCGTGTCGCCGATCCTCAGTCCGCCCTTCTCGGCGGTGCCGCGGTTGACGACGACCTCACCGGACCGGGCGGGGGCACGGCCCTCGGCGAGCCGGTACGGATTGAGCTTCGGGTCGGCGATCCAGTTGCCGGCGAGGGTGGGCGGGCCCTGGCCCCCGATCGGCTTGCCGTCGCTGCCGAGGAGCTGGCCCGCGCCCTGGATGTCCGGGGCGGCGACCGCCACACCCGGCACCTTCTCGACGGCCGCGACGAGGGAGGTGCCGACCGGTCGGCGTACGCCCTGGCTCTCGCCGGGGGTGGTGATGACGTCGGCGCCGCGGACGACGGCGTCGGTGCCGGCGGTGGCACCGCCGAACATCGAGTCGAAGCTCGCGCGCAGGGTGTCGCCCATGACGAGCGTTCCGGCGAGGAAGGCCACGCCGAGGAAGACCGCGAGGAAGGTGCCGGCGAACCGCCGCCCGTGGGCGCGCAGCGAGGTGAGGCCGAGGCGCGGGGACGCGTTCATGACGGCACCTCGAAGGCTTTCATGCGGTCCAGGACGAGGTCGGCGGTCGGGGACTCCATCCGGTCGACGAGCCGTCCGTCGGCGAGGAAGACGACCTCGTCGGCGTGGGCGGCGGCCACCGGGTCGTGGGTGACCATGACGACCGTACGGCCGGTGCGACGGACGGTCCCGGCGAGGAGCCCGAGCACCTCTCCCCCGGTGCGGGAGTCGAGGTTGCCGGTGGGCTCGTCGGCGAAGACGACATCGGGACGGCCGGCGAACGCCCGGGCCACGGCGACCCGTTGCTGCTGTCCCCCGGAGAGCTGCGAGGGCCGGTGGTGCAGCCGGTCGCGCAGACCGACGGTGTCGACCAGCGCGTCGATCCACTCGGCCTCGCCCGCGGCGCCCGCGAGATCCAGCGGCAGCCGGATGTTCTCCTCGACGGTCAGGGTGGGCACCAGGTTGAACGACTGGAACACGAACCCGACCCGGTCACGGCGCAGGAGGGTGAGGCGGCGGTCGTCGAGGGCGCCCAGTTCGGTGTCGCCGATCCAGGCGGCGCCGGAGGTGAGCGTGTCCAGGCCCGCCGCGCAGTGCATCAGGGTGGACTTGCCGGAGCCCGACGGGCCCATGATCGCGGTGAAGCGTCCGGCCGGGAAGGCCACGCTCACCCCGTCCAGGGCCCGTACGGCGGTGTCTCCGACGCCGTACACCTTCACGGCGTCGGCGACCCGGGCGGCCGTCGTGAGGGCGGTCGCGGTGGTCACCGCGCACCCCCCTTCCGGCCGAACTGCTCGTCCAGGACGGACAGCCGGCGCCAGTACTCGTCCTCGTCGATCTCGCCGGCGGCGAAGCGCCGGCCGAGGACGGCGAGGGGCGAGTCGCCGGCGGGCCGGTCGACGGGATGCCAGGGGCCGCGTCGGCCGCGCCACACCGTGCGGCGCAGCAGGGTGACGACGCCGACCACGACGGCCGCCCAGATCAGCGGGAGGAACAGGATCCAGGGGCCGGGGCCGCCGCCGTCCCCGTTCGCCAGGGTGTTCATCTCGGGTCATCTCCTCGGTGGGGTTCCTCGGTGCTGCGATGCCTCGAGAATCCCGCCGGGAGGGGGCCCGGGTCGTCGTACGGCCAGCGGCAGTGCGGGTACCTCCCGGGGAGTACGCACGGGGTCCCGGGAGTGCTTCCCGCGTGCCACGGGAGGGGCGCTGGATGGCCCGATCGTGTCGGTACCTGTCCCGCCGGGACGCTGTCGGCCGGCGTACGGTCCGCGAGCATGGCCCGTGACGGAGAGACCCGCGGGTGAGGAGGGGTACGGCCATGGCCCTGGAGATGCGTGAGCGCTGCGAGCGCTGTACGACGGCCGCCCTGCCGCCCGACGGACCGGCGCTGATCTGCTCCTACGAGTGCACCTTCTGCCGGCCGTGCGGAGCGGCGCTGGGAGGTGTCTGCCCCAATTGCGGCGGCGAGTTGGTGGCCCGGCCGCGCCGAGCCGTCGGGGTGTGACGGCTCGGGTCGCGGGCCCGGGGGCGTTTCAGGCGGACGGCTTCTCGTCGAAGCTCGCGAAGTAGGCCGCCGCCATGTCCTCGTGGGCGTGTCCCTGCGCGGCCGCCCGCTCCAGGCGTTCCGCGCTCGCGGTCGCCACGTCGAGGCGGACGCCGCCCGCGCGGCCGGCCTCGACGATGAGACGGGCGTCCTTGGCCGCGGTGTCCACCGCGAACTGGGGCGGGGAGAGCCGGCCGTCGAGGATCATCCCGGCCTTGGCCCGCAGATAGCCCATGTCCAGCGGGCCGCCCTCGATCAGCCCGAAGAACGCCGCCGGGTCGACCTCCAGCGACCGGGCCAGCGCGAGCACCTCACCCGTCGCGGCGGTCGCGGCGATCACCCAGCTGTTGGCGACCAGTTTCAGCCGGGTGGCGCTGCCCGCGCCGCCGTCCTCGCCGGTCCACACCGTGCGCGCGCCGACCGCGTCGAAGACGGGGGCGACCGCGTCCCGGTGCCCGGCCGGGCCGGCCGCGAGGACCGTCAGCTGCCCGGCCTCGGCGGGCTGGCGGGTGCCCAGCACCGGCGCGTCGAAGAAGACGAGCCCGTGCTCCCGGGCGAAGGCGGCCAGGTCGCCGATCGCCTCGATGCCGGCGGTGGTCGACTGCACCCAGGCGACGCCCGGGCGCAGGGCGGGAGCGGCCTCGCGCATGACGTCCAGGGCGGCGGGACCGTCGTAGAGCATGGTCAGGACGACATCCGCGCCCCGGACGGCCTCGGCGGGGGTGTCGGTGACGGTGACGCCGTCGGCGGCCAGCGGCTCGGCCTTGGCGCGGGTGCGGTTCCAGGCGCGGACGGGGTGTCCGGCGCGGACGAGGTTGCGGGCCATGGCGGCACCCATGATGCCGGTGCCGAGGACACTCACGGTGGTCTTGTCGGTCATGCCGTCAACCTACTTCGCCGCGGCGCTCACCAGGCCGTCCAGCCGGGCCTGGTGACCGCTGGGCTTCGGGTCGGGGCGTTCCTGCGCCGGCGCCGCGGCGGGCCGGCCGTGCTGCGTCTCCTGGGTGAGGACGCGGCCCCGGCCCGCGGGCGGGTCCTCGACCAGCCAGGCGTGCAGGACGTGCAGCCGCTCCTCGGGGCCGCCGTCCTGCTGCGCGGTCCAGGACAGCGGGCCGGGGACGCCGTCGCCGGGAGCCCGGAACTCGACGACGTGCGCGTCGAGGGGCGGGAAAGCCGAAGGTGCCGAAGCGGAGGACCAGGTCGGCCTCGCGCCGCGGGCCGCCGCCCCGCGGGCAGGAGATGCCGGCGACGTTGTCGTAGTAGCCCTCCCACTCGCAGGTGTCGGTCGGGAAGTGCCGGACGCGGGCGGCCGTGAGGCCCTGGACGATCACCTCGTTGGAGACGAAGTCGTCGCCGGTGCCGGGCGGGTACCTCTCGGGCCAGGCCCTGAGGGAGACCGCGGTCAGGCCGCGCTCAGCGCCCCGAGGGGATCGTCGAGCACCGGCTGCCAGGCGAGCTCGGCCGCTCCGACCAGGCTGTTGTGGTCGAGGGTGCAGGCGAGGATGGGCACGCCGCCGCTGCGGCCCCAGAGGCTGCGGTCGGCGACGACGGCGCGCAGCCGGTCGGGGTCGGCGTCGAGGAGGGTGCGGTGCAGTCCGCCGAGGATGATCCGGTCGGGGTTGAGGATGTTCACCAGGCCCGCGAGTCCGAGGCCGAGCCGGTCGATGAGGGCTTCGGCGGCCGTGCGGACGACCGGGTCGCCGTACTCCTCGCGGATCAGCTCGTTGGCCTGGTGGAGCAGCGAGCCCTCGGGTCCGGGCTCGCGGCCGGCGGTCGTCAGCAGGGCCAGCGGGTCGGCCTCGACGTCGAGGCAGCCGCGGCCGCCGCAGTGGCAGGGGCCGCCCTCGGGGTTGACGGTGAGGTGCCCGACTTCGAGGGCGAGTCCCGAACTGCCCGTGTGCAGACGGCCGTCGAGGACGAGCGCGCCGCCGACGCCCCGGTGCCCGGTGGCCACGCACAGCAGGTCGCGGGCGCCGCGTCCGGCGCCGTGCCGGTGTTCGGCGAGGGCGGCGAGGTTGACGTCGTTGCCGACGAAGGCGGGGCCGCTGATCCCGGCGGCACGGACGCGTTCGGCGAAGACCTCCCGCACCGGGGCCCCCACCGGCCAGGCCAGGTGCAGGGGGTTGAGCGCCAGGCCTTCCGGTTCGGTGACCGCCGACGGCACGGCGAGCCCCGCGCCCACGCACCGGCGGCCGGTGCGGCGCAGCAGGTCGGCACCGGCGTCCATGGCGGCGCCGAGCACCTTCGCCGGATCGGCGTCGACGGCCTCACAGCTCGGGGTGGTGGCGACGATCCGGCCGCCGAGGCCGACCAGCGCGGCGCGGAACCCGTCGGCGTGCACCTGGGCGGCCAGGGCGACCGGGCCCTCCTCGGCGAGTTCGAGCCGGTGCGAGGGCCGGCCCTGGGAACCGGCGGCGGCACCGGGCCGCGCGTCGACCCGGATCAGCCCGAGTGCCTCGAGTTCGGCGGCGACCGCGCCGGCCGTGGCGCGGGTGACGCCGAGTTCCGCGGTGAGCACGGACCGGGTGGGCGCCCGCCCGGTGTGCACAAGCTCCAACGCGGGCCCGAGCGCACCGCGCCCCCGGTCCAATCGCGCCCTCGAGGTGGTCCCTTCCCCCGCCGGCCGGGGGTTCGCGTCGCCGCTCATGAGGGGGAGTCTCCCATGATCCGTTCGTCAGCCGCCGCCGGGGAAGCGGGCGGGTGCGTCGACCGACCGCGGGGGTGCGCCGGTGAAACCGCTCACCCTCAGGGTGACGTTCAGCCGCCCCGTCAGACCCAGCCCCGCCGGTGCCGTGCCCGGCAGGACGCGCGGCACTCCGTGGTAGGCGAGCCGGGACGCTCCGCCGAACACGAACAGATCGCCGCTGCGCAGCTCCACGTCGGTCCAGGGCCGGGTGCGGGTCTCGGTGTTGCCGAAGCGGAACACACAGGTGTCGCCGAGGCTCAGGGACACCACGGGCGCGTCGGACTGCTCGTCGGCGTCCCGGTGCAGGCCCATGCGGGCGTCGCCGTCGTAGAAGTTGATCAGCGCGATGTCGTAGCGGGCCTCGGTCGCCGCCCGGGGGCCCAGCGCGTCGGCCACCGCGCGCCGCCCCAGCTCGCCCAGCCAGTCCGGGAAGGGCTTCACCGGCGTCCCGTCGCCGTCGACGACCGTGCGGGCGTAGGCGTACGGATACCAGTGCCAGCCCAGACAGACCTGGCGCGCGGTCATCGTGCCGCCGCCGGGTGTGCGGACCGTGCGCAGGCCGGCCGGGGGGCTCGCCCACGCGCGGCAGGCTTCGAGGAGGCCGGCCTGGCGGTCCGCGTCGAGCCAGTCGGGCACGTGCACCGCGCCCGGCGCGATCCGGGCCCGCTCCCGGGGAAACAGCTCGCCGTCCATGAGGCCATCCTCCCCCACCGTACCGACACCGGGTCTGAGCTGCGGCTGGGCTAGCCTTGGGGCACCATGAACGACCGTATGACGACGCCGTGGGGCGAGGTCGCCCTGGCCCGCTTCCCCGAGGATCCGCGCGACCGGCTGCGTGCCTGGGACGCCTCCGACGCGTATCTGCTCCGGTATCTCGCGGAGCAGGCTGTACCCCTGTCCGGCACCGTCGTGGTGCTGGGCGACCGCTGGGGCGCGCTGGTCACGGCGCTCGCGGCGCACCAACCGGTGCAGATCACCGACTCCTGGCTGGGGCAGGAGGCGACCCGGGTGAACCTCGCGCGGGCCGGTGTCGGACCCGGCACGGTGCGGCTGCTCACCACCCAGGACCCGGTGCCCGACCGGATCGACCTGCTCCTGGTCAGGGTGCCGAAGAGCCTGGCACTGCTGGAGGACCAGCTGCTGCGGCTCGCGCCCGCCGTCCACCCGGGCACGGTGGTGATCGGCACCGGCATGGTCAAGGAGATCCACACCTCCACCCTGCGCCTGTTCGAGCGGATCCTCGGCCCGACCAGGACCTCGCTGGCCGAGCAGAAGGCGCGGCTGATCTTCTGCGCCCCGGATGCGTCGCTGCCGCGCCCCGCGAACCCGTGGCCGTACCTCTACGACCTTCCCGGCGACGTCGGTTCGCTCTCGGGCCGCCCGGTCGTCAACCACGCGGGGGTCTTCTGCGCCGACCGGCTGGACATCGGCACCCGGTTCTTCCTGAAGCACCTGCCGGAGACGGACGGCCCGCGCAGGGTCGTGGACCTGGGCTGCGGCAACGGGATCGTGGGGACGGCGGTGGCGCTGGCCAACCCGGAGACCGAGGTGCTGTTCACCGACGAGTCGTTCCAGGCGGTGGCCTCGGCGGAGGCGACCTTCAAGGCCAACGGGGTGCCGGGACACGCCGAGTTCCGGGTCGGGGACGGGCTGACCGGGGTGCCGGACGGCAGTGTGGACGTCGTCCTGAACAATCCGCCGTTCCACTCCCACCAGGCGACCACGGACGCGACGGCCCGGCGGATGTTCACGGGTGCCCGGCGCGTGCTGCGGCCGGGCGGGGAGCTGTGGGTGGTGGGCAACCGTCATCTGGGCTACCACATGACGCTGAAGCGGCTGTTCGGGAACTGCCGGCTGGTGGCCGGGGACCCGAAGTTCGTGGTGCTGAGGGCGGTCAGGCGCGGGTGAGCAGGCGCAGGGTCCGCTCCACCGTGCGGGCCATCGCCTCGCGTCCCGCCGTCAGGTAGCGGCGCGGGTCCACGACGGCCGGGTCGGTGTCCAGGAACTCCCGGATCGCACCGGTGAGGGCCTGGTTGAGGGCGGTGCCGATGTTGACCTTGGTGATCCCGCCCGCGACGGCCGCGGTGAGCTGGTCGTCGGGGACGCCGGACGAGCCGTGCAGGACCAGCGGCACGTCGACGGCCTCGGCGAGCCGCGCCAGCAGGGCGTGGTCGAGGGTGGCCGTGCGGGTGGTCATGGCGTGCACGCTGCCGACGGCGACGGCCAGGGCGTCCACGCCGGAGCCGTCGACGAAGGCGCGCGCCCGACCGGGGTCGGTGCGGGCCCCGGGGGCGTGCGCCCCCTTGCCGCCGATCTCCCCCAACTCGCCCTCGATCCACAGCCCTCGGGAGTGCGCCCAGTCGACGGCGGCGCGGGTCGCGGCGAGGTTCGCGGCGTACGGCAGCCGGGAGGCGTCGTACATCACGGAGCTGAACCCGGCGTCGGCGGCCTGGTGGAGCAGGGTGTCGCTCCGGACGTGGTCGAGGTGCAACGCGACCGGAACGGCGGCCTGTTCGGCGACGGTGACGGCGGCCCGGGCCAGCGGGAGCAGCCGGCCCCGGCGGAACGTGACGGCGTTCTCGCTGACCTGGAGGACGACGGGCGCGCCGGCGGCCTCGGCACCGGCGGCCACGGCCTCCACGTGCTCCAGCGTGATGATGTTGAAGGCGAGGACGGCGGTACGGGCCGCGCGGGCGCGGGCGACCAGCTCGCCGGTGGTGGTGAGGGGCACGGCAGCTCCTGGTCGGCCGGTCAGAGGATCACGGAGCGGGTGAGATGGCGGGGCCGGTCCGGGTCGAGCCCCCGGGCGGCGGCGACGGCCACGGCGAGCCGCTGGGCGCGGACCAGCTCGGCGAGGGGGTCCAGTGCTCCCCGCACCCACAGCGCGCCGGTGTCGCCGACCTGTCGGGCCAGCCCGTCGGGCGCCTCGCCGATCATCCAGGTGGCCGTGCCGGAGGTGCTGACGCTGATCGGGCCGTGCCGGTACTCCATGGCGGGGTACGCCTCCGCCCAGGCGAGCGCGGCCTCGCGCATCTTCAGGGCCGCCTCGTGCGCCAGGCCCACGGTCCAGCCGCGCCCGAGGAAGGTGAACTGCCCGCATTCCACGAGCCCTTCGGGCAGCGGCTCGGCGAGCGCGGTGCGGCAGTCGGCGACGGCGCTGTCGGGGTGCAGACCGAGGTGGGCGCGCAGGAGGGTGAGGGCGGTGGTCGCGAACCTGGTCTGCACGACGGAGAGTTCGTCGGCGTGGTCGAGCACGACGACCCGGTCGGCCGCCTCCCCGACCGGGGTGCTCGGGTCGGCGGTGACGGCGGTGGTGGGCGTACGGCCCCGGAGGCGGGCGAGGAGGTCGAGCACCTCGGTGGTGGTGCCGGAGCGGGTGAGGGCGAGGACCCGGTCGTAGGGGCGGTGACGGGGGAACTCGGAGGCGGCGAAGGCATCCGTCTCGCCCTGCCCGGCACCCTCCCGGAGGGCGGCGGCCGCCCGGGCCATGAAGGAGGAGGTGCCGCAGCCGACGATCGCCACCCGCTCCCCCGGCCGGGGCAGGTCCGGCGCCCACCGGCCGGCTTCGGCGGCGGCCCGTGCCCAGCACTCCGGCTGGCTCCTCAGCTCGTCCTCGACGTGGGTCATGCCCCACCTCCCGCTGACGGTGATTGTTCCTGCAAGATAGAGCCTGCTTTCGAACAACTTCAAGCATGCGAACGGAGACGGCCCATGTCACGCGACGCCCGCTGGAAGGCGCTGCTGGAGCTGCTGGTCGAGCGGGGCCGGCTGGACGTGGAGGAGGCCGCGGCGGAGCTGGGGGTGTCGGCGGCGACCATCCGCCGGGACCTCGACCAGCTCGCCGAGCAGCAGATGCTGGTCCGCACGCGGGGCGGCGCGGTGGTGCACGGGGTGTCGTACGAGCTGCCGTTGCGCTACAAGACGGCCCGGCGTGCCTCCGAGAAGCAGCGGATCGCGCGGGCGGTCGCGGATCTGGTCGGGCCGGGCGAGGCGGTCGGGCTGACCGGGGGCACGACGACGACGGAGGTGGCGCGGGCGCTGGCGGTGCGCGCCGATCTGGCGTCCGGCACCCCGGCGCTGACGGTGGTCACCAACGCCCTGAACATCGCGACCGAGCTGGCGGTGCGCCCCCAGTTCAAGATCGTGGTGACGGGCGGGGTGGCGCGGGCGCAGTCGTACGAGCTGGTCGGGCCGCTGGCCGACGGGGTGCTGGGGCAGATCACCCTGGATGTGGCGGTGCTCGGGGTGGTGGCCTTCGACACGAGGGACGGTGCCGCCGCGCACGACGAGGCCGAGGCGGCCGTCGACCGGATGCTGTGCGAGCGCGCCGGGCGGGTCGTGGTGGCCGCCGACTCCAGCAAGCTGGGGCGGCGGGCGTTCGCCCGGATCTGCGCGGCCGACGCGGTGGACACCCTGGTCACGGACACGGGGGCGGACGCGGAGACGGTCCGGCGGTGCGAGGAGGCGGGGATCCGGGTCGTCCTGGTGTGAGACGGCCGGTGCGGACGTCCGTGCCGGCCGGGGTGAAGGACCGGCACCCGAGTGGGGCGGATGCCGGTCCGCTCGTGAGGCGGCGCGGGGACTACTCTCCCGCGTGGGCGAGTTCGATGTCGTGGTCGTCCACGTCACCGCCGCCGAGGCTGATCCCGGTCGCACGGGCCGGGTAGCCGGTCGCGATCACCGTGTACTGGCCGCCGTCCAGGTCGGAGAAGGCGTACGCGCCGTCGCTGCCGGTCGTCGTGAAGGCGACGACGTTCCCGGCGGCGTCCACCAGTGTCACCCGGGCGTCGCCGAGCGGGGCGCCCGCACCGCGTACCGTTCCCCGGACCTGTGCGCCGAACCGCAGCTCGACGTCGACCCGGGTGAGACCGGTGGCGCCGATCTCCACGGGCAGCGCCAGGGGTCGGTGCTTGGGCGAGCTGACGGCGACGGTCACCGCTCCCGGCACCAGGTCGGTCACCGCGAACTCGCCCATGCCGTCGGTCCGCACGCTGGCCAGCACGTCTCCGCGCACATCCGTGACGATCACGACCGCCCCGGCGACCGGAGCACCGCTCTCGGCCGAGCGCACCGCTCCGGCGAGCCCGCTGCTGCCGACGAGGAGGACGTCGTACGTCACCGGCGCCGCCCCCGCCAGGACCGTCGCCGCCTGCGGCTGATGACCGTCGGCGGCGGTGATCAGCACATAGGTGCCCTCCCCCGGCGCACGGAGGGCGTAGGCGCCGTCGGCGGCGGTGACCGCGCGGCCCAGCTGCCGTCCGCCCAGCGAGATCAGGGTCACCGCGGCCCCGGCGACCGGCGCGCCCTCCGCGCCCCGCACCTGCCCGCGCACGGGGTGAGCGCCGGCGCCCGGCTCGCCGTCGTCGAGCCCCGGCACCGTGGCGACCAGTTCGGCGACGGCACGGGCCAGCGGGACGGCGACGGCCGCGCCCACGGCCCGCTCGTCGGGCCCGGCGGTCCCGGTCGTCACCGGGGCGGGCTCCGTCGCCGCGCGCCCCCGCCCGGGGATGAACGAGGCGACCAGCAGCGCCAGCACCGCCGCCCCCGACCCCACCGCCATGACCACCTTGAAGCCGTTCTCGGACGGCAGGGCGACGGTGCCGAAGGTGGTGGTCATCCGGGCCAGGATCACCCCGGCGACGGCGCTCGCGGTGGAGGTGCCGATGGACCGCATCAGCGTGTTGAGGCTGTTCGCGGCGGCCGTCTCGGAAGGGTCCACCGCCCCCATGACGAGCGCGGGCATGGCGCCGTAGGCGAAGCCGATGCCGGCGCCGACGACGCAGGAGACCAGGACGAGCTGCCAGACGGCGTCCGTCAGCACGATGCCCAGCCCGTACCCGGCGGCCACGATCACGGCACCGATCATCAGGGTCGTCTTGGGGCCGCGCGCCCCGGACACCAGCGCGGACAGCGGCGCGGTGGCCATCATGACCAGGCCCGTGGGGGCCATGACGAGTCCGGCGGCCAGCAGCGACCTGCCCAGACCGTAGCCCGTCGCCTCAGGCAACTGGAGCAGCTGGGGAAGGACCAGGGACATGGCGAACATGGAGAAACCGAAGGCCATGGAGGCGAGGTTGGTCACCAGCACCTGACGGCGGGCGGTGGTCCGCAGGTCCACCAGGGGCTGTGGGACGCGGAGTTCGAACAGGCCCCACAGGAGGAGCACCACGGCCGCCGCGCCGAACAGCCCGAGCGTGGTGGCGCTGCCCCAGCCCCAGTCGGCGCCCTTGGAGATGCCCAGCAGCAGACAGACCAGCCCGGCCGCCATGCCGAGGGCGCCCACGACGTCGAAGCGTCCGCCGGCGCGCACCGGCGACTCGGGCACGTACAGCGGGACGAGCAGCGCGGCGACCACGCCCAGCGCGGCGGACGTCCAGAACAGCGCATGCCAGTCGAACTGGTCCGCGATCAGCGCGGCGGCGGGCAGCCCGAGGGCGCCGCCGACGCCGAGGGAGGCGCTCATCAGCGCGGTGGCCGAGCCGAGCCGCTCGGCGGGGAGTTCGTCCCGCATGATGCTGATGCCGAGCGGGATGACACCCGAGGCGAGGCCCTGGAGCGCCCGGCCGACGACCATCGGGGCGAGGGTGTCGCTGAGGGCGGCCGTGACGGATCCGGCGACCAGCATGACCAGGCCGGCCAGCAGCATGCGGCGCTTGCCGTACATGTCGCCGAGCCGTCCCATGACGGGGGTGGCGACGGCGGCGGCGAGCAGGGTGGCGGTGACGGCCCAGGTCGCGTCCGAGGCCGACGCGCCCAGCAGCCCGGGCAGTTCGGGGACGATCGGGATGACCAGCGTCTGCATGAGCGAGACGACGATCCCGCCGAAGGCCAGCACCGCGACGACGAGACCCGGCCGCCGGGCGGCGGGCTGCCCCGGCTCCGCGGACGCCGAGGCCCCCGCTCGGGCGGGCGTGGGATGCGCGTGGGACATGGCGGGGGGCCTCCGTGGGGGGATGCGTTCCAGCACGAACTGCCCAGCATCGTAGGCCCAGTTGATTGACTCAACCAATCAGAATGTTCGGTGTGCGGGCCGTGAAGATTCCGGGCGGGGGCCTCTACACCGTCCCCGCCCGCAATCACCCGGCGACGACTAGAGCGCGCGCTCCAGACGTTCCGCCACGAGCTTCACGAACCGGCCGGGGTCCGTCGGCCGGCCGCCCTCGGCGAGCACCGCGAGGCCGTGCAGCAGTTCGGCGGTCCCGGCGAGCCCGGTACGGTCCTCGCGCTCCTGGTAGGCCTTGTTCAGCCCCTGCACCAGCGGGTGTCCGGGGTTGAGTTCGAGGATCCGCTGGGCCTTGGGCACCTCCTGGCCCATGGCGCGGTACATGTTCTCCAGCGCGGGGGTGAGGTCGCCGGTGTCGGAGACGAGGCAGGACGGGGAGACGGTGAGGCGCGCGGAGAGGCGCACCTCCTTGATGTCGTCGCCCAGTTGCTCCTTCATCCAGCCGAGCAGGGCGGCGTACTCCTCGCCCTGCTTCTCCCGCTCCCCGTCGGCCCGTTCCTCGCTCTCGCCGTCGAGGTCGACCTCGCCCTTGGCGACGGACCTGAGCCGCTTGCCCTCGAACTCGCCCACCACGTCGACCCAGACCTCGTCGACGGCGTCGGTGAGCAGCAGGACCTCGATGCCCTTGGCGCGGAACGCCTCCATGTGCGGGGAGTTCTCGATGCTCTCGCGGGACTCGCCGGTCAGGTAGTAGATGTCCTCCTGGCCGTCCTTCATCCGCTCCACGTACGCCGTGAGAGTGGTGAGTCCGTCCTCGGCGTGGGTGCTGGCGAACGACGCGGCGGCGAGCAGGGTCTCGCGGTTGTCGGAGTCGCTGAGCAGGCCCTCCTTGAGGACGGAGCCGAACTCCCGCCAGAACGTGGCGTACCGCTCCGGGGCGTTCTCCCTCATCTCCTTGACCGTGGACAGGAGCTTCTTGGTCAGCCGGCGCTGCATCATCCGGATGTGCCGGTCCTGCTGAAGGATCTCGCGGGAGACGTTCAGCGAGAGGTCCGCCGCGTCGACCACGCCCTTGACGAAGCGCAGATAGGACGGCAGCAGCGCCTCGCAGTCGTCCATGATGAAGACGCGCTTGACGTACAGCTGCACACCGCGCTTGTAGCCCTGGGTGTAGAGGTCGTGCGGGGCGTGCGAGGGCACGAACAGCAGGGCCTGGTACTCGAAGGTGCCCTCCGCCTGGAGCCTGATGGTCTCCAGCGGTTCGCGCCAGTCGTGGCTGATGTGCTTGTACAGCTCGTGGTACTCGTCGTCGGACACCTCCTCGCGCGAGCGCGCCCACAGCGCCTTCATCGAGTTGAGCGTCTCGGCCTCGGGCACGGTGCCGTCCTCGCCCTGCCGCGGGACGGTACGGATCGGCCAGGTGATGAAGTCCGAGTACCGCTTGACGATGTCCCTGATCGTCCAGGCGGAGGTGTAGTCGTGCAGCTTGTCCTCGTCGTCGGCGGGCTTGAGGTGCAGGGTGACCGAGGTGCCCTGCGGCGCGTCGTCGACGGTCTCCAGGCTGTACGTCCCCTCGCCGCGCGAGGACCAGCGGGTGCCGTGGCTCTCGCCGGCGTGCCGGGTCACGAGGGTCATCTCGTCGGCGACCATGAACCCGGAGTAGAAGCCGACGCCGAACTGACCGATGAGCCCCTCGGCGCTGTCCGCGTCCTGGGCCTCGCGCAGCTCCTTGGCGAACTCCGCGGTGCCGGAGTGGGCGATGGTGCCGATGAGTTGGCCGACCTCGTCGTACGACATCCCGATCCCGTTGTCCCGCACGGTGAGCGTACGGGCCTCGGCGTCGGTGTCGATCTCGATGTGCAGGTCGGAGACGTCGGCGTCGAGCGCGTCGTCCCGCAGCTTGGCGAGGCGCAGCTTGTCCAGCGCGTCGGAGGCGTTGGAGACGAGCTCGCGCAGGAAGACGTCCTTGTTCGAGTAGACCGAGTGGATCATCAACTGGAGAAGCTGACGGGCCTCTACCTGGAACTCAAACGTTTCGGTCGTCATGATTCGGGTGTACCTCACGGGTTGCGGGGACTCCTGGAACGGACTGACGAGGGCCACTTTACAAAGGACGGGTCGGGCGGCGTTCCGTGTTGGCCGAGGTCGCGCCCGGCGCCCGCGCTGTCGGAGCACGAGCCAGAGACCCTCGGCCAACTGTCGGCAGAATGGCCTCTTGAGAGGCTCACACCCCTTGACCCGCTCACACTGTCGACACTAAGAGGGGAGGGCGAGTCGCGCCGCGTCTCGTGCGGACATACGAGACGGGGGTCCATGTGACCGGCAGGCTCTCCGGGAAAGTCGCTCTCGTCACCGGTGCGGGGGCCGGGATCGGCCAGGGCTGCACCCTGCTCTTCGCGGAGCAGGGCGCGACCGTGGTCGGCTGTGACATCGACGCGGCCGCGGCCGAACGCACCCGCGAGGAGGCCGCCGACCGGGGGCTGAGCGTCGAGATGCTCGCCCCGTTCGACATGACGGACCCGGCCCACGCCCGGCGCTACGCCGACGAGGCCTACGAGCGGCACGGACGGATCGACGTCCTGGTGACCGCCGGCGCGATCGCCCCGCACATGGCGACGACCGCCGAGATGGACTTCGGCGCCCAGGGGACGCCGACCATCCGCGGCGAGGTCGACGTCGTCTTCCTGCCCGTGCGGGCCGCGTGGCGCACCTGGCGGCCTCGGGCGGCGGCTCGATCGTCAGCTTCGCCTCGGTGAACGCCTTCCGGGGCAGCGGGACCTTCGGGATGGTCGCGCACTGCGCGGGCAAGTCGGCGGTGCTCGGTCTGACCCGTCAACTCGCCGTCGAGGGCGGGCCGTCGGACATCCGCGCGAACACGATCTCACCGGGCATGGTGCGCACCCCCGCCACGGAGTCCGCCGGCGCCCATGACGGCGCGGCCCGCGAGACCCTGCTCGCCCGGATCCCGCTGGGCCGGGTCGGAACCCCGCGGGACATCGCCTGGTGCGCGGTGTACCTGGCGTCGGACGAGTCGGCGTGGGTGACCGGCGGCAACTTCCCCGTGGACGGCGGAGTGCTCGCCAGGTGACGTGCGGTCACCGGCCGTCAGGAGGCCGTGCGCCGCCGTCGTGCGGGCCCCCGCACGCGTCCCGCCGCGTCCTGCTCCAGCTGCTCCTCCACCGCCCGCTGCGCCCGTACCGTCGCACCCGCGATCAGCGCGGCGGCCAGTTCCCCGTCGCGCTCCTCGACGGCCCGGAGCAGCCGTTCCTGGTCGTCCACGCTGTAGGCGAGGCGGCCGGCGCGGGTGAGGCTGAGGTGCCGCAGCATCAGGGTGCGCAGCGCGAGGGAGTCCAGGATCTGCTTGAGCGTGGCGTTGCCGACGATCTCCGTCATCCGTTCCTGGAGCGTCACATGGCTCCAGAAGTACCCGTCCACGTCACCGTCGTCGGCCAGTTTCCGCATCCGCTCGACGCGGGTGCGCAGCTCGGCGATCTCCTCGTCGCCCGCCCGCTCGACGAGCAGGGCCGCGAGCATCGACAGGAGGTTCTTGCGCACCTGGTAGATGTCCCGGATGTCCTGTGGGGAGGGTGCGGCGACCCGGGGCCGGCGGCGCGCCTTCATCTCGACCAGGCCCTCCTGCTCGAGGAGCATCAGCGCCTCGCGCACCGGGGTCCGGCTGGTGTCGAACCGGCGTGACAGATCGACGCTGTTGAGGTCCTGCCCGGGCTCGAGCCGCCCCTCGATGATGCCCGCGCCGACCCATTCGGCGATCTGCGCGACCAGCGGCTCACGCCGGTCCCGCAGCCGCAGGAGGCGCTCCAGCACGAGGTGCGTGTCCTGATCGGTCATGCGGCACTTCTCCCTGCCTGGTCCGGACTCACAGCCGGTTCAACGGTGTCGACACCATCTCACCCCGTATCACGTCCGATACGGGATACCCCGCCTCCTGTCGACTTCCAACATTCCTGTCAACATCCTGGGGCCCCTTGTCCACCGGAGGAATCATGCAGCCGGTCCCCCACGGCCCCGCCGACCCCACGGGGCCCAGCGGACGGGCGGTGGTCGGCGGCGCCGCACCGGCCGCTCTCGCGACGACCGGGTCCCGCAGGGTGCGGCCTTCGCGAGCGCCGCCGGGGAGCCGTCCGGGCCGTGGGAGCCCGTGCCGGCCCCCGCGCGGGTACCGGTCACCGAGTACCAGGTGCCGGTCTCCGGGGGCGGCAGTCCGTGGTGCTGGGACACCGGCGGCGACGGGGAGGCGATCGTCCTGCTGCATCCGTGCCCGGGCAGCGGCGAGAGCCGGCCGTACCAGCAGCCGGGGCCGGCCGGGGCCGGCTGCTGGGTGATCGGCTACTCGCGGCGCGGGGCCCATCGCTCGGTCGCCGGCACCAGGGCGGAGGTCGACACCGCCTCGGGCGACCTCGACACCCTCGCCGACCGTCTGGGCCTGGACCGCTTCCCCCTGTCCGGCTCCGCGGCCTCACGGTGTCGGGCAGTGTCATGGGCATCCAGGACACCGCGTACCAGGAGCTGACCTCGGCGCTCCAGCCCGACCCGTTCGGTGACACGCCGGTGGACTCCAAGGAGCTGGGCCCCTCCCACCGCCTTCGCCCGGTCCCTCACCCGCACGATCACCTGGGCGGCCCTGGAGAGGCTCACCCTGCCGGTCCAACCGATCACCGGGGACGCCGACTTGTACAACCCGCCGTCGGTGATGCGCCTCGACTCCGGCCATCTGGCGGACGTGCAGACCCATGTCGTCCGCGAGGCGGGCCACCATCCGCACGGGGAGCAGCCCGCCGCCTGGAACCGCCTGCTGATCCGCTTCCTCCGGCGGCACGGTGGCTCCTAGTGCCGCGGCAGGCAACGTTTGCCCGTCAAGGAGCGGCGTCCGGTGCGTGCTCTCGGCGTGCCGGCCGGAAGTCCTCGTACTGGACGTACTTGGGCTTTCGGCCGGTGCGGCGAGAGTGCGTGCCGGGCGTCGCGACGGGGCGAACGTCGCCTGCCGCGGCACTAGACGTCCAGGGCGACCAGGAAGCGGGACACCATGTTGTACGCCGCGACGGTCGCCGTCAGTTCGACCAGCTCCGCGTCGGTGAAGTCGGCGCGCAGGGCGTCGAACAGGGCGTCGGGAACGTGGAGGTCGCGGGTCATCGCGTCGGTGTAGGCGATGACCCGGGACATCCGGGCGTCGAGCTCGGGCTTCTCGCGTCGCAGCTCGGCCAGTTCGGCGTCGCCGAGCCCGGCCCGCCGCGCCTCGGGCTCGTGGGCGGTCCATTCGTACGGGGCGCGGTTGAGGACGGCGATCCTCAGGATCACCGACTCGCGGAGGTCCGCGCCCAGCCTCAGCCTGCCCCGGATGGCGCCCAGGAGGCTGTTCCAGCCGTCGGCGAGCTGGGGGCTGTGCAGCAGCATCCGGTCGAGGGGGCGCAGTTCGCCGCCCCGGCGGTCGCGGACGCGGGCGGCGATCTCACCGGTGCCTTCGGTGTCGGGGAGTCGTGCCATGGGAGGTCCTTTCACAGGGGGCGGGGGCAGTCCGCCAACAGTCGCATCGCCGCCGGGCGTTCGACGCCTCCGAGAGCGACCTGCTCGTCGAAGACCATCGCCTCGTCCTCGGCGAAGGCGGGCCAGGCGGGCAGCCCGCCGCCGTTGGGGTCGGCCTTCTCCACGAAGCGCGCCCAGGTGTCGGCCATGGTGCGGGCCAGGCGCGGTCGGCCTCGGTCCGGGGCCAGGGGCGGCAGTCCAAGGTGTCGAGGGCGTAGCGGAGTTCGGCGGTGTGATGGACGCCGTATCCCGGCAGCCCGTCCCGCGGAGGTGCGAGGACCAGGTCGTCGGGCAGCGGGGGTCTCCGGGTGAAGCGGTACAGCCAGGTCGGCGTGGTCCGCCGGTGGGCCGTGGCCCAGTACCGGACGGGGTAGGTGAAGCGGCTCTCCCCGGTGAACCGCCGGGCCGTCCGGCGGGCCTCGTCCGTGTCCCGTACGGGGTACACCTCGTCGGTGCCCGGTTCCACGGGGAGCCGGCGCAGCACGTCCAGGGTCGTGTACACGGAGCCCTCGACGAGGAGCGGTACCGGATGCTGCCGTCCGGCGGCGAAGACCGTGTCGGTGGGCTCGGTGAGGACCCGGCCGTCGACGACCGGCCCGAAGCGGCCCCGGAGCACCGGTTCCGTCACCGCTGGCGTTCTGGGCCCGACGGCAGGCGCACGAGACGGCCGTCCACCGCGTGGACGCCGACTCGGCGCGGGGCCGCGCCCCGGAGGAGAGCGCGCGGAGTCTGCCCGCCGCCTTCGCCGCCGACGGCATCGACGAGCTGCTGAGCGGATTCCACGCCCGCGACAGGAGCAGGGTGCGCACCGAGAAACCCCGGGTGCTCCGGATACGGGCGACCGATCTCGAGGAGGACGCCGTGTGGACCGTACGGCTGTCCCCCGAGCCGCCCCTGACGGAGCGCACCGCCGACGGCGACGCGGACTGCGAGCTCACCGGACCGGCGGCGCGGCTCTATCTGGCCCTGTGGAACCGCCTGCCGTTCCCCGCCGTCACCGGCGACGCGGAACTCGCGACCCTGTGGCGGGAGAAGTCCGCCGTCATCTGAAGCCAGGGGACGCGCCCCAGGGGAGCCCTACCCTAGGGGAGCCCTAGGAGGCGTCCGGCTGCGCCAGCATGCGGGTGAGCACCGCTCGCTGCACCGGCAGGACATCGCCGTGCAGCGCCCGCCCCTTTCCCGTGAGCGCGACCCGGACGCCTCGTCGGTCCTCGGCGCACAGGCCGCGTTCGACGAGGCCGTCCTTCTCCAGCCGCGCGATCAGCCGGGACAGCGCGCTCTGGGTGAGATGGACGCGCTCGGCGATCTCCTGGACGCGGTAGCTGCACGCCGCGTTCGCGGTCGACTCGGCGAGGACGTCGAGCACCTCGAAGTCACTGGCGCACAGGCCGTGCCGGTGCAGCACCCGGTCGAGTTCGCACTGAGTCCGGGCGTGCAGGGCCAGCATGTCCCGCCACTGCGCGACCAGCGCCCGCTCGGCTCTGTCCGCCTCGCCGTTCTTCGCCGCCATGGCCCGCACCGTAGCAGAGAAACGGTTTTGTTGCGCCGGAATTAAATGCACTTGCATTCGATGCATGCGCATGTACTGTCGTCGTCATGACCTCTCCGCTCACCTCACCCGTCCCCGGCGTGCCCGAGGGACGCTGGACCTCCCGGTTGTGGGGCACCCTGCTGGTGCTGTGCGCCGCGATGTTCCTGGATGCGCTCGATGTGTCGATGGTCGGCGTCGCCCTGCCGTCCATAGGCTCCGACCTGGGCCTCTCCACCTCGACGCTGCAATGGATCGTCAGCGGCTACATCCTCGGCTACGGCGGACTGCTGCTCCTGGGCGGCCGGGCCGCCGACCTGCTGGGCCGGCGCCAGGTCTTCCTGGTCGCCCTGGGGGTCTTCGCCCTCGCCTCGCTGCTGGGCGGGCTCGTCGACTCGGGCCCGCTGCTGATCGCCAGCCGCTTCATCAAGGGGCTGAGCGCGGCGTTCACCGCGCCGGCCGGACTGTCGATCATCACGACGACGTTCCCGGAGGGGCCGCTGCGCAACCGGGCCCTGTCCATCTACACCACCTGCGCCGCCACCGGCTTCTCCATGGGCCTGGTCCTCTCCGGCCTGCTCACGGAGGCCAGTTGGCGCCTGACCATGCTGCTGCCCGCACCGATCGCCCTCATCGCGCTGTTCGCGGGGATGCGGCTGCTGCCGCGCAGCGAGCGCGAACGGGAGCACAACGGCTACGACGTCCCGGGCGCCGTCCTCGGCACCCTGTCGATGCTGCTGCTGGTGTTCACGGTCGTCCAGGCACCGGAGGCGGGCTGGACGTCCGCGCGCACACTGCTCTCGTTCCTCGCGGTAGCCGTCCTGCTGACCGCGTTCGTGCGGGTCGAGCAGCGCTCCGCCGGACCGCTCATCCGGCTCGGTGTGCTGCGCTCCGGCAACCAGGTCCGCGCCCAGCTCGGCGCGATGGCCTTCTTCGGGTCGTACGTCGGCTTCCAGTTCCTGGCCACGCTCTACATGCAGTCGCTGCTCGGCTGGTCGGCGCTGCACACGGCGCTCGCGTTCCTACCGGCGGGTGCGCTGGTGGCGGTGTCCTCGACCAAGGTCGGCGCGATCGTGGACCGGTTCGGCACACCCCGGCTGATCGCGGCCGGCTTCGCCCTGATGGTCGCCGGGTACGCGCTGTTCCTGCGCGTCGACCTCGACCCGGTCTACGCGGCCGTGATCCTGCCGACCATGCTGCTGATCGGCGCGGCCTGCGCGCTGGTCTTCCCCTCGCTCAACATCCAGGCCACCAACGGGGTGGCGGACCATGAGCAGGGCATGGTGTCCGGTCTGCTCAACACGTCCGTGCAGGTCGGTGGCGCGATCTTCCTCGCCGTGGTGACGGCCGTGGTGACCGCGGGCGCCCCGGCGGACCCCACCCCGCAGGGCGTCCTCGACAGCTACCGCCCCGGCCTCGCGGTGGTGACGGCCATCGCCGCCGCGGGCCTCCTCATCACCCTCCCCGGCCTGCGCACCCGCCGCGCCCGCGGCTCGGTCGTCGTCGCGGGTTCCACGGCGGAGGCGGCACAGCCGGACCGCGTACCGGTCGGTGACTGAGGGATCTCCTCCCCGCGTGCGCCCGGCGGGGGCGGTTGCCCCGGCGGGCGCACGGCGGTGAGAATCGGGGGATGAGCGGTCACGGGGGACGGCGGAGTCCGGCCGAGCGGGATGCGATCACCGTGGAGATCGGATACGCGCTGTTCAGTGCCGCGTTCGCGGCGGTGGTCGTCTTCTGCGCGGTCACCGGCCCGGTGCTGCTGTTCGAACTGCCGGAGTCTGTCGTCCGGTTGCTGCTGGGTGCGGGGCTGGTGCTCGCCGCCGTGCTGTTCGTGGTCCGTGTGGTGAGCGTGCTGCGGCGCTTCTCCCGGGCGGTTCAGCCCAGCCAGCCCGGTCGCACCAGGCCCGACTCATAGGCCAGGACGACCAGTTGGGCGCGGTCACGGACGCCCAGTTTCACCATGGTGCGGCTGACGTGGGTCTTGGCGGTGAGGGGGCTGACGACCAGGCGGCGGGCGATCTCCTCATTGGACAGGCCGATGCCGACCAGCGCCATCACCTCCCGCTCGCGTTCCGTGAGCCGGCCCAACTCCTCCGCCACGGCGGGCTCCTTGGAGCGGGCGGCGAACTCGGCGATGAGCCGGCGCGTCACGCCGGGCGAGAGCAGCGCGTCACCGGCCACCACCGCCCGTACGGCACGCAGGAGTTCATCGGGCTCGGTGTCCTTGACCAGGAAGCCGGAGGCCCCGGAACGGATCGCCTCGAAGACGTACTCGTCGAGTTCGAACGTGCTCAGCATGACCACCCTGACCTGTGCGAGCGCCTGGTCCCCGGTGATACGGCGCGTGGCCGCGAGGCCGTCCAGCCGGGGCATGCGGATGTCCATCAGGACGACGTCCGGGCCCAGTTCGGCGGCCTGGCGCACGGCCTCCTCGCCGTCGGCGGCCTCCGCGCACACCTCGATGTCCGGCTGCGCGTCGAGCAGCGCCCGGAATCCCGCACGGACCAGGGACTGGTCGTCGGCGAGCAGTACGCGGATCACCGGTCCTCCCCACGCTCAGCCGTCGTCACTCTCGCCGCCGCCCGCACCGGCAGTACGACGAGCACCCGGAAGCCGCCGTCGGCGCGCGGCCCCGCCTCGATCGTGCCACCCAGCGCCGCGGCACGCTCCCGCATCCCGGCGAGACCGTTGCCGCTGCCACCCGCGTCCGCGCCGGTCGCCGGCCCGTCGTCGTCGATACGCAGCCGTAGCGTCGCACCGTCCTCGTCGAGCCGTACGCGCGCGTGCCGTGAACCGGAGTGGCGTACGACATTGGTGAGGGCCTCCTGGAGGATGCGGAACGCGGCGAGATCGGTGCCGGGCGACAGCCGGGGCGGCTCCCCCGCCACCTCGACCGTGAGCCCGGCGCGTGCCGCCTGCTCGACCAGTTCGGGGAGCCGGTCCAGGCCGGGTGCCGGGGCGCGCGGCGCGTCTCCCGGCGTACGGAGGGTGTCGAGCACCTGGCGCACCTCGCCGAGCGCCTCCTTGCTGGCGGACTTGATGGTGGTGAGCGCGGTGCGCGCCTGATCCGGGTCGGCGTCGAGGAGGGCGAGGCCGACACCCGCCTGGACGTTGATCACGGAGAGGCTGTGCGCGAGGACGTCGTGCAGTTCACGGGCGATCCGCAGCCGTTCCTCGTCGGCGCGGCGCCGGGCGGCCTGTGCGCGCTCGGCCCGCTCCCGTGACCACTGCTCTCGCCGGGCCCTCGCCAGTTCCGCGACCGCCACGATCGCGACGACCCAGCCGGTGACCACGATCTCCTGCCCGAGGGACGCGGGCTCGTCCCCGGACGGCGGCAGCCACCGGTACAACCAGTACGCGACCAGCAGATGTACGGCGCACAGCAGCCCGAGCGCGCTCCACGCGGCCCGCCGGTGCCCGGCGACGACGGCGGAGAAACAGGCCACGGCCACCGTGAAGAACACCGGGCCGTAGGCATAGCCCGCCCCCAGATAGAGCGCGACCACGACCGCCGTACCGAACACGACGGCCACCGGACACCGGAGCCGCCACAGCAGGAGCGCGCAGGCGGCGAGCAGCAGGACGCGGGCGAAGACGTCCAGCCCGGCCCGCTCGCCCTGCTGCACCTGGGCGGCGACGTTCGAGCCGACGAGGACGAAGGCGGTCAGCAGCAGGGTGGACCGCCACGGCCAACGGCCGCCGTCCGCGCCCTCCCCCGCCCACCTGCGGGTCCACGGCGGGCCGTGCCCCCGCCACCACCCCGGGCCGCCGCCCCCGCGCGCCTGCTCTCCGTCCATGTCGGCCACGCTAGACGTCGGGAGCCACGCCGGACGTCCGCCGGGCGAGGTGATCAGCCGTACTCCCCTGGAAGTAGGACCGCTCCCGGTGCCCCCACGCGGACCGCCTCTTCAGCGGGCCGCGAGCGCCGCCTCCACGTTGCCCGCCATCACGGACAGCACGCGCACCGTCTCCGCGTACTGCTCGCCGCTCAGGCCGGTGAGGAGGGCGGCGCGGGTGGTCTCGACACCGGCCCGCACCTGCGTGTGCGCCGCGCGGCCCACGTCCGTGAGGGCGAGGCCCTCGTCCGCGCCGGCCGGGATCCATCCCCGTTCGGTGAGCCGCGCGAGCACCTCGTCCAGGGTGGGGCCGTCCTCCGTCCAGAACGGGGCGAGGGCATCGGTGAGCCCGGGACGGCCGACAGGGCCGCCGCCGGCGAGGGTGTTGAGCACCTGCCACTCGCGACGGCTCACGCCGAGGCCGGAGAGCGTGGCTTCGAAGTGCCGCTCCAGCAGGTTGTCGAGGTGCTTGAGCCAGTAGCCGAGGGGACGGGCAGGGGCGGACACGGAGGCCTCCGGAAGAGATCGCATGCTCATGTCCTTTCCAGGTCCAGGGCCGGTTTCATGGAGACGGTTCCGCGGAGACGGCTTCGTGGAAACGGCTTCGTGGAGACGGTTCCGTGGACAGCTCCATGTAATATGACATGTGATTGTCTTCCACTATGCACAGGAGAGCTCGTGAGCGGCAAGCCGATTCCGGGTGCGGACAAGGAGACGGCGGCGATCGAGCGGGCCGTCGTGGCCCTGCGCCGGGCGCAGCGGCGCCGGAACCTGGCCCGGCTGTCGGAGCGGCGCGGTGAGCGCCGCGGCGAGCACGCCGCTCTGCCCGACGGCGTCTTCGATCTGCTGGACGCGGTCGAGTCCGCGACGGAACGGGGCGAGCCCCTGACGGTGACCGAGGCGGCGGCCGCACTGGCCGTCGACCAGCCCCGCGCCAGCCGCCTCGCCGCCCAGGCACTGGAGGCCGGACTGCTGCGCCGCGAGGCCGACCAGCGCGACGGCCGCCGGTCCTTGCTGACCCTCACCGCCGACGGGCGCACCGCCCTCGCCCGCCTCCACGACTTCCGCCACCGCGTGGTCACGGAGACGGTCGCCGACTGGCCGGCCGAGGACCGCGAGGCACTGGCCCGGCTGCTGACCCGGTTCGTCCGGGACTTCACCCACCTGACCGAGCGCCCCGAAAGGGACTAACGCAGCCCCACCCCGTACGCCAGCCGTGTCACCGCATGCCGGAAGAACGGCTCGCGCTCCTCCACCATGCGGTTGAACTGGCCGAACAGTTCGAAGCCGACCAGCCCGTACAGCTGCGCCCAGGCCGCGACCAGCGCCGCGACCGCTCCCGGGGGCAGGTCCGGGGCGAAGTCGCCCGCCATGCGCACGGCCTCCGGAACGAGTTCGTCGCTGAGCAACGGCACCTCCAGGACCTGCAACCGGTGTGCGTCCCGGACGATGCCGATGAGGAGCAGGCCGACCCGGGACGCGGCCGGCACCGTGGTCTGCGGGGCGCTGTATCCGGGGACGGGCGTGCCGTAGATCAGCGCGTACTCATGCGGATGCGCCTGCGCCCACCCGCGCACCGCCTCGCACACCGCCACCCAGCGCCGCACCGGGTCCGCCCCGGCGACGGCGGCGTGCGCGACCTCCGCGCGCTCGCCGAGGGAGTCGTACGCGTCGATGATGAGTGCGGTGAGCAGGTCGTCGCGGCTCGGGAAGTACCGGTACAGCGCGGAGGAGACCATGCCCAGCTCACGCGCCACCGCCCGCAGCGAGAGCTTGGCGGCGCCCTCGGCGGCCAGTTGTCTGCGCGCCTCCTCCTTGATGGCGGCGGTGACTTCGATCCGGGCGCGGGCGCGGGCCCCCTGGGCGGCGTTGCTGCTCATGGTTCCCAGTCTCCCACGCGAGCAGATCAGTGCACACATTCGAGAGCGACGCAAAAATTCGAGAGCACTGCTCTTGCATTGGATCGCCGATCTCCGGCACACTCGAATCAAGCGAGAGCACCGCTCTCTCACATGACTGGGGTCACCGATGTCGTCGCAGCCGTACTACCTCAAGGGCAGCCCGATCAACGTCCGCTTCAACCGTGTCATCGGCTGGCTGGCCCGGCACGGGCTGAGCCTCATGGGCTCGGCGGAGATGTCCGTGCGGGGCCGCAAGAGCGGGCAGATGCAGCGCATCCCCGTCAACCCGCACACGTACGAGGGTGCGCAGTTCCTGGTCTCGGCGCGCGGGCACTCGCAGTGGGTGCGCAACATGCGGGTGGCCGGCGGCGGGGAGCTGCGGGTGGGGCGCAAGGTGCGGACGTTCACCGCGGTGGAGGTCCCCGACGAGGAGAGGCTCCCGATCCTGCGGGCCTACCTGGAGAAGTGGGGCTGGGAGGTCAACCAGTACTTCGACGGGGTCACGGCGAAGTCCACCGACGCGGAGATCGTGGCGGCGGCCCCCGACCACCCGGTGTTCCGGATCACGGTCGAGGGCTGACCACGGCAGACGGACACCTCATCGGCGACGGGCTCGGGGGCAGCCCGCTCGGCCGCGCACCGCTCGGCCGCGGGTTCGGCCGCGGGTTCGGCCGTCGGTTCGGGTCGCGAGTGTCCCTGGCACGCCCGCAAACCGCGGCCGCCTGCCGTACAGGCACAACCATCCGCCGGGCCACCCGCCGGCCCCCGCGCCCCCCGGCTCAGGCGTCCTCGGTCTCCTCGGTCGGTGTCGCGACCGGCTCCTGCCTGCGGTCCATCAGGGTCAGCGCGCGCTGGGCCATCGGATGCGAACGGACGAGCTCACCGAGGGTCGTGCGGCCGCGGGTGATGTCGGCGAACGCCCGCCAGGCCGGGCGGAAGCCGGTGAGGGCCGCGTGGAAGAGGCCCGGGCGGCGCTCGAAGGCCGCCAGCATCCGCTTGCCGACGGCCATCTCCACACCGAGGCCCGCCTTGATCGCGAACGCGTAGTTCAGGGCCTGGCGGCGGGTGTCCACCGCGTCGTGCGCCTCCGCGATGCGGACCGCCCACTCGCCCGCGAGGCGGCCCGAGCGCAGCGCGAAGGAGATGCCCTCACGGGTCCACGGCTCCAGCAGGCCCGCCGCGTCCCCGCAGACCAGCACGCGCCCGCGGGAGAGCGGCGAGTCGTCGGCGCGGCAGCGGGTGAGGTGGCCGGAGGAGATGCTCGGCTCGAAGCCGGCCAGGCCCAGCCGTCCGATGAAGTCCTCGAGATACCGCTTGGTGGCGGCGCCCTCGCCGCGCGCGGAGATCACACCGACCGTCAGCGTGTCGTCCTTGGGGAACACCCAGCCGTAGCTGCCGGGCATCGGGCCCCAGTCGATGAGGACACGGCCCTTCCAGTCCTCGGCGACGGTGTCCGGCACCGGGATCTCCGCCTCCAGGCCGAGGTCGACCTGGTCGAGCTTCACGCCGACGTGCGCCCCTATGCGGCTGGCACTGCCGTCCGCGCCCACCACCGCGTGCGCCAGCAGGGTCTCGCCGCCCTGGAGGACGATCGCGACCGTGCGCCGGTCGGGGACCGCCGAGCCGTGCTGCTCGACGCGGGTGACCGTGACGCCCGTCCGCAGTTCGGCGCCCGCCTTCTGGGCGTGCTCGACCAGCTGCTGGTCGAACTCGGGCCGGTTGATCAGCCCGAACAGCATCTGCCGCGAGCGGCGGGTACGGGTGAAGCGCCCGTTGTTGGAGAAGGTCACCGCGTGCACCCGGTCGCGGAAGGGCAGTTCGAAACCGGGTGGCAGCGCGTCCCGCGAAGGTCCGATGATGCCGCCGCCGCACGTCTTGTAGCGGGGCAGCTCCGCCTTCTCCAGCAACAGGACGCGCCGTCCCGTGACCGCCGCCGCGTAGGCGGCCGAAGCCCCCGCGGGTCCCGCGCCCACCACGACGACGTCCCACACCTGCCGCACGTCGTCCGCCGAAGAGTTCTCGCTGCTCACGATGGTCTACTGCTCCCGATCAAGCCGCCTGCCGCACCTGTCCCCCGCATCCTACGGCGGAGATCGTCACGACCCGATGACAGTCCGCTGTGGAAAGATCGGCGAGGTACGCGACCCCATCCCGGCAGCGCGTACGCTCGCACGGTCCCCGAACGGACCAGTGCCACCCTGTACAACGTCGCACCCACAAGGAGCGTGCCCATGTCGTCGCATCCGGTCGCCGAGACCGTCGCCTCGCTGATGCCCAGGGCGAAGGCGGAGCTCACCGAGCTGGTGGCCTTCAAGTCGGTGGCGGACTTCGACCAGTTCCCCCGCAGCGAGAGCGAGGCCGCCGCGAGCTGGATCACGGCCGCGCTGCGCGCCGAGGGCTTCGAGGACGTGGCCGTGCTCGAGACCCCCGACGGCACCCAGTCGGTGTACGGCCGTCTGGCGGGCCCGGAGGGCGCGAGAACGGTTCTGCTCTACGCGCACTACGACGTGCAGCCGCCGCTGGACGAGGCAGGCTGGACCACTCCGCCGTTCGAGCTGACCGAGCGCGAGGGCCGCTGGTACGGCCGCGGCACCGCCGACTGCAAGGGCGGCTTCGTCATGCATCTGCTCGCGCTGCGCGCCCTGAAGGCGAACGGCGGTGTGCCGGTGCACGTGAAGGTGATCGTGGAGGGCTCGGAGGAGCAGGGCACCGGCGGTCTGGAGCGGTACGCCGAGCAGCACCCGGAGCTGCTGGCCGCCGACGCGATCGTGATCGGCGACTCGGGCAACTTCCGTGTCGGCCTGCCCACGGCCACCTCCACGCTGCGCGGCATGACGATGCTGCGCGTGAAGATCGACACACTCGAGGGCAACCTGCACTCGGGCCAGTTCGGCGGCGCGGCCCCCGACGCGCTGGGCGCCCTGATCCGCGTACTGGACTCGCTGCGGGCCGAGGACGGCTCGACGACGGTCGACGGGCTGACCGGTGACGAGCGGTGGCAGGGCCTGCAATACGACGAGGAGCAGTTCCGCCTGGACGCCAAGGTGCTGGACGGCGTCGGGCTGATCGGCTCCGGCACGGTCGCGGACCGTATCTGGGCCCGGCCGGCCGTCACCGTCCTCGGCATCGACTGCCCCCCGGTGGTCGGCGCCACGCCGTCCGTGCAGGCGAGCGCCCGTGCGCTGATCAGCCTGCGGGTGCCGCCGGGCATGGACGCGGCCGAGGCGACGAAGCTGCTCCAGGCGCACCTGGAGGCGCACACGCCGTGGGGTGCGCGGGTGAGCACCGAGCAGATCGGCCAGGGCCAGCCGTTCAGCGCCGACACCACCAGCCCGGCGTACGCGGCGATGGCCGAGGCGATGGCCGTCGCCTACCCGGGCCAGGAGATGCAGTACGCAGGCCAGGGCGGCTCCATCCCGCTGTGCAACACCCTCGGGGCCCTGTACCCGGCCGCGGAGATCCTCCTCATCGGTCTGAGCGAGCCGGAGGCCCAGATCCACGCGGTCAACGAGAGCGTGTCGCCGGAGGAGTTGGAGCGGCTGTCCGTGGCGGAAGCACTGTTCCTGCGGAACTACGCGGCCGGATGAGCGGACAAGTGCCCCTGCGCTGACGGAGGATGGGTCCGTGCCACCCAGCCGGATCGTCGCCCACGACGCCGTCGCCGCGTCCCTGGAGCGGCTGGACGACGGTGAGATCACCGCTCTCCTGGCCGGTGGAGTTCCGCTCGGGACGGGTATCGGGGGTCAGGTCCTGCGGGTCGAGGTGGGCGGGCGGACCGTGTTCGTGAAGCGGATCCGGATGTCCGGCGCCGAACTGCGGCCCGGGCGGCGGCAGTCCACGGCCGATCCGTTCGGGCTGCCGCCCGCCTGTCACTACGGCATCGGCAGCCCGGGGTTCGGCGGGTGGCGTGAGCTGGCCGTTCAGGTGATGACGTCCCGCTGGGCGCTGTCCGGGCGGTTCACCGGATTCCCGCTGCTGCACCACTGGCGGTTGCTGCCCGACGAGCCGCGTCCGCTGCCGCCCGAACTGGCGGACGTGGAGCGGACGGTGGCGTACTGGGGCGGCGGCCGGGGTGTGCGCGAGCGGGTGGAGGGGCTGCGGACGGCGACGACGGCCCTGACGCTGTTCCTGGAGTACGTCCCGGACACCCTCCACGGCTGGCTGAGCGCGCGGTTGCGCATGTCGGACGCGGCGGCGGACGCGGCGTGCGCGCTGGTGGACCGGGAACTGTCGGCCCTGACGCCCTTCCTCCGCGCGCGCCGGCTCCTCCACTTCGACGCGCACTTCCACAACGTCCTCACGGACGGGCGACGGCTCTACCTCGCCGATCACGGGCTCGCCGTCTCCGCCCGGTTCCGCCTCGGTCCCGGGGAACGGGAGTTCCTCGCCGTACACCAGGACTACGACCGCGCCTACACCCGCTGCTATCTGGTGAAGTGGCTGGTCACCGACCTGTACGGGTATGTCGGCGAGGAACGTGCGGCCTTCGTGCGCGCCTGCGCGCACGGGCTGGGGCCGGAGGGGATCCCCGGGGGCGCGGCCGCGCTGCTGCGCCGCCACGCCCCGGTCGCCGTCGTGATGGAGGAGTTCCAGCGCCGGCTGGTGGAGGAGAGCCGCTCGACTGCGTTCCCGGCGCGGGACGTGCGGCGTGCGCTCGGCCGAGGTGCGCTCAGCCGACCGGAACCCCGGCCTCCAGGTACAGGGCGGCGCCGCGCTCCCGCGCCCTCAGCGCCCAGCGCAGCCGCTCGTAGCGGACCGGCGGCAGGAGATCGGCCGCCTCCGCCTCGGTGACGAACCGCCATCCGCGCAGTTCGGGGCCGGGCAGCAGCAGCCCCTCGGCGGCCGCCGCGTCGAGCCGGCCGCCGTCGAAGAGGAGGCGCAGTCCGCCGTAGCCGGGGGGTGCGGGCCGTTCCCAGTCGACGACGAGCAGTCGGGGTACGTCGTCCAGGTGGACGCCGGTCTCCTCCTCGACCTCGCGCATCCCGGCGCGGGCGGGTGCCTCGCCGGGTTCCACGACCCCGCCGGGAAACTCCCAGCCGGGTTTGTACGTCGGGTCGACGAGCAGCACCCGGTCGTGCTCGTCGAAGAGCAGCACCCCGGAGGCGAGGGTCTCACCGGTGGGTTCGGGGGTCTGGACGATGTCGCAGGGGGCCACGGCCCCGGTGCCGACCGCGTCGGCTATGCGGACGGCGGTCTCGTACGGGGTGAGGTGGCTGGTGTCGACGAGGTGGGCGTCGGCCGTGAGCCAGGAGGCGAGGGCGGCGCGGTAGGGCTCGATGTGGTCGTAGGACCACTGGCGGACGCGTATCTCGCCGTCGGGGACGTCGGGCGGGACCTCCCGGCCGGCTATACGCCCGCGCAGGATCGTTTCCGCCGGGGCGAGGAGAACGTGGCGGACCGGTATCCGGCGGGCGGCGAGAGCACCGAAGATCTCGTCGCGGTACTCCTGGCGCAGCAGGGTCATGGGGACGACGAGGGTGCCGCCGACCTCGGACAGGAGCGCGGCCGCGGTGTCGATCACGAGCCGGCGCCAGATCGGCAGGTCCTGGTAGTCGCCGACCTCGGCGAGGTGCTTGGGCGGCAGCAGGTGCGGGAGCGCTCCGCCGATCACCTCGGGGTCGAAGAGCGTGCTGTTCGGGATCAGGTCGATCAGTTCCCGTGCGGTCGTGGTCTTGCCCGCACCGAACGCGCCGTTGATCCAAACGACGGTCACATTTCCCCCTCTTCTGGTGGCCCCCTGTGGCTTGCCCGCTCCACCCTGCCATGGAAACCACCTCCGCGAAGAGGGCGCACGAAGGCCGTGGCACCGGTGCTCCCGCGAAGGGGCACCGGCGCCACGGCCCGATGCGTCCGGCGTGCCGCGCCCGCCGTCAGTCGCTCTGGCCCAGGGCGTTGTCGTCGATCGCCAGGCTGTCACTGGCGATGGTGTGGTCGAGGCTGCCGACGGTGTCGCGGACGTTCAGGTCGTCGAGGTCGTCGGCGCCCAGGCCGTGGGAGGGGGTGATGGCCGCGACGACGAACCCGGTGGCGAGGGAGGCGATGGCGAGCATGCTGCGCTTCTTCATGCCCACTCCAACGGCAGGACACGGCAGAGGTCACGCCCCGACCACACTCGCCCCCGCCCCCGGAGCACGATCCGGCCGCTACTCGCCTCCGGACCACGACCCGGCCCTCCCCGTCAGCGCACGACCCGGCCCGCAG
>NZ_KQ948777.1:0-178894 GCF_001514205.1 Streptomyces griseoruber | reverse complement strand
TTCTCCGCAGCGCCGGAGCCGCACGCGCCGCCTGGTCCGCTCGCTCTGCCGGACCTGTCGGCCCACCCGACCCGCCTGACCCACCCGGCCCACCCGACCCGCCTGACCCACCCGACCAACCCGACCCACCCGGCGCGCCCGGCGCGCCCGGCGCGCCCGATGCACCCGACCCGCCCGACCGTTCCTGCGGAACAGGACCTACCGCGGAAACGGCACCCTCAGGGCCGAGCGCCCCGCTCACGGCCCAGCGCCCCGCTCAAGGCACAGCAGCGCTCTCAGCGCAGAGCCCCGCGCTCGGAACCGAGCGCCGAGCTCATGGCAGAGCAGCGCGCTCACGACAGAGCGGCGCGCCCAGGGCCGAGCCGTGCCCTCAGGGCGGAACACCGCTCATGGCCGACTCCCGCAGCAGGCCCCCCTCACACCCGCACCGCCCCCGCCTTCGCCAGGGCCGCCGCGGCCGCCCCGACCAGCCCGGCGTCCGTTCCCATCTGGGCCGGGACCACCGTCAGGCGCTGGACGAAGGAGAGCGTGGCGTAGTCGGCGAGCGACCGGCGCAGCGGTGTGAAGAGGATGTCACCGGCCTTGCCGACTCCCCCGCCGATCACCGCGATGTCGATCTCGACGAGGGTCGCGGTGGCCGCGATGCCGGCGGCGAGGGCCTGGGCGGCCCGGTCGAAGGAGGCGACGGCCACCGGGTCGCCCGCGCGGGCGGCGGCGGCCACGGCGGCCGCGGAGGTGTCGCCGTCGGGGCCGGGCCGCCAGCCGTTCTCCAGGGCGCGCCGGGCGATGTTGGGGCCGCTGGCGATGCGCTCCACACAGCCGCGCGCCCCGCACGGGCAGGCATCGCCGTCGAGGTCGACGCTGATGTGGCCGATGTGACCGGCGTTGCCGGTGGGGCCCGGGTGCAGGCGTCCGCCGAGGACCAGGCCTCCGCCCACCCCCGTGGAGACCACCATGCACAGGGCGTTGTCGTGACCGCGGGCGGCGCCCTGCCAGTGCTCGGCCGCCGTGATCGCCACGCCGTCGCCGATCAGTTCGACCGGCAGGTTGCCGGTCGCGGCACGGACACGGTCGACGAGCGGGTAGTCGCGCCAGCCGGGCACGTTCACCGGGCTGACCGTCCCGGCGGAGGCGTCCACCGGACCGGCGCTGCCGATGCCGACGGCGTACACCCGCGGCCACAGCGGCGAGGCGGTCAGCTCCTTCAGCACCTCCTCGACAGCCGCCATCACGGTGTCGCCGTCCTCCTGCGCGGGTGTGGGCCGCTGTGCGCGGACCAGGATCGTGCCGTCGCCGTCCACCAGGGCTCCGGCGATCTTGGTGCCGCCCATGTCGAGCGCGGCCACGAGGTCGGTCTGCATCAAAGTCTCGGTTCTCCCCGTCAACCTTGGAAAAGGGGCCGGCCGGCCTGTGGTGGGGGACGTGGGCCGGAGTTTGTCGCTGGACAGTCTCTCCCGCATCTGACAACGTTGTCCAGGCTCTATGCTCGACGCCACATCCTCATACAGCCCCAGGGACCCATCCACCCCACCGGCAACAGCCTCCGCTCGCCGCCGGGGCCGCCGTCCCGTGGACGACAGGAACAGGACTCCGCATCGTGCCCGAGACGCCGCGCCGCCCCGACAGCCGTTACGGCAACCGTCCCACCATGAAGGACGTCGCGGCGCGTGCCGGGGTCGGACTCAAGACGGTCTCCCGGGTGGTGAACGGCGAGCCGGGGGTCACGCCCGAGACGGAGCGCCGCGTCCAGGAGGCCATCGACGCGCTGGGGTTCCGCCGCAACGACAGCGCGCGGGTGCTGCGCAAGGGGCGTACCGCGAGCATCGGTCTGGTCCTGGAGGATCTGGCGGACCCGTTCTACGGACCGCTCAGCCGCGCGGTGGAGGAGGTGGCCCGGGCCCACGGGGCGCTGCTGATCAACGGTTCCAGCGCCGAGGACCCGGACCGCGAGCAGGAGCTGGCCCTGGCGCTGTGCGCCCGCCGGGTGGACGGTCTCGTGGTGATCCCGGCCGGTGACGACCACCGGTATCTGGAGCCGGAGGTCAAGGCGGGCGTGGCGACGGTGTTCGTGGACCGTCCGGCGGGGCAGATCGACGCCGACTGTGTGCTGTCGGACAACTTCGGCGGGGCCCGCGGAGGCGTGGCCCATCTCATCGCGCACGGGCACCGGCGGATCGGTTTCATCGGCGACATGCCGCGCATCCACACCGCCGCGGAGCGGCTGCGCGGGTACCGGACGGCGATGGAGGACGCGGGGATAGAGGTGGCGGACACCTGGGTCTCGCTGGGCACCACCGATCCGGACCGGGTGCGCCGGGCGGCCGAGGAGATGCTGTCCGCTCCCGAGCCGGTGACGGCGGTGTTCTCGGGCAACAACCGGGTGACGGTCACGGTGATCCGGGTCCTCGCGGAGCGGGCCCGCCGGGTGGCGCTGGTGGCCTTCGACGATCTGGAGCTGGCCGATCTGCTGGAGCCGGGGGTGACCGTGGTCGCCCAGGACGCGGCGGCGCTCGGCCGGACCGCCGCGGAGCGGCTGTTCCGGCAGTTGGAGGGCACGCTCGTCGTCCCGGAGCGCATCGAGCTGCCGACCCGGCTGATCGCCCGCGGTTCGGGGGAGCTGCCGCCCGCGGACTGAGGCAGACTGGGCACCGATGGACGAACGCCCGGAACACCGCACGCTGGAGGCGCTGGGTCTGGCTCGTGCGCCGCGCGACCATCCGCTCGGCTATCCGGGTGTGTGGCCGGCCGAGTCGGGTCTGCTCGCCGGTGATCTGCTGCTGCCCCTGGACCGCCTCACGCATCCCGGCCGCAGCCCGGTCCTGGCTGTCGGCTCCAACGCCTCTCCGGGGCAACTGCGGCACAAGATGGCGGTGTTGGGGATCACGTCTGCGATCCCGATGGTGCGGACCCGGGTGACCGGTGTCGACGTCGGTGTCTCGGCGCACGTCAGCCGTCTGGGGTACATGTCCGCTTCCCCCGTCGACTCCCCCGGTGCGGCACGGGAGTTGTTCGTCATCTGGCTGGACGACGAGCAGCTCGCCGCCGTCGACGCGACCGAGCCGAACTACGACCGGGTCGTCCTGCCCGCACCCCGGTTCCGGGTCGAGCTGGAGAGCGGCGAGACACTCGACGACGTGTTCTCGTACGTGAATCGCCACGGCGTCCTGCACAACGGCCGCGGCTCCCCGCGCAGTCACCCCGGCCAGCGCCCCCTCATCACCGAACTCCTCGGCGCATCAGCAGCGTTGAGACGGCTCTTCGGTGCGACACCGGAGGAGTTCGTGGCCCGTGCCCGTGCCGACGCGCGGCTCTGCGAGCGGGGTACACGGCTGTTCGCGGAGGAGAACCGGGTGACACGCTCCGGGCTGGAGCACCTGCGATCGAGCTAGTGCCGCGTCCCGCAGCGTTCGCCCTGTGGGCCACTTCGCGCAGCCGTTGAGGAGGGAGCCCCGGCCTGTCACAGCGTTGATCGGTCTCACCTCCTCGAATGCGCAGTGGTGCACGGCGGCGGCGAAGCTGTCACGGAGGTGGTCACCGAGAAGTTCGCCCACCACGCCCGCGACCGGTTCGCCAGGCGAAGTCCGCACGGGATGGGGCCCGTTCGTCCCCGCCGACACCGCCGACAAGGCCGGGCCGCGGTCAGGGTGCGGAAGCCGTCAGATCGCCTCGTCGAGGGGCCGCGAAGCCCTCCAGGGCCGCCCGGGACAGCCCGGTCGCGTCGGTCACCTCGGCGGGGTCGAGGGCGCCGCAGTCCAGGCCGCGCAGCAGATAGCCGCTGAGGGCCTTGGCGGTGGCCGGTTCGTCCATCACGTCGCCGCCGGCCCGCCTCGCGTAGCGGGCGAGGCGCTCGGCGGCCTGGGTGAACCCCTCGCGGTAGAAGGCGTAGACGGCCGCGTAGCGGGTGGGGAGGTGGGCGGGGTGCATGTCCCAGCCCTGGTAGTAGGCGCGGGCCAGGGCGCGGCGGGTGAGGCCGTAGTGCAGCCGCCAGGCGTCGTGGACCTTCGGTGTCGGGCCGACGGGCAGGACGTTGGTGGAGCCGTCCGAGACGCGTACGCCGGTGCCGGCCGCGGCGACCTGCATGACCGCCTTGGCGTGGTCGGCGGCCGGGTGGTCGCTGGCCTGGTAGGCGGCGGAGACGCCGAGGCAGGCGCTGTAGTCGAAGGTGCCGTAGTGCAGGCCGGTGGCGCGGCCCTCGGCGGCCTGGATCATCCGGGCGACGGTCGCGGTGCCGTCCGTGGCGAGGATGGCCTGGCTGGTCTCGATCTGGATCTCGAAGCCGAGTCGGCCGGGCACGAGGCCGTGTGCCTTCTCGAAGGCCTCCAGGAGCCGCACCATGGCGGTGACCTGCTCGGGGTAGGTGACCTTCGGCAGGGTCAGTACCAGGCCCTCGGGCAGGCCGCCGGCCGCGAGCAGGCCGGTGAGGAAGATGTCGAGGGTGCGGATGCCGCGGTCGCGGACGGCGGCCTCCATGCATTTCATGCGGATGCCCATGTACGGGGCCGCCGTGCCCTTGGCGTACGCCTCGGCGACGAGCCGGGCGGCGCGGGCGGCGGTCTCGTCCTCCTCGGGGTCGGGGCGGGGGCCGTAGCCGTCCTCGAAGTCGATGCGCAGGTCTTCCACCGGCTCGCGTTCGAGTTTGGCCCGCACGCGCGTGTGGACGGGTCCGGCGAGTTCGCCGGAGAGGCCGAGGCAGGCGGCGAAGGAGGTGGCGTCGGGGGCGTGTGCGTCGAGGGCGGCGAGGGCGCGGTCGCCCCAGGAGCGGAGGGTGTCGGCGGTGAAGGCGTCCGCGGGGACGTAGACGGTGTGGATGGGCTGGCGGGTGCCGGGGTCGCCGGGGTAGCGGCGGTCGAGTTCTGCGTCGACGGGGGCGAGGGAAGCACTGATCTCCTCGCTGACGGCGCCCGCGAGGCTCGTCACCACCGTCTCCTGCTGGCCCTGGCCCATCCCGCAGCCTCCATTTTCCGTATGCCGGAATCAACAATCCGTAGAACGAAGTTATCCGTGGTTGTTCCGGGGGGTCAACACCCCGTCCACGCCCTGGTCACCTCACGCACACCGCTGTCCTGTGTGCTCACCGAGCCATGGTCCCGTGTGATCACTTCCGCACCTTCCCCCTCTTCCGCACGGACCCTCACACCTTCATCCTGGCTCACGAGGCGAGAGGGGACACATGACAGGCACCACGGGGCCGACGCGGCGGACGGGGCTGAGAGCGATGGTCGCGTCAGCCGTCGCGGTTCCCCTGCTCGCCACGGTCGGGGCGGCCGAGCCGCGCCGGTCGGTGCCGGCACCGGCCCGGAAGCCGCGCCCCGTGCCGCCGCTGAGGATCATGACGTTCAACCTCCGGGTCCCGGTCGACCAGGACGGCAACAGCTGGGTCCACCGCCGCCCGGTGATGCGGGCGCTGTTACGGGAGACCGCGCCGCATGTGATGGGCACCCAGGAGGGGCAGTTCAAGCAGCTCCAGGCCGTCCGGGCCGACATGGGCCCGCACTACGACTGGATCGGCACCCCCGGCAGCGGTGACGAGGAGTCGGTGGCGATCTACTACGACCTCCGTCGGCTCGAGCCGCTCGAACACGATGTCTTCCGGCTCTCCGACACGCCGAACGTACCGGGCTCCAACACCTGGGGGGCGGCCTTCCCCCGGCTGGTGACCCGGGTGCTCTTCCGCGACCGGCAGGAGCCGGGACGGGAGTTCCACGTCCTCAACACGCATCTCGACCACCGGAGCGCGTACGCGCGGGTGCGGGCGGCCGGGCTGATCGCCGAGCGGATCAGGGGGCTCGGCCCCTCCCGTCCGGTCCTGCTGACCGGCGACTTCAACGCCGTCGCCCACACGGACCAGGCCTACGGCACCCTGCTGGACTCCGGTCTCGTCGACACCTGGGACACCGCGCGGGAGAACGGTCCGGTGTTCGGGACGTTCAACGGCTGGAAGGCGCTCCAGCCGGACGGGGACCGCATCGACTGGATACTGTCGACCCCCGATGTCAGGGTCCACCGGGCGTGGGCCGACCCGTTCACCGTGAACGGCCGCTATCCGAGCGACCATCTGCCGGTGCTGGCGTCGGTGAGCCTGCAGTGAACGCCCGAGGCCCCCGTGACCGCTGGGGTCACGGGGGCCTCGGGCGACTGCGCCGATCGGGTGATCAGCCCTTGCGGGCCTTGATCTCCTCGGTGAGCTGCGGGACGACGTCGAAGAGGTCGCCGACGATGCCGTAGTCGACCAGGTCGAAGATCGGGGCCTCGGCGTCCTTGTTGACGGCCACGATGGTCTTCGAGGTCTGCATGCCGGCGCGGTGCTGGATGGCGCCGGAGATGCCGTTGGCGATGTACAGCTGCGGCGAGACGGACTTGCCGGTCTGGCCGACCTGGTTGGTGTGCGGGTACCAGCCGGCGTCCACCGCGGCGCGGGAGGCGCCGACGGCCGCGCCGAGGGAGTCGGCGAGGGCCTCGATGATCGCGAAGTTCTCGGCGCCGTTGACGCCGCGGCCGCCGGAGACGACGATCGCGGCCTCGGTCAGCTCCGGACGCCCGGTCGACTCACGGGCGGTGCGGCCGGTGACCTTGGTGCCGGTGGCCTGCGCGGAGAAGGACACCGCGAGGGCCTCGACCGCGCCGGCGGCCGGGGCGGCCTCGACGGCGGCGCTGTTGGGCTTGACGGTGATGACCGGGGTGCCCTTGGCGATGCGGGACTTGGTGGTGAAGGACGCGGCGAACACCGACTGGGTGGCCACCGGGCCCTCGTCGCCGGCTTCGAGGTCGACGGCGTCGGTGATGATGCCGGAACCGATGCGCAGCGCCAGACGGGCGGCGATCTCCTTGCCCTCCGCGGAGGACGGGACCAGGACGGCGGCCGGGGAGACGGCGGCGACGGCGGCCTGCAGCGCGTCCACCTTCGGTACGACGAGGTAGTCGGCGTACTCGGACGCGTCGTGCGTGAGGACCTTGACCGCGCCGTGCTCGGCGAGCGCGGCGGCGGTGTTCTCGGCACCGGCGCCGAGCGCGACGGCGACGGGCTCGCCGATCCGGCGGGCCAGGGTCAGCAGCTCGAGGGTCGGCTTGCGGACGGCACCGTCCACGTGGTCGACGTAGACGAGGACTTCAGCCATGGGATTGCTCTCCTGCGAAACGAAGTTGAGGGGCGGTCGGCGTGTCGAGCCTTAGATGAACTTCTGGCTCGCGAGGTACTCGGCGAGCTGCTTGCCGCCCTCGCCCTCGTCCTTGACGATCGTGCCGGCGCTGCGGGCCGGGCGCGCGGAGGCGTCCTCGACCTTGGTCCAGGCGCCCTCCAGGCCGACCTCCTCCGCCTCGATGTCGAGGTCGGACAGGTCCCAGGCCTGGACCGGCTTCTTCTTGGCCGCCATGATGCCCTTGAAGGACGGGTAACGGGCCTCGCCCGACTGGTCGGTGACCGACACGACCGCCGGGAGGGAGGCCTCGAGCTGCTCGGAGGCGGCGTCGCCGTCGCGGCGGCCCTTGACCGTGCCGTCCTCGACGGAGACCTCGGAGAGCAGGGTGACCTGCGGGACGCCCAGGCGCTCGGCGAGCAGGGCGGGGACGATACCGGCGGTGCCGTCGGTGGAGGCCATGCCGGAGATCACCAGGTCGTAGCCGGCCTTCTCGATCGCCTTGGCCAGCACCAGCGAGGTGCCGATGGCGTCGGTGCCGTGCAGGTCGTCGTCCTCGACGTGGATCGCCTTGTCCGCGCCCATCGACAGCGCCTTGCGCAGCGCGTCCTTGGCGTCCTCCGGGCCCACCGTGAGAACGGTGATCTCCACGTCGTCGTCGGAGTTCTCGGAGATCTGCAGCGCCTGCTCGACGGCGTACTCGTCGAGCTCGGAGAGCAGACCGTCCACGTCGTCCCGGTCGACGGTCAGGTCATCGGCGAAGTGCCGGTCGCCAGTGGCGTCGGGCACGTACTTCACAGTGACAACGATCCTCAAGCTCACGCCGGCTCTCCTACTGCATCGTCAGTTCTCGGCTGCCTTCCGTCAGGCAGCATAGGCGCCACAAGCGGCCGATCCCGATCGGGGCGGCCCGCGCTCCGAACGAAATATTACTCGTCAGTACACCCAGTTCCTGCCCGCTAAGCAAGCGCTTTGAACTGTGACCTCTGCAACGCAGCGTAACCGGAACTCGACGGCTTCGCAGGAGAGCCGGACAGTGATCAATCCCGCAGGGCGGTGAACCGGCCCTGGTGGTAGAGCAGCGGCCGGCCCGCGCCCGCCGGGTCGCCGAGGACGACCTCGGCCAGCACGATCCGGTGGTCCCCGGCGGGGACGCGTGCGACGACCCGGCACACCAGCCAGGCGAGGACGTCGTCGAGAACGGGGACGCCCTCGGGGCCCTCGCGCCAGGCGGTGGGCGCGCCGAAGCGGTCGGCGCCGCTGCGGGCGAAGGTGGCGGCCAGCTCCTGCTGGTGCTCGCCGAGCAGATGCACGCCCACGTGCTCCGCCCGGGATATCGCGGGCCAGCTGGAGGCGCCCGTGCCGACACCGAAGGAGAGCATCGGGGGTTCGGCGGAGACGGAGGTGAGGGAGGTGGCGGTGAAACCGACCGGGCCGGAGGCACCCGGAGCGGTGATCACGGCGACTCCCGCGGCGTGCCGGCGGAAGACGGAACGCAGGAGGTCGGGGGAGGCGAGCCGGGAGGTGCCGAGGTCGGGCGAGGCCGTCATGGAGTTGTCGTCCTTCTGGAGGGAGCGGCGGGAGGGTCCGGAGGCTGTCAACGGCCCGGACAGCGCGCGCTCGCGGTACGGAGCAGGTCGACGTGGACCCGTCCGTGGAGAAGGAGTTCCTCTGGCATGGGGTCAGGCTGACGATAGGTGGTCTGCCCAGTCAAGTACGTTCCGGAATCTGAAAGGTGGCTCACCCTCAGCCGACGGCAGGTCACACGGCCTCCCCCAGAGCGGCGATGACGTCGGCCCTGCGGGGCTGTCCGGTGGCGCGCCGGACGATCCGGCCGTCGGCGTCGAGGACCAGGACGGTCGGGGTCTTGAGGATGTCGAGTTCACGGACGAGGTCCAGATGCGCCTCGGCGTCGATCTCGACGTGGGTGACGCCGGGCACCATGTCCGCCACTTCGCCGAGGACCCGGCGGGTGGCCCGGCAGGGGGCGCAGAAGGCGCTCGAGAACTGCACGAGCGTGGCCCGCTCCCCCAGCGCGCCGCCGAGCCGGTCGGCACCGAGCCGTTTTCCGTCGTCGCGCCCGCGCACCCGCACCCTCCCGCTCCGCCGCCGCTGCAGCACTCCGTAGGCGCTCGCCGCCGCGAGCACCACCACGCACACCACCACTCCGGTCACGAGCTGCTCCAGCGTTCATGAGACTGAAAAGATTCCCCGCACCACGAACCGATTCTTCTGAGGAATGCTCGATCCATGGACATCGATGTGAGAGGCCCGCGCCTCGGGGCCGCCGTCACGACCGTAGTACTGGCGGTCGTGCTGGTGACCGGCAGTGTGTGGCTGCTGGCCTGGCAGACGCTGGCGTTCGCCCTGGGCGCCGCGGGCGGGGTGGGGCGTTCTCCGTACGGCTGGGCGTTCCGCAGGATCGTACGGCCGCGGCTCGGGCCGCCGACGGAGTTCGAGTCGCCGGAGCCGCCGCGGTTCGCGCAGGCGGTGGGGCTGGTCTTCGCCGCCGTGGGACTGGTGGGCCTGGCGCTGGGTCCCGGCTGGCTGGGGCTCGCGGCGACCGGTGCGGCGCTCGCGGCCGCCTTCCTCAATGCCGCTTTCGGGTACTGCCTGGGCTGCGAGTTGTACCTGCTCGTGCGGCGGGTGGCGGTGCGCGCGCAGTAAAGGCGGCTTAAAAGACCGAGGTGGATCACGGGGCGGAGTGACGAGGATCTCGTCGCCATGGGGCACGGGGACTGGCCCCCCGGCCGTTCTTCGGGCACGATCTGCGAGATGCCGTAAACCTACGGCAGCGTAACTTTGCCCGAGGGGAACCCCTTCCCGGGCAGAAGGAAGGGTCTGCGCCGCCCATGGCAGAGCTTGTCTACCGTCCCGCCGTCGGCCTCGCCCTGACGCTGTTCAAGGCCTGGGATCTCAAGATCGACTGCAAGGGGTCGGAGAACATCCCGCGCTCGGGCGGTGCCGTGCTGGTGAGCAATCACATCAGCTACCTCGACTTCATCTTCGACGGCCTGGCCGCGCTCCCGCAGAAACGTCTCGTTCGCTTCATGGCGAAGGAGTCCGTCTTCCGCCACAAGATCTCCGGTCCGCTGATGCGCGGGATGAAGCACATCCCGGTGGACCGCAACCAGGGCGAGGCGGCCTACCAGCACGCGCTGGCCTCGCTGCGCTCGGGCGAGATCGTCGGGGTGTTCCCCGAGGCGACCATCTCCCAGTCGTTCACGCTGAAGAGCTTCAAGTCGGGTGCGGCGCGGCTCGCGCAGGAGGCGGGCGTCCCGCTGATCCCGATGGCCGTGTGGGGGACGCAGCGGCTGTGGACGAAGGGCCACCCGCGCAACTTCAAGCGGAGCCACACCCCGATCACCATCCGCGTCGGCGAGGCGATCGAGGCGTCCAAGGACAAGTACGCGGGCGCGATCACCCGTCAGCTGCGCGAGCGCGTCCAGGAGCTGCTGGAGGCCGCCCAGCGCGCCTACCCGGTCCGCCCGAAGGACGCGAACGACACCTGGTGGATGCCGGCACATCTCGGCGGTACGGCGCCGACGCCGGAGCAGGTCCGGGCGGCCGAGGCGCACTGACGCCGGCCGTAAGGCGCCTCAGGTCAGCCCGGCGGGAAGCGTCTCCCAGAGGTGCGGCCGGTCCGGGGCGGCCCTGAGCGCGTCCAGCACCGCCGGGTGCGGTGCCGCGTACAGCACCGGATAGTCCAGCTCGCCCGCCTCCCGCTCCGGGAGGAAGGCGAGCCGTTCGCCGTCCAGGGAGAACCGCGCGTCCACCCCCGGCTTGTTGCCGCGCGGGTCCTGACGGTGCCAGGCGCCGTGGAAGCGTACGGCGACCAGCCCGTGCACACAGTGCCCCGCGCCGGCGTCGTGCGCGAGGCGCTGGTAGCACAGCGCCGTGGGGATGTCCTCGGCCCGCAGCAGCGCGGTGAGCGCGTGGGCCTTGGCGTAGCAGATGCCCGTGGCCCGCTCCAGCACGTCGGAGGCGCGCCAGGTGACGCGCGGATCGCCGGAGTCGTGCGAGTGGGGAATGGTGTCGCGCACGAACTCGAAGGCCAGGCGCGCATAGGCATACGAGTCCATGGCGTCCTTGGCGAGCCGTGCGGCGGTCTCCCGGACGAGCGGGTGATGGTGGTCGATGACCTCGTCGGCGGCCAGATAGGCGGACAGGTCGGGGGTTTCCTGGATCAGCTCCATGATCGGAGAGCATAGGAACGCGGCCACCCGATCGTCAATAATCTTTCGAGTGACCGCATACCTATGCATGATCCCTGCCGGGCCGGCGTCAGTGCGCCATCTCCTCCTTGACCGCCGCGACGAACGCGTCCACGTCCTCCTCGGTGGTGTCGAAGGCGCACATCCAGCGCACGACGCCCGCGGCCTCGTCCCAGAAATAGAACCGGAACCGTTTCTGCAGCCGCACACTCACCTCGTGCGGGAGCCTGGCGAAGACCCCGTTGGCCTGGACCGGGTGGAGGATCTCCACGCCGTGCACCGCGTGTACGCCCTCGGCCAGCCGTTGGGCCATCTCGTTGGCGTGCCGGGCGTTGCGCAGCCACAGGTCCTTCGCAAGCAGCGCTTCCAGCTGCACGGACACAAACCGCATCTTGGAGGCGAGCTGCATGGACAGCTTGCGCAGGTGCTTCATGCGGCGGACGGCGTCCTGGTTGAGGACGACGACCGCCTCGCCGAAGAGAGCGCCGTTCTTCGTCCCGCCGAGGGAGAGGATGTCGACGCCGACCGCGTTGGTGAAGGTCCGCATCGGGACGTCCAGGGAGGCGGCCGCGTTGGCTATGCGGGAACCGTCCAGGTGCACCTTCATGCCGTGCGCATGGGCGTGGTCGCAGATCGCGCGGATCTCGTCCGGCGTGTAGAGGGTGCCGAGCTCCGTGCTCTGGGTGATCGAGACGACCTGCGGCATCGCGCGGTGCTCGTCCTCCCAGCCCCAGGCCTGCCGGTCGATCAGCTCCGGGGTGAGCTTGCCGTCGGGGGTGGGGACGGTGAGCAGCTTCAGGCCGCCCATCCGCTCCGGAGCACCGCCCTCGTCCACGTTGATATGGGCGCTCTCGGCGCAGATCACCGCTCCCCAGCGGTCGGTGACCGCCTGGAGCGCGACGACGTTGGCGCCGGTGCCGTTGAAGACCGGGAACGCCTCGGCCGTGGCGCCGAAGTGGCTGCGGACGATCCGCTGGAGGTTCTCCGTGTAGTCGTCCTCGCCGTACGCGACCTGATGGCCGCCGTTGGCCAGGGCCAGGGCGGCCATCACCTCCGGGTGGGCCCCGGCGTAGTTGTCGCTGGCGAAACCGCGGACCTCCGGGTCGTGATGGCGACGGGCGTCGGTCTTCGGGGGGTTCACGGCTTCTCGGTGAGCCACAGACGCTGTCCGTTCACTTCGGAGGCGGGCTTGTCCCAGACGCCGGCGATCGCCTCGGCGAGGTCCGTGACATCGGTGAAGCCCGCGAACTTCGCGTTGGGCCGGTCCGCGCGCATCGCGTCGTGCACCAGCGCCTTCACCACCAGGATGGCAGCCGCGGAGGTGGGTCCCGCGGCGCCCCCGGCCTTGTGGAAGGCGTCCGCGAGCGCGAGGGTCCAGGCCTCGGCGGCGGCCTTGGCGGCGGCGTAGGCGGCGTTGCCCGCGGTGGGATGCGAGGCACCGGCCGCGCTGATCAGCACGTACCGCCCGTGCTCGCTGCGCTGCAGGCCCTCGAAGAACGCCAGTGACGTGTGCTGCACGGTCTTGACGAGCAGCAGTTCGAGGAAGTCCCAGTCGTCCAGACTCGTCTTGACGAACGTCTCGCTGCCGCGCCAGCCGCCGACGAGGTGGACCAGTCCGTCGATCCGGCCGAAGTCCTTCTCCACGCGGTTGGCCCAGTCACGGGTGGAGTTCAGGTCGAGCAGGTCGACGGTGTCGCCGGTGACGGTGGCGCCGCCGGCCTCGTAACGGGCGTGGTCGACGGCCTCCGCCAGGCGCTCGGGGTCGTTGTCCGAGCCGACGACGGTCGCGCCCGCGCGGGCGAGCCGGAGCAGTGCCGCACGGCCGGCGGGTCCCCCCGCGCCGGCCACCGCGATCACCGCACCGTTGAGAGCGCCGTTCCCCATCCTTGCCTCCTGCTGAGCGGTGTCCGTACGGTCGCTCACGCGGCGACCCTCTCGGCGCTGTCCGCCGTGATGCCCCTGGTGGAGGCGATCACGTTCTTGAGCTTCTTGGACAGTGCCTCATAGAACATGCTCAGCGGAAACTCGTCGGGAAGCACGTCATCCACGAGTTTGCGCGGCGGCTGCGAGAGATCCAGGGCGTCGGGGCCCTTGGCCCAGCGGGAGCCCGGGTGCGGGGAGAGGTAGGTGGAGACCAGCTCGTAGCCGGCGAACCAGTGGACCAGCTTGGGGCGGTCGATGCCGTCGCGGTACAGCTTCTCGATCTCGGCGCACAGCTCGTTGGTGACCTGCGGGGCGCGCTGCCAGTCGATGTGCAGCTTGTTGTCGGTCCAGCGGACGACGTCGTGCCGGTGCAGGTAGGCGAAGAGCAGCTGGCCGCCGAGGCCGTCGTAGTTGCGGACGCGCTCGCCGGTGACCGGGAAGCGGAACATGCGGTCGAAGAGGACCGCGTACTGCACGTCACGGGCCTGCGGGACGCCGTCGGCCTCGAGCTTCACGGCCTCCTTGAAGGCGGTGAGGTCACAGCGCAGCTCCTCCAGGCCGTACATCCAGAACGGCTGGCGCTGCTTGATCATGAACGGGTCGAAGGGCAGGTCGCCGTGGCTGTGGGTGCGGTCGTGGACCATGTCCCACAGGACGAAGGCCTCCTCGCAGCGCTTCTGGTCGTGGACCATGGCGGCGATGTCCTCGGGGAGCTCCAGGCCCAGGATGCCGACGGCGGCGTCGGTGACCCGGCGGAAGCGGGCGGCCTCGCGGTCGCAGAAGATCCCACCCCAGGAGAAACGTTCCGGCGCCTCCCGGACGGCGATGGTCTCCGGGAAGAGCACGGCCGAGTTGGTGTCGTAGCCGGAGGTGAAGTCCTCGAACTTGATGCCGCAGAACAGCGGGTTGTCGTAGCGGGTGCGCTCCAGCTCGGCCAGCCAGTCCGGCCAGACCATGCGCAGCACGACCGCCTCGAGGTTGCGGTCCGGGTTGCCGTTCTGGGTGTACATCGGGAAGACGACCAGGTGCTGGAGGCCGTCGGCGCGGTTCGCGGCGGGCTGGAAGGCCAGCAGCGAGTCGAGGAAGTCCGGCACCTCGAAGCCGCCCTCGGCCCAGCGGCGCAGGTCCTTCACCAGGGCCCGGTGGTAGTCGGCGTCGTGCGGGAGCAGCGGGGACAGCTCCTCGACCGCGTCGATCACCTCCTCCACGGCCTGCTCGGCCTCGGCGCGCTCGGGGGCGTCGACGGCGGTGAAGTCGACCGATCCGTCCTTGGACTGCCAGGGGCGGATCCGCTCCACGGCATCCTTGAGCACGGGCCACGCCGGGTGCTCCACCACCCTGGTGCCGGGAGGAACCCGCTCCCCCGTCGCCGCCTGCACAAGAATTTCCGTCATGTCCCATCCTCCACGGGAGAACCTCGCGTATGGACACCGTATGCATACGAGGTTTCCTCCAGCAAGGGGGACTGCCGGAAATTATCCTGCGCACCCACGGGTTCACGTGAGTTTTTCCTGTCCGACATCGGAGGAGTGACTGGTTCCGCTCAGGGCGGGTACCCGCTGCGACCAACGGCATCTACACGTGTCCATGACGAGCCCGGGCCGTTAGGCTGCGGATCTGCGCACCCGCTCGTCGACGGAAGCGAGTCCCGTCTTGAACTTCGTCACCATCGGTCATCGCGGCGTCATGGGTGTCGAGCCCGAGAACACCCTCCGCTCGTTCGTCGCCGCCGAGGAAGCCGGCCTCGATGTGATCGAACTCGATCTGCATCTGAGCAAGGACGGCGCCCTGGTGGTCATGCACGATCCGGACGTGGACCGTACCACCGACGGGACGGGACCCATCGCCGACCAGACGCTCGCGGAGCTGAAGACCCTGGACGCGGGGCGCGGGGAGCGCGTGCCGGTGTTCGAGGAGGTCCTGGACGCCGTGACGCTGCCGCTGCAGGCCGAGATCAAGGACGTGCAGGCGGCGCGGGCCCTGGCCGAGGTGCTGCGCGACCGGGATCTGGTGGGCCGGGTGGAGGTGTCCTCGTTCCACGACGAGGCGGTGGCCGAGATGGCCCGGCTGGTCCCCGGCGTACGCACCGCGCTGATCGGCAGCCGCTTCGGCCTCGACATCGTTTCCCGGGCCGCGGACGCCGGGGCGACGACCGTGTGCCTGAACCTGCGGCGCCTCACCCTGGAGATCGTCGAGGAGGCCCGCAGACGGGATCTGCGGATCATCGGCTGGGTCGTCAACACCCAGTACCAGCTGCGGCTGGTGCGCGCGCTGGAGCTGGACGGCGCGACCACCGACTACCCGGAGATCAGACGCACGGGGCGCTTCACCGCGTGAGGCGGGTCAGGACAGCGGCTTGACCAGCAGCTCGAACTGGAGGTCGTCGCGCTGCGGGATGCCGAAGCGCTCGTCGCCGTAGGGGAAGGGCGTCATCCGTCCGGTGCGGCGGTAGCCGCGGCGCTCGTACCAGGCGATGAGGTCGTCGCGTACGGAGATCACCGTCATGCGCATCTCGGTGGCGCCCCAGACCTGGCGGGCCTGCCGCTCGGCCTCGGCGAGGACGATCCTGCCGAGACCGCCGCCCTGGGCCGTGGGGCTGACCGCGAACATGCCGAAGTAGGCGTGGTCACCCCGGTGTTCGAGCTGGCAGCAGGCGACGATCCGACCGTCCCGCTCGACCGTGAGCACCCGTCCGTCGGCCGACCCGATGATCTCCAGAACCCCCTGGGGGTCCGTGCGTTGGCCCTGGAGGATGTCCGCCTCCGTGGTCCAGCCGGCCCTGCTCGACTCCCCGCGGTAGGCCGACTCGACCAGCGCGACCAGCTCGTCCACATCGGCGTCGGTGGCGTCACGGAAGGTGGGGGCGGTGGCGGCGGTGTCCATGCGGGCGGTCTCCGGTGTGTGGCGCGGCTGGGACTCGGACGAGGGTATCCCCACCCGCGCCGGGCCCGTCCGGCCGCTCGGCACGGCGGCGGGCCACTAGGCTCCCGGCGCATGGTGCATGTACTCAGCAGCAGGGTCCTCCTCCGCCCCACCGACCCCGAACGCTCGCGTGCCTTCTACGGCGAACAGCTCGGCCTCGCGGTCTACCGCGAGTTCGGTACGGGGCCGGAGCGCGGGGTCGTCTACTTCCTCGGCGGCGGTTTCCTGGAGCTCTCGGGGCGCTCGCGGACGCCGCCGGAGCCTGCCGTACGGCTGTGGTTGCAGGTCGCGGACGTGACGGCGGCGCATGAGGAGCTGCGGGCGAAGGGGGTCGCTGTCGTGCGGGCGCCGGTGACGGAGCCGTGGGGGCTGGTGGAGATGTGGATCGAGGATCCGGACGGGACGCCGATCGTGGTGGTGGAGGTGCCGGCGGATCATCCGATCAGGTATCGGCCGGGGATCTGAGGCAGTCCGCCGACTCGGTCGGCGGGCGCGCCCCTGGGGGGTGATGCCGGCCCCTGTCGCATGCGTGAGCGGATGCCGGGGCGGCAGGGCGGGCTTAGCGTGCTGGAGGGGTCCCCTTTTCTGGAAGGAACGTCATGAAGCTCGACGCGCCCGTGCCCGGCGGGCCCTGCTGGGCCGAGCTGGGGACCAGTGATCCGGAGGCGGCGAAGCGGTTCTACGCGGAGCTGTTCGGCTGGCGTGCGGAGACGGATCCCCGGCAGGAGGCCGGCGGCTACACCGTCGCGCACCTCGGCGAGGCGGCCGTCGCCGCGCTGACCCCCCTGTACCAGAAGGCGCAGCCGTGCGCCTGGAACGTGTCCTTCGCGGTGACCGACGCCGATGTCAGCGCACGGCTGGTCACCGAGGCCGGCGGCAAGGTGCTGGTCGGCCCGATGGACATCTTCGACGTGGGCCGTTTCGTGGTCGCCCTCGATCCGGGCGGAGCCGCGTTCCAGCTGTGGCAGGCGCGGGCCTTCCCGGGCGCGGGACTGTTCAACGCTCCCGGTTCGCTCGGCTGGGTGGAGCTGCTGACCCGCGACCCGGACCGGGCGGAGACCTTCTACACCACCGTCTTCGGCTGGACCGTGAGCCCGTCGGAGAACTATCTGCAGTGGGGGGTCGGTGGCGCCGACTTCGGCGGCATGATCAGGATGGACGAGACGTTCCCGCCGGAGGTGCCGCCGCACTGGCTGCCGTACTTCGCGGTGGCCGACGTGGACGCCTCCGCCGCCACGGCGACGGCTGCGGGCGGCACCGCGCCGATGGAGCCCACGTCGGTGCCCGACGGCCCGCGGATCGCCGTACTGAGGGATCCGCAGGGCGCGGTGTTCGGGGTGTACCGGGCGGGGGACGAGGGGTGAACCCCGGCGTCCGGAACGCCGGTTGACGCCTCAGGCCCGGACGGTCCGCATGTGCCCTTCCAGGCGGCTCAGCAACTCGCCCAGCAGCCCGGCCAGTTCGCCTTGGCGATCACGGTCGAGGGCGGACAGCACGGCCCGCTCGTAGGCGAGTTGCTCGGGGAGGACGGCGTCGACGAGGTCGCGGCCGGCGTCCGTGAGACGCAGGTGCGCGACGCGGCGGTCGCGGGTGTCGCCCCGGCGTTCCACCAGGCCGCGTTCGGTGAGCTGTTTGAGGCGTTTGGTGACGGCGGCTCCGGAGGAGAAGGTCTCCCGGGCCAGGTCGCCGGGGGTCAGTTCATGGCCGGTGCGGCGCAGTGCGCCGAGCAGGTCGAACTCGGGGCGGCTCAGGCCCGCCCGGCGCAGGGGCGCGTCCTCGGCCTGCTGGAGCAGGGCGGCACAGCGGTTGACACGGCCGATGATCTCCATGGGCCCGGTGTCGAGGTCGGGCCGCACCGCCTGCCACTGCCCCACCACCGTCGCGACGGTGTCCCTCCTCGCCCCGTCCCCGGCCGCCGCTGGTCCCCGCGTCGCCGTCATCGCCGTACGCCCTCCGCTCTCGTGGTCGCCTCCCGGCCCGGGGACAGGCCCCGGTGCCGTACCGTCGCGGCGAGCGTACGGTGTCCGGACCGCTCGGCCGCCACGACCCGCTCCTCGGGCAGGGCGCGCCGCCGCCACTCGCCGGACGCCGTGTCGGCGGTGGCCCGCAGGTCCACCAGCGCGGCGGCGAGGGCGCGGCGGGCGGACTCCAGGGGCACGGCGGGGGCGGGCTGCGGCTGCGCCAGGAGGCGCGCGGCGCGGTCACGGGCCTCCGACACGGCCGTCAGGGACCGCTCCAGGCGGTCGCCGGAGCGGCGGTTGGTGACGGCGACCGCGGCGACGAAGCCGACGGCCGCGCCGACGAGGGTGTCCACCAGTCGCTCGGTGATCAGCCGGCCCGCGTCCTGGTAGTGGGCGAACTCGGTGATGAGCAGGGCCATCGGGGTCACACAGACGCTGCCGAGCCAGTAGTTGCGGCTGATCAGCGCCTCCGCACCGAAGTTGAGGGCGAGGCAGACCAGGACCAGGACCGCCTGGTGGAGGTGGGCGAGGGGGACGAGCGCGGCGAAGGCGAGGACGCCGGCGAGATTGCCCACGACGCGCTGGACGGCACGGTTCCAGGTGAGGGTGACGTTCGCCTGGTAGAGAGAGGCGGCGGTGACCAGGGCCCAGTAGGGGCGGCCGACGCCGAGGGCGAGGGAGGCGTATCCGGCGAGGGCGCAGCCGAGGGCGGTGCGGGCCGCGATGGGGGCGAGCGGGCCCAGCCTGTGCCACAACGACGGTTGACCGGTGGCCGGTTCGGCGGCGATGCCGAGGAGTTCGTCGTCGGGGAGGTCGTCGGGGTGAGGGACCGGGCCGGTGCCGTGCAGGGCGCGGGCCCAGGTCCGCAGGCGTTCCGGGTCGGTGTCGGCGGGGGCGGCGAGGGCGGTCTCGGCGCGGACGAGGAGCCGTTCCAGGGCGCGGTGGGTGTCCTTGCGGCGCTCGGCGGGCCGCGGGCCCGGGGTGCGGGCGGCGAGCAGGGTCTGCCAGGCCGCGTGGACGGCGGCGGCAGCGGCGGCGCGGGCGCGGCCCTCGGCGGGGCCGTACGGCGGCGTCCCGTGCGTCCCCGTCGCGTGGGCGGCGACGTATGCGGCGGTCGTGCGCAGGGCGTGGGCGGTGGCCCGGCGCTCCGGGCCGTGCGGGCGCAGCAGCCCCGGCGCCATGCCGATCAGCCAGGCCCAGGAGCCCGCGGCGAGCGCCAGGCCCAGATGGCCGGGGATCCGGCCGAGGGTCTGCGGGGTGAACAGCGCGGCGGAGCTGACGAAGGTGAGGACGACGTTGGCGGGCGGTCCGAGGCGGGTCGCGTCGCAGAGCGCCTTCTGGGCGGCGGCCAGCAGCGCGCCGACGGTGACCAGGAGCACCGGGTCCGCGGTGAGCGCGGACGCCAGGAGCGCGAGGGCCAGGCCGCCGGTCATGCCCAGGACCACCAGGGCGAGGACCCGGGCGCGGGCGGCGTAGGGGCGGTTGTGGGCGTACAGGGCGCACAGGGACCCGGCCATCGTGTACGCCGCCAGGTCGAGCCGGCCGAGCGCCAGCAGGACCAGGTTCGGCGGGGCGACCGCGGCGACGACGCTCAGGGCCGGCTTGAACCAGATGTCGGAGGGACGGCCGAGGCTCAGTACGCCGGCCAGCGGGAGGCGGGGTCCGGGCATGCTCATCAATTTAGCACGTGTTTTACTCGTAAAGAATCGCTGGATCATCGCTCACCCGGCGTGCTCCCTCGAGTGCTCCCCGTGTACATCGTTGCGCCGCGTGCGCGCCGCGTGCCGTGGGCATCGCAACTCTCGACGCGACCGTCGAGCGGGGAGGTGCGCGTGCACGGACCGACTTCGCCCGGCTGGCTGCTGGTCACGCTGTGTACGGCGACCGGTGCCTACTGTCTGCTGCGGATGCGCAGCCATGTGGAGGAACAGCGCAGAGCCGCCGGCGGCGAGGCGCTCATGGGGTTCGGGATGGCGGTGATGGCGGTGCCGCCGCCGGTGTTCACCCCGCCCCCGTGGGCCTGGCCCGCGTATGCGGCGGTGTTCGGCGCGGCCGCGCTGCGGGCCCTGTGGGCGGCGCGTACGCACACCCATCATCTGCATCACCTGGTGGGCACCTCGGCGATGGTCTACATGGCGGTCGCGACGGCCCTCTCGCCGTCCCACGCGCACGCGCACGGCGCGGCCGCCTCGGGCGTCCCGCTCCTCACGGGCGTGCTGCTGCTGTACTTCGCCGGATACGTCCTCCTCTCGGGGGCGCGGCTGCTGCCGGCGACGGGGGCGTCCGTGGCCGGCGGGGGCGGTGGGGCCGGGAGCGTTCCCGGGTCCGCCGGGGGCGCCCTCGGCTGGAGCGACCGTCCCGAGCTGGCGCGGGCGTGCCGGCTGTCGATGGGGATCGGGATGGTGGCGATGCTGCTGACCATGTGAGGCCCGGCTGCACCCAACTCGGCCGTGGCCTGCGTCACTTTGCCGGGACAAGCCGTACCCCTGAGCGGTGAGCCGCTCATAGGGTGCTGCTCATGATGGTCCCCGCGGTCCTGCTGCTGCTCGGCGCCCTGGCCGCGGTCGGGGCGCCCCGGCTGCTCGCCCGGGCCGACTGGCCGGACCGTGAACCGGTGGTCGCCCTGTGGGCGTGGCAGTGCGTGGTGGCGGCGGTCCTGCTGTGCTGTGCGCTGTCGATGACGCTCAGCGCGGCGGCGGCCTGGCAGGCGGTACGCGGGCATGTCTTCGCTCCGGCGCCGCGGGCAGTCGTGGATGCCTACACGCTTGGCCCGACCGGCCCCTGGGCGGCTGCCACCGCGGTGGCGCTGGCCGGTGCCGGGCTGTGGAGCGGGGCGATGCTGGTACGGGAGGTGGCGCGTGCCCGGACCCGCAGTCGGACCCGCCGGGCCGAACTGCGGCTGCGCGCACCGCTGTTGCCGGGTGAGGAGTCGGCGGCGGGACGGCTCGTCGTCCTGGAGGGCGAGCGGCCCGACGCCTGGTGGCTACCGGGTGCGGCACCCCAACTCGTCGTCACCACGGCAGCGTTGCAGCGCCTGAAGGGGCGCCAGCTGGATGCCCTGCTCGCGCACGAGCAGGGTCACGCGCAGGCCCGGCACCACTGGCTGCTGCACTCGTCGTCCGCGCTGGCCACCGGGTTCCCGCAGGTACCGGTGTTCGCGGCGTTCCGCGACGAGATGCACCGGCTGGTGGAACTGGCCGCCGACGACATGGCGTCCCGGCGGTTCGGCCGGCTGACCACCGCGCTGGCCCTGGTCGAGCTCAACGAGGACCGCGGGGTGTTCGGCCCGTCCCCCACCCCCCAGGCCCATGTCCCGCAGCGGGTGCACCGCCTCCTCACACCCCCGGACCGGCTCCCCACGGCCCGCAGACTGCGCCTGACCGCGGCAGCCTCACTGGTACCCGTGATCCCGGTGCTGGTGGCCCTGGTACCGGGGCTGAGGGCACTGGGCTGAGGATGCCCCCGGGCCCGCCCCCCCCTGACGCCCCGGGTTGGCCTCTGACCCCCCGGGTCGGCGAGGATCGCATCATGCACACCCGGTCCGTCGACTCCCCGCACCGTCCGCCGGCCCAGCGCACGGCCGCCCGCCTCGCCGCGGTCCTCGGCCTGTGCTCGGTCGTCCTTCTCGTCCTGGTCGCGGCCGAGTGGCACCCCCTGATGTCCGTCGACGGCGACCTCGCCCGCACGACCCACCGCTGGGCCCTGGCCGAGCCCGGCTTCACGCATGTCTGCCGCATCCTCACGGACTGGGTGTGGGATCCGGTGACGATGCGACTGCTGGGGGCCGCGGCGGCCCTCTGGCTGGTGTGGCGGTACGCGGCCTGGTGGACGGCGGGCTGGCTGGTGGTCACGTCGGCGGTGGGGACGCTGGTCCAGCAGGGCCTGAAGGCGGCGGTCGACCGCGACCGCCCGGTCTGGCCCGACCCCGTCGACTCCGCCCACTACCAGGCGTATCCCTCCGGCCACGCCCTGACCGCCACGGTGGTCCTGGGCCTCCTCCTGTGGCTCCTGCACCGCCACGGCGTGAGCCGCCCGGTATGGCGTGCGGCCGTGACGGTGGCGGTCGTCTCCGTGGTCGGCGTGGGCCTGACCCGGATCTGGCTGGGCGTCCACTGGCCCTCGGACGTCCTCGGCGGCTGGCTGCTGGGCGCCCTGCTGGTGGTGGTGGCCGTCATGGCGCACCGGCGCCGGCACCCGTGAGCGTGCCGCCGTACCCCTCCGGCGGGCCGTACCCCTCCGGCGGGCCGTACCCCTACGTCGGGCCGGAGGACATCCGGCGGGCCGTCCCAGCGGGCGCCGAGGGGTACGCCGTGCGCGACCTCGCCGGCCTGACCGCGTTCGCGGCGCAGGACGAGGAGCCGTACACGTACGTCGTCGGGCTGGACGGATGGCTGCGCCTGGCCCCTCGGCGCAGCGAGCACGTGGCCTGTGCGGGCGGCGGGGCCGTGCTCGGCGCGGGTGAGATCTCGTTCAGCCGCACCGGGCGCGGCTGGGAGGTCCACGAGGTCAGCAACCAGTCCACCGGCTACTGCCCCGACCCCGACTGCTGGCCGGCGGTCGCGGCGGCCCTGGACCGGGCGGGCGTCGCGCGGCCCGACGGGTTCACCCACGCCCTGGTGTTCCGGCGCTGCGAGCGGTGCCGGGAGATCAACGTGGTGCGGGAAGGGGTGTACGTCTGTGTCTTCTGCGAGGAGGAGCTGCCCCTCTTGTGGAACATGGCCCCGCGAGATCCTCCGGGTTCCTAGGATCGAGCGCATGAGCGCCGTTCTGTTCGACTTCTCCGGGACCCTCTTCCGGGTCGAGTCCGCCGAGGCCTGGTTGCGTGCCGTGCTGGAGGAGGCCGGGGCCGGGCTGCCGGAGGAAGAGGTGGCCGCCACCGCCCGGGCACTGGAGGTGGCCGGGGCGCTGCCGGGCGGGGCGAGTCCGGGACGGGTGCCCGAGGAGGTGGCCGGGGTGTGGCGGGTGCGGGACGAGAGTGCCGCGGCGCACCGGGCGGCGTACACCGGGCTGTCCCGTCAGGTGGCCCTGCCGGACCCGGGGCTGCACGACGCGCTGTACGACCGGCACATGACCCCGGCGGCCTGGGCGCCGTACCCCGACGCCCTCGAAGTACTGAGCGGGCTGCGGGAGTCGGGGATCGGGGTGGGCGTGGTCAGCAACATCGGCTGGGACCTGCGGCCGGTGTTCCGCGAGCACGGGCTCGACCGGTTCGTCGACACGTATGTGCTGTCGTACGAGCACGGGGTGCAGAAACCGGACCCCCGGCTGTTCGCGGTGGCCTGCGAGGCCCTCGGGGTCGATCCGCGCGCGGCCCTGATGGTCGGGGACGACCGGCGGGCGGACGGCGGGGCGGCGGCGCTGGGCTGCGCGGTGCACTTCGTGGACCATCTCCCGGCGGCCGAACGGCCGGACGGACTGCGCCCGGTCCTGGACCTGGTGGGCCGCGGCCGGGAGGCGGGGAAGCGGTAGCCGGGCCGGCAGGCCCGAGCCGGGCCGCCGCACCTTCACAGGTCGGTAGCCCGAGGCCACCATCGGGGCGGAGGCGCGCCCACTCTGGACGATCCCCCGCGTCGCCCAGAGCGGGCGGCAGCCCGGATCCGCTCCGTGCGGAGCTGTCCGGGATGCCCTGAGTATAGTTGGCTGATAGCCAGTCAACGCAGGAGTTACAGGATGTCCCCGCGCAGCGCCTCGGTCAATGAAGAATTGCGGCGGCGTTCGCGGGAGCGGCTGTTGCAGGCGGCCCTGGAGCTGGTGAGCGAGCGGGGATACGAGGCGACGACGCTCGGCGACATCGCGGACCGGGCGGGTTCGGCCCGGGGGCTGGTGTCGTACTACTTCCCCGGCAAGCGGCAGTTGGTGCAGTCGGCGGTGCACCGGCTGATGCACCGTACGCTCGAGGAGGCCCTGGAGCGGGAGCCGTGCACCGAGGACGGCCGGGAGCGGATGGCGCGGGCCATCGACGCGATCCTCCAACTGGCCCGGGACCGTCCGGTGCTGATGCGTCAGCACATGGCCGGGCTGCTCCAGGCCGAGGGGTTCGTGCAGTGCCCTGAGCAGCAGCGGCTGGCCGAGCTGCTACGGGAGACCTCCGCCCGGCACGGCTCGCGGGACGTCGACCACGACTATCCGATGCTGCGTTCCCAGCTCATGGGCGCCGTGTACGCGCTGGTGCTGCCCAACGTGCCGTTGCCGCTGGCCACGTTGCGCGCGGAGCTGTTCGAACGCTACCGGCTGGACTGGGAGTCGGGGGTCCCGCCGGACGCCGAGGCGCCCGGCGGGAGGTGCGACGCGGATCTGTCGCGCTTCTTCGCGACGGAGCCGTCCGCCGAGTCCGGCGGGGATCAGTCGAAGTAGTCCGGCTGGGTCTGGACGTTGAGCTCCCGCAGGTGGATCCGCTGGGCCGGATCCGTGCGCCGGTCGCTGAGCTTCAGCACGTCGAAGCCCTTGGTGATGTCGTTGGAGTAGATGTAGCCGTTGTAGTAGTACGCCGACCACGCGCCGCCGACCGACAGCGTCGTCGTGCTGACCGGGCCGCGCTCGAACCAGGCGATCTCCTTCGGGGCGGAGGAGTCGGTGAAGTCCCAGACCGAGACGCCGCCCTGGTACCAGGCCTGGACCATGATGTCCTTGCCCTTGACCGGGATCAGCGAGCCGTTGTGGGCGACGCAGTTCTCGGTGTCCGCCTGGTGGCGGGGGATCTTGTAGTAGCTGCGGAAGACGAGCTTGCGCTTGTCGCCCTTGCCGACGATGTCGTAGATGCCGTCGGCGCCGCGGTTCGGGCCGATCGCCGCGTTGCAGGTGGCCGCTCCGCCGCCGCCCAGTTCGTCGGTGAAGACGACCTTGTTCGCCTTCTGGTTGAAGGTCGCCGAGTGCCAGAACGCGAAGTTCACGTTGTCCTGCACCTGGTCGATGACCTTGGGGTTCTCCGGGTCCTTGATGGAGAAGAGGATGCCGTCGCCCATGCAGGCGCCGGCCGCGAGGTCCTTCTCCGGGAGCACCGTGATGTCATGGCAGCCGGTGGTCTTGGACACGCCCGGGTTGGTGGGCGAGCCGGGGTTGCCGCCGCCGTCCGGGCCCTCGCCCGGGAAGAGGACGGGGAAGTTCACGACCGCCGCCGTCTCGGGCGCCTTGCGCGGCACCTTGATGACGGAGATGCCGTCGTGCGGGGGCTGGCAGTCGGGGTAGCTGGCGCTGGGCGAGTACGAGGAGACATAGATGTAGACGTTCTTGCGCTCGGGCACCAGGCTGTGGGTGTGCGAGCCGCAGGCGGTCTCGACGGCGGCGACGTACTTGGGGTTCTGCTTGTCGCTGATGTCGAAGACCTTCATGCCCTCCCAGGACGACTTCTCGGTCGCGGGCTGCGTGGTGCTGTTGCAACTGCTGTCGCTGCGCGAGGAGTCGGTGGAGAGGAAGAGCAGGTCTCCGGAGACGGAGATGTCGTTCTGCGAGCCGGGGCAGAGCACCTGGGAGACGGTCTTCGGGGACTTCGGGTTGCTGATGTCGAAGATGCGGAAGCCGTCGTAGTTGCCGGCGAAGGCGTACTTCCCCTGGAAGGCGAGGTCCGAATTGATGCCGGACAGCGCGTCCTTGGGGATGTTGGTGAGGTGCTCGATGTTGTCGGAGTGGACGATCTCGTCCTGTCCGGGTATCTCGCCGTCCGCGATCGCGGCGGCGGCCCCGGCCTGGGCGCTTCGGGAGATCTCGCGCTCCGCGGCCGGCCCGTCCCCCGGGTCGGGGGTGGCGGCAGCCGGGACCGCCGTGAGCAGCGCGGCCAGGAGCCCGGTACAGGCGGCGGCGGCGCCGAGCCGTCTGCGCCGCGTTCGGGGATCGTTCAACAGGGTCACTGCGTCCTCCCTCGTTGGCCGTTCCTGTGGAACGGTTCACGGTCCCCTGAAGTATCGTCTTCATCATGCACATATCAAGGGCTGGCAACGCAGACGTAATGAATCTCTCCGCTGGGTAGTGCGAATATTCCAACTCCCGTGCCTCTGGAGGTTGTTGTGTCCCACCGCCGCGCATCCCTCGCCGCCGCGGCCGCGCTGCTCGTGCTCGCCCTCGCGGGCTGCGACTCCGGTACGCAGGACAAGTCGGCCTCGGCAAGCGGCCCTTCGGTGATCGCGCCGGGCAAGCCGGGCGAGGGCAACCGGACGCTCTCCGCCCAGGAGGCGGCCGAGCAGCGGGCCGAGGACGACACCCCCAACTCGGCGGACGTGTCGTACGCCCGGATGATGATCCGGCACCACGCCCAGGCACTGGAGATGACCGGACTCGTTCCGGAGCGGGCCGAGTCGGCCGACGTCGAACGCCTCGCGCTGCGCATCGCGGCCGCGCAGGGACCGGAGATCGAGGCGATGAAGGCCTGGCTCGGGTCGTACGACAAGGCCGAGACCGGCGATCCGCACGACCACACCGCGATGCCCGGGATGGCGAGCGAGGCCCAGCTGAAGAAGCTGCGCGCGGCGCACGGCAAGGCCTTCGACACCCTCTTCCTCAGCCTGATGATCACGCATCACGAGGGCGCGATCACCATGGCCACCGAGGTCAAGGCGCAGGGCAACAACCTGCGGATCGAGGAGATGGCGGACGACGTCGTGGCCCAGCAGACGAGCGAGATCACCCGGATGCGGCAGATGGGCTGACCGGGACCGGGCCCCCGGCCCCGGCTCACCGCTTCGCGTGACGCGGCGTCAGATAGCCCGCGTCCCGGGCCTGGGCGATCAGACGCAGGGACCTGCGCCGGCTGTGCCCCGTCGCGCACATCACCGCGAGGACGGGGTCCCCGCCCTCCCGCTGGGCCGCACGGTACTCCCGGGCGATCAGCCGACGCCCCTCGCGGCCGCTCGGCCAGGCCGGACGGGCGCGGCGGGGACCGCCCGGCCCGTCGGTGACCTCCTCGGCCTCCGCCCCGGCGCCACCCGCGCACCTGTCGAGGAGCGGGCCCTCGATCCAGTCCGCGAGCTCCGCCAGGTCGACGAGGGACAGGGGCGGCCGGGCGTGGACGTCCTCGATGGACACGCAGTCCTCGGACACCACGGCCAGCAGGTCCACGCCGGCCCCGTCGGCGAAGGCGAGCCGGACGTCGAACCAGGTCACGGCGGAGTCGCCGCTCTCCCGCAGCTCCCACGCCGGCCGCACGGACACGGTCCCGTCCTCGGCGGAACGATCAGAAAGATTAAGGAAGGATGCTTCTAGCACACACGCAACGTAACCGCATGATCACTTTCCATACGAACGGACACGCACGCGGGCCGGAGTGACGGCACCCTGTCAGCGGAGCGTCCACGGTGCGATGCTGGAGGCACCAGCGATCTCCTCCGTCGCACGGGTGTCGTGCGGGTAAGGAGTCACGCCGTGCTGCGTGTCGCCGTCGTCGGATCCGGGCCGAGCGGGGTCTACACCGCCCAGAGCCTCGTCCAGCGGGATCCCGAGGTGCTGGTCGACGTCCTGGACCGGCTGCCGTGCCCGTACGGCCTGGTGCGGTACGGCGTGGCCCCCGACCACGAGAAGATCAAGTCGCTCCAGGGGAACCTGCGCACGGTGCTGGAGCACGAGCGGGTGCGGTTCCTCGGCGGGGTCGAGGTCGGCGCGGGCGGTGTGCCGGTCGCCCGGCTGCGTGAGCTGTACCACGCGGTGGTGTACTGCGTGGGCGCGGCGGCCGACCGCCGGCTGGGCATTCCGGGCGAGGAGCTGCCGGGCAGCTGGTCGGCGACGGAGTTCGTCTCCTGGTACAGCGCGCATCCGGACGCGCCCGGCGAGGGCTTTCTGCGGGGCGTCCGCTCGGCGGTCGTGGTCGGCGTGGGGAACGTCGCGGTGGACGTCACCCGGATCCTGGCGCGCGGCGCGGCCGAGCTGAGCCCCACCGACATGCCCCAGGCCGCGCTGACCGCGCTGGCCGCGAGCGGGGTCACGGACATCCACACGGTGGGCCGGCGCGGCCCCTCCCAGGCCCGGTTCACCACCAAGGAGCTGCGGGAGCTCGGCGCGCTGCCGGACACGGACGTGCTGGTGGACGAGGCGGAGCTGGCGCTCGACCCGGCCTACGGCGATCCGTCCGGGCTGCCGGCGGCACAGCGCCGCAATGTGGAGGTGCTGCGCGGCTGGACGGCCCTGCCCCCGCGGGACGTACGGCGGCGGATCCGGCTCCGCTTCTTCCTGCGGCCCGTCGAACTGCTCGCCGACGGGGGCCGGGTGGGCGGGGTGCGGTTCGAGCGGACCGCACCCGACGGCCGGGGCGGCGTCACGGGCACCGGCCGCCACGAGGACGTCGAGGCGCAGTTGGTGCTGCGGTCGGTGGGCTATCGCGGGGTGCCGCTGGAGGGGCTGCCGTTCGACACCGCGCGGGGCACCGTGCCGCATACGGCCGGGCGGGTGGTGCGCGCGGGCGCGCCGGCGCCGGGCGAGTACGTGGCGGGCTGGATCAAGCGGGGCCCGACCGGGGTCATCGGCACCAACCGGCCGTGCGCGAAGGAGACGGTGACCTCGCTGCTGGAGGACGCCTCCCTGCTCGTACGGAAGCCGGTTCCGGAGGATGTGCTGCCGCCGCTGCGGGCGGCGGGGGCCGAGCCGGTCGGGTGGCAGGGGTGGCTGGCGATCGAGCGGGCCGAGGCGGAGCTGGGGGCCTCGCTGGGGCGGGGTGCGGTGAAACTGCCGGACTGGGCGGCGTTGCGGACGGCGGCGGGCCGGGCAGAGATCGCTGACGATTGCACGTAGCGGCAACAGCTCGGAAATCAACATTCTGTTTAATCCCCGTACCGTCCCGTGCTGTTCGGATGTGTCCCCGCCCAGGAGTGCCCATGGCCACGACCGCACCCGTTCACCCCGTCGACGAGGTGCCCCCCGTACGGCAGTTGGCGGCCTTCGGCCTGCAGCACGTGCTCGCGATGTACGCCGGCGCGGTGGCCGTGCCGCTGATCGTGGGCGGGGCGATGAAGCTGTCACCCGCCGATCTGGCGTATCTGATCACGGCCGATCTGCTGGTGTGCGGGATCGCCACGCTGATCCAGTGCGTCGGGTTCTGGCGCTTCGGCGTACGGCTGCCGATCATGCAGGGCTGTACGTTCGCCGCCGTGTCGCCGATGGTGCTGATCGGGACGACGGGCGGCGGGCTGCCCGCGATCTACGGCTCGGTGATCGTCGCGGGGCTCGCGATCGTCCTGCTGGCCCCAGTGTTCGGCCGGCTGCTGCGGTTCTTCCCGCCCCTCGTCACCGGCACGGTGATCCTCGTCATCGGTCTCTCGCTGCTGCCGGTCGCGGGCAACTGGGCGGTGGGTGGGGCCGGTTCGAAGGACTTCGGGGAGCCGAAGAACCTCGCGCTGGCCGCGTTCGTCCTCGCCGTGGTGCTGGGGGTGCAGCGGTTCGCGCCCGCGTTCCTGAGCCGGATCGCGGTGCTGATCGGCATCGCGGTGGGGCTCGTGGTCGCGGTGCCGTTCGGGTTCACCGACTTCGGCGGGGTCCAGGACGCCGACTGGCTGGGGATCAGCACGCCGTTCCACTTCGGGGCGCCCTCCTTCGAGGCCTCGGCGATCGTGTCGATGCTGGTGGTGGCGCTGGTGACGATGACGGAGACGACCGGTGACCTGATCGCGGTCGGCGAGATGACCGGCCGCGGGGTCGAGCCGCGCTCCCTCGCCGACGGACTGCGCGCCGACGGCCTGTCCACCGTCCTGGGCGGTGTGTTCAACACCTTCCCCTACACGGCGTACGCGCAGAACGTCGGCCTGGTCGGGATGACCCGGGTGCGCAGCCGCTGGGTCGTGGCCACCGCCGGCGGCATCCTCGTCCTGCTGGGGCTGCTGCCCAAGCCGGGCGCGGTGGTGGCGGCCGTGCCCGCGCCGGTGCTCGGCGGCGCGGGGCTGGTGATGTTCGGGACGGTCGCCGCGAGCGGACTGCGCACCCTGGCCCGGGTCGACTTCCAGGACAACCACAACCTCACCGTGGTCGCCGTGTCCGTGGCCGTCGGCATGCTGCCGGTCGGGGTGCCGGCGGTCTACGAGAAGTTCCCCGACTGGTTCCAGACGATCATGAACAGCGGTATCAGCGCGGGCTGCCTGACGGCGATCGTGCTCAACCTGGTCTTCAACCACCTTCCGGCGAAGGGTGGTTCGGCACCGGGGACGGCGACGCCGCCGACCGGTGCCGGTCAGGCCCGGGGAGAGGCGGAATAGGCCACCGGGGCTCTCCGTTTCTCAGCCCACGGTGCAGGCGGCACCGTTGAGGGTGTACGCACCCGGTGCCGCGCTGTTGCCCGTGTGGTTCGCCTGGTAGCCGATGCTGACGCTCGCGTTCGGGGCGATGGTGGCGTTGTACGACGCGTTCGTCGCCGTCACCGCCCCGGAGGCCGGGGTGTACGTGGCGCCCCAGCCGTTGGTGACGGTCTGGCCGGAGGGCAGGGTGAAGGCGAGCTGCCAGCCGTTGACGGTGGTGGTGCCGGTGTTGGTGACGGTCACCGAGGCGGTCAGTCCGGTGTTCCAGGCGTTGGTCGTGACGGTCACCCTGCAGCCGCCGGGCTGGGGCTGGGGTGCCGGGCCGCCGCTGTCGAGGCCGAAGAAGGTGAGCACGCGGGCCGCCATGCCGTACGTGTACAGGTTGTGGCCGATGCCCTGGAGGCTGATCGCCTCCACCGGGGCCTGGTCACCGGTGCCGCCGTAACGGGTGCGGGTCCAGCCGGACTGCGGCGCGTCCGTGGCGGCCGGTGTCTGCCCGACGCCCCGCACGTTCGTCCACTGCTTGACCTCCTCCCCGAAGTTGGGGTAGCGCAGCACGTCGTCCTCGGTGCCGTGCCAGAGCTGCATCCGGGGCCTGGTGCCGGTGTACCCGGGGTAGGCGGCGCGGGCGATGTCGCCCCACTCCTGCGCGGTGCGGATCACCGTGCCGCCCGAGCAGGCGCTGTTCCACTCGGAGCCGTCGGTGGTGGCGAAGCAGCCGAAGGGGACGCCGGAGAAGGCGGCGCCCGCCGCGAAGACGTCCGGGTAGTCGCCGAGCAGGACGTTGGTCATCATCGCGCCCGAGGAGATGCCGGTGGCGTAGACCCGGCCGGTGTCGGCGGCGTAGTTCGCGGTCACCCAGTCGACCATGGACCTGATGCCGACGGGATCGCTGCCGCCGCCGCGCTTGAGGGCCTGGGGCGAGGAGACGTCGAAGCACTTGCTGCTGCGGGTGACCGACGGGTAGACCACGATGTACCCGTACTGGTCGGCCAGCGTGTCGTACTCGGTGCCGTTGTACATGTCGGGGCCGGATCCGGTGCACCAGTGCACGGCGACCAGGACGGCCGGGTGCGCGGTGACGCTCGCCGGCACGTAGACGTACATCCGCAGACCGCTGGGGTTGGCGCCGAAGTCGGTGACCTCGGTGAGGGTGGCGGTCGGCACGGGTGCCGCGGCCTGCGGGCGGGCCACGGCGGCGGGGGCGGCGAGGAGGGCTGCGGCGAGCAGGAGCGCGAGGGCTCCCCCCAACGAACGCAGCGCTCTCCGTAAGAAGTCGGACACGCGCTTGTCCCTTTCTGGTGGGGGCTCGGGGGACGTCGTACGTGGAGTCCGCCTCGCATGGTGGCATGCGCACGCTCCCCATGGAAGCGCTCCCACGGCATTCGCGTACGACGGCGCGTTCTGCGCAAAGCGTTGACTAGAAAGCGCTTGCCCTCTACGTTCCGTTCAGCAGTGTGACCGAGCCGCTCCGCAAGATCCCCCAAAGGTCGCACTGTCGGCATTTTGAAGTTCAGTCACAAGAACCACGTTCACATATGCGTTCTCCCCACCTCAGCGAAGGGACGCATCCGCATGCGTACAGGCCCCCCACGTACACAGGCGCAAAGGTCCGCTCTCGTCGCGGCCGGCGCCGCTCTCGCCGCGACGGCGGTGCTCGCCCTCCCCCAGCCGGCCGGCGCGGCCGACACCTCACCGGTCGGGTTCGGCGCCGGGACGACCGGGGGCGGGAGCGCCACGGCGGTCACCGTCTCGACGCTGGACGCGTTCAAGGCGGCGGTGACCGGCGGCACTTCGAAGGTCGTGAAGGTCAACGGCCTGATCACGCTGAGCGGTCAGGTCGACATCGGCTCCAACACGACGGTCCTGGGCGTCGGTTCGTCGTCCGGGTTCACCGGAGGCGGGCTGCGGCTGAAGAAGGTGACCAACGTCGTCATCCGCAATCTGAACATCAGCAAGCCGCTGAAGCCGGCCGACGGCATCGAGGTCCAGGCCTCGACCAAGGTGTGGATCGACCACAACTCCTTCTCGGCGGACCGCGACCACGACAAGGACTACTACGACGGTCTGCTGGACATCAACCACGCCTCGGACTACGTGACGGTGTCCTGGAACACCTTCAAGGACCACTTCAAGGGCTCACTCGTCGGTCACAGCGACAACAACGCGAGTGAGGACACCGGGCACTTGAGGGTGACGTACCACCACAACCTGTTCAGCAACGTCTACTCGCGCATCCCCAGTCTGCGGTTCGGCACCGGGCACTTCTACGACAACTACGTCGTCGGCGCCGAGACGGCGGTCCATTCACGCATGGGCGCCCAGATGCTGGTCGAGAACAACGTCTTCCGCTCGACCTTGGTCGCCGTGACCACCAGCCGGGACAGCGACGTGGACGGCTACGCCAACCTCACCGGCAACGACCTCGGCGGAGCCGCGACCGAGGTGTCGCGGGTGGGGACCTTCACCAAGCCGCCCTACAGCTACACCGCCGAGCCCGCCTCGACGGTCGTCGCCTCGGTGACGTCCGGCGCGGGCTCCGGAAAGCTCTGACCACCCCCCAACGAGGAAGAAGGAATCGGGACATGACTTCTTCGGTACGTCCGCGCGCCCGAACGCGCGCACTGACGGGCGCGCTGGCCGCCCTCGGCATGTCTGTTGGCATGATCATGGCGAGCGGCACGCTGACCCCGGCGAGCGCGGCCACCTGGCCCACCGCCACCGGCAGCCAGGCGGTCTCCTCCACCATCTCGCTGTCCGGCACCAAGGACTACGGGATGATCCGCCTCTACGGCACCGGCGACCTCGGCAGCGGCAGCCAGGACGAGGACCAGGGTCCGATCCTGGAACTGGCGGCCGGCACGGTCCTCAAGAACGTCATCATCGGCGCCCCCGCCGCCGACGGCATCCACTGCAAGGGCAGCTGCACGTTGCAGAACGTCTGGTGGGAGGACGTCGGCGAGGACGCGGCGACCTTCCGCGGTTCCTCGTCGTCCAACGTGTACACGGTCTCGGGCGGGGGCGCGCGGTCGGCCAGCGACAAGGTGTTCCAGTTCAACGGGGCCGGCACGCTGAACGTGTCCAACTTCGCGGTGCAGAACTTCGGCACCTTCGTCCGCTCCTGCGGCAACTGCTCGACGCAGTACAAGCGGACGATCAACCTCAACACCATCGAGGCGACCTACTCGGGCAACAAGCTCGTCGGCATCAACACCAACTACGGCGACAGCGCGACCCTGAAGAAGATCACGATCGTGGGCGACGGCAGCAAGAAGATCGTCCCGTGCCAGAAGTACATCGGGAACAACACGGGCGCGGAGCCGAGCACGAACGGCACCAGTGCCGACGGGACGTACTGCAAGTACACGTCCTCGGACATCACGTACAAGTAGCCCCTCCCCCACCGTCCCCCCACGGTGAAGGCGGCCGTACGAAGCGCCCCCGCACGGCGCTTCGCACGGCCGCCGCTCCTACGCCCGGGTGCCGAGGGCGATCCCGGCGAGCGTGCGGCGGTGGTGTTCGTAGGCGGTGCGCAGCGCCGGGCCCGGCCAGTCGGCGGGCAGCAGCGCGGGCGGCAGCACGGGGTCGGCCAGCAGGTGGCGTACCACGGCGGCCAGGGCCGTGAAGCGCTCGGCCGGCCCGGGTGAGCGCTCCACGTGGGCCAGCAGGGCCCTCGCCGTGCCCGCCCAGGCGTCGAGCGGCCACAGGCTCGCGGCCAGCTCACGGGCGGGCACCGCGGGCCGGGTGGTGAAGCGCTGGAGGACCTGGTCCAGGTCCGGGGGCCAGGGGCGGCCCAGGCTGGCGGGGCGCAGCCAGACGCCCTCGCGGAGTTCGGCGAGCCTGAGGGCGGTCAACCGGGTGCGCAGGTCGGCGCGTTCGGCGGGGCCCCGGCCGGTCGCGGTGATCACGGCCATCTCCCAGTCGCCCTCCCACGCGCGCGTGTCGGGACTGACGGCGTCGTCCTGTCGGCGCTGCCGCTCCAGCAGCCGGTCGCTGAGCCGGTAGACCGTGTCCGTGCGCCGCAGGTCACCGGCGGCCACCATCCTGCTGAGCGCGGCCCGCACGGTCGATCCGCCCACCCCGAAGGGCTCCACGCCGCGCACCAGGTCCCGCGCGGGCAGCTCGGGCGGGTGCGCCCCCAGCAGCAGGCTCAGCACCACCGACCGGGCGGACAGCGGGCGCAGATCGACCCCTCCGGGTTCCGCCGAGACGTTCATCCGCATGGACACGTACTGTACGTCCCCCATGGTGTTGCACTATTGATGCGACCGAAGGAAAAGCGCAACATGGTGGGCATGACCTCGACGCTCGCGCAGACCCCGCCGTACGCCACGCACGACGTGGCCAATCAGCCGCCGCCGCTGTCCCCCTACGACGCCTCCGACGACACCGCCCTGCTGGAGGGGCTGCGGCGGGAGGGCGCCGGCTGGGCGGAGCCGGACGTGCGCCGGCTCGGGCTGCTGGCCGGCGGCCCCGAGGCGCAGGAGTGGAGCGAGCTGGCCAACCGGCACGAACCGGTGCTGCGCACGCACGACCGGTACGGCCACCGTGTCGACGAGGTCGACTTCCACCCGAGCTGGCACGAACTGCTGCGGGTGGCGGTCGCCGAGGGCCAGGCGGGCGCGCCCTGGGCGGACGGGCGGCCCGGCGCGCATGTCGCGCGGACGGCGGGCGGGCTGGTGTGGGGGCACACCGACGCCGGGCACGGCTGCCCGACGTCGATGACGTACGCGGCCGTCCCCGCCCTGCGCCGGCAGCCGGAGCTCGCGAAGGTGTACGAGCCGCTGCTGACCGGCCGGGAGTACGACCCGGGGCTGCGGGTGCCGACGGAGAAGCGCGGACTGCTGGCCGGCATGGGGATGACCGAGAAGCAGGGCGGCTCGGACGTCCGTACGAACACCACGGCGGCCTCACCGACGGCGGAGCCCGGTGTGTACACCCTGCGCGGGCACAAGTGGTTCACGTCGGCGCCGATGTGCGACCTGTTCCTGGTGCTGGCGCAGGCCCCGGGCGGGCTGTCCTGCTTCCTGGTGCCGCGGGTGCTGCCGGACGGCACCCGCAACACGTTCCGCATCCAGCGGCTGAAGGACAAGCTGGGCAACCGCTCCAACGCGTCCTCCGAGCCCGAGTTCGACGGCACCGTGGCCTGGCTGGTGGGACCGGAGGGGCAGGGGGTGAAGACCATCATCGAGATGGTCAACTGCACCCGTCTGGACTGCGTGATGATGTCGGCGGCGCTGATGCGCAGGACGCTCGTCGAGGCGGGTCATCACGTACGGCACCGGAGCGCGTTCGGCGCGCGGCTGCTGGACCAGCCGCTGATGCGCAACGTCCTGGCCGATCTGGCGCTGGAGTCGGAGGCGGCGACCACGCTGACGCTGCGGCTGGCCGGGGCGGCCGACCGCGCGGTGCGCGGAGACGGCGGCCAGGGGGCTGAGCAGGCCTTCCGGCGGATCGCCACCGCCGTCGGCAAGTACTGGGTGACCAAACGGGGTCCGGCCTTCACGGCGGAGGCACTGGAGTGCCTGGGCGGCAACGGCTATGTGGAGGACTCCGGCATGCCCCGCCACTACCGCGAGGCACCGCTGCTGTCGATCTGGGAGGGCTCGGGGAACGTCAACGCCCTGGACGTCCTGCGCGCGTTGACGCGCGAGCCGGGGACCGCGGAGGCGCTGTTCGGTGAACTCGCCCTGGCGCGGGGGGCGGACGCCCGGCTGGACGCGGCCGTCGCGCGGCTGCGGTCCGACCTCGGCTCGGCGACACCGTCCGGGGCCCGCCGGCTGGTGGAGCGGATGGCCCTCACCCTTCAGGCCTCCCTCCTGGTCAGGCACGCCCCGCCCGCCGTGGCGGACGCGTTCTGCGCGACCCGGCTCGGCGGCGACTGGGGCCACGCCTTCGGCACGCTCCCCGACGGGGCCGACGTCGGCGGGATCCTGGCACGGAGTCTCCCCGCCGCGAACTGAAGCCCTTCACCTGTGAGTTGTCGTCGGATTCCGCTTCGTTGTCGGTGACGTGGTGCACACTCGTGAGCGGTTGGCACTTCTGACACTCCGTCCGGGGGAGGACACCGTGTTCACGGGGATCGACCGCGTCGACTGGGCGGCGCTGCACCACGCCCACGGCAGCGCGGAGGACGTGCCCGGACTCCTCAGGGGGCTCGCCTCCGAGGAGCCCGGGACACGGCACAGCGCGCTGGACGGGCTGTACGACGCGGTGCACGGCGAGGGCAGGGTGTACGACGCGACGCTCGCCTGCGTTCCGTTTCTGCTCGAGCTGGCCGCGGACGAGCGGGTGCCGGAGCGGGACGGGCTGGTGGAGCTGCTGGTCAGCATCGGGACGGCGACGGCAGGGGCCGGCGGCGCCGTACGGGCGGGCGGCGAGGTGTTCGCCCGGCTGGCCGGGGATCCGGACCCGGGGGTGCGGCGGGCGGCGGCGGGGGCGGTCGTACGGTTCCTGGACGAACCGGCGCGGGTGCTGGAGCTGTTGCGGCGGCGGCTGGCGGTGGAGCGGGACGACCGGCTGGTGATCCCGCTGATCGAGTGCCTCGGCGAGTTCGCGCGCCGCGACTGCGGCGGGACCGGCGAGGCGGTGGAGCTGCTGGCCGGGCTGAGCGCCGCGCCGTACGGGCCGGGGCCCCGGCTGGCCGCGCTGGGGCAGCTCGCCGCCCACGCTCCCGGGCGGCTTCCGGCCGACCTGGTGCCCGCCGTCCTCGGTCTGCTGGAGGAGCGCGCCGGGGACCGCGCGGGCCACACGCGCGTGCCGGCGGGCGGAGCGGCGTACTCGCTCGTCGACCGTCTGCGCCGGCTGGCCCCCTCGGACGAGGAGGGTGCCCGGCTGCTGCGCACACTGCACACCGCGCTCGACGACCGGCTGTCCGACCGGATCGCCCTGCTGCACGGACAGCTGGTCAGCCCGGTCCCGTCCGACCGGTGCACCGCGCTGCTGCTGTCCGCCGCGCTGCTGCGGGAGTGGCGGGGGGATCACAGCGCGACGGTGGCGCTCATCGGCGAGGGCCTGCGGAGCGCGGCGGACGGGGAGCGGGACCGGTGGTGCGACACCGCCGTGTCCGTCCTGGAGGGGCTGTTCGCGCTGGCCGCCCCGGCCGCCGACGGCCTCCACGCGCTGGTGGTCGCGCGGCCCGAGCTGTGGGTACGGCGGTGGCCGCCGGAGGCGCCCACGCTGGGCGCGCCGCTGCGGGCCCTGGCCCGCGCCGGGGATCCGCGCGCGGTCCCGGTGCTGGCCCGGCTGGCGGAGGACCCCGTCCTGCCCCGGGACCTGGGTTCCGTCGTCGTCCACCTGGGCGCGCACGCGGCCCCGCTGGCGCCGGCCCTGCGGCGTGCGCTCGCGGCGACCCCGCCGGGTGCCCCCGAGAAGGCCCTGCCCCTGGTGGCGGCGGTGGGGGTGCTGCGGGACGAGAAGGCCGTGCCGTCGCTGCTGCGGCTGCTGAAGGACGTGCGGGAGTACCAGGAGGGCGAGCACGCGCTCGCCGTGGTGGACGCCCTGTGGTCGATCGAGGGCGACGCCGGGGCGGTGCTGCCCGTCCTGCTGCGGGCGTCGGCGCACGGGGACCCCCGGTGCCGGGCGCGCGCCGCCCGCGGCCTGGGGCGGCTCGGCGGTGCCGCGCGTCCGGCGCTGTCCGGACTGCGCCGGACGGCGTCCCCCGGGCGCCCTGTACCGGAGCGGACGGCCGCCGCCTGTGCGGTGGCCCGGGTCACCGGGGAGGTGGAGCCGGCCGTCGCCGCGACCCTGCGCTCGGCCTGGGCCGGGCACCCGCACACGCGCGTGGACATCGCCGCCTGTCTGACCGCCCTCGGCCCCGGCGCGGCGCCCCTGCGGGACCTGGCCGCGGCGGAACTGCGCGCACCCCGCCGGCACACCGCCCGCCCGGACGGCCACGGCAGCCATGACATCCCGAGGGACGAGGAACTGCTGCGGCTGTGCCGGGAGGTGGTGGGCGGGGGGTAGAGCCGCGCGGCGGGTGGCGGGCCGCGTGGGTGCCGGTCAGCTCATCGGGCGGCCCCGGAGGGCGTCGAAGCGGGCCCAGTCGGTGTCCCACTGTGCGATACGGCGCTGTTCCAGCCGCCCGCGCAGGAGCCGGCCGCCCGCGAAGGGCAGCGCCGCGGCGGCCACGCCGGCCAGGCCGCCGACCATGGAGGAGCGGAGCCGGGCCTGGGCGGGGGTGGCGGGCTTGGTGACCAGACGGCCCCGGCGGTCCGTCCAGACGGTGACCGGGGTGCCGGTGGGGCTGCCGGTCGCGACCCGGACCTGACCGGTGTGCGAGGAGCCGTCCGGGCCGGTCCAGCCGACCTTCGCCCAGACCATGTCGCCACCGGCGGAGCCGGACTGCCGGACGGCCTTCCCGGGCGCCGGTTCGGTCAGCCGGGCCTCCAGGGGACGCCACTCGACGCGTTCTCTGGCCAGCCCGTGTTCGACGGACCCGGCAGCCCCCCATCCCGCCAGAACCCCGACGAGGACGGTCAGTACCCAGGCACCGAGCACGACCCAGGCCTCCACCGCATCGGCGCGACGCCTGAGCGGGTTGCGCCGCCAGCGCCACAGCCACACCTTCGGACCACGGAACGCCATCGAAGGCTTCCTCCTCATGAGCGCACGAACATCCTTGGACCGCCCTCCCATACGGGGCGGGCGGTCCGGATGCTCAGGGCGACTCCCCCGTCCCGGCGGTCGCACGCGTCCCGCCGCCCGCGCAGGCGCCCGTCCGCCGGGGGCCGAGGACCTGCGGTCGGGACCGGCGCGACCGCTGTGACCTGCGGTGACGGGCTGTCCGGAGGTGACTGTCAGTGGCGGGGTGCAGACTGGCCGGTGTCCGGGACAACGAGGTCGAGGACACAGCGGAGGAGGGCGGCATGACCGAGGTACTGCTCGCCGTGGGCACGCGCAAAGGCCTGTTCATCGGGCGCCGGCGCGGCAGCACATGGGAGTTCGACGAATCCCCGTACTTCAACGCACAGGCGATCTATTCGGTCGCCATCGACACCAGGGGTGAGCGGCCGAGGCTGCTGGCCGGCGGTGACAGCGCGCACTGGGGGCCGTCGGTGTTCCACTCCGACGACCTCGGCCGGACCTGGACCGAACCGGCCACACCCGCCGTCAGGTTCCCGCAGGACACGGAGGCTTCGTTGGAGCGGGTGTGGCAGCTGCACCCGGCGGCGGCCGAGCCCGACGTGGTCTACGCGGGGACGGAACCGGCGGCGCTGTACCGCTCGGAGGACCGCGGGGAGACCTTCGAGCTGGTCCGCCCGCTGTGGGAGCACCCGACGCGCTCGAAGTGGGTGCCGGGCGGCGGCGGGGAGGGCCTGCACACCGTCCTGACCGACAAGCGCGACCCCGACGCGGTGACGGTGGCGGTGTCCACGGCCGGGGTCTTCCGCAGCACCGACGGCGGGGCGAGCTGGGAGCCCTCCAACTCCGGTGTCTCGGCGGTGTTCCTGCCGGATCCGCACCCGGAGTTCGGCCAGTGCGTGCACAAGATCGCCCAGGACGCGGCCACCCCGGACCGGCTCTATCTGCAGAACCACTGGGGGGTGTACCGCAGCGACGACACCGGCCGGAACTGGACGGACATCGGCGCGGGCCTGCCCTCCACCTTCGGCTTCGCGGCCGCCGCCCATCCCACGCGCGGCGACACGGCGTACGTCTTCCCGATCAACGCCGACGCGGACCGGGTCCCCGCCGGCCACCGGTGCCGGGTGTTCCGTACGGCGGACGCGGGGGCGAGCTGGGAGCCGCTCACGGCGGGCCTGCCGCAGGAGGACCACTACGGCACGGTGCTGCGCGACGCGCTGTGCACGGACGACGCGGATCCGGCGGGCGTGTACTTCGGCAACCGCAACGGCGAGGTGTTCGCCTCGGCCGACGACGGCGACAGCTGGCGGCAGTTGGCGTCCCATCTGCCGGACGTGCTGTGTGTGCGGGCCGCGGTGACCGGATGAGCCGGGTGGGGGGACCGCGGGGCGTTGGCCACCGGTTGATCATCACCGTGTGTACGGCAGTAGGGTGACGCCCGTGGCACCACGACCCTTGCATGAAATCGTCGAAGCAGGCTGGGCGAAGGCCCTGGAACCGGTGGCCGGACAGATCGCCGTGATGGGCGACTTCCTGCGCGCGGAGATCGCCGCGGGACGCACCTACCTCCCGGCCGGGCAGAACGTTCTCCGGGCCTTCCAGCAGCCCTTCGACGACGTCCGCGTCCTGATCGTCGGACAGGACCCCTACCCCACGCCGGGACACGCGGTGGGACTGTCCTTCTCGGTCGCGCCGGACGTCCGCCCGCTGCCCGGCAGCCTGATCAACATCTACCGGGAGATGAACGCCGACCTCGGCCTGCCCCAGCCCTCCAACGGCGATCTGACGCCGTGGACGCGGCAGGGCGTGCTCCTGCTCAACAGGGCCCTCACCACGGCCCCGCGCAAGCCCGGCGCACACCGCGACAAGGGCTGGGAGGCGGTCACCGAGCAGGCGATACGCGCGCTGGCGGCGCGCGGCAAGCCGCTGGTGTCCATCCTGTGGGGCCGGGACGCCCGCAATCTGCGTCCGCTGCTGGGCGATCTGCCCTCGGTGGAGTCCGCGCACCCCTCCCCCATGTCGGCGGACCGCGGCTTCTTCGGCTCGCGGCCGTTCAGCCGGGCCAACGACCTGCTGGTCCGGCAGGGTGGCCAGCCGGTGGACTGGCAACTGCCGTGACCGTCCCCGCGGATCCGGAGCGCGGCCACGGCATCCTCGCCGTGGACTCGGGCGGCTCGGGTCTGCGGGTGGCCGTGGGCACCTCCGGGACCGGCGCCCTGGCCGGGCGCTCCTCCACGGTGCCGGTGCGCACCGGGGAGCGGGGTATCGATCCCGGGCATCTGATGGACCAACTGGTGCCGATGGTGCGGGCGTCGGGAGCGGAGGCCGGGGTCGCGGCGCTGACCACGGCCGTCGTGGGCGCGGCCGGACTGGCCACCCTGGGCGACGGGCTGCGGGCCGGGCTTGCGGACGCCCTCGCCCGCGCGTTCGGCGTCCGCACGACCGCGCTGGCCGCCGACGCCGTGACCGCGTTCACCGGCGCGCTCGGTGCGCGGGCGGGTGCCGTGGTCGCCGCAGGCACCGGCCTGATCGCGATCGGCACGGATCTGACGGACTGGCAGCGGGCGGACGGCTGGGGGCATCTGCTGGGCGACTGCGGCGGCGGCGCCTGGATCGGACGGGCGGGGCTGGAGGCCGCGCTGCGCGCCCACGACGGGCGGCCGGGCGGCTCGGCCCGGCTGCTGGCCCGCGCCGAGGAGCGGTTCGGGCCGATGACCGGGCTGCCGGGCCGGCTCTACCCCCGGCCGGACCGGGCGGCCGTCCTCGCCTCGTTCGCGCCCGAGGTGGCCGGATGCGCCGAGGACGACCCGGTGGCCTCGGACATCCTGCGGGCGGCGGCACGGCACATGGCCGAGTCGGCCGCCGCGGTCTGCCCGCCGGACGGGCACCCCCCGTTCGCCCTCACCGGGGGCCTGGTGAGACTGGGCGCGCCCCTCCTCGTACCCCTGGCGGAGGAAGTGGCCCGGCTGCTGCCGCGCGCGCGGCGGGTGGACGCCGAGGGGGATCCGCTGCACGGAGCGGTGCGGATCGCCGCCGATCTGGCCGAAGGCCGACTCGTGCTGCCGGTCGACGGGGTGCTCCTGTCGGTGACGCATCGCGCGTAGGCGCGTGCCCGGGGGTGTGCGTAGGGGACGTACGGAGTGAAACGTACGGAACGAGTCGTACAGCGTTACCCAAAAGAGGGATTGCTCTCTTCGAGGGCAAGTCGCCCGGAAAACACGCTGATCACTTCTGATCCGTACGTAACTCATCAGACAAAACCGGACGGATACCGCTCACCTGCACCCTCCCCGAACAGGGGAGCCCAGGAAACAAGTAACATGCGGCGCCATGAGCTCCCCCACTGGGCCCGCGTCCGGCCTCCCTGTACGAATGCCGCGCCCCCGCCAACCCGGGCGGCACCGGCGACCCGAGCCGTTGGCGGCTCCCGAAGGCGCGCCCGCGTTCGTCCTCGCGGTGCCGGGCACGCCGAGCGCGGCCACCCGCGGGATCGCCGAGGAGATCGTGAGCATCGCCCGCTCCGAGCTCCCGGGTCTCGACGCGCGCATCGGTTACCTGGACGGGGACGACGTCGAGTTCCCCGCTCTTCAGTCCGTCCTCGCGCACGCCGCCGAGGAGCGCACCGCCCGCTACGAGCAGGCCCGCGCCGCCGGTCTCGACGTCAAGGAGCCGGACGGCCCCGTCGGCGTCGTCGTGCCGCTGCTGGCCGGCCCCGACAGCGCGCTGCTGCGTCAGGTCCGCCAGGCCGTGATGGAGAGCCGGGTCGCCGCCGATCTGACCGATGTCCTCGGCCCGCACCCGCTGCTCGCCGAGGCGCTGCACGTGCGGCTGTCCGAGGCCGGTCTGGCCCGTGCGGACCGCGCCCGGCTGTTCACCGTGGCGACCGCCGCGGACGGCATCATCCTGGCCTCCGTGGGCGGCGACGAGGCCGTGCAGGCCGCCGGGATCACCGGCATGCTGCTCGCCGCCCGTCTCGCCGTGCCGGTGATGGCCGCCGCGCTCGACCAGGAGGGTTCCATCGCCTCCGTGGCCGAGCAGCTGCGCGCCTCCGGCTCCCAGCAGCTGGCGCTCGCGCCGTACCTGATCGGCCCGGAGATCGACGCCGCGCTGATCGAGGAGGCCGCCAAGGAAGCGGACTGCGCCGCCGCCGAGGCGCTCGGCGCCTACCCGGCGATCGGCAAGCTCGCGCTGGCCAAGTACACGACCGCCCTGGGCATCGCCCCACCGCAGCCGCAGGGCGCGCCGGTCCGCTGACCGGCCGACCGTCAAGGACGCCGCACATCGCGAAAGGGCCCGCTCCGGCCGAGGAGCGGGCCCTTCGCCGTGCCCTGGGCACCGGGGGCGGGCGCCGGCCGGGGCTCCGGGTCAGTCCAGGACCACGCAGGAGGCGGCCGGCAGCGGCAGCGAGCCCGCGCGCCGGGGCAGGCCGGTGGTGGGGTCGAGGGTGAACCAGGTGACGTCGCCGGAGCGCTCGTTGGCGACGTAGAGGATCTTGCCGCAGGCGGAGACGGCCAGGTCCCTCGGCCAGTGGCCCGCGCAGGGGACCGTGCCGGCCGGCCGGAGCGCGTCGCCCTCCCCCTCGACGGCGAACACGGACAGCACGTCCTCGCCGCGCGTGGCGGTCCAGACGAACCGGCCGTTCGGCGCGACGGCGATGCCCGAGGGGTAGGCGTCCCCGTCGGGGGCGCCGGGCAGCACCGCCATCTCCGCCAGGGGCTTCAGGGAGCCGTCGAGGGCGTCCCAGCGGCACACCGTGACGGTCGGGGTGAGTTCGTTGACGACGTACGCGTACGAGCCGTCGGGGTGGAAGGCGAGGTGGCGCGGCCCCGAGCCGGGGCGCAGCGCGTGCTCGCGGTGCAGGACGGGCGTGCCGTCGCGCAGGGCGCACACCCGCACCGAGTCCGTCCCGAGGTCCACGCTGACCGCCCAGCGTCCGCTGGGGTCGGCCTGCACCTGGTGGGCGTGCGGCCCCTGCTGGCGGCGGGTGTGCGGGCCGGAGCCGGTGTGGTGCAGGACGCCGGAGGCGGTCCGGGCGAGGCCGCCGTCCGCGCGGACGGGGACGGCGGTGACGCTGCCGGAGCCGTAGTTCGCGGTCAGGACGTGCCCGTCGAACAGGCCGAGGTGGGTGGGGCCGCTGCCGCCGACCGGCACGGGCGCGCCGGCCGCCTCCGGCAGGTCACCGGTGACGCGGTACGCTGCCACCGCGCCCTCGCTCGTCTCGCTGACCGCGTACAGCGTGCCGCCGTCGGCCGACAGGGCCAGGTAGGAGGGGTCGGGCAGCGCGTCGAGGCTGCTGAGGGCGGTGAGCGCCCCGCTGTCCGGGTCCACGGCGGCGGTCACGATGCCTGGCCCGCCGGCCGCCGTGAACGAGCCGATGAACGCACGCCGGGTCCGTCCGCCGAGGTCTGCCACCGCTGTCCCCTCTCGGTCGCTGCTGTCCGGGGTGACGGTAGCAGTTGATCAGCGCAGGTCTAGACCAGACCCGCGCCGAAACGTCCCGCCGGGCGTCACGCCCCCACCAACGGCGATCCCGACGGGGTCCGCAGCGGCTGGGCCAGTTCCGCCAGGGCGTGCTCCAGGCCGTGCAGGTGGGCCAGCGCGGGCTCGGTGACCGGGGGCCGTTCCACGGGGGCCGCTGCCGCGCTCTCGCCGTCGGTGAGGGCCTCCACGGCCGCCTGGACGCGCCAGCAGGCCGCGGCCAGCCGGGCGTCGTGCGAGGCCTCGGGGTCGGCGGCGACGGCGGCCAGACCGCGGCTCTCGCGGGCGCAGGCATCGAGCAGGGCCAGCACCCGGCGGGCGCGCCGCTTGCGGCCGAGCATCGGGTTCAGGGGGTGCACGAGCGGGGCGACGGCGAGCCGGACCCGGCCGAGGAGCTGCTCCAGTTCGGCGGCCCGCCCGGCGGGATCGGCGGCCGGGTCGCCCGCGAGGCGTGCGGCGGCCTCGGCGGTGCAGGCGTGGACACGGCGCAGGGCGCGCTGGATCCAGGCGTCGGTGATCGTGTGCGTGGTGACCGGCAGGACGAACAGCACGGCCAGCGCGGCGCCGAGCGCACCCACCCCGGTCTCGGCGAGCCGCAGCGCCAGCAGCCCGGGGGTCAGGACACCGAGAAGGCCGTAGAGCAGCTCGGCGAGCAGGGTCACCCAGAGCATCATCCAGGTGTAGGAGACGGCGGCCGTGTAGAAGATGCCGAAGACGGAGACGGCGACCAGGGCGGCGGTGAGGGCCGGGGCGCCGTGCAGGGGCACCGCGACCAGGAGGCCGAGTCCGATGCCGATCACCGTGCCGAGCACCCGGCGGAATCCGCGCACCAGGGTCTCGCCGCGCGAGGCGGTGTTGACGAAGATCCACCAGGTGGCGCCGACGGCCCAGTACCAGCGCTGCCCGGAGACGAGCTGGCCGAGGACGAGGGCGAGGCCCGCGCCGGCGGTCGCCTGGACGGCCTGGCGGGTGGTGACCCGGGCCAGGCCGCGGCCGCCCGGCGGGGCGGGCACCGGTGCCGGGGGCGTGCGGCGCTCGTAGCACCACGCCCCGAAGCGCACCACCGCTGCGGCCGACAGGGACAGCGCGAGGGAGGCGTACAGCTCGGGGAGCTGTCCGGCCGTCGCGTGCAGGAACTGGGCGACGAAGAACATCATGAACGCGAAGACGCCCAGGCTGTGCCCGCGCGGCCCCCAGCGGCGGGCGTACACGCCCGCGCCGATGACGGCGAGGAAGCCGAGGTCGCGGGCCACGGGGTGGTCGTGCAGGACGGCCGCCGCGGTGAGGACGGGCAGGCCGACGGCGGGCAACAGCGCGGTGGTGACCGCCTGGCCGCGCACGGAGGCGTCCGCGACGGTGAACAGCGCGAGCAGGGCGGCGAGCCCGCCCGTGACGACCCCGGGGAGCGCATGCCCGGCGAGACCGCACGCGACGACGGCGAGGCCGATGCCCAGGACGGCCCGGGCGGCGAAGCGCAGCCGCGTCCGCCCCGGGTCCGGAGCCGTGAACACCCTCTTCAGCACTGTTTCCCACCCCTGCCGGACGCCCGCACGAAAAAGGCGCCGCGAGTGTCCGCAGCGCCATTGATGTGTCCATAGGAACATCGGGTCGGCAGATGGTTCAACAGGGGTCGATATGACTGGGCCAATGGTGCGGCAATGGTTCCCCTCGGTCGGCCGACAGGGTGCCATCGGACCACCGGGGCGGCGATTCACCGGTCGGCCGCCATGCGCAGGGCGCGCAGCACATCGGCGTCGGTGAGCTGGTCGAAGTCGTCGTACCAGAGGCCGACGGCCATGAAGGCGGCCGGCTGGTGCAGGCAGATCACGTCGTCCGCCTCGGGCCGCAGCAGGGCGACCGCCTCCGGGGCGCCGACCGGTACGGCCAGGACGGTGCGCCGGGGCGCCGCGCGCCGCAGGGAACGCAGGGCGGCACGGGCGGTGGCCCCGGTCGCGAGGCCGTCGTCGACCACGATCGCGGTCCGTCCTCGCAGGTCGGGGGCGGGACGGCCCTCGCGGTAGAGCAGCTCACGGCGGTGGAGCTCGGCGCGCTCGCGCTCCACGACCGGGGCGAGGTCGCGCTCGGTGAGGCCGAGTGCGCGCAGGGCGGCCTCGTCGAAGAGCGGCTCGGCGTCGCCGACGAGCGCGCCGACGCCGAGTTCCGGCTGGAACGGCGCGCCGATCTTCCGTACGACGAGCACGTCGAGGGGCGCGTCCAGCACGCGGGCGACCTCCTCCGCCACGGCGACTCCGCCCCGGGGCAGGGCGAGGACGACCGGGTCGGGCAGTTCGCCGTTGTCCTGCCGGGTCCGCAGCACATCGGCGAGCACGCGTCCGGCCTGGCCGCGGTCAGGGAACCGCATGGCGACCGCCCCTTCCCTCCGGTCGGTCCCCCGCCGCAGGCCGCAGCCGGTCGGCGCACCACCGCTTCGCCGCCCCGGCGACCTGCTCCAGCGCACCGGGCTCCTCGAACAGGTGGGTGGCGCCCGGTACGACGTGGAGGGTGCACGGCCCGCGCAGCAGCCGGGCCGCCCGCTCGTTCAGGCGCAGCACCTCCGGGTCCCGGCCGCCCACGATCAGCAGCACCGGCGCCCGTACGGCGTCCAGGGCGGCCTCGGCCAGGTCGGGCCGCCCGCCGCGGGAGACCACGGTCAGCACCCGGCCGGGCCGCTCGGCCGCGGCCGTCAGCGCCGCCGCCGCGCCGGTGCTGGCGCCGAAGAGGACCACGGGAAGCGCCTCGGTGTCGTGCTGTGCGGCCAGCCAGTCGACGACGGCGACCACGCGCCGGCCCAGCAGCGGTATGTCGAAGCGGTGCACGCCCGTCGAGGCGTCCGCGCGTTCCTCGGGCTCGGTGAGCAGGTCGATCAGCAGGGTGCCGAGGCCTGCGGTGCGCAGTTCGGCGGCGACCGCACGGTTGCGCGGGCTGTGCCGGGAGCTGCCGCTGCCGTGGGCGAACAGCACCACGGCCCGGGCGTGCGCCGGTACGAGGAGGTCACCGGTGAGCGCCGCACCGTCGACGGGCACCCGGACCGGCTGGGAGATCATCACCGTCATCTTCTTCCTCGGGACGGCGGCGGCGCCGCGCGTGCCTCCCCCGGCGCCGACACGGGTTCCGTGTATCCAGAATGGCACCGGTCAAGCGGGGTTACCGTGGGGGCGTGGGCGGCGGCGTCGTGACGCTGTTCCTGTGTGGCGATGTGATGCTCGGGCGCGGCGTCGACCAGGTCCTCGCGCATCCGGGCAGTCCTCGGCTGCGGGAGGACTGGGTCACGGACGCGCGGGAGTACGTGCGGCTGGCGGAGACGGCGCACGGACCGGTCCCGGCGCCCGTGGGTCCCTCGTGGCCGTGGGGCGAGGCGCTGCGGGTGCTGGAGGAGAGCGGCCCGGACGTACGGGTGGTGAACCTGGAGACGTCCGTCACGCGCTGTGACGCGTTCGCACCCGGCAAGGCGGTCCACTACCGGATGCATCCGGCCAACCTGCCGGCGCTGACGGTGGCCCGGCCCGATGTCTGCGTCCTGGCCAACAACCATGTGCTGGACTTCGGCCGGCCGGGTCTGGCGGAGACGCTCGGTTCACTGGCCGGTGCGGGGCTGCGGACGGCGGGGGCGGGTCAGGGGCCCGACGAGGCCTGCGCGCCCGCCGTGGTGCCCGTGCCGGGCGGCGGCCGGGTGCTGGTGTTCGCGCTGGGGGCGCGCTCCGGCGGGATCCCGGCCGACTGGGCGGCGAGCCCGACCGTGGCCGGGGTCGCCTACCTGCCCGAACTGTCGGCCGCCACGGCCGCCGCGGTGGCCCGGCAGGTGCGCCGGACCCGGCGCCCGGGGGACCTCGTGGTCGTGTCGGTGCACTGGGGCTCCAACTGGGGATACCGCGTGCCCCGCGACCAGACCCGGTTCGCTCGCGCCCTGGTCGACGGCGGTGTCGACCTGGTCCACGGGCACTCCTCCCACCATCCGCGCCCCGTCGAGGTCTACCGCGGCCACCTCGTGCTGCACGGCTGCGGCGACTTCATCGACGACTACGAGGGCATCTCCGGCCACCCTGAGTACCGCGACGACCTGCGGATCGCCTTCCTCGTCCGGCTCGCCGCGGACACGGGCCGGCTGGCGGGGCTGCGGATGGTGCCCCTGCGGGCCCGCCGGCTGCGCCTGGAGCCGGCGCCCGCGGCGGACCGGGCCTGGCTGCGGGCGACCCTGGACCGGATCAGCCCGGGCGTCCGGGTCACCGAGACCCCCGACGGCTCGCTCACCGTGGCCCACCCGGCCCTCGCGCACGGGCCGGCGGCGGGCTCGTGAGCCGTCCGACCGGGCCGTTGGTACAGTCGGCGAAGATCAGTCCCGTACGAGGAGGCCGCGCGCCATGGCCGTCGACGAGCTGGACACCCGCATCCTGCGGCTGCTGCTCGAACAGCCGCGCACCAGCGTGCGGGAGTACGCCCGGATCCTCGGCGTCGCCCGCGGCACCCTCCAGGCCCGGCTGGACCGGCTGGAGCGGGACGGGGTGATCACCGGCACCGGTCCCTCGCTCTCCCCGGCCGCGCTCGGTCATCCGGTGCTCGCGTTCGTACACATCGAGGTCACCCAGGGCCATCTCGACGACGTGGGCGACGCGCTGGCCGCCCTACCGGAGATCGTCGAGGCCTTCTCGATCACCGGTGGCGGGGATCTGCTCACCCGGGTGGTGGCGCGGGACAACGCCCATCTGGAGGACGTGATCCAGAAACTGATCAGCCTCCCCGGAGTGGTCCGCACCCGGACCGAGGTCGCCCTGCGCGAACGCGTACCGCACCGTCTGCTGCCACTGGTGGAGTCGATCGGCCGCGCGGCCCGGAAGTAACTCCCTCAACTTTCCATCGTGTCGGTCCCGTTGACGCCCTCCCGTCCCCCTTCTAACGTCTGGTCGACCATCCGCACACCGTTCGTAATCACGAACACATAATGACGCCCCCTTGTGCGCACACCCCCCTTGTGGATCAGAGGAGCAGTACATGGCACGTCCCCTCAGCAGACGGACCCTCCTCCGGAGCGCGATCCTCGCCGCCGCCGTCCCCGGCGCCGGCGCGGCGGTGGCCCCCGCGGCCTCGGCGGCCACGCTTCCGCCGCCGGCCTCCTGGGCGCTTCAGCCCTTCGCGCTCAAGGACGTGGCCCTCGGCACCGGGATCTTCGCCACCAAGCGGAAGCTGATGCTCGATCACGCCCGCGGCTACGACGTCAACCGGCTGCTCCAGGTCTTCCGGGCCAACGCCGGGCTCTCCACGCTGGGCGCGGTCGCGCCGGGCGGCTGGGAGGGGCTCGACGGCGAGGCCAACGGCAATCTGCGCGGGCACTACACCGGGCACTTCCTGACCATGCTGGCGCAGGCGTACGCGAGCACCGGCGAGCAGACGTTCGCCGACAGGATCGCGACCGTGGTCGGCGCGCTGACCGACGTCCGCACCGCCCTGCGCACGGACCCGAAGATGCTCGCCGTCACCGGGAAGTGGGGCGGTGCGCTGGAGCTGGTGCGCGGCTCCCACCAGTACGTCGACCTGCCCGCCGGTGTGCTGAACGGCGCCTCCGCGATCACCCTGTCGGTGTGGGTCAGGCCCACCCATGACGCCAACTGGCAGCGGGTCTTCGACTTCGGCAACAACACCACCCGGTACATGTACCTGGCGAGCCGCAACGCGAGCGGTGTGCCCCGGTTCGCCATCACGACCGGCGGTGCGGGCGGCGAGCAGGGCCTCAACGGCACGGCCGCGCTGCCGCTGAACCAGTGGAGCCACCTCGCGGTGACCCTCTCGGGCACCACCGGCACCCTGTACGTCAACGGCACGGCCGTCGCCACGAACACCGCGATGACCCTCACCCCGGCGACGCTCGGCACGCTCACCAACAACTGGCTGGGCCGCTCGAACTACTCCGGCGACCCCCTGTACGCCGGCTGCTACGACGAGTTCAACGTGTGGTCGCGGGTGCTCACCCAGGCCGAGATCACCTCGCTGCAGAGCACCGAGGCCAAGCTCTCCTCGCCCGGACTCGGCAATCTCGCGTCGTACTACTTCCAGGCCACCACCGGCGGCACCTTCCCGGACGCCTCGGGCCGGGGCCTGACCGCCACCCTGAAGCGCACCTGGGGCGGGCCGAGCCACCCCGGGTTCCTCGCGGCGTACCCGGAGACCCAGTTCATCCTTCTGGAGTCGATGACCGGCAGCGACTACACCAAGGTCTGGGCGCCGTACTACACCGCGCACAAGATCCTGCGCGGCCTGCTGGACGCCTACACCGCCACCGACGACGCCCGCGCCCTCGACCTCGCGTCCGGCATGGGCGACTGGATGCACTCCCGGCTGTCGGTGCTCTCCGAGGCGACGCTCCAGCGGATGTGGGGACTGTTCTCCAGCGGGGAGTTCGGCGGAATCGTCGAGGCGATCGTCGATCTGCACGCGTTCACCGGGAAGGCCGAACACCTCGCGCTGGCCAAGCTGTTCGACCTCGACTCACTGATCGACGCGTGCGCCGCGAACACCGACACCCTCGACGGACTGCACGCCAACCAGCACATCCCGATCTTCACCGGGCTGCTCAGGCTGTACGACGCGACGGGCGAGACGCGCTACCTGACCGCCGCGAAGAACTTCTGGGGCATGGTCGTACCGCACCGCATGTACGGCATCGGCGGCACCAGCACCGGGGAGTTCTGGAAGGCGCGGGACAGCATCGCGGGCACGATCAGCGCCACGAACGCGGAGACCTGCTGCGCGTACAACCTGCTGAAGCTGAGCCGGACCCTGTTCTTCCACGAGCAGACCCCGGCCTACATGGACTACTACGAGCGGACCCTGTTCAACCAGGTCCTCGGCTCCAAGCAGGACACCGCCGACGCGGAGAAGCCGCTCGTCACGTACTTCATCGGGCTCACCCCCGGCCATGTGCGCGACTACACGCCCAAGCAGGGCACCACCTGCTGCGAGGGCACCGGCATGGAGAGCGCCACCAAGTACCAGGACTCGGTGTACTTCAAGGCCGCCGACGGCAGCGCGCTCTACGTCAACCTCTACAGCCCGTCCACGCTGACCTGGACCGAGAAGGGCGTCACGGTCACCCAGACCACCAGCTACCCGGCGGAACAGGGCACGACGCTCACCTTCGGCGGGAGCGGCGCGTCCTTCGGGCTCAGGCTGCGGGTGCCGTCCTGGGCGACCGCCGGCTTCCAGGTGACGGTCAACGGCGGTGCGGTGAGCGGGACTCCGGTCGCCGGGAGCTACTTCACCGTGTCCCGCGCCTGGAAGTCCGGTGACGTGGTGCGGGTGACCGTGCCGTTCCGGCTGCGCGTCGAGAAGGCCCTGGACGACCCGTCGTTGCAGACCCTGTTCTACGGTCCGGTCAACCTGGTCGCCCGCAACTCCTCGACCAGCTACCTGCCGTTCGGGCTGTACGCCAACGCGGCCCTCTCCGGCGATCTGCTGCCCACGCTGACCCCGGTGAGCGGCAAGTCCCTCCACTACACGCTGAACGGCACCGAGTTCGCCCCGTTCTCCGAGGGGACGGAGGACCCGACGCACGCCTACTTCCGGCGCTCGGAACCGAAGGCCGTCTTCGGGACCGTCGACTCCGGGGTCGCCAACCCCGCGAAGCCGGACGGCACCACCCTGCTCGACGAGGTGTGGGCGGCGGCGCCGTTCGCCTCCAAGGCGGCCCTCGTCGCCCGGGTGCGGACGGTGGTGGACGCGTGGGTGGCCGCCGGGCTGCTGGCGTCGGCGGACGGGGTGAAGGTGGTGAGCACCGCCGACGCGGCGAGTTACGTGGCCTGAGCCGACGGGCGGCGGCTGCGGCTGCGGCTACGACCGGCGGCGGGGCTTTCCGCCACCGGTTCCGCGCCGGCCGCCGCCCTTCGTTCCGGCGCCGCCCTTCGTGCCACCGCTGCGGCCGCGGGCACCGCCGCCGCTTCCGGCGTTCTTGCGCGACGCGCCCCCCGACTGCGCCTTGCGGGGCTCGCGCTGCTTCGCCGGGGTCTGCGGGGCCCGTCCCCGGGTGCTGTTGACCGTGCGGCCCCGGACGATGCCGATGAGGTCCTCGACCAGGTCGGTGGTCGCCTCCTCGGGCCAGGACAGGGCGACCGCCGACTGCGGGGCGTCCGCCAGCGTGCGGTAGGTGAGGTCGCGGCGGTGGTGGAGGCGGGCCAGGGACTGGGGCACGATCAGGACGCCGATGTTCGCCGCGACGAGCTCGATCGCGTCCTCCGTGGTCCGCGGGCGCTCGAAGGCGGGCTCGCCGGGCAGCTCGGACCAGCCGAGGACGTCGTCGAGGGGGTGGATCACCACCTCGTCGGCGAGATCGTCCAGGGTGATCTCCTCGGCGGCGGTGATCACATGGTCCTTGGGGACCACGACGACCGTCGTCTCGGTGTAGAGGGGGATCGCGCTGAACACCGTACGGTCGACGGGCAGCCGGACGAAGGCCGCGTCGGCGGCACCGTCGCGCAGGACGTCGCAGGCCTCGGCCGGGGAGACCTGGAGCAGGGTGAGGGGGGTGTCGGGCAGGCGCTCCTCCCAGATCCGCACCCATTTGGCGGGCGTCACTCCGGGAACGTACGCGAGCCGGAACGAAGGGGAATCCGCCTGGTCGGTCATCCCGCCAGGTTACCGGCTGTGGTCGGAGGTCTCCGCGGCGGCCGATACCCTGGACCGTATGAAGTCGCAGCAGACCACCCAGACGATGAAGCCCGCCACCGCGGCGAAGAAGCTGGGTGTGTACCTCCCCGCCACGCCCGCCGAGTTCCAGGAGGGCGTCGTCTCGCGCGCCGAGCTGAACGAGCTCCAGGCGAACCCGCCGCAATGGCTGCGGACGCTGCGCGAGAACGGCCCGCACCCCCGTCCGGTGGTCGCGGCCAGGCTGGGCGTGTCCATCGCGGGCCTGGCCCGGGGCGGGGTGACGGAGGCGCTCACCACCGAGCAGATCGACGCGCTCAAGGACGCCAAGCCGGAGTGGCTGGAGAAGGAGCGCGGCACCCAGGCCGAGGTCCGCAAGGAGGCGGCCCGCCTCCGGAAGCGCGAGGCCGAGCGCGCCGCCGAGGACTGACCCGAGTCGTTTGCGCAGCTCAGCGAGGTGCGCCGCGCGCGATGAACCCCGGGAGTCGCCTGGAAGCGGTCGGTTTGACTACGATCTGGGCAGGTTCACCGAAGTGGGTGTTTCGAGGTTGCTGGGGGTTGGGATGGTTGCTGGTCGTGTGGTGCGCTTCGACAGCCAGCGGGGCTACGGGTTCATCGCGCCCGACGACGGCGGGGAGGATGTCTTCCTGCACGTCAACGACATGCTGATGCCCGAGTCGCAGGTGCGGCGGGGCATCGTCGTCGAGTTCGAGATCGAGGACGGTGAGCGCGGACCGAAGGCGTCCGGGGTCCGGCTCGCGCGGGGCGCGGACGGCAAGCCGCTCGCGGCCGACGACGACGTGCTGTGCGATGTGCTCAGCACCGAGGAGTTCGTCCGGGACGTCACCGAGGCCCTGCTGAGCGCGGCGCCCTCGCTCACCGGGGAGCAGATCGTGCAGGTGCGGAGCGGGCTCGCGCAGTTCGCCAAGAACCACGGCTGGGTCGAGGGCTGATCCAGGCCCGAGGACACCAGGACCCCCGTCGACACCGACGGGGGTCCTGTCGTTTTTTCGCCTGCGCGCCGAGCCCGCGGACCCCCCCTCCGGGCGGGGCCATGACAGGAATCCTTGCAGGTCAATACCTGTTCCGCCGTCAGATCGGTGTCTGTCAGGACCCGTTGTCAGTGGCTTGTTCTACAGTTCCCGTCACTTGATCGATGCGGGTGCGGGAGGCACGTATGGGGTGGGTGTCGGCCGGCGACTACGAGGTCGCCCTCGACGACGGCAAGGTGGTGTGCCGCAACGCGGCGGGGCGGTTGCTGAAGACCGTACCGCCCAAGATCGCCGACGATCCGGCGGTGGTGGGACTGCGCCAGCTCGTCGAGTGGCTGGAGCGGCACGAGCGGCAGTGTCTGACCGATGTGGAGCGGTGGATGGTGCGCTCGCTGCCGGTGCCGTTCGCGGTCGTCGCCCGGGTGTGGCCCGACCCCGCCTGGCGGGCCGCGCTGCGTGACCTGGTGGTCACCGGTGCCGACGGGGAGGTGGCCGGGTTCCTGCGGGACGCCGACCCCGAGCGCGGCCTCGGACTGGTCGACCTCGACGGCGACACCGTGCGCATCACCCCCGACCTGGTCAGGCTGCCGCACCCGGTCCTCCTCGACGATCTGGAGGACCTCCGGGAGTTCGCCGTGGAGCTCGGTGTGGAGCAGCGCGCCCAGCAGCTCTTCCGCGAGGTGTGGCACCGGCCGGCGACGCTGGACGCCCAGGGCACCTCGGTCGAGGAGTACGCGGGCGGCGCGTTCAAGGAGCAGCGGTTCCTGCACGGCCGGGTGACCCAGCTCGGCTACCGGGTGCGCGGCGGCAACGCCGTCCACTCCGTCCTGGAGGACGGGCGCACCGTCGAGGCGCGGGTGTGGGTGGGCGACTACGAGAGCTACGAGGAGTCCGAGACCGGCCCCCTGACGTTCACCGATCCCGCGGGCCGGGTGCTGAAGCTCGGTCAGGTGGGGCCGGTGGCCTGGTCGGAGGGCATGCGCATGGCGGCCGCACTGTACGCGGGGCGCGACATCGAGGACGAGGAGCGGGCGGCATGACGACCTACGACGAGAACACCGCGGGCGCGCTGCTCGACGCGGGCGCGGTCCTGCCGCGGGGAAGCACGGGCCGCGAGGACGCCGACACGCTCACCGTACGCACGTACACCCATCCCGGACTGGACGACCGGCGGATCGTCCGGCTGGTGCCGGGCACCCTCGGCGAGGCCGAGGACCTCGCCCTGGACTTCCTCGGTCTGGTGCGGGACGCGGAGGTCCCCGAGGTGGGCCAGGTGCGCCGGGTGACCCTGGGCTTCCCGGCCTGGGCGCTGGTCAACGACCCGGCGAACGGCCATCACGCGCTGGCGCTGGTCAGGGACGTCGAGCGGCTCGCCCGGCAGGCCAAGTCCCGGCCCGGCACCGCCAAGGAGGGCTTCGAGGAGCTCGGCACCCGCCTCGGCCGTGCCGTGCCGCACTTCCTGCCGACGTTCTACGAGCAGGCGGCGCGGGTCTTCCTCCAGCACGAGAACACGACGTACGCCGCCGCCTTCTTCGGCAAGGCGCGCGAGGCCGAGCGGGTGCACGCGCTGACGGTGGACGAGGAGCGGCAGCGTGCCGTGTTCCTGGAGTTCGCGTTCGCCGGCGCACTGACCGTCAAGGCGCTCAAGGAGCATGTGAAGGCGCTCGCCGCGCGGCTCAGCCCGGCCGACGCCTGGACGCAGTTCCGGCAGCTCACGGTGGAGCGGTGCGCGGCCGGCATGCCGCCGTACGCGTCGCTGCCGCAGGACGCGCGCGGGCTGATCAAGGCGGCGGGGCTGGACCGGGTCTCCGAGGAGTGCGGGCTGGTCGGCGACCTGCTCGCCTCGCCCGCGGCCGTGCGGGCTCCGGCGTCGTTCTGGAACTCCTACCGGGCGACGCTGGTCGTGCTCGCCGAGCGGGAGCCGGAGGTGCGCCGCCGGCTGCTGGAGATCATGCCCGCCGGTCTCGGCCGGTCCGTCGAGGACGACGAGTTCTGGCTGGCGCTGCTCGTGGAGTGCGGGGCCGATCTGCTGCTGACCGGTGAGGCCGGTGCGCGGGCGGACGAGGTCGACGCGGCGGACTGGCTGACCCGCTGGGCCCTGCACCGCAAGCACGGCGCCACCATCTGCGACCGTTCCGCGGCCACCCTCGCGCTCGTGGCGAGGATGGCCCCCCGGCTGCGTGCCCAGGGCCGGCCCGTCGACATCGTCACGGGACGCTGGCACGCCGGTGCCGACCTCGACCTGCTCGATCTCTGCCTGGCCGAGGGGATCACGCTGACGCCGCCCCCCGGGGACGAGGTCGTGTACCTCGGTCTGCAGCGCTGGCTGAGCGAGGACCGGGCCGGCCGGCGCGATCTGACGGCGACGGCGACCGAGACGCGCTTCCGGCGCCTGCTGTACACCGAGATCGGCACCCAGAGCGGCAACCGTCCCGAGGCCGCGGTACTCAAGGGCATCGCCGCCCACCCCGTGCTCAGCGACATCCTGCGCGAGTGGCTGCGGGACGCGGCCGGGGAGCTGACGGCCGCCGTCGGCCTGCCCGCCGCGCGTGCCGCGCTGGAGCGGATGCAGCCCTTCCGCAGCGTGGCCGCCGAGGTCGCCCCGGACGCCGTGGCACAGGTCGCCGCGCACGAGGCCGCGCCGCTGCTCGGGCACACCCTGCGCGCCGGTCTCCTGGACGAGCTGGGCTGGCCCGCGCTCGACGAGGCGCTGCGCCGGATCGACACCGAGACCAAGCCCCGGCGCGACCAGGACAACACGGTGGCGGTCCAGGAGGCCTGGCCCGCGCTGATCGTCCACCGGGGCCACAAGGTGTTCGTCGTCGGGCCCGAGGAGATCCTGCTGGAGCACGATCTGCGGCTGCCCGTGGAGCTGGGGCAGTGGAACCGTCCGTCGTTCCGCTACACGGACGGCGAGCTGCTGGTGATGTGGCGGGAGGACGGCAAGCAGTTCGGCTACTGGTCCGCCCGCGCGGCCGATGTGTTCCCGCTCGGCGGCGAGGCGATCCCCTACTACTGGTACGGCGCCGGCCACGCGGGCGCCGCCTCCCTCCCGCTGCCCGGCGGGGGCCGTGCCACCGGCGCGCGCACCCTGCACGCCGGCGACACCGTGCTGCCGGCGGGCCGCCGCATCCTGGGCGACGGCACCTCGTACTGGCGTCAGGGGCGGCAGGGCCGGCAGCAGGTGTGGCTGGAGTACGACCCGGCCACCGGCACGCACGGGCGGGCCTCGCTGCCCGGCTTCGTGCAGGGCGGTGTCCGGGAGGACGCCACGCTGAGGCAGCAGGACTGCGAGGTGCTGCCGCTCCAGCCCGGGCTGGAGCACAGCCCGTTCGGCACCGACGGCACGGTCCTCGGCCGCTGGGTGCGCACCGAGGGCGAGGGCGCCGGGGCGCGTACGGTCGCGGGCACACCGGACGGCCGGACCGTCGCCGTACCGCGTACCGGCGGCGCGTCCGGGGTTCCGCTCGGCGCGCTGCGGCTGCCGGGCGGCGCCGAGCCCGTCGTCGTCCGCACGCAGCAGCACCTCGCGCTGTACGCGGCCGGCGACACCTCCGCCGCCGGTGAGCTGGGGCGGGTGACGCCGATGGAGCGCGGCAGCGAGTTCGCCGCCGGGACCCGGTTCGTGCCGCCGGTCGAGTTCTGGCACGCGCTGCGTCCGCGCGACGAGCTGGCCTCCGCCGTACTGCGCGCGCTGACCGACGAGCGCGTGGCCGAGGTGATGCGCGCGGGCGCCGAGGCGCTGGCGGAGCGGCAGGCGCGGATCGCGGCGGCCGCGGCGGTCGACGGAACCGACGACGCCAAGGCGGTCGTCCCGGCCGCCGACGAGGTGCTGCGGACGGTGGTCCGTGCCGCCCTGCCCGAGCTGGGCGACGAGCGGCTGGTCACCGGTGTGGCGGCACTCGTGCGCGCGGCGCTGCGCTTCGACGAGTCGACCGCGGTGTACGTGGCACCCCCGGTCGTACGGCCGCAGCAGGACATCCGGCGCACCGAGGGCATGTTCGCGGACTACAGCCCCGAGTACGGCGACGACACCACCCTGCGCGAGGCGGTGAACGGCCTGGCGGGACTGCACGGCTGGTGGGGCGGCACCCCGCGGTGGAGCACGCTGCGCCAGATCCGCGCCGTGAACCATGTGCTGTCCGGCGAGCCCGCCGACGGCAAGCCGCTGCCGAAGGCCCTGCGGACCACCGGGGCCCAGGACGGCTGGAGCAGTGACGAGTTCACCGTCCCCGGCGACGGCGCGCAGTGGCTGTCCGTTCTGGACGAACTGCGCCCCCTCGCCTACCGGGCGACGACCCCGGCGACGACCGAGACGCACCGTGCGGCGCTGCTGTTGCTGTTCGAGGCGATCACGGAGGGGCCGCTGGCCGCTCCGGGGAAGCTGCTGCGGCAGATCGTGCTGAGCGAGCCCCACGACAAGCGGCAGCGCGTCGGCCAGGTGCTGCGCCGGGGGGACCGTACGGTCGTCGTCATCGGCTCCCGCAACGTCGACGAGCACAACCGGATGCACTGGGTGGCCCTGGACCACGGCCCCGCCGACGATCGCGGCGCGATCGCCCACTTCACCCTGGAGCAGGAGCACGCGCATCCGGCGGTGTACCCCGCCGAGACGCTCGCCGCCGTCACCCGGCTCGTCCGGGACAAGGGCCCGGCCCCCTGGCAGCCGGAGGCGACGGCCGCGCTGGTCACCGCGAGCCGGGGCGGGCTCGGGCCCGTGCAGGCGGCCCTGCTGCTCGCGGGCCGGCCCTCGCAGCTCACCGACGAGGTGGTCGCGACGACGGGGCTGAAGCCCCGCCAGAAGGAGCTCGGCGACCTCCTGCTGAACTCGCTGGAGCCGGGCCACTGGAAGCCGATGGTCGGCGCGCTGCTGCCCGAGAACCCCGCCGACCTGTGGACGACCGGACCGGACACGGACGCCGTGGGCGTCATCTGGAAGCGGTTCCTGGGCGATGTCGTCCGGCTGCCCGAGGAGCTGGCCGCCGAGCTCTCCCTCGTCTCCCTGCCCCTCGGCTCCGCGTCCGAGGTCCTCAACCCCGGGCGCACCCCCTGGATCAGCCGCACCACCGTGCAGCGGCCCGACAAGGACGGCGCCCTGGTCGCGGAGGACCCGCAGGCGCTGCCCGGCCGGTACGAGTTCACGCAGGCCGTGCACGCCCTGGCCGGCCTCGCCTACGCGCTGCCGTACGGGCACCCGCTGCGGGCCGTGCTGCCGGACAGCCTCGCCGCGCTGCGCCGGCGGGTCGCCGATCCGGGGCTGCTGCTCGACCTGGACCTGGCCTGGACGGCGAACGCCGAGCCGACCGCCGTCGCCCTGCGCAAGGCGTACGGGATGCCCGCCACCGGCGGCGCCGACCAGGACGGGCTGACCCGGGCGGGCGAGGCGCTGGTGCTGCGCCCCTGGTACGGAGAACAGGAGACGGTGCTGGTGCGGCCCGGTGCGCTCACCGGTTCCGACGACCCGGTGTTCGGGCTGCTCGAAGGGATCGTCGGCCCCGGGCGCGGCCAGGGCATGGGGGCCCTGCGGACCCTCCTCGACGACGACCTCGCGCGCGCGCTCGCGGTCGGCGCCGATCCCGAGGGGCCCACGGGGCATGCGCAGGACCCGACGTTCAGCGTGCCCGCTCTGGTCGCCGAGGTCGCCGAGCGGCACGGCCTCGGTGCGGACGCCGCGGCGCTGTATCTGATGCTGCTCGCCCTGCCCGACCCCACGGACCGCAACTGCGCCCGCTGGACCGGCTGGAAACCCGCGCGGATGAAGAAGGCCCGCGTCGAACTCGCGGCGACCGACCTGGTCGTGGAGGCCAAGCGGTCGCGCGCCGGACGCACGCTGTTCCTGCCGTGCGGCTGGCTGGACCTGAAGTCGAGGGGTGCGCTGCCGGTGGAGCTCTGGAAGCGGAGCCTCTACCCGCTCAGCGGCCACGGGCGCGCCGTACCGCTGCTGCCGGTGCCCGAGCTGTACGAGCGGGCCTGGGAGCGGGTCCGCACGGGTGACGCCCCCGCGTACGAGGAGCTCACCACCCGCGCCACCCGCAAGGGCCGCCGCCGATGACCACCGTCCCGCCCCACCTGGAAGAACGCACCGCGATGACCACCACCCTGTCCCCCGACACCGCCCGCCAGATCGTGCCGCCGGAGGAGCGGTACGCCATCGAGCTGGCCTTCCTCGCCGCGTACGACGACGGTCCGCGCCCGCCCGCCTGGCGGCTCACCCCGCGCGCGGTCGTCACCTTCGTCATGGGCAGCGACGCCCGGGCCCTGAAGCTGCCCGACGGCGCCGAGGTGCCCGAGGGAGTGCCGCGCCGGCTGGTCGTGGAGAACAAGTTCGTCGGCGACCGTGCCCTGGTCGAGCGGTGTGTCGTCACGCTCGCCGGGGAGCGGGGTCTGCTGCTCGTCGGCGAGCCCGGCACCGCCAAGTCCATGCTGTCCGAGCTGCTGTCGGCCGCCGTGTGCGGGACCAGCGGACTGGTCGTGCAGGGCACCGCGGGCACCACCGAGGACCAGCTCAAGTACGGCTGGAACTACGCCCTGCTGCTGGCGCAGGGTCCCAGCCCGCAGGCGCTGGTGCCCTCGCCGGTGCTGACCGCCATGCGCCGCGGCGGCATCGCCCGGGTCGAGGAGGTCACCCGGTGTCTGCCGGAGGTACAGGACTCGCTGGTGTCGCTGCTGTCGGAGCGGCGGATCGCGGTGCCCGAACTGGCGGGCACGGACGACGCGTTGGCGCACTCGGCACCCGGCTTCAACCTCATCGCCACCGCCAACCTGCGGGACAAGGGCGTCTCGGAGATGTCCGCGGCCCTCAAGCGCCGCTTCAACTTCGAGACGGTCGGACCGATCCCGGACCTCGACGCGGAGACCGCGCTGGTGCGCAGCCAGGCGCGGGTCTCCGTGGAGCGGGCCGGGGCGCCGTTCCAGGTCGACGACGCGGTGCTGGAGGCACTGGTCACCGCGTTCCGGGACCTGCGGGAGGGCCGGTCGACGGAGGGCTGGGAGGTGGAGCGGCCGTCCACCGTGATGAGCACCGCGGAGGCGGTGTCGGTGGCGGGCGCGCTGGGGCTGGCCGCGGCCTACTTCCCGGGCGACCGTGATGTGCTCGGCCTGCTGCCGGGACATCTGCTCGGCGTGGTCCGCAAGGACGACCCGGCCGACGCGGCCCGGCTGCGCGGCTACTGGGACGGTCCCGTACGGCGCCGCGCCGAGCAGGGCTCCGCCACCTGGCGGACCCTGTGGGACCTGCGCACGGTCCTGGAGGGCTGACGGCCGTGTCGCTCTCCCACGGGGTCGTCCCCGACGCCACGGCCGAGGCCGGCGGGCCCGGCGCGCCCGAGGGGGCGGTCACCGCCCCCGACCGGGCGCTCGCCGTCCTCACCGGCCCGGCCGCGCCCTTCCTCATCGGCGTGCGGCACCACGCGCCGTCCCTGGCCGCGGCCGTGCCCGCGCTGCTCGACGCGGCGCGGCCGGACGTGGTGCTCGTCGAGCTGCCGGCCGAGATGCAGGAGTGGCTGCCCTGGCTCGGGCACGAGGAGACGCGGGCGCCGGTCGCCCTCGCCGCCGCGCCCGGGGACGGGCGGGGCGGCTCCGGGCCGGCCTTCTATCCGTTCGCCGACTTCTCGCCCGAGCTGGCGGCCGTGCGGTGGGCCGCCCGGTGCGGTGTGCCGGTGGTCGCCTGCGATCTGCCGCTCGCGCACCGGGCGTGGAGCGAGGGGCGTGGTGACGCGGCGTCCGGGGAGCCCCTCGGACTCACCTCGGCGCTGCGGTCCCGGCTGACGGGGCGCCCCGGGGACGATCTGTGGGACCGGCTCGTCGAGGCCACCGCGCCGGGGTCACCGCCGGAGGCGCTGCGCCGGGCGGCCCTGCTGACGGGGTGGGCGCTGCGCGAGGACGCGGCGGCCGCGGGCGGGGTGCCGGAGCTGGATCTGCGGCGGGAGCGGTGGATGCGGGCCCGGATCGCCGAGGCCACCGCGGGCGGTCGGCGGGCCGCCGTGGTCGTCGGCGCCTTCCACGCACCCGCGCTGACGGAGCCGCGGGCCGGGGAGGGGGCCGCGGTCTCCGGCGCCGAGGTCTTTGGTCCTGAGGTCTCCGGCGCCGGCGCCCCGGGTACCGACGCCCCGAGTGCCGACGCCCCGGGTACCGACCCCCCGCGTGCCGACGCCCCGGGTGCAGACGCCCCGGGTGCAGACGCCTCCGGAATCGACGCCTCCGGTACCAGCCTCTCCGCCGCTGACGTCTCCGGTGTCCCTGCCTCCCGCGGAAGCACCCCCTGGACCACCTCCCTCATCCCGTACACCTACGCCCTGCTGGACGAGCGGTCCGGGTATCCGGCCGGTATCCGGGACCCGGAGTGGCAGGACATGGTGCTGCGGGCGGCCGGGGAGCCCGCCGCGCTGGAGGAGGCGCTGACGCGGGCGGCCGTACGGGTGTGCGCGGAGCTGCGGGGGCTCGGGCATCCGTCCGGGCCCGCCGACGCCCGGGAGATCACCCGGCTCGCCTCGGACCTGGCCCGGCTGCGCGGACTCCCGGCGGCGGGCCGGGGCGAGCTGGTCGAGGCGGTGCAGACGGTGCTCGCGCAGGGGGAGCCGTACGGACGGGGCCGGGCCGTGGCGCGGGCGATGGAGCGGGTGCTGGTCGGTGCCCGCACCGGGCGGCCGGCACCCGGCGCTCCGCGCAGCGGTCTCGCCCCGGCGGTGGAGGCCGAGGTCACGGAGCTGGGCCTGCCCGGACCGGAGAGCGGTACGGTCACGGGCGCCAAGGACCTGCGGCTGGACCCGCTGCGGTCCGACCTGGACCGGCGCCGTGAGCTGCTGCTGCGCCGGCTGACGGTGTGCGGGGTGCCGTACGGGGAGGCGAAGGAGGTCGCCGGGGCGGGCGGTGCCGAGGCGCTGACCTCGCGCTGGGAGGTGCGCTGGACGCCGGCCACCGCGGCCATGCTGACCGCGGCCGGGGTGCGCGGGGTGACCGCCGCCCAGGCCGCCGAGGGGGTGCTGCGGGAGCGGCGGCGCGCGGAACGGGACGAGGGCGGATCGACGGGCGCCCAGGTGCTCGAGGGGCTGGCGCGGGCGGCGGAGTGCGGTCTGCCGGCGCTGGCGGACGAACGGCTCGGCGACCTCGCCGAGACCCTGCCGCAGGCCGGCACGCTGCCCGAACTCCTCGCCGGCCTGGCCCTGTTGGACCGGGTCCGCTCCGGTCATGTGGCCGGTCTGGGCGCCGACGACGGCCGTACGGCACGGGCGGCCGCCGTGGCCGAGCTGCTGACGTCGGCGGCGGTGCGGCAGGTGGACGGTCTGACCGGTTCCGAGGAGACGGCCGACGCGCACGCCCTGCTCGAACTCGCCCATCGCGCGGACCTGCTGGGCGGGATCCGGCTCGCCGACGCCCTCGCCCGGCTGGCCGCCGGGGGCTCGCCGCTGATGCGCGGCGCCGCCGGGGCCGTACGGGTGCTGCTCGGGCAGGAGGACGCGCGGGCGTTCGGGGACCGGGTGGCCTCCTGGGTCGACGGTGCCGTGGACGCCGACGCGCGCTCCGCGCTGGCCGCCCGGCTGACGGGGCTGCTGACGGCCGCGGGGCCGTTGCTGGAGGCGGCGGCCGACGCCCTGGAGCCGCTGCTGGGGCGGGTGGCGGAGCTGTCCGACCGCGCGTTCCTGGACCGCCTTCCGGCGCTGCGGGGCGGTTTCGACACGCTGAGCCCGGCGGCCCGGGACCGGCTCCTGTCGGCCGTGGAGGAACGCCTCGGCACCGACCGGGTGGCCGACACGGGCGGGGTGGACCCGGCCGCGCTGGCGGCCTGGGCACAGGCCGACCTCGCGGCGCACACCGCCCTGCGCTCCCTCGGGCTGCTGCCCACGCCGAAGGACGGCACAGGGGCGGACGCCACCGAGAGGACGCCGGTCACCCGGACCGCGGACGAAGACGGGGACGGGGACGGGGACGGGCACAGGGACGGGGACAGGGACAAGGACAGGGACAAGGCTGAGGCCGAGGCTGAGGCCGAGGAACGGCGGCTCACCCCCGCCGACCGCTGGCGGCTCGTCCTGGGCCGTCGCAAGGAGCGGCTGTCCGCGTCCGCCGCGCCGCTCGCGACCGCGCTCGACGAGCTGTACGGCAGCGGGCGCGGCGAGGGCAGCCGGGGCGATCTCACGGGCGCGGGCGCTGGGGGCGGCCGGGAGGTGCCGTATCCCGGGGTGCGGGAGTGGTCGCAGGAGCTGGCGGCACTGTTCGGGCCGGGCATCCGGGAGGAGGTGCTGGCGGCGGCCGCGGCGGAGGGCCGCAAGGACGTGCTGACGGAGCTGGACGCGGCCGGTGTGCGGCCCTCGGTCGAGCTGCTGCGCACGGTGCTCAGCCATGCGGGCGGGCTGCCCGAGGCCCGGCTGGCCGCGCTGCGTCCGCTGGTGCGGCGGCTGGTGGACGCGCTCACCCGGGAGCTGGCCACCCGGCTGCGGCCCGCGCTGCACGGGACGGTCCTGCCGCGGCCCAGCCGGCGGCCGGGCGGCGGGCTGGACCTGCCCCGCACGCTGCGGGCCAACCTGGCGACCGCCCGGCGCGGCCCGGACGGCACGGTCCGGGTCATCCCCGAGCACCCGGTGTTCCGCACCCGGGCGCGCCGGGCCGCCGACTGGCGGCTGATCCTGGTCACGGACGTGTCGGGGTCCATGGAGGCCTCCACGGTGTGGGCCGCGCTCACGGCGTCGGTGCTGGCGGGGGTGCCGACCCTGTCCACGCACTTCCTGGCCTTCTCCACGCAGGTCATGGATCTCACCGGGCATGTCGAGGACCCGCTGTCGCTGCTGCTGGAGGTGAGCGTCGGCGGTGGCACGCACATCGCGGCGGGGCTGCGGCACGCGCGCGAGCTGGTGACCGTGCCCTCGCGCACCCTCGTCGTGGTGATCAGCGACTTCGAGGAGGGCTATCCGCTCGGCGGGCTGCTCGCCGAGGTCCGCGCCCTGGTCGGGGCCGGCTGTCATGTGCTGGGCTGCGCGAGCCTCGACGACACCGGCCGGCCGCGCTACTCCACGGGGGTGGCGGGTCAGCTCGTCTCGGCGGGCATGCCCGTGGCCGCCCTCAGTCCGCTCGAACTCGCCCGCTGGGTAGGGGAGAAGATCGCATGAGCACGAGTCCGCAGCTGCCCGCGGTCGCCCCGTCCGTGACCGCCGAACTCGTCGAGGCGCTGTCGCCCCGGCTGCGCAAGCGGCTGGACGCGGGCGTCGCCAAGCTGGCGGGGCGTCCCGTCGTCCGCGACGGCGACACCGTACGGATCGCGATCGACGACGACACCGACCTCGAACTGCACGCCCCCGGCTCCGTGGTGACCAGCGCGGACGCCGTCCGCTGCGGTTGTCTGCTCGCCCCGGACTGTCTGCACCGCGCGGCGGCGGCCTCGGCGGCGCCGGTCGCGGAGGACGTCCAGGCGGCTCCGGCGGGGGCGGCCGAGGACGCCCGGGCACAGTCGTCGGCGGGCCCGGCGGCGGCCGGGGAGGCCGCGCAACCGCCGTCGCCACCGGCGTCGGAGCCCCGGCCCGACAGCCCCTCCCCCGGGCAACTCGGCGCCGCCCGCGCCGTCTTCGAGGCGGCGGCCGCCGTGCTCGAGGCGGGTACCGACGGGGCCGGGGCCGTGCTCCAGGCGGAGCTGCTGCGGGCCGCGCACACCGCGCGGCTCGCCGGGCTTCCCCGGGCCGCCTCGGCGGCGGTCACGGTGGTGACCGGGGTGCGCGCGGCGCGCTCCGCGGACCCGGCCTACCGGCTGCCCGACCTGGTGGCGGCGCTGCGGACGGTTCTGGGCGTGGCGCACCGGTTGCCGGGGGCGGCCGGAGCCGAGCTGGTGGAGCTGCGCGGGACGGTACGGCAGCCGTACACGCCGGACGCTTCGCTGCGGCTGTACGGGCTGTTCTCGGAACCCGTGCTGACGGCGACCGGGTACGCGGGGGCGGTCACCTGGACGGCGGACGCGGAGGGCCGCCTGTACACCGTCTCCGACGTGGCGCCGGGCGGTGCCGGCCGGGCCATCGGCGCCGCCGACCGGACCGTGCGGATCGGCGACACGGCCCTGACCCATCGGGAGCTGTCGCGCGCGGGGCTGGCCGTGTCCGGCGCGACGGTGTCGCCGACCGGACGCCTCGGCGCCGGGGCGGGGGTACGGGCGGTCCGCGCGTCCGGCGTGGACTGGCGCGGGGAACCGCTGGACCGGCTGTGGGCGGTGCCCGTGGCCGAGCAGGTGCGCCGTGCCCTCGGTGACGGCCCGCATGACCTGCTCTTCCTCGACGTCACGCTCACCGGCACGGTCCGGGAGGCCACGGGTGACTGTCTGCTGGCGGACTGCGAGGGGCTGGCGCTCCGGCTGGCCGCGGCGCACGACGATCCGGCGCTCCCCCATCGGCAGAATCTCCGGCTGCTGGCGGCGGCCCGCGGCAGCCGGCTGCGCGTGATCGCCCGGCTGGCCCCGGGGCCGCTCCCCCGTGCCCTGCTGCTGGCCGCCGAGCACCCGTCCCAGCCGGGCGTGCGGGTCGATCTCGGTCTGGACCGCCTCCAGCGCGCCGACCTGCCGGCGTCGGCCGTGCCGCCCGCCGCCGTACCCGTGCCGGACGAGGCTCCGCTCCACCTCCTTCGGCGTCGGGTGCACCATGCGGTGTCCGGGGGCCGCCGGGTGCTGGCCTTCCCGGGCGGTGCGGCGGGCGATCCGGCCCGGTTGCGCCGTACCGGGTTCACCACCGGGGCGGCCGTGCTCGACGAGCTGCACACCACGGCGGCGGACCGCACCCGGGACGCGTTCGGCCGGCTCCTCCCGGCCGACACCCCCCGCTTCGCCCGGGCCTGGCTGGCGGCGGCCTGCTACACGGGAGAGGTGGAGCGCGACCTGTGCGCGACGGCGTGGGGTTTTAGGTCAGGATCTGACCTCGATGGCTCCTAACGTGGTACTCGACCGCGGAACCACACGGGAGAAGAGGACCATGACCGACTCCACCGCCACCCCCGCCCAGCCCGTCACCGGCGAGCGCGCCGACCTGCTGAAGGAGCTGGCCCAGGCGCGGCACTTCCTTCGTTTCACCACCCGCGAGCTCACCGACGAGCAGGCCGGGCAGCGGCCCACGGCCAGCGAACTCTGTCTGGGCGGGCTGATCAAGCACGTGACCTCGACCGAGCGCGGCTGGGCGGACTTCATCGTCGAGGGTCCGTCCGCGCTGGGCGACTTCGACGCGATGACCGAGGCGGACTTCGCCCGGCGGGCCGACGAGTTCCGGATGCTGCCGGGCGAGACGCTGGCGGGCGTGCTGAAGGAGTACGAGGAGGTGGCCCGCCGTACGGACGAGCTGGTCGTCTCCCTGCCCAGCCTGGACGCGGACCACCCGCTGCCGAAGGCGCCGTGGTTCGAGCCGGGCGCGCGCCGGTCCGCCCGTCGAGTCCTGATCCACATCATCGCCGAGACCGCCCAGCACGCCGGTCACGCCGACATCATCCGGGAGTCCCTGGACGGGGCGAAGAGCATGGGCTGACCTCGAAGAGGTGGGCCTGCCAGGGCTCCAGGGCGACGAAGAGGCCCGGGTCGGTCAGTTCGTCGCCTTCGCGGTCGTACGACTGCCCGGTGAGCAGGTCGGTCAGGCGGTGGGCGTGTCCGCGCATCCCGTCCCAGGACAGGGGGATCCTCGCCTGGGACGGGCGGTCGCAGTGGTTGACGACGACGAGGTGGCGGGCGTCCGGGGCCGTCCAGGTCCAGGCGAGCAGCCGGGTGTGGGTGTCGTTGTCGGGCCAGCCGGTCGGGGTGAGCTGGCGCCACTCGCCCCGGCGGACGCCGGCCGCGGCCGGGAGCAGTCGGCCGTAGAAGTCCCGTAGCGAGGCGTCGGCCGGTTCCTCCGGGGCGCGGCGCAGGAACACCGGGAGCCGGACCCCGCGGGCCTCGAACTGGCCCTCGTACCAGAGGGTGGCGCCGGGCAGGGTCGCGACGGTCACGGCCGCCGCGCGTTGCCGGTCGCCGGGCAGGGCGGTGGCGGCGCGGGGCTCGTCGTGGTTCTCCAGGAAGCGGACGAGGCCCCGCTGGTAGGTGAGGTCAGCGCCCAGATGGGCGCGCACGGCACCGACGTCCTCGTGGACGAGGCGGTCGTAGAGGCGTTTGTCGTAGCAGTGGTCGAAGCCCTGCTGCTGGAGGGACCATTCGAGGTCCCAGTAGGCCTCCGCGACAAGAAGGAGGTCGGGGTGGCGGGCGCGTACGCGCGGCAGGACGTACGACCAGAAGTCCTCGGCGGGCGCGGGTCCCGCCTTCTCCCCCCAGGTCTTGGCGAACACGTCGTTCGTCATCAGCATCGCCATGTCGCAGCGCACGCCGTCCGCCTGGTCCCCGACGGACACCAGGGTGTCGACCGTCGCATCGCGCAACTCCTCGCTGAACGCGTTGAGTTGGACGACGTCAGGCCAGGGCGGGAAGTACGGGTCGCGGCCCCGGGCGAAGACGCGGCCCGCCGCCTCCAGATATCCGCCGGGGTCACGGGCGAGGTCGTCGGCGGTGCCCCGGATCAGGCGTTCGGGGTGCGTGCTGAGCCAGGGGTGGTCGGGGGCCACATGGTTGGGGACGTGGTCGAGGATCAACCGCAGTCCCCGGGCGGCAAGTTGGGCGCGGGCGGCGGCCAGACCGCCGGGGCCCCCGAGGGACGGGTCGACGACGTAGTCGCGGACGCAGTACGGGGATCCGGCGATGTCCGCCTCGGTGAGGTCGGGCAGGGCCTCGCGGAACGACCTCAGCAGGTTCTCGTCGCGCAGCGCGATCCGCAGTCCGGCCGGGCTGCGTTCCCAGACGCCCATCAGCCAGACCGTGTCGACGCCGGGCCGGGCGACCTCGTCCCAGATCTCGCCGGGCACCTCGCCCAGCGTGACCCGGCGGCCGAGACGACGGCTCAGACCCTCCAGCCAGACAAGGGTGTTGATCTCGTGGATCACGGTCACGACAGGGGCTCCTCACGATCGCCCGGCGAGGGTTCGAGCGCCTCCCGGCCGCCCCGCTGCCAGTCGTCGGCGTCGAGGGTGTGGAACAGGGTGGCGAGCGCGGCGACGAGTCCGGTCCAGCCCGTCTGGTGGGAGGCGCCGAGGCCGGCGCCGTCGTCGCCGTGGAAGTACTCGTGGAACAGGATCAGGTCCTTCCAGTGCGGGTCCTTGGCGAACTTGGCCTGGGCGCCGTGCACGGGGCGCCGGCCGTCTGCGTCGCGCAGGAAGGTGGCGGTGAGCCGGTCGGAGATCTCGCGGGCGACCTCGTAGAGGTTCAGCCGCCGGCCGGATCCGGTCGGGCACTCCACGGTGAAGGCGGGGCCGTGGCAGACGTGCAGGTTCAGCAGGGCGCGGATGATCAGGACGTTGATCGGGAACCACACCGGGCCGCGCCAGTTGGAGTTGCCGCCGAACATGCCGGAGTCGGACTCGGCGGGCAGATAGCCGACGCCGTATGTCTGCCCGTGCACCTCGAAGGTGTAGGGGTGCTCGGCGTGGTGGCGGGAGAGGGAGCGGATGCCGTACGGGCCGAGGAACTCGTCCTCGTCGAGCATCCGGGCCAGGACGCGGCGCAGCCGGTCCTCGCCGAACAGCGCGAACAGGTAGCGGCCGTCGGTTCCGGCCCCGAGGTCGTGCCGCTCGACGACGGCCTCCACGGCCGGGTGCCGTCGGATGAACTCCTTGGCGCCTTCGACGAGTTCGGGGAAGGCGCGATCGGCCCGGCCGCCGATGACGCTGGTCGCCGCCAGCGGTATCAAGCCGACCAGGGACCGCACCTTCAACGGGGTGGCGCTGCCGTCGGGCAGGCGCAGGACGTCGTAGAAGAAGCCGTCCTCCTCGTCCCAGAGGCTGGCGTTGTCCCGGCCCATGCGGTTCATGGCGACGGCGATCCACGCGAAGTGCTCGAAGAGCATCTGCGCCTGTTCGACGTAGACCGGGTTGTCGACGGCGAGTTCGATGGCGATGTCGAGGAGGTTCTGGCAGTAGAGCGCCATCCAGGCGGTGCCGTCGGCCTGGTCGAGGTGGCCGCCGGTGGGCAGGGGCGCGCTGCGGTCGAAGACACCGATGTTGTCGAGGCCGAGGAAGCCGCCCTGGAAGACGTTGTTGCCGTCGGTGTCCTTGCGGTTGAGCCACCAGGTGAAGTTCTTCATCAGCTTCTGGAAGGCGTTCTCCAGGAAGGCGCGGTCGCCGCGGCCGGTGCGGTGCTTCTCCAGCTCGTAAACGAAGAGGACGGCCCAGGCGTGCACAGGCGGGTTGACGTCCCCGAAGTTCCATTCGTACGCCGGGATCTGGCCGTTGGGGTGCAGACAGAGGCGGCGCAGCAGCACTTCCAGCTGGTCCTTGGCGAAGGAGATGTCGACCATGGCGAGGGCGAGGGTGTGGAAGGCGAGGTCCCAGGCCGCGAACCACGGGTACTCCCAGGTGTCCGGCATCGACATGATCTCGTCGTTGACCATGTGGTACCAGCCGCTGTTGCGGATCCGGGGGTCGGCGGCGAGGGGATCGACACCGTGCTCGGCGAGCCAGCGCTCGACATCCAGGTGGTAGTACTGCTTGGACCACAGCATCCCGGCGAGCGCCTGGCGGACCATACGGCGTTCGTCGTCGCCCATGCCCTCGGGGGTCAGGGCATCGTAGAAGGCGTCGGCCTCGGTGCGGCGAAGGTCCATGACCTGGGTGAAGTCCGCCCAGGGAGCGGACAGTTCGGTGTCGGTCAGACGCAGGCGGATGGTGGTGCTCTCGCCGCCGGGGACGGTCAGGACGTGGTGGACGGCGGCCTTGGTGCCGGTGCGGGCCGGGTTGACGGCGGTGGTCTCGCCGTGGACGACGCGGCGGCCGATGCCGTCCTTGACGTACGGGGTGGTGTTCGGGCTGCCGAAGATCCGCTCGTTGTCGGTCTCGTTGTCGGTGAAGAGCGGTTCGCCGCCCTGGTGGTGGAGCCAGCGCGGGCCCAGTTCCCCGTGGTCGGCGCGGACGGCGCCGTCGGTGGCGCGCAGCGCGGGGACGGCGGTGCCGCCGGCCCAGGACCAGGTGTGCCGGAACCAGAGGGTCGGCAGCAGATGCAGGGGGGCCTCGTCGGGGCCCCGGTTGTGCGCGGTGATCTCGACGAGCAGATCCTCCGGGCCCGCCTTGGCGTACTCGACGACGACGTCGAAGTAGCGGTCCTCGTCGAAGACGCCGGTGTCGAGGAGCTCGTACTCGGCGTCGCGGCGGCCGCGTGCCCGGTTGGTGTCGACGAGGTCGGCGTAGGGGAAGGCGTTCTGCGGATACTTGTAGAGGTACTTCATGTACGAGTGGGTGGGCGTGTTGTCGAGGTGGAACCAGTACTCCTTGACGTCCTCGCCGTGGTTGCCCTCGGCGTTGGTCAGGCCGAACATCCGTTCCTTGAGGATGGGGTCGCGGCCGTTCCACAGGGCCAGGGCGAAGCACAGCCGCTGCTTGTCGTCGCTGACGCCCGCGATGCCGTCCTCGCCCCAGCGGTAGGCGCGGGAGCGGGCCTGGTCATGGGTGAAGTACGACCACGCGTCGCCGTCCGTGCTGTAGTCCTCGCGGACCGTCCCCCACTGCCGCTCGCTCAGGTACGGGCCCCAGCGCCGCCAGGGGGCCGCACCGGCGTCGGCCTCCGCGAGCCGCTGCCGCTCGGCGTCGGTCATCGTCCGTCCTCCTCACGAACCGGCACAGGTCTCCACAGTCGGGCGTATCGGACCGGTCCGCAATGACATGGAGCGCCCGGGGTGCGTGCCGTGCGCCGAACGGCTGACGCGGGCCGCGGAAAACCGTGTGACAGACAGCGGCGGGCATTCCTATGATCACCGCGATGACTACTCCTTCTGTTCGCAGATGGGGGGACCCGTCCGCGCAAGGTGAGTGCTGATGCTCACTCAGACCGCGAACGGGGATTCCCGGCTTTCCTTCTGGCGGCGCGTGCGCGAGTTCGCCGTCCCGCCCTCCATGATCGAGACGGCGACCGCCCGCCGGCTGACCGGTGACTGGGCGGGGGCCTGTGCCGCCGCGGGCATCGACGTCGACCTCTCCCTGCGTTCCGTGGCACGGGCCCATGGCCGTCCGCTGGCCGCCCGGGTCCGGGCGGACCTGCGCCGGCTGGCTCCCGACCTGCTGCGCTGGCACATGCCGAGGATCGCGCCGGACGGACTGCTCCGCCCGGCGCTGACCCTCTCGCTGGCCCGGTACGCCCCCGAGGGACCCGGCGGTGGGCGCCCGGTGCATCTCGTGGTGCGGACGGCACCCGCCTGGGCGGACGCCGGGCAGCGGATGAGCCTCGCCCTGTGGGACGGTTCCCGTCCGGGGGACCGTGCCTGGCACCATCCGCATCCCTGCCCCGACCGGCGCTTCCGGCTGGACCTGCACCGGCACCTGTGGGATGCGGAGCGGGCCGGTGAGCTGTTGGCTCGCGTGCTGGGCGAGGGACCGGAGCCCGGTGTGGACCCCGCGCTGGTACCGCCCGAGTTCGGCTGTGCCGTGGGCCGTTGGGCCGACGAGGCACGGCTGCTGCTCGCCGCCGAGGGACGGCCGGGCGGGACCGGCACGGTGCTCGTACGGCTCGGCGGGCGGCGTCGGCTGGCCCTGGAACCGGCTGCCCGCGGGGACGGCGACGGGCCGGCCGCGCTGCGGATCACCGCGGCGCCCACCGGCGGCGGGGTCTGCGCGCTGCCGGTCCTGCCCGACGCGGCCACCTGGACCCTCCCCGACCTGGAGCTGCTGCGCACCGGTGCGATCGACGCCGGGATGCTGCATCCCCTGGTCGCCGCAGCGCTCGTACCGGGCCGTTCACCGGGGTGTCCGCCGAGGAGCGACGATCCGGCGGGGCGGGCGCGGCTCGTGGAGTGCCGGGGCGCCCGGCATCGCATCGGGCTCGTCGACGGCGTGCTGGCCGCGCTCGACCACGACCCGGACGAGATCCGGCGGGAGGAGCTGCTGGCCGCGCTGACCGGCACGCCCCTGCCCTGTCTCCAGGCCATCGACCGGGCGCACCGGCACCCCGACTGTCTCGACGGCGTCCGCGAGCGCCTGGTCCACGGTGACATCGCCGGTGCGCTGGCCGTGGTGGAGGGCCTGCTGGGCCCCGCGGCGCTGCTGCGGGACGGCGCGTTGCGGGACGCCCTGGAGGAGGCCGCGCACCGGCGGATCACCTACGGGCTGTTCCGGGCGGGTCTCACGGGCCCCGGGCCCACCCGGGTCCGCCCGCAGGACCGGCGTCCCCGTCACCTGCGTTCACATCCGCGCCACACCACCGCTCGCTGACCGAAGACCTCCGCTGCCCTTCGCCGCCCCCGAGACACCCCTGTCGTCTCTCACTCGGCTCACCCCGATCTCACTCGGCTCACCCCGACCAAAAGGTGATCACACTCATGCCCCTCAGCACCCCCTTCGCCGTAGCCTCCGCCGACCCGGCCGACGGCTCCCGACTCGACGTGGCCGGAGACCTGCTGGCCCTGTTGCGCGCCGCCGGCACCGAACCGCGCCCCGACATCCAGCTGGAGGCCCTGACGCTCGCCGTGGCGGCCGATCTGCCCGTGCTGCTGTGGGGCGAGCCGGGGATCGGCAAGACCGCCGCCCTGACCCAGCTCGCCGCATCCCTGGACCTGCCGCTGACCACGGTCATCGCGAGCGTGCACGAACCCTCCGACTTCTCCGGGCTGCCCGTCGTCGGGGACGACCCCGCCGAGCAGGGCGTCCCGCTGGCCCCGCCGGACTGGGCGGTGCGGCTGGTGCGGGCCGGCCGGGGCCTGCTGTTCCTCGACGAGCTGTCCACCGCCCCGCCGGCCGTCCAGGCCGCACTGCTCCGTCTGGTGCTGGAGCGGCGGATCGGCGCCCTGCGACTGCCGCCCGGCGTGCGGATCGTGGCCGCCGCCAACCCCCGGTCCTCCGCGGCCGACGGCTGGGAGCTGAGCCCTCCGCTGGCCAACCGGTTCGTCCACCTCCCGTGGCAGCACGACCACGAGGTCGTCGTACGGGGCCTCGGCGGGACCTGGCCACGGGCCACCCTGCCCCGACTCGATCCGGAGAAGCTGCCGCAGGCCGTGGCGTACGCGCGCCGGGCGGTGTGCGCGTTCCTCACCGCGCGCCCGCCGCTGGTGCACCGGCTGCCCAGTGGCGAGACGCGCCGGGGCGGACCGTGGCCGTCGCCCCGGAGCTGGGAGATGACCCTGTGTCTGCTCGCCTTCGTGACGGCGGCCGGTTCCTCGCGGGACGTGCTCTCCCTGCTGGTCCGGGGCACGGTGGGGGACGGTCCGGGGCTGGAGCTGCTGGCGAGCCTGGACCGGCTGGACCTCCCGGACCCCGAGACGCTGCTCGCCGACCCGGCGGGCGCCGAACTGCCCGAGCGCGGGGATCTGCGGCAGGCCGTGCTCGACGGGGTGGTGGCCGCCGTCCGGGAACGCCCGGACAAGTCCCGCTGGGACGCGGCCTGGGCCCTGCTCGTGCGGGCGGTGGAGACGGGCGCGCCGGATCTGGTGGTGGTCCCCGCGACGAGCCTCGCCGCCCTGCGCTGCCAGGAGTGGCAGGTGCCGGCCTCGATCGAACAGCTCGCCGGGGTCGTCTCGCTGGCGCAGCGGGCGGACCGGGCGGCGGCGCGGGCGGCAGCCTCGGCGAAGGCATGAGGGAGGCGCGGCCGATGAAGGACGTGGACACAGACGTGGACACCTGTGCGGACACACCGACGCCCCTGGACCGCGACAAGCTCTTCACCGCCCGGCTGCACGCCGCACGGGCCCGTCCCTACCTGGCGACGGCGCTGTTCGCCCTGCACGTCGTCGAGTCCCGGCGGGTGCCGACGATGGGCGTCGACAAGCACTGGCGGTGCTATGTGTCGCCCGCGTTCGTGGCGCGGATGCCGGTGGAGGAGCTGGCGGCGGTCTGGGTGCACGAGGTGTCGCACCTGCTGCGCGACCACCACGGGCGCAGCGACCGGGTGGCCCGGGAACGCGGTCTGAGCGGCCCCGGGGACCGGCTGCGGATGAACATCGCGGCGGACTGCGAGATCAACGACGACGCCTACGGCGACGGCCTGGTCCGGCCCGCGGGCGCTGTCGGCCCGCAGTTCCTGGGGTTGCCCGAGGGCAAGCTGATGGAGGACTACCTGCGCTGCTTCACCCTGGGGGCCCGCACTCAGGACCTGGCCTGGCTGGACTGCGGCAGCGGCGCCGACGGGCTGGCGCGGGAGTGGGACCTCGGCCCCGACGGCGCGCACGGGCTGAGCGAGCAGGAACGCGACGCCGTCCGGTTCCGGGTGGCGCAGGGCATCAGGGGCCGTCCGGGGAACGCGCCCGAGCAGTGGCGGCGGTGGGCCGAGGAGGCGTTCCATCCGCCGCAGCCCTGGCGGGAGTTGCTGGGTGCGGCGGTCCGCTCGGCCGCATCGGGCGCGGGCGGGGGCGAGGACTACTCGTACGGGCGGCCGTCGCGGCGCTCGGCCGGGGTGCCCGGTGTCGTCCTGCCGAGCCTGCGGCGGCGGCCGCCCCAGGTGTCCGTGATCATCGACACCTCCGGGTCGGTCAGCGACGCCGAACTGGGCAGTGCGCTGCTGGAGGTCGCCGCGATCTGCCGTGCCGTGGGCGGGCGGCGGGACCTGGTCACCGTGCTGCCCTGCGACGCGGACGCCCCGTTCGCGCACTCGCTGTGCCGGGGCGAGGGGATTGCGCTGATGGGCGGCGGGGGTACGGATCTGCGCACGGGCTTCGCGAGGGCGCTGCGGACGCCGCCCCGGCCCGATGTCGTCGTGGTGCTGACGGACGGTCAGACGCCGTGGCCACGGGCGCGCCCGGCGTGCCGTACGGTCGTGGGTCTCTTCTCCCGGCCCGGGGGCGGTTCCTGGCGGGAGAACAACCCCGACCACGTGCCGGACACACCGCCCGACTGGGCGAGGGTGGTGGACATCGGATGAACAGCGACGGGCCGTTGACGCGGGAGGCTCACCGGTTCGCACCGGCCGCTTCTACAGTGCGGGGCATGGAGATCAGATGCTCGCAGTGCCAGGGGTTCGAGCTGGAGCCGGGGTTCGTCGAGGACTCCGGTGACCACTCCCGGGGCTACGCACGGTGGATTCCCGGGCCGCTCCAGCGCGGGATCTTCGGCGGGGCCAAGCGCCTCGGCCGGCCCCGCTTCCAGATAGACGCCTACCGCTGCCGTGCCTGCGGTCATCTGGAGTTGTTCGCTCCGCACCAGGTGTGACGCGGAGCACGAGCGCTCAGTGCCCGCGGAACGCCTCCTCCAGCCACCAGGCTCCCCGGTCCTTCACCACCTTCGCGTCGACCAGCAGTGGCGCGGACCGGGGCCCGGCCAGCCATTCCCGCACCGCCCCGAGATCCGCCGGGGTGCGCACGGTCACGGCCTCGAAGCCGTACCCCCGGGCCAGGGCGGCGAGGTCCGTCTCGGGGAACTCGACCGTTTGGAGGGGATGTCCGCCGGGCCCGAAGTGGTGCACCTCGGCTCCGTAGCCGTCGTCGTCGTACACGACGACCACCATCGGCAGCCCGAGCCTGCGGACCGTGTCGAGGTCGGCGGCGCCCATCAGGGCGCCGCCGTCGCCGAGCGCGGCCACCGGCAGCCGGTCCGGGCGGGCCAGGGCGGCGCCGATCGCGGTCGCGAGGCCCAGGCCGACCGACTGGAAGGCCTGGGTGAAGCAGACGCCGTTCTCGTCCGGCACCGACAGGTACGCCATCGGGTAGCCCATGAAGTTGCCGGAGTCCACGCCGATCACCCGCTCCGCCGGCAGGATGTCGTCGAGCGCGACGGTCAGGGTGCGCGGGTCGATGCGCCCGGCCCCGGAGGTGTCCTCGTACGGCACGTCCCGTCGGCGTCCCCGGGCGGCGAGGGCTTCGGCGATGTCGGGGGTGCGCAGGCCCTGCTGCTTCCCGTCGGCCGCCGCCCGTACCCGGCGTGCGGTGCGTGTGACGTCGCCGGTGACGCCGAGCCGCAGCTCCTGGTGCGCGCCGAGGGCCGTCGGGTCGTCGTCCACCTGGACGACGGCCGTGCCGGCGCCGACCAGGGTGCCGTGCCGCATCGTCCACATGTTCAGTGCGCAGCCCCAGCCGACGATCAGGTCGGCGGAGGCGATCAGTTCGGACGCGAGGGGGGAGGAGAAGCCCCCGGACACGCCGAGCGACCACGGGTTGCCGTGGAAGAGGCCGTGGGCGACGGCGGAGGTCGCCAGCAGGGCGCCGTGGCACTCGGCCAGGGCCTCCAGGGCGTCCCCGGCCCCGTCGGCGCGGGCGCCCCGGCCCGCCACGAAGACCGGCCGGCGGGCCGCCGCCAGCAGCCCCGCCAGCGCGTCCACGTCCGCCCGGGTGGGTTCGACCGGTTCCCGGGCCGGCGGCGGGACGGCCCGGGGCACCTCACCGGGCACCTCCAGGGCCTGGAGCGCGAGGGGGAGGTTGAGCAGCACGGTGCGCCGTTCGTGCAGGGCGTACCGAAGCGCCTCCAGGGCCTGCGCCACCGCCTCCTCGGCCGAGGAGATCCGCATCGGCACCGCGCCCACGGCACGCATCAGCGCGTCCTGGTCGATGTGGAAGTTGGAGCGCGGCTCGGTCACCTCGGCCGCCAGCACGAGCAGCGGGGTACGGCTCTTGGCGGCCTCGGTGATCCCCGTCAGGGCGTTCGTCAGTCCGGGCCCCTGATGGACGCTCAGCGCGGCCACGGTGGCGCCGACCCGGGTGTACGCGTCGGCCATCGTCGCCGCGCCGCCCTCGTGACGTGCGGCGACGAACCGCGCCCCGGCGGCCGTCATCGCGTTGGTGAGATGGAAGTTGCCCGATCCGACCACGCCGAAGACCTGGCCGATCCCGGCCGCGACCAGCGCCCGCCCCACGGCCTCGGCGACCTTCACGGCCGCTCCACCAGGGCCAGCACCCTCGCGGGCGCCCCGGACCCGGTGACGATGGGCAGCGGCCCGGCGAGGACCACGCTCCCGGTGGGCGGCAGCGCGGCGAGGTTGCGCAACTGGGTCAGTCCGTACTTGTCGCTGCCCATGAGGTAGGAGTGGCAGGGGAAGGCCGGGTCGAAGGAATGCCCGCGCCCGGCGTCGGTGCCCACGGTCTCCACGCCGAGGCCGATCACCGGTGACTCCTGTGCGACCCAGCGGGCGCAGTCCGGGGACAGTCCAGGGGTGTGCGGGCCGTCCTCGTCGGCGTTGAGGAACGCCTCCTGGGAGTCCGCGCGGGCGTCCCAGCCGGTGCGCAGCAGCAGCCAGCCGCCCTCGGGCAGCGGCCCGTGCACGGCCTCCCAGGCCTTCACGTGCTCGACCTCCACCAGGAAGTCGGGGTCCTCGGCCGCCTCGGCGGTGAAGTCCAGGACGGCGGCCGGGGCGAGAAGCCGGCCCGCGGGCACGGAGGCCACGTCGGCGAGGTCCTGGCCGGTCACCCAGTGGTTCGGGGCGTCGAAGTGAGTGCCGGTGTGCTCGCCGCTGCGGAAGTTGTTCCAGTACCAGGCCGGTCCCCGGTCGTCGTACCTGCTGATCTCCTCCAGCTCGAACACCGCGGTCTGGCCGAACGCGGGCGGCAGCCGGATCACCGGGGTGGCGGACGACAGCGGCGCGGTCAGGTCGACGACATCGATCGACCCGCCGCGCAGCCCTGCCACCAGTGCGGCGAGGACGGACGGCTGGGACATGGTGCCTCCTGGGGAACGCGGAACCACCGCGGCACTCGCGGCTCAACTCACAGCATGGCACCCTGATGTGACGCCCATTCAGAGAGCGACACGCGGGGGACGTCCTGTTCGCCGGGGGGACGGCCGCGGGCGCGGCGGCGGTGTGCGTGGTGGGGGTGTGCGCGGTGGGGGTGTGCGCGGTGGGGGTGCTGAGGTTGACCGGCCGCTCCTGCGAGGACAGCGGCGAGGACACGGCCGGGCCGACGACCACGGCAAGCACATGATCGGGGAAGTGGTCCTGCGGGGCGACGGCACCGTCCGCGGATCCTGCCCTGACGACTGGGACGGGCTGCCGAGGACGTGACGGCCGATCCCGCCTAGGCTGGAACCCTCGCCAGCGCGGGTCGGGCCAGGGAGGCTGTCATGACCGATGCCGACCGCTATCTGCCGATCGCCGAGCACGGGCTGATCGGCGATCTGCGCAGCGTGGCCCTGGTGGGGACGGACGGCACGATCGACTGGTACTGCTGTCCCGCCTTCGACTCGCCGAGCGTCTTCGGCTCGATCCTGGACGCCGGGCGCGGCGGCTCGTTCGAGCTGGCGGCGGCGGTGCCCGCCCGCACGAAGCAGTTCTACTTCCCCGACACCAACGTCCTGATCACCCGCTTCTTCACCGGGGACGGGGTGGGCGAGGTGCAGGACTTCATGCCGGTGACCGGCGGGTCCGCCGAGGCCGAGCGGCACCGGCTGATCCGGCGGGTGGTGTGCGTGCGCGGCGCGCTGCCGTTCCGTACCCGGGTGGCGCCCCGGTTCGACTACGGCGCCAGTGCGCACACCGTGCGCCTGGTCGAGGGCCTGGCGCTCTTCGAGTCCGAGAAGCTGGCCCTCTCCCTCACCTCGACGGTGCCCCTGGAGTGCGACGGGCCGGACGTGCGGGCGGACTTCAAGCTGTCCGAGGGCGAGTCGGCGGTGTTCGCCCTCGACCAGGTCGGCGGCGAGCTGAACCCGCGGCGGTGCGCGCGCACGGAGGCCGAGGAGCAGTTCGCGGCGACGGTGACGTACTGGCGGCGCTGGCTGTCCGCCTCCCGGTACCGGGGACGCTGGCGGGAGATGGTGCACCGCTCCGCGCTCACGCTGAAGCTGCTCACCTACGCGCCCACGGGGGCGATCGTCGCCGCGCCGACCACGAGCCTGCCCGAGCAGCTGGGCGGCGAGCGCAACTGGGACTACCGCTACGTCTGGGTGCGCGACGCCGCGTTCTGCGTGTACGCCCTGCTGCGGCTGGGGTTCTCGGACGAGGCCGGGGCGTTCATGGAGTTCGTGACCCGGCACATCACCCCGGGCGACGGCAAGCCCTCCGGGCCGCTGCAGATCATGTACGGCATCGACGGACGCACGGATCTGTCCGAGACCGAACTCACGCATCTGGAGGGCCATCAGGGCTCGGCCCCGGTGCGGGTCGGCAACGCCGCCGCGGACCAGCTCCAGCTCGACATCTACGGCGCGCTGATCGACTCGGTCTATCTGTACGACAAGTGGGCGCGGCCGGTCTCCAGCGACCAGTGGGACGATGTGTGCGCCCTGGTCGACTGGGTGTGCGCCCACTGGGACCAGCCGGACGAGGGCGTCTGGGAGACCCGGGGCGGCCGCAAGAACTTCCTGTACTCGCGGCTGATGTGCTGGGTGGCGATCGAGCGGGCGATCCGGATGGCGAACCGGCGCGGGCTGCCCGCCGACCTGCCCCGCTGGCAGGAGTGCCGCGACGCGATCTACCGGCGCATCCACACCCGCGGCTGGTCGGAGGCGAGGCAGGCGTTCGTGCAGCACGAGGACGGGGACGTGCTGGACGCGGCGGTGCTGATGATGCCGCTGACCAAGTTCATCGCGCCGACCGACCCCAAGTGGCTGTCGACGCTGGACGCGCTCACCGAGGACCTGGTCTCCGACTCCCTGGTGTACCGCTACGACCCGCGGGCCAGCCCCGACGGGCTGCGCGGTGACGAGGGCACGTTCTCCATCTGCTCGTTCTGGTACGTCGAGGCGCTGGTGCACGCCGGGCGGGTGGACGAGGCACGGCTGGCGTTCGAGAAGATGCTGACGTACGCCAACCATCTGGGCCTGTTCGCCGAGGAGATCAGCCAGACGGGTGAGCAGCAGGGGAACTTCCCGCAGGCGTTCACCCATCTGGCGCTGATCAGCGCGGCCTTCAACCTGGACCGGGCGCTCGGCTGACGTACGGGCGTCGCAGGGGCGCCGTAGGGGCGCTGCAGGGCGCCGTGCGGTCCGTCATCTGCCCCAGATGGTCCGGTACGCCTGCCGGTAGCCGGCCGGGTCCCAGCTCGTCGTACCGGCGCTGTTGTCGGCCGTGGAGATGTGCACGGGGGCCGTGTAGCCGCTGGCGGGTGTCCCGGAGAACGCGCGGTTGAACTCGTCGATGATCTGCCAGCCCTGCAGGGACAGCGGTTCGGGCACGGTGGCGGCCTGGTACTGCCGGCTGTTGATGCGCTGGAAGGCGGAGGGGTCGCCGTCGCCCGCGCCGATGTTGTACGGCGGCCCGGAGCCGTTCTTCCCGGCCGCGCGGAAGGCGGGGGCCGCGTCGGCGAAGTACAGGTCGTTGATGGCGACGGAGTGGGTCCACCGGGCGCCGAAGCGGGCGAGGAGGGAGGAGATCTCGCGGGGGGTGCGGCTACCGGCGTCCGGGATCGGGATGTTGGGGTAGGCGAGGAGCTTCACGCCCGGACAGGTGGCGAGTTCCTTCTTGATCAGCTCGGACTTGTTCTTGGCGAAGGGGATCGAGGCGTCGGTGATCAGGACGACCCCGGCGCGGCCCTGGGAGTGGGCGATGACCCAGCGGGCGCTGATCTCGGCCACCTCCTCGACGCGGGTGGTGACATTGGTGAACAGCTCGGGCCGGCGGCTGGGGCCGGGGGCCGCGAGGGCGTGCCAGCCGACGAGCGGGATGCCGGCCCGGTTGGCCTGTGCCACCTGTCCCGAGGTCGCGTTGGGGTCGAAGCCGCCGATGACGATGCCGGAGGGTTTGAGGGCCACGGCCTCGCTCATCGCCGTCTGGAGGCCGGCGGGGGTGCCGCCGCCGTCGATGACCCGGACGTTCCAGCCGATGACCCGCGCGGCCTCCCGTACGCCTTTCGCGACACCCGCGACTCCGGGGTTGGTCATGGTCTGGGCGACGTAGACGAGGGTCTTGCGGGGCACGGCTCCCGGTCCGGTGGTCGGCCCGTCCCAGGGGACGTCGGTCTGCTCGGCCCGCAGGACCGACGCCTGGGCCGTGGCGTGGACGGCGGGGCAGCCGTTGGGGCCGGTGGGGGTCTCCCCCGCGGTGTCCGAGGAGCCTCGCCGGCAGCCGGCGAGGACGGTGACCGCCGCCAGCAGGGCACAGGCGCCGGCCCGGGCGGTACGGGCGCCGGGGGTGGCTCTGCGGTTGCCGTGCACGAGGGCTCCTCGTGAGGGGAGGGACGGGCGGGGAATCACAGGGGGGACGCCGGACCGGGCGGTGCGTCGCGGGCCGCGTGGACACCGCCGCTCAGCCGGCGGCGGGCTGCGTATCCGGCGAGGCCGACGGCGATGAGCAGGGTGCCGCCGTAGAACAGCGGGACGGTCCAGAAGTCGGCGCCGAGCTGTCCGATGCCGGTGAGACCGACGGCGAGGACGGTGACGGCGACCAGGGTGCCGAGGGCGTTGGGCCGGCCGGGCCTGATCGCGGTGGCGCCGAGGAGCGCGCCCGCGAAGGCGGGCAGCAGGTAGTCCAGGCCGACGCTGGGGTTGCCGATCTGCTGCTGGGCCGCGAGCAGCACCCCGGCGATGCCGACGATCAGGCCCGACGCGGTGAAGGCGTGGACGGTGTACCTGCGGGTGGGGATGCCGAGGAGGTCGGCCGCGCGCGGGTTGGAGCCGACGACGTACAGGTACCGGCCGAGGGGCAGCCGTTCCAGGACCAGCCAGAGGACGGCGGTGAGGGCGAGGACGTAGAAGGCGGGGACCGGGAGGCCGAGGAACGTGGAGTCGTAGAGGTCGGTGAAGGCGGGCGGAAGGCCCTCGGGGCCGGGGACGATCCGGCCGCCGTCGGTGACCCAGCCGGTCACGGCGTAGAGCATGCTGCCGGTGCCGAGGGTGGCGATGAAGGAGTCGATCCGCCCGTATTCGACGATCACCCCGTTGAGGACGCCCACGGCGGCCCCTCCGGCGATCACCGCGAGCGCGGCGAGCGGCCAGGGCCAGCCCTCGTTGACGATCAGCTCCATCACCATGACGTGGGCGAGGCCGAGGGCGTAGCCGAGGGAGAGGTCGAACGCGCCGGTCACGATGGGGACCGTGGCGGCGAGGGCGAGGATCGCCGGGATCGCCTGGGTGGACAGGATCGAGTCGAGGGTGTCGAGGGTGGGGAAGGTGCGGGGCAGGGCCAGGGAGAAGACCAGGACGAGCAGGACGGTGAGGGCGAGCAGTCCGTAGGCGCCGACGAGGTGCCCGCCCGGTCGGCGGGGCCGGGGCGGGGTGGGGGCCGTCATGGGCTCGTTCCCGTCCGGGGCGGGGGCACGGCACAGGCGGCGCGGGTCAGCTCGGCGACCGTGAGGGCCGCGCCGCTCAGCTCGGCCGTCACGGCGCCCCGGACGAGGACCAGGGCGCGGCGGCACACGCTCACGACCTCGTCGAAGTCGGTGGAGACCAGCAGGACCGCGAGGCCCGCGGCCAGCGCCTCGTCGAGCAGGTGGTGGACGGCGGCCTTGGCGCCGATGTCGACGCTCGCGGTCGGCTCCTCCAGGATCAGCAGCCGCAGGTCCGCCCGCAGCCAGCGGCCGATCATGACTTTCTGCTGGTTGCCGCCGGACAGGGTGGCGAGGGGGGCTTCGGTGTCGTGGGGGTGCACCGCGAACCGGTCGACGAGGGCGGCCGCCTCGGCGCGTTCCCGGCGGGGGCCGATCCAGCGGGGGGCGCGGCGGCCTCCCGCGGCGGGGTTGGCGAAGAGGTTCTCGCGCACGGTCAGCTCGGCGAGACAGCCCTCGCGCAGCCGGTCGCCGGGCACGAAGCCGACGCCTTGCCGCACGGCGTCGGCGACCGTACGGGGGCGGTACGGCCGTCCGCCAAGCCGGGCCTCCCCGGCCAGCAGGGGGTGGGCCCCGGCGAGGGCCCGGCCGAGGTCGAGGTGCCCGGCGCCGGAGAGGCCGACCAGAGCGACGGCCTCCCCCGCCCGGAGCTCCAGGCCGACCGGGCCCGCGCCGGTGGTCCGCACGGCGTCGAGGGTCAGGACGGCGGGGCGGGCGGGACGGGCGGGGCCGGGGGCAGCGCCGGCAGCCGGGCCGGGAGCCGGGGGCGGCGCCTCCTCGGAGCCGGGAGCCTGGTCGGCCGGCCGGTCGACGGGCCGGTCGGCGGGCCGGTCGGCGGGCCGGTCGGCGGGCCGTTGTGCCGGGTCCGGGCCGACGATGTCGTGCACCAGGCGGGCCGGGCCGTGGTCCGCCAGGAGGCCGTGGCTGACGAGGCGGCCGTCGCGCAGGACGGCGAAGGTGTCGGCGACCTCGTAGACCTCGTCCAGGCGGTGGCTGACGTAGAGGAGGGCGTGACCGCGGTCGCGCAGGTCGTGCAGGACGCGGAACAGCCGGGCGCAGTCCGGGGCGGGCAGGCGGGCGGTCGGCTCGTCCAGGACGATGAGCCGGGCTCGGGCCGCGAGGGCCCGGGCGATGGCGACCAGGGACCGTTCGGCGGGCGCGAGCCGGGCGACCGGGGTGTCGGGGTCGAGGTGGACGGCGACGGTGCGCAGGGCGTCGGCGCACTGCTCGCGGGTGCGCCGCCAGGAGACCAGTCCGGCGCGGCGTGCGTATCCGGTGCTCAGGGCGATGTTCTCGGCGACCGTCATCCACTCCACGAGGGCGAGGTCCTGGTGGATGAAGGACATACGGCGGGCGGCGGCGTGGCTGCCGAGCGGGTGTCCGTCCACCGTGATCCGTCCCGTGTCGGCGTGGTGGACGCCGGCGAGGACCTTGATGAGGGTGGACTTCCCGGCTCCGTTGGGCCCGAGGAGGGCGAGGACGCTGCCCGCGTGGACGTCGAGGTCGACATCGGCCAGCGCGAGGGTCCCGCCGAACCGTTTGCCGAGCCCGCGGATGCGGACCAGGGGCTCCGACGCGAGGGGCGCGGCCGCCTGGGCGGACGGGTCGGAAGCGTCGCACATGAGCCGATCCTATCCGGACCATTCATGCCATTTCGGATATTTGACTCGCACCGTGCGCCTCAGCCGCCGTCGAGCCCGCACTCGGCCCAGATGACCTTGCCCTCCGGGAGATAGCGCGTGCCCCAGGTCCGGGACAGCTGGGCGACGAGGAAGAGGCCGCGTCCGCCCTCGTCGGTGCTGGCCGCCCGGCGCAGATGCGGCGCCGTGTTGCTGGAGTCGGAGACCTCGCAGATCAGGGAACGGTCGTGCAGCAGCCGTACCCGCACCGGTCCGGTGCCGTGCCGGATGGCGTTGGTGACCAGCTCGCTGAGGATCAGCTCGGCGGCGAAGGCGGCCTCGTCGAGTCCCCAGTCGGCCAGCTGTCTCATGGCCGAGGCGCGGACCTCGCCGACGCGGGCGGGATCGGCGGGCAGTTCCCAGGTGGCGATCCGGTCGGGGTCCAGGGCGTGGGTGCGGGCGACCAGCAGGGCGATGTCGTCGCACGGGTGGGCGGGGGCCACCGCGTCCAGGATCGCCTGACAGGTGTCCTCGGGAGTGCGCTCCGGATGGTGGGCCAGGGCCCCGCGCAGCTGGTCGAGGACCAGGTCGACGTCACGGTGCCGGTCCTCGATGAGCCCGTCGGTGTAGAGGACCAGCTGGCTGTCCTCGGGCAGGTCGATCTCCACGGCGTCGAAGGGCAGTCCGCCGAGGCCGAGCGGGGGCCCGGCGGGCAGGTCCGGGTAGGTCACGCTGCCGTCGGGGCGGACCAGCGCGGGCGGCGGGTGTCCGGCGCGGGCCATCACACAGCGCTGCGAGGTCGGGTCGTAGACGATGTACAGACAGGTCGCACCGATGATGCCGACCCCCTCGCCCTCCCCCTCGGGGTCCTCGCGGTCGAGGCGGCCCACGAGGTTGTCGAGGTGGACGAGGACCTCGTCGGGCGGGAAGTCGAGTTCGGCGAAGCTGCGGGCGGCGGTGCGCAGCCGGCCCATGGTGGCGGCGGAGAGCATGCCGTGGCCGACGACGTCACCGACCAGGAGGCCGATGCGTGCGCCGGAGAGTGGGATGACGTCGTACCAGTCCCCGCCCACGTCGGCCTCGGCGGGCAGATAGCGGTGGGCGACCTCGACGGTCTCCTGGTCGGGCAGCCCGTGCGGGAGCAGTCTGCGCTGGAGGGCCAGGACCATGGCGCGCTCGTGGGTGTAGCGCCGCGCGTTGTCGATGGACAGGGCGGCGCGGGTGGCGAGTTCCTGGGCCAGCGAGCGGTCGTCGTCGCCGAAGGGGGCGGGCTCCTGGGCGCGGTAGAAGCTGACGACGCCCAGCACCACGCCGCGTGCCACCAGGGGGACGGCGACGAGGGAGTGCACATGGGTGAGCAGCGTCCCGGTGTGCTCGGGGTCCTGCGCGAGCCAGCCCGCGGCGCTCGCCAGGTCCGGTTCCAGCACCGCCTGTCCGCCGGTCAGCGCGCGCCGCTGGGGCGCGGTCGGGCCGAAGTCGGTCCGCTTGCCGACGGGGGTGAAGGGCAGATCGTCACGGAGGCCGTGGATCACCGTCCGGCGCAGGTCGCCGACGGGGTCGGCGGACTCCTCGCCGCGCAGGACGGCATCGGGCAGGTCGACGGTGACGTAGTCGGCCAGCCGGGGGACGGCTGTCTCGGCGAGTTCCCCGGCGGTGCGGCGGACGTCCAGGGTGGTGCCGATACGGGCGCTGGCCTCGGAGAGCAGCTCCAGCCTGCGGCGCGCCGCCAAGGCGTAGGCGCCCACCTGCGGCTCCCCCAGCAGGACGAGCCCTCGGGCCGAGGGCGGCGGCTCGGGGGAACCGTTGGCGGCGGCACCGATGCCGTCGACGGCGAACCCCGCGGCTGCTGCGCCACCGGCGGCGGCACCCTCGACCCCGACGCGGGCAGCCGCGGCACCCCCGACCGCTGCGACGTCGACCGCGGCACCCTCGACCCCGGCGCCGTCGACCCCGTCTCCGTCCCCGTCCGGTGGGTGCCCCGCCGGTGGCGTGACGGAGAGTCGTGCGAGCCGCGAGACGGCGGCGACGACGGCCGGCTCGACGGGGAATCCGACGGGGAGTCCCGGCAGCCGCTCGTCCCGGGCCGGTACGACGAGCGGCTCCCCGGAGGCGAACCGCTCCCCGGGCGAGGAGCCGGGCAGCACGGCCTCGATGGCGACGCCCTCCACACCCGAGGCACTTCTCATCGGGCGGCTCACCAGGGTCACCCGGCGGCCGTCCGGCAGCGGCACGTCCACGGCGGCCCGCTGGGCGCGGGAGATCAGCTCGGTGGCCTTCTCCATGAGCAGTGCCCGGTCACCGGGACGCAGCCGCAGGGCCGGCGCGTCCCCCTCGGGGGCGTCGGCCGTACCGGCTTCGGCTCCGGAGGCCAGGTACGCCCGCAACAGGGCACGTTCGCGTGCGGAGCTCTGTCCCAGCAGCCGGCGCTCCATGGCGCGGGCCGCCTTGCGGATCACGCCTTGGAGCGCCGGGCTCTCGAACGCGCGCGGGTAACCGAAGCACAGGACGCCCTCGATGCCGCCGCTGAGCGGATCGCGCACGGGGAGTGCGACACAGGCGTTCGCCTGGGAGCGCTCGGCGAAGTGCTCGGCGCCGTAGACGCGGATGAGCCGGCGTTCGGCGAGGGCGAGACCGATGCCGTTGGTGCCGGCGACCCGCTCGGCGAACACGAAGCCCGGGACGCGCTGGATCGCCGGAAGGCTGTGGACCATGGACGCCTCGCCGAAGCGGCGCAGCAGCACCGTCCCGTTCGCGTCGGCGACGGAGATATTGATCTTGCTGCCGGAGAACAGGGACTCCAGCCGGTCGAGCACCGGCACGGCCGCGCGGACGATACGGCCGTCCGCCTCGAAGTCGTCCCGGAAGGGGAGGTCGGACTGGTCCGGCGAGAGCCCCAGGCTCCGGCAGCGCTGCCAGGAGTCCAGGATCGACAGCCGTACGCCCCGCTCGACCGACTCGCCCTGCAGAAACCGCTCACGGAAGCGCGCGGGACCTGTGCCGTCCGTCGCACGCCCGATCGCAGCCTGTTCTCCTCCGGATCGAAACACGCCTCGCCTCACTCGCGCCCGCGTCCACTCGCCCTGTGACCCGTTCACCCTTCCGCAAAGGATCCGACATTGACGAGCATACGGACATACAGGGCGCGAGTCATGAGTCGCCCGCCCCCTCGGAGCGACGGCCACCAGGGCCCCTCACGTGCGGTGACGGCCGCGTGGCCGGCCGTCACAGGACCGCGACCGGGGTGACGGGGGAGCCGGTTCCACCGGGGATGTTCAGCGGCGCCACGACGAGCAGGAACGCGTACCGGCCCACCGCGGCCGTCGCGGCCGACAGGGCCTCCAGGTCGAGGTTGTCCAGCAGCGGTACCCCCATCGCGGTGACGGCCAGGACATGCACGGGCGAGTGCACGTCCGCGACCGGCGAGGGCCGTACATCGCTGTCGCCGTCCCCTCCGAGCAGGGCGACACCCCGCTCGGCCAGCAGCGGTACGGCGTCCACGTGGAAGCCGGCGCTCAGCGCGCCGGAGTCCCAGGGGCCGCGTTCCGTACGGCGGCGGACGTGCCCCGTGCGCAGCAGCACCGCGTCGCCCTCGCCGATGGTCACCCCGAGCGCCCGTTCCGCGGCGAGGACGTCCCGGGCGTGCACCGCCTCCCCCGGTTCCAGCCACGGGACCTCGAGCACGGCGGGCAGATCGAGCAGCACGCCCCTGGTCACCAGGGGCCCCAGCTCCGACACCGCGCCGAAGCGGGCGCCGCCGGCGTCGACGACCTCGCGTGCCGTACGGCCGTCGTAGAGCCGGCCCCGGTAGGCGATGTGGGAGAGCGCGTCGAGGTGGGTGACGCCCCTGCCGTGGTAGTCGACGGCGATGAAGTCCTTGTGTGCTGCGGGTTCGGGGCTCTCGACATCGCCGAGGTCGGTCATGTGGTGCAGGGCCGGCTTGGGGTTGTCGGGGTCGGGCCGGGTGTTCCAGGGGAGGGCCATCGGGACGACGGTCCCGGACCGCGCCTCGGCCAGGGCCCGCCGCACCTGGTCCGCGGTCACCCGGTTCCAGGCCCCGCGGTCGGCCCGCTCCCAGTCACCCCAGGTGCGCACCGCCCCGAAGAGCACGTCGAACTCCGCACGGGAGACGGCCGGCCCGGATGTCGGGGACATGACTCCAGCTTGGCACCCAGGGGGCGGCCGCGCAGGGCGGTCCGGGTCCGGGCGGGGCACGGGGTTCGCGTCCGGTGCGCGGTGGCGTCCGGTGCGCGGCTGGCCGAGGAAGGACAGACGGACCTTGCGCTCGGGGTTGTCCTTGTTGGTGTCCACCAAACTCCGCGAAGACAACCCGCAGCACAGCCGGGGCGCCTCCCATGATCGGACGGCGGCCCACGCCGGCGGCAACACCCTGGCCGTCACCGATGCCGACGATTGAGGCCACCGCAGATCGGCTTGAACCGCATTCCCGCCGCGCTTCACGCCCTCCCCGTGATCACAAAAAAGTGATCTTCACTCGTAGAAGGGTAGATCGGAAACGCGCGAGACGTACGGCGGGAAGGCTTTCGATGTCCTGGAAGAGGCGTTCGCCGGGACCCCGCTGCGAGACTTGCACCCGGTGCGAGGTAGGAATCGATGCCCAACGCCGCCTGCATCGTGCGAGCCGTGGCGAGCTGCTTCTCCGGCAGGTCGATCCCCACCGCATAGGCCCTGCTCTGGCCGGCCAAGCGGAAACGTGGCCACTTGCCGCTCGGTCCGTGGGTGCTGGACGGCCTTCCCGGCCCGGCGCCTACCCACGAGGAGCCCTAAACCATCCTAAAATGGAACAAATTATCCATCGATGATCGAGGGCAACGTGTCGACCAACAGGGTGGCGTCGAACTTGCAGCCGTTCGGCGCCGCAAGTGTCGGCGAAGCGCCCGAGCGCGACGACGCGCTGGTCAGTGCCGTCGTCGGTGCCGTGGAGCTGACCGGAGCGCATACCGGAAGCGTGTTTCTGCTCTCCGGCGACCACCGCTCGCTCGTAGTGGCCGCGTCGTGCGGGACGCCGCCCTCCCTGCTCAGCGGGTGGCGTCGGATCCCGGTGAACAGCCGTCTGCCGGTGGCGGAGGCGTACCGCTGCGGGCGCATGGTCCACCTGGCCGGCGCGGAGGAGACGATGCGGCGATTCCCCCAGCTCTCGGTCGCCCTGCCCTACCCGTTCGGCTCTGCGTCGGTCCCCGTACGGGCGGGCGAGCGGACCTTCGGCACCATGGCCGTGGTGTGGACGGCCAAGCCGGACGGGACAGGGCTGTCGAGGGCGCAGCGCCGGCGGCTGCGCTCCGCCGCCGACCGGCTGGGCACCACCCTCGCCGGACTGCGGGCCCGCGGCGCGTTCGGCGAGTATGACGAGCGGACACTCCCGGTAGTGGTCCCGCTGCCATCCACTCCGGTGATCCGGGTGGGCCTGTTCGACTGGAACCTCGACACCGGAGCCCTCACGGCCGACGACGAGCTGTGCGCGATCTTCGGAATGCCGCCCCGCGAGTTCGACGGACGGGCAGCCACCCTGGCGACCATGATCGAGCCCGCGGATCTGCCCGGCTTCCGGTCCGCCGCCCGTGCCGCGGTCCAGGAACGCCACGTACTGGCACACTGCCTGCGCATCCGGGACGGCCGCGGAGGCCACCACACCGTCGAGCTGTGGGGCCGGATGCCCGAGAGCCCTGACTGCCTGGAAGCCTCGGCCCATCTGGTCGGCGCCGTACTCGACTCCGGGAGCCGCATGGCCGCCGTGGCGGCGATCGAGCGGCTCGCGGACGGCTTCTTCGCGCTCTCGCCCGACGGACGCCTCGCCTACGCCAACCACAGCCTGGAGAATCTGCTGCGGGTCCGCTTGGACGAACTGCTCGGCCGACGCCCCTGGGACGTCCTGCCCTGGCTGGCCGATCCCGTGTACGAGGACCGCTACCGGGCCGCCCTGGTCTCCCAGCACCCGGTCTCCTTCCTGGTTCGCCGCCCACCGGACACATGGCTGGTCTTTTCCCTCCACCCAGGCGCTCAGGGCATGACGGGGTGGGCAGCACCGGTGCGACAGCCCGTCCCGGCCGAGACCGGACCCGGGGCAATCCTCACGGAAGGGGGGCCGCCCGCCTCCTGGTCGCCTCCGCCCGCGGCCCCGCGCGTGGGTTCCCTCTACCGGGTGCTCACGCTGGGCAGCGCGCTCACCGAGGCGGTCACCGCGCACGAGGTGTTCGAGGCCGTCGCCGAGCAGCTGCTGCCCGCTTTCGGCGGCCAGAAGCTGGCGATCGCCGTGGTGGAGGAGCGGCGCCTGCGCCTGCTCGATCAGCGCGGCTACTCGAAGCGCTTTCTCGCCCGGTTCGAAGGCACTCCGCTGCATGCCCGGCTGCCCGTGACGGACGCGCTGACCTCCGGGGCCCCGCTGTTCGTCGAGTCCCGTGAGGAGCTTCTCGAGACCTACCCCTGGATCAGGGTCAGTCCATCCAACTCCTGGGCGTTCCTGCCCTTGATCGCCTCGAACCGCCCGGTCGGCGTCTGCCTGCTCGGCTTCGACGACGTCCACCGATTTCCCGACGAGGAGCGCGGAGTCCTCACCGCGCTGGGCGGCCTCATCGCCCAGGCCCTGGAACGTGCCAGGCTCTACGACGCCGAGTTCGCCCTCGCCCGCGGCCTGCAGAACGCGCTGCTGCCGCACCGGCTGCCCACACTGCCGGGCCTTGGTGTCACTGGGCGCTATCTTCCGGCCACCAGAGGGATGGACATCGGCGGCGACTGGTACGACGTCATCCCCACCGGCGACGAGGTCGCGCTGATCGTCGGGGACGTCGAGGGCCACAACGTCGCCGCCGCGGCGGCCATGGGCCAGCTACGCAGCGCGGTACGGGCCTTCGCCACCGCCGGCCACCGGCCGAGCGACGTCGTCGCCAACACCAACCGGCTCCACATGGACCTCGACCCAGCGCTACTCGCAAGCTGCTGCTACGCCCGCCTCCATCCTCGCTCGGGGGTCGTGCGCATCGTCCGTGCCGGCCACCTCCCGCCCTTGCTGCGCCTGCCCGACGGGCAGGCCGAAATCCTGGATGTGCCCGGCGGCCCTCTGCTCGGCATCGACGCAGCGGCACACTTTCCGGAGTCGGAGTTGCGCCTCGTACCCGGGTCGGTCCTGGCTCTGTACACGGACGGACTGATCGAGAGGCGTGACTCGGACATCGGTTCCGACGTCGACCGACTCCGCGCATCACTGGCCCGCATGGGCGGAGGCCGCCTGGAGGATCTGGCCGACGCGCTGCTGCGGGATGCCTGCCGGTCCGCCGACAGGGCGGACGACATCGCCCTCCTGCTCACCGAGCGCGCCGGCTCCGGCCCGTCGCAGTGAGGCAGCAGGCTCTCCGACGCCGCTGTCACCTGCCCCAGATCTTCCGGTACGCCCCCTGGTAACCCGACGGGTCCCAGGTCCTGGAACTGTCCCTGTCGGCGGCCGTAGTGATGTGGCAGGGGACTACATGTCCGCTGGCCGAACGGCCGGAGAAGGCTCGGTTGAACTCGTCAACGGTCTGCCGACCCTGCAGGGACAGCGGCTCGCGCACGGTGACCGCCTGGTGCTGCCCGCTGTACGCCGCCGAGGGCCAGGACGGCCGGGCCCTCGGCCGGGGGCCGTGGTGGGGCCGTGGTCAGCCAGTTCCTCGCCACTGATGTCGTGCACCATGCGGACAAGGGGTGGTCCGTCGGCAAGCCTTGGCGGACAAGGCTGACGAGGTGGCGCCACCAGGAGATCAGTCCGGCGCGGCGCGGATACCGGGTGCTCAGGGCGATGTTCTCGGCGACCGACAGCAGCAACACCGCCCCACATCTGCGCCGAGCCCGCTCGCGCCGCTCCGGCGCGCCCGGGCTGTGGCCGTACCCGCCACCGCGCTGGCGGCCGGCGCCCGTGGACTTGGGCACACCGAGGCCAGACTCGTTTGGCGCGGCCGGACTTGAGACCTACAGTCGCCACCCTCGTCACGCAAGGAACGACAACCGCACCTGCCGACGAGGATTGTCCTTGTTCGTATCGACCAGGCACACCGACTGCCAGGTGCCCAGCTCCAGCCTCCCGGCCACGACCGGCAGGGTCGCGTGGGGCGGGACGAAGGCCGGGAGGACGTGGTCGCGGCCGTGCCCGGGGCTGCCGTGGCGGTGCTGCCAGCGGTCGTCGGCGGGGAGGAGGGTGTGCAGGGCGGCGAGGAGGTCGTCGTCGCTGCCGGCACCCGTCTCGATCACCGCGATTCCGGCGGTGGCGTGCGGGACGAAGATGTTCAGCAGGCCGTCACGGTCGCCGGCGGCCTCCCGCAGGAAGGCCTCGCAGTCCTGGGTGAGATCGACGACCCGCTCCCGGGTGCCGGAGGCGATGTGCAGTACTCGGGTGGTGAACGCGTCTGACATGCCACCATCCTGGCCCACGGACCGGTCCGGGGAAGATCCGCCCGGCCCGCACTGTTGGTGGAGGCGTGAACGACATACGTGAGGTCGACGTCGTGGTGATCGGCGCAGGCCAGGCCGGACTGGCCGGCGCGTATCACCTGCGGCGCACCGGGTTCGAGCCGGAGCGCGACTTCGTGGTGCTGGACCACGCGCCCGGTCCGGGCGGCGCCTGGCAGTTCCGGTGGCCCTCACTGACGTACGGCAAGGTGCACGGGATGCACGCGCTGCCGGGCATGGAGCTGACGGGGGCCGATCCGGCGCGGGCGTCGTCGGAGGTGATCTCCGCGTACTTCGCCGCCTACGAGCGGACCTTCGACCTGCGGGTACGGCGTCCGGTGGACGTACGGGCCGTGCGCGAGGGGTCCGGTGGACGGCTGCTCGTCGAGACCTCCGACGGCACCTGGTCGACGCGGGCGCTGATCAACGCGACCGGCACCTGGGACCGGCCGTTCTGGCCGCGCTATCCGGGGCAGGAGACCTTCCGCGGGCGGCAGGTGCACACGGCTCGGTACCCGGGACCCGAGGCGTTCGCCGGGCAGCGGGTGGTCGTGGTGGGCGGCGGGGCGTCCGGTACACAGCATCTGCTGGAGATCGCCCCGTACGCCGCCGCCACGACCTGGGTGACCCGGCGTCCGCCGGTGTTCCGCGAAGGACCGTTCGACGAGGGGGCGGGCCGTGCGGCGGTCGCGCTGGTGGAGGAGCGGGTGCGGCAGGGGCTGCCGCCGAAGAGCGTGGTCTCGGTGACGGGGCTGCCGTTGAACGACGCGATCCGGCAGGGGCTGGCGGACGGGGTCCTGGACCGGCTCCCGATGTTCGACCGGATCACCCCGCAGGGCGTGGAGTGGGACGACGGCCGCCGTGTGGACGCCGACGTCATCCTCTGGGCGACGGGCTTCCGGGCCGCCATCGACCATCTCGCGCCGCTGCGGCTGCGTGGTCCGGGCGGCGGGATCCGGCTGGAGGGCACCCGCGTGGCCGCCGATCCGCGGATCCATCTGGTCGGCTACGGGCCTTCGGCCAGCACCATCGGCGCCAACCGGGCGGGCCGGGCGGCCGTACGGGACATCCGACGGCTGCTGGCCGAGGGGGCCGGGGAGCCCGAGCCGGAGTCGGCCGCCGCCTGACGTCCCCTCGTGTCAGCCGGCCGCCTTGGCCGACGCGCTCTGCCGGTTCCGGTTGAACTCGGCCACATTGCGCACGTGCTCCTGGTAGTTCGCGGTGAAACGGGTGTCGCCGGGCTTGACCGTGACGAAGTACAGCCAGTCGCCCGGCGTCGGGCTGAGGGCGGCGTGCATCGCCTCCTCGCCGGGGTTGTCGATCGGCGTCGGCGGCAGCCCCATGCGCTGGTAGGAGTTGTAGGGGCTCTCGATCCGGGTGTCGCTCTCCGTGGTCCGCACCGTGGACCGGTTCAGCGCGTAGTTGATGGTGGAGTCCATCTGCAACGGCATGCCGCGCTCCAGCCGGTTGAAGACGACCCGGGCCACCTTCCCCATGTCCGCCTTGGTGGCGGCCTCCGCCTGCACCAGGCTGGCGATGGTGACGGCCTGGTAGACGTTCATCGCGTTGCGCTGGGCGCCCGCGGTGACCGGTGCCCCGTTGAACCGCTTGTTCGCCGTGTCGACCATGTAGGCCAGCAGCGCCTGGGGCGTCGTCCTCCCATCCAGCGGATACGTCGCCGGGAAGAGGTAGCCCTCCGGGTTGCCGTCGGCGTCGGCCGGCAGCTTCAGGCCGGCCCGGGGCAGCGTCTTCCTGGTCGTGCCGGCGGGCAGGGCGAGGGCCTTGTCGACGGCCTCGTAGACCTGACTCGCGCGCCAGCCCTCCGGGATGACCAGGGCGGTGGGTTTCTTCGGCGCCTCCGGCGCCTTGTGCTCCGTGCTCAGCAGCGGCACCGCCACGGCGGTACCGGCCACGACGGCTCCGGTCGCGATGAGGGCGAGACGGCCCCGGCGCGTCAGTCGAATCGTGCTCCGTGGCGGAGTGTTCATCTGCATGCGGGCACGGTAACGCTCATATCGTCATAAACCCGGCATAACCTGTCATAGGCTTGACTGTTGTCATCTTGTCGGCTCCAGGCTGGCGTCCCGCCGCACGAGGGCCGCGTACCGCCCGTCCCGCTCCAGCAGCTCCTCGTGCGTCCCCCGTTCGGCCAGCCGGCCCGCGTCGAGGACCACGATCTGGTCGGCACCGCGGATGGTGGACAGCCGGTGGGCGATGGTGAGCGTGGTGCGGTTGGCGGAGAGCGCGTCGATGGCCTCCTGCACGGCGCGCTCGGTGCGGGTGTCCAGGGCGCTCGTCGCCTCGTCGAGGATCAGCACCGGCGGATCGCGCAGGATGGTGCGGGCGATCGCCAGGCGCTGCTTCTCACCGCCGGAGAAACGGTGCCCGCGCTCGCCGACGACCGTGTCGTACCCGTCGGGCAGGGCGGCGATGTGGTCGTGGATCTGCGCCGCGCGCGCGGCCGCGTACAGCTCCTCGTCGGTGGCGTCGGGCTTGGCGAAGCGCAGGTTGTCGGCGACCGTCGCGTGGAAGAGGTACGTCTCCTGCGAGACGACGCCGACCGCGCGGGCGAGGGTGTCGAAGTCGAGGTCGCGGACGTCGACGCCGTCGAGGGTGACCCGGCCGCCGGTCACGTCGTACAGCCGCGGCACCAGGTAGCCCAGCGTGGACTTGCCGGCACCGGTCGGACCGACGACGGCGAGGCTTCCGCCCGCGGGGACGGTGACGTCGATGCCGTCGAGCACGGGCCCGCCCTGGTCGTCGTAGGCGAACGCGACCTTCTCGAAGCGGACTTCGCCCTTGACCTGGTCGAGGTGGACCGGGTCGGTGCGCTCGGTGATGTCGATCGGCAGGTCGAGGTACTCGAAGATGCGCTGGAAGAGCGCGAGGGAGGTCTGGATCTGCACGCCGGTGGCGAGCAGGCTGACGGCGGGGCGGAACAGGCCCTGCTGGAGCGAGACGAAGGCGACGATCGTGCCGAGGGAGACGTCGGGGCCGCCGAACTGGAGGGCCACTCCGGCCGTCCAGTAGATGACCGCCGGCATCGCGGCCATGACGATGGTGATCACGGCCATGCGCCAGCGGCCGGCCATGTTGGACTTCACTTCCAGGTCCACCAGTTGCTCGGACTCGTCGGCGAAGGACCGGGTGAGCGAGTCGGCGCGGCCCATGGTGCGGCCGAGCAGGATGCCGCTGACCGACAGCGACTCGGTGACGGTGGCGGCCATGGCGGCCATCTGCTTCTGGCGCTGGGTGGTGATCTTCTTGCGTTCGTTTCCGACGCGGCGGCTGATCCAGACGAAGACCGGCAGCAGGAGCAGGGAGACGACGGTCAGCCGCCAGTCGAGGGCGATCATCGCGATGATCGTGGCGACCACGCTGGTGAAGTTGGAGACCAGGGAGGTGGCCGTGGAGGTGACGGTGGCCTGCATGCCGCCGATGTCGTTGGCGATGCGGGACTGCACTTCGCCGGTACGCGTACGCGTGAAGAACGCCAGGGACATGCGCTGGAGCCGGCCGAAGACGGCGGTGCGCAGGTCGTGCATGACGCGCTGGCCGACGGTGGTGGAGATCAGTGTCTGCAGGACGCCGAAGACGCTGCTGAGCACCGCGCTGAGGATCATGCCGAGGGCGAGGAGGCTGAGCAGCCCGGTACGGCCCTCGGGGATGGCGACGTCGAGGGTCTCCTTCAGCAGGAAGGGTGTGGCGACGGAGACCAGCGACGAGGCGCCGACGAGGACGCCCACGACGGCGAGCCGGCCGCGGTAGGGACGGAAGAGGCCGACGATGCGGCGGACCTGCCGGGGCTGGGCCTCGGCGTCGGTGGACGGGATCCAGGACTCTGGTTTGTCGGGGTGCATGGGCTCCTACGGGAGGTGAGCAGGTGGGTCGAGCTGACCATAGCTCATTGTTACCTATACTCACAATGAACGGCATCCTGATATTGTTCCCGTATGACCACCCCCGATTCCGACAGCGTGCTCGCCGAGCAACTGCTGCGGTTCACCCGCCGCGTGCACCGGATCCAGAAGCGGCACATCGAGCAGTGCGGCCTCGGCGTGACCCCGGCCCAGTCCCGGCTGCTGCGCACCCTGGCGTGCTACGGCTCGCCGCCGCGCATGGCCGATCTCGCCGAGCGCCTGGAGGTGGTCCCGCGCGCGGTGACGACGCTGGTCGACGGACTGGAGGCGGGCGGCAAGGTGCGGCGGGTGCCGGACCCCACGAACCGCCGGGTGATCCGGATCGAGCTCACCGACGACGGCCGGGAGGCGCTGCGCAAGCTGCGCGGGGCGCGGCGGTCGGCGGCCGGGGAGATTCTGGCTCCGCTGTCGGGGGAGCAGCGGGAGGTGCTGGGAGGGTTGCTGGACACGCTGGTGGACGGGGTGCCGGACAGGCGCTGCGGGTAGGGGGCGCCACGGTCGACGGGCGACCGCGGGTGCGTGGGGGTTGATCGCCACGCACCACCCGCAGCCGCCCGCCAACCGGCACAACCGAGCTACTGGGCGACCGGCGCCGACGCCTCCTTCTCCGCCGCCGTCCCCTCAGCCTCCACCACGACCTCGCCGTCCAGCACCTTCTTCGCCCGGCCCAGATCCAGCGCCCCCTCCCAGCGGGACACCGCGAAGACCGCGACGCAGTTGCCGAGGAGGTTGGTGACGACCCGCATCGAGTCCATGATCCGGTCGACCCCGAGCAGCAGGGCGACGGCGCCGGCCGGGATGGCGCCCAGCGAGGACGCCGTCGCGGACAGGGCGAGGAAGGCCGAACCGGGGATGCCCGCCATGCCCTTGCTGGTCAGCATCAGCACCAGGACCACGGTGATCTGCTGCCCGAGGCTCAGATCGACGTCCACGGCCTGGGCGATGAACAGCGTGCCGATGGACAGGTACAGCGAGGCGCCGTCGAGGTTGAAGGAGTAGCCGGTGGGCAGCACGAGACCCACGGCGTCGTCGCGGGCGCCCGCCTTGCGCAGCTTCTGCATCACCCGCGGCATGACGGCCTCGGTGGAGGCGGTGCCGAGCGCGAGCAGCATCTCCTCACGGATGTAGCGCAGGAACTTCCAGAGGCTGAGCCCGGTCACCAGGCGCAGGGCCACGGCCAGCAGCGCGATGAAGAACGCCGCCGCCGCGTAACACAGGATGATCAGCTTGGCGTAGGTCTCGATGACACCGAGCCCGTAGTTCCCGATCAGGACGGCCATCGCGCCGAACACCGCGATCGGTGCCAGTCGCATGACGAAGCCGACGATCGCGAAGATGATCTCCTGGGCCTGTTCGATCGCGGGCAGCACCTGCGGCACCTTCGTGTGCCCGAGGTGCAGCAGCGCGGCGCCCACCAGACACGCCAGGATGAGCACCTGGAGCAGGGAGTTCTCGGCGAAGGCACCGATGAAACTGGTGGGCAGCGCGTTCACGACGAACTCGGTCGTCGAGGGCAGTGAGCCGCCGCCCGTCTTGGCGTCGACCGCCGAGGTGTCCAGGGTGGACGGGTCGACGTTCATGCCCGAGCCGGGCTGGACGACGTTGGCGGCGAGCAGCCCGATGATCAGGGCGAGCGTGCTGGCGACCTCGAACCAGATCAGGGCCTTGAGCCCGATCCGGCCGAACGCCTTGAGGTCACCGGCCTTGGCGATGCCGACGACGACCACGCAGAACACCAGCGGCGAGATGATCGTCTTGATGAGCCGGGTGAAACCGTCGCCGAGCGGCTGGAGGTCCGTGGCCACGCCGGGCCACAGCTTTCCGACGACGATGCCGAGCACGAGCGCGCAGGCGACCTGCGCGAAGAGTGAGGTACGCAGTATGCGTGCGACGCGTCGCGGCAGCGACGGGACGGACGGCGGCACGGGCACTCCTTGTGGGGGACGACGGCACCACGGAAGCCCCTGGGGACAAGAGACTTCTGCGATGCGGAAAGTGGCTTCCGTTGCGATCACTGTGAAGGTGCCGTTGATCGCGCACAAGACCTCCGTGTTTCGGCCGTGTAAATCCCGCCACGCGTGACGCGTCGCACACCCGTCGACTCAGCAGCCGCCGCGATCCTCCGTCAACACCCCCTGGACCGTGATGAGTCGGCGGTCGCGGCAACCGTCCGAGCCGCGGAGCCGGTAGTGCTCACTCGTCGTGCCGACCGCGTGCCGCTGGTCGCGGGGCACTCCGACGGTGTACGTGGCGTCGCCGGTGTAGGTGTCGTCGAGCCGCGACCAGGCCGCGCGCCGGCCGTTCCGGGTCGTCACCGCGTCGGCCCGGTCGCCGAGCGTCAGCACGGTCCGCAGCCGGTCGTCCGCGCCGAGGGTGGTGGTGCCGTCCATCGTGTAGGCGCGGTGGGTCCGGGTGGTGACGGTCCGTCCGCGGTCGGCGACCGTGACCTTCTCGTCGTCCGTCCAGGTCGCGTCGAGGCCGTCCACGGTCTCGCCGTCGGTCCAGCGGTGCGCGGAGGTGTTGGCCAGGGTGCGGCTGACGGTGGTGCGCACCCGGCCGTGCGAGGTGTCGAGGTACCCGGCGACGGTCAGCCGGTGCCCTCCCTCGGTGTCGAGGCGGTGTTCCGTGCCGGGCGTGTAGACGGTGGAGCCGGTCAGGTCACCGGCATCGCCGCTGAGCAGCTTCCCGGGGACGACCGCCCTGCCGTGGTCGCGCCAGACCAGCACGTTGACCGGCGTGCTCCAGCCGCCCTGCCCCGCGGGCACGCCGACGACCGACACCTCGAGGCGGTGCGGGCGCCCGTCGTTGAGGATTCCGGCGAAGGGGGTCAGGTCGTATGCGATGGGCTTGATGTCGAAGGCACGGGGGCCCGGGATCACGTACCAGAGGAAGGGGTTGGACCAGCCGCCGGTCCACACGGTGGGGAACGGGGTGGCGATTCCGGCCAGTTGCCCGTCGACCCTGACCTGCACCTCGCGGTACGGGCCGTCGTCCGCCCGGCAGGAGTACGGCGCCTGCGCGGGCACCGTCAGATACCAGTACTCCTCGCAGCCTCCGCCGGAGCCGGTCGCGTACACCTCCGCGACGACGCGTTCGCTGTTGCGGGGGGTGGTGAGGGTCGCGCCGTCGGTCAGGGTGAGGACGCGGTCGGGGGTCGCGGCCGGTTCCTTCCCGGCGTAGAAGGTCAGCGTGACCTTGACGTCGAGCACGCCCGTGTAGGTGTCGTCGACGACGTTCCCGATGAGCATCTCGACGTCCTGGGTCCGGCGGAAGGTGTCGCTGTACCGGGTGACGTCCTTCTCCACGGACCATTCGATGCCGTCGGGAGAGGGCTCGGGAGTCGACGTACGGAAGATCTCGACCCCGCCGACATGCAGATAGCCGAGCCGGTCGAACTGCCGCCCCTTGACCTTGCCGTCGAGGCGCAGCACCACCTTGCTCCAGCGGTCACCGCAGCCGTCCGGCGGGGCGTAGGTGCCTCGGTACGGGGTGAAGTCCCGGAACTGCGCCTCGGCGACGGTGACTCGGCAGGACCTGCCCGAAGGCTTGTCGACGGGGGGCGCCGCGGTCACGGGGTCGTGCCAGTCGGTGCCGAACTCGGCGGGGACGTCGGCCGATCGGGCCGGAGCCGCCCCGAGGAGGGTGCTCACCAGGAGGGTCGCCCCGGTGAGCATGGACATGATTAACCGTCTCTTCATGGCCGGTGTTCTACGGGGATTCGGCCCGCGCCCGCAATGACGCCTCCCCCGCCGGACCTACGCCTTCAGCGCGTCCCTGTCCCCCATCACCACCACGGGGTCCCGCTCCGGGTCGAGCGCGAGCAGCAGGTACTCCATCGCCTCCTTGGACAGACTGACGCAGGCGGACGTGCCGTCGCCGTGGTCCAGGTGCAGCCAGATCCCGCCGCCCTTCTCCTCCCCCAGGGGCTGCTCCCCGTCGTCGGGCGGTGTGCCCGGGACCCGGTTGTAGTCGATGGCGATGACGTAGTCGAAGTCGTGCCAGTGCGACTCGTCCCACCAGCGCGGTGCCGCGTAGTCCTCCGACCGTGTGTACGGCAGCCTGGTCCCGGGATCGGCCAGGACGCCGCCCGCGGCGGTGAGCGTGAAGACGCCGACGGGGCTGCGGTTGTCCCCCAGGCGGTGGTCGGGGGTCCACCCCTTCCTGCCGTTGTGCGCGGGCCAGCTGCGCACGCGCTCCCAGACCGGGCCCCGTTTGCCATACAGCACGGCGACGGCCTCCGCGGAGTCCGCTCCGTCGCCGTAGACCGCCAGAACCTGGCGAGAAGTGGCCGGAATACGTCGGTGCAGCCGATCGCCGATGTCCGGGATGCGCGTGGGAGCGGGCGCACTCGACGCCGGGGCGCTCGACTCGGCGGCACTCGACGGGGCGGCACTGCCCTCGGGTCCCGCCACCGCCCTGCTGCCGCCACCCCGCCCCGTGTCCGTGCCGCCGCACGCGGACAGGGCCGCGAGAAGGAGAACTCCGGCCACCGTCGCGGCCGCCCGGGACCGCACACCGCCATGTCGCATCCGCCCATGCTTGCATCACTTTCCCGGCATATCTGTCAGATTCCGGACACCGGGGCCGTGTCGGCGAGCAGCCGGAAGCCTGCGTCCGCGACGGAAAACCAGTTGATTCCGACCACGCTCCGACGCGAACCTTTCACGGTTTGTTGCCGCACCTCGCGGGTTCTTCCCATGCCTGCCCTCACCTTCGTCTCCCCCACCCCCGCCCCGCCCCCGCCCCGCCCCCGCCCCACCCCGCCTCTCCCTCCCTCCCCTGACACGAGCCACTGGGACGTCATGCAGATCCAAGACCTTCCGTATCCCGACCCGGGTGTGCCGGACGCGCGCTCGGGACCTCGCTTCCTGTGGTGGCTCGGCCGCAACCAACTGGGCGGCCAGCTCAAGTCCCTGGCCTGGGGACTGCTGCACTTCGTCGCCGTCTCGGCGCAGCCGTTCTGCGTCGGGTTCGCCATCGAGGCCGTGGTCGACCGCTCCGGCAGCCGCCTCGCCCTGGCCGGCGGGCTGATGGCCCTGTTCGGCGCGGCCACCGCGATCGGCGACACCTTCCTGCACCGCACCGCCGTCACCAACTGGATCACCGCCGCCGCCCGCGTCCAGCAACTCCTCGCCCGCCAGGCCGCCCAGCTGGGATCGGCGCTGACCCGGCGGGTCGCGGCCGGCGAGGTCGTGGCCGTGTCCACCGGTGACGTCGAGAAGATCGGCTGGTTCGTCGAGGCCGTCTCCCGCTTCACCGCCGCGGCCCTGACCGTCGTGCTGGTCTGTGTCGGCCTGGTCGTGTACCAGCCGGCCCTCGGCATCGTGGTGGCCGTCGGCCTGCCCGTCCTCGCGATCGCGGTGCTGCCGCTGCTGCCGCGCGCGACGCGCCGGGCCGACGAGCAGCGCGAGAAGGCGGGACGCGCCACCGAACTGGCCTCGGACACCGTGGCCGGTCTACGGGTGCTGCGCGGCATCGGCGGCGAGGAACTCTTCCTCGACCGCTACCGCCGCGCCTCCCAGGAAGTCCGGCACGCGGCCGTGCGCAGCGCCCGCATGTGGGCCCTGATCACCGCCATCCAGGTGCTGCTGCCCGGCCTGCTGATGATCGCGGTCGTCTGCTACGGCGTCCGTCTCGTCCACGAGGGCCGCATCTCCGTCGGTGAACTGGTCGCGGTCTACAGCTCCGTCATGGTCCTGACGTATCCCCTCCGGCACTTCGAGGAGATCGCGATGGCCTACTCCTTCTCGCGTCCCTCGGCCAAGCGCGCCGCCCGCGTGCTGTCGCTGGAGCGGGTCACGGACATCGGCGGATCGCGCGCGGGGGACATGCCCTCGGGCGACCTGTATGACCCGGCGACCGGACTGCTCGCCCCGGCCGGCCGCTTCACCGCGGTGGTGTGCGGCGACCCGGACGCGGCCGGACTGCTCGCGGAACGGCTGGGCGGCCACCCTCCGGAGGACGGGCCGTCGGTGCTGCTCGGCGGCGTCCCGCTGGACGAACTCCCGCTGGAGACCGCGCGCACGGCCGTCCTCGTCCAGGACAAGGACCCGGTGCTGCTGTCCGGTTCACTGCGCGAACTGCTCGACGTGCCCGCCTCCGGTGATGTGGACCCGCGGGACGCGCTGGCCGCCGCCCAGTGCGGGGACGTCCTGGAGGCCCTGGTGCAGGGCTCCCTCGACGCCGACGACCCGATGGACGCCCGGATCACCGAACGCGGCCGCTCCCTCTCCGGCGGCCAGCGGCAGCGGCTCGCCCTGGCCCGGTCGCTGCTCACCGACCCGGAGGTGCTCGTCCTCGACGAGCCCACCTCGGCCGTCGACTCGCACACCGAGGCCCGGATCGCCGAAGGGGTGCGTGGGCTGCGGACCGGTCGCACGACCGTGGTGTTCACCTCCTCCCCGCTGCTGCTCGACCGGGCCGACCGGGTCGCCCTGGTCCACGAGGGCGAGGTCGTCGCCGTCGGTGAGCACCGCGCACTGCTGCACACCGAACCCCGGTACCGGGCCGTGGTCACCCGCGAGACCGACGAGGAGACGGCCTCCGGCGACGCCCCGACCCGGCATGACGGGGCCGAAGTGGACGGAACCGAGCTGGACGAACTGAACGAACTGGAAGAGATCGAGGAGACCGCATGATCGGCGTGCCGCCACCCGCGTTCGACCCGGCGGCACCGACGACGGCGAACACGCTGCCCGTCGGCGCCCCGGCGACCGTCCGTGCCTACGTGGCCGAACTCCTGCGCCGGCACCGCCGCGCCTTCCTGCTCCTGCTGCTCGTCAACACCGTCGCCACCGTCGCCTCGATGGTGGGCCCCTGGCTCCTCGGCGACGTCGTGGAACGGCTCTCCGACGGGGCCCGGGAGCTCCATCTGGGGATCGTCGCCACGCTGTTCGTGTCCGCCCTCGTCGTCCAGGCCGCGTTCGTCCGCCAGGTGCGGCTGCGCGGCGCCATGCTCGGCGAGCGGATGCTGGCCGATCTGCGCGAGGACTTCCTCGTACGGTCGGTCCGGCTGCCGCCGGGCGTACTGGAGCGGGCCGGTACCGGCGATCTGCTGTCCCGCATCACCACGGACATCGACCGGCTCGGCAACGCCATGCGCGAGGCCGTGCCCCAGCTGACCATCGGCGTGCTGTGGGCCGCCCTGCTGCTCGGCGGACTCGTCGTCATGGCACCGCCCCTCGCACCCGCCGTGCTGATCGCGGTGCCGCTGCTGGTGGTGGGCTGCCGCTGGTACTTCAAGCGGGCGCCGTCCGGCTACCGCTCGGAGGCCGCCGGGTACGCCGCCGTGGCCGCCGCGCTCGCCGAGACCGTGGACGCCGGCCGCACCGTCGAGGCCCACCGGCTCGGTGACCGCCGGATCGAGCTGTCGAAGCTGCGGATCCGGCAGTGGACCGCCTGGGAGCGCTACACCATGTGGCTGCGCTCGGTGCTGTTCCCGGTCATCAACCTGGTGCACGTCACCGTGCTGGGCTCGGTCCTCATGCTCGGCGGGGTGTTCGTCCTGCACGGCTGGATCGGAGTGGGCCAGCTGACGACCGGCGCACTGCTGGCACAGATGCTCGTCGACCCGGTCAACCTCATCCTGCGCTGGTACGACGAGCTGCAGGTCGCGCAGGTGTCGCTGGCCCGCCTCGTCGGGGTGCGGGACATCGAACCGGACGCCGGCGAGACCGGGCTGGCGCCGGACGGGCGGGACGTCCTCGCCGAGGGGGTCCACTTCGGCTACCGCGAGGGCGTCGACGTGCTGCGCAAGGTGTCCCTGGAGGTCGCCCCCGGCACCCGGCTGGCTCTCGTCGGTCCGTCGGGCGCGGGCAAGTCCACGCTGGGCCGGCTCCTCGCCGGCATCTACGCGCCGCGCGACGGCCGGATCACCCTCGGCGGGGCCGAGCTGTCCCGGATGACCGCCGAACGCGTCCGCTCCCACGTGGCACTCGTCAACCAGGAGCACCACGTCTTCGTCGGCTCCCTGCGGGACAACCTGCGGCTGGCCAGGACCGGTGCCGAGGACGACGAGCTGTGGGCGGCGCTGGGCTCGGTCGACGCGGACGGCTGGGCACGGGCCCTGGACCAGGGGCTGGACACCGAGGTCGGCTCGGGCGGCGTCGCGCTCACCCCGGCCCAGGCCCAGCAGATCGCCCTGGCCCGGCTGGTGCTGGCCGATCCCCACACCCTGGTCCTGGACGAGGCGACCTCGCTGCTGGACCCGCGTGCCGCCCGCCACCTGGAGCGGTCCCTCGCCCGCGTCCTGGACGGCCGCACGGTCGTCGCCATCGCCCACCGCCTCCACACCGCCCACGACGCCGACCTCATCGCCGTCGTCGAGAACGGCCGCATCAGCGAACTGGGCAGCCACACGGAGCTGGTCGGCGCGGACGGGGCCTACGCGGCACTGTGGCGCTCCTGGCACGGGTGAGACGGGCCCCGGGAGGTCGGCGCTGCGGCACGGTGGTCGTACCTGCGGGCCGCGGCGCAGCCCGAGGCCCGTCGCCCGGTGCGGCCCGGGGGTCGGGGGCCCGGCGATCGTCGCACGTGTGGTACCCCGTGCTCCGGCCCCGGCGGCACCGTCTCCGTTTCGACTTCGCTCTGGCGTTGCGCGGTGCCGAAGCGGGATGGAACGCTGGATACCGGCACCCGCGTGGGAATCGGCCCGGATCCATCCCGTGCATGCCGGGCCAGGCCGGTGCCCCGTGCGGCGGTGCCCCACCGCCGACCGCGGTGAGAACGGGCCGGTCACCCCCTGGAGGTACCCGTGAACAGCGTCGACGGATGGGGGGACGACGTCTACCAGCCCGACGCCTCCGACATCCAGGAGGACTCGGGACTGCTCGACGCGGAGGACACACTCGTGGACGACGGAGTCTCGGACCCCCTCGACCGCGGCTGGTCCCCGCCCGAGCGGCCCTGGGCGGTGGAGCACAACGGGGTGACGGCCGCCGAGCGCCGGCAGGGCGAGACCCTGGACCAGCGGCTCGCCGAAGAGCTGCCCGACCTCCCCGTGCCCGACGGGGACGGCCTCGGCGACTGCGACGGCACCGACGGGGAACTCCTCGACAACGAGGTCGGCGCGGCCCGGTCGGGCCGGCTCGTCGCACCGGACGAAGGCGCCCACGAGGACGAGGAGAGCGCCATGGTCGCCAGCGACGTCGGTATCGACGGCGCGGCCGCGTCCGCGGAGGAGGCGGCCATGCACATCGTCGACGAGGACAGCCTGTCCGGCTGACCCGCCGCCCCCTGTTCCAGGGCCTGCACCACACCAGGACGAGTCCGAGGACGACGAGGACGAGGACGAGGACGAGGAGCATCCATGCAGCAGGACAAGCAGCCCGACTACCACCAGGTCGTCTTCCGCGACCGCACCGCCGGCTACGCCTTCCTCACCCGGTCCACCGCCTCCAGCGACCAGACCATCGAGTGGGACGACGGCGAGACGTACCCCGTGGTGGACGTGGAGATCTCCTCGGAGAGCCACCCCTTCTACACGGGCAAGGCCCGCACGGTGGACACGGAAGGCCGTGTCGCCCGCTTCGAGCGCCGCTACGGCGAGGGCGGAACCGGCTGAGCCGTCGCCCCCGCCCGCGGCCTGCCTCAGATGACGTTGAGCGCGGCCGCGGCGCCGACTCCCCCGAGCAGCATGAACACCGGCATCAGCACCTTCAGCTCGACCCAGCTGCCCGCCCGGAACCGCATCGCCTTCGGCGGACCCAACGGGTACCAGCGCTTGCGCCCGATCGGGATGGGCCACAGGACCGGGCAGCCGGAGACGGTCAGCGCGTCGCCGATGTCGTGCACCAGGGCGCCCAGCAGGATCGGCAGCCCCAGCCACAGGTACTCCTGGCCGGGGTCCGTGAACAGCCAGTCCGCGCCGTTGCCGGGCTTGTCCAGGACACCGGCGAGGATCCACGCGCTGGTCGCGGCCAGCAGCCACACCAGCACATCGCTGCTGGAGCCCCGCGCCGCCCGCCACAGCAGGCCCTCGATCGCCAGCACCATGTGCACGAAGAGGATCGCCAGCACCGCCCACCGGCCACCGGCGATCGCCAGCGCCGAGGCGCCCGCACCGATCATGACCGCCCACAGCCAGGTGTGGGTGAGGGTGCGGTGCCCGCCGGAGCGGCGCGGGTCGCCCTGCATCCTCGTGGCTTTGTAGACGGCGTACGAGAGTTTGTCGACGATCTCGCACAGCCACCGGGAGACCGGGCCGAAGGAGCGGGAGATGGTGGCGGCCTTGTGGTCGAGGTCCGGTGCGAGCGCCGCACCGGCGCAGATCAGCGCACCGGAGAGGAGGACCGGCCAGGGCATGGTGTGCCCCGCCGCGGCGGCGGCCGCGCCGACGCCTAGCCAGGCGGCGGCGCCCGACAGTGAGTGTGCTGGTCCCATCATGGCCGTTGCCCGCCCTATTCCTCGTGTGCCGCTGTCCAGTTGACCGGGTGCGATGACGCGCCGTCGGCGACACAGCGTAGCGGCCGTGATCTTCGGACCGGCAGCCGATTCCCCCATCGGGCTCGCGGGCAGGCAAGATGGGGTCGTGACCCTCATCGATCAGTTGCCGCCGACCGCAGATCCCGACGCCCTGTACGAAGCCTTCGAGTCCTGGGCCCAGGAGCGCGGTCTGACGCTCTACCCCCACCAGGAGGAGGCGCTGATCGAGGTGGTCTCCGGGGCGAACGTGATCGTGTCGACGCCGACCGGCTCCGGCAAGAGCATGATCGCCGCGGCAGCGCACTTCGCGGCACTGGCCCGGGACGAGGTCACCTTCTACACCGCGCCGATCAAGGCACTGGTGTCGGAGAAGTTCTTCGAGCTGTGCAAGATCTTCGGCACGGAGAACGTGGGCATGCTGACCGGCGACGCGTCGGTCAACTCCGACGCCCCGGTCATCTGCTGCACCGCCGAGGTGCTCGCCTCGATCGCCCTGCGCGACGGCAAGCACGCGGACGTGGGCCAGGTGGTGATGGACGAGTTCCATTTCTACGCCGAGGGCGACCGCGGCTGGGCCTGGCAGATCCCCATCCTGGAGCTGCCGCAGGCGCAGTTCGTCCTCATGTCGGCGACCCTCGGCGACGTGTCCTTCTTCGAGAAGGACCTCGCCCGCCGCACCGGCCGCCCCACCGCGGTGGTCCGCTCGGCGACCCGGCCGGTGCCGCTGTCGTACGAATACCGCTACACCCCGCTGACGGAGACGCTGACCGACCTGCTGGAGACGAGGCAGGCGCCCGTCTACATCGTGCACTTCACCCAGGCGCAGGCGGTGGAACGGGCGCAGGCGCTGATGAGCATCAACATGTGCTCGAAGGAGGAGAAGGAACAGATCGCCGATCTGATCGGCAATTTCCGCTTCACCACCAAGTTCGGACAGAACCTCTCCCGTTACGTACGGCACGGCATCGGCGTCCACCACGCCGGCATGCTGCCCAAGTACCGGCGGCTGGTGGAGAAGCTCGCCCAGGCCGGTCTGCTGAAGGTCATCTGCGGCACGGACACGCTCGGCGTCGGTGTCAACGTGCCGATCCGTACCGTGCTGTTCACGGCGCTGACCAAGTACGACGGCAACCGGGTGCGCACCCTGCGGGCGCGTGAGTTCCACCAGATCGCCGGCCGGGCCGGGCGGGCCGGCTTCGACACGGCGGGCTTCGTGGTGGCGCAGGCGCCCGAGCACGTCATCGAGAACGAGAAGGCGCTCGCCAAGGCGGGCGACGACCCGAAGAAGCGCCGCAAGGTGGTCCGCAAGAAGGCGCCGGAGGGCTTCGTCGGCTGGACGGAGAACACGTTCGACAAGCTGATCGAGTCGGAGCCGGAGCCGCTGACGTCCCGGTTCCGGGTGACGCACACGATGCTGCTGTCGGTGATCGCCCGGCCGGGCAACGCCTTCGAGGCGATGCGTCATCTGCTGGAGGACAACCACGAGCCGCGGCGCCAGCAGCTGCGGCACATCCGGCGCGCGATCGCGATCTACCGTTCGCTGCTGGACGGCGGGATCGTCGAGAAGCTCGACGAGCCGGACGCCACCGGCCGGATCGTCCGCCTGACCGTGGACCTCCAGCAGGACTTCGCGCTGAACCAGCCGCTGTCCACCTTCGCGTTGGCCGCGTTCGAACTGCTCGACCCCGAGTCGCCGTCGTACGCCCTGGACATGGTCTCCGTCGTGGAGTCCACCCTGGACGACCCCCGGCAGATCCTGGCCGCCCAGCAGAACAAGGCGCGCGGCGAGGCCGTGGCCGCGATGAAGGCGGACGGTGTCGAGTACGAGGAGCGCATGGCGCGGCTCCAGGACATCACGTACCCGAAGCCCCTCGAGGAACTGCTGTTCCACGCCTACAACACGTACCGCAAGAGCCACCCGTGGGTCGGCGACCACCCGCTGTCGCCCAAGTCCGTCATCCGTGACATGTACGAGCGGGCCCAGTCCTTCACGGAGCTGGTGTCCCACTACGAGCTGGCCCGCACCGAGGGCATCGTGCTGCGCTACCTGGCGAGCGCCTACAAGGCCCTCGACCACACCGTCCCCGACGACCTCAAGTCGGAGGACCTTCAGGATCTGATCGAGTGGCTGGGCGAGATGGTGCGCCAGGTCGACTCCAGTCTGCTGGACGAGTGGGAGCAGCTCGCCAACCCGGAGGAGATGACCGCGGAGGAGGCCCAGGAGAAGGCCGACGAGGTCAAGCCGGTCACCGCCAACGCGCGGGCCTTCCGGGTCCTCGTGCGCAACGCCCTGTTCCGGCGGGTCGAGCTGGCGGCTCTCGACCATGTCGAGGAGCTGGGCGAGATGGACGCCGAGTCCGGCTGGGACGCCGATGCGTGGGGCGAGGCGATGGACAAGTACTGGGACGAGTACGACGACCTGGGCACCGGCCCGGACGCGCGCGGTCCCAAGCTGCTGGTGATCCAGGAGGAGCCGCAGAACGCTCTGTGGCGGGTCCGCCAGATCTTCGACGACCCGAACGACGACCACGACTGGGGCATCAGCGCGGAGATCGACCTCACGGCCTCCGACGCGGAGGGCCGGGCGGTCGTCCGTGTCACGGACGTGGGCCAACTGTGAGAACAGCGCGAGGCACAGGAGAAGCGCACCGATGACGAACCCCGCCGAGAGGCTCGTCGACCTGCTCGACCTGGAGCAGATCGAGGTCAACATCTTCCGCGGCCGCAGTCCGCAGGAGTCCCTGCAGCGGGTCTTCGGCGGACAGGTGGCCGGCCAGGCGCTGGTCGCGGCCGGCCGGACCACCGACGGCGACCGGCCCGTGCACTCGCTGCACGCGTACTTCCTGCGCCCGGGACGGCCGGGTGTGCCGATCGTGTACCAGGTCGAGCGGGTGCGGGACGGGCGGTCGTTCACCACGCGCCGGGTCACCGCCGTGCAGCAGGGCCGCACGATCTTCAATCTCACCGCCTCCTTTCACAAGCCTGAGGAAGGTCCCTTCGAGCACCAGCTGCCGCCGGCCCGTGAGGTACCGGACCCGGAGTCCCTGCCGACGGTCACGGAGGAGATCCGGCAGCATCTGGGCTCGCTGCCCGATCAGTTGGAGCGGATGGCGCGCCGTCAGCCCTTCGACATCCGGTACGCGGACCGGCTGCGCTGGAGTGCCGAGGACGTCAAGGACGCCGAGCCGCGCAGCGCGGTGTGGATGCGCGCGGTGGGGCCGCTGGGCGACGATCCGCTGGTGCACACCTGCGCGCTGACGTACGCCAGCGACATGACGCTCCTGGACGCCGTCCGCCTGCCGGTGGAACCCCTGTGGGGGCAGCGGAACTTCGACATGGCGTCGCTGGACCACGCGATGTGGTTCCACCGGCCGTTCCGCGCGGACGAGTGGTTCCTGTACGACCAGGAGTCACCGATCGCCACCGGCGGGCGCGGCCTGGCCCGCGGGCGGATCTACGACCTTCAGGGGCGCCTGCTGGTGTCGGTCGTCCAGGAAGGACTGTTCCGGAAGCTGTAGCGCCTGCGTGTCAGGAGCTTCTGCGGCGCAGGAGGCTCAGCAGGCCGCGCGGCGCGCACCGGGGGCGCGGTGGCGTCCGTGGTTCCTCCGCCGGGAGTGAAGGTGCCGGGCGCGGCGCGGGCCGGTGTGCGCGGGCTTCGTCCAGGGTGCGGTCCAGGTCGGCCCGGAGCCAGGCGATCTCGTCCGGGTCGCCTGCCGTGACGATCTTCTCGACGAGGTGCGCGGCCGGGCTGCCCGGGGCGCCGTGGGCGGGTGGTCCGGGCCGGAACCGGTCCAGGTGGGTGCGCTCGTAGGGATCTTCCACGATCTCCGCGATCTGGAGGGGGTCGAGGAACGCGGCCAGGGCTCCGGCCCGTTGCCAGGGGTCGTCGCACTGCCGGAGCAGGAAGCCCAGGTGACGCCCTCGCCAGTTGCGGGCCCTGAGATCGCGGCCGGCCGCCAGGTGAGCCCGCATCGACTCGGGCGTCCGGCCCTTGAGCAGAAATGCGTTGTGCTTGTCGGCGGTGAACTGCTCCAGCTCCTCGGCCAGATACAGCCAGACGACGGCCCGATAGCGGTTCAGGTAGAACTTCACCGGCACGACGAGTCCCAGCCGGGCGAGGCGGGTGAACCGGGAGGCCGGTACCTGCATGAGGGCGGCCGCCTCGCCCGTGCCGACGACCCGCACGTGCCGGCGCAGTTCCTCCGTGGCACCGAGCAGCCGGCCGAGCTCGCTGCGGGGCACCGCGCGGCGGCCCCTTCCGCCTTCGTCGGGGACGGTCCTGATACGCCCCAGGTGCACAGCGAGGTCGAACTCACTCCGTTTCAGGCCGAGTTCCCGAGCCGCGCGGCTCGGGGCGCATGACGGGGCCTGCTGTGGAACGGCGGTGCTTGCGGACATGTTCGGTCTCCCCCGTGGAGTACGACGGCCCCCGCACGGTCCGCGGTGGCCTCGGAAAAACCGTAGCCGGAAGCGCGGATCTCGTGGCGGGCCTGTGGATAACTCCACGGGAGCCGAGAAAAGTGCAGGTCAGAGCTCTTCCAGTGGGGCCCGGTCGGGCTGCCGGGCGTCCACGGTGAGGTGCTCGCCGACCCGGCTGACGAGCAGCGTCATCTCGTAGGCGATCTGGCCCATGTCGGCCTGCGCACCGCTGAGCACGCACAGACAGCTGCCGGAGCCGGCCGCGGTGACGAAGAGCAGCGCCTCATCGAACTCGATCATGGTCTGGCGTACCTGGCCCGCGCCGAAGTGGCGTCCGGATCCCTTGGCCAGGCTGTGCAGACCGGACGAGACCGCGGCGAGGTGCTCGGCGTCCTCGCGGCGCAGTCCGGTGCTCGCGCCCGCCACCAGTCCGTCGTTGGACAGGACCAGCGCATGGCGGACGTGGTCGACGCGCTCGGTCAGGTCGTCCAGCAGCCAGCCCAGCCCCTGGTTCTGCGCCATGTCTCCGTCTCCCCGCGTGTCGTTCCCCGTGAGATTCCCCCGTGTCTCCTCCGCCTCGCCGGAGGAAACGCCCGCCAGCCTTCCCCAGGAACGGGCGCCGGAGCAAGGAGGATTGCGGCATGGCGCAGAAGATGACCGACGACGAATGGCGGGCGTTCGTCTCGTACGGCACCCGCACCGGGAAACTGTCCACGGTCCGGGCCGACGGCAGTCCGCACGTGGCACCGGTGTGGTTCCTGCTCGACGGGGACGAGGTGGTGTTCAACACCGGCAAGGAGACGGTGAAGGGGCGGAACCTGGCGCGGGACGGCCGGATCGCCCTGTGCGTGGACGACGACCGGCCCCCGTTCGACTTCGTGGTGCTCCAGGGCCGGGCCCGGCTCTCGGAGGATCTCGCTGAGGTCCGGTACTGGGCGGCTCGCATCGGGGCCCGGTACATGGGCGAGGAGCGTGCCGAGGAGTTCGGTGCCCGCAACGGTGTACCCGGCGAACTGCTGGTGCGGGTCGCGATCGACAAGGTGCTGGCGCGGAGGTCCATCGCCGGCTGACGGCTGCCCCCTCAGCTCACCGAGTCGAGCAGCCGGGCGGTGTGCATCCGTCCGGCGTACTCGACGAGCCGGATCAGCACCTCCTTCCCCGAGGCGCGGTCCCGTGCGTCGCACAGCACGACGGGGGTTCCGCCGTCGAGGTCGAGGGCGCGCGAGACGTCCTGGGCGCCGTAGGTCCGGGCGCCCGTGAAGCAGTTGACGGCGACGACGAAGGGGATGTGCCGGTGCTCGAAGTAGTCGACGGCGGGGAAACAGTCCTCGAGGCGCCGGGTGTCGGCCAGGACGACAGCGCCCAGCGCTCCTTGTGACAACTCGTCCCACAGGAACCAGAAGCGGTCCTGGCCGGGGGTGCCGAACAGGTACAGGGAGAGGCCGGAGCGGATGGTGATCCGGCCGAAGTCCATGGCGACGGTCGTGGTGACCTTCTGGTCCACTCCGTCGGTGTCGTCCACCCACTGGCCCGCTTCGCTCAGCAGTTCCTCGGTGCGCAGCGGTTTGATCTCGCTGACCGCGCCCACCAGGGTGGTCTTGCCGACGCCGAACCCGCCGGCGACCAGAATCTTCAACGCCAGGGGGGCCGTCTCGCCACCTGTGGCATCGGAGTGCTCGGAGACCATGGATCACTTCTCTCGGGAGAGGACGGCTGCGGTGCAGGTGTGCGAAGTCAGCATCATGACAACTGGGGCCCCTTTCCGAGGGGTTCGACCGTAATCTGCACCATCTGACCGTCCTCTGCGCGTTCGCGGTCCGAAGGTGTGCGTGAGCCGGTGCCAGGCGGGTCCGTTCTGCGCCCGGGTCGGCTCGGGTGTGCGCCCACAGGTGCGGCGGCCGCCCGGTCTACAGGGCCCGCAGCCCCTCGATGACCTCGCGGAGGATGCGTTCGTCGGGCAGGTGCGCGGGCGGGACCGGCCGGCTGACGGTGACGCGGCCGAGTTCCAGGAGGTCGCCGAGAAGGACCCGGACCACCCCCACGGGCAGGTCCGCGCCCGCCGCGAGTTCGGCGACCGACTGCGTCTCCGTGCGGCACAGGTCGATGAGCGCCCGATGCTCGGGCCCGAGTGCCGGGCCGTCCGCGTCGGGCGCGCCCGGGTCCAGGGTGACCAGGGCGATCAGATCGAAACGCACCCCGGTGGGGCCCGGCTTGGTGCGGCCGCCTGTCATGGCGTACGGGCGCACCAAGGGTCCGGCCTCGTTGTCGTACCACTGGCTGCCCGGCTCGCGCGGGACGCCGGTCATGTCCTCGGTCATGTCGGCCGGTCGCTCTCTCGTCTCATCCGGCGGCGGGCGGCCGTGCGCCGAGGCGCGGGCCGGTGAAGAGGTGTTCGCCGACCCGTTTGACCAGCCGCGCCATCTCGTAGGCGACCAGGCCGATGTCGGCGGTGACGGCGGTGAGAAGCGCGAGGCAGGAGCCGTCTCCCGCGGCGGCCACGAACAGGAAGCCGTCGTCCATCTCCACCATGGTCTGCCGGACGCCACCGGCGCCGAAGTGGCGGCCGGCGCCTTTGGCGAGGCTGTGGAAGCCGGAGGCGACGGCCGCGAGGTGTTCGGCGTCCTCGCGGCGGAGGTCGGTGGAGGCGCCGACGGCGAGGCCGTCGTTGGACAGCACCACGGCGTGCCGTACCTCGCTGACGCGCATCACCAAGTCGTCCAGCAGCCAGTCGAGTTCGCCGGACCGCTGGGCCGGCCTCGTGCTCGGGTCCTGGATCATGCGGGGTCTCCTTCGCTGCTGTCGCTGCCCCGTGCGGGATGCGGGGCGGCGCCCCGGCCGGGTTGCCTGCCGCCGCCGCGTGCCCAGCCGGCCCGGTAGGCGGCCATCCGGTCCCTTACGAGTTCGGGGGTGCGCCCGTCGTCGCGCGGGCGGGTCTCCCGAGGCGGTTCCTCGGGGAGCGACCTGCGCAGTTGGGGGGCGAGGTGCGCCTGCCGGACCCGGCGCGGGAGGTCGTCCGATCCGTCGGCGTCGTCCGGGGGGCGATGCAGACGCAAGGCGGTGACTCCGGGGGGCGGGGGGTCGGCGGCGGCCGGTTCGGCGGCGGCGCGGACCGGGGCGGCCAGGGCCGGCCGGTCGGCGGGCGCGGGGACGGCTTCCGGTGCGGGCGTCGGCCGGTCGGGGGCGGGCACGCGCGCGTACGCGCGGGCCGTGGACTGCTCGGCCTCCACCGCCTCCAGGGCGGAACGTTCCGGCTTCCCGCCGTGCAGCAGCGCCGTCGGCAGGAGGACGACCGCGGTGGTGCCGCCGTAGGGCGAGGTCCGCAGATGCACCTTGACGCCGTGGCGCGCGGAGAGCCTGCTGACGACGAACAGACCGAGGCGGTCGCTGTCGAACAGGTCGAGCGCCTCGGACTGCGCGATGCGCCGGTTGGCCTCCGCGAGGGTCTCCTTGCCCATGCCGAGCCCGCGGTCCTCCACCTCGACGGCGTAGCCGTTGCCGACGGGCTCGCCCGTGACGCGCACGCGCGTGTGCGGCGGTGAGAACTGGGCGGCGTTCTCGACGAGTTCGGCGAGCAGATGGGTGAGGTCCGCGACGGCGGCGCCGACGACGGAGGTCTCGGGAAGCTGCCGTACCTCCACGCGCGCGTAGTCCTCGACCTCGGAGACCGCGGCGCGGACCACGTTGGTCAGGGAGACCGGCAGGCGCCAGGCCCGGCCGGGGGCCGCTCCGGAGAGGATGATCAGGCTCTCGGCGTGGCGCCGCATGCGGGTGGTGAGGTGGTCGAGCCGGAAGAGGTCGCTCAGCTCGTCGGGGTCGTCGGAGCGGCGCTCCATGCTGTCGAGGAGGCTCAGCTGGCGGTGGACGAGGACCTGGCTGCGGCGGGCGAGGTTGACGAACACCCCGGAGATGCCGCTGGCGAGTTCGGCGCGCTCCACCGCCGCCCGCAGCGCGGCCCGGTGCACCGTGGTCAGGGCCTCGGCGACCTGGCCGGTCTCGTCCTCGGCGGCCGGCCCGGGCGGCGCCTCGGCGCGGATGTCGATCTCGTCCCCGGCGCGGAGTCTGCGCATGGCCTCGGGGAGTTTGCGCCGGGCGATCTCCAGGGCGCTGTTGCGCAGGCTGACGAGTTCCACGACGAGTCCGCGTCCGATGCGTACGGAGATCACGAGCGACGCGACGACGGCGGCGAGCCCGAAGAGGACCGCGGCGCCCGCGGGGGTGAGTGCTCCGCGGGTGAACGGGTCGGCGCGGTCCGCGACGTCGCGTCCGGCGGCCGACTCGATTCCGCGCAGGTCGTCCCGCACCCGCGCGTGGGCCTTGTCCCAGGTGGCCCCCGGAGCGGCCGAAAGCGCTTTCGCGCCCGATCCGCCCGCGAGCACGTGGTCCTCGGTGGCGGCCAGGGCCGCATAGGCGCTGCCCGCGGCGAGGCGCTGCCAGGCGGTGCGTTCAGGTCCGCGCAGGTCGGCGACGGCCGACGCGGCCAAGGTACGACGGGTGGCGACGGCGCCGGTGAACAGCCGCAGTCGCTCGCCGTCCAGGCGGCCTGCCAGGCGGGCGCTCGCGAGGACGGCGTCCTCCTGGGCCAGCGCCTCGCCCGCGCGGGAGAACTCGAGCAGCACGCGCGCGTCGGAGCCGAGTTCGGCGTCCTGGATGCCGGAGAGCGCCCCGTCGACCTGGAAGGCCGCCGAAAGGGTGGTGGTGTACCGGTCGTAGGCCTCCCGCCAGTCGGCACCGCCGTCGAGCACGGCGGTCCGCAGCGCGCTCAGGCCCTCGGCTCCGGAGACGAAGGTCTCGAGCCGCTGGGCGACTCCGGCCGGCAGGTCCTGGCCGTCGGCCACGGTGCTGTGGTCGCCCAGGCGGAGCCGGGCCACGGCCGCGTCCGTGCGCTCCGCGAGCCTCCTGAGGTCGTCGTCCCGCCCGGCGGCGGGTTCGGTCGCGTACCGGACGGCGGCCGCCCGCTCGTTCTGCAGGGCGGCCACCGCCGCCGCGACGGGCGTACGGACCTGGGAGTCCACCCGCTGCAACTGGCGCAGCCGGGAGATGTCCTGGGCGGTGCTGACGGTGGCGTACGCCCACAGGGCCAGCAGGGAGACGACCGGCACCATCAGCAGGCAGACGATCTTGGCCCGTACGGTGCGCGGCCGCAGGTGCCGACGTCCCGCGCGCGGGGGCGCCGCGCCGGCCGGCGTGCCCGGCTGTTCGTCCGGGCCCTCGTCGGCGGGCGGCCCGGCGTGGGCGCGCCGCCCGCGCACCGGGGGCGGCGCCTCGGCGCCGGCGGTGGGGGTCCTACGGGGTGTACGCATGGCCTCCTCGCTCGGAAGAAGTTCGGGGGGCGTGCCGTCCGGAACGGCTCGGGGCGTGCGGTCCGGAACGGTCACACGGTCCGGGCCGGCCCGTGTACGGCACCGCTCTCCACCGGCTGCTGGGCAGAGGCGGATGCCTCGCGCTCCCCCGTGGTGGGCGACAGCGCGACGAAGGCCGAGGTCAGGAAGAGATAGGACCCGAGGCCGACGGCGAGGGGGAAGATGAACTGCATCGCCGTGGCCCCGGGCAGCACCGCACCGGACGGTGTGACGTGCACCCTCACCGCGAACATGCCGGTGTAGTGCATGCTGCTGACCGCCGCGCCCATCACCAGCGAGGCGACGGTGACCGCGATCGGCGACTTGATGTTGAGCGCCGCCCACAGGGCCGCGGTCGCGGCGACGACGGCGATCAGGACGGAGACCGCGACGCGCGTCGGATCGTAGGAGACGTCGCCGTGCAGTCGGACCGCGGCCATGCCCAGGTAGTGCATGCTCGCCACGCCGACACCGGTGGTGAGCCCGCCGATCAGCAGCGCGCGCGTGCGGTCACGGCCGTAGCCGACGGCGAAGACACCGGCGCAGACGACGACCATGGCGACGAGGAGGCTGAGCACGGTCAGCGGAACGTCGTAGCGGATGTCGGTGCCGCTGACGGCGAAGCCGAGCATGGCCACGAAGTGCATGGTCCAGATGCCGGTGCCGATCGCGGAGGCGGCGGTGATCAGCCAGTTGCGGCGTGAGCGCCCGGTGGCACCGAGGGCGCGCACGGTGCAGCGCAGCCCGAGGGCGGCGCCTATGCAGGCCATCACGTACGACAGTACGGGGGTCAGCCAGCCGAAGGCGGCGTGGTCCAGGTGTCCCATGGCCAGGGGACGCTAGTGGGGGCACGGGTGCACGAAGGGGGCGCATTTCGAAAGGTGTCGGAATATGACGCGTAAGTGCGCCGGACCGATCGCCGCATGCTCGAACGTGTGCACAGCGATGTCCTCCATGACGGTGAGGGATCATGCGGACCATGAGCGACGACCACACACATGTCCAGGAGTTCTTCACCGCGCGGGCGGCGGACTGGGACACCCGCTTCCCCGACGACGGTCCCGTCTACGCGGCAGCCGTCGCCGAGCTCGGACTGCGGGAGGGGAGCCGCGTGCTGGACGCGGGCTGCGGCACCGGGCGGGCCCTGACGCCGCTGCGCGCGGCCGTGGGGCCCTCGGGAGTGGTCGTCGGGGCGGATCTGACCCCGGCCATGCTCCAGGCCGCCGTACGGGCCGGACGCGACCGCGCGGGGCGGCTGCTGCTCGCCGACGTCGCCGCGCTCCCGCTGCGGGACGAGTCGCTCGACGCGGTGTTCGCGGCGGGGCTCGTCGCCCATCTCCCCCAGCCGGCGGAGAACCTGCGCGAGCTGGCCCGGGTGGTGCGTCCCGGCGGCGCCCTGGCGCTGTTCCATCCGATCGGACGGGCCGCCCTCGCCGCCCGCCAGGGGCGGCAGATCACACCGGAGGACCTGCGCGCGGAGCCGAACCTGCGTCCCCTGCTGGCCGGTTCCGGCTGGCGCATGACCTCGTACGTCGACGAGGACACCCGTTTCCTGGCCCTGGCCGTCCGGGAGGGCTGACGGCTCACGCGGGCGCGGCGACCGCCCTGACGAACGCGTCCGCGTCGTCGAACATGACGTTGTGCCCGGCACCCGGCACCGTCACGACGCGGACGCCCGCCTTCTCCAGGGCGTCCGCCCCGTCGAGCACACCGCTGCGTTCGCCCTGGAGGTAGACGCGGTCGACGGTGTGGAGCCCGGCCAGGATCTCGCGCATGACCGGCTCGGAGCCGCGCCGGAGCGCGACGGCGCTGCGGTACAGGGCGCGCGGATCGGCGAGGCGCATCGTCGCGGCCCACAGGGGATCCACCCGGTTGAGCACGCGCGCGTAGCCGTGGTCGAGGAACTCCTCCTCGGTGAAGGAGGCGATGGCGGCGCTGCCCGCGGTGAGCGGCGGGAAGGCGTCCAGGTTGGCCTCCGTCAGGACGAGCCGTGCGACCAGGTCGGGCCGGCGGTGCGCCAGGACGATGGCCACCGAGCCGCCCATGCTGTGGGCGACGATTTCCGCACCGCTCAGCCGTGCCGCGTCCAGTGCGGCCGCCAGGGCGTCGGCGTGGTCTGCGAGCGTGTACCCGAAGTCCTCGGGCCGGTCGCTGATGCCGTGCCCGGGAAGATCGACGAACAGGCTGCGCCGACCGGCGAGTTCGGGCCGGGCCGCCACGTGCGCGTGGTAGACCGCCGAGACCGACCCCAGTCCGTGCACGTACACGCGCGCGGGTTCGGCCCCCGCCGTCTCCGTCCACCGGACCCGGCTTCCCCTGGCGTCGAACACGGCCTGCCGCATCTCGTCCCCCTCGGCGCACCCGGCTGTCACGTCCGAGGAGACAATACATCGGTACCGATGTATTACGTCAACGAGCCATAGGATGCGAGCATGCTGGAGCTCGCCATCCTCGGCTTCCTGTACGACACCCCGCTGCACGGCTACGAGCTGCGCAAACGCCTCACGGCGCTGACGGGACACGTGCGCCCGGTGGCGGAGAGCACGCTGTACCCGGCGATCAAGCGCCTGGAGAGGTCGGGCTTCCTGACGCGCGCCACCGAGCCGGGGGCCGTGGCCGCCCCTCGGCACGTCCTGAGCCTCACCGACGAGGGCCGCAGCGAACTGCGCAGGCGACTGGCCGAGCCCGGCGAGCGCGACATCACCGACGCGAACCGCTGGTTCACGGTCCTCACGTTCCTGCGGCACCTGGACGCCCCCGTGGGGCAGGCCACCGTGCTCCGTCGCCGCCTGGACTTCCTCCAGGAGCCGACGAGCTTCTTCTACGACGGTGACCGGCCCCTGCGCGCCGAGGAACTCGACGACCCGTTCCGGCGCGGTGTGCTGACCGTCGCACGGGCCACGTCCCGGGCCGAGATCACCTGGCTGCGCGAGACCCTGGACTCACTGGGCGGCTGATTCGCCTCCGGAATGCCGTACCGGGCAGCCGCGCAGGCCGGGTACCGGGCGGGTGCCCAGATCGTCCAGGCGGTAGCCGTTCGGATAGCCCTTGATCTCCCGGTTCTGCCGCGCGTAGTGGGGTCCGCGGCGGGGCGGGAGCAGTCGCACCGCGCGTCCACGCGCGCGTACGGCCCCGCGCACCAGTGTGCGGACGGTCGGGCCCGGTGGGCTGTAGCGGAAGGCCGACAGGAGCGGCTCGTCGAGCAGGGCGAGGGTGGCGGTGCGCAGGACGGGGGCGAGCGGCCGCGGATACCAGGAGGCCATCAGGTCGAGCGTGGCGTCCGAGACCCGGCGCGCCTGCTCGTCCCAGGCGAAGTGGGCTTTCTCGTAGGCGTCGAGACAGTCCTCGAACTCCTCGTAGGTCTCGGGGATGCCCCGGATGCCCATGAGGCGGCCGAGTGTGCCGTAGTGGACGGTGGAGGCCACGATCTCGTGGCGGGACATCCGCCGCCATCCGTAGGCGTCGGTCCACCGTTTCGGCATGACGACGAAGGTGCAGAGCACGTACCGCAGGTCGTCGTTGCCGATGTCGTAACTGCGGTGCATCTGGTTGATGCGGCGCACGGCCGTCCGGCCCCGCTCGCTGTCGAAGCCGTGCTCGACGACGGCGTCGAGGAGCAGGGACGTGTCGTCGTAGCGCTTCTGGGAGCGGTCGGTGAGCTCCGCCGTCTCGGCCAGCAGCCGGCCGATGCTGGGCACCGCGTAGGTGCGGTAGAGGGCGAGTTCGAGGGCCCGGGTGAAGTCCCAGGGGAACTCGTACGCGGCGGTGAGCCGGTAGATCTCGTAGGCGTCCCGGTACGGGTCCATGCGCCGAATCTGTCCGAGCCGCTCGAATCGCTTCACCGGGTTCCCTTTCCGCCGCCGTGACTCTAACTCCAGACGGGGGAGAACCACCGGAGAACTGCCTGATCTCACTGCGCCGGATCCGTTCCGACCGGCTCTCCGTCAGGAGGGGCGCAGGGACGGTCTCCGCCTTGGCAGAAACCCGCCTGTGCTACCAAGAACTGGGCCAGAAGGTCGGGTGCCGAGTAGAACGGCGAGTGGTCGCAGTCGAGTTCGAGGCGTGCGGTGGCGCGCGCGGCGCAGGCGCGCTGTGCGTCCGGCCGGACCGCCCGGTCGCCGGTGCACACGACGTAGGCGCTGGGGACGGTCAGCCACGCCGGGTCGTCGAGGGGGGTGTCAGGCACCCGGCTGCGCATGGGCCGCCAGAGAACCGCCGCGCGTTCGGCGTGCTGTGCGGGCGTGGCGGAGTAGAGCGCCTCGCGGGCACGCGGCAGCAGGGTGACCGTGCCGTCGGAAGCCGTCCGCAGCGCCTGGTGGAAGGCTGGGTCGTTCCATCGACGCGTCAACTGGGCGGGTGACTCGCCGGGGAGCGGCATCCGCGCGGCGATGTAGGCCAGGCGTGCCGCCGCGTGACCGCCGGCCGAGACCGGCAGACCGGCGTAGCTGTGGGCGACGAGCAGCACGGGGCCGTGCGGTGCCCTGTACCGGACGGCGTCGCGTACCGCCTCGGTGTCGTCGGTGAAGGACGTGAGCGGGAGTTCGATGGCATGGCTGCGCAGGCCTGCCATGTGCAGCCGCTCTGTTACTTCTTGCCAGCACCAGGAGCCGTGGTGGGCGCCGTGGACGAGCAGGACGAAGGGCTCGCGCTCCGGTGACCGGCTCACGGCAGGCTTCGGGGGTGCGGGTCGGGTGCGACGGGCTGGTTGTTCAGGTCGACGGAGAGGAAGATGTCGTTCGCGACCGGATGTCGCATCTCTTCGGCGAGTTGGCCGATCAGTCCTGCTGTGCGGGCCAGCAGCGCGAAGCCGCGCAACAGCGGGATGGGCAGGTCGAGGTCGGCCAGTGCGGCTCCGCACACCCCGGCGCCGTTCAGCGGCAGGGTCCTGCCCAGGACCTGAGGGTGCGTCCGGCCGATCGCGGCGAAGAGGGACAGGTGGGGGCCGAACTGTTTCTCCTCTGCGGCGATCTCCAGGAGCCGGGGGGTGCGCGGGTCGCCGTCCTTGTGGACGTGATGGCCCAGGCCGGGTACAAAACGCCCGGCCGCCCGCTGCGCGCGGACCGTTTCGAGGGCGAGCGCATCCCACTCGGCCTCGTTGCCCGGCAGTGGGCCGTGGCGGCGTTCCAGTACGTCGTGCAGAAAGGTCCCGGTGTCCTCGGTGACCCCGAGGAAGCGGGAGCCACCGCCCAGCAGTCCGGCGGCGAGCGCGCCCTGCACCGAGTCCGGCGCCGACAGATAGGTGAGGCGGGTGACGATCGCGGTAGGGGTGAAGCCGTGATCGGCGAGCGCGGCCAGTACGGCCTCGAAGACCCGTACCTGGCCGGGGGCGGGGCGGCGCTGGGTGGCGAGCCAGTAGGCGAGTTCACCGAAGCCGACCTCGCCCATGACGTCGCGGGCCAGGTCCTGGCCGAGCAGCGTGATCGAGGTGAGGGAGGAGGCGCCCAGCGCCGTGGGGTAGGAAGCGGGCTCGTCAGCCATGGACGCCCCCCTGCGCCGCGTGCGCGCCTCGTGGTGTCGCGAGCCACTTGCGCAGTTCGGGTCCGTGCTCGTCGAGTTCGGGAGGCGGTAGCTCGTAACGGGCCGGGGTCGTCGAGAACGTGATCGGGTGACGTGCCATGGGCACGGCCCGCTCGCCCTCGCCCACCTCGACGACCGGGTCGAGTCCGAAGCGCTCCGCCAGGGCGAATCCCCCGTCGATCGTGTTGATCGGCGCGGCCGGCACCCCCGCCGCGACGAGCGCGTCGAACCATTCGGCTGCGCCGCGCGTGGCCAGCCGCTCCACCAGCAGCGGCCGCAGTTCCGCGCGGCGGGCGGTGCGGTCCTTGTTGCGCGCGAATCGAGGGTCGTCGGCCGTCCCGGGAATGCCGAGGACCTCGCACAGGCGCCGGAACTGCCCGTCGTTGGCGGCGGCGACGATCAGGTCGCGGTCCGCGGTGGGAAAGGGCTCGTAGGGGAAGACGCTCGGGTGGGCGTTGCCCATCCGATAGGGCACGGTGCCGCCGGCCACGTAGGCGGAGCTGTGGTTGACGAGGCCGGACAGCGCCGAGGACAGCAGATTGACCTCGACGTGCTGACCCCGGCCGGTCGCGTCACGGTGCCGCAGCGCCGCGAGGATGCCGATGGCGGCGTGGTTGCCGGCCATGACGTCGAAGACGGAGATGCCGGCCCGGTAGGGCTCGCCGTCCGGATCTCCCGTGAGACTCATCAGGCCCGATATCGCCTGGACCATCAGGTCGTAGCCGGGCACATGACGCCCGGCTCCGGAGCCGAAGCCGCTGATCGAGGCGTAGACCACGCCGGGGTTCGCGGCCTCGACAGCACAGAAGTCGAGGCCGTACTTGGCGAGCGTGCCCGGCTTGAAGTTCTCGATCACGACGTCCGCCCGGTGCGCCAGCTCACGGGCCGCCGCGGCGTCCTCCTCGGCGCGCAGGTCGAGCGCGATGGAGCGCTTGTTGCGGTTGACGCCGAGGTAGTACGTCGACGTCTCGCCCCGGGTCGGCGGCATCCACGTCCTGGTCTCGTCACCGCTGGGCGACTCGACCTTGACCACCTCGGCACCGAGGTCCGCCAGCAGCATGGTCGCGTACGGGCCTGCCAGCACCCGGGAGAAGTCGGCGACCAGCAGTCCCGACAGTGGTCCGGCGCCCTGGCCCGATACCGCCGATCGTGCGGGCATCTCCATGAAACCCTCCCTCCGACCGCACTGCGGACATCTGTCCGCTGGATCGGAATTGTGGCATGGCGGACCCCTCGCGGCACAGGGCACGGAGCAACTTCACGGCCGGCCCGGGCGCCCCACGGGCAGCGGGGGCGGGTCAGGGCCGCGTGATGGCCATCGCGTGCGGGACGGCGGCCAGCCGGGCGAAGTCACCGCTGATGTCACCCGCCACCTGCAGAACGAGCGGCAGGTGGTCGTCCAGCAGCGTGCGCACCGAGGTCTCGGCGGCATGGACGTTGACGTTCACAGCCGCGATCACACGGCCCTCCCCGTCGCGCAGGGGTACGGCGACGGAGCGGATGCCCAGCGCCAGATCCTCGTCGGCCAGCGCCCAGCCGCGGGCCCGCACCTCGCGCAGGGCCGCGTTCCGCTCGTCCGGGCCGGGCTGCCACCGCGGGGCGAGCCCGGAACGGGTCGGAATCGCCAGCGTCCTTTCCAGTTCCTCCGGCTCCAGCGCCGCCAGCAGCACCTTGCCCAACGAGGTCTGCAGCGCCGGGAAGCGGGTGCCGATCTGCACCGCGAGGGTCACGATCTTCGGAACGGCAACGCGTGCGACGTAGACGATGTCGCTGCCGTCGAGCTGCGCGACCGAGCAGGACTCACGCGTGCGGGCCACCAGGCGCTCCATGTGCGGCCGGGCAATGTCCCACAGTCCCAGCGAGCCGATGTACGCCGTGCCGAGGTCGAGCACACGAGGGGTCAGCGCAAAGCCCTTGTCGGAGCTCCGCACGTAACCGAGTTCTTCGAGCGTCAGCAGGATCCGCCGCGCCGTCGGCCGGGCGAGACCGGTCGCCGCCGCCACCTCTGACAGCGACATCACCGGCCGCTGCGGGGCGAAGGCGGTGATGACCTCCAGTCCTCTGGCCAGCGCTTCGATGAAATCAGGCCCGGTGCCCGTACGCGGCATCTGCTGTGCCCCTCGGTCGCTCCACTGATGGGTGTCCAGGTTACTGCCGTCTGTCCGCACTCCGGCTCCTCCTCCGGCAGCGGGCCGCCCTTGGCGCGATCGACCTTCCCGAAGGCTTGACGCCGGGAGCCGCAGGGAAGAAGGTATCGACCAGTGACCGCACAGCGGACAGATGTCCGCCAATTCACCCCCAGCGACCTTCGCGTCAAGGGAACTCAAAGGAGAGTCGACGATGACTCAGCTTTCCTCCGCTTCCTCAGCCTCCTCTTCTGAAGTCGCCTCCTCTTCTGAAGTCGCTTCCGCGACGCTGCCGTCGCGGCTGCACCACAACGCCTACGTCACTCGTGACCAGGAGGCGACCCGGGCCTTCTACGAGGACCTCATCGGCCTGCCTCTCATCGCGACCTGGAAGGAGTCGGACGAACTCTTCGGCGCGGTCCGCACGTACTGCCACACCTTCTACGGCCTCGGCGACGGCAGCGCCCTCGCCTTCTTCCAGTTCGCCGACCCCGAGGACCAGAAGCAGTTCGGTCCCGAGATGCCCCACTCGCCGTTCCAGCACATCGCACTCAAGGTCACCGAGGAGGTGCAGAACGCGATCGCCGAGCGGCTGAGGACGGCCGGCTGGCGGCCCGACGAGACCTACGTCCTGGAGCACGGCTACTGCCGCTCCCTCTACACCAGCGATCCCAACGGCCTGCTCCTCGAATTCACCCACGACGCCCCCGGCATCCACGAGAGCGACGCGGACCGCCGACGCACCGCCCACACCGACCTCGCGTCCTGGCTCAAGGGCGAGCACACCAGCAACAACACCTACCGCTGACCCCGCCTGTCGATCAGAACCCCCTCGGGCCGGCAGTCCCCCGCGGTCCGGTCCAGGCCGTCCAGCAGGTCGAACTGCGGCCCGGTCCACGGGAGCCGGATCCAGGCCGGCACGGTCGCAGGGTCTCGAGGAGGAGCAACAGCCCTGCGCCGCCGTTCATGACGGCCTTACAGCCGAGCAGGTCCAGACCCGGGCGAGGAACTCGGCACGGCGAACGGCGAGATGCCCTGCACGCCCGCCGGCCCGCCGACCCGCCCGCCCGCCCGCCCGCCCGCCCGCCCGCCCGCCGGGGATTCTTGGCGAGCACCAGGGGGACGATGTTCTCGCTGAGTTCGTGGTCGCCGGCGGAGATCCACATCAGCGAGGAGCCGGCCTGCGGCTCGGAGAGGCACATGGTGCCGAAGAAGCGGCCCTCGCCATGGGCCGCGCGCAGGCGTCGATCTGCTCCTTGCTGCCGTGCGCCTGGAGCAGGCTGGCGTCGCCGACGGTGAGGAACGGATACGCGGCGGTGCCGACGCTGGCGGCCCGGAACCAGGCCATGCAGGCGTTGGCGACCACGGTGGTCAGCTGCCGCCCACCGACCGCGTAGTCCAGGGCGGCGCCGGTCAGCCCGGCCTCCCTCACCAGGAGTCCGTACAGCGGATCCGCGGGGAGCGGCTGTCGGTCGCCACTGCCTTCGCAGCTCCCTCAGTGCAGCCCGAGACACCGCACCCCCGCCCAAGACGGCCGGTGTGCTCCGTCGAGGAGCCACGCCGCGCGTTCAGCCCCCTCCCCCGCAGCCCGGGCAGATTTCGGCTCCTGTGCATCAGATCACCGGCCAGGCGCGGTCCCTGGCAGACAAGTCGCGCTCCAGGTTGGGTAAAGGGAGCTGAGAGGACCAGTGCAAGGCGTACCACCGTCTCGGGGAAGGTCGTCACCATGTTCGACAGGATCCACAAGGCCGGTGCGAGGCTCTTCGGCGCGCGGAGCACACCGTCGCCCGACGGCCCCGGCGGGTCGCGGCCCGCCGCCGGGAAGGGCTCCGCCACCGCGAAACGCCCGCACAACCTGTTCGAGGCGGCCGCCGTGTACGTCTCCGCCCACGCGGAGGACGACCAGGACCGGATCGACGAGGCGGCGGGCTGGGTGTCGCCGGAGGCGCTGTCCTTCGGGGTCAACGAACTCGCCTGCCGTGCCGTCGTCGCCCTCGCGCGGGAGCGCGACGAGTCACCCGGGACCGTGGCGCGGGCGCTGCTGGGGCTGCCGGCCGTGTGACAGGTCGGTGAAGAGTGGCCGTTTCGCCCCGTCAGGTCGGAAAACTGCAGCTCCGGGTGTGCCGGGGAGTCGTGACAAGCGCCTTCCCGCCGCACTAGGGTGCGCGCCGTTGGACCAACGGATGGGGAGGCTGGGATGGCCGGGACGGACGAGGACACCGTCGCCGCCGCGGACGACGCGCTCTATGTGCTCACGGCGGCGCTGCTGACGCCTGCGAAGTTCCCGGCGGTACTCGGGGACGACTACCCGGAGGCCTGTGCGGCGCTCGGTCTCGCGCCGCTGGCCGACGGGTACGGCCTGGTGCTGGGCCAGGACGGCGAGGGCGCGCGGTGGACGGTCGTCATCGACGACGTGTCGCTGGTGGCGGTCGCCATCGCGTCGTGGGACTGCGGCATGGAGTACGAGCTGTCGCCCGACGAGCGCACGGTGGTCGCGGCACTGCCGGGCTGGCCTCTGGACGTCGCCGTCGCGGCGCCCGGTGTGCCCGCACCGCACGATCCCGCCCCGGAGATCGCGAACGGCCCCGCGCTGACCCCGCCGGACACGTCCGCGTGGGGTCCGGCCCAGCGGCGTCTGGGGGCTGACGAGATCGCGGTCCAGTGGAACCTGTGGCGGGATCAGATAGACGACGCCGCCTTCACGACGGAGGTCGTCGAGGCGGGGCCCGCCGAGGACTCCGGCCGGGTGGACGCGGAGGCCGGGGCGGACCCTGTCGGGAAGGACGGCGGCCCGGGCGCAGACGGCGGCACCGCCGGTGACGCGGGCGGGACCGAGGCGGCGCAGACACCGTCGGCGGGGCGCGGCGACATCCGGCGGGTGCTGGCCGAGGCCCGTGCCTATGTGGAGACTCCTCCGCCGCCGGGTCGGGTACGGTCGTCGTTCGCGCCGGGCGACGCGCGCACGCTGCGCGCCGACGGTCCGGGCTGGTCGCTCGTGGCCAGGACCGACGACATCGCGTTCCTCCTGCTGGACGCGCGGCCCGGCGAGGTGCTCCCGGTCGGCCGGGGACCGGAACTGCCGGGGCTCCTGGAGGCGCTGGACAAGATGGCCGTACGCCCCTTCTGAGGCGGTACGAGGACCGCGGCGAGGCTGCTCGGGGCATCACGCCCCGCCCGTCCCTCGGGGAGGGGCGCCCACTGCGGTCCTCGTGCCCAGTGATGGCCTCAGTGATTCCTCGGTGGCTCTCTCAGCGGCCGAGCTCCTTGCGGGAGACGCGGCGCAGCCTGCGCCGCTGTGCGGGATCCAGCGTGAGGTAGGCCGCCGCCGGAACCCCCAGCACGATCAGCAGAGCCGCCCACCAGGGCAGCCAGATCAACAGCAGAATCCCGACCGCCACACCTCCGGCGGCGATCTTCGCGTTCCTCGACATGTGCGTCGCCTCCTTCGCGGCCCCTGCCGCTCTCTGTCATGAAAACGGGTCCGGGCCGCGCGCGGTTCCGGAACCGACCCTGAAACGTCCCTGAGCTCCACCCCGAGGCAGCCCTGAGAATGCTGTACCCTCGGCGACCCCGACTCGGCTAGTCAAACTTGAGAAGTACGCTCATCGCTGCGCAGAGGGTTCCCGTGGAAACAGTGTCCGAGATCTCCGAACTGGCCGGGTGCCACACCGTGTTCGTGCCCGCCGTCCCGGCCCGCACCGGTGCCGTCGCCTTCTGGCGGCCCGACCGGGGCCGTCTCCCCTGCCTCCCCGCCCTCTCCTCCCGCCCCTCCCTCGCCTCGGCGGCCGTCGAGGATCTGCCGGTCGTCCGGCCCACCGATGCCGGGGTGGCACTCACACGCGTGCGTGCCGTCCTGATACCGGTGCGGGAGGCCCTGCCGGTTCTCACACACGCGCGTGTCGCCCAGGATGGCCACCGGGCGGCCGTGTTCTGGGGCGCGGCGTCGCTGCTGGCGCTGCGGTTCGTGGCGCGGGGGCTGCTGCTGCCCGGCCTCTCCCCGGACGACCACGACGCCTGGAGGGTCGGCCCGCTCGGGCCGGACGACGTCGAGGCCGTCCGCCGGCTGGCCGCCTCCATGCCTCCCGAGGCGCACGCCGTGCCCGTCGACGCCGCCACGCCCCTGCGGCTGCCGGATCCGGAGGGGCTGCTGCGGGCCTTCCTGGACGCGGTCGCCGACGCGCTGCCCCGCTCGCCCGCGGCACCGCTCGTGACCGGCGGACCGGCCTACGCGGCCCCTGAGCCACGGCGGCTGCCGGAGCTGCGTCCCTGGGCCGACGACGTCGCCGCGGGCCACGACGCGGGCGTCCGGCTCTCGCTGCGGATCGAGGTGTCCGGGATCGAGCCCGGCGAGTCGGAGCCGGCCCACGCGGAATCCGAGCCGGCCCACGCGGAATCGGAGCCGGTGCCCGACGAGGCCGCGGCACGGTTCCGGGCCGTGCCCCAGGTGCACAGCGTCAGCGATCCCGCGCTCGTCGTGGACGTCGCCGAGATCTGGGGCGGAGCGGGGGCCGTGAAGGGACGCTTCGGTCCACGCGCGCGCAGGGACGCACTGCTCGCGCTGCGCCGCGCGGCCCGGGCCTGGCCCGCGCTCACACCGCTGCTGTCGGCCACCGTCCCGGACGCCGTCGGTCTCCTCGAGGAGGAGGTCGCCGAACTGCTCGGGGAGGGGTCGCGGGCGCTGGCGGCGGCGGGGGTCGAGGTGCACTGGCCGAGGGGGCTGACGCCCGCCCTGACCGCCCGCGCGGTGGTCGGTCCGCCGGAGGACGGCACGGAGCGGGACAGCTTCGGCCCGGACGCCCCCTCGTTCCTGTCGGCGGACGCCCTGCTGTCGTTCACCTGGTCGTTCGCGGTGGGCGACCGGCGGCTCACACGCGAGGAGCTGGACCGGCTCGCCGAGGCCAACCGGCCCCTCGTCCGGCTGCGTGACCGGTGGGTCCTGATCGACCCGCAGGAAGCGCGCCGCGCCCGCGCGCACCAGGACGGCAAGGTGACGCCCGTCGAGGCGCTGGGCGCCGCGCTCGCGGGCTCCACGGAGGTGGACGGCCGGGTGGTCGAGGTACGGTCCACGGGGTGGCTCGCGGGCCTGCGGGAGCGGTTGACGGACCCCGGGGCGCAGGAGCCGGTGGAGCAGCCCGCCGCGCTGGACGCGACGCTGCGCGACTACCAGCGGCGCGGCCTGGACTGGCTGGCGCGGAACACCTCGCTGGGGCTCGGCTGCTGTCTGGCCGACGACATGGGGCTGGGCAAGACCATCACACTGATCAGCCTTCATCTGCACCGCCGGACGGACGCCTCGGCGGCCGGTCCGACCCTGGTGGTCTGCCCGACGTCCCTGATGGGCAACTGGCAGCGGGAGATCGAACGGTTCGCTCCGGGCACGCCGGTGCGCCGGTTCCACGGGCCGCGGCGCGAGCTGGACGCCCTGGCGGACGGGGAGTTCGTGCTGACCACCTACGGCACCCTGAGGCTGGACGCGGACCGGCTCGGCGAGGTGCCGTGGGGCCTGGTCGTGGCGGACGAGGCGCAGCATGTGAAGAACCCGTACTCGGCGACCGCACGGGCGCTGCGCACCATCGGGGCACGCGCGCGCGTGGCGCTGACGGGCACGCCGGTGGAGAACAACCTGTCGGAGCTGTGGGCGATCCTGGACTGGACGACACCGGGTCTGCTGGGCCGGCTGGGCACGTTCCGCAGGCGGTACGCGCGCGAGGTGGAGGGCGGCGGGGACCCGGCCGCGGCGGAGCGGCTGTCCCGGCTCGTGGCGCCCTTCCTGCTGCGCCGGCGCAAGTCGGACCCGGGGATCGCGCCGGAGCTGCCGCCCAAGACCGAGACCGACCGCCCGGTCGCGCTCAGCAGGGAGCAGACGGGCCTGTACGAGGCGGTGGTGCGCGAGACGCTGGCGGCGATCGCCGACACCGACGACATGGCGCGGCGCGGGCTGATCGTGAAGCTCCTGACCGGCCTCAAACAGATCTGCAACCATCCGGCGCAGTACCTCAAGGAGGAGCGTCCGGGGCCTGCCGGGCGCTCCGGGAAGCTGGAACTGCTGGACGAGCTCCTGGAGACGATCCTCTCCGAGGGGGCGGGCGTCCTGGTGTTCACGCAGTACGTGCGCATGGCGCGGCTGCTGGAGCGGCATCTGGCGGCACGCGGCGTGCCGACGCAGTTCCTGCACGGCGGGACGCCCGTGGCCGAGCGCGAGGCGATGGTGGGGCGGTTCCAGGACGGGGAGGTCCCCGTGTTCCTGCTGTCGTTGAAGGCGGCCGGGACCGGCCTCAACCTCACGCGCGCGGAGCACGTCGTGCACTACGACCGCTGGTGGAACCCGGCCGTGGAGGCGCAGGCGACCGACCGGGCGTACCGCATCGGGCAGACGCGGCCGGTGCAGGTCCACCGGCTGATCGCCGAGGGCACGATCGAGGACCGCATCGCGGACATGCTGCGCCGCAAGCAGGGCCTGGCCGACGCCGTGCTGGGCTCCGGCGAGGCGGCGTTCACGGAGCTGACGGACACCGAACTGGCGGAACTGGTCGAGCTGCGCGGGGGCACGCGATGAAGGCACACGAAGACGATCTGGAGCGTACGTTCGCGGCGTTGCCCGCCGCGCGCGGGAAGGGCTTCGCGCAGAGCTGGTGGGGCCGGGCGTGGCTGGCCGCGCTGGAGGACGGCGCGCTGGACTTGGAGCAGGTGCGGACGGGGCGCAGGCTGGCGCGGGCGGGTGCCGTGGGAGCGGTGTCGGTGCGGCCGGGGCGCATCACGGCCGTCGTACGGGGGCGCGACCGCACGGCGCATCGGGCCGATGTGACGCTCGAGGAGCTTTCGGACACGGAGTGGGACCGTTTCCTGGATCTGGCGGCGGAGCGGTCGGGGCATGTGGCCGCGCTCCTCGACCGCGAGATGCCGCCGCATCTGGTGGAGGACGCGGAGACGGCCGGTGTCGCCCTGCTGCCGGGGCTCGGCGAGTTGGAGGCCGCGTGCGACTGCGGGGCCTGGGACCACTGCGGTCACACCGCCGCGCTCTGCTATCAGGTGGCGCGGCTGCTCGACCAGGATCCGTTCGTCCTGCTGCTGATCAGGGGACGCGCCGAGCGGGCCGTACTGGACGATCTCCAGGCCCGTGGCGCGGCCGCTCCCGTCACGGCGGAACCCGCCCGGCCGGAGGGGGTGGACGCGGCCGAGGCGTATGCGGCGGGGGATGTGCTGCCGGCGTTGCCCGCCCTGCCCGAGGTTCCTTCGGAGCCGGGCGTTCCGCCCTCGCTGGACACGGACGTCCCGTCGCCGCACGGGGTGGAGCCGGCTGCTCTGCGGATCCTGGCCGCCCGGACGGCCGCAGCCGCCCGTCTGCACCTCGCGGAGGCCCTGCGCGAGGGAGCGGGATCGCCGCCCCCGGCGGAGCGGTTGACGGCCGCTCAGGACGCGGTGCGGCTGGCCGCGGGAGAGGCCGGCGAGACGGGGAGCGACGCGGTGGGCGAACGGCTCGGTGCCGGATCGGGGCGGGGCCGGGAGCAGTTGGCGCGGGCCGTACGGGCCTGGCGGTACGGCGGTGTGGCGGCCCTGTCGGTGCTGGAGGAGGAATGGACCGTGGACGGCGAGGCGCTGGCACGCGCGCGGGCGGCGCTGGAGTCGGCCTGGGAGGAGGACGAGCGGCCGCCGCTGCGGGCGCGGGGCAACCGGTGGACGGTGGTCGGGGAGTCGGGCCAGTTGCGCCTGGGGCGGGACGGTCGCTGGTGGCCGTATCGCAAGGAGGGTGGGCGCTGGACGCCGGCCGGGATCGCGGCGCGGGACCCGGCGACGGCCCTGGCCGCGGCACGGTCGGACGATGAGGGCGAGGAAGCGCTTTCCCGAACTCGCAGGGGGTGAGGCGTCGGCCCGCCGGGCGGCCGACGCCCCGTGTTCACCGGAACGTCGTGCCCCGTTCGGCGGACGGGCCAACTCTGGCCGCTGTCACCGAACTTGCACTTCAGGAGGCTTGATGTCCCCGCACTCCACCGGCCGGCGCCGCGTCCACCGTTCCGTCGCGGCGGGTGTGCCGCTCGCTGTGCTGGCCGCGCTCGTCCTGGCCGGTCCGGCGGCCGCGGACACCGCGTCCGGGCGGGCGCACGTGACACGGACCGCCACGCTCGGCGACCTCCCGCTCGGGGCGTTCAGCAACGGTCTGCTGCCGGGCACGGTGGACGACGACCGGGGTGTGGACCTCGGCGGCATCGGCAGCGACATCTACCCGACGGGCCGCAGGGGCGAGTTCTGGACGATCACGGACCGCGGACCCAACGGCCAGATCAAGATCGACGGGAAGAAGCGCCGAACGTTCCCGGTTCCCGGTTTCGATCCCGCGATCGTACGGATCCGGGTGAGTGGCGACACGGTGACGGTGCTGGACGCCATCCCGGTCACCACCTCCTCCGGGATGCCCGTCACCGGCCTGTCGAACCAGGAGGGCCGCGACGAGGCGCCGTACTCCTACGACGCGCGGACGCCGCTGGCGTACAACCCGAACGGGCTGGACACCGAGGGGATCGTGCGGGCGGCGGACGGGAGTTTCTGGCTCGTCGACGAGTACGGCCCCTCGCTGGTGCACGTCTCCGCGCGCGGGACGGTGCTGACCCGCTATGTACCCGAGGGGCTGAACCTCACGGGCGCGGACTACCCGGTGGTGGAGGCGCTGCCCTCGGTGCTGCTGCACCGCAAGATCAACCGTGGCTTCGAGGGGCTCGCCCAGCTCCCCGGCGGGGACCTCGTGCTGGCCGTGCAGAGCCCTCTGTCGCTGCCCGACACGGACGCCGGGGAGGGCTCGCTCACCACCCGGCTGCTGCGTTTCTCGCCCAGGAAGAAGGCGGTCACCGCCGAGTACGCGTACCGCTTCGACCCGGTCGACGTGGTCGACCCGAGCGAGGACGACACCTCCGAGCTGAAGATCTCCTCGGTGGTCGCGGTGGGTGGCGACCGGCTGCTGGTCGAGGAGCGGACGGACAACGCCGCGCGGTTGCAGGTGGTGCGCCTGACGCTCGGCACGAACATCCTGGGCGGCCGCTGGGACGACGACACGACCTCGCCGTCGCTGGAGCAGCTGGCCGACCCGGCGGCCTCGGGGGTCCCGGTGCTCGCCAAGCGGCTGGTGGTCGACCTGGGCAAGGTCGAAGGGGTGCCCGGGAAGATCGAGGGCGTCGCGCGCGTGGACCACGACACGCTCGCCCTGATCAACGACAACGACTTCGGGATGACGGACGGCGCGGGCGCCTTCGACGCACAGGGCCGGCTGGTGGACAGCGGCATCGAGACGACCGTGACCTACGTGCGGCTGCCGCGGGGCATCTGACGCCGTACGCGCGCGTGGGGTCTCGTACGCCTCCACGCGCGCGTGAAGGCTCAGGGCAACAGCGCCGTCAGGGACGGGAGCAGCGAGTCCAGGTCGCTCGGCAGCTCCGTCGGCAGGGTGCTCGGGAGCTGGGACGGCAGCTCGCTCGGCAGCGTGCTGGGCAGTTCCACCGGGAGGCTGATCGAGGGGGCGGGCGTGGTGCCGGTCCCGCCGGTCGGCTTGTCGTCCGGTGAGTCGTCGCCGGACGAGGCCATCAGGACGACGACGAGCACGGCACCGGCGGCGACGAGCAGCACGAGCACCGCGATGAGCGGGTTGCGGCGCCGTCGGGGGCCGCCGGGGCCGTAGCCGGGGGCGGGCGGTCCGAAGCCGCCGTGCGGCGGCGTGTCGCCCGGCGGGCCGGGCGGGTGGGGCGGTACGGGTGGCGTGGCCATACGTCCAGCCTCCCCGCGAACGGGACCGGGAACGACCTCCGCACGGAAGTTGATACCGGCTCATGCCGTGGAGGGCATGATTCCGGCGTATTCCGTGCGGAGGTCCGGTCCTGGGGCGCGTCAGCCGCGGGCACCCAGCAGGTGGTCCATCGCGAGCTGGTCGAGGCGCTCGAAGGCCATGCCGCGGGCGGCGGCCGCGTCGGCGTCGAAGTCCTCGAACGCGGTGCGGTCGGCGAGCAGGCTCTGCAGACCGTCGGCGGCGGTCGCCTGGGCCAGCTCGTCGAGGCGGGAGGCGCGCAGGGCCTCCTGGACCTCCGGGTCGGCGCGGAACGCGGCCGCGCGCTCCTTGAGGATCAGGTAGTTGCGCATGCAGCCCGCGGCCGAGGCCCACACGCCGTCGAGGTCCTCGGTGCGCGGCGGCTTGAAGTCGAAGTGCTTCGGGCCCGCGTAGCCGGCGCTCTCCAGCAGGTCGACCAGCCAGAACGCGGAGCGCAGGTCGCCGGCGCCGAAGCGCAGGTCCTGGTCGTACTTGATGCCGGACTGGCCGTTGAGGTCGATGTGGAAGAGCTTGCCCGCCCACAGCGCCTGTGCGATGCCGTGCGGGAAGTTCAGCCCCGCCATCTGCTCGTGGCCGACCTCCGGGTTGACGCCGTACAGCTCCGGGCGCTCCAGGCGGTCGATGAACGCGAGCGCGTGGCCGACGGTGGGCAGCAGGATGTCGCCGCGCGGCTCGTTCGGCTTGGGCTCGAGCGCGAACTTCAGGTCGTAGCCCTGGGAGGTGACGTACTCGCCGAGGAGGTCGAAGGCCTCCTTCATGCGGTCGAGGGCGACGCGCACGTCCTTGGCGGCACCGGACTCCGCGCCCTCACGGCCGCCCCAGGCGACGTAGATCTTCGCGCCGAGCTCGGCGGCCAGGTCGATGTTGCGGATCGTCTTGCGCAGGGCGTAGCGGCGCACGTCGCGGTCGTTCGCGGTGAACGCGCCGTCCTTGAAGACGGGATGCGTGAAGAGGTTGGTGGTGGCCATCGGCACGGTCATGCCGGTGGTGTCCAGGGCCTGGCGGAAGCGCTTGATGTGCTCCTCGCGCTCGCTGTCGGAGGACCCGAACGGGATCAGGTCGTCGTCGTGGAAGGTCACGCCGTAGGCGCCCAGCTCGGCCAGGCGCGTAACCGTCTCGACCGGGTCGAGGGCGCGCCGCGTGGCGTCGCCGAACGGGTCCCTTCCCTGCCAGCCGACGGTCCACAGGCCGAAGGTGAACCTGTCGTCAGGGGTGGGCTGGTAGCTCATTGCCGCGGCTCCTTGCTGTGCAGATGGTCGTGCGGTCGGTGGCGAACTATTTCGTCATGGCCGTTTACAAATTAGTATGCGGACGCATCTCTGGGAAGACAGATCCCGCAGAGCCGCGGAAAAACTTGAGGGAGAACCCGATGTCAGCAGCCGAGGGTCCGCTCGTCGTCGGTGTGGACTCGTCCACCCAGTCCACGAAGGCGCTGGTCGTCGACGCGGGCACCGGCGAGATCGTCGCGAGCGGCCAGGCGCCGCACACGGTCTCCGCCGGGGCCGGCCGCGAGAGCGACCCGCGTCAGTGGTGGGACGCGCTGCACGAGGCGCTGCGCCAGTGCGGTGAGGCGGCGCGCGAGGCCGCCGCGGTGTCGATCGGCGGGCAGCAGCACGGGCTGGTCACGCTGGACGAGCACGGCGAGCCGGTGCGGCCCGCGCTGCTGTGGAACGACGTGCGGTCGGCCCCCCAGGCCCGGCGGCTGACCGAGGAGCTGGGCGGCGCGAAGTTCTGGGCCGAGCGCACCGGATCCGTCCCGGCCGCGTCCTTCACGGTCACGAAGTGGGCGTGGCTCGCCGAGAACGAGCCGGAGGCGCTGCGTGCCACCAAGGCGGTACGGCTCCCCCACGACTACCTGACCGAGCGCCTCACCGGCGAGGGCACGACCGACCGCGGCGACGCCTCCGGCACCGGCTGGTGGGCGTCGGCGACGGAGGGGTACGACGAGGAGATCCTCGCGCGCGTGGGCCTCGATCCGGCGCTGCTGCCCCGCGTGGTGCGGCCCGGCGAGATCGCGGGCACCGTGCGCGACACCCATGGCCTGCCGTTCGCCAAGGGCACGCTGGTCGCCGGGGGCACCGGCGACAACGCGGCTGCCGCGCTGGGCCTCGGGCTGCGTCCGGGCACTCCGGTGCTGAGCCTCGGCACGTCCGGCACGGTGTACGCGGTGTCGAAGCACCGGCCGGCCGACCCGACCGGCACGGTGGCGGGCTTCGCGGACGCGCACGGCGACTGGCTGCCGCTGGCCTGCACCCTGAACTGCACGCTCGCCGTGGACCGCCTCGCGGCCCTGCTGGGCCTGGACCGGGAGGCCGTGGAGCCCACCGCCGACCTCACGCTCCTGCCCTACCTGGACGGCGAGCGCACCCCGAACCTGCCGAACGCCTCGGGTCTGCTGCACGGTCTGCGCCACGACACCACCGCCGGGCAGCTGCTGCAGGCCGCCTACGACGGTGCCGTGCACTCGCTGCTCGGCGCGCTCGACCTGGTCCTCGACGAGGACGCGGACCCGTCGGCTCCGCTGCTGCTGATCGGCGGCGGCGCGCGGGGCACGGCCTGGCAGCAGACCGTACGGCGGCTGTCGGGGCGGCCGGTGCAGATCCCCGAGGCCAAGGAGCTCGTCGCGCTGGGCGCGGCGGCACAGGCGGCCGGGCTGCTGACCGGCGAGGACCCGGCCGCGGTCGCCCGCCGCTGGAACACCGCGCGCGGCCCGGTCCTCGAGGCCGTGGAGCGGGACGACGCGACGCTCGCCAGGATCGCCGGGGTACTCTCCGACGCGGCCCCGCTGCTGGAGCGGAGCACGCACACGGGCTGAGCCGCGACATATCCACGCGCCGACACATCGGAGTACCGAGGTATCGGGGTACCGAGGTGCCGGGGTATCGGCGTATCGACTGATCGACGAATCGACGAATCGACGGAGGCATGACCGCACCGCTGCACGAGGCCCGCGCCACCGGCCCGGGGCGTGCGCTGCCCGACACCCAGCAGGGCATGCGCCGCCGCAACCTGGCGCGGGTGATGCACACCGTCAGCGCCGAGGGGCCGCTGTCCCGGGCCGCGGTCGCCTCCCGCATCGGCCTGACCCGTGCGGCGGTGTCCACCCTCGTCGACGAGCTGATACGCACCGGACTGCTGGAGGAGCTCGGCCCGGAGCGACCGGGCCGGGTGGGCCGGCCCGGGTCTGCGCTCGCGGTCAGCGGGCGCGGCCCGGCCGGGCTGGGCGCCGAGGTCGGCGTCGATCATCTCGCGGTGTGCGTCGTCGATCTGCGGGGCGAGGTACGCGCGCGTGCCGTGCGGCACGGAACCAACCGGGGCCGCTCCCCCGAGCCGGTGATCGAGGAACTCACCGGGCTGCTGCGCGAGGCCGTCGCCGAGGCGGAGGGCGCGGGGCTGTGGCCGGCCGGGCTCGCCGTGGCCGTCCCGGGCCTGATCGCCCGCGACGCCCGTACCGTCGTACGCGCCCCGAACCTCGGCTGGCACGACACCGACCTCGGCGCCCTGCTGCCCGCCGACTGGCCGCTGACGGTGGACAACGAGGCCAACTTCGGCGGACTGGCCGAACTCTGGCTCGGCGAGCACACCCCGCAGAACTTCCTGCATGTGTCGGCGGAGATCGGCATCGGCGCCGCGGTCGTCGTGGACGGCAGCCTGCTGCGCGGCACCCGCGGCTTCGCGGGCGAGCTCGGGCATGTGCCGGTCCACCCCGACGGGCCGCGGTGCGGCTGCGGCGGCCGGGGGTGTCTGGAGCAGTACGCCGGCGAGGAGGCGGTGCTGCGCGCGGCCGGGCTGGAGCCGGGGGGCGACCGGGTCGGCCTCCTCGCGGGTCGGGCGGCGGACGGCGATCCCGAGGTACGGCGCGCCCTGCACGAGGCGGGCAAGGCCCTCGGCATCGCCCTGACCGGTGCGCTCAATCTGCTGGACCCCGAGAGCGTCGTGCTCGGCGGCGCGCTGGCCGGGCTCGCGCCCTGGCTGCTGCCGTCGCTGGAGTCCGAACTCGCCCGGCGCACGGCGGGCCCCGCCCGCCCCGTGTACGTCTCCCGGCTGGGCCCCGAGGGTCCGTTGCTGGGGGCCGCGCACTCCGTGGTCCGGGCCGTGCTGGACGACCCGGCGGCGGTGGCGGCGGACGGCTCCTGACACCGTCGGGTGACCGGAACTCCCCGTTCGGGTGAGCGAGTTGTCCCCATCCGGACTCCCGTCCACCGAACTGCCCGACGTCCCACTGCCCGACCGGCGGTCGCCGTAGTGTGATCGACGCGGGGCGCAGCCGTCGGCCTCCGCGGAACGGAGGCCCAGCCATGACCACACCCGTGTCCCTGTCCCTTCCCACCAGACGGCGGCTGCTGCGGGGCGCCCTGCTCGCGGCCGTCCCGTACGCCCTGCTCCCGGACCCGCCGGCCGGTGCGCAGACACAGGCCGTCGACTACCGGCCCGCCGAATGGCAGCCGGCGACCGCGGCCAACTACACGGCGGCCGACCGCCCCACGTCCCATCCGGTCGACCGGGTCGTCATCCACGTCACCCAGACCGAGTTCGCCAAGACCCTGACCGTCTTCCAGAACCCCAGGAAGAGGGTGTCCGCGCACTACGTCGTGCGCTCCGCCGACGGGCATGTGGCGCAGTGCGTAAGGGAGTCCGACATCGCCTGGCACGCGGGGAACTGGGACGTCAACACCCGCAGCGTCGGCATCGAGCACGAGGGATGGGTGGACCGCCCCGCCTCTTTCACCGACGCGCTCTACGAGCGGTCCGCCCGGCTCACCGCGTCGGTCTGCGAGCGGTACGGCATCCCCCGGGACCGTGCGCACATCATCGGCCACTACGAGGTGCCGGGCACCGACCACACCGATCCCGGCCCGAACTGGGACTGGGCGCGTTACCTGAGACTCGTCAACGGCGCCTGAGGACGAACGGCGTCCGACGGGCGGCGGTTCCGGTCCGGACCGGAACCGGATGCGCGGCTTCGGACGATCCGCGTCCAAATGGTTGTCGCTCCGCACCCCCGGAGTGACGATGTCCCCAGCCGAAGTCGCCAGGCGATGTCACCAGCCGATGTCCCCCGCCGACGTCCCCAGCCGTGTCGTCTCCCGGGAGGGCCAGTTGTCGAACGATCCATGGGTGGCCCTGGAACCGGGGGCCGACCCTGCCGAGCGGGCACGGATCCTGCGCCGGGCGTACCAGACGTTCACCGAGGCGGGCACCGTCCCGAGGCCGGTGCGGGCGGTCGTGGCCGACTCGTGGCGGCGTTCGGCGCGGGCCGGTGTCGGTCCCGACGGCACCGCGAGCGTGGAGCTGACCGACGGTGATCTCGGCAGCTACCGGTCCGAGCATCCGCTGGCGCGGGTGATGCCGCTGTTCCGGGAGCTCATGGGCACGTTCGCCGCCGACGGCGAGCACCTGCTCGCGGTGTGCGACGCGCACGGCAGACTGCTGTGGGTCGAGGGCCATGCGGCGACGCGCAAGCAGGCCGGGACGATGAACTTCGTGCCGGGGGCGCGGTGGGCGGAGAGCGCCGTCGGGACGAACGCGCCGGGCACGGCGGTCGCCCTGGACCGGCCGGTGCAGGTGTTCGCCTCCGAGCACTTCATCCGGCAGGTGCAGCCATGGACCTGCGCGGCGGCGCCGGTGCACGATCCACGGACCGGGCGGGTGCTGGGCGCGGTGGACATCACCGGCGGGAACGGTCTGGCGCATCCGCACAGCCTGGGCTTCGTCCAGGCGGTCGCGCGGGCCGCGGAGTCCCAGCTCGCGCTGCTCGCCCCCGAGTTGCCGCAGCCCGACGTACCGGAGCTGACCGCGCTCGGCCGGGACGAGGCACGACTGGTCGCCGGTGGCCGGAATGTCCGGCTCAGCCGTCGGCACAGCGAGATCCTGGTGCTGCTGGCCCGTCATCCGGAGGGCCTGACCGGCGACGAGTTGCTGTGCGCGCTGTACGAGGACGAGACGGTGACGCCGGTGACCCTGCGGGCGGAACTCGCCCGGCTGCGCGGGGTGCTCGGCCCCGGGCTGCTGGCCTCGCGCCCCTATCGGCTCACGGTTCCGCTGGAATCGGACGTGGCGATCGTCGAACGGCGCCTGGCGTCGGGTGCCCTGACGGCCGCCGCGGCGGCGTACTCCGGGCCGCTGCTGCCGGCGTCGCAGGCCCCGGCGGTCGTACGGCTGCGACAGCGCCTCGCCGACGGTCTGCGGGCCGCGCTGATCGCCGGTCGGGATCCCGACCTCCTGGCGGACTGGGCGCACGCGCCGTGGGGCGAGGACGATCTGGACGTCTGGCGGGCGCTGGCGGCGGCCCGCCCGACGGCGGCGACACGGGCGCGGCTGGCGGCGCTGGAAGCGGAACTGAGGGCGCCGGACGGCTGGACCCACCCCGGGCCGGGAGCGGTGGGGATCACCGCAACGTTGCTGCAACGTCCGGGTCCCTAGCCTCCGGCGCAGAGCCGCCCAACGGCGGGCGGCCCTGCTGAGGGAGGCACACCGGCATGACCCGTTACGCGGCGCCCGGCACCGAGGGCGCGATCGTCTCCTACCAGGCGCGCTACGACCACTTCATCGGCGGCGAGTACGTGCCGCCGGCCCGCGGGCAGTACTTCGAGAACCCGTCTCCCGTCAACGGGCAGCCCTTCACCGAGGTGGCCCGTGGCACGGCGGAGGACGTGGAGCGGGCGCTCGACGCGGCACACGCGGCCGCGCCGGGGTGGGGGCGCACGTCGGCGACCGAGCGGTCCGACATCCTGCTGAAGATCGCGGACCGTATGGAGGCCTATCTGGAGCCTCTCGCGGTCGCGGAGAGCTGGGAGAACGGCAAGCCGGTCCGTGAGACGCTGGCGGCGGACATCCCGCTGGCCATCGACCACTTCCGCTACTTCGCGGGGGCGGTGCGCGCGCAGGAGGGTTCGCTCAGCGAGGTCGACGACGACACGGTGGCGTACCACTTCCACGAGCCGCTCGGCGTCGTCGCGCAGATCATCCCGTGGAACTTCCCGATCCTGATGGCCACCTGGAAGCTGGCGCCGGCGCTCGCGGCCGGCAACGCGGTGGTCATCAAGCCGGCCGAGCAGACCCCGGTCTCCCTGCACTACTGGATGAGCCTGGTCGCGGACCTGCTGCCGCCGGGCGTGGTGAACATCGTCAACGGCTTCGGCCCGGAGGCGGGCAAGCCGCTCGCGTCCAGCCCCCGGGTGGCGAAGGTGGCGTTCACCGGTGAGACCTCCACGGGCCGGCTGATCATGCAGTACGCCGCGGAGAACCTGAAGCCCGTCACGCTGGAGCTGGGCGGCAAGTCGCCGAACATCTTCTTCGACGACGTGTGGGACAAGGACGACGACCTGCGCGACAAGGCCCTCGAAGGGTTCACCATGTTCGCGCTGAACCAGGGCGAGGTGTGCACCTGTCCGTCCCGCGGTCTGATCCAGCGCGGGAACTACGGCGACTTCCTCCAGGCGGCCGTCGCCCGCACCGAGCTGATCAAGCCGGGCAACCCGCTCGACACCGACACGATGATCGGCGCGCAGGCGTCCGGCGAGCAGCTGTCGAAGATCCTCTCGTACATCGACATCGGCCGGCAGGAGGGCGCCAAGGTGCTCACCGGCGGTGAACGCACCGAGTACGACGGCGAGTTGAAGGGCGGCTACTACGTCCAGCCGACGATCTTCGAGGGTGACAACCGGATGCGTGTCTTCCAGGAGGAGATCTTCGGACCGGTCGTCTCGGTGGCCTCCTTCGACGACTTCGACGACGCCATCAAGATCGCCAACGACACCCTGTACGGCCTCGGGGCCGGTGTGTGGACCCGGGACATCAACACGGCGTACCGCGCGGGCCGGGCGATCCAGGCGGGCCGCGTCTGGACCAACTGCTACCACGCCTACCCGGCGCATGCCGCCTTCGGCGGGTACAAGCAGTCGGGGATCGGCCGGGAGACGCACAAGATGATGCTGGAGCACTACCAGCAGACGAAGAACCTGCTGGTGAGCTACTCGCCGAAGAAGCTGGGCTTCTTCTAGAGCCTGCAACGGGTTGCCCGGGTTGGTGCGGTACTTCGACGCGATGGCCTCGAGGGCGCGGCGGCGCGAGGTCGTCCGCCGGCCCGAACGGGGCGTATCCCCGAGCAGCCGCACCACACAGGTGCGCGTCAGGTCGTCAGCCGTGGCCGGCCGGTGTTCCTGTCGCCCGTCCCGGAGCCCAGCTCAGCGTGTTCCGTGTCGAGAAGGATCAGTTTGTCGTGGTCGGAGGTGCCCGGCTCCGCGAAGAACACGACGAACCGCTGCTTCTGGCTGTGCTCCAGCGGCATCGACTCGTAGCCGAGGTGGAGGTCGCCGACGTCGGGGTGGTGGAAGGTCTTGGGGTCCGGGGCGTGCGGTTTGACGTCGAAGCGGTTCCACAGGTCGGCGAAGTCCGGGCTCTTCGCCAGGAGTTCGTCGACCATGTCGGCCAGGTCCGGGGCATCCGGTCCGGTGCCGGCCAGTGCGCGCAGCCGGCCGACGCAGGCACGGGCCTGCTCGTCCCAGTCGTCGAGTACGTCGCGGGCAAGGGGGTGGAGGAAGGCGTAGCGGGCGAAGTTCCGCCGCGGCGGCGGCCAGTCGGCCAGGCAGGCGAAGAGCCGGAGCGCGCCGGGGTTGAAGGCGAGCAGGTCCAGGGTGCGGCTGACGACGTAGGCGGCGTTCGGGCGCACGGACTCGAGGAGCACCATCAGCTGTGGTCTCACGGTGTGGCCGGGGGCGGGCGTCGCTTCGGGGGCGTAGGCGGCACGGGAAGCGAGCTCGCGCAGGTGCCGGTGCTCGGACGCGTCGAGGAGCAGGGCGCGGGCGAGGGCGTCGACGACCGCGGGGCCGGGCCGGGTCTCCTTGCCGCGTTCCAGGCGTACGTAGTAGTCGATGCTGATCCCGGCGAGCGTGGCGAGCTCCTCCCGGCGCAGGCCCGGCGTGCGGCGCGGGCCGGGGGCGGCGGTCAGCCCGGCCTGCTCGGGGGTCACCTGCGCACGGCGGGCGCGCAGATGGGCGCCCAGGTCACTCGTGGCACCCGCCGTGTGGCCCTTCACCTTCTCCACTGCGCGCTCCATGTGCGTATTCTGCCTGTTTTTGGTGGTATGTGTCAGCGGGTGTGCGTCCCGGCATGGCCTGCGGGCCTCTGTTTCGGGCCCCTGCCTTCCGGATCAGGGCGATGCGTGCGGCCGGGCGCCGTTCATGGCCGGCCGCCTGCCGGGGCCGGGGTCGGGAGCGCTCATGTCCAGCAGGAGCAGGGCGTCGTGATCGGGGGTGCCGGGTTCGGCGGTGTGGGCGACGAGGCGCCGGCCCGGTGTGCCGTCCAGCTCCATGGGCTGGGCGGCCAGAGTGACTGCGCCGACCTGTGGGTGGTGGAACGTCTTGTGGGTGGCCTTGCGGCCGGTGACGTCGTAACGCTCCCACAGCTTGGCGAAGTCAGGGCTTTTGAGTACGAGTTCGCCGACGAGGGTGGTCAGGTCGGGGGCGTCGGGTGCGATGCCGGCCAGGGCGCGCAGCCGGGCGATGCAGGCGCGTACCTGGATGTCCCAGTCGGGGAACAGCTCGCGGGCCGCGGGGTGCAGGAAGAAGTAGCGGGCGAGGTTGCGCCGGCTTTCGGGCCAGTCGGCCAGGCCCGCGTACAGGGCGAGGCCGCCGGGGTTGAAAGCGAGCAGATCCATGCTGCGGCTGACGATGTACGCCGGGTTCGGGCGCATCGCCTCCAGCAGCAGCCTCAGGTGCGGGCGCACGGTCCGGCTCGGGACGGGCGGCGGCTCGGGAGCGTACCGCGCGGCGCGGGCGGCAAGCTCGCGCAGGTGCTGGTGCTCGGCGTCGTCCAGCCGCAGGGCGCGGGCGAGGGCGTCGACGACGGAGGGGCCGGGCCGGGTCTCCTTGCCGCGTTCCAGGCGTACGTAGTAGTCGACGCTGATCCCGGTGAGGGTGGCCAGCTCCTCGCGGCGCAGGCCGGGGGTGCGGCGCAGGCCGGCGCCGGCCGTGAGGCCGACCTGTTCGGGTGCGGTCCGTGTGCGGCGGGCACGCAGGAACCGGCCCAGCTCGGCGCCGCCGTCGCTGCTCTGCTCAGATGCCATGCCCTTCAGTGTCACACCGCTCTGACCTGCGTGGCAGGGATGTGAGGGGCCCTCAGCGGTACGGCACGTGTCCCCGTCCCCCGAGCGAGCCCCGGCCCTGAGCACGCGTCGACATACCCTTCCCATCGTGAGGGCCGGGGGACGCCGGGAGGCTCCCTGACCCCGCCTCCGGTGCGCGCGGTTCGGGCTGGGCGTCCCGCGTGACGGCCGGATGACCGACCTGGGGGTTGCGGCCCCGACCGCGTCCTCGTCCTCCGGTCGGAGAGGCGAGCGGGAGCGGGAGCGGCACGGGAGGGCAGCCGCACGAGCACTCAGTCGTCGTTTCTGGTGTTCTCGCTCGGCAGGAACGTCTGGCGTGCCCAGAGGCTCAGCAGCACCAACCCGCCGACCAACAGCGGCACCGGGTCACGGGCAGGGGGAGCCCACACATATCCCAGCGCCGTGACCGTGCAGACCGTCAGGGGGATGAACGCCGCCGCACCCTCCATCCCCCATCGCAACATCGGCTGAGCAGTGCCCAGGACGCTCGCCCCGCCGGGCACCCAAGGGCCGACGGCGACCACCACCAGACCCGCGGTATTGCAGGTGTCGACCAGCTGACAGGACATCGCCTCGGGGCTGTGCGGGCCGACCGTCCACAGGCGCAGGGTGTCGCCGATCAGCATGAGGGACAGCCCGACGATCCCCACCCACAAGGTGACTCTCTGGTCGCCCCGTACGAGACGGCACAGGGCGAACAGAAAGCTGAGGAACACGACCTCCGCGGTCCAGAGGACGCCGACCATCCCCGTCCCCAGCCGCCAGCCGTCACTGGCCCCCCGCAGCAGCACCCATCCCGTCATGAACACGGCCCCGGCTGTGACGACCCCGTCAAGCACACGCCGCAGCAACACGCGCCGGCCTGTGCCGGCATCGGCCGCGACCACCAGACCGGCCATCCCCAGGCCGACCGCCAGCGTCACTCCGGTGACCACGACCGAACCGAGCAGGGATCGTTCGTCCCGTCCCGAACCCGGAGTGTGGGCCGACAGCACGTTGACCGCCCCCCGGTACACACCCCCGGCCACTGCCGAACCCCCCAACAACAGCAGCCGCGTCCGCACCCGTCCGCTCGCCCCCCACGCACGGAGCACCAGGGAGACCGTCAACCCCCAGCAGCCGATGGACGGCCCGAAGGCCACCATCCGCGCCGCCGCGCTCCCGGCCGTCCACAGCCCGCTGAAAGTCAGCGCCGTTCCCACGAGACCGGCCACGCCCACCGCGCCCCAGATCCACGTCCCGGTCCGATGGCAGCGGCCCGAGCGGACGCTGAGCACGTCCGGCGACTTCCCCAACCCCGACATCAGGTGCGCCTTTCCACCGGTCCCCCTCCGGCAGGGCCTTTCCCGCCGCCCCCGGATCCATTCAGAGACGGTAAAGACTCGCCACCGGCCCCGAACTGAACAATCGGCTCATTCACTCGTACTGCGTAAGGGAGGAGGGATCACCGGCCCCCGGCGCTGCGTGGTCCCCGCCAACGGCCTCGCCACCCCCGGCACGCATAGCGAACCCGCAGGAACGGTTCCACGAGAGCACCGGGGCGCCGACACCGCTCGTCTCCGCGACGATGCCGCGCGCGGTCACCGTCGGTACCGGCATCCACGCACCCCTTGAGCGAACGGGTGGAAACGCCCCCCTCTTGTAACGCTCAGGTTACGAAATGACCCCGCGGTCTTCCCCACCTCCCGATCCCGGTTTACGTTCCAGCGAAAACCAACCACATGGTAACTGTTGGAGTCCGGGCTCAGCCGCCGCCCGGATCCGCGTCCAGCACCCGCGCCACCGGCCACCCGGGCAGGTCACACCGCCCCGGCAGCCTGCGCACCGCCGGGCCCGTCACCACCGGCACTCAGGAAGGCAGTCGACGATGACCGAACTCGCTCCCGGTTTCCTCTGGGGCGCATCCACGGCACCGCACCAGATCGAAGGCAACAACCTCAACAGCGACTTCTGGGCGAACGAGGGGCGCATCCCGGGCATGGAGCGCAGCGGTGACGCCTGCGACAGCTACCACCGGTACCGCGAGGACATGCGGTTGCTCGCGGACGCCGGGCTCAACGCCTATCGCTTCGGCATCGAGTGGGCGCGGATCGAGCCGATCCCCGGCATGGTCTCGCGCGCCGCACTCGCCCACTACCGGCGCATGATCGAAACGGCCTTCGAGCTCGGCCTGACCCCGGTCGTCACCCTGCACCACTTCACCAGCCCGCTCTGGTTCGCCCAGGAGGGCGGCTGGCTCGGCGAGCGCGCCGTCGACCGGTTCCGGACGTACGTCGAGACGGTCGCGCCCATCCTCGACGGCGTCGAGTGGGTCGTCACCATGAACGAGCCGAACATGCTGGCCATCATGGCCGGCATGGCCCGGGCCTTCCAGAACCAGCAGGCCGACGGGGAGTGGCAGAGCCCCACCCTCGACAACGAGGGCCCGCGTCCGCCGCTGCCGGCTCCCGACACGCAGATCGGCGAGCGGCTCGTCGAGGCGCACCACGCCGCGCGGGAGGTGCTGCGCGAGCGCACCGCCGCCAAGGTCGGCTGGACGGTCGCCAACCGCGCCTTCGTGGCCCGGCCCGGGGCGGAGGAGAAGAAGCGGGAGCTGGAGCACGTCTGGGAGGACCTCTACCTGGAGGGCGCGCGCGGCGACGACTTCGTGGGCGTGCAGTCGTACTCCAGCCAGTGGGTCGGCCCGGACGGCATCGAGCCCTACCCGCCGCACCCGGACAACACGCTCGTGGGGACCGCCTACCGGCCCGACGCCCTGGCCATCGCGGTGCGGCACACCGCCGAGGTCACCGGCGGCCTGCCGATCCTGATCACCGAGAACGGCATCGCCATCGGCGACGACGCCCGTCGCATCGCCTACACCGGCGAAGCCCTGGAGCACCTCGGCAAGGCGATCGCCGACGGGGTGGACGTCCGCGGCTATCTGCACTGGAGCCTGCTCGACAACTACGAGTGGGGCCACTGGGCACCGACGTTCGGTCTGGTCGCGGTCGACCGCGAGACGTTCGAGCGCCACCCCAAGCCCTCTCTCGCCTGGCTGGGCGAGACCGCCCGCCGCGGCCGGATCTGACCGCACCGTCACACACGGAGGACACACCGTGCAGGTATCCGTACCCGACGTCTCGTCCAAGTCCCTGGCCGAACTCGTCTCGTTGTCCGGGCGGCGCGCCGTCGTGACCGGCGCGGGCCGGGGGCTCGGCCGGGCCGTCGCCGAGCGGCTGGCCGAGGCCGGCGCCGACGTGCTCGTCGCGGACATCCGGGACGAGCTCGCCACCGCCGTCGCCGAGGACCTCGGCACCCGAGGTCAGGGCCGTGCCCTGGGCGCCCGTCTGGACGTCACCGACCCCGACAGCGTCGTGGCCGTCGCCGACCTCGCGGTCCGGGAGCTCGGCGGGGTCGACATCTGGGTGAACAACGCGGGGGTCTTCCCCAGCGTTTCCGCGCTGGAGATGTCCGACAAGGCCTTCGACGAGGTGTTCGCCGTCAACACCCGCGGTGTCTTCCTCGGCTCGCGGGAGGCCGCGCGCCGGATGAGCGAGGCCGGCAGCGGGGGCGTCATCGTCAACGTCGTCTCCACGGCCGGGTTCCGGGGGACGGCGCCCGGGCTCGCCGCGTACGTCGGCTCCAAGCACGCGGCCCGCGGCATCACCCGGCAGCTCGCCCTGGAGTTCGCCCCGTTCGGCATCCGCGTACTGGGCGTCGCGCCGACGTTCGTGCCGACCGAAGGAAACATGGCGGCGGCCGCGGCGGCCGGCGTCCCCCTGGACTCCGAGGCGCTCCTGTCCGTGATGCGGCCGGGCCCGCTCGGCCGGCTCGGCGTGCCCGACGACATCGCCCGCGTGGTGCTGTTCTGCGCCAGCGACCTCTCGGCGTTCATGACGGGCAGCACACTCCTCGCAGACGCCGGTGAAACGATTTAATGCGCGCCGCCTCGACCGCCCCGAGCACCCGGTAGGAATCCCATGCTCTCGCCCCGTACCAGCCCCACCCGTGACATCGCCGCCCTCGACGGCCTGTGGCGATTCGCCCTCGACACCCGCGCCGGCGCCGCCCCCTGGGCGTCACGGCTCGCCCCACCGCTCGAAGTCCCCGTGCCCGCCAGCTACAACGACCTGTTCGTGGACCCGGAGATCCGTGACCACGTCGGAGTCGTCTGGTACCAGCGCGACGTACGCGTCCCGCGCGGCTGGACCGATGAGCGCGTGGTGCTGCGCTTCGGGTCCGTCACGCACGCCGCACAGGTCTATGTCGACGAACGGCTCGTGGCCGAGCACACCGGCGGCTACACGCCGTTCGAGGCGGACCTGACCGGCATCGTCGAGCCCGGCACCGAGTTCCGGCTGACGGTCGGCGTCGACAACCGGCTGACGAACGTCACCATCCCGCCCGGCACCGTCACGACCGGCCCCGACGGCCGCGAACGGCAGTCGTATCTGCACGACTTCTACAACTACGCGGGCATCGCGCGCCCGGTACGCCTGTACAGCACGCCGAGGGTCTTCGTCGAGGACGTCACCGTCGTCACCGGACGGGACGGCGCGGCCGGTACCGTCGACTACCGGGTGGAGAGCGCCGGCGAGCACGCCGACACGGTCGCCGTGCGGGTGCGTGCGGTGGACGAGGCCGGCCGAACCGTCGCGCGGGGGGAGGGCCCCGAGGGCGTCCTGCGCATCGAGGACGTCACGCTCTGGCAGCCGGGCGCGGCCTACCTCTACGACCTCGTCGTGGAGCTGACCGTGGACGGCGAGACCGTGGACAGCTACACCCAGCCCTTCGGCGTCCGCACCGTCGAGGTCCGCGGCACCCAGTTCCTCATCAACGGCGAACCGTTCTACTTCACCGGCTTCGGCAAGCACGAGGACACCCCCGTCCGCGGCAAGGGCCACGACGACGCCTACCTCGTCCACGACTTCCAGCTCATGGAATGGACCGGCGCCAACTCCTTCCGCACCTCCCACTACCCCTACGCCGAAGAGGTCCTGGACTTCGCCGACCGCCAGGGCATCGTCGTCATCGACGAGACCGCCGCCGTCGGCCTCAACCTGGGCGTGATGGGCGGCCTCACCGGACAGGCTCCGACGCCGACCTTCGCACCCGAGAACTTCGGCGGGGCCACCGGGGACGTCCACGCCCAGCACCTTCGGGAGCTGATCGAGAGGGACAAGAACCACCCGAGCGTGGTGATGTGGTGCATCGCCAACGAGCCGGCCTCCAACGAGGAGGGCGCGCGCGAGTACTTCGAGCCGCTGGTCGAGCTGGCCCGCAAGCTCGACCCGACCCGGCCGCTGACCTACGCCGCCGTCATGTTCGCGACGCCGCAGAACGACCGGATCGGCGACCTCTTCGACGTCCTCAGCATCAACCGCTACTACGGCTGGTACCTCTTCACGGGCGATCTCGCGACCTCCGAAGGGTATCTGGAGCAGGACCTGCGCGGGTGGGTCCAGCGCTTCGGCAAGCCGGTCATGATGTCCGAGTACGGCGCCGACACCCAGCCCGGCCTGCACTCCGTGTGGGACGCTCCGTGGAGCGAGGAGTACCAGAGCGACTTCCTCGCCATGTACCACCGCGTCTTCGACCGCATCCCCGAGTTCGTCGGCGAACACGTGTGGAACTTCGCCGACTTCCAGACCTCGCACGGCATCCACCGCGTCGACGGCAACAAGAAGGGCGTGTTCACCCGCGACCGCAGGCCCAAGTCGGCCGCGTTCGCCCTGCGCCGGCGCTGGCACGGTCTGGGAGGCCACAAGCCCGGCGGGGCCACGGCCGGCTGACACCCGCGACGCCGCGCGGCACTCCGCGTGCCGCCGTTGCCGCAACGACGGAGAAAGGTCGGCCCATGCCTCCACCCCGCCGCCCTCCACGGCGCACGGCCGAACCGTCCGGGAACTCTCCGCCGACCGGGTCGCTCACGGCCCGGAGCCGGCGGCGCGGGGCCCCGGCCACCCCGGTGCGTCCACCGCAGCCCCGGTCGTCCCTCGCCGGCGTCTCCTGAGCCGACATCCCGGCGGCGCCCCGCGACACACCGCGGAATCCCGGCGCCCTGGCCCGGCACCGTCCGCGGGACCGCCCGGCGGCACGGCTCCCGCGGTCATCGTGCGGCCGACGCCCCCGGTCCCGACGGCATCGGCGACCACCGCACGCGGATTGCCGGTGCCGCACCACCACAGGACCCGTCGGCGGTACGCACCGCCCCTGCCGCCGACGGCGGCCCGGCAGCCCGGGCCGCCCCCCACCAGGGCTCCTTGCCGAGCCCGGCCGGACTGCCGTTCTCGGCCGACGCCACGGACGGCTCCCGCCCTCAGGCGGCCGGTGTTCCGATCCCTCGGCCGGTCCGGCGGTACGGAACCGCTGTGACCTTCCCTCCCCCGGCCCTGCCGCCCTGCCATGGCCACCCCCGCCACCCACCGGTCGCCGCCGCCCCTTGCGATCATGTGACAAAGGAGTCCTCATGCCCTACGACGACCGGGACGTCAGCGTGGTGGTTCCCCCTCCGACGGCGTCACCGCAGGACGCCGCCGACGGGCCCACCGAACCGCCCGCCACGCCCGAGATCGAGGCACCGCCGCTGCAGAAGGTCGGCAGGGACTACCTCGTCTGGCTGATGATCGCCAGCTTCGGTGGCTCCCTGGCCCTGATGGTCCCCCTGTCCTACTCACTCGCGGTGCGGATCTCCGATCTGGCGCCCGGGCACGAGGAACAACTCGGGTACGTCACCGGGTCCGCCCAGTTCGTCTACCTGGTCCTCAGCCCCCTGATCGGCCTCTGGAGCGACCGGACCCGTTCCCGGCTCGGCCGTCGGACCCCCTTCATGATCGGCGGCGTCCTGCTCGGCACCGTCGCGCTCGTGGGGGTCGCCCTCGCTCCGTCGGTCCCCCTGCTGGGCCTGGCGTGGGTCTTCGGCATGCTCGGCTGGTCCACGGCCGGGCAGGCCATCCAGAACGTCCAGGCGGACCGGGTGTCCGAGGAGCAGCGCGGCCGGGTCTCCGCCCTGACCAGCGTCATGACGCAGATCGCCCCGGTGATCGGCATCGGTCTCGCGTACGGGGTGGCCTCCAGCACCTTCCTGGTGTTCCTGGTGCCGGGTGTCCTGGGCGCCGCCCTGGTGGTGCTCTTCCCGGTGTTCAAGCCCGAGGGCGACTCCCGGGCGCTCGTGCACACCGGCGGCGTGACCCTGCGGGGCATGGTCGCCAGCTACGGCTTCAACCCGCGCAGGTACCCGGACTTCGGCTGGAACTGGCTCGGCCGCTTCGTCTTCTTCATGGGCCTGTACTTCAACACGACCTTCGGCACCTTCTTCTACGCGCAGCGGCTCGACCTGCCGGTCAAGGAGGTCGCCGGGATCGTGGCGGTCATCGGGACCATCGGCGTGGTGGCCGCGGCGGGCGGTGCCATCGGGGGCGGTTTCCTTTCCGACAAGCTCGGCCGGCGCAAGCTGTTCGCCCTGATCGGCTCCGCGGTGTTCGTCGCCGGGGCCGTCACCGAGGCGTTCGCGCACTCGCTGCCCCAGCTGATCGTCGGCGCGGTGCTGATGCAGTTCGCCATCGCGGTGTTCAGCGCCGTCGACCAGGCGATCGTGTTCGCCGTCCTGCCGGACCGGGCCGAGGCGGGCCGCTACCTCGCCGTCGTCGGTTTCGCGCAGAAGATCCCCAGCGCCGTCGCCCCGCTGATCGCCCCGCTCGTCATCACCCTCGGAGTCGGCGACGGCGGCGAGAAGAACTACACCCAGCTCTACCTGATCGGCGCGGTCCTGGCACTGGTCGGTGGCCTCATCGTCAAGTTCAAGATCAAGTCGGTCCGTTAGCGCCACGCCCCGGCCGGCGTCCCGAGAAGCGTCCCGTTCCACCGAGTCCCGAGAAGGCACAGCATGGACTACGCACCGTACGACCTGGGCATCGACAGCGGCGGTGACACCTTCCCCGTGTCGGGGCCCACGCCCCGGCTGTCGTGGAAGCCGCCGTCGGACGCGCCCCGCCCGGTGGCGTACGAGGCGGAGTGCACCGTCGACGGCGAGGCGCGGCCCGTCGTGAGCATCGCCGTCGGGGGGCACCGGTTCGTCCCCTGGCCGTGGGCGGCGCTGTCCAGCGGGCAACGGGTGGCCTGGCGGGTCCGGGCGCTCGGCGACGGCGACGGTTCGCCGTGGTCGCCATGGCACACGTTCGAGGCGGGTCTGCTCGCCGCCGACTGGAAGGCCCGCTGGATCAGTCCCGCCGAGTCCGGCGACGCCGGCTACGGCAGACGGCCCGCGTACGTCCTCTCGGCCCGGTTCGAGGTGCCGGCCGGGGTGCGCTCGGCGCGGCTCTACGCGACGGCGCTCGGGGTGTACGAGGCGTACGTCAACGGTGTGCGGGCCGGCACCGCCGAACTGTCGCCGGGGTCCACCTCCTACGACCGCACGCTCTACGCCCAGGCGTCCGACGTCACGGCCGCCGTCGAGGCGGGCGGCAACCGGTTCGAGATCCTGCTGTCCGACGGCTGGTACCGGGGGCAGGTGGGTGCCTTCCGCCAACCGGCCGGCTGGGGCACGGTGCCCGGCGCGCGGGCCGAGCTGCACATCGTCCACGAGGACGGCACCCGGCAGGTCGTCCGCACCGACGGGACGTGGACGAGCGCGGAGTCGGCCATCACCCGGGCCGACCTCATGGATGGGCAGACCACCGACTTCCGGTGCCGGCACGGGGCCGGCCGGCCCGTCCTGGTCGACCAGGTGGAGGCTCCGGCGATCGACTGGTCGCCGGCGCCGCCGGTGCGCGTGGTCGAGTCGCGCCCCGCACAGTCCGTGGAACAGCTCGAAGACGGCACATGGATCGCCGACTTCGGCCAGAACGCCTCCGGCCGGATCGCCCTGAGCGACCTCGGCCCGGCCGGCACCCGCACGGTCGTCGACCACGGCGAGCACCTCGGCCCCGACGGCGACCTGACCACCGCCCACCTGGACGCCACCCGCCCCGGCCAGGCCCCGATCCCGTTCGTCCAGCGCGACGAGGCCGTCTCGGCGGGCGGTGGCGAGACGTTCGAGCCGCGCCACACGGTGCACGGGTTCCGGTACGCCCGCGTCCACCGCGACGGCGCCCCGCTCGACCCGGCAAGCCTCGTCATGCGGGTCGTCCACTCGGACCTGCGCCGCACCGGCACCTTCGCCTGCGGTCACGGCGATCTCGACCGCCTCCACGAGATCGCCGAGTGGAGCTTCCGCGGCAACGCCGTCGACGTGCCCACCGACTGTCCGACCCGTGAACGTCTCGCCTGGACCGGTGACTACCAGGTCTTCGCCCCCACCGCGACCCGCCTGTACGACGTCCTGGGCTTCAGCCGCAAATGGCTGCGCTCCGTCCGTGACGACCAGCTGCCCGACGGCCGGATCGCCAACTTCTCGCCCGACGGACGCCGTATCAAACACCACCTCGACGACCAGTTCGCCATGATGACCGGCTCGGCCGGCTGGGGAGACGCCGTCGTCGCCGTCCCGTGGGAGCTGTACGAGTCGTACGGCGACCGGGAGGTCCTGGCCGAGAACTGGGAGGCGATGGTCCGCTGGGTGGAGTGGGCGCTCACCACCGCCCGCACCCTCCGCCACCCGTCCCGGACCGAACGCTCGGCCGAACCGCTGCCGCACGAGCGGTACCTCTGGGACGGCTCCTTCCACTGGGGTGAGTGGACCGAGCCCCGGGCGAAGGCGGCCGACGGCACCCGCGTCGACCCGGTCAAGGACGATCCCGTCGCCTGGTTCCTGTCCGACAAGGGCGAGATCGGCACGGCCTTCCTGTACCGGTCGACGGCGACCCTGGCCCGGGTGGCACGGGTACTGGACCACGCCGAGGAAGCGGACCGCTACGCCGTGATCGCCGAGCGGGTCCGCGACGCCTGGCGCACCGAGTTCCTCTCCCCCGACGGACGTACCGTGGGCGACACCCAGGCCGGTTATGTGCGCGCGCTGTCCCTCGGGCTCGTCCCCCCCGAACTGCGCGGGGCCGCCGCCGCGCGTCTGGTCGAGCTGATCCGCGCGGCCGGCACCCATCTCGGCACCGGCTTCCTCGCGACCGGCGATCTGCTCCCCGTCCTCGCCGACACCGGTCACCCCGACGTCGCCTACGAGTTGCTCCTCCAGCGCACCGCGCCGTCCTGGCTGTACATGCTCGACCGTGGCGCGACCACCGTCTGGGAGGACTGGGAGGGCGTCGACGGGACCGGCACGGCGCACGAGTCCCTGAACCACTACAGCAAGGGCGCGGTGGTCCGCTTCCTGCACACCCATGTCCTGGGACTGCGGCAGACACCGGGGTCGATCGCCTGGGAGTCCTTCGAGGTCGCGCCCGTCCCGCACCCGTCCGTGCCCTGGGCCCGGGGAACGCACGAGTCCCCGCAGGGCACGATCGCCGTCGAGTGGCGGACGGACGGCGACGAACTCACCGTCACGGTCGACGTCCCGCCGGCCACCACCGCACGCGTCGTCTTCCCCGACGGCGCCACCGTGGAGCCCCTCCCCCGTGGCAGGTTCAGCGCCTCCCGCCGGGTACGCAGGGCGGGGTGAGACGACCGGAGCGGGCCGTCGGCGGTGACACCGCGGGCGGTCCGCCGCCGGCCGCCCCCTGCGTGGGGGACCTCTCGGCGGCTCCTGCCGGCCACCGGTCCAGGACGGCGTGGTGATCTCCCCGCCGCCCCGCCGCCCCGCCGCCGCGGCACGCCGACCCGGTCGGCCGGGTCGGGAATCGTCGTCTCAGGAGATGGTCAGGCCACCCGCCAGGAGGGCTTCCCGGTTGGCCGCGAGCAGTTCGAAGCGGTCGGCTTCGGTCCGGTCGATCTCCGTGATGTGCCAGCGCAGATGGCTTCCCGCGCGCAACGCGGCCGGGATGTCGATGTCCCCGGTACCGATGGGCGTCTGCGGTGCGTCCAGTGCGGCGGGCCCGTCCTTGAGGTGGGCGGTCACGGCGCGTTGCCCGAGACGTTCCAGGACATCGACCGGGTCCTGGCCCGCCACGGCGGCCCAGTAGACGTCGACCTCCGCGAGGATCTCGGGGTCGAGCAGATCCCACAGCAGGTCGAAGGCGTGGGCGCCGCCCGGCAGCCGGGCCCACTCGAAGTGGTGGTTGTGGTAGCCGAGCCGGATCCCCGCCCCGGCCAGCTGCCGCGCCGCCGCGTTGAGACGGCCGGCGAAGGCGCGTACACCGTCGTGGGTCTCCAGGGACCGCTCGTCGAATCCCTCGACGAGCCATGGAATCGGCACGAAGGCGGTGTCCGTGCCCAGGATGCGGCAGGTCTCGATCGCGGATGCCTGGCTGTCGGCAGAGACGGCGATGTGCGCGGAGCCGACTCCGAGGCCGGCCTCGTCCAGATCCACGCGCAACGCGCGTGCGGAGGCGGCCAGTTCGTCGGGGGGCGTGTTCCACAGGCCGAGCGCGAACGGCTCGACGTAGCGGAAGCCGAGCCCGGCGAGGCGCGCGAGAGTGCCGGGGCGGTCGGCTCCCAGAGCGTCGATCACGCTGTACAGCTGGACGGCGAGGGTGCCAGGTCTCATGCGTCGTCCTCCGGTTCTGCGGCCTGCGGGAAGGTCATACGCATGAAGGCCCGGACCGGGCCGACGATGTCGAGATCCTGGTCGAGCAACCATTGCAGCTGCAGACCGTTGAGCACGGCTTGGAGCAGGGTGGCCGCGTGTTCGGGGGCGAGCGCCTCGTGGAGTTCCCCCCGGCGGGCCTTGCCCCGCATGCCCCGGGCGAACTGCTCGCGTCCCCAGGCGTAGCGCTGTGCGAAGTAGCCGTGCGCCGGATGCTCCGGACGTGAGGCGGCCGCCGCGAGCTCGATCCACAGACGCATCAGCTCGGGGGCCTTCTGGTGGTGGCGCAGCAGGTCGCCGAGGTACGGCGTCAGATGGTCCATGTCCGGGACCCTCGACTCGGCGTACTGCCGCTCCTCGGTGTCGCGTTCGGCGAGCACGGCGGCGAGCAGGTCGTCCTTGTTGCGGAAGTGGTGCAGCAGCCCGGCGTGGGTGATGCCGGCCCGCTCGGCGATGTCCCGCAGGGACGCCTTCGTGAACCCGTGTTCCGCGAAGCTCTCGCGTGCCGCCCGGACGATCTCCGCCCGCCTGGCCGGGGTCTTCGTGTACGGGCCGCGGGCCTTGGCCTGGGTCACCGAGCGCTTCCTCTTCCCGAATCCCGCATCACGATTCCCAAAACCTTCCAAGGCTTAGAATTTCATAACCTGCTCGGAGTCTGCGCGGTGGCCGCCTCGAGCGCAAGGGGCGGGGTGTGTCGATTTCGCGCCAAGTAACGCTCTGGTTACGAACACGGTCGCCACTCTTCCCGCGCCTTCCGCCGGGGCTTACCTTCCGAATGAAATTCGACCACGTGGTAACTCTTCGCGTGACAGGACGCACCGGCGGATCCGCGACCGCCGCAACGCCCCTGTCCACCACCGCATGCCGGCGTCACACAGGACTCCGCCACATGCGCACCCGGGCATGACCGCACCGATACCGACGCGCTGACGAACGCCTCGGCACTCCAGGTTCCAGGACGAAGGAATCCACCCATGCGCATCCGCTTCTCGCATTCCCGGCCCAGGCCACGGCAGCGTTCCCAGGCCCTGGCCGCCGCTGTGGCCGTCGCCCTGCTGGCGACCGCCACAGCGGCGTGCGACAGCACCCCGGCCGCCACGTCGAACTCCGGCGCCGACGCGACCCTCGCGCTGTCCATCCTCGGCACGCCCAACTCGTTCGACCCCGCCCAGCTCATCGAGGGCCAGCAGACCTACGTCTGGGACTCGATCTTCGACACGCTCCTGCTCCAGGACAACAAGGGCCAACTCCATCCCGGCGCCGCACAGAGCTGGTCGTACACGAAGGACGGACGCACGCTCACCCTGAAGCTCCGCCAGGGGATGACGTTCAGCTCGGGCGGCGCGGTGGACGCGAGCGCGGTGAAGGCCACCCTGGAGCGGATCCGCTCGACCCCCGGGCAGAGCCAGCTGTCGCTGGCCTCCGTCGCCTCGGTCGAGGCCCCCGACGCCTCGACGGTCGTGCTCCGGCTCAAGCAGCCGGACGCCTCACTGCTGGCCGCCCTGTCGACGGCGCCCGGTGTGATCGGCGACCCGAAGACGATGGCGAACAAGAGCACCGCCCTCAACCCCGTCGGGTCGGGGCCGTACACCCTGGACACGAAGGCCACGGTCAACGGCTCCGTCTACGTCCTCAACCGGCGCGACGACTACTGGAACAAGAAGGCGTATCCGTTCAGGACCGTCAAGATCCGTGTGATCACCGACCCCACCGCGTCGGCCAACGCCCTCAAGGCGGGTGAGACCAACGCCGGCACCGTCGACCCCTCGCAGGTGGCCGCGATCAAGGCGGCCGGCTTCCAGATCACCCATGTGCAGGCGACCGCGGGCGCCTACCTCGTCCTCGCCGACCGCGCCGGCACCAAGCTCAAGCCGCTCGGCGACCTGCGCGTACGCAAGGCCATCAACATGGCCTTCGACCGGCAGAAGATCGTCCAGCAGGCGATGGGCGGCTCCGGCCTGGCCACCGACCAGCTGTTCAACCCCAAGAGCGGGGCCTACGACAAGGCCCTCGACAAGGTGTACCCCTTCGACGTCGCCGGGGCCAGGAAGCTCCTCTCCGAGGCCGGCTATCCGAACGGCTTCTCGGTCAAGATGCCGAGCCTCGTCTTCACCAAGAGCTTCGAGCCGATCTTCACCCAGGCGCTCGCGGACATCGGCGTCAAGGTGACGTGGGAGCCGGTGCCCGCGCAGCAGACCACCACCGCCGTCGCGTCGGGCAAGTACCCGATGTTCCTGCTCGTGGAGGGTCTCGCCACCGACCCGATCATGACCCGCAGCTTCTACACCCCGGCCGGCTTCCGCAACGTGTTCCACTCCACCGACCCGAAGCTGACCGCACTCCTGGACCAGGCCGCAGGCGAACTCGACCCGGCGAAGGCCGCCGGGATCTACCGGAAGATCAACGAGTTCGGCGTCGAGAACGCGTGGCTCGCACCCGTCTTCTACATCGGCACCGACTGGGCCACCAAGAAGGGCATCACCTACCTCGGCGACGGCTCCTCCACGATGGCCACCATCCGCCAGTTCGGCGTGGCCGACTCCGCGCAGTCCCAGGGATGAGCCGCCGTCCATGACCGTCTATGTGCTGCGTCGCCTGACCGCGGGCCTCGTGCTCGCGGTCCTGGTGACCATGATCACGTTCCTGCTGCTCAGCACGACCTTCGACGACGTGGCGAGCAGCGTCCTCGGCAACGGCGCCACCCCTCAGCAGGTCACCGCCCAGAAGGCACTGATGGGACTCGACCGGCCGGTGGCGATCCAGTACAGCGACTGGCTCACCCATGCCGTCCGGGGTGACCTCGGCGCCTCGTACTTCACCAGCGAACCGGTCCGCTCGGCCCTCACCGCCCGGCTCGGCGTCACCCTGTCGATCGTGGTGGTCGCGCTGCTGGCCACCTCGGTCATCAGCGTCGCCCTCGGGGTGGCCGCCGCCGCGCGGGGCGGCGCCGTCGACCGGATCGCCCAGGGCGTCGCGATGGTCGGCTACCTCGTGCCGAGCCTGCTCGTCGCCATCGCGCTGGTCTACGTCCTCGCCATCGAGCTGCATGTGTTCCCGGCCACCGGATACACCGACTTCGGCGAGAGCCCGAGCCGTTGGGCGAGCAGCATCGCCATTCCCGTGGTCGCCCTGATGATGGGCGGGGTCGCCAGTCTGACCTCCCAGATCCGCGGCGCCATGATCGGCGAACTGCGCAAGGACTACGTCCGCACCCTGCGCACGCGCGGCGTGCCCACCCGTTCCATCGTGCTGCGGCACGCCCTGCGCAACGCGGCGGGACCCGCCCTGACGGTCCTGTCGCTGGAATTCATCCAGATGCTCGGCGGCGCCCTGATCATCGAGCAGATCTTCGCGCTGCCGGGCTTCGGCCAGTACGCGTTCAACGCCTCCCTCCAGGGCGATGTACCGATCATCATGGGCATCAGCCTCTTCGGCGTGCTGCTCGTCGTGGTCGTCAACCTCGTCGTCGATCTCCTCAATGGGTGGCTCAACCCGAAGGCGAGGACGGTCAATTGAGTCCATCGAGTACGGAGGCGCGCCGCCGGTCGCCGCTGCGGCGCCTGCTCGCCGACCCCCAGGCCGTCCTCAGCGCGAGTCTGCTCGTCCTGGTCGTCCTGCTCGGCCTGCTCACCCCGCTCCTCACCGACCACGGGCCCAACCAGGTGAACCTGGACGCGATCAACGCGGGCGTCGGCGAGCACGGCTATCTGCTCGGCGGGGACAAGAGCGGGCGCGACATCTTCGCCCGGCTGCTGCACTCCATCGACACGAGCGTGGTCTCGGCGCTCATCGGCACCAGCATCGCCCTCGCCATCGGGATCACCTCCGGGCTGGTCGGGGGGTACTTCGGGCGGCGTACGCGCGCGGTGACCGAGTGGGTGTTCAACCTGGTCATGACCTTCCCCGGGCTGCTCCTGCTGATCATCCTGATGCCGGTGACCAAGGGCGACTACAAGGCCACCATGGTCGTCTTCGGCGTGCTGCTCTCCCCCGGCATCTACCGGCTCGTCCGCAATCTCGTCCTCGGCGTGAAGAACGAGCTGTACGTCGATGCCGCCCGGGTCTCCGGACTGCCCGACCGGCGCATCCTGCGCCGGCATGTGTTCACCGTGGTGCGCGGGCCGGTGATCATCGCCACGGCGTTCCTCGCGGGTTCCTCGATCGCCGTCCAGTCGGGCCTGGCCTTCCTGGGCGTGGGCTCCAGCACGGTGCCCAGCTTCGGCGCGATGATCTCCGAGGGGTTCACCAACCTGTACGAGGAGCCGCAGCAGTTCCTGTGGCCCAGCCTCGCGCTCGGGATCATCACCGCGTCACTGGTGCTGCTCGGGAACGCGCTGCGGGACGCTCTGGAGGGCGGGCGTCCGAAGCCCTCCCGGATCGTCACCGCCACCTCGTACCGGCCGTCGGCCACGGAGGTGCCCTCCGTCGCCGGACTGCTCACGGTCGAGGACCTGGCGATCGCCTACCCGACACCGACCGGCGAACTGAAGGAGGTCGTCAGCGGCGTCACCCTGAGTGTGGCGGCCGGGGAGACCCTCGGCCTGGTCGGCGAGTCCGGCTCCGGCAAGACACAGACCGCGTTCGCCGCACTCGGCGTACTGCCCCCGGAGGCCGTCGTCACCCGCGGCTCGATCCGGCTCGACGGCCGCGAACTGCTCGGCCTGAGCGAGCGCGAACTGCGGGCGGTGCGGGGCACGTCCATCGCGTACGTGCCCCAGGAACCCATGTCCAACCTGGACCCGTCCTGCACGGTGGGCGCCCAGCTCGTCGAGGGTGTGCGCGCGGCGACACCCATGTCCGGGCGCGAGGCCCGCGAGCGGGTCCTGGCGCTCCTCGCCCGGGTCGGCATCCCCGACCCCGAGCGCACCTTCCGCTCCTATCCGCACCAGATCTCCGGCGGCATGGCCCAGCGCGTCCTCATCGCGGGCGCCGTCGCCGGCCGGCCCCTGCTGCTCATCGCCGACGAACCGACCACCGCCCTCGACGTCACCGTCCAGGCGGAGATCCTCGACCTGCTGCGCGACCTGCAGAAGGACCTGAACATGGCGGTGCTGCTCGTGACCCACAACTTCGGTGTGGTCGCGGACATCTGCGGCCGAGTCGCCGTCATGCGGGAGGGCACCGTCGTCGAGACCGGCACGACGGACGACCTGTTCGCCGCACCCCGGCACCCCTACACGCGCAAGCTCCTGGACTCGATCCTCGACGAGACCGCGCTGCGCACCGACCCTCCGACCGCCTCCGCGGGCGCGCTCGAAACGGAGACCCGATGACCACTCTGCTGGAGGTCAGCGAGCTGCGCGTCACCTACCCCGGGCGGGGTTTCAGGGCCCGCCCGCACGAGGTCCTGCACGGCGTGTCGCTCGCCGTGGGACAGGGCGAGACCCTGGGCGTCGTCGGCGAGTCGGGCTCCGGCAAGACGACCATCGGCCGGTCCGTGCTCGGCCTCGTCCCACCCAGCGGCGGCACGGTCCGCTTCCAGGGCAACGACATCACCCACGCCGGCCGCAAGGAACGCCGCGCCCTGGCCCGGGACATCCAGGTGGTCTTCCAGGACCCGTACTCCTCCCTCAACCCGGCACTGACCATCGGCGACATCCTCAGCGAACCACTGGTCGTGCAGGGCGCCGCGGCAGGCGAGGCCCGCAACCGCGTCGCGGAGCTGCTCGACCAGGTGGGGCTGCCGAAGGACGCGTCGCAACGGCTGCCGCGGGAGTTCAGCGGTGGTCAGCGGCAGCGCGTCGCGATCGCCCGCGCGCTGGCGCCCGCCCCGCGGCTCGTCGTGTGCGACGAGCCCGTCTCCGCACTCGACCTCACCACCCAGGCGCGCGTTCTCGATCTCCTGGTCGACATCCAGCGGCGCACCGGCGTCGCCTACCTCTTCATCTCGCACGACCTCGCGGTCATCCGGCACGTCAGCCATCGCGTGAGCGTCATCCACCGCGGTGACATCGTCGAGACCGGACCGGCGGGCGAGATCACCACCGCTCCCGAACATCCGTACACCCAAAGGCTGTTGCTGGCCGCGCCGGTCGCGGATCCGGCCGAGCAGCGTCGGCGGCGCTCGGCACGGCAACGCCTGTGAGCCGCTCGCCGTCCGAGGCCGATGCGGGGGACGTACCTGCTGGAACACCCCGTCAAGGGCGACCACGCGCTGATCGGCGGGCACGCCGCGGACGCGCTGGGCAAACCCGTCCACCGGGGTTCTTCCAGCGACGGGAGAAGGGCGGTCCGTCAGGCGGGTCCGGTGTTGAGGGCGCGCCCGGCGGGGTGGCGGGCGTGAGCCCATGCGGGCAGGGCGGTCAGCGCTCCGGCTGCCGTCAGGATGACGAGCGCGGTGGTGAGCAGCCACGACGCCGGGGGCGTGACCGTGTCGCCGAACAGCCGGGACAGGCCGAGCCCGGCCGGGATACCCGCCGCCGGTCCGGGCGCGGCGGAAAGGAGTTGGGCGGCGCAGAGCGCGGTGACGGCCTCGCCGGGCGCGGCGCCGAGGGCACGGGAGACGGTCAGGGCATGCCGGGCCAGCACGACGATGCCCCAGCCGAGCAGCACGGTGTTGAGGGTGGACAGTGCCCCCGCGCGAGTGTGACGGCGAGCAGTACCTGGCCGCTCTGGTCGGTCCGCACTTCACGGGGGCCGAACCGCACGGAGTCGGGGGCCGCGTTCAGCTCGGTGTGCCAGGTGAGCACCGCGGCGACCATGACGGCGGTGGCGGCCGTGCCGGCGGAGGCCGGGGCGGCGCGGCCGGGCCGGCGGGCGGGCAGCCGTACGCCGAGCGGCAGCGACGTGGGCAGGTGGGCCGTCATGGCGTTCAGCCGCGGGCGGTGGGTGAGCAGGTGCGCCGGGTCGGCCAGGGCACGTCGAGGTCGACCCCGGCGACGGCCCGCACCAGGCTCTCGTCCTCCCCGTACACCCGCGACAGACCCACACGCCTCCAGCCGGCGCAGCTCGGCCCGCAACCGGAGCGCGATGCCCTCCAGGAGCGGTCCGGCCTCCGAGTTCGTGTCATGAGCGAGGGCGGCATGCTGGGCCTCGGCGAGGTGGCGCATCAGCTCCCGCCGCGGCATGTCCACGAGTACGAGCGGCTCGGCCAGTCCCGCCTTCTCCCTTTCTCCAGCCGGGTGAGCGTGACGTAGATCTGACCCGTGTTCAGCGTTTGGCCCGGCGGTCCGAGCGTCGCCGCCAGCCGCGTACGCAGGTCGTACCCGTGCGACGGCTCCTTGACCGGCAGCGCCAGCACCACGTCCTGCGACAGACCGCCCTCCGCGGTCGCAGGGACGCACCGCCTGGCCGTTCCGGACGGCCCATACGCCCAGGCGTATCAGCCCGGTCCTGTACGGGTATTGGACGTGTCGATGCAGGTCACCTAGCGTTCGGCGCATGACAGAGCGACCGAGAGAGCGACTGGCGGAGCGACCGGCTGAGCGACCGGCGGAGCGGCGTGCGATCCTCAGCGGCTCGACGTTCGAGGAGCGGATCGGCTACGCCCGGGCCGTGGTGGACGGCGACTGGGTGCACGTCTCCGGGACGACCGGTTTCGACTACGCCGCCATGACGATCTCCGACGACGTGGTGGCGCAGGCCGAGCAGTGCCTGCGCACCATCGAGGCGGCACTGGCCGAGGCAGGCTGCACCCTCGCCGACGTGGTGAGGGTGCGGTACATGCTCCCCGACCGCGCGGACTTCGAGCCGTGCTGGCCGACCCTGCGCCGCGCCTTCGGCGGGATCCGCCCGGCCGCGACCATGCTGGTGTGCGGCCTCTCCGACCCTCGTATGAAGATCGAGATCGAGGCGTACGCCCGGCGACGGCCCACCAGGTGACGGCCCGCGCGACCGCCGGTGCCCAGGGCGTGTCCGGCACGTGATCTCGTGATCGGCGGAGCCTGCGGATCCGTGACGCGAGGCGGAGTCCGAGTCCCGCCCGGTTGGCCTTCGGGTCGGCGCGCTCCGGGACGGGCGCCCGGACGCCGCCCCGCCCCATCGGCCCGCCGCACCGCGCGGCGTCCAGCTCGTCAAGGCGCCCTCGGACGACGACCCCGCGGTGAAGGAGTTCAGGACCGCGATGGCCACGTACGCGCCAGGGCAGACCGCGGGTTTTCTCGCCCTGTGCAGAACGGCGTCCGGACATCCGTCGGCGACTTCTCCACACCCCCGGCACGCGGCCGACCGCCTGCCTCGACGCGGTGGTGCGGCCGGACACCGGCGGGAAGCCGGGGTGCCGCATGAGGAAGGCGGCCTCTGCACGGTTCGAGGCGGACTGCCCCGGTCGCGCGTGCGGTGCCGTGAGCCGTCAGGCGCTGTCCTCGCGCAGCGATTCGTGGCGCCGCTCGGGAGGTGCTCGTGGCGCTCCCGACCTCGTGCCCTCGCCCTCACGCGGTGGTGCCCGCGATGCGGTGGTGTCCGCTGCGGCGGCCGGTGCGCGGCTTCCGGTCGCCGCCCCGGACGGCGGCGCGGACGGCGGTGAGGGTGAAGGCCAGTGCCGCGGCCGCCACGATCGCGAGGAGGGCCAGGCCGGCCGCGTAGGTTCCGTACTCGCCGTACAGCGAGCCCATGACCAGCGGGGGCAGGAAGCCGCCCAGTCCGCCCGCGGCGCCCACCACACCCGTGACGGAACCGACCCGGTCGGCCGGGGTGAGCAGGGCCACCAGGGCGAAGGTCGCCCCGCTGCCCGCGCCGAGCGCGGCGGCCATGGCCAAGAACGCGACGGTGCCCACCGGCGCCAGCGCCGGGGTGAACGACTGGACGACGGCCCCCGCGACGACCACCGCCAGCGCACCGGCCAGGATCCGCACCGGACCCAGCCGGTCCGACAGCCAGCCGCCGACCGGGCGCATCGCCACCGCCAGCAGCACGAACCCGGCCATCCGGTTCGCAGCGTCCGCCTGGGTCAGGCCGTACCCGGTCTTGAGGTAGGTCGGCAGATAGACGGAGAAGGCGACATAGCCGCCGAACGCCACCGCGTAGAGCGCGGACGCCTGCCAGGTGATCCCGAGGCGGAACGTGACGGCCAGCCGACGCGCCAGCGGCTCGGCCGGCACCGTCCGTCCCGGCGCGTCACGCAGCACCGCCGCGGCGACCACGGCATACACGGCCAGCACCGCCGCGGTGATCAGGAACGGGGCCGCCATACCGCGCGCGTCGACCAGCCTCACCGTGGTCAGCGCACTGATCGCGGTACCACCCATGCCCGCACCGAAGACACCGATGCCAAGACCTCGGCGCTCCGGCGGGAACCAGGCGTTGACGAAGGGGACCCCGACGGCGAACGCGGTACCGCCGATCCCGAGGAAGAACCCGCCGACCAGCAGCGCCGCGAGCGAGGAGTGCCCGGCCAGACCGAGGGAGAGGACCGGAACGATGGTGACCGCCGACACGATCGGGAACATCACCCGCCCACCGAACCGGTCGGTCAGCGCACCCACCGGGACACGCCCCAGCGAACCGACCACCACCGGCACCGCCACCAGCAGCGACTGCTGGAACGACGACAGATCGAGACTCTCCTTGAACCGCGGGCCCAACGGACTCAGCAACGCCCACGCCCAGAAGTTGACCGCGAAACCCACCGTGGCCAGCGCCAGCATCAGCCACGCCCGGCCGGACACGGGAACGCCCGAGGGTGAGCGACCACTCTTCGACTTCACCGGCTGGACCATGGTGTCCGTCCCTTTCCTCTGCCTCATGGTGGTACGACGCCACCGGGATCACCGCCCGACGGCGCCTCCTGACCACTGTCCGGATCCGGCCCCGGCGACGGCATGGGCCATCGGTCCCTACCGGCGGACGGACGGGCCCCTCCTTCGTCCTCAGGCCGTGCCCTCGGCGTCCGGCCCTGTGCCGGGAGCGGACACGAGGTCGGCCGGCGCGCGGGGCGTACGGGCGCCGTCCGGGCCGTAGCCGAAGCGGATCAGCACCTGGGGGCAGCACCGCTGCCTCGATCCGGCCATCGCCTCCCGCAGATCCGGCCACTCCATCGCCTGGTGCAGCATCGAGGTCCGCACCCCGTGCGCGGTCGCCGTGAGCAGCACGCGCTGGAGCGCCTGCCCCGCGCGCAGCCAGTCCTCCGGCCGGTCGTGGGACGTCCACAGCAGGGCCACCTGGACGTGCCGTTCGAAGGGCAGGGTGGGCAGCCGCGGCGCGGGCAGCGCACCGACGAAGTCCCGCACGGGCACCCGCCCGGAGGCGTCCCGCGGCCCCAGGGCCGTCACGGGAATGCCGTAGGCGGCGTCCGCCCCCGGGACGGTGATCCAGGTACGCACCTCGGACGCGCGGGCCGGGTGCACGGCGTTGCGGGACTCGGCCACCGCCGTCACGCGCAGCAGACGCCGGGTCGCCACGATGTCGGGAACGTCCAGCTGCGCGCCCTCGGCCCGGGCGGCGCCGGTCATCTCGGTCACGATCGCGTCCGGCACACCGCGCCCGGTGAAGGGCATCCGGCTGGTGTGGCGTCGCTCGATCTCCCCGTACAGATCGCGCAGGGACGACTGCGCGCCCGCGGCGGTGCCGGTCAGTTGCACCGTGGCCAGCAGGTCGGGGTCGTCCGCGGCGGAACACAGCCGGACGACGGGATCCCAGCCCAGATACTCCGCGGCCACCCGGAGGTTGAGGACGGCCGCGCCCACCGACAGGTACTGGGCGCGCAGCCGGGGATCGGTCGCCGGCAGCAGTCGCCCTCGGTCGACCCGGACCAGGATCGACCTGCTCTCCGGGTCCAGGCCGAACCGCCAGGGCTGCGTGTTGTGGATCGACGGCGCGGCCACCGCCGCGGCCAGCAGAGCCTGGACGGCTGGGGCGTCGACTTCCCGGGTCTGCATCACGGCTCCTTCACCAGGTTGCCTTCCGTTCCGTCAACTCTGCGCCGCCGTCCCGTCCCGGAGGAGGGTTGACCGGCCCCCGCCGCGGGCCATGCGGCCTCGATCGCGCGCCGGACGGGGACCGGCCCGCGTTTCCCGGGTCGGCACGGCCCTTGGCGTGGGCGATGCCGTGTCCGGCCGCGGCGAGCATCACCACGACGAACAGGGCGGGTTCGGTCGCGAGCGTACGGCCGTGACCGGGTTCGGCGAGCGCGGCCCGGGTGACGCCCCGTGCCAGGCCATGGCCCAGCCGGTGGCCGGCCGCACGGGCGGGAACACCGCGCCGGTCAGCAGGCCGAACCGGCGGCCGGCCGCGGCGGTGAAGCGGTCCTCGGCCCGCAGGGCGAGGAGGTGGCGGGCCAGCGGCAGGACCACCAGGGAGACGGCCAGTTGGCCGCCGACCCACAGGGCCGCGCCCGCCACGTACGCGAACCGCACCAGGGACCACCAGCCGACGGTGTCCACCAGCTGCTCGCCTCCACCATGCCGTGCGCTCCCGCTTCGGCGTGGGGCATGTCGTGGTCGACGAACGCGTAGTGGCCCGCCTCGGGGAACGTCGTCCCGACGAACCCGCCCTGCACCGTGGCCAGGTCCAGCACCTCTGGGCCGCCCGGGTCGCCGGGCTTCAGCAGAGGGGCTCCGGCGACGGCGAGGGCCGTACCGAGCGCCGTGAGCAGGGCGCCGGTCCGCCGGTCCGCCGGTGTGATCCGTCCACGACGTGTCTGCCTTCTTTCCTGCTCTGTCGTTTCCACGGCGAAGGCTCCGGGGCCGCGCTGTTCGATCTGTGAGCGGCGGCAGCGGGTCGTGCGGGGCGAGAGGCAGCAGCGCGGGGTCACGGCCGGCTGGGCGGACCGGTGCGGGTGCGGCGGAGGGAGGGGAGGGGGCCGCGTCCGGACGCGGCAGGCGGCCGGACGCGTGATCGGACCGGGCGCCGCGCGCCGTACGCGCTCCACCCGCGGCGGCCGGGGACGGAAGAAATCGGCCGCCGGGCGGGCACGGAATGCGGTCGTGCAGAGGGGCATCCGCGGGGCGATCGGTGCCCAGCATGCACGGCCGGCCACACCCGGCCAACCGGCCGACCGGGTCCCGCCACCAAGGCCGTTGGGCCCTATGGCGACCGGGCGGACGGGGCCGGAAGGTCGCCGGGCAGGGGCCGCCGGCCCCAGGTGCCCGAGGGTGCGCGCCGCCTAGCGTTCCTCGTCATGGAGAACGATCAGAACGCAGGGCGCCAGGAGCCGCGCGCCGCGGAAGGCTGGCCGCTCGCGGCCCGTCGGCTGCTCACGCGCAGCGAGGTGTCGGCCGACGGCCGCGCGGTGTTCGGCACGGGCGATCCTCACTGGGAGGGCTTCTACCGGGACCGGTGGGCGCACGACAAGGTGGTGCGTTCGACGCACGGGGTGAACTGCACCGGTTCCTGCTCGTGGATGGTGTACGTCAAGGACGGCATCATCACCTGGGAGCACCAGGCCACCGACTACCCGTCGATCGGCGCCGACTGCCCCGAGTACGAGCCCCGGGGCTGCCCGCGCGGCGCGTCGTTCTCCTGGTACACGTACTCCCCGAGCCGGGTCCGCTACCCGTATGTGCGCGGGGCGCTGCTGAAGCTGTGGCGTGAGGCCCGGGGGCGGCTCGGCGACCCGGTGGCGGCCTGGGCCGAGATCACCGGCGACCCGGCGAAGGCCCGCGCCTACAAGCGGGCCCGGGGCAAGGGCGGTCTGGTGCGCGCCGACTGGGACGAGGTGTCCGAGCTGGTCGCCGCCGCCCAGGTCCACACGGTCAGGACGTACGGCCCCGACCGTGTCGCCGGCTTCTCCCCGATCCCGGCGATGTCGATGGCGTCCTTCGCGGCCGGCGCCCGGTACACCTCGCTGATCGGCGGCACGCTCCTCTCCTTCTACGACTGGTACGCCGACCTGCCGGTCGCCTCGCCGCAGGTCTTCGGGGACCAGACCGACGTACCGGAGGCCGCCGACTGGTGGAACGCGGGCTATCTGATCATGTGGGGGTCCAACATCCCCGTGACCCGCACGCCCGACGCGCACTTCCTCACCGAGACCCGCTACAACGGCACCAAGGTCGTCGCGGTGAGCCCCGACTACGCGGACAACGTCAAGCACGCCGACGAATGGCTCGCCCCGCATCCGGGCACGGACGGCGCGCTGGCGATGGCCATGGGGCATGTGATCCTGCGCGAGTTCCTCGTCGACCGCGAGGTGCCGTACTTCCAGGACTACCTGCGCGAGTTCACCGACGCCCCGTTCCTGGTGACGCTGCGCGAGCACGGCGAGGAGGGCCTGGTCCCGGACGGGTTCCTGACCGCCGCCGATCTCGGAGGCGACACGGAGACCGAGGAGAACGCCGAGTCGAAGACCGTTCTGCTCGACGCGGCCACCGGCGAACCGGTGGTGCCGAACGGCTCACTCGGCTTCCGCTGGGCACAGACCGACCCGGGCCGCTGGAACCTCGATCTGGGCGACACCGTGCCCGAGTTGAGCCTGCTCGGCCGGGCCGAGCGGACCGTGGCCGTGGCCCTGCCCCGCTTCGACGAGGGCGGCACCGAGGGCGGCTCGGTCATGGTGCGCGGGGTGCCCGTGCGGCGCGTCGGCGGACGGCTCGTCACCACCGTCTTCGACCTGATGCTGGCGCAGTACGGGGTGCAGCGGCCGGGTCTGCCGGGCAGCTGGCCGTCGTCGTACGAGGACGCCTCCGAGCCGTACACCCCGGCCTGGCAGGAGACGATCACCTCGGTGCCGGCCGAGCAGGCGGCCCGGATCGCCCGGGAGTTCGCCCGCAACGCCGAGCGCACCCACGGCCGGTCCATGATCGCGCTGGGTGCCGGCACCAATCACTGGTTCCACTCCGACACCATCTACCGCGCCTTCCTGGCGCTGCTCACCATGACCGGCTGTCAGGGCGTCAACGGCGGCGGCTGGGCGCACTACGTCGGCCAGGAGAAGGTCCGCCCGGTCACGGGCCAGCAGCACCTGTCGTTCGCCTTCGACTGGCAGCGGCCGACCCGGCACATGGCGGGCACCTCGTACTGGTACCTGAACTCCGACCAGTGGCGGTACGAGGCGTTCGGGCCCGAGGAGCTGGCCTCGCCGCTGGGGGAAGGGCGGTTCAAGGGCAAGGGCTTCGCGGACTGTCTGGCGCAGGCGGTGCGGCTGGGCTGGACGCCCGGGCACCCCGGTTTCAACCGCAACCCGCTCGATCTGACGGACGAGGCGGCGCGGGCCGGCCGTCCGGTCGCCGAGCACATCGTCGACGAGCTGAAGTCCGGGCGGCTGCGGTTCGCCGTCGAGGATCCGGACGACCCGGCCAACTTCCCGCGCGTGCTGACGGTGTGGCGGGCGAACCTGCTGGGCTCCTCCGGCAAGGGCAACGAGTACTTCCTGCGGCATCTGCTGGGCACCGACGCGGCGGTCCGCTCCGAGGAGACCCCGCCCGAGGGCCGCCCGAAGGACGTGGTGTGGCGGGAGGAGGCCCCCGAGGGCAAGCTCGATCTGCTGGTCTGCATGGACTTCCGGATGACGTCCACCGGTCTGCTGGCCGACGTGGTCCTGCCGGCGGCGACCTGGTACGAGAAGGACGACCTGTCCAGCACGGACATGCACCCCTTCGTGCACGCCTTCACCCCGGCCATCGCGCCGCCCTGGCAGGCCCGCACCGACTACGACACGTTCCTCACGATCGCCGACCGGTTCAGCGAGCTGGCCGCCGAGCACCTCGGCACCCGGACCGACGTCCTCGCGGTGCCACTGCTGCACGACACCCCCGACGAACTCGCCCAGCCGGGCGGGGTGGTGCGGGACTGGAAGGCCGGCGCGTGCGAGCCGGTGCCCGGGCGGACCATGCCGAAGCTGGTCACGATCGAGCGGGACTACACGGCGGTCGCGCAGAAGATGCGCGCCGTCGGTCCGCTGCTCGACACCCTGGGCACCACCACCAAGGGCGTCACCGTCCACCCGGACCAGGAGATCGAGGACCTCCGGCACCGCAACGGCACCGTCCGGGACGGTATCGCCGCCGGGCGGCCCTCGCTCGCCACCGCGAGCGACATGTGCGAGGCGATCCTCGCGCTGTCCGGCACCACCAACGGCCGTCTGGCCACCGAGGGCTTCCGGGAGCTGGAGCGGCAGACCGGCAGCGAGGGCCTGGTCGAACTCTCCGCCGAGCGCGAGGCGGAGCGGATCACGTTCGCCGACACCCGCACCCAGCCCCGCTCGGTGATCACGTCGTACGAGTGGTCGGGCTCGGAGACCGGCGGGCGCCGCTACTCGCCGTTCGTCATCAACACCGAGCACAAGAAGCCCTGGCACACCCTCACCGGGCGGCAGCACTTCTTCGTCCAGCACGACTGGATGGCCGAACTGGGCGAGCAACTCCCCGTCTACCGGCCCCCGTTGAACACCGCCAGGCACTACGGCGACGAGCATCTGCACGACCGGGGCCGTGCGGAGGTCACCGTCCGCTATCTGACCCCGCACTCGAAGTGGTCCATCCACTCGAACTACCAGGACAACAAGTACATGCTCGACCTGTCCCGCGGCGGACCGACGATCTGGATGTCCACCGCCGACGCCGAGAAGATCGGCGTCAAGGACAACGAGTGGATCGAGGCGTACAACCGCAACGGTGTCGTCGCCGCCCGCGCGGTGGTCACCCACCGTATGCCCGAGGGCACGGTGTACATGTACCACGCCCAGGACCGCAACGTGAACGTGCCGAAGACCGAGGTGAGCGGCAGGCGGGGCGGCATCCACAACTCCCTGACCCGGCTGCTGCTCAAGCCGACCCATCTGGCGGGCGGCTACGCACAGTTCACCTACGCCTTCAACTACTACGGCCCGACCGGCAACCAGCGCGACGAGGTCACCGTCATCCGCCGTCGCTCGCAGGATCTGGAGTACTGACATGCGCGTCATGGCCCAGATCGCGATGGTGATGAACCTCGACAAGTGCATCGGCTGCCACACCTGCTCGGTCACCTGCAAGCAGACGTGGACCAACCGCACCGGCGTCGAGTACGCCTGGTTCAACAACGTCGAGACCAAGCCCGGCGTCGGCTACCCGCGCCGCTACGAGGACCAGGAGCACTGGAAGGGCGGCTGGATGCTCGACAGGCGCGGGCGGCTGGTCCTGCGCTCCGGCGGGCGGATCAAGCGGCTGCTGTCCCTGTTCTCCAACCCCGACCTGCCGTCCATCGAGGACTACTACGAGCCGGTCACCTACGACTACGACAACCTCGTCAGCGCCCCCGCCGGGAAGGACATCCCGGTCGCCCGCCCCCGCTCGGTCCTCACCGGCCGGCCCACCGCCATCACCTGGGGCGCCAACTGGGAGGACGGCCTCGGCGGAGCGCCCGAGAACGCCGGCGCGGACCCCAACCTGAGCGGGGCGTGGGCGGAGAAGGTGAAGTTCGCGTTCGAGCAGACCTTCCTCTTCCATCTGCCCCGGCTGTGCGAGCACTGCCTCAACCCGGCCTGTGTGTCGGCGTGTCCGTCCGGCGCGATGTACAAGCGGGTCGAGGACGGCATCGTCCTGGCCGACCAGGACCGCTGCCGGGGCTGGCGGATGTGCGTGACGGCATGCCCGTACAAGAAGGTGTACGTCAACCACGCCACCGGCAAGGCCGAGAAGTGCACCTTCTGCTTCCCGCGCATCGAGGCCGGTCAGCCCACCGTCTGCTCCGAGACCTGCGTCGGCCGGCTGCGCTACCTGGGCCTGCTCCTGTACGACGCCGACCGCGTCGGCGAGGCCGCCGCCACCCCCGACGAGCACGACCTGCTCGACGCCCAGCGCGGTGTCTTCCTCGACCCGCACGACCCCGAGGTCCGCGCGGCCGCACGGAAGTCGGGCATCCCCGGGGACTGGCTGGACGCCGCCCGCCGCTCCCCCGTGTACGACCTGGTCATGCGGTACAAGGCGGCGCTGCCGCTGCACCCGGAGTACCGCACCCTGCCGATGGTCTGGTACGTCCCGCCGCTGTCCCCCGTGCTCGACGCCGTCGACGCGGCGGGCGGGAACCAGGACGACCCCGACCATGTCTTCGCCGCCGTCACCCGGCTGCGGATCCCGCTGGAGTACCTGGCGGAGCTGTTCACCGCGGGGGACACGGACGTCGTCGCCGGCGTGCTGATGAAACTCACCGCGCTCCGCTCGTACATGCGCGAACGCACCCTCGGCGAGACCGGGGACGAGGCGGTGCTCCAGGCCGTCGGTCTGACCGCACGCGAGGCGGAGGACCTGCACCGGCTGCTCGCCGTCGCCAAGTACGCGGACCGGTACGTCGTCCCCGCCGCCCACAAGGAGGACGCCGCGGCGCTGACCGCCATGGAGAACCGCTGCCCGGTCGAGACGTCCGGCGACGCCGAACCCCGCGAGGTCATGCTCGGCCTGCCCACCCTGCGCCGCAACCACACCGCCGGAGACCATCGATGAGCCCGCTGCCGGCAACGATTCCCGCCCTGGTCCGCACCCGTGTCCGGGCCGCCGTGCGCCGCCCGGCCCGGCTCACCCCGGAGGAGACGGCGGGCCGCGCGCTGACCCTGCGGCTCGGGTCGCTGCTCCTTCAGTACCCGGACGCCGAACTCACCTCGGCCCGGACGGAGTTGACCACCGTGACGGCGGCCCTTCCGGCCACGCCCGCGGCGGAGCACCTGGCCCGGTTCACCGACTGGTTCGCCGCCCAGGACCCCGAGGCGCTGGAGCGGCACTACGTCGAGATGTTCGACCTGCGCCGCAAGAGCAGCCTCTACCTCACCTACTACCTGCACGGCGACACCCGCCGCCGGGGCATGGCCCTGCTCACCCTCAACCAGCGCTACCGGGCCGCCGGCTGGGACACCGGCGGCGGTGAACTGCCCGACCACCTCCCGGTCGTGCTGGAGTTCGCCGCGCTGGCCGGCCCCGGCGGCGGCGAGGCACCGCTGCGCCGGCACCGGCGCGGGCTGGAACTCATCCACCGGGCACTGACCGACGCCGACTCGCCGTACCGGCATGTGCTGGCCGCGCTGCTCACCCTGCTGCCGCCGCCGACCGAGGCGGACCGGGCGGCGGTGGCCCTGCTCGTCGCCGAGGGCCCGCCGAACGAGGACGTCGGCCTGGACGCCTACGGCACGTACCCCGCCTACGGGAACGGCGAGTTCGCACCGCCGGACACCTTCGTCCCGCCCCTCACCGCCCCGATCAGCGCTCCGCACAGTCATGAGGAAGACCAGCGATGAACGATCTGCTGCTGTGGGTCGCCGTGCCCTACATCTGCCTCGCCCTGTTCGTGGTCGGGCATGTGTGGCGCTACCGGCACGACCGGTTCGGCTGGACCACGCACACCAGCCAGCTCCTGGAACACCGCTGGCTGCGCTCGGGCAGCCCGCTGTTCCATCTCGGGGCCTTCACGGTGATCGCCGGGCATGTGGCGGGCCTGGCGATACCGGCGTCCTGGACCGAGTCCGCCGGAATCAGCGAACACGCCTACCACACCACGGCCGTCTGGGCGGGTTCGGTCGCGGGGCTCGCCATGGTCACCGGGCTCGGGATGCTGTGCGCCCGCAGACTGCTGACCCGGCGGATCCGCCTCGGCACCGACCGCAGCGACAAGGTCCTCTTCCCGCTGCTGTCCGCCACCGTTCTGCTCGGCATCACCGCCACCGCCGCCCACAATGTGTTCGGCCCCGGGTACGACTACCGCTCGACGGTCTCGGTCTGGTTCCGGGGGCTGTTCGTCCTCCAGCCGCAGCCCGAGGCGATCGCCGGGGCACCCCTGCTGTTCCAGCTCCACGCCCTGACCGCCTGTCTGCTCTTCGCGGCCTGGCCGTTCACCCGCCTGGTGCACGTCTGGAGCGTCCCGGTCGGCTATCTGGTCAGGCCGTACCTGGTCTACCGGCGGCGGGCCACACCGGCTTCGGCCCCGACGGCCGGGAGCCGGACGTCTTCGGCCACCGCCCCCCGGCGAGCCGCGTGAGTCACCACCCCGCGCTCGCACCGGACGCCCCGCCCACCCGGCGACCGCGCGCGGTGGGCGGGAGCCGCCGTACGGGATGGGTGATGGTCCTCACCGGGATCGCCGGCTGGCTGGCCTCCTTCCAGCTCGCCGTGGACGACTGGCGGCTGCTGCGCGACCCCGCCTACCAGCCGCCCTGCAACATCAGCCCCGTCGTGAGCTGCGGCAGCGTCATGTCCAGTGCGCAGGGCAGCCTGTTCGGCTTCCCCAACATGCTGCTCGGCCTGGGTGCCTTCGCCGCCGTGACCGCCCTGGGCACCGCCGTGCTCTCCGGGGCGCGCCTGCACCGGCGGCTGTGGCTCGCGCTGGACGCCGGAGCGCTGCTGGGGGTGGTGTTCGCGCACTGGCTGATCGGACAGTCGCTCTACGAGCTCAACAAGATCTGCCCGTACTGCGCCGTGGTCTGGATCGCCACCATCGCGCTGTTCTGGTACGTCACCGTGCACTGCCTGGAACAGGGGGTCGTCCCCGTGCGCCGGGGTGTCCTGGAGGTCGTGCGGGACACGCACGGGATCCTGCTCGCCGCCTGGTACGGGGTGATCGCCCTCCTCGTGCTCACCCGCTTCTGGCCGTACTGGAGCAGCCTGCTGTAGTCGGCCGTCGCCGAGGGGGCCGCCGTACGGGCGGACGCCGGGGACACGGGGCTGCCGCCCGGCAGCGCCACCGTGGCGCACGTCGAGGCCATGCTGCCCGCCCCGGCACCGTCCGGAGCCGGTGGGAGCGGGCCCGGACCGGGTTCGGCGCCGTCACGGCACCCGGTGCAGCCGATGCCCGCGCAGGGCCGCCGTGTACACCTCCGCCGTGGCCGCCGCGGTCGCGGCCCAGCCGAAGGACCGGGCGTGGCGGACCGCGGCCTCGCTCATCCGGGCGGAGCGGGCCGGGTCGTCGGCGAAGGCGGACAGCGCCCGCGCGTAGTGCGCCGGATCGTGCCCCGGTACGAGGACGCCGCTCACCCCGTCCCGCACGGCCACCGGCAGACCGCCGACCTCGGCGGCGATCACCGGGGTGCCACAGGCCTGCGCCTCGACGGCCACCAGGCCGAAGGACTCGCTGTGGGACGGCACGACCAGCACGGACGCCGCCCGGTACCAGTCCGCGAGCCGGTCCTGACCGACCGGCGGCCGGAACAGCACGACGTCCGACACCCCCAGCCGGGCCGCCAGTTTCTGGAGGCCTTCCGGCCGGGTCAGACCGCTGCCGCTGGGGCCGCCCACGACCGGCACCACGAGCCGCTCCCGCAGGCCCGGCCGCTCCTGGAGCAGCCGGGCCACCGCGCGCAGCAGGACGTCCGGCGCCTTCAACGGCTGGATGCGGCCCACGAACAGCGGGATGAGGGCGTCCCGCGGCAGACCGAGCCGGGACCGGGCCGCCACCCGCCCGGCATCCGCACCGCGGGCATCGGGCCAAAAGCGCTCCAGGTCGACCCCGGGGTGCACGACGGCGACCCGGCCGGGGTCGGCGTCGTAGTGGTGGAGCAACTCCCCCGCTTCCTTCTCGGTGTTGGCTATCAGCCGGTGGGCGGCCCGCACGACCTCCGCCTCGCCGGCCACCCGGGCCGCGGGTTCGGGGGTGTCGCCGTCGGCGAGGCCGGCGTTCTTGACCTTGGCCATGGTGTGCATGGCGTGCACCAGCGGGACACCCCAGCGCTCCGCGGTGAGCCGGCCGACGTGGCCGGAGAGCCAGTAGTGGGAGTGGACCAGGTCGTAGTGGCCGGGGCGCTCCCCCGCCCAGGCCTGCGTCACGCCGTGCGCGAAGGCGCAGAGCCGGGCCGGCAGGTCGTCCTTGGCGAGTCCCTCGTAGGGGCCGGCGTCCACATGCCGGACCAGGACACCGGGCGCGAGTTCGACGCGGGGCGGGAGCGCGGCCGAGGTGGTGCGGGTGAAGATCTCCACCGCGACGCCGAGCGCGGCGAGCCGCTTGGCGAGTTCCACGATGTAGACGTTCATGCCGCCCGCGTCACCGGTCCCGGGCTGGTGCAGCGGTGAGGTGTGCACACTGAGCATGGCGACCCGGCGGGGGCGGTGCCGGCCGGCGTTCTCGCGCGGACCGAGCAGGTCGCCCTCCGGCGAGCGCAGTCCCGCGGCGGGCGGCACCCGGCCCATGGCCTCAGCACTCGATGACGTTGACGGCGAGGCCGCCGCGTGCGGTCTCCTTGTACTTGACCTTCATGTCGGCGCCGGTCTCCTTCATGGTCTTGATGACCTTGTCGAGGGAGACGTGGTGCCGCCCGTCGCCGCGCAGGGCCATCCGGGCGGCGGTGACCGCCTTGACCGCGGCCATGCCGTTGCGTTCGATGCAGGGGATCTGGACCAGGCCGCCCACGGGGTCGCAGGTGAGGCCGAGGTTGTGCTCCATGCCGATCTCGGCGGCGTTCTCGACCTGTTCCGGGCTGCCGCCGAGCACCTCGGCCAGTCCCCCGGCGGCCATCGAGCAGGCGGAGCCGACCTCGCCCTGGCAGCCGACCTCGGCGCCGGAGATGGAGGCGTTCTCCTTGAAGAGCATGCCGATCGCGCCGGCCGCGAGCAGGAAGCGGACGATGCCGTCCTCGTCGGCGCCCGGCACGAAGTCGAGGAAGTAGTGCAGGACGGCGGGGATGATGCCCGCCGCGCCGTTGGTCGGAGCGGTGACCACACGGCCGCCCGCGGCGTTCTCCTCGTTCACCGCCATGGCGTAGAGCGTCACCCACTCCATCGCGCGGACCGCCGGGTCGCCCTCGCTGCGCAGCGCCCGGGCCGCGGCGGCGGCCCGGCGACGGACCTTCAGACCGCCGGGGAGGATGCCCTCGCGGCCCAGGCCCTTGGCGACGCAGTCCCGCATGACGTGCCAGATCTCCAGCAGACCGGCGCGGATCTCCTCCTCGGTGCGCCAGGCCTTCTCGTTCTCCAGCATCAGCGCGGAGATCGACAGACCGGTCTCCTCGGTGAGGCGCAGCAGTTCGTCGCCGGTGCGGAAGGGGTGGGCCAGTGGGGTGTCGTCGGGCTTGATGCGGTCGGCGCCGACGGCGTCCTCGTCGACGACGAAACCGCCGCCGACCGAGTAGTACGTCCTCTCCGACAGCGGGACCCCTTCGCCGTCGTACGCGAAGAGGATCATGCCGTTGGCGTGGTACGGCAGCGAGCGTCGGCGGTGCAGCACCACCTGGGTCGCCAGGTCGAAGTCGATCTCGTGGGCGGGGCCGATCTCCGCGCCGAGGAGGCGGAGGCGCCCGGTGCTGCGGATCCGCTCCACGTCCCGTTCGGCCCGTGCGACGTCGACGGTGTGCGGCGCGTACCCCTCCAGGCCGAGCAGCACCGCCTTGGGGGTGCCGTGACCGTGGCCGGTGGCGCCCAGGGAACCGAACATCTCCGCCCGGACCGCGGCGGTCTGCGCCAGCAGGCCGTCCTGCTTCAGCCGGGTGACGAACATCCCGGCGGCGCGCATCGGGCCGACGGTGTGCGAGCTGGACGGCCCGATACCGATGGAGAACAGGTCGAAGACGCTGATTGCCACGCCATACTCCGTGGGTTCGAAGGGGCATGCCGAGCGGTGACGGGCATGCCCCCGTGGGAGGTTGTCGGTTACAGGCCGGGGTAGAGCGGGTGCTTGTCGGCGAGGGCCTTGACCCGGGCCTTCAG
>NZ_KQ948776.1 GCF_001514205.1 Streptomyces griseoruber | reverse complement strand
GCGACCCTGAACCTGCTGCTCACCCCGATCATGATGCTGCTGCTCTTCGTCTACGTCTTCGGCGACGTGATGAGCGCGGGCATCGGTGGCAGGGGCGCGGACCGCTCCGAGTACATCGCCTACCTCGTCCCGGGCATCCTGATGATGACCATCGGCAGCACCGTCATCGGGGCCGCCGTCTACGTCTCCATGGACATGACCGAAGGCCTCATCGCCCGCTTCCGCACGATGGCGGTCTACCGCGGCTCCGTGATCGTCGGGCATGTCGTCGGCAGTGTGCTGCAGTCGATCGCCAGCGTGCTCCTCGTCGGCGCCGTCGCCGTGGCCATCGGCTTCCGCTCCACCGACGCCACCGCCCTGGAGTGGCTCGCGGCGTTCGGGCTGATCGCGCTGTTCGCCCTGGCGCTCACCTGGATCGCGATCGGGATGGGCATGGCCAGCCCGAACCCCGAGGCGGCCAGCAACATGGCGATGCCGCTGATCCTCCTGCCCCTCGTCTCCAGCGCCTTCATCCCGGCCGACACCATGCCCGGCTGGTTCCGGCCCATCGCCGAGTACCAGCCCTTCACCCCCGCCATCGAGACCCTGCGCGGCCTCCTGCTCGGCACCGGGATCGGCGACAACGGGTGGATCGCCGTCGCCTGGTGCGTCGGCCTCACCGCGCTCGGCTACCGCTGGTCGACGGCACAGTTCAACCGCGACCCGAAATGAGCGCGCGGGTTGCCTCCCACAACCCGTCCCGCTCCAGGGCGGCGTACTCCGACACCGCGTCGGCGTACGCCGCCCCGTCGGCCTCCTCGGCGGCCCGCCGGGCACGGTCGGCGGACATCGCGGGGAACGTCTGCGGCACGTGCATCCGCTGCGCCAGCGCCAGCAGCCGCACCGCGGAGGTGTCGCCCGCGGCGAGCCGGACCAGACCGAGGGCCAGCACGTCGATGCCGGACCCCGGGTTCTCCCCGGCCGGGCCGGAGCCGTCGGCGAGCTGCGTCCGCAGCCGGCCCTCCAGCTCGGCCACCAGACCGGCGACCGGCTCCAGCCGCCCGGCGTACGCGTGCGCCGCCACCGCGTAGGCGGCGATCGCCCGCGCCCACACGTCCATGGTGGGGTCGACGGGCGGCGCCTCGTCCCCGCGCAGCCGCTCCACGGCCGTCCGCCACCGCTTCAGACCCAGCTCGGTCAACCCGCGGGCCAGCGCGATCTCGGCCCAGGCGGCCAGGTCGGTCGCGACGGCCGAGGTCTGCTCCGCCGGCTGGCTCCGCTCCACGCGCCGCAGCCACTCCTCCGCCTCGTCCGGCTCACCGCGCTGCAGACAGGCCAGCGCCAGACCCCGGTGCAGACCCGTCATGGGCGACTGGTCGTTCAGGTGCTCCAAGGCCTCCAGCGCCGCCAGCAGATGCCGGTACGCCTCCTCGCCGAGACCGGCGTCCGCGCACAGCTCGCTGCACCGGGAGTGGCCGAGCAGCCTGAGCGACGGGTTGGGCACGGCGTCGACCGCGGCGAGCAGCCGGCGGGCGGAGGACAGCGCACGCTCCGGCTGATGCTCGTACTCCCAGAGATAGCTGGCCACGCACTCGGCGACGCCCGCCAGCAAGGGCGCGTCGCTCGCACACAGCTCCCGCAGCGCCTCGTAGCCGGGCGGGCGCATGTCCGGAAGGGCGCACAGCACGACGGCGAGCGCCCGCGGCAGGGTGTCCGGCTCCGCGGGCGGCAGTCGGCGCAGCGTGACGAGATGGCGCGGCCGCAGCGGGCCGTACCCGATGAACGGGGCGGCGGTGCAGATCGCGCTGAGGGTCCGGGTGACCTCGGTGTACCGCGCGTCGGGGCGGTAGTGCGACAGTGGCCCCGCGGTGTCGGTGGCCAGGGTCAGGACCCGGTGGAAGCTCGTCGAGTCGGTGAGCCAGATGCCGGCCAGCACCGCGCCGGCCGCCGCGACGGTGGCCTGGTCCTGGCGGCTGAGGGCGTACCGCAGGGCGAGCACCAGGTTGTCCTGCTCCGCGCGCAGCCGCGCCCAGTGCCGCAGCGGCTCGGGGCCGGCCATCACATCGTGGTTGGCCAGTCCGAAGTCCCGTGCCCAGCCGAGGAACCGGTCGGTGACCGCCTCCTCCTCCCCGGCGGCCGCTCGCCGGGCGGCGCTGAACTCCCGCACCGTCTCCAGCATCCGGAAGCGGATCCCGGCCGTGGTGTCGACGGCCTTCAGCAGCGACTGGTCCACCAGCTGCTCCAGCAGGTACAGCGCGTCGCCGCTGTCACCCAGCAGTCGTTCCGCCGCCGCTTCGTTGAAGCCGCCGGGGAAGACCGACAACGCCCGCAGCGCCGCCCGCGCGTCCTCCTCCAGCAGATTCCAGCTCCAGTCCACGACCGCGTGCAGGGTGCGGTGCCGCTCGGGTGCGTCCCGGGTCCCGCCGCGCAGCAGCGCGAACCGGTCGCCGAGGCGGCGGCCGATCTCGGGTACGGACAGCACCCGCACCCGCGCCGCCGCCAACTCCAGGGCGAGCGGCAGTCCGTCCAGATGCCCGCACAGCTCCGCGACCGCGCCGGGCGGCAGCTCGACATCGGGGCGCGCGGCCCGTGCCCGCTGCTCGAAGAGCTCGATCGAGGTCGCCGGGCTCAGCTGCGGCAGCTGGTACACCGCTTCCGAGCTCAGCCCCAGCGGTGCCCTGCTGGTGACCAGGACCCGCAGGTCCTTGGACCGTGCCACCAGCTCCCGCACCAGGTCGGCGGCGCCCCGGACGACCTGCTCGCAGTTGTCCAGCACCAGCAGCGCGGGGCCGGCGCCCAGGGCGGCGACGATTCCGGCGGGCACATCCGCCCCACCGCCGTACGCCCCGACGCCGGCGCGTGGCGCCTCCCCGCCACCGAGCGCCGAGGCCACCTCGCCGGCCACGTCCTCGTCCGCACGGACTCCGGCCAGCGAGACGAAGTGCACCACCCGCTGCTCCGCCTGCCGGCTGACGGCGTACGCGAGCCGTGTCTTGCCCAGCCCACCGGGGCCGACGATCGAGGCCAGCCGAGACGAGCGCAACAGCCCGGCCACCGCCGCGAGATCCTCCTCCCGCCCCAGCAGCGGATTCGGATCGTGCGCCACCCCGTACCGCACCACGGGGGCCTCCACCCGCAGCAGCTCCTGATGCACGGCCTTCAGCCCGCCGCCCGGGTCGGTGCCGAGATCGTCGCGGAGCTCGCGCCGGTACGCCTCGTAGCGGGCGAGCGCCGCCGAGGGCCCGGCCGTGGCCGCCTCGGCGCGCAGCAGCTCGCCCAGTACCTCCTCGTCACGCGGCGCCCCGGCGAAGACCTCGGTCAGCGGCGCCAGGGCTTCGTTGTGCCGCCCCAGCCGGGCGAGCGCCAGCGCGCGGGAGCGTACGAGGGAGCCGTGGCGCGGTGCCCGCTCGGCCCGCAGCTCCGCCACCGGGTCGCCCGGCGCGGCCTCGGAGTCCGGGGTCGCGTCCCAGAACGCCAGGCCCTCCTCCGCGCTCGCCAGGGCGGCGGCATGGTCCCCGGCCCGGGCGTGCCGGGCGCTCGCCTCGGCGCACCGCACCACCGCCGAACTGTCGACCTGCTCCTCACCCAGCGCCAGCCGGTAGCCGGTCGGGGTGCTGACGATCACGTCGGCCCCGAGCTGGGAGCGGGCCCGGGAGACCAGGATCCGCAGCGCGTTGGCCGGGTTGGCCGGCAGCTCGTCCTGCCACAGCCCGTCCACCAGCCTCGCGGTGCTGCAACCGGAGCGCTGCTCGCCGGCGAGCAGCGCGAGCAGCCCGCGCAGCCGGGGCGCGGTGATCTCCCGACCGCGGTAGGCCACACGCGACAGGAGGGTCAACTCGGTCTTCACCCGGTCAGGTTATCGACAGCGGCTGCTTCGTCTGCTTCGTCGGCTGCCGCTCGGACAGGGGACCGGCCGGACCGGGACGCGAAGACGTCGGCTGTCGGGTGCCTGGCCCGGGAGCCCGGGAGCCCGGGAGCCCGGGAGCCCGGGAGCCGGGGAGCCCGGGAGAACATCCCTGCGTGGTGCTCACGTGTTCACGGGGCTTCCCGAGTAGCGTGGGAAAGGCGAGGCGAGTCCCGTGGTCGCACCGATTCCCGAAGACGGGTGATCCTCATGACCGGCTCCGATGCGTTCCCGGTTTCCCGGCGTCTGCCCAGTGGCGTTCACGAGGCCGTACGGCCCGGGTGCGCGCTGCTCCGGCTGGAGACCACGACGTCGCGCGAGGGCGTTCTCGACGGCGCGTGGTGGCCGCGGTCGCGCGACATCGGTGCCGAGCTGCCCGCGCTGCTGAGCGCCCTCACCGAACACCTCGGCCCCGTCACACGCGTCGGCCTGGACACCGCTGCCTGGGAAGGGCTCCCGACCCGGATCGTCGTCGAGGACCGGGTGGTGCGCATCGACTCGTTCCCCGTGGGCGACGACACCGTCCTGATCACCCGCGGCGACCAGGACGTCTTCTCGCTGCTCGTGATCCCGCCGCACGCGACACCCGAGGCCGCGCGTGCCGCGATGGCACAGGCCGTCCGGGCCGACAACGTCACCCAGGCGGAACAGATCCTCATCGACACCGCGGGCACGCAGGCGCCGCCGGACTGACGAGCGGGAAACAAGCACGGCCGGCGGAGCCGTACCGTACGACAGCGGTGAGGTCAGCCGCGCCACTCCACCAGGAGCAGAGTCGCGTCGTCCGTGGTGTGTCCGCCCCGCGCCCGCATGAGCGTGTGGGACAGGGAGCGCGCCACCGCCCGGATCCCGCGGCCGGTTCTCTCCAGCTGGTTCACCCACTCGATCAGCTGGTCCTCCCCGAACTCCTCCTCCCCGGCCGTGTGCTCCTCGATGAGTCCGTCGCTGAAGCAGAGCAGACGGTCCCCCCGCTCCAGCGTCATCTCGCTCAGTTGCGGCTCCGGGCCCCCGAACCCGACAGGGAAGGTCGTCGGACCGGTCAGCCGGAGCGCGACGCGGTGATCATGGACGAGCATCGGTGACGGGTGCCCGGCGTTGACCCACTGAAGATGACCCGTCGTGGTGTCCAGCCGCATCATCTGCGCGGTCACGAAGTGCTCGGGGCCGAACTGGTCCGCCACGGCACGGTCCATGAAGGCGTAGATCTCCGCCAGCCCGGTGCCGGCGCGGCGGGCGTGCCGGTAGGCACCGATGGCCACGGTGGCCATGGTGGCCGCGTCCAGTCCGTGCCCCATCGCGTCGATCATGGCCACGTGGAGGATGTCTCCGTTGAGGGCGTAGTCGAAGCTGTCACCCGCCACGTCATAGGCGGGCTCCAGGATCCCGGCCACGGCCACCCGAGGCATGGTCATCGCCAGCGGTGGCAGCAGGGACCACTGGATCTCCGCGGCGACGCTCATCGGCTGACCGCGCCGGACACCGACGAACAGGTCGGAGTAGCCGTGCTTGGTCACCAGCAGGTCGGCCACCAGGGCGGCGATCCTGCGCAGCAAGCGGCGGTCGTGGTCGTCGACGCGGTCCAGCGTCACCGCCATGACCCCGACCTGGTCGCCGCAGTCCAGCAGCGGCAGGAGGACCCGCACACCGTCGTCCTCGGTCAGTTCGACGGGGTGAGCGTCGAGAAAGCAGCGGCCCGCCTCGGAGTCGTCGATCACCTGCGGCTGCCCGTCCGCGAGACCGTCGACCGGCAGGGGTACGAGCAGCAGTTGCTCGTAGTCCTGCAACAGCACCTGCGGTCGGCGGCCCCCGAGCCGCTCCACCACATCGGCGACCAACGGCCCGATGAGATGGGGCGGCAGTTCGTGTGCGCGATCGAGGAGCTCTCCCAGCAGAGCTTCCCCGAAGCTCTCCGAGCGGTCCGCACGCCGTCCGGCCGTCATTCCCCCACCCGCCATGATCCGCGCCGATCGGGGCGGCGGGCCGGACGACGAAGAGTCTGCCAGTGTCATCGCTCCTACAAGGGGTCGTCGACGCCGGGCCGGCCGTCACCTGGGTCCGGCCGCACAGGGCCTCTCACCTGAGCCCAGGTCCTCCTTCGGACTCCTCCGTGCCCTGTCCGTCCTCCCCTGCCCCGGTGTCCTGTACGTCGAGGCCGCTCTCGACGTACACCGGCCCCCGGGGAGCGGACAGCGCGTTCCCGGGAGCGGCGGCGACGGTGAGCAGCCGGGTGGCCGCTTCGGCCGGCTCGTCCGGTGGGATGACCAGCAGTTCCCAGCGTCCCCCGGTGCCGCAGTCCAAGGTGATGGCATGCGCCCCGGCGGCGAGGTCGGTCAGGGCCACCTCGATCACATGGCCGGGCGCCATCACCTCCTGCGGGGCACCGGGCCAGGCTGCGGTCGCCACGGTGACATGGGTGACGGTGCCGACGCCCGGATCCAAGGAGCCGATCAGCGCGGGCAGCTCCAGCTCCAGTGCGTCACAGCGCGGCCACCACGCGCCGTCCGGCGGGCCGTGGCTCACGTCCGGCGCGAGGCTCAGCCGGGGCAGGGGCATCCGGTAGGTGTGCGCGTCACCCGGGGGCGTACCTTCGGCGGGTCTGGTGATGGCGTCCATCGTGCGATCCCGTCCCGGGCGGCTTCCGGCTGCCCGTGTCCGTCACTCGCCGGGAACGGCGCCGCCGTGGTCGTGCGCCCGAAAGCTCTCGGTACGTCCCACGCTACTCCCGGCCGTGGGCGGACGGTGCGGCGCGCAGCCGTCGCCCGCGGACACGCCCGTACGTACGGCGTGTGGGCGGAGCGGCCGCACCGGCCGGTACGGCCGCCGGCTCGTCGCTCCGCCGCCCGATCACCGGCCTGCCGGGGACGGCCCTTCCGCCAGCAGGATCAACACGCAGGGGGCGACAGGACCGGGCAGCCCGACGACCACTCCCATGTTCTGCCAACCCCAGGACGAGAAGGCGGTCTGTCCCGCACGGTCGCCGGGATGCAGCAGGGTGACCCCGAGGGGGGAGCGCAGGTCTGTGAGCAGACGCTGTTGCAGGCGGCGGGCGATGTCGCGGTGCTGAGCGTGCGGATGGGCCACGACCTGGGTGAGGACGACGAACCGCGCGCGGGAGGTGAGCCGTTGGACGCTCTCCTGAAGCGACCCGCCGGACCCCCGGCGCCCGGAACTGTCAGGGCCCACCGGAAAACCGAAGGCGCAACCGACCAGCACCGTCGTCTCGGCGAGCAGCAGTGCGAAGCCGGGTCGGTGAGCACTGATCGCCAGGCGCCGCAGGAAGTCTCCACGGTCGTGGTACGCCTCGCCGGGGGTACCCGCGACAGACTCCGTGGCCAGGTCCGCGATGTCCTCGCGCACCCCCTCGGCCTGCCAACGGGTCAGCCGGCGAAGACGGATCCCGTCCTTGAGGACCGGCTGATCCGACCGGCGACCGGGGATCGCGGGCGCCCACGCGGCTACGGGACACCCGGGGGCCGCGAGGAGCAGCGAGGCGGATCCGGTGACGGCGAGGAGCTGGGTGATCTGCGCGCACGGGTGGTGCAACGACAGGGAGGCGTGTACCCGGTCGGCGCGCCGTGACGCCGACAGGAAGACGTCCAGGCCTCTGGCGTCGCAGGAGCCGACCGTGGTGAGGTCGATGTCGATCACGGTGACGCCGTCCCGCAGACACTGCTCCAACACGGCCCGCAGCAGCGGTGTCGTGGCGGGTCCGATGTCACCGGCGAGCGTGACGAGCGTACGTTCCCCTCGGTTCCGCCGATGGATGTCCAGCCGGGAGAGGGTCATCACGCCTCCCCGCGGCACGGGGCAGGGCCGGAACGGGTACGCGGTCCCGGCGCGGCCGTGGACAGCTTGCGCCCCTGTGCTTCGACCGCGGCGGACATGATGCCGACCCGTCTCCGCGCCGACCACTGCGGCGGCCCGGATTCGTCTCTCGCCGGGGACGACCCGGCGCGGCGGCCGGAGTGCGTGATGCCCTCGGTACCTCAACCGTACGCCGTCCGCAACCGGAAGCGGCTGCGGGCGAGGGGCCAGGAGTACGGTGGGGAGCGTCGAGGGTACTTCGTACACCGGTGACAGAGCTGGTCTCGTCCTCGGCGCGCGCGACAGAGGCGCCGCGTGACACCGCACGGGCCGTTCCCGCGGCCCGGGACAGGTTCGGCACGATGACCACCGACACCCTGCACCCACCGTACTCATCCCTGATGGTGGACGACCCGGATGACCTTCCCGACGAGGGCAGGGTCGAGATCCGCATCGTCTCGCGGGACGCCGAAGCGGCCCGGCAGGTCGCGGACGCTCTCCGGCTGCTGTTCGCCGGGGGCGAGCAGCGCAGCTATCCGGCGCTCCCGTCGGGCGAGGGGACACGTCTGCATCTCACGCTCGACCCCGCGCGGGCCGCCGGCCCGCTCCGCTCCTGGCTGGAGGTCAGCAGGCCGCCGGTCGACCGCACGCATCCGGGCGAGACGGCGTGAGGCGTGGGGCGTGAGGCGTGGGGCGTGGGGCCGCCGGGCCGGCCGCCGCCCGACGAGTCCCGACCGTGGCGACTGCTCACTGCTCCCCACCGGACCAAGGGCCGTCATGACGACCACCCCTCCGCTCCACTCGCCTTCCGTCAGGCTGCGGCCCGGGGCGCAGTGCCAGGGGGGGCGGCTCGGCCCGGCGTATCGACGGGCCGGGGCGGTGTGGGCGCTGTCCGGGGACACAGGACTCGAAGCTGCTGCGTACTCGGGTGATCAGCTCGAACCGGGACTGGAACTGTCGGACGTCTCGTTCGCGGCACGGCGGTACTCGGCGTTGATGCGCTGAGCCTCCTCGAGTTGGTCCTCGAGGATGATGATGCGGCAAGCAGCATCGATCGGGGTGCCCTTGTCGACGAGTTCGCGGGCGCGAGCGGCGATCCGCAGCTGATAGCGCGAGTACCGGCGATGTCCGCCCCCCGAGCGCAGCGGAGTGATCAGACGAGCCTCACCGATGGCTCGGAGGAAGGCAGGGGTCGTACCGAGCATTTCGGCGGCCCGGCCCATGGTGTATGCGGGGTAGTCGTCGTCTTCCAGACGATCGCTGAGTGGAGTATCTGCTGCCATGTCACCTCGTTGAGCAACGCGTCGAGGGGCCCTGGTGCCGTACGGCACCAGGGCCCCGAAGGATATGAAACACCATCTGTCGGCCCTAATGCTCTGCCGACCTTCTGTTTCCGCTACCCGTCCCCGTGCGGGGAGGGGTGCGGGGATCGCGGCTGCGTGACCGGGGACCACCATCCATTCCGGGGTCTTGCGGTACCCGGACCGAGGGCTCCCCGGGCCGGGCGATCCTGATGGCGTCTGCTCCTCCGTTCTTCCTCCGAGTCGATCGTCGACCTGCGAACTTGCGTACTGCTACCCGCCAGTTCGTGTCTGCCGGGTCTCTCTTGACCGTGTCAACAAGAAAAAGAGTAACCATGCCATGCGCCAATGTCTACTCTGGCAAGAGTAGATTTTTTGCGTTCAGTGGGCACAGGCGCAGGCGCAGGCACACCGCGCAGGTGCGGGCAATACGACGGTGAGGCCCTGCCGACGCGCGTCGGCAGGGCCTCACCTGGTCCTTGATGGCGGTCTTCCGCCTGATCTCATCCGTCCGTAGAGGCGGTTCCCCCGAGCAGCGCCGAAGCGGTCCGGAGCGGAGTGGGAGTACCTGCCGGCGCACGCTCGGGGTACCCGTGGCAGGTGAAGCCGAGGCGGGTCATGGCCCGCAAGACTTCGCCGCCCGTGAAGTCGCGGCGGTCCTGCCGCGTGACGATCTGGCCCACCTGCTTGATCGGGTAGCGGCGGCGGCCGATGGTCACGGACTCACCCGTGACGAGCTCGGGTGTGACGCCCTTCATCGAGGCCAGCACTCCGTTCTTGGTCAGCTCGAACGGGTACCGGGCGATGACACAGCGCATGACGCCTCACAGGGAAGACAGGGAAGACAGGGAAGACAGGGAAGAAGGGCAACGGGCCGACCGGGGAGAGTGGATCAGCCGGCGAGGGCGAGGACGCCCGAGAGCCGGCCGTGCAATCCGACGGTGCCCGGACGGGCGCCGGGCGAGTCGAGAGGTCCGGGGAGGATGTCCCGTAGACGGATCCGGTCCGTGTAGGCGGGGCTGTTGTGGAGAGCGGCGAGCCGGGCCAGGGTGATCAGGCCCGTGCTCTGGTCGTCCCCGTCGCACAGGACGAGGTGATCGACGCCGGCGCCGGCCATGAGGGACAGAGCCACCTCGACCGTCATGTCGTCACGGACCCGAGGTGCGGACACACGTCTGTCGTCGGCCACGGCCGTGGGGGAGCGGTCCGTTGCCTGGTGCTGCGGCTGAGCCGTCGTCATGGGTGTCTCCTGCCGGAAAGGGACGGAACGGGACGGAAACGGGCGGGCGGATGATCAGGGTGGCCCTGGGGCCCTGTCGTCACCTTCCCGTCCGCCGCGCGACGCCCGGCACGCCCGAGAGCACGCAGCGGACACCGCACGGCCGCCCTTCGGGCGACGACGGGAAGGTGACGCCAGGACCTAGTGCCGCGGCAGGCAACGTTCGCCCCGTCGCGACGCCCGGCACGGCGCCGCTCCTTGACGGGCAAACGGTGCCTGCCGCGGCACTAGGCGGCCGAGCCGAAGCCGGTCTGCCGCTGTGTCCTGCGGCGCGCCGCTTCGCCGACGGGCCGGCCCTGGCCGGCGTGGCCCCGGCGACCGCGACGGCCCCGGGACGGCGAAGACGCGCCGCCGGGACGCTCCACGGCCGGGGCGGTGATGACGACCGGGACACCCGAAGGGGCCTGGGCGCCGGTGATGCGGCTCAGCTCCGCCTCGCCCGAGCGCACCTGGGCGACCCGGGGGCTGATGCCGGCGGAAGCCATCAGCCGGGCCATGCCGCGACGCTGTCCAGGGGTCACCAGGGTGACGACGCTGCCGGACTCTCCGGCGCGGGCCGTACGGCCGCCGCGGTGCAGGTAGTCCTTGTGGTCGTTGGGCGGATCCACATTGACGACCAGGTCCAGGTTGTCGACATGGATCCCGCGCGCCGCGACGTTGGTCGCCACCAGTGCCGTCACATGCCCGCTCTTGAACTGGGCCAGGGTCCGCGTCCGCTGCGGCTGGGACTTGCCGCCGTGCAGGGCCGCGGCGCGGACACCGCTGCTCAGCAGGTGACTGGTCAGCTGGTCCACGGCGTGCTTGGTGTCCAGGAACATGATCACTCGACCGTCCCGCGCCGCGATCTCGGTGGCCGTCCGGTGCTTGTCCGTGTCATGCACGTGGAGGACGTGGTGCTCCATCGTGGTGACCGCGCCCGCCGCCGGGTCGACGGAGTGGACCACCGGGTCCGTCAGGTAACGGCGGACCAGCAGGTCGACGTTGCGGTCCAGGGTGGCCGAGAAGAGCATCCGCTGCCCGTCGGGTCGCACCTGGTCGAGCAGGGCGGTCACCTGGGGCATGAAGCCCATGTCGGCCATTTGGTCGGCCTCGTCGAGGACCGTGATGCCGATGTCGTCCAGCCGGCAGTCGCCCCGGTCGATGAGGTCCTTGAGCCGCCCGGGCGTGGCGACGACCACCTCGGCCCCGGCGCGCAGCGCACCGGCCTGCCTGCCGACGGACATCCCGCCGACGACGACGGCCATGCGCAGGCTTACCGACCGTGCGTACGGAGTGAGCGCCTCGGTGACCTGCTGGGCGAGCTCGCGGGTGGGGACGAGGATGAGGGCGAGCGGCTGGCGTGGCTCGGCACGCCGGCCCGCCGTACGAGCCAGTACGGCGAGGCCGAAGGCGAGCGTCTTGCCCGAGCCGGTGCGGCCACGCCCGAGTACGTCACGCCCCGCCAGGGAGTTCGGCAGGGTCGCCGCCTGGATCGGGAACGGCACGGTCACCCCTTCGTGGCCGAGCGTGACCAGGAGCCGCGCGGGCATGGCGAGCTCGGCGAACGACTCGACGGCGGGCAGCGCGGGCGTGATCGTCTTCGGTGGCGCGAACTCGCCCTGTACGGCCCGTCCGGCCTGGCGGCTTCCGTAGCCCTGCGAACGGCGCTGACCGCCGGAGCGGTTGGCACCGGCGCCTCCTCCGAAGCGGTCATATGTGCGAGGTGTGCGAGATGTGCGGGCATGCTTCATGGGGAACCTCCTTGATGGGGCACGTATCAAGGAATTTCCGCAGCAGATGAAGCGGCGCAGACAATCTCGAGACGAGCCAAGTCGATATGCGGGCGAGTCGGACCGACGGGGAATGGTTCACCGGCCGATGCCGTAATGAGGCCTTCCCGTCGCGCGCCCTGAAAAGCAGCGAGCTGGGGCCCGCACCCCAGAGGTGCGGGCCCCAGCTACGAAGTACGCGTCAGCGCCGGCGTCAGGCGGGAACGATGTTCTCGGCCGTCGGGCCCTTCTGGCCCTGCGCGATGTCGAACGAGACCTTCTGGCCTTCCGACAGCTCGCGGAAGCCCTGGGCCGCGATGTTCGAGTAGTGGGCGAAGACGTCGGCGCCGCCGCCGTCCTGCTCGATGAAGCCGAAGCCCTTTTCCGCGTTGAACCACTTCACGGTGCCAGTAGCCATAACAAGTTCTCCTTCGGAGGCGGTGATGGAATTCGCCCTGCGCGGATTCCGTGTCGCCGTGATGATTACCCCGTCGGAAATGAACCTTCTGGCAACCACACCTGCAACCGAGATCGACAGTAGCACGGTGTAATCGACCCTGCTGGTCGAAGTTTTCACCCTCGGCCGACGGCCGAGGAATAGTCTCCGCGCCCTGCACCTATTTCTCCTGTGGCGGACACAGATATTGCCTTCCGCGGGCGCGGCGTTTCCTGCCGTGCGCTTCCGCCCACGACCCTGTGACCTCCGGCGACGGAAGATGTGCCGCTGCCGTCGTTGTCGGGGCACGGCACGACGAAGACTCCACCACCCGCGATGAAGGTCACATGTCCCGGCGCCCGCCGGCGCCCGAGGCAAGGCCTCGACGACGGGAACGGCCAAGCCGGGCGCGTCCAGCCGTCCGGCCACGAGGGGTCCGGTGTCACCCGCGGTACATCGCCGTCCGGTTCCCCTTCGCGTACACAGCCGTATGCGGTGCCCTGGTCGGGTGTGACGAGGCGGTGTGTGTCCATGCCGGGCGGGGTCGTTGCGGCACCCGTGACCGGCACTCAGCCGACGGGAGGGCACGGGCCTGACGTGCTCTCCCCCGTCGTCCGGCGAGTCGAGGACAGCCGACGCGAGACCAGTGCGTAGGCGGCGGTGACCCCCGCAACCGCCACACCGGTCCAGGCACCACCGCTCATGCTCCGGCCCTCCGGGCCCGCCCACCGGACACCCCCGGTGGATCGTCGCCCCCTCCGCCGTCGCGGCAGCGCTGCCGGACCCCGCGAACGCGCCGGTCGCCTCCTTCCACAGCCATGTGGCCTCCTCGACCGGTTCTCGGTCATTGCGGACCCTTCACGGTGTGTCGGCCGGCGCCCGGGCCGTGGCGATGCCTGTCGGAGGGACTCGAAGCCGGCGTTGACGGCAGTGGATGGGGTCGAACCCTTGGCGGTGTCGAGCGGTTCGACGCCTCCTCCGAGGCGGCGCCCACGGCGTCCTGGGCCCGCGCGTGCACGCGCGGGTCAGTGGAGGACCTTCTCCTTGGCCCGGCGGTACTCCTCGTCGGTGAGGTCGCCCCTGGCGCGGATCTCGGAGAGCTTGGCGAGTTCGTCCGCCTCGCTGGTGCCCGCGCTGCCTGCGGTCTCGCGGATGTACCGCTCCGTCCGCTCCTGCTGGGCCCTGGCATGGCTCTGTTCGCGCTTGCCCATGTCCTTGCCTCGGGCGATGACGTAGACGAAGACGCCCAGGAAGGGGAGGACGATGGTGAAGAGGAGCCATCCGGTCTTGGCCCATCCGCTCAGGTCGTCATCACGGAGGATGTCGACGATGACGCGGAAGAGCAGGACGATCCACACGATCCACAGGAAGATCCACATCATCGTCCAGAAAGCCCCCAGGAGGGGGAAGTCGTAGGCCAGGTTCACGCTGCTGCTCATCGCTTCTCCTCTGGGTGTCGTCCGCCGGGACCCCGGCGGATCTGCCCGTGGGTCCCACCAGGAGGCGGACAGGACTCACCGACAGCTCCAGGCCGCCTTCGTGCCATTCGTCCTCGGTGCCGGGGGCGATCGCCACGAGCGTTCCCCGGACCTTCTCCAGCGGCACACCGGCTTCCGCGGCGGTGCCGATGTCGAGGAGACAGGAGGGGGCGGAGGCATCCATGACCACCGCTTCGGCGAGGGCGGCGACGCCTTCGGCGCCTGTCGCTTTCCGGGCCACGGTTCACGTTCCCTTCCTGGGCGTGGCGTGGTGTGGTGCACCTTCGACCTTCATGAGAGCCGGGCCTGCCGTGGACCGCCTCACCCGGAAGAGGTGATCGGCCGGTCGCCGGCGGTCGGGTGCTCCGGTGCCTCGGAGGCTGCGCGGCGGAGCGGGCGCAGGAGCAGCACGAGGACGGCGAGCTCGGCTGCGCTCAGGGGCCGGACATCGCTTCGGCCGGGTGAACCCGTGCCGGACCGGACCGCGCGGCGGCCGTGGTTCCCCGCCACCGGACGTCCTGCCGCAGGCAACCGACCGCTGATCGCCGACCGAGCCGCCACCGGACCGGGCCACGGACCCACCGGCCTGCGCGCGGACCGCTTCCGCCCGTCGTGAGGGAGGCTCGGTCCGAAGAATCCCCCGGGGCGGGTGATGGCGGACCGGGTGGCGGCACGGTGGCATGGTCCGAGCGCACCCCGCCCGTGGGAGGTCGAGATGTCCGGTAGCCGTTCCGCGCTCGCTCCGCACTGGGCCGCCCGCATGGCTGTCACCGCGGGCCTCGGGGCGATCGTCGTGCTCCTGCTGTTCGCCGGGCTCGACAGCCTGCTGCTCGTCCTCGTGGGGGCCGCCGGGCTGGCGGTGACGGCGGCGGGGGTGTGGTGGGCGCTGGTACACACCGGTCCGGTCAGAGCGCTGGCCGCGTTCCTGGCCTTCGCCGCCCCCGCCGTCGTGGTCGTGCTCTACGTGGCGGCCGGGCTGCTGTGGGTGGTGCTCGTCTCGCTCGCGCTGTGGGTCCTGGCCGTCTTCTGCGGCCGGGTCGCGCTGGCAGGCGCCGAGGCCGCCCCGGCACCGTCCCCGGAACGCCCGGTGGCGCCGCCGCGGCGGCCATACCTGATCATGAACCCGCGTTCGGGCGGCGGCAAGGTCGGCCGATTCCGGTTGCGGGAGAAGGCCGAGGCACTCGGCGCCGAGGTCCTCGTCCTGGACGTGACGCACCAGCAGGACGTGGCCGCGCTCGCCCGCCGCGCCGCCGACGCGGGCGCCGACCTGCTCGGCGTCGCGGGAGGCGACGGCACGCAGGCCCTGGTCGCGGCCGTGGCGGCGGAGCGCGACCTGCCGTTCATGGTGATCTCCGCCGGTACCCGCAACCACTTCGCGCTGGACCTGGGGCTGGACAGGGACGACCCGTCGACCTGTCTCGACGCACTCACCGACGGCGTCGAACTCCGCATCGACCTGGGCTTCATCAACGACCGCGTGTTCGTCAACAACGCCTCGTTCGGTGCCTACGCGGCCGTCGTGCAGAGCCCCGCCTACCGCGACGACAAGGTCCACACCACCCTGCAGATGCTGCCCGATCTGCTGACACACCAGTACGGCCCACGCCTCGCCGTGCGTGCCGGGGGCACGACCGTCGAGCAGCCACAGGCGGTACTGGTCAGCAACAACCCCTACCGGACGGACGACCCGGCCGGACTGGGCCGCCGGGACCGGCTGGACTCCGGCAACCTCGGGGTGCTCGGCGTCAAGGTCGACAGCGCGGCACAGGCGGCGGGAATGCTCCGCGGCCACCGTGCGCCCGGGCTCGCGCAGTTGACCGCCCGGGAGGTGGTCGTCGACGCCGATGCCGACGCGATCCCGGTCGGCGTGGACGGCGAGGCCCTCACCCTGCCGACTCCGGTGCGGTGCCGCATCCAGCAACGCGCCCTGCGGGTGCGGGTCCCCCGAGACCGACCCGGCGTGCGGCGCGGCAGACCCCCGATGGATTGGCGCAGGGTGCGGCGACTGGCCCTGACGACGATCCGGAGAGCCGAGGGACATGGTGGATGACCGCGCAGGAGCCGGCCCTCGCGCGGCCCTGTGGGCCGTGGCGCGGTCGATCGGTGTGCCGGCCGGACTGGTCGTCGCCTACTACCTGCTGCCCATGGACGGGCCATGGGGCGTCGGCCCGGTGGCCGGCCTCGTCCTCGGCCTGATCGCGGTGACGGCGCTGTTCCTCTGGCAGGTGCGTGCGATCGTCGGTTCCCCGCACCCCGGACTGCGTGCGGTGGAGTCGCTCGCCGCCGTCGTCACCCTGTTCGCGCTGCTCTTCGCCACCTCGTACTTCCTGCTGGAGCGGGCCACACCCGGCAGCTTCACCGAGCCCCTCACCCGTACCGACGCCCTGTACTTCGCGCTCACCGTGATCAGCACCGTGGGCTTCGGCGACATCACCGCCCGCACCGAAACGGCCCGCGTCATGACGATGATCCAGATGGCCGGCGGAATCCTGCTCGTCGGGATCGCGACCCGGGTGGTGGTCAAGGCCGTCGATACCGGCAGGCGGCGACGGGACCCGAAGAGGTGGTAGCCGATATGCCGGTGGCTCGCCTGCGCAGGAACGCCCGTCCTGCTCGACACCGTGCTCCACGAACCGGTCCACTCGCTGATCGACCGGAGCCTGCACTCCCGGACGGGAGTCGAAACGACCAACGGCGACGGGTCCGGCGTCGGCCGGTACGCACCGGACGACGGCACCCCCGCGGTCGTCCGGGACACCGGCCCGGCACGGAGCGATCGCCATCTGCGGGAGATCGCCGACCAAGTCCGGTCCCCGCTGTTCTTCGCTCACCTCCGGGCCACGACCGGCACCCTGACGGTCGCCGTGACCCACGGGCAGCAGACGTGGGCCTTCCGCCACTCCAGCCAGGGAGCCTCCCGCCCGCTGTACTGCACCCGAGAGCAGCTACGGCGTGGTGGGGCCCGGAGCGGACGACCTGCTCCCCTTCGCCCCACAACCCGCTTAGTGTGCAGCGACTTCGTCGCCCGCCGCCGGGAGCGTGCGTCAGCAGCCGGTACCGCCCTTGACCTGGCGCGGGGTGCGTGCGGTCAGTGCCCGGCAGGAGCCGTCATGCCTGGTCCTTTCGATGTGCGGCGGCGTGGTCGCCGACCGCCGGCCACGTCCGGGCCTCGTCCACAACGGCCTTTCCCGTCCGGAGAGCGGCAACGGGATCAGCCGCCTCGTCCAGCTCGATGAGCGCGATTCCGGCGCCGGGCGTACGGGACATCGCCTCGGCCCACGCTCTCCAGTCCACGATGCCGGTGCCCAGTTCGGTCATGTAGGGCTGTTGCCGGGCGAAGACCGTGTCGTCGATGGTGAGGTGGACGTCGATCGGCTTGACGGCGTCCTTCCAGTGCGCGAGCGCGATGCGCTGGGCGTGGCGGCGTGCGACGGCGACGGGGTCACCTCCCCCGAGCGTGATGTGGCAGGAGTCGGGGCACAGCCACACATGGCGCGGGTCGGTCAGGGCCATGAACAGGTCGATGTCCCGCTCGTACCACAGGGTGCTGTGGGACTCCGTGTGGAAGGCGAGCTTCACGCCGTACGGGGAGACGGCCTCCCCGACCACGTGGGCGATGTCGGCCATCCGGGTCATGTAGGCGGCGTCGACGAAGAAGGGCGGGCGGGTTCCGTACGTCGTCCGCATGGGCAGCCCGGCGACGAGGAGTTCCGCCCCCGCCTCGGCGAGGAAGGCGGCGCGTCGCTCCGCGTCGGCGACGATCGCGGGCAGGTTGCCACCCTGCCGCCAGTCGGGCGCGTCGCTGCCGGCGATGAACGCGCTCACCACGGACAGGCCGCGGGCCGCGAGCTCACGGCGGAAGGAGGCCGCGCTGCCGAAGGCGCGCAGAGCCGAGTCGATGTCGCCGGGCGCGAAGGTCAGCTCCAGGCCGGTGATCCCGGCCTCCACCAGCGCGTCCATCACTCGTTCCCAGAAGGGCCGGGGATGGTCGCGGGCCCAGTCGCGCAGGGCTTCGGCGGAGTCCAGTCCCCAGAAGTCCGGGTGGTAGAAGGTGACGACGTCCGTCGCGAAGCGCGGTGTCACCGGGCACCTCCGCGGGCGTTGTAGACGACGACACCGTCGGCGTCGACGGCGTCCCGGTAGCCGCGGAACACGGCGAGCGCTTCGTCCCTCAGCACGTCCCGTACGACCTTGATGCCGCGTCCCTCGAACTGCTCGGCCCAGTCCGCGCCCAGCGGGCCCTCGTCGAAGGTCGTGATCTCCTCCAGGTCCGGCCCCTCACCCGCAACCACGAGACCACGCACGCCGGACCACATCGTCGCGCCGTAACACTGCACGCACGGGCGCCAGTTCACGACCAGCTCGTGCGCCGGCACGCCCTCCCCGCCGAGGTCCCAGCCGCCGGTCGCCGTCTGGGCCAGTCCGAGCGCGACGACCTCGGCGTGCGCACTGGAGACCCCGGCGGTGAGCACCACGTTCACGCCGACCGAGACGATTCGGCCGGTGTCCCGCTCGGCGACGAGTGCCGCGAACGGGCCGCCGTTGCCCTCGCGCCAGTTGCGGTCGGCGAGGCGGTGCACGAGGCGCATCCGGTCGTCGCGGTCGGGGATGGCGGCGGGCACATCGGCGAGTTCGTCGTCGATCCACGCGGGCAGCGCCACGCGGTATTCCTTCGGTATGTCGATCACGGGTTCCGGATTCCTCTCAGTGGGCGGCGGGCGTGGTGACGCGTTCGGCTACGGCGCGCGCGGCCCGTACGGCGGTCACCGCGCCGGCCAGCGTGACGTTGGCGGCCATGGCGGTGGGGATCACGCCGTTGCCCGCCAGGTACAGATTGTCGAAGTCCCACACCCGGCCGTCGGGGTCGCACACGCAGGTGCCGTCGTCGGCGACACCGGCCCGGACGGTGCCGGTCTGGTGCAGCGACGAGCCGGGCGGGAGCAGGGCCAGTTCGGTCTCGGGATCGAACGGGCCGAACTCCTCGGCGAGCGAGCGGACTTCGTCGAGTGCCCGGCCGATCAGTGCGCGGTCGGTGTCGGAGTAGCCGAACTCGACGGTGATCCGTGGCATCCCGGCGAGGTCGGTGCGGGCTTCCGAGAACACGAGCCGGTTCTCGGGGCGTGACTCGACGGGGGCGTACAGCGACAGGCCCACGGAGTGCGCCAGGGGGCGGCCGGCCTCGTCCACATACGTGCGGTTCATGATCTGCCCATGGAACGGCTGCGCCGCTCCGTTCCGCGGCAGCCAGAGCGAGTCCGTGGCGAACTCGCCGGGGCGCGGCAGGGGCAGGGCGTCGAGGCCGAGGCCGAACCGGTCGAGGTCGAGCAGCACCCGGGCGCTGATGAACGCGTGCTCGTTGAGGTGACGCCCCAGTGCCTCGGGCCGTATGCCGGACGCGAACAGCAGCTGTGGGGTGCGCAGCGCGTCGGCGCACACCACCACGGCGTCCGCCAGGAGTTCCGCCTCGGCACCGTCGGCCACGCGACGCAGCCGGGCGCCGGCGACCCGGCCGCCCGGGACGATGAGCGACGTCACCAGCGTGCCGGTCACCAGGGTGAAAGCCGGGTCCCCGCCCACCGCGATCGGGGGGAAGATCGTCCCCGGAGCCGTGCGCGGCATGGGTCCCGCCGGTGTCGCGGTGACCGCCATGGGCATCGGCTGCGGCTGCCGGTCGTCCGGTCCGACGCCGTCGAGGCGCCGGCCCAGTACGTCCAGCACCACCCGGCCGATCCGGGTCGGCCCGATCGCGGAGGGCGTGACCGCGAGCAGTCGGCGCGCGGTGTCCAGATCCGTCGCCCAGCGGTCCGGGTCGCCGAAGTCGAACGCCTCGTCCCCGGCGGGCCAGGGGGTCGCGGCGGTCCAGTGCACGCCCATACCACCCGCGTTCCACGCGAGCGCGGCGGCCGGCATCGCCTCGGCGTCCTCGCCGAAGGCGAGCGCGTGGAACATGCCGGGCGGGAGGCCGGTGATGCTGTCCACGACGTCGCGCACCACTTCGGCGCCCGTGTACAGGCCCTGGACACCGGTGGCGACCCGGTCGTTGTAGCGCGACCAGAGGGCCGGGTCGTCGAGGTCGTGCAGATGCAGGCCGGGGGCTGCGCCGATCGGGTTTCCGCCATCGACCATGGTGATGTCCAGCGCTGGATCGGTGTCCCGCAGCAGCCGGGCCACGACGGATCCCATGATGCCGCTGCCCACGATGAGAACGCCGGTCCTACGGGTGCCGGTCATGGTCGGACTCCTGTCCTGTGTCACTGGGGGTGAGGGGAAAGCGCGGGCGGGGTGCACGATCACGCGCGCGGGACGAGCGGGCCGAACAACTCGGTGTCCATGTGGTCGAGGGCCAGCTTGACGGCGCCGACGAGAGGGGCGTCGGAGCCCAGTACGGTGGCGCGCAGCTTGACGGCGGGGGTACGGGCGCCGCGCATCGTCTCGCGCACCCGGGGCAGCAGCACATCGGCCGCGTCCTCCAGACCGCCGCCGAGCACGATGAGCGACGGTGCGACCGTCCACGACAGGGTGGTGAGGATCGACGCGATGTTCTCGACGAACTCGCCGACCTCCGCGAGCGCCGTGGCGTCGCCGGCCCGCGCCGCGTCGAATCGGCTGAGCGCGACCCTCCGCCGCTCCGGGTCCGGCGAGGTGAGCCCCGCCACGGGGCGGTCCTCTACCGAGCCGGCCGGCAGCGACACCGCCTCGACGATCTCGCCCGCCGCGCCGTCGAGACCGCGGTGCACCTCACCGCGGATGAGGATGCCGAGGCCGGTCCGGTTCCCGAGCATCGCCCACACGACGTTGTCGTGGTCACCGGCCACACCCCGCCAACGCTCGGCGAGCGCACCGAGATTGGTGTCGTTGTCCGCGAACCAGGGCATCTGGATGCGCCGCCCGAGTTCCTCGGGCAGGTGCACGCCTTCCCAGCACGTGGTGTGCACCAGACGTCGTACGACGCCGTCGTCGTCGATCGCGCCACCGCTCGCGATCGCGCCGGCCCGCAGCCGGTCGGCCGACCCGCCCGCGTCGTCGAGCGCCTCCAGCACCAGCGCCGCCGCGTCATCGAGCGTGGCCTGCGGATCCTGATAGGCGCGCAGCGGCCGGTACGCCCGGCCGACCATGCGGCCGCGCACGTCGGCGACGACTGCGGACACGTCCAGGGTGGTGATGCGCACGGCCGCCAGCAGCGCGTGGTCGGCCCGCAGCTCGTATCGGCGAGCCGGGCGCCCGGCGCAGCCACTGGTCCGCACCCGTTCGAGTTCGCTCACCCAGCCCGCGTCGACGAGCGAGTCCATGATGAGTTCGATGGTGCGGCGGGACAGGCCGACCTGCTCCGCGAGCTCGGCCAGCGTCACCGGCCCGGCCGACACCGCCAGCGCGCGAAGGATCACCGAGGTGTTGACCCGTCGGACAGCGCTCTGGTTCATCCCGGGCATCAGCATTCCTCCGCCGCACCGGGCAACGCCGCACCGGACCCCGCCGGTACCACCGGGTCGAACACGCCTGTGGTGTCGGCCGTCGGCGCCGTCCCGGGCCTGCCGTACTCGCGGGCGGGGTCGCCGAGCCTCCCGGTCGCCGGCTCCCAGTCCGGCGACCGGCCGTGGACGAACGCGACCAGGTCGGAGTGCATGGACCTGGCGAGTTCGGTGGGCGGCCGCGCTCCGAGGGCCTCGGCGGTACCCGGAGCGTCGAGTACGTCGAAGAAGAACGGGATGTCGACGCAGTGCGAGGCGCCACCGAGTAGAGGGGAGGGCCATTCGAAGGAATACAGCCAGGTGCCGGCGGTGGTGTCGCGACGCGAGGCCGCTGCGCGCGGACAGGCGGCACGGAACAGGGTGTCCGTCACACGGGTGCCCGCCGCGCGGGCGGCGGCATTGCGGATGCCCGGGGCGCCGCCGTCGAACTCGTCGCCCGTCGCTCCGAGCAGCAGCGGTACGTCGTGCCCGTGTACCGCCAGTCCATCGGCGATGGGCACCGGAAGGACGTCGTCGCCGACGACCGGACCGAGCACGAGCGGGTCGTCGCCGAGTTCGCTCCGCAGCAGACTGACGGCCTGCTGAACGCGTTCCACGGTGAGGCCGCCGAAGCCGGCGCGCGTCGGCGGCACTGCGAGCTCCTCCCCGAGCCGCAGGACGAAGTCACGCGCGGCGTCTTCGCCCACCTCGAAGAAACCGCCGGACAGACTGACCGCGCGGTGGAAGCGGCCGCTGCCCAGGGGCGAGGAGAGCAGGGCGAGCACCGCCCCGCCTCCCGCCGACTGGCCGGCGACGGTGACCCGGCCCGGATCACCGCCGAAAGCGGCGATGTTCTCCCGCACCCAGTCGAGCGCGAGCAGCAGGTCGCGCAGCCCGAGGTTCGCGGGGACGCCGTCCAGCGGGGCGAAACCGTCGACGCCCAGCCGGTAGCCGACGGTGACGCAGACGACACCGTCGCGGGCGAAGGCGCGGCCGTCGTACCACGGGCTGGCCGGGCTACCCGCCAGGAAGCCGCCGCCGTGGATCCACACCAGCACCGGGAAGGGCGCACGGTCGTCGTCCGCGTCGGGAGCGACGACGCTGAGGTTCAGCACGTCGTCGCCGGGCACCGAGGGCTCCGGGATCGTGGTCGTCTCGAACGGGGGTGCGACCTGGGAGGTGGCGCCGTGCCGGGACGCGTCGAACGGTTCCGTGAACCGGCCGCGGGGGACCGGGGCCGCGAACCGCCGCGCACCGACGGGTGCTTCGGCGAACGGGATGCCGAGGAAGCGCCGCACCCGGCCGGAGCGGCGGCCGACGACCGTTCCTGCGGGAGCACGTACGGTGACCGTCGCCTGGGGAACCCCTGCGCCGGGCTCGTCGAGTGAGCGCATCCGGTCGTCCATCCGGTCGTCCATCGGGTCGTCCATCGGGGTCACCGCATTCCCGTCCCGGCGATGCCCTGCACGAAGTAGCGCTGCAGGAGCAGGAAGAGCAGGAGCACCGGCAGCATCACGACGATGGCGCCGGCGAGCATCAAACCGTAGTCGGTGACGTGTGCGGCGGCCTGGCTGGTGGCGGCGAGGCCGACCGGCAGCGTGTAGCTGGAGGTGCTCTGGGCGACGATGAGCGGCCAGATGAAGTTGTTCCACGAGAAGAGGAACGACATGATCGTGATCGTCGCGACAGCCGGGCCTGCCATCGGGAGGAAGATCCGGAAGAAGATCCGGAACTCGCCCGCCCCGTCGATCCGGGCCGCTTCCAGCAGTTCGTCGGGGATCGACATGCCGTACTGCCGCATGATGAAGACCGACAACGGCAACGCCATACCGGGCAGAGCGATACCGGTGAGGGTGTCCGCCAGGCCCAGGTCGACCGTGATCACGAACTGGGTGACGAACACCGTGGTGAACGGCACCATCATCGCCGCCATGACCGCGCCGAACGCGATCCGCTTGCCCGCGAAGTCGAGCTTCGCGAGCGCGTATCCCGCGGCCGACGCCGCCATGATGTTGCCGGCCACCACGATGATCGCGACCACGATGCTGTTGACCAGGAACCGACCGAAACCCTCGGTCTGGAACAGCCGCACGAAGTTGTCGAGAGTGACGTGGTGCGGGAGCCACGCACCGGGGTCGGAGCGGATCTCGTCCAGGCTGCGCAGCGAGCCGCTGCCCACCCAGACGAACGGCAGCATCGTGAGCAGCGCACACAGCACGAGCGCGCCGTACAGCAGGGGACGGGCGACGGACCGACGGCGCACGTGCGTCCGGGCGCCTGCCATCTCGGCATTCCGCGGTGCGGCGATGGTGGTCATGCGCGGGGCCTCAGCAATCGGAACTGGACGATGCTCACCACCGTCACGAGCAGGAGCATCACGAAGGACGCCGCCGAGGACATGCCGAACTCGCCGGCCCCGAACTGGTGGTAGGTGTACAGCGCCACCGACTCGGTGGAGCCCAGCGGGCCGCCGTCGGTGAGCAGATACGGCTCGTCGAACACCTGGAGATAGAAGACGGTCAGCAGGACCGACACCAGGAGGGTGGTGGGCAGCAGCAGGGGCAGGGTGATGTGCCTGAGCTGCCGCCACCGGTCGGCCCCGTCGAGGGAGGCGGCCTCGTACACGTCCTTCGGAATCGCCTGCAGACCGGCGAGGAACAGCACCATCGCGATGCCGAAGTTGCGCCAGACACCGAGCAGGATGACCACGGGCATGGCCAGGTGAGTGTCGTCCAGCCAGTTCGGTCCGGCGAAACCGACGGCGCCGAGCACCTTGTTGACGGTGCCGTCGGCGTTGAAGGCGTACTGCCAGATCAGCGCCACCGCGACGACGTTCGTGACGACCGGCGCGAAGAAGACGGTACGGAAGACGCCGCGCATGCGCCGGATGCCGGAGTTGAGCGCGACGGCCAGCGCGAAACCGGTCCCCATCGTCAGCGGCACCCCGACGGCCACGAAGAGGACGGTGTTGAGGATGTCCCGCAGGAAGCTCGGGTCCTCCGACAGCCGGACGTAGTTGTGCAGTCCGGTGAAGTCGACGGCGAGTGGATGACGCAGATCAGCGCCCCGCAGATCGGTCAGGCTGAACCCGAGCGCGGCGACGGTGGGTATCGCCGTGTAGAGCAGGAACACCAGGGTGAACGGCGCGAGGAACAGCCAGGCGACAGCTGTTCGGCGGGCGCCCCGGGGCCGATGCGCCCTGCGCGGCGTCATCGGTCCGATGGCGGCGGTCATCCGGGGATCACCCGTTGCCCGTGCCGAGGCTCTCGGCGTACGACTGGACGTTCGCGGCGGCCTCTTCGGCGGTCCCCTTGCCCTTGGCCACGGCTTCCATCTCCTTGCCCAGCCGGGTGGCGACCTGCTGCCAGCTGCTCACCTGCGGAAACGCCCTGGTCTTCTTCAGCTGCGCGAGGAAGGCGTCCAGCAGCGGCTGGCTCGCGATGGCAGGGTTGGCCCAGGCGGAGACGACGGCCGGTAGCGAGCTGTACGCCTTGTACTGCGCGACCTGGGTGCTCGGCTCGGAGAGGTACCGGATGAGCTTCCACGACGCGTCCGCGTTGCCGCTGTCGGCGAGCACGCCCCAGCTGCCTCCGGCGGAGAAGGAGACGCTGCCCGACGGCCCGGCGGGCAGCGGTGCGGTGGCGACGTGGGACGCCGTCCAGCCGTCCTTCTTCGCGACCGTGTCGAGCTGACCGACGGTCCACGGGCCGGTGATCATGCAGGCGGTCCTGCCGGACACGAAGTACGGCTGCGCATCGAGGAACGTGGGCCCGCTGGTGTCGGCGACGCCCGAGGTGAAGAACGACGCGTTGTACTTGAGGGCGTCGATCATCGCCGGCGTGTCCAGCGTCCACTTCCCGCCGGACGAGAGCAGCGAGCCGCCCGCCTGCCACGCGTACATCGCGACGTCCTGGCCGTTGAAGATGTCCCAGCCGATGTCCGCCCCGAGGCCGTGCCCGGCGCCGGCGCGCTGGAGCGCCTTGAAGAACGGAACCACGTCGTCCCACGTCGCCGGCGCCTTGACACCCGCCTTCCTGGCGAGGTCGGAGCGGTAGACGAGCGCGTAGGTGTAGGCGTACCAGGGCACCGTGTAGGCGACGTTTTTCACCACACCGGCGTCCCACAGGCTCGTGAAGAAGACGGACGGGTCGACGAGGCCGTCCGGGACGGGCCGGAGGATCGACGGATCGAGGAACTGCGCCTGCGACTCGGGAAAGAACTGGGCGACATCAGGTCCCTTGCCCGCCGCGATCGCCGACTGGAGCTTGGTGTAGTACTCGGCGTTCGGGATCAGCGTGAACTTCACGTCGAGGTCGGGATTCGCGGCCTCGAAGGGCTTGACGACCTTGTCGAGCACGTCGGCGTCGCCCTGGGCGGCCCAGACGTCGACTGTTCCCCTGGCCGGGGACTTGTCGATGGGCTTGGCGGCTGCGGTCGCGGCGTTGTCACCGCCGCGACCGCAGCCGGCCAGGGCAAAGCTGCCGAGGAGTGCTGTGCCGGCGGTCAGCCGTAGGACACCGCGTCTGGAGGGATTGGACACGCTGGGCTCCTGTCTCATGGGCGTTGAGCACAGTGGAGGATTTCGGGGAAAGTAGCGATTTTGGTCCGATGGGACCTGATGGGGGTGATGGTGCCTTTGCGGCGTTGCAGTGACCGTAGGGGTGATGGGTCGCCGCAGCGTCACCGGCCCGTCACGGCGGAATTTCGGAACTTGTAGCAAAACCCCTTGGGGCCGCATTCGGGCTCTGCACGGCCACGCACATCGCCCCGGGCCCGGTGCGTGCCCTCGTCCTCGACGGTGACGCAGTCGTCGCCGTATGCCGGACAGCCGTGCTGACTCTCTCCGAAGGAGGCAGACGGTCAGGCGCCGCCTCGGAGTTGCTGAGACCGGGCCAGGGAAGGCCGGGGAGGGGTGCGGCTGATCACTGAGGGGCACTCGTCACGGTGACCGGCGAGGTCTGTCGCCAGGCCGCGGTTTCCGTGATGAGGACGGCGACGGTGACCGGGCCCGGGGTGTCAGTGGTGGCTGCCTCGGCCACCGCCTCCCGGACGGCGCGGGCGACCTGCAAGGGATGGTGTCCGGGGCCGACCGCGAGGTGAAGCTCGATGTGTCGGCCGGGTGGATCATCTTGGTCCTCCACCCTGACCGGGCGGCTGCCCGGCACGGCGGTGAGGTGGGCGACGCCCGGCACGCCCGCTGCGACGTCCGCCAGCTCCCCGGCGAGTCCTCGCATGGACCCTGTTCCGGTCACCGGGGGCGAACTCGGCGTGGCCGCAGCGTCCGGCGTGGGCCTCATGGCCGTCGCCGCGGTCCGAGACGTCCCGCCTGCCTCCGGGGCCTCACGGAGATCCGTTACGCGCATGTCAGCCGTCACCGTGGCCAGCCCGAGCCGTTCAGTGGCCGCGCCCAGCAGTGTGCTCCTCAGTTCGTCGGCGGTCTCCGGCAGCGGCCGCACGAGGGATGCGGTGAAGGCGGCCTCGATGGTGAGCGGGCCAGGCGGTAGCGCGCTGGCCGGCGGACGGACGGCCGGCTCGGACACGGGTTGCAGCGGCGCCGACCCGATGCGCAGGGACTCCAGTCGGACACCGGGGACCTCGGCGGCAGTGCGCCCGAGGGCGTGGACCGCCGCTTGCTCGGTGATCCACGTCCCGTCGTGGGGCCCGCCGAGCGGGAGCAGCCGGCCGAGGTCCAGCTGGCTTCGTACTGCCCGCGTCCACGCCTCGGTCACTGGCCCTCTCCCCCTTCTTCTCCACGGCCGCGGTTCTCTTCCCGCGGCGCTCTGCCCGGAGTGTCCGCGAAGGCTCGGGGCAGGGGCCTCACGCCACTCGTCGGACCACCTCGTCTCCCGCTCCACATCCGTACAAAAGGTACTTAAAAAACTATAATCCGAGTAATGGGTGATCTGTGGCCTCGCGAGGGAGGAATAGCCCGATGACTGAGAACACCGGCGTCAGGCTCGGCGCTGCGCCCGGTTCTCGCGGCCGGACGACCATCGCCGATGTGGTGGTGGAGAAGATCGCCGGAATGGCGGCACGGGACGTACGCGGCGTCTATGCCCTGGGCAGCGGATTCGCCCGCTCGATGGGAACCATGCGGGAGCGGATGCCCGGCGCCGGCAGCGGCAAGTCCGCCACGCGGGGGGTCAGTGTCGAGGTCGGCGAGCTGCAGGCGGCCATCGATCTGGAGCTCGTCGTCGACTACGGCGTCTCGATCACGGACGTGGCCGCCGCGGTGCGGGAGAACGTGATCTCCGCGGTGGAGCGGATGGCGGGCCGCGAAGTCGTGGAAGTCAACCTCATGGTCAGCGACGTGAAGCTGCCCGACGAGGAGGACGAAGGGGAGGAGCGGCAGCGGATCCAGTAGCCGGGGCGGCAGCCCGCTTGAGTGAAGGAGCGCGAAATGAGCAGGGCCGTGGTGGGCTTGATGGCCGGAATGGCGCTGGGTTTCGCCGCGTATTTCGGTGACTTCTGGGCCTTCCTGCTGGTGCTGGTGCTGGGCCTGGTCGGTCTCGCGATCGGGCGGTTCATGGAGGGTGATCTCGAACCGGGCGACTTCGTCCGCCGCCGGGACCGCCAGGAGCGGATCCGTGACGACCAGCGACAGGCTCGGGGAGACTGGCGGCGGTGAGCGGGGAAGCCGATGAGCGTCCGGGCGTGCCCCGCGGGGAGCGCGGGGCGACCGCCGTCACCGACCGGGTCGTCGCGAAGATCGCGGCCCGGGTGGCGCGCGAGGCGCTGAGCCGGTTCGCCGAGTCGGCCGGCCACGTACCACCCGGCCGCCGGACGCCACACGTGAGCACATCCGTACGGCGGGCGCCGGAACGGACCAGCGCAGGACGGGACGCCGAGTCCGCCGCCGGAGGGCAGGCGGTGCTCGGCGACGCACGGCTGCACATCACCGTCGAGCTCGGCTATCCGTCCGACATCGGGGCGCAGTGCGCCGCGGTGCGCCGGGAGGTCACCGAGCGGATCAGGGCGTGGGCCGGCATGGAGGTGTCCGACCTCGCGGTATCGGTCGAGCAACTGCACTCGGCGCATACGCGGCACACGGACCGGGAGAGGGTGCGATGAGCGCGAACACCTCGCGGCAGCCGACCGGTGACAGCGACCTCTCCTCCGGTCCGGGACAGGCGGCTCCGTCCGCCGACGGCACCCCGGGGGCGGCAGAGGGCGCTACGAATCCGAAGGTGGTCGACGGATCAGGCCGGTCGGCGCCCCGTTTCTGGTCGTCGCGGCGGATTCCCGCGGCCTTGGCAGCCCTGCTGTCCGCCGCGGCCGTCGGATTTCTCCTGTACGACGTGGTCGCGGTGCGGGCAGGCCGGAATGCGATGCGTTGGCGGCGGCGGCTCGCCGAGGAACTGGCCACCCGGCCCCTGGACGACGTCTGGATGATCGTCGGGGCCGCGGTGGCGATGGCACTCGGCCTGTGGCTCTTCCTGCTGGCGGTGACGCCGGGACTGCGCAGGCTGCTGCCCATGCGGCGGCCCACCGGCATCCCCGGGACAGAGGACGTCCGAGCCGGGCTCGACCGCCGCGCGGCCGCCCTGGTCCTGCGCGACCGGGCCATGCAGGTGCCCGGTGTCCAGTCGGCACAGGTCGATGTCGGCCGCCGGAAGGTGAAGGCCCGGGCACGGGCACATTTCCGCGATCTTGAGGAGGTCCGCGGGGACCTGGACGCCGAGCTGGGCGAAGCCGTGACGTCTTTGGGCCTGGCCCGGCAACCCACACTGGCCGTGCGCGTCCGGCGCCCGAAGAAGGGCTGAGGTGATCCTGATGCTCAAGACGGTGAACCGGGTGCTGCTCGGGCTGCTCGGCCTCGGACTGTTCGCCCTGGGCGGCGGCGTGCTGCTGGGCGCACTGGACCTGCAGCGCCACTGGGATTTCGGTGTGCCGGGCTGGTGGCCCTTCCGTGGGCCGGACGATGTGGTGCTGGGCGACTGGGGACGCACCCGGTGGCGGGACGAGGGCTGGTGGTGGCCGACCGTGATCGCGGTGCTGGCCCTGCTGCTGGCCCTGCTGCTGTGGTGGCTCATTGCGCAACGCAGACACCGTCTGGACCGTGTCCTCGTCGACAGCGAAGACGGCGCCGCGGCCCGACTCAACGGCCGCACGCTGGAGAGGGTCATCGAGGAAGAGGCACAAGCCCTGGACGGGGTCTCGCGGGCTCATGTCCGGCTGACGGGCCGACGTACCGCTCCGACCGCACGCGTACGGCTGCTGCTGGAGCCTCACGCGGACCCGGCGCGGACTCTGGGGCGAGTGAGCCGCGAAACACTCGCCCACGCACGAGACTCGGCCGGCCTGGACCGCCTCCCCTCGAAGGTCCGACTCCGGGAAGCCCGCCACCGCGCCGAACGCACCACCTAGTGCCGCGGCAGGCAACGTTCGCCCCGTCGCGACGCCCGGCACGCACTCTCGCCGCACCGGCCGAAAGCCCAAGTACGTCCAGTACGAGGACTTCCGGCCGGCACGCCGAGAGCACGCACCGGACGCCGCTCCTTGACGGGCAAACGTTGCCTGCCGCGGCACTAGCCAGGACCCCCTGGGCTGAGCCTCTTGGAGGGTGCGGGGATGCGGGAGCGGCAGTGGATCACCGCCCGCCGAAGCGAACTCGACGCCCTCGCCGAGGAGTTGGCCAAGCAGCTTCAGGAGGGCCGGCCCGGGCGGGACGAACTGGCGCTCGCGGAGCGGGTGTTGAACCGCCCGGCCGAGCAGGTCCAGGCCCACGCCGAGGCTGTCGCTCCGGATAACGGCGCAGGTGGCCGGGCGGGCGGTCCTGCCCATCCCGCACCGCGGCGACCCGGTCGACGAGGGTGCGTTGCCCGGCGACTACCGCAGGATCCTGGCGATCGCGCGGGAAGCCGACCAGCGGGCGCGAGCGTGTCGATTCACACGCCGTTACCGGCGCTTCGCGTCGCCCGGTGCCAGCAGGCCGTCCACCACCAGTCCGGCCAGGGCCTCCGCTCTGGCGAGACGGTCCGCCTGCGACAGGTGCTCGGGGCGGCCCAGGCGCCGGGCGAGAGGCTCCTGCACGAGGCCGGACAGGGGAGTGATGATGGCGAAGAACAGGACGTCCATCGGGACCCGTGTCATGCGCCCGGATGCCATCAGCCTCTCGATGCTGGGCATGACGAGGGCCAGCGTCGGCTCGATGTAATGCCGGAAGAGGTAGTCCAGTCGCTCGGTGTCCCGCGCCGCTTCATCCGCCATCAGCAAGGCCAGGTACGGTTCGCCGATGCTGCTGCGGTAGAACTCCATGACGAACTGCCGCACCACGTCCTCGTCATCGCTCCCGGGCGCGGCCGGCGCCATGCGCGTGAGCTGAGCCCCGAGCGCGGTGTCCACCACGGCACGCCAGAAGGCCGCCTTGGAACCGTAGCGGTCATTGATGAAGATGTGACTGACCCCGAGGCGGCGCGCGAGTTCCCGCGCCGATGCCCGGTCGTATCCCAGCTCCGCGAACGCCTCCAGGCCGCGCAGCAGGACGTCCCGCTCCGCGGGCACCGCAGGGGAATCCCCGCTGGGGCGCCCCGGGCGTCGCGTGGTAGTCGCCTTGCCTCCCACGTGTCCTCCTCAGCCGGCTGTACGGGCGCGCACCCGTCAGCCGGACCAGCGTAGTGGCCCGGATCGGCGCATCTGAGCACCGTGTCAGGTCTGCGCCTCCTCCGCTACAACCAGTTCCACATGGGCGACGCCAAGCAATGGCGCACCCTCTCAGCCCTGTCGATCACCAATGAGGACACCGGCTGGTACACGAAGTCGGAGATCACTCTCCCGCCCGGGAAGGGCCTTCCCGGGCGGGACGTGGACATCCACACCGACAACATCACCTGGACCGGCGACGCCAAGGAGATGAAACTGCGGGGTCATACCGGGCGCCGGAACCGTGCCCCCTCGTCGAGGACGTCCCGGAGCTGCGCGCGGGCGGTGACCCCCGGCGGGAGATCCGTCCCTGGTTGCTGGAGGAGACGCTGAGCTTCCTGGAAGCGGCGGGCAGCGAGCCGCTGTACGCGGCATTCGTGCTGGCGATCGCCATGGGGCTGCGACGCGGCGAGCTGGGGGGCCTGCGCTGGTCCGATGTGGACCTGGACAACCGCGTCGTGCACGTCCGCCAGCAGACGCAGCGCCGCAGGGGCACGCTGTACGACGACGATCCCAAGAGCTGCAGGATCGCGTGGTGCCGATGCCCGCACTGTGCATTGCACCGCTGCGCTGGCACCGGCTGCGACAGCGAGAGAGGTTCGCGCGCACGGGCGTCGCCTGGTCCGGGACCGGCTACGTCCTCGCCACGCGGAACGGCCGGCCGGTCGAGCCGCGGAACGTCTACCGGTCCTTCACGCGGGTCGCGGCCGATGCGGGGCTGCGGGTGGTCCCGCTGCACGACGCGCGGCATGGCTGCGCGACGCTGCTGACGGCGGCCGGCGTCGCGCCGCGGGTCATCATGGAGATCCTGGGGCACGGCCAGATCGGCATCACGATGGACGTGTACGCATGTCGTGCACGACCCTCGGCGTGAGGCGATCAGCCACATGGACCGGCTCTCAAGCGTCGCCCTCGCGGCGTCTGGGTGCGCTGTTGTCGCACTGTCTCTCCCGCAGAGGCTGGCCCTCATCAAATGTGGGTGAGACAGTGGGGACGGCTCTTGACCGCAGTGCCGCCGCTCACACCAGGTGCTCGATTGTGACGTTATCCCAGTGCTGTGCGAGATATTCCGCGACCAGCCGGCGGTGGCAATGCCGTGCATTGTCCTCACTGCAGAGGAGGACTGCGTTGTCAAACACTTCCTGCCGGACGGTGTCCTCAATCTGACGTTCTTTCATCAATTCGAGGAATCGTTCTTCGTAGGCTGCCCAGCCGACACCCCGTTTCTTGTAGGCATTGAGCATGTCCTGGGTCGGGGCCAGCTCGGTGCGATGGGTGTACTGCACGTCGCAGATCTCACTCAGGAAGTACCTCAGATCATCACGCTTGGCGAAACCAGACAGTTGTGAGACGTTGTTGAGTCGAACATCGACCAGCGTTGTCACTTCAGCTTCGCGCAATAGCCCAAAGAACTTTTCAGCTGACTTCTTTGTGAACCCAATGGTGTACAGCTTCATTTTTCCGGTGTCCCGTCGATGCGAAGCTCCTCATTGACATACGCAATCCGTTGTTCCTGACGGTCGAGAGCTTCTTGGAGGCGCTCGGCCGAGGTTCGGAACAGATCTTCCTGATCCAGCCGGAAGTTGGCCATCAGGCGTTGCATTGCCGAGGCGTGGTTCTCGACGTGCCCGTCGCCATGAATGTGTTTGACGGTGATCCCGTGGCCTTCGAGGACTCGCGAGACGAGAACGCATCGATGACAGTCAAGTGGTTCCTGTTCGGTGCACATGACAGCGATTCGCTCGCTCTGTGCACCGTTTCGCAAGCGCTTGATGCCACTGACGAAATCCGACGTCCGGGCGAGAAGGTCGTAGCGCACCCGTCCGTCGACATAGCAGGTGAGGTCCTCGGTACGAGCACCCAGCTCCTTTCCCAGAAAGACGTACTTGATATCGACGTCGGACAGGGTGCGCTCCACGGCGTATCGGTTGAACTGGGGCGCGAATCGACTGATGGGCATCGACCGCACATCGGCGACTGCCGTAATTCCATGCTTCTGCAGCAGGCTTAGGAAACCTGAACTGCTGTGCGTGGAATGGCCGACAGTGAATACTGTATGAGGTGTCATTGCCTGCTGCCCGTTTGGATCTTCGCTCGTTCGATAATAGCTGCTACTAATTTGTAGACGTAGCCTTCGTATGGTTCACCGAGACTCACCGTAAGGAAGGAGTCACCTATTTCATAGATCCCCTCCGGCTTGGCCAGATATTGCAGCTCGTATTCGGGATCGGTCACCCGCAGAATATACCGGTTTCCTGCATAGGAGAACCAGGCGCGCAGGACCATCCTCTGATCTCCGAACATCTCCCCAGGGGTGTGCACTTGTAACGTCAGATCGGTGACGTGTATCAGCTTGAGTGAGTCCGGTAAAGCGGCTGCTTCTTCAGTCGGAACGCGGTCATTGCTGCCGTGATAGGTACTGGACCCGTTGATCCACAGAGCGTCGGGGTGCTGTTCCATCCTCCGTAATCCATTCCACCCGACCCGGCCGGTCTTCACCCAGTAGTAATTTGGGTCAAGGAGCCAGTTCTCGCTCTGAAAATCGTGCGGCTGAGGCCGAAGAAGTGGCACCGTGATAATATCGAGAACATTCGGTTCTGATTTGTCTTTGTACTGTCTTTCGTGGGCGGAGACTTCGCGGTTCGGGCGGGTGCTGACCGGGCGCACCCACTCTCCTGAACCGTCGTTAACCATGCCCGCCACACACCGGCCCGAAAGCTTGCGGGAATTTGCCAGACACACGAGCGTCTTTATCGGTGTCATGTGTTCCCCCCCATATCTGATGCAACGACTTCTTGCGGGTCGGAAGCGCAGCACACCCACACGAAGCAACGACGAGCGCATTGGATTGCCAGTCCCGCAAGTCATCCAAGAGCCTACGACGGGGATACGACACTCGTCCGCCGTTCAGGCAAGCGCGATGTTCAAACCAGCTCGTGGTTCGCTTCGCTCGCCAGGCCAGCTGGCGCCATGCGGGTCAGCGCCGACCGGTGCCGTTGGTCGGGGCGTCGGCGTAGTCGCGTGATGCTGGGTTCGTGGTGGCCCATTAGGTCAGGAACGAGGCCAGGCAACGGAGGATCCATCGGCGTACGGCCAGCGGTCAATCGGGGGAGCCAGCGAGTCGTCGGAGTGAGGCGCGGGCGGCGTTTCGTCAGACCTTCTCGACTCGCACGGAGTGTCCCGCGAGGAGTTGAGTCATGACGTCGGTGTCGGACGTGAAGACGGTTGCCTCAGCTCCCTGCGCGGCTTGCCGCCCTGCCACAGCCGCCAGGATGGCATCGATGGCGTACTTGTGACCGTGCAGACCGGCTCCCTTCAGCATGTCGCGCGCCATGGCGATCACCTGGTCGTCCGTGTGCACGACGCGGATCCGGGACAGCGTCCAGTTCCACAGCGCCTGCTTCGACGTTTCGCGAGGGTCCCATGCTTCCAAGGTCGTGAGCGCCGAGGTGACGATTGGGATGTCGAGCCGCGGAGCCGTTTTGATCAGCGCGGCCATCTCCCGATCGCCGTGAACCGCCTTGGAGAGGGCCTCGGAGTCGAACACGAAGACGCGCTGTCGCGGCCGGTGCAGTTCCGCTCGGGCGGTGCGGTTCACGCGGCCTCGTCTGAAGGCGAGTGCTGCTCGTCGTGCCGGCCGTCAATCGCGGCGATACGGTCCAGCGCTGCTTGCTGCTCGTCGTCCGTCACGGCGCCGTGCTCTTCTTCGAGACGTTCAGCCAGCTCGCGCAGTCGGTCCATGGCGTCCTGATGTGCGGCGGCGGCCGCAATGTAACTGGACACCCCGCGCGCATCGACGCGTTCCTTGATCGATTCCACCAGCTCTTCCGGCACGGTGATAGTGATCTTCCGAGTTGCCATACTCCAAGTATGCCATGTCGTGTGTGTTGTGGGTGGGCGCCTCGGCTGCCGCCATCCTCGGCAGCCGCTTCACGCTTTGCCCGGGAAGGTCGGAGCCGGGGAGCGGGGGGCGCAGAGACCTTGCGGTGCGCGTGGGTGCTTGGCGATTCGCCCGCTCACGCAAACGGCCCCGGACGAAGAGTCCGAGGCCGAGTAGGAGCCCTCCCCGGGAGATAAGTCCCAGTTCAGGGCGGTAATGCGTTGTGCCCCCGGCAGGATTCGAACCTGCGACACCCGCTTTAGGAGAGGCTTTATTGCCTTCCCTGTCTGTGATGGCCTTTCCTTGGGCTTATCGTTCCTGCTGGTCAGCGGGGTTCGGTCCTTCCGTCTCCTTCTGATCGTTCCCTGTCTTTACATGGCCTTCCGTTCCCATGACGTTCCCATGAGGGCCCCCACGAGACTGTCGGAATGAGGGCGGGGGAGTCGGCTGAGGCCAGCTGGGGTCACCGAAGCGGTGAGCACCGCAGAGCATTTGGGGGCGACGAAGGCCCCGCCCCTCCGAGGCTGGATCCATTCGCGCAGACGGCGGGCGAGGAACTCCCGCTCCGTGGCGATCTCGGCCATCGTGCGGGCCCGGGCGGTGACCCCATCGTCGGTCAGAAGTTGCGCCGCATGTCGGTCTTACGGGCGATTTAGGCAGCGCATCCACCCGCTCCACCGTCGTCGGCATGGCATAGGTGGCGATGTCTCGGCCGAATGTCGCCCGCCCATCCCAGGTCCTCGTCACCCGATGGGACGACCGCTGGGCGAGTCCATCGCGCGTAGCGCGGTCTCACGGCAAGGATCGTGTGTGCGTTCCTGCTGGAGCACCGCACCGACGACTTTTCCTCCCGAGGAGACAACTGCCATGGCACCGATCCCCAACGGCCCCTACGGAATCGCCAAGCACGGCGAGCAGTACCTGACTCTCCAGGAGGAGAAGGCCCCTGCAGTCGTCCTGCCGTCGACCGGTCAGCCCGGTGAGCAGGAGTGGCACGTGGAGAGCCTCTCCAACGGCAACGTCACCATCAAGAACCTGCGGCACGGAACGTACCTCAGCTTCGACGGAGTTCCCGAGATCAACAAGATGCTCCGCGGCTCCTCGCAGGCCACCGAGTGGCAGCTCCGGCAGTCCGCCGAGCCGTTCATGTTCCATGTCGTCGTCCCCGGCGGCCCGATCGAAGGCGTCGAACTGGGGGTGGACCTCAGCCTGCTCCGGATCTTCCCCCCGATGACGGCACTGCGTCCGCTGGAGCCGCAAAACCTCGGCCAGGCCTGGCGCTTCGAGTTCCACGAGTAGGCCTCACCCGCCGGCCGCCGCTGCCCCGCCTCGCTTGTGGAAAAGGGGCGACGGCCCCTCCCTCGGAGCTCTGACTGGGTCTGCCCTCTCTCCCCGGCCGGGAAGCGCGCGTGGGTGCGCTTGATGTGCGTCGGCCGTGACGGTGAATCCCGCCAGATCGAAGGGTGCCGGTAGCGAGACGAGGCAATCGAAGCTCCGGTGGTTCGAGGCGACTTGGGAAGGACGCCCCGTTCAACCGGAGCTTCGATGCGTTCGTGACGGCCTGGCCCGGACTCGCCGCACCGCCGCCACCTGCGGACTCACGTGATCACCGGGACTTTGAAACGCCCCTGGTTTCCGGCGCCGCTCAACATCGCCCAGATGGCAGTCCGTCAGTGCCGGTAACGCTCTACAGGTTGCGATAAAACCGCACAAAGCAGCATGGTGCGGTCGACGTAAAGTTACGCCTAGTCACTCATCGTGCCGTTCCCATCAGGTTCCCGTCTAGGACAAAACCACCCCTCCGCGACACTCGCGGAGGGGTGGTATTTCCAATTGCCTGGCACTTTGTCGTGCCCCCGGCAGGATTCGAACCTGCGACACCCGCTTTAGGAGAGCGGTGCTCTATCCCCTGAGCTACGAAGGCGGGGATCTGTCGGAAAACGTGTCCAAAACCCGGCACCAATGGCGGTGGGCTTCAGGCCTGCTGCCGACAGGGTTGTGGTGGGCAGACCGGTGAGGTCTGGGCCACCGCCGACAGTGTAGCGGGTCGGGTGAGATCGGCGTCGGTGTTTGATCACTGGCGCCTGGGTCGTACCGGCTGGGGGACCTGAGTGTGTGCTGAGCGGGCGGGTCCGGGCGAGGGGCAGTGTCAGGTGACGAGGGCCGCCTGGTGGTGCATGGCCCGCGTGACGGAGTTGTTCAGCCAGGCGTAGCCGATGTAGATGAGGAGGGCTCCTTTGGCTCCGTAGGCGGGGACCCTTTTATGTGGGTAACTCTGGTCGAATCGTGAATGTGTAGATTCGCTGTCCTGACGGAACCCTTTGAGACGGCGGCCTGCGGGTGTGTCGGGTGGGACCTGCCGGAGGTGTTCGGTGCGGTTGAAGCGTTTCTTGCCTGCGGTGGGATCGATCTGGCGGTCGTCTTCGGTTTCATCGACCCGGATGCGAAGCGTGTGGTCTTTGAAGCGGCACGGGATCGTGAGGCGGTGGTAGTAGCGGGTCCGCCTTCCTGGGCGGCATTCGAGTTCCTCGACGGGGAGCGGTGTGTAGTGGGTCTGCCCGTCGACGGTGATGTGGCGTTCGCAGACCCGCGCCTCGGCGACGTAGAGATCGTGTTTGCAGGGACCATCCTGGTAGCGCTCCAGGGACTGCGGTGGGAGTCCTGTGTGTTGGGGGGTGAAAACGAGCAGGCCTTCGGCGATCAAGGGGGCGCGGTGGACGCCGCGGAGGGCCGCGTCGTAGGTGGCGGCTCGTAGGCCGGGCGCGCGGGTGAGGATGTGCTTGACCAGCTCGACGAAGGCGGCGCCTTCGGCTTCCCGTTCCGGGTCTTCTTCTTGAGATCTGTGGCGGATGGATTCCAGCGCCAGGATCACGCGACTGTGGGCCCTGTTGGCAAGGCGGACGCCCACGGAGAGGAATTTGTTGCCATAGACCTGCCTGCCGCCGCCTTCGGTTGTGACGCCGGCGTCTTCGTCTACTCGGTGGGTTCGGATCTCTCCTGTGGCTTGGTCTACGGTCTCGTGCTCGGTGTGGGAGGAGGGAGGGGCGGCGACGGTGGCGTCGCCATGTAGGACCTGGTGGCGCTCGGGGTAGATGCGACTGGTGCGCTTGTCAGACTCCTTCATCATTCCGTGGTCGAGGGCCTGCTGGATCCACAGGTCGCGGCTGGCGTCGCGGACCGCTCCATGGGCGGATTTGAGGCGCTTGTGAAAGTAGTGGTTCCAGTTACTACGGGAGGGGCCGGTGGCCCTGAGGGCGTCGGCTGCTTCGTCCCCTTGGTGGGCTCGGACTGCTCGGCGTACGGCTTCCCACCACAGGGGGCGCTGGAGGTGGCTGGCGGTGGAGCGGGCGGAGCCGAACAGTGAGATTGAGCAGAGGAAGATCAAGTAGACGGCGGGCGGGTAGTGGGCGGGGCGCCCGACCTTGTTCGGGCCGGGCAGTGCGGTGGCGGCGGTGTAGAGGTCCGGGTTGTTCACCAGGTACTCGAACCGTTCGTCCTGGGTGAGCGGAGGGGCTTCGGGGCCTTTGGGCGGCGGCCGGTCGGTCTTGGCGCCGAAGGCATCGTCGGGGATGGCACCGTAGATGTAAGTGGGCTGGTCCTTCTTCCGTTTTGCCTCGGCTGTGAGGGGGCTTTTGGGCGGCGTGGTTTTGCGTCGACTCATGGGGAGGCCTCCCCGTTCTGCCAGGCGAGGCCGGCCAAGCCGGCCGCGGCATCGAGGGAGGACAGGCCCAGGCGGCGGGCGACCTCGGACAACTGGCCGGTCTCGTGCAGGACCTGGCGGGCGACGTAGCGGGTGATGTCGCGGGGTTCGACCTTGCGCTTGCGGGTGGCGAGTCCGGCGTTACGGGCGATGTCGTTGAAGCCAGCGCCGACGCTGGCCTGGGCGCCGTACCGTGAGGATTTCGTGCTGGTGACAAGCCGGTGCGGGCCGTGCCCGGCGCGCTCGAGGCGGGCGGCGCGCAAGCCCAGCACGTAGGCGCCCCACTCGTTGAGTGAGCAGGTGCGGGGGTGGGTGCGGGTGCCGCCAGCGGTGCTGACTTCGGCTGCAGGCAGGTCGAGGTCGGTGGTGGTGGCGGCTGCGGTCTCGGCACTGTTCAGCCCTGCAAGGAGAAGTGCGAGGAGGGCGGCGTGCCGGGTTGCGGGCATGCCGCGCTCAGCGTGGAACTGCAAGTTCTCGATGTCCCGCCCGGTGAGTCCGGTGCCGGGGCTGTGAGGGTCGCGCTTGATCGGCGGGGAGTCGAGGAGCGGTGCGGCCCTGGTCATGCCCAGAGCCCGGGCGTGCGCGAAGAGGGAGGCGATCGCGGAGCGGCGCTGACGGCGGGTGCTGTTCCCGGGGATCAAGGTGATGTTGTTGCGGCGGTCGCGTCCGGGGGCGGTGATGAACGATTCCGTCAAGTCTCGGGTGACGTCGTCCATACGGCTGATGTGATGGGCGTCGGCGTAGCGGTGGAAGCGTTCGGTGACCTGGATGTAGAGGTCGACGGTCTCGATGCTCATCTCGCCTGCGGCGGCCTTGTGTAGCCAGAGTCGGCTGACTTCCAGCAGCGCCTCTTTGATCGTTGCCCTAGTCACGGTGGGCTGCCGGGGTAAGCGGGGTCCGGGCGGGTGAATCACACGCGCTGTGGGGCGCGGGCGCGCTACGGTGGACGCTGTTCCTCGCCTTGTGTGAGGGCATGCCGAAGCCCCTTCCTGCGCGGCCTCGCCGCGCCGGTCGTGGTAACGGTGGGGGTCCGGCAGCACCAACCCGGCCAAGGGATAGTGGGCGCTGCCGGACCGTTCCTTTAGGGGGTCTTATGAGACGGGACGCCCCCGGAGTTTCGCGGTGAGTGAGGCCACCGCACGCAAGTGGCCGTGCAGAGCGATCACCTCCTGCTCTGTCAGACGGGTCAGATCGGCCAGCAGTACGGGCGGGAGTAGCAACGCGAGCAGATCGTCGTCTGCGACCGCGGGTCCGGGATGCGGGCCGGTCGTGGACGCGCGTCGCGGGTCCGGGACCTTGGCGGCCCTGCGCCCGTCCGAGCCGTGCTCCTCGGTCATGCCGAGTCCGGCACCCCCTGTCGAAGCATGCTCCGGCTCGCTCTGCGGAGACGTGCTGGGCAGGGGGGTGTCGTCGCCTGGGGCATCGCCGACGGGCGTGTCTTGGGGCCCAGACGCTTCTGGCGACGCCTCGGCGGAGGCTACGTCGAGAGCCTGGGGAGCTGATCGCTCCTCGAGGGCGTAAGCGGCGCCGTCGTACCAGTTCAGAAGTCCGTTCTCGCAGGGGACCACCATGCCCACGACCACCAGAAGATCCAGAAGGACGTGTGCCTGTCGGATCCGGTTCACGTTGGCTCGGGCGGTCAGAAGCAGTTTGGCGACCAGACCCTCGCGTGTGACGGGGCCGTGACCCAGTCGCTCCCGCATGGCACGCCCGAACCACTGCCCTCGCCACACGCTACGCAAGGCCTCCAGTCCCGCTTCCTCGCTCCTGGCGAAGGCGCGGGCCACTGCACGGCCCTTACGGCTCGGGAGATACATCGTCGACCGGTGCGCCTTGACGAGCAGCCCTGTATCGACCGCGAACATGGGGACAAGCCCGCAGTTCTTCGCGGGAAACCCGGTGGTCTCTGCCAACTGGACAGCACCCAGGGGCACCGTCGACATGCACGCAGCCTTGATCACGGCCACTTGCTGATCGGCGCGCATCTTGCGCGTGGGCATCAGCTTCTCGTCGGCCGCCAGCAGGGAACGCCCCGTCGTCACGGCCTCTCACCTCCACTTCGTTGAGTAATCACATGCCGAACCGTTCTAGTCGCGGACATAGACCTGACGACACCACCTTCCTGCTGCTTGAATAGCATCTATGGGCGGGGTGCGCATGTCGGTGCACCGTCCGTCACACTGGTCGCGTGCCTGGAGGAACGAGACGTGGGAAGAAGCCGTGGGAGTACGCCATGGCCGGCGACTGGCCATACGCGATGATGGACGGCTATCGCCCCGCGCAGGTCGGCCAGGCCGTCGCACGGGCGCTCGCGGAAGCAATGGAACGCAAGGGGCTGAGCGCCAACGCGCTGGCTGCCGCCTCGGGCGTCAACCGACAGGTCATCACGAACGTCCTCACCGGCTCGGCATGGCCTGACCTGCTCACCGTGGCCAGCCTTGAGGAGGCGCTGGGCGAGATGCTTTGGCCCCGCCATGTGGACTGGCCAATGGACGAGAACGGGGTCCGTCGCCAGCCGCTTCCGCCTCAGACGTGCAGCGACGACGGATAACGTGGACCTACCCCACACTGACTGCTTCAGATAAGTGTGCGAAAAGGGCATGTCTGCCCGACCTCCCGATAGGGGGAAATTGGCCGGACACCCCTCTTCGCGCGAGCAGAAACCCGCTAGCGTCAGGGTGTGGCGGCCAAGCCGCGCTGGAGACCGCCGCCTCGTGCCTAGGCGCTGGCCTCTACACCTTGGCCGGGCATGGGGCGGCGGTCGCTCATGTGGGATGCGCCCGTCTAGGCGGCCTCCCAAGCGGCGGCCAGCCGGAACACACACCGCTGGTTGCCGCCTTCGCGCTGCTTGTGCAGCACCTTCCGCTTGACCAGTGAATCCAGTAGGGCCCGCGCGCGAGCATAAGCGGCCTGCTCCTGGCCGGCGTCGTGGCCCTCAAGCCGCACCGCGATGTCCTTTGGTGTCCAGCCCCGGTCTGGTTCGGCTGTGACGATCTCCATCACTGCGACCGACCGTTCGCCGCTGACCCGGATGGCCGCCACTTCGGGTTCCACGGTGGTCGCAGGTGAGTCAGCCAGGGCCTCTCGCCGCTCGGCCGCTGCGGACGCGGAGCGGGCCACTACGTCCTCAGCTGCTACGTCGTCATCAGGGTCGGGGGCGTCAGGGACGACGCGTAGCCAGGTCCGGGCGTGCCCACGCGACTGGCGCAGGCCTGTCCCCTTTTTCACAGCCGCCCGGAACGCTGCGAGGACTTGCTCTGCCTTGTCGCGGTCAGCAACGGTCAGAGCCCGTTCGGCGCTGATCTGATCCATCTCGGCCCGGAGTGCCTCGATACCCGCCGCCAGACGGGCCAAGTGCTCATCCTTCGACGCGATGACAGCATCGCACTCCCGGAGCATCGCCTCCATGTCCTTGGCAACCCAGTCCGCGGACGCAGTGATGCCATCGATCAGGCTCATGGCGACACATTAGGGGGACCGCGTTCGCCCCGTCTGCCCAAGAGAGTCAGGAGCACACAAACGAGTGCAACCTGGTCAGCCTCTGTCGACGGCTGCCCGATGCGCATCACTGGAAAACGAGCAGGTCAGCTGACTCAACTCCATTGAGTCGGCGGGAACCTGAAGACGGGGGCCTGCAGAACCGCCAGCTCACATGAAGGTGACGCGCAGGGCCGGTACAGGGCACCCCTGCAGGGTCCGCAGCACGCCTGCAGGGGTGCGCGTGAAACGTGCTCCTAATGCGATCTCATGGGAGATCAGCGGGCGCAGGCCGCGGCCACCGCCGCGTCAGCGTAAGGAACTTCGGGCCACTCGCCTGCTACGCCGGAGGCTGGTTCCTGAGGGGGCCAACTTCAGGAGACGACAGGCTCCCAAGCCTCAGCCTGCTAAGCAGCCCGTACCCCGGAGATGTAAGGCGTCGATGGACCTGCAGCCGACCACCCGACGGGAGAACGTGTCCAGGACGACCGCGCAATACCCCTTGCCCTCCAGCGCGGGGTGTTCGGTGATGCCGGTGCCCCTCAGCAGATCCCGCGCCTTGCGTGTGAAGTTGCGGTTGATAAGGTCGGCCGCCGAGGGGGTTTGGGGCCGAGGCCGGCGGGTGCGGTTCCAGGCAGACCGAGTAGTCCGGCCCGCCGAATCAGCATCAGCGCGGCGCCGTGATGCACGTGAATGCTTACTCCCGGGGTGAGTTCGGCGCGCACACAGCGGCAGCTGTAGGTGCCGCGGAAGGTGACATGAATGCCGAGGATGGCCTCGGTCAGCCAGGCGTGCCGCACCGTACGGGCCGACGGCAGCCGCTCTGTCCAGACGTAGTAGCCCGACTCTGCCACGTGCAGCACCCGGCAGGCCCATTCCACGGAATGGGCCTCGTCGGCCATCATGCGGATGACTCCGAACCGCCTTTGCAGGAGGTCGCCTCGCTCAAGAGCTCTGCGGCCCGGCGGTGGATGGCCGACTCCGCCTCCAGCTCCGGACGCCCCTTCTGTCCCATGGAAAAGTGCTGGTTACCGGCTCTGGTGCAATCCAGTGAGTTCGCCCCGTCCACCAGTGGTCCATGGCCTGTCACTGATCACTGCGCCAGGCCATGGACAGGTAAAGCAGGCCAAGAAGTTCAGAGCAGGAACCAGTAGTTCCCACCCGCGACACCAACGACAGCGGCCAGGAGCGTGAGGAAGGCAGGCGAGACCGACAGAGACACGGACAGATTGAAGTGCTTGCCGATGGTCACGCGCACGCATCGGGGCGTGCCTAGGAGTTGCGCCTCGGAACTGACCAAGCCGTCCTTCTGGCTCCCCGTGCCAGACATGTCACGCTGGTGGTTCATGGGTAACTCCCTTCGTAGTGGGGCGTCGTCGCTCTCGTGGCCTAGGAACCTGGTGACGGCGATGCCCCTCTCGCCTCGACCGCTTGTGCAGAAGAGGACAAAAAGGGGCCCCACCATGGCATGCCACGGTGGGGCCCCTTAACGTTACTGAAATGCTAGCGAGTTACCGAAAAGTAGGTCAACTCGGCACCTGTTTGGGGAAGTTGATGCTGCCGTCAGCCGTGCTCGGGCGCTCAAAGGGACTCTGCTCAGGCTGGACTCGTGCACGGCGGTTGACTTCTCGCCTTGGCGGTGGCCGGGGCCGCCGGTGTCGGGTCAGAAGTGGTTGTAGGTGAGGGTGGCGATGGCGTCGTGGCTGTGGATGCTTTCCAGGTTCTTCGCGCGGACGGCGTGCGTAAGGCCCTTTTGGCGGCAGGTGAGACTTATGTCCCGGATGATGTCTTCGACGAAGACGGGGTGGTCATAAGCCTGCATGGTCACGACGCGTTCGTCGGGGCGTTTGATAAGAGGGATGACCGGGGCGGAGCCAGCGCTGCGCAGCAGGGCGACCATCTCGTGGACCTGCAGGGGGTAGGGGGTGTCGGCGGTGCCGGTGACCTCGAGGGTGATCTCGCTGCGCTGATTGTGGGCGCCGTAGTCGGAAATGGCTTTGGAGCAGGGGCACAGGCTGGTGACATGGCTGGTCACAGCCGTCGTGACGGTGCATCCAGAGTCATCGATGCGGCCGGTAACCGTGAGGTCATGGGTCTGCCAGGACTCTTGGCCACTGGCGGGAGCGGTGACAACGGTGGCGACGGGCAGCGTGCACGTGAGCGTGAGAGCCGGGGCGTCCAGCAGGGTCAGCCCGCGCTTGAGGGCGATGGGCAACTCCTGCGGGGTGAGGGTAGCTACGTCCTCGTGGATGAGGGCGATCATGCGGCTCATGTGGGTGCCGCGCCGGTCGGCCTGCAGGCGGACGGTGACGGCGATGTCGGCGATGCCGTGCTGGCGGGTGTGGCCGTCGTCGAAGGTGAGGGGGTAGCGCAGGCCGCTGATGCCGACCTCGTCGATAGGGATGCCGCGGCCGTCGGGCTCGTTTTGGATGTCGTGCATGCCGTCACTCGCCTCGGTAGGTGCAACCGGAGGTGCAGGTTTCGCGCACGGTGATTGCGGACAAACTGGGAAGCTCGGTGATCAACCGGCCCCAGATCCAGCGGGCCAGGTTCTCGCTGGTGGGGTTGTCGAGGCCTTCGATATCGTTCAGGTAGTAATGGTCGAGTTGTGCATCAATTGGCGTAAATGCGCGCTTGATGTCGCCGAAGTCCATCACCCAGCCCGCCTCCACGTCGACGGGCGCTTCCACGTGCACAGTGACCTTGTAGGAGTGGCCGTGCAGGCGGGCACACTTGTGGCCCTCCGGCACGCGCGGCAGGCGGTGGGCTGCCTCGAAGGCGAACTCGCGAAAGATTTCCATTACTGAATTCCCAGATACTTGTGCGTCTGGAGGGAAAGTGTCCAGCGCGGGTTCTTCATGCAGTACTCGACGACGGCGCGAGTGTGGGCCTCGCGGTCGGCATCATCCAGCGGTTGCAGCCTAAAGTGGCGAAAGTCCAGCCCCTCGAACTGGGCGGGGTCGCCGCCAGCCTGAGGGTAGACGAGCTTGAGTTCGTCGCCGCTCGTGAGGACCAGGGTGGAGCCGATCTTCGGGCTGACGCACAGCCAGTCGATGCCGCGGGGGGCCGGGCGGGTGCCGTTCGTTTCCACGGCGATCTCGAAGCCGCGATCGTGGAGGGCGTCGATGGCGGCCTCGTCCAGCTGCAGCAGCGGTTCTCCGCCCGTGCACACCACGAACCGGTGGGCTTGATCGGCGGTAGGCCAGGCGGCCTCGACGGCTTCGGCCAACTCCTGCGCCGTGCGGAAGCGGCCGCCGCCTTCGCCGTCGGTGCCGACGAAGTCGGTGTCACAAAACTGGCAAATGGCACGGGAGCGGTCGCGTTCTCGGCCGGTCCACAGGTTGCAACGGGAAAACCGGCAAAAGACCGCAGGGCGGCCAGCGTGGCCGCCTTCTCCCTGCAGCGTGTAGAAGATTTCTTTGATCAGGTAGGTCATGTTCAGGCGTTCTGGTACCGGACGGGGTCCTTGACGCCAGCCTCAGCGAAGCCCTTCAGCCGCAGCAGGCAGGTGTCGCACCGGCCGCAAGCCCGCCCCTGCCCGTCGGGGTCGTAGCAGGAGGAGGTGAGGGAGTAGTCCACGCCCAGACGCAGGCCCTCACGGACGATGTCGGCCTTGGACAGGGCGATCAGGGGGGAGTGCAGCGTGATCTTGGAGGTGCCTTCGACGCCGGCTCGGGTCGCCAGGTTGGCCATGGTGGCGAAGGCCTCCATGTACTCGGGGCGGCAGTCGGGATAGCCGCTGTAGTCCACCGCCGTGACCCCGGTGAAGATGTCGCTGGCGCCGACAGTCTCGGCAAACGCCAACGCGAACGACAGGAAGATCGTGTTGCGGGCCGGCACGTAGGTGATCGGTACCCCCGCATCCTCCACGTCGGTGAGGGACTCGTGCTTGGGCACCTCGATGTCGGCCGTCAGGGCAGAGCCGCCGAAGACCCGCAGATCGATGTCGGCGATGACGTGCCGGGCCACCCCCTGGACCTCTGCGACGCGCTGCGCCGCCTCCAACTCGATGGAGTGTCGCTGCCCGTAGCGGAAGCTGAGCGCATAGGGAGTGAAGCCCAGGTCCTTGGCGATGGCCAGCACCGTGGTCGAGTCCAGGCCGCCGCTCAGCAACACGATCGCGGGACGGTCCATGCTGTCACTCCCTAACCTAAGGTCCAGTTGCCTCCGTTGAGACAGTTGCAGCCTACCCTCTTAACTACCGGCTACAGTAACCACAACAAGAATCGAGTTACGGAAGCCAGAGGTCGATCCGCAGTGAACGAGTTGCCCATCGTGGTCACGTGCACAGACCGGAAGACCTCCCCCCCCGAACCCGGCCTACGCGTGCGTGAACTGCCCGCCACGGACATCCGACAACGCGCCGCTGAATGGGCACGCCGCCTGCACGCCGCACCGGGCCGGCGGACCGCTTTGGGGGAGCTGTACCAGGGCGACCAATGGCGTCGCGCCGCTGCCCTCGCGAAAGCCGCATCCCAGGCAGGGTTTGCGCCTCGCCTGTACGTGGCCTCGGCCGGCCTGGGCCTCCAACCAGTCTCCAGCCTTGCCCCGTCCTATGCGGCCACTTTCATGCCTCGACATGCGGATTCCGTGGCATCCTCCAGCGCACAGGCAGCCCAGTGGTGGGATCATCTGCAGCGCATGGACGCCAGCCGCCATCTTCCCCAGATCGCGGCAGCTGCCGGACAGGCTCTGGTGGTGCTGTCCGAGGCCTATGCCCAGGCCATGTACAACGACCTTGCCTCGCTGGCGTCTACCGGATCCGACGTAGTGCTGATCGGCGGCGCCAGCGATCTGGACGGGATCGTGCGCATGCCGGCCAACGCCGCCCTTAGGCAGGCTCTAGGCGGAACGCTGACCAGTTTGAACGTCCGAATGGCGGCCTCCTGGCTCGAGCACTGCACGCCGGGTCACCTCATCACGCCAGCCGCCAAGGAACGTTGGAGCACATGGGCGTCTCAGGCAGCCCGCCCAGAACGCTATGCCCGCCGGCCGATGTCGGACCCGGCCGTGATCGACTTCATCAAAGAGATGAAGGACCGCTACCCCGACTACTCGCGCACCCGCCTGCTGCGCCTGTTGAGAGATAAGGGGATGGCCTGTGAGCAGAAGCGCTTCGCAGACCTGTATACCTCAACGATTGGCCCTCGATGACCTCCACTGTGCTTAAGCGCCGGGCCCTGCGGATCGAGCAGCACCCCACGATCCCCCTGTATGTGTTCACCCTGGCGGCAGAAGAGGTGCATCAGGTTGCCGACGTGGCACGGATCTCTCGGGACGAGGCCGGCAAACTGATCGGCTACCAGCGGCCCGAGAAGAAGCAGCACGTACGCCAGATCCTCGATTACCTCAACGGCGAAGAGGTACTTTTTCCCAACGGGCTGATCCTGGCGCTGCCTTCGAGCGTGCGGTTCAAGTCCAGCCCGGGCCCGGGCAGCAGCGACGGCCTGTGTACGTCGGGCACCCTGGAGATTCCCCTGCCCGATTCCCCCGACGCCCCGCGGCCTGCCTGGATCGTCGACGGCCAGCAGCGCAGCCTCGCACTGGCCCGCACACGTAACACCCGCCTGGCCGTGACCATTGCCGGATTCGTTGCCGAAGACCTCGAAACCCAACGAGACCAGTTTCTGCGCGTAAACACGGTCTCTCCGCTGCCCACCAACTTGGTCACCGAACTCCTCCCGGAAGTCGGCACGGCCCTGCCCACCAAGCTTTCCGCCCGCAAGCTCCCCTCCGTCCTGGTCGAAGCCCTCAACCACGACAAGGACTCACCGTTCCGGGGCTTGGTGCGCCGCCCCTCCACCACGGCCGAGCAGAAAGCGGACGCCGTCGTCACGGACAACAGCCTCACCACAGCCATCCAGGAATCTCTCAACTCCCCTTCAGGCATCTTTTTCCCGTATAAGAATCTGTCCAACGGCACAGTCGACACGGCCACCATCCGCCAGATCCTCGTCATCTACTGGAGTGCCGTGCGTGACACCTTTCCCACCGCGTGGGGGCTCCCGCCGACCCGGTCCCGGTTGATGCACGGCGTGGGCATCCGCTCCATGGGACGCCTCATGGACCGGGTGATGATGGCCATCGACCCCGCCTCCTCCCGTGCCGTGGAGCAGGCGCAAGCCGAACTCGCCCTGATCGCCCCTCATTGCCGCTGGACCCAGGGACGCTGGCCCGACCTGAACACCCCCTGGAACGAACTCCAGAACAACCCGCGCCACATCAGCACCCTGTCGAACTACCTCCTCCGTATCTATGTGCAGGAAAAGGCAAAAGCCGCGTGAAATTCTATTTCCCTGACAGTCAGGACCTGGTGAGCCCCACCTACGACTTCATCAACGACGAGTACTCGCCCTACCGAGTGCGCCAGCGTGATGACGTCTACGCCCACCAGGCCGTGACGCCGATCCCCTACGACGGGATCCTCGTCAGCAAGGCGGTTGTCGACGGATCCATGAAGGGTGCAGGAAAATACTCTGCCCCACAGCGGGAGCGGCTCTACCGCCTGGGTGTGAGGAACTTCTTCCGACTTCCCGGCACCTGCTCCACGATCGGTGACTGTGGCGCCTTCAACTACATCGACGAAGAACGCCCACCGTACGAGGTGGACGAAGTCCTCGACTTCTACGGCCGCTGCGGATTCGATGCAGGCATCAGCATCGACCACATCATTTTCGGATACATCCAGGCAGAGTCCGACGCGGAACCCGAGCCGGCGTGGTTGGAGCGCCAGCAGATCTCCCTCGAACTCGCCGAGGACTTCATCACCGCAACCCATGCGCAAGGCGCCCGCTTTGAACCTGTCGGCGCCGCTCAGGGATGGGGACCCGACAGCTACGCCCACAGTGTCGCGGAGCTGCAGAAGATGGGATATCGGCGCATCGCCCTTGGCGGCATGGTCCCACTGAAGTCCCACGAGATCCTGGCCTGCCTGCGCGCCATCGACGAAGTGCGCACATCCGAAACCGGACTGCACCTGCTCGGCATCAACCGTGTCGAGAGCATGGAGCAGTTCGCCCGCCACGGCGTGACAAGCTTCGACAGCACCTCCGCCTTCCGTCAAGCCTTCATGGACGACCGCAACAACTACCACACGGCCACCGACTCCTACACCGCCATCCGCGTACCTCAGGTCGACGGAAACCCTGCCCTGAAGCGCCTCATTCTCTCCGGCCACGTCTCCCAGGCCGAGGCCATCGTCGCCGAACGCTCATGCCTACGCGCCCTGCGTGAATTCGACCAGGAAGAAACGGCACTAGAAGAAGTCATGAGTGCCCTCGCAACCTACGAGGGCCTCGTACTCGGCCCGAAAAAGAAAAGCTACCTCGAGTTCTACGAACGCACCCTGAGTGACGCCCCCTGGCGCAGTTGCCCTTGCGCCCTGTGCAAGAAACACGGTATCGAAATCGCTATATTCCGCGGCAGTGAACGGAACAAGCGGCGCGGATTCCATAATCTCACCGTACTCGAAGCCAAGATGAGACAACTCACCTTCGCATAAACTCACCCCCCTCTAGCTTTTCTTTCAAACCCTGCCAGGAGATGTGATGGCCGACCGATACGAGTTGAGGCTTCCCGCACTTGAAGTGCGCCAAGGCAACCGGAAAATCTACTGCTTTGCCGTCGACGGGAAGAAACTCCACAGCTTCGCGGCCGTCTCCCGAGTCCGCCGCAACGACACCAGCGAACTGCAGGGATACCAGCGGCCTGAGGTCCTCAGCCACATCCGCGGCATCCGCCGCTACCTCGAGTCCGAGCACGCCATGCTCCCCAACGCGCTCGTCCTGGCCTTCGACGACACCGTCCGGTTCGAAACCGGTATCCGCCCGAATGCCGGCGTGGACTACTCAGTCCCCGGAGTTCTGGTGATCCCGGTCGATGAATCCCTCACCGACGAGGACAAGCCCGCCCTGATCGTGGATGGCCAGCAGCGCAGCGCCGCCATCCGCGACGCGGACCTGGCCGAATTCCCCGTCGCCGCCGTCGGGTTCATCGCCGACAATCAAGAAGACCAGCGCTCCCAGTTCATCCTGGTCAACTCCACCAAGCCATTGCCCAAGGGCCTCATCCACGAGCTGCTGCCGGAAACCAGCGGCCACCTCCCGCCCGCCTACGCCCGCAAGCGTCTGCCGGCCCAGTTGATGACCCGCCTCAACACCGACGGTCAGGGCCCCTTCTTCGGCCGAATCGCCAGCCCTACCTCACCGCACGGCAATATCAAGGACACCAGCCTGCTGCGCATGCTGGAACACAGCCTCTTCGAAGGCGCCCTCTACCAGTACCGCAACCCTGAGGACGGCTCCGGCGACGTCGAGCGCATGCTGGAGCACCTGCGCGCGTATTGGAACATCGTGAAGGACACCTTCAGCGACGCTTGGAAACTTCCGCCTCGTCAGTCTCGCCTCACCCACGGTGTCGGCATCCAGGCCATGGGCTTCGTCATGGACACCCTCACCGACGGAATGCCCGCCAAAGACGTCGACTGCGACCAGGTTCGCAACGCCGTCCTGAGCCTCATGCCGGTGACCGCCTGGACCTCCGGCATGTGGCGCTTCGCCGACGGCGAGCAGCGCCGCTGGAACGGGCTGCAAAACACCCCCAACGACATCCGCCTGCTTACGGACCTGCTGGTACGTGCTGTCCGCAACTGACCTTGCATATCCGTTCACCGTGCCCTGGCTCCGGGCGCGGTGATCCCGGATCTCGCTTGTCGGCCAACCTTTTGCACCATCCGATGGAGGCCCGCACTCGCAGTAGCACGAAGGGCTGCTGCCGCGTATGCCCTGCCCGCCGGGGTGCTGGCATTGGGGCCGTGACGATCGGTGCGGTGCCAGCGTCGTGCCTGGCTGGCACGGCGCTCCAGGCACGTACAACCGAAGCGGAGCGGGGAGACGCTCGGCCGCCGGATCGCGAGCGAGACATGCGAGGAGGCAGGGAAGTTCCTGGCAACACACCTACCCACGCGGGGTGGCAACACGGCCGTGTCGAGATGTGCCCTCGTCCGGGACGGTGAGACCGGCTTGACCAGGTAAGGCTGTCTGCCGCCGAGCCCCGAGAATCCACGCCAAGGCAGCCGAAGCGCTGGCAATAAGAAGGCGGTCGCTCTGCGCGTTGCCGCCGCCAACCTACAGCAGACAGGGCACCATCGGCCGTCTGGCGGCAGGCGCACCACGCAGCGAATTTTCAGTTCTGCCCACGGTCAGCGCCAACGCTGGTGGGATGCAGGGACGAGCGAGCATCACCATCGTGTAGCGAATGCTGCCCCTCCCACACCAGCAGGACAAGGTAGGCGCAAGCCCTAGGAGTTGTCGTCAAATGTCACGCCCACATCAGGAGCGATGCGAGGGTGACGGCTGCCTGGTAGGACTCGGCGGTCTTGTCGTACCGGGTGGCGATGCCGCGCCATTGCTTCAGTCGGTTGAAGCAGCGTTCCACGACGTTGCGTCGCTTGTAGAGCTGCTTGTCGAAGGCTGGCGGACGCCCGCCACGACTGCCGCGCTTCAGCCTGTTGCGAACCTGATCGGCCCGCTCGGGGATCGTGTGGGCGATGCCGCGCCGCCTGAGCCAGCTGCGGATGGCCCGGGAACTGTAGCCCTTGTCGCCCAGGACGTGGGCGGGCCGCACGCGGGGTCGTCCTGGGCCGACGCGGGGCACCCGGATCGCCTCCATCACGGCGGTGAACTGGGTGCAGTCGTAGGTGTTGCCGCTCGTGAGGGTGAAGGCGAGCGGGCGGCCGACGCCGTCGCAGGCGAGGTGGATTTTGCTGGTCAGGCCGCCACGGGAGCGTCCGAGGCCCGGGCTGCGGATCCCCCTTTTCGAGCTCCGGCGGCATGCTGGTGGGCGCGGACGATGGTCGAGTCGACCGACACCAGCCAGTCGATGTCCCCGGCCGCGTCCGCCTGCGCCTGGGCGGCCCGGAGCATCCGCTCGAAGGTGCCGTCCGCCGCCCACCGACGGAAGCGGGTGTGCAGCGTGGCCCACGACCCGTACCGCTCGGGCACATCCCGCCAGGCCGTCCCGGTCCGGAACTTCCACACGATCCCGTTGAGGACCCTTCGGTCGTCCAACCGCTTCCGCCCCCGCAAGGATGCGGGCAGCAACGGCCGGACGAACTCCCATTCGGCATCGCACAGTTCATGGCGACGTATCACCGGACCATGATCCACCATCCAAGATCATTTGAAGACACGTCCTAGGAACAGGCTTTCTTCATCGCACCGTTGGCCAGTGACGCAGTCGGCGCAATGCACCGATCTCCCCATGTCGTTGGCCATCGAGCGCGCAGCGCCCGAGTCGCCCCGCTGTCACGTCGAACACCCACCTGCACTTGCCGGCTTGAATGGCTGCATCGGGCTTGATCGGGCCCAGCCCGAACCTCCTCCCGAGCGGATGCGCCGACACACTGCTTCGGTCGGAAACAGCCGATCGCCTTGCACGTACCTCGTGGATCGACTATTTCATGGACCGTGAACGGCACGATCACCGCCAACGTGTGCTGTACACCCCGTAGGGGGCAGGGCCGCGCAAGTCGATACGCGGCTGCGGTGACGTAGAGCGAGGCAGGGGGAGCTTCCACCATGATGAGCGGCGTTTTTCCATCGCGGTGCCGCAGCAGACCGGTACACCCAGGCGGAGGCACTGTCAGTGGCCCCGTTTACGCTGCAACCAGCTGGATGTGAGCACCTTGTGAAGGAAGTGCAATGCCGACGCTGAGCGTGGGGGATTTGGTCTTCTTTGCTGCTTATCGGGGGTTCGGGCGGGTTGTCTCGCGCAAGGGGAAGAGCGCCGCATTCGTCCGTCGTGAAGTGATATCGGAATCCGTGCTACAGGCGCAGCGCACCGCTGCGCAGGTCCATGCCCCGACGCGTCGGCCGGCCGGTTCCCCAGCCTGCGAGGGCGGTGCTCTGCGTCGACAGTCGGCGCCGTACAGCGGCCCCATGGCACGCCACACGGGCGTCCCGCTGTTTCCGGACGCGCCGCTGCCTGACGCTGCCGCTACCCAGCGGCCGCAGGACCTATGTGTGTGCACTCCTCGGTCGTCCCGGCAGTCCGGCAGAATGGCGCCGGGCCGTGTGCATCATCCCCAGCCTTCGGCGGCGCCTGCCTGCGCAGTTCTTTCAGGGGTTGCCCGATGATGACGGATGATGCTGTCCTGTGCCCTCGGTGTGGTGCAGGGATGATCATGCAGTTCGCCTCCCGCGGGCCCAACGCAGGCGCCTACTTCTGGGGCTGCTCGCGCTTCCCTCAATGCCGCGGCTCGCGCTCCGCCGACGGTACGGTCAAGGCGGCCCCGGCCCGACCCCGCACAACAGTTGCAAGCCGTTCGGCAAGCAGCTCTCGCCCCGCTCGGAAATCGGCGCTGCACCGCGGTGACCTGCTCGTATCCAGCGCCAACACGCTGGGGGCCGGTAAGTTGGTGGGCAAGGACGGCGATGGCCTGATTCTCGAGTACTTCGACACCCCAGGACAGCATCCCGACGAGCGCCGTCGTCACACCGTCCCCAGGGAGGGGCTCAGGCGGTTCACGCTGGCACCCGAGACGCGGGTGTTCTGGCACACGGGCATCGCATGGCGCTCCGGGCGCGTCATCGACGCCACGGCCCATCGGGACATCCACGTGCGGGCGCGCAACTGGGAGGGATACCTTGCCGAAGCGGACCTGTATGTCCGCTGGGACCAGTCGCTGACCGACCCCGTCGGCTTTGCCGGCGCCGGACTGCTGGAATCGCCTCTGCTGGCCGACATGCGGCGTCCCTTCCTGCAGAGCATCCTGACGCAGCGTTCGGCGGCCCACGGCATGCGCGGCGCCCTCTCGAGCGGTATCGAGTTGTACGAGCACCAGGTCGAGACCGTGTGGCGTGTGCTGCAGGACCCGGTGCAGCGCTACCTCCTGGCCGATGAGGTCGGTCTCGGCAAGACGATCGAGGCCGGCCTTGTCGTGCGGGAACTCCTGCTGGACCAGCCCGACCTCACCGTGCAACTGATTCTCCCGCCGTTCCTCGTGGAGCAGTGGCGCCGTGAACTGTCGGGCAAGTTCCGGACCGGTGACTTCCCGGGCGCCCGCATCGTGTACTCCCGCGACGACGCCCCCGACACGTGGGAGCCGGCTGATCTCGTCGTGGTCGATGAGGCGCACCATCTGGCCCGCCTGGCGCACAGCGAGCTGCCCGAACTGTCCCGTCGTTACACGCGCCTTGCCGAGGTTGCCGGAGCCAGCCCGCGCCTGCTGTTGCTGTCGGCGACGCCCGCGCTGCACAACGAACGCGCCTTCCTGGCCATGCTCAAACTGCTCGACCCGGCCGTGTACCGGGACACGACGGCCGAGGACCTGCGCCAGCGCATGGAGGCGCGTTCCGCGCTGGGCCGGCTGTTCCTTGGACTGCAGCCCCACTTTCCTGGCGTGCTGCTGAACAAGCGCCTCACGGAGATCGGCGCCGCGTTCCCTGAAGACGCTGAAGTCGCCGCCTTGATCGGTGAGGTCAGGCAGGCAGTCGCAGGACCGGACCGGCATGCGCTGGCCGTTGCGATCGGCGCGCTGCGCACCTATGTGTCCGAGGTGTATCGGGTCCACCGCCGGATGCTGCGCACCCGTCGTACCGCTGCGCTGCACGAGTCGTACCGGGTCACCGGGCGTCTGCGCCCCCAGCAGGTGGTTCTTCCCTCGTCCGCTTTTGCTGGCCTTGCCTCCCTTTTGGACAACTGGCGCCAGGAGGCTCTTGCTGCTTGTGAGTTCGACCAGGAGGCCCGCCGCGAGGCAGCGTCGGCCTTTGCGACGGCCGTGGCATTGTCCTTGGACCCGGACGCCCTGTGCGAGTGGGCCCAGTGCCGAGTGGCCGCCACGCCGGGCGAGCAGGACGCGCTCGACCGCATCGAGAGCGACCTGCGCTTCGTCAGCCGCCGCCGCGACATGGCACGCCCGCTGGCCGATGCACTGACCTACCTGTTCAAAGCACGTGAGCGGGTGGTCGTCTTCTGCCCGACCCCGCAGTTGGCAGGGGAGTTGGCCGGCACGTTCAAGGAAGTGCTTCCCGGGGCTGTCTACCAGCACCTGGCGAGCGACTCGCCCGCAGCCTCCGAGCAGGCAGTGCGTGATTTCGAGCAGAGCCGGACGGCAGCCGTCCTCGTTGCCGACCACTCAGCGGAAGAAGGACGCAACCTCCAGTTCGCCGATCTCCTCATCCACGTGGGCCTTCCGCCCAGGGCAAACCGCCTCGAGCAGCGTATCGGCCGGTGCGACCGCTGGGACGCCCGTCGCGAAGGCGGGGCCTGGCGCTCCTACTGGGTAGCCGAGACGACCGACCCGCAGTCGCTTGCCGCAGCGTGGATGCAGATCCTCAGCGAAGGGTTCGCCGTCTTCGACACGTCGATAGCCAGCCTGCAGCATGCGGTGGACGCCGCCACAGACGCCGCCTGGGACCTGCTGTTCGAGCACGGTGCCGATGCCGCACCCGACGCCATCCGCATGGTCCGCACCATGCTCGAGGACGAGGTCAAGCGCGTACAGGAACAGGACGCCCTGGACAGCATCGAAGCACCCGCTGACGAGCGCTCGGTGTACGGACGGATGATGGCATCGGAGAGCCAGGCAGCCTCGTTCGCCGACGTCACCGATGCACTGCTGTCCTCGCGGCGGGCGGCCGGGAACCTGCGGTTCGCCCCCGCAGGCGACCCCGCCCATGCGATCGGCAGCTACGAACCCGTCAGCCGGCTGGCAGCCGGGCACGTTCAGATGCCGCTGGTATCCGCAGCGCGACTGCAGCGCGACTTCGTGCCGCTCGCAGGACACCGCGGCACCTTCGTGCGCAAAGTGGCCGTCGAGCACGAAGACGTCCGCCTCTACCGCTACGGCGATCAGTTCATCGATGCCGTGTCCGACTTCCTGTGGAACGACGACCGGGGGAGAGCCTTCGGCATGTGGCGGTGGATCCCCACCTGGCCCTACGCAGAGCGCCTTGCCTACCGCTTCGACTACGCCATCGAAGCGCAGCCGCTGCAGGCCAGCCCGGAAAGCGACCTGCTCGACCAACTTGCTGCAGCCTGGACCAGCGACCTGGTGGACTTGCCGTCGCTGCGACGCCGCGCCGACGCGCTCTTCCCGCCGCTCATCGCGACCGTGTGGACCGACGCAGACGGCACACCCATCACCGACGGGCGCCACCTCGACGCCCTGCAGGCACGCTATGCCAAGCCGACGCCCGCAGAGCCCGGAGGCGACTACGCACTCAACTCAGAGCGCATCAAACACGCATACGCATTCATCCCGGCCGACCAATGGGCGCCGCGCTGGCGAGCTGCTGAACACAGTGCCCAGCGCCTGGTCCACAGCGACGACGCCGTAGAGGCAACCCGCACCCGGGCCCTGGCCCTGGCCGAGACCGACATCGCCACCCGACTGCGGCAGTTGAGACTGCGTGCCGCGCGTTCGGAGGGAAACGAGCGCGCTGAACTGGAGGAAGAAGTGGATACGGAAGCGCTGGCGGGCCAAGCGCTCATGACAGCCCTCCAGACACCGTCGCTCCGCCTGGACAGCACCGGTGTGGTCGTGGTCTCGGGCCGCAGCCCGGAGCAGGACGGGTGCGCGTGACCGCTCAACTCGACATCATCCAGCGCATGGTCCTGGGAAAGGAGGCATCGACAGAACAGCTCACCGGCCCCCACCGGCGGTTCGCCGATGCCTGGCGCTCACCCCTTGCCGGGCCTGCCTTCAGCGGCGACATCGCCGCCCTGCTGGCTCAGATGCTCCGCCATCAAGCCGGCGTGACGGGCCAGCGCCACCACGAACTGGAGATCAACCTCCACGAGCGCGGAATCGCCCTGCAGGCGCTCGAGCGAGCACACCTGCGTGTCGAACGGTTCGGCGCCACACGGCACACTGTGCGCCTCGGTGATGCCTGGACGCCCCACTGGCTCCACGGCGACCCCCGCTGGATCGATCTCGCCAGCGCAAGCCCCGGTCCGTTCATCGGCACCGGCAACACCACGGCGGACACCAGCGCCCGCCCGAACAGCCCGGTGCCCGTCGATCCAGCCCTGCACGCGATCGCTCCCGATATCAACCACTACCGTTCACGCAGCCAGGCCAGCGCAGTGCGCACCGCCTCCCTGGCGGACCCGGCCTCCACCCTGCACGTCGTCCTGCCCACCGGCACGGGCAAATCCCTCGTCGGTCTGGCCCCTGGACTGCTTCGTGCACGCGGAACCACCATCGTGGTGCTGCCCACCATCGCCCTGGCACTCGACCAGGAACGCCACCTGCGCAAGCGATTCCCGGCGTCCGTACTCCCTCGCGAACTGGCCTATCACAGCGACCGCATCAGCGAGGAACGCGCAGCCATCAAGGAACGCCTGCGCGAGGGAACTCAGCGGATCCTTCTAACCTCGCCCGAAGCCCTCGTACGAGGTTTCACCACCATGCTGCGCACCCTTGCGACAACCGGCCAACTCACCAGCCTGGTCATCGACGAGGCGCACCTGGTGCGTCTGTGGGGCCTGAGCTTTCGGCCAGAGTTCCAGATCGTCGCCTCACTCGTGGGCGAACTGCGAGAACTCGCCACCGGTGCCGGGCACCCCCCGCCACGCGTCACACTCTTGTCCGCAACGCTGTCGGCACCCAGCCTCCGACTCAACGACCGGCTCTTCGCTGGCAGCGCCGAGTCACTGTTCGTTGGATCGACCTTCCTGCGCTCCGAACTGCGCTACCTCCTGGGCACCACCACCTCCCCCGACGTCCGGATGGACCGTCTCACCGAGGCGATGCACCACCTTCCGCGGCCGGCGATCATCTACACCACCAAGAAGGAGCCCGCCAGGATCATCGCTGAGCGCCTGAGGGCTGCCGGGTTTGCACGCACCGCCGTCTTTCACGGAGGCCTCGGTTCTGCCGAGCGTCTTGGCATCATGCGCGGATGGTCCGGCGACGATGGGCCGACCACGACCGACATCGTGGTCGGCACCAGCGCTTTTGGCCTTGGAGTGGACCAGAGCGACGTCCGTACAGTGGTGCATGCGTGCGTGCCTGCCTCGGTCGACCGCTTCTACCAGGAAGTCGGCCGCGCGGGACGCGACGGCCACGCGGCGCTGTCGGTCTGGCTTCCCGCCGTGCCTGACGAGGCCGAAGGCCAGCAAGTCGAAAACGCGACCGTGATCGGGGACGTCAAGGCGTGGAACCGATGGCAAGCCATGCGGGATCAGGACCCGCCCCCGAAGGAGGCGGGCAACGGTCTGGTCCTGGACACCACGGTGGTACCCGAGCACGGCGACGAGCCCTCGGACGCCAACCAACTGTGGAACCGCAACACGCTCGTCCTCATGGAACGTGCCAACCTCATCACCATCGCAAGGCTGGCCCCCCCGGTCGTCGAACGCATACCCGGCGAGTCCGAGCAGGCGTGGCAAGCACGGTTCGACAAGGAGTGGACTGCCTTCGTGAGCCACGTCCCGGTACGGCTCAGACCGCACGTGGCCAACCTGGACCAGGAGACTCTCGAGGCTGCCCTGCAGAAGACCCGCACGGAGATCAAGGATGCCGAAGCCGCCTCAATTGCGCGCATCACCCGCCTGCTGGCAAGAAGAGAATGCTGGGGACGCGTACTGAGCGAGGAGTACACCTACACGGACATAGGCGCGATGAGGGCCAGCCAGAATGTGGCGCCCGCGTGCTCCGGATGCCCTGCAGAGGGGCACGTGCACCAGCCCACCTTGCACACCGCGCGTCCCCTCGTCGCAGAAGCGCTCATGCCCGACCTCGGCAGAAGCCCCAGCGCAGCCCTGGCGAACCTGGCCGCCGGCCACCGCAGCATTGTGGTCACCTACCCCAGCGGACGCCTCAGAACTGCCCTGAGCAACCTCGTCCAGTCATGCGTCACCAACGGCGTACGCGGCATCGTCGCCCCCGCCGCGCTGCTTGGGCTTCCGGCCATCCGTACGGCCTCGCGGTTCGCCGACGAGGGCATGGTCGTCGTGGACCCCCTGCGTACCGGAGGGATACCTGCGCGCCTCTCGGTGCCGAGTCTGATCCTGATGGAGCACGGGCAGACGCCGCCCCTCTCTTGGCTCGCCCCTACCAGCGGACCGCTGCGCGTCGTGGTCGTCCCGGAAGACATGCCCGACCCGGCCTATCCAGATGGACTCATCAAGAGCATCCGCAGCCCTCACTGGACCATTGACGACTTCCTCAGGAGACTCTGATGGCTGTTCTGAACCCACCGCGAAGCCTTCCTGCGCTTGGCCGCTCCATCATCAACTTCCTCACCGGATCCCGACGGGCCTGGACGGAGGAAGAGTTGATCGAGGCGTTCAGACCGCCAGGCCTGAACGAGGCCGTCTCCTCCGCTGAAGGTGTCGCGGACACCCTGTCCACCTTCCGGGCGATCGGGATGCTCTGCAGCGACACGGCCGGTGTGATCACCGTGAGCGACACCGTCGCTGCCACGGGGGGCACCCTGTCGCCGACGGCGTTCCGCCGGACACTCCAAAAGCATGCCCTCGACCTGGACCGCGACGGAGACCCGTGGCAGACCGGCCCGGGAGAGAGCCTCACCGGCGGGGCACGCGATCTGCTGAGAGCGATGTCGTGGTTCCTCGCGCAGGACGCGCTCGGGCGTCCCCTGTCGTGGACCAGCGGCGTTCAGGCCCTCCAGCACGCGCAATTCCCGGACCCGGACAATGAGACCTGGGCCATCACCAACGACACACGCTGGGGTCCCAGCGCCCGATGGGGACAGGCACTTGGCCTCGCGGCGCCTTCGCTCGTACAGGCCAAATCGGGACTTGTGCCCCTCCCCGTCGTGGCGATCAACGACGTCTTGGACGAACTGCCTGCCGGACAGATGCCCATCGGCGACTTCCTGGGCCAGTTGGCGACCAAACTGCCTGTGCTGCACGGCGGTCTCGTCCGCGCCTCCCTCGTGGCGTCCCTTCCCGACGGAGACCCTGACCCGGGCATCGCACAAGACTGCGCAGACAGTTCGGTAGGCCAGGCGCTGCGCATCCTGCAGGACCGCGGCCGACTCGTCTTCGACACCCTGCCGGACGCCGACGGCATCCGGCTGTCACGATTCGATAGCCAACGTCAAACGCACGTCACCCTGGTTCAAGGAGGAAAGCGATGACCTGGCGGGGCACTCTTCCTGCTGCATGCTGGGAGGCCCGTGAGGCCCCGGCCATCATTCCGGTCGAGGCGGAGAGCACCTCTAACGGGGTCTTCCTTGCCACGCATACCTCGATCCCGATCCTCCTGCGCGACCGGGTGGACAGCGCTGTCGGCGGCACCATCGTCGACGAACACAACCTGCGGCGCGCCGTCGAGGAACTGCCGGCGGACCAGCCCATCATCCCCATCCTCGGGAAGTCGGGCACAGGCAAGTCGCACCTGATCCGCTGGCTTCGCATCAATCTGAAGCCCAACGACGCGACCCGGCTGATCTTTGTCCCCAAACACCGCATGTCGCTGCGCGGGATCCTCGAACTCATCCTGGAACACGCCACCAGCGAACGTGCCGCGGAGTTGCGTGCCAAGGTCGCCGCTGCTTCGGATGCTGCCGCGGATGAAACCACAGCACAACTCCGTCTACGCAACGAGTTGGCTGTCCTGGTCGAGACCCGCGGAGCAGACAAAGACGGCACACCCGAGGAGAACGATCTCCGCGCCTTCCTCGCCTCTGCGGAGGGCCTGCCCGCACTCCTGGGCGACCCCGTCTTCCGCAGGCGGTTGCTCGCCGACAACGGTCCCATCGCGCGTCTGGTCCGGGAAAAGCTCTCCGGCAAGGGTTCGGAGGACAAGGAGGACGCGTTCGGTTTCACCGCGGCCGACCTGGACCTTTCGGTCGACGATGTCAGCAAGGCCGGCGTCGACGCCGCCAGTGTCGCCAGCGCACTCGCCAGCGATGCTCCCCTGCGGGACCTGGCAGCGAAGATGCTCAACGAGCAACTCGGGCCGGCGGTCAGTGAGGTCTTCGGGATCGGGGGAGACGACCTCAAGCAACTCCTCGTCGAACTACGCCTCGACCTGCACAGGCAGGGGATGGAACTCCTCCTCCTGATCGAGGACTTCTCGATCTTCCAAGGCATCCAGGGCGGCCTCATCGACGCAATCACCCTGCTGCCCACCGAGACGCTCGCCCTGTGCCCGATGCGTGTCGTGATGGCCGTCACAACTGGTTACTTCGTCAACCAGATGCCGGAGACGGTGTACACGCGGACCTACAAGGTCTTCGATCTTGAGCTTCCCGCGGACAAGACAGCCCCGTTCGACCCCGCACGGTTCGCTGCCCGGTACCTCAACGCGGTACGCGTCGGCTCCAAGGAGATCGACAAGCATCGTACGGACGAACGCCCGGAGCCCAACCACTGTCTGCAATGCCCCGTCCGAGAGAAGTGCCACCAAGCGTTCGGGCAGGTTGAAGGCGTCGGCCTGTTCCCATTCAGCAAGACTGCACTCAACCGGGCCATCCGTAGCCAGTCCAAGGGCGATGCCTTCGTCGCGCGCGACGTGCTGACCCGCGTCCTGCGTCCCGTTCTCCACCGCGACCAGATCGAACTCGACGAAGGCCGCTTTCCCAGCACCGGATTCGAGAACGACTTTTACGCCGGTGCGCTGCACGTCCTCGACAACGTCGAGGACCAGGTCCGGCTGAGCACGCCAGGTGATCCCGAACTTTCTGAGCGCCGCGTTCGGATGGTCCGCTTTTGGGGTCCGGGCCACGGACCGCAGAACCTCCACCCGACGATTCACGAAGCATTCGCCATCCCGCCCCTGCCTGACCTCACCACCGATCAGCGCACCCTCCCGCAGTCGCCGGTACGCAAAGAGCCCAGCCGACCCTCGGACGCGGCGCAGAAATCCCCTGGGGGGGACGTTGTATCCCAGCCCACGTCCACGCCCCCGGCGGCTTCGAAGCCGTCTTTGGTACGGGCGGTCGACGACTGGCACAAGACCGGCGAACTCATTCAGAGACACCGCAATGATCTCCGAAAAATCGTGCACACCGCCGTCATTGGCTTTCTGGGACTCGAAGACGGATACGGGGGCGACAGCGGAGACTGGACCAAGGGAAGGGTGGAACTCACGCCGAGCTTTGATGCGAACACCTCGGTTGTACTGGACGGCAGTGGCCTGCAGACGGCGCTGATCTCGATCGACCACCGCAACGTAGACGACGTCCGAGTTCTTCGTGCGCTCGCCTGGGTGAATGCAAAAGGGTCCTGGGAGGACGTGCCGCAAGGAGACGCGCTGCAGAGCCTGTGCATGAACAGGGTCCAGGAATGGGCGGACAGCGTGTCCGCTTTTCTCCTTCCTTCGGAAGGTGACGACGCCGAACTGGGTCGGCTCGCGCACGCTCTTCTGTCCGTCAGTAAGGCCCTGGGGATCGCCGACTCGTACAAGAGCGACGCACTGAGTCGGGTCAAAGCGCTCTTCGCCAGTCCGCCGAAACTCGCCGATGCTGCGGAACGGCCCCACACGCGACGATTGCAGGACCGCTTCATCGACGCCGATCCGAAAGCGGATCGAACGGATCGAAACCTCCTTCAGTGGCGACTGCTCCGCTTGACGTCCTATCGTCAGGGCACCGGCAAGCCGTTGGCCATTGATCTGCCCCGCCTGCTGCGAGCAATGCGCGACGACGCCGCTGCGGCGGCCTGGCCTGAGCACGTTCCCGAGCCCATCAGAAGCGTGGTGGGCGGCATTGAGAAGCGCATCACCACGCTGGATCCGCTGCTCGAGGAAACCCGACGGCTGGTACCCGACGTGAGCGAGCTCGGCGGTGACGTCGCCCAGGTGGCCCATGCCCTCGACACCCTGCTCTCCGACCTGGCGGCGCTTGGCCAGTCAGCCAACTCGATCAACCCGTCCGCCCTCCACGACGCGGCGAAGTCGGTGAAAGCCAGTGATCTGAAGAAGGTGACAGAACTGAGTGATGGCCTCGACGCCTGGCCCACCCTCACCGCCGATCAGCGCCTGCGCCTGATGACCCTGGACGAAAGGCCGGCCCTGCGCATCCGAGCCTGGCTCGACCCTGCGCTGGAAGCCGTGAACGCACTGGAGCAAAAACTCCAGGCCGGACCCGCCTCGGAAGCTCAGCGCGAGTACGACGAGACCCTCCAGCGACTCGTGGCCGGGCTGGAGACCTTGAGCCGTGAGGTCATGGACGTGGCCGGATCCGAGGGGGGCGCATGACGCTCATCGAACAAGTTCAGCGTCTGCGTGTGGCAGCGGTCGCTGCCCATGACCAGGACAAGATCAACCGTCGCACCGGCGAGTTGGCCGGGCAGGCCGAGAACGTCGAGACGCTCATCGAGACGGTCCAGCGCCTCAGCCGGGGCGTGGCCGAACTGCGCGCAGCCCATGCCGCTTTCGACGCCGACCTCGGTCCGCAGGCCGCCCAACTGGCCGCAGACCTGCGCGTACTCGCCGAAACGCTCCCCAGCCAGGACGCCGATACGCCACCGCAAGCACTGAAGGCACATCTCAAGGCGGCCGACGGTTTCGTGAAGGGCCTTCGCAAGTCCGTCGAGCAGGCATGGACTGCTGAACGCAACCGTGAAGTACCGGTGATCAATGAGGATCTCGTCGCTACGCTGAGCAAGAGCGGGATCGACGTGGAAGAGGTCCGCATCAAGATCGAGAAGGCGCATGGCGTGCTCAATGTCCTGAAAAACCGCGCTGTCCCCGAACCGGGCGACATCGCGAGGCTGGCCGCGGCGCTGGAGAGCCTCCAGGCATGCGGCAAGCAGATCACCGCACTCGTCGACCCGGTCCTCGCCCGAGTGATCACAGGCGCCCAGGAAGCGAACGGGACGCCCTTGAACTCGTTCACCCCCGAGGTCCTTGCCGGGCTGTCGAGGCTGGGAATCCTGGACCGCTTCTGGGTGAGGCTGCGGTGACTCCTGAGACCGAGAGCGAAATCCTCGGCGTCCTCGAAGCGCATGAGGACCCCCTGCTGTCCTGGGGCGTTGTCGACGGCGGATTCACCGAAGACGAACTGCACACCCACGTCGATGACGTCCTCATGCAGTGCGGCGAACTCGACACCGCCCAGGAGGCAATCGAGGCCCTCGAGGACAAGGGCCTGATCATCCGCGATGATGCGGTCTCGCCGTCACGGTGGCGTACCCGCAACGGCGAGACGCTGCGTCTGCTGGCTCGGCTGCGCCAGATCTTCCCTTCCGGCGACCCCGCGGCCTGGCGCCAAGGCGCTGCGCTTGTCTCGGACTTCCGCTACGCGCGGCGCCCCCGTGCCTACCCCCGGCGCGACCAGTCCAGACACGCGGTCATCGACGGCACCGATGCGCTCCACGACCTCTACCGCCAGGTCGTCGATGCCATGACGCGGCGGGGGCCTCAACACGCCGACCTCAGCGGGTTCCAGGTCCGTGCCAGCCGTCAGATCTTCACGGCCCTGCAGTCCAACATCACCACCGCCACCGTCGTGGGTGCCGGCACCGGTAGCGGCAAGACACTCGCCTTCTACCTGCCGGCCTTCGCCTACCTGACGGGACTCCAGGACAAGTCGGCATGGACGCGTGCGCTGGCCGTCTACCCGCGCAACGAACTCCTCAAGGACCAACTCAACACCGCTTTCGCGAACGCCCGGCGGCTCGACCACCTGTGGACGAAGACCAACGGCCGGCCCATGACCATCGGGGTACTCAACAAGGACACCCCAACCAGCACGAAGAGCCTGACGGCCTCCTATTCCGCATGGACGAAACGGGCCGAAGGCTTTCAGTGCCCTCACTTCACCTGTCCCGGTGACGGATACACCGTGTGCGGGGGCACACTGTTCTGGTCCGAGCAGGACGCCAGGGCCAGAACGGAACGCCTGACCTGCAGCACCTGCAAGCGCGTGTTCGACGACTCCATGCTGGTCCTGACCCGGAACCGGATGAGCCAGAGGCCTCCGGACGTGCTGTTCACCACCACCGAGATGCTCAACCGCGGTCTGTCCGACCTGTCCCTGGGCACACTGTTCGGTGTCGGCGCGGCCAAGAAACCCCGGTTGATGCTGCTCGACGAGATCCACACCTACAGCGGCACCACTGGCGCCCAGGCAGCCCTGGTCCTGCGACGCTGGCACCACTCGCTGCGCAGTCCGGTCACCTTCGTCGGTTTGTCCGCGACGCTGTCGAACGCCGTTCGCCACATGGCCGATCTGACGGGTGTTGACGACGGACTCGTCACCAACATCGAACCGGGCGCAGACGAGATGGAGTACGAGGGCGCCGAATACATGGTCGCCGTGCGCAGCGACCCCACCAGCGGCGCCTCCGTGCTGTCCACCACCATCCAGACGGCGATGCTCCTCCCGCGTGTCCTCGATCACCCGGCAGAGCGCACATCCCAGGGACTTCTGGGCACCAAGGCGTTTGTCTTCACCGACGACCTCGATGTCACCAACCGGCTCTTCTTCTACCTTCTCGACGCGGAAGGCCAGCGCTACCGCGCCCCCCGTACCCAGCAGTTCAAAGACCCCCTGGCGTCCATGCGACGTCCCGTGCAAGACGGCGTCACCGACCAGCGACGCGCCGGCCAGGTCTGGGACCTGCCGGTGAAACTGGGCCACAAACTCGACCGTCCAGGCCTCAACGTGAGCCGGACCACCTCGCAAGACGCGGGAGTCGACACCGCCTCCCAACTCGTCGTCGCAACTGCCTCGCTCGAGGTCGGCTTCGACGATCCGGACGTCGGCGCTGTGCTGCAGCACAAGGCGCCCCGCGGCGTCGCCGCATTCCTGCAGCGCAAGGGCCGAGCCGGGCGAAGCCGTCGCATGCGCCCGTACACCGTGGTGGTGCTCTCCGACTACGGACGCGACCGTGCCACCTACGAAGCCTGGGACGCGCTGTTCGATCCCGTCTTGCCTGAACTGGTACTTCCCATCCGCAACCGGGCAGTCCTACGCATCCAAGCCACCCTGGCGATGCTTGACTGGCTGGCAGCACAACTGCAGCAGCCCGATCACCGGTACGCAAAGCTGTGGCGTGATTTGCAGGGTCTCGCCGATCCGGAGTACCCGGACAACCGCAAGGTCCAGAAGACTGCCGTCGCCATTCTGCGCGACCTGCTGCGCGATCCCGGCCGCCAGCGCAGCCTCCGTCTGTGGATCGAAGGCGCGCTCCAGGTTTCCGAGGAGTTGGCCGCCGAGATTCTGTGGCACCCCCCTCGCCCGCTCATCCTGGCGGCCGTGCCCACGCTGGCACGACGGCTGGACAGTGAGTGGGCCGTTGCGGAGGACCACACGTACGTCAAGGGCAAGGATTTGATGGGCAAGAATCCGCTGCCCGACTTCTTCCCCGAGAACCTCTTCAGCGAACTCGCACTTCCCGAAGGGTACGTGGTCATACCCCCGCAGCAGTCGTGGGAGAAGGAACCTGAACTGCAGGCGATGGGCCTGGCTCAGATGCTGCGCGAGTACGCGCCAGGACGAGTGTCACGGCGCTTTGCCACCCGCAACCTCGAGCACCGGCATTGGATCCCCGTTCCCTACGGGCAGCGCGAGACCGTCATGGATCTCGCCCCTGCCTTGCAGGCGCACCATCGGGAGGAGACCGCCACCGTCGAAGTCGGTGGTGTCCCTACCTCCATCCCCATCGTCCGCCCCGACAGGGTGGAACTCCAACTCGCACCGCCAGAACTCAAGGATGCTTCCAACGCGGCCCTGGTCTGGCGGTCCCAGTTCCTGGAGAGGGGCCTCGGCCTGGTCGCCCGCCTTCCCCTGTCGGACCCCATCGGCAGCCTCATCGACGAAGCACGCTTCTTCCTGCACGCTCAGAACGCCCACATCGAGGTCCGCCGTCTTGCCGTCCAGAGCGAGGCAAGTTTGGTCTTCGCCCGCGGCGGCGAAGCCCGGGTCAAAACACAGTTCTCGCTCGATGACGAGCGGGTCGGTCTCGGAGCCACCTACGACGTCGACGGCCTGCGCCTGACCATCACGGTGCCGGACGTGATTGCTCCACCCGGCGACCTCGACCCGGCCCTGCGTAGCGCCTGGTTCCAGCACGTTCTGACGAACGACCCCGAACTGCTGGAACAGATGAACAAGTTCCAGTTGGAATGGCTGCACCAGACGATCGAATGCATGCTGCTGATGTCCGCCGTGAGTGACGGCACGTCGCTTCCCCACGCCTACCGGGCGGTGCGGGAAACCTTCGCCGACCGGTTGACGGACACCCTGAAGGCGATGTTCCGCAGTTCTGACGTCGAAGAGAGCGAAAGCGCCACACTCAGCCGGGTCGGTGAGCGCCTGCGCCAACTGCTTGCCGACAAGGACATCATTGCCCGCCTGGACCATCTGACGGACCAGGTCTGGAACCCTGACCCCGCACAATTCCAAGCCTGGCTGCGCAAGCGCGTCCTTGCCACCCTTGGACAGGCGGCCCTGTGGGCTGCCCGGGAGATCTGCCCCGAGCACGACCCCGAAGGCATCGTTGTCGACATAGAACCCGGCTACGCCCTCGACGGCACTTGGCGCCATGGCCAGGTCTGGCTCACTGAAGCCTCGATCGGCGGCGGCGGCTTCATCGAAGCGCTGGCCACACGCGTACGCCCCGACCCGCGGCGGTTCTTGCGGCTGATCATGAGAGCCGTCCAGCCTTCCACCAGCGAACTGGTCGACGCGCACATGCGGCGGATCGTGCGCTACACGACCGAGCGCAGCGACTGGCTCGACCTCGTTGCTGAATACCGAGGCTCGGCGACACAGGCGGACCGAGTGAAAAACCTTGACCGCATACGGGCGCAGTTGCGTGCCTCAGGCATCCACGGCGCGGAGCAGTCCGTCGTCTCGAGCCTGGCGAACCGCCTGCTCCGGCCCGGATCGACCGCACAGACGGATCAGGCACTACGTACCCTCATCGACGAGTGGGAGATCCAAGAGCAACGCCTGGGCCTTGAAATCTCGCCGCGTACCTGGGCTTACCTGATGCGTCAGAGGCACGACCTGGACGCCGGACTGAACCTGTCCGCGAACTCCTCGGACCGCCAGCGCATCGACGCCATCCAAAGCGCACTCTGGCCACGTGGATGGGCCCTACGCGCCGGAGCACTGCAGTCGTGGAACCCCTACTTCGACAATCCGCCGGCCGCACCCGATCTCATCCGGGGGCTGTTCACGTCCACAGACGACCTCATCAGCGTGACAGATCCCGACGCGGACAACCTGGTGCGCACGCGCCTGGCCCAACAGGGATCCGCCCAGCTCATCGCGCCTCCCGAGGACATACCCGCCCTGGCAGACATGCTGGTGGACCTGTCGATCCGCGCCATCGAAACGGACTTCCTCCAAGTGTTCCCACGAGTCGTCGAGATCGACCACCGCTCCGAGGGCAGCGTCGTGGCCACCCTCGAACTTGCCGAGGTGTCCGCATGAGAAGGATCACCACCGTCGGGGCCGGTGAGACCCGACAACTCACCGATCTGCTGCAGAACCTCCTGGTGTCCGAGCTGCTGGCCCCGTCAAGTCGCCTGTGGGTACTGTCCCCGTGGATCTCCGACATTGTCGTCATCGACAATGCATCCGGACAGTTCAAGAGCGTGCTCCCTGCCTTGCCGGCCCGACCCATCCGGCTGACGGAAGTACTCATCGAACTCGCCCGCCGTGGCTCGGACGTCCGAGTGATCATGCGCGATGAGCCGCGCAACGCCGTCACAGGACAACGCCTCACCGACCTGGCCCCGGTGGGGCCACGGCCGATCCTGCTCATCCGGAACACCCTGCACGACAAGGGCATGGTGAGCGACAGATTCCACGTTCACGGCTCGATGAACTTCACCTTCTTCGGCCAGAGAGTGAACCAGGAAGGCGTCACCGTCGTATCCGATCCCGACCAGATCGCCCGTGCTTGGGTCGAATACCAGAACAGGTACCTATTGCCATGAGCGTCGACTTTGAGGAATTCTTCGGTCCAGGCAACGACATCAGGCCAACACGGGTAGAACCGAACCTGCAACTCATCCTCGAGAACTTCATGGCAGGCATCCAACAGCGTCAGGTCGGATTCCTGCCGCGAAGTTCTCACGGCCGTCTGTGGTGGTACGGCTTCGCGCCCACCCCGCGCCAGCAGCGCGAGACACTCGCCATCCTCGACAGTTGGATCGGCCCCACTTTCAGCGACCTGCCCCGCCACCGTGGTGCCCTCAACCTGGCTGATCCGTTCGACGCCGCACTGGCGAAGGCACCGGTCAAGCCACTGCGCTTTGAGGTACTGCCCCGCGCGACACAGGATTCGGAGGATTGGAAAGACGCGCGAGGCCAGGTACGCGACGCCCTGCTGGTGCTTAGTAAACTCCTCAACGGCCGGCCGCCCTCGGAGTTCGACGCCCCCCGAACCACCGTCGAGGTACTCGACGACCTCGGACACGCCATCGCTGCCCGCGACCGCACTGTCGCCCTGGCCTGCCTGCGCGAACTTGAGGCGACCGCCGATCTCGACCAGGCAAACCTGGCCTTCCTGCGACTGCGGGTCTTCGCCGGGCTCGAGGACTGGAAGGCCGTTCTCGGGGACCGGGATCTCGACCACGTCCTTGCCATGCGCCGCCCCTTGAGCGTCACTCAAGTGATCCAGCAGGCGGTCTACACCAGATGGTTCGCCCCGTACGACGCAGCAGGCAAAGAGGAAGACCTGCTCGCTGCCGTTGCCGCGCTCCCTGCGGCGTTCCGGCCGCTGTTCTCGGGCGCACCGACAACGAGTCGGGCGCAGGCTGTCGTGGAGTTCCTCATCGCGGTCGAAGACGACGCGGGAGACGACACACTCAACCGAATCCTCGACGAAGCCGACACGATCGAACCCGGCCTCCCCGCCCACCTGCGCAACGTGTTCCACCTGCACCGGGAACAAACTCCTCAGCCCACCGCCCCGTCGGAGCCGCCCGCCCCCCTGGACCAGTCGGGCGCCCCGAGTGAATCGCCCCTCGAGCGTGCGACCGGGATGATGGCCCGGGGCGAACTTCAGGCAGCCATCGAACTCGTGCTGACGCTCGAACCGAGCCTGCACGCGGCATACCTGCTCCTGACCTGTGCACGCGACCTGCAGTCACCACAGCAAGCAGCGTTGGCACTTGAGTACATCTCCACGCATCACCTGCGTAACTTGATCGACGGAGCGAGCGCACGCCTGCGCGATGATCTCGCCTGGCTGGAGCAGTTCACCCAGGACGGACCCTGCCTGGACTGGCGTACGTGGTTGGATGCCCTGGACGGAGACCATGGCGGCGCAGCATTGGCTGCCGGTCCCGAAATCACCGACGCCTGGACGCCACTGAGCAGCGATGCGCTGACCGCATGGCTTCACGATGCCTCCGACGAGGTACTCGGCAAACTCGGTGAGAGCGGAGGCCAGTTCATGGCGGCGCACCGCGACATCTTCACTGAAGATGGAGCGGCCGAACTCAGCGAACGTGTCCTTGCCGGTCTCGCGCTCAGTGGCAAGAACTCGGCCGGCGTTCGAGTGCAGACCCAAGCCCTACTGGACTATCTGCTGTCCGCCCACCCCGCATCCGCAGTGTTCGCCTCAGCACTCGACTGGATCGATCTCATCATCTCCGCGAACGTCTCGGCCGTGACCACGACATGGGCGATCGACGTACTGCAGACGGCGACAGCTACATCGGCAGCGGCAACGAGTCCCGCCACTGTTGGTTTCTTCTACAAGATCACCAATACGGTGAGGCCGTTTAAGACGGCACTGGACCCAACTGACATTGAGGCCATCAAGCTTGTAGCCAGCGAACTGGGAGTCGGTGTCCCGGAAGACTTGCTCGCCGAGCAGGTACAGGACGCCGACCCCGGAGCGCCGTACCGCTACCTGCAGGACTCAAAGGTGGTGCTGTACTCCCTCACCGAGTCGGCCACCACCCGCGCTGCACAGGTACTGCGCATCTTGGTGCCCAAGATCGACATCGAGACGAGTGCCGAGCATGACGGCAGCAGCAAACTTGCCGCACAGGCAGCCAACGCTGACGTCTTCGTCGTGGTGACAGCATCGGCGAAGCACGCCGCCACCGACTTCATTACTGCCAAGCGGGGAACGCGACCACTTGTGTTCGTCAACTCTCGGGGCTCGTCCGCTATCTTGCGCGAACTCGCGGAAGGATGAGCCAGCCGCGCTTTTCGTCTGGAAGTAGGAACACAGCGCCTCCAACCGCAAGATCCGAGCCCGCGTCGAGCACGCCTTCGCCTGGATCAAGACCTGGAAGATTCTTCGCGACTTCCGCCTGAAAGGAGAGGGAGTTCACCACGTCATGCTCGGCATCGCCCGCTTGGCAACAACCGCGTCCTCGCTGGGTGCTGCAGAAGCCCGCAGGTCGCCAAGTGCGTCATGAATCATTTACCAGGTAGGCCTTAGTGGAGAGAGATGGGGCCATCGGGAAGCCACCCCTCCACGTAACCTGAGACGAGGGGGACGACTCCCTCCGGCGAGACTTCCCGGTAACGGGACTTGAGTTCGCCGAGTCCCCACCTGGCATGTGTCCGAGAAGTTGCCTGAATTGAATTGGACTCGTCAGAACTGATTCTCACGATGAATGCGTGTGAAATGGTGTGGCGGTCGTGCTCCCAGCAGTTGAGATCCTGTGTTTCAAGGACTCCATAGACAGATCCGAAGCGGGGGTTGGTGATGCGAAATCGCTCGGCGAGGTAGTGAGTGGCTCCGTCTCGAAAATCGGTGCCAGGAGCGAGTAATAGCTGGGGGACGGTCCAGCCGCTGCAGCAACCGCCGCACAGCATTACTGACCTTGAATGCGTGATGTCGTCATGGTGGCTGGCGTCGGAGACCGGTGCCGGTGAGACAGCCGTCAAGGACGTCGTGGCGGTACTGGAGCTGACGTAAGCCGCGTCGGACGGCAGCGGTCAGGTCATTGGGGTCGGCGAAGGCACGGTTGGCCACGGTGGTGCGTCGTAGGACGGACCAAATGCCCTCGACCGGGTTGAGATCGGGTGCGTACGGCGGCAGTTGAAAGACAGTGAGCCAGTCGCGGTCTGCGATGTAACGGCGCATGCCGGCGGTGAGGTGGGTGTTGAGGTTGTCCCAGACGAGCACCATCGGGCCACCCAGCTGCTGGTGGGCGGTCTGGATGAGGTCGCGGTAGTCCTTCCAGGAGAAGCTTTTGCGCCCGTCGGGCCGGGCGTCCGGGCAGGGCCGGTAGATCAGCCGTGAGGGCTCGCCGGTCTTGTAGCAGGCCAGGGCGGCCACCGATAAGCGGCGGCGGGAGCGGCCTCGGACGCGGACCACAGGGGTGTGGCCGCGGCGGGACCTGGTGCGGGTGGTCGGCGGCGTCATCGAGAAGCCGGCTTCGTCCTCGAAGACGAGCCAGGCGTCGAGCGCCGCCACGGTCCTTCCACCTGGGGCCAGGTCTCCTTCATCCAGCCGGCCACCAGGTTCTCGTCCCGCTCGATCGCCCGCCGGGCGGGGACCTGGCAGCTCCAGCCGTGCCGCTTGAGCAGGGCGGCCACCCCTTGCACGGAGTAGCTCTTGTGGAAGCGGCGCCCGATCAGCGTCTTGATCCGGGACAGTGTCCAGGTCTGGTCCGGCCACCCATGTGCCACCGGGCCCTTGGTCAGCTCACGCTCCAGCACAGCGAAGAGTTCGTCGCTGAGCAGCGGCAGCGATGCCGGGCCCTTCGAGGCCAGGGCTCTCGGCCCGTCCTGCGACCAAGCCTTGCGCCAACGCTGGACCGACCGGACACTGACCCGCAGGTCATGAGCGATCACCGTGTTCTCGTCACCCTGCCGGAACCGCTCGGCCGCCTCCAACCGCAACTTCTCGCGGAAGGCCCGCCGTTCGTCGGTCAACCCGCCCCCTTGCGCATACCTCATGCACTTGGCGTACCGCAGGGATCATGGACCATCAGCCCTACCGACACCACGCTTTGAAGGTCAGTAGGCGGTCCTGGTCATCGAGGAGGAGCAGGTAGGCGCGGCGGTCGACGAGCTGCTGTGAGTTGGAGGAAGTGGGCACGCTGCAAGACTGCACAGATAGCTATTCAAGTAGCAAGCAGTATGCCCTCCTATGGGTGAGCCCCCTCACCCTCGGAGCGCCAGGCGTGTGCGGCCAGCTGGGGTCGCCCTGCTATCGCGGGCGTGCACAGATTGCGGTGTATCGCGCCTCGTTTTGCCGAGTGCGACACGGGTCGTGAGCTGCAAAAACACAGCAGAGGCGTTTGGGATTCGGCGCTGCAGCGTTTCGGGGCGTCACATGGCATCAGGCCTGAGCTGCGACGACGGAATTTCCCACACATCCCGCGAAGGCGAAGGTGGGTGATGGCAGGCCGGTGTGCGGCTGAACCACCGCCCACAGTGTAGCGGCTGGTGTCGGCGGCGCTCGGGGGAAGCCGGGGTTCGGGGCGTGGTGGCCGGGGTGGAGCCTGAGGGGATGGCGGGGGAGTGGTTACTTTGTGTTGGATCATGGGTGGGCTGAGAGGTGATGGATTTCTGCTTTCGGGCAGTTCGGGCAGGTCGGGTGGGGCGGGTGGGGGGGTGGGGCAGAGTGGATGATTACTCCGAGTGATTGGGCGAGTGGGGCCGGCTCGCCAGGATCTCCAGGTAATGCCTGTTCTGCATGATCCCCAGGATGTTGCCGAACGGGTCCATCACCGAGCCGCCCACGAAGCCGTCGCCGAACTCGCGGAGGGGCTCGTGGAGGGTGGCGCCCAGGGTGCGGAGGCGGGTCAGGGTCGCCTCGGCGTCGTCCACGTGCCAGTACGTCACCGCACCGCCCGCCGAGTCCGGGTGGGCGCCCAGGGTTCCCGTGAACTTGCTGTCCAGCAGGCCCAGTTCGTGCTGGTAGTCGCCGATGCGGAACTCGGCGTAGCCCGGGCGTTCGAAGTACGGCTCGACGCCCAGGAGTTCGGTGTACCAGCGCTTGGCGGCCTCCAGGTCGGCGGTGTGGAAGCGGACGGTCGTGAGGCCTCGTAGCATCGCTGCTCCTTGAGAGAAGTGCGTTGGTGGTGAGGACAGTAGGGGGCTCTTAGGCCGGATTCCGTCCTAGATGGCAGGCAGGTGTCAGGACAGCGGTACCCGCGTGAAGCGTGCCGCCACCCCCAGATCCGCCTCGACGAGTGCGGCGGTCGCCGTCAGTTCGGGTGCCAGGTCGCGGACACACTCCTCGGCCGTCCGCCGTGCCGTGTGGGTGGCGATCCCGAGTGCCGCGACGACGCGGCCCGTCCGGTCCCGTACGGGTACCGCGACCGACCGCAGCCCCTGCTCCAGTTCCTCGTCGACGAAGGCGAACCCGCCCTCGTACCGGCCCGTCAGTACCCGCCCCGCCGCCGTCAGCCGGGCCGGGCGCCGGGTGCCCACGGTCATGTCCACGCTCATCAGATGGTGCGTGGCGACTCCGGCCGTGTACTGGATCTCGTCGCCCCCGTCGGTGAGGACCGCGAGCGCCGTCGAATCGTGGACCCGTTCCGCGAGCGCCGCGAGGTGCGGGGTCGCGATGCGGGGGAGCGTCGTACGGGACAGGGGCGGGAAGCCGAGGGAGAGGACGCGCGGGGTGAGCGCGAAGGTCTGTCGGGGGCGGCCGGGCCCCACCAGGCCCAGGTGCTCGTAGGTGATCAGGGCCCGGCGGGCGGTGGCCCGGGCCAGTCCCGTCGCCTTGGCGACCTCCGTGAGCGTCAGCTCGGCCCGGCCCTCCCCGAACGCGGTGAGGACGGTCAGCCCGCGCGCCAGGGACTCGATGAACTCCCGGCCCAGTTCCTGCTTGGACGCGCCCGTCCACAGCGCGAGACCGGCGGGCGGCGGCCCCGGATCCGCCGCCGGCGCCCGCCGCAGCTCCCCCTCCATCGCCGCGACCGCCGTCCGCAGCCGGGGCAGCAGGGTGTCGCGCAGTTCGGCCGCCGTGTGCCGGCTGGTGTGGCTGACGACGTTCGCGACGCACACGACCCGCCTCGTGCCCGGCGCCCGTACCGGCACCGACACCGCCACCAGGCCCGGCTCGATCAGCTGGTCGTCGAGGGACCAGCCCTCCTCGGCCGCCCGCTCGGCCCGTCGTACGAAGTCCTCGTCGGGCGCCCGGTGCGGGGCGGCCGGTACGGCGGTGAAGGACCGGTCCTCGGGGTCCGCCGCCCGGCGTTCGCGCCACCGCTGCCAGTCGGCGTCCGTCCACTCGGCGGCGAACAGCGGGCCCGGCGCGGTGCGTTCGGCGGGCAGCAGATCGCCGATGCGGAAGCTCAGGGACATCGCGCGGCGGCGGGTCGCCTGGTGGATGAAACGGATGCCGTCCCGGTCGGCGACGGCCAGGGACACCGACTCGTCGAGCTCGTCGGCGAGCGCGTCGGCCCGCGCGCCCAGCAGCGCGGGCAGCCGGAGCGCGGCCAGACAGGCGTTGCCCAGCTCCATCACGCGCGGGGTGAGGATCGCGTCCCGGCCGTCCAGCCGGGCGTACCCCATGCGCACCAGGGTCGCGACGACCCGGTCCACCGTGGAGCGGGCCAGCCCGGTGGCCCGCTCCAGCTCGCTCAGCCGCATCGCCCCGCCCGCCCCGGTCAGCTCCCGCAGCACGGCCACCCCGCGCATCAGCGGCACCACGGCCTCCGCGGGCGCGTCCGCCTCGGGGCCGGGGGTGGTGGTCGTCTTCGCGGGCATCGGTTCTCGGTTCTCCCGTACGGGGATCTGGGCAGCCCTACGGTAATCGGCCCCACGGCACCCGGCCCCACGGCACCCGGCCCCACGGCACCCGGCCCCACGGCACCCGGCCCCACGGCATCCGGCCCCACGGCATCCTGCTCTACGGCGCCCGGCTCCACAGCGCCCGCCTCTACGGCGCCCAGCCGCACGGCCCCCCGCCCCCGCCCCCGCCCCGCCCTCACCGCCGAGTGACCCGCACCCGGTAGTCCCCCTTCAGGTCCGCGCCCGTCACCGAGATCCGGATGCCCCGTTTGGTGTCGGTGAAGGACTCGCCGGGGGCGTAGGGCGCGTCGGAGAGTTCCGCGTGGACGTTCGGGCTGCGGGTGCAGCCCCCGCTGTCCTCGGCGGAGTCGTACACCGTCACCGGCCCCATGCCGGTGTCGATCCCGGCGTCCACCTTGTAGACGAGCACCCCCGGCCGGCACACCGTCTCGTCGTTGCCGCCGCGGGTGCGCAGCTCGACGGCGTAACCGGTGCGCGCGTCGACGGGCACGAACACCAGCTTCGGGCCCCCGGTCCGCCACAGCGGGGTCAGCCGGTACTCCGCCGAGCCGCGCACCGCCGAGCAGGCGATCTGGCTCGCGTCCAGCCAGCCCAGCTTCCACTTGTGCCAGCCGAGCAGATCGTTGTTGGCCCCCCAGTCCTCGCTCATGATGTCCCAGTGGCCGACCGCGGCCCCGCCGTCCTGGGTGTAGAGGTCGGGCAGTCCGAAGACATGCCCGTTCTCGTGCGGCAGGACGCGGTAGCCGGTGCGGCCGTAGGAGCCGGAGCCGTCGTCCTGGCGGGAGTAGACGAAGGACGCGTTGGCGACGGTCACCCCGTCGGCGACCGGCGCCTCGGTGTTCCCGGCGAACGTCACCGACAGGACCGTGTCCAGCGCGGAGGGGCCCGCGTTCGGGGTGACCAGCACGTTCAGCAGATCGTACGAGCGGAAGTCCACGCTCGGGTCGGCGGCGGCCACGATGTCCTGGACGAGGCGGCGGTAGCCGGGGTCGAAGGGCGCGCCGCGCTCTATGCCGTACGCCCGGAACGTCTTCGGCATCCGCAGCCAGTGCCGGATCGGGGTCTCGGAGCGGTAGTCGAGGCGGCCGTAGGACGCGGTGCGGAACCAGTGCTCGGTCTGCGGGAAGAACTCGCGGTAGCGGTCGAGCGCGGTGCCCCGGCCCGGCGCGTCGGAGAAGTCGACCATCAGGGTGAGGGCGCGGACGGTGCCGGTGGAGCGGGCGTAGCCGCCGGGGGTCGGCAGGCCCTCGGACATCTGGACGGAGGTGCCGCCCCTGATCATGCAGGGAGCGAGGCCGGCGGTACGGCCCAGTGAGATCGGGCCCGCCCCGGCCCTGGTCGGCCCGAGCGCGAGGCCGGGGTCGAGGCGGCCGGTGCCGGCCGAGGTGCTGACCGCGAAGGTCAGCGCGGTCACGGAGACGAGAACGGCGACGCGGCGCGGGCGTATCCGGCGACGGAGGGGTTCCGGGGCGGTGCGCACGGGCTGCGGCTGCATGCGGGGCCTTTCGCTCCGGGCAGCCACCCGGTCACCGGCTGCACCCTTTCGCTCACCCTGTGATGCGGGGCGGGCGGGCGCGCGCTGGGAACGACCGATCGTGTGCATGTGACCCAGGTCACAAAAGAAAGTTCCGACCGGGGGAAATAACCGGGGATCGCTTCCCCGTTTAGTCAGGTGTCCGAGTGAAACGGGGAGAGCTTCCCCGGATCGCCCCGCCCCCAGCCTCGAGGAGTACGCCGTGCAGACCGCGACCTCGGCGCATCCCGCCGTGCGCAGGGCGCCCCGCCCCCGGGCCGACGCGCTGCGCAACCGGGAGCGGATCGTCACCGCCGCCCGCGAGATGTTCACCGAGCTCGGTCCCGACGTACCGCTCGACGACATCGCCCGCCGGGCCGGCGTCGGCAATGCCACGCTGTACCGCCACTTTCCCGACCGCGACGCCCTGGTCCGCGAGGTCGTCTGCTCCGTCCTGGACCGCGCGGTCCTGGCCGGCCAGGACGCCCTCGCCGAGTCCGGGGACGCCTTCGCGGCGCTGGAGCACTTCGTGCACGCCTCGGCCGACGAGCGGATCGGCGCCCTGTGCCCGATGGTCTCCAGCAGTTTCGACAAGCACCACCCCGACCTGGAAGCCGCCCGTGAGCGCGTCGAGCGGATCATCGAGGAGGTCATGGACCGCGCCAAGGCCGCCGGGCAGCTACGGCCCGACGTCGGCGTCGGCGACGTGATGATCGCCGTGGCCCAGCTCAGCAGGCCCCCGGCCGGCACGGGCTGCCTGAGCGCCGACCGTTTCGTCCACCGCCACCTCCAGCTGCTTCTGGACGGACTGCGGGCCCCGGGCCCCTCCGTCCTGCCGGGCACCGCCGTGACCATGGAGGACCTGCGTCAGGCCTGAACCGACGAGCAATCGACGAGCAATCGACGAGCGACCGACACGAGCGACCGACGAGCGACCGACACGAGCGACCGACGAGCGACCGACGCCCAGACTGACGAGCAACCGACGAGTGCCGACCAGTAATCAGCCGGTGGTCCAACCGGTGGCCCCGCGGCCGTCGCCGTAGACGAGCCGCCCCCTTACCTCACCCTTTTTCCGTCACGAAGTCCCGAAGTGGGTATCTCCATGTCCGAAACAGCCCTGAAGGCTCCCGGCGTCCCGGACGCCAACCGCTGGAAAGCCCTGGCCTTCATCGCCATAGCCCAGCTGATGGTCGTGCTCGACGCCACCATCGTGAACATCGCGATGCCCTCCGCCCAGCAGGATCTCGGCATCTCCGACGGCAACCGGCAGTGGATCGTCACCGCCTACGCCCTCGCCTTCGGCGGACTGCTGCTCTTCGGCGGCCGTATCGCCGACCTCTGGGGCCGCAAGCGCGCCTTCGTCACCGGCCTCGCCGGCTTCGCCGTGGCCTCCGCGCTCGGCGGCGCCGCCACCAACGAGGCCATGATGTTCGGCGCCCGCGCGCTCCAGGGCGCCTTCGGCGCACTCCTCGCGCCCGCCGCGCTCTCCCTGCTCGCGGTGATGTTCACCGACGCCAAGGAGCGCGCCAAGGCGTTCGGCATCTACGGCGCGATCGCCGGCGGCGGTGGCGCGGTCGGCCTGATCCTCGGCGGGTTCCTCACCGAGTACCTGGACTGGCGCTGGACCTTCTTCGTCAACATCCCGTTCGCGATCGTCGCCGCGGCCGGCGCGTACTTCGTCATCCGTGAGCCCGAGGGCGGCCGCAACCGCTCCTCCCTCGACATCCCGGGCGTCATCCTCTCCACCCTGGGCCTGGTCTCCCTGGTCTACGGCTTCACCCGCGCCGAGTCCGACGGCTGGAGCGACTCCCTGACCGTCGGCATGTTCGTCGCCTCCGGTGTGCTGCTGCTCGCCTTCGTGATCGTCGAGTCGAAGGTCAAGGCCCCGCTGCTGCCCCTGCGGGTGATCACCGAGCGCAACCGCGGCGGTGTCTATCTCTCCCTCGGCCTCGCGATCATCGCGATGTTCGGCCTGTTCCTGTTCCTGACCTACTACCTGCAGGTCGTCAAGGGCTACTCCCCGGTCAAGACCGGCTTCGCGTTCCTGCCGATGATCGCGGGCATGATCACCGGCTCCACCCAGATCGGCACCCGTCTGATGACCCGGGTCGCCCCGCGTCTGCTGATGGGCCCCGGCTTCCTGGTCGCCGCGCTCGGCATGCTGCTGCTGACCCGCCTGGAGATCGGCTCCTCCTACGCGGCCGTCCTGCTGCCGGCGATGCTGCTGCTCGGCCTCGGCATGGGTACGGCGTTCATGCCGGCGATGTCCCTGGCCACGTACGGCATCGAACCGCGTGACGCCGGTGTCGCCTCCGCGATGGTCAACACCTCGCAGCAGGTGGGCGGCGCGATCGGCACCGCCCTGCTGAACACGATCGCCGCGTCCGCGACGACGTCGTACATCAAGGACCACATCGCGGGTGCCGCCTCCAAGCCCCAGCAGCAGCTGGTCCAGCTGGAGGGCATGGTGCACGGCTACACCAGCGCCATCTGGTTCGCCGTGGGCATCCTGGTCGCCGCCGCCGCGATCGCCCTGACCCTCATCACCGCCGGCAAGCCGGAACTGGGCCCGGCGACGGGCGAGGGCGCGACGGACACGGAGGACGCGGTCCAGATCCCGGTGGTGGCCCACTAGGGTCGCCCCCTCGAAGGGCCCCCTCAAAGGGGCGCGGGCCACTGCGCGACCAGCCACGACGACGCCGCACCTGAACGACTGCACTGAACGACTGCACCGAGCGGCGTGTCTAACGGAGCCAGGGAAGGTCGGCCCCCGCCTCATCCGGCTGAAGGCCCTCGGCGATGATCTGCATGATCTCGCCGAGGGCTTTCTGCTGCTCCCCGCTGAGCCGGTCGAACACCGCGTTGCGCACGGCGGTGACATGCCCCGGCGCCGCCCGCCGCAGCACGTCCAGCCCCTCCTCGGTCACCACGGCGAACTGCCCGCGCTTGTCGGAGGCGCAGTCCTCACGCCGTACCCAGCCGCTCTTCTCCAGCCGGGCGATGGCGTGCGAGAGCCGTGAGCGGGTGATCTTCGCGTGCATGGCGAGTTCGGTCATCCGCAGCCGGCGCGCGGGCGACTCGGCGAGTTTGACCAGAAGGCCGTAGTAGATGTGGGGCATCCCCGCGTCCCGCTGGAGCTGCCGGTCCATGTGGTCCTCGAGGAGCATGCTCGCGTGGACATAGGAGCGCCAGACGATCTGCTCTTCGTCGGTGAGCCATCGGGGCTCTTCGGCGGAAGTGGATGCGGTCTTCATGTGGTCCACTGTAAGCGCACGCTCCTTGAAATTTAAATCAATTGGGAATACGCTGTTGGATGTTGACGTTTTAGATTTCAAGCAACGGTTCCGGTAGGGAGCCGACCGGAAACCGGAGGGAGTCGCCGCCATGTCCGCCGCCACTCAGGAACGCATGCCCGCCCTGTACCTCAGTCATGGCGCGCCGCCGCTCGCGGACGACCCGATCTGGCCGGGTGAGCTCGCCGCCTGGTCCGCGGGCCTTCCCCGCCCCAAGGCGATCCTGATGATCTCCGCCCACTGGGAAGAGGCCCCCCTCGCCCTCGGCGCCGTCGAGCCCGTACCCCTCGTCTACGACTTCTGGGGCTTCCCCGAGCACTACTACCAGGTGAAGTACGGCGCACCCGGCGCACCGGAGCTCGCCGAGAGCGTGCGCAAGCTGCTGCGAGCCCCCGGGATCCCCGTCCAGGACATCCCCGACCGCGGTCTCGACCACGGTGCGTACGTCCCGCTCGTCGAGATGTTCCCGGCCGCCGACATCCCCGTCCTCCAGGTGTCGATGCCGACCCTGGACCCCGTGCGGCTCATGGAGATCGGCCGCAGGCTCGCTCCCCTGCGCGACGAGGGCGTCCTGATCGTCGGCTCCGGCTTCTTCACCCACAACCTCGCCGCCCTGCGCCAGGGCGGCATCCCCTCCTGGTCGGTGGAGTTCGACGACTGGGGCCGGCGGGCCATGGAGGCCCGCGACTGGGACTCCCTGCTGGACTTCCTCCACAAGGCCCCGGCCGGCCGCTACGCCCACCCCCGCACCGAGCACTTCGCCCCGCTCTTCGTGACCATGGGCGCCGCCGAGGTCTCCGGCGAGCTGGACGCGCAGAAGTCGGTGATCGACGGGTTCTGGATGGGGCTGGCCAAGCGGTCGGTGCAGTTCGGCTGAGGGCCCTGGGGCGCTGAGGGCCCTGGGGCCCTCGGGCCTTGGGGCGCTGACGGCCCTGGGGCCGGGAGTTCCTTCAGGAGCCCCGGAGCGCCTTCTCGTACCAGGCCACGTCCCAGTAGCGGCCGAACTTGCGGCCCACCTCCCGGTAGGTGCCGACGTACCGGAAGCCGAAGCGTTCATGCAGCCGCGTGGACGCTTCGTTCGGCTGCGCGATCCCCGCGTACGCGCGGTGGACGTCCTCGCCGGCGAGCGCCTCGAAGAGCGCCTGGTAGAGGAGCGTGCCGATGCCGCGGCGCCCGGCGTCCGGGCGGAGGTAGACCGTCACCTCGACGGAGGTCACGTACGCGGGCTTCCCCCGGAAAGGGCCGGCCGTGGCGTACCCCAGAATCTCCTGTGAATCCGTGTCCACGGCAACCTTCAGCGGGTACGGGCCGTCTTCAGGGTGGGAGAGCAGCCAAGGGCGGCGCTCTTCCGGAGTGAACTCCGCGGTATCGAATGTGATGGGCGTCTCACGCACATAGTGGTTGTAGAGGTCGGTGAGGGCTTCGAGGTCCCCCTCGACTCCCGGCCTGACCTGCACCTCTGCGTGCTCGGACGTCATCGCTTCTCCCCGTGTGGCCCGCCAACGGCCGGACAGGGTACTGCATGATCAGAAAATCCGGGGTACGGGTTGGGAATTCTGTCCTGATTCCAGTCGTTGTTTCCATCGGATGCAGGGCACACGAGCAGAGTCCCGAAGCGAGTCCCGGGACCACTGACCGAGTGCCCGGTGTCCAAGGACCACCCGCTGACCCCACCATCGCAAGGGAGCACGCATGGCAACCCGTGCCGTCGCCCGTCGTCAGTCCGCCAGTGGCCGGACCGGCGCGGCAAGCAGTGTTCGCGCCCATGGCGGCGAGATCGCCGACCGCGACCTGGTCGGCATGTACCTCGACGAGATCGCGCGCACACCGCTGCTCGACGCCGCCAAGGAAGTCGAGCTGTCCCAGATCATCGAGGCGGGTGTGTTCGCGCAGCAGATCCTCGACGGGTACGAGGAGTCCCGCGCGGACGCCACCCGCGAGGAGCTTCAGGCCCTGGTCGCCGACAGCGACCGTGCCAAGGACGTGTTCATCCGCTCCAACCTCCGCCTGGTCGTCGCCGTCGCCCGCCGCTACCCGCGCAGCGGTCTGCCCCTCCTCGACCTGATCCAGGAGGGCAACGCCGGCCTGGTCCGAGCGGTCGAGAAGTTCGACTACCGCAAGGGCTTCAAGTTCTCGACGTACGCCACCTGGTGGATCCGCCAGGCCATCACCCGCTCGATCGCCGACCAGTCGCGCACGATCCGCCTGCCCGTCCACCTGGTGGAGGAGCTCGGCCGGATCCGCCGCGTCCAGCGCGAGTTCAACCGGGAGCACGGCCGCGACCCCGAGCCCCTGGAGATCGCCGCGGAACTCGGCTCCACCCCCGAGCGCGTCACGGACGTCCTGGACTGGGCCCGCGACCCGGTGTCCCTGAACATGTCGGTGGACGACGAGGGCGAGACCCAGTTCGGCGACCTCCTGGAGGACACCTCGGCGGTGTCGCCCGAGCAGTCGGTCCTCACGCTGCTGCGCAGCGAGGAACTCGACGGCCTCATCGACCGCCTCGAGCCGCGCACCGCCTCCATCATCAAGATGCGGTACGGCATCGAGGACGGCCGGGAGCGCACCCTCACCGAGGTCGGCAAGGAGCACGGCCTGACGCGTGAACGCATCCGGCAGATCGAGAAGCACGCCCTGCTGGAACTGAAGAAGCTGGCCCGCGACACCGGGTTCGAGGCCGCGGCCTAGGCGGCGGGGGCTTTTCCTCGGATCCTCGGCACACCCGGGGCACGCCGGTTCCGCCCGCGTGCGCCGGGTGCCGCGACCCCGCGCGAACATGGCGATACAACGTCGCTTCAATGCCGAGGACCGGGGAACAAGACTTCAGGGCACGGGAGTTCGAGACCCACGACCCCGTCCCGCTCCCCGAGGACCACGTCCCGACGCACCATCCCCCCGGCGCCGGGACTTTCCCCGAGCCGGGCTTCGGCGCCTTCCCCCGGGCGCCGGGCCCGGCTCGCCCTCGTCCGCCCGCCAGGTTTCCCGCGCACACCTGCCCGGCTTCCCTCGTTCACCTGCCGGGCTTCCCTCGTCCGCCCGCCCGGTTTCCGCCGACGCCGAGGTGGGCGGGTCACCCCGTACCTGAACCACGGGGTGGCCCGCCCGGATGGCAGATTGTGCCACATGGGCATAGCCTGCCGAGTGTGACCAGCTCCACCCCCGCCACGGCCTCCCTGACCGAGCGGCGCAAGGCGGCGACCCGGATGGAGATCGCCAGGGCCGCGGCGGGCCTCTTCGTCGCCCATGGCCTCAAGGCCACCCGCGCCGAGGACATCGCCCAGGCCGCCGGCATCGCCCCGCGCACCTTCTACCGCTACTTCGCCACGAAGGAAGAGGCCGTCGCCCCCCTCTACGCGGCGGGCGCCCAGCGCTGGGTGGAAGCGGTCCGCGAGGCCCCGCCCGCCCTCCCGCTCCCCGACGCCCTGGCCCACGCCGTCCACCACACCCTCGTCCCGGGCCGGGGCGTCTCGGCCGCCTCCTGGGAATGGGTCCGCACCCTGATCCGCCTGGCGGGGGCCGTGCCCGCCCTGGGGAAGGTCTGGGCGGAGGTCTGCCAGACGTCGGAGGAGTCACTGGCACTGGTCCTGGCGGCACGGCTCGCCGGGAACGGTGGCACAGGCGACGGTGGCGTCGGGAACGGTGGCGCAGGCAGCGGTGGCGCCGGGAACGGTGGCGCAGGCAGCGGTGGCGTCGGGAACGGTGGCGCAGGCGACGGTGGCGCCGGGAAGGGCGGGGTCACGCCGCACCTGCGTTTCGGTGCCGCCGTCGTGAGCGCCGCGGTCCGTGTCGCCGTACAGAGCTGGGCCGCGAGCGACACCCCCGCCACCGCCCCGGACGGCCCGGCAGCCCTGGCACTGCGCAATCTGGAAGCGCTGCGGGAGTTCGCCTGGGAGCCGGAGCGCACCTGACTCAACGCGCGCCCCCCACACCTCCCGCCCGCCCCAACCGCGCCCCCAACTCCCTGACACACTCCACCAGTTCCCGAGGCTCCCGCACCGAGAACTCGCACCCCAGCATCGCCAGCCGCACCGCCAGCCACTCCACCGGATCACCGGTCGTCCCCCGCAGCCGGCTCCCGCCCGCCCCGTCCTCCACCGGCCGGCCCATCCACGCGGGCAGCCGCGCCGCGACGGCCTCCGGCGGCTCCGGGAAGGTGACGTCGAACGCGTACTCGTGCGCCTGCCCCTGCAAGGACCGCCTCAGGTACTCCGCCGCGTCCCCCGTCGGCAGTTCCCGGGGCGCGAACCGCGCCCCGGTCGCGAACGGCTCGCTCACCCGGTCCACCCGGAACGTCCGCCAGTCCGCCCGGTCGACGTCGTACGCCACGAGGTACCAGCGCCGCCCCGTCGACACCAGCCGGTACGGCTCGGTCAGCCGCCGCGACCCGGTGCCGTCCTTCGCCCGGTAGGCGAACCGCAGCCGCTCGTGCCCGGCGACCGCGGACGCCATCACGGTCAGTGTCTCCGGCGCGATGGTCGCCCCGTCCCCGCTGGTCAGCGGGGTGGTCGCGGCCTGGAGCGTGGTGACGCGGCGGCGCAGCCGGGCGGGCAGCACCTGCTCCAGCTTGGCCAGGGCCCGCACGGACGCCTCGTCCACGCCCGCCACCGCGTGCCCGGCGCCCGCCCGCAGCCCGACCGCGATCGCCACGGCCTCCTCGTCGTCCAGCACCAGCGGCGGCATCGCCTTGCCCGCGACCAGCCGGTACCCGCCGTCCGCGCCCTTGCTGGCCTGCACCGGATACCCCAGCTCCCGCAGCCGGTCGATGTCCCGCCGCACGGTACGCCGGGACACCCCGAGCCGCCGGGACAGCTCGCCGCCGGGCCACTCGCGGGGCGTCTGGAGGAGGGAGAGCAACTGCAGCAGCCGTGCCGGAGTGCCCGTGGTCATGCGCCGAGCATGCCGCAGAAGTAGGACGGTTTCCGGCCTAGTGCCGCGGCAGGCAACGTTTGCCCGTCAAGGAGCGGCGTCCGGTGCGTGCTCTCGGCGTGCCGGCCGGAAGTCCTCGTACTGGACGTACTTGGGCTTTCGGCCGGTGCGGCGAGAGTGCGTGCCGGGCGTCGCGACGGGGCGAACGTTGCCTGCCGCGGCACTAGTACCTGATCCCCCGACGTCTCCTGATGTTTTCTGGCTTCCCCTGGCGTTTTCTGGCTCCTCTTGGCGCGTAAGTCCGTTCATGTCCGAATCAAGCCCGAACCTGTTTACTTTCCGGAAATCCGGGCGTAGCCTCGGCTCGAAACCACAAGTTCGGGCATGAGTCGGAAGCGAGCGGACATGTACGCACCGGAGCGGCAGCAGGAGATCCTGCGGCTCGCCCGTGAGGGCGGCCGGGTGGACGTCCTGTCGCTGGCCGAGGAGTTCCAGGTCACCGCGGAGACCGTCCGCCGCGATCTGAAGGCCCTCGACCGCGCCGGCCTGGTGCGCCGGGTCCACGGCGGTGCCATACCGGTCGGACGCCTCGACTTCGAACCGGACCTCGCCGAACGCGAGGGCACCTCCACCGACGAGAAGGACCGCATCGCCAAGGCGGCCCTGACGGAACTGCCCTCCGAAGGAACGATGATCCTCGACGCCGGCACCACGGTCGCCCGCCTCGCGGCCGCGCTCCCGCTGGAGGCCGAGCTCACCGTCGTCACCCACAGCCTGCCCATCGCGGCCCGCCTCGCGGACCACCCCGGTATGCAGCTCCATCTCGTCGGGGGGCGCGTACGGCACCGTACCCGCGCCGCCGTGGACGCCTGGGCGCTCCGCGCTTACGGCGAAATCCGAGCTGATGTACTTTTTGTGGCGGCCAACGGTTTCTCCACCGAGCACGGACTGACCACCCCCGACCTCGCCGAGGCCGCGGTCAAGCGGGCGGCCGTCGCCGCGGCGCGCCGGGTCGTCCTGCTCGCCGACTCCGCCAAGCACGGCCAGGAGCACTTCGCCCGCTTCGGCGACCTGAGCGACGTGGACCTGCTGATCACCGACAGCGGGCTGAGCGACGACGACGCGGCCGCCATCGAGCGCGGCGGCACGGAAGTAGTACGAGCATGAGCGGCACCCCCACGAGCCCCGGGGGCGTGATCCTCACGGTCACCCCCAACCCCTCCCTCGACCGCACCTACGAGGTGCCCTCCCTCGACCGCGGCGAGGTCATCCGCGCCACCGGCGAGCGGATGGACCCCGGCGGCAAGGGCGTCAACGTCTCCCGGGCGGTCGCCGCCGCCGGCCGGCGCACGATCGCCGTCCTGCCCCTCGGTGGTGCGCCCGGCGCACTCGTCGCCGAACTCCTCGACGCACAGGGCATCGAGGTCGCCCCCGTCCCGGTCGCCGGAGCCACCCGCTCCAACATCGCGCTCGCCGAGTCCGACGGCGTCCTGACGAAGATCAACGCACCGGGTCCCGAGCTCTCCCCGGACGAGCAGGAACTGCTCCTGGAGACCGTCCGCGAGCAGTCCCGCGACGCCGACTGGATCGCCTGCTGCGGCAGTCTGCCCCGCGGCCTCGCCCCCTCCTGGTACGCCGAGGTCGTCGCCCGGGCGCACGCCGGGGGCGCACGGATCGCCCTGGACACCTCCGGACGCGCCCTCCTCGAAGCGCTGCGCGAGCGGCCCGACGTGGTCAAGCCGAACGCCGAGGAACTCGCCGAAGCCGTCGGCCGCCCCCTGGCCACGGTGGGCGACGCGGTCAAGGCCGCCGAGGAACTGCGCGAGATGGGCGCCCGTACCGTCCTCGCCAGCCTCGGCGCCGACGGACAGCTCCTCGTGGAAGACGCGGGCACCTGGTTCGCGAGCGCCCGGGTCGACGTCGTCCGCAGCAATGTCGGCGCCGGCGACTCCTCCCTCGCCGGGTTCCTCATCGCCGGCGGGCGCGGCCCGGCGGCGCTCGCCTCCGCCGTCGCCCACGGCGCGGCGGCCGTACAACTGCCCGGCAGCGTCATGCCGACCCCGGGCGACCTGGACCCGGCGGCCGTGACGGTCACCGCGCAGGTGCCGGTGGACCGCGAACTGAAGGAGCCGGCGTCATGACGACCCTCCTGTTACGCGCCGCCCCCCTCCCCTCTCCCCACCCCACCCCCACTCCCGTCCCCACCCTCACCCGCGCCCACCCCACGTCCCGGGCGATACGCGTGCGAAGGAGCCCGCGATGAGCGACATGATCACCGCGGACCTGGTCGACCTCGACCTGTCCGCCGACACCAAGGAAGCCGCGGCGCGGTCCCTCGCCGCACGCATGGTGGCCCAGGGCCGGGTGACCGACCTGGACGGCTTCCTCGCCGATGTGGCCGCCCGCGAGGCCCAGATGCCCACCGGCCTCGACGGCGGCATCGGCATCCCGCACTGCCGCAGCGAACACGTCACCGAGCCGACCCTCGCCTTCGGCCGCAGCACCGGCGGCATCGACTTCGGCGCGGCCGACGGCCCCGCCGACCTGATCTTCCTGATCGCCGCCCCCGCCGGCGCCGACGACGCCCACCTCACGATCCTGTCGTCCCTCGCCCGCCAGCTGATGAACACCGAGTTCACCGACGCACTGCGCGCGGCCGGCGACCCGGCGGCCGCGGCGGCCCTGATCCGAGGCGACGAAACCCCGGCCACCGCGGCCGAGGGCGCCTCCTCGGGCACTTCCGAAGACTCCGTGTCGGTGTCGGCGGCGGCCTCCGCCGACACCGACACGGCCACCACCCCCGAGCCCGCGCCGCGCCCCTTCCGGATCGTCGCCGTCACCTCCTGCCCCACCGGCATCGCCCACACCTACATGGCGGCCGAGTCCCTGGAGAACGCGGGCCGCGAGGCGGGCGTCGAGGTGACCGTCGAGACCCAGGGCTCGGCCGGCTTCACCCGGCTCGACCCGGCCGTCATCGCCGCCGCCGACGGCGTGATCTTCGCCCACGACGTCCCCGTCCGCGAAAAGGACCGCTTCGCCGGAAAGCCCACCGTCGACGTCGGCGTGAAGGCGGGCATCAACCGCCCCGCCGAGCTGATCACCGAGGTGCGCGGCAAGGCGGAACGCGGCGAGGTCACCGCCGCGGCCGCGCCCGGCACTCCGGTGGAACGCGCGGGCGACTCCTCCGAGGGCTATGGCACCAAGCTCCGCAAGTGGCTGATGTCCGGCGTCTCGTACATGGTCCCGTTCGTCGCGGCCGGCGGTCTGCTCATCGCCCTCGGCTTCGCGATCGGCGGATACAAGATCAACAAGGCGCCGTCGGTCATGGACCACTTCGTGTGGACCCAGGGCGACAGCTGGGCCGCGCTGCTCTTCCAGATCGGCGTCGTCTCCTTCGGCTTCCTGGTCCCCGTCCTGGCCGGCTACATCGCCTACGGCATGGCGGACCGACCGGGGCTCGTGCCCGGCTTCGTCGGCGGCGCCATCTCCGTCACCATCAACGCCGGCTTCCTCGGCGGCCTCGCCGCCGGTCTGATCGCCGGTGGTGTGGTGCTGTCGATCCAGAAGGTGAAGATCCCGCCGGCGGTACGCGGCATCATGCCCGTCGTGGTGATCCCGCTGATCTCCTCGGCGATCGTCGGGTTCCTGATGTTCGTCGTCATCGGCAAGCCCATCGCCTCCGCCCAGAAGGCCCTCACCGACGGCCTGAACGGCCTCACTGGCACCAACGCCGTCCTCCTCGGCGCCCTCCTCGGCCTGATGATGTGCTTCGACCTCGGCGGCCCCGTCAACAAGGTCGCGTACACCTTCGCCACCGCCGGCATCGCCGTCGCCAGCCCCAGCGACTCCGCCATGAAGATCATGGCCGCGGTCATGGCGGCCGGCATGGTCCCGCCCCTCGCGATGGCCCTGGCCACGACCGTGCGCGGCAAGCTCTTCACCGAGACCGAGCGCGAGAACGGCAAGGCCGCCTGGGTCCTCGGCGCCTCCTTCATCTCCGAGGGCGCGATCCCGTTCGCCGCGGCCGACCCGCTGCGCGTGATCCCCTCCTCGATGGTGGGCGGCGCGGTCACCGGCGCCCTGTCGATGGCCTTCGGCGCCACCCTGCGCGCCCCCCACGGCGGCATCTTCGTGGTCCCGCTGATCGGCAACCCGTTCCTCTACCTGATCGCCATCGCGGCGGGCGTCTGCGTCACCACGGCCCTGGTCGTCGTCCTCAAGGGCCTGCGCAAGCCGGCACCCGGCAGCACGCCCACCACGGCGACCCGGGGCGACGCGACCGCCACCGCGGCGGAGACGAAGCAGCCGGTCGCGGCCTGACCCACAGGCCCTGAGCCACCCGCACCAGCGGCCGGTCGCAACCCCACGCAACGGGGCGGCGACCGGCCGCTCGGCCTGTGCCCGACATCCTGCCGACGGTCAGGAGACCTGCGCCGCCCGGCGCTCCATCGCCTCCCGGGCCTCGGCCTCCGACTCGTACACCTCGCACATGTGCCGCCCGTCCGGCGTCGCCGTGTGCTCCACCTCCCACAGGGAGATCTCCCGCCCGTCACGCAACAGGAACGCGTGCTCGTACAGCGAGAAGCCCAGACCGGCCCGGCCCGCCCGGCAGGGCCGCCCGAACGCCTGCGTGATCTGGTGCGCGAACGCCGACCTCAACAGCTCGGCGGTGTCCGCACCCGGCCGGTCGGTGTTCTCCGCGCGACGCAGCAGCCGACGCGCATGGTCCGCCGAGTCGTCCGGAACATACACATGCCGGGGCGCGGACACCGGCTCCAGCGGCGCCAGCACCGGAAGCTCGAAATCCGGCTCGTCCGGCGGCAACGGCAGCCGCGCGGTCGCCGTCCGCAACTCCTCCTCGTCGACGTACACCTCATGCTGCGGTTCGCTGCCCGGAGCGGTGTTGTGCACCAGCTCCCACAGCGTCAGCGCACACCCGTCGGCCAGCAGCCAGGTGTGCCGGTAGGTCTCACGGTGCAGACCCGCGCTGTGATGCGCGGAGTGCAGCGAGCTGTCGTGCGCCAGCGCGCAGTCGAGCCGCCGAAGGACGTCGTCCGGCAGCTCGAACGAGTTCAGGGCACGACCTAGCAGCCGCGCGAGATGCTCCTCCGGAGACTCGGGCGACTCGGCTGGTTCGTACGCTGCAGTCTCGTACGGAACGCTCAAGGTTTCTCCCGGCGTTGCTGCATGTCACCTTGTGGGTGCATACCGTAGCCCCTCGGTCCGACATCATGTCCAGGAACCGAGAAACCTACGTCGGGGAAAACGCGCGGGCCGCGCGAAAAGTTCCCGCGCGGCCCCAACGATCCCTCAGAAACCGCCGGTGGGAGGCCTCTTGCCCCGGAACACCGGCATCCGTATCGCCCCGCTCAGGCCGCGCTCCCCGCGGTCCACTCGGCCCACGACATGTTCCAGCCGTTGAGCCCGTTGTCCGGCGCCACCGTCTTGTCCGGCGAGTTCTTCACGATCACGACGTCCCCGATCAGCGAGTTGTCGTAGAACCACTTCGCCGTCGTGTCGCCCTGCGCGCCCTGCACATCGGCGAGCCCCACGCACCCGTGGCTCGTGCCCACCCGACCGAACGGCGGATTCCCCTTGTCGTACCAGTAGTTGCCGTGGATGAACGTCCCCGACGTCGTCAGCCGCATCGCATGCGGCACGTCCGGGATGTCGTACTCCCCGCCCAGACCGACCGTCTGGCTGTTCATCCGCGTCTGCGTGAACTTCTCCGAGATCACCATCTGGCCGTTGTACGTGGTGTGCTGCGGGCTGCCCGAGGAGATCGGCACCTTCCGCAGGACCTGCCCGTCCCGCACGACCGTCATCATCTCCGTGTTCACGTCCACCGTGGACACCTGCGAACGCCCGATCTCGAAACTGACCGTCTTCTTCTGCACCCCGTAGACGCCGTTCGCGCCCTCGACCCCGTCCAGGTCGATCTTCATCGTGACCTTGGAGCCGGCCTTCCAGTACTCCTCGGGCCGGAAGTCGAGCCGCTGCGCCCCGAACCAGTGCCCCACCACCTGCTGCCCACTGCTGGACGTCACCGTGATGTGCGACTGCACGGCCTTCTTGTCACTGATCACCTTGTCGAACGTGAACGACACCGGCATCCCCACCCCGACCGTCGTCCCGTTGTCCGGCGTGTACGTCCCGATGAAACTGTTCGCCGAAGTGACCGTGGTGAAGATCGAGTTGGCGGCGGCGACCTTGCCGCTCCCGTCCTTCGCGGTCGCCGATATCTCGTACTTCGTCCCGCGCTCCAACTGCTCCTTCGGCTTCCAGCTGCTGCCGTCGGCCGACAGGGCGCCCGCGACGGCCTGCGCCGTCCCGGCCACCGTCATCTTCACCTCGGTCAGCCGCCCGTCGCTGACCTTCACCCCGGTCGTGTTGATGGACGCATCCGTCGAGCCGTCCTTGGCCGAGATGACGATCTTCGCGGTGGACGTCTTGGGCGAGGTCCCCTTACCGCCCTTGCCGTCGTCACCGCTCTTGGCGTTGGCGCTTCCCCCACAGGCGGTCAGGGTCAGGGCGCCGACCACCAGGACGGCACAGGCTCCCAGTACGCGCCGCGCTGCTATGTCCGGCGTTGTCACGGGCTGCTCCAGCTTCGTGTGATGTGCGTGATCCGCTCCAGTACGTGAGAAAGGAGGGTCCCGGCACCCGCCGGGGTTCCCTCCTTGGCCCAATGAACGCGATGACGTGACAGAACCAGGACAATCGCCCGCCGCCGGCTCCTCAGCCCCCGTACAACTCCGTGTACGACGGCCAGGCCCCGCCCGGCCCCTCCACCGACACTGCGGCCCGCACGGCCCGCACGATCGCGCGCGTCACCACATCGGCGCCCGCCGCGAGAATGTCGTTCAGGGCCAGGGGATGCGCGGGGGCGAGCGGACGGGCGCCCGTGGCCAGGGTGAACACGGTGTCGCCGTCGTGCAGCAGATGCACCGGACGCACCGCGCGCGCGATCCCGTCATGCGCCGTACCCGCCAGCTTCTGCGCCTGCGCCTTCGTCAGTTCCGCGTCGGTGGCGACCACCGCGAGCGTCGTGTTCAGCGGGGGAGGAGCGTTCCGCGCGGCGCCCTCGGCGAGCCGTCGGCGTGCCACCTCATGCACACCCGCCTCCGGATACTCCACCCGCCCCTGGAACAACTCCCCGTACAGCACCCCCGTCTCCGGATCCGCCACCGACCCCACCGCGTTGGCCACCACCAGCGCCCCCACCGTGATCCCCGAGCCGAGGACGACACTCGCACTGCCGACCCCACCCTTCATCGCCCCGACCGCCGCGCCCGTCCCGGCCCCGACACACCCCTCCGGCACCCGCGCACCCGGCGCGCTCGCCGCGGCCGCCTCGACCGCGGCCCGCCCGAGCTCCGCACCCGGCCGGGCCCGGAAGTCACCGCCCCGCCCCAGATCGAAGACACAAGCGGCGGGCACCACCGGCACCACGTGCGCGGGATCCGGCCCCACGGGCACCCCGCGCCCCCGCTCCTCCAGCCAGGCCATCACCCCGGACGCCGCATCGAGCCCGTAGGCACTGCCGCCGGTCAGCACGACCGCGTCCACCCGCTGCACCACATTGCGCGGATCGAGGGCATCGGTCTCCTTGGTACCGGGACCACCCCCGCGCACGTCCACGGCGGCCACGGCGCCGCCCTCCGGCGCGAGCACGACCGTGGTGCCCGTGAGCCAACCGTCGCCTGCCCGGGTGGCATGCCCCACCCGCACGCCCGCGACATCCGTCAGAGCGTCAACTGTCATGGCAGCCAGTCTCGCCCGGCCCCGGCCCCGGTACGGCTATCCCACTCCGTCCGAAGCGACTGCCGCGCTCTCGCGCGCGGCAGCGCGCGCCGTCAGCGTCGTCCCCGTCGCCACCGTCAGCGCCGCCACCAGGCCGGCCGCGAGGACCGCCCAGTCGCCGAGGAAGGTGCAGCAGATCATCAACAGCGCGGCACCGGGCAGCACCAACTGCTGGGCCAGGCCCACCTTGAAGTGTCGGGCGTGCAGCACCCAGACCGTCAGCAGATACAGCGCCGTGGGCAGCGTCACCGCCGCCGACGCGGCCGGCGTCGACAGATGCGCCTTGCCGACCGCCTGCTCCACGGCCACCTCCAGGCCCGCACCGATCGCCGCGGCAGAGGCGAACACGAAGTAGTGACCGTAGCCCCACACGAACGACTGCTGGTTGGAACGCAGATGACCGTGGATGGGCACCACGAAGTAGATCCACCACGCGGCGAAGACGATCAGCAGACCCCCCACCGCGATCGGCAACAGCTCGCCCAGCGCGTCGCTCTCGTCGACGGCCGACTTCACGGCGACCGTGGCCGCCGCGATCGTCTCGCCCAGCACGATGATCGTGAACAGCCCGAACCGCTCCGCGATGTGATGCGGATGCCAGGTCGTCGGATGGTCCTTCTCCGCGTACACCGGCACGCACATCTCGAGCACCGCCATCACCAGGAACAGCCAGGCCCTGGCGCCCTCCGGCAGGACCAGCAGCCCCACCCAGCCCACCTGGCACAGCAGTACGCCCCCGGCGTACCGCAGCGCCATCGTCCGCTCCGGGCCCTCGGCCGACCACGCGACGCGCAGCCACTGCCAGCTCAGCGCGAACCTCATGATCACGTAGCCCAACCAGACGACCACGAAGTCGTGGTCCTCGAACGCCCGCGAGACGCCTGCCGCCAGCACCAGCACCCCGGCGATCTGCACCAGCGTGACCACCCGGTACAGCACGTCGTCGTTGTCGTACGCCGACGCGAACCACGTGAAGTTCATCCACGCCCACCAGATGGCGAAGAACACCATCGCGTAGTTGAGGATGCCCTCCCCCGCGTGGGACTCGGCCACCGCATGCACCAACTGCACGCCCGCCTGGGCGACGGCAACCACGAAACACAGGTCGAAGAAGAGCTCGAGCGGGGAGGCGACCCGATGCGCCTCCCCGCGCCCCCGCGCGGTGAGTTTGCGCAGGGGTCTCGCGTGATCGCGAGCAGTACTGGACGTCATGGGCCACAGCACAGCAGATGCGCGCCGAAAAGTCCTGACCGGGGGAGACGTACCCTGGAGGCATGAGCACCCCCGCCGCACCCGAGCCGCGCGACCCGAAGGCCACGCTGTCCTTCGACGACCCGCTGGACCAGCAGTCCTCGGACGACACCGACGGTGGCTGGGGCGAGCGTCCGGCCTCGTCCGTCGACAGCGCGGCCGACCTCAGGCGCTTCCTGGACGAGAAGCCGCCCCACCACCTCTGAACCGTGCCGCGCAACGTCTGAACGGCGCCGCACAGCCCCCGGAGAGCGGCGACTACCGCCCGGCGGACCCCGGACCCCGCTGGGTCACCATCACGTCGCGGATCTCCTTCAGCACCTGCAGCTCGGTCACCTCGATGACCTCCTTCGTGCCCTCGCGCGCCTTCCTGCGGGCCTCCACCCGGGACAGGTACTTCGCCATCGGCAGCACCATCAGGAAGTACACCACCGCCGCGGTGATCACGAAGTTCAGCGCCGCGCCCAGGACGGTGCCCCACAGGATCGGCACACCGCTCGTGACCGTCCCGTCCGCCGCGACCTTGCACGGGTCTTCCAGGCAGGAGCTGTAGCTGTCCAGGTTCTTGGTCCCGATCGCGCCGACCAGGGGGTTGATGATGCCCTTCACCACCGAGTTCACGATGTTCGTGAAGGCCGCGCCGATCACCACCGCCACGGCCAGATCGACGACGTTCCCTCGCATCAGGAAGGCCTTGAAGCCGTGCCAGATGCTCGGATTCTTCTTCTCGCTCACCGCGGGAACTCTCCTTGTATGGGCGCTTTGTGGCACATGGGGTGACACAAGTTGTGGAACGAACAGCTCCGCAACCTACGTCACCCTGAGCCACGCGTGCCCAATCCGGTAGCTCCAACGAAGGACTTGACTTCTTCTTCACCACAGAGTCACCGCCAGCCGGGCCGATGCGCTCGCGCCCGCCAGACGCGTCGCGGTGGAGCGGGACACCGACAGCACGACCAGCGCTCCTCCGTCACCGTCACCGGTGACCGCGGACGGGTCCACGGGCTCGGGCACCTTCGTCACGAGCGCCCGGCGCGCGATCACCCGCGCCTCCCCGTCCGCAGCCGTGGGGCCGTCCGCGGGTACGGCGATGACGTCTACCCGGTCACCGGGCCGCAGCAGCCGAACGGTCGCCGCATCGGCGATCCGCACCGGCGCCGTCACCTTCGCCTGCCCGCTCGCGGGGCGCCTGCGGACGGGCTCGCCCGATGACGAGTGAGCGCGGGCGGGTGCGTCGCCATCCGGATGTCCGCGCGCCGGAGCCGGCGCACCGTCCCTCGGGCCCGCCGCCACCAGCGCGGCGGCGGTGACGGCGAGGCCCAGTGCCACGGCGCGCTGCCGATTCCGCACGAGCCGGCGCAGCAGACGCCACCCGCCCTTGACTCGCACGGGAGCGAACTGCGGCACCTCGTACGGCGGAGGGACCGGGTGGGGCGGAGACGAGGGGGAGGAGGCGGAAGGAGAGGGGGAGAAAGCGGACAACGGGATCACCACCTGCGGCGAGGGATCGGCTAGCCAGGCCACGATGCCCGCTCACGCCGCCGTCCGCCGGAACCGGTGGATCATCCACGGATTGTGGAAAACTCCCTCACCCGAACGACGAGTTCCGCTACGGCAGCTCGAACCCCGGATCCATCCCGCCCAGCGCCTTCCCGCACGCGCAGTCCCGCGCCTCGTCCGGCGGCAGCGCGGCCACCGCGTCGAACAGCACACCCCGCAGCCGGTCCACGTTCGCCGCGAACACGGTCAGCACCTCCTCGTGCGACACGCCCTCACCGGACTCGGCGCCCGCGTCCAGGTCGGTGACCAGGGTCAACGACGTGTAGCACAGCTCGAGTTCACGGGCGAGCGCGGCCTCCGGGTGGCCTGTCATGCCCACAACCGACCAGCCCTGTGCCTGGTGCCACAACGACTCGGCACGCGTCGAGAACCGGGGCCCCTCGATCACGACCAGCGCCCCACCGTCCACCGGCTCCCACTCCCGCCCGCGCGCCGCCTTCAGCGCGGCCGCGCGCCCGGTGGGGCAGTAAGGGTCGGCCAGGGACACATGCACCACGTTGGGCACCGTGCCGTCGGGCAGCGGCAGCCCGTCGAAGTAGGTCCCCACCCGGGATTTCGTACGGTCGACCAGCTGATCCGGCACCAGCAGCGTGCCCGGCCCGTACTCGGGGCGCAGCCCGCCCACGGCGCACGGGCCCAGGATCTGGCGCGCCCCCACCGAACGCAGCGCCCACAGATTGGCCCGGTAGTTGATCCGGTGGGGCGGCAGATGGTGCCCCCGCCCGTGCCGGGGCAGGAAGGCGACCCGCCGGCCGGCGATCTCGCCGAGGAAGAGGGAGTCGCTGGGCGCCCCGTAGGGGGTGTCCACCTGGATCTCGGTGACGTCGTCGAGGAACGAGTAGAAGCCCGAGCCGCCGATGACGCCGATCTCTGCGTTCGCCATGACCAGCACAGTAGCCGGAATCGAACACGGTCAGTCCCCGACAGGGGAAACACCTAGGACCCTGCCGTCGTACGACGACAGGGTCCTAGGAGGAAGCCTTACGCGGCGGAGGTACCCGCAGAGGTGCCGGAGCTCGACTTCGAGTCCGAGGAGGACGACGAAGACGAAGAAGAGGACGAGGAGTCCGTGGAGGACGACGAGGAGGTCGACGGCTTCGACGAGGCCGGCGAGCTGCTCGAAGAGGAGCCGCGACTGTCGTTGCGGTAGAAGCCCGAGCCCTTGAAGACGATGCCGACCGCGGAGAACACCTTCTTGAGGCGCCCACCGCAGTTGGGGCACTCGGTCAGGGCGTCGTCGGTGAACTTCTGCACCGCCTCGAGGCCCTCGCCGCACTCGGTGCACTGGTACTGGTAGGTCGGCACTGTCTTCCTCCTGGCACTCTCACTCAATGAGTGCTAACGACGGTCCATAGTGACGTATTCCTGAGGATCAGTCCACTGTCAGCGGCACGCGGTGACCGACGCCACGTGCCACGGTACGGCCCCGGGGGTGCGCCACCAGCCGCGATCGGAGCGCCAGCAGCGTGGTCAGGGCGAGCAGCGTGCCGCCCAGCGGCACCAGGAATCCGGCGCCTCCCCAGAAGCGGTCCTCCAGCTGGCCGGCGACCGTGACGGCGGCCGCCTGCCCGAGCGCGACCGCGCCCGTCAGCCAGGTGAATGCCTCGGTGCGTGCCTGGGCCGGCACCAGGCCCTCGACCAGCGTGTAGCCGGTGATCAGCGCGGGAGCGATGCACATGCCGACCAGCAGGCCCAGGCACGCCAGCAGGAGCACCGACTGCGCGGCCCACAGGCCGGAGGCCGTCAGCGCCAGCGCGGCGTATCCGACGACCAGACGGCGCTGCGGGGCGGTCTTCCAGGCGATGGCACCGCAGACCAGGCCGGAGAGCATGTTGCCGGCGGCGAACGTCCCGTACAGGACGCCGTTGAGGCCGGGCTCGCCGATCGACTCGCTGAACGCGGCCAGCGAGACCTGCATGCCGCCGAACACCGAACCGATGCCCAGGAAGGCCACGACCAGCACGCGCACACCGGGGATGTGCAGCGCCGAGGCGTGCTCCACGCGTGCGTGCCCGACGGTGGCGGTCTGCGGCTGGGTGCTCTTCTGTGCGGCGAACAGCAGACCGCCGATCAGGGTCAGCGAGGCCTCGGCGACCAGTCCGGCGGCCGGGTGCACAGCGGTGCACAGGGCAGTCGCCAGCAGCGGGCCGACGACGAAGGTCAGCTCGTCCGTGACGGACTCGAAGGCCGCCGCGGTGGTCATCAGCGGCGACCCCTTCAGCTTCACGCCCCAGCGGGCCCGCACCATCGGCCCGATCTGCGGCACCGAGGCACCGGTGGGCACGGCCGCGGCGAACAGCGCCCACAGGGGCGCGTCGGCCAGGGCGAGCGCCGTCAGCGTCAGGGCCGAGAACCCGTGCACGAGGACGCCGGGGACCAGCACCGCGCGCTGTCCGTAGCGGTCGGCGAGACGCCCGCCGTAGGGCGCGAACAGGGCCATGGAGACCCCGGTGACCGCGGCGGCGGCACCTGCCACGCCGTAGGAGCCGGTGGTGTGCTGCACGAGGAGCACGAGGGAGATGGTGAGCATCGCGAACGGCTGGCGCGCCGCGAGACCGGGGAGCAGGAACGTCCACGCGCCACGCGTGCGCAGCAGCCGGCTGTATCCGATGGAGACCGTGGATGCCACGGCCGTGCCTTTCTGCCGCCTGGTAGCGCGACCCCACTGTGCGGGCGAGGGGCGCCGAGAGCTGTCCTCTTGCGCTACTGCGGTAGATACCGGGCCTGTGAGGGAGGCGTCCCGGCCGCCATACGGTCGCGCCAGCTCTGCGTCAGGCAGAGTTGGTTCGATCAAGGTGCGGGTTCATCGTACCGGGCGTGGCGTGCTCATGGCCTGTGAGAGTGAGCACGCCGAAACCTGCTCTTAACGGGTTGCGGACCTGACCGGACGCGACGAGGGACGTGCCCTCAGCGGTCTCGGCCGGTGCCCAGCCACCCGGCCAGCTTGCCCCCGTGTCCCACGGCGCGCAGCCGCTTCTCGGCGGCGTCCCGGACGGGGTCGGTGGCGACGACGAGAAGTTCGTCGCCGTGCCGCAGCACGGTCGTCGGCAGCGGAACGAACGATTTTCCCTCGCGGACGACGAGGGTGACGGCGGCCCCTCCCGGCAGCCGCAGCTCGTTGACCTCGACGCCGTGCATCTTCGACCCCTCGGGGATCGCGACGGAGAGCAGATGCCCGCGCAGCCGCTCCAGCGGCGCCGACTCGACCCCGAGGTCGGCGGCCTCGGAGTCCTCGCCCAGGCGCAGCTTGCGGGCCAGCCAGGGCAGCGTCGGCCCCTGGACCAGGGTGTAGACGACGACCAGGACGAACACGATGTTGAAGATGCGGCGACTGGCCTCGATGCCGCTGACCATGGGGATGGTCGCCAGGATGATGGGGACGGCGCCACGCAGCCCCGCCCAGGACATCAGGGTCTGCTCCTGCCAGGGCACCCGGAACGGCGTCAGGCACAGCACCACGCTCAGCGGACGCGCCACCATCGTGAGTACCAGGCCGATGACGAGTGCGGGCCACACGTCGTCGCCCAGTTCGTGCGGGGTGACCAGCAGGCCGAGCAGGACGAACATGCCGATCTGGGCGATCCAGCCGAGCCCGTCGGCGAACCCGCGCGTGGCCGGCCAGTGCGGCAGCTTCGCGTTGCCCATGACCATCGAAGCGAGGTAGACGCCGAGGAAGCCGCTGCCGTGCGCCAGGGCGCCGGCCGCGTACGCCGTGACCGCGATCGCCATGACCGCGATCGGGTAGAGGCCGGAGGCGGGCAGCGCGACGTGCCTGAGGCCCCAGGAGCCGAGCCAGCCCACGGCGAGTCCGATGGCCGCGCCGATGGCCAGCTCCAGGGCTATCTCGCCCACCAGTACGTACCAGTGCTCGACGGGGCCGGTCTGGGAGAAAGCCACCACCAGGATGACCACGGGGGCGTCGTTGAAGCCGGACTCGGCCTCCAGCGTGCCCGTCACGCGCGCGGGGAGCGGGATACGGCGCAGGACGGAGAACACCGCCGCCGCATCCGTGGAGGACACCACCGCGCCGATGATGAGGGCCTGCCGCCATTCCAGCCCGGTCAGATAGTGCGCACCGGCTGCGGTGACCCCCACGCTCACCGCGACGCCGGCGAGTGCCAGCGCGGAGGCGGCCGGAAGGGCCGGCTCGATCTCCTTCCACTTCGTGCCCAGACCGCCCTCGGCGAGGATCACGACCAGGGCCGCGTATCCGATGACCTGGGTGAGCTCGGCGTTGTCGAAGCGGATGTCGCCGATGCCGTCCTGGCCCATGAGGACGCCGATGCCGAGGTAAACGAGCAGGCTGGGGAGCCCGCTGCGTGAGGAGACGCGTACCGCTGCGACGGCGACGAGCAGGACGAGCGAGCAGACGAGCAGGAGCTGGTTGAGGTGGTGGACAGTCAGCGGCGGTTCCCTTCCCTGGCGCGCACGACTCGCGCGCGGGCGCACACGTACATGGGACACGAAGCTGTCCGCCCCGAGCCCAACTACTTCATTACCTTACCTAACTCTTGACGATTTCTTGACGCTCGAAGAGGCAAGATCGAACATCCTTCCGTGCTGGTACCCGACTCCGCGTCAAGTGGCGCAGACCCCTGCGCCTATGGTTGCTCCAGCACTCCAGGACCGCCTGCCGCTCGCGTTAGGACAGCAAGGACAGCGATGCCCCCCAACACCACCGCCTCAACGGGTGACAAGCCCGGCAAGTCCGGCAGGAAGAAGGGGCGAAAAGCCCGTCTTATCGTGCTCGTACTGGTGCTGGCCGTCATCGGCGGCATCGCTTTCGGCGCCTATTGGTCCATCAGTACGGTCCGTGCCTCCTTCCCGCAGACCAAGGGTTCGATCACCCTCGAAGGCCTGTCCGGGCCCGTGGACGTGAAGCGGGACGGCTACGGCATCCCGCAGATCTACGCGTCCTCCGACGAGGACCTGTTCATGGCGCAGGGCTACGTTCAGGCGCAGGACCGGTTCTACGAGATGGACGTGCGCCGCCACATGACGTCCGGCCGCCTGTCGGAGATGTTCGGCAAGAGCCAGGTCGACAACGACGAGTTCCTGCGCACCCTGGGCTGGGACCGGATCGCCAAGAAGGAGTACGACACCACACTGTCGGACTCCACCAAGAAGTACCTCCAGGCGTACGCCAAGGGAGTCAACGCCTACCTCAAGGGCAAGGACGGCGCGGACATCTCCCTGGAGTACGCGGCGCTGGGCTTCACCAACGACTACAAGCCGGCCGAGTGGACCCCGGTCGACTCGATCTCCTGGCTGAAGGCGATGGCCTGGGACCTGCGCGGCAACATGCAGGACGAGATCGACCGCGCCCTGATGACGAGCCGCCTCGGCCCGCAGCAGATCGCCGACCTGTACCCGGAGTACCCGTACAAGGTCGACGGCGAGTCCAACACGATCGTCCAGCAGGGCGAGTACAACGAGCTCACCGAGGCGTTCGAGGACAGCGACGGCACCAGCACGGGCAGCGGCTCCACGGGCGCCGGCAGCTCGACGAGCGGCTCCGGGACCTCCTCCGGGACTTCCGGGGACACCGCGGGCCTGCAGGGGCAGCTGGAGGGCCTCTACAACGTTCTGGACGACCTGCCCACGGCCGTCGGTGTGAACGGCAACGGCATCGGCTCCAACTCCTGGGTCGTCTCCGGCGACCACACCATCACCGGCGAGCCGCTGCTGGCGAACGACCCGCATCTGTCGGCCTCGCTGCCCTCGGTCTGGTACCAGATGGGCCTGCACTGCCGCACCGTCTCCAGCACGTGTCAGTACGACGTCTCCGGCTACACCTTCGCGGGCATGCCCGGTGTGATCATCGGACACAACCAGGACATCGCCTGGGGCATGACCAACTCCGGCGTCGACGTCACCGACCTCTACCTGGAGAAGCTGTCCGGCGACGGCTACCTCTACGACGGCAAGACGAAGCCCTTCGAGACACGCACGGAGACCATCAAGGTCGCCGGCGGCAGCGCGAAGAAGATCGTCGTCCGCAAGACCGAGGACGGCATGCCCCTGCTGTCCGACCGCAGCAAGGAACTCGTCAAGGTCGGCCAGAAGGCCACCGTCGACAACGCGGCACCCGACCGCGGCGACGGCTACGGCGTCGCCCTGAAGTGGACCGCGCTGGAGCCCGGCACCACCATGGACGCCGTCTTCGCGCTGGACCGGGCCAAGGACTGGGACGACTTCCGTGACGCGGCCAAGCTGTTCGACGTGCCCTCGCAGAACCTGATCTACGCCGACACCGACGACAACATCGGCTACCAGCTGCCCGGAAAGATCCCCACGCGCGCGAAGGGCGACGACGGCTCGGTCCCGGTGGCGGGCTGGAACTCCAAGAACGCGTGGACCGGCTACATCGACTTCAAGGCACTGCCCTACGAGCTCAACCCGAAGCGCGGCTTCATCGTCACCGCCAACCAGGCCGTCGTCGACGACACGTATCCGTACACGCTCACCACGGACTGGGGCTACGGCACCCGCAGTCAGCGCATCACCGACCTGATCGAGCAGAAGATCAAGGGCGGCGGCAAGATCTCCACCGACGACATGCGTCAGATGCAGATGGACAACAGCAGCGAGATCGCCAAGCTGCTCGTCCCCACCCTGCTGAAGATCAACATCGACGACCCGGACGTCCGTCAGGCGCAGGAACTGCTCCAGAACTGGGAGCGCACTCAGGACGCCGACTCGGCGGCGGCCGCCTACTTCAACGCCGTCTGGCGCAACATCCTCAAGCTCGCCTTCGGCAACAAGCTGCCCAAGGAACTGCGGGTCGAGGGCCAGTGCCTGTGGGTCGACCCGGCGAACGCGACCAACGCCGTCGACGACACCGCGAAGGTCCGCGAGTGCGGTCAGCGCGACGCCGACCAGGCGCAGCCCGACGGCGGCGACCGCTGGTTCCAGGTCGTGCGCAACCTCATGGACAAGCCGGACAGCGACTGGTGGACCACGCCCAAGTCGGCCACCGGCCGCGAAGGCGCCGACCGCAACCGCGACGACCTGTTCAAGCGCGCCATGATCGACGCGCGCTGGGAGCTCACCGCGAAGCTCGGCAAGGACATCGACACCTGGAGCTGGGGCCGGCTGCACCGCCTGTTCCTGAAGAACCAGACCCTCGGCACCAGCGGCCCCGGCTTCCTGCAGTACATCCTCAACCGCGGCCCCTGGAAGCTCGGCGGCGGCGAGGCGGCGGTCGACGCGACCGGCTGGAACGCGGCCGGCGGCTACGGCGTCGTATGGGTGCCGTCGATGCGCATGGTGGTCAACCTGGAGGACTTCGACAAGTCGAAGTGGATCAACCTCACCGGTGCCTCCGGGCACGCCTTCAGCGCCCACTACACCGACCAGACCAGCAAGTGGGCCAAGGGCGAACTGCTCGACTGGTCCTTCTCGCAGAAGGCGGTCACCAAGAACACCAGCGACACCCTCGTGCTCAAGCCATGAGCGACTGAGAGCGACCACCAAGAAGGGGCCCTTCACGCACACACGCGTGAAGGGCCCCTTCCTCTCAGGAGGCACGTCAGGAGAAGCGCCGCACCCCCGACGGTGTCACTACCGCCCGCACCGGCAGATCGTGCGGCTCCTCGGGGACGTGCTCGACGACCTCGTTGTCGTACAGCAGCACCACCAGCGAGGGGCGTACGCCGGCGCGTTCCAGGCGGGCCAGGACGCGGTCGTACGACCCTCCGCCGCGCCCCAGGCGCATCCCGCGCGTGTCGACCGCGAGCCCCGGCAGCAGCACCACGTCCGCGCCCGTGACGGCGTCCGCGCCGAGCCGCTCGCCGACCGGCTCCAGGAGCTCCATCTTCCCGCCGTGCCGGACCGGAGCGAGGGAGCCCGGACCGTCGTAAGCGCCCCAGTCCAGATCGTTGTCGGGCAGCAGCGCGGGCAGCAGCACGCGCACGCCCCGGGCGCGCAGGGCGTCCAGGAGCGCGAGGGTGCCTGGCTCGGTGCCCACGGAGACGTACGCCGCCACCACGCGCGCGTGCGCCAACTCGGGCAGCTCCAGGGCGTGCCCGGACAGCGCCGCGGCCGCCGTGTGCACGTCGTCCGCCGTCAACCTGTTCCTCATGTCGAGGAACCCTCGCCGCAACACAATTTTGTCAGAGTCCGCTGTGCCGTTCCCACGGCCCATGGATCGCATCCACACTGCTCCAATACGCTCAAATGAACACTTATTAACCGGAGCTACAGATTCCTCTCAAAGTCACCGGATAAGGTTGCGGACATGACTCAGTCTCACCCCAGGATCAGTAAGGCTGTCATCCCCGCAGCGGGCCTCGGCACCCGGTTCCTGCCGGCGACGAAGGCCACTCCCAAGGAGATGCTGCCGGTCGTCGACAAGCCCGCGATCCAGTACGTGGTCGAAGAGGCCGTGTCCGCCGGCCTCGACGACATCCTCATGGTCACCGGTCGCAACAAGCGCCCCCTCGAGGACCACTTCGACCGCAACTACGAACTCGAGTCGGCGCTGGAGAAGAAGGGCGACGCCCGGCGACTCGCCAAGGTCCAGGAGTCCAGCGACCTCGCCACCATGCACTACGTCCGCCAGGGCGACCCCAGGGGCCTCGGCCACGCCGTCCTGTGCGCCGCCCCGCACGTCGGGAACGAGCCGTTCGCCGTCCTGCTCGGTGACGACCTCATCGACCCCCGCGACCCGCTGCTGCAGCGCATGATCGAGGTTCAGGAGCTGTACGGCGGCAGCGTCGTCGCGCTCATGGAGGTCGCGCCCGAGCAGGTCCACCTCTACGGCTGCGCGGCCGTGGAGAGCACCGGCGACCGCGACGTCGTCAAGGTCTCCGGCCTGGTCGAGAAGCCGGAGCCGGCGGACGCCCCCTCCAACTACGCGATCATCGGCCGCTATGTCCTCGACCCAGCCGTCTTCGAGGTGCTGCGCGAGACCGAGCCGGGCCGCGGCGGCGAGATCCAGCTCACCGACGCCCTCCAGCTGCTCGCCCAGGACGAGAAGGTCGGCGGCCCGGTGCACGGCGTCGTCTTCAAGGGCCGCCGCTATGACACCGGCGACCGCGGCGACTACCTGCGTGCCATTGTCAGACTCGCGTGCGAACGTGAAGATCTGGGTCCGGACTTCCGGTCCTGGCTTCGCAGTTACGTCACCGAGGAGATGTAGCCACTTTGAGCACCGCCGCGCCCCGCCCCACCGACCAGGACCACCTCTGGTCGGTGGACGAGCACCTGGAGGACATCCTCGCCACCGTCCGCCCCCTGGAACCCATCGAGCTGCAACTCCCCGACGCCCAGGGCTGCGTCCTGGTCGAGGACGTCACGGTCGCGCTCTCCCTGCCGCCGTTCGACAACAGCTCCATGGACGGGTACGCGGTACGGGTCGCGGATGTCGCGGGCGCGAGCGAGGAGTTCCCGGCGGCCCTGGAGGTCGTGGGGGACGTCGCGGCGGGCCAGGCGGCCGACCTGCTGTACGTGGGGCCCGGCCAGGCCGCCCGCATCATGACCGGCGCCCCGCTGCCCAACGGCGCCGAGACCGTCGTCCCCGTGGAGTGGACCGACGGAGGCCTCGGCGAGGGCCCGGTCACCGGCATGCGCGCCCGCAGCCTCGCCCCCGAGCAGGCCTCCGGGCACGTACGCGTGTACCGCCCGGCGGAGGCACGCGCGCACGTGCGCGCGAAGGGCAGCGACGTCCAGGCCGGGGACCGCGCCCTCGACGCCGGCACCGTCCTCGGGCCGCCCCAGATCGCCCTGCTCGCCGCGATCGGCCGCGGCACCGTCCGGGTGCGCCCGCGCCCGCGCGTCGTCGTCCTGTCCACCGGCAGCGAGCTCGTCCAGCCCGGCGAGGAACTGGGTGCCGGCCAGATCTACGACTCCAACAGCTTCGCCCTGACCGCCGCCGCCCGTGACGCCGGCGCCATCGCCTACCGGGTGGGCGCGGTCGCCGACGACGCCGAGACCCTCCGCTCCACCATCGAGGACCAACTGGTCCGCGCCGACCTCCTGGTCACCACCGGCGGCGTGAGCGTCGGGGCGTACGACGTCGTCAAGGAGGCCCTGTCGCACGTCGGCGACGAGGACGAGGCCGGCAGCGGCATCGAGTTCCGCAAGCTCGCCATGCAGCCGGGCAAGCCCCAGGGCTTCGGCTCCATCGGCCCCGACCACATCCCCCTGCTGGCCCTGCCCGGGAACCCGGTCTCCTCGTACGTCTCGTTCGAACTGTTCGTCCGCCCCGCGATCCGCACCCTCATGGGACTCGAGGACGTCCACCGGCCCACCACGCGCGCGAGGTTGGCCGCCGACAAGGCGATCCGCTCGCCCAAGGGGCGCAGACAGTTCCTGCGCGCCACCTGCGCCGACGGCACCGTCCGCCCCGTCGGAGGCTCCGGCTCCCACCTGGTGGCCGCCCTCGCGCACGCCGACGCGCTGATCGTCGTCCCCGAAGACGTGGAGTCCGTCGAACCGGGCACCGACGTCGAGGTGGTCCTGCTCGGCTGAGCACCCCTCGTTGGGGGTACCGTGTCGCGCACAACAGGCCCGGACCGGGAGCGCCGCACCAGCATGAGTACGCCAGACCGACTGACGCACATCGACGACGCGGGTGCCGCCCGCATGGTCGACGTATCCGGCAAGGACGTCACGGCACGCACCGCGCGTGCCAGTGGGCGCGTCCTCGTCTCGCCCCGGGTGGTCGAGCTGCTGCGCGGCGAGGGCGTCCCCAAGGGCGATGCCCTCGCGACCGCGCGGATCGCCGGGATCATGGGCGCCAAACGCACCCCGGACCTGATCCCGCTGTGTCACCCGTTGTCGGTGTCCGGTGTGAAACTGGACTTGTCGGTCGCGGACGACGCCGTGGAGATCAGCGCCACCGTGAGGACGACGGACCGCACGGGCGTCGAGATGGAGGCGCTCACCGCGGTCTCCGTCGCCGCGCTCACCGTGATCGACATGGTGAAGGCGGTCGACAAGGGAGCGGTCATCACGGACGTGCGCGTGGAGGAGAAGACGGGCGGCAAGTCGGGCGACTGGAGTCGGGCATGACCTTGGACGCGTCGATCGGAGGTGCCCTCCTCGCGCCCTACAGTGCGCTGGTGGTCACCGCTTCCAACCGGGCCTCGGCCGGTGTGTACGAGGACCGGGGCGGCCCGCTGGTCGCCGAGGGACTCAGTGGCTTCGGTTTCGTCGTCGACGGGCCGCAGGTCGTGTCCGACGGTGACCCCGTGGAGGAGGCGTTGCGGGCGGGCGCGGAGGCCGGTTTCGACGTGATCGTCACCACCGGCGGCACAGGTGTGTCGCCCACCGACCGCACCCCCGAGGCGACCCGCCGGGTGATCGACTACGAGGTGCCGGGCATCGCGGAGGCCATCCGGGCGTACGGCCGTGCGAAGGTGCCGACCGCGGTCCTCTCCCGGGGCCTGGCCGGCGTCGCGGGCGGGACCCTGATCGTCAACCTGCCCGGCTCCACCGGCGGCGTGAAGGACGGCCTCACGGTCCTCGAGCCCCTGCTGAAGCACGCCGTGGACCAGATCCGGGGCGGAGACCACCCCAGACCGGCCGCCAGTACGGGGGGTGCGAGCTGAACGGCGCATCCTGGCCCGTGGTGCTGGCGGAGGGCGACATCGTCCTGCGGCCGATAAAGCTGCGCGACCAGCGGGCCTGGCGTGAGGTGAACCGGCGCAACCGGGACTGGCTGCGCCCCTGGGAGGCGACGATTCCGCCGCCCGCGCCCAGCGGGCCGATCGCGCACCGGCCGACCTACCGCCAGATGGTCCGCCACCTGCGCTCCGAGGCGAACGCGGGACGCATGCTGCCGTTCGTCATCGAGTACCAGGGGCAGCTGGTCGGGCAGCTGACCGTGGCCGGGATCACCTGGGGGTCGATGTGCTCCGGGCACGTCGGCTACTGGGTGGACGAGGCGGTGGCCGGCCGCGGGGTGATGCCCACGGCTGTGGCGCTCGTCGTCGACCACTGTTTCCGGACCGTCGGGCTGCACCGCATCGAGGTCTGCATTCGCCCCGAGAACGGGCCCAGCCGACGGGTCGTGGAGAAACTCGGATTCCGGGAGGAAGGGCTGCGGCCGCGCTATCTGCACATCGACGGCGCCTGGCGCGACCACCTCGTGTTCGCGCTGACGGCGGAGGAAGTGCCGGAGGGCATGCTGGGCCGCTGGAGACGTGCGCGCTCACAGAACGCCTCCAATTGAATACGGCGCTCCGGAACCCGGTCGGGAAAAGCTCCGAAGTTCCCGAATAAACGTTCGAAAGTGATCGGTTGATCGCACTGGTCGCAAAAAAAGCTCGAAATATCAGCCAGATCGTGCGACACACCGGCCCAATTGGCGGATGGCCCCATGCGAATCCCTCTACCGTGTGAGGCGTGAGCAGCAGCGGCCTCATCTACGCAGTCATTGTCGGGGCCTGGGCCGCCTACTTGGTGCCGATGTGGCTCCGTAGGCAGGACGAGCTGAACGAGGCCCGTCCGACGGAACGCTTCAGCACCGCCATCCGGCTGCTGTCCGGACGGGCGGGAATGGAGCGCCGGTACGCCAAGGACCTGCAGGCGCGCTCAACCGAGGAGGGGGAGCGGGACGCCGGCGCCCCGGACGCCGTCACCGATTCGGTGGACGTCCGGGCCTTCGCCATGCCTCCGACCCGCCCGCAGGTGAAGGCGCCGGTCCAGGAGCGGACGCAGGAGCGGGCGGCGGAGCGCGGCCACGCGCGCCCGGACACGGCACGCGACCCGGGGCGCGACCCCAAGCGCGATCCGGCACCCAAGTCCGCACGCGCCCACGCCCCCGACTCCGCACGCGCCCACGACCCCGCGCCGGCGCCCGTGCACGAGGGGGGCGCCGCCCCGGCGCGCCAGCGTGTACCGGCCGCGCGGCGCACTCCCGGCGGGCAGGCGGCCGCAGCACGCGCCCAGCGCTCGAAGGCGCTCGCGCGCCGCAGGCGCACCACGATCCTGCTCTTCCTCGCCTTCACGCTCGGCGCGATCGTCGCCGCCGTCGGAGGGCTCGCGTTCCTCTGGGCGCCGGGCGTGCCCGCCGTCCTGCTCAGCGGGTACATCGCCTATCTCCGTGCCCAGGAGCGCCGGCGTTTCGCCTTCCAGATGGACCGCAGACGCGCCGAGGCCGCCGCGCAGCGGCTCCGCGAGCGCCAGCCCCGCCGCCGTGCCTCGGCTCCGGCCTCGGCCGCCGCGACCGCCGAGGCCGCCGCGGACGCGGGCGCAGAGGAGCCGCACGAGGCTGCCGAGCCGGAGACCGACCCGGGCCTGCTGGCCCTCGCCGCCGACCGCAGGGCGCTCGTCGAGCAGACCGATCACGCGGAGTGGGTCGATCAGCAGCGCGAACGGCAGCGCCGGCCGGGCCACGGCGACAGCTGGGACCCGGTACCGGTCCCGCTGCCCACGTACGTGACCGCGCCGGTCGCACCCCGGGCCACCTCCGACGTGGACCTCGGCGCCCCGGACGCGTGGAGCTCCGCCCGCTCCAGCGCGGTGGTGCCGGAGCAGGACACGGCGGACGCCACGGCCGTACCGGACGCGGACCCGCAGGAGCCGGACCACGCGGACGACGGGACGGCGGACGGCGACGAGCGCAGCGATGCGCGGCGCGCGGCCTCGGCCCGGCGCTCGCGCGAGCGCGGCCGGACCCCGCTCTTCGACCAGTACGAGGACGGCGAGCGGCCCCGGGCGGCCAACGAGTGACACGCGCGGGCGCCCCGCAGCGGGTCCCGGAAGCATCCCGGCCCCCGGGCCGCCGGCCTCCGGGAACGGATTTTCAAGCAGCCCGATCGGGGTGCTAGAGTTTCACTCGTTGCAAGGGCCTGTGGCGCAGTCCGGTAGCGCACCTCGTTCGCATCGAGGGGGCCAGGGGTTCAAATCCCCTCAGGTCCACGCAGCATGAAGGTCCGCCCCCATCGGGGGCGGACCTTCTGCCATGTCCGCGGTGACTCGTTCATCCCGGGCAAGCAGCCCGCCGCGCGGCGGACACCGCGGCGGACACCGCCACCGGCACGACCGCCGCCCCCACCGCCAGCACCGCGCACGCCGCCGTCACCACGCCCAGAGCCGGCCAGGGCACGACGAGCGTCGCCGGCGCCGACAGCAGACGCAACGCGCCCCACATCCCCGCCAGGTTGACGACCGTCACCAGCAGGCCCAGCACGGCACCCACCCCCACGACCGCCAGCGCCTCCGCCGCGGTCAGCCGCAGGATCTGCCCGTCGGTGGCCCCCGCCAGCCGCAACACCGCCCGCTCCCGCCCCCGTTCCGCGGCCGCCATGACCAAGGTGTTGGCGAGTGAGATGCCGGTGTACACCAGCGCGATGCCCAGGACGAGCAGCACCCCCAGCCGGGTCGTCCGGTTGGTCTGCGGAGAGGCCGCAGCCACCCACTGCGCCCGGCTCAGCACCCGCGCCCCGCCGACCGCACGCAGCCCCGCCGCGACGCCCTCCGGATCGGCGCCCGCACGCACGCGTACATCGACACGGTCCACCGCCGCGCCCCCCGCATCGGCCGCGCTCACCCACACCCCGCTCTCCCCGGTCCCGGTGGCCAGCACGGCGGCGATCCGCAGCGACCGGGACGTACCGTCACCGAGCCACACCCGAACCCGCTGCCCCACCCGGTGCCGCGACCACTCCTCGGTCACCACGATCGAACCGTCGTCGAGATCCGCGAGCCGGCCCGCCGTCACCGGCAGCCGTACGGGCATGCCGAGCGGCCCCGGATCGACGGCCCGCGCCTCGGACTTCACCAGTGCCACCCCGTCCTCCAGCGTGTACACGGCGGTCGCCGCACTCGCCGACACCAGGGCGCCGGGAACCTTCCGCAGCCGGGCCACGGCATCCGCCGTCAGCGCCGTACCACTCCCCGGTGTCACCACGAAGTCCGCCACCGTCCGCTGCCGTACCTCCACCGTCCGCGCCTCGGTCAGCGTGGCCGTCGCGCCCAGCAGGGAGCCCGCCAGCGCCACGGTGACCAGCACGGGCGCGGCCACGGCGGCGGTACGGCGGACCCCGGCGACCGCGTTCTCCCGCACCAGCAGCCCGATCACCCCCGGCAGCCGCGGCACCAGCGGGCGCACCAGCGCGGGGGACAGCAGCGCCACCGCAGTGATCACGAGCAGGGGGCGGCTGATGTACGTCTTGCGGTGCAGCAGGTCGCCCGGATCCGTCAGCAGGGCGTACGACAGGGTCGCGCACGCCGTGAGAAGCAGCGCGGCACCGAACCACCGGCGCCCGCCCGTCAGCACGCGCCCGTCGACCGAGACCTCACGCAACGCCTGCGCCGGCGCGACCCGCCCGGCCCGCAGACTCGCGGCCAGGGCTCCGCACACGGCGACCGACAGGCCCGTCCAGAACGCGAGATGATAGGGCCACAGATGGCCGCCGATCGTGTACCAGGCCGGCGCGAGGCCGCCGTCGACCACCAGTGCGGCCAGCCACGGAGCGCCGTACGCGCCCAGCGCGCAGCCCGCCGCCGAGGCGAGCGTGCCCACCAGCAGTGCCTCCGCCAGTACCGACCGCCGGATCTGACCCGGTGTCGCACCCGCGGTGCGCAGCAGCCCGAACTCGCGGCGGCGCCGGTCCACGGCGAACGCGAACGTGGAGGCCACCACGAACACCGAGACGAACGCCGTCACCCCGCCCGCCGTGCCGAACAGGGCGTTCAGCGCGGTCAGCGCCTCGGCGTCGCGATCGGGGTCCGCGTCCGCGAACCGTCGGTCGTCACCCGTGAGCACGCGCGCGCTGTCGCCGACGGCCGCGCGGACCGCCGCCGCGTCCGCCGCCACCACCACCTGCTCCGACCTGGGCTCCAGGCGGGCGGCCCGCGCGTCCGTGTAGAACACGGCGTTCTCGAAGTCGCGTGCACGCGCGCGTACGTCGGAACGGGCCGCCCGTTCCGTGCCGCCACGCGCGCGTACCGCGTCATCGCCCGCGCGTCCCGTACCGCCACGCGCGCGTACCGTGCCGACCACCCGCACCGGTCCGTGGCCCGTCTCGAGCCGGTCGCCCACGGACGCCCAGTCCCCGGTGGTCACCACCTCGTCGGCCGTGCGTGGCGCACGGCCCGCGGTGAGGGCGTACGGGGCGAAGCGCGCCGTCGACCAGGGGTGACCGGTCAGACCGGCCGGGCCGTCGGCCGCACGGACCGGGAAGGAACGGTCCTGCACGACCGGGCCGAGGGCGCGCAGCGCGGCGACCGTGGCGGCCGGCACCGCGCGCGGCACCGCCAGCTCCGCCGTCCGCACCCCGACCGGGGTCGTCACCCGCAGGGTGTCCTGCCCCCGCACCACCACCGGCGCCGCGGCGAACCGTTCCGGCGTGCGCACCGGAGCGTCCGCCGAGGCGGCCAGCGCCTGCCCCATCACGGTCAGCAGCCCCACCCCCAGGGCCAGGGCGACGAAACTGCCGGCGAAGGCGGCCCAGCGCGCACGCAGGGTCCGTACGGCGACGCTCAGCACGGGGCGGCCTCCGCGGTGACGCAAGCGCGCGCCGCGCCGCCCGCCACCGGCCCCGGCCCGGGTCCGGGTCCGCCCTCCAGAGCGGCCATCCGCGCCGCGATCCGTTCCGCGCCCGCCCCGGCCAGTTCGCCGTGCACCCGGCCGTCGACCAGGAACACCACCCGGTCCGCGCGGGAGGCTGCCAGCGGATCGTGGGTGACCATGACGACCGTCTGCCCGTGGGCGTCGACCAGGGCGCGCAGCAGGACCAGCACCTCGCGGCCGGTCGTGGAGTCGAGGGCGCCGGTCGGTTCGTCGCCGAAGAGCACCTCGGGGCGGGTGATCAGGGCGCGGGCGAGGGCGACCCGCTGCTGCTGGCCGCCGGAGAGTTCGGCGGGCCGGTGTCCGGCCCGTTCGGCGAGGCCGACCCGCCGCAGCGCCTCGCGCACCTCCGCCTTCGCCGGGCGGCGGCCGGCCAGCCGCAGCGGGAGGGCGACGTTCTGGGCGGCGGTGAGGGCGGGCAGCAGGTTGTACGACTGGAAGACGAATCCGATGCGCTCCCGCCGCAGCAGGGTGAGCCGGCGCTCGCTCAGCCCGGTCAGCTCGGTGCCGGCGATCCGCACCGACCCGGACGTCGGCCGGTCGAGCCCGGCGGCGCACTGCAGCAGTGTCGACTTCCCCGACCCCGACGGGCCCATGACGGCGGTGAAGGAACCCCGGGGGAGGGCGAGCGTGACGTCGTCGAGCGCGGTGACTCCGGTCTCGGCGGTGCCGTATCGCCTGCTCACGGAGGTCAGTTGGACAGCGGGTGTGGTCATGGGTCCACGAAACCGCGGGCGGGGGTGCGCAGTCGGTCGGCCAGGGGCGAGAGTCGGGGTAGGGGCAGCCATACCCCCGGGGCTCGGGCAGGAGGGATGGTCCGCCCGCCGGGCGCCCTTCTACGGTGATCCGTATGGACCCCCGATACCCCAGGGACGTGTGGCAGGCACTGACCCGCCCGCGCTATCTGCTCTCGCCGTGGCCCTGGCGTGCCGCCGCCTATCTGCTGACGGGGGCGGTCCTCGGGGCCGTCCTGCTGGTCGGGCTGGCGGCCTGGGTGACGGTCGGCGGAGTCCTCGCGATCGTGCTCGTGGGGCTGCCCCTGCTCGCGGCCACCGTCCTCGCCGGGCTGCCCGTGGCCGCGCTGGAGCGGCGCAGGCTGGGGTGGATCGAGAGGAAACGCGCGCCCGGCGCGCACGCCGACCCTTCCAAGCCCGGCGCGCACGCCGACCCTTCCAAGCCCGGCGCACACGCCGCCCCCTCCAAGCCCGACGCGCACGCCCGCCCGCTCGCCCCGGACGCGCACGCCCGCCCGCTCCCCCCGGACCCGCACGCCCGACCCTTCGCCCCGGACCGGCACCTCCACCCCCTCGGCCCGGACCGGCATCTCCGATCCCCCGCCCCGACCCCCCACATCGATCCCCCCGCCCCCGGCCTGCGCGCCTGGCTCAGCACCCGGTTGCGGGAGGGGGCCACCTGGCGGGAGTTCGGCCACGCTCTTCTCACCGCCTGCCTCCTCTGGCCGGCCGAGGCGCTCCTGTTGCTCGTCGCGCTGGTCTCGCCCCTCGCGATGATCGCGACCCCGGTACTGCTCGCCACGGCCGGCGGTGGGCGCGAGGTGAAGGTGCTGAAGGTGTGGACGGTCACCGGTCAGCCCGCGGCGTTCGCCGCGGCCGCGCTCGGGGTGCTGCTGCTCGCGGCCGGGGCGTACGCCCTCGGTCTGGCCGCCGCGGCGCGTGCCGCGCTGACGCGCCGTCTGGTCGCCCCGCCCGACGGCGGCACGCGCGCGAGGGTCGCCGAACTCACCCGCTCCCGCGCCCGCCTGGTCGACGCCTTCGAGGCGGAGCGGCGCCGGATCGAACGCGATCTGCACGACGGCGCCCAGCAGCGCCTCGTCGCCCTCACCATGAGCCTCGGCCTGGCCCGGCTCGACGCCCCGCCCGGCGGCCCGCTCGCCGAACAGCTCACGCGCGCGTGCGAGGAGGCGGGCGCGGCCCTGGCCGAGCTGCGCGAGCTGATCCACGGCATCCACCCCCAGGTGCTCGCCGACTACGGCCTGGAGGCCGCCGTCGCCGACGCCGCGGACCGCTCCCCGGTCCCCGTGGACGTCGGGTTCGTGTCGCCCCTGCCCCGGCTTCCGCAGGCGGTGGAGGCCGCCGCGTACTTCGTGGTCCGTGAGGCGCTCGCCAACGTCGCCCGGCACAGCGGGGCGGGGCGGGCCCGTGTCGAGGGGGAGTACGGCGACGGGCGGCTCGTCCTGGAGGTGTCGGACGACGGCCGCGGCGGCGCGGACCCCGGCCGGGGCACGGGCCTCACCGGTCTCGCCGACCGGGTGTCAGTGCTCGATGGAAGACTGTCCGTGACCAGCCCGACGGGCGGACCGACCCTGCTGCGTGTGGAGATCCCTTGCGAGCCGACACCGAAGGACGGACCCTGCGTGTGGTCCTCGCCGAGGACGGCGTCCTCCTCCGCGACGGCCTGACGGCCCTGCTCACCCGCTTCGGCCACGAGGTCGTCGCGGCGGTCGGCGACGCCCCCGCCCTCCTCGCCGCCGTCGCCGTCCACACCCCCGACGTGGTCGTCACCGACGTCCGGATGCCGCCCGGGTTCCAGGACGAGGGGCTGCACGCGGCGGTCCGGCTGCGCAGCGAGCGCCCCGGTCTGCCCGTCCTCGTCCTCAGCCAGTACGTCCAGCGCGCCTACGCCGCCGAGCTCCTCGACTCCGGCGACGGCACCGGTGTCGGCTATCTCCTCAAGGACCGGGTCGGCCAGGTCGAGGAGTTCGTGGCCGCCCTGCACGAGGTGGCGGCCGGCGGCACGGTCGTCGACCCGGAAGTCGTACGGCAGTTGCTGCGCCGCCGCCGCGACCCGCTGGCCCGGCTGACCCCGCGTGAGCGGGAGGTGCTGGCGCTGGTGGCCGAGGGCAGGTCCAACGGCGCGATAGCCAGGGCGCTGGTGGTCTCCGAGGCGGCCGTCGGCAAGCACATGGGCAGCATCCTCACCAAACTGGACCTGCCCCCGGCGGACGACACCCACCGCCGGGTGCTCGCGGTGCTGGCCTACCTCAGAGGCTGAGTTCCCCGGCGGCGAGCGGCTTGGCGAAGCACCGGCTCGAGTCGTACTCCCGGTAGTAGCCGAACTTGGTGCACGGCTCGTACCCGCTGGAGGTGTACAGGGCGATGGCCTCGGGCTGCTCGGTGCCGGTCTCCAGGACCATCCGCACCCGGCCGGCCGCCCGCGCGTCCTCCTCCAGCGCGGTCAGCATCCGCCGCGCCAGCCCGCGCCCGCGCATCTCCCGGATCACGAACATCCTCTTCAGCTCGGCGTCCCCGTCCTCGTTGCCCTCGCCGTTGCTGTCCTGGCTGCGCCAGCCGCCGGTGGCGACGGGCCGGTCGCCCTCGTCGTAGGCGATGAGGTAGACGCCGCTCGGCGGCTCGAAGTGGGTCGGCTCCAGGACCGTGGCGTCGCCGCCGTCGCCGTAGCGTTCGTGGTACTCCGCCTGGACCTCGTCGTTGAGTTTGACGGCATCGGGGTGGTCGAAGGAGACCCGACGTATGTTCATGCGGCTCACAGTACTTCTATGCATAATCCGGCGGAAACTGATTTCTGGACCTCGTCCAGTGTGCCGGTATCGTGCCCGGGTGCTGACTGTGACCTCCGTCAATGTGAACGGTCTGCGTGCCGCCGCGAAGAAGGGCTTCGTGGAGTGGCTCGCGGACACCTCCGCCGATGTGCTGTGCCTCCAGGAGGTGCGCGCCGAGCCGGAGCAGCTGCCGGAGGCGGTCCGCGCGCCCGCGGGCTGGCACGTCACGCACGCCCCCGCCGCCGCCAAGGGCCGGGCCGGCGTCTCCCTCTGCACCCGCCGCGAACCGGACGCCGTCCGGATCGGTTTCGGTTCGTCCGAGTTCGACGGCAGCGGCCGGTACGTCGAGGCCGACCTGCCCGGTGTGACGATCGCCTCCCTCTACCTCCCCTCCGGCGAGGTCGGCACCGACCGCCAGGACGAGAAGGTCCGCTTCATGGACGCGTTCCTCGTCCACCTCAAGGACCTGCGCGAGCGCGCCGCCGCCGACGGCCGCGAGGTCCTGGTCTGCGGCGACTGGAACATCGCCCACCAGCAGGCCGACCTGAAGAACTGGCGCTCCAACACCAGGAACTCCGGCTTCCTCCCCGAGGAGCGCGCCTGGCTCACCCGGGTCCTCACCCCGCAGGACGGCGGCTACGTCGACGTCGTACGCGCCCTGCACCCGGACCTGGAGGGTCCGTACACCTGGTGGTCGTACCGGGGCCGGGCCTTCGACAACGACTCAGGGTGGAGGATCGACCTCCACGTCTCGACGCCCGGTCTCGCGGGCAAGGCCGTCAAGGGCCTCGTGGAGCGCGCCGCCACGCACGCCGAGCGCTGGTCGGACCACGCGCCGGTGACGGTGGTCTACGACCTCTAGGCCTCCCCGGAAGCCCCCTCGGTCCCCTCGGTCCCGTCGGTCCCCTCGGTCCCCTTCCGTAGTCGCCGGTCCAGCGCCAGTGACAGCTCCGCCTCCACCACGCTCCGGGCCAGCGGGCGCAGCCGGGGGAGGTCGGACTCGGTCGCGTGGCGCAGGATCAGGGTGGTGAAGAGGTCGGCGAGGGCGTCGGCGTGTGCGCGGACGCGGGCGCCGGCCGCGAGGACCTCGGCGAGGGGGATGCCCTCGCGGACCAGGGCGGAGGAGACGTCCAGGAGGCGGCGGCTGATGTGGACGATCTCGTCGCCGTCGGTGCCGAGGTAGCCGAGTTCGAGGGCGGCGGCGAGGTTCTCGGGGGTGACCTGGCCCTCGAAGCGGGCGGCGAGCTCCTCGGGGGTGAGGCGGATGGGCTCCTCCTCGGTGGGGCCGCCGACGCCGATCAGGTCGGCCACGTCCCGCCCGTGGTCGAGGGCGTCGGCCAGCTCGGCGATGCCGGTCAGGGTGTGGCCGCGCTCCAGGAGGGCGGCGATCGTGCGCAGCCGGGCCAGGTGATGGTCGTCGTACCAGGCGATACGGCCCTCGCGGCGCGGTGGTGCGAGCAGCTTGCGCTCACGGTAGAAGCGCAGGGTGCGCACTGTGATGCCGGCCTGGCCGGCCAGCTCCTCCGTCCGGTATTCGCGCTTGTCCGCCACGGCGGAAGCCTATGTCGAACCGCCGGTAACTTTCCTTTCCCCGGACCCTACCGCTGAGTACGGAGCTGCTCTACAGTCCGATTGCGCCAGTGTTCACTGGCGCGGTCGCGAGGAGTCGTGGCGTCGTGGGGAGTCGTGGCGTCGTACGGCAGGAGGAGTCGGCATGACCGAACACGTGCGGGTGGCGGTGATCGGGTCCGGGTTCGGCGGACTGGGGGCCGCCGTGCGGCTGCGCCGCGAGGGGATCACCGACTTCGTCGTGCTGGAGCGCGCCGACAGCGTCGGCGGCACCTGGCGGGACAACAGTTACCCGGGATGCGCCTGTGACGTGCCCTCCCACCTCTACTCCTTCTCCTTCGCGCCCAACCCCGACTGGCCGCGCACGTTCTCCGGGCAGGAGCACATCCGCGCCTATCTGGAGCACGTCACGGACACGTTCGGCCTGCGGCCGCATCTGCGGTTCGGCTGCGAGGTCCGGCGGATGACCTGGGACGCGCAGGAGCTGCGCTGGGACATCGAGACGAGCGGCGGACGGTACGCCGCCGACGTCGTCGTCTCCGCGACCGGGCCGCTGTCCGACCCCAAGGTCCCGGACGTCCCCGGCCTCGACACCTTCCCCGGCACGGTCTTCCACTCCGCCCGCTGGGACCACGGCCACGACCTCACCGGCAAGCGGGTCGCGATGATCGGCACGGGCGCCTCCGCGATCCAGATCGTGCCGGCCCTCCAGCCGGGCGTCTCGCGGCTCACCCTGTTCCAGCGCACCCCGCCGTGGGTGATGCCCCGCGTCGACCGGGCCGTCAGCGGTGCCGAACGCGCCCTGCACCGGGCCCTGCCGGTCACCACGCGGATGCGGCGCGGACTGCTGTGGGGCATCCGTGAGCTCCAGGTCCAGGCGTTCACCAAGCACCCGAACGAACTCGGTTTCGTCGAGCGGCTCGCCAAGCTCAACCTGGCCCTCTCCATCAAGGACCCGGCCCTGCGCGCCAGACTCACCCCCGACTACCGCATCGGCTGCAAGCGGATCCTGCTGTCGAACAGCTACTATCCGGCCCTCGCGCAGCCGAACGTGGACGTCGTGGCGAGCGGGCTGAGCGAGATCCGCGGCTCCACACTGGTGGCGGCCGACGGCACCGAGGCCGAGGCCGATGTGATCGTCTTCGGTACGGGGTTCCACGTCACCGACATGCCGATCGCCGAGCGGGTGGTGGGCGCCGGCGGGCAGACCCTCGCGGAGAGCTGGAAGGACGGGATGGCCGCCCTGCGCGGTGCGTCCGCCGCCGGCTTCCCCAACTGGATGTCGATCATCGGCCCGAACACCGGCCTCGGGAACTCTTCGATGATCCTGATGATCGAGTCCCAGCTGAACTACATGGCCGACTATCTGCGGCAGCTGCGCGTCCTCGGAGGGCGCGCCGCCCTCGACGCCCGGCCCGGCGCGGTCGACGCCTGGAACGCGTGCGTGCAGGAACGTATGAAGAGGACCGTGTGGAACACCGGCGGCTGCACCAGCTGGTACCTCGACGCGAACGGCCGCAACACCACCGTCTGGCCGGGCACGACGAGCGAGTTCCGGCGCGCGACCCGGCGGGTGGATCTCGCGGAGTACGAGCTGCTGCGGGCGCCCGCCCCGGTGGCGCAGGCACCGGACGGCGCCGGGAAGAGCGAGGTCACTGCATGAGCGTGAGCATGAGCACGAGCCCCGCCCGTGAACTCACCGCCGTCTCCGCCGACGGCACCCGGCTGCACGTCGAGGTGTACGGCCCCGAGGACGCGCCCCCGGTCGTCCTCGCCCACGGCTGGACCTGCTCCACCGCCTTCTGGGCGGCCCAGATCGGGGACCTCGCCGCCGACCACCGGGTCGTCGCCTACGACCAGCGCGGCCACGGACGCACCCCGCCGTCCCTGGTGTGCAGCACGGACGCGCTCGCCGACGACCTGGAAGCGGTGCTCGCCGCGACCCTCGGGCCCGGGGAACGCGCGGTGATCGCCGGGCACTCGATGGGCGCCATGACCGTGCTGGCAGCCGCCGCGCGCCCCCGGATGCGGGAACACGCCGCCGCCGTCCTGCTGTGCAGCACCGGCGCCTCGCGCCTGGTCGCCGAGTCCACCGTCCTGCCGCTGCGGCCGGGCCGGCTGCGGACCTGGCTGACCGGGCGGGTCCTCGGCTCGCGGGCGCCCCTCGGGCCGGTCACCCCGGTCGCGAAGTCGATCCTCAAGTACGCCACGATGGGCGCCGCTTCCGCCCCGCACCTGGTGGAGACGTGCGCCCGGATCGTGCACGCCTGCCCGCGCAGGGTGCGGCACGCCTGGTCGCGGGTGCTGAGTGTGCTCGACCTCGACCACGCCGTGGGGGAGTTGCGGGTGCCGACGGCCGTCGTGGTCGGCACCGGGGACCGGCTGACCCCGCCGGTGCACGCCCACCGGATCGCGGCGGCGCTGCCGCACTCCTTGGGCGTGACCGAGCTGCCCGGGCTCGGCCACATGACGCCGGTCGAGGCGCCCGAGGTGGTCACCGGCAGGATCCGGGAACTCGTCCGTACGTACACGCAGTCGAAGGAGGGCGCATGAGCAGGGTCGGTCTCGAGGGACAGGTCGTCGTCGTCACCGGTGCCGCGCGGGGGGTCGGTGAGCTGCTCGCCCGCAAGCTCTCCGCGCGCGGGGCGACGATCGCGCTGGTGGGGCTGGAGCCGGACGCGCTCAAGCAGGTCTCCGAGCGGCTGCACGGCGACAGCGGCCACTGGTACGCCGACGTCACCGACCACGAGGCGATGACCCGGGTCGCGGCGGAGGTGAAGGAACGCTTCGGCAAGGTGGACGTCGTGGTCGCCAACGCCGGTGTGGCGTCCGGCGGTCCGTTCGTCGACTCCGACCCGCAGGCCTGGCGCCGGGTCGTCGAGGTCAACCTCATCGGCTCCGCGGTCACGGCCCGCGCCTTCCTCCCGGTGCTGCTGGAGAGCCGCGGCTATCTCCTCCAGATCGCCTCCCTCGCCGCGATCACCCCCGCGCCGATGATGACCGCGTACTGCGCGTCCAAGTCCGGTGTGGAGGCGTACGCGCACAGCCTGCGCGCCGAGGTCGGTCACCGGGGGGTGCGGGTCGGCGTGGGCTATCTGTCCTGGACCGACACCGACATGGTGCGCGGCGCCGATCAGGAGGAGGTCATGCGGGAGTTGCGGCAGCGGCTGCCGTGGCCGTCGAACAAGACGTATCCGCTCGGGCCGGCGGTGGACCGGATCGTCGCCGGCATAGAGCGGCGGTCGTCCCATGTGTACGGGCAGTGGTGGCTGCGCGGGATGCAGGGCGTACGCGGCTGCCTTCCCGGGATCATCGGGACCGTCGGGCAGCGGGAGATGAGGCGGTTCGCGCCCAGGTTGCAGGGGATGCGGACGGGGTTGGTGGGAGCGGGCGGCGCGGCCGACGAGGCGGCCCGTGCTACGCACCGTAGTTGATCGAAATGCGCTGCGTGTCCGCCCGTGTGAATCTGGTCGAGGCCCCACCACGGGGCCCGAACCCCTCATCTCCCTACAGGAGTGAACCCACATGGGCATGAAGGACAAGGCGCAGGACCGGTCCCCGCAGTGGCAGCAGCAGGCCAAGCAGAAGGCCCAGCAGGCCAAGGAGCAGGTCCAGCAGCGTGGCCGCCGCCGTGAGACGGACCCGGAGACGGAGCGGATGCAGCGCGAGGAAGAGGACCGGCTCAACCAGGACTACGACGTGTAGTCGCTGCGCCGGGCTTCGGCCGTGAACGTGGGGTGCCCTTCCCTCCGGGGGAGGGCACCCTGCGTGTGGTGGCGCTCGCGGTGCGGTCGACGGCGCCGCCGACGCAGACGGACAACCGGGTGCTGTGGGATCCGAACGCCCGGACCTTCGACACCCTGCACGGCGGGGCGCTCAACGCCCGTCGGGCCTCGGTCGGGCCGCCGCCGGTGGACGACGTCCACGCGTGCGTCTTCACCGACCGTCCCCGGCCGGCCGCCGACCCGTCCCGGGGCCGTGGCGGGAGACCCCGAGCTCGACGTCGCGCACACCGGTGCGTGGATCCTGCCGGACGAACACCCGCCGCCGTACGGGGCGGGCCGGGTGGCCGCCCTGGGCATCGGGGCGGCCCACGACGGCATCCGCACCGACGGGGCGGCGGTGGCGGCGCGGCCGCTGCTCGCCGTCGCAGGCAGGCCGCTGCTCGCCGCCGCCGGCCCGGTGGGGCCTCAGGCGCGGGGCGGGAGTTTCGGGCGGGAGCGGTCCGGTACGGCGCTGTAGTCCGGTGGGGACGCCGGGGGGTTGGTGTCGAGGAGGTCCAGGGCCAGCCGGACCGCGTCGTCGAGCTGGGCGTAGCGGCCCTCCGCCCAGTCCAGCGGGGTGCGGAGGATCTCCAGGTCGGGGAGGACGCCGCGGTTCTCGATGGTCCAGCCGTAGGCGTCGAACCAGGCCGCGTTCATGGGGACGGTGATGACGGTGCCGTCGCCGAGCTGGTGGCGGCCGGTCATGCCGACGACTCCGCCCCAGGTGCGCTGCCCCACCACCGGCCCGAGCTTGAGCAGCTTGAACGCGGCGGTGATCATGTCGCCGTCCGAGGAGGTCGCCTCGTCGGCGAGGGCGACGACCGGGCCGCGGGGGGCGTTCGAGGCGTACGACACCGGCTGGGCGTTGCGGGTGAGGTCCCAGCCGAGGATCGTGCGGGTCAGCTTCTCCACGACCAGTTCGCTGATGTGGCCGCCCGCGTTGCCGCGTACGTCCACGATGAGCGCGGGCCGGGACACCTCCATGCGCAGGTCGCGGTTGAACTGGGCCCAGCCGGAGCCGCCCATGTCGGGGATGTGGAGGTAGCCGCACCGGCCGCCGCTCAGCTCCCGCACCACCTCGCGCCGTTTGGCGACCCAGTCCTGGTAGCGCAGGGGGCGCTCGTCGACGAGGGGGACCACGGCCACGCGCCGTGCGCGCCCCGCGCTGCCCTCCGCCGGGGTGAACGTGAGCTCCACCGTCGTACCGCCCGCCCCCGCCAGCAGGGGATACGGGCCGTGGAGCGGGTCCACGGGGCGGCCGTCGACATGCGTCAGCACCGCGCCCTCGCGGATGCCGGTGCCCGCGAGGGGTGAGCGTGCCTTGGAGTCGGAGGAGTCGCCGGCCAGGATGCGCTTGACGGTCCAGCCGCCGTCGCGCCGTACGAGGTTGGCGCCCAGCAGGCCCTGCCGGCGCTGGTAGTGCGGTGGTCCCTCGTTGCGGCGGGCGGGCGTGACGTAGGCGTGCGAGGTGCCCAGTTCGCCGAGGACCTCGCGCAGCAGGTCGGCGAACTCGTCGGGGGAGGCGACCCGTTCGACGAGCGGGCGGTACTGGTCGAGCACCGCGTCCCAGTCGATGCCGCACATCCCCGGGTCCCAGAAGTAGGCGCGGATGAGCCGGCCCGCCTCCTCGTACGACTGCCGCCACTCGGCGCCGGGGTCCACCTCGTGCATGATGCGGCGCAGGTCGATCCAGACGGTGGTGTCGAGGTCGCCGGACTCGCTCGACGGCACGGCCCGCAGATCGCCCTCGTCGACCACGACGAGCCGGGAGCCGTCGCCGCTGAGCGCGAACCAGTCGAGATGGCCGACGAGTTCGGACTTCTTGGCCTTGCTGATGGTGAAGTACTCCAGTGTGGGCCGGCCGCTCATGTCGTCCGGGTTGGCGAAGGTCTCGCCGAGCGCGCCGGAGATCGGCCAGCGCAGCCAGACCAGTCCGCCGCCCGCGACCGGGTGCAGCGAGGAGTACTTGGAGGCGGGGACGGGGAACGGGGTGACCCGGCTCTCCAGGCCCTCGACCTCCACGGTCACGGTCCCGTCGCCGCCCTCGTCCTCCTCCACCGGGTCCAGCCCCCCGGCGGCCGGCCGGCCCTCCGGGTTGAGGGCGAAGGGAGAGGGGGTCGCGGAGGACAGCGGGACGAGGTAGGGGCGGCAGCCGAGCGGGAAGGAGAGGTCGCCGGTGTGGACGTCGTACACCGGGTCGAAGCCGCGCCAGGAGAGGAAGGCGAGGTAGCGGCCGTCCCGGGTGAACACGGGGTTCTCGTCCTCGAAGCGGCCGTTGGTCACGTCGACGATCAGCCGCTCGCCCTGTCCCACACCGGGGATCCGGGCCATCTTGATCTGCCGCAGGGATCTGCCGATGCCGGGGTGCGACCAGGTCAGCCAGGTCCCGTCGGGGGAGAAGGCGAGGTCGCGGACGGGCCCGTTGACGGAGGTGATCAGCTCGGTGACCGCGCCTGCCCCGGACTCCGTCCGGGAGGCGCTCCCGGAGTCCTCGCTCGTGTCGAGGAGGAGCAGCCGTCCGTCGTGCGCGGCGATGGCGAGCCGCTCGCCGTCCGGGTCGGCGACCATCTCCAGGACCCGGCCCAGTTCCCCGGAGGCCAGCCGGCGCGGCTCGCGGTCCCCGCTGGCGCGCGGGAGGTAGGCGATCTCGACGGCGTCCTCGCCCTCGGCGTCGGTGACGTACGCGAGCTGTCCGCCCGAGCCGAGCATCTCGGGGAGCCGTACCCGTACGCCGGGTGTGTCGGTGATCGTGCGGGCGGGTCCGTCGCGGTGGGTCAGCCAGTACAGGCTGCCGCGGACGACGACGGCGCTCGCCCGCCCGGTCTCGTCGACCGAGAGGCCGTCCACGTGCTGGGCGGCCGGGATCTGGTAGCGGCGCCGGCCGGCCCGCGGCCCGCCCAGCCGTACGTCGATCCGGCGCGGTGCGGAGCCGGCGGCCAGGTCGTCGACGAGCCACAGGTCGCCGGCGCACTGGTACACCACGCGCGTGCCGTCGGTGGCGGCGTGGCGGGCGTAGAAGGCGTCGTGGTCGGTGTGCCGGCGCAGGTCGGAGCCGTCGTGGGCGCAGGAGTAGAGGTTGCCGACGCCCTCGTGGTCGGAGAGGAAGGCGATCCGGCCGCCGGCGAAGAGGGGGGAGTGGAGGTGGCCGTCGAGGTTCTCCAGGAGGCGCTGTCCGTGCAGCCACAGGCGGCCCGTGGCGCCGCCCCGGTAGCGCTTCCAGCCGGCGGGTTCGTGCGGCGGAGTGCCGGTCAGCAACAGGGTCCTGCGTTCGTCGTCGAGGTCGGCGACCTGGATGTCGGAGACCGGGCCCCAGGGCAGTTTGCTGCCGGGGGAGCCGTCGGTGGGGACCTTGTAGGCCCAGGTGAAGTAGGAGAAGGGTTCGCCGTGGGAGGCGACGGCGAGGATGTCGCCCTCCGGGGTCCAGCCGCACACCTGGGTGTCGGGGCTGCCCCAGTAGGTCAGCCGGCGTCCCGGTCCGCCGTCCACCGGCACCAGGTGGATCTCGGGGACGAGACTTCGCCAGCTCGTGTACGCGATGTGGCGGCCGTCGGGGGAGAAGCGGGGGTGTCCGGTCTTCGTGCGGTCGACGGTGAGCCGCCAGGCGCGGTCCGGACCGTCCAGCCGGGTCAGCCACAGGTCGTCCTCGGCCACGAAGCACAGGAGGTCACCGCTGAGATGGGGCAGGCGCAGATAGCTCACCTCCCCATGCTTTTCCGGCGAAACGGGCCGGGCAACTTCTCGGCGCCCCCCGCCCGCTCTTATCCGCTCTTCACGGACGTGAGTCAGCACACGTACGAAACGGTTTCGTTTCGTTGAGTCTCGGGGTATCTTCATAGGTGTACGGGACCACTGGGTGACGGAGCCGAAAGGTGAGCGGGATGACCGAGACCGCAACCGCGCGTCGCAGTCGGATCACACCCGAGCGCGAGGCCGAGCTGTACGGCGCCGTGCTCGATCTGCTCCGTGAGGTCGGCTACGACGCCCTGACCATGGACGCCGTCGCCGCCCGCACCCGTTCCAGCAAGGCCACGCTCTACCGCCAGTGGGGCGGCAAGGCCGAGCTGGTGGTGAAGGCCATCAAGCACGACAAGCCGGGACTGGCCGACGAGGTCGACACCGGCACGCTCCACGGCGACCTGCACGCGCTGATGGCGCGCGAGGACGACTGCGCCATGGAGCGCAACTCCGCGCTGATGCGGGGGGTGGCCATGGCGATCCACAACGACGAGCATCTGCGCGAGGTGTTCCGCAGCCAGCTGGTGGAACCCGAGATGGCCGCGTTCCGGCGCGTCCTGCAACGGGCCGTCGACCGGGGCGAGATCCGCGCGGACTGCCCGGCGCTGGAGTTCCTGATCCCCATGATGGTCGGGGCCTTCGCCACCCGGGCGCTGATCGACGACCGGCCCCCCACCCGGGCCTACCTCACCTCGTACATCGACGCCGTGGTCCTCCCTGCCCTCGGCGCACCCACCCGCTGACCCTTCCCCGCAGCCCCACCTGACGTCACCGCTCACGTCGTCGGGCCGATCACCCCTGCCTCCCCGCCCAGGTGATCACCCCTGCCCTCGGGGCCCGTGTCGGCCCCCCACCCCACGACCTGACCGGGAGTAACGCCTCCGTGGCCACGTTCCTCTACAAACTCGGCCGGTTCTCGTTCCGGCGGCGGCATTTCGTCGCGCTGCTCTGGATCGCCCTGCTGACGCTCGCCGGCGTCGGTGCCGCCTCCGCGCCCGCCGCGGGGTCCTCCTCCTTCTCGATCCCCGGCGTCGAGGCCCAGAAGGCCTTCGACCTGCTGGAACAGCGCTTCCCCGGCTCCAGCGCCGACGGCGCCACCGCGCGGGTCGTCTTCAAGGCGCCCGACGGGGAGAAGATGACCGACGCCGCCCACAAGGCGACGGTCGAGAAGACCGTCAAGGAGCTGGGCGACGGCTCCGAAGTCGTCTCCGTCACCGACCCCTACACGACGAACGCCGTCAGCAAGGACGGCACGGTCGCCTACGCCTCCGTGAAGTACGAGGTCTCCTCCGTCGAGCTGAAGGACTCCTCCAAGGAGGCCCTGGAGACCACCGCCGACCAGGCCAGGGACGCCGGACTGACCGTCGAGATGGGCGGTGACGCCCTCCAGGCCGAACCCGATCAGGCCGCCACCGGTGAGATCATCGGCCTGGCCCTCGCCGCGGTCGTCCTCGTCGTCACGCTGGGCTCGCTCGTCGCCGCCGGACTGCCCCTGCTGACCGCGATCATCGGCGTCGGCATCGGCGTCTCCACCATCACCGCGCTCGCCAGCGCGCTGGACCTCGGCGACACCACCTCCACCCTCGCCCTGATGATCGGCCTCGCCGTCGGCATCGACTACGCGCTGTTCATCGTCTCCCGCTACCGCGCCGAACTCGCCGAGGGCCGCAGCCGCGAGGAAGCGGTCGGCCGCGCCACCGGCACCGCGGGCTCGGCCGTCGTCTTCGCCGGCCTCACCGTCGTGATCGCCCTCGCCGGACTCTCCGTCGTCGGCGTCCCGATGCTGACCAAGATGGGGCTCGCGGCGGCCGGCACGGTCGTCGTCGCCGTCCTCATCGCCCTCACCATGATCCCGGCGCTGCTCGGCTACGCGGGCCGCAAGGTCAAGCCGGCCGGCGAGAAGGGCAAGCGGTTCGGCCGCCGTACCGCCGAGGACACGGCAGGGGCCGCGGGAGGGGCCGCGGGAGGGGCCGCGAAGCCCAACATGGGCGCCCGCTGGGCCAGTTTCGTCGTCCGCCGCCCCGTCGCCGTCCTCCTGCTCGGCGTGGTGGGCCTCGGCGCGATCGCCCTGCCCGCCACCCAGCTGGAGCTGGGCCTGCCCGACGACGGCTCACAGCCGACGTCCACCACCCAGCGCCGCGCCTACGACCTGCTCTCCGAGGGCTTCGGCCCCGGCTTCAACGGCCCGCTCATGCTCGTCGTGGACGCCAAGGGCAGCGCCGACCCCCAGGCCGCGGCCACCGCGGTGAGCGACGAGGTCAAGGGCCTCAAGGACGTCGTCACCGTCACCCCCGCCACCTTCAACAAGGCCGGCGACACCGCGATGATCACGGTGATCCCGGACTCCAAGCCGTCCTCGACCGACACCGAGGACCTGGTGCACGCCATCCGTGACGCCGGCACCGGCGTGACCGCCGACACCGACGCCAAGGTGCTGGTCACCGGCACCACGGCCATGAACATCGACTTCTCGCAGAAGCTCACGGACGCGCTGATCCCGTATCTCGCCCTGGTGGTGGGCCTGGCCTTCCTCCTGCTGATCGTGGTCTTCCGCTCGATCCTGGTCCCGCTGAAGGCCGCCCTCGGCTTCCTGCTCAGCGTGCTGGCCGCGCTCGGCGCCGTCGTCGCGGTCTTCCAGTGGGGCTGGCTGGCGAGCCTGATCGGCGTCGAGGAGACCGGCCCGATCATGTCGATGATGCCGATCTTCATGGTCGGCGTGGTCTTCGGCCTGGCCATGGACTACGAGGTGTTCCTCGTGACCCGGATGCGCGAGGCGTACGTCCACGGCGAGAGCCCGGGCCAGGCCGTGGTGACCGGGTTCAGGTACAGCGCCCGGGTGGTCGCCGCCGCCGCGGTCATCATGATGGCCGTGTTCGCCGGCTTCATCGGCTCCGGCGAGTCGATGATCAAGATGATCGGCTTCGGCCTCGCGATCGCCGTCTTCTTCGACGCCTTCGTCGTCCGCATGGCGATCGTCCCCGCGGTCCTCGCCCTGCTCGGCAAGAAGGCCTGGTGGCTGCCGAAGTGGCTGGACCGCGCGCTGCCCAACGTGGACGTCGAGGGCGAGGGACTGCGCACCTCCGCCGACGCCAAGGACACCGACCCCGACGAGGACAGGGAGCTCGTACGGGCGTGATCCGACCGCTCGGGTGAAGACCGCCGGTGAGGGTTCCGTGGGGACGGGGCGCCCTCACCGGCTTTTTGTTCTCCTCGCCCGTTGTGACCCACTTTCGGGTGACGGCGGATCACCGCGACCGCCCGGAGGGTAGATCTGACAACGACTCAGAGCGTTCAGTACATAGATGGACATAGAAGGTTACTGTCACTGAAATATGGATGATTCGTAACGTGAGGCGTCAATCGGATGCTTGCGGGACGTGTGATGGTCAAGTGTGGGTTCTGCGGCCGATGCGGTCGTAACTCGCACAAAACTAGGAGACCTTGTGTCCGCTTCCGTTGTTTCCGCCCGCAGTCTGGCTGCCGCCACCCTCGCGGCCGCCGCCGTGGTCGGCGCCGTGGCGCTCCCGGCGTCCGCCGCCGGCTACCCCCGCGCCGAGCGGCCGAAGGTGGAGATCAGCGCCGTCCAGTACGACGCACCGGGCCGTGACGACCGCTCCAACCGCTCCCTGAACAAGGAGTGGGTCGAGCTCACCAACACCACCCGCCACGCGGTCAACCTGGACGAGTGGACGCTGTCGAACCGGGACGGCGACACCTACACGTTCGGCGACTACCGCCTGGCCCCCCGCGCCACCGTCCGGATTCACACCGGTGAGGGCCGCGACACCCGCACCGACCTGTTCCAGGACCGCCGCCGCGAGGTGCTGGACGACCGCAGCGACACGGTCACCCTGCGCAACGACCGCGACCGCTTCGTCGACGACGAGTCCTGGGGCGGCCGCCGCCACCACGGCTGGGGCCGCCACCACGGCGACGACCGCCGTGACTACCGCGGCGACTACCGCCACCACGGCGACGACCGCCGTGACCACCGCGGCGACTACCGCCACCACGGCGACGACCGCCGCGACCACCGCGGCGACCGTGGCGACCGCCACTGACGCACCCGCACCGGCGGCGCGCCCGACCCCTTCTGCCAGGGGCGGGCGCGCCGTCGTGTGCCGTCCCTCTGTCCCGCGTTGTCCGGGCTGTCGTGCGTGTCGTCGGGGTACGCCTGCGCGTTGGGGGTGGTCATGAACGAGGTTGTGGACGAGTCGGGTTGGGACGTCGAGCCCGGCGACGAGATCGAGCCGGTCGTACAGGCGGTGGGACGCCTGCTGAGGGTGTGCCGGGAGTCGGCGGGGATGCGGCCCGGTGAGTTCGGCGAGTTCATGGGCCACGGCGAGGACTTGATCCGCAAGATGGAACGCGGACATCGCATTCCCCGGCCCGAGTTCGTGGACAGGGCGGACGAGCCGCTGAGGGCCCAGGGGCATCCGCGAGTGTTCATGGAGGACATGAGGAAGGCGCGGTACCCGAAGAAGGTGCGGCGACTCGCGGACCTGGAGGCGCGGGCCGTCGAGCAACTGCTGTACAGCAACCACAACATCCACGGTCTGTTGCAGACGCCGGCATACGCGAAGGCGCTGTTCGAGATGACGCAGCCGCCCCTCTGCCGGAAGTCATCGAGCGCGAGGTGGCCGCGCGACCGGACCGCGCCGCGGTCTTCCGGAGGGACGATCCGGCGCCTGCGCTCAGCTTTGTCTCAAGTTCGACGGCGGCACGGCGATCGGGCGTTCCGAGGGAGCATTCAACGGTCGCCCCGTCTCAAGTCCGAGGGATCTTCGTATCCTTGAAATGCGCTATGGGATGATCCGAGCCCAGGCCCTCCCGCCGAGGGAGTCACTCGCCTTCATCGAGAAAGCGCTGGGGAGACCATGAGCGCCACGGAACTCGGCTGGTTCAAGAGCAGCTACAGCAGCAGCGGCGAGCCCGGCGACTGCGTCGAAGTCGCCACCACCCCCGCCACCATCCACATCCGCGACTCCAAGAACCCCGCCCACGGCACCCTCGCCGTCTCTCCCGTCACCTGGACCGGGTTTCTCGCCGGCGTCGGATGAGCACGCGCGTCCGGATACACCAGGTCCGGCAGGGCGGCGGTACCGGGCTGCGGGTGATCCGGGCGGCGCCCGCCCCCGTACGGCTGGCCCTGCGGGACGACCGGCACTGGCTGTCGATGTACGCCGACCGGGAGGGCGCGGGGCGGCTCGTCGAGCTGTGGGCGCTGGCCGCCCGGTCCGCGCACTCGCTGGTGTATCTGCCGATCCGGGCCAACGCGGCGCCCGAGGGCGTGCCCGGCGACGGTGAACCGGTCGCGCTGGACCTGGTGCTGCTCCACCACAGCCTCCAGTTCCCCACCGCGTCCTGGAAGGAGGTACGGGGACGGCTCGGGGCGGGGAAGCCGCACACCGCGTCCACCCCCGACCGGGACTTCCCCGACGAGACGGACGTCGACCACGGCCGGTGGCGCCACCAGGAGTACCGCGACCACCTCGACTTCCACGTCGCGGCGCACACCCTCTTCGTCGTCGGCAGTTCCACCGCCTTCAGAGAACACGGCGCGGCACTGCGCGGTCTCGTCGACGAGGCGCCCTCCTACCTGCACCGCCACCCCGGTGCCTCGCACTACTGCGTCGAACTGGGCCCCGGCCCCTGGCCGCACGCGAGGACCCGCCGTCAGGTACCGGGCAGCCTGCACATCCAGTACGCCGACACCTGGCGCGTCTAGGGGGAGTCCGTCAGTCGAGGATCGCGGTCGCCTCGATCTCCACCAGGTGCTCGGGGATGTGCAGAGCCGCGACGCCCAGCAGGGTGACCGGCGGGGTCGCGGTGACACCCATCCGGCCCGCTGCGCGGGCGACGCCCGCCATGAACGCCGGCATCTTCTCCGGGGTCCAGTCGACGACATGGACGGTCAGCCGGGTGACGTCGTCGAAGCCGGCGCCCACCCCGGCGAGGGCGGCGCCGACATTGACGTAGCACTGCTCGACCTGGGCGGCGAGATCGCCCTCGCCGACCGTGGTGCCCTCGGCGTCCCAGGCGACCTGCCCGGCGACGGAGACGAGCCGGGAGCCGGTCCCGACGGACACCTGGCTGTAGGCGTCGGTCTTCGGCAGTCCGGGCGGATTCACGAGCGTGACGGGCATGGGGCGCCTGCCTTCCGTAGGAGCGGTCGTGCTCTCTTGTGGTTACTGGGAAACCGTAGGAGAGTGAGCGCTGACATGGAAGAACGCACTTTTCGGTGACTGGGGAACCTGATGGTGACCAAGCAGTACACGGGCACGCCCGACGAGCAGGCGGACCTGAGGAGGGCCGACTCGCTCGGCCGGGAGATCTTCTCGGACGTGGCCAACAAGTGGGCGCTGCTGATCATCGAGGCGCTCGGCGAACGCACCCTGCGCTTCAGCGGGCTGCGCGACGAGGTCGAGGGCGTCAGCCACAAGATGCTCACCCAGAACCTGCGCATGCTGGAGCGCAACGGCCTGGTGGTGCGGACCGTGCACCCCACCGTGCCGCCGCGCGTCGAGTACACCCTGACCGAGGCGGGGCGGGGACTGCGGGCCACGGTCGACGGGATGTGCGAGTGGACCTACCGCTACTTCGGGCACATCGAGGACTCCCGCCGCCGCTTCGACGGCTGAGCACGAGGCGGGGCGGGTAACTCCGTCGCGTGGCCCCTACAGCGACCGCTAGCGTGCCGTGCATGACGACCACCACCGGTGCCCACCCCCGTTTCGCCGAGGCCCTCACCGAGCTGGGGCTCGACGATCTGACCGCCCGGGTCCGCCGCTTCCCGGCGGCGACCCGCACCGCCGCCGAGGCGGCCGCCGCGATCGGGTGCGAGCTGAGCCAGATCTGCAAATCGCTGATCTTCGCGGCGGACGGGGTGCCGGTGCTGGTGCTGATGGACGGCGCGTCCCGGGTCGACGTGGAGCGGGTGCGCGAGGAACTCGGCGCCGAGAAGGTGACGAGGGCCGACGCGGGCGTCGTACGCGAGACCACCGGGTACGCCATCGGCGGCGTGCCGCCCTTCGGGCATCGCACCCGCACCCGGGTCCTCGCCGACCGCGGTCTCCTCACGCACGAGGTCGTCTGGGCCGCCGCCGGCGATCCGCACGCCGTGTTCCCCATGACCCCGGACGCCCTCGTCGCCCACGCGGCCGCCACCGTCGTGGACGTCCGCGAGCGCACCGCGTGACGCCACTGGTCACCGCCGCCGTGCTGCTGGCGGCGGTCACCCACGCCGGCTGGAACGCCATCGCGCACAACATCACCGACAAGCTGGTCGGCTTCACGCTGATCGCGGGCGGCGGCATGCTCATCGGCCTCGTCCTCGCCCCGTTCGTCGCGTTCCCGGCGGCCGGGGCGTGGCCGTACCTGCTGTGCTCCGCCGTCATCCACATCGCGTACTACGCGCTGCTGATGCGGTCCTTCCGGCTCGGCGACTTCGGGCAGGCCTACCCCCTCGCGCGCGGCTCCGCGCCGCTCGTCGTCACCGTCCTCGCCGCCGTCTTCGCGCACGAGGTGCCGGGCGGCTGGGCGGCCGCAGGCATCGCGCTGTCCTGCGCGGGCCTGACCGGCGTCGCCCTGTGGGGCCTGCGCGGGCGGAAGCCGAACCGGGCGGCGATCGGCGCCGCCCTGGCGACCGGGCTGACCATCGCCGCATACACGGTCGTCGACGGCCTCGGGGTGCGCGCCGCCGGCTCCTCCCTCGGCTACATCGCGTGGCTGATGGCCGTTCAGGGCGCGGTGATCCCGGCGTACGCCGTCACCCGCTGGCGCGGCGGGACCGTCGCCGTCCTGCGCCCCTTCGTCGTCCTCGGCCTCCTCGGTGCCGCCCTGTCCGTCGCCGCCTACGCCCTCGTCCTGTGGGCCCAGACCCGCGCCGAACTGGCCCCCGTGGCCGCCCTGCGCGAGTCGTCCATCATCGTCGGCGCCGCCATCGGCGCCCTCTTCTTCAAGGAGACGTTCGGCGCCCGGCGCATCGTCGCCGCCTGTCTGCTGGTCGTGGGCATCGGCCTGATGCTGCACGCCGGTTGACCGCCATGGACCCCTCTTCCCTGAGCCGTGAAGACCTCGACGCCTACTGCGAGCGCATCGGCCACCACGGTGGCCGGAACGCCGACGCGGGCACGCTGCGCGCGTTGCACCACGCGCACGTGCGCGCGTTCCCCTTCGAGAACCTGGACCCCGTGCGGGGTGTCGTGCCCTCCCTGGCCCCCGCCGATCTGATGGCCAAGCTGGTGCGGGGCCGGCGCGGGGGCTACTGCTTCGAGCAGAGCACGCTGTTCGCGGAGGTGCTGGTGGCCCTCGGGTTCCGGGTGACCCGGCTCGCGGCACGGGTGGTGCTGGGCGCGGCGCGTGCGGAGGACCGTCCGATGACCCACATGGCGCTGCTCGTCGAGGCCCCCGGCGACCGGCAGCCCCGTCTCGCCGACGTCGGCTTCGGCGCCCCCGGCGCACCGCTGGAGCCGGTCCCGCTGGCCCCGGGCGAGCACTGCGGCGCCGGACGCCGCCACCGGCTCGTCCGGGTCCCCTCCGACGGGCCGCTGGAACTGTGGTCGCTGGAGTTCCGTACGGAGGACGCCTGGCAGGCGCAGTACGTCTTCACCCTCGCGCCCTTCGCACGGCCGGACTTCGAGGTCGCCAACTGGTACATCGCCACCCACCCGCGCTCCCCGTTCCGCAGCCGTCCGCGCGTCCTGCGCCTCACCCCGGACGGCGGCCACCTCCTCCTGGACGGCCGCCGGCTCGTGCGCACCGGCGCCGACGGCCGGGTCGTCGAGCGGGAGCTGACCGGCCAGGCCCAGGTGCGGCGGATCTGCGCGGAGGAGTTCGGCATCGACGTGCCCGAGGGGCCGGTCCTGCCGGGCTGAGCCCGCGTGGGTGCGGGCGCCGGTCCGGAGGAGCACCCTGGAAGCAGGAGTTCCGGAGGTGACCGACATGATGCACACCGCTGTGGGATGGCACGTCGAGCTGGAGTTCAAGGAGGACGACCAGCACACGAGAGCCGCCGCGCTGGTCCGGCTGCCCGACGGGACCGAGGTACGGTCCCACGGGCACGCCAGCCGCCACCGGATTGACAGCAACCAGCCCCGGGTCGGCGAGGAGATAGCGGGCGCCCGCGCCCTCAACGAACTCGCCATGCAGCTGCTGACGAAGGCCCACGGGGAGATCGACGACGCGTCGGGGCGGACGTCTCATTCGATCAACATCTGAGGTCCGTCAGGTGGTGGTGATCGCCGTCCGGACCGCCCGCAGCAGCGCCTGGGCCCTCGGGTCGGCCGTCACGCTCGTACGGAAGCCGTTGGTGACATAGCCGAAGGCGATGCCCGACCCGGGGTCCGCGAGGCCGAGCGCGCCGCCGCGGCCGGGGTGGCCGAAGGAGGTGGGGGACAGCAGCGGGGACGCACCGCCGTGCAGCATGTAGCCGAGGCCGAACCGGGTGGTGACCACCAGCACCCGGTCCGGTCCTGCGGACTGCTCGGTGCGCGCCAGGGCGGCCGTCTCGGGGGCGAACAGCCGCACCCCGCCCTCGACTTCGCCGATGAGCGAGGCGTAGAAGCGGGCCAGGCCGTCGGCGGTGGCGATGCCGTTGGAGGCGGGCAGGGCGGCCGCGCGGTAGGCGGGGTCGTTCTCGTCGGGCAGCGGGGTGATCGCGGCGAAGGCGCGGCGGGTGAGGGAGGCGGGGTCGGCGTAGGCGTCGGCGACGGACCGCTTGGGCCGGGTCCGCAGCCCGCCGGCCGGCCCGGGTGCGTCGATCTGCCCGACGCGCCCCACGCGCGCGTGCAGCGACGGCGGCAGCCCCAGCCACAGACCGGCCCCGAGCGGTCCGGCGATCTCGTCGGCGATCCACTCGCCGATCGGCCGCCCGGTGACCCGCCGCACCAGCTCGCCGGTCAGCCAGCTGTAGGTCTGCGCGTGGTACCCGTGGTCGCTCCCCGGCTCCCAGACGGGTGCCTGCGCGGCGACCGCCGCCGCGCCGAGATCGGGGTCGGCGGCCTCGGCGGGCGTCAGCGGCCGGTCGAGGACCGGCACACCGGCGCGGTGCGCGAGCAACTCCCGCACCAGCGTGCGCTCCTTGCCGGCCGCCTTGTACTGCGGCCAGTACGCCCCCACGGGCGCGTCCAGGTCCAGCTGGCCGCGCTGGTGCAGCAGCAGGAGTACGGCGGCGGCGACGCCCTTGGTCGCGGAGCGCACGATCTGCGCGGTGCCGTGCTCCCAGGGTGCCGTGCCGTCCACGTCCCGCGTGCCGCCCCACAGGTCGACGACCTTGCGCCCGTCCCGGTAGACGGCCACCGCCGCGCCCCGCTCCCCGAGCGTCTCGAAGTTCCGTACGAACGCCTCCCGGACCGGCTCGAATCCCTCGGCCACCGCACCGTTCGCGCTCATGTTCACGCCCGGACCCTTTCACTCGCTTGCGACAGTGAGTGAAACACGGCGGGTGCGCCTTGGATTCCTTCGGGGCCGGGGCCGGGGCCGGGGCGCGTGGGCTTCAGCCCAGCAGAATCGTCACGTCGATGTTGCCGCGGGTGGCGTTGGAGTACGGGCACACCTGATGGGCCGCGTCGACGAGTTTCTCGGCGAGGCCCTGGTCGAGGACGGGCAGCGAGACGCTGAGGGCGACCGCGAGGCCGTAGCCCTTCGTCTTGTTGGGCCCGATGCCGACCTTCGCCGCGACCGTGGAGCCGGTCAGGTCGAAGCCCGCGCGGTTGCCGACGAGGATCAGCGCGTTGTGGAAGCAGGAGCTGTAGCCGGCCGCGAAGAGCTGTTCCGGGTTGGTGCCGTTGCCGTCGCCGCCCAGCTCCGGCGGCATCGCCACCTTCAGCTCGATATGGCCGTCCTGGCTGGTCACATACCCGTCGCGTCCTCCGTGCGCGGTCGCCTCGGCGACGTACATGATCTTCGTCGGACGGGTGTCGACGGCGTCGACGGCGGCACCTTCGCTCACAGCGGGACCCCTCCCCCAGAAACGTTCCCCAATTACATCGTGCACAAGGTACCGGCCGGTAGGTCGGGGTGTATCCAGCAGGGGGTGGTAACCGCGGGTAACCTCAGCTCGCGCGGGCTAGCGCGGGCGGCCCGACGCGCCGTGGGCGCGCTCCGCGAGGCCCCAGAGTTCCTCGCGGAGGCGGGCGACCTCGGCCGCCTCCAGGCCGGTCGCGGTCATCAGGGCGCCGGGGACGCGGGCCGCGCGGCTCCTCAGCTCGTCGCCGCGGCCGGTGCAGGCGACGAGGACCGTGCGCTCGTCGCGCTCCGAACGCTCCCGGCGGACCAGGCCCGCCGCCTCCAGGCGCTTCAGCAGCGGCGACATCGTGCCGTAGTCCAGCCGCAGGGCCGCCGCCAGTTCCTTGACCGTGGTCTCGCCGCGCTCCCACAGGGCCAGCAGCACCAGGTACTGCGGGTAGGTGAGCCCCAGCTCGTCCAGGACCGGGCGGTAGGCGGAGGTCACCGCGCGCTGGGCCGCGTACAGCGCGAAGCACAACTGCTCGTCGAGCAGCGGCGTACGCTCGGCCGTCCGGTTCTCGTCGGTCACGCGCCCATCTGTCACGCACCCATTGTGACGGAGCGCGGGTCGAACCCGAAGGGCAGCTCCAGGCGATGCGCGTTCATCAGTGCCTCGTCGGCGAGGAGTTCGCCCGTGCGGCCGTCCGCGGCGATCACGCCCTCGCTCAGGATCAGCGAGCGCGGGCACAGTTCCAGGGCGTACGGCAGGTCGTGCGTGACCATCAGCACGGTCACGTCCAGCGAGCGCAGGATGTCGGCGAGCTCACGGCGCGAGGCGGGGTCGAGGTTGGAGGACGGCTCGTCCAGGACGAGGATCTCCGGCTCCATCGCCAGGACGGTCGCGACGGCGACCCGGCGGCGCTGACCGAACGACAGGTGGTGCGGCGGGCGGTCCTTGAACTCCGCCATGCCGACCTGTGCGAGCGCGCGGTCCACCCGCTCCTCCAGCTCCGCGCCCTTCAGCCCGGCGGCGGCCGGACCGAACGCCACGTCCTCGCGGACCGTCGGCATGAACAGCTGGTCGTCCGGGTCCTGGAAGACCAGGCCGACCTTGCGGCGGATCTCCGCCATGTGCCGCTTGCCGACGGGCAGTCCGGCGACCGTCACCGTGCCCGCCCCGCCGGTCAGGATGCCGTTGAGGTGCAGCACGAGGGTCGTCTTGCCGGCGCCGTTCGGCCCGAGCAGCGCGACCCGCTCCCCGCGCGCGACGCTGAAATCCACGCCGAACAGCGCCTGATGGCCGTCGGGGTAGGCGAAGGCGAGGCCGGAGACCTCCAGTGAAGCAGTCGGTGAAGCAGTCACAGTGTCCATCCCACCACGCAGACGACCAGGGCGGCGACCGGCAGGGCGAGGGCGTACGACCACTGCGCCCGGGACGCGGTCACCTCGTCGATCACCGGCATCGAACCGGCGTACCCCCGGCTGACCATCGCCAGATGCACCCGCTCGCCGCGTTCGTAGGAGCGGATGAACAGCGCGCCCGCCGACTTGGCGAGGACGCCCCAGTGCCGTACGCCCTTCGCCTCGAAGCCGCGCGACTCGCGCGCGATCCGCATCCGCCGCATCTCGTCGGTGATGACATCGCCGTAGCGGATCATGAAGGACGCGATCTGCACCAGCAGCGGGGGCAGCTTCAGGCGCTGGAGGCCGAGGAGCAGCTCCCGCAGCTCCGTGGTGGCCGCCAGGAGCACGGAGGCGGCGACGCCCAGGGTGCCCTTGGCGAGGACGTTCCAGGCGCCCCAGAGGCCGTTCACGCTGAGGGAGAGCCCGAGGACGTCCACCCGCTCGCCCTCCGCCACGAACGGCATCAGCACCGCGAACGCGACGAACGGCACCTCGATCAGCAGACGTTTGAGGAGGAAGCGAGCGGGCACGCGCGCGTGCCGGGCGACGGAGGCGAGCAGCACGGCGTACAGGCCGAACGCCCACATCGCCTCCCGGGGCGTCGACACGACGACGACCACGAACGCGAAGACGGCGGCGAGTTTGGTGTGCGGCGGCAGCCCGTGCACGGGCGAGTGTCCGTGCCGGTAGAGCCGGTGCGCGTGTCCCGCTCCCACGCCGTCAGACGTTCTCTACGGCGGTGGGGGAGGCGTCCGCCGTACGGCGCCGGCGCACCGCCCAGAACACCGCGCTGCCCGCGACGACGGTCACGCCCACGCCGATCACGCCCGCGAGACCGCCGGACAGCCGGGCGTCCGTGACGTCCTTGACGCCGTAGCCGGCGAGCGGGGAGTCCGCGCTCGCGTGGCCCTCGGTCCTCTGGTCGATGCCCTGGTCGGCGGCGACCTTCTCCAGGCCGTCGGGGTTCGCGGAGGCGTAGAAGCTGACGAAGCCCGCGAGGACCAGGGAGGTGACCAGGCCGGTCACCCACAGCGTGCGCCGCGAGGTGCGCGCCGGGGCGGGCGCCGGGTGCGCGGCGGGGGCGTCGACCAGTTCGCCGTTCACGCGCAGTCTGAGCCTCTGCTGGAGGCCGCGCGCGCCGTACACGAGATCCGGTCGTACGGCGATCACGGCGCCGACCGTCAGCGCGGTGATGGCGGCCTCGCCGATGCCGATCAGCACGTGCACGCCGACCATCGCGGTGGCGACCTTGCCGATCGCCACGTCGGTGGTGCCGCCGATCCAGTACAGGAACGTGAAGACCACGGCCGCCGCGGGGACGGACAGCAGGGCGGCGACGAAGGAGGCGACCGTGACCGAGCGGCGGGTGCGCGGCAGCACCTTCACCAGGCCGCGGAAGACGGCGTACGCCACGACCGTCGTCACGATCGCCATGTCGGTGATGTTCACGCCGAGCGCGGTCAGCCCGCCGTCGGCGAAGAGGATGCCCTGCATCAGCAGCACCACGGACACGCAGAGGACGCCGGTGTAGGGGCCCACGAGTATCGCGGCCAGCGCGCCGCCCAGCAGATGGCCGCTGGTGCCCGCCGCGACGGGGAAGTTCAGCATCTGCACGGCGAAGATGAACGCCGCGACCAGGCCGGCCAGCGGGGCCGTCCGTTCGTCGAGCTCACGGCGCGCGCCGCGCAGGCTCACGGCGATGGCGCCCGCGGCGACGACTCCGGTCACGGCGGAGGTCGGGGCGTTGATGAATCCGTCGGGTACGTGCACCCGTCGATGATAGAGGCTTAATGCGAATGGTTCGCAAGAGCGAGGGGCTTGTGAATCGAGGCGCTTCGTGCGGCGTATCGCACATGTGAGATACCCCCGCTCGGAGGAGCGCATTCCGGAAAATATGCGACATTGGAGGGGGAGTCGACACACAGCTTCCCCCTGGGTCACGCAGCGTGAGAGGGCCGGCCGATGTCCGTAGTCGAGCAGTACGAGCGAGCCCACATCGTCACGGACGCGGACCTGGTCGCGGAGGAGCGCGACGCCGTTCCCGTCGTCCTGCGCTACGACCCCGAGGACGATCCGCGGTCCGTGCGGGTGGGGCTGCCCGACCGGCACGAGTGGACGTTCGCGCGGACCCTGCTGGAGCAGGGGCTGCGGGCGCCGGCCGGGACGGGGGAGGTGCGGGTGTGGCCGCTCGGGCGGGTGCAGGCGGTCGTCGAGTTCCACTCCTCGCAGGGTGTTTCGGTGGTGCAGTTCGATGCGCAGGCGCTGCTGCGGTTTCTGCGGCGGACCTATATGGCGGGGGAGCCGGTGGCGCGCTAGGGCCGCTGATCAGCCGCCCATCTTCAGGAGTGCTGCCACGATGGGCCCGGCGGTGTCTCCCCCGTGGCCGCCGGCCTGGACCACTCCCGCCGCCGCCAGGTCGCCCTTGTAGGCCGTGAACCAGCCGTTCGGCTGGGACTGGCCGTCGACCTCCGCCGAGCCGGTCTTCGCGCCGTAGTCGGGGCCGAGGCCCGACATCGCCTCGGCGGCGGTGCCGTAGGCCGCGGTGTAGTTCATCAGCTCGCGCAGCTGGGACAGGGTGGACGCGGACATCGTGCGGGAGGCCGTGGCGAGGGTGCGGTGGTCGACCGACGGGGAGACCAGGTACGGCTGGTGGAAGGCGCCCGACTTCACCGTCGCCGAGACCGACGCCATGTTCAGCGGGTTCATCCGCACCCCGCCCTGGCCGATCAGGGACGCCGCCATCTGGGCCGCCGACTGCACCGGCACCGAGCCGTCGAACGACGGGACGCCGATGGCCCAGTTGTTCATCGACAGACCGAACACCTCCTGCGCCTGCTGCGTCAGGGTGTCGTCGTCGAGCTCACCCGCCTGGCTGATGAAGGCCGTGTTGCAGGAGCGCGCGAAGCTCGCCTTGAAGGTGCCGCCCTTGATCTGGAAGTCGTCGTCGTTGTGGAACTTCCAGCCGCCGTAGGTGAACGTCTTCGGGCAGGGGTGCACCTTGTCCGCCGACGCCAGCCCCTTCTCGATGAGCACCGACGAGCTGACGATCTTCCAGGTGGAGCCGGGCGCGAGGGAGCCGTTGAACGCGGTGTTGAAGCCGTGGCCGGTGTTGGCCACCGCGAGGATCTCGCCGGTGGAGGGGCGCAGGACGACGACGGACGCGCGCGCGGTCTTCGCGACCTGCTGCTCGGCGGCGGCCTGGAGGGTCGGGCTCAGGGTGGTCCTCACGGTGCCCGGGGTGCCCTTGCCGAGCTCCAGGAGGGTCTTGTCGGAGGCCTTCTTCGCCTTCGACGCCTTGCCGCGCACCACCCGCAGTTCGACGCCCGCCGTACCGCCCGCCTTCTTGCCGTACTTCTCCCGCAGGCCGTCCAGCACCGTGCCCAGGGAGGGGTACTCGGCGGCCGTGATCTCGCCGCCGTCCCGGTCGAGCGCCCTGACCGGGGGGTTGCCCGCCTCGCCGGTCACCAGGGTGTCCCCGTCGGAGAGGTCGGGGTGGACGACGGACGCGTGCCAGTCGACGGTCGCCCGGCCGTCCTTCGCCCGGCGTACGACGGTCAGCGCGCTGTCGTACGACAGCGGCTTGCTGACCTTCTTGTACGTCACCGTCCCCTTCACCGAGAAGGCGACGGTGTCGCCCGTGCGCCGGCCGGCGGTGAGGGTGACGTCCGAGACCCGGGCGTCCTCGGTGTAGCCGGTGAGCAGGGCGGTGGCGGCCGTGGAGTCGTCGGTGGCGGCCGCCGCCTTCGCGACCGAGCCCTGCTGCCAGGCCGTGAGGAACGTACGGGCCGCGGTGGTCACCTCGGTCGCCGACAGCGGGCCGGTCTTGACGACCGGCTTCGGCTTCGCCGCCGTTCCGGCCCCGGCCGCCGCGCCGCCGTAGAGCGCGTAGACGCCGATCCCGGCCCCGACGACGACGACGGCGACCATGCCGCCGACGACGGCGGGCCGTCGTGTGCTGCGCCGCTCGTCGACGCGCCTTCTCTTGCCCACAGCCTGTGATCCTCCGGATCCCCAGGGGGCTCCCCTTGCCCCAGTGCCCTCGTTGCCCTCACTCACCCCAACGACGGCAACCACCCTAGAGTCCCGTGCTGTGGGGGTGACGTCATGTGTGACGTCACCCACTCACCTGTTACAGACTTGAACCGGCGGATTCGGCGTGACGTCACCCGGCGCGCAGGACCTGCGCGACGAGCGGGCCGGACGCGTCCACGCCGTGGCCGCCGTCCTGGACCAGAGCCGCGGCGGCCACGTCGTCGCGGTAGCCGGTGAACCAGCTGTCCGACTTGGCCTGGCCGTCGACCTCGGCGGAGCCGGTCTTCGCGCCGATGCGGCCGCCGAGGCCGGACATCACCTCGGCGGCGGTGCCGCTGGTCGCGGTGCGGTTCATCATGGCGCGCAGTTGCTCCACGGTGCTCGCCGACAGCCCACGCGCGCGTGCCAGTTCACGGTCGTCCAGGCTCTGCGGCACGATCACCGGCTGCCGGAAGGCGCCCGTCATCGCGGTCGCCGTCACCGAGGCCAGGTTCAGCGGGTTCACCTGGACCTGGCCCTGTCCGATCAGGTTGGCCGCGGTGTCCGGGCCGCCGGAGGCGGGGACCGAGCCGTCGAAGGACGGGATGCCGGTCTTCCAGTCGAGGCCGATCCCGAAGCGGTCCTCGGCCTCGTTGGTGAGGGAGTCGACCTTCACCTCGTCGGCGAACTTCACGAAGGCCGTGTTGCAGGAGCGGGCGAAGCTCTCGGAGAGGGTGGCGTTCTCGTCGGGGGGCATGTTCTTGATGTTGTGGAAGGTCTGGCTCTGCCACACGGCGTCGGCGGGACAGGGCGCGGGCCCGTTCGCCGTGGTGATCCCGTTGTCGATGAGGGTGGCGGCACTGACGATCTTCCACGTGGAGCCGGGGGCGACCTGGCCGAGGAACGCGGCGTTCCAGCCGTCGGTGCGGTTGTTGGCGACCGCCAGCACCTCGCCGGTGCTCGGCTTGACGGCCACCACCGAGGACTGGGAGTACTTCGTGACCGCCTTCTCGGCCGCCGCCTGCACGCTCGCGCTGAGTGTGGTGGGCAGCTTGCCCGCCTTGCCCTGCGCGAGGGTCAGCAGCGGGGTGTCGGCGGTGTCCGGGGCGGCGTGCCGGATCGCCAGCTCGATGCCCGGGGTGCCGCCCGCCTTGTCGCCGTACTTGGCGCGCAGCTCGTCGAGGATCGGGCCGAGCGAGGGGTACTTCTCCTTGGTGAGCACCTTGCCGCCGCGGTCGACGGCCTCGATCGGCGGGGCGGACGCGTCGCCGGTGACCAGGGTGTCGTCCATGTCCTTCAGCCCGGGGTGGACGACCGACGGCTGCCAGTCCACGAGCGCCTTCCCGGTGGTCAGCCCGCGCACCACGGTCAGCTCGCTCCTGTAGTCCAGCGGCTTGGACTTCCCCTCGTACGACACGGTCGCCCTGACGCTGAACGGCACGGTGTCCCCGGTGGCGGCGCCCGGGGTGATCTTCACGCCGCCGATGTGGGCGGTCCCGCCGTACGCGGTCAGCAGCGGCTCCGCCTTCTCCGCGTTGTTGGTGAGCGCGGCCGCGCTCGCCGCCTCGCCCTTCTCCCACGCGGCGAAGAACTTCGTGCTGGTGTCCTTCACCTCGCCGCTGCTCGGCGGCCCGGTCTTCACGGGCGCGGGCCCACCGCCGCCCGCGCCGCCCCCGCTCACCGCGTTCACGATGTTGAAGGCCCCGTACCCGGCCCCGCCCACCATCACGACGAACACCGAGCCGACTATCGCCGCCTTCGCCCCCTTGCGCATGTGCGAATCCTCCCCGTCGACACCCTCACGGCATTTCTGAACACGTTCAGAAATCTCTGCTCAGGCTCACAGTAAGCAGAAAGGAAGGGGCGGGCGACGGGAGTTTCCGCAATCGTTAGCCGAGGGTGCTCAACCGCATACGTGAACGCCGGCTACACCCACGTATCGATCCACATCCGCGACCGCCACTGGTCGATCGGGATCGACGTCCCCGTGAACAGCGGCCAGAAGTAGATGAAGTTCCAGGCGATCAGGAGGACCAGGACGCCCGCGCCGGTGGCGCCGGCCACGCGGCGGGTGTCCGTGGAGCCCGGGGGGCCGATGATCGCGCCGAGCATCATCGCGACCGCGAGGCACAGGAAGGGGAGGAAGACGACGGCGTAGAAGAGGAAGATCGTGCGCTCCTGGTACATGAACCAGGGGAGGTAGCCGGCCGCGATGCCGCAGGCGATCGCGCCCGCGCGCCAGTCACGGCGGAAGAGCCAGCGCCACAGGACGTAGAGGACCGCGAAGCAGGCGGCCCACCACAGCAGCGGGGTGCCGATCGCGAGGACCTCGCGGGCGCACTTCCCGCCCGCGTCGACGGGGCAGCCGTCCGTCCCGGGGGAGGGGGACTCGTAGAAGTAGGAGACCGGGCGGCCGAGGACCAGCCAGCTCCACGGGTTCGACTGGTAGTTGTGCGGAGAGGTGAGGTGGGTGTGGAACTCGTACACCTCGTGCTCGTAGTGCCACAGGCTCCGCCACCAGTCCGGGAACAGCCAGGTCCAGCTGCCGCCCTTGCCGTCGGTGGCCGCCCAGTTGCGGTAGTAGCCGCCCGAACCGTCGCTCGGGGAGAGGATCCAGCCCGTCCAGGAGACCAGGTAGGTGACCAGGGCGACCGGGATCGTCGCGAGGAAGGTCAGGCCCGTGTCGTGCCTGAGGACCGCCCGGTAGGGGCGGCGGGCGCCGGCCACCCGGCGGGAGCCCACGTCCCAGAGCAGGGTCATCAGAAGGAACGCGGCCATGATGTACAGCGCGTTCCACTTGGTGCCGATGGCCAGGCCGAACATCAGACCCGCCGCCCAGCGCCAGGGGCGCAGCCCGAGGCGCGCGGTCTCGGCGATGTGCGCGTCCGGGCGCACCCGGCCGTCCCCGTCCGGCGGCAGGGCCGCGGCGAGCCGCGCGCGAGCCCGGTCCCGGTCGATCACCAGACACCCGAACGCCGCCAGCACGAAGAACATCAGCACCCCGTCGAGCAGCGAGGTGCGGCTCATCACGAAGGCCAGCCCGTCCACCGCCATCAGCGCGCCCGCGAGACAGCCGAGGAAGGTGGAGCGGAAGATGCGGCGGCCGATCCGGCACAGCAGCAGCACGGACAGCGTGCCCAGCAGCGCCGTCATGAAGCGCCAGCCGAACGGATCGAACCCGAAGATCAGCTCGCCCAGCCCGATGACGTACTTGCCGACCGGCGGATGCACGACGTACGCCGCGTCGGTGGGGACGGCGACATGGCCGCCTGAGGAGAGGATGAGGTCGTTGGCGTTCTTGTCCCAGTTGACCTCGAACCCGCGGTGGACGAGCGCCCACGCGTCCTTGGCGTAGTACGTCTCGTCGAATATCACCTTCTTCGGGTTGCCCAGGTTCCAGAACCGCATGACGCCCGCCACCAGTGTGACCAGCAGCGGACCGCCCCAGCCCGACCAGCGCGTGATCCGGTCCGCCCACACCGGCGGCAGCCCCAGCGTCTGCCACAGCCGGGGACTGGGCCGCGTGTACGGCGGCACCAGCCTCGCCCGGACATCGGCCGCGGGCTCGGCCGCGTACCCGAAGCGGCGCAGCCGCTCCCGCCACGACGACGGCCGCCGGTCGTGCGGGCCGTCGTGCGCGGTCGCTGCGGTCGCTGCGGGCCGGTGGTCAGTGGAGCCCGTGGAGCCCGTGGAGTCCATGGAGGACGCGGTACTGGTCACCGCGCCATCGTAGGGAACAGGGCTGTGTGAGTCCCGTGCATGGGTCCAGTCGGCCGGTCACGCCGGGCGTCACGCCGGGCGTCACGCCGGGCACACGGCGCCTGCGAGGATGGGGAACGTGACAGACACGCCCGCTCTCGCGCCCGGAACCCTCGTCCTCGCCGGCACCCCCATCGGCGACGTCTCCGACGCCCCGCCGCGGCTCGCCGAGGAGCTGGCCGGTGCCGATGTCGTCGCCGCCGAGGACACCCGCAGGCTGCGCCGGCTGACCCAGGCCCTCGGTGTGACGCCCAAGGGGCGGATCGTGTCGTACTTCGAGGGCAACGAGTCGGCCCGTACGCCCGAGCTCGTCGAGGACCTGCTGGGCGGCGCGCGCGTGCTGCTCGTCACCGACGCGGGCATGCCGTCGGTCTCCGACCCGGGCTACCGGCTGGTCGCCGCGGCCGTCGAACGGGACATCCGGGTCACCGCCGTGCCCGGCCCGTCCGCCGTGCTCACCGCGCTCGCCCTGTCCGGGCTGCCCGTCGACCGGTTCTGCTTCGAGGGGTTCCTGCCGAGGAAGGCGGGGGAGCGGCTGTCGCGGCTGCGGGAGGTCGCCGAGGAGCGGCGCACCCTCGTCTACTTCGAGGCCCCGCACCGCCTCGACGACACCCTCGCCGCGATGGCGGAGGTGTTCGGCGCGGACCGGCGGGCCGCGGTCTGCCGTGAGCTGACCAAGACGTACGAAGAGGTCAGGCGCGGCCCGCTGGACGAGCTGGCCGCGTGGGCGGCGGAGGGCGTACGCGGGGAGATCACCGTCGTCGTCTCCGGTGCGCCCGAGCGCGGCCCCGAGGAGCTCGACGCGGCGGAGCTGGTGCGGCGGGTGCGGGTGCGCGAGGAGGCCGGAGAGCGCCGCAAGGAGGCCATCGCGGCGGTCGCGGCCGAGGCGGGACTGCCCAAGCGCGAGGTGTTCGACGCGGTGGTGGCGGCGAAGAACGCCGGGGGTCTGTGAGGTTCGAGAAGGTGTCGTGAAGGCGTTCGCAGGAGTGCCGTGAGGCCGCTCACACCCCCTCTGAGCAGGGCGCATGTCGGATGAGCGTGCGCCCCATGTGCGGGCAAAGGGCGCCGGGTCTTGTGGCAAGGGACGCCCAAATCGGCTTCAACACTGCACAGATCGGGTGCCTTTCGGCCGGTGCGAGGCATCCACTGGATGACGGGACGTGACACGTCCCTCCAGCGGACAACAGGAGCTGGCCATGAGTGAGATCACAGGGCAGACCGGCCTTCGCAACGGGGCGACCGGCGTGGTCAACGAGTCGTACTCCTTCGCCTGCATGCGCTGCGGGCACGGGTGGGAGCAGTCGTACGCGATAGAGCACCACATCGACGCCGGCGGACACGAGTTCGTGCAGTACGTGGCGGACGGGCGCGTCGTGCCGTCCCCGCTGAGCCGGCCCGCGTGCCAGAACTGCGACGGGCACGTGGTGCGCATCATGCGGGCCGGACAGGTGTCGTCGGTGCAGGGCGCGGCCCGCCGGGAGCGCGCGGTGTCCCCGGCGGGACCGGTGGAGGTGCCCGAGGTGCCGGCGCGGACCGGGGAACCCCATCACTGGCATCTGTCCGACCTCCTGCACCCCTTCCGCAGGGCGAGCTGAGCGCACGGCGGTCCGCGCGGGCGGAGCGCGGGCGGGGGCGGGGCATGCCCCTTCCGTAGGATCGGGGCATGCCTTCCTCCAGCGACAAGAACGCGGCGCCGCCGCTGCCGGAGCCCCTGCGGGTGCCGGTCGCCGACTCCCACACCCACCTCGACATGCAGTCCGGCACGGTGGCGGAGGGCCTCGCGAAGGCCGCGTCGGTCGGGGTCACGACGGTCGTGCAGGTCGGCTGTGACATCAAGGGCTCCCGCTGGGCGGCCGAGACGGCGGCGGCGTACGAGAACGTCCACGCGGCCGTCGCCCTGCATCCCAACGAGGCGCCCCGCATCGTGCACGGCGACCCCGACGGCTGGTCCCGGCAGGGCGCCCGCGAGCCGGGGGGCGCGGCGGCGCTCGACGAGGCGCTCGCCGAGATCGACCGCCTGGCCGCACTCGGGCACGTCAAGGCGGTCGGTGAGACCGGCCTCGACTACTTCCGCACCGGTCCCGGGGGCAAGGAGGCGCAGGAGCGTTCCTTCCGCGCCCACATCGAGATCGCCAAACGGCACGGCAAGGCCCTCGTCATCCACGACCGCGACGCCCACGCCGACGTCCTGCGGGTCCTGAAGGAGGAGGGCGCCCCCGAGCGGACCGTCTTCCACTGCTACTCCGGCGATGCCGAGATGGCGGAGATCTGCGCCCGCGCCGGGTACTACCTGTCCTTCGCCGGCAACGTGACCTTCAAGAACGCCCAGCACCTGCGCGACGCCCTCGCGGTCGCCCCCCTGGAGCTGGTCCTGGTCGAGACCGACGCCCCCTTCCTCACCCCGGCCCCCTACCGCGGCCGGCCCAACGCGCCCTATCTGATCCCCGTCACGGTGCGCGCCATGGCCGCCGTACGGGACCTCGACGAGGACACCCTGGCGACGGCCCTCGCGGCCAACACCGCACGCGCGTTCGGTTACTGAGGTCCGACCGGGACGCCCGCCGGGGCGCTCGAACACCACGCTGGGTAGCTGTGCCGCTTTGGAGAGTGACCGCCTCTCCGCTAGGTTCTGGGGGCCCGATCTGGACCCCCAGGACCCCTGGAGCATGTCGGCGTGAGCAACTCGCAGCAGTACCACGAGCCGTACGGCGGCGGCGACACGTACGTCGACCTGCACAACGCGGAGACCGTCGCCCACGGCGTGCACACGGGCCATCAGGCCGGTGACGCCCCCCGCCGGCCGCCGTACGACGACACCTACCGGCCCGCCTACGAGGCGCCCCGGCCCCCGGACACGCTCCGGCCGGCGGAACCGTTCCTGCCGCAGCAGGGCGCCCCGGTGCCCGCGGAGGCGGGCCGGCGGGCCGCGCGCCGGCGCAGGGCACGGACCGCCGACCGCCCCGACTCCGCCATGCGCCGGCTGCTCCCGCAGGCCCTCGTCGTCGCCTTCCTCGCCGGCGGCACCACCGCCTTCGTCGCCGAGGACAAGGCGGTCGAGCTGACCGTCGACGGGCGGACGCGCACCCTGCACACCTTCGCCGACGACGTCACCGAACTGCTGGCGGACGAGGGCGTGCCGGTCGGCGCGCACGACGTCGTGGCGCCCGCCCCGGGCACGGCCCTCACCAGCGGCGACGAGATCGAGGTGCACTACGGGCGGCCCGTACGGCTCACCCTGGACGGCCACCGGCACGACCTGTGGACGACCGCCCGCACGGTGGAGGCGGCGCTCGAACAGTTCGGGGTGCGCGCGGACGGCGCGTACCTCTCCCTGGCGCGCACCCGGCGCATCGGGCGGGAGGGGCTCGCGCTGGACGTGCGCACCGAGCGCTCCGTGACGGTCCTGGCCGACGGCCGGGCCCGCACCATCCGCACCAACACGGCGACCGTGCGCGAGGCCGTCGAGCAGGCCGGGATCACCCTGCGCGGCGAGGACACCACCTCCGTCCCGCCCGGCAGCTTCCCGCGCGACGGGCAGACGGTCACCGTGCTGCGGATCACCGGCGGCAAGGAGGTGCGCGAGGAGCCGATCCCGTTCGCCGTGCGGCGCACCGAGGACCCGGCCCTCTTCCGGGGCACGCAGGTCGTCGAGCGGGCCGGACAGCCCGGGCTGCGGCGGATCACCTACGCCCTGCGCACCGTCAACGGGGTGCGGCAGAAGCCGCGGCGGATCGGCACCGAGGTGGTGCGCGCCGCGCGGGACCAGGTGGTGAAGGTCGGGACGAAGCCGCTGCCGACGTCGGCGCGGGGGACCGACGGGCTGAACTGGCAGGGGCTCGCGGCCTGCGAGTCCGGCGGCCGGCCCGACGCGGTCGACCCGTCGGGGACCTACGGCGGGCTGTACCAGTTCGACCACCGCACCTGGCACGCCCTCGGCGGCAGCGGGCGCCCCCAGGACGCACCGGCGGCGGAACAGACCCTGCGCGCGAAGAAGCTGTACGTACGCCGGGGGGCGAGTCCCTGGCCGCACTGCGGGGCACGGCTGCACGGGTGACGGACCGCCCGCCGGGCCCCCGTACCCTTGTCCCGTGAGCAGCCCCACCCCCGACGCCCTCCTCGGCCCCGCCGACATCCGTGAACTCGCGGCGGTCCTCGGTGTGCGTCCCACCAAGCAGCGCGGCCAGAACTTCGTGATCGACGCGAACACGGTCCGCCGTATCGTCCGCACCGCGCAGGTCCGCCCCGACGACGTGGTCGTCGAGGTCGGCCCGGGGCTCGGCTCCCTCACGCTCGCCCTGCTGGAGGCCGCCGACCGGGTCACCGCCGTCGAGATCGACGACGTCCTGGCCGGCGCCCTCCCCGCGACGATCACGGCGCGCATGCCGGAGCGCGCGGAGCGGTTCGCGCTGGTGCACTCCGACGCGATGCACGTCACCGAACTGCCCGGCCCGGCCCCGACCGCGCTGGTCGCGAACCTCCCCTACAACGTGGCCGTGCCCGTCCTGCTGCACATGCTCGCCACCTTCCCGAGCATCGATCGCACCCTCGTGATGGTCCAGTCCGAGGTCGCCGACCGCCTCGCCGCCGCGCCCGGCTCGAAGGTGTACGGCGTCCCCTCCGTCAAGGCCAACTGGTACGCCGAGGTCAAGCGGGCCGGTGCCATCGGCCGCAACGTCTTCTGGCCGGCCCCGAACGTCGACAGCGGGCTCGTCTCACTCGTCCGCCGCACCGAGCCGCTCAGGACCACGGCGTCCAGGGCCGAGGTGTTCGCCGTCGTCGACGCGGCCTTCGCCCAGCGGCGCAAGACCCTGCGCGCGGCGCTCGCCGGCTGGGCGGGTTCGGCGGCGGCGGCCGAGGCGGCGCTGGTCGCGGCCGGGGTGTCCCCGCAGGCGCGCGGCGAGTCGCTGACCGTCGAGGAATTCGCCCGGATCGCCGAGAACAAGCAGGAGACCGCAGCGTGAGCGTCACCGTCCGCGTGCCGGCCAAGGTCAACGTCCAGCTCGCGGTGGGTGCCGCGCGCGCGGACGGGTTCCACGACCTGGCGAACGTGTTCCTGGCCGTCGGCCTGTACGACGAGATCACGGTGACCCCGGCCGACGCACTCCGCGTCACCTGTGAGGGCCCGGACGCCGCCCAGGTCCCCCTGGACCGTACGAACCTCGCCGCCCGCGCGGCACTCGCCCTCGCCGAGCGCTACGACCGTGACCCCCGCGTCCATCTGCACATCGCCAAGGACATCCCGGTGGCCGGCGGCATGGCGGGCGGCAGCGCGGACGGGGCGGGCGCGCTGCTGGCCTGCGACACGCTGTGGGGCATCGGCGCGCCCCGCGGTGAGCTCCTCGACATCTGCGCCGAGCTGGGCAGCGACGTCCCCTTCAGCCTGGTCGGCGGGGCGGCCCTCGGCACCGGGCGCGGTGAGAAGCTGACGCCGCTGGAGGTGGGCGGCACCTTCCACTGGGTGTTCGCGATGGCCGAGCGGGGGCTGTCGACCCCGGCCGTGTTCCGTGAGTTCGACCGCCTGGCCGAGGGCCGGGACATCCCCGAGCCGGTCGCCTCCGAGGCACTCCTGGACGCCCTGGCAGCCGGCGACCCCGACGCACTCGCGGCCACCGTCTCCAACGACCTCCAGCCGGCCGCGCTCTCGCTCTTCCCCGAGCTGGCGGACACGCTGGCGGCAGGGCGCGGGGCGGGCGCACTGGCCGCGCTGGTCTCCGGGTCCGGCCCGACGACGGCCTTCCTCGTGCGTGACCCGGGATCGGCCGAGTCGGTGGCCGAGGCCCTGCGCGTCTCCGGCACCTGCCGCACGGTGCGGGTGGCGACGGCGCCTGCGGCGGGGGCGACGGTTCTCTGAGGGGCGGTTCCGCCTCAGAGTTCGTCGATGGCGGTCAGGTCGATGTCGATGTCGAACGGCACGCTGAGCTTGACGTGGTCGTGGTGGATGCCGGTCAGCACGTACGTGCCAGTGGCCTCGCCGCGCTCGTAGACCTGGACGGTCGGCCGGTCGTCCTGGCCCGCCATCTCGACCAGCCAGAAGTGCGGGATGCCCGCCGCCGCGTACTTCTGCGGTTTGGTGTTGCGGTCGCGGGCCTCGGAATCCGGTGAGACCACCTCGATGGCGAGCAGGACATCGGCGACTTTGAAGTACGTCTGCGCCCGGCTCCTGACCGCTTCTGCGCGGACAACGGAGATATCCGGTTCTGGGCCGTTGCGGCTGTCGAGCACGACGGTCATCTCACGTTTGACCTTCACTTCTGGCGGGGCCGTGCGCCTCAGGCCGCTCATCAGCATGTCGATCGCATCCGCGTGGAAGATGCGCTGCGCACTCACGAAAACCAGGCTCCCGTCGATCAACTCCGTGTGCGGCGGGAGATCCGGCAGCGTGAACAGGTCATCCACGGTCCAGCCGCCCTGCGGCGGCACCGGCCACTGGACGGGGTCCTGCGCGGACTCGGCGGTCATGGTTCCTCCCATGGACGGGATCCTGCTGCCCGTCCTCCACGGTAGCGACCCCTTCCGATCACGTCATCACAAAGAGTGACAACCCCCTCGCGCTCCGCCCCTCACCCGGCAGGCCCTACGCTAGAAGGCTGACCGACCCCCATGCGCAGGAGAAAAATGGCCGTCAACCTGGTCAATGTCGAGAACGTCAGCAAGGTGTACGGCACCCGTACCCTCCTCGACGGCATCTCGCTCGGCGTGTCCGAAGGGGACCGGATCGGGGTCGTCGGCCGCAACGGCGACGGCAAGACCACCCTGATCCGGATGCTCGCCAAGCTGGAGGAGGCCGACTCCGGTCGGGTCACCCACTCCGGCGGGCTGCGCATGGGCGTCCTCACCCAGCACGACTCCCTCGACCCCGCCGCGACCGTGCGGCACGAGGTCATCCGGGACCTGGCCGACCACGAGTGGGCGGGCAACGCCAAGATCCGGGACGTGCTGACGGGGCTGTTCGGCGGCCTCGACCTGCCCGGCTTCCCGCAGGGGCTCGACACCGTCATCGGACCGCTCTCCGGTGGTGAGCGCCGCCGGATCGCGCTCGCCAAGCTGCTCATCGACGAACAGGACATGATCGTCCTCGACGAGCCGACGAACCACCTCGACGTCGAGGGCATCTCCTGGCTCGCCCGCCATCTCCAGGCCCGCCGCTCGGCGCTGGTGTGCGTCACCCACGACCGCTGGTTCCTCGACCAGGTCTGCACGCGCATGTGGGACGTCCAGCGCGGTGACGTCCACGAGTACGAGGGCGGCTACTCCGACTACGTCTTCGCGCGCGCGGAGCGGGAGCGGATCGCGGCGACCGAGGAGGTCAAGCGGCAGAACCTGGTCCGCAAGGAACTGGCCTGGCTGCGACGCGGCGCCCCCGCGCGCACGTCGAAGCCGCGCTTCCGCGTCGAGGCGGCCAACGAGCTGATCAAGGACGTGCCGCCGCCCCGGGACAGCAGCGAACTGATGAAGTTCGCCTCGTCGCGCCTCGGCAGGACTGTCTTCGACCTCGAGGACGTCTCCGTGCAGGCCGGCCCCAAGGTGCTGCTCGAGCACGTCACCTGGCACCTCGGCCCCGGCGACCGCATCGGCCTGGTCGGCGTCAACGGCGCCGGCAAGACCTCCCTGCTGCGCGCCATGGCCGAGGCATGGCGCACCGAGGGCGAGGCCCAGCCCGCGGGCGGCCGGGTCGTCGTCGGCAAGACCGTGAAGCTCGCCTATCTCTCCCAGGAGGTCGGTGAGCTCGACCCGAACCTGCGGGTCCTGGAGGCCGTCCAGCGGGTGCGCGAGCGCGTCGACCTCGGCAAGGGGCGGGAGATGACGGCGGGCCAGCTGTGCGAGACGTTCGGCTTCAACAAGGAGAAGCAGTGGACGCCGGTCGGCGACCTGTCCGGCGGTGAGCGGCGCCGGCTCCAGCTCCTGCGGCTGCTGATGGACGAGCCCAACGTCCTCTTCCTCGACGAGCCCACCAACGACCTCGACATCGAGACCCTCACCCAGCTCGAGGACGTCCTCGACGGCTGGCCCGGCTCGATGATCGTCATCTCCCACGACCGGTTCTTCGTCGAGCGCACCACCGACCGGGTGTTCGCCCTCCTCGGCGACGCCACGCTGCGGATGCTGCCGCGCGGCATCGACGAGTACCTGGAGCGCCGGGCGCGCTTGGAGGAGGCCGCGGCCTCCTCCGCCCCGGCGGCCGCGCCGAAGCCGGCCACGACCGAGAAGAGCGCCGCCGACCAGCGCGCCGCCAAGAAGGAACTCCAGCGGATCGAACGCCAGTTGGACAAGATCTCCGAGCGGGAGTCCGGGCTGCACGCCCGGATCGCCGACAACGCCACCGACTTCGCGAAGGTCGCCGAACTCGACGCGGAGCTGCGCGGGTTGGCGGGGGAGCGGGAGGACCTGGAGCTGCGCTGGCTGGAACTCGCCGAGGACGCGTAGCACTTCGACACGCGTGCGTGGGCCCCGTGAAGGGGGCGTGAAGGCGCATCACAACGGCATCACGGCCCGGTCCTCCCTTGGGTACAGGGGTGGATCCGGGCCGTTTCGGTGTCCGTGCCGGTGATACAAAGGGCTGGCCAAAAATCAGTGACAAGGGGGAACACGCTGATGGCCCAGCCGCCTGATCAGCCGCCGCAGCAGGGCGGTTTCGGAGCACCGCAGATGCCGCCCCGGCCGCAGGGCCCGCCCGGGTACGGCCATCCGCAGCAGGCAGGACCCTACGGCCCGCCGGCCGCACCGGGACCGTACGGACCGCCCCAGCCGCAGGGGCCGTACGGTCAGCCGGGATCGTACGGTCAGCCCGCCGGCCCGTACGCGCAGCCGCCCCAGCCGGGGTACGGCTATCCGCCCGGCGCGCCCCGGTTCCCCGGTGCCCCCGGCACCCCGCCGCCCGGCCCCGGCCCGCGGGGCCCCTTCAAGGGGCGCCCCGCGATGGTCGTGGCCGCCGCCGTCGCCGCGCTGCTGGTGATCGGCGGGGTCGTGTTCGCGGTCACCGGCGGCGGCGACGACGGCAAGAAGCCGGTCGCGGGCGCGAGCGACGACAAGAAGGGCGCGAGCGACGGCCCGGTCAACCCCGGGGACGGCAGCGGTGACGGCGGCACGGACCCGCAGGACCTCAACGCGGGCCGCAAGGCGGGCGAGGCCAGGGTGCTCTGGTACAAGGAGGCACCGGACGCGCCCGCCGACGGCGCCGACGCACCCGGCATGTGGATCACCTCGAAGGTGGCGGCGAAGGCGGCGTACAAGGAGGTCGTCGCGTACGGCGTCGGCGACGGCAAGCCGGCCTGGGACCCGATCACGTTTCCCCAGAAGATCTGTTCGGTCACCCAGGACAGGACCGCCGACGACAAGATCGTCGTCGCGTACATGAGCGGGGTCAGCGACCGCGCCCAGTGCAATCAGCTCCAGCAGATCGACCTCGCCACCGGCGCCAAGGGCTGGACCGCCAAGGTCGCGGACGGGCAGCTCTTCGACAGCGTCGGCAGCGGCATCGGGCTCTCCCTCGCCGGAAACACGCTGGTCGTGGGCCGCTCGCAGTCCGGGGTGGCGTACGACGCCCGGACCGGCAAGAAGCTGTACGACATCGAGAAGTACGGCGACTCGTGCTTCCCGAAGGCGTTCGCGGGCGGGGCCCGGCTGGTCATGGTGGCGTCCTGTGCCGCCCTGAAGGCCGACGAGCACGTCGAGCTCCAGGAGCTGGACCCGGCGACCGGCAAGGCGAAGTGGACCCGCAAGCTCGACAAGGGCTGGGAGGCCGAGCGGGTCTACTCCCTCGACCCGCTCGTCGTCTACAGCACCAACGACGACAAGAACAGCTGGAACATCTCGACGTTCAAGGCGGACGGCAGCTTCCGTTCGCAGGTCGGTGTCGACGAGGACTTCGACCCGCAGTGCGGCTGGGCGCTCTTCGACAGCGACCTCACCGGCTGCCTCGGCACGGCGGTCGACGCGAACACGCTCTACCTGCCCACCGACGCGAGCGGCGGTGCCAACGAGATCGTCGCGCTCGACCTCTCCACGGGCAAGGAGAAGTGGCGCGTGAAGTCGCCCACCGACGAGCCGATGTCGCCGATGACGACCGGGAGCGGCAGGCTCGTGGCGTACGTCGAGCCGTCCTCCGGCGCGGGCGGCCGGGTGGTGTCGATCCCGACGGCCGGATCCGCGCACACCCCGACGACGCTGCTGCAGATGCCCGCGGGCACGGTCGACCTCGAGGACGGCTTCCACGACGGCGACCGCGCCTGGGCCGACGGCCGTCTCTACCTCTCCTCCACCCAGCTGACCGGCGAGGACGACGGGAAGGAGAAGCTGATGCTCGCCTACGGCAAGTGAGCGGATCCCCTCCACGCCCTTTCCGTCCCGTCGTCCCCAGCGCTTCGCCGAGCGTTCCGCCTCCGCCGAGGAAATCCACACCATGACCCAGCCGCCGCCCCCACCCCCGAACCAGCCCCCGCAGCAGGGCGCTTTCGGCCCGCCCGAACAGCCGCAGGACGCGGTACCGCAGGACGGAGTACCGCAGGGGCCCGCGCCCGAGGGTGCCCCGCCGTTCCGGCCGCCGGCACCGCCGCCCGCCCCGCCCGGGGGCCCGCGGCTCAGCCAGTCGCCCGAGGGTCCCCTGCCGCACCAGGCACCCGTCGCGGACCAGCTCCGGAAGAACGCCCAGGCGGCCCAGGCGGCCCAGGCTCCGCAGCCGCAGCCGCAGCCGCAGCCCGGCCACGGTCAGCCGACGCCCCCGCAGCCCCAGCCCGGTTACGGCTATCCGGCCACCGCGCCCCCTCCGCCCCAGCCCCAGCCGGGCTACGGTTATCCAGGGGCCCCGCAGGCCCCGCAGCCCCAGCCCGGTTACGGCTACCCGGCCGCCGCGCCCCAGCCTCCGCAGCCCCAGCCGGGCTACGGGTACCCCGGGGCCGCTCCCCAGCAGCCGTCCCCGTACGGCGCCCCGGCCCCGTACGGGCAGCAGCCCGGCTACGGCCACCCCGGGCAGCCGATGACCGTGCCGATGCAGTCGCACGCGCCCGCCGCCCCGGCCGGCGGCCGGAGGATGAACGCCTCGATGGTGATCATCGTCGCGGCGGTCGCGGCGATCGCGCTGATCATCGGCGGCGGTGTGTGGTACGCGAAGTCCTCCGGCGGCGGCGGGCAGGACGGCCCCACGGCCTCCGGCGGCACCGGAGGCGGCGACGACAAGGGCGGGGTCGCCCAGGGCAGCGAGAAGGTGCCCTCCGACCCGGGCGCCAAGGCCCTCTTCCAGCTGCCGATGCCCACCGTCGCCAAGGACGACAGCGTGGCCGTGGACGGCTCCTGGCTGACCGACAAGGCGTATGTGAAGAGCGGGGTCGCCGAGATCGTCGGTTACGACCGCGACAAGGGCACCGAGCTGTGGTCGGTGAAGCTGCCGGGCCCGGTGTGCGCGGCGAGCCGGCAGACCGACGACGACGGCCGCACCGCCATCGTCTTCCAGCCGAAGATGCCCCCGAAGGACTCCACGGCCGGCTGCACCCAGGTCGCGGCGATCGACCTGAACGCGGGCACACGGCTGTGGACGAAGACGGTCACCTCCGGTGACGCCCTGATCGACTTCGACAACGTCACCGTCAGCGCGCACACGGTCGCCGTGGGCAGCACCGACGGCGGCGCCGCCTTCGACATCACGAGCGGCAAGGTGCTGTGGTCGCCCAAGACCTCCGACACCTGCTACGACGCGGGCTACGGCGGCGGCGCCAAGCTGGTCGCGGTGCGCAAGTGCGGTGCGTACGACGCGCCGCAGCTGCACATCCAGACCATCGACCCGGTCTCCGGGAAGGTGCTGTCCGAGTACAAGATGGCCACCGACATCGAGTACGCCGGCGTGGTCTCGACGGACCCGCTGGTCGTGGCCGCCGACGTCGGCGACAGCGCCGGTGACGGCAGCGGCATCTCGGACTTCTTCTCCATCGACAACAGGACCGGCGAGCTGCGCACCCGGATCTCGGCGCCGGGCGACGCATACGCGGCCGAGTGCGACAGCATCGACACGCCCGAGGCCTGCACGGGCCTCACCGTCGGCAACGACCGGCTGTACGTCGCGACCGAGGAGCGCGACGACAACGCCGACGGCGCCCGCAGCAACTCGATCGTCGCCTTCGACCTCGCCACCGGCAAGCAGACCGGCCAGCGTGCCGACTCCGGCACCGGCTACACGCTCTTCCCGCTGCGGATGGACGGCGGCAACGTGATCGCGTACAAGGAGCCGCCGTACGACAAGGGCGGACAGGTCGTCAGCATCGACGGCGGCTCGTTCAAGGAGACCACGCTGCTGGAGAACACCGACTCGGAGGACACACGGGAGACGGAGAGCGACATGTCCCCCGAGTACTCGGAGATCCTGTACTCCCAGGGCCGGCTGTACCTGGCGGACACCTACGCCGACGCCGGTAGCGGTGGCGACAAGGGGTACCTGGCGATCGCGTTCGGCACCTCCGGCTGAGCCGATCCGGCCCGCCCGGACCCACGGCCCCGTCCCTGCTCAGGGGCGGGGCCGTGCACTTACCGCTCATCACCCTCGAATGCGAGGAATTTCGGCGATCCGGGGCACTTCTCGCCGGTAGGGGGAGCGCAACGTCGAACAAGCGTGTAGCTTCCGGGGGCATGAAGGGCGGGGTGCCGGGGGGCACCTTTTGTCTGTTGTGACAGTTCTGTTGTGTTCCGTCTGTTGTGTTCCGTGGGGGGACTGGGGGGTTGGCGATGGGAGTGCGGCTGATGGTGGTCGACGACCACCGACTGCTCGCCGAGGCGCTGGCCTCGGCGCTGAAGCTGCGGGGGCACCGGGTGCTCGCCGCGGCGGCGCCCGCCGCGGGGGCGGCGGAGCTGGTGATCACCCGGGCGCCGGAGGTGTGCCTGCTCGGGACGGCGGCCCCCGCCGAGCCGGGCATCTTCGACCCGGTGGTGCGCATCAAGCGGGAACGCCCGCAGGTGGCGGTCCTGGTCCTCGGGCCGGTGCCCAGCCCCCGGGGCATCGCCGCCGCCTTCGCCGCGGGCGCCTCCGGCTATGTGCGCCACGACGAGCGCATCGAGGGCGTGGAGCGGGCCATCATGAAGGCGAGGGCGGGTGAGGCCGCGGTCGCCCCGCAGCTCCTCCAGGGTGCCTTCGGCGAACTCCTCAACCCCGCCGCCCAGCCGGACGACGAGGGACAGCGGCTCCTGCAGATGCTCACCCCGCGCGAGGTCGAGGTCCTGGTCCGGGTCGCCGACGGCGAGGACACCCGCCTCATCGCCGCCGGCATGGGCATCGCCCCCTCCACGGCCCGCACCCACGTCCAGCGCGTCCTCATGAAACTCGGCGTCGGCTCCCGTCTGGAGGCGGCGGCCCTGGCCGCCCGCACCGGCCTGCTCGACCGCGCGGGCCCCCTGGGCCTCGACCGTGCGGGCGCGGACCCGGCACCATAGCCGCCCCTGGCCTGCGACTACGCCATTCGGGTGGCCCTCCCCGGCATTCCCGACGGGCACGACCGCCCTGTCCGCCTCCCTCGACCTCCTCCTCGGCCTCCTCCTCAGGCCTCCTCCCCGACCTGTGCGGACGCGGTGTGCGCGCGATGCCCGCGGCCTCGGCCGCGTCGTCGCCCGGACACCGCCACCGCTGTCAGCATCCTGTGCAGGAGCACCGAGTCGACCGACGACCTCGTACCCGAGAGCCTGCCCAGGGAGCCGCGATGACCCTGCCCGCCCCGCCGGCCGGAGTGATCCCGCCGGTCTGCACCCCCCTGACCCCGGACCGTGAGGTGGACGTCCCCTCGCTGCGCCGGCTCGTCGACCATCTCCTGGACGCCGCCGTGGACGCTCTGTTCGTGCTCGGCTCCACCTCGGAGGTCGCGTTCCTCACCGACCGGCAGCGCCGGCTGGTCACCGAGACCGTCGTCGGGCACGTGGCGGGCCGGCTGCCCGTCCTGGCCGGCGCCGTCGACATGACCACGTCCCGGGTGCTGGACCACGTCGCGGCCGCCGAGGCGGCCGGCGCGGACGCCGTCGTCGTCACCGCGCCGTTCTACACCCGCACCCACCCCGCCGAGATCGCCCGCCACTACCGGCTGGTCGCCGAGCGCGGCGCCCTCCCGGTGATCGCCTACGACATCCCGGTCGCCGTGCACACCAAGCTGCCCGCCGGGCTCGTCCTGGACCTGGCCGCCGAGGGCGTGCTGGCCGGGCTGAAGGACTCCAGCGGCGATCTGGCCGGCTTCCGCGAGGTCGTCACCGGCGCCCGCGACCTGCCCGGCTTCGGTGTCCTCACCGGCTCCGAACTGCTGGTCGACGCGGCCCTGGCGCTGGGCGCGCACGGCGCGGTGCCCGGTCTGGCCAACGTCGACCCGCACGGGTACGTCCGGCTCGTCCGCCGGTGCCGGTCGGGCGACCTGGAGGGCGCGCGGGCCGAACAGGAGCGGCTGTGCGCCCTGTTCGGCATGGTGTCCGTCGGCGACCCGGCCCGGATGGGCGGGGGGTCGGCGGCCCTGGGCGCGTTCAAGACGGCCCTGCACCTGCGCGGCGTCATCGACTGCCCGGCGACGGCCGAGCCCCAGATCCCGCTGTCCCCCGAGGAGACCGAAGGGGTGGCCACGTTCCTGGCGGGGGCGGGGCTGCTCTAGCGGCTCACTCGGAGGGCGCGTCCTCCGGCGCCGGCAGCGGCGGTGCCGGGGCCGACGCCGGCCGCAGCCACAGCCACACCAGGAAGAAGACGCCGAGGGCGAGCATCCCGAGGCCCGTCCAGAGGTTGATGTTGATGCCCTGGGCCTTGTCGATCTCGGCGTCGCTGTCGGTCAGGCCGGTGAGCGTGAGGATGACGCCGTACAGGACGAACAGGCCGCCGATGATGCGGCGCAGGTCGAAGATGCGGGCCGCGGTCGTCGACTTCTGCTCCAGCTCGGTGACCTCGCGCTGGACGTCGGCCTCGGAGTACCCCGCGCGCCGCAGCCGCTCGGCGGCCTCATGGCGTTCCCCGGGTTCGAAGTGCTCGGACATGGTCTCTCCAGTCTCCCGCGTGCGGCGGTCTCCCGCGTGCGGCGCGAACGGGCTCAGAACGAGAACGGGATGTAGCAGGCCGCCGCCAGGACCACGGCTCCCCAGCCCAGCAGCGCGGGCCTGCGGTACCAGGCGTCGTCGCCGGCCGCCGGGGGTTCGGCCATGCCGGGGGAGCGGGTGCCGTAGACCAGGCCCTGGAGCTCCTCGTCGGGCTTGGGCGCGGTGAACAGCGAGACCGCCACCATGACGACCGCTCCCGCGACGAATCCGGCGATGGCGGAGACGAAGTTCGCGCCCTGGTCGGTGGGGATGCCGATGACGTCCTGCTTGTAGAGGACGAAGTAGTTGATCATCGCCGCGGTGGTGCCGGCGAGCAGGCCCCAGAAGCCCGACTTCATCGACGCCCGTTTCCAGAACATCCCCATGATGAAGACCACGAACATGGGGACGTTGAAGAAGGAGAACAGCGTCTGGAGGTAGCTCATGATGTTGGAGAAGGAGGAGGCCAGGAAGGCCGTCCCCACCGACGCCGCGACCCCGATCGCGGTGATCAGCCGGCCGAAGCGGACGTAGTACGCGTCCTCGCGGTCGCGCACCACGTACTTCGCCCAGATGTCGGTGGTGAACACCGTGTTGAAGGAGGACACGTTGGCCGCCATGCCCGCCATGAACGCCGCCAGCAGACCGGTCACCGCGATGCCGAGCACGCCGTTGGGCAGCAGCTGGGCCATCAGGTAGGGGATCGCGTCGTTGTACTGGAGGTCCGAGTCGGCGGTGCCGATGTCCGGCACCAGGACCGCCGCCACCAGCCCCGGGATCATCACCAGGAACACGATGAAGATCTTGGGGTACGCCGCGATGAGCGGCGTCCGCTGGGCCGCGGAGAGGTTCTTCGCCGACAGGGCGCGCTGGACCTCGGCGAAGTTCGTCGTCCAGTAGCCGAAGGAGAGGACGAAGCCGAGGCCGAGCACGATCGTGAGCCAGTTCGCGCCCAGCGGGTTCGCGCTGCCGATGCCGGTGCCGCCCCAGGCGGTGGTGAAGTTCTCCCCGTGGGTCGCGGTGAGCTGGTCGGTGAGGCCGTCCCAGCCGTCCACCCGCTTCAGGCCGAGCACCGACAGCGGGATCAGCGCGGCCAGGATCACGAAGAACTGGAGCACCTCGTTGTAGATCGCCGAGGACAGGCCGCCCAGGGTGATGTACGCGAGGACGAAGAAGCCCGCGACCACGATGGCCACCCACTGCGGCCAGCCCAGCAGGGCCTCGACGACGATCGCCAGCGCGTAGAGGTTGACGCCCGCGATGAGGATCGCCGCGAAGGCGAACAGGGCCGAGCTGAGCAGATGGGCCCACTTGTCGAAGCGCAGCAGCAGGAACTCGGGCACCGAGCGGACCTTGCTGCCGTAGTAGAACGGCATCATCACCAGGCCGAGGAACACCATCGCCGGGATGGCGCCGATCCAGTACCAGTGCACGGTGTAGGCGCCGTACTGGGCGCTGTTCGCGGCCATCCCGAGGATCTCGGTGGCGGCGAGGTTGGCCGAGATGAAGGCGAGGCCGGTGATCCAGGCGGGCAGCGAGCGCCCGGAGAGGAAGAAGTCGAGGGTCGTCTTCACCGACGTGCGGGCGGCGAAGCCGATGCCGAGGACGACGACGAAGTAGATGCCGAGGATCGTGTAGTCGAGCGCGTTCGTGGGGAGCCGCAGCTCGGCTGCCAGCTGCACGGAGTCTGTGGGGGTCTGCATCCGGAGCTTCACCTTGTCTGGTGGTCTTTGTTTGGTTGTGGGGGGTTACTTCCTGCGCGGGTTTATGTTTCTATGTGTTCGGTTCTGTTTGAAGTCTTACGTAGCACTTGCTTGGCACTTACTGGGCACTTACTTGGCAATGGAGAGTCGCGGTGAAGAAGACCTCGACCCGGCTGGCCGACGGTCGTGAGCTGATCTACTACGACCTGCGGGACGACTCGGTGCGCGACGCGGTGGACCGGCGTCCGCTGGACCCCACGGTCACCACTTCGGAAGTACGCCGGGACCCGCTGCTGGGCGACTCGGTCGCGATCGCCTCGCACCGGCAGGGGCGCACCTACCACCCGCCGGCCGACGAATGCCCCCTGTGCCCCTCCCAGGGCCAGCGGCTCAGCGAGATCCCGGACTCGTCGTACGACGCCGTCGTCTTCGAGAACCGTTTCCCCTCGCTGGCCGGCGACTCCGGGCGGTGCGAGGTGGTCTGCTTCACCTCCGACCACAACGCGTCCTTCGCCGACCTCACCGAGGAGCAGGCGCGCCTCGTCCTCGACGCGTGGACGGACCGGACCTCCGAGCTGTCGCATCTGCCCTCCGTCGACCAGGTGTTCTGCTTCGAGAACCGGGGTGCCGAGATCGGTGTGACACTGGGTCACCCGCACGGGCAGATCTACGCCTACCCGTTCACCACCCCCCGCACCGCCCTGATGCTTCGTTCGGTCGCCGCGCACAAGGAGGCCACCGGCGGGGAGAACCTCTTCGACGCCGTCCTGGAGCGTGAACTCGAGGGCGAGCGGGTCGTCCTGGAGAGTGAACACTGGGTCGCCTTCGTGCCGTACGCGGCGCACTGGCCGTACGAGGTGCACCTGTACCCCAGGCGGCGGGTGCCCGACCTGCTCGCGCTCGACGAGGAGGCCCGCACAGAGTTCCCCCAGGTCTACCTGGAACTCTTGAGGCGCTTCGACCGTATCTTCGGTGAAGGTGAACCGCCCACGCCCTACATCGCAGCCTGGCACCAGGCGCCGTTCGGTGGGCTGGAGGAGTTCGACGGCGTCAACCGCGACGACTTCGCTCTCCACCTCGAGCTTTTCACCATCCGCCGGACGTCCGGCAAGCTGAAGTTCCTCGCGGGCTCCGAATCCGGCATGAACGTCTTCATCAACGACGTGCCACCGGAGCGCGCGGCCGAGCGACTGCGAGAGGTAGCGAGTTCATGAAGTACCTGGTGACCGGAGGGGCCGGCTACGTCGGCGGCGTCGTCGCCCAGCACCTGCTGGAGGCGGGGCACGAGGTCGTCGTCCTCGACAACCTCTCCACCGGCTTCCGCGAGGGCGTCCCCGCCGGCGCCGCCTTCGTCGAGGGCGACATCCGCGACGCCGCCAAGTGGCTCGACGCCTCCTTCGACGCCGTGCTGCACTTCGCCGCGTCCTCGCAGGTCGGCGAGTCCGTCGTGAAGCCCGAGAAGTACTGGGACAACAACGTCGGCGGCACCATGGCCCTGCTCGCCGCCATGCGCGAGGCGGGCGTGCGCAAGCTCGTCTTCTCCTCCACCGCCGCCACCTACGGCGAGCCCGAGCAGGTCCCGATCGTCGAGACCGCGCCGACCAGGCCCACCAACCCCTACGGCGCCACCAAGCTCGCCGTCGACCACATGATCACCGGCGAGGCCGCGGCGCACGGCCTGGGCGCGGTCTCCCTGCGCTACTTCAACGTCGCGGGCGCGTACGGGGCGTACGGCGAGCGCCACGACCCCGAGTCGCACCTCATCCCGCTCGTCCTCCAGGTCGCCCAGGGCCGCCGCGAGGCCATCTCCGTCTACGGCGACGACTACCCGACGCCCGACGGCACCTGCGTGCGCGACTACATCCACGTCGCCGACCTGGCCGAGGCCCACCTCCTCGCCGTCGCCGCCGCCACCCCGGGCGAACACCTCATCTGCAACCTGGGCAACGGCAACGGCTTCTCGGTCCGCGAGGTGATCGAGACCGTCCGCGAGGTCACCGGCCACCCGATCCCCGAGGTCGTGGCCCCCCGCCGGGGCGGCGACCCGGCCGTCCTGGTCGCCTCCGCGGCCACCGCCCGCGAACGGCTGGGCTGGAACCCGTCCCGCGCGGACCTCGCCGGAATCGTCGTGGACGCCTGGGAGTTCGCGCAGCACATCGCAAGGGAGCAGTAGTGGGGGCAGCAGTGGCGGCACAGGAAGTGCGCGAGGCGTTCGCCGGGCTGTACGGCGCCGAGCCCGACGGGGTGTGGGCCGCGCCCGGCCGTGTCAACCTCATCGGTGAGCACACCGACTACAACGACGGCTTCGTGATGCCCTTCGCGCTGCCGCACCAGGCGCTCGCCGCGGTCTCCCGCCGCGCGGACGGCCGTCTGCGCCTGCACTCCTCCGACATCGAGGGCGGCGTCGCCGAGCTGCGCCTCGACGACCTCGTCCCGGAGTCCGACGAGAGCTGGACGGCGTACCCGGCCGGGGTCGTCTGGGCGCTGCGCGAGGCCGGCCACCCGGTCACCGGCGCCGACATCCATCTGACCTCGACGGTCCCGACCGGCGCGGGCCTGTCCTCGTCGGCGGCGATCGAGGTCGTCGTGGCCCTCGCCCTGAACGACCTCTACGAACTGGGCCTCCAGCGCTGGCAGCTCGCCCGCCTGTGCCAGCGCGCGGAGAACGTCTACGTCGGCGCCCCCACCGGGATCATGGACCAGACGGCCTCGGCCTGCTGCGAGGAGGGCCACGCCCTCTTCCTCGACACCCGTGACCTCTCCCAGAAGCAGATCCCGCTCGACCTCGCGGCCGAGGGAATGCGGCTGCTGGTGGTGGACACCCAGGTCAAGCACTCCCACAGCACCGGCGAGTACGGCAAGCGCCGCGAGGGCTGCGAGAAGGGCGCCGCCCTGCTCGGCGTCGACGCGCTGCGGGACGTCCCGTTCGCCGGCCTGGACGCGGCCCTCGCCCGCCTCGGGGACGAGGAGGAGGTCCGCCGCCTGGTCCGCCACGTCGTCACCGAGGACGCGCGCGTCGAACGCGTGGTCGCGCTGCTGGAGGCCGGGGACACCCGGGCGATCGGCCCGGTCCTCACCGAGGGCCACGCCTCCCTGCGGGACGACTTCCGGGTCTCCTGCCCGGAGCTGGACCTGGTCGTCGACACCGCCGTCGCCCACGGCGCCCTCGGCGCCCGGATGACCGGCGGCGGCTTCGGCGGCTCGGCGATCGTCCTCACCGACATCACCGAGGTCGACACCCTCACCAAGGCGATCGGGGAAGCCTTCGCGGCGGCCGGCCACACGGCTCCCCGCGTCTTCGAGGCGGTCCCGTCCCCGGGGGCGCGCCGCCTGGTCTGACCGGCCGTCAGGACGACGGGGTGAGGCGGGAGGTTCCCGCCTCACCCCAGCCGTTTCGTCAGCGTGTACTCGGTGATGCCCGGCGGATAGTCCTCGATCACGCACACCACCTCGTAGCCGAGGCGTCGGTAGAAGTCCGGGGCCTGGAAGTCCCAGGTCTCCAGGCGGGCGTGGCGGCAGCCGCGTTCCTCGACGGCGACACGTTCCGCCTCGGCGAGGAGGCGGGTGCCGAGGCCGGTGCCGCGGTGGCGTTCGTCGACCCAGAGGTAGGCGACGTGCAGCCAGGTCGTCCAGGTGTGGCCGACCAGCCCGCCCGCGAGTTCGCCGGCCGCGGCCGAGGCCCACACGTGCAGGGGGGTCTCCCGTTCGGCGGGGGTGCCGCGCAGCGCCCGCAGGACGGGGGAGGCCGCCGTGTTGGTGTCGCGGAGCCGCGAGCGAAGAAGATCGCGCCTCGTGCTGTCGACTTCTGTCTCAAGACGAAACATGCGGCACACCATAAACGCCCTGGCCAACCAGTTCTGCGTTTTTCCTTCCGCTGTCCGCCCACAGCCCTACGCTGATGAACAGCACCGGTGGGGGCCGGTGCCGATCAGGGGGCGAGACAGTCGGGTACGACGCCCGGAGTCGGGGTAGCAGTCTCTGCACGGCGGCGGCCGTGCGGTGACCCGCATCCCCTCCGGGCGTCGTACCCGCGCCGGTCGTCGTTCTCCGTCTTTGAGGACCTTGGGGTATCCCCTGCTCCGGACAGGAGCCTGGGGAAGGGGGTTTCGTGGTTCGCATCCGAGTCCTGGTCGTCGACGACCATCGCATCTTCGCCGAGTCGCTCGCCGCGGCGCTCGCCGCAGAGCCCGACGTCGACGTCTCCGCGGCCGGCAGCGGCCCCGCGGCGCTGCGCAGCCTGGAGCGCGCGGCCGCCGAGGGACGCCGCTACGACGTGCTGCTCGTCGACGCCGATCTCGGCGCCGGAGCGGGAGCGGGAGGTGGTCCGGGCGGTGCGCTGCCCGGCATACGGCCCGCCGCGCCCGTGCACGAGGTGGGCGAGGACGGGCTCGTCGACGGGATCTCCCTCGTCGCGGGCGTGCGCTCCGGCCAGCCCCATGTCCGGGTCGTCGTCCTCGCCGAGAAGGACGACCCGCGCCGCGCCGCCCTCGCCCTCCAGGCCGGGGCCTCGGGGTGGGTGGCCAAGGACTGCTCGCTGTCGCGGCTGCTCACCGTCATCCGCGGGGTGCTGCGCGAGGAGACCCATCTGCCGCCCGCCCTGCTCACCGGCGTCCTGCGCGAACTCACCGCCGCCCGCAAGCACCGCACCGAGAGCGAACGGCTCGTGGAGTCCCTGACCCCGAGGGAACGCGAAGTGCTCCGGTGCATGGTGGCGGGCCTGGGGCGCAAGGCCGTCGCCGAGCGCCTCTTCCTCTCCCCGCACACCGTCCGCACCCATATGCAGAACGTTCTCGGCAAGCTGGGCGTCCACTCCACCCTCGCCGCCGTCGCGCTGGCCCGCAGGGCGGGCGTCGGGCCGGTCGATCTAGCCGGGGATGTTGTCGAACGGGGCGGTCAGCTGGCGTAGCAGGGCGGCCAGTTCGCCGCGCTGGGCGTGCGAGAGCTCGGCCAGGATCGCCCGTTCCTGGTCGAGCAGCCCGGCCAGCGCCTGGTCGGCGCGGTCCTTGCCGTCGTCCGTGAGGCGGACGAGCACACCGCGCCGGTCGCTCGGGTCCGGCAGCCGCTCCACCAGGCCCTTCTTCGCGAGCCGGTCGATCCGGTTCGTCATCGTGCCCGACGTCACCAGCGTCTGCGTCAGCAGCTGCCCGGGGGAGAGCTGGTACGGCGCCCCCGCGCGCCGCAGCGCGGTCAGCACGTCGAACTCCCAGGGCTCCAGCTGATGCTCGGAGAACGCCAGCCGACGCGCCCGGTCCAGATGCCGGGCCAGTCTGCTCACCCGGCTGAGTACTTCCAGCGGCTCCACGTCGAGGTCCGGGCGCTCCCGGCGCCACGCTGCGACCAGCCGATCGACCTCGTCCTCCATGGCGATCAGTGTAGTGGTTGTGTCGACGTGAAGTCTCTTGATGTCGAGTCTCTTGACATCAAGATAAAATCGGGGGGAAGGTTACGGGCATGACGACCAACCCCTCCTGGAACCCCGCCCAGTACCTCCGTCACGCCGGCCACCGCGCCCGCCCCTTCCACGACCTCCTCGCCCGCGTCCCCGACCTCCCCGGCGACCCGCCCCGCATCGCCGACCTCGGCTGCGGCCCCGGCAACGTCACCGCCGTCCTCGCCGACCACTGGCCCACCGCCCGCGTCACCGGCTACGACAACTCCCCGCAGATGCTCGCCGACGCCGCCGCGCACGCCGGCCCGCACCTCGACTTCGCCCACGCCGACCTCACCACCTGGACGCCCGAGGAGACGTACGACCTGCTGATCTCCAACGCCGCCCTGCACTGGGTCGCCGGCCACCTCGACGCCCTCCCCGCCTGGCTCGACGGCCTCGCCCCCGGCGGCACCCTCGCCTTCCAGGTCCCCCACAACACCGACGCCCCCCTGCACGCCCTCATGCGCACCCTCGGCGACACCCCCCGCTGGAAGGACCGCCTCGCCCACGTCCTGCGCCCCGAGGACTCCGTCCACGCCCCCGGCGTCTACCTCGACCGCCTCGCCCGCCTCGGCTGCGCCACCGACGTCTGGACGACGACGTACCACCACGTCCTCACGGGCGAGGACCCCGTCCTCGACTGGGTCAAGGGCACCGGACTGCGCCCCGCCCTCGACGCCCTGGCCGGCGACCCCGAGGCCCGGGACGCCTTCGTTACCGAGTACCGCGACCTGCTCCGCGAGGCCTACCCGCGCACCCCGTACGGGACCGTCCTGCCGTTCCGGCGGCTGTTCGCCGTGGCCACCAAGGCGGCGTGAGGGCCCTAGGAGGTGCGGCCCGGGTGGGTGACCAGGATGTGGATCACCTCGTCGCCGATGACGTACAGGGCGCGGTAGTCGCGCACCCGCAGGCGCCGGACCGGACGGCCGCGTTCATGAGTGCCTTCCGCCTTGCGCCGCTGATGGTCCGCCACCGCCAGCGCGTCTTCGAGATCCTCTATCACCTGCGGCGAGACCAGCAGGGCGGCCACGTGTCCGTGGTCGGTGAGGGCGATGAGGAACGTTTGTTCAGCTCTTGCGGCGCCCTATCAGGTGAGGCTTCGCCTCCAGCCCGTCCAGCCCGTGCCAGGCCAGGTTGACCAGATGGGCCGCGACCTCGGCCTTCTTCGGCCGGCGCACGTCCAGCCACCACTGGCCGGTCAGCGCCACCATCCCCACCAGCGCCTGCGCGTACAGCGGCGCCAGCTTGGGATCGAAACCGCGGCTCTTGAACTCACGGCCCAGGATGTCCTCCACCTGGGTGGCGATGTCCGAGATCAGCGAGGCGAAGGAGCCCGTCGACTGCGGGATCGGGGAGTCCCGGACCAGGATCCGGAACCCGTCCGTGTGCTCCTCGATGTAGTCGAGCAGCGCGAACGCCGCCTGTTCGAGCAGTTCACGGGGGTGACCGGCGGTGAGCGAACCGGTCACCATGTCCAGCAGCCGCCGCATCTCCCGGTCCACGACGACCGCGTACAGCCCCTCCTTGCCGCCGAAGTGCTCGTACACCACCGGCTTGGAGACCCCGGCCTTCGCCGCGATCTCCTCCACCGACGTGGCCTCGAAGCCCTTCGCCGCGAACAGGGTGCGACCGATCTCCAGCAACTGCTGGCGACGCTCGGCCCCCGTCATCCGGGTGCGCCGGGCGCGCCGCGGCTTCGCTTCGCCGCCGGGACTGGGGGTACTGCTGGAGTCGGTCGCCACGCCGTCAATCATGCCGCCTTCGCGGCCGCCTTCCGGCGCCGGGAGCCGTCCGCATCCGTGTTGCGACGCGAATCGATACGCGAGCGTGACGGCCAGCGCACGTCGTACGCCCACCCGAACATCTCGAACCAGCGGATCAGCCGCGCCGAGGAGTCGATCTGCCCCCGCTCCACACCGTGCCGCGCCGACGTCGGATCCGCGTGGTGCAGGTTGTGCCAGGACTCACCGCAGGACAGCGCGGCCAGCCACCACACGTTGCCCGAGCGGTCCCGCGACTTGAAGGGGCGCTTGCCCACCGCGTGGCAGATCGAGTTGATCGACCAGGTGACGTGGTGCAGCAGCGCCACCCGCACCAGCGACCCCCAGAAGAACGCCGTGAACGCGCCCCACCAGGACATCGTCACCAGCCCGCCCACCAGCGGCGGGATCGCCAGGGACACCACCGTCCAGAAGACGAACTGCCGCGAGATCGCCCGGATCGCCCCGTCCTTGATCATATCCGGCGCGTACTTGTCCTGCGGGGTCTGCTCCTCGTCGAACATCCAGCCGATGTGCGCCCACCACAGGCCCTTCATCAGCGCCGGAACCGTCTCCCCGAACCGCCACGGCGAATGCGGGTCGCCCTCCGCGTCCGAGAACTTGTGGTGCTTGCGGTGATCCGCCACCCAGCGGACCAGCGGCCCCTCCACGGCCAGCGACCCCATGACCGCCAGCGCGATCCTCAAAGGCCGTTTCGCCTTGAACGAACCATGGGTGAAGTACCGGTGGAAACCGATCGTGATGCCGTGGCACCCGAGGTAGTACATGAAGACCAGCAGGCCCAGATCCAGCCAGCTGACCCCCCACCCCCACGCCAGCGGCACCGCCGCGAGCAGCGCCAGGAACGGAACGATGATGAAGAGGAGAAGGGTGATCTGCTCCAGCGAACGCTTCTGCTCGCCGCCGAGCGTCGCGGAGGGAAGCGGAGCGCCGTCGTTCGCCTTCGGGGCGTCGTCGATCACATCGGAGCGCGTGGTCATGGGGCGTCCCCTGGGGGATTCGAGGGTGTTGTGGCAGGTCGCCGGGTCACGGCAGCCTTCCGCAGGGTGCTGGGTACAGCTTCCTACGGTTCCGTAACCTACGGCATCGTAAGTATGGCAGTGCCCTGCTCGGCGGCAAGAGCCCGACCATCTGCGCGTCCCGTCCGCCACCTATCCTTGGAGACGGTCGGACAGCGCGGTCCGCTCTGTTTTCTTCCCGGATGTCCGGCCCGTATGCGGCACCCGCCGCCAGGACGGTCCCGGGCCCCGCCCAGACGAGCCTCAGACGAGCTTCACCACTGCAAGGAGCCGCACCTGTGAGCAGTGCCGACGACCAGACCGAGTCCACGGCGACCACCAGCACCGAACTGAGGGCCGACATCCGCCGACTGGGTGACCTCCTCGGAGAGGCCCTCGTCCGGCAGGAGGGCCCCGAGCTGCTCGACCTGGTCGAGAAGGTCCGCCGCCTCACCCGCGAGGACGGAGAGGCCGCCGCCGAGCTGCTGCGCGGCACCGAACTGGAGACCGCGGCCAAGCTCGTCCGCGCCTTCTCCACCTACTTCCACCTCGCCAACGTCACCGAGCAGGTCCACCGCGGCCGTGAGCTGCGCGCCAGGCGCGCCGCCGAGGGCGGTCTCCTCGCCCGCACCGCCGACCGCCTCAAGGACGCCGACCCCGAGCACGTCCGCGAGTCCGTCCGCCATCTCAACGTCCGCCCGGTGTTCACCGCCCACCCCACCGAGGCCGCGCGCCGGTCGGTACTGAACAAGCTCCGGCGCATCGCCGCGCTTCTGGAGACCCCCGTCATCGAGGCCGACCGCCGGCGCCACGACACGCGCCTGGCCGAGAACATCGACCTCGTCTGGCAGACCGACGAGCTGCGCGTCGTACGCCCCGAGCCCGCCGACGAGGCCCGCAACGCGATCTACTACCTGGACGAACTGCACGCGGGCGCCGTGGGTGACGTCCTGGAGGACCTCACCTCCGAGCTGGAGCGGGTCGGCGTCCACCTTCCCGAGGACACCCGCCCCCTCACCTTCGGCACCTGGATCGGCGGCGACCGCGACGGCAACCCCAACGTCACCCCCCAGGTCACCTGGGACGTCCTCATCCTCCAGCACGAACACGGCATCAACGACGCCCTGGAGACGATCGACGAACTGCGCGGCTTCCTGTCGAACTCCATCCGCTACACCGGGGCGACGGAAGAACTGCTGGAGTCCCTCAAGGCCGACCTCGAACGCCTGCCCGAGATCAGCCCCCGCTACAAGCGCCTCAACGCCGAGGAGCCCTACCGCCTCAAGGCCACCTGCGTCCGGCAGAAGCTGGAGAACACCAAGCAGCGCCTCGCCAAGGGCACCCCGCACGAGCCCGGCCGCGACTACCTCGGCACCGGCGAACTCCTCCAGGACCTCACCCTCGTCCAGACCTCCCTGCGCGAGCACCGCGGCGGCCTCTTCGCCGACGGCCGGATGAACCGCACCATCCGCACCCTGGCCGCCTTCGGTCTCCAGCTCGCCACCATGGACGTCCGCGAACACGCCGACGCCCACCACCACGCCCTCGGCCAGCTCTTCGACCGCCTCGGCGAGGAGTCCTGGCGGTACGTGGACATGCCCCGCGAATACCGTACGAAGCTGCTCGCGAAGGAGCTGCGGTCGAGGAGGCCGCTCGCCCCCACCCCGGCGCCCGTCGACGCGGCCGGCGAGAAGACCCTCGGTGTCTTCCTCACCGTCAAGCGGGCCCTGGAGGTCTTCGGACCCGAGGTCATCGAGTCGTACATCATCTCCATGTGCCAGGGCGCCGACGACGTCTTCGCCGCCGCCGTCCTCGCCCGCGAGGCCGGCCTGATCGACCTGCATGCCGGCTGGGCGAAGATCGGCATCGTGCCCCTCCTGGAGACCACCGACGAACTCAAGGCCGCCGACACCATCCTCGAGGAGATGCTCTCCGACCCCTCCTACCGGCGCCTCGTCGCCCTGCGCGGAGACGTCCAGGAGGTCATGCTCGGCTACTCCGACTCCTCCAAGTTCGGCGGCATCACCACCTCCCAGTGGGAGATCCACCGCGCCCAGCGCCGGCTGCGCGACGTCGCCCACCGCTACGGCGTACGCCTGCGCCTCTTCCACGGCCGCGGCGGCACCGTCGGCCGCGGCGGCGGCCCCTCCCACGACGCGATCCTCGCCCAGCCCTGGGGCACCCTCGAAGGCGAGATCAAGGTCACCGAACAGGGCGAGGTCATCTCCGACAAGTACCTCATCCCCTCCCTGGCCAGGGAGAACCTGGAACTGACGGTCGCCGCCACCCTCCAGGCCTCCGCCCTGCACACCTCACCCCGCCAGTCCGTCGAGGCCCTCGCCCGCTGGGACGCCGCCATGGACGTCGTCTCCGACGCGGCGCACGCGGCGTACCGCGAGCTGGTCGAGGACCCCGACCTGCCCGCGTACTTCTTCGCCTCCACCCCCGTCGACCAGCTCGCCGACCTCCACCTCGGCTCCCGGCCCTCGCGCCGCCCCGACTCCGGCGCCGGACTCGACGGACTGCGCGCCATCCCCTGGGTGTTCGGCTGGACCCAGTCCCGGCAGATCGTCCCCGGCTGGTACGGCGTCGGCTCCGGCCTGAAGGCCCTGCGCGAGGCGGGCCTCGACACCGTGCTCGACGAGATGCGCGACCAGTGGCACTTCTTCCGCAACTTCGTCTCCAACGTCGAGATGACCCTCGCCAAGACCGACCTGCGGATCGCCCAGCACTACGTGGACACCCTCGTCCCCGACGACCTCAAGCACGTCTTCGACCGCATCAGGGCCGAGCACGAGCTCACCGTCACCGAGGTCCTCAAGATCACCGGCGAGCGCGAACTGCTGGACGCCACCCCCGTCCTCAAGCAGACCTTCACCATCCGCGACGCCTACCTGGACCCCATCTCCTACCTCCAGGTGACCCTGCTCAAGCGGCAGCGCGACGCCGCGGCGGCGGGCGCCGAACCCGACCCGCTGCTCTCCCGCGCCCTGCTCCTCACGGTCAACGGCGTGGCGGCGGGCCTGCGCAACACCGGCTGACCCGCGGCGGCCACCGGGTGCCCCTTCCGAGGGGCACCCTCCGGTTCACACGGCCAGGAACGCCGCCGTCAGCAGCGCCGCCCCGGACCCCGCCAGCACCCACCCCCACCGCGCCCGCCCCAGCCCGCCCGCGACCACCACCGACGCGAGCAGCAGCGCGCCGCCCATCGGTACCCACGCGTACAGCACCCCGGCCGGACCCGACCGCACCACCTCGTCACCGTCCGGCTTGACCACGACCGCGTACGTCCCGCCGCTGCGCACCGCCACCGACTTCTCGATCACCACCCGCGACCGCGCCGTCGACCCCGCCGACACCGGCGTGTACGGCCCCCAGCACGTGTCCTCGCCGCACCGCTCCACCGCGATCGTGCCGCGCTCGCGCCCCTTCGTCAGCATCACCTGCTGCGCCGTGCCCCACGAACCCCACACCCCCGCGAACAGGATCACCGCGGCGACCACCCCCATCGCCGCCAGCCGCCCCAGACGCAGGGCGGCCGCGGAGGCCCCACGGGCTTTCGGGGACGCCCTCCTGCGGCGGTGGGACGAGGCTGCTGTGGCAGGCATGGCCGGGATCATTGGCCAAGCCTCAGCGGTCAGTCAACCTCCCTGGGCGACACATCACGAGTTGTACGTACTCTGCGCCCGCTCCAGCCCCTCGGACACCAGACACTCCACCGCGTCGGCGGCCCGGTCCACGAACCAGTCCAGCTCTTTGCGCTCCGCCGAGGAGAAGTCCTTCAGCACGAAGTCCGCCACCTGCATCCGCCCCGGCGGACGCCCGATCCCGCACCGCACCCGGTGGTACTCCGCACCCATCGCCTTCGTCATCGACTTCAGACCGTTGTGCCCGTTGTCCCCGCCGCCCAGCTTCACCCGCAGCGTGCCGTAGTCGATGTCCAGCTCGTCGTGCACGGCCACGATGTTCGCCACCGGCACCTTGTAGAAGTCCCGCAGCGCGTTCACCGGACCGCCGGACAGATTCATGAACGACATCGGCTTCGCCAGGACCACCCGCCGGCTCCCCGGCCCCGGCGGCCCGATCCGCCCCTCCACGACCTGGGCCTGCGCCTTGCCCGCCCGCTTGAACCTCCCCCCGATCCGCTCGGCCAGCAGATCGGCCACCATGAAACCGACGTTGTGGCGGTTGCCGGCGTACTCCGGCCCGGGGTTCCCGAGGCCGACGATCAGCCACGGGGCGTTGGCGGGGGTCGTCACGTCCAAGTCTCCTTGCACAGCAGCCGCTGCTCCCCCCGGAAGAGGGAAACAGCGGCTGTAGCTGATGTACCGCTACGAAAGCTACGCGGCTCAGGCCTCGGCGACCTCTTCGCCCTCGGCGGCCTCGCCCTCCGGGGCCTCCTCGGCCTGCGCGGCCAGCACCTGAAGGACGACGGTGTCGCCGTCCACGGCCAGCGTGGTGCCCTTCGGCAGCGTGATGTCCTTGGCGAGGACGGAGGCACCGGCCTCCAGGCCCTCGACGGACACCGTGACGCCCTCGGGGATGTGGGTGGCCTCGGTCTCGACCGGCAGCGCGTTCAGGACGTGCTCCAGCAGGTTGCCGCCGGCGGCCAGCTCGCCCTCGGTCTGCACCGGGATCTCGACCGTGACCTTCTCGCCCCGCTTGACCAGCTGCAGGTCGACGTGCTCCAGGAAGCCCTTGATCGCGTCACGCTGCACGGCCTTCGGGATGGCCAGCTCGTTGGTCTTGCCGTCGATGTCCAGGGAGATCAGGACGTTCGGCGTACGCAGCGCGAGCAGCAGGTCGTGACCCGGGAGGGTCAGGTGCAGCGGGTCCGAGCCGTGGCCGTACAGGACACCGGGGACCTTGCTGTCACGACGGATACGACGGGCGGCACCCTTGCCGAACTCGGTGCGGGTCTCGGCGGAGATCTTGACCTCGGACATGATCACTCCTCGTGGAAAACAGGAACGGACGTGGTCACCCGGCCACGAACGGCCTGCTACGAAGAGCGCGTCGATAACGGAGCGTCGCGTCCAAGGACGCGGCCTCCCTCGCCGAGCAACTGGGGAAGTCTACTCGGCGAAGGAGGCCGCAGAAAAATCGATCATCCTGAAGGGCGAAGAGGGACGAACAGGCTCACTGCTCGTCGAACAGGCTCGTCACCGACCCGTCCTCGAACACCTCACGCACCGCACTCGCGATGGTGTGCGCGATGGACAGGACCGTGATCTTGTCCAGCTCCAGCTCACCCGGCGTCGGCAGCGTGTTGGTGAACACGAACTCGCTGACCTTCGAGTTCTTCAGACGGTCCGCCGCCGGACCCGACAGCACACCGTGCGTCGCCGTCACGATGACGTCCTCCGCACCGTGCGCGAACAGCGCGTCCGCCGCGGCGCAGATCGTGCCACCCGTGTCGATCATGTCGTCGACCAGCACACAGACCCGGCCCTTGACCTCGCCCACGACCTCGTGGACCGTCACCTGGTTCGCCACGTCCTTGTCGCGCCGCTTGTGCACGATCGCCAGCGGCGCGCCCAGCCGGTCGCACCAGCGGTCGGCCACCCGCACCCGGCCGGCGTCCGGCGAGACCACGGTCAGCTTCGACTTGTCCACCTTGCTGCCCACGTAGTCCGCCAGCAGCGGAAGCGCGAACAGGTGGTCCACCGGACCGTCGAAGAAGCCCTGGATCTGGTCCGTGTGCAGATCCACCGTCAGGATCCGGTCCGCACCCGCCGTCTTCATCAGGTCCGCGATCAGCCGCGCCGAGATCGGCTCACGGCCACGGTGCTTCTTGTCCTGCCGCGCATAGCCGTAGAACGGCACGATCACCGTGATCGAACGCGCCGAAGCACGCTTCAGCGCGTCGATCATGATCAACTGCTCCATGATCCACTTGTTGATCGGAGCCGTGTGGCTCTGGATCAGAAAGCAGTCCGCACCACGCGCCGACTCCTGGTAGCGGACATAGATCTCACCATTGGCGAAGTCGAAGGCCTTCGTCGGGACGACCCCGACACCCAGCTCGTGGGCGACCTCCTCGGCAAGCTCGGGGTGGGCGCGGCCGGAGAAGAACATCAACTTCTTCTCGCCGGTCGTCTTGATCCCGGTCACAGCACTGTCTCCTCAGAGGTCTCTCAGGGGGGTGCGGATTCGCACTTATCACGGTACGCCGTGTTTGACGCACCCGTTTCCGGTCAGTCTTCGCGCTCGCCCTGCCGCGCAGCGGCCTCGGCCGCCTGCGCGGCGGCACTCCCCGGACGCTTACGAGCCACCCAACCCTCGATATTCCGCTGCTGACCACGGGCCACGGCCAGCGAACCGGGCGGCACATCCTTCGTGATCACGGACCCGGCGGCGGTGTACGCACCGTCCCCGACCGTGACAGGAGCCACAAACATGTTGTCCGAGCCCGTACGACAGTGCGAGCCGACGGTGGTGTGATGCTTGTCCTGCCCGTCGTAGTTCACGAACACACTCGCGGCACCGATGTTCGAGTACTCACCGATCGTCGCGTCACCGACGTAGGACAGGTGCGGGATCTTCGTCCCTTCCCCGATCGAGGCGTTCTTCGTCTCGACATACGTCCCGATCTTGCCCTTCGCGCCCAGCCGCGTACCCGGCCGCAGATAGGCGTACGGCCCGACACTCGCGCCCGCGCCGATGTGCGAGGAGTAGGAGACCGCGTTGTCGACACGGGCCCCCGCGCCGACGACCGTGTCCGTGAGCCGGCTGTTCGGACCCACCTGCGCGCCCTCACCGAGGTGCGTGGCGCCGAGCAGCTGGGTGCCCGGGTGGACGACGGCGTCCTGCTCGAACGTGACCGTCACATCGACCCACGTGGTCGCCGGATCGATCACCGTCACACCGGACAGCATCGCGGCGGTCAGCAGCCGGTCGTTGAGAATCCGACGCGCCTCGCTCAGCTGCACCCGGTTGTTGATCCCGGCGATCTCCCGGTGATCGGCGGCCACGGACGCCCCCACCCGGTGCCCGGCCTCCCGCAGAATCCCGAGCACGTCCGTGAGGTACTCCTCACCCTGGCTGTTGTCCGTCCGCACCTTCTTCAGCGCGTCGGCCAGCAGCGCCCCGTCGAACGCGAACACCCCGGAGTTGATCTCACGGATCGCCCGCTGGGCGTCGGAGGCGTCCTTGTGCTCCACGATGGCCGTCACCGCACCGGTGACCTCGTCCCGGACGATCCGCCCGTACCCGGTGGCGTCCGGCACCTCGGCGGTCAGCACGGTGACCGCGTTGCCGTCGCCGTGGTGGGTCGCGGCGAGCGCGGAGAGGGTCGCGCCGGTGAGGAGAGGCGTGTCGCCGCAGACGACGACCACGGTCCCGTCCACCCGGCTGCCCAGCTCCTCCAGCGCGATCCGCACGGCGTGACCGGTGCCGTTCTGCTGCTCCTGCACGGCGGTCCGTACGGCGGCGTCGACCTCGGCGAGGTGCGCGGTGACCTTCTCGCGCGCGTGCCCGACCACGACGACCAGGTTCTCGGGGTCCAGCTCACGGGCGGCGGCCAGCACATGCCCGACGAGACTGCGGCCGCAGAGCTCGTGCAGGACCTTGGGTGTGGCCGACTTCATACGGGTGCCCTCACCCGCTGCGAGAACGACGACGGCTGCCGGGCGAATGGCGCTCACGGATGTGCCCTTCGGCTGTGGAGTGAGGTGGGGACATCCGAAGGATACCGGGGCGTTTCCTGGCGGACATGAGAGCGGGCCCTGACAGTGCTGTCAGGGCCCACACCTGGTAAAGCTCCCCCGCCAGGACTCGAACCCGGACATATGGCACCAAAAGCCACAGTGCTGCCAATTACACCACAGGGGAACAAGCTCGCCCAAACCGGACATTCAGTCAGGCCGTCGAGTGGCGTCTCCTACTATGCCGTACCACCAGCCCTCGATGCGACGGTGTAGGTCAGCGCTCTGGAGTACGGCCACCCGTAGGCACCCGTGGTAGTCCTCGCCGACGTTGGTGCGGTTGGTCTTGGGGTTGTGCTTCTTGAGGCTCGTCTTCAGGAGGCCGCCGACCTTGATCCCTACCCGGTTTGCCCAGGAGGCCTCGGCCGCCGGTACGTCTGCGGATTCGTGGATGTCGAGCCAGGCCGGGAAGAGCGTGATCATGTTGGCGTCGCTGTTCACGAAGATGACCCGCCGGTTGGAGCCAGGCTTGGCTTTCGCGCCGAGCTCTGCGTGCGCGATGGCGCGCTTCTCGGTCGCACGCTGTGCGCCCTGTCGTGCTGCACCTGTGTCGGGCCTCGGTCGCTCCGGTGAGGGCAGATCCCGCATCCACAGCGAGATCGAGCTCTTCGAGCAGCCCAGCTCGAAGTGCGCGTACTTGCCAGGGGAATGTGCCATACGCATACCGTCTGGGCGGAATGAAGGGTTCCGGTGTCGAACAGGTGCAGTTCGCCTGTTCGAGGGAAAGTGCCGGGTTTCGGTCGTAGAAAGTCGACAGAAACGCAAGGGGTCGCGCCCGTAGGCTGGAGGCATGACCTCGACGGGGGAAGAGACCGCGGCGGAACGGAGGGGGCCACTGTGGTGGCCCAGGTGGCGTAGCGCCGCGTTCGACTGGAGTCTGGCCGCCGTGTCCGCCGTGGAGTGCGCGGCGGAGGGCGTGGCGTTCGCGCGGGACGCGGGGATCCCGGTGGCGGCGGGGGTCGTCTTCGGGTGGCTCGCCGGGTCGGTGCTGGTGGTGCGGCGGCAGTGGCCGATCGCCGTGGTGCTGGTGGCCATCGCGATCACGCCGGCCCAGATGGGCTTCCTGATGGGCCTGGTCGGGCTGTACACGCTCGCCGCGTCCGAGCTGCCCCGCCGGATCATCGCCTCGCTCGCCGGGATGCAGCTGATGGGGACGTTGATCGTGACGTTCGTACGGGTGCGGCAGAGCATGGATTCGGGGCGGCTGACCATCGGGGACTGGTTCATACCGTTCGCGGCGCTCGTGATGTCGCTGGGGCTGACCGCGCCGCCCGTCCTGCTGGGTCTCTATGTCGGTCAGCGGCGCCGGCTGATGGAGAGCCTGCGGGAGCGGGCCGACAGTCTGGAGCGGGAGTTGCAGCTGCTCGCCGAGCGGGCCGAGGAGCGGGCCGAGTGGGCGCGGGGCGAGGAGCGGACGCGGATCGCGCGGGAGATGCACGACGTGGTCGCTCACCGGGTGAGTCTGATGGTCGTCCATGCCGCCGCGTTGCAGGCCGTGGCCCGCAAGGATCCGGAGAAGGCCGTACGGAACGCCGCTCTGGTCGGGGACATGGGGCGGCAGGCGTTGACCGAGTTGCGGGAGATGCTCGGGGTGCTGCGCAGTGGTGGGGCGCGGGAGCGGGCGGCGGCTTCGGTGCCGTTGGCGGCGGTGGGGGTGGCGGCCGCGGCGGCGGCGTCGCGGGCGGTGGTGGAGCAGCACGGTGAGGGGCCGTGTCTGGAGGAGCTGGAGGAGTTGGTGGGGCAGTCGGCGGCCGCGGGGATGGTGGTGGATCTGTCGGTGGAGGGGGAGGTGCGGACGTATGCGGGGGAGATCGAGCAGACGGCGTACCGGGTGGTGCAGGAGGCGTTGACGAACGTGCACAAGCATGCGGCGGGGGCGAAGACGCATGTGCGGTTGGCGCATCGGGTGGCCGAGATCGCGATGCAGGTGGAGAACGAGCCGCCGCCGGAGGTGGGTTCGGCGGGTTCGGCGGGGTTGCCGTCGGGGGGGAACGGTCTGGTGGGGATGAAGGAGCGGGTGGTGGCGCTGGGCGGGGTGTTCGTGTCGGGGCCGACGGAGGCGGGGGGTTTCCGGGTGTCGGCGGTGATTCCCTCCCCGTGAGGGTCAGCCTGCTGTGAGGCGTACGGGTTCGATGCCGGAGACGAGGGCGGCGAGGGCCTGGTCGATGTCGGGGCCGAGGTACCAGTCGCCGGTGTGGTCGAGGGCGTAGACGCGGCCTTCGGCGTCGATGGCGAGGAGGGAGTGGGTGTCGGTCTCGGTGCCGAGGGGGCTGACGTCGGTGTCGAGGGCGCGGCCGAGGTCGGCGAGGGTGCGGGCCATGTGGAGGCCGTGGAGGGGGTCGAGGTGGAGGGGGGCGGGGGCGACCTGGCGGCCGGGTCCGCCGGGGGTGAGGGTGAGGCCGCCGAATTCGGCCCAGGCTTCGACGGCGGCGGGGAAGACGGCGTGGCGGTGGCCGGCGGGGCTGGTGTGGTCGCGGAGGGTGTCGGCCCAGATCTCGGCCTGTTTGATGTCCCAGCGTCCGGGTTGCCAGCCGGCGGCGCGCAGGGTGGCGTCGACGGGGACGGGGAAGCGGGATGGGGGTCCCCCCGGCCCGAGCGGAGCCGAGGGAGAGGGGGAGGAGGTGCGCGGGTCCGGGTGCATCGGCCTTCGTTCGTCGTGCTGCGTTCTGCGTGCTGCGTTCTGCGTGCTGCGGGTGTGGTGCTGTGCCGGGGTGGGTCAGTCGTTCGCTTCCGGGTCGACGATGCGGACGCCGAAGTGGGCGCTGAGGGCGGTGCAGGCGCGGCAGGGTGCGGCGAAGCTGCCGTGGAGGGGGTCGCCGTCCTCGCGGATGCGGCGGGCGGTGAGTTTGGCTTGTTTCAGTGCTTTGCGGGCTTCGCCGTTGGTCATGGGTTTGCGGGCGGCGCGTCTGCTGCGGGCGGCGTCGGCGGCGGTGATGTGGCGGGAGATGAGGAGTGCTTCGGCGCAGCGTCCGGTGAAGCGGTCGCGTTGGGCGCTGCCGAGGGTATCGAGGAAGTCCTGGACGAGGTGGTGCAGGGCCGGGGGCTGGTCGCCCCGGGCCGCGGTGCTGGTGAGGGTGGCGCCGCGTACGGAGAGGGCGGCGGCGATGGTGGGGAGTATGCCGTCGCGGCGGTGACGGAGTGTGGGGGTGTGGGGGGTCTCGGCGCTGGACCAGCCGATGCGGGGGTCGCCGGATGCGGGCGTTTGCGGCCCGTTGTGCTGCCCCGTTTGCGTTGCGTTCATGATCGTCATCCCCTCCCGAGCATGCCCTCGGACGTCACAGGGTGCCAAATGGCGTGGCGGGTGCGGAAGCTGGGGCGGTGCGACACGCCCGGGTTTGGGCGGTCCGTGAGGGCGGGGTGACGGCTGGTCACGGATGCGGGGGGCGTCGAACGGAGCGCCGGTGACCCGTGTCGTCGTACCGCATAGGCTGTCGGCACCGTGATGCGCGCGGTGGGCGCGTGTTGGAGAACCGTTGGAGACAGTCGATACGGGGCGTGGTGGTCCGGGTCCGGAAGCGGAACCGGTCGCTGCGGGCCGTACCAGAGTGCCGCAGGGGGCAACCGCCATGACGACGAGTCGGCTCGGGCAACAGGCCGCGCCGCCGAACGCGGCCTATGCCGGGCAGGTCGTGCACTTCCCGGATCCGGTGCGGGCGGCACGGCACCCGAGAGGGGTGCGGGTGGACGAGCACGGCTATCCGGACTTTTCGCCGTACGCGCGTGCGGCGGCGGAGATCGCGGAGCCCCCGGAGGGTTTCGGGGTCGACGAGTTGCGGCTGACGGACTACGTGTCGGCGAACGCGGTGCTCGCGGCTTCGGGGCACGCGTTGTGGGACACGGTGCCGAATGTGGCGACGCCGCACGGCTGGACGTGGCATCACGTGGTGGGTTCGCGGCGGCTGGAGCTGGTTCCGGTCGAGGTGAAGGCGCTGCTGAGGCATCACGGTGGGCTGGCGACGGCTCCGGTGGATCAGTCGAAGCGGGGGACGCGGCCGTTGCAGGAGACGCGTCCGGCGCATGTGGGGCTGCCGAAGTCGGGTGTGGCGGTGACCGAGGCGCAGGTGCAGGGGGTCGAGGAGGACCTCGGGTACCGGCTGCCGGGGGCGTACCGGTCGTTCCTGAAGGCGGCGGGCGGGTGCGCGCCGGTGGGCGCGGCGCTGGACGCCGAGGTGGGGCTGCTGGTGGACCAGCCGTTCTTCACGGTGCGGGACGAGGCGGCGGTCAACGATCTCGTGTACGTCAACAAGTGTCTGCGGGACCACCTGACGAAGGACTACCTGGGCGTCGGGTTCGTACAGGGCGGGCTGCTGGCCGTGAAGGTGAAGGGCGAGCGGGTCGGTTCGGTGTGGTTCTGCGCGTACGACGACGTCCGGGACGTGGATCCCGCGTTGCCGCCGGCGGAGCGTACGCGGCGGCTGCTGCTGCCGTGCGGTGAGGACTTCGACGTGTTCCTGTCGCGGCTGGCCGGTAATCCGCCGGAGTTGGAGACGGTGGCGAATCTGATGGTGGACGGCGGGTTCGCGCGTGCGGTGCCCGTGGCGTCCGTCGGCGCGGGGGAGTGAGCTCAGGCGATGGTGACGTTCGCGCAGGCGCAGGAGCGCGCCGAGGAGTGGATCAACGGGGACGTTCCGGCGTACCAGCATCGTGAGGTGCGGGTGCGGGAGTTCGGGCTCGGGTTCGTGGTGTGGGCGGAGGACCGCGCGGAGGGTCCTCGGTCGGACGGGGGTGCGCAGCGGCTGGTGATCGCCCGGGACAGCGGGGAGGCCACGTTGTGGCCGGCGCTGCCGGTGGGTGAGGTGATCCGCCGTTACGAGGAGGAGTACGGCCGTCCGGACGAGCCCCGGGACGCGGTGCCGGCGCCTGCGGCGCGGGTGGATCTGAATCAGACGTCGTTCTTGTTGTCGCCGCCGGAGTGGTTGCAGGAGGCGGCGGACAAGCTGGGCATCGGGGAGCGGGGGGAGTCCGGCGGCGGGGCTGCCGGTGCCGGTACGGGTGCCGGTGTGTCCGCGGGTGCTGCGGCCGGTGCCGCGGCGCCGGATCCCTCGCTGCCGCGGACGCAGGCCGGGGTGCCGGGGAGCGGGCTGCCGCGGACGCAGGCCGGGGTGCCGGGGAGCGGGCTGCCGCGGACGCAGCCCGGGGTGCCGACGGGGCCCGCGTCCGGTGCGCCGGGGGGTCCTGTCGCGCCGCCGCCCGCCGGGGCCACGCCCTGGACGGGGACGGACACCAACGCCGACGCCGGCGACGACCGTTCGGTGCCGCTGCCCGCGACGGTCTTCGCGCCGCCGCTGAGCGGCTCCGACGAGCCCGCGCCGCCGCCCGCCGGGCTGCCGGACGCCAAGACGGCCCTGATGAAGGGTGGCAGCCGGCTCCCGCCGACGGCGGTCGCCCCGGCGATGGACGCCCCGGGCGCGCCGGGTGCCGCGGATACGCAGGGCGGCACACCGGCTCCGCCCCCGCCGCCCGGGCCGGGCGGGTCGTCGTACGGGTACCCGCAGGGGCCGGCCACGCCCGCGCCGCCCGCTCCCCCACAGGGGCCCGGTGGGTCGTCGTACGGGTACCCGCAGGGGCCGGGGGGTGCCGGTGCCGGGCAGGGGGCCACGCCCCCGCCTCCCCAGCCGCAGTCGGGTGTGCCGTCGTACGGGGCCGGAGCCGCGGGCGGGGGTGCGCCGGGGCGGCCGCTCGCGCCGAACGCCGGTGAGATCGCCGATGCCGCGACCAGCAAGGCGGCTCCGCCTCCGCGCCGTGCGCGCGGTGGGGCCACGCCGCCGCCTCCGCCGGGTGCGCCGGGGGCTCCGGGTGCGCGGCCGGGCGGTACGCCGCCGCCTCCGCCGCCCGGTCCGGGTGCGCCCGGTGGCGGTGCGGCGGGTGGCTATGTGCCCACGCAGTTGGTGTCGGCCCTGGAGCCGGAGGGGCCGGCCGGTCCCGGTGCGCCGAACGCGCCCGCCGGGCCGAACACGCCGGGTGGTGCTCCTCCCGGTGGTGTTCACCATGCCGCGACCATGCTGGCCGACCCCGGGCGGATGGGTCCGGGTGGGCCTGGTGGGCCGGGCGGGCCTGGTGGGACCGGTGGCCCGGGTGGGGTCGGGGGCGCGCCGCAGCCTCCGGGCGCCCCTGGGGTGCCGCAGGCTCCGGCGGGTGCTCCCGGCGTACCTCAGGCGCCCGGGGTTCCGGGGGCACCCGGTGCGCCCGGTGCCCCGCATCAGGCGCGGACCGTGCTGGCCGGACCCCCGGTCGGCGCCCCCGGTGCGCCCCCGCCGCCCGCCCCGGGTGCGCCGGGCGCTCCGGGTATGGCTCCGGGCGCCCCTGGGATGCCTCCGGGTGTCCCTCAGGGCATGCCCGCGGGTGTGCCCGGAGCGGGGCAGCCGCCGGCGTACGGGTATCCGCAGCAGCCGCCCGGGCAGCCGACGGTCGGTCCGGGCTACCAGGCCGTGCTGCGCTACCGCGCGCAGGACGGGTCGGAGCAGCAGGTGATCCGGCGTTCGGCGCCGGGCACCCCGCACCCGGAGTGGCAGATCTTCCACGAGCTGCGGGCCATGAACGTGCCCCCGGACCAGGTGCTGGAGCTGCACACCGAGCTGGAGTCCTGCGAGCTGCCGGGTGCGTACTGCGCGCGGATGATCCGGGAGCAGTGGCCGCAGGCGCGGCTGGCGAGCATCGCGCCGTACGGCACGGACCACGCGAGCCGGCAGCAGGGCATGCGGCAGTTGCTGGCGCACCAGGGCGAGTTGCACCAGGTGGCCGACGGTCCCGCGCGGCCCGCGCCGGTGCGGGCGCCGTTGCCGCCGGTGCAGCCGGTCCCGCCGGTCCCGCCGGAGGCGATCGCGCAGGAGCTGGGCGGGGCGTTCGGGCCGGGGCTGTTCCGGTTCGAGCAGGCCGCGGTGTCCCGGCAGGGGGTGCCGCCGGTGGTGGCGCACACCCTGGTGGTGGCGGGTCTGCCGATGGACATGGGGCCGTTCTTCTGGGCGCAGGCCCAGCCGGGGCGGCCGGTGCCGACGCTGGCGGAGCTGGCGGCGGAGCGCGGTGTGCGGCCGGCGCCGGACGCGGGGTCGTACCTCGTCATGGGCAGTGATTTCGGCAGGGCGATCTGTGTGCAGTACGGGACCGCGAACATCGTCGCGGTGCCGGTGGAGGCGGGGCCGGGCGGTGGGGTCGTGCCGCCGCAGTTCGTGAACACCGGGCTGCCCGAGTTCCAGCGGTGCCTCGCCCTGCTGGGCCGGATGTGGCGGCTGCGGTTCGGGCTGAACCAGGAGCAGGCGGGTCGCTGGACGGTGGACTTCCAGGCCCAGTTGGCCTCGCTGGACCCGGCGGCGCTGGGTTCGCCGGAGAGCTGGTGGTCGGTGCTGCTGGAGCAGATGTGGGACGGGCTGCTGTGAGGCGGGCGTCCCGCTGACGCCGGGTGTGTCGGGGGCCGGGCCGGTCATATGACCGGCCCGGCCCTTTTCCGTGCGGGAAGGACCGCACCATGCGCCCGGAGTGTCGCGTTATGAACACTTAAGTCCGATACATCAAGATATGCGGGAAATCATCATTTCGCGTCCGTCTGGTGGAAGGGGCTACAGCATGAGCAGCGCACGGGTGTCATCGCCTGGGTTCGTGACCGTTCTCGGGCGCGGCTACCGGCCCAAAGAAGTCGACATGTTCACCGCCGCGCTCTCCGCCGAACGCGACGCGGCCTGGGAGCGGGTCACCCGGCTCACGGTGCTCGCCAAGGAGATGGTGGTGGAGGCCAAGCGGCTGCGCGAGGCCTGCACGGAGATCAAGCCGCAGACGTACGACACCCTCGGGGAGCGCGCCCGGCGCGTGTGGGATCTCGTACAGGAAGAGGCGGCCGGGATGGTCGAGCGCGCCCGGCGGGAGGCGGCGGAGGAGGTCGCGCAGGCCGAGGAGCACGCCGAGACGCTGGGCCGCACGGCGCAGGAGCAGGCGGAGGCGATCCGCACGCAGGCCAAGGAGGACGCCCACAAACGGCTGCTCGCCGCGCGCGCCGAGGCGCAGGGCATCCGGGTCACCGCGCGGCGCAAGGTGAAGGAGTTCCGCGGTGCGGAGCTCGACGCGCTGCGTGACGTACGGCAGCGCACCGCGGGCCTGCTGGTGGAACCGAAGCACGAGCACGCCGAGAAGTGGGCCGAGGCGGACCGTGAGCTAGCCGAGCGGATCGCCGCCATGGAGGCGAACAACGAGCGGGCGGTGGCCCGTGCCGAGGAGGCCCTGGCCGCGGCGCAGCGGGAGTTCACCGAGGCCCAGGAGTCGATCGGCCGGCGTCAGGAGGAGGCACGCGCGCGTGCCACGCAGATCCTCGCCGAGGCCCGGCTGAAGGAGGACCGCATCGCCCAGGAGACGGAACGGGTGGTGCGCAAGCACCATGAGCTCTCGGACGAGGTGCGGGCGCACATGGAGCAGGTCCAGGAGAGCCTGAGGGCGCTCACGGGCCGCCCTGCGGAGTGATCGGGCCGGGACCCTCGCCGGCCCCGGTCCGAGGGACCGGGGGCCCGTCCTGCGCGCCGCATCACGCGGCGGGGCGCAGGACGGGCCCACGTGCCGTGCCGTCCGCCGGGGCGTCAGTCGCCCTTGCGCCCCGCCGCTCCCGCCAGGATCCAGCCCTCCACGGCCTCGTACCGGCGGCGCTGCTCCTCGGCGCCTTGCCGGCCGGAGGCCAGGGTGCCCAGCCAGCCGAAGGCGAAGCCGAGCGGGACGGTGACGATGCCGGTGGTGGTGAAGGGGAACCAGTTGAAGTCGGCCTCGGGGAACGCGGCGGCGGGTGAGCCGGAGACCAGGTTCGTGCCCGGCATCAGGAGCAGGACGGCGAGGGTGCCGCCGATGAGCGTGCACAGCAGGCCGGTGCGGGTGTAGCGGCGCCAGAAGAGGCTGTAGACGAGGGCGGGGGCGAGGGCGGAGGCGCCCAGGCAGAAGGAGAGCGTGACCAGGGGTTGCAGGCTGCGGTGCTGCACCTGGGTGGCGAGCAGGATGGTCGGTACGCCGACGGCCAGCGCGGACAGCCGGGCGATCAGCATCTCGCGCTGCGGGGTCGCGGTACGCGCGCGTGCCGCGAAGACGTCGTGGGCGAGGGAGTTGGCGCAGGCGAGGATCATGCCGGCGACGGAGGCCAGGACGGTGAGGAAGATCGCCGTGGTGACCGCCGTGAACAGCAGGGTCTCCGCGGTGGACACGTCCGTGCCGAACGCGGCCCGTGAGCCCAGCAGATAGGCGGTGTTGCCCTGCGGGTCCGCGGCGGCGATCGCCGCGCGGCCGATCAGGGCCGTGGCGCCGAATCCGACGACGGTCATGACCAGGACGAACACGGCCACGCCGGACACCGCCCAGGACAGCGAGCGGCGCACCTGGCGGGCGCTGGACGCGGTGTACATGCGCATGGTGATGTGCGGCAGGCAGGCACCGCCCAGGACCACCGACAGCTGGGCCGTGATCATGTCGATGCGGGGGTAGGGGCTGCCGGCGAACTCCAGGCCGGAGCGCAGGAACGCGTCGCCGACCCCGCTGCCCTTCGCGGCCGCGTCGAACAGGGTGCCCGGGTTCCAGTCGAAGCGAGCGAGGACGACGAGGGCGACGGCGGCGCCGGAGCCGAGCAGGGTGACGATCTTCAGGATCTGGATGAGGGCGGTGCCCTTCATGCCGCCGATCGCCGCGTAGCTGATCATCAGCGCGCCCATGACGACGACGCAGCCGGTCTTCACGGAGTCTCCGGAGAAGCCCAGGATGAACGCGAGGAGCTGTCCGGTGCCGGCGAGCTGCACCAGCATCATCGGCAGCAGCGCGGCGAGGGTGACGGCGCAGGCGGTGATCCGTACGGCGCGGCCGGGCATCCTTCTGGCCAGCGCGTCGCCCATGGTGAACCGGCCCGCGTTGCGCAGGGGTTCGGCCAGCAGGAACATCAGCAGCATCAGCGACAGGGCCGTGCTGAGGGCGAGGACGACACCGTCGTAGCCGCACAGGGCGATGACTCCGCCGGTGCCGAGGACGGTGGCGGCGGAGATGTAGTCGCCGGCGATGGCGAGGCCGTTGCGCAGCGGGGACAGGGAACGGTAGCCGGTGTAGAACTCGTCGAGGTCGTCGCGGTCGGGGCCGGTCATCACGCACAGCAGCAGGGTGACGGTGGCGACCGCGGTGAAGGCGGCCAGTGACATGGTCTGCGCGTCGCCGCTGAACTCCGTGACGGAGGCCGCGAGAGGGGTGCGTGCATTGCTCACCGGGTGGCTCCCCGCCGTACGTCGATCTCGGACTGCTTGCGGATGCGGTCGGCGAGCGGGTCGACCCGGCGCCGGGCGGTGTGCTCGTAGACGCCGATCGCCAGCCAGGTGACGGGGAGCTGGATCAGCCCGAGGAGGAGGCCGGCGGGCACTCCGGTGGTGACGGTGGCCGTCATCAGGGACGGCGCGAAGCCGGACAGGGCCAGGAACACGACGAAGTAGCCGAGCGCGGTGAGCGTGGCCACGCGGCGCTGGCGGCGGTAGGCGCTGCGCAGGGTCCGCAGGTCGCTGTGGTGCCCGAGCGGGGTGGGGTGGTCGGGTCGGTGGCGCGGGGGTGCGGGGGGTGGTGGGGGTGGCGGCTGCCAGGGGTACGTCGGGTGGGGGCGGGACGGGTCGTGGGACATCCCGTGCTCCTTGCGCGGCTCGGGTCCGTGGCGGCGGACCGCAGGGAGGTGGGGTGGGGGGTGGCGAGCCACGCACGTTACTCGGGAGTACGGTCGGTGCGAAGTCTTTTCACCAAACTGGTCGGTCGGTATGCGCTTACTGTGCGAACCGGTCCCTGACCTGGGGTGTTACCCGCGTTAACCGCGCCTCTCCGCCCGGCCCTCCGGCTGCTCGTCCGCCGCCGGCGACTCGACCCGGTCCTGCTCCCCCAGTACCGGGAACCGGCGCGGCGCCACGCACAGCAGCACCAGGAAGGCCAGCGCGGCGGCGCCCGACGCGCCCAGATACACGGCGTGCACGGCGCCCGCGACAGCGCGCCGGACCGACTCGGGCGCCGTACCGGCATCGAGCGCGCGGGTGACCGAGTCCAGATCGCCCGCCCCGCCCAGCCGGGCCGCCAGCACCCCGTTGGCCACCGCGCCGAACACCGAGGCGCCGATCGTCTGCCCGGTCTGCCGGCAGAACAGCACCGACGCCGTCGTCGTCCCGCGCTCCGACCAGCCCACCGTCGACTGCACCCCCACGATCAGCGGCAGCTGGAAGAGGCCGAGCGCCGCCCCGAGCACCAGCATCAGCAGGGTCGGCTGCCAGGCCGCCCCGGGATACGGCAGGAAGGGGAACGCCAGCAGGATCAGCGCGGCGGCGCCGATGCCGAGCAGCGCGGTGTCACGGAAGCCGATCCGCCGGTAGACGTGCTGGCTCAGCGCGGCGGACACCGGCCAGCTCAGCGTCCACACCGAGAGCACGAAGCCGGCCGCCACCGGGCCGAGCTCCAGCACCGACTGCGCGTACGTCGGCAGGAACACCGAGGGGGCCACCATCAGCAGGCCCAGCGCGCCCAGGGCCAGATTGACCGCCGCGATCGTACGGCGCCGCCACACCCACCCCGGGATGATCGGCTCCGCCGCCCGGCGTTCGACGACCACCACGAGCCCCGCCAGCGCCAGCCCCGCACCGAACAGCCCGAACGAGGGCCCCGACAGCCACGGCCACGCCACCCCGCCCTGCACCAGCGCGGTCAGCAGCACCCCACCACACGCGAACACGGCCGACGCCCCGACCCAGTCCACGCGCGCGCGGGGCGCCGACTCCGGCCGCGGTGTCCTGCCTGCACGCGCGCGTGGGGAGGATTCCGGCCGCGGCGTCCGGCCCTCACGCGCGCGTGGCGACGATTTTGCCCGCGACGCCCGCTGGGGCTCGTGCAGATGACGGACGATCAGCCACAACGCCACCGCCCCGATGGGCAGGTTGACCAGGAAGATCCAGCGCCAGTCCGCGTACGCCGCGAGCACCCCGCCCAGGCCGGGACCCGCCACCGCCGCCACCGCCCACACCGTGGACAGCTTCGACTGGATCTTCGGCCGCTCCTCGAGCGGATACAGATCGGCGGCGAGCGTCTGCACCGTGCCCTGGAGCGCGCCGCCGCCCAGCCCCTGCACCACGCGGAAGGCGATCAGCGCCGCCATGTTCCAGGCGAGCGCGCACAGCAGCGACCCCAGCAGGAACAGTGCGGCGCCCACCACCAGCACCGGTTTGCGGCCGAAGGTGTCGGAGAGCTTGCCGTAGACGGGCAGGGTGACCGTCACCGCGAGCAGATAGCCCGAGAACAGCCAGGAGAACACCGCGAACCCGCCCAGGTCGCCCACGATCTGCGGGACGGCCGTGGAGACCACGGTGGAGTCCAGGGCGGCCAGCGCCATGGAGAGCATCAGCGCGGCCACCACCGCGCCCCGCCGCTGTCCGCCCGTGCGCCGTGGTGCGGCCTCGCGTGTCGCGGGTCTCGTGTCCCCCACCGGATGCCCTCCCCTGCCGTCTCCCGTGTCCCCTGCATCTATCTGCCGGAGGACAGCTTCCCACTCGACCTTCGCACCGGGGGAGCCTTGACCTTCACGCGACGGAAGGGTGCGGCCCGGGACCACCGGGGGTGGAGCGGCGCGGGGCCGAAGGGTGGAGTCGACCCCGAGGGCCGCTCCACCCGGCGGTGGAGAGCCCCTAGGGGTACCTCCGTACCAGGTCTCGGGGAGGGTTCGTACCGGCGGAGGACGAGACCGACCGGGGTGCCTTCTTAACCTGGCTTTATGCCGTTGGGGGTGGCCAGCCCCAGTGGCGGAGGGTGGGGTTAACCCCCCGGCAGGACGGGTCCCGGCACCAGCGCGCCGGACCCCCTCCCACCGCCAGACTCTTCGACGTAGCACTTCTCGCACTTCTCGCACTTCCCCCCGGGGCATCCACCGCGGTCCAGTGCGATCCATCCATTTCCGACATAGGAGATCTACCGTGACTTCGGCTGTGACCATTCCCAGGCACGGGGGCACTGGAGGGCGTACGGCCGTCGCCGCGCGGGCGCGGCAGGTCGTCAAGGCGTACGGGTCCGGCGAGACCCGTGTCGTCGCCCTCGACCACGTCGACGTGGACATCGCGCGCGGGCAGTTCACCGCGATCATGGGCCCCTCGGGGTCCGGCAAGTCCACCCTGATGCACTGCCTCGCCGGTCTCGACACCGTGACGAGCGGTCAGATCCATCTGGACGACACCGAGATCACCGGCCTGAAGGACAAGAAGCTCACCCAGCTGCGCCGGGACCGGATCGGGTTCATCTTCCAGGCGTTCAACCTGCTGCCCACGCTCAACGCCATCGAGAACATCACGCTCCCCATGGACATCGCGGGCCGCAAGCCCGACAAGGAGTGGCTCGCGCGCGTGGTCGACACCGTCGGACTGTCCGACCGGCTCAAGCACCGGCCCACCCAGCTCTCCGGCGGTCAGCAGCAGCGTGTCGCCGTGGCGCGCGCCCTGGCGGCCCGCCCCGAGATCATCTTCGGTGACGAGCCGACCGGAAACCTCGACTCGCGCGCGGGCGCCGAGGTCCTCGGCTTCCTGCGCCGCTCCGTCGACGAGCTGGGCCAGACCATCGTGATGGTCACCCACGACCCGGTGGCGGCCTCGTACGCGGACCGGGTGCTGTACCTCGCCGACGGCCGGATCGTCGACGAGATGTTCAAGCCGACCGCGGACGCCGTCCTGGACCGCATGAAGGACTTCGACGCGCGGGGGCGTACGTCATGACCGTCCTGAAGACCTCGATGCGCAACTTCTTCGCGCACAAGGGACGCATGGCCCTGTCGGCCGTCGCGGTCCTGCTCTCCGTCGCCTTCGTCTGCGGCACGCTGGTGTTCACCGACACCATGAACACCACCTTCGACAAGCTGTTCGCCGCCACCTCCTCCGATGTCACGGTCAGCGCCAAGGACGCCTCGGACACCGGTGAGACCACCTCCGACAACGGCAAGCCGCCGGTCATGCCGGCCTCCGTGCTCACCAAGGTGCGCGAGTCCCAGGGCGTGAAGACGGCGGAGGGGACCGTCTTCTCGACCTCGGTGACCGTCGTGGACGCCGACAAGGACAACCTCTCCCCGTCCAGCGGCGCCCCGACCATCGTCGGCAGCTGGAACGGCAACGACGCCCGCACCATGAAGATCACCTCCGGTGCGGCGCCCCGGGGCTCCGGCCAGGTCATGGTCGACAAGGACACCGCCGACAAGCACCACCTCAAGCTCGGCGACGAGATCGGCGTGATCAGCGCGGTCGGCACGCACACCGCGCGGATCTCCGGCATCGCCGCGTTCCAGGTCACCAACCCCGGCGCCGCGATCTTCTACCTGGACACCAGGACCGCCCAGCAGACCCTGGTCGGCGAGCCGGACGTGTACACCAACGTCAACGTCACGGCCGCGGCCGGCGTCAGCGACGAGCAGCTGAAGAAGAACGTCACGGCGGAGCTCGGCACGGCCGGCTACAAGGTGCAGACCGCCAAGGAGACGGCCGACGCCAACCGCGCGGACGTCGGCGGCCTGCTGAACGTCATGAAGTACGCGATGCTCGGCTTCGCCGGGATCGCCTTCCTCGTCGGCATCTTCCTGATCATCAACACCTTCTCCATGCTGGTCGCCCAGCGCACCCGGGAGATCGGCCTCATGCGGGCCATCGGCTCCAGCCGCAGGCAGGTCAACCGCTCCGTCCTCGCCGAGGCGCTGCTGCTCGGTGTCGTCGGCTCGGTCCTCGGCGTCGGCGCGGGCATCGGTCTCGCCGTCGGCCTGATGAAGCTCATGGGCATGACGGGCATGAACCTCTCCACCGACGACCTGACGGTGGCCTGGACGACCCCGGTGGTCGGCCTCGCCCTCGGCGTGATCGTCACCGTCCTCGCCGCCTGGCTGCCCGCCCGCCGCGCCGGCAAGGTCTCCCCGATGGCCGCCCTGCGCGACGCGGGCGCCCCGGCCGACGCCAAGGCCGGTGCCGTACGGGCCGTGCTGGGCCTGCTGCTGACCGGCGCGGGCGGCTACGGTCTCTACCTGGCCTCCGCCGCCGACAAGGCGAAGGAGGGCTCCCTCTGGCTCGGCCTCGGCGTGGTGCTGTCCCTGATCGGCTTCGTGGTCATCGGCCCGCTGCTCGCCGGCGGCGTGGTCCGCGTCCTCGGCACGGTCCTGCTGAGGGCCTTCGGCCCCGTCGGCCGCATGGCCGAACGCAACGCCCTGCGCAACCCGCGCCGCACCGGCGCCACCGGCGCCGCCCTGATGATCGGCCTCGCCCTGGTCGCCTGTCTCTCGGTCGTCGGCTCCTCCATGGTCGCCTCCGCGACCGACCAGCTCGACAAAACCGTCGGCACCGACTTCATCATCCAGAGCGACAACGGGCAGCTCATCACCCCGCAGGCCGTCCGCGCGGTCAAGGACACGCCGGGCCTGGAGCGGGTCACCGAGTACAAGTGGACCAAGGCCGACTTCACCACGCCCGACGGCAGGACGCTCGACGGCACCGCCATCACCGCGGCCGACCCGAGCTACGCGACGGACCTGCGCACCGAGACGGTCGCCGGCAAGCTCGCCGACGCCTACGAGCCGGACTCGATGTCCGTCCACGAGAAGTTCGCCGAGGACCACGACATCCACCTCGGGTCCAAGATCGCGGTGGCGTTCGACAACGGCTCCACGGCCCGCCTCACCGTCCGCGCGATCACCAGCAGTGACGTCGTCATCGACCAGGGCGCGATGTACACCTCCATCGACACGATGAAGAAGTACGTCCCCGCCGACAAGCTCCCGCTCGACCAGCTGGTGTTCGCCTCGGCGAAGGACGGACAGCAGGACGCCGCCTACACGTCCCTGAAGTCCGCCCTGCACGACTACCCGCAGTACAGCGTCCGCGACCAGACCGACTACAAGCAGGCGCTGAAGGACCAGATCGGCCAGCTCCTCAACCTGATCTACGGCCTCCTGGCGCTCGCGATCGTCGTCGCGATCCTGGGCGTGGTGAACACCCTGGCCCTCTCCGTGGTGGAACGCACCCGCGAGATCGGCCTGATGCGCGCCATCGGTCTCTCCCGCCGCCAGCTGCGCCGCATGATCCGCCTGGAGTCGGTGGTCATCGCCCTCTTCGGCGCCCTCCTCGGCCTCGGTCTGGGCATGGGCTGGGGCGCCACCGCCCAGCAGCTCCTCGCCCTGGAGGGCCTGACCGTCCTCGAGATCCCCTGGCCGACCATCACCGCCGTCTTCGTCGGCTCGGCCTTCGTGGGCCTGTTCGCGGCCCTGATCCCCGCCTTCCGCGCCGGCCGCATGAACGTCCTGAACGCGATCGCGACGGACTAGACGGCACCACGCCGCACGAGAAAGGCACCGAGAAGCCACGGGGGCTTCTCGGTGCCTTTCTCTCCGACCGCACCCCGAGAAACCCTGGTTGTCCACAGCCCCCGGCGAACGGCAGCGCCCCGTCGTACCCTGGACACCCCCGGCCCGTGACGCGTGTCGGGTCCTTCGCGTTGCCCACCCGCGTTGCCCACCCACCGACGAAAGCCGCCCCGAATGAGCCTGCACGGTCTGCTCGACGCCGTCGTCAAGGACACCGCCCTCGCCGAAGCGATCCCCGCGGCCGCAGACGGCAACCGCATGCACATCGACCTGGTCGGCCCCCCGGCGGCCCGCCCCTTCGCCATCGCCGCCCTCGCCCGCGAGACCGGCCGCACGGTCCTCGCCGTCACCGCGACCGGCCGCGAGGCCGAGGACCTGGCCGCCGCCCTGCGCTCCCTGCTCCCGCCGGACACGGTCGCCGAGTACCCCTCCTGGGAGACGCTCCCGCACGAACGCCTCAGCCCCCGCAGCGACACCGTGGGCCGCCGCCTCGCCGTCCTGCGCCGGCTGTCCCACCCCCGCCCGGACGACCCCGAGACGGGCCCGGTCTCGGTCGTCGTGGCACCGGTCCGCTCGGTCCTCCAGCCGCAGGTCAAGGGCCTCGGCGACCTGGAACCGGTGGCCCTGCGCACCAGTCAGCAGGCCGACCTGAACGAGATCGTCGAAGCCCTCGCGGCGGCCGCCTACGCGCGCGTGGAGCTCGTCGAGAAGCGTGGCGAGTTCGCCGTACGGGGCGGCATCCTGGACGTGTTCCCGCCCACCGAGGAACACCCCCTGCGCATCGAGTTCTGGGGCGACGACGTCGAGGAGATCCGCTACTTCAAGGTCGCCGACCAGCGCTCCCTCGAAGTCGCCGAGCACGGACTGTGGGCCCCGCCCTGCCGTGAACTCCTGCTGACGGACGACGTCCGCACGCGTGCGCGTGCCCTCGCCGAGCAGCACCCGGAACTCGGCGAACTGCTCCACAGGATCGCCGAGGGGATCGCGGTCGAGGGCATGGAGTCCCTCGCCCCCGTCCTCGTCGACGACATGGAGCTGCTGATCGACGTCCTGCCGAAGGGCGCGATGGCCGTCGTGTGCGACCCGGAGCGGGTCCGCACGCGCGCCGCCGACCTGGTGGCGACCTCGCAGGAGTTCCTTCAGGCGTCCTGGGCGGCCACGGCCGGCGGCGGCGAGGCGCCCATCGACGTCGGCGCGGCCTCCCTGTGGTCCATCGCGGACGTCCGCGACCGCGCGCGCGAGCTGGACATGATGTGGTGGTCGGTGTCGCCGTTCACCGCCGACCTCGAGCTGGAGGCCGACACCCTCCAGCTCGGTATGCACGCCCCCGAGACGTACCGCGGCGACACCGCGAAGGCCCTCGCCGACACCAAGGGCTGGCTCGCCGACGGCTGGCGCGTCGTCTTCGTCACCGAGGCCCACGGCCCGGCGGCCCGCACGGTGGAGGTCCTCGGCGGCGAGGGCGTCGCCGCCCGCCTCGACACGGACCTCGCCTCGCTGAGCCCCTCCGTCGTCCATGTGGCGTGCGGTTCCGTCGAGTACGGTTTCGTCGACGCGGCGCTGAAGCTGGTCGTCCTCACCGAGACCGACCTCTCGGGCCAGAAGGCCGCCGGCAAGGACGGCGCCCGCATGCCCGCGCGCCGCCGGAAGACGATCGACCCGCTCACCCTGGAGGCGGGCGACTACATCGTCCACGAGCAGCACGGCGTCGGCCGCTACATCGAGATGGTGCAGCGCACCGTGCAGGGCGCCACGCGCGAGTACCTCGTCGTGGAGTACGCCCCCGCCAAGCGCGGCCAGCCCGGCGACCGCCTCTACATCCCCACCGACCAGCTGGAGCAGATCACCAAGTACGTCGGCGGCGAGGCACCCACGCTGCACCGGCTCGGCGGCGCCGACTGGACGAAGACCAAGGCGCGCGCGAAGAAGGCCGTCAAGGAGATCGCGGCCGACCTGATCAAGCTGTACTCCGCGCGCATGGCCGCCCCCGGGCACGCGTTCGGCACGGACACACCGTGGCAGCGCGAGCTGGAGGACGCGTTCCCGTACGCGGAGACCCCCGACCAGCTCACCACCATCGCCGAGGTCAAGGACGACATGGAGAAGACGGTCCCCATGGACCGCCTGATCTGCGGTGACGTCGGCTACGGCAAGACGGAGATCGCGGTCCGCGCCGCCTTCAAGGCCGTCCAGGACGGCAAGCAGGTCGCGGTCCTCGTCCCGACGACCCTGCTCGTCCAGCAGCACTTCGGCACGTTCAGCGAGCGGTACGCGCAGTTCCCGGTCAACGTCAGGGCGCTGTCCCGGTTCCAGACCGACACCGAGGCGAAGGCGGTCCTGGAGGGCCTGCGCGAGGGCGCGGTGGACGTCGTCATCGGCACCCATCGCCTGTTCTCCTCGGAGACGAAGTTCAAGGACCTCGGCCTGGTCGTCGTCGACGAGGAGCAGCGCTTCGGCGTCGAGCACAAGGAGCAGCTGAAGAAGCTCCGCGCGAACGTCGACGTACTGACGATGTCCGCGACCCCGATCCCGCGCACCCTGGAGATGGCGGTCACCGGCATCCGCGAGATGTCGACGATCACCACCCCGCCGGAGGAGCGCCACCCGGTGCTCACCTTCGTCGGCCCGTACGAGGAGAAGCAGATCGGCGCCGCCATCCGCCGTGAACTGCTGCGCGAGGGCCAGGTCTTCTACATCCACAACCGGGTCGAGTCGATCGACCGCGCGGCGGCCCGGCTGCGCGAGATCGTCCCGGAGGCGCGGATCGCCACGGCCCACGGCCAGATGTCCGAGTCGGCTCTCGAACAGGTCGTCGTCGACTTCTGGGAGAAGAAGTTCGACGTGCTCGTGTCGACGACGATCGTCGAGTCCGGCATCGACATCTCCAACGCCAACACCCTGATCGTGGAGCGCGGCGACACCTTCGGTCTCTCCCAGCTGCACCAGCTGCGCGGCCGGGTGGGCCGCGGCCGCGAGCGCGGGTACGCGTACTTCCTGTACCCGCCGGAGAAGCCGCTGACGGAGACCGCGCACGAGCGTCTCGCCACGATCGCCCAGCACACCGAGATGGGCGCGGGCATGTACGTGGCGATGAAGGACCTGGAGATCCGAGGGGCCGGAAACCTGCTCGGCGGCGAGCAGTCCGGGCACATCGCGGGCGTCGGCTTCGACCTGTACGTCCGGATGGTCGGCGAGGCGGTCGCGGACTACCGGCGTCAGCTGGAGACCGGTGAGATCGAGGAGGAGCCGCCGCTCGAGGTCAAGATCGAGCTGCCGGTCGACGCGCACGTCCCGCACGACTACGCCCCCGGCGAGCGGCTGCGCCTGCAGGCCTACCGTGCCATCGCCTCGGCCGACTCCGAGGACGACATCAAGGCCGTACGCGAGGAACTCGTCGACCGCTACGGCAAGCTGCCCGAGCCGGTGGAGAACCTGCTCCTCGTCGCCGGGCTGCGCATGCTGGCCCGCGCGTGCGGGGTCGGTGAGATCGTCCTCCAGGGCACCAACATCCGCTTCGCACCGGTGGAGTTGCGCGAGTCGCAGGAACTGCGCCTGAAGCGCCTCTACCCCGGCTCCGTCATCAAGCCGGCCGTCCACCAGATCCTCGTACCCCGCCCGAAGACGGCGAAGGTCGGCGGCAAGCCGCTGGTCGGCCGGGAACTGCTGGGCTGGGTGGGGGAGTTCCTGGCGTCCGTGCTGGGGTCGTAGGACGAGGGCGGCGAGGTCAGGCCACCGGCCGGATCCGTACGGGTCCGGCCGGTGGCCTCGGCCGGTGCCGCCGCCAGCCGGTCACGGACCGCGGCCTGGGCCGTGATCCGCTCGTCCATCACCGCGAGCCGCCGCAGCGCGACGCCGAGGGTCCGCGCGGTCGGCGGGGACGTGGCCAGGTCCCCGTGCAGACACGCCAGGAACACCCGTACGTCGTCCAGGGTGAGCCCCGCGCGGACGAGGTCGCGGATGGTGCGGACCCGGACGGCGGTGGCGGGGTCGTGGAGCCGGTAGCCGTCGGCGGCGCGCTCGGAGGCGATGAGTCCCGCCTGCTCGTAGTGCCGCAGGGCGCGCGCGGAGACGCCGGTGACCCGGGCGAGCTCGCCGATCCGCAGGTGGGTGCCGGTGCCGGTGCCGGTGCCGCGGCTGGCCGGCCGAGCGGTGGGCGGCGGCCCGGGAGCGCCTGGTCGCCCGCCCGGGGCCCCGTCGAGCCGGACGGTACGGCGACGCAGGCGGGCCGCGACCTGCGCCGTCCGGCTGGCCGGCCTCCTCGGTGACTACTGGCTCACACCTTGCCCATCCCCCAGGTGGATTCCGAGGGCAGCAGGCCGGAGCCGATGACCGGCAGGGGGCGGTGCCGGCGAGTGGCGAGGCCGGGCGCCGGGGTGTGCGGGAAGCCGCCCGCGGGAGGTGAGGCTGCGCGGACGGCTTCTCGTTTCAGGTGGTGTGCGGGGTCCGGCGCGCGCGCCGGACGTTCCTCCGTGGTCTCTTCGGCGATCGCGTCAGCGCCGTTGGGGGGTCATTGCCCCTCGGGCCGGTCGGGCCGTTCGCGGTCCATGCCGAGCGAGCCCTCGATCCGCTGCTGGGCTTCGTCGGTCTGGCCCTCGTACTTGTTGCCCGTCCTCTCGTTGACCTTCCGTTCGGCGGCGTCGGACGTGTCCTTGGCCTTGTCCTGTGCCGCCCGGTTGTGCCTGAACCTGTCGAGGATGCCCATGCAGAGCTCCTTCCGGAGGTGATTCACCATCGACGATATTCCCGAGATGTGGGACATGCCCACTTGAGGCCGTGGTGGTCTGGACCTCCCGGATGCCGCGGAGTGCCCCATCGGTACGGTGTGCACCGACGTCCGCCGGGGAAACCGCCCTGTGCGGGGTTGGCAGCGGGCAGGCAAGGGGAGGGGCGCACGGGATGCGTCTGAGGGGTGGGGCGGCGACCGCCGCCATGCTGATGAGCGCGGTGACCGTCGCGGCGGTGGCCGGCTGTGCCGGCCAGGGCACGGGAGACGGCCTCGGATCCGGGTCGGGTTCCGGTTCGGGACCGAAGGCGGGCGGGGGAGCGGCTCTCGCGGCCGCCGGGGAGCTCACGGTGAAGGGGCGCGCGCCCCAGACCGGCTACGAGCGGGACAGGTTCGGCACCGCGTGGGCCGACACGGACTCCAACGGCTGTGACACACGCGTTATCTCTATGGTTCGCGCTGTGGTGAGGCTTTTCTCGCAGCGTATGCAGGGTGTGGTCGGCTGTGCGTAGTGAGAGGCACATGAGTCACAGGACGCTGTCTCCTCGCGGGAAGAGGGTCGTCCTTACGGTCGCCGTTGCCGCCGCGCTCGTCGCGGGCTGTGATGACCTGGAGCCGGGCGGAACCTCCGCAGGATCCGGACCGGACGCCGCTGCCGGGCGGGCGGCGAGCCCGCTGACGAATCCGAACGGAACGAAGCCGGGGCTCGGCGCGCTCACGTCGGAGGCGGACAAGGTGAACGCGCGCAAGCTCGTCGAAGGACTCACAGTCAAGGGGCGTGGGCCGAAGACGGGCTACGAGCGGGACAAGTTCGGCCATGCGTGGATGGACACGGCGGATGGGGTGCCGCTGGCGAGGAACGGTTGTGACACGCGGAACGACTTGCTGAAACTCCATGGACGGGACGTCCAGTTCCGTAAGGGTTCCGACTGCGTGGTCGTGTCGATGGACCTGTACGACCCGTACACCGGCAAGGACATCGCCTGGAAGAAGGCGAAGGCCACCGAGGTGCAGATAGACCACGTGGTGCCGTTGTCGTACGCCTGGCAGATGGGTGCCTCGCGTTGGAGCAAGGAGAAGCGGGAGCAGCTGGCCAACGACGTGCTGAACCTTCTGCCGGTCTCGGGCTCCACGAACTCCGCCAAGCGGGACTCGGGCCCGGCGTCCTGGCTGCCCCCGAACAAGTCGATCCGGTGCTCGTACGCGGTGCGGTTCGCGCAGGTCGCGGAAAAGTACGGGCTCCCGGTGACAGCCCCGGACAAGAGCATGATGCTCAAGCAGTGCGGGACCTGAGGACTGCGGTGAACTGGGAAAATGCCCTCGCCTTCGGACTGCGGGGCGCATAGGCTCCATTGCCGTGGTCGACCGCATACAGAAGATCGTGACGAAGCTGCCCGGCATGAAGAGCGTCACCGACGTGTGGAAGACGGCTGACCGCAGTCTCGGGCAGGGAGACGCTGCTTTCGTCGCGGATCTCGCTATCGCGCTCGCCGGGGTCTATGCCTCTGACGCCGGGCGGATATGGCAGTACAGGAGCGTCTTCGACTACCTGCTTCGGCTGCTGGCCACCACGCCCGGTCCCGGCAGCGTCGCCCAAGCACTGCGGCTGGTTTCTTCCACGGAGGCCGCTGACAGGAAGCTGGACCGCTATACCGCCTCCCTGCTGGCCTCCAGCCAACCGGCCGAGGAACTCGCAGTGGCGTTCACTGGACACGCCTCTGAGGAACTTCGGGCGTGCCTGGTCCATGAGCTGGTTCTCAGAGGCGTCGACGTCACGGAGTCACCGGGGATCGCCGGGTGGGCGACGTCGTCGCACTGGAGGCTCCATCCGCTGGGATGGCTGCCGTTGGCGCTGTCGGAGCTGGAAGGCCGGCCGGATCTGCCGATCTACAGCACGCGCGGTGGCAGCCACTCGATGCCGTATGGGCCGCCGGCGAACCGCGAGGTGCCGCGTGATGACCGGGCACCCGTGCCGCCGGTCGAGGAGACGACGACCGAAGCCGTTGCCGAGGCCACCGGTGTTGCTGTGACGAACTGGGCCGAGGAGTCGAACGGCCGGATCGAAGCACGAGTCTTCGATCTGGCAGCTCCTCTGGGGGCCGAGTCGGTGCCGAGGACGCTGTTGGCACTCGGGCTGAAGTGCCTGGAAGGCGCGGGGACGAAGAAGGCCGCCCTGTCGGTTGCGGCCTGCCCGCCGGAGCACCCATGGCGGGTTCTCTTCGCTGCCGCGTCCACAGGCGGTGCCTACAACTCCGGCGCCCGTGGTGCCTACGGCCGGCTGGCCGCCTGGCAGTCCGTGGCCGGCCTCTCCGGTACGGCGCAGGGCTGCCTCATGGAAGAGGTCGAGGCGAGGGCACGGGCATGCACTTGGTATGCCTTTGGCGCCGACACCAAGTGGTTCGAGCGTGTGGCCTGGGACATCGGCCTCGTCGCGATCTCTCCAGAACGCCGACGGCTGGCGATGCTGGCCGCGACGGACACCGACTGAGCGCGGTCCTGACCGGTGCGTGGGGTCAAGTCCTGCCCACTTCGCCGACCTTCCTCGCGGCTGTCCGGAAGACGGCATGAAAGCCGGACAGCCGAGAGTGGGCGGTATCGCGAGGGCTATGGAGACGGCACAGCCCGCATGGCACGGCGGAGACTGGCTCGTGCCGCGGTGAGGTTGTCCTCCGCCTCACGCAGTTGGCCCTCCAAGGCGGCGACCTGATCCCTGGCCTCTGACAACGCTTGCTCCAGCGCGGTATTCCGCTGCTCGATCTGCTGCACCCGCTCGATCAGCTCGTGCTGGTTCACGCCCTCCAACTCGGCGCCGAGAGACAGCCTGACCCGGTCACGGAGCCGATCGCGCTCCTTCTTGAGGTCCTTGATCTCTTCGCGGGCCAATGCAAGGTCCGTCCGCAACCCGGCCGGGGACACCTGAGGCTCCTCGGAAGCGTGGGAGTTCTGGCGTCCCCGCGTTCGCTGGGCGGTGATGCCGTCCTGAACGGCTTGGTGCACCTGGTGCTGGTTGTAGACGAACCACGTGGACACCGAGGCTTCCCGGGCTACTTGGGCGACGGTGAGCCGTCGTCCCGAGCGGAGAAGGGCGTCCACGGCGTCGAGCGCACGCCTCGTCTTGTCTTCGCTGTCCTTGGAGCGGCTGACGCGCAGCCGCTCGACCCGGGCGTTCCGGTCGTTGCCACCGGAAGTAGCAGGGATTTTCATTCGGAGCTCCGTGTCGTCAGCCTCTGCAGAGGGATGAAGGCCGCTGCCGAACGTGCCTTGCGCAACTCGCGTGAGGCGGATTCGACAACGGCCCGCTCCTCGGCGGGCAGCGCGTCGAGTTTCCGCCGCATCTCGCCGGCCGACTTCGAGTAGGCGCGGATCTGGTCATCGAGATTGCGCACGACCCAGTCGGCGGCCTCCATCGCGAGGGCGGATTCCTTGTCGGCGCGCAGGTCCGCGATCTGCTGTTCCAGGGCGGGGAGGTAGGAGGGATCGGGGCGGTAGAAGTCGCATCCGGCGCACTGGAAGCGGATGCGGCAGTGCCCGCCGCCGGCCTTGACGTTGCTCGGCTCGGTGCAGCCGCCGTAGGGAACCCCGACGCTTTCCACCTCGTAGGCGAGGGGATCGCCGAATCCGCGGGCTGCTCCGTGTCGGTCGACGGCGAGTGCCGCGACCGTTCGCACGGCCTCCTGCTTTCGGCTGAGGGAGACCTTGTAGTAGCCCATGGTCACGTCTAGCGAACGGTGGTCCATGAGTTCCCGCAAGACGTCGGGGCGAGTGCCCGCGTCCGCATGACGCTGGGCGTAAGCATGGCGGAAGCCGTACGGGACGACCTGGGTCCGGTCGTAGGCGAGAGGGGCGCCGTCCTCGTCGAGCCGGTCGTCCACAAGGTCTGGGATCAGTTCGTCGACCCAGTTCCGGAAGATCCGGTTGCAGAAGTGCGCAGTGTTCAGATGCCTGCGGCGCGGACGGTTGCGCTGTCCCGGCGAGGGAAAGAGCCACTGGGCGCAGGCTGGTACGGCCGGTAGCGCATTGAGCTCTTTCTGCCAGGTTTCGATCAGTTGGGCGGTGCTCTCCGAGATGGGCAGCCGACGGCCGTGGCGTCGCCGCTTGTGGTTGTCGTAGATCAGCGTCGGTTTGCCGTCGACCCGCTCCAGGCAGTCGCGGCGCAGGCTGGTGACCTCGCCCGGACGGCGGCCGGTGTCCCGGAGGACCGCATAGACCACCTGGTACATCCGTGCGAAGTCGGCGGCCGTCCAGCCGCCGCTCGCGTACCCCGTCGAGGTGCCCAGTAGACCGAGATGCACGTCGAGCTGGGCGATGATGTGTTCGGGGATCGCACGGCCGAGATCTTCCTCGGCCACTTCCACGGCGGCGATGCTGTGGAAGCGGGGATTGAGCGCGAACCCGCCGGGCACGTGGTCCATCATCCCGGCCTGACGGGCGTAGTCCAGGAACGTGCGCCAGTGGCGGAGCAGGGCTCTGCGGTGGCTGGTGGAGTAGTCGTGACCGTCCTCGGGACGCTTGGTGATCCGGAACAGGTCCACTACGGCATTCATGTCGGCCATGGCGAGGAGCCCCGGCTCATCCCCGTGGGGGCGACCTGCCAGCGCGGAGGACGCGATGGTCGCTGCGTAGACGGTCTGCCGCAGGTCCATGACGTTGGGGCGTGCCGTGCGGCCGTACTCCTTGACCAGTTCTCGCAGCCAACGCTGCCGTACCGGACGGAAGTCGATGTCACCGTGGACAGCGGCGTACTTGCGACCGTGCCCTGCCGTCAGCCCGATGAGAGCGCACTCCCATACGTCGCCCAAGGTCGGATCGGTGCCCTCGAACTCAACGCGTGCGCGTCGGACGTGCAGGAGAACACCGTTCAGGACGCCGGAGGCCGCAGCCGGAAGCCCGGAGGAGAAGGAGGCGTCCAGGTCGAGGAGCGAGCCGAGTCCAGCGGGGAGGCCGGCCACAATGCGGCGTACCCGCTGGGGGACCAGGCTGATTCCGGCATCGTCGCGCTGCTGGAGCCCGTACAAGAGCTCCTGGCGGACCGCGGGGCTTACACCGGCGAGCGAGAACTGGGAGACGCCCGGCATGGCCCCGTTCGCGGAGGTGTTGGGCCGACGGCGGGACGGGTCCGGGATGTGCATGGCGTCGAAGTCCGCGGGATTGCCCAGAAGGTAGCGGGCTTTACGGCAGGCGTCGCAGCGGGATCCGTTACTTGCTACATGGGTGCAACAGGCTCCTACGGAGCATACGAACACGCTGGTCGTAGGGTTGCCGGGATCGGCGGTGAAGAGCGCCTGAACGGGGTCCCACTCACCCGTGCGCCAGCCCGACGGCAGGCGTGCCGCGAGCCACGACGGCCACTCCGGGGCACCGGGGACGGCAGGAAGGGCAGGGGAGCGGAGGAGCGCAAGGGTCATCGCAGCAACTCCGACGCGAGACTTTCGACGGCCTCAACGGCCGCGCGGAGATCCTCGTCCTGGGCGTGCACGTAGACGGCGGTACTCGCCGAGGAGGCGTGCCCCAGCAGGGCCTGTACGACGTCCGGGGCGACCCCGTTACGGATCCAGCGAGTGGCGGCTGTGTGCCGCATCATGTGCGGTCGGGCGGTGAATCCGCAGCGCTTCCCGATGCGTTCGATCACCTGCTTGGTGTTGGAGTAGGAGAGCGGGCGCCCCGCGTACACGCCGACGAGGTTGAGGAAGACGTAGTCACAGTCGGCGGAGCCGACTACCTGTTCACGCTCGGCGAGATGATCGCGGTATCGGTGCACCACTTCCGGCGTGAGCGGAACCATGCGAGGGCGCCCGGCCTTGGCCCGCGCCCCGTTGACGTTGTCCCGCCGGGGCCTGACGTGCAGGTGCGCGCCAGCGGTTCGGCAGCCCAGGTGCGTGGAGTCGGGGAGCAGATGCATGTCCTCACGCCGCAGTCCAAGGGCTTCGCCGATGCGAAGGCCGCCTTCCACCAAGACGGTCAACAGCAGCCGGTCACGCGCAGTGCGAGCGGAGTCGATGACCTGCTCCGTCTGGACGCCGGTGAGTGTCTGTGGTGCCCGCTCGATCTCGGGCGCCTTCAGGACGCGGGCTTTGACCATCAGGTGCTGGCCGCCCTCGCCGGGATCGAAGCCGGCCGGGGCGTGGGCGAGGAAGCGCGGCTCGCTGAGACGCGCGGCGACTTCGTGATCCACATGTCCCTGGACTGCGCAGAAGCGGAGGAACTCACACACCGCAGTGAGCGTGGCGTTGACCGTCTTGCCGGACGGAAGCCGCCCGTACTGGGTCGGTGTCCGTTCGACGTGGAACTTGAACAGGCTCATGTCCCCGAGCCGGACGGTCCTCCAGCCGGTGCCCCGCTCTGCGCACCAATTGAGGAAGCGGCCGATTCTGGGGATGTACGCGCGCTGTGTCTGCGGTGACCGCCCGGCTCCGCGCAGATACAGGGAGAACTCACGGGCTTCGAGGTGAGGCGCGTACGTCTCCTCGTCGACCAGGAGCCAGGTGGTCTCGCCGGTGGTGGGCGAGACGGCCTTCTCTGTGCACAACGTCATGGATCTGTTTTCTGTCTCCACTGTCGCTCATGTGCCTTATGGCATGACCGATAACGGTGAGGGACAGGAACGGGTTACGGCTGTGCCTCATGTGCATCGCATCGATGAAAGAGCTGCAGATAACACGCGACGACATACTCAAGCGCGATCTGAAGGAGGTGAGGTTCACCGGCGGGGACTGCAAGGTGTCGTACGGCGTGCTGGAGTCGGACCCGTACTCCGGCAAGGACGTGACCTACCGGCGCGGCGCGAGCAAGGTCGACATCGACCATGTCGTCGCCCTGTCCGACGCCTGGCAGACGGGGGCGAAGTACTGGGACGCGAGCAAGCGGACAGCGCTCGCCAACGACCCGCTCAACCTCCTGGCCGTCGACGCCAGCACCAACCGTTCCAAGGGGGACGGGGACACCGCGACCTGGCTGCCGCCCAACAAGGCCTACCGGTGCACCTATGTCGCGGCGCAGGTGGCCGTGAAGAAGAAGTACGGGCTGTGGGTCACGGCGGCGGAGAAGTCCGCGATGCGGAGGGTCCTCACCTCCTGCCCCGACCAGAAGCTCCCGACGGGCGGCAACCCCACGAAGGCGCCGGAACGCTTCCACGCGGGCTGACGCCCGTACGGGTCCTAGCGCCCGTACGGATAACCCTGCTGATAGGGCGGCTGCCCGTACACCGGCATGGGGGGTGTCCTCGGGGTCTTCTTGTCGAACAGCCAGAAGAGCAGCAGCGCGGTCGCCACCAGCAGGGTCACCACGAAGGCGACGCCGAGGAAGGCGTCACCGTCGTCGTCGTTGGAGTTCGCCGCCCACGGCAGCGTCACGCACTCGTACAGCACGAACGAGGCGCAGGCGCCCCAGTCGGAGGGGCGGCCGCGGCGCAGCGCCACATAGAGGAAGGGCACCCACACCAGGAAGCCCAGCGAGAACCATCCCAGGGCGGCCCAGGCCAGCCGCTGGAACCAGCCGGCCTCGAGCCGCTTCTCCGCGCGCGTCGTCGTCACCATGTTCATCCCGCCCCCAGGTCATTTGGGGGAAAGGGTAGGTCATGGCCGCTGGTTCCGGTCCCTCCGCTTTCTTTACTGTGACATGAGCGAATCTTGTGGCTATGGGGAACCTGTGTTTCCCGATCACGGGATCGACGCACGTTACGGTGCGATCCGTTTCGCACACGCATGCGTAGGTGCATGCACGACATCGACAGAACGGGTGGGGTGGGGATGGCCGAGCACCGGCAGTCCAGGAAGCGCAGGTACATCACGTGGGGCGTGGCCGGGGCGGCCGTCGTCGCCGGTGCCGGGATCGCCGCCCAGCAGTCCATGGCGGCGACCACCTGGCCCGCGCAGAAGACCTACACGGGCCGTGCCTTCGACGCCTGCACCGCGCCCTCCCTGTCCGCGATGAAGGCCTGGAAGACCGACGGCTTCTACGGGGCCGCCGCCGTCTACGTCGGTGGCAAGAACCGAGGCTGCAACCAGCCCAACCTCACCGCCTCCTGGGTCAAGTCGGTCAACGCCGTCGGCTGGAAGCTCATCCCGCTCTACGTCGGCGCCCAGCCGCCCTGCCAGACCGGCTCCAGCCCCGAGAAGATCACCGCCGCCACGGCCACCTCCCTGGGCGCCACCGACGCGGCGGACGCCGTCGCCAAGGCCTCCGCGCTCGGCATGAAGACCGGCAGCCCGATCTACCTCGACATGGAGGCGTACGACATCACGGACAAGTCGTGCAACGACGCCGTCCTCGCGTACGTCCGCTCCTTCAGCAAGACCCTGCGCGCCAAGACCTACCGCGCCGGCTACTACGGCTTCAGCAGCTCCAGCGCCAAGGCGATCGCCAACGCGACCGACAAGACGGACCTGCCGGGCAACCTGTGGTACGCGCTGTGGGACAAGAAGAACACCACGACCACCGACTGGCCGTGGGGCGCCACGCAGTTCACCGGGCACAGCCGCGGCCACCAGTACCTGGTCAACAGCAAGGAGACCCGCGGCGGCTACACCATCACCGTGGACCGCGACGCCTGGGACGCCCCGGTCGCCCTCGTCGGCTGACCGCCGAGCCGCACGGGGGCTGGGGGCTGACCCCTCGCACCGACGAGCGGGCGGTGTCCGAGCGCGGCGGTGCCCGAAGTCCTGGTGAATCGTTGGTCGAATGGGTTGGCCCCAGGCGCCCCACTGCCTACCATCGATCACCGCAAGACTTTGTGCACCGTCGCACAATCTCCGACCGGGAGGTTCCCTTGCACCGCCGTCGTCGTCGCACCGCGTTCCTGCTGTCCGCCGCGATCATGGCGGCCCCCCTCCTCACCGCCTGCGGGAACGACGCGCATCCCGGCGCGGCGGCCGTCGTCGGCGGTCAACGGATCACCGTCGCGCAGCTCGAGAGCCGGGTCGACGAGGTGCGCGCGGCCCAGCGGGCGGCCGTCCCCGACCAGGCGCAGTACGCCCAGGTCCTCGCCCAGACCAGCACCCTCACCCGGGACACCCTGCACGGCATGGTCCTGGACAAGGTGCTGGACCGGGCGGCCGAGGACGCGGGCATCACCGTCAGCCGCCGCGAGGTCCAGCAGGTACGGGCCGGCCTGGAACAGCAGGCGGGCGGCGCGCAGGGCCTGGAGACCTCCTGGCTCCAGCAGTACGGCGTCGCGCCCGAGCGCCTCGACGACAACCTCCGCCTCCAGCTGGAGGCCCAGAAGCTCGCCACGCAGCTCGGCACGACCACCGGCGACGCCGCGTTCTGGAGCGTGCTGTCGGTGACGTCGAAGGAACTCGGCGTCGACGTCAACCCGCGCTACGGAAGCTGGGACGCGAAGAAGGTCAGCCGCGTGGACGCGAAGACGCCGTGGGTCCGCGAGGTCACGGCGGCGGGCACACAGCCGACCTGACCACAGGGCGCATGAAGGTGTGACGGTATGACGGTGTGACCGGCCGCCCTGCCTGTGGACAACGGAGCGGAGCGGCCGGCGGGTGTGGGTTACGTTCGGGGTGTGAACGATGTGACCGCACCCACCGGCTCCCCGACGGGCCGAGTCGTCCTGCTGACCACCAGCCACCGGGTCGCCCCCGGTCTGCTGTCCTGGCCCGCCTGGCAGGCCCTGCGCGAGGCGGACCGGGTGCTGTGCGCCGACGGCGCCCACCCGCAGCTGCCGTATCTGCGCGAGGCGGGGATACGGGTGGAGGAGTCCTCCCCGGCCGCGGAGGACCTGCTCACCGCCTGCGCGGGCGGACACACGGTCGTGGTGGTCGCGACCGGCGAGGGTGAACCGGCCCTGACGGACGGACTGGCCCGGCTGGCCGGCTCCGGCCGGGTCGCGATGCCCGAACTGGAACTGCTCCCCGCCTCCTACGACCTCCCCGGCGCCCGCCTCCTCGACCTGATCCAGGTCATGGACCGCATCCGCCGCGAGTGCCCCTGGTCCTCCCGGCAGACCCACAAGGGCCTCGCCAAGTACGGCATCGAGGAGGCGTACGAACTCGTCGAGGCCATCGAGGACGGCGACCGCGAGGAGCTCCGCGAGGAACTGGGCGACGTCCTCCTCCAGGTCGTCTTCCACGCCCGGATCGCCGAGGAGGACGAGGACGCCCCCTTCTCCATCGACGACGTGGCCGCCACCATCGTCACCAAGCTCATCCACCGCCACCCGCATGTCTTCGGCGACGCCACGGCCACCACCCCGGAGGAGGTCAAGGCGCACTGGCTGCGCACGAAGGCGGTGGAGAAGCAGCGGGAGTCCGTCACGGACGGCATCCCGCTCCACCAGCCCGGCCTCGCCCTGGCCGCGAAACTGTCGTCGAGGGTCCGCTCGGCCGGCCTCGACGTCCCCCTCCCCGCCGCCGAGGGCATCGGCTACGAACTGCTCACCCTCGCCGCCCGGGCGGAGGCGGAGGGCATCGACCCGGAGGCGGCGCTGCGCGCGGCGGCCCGTGTCTACCGGGACGCGATCCGCGAGCGCGAGAAGTAGAAACGCGCGCACCCGAGGAACAGCCAGCCCATCGAGAAACAGCCGGCCGCTCGAGAACAGCACGCCGCTCGAGAAACGGGAAGCAGTGACCAGCCAGCCCCACCCCCCGATCACCACCCCACCCGCCCCCGAGCTCTTCACCTGGGAGTTCGCCACCGACCCCTACCCGGCCTACGCCTGGCTGCGCGAGCACGCCCCCGTGCACCGGACCCGGCTGCCCAGCGGGGTGGAGGCCTGGCTGGTCACCCGGTACGCCGACGCGAAGCAGGCCCTCGCCGACCAGCGGCTCTCCAAGAACCCCGCGCATCACGACGAGCCCGAGCACGCCAAGGGCAAGACCGGCATCCCGGGGGAGCGCAAGGCCGAGCTGATGACGCATCTGCTGAACATCGACCCGCCCGACCACACCCGGCTGCGGCGGCTCGTCAGCAAGGCGTTCACCCCGCGCCGGGTCGCCGAGTTCGCCCCCCGGGTGCAGGAGCTGACCGACGACCTCATCGACCGGTTCGCCGGCGAGGGCGAGGCCGATCTGATCCATGACTTCGCCTTCCCGCTCCCTATTTACGCGATCTGCGACCTCCTCGGCGTGCCCCGCGAGGACCAGGACGACTTCCGGGACTGGGCGGGCATGATGATCCGTCACGGCGGCGGGCCCCGGGGCGGTGTCGCGCGGTCCGTGAAGAAGATGCGCGGCTATCTGCTGGACCTCATCCACCGCAAGCGCGCGGACCTCCCCGAGCGGCCGGAGCCCGGCGAGGACCTCATCTCCGGTCTCATCCGCGCCTCCGACCACGGCGAGCACCTCACCGAGAACGAGGCCGCCGCGATGGCCTTCATCCTGCTGTTCGCCGGCTTCGAGACAACGGTCAACCTCATCGGCAACGGCACCTACGCCCTCCTCACCCACCCCGAGGAGCGGGACCGGCTCCAGCGGTCCCTGGCGAAGGGCGAGCGCACCCTCCTGGAGACCGGCGTCGAGGAACTCCTGCGCTACGACGGCCCGGTCGAACTGGCCACCTGGCGCTTCGCCACCGAACCCCTCACCCTCGGCGGGCAGGACATCGCCCCCGGCGACCCCGTCCTCGTGGTCCTCGCCGCCGCCGACCGCGACCCCGCCCGCTTCGCCGGCCCCGACACCCTCGACCTCTCCCGCCGCGACAACCAGCACCTCGGGTACGGCCACGGCATCCACTACTGCCTCGGCGCCCCCCTCGCCCGGCTGGAGGGCCAGACGGCCCTCGCCACCCTCCTCACCCGGCTCCCCGACCTCCGACTCGGAGCGGATCCGGCCGACTTGCGATGGCGCGGCGGGCTCATCATGCGCGGACTGCGCACCCTGCCCGTGGAGTTCACTGCGGTGCGTGGCCGACCGGTGGCGCACGGAGAGCTGACCTGAGGTCAGCCGCAGTGTGACCGTCCGATGGAGTAAAGGTGACCGACCCTCAAGTCTGTGATCTTCACGTGATCTGCGCGGCATTAACTTGTGACAAGTGATCGTCTGCCGATACGTTCGGTCGTCAGCGCGGCGAACTCATGTGCGCTCACGTCGTCCGTCGCGCCGGTCACTGCTGTCCAGAGAAAGGCCCTCGCATGCTCTCCGGGAACGGTCGGCACCGTCGCCCCCGTCAGGCTCCGGCCCTCCTCGTCGCGGCCGGAGTGACCGGCTCCGCCATCGCCATCCCGCTTCTCGCCGCCGGCGGCGCGAGCGCGGCCGACGGCACGGTGTGGGACAAGGTGGCGCAGTGCGAGACCGACGGGTCCTGGAGCGCCAACAAGGGTGGCGGCGAGTACGGCGGCCTGAGCCTCTCCCAGGAGGACTGGGAGACGTACGGCGGCCTCGACTACGCCACCCGCCCCGATCTGGCCAGCCGCAACCAGCAGATAGCGGTGGCCCAGCAGCTTCTCGCCAAGGAGGGCGTCGGTGCCTGGGGCACCTGTGGGCTGACGTCCGGGCTCACCCAGCTGAACGGCGCGGCGGAGGGTGTGGACACCGGAGTGGCGGACGACGAGTCCGACTCGTCCGTGTCCTCCGGATTGTCCGACCTGTCCAAGGGGTCGTCCGACTCCGGCGACTCCGACGGGTCCGGTGACTCCGGCGACTCCGGCGACGGTGCGTCCACCCCTTCGACCGATCCGTCCGCTTCGGCCTCCGAGTCCCCTTCATCCGCTTCCTCCTCCGAGGCGAACGACTCCGGCAAGTCCGACACTTCGGGTAAGTCCCAGGATGACGCGCAGGGGTCCGACGGCTCGGCCGCGGCCGCCCCCGAGGCGGACGACTCGGACAATACGGTCCAGGACGCGGGAACTTGGAGCCTGGTCGACACCGGCTCCCTCGGCTCCGGCCGGCATCGCGGCGCCACGGCCGACGAAGGCGCCGCGGGCGGCGCCTCGACCGCCACCGCCGGCCGCCACGCCGCCTCCACCTACACGGTCCGCGAAGGCGACACCCTCGCCTCCATCGCCGACTCCCTTGGCGTCGAGGGCGGATGGCGCGCCCTTTACGCCGAGAACGAGGACCGTATCGGCGCCGACCCGAGCGACATCATGCCCGGTCAGATCCTCGACACAGTGGTTCAATAGGGTCGGAACGCCCCTAAAAACACCGGGAGTTCACGCCCCACTTCGCGCCGATTGTCCGGTTTGGTGAAAGTGTGGGATGAGTCTCAGAAGTCGTGATCGTCTTTGATATTCCCCGGATCGGGTGTCTACGGTCAGGACCGCTCGGCAATCCGGGCCCCGGCCGCCGCAACGCCGAATCCTGCCAGTGGCGGCCCGGGAACAGTCGTCGCGTCAAGCGCCGTAGGCAGGAGCGGGGGACCCAAGGTAAGTGCCGGGCCCGGCGGTTGACCGCCGGAACCGGCTCGGGGTGAAGCCGCGCACCGTGAGGTGCGTGGCCGGGCAACTCAACCGGCCCGAACCCGACAGCTCACCTCGCAGGCGTCGGTGAGGGGATGAACCATGCTGTTTTCCGGCAAGGGCAAGCACCGTCGTCCGTCCAAGGCCACCCGGGTCGCCGCTCTCGCGGGCGTCACCGGTGTCGCCATCGCCGCCCCGCTGATGGCGGCCGGCAACGCCTCCGCCGCCACCGCCTCCGAGTGGGACGCGGTCGCCCAGTGCGAGTCGGGCGGCAACTGGTCGATCAACACCGGCAACGGCTACTACGGCGGCCTGCAGTTCTCGGCCTCCACCTGGGCCGCGTACGGCGGCACCGCCTACGCCGCGCGCGCCGACCTGGCCAGCAAGGACCAGCAGATCACCATCGCCGAGAAGGTCCTCGCGGGCCAGGGCAAGGGTGCCTGGCCGGTCTGCGGCACCGGCCTGTCCAGCACGCCGTACGGCGGCGGCTCCAGCACCGGCAGCACCGGCTCCTCCTCTTCGGGCTCCAGCAGCTCCAGCAGCTCGAACGGCTCCACCGCCACCCGCTCCACCGAGCAGCAGACCGCCTCCCGCTCCGCCGAGCGCCCGGCCGCCTCCAGGACGGTCACCACCCCGACCGGCAAGAAGGTCAAGAAGGGCGACGGCGAGTACAAGGTCGTCAAGGGCGACTCCCTCAGCTCGATCGCCGAGAAGCACAAGGTCAAGGGCGGCTGGCAGAAGCTGTTCCAGCTCAACAAGGACATCGTCGAGGACGCGAACCTCATCTACCCGGGTCAGCAGCTGCACCTGAAGTGACATCCGCTGCGCAGCGGGGCCACAGGCCGCTCACATGAAGGCCCCGCACACTGAAGACCTCGTGAGGGTCACCCCCCGTCCCCACGGGCTCCCCGCTCCGGTGCGCGTTCCCCCGTACGCACCGGAGCGGGGTTTTCTTTGCCCAGGTGTTCGCCTCCGCGCCACCCCTTCTTTGTTCCGATGGGGAACAATGTGTACGGTCAGTTTGTCCACGGGGCGGTCGGTCGGCTGCCGACGGCCCCGGGGCGGATAGGCTCTAGGCGCAAGGCCCACCAAAGGCCGACAAGGCCCCTGTGCCCCGCACAACCAGCGTCACATCCCAAGAAGGAGATGCTCGTGCCGTCCATCGACGTCGTCGTAGCCCGGGAAATCCTGGACTCCCGAGGCAACCCCACGGTCGAGGTCGAGGTCGGCCTCGACGACGGCAGCACGGGTCGTGCCGCCGTTCCGTCCGGCGCCTCCACCGGTGCCTTCGAGGCCATCGAGCTCCGTGACGGCGACCCCAACCGCTACCACGGCAAGGGTGTCGAGAAGGCCGTCCTCGCCGTCATCGAGCAGATCGGCCCGGAGCTCGTCGGCTACGACGCCACCGAGCAGCGCCTGATCGACCAGGCCATGTTCGACCTGGACGCCACCGACAACAAGGGCTCCCTCGGCGCCAACGCCATCCTCGGCGTCTCCCTCGCCGTCGCCCACGCCGCCTCCGAGGCCAGCGACCTGCCGCTCTTCCGCTACCTGGGCGGCCCCAACGCGCACCTGCTGCCGGTGCCGATGATGAACATCCTGAACGGCGGCTCGCACGCCGACTCCAACGTGGACATCCAGGAGTTCATGATCGCGCCGATCGGCGCGGAGTCCTTCTCCGAGGCCCTGCGCTGGGGCACCGAGGTCTACCACACCCTCAAGAAGGTCCTGAAGTCCAAGGGTCTGTCCACCGGCCTCGGCGACGAGGGCGGCTTCGCCCCGAACCTCGGCTCCAACCGCGAGGCCCTCGACCTCATCCTCGAGGCCATCAAGGAAGCCGGTTACATCCCCGGCGAGCAGATCGCCCTCGCCCTCGACGTCGCCGCCTCCGAGTTCTACAAGGACGGCAAGTACCTCTTCGAGGGCAAGGACCGCTCCGCCGCCGAGATGACGGAGTACTACGAGGAGCTCGTCGCGGCCTACCCGCTCGTCTCCATCGAGGACCCGCTGTTCGAGGACGACTGGGCCGGCTGGAAGGTCATCACCGACCGCATCGGCGACAAGGTGCAGCTGGTCGGCGACGACCTGTTCGTCACCAACCCCGAGCGTCTCGCCCGCGGCATCGAGGAGGGCACGGCCAACGCCCTGCTCGTCAAGGTGAACCAGATCGGTTCGCTCACCGAGACCCTGGACGCCGTCGAGCTGGCCCAGCGCAACGGCTTCAAGTGCATGATGTCCCACCGCTCCGGCGAGACCGAGGACGTCACCATCGCCGACCTGGCCGTCGCCACCAACTGCGGCCAGATCAAGACCGGCGCCCCGGCCCGCTCCGAGCGCGTCGCCAAGTACAACCAGCTGCTGCGCATCGAGGAGATCCTCGACGACGCCGCGGTGTACGCCGGCCGCTCGGCCTTCCCGCGGTTCCGTGGCGGGGTGACCAAGGGCTGACCCCGCCCGGGTCAAGCGACAGCCAGTCGTACGTACGTCCCCGTACTCGGTCCCGTACCGTGTGCGGGGACGTACGCGCGTGTGAAAGGGGAGGCGCGAAGCCGATGGCCGCGAGGGACCGGGACCGTTTCTCCACCGCGACGAGACTGCGGGTGCTCGGCGAGCAGACCGCGGCCCGCGTCTACCGCTCCCAGACCAAGCGCCAGGCCCGCCGCTCCCGTCTGACCGGCCGCGCCGCACTGCTCGCGCTGGTCCTGTGCACCCTGATCGTGGCCCTCGCCTACCCGATGCGGCAGTACGTCTCGCAGCGCGCGGACATCGCCGATCTGGAGCGGGAGAAGGCCGAGGCCACCCGGCGGGTGGAACAACTGCGCGATCTCAAGGCACGCTGGCAGGACGACGCGTACGCCGAGCAGCAGATCCGGGAGCGGCTGCACTACGTGATGCCGGGGGAGACCGGCTTCATCGTGATCGACCCGGACGCGGTCAAGAAGGCCCGCGCCGATCTCGGGGCGGCCGACCGCCCCTGGTACTCGAACGTCTGGGACGGGGTCGACAAGTCCGACGCCTCCGACCAGTGAACCGACAGAGAGACAGTCCCCGAAGCATGGAAACGCCCCCGCCGACCACCCCGCGCACCGAGCCCACCGACGCCGACGTCGAGGCCTTCAAGCAGCAGCTCGGCCGCCCGCCGCGCGGACTGCGCGCGATCGCGCACCGCTGCCCGTGCGGTCAGCCGGACGTCGTCGAGACGGCGCCCCGGCTGCCCGACGGCACCCCCTTCCCGACGCTGTACTACCTGACGTGCCCCAAGGCGAACTCCGCGATCGGCACGCTCGAGGCGAACGGCGTGATGAAGGAGATGACGGAGCGGCTCCAGAGCGACCCGGAGCTCGCGGCCGCCTACCGCGCCGCGCACGAGGACTACGTCCGGCGCCGGGACGAGATCGAGGAGCTGAAGGGCTTCCCGAGCGCGGGCGGTATGCCGGACCGGGTGAAGTGCCTGCACGTCCTCGTGGCGCACTCCCTGGCGGCGGGCCCGGGCGTGAACCCGCTCGGCGACGAGGCGCTCGCGATGCTGCCGCAGTGGTGGGCCAAGGGGGCGTGCGTGACGCTTCCCGGGCCGCCGTCCGGCGAGGGGTGGCAGGTGGAGAGCTCCGAGGACGGCGCCGGCCACTTCGCCTTCAAGCCGGTGGACGGAGACGCCCGGTGATCCGCGTCGCCGCCGTCGACTGCGGTACGAACTCCATCCGCCTCCTCGTCGCCGACTGCGACCCGCAGACCGGTGAACTGGTCGATCTGGACCGCCGTATGACGATCGTTCGTCTCGGGCAGGGCGTCGACCGGACCGGCCGGCTGGCGCCCGAGGCGCTGGAGCGGACCTTCGCCGCGTGCCGGGAGTACGCGGCGGTGATCAAGGAGCTGGGCGCGGAGCGGCTGCGGTTCGTCGCCACCTCCGCCTCCCGGGACGCCGAGAACCGCGACGACTTCGTGCGGGGCGTGCTGGACATCCTGGGCGTCGAGCCCGAGGTCATCACCGGCGACCAGGAGGCCGAGTTCTCCTTCACGGGGGCCACGAAGGAGCTCACGGGCCGCGCGGACCTGACCCGGCCCCATCTGGTGGTGGACATCGGCGGCGGCTCCACGGAGTTCGTGGTCGGCGAGGAGCACGTACGGGCGGCCCGCTCGGTGAACGTCGGCTGTGTGCGGATGACCGAGCGCCACCTGGTCGTGGACGGCGAGGTCACCGACCCGCCGACCGCCGGGCAGATCGCGGCGATGCGGGCCGACATCGAGGCGGCCCTGGACCTCGCCGAGGAGACGGTCCCGCTGCGCGAGGCACACACGCTGGTGGGCCTCGCGGGCTCCGTGACGACGGTCTCGGCGATCGCGCAGGAGCTGCCCGCGTACGACTCGGTGGCCATCCACCACTCGCGGGTCTCCCAGGAGCGGGTCCGCGAGATCACCGAGTGGCTGCTGCGCTCCACCCACGCCGAGCGTGCGGCGATCGGTTCGATGCACCCGGGCCGGGTGGACGTGATCGCGGCGGGCGCCCTCGTACTGCTGTCGATCATGGAACGGATCGGCGCGCGGGAGGTCGTGGTGAGCGAGCACGACATCCTCGACGGCATCGCGTGGTCGGTGGCGGAGGCACTGGGAACCCCCCAGGAGCACTCTGCTGAGCAGCCCGAATGACGTATGAGCGTCCCGGCGGGGTGCCCGTGGTGGCCCGAAACGGTTCTCCACGACACCCCGTCGGAAAAGTTCGTGAAGTTCTTCACAAGGATTTCGGCCCTGGTGGGGGCCCCATGAGGGCCGGTTGACCCTTCCGGGGGGACAACGCCCGTGTGAACATGTTCAAAAGAGGCGCGCACGGACGTTTCGAGGAGGCCGTCCGAGGGTGTGTTTCCGACCCCTCACCCCACCCCCCGACACCCGGAGAGGCAGCTCACGCGGCATTGACAACGCCCCGCCCCACGCGCTGGTTCCCCCTCCGCGCCATGATGTGGATCACGCGGATCGCGGAGGATAGCACACACCCTCCACAAGCTTGTGAAGGGGCGCACGAGCGACCCCCCTGAGGCGGGTGGATACTCGATGCCATGAGCACCACGGAGCGTCCCAGGATCCTCGTAGTAGGCGGTGGGTACGTAGGCCTGTACGCAGCTCGGCGCATCCTCAAGAAGATGCGCTACGGCGAGGCGACCGTCACGGTCGTCGACCCCCGGTCGTACATGACCTACCAGCCCTTCCTCCCCGAAACCGCCGCCGGCAACATCTCCCCGCGCCATGTCGTCGTCCCGCTGCGACGCGTGCTGCCCAAGGCGGAGGTCCTCACCGGCCGGGTCACCACCATCGATCAGGACCGCAAGGTCGCCACGATCGCCCCGCTGGTCGGCGAGGCGTACGAGCTGCCCTTCGACTACCTGGTGATCGCGCTCGGCGCGGTCTCCCGCACCTTCCCGATCCCCGGCCTCGCCGAGCAGGGCATCGGCATGAAGGGCGTCGAGGAGGCCATCGGCCTGCGCAACCACGTCCTCGAACAGCTCGACAAGGCCGACTCCACCACCGACGAGGAGATCCGCCGCAAGGCGCTCACCTTCGTCTTCATCGGCGGCGGCTTCGCCGGCGCGGAGACCATCGGTGAGGTCGAGGACATGGCCCGCGACGCGGCCAAGTACTACAAGACGGTGTCCCGCGAGGACATGCGGTTCATCCTCGTCGACGCCGCCGACAAGATCCTGCCCGAGGTCGGCCCCAAGCTCGGCCAGTACGGCAAGGAGCACCTCGAGGCCCGTGGCGTGGAGATCTACCTCTCCACCTCCATGGACTCCTGCGTCGACGGCCACGTCGTGCTGAAGAACGGCCTCGAGGTCGACTCCAACACGATCGTGTGGACCGCCGGTGTCAAGCCGAACCCGGTCCTGGCCCGCTACGGCCTCCCGCTCGGCCCCCGCGGTCACGTCGACACCGCCCCGACCCTCCAGGTCCAGGGCACCGACTACATCTGGGCCGCCGGCGACAACGCCCAGGTCCCCGACGTCGCCGCCCGCAAGGCCGGTGTCGAGAACGCCTGGTGCCCGCCGAACGCCCAGCACGCGCTGCGCCAGGCCAGGGTCCTCGGCGACAACGTGGTCTCCGGCATGCGGGGCTTCCCGCAGAAGGAGTACGCGCACTCCAACAAGGGCGCGGTGGCCGGTCTCGGCCTCCACAAGGGCGTCGCGATGATCGTCATGGGCAAGATGAAGATCAAGCTCAAGGGCCGTCTCGCCTGGTACATGCACCGTGGCTACCACGGTCTGGCGATGCCGACCTGGAACCGCAAGATCCGCGTCTTCGCCGACTGGACCCTCGGCATGTTCCTCAAGCGCGAGGTCGTCTCCCTCGGTGCGATGGAGAACCCCCGCGAGGAGTTCTACGAGGCCGCCAAGCCCGCCCCGGCCCCGGCCGCCGCCAAGCAGGAGAACGAGAAGGCCAAGGCCTCCTGACCTCCGGCTGACAGCCCGGCACAGCCGGTCACAGCAGTACAGCAGTACAGGCCGAAGGGGCCGCCCGCCATCCGTGGTGCGGGCGGCCCCTTCGGCCTTCCCGGAGCCACTTCCGCAGCTGTGCCGGTGCCAGTGGCTCCGGCAGCCGCGGGCGGTCCCGGCCGTCGAGCGGGGTGCCGTCGGGGTAGCGGGCCCACTCGGCGTACGCGCCGACCAGCAGCCGGTCGCCGTCGAACGCGTCCACCCGGAGAGAGACCGATACCCCGCCGGAGCCGTCCGGCGTCACCCGGAGCGTCCGGTTCGGGGCAGCGTTCTCGTACTCGGTCACCCTCCAGCCCTGCCGGACCAGCTCCGCACGGGCCCGCCGCAACGCCACCGCGGCCTCCTCGTCGGAGACCCCCTTCAGCACCCACTCGGCCGACACGTTCACCACGCCCGGCACCAGCGGCGGCGCGTCGTCGAACCGGTCGGCCCAGTGGCTCAGGCCCCGGTGGGAGCAGCTGTCGTTGTACGCCAGCAGGCCGGCCGACCGCTGCGGGTCCAGCTCGGCGCCGGCCGGCGTCAGCGCGTCGTACGCGGTCTGGGTGTCCTCGTCCAGCCGGGTCGCCGTGGCGGCCGGGTCCGCGACGGGACACGGCTCGCCGTCCCACACCCGCGCGAACCGCACCAGCCCGGTGAGGCCGGTGGCGCATCGGGGGAGTTTGCCCAGCCGTGACGTGCGTGGGGGACTGCTTCCGGGCACACCAGGTGTTTACGTGGAATCAGGACAGTCCGGGATCACCGTCACGGAGGTGTGCTTCATGACCGACGCCGCGCCGCGGCTCCACGCCCTCGTCGAACAGCTGCTGGGAGTACCGCTCCCCGTGCGCGTCCGCGCCTGGGACGGTTCGCAGGCGGGTCCGCCCGACGCGCCCACCCTGGTCGTACGCAACCGAAGAGCCCTGCGCCGACTCCTCTTCAAGCCCGGAGAGCTCGGGCTCGCCCGTGCCTGGGTCGCCGGGGACCTGGGGATCGAGGGCGATCTGTACCACGCGCTCGACCTGCTCTCGGGGCTCGTCTGGGAGCGCGGCGACGACGCCCGCGGTCTCGCCCAGGCCCTGCGCGACCCCCAGTTCCGCGCGGCCGCCCTGGGGCTGCTGAGGATGGCCGGACTCCCGCTGCCGCCCGCCCCGCCCCGCGAGGAGGTGCGCCGCACCCGTCACCACCACACCCGCCACACCGACCGACGGGCCATCAGCCACCACTACGACGTCGGCAACGACTTCTACGAGATCGTCCTCGGCCCGTCCATGGTGTACTCCTGCGCCTACTGGCCGGCCCCCGGCGCCACCCTCGAACAGGCCCAGCACGACAAGCTCGAACTCGTCTGCCGCAAGCTCGCCCTGAAGCCGGATCAGCGGCTGCTCGACGTCGGCTGCGGCTGGGGATCCATGGCCGTGCACGCGGCCCGCGAGCACGGGGTGCGGGTCGTCGGGATCACCCTCTCCCAGGAGCAGGCGGCCTACGCCCGCAAGCGCGTCGCCGACGCCGGCCTCACCGACCGGATCGAGATCCGGGTGCAGGACTACCGGGACGTCACCGACGGGCCGTACGACGCGATCTCCTCCATCGGCATGGCCGAGCACGTGGGCGCCGAGAAGTACCTGGAGTACGCGAGCGGCCTGTACGACCTGCTCAAGCCCGGCGGGCTGCTGCTCAACCACCAGATCGCCCGTCGGCCCGAGCGCGACGAGTCCGCCTACGAACTCGACGGGTTCATCGACGCCTACGTCTTCCCCGACGGCGAACTGGCCCCGCTCGGCACCACCGTCACCCAGCTCGAACGGGCCGGCTTCGAGGTCCGGGACGTGGAGTCCCTCCGCGAGCACTACGCGCTCACCCTGCGCCGGTGGGTCGCCCGCCTGGACGACGACTGGCAGCGCGCCGTACGGCTCAGCGGCCCCGGCCGGGCCCGGGTCTGGCGGCTGTACATGGCCGCCTGCGCCGTCGCCTTCGAACGCAACCGCATCGGCGTCAACCAGGTCCTCGCCGTCCGGGCCCCCGAGTCGGGGGACTCGGGGATGCCCCTGCGCAGCCGCACCTGGAACTGAGCGCGGGAGCAACAGCCGGAAGGGGCCCCGCGTGCCAGGACACGGGGCCCCTTCCGGCCGTCGGCTACTCCGCCTTGATCGCCGCCAGCATGTTCAGCCGGGCCGCCCGCCGGGCCGGCCACAGCGCCGCGAGGACACCCACCCCGGCGGCCAGCAGCAGGAACACGGCCATCCGGTCCCACGGCAGGACGAGTTCGTACGTCGTCATCCTCGTGCCGAGCAGCTCACCGGCCGCCCAGCCGAAGAACACGCCCAGACCGATGCCGAGCACCCCGCCGAACAGGGAGATGACGAGGGACTCCAGCCGGACCATCCGCTTGACCGCGCGGCGGTCCAGACCGATCGCCCGCAGCATGCCGATCTCCTGCGAACGCTCGAAGACCGACATCGCCAGGGTGTTGATGACACCGAGCACGGCGACGATCACCGCCATCGCGAGCAGGCCGTAGAGCATGTTCAGTATCAGGGTGAACATCTGCGCGACGGAGTCGGAGAGGTCCTGCTTGCTCTGCACCTTGATGGCCGGGTTGGAGCCGAGGGCCTTCTCCAGCCGGTCCTTGGTCGCGTCGGAGGCGCCGCCGGAGGTCTTCACCATGACCTGCATGTCGTCCGGGGAGTCCTGGTGCGGGGAGAGTGCCGCGGTGTCGAGCAGGATCCCGCGGAACAGCTCGTTGGCCCGGTAGACCCCGGAGACGGTCAGCCGCTGCCTGGCGCCGTCCTCGTACGCCACCTGGAACGCCGAACCGGCCTTCCAGCCGAACGACTTCGCGGTGTCCTCGTCGACGACGACCTTCGTGCCGCCCACCTCGAACGTGCCGTCGTCGACCGGCAGGTCGGTCAGCTCGGCGAAGGCGGAACCGTTCACGCCGGTGACGTTCTCGGTGCTGTCGTCGATCCGGGCCAGCGCGTTGCGCATCGGGCTGGTGACGGTCACGCCCTCGGCGGCCGTCAGCTTCTTCTCGACGTCCGGGGAGAGCGGGTTGCCGTTCGCCATCGACACCACGTAGTCGGCGCGGATCGCCGCGGACGCCATCTTGTCGATCGACTTCTGCAGGCTGCCCGCCATCACCGTCATCCCGGTGATCAGGGTGAGGCCGATCATCAGCGCCGAGGCGGTGGCGGCCGTACGGCGCGGATTGCGCACCGAGTTCTGCCGGGCCAGCCGGCCGGAGACCCCGAAGATCCGCAGGACCGGCGCGGCGGCCGCGATCAGCGGGCGGGACAGCAGCGGGGTCAGGATGAACACACCGATGATCAGCAGGACCGCGCCGATGCCCATCGGGGCCTGGCCGTCCGAGCCGTCCATCGTCGTCGCGTACAGGACGGTCGCGACGCCCGCCGCCGAGAACAGCGCGCCGAGCGTGTTGCGCAGCACCAGCGACCTGGTGGTCGCCTTGGCGTGCAGGCTGCTCATCGCCGCGACCGGCGGGATCTTCGCGGCCCGGCGGCCCGGCAGCCAGGCGGCCAGCACGGTGATGACCACACCGACGGCGAACGAGGTGGCGACCGTGCCGGCCGACACGATCAGCGGGCCGTCGGGGACGGACGCCCCCAGGCTGCCCATGAGCGTGCGCAGTCCGGCGCCGATGCCGATGCCGACCACCAGACCGGTCGCACCGGCCACCACACCCACCACGAGGGCCTCGATCAGCACCGACCGGGTCACCTGGCGGCGGGAGGCGCCGACCGCGCGCAGCAGCGCCAGCTCCTTGGTGCGCTGGGCGACCAGCATGGTGAAGGTGTTGGCGATGATGAACGTGCCCACGAACAGCGCGATCCCGGCGAACACCAGCAGGCCCTGCTTCAGACCGCTCATCGAGGAGGCGATGAACTCGGCCTGCCGGTCGGCGAGCTGCCTGCCGGTCTCGGTGTCGACCCGGTCGCGCGGCAGCGCCGCGTCCAGGGCCGTGCGCAGCTCGGTCTGCGTGGTGCCGGCGGCGGCCTTCACATCGATCTCGTCGTACGTGCCCGCCTTGCCGAACAGCTTCTGCGCCGTCGGGGTGTCGAACAGGGTGAGGCTGCCGCCGGCCGCGACATTGCCGTCGTCGGTCCGGAAGATGCCGGAGACGGTGGGCGTGAGCACCGGGCCGTCGACGGAGAGCCGCAGCCGGTCGCCGATCCGGTAGCCGGTGCGCTCGGCGGTCTTCAGGTCGAGGGCGACCTGGTCGGGACCCTGGGGTGCCCTGCCCTGCGTGAGGGGGTAGCGGGGGTCGTCGGTGCCCCAGTAGTTGCCGCCCTGGGACTGGAAGCCGTCGCCGACGAGCTTGCCGTCCTTGTCGGCGACGGCGGTGAAGCCGGTGACGACACCGATGGCGGACGCGGCGCCGGGTACCTGGGCGCTCTTCTTCCGCAGGGCCTCGGTCAGATCGGGCGTCTGGACGATCCGGTCGCCGACGTCCGGCTGGGGCTGGGCGGTGACGGCCACGTCGACCTGGTCGAAGCCCTTGGCGGAGCTGTTCTGGAGGGCGTTGGACAGGGTGTTGGTGAAGACGAGGGTCCCGGAGACGAAGGCCACGCCGAGCATGACGGCGAGCACGGTCATCAGGAGCCGGGCCTTGTGCGCGAGGACGTTGCGCAGGGCGGTGCGGAACATCAGCTGGTACGGCCCTTCGCGTCGAACTGCTTCATGAAGTCGAGGACCGTCTCGGCCGTCGGGCGGTACATCTCGTCCACGATCCGCCCGTCCGCGAGGAACACCACCCGGTCCGCGTACGCCGCCGCGACCGGGTCGTGGGTCACCATCACCACCGTCTGGCCCAGTTCCCGCACGGAGTTGCGCAGGAAGCCCAGCACCTCGGCGCCGGAGCGGGAGTCGAGGTTCCCGGTCGGCTCGTCGCCGAAGATGATCTCGGGCCGGGAGGCCAGGGCGCGGGCGACGGCGACGCGCTGCTGCTGACCGCCGGAGAGCTGGGAGGGGCGGTGGCTCAGCCGGTCCTTCAGCCCCACCATCCGGATGACCGAGTCGAGCCACTCCTTGTCCGGTTTCCGTCCCGCGATGTCCATCGGGAGGGTGATGTTCTCCAGTGCGGTCAGCGTCGGCAGCAGGTTGAACGCCTGGAAGATGAAGCCGATCTTGTCCCGGCGGAGCCGGGTGAGCTGTTTGTCCTTCAGCGAGCCGAGTTCGGTCTCGCCGACGCGCACCGAGCCCGAGGAGAAGGTGTCGAGGCCGGCCACGCAGTGCATCAGGGTGGACTTGCCGGACCCGGAGGGGCCCATGATCGCGGTGAACTCGGCCTGCCGGAATGCGACGGAGACCCGGTCCAGGGCGACCACCTGGGTCTCGCCCTGCCCGTAGATCTTCGACAGGTCCGTGGCACGTGCGGCCACGGCGGTGGACCGTTCGGCGAGGGGGCTGGTGGTCACGGGAACGTGCTCCTGTCGGGACGAGGGAGTGCGGGGTCTTGCGGACCTGAACCATCGTTCCGGCGCCGGGCGGTCCTGTAGTCAGTCGCTGTTCCGGTTCTGAAGGCAGACTCCGGTCGGACCGTGGACCGCCGTGTCATACCTGGGGATGACACCCGTCCCTGACGGACGGTTCGTCAAGAACCGGTGGAGCACCCTCGTTCGGGCGGTGAAATTCCGTCATTCCGCATACGCAAGCGGTCGCCCCGCGCCAGGCTACTGGCAAGTGCGGATGGCGAGTTCCAGGTGCTGATGCTCCCTCAGACGTCAATAAAATAAGACAACATCGGTCCACTCTTCCGCTGTTCGGGGGACGGATCCCGATAGGGTCGGAAGCTCAACGCGGAGCCCAAGGCCTGCCCAGATGGTGGAATGCAGACACGGCGAGCTTAAACCTCGCTGCCCCTTCGCGGGCGTGCCGGTTCAAGTCCGGCTCTGGGCACTTCCGACACCTCGTCGATCACTGCATCCTCCATTGAGGCGTTGACATCGCGGTGCCCCCGGCGCACACTCACGCATGGCCAGAGTGAAGAAAACTTCACTATGCGAACACCCGAACCCGAACACCCGAACCCGAACACCTGAACCCCCGAAGGGAACGCCCGATGCGCACCACCGTCGGCATCATCGGCGCCGGCCCGGCCGGCCTCCTCCTCGCCCGTCTGCTCCACAACGCCGGCATCGACTCCGTCGTCCTGGAGAGCCGCGACCGGGCCTACGTCGAGCACCGCCAGCGCGCGGGGATCCTGGAACAGGGCACGGTGGACGTCCTGCGCGCGGCCGGGGCGGGGGAGCGCATGGACCGCGAGGGGCTGCGCCACGACGGCATCGAGCTGCGCTACGACAAGAAGCGCCACCGCGTCGACTTCCCCGCCCTCACCGGCGGCCGGTCCGTGACGGTCTACGCCCAGACCGAGGTCTGCAAGGACCTCATCGCCCTCCAGCTCAAGGAGGGCGGCCCGCTGCTGTTCGAGGCCGAGGCGCTGGCCGTGGAGGGCGCCGACACCGACAGCCCGCGCGTCCGCTTCCGGCACGAGGGCGTCGAGGACGTCCTGGAGTGCGCGTACGTCGTCGGCTGCGACGGCTTCTGGGGAGTGGCCCGGAGCGCGATCCCGGCCGAACTGACCCGCGTCTTCGAACGGACGTACCCCTTCGGCTGGCTCGGGATCCTCGCCGACGTACCGCCCTCGCACGACGAGCTGGTCTACGCCCGCCACGACCGCGGCTTCGCCCTGCTGTCCATGCGCTCCCCGTCCGTCTCCCGCCTCTACCTCCAGGTGCCCGAGGGCACCGACGCCGAGAGCTGGGGCGACGAGGAGATCTGGGACGAGCTGGAGCGGCGCTTCGAGACCGAGGACGGCTGGCGGCTGGAGCGCGGGCCGATCACCCAGAAGTCCGTCACCCCCATGCGGTCCTACGTCCACGAGCCGATGCGGCACGGCCGGCTCTTCCTCGCCGGGGACGCCGCCCACATCGTCCCGCCGACCGGCGCCAAGGGGCTGAATCTGGCCGTCGGGGACGTCGTCACGTTCGCGCGGGCCCTGACGCACCGCGAGGAGACCGGATCGGACGACCTGCTCGACGCCTACTCGGCGACCTGTCTGAGCCGGGTCTGGCAGGCCGAGCGGTTCTCGTACGACATGACGACCCTGCTGCACCGCGCACCCGACGCCACCCCCTTCGAGGACCGGCTCCAGATCGCCCGGCTGGAGCGGATCGCCTCCTCGCGCGCCGCCGAGACCGACCTGGCCGAGGGGTACACCGGGTTCCCGTTCGGGTGATCGACCGGTTGATCTCCGGCCGGTTCCGGCCATGTCGCAGCTTGGTCATGAATGAGGGCCCGCCGTACCGGGAATCCGCCTGCCGCGTAGCGTGTTGCGCAGCATGACGAGGGAAAGATCCTCCCCAAGCACTAGGGTCAATCCTTTGCCTACCCATTACTCTTGACGCCAAGGCCGCGCACGGCGGCCATGGAGGAGTGAAATGAGGAGCAGAAACCCGGTCTTCTCGCGACGGGGGTTCAGCCGCGACAACGGCTACGCGGGCTTCAACGCGACGCCGCAGGCCGGGGGACCCGCTGTCGGCACCCAGGCCAACCCGTACGCGCAGGGCAACCCGTACGCGCAGAACCCTTACGCCCAGCAGGTGGGCGCCCCGCCGCAGGCCCCGGTCACCCCGGGCGCCATGACCATGGACGACGTCGTCGCGCGCACCGCGACCACGCTCGGCACCGTGATCGTCACGGCGGTCCTGTCCTGGCTGCTGCTGCCCGTGGACGAGGCCAACCTCGGCAAGTCCTACGGCATCGCCGTCGTCGCCGGCCTGGTCGCGATGGTGCTGGCGTTCGTCCAGTCCTTCAAGCGCCGTCCGGCCCCCGCGCTGATCCTGTCCTACGCCGCCCTCGAGGGCGTCTTCCTCGGCGTGATCTCGTCCACGGTGTCGACGTACATCGCGGACGGCGTGGTCGTCCAGGCGGTCCTCGGCACCATGGCGGTCTTCGCCGGTGTGCTCGTGGCGTACAAGGCCGGCTGGATCCGCGTCAACCGCCGCTTCTACGGCTTCGTGATGGCCGCGGCGCTCGGCTTCGTCCTGCTGATGGCCGTGAACCTGCTGTTCACCGTCTTCGGCGGCGGCGACGGCCTCGGCTTCCGCAGCGGTGGCCTCGGCATCGTCTTCGGGATCATCGGCATCATCCTGGGTGCCTGCTTCCTCGCCCTGGACTTCAAGCAGGTCGAGGACGGCATCGCCTACGGCGCCCCGCGTGAGGAGGCCTGGCTCGCCGCCTTCGGCCTCACGCTGACGCTGGTCTGGATCTACATGGAGTTCCTGCGACTCCTCGCCATCCTCAACCAGAGCGACTGAGCGCGACCGCGGTCGTAGCAGTCGTACGGCGTGAAAGGGCCCCGGGGTCTTCCCGGGGCCCTTCGTCATGTCCGGTGAACCGTCCTGCCGGTGTGCACGTCCTACCCTGCCGGTGTGCACGTCCTACGGTGTGCGCGCTAGAGGAATTTGCGCGCGGCCCTCCTCAGTTCGTACTCGTGGATGATCGCCTTGGCGTGGCCGTACGCGAGGTTGTGCTCGTGGCGCAGCCAGCTGACCTTCTCCTCGAAGCGGAGAGCGGGGCCTTCGTCGACGGTGCGCAGCCAGTCGGAGACTTCACGGCCGGTGCAGTGGGGGATGCGGGCGAGCAGATTGCGGTGGGTCTCCTCGGAGAGGACATGGGACATCGGCGCCTCCGGTTGCAAAGGGGATGTAAGCCGGTCCTTCAGGTCACGGTGCCTGAGCGTTCGCCCGTTGGCAACAGTCCGGGTACGACGCGTACGCTCACGGCGTGGTGGATACGACGTCTCTGACCCGTGCGGTGGATCACTTCGCCGATCGTTTGCGTGCCGCTCCGCAGAGCCGGTTGCAGAGAGGGGCGGCCGCGGAGGCACTGGGGCTGGCCAGGCAGTTGGCCCGGTGGGCGCAGGCGATCGAGCAGCCCGGGGCGGAGCCCCGGGAGATGCCGGATGCGGGGATGTTCGCCGCCGCCGATCAAATCACCGTGGCGGTGCATGATTTGGCGGTGGTGCTGACCAGTGAGGCCGAGGTGGGGGAAGCGCTGCGGCTGGTCGAGGAGGCGCAGAAGCGGGCGGGGGTCTGAGGTGCGTTCGCGGCCTCGACGAAGCCGTCAGAGGCTCGCTATGACCCGGTCCGCCAGGATGTAGACGTTCTCCTCGCCGCACGCGAAGGTCAGGGTGTACGCGCCGGAGATGCCCGAGCCGCCCAGGAGGTACGGGGTTTCGCCCGCGGTGAGGGCGGTGGCGAGGCGGTCGGCCGTTTCGCGGTGGCCCGGGGTCATGCACAGGGTGGTGCCGTCGGCGAAGACATAGACGTCGAGGGTGCCGAGCGGGCCCGGGCGGACGTCGGTCAGTTCGGTGCGGGACTCGGCCAGTTCCTCCAGGGTGGCGACCGTGCGTTCGTGGTCGTTCACGACGGGTGACTGGACCGGGACGAAGTCCGGGTGGGACGGGTGGCGGCGGCGGGCCGCGGCCAGTTCGGGGGAGTCGCCGGCGAACTCGTCGGCGTCCGCGGTCGGCTCGGTCACCGGCTCCAGCGGCTCCAGGCCCACGAAGTCGGACTGGCGGGGCAGGAACAGCTCGCTGTCCGGCAGACCCAGCAGGGAGGGGGCGTCGGAGGCGTCACGGGCCTCCTGGGCGGCCCAGAAGGCGCGCGCCTCGGCCAGCTCCCGCTCCCGCTCCTCCGCGAGCGCCTCGGCCACGGCCGCGCGTATCTCGGCGGTGTCCGTGGTGCTGCGGGCGGCCGGTACGAAGCCCCGCCGCTCGGCCGCGAGGTTCTCGGCGAGCTGGATGTGCAGGGCGGCGACCTGCCGGCGCAGCTGCAAGAGGGTGCGCAGGACGGCGACGCCCACGGCGCCCGTGGCGGCCGTGGTGACCAGCAAGGCGATCGGCATGGCGCTCACTGACGTACTCCCGGTTCAAAGTCGACCCCCGACTTCCTACATCAGCTTGAAGGGCGGACTATCCCGCTGTCAGTGCGTAACGTCACGAAACGGACAGGAAATTGGGTCTGGGGTTTGGTCGCGAACCGCGCTGAGCTGCGTAAATCCCTGTCAGGGGGAGATAGGTCACATCCTGGGGGAGATTGGATCACAAAACGGCCCGGAGTCCAGGGGCTTCCCGGACTCCGGGCCATGACGTGACGGCAGGTGCCGAAGCGGTTACGCAGAGACTCCCGGAGGGGTCAGCTCAGGCGCTCGATGACCATCGCCATGCCCTGGCCGCCGCCGACGCACATCGTCTCCAGGCCGAACTGCTTGTCGTGGAACTGGAGGGAGTTGATGAGCGTGCCGGTGATCCGGGCGCCCGTCATGCCGAAGGGGTGGCCGACGGCGATGGCGCCGCCGTTGACGTTCAGCTTGTCGAGGTCGATGCCCAGGTCGCGGTAGGAGGGGATCACCTGCGCGGCGAACGCCTCGTTGATCTCGACCAGGTCGATGTCGTCGATCGTCAGACCGGCGCGCCGCAGGGCCTGGTTCGACGCCTCCACCGGGCCGAGGCCCATGATCTCGGGGGAGAGGCCGGAGACGCCCGTGGACACGATCCGGGCGAGCGGGGTCAGGCCCAGCTCGCGGGCCTTGGTGTCGGACATGATGACGACCGCGGCGGCGCCGTCGTTGAGCGGGCAGCAGTTGCCGGCCGTGACCAGGCCGTCGGGGCGGAAGACCGGCTTCAGGCCCGACACGGCCTCCAGGGTGACGCCGGCGCGCGGGCCGTCGTCCTTGCCGACCACGGTGCCGTCGGGGAGGGTCACCGGGGTGATCTCGCGCTCCCAGAAGCCGTTCTTGATGGCCTCCTCGGCGAGGTTCTGCGAGCGGACGCCGAACTCGTCCATGTCCTGGCGGGTGACGCCCTTGGAGCGGGCCAGGTTCTCCGCGGTCTGCCCCATCGCGATGTAGGGGTCGGGGAGCAGGCCGTCCTCGCGCGGGTCGTGCCAGGTGGAGCCCTCCTGGGAGGCCGTGGCGACGGTGCGGGCCTCGGCCTCGGCGAAGAGGGGGTTCTTGGTGTCCGGGAGGCCGTCGGAGCTGCCCTTGGCGTACCGGGAGACCATCTCGACACCGGCCGAGATGAAGACGTCGCCCTCGCCGGCCTTGATGGCGTGCAGGGCCATGCGGGAGGTCTGCAGCGACGAGGAACAGTAACGGGTGACCGTGCAGCCCGGCAGGTGGTCCATGCCCATCTGCACGGCGACGATCCGGCCCAGGTTGTAGCCCTGCTCGCCGCCGGGGAGGCCGCAGCCGAGCATCAGGTCGTCGATGTCCCGCGGGTCCAGCTCGGGGACCTTCGCGAGGGCGGCCTGGATAATCGTGGCGGTGAGGTCGTCCGGGCGCAGGTCCTTCAGAGAGCCCTTGACGGCGCGGCCGATCGGGGAACGGGCGGTCGAGACGATGACGGCTTCGGGCATCACGGCTCCAGTGGCGGAAGGGGTTCGTACGGGCACGGCTGCTTGGGAAGTTACCTGTCCGTACTCTCGCGGTCACCCGTGTCGTGGTGTGACCCTGACCGCACTTTCTAAGCGCTTGCTTGGTCTGGCGCCGGCCGGCTCGGCTCGGTCTCCTCGACCCTCCTCCTGCGGCGCCGCTTCAGCAGGGCCCAGGGGCCCCGCGGGCCCGTCGGCATGGCTGCCGTGACCTCGGTGCCGGCCTCCGACGCCGCCTCGGCCGCGGCGCGGGCCACCGGCAGGAAGCCCTCGCGGCGGGAGACGTCCGGGCGCTCCTCCTCCGCCGGCCAGAGGCCGAGGGCGGCGCAGAGCGTGGGCAGGACGGCCATGGCGGCGGTCGCGTACCCCTCCGCCGAGGGGTGGTAGTGGTCGGGGCCGAACAGCTCGCGCGGGTTCTCCTCGAACTCGGGGCCGAGGAGATCGCCCAGTGACACCGTGCGCCCGCCCTGCTCGATCACACCGATCGTCTGGGCGGCCGCCAGCTGACGGGAGGCCCTGCGGGCCAGCCAGCGCAGCGGCTGCGGGACCGGCTCGATCGTGCCGAGGTCGGGACAGGTGCCGACCACCACCTCCGCGCCGGCCGTGCGCAGCCGCCGTACCGCCGCCGACAGGTGCCGCACCGAGCGGGTCGGCGGCATGCGGTGGGTGACGTCGTTCGCGCCGATCATGATCACGCAGATGTCGGGCACCTGGTCGGAGCTGCCGAGGATCAGCGCGACCTGCCGGTCGAGGTCGTCGGACTGGGCGCCGGGCAGGGCGACGTTGCGCAGCTCCACCGGGCGTTCCGCGACCGCCGCGAGGCCGGACGCCAGCAGCGCGCCCGGGGTCTGGCCGGAGCGGTGGACACCCTGGCCGGCCGCCGTGGAGTCGCCGAGCAGCACCAGCCGCAGGGGCTGCGCGGCCGGGGTGCCGGGGGCGTCGTACGTCCGGCCGTAGCGGCCGTCCGCGTGCGGGGCCCGGTGGTGCTCGCCGACTCCGTTCACATGGCGCCGGGCCAGCCGCGCCTCCGCCAGCAGCAGCCCCACGGCCGCCGCCCCGGCCAGGCCGATGCCGCCGCCGCCGTAGGCCGCGCCGGCCGCGATGCGCCGGGCCACTCTCGCCCTCGACATGCTCGTCATGCCTCGCCGCCACCTCCTCGTGTCCGTACACCCACTCCTTGCCCCGTACGGACCGTCGCCCAATCTCGACGGGGAGTGAACGTCACGGACGGGCCGTAGGCTGGCGTAACCACTACGACCACTGTTTTTGCAAGCAACCGGAGACAACGGTGCGATTCCACGACTCGATGATCAGCCTCGTCGGCAACACCCCGCTGGTGAAGCTCAACAGCGTGACCCAGGGCATCCAGGCCACCGTTCTGGCCAAGGTGGAGTACTTCAACCCGGGCGGCTCCGTGAAGGACCGCATCGCCCTGCGCATGATCGAGGCCGCCGAGAAGAGCGGGGAACTCCGGCCGGGCGGCACGATCGTCGAGCCGACCAGCGGCAACACCGGGGTCGGGCTGGCCATCGTGGCGCAGCAGAAGGGGTACAAGTGCATCTTCGTGTGCCCCGACAAGGTGAGCACCGACAAGATCAACGTGCTGCGGGCGTACGGCGCGGAGGTCGTCGTCTGCCCGACCGCCGTGGACCCCGAGCACCCGGACTCCTACTACAACGTGTCCGACCGGCTGGTGCGCGAGACGCCCGGCGCCTGGAAGCCCGACCAGTACTCCAACCCCAACAACCCGCTCTCCCACTACCACTCCACCGGCCCCGAGCTGTGGGAGCAGACGGAGGGGCGGATCACGCACTTCGTGGCGGGCGTGGGCACCGGCGGCACCATCTCCGGTACCGGGCGCTATCTGAAGGACGCCAGCGACGGCCGTGTCCAGGTCGTGGGCGCCGACCCCGAGGGATCCGTCTACTCCGGCGGCTCCGGGCGGCCGTACCTGGTCGAGGGCGTCGGTGAGGACTTCTGGCCGTCCGCCTACGACCGGACCGTCGCCGACGAGATCGTCGCGGTCTCCGACAAGGACTCCTTCCAGATGACCCGCCGTCTGGCCAAGGAGGAGGGCCTCCTCGTCGGCGGCTCCTGCGGCATGGCCGTCGTCGCCGCGCTGCGGGTCGCCGAGCGGCTCGGGCCCGACGACGTGGTCGTGGTGCTGCTGCCGGACAGCGGCCGCGGGTACCTCTCGAAGATCTTCAACGACGAGTGGATGGCCGACTACGGCTTCCTGGAGGACGAGGGCCCGTCCGCGCGCGTCGGTGACGTCCTGAGCGACAAGGAGCACGGCGCCATGCCGTCCCTCGTCCACATGCACCCGGACGAGACGGTCGGTCAGGCCATCGAGGTGCTGCGCGAGTACGGCGTCTCGCAGATGCCGATCGTGAAGCCGGGCGCCGGCCACCCGGACGTCATGGCCGCCGAGGTCGTCGGCTCGGTCGTCGAACGCGAGCTGCTCGACGCGCTGTTCACCCAGCGCGCCTCCCTCTCCGACCCGCTGGAGAAGCACATGTCGGCCCCGCTGCCGCAGGTCGGCTCCGGCGAACCGGTCGGCGACCTGATGTCGGTGCTCGGCACCGCGGACGCCGCGATCGTCCTCGTCGAGGGCAAGCCCACCGGTGTCGTCAGCCGCCAGGACCTGCTGGCCTTCCTGGCCAAGGGCGGCAAGTGACGGCGAACGTCCGGTGAACTGCCGGTGACGACGCCGAAGTTCCGTTTACCCACCGAAGTGATGGACTTCGCGGAAGTGGTACGAGCGCGTCACGTCCGCGCAGCACACGCTTAACACGGGTCCGGCACATTAGTGGGTGTCGGCAGGGCGGGAGCGGCTCCCCGCCCAGGCCGGCAACCGAACGGCGTCACGGACCTCCGGAGCGGCTCCCGGACCTCCACCGACGCCACGGACGCGCAAGCCCGGCCTGACCCGGCCCGCGTCCCTCGCGGGGACCGCCGTCGTCCCGCCCCCCGGTAACGGGGGTGCGGCGGTCCCCGCGCACAGCTCTTTTCTCCGTGGCCCCGTCAGTCCTTCCAGTCGTCGTCCTTCGACGACCGGCGGCGGGCGGCGCCGAACAGGCCGGGGTTGCTGCGGGCGGCCTGGACGGCGTTGACGCCGACGATGCCCACCCAGGTGACGATCAGCCCGGGCAGATGCGCGGTGCCCGCACCGATCGCGGACAGCGGGACCGCCAGCACCAGCGAGACGATGCCGAAGCCGAACCGCTCGCCCCAGGAGTCCGTGGCCCTCGGGGAACGGGAGTCACGGGCCGTCGCCGTCTGCGCCTGCGCGAACCCCCTGCGCACCCGGCGCTCCACCGCCGCGTCGATGCGCTGGTCGACCTTCTCCAGGAAGGAGTCCACCAGCGCGGACTCGTACTCCTCGCCCAGCTCCCTGCGCGTCTGCAGAGTGGCGTCGAGTTCCTTCTTCAGGTCGCTGTCGCGCGCGTCCATGGTGGTCTCCCATCCCGTCATGGACCCACGGTAGGCAGTGGGGGCGCCCCGCGCACTGGGGGCAGCCCCCGTCTTCGGGGTCGGGTCCGCCGGGGTGGACGGACCCCGTTCCTATGCCAGGCCGTGCTGCTTCGCGTACGCGTTCGCCACGTCCTCGGGGTCCTCCTTGTCCGTGTCCACCTGCTTGTTGAGCTGGGTGAGGTGCTCGGTGGTCAGGACGTTGCCGAGCCGGGCGAGGGCCTTGCGGACGGTGGAGTCGGCCTTGCGGTCGGCGATCAGGGGCACGATGTGCTGGCCGGGGATGAGGGGTCTTGCCGCAACCGGAGGACCCGACCAGGACGGTCACCCCGCCTTCCGGCATTTCCAGGGTGAGGTCGTGGACTGCTGTCGTGCCGTTGGGGAAGCGCTTGTGGACCGCGTCGAACTGGATCATGAGATGTCCCTTGCCCGGCTGTATAACGTCATGCAGAGTTCTCCGTAGTTGAATAATTTGTCAACGCTTCGGTGTGAATCCGAGGTAATGGATGACCGAGGAGCAAGATCAGGCGTCCGAATTGAGGAGGATCGAAGCCTTATGTCGTCTCGGATTGTGGACATGTCCGAGGTCGCCCCGGCCGCGCACAGCGGGCTGGTGGTCCTCGACGGAGTCGCCCTCGGCGTCCCGGACGTCGTACGCCTCGCCGACGGCACCGCCCGGCCGGTGCCCGGCACCGACGCGATGCGCCGGATGACGGAGGTCTGGGACGCGGCCCGGATGATCGCCGCCACCGGACGCGTCTACGGCCGCTCCACCGGCGTCGGCGCCAACCGGAACGAGGACGTGCCCACCGAGGAGGCCGCCCGGCACGGGCTGCGGCTGCTGCGCAGCCACGCCGGCGCCATCGGCGAGGAACTCCCCGCCCGGCAGGTCCGCGCCATGCTCGCCGTCCGCGCCAACCAGCTCCTCGCCGGCGGCGCGGGCCTGCGGCCCGGCGTCGTCACCGCGCTCTGCCAGGCCCTGGAGAGCGGGGCCCACCCGGTCGTCAACGAGTTCGGCTCGGTCGGGACCGGGGACCTGGCCGCGCTGGCGCAGGTGGGGCTGGCACTGGTGGGGGAGCATCCCTGGCGGGGCACGCCGGCCCCCGAGCCGCAGACCCTCGACAACAACGACGCCCTCGCCCTCATCAGCAGCAACGCCCTCACCCTCGGCCAGTCCGCCCTCGCCCTGCACGAGCTGCGCGGACTCCTGGAGGCCACCCAGGTCGTCGCGGCGCTCTCGCTGCTCGCCGTGGACGGCTCGCACGAGGCGTACGCCGCCCCCGTGCACGCCGCCCGCCCGCACCGCGGCTCCGTCGACGTGGCCCGCCGGATGCGGGAGCTGACCGGCGCCGAGGACCGGCCCACCCCACCCCTCGGCCGGATCCAGGACCCGTACGGCTTCCGCTGCCTGCCCCAGATCCACGGCCCCGCGCACGACGCCGCCGACGCCCTGGAGCAGGTGCTCGGCATCGAGATCAACGCCGCCGCCGAGAACCCGCTCATCTCCCCCGAGGACATGGCCGCCTACCACCACGGCGGCTTCTACCAGGCCCAGCTCGCCCTCGCCCTGGACCACTTCAGGCTCTCGCTGATGCAGGTGGCGCGGCTGTCCACGTCCCGGCTCTCCACCCTGAACGAGCCCGCCTTCACCCGGCTGCGCCCCTTCCTCGCCGACGACCGGCCCGCCTCCTCCGGTGTGATGATCCTGGAGTACGCCGCCGGAGCCGCCCTCGGTGACCTGCGGGCCTTCGCGGCCCCCGCCTCGCTCGGCCACGCTGTACTCTCCCGGGGCGTCGAGGAACAGGCCAGTTTCGCCTCGCTCGCCGCCCGGCAGACACTGCGTGCCTGTGGCGCGTACCGTCTCGTGGTCGGCTGCGAACTCGTCGCCGCCGTACGGGCGCTGCGTCAGCGCGAGCTGCGGCCCGAGCCGGGCCTTCCGGCCGGCCGGGCGCTGGAGCTCGCCGAGGCGGCGCTCGACGCCGAACAGGCCGACCGGCCGCTCACGGACGACGTGGGCGCGGCGGCCCGGCTGCTGGACCGGTTCACGGAGATCTGGAGGGGGAGCGGGGCATGAGCGCGGAGACCGACATGGGCGGCACGGGTGCCGGCCGGACCGGTGCGGGCGGGACGGGCGCGGGCGGGACCGGTGTGGCGGACACTCCCGCCGGACGGCTTCAGGCGCTCTTCGAGGGGCACCGGCTGACGCCCACCCAGCGGCGCATCGCCCACAGCATGGTGCGGCGCGCCGCCGACGTGCCGTTCCTCTCCAGCGTCGAACTGGCCGAACTGGCCGGGGTCAGCCAGCCCTCCGTGACCCGGTTCGCCGTCGCCCTCGGCTTCGACGGCTACCCGGCCCTGCGCAGGCATCTGCGCGAGGTCGCCCCTGCCGAACAGCCGCCCGGCTCGGCCTCGTACAACGAGTACCAGCAGGCCGTCGAGGCCGAGATCGAGAACCTGAGGCATCTCGCCGAACTGCTCGCCGACCCCCGCCCGGTGCACCGGGCCGGCCGGCTGCTCGCCGCCTCCCGGCCCCTTCCGGTCCTCGGACTGCGGGCCGCCGCCTCCCAGGCGTACGGCTTCGCGTACTTCGCCGCCAAGGTCCACCCCGACGTACGGCTGCTCAACGAGGGCGGCACGATGATCCAGGACCGGATCGACGCCGCCGTACGGGCCGGTGCCACCGCGCTGCTGTGCTTCGCGCTGCCCCGGCATCCGCGCGAGGTCCTCGACGCGCTGAGCTGCGCGAAGGAGGCGGGGCTGACCGTCGTCACGGTCGCCGACTCCGCGTTCGCGCCGGTCGCCAAGGTCTCCGACCTGCTGCTGCCCGCCGCCGTCGGCACCGGGCTCGCCTTCGACACGGCGTGCGCGCCGATGCTGCTGGGCCGGGTCCTGCTGGAGGCGATGTGCGACGACCTGCCCGAGGCGCAGGCCCGGCTGGAGGAGTTCGACACCCGGGCGGCGGCACGGGGGCTGTTCGTCGAGTAGCGCCGCTCCGCTCTCAGACGGGTCTCACGTTCGCTCGCTAGCCTGACCGGTCACCAGAACTGTGCCGGAGCGAGGAGGAGACGGACGTGGCACGCGGAGGTCAGGGGCTGGCCCGGGTGGCCGTCGTCGTACGGGCCGGGGCCGCACCGCTGTGGTGGTGCGGGGTGTTCACGGCGGGGGTCGGCGTCCTGCCGCCCGGAATCACCGGACGCCGGATCGGGGTCATGGCGGGGGCCGCGCTGTTCCTCGTGGCCGCGGCCGTGGTGGCGCTGTACGGCCGCAAGCGCTACACCGCGCTCGCCGGCGGTGCCGCCCGGGCCGGCAAGCACGATGTGCTCCAGGACCGGGCGGTCACCGTCCGCACCTGGCGGCACGGCCACCGCTGGTGGCTGCTGCTCGCCTTCACGGTCGCGCTGGGCAGCTCCTTCGCCGTGCCCGCCGCCGTCGGCATGCTGCTCGCCGGCTGCGGCACCGGGCTCAGGCTGAAGGCCGCCTGGCTCGGGAGGCGCGAGCGGGCCGGGGACGTGCTGCTGTGGGCGCGCGTCGACTGGCTCGGCCGGTACGGCGGCCGTCCGGCCGGAAAGGCCGTCAAGGCGTACCGCAGCACCGGCATCGGGGCGGGCGACGCGGCCCCGGGGGGAAGCCGCCGCCGCACCGAGCTGTACGCGTAGTCAGACCTCCAGGTCCTCCTCGATCTTCCGGAGCTGGTGGCGGGCCATCGCGAGGTTGGCCCGCTTGGCGTCCAGGACGAGGTACAGGAAGAGCCCGTTGCCGCCGCGCCCGCTGATCAGACGGATCAGGTGGTACTGGTCGGACAGCGTGATCAGGATGTCCTCGATCTGGGCCTTCAGCCCGAGGTGCTCCATGGTGCGCATCTTGGCGCGCACCACGTCGGTGTTGCCGGCCGCGGCCACATTGAGGTCGAAGGTCTTGCTGCCGCCCAGCGTGCCCAGCGCCATGCCGCTGGTGTAGTCGACCAGGGCGGCGGCCGACGCTCCCTCGATGGTGGCGAGCGCCTCTTTCAGTGCGGTTTCGGTGTTGGCCATGACGTGTTCCTCGGTTCCTCTCGACTTTCCGTGGTGGTGCGCGCGTCCGTGGTGGTGTCGCGCGCCGATCTGGTCCATAGGGGTGCCGCGGTGGGCCGGGCCGGGGTCCGCACGGGCGGCTGCGCCGGCGGTTTCGGGGGCAGCGCCTTGGGCTCACGCGCCCGCGCCTCGCGCGCCTTCGCCTCGTGCGCGTCGACCAGCTCCCCGATCCGGGCCCCGGCCCGGCGCCCCTCCAGGTGCAGCCGGCCGACGTTGACGCGGTCCTGGGCGAGCACGGTCAGCACGGCGTGGCCGCCCGCCGCGTACGTGGCGACATAGCCGTACCGCCCGCGCACGAGCAGCTCGCGCAGATCGCCCTGGCCGGTGCTGTCCGTCAGCCGCACCGCGACGCCCAGGGCGGCGGCGGTCAGTGCGGCCACCCCCTCCGGCTCCACGCCCGGGGTGTCGTGGGCGAGGACGAGCCCGTCGACACCGGCGGCCAGCGCGCCGGTCAGCTGCGGCACCCGGGCCCGCAGCCGGCGGAGCTCGTCGAGGATCTCGGGCCCGGCGGCCATCAGCTCGCTCCTCCCGTCGCGCGGTCGCTGCCGCTCAAAGGGCCTCCAGCGCATCTCTGAGCCTCTTCAGCAAGGTGATGTCGGGGTCGTTGACACGGGGCAGGGAGGCGCCGGGCGGGGGGTTGGCGGCGGGGGGCGCGCCCGCGGCGCCGGCCGTGCCCGCTCCCCCCGGCGCTCCCGGCGCCCCCGGCGGGAGGTGCGGCTGGGGCGCCGGGGGCGGTGGCGGGAACAGCGCGGTCAGCAGGCCCGCCGCGGCCAGCCGGCGGACGTCCACCAGGGTGTGGAACGCCTGCCGGCCCAGCTCCCGGGCGATGTCCGACGCGGTGCGCACCCCGTCCACCAGCGCCAGTACGGCGCGCTGCCGCGCGGTCGGTGCCGGGGCGGCGAACGCCTCGGCCCGCATCAGCGGCGCCCCGTCGGCCAGTGGGTCCGGCCACAGCCGGTCCAGCAGCTCGCGGCGGCGCAGCGTCTCGCGCTCCAGCGCGCCCACCGCCACCGGCCGCAGCCCGCCGAACGGATGCCCGGCGCCGTAGCGGAAGCGGCCCGGGGTGCTGCTGGGGGCGAGCGCGAAGTACGCCGCGTCGTACAGCGCCCCCAGATGGCACACCTCCAGCGCGCCGCGCGGGATCCGGTCGGCGTCCAGCAGCAGCCGCAGCGCGCCGTGGTCCGCGTCGGCCCGGTCCAGCGCCTGCTGCCAGGAGGCGCCGTCGAGGGTGCCGTGGGTCAGGAGGAGCACGTCGAGGCCCGGAGCGAGGGGGCTCTCGGCGTGCACCACACGGCCCTCGGCGAGGTAGAGCGCGCCGGCCTCGCGTTCCAGGACGCCGGTGGCCCGCTCGGCGGCGAGCCGGGTCAGCATCGGCGACAGCCCGCCTCCCGCCTCCCGGGCCGCCGATCTCTCCCGCACCGGCAGCCGCGGCGGCGGGGTCGTGTTCTGCGGTGTCGTCCCCACCAGCGTCATCCCAGCACCAGCCGTCCGGCCATCTCGCCCAGCCGGATCCGGGCCAGCGCGAGATTGCCGTCCGACCGGCCCAGCCATACGTGCAGGAAGACACTGCTGTCGAAGGTCGTCGGCACGAACCGCAGCAGGTGGTAACTGTCCCGGTTGCTGATGATCAGGTCCTCCACCGGAGGCTCGGCCGCCCCCTCCGCGCCGCCCTCGTGACCGGCGGTGTAGCCCTCGGGCGTGAACGCCCGCTGCTCGGCCGTGAGCCGGGCGACCTCGGCGGCCTCGGCCGCGGCCGCCTCGTGGTCGCCGCCCGGGAACTCCCCGACGGCGCCCAGCGCCAGCCCGCTGGTCCAGTCGACCAGTGCTGCTCCCCGGGCCCCGGGCAGCCGCATGGCCTCCAGTAGGCACTCGTCGATTCCGGGCACCGTTCGGCTCCCCTCCCGGCCGCAGTTCGGATGAGTGAGGGAGACGCTACGCAACGTATGCGCCAGGGGTGAGGGATCTGGCATTTTCCAGCGGAACATGCGGCCGACTGACTAGGGTGGGTCGGCTGGCCCCGTTTCGGGGCGCGACGCCCCATGCGTCCCTATCAACACCGTGAGCACGGTTTACGTCAACGGCGCGCGTGCCCGCCCGGGTGGTGAACGGAGCTCCGCGCTCCCCTTCTTCGCGCCGCGTGCCCCCGCCCCGCCCCGCCCTCCCGTTGCGCCGTTTCCCTCCCGATCCCCTCCCGATTCCCTCTCGGGGGGCGCCGCGACCTATTGACTAGTTCTATTCAGGAAGACAGGATGTGAATAGAGAGAGCAACAGTCCGTCGGGACGACCCATCCGCAAGGAGGCAGACCATGTCAGGACCCCGCCCCGTACGAGCGTCGCGCGGTACGGAACTGAGCGCCCTGGGATGGCAGCAGGAAGCCGCCCTGCGGATGCTGCAGAACAACCTCGACCCCGAGGTCGCCGAACACCCCGACAAGCTCGTCGTCTACGGCGGCACCGGCAAGGCGGCCCGCGACTGGCGCTCCTTCGACGCCATGGTGCGCACGCTGAAGGGGCTGAAGCAGGACGAGACGATGCTCGTCCAGTCCGGCCGCCCCGTCGGCGTCATGCAGACCCACGAGTGGGCCCCGCGCGTCCTCATCGCCAACTCCAACCTCGTCGGCGACTGGGCCAACTGGGAGGAGTTCCGCCGCCTGGAGGCCCTCGGCCTGACCATGTACGGCCAGATGACCGCCGGTTCCTGGATCTACATCGGCACCCAGGGCATCCTCCAGGGCACCTACGAGACCTTCGCCGCCGTCGCCGCGAAGAAGTTCGGCGGCACCCTCGCCGGGACCATCACCCTGACCGCCGGCCTCGGCGGCATGGGCGGCGCCCAGCCGCTCGCCGTGACGATGAACGACGGTGTGGCGATCTGTATCGACTGCGACCCGCGCGCCATCGAGCGCCGCATCGAACACCGCTACCTGGACGTCAGGGCCGACTCCCTCGACCACGCCCTCCAGCTGGCCGTCGAGGCCCGTGACGCCCGCCGCCCGCTGTCCGTCGGCGTCCTCGGCAACGCCGCCGAACTCGTCCCGCAGCTCCTCGCGATGGGCGCCCCCATCGACATCGTCACCGACCAGACCTCCGCCCACGACCCGCTGGCCTACCTGCCCACCGGCATCGCCTTCGAGGACATGGCCGACGCCGCCGCCAAGGACCCGGCGGGCTTCACCACCCGCGCCCGCGAGTCCATGGCCCGCCATGTCGAGGCCATGGTCGGCTTCCTGGACGCCGGCGCCGAGGTCTTCGACTACGGCAACTCCATCCGCGGCGAGGCCCAGCTCGCCGGCTACGACCGGGCGTTCGCCTTCCCCGGCTTCGTCCCCGCCTACATCCGCCCCCTGTTCTGCGAGGGCAAGGGCCCCTTCCGCTGGGCGGCCCTGTCCGGCGACCCCGCCGACATCGCCAAGACCGACAAGGCGATCCTCGACCTCTTCCCCGAGAACGAGTCCCTGGCCCGCTGGATCAAGCTGGCCGGCGAACGCGTCCACTTCCAGGGTCTGCCCGCCCGGATCTGCTGGCTCGGCTACGGCGAGCGCGACAAGGCCGGCGAGCGCTTCAACGACATGGTCGCCAGCGGCGAGCTGGCCGCCCCGCTGGCCATCGGCCGCGACCACCTCGACTGCGGCTCCGTCGCCTCCCCGTACCGCGAGACCGAGGCCATGCTCGACGGCTCCGACGCGATCGCCGACTGGCCGCTGCTCAACGCCATGGTGAACGTGGCCTCCGGTGCCTCCTGGGTCTCCCTCCACCACGGCGGCGGCGTCGGCATGGGCCGCTCGATCCACGCCGGCCAGGTCACCGTCGCCGACGGCACCAGGCTCGGCGGCGAGAAGATCCGCCGCGTCCTGACCAACGACCCCGGCATGGGTGTCATCCGCCACGTCGACGCCGGCTACGACATCGCGGAGACCGTCGCCGACGAGCGGGGCGTGCGGGTGCCGATGCGTGAAGGTGACGACGCGTGACGTTCCACAGCATGTGGGCGGAGCTGCTGCCCGTCGGCCGCGACTCCGCCTCCGGCGGCTACCGGCGCTACGCCTGGACCGCCGCCGACGCCGACTGCCGGGCCTGGTTCGAGGAGCAGGCCGTCTCGCGCGGACTGGCCTACGAGGTCGACCGGAACGGGAACCAGTGGGCGTGGCTCGGGGACCCGGCCGCCGGGGACGCCGTCGTCACCGGATCGCACCTCGACTCCGTACCGGACGGCGGCGCCTTCGACGGGCCGCTCGGAGTGGTGTCCTCCTTCGCCGCGCTCGACGAACTGCGCGCCCGGCAGGTGACGTTCACCAAGCCCCTGGCGCTCGTCAACTTCGGTGACGAGGAGGGCGCCCGCTTCGGTCTGGCCTGCGTCGGCTCCCGCCTCACCGCCGGACGGCTCACCGTGGAGCAGGCACACCGCCTCACCGACGGCGACGGGATCACCCTGCCGCAGGCCATGGAGGCCGCCGGCCACGACCCCGACGCCATCGGCCCCGACCCGGAGCGGCTGGCCCGCATCGGCGCGTTCGTCGAACTGCACGTCGAACAGGGCCGTGCGCTGGACCTGTCCGGCGACCGGGTCGGCATCGCCAGCGCCATCTGGCCGCACGGCCGCTGGCGGTTCGACTTCCGCGGCGAGGCCAACCATGCCGGCACCACCCGCCTCGTTGACCGCCGCGACCCGATGCTGTCCTACGCCGAGACGGTCCTCGCCGCCCGCCGCGAGGCCGCGCTCGCCGGTGCCGTCGCCACCTTCGGCAAGATCTCCGTCGAGCCGAACGGCGTCAACGCCGTCCCCTCCCTGGTGCGCGGCTGGCTCGACTCCCGCGCCGAGGACCAGGCCACCCTCGACACCGTCGTCGGCGGCATCGAGAAGGCCGCCCGCGAGTACGCCGCCGCCCACGGCATCGACCTCGACGTGGTCCGCGAGTCCTTCACCCCGGTCGTCGAGTTCGACCACGCCCTGCGCGACGAACTCGCCCGCGTCCTGGGCCGGGACACCGACCTCAAGGTCCCGGTCCTCGGCACGGGCGCCGGACACGACGCCGGGATCCTCTCCGGACGCATTCCGACCGCCATGCTGTTCGTGCGCAACCCCACGGGTGTCTCGCACTCCCCGGCCGAGTTCGCCGCCGAGGACGACTGCGTGGCCGGGGTGCACGCCCTCGCCGACGTACTGGAAGGACTGGCCTGCACGTGACCTCCACGCAGCGGACACGGACCTACTGGCTGGAGCACGCCTGGCTCGACCCCCAGGTGGAGCCGGGCGTCGCCCTCGACGTCACGGACGGCCGGATCACCGCCGTCCGCACCGGCGTCGACTCCCCGCCCCCGGGCGCCGAGATCCTGCGCGGCCTCACCCTGCCCGGCCTGGCGAACGCCCACTCGCACGCCTTCCACCGCGCCCTGCGCGGCACCGTCCAGGTCGGCTCCGGCACCTTCTGGACCTGGCGCGAGATCATGTACTCCTTCGCGGACCGGCTGACCCCCGACACCTACCACGCCCTGGCGCGCGCGGTGTACGCCGAGATGGCGCTGGCCGGGATCACGGCCGTGGGCGAGTTCCACTATGTGCACCACGCCCCCGGCGGCACCCCGTACGCCGACCCCAACGCGATGGGCGAGGCCCTGATCGAGGCCGCCGCCGACGCCGGCATCCGCATCACCCTCCTCGACACCGCCTACCTCTCCTCCGGCTTCGGACAGCCCCCCAACGCCCACCAGCTCCGCTTCTCCGACAAAAGCGCGGACGCCTGGGCCGAACGCTGTTCACTTCTCAAGGAACGGGATCACGCACGGATCGGGGCCGCGATCCACTCCGTACGGGCCGTGCCCGCCGAGCAGCTGGCGACCGTGGCGGGCTGGGCCGGGGAGCGCGGGGCACCGCTGCACGTCCACCTCTCCGAGCAGACGGCCGAGAACGAGGCCTGCCACGAGGTCCACGGCTGCACCCCGACCCAGCTCCTCGCCCTGCACGGTGTCCTGGGCCCGCGCACCACCGGAGTCCACAACACCCACCTCACCGCCGAGGACATCTCCCTCCTCGGTGGCAGCGGCACGGGCACCTGCATGTGCCCCACGACCGAGCGGGACCTCGCGGACGGCATCGGACCGGCCGTCGCCCTCCAGAACGAGGGCTCGCCGCTCTCCCTCGGCTCCGACAGCCACGCCGTCATCGACCTCCTGGAGGAGGCCCGCGCCATGGAGCTGAACGAGCGACTGCGCACCCGCACCCGCGGTCACTGGACGGCGGCCGCCCTGCTGCGCGCCGCCTCCGCCGACGGCCACGCGGCGCTGGGCCGCCCGGACGCGGGCATCCTGGCGACCGGCGCCCCCGCCGACTTCACCACGATCGCCCTCGACTCCGTCAGGACAGCGGGCCCGCTGCCCCGGCTCGGCGCCGAGACCGCCGTATTCGCGGCGACCGCGGCGGACGTACGGCACACGGTCGTCGCGGGCCGGCACGTCGTGCGCGACGGGGCGCACACGCTCGTACCGGAGGTGCCGCAGGCCCTGGCACGGGCCGTCGAAGCCCTTCGAGCCTGACGACGACCACCCACGAGGACACGATGAGCAGCAGCACCGTCATCACCAACATCGCCACGCTGGTCACCAACGACCCCTCCCTCGGTGACGGTTCCCCTCTCGGTCTGGTCCGGGACGCGGCCGTCGTCATCGAGGGCGACCGCGTCGTGTGGACCGGTGACTCCAGCAAAGCACCCGCCACTGACAATCGGGTCGACGCCGACGGCCGGGCTGCCCTCCCCGGCTTCGTCGACTCCCACTCCCACCTGGTCTTCGCGGGCGACCGCACCGAGGAGTTCAACGCCCGCATGTCCGGCCGCGGCTACACCGCGGGCGGCATCCGCACCACGGTCGCCGCCACCCGCGCCGCCACCGACGAGGAACTCGAGGCGAACCTCACCCGTTACCTCTCCGAGGCCCTCCACCAGGGCACGACCACCTTCGAGACCAAGTCCGGGTACGGCCTGACCGTCGCCGACGAGGCCCGCGCCCTGCGCATCGCCGCCCAGCACACCGACGAGGTCACCTACCTCGGCGCCCACATCGTCTCCCCCGACCACGCCGACGACCCGGCCGCCTATGTCGCCCTGGTCACCGGCGAGATGCTCGACGCCTGCGCGCCGTACGCCCGCTGGATCGACGTCTTCTGCGAGCAGGGCGCCTTCGACGGCGACCAGGCCCGCGCGATCCTCACCGCCGGCCGGGCGAAGGGCCTGCACCCCCGCATCCACGCCAACCAGCTCTCGTACGGCCCCGGCGTGCAGGTGGCGGTCGAACTGGACGCGGCGAGCGCCGACCACTGCACCCACCTCACCGACGCCGACGTGGACGCCCTCGCAGGCGGCCGCACCGTGGCCACCCTCCTCCCCGGCGCCGAGTTCTCGACCCGCGCCGCGTGGCCGAACGCCCGCCGTCTCCTGGACGCGGGCGTGACGGTGGCCCTGTCGACGGACTGCAATCCGGGCTCTTCCTTCACCTCCTCGGTCCCCTTCTGCATCGCCCTGGCCGTACGGGACATGGGCATGACCCCGGACGAGGCGGTCTGGTCGGCGACCGCGGGCGGAGCGGCGGCCCTGCGCCGGGACGACGTCGGACGTCTCACCCCGGGCGCGTACGCCGACCTGACGCTCCTGGACGCCCCGAGCCATGTCCACCTGGCCTACCGGCCCGGCGTACCGCTGGTGTCGGGGGTGTGGAAGCGGGGCGTACGGGCGGTCTGAGGCCGGGCGTCAGAACGGGCGGGCGTACCCCTGCCCGTCCACGCGGTCGAAGATCCCGCGCAGCCATGGCTCACGTACGGCGGGCAGCCGGGCCAGCGTGCCGAGGAGCACACGTGCGTCGGCACGGAACAGCCACTGCGGGCGCAGCGGCAGGGGGTCGTCGCGCAGGAAACCGTCGGGCAGGCCACCGGTCACCGGTATCGGCGGAACCTGTTCCTGCGGGAAGGCGAGGTGCATCCAGACGCCGGCGGCGAGGGGCACGCCGACGGACGGGGGCCGCGGCTGCCACGCCTGGCCGGTCTGCGGATGGAGCGGAACGAGGACGATGTCGGCGTCGGTGCCGGGCAGCCCCGGCCCGGCCAGGGCGAGCCTCTTCGCCGGCGGCCCCTTCGGCAGCAGGGCGTCGAGAGCGCGGCCGAACGTGTCCGCGAGGAGGCCGCCGGGGACGGCGAGGGGCGCGCCGCCCGAGGCCACCAGCACATGGGCCAGCGCCACGCCGACCGCCGCTTCCCACTGGGGGTTCCAGTACCCGAGCTGTTCGACGGGCGGGGTGCTCCGGCGTTCCTGCGCCAGGGTCTCCCAGTCGAGGATCCGGTCGGCGGGGCCCTCGACGGGAAGCCGGCGTACGGCGTCCGGCGCGAGCCACACCACCTGCCAGAGCGAGCAGTCGTCGACCCGCGTCGCCACCGGCCGGCCGCAGCGCGCGCACGCCAGGTTCGGCCCGTCCCGCCCGTCGAGCCCCAGGCAGTAGCCGTCGCACCGCTCCGGAATCAGCACCATGGCGCGGGTGTCACCCGGCGCGACGGCGACGGCTCCTGACGCGCCGCACGGGAGGCTGTGGAAGCGGCGAGCGCGCGCGAACACCCCGCGTGCCGCCGCCTCGTCCTCCCCGATCTCGCTCCACGGCTTCCACGGCGGCCCGTGCGGCTCGGGGTCGACGGCGTACGTCCCCGGCTCCATGAGCGGGGGGAGCATGTCGTGCCCGAACGAATGGTGCGCATGCGCGGGCAGCGCGACCTCCGACACCGGGGCGGTCAGCACGGCGTCACACCGCGCACACACGAAAACAGCCACACAACCCCTCCCCCTGGACTCTCGGATTCTCCCCGTCAGGGGGCGAGGGTCCAACGGGTTTTGCGTGGCGGGCGGGGTCAGGCCGCCCCCGCCCGCCACCGCTGGTCGCCGCCCGCGTCCAGCGGCTCCAGCGACACCCCGCCGCCCGTGTCCGCCGTCATCCCCGTCAGGATCGCGATCTGCGGGCGGACCGTCCCGTCGGCGTCCACCGTGAAGCGGAGGTTGTCGCCGTGGTCGCCCTCCACCGAGTCGCACTCCCAGACGCCGACCCCCTTGTCGACGGATCCCCGGCTGTCGAGGCAGAAGTCGGGGTCGGCGGCCGACTGCACCACCCCGCGCCCCGCGTCCACCCGCCATCTCTGGCTCGGCGACGACGTACACGGAACCGTCACCACGTCCGTGCCGTTGTCGAAGTCCCCGGCCACCTCCAGACAGCGGCCCGTGGCGACGTTCACGACCTGGGCGTACGTCCCACCCGGCGCCCGCGTCGGGGACGGGGAGGGGGTCGGCCGGGCGCTCGTCCGGGACGGGGACGGAGTCGCGCTCGGCGACGGCGACGTGGTGCTCGGCACCGGGGTGGGCGCGGGCGCCGACACCGTCGTCGTCACCGTCACCCGAGGGGCCGTCGACGGGGCTGCCGCTGCCGCGCCGGTCGGGGTGCCCGTGTCGTCCGAGGGGACGAGGACCAGCCACAGGGGGATCAGCGCCATCACCGCCACCGCCGCCGCCGAGGCCATGGTCAACCGGCGCGGGAGTCGTCGTACCGGCGCCGTCACCCCGGCCAGGGGCTCCTGGGCGCGTTCCTCCCTCACGTACGCCGTCCCGCCCCAGGGCAGCAGCCCCTCGGCGAGCGCCGTGCGCGGCGCGTCCCGCAGCGCGCGCTGCTCCTCGTACGCCGTCGCGCAGTGCGGGCAGTGCGCCCGGTGGGCCTCCAGGTCGGGGCTGCGGCGGGCGCCCTCGGGGCGTACGGACTCCTCGATCAGCCGGCGGAAGTCCCCGCAGCGGGGGTCGTCGGAAGCGGCGAGGCGCAGCCGGAGAGCCGCCCCGGCCAGGGAGTGCAGGGCGGGGGCCGTTCCGTAGGTCACGTCCTCGGGGGTCAGGCCGAGGAGTACGGCGATGCGCGCCGGCGTCTCCCGCTCCACCACCGCGTACCAGATCAGGCCCTGCGCCCGGGGCGGGAGGGAGTGGAAGGCGGCCGGCAGGGGCGGCACCGGGCCGCCGGGGGCCGGGGTCGTGCGGAGGACCAGGAGCAGGCCCGCGTCCAGGCCGCTCGCCCGGTCGTCCCCGGCCCAGTCCGCCGCCACCCGTCCGACCTGCGAGAGGAGTTGGTGCCGCCAGGCGCCGCCCGGTTCGCTGCCGCGCGCGGTCTCGCGGGCCGTGAGGGTGAACGCCTCCGCCGCCAGCCGGCGCGCGGCCGGTTCGCTCGTCGTGCAGAGGCGGGCGTAGGCCAGGACGGCGGGCTCGTGGCGGGCGCGGAGGGTGCGCAGCGCCGGGTAGGCCCGGGCGGGAGCGCCGCGCAGCAGGTCGGTCAGGCGCGCGTCGGAATCACCGGAATCACCGGAATCACCGGAAGCGGTGGGGTCCTCTCCGCTCGCTCCATCCGCACGGACCACGATCCGCCTCCTCGCCGTTGCTGACGTACTGGTCAGTCTGGGGTGGGGGTGACCCTAGTGGCGAGAGAGGTGTCGTGGGGAGGTTTCCGTGGGTAAGCCCATGCGTCCGGGGAGCGTACGCGGGTGCATGGGCTCACGGGGGCCTACTCCTCGACCGTCAGCCCCTTCCGCAGCCGCACCAGCGTCCGTGACAGCAGCCGTGACACGTGCATCTGTGAGATCCCCAGTTCCTCGCCGATCTCCGACTGGGTCATGCCCGCGACGAAGCGGAGCGAGAGGATCTGGCGTTCGCGCGGCGGGAGTTCGGCGATCAGGGGTTTCAACGACTCGACGTACTCGATGCCTTCGAGGCCGTGGTCCTCGTAGCCGATGCGGTCGGCGAGGGCGCCCTCCGCGTCGTCCTCGTCCGGCTGGGCGTCCAGGGAGGACGCCGTATAGGCGTTGGCGGCCGCCATGCCCTCCACGACCTCGTCGTTGGTAATGCCGAGACGTTCCGCCAGTTCCGCCACGGTGGGGGAGCGGTCCAGCTTCTGGGCGAGTTCGTCACCCGCCCTGGCCAGGTCGAGCCGCAGTTCCTGGAGCCGGCGCGGGACGCGCACGGACCAGGACGTGTCCCGGAAGAAACGCTTGATCTCACCGACGATGGTCGGCATCGCGAAGGTGGGGAACTCGACGCCGCGGGACAGTTCGAACCGGTCGATCGCCTTGATCAGGCCGATCGTGCCGACCTGGACGATGTCCTCCATCGGTTCGCTGCGCGAGCGGAAGCGGGAGGCGGCGAACTTGACCAGGGCGAGGTTGAGTTCGACGAGGGTGTTGCGGACGTACGCGTGGTCGTGCGTGCCCTCCTCGAGGGACTCCAGCCGCTCGAACAGCGTCTTGGACAGGGCCCGCGCGTCGACGGCGCCGATCTGTGCGATCTCCTCCTGCGGAGGGATCAGCTCGTCGTACGGAGGGGGCGCGTCGGGGTGACGGGGCCCGGGGAGCTCCGCGATGGGATTCAGCTGGTCCTGTACCGGTGGGGGTGTCGACGTCGCAGTCGGGGAGGGCGATGCGTCGAGCCGGGGTGACATGATGTCCTCCATCGTTCTCGGCATAAGGCTGCCGAAGCCAGTGAGCGCACTACGGTGTGCGGCGCCTCCAAAGCCGGCCGTGTCGGTTGCGTGTTCCTTACTAGCCCTACCGGCTGCACGAAGCCATCCGCAAGTGTGAATTGGTGGCTTATGTCCGTTTGTGTGTGATTGTTCGGGTGTTGGAGCACGTGACGAAGGCGTAGTGTTCGAGGTCGGCCGACGGGGAATTGAGCAGGCTGTCGGCAGGTGATCACCCAGCAGTGAGCGAACCCGGGAGAGAGACGCATGGACCGCGGGACGGTCGGCAGCGCACAGTCGGGCCGGCTTCTGGTCGAGGTGCGGGAAGAGGGCTCCAGTGCCGTCGTGACTCCGGCGGGGGAGTTGGACCACCACACCGCCGATCTGTTGCGTGAACCACTCGAGGACTGCCTCTCCAGGGGGTTCGGCAGGCTGGTCGTGGACTGCTCACGGCTGGAGTTCTGCGACTCCACCGGGCTGAACGTCCTGCTCGGCGCCCGGCTGAAGGCGGAGGCGGCCGGGGGCGGGGTCCATCTGGCGGGGATGCGGCCCGTGGTGGCCCGGGTCTTCGAGATCACCGGGGCGGACGCGGTGTTCACCGTGCACGAGAGCCTCGCGGCCGCGCTCGCCGACGAGGACGGCTGAGCCGGCCGGAGATCGCCGCCGCGTCCGGCGCGACGGGAACGGGGGGTGTTCCGTCCGTTCCGCCGGGCAGGAGACATCCTGGACCTGAACATGTCGGTGGCACGTTCGTGAATGTTGAATTGTGAACCGGTGAATCGGTGAGGTGAACCGCTGATGAGCACCACCCGGCCCTACTCGCCGGGCGACCGCGGTCCGGAGCGGGAGCCGGAGGCCGGCGGCGCTTCCGGGGGCCCGGCGGGTCGCTCCGGGGCCCCGGCGGGTCGCCAGGTCCGCGGGCTGAGTTTCGAGGGCGTCAGCGGGGTCGTCCCGGCGGCCCGCGACTTCGCCCGGCAGGCGCTGTACGCGTGGGGCTGGCTGCCCGCGGCCACCGCCGACCAGCGGGCCGCCGCCGAGGATGTGCTGCTCGTCGTCTCCGAGCTGGTCACCAACGCCTGTCTGCACGCCGAGGGGCCGGAGCGGATGGTCCTGGGCTGCGACAAGAAGGTGATCCGCGTCGAGGTCTCCGACCGCGGCACCGGCCAGCCGGCACCCCGCACCCCGCACCGGGCGGGCCGCCCCGGCGGTCACGGCATGTTCATCGTCCAGCGCCTCTGCCTGGACTGGGGGGTCGTCCGCACCCCGGGCCTGGCCGGCAAGACGGTCTGGGCGGAACTGGGCGCCCCGGCCTGACGACGGCCGCCGGATGATCGCCGCCCGGCGATGACCTTTGCCCGCGGCGATGATCCTTGCCCCGGCGATGATCCTTGCCCGGCGACGGCCCCTGCCCGGGTGCGGCCGCCGCCGGCCGCTCTGCCCCTGCCCGGGAGGCGGCCTCCGTCTGGTGGGCGGGTGCTTTTGGGCGTCTCTGCCTGGTGGGTGGTGGCTTGCTCGGTGAGTGGCCTCTGTCTGGTGGGTGGTGGCTTGCTCGGTGAGTGGCCTCTGCCCGCTGGGTGGTTGCTCGCCCGGTAGGTGGCCTCTGTCCGGTGAGTGGCCTCTATCCGGTAGGTGGTTGCTCGCCCGGTGAGTGGCCTCTGCCCGGTGGATGGTTGCTCGCCCGGTGAGCGGCCTCTGCTTGGTGAGTGGCCCCTGCCCGCTGGGTGGTTGCTCGCCCGGCAGGTGGCCTCTGCCCGGCAGGTGGCCTCTGTCCGGTGGGTGGTTGCTTGCTCGGGAGCGGTTCTTGTCCTGGGGGCGGCCTCTCGGGAGGCAGTCCCTGGCGGGGGCTCGGGGTGCGCTCTCTGTCGAGCGGGCGGGCGACCGCACCCCGCACCGAACCCTCACCCCCGCCCCCCGGATCCCCACAACTCCGGCTCTCCCCTTCTCTTCCCTCCTCAACCTGCCCGGCGTACCTTGACGGCTCGATCTGATGGCTCGTCAGGAAATGGCCGGCAGGCGACTGGCAGGAATGAGGGGACCGTGTCGAACCGGAAGCGAAGTGCCGCGCTCGTGACCGCCGCGGCCCTGGCCGGGGCGGCGGTCTGGGCGTCCGCCCCCGTCGCCACGGCCGAGGTCGTCGACGTCGCCTACTCCTGCAAGACACCCATCGGCGACAAGAGCGCGGTCTCGCCGATCGACATCAAGGGCGTCAAGAGCGGCAGCGGTTACCGGATCACCATGTCCTGGCAGAAGGGGGTCTCCTCCAGCCCGGTGGAGCTCGGCGCGGGCTCGATGGTCCCCAGCGCCACCATCAAGCTCGGCGGCGACGACAGCGGCACCATGACCGTCACCGGCGCCGCCAACCAGGCCGCGATCCCCGAGAACACCCCCATCAAGATCAACGATCTGAGCGGGACGTACACCCCGAAGAAGACCGGCAAGGTCACCTTCACGGCCGCGGTCCTCACCATCAAGGCGCTCGGCACGACCACCACCTGCACGCCCACCAACAGCCCCGGCCCCTCCCTCACCCTCGACGTGACGGCGTCGGACGGCGGCAGCGGAGGCAGTACCGGCGACGGCGGCAGCGGCGACGAGCTTCCGCAGACCGGGCCCGAGGACTCGGCGATCGCCCTGGGCACTCTGGGCGGAACCGTCCTGCTCGCCGGCGCGGCGGGCGTCCTGTGGCTGACCCGGCGGAATCAGCAGCCTCGCTGACCGCCGCCACGCCCACCCCTCGTCACCGGAGCCGCCGATGCCGTACGCCTGCGCCGCCCGTGCCGCCCGCACCCTGCTGCCGGCCCTGCCCCTGCTCGTGGCCGCCGCTCCCGCCGCCCCCGCCGGCGGCTGGTCGGCCGAGCCCTCGGGTGGCGGGCGGCCCTCCTTCTACGCGGAGGGCGCGCCCGGCGCGGTGCTCCAGGACACCGTCGCCGTCACCAACCGGGGCACCCGCCCGCTGGCCGTACGTCTGCGCGGCACCGGCCTCGGCTCTCTCCCGCTCGCCTTCGCGGAGACGGCCGTGGACGTACCCGCCCGCACCCGCGCCGAGGTGCCGTTCACGGTGACGCTCCCGGCGGACACTGCCCCGGGCACCCGCTCCGGCGTGATCGTCGTACAGGAGTCCACGGGCCGGCGGGTCACCGTCCCGCTGCTGGTGCGGGTCGGCGGTCCGAGGCTGCCCGCGCTGACCGTCGAGCACGTGGCCGTGCGTGGCGACCGGATCACGTACGAGCTGGTCAACCGGGGGACGACGGATCTCGTGCCCCGGCTCGCGGTGCGCGCGGACGGTGTCCTCGGGACCGTACTGGACCGCGCCCCGCGCACGCTGCCCGTCCGGCTGCCGCCGGGCCGCCGGCTGCGGCTCGACGAGCCGTGGCCCGACCGCCCGGCGCTGGACGCGGTGACCGTGCGCCTGACGGTCACCGCCCCCGGCGCCGCCCGCGCCACCGGCCGTACCCGGGCGCGGTTCGTGCCGTGGGGTGCGGCGGGGGCCGGGGCGGGCGCGCTGTGCGTCGGCGCGGGGGTCCTGGCGGTCGTACGACGTCGTGGGCGCGAGGCCGGTGGCGCGGCCGGAGCGAGGGGAGCGGGTACATGAACGGCAGACTGCGGACCGGCGCGCCGGTGCTTCTCGCCCTCCTCCTGTTCCTGGCGTCACCGCTCGCCCCCACGGGCACGGCGTCGGCGGCCGGGAAACCCGCCGTCACCCTCTCCAGCGCCCAGGCCGGGACCGGCGCCTCGGTCACCGTCAGCGGCAGCGGCTGGCGGCCGCGCACCCTGCTGATGCTGCTGATCTGCGGTCGGGCCAGCCCGGCCCGGGGCCTGACCGGTGGCACCAACTCCTGCGCCAACGCCGACGGCAGGGCCGTCACCACCGACGCCGAGGGACGGTTCACCCGCGCGCTCCCGGTGGCCGAGCCACCCGATCCCTGCCCCTGTGTGGTGCACGTGGCCACCGCGACCGGTGCGAAGGCACAGGCCGACGTGGTCTTCCGGGTGGCCGGGCACCCCGTCGAACCGCTGCCCGCCGCGTCCTCGTCCGGCGGACGGCTCGCCGTGCTCACCGACACCCGGCTGGACGGCTCCGGCGGGTTGCTCACCTGGTTCGGCGCGCCGCCCGCCCGCACCCTCGTCCTCACCGTCGGCAACCTCGGCACCACGACCGTGAAGGACCCGGTGTTCCAGGTCGGCACCGCGCACGGGGTGTTCGCCCCGCAGTGGGACGAGCGGCAGTGGCGCGGCACGATCCCGCCCGGCGGGAAGGCACGGGTGAGGCTGCCCGTCGAACTCTCCGCCGGCGCCCACGGCGACTACACCGTCTCCCTGAAGTACGGCGGCAAGGTCCTCGCGGAGCAGCCCTGGGGCGTGGGCCGCCCCTGGGGCGTGACCCTGTTCTGGATCCTGCTCTGCCTGGTGGTGCCGGCCGCGGTGTTCCGGATCGGCATGGCGGTGGTGGACCGGGTACGGCCGCGGACCCGCCGGGGCCGCCGGACGCGTCGTGGGCACGGACCCGATCGGTACGGACCCGACGGGCACGACGGCCGGGACCCCTCACCGGTCCCCGCCAGTACCTCCGCGATCCTGCCGTGGTTCACCCCGGACACCGCTCCGGCCACGGCGGACCGGCTCTCCGCACCGCACGACGACCGTCCGACGAGTCCTCGACTCCCGGCAGGAAGGGAACCAAGTGAGTGAGAGAGCCGTACCACCCCCGCGCGGGGCCGGGCGCAGGAGCGCGGCCGCGGCGGGCGCCGCCGTCCTGCTGGCCGGGGCCGCCGCGCTGCTGGGCGTGACCGCCGGGCAGGCCCAGGCCGCCGAGGTCTCCTACGCCACCCACTGCGTGCCGCCCTCGGGCGTGGGGCTGCCCGAGATCGACGGCACCACCAAGGCCGACATCAGCGCACCGGCCACGGCGAAGGTCGGCGACACCGTCGACATCGTCTGGAAGTTCACCCAGGCCGCGTCGAAGAACCCCGACCTCATCGATCTGCCGGCGAACTCGGTCCAGCCGTCCGGCACGTTGAAGGCGGCCGGCGCGCAGAGCGCGGACATCGCGATGACGGGCCCGCGCGAGAACCCGGCGATCCCCAAGGGCGGCGCCATGGTGCTGTCCGACATGAAGGGGACGCTGAAACTGACGGCGGCCGGCCAGGTGACGCTGACACCGAACGCGTACGTCGTCAACGCGCTCGGGACGAACACCACCTGCACGCCGTCCGAGACCGTCCAGCCGGCCGCGACGATCACGGTGACGGCGGGGGAGGGCAGTTCGAGCGCGTCGCCCGATCCGTCGGGGAGCGCGAGCGCGAGCCCGTCCTCGTCCTCGTCGGCCAGCGCGTCCGCCAGTACGTCCGCGTCCCCGAGCGCGTCCGCGAGCGCCACCGGTGACGACGGCCGGACCGACTTCACCGGCAAGGTCGTGGACATCCCCTACACCTGCGACTCCCCGCTCGGGGTGAAGAAGGCCACCTCGCCGATCCAGATCAACGCCAAGAAGGACGGCGGGAGTTACGACCTCACCGTGCAGTTCAAGAAGTCGGTGATGGACAGCCCGATCGACATCCCGGCCGGCAAGGTGAAACCGACCATGCGGGTCGTGCTGGGCGGCTCGGACTCCGGCTCGGTGACGGTGGAGGGCCCGCTGAACGCCGAGGCGATCCCCCAGGGCGACCCGATCGCGATCCCGGACCTCACCGGCACCTACAAGCCGGGCGCGACCGGCGAGTCCACGCTCTCCCCGGGCGTCCTCACCATCGAGGCCATGGGCACGACCACCACCTGCACCCCCGACAGCACCGCCGTCTCCCTCACCCTGACCACGGAGGAGCAGGCGAGCGGAGCGTCCGGCGGCTCGTCCTCGTCGAGTACGTCGACCAGCGGCGGCCTGGCGGAAACGGGCGCCGACGACCACGCCTCCCTCAAGGCCCTGGGCCTGGTGGCCGGCACCGCGGTCCTCCTGGGCGCAGCGGTCTTCACCTTCATGCCGGGACGCAGACACCTGAGGTGACCGGGCGGGCGGCCGCACACGCAGGAGGGCCACCGCGCCGCACAGCACGGTGGCCCTCTTCCGGGCGACGATCAGTGAACGTCCCCCATGAGTTCCCTGACCCTCTTCCGGTACATCCACACGGCTCCACCGGCGATCACGGCGAGCACCGCCTGCAACGCGACGATCCCCGTCCTGTTCAGGTCGACCCCGGCGATGGACAGCAGCCCGGTGGTCGCGTCACCCGCGGTGACCGCGAGGAACCAGACACCCATCATCTGCGAGGCGTACTTCGCGGGCGCCATCTTCGTGGTGACCGACAGACCCACCGGGGACAGCGTCAGCTCACCGACGGTCTGGACGAAGTAGATGCCGACCAGCCACATCGCGGCCGCCTTGTGACCGCCGTCGGCGATCGCCAGCGGGGCGAGGAACAGGAAGAAGGACGCGCCGATCAGCACGAGACCCATCGCGAACTTCACCGCGGTGCTCGGCTCCTTGCCGCGCCGCGCCAGCGCCAGCCAGGCCCAGGCGAAGACCGGCGCCAGCGCCATGATCATGACCGGGTTGACCGACTGGTACCAGGAGACCGGGAACTCCCAGCCGAAGATCGTGTTGTCGGCGGAGGAGTCCGCGAACAGGGACACGGTCGAACCGCCCTGGTCGTAGATCATCCAGAACACGGCCGCGGCCACGAAGAACCAGATGTACGCCGACATCTTCGACTGCTCGGCGCGGTCGAGGTCCTTGTCCCGCTTGATGCGGCCGATGACCACGACGGGGATGACCAGACCGGCGATGGTGATCGGGACCAGCAGCCAGTTCAGGGTGTAGTGGCCGGAGACGACCACGACCGTGTAGAAGACGGCGGCGACGGCGGCCCACAGACCGGCCTTGCGCAGGGTGGCGGACTTCTCGGCGGCGCTCATCGGGGTGGGCACGACGTCCGAGCGGGAGTTCAGGTGACGGCTGCCGAGCAGGAACTGGGCGAGGCCGAGGGCCATGCCGAGCGCGGCGAGGGCGAAGCCCAGGTGCCAGTTGACGTTCTCGCCGACGGTGCCGATGACCAGCGGGGCGGCGAAGGCGCCGAGGTTGATGCCGATGTAGAAGACGGTGAAGCCGCCGTCGCGGCGCGGGTCGTCCGGGCCGTCGTAGAGGTGGCCGACCATGGTGGAGATGTTGGCCTTCAGCAGACCGGAGCCGATGGCGACCAGACCGAGGCCGGCGTAGAAGGTGCCGGAGTTCGGCAGGGCCAGGGTGAGGTGGCCGAGCATGATGATCGCGCCGGCGACGGCGACGGTCCTGCGGGGGCCGAGGACACGGTCCGCGAACCAGCCGCCGGGAAGGGCGAGCAGGTACACGAGCGACAGGTACACCGAGTAGATCGCGGTCGCGGTGGCCGCGCTCAGGTGCAGGCCGCCCGGGGCCACCAGGTACAGCGGGAGCAGGGCCTTCATGCCGTAGTAGGAGAAACGCTCCCACATCTCGGTCATGAAGAGGGTGGCCAGTCCGCGGGGGTGGCCGAAGAAGGTCTTCCCGGAGCCGGGGGTGTCCGGACGGACCGAGTCCTTCGTCAGGCTGGACGCCATGGTCGTTCCTTGCTGGTCGGGACGCGCTGCTTCAGCGGGCTTGCCTGAGCGGTCACGCGCCCGGTGGGGGGCGGCCGGCACCGGTGGGTCGGTCCGTCCGCCCCACGCCCTCGGGGGAGTCCGCCCCGGGTCGCGGAGCGGTGGACGGCGACCACCGGGATCCACGCCTCTACGCGCGTTGCGCGAGCAGGGGCCCGGCCGGAGGTCATTCCTTTCAAGGCCGGCGGGGGCGTGCCCCGCACCGGCCCGCACACAAAAGAGACCTTCGGCGTCAAGTACGCGAAAGGTCCCTGCGGTGCTACAGGCGTTGATTCACCATACGTCAGGAGAGTGTCGGAAATGAATAGGTTTGAGACACGGATCACAGGTGATCAAGGAACCGCAGCGGGCTTTCGAAGGTCTGTACTATCCTGCCACCCGTCGACCGTAGGTACGTACCAAGATCGCCCCCGGCGTGGCGAGCCGATTGTCCGGCATGTCCCTGGGTAAGAAACAGCCGCGCCGATCACACTTCGACCCGTGCCCCCCGCGGTCTACCATCAGCTCATGACCCGTGTACTGCTCGCCGAGGACGACGCGTCCATCTCGGAGCCGCTGGCCCGCGCACTGCGCCGGGAAGGGTACGAGGTCGAGGTGCGTGAGGACGGACCGACCGCGCTCGACGCCGGGATGCAGGGCGGCGTCGACCTGGTCGTGCTGGACCTCGGCCTGCCCGGTATGGACGGCCTCGAGGTCGCCCGCCGGCTGCGCTCCGAGGGCCACGCCGTACCGATCCTCATCCTGACCGCGCGCGCCGACGAGGTGGACACCGTCGTCGGCCTCGACGCGGGCGCGGACGACTACGTCACCAAGCCCTTCCGTCTCGCCGAACTCCTCGCCCGTGTACGGGCCCTGCTGCGGCGCGGCGCCGCGGAGCCCGCGCAGCCGCCCGCCACCCACGGGGTGCGCATCGACGTCGAGTCGCACCGCGCCTGGATGGGCGAGGAGGAACTCCAGCTCACGGCCAAGGAGTTCGACCTGCTGCGGGTCCTCGTGCGGGACGCGGGCCGGGTCGTCACCCGCGACCAGCTGATGCGCGAGGTCTGGGACACCACCTGGTGGTCCTCCACCAAGACCCTCGACATGCACATCTCCTGGCTGCGCAAGAAGCTCGGCGACGACGCTGCGAACCCCCGCTACATCGCCACCGTGCGCGGTGTGGGCTTCCGCTTCGAGAAGAGCTGAGCACTGACCGGCCCGGGCTCCCGTTGGATATGAGGACATGCGCCGCCGACTGATCCAGTCCACCCTCGCCGTCGTGCTCGTGGTGATCGCCGTCTTCGGCGTGTCCCTCGTCATCGTCGAGAGCCGCACGATCAGCAACAGCGCCCAGGAGCGGGTGGATTCCGAGGCGGTGCGGCTGGTCGGCATCGTGGACAGCCGGCTGCTCGGCTCCGAGGACGTCACCGCGGAGATCCTGCGCGACCAGGTCACCCAGGACCGCTACGCCGTGATCCGCATCCCGGGGCGGGAGCCGATCGCGGTCGGCAGCAAGCCCGGCGGTGACGTCATCCACGCCGAGGAGCGCGGCGAGGGCGGCGAGACCGTCCGGGTCGAGGAGCCCCGCTCCACGATCACCCGCGAGGTCGGCCGCACCCTGCTGATCATCGGCCTGGTCGCGCTGCTCGCGGTCGTCGCGGCGGTGCTGCTGGCCATCCGCCAGGCGAACAAACTGGCCTCCCCCCTCACCGACCTCGCGGAGACCGCCGAACGCCTCGGCTCGGGCGACCCCCGCCCCCGCCACAAGCGCTACGGCGTCCCGGAACTCGACCGGGTGGCCGACGTCCTGGACTCCTCCGCGGAACGCATCGCCCGGATGCTCACCGCCGAGCGCCGCCTGGCCGCCGACGCCTCCCACCAGCTGCGCACCCCCCTCACGGCGCTGTCGATGCGCCTGGAGGAGATCACCCTCACCGACGACCCCGACACGGTGAAGGAGGAGGCGACGATCGCCCTGACCCAGGTCGAACGCCTGACGGACGTCGTACAGCGCCTCCTGACCAACGCCCGCGACCCCCGCACCGGTTCCGCCGTCTCCTTCGACCTCGACGAGGTCATCCAGCAGCAGCTCGCCGAGTGGCGCCCCGCCTACCGCAGCGTCGGCCGCGCCATCGTCAGCTCCGGCAAGCGCCACCTGCGGCCGGTGGGCACCCCGGGCGCGGTCGCCCAGGTCCTCGCCGCCCTGATCGAGAACTCCCTGATGCACGGGGGCGGCACGGTCGCCCTGCGCACCCGCGTCACCGGCAACCAGGCGGTCATCGAGGTCACCGACGAGGGCCCCGGCGTCCCCGCCGACCTCGGCGCCCGCATCTTCGAACGCACCATCAGCGGCCGCAACTCCACGGGCATCGGCCTGGCGGTGGCCCGGGACCTCGCCGAGGCCGACGGCGGCCGCCTGGAGATGCTCCAGGCCCAGCCCCCGGTCTTCGGCCTCTTCCTCTCCCGCACGGCGCCCCAGAAGCGGACGTCGCACGACGAGGAACCGATGGTCAGGTAGGCCCCGGTACGGCGGGCCTCAGCCGACCCGCTGGCGGGCCTTCGCCTTGCGGGTCTGCTCCCCGATCAGGGACTCCTCCGTCAGGAAGGACTCGGCGCCGGCCACGGCCTCCTTCGCCGGCAGGGCGCGGAACACCCACGTCCGGTACGACCAGAACCGGAACAGCGTCGCGACCCCGATGCCGAGGAACTTGAAGACGTTGCTCTGCAGCGGGCTGTCCCAGCCGAACCCGTAGGTCGCCGCGAACAACAGGCCGTTCTCGATCACCAGCCCGACCGCGCTGAACAGCAGGAACAGCGTCAGTTCCTTCGTACGGCCGCTCTTGTCGCGGTCACGGTAGGTGAAGTACCGGAACCCGATGTAGTTGAAGACGATCGACACGACGGTCGCGATGACGCTCGCGCGCACCACCGGCAGGTCCGTGAGCTGGCGGACGAGATTGAACACGCCGAGGTTGACCAGCAGCCCCGCACCGCCCACAGCCCCGAACTTGACCAGCTCACGGCCTACGCGCCGGAGCCGTCCTTGCCCCGAGGAACCATGCGCCATGGTCGTACAGGCCCCCGTCCGGGTCTCGGTTGTGTCAACCCAGCCATGCTAACCACCACTCTTGTCGGTTTCCTGTGCTCCGCCCCACGGGTCGGAAACAGGTCGGGAAGAACGCGGTAAACAGCCGGTATGAGCCGGGGAGAAGACCGGGGGGAGCCCCGCCCGCCCGCCTCCGGCGGGCGCGGGCTCCGCCCCAGGTGACGCGGCCGATACCCTGGGGGCGTGACGTTCCCGGTAGTCGGCATGGTCGGCGGAGGCCAGCTCGCTCGTATGACACACGAGGCGGGCATTCCGTTGGGCATCAGGTTCAAGCTCCTCAGTGACACCCCCCAGGATTCCGCGGCGCAGGTCGTGAGCGATGTCGTCATCGGCGACTACCGCGATCTCGACACGCTGCGTGACTTCGCGCGCGGGTGCGATGTGATCACCTTCGATCACGAACACGTCCCCACCGAGCACCTCAGGGCGCTGGAGGCGGACGGCATCCCCGTCCGCCCCGGCCCCGACGCGCTGGTGCACGCCCAGGACAAGGGCGTGATGCGCGCGAAGCTCGACGCGATCGGCGTGCCCTGCCCGCGGCACCGCATCGTGACCGACCCACAGGACGTGGTCAGGTTCGCGGCCGAGGGCGACGGCTTCCCCGTCGTGCTCAAGACGGTCCGCGGCGGCTACGACGGCAAGGGCGTGTGGGTCGTCGAGACCGCCGAGGAGGCGGCCGACCCGTTCCGCGCCGGCGTCCCCGTCCTCGCCGAGGAGAAGGTCGACTACGTCCGCGAACTCGCGGCCAACGTCGTGCGCTCCCCGCACGGCCAGGCCGTCGCGTACCCGGTCGTGGAGTCCCAGCAGGTCGGCGGCGTCTGCGACACCGTGATCGCGCCCGCCCCCGACCTGAACCCCGCCCTCGCCCTCCAGGCGGAGGAGATGGCCCTGCGCATCGCGGGGGAACTGGGCGTGGTCGGCCACCTCGCGGTCGAGCTGTTCCAGACCCGCGACGGACGCATCCTCGTCAACGAACTCGCGATGCGCCCGCACAACTCCGGCCACTGGACCCAGGACGGCGCGATCACCTCGCAGTTCGCCAACCACGTCCGCGCCGTCCTCGACCTCCCCCTCGGCGACCCGCGCCCGCGCGCGCCCTGGACGGTCATGGTCAACGTCCTCGGCGGCGACTTCCCCGACATGTACTCCGCGTACCTGCACTGCATGGCCCGCGACCCCCAGCTCAAGATCCACATGTACGGCAAGGACGTGAAGCCGGGCCGCAAGGTCGGCCACGTCAACACCTACGGCGACGACCTCGACGACGTGCTCGAGCGCGCCCGTCACGCAGCCGGCTACCTGAGAGGCACGATCACCGAATGAGCCCCGTTGTTGGCATCGTGATGGGTTCGGACAGCGACTGGCCCGTCATGGAGGCCGCCGCCCAGGCCCTGGACGAGTTCGAGATCGACTACGAGGTCGACGTCGTCTCCGCGCACCGCATGCCCCGCGAGATGATCGCGTACGGCGAGCAGGCCGCCGACCGCGGACTGAAGGTGATCATCGCCGGGGCCGGCGGCGCTGCCCACCTGCCCGGCATGCTCGCCTCCGTGACCCCGCTCCCGGTGATCGGCGTGCCCGTCCCGCTGAAGTACCTGGACGGCATGGACAGCCTGATGTCCATCGTGCAGATGCCGGCCGGCGTCCCCGTCGCCACGGTCTCCGTCGGCGGCGCCCGCAACGCCGGACTGCTCGCCGCCCGGATCCTCGCCACCCACGACGAGGACCTCCTCGCCCGGATGCGCGACTTCCAGCAGGAACTCAACGACCAGGCCACCGAGAAGGGCAAGCGGCTGCGCGCCAAGGTCGAGGGCGCGGGCGCCGGCTTCGGCTTCGGGAAGTGACGGCCTTGAGCTCACTCGAGGCAGCCCGGGAACTCCTCGCCGCCTTCCCGGTCGTCGACGGCCACAACGACCTGCCCTGGGCCCTGCGCGAGCAGGTCCGCTACGACCTCGACGCCCGCGACCTCGCCGTCTCCCAGGCCGCCCATCTGCACACCGACCTCCCGCGGCTGCGCGAGGGCGGGGTCGGCGCGCAGTTCTGGTCGGTGTACGTCCGCGCGGACCTGCCCGACCCCGTCCCGGCGACCCTGGAGCAGATCGACTGCGTACGGCAGCTCATCGACCGGTACCCGGCCGATCTGCGCGCCGCGCTCACCGCCGCCGACATGGAGGCGGCGCGCGCCGAGGGCCGTATCGCCTCCCTGATGGGCGCCGAGGGCGGCCACTCCATCGCCAACTCGCTGGGCACCCTGCGCGGCCTGTACGCGCTCGGCGTGCGCTATCTGACCCTCACCCACAACGACAACGTGGACTGGGCCGACTCCGCGACCGACGAGCCGAGGGCGGGCGGCCTCACGGCGTTCGGCCGCGAGGTGGTGCGCGAGATGAACCGGCTCGGCATGCTCGTCGACCTCTCGCACGTGGCCGCCACCACCATGCGCGACGCGCTCGACGCCAGCTCCGCGCCGGTGGTCTTCTCGCACTCCTCGGCGCGCGCGGTCTGCGACCACCCCCGCAACATCCCCGACGACGTCCTCGAACGCCTGCCCGCCAACGGCGGCGTCGCCATGGTGACGTTCGTACCGAAGTTCGTGCTCCAGGCGGCCGTCGAATGGACCGCTGCGGCGAGCGAGAACCTGCGCGCCCACGGCTTCCACGACCTGGCCACCACCCCCGAGGCGATGAAGGTCCACCAGGCCTTCCAGGAGGCGCACCCCCGCCCGGTCCCCACGGCAGCGACCGTGGCCGACCACCTCGACCACATGCGCGCGGTGGCCGGCATCGACCATCTGGGCATCGGCGGCGACTACGACGGCACGGCCTTCACCCCCGACGGCCTGAACGACGTCTCCGGCTACCCCAACCTCATCGCGGAACTCCTCGACCGCGGCTGGTCGAAGGCCGACCTCGCCAAGCTGACCTGGCAGAACGCCGTACGGGTGCTGGGCGCGGCGGAGGACGTCTCCCGCGAGCTGCGCGCCACCCGGGCCCCGTCCCACGCGACGATCGAGTCCCTCGACGGCTGAGCCGAACCCCGGTGGGCGGGCCGTACCCCCGAACGCCCCGCCCACCAGGAAGCCTCCCCGCCCCCGTGCGACGGTGGCCGTACCGCCGAGCGACGTACGGAGACCGTCATGGCCGACCTCCAGGACGAACTGCACGACCCGCCCGAGGTCCATGAACCACCGGTTCCCCGCACGGGCCCGTACGTCCCCCGCGGCGGGCCCGACCCGCAGCCGCAGCCGTCCGCGCACGCGGAGCCGGACCCGGGCGCCGGTCGCGCCGACCCCCTGGAGCGGGCGTACGCCCTGCTCGGCCGGTGCCCCGTCGCCGACGGTTACAGCGGACTGCCCCGGGCGCTGCGGGAGCTGCCCTGGTACGACCTCCAGCTCGGCGAGAGCGCCGTCGACACCGATGTGCCCCGGCTGCGGCGCGGCCGGGTCGGCGCCCTGTTCTGCGCCCTGCACCTGCCCGAGGGCCTCGCGTCCGACCGGGCCCTCGGCGCCACCCTGGAGCAGCTCGACCTCGCCCGCGCGGTGGTCGCCGCCCACCCCGAGGGGCTCCGGCTCGCCCGGACCGCCGGAGAGGTCCTCGACGCCCGCAACTGCGGCCGGGTGGCCGTCGTCCTCGGCCCGGCGACCGCGGCGGCCCTCGACGGCTCCCTCGCCGTCCTGCGCGTCCTGCACTCCCTCGGACTGCGCGTCCTCACCCTCGCCGGCACCTCGTGGGCGAGCGAGGCGGGGCTGACCCGGTTCGGCGAGGAGGCCGTACGGGAGATGAACCGGCTCGGTGTCCTCGCCGACCTCTCCGGCGCCTCCGACGCCACCATCGGCCGCGCCCTCGCCCTCTCCCGCACCCCGGTGCTGGCCACCCGCTCCGCCGCCCGCGCCCTGCGCCCGCACCCCGACAACCTCCCCGACGGCCTGCTCGCCGAACTGGGCGCGGCGGGGGGCGTGTGCATGGTGCCGCTGGCCGCCGAGCAGACCGGGCCGGCCCTGCGGGACGTCGCGGACCACCTCGACCACGTGCGCGCCGTCGCGGGCCCCGGGAGCGTGGCCCTGTCGGGCACGTACGACTCAGGCGCCGCCCACCCGCAGGGGCTCGCCGACGCCTCCGGCTACCCCCACCTCATCGCGGAACTCCTCGACCGCGGCTGGCCGGAGCCCGACCTGGCCCTACTGACCTGGGGAAACGTCCAGCGCGCCCTGCGCACCGCCGACTTCACCGCCCGCGCGGCCCAGGAACGCAAGGGTCCCTAGGAATGCTCGATCCGGCAGAGGCAGAAGGGATGGCCCGCCGGATCGGCGTACACCTGGAACTCCTTCTCCTCCCGGTCCTCCAGGTCCAGCGGACGCGCCCCCAGCGCCAGCACCCGTTCGTGCGCCGCGTCGACCTCCGCCCAGGTGGCGCCGGCGTCGAGGTCGAGGTGGAACTGCTGGGGGTTGCGGTCGGGGCGCGGCCACTCGGGCGGGGTGTACCCCTCCACCTCCTGGAACGCGAGCCGGGGACCGCCGGGGACCTGGAGGACGTACCAGTCCTCCTCGCCCTCCTCGGCCCAGGGCGTGCCGCCCAGGAGCCCCGCGTAGAACTCGGCGAGGGCGCGCGGGTCGGGACAGTCCAGCACGACGGAACGCAGACGCACGACGGATGCCATGGGGGACAGGTGCCCGCACGGCCGCCCCGCCTAACTCACAGGAGATCGACAGGTGGACGTACGGGGAGTTCGCACAGCGGACGGCACCCGGGTACGGCAGAATGCACGCAGACGCCGGTTCGGCCGACTGAGCCTCGGCCGAACCGGCGTCACCCTGCGTTCAGGCCGGCCCGCTCACGCCGTGGGGCGGCCCATCGCCCGGTAGGTCCAGCCCGCCGTGCGCCACGCCACCGGGTCGAGCGCGTTGCGCCCGTCGAGGATCAGCCGGGCCGCCGCGACCTCCCCGAGCGCCGCCGGGTCCAGCTCCCGGAACTCACGCCATTCCGTCAGGTGGAGGACGACGTCGGCGCCCCGTACGGCCTCCAGCGCCGAGTCGGCGTACCCCAGCGTCGGGAAGACCCTCCGGGCGTTCTCCATGCCCTTGGGGTCGTAGACGGTCACCTGGGCGCCCTGGAGGTGGATCTGCCCGGCCACGTTGAGCGCGGGCGAGTCCCGGACGTCGTCCGAGTCGGGCTTGAAGGTGGCGCCGAGCACGGCGACCCGCCGGCCCAGGAAGGGTCCGCCGCCCAGGGCCTCCCGGGTCAGCTCCACCATCTGCCCGCGCTGGCGCATGTTGATGGAGTCGATCTCCCGCAGGAAGGTCAGCGCCTGGTCGGCGCCCAGCTCACCGGCGCGGGCCATGAAGGCCCGGATGTCCTTGGGCAGACAGCCGCCGCCGAAGCCGATCCCGGCCCGCAGGAACTTCTTGCCGATACGGTCGTCGTGCCCGATGGCCTCCGCCAGCTTGGCGACATCGCCGCCCGCGGCCTCGCACACCTCCGCCATCGCGTTGATGAAGGAGATCTTCGTCGCGAGGAACGAGTTCGCGGAGGTCTTCACCAGCTCGGCGGTCGGGAAGTCGGTGACGACGAACGGCGAGCCCTCCTTCACCGGGGTGGCGTACACCTTCCGCAGCAGCTTCTCGGCCCGCTCGCTGCGCACGCCGACGACGATCCGGTCGGGGTGCAGGGTGTCCTCGACGGCGAGGCCCTCCCGCAGGAACTCCGGGTTCCAGGCCAGCTCGGCGTCCGCGCCGGCGGGCGCCAGCTCGGCGATGGTGCGGGCGAGACGCTCGGCGGAGCCGACCGGCACCGTCGACTTGCCGACGACCAGGGCGGGCCGGGACAGGTGCGGGGCCAGGGAGCCGATCGCGGATTCGACGTACGACATGTCGCAGGCGTACTCGCCGTGCTTCTGCGGGGTGTTCACGCAGACGAAGTGCACATCGCCGAAGGCGCCGACCTCGGCCCAGTCCATGGTGAAGCGCAGCCGGCCGGTGGAGCCCTCGATACCGGCGACGTGGCGGCGCAGCAGCTCCTCGAGCCCCGGCTCGTACATCGGGCTCTCGCCGCGCTCCAGCTTCTCGATCTTCTCCTTGACCACGTCCAGGGCGAGCACCTCGAAGCCCAGCTCGGCCATGGCGGCGGCATGAGTGGCCCCGAGATAGCCGGTGCCGATCACGGTGATCTTGAGGCTCATGGATGCTCCAGGAAAGTAAGCCGGGGGTGCGCGCCCGAGCATATCCGGGCGGGTCGGAGCCCCTCACCGGGCGCTTTCCCCCCAAGGCTTCCCCCTGTTGTCCAGCTCACGTGTCAGACGCGCGGCCGGGCCTCTAAAATTTGAGTTACTTAACGGTAATTAGCGTCGGTAACGCTAGCGTCTTTGGAGCGTGAGCAACCTTGGCCGGATCGGCTGACTTCGACCTGTACCGCCTGTCCGAGGAGCACGACATGCTCCGGGACACCATCCGCGCGCTGGCCGAGGCGAAGATCGCGCCGTACGCCGCGGCGGTGGACGAGGAGGCCCGGTTCCCGCAGGAGGCGCTGGACGCGCTCGTCGCGAGCGACCTGCACGCGGTGCACGTCCCCGAGTCCTACGGCGGCGCGGGCGCCGACGCCCTGGCGACCGTGATCGTCATCGAGGAGGTGGCCCGCGCCTGCGTGTCCTCCTCGCTCATCCCGGCCGTCAACAAGCTGGGCTCGCTGCCGGTGATCCTCTCCGGCTCCGAGGACCTGAAGAAGAAGTACCTGACGCCGCTCGCCAAGGGCGACGCGATGTTCTCGTACTGCCTCTCCGAGCCGGACGCGGGCTCGGACGCGGCCGGCATGAAGACCAGGGCGGTCCGTGACGGCGACCACTGGATCCTCAACGGCGTGAAGCGCTGGATCACCAACGCGGGCGTCAGCGAGTACTACACGGTGATGGCGGTCACCGACCCCACCAAGCGCTCCAAGGGCATCTCGGCCTTCGTCGTCGAGAAGTCGGACCCGGGCGTCTCCTTCGGCGCCCCGGAGAAGAAGCTGGGCATCAAGGGCTCCCCGACCCGCGAGGTCTACTTCGACAACGTCCGCATCCCCGCCGACCGCATGATCGGCGAGGAGGGCACCGGCTTCGCGACGGCGATGGCGACCCTCGACCACACCCGCATCACCATCGCCGCCCAGGCCCTCGGGGTCGCCCAGGGCGCCTTCGACTACGCCAAGGGCTATGTCCAGGAGCGCAAGCAGTTCGGCAAGCCGATCGCCGACTTCCAGGGCATCCAGTTCATGCTCGCCGACATGGCCATGAAGATCGAGGCCGCCCGCCAGCTGACCTACGCGGCCGCCGCCAAGTCCGAGCGCGGCGACCGCGACCTCACCTTCCAGGGCGCCGCCGCCAAGTGCTTCGCCTCGGACGTCGCCATGGAGGTCACCACGGACGCGGTCCAGCTGCTGGGCGGGTACGGCTACACCCGCGACTACCCGGTCGAGCGCATGATGCGCGACGCCAAGATCACGCAGATTTATGAAGGCACGAACCAAGTGCAGCGGATCGTGATGGCGAGGAACCTGCCTTAGCAGGGTTTTTGCAGGTCAGAAGCTGTTTCGAAGGTCCGGAGGGACGCCCTCGGCTTTCTGCCCGTTGCGGCCCGATCAGGACCGTTCCTGGGCGTCATGCTGGGGGAATCCTGGGTGGATGCCGGGCTGAAAACGGCCACTGACCTGCACAAACAACACAGCCCCCGGCGTACTGCCGGGGGCTGTTGTCGTACGTGGATCAGGCGACCTCTGTCGCCTCCGTGGGGTCGTCCGCGCCGGGCGTCAGCATGGTTGCGATGGCTGCACGGCCGCGCTGCTCGGCCCCTTCGAAGATGTAGTGGTAGTGCTCCCTGAGCACGTCAGTACTGCTGTGGCCCATCCAGTCGGCCACGTCGTTCTCGGGGACTCCGGCGTACAGCAGCCGCGATCCGTAGTAGTGCCGGAGTGAGTGGGCCTTGCAGTACTTCACCTGTCCCTTGCCCAGAGCCTCCATCCAGATCTTCGGGTAGAAGTACGACGCGTAGAGGTAGCCAGTCCGCGTCACGTTGGGGAAGAGGAGCCGCTCCGGCCCCCATACGCCGTGGTTCTTGATGTGCCGCCGTAGCTCGAAGGCGACGTTCGGCGGGAGGGGGACGGTACGCCCTGGCTCGCCTTCGTCACGAGCCTTGATGTGCCGACGCTGGATCGCGCTGTTCTTCCCCGACTCGGTGTCTCCGTCCTCCGCAATCTGGAAGTCGACGCGAAGCGTCTCGGCCTTGAAGTCGATCTGATCGCGGGACACCGCCATGGCCTCACCCAGCCGCAGGCCGCACCCGGCCATGAGCCACAGCATCGCGCGGTATCGCGGAGGAGCGGCATCGAGCATCGCCAGGACTTCCCGCGTCGTGAGTCGCCGCGCGGTGCTCTTGTGCTCCCGGATCTCCTTGGCGCGGCTGCCCGCGCCCTTGACCTTCTTGCACGGGTTCCGGCCGATGATCTCGTTGACGACAGCCCAGTCCATCATCCCGGAGAAGAACGAGAACCGCTGACGCCGTGTGCGAGCGGAGAGCTTCCGGTCCTGTTCCATCCACAAGAGCCACTGCTCAACGTCAGCGACCTTCAGGGAGACGATGGAACGCGCCTTGAAGAACGGCTCAAGAGTCGTCTTCTGGATGGACCGGTACTGCTTCTTGGTGCTGTTCTCCAGCTTCCTTTGATTCGTCCACTGCTCCCACACGGCCGTCACAGGCTGCTTGCCCAACCGGTCGTCCAGGTAGGTCCCGGCGTCGAGTTCCTGTTCCTTGCGCTTGCGCTGGTCGTCGGCTCGCCTCTTGGTCTCGAAGGTCTTCTGCCGCTGCTTGCCGTCTGGGTCGTACCAGTACGTCGTCCACTTCTTCGGGTCGTCCTTCGAACGTGCAACCCAAGCTCTAGCCACGGAAGTGCTGGCCTTTCCGTCCAAGGGGAGTGCTCGCCGATGCGCCGGGAGCACCTAACTTCAGACTGAGCTTGTCCACCCTGTGTTGTCAACTCTAGGTGGAACACCCGGGGTGGTGTACTCTGAGGGTGTGCGAGCAGATGAGAGCGGCTTCGAGATCGAGCAGCAGCAAGGGGGGTGGACGATTCGGATGTGGTGGCCCACAGGGCCCGTGACTGGCGGGCCTCAACGCATCACCATCGAGTCGGCCGCCGACGCACCCGCGCGCGACGTGGCGCGGGGCATCTCCACGACTGTGCTGCGCAGGCTGGATCTCGCGGCGGCCCTGAACCTGGCCAAGATGGCACCGGAGGCTCAGAGCACCCTGGAGACCGCAGCCAAGAAGCTCACCGAGTCGGGTGAGGCGGCTGGGCTGCTGTTGGCCAGTGAAGGCGTCTCGGAGAGGTACTTGGCCATGCTCGCGTCTACATACAAGGCGATGGCGGACACAGGGGCGGTGGCCCCAGTGCGAAAATTGGCAGTCATGATCGGCCGTCAGCCGGAGACCATTAAGGACCACTTGAAGAAAGCTCGGCGCGAAGGCTACCTCAGCACTGTGGCAGGGAAGGCTGGAGGAGACCTGACCGAGAAGACATTGAGGGTCTTGGAATCCATGGGGAGCGGAGAGGACTAAAGGCTGTCCCGCAATGATCAAGAAGCCCCTGCTCGCGGACACACGAGCTGTGAGAGGAGATCATGCGCCACACCGAGCCGGCACGAGGTTCGTTCGCTGAGCCCGGGAAAACCGTTGGACCCGCTGACGGGGGCGCGTCATAGGGTTCGGGGCGCGGAGAAGCAGTCGGTCGGCGAGGGAATGGTGGATGGCGGGACTGTACGAGATCTGGCAGCGGGCGGAGGTGTCGCGCAGGCTCGACGTGTTGTCGGGTTTCATCGCAATGTGCGTGGCGAGGGACGACGACGCGCGACGTCGTCTCACCCAGCTGGTTGCCGGGGCGGACGCGGCCCTCTCCTCCTCGCCCCCGGATTTGGGGGTCGCCTCGGAGTACCTGGAGGAACTCGTCTGGTGGGCTGACACGGAGTGGGCCGATCACCCCTATCGTCCCGTGGAAGCCCGGCCTGACGAGGCCGACCGGCAGACGCGTGACTACGCCAAGGATCTCCGGCACGCCGCACTCTCGGCCGGCGTCCGGGACGAGATGGGCGGCATCGAACTCAGTCTCGAAGTGCGGTTCCTGGCCTTGTGCCGCCAGCCGGGGTTGGGCTGTCGGATCCGACAGGACATCTTCTACGTCGCCGGGCGTGCCGCGATGGCCCTCGACCTCGGGCACTTGGAAGCGGCAGAGCGGGAGATCCGGCGCATGGAACAGGTGGGTTCCGTGGAGCCACGGGAGAGCCGCTGCGGCTGAAGCGCGGCCTTCCGAGGTCCACAGGTGTGGAACGATCTCTTCACGTGGCTGGTGTGATCACGGCGTCGGAACCGCATTGGATAGCCCTGTTCAGCGGGCTGCAACCGCGCGACTTCCGCAGGCTGATCGCTACGTTGCGCCGAGAAGGTGCTGAGCTGACTCGCCGAGGGCGTCCCTGGTCACTGTCGCTGGAAGACCGGGTGCTGCTGGTCACCGCGTACTGGCGGACCAACCTGACACTGCGCCAGCTTGCCCCGCTGTTCGGCATGTCCAAGTCAGCTGCCGACCGCATCGTCGACCACGTGGGGCCGTTGCTGGCGTTCAAGCAGAGGCAGCGCTTCCGTGCCGGCACCGTGCTCATCGTCGACGGCACGCTCGTGCCCACCCGCGACCACAGCGTCGCTGAGCAGTCCAAGAACTACAGGTACTCCACCAGCCACCAAGTGGTCATCGACGCAGACACACGGATGGTCGTTGTGGTCGGACGGCCGGTGCCTGGGAACCGCAACGACCGCAAGGCGTGGGCGGAATCCGGTGCTAAGGCAGCCGTGGGGAAGACCACCACGATCGCCGACGGCGGCTACGGGGGCACCGGGCTGGTCATCCCGCATCGCCGTCCCGCGGGCGGCGAACTGTTCGGCTGGAAGCAGGAGCACAACCGCTCTCACAAGCAGGTCAGAGCACGCGTCGAGCACGTCTTCGCTCGGTTGAAGACCTGGAAAATCCTTCGCGACTGCCGCCTGAAGGGCGACGGCGTCCACCACGCCATGCTCGGCATAGCCAGGCTGCACAATCTCGCCCTCATTGGAGGAGCTGGCTTCGTCTCACGGTGAAAGTGTTCTGCCCGTCCAGCGTCGCGACGCTGTCCGGCGAGGTGGAGACCGTCACGATCTCGTCGCCGACTGCACCCACGCCGACACCCTGGACCACACACGCCACCGTGACCTCGACTGGGTAGGTCGAGGCAGGGGTCAGCTCACCAAGCTGGGCAAAGATCGCACACTTGTCGATCAAGGACCAGCAGTGTCCCGTTGCATCGATGAACCGGACCTCCACGATGCCGGGGAACGGTTCATCGTCCACCCAGCGAACCGCTTCGCAGCGCAACTCAGGCACTCGGCCCCCATTCCAGAGCCGGGCCACCGCGGCAACGCCCGTCAGTATGCCCGAGAGGCCGACATCACTTACGGGACAGCCTTTAGGTCAGTTGGGGACCGTGCGCGGAGAGGTCAATGGGGAGCTGTCGCGTGTCGTTGGGATGCCCGTAACGCTTGTGCAGCCGCATCGCCTCGACGGTCTCCAGCGCCTTGGCCGGATTTCCGGATCGATTGGCCGCGCGAACCCGCTTGCGGAGCGTTGCGCATTGGACGCACGACGCCGGGTCCACCTGACCTGTCCGGGGTGCAAGCAGGTTCAGCAGGTCCTGAACGGACACGGAGTTCTCCCAAGCGATCAGCGGACTTCAGACACGCCTTACTTGCCTTCTGAATCAGTTCCATGCGGATCTCGACCAGGGTTTCGTGAGCGGGAATTTCCAGCCCGTGATCGGTGGGCGTCTCGCCTTGAACCAGGAGGGCGCCTCGGTCTGTCGCGTAGATGGTCGGACAGTCCTTGATGTCGCACGTGCTGACCAGCTTGGTGACCTTCATGGTCTGGGTTCCCCTCTCCCATGCCGCTGCCAGTGCCCCGCATCTGGGCTGGCTCCCGAGGGTGAGGCGCACCGGTCAAGCGATCACGGTTGACGGAACAGGAAACCGCGTAACCTGCCCGGAGCCTGCCACTCCTCGGACCGGTCGGAGGAGATGCCATCAGTGCCGCCCCTACCTGGGCAGACTCTTGACGATCATGGGGAAATGCTGGGCAGGTCCCTCTGAGAGGGTTGTTCGTGCAGGTCAGAGCCGTATGACCTGTAAAGTACCCCGATCTACGAGGGCACGAACCAGGTCCAGCGCATGGTGATGGCCCGCAACCTGCCGTAACCCCCCACACGAACGGCCCCGGCCCCCGGCAGCACGCCGGGGGCCGCACCCGTTCCGGGGAACTCCGGCGAGGAGACGGACGCGTCCGGGGAGGTGCGGGGCGCCGCCCCCGCGGGCGCGCGCACGCGGACTCCCGGCCGCGCGGAGGCCCTGTGATGTCAGTGCTGTCGGTCGCGCGGAGGCCGTGTGCCCGGCCGCTCCGGGGTCCCTCGGCCCGCATGCGCGGCGCGCGGGCCGGTTCCGCCTTGTGGAGCGGCGTGCGTCCCGGGCTGTGGCGGACCGGTCGGTCGTGACGCGCGTGTGTGACGTGGCCTGGCGTCCGTCATGACACCCGTGTGCGTGACCCCGCGGACGTCGGGCGGGGGCTCAGTCCTCGTAGCCCTCGGCCAGTCGTCGCTCCCGCAGTTCGCGGATGGCGCGGCGGCGGGCCAGGCGGTGGGTGCGGCGGATCTGGGCCTCCTGGAGGCGGCGGCGGTCGCGGTCGGTCTCCGGGAGGACCGGCGGGACCACCCGCGGCTTGCCGTCGGCGTCCACCGCGGCGAACACCAGATACGCCGAGCCGACCTGGGTGGGCGGCGCCGACTCGTTCCAGCGTTCGGCCAGCACCCGGACGCCGACCTCCATCGAGGTCCGGCCGGTCCAGTTCACCTGCGCCTTGACATGGACCAGGTCGCCGACCCGGACCGGCTCCAGGAACGCCATCTCGTCCATGGACGCGGTCACGGCGGGTCCGCCGGAGTGCCGGCCGGCCACGGCGCCCGCCGCGTCGTCGACGAGCTTCATGATCACACCGCCGTGCACCGTCCCCAGGAGGTTGGTGTCGTTGTGGGTCATGATGTGGCTGAGCGTGGTGCGCGACGCGGACGTGGGCTTGCCCGGGATGTCCGGGAGGTCCGAGTCCACTGCGGTGACCTGGTCTGTCATGGCCTCCACCTTATGCCGAGGGGGACAAGCCGGGACTTTGTGTCAGCTTGGCAACAGCGCAGCGCTGATTTTCCGACGACCCTTGTAAGGGACACAGCCCCAGCCTGCACACTGTTCGGCATGAACGATTGGCCCGAGGGATGGTCCGGCAACGACCGAGGCTCCCGGTACGGAAACGGCAGCGCGGGCGCGCAGCCCGAGAGCGCGCGTGTCATGCGGCAGGTCCGGCGCGGCCCCGCGGCCCCGCCGCAGGGCGCCGGTGTCCCCCAGCAGCCGTCGTACGTCAGCGGACAGGGACACGGCGACTACACCAACGCCCAGCAGTCCGGGTACGACAGCGGCTACAGCTCGGGCCAGGTCTACGGCGCACCGGGCGGCCCCGGCCAGCCCGGCGGCCCGGGCGGCGGGTACCCGCAGGGCGCCCGCCCCGCGCCGGACTGGCGCCGCCGGATCAAGTGGACCGCGATCACCGTCGCGGTCGTCGTGGTGGTGACCTCGGTCTCCACCTACTTCTGGGCCGACTCCAAGCTGCGCCGCGAGGTCGATCTGTCGAAGGTCATCGACCGGCCCGACGCCGGCGACGGCACCAACTACCTCATCGTCGGCTCCGACAGCCGTGAGGGCCTGACCGCCGAGGACAAGAAGGAGCTGCACACCGGCTCCGCCGAGGGCAAGCGCACCGACTCGATGATGATCCTGCACGTCGGGTCCAGCGGCGACACCCTGATCTCGCTGCCCCGTGACTCGGACGTGGAGATCCCCACGTACGTGGGCTCGGAGTCCGGCAAGACCTTCAAGGGCACCGGCCGGCACACCAAGCTCAACGCCGCCTACGCCGAGGACGGCCCGACGCTGCTCGTGCGCACCGTCGAGTACAACACCGGCCTGCACATCGACCACTACGTCGAGATCGGCTTCGCGGGCTTCGCGAACATCGTGGACGCGGTCGGCGGCGTCGAGATCACCATCGACCAGGCGTTCAAGGACAAGTACTCGGGCGCCGACTTCAAGGCGGGCAAGCAGACGCTGAACGGCGAGGAGGCGCTCGCCTTCGTCCGTACCCGGCACGCCTTCGCCGCCTCCGACCTCCAGCGCACCAAGAACCAGCAGAAGTTCCTCGCCGCCCTGGCCCACCAGGTGGCCACCCCGTCGACGATCCTCAACCCCTTCAAGTTCTACCCGGTGATGGGCGCGGGCCTGGACTCCCTGATCGTCGACAAGGACATGGGGCTGTACGACCTCGGGTCCATGTTCTTCGCCATGAAGGGCGTCAACGGCGGCGACGGCGTGTCCATGAACATGCCGATCTCCGGCTCCTCCGGCGGCAACCTGGTCTGGGACAAGACCAAGGTCAAGCAGCTGGTGAACGAACTGAACAACGACGAGAAGGTCACGGTGACCAGTGACTGACCAGGGTGGGCACAGACCGGCCTCCGGCCGTCCCTTCGACGCCGTCCTGTGCGACATCGACAACGTGGTGCGCCACTTCGACTCCGCCCATCTGGAGGCCCTGGAGCGCGCCGCCGGGCTCGCGGAGGGCACCACCAAGAAGGTGGCGTTCGCCCCGGAGGTCGACGGGCCGCTGCTGCTCGGGCAGATCACCGAACAGGAGTGGGTCGCCGCCATCGCCGAGGGCCTGGCCGCCCTGGTGGAGGACGAGGAGACCGCCTGGTCGCTCGGCACCGCGCTGCTGGAGTCGCCCTTCCACGCCGACGACGAGGTGGTCGCCCTGCTGCGCCGGGCCCGCACCCGGGTGCCGCTGGTCCTGGTCAGCAACGCCACGACCGGCCTGGAGGCCGACCTCGCCGCGATGGGCCTGACCGACCTCGCCGACGACGTCGTCAGCAGCGCCCGCGTCGGTCTCGTCAAGCCCGATCCGCGGATCCTGGAACTCGGGGCCGCGCGGGCCGGCGTACGGCCCGAGCGGTGTCTGTTCGTGGACGACACCCCGGAGAACGTCCAGGCGGCCGCCGCGCTCGGCATGCGGGCCGTCCACTACCGGGAACCGGCCGACCTGGAGCGGGAGCTGGCACCGCTGTTCGGCTGAGCCCGGACCGGGACCAGGGGCACCCTTCCGGGTGCCCCTGACCGTGTTCCGACGGGGGTCGGCCGGACCTCACATCCGGGCGCCCGCCATCGTCCGACAGGACTCGGCGCAGCGGCGACACGCCTGCGCGCAGCGCATCATCTGCGGATCGTCCGGCATGGACATACACGCCTCGGCGCACATGTCACAGGCCTTGGCGCACATCGCGCACATCTCGGCCGACATGGGCGAGCGCCGCATCATCATGTCGGCGCACATCCGGGTCATCTCGGAGCAGTCCATCAGCGCGCGCATGATCTGCATCTGGGCCTGGCCGCCCATCTGCATGCAGGAGCTCATGGTCTCCTCGCAGACGGTGTGGCAGGCCATGCAGGCCTGGACGCAGTCCTGCATCTCCTTGCTCATGGCCGTCATGGACGACTGCTGCTGGGTCATGGCTCCTCCTGGAGGGCTGAGGGGCCCGGGGCGGGCCCCGTGCACTACCGTCCTACGCCCCCTCGGCCCCAGCCGCCATCCGGGCTACGCCCCTAGGTGCATCCTCAGGTGCACCCCACCTCGTTCCCCCGCACCACCTCCGGCTCCGGGGCCGCCGGTTCCGGGCCCCGTACCCGGCGCACCTCCCGGAAGTCCGTGCCCGCGACGACCTTCAGGGTCGGGCCGAGGCCGGGGGCGGCCCGTAGTTCGCTGCCGGGCAGGGCGGCGGCCAGGGAGCGGGCCGAGCGGTCCCAGCGGGGGTCGTGGACGACGACCGTGCGCCGTACGCCCCGGGTGGGGGAGTCGACCGGGCGGTGGGTGGTGCGGAAGCCGGCCGCCGCGAGGGCGTCGTCCACCCGCCGGCCCAGGCCCTCGGTCGCCGTGCCGTTCTCCACCTGGACCAGGATCCGCTGCGGCGCCACCTCCACCCGCGGGGCCTGCGGGGTCGGGCTCGGCTTCGGCCGCGGCGGCGCGGAGTCCAGCGGCTTGTCCTCGCGCAGCGCCCGGAAGACCCGCTCGGACTTCACCGGGTCCCACTTCAGGGTCGAGCCGATGCCCGGCACCACGTACCCGAGCCGGCCGATCGGCACCGTGGTGAACTCGGAGGAGGCGGGCGAGAAGGTGCGCATCGCCCGGCCGAGGTCGAGGAGTTCGTCCGTGCCGAAGCCGCGGTCCGCCCGGACCGACCCCAGCACCGCCCGGGTCACGTCCCGGAACCTCAGCGGGTTGAGCAGGATCCCCGAGGACGTCGCCCGGTCCACCAGCGAGGCCAGGAACCGCTGCTGACGCTTCATCCGGCCGAGGTCCGAGGAGGCGTCCGCGTGCCGGGCACGGACGTACTGCAACGCCGTCCCGCCCTTCAGCGTGTGCTCGCCCGGAGCGAGATCGAGACCCGTGTACGGGTCCTGCAGCGGGCGCGCGGTGCAGATCTTCACCCCGCCCAGCACGTCCACCGTCTTCATGAAGCTGGTGAAGTCGACCTCCAGATAGTGGTCGATCTTCACATGGGTCATGTTCTCCACCGTGCGCACGGTCAGCTGCGGTCCGCCCTCCGCGTACGCCGCGTTCAGCTTGATCGGGTGCCCCCGGTGCTCCCGCCCGCCGACCTGGTCGGTGTGCGGGGGCGTCTCGGCGTACGAGTCGCGCGGCAGGCTCACCACGCTGGCCCGCTCCCGGTCCTCCGAGATGTGCACGATCATGATCGTGTCGGTGCAGTGACAGGGTGCCCCGCCGAGCCGGAACCGCCGCCGCTCGGTCTCCGTGACCTTGTCCCGGCCGTCGGTGCCGACCAGCAGCACATTCATCCCGTGCCCGGCCCGCGGCCGGTTCTTCATGTCCTTGAAGGGATCGACCCGGGCGATGTCCGCGTCGAGGCCGGCGACCAGGGAGTGCCCGATCCCGGCGGAGGCCAGGACGACGACCGAGAGCGTGGTCGCCGCCCGCATGGCCCAGCGCGGACGCCTGCGCCGTACGGGGCGGACCGGGGGGCGCGGTGGACGGCGCCGGGTCCGGGGCGGTGTGGTGGGCATACGGGACACCTCCGGGCGACGGCGAGCGGCGGGGAGAGGGGCGGGGGAAGCCGTGAGTACCGTAGGCCCGTACGATCTGTCGCCCGGTGCAGCGCACCCGGCGGCGCGCACCGGTGTCCCCCGTTCGCGGTAACGTGAGCGTCCTATGAACGCCAAGCCCGACGTGCAGCTCCCCGCCGTGTCCGTCATCATGCCCGTCCTCAACGAGGAGCGGCATCTGCGCGGAGCCGTCCAAGCGATCCTCGCGCAGGAGTACGCCGGCGAGATGGAGGTCGTGATCGCCATCGGTCCGTCCACGGACCGCACGGACGAGATCGCGGCCGAGCTCGTGGCAGAAGACCCGCGCGTGCACACCGTCCCGAACCCCACGGGCCGTACGCCCGCCGCCCTCAACGCCGCGATCAAGGCCTCCCGTCATCCGATCGTGGTCCGCGTCGACGGGCACGGCATGCTCTCCCCGAACTACATCGCCACCGCCGTACGGCTCCTCGAGGAGACCGGCGCGCAGAACGTCGGCGGCATCATGCACGCCGAGGGCGAGAACGACTGGGAGCACGCCGTCGCCGCCGCCATGACCTCGAAGATCGGCGTCGGCAACGCCGCCTTCCACACCGGCGGCCAGGCCGCCCCCGCCGAGACGGTGTACCTCGGGGTGTTCCGCCGCGCGGCACTCGAACAGCAGGGCGGCTACAACGAGGAGTTCATCCGCGCCCAGGACTGGGAGCTGAACTTCCGCATCCGCGAGGCCGGCGGGCTGATCTGGTTCTCGCCGGAGCTGAGGGTGTCGTACCGCCCGCGGCCCTCGGTGAAGGCGCTCGCCAAGCAGTACAAGGACTACGGCCGGTGGCGGCACGTCGTCGCCCGCTACCACGAGGGCTCCATCAACCTGCGCTACCTCGCCCCGCCCACCGCAGTGTGCGCGATAGCCGCCGGCCTGGTCGTGGGCGCCGTGCTCACCCCGCTCGGGTTCCTGATCCCCGGCGGCTATCTCGCGGCGATCGCCGCCGGGTCGGTGCCGGCCGGCCGGGGGCTGCCGCTGAAGGCACGGCTCCAGATCCCCGTCGCCCTCGCCACCATGCACATGTCGTGGGGGTTCGGCTTCCTGACCAGCCCCAGGTCGCTGGCCAGGAAGGTCATCGCCTCGCGCCGCCCGGCGGTCCTCAGCGGCTCGTCGAGCTGAGCACCACCGGACGCACTCCCCAAGACCCGGACTACCAGGTGTAGTTCGGGTCCACGTGCATGCACTGCGAGTCGTCCGCGCCGTTCATCGCCTGGGCCGACTCGGGCGTCTTGTCGTCGTCCTCCTTCGCGGACGCCGTGTACTTCGTCCCCGACCGCCAGTCGCCGCCCACGTAGAGCGTGACGCCGGAGACATCGGTGGACTTCTTCACCTGGCTCGTCGGGACGCCGAGGACCTTCGCCACCCGCAGCGCGTCGGCCTGGAGGTCGGCGCTCGGGTAGCGGATCACCGTGGTCTCCTCGGAGGTGGCCGCGGAGGTGTCCGCGACGGCCTCGTCGAAGCCCTTGGCCTTCAGCACGTCGGTCACCGCGCTCGCGCGGCCGACGACCGGGGCGAGCGTGCCCGTACGGGTGCTGTTGTGGACCTGCACCGCGATCCTGTCGTCCGCCGCGGCCGTGTCGGTGACCGTCGGGGAGGGACTGGCCGTGGTCTTCTTCTCGTCCTTGCCGTCGAGGGCGATGTCCTCGCGCACCAGCCGGAACAGCTTGGCGGCGTCCTCGGTGGGCACCACCCGGCCGGTCTGGACCGTGTCGTACGCGTTGGGCATCGTGGTCATCGTGATGCGCTCGGTGGGCACCTTCTGCAACTCGGTGGCCAGGTCGTACATCTTGGTGATGGAGTCGAGGCCGTCGTCGACGGTGATCGCCTCCGTGGCGGCCTCGGCGAGCTTGCGCAGCTTGTTGGGGTTGGTCAGCTTGGCGTTGGCGCGCAGCTCACGGACCATCGAGTTCATGTACATGTGCTGCGCCTTGGCGCGGGCGAGGTCGGTGTCGTCCTCGAAGCCGTAGCGCGTGCGCAGCCACTGCAGGGCCTGCTTGCCCTTGATGGAGTGGGTGCCCTTCTCCAGCTTCAGGCCGGAGCCCTTGCCGGCGCTGGTGTGCGAGTAGACGTTGGCGTCCACGCACACCGGGACGCCGCCGATGGCGTCCGCCATCGACACCACACCCGAGAAGTCGATCATCATGAAGTGGTCGATGTGGATGTCGGTGAGCTTCTCCCAGGTGGCCACCGTGCAGCCCGGGCCGCCGCGGCCCAGCGACTCGTTGGTCATCGACCGGGTGCTCGCCGCATAGGTCTTCTTGGTGTCCGGGTCCGTGCACTTGGGGATGTCGACGAGTGTGTCGCGGGGCATGCTCACCACCGACATGTTGCTGCGGTCCGCCGAGACGTGCAGCAGCATCTGGACGTCCGCGAGCGGGAGACCCCCGTAGGTGTCCTTCGCGCCGCCCAGCTTCTGGTTCTCCGCGGTGTCCCGCGCGTCGGAGCCGATCAGCAGGATGTTCAGCGCGGTCTGGCCGGCCGCGTTGGCCTGCGTCTTGGCCGCGCGGTCCTTGGCGTCGCCCAGGTTGAGGTCGTCGCTCTTGATGTTGGCGTTCAGGTGCTCGTAGTAGAGGTAGCCGGCACCCGCGCCGCCGAGTATGACCAGCGTCAGGACTGTCGCCGACCAGCGCAGCACCCGCCGTCTGCGGCGCCCCCTGCCCGTGCCGTTGCCGTCGCCTCTGGCCCCGCCCTCGTCGTCGGACGCGTCCTTGTCCACCGGGGTCAGGGACATCGTGTCCTCGACCGCGGGAACCTCACCCCGCACCCCGCTTGTCGTCCCCAATTCCCGCCCCTCCCGGCCGTGCGCCTGACACGGGCCCGTCCCGCGTCAAGTCAGACGCACGACGGGCCCGTAGGGTTACCTACTTCGCGCACTGGACCTTGTCCGCCGTGGACTTCTGGACCGAGTCCGGCACCTTCGTGGCTGCCGTGAGCGAAACGCCCGCGCCCTTGAAGTCCTTGCCCAGCGTCAGCGTCATCGTCGGCAGCCCCTGGGCGTTGGTGACGCTCTTCCCCGGCTTCAGCGCGGTGCCCGGCAGCCCCATGATGTCGGCCAGCCTGCGGGCCTGATCGGCCTGGTCGGGGTCGTACTCGAGCGTCGTGTTGCTCAGTTCCTCCGGCGCGTTGCCCGCGTTCTCGGACTTCGTCACACCCTCATCATTCTGCAGCCAGTTAAGAGTCTCCTGTGCGCTGCCGGCCGGGGCTCCGCCGTTCATGACCTGCACCCGGACCTCGGAGGCGGCGGACTTGGTGCCCTTGAGCCGGGCGGCGGCCTCGGCGGCGGCCGCGCTCTTGGACTCCTTGGCCTTCTGCTTCACCTCGGTGAAGGAGACATCGTCCTTGATCATCTGGAAGACGGTGGGGGCCGTGGAGGTGTTGACGACGACCGTCGCCTTGACCTTCTCCGCCGGGTTGTCGAGCACCGGCACGGTGGTGAAGGTCAGGTTCTTCACGTTGAGCTTGCCGAGCTCCAGGCCCAGGTCCTTCAGCTTGGTGATGCTGTCGAGCTTGGAGTCGACGGTCAGCGCCTTCGTGCCCGCCTCCGCCAGCTTGATCATCTTGGTGGGGCTGGTGAGGGTGTCGTTCGACTTCAGCTTGCGCATCAGCGAGCCGAGGAACTGCTGCTGGATCTCGATCCGGCTCAGGTCGCCGCCGAAGCCCACCGAGTGCCGGGTCCGCACGAAGGCCAGCGCCTGCTCGCCCTCGATGGTGTGCGTGCCCTTGGACAGCTTCAGATGCGAGTCCTGGTCGTCGATGTCCTTCGCCAGACACACCTCGACGCCGCCGACCGCCGTGGTCAGCGTCTTGACGGCGTTGAAGTCGGCGACCATGAAGTTGTCCGCCTGGATCCCGGTCAGCTCGGTGACCGTGCGCACGGTGCAGCTCGGCGTGCGCTCCTCCTGGCCGAGGCTCGTGTTGAAGCGGACGCCGTCCTCGCCGCGGATGACCTTCTTGGTGCCGTCCTCCATCGTGGTCGGGCAGTCCGGGACGTCCACGATCAGGTCGCGCGGGATGCTCAGCGCGGTCGCGTTCGTACGGTCCTTGGAGACGTGCAGCAGGATCGTGGTGTCCGCGTGGCCGACGCTGTCGGTGTCGCCGTAGCCCTTGTTGCCGGAGCCGGTGCGCTTGTCGGTGCCGATCAGCAGGATGTTGATCGCCTTGTCCTTGCTGAAGCCACCGGTGCTCGCGCCGTCGTCGGAGACGGCGGTGATGTTGTCGTTGAGGTGCTCGAGATACAGGTAGGCCGCGGCGGCCGTGCCCACCAGCACGAAGGCCATGACGCCGCCGGTCCACAACAGGACCTTCTTCGCCTTCGACTTCTTCTTCACCGGCCGGCGCCCGCGCCGGTTCGGCGGCTCCTCCGGCACCCCGCGCCTGCGGCGCGGCCCGGGAACCCGCTCCGGAGCCTCCTCCGGCGACTCCCGCTCCGGCGCCGCCGTGCGGCCGCGCGCCCCGCCGGACGCACCGGCCGGGGCCGCCGCGCGGGAGGCCGCTCTGCGCGGCCCGGGGACCGCCGACTGCGGTGCGGAAGGGCTCAGTCGCAGTTCGTATTCGCCGGTGTCCGGATTGAGCACCCACTGGTCTGCGGGATCGATGTTGTCCGCCCGCCCACGGCCTTGCGCGTCCACGGTCTGTCGAATCCTCCGTCGGGGCCACGCGGCGCCTTTCCCCCTCCAGGCGCTCGGGTCGTCTCGGTCACTCAGTCACAAGTCGGTCACATCAGTGCACGACCCCAGGACAGACCAAGCGGCCGGGTGCACCGGATCGCTCACACTATCCGCCCGGTTCGACATGGAGCGACGGCCGTGACACATTCCACGTCCCTACAACCGGGCAATCCGCCCCAATTCCCTGGAGAGACTTCCTTCGGGGGCCTCGACTTGGCAAGCGCTTTACCCGCAGCCGCCCTCGGCGGCGGTGCTGCCGCGGAACGTAGGGGCCGGTGGGGAGGGGGAAGGGCCCTTCAGGCCGTACGGACCGTGTTCACCCGACTCCGCTCTCCCTGAATTCATGGGAAGTTTCTTAGAAACCACGACCGGCCCGTCGGTGCGCAGTTGTTCGAAGAGTTTCTCCGCCTCCGGCTCGACCAGTTGGTCGCGATTGGCGTTGTAGACGTACGACTCCCGTGGAACGGTCAGGAATTGCACATGTTCGGTGGGAATGTCGCCCAGACCGCGCACCAGTTCATAGAGCCCACGCAGACTCGCCAGGTCCGGGTCGGTGGTGAGCGCGGACGTGGCCGCGTCCAGCAGCGGATACAGCTTCACCGGATTCAGCAGGACGTCATCGCTCCGCACCTTGTTGACGAGCGCCGCCAGGAACCGCTGCTGCCGGTCCATCCGCTCGGTGTCGCTGCCGTCCCCGAGGGACTTGCGGGCCCGGACGTACCCCAGCGCCTGCTCCCCGTCGAGCGTCACCTCCCCGGCGGGCAGCCGCAGCCCGGCGGCCTTGTCGGCGATGGGCTCGGCGACACAGACCTTCACCCCGTCCACCGCGTCGACCATGTCCTTGAACCCGCTGAAGTCGACGACGACGTGATGGTCGATCCGCACCCCGGTCAGCTTCTCCACGGTCCGCACGGCGCAGGCGGACCCCCCGGTCTCGAAGGCGTGATTGAACATCGCGAACATCGGCCGGGTCCGCGACCCGTCCGCCCGCCGGCAGGCCGGCATGTCCACCATCAGATCCCGGGGGACGGACACCGCGGTCGCACGGTGCCGCCCGCCCGACAGATGCAGCAGGATCGTGGTGTCCGACCGCTCGGTGCCGGAGTCCTTCCCGTACCGCCCGTTGCCGTCCCCGGCCCGCGAGTCCGACCCGATCAGCAGCACGTTCTGCGCGTCCTTGACGAGGGCGGTGGGCCGCTCCTTCGCATACCGGGCGAGTTCGGCCGCGGCGGCCTCGTCGGGCGTGATGTTCCCGTCGAGCTGTGTGTACAGCACCCACCCGACCCCGCCACTGCCCACCACCAGTACGGCGAGCACCCCCACCGCGTACCCCACCCACCGCCGACGCGTGCCACGCATGTCCGTCTCACCCCCTCCCGCGTCCGACCGGTCCGTACGAGAGCGCAGTGCCGCTCCTGCGACTCCTGCGACTCCTGCGACTCCTACGACTCCTACGACGATGACGCGACCGGGGCGGGGGTGCGGGCCGGGGTGGGCCGAACGGGTGAGGGGCGGGTCCGCCTCTCTCAGCCCGTCCGGCGCTTGAGGACGAGGCCGTTCAGGCCGGCCGGCGGTCCAGGGGGCGGAGCCGCTGGTACGGGAGGCGACCCCGCCCTCGCCTACCGAGCAGTCGCCGTCACCCGTTCGCTCTCGATCCGCTGAGCCACCGTCTCCTCCCCGGCCCGCTCCAGGTTCCGGCACAGCACCACGGACCCCCCGCTGGCCAACGGCGCGTACAGCCCCGCCGCGAGCCCCTCCCAGGTGTCGTACGGCAGCCCCGACAGCAACCGCGACCCGGGCCCCGTCAGCCCCAGCCCCGCCGCCCCGTCCCGCGCCCGCTCCACGATCTCCGCCCCGCTGTACTCCGCCCCGGCCACCACCAGCCCCGCCGCCTCGGGATCGACGGGCGCGTACGCCACGAACCGGTCCCCGTACGTCGGCACCTCCACGGCGTAGTCGGCGTACCCCTGCGGCGGCCCCGGCACGAACCGCCGCCCGAGCGGCGCGAGCGAGAGCGCGTACCGCTCCCCGCCGCAGGCGAGCCCCGCCTCGAACCGCCCCGGTCCGGCCACCACGAAGTCCGCCCGCGCCGGATCCCCGTCCACGTCCGCGATCACGCCCACCGACGCACACGCCAGCAGCCACACCGCCGTCTGCCAGTGCGCGGGCAGCAGCAGCGCGACCCGGTCACCGGGCTCGGCGGACATCCCGTCCTGGAGGAGGTTGGAGGTCTTGGCCACCCAGTTGGCGAAGGTGGCCACGGACAATTCGACCCGCTCGCCCGTGGCGTCGTCGTAGAAGGTCACGAGGGGACGCGCGGGATCCGCGGCGAGCGCGGAACGCAGCAGGTCGGCAGGGGTGCGATCGGTGACGTTCACCCGCGCAAGCGTACGCGCCGCCCCGGCGCCGCACGTGCCGCCGTGCCACCGGTTCGGCCGAACGCCCGGCGCCAGGGCGCCACCGGTTCGGCGGAACGCTCCCGATGGCCCGTCATATCCCCGATGGACAGATATGTATGACTCTGCCCAGGATCGTTCGCATGCGTGGATTGCTAGCTACTTCGATCGGTGTCACCTGTGCGGCCGCCCTCGCCCTGCCACTGACGTCGCCCGCCACGGCGGCGGCAGTGCGACCGGCGCCGACCGCGGAGGCCGGCACCGAGGCCGCCAGGGCGGCCGCCCTTCCCGGCAGCACCCAGTCACTGCCCCTCACCCCCCTCACCCGTGACCGCGCCCTAGGCTCCGCCGACCGCGGCACGCGGCGCACGGACGTCCACCGCTTCTCCCTCCTGGGTGTCGTCTGGGACGACCCGGACGCCGCACTGCACGGCCGTGTCCAGGTCCGCACCCGCCCGGCCGGCGGCGACGCCTGGTCCGGCTGGCAGGACGTGGAGACCCACAACGCCGACCACGGCGCCGACCCGGGCACCGCCGAACGCACCTCGGGCCATGTCCGCGGTGCCACCGCCCCCCTGTGGGTCGGCGACTCCGACGGCGTCGAGGTCCGCGTCCACCCCGACGCCTCCCTCCCCGCCGGCCTGCGCCTGGAACTGGTCGACCCCGGGGCCGCCGCCCCCGTGCACGTCCCGGTGGCACCGCGCAGCCGAGCCCTGCCGGCCACGGCCACCGCGGCGCTGTCCAAGGCCGAGCGGTCGGCCTCCGCGGCCAACGCGCCCCTCGCCCGTCTGGGCGCCACGAAGATCCCGGCCCTGAACCGCGAACAGACGCAACGCGAACTCGGCACGAAGAAGGCAGGGAAGCACCGGGCGGCCCCCTACATCGGCCCCCGTCCGAGCATCGTCACCCGCCGGGGCTGGGGTGCGGACGAGAGCATGCGGGAGGCGGGCTTCCGCTACACCACCACGGTGAAGGCCGCCTTCGTCCACCACACGGCCACCGGCAACAACTACACCTGCGCACAGGCCCCGTCCGTCATCCGCGGCATCTACCGCTACCACGTCAGGAGCATGGGCTGGCGGGACATCGGCTACAACTTCCTCATCGACAAGTGCGGAACCATCTACGAGGGACGCGCCGGCGGTGTCGCGAAGGCCGTCATGGGCGCCCACACCCTCGGGTTCAACACCAACAGCATGGGCGTGGCCGTCCTCGGCACGTTCACCTCCGCCAAGCCGAACTCGGCCACCGTCAAGGCCATCGCCCGTCTGACGGCATGGAAACTCGGTCTCTTCGGGGCGAATCCGAAAGGAAAGACCTACCTGAAGTCCGGAGGTGGGAATCTGTACGCCAAGGGAAAGAACGTACGACTGAATGTGATCTCCGGTCACCGTGACGGGTTCGCCACGGAATGCCCGGGCAAGCAGCTCTACGGCAAGCTCGGCACGGCCCGCTCGACCGCGGCGACCTACCAGGGCCGCTGAGGGCGGATCACGGCCGGGTGTTCCGGGGGTCAGGGGAGGCCCCCGGAACCGAACGCGCCGGCCCGCACCGCACCGCACCGGAACCACACCCGAACGGCCGGAGAACACATCCAGGTGGGGGCATCTTTCATCAGCCGTCGGGGGGACAGTCCGCTCGGGACTGGGACGGAACACCGCACGGCCTGGAAAGCGCCACACAACGGTCTGCATACACTGGCCGGTCGAATGACAGTTCGGCCGGTCCCGGCAGGAAGCAGAGACGAAGGTGACAGAAGCGATCCTCCTGGTCGGCGGCAAGGGCACCCGGCTGCGCCCGCTCACGGTGCACACGCCCAAGCCCATGGTCAGGGCGGCGGGGGTGCCTTTCCTCACGCACCAGTTGGCGCGGGCGAAGGCGGCGGGGGTGGACCACATCGTCCTCGCGACGAGCTATCTCGCGGAGGTCTTCGAACCGTACTTCGGCGACGGCTCGTCCCTGGGCCTGCACATCGAGTACGTGACGGAGGAGGAACCCCTCGGCACGGGCGGCGCGATCCGCAACGTGGCGTCCCGCCTGCACTCGGCCCCCGACGACCCGGTGCTGGTCTTCAACGGCGACATCCTCACGGGCCTGGACATCAGAAGACTGGTGACCACGCACCGGGAGACGGCGGCGGACGTGTCGCTGCACCTCACGAAGGTGACGGACCCCCGGGCCTACGGTCTGGTCCCCACGGACGGGACGGGCCGGGTCCTCGCGTTCCTGGAGAAGCCCGAGACCCCCGAGGAGATCGTCACCGACCAGATCAACGCGGGCGCGTACGTCTTCCGCCGCTCGGTCATCGACACGATCCCGCAGGGCCGCCCGGTCTCGGTGGAACGCGAGACGTTCCCCGGCCTGCTGGCGGCCGGGGCGCACCTCCAGGGCATGGTGGACTCCACCTACTGGCTCGACCTGGGCACCCCCGCGGCCTTCGTACGGGGCTCCGCGGACCTCGTCCTCGGCCGCGCCCCGTCCCCCGCCGTGCCCGGCCGCTGCGGCGACCGGCTGATCCTGCCCACGGCCCGTGTCGCGGCGGACGCCAAACTCACCGGCGGCACGGTGGTCGGCGAGGGCGCCTTCGTGGCGGAGGGCGCGCGGGTCTTCGGCTCCACGATCCTCCCCGGCGCCGTCATCGAACCCGGCGCCGTCATCACCGACTCCCTCATCGGCACCCGGGCCCGCGTGGGCGAACGCTCCGTCCTCACCGGCACGGTCATCGGCGACGGCGCGATCATCGGCCCCGACAACGAACTCCGCGAGGGTGCCCGCGTCTGGTGCGACGCCCGGATCCCGGCAGGAGCGGTCCGCTTCTCCTCGGACCAGTAACGCACCACCCGCCGGAGGGCTCCACATCTCGACACGGCTCGACATCTCGACACCGGGCGCGGCAATTCCCGCCCGTCCGGCGTTCGAGGACGAGGCCCGTTCAGTGCCGACGGGGGTCCGGGGGCATTCCCCTGGCGGGGCCGAAGGGGCGGAGCCCCTTCACAGCACCCCGATGTCCCCCCGCCGCATCCGCGGAGCCCTCCGCTCCGGCACCCGCCCGCTCAGCAGGATCAGCCGAGCGGCCCGGTGCCGCTGCCCCGCATAGGGCTCCAGCAACTCCAGCATCGCCGCATCGTCCGCCTCCCGGTCCCCGGCCAACGCCCACCCCACGATCCCCGGCAGATGAAGATCCCCCACCGTCACCGCGTCCGCCGCCCCATGACTGCGCTGCACGGTCTCCGCCGAGGTCCACGGCCCGATCCCCGCCACCACCTCCAGCCGAGCCCGCGCCTCCTCCGGAGACATCCCCACCGCCTCCTCCATCCGCCGCGCCACCCGCACCGCCCGCAGAATCGTCGACGCCCGCTTGTTGTCGACCCCCGCCCGATGCCACTCCCACGACGGGATCAACGCCCACGTCCGCGGCTGAGGCATCACCCACAGCCGTCCGCCCGCCGCCGGCCCCGGCGCCGGCTGCCCGAACTTCCGCACCAGCAACCGCCACGCCCGGTACGCCTCGTCGGTCGTGACCTTCTGCTCGAGAACCGACGGGATCAACGACTCCAGCACCAGCCCGGTCCGCGTCAACCGCAGCCCCGGCCGCCGGTGCCACGCCCTCGCCACCACCCGGTGCCTCGGCACGAACACCTCCGGCTCATCGCCGGCGCCCAGCAGCTCGGGCAACCCCTCCAGCAGCCACTCCGCCCCCGGCCCCCACGCCTCTCCCCGTACGGCACCGCCGCCGGGCGCCACCGACACCCGCAGCGTCCCCGCCCCGGCGGGCGTCAGACTGGCCCGCCACACCGAACCGTCCGGCATCGCCCGGAACGTCGGATCCCCGGGCCCCCGCCGCAACGGCCCCAGCACCAGCCCCAGATCGACCGGCCCCCGCGGCACCCACTCCCGCACCCGCCCCGGCGCGCCGGCGTCCCGCGCCACCGCCCGCGCGGGCACGGGAACATGCCCGCCGCGCACGGTCGTACGCGTGGACCTCGGTGCGAAACGTCCTGCCACGATGCCAGTCCCGAATCCAGAGAGCCGATGGAAGCCTTACCCGCTCACCGCGTCTCACCTCACCTCGATGAACCCCTCCACCTCCCGTGCGCCCCGCTCCCGAGGCTCCTCGGCCGCGTGCCCGACGGCCACCGCCCCCATCGGATCCCACCCCTGCGGCAGTCCGAGCACCTCCCGCACCACGTCCCGGCAGAACATCGTCGACGACACCCACGCCGACCCCAGCCGCTCCCCGGCCAGCGCGACCAGGAAGTTCTGCACCCCGGCGCCGGTCGCGACGACGAACATCTCCCGCTCGGCCCCGTCCCGCCGCGCGTCGCCGTAGGTGTGGGAGCCGTCCATCACCAGGCACGGGACCACCAGATACGGCGCGTTCCGCAGGACGTCCCCGCGCCGCACCCGCCGGGCGATCGACTCCTCGGACTTCCCGTCCCGCCGCAGATCCGCGATCCACGCGTCCCGCATCGCGTCCAGCAGCCGGACCCGCGACTCCGCCGACTCCAGCAGCACGAACCGCCACGGCGTCGTGTGATGCGGTGCCGGCGCCGTGACCGCCGCGGCGACCGCCCGCCGTACGGCACCGGGATCCACCGGCTCGTCGGTGAAGGCGCGCACGGTCCGCCGCTGTGTCACCGCCAGCCGCACCGCCTCCGAGGTCCCCAGCCGGAACATGTCGTCCCGCGCCCCGCGCACCAGGGCCGAAGCACCCTGCCCCGAGCCGTCGCAGGCGTCGGGGCCGTCGGAGCCGTCCGCCACGACATGCGCCAGGCCCCGCGCCACGGCCACGGGCAGCCCGGCCGCCTTCCCCTTCACCAGATCGCCGGCCGCGGCCAGCTCGTCCGCCGTCGCGACGACCGTCGCGCTCAGCGGATTGCCGTACGCGTCCGTGCCCCCGCGCAGGTCGTCCAGCACCCGCACCCCGGCGGCGCCGATCGCCACGTCCGTGAGCCCCGCCCGCCAGGGACGCCCGAAGGTGTCGGTGACGACGACCCCGACCTCGACGCCGAGCGCGTCCCGCAGCCCGTCCCGGATCGCCCGCGCGGACGCGTCCGGGTCCTCGGGCAGCAACAGCACCGTCCCGGACGGGGTGTTGGAGGCGTCGACACCCGCCGCCGCCATGATCAGCCCCTGCCGGTTCTCGACGATCCGCAGCGCCCCGCGCCGCGCCACGACCCGTACGGTCTCGGCGTCGATCGCGGCCTCCCGGTCGTCCGCCCGGACGATCCGCCCCTCCGCCTTGGACACGATCTTCGACGTCACCAGCAGCACGTCCCCGTCGGCGAGCCCGGGCTCGGCGGCGGCGATCAGCTTGGCGATGTCGTCCCCCTCCTGCACCTCGGGCAGACCGGGAACGGCCCACACGCGGTACCCCTGCTCACCGCTCACGCCGTCCGCACCTCCTCCGCCAGCTCCAGCGCCTCCCGGGCCATCCGCGCGGTCGCGTCGAGATCGCTCATCATCAGAGGGACGGCCTTGCAGCGGATGCCGGCCGCCTCGATCCGCTCCACCGATCCCGCGTCCACGGTGTCCACGAGCCAGCCGTCCAGCAGCCCCGAGCCGTAGTGCTCGGCGACCGCGGCGGCCGTCGACTCCACACCGACCGCGGCGAGCACCTTGTCGGCCATGCCCCGCACGGGCGCGTCCCCGACGATGGGGGACAGGCCCACCACCGGGACCCCGGCCTCGGCGATCGCCTCACGGATGCCGGGCACGGCGAGGATGGTGCCGACGGAGACGACCGGGTTCGACGGCGGGAACAGGACGACGTCCGCCGCCGCGATCGCCTCCAGCACCCCCGGCGCCGGCTTCGCCTGCTCCGCGCCGACCGGCACGACCGCCTGGGCCGGCACCGACGCCCGCAGCCGCACCCAGTACTCCTGGAAGTGCACGGCCCTGCGCTCGCCGTCGATCTCGACGGCGACATGCGTCTCGACCCGGTCGTCCGTCATCGGGATCAGCCGCACCCCGGGCTTCCACCGGTCGCACAGCGCCTCGGTCACCGCGCTCAGCGGGTACCCGGCGCCGATCATCTGCGTCCGCACGATGTGCGTGGCGAAGTCCCGGTCGCCCAGCCCGAACCACTCCGGCCCGACGCCGTACGCCGCGAGCTCCTCCTTCAGCCGGAAGGTCTCGTCGGCCCGGCCCCAGCCCTGCTCCTCGTCGATGCCGCCGCCGAGCGTGTACATCACGGTGTCGAGGTCCGGGCAGACCTTCAGCCCGAAGAGATGGATGTCGTCGCCGGTGTTGCCGATGACGGTGACGTCCGCGTCCGGCACGGCCCGCTTCAGACCGCGCAGGAACCGGGCACCGCCGATGCCGCCTGCCAGAACCACAATGCGCATGGGAGCCAGTCTCGCAGGCCCCGCCGACAGTCCGCCGGGTGGTTGTGGACAACCCCCCGCCTGTGGACAACCCGACCACCCGTACGAGCCCCGCCCGCCCCGGAGCGGCCCCGCGCGCCCTACGCGCCCTACGCGCCGACGGCGTCCACCGTGTCGTACGTCTCGCGCGCCGTGCACGCCGTGTGGTGCATGGGCATCTCGGTGAGCCCGGGGAAGTACACATGGAGGCTCACCGCCGGCTCCAGCGCGTCGTTGACCACCTCGTGCACGTACCCCGGCGCGAACACCCGCTGCGCGCCCGCCCCCAGCACCCGCTTGCCCCGCTCCGTGCGCTCGGTCAGCTCGCCGTCCAGGACGGTCAGCACACCGGAGGAGCGGCCGTGGTCGTGCAGCCCGCTGCCCTGACCGGGCACCCAGGACAGCAGCCACACCTCGTAGCCCGGGCCGGTGCTCAGCCGGTGGTACCAGCGGCTCGCCGCGTCGTAGTGGACGAGGTGCTCCCACGCGGCGCGGTCGGCGGCGAGGGAGCGGGCCAGGCCGACGAACTCGGCGACGGTGGCCGGGTGCTCGCGGGGGGCCTGGAGGAGGTGGGGGACTTCGAGGATGTCGCCGGCGATCTGGAGGTCGCTGTCGCTGTTCATGGGGTGGGGTGGTTCCTCGGCGGAAGAGTGGGGGGCGGCTGGGAGTCGCGTACCGTCCACCCGGATCACGGGTGGATCAGGGGTGCCCTGGTGCGGGCCGAAGGGAAACAGCGGCCGGGTCGTAGTGGACCCGGAAGGGGCAGCCGGAGCGCGTTGGGCTCAACAGCTGGAACAGCAACAACAGCTACAGCGAGCACGAGCAGCACCGTGGGACCCGGCGGAGCGGGTCGAGGTGAGTGCCGAGTTCGCGAGCATGCCCACAAGGACATCGGTTCACACCTGCCGGTGTCAACTCGACGCCCGGTATGTGGGACACGGTTCACCTCATCCGGTGCATCCGAGAGGTGAAAGGTTTGTGCACATGTCCCCCGGGACACACGAGGCACAAGCCGGACGCGGAGGCCGTTGTGACGCAACGGGATCGAACTTACGGGCGTCCTTCCCCGTGGAAGCACTGTGCGGGGTTCGCGCCCTCCAGGGCCTCATCTGCATGTCAAGGTTTATGGCGATTTGAACACTTACCGCACGGCCTTGGTTCCGCAGAGTGAATAAGGGGCTCAATAGCAGATCTCGGCTTGACTCGCCCGGAGCAGCACACTTGTAATTTCACTCGTGTCGTTCAGCCGACATCGGTAATGGGCCAAGGCACCGACATCGGTAAACGGCCAGGTACACGGGGACGCGAAAGACAGAGCGAGGGGCGCACATGACCGAGCTGGTGCAGCAACTGCTGGTCGACGACGCGGGTGAGGAACTCGGCTGGCAGGAGCGCGCACTGTGCGCCCAGACCGATCCCGAGTCCTTCTTTCCCGAGAAGGGCGGATCGACCCGCGAGGCCAAGAAGGTCTGTCTCGCCTGCGAGGTCCGCTCCGAATGCCTCGAGTACGCCCTCGCCAACGACGAACGCTTCGGCATCTGGGGCGGTCTGTCCGAGCGCGAGCGCCGCAGGCTGAAGAAGGCCGCCGTCTGACGGACGGGCCCCGCCCGGACCCGAGCCGCCCCCCCGGGGCGCAGGCCGCCCGGCACGGGCGGACGCGGCGGTGAACGGCCCGTCGCAGGTGGGTTGTCCACAGGCTGCGGGCCGCCGTCGTGCCCAGCCGATAGTGTGGTCGCTCGTCCGAGACACCCCGCCGCCCTCACGCGGCGCAGGCGTCCACCACGTCCACCGAACCGGGGCCCGTACCTCGATGTCCGTGCACAGCCACACGGCAGGCCACCAAGGCGGCGCTGCCACACCTGAGTTTCCGCGTCATGTCGTCACCGCGGTCCTCGTCTCCCACGACGGTGCCCGCTGGCTGCCCGACGCGCTCGCCGGGCTGCTCGGCCAGGAGCGCCCCGTCCAGTCCGTCATGGCCGCCGACACCGGCAGCTCGGACGACTCCGCCCGCCTGGTCACCGAGGCCCTCGGCGACGACCGCGTCCTGCACCTCGCCCGGCGCACCGGCTTCGGCCAGGCCGTCGAGGAGGCCAACCGCACCGCCCCGGTCCTCACCCCCGAGGAACTGCCGTACCTGAAGCGGCCCAGCGGCTGGGACCCCGTCACGCGTACGTGGCGCGACGACGCCTACGACCTGCCGGAGCTCCCGCACGGCGAACCGGTCCAGTGGCTGTGGCTGCTGCACGACGACTGCGCCCCCGAACCCGACGCCCTCGCCGAACTCCTGCGCGTCGTGGACAACGAACTCGAACTGGGCCGCGACGACGTGGCCGTCGTCGGCCCCAAGCTCCGCGGCTGGTACGACCGCCGCCAGCTCCTCGAGGTCGGCGTCACCATCGCCTCCTCCGGCCGCCGCTGGACCGGCCTGGACCGCCGCGAACAGGACCAGGGCCAGCACGACCACGTCCGGCCCGTGCTGTCCGTGTCCACCGCCGGCATGCTGATCCGCCGCGACGTCTTCGAGGAACTCGGCGGCTTCGACCGCCGGCTGCCCCTGATGCGCGACGACGTCGACCTGTGCTGGCGCGCCACCGCCGCCGGCCACCGCGTCCTCGTCGCCCCCGACGCCGTCGTACGCCACGCCGAGGCCGCCTCCCGCGAGCGCCGCGCCGTCGACTGCGCGGGCCGCACCACCTCCTCCCCGCACAAGGTCGACAAGGCCGGCGCCGTCTACACCCTCCTCGTCAACAGCCGTACGGCACTGCTGCCCTGGATCCTGCTGCGCCTGGTCCTCGGCACCCTGCTGCGTACGGTCGCCTACCTCGTCGGCAAGGTCCCGGGACAGGCTCTCGACGAGATCCGCGGTCTGCTCGGCACCCTGCTGCGGCCCGAGCGGATCATCGCCGGACGCCGCAGGCGCGGCGCACCCCGGATCGACAAGGGCGAACTGCGGCCCCTGTTCCCGCCGCCCGGCGCGACCGTACGGGCCACCGTCGAGCAGGTCGCCGGCGACCTCTTCGGTTCCTCCGACACCGAGACCGCCGGCGGCGCCGGACGGCACGGCGGCGGACTGGAGTCCGGCCCCGGCGGCGACGACGCCGACTTCCTGGAGATCGAGCAGTTCGCCCGCCTCAAGCGCATCGCCCGCAAACCCGGCCCGGTGCTCTTCCTGGTCCTGCTGCTGGTCTCCCTCGTCGCCTGCCGCAACCTCCTCGGCGGCGGCGCCCTCGCGGGCGGCGCCCTGCTGCCCGCCCCGGCCGACGCCTCCGAACTCTGGTCGCGCTACCTCGACGCCTGGCACCCGGTCGGCGCGGGCGGCACCCCGTCCGCCCCGCCCTACCTCGCGATCGTCGCGACCCTCGCCACCCTGCTGTTCGGCTCCACCGGCCTCGCCCTGACCCTGCTGCTCGTCTGCTCGGTACCGCTGGCCGGCTTCACCGCCTACTTCGCCTCCCGCCCCCTCGTCGCCTCCCGCCTCCTGCGCGCGTGGGCCGCCGTCGTCTACGCCTTCCTGCCCGCCGCCACCGGCGCCCTCGCCGGCGGCCGCGTCGGCACCGCCGTCCTGGCCGTCCTGCTGCCCCTCATCGCCCGCGCGGCGGCCGCCGCGAGCGGACTGACGTACACCTCCGGCGCCCGCGGCAGCTGGCGCGCCACCTGGGCGTACGCACTGCTGCTGACGATCACCACCGCGTTCACACCGATCGTCTGGCCCCTCGCACTGGTCCTCGGCCTCGCCGTGCTGGCCGTGCGCCGCACCGACATCACCGCCTACGGCCTGCGCTTCCTGGCCCAGCTCGGCACCCCCCTGCTGCTCCTGGCGCCCTGGTCGCTGTCGCTGCTCCCGTTCGGCTTCTTCACCCAGGCCGGACTCGACTACGCCCCGTCCACCGCCTCCGCGCTCGACCTGCTCGCCGCCAGCCCCGGCGGACCCGGCACGGTCGACGGACTGATGCTCATCGGCATCGTCCTGGCCGCACTCGCCGCCCTGCTGCGCGGCGAGCGTCAGTCCGGCATCTGGACGGCCTGGGCGGTCGCCCTGGTGGCGCTGGTCTTCGCGGTCCTGTCCAACAGCTCCACCTGGGCCGGACCCGCCACCCTCGTCTACGGCCTCGCGCTCCTGGCCGCCGCCGTCCTCGGCGCCGACGGCGCACGCACGCGGGTCGCCGAACAGAGCTTCGGCTGGCGCCAGCCCGTCGCCGCCCTCATCGCCTTCGCCTCCGCCGCGGGCCCGCTGCTGCTCGCCGCCGGCTGGATGATCGGCGGCGCCGACGGCCCCGTGGAGCGCCGCGACCCCGTCCAGGTCCCCGCGTTCGTCGCCGAGGAGGCCGGCAACCGCGACCAGGCCCGCACCCTCGTCCTCGACAGCGACTCCGCCGCCCACGTCGACTACATGCTGGTCCGCGGCTCCGGCGCCCGCCTCGGCGACGCCGAACTCGCCGCGGCCGACGGTGAGAACCCGCAGCTCGACAAGGTCGTCGCCAACCTGGTCGCCGGCTCCGGCGCCGACCAGGCCGACCAGCTCGGCAAGTTCGCCGTCGGATACGTCCTCGTCCACAAGGGCGCCCCCCGCGAGGTCACCCGTGTCCTGGACGCCACCCCCGGCCTGAAGCGGCTCAGCCAGCAGGACGGCAGCGCCCTGTGGCGGGTCGGCCAGGAGGTCTCCCGCGCGGCGGTCGTCACCGAGTCGGGCAAGGGCACGGCGACCCCGGTCGCCGCGGGCCCGGTCGACATCCACACCACGATCCCGTCGGGCTCCGAGGGCCGGATCCTGCGCCTGGCCGACGCCGCCGCCGACGGCTGGACCGCCACCCTGGACGGCAGGCCGCTCACCCGCACCACCGTCGACGGCTGGGCCCAGGGCTTCGAACTCCCCGCCTCCGGCGGCAGGCTCGACGTCACCTACGACGACCCGTTCACCCACACCGCCTGGCTGTGGACGCAGGGCTTCCTGGCCCTCGTCCTGATCGTCCTCGCCCTGCCCGGCCGCCGCCGCGACGTCGACGACGACCTCCCCGAGGAGGAACTCGCCGAGGACCGGCCCGCCGAGGGCGAGGGCCGCCGCGCCCGCCGGCTGCGCGCCCAGGCCGAGGAGGCGGAGGAACCCGCCCTCCAGGACGACGACTTCCCGTCCGCTGCGGACGACTTCCCCTCTCCCTCTCCGCAGGAGACCCCGCAGGACACGCCGGACCAGACCCCGGTCGTCCTCCCGCAGCAGCAGACGTACGGCGACTGGGACCAGCCGAGCTACGCGGGCGCCGAGTACGGCGGCTACCAGGGCGAGCAGTACCAGGGCGCCCAGCAGTACCCGGCGGGCGGCTACGACCAGCAGTCCTACGACCCCTACCAGGCCGGCCAGTACGACCCCTACGCCTACGACGGCCAGGGCGGGCAGACGCCGTACGAGCAGACGTACGGCTACGACCAGGGCTACGGCAACCAGGGCTACGACCCCGCCTACGACCCGGCGCAGCAGCACGACCACGGCACCGGCAGCGAGCGTCCCGACGGGAGCCAGCAGTGAACCGCACCACCCTGTCCCTGATCGCCGCCACGGCCGCGCTCGCCGCCGTCACCGGGTTCGCCACGCTCAACGAGCCCAAGGGCGCCGGCCCGGACGACTCCGCCAAGGCGGCCGCCGTACTGCCCGTGGAGCGCACCAGCCTGCTCTGCCCGGCGCCCAGCACCTCCGACATCGCCCAGACGTCGTACACGTCGTTCACCCCCGTCACCAAGGGCACGGGCGGTGACGGCACGGCCGAACTCGCCGCCGCCACGGTGGAGTCGGCGGACCCGGCCGGCGACAAGACGAGCGGCAAGGGCGACGGCAAGTCCGGCGACACGGCCGGCGACACGTCCGGCGACACGTCGGACAAGGACAAGAAGACGGACAAGGGCGACAAGAAGTCCGAGAAGCCCGTCGTCACCCCCAAGGAGCCCGGCACCCCCGCCACCGGCGACACCGACGGCGGGGAGTCGCCCGCGCTCGTGGGCACCGCCGAGGGGAAGTTCGCGCCCGGCTGGACGGTCCAGGAGACCACCGAGGTCGCCGCCGGCTCCGGCCGCGGCCTGCAGGGCGTCACCTGCACCCCCGCGGACACGGAGTTCTGGTTCCCCGGCGCCAGCACGGCGGCCGACCGCACGGACTACGTCCACCTCACCAACCCGGACGACTCCGCCGCCGTCGCCGACATCGAGCTCTACGGCAAGGACGGCGCCCTGCAGACCACGGTGGGGGAGGGCATCACGGTTCCCCCGCACTCCAGCGAGCCGATCCTGCTGTCCACGCTCACCGACGACAAGGAGGACGACCTCACCGTCCACGTCAACGTCCGCAGCGGCCGCGTGGGCGCCGCGGTGCAGGCCCTGGACGACAAGCTCGGCGGCGACTGGCTGGCCGCCGCCACCGACCCGGCGGCCGGCCTGGTCATCCCCGGCATCCCCAAGGACGCCACCGCGGTCCGGCTGATCGCCTACGCGCCGGGTGACGCCGACGCCGACCTGAAGGTCCAACTGGCCTCCCCGAGCGGTCTGATCACCCCGGCCGGGCACGAGACCGTGCACGTCAAGGGAGGCATGACGACCGCCGTCGACCTCGGCGACGTCACACGCGGCGAGGCGGGCTCGATCGTCCTGACGCCCACCGACCGGTCGGTGCCGGTCGTCGCGGCCGTACGGGTGCTGCGCGGCAAGGGGGCCAACCAGGAGTCGGCGTTCATCCCCGCGTCCGCTCCGGTCGGCACGCGCGCGTCCGCCGCCGACAACACCGCCAAGGGCTCCACCCTCTCCCTGACCGCCCCCAAGGGCACCGCCAAGGTGAAGGTCACCGCGTCCGCGGGCAGCGAGGGAGGAACGGCCGCCTCCAAGACGTACACGATCAGGTCCGGTACGACCCAGGACGTCGAACTCCCCGTCCCCTCGGGCCTGAAGGGCACCTTCGCCCTGACCGTGGAACCCCTCACCGACACCCCCGTCTACGCGGCCCGCACCCTCGCGGCGACCGAGGAGGGCGTCCCGGGCTTCACCATCCAGACCCTGCCGGACGACCGGGGCACGGTCGAGGTCCCCCGGGCGGACGAGAACATGGCGGTGCTGCAGAAGTGACCCGACCGGGTCGGAGACAACCCGACCGGTCATAGCGCGAGACGGTGGTGGTCAGTCCTCGTCGCCGTAGCGCGGATCCACCGTCTCGGGGGTCAGCCCCAGCAGCTCCGCCACCTGTTCCACGACCACCTCGTGCACCAGCGCGGCCCGTTCGTCGCGCCCCTTGGTGCGGATCTCGACCGGGCGCCGGTAGACGACCACCCGCGCCCGCCGTCCCTCGCGCGCGGGAGCCGTCCCGCCGAGGGGCACCGCCTCGTCGTTCCACGGCTCGCCGGCCGCGGCCGGGCGCGGCACCTCGAGCACCATGAAGTCGATCTCGGCGAGCTGCGGCCAGCGCCGCTCCAGCCGTTCCACGGAGTCCTGCACCAGATCGGCGAACGCGTCGGCGCGGCTCGCGGCCAACGGCACCTGAGGGGGCGCGATCGGTCCCCGCATGCCACGGCCGTGGCGATCACGGCGGCGGGGTCCGGGGCCTGCGGCACGGGGCGGTACGGGGCTGTCCATCACTACTGAAGGGTAGACCCCGCCGCGACCCGCCGTCCGGCCCCACGCGGCATCCCGGACGCGTCCGGCCGGGCCCGCGCCCTCTGTCGCAGGATGACCATTCCGGCCAAGGTTGGGCTCGATTCCGTATCTCTCCGAGACCGGTGAACTCATGGCAATTGATGCTGTTTGTACTACCCGGTGACTGCGAGGCTTCGTCTTCTTCTCGCTAATGACTGGTGTTCGCGCAGGTCAGCGGGGTATGACTGGAGAGGCCCGTGGGGCGTTTCACAACACGACACGGTGGAGTGACCTGGTGGAGAGTCGTCGCGGCCCGCTCAAGAGTGCGGTACCGTCCAACGTCGTGAGCCCTGTACGTCGCTGTTCGCGAACCGCCTGCGGTCGACCCGCCGTCGCGACGCTGACGTACGTCTACGCCGACTCGACCGCGGTCCTCGGCCCGCTCGCCACCTACGCCGAACCCCACTGCTACGACCTGTGCGCCGAGCACTCCGAGCGCCTCACCGCCCCGCGCGGCTGGGAGGTCGTCCGGCTGCTCGACGGCTCGGCTCCCGCACGGCCCACTGGTGACGACCTGGAAGCGCTTGCCAACGCCGTCCGCGAGGCGGCCCGCCCGCAGGAACGCGCGGCACAGGCCGGTGGCGGCGGACGTGGCGCGGACCCGATGGAGGTCGCCCGCCGCGGCCACCTGCGCGTCCTGCGCTCACCGGACAACTGAACCCCCGTAAGCCCCCCTTCGCCCGGCAGCTTCTGACGCCCCGTCGATGCCCGCCGGTCGCGAACACGGTCCCGCGATCCGGCCGACACTCGCGAAACCGCTTTCCGCATGACGGGTGACTGTCCTCCCGGGGTGTCCCGGGTTGGTGCGCAAGGTTACTTCTGCGGGGCCACCGCGCGGACGCACCGCAGCCGCCGAACCGTTCCGGGTAGTTTGTGGCGACTGAACAGGACTTTCAGGAAGGGTGGCCCGTGGCTGCTGATCTGTCGCAGATCGTGAAGGCGTACGACGTCCGCGGGGTGGTCCCGGACCAGTGGGACGAGTCCCTCGCCGAACTCTTCGGAGCGGCCTTCGCCCGGGTGACCGACGCCGAGGCGATCGTCGTCGGCCACGACATGCGCCCCTCCTCACCCGGCCTGAGCGGCGCCTTCGCGCGCGGGGCGGCGGCACTCGGCGTCGACGTCACCCAGATCGGCCTGTGCTCCACGGACCAGCTCTACTACGCCTCCGGCGCCCTGAACCTGCCCGGCGCCATGTTCACCGCCTCGCACAACCCCGCCCGGTACAACGGCATCAAGCTCTGCCGCGCCGGCGCCGCCCCCGTCGGCCAGGACACCGGACTGGCGGACATCCGCGCCCTGGTGGAGCGCTGGACGGACACCGGCGCGCCCGAGGCCGCCGCCGTGCCGGGAACCCTCACCCGGACCGACACGTTGAAGGACTACGCGGCGCACCTGCGCTCACTCGTCGACCTGACCTCCATCCGCCCCCTGAAGGTCGTGGTCGACGCGGGCAACGGCATGGGCGGCCACACCGTCCCCACCGTGTTCGACGGCCTGCCCCTGACCGTCGTCCCCCTGTACTTCGACCTCGACGGCACCTTCCCCAACCACGAGGCCAACCCCCTCGACCCGGCGAACCTCGTGGACCTGCAACAGCGCGTCCGCGCGGAGTCCGCCGACCTCGGCCTCGCCTTCGACGGCGACGCCGACCGCTGCTTCGTCGTCGACGAGCACGGCGACCCGGTCTCCCCGTCCGCGATCACGGCCCTGGTCGCCGCCCGCGAACTCGCCCGCAACGGCGGCCGGGGCACGGTCATCCACAACCTGATCACCTCCCGGACCGTCCCCGAGGTGGTCGAGGAGAACGGCGGCAGCCCCGTCCGCACCCGCGTCGGCCACTCCTTCATCAAGGCCGAGATGGCCCGCCACGGAGCGATCTTCGGCGGAGAGCACTCCGCCCACTACTACTTCAAGGACTTCTGGAACGCCGACACCGGCATGCTGGCCGCCCTCCACGTCCTGGCGGCCCTCGGTGGCCAGAAGACCCCCCTGTCCTCCCTCGTGGCCGCGTACGACCGCTACACCGGCTCCGGCGAGATCAACTCCACGGTCGCCGACCAGGCCGACCGCATCGCCGCGATCAAGGCCGCCTACACCGGCGTTCCCGACGTCACCCTCGACGAACTCGACGGCCTCACCGTCTCCACCCCCGACTGGTGGTTCAACGTCCGCCCCTCCAACACCGAACCCCTCCTGCGCCTCAACGCCGAGGCCCGCGACGAACCCACCATGACCAAGATCAGGGACGAGGCCCTGGCGATCATCCGCGCATAAGGACGCCCCGCGGGGCTCGCGGGCCGAGCGGCGCGCGGCCCCGCCCGGGGTGCCCGGGGACACCGCCCCAGGGGACGGCGGCGAAGCCCCCGGCGAGCGGGACGGGCAAGGGCGGCGGGGCGACACCACCCACCACCCCACCCCCACCGGCGGTACGCTGACCAGGCACATCCAGCCACCCCCGCACGCACCCGAAGGGACACCTCATGCCGCTCGAAGCCGGCCTCCTGGAGATCCTCGCCTGCCCGGCCTGCCACGCCCCCCTCAAGGAGCAGGACGCGGAGCTGATCTGCACCGGCCAGGACTGCGGTCTGGCGTACCCGGTCCGCGACGGCATCCCCGTCCTCCTCGTCGACGAGGCCCGCCGCCCCGCGTAACACGAGGCCGTGCCACCCCGCGCGACCACGCCCCGCGACGCCGGCCCACCCGCGCCGCCCGGCCCGGGCCGCCGGCACCGCCGCACCCGGCACCACGGCCCCAACCGGCACCACCGCGTATCCAGACCCCCCGGCACCCCGACGATCCCCCGGCGATCGGAGACCCCCGCCATGCTCGACGACTCACTGCTCGACACGCCGGAGGCCCTCGCCGAGGCCGACCGCCGAGCCCTCCTGCGCGGCGCGGCCGAAGCCGGCGCCCGGGTCCGCACCGCCGCCCGCCACGCCGCCGAAGCCGGGGTGAACGACCTCAAGCCCGACGGCCGCCCCCGCGCGATCCTCATCGCGGGCCCCGGCGCCGCCGCCACCTGCGTCGCCGACCTCCTCGGCACCCTGGCCGGCGCCGCCTGCCCCGTCGTCCGCCTCGCCCCCAGCGGCGTCGCCCCCGCCGCCGGCGCCCTGCGCTGGGAACTCCCCGGCTGGGCCGGCTCCGTCGACCTCCTCCTCATCGCCACCCCCGACGGCACCGAACCCGGCCTCGCCCTCCTCGCCGAGCAGGCCTACCGCCGAGGCTGCACCGTCGTCGCCGTGGCCCCCGCCCGCACCCCCCTGACCGACGCCGCCGACGCCGCGCACGGCCTCTTCGTACCGATGGCGACCGCCCCGTACGAACACGACGAACAGCCCCCCGCCGCAGCCTCCGCCCCCGGCGTCCTGTGGGCCCTGCTCACCCCCCTCCTCGCGCTCCTCGACCGCATCGCACTCCTCTCCGCCCCCGCCGACGCCCTCGAGAAGGTCGCCGACCGCCTCGACCAGGTCGCCGAACGCTGCGGCCCCGCCATCGCCACCTACAGCAACCCGGCGAAGACCCTGGCCGCCGAACTCGCCGACGCCCTCCCCGTGATCTGGACCGAAGGCGCCTCCGCGGGCCCCGCCGGCCGCCGCTTCGCCTCCGCCCTCGCCGAACTCGCCGGCCGCCCCGCCCTCGTCGCCGAGCTCCCCGAGGCGCTCGCCGAACACAGCGCCCTCCTCGCCGGCCCCCTCGCCGCCAGCGCCGACCCCGACGACTTCTTCCGTGACCGCGTCGAGGAAGCCCCCGCCCTGCACGCGCGCGTGGTACTCCTGCGCGACCGCCCCCTCGGCGGCCTCACCGCCGCCCCCTCCGCCCGCGACCTGGCCCTCAGCCACGACACCCCGATCAGCGAGCTCGAACCCGACCCCGGCGACGAACTCGTCACCCTCGCCGAACTGATCGCCACCACGGATTTCGCCGCCGTTTACCTGGCGCTCGCCTCCCAGGCCTGATCTGAGGCCCACACGCGCGTGCCGCGCGGGCCCCACCACAGCACGACCAGACAAGCAGCGCCGGACAGACAGGCAGAGAACCCGATGGACCGCCTCGACAACACCATCCGCCCCTACGCCTGGGGTTCCCCCACCGCCATCCCGCACCTCCTCGGCACCGAGCCGACCGGCGAACCCCAGGCGGAGATGTGGATGGGCGCCCACCCCGGCGCCCCCTCCCGCACCGAACGCGGCACCCTCGTCGAGGTGATCGACACCGACCCGCAGCGCGAACTCGGCGACCGCGCGGTGGCCCGGTTCGGCCCCCGTCTGCCCTTCCTCCTCAAGCTCCTCGCCGCCGGCGCCCCCCTCTCCCTCCAGGTCCACCCCGACCTCGCCCAGGCCAAGGAGGGCTACGACGACGAGGAGCGCCGCGGCATCCCCGTGGACGCCCCCCACCGCAACTACAAGGACGCCAACCACAAGCCCGAACTGATCTGCGCCCTCACCGAGTTCGACGGCCTGTGCGGCTTCCGGCACCCCCTCCGGGCAGCCGCCCTCCTCGACGGCCTCGGCGTCGACTCCCTCAAGCCGTACGTCGACCTCCTGCACGCCCACCCCGAAGAGGCGGCCCTGCGCGAGGTCCTCACCGCGGTCCTCACCGCCGACCCCGACGACATGGCCCACACGGTCACGGCCGCCGCAGCCGCCTGCGACCGCCTCGGCGGCGACTACGCCCCCTACGCCGGCATCGCCCACCACTACCCCGGCGACCCCGGCGTCATCGCCGCCATGCTCCTCAACCACGTCCGGCTCCAGCCCGGCGAGGCCCTCTTCCTCGGCGCCGGCATCCCCCACGCCTACCTCAGCGGCCTCGGCGTCGAGATCATGGCCAACTCCGACAACGTCCTGCGCTGCGGCCTCACCCCCAAACACGTCGACGTCCCCGAACTCCTGCGCATCGTCCGCTTCGAACCCGGCGACCCCGGCGTCCTGCGCCCCGAGGCCTCCCCCGACGGCGAAGAGGTCTACGAGACCCCCATCGACGAGTTCCGCCTCTCCCGGTACGTCCTCCCCGAGGGCTCCGACCCCCACGACCTGACCCGCGAGACCCCGCAGATCCTCCTCTGCACCGCCGGAACGGTACGCACCGGAGAACACGAACTCGCCCCCGGCCAGGCGGTCTTCGTCCCCGCCGGCGAGAAGGCCGAGGTGTCCGGAGCCGGAACCCTCTTCCGCGCCACGGTGATTGTCTGACCGGGCTGGTGGACACCTGACGAACCGCCGCCGGACAGGGCTGCAACAATGACCCACCGGCAAAGGCCGGGCAAAGAGACCCCGGACGGCGAACAGGACGTACGAGACACGTACGCGAGGCGAAGGGACAACGCGAACACATGAGCGCGTCAGGCGGCACCAGGGCGATCGTGGCGGCACTCGGCGCCAACCTCGCCATCGCGGCATCCAAATTCGTGGCGTTCGCCTTCAGCGGCTCCTCGTCGATGCTCGCCGAAGGCGTCCACTCGCTCGCCGACTCCGGCAACCAGGCACTCCTCCTCATCGGCGGCAAGAAGGCCCAGCGCGAAGCCACCCCCCAGCACCCCTTCGGCTACGGCCGCGAGCGCTACATCTACGCCTTCCTCGTCTCCATCGTCCTCTTCTCCGTCGGCGGCATGTTCGCCATCTACGAGGGCTACGAGAAGATCCAGCACCCCCACGAGATCGAGCACTGGTACTGGCCGGTCGGCGTCCTCGTCTTCGCGATAATCGCCGAGGGCTTCTCCTTCCGCACCGCCATCAAGGAGTCCAACGAACTCCGCGGCTCCCTGTCCTGGTCGCAGTTCATCCGCCGCGCCAAGGCCCCCGAACTGCCCGTCGTCCTCCTGGAGGACTTCGGCGCCCTCATCGGCCTGATCCTCGCCCTCGGCGGCGTCGGCCTCGCCCTCCTCACCGGCGACGGCGTCTGGGACGGCATCGGCACCGTCTGCATCGGTGTCCTCCTCGTCCTCATCGCCCTCGTCCTCGCCGCCGAGACCAAGTCCCTCCTCCTCGGCGAGTCCGCCGGCCTCGAAGACGTCAAGAAGATCGAGACCGCCATCGTCGACGGCCACACCGTCACCGGCATCATCCACATGCGCACCCTCCACCTCGGCCCCGAGGAACTCCTCGTCGCCGCCAAGATCGCCGTCCGGCACGACGACACCGCGGCCCAGATCGCCACCGCCATCGACGCCGCCGAGGCCCGCATCCGCGAAGCCGTCCCCATCGCCCGCGTCATCTACCTCGAACCCGACATCTACAGCGAGGCCGAAGCCGCCAAGGGCGCCGACCCCGAGGCCACCCCCGGCGGCCCCGACCGGCACCCCGCCGACCACTGACCACCCCCGACACCTCCCCGACAGGGCCCGCCGCACCACCGGCGGGCCCTGCGGCCTTCCCCCTCACCGACCCGGAACGGCGCGATCTGTTCGCAGACGGACTGGGGCCGCCCGCCACCTCCGGTGTAGCTTGGAACGGAGCCAGACGTCGCTGCTGATGGCGGTCGGGCGGTCCCGCAGCGGACCGACCGAGGGAGAGAGGGCCTCCGACGGACTGCGCTGCGCGCACGCGGGCATGCCTGTGTCCCCTTCAGGGCACCCCTGTGTCCGCCGCCGCGCAGACCAGCCCTGTCCACACCTCGAACCAACCACCGAGGAGCAGCTCACCATGACGACTGTCGACAACCGACAGGACTTCAAGGTCGCCGACCTCTCCCTGGCCGCCTTCGGCCGCAAGGAGATCACCCTCGCCGAGCACGAGATGCCCGGCCTCATGGCCATCCGCAAGGAGTACGCCGAGGCCCAGCCCCTCGCCGGCGCCCGCGTCACCGGCTCCCTGCACATGACCGTGCAGACCGCCGTCCTCATCGAGACCCTGGTCGCCCTCGGCGCCCAGGTCCGCTGGGCCTCCTGCAACATCTTCTCCACCCAGGACCACGCCGCCGCCGCCATCGCCGTCGGCCCCCACGGCACCGTGGACAACCCCCAGGGCGTCCCCGTCTTCGCCTGGAAGGGCGAGACCCTGGAGGAGTACTGGTGGTGCACCGAGCAGGCCCTGACCTGGCCGGACAGCCCCACCGGCGGCCCGAACATGATCCTCGACGACGGCGGTGACGCCACCCTCCTCGTCCACAAGGGCGTCGAGTACGAGAAGGACGGCAAGGTCCCCTCCGTCGACACCGCCGAGAACGACGAGCACCGCGTCATCCTCGAGCTCCTCAACCGCACCATCACCGACGGCTCCCAGAAGTGGACCCAGCTCGCCTCGGAGATCCGCGGCGTCACCGAGGAGACCACCACCGGCGTCCACCGCCTCTACGAGATGCAGCGCGACGGCGCCCTCCTCTTCCCGGCGATCAACGTCAACGACGCCGTCACCAAGTCGAAGTTCGACAACAAGTACGGCTGCCGCCACTCCCTCATCGACGGCATCAACCGCGCCACCGACGTCCTCATCGGCGGCAAGACCGCCGTCGTCTTCGGCTACGGCGACGTCGGCAAGGGCTGCGCCGAGTCCCTACGCGGCCAGGGCGCCCGCGTCATCGTCACCGAGATCGACCCCATCTGCGCCCTCCAGGCCGCGATGGACGGCTACCAGGTCACGACCCTCGACGAGGTCGTCGACAAGGCCGACATCTTCATCACCACGACCGGCAACAAGGACATCATCATGGCCGCCGACATGGCCAAGATGAAGCACCAGGCCATCGTCGGCAACATCGGCCACTTCGACAACGAGATCGACATGGCCGGCCTCGCCAAGGTCCCCGGCATCGTCAAGGACGAGGTCAAGCCGCAGGTCCACACCTGGACCTTCCCCGACGGCAAGGTCCTCATCGTCCTGTCCGAGGGCCGCCTGCTGAACCTGGGCAACGCCACCGGCCACCCCTCGTTCGTGATGTCCAACTCCTTCGCGGACCAGACCCTGGCCCAGATCGAGCTGTTCACCAAGCCCGACGAGTACCCGGTCGGCGTCTACACGCTGCCCAAGCACCTCGACGAGAAGGTCGCCCGCCTCCACCTCGACTCCCTCGGCGTCAAGCTGACGACCCTCCGCCCGGAGCAGGCCGCCTACATCGGCGTCCAGGTCGACGGCCCGTACAAGTCGGACCACTACCGCTACTGATCCGGCAGCGGGCTCCCGGCCCGCAGCCGCACCAGCGAGCAGCAGTACCTCAGAGACAGGCCCCCGCACCCCCGTGTCGGGGGCCTGCCCCTTCGGCCCCTCGGCCGGACCGCCGCGGCGCCCCGACCAACCCGTCACCCCCCAGGACCCCCATGCCCCGCGGCCGCTATGCACTCCACGATCCCCACGATCACACCCCCCTCGCGCACGAACACTTCCACTGCGCCCCCGGCCCCTCCGGCTGGCGCTACGTCTCCCAGCTGACCACCCCCACCGGCGAACACACCGGCTCCGTCGACCTCACCCTCGACGACCTCGGCCGCCCCCTCCGCCTGGAACTCCACGCGAGCAGCTGGCAGGTCCGCGGCGCCGCCCTGGACGGCGTCACCTGGGTCCGCACCGACCCCACCGGCACCCACGCCACCGAAGGCAACACCCCCGCCCACGCCTTCACCGGCACCTCACCCGCGTTCCTCGTCGCCACCACCCGCCTCCTGCGCCTCACCCCCTCCACCGCGGCCACCCGCGTACGCCTCGTCGCCTTCACCGACCCGGTCCTCGCTCCCCGCACGGTCGACCAGTCCTGGGCCCTCGTGAACAGCGAAACACACGCCACTGACAACGCCCCCCTGACCGTGGACGAATACCAGGTCACAGCCCTGGACACAGGCGAACAGCACACCGTGCACATCGCCGGCGACGTCGTTCTCGCAGCCCCCGGCATCGAACTCGAGGACCTCGAATCACCCCCCTCGACGTTCACCTGAACCCGACGCCCAAGCCCCTACGCAGGCGGCACGAACCCGGTACCCCGCCCCTCACCCCGACCGCTCTCCGCACCCTCCACCACCACGGACGGCCCATCCGCCCCCGACGCGTTCCCCGGCACGGCGGAACCGCTCGGAGACGAGGGCCCATGAGCCGCAGCCGACCCGTACGACGGGGGTCCGTACGGCGACCGGGCACCGGACGGCGGAGCAGGGCTGAAGCCCCCACCCACACCCGCCCCACCCGCGACAAGACCACCCCCGACCGGACCACCCCCGAACATCCGCCGCGCCTCCCGGACCTGCCGCTCCTGCACCACCGCCGCCAGATACGCGGCCGGTGGCACGCCCGGCGGCACCGGCACCCCGGTCCGCTCGGCCAGCTCACCCGCCAGCCGCCCCGCCATCGCCCAGCCCACCTGCGGATCCAACTGGTTCATGCGCCCCAGGTACTGGCGGATCGCCAACCACAACCCGTCCGGCACCGCCGAAAGATCAAGCTCCTGGAACCGTCCGGCCAGCCACGGCGGAGGAAGCGGCACGAAACCACCCCGAGCCGCCGGCACCCGCTCGCGCACGACCAGAGTCCCGGCGAACACATCACCGAGCCGCCGCCCCCGCGCCGACACCAGCGACGCCACACACGCCACCACGCCGAACGTCAGCAGAATCTCCACCAGCCCGAGCGCACCCCGCACCAGCGCATGCCGGAACCGGATCGGCCCACCGTCGTCCCGCACCACACGCAACCCGCACGCCGTCTTCCCCAGCGACCGCCCATGACTGAGCGTCTCCACCGCGATCGGGCCGCCCACCAGAACCAGCAGGAACGTGGCGATCGACACCGCCGTCTGTGCCGCGTCGTCCCACGAGGCCGTGGACAGCACCAGAACGACACTCACGACCACATAGACGACCAGGACCACGACCAGGTCCAGCAACAGGGCCAGCGCCCTGCTGGGCAGCCTGGCGGGCTGCAGCTCCAACGCCACCGCCTCACCCGTCACCAGCTCACTCACGCCCGCCGCCCCTTCCCGACCTGCCCCTGGAACAGCCAGTCTGCCAAGCTGAGCGCACATCGCGCCGCAGTACGACAACCTGACACACACCACCGGCAGCCGACGCACAGCCGAGGAGCAGGCACACCGATGGACCTCGACGTCTTCGTCTCCGCCCACCGGGCCGAATGGGACCGCCTCGACGCCCTCCTACGGCGACGCCGCCGCCTCACCGGCACCGAGACGGACGAACTCGTCACCCTCTACCAGCGCACCGCCACCCACCTCTCCCTGATCCAGTCCATAGCCCCCGACCCCCAGCTGACCGGCCGGCTCACCCAACTCGTGGCACGCGCGCGTAGCGCCGTCGTCGGAACCCGCCGAGCCTCCTGGCGCGATGTCACCCGCTTCCTCACCGAGGGCTTCCCCGCCGCTGTCTACCGCTCGCGCCATTGGTGGATCCCCACCGCCCTCCTCTCCACCGCCGTCGCCGCCCTCCTGGGCTGGTGGATCGGCACCCATCCGGAAGTGCAGGCCTCCATAGCGGCCCCCGACGAACTGCGCGAGCTCACCCGACCCGGCGGCCAGTACGAGACCTACTACTCCAGCCACCCGGCCGCCTCGTTCGCCGCCCAGGTGTGGACGAACAACGCCCAGGCCGCCGCGATGTGCCTGGTCCTGGGCGTCTTCCTGGGACTTCCGGTGCTCTGGATCCTCTTCCAGAACATGCTCAACCTCGGCATCGGCGTCGGCCTCATGTCCTCGGCAGGCCGGCTCGACACGTTCCTCGGCCTGGTGCTCCCGCACGGCCTCCTCGAACTGACAGCGGTCTTCGTCGCCGCCGGCACCGGCCTCCGCCTCGGCTGGACCGTCATCGACCCCGGCCCGCGCTCCCGGCGCACGGCACTCGCCGAAGAAGGCAGAGCCGCGATCGCCATGGCGATCGGCCTCGCCCTGGTCCTCTTCGTCTCGGGCGCCATCGAAGGCTTCGTCACCCCTTCGGACCTGCCCACCTGGGCCCGCATCACCATCGGCGTCGCCGCCGAGCTGGCCTTCCTCGGGTACGTCTATGTCCTCGGCGGCAGAGCGGCCCGCACCGGTGACACGGGCGACGTCGAGGCAGCCGAGCGCAGCGCGACCGTGCCGACAGCCGCCTGATGTGCGAACCGCCCCGCTGAACTGCTAGTGTCCTCCTCGTTCCCGCAAAAGCCGTTGACACGGAGAGCGCGGGGAGGTAGATTAGAACAGTTGCCTGGAACTGGATGTGATCCGGTCGGCAGCAGCGAAAATCTATCGGCGACTCGGAACATTGATTCCGCAGAAGCCCCCCGATGAATCGGAAAACCACCGCCGGTCGGACCGGCCCGGAACTTCTGATAAAGTCGGAACCGCCGGAAAGGAAACCGCGAAACAAAAGCGGGAACCTGGAAAGCACCGAGGAAATCGGATCGAGAAAAGATCTGATAGAGTCGGAAACGCAAGACCGAAGGGAAGCCCGGAGGAAAACCTGAGAGATTCTCTCGGGCA
>NZ_KQ948775.1:233890-324819 GCF_001514205.1 Streptomyces griseoruber | reverse complement strand
CCGATTTCCTCGGCGCTTTCCAGGTTTCCGCTTTTGTTTCGCGGTTTCCTTTCCGGCGGTTCCGACTCTATCAGATCCTTTCGGCGTCTGATTCCCAGTCAGCGGGGGTTGCCTTCCCGGCCCTTCGGCCGTTCCGACGAGTGAGACTTTAGCGGATTCCCGGCTCCCGAAGCCAATCGGGGACCGTGCCCTTTCGAACGCGGATTCCTCATTTCGCGAATACGCATGCCAATGACGCGACGGCAGACGGAACGACTGCTCGCCGAGAAGTGGTTGGTACTTGCGGAATGGCTGTCCGGGGACCGACCGGAGTCGACGCTCACGTCGGACAACTCGGAGAACACTACGTATCGGGCCGGGGTGTGTCAACCTCCGTCCCACGGGCACCCTCGAGGCGTACTGTGGACGTCATGACTACGCGTACGTGCACCCAGCTCTGGTGGGCCGCCTGACGGCGGCCGCGCTCACGTATGCGTTCCAACGGCCGCCGCCTCGGCGGCCGTTTCTCGTATCCCCATCCGGGACTTCCGAGGGTCGGGCCGACCGGGACGGCGGCCTCGACCGGAGAAGTCCAGCAGGAGGAGTGGAGATGACGAGGGTCTTCAGCGGGATCAAGCCGACCGGGCATCTGACGTTGGGGAACTACCTGGGGGCCATGCGGCAGTGGGTCCAGGCCGACCAGCACCGCTCGGACGCGTTGTTCTGCGTGGTCGATCTGCACGCGCTGACCGTGGACCACGATCCGGCGCGGGTACGCCGGCTCAGCCGGCAGGCGGCGACGCTGCTCCTGGCGGCGGGGCTGGATCCCGAGCTGTGCACTCTCTTCGTACAGAGCCATGTCGACGAGCACGCGCGGCTGTCGTACCTGCTGGAGTGCGTGGCCACCGACGGCGAGATGCGGCGGATGATCCAGTACAAGGTGAAGGCCGCGCGGGAGCGGGAGCGCGGGGGGAGCGTACGGCTGTCGCTGCTGACGTATCCGGTGCTGATGGCGGCGGACATCCTGGCGTACGGGACCGACGAGGTGCCGGTGGGGGACGACCAGGCGCAGCATGTGGAGCTGGCGCGGGATCTGGCGGTGCGGTTCAACCAGCGGTACGGGCATACGTTCGTGGTGCCGAGGGCGACGCTGCCCGCGGTGGCGGCTCGGGTGATGAACCTCCAGGAGCCGGGGTCGAAGATGGGGAAGAGCGACGACTCCGGGCCGGGGATCGTCTATCTGCTCGATGAGCCGGATGTGGTGCGGAAGAAGATCATGCGGGCCGTCACGGACAGCGGGCGGGAGGTCGTGTACGACCGGGAGGGGCGGCCGGGGGTCGCGAATCTGCTGGAGATCCTCGCGGCGTGCACGGACGGGAACCCCGCGGAGCTGGCGTCCGTTCATCGGTCGTACGGCGCTTTGAAGGCGGCCGCGGCGGAGGCCGTGGTCGAGGTGTTGAGGCCGGTGCGGGCCCGGCACCAGGAGTTGTGTGCGGATCCCGGCTATGTCGAGGGGGTGCTCCGGGAGGGGGCGAACAAGGCGCGGGAGATGGCGCGTCCGGTAGTGGACGCCGCTTATCGCGCGATCGGGTTGCTGCCGCGGGTGGCGGAGGCGGAGCCCGTGTCGGGTGTGGTGCTGAACGCGGCTCGGTAGGCGCGTGGGCTGGTGGCGAGGCGCGAGGCGAAGTGCTGGCGCATCGTGACCTCGCTGCCGAAGCCTGCGCGGCGGGCGACCTCGGGCATGGGGAGGTCGGTGCGTTCGAGGAGTTTCTGGGCTGCGGCGATGCGCTGGTCGAGGAGCCAGCTGAGGGGGGTGGTGCCGGTGGCGGCGGTGAAGTGGCGGGCGAAGCTGCGCGGTGACATACCCGCGTGAGCCGCCAGGTCGGCGACCGTGAGTGGTTCGTGCAGCCGGCGCAGGGCGTGTTCGCGTACGGCGGCGAGAGTGTCGGCGTCGCGGTCGGCGGGCGTGGTGGGGTGCTCGATGAACTGTGCCTGGGAACCGGTGCGGAAGGGGGCGGTGACCATCGAGCGGGCGATGGTGGCGGCCGCTTCCGCGCCGTGGGAGCGGCGGACCAGGTGGAGGCACAGGTCGATGCCGGCTGCCGTGCCCGCGGCGGTCCAGATGTTGTCGTCCTCGATGAAGAGGGCGTCGGGGACGACGTTGACCTGGGGGTGGTGGCTGCGGAGGAGGTCGATGAGGTTCCAGTGGGTGATCGCCCGGCGGCCGTCGAGGAGGCCGGCCTGGGCGAGGGTGAAGGCTCCGCCGCACAGGGCGGCGAGGGTGGTGCCGCGGGTGTGGGCGCGGCGGAGTGCGTCGAGGACGGGAGTCGGTGCGGGGGTGAGGTGGTCGTCGAGGCCGGGGACGAGGATCAGGTCGGCGCGGGTGAGCCAGGCGAGGGTGCGGTCGGGGTGCAGGGCGAGTCCGCCGCGCATCGGGACGGGGGTGGTGTCGGTGGCGACGCGGCGCAGGTCGAAGGCGGGGGCGCCGCGGTCGGTGCGGTCGGTGCCCCAGACCTCGGTGATGACGGAGACGTCGAAGGCGCGGATACCGGGGAAGGCGACGAGGGCGACGCGGTAGGCGGGGGCCATGGTTGGCAGTAAACCATCGATCGCTGACTTCTGTACCTCTGGGGCGGGTCGGGTGCCGGCGGCAGGATCGTGGGCATGGACATCGCGGAGAACGCAGCACTGGTGGTCGTGGACGTGCAGAAGGGCTTCGAGGAGGCCGGCTTCTGGGGGCCGCGGAACAACCCGGGGGCCGATGACAACATCGCCGCGCTGATCGACGTATGGCAGGCGTCGGGGCGGCCGGTCGTGTTCGTGCGGCATGACTCGGTGAAGCCCGGGTCGCCGTTGCGGCTCGGGTCCGAGGGGAATGAGCTGAAGTCGTATGTGGAGGAGAGGAGGGGGAAGGGTGCCGGTGCCGAGCTGTTCGTCACGAAGACCGTGAACTCGGCCTTCCTCGGGACGCCGGATCTGGGGGCCTGGCTGGGGGCCCAGGGGATCTCGCAGATCGTGCTGGCCGGGATCCAGACCAACATGTGTGTGGAGACGACGGCCCGGATGGGCGGGAATCTCGGGTACGACGTGGTGGTGGCGTACGACGCGACGCACACGTTCGACCTGGAGGGGCCGTTCGGCTGGCGGCGGAGTGCGGAGGAGCTGGCGCAGGCGTCGGCGGTGTCGCTGCACGGGGGCGGGTTCGCGCGTGTGGTGACCACCCGGGAGGTGGTGGACGCGGCGGGGTGACCGCCCCCGTCGCGGGAGGGTCAGTCCTTCTTGCCGGAGGCCAGTTCGCGGCTGCGGTCGCGGGCGGCCTCCAGGGCGGCGATGAGGGCGGCCCGTACGCCGTGGTTCTCCAGTTCGCGGATGGCGTTGATGGTGGTGCCGGCCGGGGAGGTGACGTTCTCGCGGAGCTTGACGGGGTGTTCGCCGCTGTCGCGGAGCATGGTCGCGGCGCCGATCGCGGACTGCACGATGAGGTCGTGGGCCTTGTCGCGGGGCAGGCCGAGGAGGATGCCGGCGTCGGTCATGGCCTCGACCAGGTAGAAGAAGTAGGCCGGGCCCGAGCCGGACAAGGCGGTGCAGGCGTCCTGTTGGTTCTCGGGGACGCGGAGCGTCTTGCCGACGGAGCCGAAGATCTCCTCGGCGTGGGCGAGGTGGTCGGCGGTGGCGTGGCTGCCGCCGGAGATGACGGACATGGCCTCGTCGACGAGGGCGGGGGTGTTCGTCATGACGCGGACGACGGGGGTGCCGGGGGCGAGGCGCTCCTCGAAGAAGGAGGTCGGGATGCCGGCGGCGCCGCTGATGATCAGGCGGTCGGCGGGGACCTGCCCGACGAGTTCGTCGAGGAGGGTGCCCATGTCCTGCGGCTTGACCGTGAGGATGAGGGTGTCGGCGGTCTTGGCGGCTTCCGCGTTGGTGACCGGGGTGACGCCGTAGCGGGTGCGGAGTTCCTCGGCGCGTTCGGGGCGGCGGGCGGTGACGAGGAGGTCGGCCGGGGGCCAGCCGCCTCGGATCATTCCGCTGAGCAGGGCTTCGCCGATTTTGCCGGTGCCGAGGACTGCGACTTTCTGGGTCATGGTGCGGGTGCCCTCCGGGGGTGCGTCGTCCGGGGTCCATCCTCGCACCGGTGCGGGGCGGCGCGGGTCGGTGTCCGGGTGGCGGGATGTCGGCCTGCCGGGGGCTATGCGGTGCGCCGTCGTAGCGTCGCCGCGCCCAGGACCAGGACGAGGAGGGCGCAGCCGCCGACGATCAGGACGTCCCGTACGAAGGTCGCCGTGAGGTCGGTGTGGGTGAGGACCTCGTTCATGCCGTCGACCGCGTAGGACATGGGGAGGGCGTCGGAGAGGGCTTCCAGGGCGGGGTGCATGGTGTCGCGGGGGGCGAAGAGGCCGCAGAGGAGGAGTTGGGGGAAGATCACCGCCGGCATGAACTGGACGGCCTGGAATTCGGAGGCGGCGAAGGCGGAGACGAAGAGGCCGAGGGCGGTGCCGAGGAGGGCGTCGAGGAGGGCCACGAGGAGGAGGAGCCAGGGGGAGCCGATGACGTCCAGGTCGAGGAACCAGACGGCGAGGCCGGTGGCGAGGGCGGACTGGATGATCGCGAGGGTGCCGAAGGCGAGGGCGTAGCCGGCGATCAGGTCGCCTTTGCCGAGGGGCATGGCGAGGAGGCGTTCGAGGGTGCCCGAGGTGCGTTCCCGCAGGGTGGCGATGGAGGTGACCAGGAACATCGTGATGAGCGGGAAGATGCCGAGGAGGGAGGCGCCGATGCTGTCGAAGGTGCGCGGGCTGCCGTCGAAGACGTAGCGCAGCAGGACCAGCATCAGGCAGGGGATGAGGAGGAGCAGCGCGATCGTGCGGGGGTCGTGGCGGAGCTGGCGCAGGACGCGGGCGGCGGTGGCGGTGGTGCGGGAGGCGTTGAGGCCCCGGGTGGGGGCGGGTGCGGTGGTCATCGGGTGGTCTCCTTCGCGCGGGCGGCGTCGGCCGCCTGGTCGACCAGGTGCAGGAAGGCGGCTTCGACGGTGTCGGCGCCGGTGCGGGTGCGCAGGGAGTCGGGGGTGCCGTCGGCGAGGATCTCGCCCGTGCGCATCAGCAGCAGGCGGTGGCAGCGCTCGGCCTCGTCCATGACGTGGGAGGAGATGAGGAGGGTGGCGCCGCGGGTGTCGGCGATGTGGTGGAAGAGGGTCCACAGGTCGCGGCGGAGGACGGGGTCGAGTCCGACGGTGGGTTCGTCGAGGACGAGGAGTTCGGGGGTGCCGAGGAGGGCGACGGCGAGGGAGACGCGGCCTCGCTGGCCGCCGGAGAGGTTGCCGGCGAGGGCGTCGGCGTGGGTGGTGAGGTCGACGTCGGCGATGGCGCGGGTGACGTTGTCGTGGCGGCGGTCGGCGGCGGCGCGGCCGGGGTCGAGGATCGCGGCGAAGTAGTCGAGGTTCTGGCGGACGGTGAGGTCGTCGTAGACGGAGGGGGCCTGGGTGACGTAGCCGATGCGGGTGCGCAGTGCGGGGTGGCCGGCGGGGTGGCCGAGTACGTCGAGGGTGCCGGTGACCTTGGCCTGGGTGCCGACGACGGCGCGCATCAGGGTGGACTTGCCGCAGCCGGAGGGGCCGAGGAGGCCGGTGATCCGGCCGCGCGGGACGGTGAAGTCGAGGGAGCGCAGGACGGTGCGGGGGCCGCGGGCGACGGTGAGGTCGTGGGCGGTGACGGCGGGGCCGGTGTCGGGTGGGCCGGGCGGCTCGGGCACGGAATTCATCATGTGATGAATAATCCTCGCGGGGCGGCGGGTCGTCAAGCGGCCGGGGCGAGCGGGTGCATACGGCGGCGCAGGCGCGCGAGGGTGGGATTGGAAGGGGACGGTCCGCTTCTTGTGCCTCCACCCGCACACGTCCCGGGCGCGCACCCCTGTCCCAGTCGATCTCCTCAACCGACAATGGAATTCATGACGCCGTGCCCTCCCCCGGTGCGGCGCGCCCACGCATCTCCCGTTCCCTACCGGAGGTGCTGTCCGTGCTGTCCCGTCGTCTGCGCGAGGTCGGTCAGGCCGATCTGTGCGCTTCTCTTGTCGTCTTCCTCGTCGCCCTGCCGCTGTGCGTCGGGGTGGCCATGGCCTCGGGTGTCCCCGCCGAGCTGGGGCTGGTCACCGGAATCGTGGGCGGTCTGGTCGCCGGGGTGCTGCCCGGCAGCAGCCTCCAGGTGAGCGGCCCGGCGGCCGGGCTCACCGTGCTGGTCTTCGAGGCCGTCCGCGCGTACGGGCCGGAGGCGCTCGGGGCGATCGTGCTCGCCTCCGGGCTGGTGCAGCTCGGGCTGGGAGCGCTGCGGCTCGGGCGGTGGTTCCGGGCCGTGTCGGTGGCCGTCGTCCACGGGATGCTCGCCGGGATCGGGCTGGTGCTGGTCGCCGGGCAGGTGTACGCCCTCGGGGACGCGGCCGCTCCGCCGGGCGGGCCCGGAAAGCTCGCCGGGCTGGTGGCGCTGCCGGGGCGGGTGGATCCGGTGGCGTTGTCAGTGGGGGCTGTCACCATGGTCGTGCTGCTGCTGTGGGGGCGGTGGCGGCGTGGGGCGCGGCTGGTTCCGGCGCCTTTGGTGGCGGTGGCGCTGGTGTCGGCGGTGACCTGGGTGCTCGACCTGGAGGTGCGGCGGGTCCGGGTGCAGGGGCTCTGGGACGTCGTACGGGTTCCGCAGGTGGCGGATCTCGGGCGGCTGACGGACCTGGGGGTGATCGGGACCGTCGTGGCGTTCGCGCTGATCGCGTCGGCGGAGTCGCTGTTCAGCGCGGCCGCGGTGGACCGGCTGCATCACGGGAGGAGGACGGACTACGACCGGGAGCTGATGGCGCAGGGCGCGGGCAACGCCGTGTGCGGGGTGCTGGGCGCGCTGCCGATGACGGCGGTCATCGTGCGCAGTGCGGCCAACGTCCGGGCCGGAGCGCGGACCAAGGCGTCACGGGTGCTGCACGGGGTGTGGCTGCTGCTGTTCACGGCCGTGGTGCCCGGGGTGCTGGGGGTGATCCCGGTGGCGGCGCTGGCCGCGCTGCTGGTGCACGCCGGGTGCAGGCTCGTGCCGGTGCGCGAGGTGCGCACGCTGTGGGGCGGGCATCGGGGGGAGCTGCTCGTGCTCGGGGTGACGGCGGTGGCGATCGTCGTGGGGAACCTGTTCGAGGGGGTGCTGGTCGGGCTGGCGCTCGCCGTCGCGAAGACGGCGTGGGAGATCAGCCATGTGCAGGTGGAGACCGAGGACCGGGGGGAGGCCGGGATCGTGGTCCGGGTGCTGGGACATGCGACGTTCCTGCGGCTGCCGAAGCTGCTGGACGCGTTGGACGCGCTGCCGGCCGACCGGGAGGTGCGGCTGGAACTGGGCGGGCTGCGGCATGTGGACCACGCGTGCGCGGCGGCCCTGGAGGGGTGGGCCACCGCGCGGGAACGGCGCGCGACGGGACGTCAGGGGGAGGTGGCGGCCGGGAACCCGGCGTCCTGAGTCCTGAGCGGGCTCAGGCCTCGTGGGGCGTGGTGGCGAGGAGGAGTTCGACGTCGTGGGTCTCCTCGATCGTGCCGTCGGGGAACGCGGCGAGGAGGTGGCGGTGTTCCTCGGCGAGGAAGGCGGCGGTGCTCTCCTCGGCGTGGACCAGGAACGCCGGGTGGCTGCTGATGTTGGCCAGGTGGAGGTCGAGGGGGATGTGGCGGCTCCCGCGGACCGGGCGGTGGGCGGAGTCGAGGCCGCCGGTGGGGTCGGCGAGGGCGGCGCGGCTGCCGTCGCCGTTCTTCCGCACGACGTGGTCGATGCCGAAGTGGCGCCGCACGCGGTCGGCCTGGGCGTCGATCCACGGCACGTCGACCGCGCCGGTGTTCCACCACAGGGCCGGCGCGCCCACCGGCCGCAGCACGCGCAGCGCCTCCGGGACCGCGAGGGCCGGGTCGGTCCAGTGCCAGAACTGGGCGTAGGCGAGGAGGTCCAGGGAGGCGGTGGCGAGGGGGAGGTGGTTGCCGTCGCCGCGGACGAGCGGGACGTCGGGGAGGCCGCGGCGGAGCTGCGCCGCCATGCCCTCCCCCGGTTCGACGGCGACGACCCGCGCGCCGCGGGCGTGCAGCAGGCCGGTGGCTGTGCCGGTGCCGATGTCCGCGACCCGGGCGCGACCCGGGCGCCGGCGAGAGGGCGGCCGGTCAGCGTCTCGACGGTGTCGAGGAGGGCGGACGGGCAGGAGGGGCGGTTCGCGGCGTACTGGGCCGCGGCGGCGTTGGAGGGGGGGTGGGTGCGAGCCTGGGTCCGGGAGTCGGGTGAGGCCGTCATCCGTCCTTGGTGAGGGGGGTGATCGGTCGGGCGGCGGTTTTCTTGGCGCTGAGGAGGAAGGTGACGTCGTCGGCGTCGGTGAGGGTGAGCGGGCGGGCATCGGTCTCGGCGCGCAGGGGGCCGGAGCGGGGCGGGAAGGCGCGGGTGGGGTCCGCGGAGGCGCCGGTGCCGGACGGACACGCGATCGCGGTGGAGCTTCACTCGGCGTCGAGGGTGACGGTGCCACCGGCGATCCTCGCGCCGGCGGTGAAGTGGTTGCAGCCGTCGTACCCGGTGACCGTGCCGTTGTCGGCCGTCTCCCCGTTGAACCGGATCCAGGGAGCGGTGCCCTCGGGGACGTCGTGGCGCTCCCCGTCCATGGTGACGGTGTCGAGTCTGCATACGACCCCGACGAGGGGCACGGGGCGGGGCTGAGCGGCGACGGGGGCGGCGGTCGTGGCGCGCAGCCCGCCACGAAGGGCGTGACGAGGAGGGCGGTGGCGAGCACGGCGTGGGTCCGGCTGTTGCGGTCCATGGCACTGTGACGCCGGGTGCCGGTCGAACGTTCAGCGTCGGCGGCGCTTCTTCGAGGGGTTGCCGGTGCGGCGCTCGGAGCGCTTCTCATACTGCTTGAGCGCGGTCTCGTACTCCTCGCGGTGGCGTCTCTCGCCGGGGGCCTCGGTGAGGGCGCGGAAGAAGTAGGCGGCGAGGGAGCCGACGAAGCCGATGGCCAGCAGGCCCCGCAGGGAGGCCTGGCGGTCGGGGTCGGGGCGCTTGGCGAAGCCGTCCCAGGTGGTGCGGAAGGCGAGCGCACTGCAGATCGTGAACATGACCACGACCAGCAGGGTGACGAAACTGCCGGTCTCGGCGATCGCCAGGCCCTCGTAGGCGAAGCGCAGGACGAGACAGGAGGCGACCGTGGCGGCGAGTGCGCCGGCGGCCACGGCGACGCGGCGGGCGGTGTAGCCCCGGTCGTGCTCCACCCAGGTGGTGCCGAAGAAGCGCAGGGGCTCGGGGCGGGGGCCGCCGGGGGCGCCCGGGGCGCCCGGCCGGTCGGCGGGCGTGTCCTGCGTGGCGCGGGCGTCCCGGGTGTCCCGGGAGCCCGCCGGGGTGTCCGGGGTGCCGTTGTCGTCGCTCACGGGACGATTATGGCTCCGGCCGACGGCGGGGCTCCCGGGTGGGTCGCCTCGGGGATCAGGAGCAGCGCGAGGCGACGTAGCCGTCGCTGCCGGTGTGGACGTAGGAGTCGGAGACGTACTCGCCGCTGGCGATGTTGTCCCAGATGTTCGAGGTGCCGTACGGGCCGGCTACCGTCGTGCCCGGCGTCTGGCAGTAGATCGGCACCTTGGACCCCTCGGCCAGGACCCGCACGACGCTGTAGCCCGTACCGGGGCCGCTGCGGACGTTCAGCCGGACGCCCGGGGCGATCGGGTAGTAGGTGACGGCCGCTGCGGCAGCCGTGACGCCGGCCTCCGACACGCCGACGCTCTCGGCCTCTTCCACGCGGTCAACAGACATGCGAAACCTCCCCCGTTGCACCCCATGACTGCCATGGGGTCACCTTCATTCCCCTAAAACACGCCATGAAACACATGTGCGTGATTCGTACGCGGAGGCTAGCAAGCCGCCTCTGTCCCGTAGAAGTCATCGACTAGGCTCCGTGCGTCGCGCGCGCGGAGAACAGCACGGGGGTGGTCCATGTCGCCACAGCGCAACACCGGGCAGGGCGCGGAAGCGGAACTTCCGGAGTACGCCGGTCACTACCGCCTGGAGTCACGGCTGGGGTCCGGTGGCATGGGTGTGGTCCATCTGGCCCGCAGCACCTCCGGGATGAAGGTCGCGGTGAAGGTCGTCCATGCCGACTACGCACGCGATCCCGAGTTCAGGGGGCGTTTCCGGCAGGAGGTCGCGGCCGCACGGAGAGTGAGCGGTGCGTTCACCGCCCCGGTGGTGGACGCCGACCCGGACGCCGAACGGCCCTGGATGGCCACCCTGTTCATCCCCGGCTCGACACTCGCCGAGCAGGTGAAGCGGAACGGTCCGATGAGCTCGGGCGAGCTGCGGCGGCTGATGGCCGGGCTCGCGGAGGCGCTGCGTGACATCCACCGGGTGGGGGTCGTGCACCGGGACCTCAAGCCGAGCAACGTCCTGCTCGCGGAGGACGGTCCGAAGGTCATCGACTTCGGGATCTCCCGGCCGAAAGACAGCGAACTGCGGACCGAGACCGGCAAGTTGATCGGGACTCCGCCCTTCATGGCACCGGAGCAGTTCCGGCGGCCGCGCGAGGTCGGGCCGGCGGCGGACATCTTCGCGCTGGGGTCGGTGATGGTGCACGCGGCGACCGGGCGCGGGCCGTTCGACTCCGACAGCCCCTATGTCGTCGCCTACCAGGTCGTGCACGACGAGCCGGACCTGACGGGCGTACCGGAGAATCTCGCGCCGCTGGTGGTGCGCTGTCTCGCCAAGGAGCCCGAGGACCGGCCGACACCGGACGAGCTGATGCGGGAACTGCGGTCGGTGGCGGCGTCGTACGACACGCAGGCGTTCATACCGGAGCAGCGGGCGGAGGGTGCGGGGACGGGCTCGGGCTCGGGCTCGGGCTCGGGTGCGCCCGGGGCCGCTTCCGGCGACGCTCCCGACGGGCGGGGCGGGCGGGACGTAAGGGCTGAACGGGCTGAACGGGCTGACGCGGCCGGCGTGTTCGCATCAGCAGGCCTCGCCGCAGCCGATGCCTCCGACGCCCCCGACGCCCCCGGCCGGGGCGGGAAGTCCTCCCGGTGGTCCGCCGGCCCCCGCCGGAGGGTGCGGCGGGCCGCGGTCGTGGCCGGCGCGCTCGGCGCGCTCGCCGGTGGCGTGTTCGCCTCGGTGCAGGTGCTGGGCGACACGCCGGCGCCGGGCGAGTCGAGCCCCCGGACCACGACGGCTGCGTTCGACGCGTGGGACGCCGCATCGGTGTCGAGGACGCAGAGCACACCCCAGTGTTCGTACGGGGCCGACGAACTGCTGTGCGGGCAGCCCGGTGTGGTGTTCGCCCTCGACCCGGCCGACGGCACCCTGTTGTGGAAGCACCCCGTCACCGACTCCCTGCGCGGCGGCCCGCCGGTGCTGGCCGGGGAGCTGGTCCAGCCGCTGGCGGACCCGGACCGGCGGTTGGAGGCGCTCGCCCCGGAGACGGGGAAGGTGAGCTGGCGGCGGGACATGCCCGAGCACACCGGGTTGCGCGTGGTGGGCGGCACGCTCCTGTTCAGCGGGGCCGACGGGACGGTCATCGCCGTGGACGCGGCCTCGGGCGGGACGAAGTGGCGGCACGCGGTCACCGACCGGGGTGTGCCGTACTTCTCCTCCTTCCCCGGCGACCCGCTGGCCTACGCGACGAACATCTCCGACGCGGGGACGACCGAGGTCACCGCGGTGGACCCGGACTCGGGACAGGTGCGGTGGAGCGCGCGGCTGAAGGGCTCGCTGGAGGCGGTCGGCAGCCATGACGGGGAGGTCTTCTTCCTCTCCGCCGACCGGACGACCGCGAACACCGAGGCCGTGGTGCGCTACGACCCGGAGAGCCGGGAGACGCGCCGCGTGGCGCTGCCCGTGCCGCGGCAGGCCCCGGCGGCCACCGTGCACGGCGACGTCGTCTACCTGATGTCCACCGCCGGGGCGCTGGAGGCCGTCGACACGGCGGCGGGAAAGCGGCTGTGGAGTCTGGAGACGGGCCTGTTCCGCGGCTCGCGGCCGGCCGTCGGCGACGGGCATGTCTACGTCACCGGCGCGGACGGACGGCTCCTCGGCGTGGACGCCCGCAGCGGAAAGCTGCTCGGGCAGACGCAGGCGCGGCTCGGCAAGAACTCCGACCGGGTGGCGGCCTCGCTGCCGGCGCCGCTGCCGGTCGACGGCCGGGTCTACGCCGGCGCTCCCGACGGGAGTGTGTTCGCGGTGGACGGGCGGGACCCCGCGAGCTGGTAGGACACCTCGGCACGGAACACACGAAGGGGCCGCCTCCGGGGAGGCGGCCCTTCGTCCACAGGCTGTTGACCGACGATCGATGTCGGCGATCGGTGATCGGTGATCGGTGATCCGAGATCCGAGATCAGCCCAGCTTGGACACGTCCCGCACCGCGCCCTTGTCGGCGCTGGTGGCCATCGCGGCGTAGGCGCGCAGCGCGGCGGAGACCTTGCGCTCCCGGCCCGACGGGGCGTACACCCCGTTCAACGCCTGCTCACGGCGGGCGAGTTCCGCGTCGTCGACGAGCAACTCGATCGAGCGACCCGGGATGTCGATACGGATGCGGTCGCCGTCCTGGACGAGGGCGATGGTGCCGCCGGAGGCCGCCTCGGGGGACGCGTGGCCGATGGACAGGCCCGAGGTGCCGCCGGAGAAGCGGCCGTCGGTGATCAGCGCGCAGGTCTTGCCGAGGCCGCGGCCCTTGAGGAAGGACGTCGGGTAGAGCATCTCCTGCATACCGGGGCCGCCCTTGGGGCCCTCGTAGCGGATGACGACGACGTCGCCGTGGGTGACCTGCTTGTTGAGGATCTTCTCGACGGCCTCCTCCTGCGACTCGCAGACGACCGCGGGGCCCTCGAAGGTCCAGATCGACTCGTCGACGCCGGCCGTCTTGACGACACAGCCGTCGACGGCGAGGTTGCCGCGCAGGACCGCGAGGCCGCCGTCCTTGGAGTAGGCGTGCTCGGCGGAGCGGATGCAGCCGCCCTCGGCGTCGTCGTCGAGGGCCTCCCAGCGCTCGGACTGGGAGAAGGCCTCGGCGGAGCGGACGCAGCCGGGCGCCGCGTGCCACAGTTCCACGGCCTCGGCGGACGGGGAGCCGCCGCGCACGTCCCAGGTCTTCATCCAGTCCGCCAGGGACGGGCTGTGGACGGCGTGCACGTCCTCGTTGAGCAGACCCGCGCGGTGCAGTTCGCCGAGGAGGGCGGGGATGCCGCCGGCGCGGTGCACGTCCTCCATGTAGTACGTGCGGTTCTTGGCGACGTTGGGCGCGACCTTCGCCAGGCACGGCACGCGGCGCGAGACGGCGTCGATCTCCTCCAGGCCGAACGGGACGCCCGCCTCCTGGGCGGCGGCCAGCAGGTGCAGGATCGTGTTGGTGGAGCCGCCCATCGCGATGTCCAGCGCCATGGCGTTCTCGAACGCGGCGAAGGTCGCGACGTTGAGCGGCAGCACCGTCTCGTCGTCCTGCTCGTAGTAGCGGCGGGTGATGTCCATGACCGTGCGCGCGGCGTCGACGTAGAGCTGCTTGCGCGCGGTGTGGGTGGCGAGGACCGAGCCGTTGCCGGGGAGGGAGAGGCCGATGGCCTCGGTCAGGCAGTTCATCGAGTTGGCGGTGAACATGCCGGAACAGGAGCCGCAGGTCGGACAGGCGTTCTCCTCGATGCGGAGGATGTCCTCGTCCGAGATCTTGTCGTTCACGGCGTCGGAGATCGCGTCGACCAGGTCGAGGGTGCGGACCGTGCCGTCGACGAGCGTGGCGCGGCCGGACTCCATGGGGCCGCCGGAGACGAAGACCGTCGGGATGTTCAGCCGCAGGGCGGCCATGAGCATGCCCGGGGTGATCTTGTCGCAGTTGGAGATGCAGACCAGGGCGTCGGCGCAGTGGGCCTCGACCATGTACTCGACCGAGTCGGCGATCAGGTCGCGGGAGGGCAGGCTGTAGAGCATGCCGCCGTGGCCCATGGCGATGCCGTCGTCGACGGCGATCGTGTTGAACTCGCGCGGGATGCCGCCGGCCTCGGTGATCGCCTCGCTGACGATCCGGCCGACCGGCTGGAGATGGGTGTGGCCGGGCACGAACTCGGTGAAGCTGTTGGCCACCGCGATGATCGGCTTCCGGCCGATGTCCGCACCGGGTACACCGGAGGCGCGCATAAGGGCGCGGGCGCCCGCCATGTTGCGGCCGTGGGTGACTGTGCGGGACCTCAGCTCGGGCATCGTCGCTCGCTCCTTGAGACTGATAGGGCTGCTATCTGACAGATAGGGCTGCTATTGAGCGTACGCCGGTCATCCAGGGTGCGGGACGAGGTGTCCGGAATGCGGGATGCGCATCTCGGTGTCAGGGCGCGGTCAGGTGTCCCTGCACGACGGGTGCGACCCGCGCGATGATCAGTTCGACGTCCGCCGAGGCGAGCGGCTCCACCTTGATCACGTACCGCAGCATCGCGCACCCGACGAGCTGCGCGGCCGCCAGTTCGGCGCGCAGTTCGGCGTCCGGCAGGTCGACCTGGGCGGCGACCCGGCGCAGCACCTGGGAGACGACCAGCCGCCGGAAGACGGCCGCCGCGGTGTCGTTGCTGACGGCCGAGCGCACGATCGCGAGGAGGGGCGCGCGCGTGGCGGGGTTCTCCCAGACGCCGAGGACGAACCGGGCCATCCGCTCCCCCACGCCGTCCAGCGGACCTTCGGCGATCGCCGTGGGCGCCTCGAACGCGGGTGCGAAGGCGACCTCGATCGCCGCCTCGAAGATCTGCTCCTTGGTGCCGAAGTAGTGGTGGACGAGCGCCGAGTCCACCCCGGCCGCCTTGGCGATCCCGCGCACGGACGTCTTCTCGTACCCCCGCTCGGAGAACTCCTCCCGCGCGGCGGCCAGGATGCGGTCGCGGGTGTCGGCCGCTTCGGTACGAGGGGGGCGACCGCGTCTGCGGGCGGACTCGCCGGTGCCGGCCGCCGCCGTACGAGGGGGTCGGCCGCGGCGCCGGGAGGTCCCGTCGGATTCGCTCACGGCCGGGGCACCTTCGCCGCCGACGCCAGGTGCAGCCGGGTGAACGCCAGGGCCTCCGCGAGGTCGGCCTCCCGTTCGGCACCGGACATGGCGCGCCGGGTGTTGACCTCGATGACGACATGGCCGTCGAAGCCGCTCAGCGCCAACCGCTCCAGCAGCTCGGCGCAGGGCTGTCCGCCGCGGCCGGGGACCAGGTGCTCGTCCTTGGCCGAGCCGTTGCCGTCGGCGAGGTGGACGTGGCCGAGGCGGTCGCCCATGCGGTCGACCATCTGGAGCGCGTCGGTGCGGGCGGTGGAGGCGTGGCTGAGGTCGATCGTGAAGTGCCGGTAGTCGTCCTTGGTGACGTCCCAGTCGGGGGCGTAGGCGAGCATCTCGCGGTCGCGGTAGCGCCAGGGGTACATGTTCTCGACGGCGAAGCGCACGTCCGTCTCGTGCGCCATCCGCCAGATGCCCTGGACGAAGTCCCGCGCGTACTGGCGCTGCCAGCGGAAGGGCGGGTGCACGACGACGGTGCTCGCGCCGAGCTTCTCGGCGGCGGAGCGGGCCCGCTGGAGCTTCACCCAGGGGTCGGTGGACCAGACCCGCTGGGTGATGAGCAGACACGGGGCGTGCACGGCGAGGATCGGCACGCCGTGGTAGTCGCTGAGCCTGCGCAGCGCCTCGATGTCCTGGCTGACGGGGTCGTTCCACACCATGACCTCGACGCCGTCGTATCCGAGGCGCGCGGCGATCTCGAAGGCCGTCGCCGTCGGCTCCGGGTACACGGACGCCGTCGACAGGGCGACCTTCGCGTCCGGGATCCGTACGACTGGCTCTGCCATGGGGGACAGGTTACGGGGTGCGGTCGGCTGAGTGCCGGGCGCCTGTTCGCCGTTGTGGGGTACGCCACGGGCGGGTGCGGGCCGCAGGCGGTCGCTCGCGCCGTTCCCCGCGCCCTGACCGTTGCTAGGCGGTACCCATGTGGTCCAGGCGCCGGAGGATCACTCCCTCCCGCAGTGCCCAGGGGCAGATCTCCACCGTCTCGACGCCGAACAGGTCCATCGTGCCCTCGGCCACCAGGGCGCCGGCCAGAAGCTGGTTGGCCCGGCCCTCGGAGACTCCGGGGAGTTCCGCGCGCTGGGCGTAGGTCATGCCGGCCAGGCGGGGCACCCAGGCCTCCAGGGACTCGCGCTTGAGTTCGCGCTGGACGTAGAGGCCCTCGGTGGAGCGGGCGGCTCCGGCGATGCGGGCGAGCTGGCGGAACGTCTTGGAGGTGGCGACGACGTGGTCGGGGGCGCCGAAGCGGCTGAACTCGCCGACCGTCCGGGCGATCTGTGCCCGCACGTGCCGGCGCAGGGTCCTTATGTCCTCGGGGGCGGGCGGGTCGCCGGGCAGCCAGCCCGCGGTGAGGCGGCCGGCGCCGAGCGGCAGGGAGGCGGCCGCGTCGGGCTCCTCGTCGATGCCGTAGGCGATCTCCAGGGAGCCGCCGCCGATGTCCAGGACGAGCAGCTTGCCGGCCGACCAGCCGAACCAGCGGCGGGCGGCGAGGAAGGTCAGCCGGGCCTCCTCGGAGCCGGTGAGGACCTGGAGCTCGACGCCGGTCTCGGTCTGCACGCGCGCGAGGACGTCGTCGGCGTTGGTGGCCTCGCGCACGGCGGAGGTCGCGAACGGCAGGAGGTCCTCGACACCCTTGTCCTCGGCGGCCTGGAGCGCCTCGTGGACGACCGTGATCAGTTTGTCGACGCCTTCGGGGCCGATGGCGCCGTCCTCGTCGAGCAGTTGGGCGAGGCGCAGTTCGGCCTTGTGCGAGTGCGCGGGCAGCGGGCGCGCGCCGGGATGTGCATCCACCACCAGCAGATGCACCGTGTTCGATCCCACGTCGAGGACACCGAGTCTCATGTAGGGAACGCTACTGCCAGTGAGGCCATGGGCCGTCCCCGAAGCGGCCTTCGGCGACTTACCCTGGACGGGTGCCAAAGACGAAAAAGGCGAAGACCGACAAAACAACCGGCGGCCCTTCGCGGGCGAACCCGGTGACGGCAGCGTCGGACGAGAAGGGGCTCGACTTCGCGCGCGCGTGGGTGGAGTTCCCGGATCCGGCGGACGACGAGCAGGTCTTCCGGTGTGATCTGACATGGCTGACCTCTCGCTGGAACTGCGTCTTCGGCAGTGGCTGCCAGGGCATCCAGGCCGGCCGCGCGGACGACGGGTGCTGCACGCTGGGCGCCCACTTCTCCGACGAGGACGACGAGCAGCGGGTCGCCGGGCATGTGGCGCGGCTCACTCCGGACATCTGGCAGCACCATGCCGAGGGGCTGCTGAACGGCTGGGTGGCGGAGGACGAGGACGGGGACCGTCAGACACGCCCCTACCAGGGCTCCTGCATCTTCCAGAACCGTCCCGGCTTCGCCGGCGGCGCGGGCTGCTCGCTGCACATCCTGGCGCTCAAGGAGGGCCGCGAGCCCCTGGAGACCAAGCCGGACGTCTGCTGGCAGCTTCCGGTGCGGCGGACGTACGACTGGATCGACCGGCCGGACGACACGCGCGTGCTCCAGGTGTCGATCGGCGAGTACGACCGCCGCGGCTGGGGTCCCGGCGGCCACGATCTGCACTGGTGGTGCACGTCGGCGACCTCGGCGCACGGTGCGGGCGACCCGGTGTACGTGTCGTACCGGGCGGAGCTGACGGAGCTGATGGGCAAGGCCGGCTACGACCGTCTCGTCGAGCTGTGCGAGGAGCGTCTGGCCTCGCGGCTTCCCTTGCTGGCACCGCATCCGGCGGATCCCGTCGACTGACACCCCCTAGGGGGTGGTGGGGCTCGTGGTGCCTCCGTCGGCCGGTGGTGCGGTCGAGCCCTCCGGGGCGGTCGGGGAGTCGCTGGGGGTGGGCTGCGGGTCGGTGGTGGGCGGGGGGTCGCTCGGGGTGGGGTCCGGCGCGGGCGGAACGGGAGGATCCGGGTCCGGGCGGGAGGTCGGCGGGGCCGGGTCGGCCGGGGTGCCCGGGCCGGTGCCCTCGCCCGTGCCGGGGGCGGGGCCGGACGCGGTGCCGTAGCCCTCGATGGTGACCACGGCGCCCGCCGGAGCGATCGCCACGCGCGCGTGCCAGTGTCCGGACGGTTCGCGCAGGGGGTCGACGTACGCCTTGATCGTCACCGACTCACTGGGGTGCAGGGTGCCGGTGGCGCGGCTCAGGTAGATCCAGGAGGCTCCGGTGGAGGCGGACCAGCGGACCGGGCCGTCGGCGTCCCGGGCGGCGGTGAGGGTGATCAGCGTGGTGTCGCCGCTGGTGACGGCGCTCACGGTCAGTCGTCTCGCGTCGTTCGCGCCGATCCCGGCGACACTGACGACCTCCACGGACACGTCCGGCTTGGGACCCTTGCCGAAGCCGGTGGCGGGCCTGGTGCTGGCGTTCCCCGCGTTCTCGTAGCCGCTCGCCCCCTCGCCGTCCAGGTTTCCGGGGCCGTGCGCCTCGCCGGCACTGGCCGAGCGGCCGTCGGCGTCCTCGGCGGGGGTGCTCCGGTAGGCCGCCCACAGGGCGAGCACCGGGGCCGCGACGACGGTGGCGACGACGGTGGTCGTGACGGCACGCGCGCGGAGACGGTCGCGACGGGCGGCGCGGTCCTTGGGGTCCATCGGGAAGCCGCGCCGGTCGAACCGGGGCGCGGCGGCCCCCCGCGCGCGGGTGACGTGCGCCATGGCGAGGCGCAGGGCCGGGCGGGGCGCTTCCAGGACGGGCAGTTCGGCGGGGGTGACCCCGGCGCCCGGCCAGCGGCCGGGGACGGCGCGCTCGGCGGCCCGGCGGCAGCGGGGGCAGTCGTCGACGTGCCGGACGAGCTCGCGGCGCAGGGCGGCGCTGAGGACGAGCTGGTGCTCGCCGGTGAGGCGGGCCACTCCGGGGCAGCCGCCGGTCTCCACCACGGCGAGGGCCGCGCGGGTGCGCTCGACCTCGCAGGCGGCCGAGGCGAGCAGCTCACGGGCGGCGGCGTGGTCCATGCCGAGGACGGCGGCGACCTCGTGGGCGGCGAGGTGGTGGCGTACGGCGAGTTCGAGCGCCTCGCGCTGCTCGGGGGTGGTGCCGGCCGCCTCCGGCCAGGCCAGCAGGGCGAGTTCGCGGCGCCGCTCCTCCTGGAGCCCGTCGGGTGCGGCGGGAGTGTCCGCGTCGGGGGCACCGGACGGTGCACCGGGCTGTGCGCCGGCCGGTGCGCCGGGGTGCGCGCCGGCCGGTGCGCCGGGGTGCGCGCCGGACGGGTGACGGACTGCGGTGCGCCCGGCCGCATGGGTGCCCTGACGCTTCTGTCTGGCCTCGGCCAGCTTGCGCAGGCACGCCCAGCGGGCCAGTGCGTACAGCCAGGCTCTGCGTTCCCCGGCCTCCGGGATGCGCTGCCCACGCCGCTCGGCGAGAGCGAGGACGTCCCCGAGGGCGGCGGTGGCCGCGTCGTGGTCGCACAGCGCCGACAGGCAGTAGGTGAACAGTCCGTCCAGATACGGCTCGTAGCGTGCGGGCGGGCGCTGCGCGAGCGTGCGCCCCGCGGCGCGGTCGCGCGCCTCCCGGTGCGCCCGGTGTGCGCCGGTCGTGCGGGTCGAGATCTCGGGGCTGCTGCTCATCACCCGTGGACCGTAGGCGGCGCGGAACGGGCTCTTCTTGTCCCTTGAGTCCTTTTAATCCGTACGGGTGAAACGATCCCTCATAAGGGGACAGGAAGGGGGGGTTCCGTGGCTCGTTCGTGATGGGGGGTGGCCGGATCACAGGGGGTGTCCGGATTCTCCGCAGGTGTCCCGGCGCGGGGGACGGCCGGTTGTCCACAGGCCGGCCCGGCTGTCGGTGGTGGCGGTTACGGTTTCCCCATGGCTGCCCGTACCAAGACCACCAAGGACCGCCCGTCCTACCGCTGCACGGAGTGCGGCTGGCAGACGGCCAAGTGGCTCGGCCGCTGCCCCGAGTGCCAGGCCTGGGGCACGATCGAGGAGTACGGCACGCCCGCGGTCCGTACGACGGCACCGGGACGTGTCACCACCTCCGCCGTGCCCATCGGCCAGGTCGACGGCCGTCAGGCCGCCGCCCGTACGACCGGCGTGCCCGAGCTGGACCGCGTGCTCGGCGGTGGTCTGGTGCCCGGCGCGGTGGTGCTGCTCGCGGGCGAGCCCGGCGTCGGCAAGTCGACGCTGCTGCTGGACGTGGCGGCCAAGTCGGCGAGTGACGAACACCGCACCCTGTACGTGACGGGTGAGGAGTCCGCGAGCCAGGTCCGGCTGCGCGCCGACCGGATCAACGCCATCGACGACCACCTCTATCTGGCCGCCGAGACCGATCTGGCCGCCGTCCTCGGCCACTTGGACGCGGTCAAGCCGTCCCTGCTGATCCTCGACTCGGTACAGACGGTCGCCTCCCCCGAGATCGACGGGGCACCGGGCGGCATGGCCCAGGTGCGCGAGGTCGCCGGCGCCCTGATCCGCGCCTCGAAGGAACGCGGCATGTCCACGCTGCTGGTGGGCCATGTCACGAAGGACGGCGCGATCGCGGGCCCCCGTCTCCTGGAGCACCTGGTGGACGTCGTCCTGCACTTCGAGGGCGACCGGCACGCGCGCCTGCGCCTGGTGCGCGGCGTGAAGAACCGCTACGGCGCGACGGACGAGGTCGGCTGCTTCGAACTGCACGACGAGGGCATCACGGGCCTCGCCGACCCCAGTGGACTTTTCCTGACCAGACGTGACGAACCGGTCCCCGGTACCTGCCTGACCGTCACCCTGGAGGGCCGCCGCCCGCTGGTCGCCGAGGTGCAGGCGCTCACCGTGGACTCCCAGATCCCCTCGCCCCGGCGCACCACCTCCGGCCTGGAGACCTCCCGGGTCTCGATGATGCTGGCGGTGCTGGAGCAGCGCGGCCGGATCAGCGCGCTCGGCAAGCGGGACATCTACTCGGCGACGGTCGGCGGGGTGAAGCTCTCCGAACCGGCGGCGGACCTGGCGATCGCCCTGGCACTGGCCTCCGCCGCGAGCGACACCCCCCTGCCGAAGAACCTGGTCGCGATCGGCGAGGTCGGTCTCGCGGGCGAGGTCAGACGGGTCACGGGCGTCCAGCGCAGACTGTCCGAGGCCCACCGGCTGGGCTTCACGCACGCGCTCGTACCGGGCGATCCCGGCAGGATCCCGCCCGGTATGAAGGTGCTCGAAGTCGCCGACATGGGGGACGCGCTGCGGGTCCTGCCGAGGTCCCGTCGCCGAGAGGCCCCACAGGAGGCGGAGGACCGCCGGTAGACTTTGCCCTGGTCTCGCCCGTCCGTACGAACCGAGTACGCGAACGGGAGCGCCTGAAGAACCTGCGACCGGAGGAGTGCAGTGGCAGCCAACGACCGGGCGGCAGCTCCCGGAAAGTCCGGTGGGAGTTCCCGTGCCGAGAGCCTCATGCGTGCCGCGCTGAGCGCGGTGGCTCCGGGCACGGCCCTGCGCGACGGGCTCGAGCGGGTGCTCCGCGGCAACACCGGCGGGCTCATCGTGCTCGGCTCCGACAAGACCGTCGAGACGATGTGTACGGGCGGGTTCGTCCTGGACGTCGAGTTCACCGCCACCCGGCTGCGGGAGCTGTGCAAGCTCGACGGCGGCATCGTGGTCTCCTCCGACCTGTCCAAGATCCTGCGGGCCGGCGTCCAGCTGGTCCCGGACCCCACGATCCCCACCGAGGAGACGGGCACCCGGCACCGCACGGCGGACCGCGTCTCCAAGCAGGTCGGCTTCCCGGTCGTCTCGGTCTCCCAGTCGATGCGGCTCATCGCCCTGTACGTCGACGGCCAGCGCCGCGTGCTGGAGGACTCGGCCGCGATCCTGTCCCGCGCCAACCAGGCCCTCGCCACCCTGGAGCGCTACAAGCTCCGGCTGGACGAGGTCGCGGGCACGCTGTCGGCGCTGGAGATCGAGGACCTGGTGACGGTCCGGGACGTCTCCGCGGTGGCCCAGCGCCTGGAGATGGTGCGCCGTATCGCCACCGAGATCGCCGAGTACGTGGTCGAACTGGGCACCGACGGCCGTCTGCTGGCGCTCCAGCTCGACGAGCTGATCGCGGGCGTGGAGCCGGAGCGCGAGCTGGTGGTCCGGGACTACGTGCCCGAGCCCACCGCCAAGCGCTCCCGTACGGTCGACGAGGCGCTGTCCGAGCTGGACGCCCTCACCCACGCCGAGCTGCTCGAACTGTCCACGGTGGCCCGCGCGTTGGGCTACACCGGTTCCCCCGAGGCACTCGACTCGGCGGTCTCCCCGCGCGGTTTCCGCCTCCTCGCCAAGGTCCCCCGGCTGCCCGGCGCCATCATCGACCGCCTGGTGGAGCACTTCGGCGGCCTGCAGAAACTCCTCGCCGCCAGTGTCGACGACCTCCAGACGGTCGACGGCGTGGGCGAGGCCCGGGCCCGCAGCGTCCGCGAGGGCCTGTCGAGGCTGGCGGAGTCGTCGATCCTGGAGCGCTACGTCTGACGGCGACCGCCGGCCGTCGGAGGGTGGCCGTTCCGAGCGGCGGCGCCCCGTCCTCCTCGGTTCCTAGTGCCGCGGCAGGCAACGTTTGCCCGTCAAGGAGCGGCGTCCGGTGCGTGCTCTCGGCGTGCCGGCCGGAAGTCCTCGTACTGGACGTACTTGGGCTTTCGGCCGGTGCGGCGAGAGTGCGTGCCGGGCGTCGCGACGGGGCGAACGTTGCCTGCCGCGGCACTAGTCGGCCGCGAGCACGAACGACGTCTGTGCCGTGGCGAACCCCGGGGCCTTCGCCTCCACCAGATACGTCCCCGCCCCGGCCGCCCCCGCCGCAGGCGTCGCGCACTCGGCGGCACTCGGCTTGCGGTCCCACTTCAGCGTGTAGGTGAAGTTCCCGCCGGCCGGCACCCGGTACAGCACGCTCCCGGACACCTTCGGGCAGTCGGCCGACGACCAGTAGTCGTCCTCGCTGCCCGCCTGCGTGATCGTCAGCACCGCCGTCTTCGGCCCGAGGTCGACCTTGCAGTCGCTGCCGGAGGAGTTCTGCGCCACGAGCTGGAACGTGGGCGTCTCATCGGGAGAGTAGGAGTTCCGCACACTGCGCAGGGTCAACCTGACCACGCTGGCGGTGCAGTTGGGCAGTGTCGTACCGGCCGGGAGGGTCGTGCTCGAACCGCTGCCGTTGGCCCCGTCGTCCGTGCCGCCGCCCCCCGTGCCCGAGCCGGAGCCGTCGGCCCCGGAGCCGGTGGACCCGGAGCCGTCGCCGCCCGAACCGGTGTCCGAGCCGGACCCGGAGCCGGAGTCCGAGCCCTCGGTGGCGCCCTCGCTCGACTCGTCACGCCCGCCCGGCGCCTGACTGATCGCGGGCCCCGAACCGGACGGCCCCGGCGTGATCGAGGACGCGGGATTCTTTCCGCCGGACCCCTTCGCGTCGTTGGCGCCGCCACCCCCGTCAGAGGTGACGATCCAGGTGACGAGCAGCGCCAACAGGGCGATCACAGACAGCAGTACGACCCTCCGGCGCCAGTAGATGGAGGAGGGAAGCGGCCCGATCGGATTGCGCAGAGATCCCACGGCGCAAACTGTACGAGAGATCACCGCGTTAACCGGCGCCACCCGCCGCCCGGAGTACAACTTTTCCGGATCATCATCCCGGACTCCGTATCCCTGCCCCCGACTTCACCCTGCGCACAGCCCCCTCCCCCGGCGCTTTGCGGGGGCATCGCTCGCACCTCTGGCCACGACCGGGGCGCGCGGCACAGGGCCACGCTCCCGGCCGGCCACCCGGACGAGTGGCGATACGCACGCGTGCCCCATCGCCCATGGCAGGATCGGAAGGGCCATGACTGCGCCCACGAAACCCCCGCACCGCAGCCCCGCCGACGACACCGCCGGCGCGGACCTGCACTCCCCCGTCATCGACTGGTTCGAGGACAACGCCCGCGACCTGCCCTGGCGGCACCCCGAGGCCGGTGCGTGGGGTGTGATGGTCAGCGAGTTCATGCTCCAGCAGACGCCGGTCAGCCGCGTCCTGCCGGTCTACGAGCAGTGGCTCGCCCGCTGGCCGCGCCCCGCCGACCTGGCCGCGGAGGCCCCCGGCGAGGCCGTACGCGCGTGGGGACGGCTCGGCTACCCGCGCCGCGCCCTGCGGCTGCACGGAGCGGCGGTGGCCATAACGGAACGGCACGGGGGCGACGTACCGGCGGACCACGGCCAGCTGCTCGCGCTGCCCGGCATCGGCGAGTACACGGCCGCCGCGGTCGCCTCCTTCGCGTACGGGCAGCGGCACGCCGTGCTGGACACCAACGTCCGCCGGGTCTTCGCCCGGGCCGTCACCGGGGTGCGGTACCCGCCGAACGCCACCACGGCCGCCGAGCGCAAGCTGGCCCGCGCCCTGCTGCCCGAGGACGAGCGGACCGCCGCCCGCTGGGCCGCCGCGTCCATGGAGCTGGGCGCGCTGGTGTGCACGGCGAAGAACGAGACCTGTGTGCGCTGCCCGATCGCCGCGCAGTGCGCGTGGCGGCTCGCGGGCAAGCCGGAGCACGAGGGTCCGCCGCGCCGCGGACAGACGTACGCCGGTACGGACCGGCAGGTGCGCGGCAAGCTGCTCGCCGTGCTGCGGGAGGCGCACGCGCCCGTGCCACAGGCGGCGCTGGACCGGGTGTGGCACGAGCCGGTGCAGCGCGCGCGGGCCCTGGACGGGCTCGTGGCGGACGGACTGGTGGAGCCGCTGCCGGACGGTCTGTACCGTCTGCCGCTCACCTGACGCACGGTCATTTCACAGACAACGGGCTTCGTCACAGGCCTCACCCGGCGTCTGTCACATCCAGCGGCCGGATAAATCGGCACATAAACCCACTCTTCGGCCCGCCACGTTACCCAGAACCCTGTTCCGTTACACAACCGACGGACAGCCGCGCGCTAGCCGCAGGCTGCTCCGCACAGCCCCGTGACAACAGCTCCGTAGCTTCGTTTGCGTGCCCACCGAGGGCACGACGGCGACAGACCACGCGGAGATCCGGCGGATCACCGCGAGCCGCAAACGGGGTAGACGGAGGGGTTGACCATGGCGCAGGGCGAGGTGCTCGAGTTCGAGGAGTACGTCCGCACCCGACAGGACGCACTGCTGCGCAGCGCCCGCCGGCTGGTCCCGGACCCGGTCGACGCGCAGGACCTGCTGCAGACGGCGCTGGCCCGGACGTACGGCCGCTGGGAGGGCATCGCGGACAAGCGGCTCGCGGACGCCTATCTGCGCCGGGTCATGATCAACACCCGGACGGAGTGGTGGCGGGCCCGCAAGCTGGAGGAAGTCCCCACCGAGCAGCTCCCGGACGCCTGCATCGACGACTCCACCGAACAGCATGCGGACCGCGCCCTGCTGATGGACGCGATGAAGGTGCTCGCTCCGAAGCAGCGAAGCGTCGTCGTGCTGCGACACTGGGAGCAGATGTCCACGGAGGAGACGGCCGCCGCCCTCGGCATGTCCGCGGGAACGGTCAAGAGCACGCTGCACCGGGCGCTCGCCCGGCTCCGCGAGGAGCTGGAAGCCCGCGATCTGGACGCACGCGCGCTGGAGCGTGAGGAGCGGGAGCGTTGCGCGGCGGCCTGACCGAGGCCGGGCCGACACCGGCCCAGGCAGGGCCCACAGCGGCCCGAGGCACCTTCCAGGCGGCGATCACGGCGGTGACCGTGCTCGCCGCCCTCGCCCTTTTCGTGTCCGCGTGCGCCACCGGCGGCACCGGCACCCGTGACGAGGGCCCCGCGCACGCGGACGCGGTGGCCGGCGCCGCGACGATGACCCCCTCGGCCGCGCCCACCCGCATCCCCTCCCGGGTGGACGCGGTCCAGCTCGTCAAGGCCGACCCCGAGGTCTCGGCGGAGGTCAAGGGCGAGCTGAAGCCGTGCGTCGGCGACGAGTACCCGGTCGACGTCTCCTACGGCGACCTGACCGGCGGTCCCGTCACGGACATCGTGGTGAACGTGCTGACCTGCGGCGACGCGGTCGGTGTCGGCTCGTACGTGTACCGGGAGAAGGACGGCCGGTACGAGAACGTCTTCAGGACCGAGGAGCCCCCGGTCTACGCGGAGATAGACCGCGGCGACCTGGTGGTGACCAAGCAGGTGTACGCGAAGGGCGACTCCGTCTCCAACCCGTCCGGTGAGAACGTGATCACCTACCGCTGGACCAGCGCGGAGCACTTCGTCAAGGAGTTCACCATCCACAACGAGTACAGCAGCATCGTGGACGGGGACCCGACGCCGGTGCCCGGGACCGGCTGACCTTGGATTTCGGGCGGGCTGGAAAAATCTCCGGAACCCGTGAACCGATCGGGCCGCCCGATCCGATCAATGAGTGGGCGCACCGGGAGTGAACGCTGCGGAAGCCTCCGGCGTCCCCTCAAGGGGCACCCGGACAGATGTGCGGCGCCCACCACCGACGCACCACCGACGCACCACCGAACACGAGGACTGAGAGCACCGGGATGGCAGACCAGACCCACGTCCTGTTCGTCGAGGACGACGACGTCATCCGCGAGGCCACCCAGCTCGCCCTGGAGCGGGACGGCTTCGTGGTCACCGCGATGCCCGACGGCCTGTCCGGGCTGGACGCGTTCCGGGCCGACCGCCCCGACATCGCCCTGCTGGACGTCATGGTGCCCGGCCTGGACGGGGTCAGCCTCTGCCGGCGCATCCGGGACGAGTCCACCGTGCCCGTGATCATGCTGTCGGCGCGCGCCGACTCCATCGACGTCGTCCTGGGCCTGGAGGCCGGCGCCGACGACTATGTGACCAAGCCGTTCGACGGCGCCGTCCTGGTCGCCCGGATCCGCGCGGTGCTGCGCCGCTTCGGGCACGCGGGCGGCGGGGACCGGGCCGAGGACGCCGCGCCCGCGGGCGGTGTGCTGACCTTCGGCGACCTGGAGGTCGACACCGAGGGCATGGAGGTCCGCAGGGCCGGCCGGCCGGTGGCCCTGACGCCCACCGAGATGCGGCTGCTGCTGGAGTTCTCCTCCGCGCCGGGCACGGTCCTGTCGCGGGACAAGCTCCTGGAGCGCGTCTGGGACTACGGCTGGGGCGGTGACACCCGCGTCGTGGACGTCCATGTGCAGCGGCTGCGGACGAAGATCGGCCAGGACCGCATCGAGACGGTCCGTGGCTTCGGCTACAAGTTGAAGGCATGAGCGGACGGGGGGTGTGAGGGGGATGATCCGGCACCTGGTTCCGGACCGCGCACAGGGCGCGGGCATCCGTACGGGTCTGCGGTGGAAGCTGAGCGCGGCGATCGCGCTGGTCGGGGCGCTGGTGGCGATCGCGCTCAGCCTCGTCGTGCACAACGCGGCCCGGGTGTCGATGCTGGACAACGCGCGCGACCTCGCGGACGAGCGCATCCAGATCGCGCAGCGCAACTTCGAGATGACCGGGCGGCCGAACTTCCCCCAGATCAAGATCGACGACTCCCGGCTGCCGTCGGAGGTGCGGGAGAAGGTCGCCCAGGGCCGCCGGGTGACGTATGTGTCCGACCGTGCGGGGGGCACGCCGGACATCTGGGCGGCCGTGCCGCTGAAGGACGGGCGGGTGATGTCCCTGCACACCGGTTTCACCGACCGGAGCACCGACATCCTCAACGACCTCGACCAGGCTCTGGTGATCGGCTCGATCGCGGTCGTGTTCGGCGGCAGCGCGCTCGGGGTGCTCATCGGCGGGCAGCTCTCGCGTCGGCTGCGCAAGGCGGCGGCCGCGGCGAACCAGGTCGCCAAGGGCGAGTCCGACGTCCGGGTGCGGGACGCGATCGGCGGGGTCGTACGGGACGAGACCGACGACCTGGCGAGCGCGGTGGACGCCATGGCCGACGCGCTCCAGCAGCGGCTGGAGGCCGAGCGGCGGGTCACCGCCGACATCGCGCACGAGCTGCGCACCCCGGTCACCGGTCTGCTGACCGCGGCCGAGCTGCTGCCGCCCGGCCGGCCCACCGAGCTGGTCCTGGACCGGGCGAAGGCCATGCGCACGCTCGTGGAGGACGTCCTGGAGGTGGCCCGCCTGGACAGCGCCTCGGAGCGGGCGGAGTTGCAGGACCTCCTGCTGGGCGAGTTCGTCGCGCGGCGGGTGGCGGCCAAGGACCCGGAGGTCGAGGTGCGGATCGTCCATGAGTCGATGGTCACGACCGACCCCCGCCGTCTGGAGCGGGTCCTGTTCAACCTCCTCGCCAACGCCGCCCGGCATGGCAAGCCGCCGATCCAGGTCACCGTCGAGGGCCGGGTGATCCGGGTCCGCGACCACGGCCCCGGGTTCCCCGAGGACCTGCTGGCCGAGGGCCCGAGCCGGTTCCGCACTGGCAGCGCCGACCGGGCGGGCCACGGCCACGGTCTCGGCCTGACCATCGCGGCGGGCCAGGCCCGGGTCCTCGGCGCCCGGCTCACCTTCCGCAATGTCCGCCCGGCCGGAGCACCGGACCACATACCCGCCGAGGGCGCGGTGGCGGTCCTGTGGCTGCCCGAGCACGCGCCGACGAACACGGGAAGCTACCCGATGATGCCGTAGCGGACCGAGGCGGTGACCGCCGTCGGACGTGCCGAGGCTGCTGAAGCCGACCAGCAGGCGGATCTCGGTGACGCTCAGATCGGCGCTGCGGAGCATCTCCTCGGCGCGCTCGATCCGGCGGTGGGTGAGGTACTGGCCCGGGTCTCGCCGTACGCCGCCTTGAAGGCCCGTACGAAGGGGTGGCGGGAGTACCCGGCGTGCGCGGCCACGGCGTCCAGGTCGAGCTCGGGATCGGCCCAGTCACGGTCCATGGCGTCCTTGGCCAGCCGCAGCTGCCGCGTCTTGTCCATGGGCTCAGCAGAACAGCCCGGCACCCCCGGTACCCCGGTACCCCGGCACCCGGGCGGTAGGGCAAAGGCGACGGCCCCCGGGGCGGACACCCGGGGGCCGTCGTCGGAAGTTCTGTTCAGACTGCCTCGACGACCGGCGGAGCCACCGTCGTCGGCTCCTCGTCCGCCTTCTGCGGCCCCGCTCCCTTGAGCGGAACCTCCTTGACGAACACGGCGGCGATCAGTGCGGCCACCGCGACGATCGAGCCCAGCAGGAACGCCGAGTGGGTACCGGCGGACACCGCGTGCTGGTAGGCCTCTCGGGCCGCGGCCGGCAGCTTGGCCAGGCTGGCGGCGTCCAGCTGCGCGGACTGCTCGGTGATCTTCGAGCCCAGGGCGCCGGCCCGCTCGGCCATGACGTCCTGGACGCGGTGGTTGAACAGCGCGCCCATGATCGCGACACCGAAGGACGAGCCGAGCGTACGGAACAGGGTGGTGGAGGAGGAGGCGACGCCCATGTCCTTCATCTCCACGCTGTTCTGCGCGACCAGCATGGTGATCTGCATCAGGCAGCCCATGCCCAGACCGACGACGGCCATGAAGACGCCGGAGGTGAGGCGGGAGGTGCCGGTGTCCATCGTGGACAGCAGGTAGAGGCCGATGACCATCAGGACGCTGCCGACGACGGGGAAGACCTTGTACTTGCCGGTGCTGGTGGTGATGCGGCCCGCGACCATGGAGGTCACCAGCATCGCGCCGAGCATCGGCAGGAGCAGCAGACCGGAGTTGGTGGCGGAGGCGCCCTGCACCGACTGCTGGTAGAGCGGCAGGAACAGAGTCGCGCCGAACATCACGAAGCCGGTGATGAAGCCGATGAGGGACATCAGCGTGAAGTTGCGGCTGCGGAAGATGTGCAGCGGCACGATCGGCTCGGCGGCCCTGGTCTGCCAGAACACGAACCCGATGAGGGAGGCGACGCCGATCCCGATCAGTTCCATGATCCGCGCGGAGGTCCAGGCGTACTCCGTGCCGCCCCAGGTGGTGACGAGGACGATCGAGGTGATGCCCACGGTCAGCAGCACGACACCAAGGTAGTCGATGCCCGCCTTGGCCCGCTTCTTCGGCAGGTGCAGGACGGCGCTGATCGCGGCGAGGGCGATCACGCCGAGCGGCAGGTTGATGTAGAAGGACCAGCGCCAGCCCCAGTTGTCGGTGATGGTGCCGCCGACGAGCGGGCCGCCGATCATCGCGAGCGCCATGACGCCGGCCATCATGCCCTGGTACTTGCCGCGCTCGCGGGGCGGGATCAGGTCGCCGATGATCGCCATGACGCCGACCATCAGACCACCGGCACCGAGGCCCTGCACGGCGCGGAAGCCGATGAGCTCGCCCATGTTCTGGGCCATGCCGCTGAGCGCGGAGCCGATCAGGAAGATCACGATCGAGGTCATGAAGGCGCCCTTGCGCCCGTACATGTCACCGAGCTTGCCCCAGATCGGGGTGGCCGCGGCGGTCGCGAGGGTGTAGGCGGTCACGACCCAGGAGAGGTGTTCCAGACCTCCGAGTTCGCCGACGATCGTCGGCATCGCGGTGCCGACGATCATGTTGTCGAGCATCGCGAGCATCATCGTGATCATCAGCGCAAGCAGGACGACCCGCACGCTCTTCGGTTGTTTCTCCGGTTCGGTCTCGACCGTCTGGGTGTCCGCCATTGATTCCACTCCCCTGGGCACTGCTTCGGGCCGCCCACTTACTTGCCGCCCGGCTAGTTCACTACACTGAGGAAAGTAGACCTGTCACTAGCCGGTCGTCAAGTAAGTTTCCGTGGGAGCGCGAGGAGTACGAGGATGGACGGCACCATGGACGGGACCAAGCGACAGCGCCGCGGCAACACCCGCCAGCGCATCCAGGACGTCGCGCTCGAACTCTTCGCCGAGCAGGGCTACGAGAAGACCTCGCTCCGCGAGATCGCGGAGCGGCTGGAGGTCACCAAGGCGGCCCTGTACTACCACTTCAAGACCAAGGAAGAGATCATCGTCAGCATCTTCACGGATCTGACGAAACCGATCGAAGACCTGATCGAGTGGGGCGCGGGCCAGCCGCACACACTGGAGACCAAGCACGAACTCGTACGGCGCTACAGCCGGGCCCTGGCCGAGGCGACCCCGCTCTTCCGCTTCATGCAGGAGAACCAGGCGACGGTACGGGAGCTGCAGATCGGCGACTCGTTCAAGGACCGCATGCGTGCGCTGCGGGACATCATCATCGACCCGGACGCCCCGCTCACCGACCAGGTCCGCTGCGTGAGCGCGATCTTCACGCTGCACGCCGGGATGTTCTTCCTCCAGGACCTCGAAGGCGACCCGGAGGACAAGCGCGCAGCCGTCCTCGAGGTCGCCGTCGATCTCGTGACCCAGGCGCATCAGGGCGCCTGATCACCCGTCACCGTCAGACGGTCAGACCGTGGGCGCGCAGGAAGGCGACCGGGTCGATCGCGGAGCCGTAGTTGGCGGTCTTGCGGATCTCGAAGTGCAGGTGGGGACCGCTGGAGTTGCCGGTGTTGCCGGACAGGGCGATGCGCTGGCCGGTCTTGACTATCTGGCCGACCTTCACGTCGATGTGCGACAGGTGGGCGTACTGCGAGTAGGTCCCGTTGCCGTGCTTGACGACGATGGCGTTGCCGTAGGCGGGGCCGTCACCGGCGCCGTTGCCGCCGGCCTTGACCACGGTGCCGCCGTGGGCGGCGACCACCTTGGTGCCGCTCGGCACGGCGAAGTCCTGGCCGCTGTGGGTGGACTGCCACATGGCACCGGCCTGGTGGAAGGTCGCGGACTTGGTGTAGTGCGCCACCGGCTTGACCCAGGCGTTGGCGGAGACGGCCGTCTTGGCGGCGGGCACGGCGGCGGACGCCACCCCGGTTCCCAGCACGGCCGTGGCACCCAGGGCGGCGGCCCCGACGGCCACGCGGGTGCGGAGCAGGGACGTACGGGAAGAACGGGACGTGACGCGCTGGAACATGAAGACCTCGTGGGTTCGGGGACAGGAAGACCACCCGGCGCAGGAACGCCTGCCGGGTGGGCCATCCCTTGGTAACCCCGAGGGCGATGGACCCCCAAACGTGTGACGTACGACGGAAGCTAGTACTTCACCCCAAAACTTCCGACTTCTTGACAGATGGCCCGGGACGCCCCATTTGACGGCGATCCATGCCGGAGGCCCGGGAACCCCCCGGGGGGTTCAATACCTATGTCCCTTTTGCCCATTTTCGCGCTGCCACTATCCCCGCTAGTAGCCCGCCGATGACCTGTGCCGCTTGTCACCGGCCGCCCGCCGCAAGGGACTTCGGGATGTGACGGGGGCTACTCGCCTGGCCCCTGGGGGACTTGTGACCCCCGTCACGAACCGTGCACGGGTCTGTGAGCGGAGTCTCACCGACCCTTACCGTCCAGTAACCCGCAGGTTTCCCCCGGTAACCCGCTGGTTCCCCCCAGGCCATCCCCACAGCGCAGCATGCCCACGACACAGGCAGGCCAGGACGCGAGAGGACCCCACATGACCACAGGCACCTGGAAGCGCCGCATAGCCATGACGGCCGTGGCGACGGCCGCCGTCACCGCCATGGCCGTCCCGGCGGGCGCCCAGGCCGCTACGGCCACCAGTACCTCCACCGTCGCCACCGCCGCCGCGGAGGACGTCGACTACACCACCTGGCAGGCCGACTGCCAGTCGGTGATGAACGAGGCCCTGCCCTATCTGAAGCAGCGCATCGCCGCCGCCAGGACCGGCGAGAAGCAGGCGATCGTCTTCGACATCGACAACACGACGCTGGAGACCGACTTCGGCTTCAGCTACCCGCAGCCGGCCAACAAGCCGGTCCTCGACGTCGCCAAGTACGCCCAGGACCACGGCGTCTCGCTGTTCTTCGTCACCGCCCGCCCGGGCATCATCTACTCGTTCACCGACTACAACCTCAAGTACGTCGGCTACAAGGTCTCCGGGCTCTACGCCCGCGGCCTGCTCGACCTCTTCAAGGACGTCGCCGCCTACAAGACCGCCCAGCGCGTCGACATCGAGAACAAGGGCTACACGATCATCGCGAACATCGGCAACAGCGCCACCGACCTGTCGGGCGGCCACGCGGAGAAGACGTACAAGCTGCCGGACTACGACGGCCAGCTCTCCTGACGCTGCCCCGGTAGGCGCCCGGCCAGGGCGCCGGGAGCCCCGATCACCGTCCGGGGAGCAGGGCAAGGCTCCACCCGAGCACACCGTTCGCAGACGACGACGGAGGTGGCGGGTGGAGCCGACGGTACTCGGCGGACGACTGGCGTCGGCAGTGGTCACGCCCTTGCTGGGAAAGCTGTTCACCCCCGAGGCACCCGGTGCCGGACTGGTCGACAGGCCGGTACGCCTGAAGGATCTCGTCTCGTTCAGGGGCGAGAAGCGCAGCCTGGGCGAGAAGGACGTGGGCAGGCTCGCGGCACATCCGGTCGGCGAGGCACTGGCCTCCCCGGGGGAGCCGCCCTTCCCCGTGGCCGAGGGACCGGCCGAGGCCCACGCGCCGGGTGCTCGCCTGCCCGCCCTGGGCGACCTGGGCGACCTGGGCGACCTGGACATGGACGACGTCCAAGCCGTACGGCTGGGGCACCGCGAGCCGGCCGCGCGTCTGTGCTCCGCCGCCCCGAAGACCGAGGGCCTGTCCACGGACGCCCGCTACTTCCTGGACTCGGCGACCGAATGGTCCTGCCTCCAGATCCTGGAGTTCTTCACCCGGCGCTCGACGAGTTGGTTCCGGGCGCGCGGATCACGGACGACCGTGGCTGAACCCGGCCACGCGGAAGGGCCGCCACGGAACCGGAGTTCTGTGGCGGCCCTTCATCGCCGTGAGGCGCTGACGCTTACGCGTCCTTGCTCAGGTTCGGGCCGGCGCCGCCGGCCGCCTGCTCGATCGGCGGGACGTCGGGCAGGGCCGACTTCTCCTCGCCGCGGAAGGTGAAGGTCTTGGTCTCACCCTCGCCCTCGGTGTCCACGACCACGATGTGACCGGGACGCAGCTCGCCGAAGAGGATCTTCTCGGAGAGCGTGTCCTCGATCTCGCGCTGGATCGTGCGACGCAGCGGACGCGCGCCCAGCACCGGGTCGTAGCCCTTCTTGGACAGCAGCTCCTTGGCGGACTGGGAGAGCTCGATGCCCATGTCCCGGTCCTTCAGGCGCTCGTCCACCTTGCCGATCATCAGGTCGACGATCCGCAGGATGTCCTCCTGCGTGAGCTGCGGGAAGACGACCACGTCGTCGACACGGTTGAGGAACTCGGGGCGGAAGTGCTGCTTGAGCTCGTCCGACACCTTGTTCTTCATGCGCTCGTAGTTGCTCTTCGAGTCGCCCGAGGCCGCGAAGCCCAGGTTGAAGCCCTTGGAGATGTCCCGGGTGCCGAGGTTGGTCGTCATGATGATGACCGTGTTCTTGAAGTCCACGACCCGGCCCTGGGAGTCGGTCAGGCGACCGTCCTCCAGGATCTGCAGCAGGCTGTTGAAGATGTCCGGGTGGGCCTTCTCGACCTCGTCGAAGAGGACGACGGAGAACGGCTTGCGGCGGACCTTCTCGGTCAGCTGGCCGCCCTCCTCGTAGCCCACGTATCCGGGCGGGGAGCCGAAGAGCCGCGAGACCGTGTGCTTCTCGCTGAACTCCGACATGTCGAGGGAGATCAGCGCGTCCTCGTCGCCGAAGAGGAACTCGGCGAGCGCCTTGGACAGCTCCGTCTTACCGACACCGGACGGGCCGGCGAAGATGAACGAGCCACCCGGACGCTTCGGGTCCTTGAGCCCGGCGCGGGTACGGCGGATCGCCTTGGACAGCGCCTTGACGGCGTCGACCTGGCCGATGACCCGCTTGTGGAGCTCGTCCTCCATGCGCAGCAGGCGGGACGACTCCTCCTCCGTGAGCTTGAAGACCGGGATGCCGGTGGCCGTGGCGAGGACCTCGGCGATCAGCTCGCCGTCGACCTCGGCGACGACGTCCATGTCGCCGGCCTTCCACTCCTTCTCGCGCTTCGCCTTGGCGGCGAGGAGCTGCTTCTCCTTGTCGCGCAGGGAGGCGGCCTTCTCGAAGTCCTGCGAGTCGATCGCGGACTCCTTGTCGCGGCGGACGCCGGCGATCTTCTCGTCGAACTCGCGCAGGTCCGGCGGAGCGGTCATCCGGCGGATGCGCATCCGGGAACCGGCCTCGTCGATCAGGTCGATCGCCTTGTCCGGCAGGAAGCGGTCCGAGATGTACCGGTCGGCCAGGGTGGCGGCCTGGACCAGCGCCTCGTCGGTGATGGAGACGCGGTGGTGCGCCTCGTACCGGTCACGGAGACCCTTGAGGATCTCGATCGTGTGCGGCAGGGACGGCTCCGCGACCTGGATGGGCTGGAAGCGGCGCTCGAGGGCCGCGTCCTTCTCCAGGTGCTTGCGGTACTCGTCGAGCGTGGTGGCACCGATGGTCTGGAGCTCACCGCGGGCCAGCATCGGCTTCAGGATGGAGGCCGCGTCGATCGCGCCCTCGGCGGCACCCGCACCGACCAGCGTGTGGAGCTCGTCGATGAACAGGATGATGTCGCCGCGGGTGCGGATCTCCTTGAGCACCTTCTTCAGGCGCTCCTCGAAGTCACCGCGGTAGCGGGAGCCGGCGACCAGCGCGCCGAGGTCGAGGGTGTAGAGGTGCTTGTCCTTGAGGGTCTCGGGCACCTCGCCCTTGACGATGGCCTGGGCGAGGCCCTCGACGACGGCGGTCTTGCCGACGCCGGGCTCACCGATCAGGACCGGGTTGTTCTTGGTACGGCGGGACAGCACCTGCATGACCCGCTCGATCTCCTTCTCGCGCCCGATGACCGGGTCGAGCTTGGACTCACGAGCGGCCTGGGTGAGGTTCCGGCCGAACTGGTCGAGGACCAGGGACGTCGAGGGGGTGCCCTCGGCAGGCCCGCCGGCGGTGGCGGTCTCCTTGCCCTGGTAGCCGGAGAGCAGCTGGATGACCTGCTGCCGCACCCGGTTGAGATCAGCGCCCAGCTTGACGAGGACCTGGGCGGCGACGCCCTCGCCCTCGCGGATCAGGCCGAGCAGGATGTGCTCCGTGCCGATGTAGTTGTGGCCCAGCTGAAGGGCCTCGCGGAGCGACAGCTCCAGGACCTTCTTGGCACGGGGGGTGAAGGGGATGTGCCCGGACGGGGCCTGCTGCCCCTGCCCGATGATCTCCTCCACCTGCTGGCGGACCGCCTCGAGCGAAATCCCGAGGCTCTCAAGGGCCTTGGCGGCGACACCCTCACCCTCGTGGATCAGGCCCAGGAGGATGTGCTCGGTGCCGATGTAGTTGTGGTTGAGCATCCGGGCTTCTTCCTGAGCCAGGACGACAACCCGCCGCGCGCGGTCGGTGAACCTCTCGAACATCGTTAATCGCTCCTCAGAGCGGTCAGGCAGTGGGGGGAACTTCCCCTCCCTGTCCTACCGCAGCTTAGTCCCGCAAGCAGGGACCGCTCATTCCAACTGCCGACACCGTCGATGGCCTCCTGACCCCGAACGCCGACATCTGCTCCAACCCGATGGTGCGAGACGATGTTCCCGCAGGCCAGGCAGTTACCCTCACCATCAGTACGCCGATGGCGAACGTGAGACGCCCTTTCCTGCGTGTCGCCCCCTCCCACTAGGGAAGTCTTACCCGCCGCGACGGACAGTCCATGCCGTGTGCGCCCTTTCCCTCCGCTACGGGCGAACAACCTTGCGCCTCCCGAGCCCCTTGCGCGCACCGCCGTTCGCCACTGTGCGCGACCGTGAAGGAACCCAGCGTAACTCCGGGGCTCTTCGGATGGTTCTACTCGGCATGGTCCGCTCCGTCCCTCCGCCCCGTCGGCCGCTCGACCCCGCGGACACCGCTCCTGCGGGCGCCCGCCCGGGCGGGCCGGTCCGCGGTTGGTACGAGAACGAACTGGGGTGGGCGACGGTGCCCGGGGAGCCGGTACGACTTTCGGTGGGCGAGCGCTTCGACGTCCTGGAGGTCCCCGCGGAGGCCGGCCGCGCGGCGCTCGGGCGCGGGGCACCGGGCTTCCCGGTGGCCGTGCACGGCGGAACGGGCGGGACGGTCGGGACGGCGGGCGAGGGCTGCCGGATGCGGCTCCTGGTGGCCGCCGGGAGCGCCGAGGAACTGCCGGGGATCCTCCAGTGGCTGGAGTGGGGCGCGGTGCCGCTGGATCTGACGGCGATCGGCGAGGGCTCCCTCATGGAAGCGCCGATGCCGCCGTGGCTCGTCCCGGGCTGCCGGCGTCATACGCCGGTGCAGGGGGCCGCCGTCTGGCTGCGGCCCCCCGTGGCGGGGTGCGAGGTCGAGGCCTCGCTGCCGACGGTGTCGGCGCCGGGGGGCGCGAAGGACGCCCCCGATCTGGTGCGGTTGGTGGACACGCTGGCAGCGCACTGTCACCGTGTCCGGCTGGGTCGGCTCGCCGCTCAGCCGTTGGCCTTCTCGTAAGCCTCGCGAATGGTCGCCGGAACACGGCCACGGTCGTTGACCTCGAAACCGTTCTCCTTCGCCCACGCGCGGATCTGAGCGGTGTCCTGGCTGCTGCCGGAAGCGGCACGCGCCTTTCCACGCCCGCCCGAGGCGCGGCCTCCGGTACGACGGCCACCCTTCACATAGGCCTCGAGAAGCCCGCGCAGCTTGTCCGCATTGGCGGTCGTGAGGTCGATCTCGTAGGTCTTGCCGTCCAGCGCGAACGTCACGGTCTCGTCAGCCTCGCCGCCGTCGAGGTCGTCGACAAGAAGGACCTGAACCTTCTGTGCCACCGGATTTCCTTTCATCGATAACGTGAGGGACGGGGGTCCGCGGCGTCCGCCGTTTAGCCGCGCCCTGTTATATGCAGTACTGCAGTACGTCGGAAAGCAAACCGCTTTTGCCGGAAAAACACAAACCCCTGGGAGAGACCGACAGCCCGCCCCTCGCCCGGAAACGTGCGCGTTTCGGACATAGGGCACCGGTCAAGACCGGTCCGCCGGAATGGGGGGCCACGATCACAGATGCAGAAGCATCCGGCTGTTGCCCAAGGTGTTCGGTTTCACTCGTTCGAGTCCGAGGAACTCCGCTACGCCCTCGTCATAGGAACGCATCAGCTCCGCGTAGACATCGGTGTCGACCGGCGTCTCACCGATCTCCACGAAGCCGTGCTTGCCGAAGAAGTCCACTTCGAAGGTCAGGCAGAAAACGCGCCGAACGCCCAGCCAGCGCGCGGTGTGCAGCAACTTCTCCAACAACTGGTGACCCACACCGGAGCCCTTCAGGCCGGGCTTCACCGCGAGAGTGCGCACTTCAGCGAGGTCTTCCCACATCACGTGCAGCGCGCCGCAGCCGACGACCTCGGCGTTGTCGTCGCGTTCGGCGACCCAGAACTCCTGGATGTCCTCGTAAAGGGTCACCGTCGCTTTGTCGAGGAGGATGCCGCCGCGGACGTACGCGTCAAGGAGTCGGCGTACGGCGGGGACATCGGCGGTCCGGGCCCGCCGGACGGTGATGGCTTTAGCGCTGACTTCGGGGTTCTCGGGGTTCTCGCCGGCGGGGCTCTCTGCGGACATGTGCGGACGCTATCGCCCGCCGCCCCCGGATGCCGAGGCGGGGTTCTCCCCGGCAGTGCCGGTGGTGCCCGCAGATGCGGCTTCGGATGTTTCGGGGCCTTGGACGATGCGTACGGCGTCGCGCAGCGCCTGTCGCTGTTCGTCGCTCATCATCCCGAAGAAGGCGACGAGGGCGGCGGCGGGGTTGTCGCTCTGCGCCCAGGCGTCGTTCATGAGGGCGGCGGCGTAGGCGGCGCGGGTGGAGACCGCCTCATATCGATAGGCCCGGCCTTCGGCCTCGCGGCGCACCCAGCCCTTCTGATGGAGATTGTCCAAAACGGTCATCACCGTGGTGTAGGCGATGGACCGTTCCCGCTGAAGGTCTTCCAGGACTTCCCGAACCGTCACCGGGCGGTTCCACTTCCACACCCGCGTCATGACCGCGTCTTCGAGTTCTCCCAATGGGCGAGGCACTCTCAGCACAATAGTGGGAGATCTCGGCAATCGCGTGCCGGACGTGCGCTTTCGATGTCAGACGGGCACAAAAAGGGCGTACGACTCCGGGGGAGCCGTACGCCGGGGTGCCGCCCCTCCCCTGCGGGACGGCGGGGTCAGGCGTCGGGACCGGCGGGGGTCCGACCGGCGCTCTGCGTGCGCGCGAGGGCGGCGTCGACGGCCGCGTCCTCCTTGGCCTTGTTGGCGCCCCCCTGGGTCTTCACGATCACCCTGATCACACCGATGAAGAACACGGCCATGACGACGGGGGGCACCAGCGCGGAGACATAGTCCATGGATCCAGGGTAGCCACGGGGGAACGGGACACCGGGGCGGGGTCGGCCCGACGCGCCGCGCCCCCCGCACACGCGCGTGCGCCTCAGCCGACCGCCAGTCTCCGCGGCTGCCGCTGCTCCGGCTCGGCGGGCGGCGGCGGAGGGGTGGGCCGGCGGCGCGGGAAGACCTCGCCCGGGGTGGGGACGGGGCGGCGGCCGGGCTCGGGGGCGGGCCGCTTCACGGGGCCGGGAGCGGGCGCGGCGGGCCTCTCGGCGGGTTTCTCGGCGGGTTTCTTGCGGGGTTCCTCGCGCGGATCGTCGGCGGCGGCCGTCAGGACGCCCTCGGCTTCGGCGGAACGGCCCCCCGGGAGGGCGAGAAGGCGCGTACGGGACGCCGGGACCAGCGGGACGGCCGGGGAGGCCTGGCGGGGCGTACGGCGCGCCAGGCGGGCCCGTACGTCCTGTTCGGCGAGGACCTGGCAGCGGGCCAGGAGGGCGGCGGCGGCCGGATCGCCGCGCAGGGCGCGCAGGGCGGCGAGGTCCTCGGGGCCGGGCCGGTGCCCCGTGGCCAGGACCTCCTCCAGGAGCGTGAGGTAGCCGACGGCGGCGCCGGGCAGGGCGGCGCGGTACCGGCCGAGGTCGGCCACCAGGAAGGCCCGCAACCGGGCGGCCTCGCACAGCGCCTCGTCGAGGGACTCGGCTAGGCGATGACAGTCCTGGACGTCCTCGTCGCTGGCGGGGCCGGGGTGGAGGGCGAGGGCGAGGGCGCGGCGGAGCACACGCAGCTCCTCCGCGCCGAACGCCATGCCGCCGCGGGATCCGTATGGCGTGGGCATGCGCCGACGATACGCGCTAATCGGACAAATTCGACATAGGGGGCGGGTGTGGCGCGCGCGAATCCGCCCCCTGGCCGCTCACATTCGCGAGACGTTCCGCTCGTACACCAGCCGCAGCCCGATCAGCGTCAGCCACGGCTCGTGCTCGTCGATCACCGACGACTCGCCGAGGACCATCGGCGCGAGGCCGCCCGTCGCGATCACGGTGACGTCGTCGGGGTCCTCCGCCAGCTCGCGGGCCATCCGGGTGACCACGCCGTCGACCTGGCCCGCGAAGCCGTAGACGATGCCGGACTGCATCGCCTCGACCGTGTTCTTGCCGATCACGCTGCGCGGCCGGGCCACCTCGATCTTCCGGAGCTGGGCCGCCTTGACGCCGAGGGCCTCGACCGAGATCTCGATGCCCGGGGCGATGACCCCGCCGACGTACTCGCCGCGCGCGCTGACCGCGTCGAACGTCGTCGCGGTGCCGAAGTCGACGACGATCGCCGGACCGCCGTAGAGCTCGTTCGCGGCGACCGCGTTGATGATGCGGTCGGCGCCGACCTCCTTGGGGTTGTCGAAGAGGATCGGCACCCCGGTCTTGACGCCCGGTTCGACGAGGACCGCGGGGACGTCGCCGTAGTAGCGGCGGGTCACCTCGCGCAGTTCGTGCAGCACCGAGGGGACGGTCGCGCAGATCGCGATGCCGTCGATGCCTTCGCCCAGCTCCACGCCGAGCAGCGGGTGCATGCCCATCAGGCCCTGCAGCAGGACCGCGAGTTCGTCGGCCGTACGGCGGGAGTCGGTCGAGATCCGCCAGTGCTCGACGATGTCCTCACCGTCGAACAGGCCGAGCACCGTGTGCGTGTTCCCCACGTCGATCGTCAGCAGCATGACCGGCACCCGCTCCCTACTCCGCGTCCCGCAGATCCAGACCGATGTCCAGGATCGGCGAGGAGTGGGTGAGGGCGCCGACGGCCAGGAAGTCGACGCCGGTGTCGGCGTAGGCCTTGGCGTTCTCCAGGGTCAGCCGGCCCGAGGCCTCCAGCAGGGCCCGTCCGCCGACGATGCCCACCGCCTCGGCGCACTCGCCCGGGGTGAAGTTGTCCAGCAGGATCAGGTCGGCACCCGCGTCGACGACCTCGCGCAGCTGGTGCAGGGTGTCGACCTCGACCTCGATCGGCACGTCCGGGAAGGCCTCCCGGACGGCCGTGAAGGCCTGGGCGACGCCGCCCGCCGCGACCACGTGGTTGTCCTTGACGAGGGCCGCGTCCGACAGCGACATGCGGTGGTTGACGCCACCGCCCGCGCGGACCGCGAACTTCTCCAGGGAGCGCAGGCCCGGCGTGGTCTTGCGGGTGTCCCGCACCCGCGCCTTCGTGTCCTCCAGGGTGTCCGCCCACGCGCGCGTGGCGGTCGCGATGCCGGACAGCCGGCACAGCAGGTTCAGCGCGCTGCGCTCGGCGGTCAGCAGGTCGCGCGTGCGGGTCGTCACCGACAGCAGCTTCTGGCCCGCCTCCACCCGGTCGCCGTCCTCGACGTGCCGCTCGACCTCGAACTCGTCGGTGCACACCACCGAGACGACCGCCTCGGCGACCCGCAGGCCGGCGACCACGCCCGCCTCGCGCGCGGTGAAGTCGGCGGTGGCCACCGCCTCCTCGGGGATGGTCGCGACCGTCGTCACGTCCACGCCGTGCGCCAGGTCCTCCTGGATGGCGACGTTGGCGATGTCCTCGACCTCGACCGGGTCGAGCCCGGCCTCGGCCAGGAGCTGGGCGAGCGCGGGGTCGAGACCGCACTCCAGGTATTCCTCGTCGCCGAGGTCGCCCTCTGCGCCGCAGGCGCAGCCGTCGCCGCAGCCGCCGGTCGGGGCGAGGGGGAGGTCGTCGGTGCTCACGTGTGTCACTGCTCCTGCTGGTGCTGCCGGGTCGGGGGGAAGTCTGCGGTATCGGTGGTGTGTACGGCGAGGGACCGGTCCGGATTCAGCCGTACGACGATGTGGCGGCGCCATGCCGGGTCGTCGCGGTCGGCGTGGTCCTCGCGCCAGTGGCAGCCGCGCGTCTCCTCGCGCAGCGCGGCGGCGGCGACCAGGACGCGGGCCACGCACAGGAGGTTGGTGGCCTCCCAGGTGTCGACACCGGGCTCGGCGGTCTTGCCGTTCTCGTCCAGCGCGTCGCGGGCCTCGGCGTGCAGGCGCTGGAGCTGGTCGGCGGCCTTGGCCAGGGACTCTGCGGAGCGGAGCACCCCGGCGCCCTCGGTCATGATCCGCTGGATCGCGAACCGGGCCTCGGCGCCGAGCAGCGGGTGCGCGGGCCTCTCCGGGTGTTCCACCGGGGCGGGCACACGCGCGTGCAGGCCGTCGCCGGCCTGGCTGTCGGCGATGTCGGCGGAGATCCGCTCGGCGTAGACCAGGCCCTCCAGGAGGGAGTTGGACGCGAGCCGGTTCGCGCCGTGCACCCCGGTGCAGGCGACCTCGCCGCACGCGTAGAGGCCCGGGACGGTCGTCCGGCCCCGGGAGTCGGTGCGCACGCCGCCGGAGGCGTAGTGGGCCGCCGGGGCTATCGGGATGGGCTCGTGGACCGGGTCGATGCCGTGGGCACGGCAGGCGGCGAGGATCGTCGGGAAGCGGTGCTCCCACATCTCGGCGCCGAAGTGGCGGGCGTCGAGGAACATGTGCTCGGCGTCCTGCTCCTGCATCCGGCGCATGATGCCCTTGGCGACGATGTCCCGGGGCGCCAGCTCGGCGAGCTCGTGCTGCCCGACCATGAAGCGCACGCCGTCCGCGTCGACCAGGTGGGCGCCCTCGCCGCGTACGGCCTCGGAGACCAGCGGCTGCTGGCCCTCCGCGTCCGGGCCGAGGAACAGCACGGTCGGGTGGAACTGCACGAACTCCAGGTCGCTGACCTCCGCGCCGGCCCGCAGCGCGAGCGCCACGCCGTCGCCCGTCGACACGGACGGGTTGGTGGTCGCGGAGAACACCTGGCCCATGCCGCCGGTGGCGAGGACGACCGCCGGGGCGTGCACGGCGCCCACGCCGTCGTGCTGACCCTCGCCCATGACGTGCAGGCTGACGCCCGCCGTACGGCCGTCGGCGTCGGTGAGCAGGTCCAGGACGAGCGCGTTCTCGATGGTCCGTACGCCCCGCGCGCGGGCGGCCTCGACGAGCGCGCGGGAGATCTCCGCGCCGGTCGCGTCGCCGCCGGCGTGGGCGATCCGGCGCCGGTGGTGGCCGCCCTCGCGGGTGAGTTCCAGGTTGCCCTCGGCGGACTCGTCGAAGTGCGCGCCGGTCTCGATCAGCCGCCGTACGGCGTCCGGGCCCTCGGTGACGAGGATCCGGACGGCGTCCTCGTCGCACAGGCCCGCGCCCGCGACGAGGGTGTCGTCCAGGTGCTGCTCGGGGGTGTCGCCCTCGCCGAGGGCCGCGGCGATGCCGCCCTGCGCCCAGCGGGTGGAACCGTCGTCGAGCCGGGCCTTGGTGACGACGACGGTGTTCATACCGGCGGCCTCGCAGCGCAGGGCCGCGGTGAGCCCCGCCACGCCGGAGCCGACGACCACCACGTCGGCGGAGATCGACCAACCCGGGGCGGGCGCGTGCAGTCGTATGCCTGTGCTGGTCACAAGGCGGCTCCGAGGGTTCCGAAGGTGAGGGGGAGGTTGTCGATCAGCCGGGTCGTCCCGACCCGGGCGGCGACGGCGAGCACGGCCTCGCCGGTGAAGCCGTCCTCGCGGTCACCGATCTCCGTGAAGTCGGACGGGTCGACGAGGGCGAGGTAGTCCAGCTCCAGCGGCGGGTCGAGCCGGGCGGCCTCGTCGAGGACGAGCCGGGCGGCGGCCAGGACGGCGCCCGCGCCGCCGGGGGCGGCCTGGGCGACGGCGTGCGCGTCGGCCGCCGCGCGGGACTCCCCGAGGGCGCTGAGCGCCTCGGCACGCGCGTGTGTGGCGGGCACCTCACGCGCGCGTGCCCGCAGCGCCTCCTGGGCGGCGTGCCGGTCACGGCCGGCGAACAGGGCCGCCGACAGCGCGAGCGCGGTGCGCCGCTCCGGCGCGGAGAGATAGCGGTTGCGGCTGGACAGGGCGAGCCCGTCGTCCTCGCGGACGGTGGGAACGCCGACGATCTCGATGCCGAAGTTCAGGTCGCGGACCATACGGCGGATCAGGGCGAGCTGCTGGGCGTCCTTCTGGCCGTACAGCGCCACGTCGGGGCGGGTGAGGTGGAGCAGCTTGGCGACGACGGTGAGCACGCCGTCGAAGTGGCCGGGGCGGGAGGCGCCCTCCAGCCGCTCCCCCATCGGGCCGGCGCTGATCCGGACCTGGGGTTCGCCGCCGGGGTAGACCTCGTCCACGGCCGGGGCGAACACGGCGTCCGCGCCCGCCTCCTCGGCGATCTTGAGGTCGGCGTCCAGGGTGCGCGGATAGCGGTCGAGGTCCTCGCCCCGGCCGAACTGGAGCGGGTTGACGAAGACGGTGACGACGACCTCGCCGTCCGGCCCGGCGAGTCGGCGGGCGGTGCGGATCAGGGTGGCGTGGCCCTCGTGCAGGGCGCCCATCGTCATCACGACGGCCCGGCGGCCTGCACGCACGCGTGCGTGCAGTTCGGCGGCGGTGCGCAGGAGGGTGGGGGTCATCCGGCGTCTCCTTCGGTGCCAGGGCTGCCCGGGGCGCCGTCGGCCCGGCCCGCGAGGACGCCGAGGAGGTCCTCGGCCAGTTCCGGCTTGAGCAGTCCGTGGGCGAGCGCGCGGTCGGCGGTCGCCCGGGCCATCGCCAGATACCCGGCGACAGTCTGCGGGGCGTGCCGGCGCAGCTCGGCGACGTGCGCGGCGACCGTGCCGGCGTCCCCGCGGGCGACGGGGCCGGTGAGCGCGGCGTCGCCGGAGCGCAGCGCGTTGTCGAGGGCGGCGCCGAGCAGCGGGCCGAGCATCCGGTCGGGGGCCTCGACGCCCGCCGCGCGCAGCAGCTCCATGGACTGGGCGACGAGGGTGACCAGGTGGTTGGCGCCCAGGGCGAGGGCCGCGTGGTAGAGCGGGCGGTTCTCCTCGGCGATCCACTCGGGTTCGCCGCCCATCTCGATGACGAGGGCCTCGGCGGCCAGCCGCAGCTCGTCGGGGGCGGTGACGCCGAAGGAGCAGCCGGCGAGGCGCTGGACGTCCACGGGCGTGCCGGTGAACGTCATCGCCGGGTGCAGGGCCAGGGGCAGCGCGCCCGCGCGCAGGGCGGGTTCGAGGACCTTCGCGCCGTAGCGGCCGGAGGTGTGCACCAGGAGCTGCCCGGGCCGTACGGCACCGGTCTCGGCGAGGCCCTGCACCAGGCCGGGCAGGGTGTCGTCGGGGACGGTGAGCAGCACCAGATCGGCGTGCCGGAGGACCTCGGCGGGCGGCATCAGCGGCACGTCGGGCAGCAGCAGCGCGGCCCGCCGCCGGGATGCGTCGGAGACTCCGGAGACGGCCACCGGGCGGTGTCCGGCGAGCTGGAGGGACGCGGCCAGAGCGGGTCCCACGCGGCCGGCGCCGACGACGCCGACGGTGAGCCGCGCGGGGCGGTCCCTGGGGTCTGGTTGTTGAAATGCACTCACGCGAGGGCGGCCTTCCCGTTCCAGTCCGCGCGGGGTACCGGACGATTTCTCGTCATGTTAACGCGATTGGGGTCCGGGGCGGCCCTGTCGTCTCGTGGCGAGGCTTCGGCGTCCGCCGGTGGAGGCCCGGATCCCGGGCGTCCCGGGGAGGGCGCGCAGCGGTACGGCGGCCGGTCCGCGGGCACGCGGGGCGGCGCCGGCACGGACGGCGAACAGGGGGTTTCCGCCGGGCTCGAAGAAATCGCCGTCGGGACCGGCGGGGTTGCCGGGGACGGATTCCCGGATCTCCTCCAGGGCCTCGGCGAGACCAGCGTCACACACCGGCCGGGTGGTCGCCGCGGTACCGGGGAGCGGCGAACACCATGCGGCAAAAAAGGTGCGCGAACAAAAGGATGGCCAAAAATGAATTCGCCGCCGAATACGCCGGATAAAATTCACCCGACACCTGTCGTGTACGTTGGCCCGCGGCATCCCCACCCACCGGACGAAAGGACGCCCCGTGAGAGTCCATGACGCGAGGCGGACGTGAGGGCGCCCGGCACTCCGTGGCTGCGGAGTTTCCATGCCGCCGCGCCGGGTGCCGTGCGGCTGTTCGTGTTTCCGCACGCCGGGGGCAACGCCGCCTTCTTCCACCCGTTCTCGGCGCGGCTCGCACCCCGGGCCGAGGTGCTGGTCGTGCAGTATCCGGGCCGCCAGGAGCGGTTCCACGAGCCCTGCGTCGAGGATCTGCACGAGCTGGCCGACGCCGTCGCCGCCGAGCTCACCGAGTGGGCCGAGGAGCCGTACGCCCTGTTCGGGCACAGCATGGGCGCCACGCTCGCGTTCGAGGTGGGCAGCCGGCTGCACGCCGCCGGGGCCCGTCCGCGCGCCCTGTTCGTGTCGGGTCGGCGCGCGCCCTCGGTGCCCGCTCCCGGCCCGGTGCGCCGGGCGAGCGACGAGGAGCTGATCGCCGACATGAAGCTCCTCGGCGGCACGGACCCCCGGATGCTGGACAGTCCCGAGCTGCTCGCGGTGATCCTGCCCGCGGTGCGCGGCGACTACCTCGCCACGGAGACGTACCGCTACCGGGGCGCGCCCCCGCTCGACTGCCCCGTCACCGCGTTCATCGGGGACGAGGACCCGCGCGTGGACGCCCCCATGGCCCGGGCCTGGGCCACCCACACGACCGACGAGTTCGCGCTCCACACCTTCGAGGGCGGCCATTTCTTTCTCGTGCCGCATATCGATGCCGTCGCACGGAACGTCGCAGAATCAATTTCCGGATCAATTTCCGGATCAATTTCCAGCGCCCCGGAACCATTAAATCCGTAACCGATTGCCCGGATTCCCCGAAGAGGACTCTCATGAAATACCGCGTCATCGGCAGCGACCCGGCCACCCGCCGTGAGGTGAGTGTCCTGAGCCTCGGCTCCATGCTCTTCGGGACGGTGACCGACGAAGCGACCTCCTTCGCCCTTCTCGACCGTTTCGTCGAGGCCGGCGGCACCTTCATCGACACGTCCGACAACTATGCCTTCTGGGTCGACGGCACCCAGGGCGGCGAGAGCGAGGAACTGCTCGGCCGCTGGATCCGCAGCCGGGGCGTCGGTGACGGGATCACCGTCGCCACGAAACTCGGTGCCCGCCCGAACGCCCCGTCGCGCGGCTTCAGCCTCGACGTCGAGGGACTCTCGGCCAAGACCATCCGGGAATCCGCCGAGCGCAGCCGGGACCGGCTCGGCATCGAGCGCATCCACCTGCTGTACGCGCACATCATGGACGAGAAGACGCCCCTGGAGGAGACCGTCCGGGGCTTCGGCGAGGTCGTCGCCGACGGTGTCGTCGGCCTGCTCGGCGCGAGCAACCACTGGGCCTGGCGGATCGAGGCCGCCCGCAACCTCGCCAGGGCGGCCGGCCTGCCCGGCTACGAGGTCCTCCAGCACCACCACAGCTACCTCCGCCAGCGCGCCGACCTCCCGAGCCTGCGCTCGCCCGACGGCAACCAGGGCCTGGTCAGCGCCGACCTGCTCAGCTATGTCCGCGCCCACCCCTCCCTCACCCAGGTCGCCTACTCCCCGCTGCTGTCGGGGGCGTACGTCCGCGACGACAAGCCGCTCGGCCCCGGCTTCGAGCACGCGGGCACCCGGCCCCGCCTCCAGGCGGTGCGCGAGGTGGCCGAGGAGACCGGCGCGAGCGTCAACCAGGTCGTCCTGTCCTGGCTGCTCGGCGGCGACATCCCGATCCTGCCGCTGGTCGGCGCCTCATCGATCGAACAACTGAACGATAGCCTCGCGGCGGTCGACCTGGAGCTGACGGCGGAGCAGCGCGCGAAGCTGGACGGCGTGAACTGACGCCGCCCGTGTCCCGCCCGATGTCCGCCCGATGCTTGTCCAATGCCCGCCCGATGCCCGCTCTCCGTCCCGATTGACGGCTGCCGTCAATCGGGAGCCGCGTTGTCAGTGGCCGGGTGCACCATGAGGGCATGAGCGTCTGCATCGACATCACGGGGCTGCGGCCGGAGCGGGTCACCGTCGTGCCCTCGCCCCTGGCCGAACTCGGCATGGCCCTGCACGCGCTCTCCGAGCCCGGACACCACCCCGGTCTGCAGGGCTGGGTCACCGGGGTCACCGCCCGCCTGGACCCGTATCTGGCCGACCGGATGTGCGAGGCCGACTTCCTGTGGCGGACGACGTTCTCCGATCTCTTCCTGCCGTACGCCGGCCTCCCGGGCCGTGACGCCCTGCCCGGCGCCACGCTCACCGAGGAACTGGACCTCCTCGACAAGCTGACGGACGAACAGTTCGTGAACGCCGCGACGGAGTTCATGTGCACCCCCGGGTACGACACGCCGGGCCTCGACGTCCTCGCCGACCCCGCCCAGCACCGCCGCGCCCTGGACCTGGCCGCCTCGCGCGGGCCCCGGCAGGTGCACTTCACCCGGCGGCTGCTCGACGACCCGCCCGGGGTGCGCGCCTGGCTGCGGCAGTTCCTCCGGGACTGCGACGAGGCGTTCTTCGCCGACGTGTGGGCCCGGGTGAGCCACCCGCTCGCCGCCGACGCCCGCCACAAGACGGATCTGCTGCGCCGCAAGGGCCTGGCGGAGGCGCTCACCTCGGTGTCCTCCGCCGTGTCGCTGGACGAGGGCGCGGCGCTGATCTCCGTGGACAAGATGGCCCACGGCCGCACCGCCACGGCGGACGGCGGGCTCCTGCTCATCCCGACGAGCCTCGGCTGGCCACATCTCATGGTCCTGCACCGGTACGGCTGGCAGCCGGTCCTGCACTACCCGGTCGGCTCCCCCGAGCTGGCCTCGCCGCCCTCGGTCGAGCAGCTGACGCTGCGCATCACCGCGCTCTCCCACCCCGTCCGGATGCGGATCTGCCGGCTGCTGGCCCGCAGCGCCCACACCACGAGCGAGATGGCCCAGTCGCTGGGCATGACGGCCCCCGAGATATCCCGCCACCTCGGCGTCCTCAAGAAGGCCTCGCTCATCACCACCCGCCGCCGCGGCCGGTACGTCCTGCACCAGCTGGACGTGACGGTGGTGGCCCGGCTGGGCAGCGACTTCCTGGAGGGTCTCCTGCGCTGACCGGCGACCCGGCGGCCCCCGCCCCGGTCAGCCGTGTCCGCCGGCCCGCACCAGCCCCGTCTCGTAGGCCAGCACCACCACCTGCACCCGGTCGCGCAGGCCCAGCTTGGTCAGGATGCGGCCGACATGGGTCTTCACGGTCGCCTCGGACAGCACCAGCCGGGCGGCGATCTCCCCGTTGGACAGCCCCTGCGCGACCAGCACCATCACCTCGCGCTCACGGTCGGTGAGCCGCTCCAGCCCCTTGTGCCGGGGTTCCTTGCCGGTGCTGGGCAGCATCGGCGCGAACCGGTCGAGGAGACGGCGCGTGGTGGAGGGCGCGACCACGGCGTCGCCGCTGTGCACGGAGCGGATCGCGGCGAGCAGCTCCCCGGGCGGCACGTCCTTCAGCATGAAGCCGGAGGCGCCCGCCTTCAGCCCGGAGAACGCGTACTCGTCCAGGTCGAAGGTGGTCAGGATCAGCACCTTCGGCGGTTCGGGCTCCGCGCAGATCCGCCGGGTGGCCTCGACCCCGTCCAGCTTCGGCATGCGGACGTCCATCAGGACGACGTCCACGGCCGTGGAGCGCACCACCTGAAGGGCCTCGACGCCGTCGCCCGCCTCCGCCACGACCTCCATGTCCGGCTGGGCGGCGAGCACCATCCGGAACCCGGTGCGCAGCAGCACCTGGTCGTCGACGAGCATCACGCGGATCGTCATCGGGTCCTCTTCCGTGGGTCGGGTCTCTGTGCGGGGGAGGGCGGGGGCGTGACAGGTGTCAACGAAGGGCGTGCGCCGGCGTCAATGCGCCGGTTTGAGCGGGAGCAGGACGCTGATGCGGAATCCTCCGCCCGGGCGCGGGCCCGCGTCCAGCGTGCCGCCGACCATACCGACCCGCTCCCGCATGCCGATCAGGCCGTGGCCCTGTCCGTCGGCGCCGCCCTCCTCGTACAGCTCGTGCGGGGCGCCCTTGCCGTCGTCCTCGACGAGCAGCCCGAGACCGTCGTCGAAGTAGACCAGCCGTACGCTCGCGCCCGCGTTGGGCCCGCCGTGCTTGCGCGTGTTCGTCAGCGCCTCCTGCACGATCCGGTACGCGGTGAGCTCGACGCCGCTGGGCAGCGGCCGCGGGGTGCCCTCGATCTTGAAGTCGACCGGAAGTCCCGAGCCGCGGCACTGCTGGACGAGGTCCTCGATCTGCTCCACGTCCGGCTGCGGAACGTACTCCCCGACCTCCTGGTGCTCCCCCGTGCGCAGCACGCCCAGCAGCCGGCGCATCTCCGCGAGGGCCTGCCGGCCGGTGGAGGAGATCGTCTCCAGGGCCTTCTTCGCCTGGTCGGGCGCGGCGTCGAGGACGTACGCGGCACCGTCGGCCTGCACCACCATCACCGAGACGTTGTGCGCGACGACGTCGTGCAGCTCCCGGGCGATCCGGGCGCGCTCGGCGGCGACCGCGACCTTGGCCTGCGCCTCGCGCTCCTTCTCCAGCCGGGCGTTGCGCTCCTCCAGCTGCGCGAAGTACGCGCGCCGGGTGCGTATCGAGTCGCCGAGCACCCAGGCGAGGGCGAACGGCACGGTCTGGAAGACGATGACCGCGAACTGGCCCGGCACGCTCGCGTGCTCGTGCGGCCAGCGCACCTGGGCCAGGGTGGCCGCGCTCAGGGCCATGGCCAGGGCGAGCCGGGAGGCCCAGCGGGCGCCGGTGGCGGCGACCGTGTAGACGATCACCAGCAGGGCGAAGTCGGCGGCCGTGACCCCGACGTTCAGCACGAGCTGGGCCAGGCCGAGCGCGGCGGCCAGCACCAGCATCTTCTCGGGCATGAGCCGGCGCAGCGCGATGACCAGGCACAGGAGGAAGACGACCGGCACGAGCAACGCCGCGGAGTCGGTGCCGCCCCGGTCCTGACCCGCGGTTCCGGCAGCCGCGGTGATCCCGAACAGGACGACGGCCCAGAAGCCGTCCACCCCGGTCGGGTGTCTGCGGAGGAAGTCATAGAGGCGCTGCACGTAACCCAGCGTAGGGACGTGCCGTGTGTGCGGGGGTCAACCGAAGGACCGATCCGGTCCCGGCGCGCATACTCCGCAAGGTGGAGGCTGTGATCAGCTGTACGCCTAGTCTGACCGGATGACGGACGAAGTGAGCGCCCCCGAAGGCCCCGGCGGCCCCGGCGGCTGGCGCGGGTGGCGGGCCGCGACCCGGGCCGCCCTCTACGGGCCGGGCGGCTTCTATCTGCGGCAGGAGGGCCCCGCAGGCCACTTCCGTACGTCCGTGCACGCCTCGCCCCTCTTCGCCCTCGCCGTCGCCCGGCTGCTGTGCCGGGTCGACGAGGCGCTGGGGCGGCCCGAGCGCCTCGACTTCGTCGACCTGGCCGCCGGCCGGGGCGAACTCGTCACCGGTGTGCTCGCCGCGCTCCCCGCCGAGGTGGCGGACCGTACGCGCGCGTACGCCGTCGAGCTCGCCGGCCGCCCGGCAGGACTCGATGCCCGGATCGCGTGGCGGGCGGAGCCCCCGCCCGGCGTCACCGGGCTGCTGTTCGCCAACGAGTGGCTCGACAACGTGCCGGTGGAGGTGGCGGAGGTCGACCCCGCGGGCGTGCCCCGGCTGGTCCTCGTAGGGCCAGACGGCACCGAGCGGCTCGGGGAGCCGGTGTCCGGTGCGGAGGCGGAATGGCTGGCGCGCTGGTGGCCGCTGCCGGACGAGCCGGGGCTGCGGGCGGAGATCGGGCTGCCCCGGGACACGGCCTGGGCGTCCGCCGTCTCGTCCGTCGCGCGCGGGCTCGCGGTGGCCGTGGACTACGCCCACACGGCGGACGCCCGCCCCCTGTTCGGCACGCTCACCGGCTTCCGGGAAGGACGCGGGACGGCACCCGTGCCGGACGGCTCGTGCGACATCACGGCACATGTGGCGCTGGACGCGTGCGCGCTCCCGGGCGCCCGGCTGCTCACCCAGCGCGCCGCCCTGCACACCCTGGGCCTCACGGGCGCGCGCCCCCCGCTCGCGCTCGCCTCCACCGACCCCGCCGCCTACGTCCGCGCCCTCGCGGGCGCCGGGGAGGCGGCCGAACTCACCGCACCGGGCGGACTCGGCGACTTCGGCTGGCTGCTCCAGTCGGTTGGAATTCCGGACCCGATCCGCTGACCTCCGCCCGTCGCCCCCCGAGCCTTGCGTGGCCCTACTTGTCGATGTCTCCGACCACGAAGAACATCGACCCCAGGATGGCCACCATGTCCGCGACCAGGGTGCCCGGCAGCAGCTCGGTGAGGGCCTGGATGTTGTTGTAGGAGGCCGAGCGCAGCTTCAGGCGGTACGGCGTCTTCTCGCCCTTGCTGACGAGGTAGTAGCCGTTGATACCGAGGGGGTTCTCGGTCCACGCGTACGTGTGCCCCTCGGGTGCCTTGAGGACCTTGGGGAGCCGCTGGTTGATCGGGCCGGGCGGCAGCTCGGCCAGCCGGTCCAGGCAGGCGTCCGCGAGGTCGAGCGCGTTGTGGGTCTGCGCGAGCAGGCACTCGAAGCGGGCGAGACAGTCGCCCTCCTCGCGGGTCACCACCTTCAGGACGTCCTGGAGCTCCCCGTAGGCGAGGTAGGGCTCGTCGCGGCGCAGGTCGAAGTCGACGCCCGAGGCGCGCGCGATCGGCCCGCTCACGCCGTACGCGTGCACGGCCTCCGCCGAGAGCACGCCCACCGCGCGGGTGCGCCCCCGGAAGATCTCGTTGCCGAGGACGAGGTCGTCGAAGACGTCCATGCGCGAGCGGACGGCGGCGACGGCGCCGCGCGCGCGGGACGCCCAGCCGGCCGGCAGGTCCTCCTTGAGGCCGCCGACCCGGTTGAACATGTAGTGCATCCGCCCGCCGGAGACCTCCTCCATCACGTTCTGGAGCACCTCGCGCTCGCGGAACGCGTAGAAGACCGGCGTGATGCCGCCCAGTTCCAGCGGGTACGACCCCAGGAACATCAGGTGGTTGAGCACCCGGTTCAGCTCCGCGAGCAGCGTGCGCGTCCAGACCGCGCGCCCGGGGACCTCCATACCGAGCATCCGCTCCACCGCGAGGACCACGCCCAGCTCGTTCGAGAACGCCGACAGCCAGTCGTGGCGGTTGGCCAGCATGACGATCTGCCGGTAGTCGCGCGCCTCGAACAGCTTCTCCGCGCCCCGGTGCATATAGCCGATCACCGGCTCGGCGTGCCGGATGCGCTCGCCGTCCAGCACCAGCTTCAGCCGCAGCACGCCGTGCGTGGAGGGATGCTGGGGGCCGATGTTGAGCACCATGTCGGTGCTCTCCGCGGCGCCGCCGATCCCGACCGTGGTCTCCGTCGTAGGAGTCATGGCATCCAGTCTCCCCTACGTACGCTGGCGGTATGGAAACGGGGAGCCCAGGGGGCGCCAGGACGACCGAGGCCGGAGCGGGGACCAGCTGGGCCCCTCCGGTGTGGACCGGGCTGCCGCCGGGGCTGCTGCGGATGCGACGGCTGCTGCTGGTGGTGTGGCTCGGGCTCGCGGCTGTCGCCGTCGGGCTGGTGCTCGGCCTGTGCGTCGGCCCCTCCTGGGCCGCGTTCGCGCTGCTGCCGCTGGCCGGGACCGGCTGGGGCTGGGTGCTCCTCGGCCGCAACTGGCGCTCCTGGCGGTACGCCGAGCGCGCCGACGACCTGCTGATCAGCCGGGGCGTGCTGTGGCGCGAGGAGACCGTCGTGCCGTACGGCCGCATGCAGCTGGTCGAGGTGACCTCCGGGCCCGTCGAACGGCACTTCGGGCTCGCCAGCGTCCAGCTCCACACCGCGGCCGCCGCCACCGACGCGACGATCCCGGGTCTCGACCCGGCCGAGGCGGAACGGCTGCGCGACCGGCTCACCCAGCTCGGCCAGGCCCGATCGGCGGGCCTGTGACCGCCCAGGGCCTCGAGGACGACGTCCCCGTGGCGGCGGTGCGGCCGGCCGTCGCCGAGCGCCGGCTGCACCCCGTCACGCCGTTCCGGCGCGCCTGGGCCCCGGTCGCGGTGCTCGTCGGCTGGGCGGTGCACGACCCCAACCAGGCACAGGAGCAGCTCACCCGGCTGACCACGACGACCCTGCTGATCGCGCTCGCCGTCCTGGTCCCGGCGTCCGCCGCGTACGGCTTCCTGAGCTGGTGGTTCACCCACTTCGCGGTGACCGAGAGCGAACTGCGCATCCGCACCGGCCTGCTGTTCCGGCGCACCGCGCACATCCGTCTGGAGCGCATCCAGGCGATCGACGTGACCCAGCCGCTGCTCGCCCGGATAGCGGGCGTGGCGAAACTGCGGCTCGATGTCGTCGGCGCCGAGAAGAAGGACGAACTCGCCTTCCTCGGCGAGGACGAGGCACGCGCGTTGCGGGCCGAACTGCTCGCGCGGGCGGCGGGTTTCGCCCCCGAGACGGCGCACGAGGTCGGCGAGGCGCCCGCGCGCGAGCTGCTGCGCGTCCCCGCGCGCGAGCTGGTGATCGCGCTGGTGCTGACCGGTTCGGCCTGGGGCGCCGTCGCCGTCGCCCTGGTCGTGCCGCCCGTCCTGTGGCTGCTCACCCACAGCGTGGTGACGGTCCTCGCGACCGGCCTGCCGCTGCTCGGCGCGGCGGGCGCGCGCAGCGCCGGGCGGTTCGTGGGCGAGTACGACTGGACGGTCGCCGAGTCCCCGGACGGCCTGCGCATCGACCGGGGGCTGCTGGACCGTACGCACGAGACGGTGCCGCCGGGGCGGGTGCAGACCGTGCGGATCGTCCAGCCGCTGCTGTGGCGGCGCCGCGACTGGGTGCGCGTCGAGCTGGCCGTGGCGGGCTCGGCCAACTCCGTGCTCGTGCCGGTCGCCCCGCGCGCGGTCGCGGAGGCCGTCGTCGCGCGCGTGCTGCCCGGGGTGACCGTGCCGGCGGCGGCCTCGCTGTCGCGCCCGCCGCGCCGGGCCGGGCGGTGCGTGCCGCTGTGGTGGCGGGGTGACGGAATCGCCGTCACCGACGCCGTGTTCGCCAGCCGGCACGGACTGCTGCATCGCAGCCTGGCCCTCGTGCCCCACGCCAAGGTCCAGAGCGTACGGCTGACTCAGGGCCCCTGGCAGCGGCTGTGGCGGCTCGCCGCCGTCCATGTGGACACGGGGGCCGACAAGACCGTCACGGCCCGTCTGAGGGACGCTCAGGAGGCCGCGGAGCTGCTCCGCGCCCAGGCCGAGCGGTCCCGCACCGGCCGACGGGACGCCCGGCCCGACCGCTGGATGGCGTGAGGGCCCGCAAGCCGAAGGGCCGTGCGGCCACCGTCCGGAGGACTCCGGAAGACGGTGGCCGCACGGCCCTTCGGCCGCACCAGGGGTGACGGCGGGTCAGGACACCGCGCTGCGCAGGCCCTGGAGGTCGATCACCTCAGTCTCGTCGTGCGCGGTCAGGTCGATCACCTGGCCGACGCCGCGCGCCTCCTCGCCGGCCGGCTTGAACTCCGCCTCGGCCTCGGCCTTGTGCAGCGCGAGCGCCTCCTGGCCGACGACGTCGGCGAGGTCCTCGTTCTGCACCGACTCCAGGGCGTTCGGCGTCGCGCTCTTCGTACCGAAGAAGTCGAACCCGCCCTGCACCGCGGGACGCCGTACCGGCTGCGCGGCGGGTACGACGGCCACGGCGGTCGGCACGGTGAAGTGCCCGGACGGCCGCACCACCGGCGCGGCGGGCCGCGGGACGAGCGCGGCGGACACGGCGGGGGCCTCGGCCGGCACCGGCTCGGAGACGGCGCGGTCGGCGGCCTCGGAGACGGCGGCGGGGGCGGCGCCCACCGCGTCGGCGGTCGCCGGAGAGGCGGCACGCCCGGCGGCGGGCGCCGGGGAAGCCACACCCTCGGCACGAGCCGCCGGGGAAGCCACACCCCCGGAGTGCGCCGCGGCCGCGGCGGCACGCTCGGAGGCGGCCGGCTCGGCAGCCGCCCGCTCGGAGGCGGCCCGCGCGGCAGCGGTCCGGTCGGAGGCGGCCTCGTCCGAGGTGGCCTCGTCGGTGCCCGTCCGCGTCGGCTCCGGAGCAGTCCTGTCCGTCGCCCGACCCGCGTCGGTCTCGTCGGCGGTGTGGGGGGCGACCGCGCGCGTGTGCTCGTCGGCCGCCTCGGGCTGCCCCTCGGCCTCGTCCTCCTGGGCGGAGTCCTCGCCACCGGCCTTGCCGGACGGAACCTTCACGGGCTCCTGTGCGCCGGAGTCGTCGGCGGCCCCGGCCGGAGCCGCGTCCGGGTCGAGCTTCGCCAGCGCCGAGCGCGCCCGCGCGTACAGCTGCGAACCCTCGGGGGAGAAGGCCGCCGGGGCCTTGGGCTCCGCGTCGGCGGTCGCGCCGCTCTCGACGGTCTCCGCGGCCTCGGGCGTCTCGGAGACCGCGGTCTCCGTGTCCTGCTCCGCCGGCTCCGACCCGTGCGCGGAAGGCAGCGCGTGCGGCTCCGGCTCGGCCGTGTTCTCGATCTCGAGCAGTCGGCGGCCCTCCAGGGCGCTCGCCCGCTCGGTCTCCGCCGTGGCGTAACGGCGCAGCAGGGCGGCGTGCTCGTTGCGCAGGCCGGCCAGTTCGGCGCGCTTGGCCCGCAGCCGTTTCTCCAGTTTGCCGCGCAGCTCACGCGATTCGTCGAGGTCGGTCTCCAGCTCGGCGACGCGTTCCTCGAAGCGCCACTCGTCGCTCGCCCGCGCGCGCGTGAGGTCGGCGACCTGTTTGCCGGCGTGGGTGTCCCAGCGGCGCAGGACGGCGGCCCCCACGATCGCGGTGGCCGCGGCGACGGCGGCGACGACGCGGAGCACGGCGGGATCCGAGAGCACCCAGGGACCGAAGGCGCAGATGAGCGAGACGCCTGCGATCGCCGAGGGAGGCAACAGCCTGTGCAGTGGCGGGGAATGGCGGTGACGTCCACGTGGCATGGCCAGAAACTTACCGCGCGTAGGCGAATGTTGGCGCCCCGCCCCGTAAAAACACAGCCATACCGAAGCCTTCACAGGCCACGGATGGCCACGGAAGTCAAGATCAATTACTCAGCCGGCCACTGAGCCACTCCAGGGCGGGCGGGATCTCACGGCGCCAGGTGTTGAAGTTGTGCCCGCCGCTTTCCAGAATGATCGACGAGATCCGGGTCCGGTCCGTGGCCTTGGCCAGGTCTATGAAGTTCAGCGTGGCCTTGTAGTTGGACTCTCCCGCCCTGCTGCTGGTGACGAGCAGCGAGGTGTCCGGAGCGGAACGATTCTTCAGAAACCAGCGCAGATCGGCCTCCTTGCGCAGGGTCTCGTCGCCGCGGAACAGGTCGCCGGTGGTCGGATCGCTGGGCGCCTTGTAGTACGCCGACAGGCCCGCGCCCGCCGCGTACACCTCCGGGTGGTGCATCGCGAGCTTCAGGGCGCAGTAGCCGCCGGTGGAGTCCCCGATGATCCCCCAGCTCGCGGGCCTCTTGCCCACCCTGTAGTGGGCCCCCACGGCGTCCGGCAGGTCCTTGGCGAAGAACGACTCGGTCTGCGGCCCGCCCGGAATGTCCACGCACTCCGTGTCCCGCGGCGGAGCCACCGTCGGCCGCAGCATCACCAGGATCATCGGCTGCATCCGCCCGTCCCCGGCGAGCTGCCGCGCGGTGCGCGGGTAGTGCAGCTTGTCGACGAGCGCCTCCGCCGTGCCCGGGTAGCCCGTGAGGACGACGGCCACGGGGAACGTGCGCGTGCGGTTCTTCGCGGCGAAGTACTCGGGCGGCAGATACACGTAGGCGGGCGTGCTGATGTGCGTCGTACGGCCGACCAGCACCACCTTCTGGATCTGCCCGCCGAAGTCCGGCCGCCCGCCGCCGCCTTCCACCCGGCGGCTGCCCACGACCCGCAGCGGCCCGGCCGGGGCGCCGTTCGTGTGGTCGACGACCACACCCGGCTCCGTCTCCCGGCCGAACAGGTCCGCCCAGCTGGCGTAGAAACCGAAGGCCTGATTGGCGGACAGGCCCACGGACACGAAGAGGGCGAGCTGAGTGCAGAGCAGCAGACCGACGCGCCCACCGACGGCCCGCCAGGAACGCCGCGCCAGCCGCGGCCACAGCCATACCGTGCCGGCGAACAGCATTAACGCGAACAGGATGGACAACAGCAGCACTGTGTTGCTCGTGAGACCCATACGACGGTTTCCTGCCTGCTCCTGGCCCGGGCGCACACGCGTTCCCTCCCGACTCCTTCGCGAGGGCTTGTCCCGGACTTTCCTTGGCCTTTTCAGCGGCTTTGAAGAGGGGAGTGAACCTCTCTCCCCGAGACACCGTCCTAGAGGGCGCAATGTCGCCGGATGCCCGAATCGGATCCGGATCCAAGGTCTCTCGCGGAACAACGGGATGCGATGTCTGTCAGGGAAGATGGGGAAATGTCGGACGGGGTTCCGAACCGATCAAGCCGGGTGCGGCCGCTGATGCGTGGCCCGCGCCCCGAGTCCGTACCCGCCCTCGTCGGCAGAGCCTGTGCCCTCGTCGGGCTGCTGGACGTCGCGGCGGGCATCTTCCCGCGGTTCCGGCAGAGCCGTATGCACACGCTCGCCGAGGTGCTGCCCGGCTCGTTCGGCCCGTTCGCGGCGGCGCTCTCGCTCAGCGCCGGTGTGCTGCTGCTCCTGCTCGCCCACGGCCTCAGGCGCGGCAAGCGGCGCGCCTGGCGGGCGGCGGTGGCGCTGCTCCCGGCCGGCGCGGTGGCGCAGTTCGTGTACCGGCACTCGGTCGTGGGCGCGCTCATCTCGCTCGCGCTGCTGATCCCGCTGATCGCCCACCGGGACCAGTTCAGGGCCCTGCCGGACCCGCGCAGCCGGTGGCGCGCGCTCGCCAACTTCGTCCTCATGGGCGCCGGTTCCCTCGTCCTCGGACTGATCATCGTCAGCGTCCACCCGCGGCGCATGATCGGCGACCCGAGCCTGGCCGATCGCATTACCCACGTCCTGTACGGCCTCCTCGGCTTCGAGGGCCCGGTCGACTACCAGGGCAGCACCTCCTGGACCGTCGCCTTCTCCCTCGGCGCCCTCGGCTGGATCACCGCCGTCACCACCATCTACCTCGCCTTCCGGCCCGAACACCCGGCCGCCCGCCTCACCGACGAGGACGAGGCCCGGCTGCGCGCCCTGCTCGACCGGCACGGCCGCCGCGACTCCCTCGGCCACTTCGCGCTGCGCCGCGACAAGGCCGTGGTCTTCTCCCCCAGCGGCAAGGCCGCCGTCACCTACCGCGTCGTCTCCGGCGTGATGCTCGCCAGCGGCGACCCCATCGGCGACGTCGAGGCCTGGCCCGGCGCCATCGAACGCTTCATGGACGAGGCCAAGGCGCACTCCTGGACGCCCGCCGTGATGGGCTGCTCGGAGACCGGCGGCGAGGTCTGGACCCGCGAGACCGGCCTCGACGCCCTCGAACTCGGCGACGAGGCGGTGGTCGACGTGGCGGATTTCTCGCTCGCCGGCCGCGCGATGCGCAACGTCCGGCAGATGGTCAAGCGCATCGAGCGCGCCGGTTACGAGACCCGCGTACGTCGTGTCCGTGACCTGGGCGAGGCCGAACTGGAGCGGATCCGGCTGGCCGCGGAGGACTGGCGCGGCACCGACACCGAGCGCGGCTTCTCCATGGCGCTCGGCCGCGTCGGCGACGCGGCCGACGGCGACTGCCTCATCGCCACCGCCCACAAGGCCGACGAGGCGCCCGGCCCGTACGGCGACCTGAAGGCGATCCTGCACTTCGTGCCCTGGGGCCCCGACGGCGCCTCCCTGGACCTGATGCGCCGCGACCGCTCCGCCGACCCCGGCATGAACGAACTCCTCATCGTCGCCGCCCTCCAGGCCGCCCCGAAATTCGGCATCACGCGCGTGTCGCTGAACTTCGCGATGTTCCGCTCGGCGCTCGCCCGCGGCGAGAAGATCGGCGCGGGGCCGGTGCTGCGCGCCTGGCGCGGGCTGCTGGTCTTCCTCTCCCGCTGGTTCCAGATCGAGTCCCTGTACAAGTTCAACGCCAAGTTCCAGCCCCGCTGGGAGCCCCGCTTCGTGGTGTACCGCGCCTCGGGCGACCTCCCGCGCATCGGCTTCGCCGCCATGCAGGCCGAGGGCTTCGTGAACCTGGCCCTCCCGCTGCCCCGCTTCCTGCGCCGCCGCACCAAGCCGGCCCGCGCGTGCGCCCACGGACTCACCGAGAGACAGGACGTAAGGGCCGCCTGAACCCGCGACCACCCGCCGGGCCCCCCGTCCCCTCCCGGACCGGCCCGGGCGCAGGCCCCGCCCCTCCCAGCCCGGGGGCCCGCGCCCGGGCCTCCCGGCGTCCCGGTGCCCCGCTGGGCCTAGGCTGAACGTATGAGCAAGCAGAGCGGACGCGGGCAGGTCGCCGGCCTTCCGGACTGGGACCGCTGCGCGGTCATGGGCGTCGTCAACGTGACACCCGACTCGTTCTCCGACGGCGGCCGCTGGTTCGACACGACGGCCGCCGTCAAGCACGGCCTCCAGCTCGTCGCCGAGGGCGCCGACCTCGTCGACGTCGGCGGCGAGTCCACCCGCCCCGGCGCCACCCGGGTCGACGAGGCCGAGGAACTGCGCCGGGTCATCCCCGTCGTCCGGGGCCTCGCCTCCGAGGGCGCCGTCGTCTCCGTCGACACCATGCGGGCCTCCGTCGCCGCCCAGGCCCTCGCCGCCGGCGCCGTCCTCGTCAACGACGTCAGCGGCGGCCTCGCCGACCCCGCGATGATCCCGGCCGTCGCGGAGGCGGGCGCCCCCTTCGTCGTCATGCACTGGCGCGGCTTCCTGGAGGGCGGCAACGTCAAGGGCTCCTACGAGGACGTCGTCACCGAGGTCGTCGACGAGCTGCACGCGCGCGTGGAGGCCGTTCTCGCCGGCGGCGTCTCCCCCGACCGCATCGTCGTCGACCCCGGCCTCGGCTTCTCCAAGGAGGCCGAGCACGACCTCACCCTGCTCGCCCACCTCGACCGGCTGCACGCGCTGGGACACCCGCTGCTCGTCGCCGCCTCCCGCAAGCGCTTCCTCGGCCGCGTCCTGGCCGGTCCCGGGAGCGCGCCGCCGCCCGCGCGCGAGCGCGACGCCGCCACCGCCGCCGTGTCCGCGATCGCCGCGCACACCGGCGCATGGGCGGTGCGCGTGCACCAGGTGCGCGCGACCGCCGACGCGGTACGGGTCGCACGCGCCGTGGAAGGAGCGCGGTGACCGCCCCCCACACCGATGTCGAGCAGGTCGAGGCCGCCAACGCCGCCTTCTACGAGGCGCTGGAACAAGGCGACTTCGAAGGGGTGTCCTCGCTCTGGCTCACCCCCTCCGACCTGGGCGTCGACGAGGAGTACCACGACCCCGCGGACACCGGGGTGGTCTCCTGCGTGCACCCCGGCTGGCCGGTGCTGACCGGGCGCGGCGAGGTCCTGCGCTCGTACGCCCTGATCATGGCGAACACCGACTACATCCAGTTCTTCCTCACCGATGTGCATGTCTCGGTCACCGGCGACACCGCCCTGGTGACCTGCACGGAGAACATCCTCAGCGGCGGCCCCGCGCCCCGCGCGGGCGAGGAGCTCGGGCCGCTCGTGGGCCAGCTGGTGGTCGCCACCAACGTGTTCCGCCGCACCCCCGACGGCTGGAAGCTCTGGTCGCACCACGCCTCCCCGGTCCTCGCCGAGAACGACGGCGGGCCGGACACCGACGAGGACGACGACAGCCCCTCCTGATCCGGGAAGTGGCTGGAATCACGAACCCGTGAGGAGGTGCGGCCACCGGCCCGTGAGCCACCGGGTTCACCAAGGGAAACACCGGGTGAAGACCGCGCCGCGGACCGCCGTCCCCGCGCGCCCACCGCCCGGCCCCGTCGGTGCGCGCAGGTAGATTCGTTCGAGGCCGGCCGGGTCGGGGGTGTCGCCCGCACCCGGTACGCACCGGCCGCAACCGACGATTGCAGGAGTGATTCGCGTGGATCGTGTCGCGCTGCGCGGCCTGAAGGCCCGCGGGTACCACGGTGTGTTCCCCGAGGAACGCAGGGAGGGCCAGACCTTCGTCGTGGACCTCGTCCTCGGCCTGGACACCCGGCCCGCCGCCGCCGACGACGACCTGGCGAAGACCGTGCACTACGGCATCGTGGCGGAGGAGGTCGTGGCCGTCGTCGAGGGCGAACCGGTCAACCTCATCGAGACGCTCGCCGAGCGCATCTCCCAGGCGTGTCTGCGGCACGAGGGGGTACGAGAGGTCGAGGTCGTGGTCCACAAGCCGAACGCCCCGATCACGGTCCCCTTCGACGACGTGACCGTCACCATCACCCGGAGCCGAGTATGACCGCGTCCTTCACCGAGGATCACAGCGACCCGACCGTTCAGCCGGTTCCCGCCTCCGTCGTCCGGCAGGTGGACGCCGCCGACACCACCCTGCACAACCCCAAACGGGCCGTGCTGTCCCTCGGCGCCAACCTCGGCAACCGCCTGGAGACCCTCCAGGGGGCCGTGGACGCCCTGGAGGACACCCCGGGCGTCCGCGTCAAGGCAGTCTCCCCGGTGTACGAGACGGAGCCGTGGGGCGTCGAGCCCGGCAGCCAGCCCTCGTACTTCAACGCGGTCGTCCTGCTGAAGACCACCCTGCCCCCGTCCTCGCTCCTGGAGCGGGCCCACGCGGTCGAGGAGGCCTTCCACCGCGTCCGGGACGAGCGCTGGGGCGCGCGCACCCTCGACGTCGACATCGTGGCGTACGCCGACGTCGTGGACGACGACCCGCAGCTCACCCTGCCGCACCCGCGCGCCCACGAACGCGCCTTCGTCCTCGCCCCCTGGCACGACGTGGACCCCGAGGCAGAGCTTCCCGGCCACGGCGCCGTGGCGCGGCTTCTCGACTCGGTCACGCGCGAAGGCGTCACCGCTCGCAAGGACCTGGAACTCCAGCTGCCCGAGTAGTCGTTAAGGTCAAGACGACCACCACGACACTCGTCCGCGGAAGGACCCGCGGACCCCGGGGGAGCTGAAGGGACACCGTGAGAGAGCTGCACATCAGGGTGCTGGCCGGCGTGTTCGTCGTGGCCGGCGTGCTGTCCTGGGCGGGCGCCCGCCTCTGGAACTCGATCGGGACCCTGCCCAGCGTCCCCCTGGCCGCCCCCATCGTCCTCGCCCTGATCGCCGTGGTCCTGCTGTCCACGGCGCTCTCGCTGCGCGCCCGCCTCAAGGCCCAGCGCGAGCGGCGCCCCGAGGCCAAGGGCGTCGACCCCCTCATGGCGGCCCGCGCGGTCGTCTTCGGCCAGGCCAGCGCCCTGGTCGCCGCCCTGGTCGCCGGCATGTACGGCGGCACCGGGGTGTTCCTCCTGGAGTCCCTCGACATCCCCGCCCGCCGCGACCAGGCCATCTACGCCGGCTTCTCGGTCCTGGCCGGCATCGCCGTCATAGCGGCCGCCCTCTTCCTGGAGCGCGTCTGCCGGCTCCCGGAGGACGACGACCACGACAAGGGCGCCGCTTCCCCCGCCTGACGACCGGCCTGACGACCGGCCTGACGACCGGGGCGCGCCTCAGTGCGCCATGATCAGGCTCATCGCCTCGTTGCGCGTCGCCATGTCCCGCAGCTGACCGCGCACCGCCGAGGTGATGGTCTTGGCCCCGGGCTTGCGGATGCCCCGCATGGACATGCACATGTGCTCGCACTCGACGACCACGATGACCCCGCGCGGCTCCAGGATCTCCATCAGCGAGTCCGCGATCTGCGTGGTGAGACGTTCCTGCACCTGGGGACGGCGCGCGAAGACATCCACCAGCCGGGCCAGCTTGGACAGGCCGGTGATCTTCCCCGAGGTGGACGGGATGTAGCCGACATGGGCGACGCCCCGGAACGGCACCAGGTGGTGCTCGCAGGTCGAGAACACCTCGATGTCCTTGACCAGCACCATCTCGTCGTGCCCCAGGTCGAACGTCGTCGTCAGCACGTCCTCGGGCTTCTGCCACAGCCCCGCGAATATCTCCCGGTACGCCCGCGCCACCCGCGCCGGCGTCTCCTTCAGGCCCTCACGGTCCGGGTCCTCACCGACCGCGATCAGGAGTTCGCGTACGGCGTTCTCGGCTCGCTTCTCGTCGAACTCGCCGATCGAGCCCTCGCCGTCCAGCGTCACGGGGTCGGTCATGTGCTGCCTCGTTCCTGGATGTTCGATGTTCCTGGATGTCCTACAACACCGTATGGATTCGGCCATATGGGAATGCCGCGCCCCCCAGGCTAGAACCTGGGGGGCGCGGCATCCATTCCGGGCCTGGTGGCGGCTCCGGGAGCCGGGTCAGCTCTCGGGGCGGTCCTCCGGGGCGGGCTCGGTCACCGTGGCGGACTCCGCCGCGGTCGACTTCGCGGTGGAGATGGCGGGCGTCGCGCCGTTGGCGCCGTTCGTCAGTGCGAGCTCCTTGGGGGAGAGCACCGGCGGACGGGTGGACGGCGTACGCCGCGAGGAACCGGTCCAGGCGGGTCGCGCCGGGCGCTTGACGATGGCGGAGAAGATCTCGGCGATCTCCTCCTTGCCCAGCGTCTCCTTCTCCAGCAGCTGAAGGACCAGGTTGTCGAGGACGTCGCGGTTCTCGACCAGGATCTCCCAGGCCTCGTTGTGCGCGTTCTCGATGAGCTTCTTGACTTCCTCGTCCACCAGGGCGGCGACCTCTTCCGAGTAGTCGCGCTGGTGAGCCATCTCACGGCCGAGGAACGGCTCGGTGTTGTCGCCCCCGAACTTGATGGCACCCAGACGCTCGGTCATGCCGTACTGGGTGACCATCGCCCGGGCGGTGGCGGTGGCCTTCTCGATGTCGTTCGCCGCGCCCGTGGTCGGGTCGTGGAAGACGAGCTCCTCCGCCGCGCGGCCGCCGAGCATGTAGGCCAGCTGGTCCAGCATCTCGTTGCGCGTGGTGGAGTACTTGTCCTCGTCCGGGAGCACCATCGTGTAGCCCAGCGCACGGCCGCGGCTCAGGATCGTGATCTTGTGGACCGGGTCGGAGTTCGGGGAAGCCGCCGCGACCAGGGCGTGACCGCCCTCGTGGTACGCGGTGATCTTCTTCTCCTTGTCCGACATGATCCGGGTCCGCTTCTGCGGGCCCGCGACCACACGGTCGATCGCCTCGTCCAGCATCTGGTTGTCGATCAGCTTCTTGTCGCTGCGCGCGGTGAGGAGCGCGGCTTCGTTCAGCACGTTCGACAGGTCGGCGCCCGTGAAGCCGGGGGTGCGGCGGGCGACGGCGGCCAGATCGACGTCGGGCGCGACCGGCTTGCCCTTCTGGTGGACCTTGAGGATCTCCAGACGGCCCTGCATGTCCGGACGGTCGACCGCGATCTGGCGGTCGAAGCGGCCGGGGCGCAGCAGCGCCGGGTCGAGGATGTCGGGCCGGTTCGTCGCGGCGATGAGGATCACGCCGCCCTTGACGTCGAAGCCGTCCATCTCGACGAGGAGCTGGTTCAGGGTCTGCTCGCGCTCGTCGTGACCACCGCCGAGGCCGGCGCCGCGGTGGCGGCCGACCGCGTCGATCTCGTCGACGAAGACGATCGCCGGGGCGTTCGCCTTCGCCTGCTCGAAGAGGTCACGGACTCGCGAGGCACCGACACCGACGAACATCTCGACGAAGTCGGAACCGGAGATCGAGTAGAAGGGGACGCCCGCCTCACCGGCGACGGCGCGCGCGAGCAGGGTCTTGCCGGTGCCGGGCGGGCCGTACAGCAGCACACCCTTGGGGATCTTGGCGCCGACGGCCTGGAACTTCGCGGGCTCCTGGAGGAACTCCTTGATCTCGTGGAGTTCCTCGACGGCCTCGTCCGAGCCGGCCACGTCGGCGAACGTCGTCTTCGGCGTGTCCTTGGTGATGAGCTTCGCCTTGGACTTGCCGAAGTTCATGACACGGGAGCCGCCGCCCTGCATCTGGTTCATCAGGAACAGGAAGACGACCACGATGAGGACGAAGGGGAGCAGGGACAGCAGGATCCCGACGAAGGCGTTCTGCTTCGTCGGAGAAACCGTGTAACCGTCCGGGATCTGCTTGTCCTGGTACTTGGTCTGCAGCGTGTTGGCAATGGTCACGCCCTGGTCGCCGATGTAGCTCGCCTGGATCTTCGAGCTGCCCTTGACCTTCACGCCGTCCTTGAGCGTGACCTTGATGGTCTGCTCGTCACCGGTGGTGAGCTTGGCCGACTCGACCTTGTTCTCGTTGATCGCCGCCACGACTTGGCCGGTGTCCACCGTCTTGTAGCCGCCGGACGAGCCGACGACCTGCATCAACACGACCACGGCAAGGACGGCCAGCACGATCCACATGACCGGCCCACGGAAGTATCGCTTCACGTCCATCCATACGGAGCGGTGTCGCCCCGTCCCTCCTGCCATAGTGAGTTTGATAAGACAGTTCTTCTGACGGTACCCCAGCTTTGTCGCGGGAAGCCGCACGGTCCGGCTGGCGAACCCGTCTGCATGCTCCAACGGCGCGAGGGCCGCCGGGGTTCCCGTACGTCCTACGGGTCTGTGACCGGGTGGGTTCAGCCGCCGTAGACGTGGGGCGCGAGCGTACCGACGAACGGGAGATTGCGGTACTTCTCGGCGTAGTCGAGGCCGTAGCCGACGACGAATTCGTTGGGGATGTCGAAGCCGACCCACTCGACCTCGATGGCGACCTTCGCCGCGTCCGGCTTGCGCAGCAGGGTGCAGATCTTCAGCGACTCGGGCTCGCGCGAGCCGAGGTTGTTGATCAGCCAGGACAGGGTCAGCCCGGAGTCGATGATGTCCTCGACGATCAGGACGTGCCGGCCCTTGATGTCGGTGTCGAGGTCCTTGAGGATCCGCACGACACCGGAGGACTGGGTGCCCGCGCCGTACGACGAGACGGCCATCCAGTCCATGGTGACGGGGGTGGACAGCGCCCGGGCGAGGTCGGCCATGACCATCACCGCGCCCTTGAGCACACCGACGATCAGCAGGTCCTTGCCCTCGTACTCCGCGTCGATCTTCGCGGCCAGCTCAGCCAGCTTCGCGTCGATCTCTTCCTTGGTGATGAGCACCTGCTGGAGGTCGGCACCCATGTCTTTCGCGTCCACCCGCATCACTTTCGGTCGTCCCACCGGCCGGCCCGGACCCTCCGTGCGGAGGGTCGGGAATCAGCCTTGCCGAATCACCAGTCTGCCACCCTGCCGCTGGGCCACGACCTTGCCGGGGAGATTGATGGCTCCCTGGCCGCGCCAGCCGGTGATCAGCCGGTCGACCTCCTCGATGTGCCGCGCGAAGAGGGAACCGGCCGGCGCGCCCGCCTCGATGGCGGCGCGGCGCAGGATGCGGCGGCGGACGGCGGGCGGCAGGGCGTAGAGCTTGGCGCACTCCAGGAGGCCCGTCGCGTCCCGTACGGAGTCCTCGGCGCGGCGGGCCCAGGCGTCGAGGGCGTCGGCGTCGTCGCGGGAGAGCTGGGCCGTCCGGGCGAGTGCCTCGACGACGCCCTTGCCGAGGGCCTTCTCCAGGGCGGGCAGGCCTTCGTGGCGCAGCCGGGAGCGGGTGTAGGCCGGGTCGGCGTTGTGCGGGTCGTCCCAGACGGGCAGGGACTGGACCAGGCACGCCTTGCGGGCGGTCTGCCGGTCGAGTTCGAGGAAGGGGCGGCGGTAACGGCCGCCGGCCCCCGAGACCGCGGCCATTCCGGACAGGGAGCGGATGCCGGAGCCGCGGGCGAGCCCGAGGAGGACCGTCTCGGCCTGGTCGTCGCGGGTGTGGCCGAGGAGGACCGCGGCGGCGCCGTGGCGTTCGCTGGCGGCGTCGAGGGCGGCGTAGCGGGCGTCGCGGGCCGCGGCCTCGGGTCCGCCGTCGCGGCCGACGGTCACGGCGGTGGACTCGACGGGGTCGAGGCCGATTTCGCGCAGGCGCAGGACGACTTCCGCGGCGCGCAGGTCGGAGCCGTGCTGGAGGCCGTGGTCGATGGTGACGCCGCCGGCGCGGATGCCGAGCCGGGGGGCCTCGAAGGCGAGTGCGGAGGCGAGCGCCATGGAGTCGGCGCCGCCGGAGCACGCCACGAGGACGAGGGGCGCGGTCGGGCGCGTGTACGGCGCCGGGACGAGGGCGCCGGTGGGCGGGCCGGCGGGCCGGTGGTCGTTGAGGATGTCGTGGAGGACGCGGCGGACCGCCAGGCGTATCGCCGCGACCGCTGGATGGGGACCCATGTCCGGTTCCCTTCAAGAAGAGTTCGGGGGGTGAGCCCGAGGTCGGTCACTCAGAGTGTGTAGATGGTGACAGAACCGGGCCGCTCCTCGAGCATCGCACGCCTGTCGAGGGCTCACGGTCCCTCGGACGGGTGATTGAAGGGGCGTTTGCCTGCCGTGGGCCGCATCCGGTCCACGGTGTTCCGCGGGGGCGCGGTGCGCGGTCAGGAATCGGCCTTGCGGTGCACCCGTGCGACCCAGTCCGCGGGTTTGGCGATCTCGGCCTTGGTGGGGAGCGTGTTGGGGGAGGTCCACACACGGTTGAAGCCGTCCATGCCGACCTGGTCGACGACGGACCGCACGAAGCGCTCGCCGTCCTTGTACTGGCGGAGTTTGGCGTCCAGGCCGAGCAGTTTGCGCAGGGTGATGTCCAGCCGGGAGGCGCCCTTGGCGCGGCGCTGCTGGAACTTCTCGCGGATCTCGGAGACGGTCGGCACCACGTCGGGGCCGACGCCGTCCATGACGAAGTCGGCGTGGCCCTCCAGGAGGGACATCACGGCGGTGAGGCGGGCGAGGATCTCCCGCTGGGCCGGGGTCTGCACGAGCTCGACGAGGGAGCGGCCGCCGTCGTCCTCCTCGCCCTCGGGGCGGCCGCCGGCGAGGGACTGGGCGGCCTCGCGGAAGCGCTCGAGGAAGGTCATGGGGTCGACGTCGGTCTCCCCGAGGAACGACTGGATCTCGCCCTCCAGGTGGTCGCGCAGCCAGGGCACGGCGGAGAACTGGGTGCGGTGCGTCTCCTCGTGCAGGCAGACCCAGAGGCGGAAGTCGTGGGGGGCGACGTCGAGTTCGCGCTCCACGTGGACGATGTTGGGCGCGACGAGCAGCAGCCGGCCGCCGTTCTTGGCGCCGGCGGGGAGTTCGCGGGTGGCGGGGGCGAAGGTCTCGTACTGCCCGAGGACGCGGGAGGCGAGGAACGACAGCAGCATGCCGAGTTCGACGCCGGTGACCTTGCCGCCGACGGCGCCGAGGACCGCGCCGCCCGTGGTGCCGCCGCGGCGCTCCTGCATCTTGTCCAGGAGGGGCTTGAGGATCTCCCGGAACCCGGCGACGTTCGCCCGGACCCAGCCGGGGCGGTCGACGACCAGGATCGGCGTGTCGTGGGTGTCCTCGGTGCCCATGCGGGTGAAACCGCGGACGTGGTGCTCGGAGGCCTTGGCGTGCCGGCGCAGTTCCGCGACGACGGTCCGGGCCTCGTCCCGGCTGACCTCGGGGCCCGGCCGTACCAGCCGGGTCGCGGTCGCGACCGCGAGATTCCAGTCGACCATCCCAGCAGAAGCAGCACCACCGATGCTCGTCATGCGTCAACCGTACGTGCTCGGTCCCGGTTGGGGCAGGCCGCGAGGGGTGGATCAGGGATACGTCAGGGTCGGGCGTCCCTCACCGGCAGCCGCAGCCCGCCAGTGCCGTCGCGGCCTTGTCCAGGGCGGTCTGGGCCGCCGTCGGGTCGGTGGTGTCGGAGGTGAGCAGGGCGAAGGCGAGGAGGCGGCCGTCCTGGTCGACGACCGTGCCGGCGAGGGTGTTCACGCCGGTCAGGGTGCCGGTCTTGGCCCGTACGACACCGGCGGCCCCGTCGGTGTAGCGGGTGCTGAGGGTGCCGGTGAAGCCGGCGACGGGCAGTCCGGTGAGGACGGGGCGCAGTGCGGGGAGGCCGGGGTCGCCGGCCTTGGCGAGGAGGGCGGTGAGCAGGTTCGCGGTGAGGCGGTCCGCGCGGTCGAGCCCGCTGCCGTCCTTGAAGACGGCGCCGGTCACGGGCAGGCCGAGCTTGTCGAGCCGGGCCCGGACGGCCTTGCCGCCGCCGGCGAAGTCGGCGCGTACGCCGGTCGCGACGGCGGTCTGACGGGCGAGGGCCTCGGCGATGTCGTTGTCGCTGTTGGTGAGCATGCGTTCGATCACCGTGGACAGCGGGGGCGAGGAGACGGTGGCGAGTGTCTCCGCGCGCGTGGTGGCCTTGGAGGGGCCGGGGGCCGAGGACGTGATGCCGTCGGCCGCCAGGAACGCGGCGAACTTGCGGGTGGCGTCGGCGGCCGGGTCGCTCACCCGGGTCACGGGTCCGCTGGTGGAGTCGTCGGTGCGGCCTTCGTCGGCGCTCAGCGCGGTGACGGGCGCGAGGTTGGGGTTGACCCCGATGGGGTGAATCTGCGCGCCGGCGAAGAGGGTCGTGTCGTACGAGAGGGTCACCTGGGTGACACCGCGCGCCTTGAGGGTCTTGGCGGTGGCCGCGGCGAGGGTGCGCAGACTGGCCCAGCCCTGGGCGTCCTCGCGGGCGGTCAGGGTGGGGTCGCCGCCGCCGACCAGGACGAGTTCCCTGGTGTCGGGTTCGAGGGCGGCGCGGGTGGTGAGGCGGTGGTCGGGGCCCATCGCGGAGAGCGCGGCGACGGCGGTGGCGATCTTGGTGGTGGAGGCCGGGGTGAGCGCCGTGTCGGCCCCGGAGCCGTACAGGCGCTTGCCGGTGGCCACGTCGACGACGGCGGCGGTGTGCCGGGCGCCGAGGGCCGGGTCGGCGAGCAGGCGGTCCAGGACGGCCTTGAGGCCGGTGGTGGTGGGCAGGGCGTCCGGGGCCGACTTCACGGTGCCGGCGGCGCCCCCGAGGCCGGTGAGGACGGAGGCGGCGCTGGGGGCGGGCCTGGGTGCCCCGGCGGCAGCGGTGGACGTACCGGACGAATCATCCTTACGGCCGTGATCTGCGCCACCCGTGTGGTCCAGGGCGACTGCCCGGTCCCGCTCGGCCGTACGCTGACCGGTGCCGTCCCAGGGGCCGGCGGCGGTCACCACGCCCGCGGCCAGCGCCAGACCGGCGGTCGCCGCACCCGCGGTGTACCGCCAGGAACCGGCGTGCGGACCGGCCTTCGTGATCCGCGCGAGCTGGGGACCGGCCGCCCGCGTCAGCCGTGCGACCTGCGGCGCGGCGGCCCCCGCGACGCGCGCGAGGGAGGGCCGTACGATCCCTGCGGCACGTGCCAGACGCGGTCGTACGGCGTCCGTGATCCGCACCACATGCGGTCTCGCGGCTCGCCAAGGCCTCAGCTCTGGCACGACCACCAGCCCCTTTCGCGATCACCCACCTGCGTGAGGGACACTTAACCACCAGAACTATGTGCTGATCATGGAGGAGCCACCGGTGGAGTTCGACGTCACGATCGAGATCCCGAAGGGTTCGCGCAACAAGTACGAGGTGGACCACGAGACGGGTCGGATCCGCCTGGACCGTCGACTCTTCACCTCGACCGCCTACCCGACCGACTACGGCTTCGTCGAGAACACCCTCGGCGAGGACGGCGACCCGCTGGACGCGCTCGTCATCCTGGACGAGCCCACCTTCCCGGGCTGTCTGATCCGCTGCCGCGCGATCGGCATGTTCCGGATGACGGACGAGGCCGGCGGCGACGACAAGCTGCTGTGCGTCCCGGCGACGGACCCGCGCGTGGAGCACCTGCGCGACATCCACCACGTGTCGGAGTTCGACCGCCTGGAGATCCAGCACTTCTTCGAGGTCTACAAGGACCTGGAGCCCGGCAAGTCCGTCGAGGGCGCCGACTGGGTCGGCCGCACCGACGCCGAGGCCGAGATCGAGCGGTCGTACAAGCGCTTCAAGGACCAGGGCGGTCACTGACCCCGTGGCTTGATCACCCCGCGTCGAGGGGCCGTACGCGCACGCGTGCGGCCCTTTCGCGTGTCCGTGCGCATACTGAGGCACACGGAAGGCGTCGTTCAGGGAGCGTTTCTCAGTGACGGAGGCGGAGGACCGCAAGCCGCAGTCGGACGAGGCGAGGGGGCCCTATGACCCCGAGGTGACCTCCGAGTTCGCCGTCCCGGAGGGGGTGGAGGTCCCGCCCGCCCCGGAGGCGGAGGGCTCGGCGTTCAGCCGGCCGAGCACGTACAGCGCGCGCAGCGCCCCGCCCGCGTTCACGCCCCCCGGCGGGATGCCGGTGGTGAGCCTGACCAAGGACGTGCCCTGGCAGGACCGGATGCGCACGATGCTGCGGATGCCGGTGACGGAGCGGCCCGCGCCGGAGCCGGTCGGGAGGGCGGAGGAGGGCGGTCCGGCCGTCCCGCGCGTGCTCGACCTGACGCTGCGCATCGGCGAGCTGCTGCTGGCGGGCGGGGAGGGCGCGGAGGACGTGGAGGCCGCGATGTTCGCGGTGTGCCGCTCCTACGGCCTGGACCGCTGCGAGCCGACCGTCACCTTCACGCTGCTGTCGATCTCGTACCAGCCCTCGCTGGTGGAGGACCCGGTGACGGCGTCCCGGACGGTGCGCCGCCGGGGCACCGACTACACGCGGCTGGCGGCCGTCTTCCGGCTCGTGGACGATCTGAGCGACCCGGAGACCCAGGTCTCCCTGGAGGAGGCCTACCGGCGGCTCGCCGAGATCCGGCGCAACCGGCATCCGTATCCGACCTGGGTGCTGACCGGGGCGAGCGGGCTGCTCGCGGGGGCGGCCTCGGTGCTGGTCGGCGGTGACGCCGTGGTGTTCGTGGCGGCGCTGGTGGGCGCGATGCTCGGCGACCGGCTGGCGTGGCTGTGCGCGGGGCGCGGGCTGCCGGAGTTCTACCAGTTCCTGGTCGCCGCGATGCCCTCGGTCGCGATGGGCATCGTGCTGACGCTGACGCACGTCGACGTGAAGGCGTCCGCGGTCATCACCGGCGGCCTGTTCGCGCTGCTGCCGGGGCGGGCGCTGGTGGCGGGCGTCCAGGACGGGCTGACCGGCTTCTACATCACGGCCGCGGCCCGCCTGCTGGAGGTCATGTACCTGTTCGTGGGCATCGTCGTCGGGGTGCTGGTGATGCTCTACGTCGGCGTCCAGCTGGGTGCCCGGCTCAACCCCGACGCGGTCCTGGGCGGCAGCAACCGGCCGCTGTGGCAGATCTGCTCCTCGATGCTGCTGTCGCTCACCTTCGCCGTCCTGCTCCAGCAGGAACGATCCACCGTGCTGGCCGTCACCCTGAACGGGGGTGTGGCCTGGTGCGTGTACGGCGCGATGCACTACACCGGCGGGATCTCGCCCGTGGCCTCCACTGCCGTCGCGGCGGGCGTGGTCGGCCTGTTCGGGCAGCTCCTCGCGCGGTACCGGTTCGCCTCGGCGCTGCCGTACACCACCGCGGCGATCGGGCCCCTGCTGCCGGGGTCGGCCGTCTATTTCGGGCTGCTGGCGATCGCGCAGAACGAGGTGGACGAGGGGGTGGGGTCGCTCACCAAGGCGGCCGCTCTGGCCATGGCCATCGCCATCGGGGTGAATCTGGGGTCGGAGGTGTCCCGGCTGTTTCTGCGGATCGGGTCACCTGAGAAGCGCAGGGCGGCAAAGAGGACGCGGGGCTTCTGATCCCCGCGCCCCTGTCGGGGTGCTGTCAGTAGCCCTGGTTCTGGTTGTGCGGGTACTGCTGCGGGGGGTACTGCTGCTGGCCGCCGTAGTAGTCGTTGGCGTAGGGCTGCGGCTGCTGCTGGGCGTAGTAGTCGTTCTGCGGGGGCTGGTGGTCGTCGATGCGGCGGAGCTGGGTCGTCGCGTCGTCCATGACCGGGTACGGGGGCTGGTACGGCTGCTGCTGCTCGGGGGCCGGGGGCTGCTGCCGGGGCGGGTTCTTCTTGGCCTGGGAGCGGGCCCGCAGGAACTCGATGACGATCGGGACCACCGAGAGGAGGACGATCAGGATGAGCATCGCCTCGATGTTCTTCTTGACGAAGTCGATGTTGCCGAGCCAGGAGCCGAGGAGGGTGACGCCCGCGCCCCACAGGACGCCGCCGATGATGTTGAAGACCAGGAACGAGCGGTACTTCATGCCGCTGACGCCGGCGATGATCGGCGTGAACGTCCGCACGATGGGCACGAAGCGGGCCAGGATCAGGGACTTCGGGCCGTGCTTCTCGAAGAACTCGTGCGCCTTGGTGACGTTCTCCTGCTTGAACAGGCGGGAGTCGGGGCGGCTGAAGAGGGACGGGCCCACCTTCTTGCCGAACATGTAGCCCGCCTGGTCGCCCAGGATCGCGGCGACGCAGATCAGCGCGACCGCGCCCCACAGCGGGAAGTCCAGCTGGTTCGAGGTGATCAGCAGGCCGGCCGTGAACAGCAGGGAGTCACCCGGCAGGAAGAAGCCGATGAGCAGGCCGGACTCCGCGAAGACGATGAGCAGCAGACCCCAGATGCCGAACGAGTCGAGCAGGTAGTCGGGGTCCAGCCAGCTCGGTCCGAGGGCAAGGGTCGTCACGGTTTTGGGCTCCTGAGGGGTGAGGGCGGTCGGTGCGGCGGCGGGACCGCCCCAAACTATCAACGCAGCGCCACAGGACCAGGTTCCCAGGGCTTCCCCCAGGATGCACTGTGCCCCTCCCCGGTCAAAGCTGTGAACATGGGCATCGATGATTTCGGCGGCGGCCAGGGGCCCGAGCCGGACGTACTGGTCGTCACCACCAACGATGTGCCCGGGTTCCGGGTGCAGGAGGTCCTCGGCGAGGTCTTCGGGCTGACCGTGCGTTCACGGCACATCGGCAGCCAGATCGGCGCGGGTCTGAAGTCGATGATCGGCGGTGAGCTCAAAGGGCTGACCAAGACGCTGGTGCAGACCCGCAACCAGGCCATGGAGCGGCTCGTCGAGCAGGCACGCGCGCGGGGCGCCAACGGCGTGCTGATGTTCCGCTTCGACGTGACCGAGGCGGCGGACGTGGGCACCGAGGTGTGCGCGTACGGGACCGCGGTGGTCCTGGCCCGGGACTGAGCCCCGGGCCGGGTCGGGCGTCAGCCGTTCGAGCCGCCTCGGTCCGCGTTCGCCCGGATGGCCTCCTCCAGGTGCGCGGCGAGGCCGGGCCGCACGGAGTCGTAGAACGCCCTGAAGCGCTCGTCGGAGACGTACATCTCCCCCAGGCAGCGGTGCATCGCGTACGGGCAGTCGAAGTACCAGGTGCCGATGTGGCGCCGGTGCTCCTCGGCCAGGTCCATGGCCGTCTCCCCGGTGGGCGGCTCACCGGCGGCCATCAGGGCGGCGTACCGCTCGTTCCAGGCGTCGACCTCGGCCTGGATGCGTTTCCAGTCGTCCTTCGTGTAGCGGGCGGCCCGGCGCTGCGACTCGGCGTAGGTCCCGGTGCCGCCCCAGCGCGCCTCCGCCTCCTCGGCGTACTGCTCGGGGTCCTTGTCGCCGAAGACCTCGAACTTCTCCTCGGGTGTGAGGTTGATGCCCATCGTGCGTGCCTCCATGGCGTGTTCCACGGCCGCCGCCATCTTCCGCAGCTTCTCGATCCGGGCGGTCAGCAGTTCGTGCTGCCGGCGCAGATGCGCGCGCGGGTCCGCGGCCGGGTCGTCGAGCAGGGCGGCGACCTCTTCGAGCGGGAAGCCGAGCTCGCGGTAGAACAGGATCTGCTGGAGCCGGTCGAGGTCGGTGTCGTCGTAGCGCCGGTGGCCCGCGTGGCTGCGGTCGCCGGGGACGAGCAGGCCGATCTCGTCGTAGTGGTGCAGGGTGCGCACCGTGATCCCGGCGAATCCGGCGACCTGTCCTACGGAGTAGCTCACGTCCTCCGCTCCTTCCGTGTGCGTCCGTACGGGTTCCACGGTGGGGCCTCACGTCGCGTGAGGTGCAAGCCCGGGCGCGCGGGCCGGGCGGGCGTCCCGTCACAGGCTGTCACCCATCCGGATGTCATGTCCGTTTCGTCCGCTTATGGTGGGCCCGTGGTCTCGGCCCACCCAGCCCCGCCGTCCGGCGCGGACGGAACTCCGGTCCGCCGCCACCCGTTCGATCCTTCAGGAGGCCCCCATGGCGTTGCACAAAGGTCCCGAGAAGCCCGACGAGCGCCCGCTGTCCCTGAACCCCTTCTACGGCGAGGCCAATCCGGTCAGCGGCATGACCGAGGCCCCGCCCAAGCACCGGCTGCCCGACAACCCGATGGCGCCCACGGCGGCGTACCAGCTGGTGCACGACGAGCTGATGCTGGACGGCAATTCCCGGCTCAACCTGGCGACCTTCGTCACCACCTGGATGGAGCCGCAGGCCGGGGTGCTGATGGCGGAGTGCCGCGACAAGAACATGATCGACAAGGACGAGTACCCGCGCACCGCCGAGCTGGAGCGGCGCTGTGTGGCGATGCTCGCCGATCTGTGGAACGCGCCGGACCCGTCGGCGGCCGTGGGCTGTTCGACGACCGGGTCCAGCGAGGCGTGCATGCTGGCCGGGATGGCGCTCAAGCGCCGCTGGAGCAGGCGGAATCCGGACTCCGGGGCACGGCCGAACCTGGTGATGGGCGTCAACGTCCAGGTGTGCTGGGAGAAGTTCTGCAACTTCTGGGAGGTCGAGCCCCGCCTGATCCCCATGGAGGGCGAGCGCTACCACCTCGACCCGCAGGCCGCCGCCGACCGGTGCGACGAGAACACCATCGGGGTCGTCGGCATCCTGGGCTCCACCTTCGACGGGTCCTACGAGCCCATCGCCGAGCTGTGCGCGGCCCTGGACGCCCTCCAGGAGCGCACCGGTCTCGACATCCCGGTGCATGTGGACGGCGCGTCCGGCGCGATGGTCGCCCCCTTCCTCGACGAGGACCTGGTGTGGGACTTCCGCCTCCCGCGCGTGGCGTCGATCAACACCTCCGGGCACAAGTACGGGCTGGTGTACCCCGGGGTCGGCTGGGCGCTGTGGCGCGACAAGGAGGCGCTGCCCGAGGAACTGGTGTTCCGGGTCAACTATCTGGGCGGCGACATGCCGACGTTCGCGCTGAACTTCTCCCGGCCCGGCGCCCAGGTGGTCGCCCAGTACTACACGCTGGTGCGACTGGGCCGTGCGGGCTTCCGGACCGTGCAGCAGACCACCCGGGACGTGGCCCGGGGCATCGCCGACAGGGTGGAGGCCCTCGGCGACTTCCGGCTCCTCACCCGGGGCGACGCGCTGCCCGTCTTCGCCTTCACGACGGCGCCGGACATCACGTCGTACGACGTCTTCGACGTGTCGCGGCGGATGCGGGAGAGCGGCTGGCTGCTCCCGGCGTACACCTTCCCGCCGAACCGGGAGGACCTGTCCGTCCTGCGGGTGGTGTGCCGCAACGGCTTCTCGGAGGATCTCGCGGACCTGTTCGTGGAGGACCTCACCCGGCTGCTGCCGGAGCTGCGCCGCCAGTCGGGCCCGCTGGACCGGGACAAGGGCGCGGCGACCAGCTTCCACCACTAGTGCCGCGGCAGGCAACGTTTGCCCGTCAAGGAGCGGCGTCCGGTGCGTGCTCTCGGCGTGCCGGCCGGAAGTCCTCGTACTGGACGTACTTGGGCTTTCGGCCGGTGCGGCGAGAGTGCGTGCCGGGCGTCGCGACGGGGCGAACGTTGCCTGCCGCGGCACTAGGTCTCGTCACCGGGACCTGTCCGGCAGGACGTCGGCGAACGGTTCGCCCTCGCCCGCGAAGGTGTAGGCGCCGGTCTCGATGCGGTCGATCAGGCCGTGGGTCCACTCGGCCTCCGCGTCGGCCGTGTGGACCCAGAGGTTCATGATCTCGCCGATGTGGCCCACCTGCTGGGGGCCGCCCTCGGGGTCGTAGTGCTCGACGACGGTGGAGCGCCACCGTTCGATGCGGCGGATCCGCTCCTTGAGCAGGGTCACGGCCTCGGCGCGGGGCAGGTCGACGACGAAGCCGATGGCCGCCGACTTGACGTCGGTCCTCTGGTCGTAGGAGGTCAGCGCCTCGCGCAGCAGGCGGAAGTACTCCTCGGTGCCCGCCTCGGTGATCTCGTACTCGGTGCGGGGCGGGCCGCCGGCCGTGGAGGGGGCCGTCTCGTGCTCGTGCAGCAGCCCCTGTTTCGCCAGTTGCCGCAGGGCGTGGTAGATCGAGCCCGGCTTGGCGTTGGACCACTCGTGGGCGCCCCAGTACTCCAGGTCGCCGCGGACCTGGTAGCCGTGGGCCCGCCCGTGCAGGCGCACCGCGCCCAGCACGAGAAGACGGATTGCTGACATGGGCCCCAGGTTATGACCCGGGGCCCGGAGACCGGCACCCGGCTCAGAAGGGGAACCGGCTGCGGCCGTGCTGCACCGAGATCCACTTGGTGGTGGTGAAGGCCTCGAGGGTCGTCTCGCCGTTGAGACGGCCGACGCCGGAGCTCTTCTCGCCGCCGAAGGGCACGATCGGCTCGTCGTGGACGGTGCCGTCGTTCACATGGAACATGCCGCTGTCGACCTGCTTGGCGAAGGCCACGCCCCGCTCGACGTTCCCGGTGTGGACCGCGCCGCTGAGGCCGTACGGGGTGTCGTTGACCAGGCGCAGCGCCTCCTCCTCGCCGTCGAAGGGGACGAGGAAGGAGACGGGGCCGAAGACCTCCTGCTGGAGCAGGGCGGAGTCGGCGGGGACGCCGGTCAGGACGGACGGCCGGACGAGGTTGCCCTCGGTCGTGCCGTGCAGCAGGGCCGTCGCGCCCTCGGCGAGCGCCTGCTCGACGACCGAGGTGAGCGACTCCGCCTGCTGGGAGTTGATCACCGGGCCGATGACCGTCTCCGGGTCGCGCGGGTCGCCGGCCTTGAGGCCGCGCACCTTGGCGACGAACTTCTCGGTGAACTCGTCGGCGAGCGAACGGTCGACCAGGACGCGGTTGGCGGCCATGCAGACCTGGCCCTGGTGGACGTAGCGGCTGAAGACGGCCGCGTCGACGGCGTAGTCGACGTCCGCGTCGTCGAGGACCACGATCGCGCTGTTGCCGCCCAGTTCGAGGACGGAGCGCTTGAAGTGCGCGGCGCAGACGGTGGCCACGTGACGGCCGACCTTGTCGGAGCCGGTGAAGGAGATCACGCGCGGGATCGGGTGCTCGATGAACGCGTCGCCGATCTCCGCGATGTCGGTGACGACGACGTTCAGCAGACCGGCGGGCAGCCCCGCGTCCTCGAACAGCTTGGCGACCAGGGTGCCGCCGACGATCGGGGTGTTCTGGTGCGGCTTGAGCACCACGGCGTTGCCGACCGCCAGGGCCGGGGCGACCGACTTCACGGACAGCAGGAACGGGAAGTTGAAGGGGCTGATCACGCCCACGACGCCGACCGGCACCCGGTAGAGGCGGTTCTCCTTGCCGTCGACCGGCGAGGGGATGATCTTGCCCTCGGGGCGCAGCGCCAGGTTGACCGACTCGCGCAGGAACTCCTTGACGAGGTGGAGTTCGAAGGCGGCCTTCAGCCGCGTGCCGCCGAGCTCGGCGATGATGACGTCGGCGATCTCCTGCTCGCGCTCCTCGACCAGGCGCAGCGCCTGCTCGAATATCGTGCGGCGGGCGTAGGCGTTGGTCTCGGCCCACTCCTTCTGGGCGCGGGCGGCGGCGCGGTAGGCCTCGTCGACCTCGTCGACCGTGGCGATGGTGATCGAGGCGAGCTTCTCGCCGTCGTAGGGGTTGAAGTCGATGATGTCCCAGGACCCCGTCCCTGGACGCCACTTACCGTCGATGTACTGCTGCGCCAGGTCCGTGAAGTAGGACGACATGTGATCCCTCAATCCCCTGCTGCGATCGACGTCACGATCTGATCACGCGTCATCGTACGTGTGTTTCAAGGGGGTTGGGTCCTTCCCCGGATTCCCGGGGGGAAACCCTCGGGAACCGGCCCTACGACAGCTGGATCAGGCCACGCAGCAGGTCCCGGCTCTCGTCGGGTCCGGGGCTGTCCTGCTGGAGCTCCTTCAGCGCCTGCTCGTACTGGGCGACGTCCTCGTGCTTGTCGAGGTAGAGGGCGCTGGTGAGCTGCTCCAGGTAGACGACCTCCTTCAGATCGGACTCCGGGAAGCCGAGGATGGTGAAGGAGCCGGACTCACCGGAGTGCCCGCCGAAGCTGAACGGCATGATCTGGAGCCGTACGTTGGGCCGCTCGGAGATCTCGATCAGGTGCTGGAGCTGACCGCGCATCACCTCGCGGTCGCCGTAGGGCCGGCGCAGGGCGGCCTCGTCGAGGACGATGTGGAACTCGGGGGCGTTCTCGGCGACGAGGTACTTCTGCCGCTCCAGGCGCAGCGCCACACGCCGGTCGATGTCGGCGGCGCTCGCGCCCCTCATCCCGCGGGAGACGACCGCGTGGGCGTAGGCCTCGGTCTGGAGCAGGCCGTGCACGAACTGCACCTCGTAGACGCGGATCAGCGAGGCCGCGCCCTCCAGGCCGACGTAGGTGGGGAACCAGTTGGGCAGGACGTCCGAGTAACTGTGCCACCAGCCCGCCACGTTGGCCTCGCGGGCGAGTCCGACCAGGGCCTGGCGCTCGATGTCGTCCGTGATGCCGTACAGCGTCAGCAGGTCTTCGACGTCACGGGTCTTGAAGCTCACCCGGCCCAGCTCCATCCGGCTGATCTTCGACTCCGACGCCCGGATGTGGTAGCCCGCCGCCTCCCGCGTGATCCCGCGTGCTTCGCGCAGTCGCCGTAGTTGCGAACCGAGCAGCATCCGCCGCACCACCGATCCGGGCTCTCCCGCGCTCACGTTCGCCAGCCTCCCCAACGGTCCTCTGCGCCCGCAGTCTGCCACTAAAACACTTCGAGCAGTACTCGTCCGATTACAGAGATGGAAAGAAGCCAAAGGATACGCACAGAGCTACGCAAGGGAAGGGTGTGGAGAAAGCAAGGGAACGGGCCTTGGACGACGGGAAGTGGCGGAAAAAAAGGCCAAGAAGCGGTACGGGCGGGTCCATTTCGGTCACGTGCACGTGCATCTGCCCTTGCATCCGCCGTGCGCATCGGAAACCATGGTCTCGCGCCACCGCTGCATCGCAACGACCGCGAATCCCGGGAGTGCCTCGCATGGGGACGAATGGATCGACCATGCTCGAGCCGTTACGGCAGGGCCTTCCGCCGCTTGATCCCGCGGCCGTGTCCAACGCCGCGTCCTGCGCACTGCCCGCCCGCTTCGAAGCGGTGCGCGAGGCCCGCCAGTTCACCAGAAGAACCCTGGGCCAGTGGGACGTGGGCGACCGCTTCGACGACATCTGTCTGGTCGTCTCGGAGCTGGTGACCAACGCCCTGCGGCACGGGCTGCCCGAGGCGGCCCCGCTTCCGGCGGACCAGAGCCCGTCGGTGCGGCTGCATCTGATGCGGTGGACCGAGCGGCTGGTGTGCGCGGTGCGCGATCCCAGTCACGACAGCCCGCTGCCCCAGGAGGGCGAGGACTTCTCGGCGGAGTCGGGCCGCGGCCTGTTCCTCGTCGACTCCTTCGCCGACGGCTGGGGCTGGCACCCGCTGTCGGGCAGCCTCGGCGGCAAGGTGGTCTGGGCGCTGTTCCGGCTGCACACGCCCACCGAATGATGAACCGCGGCGCTCTTCGGCGCCGCGGTTCTACGCGCGTTGCGACCCCTTTGATGCAGGTTTGCCCCTGCGGCATGAGCGGCCGGCGGGTCAGCTCGCGATCAGGTGGTCGAACTCGCCGTCCTTGATGCCCAGCAGCATCGCCTCGATCTCGGCCCGCGTGTAGACGAGCGCGGGGCCGTCCGGGAAGCGCGAGTTGCGCACGGCCACGTCCCCGCCGGGCAGTCGCGCGAACTCCACGCAGGATCCCTGCGAGTTGCTGTGCCGGCTCTTCTGCCAGGCAACCCCGTACAGCTGTGTGGCCGTCATGCCGTTGTACACGTCGTGCCCCCCGTCAACGTGGTGGTCCACAGGTCGCTCCCTGGTGGTGCACTGGCTCGTGTGGCCATTGGTGCCGTGGTCAACTGTCCCGGATCATAACCCCGTTCATGTGCAGCTGCATGAGCAGATGCACGTGCACGAGGGGTGGTGGCGCGGTTACAGCGTTGACGCGCGCTTTACCCGGCCGGGAAGTAGTCCGGATCGAACCACTCGCGCACTAGGAACAGACGCTCCGCACGCCCGTCATGTTCCACCGGCACCCCTCACCAGCACCGTTTTCCTCCGTTTCGTGCGGTCCTGGAAGGCGGACGCGAGGCCTCCGGTCCATCCGGTGGACGTTCCTCCGGACGTGGGGGTTCCGCGGGTCCCGCCCGGAGGATCCGGAAATGGCCCTGCCCGGGCGGAGCGGGCGCGGAAAGCGCTCGCCCCCGTGCACGACCCGGACGGTCGTACACGGGGGCGAATCCTGCCGGAGCGGAGGGGCCGTTCACCTCGGCCGTCCGGCCCAGGCGCGGGAGGAGCGATGTCCAGCCGGTGTGGACGGATCGACCGGTTTCCCTCGTGCGGCTGAGAGCGCCTCCGGCTCAGCGGCTGCCGTACGGCAGCAGGGCCATCTCGCGGGCGTTCTTGATCGCACGGGCCAGCAGTCGCTGCTGCTGGGCGGAGACCCGGGTGACCCGCCGGCTGCGGATCTTGCCCCGGTCGGAGAGGAACGTCCGCAGCAGGTCGGTGTCCTTGTAGTCGATGTGGACGACACCCGCCCGGTCGAGGGGGTTGGGGCGGGGCTTGGCGGGCTTGCGGTCGGCCTTGCGGGGCACGGGGTCAGACCTCCAGGAGGGTGTCGAAGGCGGGCGGCAGCCGCTTCCAGGCGTCGCGGCCGCCGGCGTACTCGGCGTCGGTGAGCAGACAGGCCTCCAGCAGCCGTTCGAGCCCGTCGCGGTCGAGGCCGGGGGACGTGAAGACCAGGTGCTGGCAGCAGTCGCCGTGCTCGGGGTGCCAGTCCAGCGCGGCGGCGGCCCGGCGCACCGGCGGGACCAGCTCCCAGGCCGCGTCCGGGAGCGCGGCGAGCCACGGACCCGCCGACTCCACGCACAGGGCGCCGCCCGCCGCGTCCCAGTGCAGCAGCACATCGGGCTTGTCGGCGAGCCAGAACCGGCCCCGGCTGCGGGCGGCGGCGCAGGTCAGGTCCTCCAGCGCCGCGTACAGCCGCTCCGGGTGGAAGGGGCGGTCGCGGTGCCACACGAAGGTGGCGACACCGTGCGCGTCGGCCTCGGCGGGAAGCAGCGCACAGGCGGGGTGCTGTGCGGCGGCGGCCGCCTCGACGTCGAAACCGGCGAGGGCGGCCGTCGCCAGCTCGGACGGGCCGGGAGAAGTGCCGGATGCATATGCACGTGCGGATGCATCCGCTGCGGGGTGACCGCCTCGGACGGGGACCCGGCGGGCGGTCGGATGCAGCTGGGCCAGCAGCTCCCGGTCCTCGTCGTCGGCCTCCGGGGAGTCGACGACGGCCAGCACGGGGGCGTACTCCAGCTGCCGGGCGAAGGTGTCGGCGACGGTCCGCCGGTCGGTGGCGGCCGCGGCGAGGCCCACGTCGGCGAGGTCGTCGCCGTTGCCGAGGCAGGGCAGCAGCAGCGCGGGGTCGACGGCGGTGATCACTCCGGTGACGGTGAGGCCGCCGGCCACGACCACCTCGGTCATGGCCTTGGGCTCCACGGAGTCCCACAGCTCGACGATCGCGAGCCGGGTGGTGCCGTCGTCCTCGAGCCGGCGCAGTTCGGGGACCAGGTCCTCGCGCAGCGCGCAGCAGGCGCAGTCGTCGATCAGGGGCGCCTCGCCGGCGGAGCGGACTCCGCCGGCGTCGCGGACGGTCCGTACGACCGTGCCGGCGGCGGCCGTCGCCAGGTCGTGGTGGAGTACGACGCCGTCCGGGACGTCGGCGAGCAGGCGTGCCACCGTCGCCCGGCGGGCGTCGGCGTGCAGCCCGCCGACGATCACGACGGAGAGGCTCACGAACCGCCCCGCTTCCCGTACCGGCGCTCGAAGCGCTCGACGCGGCCGGCGGTGTCCAGGACGCGGGCGGTGCCGGTGTAGAAGGGGTGGCTGACGTTCGAGATCTCGACGTCGACGACCGGGTAGGTGCGGCCGTCCTCCCACTCGATCGTCTTCTCGCCGGTCATCGTCGAGCGGGTCATCGTCGAGCGGGTCAGGAAGGCGTGGTTCGCGGCGCGGTCGCGGAAGACGACCGGGCCGTACGCCGGGTGGATCGCCTCGCGCATGGTCAGCGCTCCTCTCGGAAGTCGACGTGGCGGCCGGCGACCGGGTCGTACTTCCTGAGGGTCATACGGTCCGGGTCGTTGCGGCGGTTCTTACGGGTGACGTACGTGAAGCCGGTCCCCGCCGTGGACCGGAGCCTGACGACCGGGCGGAGTTCGTTGCGTGCCATGCTGGTATCTTACTGAAAATGACATCCATTAGCGATAGCTGGCAGAGAGAGGTACGTCACCCATGTCCGCGCACTGCATGCTGACCGGGGCACGGCCCGGGTTCGGCAACCGGATCTCGCACTCCCACCGGCGGACGTCCCGCCGCTTCGACCCGAACGTCCAGTCCAAGCGGTACTGGCTGCCCGGCGAGGGGCGTCAGGTACGGCTGCGGCTGAGCGCGCGCGGGATCAAGACGGTCGACGCGATCGGCGTCGAGGCGGCGGTGGCGCGGATCCGCGCCCGCGGCATCCGGGTCTGAAGGGGCTGAGGGTCCGATGGCGAAGAAGAGCAAGATCGCGAAGAACGAGCAGCGGCGGGAGACCGTCGCGCGGTACGCCGAGCGGCGGGCCGAGCTGAAGGAGATCCTGCGGCGGCCCTCCTCGACGGAGGCCGAGCGGCTGGCCGCCCAACGGGAGCTGCGCCGGCAGCCGAGGGACGCGAGCGCCACGCGCGTGCGCAACCGGGACCAGGTGGACGGGCGGCCGCGCGGTTACGTCCGGGCGTTCGGGCTGTCCCGGCTGGGCCTGCGGGAGCAGGCGCACGCGGGATGTCTGCCGGGGGTGCGGAAGGCTTCCTGGTAGGCCACCGGCCCGCTCCGCGGGTCACAGGTGTGTCCTTGGAGGTCACAGGTCGTCCCCAGGGTTCCGGGTGGGCGTGCTGGTAGCTTGCTGCGGTCCTTCCGGTCCGGCCCGTCCGGCCCGTCCGGCTACACCTTGGGAGCTTGCAGTGACTTCGGCGATCTACTCGCGCGGCACGTCCCGTCGGCCGATGCGGGCCGTGGCGGCCGTGGCGGTGCTGGCGGGCGCGCTCGCGCTGACCGGGTGCGGCGGCGGGTCCGACGACGACGGCTCCTCGGCGATCCCGTCCGCGAACGCCGCCACGGCGACCGCCGGCACCGGCGGGACCGCCGGCGGGTCGGACGGCGCCACGGCCTCCGCGTCGAACGAGCTGGAGGGCAACTGGCTCACCAAGGCGGACGGCGACTCCGTCGCGCTGATCGTCACCGGGAAGCAGGCCGCCCTGTTCGCCACCGGCGGGACCGTGTGCAGCGGGACCGCCAGCGTGGAGGCGGGCATGAAGATGATCTACCTCAAGTGCCCCACCGGCTCCAAGGACCGTACGACCGGCATGGTCGACTCGGTCGACGGCGACACCCTGAAGGTGACCTGGACGGGCGCGGCGGGCAAGGAGACGTACACCAAGGCGGAGAACGGTCAGCTGCCCTCGGGGCTGCCGACGGCCGGGACCGGCTCCTGACCCGGGGCCTGTCGGCCGGAGCACACGGCACCCGGGGAGTGCGGGCACGGGTGGGGGCGCGCGGCGAGCCGCCGTGCGCGTACGTGATGATCCTTCCAGCACCGCCACAGACCTCAGGGGACCACTCATGCGCGCCGTACCGATCACCGTCACCGCCCTCGCCGCGGCCCTGCTGCTCACCGCCTGCTCCGGCGACGACAGCGGCTCGGACGACACCGGGAGCAAGACCTCCGCCTCCGGCGGCACGGCCGCCGGTTCCGCCTGCTCCTTCGACGGCCTGGGCCAGGAGGTCGGCCCGGTCGACGCCGCCCCCGCCGCCGGGGACACCGGCAACGTCACCGTCACCCTCGCCAACAAGGGTGCCGAGTGCACCCTGGACGGCTTCCCCACCGTCGGCCTCTCCGCCGACGGCGACCCCGCGAGCGTGCCGCAGGACCCGGCCGCCCAGAAGCAGAAGGTGACCGTCCCGGAGCAGGGCACGGTCACCTTCACGATCACCTACGTCCGCGGCGAGAGCGGCGACAAGAGCCTCGCCGTGAAGACGGCGCAGTACAGCCTGCCGGGATCCGGCAAGAGCGAGAGCTTCCCCTGGTCCTACGGCGACGTCTCGCTGAAGAGCGCGGGCGTACCGGACGCCTCGGTGGGCGCCTTCACGCAGGCGGGCGACTGACCCGCCTCACGGGAGCCGCGGCCGGGCGGCGACCTGCGCCCGGTCGGCGGCCTCGGCTCCCTCGGTCCAGCCCGCCTCGTCGGTGACGCCGCGCAGCCTCGTGGTGACCGTGTCCGGGAACATCCGGTCGGTGGCGGCCGTGACGGCGACCTCCCGGGTGGCGAGGACCGGGAGCAGGTCCCGGCCGGCCTCGCTCTCGGTGGCGGCCGCGACCTCGGCGAGCCGCGCCCCCACGCGATGGGCGTACGCGGCGAGGAAGGACTGCCGGAAGGTCTTGGTCCGCTTGCGTCCGCCGGCCCGCTGCGCGGCCTCCGCCTTCACCATCGCCGACTGCGCCTGCACCAGCAGCGAGGTGTGGAGCAGCTCCACCGCCACCAGATCGGCCTCGAAGCCGACGACCGTGGAGAAGCAGAAAGGTTCGTTCCAGACGGCCCGGCAGTGGTTGGCGGACGCGACCGCGTCCAGCAGCATCGCCTGGGCCTGCTCGTACGGCGGCTCGACCCCGATCCGGCAGGCGGCGGGCGCGTCCGGGTCCGGGGCCCGGGCGTCGAGCAGCGCCTCGTCGACGCTGTGCCGGGCCATCAGCTCCTGCGCCTTCGCGGTGAGCGCCTCCGCCTCCTCCGGATAGCCGGTGGCCTCCGCCTTGGCGAGCAGCGCGCGGATCCGGGTGAGCATGCGGGAGTCGGACCGCCGGCCCGGCCCCGGCCGGGGCTCCTGGAGGGGGTCGAGGGAGGGCAGGCGCAGCAGGAGGCGGTAGAGCTCCAGGACCGCGGTCGCGGACGAGAAGCGGTCGGTGCGGGCCGGGACCCCGGCGGGCAGCTCGGCGAGCTGGGCGGCCCAGCGGGGGCCGCGCGCCTTGTCGTCCGGTGCCTGCGCGCGGATCAGCGCGGCCAGCACGCGCACGTGGACGTCCTCCAGTTCCCGCCGCACGATCCGTACGAGGTCGGCGGGCTGCCAGCCGCGCTGCCAGGCCGACGCCACGAACTCCCTGCCGCGCCGGTCGAGTTCGGCGTCCGCGGCGGGGTCGGCGGCGAGGAGGGAGGCGCCGGTGTCGAGGGCGGTGTCCACGGTGTCGTAGAGGGCGGTGCGGAAGGCGGTGTCGACGGTGCTGCTCACCGGTCGATCGTGCCACGCGCGCGGGGAGCAGGGACACACCCCACTGACAACCCGAGGTTGACAGTCCTTGAGTGTCAACCTACGGTTGACACATGACGACGAACCCAGGCATCACGTCATCCGTACGGCTCGACGACCTCATCGCGGCCATCAAGAAGGTCCACCCCGAACCCCTCGACCAGCTCCAGGACGCGGTGATCGCCGCCGATCACCTCGGTGAGGTGGCCGACCACCTGATCGGGCACTTCGTCGACCAGGCCCGGCGCTCGGGCGCCTCCTGGACGGACATCGGCAGGAGCATGGGGGTCACCCGGCAGGCGGCGCAGAAGCGGTTCGTACCCAAGGAGTCGGCCGACCTCGACCCCAGCCAGGGCTTCAGCCGCTACACCCCGCGCGCCCGCAACGTGGTGATGGCCGCCCACAACGAGGCCGTCGCCGCCCGCAACACCGAGGGCCGCCCGGAGCACCTGGTGCTCGGCCTGCTGGCCGAACCGGAGGGGCTGGCCGCCAAGGCGATCACCGCGCAGGGGGTCCTCCTGGACACCGTGCGCCAGACCGCCGGCGCCGCGCTGCCGCCCGCCGCCGAGGAGGTCCCGGAGCTGGTCCCCTACGGCTCCGACGCCAAGAAGGTCCTGGAACTCACCTTCCGCGAGGCACTGCGCCTCGGCCACAACTACGTCGGCACCGAACACATCCTGCTGGCGCTGCTGGAGTTCGAGAACGGCACGGGCGTCCTGTCGGACCTCGGCATCGACAAGCCCGCCGTCGAAGGGTGGGTCGCACAGGCCCTCACGAAGCTCACCGTGGGGCTGCCGGACCAGGACTGAGGGCCGAGCCACGGCCACCGCGACCTGAGTATCAGCATCAATGTCAGACCCTCCTGCGACACTCGCAGCATGACCGACCGGTGGGCCCTCGCCCCGGCCGAGGACGGTGGCGTGGAGCTCGCCCCCCTCGGTCCGGACGGGCTGCCCGCCGGGCCGGTGCTGCGGGAGGCGGATCTCGCACGGGCCGTCCGCGAGCGCCCCGGCGTCACCCGCTGGGTCTGGCGGTCCACGGCCGAGGTGTACCCACGCCTGCTCGCCACGGGGGTGCGAGTGGAGCGGTGCTACGACGTCGAGGACGCCGAGACCCTCCTCCTCGGCCACGAGGGGCGGTACGGCGAACCCCGCTCGGCCGCCGCCGCCCTGGCCCGGCTGCGCGGCGGCCCCGTACCACCGGACCCGCCGCAGCGCTCCGCCGCGCCCGGCGCCCAGGCCCAGTCCTCGCTGTTCGAACCACGGTCCGTCCAGGCCGCCCCCCTGCCGCTGGCCGACCTCGCCGAGGTCTACGCCGAGCAGCAACGGCGGCACACACGCACGGAACACCCCGACCGGATGCGGCTGCTGACGGCGGCCGAGTCGGCGGGGATGCTGGTGGCCGCCGAGATGAACCGCGCGGGCCTGCCGTGGAGCGCCGAGGTGCACCGCGCGGTGCTGCACGACCTGCTCGGCGAGCGGTACACGGGCGGTGGCGAGCCCCGCCGGCTGGCCGAGCTGGCCGACGAGGTGTCCGCCGCGTTCGGCCGCCGGGTCCGCCCCGATCTGCCCGCCGATGTGCTCAAGGCGTTCGGACAGGCCGGGATCCGGGTGAGGTCGACCCGCCGCTGGGAGTTGCAGTCCCTCGACCATCCGGCGGTGAAACCGCTCATCGAGTACAAGAAGCTGTACCGCATCTGGGTCGCCCACGGCTGGTCCTGGCTGCACGACTGGGTGCGCGAGGGCCGCTTCCGCCCCGAGTTCCTGGCGCACGGCACGGTCACCGGCCGCTGGGTCACCAACGGCGGGGGCGCCCTGCAGATCCCCAAGGTCATCCGGCGGGCCGTGGTCGCCGATCCCGGCTGGCGGCTCGTCGTCGCCGACGCCGACCAGATGGAGCCGCGCGTCCTCGCGGCGATCTCCCGCGACCCCGGTCTGATGGAGGTGGCCGGCCAGGAGAGCGACCTCTACCAGTCCGTCTCCGACCGCGCCTTCTCCGGCGACCGCGACCAGGCGAAGCTGGCCGTGCTCGGCGCGGTCTACGGCCAGACCTCCGGCGACGGCCTGAAGAACCTCGCCGCGCTCCGCCGCCGCTTCCCGCGCGCGGTGGCCTACGTCGACGAGGCGGCCAGGGCGGGCGAGGAGGGCCGGCTCGTGCGGACCTGGCTGGGCCGGACCTGCCCGCCGGCGGCCGGCGCGGGCGAGACGGGCACGGACGAAGCCGGCATCCCGGTCGACCCCGTCGCCCCGGCCGAGGGCGCGGAACCGGAGGAGAGCCGGCCATGGGTACCGGGGTACGCCTCCTCCGACGCACGCGCGCGTGGCCGCTTCGCCCGTAACTTCGTCGTCCAGGGCAGCGCCGCCGACTGGGCGCTGCTGCTGCTCGCCGCGCTGCGCCGGACCTGCGCGGACATGGCGGCCGAGCTGGTCTTCTTCCAGCACGACGAGGTGATCGTGCACTGTCCCGAGGAGGAGGCGGAAGCGGTCGTCGCCGCCATCAAGGAGGCGGCCGGCCTCGCGGGGCGGCTGACGTTCGGGGAGACGCCGGTGCGGTTCCCGTTCACGACGGCGGTGGTGGAGTGCTATGCCGACGCGAAGTGATCACCCGGGCCGGCCGAGCAGCCCCTCGATCTCGGCCACGACGGTGGTCTCGTCCGTCCCGTCCAGTGCCTCCAGGGCCGCCCGCCACTGCGCGCGCGCCTCGTCCGTACGTCCCTGCTCGTGCAGCAGCAGACCGTGCTGGTGCCGGGCGAGGCCGCCCGTGTAGCGGTCGGCGCGGGCGTCGGCGCGGTGCAGCAGTTCGGCGCACTCCCCCGCGGCCGGTCCGGTCCGGCCCAGCAGCCGCAGCGCGCGGACCAGCCCGAGCCGGGTCTGCGACTCGCCGTGCCAGTCGCTGTGGCCGCCGAGGATGCGCAGGCTCTCCTCGAAGTGCGGCAGGGCGGCGGCCGGTTCACCGAGGGTGAGATGGGCGTAGCCGATGTTGCAGTGCGCCGAGTGCTGCACGATCACGGCGCCGATCCGGTCCCCGAGGGCCAGCGAGAGGCGGTGCTGCTCGATGGCGGCGCGCGGGTCGGTGTGCTCGTACAGGTTGCCGAGGTGGCTGTGGGTGATGGCCTCGCCGTGCGGGTCGTTCAGCTGGCGCGAGTACCCGAGGCTCTGGCGCAGGGCGTCGCCTGACTCCTCGTACCGGCCGAGGCTCTCCAGCAGCAGCCCCCGGTTGTTGAGGCAGCGGCGGATCCAGGACAGCCGGCCGAGCCGCCGCCAGATGGTCAGGGCACGGCCGTTGAGGGCGAGGGCGTCCTGGAGCCGGCCGGTCAGGAAGTGCAGACCGGCGAGGTCACCGAGGGCGTACGCCTCCGCCGGCGCGTCCCCGAGCCGCCGGGCCGTGCGCAGCGCGACCTGCCCGAGCACCTCCATCTCGGCGACCCGCCCCCGGCGCTGGAGGCAGGGGAAGAGGAGCCGGAGGAGGGTGGAGACGAGCGCGGCCTCGACGTCCCCGGCCCCGCCCTCGGCCAAGGCCGGCTCGGCCAGGGCGACGATGTTCTCCAGTTCGGTGTCGGCCCAGATGAAGGCCTCCTCGGGCCCCGGGAAGGCCGGTACGTCCCGGACGTACGCCGCGTGGGCCGCCGGCTGGGCGGAGGTGGGGCGGCACCGGTCGTCCTGGTCGAGACCGGGTTCGAGCACGGCGACAAGGGCCCGCTCGGCGACGGCGGCGTACCAGTGCAGGGCGGTTGTTCGGGGGGTGGTTGTTGCGGT
>NZ_KQ948775.1:223106-233323 GCF_001514205.1 Streptomyces griseoruber | reverse complement strand
GGAAGCTGCCGTCGGATCGGTGACCGCCGCAGGACCAGTGACCGCCGCCGGGCCCGTGACCGCCGCCGGGCCAGTGGCCGCCGCAGGACCAGTGACCGCCAGCCGATCGGTGACCGCCGCCGGACCAGTAGCCGCCGCCGGGCCGGTCGTGGTCGGCAGGCCAGTGGCAGTCGGCGAACCCGCTCCGGTCGGCAGGCCGGTGGCGGTCAGCGGGCCCACAGCAGTCGGCGAACCCGCAACGGTCGGCGGACCCGCGGCAGTCGGTGTGGTGGTCTGGGTCGCGAGTTCGCGGGCGAAGTCCCGTACGAGGTCGTGGGGGGTGTAGCGGCCGTAGCTGGTCTCCTCCAGGAGGGCCACGTCGACGAGCCGGTCGAGGGCGGTCTCGGCGCGGAGCTCGTCGGTGCCGGTGAGGCGGGCGAGCAGGGGGGCGCCGTAGGAAGGGAGGTCCAGGGCGCCGACGCGGCGCAGGGCGAGGGCGGCGTCCCGGTCGGCCTCGCGCTCGGACGCGGCGAGCGCGTCATGGGCGACGGCGAGGGAGCGGCGGACGCTCAGGTCGTCGTACTCGAGGTGGTGCAGCCTGCCCTGAGTCGCGGTCAGCTGCCCGGCGAGCGCGTCCGGGGTGAGGGCCCGGCGGGCGGCGAGGCGGGCGGCAACGATCCGGAGGGCCAGCGGGAGGCGGCCGGTGAGGTCGACCAGGGGGTGGTGTGCGTCGAGGCCGTCGCCGTCGTTCGCGTCGTCACGGCCGGAGAGCGCGCGCAGCAGGGCCGCGCTGTCCTCGGCGGACAGGGGCGCGAGCGGGAAGCGGCGGGCGCCGTCGAGGGCGGTGAGCGGGGAACGGCTGGTGACGAGCACCGCGCAGCCGGGTCCGGCCGGCAGGAGCGGGCGGATCTGGGCGGCGGAGGCGGCGTCGTCCAGGACGATGAGGGTACGGGTGGGCGCGAGGAGGGTCCGCAGCAACGCGGCCGCCGCGTCCGGGTGTTCGGGGATGCGGCGGGGCTCGGTGCCGAGGTCGCGGAGGAGGGCGGCGAGCGCCTGGGGCGCGGGGAGCGGGGTCATGCCGGGGGTCGCGCCGTGCAGGTTGAAGTAGAGCTGACCATTGGGGAAACGTTCCCGCATGGCATGGGCCACGTGCAGGGCGAGGGCGCTCTTGCCGACGCCGGCCATACCGGTGATGACGGCGAGGGCGGGGCGGCCGTCCGCCGACGGGGCCGAGAGGAGGTCGGTGAGGCGACGGAGGATGCGGTCGCGGCCGGTGAAGTGAGCCGGAGGTGGGGGGAGTTGGGCGGGGCCGGGGGATGGTGGGGTGATGGGGCTGTCACCGTCGGCCCCCGCCTCCAGTACCCCGCGGAGCACCTCCGCATGGGCCTCGCGGACCGCCGGGCCCGGTTCGGCGCCGAGTTCCTCCACGAGGCGGGTGCGCAGGTCACGGTGGACGGCGAGGGCCTCGGCCTGGCGGCCGGTGCGGTGCAGGGCCAGCATCAGCTGTCGGTGGTACGCCTCGCGCAGCGGATGCTCGGCGGCCAGTGCCGTCAGTTCCGGCACGATCCGGGCCACCCGGGCCGTCCCGTCCGGCGCGTGTGCCCCACCTTCCCCGTCTCCTCCGTCTCCTCCATGGCCTCCCTGCCCTCCGTCGCCTCCGTCCCCTGCGCCCATTGCGCTTCCGCCCAGGGCGAGTTCGGCGTCGTAGCGCCACTCCAGCAGGAGCAGCCGGGCCTCCCGCAGGCGTCGTACGAAGGCATAGCCGCCCAGGTCGGCGGGGAGGCCGCTGAGCGGGGTGCCGCGCCACAGCGCGAGCGCGGCGGCGCACTCGGCGACGACGCGGTCCCAGTTACGGGCGGCGTGCGCCCCGCGCGCGGTGGCGAGGTGCCGCTCGAAGACATGGACGTCGAGTTCGCCCTGTTCGACGCGGAGTTGGTAACCGGTCGGCACGGCCCGCAGCCGCTCCGGGTCGTCGAGGAGCCGGCGCAGCCGGGTGACGTGGTTGTGCAGGGAGGCGTGCGCGGAGGCCGGGGGCGCGCCGGCCCACAGGGCCTCCTTGAGCGACTCGACGGGGACGGTCCGGTTGGCGTCGAGGAGGAGGGCGGCGAGAAGGGTGCGGAGTTTGGCGCTGCGGAGGGGCCGGGTGTTTTCGTCCCGCGGGCCGGGGAAGTGGAGGACGGGTGGCCCCAGCAGTCCGAACCGCAGCCCGTCCTGCCGCATCACGTCCGCCATCGCCTTTCCACCCATGTGCAAACCCTCGCGGCAGACCATCTGACCAGCGACGACATGGACACCCGTTGGCAATATGTTAGCGATCCGTTGGTGCCACCTGATGTGATCACAACATCGGAGCCGGCCCGACGGTGCGCGCGTGTGAACGCGGTACTCGGGGGAGTGTCGCCGCCGCGGCCGGATCCGGGGGGCGCGTCGGGCCCCGGTCGGTGGAGGTGAACGACCGGGGCCCGCGCCCTGCTTCTACGCGCGTCGGGATCACGCGGCACGAGACGTCACGAGACCGCACGAGATGACACGAGATCAGGTGCCGCGAGATCAGGTGCCGCGAGATCAGGTGCCGCGACCCCGGATGACGTGACCTCAGATGACGGGCGGCCGGCCGAGGCGGGTGAGGCGCCACACCGTGCGCCATCGCATGGGCCGCCGGGGACCGGCCGGCTTGCGCACGCCCTCCGCGAACCCGCCGAACCAGGCCTTGAGGCCGCCGAGCGAGCGGGTGCGCAGCAGGGTGACGGCGATCCACACGCCGAGGTGGACGGGGATGAGCGGCAGCGGCAGGTTGCGGCGGACCAGCCAGACGCGGTTGCGGGCGGTGACGCGGTGGTAGATGGCGTGCCGGGCGGGTGAGGTCTTGGGGTGCTGGAGCAGCAGCTCGGGAGCGTAGAGGATCTTCCAGCCGGCGTCGGTGGCGCGCCAGGCGAGGTCGGTCTCCTCGTGCGCGAAGAAGAACTCGGCGGGCCAGTCGCCGGTCTCGGCGAGCATGGCCATGCTGAGGCCGTGGCCGCCGCCGAGGAAGCCGGTGACGTATCCGCCCTCCATCGGGTCGGCGGCGCCGACGCGCGGGACGTGCCGGCGCTGGGTCTCGCCGCTCTCGTCGGCGATGCGGAAGCCGACGATGCCGAGGCGGGGGTCGGCGGCGTACAGGTCCCGTACCCGGCGCAGTACGTCGGCGTCGACGAGCAGTCCGTCGTCGTCGAGTTCCACGACGACGTCGATGTCGCCGTACCGGCGGAGCCGTTCGAGGCCGACGTTGCGGCCACCGGGGCAGCCGAGGTTCTCGTCGAGGTCGATGGTGGTGACCTCGCCGGGCAGGGAGAGGCGTTCGGCGAACTCGGGGAGCCGGCAGCCGTTGCCGACGACGACGATCCGGGCGGGTGCCAGGTCCTGCTTGGCGACGGACTCCAGCAGGGCGTCGACCTCGGCGGGCCGGTTGCCCATGGTCACCACGGCAACGGCGATCCTCGGCTCCACCACGTCGCTCAACCTCTTCACTCCGTCCGGCCGACGACGGCACTCTCCCGCGCTCCCGTCGCGCGACGCCCGTCATTCACCAAGATGTTGCCTCAGATACGGAGGTTGCCCGAACGCCGGTTCACTTTGCGTCCCCTTTACGGCGATTTTCCCGCCTTCGGACGAACTTCAGCCCGGACCAGTCCTCCCCCAGCGCGGCGACCTTCACATCGACGAGGCCGAGGGGCAGGAAGAGGTCACGGAGGCCGTTCTCGGTGAGGTCGCTGACATGCCCGGCGGCCTTGCGGGGCCAGGCGATCCAGAGCATGGCGTGGTCGGCGAGGTCGCGGACGAGGGTTTCGCCTTCCGCGGCCAGATCGGCGTACGAGCGGTAGAAGGCGACGGTGATGTCGGCGCCGCGGGGGCCGCCGGGAGCGAGGTCGATGTCGCCGGGGAGGCCGGGCACCACCCAGCCGGGCTCGGCGTGCAGCAGGCGCAGCCGGTGCCCCTGTCCCGGCCTGACGCCGAGTTTCTTGGCGAGGGGGGTGCCGGAGTGGCCGCCGCCGCTCGCGGGGGTGTCGCTCACCGTCCCACCGTAACCTCGCCAACACAGGGGCTCACACCTGCCGGCGGGTGGATGTGCAGGGCACGCATGTGCACGGGGGAAGAAACGAAGGAGGTGAGGGAGCTGGAGGGAGCTGCCGCCGAGGGCGAAGAAGTCGTCGAGGGCGGACACGCGCTCCCGCTTGAGCAGGTCGGCCCACACCCCGGCGACCAGCCGCTCGGCCGCGTGGCGCGGCGCCACGAACGCGGCGGAGTCGGCCTCCGGCGTCTCGGGGGCGGGCAGCGCGGCCCGGTCGACCTTGCCGCCCCGGGTGAGCGGGAACGCGTCGAGGAAGCGGAAGTGGGCGGGCAGATGACTGTCGGGCAGCCGGTCCCGCAGATGGGCGCGCAGTGCGTCGGCGGTGAGCTGGGTGCGGGTGGTCAGGTAGGCGACGAGCCGCTTGCCGCCCGCGGCCCCGTCCGGCGCGACGGCGGTGACGAGCGCCTGGGTGACGTCCGCGTGGGCCACCAGCGCGGCCTCGATCTCACCGGGCTCGATCCGGACGCCGTTCACCTTGACCTGGTGGTCGGGTCGACGTCGAGGACGAGCGGCTCCTCCGCCGGCGGGCGCCCGGAGATGAACAGGGTCGTCTCCGCCATGCCGTAGCAGGGCAGGAAGGACGTACCGCGGAATCCGGCGGGGGCGAACCGCTTCGCGAACCTCTCCAGAACGGCCGGGTCGATCGGCTCGGCCCCGTTGCAGGCGATGCGCCACTGGGACAGGTCGAGGCGGGCCACCTGGTCGTCGGAGAGGCGGCGGGCGCACAGGTCGTAGGCGAAGCTGGGCGCCGAGGTGACGGCGACCCGCTGCCGGTCCACGATCTCCAGCCACAGCTGGGGGCGCTTGAGGAAGTCCACCGCCGACATCAGCGTGGTCGTCGACCCCAGGTACAGCGGCAGGAGCAGCAGCCCGATCAGGCCCATGTCGTGGTACAGGGGCAGCCAGCTGCAGAAGTCGTCGCCCCCGTCCACCTGGAGGGCGGCCTGCATCAGGGCGAGGTTGTGCCCCAGGTGGCCGTGGGCGACCATGACGCCCTTGGGGTCGCTGGTCGAGCCCGAGGTGTACTGGAGGAACGCGAGCGCGCCCGGACCCGCGTTGCCGGGCCGGCGCCACGCCGCCTCGTCGCCGCCCGCCTCGGCCCCGGCGGCCGTCTCGCACAGCACCGTCCCGAACCCGTCCTCGCGCAGCCACTCGGCGACGCCGTCCAGGCTGTCCCGGTCGGTGAACACCGCCGACACGGCGGCGTCCCTGGCGATCCCCGCCGTCCGGGCGAGGTGATGGCGCTGTCCCCCGGGCTGCGGTGCGGGCACCGGCACCGTACCGGCGTACATGCAGCCCAGGAACGCCTTGACGAAGGCGAGCCCCGTGGGCAGCAGCAGGAGCACCCGGTCGCCCTCGGCGACCCCCGCGCCGCCGAGCCAGTGCGCGATCCGGCGGGCCGACCGGTCCAGTTCGGCGTAGGTGACGGTCTCGTCCGGCGTGTCATGGCCGGCGAAGACGACGGCGGGCCGTTCCGGTCGGTCCCGGGCATGCTGAAGAACGAAATCCGGGAAGAATACCGACATTGCATCCGGAAGGAATTCCGAAGAAGACAAGGCTCCGCCCCCAGCACGAGTCGACAGTGTGAATCGGAATGGCCCTCAGGAACGGCCCTGGGGCGTTGTCTCGGCGCACGACGCCGAAACCCGACTCCATCGATCCTGGCCAGTTGTCGCCGTACGGTCCACAGCTGCCGGCGGCAGCATGTTGCAACGGCCGTACCTTGCAAGGCCGGTGCGGCGCCGGTGCTCAGCCGGGTGAGACGAGTCCGGTCTCGTAGGCGAAGACCACCGCGTGGATCCGGTCCCGGAGCTGCAACTTGGCCAGAAGGTTGCGGACATGGGTCTTCACGGTGTGCTCACTGACCACCAGGGCGGCGGCGATCTCCGCGTTGGACATGCCCTGGGCGATACAGCGCAGGGTCTCCTCCTCGCGTGCGGTCAGCTGCTGGAGCAGGGAGCGGGGTCCCTTGTCCCGGCCGCCCTCGCCGTCCCCGGCGGACCCCGAGGCCGAGGCCGACAGCGGGGCGGGGGCCCCGCCCGGGGACAGCGGAACACCCGGGTGGGCGGGCCTCGCGTACTCGGCGATCAGCCGTCGGGTGATCGAGGGGGCCAGCAGGGCGTCCCCGGCCATGACGACCCGGACCCCGTGCACGAGGTCGTCCCGCCGCACGTCCTTGAGCAGAAAGCCGCTGACCCCCGCCTTGAGCGCGGTGTGCACATATTCGTCGAGGTCGAACGTGGTCAGCATGATGACCTTGCAGTCGCTCTCCGCGCAGACCTGCTGGGCGGCGGTCAGACCGTCCATGACCGGCATCCGCACGTCCAGCAGCAGCACGTCCGGGCCGTGCTCGCGGACCGCGGCCACCGCCTGGGCACCGTCCGCCGCCTCGGCGACGACCTCGATGTCCGGCTGCGCGTCCAGGATCATCGCGAATCCGGTCCTGACCAGTTCCTGGTCGTCGGCCACCACCACACGAATCGTCACGACACCTCTCCTTCCACGGCACGGGTCCCGCCGACCTCGTGGGCCACTGCTCTTCGGTGTTCCCCGGGTGCGGGATCAGCTCAGCGGAAGCGTCGCCGCCACCTTGAAGCCCCGTCCTTCGGGGCCCGGACCGGCCTCGGCGCTGCCGCCGCAGGCCGCCGCACGCTCACGTATCCCGACCAGCCCCCGGCCGCTCCTGACCACGGAGGCAGACCCTACCGGGCGCCGGCCGTCGCCGCCGTCGTCCTCGATCTCCAACCGCAGCCCGTCGTCGACGCGTTGGAGCCGTACGCTCACCGTGCGGGCCGTGGAGTGCTTGACCACGTTGGTCAGCGCCTCCTGGATGATCCGGTACGCCGCCGAGTCCGCCCCCGCCGACAGCGGGGCCGTCCGGCCGCCGTCGTCGAGCCGGACGTCGATACCCGCGCGGCGCACGCCCTCGACCAGCTCGGGCAGGGCGGCCAGGCCCGGTTGCGGAGCCGTCTGCGCCGTTTCGCTCGAGTCCCTCAGCACGCCGAGCAGGGCCCGCAGCTGGACCAGCGTCTCGCGGCCCGTCTCGGCGATGGAGTCGAAGGCACGCTCCGCGCGGTCGGGCGCGGAACGGACCACGACCGGCCCCGCCTCGGCCTGGACCACCATCAGGCTGACCGAGTGGGCGAGGATGTCGTGCATGTCGCGGGCGATCCTGGTCCGCTCCTCGGCGGCCGCCTTCGCCGCCTCGGCCTCCTGCTCCCGCTCCAGCTGCTCGGCCCGTCGTACGAGTTGCTCGTTGAGCTGACGCTGTGTCCAGACCAGCGAGCCGAGCATCAGCGCACAGCCGAACGTCAGGATGCTGCTGAAGGCGCCGCCCAGCGACCGGGTTCCCACGACGGCTATGACCACGGTGGCCGCCGCGATCACCGCCCGGGACCGCGGGGCGGTGTGCGCGGCCGCGGTGTAGAGCGCGATCAGCGCGGCGAACTGGAACTGCGGCTGGATGGCATGGGCCAGATGGCTGTAGGGACCGAGGGCCGCCCAGACCAGCACCATGCACAGCACGGGGGCCCTGCGCCGCCAGGGCAGCGGCGCGGCCGTCGCGACCGCGAGCAGATACATCCACCAGGGCCACGGGGTGCCGTCCGGCTGCCGGCTGGCGATCAGCAGGCGCACCGACACGGTCGCCGCGGTCAGAGCGAGCGCGGTGTCGAGCAGATAGGGGTTGCCGGCGGCGGTCCGGTGCAACGACCGGGCCCACGCCACGGACGACTGCGGGAACGGGGACAAGTCACGGCCTCCTGGCGGGCTGAACTGGGGGGAAGCCTGGCCGATGGGGAACGCCCGGCGCAACGGCGAGGTACGGCTCGGGGGCGGGCGGCTCACACGCCGCAGGCGTCGTCCAGGGCCTGGGAGTCCTTGTCGAGCCGCATCATGTCGGTCGTCAGGGCGGGCACGTCGGACAGCTCCAGTCCGTCCCCGTCGAACCGGGCGATCATCCGGTCGTAGTCGGCGGAGGTCTTCTCGAGCCCCTTCTTCACGTCCTTGTCCTCGGTCTTCGCCGCCAGGTCCTTGATCTCCTGCGAGAGGTCCTTCGCCTGCTTCAGGAACTTGCCGGGGTCGCTCACCGGGTCGGCCGTCAGCTTGTCGGACCCGCCCAGCACATCGGACTCCCCGCACGGCCAGGGTCCCTGCTGCCGGGCCACGACCTCTCCGACGGCCCAGCCCGCGCCCACCGCCCCGAGGGACAGCACAGAGGCGGTGGCGAGCCCGACGACGTAACGGCGCTTCATGTCATTCCCCCTGTCCGCCGCCCGGGACCTCCGGTTTCCGGCGTGACACAAGATTCGCCGACCACCCCCCTCGACCACATCGCTCGCCGGGCTGATCATTCGCTCTCACTCTTGAGAGGTAGGGGGATGAGAACCCGAGGCCACCCGGGGTTCCGAGCCCGCCTGCGGAACTCGTCTGCCGCGGTGAGTCCGGGGCACGGCGTACCCCGCCTGAGGGATCCGGAAGATCGCTCCGCCTGGCGATCACTTCGCCCCCTTCCGGGCCGCACGATGACGGAGGCACCGCGGCAGAACACCGATGCCGCCCTCTCCACCCCTCCACCCCTCCACCCCCTCCGCCTCGCACGCCGAACCGTCCACCCAAGGAGCCCCACCCATGACCCCCCGCACCGCCTTCCTCGGCGCCCCCCTGCTGACCTTCGCCTACGGAGTGATCCGGATCGTCGACGGTCTGGACGGAGTACGCGGCCCGGGCACCGCCTGGACCGTCGGACACCTGGCCTTCATCGCGGCCATGACCCTGTTCACGATCGCGTTCGGCGAGATGAGCCGCATGGCGGGGAACGGCCGGCTCGCCACCGCCGTGTCGACGATCGCCACGACCGGCGCCCTGTGCCTGACCGCGCAGTTCACCATCGACGTCGTCGCCGGCGCCCTGACCGACGACCACGAGACGATGAGCGAGGCCATCACCCGTGTCGCGGCACTGCCCGGGGTCTCTCCGGTCGTCTACGAGGTGGGCCCCTACCTCTTCTACGGCGGCATGCTCGCCCTCGTCCTCCAGCTCGCCGTGACCCGCCGCGTGAAGGCGTGGACGCCCTTCCTCGTCGTGTGCGACCTGCTTCTCCCGCTCCTCGACAAGGACTTCATCCCCCTCGGCGCCACCCTGCTCCTCGTCTCCTTCACCTCCCTCTCCCGCCGCGTCCCGCCCACCACCGGCGCCGGCACCAGCACCAGCACCAGCACCAAGAACCCCGCCCTCCCCGTCCCGGGCCGACCGGCCGCGGGCTGAGTACGCCTACTCATGCCAAGCCGCACCGCCCCGGGGACGATGGGCCGTGTCGACGGACATACGGACGGGAGTCGGGGGCATGGGCAGATTTCTGGGGGCGGTGGTGGCCGTCGTGGCGGCGGCCGGAGCTCTGATCTTCGCCTACCTGGCCGGGGCGCCGCCGACGGTGGTGTTCGCGGTCGGAGCGGGCGTACTGAGCCTGCTGTGGCTGACGCTCCTGCTCACCCTGCCCTGGAACCTCTACTTCCGGGCACATGCGGTGCTCGCCGAGATCACGGTGAGCCGGGAGAAGGGGATGGAGATCTCCGGGTCCCGGGACGCGGAGGCGGCGCGGATAGCCCGCGTCATGCTCCGGGCGGCGATCGCGGGCCACCTCCTGACGGCGGCGGTCGTCATGGCGGTCACCTGGGCGACGGGCGAGTTCACCGGCTACTGGTTCGCCGCGTTCTTCCTCCTGAGCACCTTCTTCCGCCCGGCCGGCGCCTACTTCGGCCAGCTCCGCCGACGCCTGGGCACCCTCCTGAAGGAGGTCAAGTACCCGCGGGACGACGTCGTGGAGCTGCGTGCCCGGCTGGACCGCGCGGAGGCCGGGACGCGGGTCCTGGAGGAGAAGGCGGAGGAACAGTACAAGGCCCTCGCCGAACTGCGCCGCACCGTGGACGCGCTGGCCCTCGGCACGCATGAGCGGGCCGACGGAACGGACCGCCGGATCGCCGCGCTGGGCAGGGAGTTCGAGTCCACGGTGAACCGGCTCACCGACAACCAGGAGATCATCGCGGGGGTGAAGGCGTTCCTGCGCCTGCTGCGCTCCGACGATCTGGCCGACGGGGCGGCTTCGGTGTCCGGGTGAGCAGGCACGGTCACG
>NZ_KQ948775.1:202094-222817 GCF_001514205.1 Streptomyces griseoruber | reverse complement strand
CGGCACTAGGGGCGATGACCGCTGCATGGATCGTGTCGCGGACCTCGATGCGGCCGTTGCCGGGCTCGTGACCTGGTGCGACGAGCCCGTAGACGTCGAGGTCGCCTTCGCCGAGCCAGGCGGGCCGTCGGCCGGCGGGCACCGACGGACCTGCCCCGGGCATCTCGGCTATGCGGTGCGGGCGTGCACGAGGACGTCAACCGCGTGACGCAGGGCCGCCTTCAGCTTCTCCCGCTCGTCGCGCACCCGGTCCACCTTCCTGCCGGACGCCTGGTAGGCGGTTTCGAACGCGACCCACGCCTCGTAGGCCGCGAGCATCGCCTCGAAAGGCGCCTGGCCCCGCTCGTGCTGCTGCTGAAATCCCAGGCGTGGCTCGTGACTTGCCATCCACATCTGGAACCGGGCGTGTTCGGCCATGTATTGCGCGGCGAGTTCGACCACGTCGTTGCCGACGATGTTGCTGCCGATGACCTGCACACCGAGGTTCAGGGAAGGCGATGCCGTCGGGGCGTACAGCGCCGCCGGGACCTCGCTGGACGGTTGCGGGGCTCGCAGCCAGTCCCATTCGCCCGCCATCACAACTTCCTTCTTCCGAAGCTCGTTTCCAGCAGCCAACTCGCGATTTGCGATGATTTCGAGACCGGCATTTCATATCCACCAGCCTTGAGGATCATCGCGCAGAACGTCACACAGTTGTTCATCTCGTTGTCGTGCGGCCCCAGGTTGCTGTCGTCCAGATAGTAATCCTGGGCCTGACGCGCTCGCCTGGCGTTCGGCAGAGGCACTCGGATGACGTCGGTGCCGGGAGAGTGAGCGGTTTCCCTCAGGCCGACGATGGAGTCGTGTCCGACCTGGGAACCCGCCTCGGTGTGGACCGTCCTGCCGTTGTGCGTCACCGCGATCGACGCGTGCCCCTGTTCCCTGTCCAGGTAGACATCCGCGTAGCCCGCGGCGTCATCATCCGGTCCGCAGTTCTGGTTGTGAACGAGGACCGGCGTCCGCCCCGCCAGCACGTAGTACGTGTGCAGCATGCTGACGGTGAGGTTGTGGACCGTGGCGTCCAGCGCCGTCCACCGCTCGACCGCCGTGATCTGGACCAGCGTGCCGGCGCTGGTGCGCAGCCACTCGCCCGCCTTGAGGTCGGTCGCGTCGATCCACTCACCGAGCTCCGGGACCCAGAAGGGGTGACCGTCGGTCGCGGTGACCTGGGCGGTCTTCGAGCCCTTCTTGCCGTCGGTGTCGACGGTGACCTTGACCAGGTGCTTGATGCCCTTGCCCGTGATCTCGGCGGTGACCGTCTCCGCCGTGGTCTCACCCGTCTCCGGGTCGGTCGCCAGGACCTTGTCGCCCGCCTTGACGTCCTTGATCGCCTTGGCGGAGCCGTCGGCCATCAGGACCTTGGTGTCCGGCGTGAAGCTGTTGACCGGGCAACTGGCCCCCTCTCCGCCGGAGCCACCGCCGTCGCCCCCCGAGTCCTCCTTGCCCGACCCGTTCCGCGACCCGCCGGACTTGTTCTCCGCCTTGCCGCCGCCCGAAGACCCCTTGTGCTGGGCCTGCGTGCGGGCCTTGACCTGGACCGGGTTGCCCCGGGCGCCCTTCGAGCCCGTGTGCGCCTTCTTCTTCACCGCCTCGGCGGCGCGCTTGGCAGCCTCTCTCGCCTTGCGTTTGGCTTCGGCGGCAGCGGCCTCCGCCGCCTTCTTCGCCCTGACCAGCGCCACCTTGGCCGCCTTCGCCGCCTTCATGCCGATCTCGGCCGCGCGCTTGGCCGCCTTGAACGCCTTGACCGCGCTCATGGTGCCCTTGAAGGCGCGCCACATCTTCTTGCCCTTGGAGAAGACGCTGGTCCACGGGATGGCGTCCATCAGGAGGCTGCCGCAGGCCCACAGGTCGCCCTGGGTGAAGCAGCCGACCACGTCGTTCCAGCCGATGAACTCCTTGAACACGGCCCAGCCGGTCGCGAGGATCACATCGCCGATGGAGCGGTTCAGGGTCTTCTGGTACTCGGCGATCTTCGCGTCCAGCGCGGCGATCGAGGCGTCGAAGCTGGAGGCGGAGGACGTCAGACCCGACGGGTCGGCGTGCGTCACCGGGTTGTTGTTGGCGTACGAGTAGCCGTTCGCCTGGAGCGGGTCGCTGTCGTCCAGGACCGGGTCCGCGGAGATGAAGCGGCCCGTGCCCGGGTCGTACTCCCTCGCCCCCATGTGGGTCAGGCCCGTCTCGGCGTCGTCGTCACCGGTGTGGAAGCCGGTGTGCGAGCGCGGGTTGAGGTTGGTGGAGCGGTCCTCGCCCCACGGGTCCCGCTTGGCGACCCGGACGGACATGCCGCCGTCGAGGCGGACCTCCGCCAGCGGGGTGCCGTTGAGGTCGGTCGCCTGGGCGAACACCTGCTCGCTGGTGCCGGTCGAGGCCTGCTCGAGGTAGCGGGTGACCGACGGTCCGCCGATGCCCGCGTAGGTGCGCTCCGCGTAGCGGACCTTGCCCGTGAGGGTCACCGAGACCTTGGTGTCGGGCAGGTTCAGCACCGCGCCGTTGGCCGTGCGCTCCAGCAGCCGGTTGCCCATGGCGTCGTAGACGTACGTCGTCTTCGAGGAGGGCTTCCACAGCTGGGTGGCGACGGTCGAGTTGCAGGCGGCCAGGGTCAGGTCGGTGCCGGCCGTGGCGGCGGGCGTGGACAGGCACAGGCCGGTCGGGACGTGCTTGATCTGGCCGGTGCTCAGCGTCTGCCAGCGCTGCGCCGCCACCGCGTTGTCGCAGGCCTGGATGAGGACGGCCGAGCCCGCGGCGGTGCCGTTGGGCTGGGCGCAGCGGCCCGCCACCACGAACTGTCCGAGGGTGGCGTCCTCGACCGTGCCGTCGCTGTTGGCGTCGGTGGCCTGGATGCGGAAGTTCTGCGCCTTGCTGCCGTTGCAGGCCCAGACCTGCAGCGCGGTGCCCGCGGCCGTGCTGGAGCTGCTCAGGTCGACGCACATCTCGCTCGCCCCGACCCAGGCGCCGGAGCCGTCCGCGCCGAAGCCGGTGACGGACTCGACCTTGCCGTCCCAGGTCCAGGTGAGGGTCTGGGCGGTGTCGCCGCCGGTGGAGCGGGTCTCCATCTCGCCCGAGGCGTCGTAGGTCTGCGTCGAGCGGGTCTTGACCGCAGCGCCCGCCGCCGTCGTCGATGACGCGGTGTACGAGGTCAGCGTGTGCGGCTGGTCGTTCTTCGCGGTGTCGCTGGTGCCGTAGGCGTAGTCGGTGACGACGTCGCCCTTGGTGTCGCGGACGCCGGAGGTGAAGGTCGGGTCGGCCTTGTAGACGGTCTTCTTGGTGCGGTTGCCGAGGACGTCGTAGTCGTAGGACTGCCAGTAACCGGAGTTGTTGGAGGAGACGTTGACCGTGCCGTCGGAGTAGACCGGCTCGGCGGTGGTCTTGCCGGTGGCCGTGCAGGCGCCGCCGCCGGGCGTCGTCCAGGCCTGCTTGAGCTGGCCGAGCACGTCGTAGGTGAAGCACTGCTGGTCGGTGGTCGTGCCCATGCGGTCCGCGACGGACAGGACGTTGCCCGACGGGTCGTAGGAGTAGGACCGCTTGCTGACCTCGCTGCCGGGGACGACAGCGGTGTCCGGGGTCGCGGCCTCCCGGATGAGCCTGCTGGTGCGCAGCTCACCGGTGGACTCGTTGAAGGTGTTCTCCTGCCACAGCCGGTGGCCCTGCTCACCGATGGTGGAGCGCAGCACCTGGCCGTAGGGCGAGTAGGACGCCTCGGAGGTGTACCAGTCCTTGCCGGAGACCGAGGTCGGCAGGCCCGCCTTGTTGTAGCGGGTGACCACGTCCTCGGCGTCGAGGCCGCCGGCCGCCGGAGCCGTGTACGTCTCCAGCTGGCCGTCGGCGTTGTACTTGTACGCGTAGGTGTACTGGGTGGCGAAGCCGTCGGCGGTCAGGCCCGCGGTGGAACCCGGCGGCAGGGCCGTGGTCATGCCCGTGGGCTGGTAGTCGGCCGTGTAGCCGCCGATGGTGGTGGTGTACGCCTTGCCGTCGGTGTAACGCGTCGCCGACGCCAACTGCCCCTTGCCGCCCGTCGCGCCGTCGTACGCGTAGGTCTGGGCGAGCGTCGCGGTGGTGGAGCCCTTCGGGGTGACCTTGACCTGCTCCACACGGTTCAGGCGCTCGTAGGAGTACGAGACCGTCTGGCCGCGGGCGTCGGTCGCCTTGTCCACACGGCCGTACGCGTCGTAGTCGGTGTGGGTGGCGCCCGAGTCGGGGTCCGTGGTGTCGGTGACCCGGCCCAGCGCGTCGTACTTCCAGGTCCGCGTGTTGCCGACGTCATCGGTGCTGGTCACCATGTCGCCACGCAGGTCGTAGTCGTACGTCGTGGTGATCGCGCCCGCCTCGCTCAGCGAGGTGTCGCTGAAGGTGTCCTGGCGGGTGGTGCGGCCCAGCGCGTCGGTCCACACCCGGGAGGCGGGGGTGCCCTGGGGCTGGCGGACGACGGTGTAGTCGAGGGCGTACTCGTAGCGGGTGCGGCGGTCGGTGGTGGTCACCGTCTTGCCCGCGTTGGTGAACGACTCACCCGTCTGCGGGTACGAGGAGTGCACCGGCGTGACCGTCAGGACCCGGCCCAGACCGTCGTACGTGTACGAGGTCGCGTTGGGGACGAGGGACTCCGAGGCGGGGACGACCAGGTCGGTGCCCGGGTCGCCCTCCATGTAGTAGGCGTTGCGGGTGTAGCGGACCTGGCCGGCGCTGTTGTGGAGGGTGTCGGTGATCAGCCGGCCGCCGTCGACCGCCGGGGTCTGGGTCTGCCGCTCGCGGCCCAGGCCGTCGTAGATCGTGGTGGAGGACTCGTACGTTCCGTCGCCCGCCGCGGTGCTCGGGTTGTCGGAGAGGGACTCCGTCACCACCGACACCGGCTTCTTCAGGTCGATGTTGTACGTGTACTTGACCGTCGGGTCGTCGGTGGCGGTCTGGGTGGCGTCCCAGGCGGCGACGGCACGGCCCAGCGGGTCGTACTCGTACGTCTCGCTGCGGCCGTTGGCGTCGGTGGACTTGATCGTGGTGCCGCGGCCGGGCTCCAGGGTCGTGGTGTCGCTGAAGCCCGCCACCACGGCGCCGCTGACGACCTTGTTGCCGGTGACCGTCTCGATCGAGTAGACCTGCCCGCTGGACGGCGTGTAGGTCGTGGTGTTGTACACGCCCGTGGGGTCGGTGACCTTCGTGACGCGGCCGGTGGAGTCGTACTCGGTGCGCGACTCGGGGTTGGTGGTCTCCCAGCCGGTGCCCGCGCCGGTCGGCGCCTCCGTCCTGGTCACCAGGCCCTTGGCGGGCGTGGCGGTGGCCGAGGTCGCGCCGTCGTAGAACATGCGCGAGCCGCTGACCAGGGTGGCGCCGGTGGAGCTGGACAGGTCGGTGGAGCAGGTGCTGGTGCCGGTGGTCGTGACCGTCTGGGCGACCAGGCCGACCAGGTAGTTCGTGCCCGAGGTGTTGTGCACGTACGAGGTCGCGGTGCACGACTCGTCGCCGGAGACGGCCGTGTCGCCGTAGTCCTTGACCTTCGTCGGCAGACCGTAGGTGGAGTCGTACTCGGTCTCCGAAGTGACCGTGTGCAGCGTCAGCCCGTCCGCGGCCTTGCCCGAGGCCTTGGAGATGGTCGAGGTCTTGCCGAGGGTGACACGCTCGGAGACCACGTCCGGGCCGTCGGTGCGGTTGCGGGTGGCCAGGCGGACCGGGGTGTCGGGGTAGTTGACGGTGCGGGCGGTCCAGCCGGTGGTGGTGTCGGCGGACGCGTCCGGGTAGGTCAGCGACTCGGCGACCATGCCCGCGTACGCCTTGCGGTCGGTCGCCAGGGTCGCGCCGGTGATGTCGGTCGTCACGACGGACCGCTTGACGTCGTCGGAGGACTTCTCCGGGGTGTCGTCGGCCAGGACGTCGTCGGTCATGCCGCGGAAGTAGCGGGTGACCGACTTGGACGCCACACTGCCGCCGGCGGAGTCCGTGGTGCCGGTGGTCGTGGTGACGAGGGGGAAGCCGCGGAAGTCGTCCCAGGTGCGCTTCTTGGGGCGGGAGAACTCCGACTGGCTCTTGGCCCACAGCGCGCCGTCGACGGCGTCGCTGTCGGTGGCGTACTCGTACTTCGTCACGATGTCCTGCGCGTCGGCCAGCCGCGGGAACTCGGTGATCTTGTCGACGAGATACTTGTGGAACCAGGAGATCCGCTTGTCCTCCAGCTCACCGTCGGCATGCCAGTACGCCGGGTAGCAGAGGGAGTGGTTCCGGTCGATCGTCGGACGGTCGGCGCCGGTGAGGCACTTGCCCTCGGGCGCCTTGTAGTCGACGTGGGTGCGGCCGCCGTACTCGGAGACGACGTCCTGGATGCGCAGCCGCGCGAACAGCGGGCTGGTGTCGGAGGAGCCGTTCTTGACGCGGTTGGGCAGCGGGTTCTCGTTGTGGCCGAAGGAGACCGGGTTGAGGCGGTCGGTGGAGCCGTCCACGGCGTAGCCGGTGCGGGTGATGGACTCCAGCCAGAGCGCGGTGTACTCACCGGTCAGGTTCCACGGGAAGGACTGCTTCAGGCCCCAGGTGTCGACCTTGGACAGCGAGGTCGTGGTCGCCGCGTCGCCGTCCAGGCCGCAGGCGTTGCGCTGGCCGGTCTCGTTGCCGTCGGCGTCCGAGGTGTACTCGGTCAGCTTCACGCCCTGCTCGCGCTGGGTGCAGGCGTCGACGGAGGCGAGGCGCTTGCGGGACCAGAAGGTGGGGGCGTACGTGCTGCACTTCTTGCCGGTCGCGCAGGCGAGGTCGGCGGGGGTGTCGAACCAGGGCCGGGTCTGGTCGGACTGCTTGGAGTCGAAGTTGGTGTTCGAGCACGCCACGTTCAGCGCGGGGTCCTCGAAGCAGCGCTCCCGGGCGTTGAACCGCACCCGGCCGAGCGGCTCGTCGGAGAAGAGCGTGGTGGCGCGCTGGCCGTAGTCGATGTGGGAGAGGTAGCCGGCGCGGTCGTACTCGACCGCCTTGGCCTCCTTCATGTCGCGCGCGTAGGCGTTCTTCTCCTTCTCCCACCACAGCGACATCGCGTTGCCGGTGGTGTCCACGACGTAGTCGAGCTGGAAGCGCCAGCCCTGGTCGCAGAAGGAGTCCGCGAACTTCGCGGCGTAGCAGGGGTCCTCGGAGTGGTTGCCGGCCACGGGCACGTTGAGCACGGAGTTGGTCTCGGGCTTGCCCGAGGTCCAGCCGGGCAGCCGGTTCAGGCCGAAGTAGTACTGGGTGCCGTCGTCGGTGGTGATGCGCCAGAACTCGCCGTTGTTGTCGCCGTTGTGGGAGCCGTCGACGCCGGTGAGGGCCTTGTAGTCGGCCGCGTCGAGCAGTTCGACGCGCATGTTCTCGCCGCGCGCGCCCTTCCACTGCTTGGTGGTGTCGTCGCGGACCAGCTCGGTGGTGGTCCCGTTGAGGGAGAGGACCGCGTTGTACGAGCCCCAGCACTGGTCGCCGGTGAAGTGCTTGTCGTTGTTGGCGTTCGCGGTGTCGGCCGCGCAGCCCACGAAGGTGCGGGTGATGGAGCCGGGGTTGTAGTCCCAGCCCTCACCCACCCAGGAGACCTGGTTGTTGGTGGAGGACGTACGGCCGTCGGAGGTCTGCGAGTTGTAGCTGAGGGTGACGTTGGGCGCAGGTCCGGCCGGGACCTGCGGGGCGGCCATCGTGTACGAGTAGCTGAACGCGCCGGAGGAGCCGCCCGCGGTCCACGAGCCGGCCGAGACGATGGGGCTGGCGGAGAAGTCGCCGCCGGCGCCCGCGCCGTAGGAGCTGCCGACCAGGAGGCCGCCGCCGGAGGAGTCGGCGATCTGCCGGACGGCACCGGCCGTGTCCTCGTGCCAGACGGCGGAGTCGACGCTGCCGGCGTCCGTGCTGACGGCGCCGTTCGTGGTGCTGGGCTGGGCGGCGACCGATGCCAGGTCGGCGGTGTCCAGGGTGACCTTGACGAAGGTCTCGGGGACGTCGGCGGTGGTGTCGGTGTCGCCCACGACCTCGTCGGAGGCGCCGTCCTCGCCGGTGTCCGCCTCGGAGCCGGAGGAGTCGCCGGCGTCGAGCGGCACGCTGACGGTGTCGCCGGTGCGCTCGACGTCGGTGGTCACCGGGATGCCGGTGGAGCACTCCTCCAGGTCGGGGGTGGTCGCGTAGCAGGCCGGCATCAGGGTGAAGGAGAGCCGGTCGAGCCACTGGGCGCTGTAGGTCTCGGCGAGCTTGGTGGCGTCGATGGAGACGACGGCGTCGCCGGTGGCGGTGTCGGGGGCGTCGACCGCGAGCAGGAAGCCCTGGGCGCCGTTCGCGACGGCGTCGGCCTCGGGCGCGGCGGCGACGCTCCACTGGCCTTCGAGGGCGTCGGCCTGCGCGGGGGTGGCGCCGTCGGGGGCGCCGACGCCGATGGACATCGTGCCGTCGGTCGACTTCGCGACCTCGGTGGTGCTGCCCGCGGTCAGGTTGTCGACGGCCTTGGTGCCGGAGGCCTCGGGCACCTCGGCGACCGCGGCCGGCGTGTACGCCTGCTGCGGATCGGTCGCGGCGGAGCCGGAGAGTTCCTCCAGCTTGTCGGTCAGCGCGTCGTCGACCGGGACGGCGTCCGTCTCCTGGAGGTCCTCGAGCTCGACGGTGGTACGGGGGTCGCCGGGACCGAAGGCGACGGCGCTGGGCAGCAGGGTGACGTTGAGGGCGAGGACCAGTCCGGCGATGACGCCGACCCGTGTTCTGCGACGGACCAGGCGTTCACGCGGCGATCTCGCCAGCGAACCCCTGCCGCACCAGGACAGCACCGTATGCACGGCCAAGTTGACCTTCCCCCGTCACACACCATCAGAAACGTTCCATGCGATGGCACTTGGTGAGCATTGACTTACAGACCGAGCACGAAAATAAAGACATCGTGAAGATCTGCGTCAAGGTTCCCTGAATCTGTGTTAGCTATGTCACTGATCAAAATCAGACAAAGAATGGCAAAGAAACGCTTCAGGCATCTTTGCGCGGTCGTTGCCAACTCCACTCCGATCAAAGGGTGTTGATCTGGCCGGGAGGAGATGTTCATACTCCAACCGCCCAATCCGGCGCGTCGCGCGCTCGCCACGGCCCGTCACCGGGCCTTGAGGGCACACCGGATGAGCCATGCCGCGGCGGCGCCCGCCGCACCGCGGTCCAGCCTGTTGTGGAGAAGGGCCCCTTGAGCGACCTCGACCCCGCCATGGAACCAAGTCCCCCTGGCAGACGGCGCGTTCGCCGCGCCGTGGCCGCGGCTGTGGCGCTGGCCGTGCTGGCCGGCGGCGGCGCGCTGCTCGCGCTGCGCGACGACGGCGACACCGTCACCGACGCCAGGTCCAAGCGGGCCGCGCGGCCGGTCGACCAGGACGAGGCCCAGCAGCGGGCGCGCAAGAGCGGCAAGAAGGTCGAAGTCGCCACATTGGCCGACGAATTCTCGACCACCTACGCCAATCCTGACGGAACATTCACCTACACGGTTTCCGTGGCACCTCTGCGGGCGAAGAACGCCCGGGGCGAATGGGCGCCGGTCGACACCGGTCTGCGCAGGAGCGGCAAGGGCTGGCAGACCGTGAACAGCCCTTATCCGGTGACTTTCTCGGCCGGTGGAAACGGAGGGAGCACGGCCCGTAAGGCGGCAGCCCATTCCTCCGGTACAGCCGTTCAGTCGGCGGTGTTCCGCACCGGAAGCGGAATCCGCCCCGTGGCCGATTCCAGCTCCTGGACCCCGCTGCTGACGATGACCGCCGAGGGCCACGAGATCCGGTTCGAGTGGCCGGGCGCACTGCCCGAACCGGTCGTCGAGGACAACCGGGCGCTGTACGAGGGCGTCCTGCCCGGCGTGGACCTGATGCTGTCCGCCCGTGACACCGGCTTCACCCACGTCCTGGTCGTGCACACCCCGGAGGCCGCCGAGCGGCTCGCCGCCGACCCGCCGCGCTACCGGGTCACGTCCTCCAGCCTCACCTTCACGCTCGATCCCGGCACCGATGTGCTGATGGCGAAGGACAGCGACGGCAACGAGATCGCCGTCTCCCCCACGCCGTTCCTGTGGGACTCGGCGGGCACGCACGCCACGGACGGCGAGTCCGCCGACCCGGACACCGCGACCGGCACCAACGAGGACCCCGAGGTCGTCGAAGAGGCGCCCGCGCGCGACAACCCCGACGACGTCCCGGCCGACGAGGTCCCCCACGAGAACCCGGACGCCACCAGGAGCAACGCCGACCCCGTCGCCTACGACGGCGTACCGGCGGCCGCCTCCGACACCCTCGCCCTGCCCGCCGTGAACGGCCCCGGCGAGGGCGCCCACGCCACCACCGCCGCCGCCGCGTTCAGCGGTGACGTGCTGACCATCACCCCGCCCGGGAACTACCTCGCGGACACCGAGGACCTGACCTACCCGCTGTTCCTCGACCCCTCCACCACCGGAATCCGCGCCAACTGGACCACGGTCTACAAGCGGTACCCGAGCTCCAGCTTCTACGACGGCGCGAACTACAACGAGGACACCAAGGAAGCCCGCGTCGGCTTCGAGCGGGAGACCTGGGGCACGGCCCGCTCGTTCTTCCGTATGAAGCTGAAGAACTCCATCAAGGGCGCGGACGTCTCCAGCGCCACCCTGAAGGTCCTGGAGACCCACTCCTGGTCGTGCAGCAAGCGCACGGTACAGCTCTGGGGCACGGGCGACTTCACCTCCAAGACCACCTGGAACCGCCAGCCGTCCTGGAAGCGGAAGATCACCTCGAAGTCCTTCGCCTACGGCTGGAAGTCCAACAGCTCCTGCCCGGACGCGTACGTCAACTTCACCGTCACCTCGCTGGCCCAGGACGCCGCCGACGACGGCGTGACCAGCTTCAACCTGGGCCTGGTGGCCTCGACCTCGTCCTCCGCGCCGACGAGTTCCTCCAGCAGCCTGGAGACGGACACGTACTCCTGGAAGAAGTTCAAGGCCGAGGGCGACGGCTCCCCGTCGCTGTCCATCACCTACAACCGGAAGCCGAACACACCGACCTCCGTGACCATGAGCCCCGGCTCCTGCGACACCTCCGCCTCGCCCTACATCAAGGTCGGCAAGGCGGACACCATCACCATCAGCGGCAAGGCGACCGACCCGGACAGCGACCTGACCAAGCTGGAGTTCCAGCTCTGGCAGACCGGCAAGGCCGACACCACGACGAAGACCTTCACCAAGGCCGTGGACGACGGCGAGGTCGGCGGAGTCTCCATCAAGTCGTCCCTGAGCACCGGCATCACCTACTCGTGGCGGGTGCGCGCCTGGGACGCCAAGGTCAGCAGCGGCTGGGCGCCCACCGGCGGCGACGGCGTGTGCCGGTTCACCTACGACACCGATCTGCCCGACTCCCCCGCACCGGTCGTCTCGACCGACTTCCCGGGTGACGACGACGGCGACAGCGAGCCCGACGTGTGGTCCGCCAAGCCCTTCGGCAACACCGGCAGCTTCACCTTCGCGGTCGGCTCGTCCTCCGAGACCGACATCGTGAAGTTCGTCTGGTCCATCAACTCCACCAGCTACGCGGGCTACGCCTGTTCGGGCGGCGCCCAGGGCACCTCGGGCGGTCTCACCAAGTCCTGCACCACGGCCGTCAAGACGGCCACCATCACCGGCATCAAACCGCCGGCCGCCGGCCCCAACACCCTGTACGTGAAGTCGGTGGACTCGGCGGGCAACATCTCGCCCAACGCCCGCAAGTACTTCTTCTACGTCCAGCCCCGCTCGACCGCCGACGGCCCCGGCGACCTGAACGGGGACGGCGACGCCGACTTCGCCCATGTCACCGCCGCCGGAAACCTCTGGATCGACTCGGTGTCGCAGGACGGCACCTGGGTGTCCAGCGCCTTCGGCACCCACGACAAGGGCACCCTGATCAAGGACGGCTCCACCGCCCCGCACATCTGGGACGGCACGAGCACCTACGCCCTGGTCACCCACAACGGCGACTTCGCCCCCGGCGACGGCGTCACCGACTGGGTGGTCCGCACCCCCGACGGCCGGCTGTACCTCTACCCGGGCGACGGCTACGGCGCGATCGACGTCAGCAAGCGCGTCGAGATCCGGCTGCCCGCCAACGCCCCCGCCCCCTCCACCTTCTCGGAGATCAAGTCGGCGGGCGACATCACCGGCGACGGGCAGCCGGAACTGTTCGTGGCCGGCGGGGCGGCCGGCAACGAGCTGTGGATCCTCAGCGGCTACAGCGGCGGCACCTTCAGCGAGGCGACCAGGATGACGTCCTCCGCCTGGGGCGCCACCGAGCGGGACTTCGTGGCGATCGCCGACTACAACGGCGACGGCGCGGCCGACATGACGTACCGCACCTCGGCCGGCAACCTCGTCTTGCGCAAGGGCATCCTCGACAGCGACGGGGTGGGCACGGTCCTCGCCAGCCTGGGCACGTCCGCGGCGAGCCTGGACGGTGACGACACCTACGCCTCCGGCTCCTTCACGTACGCGGCCTACCCGCTGATCTACGGCACCCCGGACGTCACCGGCGACGGCGTGCCCGACATCTGGACGACCAACGCGGCCGGAGCCCTGCTCCTCCACCAGGGCGGCGCCACCGCCATCGGCACGTCGACCACGCTGAGGTCGAGCGGCTGGGACACGGTCCAGCGACTGGGCTGACCTCCGGCCCGGCGCGACACGAGTGAAGCGCGGCTCCCGTTCCGATTCCGAGGACGGGAGCCGCGTTCCTGCTCTCCCCCCTCTCCCATCGACCCCAGCGAGGAACCGGACCATGCCCACCGTGGTGATCACCGGAGCCGGCGGATTCATCGGCCGGCACGTCGTCCGCGAGGCCGCGCGCCGCGGCCTCACCCTGCGGCTGACGGCCCACCGCAGCCAGGTGCGCACGAGCACGCCGGACACGACGGTCGTCCCCGCCGACCTGACCGACCCGGCCTCGCTGCACGGCCTGTGCGACGGCGCCGACGCCCTGCTGCACTGCGCCTCGCAGATCGGCGGCCCGGACGCGCTGTGCGAGGCGGTCAACGCCCGCGGCACGGCCGCGCTCGTGACCGAGGCCCGCCGGGCCGGCGTCGACCGCGTCGTCCACCTCAGCACCGCCGCCGTGTACGGGCGCGGCACCTTCCGCCGGGCGCGGCCGCAGGACCTGGACCGCGCACCGGTCTCGGCCACCTCACGGACCCGGGCGGCCGGCGAGGACGCCGTCCTGGCCGCGGGCGGCACGGTCGTACGCCCCCACCTCGTGTACGGCGAGGGCGACACCCGGGTGGTCCCCGCACTGGCCCGGCTGCTGCGCGGCCTGCCCGGCACGGTGGAGGGCTGGCGCGCCCGGGTGTCCCTGATCGCCGCCGAGGACCTGGCCCACGCCCTGGTCGCCACCGCCCTGGCACCCGCCGAACGGCTCACCGCGCCCGTCTACCACGCCTGTCACCCCGAGCCCGTGCCCTGGCACACGTTCCTGAGCGCGGTCGCCGACATCGCGTCCGTCCCCCGGCCGCGGCGCGACCTCACCCTCGACGAGGCCTACGCCTGGTGCCGGCGGCGGGGAGTCTCACGGCACGACCTGGACATGCTGGTCACCGACCACTGGTTCGACGGCGCCCCCCTGTGGGCCGACCTCGACCACGCACCGGGGTCCTTCGGCGAACGGTTCGCCCGGTACGAGAACTGGTACCGACGGACCCTGACCCCTGCGGCGACCGCCGACTAGCCGACGGTGAAGTCCACCGCCTTGGTGTCCAGCGTGGCGGTGCCGTCCTCGGCGGTGGCGAGAACGGCGACATGCCAGGTGCCGCGCGGGGACGCAGCGGCGTCGCCGGCGGTCACCGCGGCCGTGTACACGCACCGCACGGTGTGCGCGCCCGCGGGCTCGCACCGGGCCGGCTCCGCCCGGGTCATCTCCTCGGCGGTCGGCTGCTTCGCGGCGAGTGAGGACTTCTCCGGCCAGGCCAGCACCTTCAGGCTCTTCACACCGGAGGAAGCCGTGACCTCGGTGGAGAAGGTGAGCGAGCCGTCCCGCCCGCCGTCGGGGGCGGCGTAGCGGGCGGTGCCGTGCGTCAGGGCGGGCGCCGGGTCCGCGGCGTAGGCGAGAGCGAAGGCCCCGGCACCCGCGAGGACGACGACACCGGCGACGACGGACAGGGCGGTACGACGGGACATGACGGGATCTCCGTAACTGACTCGAACACTCTCGGCTGAAGAAAGCCGGCGCTCTCGACCGCGCCGCTGCACCGATGCTCGCAAGACGGAGCCGACCTGGACCTGAGTACGCGAACTCAATACGGCCTGAGTGATCGGGTAGGGCCGGCCGGCAGATTACCCGGAGCCTCGTCGTGGACGGCGAACTCGTCGGGCCTCACGGCCACGGCACCTTGTCGGCCGCCACCTGTCCGGCTACGTGCGAGGCCGACCAGCCCTTACCGACCATGGCCCCCGCCAACCCGCTGCGCAGCCTGCCCACCGTCCGGTTCTCGGCCCGGATGGCACAGGGCCCCACTCGTCGCGCATGGCCATGGAGCGGCACGGCCTGCATGACCCTATGGAGCCGGAAGCCACGCACGTCCAATGAGGCGAGCCAGGCGCCGGACCGTCTGTGGCCTCAGCCGAAGCGCCCGTTGACGTAGTCCGCCGTGCGCTGATCCTGTGGGCTGTGGAACATGGCGTCGGTCGGGCCGTACTCGACGATGCCGCCCGGGACGCCCTGCTCGGCGAGGAAGAAGGCGCACTGGTCGGAGACGCGCGCGGCCTGCTGCATGTTGTGGGTCACGATGACGACGGTGACCTCCTGCGACAGGCTGTGGATCGTCTCCTCCACGCGGCGTGTGGACGTCGGGTCCAGCGCCGAGCACGGCTCGTCCATCAGCAGCACGCGCGGGCGTACGGCGAGGGCCCGGGCTATGCAGAGACGCTGCTGCTGGCCGCCGGACAGGGCACCGCCCGGCCGCCGCAGCCGGTCCCGCACCTCCTGCCACAGGCCGGCGCGGGTCAGGCACTCCTCGACCAGCGCGTCCTTGGTCGAACGGCCGACCTTGACCCCGGTCAGCCTGAGCCCCGCCACCACGTTGTCGTAGATCGACATCGCCGGGAAGGGGTTGGGCTTCTGGAACACCATGCCGATGTCCCGCCGCGCCTGGGTGAGTCTGCGCCCGGGCGCGTACAGGTCGGCACCGTCCAGCAGTACCTCGCCGGCGAAGGCCGCGCCGCTCACCAGCTCGTGCATGCGGTTGAGGGTGCGCAGGAAGGTGGACTTGCCACAGCCGGAGGGACCGATCAGGGCCGTGACCCGGCCGGCGGGCATGGTCAGGGAGACCCGGTCGAGCACCTTGTGGCTGCCGAACCAGGCGGACACGCCACGGGCTTCCAGCTCAGCCGGACCCGCACCCTGGTCTTCCACGGCGGCCAGGGGCCTGGTCTCTTCGGTCTCTGCGGCTACTTCAGAGGTGGCGGTGTCGGTCATGGGGAAACCTCGGTCCTGGGCGGGGCGGTCAGAGCAGATTGGGCAGGAGGCGGGTGATCTGTTCCGCCAGGTGAAGGCCTACGGCGCCGAGCAGCCCGGTGAACACGATCCAGGTCTGCCGGCGCCCCCAGCGGAACCAGGCCCAGACCGCTGCCACGGAGGCGGCGGCCAGCGCCTGGAGCCAGAGCACCAGCTCCCACCAGACGACGGAGCCGCCGCGGAGCGGGAGTTCGCTCGGCGGGAGGGATTCCGGGGCGATCCTCAGCGCCGGGGTGTCGGCCGCGTCACCCACCAGATCGGCGTCGAGACGCAGCACGCCCTTGGGGAGGTACGACGGGCCGGTCGCGGTCATCAGCACGACCCGGCCCTTGCCGGCAGCGGGCGCGGCAGGAGCGCGCTCGCCCGCGTGCCGCAGGTCGAGGACCCGGAAGGTGAAGCGTCCCTGACCCGTCGTGATCCGGAAGGTGGTACCGGGGGTCAGGTCCTCCAGGTGTCCGAACGGTCCGCCGTAGGCAGCGGCCCGGCCCATGATCACGCTGGTCCCGGCCTGGCCGGGCAGCAGCGTGTCCCGGCGGTGGCCGGGGCCCTTGGCCAGTACGTCGGAGTCGGTGCCCTCGAAGACCACCTCGCGCACGTGCAGCTTCGGGATCTCCAGCAGCATCAGCGGGGTGCCCGGGGTGAGCAGCCGCCCGCGCTGGTCGCTCTGCGACACGGCCACGGTCCCGGCGGCCAGCTCGCCGCGCAGCCGGTCGAAGCCGGCCGCCTGGGCGGCACGGTGCTGCAGCGGGCTGAGCAGAACCATCTGGGCGCAGATGCCGAGCAGCAGCACGCTCACCGTGAGCAGCGCGCCGCCCACGGCGTAGGGCTTCGCCGAGCCGCGCTTCCTTGCCTTGGCCGTCTTGGCCGTCTTGGCCGTCTCGGCCGTCTCGGCCGTCTCGGCCGTCTCGATCGTGGCGGTCACCTGCGGAACCTCCCGCCCAGCCGGCGAGTCGTACGGCGGACGAAGTCCGGCGCCCCGAAGAGCGCGACGGCCGGCCCCCGAGGACGCCAGCCGGCCGCGAACGGCGCGATCAGCCCGGCGAGCGCGCCGAGTCCCGCGCCGACGGGAAGGGCCAGGCGGAACGGGACCGCCGGGTCGGCCGGGGTGAGACCACCAGCGGTGGTGATCACGTCGGGCGCGGTGCCGCCGCGCGGGGCGGTGGAGCCGGCCGACGGGGACGCCATGGTGCCGGCCGGGGTCCCGGTGCCGGCGTCCGTGCCGCCGCCCCCGGTGGTGGCGCCCGCTCCCCCTGAGCCGCCCGCGCTGCCTCCGGTCCCCGAGCCGGTCGAACCCCCGTTCGCGCCAACGCCCTTGTACGTCTCCAGCGACTTCGCCGCAGTCAGCGTCCTGCCCCGCAGCGCGCGGCCCAGCGGCGCGTAGCCGAGCGGCAGGTCACCGAGCTCGATGCCGGTGTGCTGGCCCGCCTGCACGGCGTAGCGCAGCAGCGCGGCGTAGCTCTTGCGCTCGGCCGCCTTGAGCTGCCCCGGTCGGACCACCGCGTCGACCAGCATGGCCAGCGGGTACGCGCCCGTCCGGGAAGCGGTGACCGGGACGACGGCGGGGCTGCCCTTGGCCGAGGTGGCCGCGGCGGTCAGGGACGCCGAGGTCGGAGTGACGTACTTGCCGGCGGAGTTGCGCAGACCGGCGGTCTGCAGACCGTACCGGGCGGCCGACGCCGCGTCGGTGACGACCAGCTGGACGCGCTGGCCCACGTTCTGTGGGCCGGGGGACTTCCACACCGGAGGGTTGGCGGTCGCGTCCCAGCTGGACTTCCACAGCTGGTCGCCGCGGCGCGCGTGCTGTGCGGCGAGGAGCATGTCGTCCACATAGGGGTGGAAGTCGGTCATGCCCTGCTTGACGGTGGCCTCGGCGGAGCCCGGCGGGATGGTGGTCCACGGGTCGGCCTTGGGGTAGTCGTCGCGGGCGGCGGTGAAGGCGGAACCCGTGGGGTTCAGGTCGGCGTTGGTGCTGTAGTAGGGGTTGACCCGCATGCCGTCGTCGTCGGGTACGCCGGCCAGGAACCGCCGGGCGTCCTTGTCGGCGAGCACGTAGTTCCACAGGTGCCGGGCCGCGTCGGTGTGGCCGAGCGCGACCTCGAGATCGGTGTCGGTGCTGGGGTTCTCGGGGATGGACTGGTTGGCGTACTCGGGGTTGAGTGCCAGGAACTCGGGGTCGGACAGCAGGCCTGCCGGGTTGTGCAGGGCCCAGCCGTAGCCCTGGGCGGCGGTCAGGGTGGCGGTGCCGCCCGAGTAGACGGTCTTGACCGCTCCCCAGGGGGAGCCGCGGTACGACTCGGTGAGCAGCTTGGCGATCAGCCGCGGGGTGAGCTTCATCGAGGTGAACCGGGTTCCCTCCAGGGCCTTCTGTTCGCTGGTGGCCGTGGAACCGGGTTGTCGTTCGACGTTGAAGCCGATGACGACGCCGGAGAGCGCGACCGGGGCGTAGGTCACCGTGCCCGTAGGGGCGGTCGTACCGTCGTCCGAGCCGAGCGGCCGGGTGACGAAGCCGAGGGTGTCGGCGCCGGAGGTGATCCGGGCGCGGGTGTCGGCGTCACCGAGCTGGGTGAAGCCGTAGACGGTGCCGGAGGCGCAGAGCTTGGCCTGCCAGCTGCTCATGGCCTCGGCGACGAGTTCGCTGCCGATGGTGTCCTGCTGCTCGGCGCCGATCGTGCAGGAGGCGCCGACGGGGTTGAAGCCGAGCCGGACGGCGATGCGGTTCTTCCAGTTGGTCGAGGACACCGGGGATCCGGCGTTGACCTGGGTCCGGTCCTCGTAGGGCTCGCCGTCGAGGTCGAGGTGGCCCTGCGGGACGATGACCAGCCAGCAGGAGCGGCCGGTGACCGTGCCGTCGGCGTGGGTGACGGGGGCGCCGCAGCCGAGCTGCGGGGCCTCGTTGAGGGTCTGGGTCTCGAAGATCTCCGAACCGGTGCCGTCCGCCTGGGTGCGCGCGAAGTCGATTTCGTTGGTGGTGGCGTGGTTGAAGAACCTGTTGTTCTGCGTGCCGCTGGTGACGACGGTGCCGTCGACCGATGTGAACGGCACCTCACCGAGCCCGTACGGCAGGGTGGAACCGTAGGTGTCGTCCTGCCCGTAGTGGCCGGGCTTGGCGCGGTAGACGACGGCACGGGTGTCGTCGTCGCCGTTGCCGGGCCAGTTGGAGCGGTCGGTGGTCGGCGAGGCGCCGTACTCGCACTGGGTGCGCGGCGGCCCGGGGTTGTCCGGGTGGGTGCCGTCGTCGTCGCCCCAGCACTGCATGATCTGGACGAAGTCGGTGTTGAACTGGTTCCCGGCGAAGGTGGTGGGCGTGCCGCCGGTCCAGGAGACGGTGATGGCCCGGTCGGTCAGGCCCTCGGTCTGGCTCACGGTGAACTTCATGTCCGCGAACTCGCCGCGCCCGGAGACGGTCACGGCGGAACCGGCCGTGGCGGGGGCCGCGCCCGCGCCGGGCGCCGCCGCCACGGCGAGCAGCGCGCCCGCGAGGGCGCCCGCGGTCGCGCCCACGGCCATCCGGAAGAGCTGACGTCTCCTCACTTCTGCTCCTTCTTGGCGTTGCGCCCGGCCAGCGCCTGCGCGGTGACGGCGGGGACCAGGACCACCACGAGCAGGGTGAGCCCGGCCAGCACCATCAGGGTCTGCGAGGTGCTCCAGCCGTCGTCGGCCGCCACGGAGACGGGCGAGGCCAGCACTGTGGTGCCACCGCTGCCGCCCGAGGCGGCCGGGTTCACCGTCTGACCGGTGTCCGGGTCGACGCTCGCGGCGGCCTTGGAGCCGGTCGCCCCGGCCGTTCCCCCGGTGGCTCCCGTACCACCGGTCGCCGAGCCACCGCCCGTGGATCCGCCGGTCGAGCCGGCACTCGTCGATCCGCCGGATCCGTTGTTCGTGGTCGTCGTCTGCCTGGCCCCGCCGGAGCCGGTGGCGCACTGCTTGGTCGCGCCCTTCTTGTCGCAGGCGGACGGCATGGGCGCGGTGGTGGCGAGCCGGTTGGTGCCGTCCGCGCTGAAGGTCGGGTTGTTGCAGCCCTTGATGTTGATGTTCTTGGGCACCACGCCGGGAATCTTGCGGATCTGGTCGAAGCCCGCCTTCACCAGGTTGATCGGCAGGGGTGAGTAGCCCAGCTCGGGCGCCTGCTGCTGCCCCTCGCACATGAAGTAGTAGGAGTACGCGCCGAGTGTCCTGCCCTTGGTGGTGGTGAAGGTCCCCTGCACCTTGAGCGGCAGGATCATGTACGCGTAGCTGGAGAGCACGTAGGAGCGCGGATCGGGGTCGCCGTAGACGGCGTCGAGGTTCTGGGTGAGGTAGTCCGCGGAGCTCTTGTTCGTGTTGATCTTCGCCTTGAGCAGCGACACCGCGACGTTCTGCGCGGTCGGCTCGGTGTAGTAGCCGGCCGTGTTCAGGAGCTTGGCGACGGGGTAGTGCGCGTTGAGGGCGTAGGAGTAGTTGACGTACCCGATGGATCCCTCGCCGTAGCCCTGGGAGATGTACCCGGCCACGCCGAGGTCGCCGGACTGGGCGATCATGCCGGTGACGGTCGGGTAGTAGGAGGTCTCCCCGCAGGCGTTGCTGCGGCCGACCTTGGCACAGTATGTCTTCCACAGCGCGCTCTGCCGCTTCGCCATCCAGAGCGTGAGCTGGGCCGTGGCGCCCGAGCCGTCCGAGCGGACGACGGGCACGATGGCCCGGTGCGGCAGCCTCAGTCCCGGGTTGTCCGCCCGGATCGCCGAATCGTCCCAGTACCGTACGGCCGAGGTGAAGATCTTGGTCAGGGTGTCCTGGCCCAGCCGCAGGTTGGTGACCCGCTGCCCGTTGATCGTCAGGTGGTACATGAAGGCGGTGCCGCCCGCCACGATGGGCATGTACGCGTACGACCCGGCCACCGGCCGCTCCGGCGCGGAGCCGTCCTTCGGGTTGGTCTGGAAGGGAATGTCCGAAACGGCGAAGTCCGTGGTACCGGCCAGGAACTGCTGACGGCCGTAGGAGGAGCCCTGTGGACTGTAGGAGATCTGCATGCCGTACTGCCTGACGTCACGGCGCCACTGGTCGACGGCGTTGAAGGCCCAGCTGGAACCCGACCCGCTGATCGGGGTGTAGCCCGCCGCGGCCGCGGGCGTGGCGGCGGCGCCGAGCAACAGCGCCGGTGCCAGGACGAGGGCCGCGACGGCGGATCGCAGCGAGGAACGTATCCGACGGAGCATCAGTCCACCTCGGCGGGAGCGGGGGTCGGGTCGGCGGGAGCGGGGGTCGGTTCGACGGGAACGG
>NZ_KQ948775.1:0-201463 GCF_001514205.1 Streptomyces griseoruber | reverse complement strand
AGGCCGGTTCCGCGAGAGCAGAGGTCGGTTCCGCGAGAGCAGAGGTCGGGGCCTCGAAACGGCGCAGGTCACGCTGTGAGCGACGGTCCGCGCGGCGGGACTGGCGGGGGCTCAGGTGTCCGGGTCCGCGGCCGCCGACGACACGGGCGAGCGTGAAGAGGAGCAGTACCAGTGCCAGCAGCACGAGCGCGGTGCCGAAGGCCCGCGTGATCATGGCGGGCTGGGGCGACCTGATGAAGGTGAACACCGCGAGCGGCAGCGACATCATGGGGCCCCGGGCCGGATCGACGTTGAGCGCGGCCGTCGCACCCGCCGTGAGCAGTACCGGGGAGGTCTCGCCGATGCCGCGCGCGGTGCCCAGGATGACGGCGGTGGCCAGGCCCGAGCGCGCGGAGGGCAGCACCACGTGCCACACGGTGCGCCAGCGCGGCGCGCCCAGCGCCTCCGCGGCCTCGGTGAGCGTGCCCGGCACCAGGCGCAGCACCACGTCGGCGGCGCGGATGACGATCGGCAGCATCATCACGCTGATGGCGAGCCCCGCCGCCAGGCCCGACTTCTCGAAGCCCAGCATCAGAATCCAACTCGCGTAAACGAAGAGGCCGGCCACGATCGAGGGCAGCGCGGTCATCGCCTCGACGATGGTGCGGACGAACCGGGAGAACCGTCCGGGCACCTGCCCGAGGTAGACGGCGCAGGTGATGCCCAGCGGGATGGTGATGGCGAGCGCGATGCCGATCTGGATCAGGGTGCCGGCGACCGCGTGCCGGACACCGCCGACAGTGATCGGGTCCAGCGGGCCCGCCGCCTGCATGTCCTGCGTGTAGAAGCCGGCGTGCGGCAGTGCGCGCCAGCCGCGGACGGCCGTGAAGCCGATGACCAGGACCAGCGCGGCGAACAGCAGCACGGCGGCGCAGTGCAGTACGACGGTCAGCAGCCGGTCCCTCACCAGGGGCCCGGCGGAGAAGCCGCCGGCGGCCGAGGTGTCCATCCACACCAGCACCGCGTAGACCAGCAGGAAGATCAGACAGGCAACGACGACGAAGCCGAACGGCCCCGAGAGCGGCGCCAGTTCACCGAAGAGCAGCCAGGCCAGGCTGAGGCCGGTCGTGGCCGCGCCGCCGAGCGCGAGCAGGTCGTCGCGACGCGGTCCGCCCAGGCGTCTGTGCTCCTCCGGTTCGTCCGGCGGCTCGGGGCGCGGTACGACGGTGGTGACGGTGCCGGCCTTGTCGAGAGTGGTCGTCATGTGCTCACGCCTCGCTCTGGGCGCCGGACCGAGAACGGGCCACGATCGACGACGCGGTGAAGTTGACCACCAGGGTCAGCAGAAAGAGGGCCAGCCCGGCCGCCATCAGCGCGGAGACGCCGAAGCCGGAGGAGTCGCCGTAGTGCAGAGCGATCAGGGAGGAGACCGAGTTCGCGCCGGTCTGCAGGATGTGCGGCTGGATGGTGAAGACCGGCGAGATGATCAGGTACACCGCGATGGTCTCGCCCAGGGCGCGGCCGAGCCCGAGCATGGTGCCGCCGATGATGCCGGCGGCCCCGTACGGCAGGACCACGCTGCGGATCATGCCGGCGCGGGTCGAACCGAGCGCGTACGCGCCCTCCCTCTCGCCGACGGGAGCGCGGCTGAACACCTCGCGCATCACCGAGCACTGGATCGGCGCCACCATCAGCCCGACCACGATGCCCGCGACGAACGTCGAGGCGGTGTACACACTGGCGGACGCGAGCGGGTCGTCCTGGTGCGCCCCGTCCACGTGCAGGAACGGGATCCAGCCGAACCAGGTGGAGAGCCAGCGGGACAGGCCGATCACCTCGCCTTGCAGGAAGAACAGACCCCACAGGCCGTAGACCACCGACGGCACCGCGGCCATCAGGTCCACCAGCGCGATCAGGGTGCGCCGCAGCCGCTCCGGCGCGATCTCGGAGATGTACAGCGCGGTCCCGAGCGCCAGCGGCACCGACACCACCACGGCCACGGCCGCGATCAGCAGGGTGCCGGTGAGTACGGCGGCGATGCCGAAGTCGTGAGTGTCGGGTTCCCACCGCTCGGTGGTGAGGAAGGAGAACCCGGCGGTGCGCAGTGCCTGGACGGCGCGCAGCAGCAGAAACAGACCGACGGCCGCCATGATGGCGAGCACGGCGAGACCGGAGCCGCGCAGCGCGCCCCGGAAGAGGCGGTCGCCGGTGCCCCGTGCGGTGGACAGCCGTCGTGGCGTGTCCTCGCCGGGCGGCGGCGCGGTCACTGGGAGGCCCAAGGTCGTGCTCCTTTCTGGTGGTGGCTGCGCGGCGCCCGGGGCTGGAGCCGGCGCATCGGCCGGCTCCATCCCCTTCAGGCGATTTCTGGGTGCTGCGTGGGCGTCAGTAGCTGGTGACGATGACGCTCTTGGACTTGGCGTTCACGACGCTGCTGCCGGCGTAGCGGACGCTGAGCGTGTGCCTGCCCTTGGCGAGCTTGGCGATGGTGAGGGTGACCTTGCCGCCGCTGAGGGTGCCGCTGCCGACCAGCGTGGTGCCCTTGTAGATCCGGACCTTGCCGGTCGGGGTCACGCCGGTGGCGCTCACCTTGACGGTGATCGTGGCGTGCTTGGTGTGGCTGATCCGGGCCGGGGCGGTGACGGTCAGGGTCGGGGTGGCCTTGACGACGGTGAAGCCGACGTTCTTGCTGGAGGTGTTGTGGGCGCTGTCGCCGCCGTAGCGGATGCTCAGGGTCTTCGCACCGACGGCGCCGAGCTTCGTGGTGGCGACCTTGACCGTGGCCTTGCCGGAGGCGTTCAGGGTGGCGGACCCCACCTTGGTGCTGCCGTAGTAGGCCGCGACGGTGCCGGTCGGCGCGGTGGCGTCGGTGTGGCCGACGGTCACCGCGATCGACTCGGTGGTCCCGTACGCGGGCTTGGCCACCGCGGCCGAGGCGGTCACGGTCGTCGCCGTCTTCGCGGCGCCGACCACCACGCCGGTCGTGGTCGCGTCGCTGTTGCCGTTGATGTCGGCGGCGTAGACCGTGACGGTGTACGAACCGGCCGCCAGGCCCGTCAGGTTGGCTCCGGTGGTGGAGGCGGGCACGTCCTTGTAGGAGTAGCCACCCACGGCCGCGCCGGTGGTGTCCCGCACGGTGACGCGGTAGTCGCTCACCGCGGCACCGGAGTTCGGGGCCCAGGACAGGGTGAGCGCACCGGCGCCCGGCGTCGCGGTCACGGACGGGGCAGCCGGGACGGCCTTGGAGAGGTTGTTGTCCTCCAGGCCGCCCAGCTTGACGTGCTTGTTGGTCGGGTCGGCGACGCCGTTGTAACTGACGTTCAGGAAGCCGAACTTCGCGATCACGGACTGGGCGGCGCCGGAGGCGAGGGCCGCCGTGTGGCTGTCGTCGGTCACGAAGACGTCGTAGAGAGGCTGGTTGAAGAAGACGCTGGTCGGGTCGATCGCCCGGGTGGAGACCACGTTGGAGACGTCGCGGCCGAAGGTGGCGTCGCCGAAGAAGTCGGGGTTGGAGGAGATCGTGCCGTCGGCGTTCTGGATCACCGGCGCGGTGTAGGTGCCGCTGTTCGTCTCGTCCAGCGAGCCGACGAACGCGCCGCCCGCGACGGCGGTCGCACTGCGGTCCGGGGCGGTGCCGTTGTGCTGGGCGACGAAGCTGGCGATGGAGAGCGGGACGATGTCACCGTCGTTCTCGATGACCTTGTTCAGGCGGTTCTGCTGGACCGCCTTGCCGTCGTAGTCCAGCGTGTCGACGTTGCTGCCGAGCTGGGCGTCGGTGACCCCGATGGCCTTCTGGAAGAAGGTGCGGGTACCGGCGCCGGAGTTGGGGATGAACGGGTGGATCTTCACCCCGTTGATCTCCGTCAGCGCGCCGGTGTAGATGTCGTGCAGCTGCTGCTTGGTCAGTTGGGCGAGTACCGAGCCCTTGGCGGCGTAGCCCACGGCGTCACGGGCGAAGGGGACTGCGGTCAGCGCGGTGCCGGAGACGGCGGGCGCGCTGGTGTTGCGGGCGAAGTCGATCTGGTCCTGGATGTCCACCGTGCCGTCGTTCGCGCTGGAGGAGACGGCGTAGTTGCCGCCCGCGACCGCGTCGCTCAGGGCGAGGCGGCCTGCGTTGGCGCCGTTGGGACGCAGGAACGTCGGTCCGCTCGCCCGGGTCTTGATCTGCGAGGTCGTGGAGCCGGTGCCGGGCTCGGTCGCGTCGTAGGACGCCAGCGTGTAGCCGTCCGCGGTGACGGCGGTCGCGGCGTAGCTGGTGCCGTTGACCGTCTCACCGGCCAGCGCGTCCAGGACGTCCTGGGTGACGTCGGAACCGACGCCGACCAACTGGTGGTCGGTGATCCCCGTGCCGGGATCGGCGAACGCGGTGCCCGAGGTCAGGGCGAGAGGGGAGGCGAGCGTGGCGACGACGACAGCGGTCGCCACGACGGAGGTACGTCTCGGACTCATGGTTGAACTCCTCGGAAGGCGGCCCACGGGCAGGCCGCGTCCGCGCAGGGAACAGCGAGCGCGGACGTGGTGCGGGCAGGCAGGCGCAGAAAGCGGGAAGGCGGATGACCGCAGGGCTGAATCACCGGAAGCCGAACGGCCGTTGGCCGAACGTCCGGGAGAAGAATTCGCCTAGGCGTGCCCGCGCACGTGGGGGTCACGGCCGGGAGGAGTGAGCGCGCGTGTGAGTGTCGTTCAGACTCAGCAGCAGGCCACGGCGACGCCGCGACAACAGCTCGCGCTGCGCACACGCATCAGATCGACGGCACGACGCCGCGTCAGTGCCGGGGTGGATGTCCTGATCACGGCGGGAACAGTAGCAGCGGCCCACACGAGAACAGCACAACTCCGGCATCATCTCATATGCCGATACAAAGCCGTTCGGAAAAAACCTGTTCGCACCGATTTACCCACAACGGTTTTGAGACAACCCCATCCCACATCTCGTCGTCGACCCTCTGGCCCCGGCAGAACACAAGGGGCGCCGCTCGTTCCCCGAATGTTCCCCCCGGGCACGAAAAAGGCCCTCCGCCAACCCCTTGGGTTCTAGGAGTCATTGCAACACCCCAGTTCAAGGGGTGCGATGGACTTCAAGATCCGGGAGAACCGGGGTAAGGCTCAGGGCCGCAAGATCCTGGTCCGTGAGCGGGAGGAATACTTCCGGCTCATGGATCAGGGCCTGAGCAGCGCCGAAGCCTGCAAACGCGTCGGGATCAACTACCGGACGGGCAAGCGGTGGCGCAACGGCCGGGGCGCCTCGGGCAGGGACAGGGCGAGACCGCCGGTCTGTGCCGTGACAGCGCCCGAGGGCCCGTCGAGGTACCTGCGGGAAGCGGACCGCATCCACATCGCCGACCGGCTGCGGGAGAAGGCGTCCGTCCGGCAGATCGCGGCCGAGCTGGGCCGCAGCCCCTCCACCATCAGCCGCGAGATACGCCGCAGCGGCATGCCGCTGCGCGGGGACGCTTCCCATTGGGCTTACCGGCCCTACGCCGCCCAGGCCCGCGCCGACGCCCGCCGGCCCCGCCCCGAGTCGGGGAAGATCGGCCAGAACCCACGGCTGCGGGACTTCATCCAGCATCACCTGGACCTACGGTGGAGCCCCGAGCAGATCTGCCAGGCTCTGCGGACCAAGTTTCCTGACCGGCCGGAGATGCACGTGGTACACGAGACCGTCTACCAGGCCCTCTACGTCCAGGGCCGGGGCGAACCGCGCCGAGAGCTGGCCAAGGCACTGCGCAACGGGCCGGGTGCGGCGTAAGCCCCGCCGCCAGGCCCAGCAGCGCACCCCACGGTTCGCCACCCCGAAGGTGATGATCAGTGAGCGTCCGGCGGAAGCCGAAGACCGGGCCGTGCCCGGTCACTGGGAAGGCGACCTGATCATTGGGAAGGACGGCAGTTCCGCGATCGGCACCCTCGTCGAACGCGCGACCCGCTACGTGATGTCGCTGCACCTGCCCAACGGCCGCAGCGCCGAAATTGTCCGCGACGCCCTGGTCGAGACCGTCCAGACGCTGCCCTCCCATCTGGTGCGCTCCCTGACCTGGGACCAGGGGGCCGAGATGGCCGCCCACGGCTCCTTCACCGTCGCGACCGACGTCCCGGTCTACTTCTGCGACCCGGCCAGCCCCTGGCAGCGCGGCTCGAACGAGAACACGAACGGCCTGCTGCGGCAGTACTTCCCGAAGGGCACCGACCTCACGGTCCACACCCGTGAGCACCTCGACACAGTGGCCGCCGAACTCAACGGACGCCCACGCAAAACGCTCGGCTGGGAAACCCCAGCCGAGCGCCTGCATGAACTGCCCGCGGCCTGATCAACACGACCACGTGTTGCGACGCCCCCTGGAAAACGCCCCCGGCGGAGGGCCTCACAACCTTCTGACGCGTAAAGAGCAGCAGGTCAGAGCGTTACGATCGTCGTGCAGGCTGCTCGATGTGTGGGGACGGTGGGGTCAGGAAGGCTTGACCGCCGAGACCGGAGTGACGGTCACCTTGTTGTCGCACTCGGCCCACCACCCGTCGTCCAGGGCGACCTGGTGCTTCCCGGAGTGCGGCAGCCCGATGACCATCGTCGGATACGCCACCGGGTCCTTGCCCGACACGCAGTAGCCGTCGGCCTCCCCTTGGACCTGGACGAAGGTCAGCTTCACCCACGCCTTGCCGTGCGGCCGGACCGTCACGGTGGCCGCCCTGCCGGTGCGGGTGACCTTGAGCGGGGTGTTGTGGGCGGGGGAGCCGTTGCCGGCGCCCGCGACCGTCGGATGGCCCTTCAGGACGCACGTCCTCCGGGAGACGTTGGTGAACTGCACGACCGCCGCCCCGGTCCCGGTCCCGACGGGCCGGTGGACGGCCTGCCGGGCGCTGACCTGGAGGGCGGAGGCCGAGCAGGCGGGCGGCGGGGTGGAGGTGGTGGTGCTCGCCGCCATGGCGGTGCCGGGCAGGATGCCGGTCACCGCCGCCGCGACGGCCGTGACCGCCGTCGTCGCCAGAGCCGCCCTGCGAATGCCGTTGCTGTGCCGCATGCTGTCGTCCCCCTGAGTCGTCTCGTCCGCGGGTTTCGGTCGTCGGTTGTTGCCCCGCGGTACGCGTGGTCGGTACGTGAGTGCAGACAGGGCGGGAGAGCGGCAGCGTTCCGTGCGGCGATTCCTTGTGACGGAACGGTGACGACAGGCTGCACCCGTGCAGATGGCCGTCCTCGGGATCCGCGGGAGGCATGGCGGGCAGTACGGCCTGCACGCCGTACCCGGCCTTCTCCGCGACACGGCACGAGGCGGCGCTGCCGACCTGGTGCAGCAGTTCCAGCCGGCTCAGCCCGGCGGGAGCGGAGGCGTCGAACGCCCAGTCGGTGAGGGCGACGAGGGCACGGGGGGCGACCCCGCGTCCCCGGGCGTGCGCGGCCGTCCAGTACCCGGCCTCGGCGGCCGGCTCCCCGGGCGGCCGGGGGGGACGGTGAGAGGAGTGGGCAACCGGGGATCGTACGGGGCCTGCGGCCTCAGCCGAGGAGCCGGCGCATCTGCTCCTCGAACTCGTGCGCCGGGCGCGAGAGTTGCAAGCGTCTGACGCGGGAACGGCTCCAGCGGCATCGCCGCGGGCCCGGCCGCATCCAGGTCCGCAGCCACCACCTGCAACGCGCAGTCCAGGAGCTCGGGTGCGGGTGGGTGTACTTCCAGAGCGGTGTGAGGGAGTGGGCCCTGGCCTGTCCCGCGCCCGGTCCAGGTCACCCCGCCGATGTCGGAGCGCAGTTCCTCCAGGGCCCACCGTGATCCGGCCTCGCCGCGTGCCGCGAAGGCCCGCTCACGCGGTCACACGACAACCGCGGGCCGCCGGTACCACCGGCACCACCGGCACCACCGGCACCACCGGTCCAGCGTGTTGCCGTTGTTGCCCATGTAACCCTTGGCCCTCGTGCTGGGAGTCGTAGGGCGTCAGGTCCGCGCTCGCGGCCTCGCGCACACCTCGTCGTCGTGAACTGCAACGAGATCTGCTCGCCACCGGTGCCGTCCGGACCGGTCCGCCGGCCCAGGGACCGCTCCCGCGGCGCCCCCGCGGCCCGCACCCGTCCCTGTGGTGACCGGCCGCTGACCGATCCGCCCCGATGGTCGCAACGCCGGATTCGACTCCCGGCGGGGGCGCTCCCGCCGACCGCCCCGCTGCCCGCCACCGGGTGGTCAGCCCCGTGCGGGGCGTGTGCGGCGTGCGGTGTGTGCGGGCCGTCCGACTGCGGCGTACCAGACCAGGGCCGCACATATGAAGGCCGTCGCCGCGGAGACCAGTGACCTGGTGAGGGTGTCGTTCCGTGCGCCGGAGACGAGGGCGACGGCCAGTGCCAGCGTCAGGGTGATGACGGGCAGCGCCCGGGGGCTCCGGGTGGCGCCTGGCGCGGCGGCCGACGGCAGCAGCCAGGTTGCGAGGCCGTACCAGGCACAGGCCAGCAGTGTGGCCCCCAGCACTTCGCTGGGCCGGTGGCCGCCGTTGGTCGCGCTGTAGGCGGCAATGCAGGCGAGCCACAGCACACCGGCCGTGGCGACGTAGGGGCGGATGCGGGGGGAGACCACGAGGACGGCGGCGAGGGTCAGCGCGGCGGGGATGGCCGTGTGCCCGCTGGGGAAACCCTGATCAAGGAGATTCTCGGGCGCTCCCACCAGATCGGGGCGGGGCAGGCTCGATTTGAGCACCTCCTTGCCTCCGGTCGTGAGAATGAGGACCCCGAGCGCCGCGCACCCCTGCCACCAGCACCGCCGCACCAGGGTGAGGACCACGATGACGGCCAGGCCCACCATCAGGGTGGGCTTGGCGCTCAATTCCAGCGGCGGCAGGGGCGTCGAGCCGTAGGCCGCTCCTGACAGGGGGTAGAACCATGCAGCCTCGGGGTTCCCTTTACCGAGACCGAAGAGGGCGTTCTCAGCTCGTTGCCCCCACGGGGTGCAGATGGCGAGCAGGTAGACCGTCAGGAACCCCAGGGTGTACAGCAGAGCCGGCATCCACGGCCGCGTCGTACGCGACAGGCTGGGGGCGTCGGGGGCGGCGGGGGCCTGCCTCGAGGCCCCCGGACGGTGCGCGGGCAGGGTCGGAGAATCGTGCTGAGTCATCGCTCTGCTTCTTCCGTCGGGGAGAGTTGGGTCACGCACGTCTTGTGGCACGACGTGGGCCGCCGGGCTCGGCCGGCCCACCGGGGGTCCGCTCCTATTCGGGGAGTGCCTGCCCCTGCCGGCGCTGGGCGGTGATCGCCAGGGCGGGGAGGGGCGCGATCAGCAGGAGGAGAACGACCAGGTCCGGAAAGGACTGCATGAACACGTCCGGCTGGACGACGATCGCCTGCGTGCGGACGATCGCGACCGCCGCGACGGGGATCAGCCACCGGTGGTCGCCGGTGGCTGCCGTCGCCACCCACGCGCCGAGCAGCGCGGCGACCTCGAGGACGAACAAGCCGCGCTGGAAAGCCGGACTGACAGAGATGATGTGCAGGCCCCCGGCCACGAACATGGCGAGCACGACGGGGGCCAGCCAACGGTACGAGCGGCGTCGCAGACGGCTGGGTCGGCAGAGCGCCAACACGGCGCACGCGGCGCACAGTGTCCCCGAGAGCGCCAGGTCACGGGCGGTTATCGGGGCGCCCAACCCGTAGTAGCTCAAGCCCGCCTTGCCCTCGTCGCCGAAGAGGGTGCGGCCGTGGGTCGTGGCGCCGGCCCAGATCATGGCTGCCGCGGCCGGCAGCGCGATCCACGCTCTGCCACGCAGCAGAGCGATTAGGCAGACCAGCGGGAGCAGCCCGTAGGGCAGCAGCCGTATCCGAGTGGGACCTCCGGCCCACGGATACCAGCCGGAGAAGCGGAAGGCGATGGCGTGCTGTCCGGGGTCGATGCGCAGTGCCCAGTGCCACACATCCTGCAAGTACGGAACCAGTGCCAGCGCGGCGAGGGCCAGGGCGGCCAGATGTATGCCGTCCAGCCACCACGGCCGAGTGGTGTCGTCAGCGGTGGCACGCGCGCGGGCCCGCACCCCGGCACGCGCCAGGGCGACGACCTCCCGCGGTGGGGGCCAGGAGCGGCCGGGATACGCCTCGGCCAGGCAGGTCAGCAACTCCTTGCCCTGCCGGGAACGGTAGGACTTGGGATAGGCCGCGAGCAGCAGACGGTTCATGCGGGGGCCGCTCCGGTGTTCCGTGAGCGTCCGATGACGACGGCCGCCGCCTGCTGCATCCTGAGCGCCTCCCGGCCGAGTGCCTGGGTGCCGTCCTCGGTGAGCCGGTAGTAGCGCCGCGCCCGTCCGTCCACGATCTCCTCGTCGCCGGGGGCCACCAACCCGGCCCGCTCCATCCGCTCCAGCGCGCCGTAGAGCGTGCCGACAGCGATCCGGAGCCGCCCGTCGGTGGCCTGCTCGGCGGCCTTGATGATGCCGTAACCGTGCAACGGACCATCCATGAGCGCGGCAAGGATGAAGTACTGCGGTTCCGTCAAGGGCGGGTTCCGTCTGGTCATGCATCGAGCATATATCGAGCTACGAAATATATCTGCCAGTCTTGGATGATCGCCGGCAGCACCTCCACGCCCGCGGTGAGCGCCCCCCTCTCCCGGCCGGCGGGCGCGACGGCGGTCTCCTCGACGCACCCGCGCGGCGATGGCGGATGCTCACCGCAACCTGGTCCGGGCCGAGCGGAATGTCATTCCCACCGTGTCCGCCAGACCCGACTCGCCTCCGTTGAATCGCCCATGGGCCAGACCTTGCTCGCCCGGACCGGCCGGGCGAAGTCGGCGAGGCAGGGTTCGATGAGGCCCGACCCGAGCGGGCGCTTCCCCGGTGCCTCCAAGAAGCGCATCTTTGTGTCGCCGCAGTCGCTCCCGTCGGCCCCGACTCCGGGCCCCACGGAGACCAGAAGTGAGACCACCGACACCCGTGCGGCACGCTCCCTACGTCACCGCCGCATCCAGTGAACGCAAAAGCCCAGCTCAGACAATGTCTGGGCTGGGCTTCAAAAGAGCCGCCTTCGGGATTCGAACCCGAGACCTACGCATTACGAGTCGAAAGAACCTCTTGACGATCTTCCTCGATCCTGCTTGATTCATAGCGTTTCAGCAGGTCAGACAGAGTGCGGCGTACCGGCCTTGCTGGGTCTTTCTCGATCCTTCCCGGTCCTTCTGTTCCCCCTGCGTTCCCCCTGGTTCCCCAAACGACCCCACGCAGAGCCGCCCCGGCAGCCATCGGCAGCAGATCCACTGGCGGAAGCAGGGAATACCAACCTCGGAGCTACGCACGTCCATTGAGGCGAGTTGGGCTTCACACCCCCCGCACCCGAGGTAGAGCCTGTGACCGTTGCCGCAGGTCAGCCGAGGCAGCAGCGTCGTGCAGCAAAGGACAGCGAACCCTCTCTCGGCTGTCAGTCGGGCAAGGTTGTTGCCTGCGACTTCCCGAAGACCGACTGGGCAGCCAACCCCGAGCGTGGTGGATTCGGCGACCACAGGTGACCGACAGCCGGCGGGAGTCCCGAGCGGAGACCGTCGGCGGTGAGAGCGCAGCCGCTCGCCGCGCTGCATCCTGAGCTGGTGCAGGCGGCGGACCGGCACCAGCTGGGTCGCTCCGGAGGAGCTTTCGAAACCGCCCGAGCGGCAGAGAAAGAGCCCTCACCAGCCCATGGTCGCCCCGCATCGCCCCAGGCCCTGCGACCTCTGATCTCCCTCGCCCGCCGCCGTCTCTACCGATACTCCCCCAGGGGCTGTCTCTGGCCAGCCTGGTTTCACTTATTGCGGATACTTCGATTGTTGCGGATACTGGACTTTGTGAGACACCAATAGCCAGGGCCACCGCCCACGACCAGACCCGAGCATCTACCCGCACGCGCGCCGCCACCTGCCAGGAGCAGCCCCCGCTGCTGCTCCACCTCAGGAGCCAGCCCGTCGCCTTCTTCCTACCACTGGCGGCGGATGCACCCCTGCTGGCCTGCCCGCACACCACCTAGGGGCGACCACCATGACGAAGACGAACATTCGTCCGGTTCGGCTGCCGGACGACAAGCAGGAAACCGCCACCCACGCCCTCACTCGCGTCCGCGCCTATCTGGCGGAGCACAAGGACGCTACGCAGATCACAGTGACCGTTCAGGACGGAGGAGACCGTGAGCCCCTGGCACTGCCCCGCGAGGCCGTAGAACTCCTCGCCTCCCTCCTCGCCCATCTGGGCGCGGGCCGGGCCGTGTCGATCGTGCCGTCCGACGCAGAGCTGACCACGCAACAGGCCGCCGACCTGCTCAACGTGTCACGCCCGTTCCTCGTCGGCCTGCTGGACGCCGGGGAGATCGAGTACCGGACCGTGGGCACGCACCGCAGAATCCTCGCGTCGTCCCTGCTGGCCTACCAGCGTGAAGACGACCACCGTCGCCGACTGGTGGCCGATGAGCTCACCCAGCTCGGCCAGGAGATGGGAATGATCTAGGCCATGGCTTTCGTCGCCGTCTACGACGCCAACGTCCTCTACCCGAGCACCCTGCGCGACGTGCTGATCCGCGTCGCGCAGGCCGGCCTGGTACAGGCGAAGTGGACGGACCAGATCCTCGATGAGACCTTCCGCAACCTGAAGGAGAACCGCCCTGACCTGGACCCGACAAAGCTGGACCTGACTCGGGAAAGGATGTCCGGTGCAATCCGGGACGTGCTGGTCAAGGGGTACGAGCCGCTGATCGACATTCTCGATCTGCCGGATCCCGACGACCGGCATGTCCTGGCGGCCGCCATCCGTGCCAAAGCACAGGTGATTGTCACCTTCAACGCGAAGGACTTCCCTGCCGACAAGCTCGCACCGTGGGATGTTCAGGCCGTGCACCCCGATGCGTTCATCGAGGCGCAGGTGGATCTGTCCCCACGCCTGGTGTATGCGGAACTTCAGCGGATAGCGGACTCGTGGCGCTACCCGCCGAATGCCGTCGTCGGCGATGTGATCGCTTCATTGGAGCGGGATGGGTTGGTGGCGTCGGCAGCGGCGCTGAGAGCCCTGACCTGAGATCTTCCTGGCCCGCCCCAGGCGATACACCTGGGGCCTTGCCGTACAACGAAGCAGCGCAGGCTCTCCGCATCGGCCGTCCGGTTCACTGACCCAGCTGCGATCGCCCAAGCGCCGAATACGACAGTCGCCCACCCTGTGCAAGTTCCAGCGGCTGGTTACCGAGCCTCACCGGGCAGTCAGGGAAGCCAGAAGGGTTCGATCTTAGGGTCGGCGAAGGGGCCAGATACTCCTTCCGCCTCGCTCCATCCTTGCCGGGCAGCCGCCGACTCAGCCACCAGGAGAACGTACTTTCCGCGGTCGGGGTCCAGCGCAACCAGGCCGTACTCCTCGTCGACCTCGCCCGCGGACAGCCCCAGCTGGTCCAAAGCTTGCTGGAAGGTCGCCCCTTGAGGGAGATCAACAGTGATGAGTAGCGTACGTTCCTTGATCATCCGAAACCGCCAGCTTAGATGGGTCGGCGTCGCTGGAGGCTGTCCAGGATACCGCGTACGTTGATGACCCCGTATCCGTAGTCGTCGCTGAATCCCGAGCCGGTGGGATCGCTTGCAGCTCGCTGGATCATCTGTCTCATCTGTTCGGGACTGACCTGAGACGACGGCCACGCCGTCCGGAGCGCGGCCACTACGCCGGCCGCGACTGGGCACGCGGCGGACGTTCCGTTATCAGGCTTCCCCGCCCCCAGCGCCTGCGAACCCAGGAAGTGTGTGTAAGAGCATACGTCGGGCTTGCGACGATCCAGACGCCCTGGCCCTTGTGAGGAATACCCAACCCTTTGCCCCTTGACGTCCGCTCCGGCGATCGATAGCACCTGCGGGTGTGAGTTGGCCCCTCCGATAGGCTGCCGGTCATACGCACACTTCGGCGATGGACAGTCCCTACCACAGTTTCCAGCGGCGAACAGAATGTCAGCACCGGCGCTCTCAAGGGCAGCGACAGCCACGTTGAAGGGGTGCGCGAGACTGTCAGAGTAATTTCCCGGCTGCCCCGGAGCGAAGTCCCATTGGGGTGAGTAGCAACCCCAGCTGTTGTTCACGACGAGCGCGCGACTGCTATGCGGCATCATGTCGAAAACTCGGCGCAGGTGGCTGTATGCGGCGATGGCATCTGAGGTGAGCCCTTCCATCAGCGTGCGCCCCTCGCGGTTCGACAGCAACACAGGAATGTCGAGGAGTTCCGCCTTAGGTGCGACAATGCCGATGTCGAACGCGCACATCGTACCGTGGCCCACCTCATGCTCTCCCGGGCGTTGCCCTACGCCCGCTGGGCTCCAGCTGCGGTTACGGTCAACCGGTAGGACTGCACCTGAAGAACCCAGATGTGCTGCCTTGATGCCGGTATCCACTACCGCCACGGGGACCGAAGTCCCTTCTAGGCCCTGCTTCTGCAGTTCAGAGACGTGCAAGAGGTCAGCCACATCTTCCCAGGTGCCGATAGGATCCCCATCGCAACACGGCATCGTGCTGATAACGGGATCAGCAAACACACCCACGATGTCAGGCCGATTCGCAGCAAGAACGGCTAGGCGCGGTCCCAACTCGTCGTCGGCGACTTCCCCCCGGACCAGTACGCTCGCTTCCTCCGGTTCCCATGAAAAAGTCAATGGCCCCCGGAGTGAGAGCGGGTCGCCACCAGCATCCTTACGGAGCGGCCTCGGCATAGCTACTGGGGAATAGCTCTCATCCATCAGAACGCCAGGAAGGTCACCAACTACCGCTGGGACACTCTGCTTGTACGGCTCATCAATGACTGCGGCCGTGACATCCGGGGTCTGGCGGATCTGGATCAGAATGCGCACGGGGCACCGCCTAGAGGCATGAGTGGAGCACCGAAGTACAGGTTCAGCGTGCTCCGCAACTAAGCAAGCAGCGAGAGGGGTTAGCCCATACGGGTACTCCAGCCTCTTGTGGGAGACCCTCCGAGGCGCAGCCAGAAAGCGCCGCGGCTATTGGCCCGATACTTCGGGGGAGGCGGTCGTCACCCGGGCCGAGTATTGTCGCGACGGCGACCAGTAGTTGCGGCACCAGGCCCGCCACCGCGCCGTCGGCGAGGTCATGGCAAATGCAGGCTCGCATCGTCGGGCTCTGACGGATCAACGGTAGGCAGCATGCTGTCGGTGGTGTCCTGTGCGGCGAACAGGGCCGTCAACCGCTGCACGGACGCCGCGAGATCAGGACGGACCTCGGCCAGCCGAACTAGCTCGTCGGCACTCTGCAGGCGGGCGTTCCACTGGACACACCTCCCTGAGTCGAGCAAGGCGAGGGCGGACTCTGGATCGTCCGCGGCCACTGCCGCTGCGGTCGCCTCGGCGGTGAGGTGGCGCCAGTCCAGGAGATGCAGTTCCTTGTCACCGCGTTCCAGCCCCGGATCGGCCAGGTTAGTGAGGTGGCCAACGGCAAGCGTGTACGCGGTAACGGCTGTTCGGTCGTCCCCTCGTGCGACGGCGTTCCTGGCCCACTCGGTTGCCGCGGTGATGCGTACGGACGGCGGCGCGGACTCCAGCTGGGCCGCCGCGCTCCAGTCCCGGCCAGCCTCGACAGAAATAGAGCCCTCGGACAAGGCCGACTGTGCCGCTCCCCGATTTACCAGGAGCAACGCGATGTTCGGGTGATCCACGGGTAGTAGATTCAGCGCCTCATCAAGCAGGGCAACCGCGCTGCGCAATTTCTCGTCGTCGGGCCTTCGTCTGGCGCTCAGCAGCAGCGCCATCGCGTGGTTGGAGCAGAGCCCGGCCCGATGCGGGTGTTCCGAGGGAAGTTCGGCGAGCGCCACCGTACCAACACCCAGCGCCTCGTCGAGGGGGTCGTCATCGTTGGTGTGTCTGACCCGGTCCAAGAGCCCACCGATCAGGTTGATGCGGTAGGCACTCTTCTTTGGGTGTCCCGGGGGCAGCAGGTCTACCGCCTCGCGCCACAGGGCGATCGCAAGTTCGTTGTCCGCCGCCCGCCACTCGCCTCGGTGGCGGAGGGTGACCAGCGCGGCCTTGTTGAGCAGGTGGATCGCGCGGTCGGTGGGAGCGACGCCCGGCAGGGACAGTGCCCGTTCGACGATCTCCAGCCCCTCGTTTAGGTCGGGCATGCTGCCTGTAGCCCGGGCCCGTGAGTGCAGGGCTGCGGCGAAGATCCCGAGCGCCGACGGCAAGGTCGGATCGTCGTCCGGCATCAGGGAGACCGCTTGACGCGCCGTTAGGATCGCGGCATCCCTGTCGTGGCTGGCACCCGTGTGCTCGAAGCGCCGGTTCAGCATCCAGGCTAGTCCGTTGAGTGCTGGGGGCAACGGCGTGCTGTGGGTCTCGCCGATCGTCCAGGCCTTCTCGTAGTGGTGAATGGACCGGTCCATGGCTTCGGTGCTGCCAGTGTGGCTGAAGTGCCGGGATAGGAGCTGTGCCAGGACGTAGTGGTCGTCCTGCTCGCCGCGCCGAGCCACGAGTTGTTCCTGGAGTTGGATGGCCTGGGGCAGATCCGCTGGGTCGCTGGTCAGCTGGTAGCGGGATCTCAGCAACGACACGAGTACGTACAGTGCGGTGTCGTCCACCGGCGCCGGTACCGGTTCGCGGGACACCAGTGGCGAGAAGATCTCGATCGCTTCGTCCAGGTCGGCCTGCTCACCCGACGCGTCATAGCGGATCAGTAGCAGCCGGGCCAGCTGAACCGTGTAGTGCCCTAGCTCGTCCGGCGGCACGTCAAGTCTGCCGAGGGCCTGGCTGGCGAGGAGGATGGCTTCGTCCAGGTCGTCGTGGTCGTCTATCCCCTCGGCAAGCGCCAGCACGGTTGCGGCCAGGTTCGAGGCGATAACGGGCCACCGCTCGTCGGCCTCCTCGACGAGACCGAGCGCCTGTCTGCAACGGCGGGCTGCCTCGTACAACGCCCTCTCGCTGCCCGTCCTCCGGGCGAAGTCCAGCATCAGGCCGGCGTAGTCCTGCACCTGCTCGGGATCGGCCCAGCCCTCCGCAACGAGCTCCTGGAACAGCCTGGCAAGCGGGCGGAGCGGTTCCGGAGCCAGGTCGAGGTCGCTCAACCACCAGCTCGCCGCCAAGGCCCGATCAGCCTCCCCCGCATGCTCGGCTTTCGGTCCAGCCGTTTCCTCAGTCCTCGATGCGACATGCCAGCGGGCCCAGTGCACCCACGTGAGGAGGTAAGCGACCGGGCCCCTCGGTGGCCCCGGGACTATAGGTGAGGACTCAATCAACCACTGGGAAAGACACTCGAGCCGTTGGGTCATGACAGAGCTGAACAGCGGGGCAGTATCGGTCTCGTCCTGCGCGAACCGCTGCCACACGGCCAGCGCCGCGTCGTACGCCTTCTGAGGATCCATGGCCCTGTCCATTACACCTTCGGGCAGCTGGTGACCGCAGTCATCGATTGCACGGTGGACAGGCGTATCGATACCACCCCGTCGTCCGTCTTAACTCTGGCGACGTCGGCTTCGACCTCCTCTATGGTGCCGCACACAACGACGCCCGGGATCGAGATACGAAGCTGTGGGGCGCCCTTTTCCGGCCCGTACCAGGTGGCGGCGACGGCGCCGACGAGGAGGGCGGTGCAGGCCAGCGTCATCACGATACCCAGGCGCAGTTGTCCCGCCGCGCGTCTGGCCTCGTCATGGTCGGCGAGCGGGCCAGGCAGCACCTCGTTTAGCGAGATCACACGGGGGCGCCCGTGCGCGGCATGCAGGAGAGCCAGCGCGCCAACCGCCCCGACCAGCAGGGAGAGCAGCAGCAGCCATCCCACGGCCTCGGCCCAGCCCCGTTCCAGCTGGCCAATATCGGACCTGCCCTTGATCAGGCCGAAACCCAGCAACGCCGCGAGGAGCGCCGCCAGCCCGTTGCGCCATGCGAGAGCCGCCGCACGGACCCTCGGTACCTCCTCGCGCATCATCCTCCGGTGCGCCCGGGCCCGCCGGAGATCCGCAGGTCCCGCCGCGCGGGCCGCCGGCAGCGGACGGCGGCCCGTCACGTCAGATCCCCGGGAACCACCAGCAGCCAGTACGCACCGCAGCCCTCCTCGCCGTCGGGACGCCCTGGGTGCTCCCCCTCACACTCGCAGTACATCGGAACCTCGGTCCCGCCGGACGCCGGGCCGCCGTTTCCGAGCGCCCGGACGGCCTCCGTGACGATTGGGATTTCCAGGTGGGCGTTGCAGCGCGGGCACGGACCGGACGCCACCAGATAGCGCCGTGCGTGCCGCACCAGCTCGAAACGATCGGCGGCCCGCTCGGAGTAGCCCTGCGAGCTCCCCTCCTCGTAAGGCACCGGATCGTGTGCGGTCGACATCGTGAATTCCTTCCGAGCGGGAGCTGTCGGCTGCCTCAGGGGCCGGTGTGCGTGTAGGCCATCCAGCTGCTCGGCCGCTCCGGTGAACGGGCCCGCAGTTCGAGCACGGCGCGATGCAGTGCGAGAGCCGCGTCCTCGACGGTAAACGTGCCCCCGGTGAACAGAGATCTGTAGACACCCTCGGTCACCTCGGCCGCCGCATCGTCCTCGACAGACCACAGGGTCGCGATCACATGCCGAAACCCTGTGAAGTGGAGCGCGGCGGACAGAGCCATCGCCTCATCGGGCAGCACGATGCCGCCCAGACCCGTCTTGCAAGCGGACAGGAAAGCGAATGCCCGCGGGTGATGGTCTGCGGCAAGCTCCGCCACCGACAGCAACCCGTCGGCCAACAGCACTCCGCCGGCGGCGGGGCGGGTGGGATGCGACGTCGCATGACAGCTGAAGTGCACCCGATCGTGGCCGCGCAGCGCCCCCAAGACGTCCTCGCGCGATGCGGCGGGCCCCTCCAATGTGGTCAGCCCGTCCGTGCCGAACAGCGCGGCAAGCAACCGCTGTTCGCGTCTGACCTGCGGCAGGTCAGTCTGCCCCGGTGTGTGGGGCATGGCCACGAGCAGCATGCGGCCTCCGGGAGACTCGGTGGCCGACGAGCGGACCTCCAGGAGCGAACGCAGGGTGGGCGCGTACGACATCACAGCCCGGTCCATCGCGCTGTGCCCCGGTTGCGTGTGTCGCCCTGCGGCATGGAGGGGGAGCAGCGTCAATATGCCGGTGGGGCACCACCAAAGCCGTGGCCAGGCGGTGCCGGAAGGCGGTGGGCCGGATAGCCCACAGGCCATGAACACCGGTTCCACGATGGTGTCCCACAACCAGGCCAACGTCGTGCTGAGGACGTCCTGCATCACTGCCTCGGCGCGCAGCACGTCCTTTGCCGCCCGCTGGTAGGCGCGAAAGGTCATGACGTTCGGCGTTGCTGCAGCCTCGACCCCCGCCTCGCCAAGTGTGGCGAGGCGGATTTGATGGTGCTCGATTGCCTCGACGTAGCGCAATGCGACCGTGTGAATGTCCACGGCCGTCAGCCCCTCGAGTGGCACCGAGGCGATGGCGTCTGGTCGTACAACGATCGCATCGCACCGGGACCGCGCGACGTTGACCGCTACCACAGGCCCGTCTCTCGCCGCCTCACGCAACTCCGCCGCCGTCAGAGGCCGTCTGAAGTGCTCGAACCCATCAAGCGTGCGGATCTCCGCAACGAGATCGGACCACTGACGCGAGAGCGACATCCTTCTGTCCGTCTGCGTGGAGAGATACTCCTGCGCCAACTGCCACCCCTGCCTGCCGCGGTACCGAACGCCATCGTAGGGGCGTGCCCTCGCACCGCGCGGGACGCCGCCCGAAAGAGAAAGAGGGCAGCCCAACAACAGCGGCCACCCACGCCACGTTCCAGCGCCGGTGGTCGTTGCTACCGCTCGGGACAGGGCTAGGACGAGGACGTCAACGACCCATCGGACGCTCCCGACTAGGGCACCACCCGACGCCATGTTCCCCCTGCGTTCCCCTTGGCTCACGGAGGAGGCCCCTCGCGATGCGCTTCGAGGAGAAAGGCCAGGTCAGAGGCTCAGATTACGGATCTCGTCGCCGAACACAAACAACCGACCTACGCATTACGATCCACAGAGTACAGGTATCCGATTCGCCCGAATTCCAAGGTCAACGAATGCAAATAACCCCAGGTCAAAGGCGTGACCTGGGGTTTGCTATGGAGCCGCCTTCGGGATTCGAACCCGAGACCTACGCATTACGAGTGCGTTGCTCTGGCCATCTGAGCTAAGGCGGCGCGCCGTCTGCACTATGGTGCGATCGGCAACGTCGGTAAGTCTACACAGTTTCCGGGGGTGCTCCGTACCACCCCCGGAGGGGGCCGTTCCGGGGGCGGGGAAGGGGCTATGAGCAGCGCTTTCCCCGGGATGGGGGCGTTCCGTGGAGGAGGTAGGCGTCGATCGTGGAGTCGATGCAGGTGCTGCCGCGGCCGTAGGCGGTGTGGCCGTCGCCGACGTAGGTGAGGAGGCGGGCGGAGGAGAGCTGGCGGGCCAGGGACTCGGCCCAGCGGTAGGGGGTGGCGGGGTCGCGGGTGGTGCCGACGACGACGATCGGGGCGGCGCCCTTCGCGGTGATGCGGTGCGGCCGGCCCGTGGGTTTCACCGGCCAGTAGGCGCAGTTCAGGGAGGCCCAGGCGAGGCCCTCGCCGAAGACCGGGGAGGCCTTCTCGAAGGACGGCAGGGCCTGTTCCACCTGCTCGGGCGTGGCGAAGGCGACCGGGAGGTCGAGGCAGTTCACGGCCGCGTTGGCGGACATCAGGTTCGTGTACCGGCCGTCGGGGTCGCGCTGGTAGTAGCTGTCGGACAGGGCGAGCAGACCGGCGCCGTCCCGGTCCTCGATCGCCGCGGTCAGCGCGGCGCGCAGCTGCTCCCAGCTGCTCTCGTCGTACATCGCCGCGATCACCCCGGTCGTGGCGAGCGCCTCGCCGAGCCTGCGGCCGTCGGGGTCGCCGGTGGGAAGGGGGCGCCGGTCCAGCGCGCCGAAGAACGCCTTGAGGCGCGGCCCGATCCCGCTCTCCTTGGAGCCGAGGGGGCAGTCCCGCCGCCGTGCGCAGTCCTTGGCGAAGGACCGGAACGCCGTCTCGAAGCCCGCCGTCTGCTCCAGGTTCAGCTCGCGGGCGGACAGCGACGGGTCCAGCGCGCCGTCCAGGACCAGCCGCCCCACCCGGTCCGGGAACAGGCCCGCGTACGTCGCCCCGAGGAACGTCCCGTACGACGCCCCCACATACGTCAGCCGCCGGTCCCCCAGCACTGCCCGCAGGATGTCCATGTCACGGGCCGCCTCGACGGTGGAGACATGGCGGAGCAGCCGGGCCGCGTGCGCGCCGCAGGCCTCGGCGAACCCCCGGTACGCGTCGACGAGCCCGTCCGTCTCCCGCCGGTCGTCGGGGGTCGTGTCGGTCTGCGTGTACGTGTCCATCCGGTGCCCGTCGAGGCATTCCACGGGTTCGCTGCGGGCCACGCCCCGGGGGTCGACGGCGACCAGGTCGTACCGGGCGCGGACCGGGGCCGGGTAGCCGACACCGGCGTACGACTGGAGGTAGCCGACCGCCGAGCCGCCCGGTCCGCCCGGGTTCACCAGGAGTGATCCGAGCCGCTTGGCGGGGTCCGTCGCCTTCTTGCGGGACACGGCGAGCCGGAGGTCCCCCGCGCCCGGGTGGGCGTAGTCCAGCGGCGCCCTCATCGTGGCGCACTGGAAGCCGGGGGTTCCGCAGGGCCGCCAGGACAGCCTCTGCCCGTAGTACGGCGCCAGCGCCGACGGGGTCGCCTTCGGCAGCGCCGCCAGTTCCGCCCGCGCCGCGGAGCCGCCGGTGGTCGTCGAGCCGCCGGCGGAACAGGCGGAGACGGCGAGCAGTGCGGCGAGGGGGAGGGACAGGACACGCAGGGCGGTGCCGGTGCGGGTCCTGCGGGGCTTACGGGGCCTGCGGGGACAGCTCCTGATGTGCATCCAGCGAGCCTAACTCTGCGCTACGAGGCGAGTGCTGTACGTGCGCGATCAGCCACGGACGAGCGACACCGTCAACCCCGGGCCGGCGTTCACCCGTGTCCCGCGCTCGCCGCACCCCGGCTCACCCCGCCGCGGTCAGCCCGCTCTCAGCGCCATTGTCATCGCCTCCACGGCCAGCAGCGGCGCCACATTGCGGTCGAGGGCCTCTCTGCACGCGCCGATGGCCTCGATACGGCGCAGGGTGGACTCGGGGGTGGTCCCTCGGGCGAGCCGCTCCAGGGTGTCCTCGGCGTCGGCGTTGGCGATCGCGATACGGGAGCCGAGCTGGAGCGCGAGGACGTCCCGGTAGAAGGCGGTGAGGTCGGTCAGCGCGAGGTCGAGACTGTCGCGCTGGGTACGCGTGCGCCGGCGCTTCTGCTTGTCCTCCAGGTCCTTCATCACACCCGCCGTACCGCGCGGCATCCGGCCGCCCTGGGCCGCGCCCAGCGCCGCCTTCAGCTCCTCGGTCTCCTTGCCGTCCCTCTCCTCGGCGAGCACCTTGGCGTCCTCCGCCGCCGCGTCCACCAGCTCCTGGGCGGCCTTCAGACAGCCCCCGACGTCCTCGATCCGCAGCGGCAGCTTCAGCACCGCCGCGCGGCGCTCGCGGGCGGCCGGGTCGGTGGCCAGCCGGCGGGCCCGGTCCACGTGCCCCTGGGTGGCGCGGGCGGCCGCGGCGGCCACGCCGGGCTCGATGCCCTCGCGCCGTACGAGCATGTCGGCGACCGCGTCGACGGACGGCGTCCGCAGGTTCAGGTGGCGGCAGCGGGAGCGGATGGTGGGCAGCACGTCCTCCAGGGAGGGCGCGCACAGCAGCCACACCGTGCGGGGAGCGGGCTCCTCCACCGCCTTGAGGACCGCGTTCGCGGACTTCTCGTTCAGCCGCTCGGCGTCCTCGACGAGGATGACCTGCCAGCGGCCGGTGGCCGGCGAGGTGTACGACTTGCGGACCGTGTCCCGCATGTCCTCGGCGAGGATCTGGGTGCCGACGGCGGCGACGGTGGTGACGTCGGCGTGGGTGCCGATCAGCGCCGTGTGACAGCCGTCGCAGAAGCCGCAGCCGGGGGCGCCGCCGAGCGCGCGGTCGGGGCTCACGCACTGCAACGCGGCGGCGAACGCCCGCGCCACCTGCGTCCGGCCGGCGCCCGGCGGGCCCGTGAACAGCCAGGCGTGGGTCATCTTCGAGGCCTCGGGCGGCGGAGTCCGGTCGACGGCCGCGGTGACGAGCGCGTCGGCGTCCCGGGCGGCAGCGGTCAGCTGCTCGCTCACCTTCTCCTGCCCGACGAGGTCGTCCCACACGCTCATGGGTCACGCCGCCCTTCCGTCACGTTCCGCTGCCGGTCTCCATTGTGCGGGCCCCCACTGACAACGGGGGCCACCGGCCGAAACGGCCGGATGACCCCCGTGACGCTCCGGCACTCGTCGTGCTCAGCGTCGCCGGCCCCGCCCCCGGCCGCCGCCCTGGTCCTCGTCGAACCCGTCGTCGTCGTGGCGCGGTCCCAGCAGTTCGTCCGCGAGGGACGGCAGGTCGTCCAGCGGTGTCTCCTCGGCCCAGTCCGGCCGGGGCCGCTGCCGGGGCGCGCCCGCCTCGTCGACCTGGGGCAGTTCGCGCGTCCGGCCCTCGGAGCCGTCGGGCCCGGCGCCCTCCCGCTCGTCGCGGAAGAACCCCCGCGGCATCCGGTCCGCGGGAGCGTCCTGCCGTACCGGAGGCAGTACGGCCGTCTCGTCCGCGGCCCCGGGAGCGTCCTGTCGTACGGGAGGCAGCACGGCCGTCTCGTCGGCCGCGCCGACGGGCGGGGCCGACGGCTGGGGAAGCTCGGCCGTCACCTCGGCGTCGGAGGTGTTCCCGGCCGACCGCGAGGGCTCCGGGTCCTTGTCCATGCGGATCCGGGGCAGCGGAGTGGTGTCCTCCATCGGCCGCTTGTCCATGACCGGCTTCTTGTCCATGACCGGCCGCTTGTTCATGTCCGGCTTCTTGCCCATCGGCACCCGGGGCAGGACCGTCGTCTCCTCCACCGGTCCGCCCGAGGCGTTCGGCGTGACCACCGGCGTCGGCACGGTCACCGCCTCCGGGGCGGTCGGCGGCTTGGACCGGGGGCCGACCTGGGCCGCCGCCGCGGCCTGCTCCGCCGCGCGCCGCGCCTCCTCGGCCCGCAGCAGGGCCTCCTCCGCCTTGCGCTGCTTCTCCAGGCGGACCGCCTCGGCCTTGCGCTGCTCCTCCTGGCGGACCGCCTCGGCCTCGGCGCGCCGCCGGGCCTCCTCCTCGGCCAGCTTGCGCTGCCGCTCCTCCTCGGCCCTGCGCCGCTCCTCCTCCACCTTGCGGCGGGCCTCGGCCTCGGCGCGGGCCTTCTCCTCGGCGAGGAGCCGCTGCCGCTCCTCCTCCGCACGCCTGCGTGCCTCCTCGGCGCGCAGCCGGGCCTCCTCGGCCTGGCGCTCGGCCTCACGGCGCTGCGCCTCCTCCAGCTCGCGCCGCTTGCGCTCCTCCTCCTCGGCGCGCAGCTTGGCGAGCTGCTCCTGGCGCTCCCGCTCCAGGCGCTCCTCCTCGGCCTTGCGGGCGGCCTCTTCCTCGGCCTTGCGGCGGGCCTCCTCCTCGGCCTTCTTCCGCGCCTCCTCCTGGGCCTTGATCTCGGCCTCGGACAGCGGCAGCATCCGGTCGAGCCGGTGGCGTACGACGGTGGTGACGGCCTCGGGCTCCTGGCCCGCGTCGACCACCAGATAGCGGCCGGGGTCGGCGGCGGCCAGGGTGAGGAAGCCGGAACGCACGCGCGTGTGGAACTCGGCGGGCTCGGACTCCAGCCGGTCCGGTGCCTCCGTGAAGCGCTCGCGGGCGGCCTCCGGGGAGACGTCCAGCAGCACCGTCAGGTGCGGCACCAGGCCGTTCGTCGCCCAGCGCGAGATACGGGCGATCTCGGTCGGGGACAGATCGCGGCCGGCGCCCTGGTAGGCGACGGACGAGTCGATGTACCGGTCGCTGATCACGACGGCGCCGCGCTCCAGGGCGGGCCGGACGACGGTGTCGACGTGCTCCGCGCGGTCCGCCGCGTACAGCAGGGCCTCCGCGCGGTGCGACAGGCCGGCGCTGGAGACATCGAGGAGGATCGAGCGCAGCCGCTTGCCGACGGGCGTGGCGCCCGGCTCGCGGGTGAGGACGACCTCGTGGCCCTTGGCCCTGATCCAGTCGGCGAGCGCCTCGGCCTGGGTGGACTTGCCGGCGCCGTCGCCGCCCTCCAGGGCGATGAAGAAGCCGTTCGCGGCGGGGGCCTCGGCCGGGTCGTCGCCGCCGAGCAGCGCGTCCCGCAGATCGAGGCGCAGCGGGACGCCGGAGCGGTCGTCGACCTTGGCCAGCACCAGCACGGCCACGGGCAGCAGCAGGGCGCCGACCAGCATCAGGGTGAACGCGGCGCCGCCGTGCGCGAACACGAACCTGCCGTTCTCCAGCCGGTGCGGTCCGATCAGCGCAGCGAGCAGCGGGGCGCCCACCGCGGCGAGCGCCACGCAGACCCGCACGACCGCGTGCAGATGTTCCGTCGTGCGGGTACGGCGGCTGTCCTCGGTCTCCTGGTCGAGCAGCGCGTGCCCGGTGTTCGCCGCGACACCCGCGGCGACTCCGGCCAGCCCGGTGATCAGCAGCACGCTGGTGACGTCGGGGACGAGCCCGGCGGCCAGCAGGGCCACGCCGGTGACGGCGATCGCCAGCGCGAGCAGCCGGCGCCGCGACAGCGCCACCAGCACCTTGGGTGCCGTACGGATGCCGAGGGCGACTCCGCCGGTCAGGGCGAGCACCAGCAGTCCGTAGAGCACGGGGCCGCCGCCCAGGTCCTTGGCGTGCAGCACCGCGACGGCCGCGGCGGCGGCGACGGCGCCGGCGACGGCCGCGCAGGCGAGGACCAGCAGCGGGATCACGCCCGTGCGGCCCTTGTCGACGCCCGCCGCCGTCTTCGGCCGGCGCAGCCCCTCCAGCGGGGACCGCGCGCGGGGGGTGCGCACCGAGGGCAGTTCCAGGAAGACCACGACCGACAGGGACCCGGCGAAGAGCCCCCCGGCGACATAGGAGGCGAGGGCCGCCTGGTGCTGGGCGAACCACTCGATCCCGACGCCCAGAAGATTGTTGAACAATGCCGCCACGACCAGGGTGGCGGCGCCCAGCGGGATCGCCAGGAAGCCTGTGCGCAGCGACAGCCGGCGCAGGGCGTCCAGGTGGTCCGGCAGCGGTCGTACCGTCGCGCCCTCGAGCGGTGGGGCGGGCAGCAGGGCGGGGGCCGCGCTCTCCCGGGCGACCGTCCAGAAGCGCTCGGCGACACCGGTGACGAACGCGGTGACGAGCAGGAAGGCCAGCGCGTCGTCCGGCGTCCAGTCGATCCACAGCGGCGCGACGAGCAGCAGCGCGGCGCGCAGCCCGTCGGCGCCGACCATGGTCCAGCGGCGGTCGAGCGGGCCCTCCGGGGAGGTGAGCGAGGTCAGCGGGCCCAGGAGGACGGCGCCGAAGAGCAGGGTGGCCAGAATCCGCACCGCGAACACGGTCGCCACTGCGAACGCCACGCCCCGGTAGCCGCCCCCGAACGAGCCTTCGGCGATGGCCGCCTGGAGGACGAGGAGGACGAACACCAGGAGTGCGAGCGCGTCGGCGACACCACCCACCAACTGGGCGCTCCACAGCCGCTTCAGCTGGGGCTCACGCAACAGGGCGCGCACGGCGCGCTCGCGGGAGTCCGCCACCAGGGCGTCGTCCGGTGCCGGGGGGAGGGCCGTTGGCTGCTCGGCTCGCGTCATGCTTTCAGCCTATCGGCAGCGACTGACAGCCTGGGGCGTCTGCCCTGGTGTACGACCGCCCCGACACCAAAGTGATGCCGGGGCGTTCGCTTCGTGAAGCCACTGTGGGGAAACCGTGGCCGAACCAGGCCCCCTGGACCGGTCGGTTCAGTACGACCGGTCGGTGGTCCCGCCGTCGGCCGGTCCGGCCGACGGTCCGTCAGCCGGTTCAGTCCTCCGACGTCGTCCGTGAGGCCGTCGTCTTCTTCGCGGCCGCGGCCGTCGTCTTCTTGGCGGCGGCCGCCGTCGTGGTCTTCTTCGCCGCGGTCTTCTTGGCGGCCGTCTTCTTCGCCGGAGCCGCCTTCTTGGCCGCGGTCGTGGTCTTCTTCGCGGGCGCCTTCTTCGCCGTCTTCTTCGCGGGCCCCTTCGCCCGCTTCTCGGCGAGCAGCTCGAAGCCGCGCTCCGGGGTGATCGTCTCGACGCTGTCGTCGGAGCGCAGGGTCGCGTTGGTCTCCCCGTCGGTGACGTACGCCCCGAAGCGGCCGTCCTTGATGACGACCGGCTTCTTGCTGACCGGGTCCTCGCCGAGCTCCTTCAGCGGCGGCTTGGCGGCGGCCCGGCCGCGCTGCTTGGGCTGGGCGTAGATCGCCAGCGCCTCTTCGAGGGTGATCGTGAAGAGCTGGTCCTCGGTCTGCAGCGACCGCGAGTCCGTGCCCTTCTTCAGGTACGGCCCGTAGCGCCCGTTCTGTGCGGTGATCTCCTGGCCCTCGGCGTCCGCGCCGACGACGCGCGGCAGGGACATCAGCCGCAGGGCGTCCTCGAGCGTCACCGTGTCCAGGGACATCGACTTGAACAGCGAGGCCGTACGGGGCTTGACGGCGTTCTTGCCGGTCTTCGGGGTGCCCTCGGGGAGCACCTCGGTGACGTACGGGCCGTAGCGGCCGGCCTTGGCGACGATCTCGTGGCCGGTGGCCGGGTCGGTGCCCAGCTCGAAGTCGCCGCTCGGCTTGGCGAGCAGTTCCTCGGCCAGCTCGACGGAGAGCTCGTCGGGCGCGAGGTCCTCCGGGATGTCGGCGCGCTGGTGGCCCTCCGCGTCCTTCTCGCCACGCTCGATGTACGGCCCGAAGCGGCCGACCCGCAGCACGATGCCGTTGCCCACGGGGAACGACGACACCTCGCGCGCGTCGATCGCTCCCAGGTCGGTGACGAGCTCCTTGAGGCCGCCGAGGTGGTCCCCGTCGCCGTTGCCGGCGTCGGCGGCGCCGCCGTCAGCGGTGCCCTCGCCGAAGTAGAAGCGCTTGAGCCACGGCACGGACTGCGCTTCGCCGCGCGCGATGCGGTCGAGGTCGTCCTCCATCTTGGCGGTGAAGTCGTAGTCGACGAGCCGCCCGAAGTGCTTCTCCAGGAGGTTGACCACGGCGAAGGACAGGAAGGACGGGACGAGCGCCGTGCCCTTCTTGAACACATAGCCGCGGTCGAGGATCGTGCCGATGATCGAGGCGTACGTCGACGGGCGGCCGATCTCGCGCTCTTCGAGCTCCTTGACCAGGCTGGCCTCGGTGTAGCGGGCCGGGGGCTTGGTGGCGTGCCCGTCGACCGTGATCTCCTCGGCGGCGAGCGGGTCGCCCTCGGTGACCTGGGGCAGCCGGCGCTCGCGGTCGTCCAGCTCGGCGTTCGGGTCGTCGGCGCCCTCGACGTAGGCCTTCAGGAAGCCGTGGAAGGTGATCGTCTTGCCGGAGGCGCTGAACTCGACGTCCCGGCCGTCGGCGGCGGTGCCGCCGATCCGTACCGTCACGCTGTTGCCGGTCGCGTCCTTCATCTGGGAGGCGACGGTCCGCTTCCAGATCAGCTCGTAGAGCTTGAACTGGTCGCCGGTCAGCCCCGTCTCGGCGGGGGTGCGGAAACGATCACCCGAGGGGCGGATCGCCTCGTGCGCCTCCTGCGCGTTCTTGACCTTCCCGGCGTACGTGCGCGGCTGGGCCGGCAGGTAGTCGGCGCCGTACAGCTGCGTGACCTGGGCCCGGGCGGCGGCCACGGCGGTGTCGCTCAGCGTCGTGGAGTCCGTACGCATGTACGTGATGTAGCCGTTCTCGTACAGCTTCTGCGCGACCTGCATGGTGGCCTTGGCGCCGAAGCCGAGCTTGCGGCTGGCCTCCTGCTGGAGCGTCGTCGTACGGAACGGGGCGTACGGCGAGCGGCGGTACGGCTTGGACTCGACGGACCGGACGGAGAACCGGGTGTTCTCCAGGGCGGCGGCGAGCGCACGGGCGTTCGCCTCGTCGAGGTGGAGGGTGTTCTCGCTCTTGATCCGGCCGAGGGAGTCGAAGTCGCGGCCCTGCGCGACCCGCCGGCCCTCGACGGTCTGCAGCCGGGCGACCAGCGACGACGGGTCCGACGGGTCCCCCGCGCGGCCGGTGCCGAAGGTGCCGGTCAGGTCCCAGTACTCGGCGGAGCGGAACGCGATGCGCTCACGCTCCCGCTGGACGACGAGCCGGGTCGCGACGGACTGGACACGGCCGGCCGACAGGCGCGGCATGACCTTCTTCCACAGGACCGGCGAGACCTCGTAGCCGTAGAGGCGGTCGAGGATACGGCGGGTCTCCTGGGCGTCGACGAGCTTCTGGTTGAGCTGGCGCGGGTTGGCGACGGCGGCCCGGATCGCGTCCTTGGTGATCTCGTGGAAGACCATCCGCTTGACGGGGATCTTCGGCTTGAGGACCTCCTGGAGGTGCCAGGCGATCGCCTCGCCCTCCCGGTCCTCATCGGTGGCGAGGAACAGCTCGTCGGACTCCTTGAGCAGGTCCTTGAGCTTCTTGACCTGCGCCCGCTTGTCGGCGTTCACCACATAGATGGGCTGGAAGTCGTGCTCGACGTCCACGCCGAGGCGGCGGACCTCACCGGTGTACGACTCCGGCACCTCCGCGGCGCCGTTCGGAAGGTCGCGGATGTGCCCGACGCTGGCCTCGACGATATAACCGGGGCCGAGGTAACCCTTGATCGTCTTCGCCTTGGCAGGCGACTCGACGATGACGAGTCGGCGGCCGCCCTTCGCGGTCTCGCTGGTCGGGGACAACTTCGCTCTTCTCTCCGGTCGACGCTGGGGCCTCCCCAGGCCTTGCTCCCGGGGTCGGGTCATGGTGACGCTGCGGAGTGTGACGGTACATCCCGCCCCCGTGTCAAACGGGAAAAGCCCGCAACGGCCACTCGAACGGTAACCCGACTACCGCCATTCCTGCCGCCCGGAGTGCCGACCTGTCCTTTTCCGCCGGAGCGGAACCCGTCCTCTCCTTTACCTGCGTGACCCTGCTTACGCGGTTCAAACGGGGGCCGGGGCAGGATCCTCGACGTCGGTCCCGGAGGGGGATTCAGAGGCGGGTGAAGCACCACGTTCCGACGGCCAGCGCGACGAGCGCGGCGAGGGTCGCGAGGGTCGCCGATGCGACGGGTCTCACACCCTGGACGACGGGCTCGCGATGCCGTACCCGGACCGCGGTCCACACCAGCAGTGCGCCTCCGAACAGGGCGAACACCATCCCCGCGAAGATCGCCGGCCCGCTCTCCATGATCGCCCCGCCCCCTTGCTCCCACCCGCGCGTGCATCGCCCCCGGCAGGCTGACACGCACGGGCGGCGCCTGGGCGAACCCGAGGTGAACGAGAGACCTCCGGACGGGGGCGACGGGCTGCCGCCGGGGCCCACGGCCGACCGCCCCGACGGCCTCTCCCCTGCCCCGGGGAAGGCGCCCTGGACTGCGACGGGCCTCACACCGAAGCTCGACGCGGGCATGTTCTTGTCACTCTTTTTGCCGCGCGCCGCTGCCCGGCCCACGGCCGTCACCGAGGATGTTGGCCGGTTTCCCCTCCTGGCGCGGGGCGGGTGGCGGGTCCCGGGGTGGGGCGGGTGGCGGGTCCCGGGGTGGGGCGGGTGGCGGGTCCCGGGGTGGGGCGGGTGGCGAGCCGGTTCACCGCGCCGGTTCCAGGAAGCCCTGTTCCACCAGCAGCCGGATCTGGGCGGGTGTGCGGTCGCGCAGCGACACCGGATCCTCGCCGACCAGTTGGGCGATGGCGTCCAGGATGCGGCCCGCGCTCAGCGAGCCGTCGCACACGCCCGCGAAGCCCGCGCCGACCGTGTCCACCTTCGTGGCGCGGCGCATCCCGCGGTGCTGGCGCAGCACGACATGCTCCGGATCCTCGGCGCCGGGCATGCCGACCTGCTCCTGGACGATCTCGCCGGCCAGCCTGAAGTGACCGGCGAGCAGGGCCGCGTCATCGTGCGCACGCAGGTAGTCGAGCCGTTCGAAGTGCGCGCGGACGGTGTCGCCGAGCGGCTGCTCGACCGGGTGCGGCCACTCCTCGACGGTGATGACGGGCTCCGCCGCCGCGGTCCTGCGCAGGGTGATCCAGCCGAAGCCGACGGCCTTCACCTTGCGCGCCTCGAACTCGTCCAGCCAGGCGTCGTAGCGCGCCTGGTACTCGGCCTGGTCGCCGCGGTGGTCGCCGGCGTCCCGGAGCCACAGCTCGGCGTACTGCGTGACGTCCTGGACCTCGCGCTGGACGATCCAGGCGTCGCAGCCGCGCGGCACCCACGACCTGAGCCGGTCCTGCCAGTCCTCCCCCTCCACGTGCTGCCAGTTGGCGAGGAACTGCGCGAACCCGCCCTCGGTCAGCCGTTCCCCCGCTCCCTGAACGAGCGAGCGGCACAGATCGTCCCCGCCCATCCCGCCGTCCCGGTACGTCAGCCGGGCGCCCGGCGAGATCACGAACGGGGGGTTGGACACGACGAGGTCGTACCGCTCGTCGTGCGGGAGCGGCTCGAAGAGGGAGCCCTCGCGCAGATCGGCGGCCGGGGCCCCGGACAGGGCCAGGGTGAGCGCGGTGATGTGCAGGGCGCGCGGGTTGAGGTCGGTCGCCGTCACACGCGTGGCGTGCCGGGCCGCGTGCAGCGCCTGGATGCCGGAGCCGGTGCCGAGGTCCAGGGCCGACGACACGGGCGTACGGACGGTGATCCCGGCGAGGGTCGTCGAGGCGCCGCCGACGCCGAGGACGACTCCCTCGTCGCGGCTGCCGATGCCGCCGGCGCCGCCGACCGCGCAGCCGAGGTCGGAGACGATGAACCAGTCCTCGCCGTCCGGTCCGCCGAACGGGCGGACGTCCACGGTCGCGGTGACCTCGTCGGCGCCGACCCGGGCCAGCCAGCCGCTCTCCACGCACGCGCCTACCGGCAGGAATTCCTCCACGCGTGCGTGCGGCACGGGCTGCTGGAGCAGGAAGAGACGGACGAGCGTCTCCAGCGGGGTGTCCCCGCGGGTGGCCCGGAGCGCGGGCACGGTCTCGCTGCGCGCCAGGGCGGCGTACGCGGGGGCGCCGAGCAGGTCGAGCAGGCCGTCGGCGGTGAAGGAGGCCGCGAGCAGGGCCTCCCGCAGCCGTGCGGCCACGTCGGGGCGGTCGGCGGAGGGCAGGGGGGACAGGGTGGCGTCACTCACGCCCCCCATTCTCCCCGCTCCCCCACGCCTTGTCCCCGCCCCCTCAGCCACTCGGCCCCGGAAACCTCCTCGCCTCCGGCCAAGCCCCAGCCGGCCCCACGCGAGCTTCAGCCGCCGCTGCGGCGAGCCACAGGGGTCACGGAGCGAGCCTCAGCCGTCCCCGTGGTGGCTCTGAGCCGTCACAGCGCGCGCCTGGGCTCGTCATCGCGCGCGCCTGGGCTCCTCGTCGCGCACCCCGGCCCTCACGGCGCACGCTTCAGCCGTCACAGCGCGAGCCTCAGCCGTCCCCCCGCGCGGCTCAGCTCGTCGTCGCCCGCGCCGACGCCGACGCCGCGACCTTCTTGCAGCTGTCCTGCTTGGCCATGGCGTCCTTGACGTCGCCCTGTTCCAGGTTCTTCAGCGCGGTGTTGCCGGTCTGGCTGAGGGTGCCCAGCTGGGTGGCGATGTCCGCGAGGCCGTCGGCGAACTTGGCCTGGTCCTTGGTGTCCAGCGCGTCGACCTGCTTCTTCAGGTCGGCGTAGGAGGTGGAGAGCGTGTTGAGCGCCGCGACGGCGTCCGTCTGCTTCTTCGCGCCTCCCTCGACCCCGGGCGGCGTGCCGGCCTTCTGGACGGCCTGGGCGAGCGCCGCGTACGCGTCGGACATGTCCTGGAAGGCCTGCGAGTCGGTCTTCTGGACGTTCACCGGGGCGTTGTTGTCCGTCGCGGCCTGCTTGATCGCGGCATTGGCGGCGTCGACCTTGGCGTCCTGCGCCGGCAGTGCGTCACAGACGCTCTTGGCCCAGGCGTCGAGTTCCTTGTTGCCTTCGTCGCTGCTGCATCCGGACAGCGCCAGTACCAGTACCGCACCGCCGGACAGCGCGGCCGCGAGCTTCTTGTTCACCGGTTTGGTCCCTTCCATGGCCCTCGGCCCCGGAACATACACGCCCACCGGTGGACAACCCCAGGCCGAATATCCACTCCATGGCGGTTTGAAGCCATTTGCACCAGGAGAGAGAAGGCTCACGGCTCCGGCACACGCACGGCACAGCGGGCGGGCGGCGCGTCAACACGCGCCGCCCGCCCGCTCCTTGCGCCGGGCCCCGACGGCCGGTCTACGAAACCACCGCGGGATCGGCCGACTTGGACGATCTGTCGGCGCCGTCCTCGTCCCCCATGGCGATGCCGCGCCGCTTGGAGACGTACACCGAGCCGACGATCACCGCGAGCGCGAGGATCGCGATCAGGATCCGTACGCCGACGCTCTTGTCGTCGCCGTAGCTGAACTTGATCACGGCCGGCGCGATCAGCAGCGCGACCAGGTTCATGACCTTGAGCAGCGGGTTGATCGCGGGCCCTGCGGTGTCCTTGAAGGGGTCGCCGACGGTGTCGCCGATCACCGTGGCCGCGTGGGCCTCGCTGCCCTTGCCGCCGTGGTGGCCGTCCTCGACGAGCTTCTTGGCGTTGTCCCACGCGCCGCCGGAGTTGGCGAGGAAGACCGCCATCAGCGTGCCCGCGCCGATCGCGCCCGCGAGGTACGCGCCCAGCGGGCCGATGCCGAGGGTGAACCCGACGAAGATCGGAGCCAGGACGGCGAGCAGACCGGGCGTGGCGAGCTCGCGCAGGGCGTCGCGGGTGCAGATGTCGACGACCTTGCCGTACTCCGGCTGCTCGCTGTAGTCCATGATCCCGGGGTGCTCGCGGAACTGCCGCCGCACCTCGAACACCACGGACCCCGCCGACCGCGAGACCGCGTTGATCGCCAGCCCGGAGAAGAGGAAGACGACCGCCGCGCCCGCGATGAGGCCGACCAGGTTGTTGGGCTGCGAGATGTCCATCATCAGGCTCATCGGCGCCCCGGGCCCGGAGAGCTTCTCCCCGACGTCGTTCGCGCCGGTCGTGATCGCGTCACGGTACGACCCGAAGAGCGCCGACGCCGCGAGGACCGCGGTGGCGATGGCGATGCCCTTGGTGATGGCCTTGGTGGTGTTGCCGACCGCGTCGAGGTTGGTGAGCACCTGCGCGCCCGCGCCCTCGACGTCGCCCGACATCTCGGCGATGCCCTGCGCGTTGTCGGAGACCGGCCCGAAGGTGTCCATGGCGACGATCACGCCGACCGTGGTGAGCAGGCCGGTGCCGGCCAGTGCGACCGCGAACAGCGCCAGCATGATCGACGTGCCGCCGAGCAGGAACGCCCCGTACACGCCGAGGCCGATCAGCAGGGCGGTGTAGACGGCCGATTCCAGACCGACGGAGATCCCGGCCAGGACGACCGTGGCGGGGCCCGTCAGGGACGACTTGCCGATGTCCCGGACCGGGCGGCGGGTGGTCTCGGTGAAGTAGCCGGTCAACTGCTGGATGACGGCGGCCAGGAGGATGCCGATCGCCACCGCGACGAGGGCGAGGACACGCGGGTCGCCGTCCTTGCCGGTGATCGCCGGGTCGGTGACGCCGTCGAGGCCGGCGTACGTGCCGGGCAGATAGACGTAGACGGCGACGGCCACCAGCACGAGCGAGATCACCGCGGAGACGAAGAAGCCCCGGTTGATCGCGGACATGCCGCTGCGGTCGCTGCGGCGGGGGGCGACGGCGAAGATGCCGACCATGGCCGTGAGCACGCCGATCGCGGGCACGAGCAGCGGGAACGCCAGCCCGAAGTCGCCGAAGGCCGCCTTGCCGAGGATGAGCGCGGCGACCAGGGTCACGGCGTACGACTCGAACAGGTCGGCGGCCATGCCCGCACAGTCACCGACGTTGTCGCCCACGTTGTCGGCGATGGTCGCGGCATTGCGCGGATCGTCCTCCGGAATGCCCTGTTCGACCTTGCCGACCAGGTCGGCGCCGACGTCGGCGGCCTTGGTGAAGATGCCGCCGCCGACCCTCATGAACATCGCGATGAGCGCCGCGCCGAGGCCGAAGCCCTCCAGCACCTTGGGCGCGTCGGCCGCGTAGACCAGCACCACGCAGGAGGCGCCGAACAGCCCGAGCCCCACCGTGAACATACCGACGACGCCGCCTGTGCGAAATGCGATCTTCATGGCCTTGTGCGAGACGGCGGTGAGATCCTTTTCCGGTTCGCCGGGCCCCGGAGTGGCTTCACGGGCTGCTGCGGCGACCCGCACATTGCTGCGCACCGCGAGCCACATGCCGATATAACCGGTGGCCGCCGAGAACGCGGCGCCGATCAAGAAGAACAATGATCGTCCGGCGCGCTGATTCCAGTCGTCCGCGGGCAGCAACATCAACAGGAAGAACACCACGACGGCGAATACGCCTAGGGTGCGCAACTGCCGGGCCAGATACGCGTTGGCGCCTTCCTGGACCGCTGCCGCGATCTTCTTCATGCTGTCGGTACCCTCGCCGGCCGCGAGCACCTGGCGCAGCAGGACGCCCGCGACCACGAGCGCGGCCAGGGCGACGAGCCCGATGACCACCACGAGGAGACGGTTGCCGTCGGTCAGCACTGCGGCCGCGAAGGTTGTCGGATGGTCCAACCGATGAGGGGTAGAAAGCCCCGCCATTCGTCCTCCTTGACGCTTGGGCTGAGCTCAAGATTGTGGACGGATTGTAGGTACCGGAACCTGATCAAAACAGTGCGCGGTAAACAGAATTCGCCTACACGTCCAGTAATGCCTTCGGGGCATTCTCCGATCGTTGAACGGAACCATTGATCGTGAATTGATTCACGAAATCCAGGAAGTGATTCCTCGGCTCAAGATTCACTTCCTGGAACGGCTGAGACAACTGTAAGCACGACTACCCGGGTGGGCGCATGCCAAAGGGCCCCACCGGAGTGGGGCCCTTCGGGTACGGATACGGCGGGAGCGGCTCAGCCGACCGTCGCCGCCGCCGGTGTCCTCGGCCAGGTCATACGGATCAGACCGCCGTTCTCACCGGCGGTGACCTCCACGTCGTCGACGAGGCCGCTGATGACCGCGAGGCCCATCTCGTCCTCCTCGGCGTCCACGTCGTCCGCGCCGGAGCCGGGAACCCGGTCCCCGGGGGCGGAGCGGGGCGCCTCGTCGCCGACCTCGATGGAGAACTGCTTCTCCTCCTCGATCAACGCCACCTTCACGGGAGCGGTGATACCGCCACTCTGGTGAAGGCCGACGGCGCGGGTGCAGGCCTCGCCGACGGCGAGCCTCACCTCGTCGAGGACGGCCTCGTCCACTCCGGCCCTGCGCGCCACCGCTGCCGCCACCAGTCGGGCGGTCCTGACGTGCTCGGGCAGCGCGCTGAAGCGGAGTTCAACGGTGGCCATGCGTCCCCCTCGGAACTCGGGCGTGCTGTCGGGGGGCCGGGCTGCCGAAAGCCCGGTCCCCCGGTGTACAACTGGGCCGTCCGGGTCACCGGACCCGGACGGACGGGTCAGTCGGTGGCTTGGACCGCGTCCTCGACCGAGGTGTGAATCGGGAACACCTTGGTCAGGCCGGTGATGCGGAAGATCTTCAGAATGCGCTCCTGGTTGCAGACCAGGCGCAGCGAGCCCTCGTGGGCACGCACACGCTTCAGGCCGCCGACCAGTACGCCGAGCCCGGTGGAGTCGAGGAAGTCCACGCCCTCCATGTCCACGACGAGGTGGAAATTCCCGTCGTTCACCAGCTCGACCAACTGCTCGCGCAGCTTGGGCGCGGTATATACGTCGATTTCGCCACCGACCTTGACGATCGTGCGATCGCCGACGGTCTCGGTCGACAGGGACAGGTCCACGGATCCTCCAGCACCTTGCTATCGAGCGGTCGCCCCTCGGGACACCTCGGCAGAGCCCCCTGGACGGTTCGCCAGCCGCGATGGCATTCAATCACTTACCGGCAGGCGTGCACGACGCCTTGGCTCCATTGTCCGTCACGCCAGTGACACACTCGGTGCCGATGGCCAAGAATCACCGATCCGATCGATCCTCGGCACAGCCCGCCCCGCGCCTGTCGCCGGGTGCCCTCCTGGACCGGCTCGCCCCGGGCCCGAGCCGGGCTTCGCGCATCACTCATACGGAGCACTTGCCCCCGCGCGAGGGCCGCCATGCCGTCTGGCCTGACCGGATTCGCCCGGAAGTGATCGCGGCGGTCCAGACCTACGGAATCGCCGACCCCTGGGCCCACCAGGCGCTCGCCGCCGAGCACGCCCTGGACGGCGACTCGGTGGTCGTCGCCACGGGCACCGCCTCCGGCAAGTCCCTGGCCTATCTCGTGCCCGTACTGTCCACCCTTCTGGACGGCTCGGAGGCCCCGAACGGACGCGGCGCGACCGCCCTGTACCTCGCCCCCACCAAGGCCCTCGCCGCCGACCAGCGCCGCTCTGTGAAAGAACTCTCACACCCGCTCGGCAACGCGGTGCGTCCGGCCGTGTACGACGGCGACACGCCGTTCGAGGAACGCGAATGGGTCCGCCAGTACGCCAATTACGTCCTCACCAACCCCGACATGCTGCACCGCGGGATCCTCCCGTCCCACTCCCGCTGGTCCTCCTTCCTGAAGTCGCTGAAGTACGTCGTCGTCGACGAGTGCCACACCTACCGCGGCGTCTTCGGCTCCCATGTCGCCCAGGTGCTGCGCCGGCTGCGCCGCCTGTGCGCCCGCTACGGCTCCTCCCCGGTCTTCCTGCTGGCCTCCGCGACCGCCGCCGAGCCCGCGGTCGCCGCCGGCCGCCTCACCGGCCTGCCGGTGGTGGAGGTCGCCGACGACGCCTCACCCCGAGGTGAACTGGTGTTCGCCCTCTGGGAGCCGCCGCTCACCGAGCTCCAGGGCGAGAAGGGCGCCCCCGTCCGGCGTACCGCCACCGCCGAGACCGCCGACCTCCTCACCGACCTCGCCGTCCAGGGCGTACGCACGGTCGCCTTCATCCGCTCCCGGCGCGGCGCCGAGCTGATCTCGGTGATCGCCCAGGAACGGCTCGCCGAGGTCGACCGCTCGCTCGCCCGGCGTGTCGCGGCGTACCGGGGCGGCTATCTGCCCGAGGAACGCCGCGCCCTCGAACAGGCCCTCCACTCCGGCGAGCTCCTCGGCCTCGCCGCCACCACCGCCCTCGAACTCGGCATCGACGTCTCCGGCCTCGACGCCGTCCTGATCGCCGGCTATCCGGGCACCCGCGCCTCCCTGTGGCAGCAGGCCGGCCGGGCCGGGCGGTCCGGGCAGGGCGCGCTGGCGGTGCTGGTCGCCCGCGACGACCCGCTGGACACCTTCCTCGTCCACCACCCGGAGGCCCTCTTCGACCGCCCGGTGGAGTCGACGGTCCTCGACCCCGACAACCCCTACGTCCTCGCCCCGCACCTGTGCGCCGCCGCCGCGGAACTCCCGCTGACGGAGGAGGACCTGGCGCTGTTCGGCCCGGAGACCGAGGCCCTGCTGCCCCAACTGGAGGCCGCCAAGCTGCTGCGCCGCCGCACGAAGGCCTGGCACTGGACGCGCCGGGAACGCGCCGCCGACCTCACCGACATCCGCGGCGAGGGCGGCCGGCCGGTGCAGATCGTCGAGGAGGGCACGGGCCGGCTGCTCGGCACGGTCGACGCGGGCGCCGCCCACGCCACCGTCCACGAGGGCGCCGTCCACCTCCACCAGGGCCGTACGTACCTCGTCCGCTCCCTGGACCTGGACGACTCGGTCGCGCTGGTCGAGGAGGCCGCCCCGCCCTACTCGACCGTCGCCCGCGACACCACCTCCATCGCCGTCCTGGAGACCGACACCGAAATCCCCTGGGGCCAGGGCCGGTTGTGCTACGGCTCCGTCGAAGTCACCAATCAGGTCGTCTCCTTCCTGCGCCGACGCGTCATCACCGGTGAAGTCCTGGGCGAGTCGAAGCTCGACCTCCCTCCTCGTACGCTGCGCACCCGCGCGGTGTGGTGGACGGTCACCGAGGACCAGCTCGACGCCGCCCGCGTCAACCCCGAGATCCTCGGCGGCGCCCTGCACGCCGCCGAACACGCCTCCATCGGGCTCCTCCCGCTCTTCGCGACCTGCGACCGCTGGGACATCGGCGGCGTGTCGGTCCCGCTGCACCCCGACACGCTCCTGCCGACGGTCTTCGTCTACGACGGCCATCCCGGCGGCGCGGGCTTCGCGGAGCGCGCCTTCCACACCGCCGGTGCCTGGCTCACCGCCACCCGCGAGGCCATCGCCTCCTGCGAGTGCGACGCCGGCTGCCCGTCCTGCATCCAGTCCCCCAAGTGCGGCAACGGCAACGACCCGCTGCACAAGAGGGGGGCGGTGCGACTCCTCACGGAACTGCTCCGGGGGGTGCCGCAGGAGGCGGTCCCGGGGCCTGCGCCGCAGGCGGTGGAAGCGGGGCCGGGACCGGCGATACCGGCCCCGGAGGGCCCGCACGTGCCCTGACCTCGGCCGTGAAGGGTCCCCGGCCCGCCGCCGCGGTCACGTCCGAGATCTCCCCCGCGACCGCGCAGCGCACCAGCCGTACGCCCTGTGCCCGCGCCACCCGCCCCGCCCGGGCACAGGCCCGCTCCTCGCCGTCCGTCCAGTGGTCCGCCGCCGCGAGCGCCGCGAGGTCCGCGCCCCCGGCGGCCCGGTGCCGGACCACGGCAGCGTGCCCCAGGGCCAGCACGACACCGAAGACCACGCACAGCACCGCGATCGCCCCGAGACTCCAGACGGTGGCCGAGCCCCGGTCGCCCCGCCCCCGCGGCCGCACCACGACGGCACGATCCCCCTTCACGGCCCACCCCCGCCGTCCGGCCCGGCTCCCACGGCCTCCTCGGCCGCCGCCACCGCCTCCTCCCGTACCTCGAAGGGCAGCCCCCTCAGCAGCGGTGGACTCGCCACGACCACCACCCGCACCTGGTCGCCCTCCCTGCCGACCGTCACCCGTGCCCCGCGCGGGGCCGCGGCGCGGGCCAGTTCGACGACCGCCCCGGTGGGGTCCTGCCGGGCCGCCGCGCGGGCGCCGGTCCTGGCCGCGTCCACGCACTGGATCCGAGCGGCCACCACGAGCAGCCCCCACACCAGCGCCATCGCGAACACCACCAGCACCGGCAGCACCACGGCCGACTCCGCCGTCACGAAACCCCGGTCCCCACCGAGCCGCCGCCGCTCACATCCCCCCACTGAGCGCCCGCCTCACGAGGTCCTGCAACTGCGTGCTGACGGCGTCGCTCGTCACCACCTGGTAGAGGAGCACGGCGAACCCCACCGCCGCCACGATCCCCATCGCGTACTCGGACGTCACCATTCCGGCGTCCTTGCGTGCGCCCCGCATCCCGCACACCAGGGCACGCAGCCGCGCCCGTACCGCCTTGTACATCTCAACCCCCGTAACGTTCGGCCCTGTCGGCCTCTGACTGTTCGATCCGTCGTGTCCTGTCCCTGCTCGGCGCCCTCGGCGCCGGTTCAGCACCTCGTCATCCGCCGCCTCCTCCCATCACCCCGTCCGCGAGCCCGATCACGACCGGTACAACGCCGACCGCGATGAAGGCGGGCAGGAAGCACAGCCCCACCGGCGCGGCGACCAGGACGCCGGCGCGGCGGGCCCTGGCTGTCGCGGCCCGGGTCCACTCGGCTCGGGCGTCCCCGGCGAGCCGGGCCACGGGGCCGGCCGCCGGAATCCCCGTCACGTCGGCCTGTTCCAACAGCCGTGCCAGGGCCGCCGCGCCCGGCGCACAGGCCAACCTCCGCCATGCCGTGGCCGGTTCGCCGCCCAGCCGCACCTCGGCGGCGCCGCGCGCCAGCCCTTCCCCCACCGGCCCGCCCAGGGCCTCGCCGACGGCCTGCGCGGCGATCACCGGGGCGGCGCCCGCCGCGATGCAGGCGGCCAGCAGATCGGCGGCAAGGGGAAGTTGCCCGGCGGCGAGCCGTGCGTCGGCCTCGCTGACGGCTCCCGCCGCCCGCTGCCGACCGCGCCACCGCCACAGCGCGACCGCGCCGACCACCCCGGCCACGGCCCCCACGACACCGCCGATCAGCACCCATCCGGCGCCCACCACCGCCCCCACCGGCAGCCAGGCCCCCACGGCGTCCCGCAACCCCGCGCGCGGGACGTCCGGCGCCCGCTCCCGCCCCAGCAGCTCGGCCGCCCGCCCCCGGGCCCCACGGGCGCGCCGCACCTGCTCCAGCCACCACACCGGCCATCCGAGGACCGTCACGATCCCCACGGCCACCCCCAGCCTGTGGACACCTTCCGCGCTCATGACGCCTCCCTTCTCGTCCCCCACCACACGGTCGCCCGCACGCCCCTTCACGCCCCCTCCGCGTTCCGCACGATCCACAGCACCCACCACACCCCCGCGCCCTCCAGCAGCCCCCCGACGAGCAGGCAGCCCAGCCCGGCCACGGTGTGGAACAGCACCTGGAGCGGGTCGGCGCCGAGCGCGGCGCCCAGGAGGAGCCCCAGCGCCGGCAGGCAGGCCAGCATCACCGCGGTGGCACGCGGTCCCGCCAGCTGCGCGCGCAGGTCCGCCCGTTGATCGCGCTCGGCGCGCAACGCCCCCTCCAGGCGGTCGAGTCCGGCCGCGAGGCCCGCTCCCTGGTCCACGGCCACCCGCCAGCACGCCGCCAGCCCCAGCAGTCCGCCGGCACCCGGCTGCCGCGCGGCGACCGCGAGCGCCTGGGGCACGTCGCCGCCGAACCGCGCCGCCGCCAGCACCGCCGCCCGGGCCTCGCCCAGCCCGCCGGAGTCCCGCGCGGCCCGCTGCAACGCCGCACCGGGCTGCCGTCCGGCCCGCACCTCCCCGGCGAGCGCCGCGCAGAGGGCGATCACGGCGTCCGACCGGCGCTCCCCGGCCCGGCGGGCCTGTGCGGCGCGCCGCGCCCGGCGCAGCAAGGGGACCACGCAGGCCCCGACGACGACCGGAAGCGGTGAGGCCCCCAGCACCGCCAAAACCGCCCCGACGACCGGCGCCCACCACTCGGGCCGCCATCGCGCGCGCAGCCTGCGCAGTCCGAGGGCCAGGTCCTGCCAGGCCGGCGGTCCACTGCCGACCACCTCGCCGCCGGCGAGCAGCAACCGCGCCCGCCGGCCCCCGGAGTACGGACCGCCCAGCAGCCACGCCGCCGCCCCGGCACAGGCGACGGCCGCCGCCGCCGACACCTCACCCATCACGTACCTCACTCACCCCACTCCTCTCGCCCGCCCCGCTCTCCGCACCGCTCAGCAGCAGCTCCCGCAGCCGCCCCCACCCCCGCTCGTACGCGAACGCGTCCGGCTGCCAGCGCAGTGCCGGTACCGTCCGCACCAGGCCCGTCGGGTCCCGCTCCAGCACGTGCACCTCGGCGATCCGGCGCCGTCCGGCCGGGTCGCGGACGAGGTGCAGGACCACCGAGAGCGCGGCCGCCAACTGGCTGTGCAGTGCGGCCCGGTCCAGTCCGGCCGCCGTGCCGAGCGCCTCCAGCCGGGCGGGGACGTCCGCCGCGGCGTTGGCGTGGACGGTCCCGCACCCGCCCTCGTGGCCCGTGTTGAGCGCGGCCAGCAGATGGACCACCTCCGGCCCGCGCACCTCGCCCACGACGAGCCGGTCCGGACGCATCCGCAGGGCCTGCCGCACCAGGTCCTCGAGCGTGACGAGCCCGGCGCCCTCCTGGTTGGCGGGTCTGGTCTCCAGGCGGACCACGTGCGGATGGTCCGGTCGCAGTTCCGCGGAGTCCTCGGCGAGAACGATCCGCTCCCCGGGTCCGACCAGGCCGAGCAGTGCGCTCAGCAGGGTCGTCTTGCCGCTGCCGGTACCGCCGCTGACCAGGAAGGACAGCCGTGCTCCGAGCAGGGCCCGCAGCACCCGGTCGCCGCCCGGCGGCACGGTGCCCGCGGTCACGAGTTCGTCGAGCGTGAACGCCCGCGGCCGCACCACGCGCAGCGACAGACAGGTGCAGCCGACGGCCACCGGGGGCAGCACGGCGTGCAGCCGGGTCCCGTCGGGCAGCCGGGCGTCGGCCCACGGCCGGGCGTCGTCCAGGCGCCGTCCGGCGACCGCGGCCAGGCGCTGCGCGAGGCGTCGTACGGCCGCGGCGTCCGGGAAGGAGACGGCGGTCAGCTCCAGGCCGCCGCCCCGGTCGACCCAGACCCGGTCCGGGGCCGACACCAGGACGTCGGTCACCGAGGGGTCGGCGAGCAGCGGCTCCAGGGGCCCGCTGCCGATCAGCTCGGAGCGCAGGTGCTCGGCCGCCCCGAGCACCTCGGCGTCCCCGAGCACCCGCCCCTGTTCCCGCAGGGCCTGCGCCACGCGCGCGGGCGTCGGCTCGGCCCCGCGCGCGGCGAGCCACTGCCGTACGCCGTCCAGCAGCGCGCCTTCCAGTGCCGGTGCCGTGCTCACGCGCCACCCGCCTCGATGAGCGCCCGCTCCCAGAACTGCTTGCAGAAGCGGGCGAGGGGCCCGCGCGCGGCGGTGCCCGGGGGTGCCTTGCCACCGTCGGGGCGGAGCAGTGCCTGCTCGACGGGCACCTCGCCGGCCAGCGGCAGCCGGAGCAGTGTGGCCACCTCGCGGTCGTCGAGGCCGGGTGCGTACGGGCCCCGTACCGCGACCCTGAGGTCGCGCAGGACCATCCCGGCCGCGGCGGCCACCCGGCCGGCGGCCGCGACGGCGCGCAGTTCGGCGGGGACCACGAGGAGTCCGAGGTCGACCTGGGCGAGGGCCTCGGCGACCCCGTCGTCGAGGCGGCGCGGCAGGTCCACGACGACCGTGCCGCCGCGGCGGCGGGCTGCGGCGAGGACCGCGCGGACGGCCTGCGGCGGGACGGCGACACAGTCGCCGCGGTCCCAGCTGAGCACGCGCAGCGCGTGCAGTTCGGGCAGGGACTCCTCCAGGGCGCCGCCGCCGACCCGCCCGCGTGAGGCGGCGAAGGCGGGCCAGCGCAGTCCTTCGGTGGTCTCCCCGCCGAGCAGTACGTCGAGTCCGCCGCCGAGCGGATCGGCGTCCACCAGCAGGGTGCGCAGGCCTTCGCGCGCGGAGGTGACGGCGAGGGCGCACGCGAGCGTGGACGCTCCGGCACCTCCGCGGCCGCCGATGACGCCGACGGTGAGCGCGGGCCGGCCGACGCCCTCGGCGACGTCGGCGATGCGGTCGACCAGCCACTGTTCTCCGTCGGGCAGCATCAGGACGTGGTCGGCGCCGATCTCGACGGCGCGCTGCCAGACGCCGGAGTCGTCCTGGTCGCGTCCGACGAGGACCACTCCCCGTCTGCGGGTGGCCCCGCGCACCCGCCGGGCGGCGTCGTCGCCGACGAGGACGAGCGGCGCGGTCTCCCAGCTGCCGCGGCGTTCCGGCACCGAGGGATGCACCTCGGGGGTGGCGCCGGCCGCGGCGCACAGGCGCAGCAGGTCGTCGAGGAGGTCGGCGTCCTCCGTGACGATCAGCGGTTTGCCCTGCCGGTGGGAAGCGGCGGGCGGCGGGTCGTGCGTGACGGCTCCGGCCATGTTTTTCGTCCCCCTTTGTCGTGGGTCGCGCAGCCTGTGCGGCCCCGCGATTACCGAGCGTGTGAAGAACCGGACAACCGGCCTCCGCAGGAACGGCCGACAGAATCCGGCCGCGCGCACCCGGCAAACGGAACCGGCCGTGAACTCCCGGCCCGAGCGGACGCGTCGGAATCACGGTGCAGCGAACCCGGAAATCTTGTGGATCTTGGCGAAAATCTGTGGACGAGCAGCCGGTTGTGAATATCGCCGCCACCCATACCGGTGATGGCCACCCGTCTCCTGTGCGACTCCCGCAGGACAGTCCGACCGCTACCCAACGTGACGGATCACGGACATGCCGAAGAGGCGGCCTGAGCCGCCTCGCAGACGCGGCCGCACCGCGCGAAGAAGGGGAAACGCACCCGGACATGCGACGACCCCCGCCGGGGGGGAGAGCGGGGGTCGTCTTCACGGCCGACTCGGGGGGGGGAGGAGCCGGACCGCGTTAGCACGGTCGCGAACGATCCGTGACTTCCATGGTGTACCCGAGAGCCCTCTCAGGCAAACCCACGCGCCCACCTTACGCCGAATGGGCTGCCCCTATGCTCTTGGTTGTGGAAAACCACTCCTTGCCCCGCACAGCGGCCTTCTTTGACCTGGACAAGACGGTCATTGCGAAGTCGAGCACGCTCACCTTCAGCAAGTCCTTCTACCAAGGCGGTCTGATCAACCGCAGGGCCGCCTTGCGGACCGCATATGCCCAGTTCGTCTTCCTCGTGGGCGGTATGGACCACGACCAGATGGAGCGGACCCGCACGTACCTGTCCGGGATGGTGCGCGGCTGGAACGTGCAGCAGGTGAAGGAGATCGTCGCCGAGACCCTGCACGACCTGATCGACCCGCTCATCTACGACGAGGCGGCCTCCCTCATCGAGGAACATCACACGGCCGGCCGCGATGTCGTGATCGTGTCCACGTCGGGCGCGGAGGTGGTCGAGCCGATCGGCGAACTGCTGGGCGCGGACCGTGTGGTGGCCACCCGGATGGTGGTGGGCGAGGACGGCTGCTACACCGGCGAGGTGGAGTACTACGCCTACGGCCCGACGAAGGCGGAGGCGATCAAGGAGCTGGCCGTTTCGGAGGGGTACGACCTGGAGCGCTGTTTCGCCTACAGCGACTCGGCGACCGATCTGCCGATGCTCCAGGCGGTGGGCCGTCCGCACGCCGTGAACCCGGACCGGGCCCTGCGGCGCGAGGCCGTCGCGCGCGGGTGGCCGATCCTCGACTTCCACCGGCCCGTACGGCTCAAGCAGCGGATCCCCTCGTTCTCCGTCCCGCCGCCGGCACTCGTCGCGGCGGCCGCCATAGGCGCGGCGGCGGCGACGGCGGGCCTGGTCTGGTACGCGAGCCGGCGCCGGGCGGCGACCGCCTGAGCTGCGAGGACCCTTTCAAACCCATGTGGCCGCAAAAGTAAAGAACTGGCGGCGGGGGTTCCACTTGCCCTGGTGCCGGAGTAGAAAGGACTCAACGGCCCGCGAGACCAAGGACATCCGAAAGGATCACCTTAATAACGCATTTGGCCCCACGGACCGATGCATGAACATCGAGCACCCACGCGACGTCGACCCGTCGATTACGGGCCAGCCGCACCAGGTCACGGGCAAGGATCCCGGCCTGATGGGCACCATATCGAGGACGCTTGGTAACCCGGTGAACATGCCAGCGGCGGTACGAATTCTCGTACCGCCGCAACCCCTGTTCGGGGACTTTCCCGCCCCTATGCCGCGCCGCGCTGCAACGCCTCGCACACCGCCGTCGACTCGCGGGCGCCCAGCTCGACCGCCCTGCCGCAGTGCGTGATCCAGGCCGCCATGCCCTCCGGAGTGCCGGACACATACCCCTCCAGCGCCGCCAGATAGGCCGCGCGGCCCAGTTCCGCGTGGCCCACCTCGGCCGGGCAGACCGACTTGGGGTCGAGTCCGCTGCCGATCAGCACGATGCGCTCGGCGGCGCGCGCGACCAGGCCGTTGCGCGAGGTGAAGGGGCGCAGGGCGAGCAGCTCGCCGTGCACCACGGCGGCCGTCACCAGGGCGGGCGCCGAGCTCCCCGCGATGATCAGCTCGGAGAGCCCGTCCAGCCGGCCGGCCACTTCATCGGCGGCGGGCAGCGGCAGCTCGACGAGCGGTTCGTCGACCGGCTCCCCGGCCTGCCGCGGCCGTCCGATCTCGTCGCCGCCGCCCGCCGCGGCCACCAGATGCAGCCGCGCCAGCACCCGCAGCGGCGACTGCCGCCAGATGGACAGCAACTGCCCCGCCTCGGCGGTCAGCCGCAGGGCGGCACCCATCACCAGCGCCTCGTCGTCGACGCCGAAGTCGCTGCGTCGGCGCACCTCCTCCAGGGCCCAGTCCGCGCCGGACAGCGCCGCCGAGCCACGGGCGCCGCGCAGAGCGGCCTCGGAGGTGATCGCGTTGCTGCGGCGCCGCATGACCCGGTGTCCGTAGACCCGGTCCACGGCCTTGCGCACGGACTCCACGGACTCGGCCACACCGGGCAACGAGCCCAGGGCCGCGAGCGGATCGGCGGACGCGCCTGTCGTACTCATGAGTACGACATTACGCACCCAGGGGCCGCACCCCTCGAAGGAGTGGTCTTCTTCACGCACCCCCGCCACGTACAGCCATCGCCGCACTACTCTTGGTGAACATGAAAATTGCTTTCGTCGGGAAGGGCGGCAGCGGCAAGACCACGCTGTCGTCCCTGTTCATCCGCCATCTCGCCGCCCTCGGCGCCCCCGTACTCGCCGTGGACGCGGACATCAACCAGCATCTGGGACCCGCTCTCGGCCTCGACGAGAGCGAGGCCGCCGGCCTGCCCGCGCTGGGCGAGCACCTCCCGCTGATCAAGGAGTACCTGCGCGGCTCCAACCCGCGCATCGCCTCCGCCGAGTCGATGATCAAGACGACCCCGCCCGGCCGGGGCTCCCGGCTGCTGCGGGTGCGCGAGGACAATCCGGTCTACGACGCCTGCGCCCGGCCGGTGGAACTCGACGGCGGCGCCGTCCGTTTGATGGTCACCGGCCCCTTCACGGACGCCGACCTGGGGGTCGCCTGCTACCACTCCAAGACGGGAGCGGTGGAGCTGTGCCTGAACCACCTGGTGGACGGCCGTGACGAATACGTCGTGGTCGACATGACGGCGGGCTCGGACTCCTTCGCCTCCGGCTTGTTCACCCGCTTCGACGTGACGTTCCTCGTCGCCGAGCCGACCCGGAAGGGGGTCTCCGTCTACCGCCAGTACAAGGAGTACGCCCACGACTTCGGCGTCGAGCTGAAGGTCGTCGGCAACAAGGTGCAAGGGCAGGACGACCTCGACTTCCTCCGCGCCGAAGTCGGTGACGACCTGCTCGTCACGGTCGGGCACTCGGACTGGGTGCGCGCCATGGAGAAGGGCCGGCCGCCCCGGTTCGACCTCCTGGACGCGGCCGACCGCGACGCCCTGCGCCTGTTGCGGACGACCGTCGACACCGCCCACGAGCGGCGCGACCCGGACCGCTACACGCGCCAGATGGTGCACTTCCACCTGAAGAACGCCCGGTCCTGGGGCAACGAACGCACCGGGGCCGACCTGGCGGCACAGGTCGACCCCGACTTCGTCCTCGGCGAGGGGGTGGCCGCCGCCGTCTAGACCACCCGGACGGCGGCTACCGCCGGGCCGTCGGGGCGCCCGGTACGCCCTTGGGGGCCGGAGCGGGCCGGTCGGACAGGAAGGACGCCCAGCCCTGCTTCGGGGTCTCGCCGACGTCCAGCGAGCGCAGCCTGCTCAGGGTCTCCGGGTCCTGGGCGTCCAGCCAGTCGGCCAGCTGCCGGAAGGACACACAGCGCACGTCGGGCTGGTTGCAGACGGTCTCGACGACCTCGTCGACGGCGCGCATGTACGTTCCGCCGTTCCAGGACTCGAAGTGGTTGCCGATGATCAGCGGAGCGCGGTTGCCGTTGTAGGCGCGGTGGAAGCCCCGGAGCAGACCGTCCCGCATCTGCTCGCCCCAGTACGCGTGCTTGGCGGGGTCGCCCTGGGTCTTGGTGCCGGACTGGTTGACCATGAAGTTGTAGTCCATGGTGAGCTGCTCGTAGGTGTGTCCCGGGAAGGGCACGAGCTGCATCGACAGGTCCCACAGCCCCATCCGCTTGCGGGGCCAGACCTGCTGGTTGACGCCGCTGGTGTCATAGCGGAAGCCCAGCCGGCTCGCCGCCCTCATGAAGTTCTTCTGGCCCTCGAGGCAGGGGGTGCGGGCGCCGATCAGCTCCCGGTCGTAGTCGAAGGGCAGCGGGGCGGCCTTCGTCATGCCGGTGTTGGTCTTCCAGGTCTTCACGAACTGCTTGGCCTGGGCGATCTCGTCGCGCCACTCCGCCGGGGACCACTCGCCGACCCCGCCGTTCCTGCCGCAGAAGTGGCCGTTGAAGTGGGTGCCGATCTCGTTGCCCTCCAGCCACGCCAGCCGGAGCTGCTGCACGGTGTCGGCGATGCCCTGCTCGTCGTTGAAGCCGATGTCGGAGCGGCCGGGCGAGTGCTGCGGGGGCCGGTACAGGTCGGCCCTCTCCTCCGGCAGCATGTACACGCCGCTGAGGAAGTACGTCATGGTCGCATGGTTGGCCTTGGACACCTTGCGGAAGTGGGAGAACAGCTTCTGGCTGTCCTCTCCGGCGCCGTCCCAGGAGAACACCACGAACTGCGGGGGCTTCTGACCGGGCTTCAGGCGTTGCGGTCTGGGCAGGTGCGGCTGCGGTCCGGTGTACGCGGTGGAGCCGTCGCCGATCAGCCGGACCACGTGCTTGGGCGCCGGGGCGCCCTTGCGCGGGGTCTGCGTTCCCGCCTTGGAAGCATCGGTTCCGGTCGCACAGCCGGCGAGTGACACGGCGGCCGTCGCGGCGACCACGACGGCCGCGGCGATCCTCTGGGTGGCGGTCATGTTCCGCCCACCTTCTTCCTTCTCTCGGCCCACGCCGACGAGGGCGTTCTGTCGGTGCGTGCCGGGGCGAGCCGGCAGCGCGGTCAAGGTCGCACGGGACCGAGAAGGAATTAATACGACAAGCCGATGAAATGCTCACTTCATCCGAGAGAGTGATCTCTTGCCCCATTTGCCGCATAAATCCATGCCTGACCTTTACTCTGCATTACGATCGTTTTACCGAGCGTTGCTTTTTCATCCCGCCGCTGTACGCCGTGACCCACGGCCGCGACCGCCCCCGCCATCGACGGGGGACCACCAGTTCCGCGACCGCGCTGCCCCGGAGGAGACGGGAACATGTCAGCCTGCGTCCCCACTCGTACGTCCGACTCGACGCGCGCCCGGCGCGCCCACCCGCCCCACAGCCCCCCGTCGGGCCCGCACCGCCGCTTCCGTGTCGCGGGCGCCGACGTGTCCGCCTCGATCGCGGTCTTCCTGATCGCCCTCCCCCTGTCGCTGGGCATCGCCCTGGCCACCGGAGCCCCCCTCCAGGCCGGTCTTGTCGCCGCCGCCGTCGGCGGGATCGTCGCCGGCTGTGTCGGCGGCTCCCCGCTCCAGGTCAGCGGCCCAGCCGCCGGGCTCACCGTGGTCACGGCCGACCTCATCCAGCGCTATGGATGGCGGACGACCTGTGCCGTCACCGTCCTCGCCGGACTCACCCAACTGGGCCTCGGCTGTCTGCGCGTGGCGCGCACCGCGCTCGCCGTCAGCCCCGCCATCGTCCACGGCATGCTCGCCGGCATCGGCGTCACCATCGCCGTCGCCCAGCTGCACATCGTCCTCGGCGGCACCCCGCAGAGCTCCGTCCTGGCCAACCTCCGCGCCCTGCCCGCCCAGCTGGCCGGACTCCAGCCCGCCGCGGTCGCCGTGAGCACCCTGACCCTGAGCCTGCTGCTGCTCTGGCCACGGATCCCGGGCCGGGCGGGCCGACTGCTGCGCAAGGTGCCCGCCGCACTCGTCGCCGTCGCCGGGGCCACGGCCGCGGCGTCCCTGGCCGGCCTCACCCTGCCCAAGGTCGACCTCCCCTCCTGGCGCAGCCATGCCCTGGCCGGGCTCCCCGAGGGCCCGGCGCTCGGCGTCGCGGCGGCCGTCCTCACCACCACCCTGGTGTGCAGCGTGCAGTCGCTGCTCGGCGCGGTCGCCGTCGACAAGCTCATCTCCTCCCGCGCCGACCTCATCTCCTCACCCACGGGCCGCGCCCCGCGCGTCGGCCGCTCCGACCTCGACCGTGAGCTGCTCGGTCAGGGAGCCGCCAACATCGTCTCCGGCGCGCTCGGCGGACTGCCCGTCGCGGGTGTGGCCGTGCGCAGTTCGGCGAATGTCCAGTCGGGTGCCGTGAGCCGGAACTCCACGATGCTGCACGGCGTTCTCGTAGTGATCGCCGCGCTGCTGATGGTCCCGGTCCTGGAGCTCATCCCGCTCGCCTCGCTCGCCGCCCTGGTGATGGCCGTCGGCATCCAGATGGTGTCCCTGCACCACATTCGTACGGTGACCCGCCACCGGGAGGTGCTGGTGTACGCCGTCACCACCCTCGGCGTGGTGTTCCTCGGCGTTCTGCAAGGCGTGACGCTGGGGATCGCGGTCGCCGTCGCCGTCGCCCTCAACCGCCTCACCCACACCCGTATCACCCACCACGAGCAGGGAGGAGTCCATCACGTCCATGTGCGAGGCCAGTTGACGTTCCTCGCGGTGCCACGACTCAGCCGGGCCCTGCACCTCGTACCCCACGGCACGCCCGTCGTGGTCGAGCTGGACGGCTCCTTCATGGACCACGCGGCGTACGAGACCTTGCAGGACTGGCAGAAGACCCACACCGCCCAGGGCGGCACCGTCGAACTGACCGGACGCAGACTCAACGCGGCGGCCACGGCTCCGGCCCCCACCGGCGCCGGTGCCGACTGCCGCTGCCGGCCCTGGACCCCTTGGCGCAACCACCAGTGCGAGCTCCCGCGCTCCGCACGCGCTTCGGGTTCCGAGAGCCCGGAGCAGCCGGGCGAACCCAGCGCGCCGCCCACACCGCAGGAGCCGCACGAGCCGAACGAGGCGAGCGACACCGCCGGCTCCGCAGGCCCCGTCGGCCCCGCAGGCCCCGGGGCCGACGGCAGCCACCACCCCCTGGTCCGCGGCATCAGCGCCTTCCAGCGGAACACCGCTCCGTTGGTGCGCGGGGAGTTGGCACGGCTGGCCCGGGAGGGGCAGCAGCCGACGCAGTTGTTCCTCACCTGCGCCGACTCGCGGCTGGTCACCTCGATGATCACCTCCAGTGGTCCGGGCGACCTGTTCGTGGTGCGCAACGTGGGCAACCTGGTGCCGCCGCCGGACGAGGAGAACGGGGACGACTCGGTGGGGGCGGCCATCGAGTACGCGGTGGACGTGCTGAAGGTCCGGTCCATCACGGTGTGCGGGCACTCCGGATGCGGGGCCATGCAGGCGCTGCTGGGCTCCGAACCCGGCGGGAGGCAGACGCCGTTGAAGCGGTGGCTGCGGCACGGGCTGCCGAGTCTGGAGCGGATGGCCGACGACGGCCGCCCCTGGGCCCGGCTGGCCGGGCGGTCGCCGGCGGACGCGGTCGAGCAGCTGTGTCTGACGAACGTGGTCCAGCAACTGGATCATCTGCGGGCCCACGAGTCGGTGGCGCGCGCCCTGCGGGCCGGGGCGCTGGAGCTGCACGGGCTGTACTTCCACGTGGGCGAGGCACAGACGTATCTGCTCACCGGGAACGACGGCGGCGAACTGTTCGATCATGTGGGCCATCGGGTGTGAAAGGCGTTACACCGGATGAACTCCGTCCGACCCCCGTCCGTGGGTACGGATGACCGGGCCCGTACCAGGACCAGCAGAACCAGGACCAGGACCAGGACAGGTCTAAACCAATTTTCCGTCGACCCTTGTCACCGGGCCCCCGGTTCTGATGAGCTGTGGCCTGGGACACAACGGACACCCTTCGATTGGGAGATGTCGTGAGCAACGAGAGCCTGGCCAACCTGCTCAAGGAAGAGCGCAGGTTCGCGCCCCCCGCCGACCTGGCCGCGAACGCCAACGTCACGGCGGAGGCGTACGAACAGGCCAAGGCTGACAGGCTCGGCTTCTGGGCCGAGCAGGCCCGTCGGCTGACCTGGGCCAAGGAGCCGACGCAGACGCTGGACTGGTCGAACCCGCCGTTCGCGAAGTGGTTCGAGGACGGCGAACTCAACGTCGCGTACAACTGCGTCGACCGCCATGTGGAGGCCGGGCACGGCGACCGGGTCGCGATCCACTTCGAGGGCGAGCCGGGCGACAGCCGCGCGCTCACCTACGCCGAGCTCAAGGACGAGGTGTCGAAGGCGGCCAACGCGCTGCTGGAGCTGGGCGTCCACAAGGGCGACCGGGTCGCGGTCTACATGCCGATGATCCCGGAGACGGCGATCGCGATGCTGGCCTGCGCCCGGATCGGCGCCGCGCACTCGGTCGTCTTCGGCGGCTTCAGCGCGGACGCGCTGGCGACCCGGATCCAGGACGCGGACGCCAAGGTCGTCATCACGGCCGACGGCGGGTACCGGCGCGGCAAGCCGTCCGCGCTCAAGCCGGCCGTCGACGACGCGATCCGCAAGGTCGACAACGTCGAGCATGTGCTGGTGGTCCGCCGTACCGGCCAGGAGGTCGCCTGGGACGACAGCCGGGACGTGTGGTGGGACGAGATCGTCGAGCGCCAGTCCGCCGAGCACACCCCCGAGGCCTTCGGCGCCGAGCAGCCGCTGTTCATCCTCTACACGTCCGGCACGACGGGCAAGCCGAAGGGCATCCTGCACACGTCCGGCGGCTACCTCACGCAGGCGGCGTACACGCACCACGCGGTCTTCGACCTCAAGCCGGAGACCGACGTGTACTGGTGCACCGCCGACGTCGGCTGGGTCACCGGGCACTCCTACATCGTCTACGGGCCGCTGGCGAACGGCGCGACACAGGTGATGTACGAGGGCACGCCGGACACCCCGCACCAGGGGCGCTTCTGGGAGATCGTGCAGAAGTACGGGGTGACGATCCTGTACACCGCCCCGACGGCGATCCGTACGTTCATGAAGTGGGGCGACGACATCCCCGCGAAGTTCGACCTGTCCTCGCTCCGCGTCCTCGGCTCGGTCGGTGAGCCCATCAACCCCGAGGCCTGGGTCTGGTACCGCAAGCACATCGGTGCCGACCTGACCCCCGTCGTGGACACCTGGTGGCAGACCGAGACCGGGGCGATGATGATCTCGCCGCTGCCGGGCGTCACCGAGGCCAAGCCGGGATCGGCCCAGCGCCCGCTGCCCGGCATCTCCGCGACCGTCGTCGACGACGAGGCGAACGAGGTGCCGAACGGCGGCGGTGGCTATCTGGTCCTGACCGAGCCGTGGCCGTCGATGCTCCGCACCATCTGGGGCGACGACCAGCGGTTCCTCGACACCTACTGGTCGCGGTTCGAGGGCAAGTACTTCGCGGGCGACGGCGCGAAGAAGGACGACGACGGGGACATCTGGCTGCTGGGCCGGGTGGACGACGTCATGCTCGTCTCCGGGCACAACATCTCGACCACCGAGGTCGAGTCGGCACTCGTGTCGCACCCGTCGGTCGCCGAGGCGGCCGTGGTCGGCGCGGCCGACGAGACGACCGGGCAGGCGATCGTCGCGTTCGTCATCCTGCGCGGCACCGCCGCCGAGTCCGAGGACCTGGTGGCCGAGCTGCGCAACCACGTCGGGGCGACGCTCGGCCCGATCGCCAAGCCCAAGCAGATCCACCCGGTCACCGAACTGCCCAAGACCCGCTCGGGCAAGATCATGCGCCGTCTGCTGCGGGACATCGCCGAGAACCGTGAGCTCGGAGACGTCACGACGCTGACCGACTCCACCGTCATGGACCTCATCCAGGCGAAGCTGCCGGCGGCGCCGAGCGAGGACTGAGCACGTCCCCCGAAGGGCACCCGGCGACGCGGACGATCGCGCCGGGTGCCCGTTTCCCCCCTATCGTGGGGATCATCTGGCCATACCTCGCGCATCTTAGGTAAACTAAGCAAAACAGGTGCGCCGGGAAGTCTGGTCGGCATGCGCTACGCCATGCCCACCGACCGGAGGTCTCCACCGTGTCCGCGCCCCGTACCACCGCCCGCAAGGTCTTCGGACGACTCTCCCTGCCCGAGCGGACGTACCTCACGGACGCGCTGCGGACCGAGACCGTCGGCGGTGTCCTGCTGCTCCTCGCCGCGGTGACCGCACTGCTCTGGGCGAACGTCCCCGCGCTGCACGACAGCTACGAGACCGTCAGCCACTACCACCTCGGCCCCGAGGCCCTCGGTCTGCACCTGTCGGTCGAGCACTGGGCGGCCGACGGCCTCCTCGCGGTCTTCTTCTTCGTCGCCGGCATCGAACTCAAGCGCGAACTGGTCGCCGGGGAGCTACGGGACCCCCGGGCCGCCGCGCTGCCCGTCGTGGCCGCGCTGTGCGGGATGGCCGTACCCGCGCTGGTCTACGTGCTCACCAACCTCGTCGGCGGCGGCGGTCTGGGCGGCTGGGCCGTGCCCACCGCCACCGACATCGCCTTCGCGCTCGCCGTGCTCGCCGTCATCGGCACCTGGCTGCCGAGCGCGCTGCGCGCCTTCCTGCTCACCCTGGCCGTGGTCGACGACCTGTTCGCGATCCTGATCATCGCGGTCTTCTTCACCGACACGATCCACTTCGCCGCGCTGGGCGGCGCCGTCGCCGGCCTCGCCGTGTTCTGGGTGCTGCTGCGCAAGGGCGTACGCGGCTGGTACGTGTACGTCCCGCTCGCTCTGGTGATCTGGGCGCTGATGTACAACAGCGGTGTCCACGCGACCATCGCCGGCGTCGCCATGGGCCTGATGCTGCGCTGCACCACCCGCGAGGGCGAGGAGCACTCCCCCGGCGAGCACATCGAACACCTGGTGCGCCCGCTCTCCGCCGGTCTCGCCGTGCCGCTGTTCGCGCTGTTCAGCGCGGGGGTGACGATCTCGGGCGGGGCGCTCGGCGAGGTGTTCACCCGGCCGGAGACCCTCGGGGTCGTCCTCGGTCTCGTCGTCGGCAAGACGGTCGGCATCTTCGGCGGGACCTGGCTGACCGCCCGCTTCACCCGGGCCTCCCTAAGCGAGGACCTGGCGTGGGCGGACGTCCTGGCCGTCGCCTCGCTCGCCGGCATCGGCTTCACGGTGTCGCTGCTGATCGGCGAACTGGCCTTCGAGGGCGACCAGTCCCTGACCAACGAGGTCAAGGCCGCCGTCCTGACGGGCTCACTGATCGCGGCGACCTGCGCGACCGTCCTGCTGAAGCTGCGCAACGCCCGCTACCGCCGGCTCTACGAGTCCGAGGAGCGCGACGAGGACAGCGACGGCATCCCGGACGTCTACGAGCAGGACGACCCGGCGTACCACCTGCGGATGGCCGCGATCCACGACCGCAAGGCCGCCGAGCACCGCCGTATCGCCGCGGAGATCACCCGCGCGGGGGGTACGGGGACGGCCGCGGGGACGGATCCCGCGCCCCGCATGGCGGCCGAAGTGCCGGGCGGGGCAGGCGAGGACGGCGGCGGTCCGGCATGATCTGACGGGACGGTACAAAAGAAGTCAGACGGACCAGCAGCACAGAGCAGCAGAAGAGGGAGACCGCGATGAGCGCACCCGACGGCAGCCCGGTCGGCGCCGAAGCCAGCATCGGCCAGCTGTTCGCCTCGGCGACGACCGAGATGTCGGCGCTGGTGCACGACGAGATCGCGCTGGCGAAGGCGCAGCTCAAGCAGGACGTGAAGCGCGGCGCGGTGAGCGGCGGGGCGTTCACGGTGGCCGGCGCGGTCCTGGTGTTCTCGCTGCCGATGCTGAACTTCGCGCTGGCGTACGGCATCCGGACCTGGAGCGACTGGAATCTCGCGATCTGCTTCCTGCTGTCCTTCGCGGCGAACGTGCTCGTCGCGGTCGTCCTGGCGCTGATCGGCGTGGCGTTCGCGAAGAAGGCCAAGAGGAGCCAGGGCCCGCAGAAGGTGGCCGCGTCGATGAAGGAGAGCGCGGGCGTCCTGCAGAACGCCAAGCCGCACCCGCGGCCGGAGCTGTCTCAGGACCGGGTCCCGGAGGCCATCGAGGCTGTGGCACGCTCGACGTCATGACGGACCCCGCCACCCCTTCGGCGCAGCCCACCTCGGTCGTACGACCGGAATACGCCGACGGCACCAAGGTGACCCATCGTGAGGTGGCCGCGAACGGCGCCCGCTTCCACATCGCGGAGGCCGGTGACGGGCCGCTGGTCATGCTGGTCCACGGCTTCCCGCAGTTCTGGTGGACCTGGCGGCACCAGCTCGGCGCGCTCGCCGACGCCGGCTTCCGGGCCGTCGCCATGGATCTGCGGGGCGTGGGCGGCAGCGACCGCACGCCCCGGGGCTACGACCCGGCCAACCTCGCCCTCGACATCACCGGTGTGATCCGCTCGCTCGGCGAGCCGGACGCCGCGCTCGTCGGCCACGACCTGGGCGGCTATCTGGCGTGGACGGCCGCCGTGATGCGCCCCAAGCTGGTCCGGCGGCTCGCGGTGGCCTCGATGCCGCACCCGCGGCGCTGGCGCTCGGCGATGCTCGCCGACGTCCGGCAGTCGGCCGCGAGCTCCCACATCTGGGGGTTCCAGCGGCCGTGGATCCCCGAGCGGCAGCTCACCGCCGACGACGGGGAACTGGTGGGCCGCCTGATCCGGGAGTGGTCCGGGCCCCAGCCTCCGGAGGACGAGGCGCTGGAGACGTACCGGCGCGCGATGTGCATCCCCTCCACCGCGCACTGCTCGGTCGAGCCGTACCGGTGGCTGGTGCGCTCGATGGCCCGGCCGGACGGCATCCAGTTCTACCGGCGCATGAAGCGGCCCGTGCGCGTTCCCACGCTCCACCTGCACGGGTCGCTCGACCCGGTGATGCGCACCCGCAGCGCGGCCGGCTCCGGCGAGTACGTGGAGGCGCCGTACCGCTGGCGGCTCTTCGACGGGCTGGGCCACTTCCCCCACGAGGAGGATCCGGTCGCTTTCTCCACCGAACTGGTCAACTGGCTGAAGGATCCCGAACCTGATCGGTGACCGGGCCGTCGCGCCCGGTGTCCGCCGCGAGATGCCCGCATGAAACGCCTGTACGACAAGCGGCCACTTGCCCGGCGCATAGGCCAATTGGCGGGCCTCCGGGCGGTTATCGACCTTGGGGCGGGGGCAGACGTCGGGGTATGGGCTGGACGCACGACTACAGTGACGCAGCACGCAACCGCCGCTCGGCCGCTGGTCTGAGCTCCCACCAACGAGGTACCGACCCGCAACTGACGGGCTCCGACCTCCGGGTGGGCATTCCGCGCATCCTGCGCCGCCGGGCCCGCTGGGTCTCGGTACGCCTGCGTCACCCTCGAGGCTGACGCCCACGACCGTCCCCACCGGCTGACCGGCTGACCACCGCGCCCACGCCTAGAGGGCGCAGCGGTCGCTGTCCACCTGTTGTCCCGCGGTACGTCCGTCCGTGATGTCCTGCTGGATCTCGTCCGCGGTGAGCGCGTACCCGGTGGAGGCGTCGTCGAGCGACTTCGCGAACACCACGCCGTACACCCGCCCGTCGGGGGTGAGCAGCGGGCCGCCGGAGTTGCCCTGGCGGACGGTCGTGAAGAGCGAGTACACCTCACGGCGCACGGTGCCGCGGTGGTAGATGTCCGGGCCGTTGGCCGTGATGCGCCCGCGCACGCGCGCGGCACGGACGTCGTACGACCCGTTCTCCGGGAACCCGGCGACGATCGCGTCGGCGCCGGTGCTCGCGTCCGCGGTGGTGAACCGGAGCACGGGCGCGTCGAGGTCCGGTACGTCGAGGACGGCGATGTCGCGTTTCCAGTCGTACAGGACGACCGTCGCGTCGTACTTGCGGCCCTCGCCGCCGATCTGCACGGTCGGCTCGTCGACGCCGCCCACGACATGCGCGTTGGTCATGACCCGGCGCTCGCCGAAGACGAAGCCGGTACCCTCCAGGACCTTGCCGCAACTCTCGGCGGTGCCCATCACCTTGACGATGGAGCGCTGCGCGCGCGTGGCGACGGGGCTGCCGGCGAGGGCCGGGTCGGGCGGCTGGACGTCGGTGATCGGCTCGTTGGCGAACGGGCTGAAGACCTGTGGGAAGCCGTTCTGCGCGAGGACGGAGGAGAAGTCGGCGAACCAGGTGTCGGCCTGTGCGGGCAGCGCCCGGGACACCCCCTGGAGCACCGTGGAGTTGCGGACCTCCTTGCCGAGGGTCGGCAGGGTGGTGCCGGCCAGGGCGGAGCCGATCAGCCAGGCCACCAGCAGCATGGCGACGACGTTCACCAGCGCGCCGCCGGTGGCGTCCAGGGCGCGGGCCGGGGACCAGGTGATGTACCGGCGCAGCTTGTTGCCGAGATGGGTGGTCAGGGCCTGTCCGACCGAGGCGCAGACGATCACGACGACGACGGCGACGACGGCCGCCGTGGTGCTGACCTCGGCGTTGTCGGTGAGCCAGTCCCAGATGAGCGGCAGCAGGTAGACGGCGACCAGGCCGCCGCCCAGGAAGCCGATCACCGACAGGATGCCGACGACGAAGCCCTGGCGGAAGCCGACCACCGCGAACCAGACGGCCGCGACCAGCAACAAGATGTCCAGCACGTTCACGGGGTTCACCCTGTCATGACCGCCAGTCGAGCGGGACCTGCTTGTCCCGGTCCCAGGGGCGCTCCCAGCCCGCGAAGTGGAGCAGGCGGTCGATGATGCCGGCCGTGAAGCCCCAGACGAGGGCCGATTCGACCAGGAATGCCGGACCTTGGTGGCCGCTGGGGTGGACGGTGGTGGCCCGGTTGGCCGGATCCGTGAGATCGACCACGGGGACCGTGAAGACCCGGGCCGTCTCGTTCGGGTCGACGACTCCCACCGGGCTCGGCTCGCGCCACCAGCCCAGGACGGGCGTCACGACGAAACCGCTGACCGGGATGTACAGCTTGGGCAGGACGCCGAAGAGCTGGACGCCCGAGGGGTCGAGTCCGGTCTCCTCCTCGGCCTCGCGCAGGGCGGCCCGCAGGGGTCCGTCGCCCTGCGGATCGCCGTCCTCCGGGTCGAGGGCGCCACCGGGGAAGGAGGGCTGTCCCGCGTGCGAGCGCAGGGAGCCGGCCCGCTCCATCAGCAGCAGCTCGGGGCCCTGCTCGCCCTCCCCGAACAGCACGAGGACCGCCGACTGGCGTCCCGCGCCGTCCTGCGGCGGCAGGAAACGGCTCAGCTGGCGCGGCCGGACCGTCTCCACGACCCGCACGACCGGGTCGAGCCAGCCGGGCAGGCCGTGCTTGCGGAGCGGCACCGCGCCGCCCCGGACGCCGCCCGGACCGCCCTCCCCCGCGCCCGCCGCGGCTCCGGGCCGGGGGCCCGCACCGCCGGACCCGGCGTCCGCCGTATCCCCGTCCGCGTCACTGGCCGTACCGCTCGCCGTGTCACTCACCCGTGTCATCGCCGCACCACCCCCCGTTCCGCCGGGTCCAACGCCCGAGGACCCGTAGATCGTTCCGCCGGCCGCGCCCCGGTCGCCCGCCGGTCCTGCCTCCGTCGTCGCCCGGTCATCCGGCCCCCAGCGGCGGGGCCGGCCGGCCGCCCGCGTCGAGGTAGGCCTGCGGCGGGTTCAGCCGCTGGCCGGGGAAGCCGCCCTTCTCGTACTTCAGGAGCTTCTTCGCCTTCTCGGGGTCCGTCTCGCCCTCGCCGTACGCCGGGCAGAGCGGGGCGATGGGGCAGGCCCCGCAGGCCGGCTTGCGCGCGTGGCAGATGCGGCGGCCGTGCCAGATGACGTGGTGGGAGAGGTCCGTCCAGTCGCCCTTGGGGAAGAGCGTGCCGATCGCCGCCTCGATCTTGTCGGGGTCGGTCTCCTCGGTCCACCGCCAGCGCCGTACGAGCCGCTGGAAGTGGGTGTCGACGGTGATGCCGGGACGCCCGAAGGCGTTGCCCAGGACCACGAAGGCGGTCTTGCGGCCGACGCCGGGCAGGGTGACCAGGTCCTCCAGACGCCCGGGGACCTCGCCGTCGAACTGCTCCACCAGGCCCTTGGAGAGCCCTATGACCGACCGGGTCTTGGCCCGGAAGAACCCGCAGGGGCGGAGGATCTCCTCGACCTCCTCCGGGTTGGCCGCGGCCAGGTCCTCGGGGGTGGGGTACTTGGCGAAGAGGCCGGGAGTCGTCTGGTTGACCCTGAGGTCGGTGGTCTGGGCGGACAGGACCGTGGCGACCAGGAGCTGGAAGGGGTTCTCGAAATCCAGCTCGGGGTGGGCGTAGGGGTAGACCTCGGCGAGTTCTCGGTTGATGCGGCGGGCCCGGCGGACGAGCGCGGTCCGCGACTCGGGATTTCCCGCCGATTTACCAGAAGTACCTTTTGTCGTCACTTTTGCCGTTTTCTTACCCTCACCGGACTCTTGTTCGCCCACAGCGGAATCGCGACGTACAACCACCCGCCCAGCCCCCTTGGCCTGTGCTCTCACCGGCGATTTGGACACTCGGCCAGCCTAAAGCCCGGCACCGACATCCGCCCCGGACCCCGAAGATCGGCCCCCAATTGGACCCCTGCCGCTTACCTCGGGACATGTGTGCGGCATCCTTGTGACAGATCACACTGTTTGGACCGTCCGGCAAAATGGGGAACCAGGTCCCCTGGTAAGCGGGGGACAAGATCCCCTGAGCAGGCGACAAGGAGAGAACTCGTGGACGACGTTCTGCGGCGCAACCCGCTCTTCGCGGCACTCGACGACGAGCAGGCCGCGGAGCTGCGCGCCTCCATGAGTGAGGTGACCCTCGCCCGTGGCGACTCCCTGTTCCACGAGGGCGACCCGGGCGACCGGCTCTACGTCGTCACCGAGGGCAAGGTCAAGCTCCACCGCACGTCCCCCGACGGCCGCGAGAACATGCTGGCCGTGGTGGGCCCCGGCGAGCTGATCGGCGAGCTGTCGCTCTTCGACCCGGGCCCTCGTACGGCGACGGCGACCGCCCTCACCGAGGTCAAGCTGCTCGGCCTCGGCCACGGCGACCTCCAGCCCTGGCTGAACGCCCGCCCCGAGGTGGCCGCCGCGCTCCTGCGCGCCGTCGCCCGGCGTCTGCGCAAGACCAACGACGCCATGTCCGACCTGGTCTTCTCGGACGTGCCCGGTCGCGTGGCGCGCGCCCTGCTGGACCTCTCCCGCCGCTTCGGCGTGCAGTCCGAAGAGGGCATCCACGTCGTCCACGACCTCACGCAGGAGGAGTTGGCCCAGCTCGTCGGCGCCTCGCGCGAGACGGTCAACAAGGCGCTCGCCGACTTCGCCCAGCGCGGGTGGCTGCGCCTGGAGGCGCGGGCGGTCATCCTGCTGGACGTGGAGCGGCTCGCCAAGCGGTCGCGGTAACGGCACCGGGGCCACCGGGGGCTGCCGCCCCCGAACCCCTGCCACAGTGGCCCCATGGCTGAAACGATTCCTCCACGAGGGCTCGACGCCCAGGGCTTCCTCGCCCGTGAAGGCTCCCTCGCGCGCGTGCCGCACGCCTTCCGGCCCGTCGTCGCGGCCGCCCGGGACGGGATCCTGGAGCTGTTCGGGGCACGGCTGCACAGCGCGTACCTCTACGGGTCGATCCCGCGCGGCACCGCGCGCGTGGGGCGCAGCGATCTGGACCTGCTGGCCGTCCTGGGCGACGAGCCGACCGAGGTGGACCGGGCCGGCGCGCGGGCCCTGCTCGCATCCCTCGACCAGGGGTTCCCCCAGATCGACGGCGGCGGAGTGCTGCTGTCGAGCCGCACGCGCGTGCTGAGCGACCTGGAGCGGTACGACCTGGGGTTCTTCGTCGCCTGTCTGTGCACGCCGCTCCTCGGGGAGGACCTCGCCGAGTACCTGCCCCGCTACCGCCCCGACTCGCTCCTCGCGCGCGAGACGAACGGCGAGCTCGCCCTGCTGCTGCCGCGCTGGCGGGCACGCATCGCGGAGACGGCCGGTACGGAGGAGGCCCTCCGGCCCCTCGTCCGGTACATGTCCCGCCACCTCGTGCGCACCGCGTTCACCCTGGTCATGCCCCGCTGGAACGGCTGGACCAGCGATCTGCACGAGATGGCCGAGGCGTTCGCGGCCTCCTACCCCGAGCGGGCCGACCAGGTGCGTACGGCGGCGGTGCGCGGCTACGAGCCGACGGGCGACGCGGCCGTCCTCACGTCGTACGTGGACGACCTGGGGCCCTGGCTCGCGGAGGAGTACGCACGCGTGCACGGCATCAAGGCTCCCCGGCCGGAGGACGGCAGCCGGCGGGCGGCCGCCGGATGAGGGCGTGCCGGACGAGCGCGTGCTAGATGAGCCCGTGGTCCTCCAGGTACTCGATCTGCGCCCGTACGGAGAGTTCCGCCGCCGGCCACAGGGAGCGGTCGACGTCGGCGTACACATGGGCGACGACCTCGGAGGCGGCGCGGAAGCCGTCCTCGACGGCCGTCTCGACCTGGGCGAGGCGGTGGGCTCGGTGGGCGAGGTAGAACTCCACGGCGCCCTGGGCGTCCTCCAGGACGGGACCGTGGCCCGGGAGGACCGTGTGGACGCCGTCGTCGACCGTGAGGGACCTCAGACGCCGCAGGGAGTCCAGATAGTCGCCCAGCCGGCCGTCGGGGTGCGCCACGACCGTGGTGCCGCGCCCCAGGATCGTGTCGCCGGTCAGGACGGCCCCGTCGGCCGGGAGGTGGAAGCAGAGCGAGTCGGCGGTGTGGCCGGGCGTCGGCACGACCCGCAGCTCCAGGCCGCCCATCGTGATCACGTCACCGGCGCCCAGTCCCTCGTCGCCCAGCCGCAGCGCCGGGTCCAGGGCACGCACCCGCGTACCGGTCAGTTCGGCGAAGCGGACGGCGCCCTCGGCGTGGTCGGGGTGGCCGTGGGTCAGCAGGGTCAGGGCGACCCGCTTGCCGGCCCGCTCGGCGGTGTCGACGACCGCCCGCAGATGTCCGTCGTCCAGCGGGCCCGGGTCGACCACGACCGCCAGCTCGGAGCCGGGCTCGGAGACGATCCAGGTGTTGGTGCCGTCCAGGGTCATCGCGGAGGCGTTGGGCGCGAGGACGTTGACCGCGCGCGGGGTGGCCGGTCCGCTCAGGACGCCGCCGCGGGGCTGTCCGGGGAGGGCTGCTGCGTCGGTCATGCGGGGCCTCCACCGGAGGGGATCGGGATGTGCTTGGTGAACTCGCCGTGGCCCGGCCAGGTCAGGACGATCGCGTCGTCGGTGAGCCGGGCCTCGGCCAGGACGGCGGTCAGATCACGGCCGGGGGCGGCGGCGAGGGCCTCGGCGGCGGTGGCGTACGGGGTCAGCTGGCGCAGGGTCGCGATCGTGGGCGGCATCATCGTCAGCTCGCCCTTGTCGTACCCGGCCGCCGCCTCCCGCGGGCGGATCCACACCGTACGGTCCGCCTCCGTGGAGGCGTTGCGGGTGCGCTGGCCCTCGGGGAGCGCGGCCACGAAGAACCAGGTGTCGTAGCGGCGGGACTCGAACTCGGGGGTGATCCAGCGCGTCCAGGCGCCGAGCAGGTCGGAGCGCAGGACGAGCCCGCGGCGGTCGAGGAACTCGGCGAAGGACAGCTCACGGGCGGCCACGGCCGCGCGGTCCGCCTCCCAGTCGGGGCCGGTCGTGTCACCGACGACCGAGTCGGGGTCGGGGCCCGCGAGCAGGACGCCCGCCTCCTCGTACGTCTCCCGTACGGCCGCGCAGACGATCGCCTGGGCCACCGTCTCCTCGACGCCGAGCCGCTGCGCCCACCACGCGCGCGTGGGGCCCGCCCAGCGCACCGGGCGCTCGTCGTCGCGCGGGTCGACTCCGCCGCCCGGGTACGCGTACGCGCCTCCGGCGAAGGCCATGGAGGCGCGTCTGCGCAGCATGTGGACGAACGTCCCGGCCGGCCCGTCCTTCACGAGCATGACGGTGGCCGCGCGTCGGGGCGTGACGGGCGTGAGTGTCCCGTCCGCGAGTGCGCGGATGCGTTCCGGCCAGTCCGAGGGAAACCACTGCCCATTCGCCATGGGCGCGAGGCTATCCCCTGGTGAGCGAATGTTCGAGAGGTGCCCGAGGTCAGGGCACCCCCGCGGTGGCCCCTACGGGACCAGCTCGACCTGGATCTCGACCTCGACCGGGGCGTCCAGCGGGAGCACCGCCACGCCGACCGCGCTGCGCGCGTGCACGCCCTTGTCGCCGAGGACCGCGCCGAGCAGCTCGCTCGCGCCGTTGACGACGGCGGGCTGGCCGGTGAAGTCCGAGGCCGAGGCGACGAAGCCGACGACCTTCACCACGCGCGCGACGCGGTCCAGATCACCGGCGACCGACTTCACGGCGGCCAGGGCGTTCAGGGCGCAGGTGCGGGCCAGCTCCTTGGCCTCCTCGGGGGTGACCTCGGCGCCGACCTTGCCGGTGACGGGCAGCTTGCCGTCCACCATGGGCAGCTGGCCGGAGGTGAACACGTACGGCCCGGACTGCACGGCGGGCTGGTAGGCCGCGAGCGGCGGCACCACGGCCGGCAGGGTCAGGCCCAGCTCGGCGAGCTTCGCCTCGACGCCGCTCACGCCTTGGCCCGCTTCAGGTAGGCCACGAGCTGCTCGGGGTTGTTCGGCCCGGGCACGACCTGGACGAGCTCCCAGCCGTCCTCGCCCCAGGTGTCCAGAATCTGCTTCGTGGCATGGACGAGCAGCGGCACGGTTGCGTATTCCCACTTGGTCATGGGGCGACTGTATCCGCTGTCGCGCGGGGGCTCCCGTACAGGCCGGGCGGCTGGTTCCGGCCCGGTTGTCCACAAGCCATGTGGCCGATACCGCCCCCTGTTGTCCACAGCCTCCCGATTGCCTCGGGCATGGACTGGTTACGCTCGAAGACGTGAGCAGGCTCCAGGTCGTCAGCGGCAAGGGCGGGACCGGAAAGACGACGGTCGCCGCCGCCCTCGCGCTGGCCCTCGCCACGGCAGGGAAGCGGACGCTTCTCGTCGAGGTGGAGGGCCGGCAGGGCATCGCGCAGCTCTTCGAGACAGAGGCGTTGCCCTATGAGGAACGCAAGATCGCCGTCGCGCCGGGCGGGGGTGAGGTGTACGCGCTCGCCATCGATCCCGAACTGGCCCTTCTGGACTACCTCCAGATGTTCTACAAACTGGGGGGCGCCGGACGGGCCCTGAAGAAGCTGGGCGCGATCGACTTCGCCACCACCGTCGCGCCCGGCCTGAGGGACGTCCTCCTCACCGGCAAGGCGTGCGAGGCGGTCCGGCGCAAGGACAGAAGCGGGCGGTTCGTGTACGACTACGTCGTCATGGACGCCCCGCCGACCGGCCGCGTCACCCGCTTCCTGAACGTCAACGACGAGGTCGCGGGGCTGGCCAAGATCGGTCCGATACACAATCAGGCGCAGGCCGTGATGAGGGTGCTGAAGTCGCCGGAGACGGCCGTGCACCTGGTGGCGCTGCTCGAGGAGATGCCGGTCCAGGAGACCGCGGACGGCATCGCCGAGCTGCGGGCGGCGAAGCTGCCGGTGGGCCGGGTCATCGTCAACATGGTGCGGCCCGAGGTGTTGGGCACGGACGGGCTGGAACTCGTACGAACCGTGACACGTTCATCCATTGCGCGGTCGTTGTCCGCGGCCGGGCTGGGCGGGGCGCGGCGCGGCGGGCACGCCGAGCGGCTGGTGGACCCGCTCCTCCAGCAGGCCGAGGAGTACGCCGAGCGGCACGCGCTGGAGCAGGAGCAGCGGGCGGTCCTGGGCGAGCTGGGCCTGCCGCTGCACGAACTGCCGCTGCTCGCCGAGGGAATGGACCTGGCGGGCCTGTACGACCTCGCCACCGAGCTGCGCGAGCAGCAGATCGTATGAGGGGGACGGTATGAGTCGGGACCAGGGCCAGGCACAGCACCGGCTCCCCCCCGCGCGCGTGCTCGATCTCGACCCGCTGCTCGACGACCCGGCGACCCGGATCGTGGTGTGCTGCGGATCCGGCGGGGTCGGCAAGACGACGACGGCGGCGGCGCTGGGTCTCAGAGCGGCCGAGCGGGGCCGCAAGGTGGTGGTGCTCACCATCGACCCGGCGCGCCGGCTCGCCCAGTCGATGGGCATCGACTCGCTCGACAACACCCCGCGCCGGGTCAAGGGCGTCGAGGGCGACGGCGAGTTGCACGCGATGATGCTCGACATGAAGCGCACGTTCGACGAGATCGTCGAGGCGCACGCGGATCCGGAGCGGGCGTCCGCGATCCTGTCGAACCCCTTCTACCAGTCGCTCTCCGCCGGTTTCGCCGGCACACAGGAGTACATGGCGATGGAGAAGCTGGGCCAGCTGCGCGCCCGGGACGCGTGGGACCTGATCGTGGTCGACACTCCCCCGTCCCGCTCCGCGCTGGACTTCCTGGACGCGCCGAAGCGGCTCGGTTCGTTCCTGGACGGCAAGCTGATCCGGGTCCTGCTCGCACCCGCGAAGGTCGGCGGCCGCGCGGGGATGAAGTTCCTGAACGTCGGGATGTCGATGATGACCGGCGCGCTCGGCAAGCTGCTGGGCGGGCAGTTGCTGAAGGACGTGCAGACGTTCGTGGCGGCGATGGACTCGATGTTCGGCGGGTTCCGCACGCGCGCGGACGCCACCTACAAACTGCTCCAGGCGCCGGGGACGGCGTTCCTCGTGGTGGCGGCCCCCGAGCGGGACGCGCTGCGGGAGGCCGCGTACTTCGTGGAGCGGCTGGCCGCCGAGAGCATGCCGCTGGCCGGTCTGGTGCTCAACCGGGTCCATGGCAGCGGCGCGGCCCAGCTGTCCGCCGAGCGGGCACTCGCCGCCGCGGAGAATCTCGACCTGGCCGACACCGACCCGAGCGACGACGGGGGTACCGCCGCCGCTCCCGATTCCCCCGCGGCGGAAAATCTTGAAGAGCCCCGCATTGTGGATCAGGACGGCGGGAAAGCTGGACTTCGTAACTCTCCCGACACGCACGGCAGTTCAGAATCACCCGCAACCGATGCCGCCACCGGTCCCGCCACCGATCCGGGGTCCGGCTCCCCCAGCGCCGATCAGCTCACCGCAGGCCTGCTGAGGCTGCACGCCGAGCGTATGCATCTACTCTCCCGTGAGCAGCGCACCCGTGATCGCTTCACCGCCCTCCATCCGGAGGTGGCGGTGGCCGAAGTGGCGGCGCTGCCCGGTGATGTGCACGACCTCACGGGACTGCGGGACATCGGCAGCCGGCTCGCGGCCAACCGGCCGGAGCTGCCCGAGACTGCCGACGACTGAACAGGAAGGTCCCCCGTGCGGAAGGCCTCTTCTCAGCTCACCGCCGCGTAGTTCTCGTACATCTCGTCGTCGTCGAGCGACACGATGCCCGAGCCGCGCTCGTACTCCGAGCGCGCGGTCTCCAGCAGCCGGCGCCACGAGGTGACGGTCGGTCGCCTGCGCAGCAGAGCGCGGCGCTCGCGCTCCGTCATGCCTCCCCACACGCCGAACTCGACGCGGTTGTCGAGCGCGTCGGCCAGGCATTCGGTGCGTACCGGGCATCCGGTGCACACCGCCTTGGCCCTGTTCTGCGCTGCTCCCTGAACGAACAGTTCATCCGGATCGGTAGTGCGGCAGGCGGCCTGCGCACTCCAGTCGGTAACCCAGCCCATACCGGCGCCGTCCTCTCCCGAATCGAGGCTCCCCCACGGCGGCAGCGGCATATTCACCGCCGCCAGTTGAGGACGTTACGGAAGGCGGGCACAGCGCAACACCCCCTTCGGGCCCAATCTTGAATGGCCCGAACGGACTATGGGTAAGCGGCAGATCACCCGGGGGAGTGAGCCTGCGACATGCGCGACTTTCCCGGCAAACGGGACAGTTCACTTGGGTCACAACGGACGCCGGATGACACACAAGGCGGATTCGGGCACGCCTCCACCAAAAAAGTTGGAGAACCTCCGGAACGATTCGGGGTCGCCGGACGTATTGATACGTGGCCCTACTGCTGTGACAGTTGGGAGCAGCTTAGGCCAAGGCATATACGCGTGTCCGGCGAATGAGAACGTAGGCTGCCCCCATGCCAAACAAGCGCTCGGGCGGTGGCCTGTCCGCCACGCAGCAGGCCGCCAAGTTCCTCGGTGTCAGTGTCCTCTCCGGAGCCGTGCTGGCGGGTATCGCGCTGCCCGCGTTCGGCGCCCTGGGACTGGCCGCCAAGGGGTCGGTCGAGTCGTTCGACGAACTCCCGGCCAACCTGAAGACACCGCCGCTGAGCCAGCGCACCACGATCCTCGACTCCAAGGGATCCAAGATCGCGCAGGTCTACTCCCGTGACCGCACGGTGGTCGACCTCAAGAACATCTCGCCGTACATGCAGAAGGCGATCGTCGCGATCGAGGACTCGCGCTTCTACCAGCACGGCGCGATCGACCTGAAGGGCGTCCTGCGCGCCCTCAACAAGAACGTGCAGAGCAGCGGCGTCTCCCAGGGCGCCTCGACGCTCACCCAGCAGTATGTGAAGAACGTCTTCGTGGAGGAGGCCGGCGACGACCCGACGAAGGTCGCGCAGGCCACCCAGCAGACCATCGGCCGCAAGATCAAGGAGCTGAAGTACGCGATCCAGGTCGAGGAGGAGCTGGGCAAGAAGAAGATCCTCGAGAACTACCTGAACATCACGTTCTTCGGCGAGCAGGCCTACGGCGTCGAGGCGGCCTCGCAGCGCTACTTCTCCACGCACGCCAAGAAGCTCACCCTCCCGCAGGCGGCCCTGCTGGCCGGCATCGTCCAGTCCCCGAGCCGCTACGACCCGGTCAACGACGCGACCGAGGCCACCAAGCGGCGTAACACCGTGCTCCAGCGCATGGCCGAGGTCGGCGACATCTCGGAGGCCGAGGCCGCCAAGGCGCAGAAGGCCCCGCTGGGCCTGAAGGTCACCCAGCCGAAGAACGGCTGCATCACCGCCGTCCAGGGCGCCAGCTTCTTCTGCAAGTACGTCGAGCGGGTCTTCCTCAGCGACCCGGTCTTCGGCAAGACGAAGGAGGCGCGGGCCAAGCTCTGGAACCAGGGCGGCCTGACCATCCGGACCACCCTCGAGCCGCAGGCCCAGGAATCCGTCCAGGCCAGCCTGAAGAAGCACGTCTACAAGTCGGACAAGGTCGCCGCCGCCGCCACGCTCGTCGAGCCCGGCACCGGCAAGATCCTCGGCATGGGCCAGTCCAAGCCGTACGGCTACGGCAAGAACGAGACCGAGTACAACTACTCGGTCAACGCCTCCATGGGCGGCTCGAACTTCGGCTTCCCGACCGGTTCGACCTTCAAGCCGTTCGTGGCCGCGGCCGCGATCGAGGAGGGCCGTCCGGCCAACCAGACGTACTCGGCGCCGTACGAGATGTCGTACCCGGAGACCGTCCAGACGTGCAGCGGCAAGTCCTGGCGCAACGACGGCGGCTACAAGCTGGAGAACGAGAGCGCGTCCGAGAAGGGCCCGTACGACCTGCAGACCGCCATGGCGAAGTCGGTCAACACCTACTTCGTACAGATGCTCGCCGACATCGGCATGTGCCCCGTGGTGAAGATGACCGACGCGCTCGGCGTGGTCCAGGGCAACGGCGACAAGGTCCCCGAGGTGCCGTCCTCGATGACCCTCGGTTCGACCGGTCTCTCCCCCCTCACCATGGCGAGCGCGTACGCGGCCTTCGCCAGCCGGGGCATGTACTGCACCCCGGTCGCCATCGAGTCGATCACCCAGACCGCGGGCGGCAAGAAGAAGTCGCTGGAGGTCCCGAAGTCGACCTGCTCGCGGGCGATGAGCGAGAAGACCGCGGACACCATCAACACCCTGCTCAGCGGTGTGATCGACTCCGGTACGGGCCAGCAGGCCGGCCTCTCCGGCCGCGCCAACGCCGGTAAGACCGGTACCACGGACTCCCGCAAGAACGCCTGGTTCGTCGGCTACACCCCGAACCTCGCGGGCGCCGTCTGGGTCGGCAGCGCCACCCAGAAGGTGCAGATGACCGACATCTACATCGGCGGCGTCTACCACTCCCAGGTCTACGGCGGTGACACCCCCGGCCCGATCTGGCGCGACGCCATGAACGGCGCCCTGGAGGGCAAGGACGACCCGAACTTCAACCTCGTCTCCATCCCGCGCAACAACCAGGACAAGGGCGACGAGGACAACAACGACGACAACAACAACGGGAACAACGGCGGCGACAACGGCTTCATCGGCGGCCTCTTCGACGGCGGCACGTCCAACGGCAGCACCTCGACCGACGGCGGCTCCTCCTCGACCGGCGGCGACACCTCGACCGACTTCGGCAACCTGTTCCAGGGCAACGGCAACGGGAACGGCAACGGGGGCGGGCGTGGCTGAGCACCGGCTCCGACGCCGGTAGCGGACAGGACGCCGACAGGCGACAAGGGGACGGCCCCTGCTCCTCGTACGACGCACAGAGCAACGCGTGCGGTACGGGAAGCAGGGGCCGTTTCGCTTGTACGGCGCACCCCGGGGTCGCCCGGGGCCGGGTTCAGCCGGCGAGCAGCTTCTTGACGGACGCGGCGACGCGCCCGCCCTCCGCCAGCCCCGCCACCTTCGGGTTCACGATCTTCATGACGGCGCCCATGGCCCGCGGCCCCTCGGCACCCGCCGCCTTCGCCTCCTCGACGGCCTGGGCGACGATGTCGTTCAGCTCCTCGTCGCTGAGCTGCTTCGGCAGGTACGCGGCGAGCACCACGCCCTCCGCCTTCTCCCGCTCGGCGGACTCGGGGCGCCCACCCTGCGCGAAGGCGTCGGCGGCCTCCCGGCGCTTCTTCGCCTCGCGGGTGATCACCTTCTGCACCTCGTCGTCGGAGAGCTCGCGCTTCTCCTTGCCCGCGACCTCCTCCTTGGTGATCGCGGCGAGCGTCAGCCGGAGCGTCGAGGAGCGCAGCTCGTCGCGCTCCTTGATCGCGGCGTTGAGGTCTTCCTGCAGCTTCGACTTGAGCGTGGTCATGGGTGTGATTGTCGCAGGTGCGGCAGGCCCGACGCCCGCTCATTTCAGCGGTGACGGCAGACGGGGTGTCAGCCGGGCCCAACGGGTCTGACACGATGGAGGTATGCGCGCGCGATACGCAGTACCTCTGTCCATCGCGGCGGCTGGCGCCGCCGGTCTGGTGTACTCGGCGGGTTTCGAAGCCCGCTCCTTCCGCCTCCGACGGGTGACGGTCCCCGTCCTGCCCTCCGGAATGCGCCCCCTGCGCGTACTGCAGGTCTCCGACATCCACATGGTCGGCGGCCAGCGCAAGAAGCAGCGCTGGCTGCGCTCGCTGGCCGGTCTGCGCCCCGACTTCGTGATCAACACGGGCGACAACCTCTCCGACCCGGAGGGTGTCCCGGAGACGCTGGACGCCCTCGGCCCCCTGATGGATTTCCCGGGCGCGTACGTGTTCGGCTCGAACGACTACTACGGCCCCACCCTGCGCAACCCGGCCCGCTACCTCCTGGAGAAGGTCCAGGGCCGGCACGGCCTGAACGGCAACGCGCCCGCCGTCGGCGTCGTCCACAACCCGTGGGAGGACCTGCGGGACGGTTTCGACGGGGCGGGCTGGCTCAACCTGACGAACACGCGTGGCGTCCTCAAGATCGACGGCATGTCGATCGAGCTGACCGGCGTGGACGACCCGCACATCAAGCGGGACCGGTACGCCCAGGTGTCCGGCGGCCCCTCGGCCTCCGCGGACTTCTCGATGGGCGTGGTGCACGCGCCGTATCTCCGCGTCCTCGACGCGTACACGGCGGACGACTACCCCCTGGTCCTCGCCGGCCACACCCACGGCGGCCAGCTCTGCATCCCCTTCTACGGCGCCCTCGTCACCAACTGCGACCTCGACACGGACCGCGTGAAGGGCCTGTCGACGCACACGGCGGAGGGCCGTACCTCCTACCTGCACGTCTCGGCGGGCTGCGGCACGAGCCGCTACACACCGGTGCGGTTCGCCTGCCCGCCGGAAGTGACGCTGCTCACGCTGGTCGGGAAGGACTGAAAAGCCCGGAGGAACCAAGAGGGACCAACAGGGGACCAGGGGAACCAAGAGGGACCGGGAAGGACCAGGGGAACCAAGAGGGACCGGGAAGGACCAGGAAGGACTAAAGGAATCGGCCGGAAGGGCTCCCCCATCCGGTCCACCCATATCGCCCCTTTTCCCCCGTTTGCCTAATTTGGGGGCATGACCGCGCCGATACCCCGGGACATCCCGGAGCTGCCCGCGATTCCACGGACCCACGCGCTCCTGCCCTCCTTCGTCCCCGCCTCCGCGGTGGTGCCCCCCGTGCGTCGCCCCCTGGCCGCCGTACTGCGCCTGCTGCTGGCCGGCACGGCAGCCGCAGGCGTGGCCCTCGCGCTCCTGATCACGGACGCCCCCCTGCGTACGCTGAGCCACTTCTCCCTCCAGAGCAACGTGCTGCTGGCCCTGGTCACCCTTCTCTCGGCCCGCCGTACCTGGTCGGCCCGGGCCCCTCTCCCCTCCGCCCTGACCGGCGCCGCGCTGCTCTACATCACGATCACGGGCCTGGTGTACCACCTGCTCCTGACGGATCCGGCACCCCAACTCCTGGCGACGGACCCGGCAGCCGCCCCGACCGGCTGGGCGTCACTGACCACCCATCTCCTCCACACGGTCACCCCGGCAGCCGCCGCCCTCGACTGGCTGCTCCTGACCCCACCGGGCCGCCTGCGCCTGCGCCGGGCGGCGACCTGGATGCTCTACCCCACGGCCTACCTGCTCTTCCTCCTCCTCCGCGGCCAACTGATCACCCCCACCGCCCCGGGCCGCTACCTCTACCCCTTCCTCGACGCCGAGGCCCACGGCTTCAGGCACACGCTGGCCAACGCCCTCCTCCTCGGCCTCTCCTTCTACGCCCTCGCCGTCCTCCTCGTGGCCCTCGACCACGTCCGCCCCAACCCGGTCCGCCACCGCGCCAAAACCGGATTTCGTCTCCAGCCACCAGTGGGCTAAAGTAAACGACGTCGCCGCGACAAGCAGGACAAGCAGCGACATCGGGGTGTAGCGCAGCTTGGCAGCGCGCTTCGTTCGGGACGAAGAGGTCGTGGGTTCAAATCCCGCCACCCCGACAGCTGAAGAGCAGTCCAGAGGGCCCTTACCGGATTTCGGTAAGGGCCCTCTGGCGATCGCCGGGCAGGAGAGCGAACCCTTCGCGGAAGGCCGGCGTGAGGGGGCTGTTCGCGAATGTCTCCCGACCCACGACGCGGGACGACAAATCGCAGGTCAGTGACACTGTCGTCCGGTATCGCTGCCGAGCGGTCCCCGGCGTCCGCGGAGGCGGGCCGCAGAGTGGACGTGGACAGCCACGGTCGGCGGGCCCGGGGCAGGCGCATACTGGGGGCAATGACAAAGCCTGCTGCATCGAAGCGTCACCTGCCCACCAGTCCCTTCAAGGCTCCTGTCGCGCCGGCTCCCAAGCACTTCGCCGTGGGCGACCAGGTCACACACGACATGTACGGCCTCGGCCGAGTGATCGGCATCGAGGAAGGAATCGCAGCGCTCGTGGATTTCGGCTCGGCGCAAATGCGGATCCTGAGCCCGTACGCCAAGATGACCAAGCTGTAGAACCGCAGAACCCGCACCACCGCCGTGCCCGGTCATGGCACGCCAGGTCCCGTCGGGGACCTGTCACACAAGGGAGTCCTCTCATCGATCTGACGTCGCTGTTCTCCGCCCTGGAAGGGCAACCCCGCTCGAACGCCGCGGCATCCCCGCCTCCGGCGACGAACCCCTTCCAGGCCCCGGACTTCGGGGAAGACGAGCCCTTCCCGTACGAGGAGGGGGAGAGGCCTGCCCCGGGTGGCGTGCGGGCCCTGCGCACCAGGGCGGCTTAGACGGTCTGGGCGGTGACGACGAGCGGGTCGGGCTTGTCGGTACCGGGAGTCGTCGTCGGGCGCCGTCCGCGCCGACCGTGCGGTCGCCGGCGAGGGTGATCTCGGAGTCGCCCGTGCCGTCGCCGATGAGCAGGCTGCCGACAGCACCACGAGCACCGCTGCGGAGCGGTGGCCGCGCGGAGCCGGTCCGGCCGACGCGGCACGCAGGGCACTCGCGCGGGCGCCAAAGGCGTCGCGGTGAGACCGCGCGCGCCCCTGCCCGCCGGCGCCCGGACTCGGCGGCGGGCAGGGGCGTGGTTCACGCCGACTTGCCGCCCGTGCAGGCGGCGCCCGGCTCCGGGGTCTGCTCACCCTGGACGTACTTGTCGAGGAACTGCCGCACCCGTGGGTCCGAGGCCGTCTCGACGCCCAGCTGCTTGCCCCAGGCGGACAGGGTGATCGGGGAGGTCTGGCCGGCGTAGGGGCTCATCAGCGTGTACGGGGTCCTCTCCACCCGGTCCCGGAGGGTGCGGACGTCGTCGTCGGCCGCCTGGTCGTTGTACGTGATCCAGACCGCGCCGTGTTCGAGGGAGTGGACGGCGTTGGTCTCGTCTATCTCCTCGGTGTAGACGTCGCCGTCGCAGTTCATCCACACCGGGTTGTGGTCACCGCCGACACCGGGGGACGTCTGGTAGTCGACCTGGGTGGTGACGTGGTTCTGGGTCAGGTCCTTGAAGGTCCTCACCCCCTTCACCGGCGCGGCGACCGCCGCCTCCCTGGCGTTCTGCTCCTGCCGGGCGTCCTGGACGACGTACCAGCCGCCACCGGCGGCCGCGGCCAGGACGACGCCGCTGAGGGTCCAGGTGATGATCCGGTTACGGCGCTCGCGGGCCACCTCGGCCCTGCGCATCTCCTCTGTCTTCGCGCGACGGGCGGCGCGCTCTTCCTTGGCTCGGGAAGACCCCATGGCATGTCCTTCTGCGGTGAGTACGGACCTGCGCCGCGACCGCGGGGCAGGAAGGAACGGCGGACACGGCGGATCACCGGTCGGATCTCGGATCGGAACCCGGATCGGATCTCGGATCGGATCTCGGATCGGATCTCGGATCGGATCTCGGATCGGATCTGGGATCGGATCTCGGATCGGCCGTGGGTGCTGTTCCTAGGTCCGCTGCACCTGCAGCTGATGGATGTCGGGGGTAGGGGCGGGAGCGCCCGGGGTCCCGCGGGAGGGCGGGGAGTGCGGGGCCGGGTCCGGGGCGGTCTCCTCGGCCACCGGGCGGAACGGCACCGCCAGCGGCCCGGTGGTGCCCGCGACCGCCGCGCTCACGGGACGGCAGTGCGTGCCGCCCGGCCCGTGCTCCCGGTCGGGACACACCTGTGCGTCCCCGTCCACGGCACTCGCCGACACGGCCGGTACCGGAGCGGCGAACGGCTCCCCGGCACCGTGGGCGCACACGGGAAGCGCCCACAGCAGTACGGCGAGCAGGACGGCCCAGCGCAGCACGAGAACCGGGGCCGCGCGTCCCGCCGCGCCCCAAAGGCCCTCCCCGCGCTCGCTCATCGCGCAGATCGTAGCCAAGCCGGGGCGACGGCCGGGACCGCCCGGCGGTTCAGGGGCTCAGCGGGCTGCCGTGTCGGGTTCGTCCGCCGCCGAGGGGTGGATGTACCTGCCGCGGTTGAACGGGGTGAACCACGCGTCGAAGGGCACGGGGGCCACGCCCAGGGGGGCGTCGGCGGCGACCCGTTCGCCGTGCTCGTCGTGCTCGCCGTGCTCGCCGTGCTCGTCGTGCTCGTCTTGTCCGTCGTCGTAGAGGTACTCGTGGTCCATGTCCTCGTAGAGGTGGTCGGTGAGCACGTCGAGGGCGGCCGACACGTCCTCGTCGAGGAGGTCGTGCAGCTCCAGGATCATGGTCGTCTGGCTCAGGAGCAGCCGCAGGGCGAGTTCCTCGGCGACACAGCCGAGGCGCTGGAAGCTGCCGTCGGTGAAGCGGGTGGTCAGGGCGATGACGGTGACCAGGAAGCGGCGGGCGAAGGGGGCGTCGTACTGGAGGGCGTAGCGGTCGGGGAGGCGTTCGAGGTGCCACAGCGGGCCCTCGCACTCCGCGACGGTGGCGTCCTCCTGGGTCAGGACCTGGACGTCCTCGAAGAGTTCGTCCACCAGGACGTCGGTGGCGTGGACGAGGGCGCCGGCGGCGAGCCTGGCGCTCTCCGGCGGGACGGCGAGCCCTTCCTCGTCGTCCAGGACGCCGAACCGGGCGGGGGGCAGGGAGCGCAGTTCGTCGGCCAGCTCCAGCATCCGGTTCCGCACGGTCGCGGATCTGCGTGCGGCGTCGGGGCCCGTGCCGGTGGCGTGGTCCGTCGGGGCCTCGGCGTGGCGGGCCTTGCGGGCGACGGGGTCGTCGGGCGGTGCGTCGGGGCCGTCGGCGGCTTCGAGGCTGGCCAGGGCGAGGTCCTGGTGGAGTTCGACCTCGCAGCGCTCGATCTCCCAGTCGGCCAGCAGCTCGGTGCGCTCCAGGAGTTCGTCGACGAGTACCCGTACCGAGTCTTCGGCGAACTCCAGGGCCGGGGCGTCCACGACGACCTTCAGCAGGGCTCCGCCGGGGTGGACGGCCACGATCGTGTCGAGGATGTCCACCTCCAGTCCGTCGGGCCCTTCGACGGCCCGCACGGAGTCGAATCCGTCCTCGATGAGCGCCACCGCGCCGGCGCGCTGAAGCGGGTCCATCTCCGGAGTGCCCTCCGGGATGCAGGTCTCCACGGTCACTACGTACGTCACGCGTCCGAGCCTTACAGCAGGAACGGCCCTGCGCGAGAGTGCGCACACATCCGTGCCATGAATTTCGATCTGTCCGAGGGCCCGTCGAGGGCCTGTCCGAGGGGCCGCTGTGTCCCCCGTGCTGTTGAACGCGAAACCGGCAGCTTGGCTACGCTGGGCAGCATGCACCCATTAAGGGCAATCCATGCACATTCGGGCAGCGCTCGAGGAAGCGGGGGTGGAGGCTGATGGGGCGTGCCTCGCTGGCCGTCGCCGTCACGGCCGCGCTGGCCCTCGTAGGGGCCTGCGGCGGAGGCGGCGGCGGTGACGGGAACGACAAGGACGGCAACCCCACCATCGGGCTGCTGCTCCCGGGCGGCGGGGCCTCCCGCTTCGGGCAGTTCGACCGGCCCCTGATCGAGCAGCGGGTCAAGGAGCTGTGTCCGTCCTGCCCGGCGGTCCAGGTCGCCGCCACGCCCGACCCGGCGGTCCAGCGGCAGCAGCTCGAGGCCATGATCACCCGGGGGGTGGACGTACTGATCGTGGCCGCCGTCGACCCCGAGCTGCTGCGGCCGTCGGTCGTGGCAGCGGAGCGGGCCGGCATCCCGGTGGTGGCCTACGACCGGCTGGCGCAGGGGCCGATCTCCGGTTACGTCACCTTCGACGGCGCCGAGGTCGGCAGGCTCCAGGGCGAGGGGCTGCTCAAGGCGTTGGGCGCGAAGGCGGACGGCGCGCAGATCGTCATGATGAACGGCGCCACGACCGACCCGAACGCCGGGTGGTTCAAGCAGGGCGCCCTCTCCGTCCTCAAGGGCAAGGTGAAGATCGGAAAGTCGTACGACACCGTCGACTGGCGCCCCGAGAACGCCTTCGTCAACATGCGCGGCGCCATCGCCGCCCTGGGCGCCCACCGTATCGACGGCGTCCTGGCCGCCAACGACAGTCTCGCCGGCGCCGTGATCTCCGCCCTCAACGCCACCGAGGTCAGGCCGCTGCCGCCGGTCACCGGGCAGGACGCCGACCTCGTGGCCGCGCAGCGGATCGTCAAGGGCGACCAGTACATGACCGTGTACAAGCCGTACAAGTCCGCGGCCGACGCCGCCGCGCGGATGGCCGTGGCCCTGGGGCGCGACGAGCCGCTCGGGTCCATCGCCACCTCCACCGTGGACAACGCCACCACGAAGGACGTCCCGGCGGTCCTGCTGCCGTCCGTGCCGGTGACCGTCGGCACCATCAAGGACACTCTGATAAAGGATGGTTTGTACACCATCGATCAGATCTGTACCCCTGAGCTCCGGGCCGCCTGCGCCAAGGAGGGGCTCACCTGATGAACCCGGGGAAGGAGGTGGGCGGTGCCGGTTCAGCCCCTGCCGGCGTTGCGCGGCGTCTCCCAGCGGTTTCGCCGCCGTCCAGGCGCTGGTGGACGTCGAGCTGGAGATCGGGGCCGGGGAGGTGGTCGCCCTGACGGGCGACGAAGCCGCCGGCAGGTCCACCCTGGTCAAGCGGCTCCTGGGGATCGCGACCGTGCACCAGGACCTCGCGATGTGTGACGACCTGGACGCCGTGGGCAATCCCTTCCCGGGCCCCGAGATCCACCGGCTCGGCGTCCTGGACGAGGTGGAGACGGGGCACCGCACCCGCGAACCGCTGCGCACCCCGTCCATCCGCATCCCCGGCGTACGGGGACCGGTCGCCGCGCTGTCGGGCGGCCAGCGGCAGGTGGTCGCGATCACCCGCTCGCTCCGCGGCACACCCGGGCTGCTGCTGCCCGACGAGCCCACCGCCTCCCTGGGCGCCGAGCAGACCGGTCAGCGCCTCGACCTTTTGGAGGAGCTGCGCGACCGGGGCATCGGGGTCCTGCTGATCAGCCACGACATGGGGGACATCAAGGCCGGCGCGGACCGGGTCGCCGTCCCGCGCCTCGGCCGCAACAACGGCTTCCTCGACGTGGACACCGCCCCCCAGGAGCAGATCATCTCCTCCATCACCGGCGCGGCCGACAACGCCTCCGCCCACCGCCCGACCCGCCCCGAGGAGGCCTGGCAGTGAGGGAGCCCACCCCGGGAGGCGACGGCAGCCCGCCGAACGGCGGCGTCCCCGACGGCGGCCCGGGCGGCCCGGTCCGGCGGTACGGCCGGTACGCCGCCCCTCTCACGTCGTACGCCCACGCGGTACGCCACCGGCTGCGCCAACGCGACCTCGGCCCTACGCCCGTCCTGCTCGCCCTCGCGCTGACCTGGATCGTGTTCCAGGCGCTCAACCACAACTTCCTGTCCCCGCGCAATCTGTCCATCCTCAGCGTGGACATCGTCGGGACCGGCATGGTCGCCGTCGGCATCGTCTTCGTGCTGCTGATCGGCGAGATCGATCTGTCGGTGGGGTCGCTCGCCGGCCTCGCCGGGGCCGTGTTCGCGGCGCTCAACGTGAACCTCGGGATGCCGGAGTGGCTCGCCGTGCTCATCGCGCTGGCCTGCGGTGCGGCGGCCGGGGGGCTCCAGGGGGTCTCCTTCGCCAGGATCGGCGTACCGGCGTTCGTCGTCACCCTGGCGGGCCTGCTGGCCTGGAACGGCCTGATGCTCTACCTGCTGGGCACGGAGACCTCCATCAGCTTCAGCGACGAGGGGCTGGTGGCCCAGCTGACCAGCCGCTACTTCGGCGCCGCCGCCGTCGGCTACGGTCTGGCGGCGCTCGCCACGGCCGCGTACCTCACCTTCTGCCTGCGCGACCGCAGACGCCGTGGCGCCGCCGGGATGCCGTACCGCCCGGCGGCAGGCATCTGGATCCGTACGGTCCTGCTCGCGGCGGCGGCCTTCACCGCCGTCTACGTCCTGGACCAGTTCGAGGGCCTGCCGCTGGCGCTGCTGATCTTCCTCGCGGTGGTCGTGGTCTCGGACCTCTTCCTGCGCCGCACCCCGTACGGCCGGCAGATTTTCGCGCTCGGCGGCGGGGTGGAGGCGGCGCGGCGGGCCGGGATCGACGCGACGCGCGTACGGATCGCGGTGTTCATGGTGTCGGGGACCCTGGCGGCGGTCGGCGGTCTGTTCATCGCCTCGCGGCTGACCTCGGCGAGCCAGGTGCCGGGCTCCGGAATGCTGCTGATCAACGCCATCGCCGCCGCCGTCATCGGGGGCACGAGCCTGTTCGGGGGACGGGGGTCGACCTGGTCCGCGCTGCTGGGGGTGCTGATCATCCAGTCGATCGCCTCGGGCATGGCGCTGCTGGGTGTCGGGTCGCCGGTCCAGTTCATGATCACCGGTGGGGTCCTCTACACGGCGGTGATGCTCGACGCCCTGACCCGCCGCTCGGCGGAGACCCACGGACGGGTCTGAGGCCCCGGCCCCCCGGCGCCGGGGCGGCGATTTTCGGTCGATCCCGCCGGACGGGTGAGGACCGCCGCGCCCGGTGCCACCTCGCGGCCTATGCTGCTTCTACTCTGCTGTAGAAGCACACTGCACGTGAAGGAGTGGACGCCACGATGGTGTTCAAACGACTGCTCGGCTCGCTCGGCGTGGGTGGCCCCACGGTCGACACGGTCCTCGATCCCGCGCCGGTCCGGCCCGGCGGGACGCTCACCGGGCAGGTCCACCTCCAGGGCGGCAACGCCGACCACGACATCGAGCACATCACCCTGGAGCTGGTGGCCCGGGTCGAGGCCGAACACGGGGACGGCGAGAGCGAGGGGGCCGTCGTCTTCGAGCGGGTCACGGTCGGCGGCGGCTTCCGGCTCGGCGAGGGCGAGCACCGCAGCGTGCCCTTCGGGCTGACCCTGCCGTGGGAGACGCCCATCACCGAGCTGTACGGGCAGGCGCTCGGCATCGTCCTCGGGGTGCGCACCGAGCTGTCGGTGGCCGGCGCCAAGGACAAGGGCGACCTCGACCGGCTCACCGTCGCTCCCCTGGCGGCCCAGGAGCACATCCTGGAGGCGCTCGGTCAGCTCGGCTTCGGCTTCAGGTCGGCGGACCTGGAGTACGGCCGGATCGGCGGCACCGGCCAGCAGCTCCCCTTCTACCAGGAGATCGAGCTGACCCCGGCCCCGCAGTACGCCCACCAGATCAACGAGATCGAGCTGACCTTCCTCGCGCACCCCGGCGGCCTGGAGATCGTCCTGGAGGCCGACCAGCGGGGCGGGTTCCTCTCCGAGGGCCAGGACGTGCTCACCCGGTTCACCGTCGGGCATCACGACATGCGGGACTGGAACACCGAAGTCGACGGCTGGATCCGGCAGTTGGCCGAGCGCCGGGCGTCGTACACCTCCCACCACGATCACCACGCGTACGGCGGTCACGAGGAGCACCGCTCCTTTGGCCCCGGCATGGGGACCGCCGTCGCGGCGGGCGCGGCCGGGCTCGCCGTCGGTGTGGTCGGCGGCCTGGTGGCGGCCGAGGTCGTCGACGAGGTCGGGGACTTCTTCGAGGGCGACGAGGAAGAGGACTGATCCCACTGATCCCGCTACAGACACTCGCGGTGGGCGAGTACCGTCTCCAGCCGGTCGTTGCAGCGGGCGGCGGAGGCGGCGAGGGTGTCCGGCCGCTCCTGGTGGGCCCGCAGTGCGGCGCTCATCAGGGTCATCAGCAGGCTCACGTCCGCCTCGCACTCCAGCCGGACGGTCACCCAGTGCGAGCCGGGTATCAGCCGGATCGCGGTGGACCGCCGAAGGTCACGCTCGTAGCGGCGGATGGCCCGGGCCGTGAGGTGCAGATCGACGCTGTGCTCGGAGTGGAAGTGGGCGATCTCGCCGCCGGCCGAGCCGAGCGCCCGGCCGGTACCGCAACTGGACCGGACCTCCGTGAGGTCCGGCCAACTCACCAGCTGTGCCAGGGCATGCCAGGCCGTCGTCATACGCCCATCATGGGGCGCTCACCGCACGGACACCAGGGTTTGAGGGAGACGTAACCGGGGCGCAGCGCCCAGCAACGGATCCCGGCTCGGCCGGGGCGAGGTGGCGCCCGGTCCCGGCCCGCTGGAGGCAGGGCAGGGCGAGTCGTACGGCGGCGTACGCCCCGGGGGCGGCCGCCCTGGCCGGCCGGATGCGGCGCGAAGGCGGCACACTGAACGGCCGAAGAACGGCTTTCGTACTCCTGAGGGACCGATCCCCCAGTCGCGTACGGAGTCCCGATGCACCGTCACGTCCGTCGTCTCCTCGGTGTTCCGGTGTGCGCGCTCACCGCGGCGCTGCTGCTCGCCGGATGCGGCGGCTCGGGGGACGGCGGCGAGGAGCGCACGGCCGCCTCGAAGAGCGCGGCGCCGACCGCCCGCCCGATGACCCTGGAGGCGCTGGGCAAGGCCGTCGGCTGCACGACGGCGCCGAAGGAGGCCGGCAAGACCCTCGACTTCCGGCAGGGCGTCTGCGGGTCGGCGGACGCCGAGTACGTCCTGCTGACCTTCGACACCACCGAGGGCCAGCGCGGCTGGCTCGACACGGCGCAGATGTACGGCGGCGTGTACCTCGTCGGCAACCGCTGGGTGCTCTCGGCCGATCCGCGCTCGGAGATGGAGAAGCTCCGCAAGGAACTCGGCGGCACCGTCGAGGACGCCAGTGCGAACGGCCTGAACGGCGCCTCCCCCTCGGCCGGCTGAGTCAGTTCCGTCCCGCATTGCGCCCGAATCAATCAGTTCGAGTGAATAACTGGCAAATACCGTAGACCGGTTGCCCCCACCCCTACTGTCCATCCAGTCGCCGCCATCACCGAGCAGAGGAGGCCGACTGTGGTTCAAGTACGGGTCAACGAGGGTGTGCTGTGGGTGGAGGGAGAGGCCTACCCCCTGCGCAACATCTCCCATGTCGGCCAACGGGTGCTGGAGGTGAACCGGCGCGCGGCCTGGAAGAGGTTCATCCAGCGCTCCCTCATCTGCTTCTTCGTCGGCGGACTCATCGGGGCCGGTGCGGGCGCCTACGGCCTCGCCATCTGGCTCGCCGTGCAGGGTCTCCTGATCTGGCAGCTCGTCAAGGTCCTCAACAAGCCGACCCTGTACGGCCTCGTGCTCAACACCTCCGGCACCCAGCGCGACGCCGTGTGGTCCACGGACCGGAGCGAGATCACGTACCTGGTCGGCGAGATCACCAAGGCGATCGGCCACCCGGACATCGCGCAGATCACCTACAACGTGCAGCACGCCGTGCACGGCGACATCATCAACCAGTACGGCGACAACAACGTCGGCAAGAACCAGCACAGCGGTTCCGGGAACATCGTGGGGTCGCGATGAGCGGCGACCACATCCGGCAGTACGGCTCCGGCAACCTCGGCAAGGTCGTGCACAGCGGCTCGGGCGACATCGTGACCGGCGGCAAGTACACGGCCGCGGGCCCGGACGCCCACGCGGCCGCCCTCGACACCCTCCTCACCGAACTCCAGGCCCTGCGCCACCATCTGGACGCCGGTCGGCGCGCCGAGGTCGACGCGGCCGTGCGGGAGATCGGCACCCATCCGTCCGGCGAGGGTCTGCGCAGGGTCCTGGAGCGGATCGCCGGGATCGCCGCCGTCCTCGGCACCGTGGGCACTCCGGTCGTCACCGCCGTGATGGCCCTGATGGGCTCCTCGTGAGGCGACCGGACCAGTGGTGCCGGATCAGTTGTTGTACGACTCGTCGTACGGGTCCCGGGGCTCGGGTGTCGGTGCGGCCGAGGTGATCTTCAGGTAGGGGATGGGGCCGTTGTTGACGGGGTCCCGGGTCCGGCGGGGGGTGTAGGTGCCGGTGACGGTGAGCCAGGTGTCGGGCTGGAGGACCGGGGGGATGGCACCGGTCAGGGCGACCTTGACCGGCTGGGCGTCCGCGGCGCAGCAGTTGAGGGCCATGCGGACCAGGTAGGGGGTGCCGTCGTGGTCGAGGGCGATGAATCCGGTGAGCCTGACCCGGCGGCCCTCGAGGGTGCGGCCGTGGTCGTACACCGCGCGGCCCGCGTAGTCGACGAGGCCGAGGGGCAGCGGGTCGGTGGCCGGGAGGGCCGGGTAGGCGAGGGGTTCCTGGAGGGCCGTACCGGTGCGGGTCGCGCTGTAGGAGCCGAGGGCCGGCGGGGCGACCAGGATCAGGGCGAGGAGGGGGAGGACGAGGAGCCAGGAGATACGGGGTTCGGGGTGGGAGTGCTTCTCGCCGTGGCCCTCGTCCGGTGCCTCCCCGTGTCCCTTCCTCCCCCTGCGCCACTCGTACCAGGCCGTCGCCAGGGCCGCGACGATCAGGACCGCGCCGGACGCCAGCAGCAGCGGTTGCAGACCCGCCTTGACGTAGCGGAGGTAGAGGTCGGTGGTGCCGGCGTGCAGGAGGGCCGCGCCGAGGAGGAACAGGACGGCGGCCTGGGACTGTCGGTTCACAGCAGGACCGCTCCTGTCAGCACGGCCGAGGCGATGGCCAGAACGAAGGTCATGGGGGCGAAGCGGAGCGCGAAGGCGCGGCCGAAGGTGCCCGCCTGCATCGCGAACAGCTTGAGGTCGATCATCGGGCCGACGACCAGGAACGCGAGCCGGGCCGTCAGGGAGAACTGGGTGAGGGACGCGGCCACGAAGGCGTCCGCCTCCGAGCAGATGGACAGGATCACCGCGAGCAGGGCGAGGGCCAGGACCGCGACGACCGGGTTGCCGGCCGCCGTCCGCAGCCAGCTCTCCGGCGCGACCGCCTTCAGCGTGGCCGCCGCCATCGCGCCCACCACCAGGAAGCCGCCCGCGTGCATCACGTCGTGCCGCACCGAGTCCCAGAACGCGGCGCCCTTGGTCTGCCCCTCGTGATGCGCGTGCGCCGGGGGCCGCATCCAGTCCGTGCGGCCCACCCGCTGCCACAGCCAGCCCATCGCACACGCCACCAGCAGGCTCGCGACGAAACGGCCCAGCACCATCTCGGGGTTCCGGGGGAAGGCGACGGCCGTCGCGGTCAGCACGATCGGGTTGATGGCCGGGGCGGAGAGCAGGAAGGCGAGGGCCGCCGCAGGGGTCACGCCCCGCCGGACCAGCGCCCCCGCGACCGGCACCGAGGCGCACTCGCAGCCCGGCAGGACCGCCCCCGCCATCCCGGCGACCGGCACGGCCAGCGCGGGACGGGAGGGCAGCGCACGGGCGAAGAACGACGGCGGGACGTACACCGCGATCGCCGCCGACAGCAGCACGCCCAGCACCAGGAACGGCAGGGCCTGGATCACGACCGCCACGAACACCGTCGTCCAGCTCTGCATCACCGGCGCGGACAGGGCCCGGCGGATCGGGCTCTGCAGCAGCACCAGCAGGAGCAGGAGCAGGGTCAGGGCGAGGGGGGAGGTCAGCCGCCGGGGCTCCTCGTCCGGCGCGGGGGCCGCGGCGTCCGCGTGGGTGTCCCCGTCCCGCGGGGCCGCCTTGGTGATGGCCACAGGTCTGGCACCTCCGCGTTCCGTGCTGTTCTGCCTGATCCCTGTTTCTCGCATTCCCTCCCCTTTTCTACGGTGCCGGGGTGCCCGGTGTTCACAGCGGGGGGCCTCCCGTGGAACCTCCGTCCCGGTGAGGCAGTCTTCTCCCTCGTGGGGAGCGTTCCGAATCAGGGCAGGGCGACGGGTGACACCGGCGCGCACATGGTGGTGTGCGGCGACGACGGGCTCGCGCACCGGCTCGCCGCCGAACTGCGGGGGGTCTACGAGGAGCACGTCACGCTCGTCGTACCGCCCGCCGAACGCTCGGTGCGGCCGCCGGTCGTCGGGCGCGCCCGCGCGGTGTCGGCGGCGCTGCTCGACCGGGTGGTGAGCGCGGCGGTCAGCCGGGCCGCCGGCAACGGCACGGCCCCCGCCACCGGTGAACCCGGCAACGGACAGCGGACGTTGGAGGCCGTCGAGCCCACCGAGGCGGTACTCGCCGAGGCGGGCGTGGAGCGGGCCGCCGCGCTGGCCCTCGTGTACGAGGACGACGAGACCAACATCCGCGCGGCCCTCACCGCCCGCCGCCTCCACCCCCACCTGCGGCTCGTCCTGCGCCTGTACAACCGCCGGCTGGGCCTGCACATCGAGGAACTCCTCGACCAGGCGGCCGCGTTGGCCGCCGGTGGCGGTCCGGCGGCCGGGAGCGACGCCTCGACCACCGTGCTGTCCGACGCCGACACCGCCGCGCCCGCGCTGGCCGCGTCCGCCGTCGCCGGCACCACCAAGATCGTCCAGACGGACGGGCTGCTGCTGCGCGCCGTGGAACGCCCGCCGGGTGAGCCCCCCGGCGGTCGGCCCACCCTGGCGCTGCTGTCCGCGAACACGGCCGATCCCGCCTTCGCGGACGGTTCGGAGAGCACCGGGGACCAGGGGCCGCTGCTGCTGCCGGACGCGGAGGCGGTGCGGGAGGCGGCCGGGCGGCGCGGGTCGGTGGAGCTGGAGCAGGTGGCGTACGCGACCCGCCCCGCCCCCCAGACGAGCCGGGGTCTCGGGACGATGGCCCCGATCACCACCCTCTTCTCCCGACGGCTGCGGCTGTCGCTGGCCGGCCTCGTGGGATGCGTGTTCGCGCTGGCGGTGGCGTTGTGGGTGGTGACCAGGATCCATCCGCTGGGCGCGCTGTATCTGACCCTGCTGGACCTGTTCGCGATCAACGACCCGGCGATCGGGGCGAGTACGGCCCGTCAGGTACTGCAACTGCTGTCCGGGCTGATGGGGTTGCTGCTGCTGCCGGTGCTGCTGGCGGCGGTGCTGGAGGCGCTCGGGACGTTCCGGGGCGCGGGGTCGCTGCGGCGGCCGCCGCGCGGGATGGGCGGCCATGTCGTGCTGCTCGGGCTGGGGAAGATCGGCACCCGGGTGCTGGTGAGGCTGCGGGAGCTGAACATCCCCGTGGTGTGCGTGGAGGCGGGGCCCGAGGCGCGCGGGCTCGCGGTGGCGCGGCGGCTCCGGGTGCCGGTGGTGCTGGGGGACGCCACCCAGGAGGGGGTGCTGGAGGCGGCGAAGATCCACCGGGCGTACGCCCTGCTCTCGGTGACCAGCTCCGACACGACGAACCTGGAGGCCGCGCTGTACGCCCGGACGCTCCGGCCCGATCTGCGGGTGGTGCTGCGGCTGTACGACGACGACTTCGCGACCGCCGTGTACCGCACCCTGCGGGCCGCGCATCCCCAGGCGCTGACCCGGAGCCGGAGCGTGTCGCACCTGTCGGCGCCGTCGTTCGCCGGGGCGATGATGGGGCGGCAGATCCTGGGGGCGATCCCGGTCGAGCGACGGGTGCTGCTGTTCGCGGCGCTGACGGTCGGGGAGTGCGCCCAGCTCGCGGGCCGGACGGTCGGGGAGGCCTTCCGGGCGGGCAGGTGGCGCGTGCTGGCGCTGGACACGGGTGAGGGTCGGGACGGGCTGGTCTGGGACCTGCCCGACACCTATGTCCTGCGGAACGAGGACCGGGTGGTCCTGGCCGCCACCCGGCGGGGGCTGGCGGAGCTCCTGGGAAGGCGGAGCCGGACGACGGGGCGGTAGGCCAACGGGGGTGAAGGGGCGCGGGGAACTGCGCGATCAGCCCCCACGCACCCGCACCCGACCGCCGGTCCCTGCTTACTTCACGTACCTCTCCGCGAACTCCAGTTCCAGCCGCACCTGCTTGATCCGCTCGTCCACGACCAGCGATCCATGCCCGGCGTCGTACCGGTACACCTCATGGACCGCCCCCCGGGCCTCCAGCCGCTTCACGTAGTTGTCGATCTGGCGGATCGGGCAGCGCGGGTCGTTGACCCCCGCCGAGATGTACACCGGTGCCTTGACGTCGTCGACGTACGTCAAGGGGGACGAGGCCTCGAAGCGGTCCGGAACCTCCTCGGGGGTGCCCCCGAGCAGCGTGCGGTCCATCGCCTTCAGCGCTTCCATCTCGTCGTGGTACGCCGTGACGTAGTCCGCGACCGGCACCGCCGCGATCCCGACGGTCCACGCCTGCGGCTGGGTGCCGAGGCCGAGGAGGGTGAGGTAGCCGCCCCAGGAGCCGCCGGTGAGGATCAGCCGGGCGGGGTCGGCGAGTCCCGAGCCCACCGCCCACTGCCGTACCGCCTCGATGTCCTCCAGCTCGATCAGGCCGACCCGCACCTTCAGCGCGTCCGTCCAGGCCCGCCCGTACCCCGTCGAGCCGCGGTAGTTGACGCGGATCACCGCGTACCCGTGGTCCACCCAGGCCGCCGGGGCCGCCGCGAAGGCGTCGCTGTCGTGCCAGGTCGGACCGCCGTGGATGTCGAAGACGGTCGGCAGCGGCCCGGTGGCACCGGCCGGCTTCTGGACCAGGGCGTGGATCCGGCCGCCGGGGCCCTCCACCCACACGTCCTCCACGGCGACCGAGCCCGGGGACTTCATCCCGGGCGGGTCGAGGACGACCTGCCCGCTCGTCGAGCGGACCACCGGCGGCTCGGCGGCCGAGGACCACAGGTACTCCACGCTGCCGTCCGGCCGGGCCGTCGCCCCGGAGACCGTGCCGCGCGGGGTCGGCACCCGCTCCAGAGCGCCGCCCCCCAGGTCGTACCGGAACAGCTCGCTGCGCGCCTCGAAGCTGTGCGCGATGAGCAGCCCGGAGCCGTCCGGGTACCACTCGGCGCTGACGTCGCCCGGCAGGTCCAGCGCCAGGTCGGTCTGCTCGCCGGTGGCCACGTCCCACACCAGCGGCTCCCAGCGGCCGCGCCGCTGGTGTCCGATCAGCAGCCGGGTGTCGCCGTCCACCGGGGCGAAGCCCAGGACCTCCAGGCCCAGCTCCTCCTCGCCGCCGTCGGTGTCGTCCAGCTCGGCGACCCGTGTGCCGTCCGGGCGCAGCACCCGCAGCGCGGAGTGCATGGCGTCGCCGTGCTCGGTGTGCTCGATCGCGATCAGCGTGCCGTCGTGGGAGAGGTCCCCGACGCCCGCCGACTCCCGGTGGCGGTACAGCTCGAAGGGCGCTTCGCCGACCCGCGCCACATGGATCGTCGTCCCCTCCTCGTCGGTCGAACGGCCCACCACCGCCGTCCGCCCGTCGCGGCCGAGCGCGAGACCCGCCGGGTACGAGGGGTCGAGGCCCGGCGTGGCCAGCTCGTCCTCGCCGCCCTCGAAGGGCTGCCGGCGCCAGACGCCGAACTCGTCGCCGTCCTTGTCGTCGAACCACCAGATCCACGCGCCGTCCGGGGAGAGCACGCCGTCCGTCGTGCCGTTCGCCCGTTTCGTCACCTGCCGCTGCTCGCCGGTGGCCCGGTCCCAGGCGTACAGCTCATACGTACCCGTCGCATTGGAGACGAACAGGGAACGGTCGGGCGTGTCCTCCGCCCAGTCCGGCAATGACACCCTGGGCGCCCTGAAGCGCTTCTCCCAGTCCGGCATCTCCTCGTACCGCCCCGGCGCGGCGGACCCGTAGCTCTCAGTCATGGACCCATACTGCCCGCCCTCGGCGACAAACGACCTCCGCTGAGCACGGCCTGTGGATAACCTTTACATCCGCGCAGGTCAGACCAATGTCTGTGGTGACTGCAACCAGTGCGCCCCACCCCGCGCCCGGGCGCCGGAGCCGTGCCACGTACCGTGGTGGCGTGTACCGGTTCCTGCTGACGCCCCGCTGGTGGGGGATCAACGTCTTCGTGCTGCTGGCCATCCCCTTCTGTGTGTTCATGGGGTCCTGGCAGCTGAGCCGGTTCGAGGCGCGGGTCGACGACCACCGGACGGCGAAGGCGCAGGCCGAGACCGACCGCGAGGAGGCGGCCCGGCCGCTCGCCGAGCTGCTGCCCGTGGACAAGGCGACCGTCGGCAAGCAGGTCACCGCCACCGGCCGGTACGGCAGGCAGCTGCTGGTCCCGGGCCGGGAACTGGACGGGACGAGCGGCTTCTACGTGCTGACCCTGCTGCGCACCGACGGCGGCGAGGCCCTGCCCGTGGTCCGCGGCTGGCTGCCCGGCACGGCGGACGCCGCGAAGGCCCCCGCACCGCCCTCCGGCGAGGTCACCGTGACCGGCTCGCTCCAGGCCTCCGAGCAGCCGGGCGACAACGGCGTGAGCGCCCAGGGCGGCCTGCCGTCCGGCCAGACCGCCGCGATCAGCGCCGCGTCCCTGATCAACCTCGTGCCGTACGACGTCTACGACGCCTGGGTCACCCTCGACTCCGCCGACGGCGGGATGAGGACGGTGCCGGTGAGCGCGGCCCCGAACACCGGGCTGGACCTGAAGGCGTTCCAGAACCTGGGCTACACCGGCGAGTGGTTCGTCTTCGCCGGGTTCGTGGTGTTCATGTGGTTCCGGCTGCTGCGCCGCGAGGTGGAGTTCGCGCGGGACGCGGCCCTCGGGATCGCTCCCGAGGAGACCGCGCCCCTCGGCGTTCAGGAGGACGCCAGCACGCCCGTCCGGTAGATCGTGCCCGCACAGGCATTCGACACGGTCGCCGAGACCGTCGTGGACCCGTCGTCCGTGGTGTACGTCACGAGCACACTGCCGTCGGCGGTGCCGTCCTCGGTGAGCAGCTGGGTGGTGGTGCCCGCGGAGGTGTCACCGGTGGTGGCGGCCTGCTCGGTCGGCGTCGGGGAGGGCGAGGACTCGCCTCCGGTGGTGCCGCCGGTGGTGCTCGTGGTGGGACAGGTCTCGGTCGGCTGCCAGGCGAACTTCACCTCGTAGGCGGACCCCGGCGCGAGGACGTACTGGGTGACGTAGAGGGAGGGGTCGGGCAGGCCGGCCGCCGCGTCGCCGGAGGCGTGCTGCACCACGGTGATCTTCGTCGGGTCGGCCGCGCCCTGGGCGCCCGGGGTGAGGGTGACGGCGCCGGCGACGGTACAGGCCGCGCCCGAGACGTTGGCGACGCGGAAGGTGCCGTAGACGATCCCGGCGGAGTCGGCGCCCGCGACGTTCGCGGAGGTGGAGCCGAGCTGGGAGGCGGTGCAGGCGGGGGCGGCCTGGGCGGTGCTGGTGGAGGACTCGCTGCCGCTGGAGGCGCCGGTGCCGGCCGTGCCCTTGCTCTCGCCGGAGCCGGTGCTGCCGCTCTTGCCCTGTTCGTCGGTCTTGCCGGCGGAGTCGCCGACCTTGCCGCCGGTGCTCCCGTCGGGCCCCTTGCCCTGGCTGGTGCCGCCCTGGGCCTGGGAGGCCTGGCCGGCGATGGCGGGGGTGGCGTCGGAGCCGCCCGCGGCGGAGACGTGCAGGACGGCGGGGACGGCGGTGCCGACGAAGAGCGCGGCGGCCGCCATGCCGACGGCCGCCTGCCGCTTGCGGGCCCGGCGGGCGGGAACGGCACGGCGCAGATGGTTCAGCGTCCCGTCGCGCGGTTCCATCTCCCGGACCGCCTGGTGGAGCATCCGGCGCAGTGCCAGCTCGTCCGCGTCGAGCCCGCCCCGGCCCTGGTCGTCGAGGTGGTGGTTCACGGTTTCGTTCCCAGCGTGCGAGTGCTTCGGATCGTCTGTCTCCGGCCGCATCGGCTCGTGCCATGCGTACGGCTCGTGGCGCTCGTGCGAGTCGCGGCCCTCGGCCTCGCCGTTCACGCCGCCGCCTCCATCGCGATGCGCAGGGCGGCTATGCCGCGTGAGCCGTACGCCTTGACCGACCCGAGGGAGATGCCGAGGGTCTCGGCGACCTGGGCCTCGGTCATGTCGGCGAAGTAGCGCAGGACGAGGACCTCGCGCTGGCGGCGCTGGAGGCCCTTCATCGCCTTGATGAGGGAGTCGCGCTCCAGCTGGTCGTAGGCGCCCTCCTCCGCGCTGGCCATGTCCGGCATCGGCTTGGACAGCAGCTTCAGTCCGAGGATGCGGCGGCGCAGGGCGGAGCGGGAGAGGTTGACGACCGTCTGGCGGAGATAGGCGAGGGTCTTCTCCGGGTCGCGGACGCGTTTGCGCGCGGAGTGGACCCGGATGAAGGCCTCCTGGACGACGTCCTCGCAGGAGGCGGTGTCGTCGAGGAGGAGGGCGGCGAGACCGAGCAGGGACCGGTAGTGGGCCCGGTAGGTCTCGGTGAGGTGGTCGACGGTGGTACCGGCGGCCACGGCGTTCTCGGCGGAGGCGGGCTGCTCGGCGCCGTCACGCTGGCTGGGGATGCGGGTGGGCCGCGCTGCGGGCATGGGCGCGATCACCGGCATGCCGCCGGGCGCCCCGGCGACCCGGGGTCGGAGGACGGCGCGAGCCAGGGGGAGTTCGAGTACCTCTGCCACGCCAGTTGGACACACGTCCCCCCGTGGAGGTTGTACGTGCCGGGCGTCACTTTTCCGTCGGACGAGGCCACGCCTACCCGTCTCATGTGTCCCGCTCTTCCCTTGTATCCCATATGAACGGGCGTCCCCACGCCCGGATCACGGCGTCCCCACGCCGGGACCGCAAAGACGCTCCCCGCCCTGCGCGCGGTTGCACAGAACGGGGAGGAAGTCTTCGGCAATCTTCAGACGACAACGCTGTCCGAGACAAGTGGCCTGAACCATCGACCGGCTCACACTTTGCCACGCCCCTGGCCAGGGCTTTTGCCGACCGTTCCTGACTGGCGGGTCAGTTCCGCTCGGCCGCCACCAGTTCGGCGATCTGCGCGGCGTTCAGAGCGGCCCCTTTGCGCAGATTGTCCCCGCAGACGAACAGCTCCAGGGCGGTCGGGTCGTCCAGGGCCCGCCGGACCCGGCCCACCCAGGTCGGGTCGGTGCCGACGACATCGGCCGGCGTGGGGAACTCCCCCGCCTCCGGGTTGTCGAACAGGACGACCCCGGGCGCGGTGGCGATGATCTCGCGGGCGCCGTCCACGGTGACCGTGTCCTGGAAGCGGGCGTGCACGGTGAGGGAGTGCGTGGTGACGACCGGCACCCGGACACAGGTCACGGCCACCGGCAGCCTCGGCAGTCCGAGGATCTTGCGGGACTCGTCCCGCACCTTCATCTCCTCCGACGACCAGCCGTCCTCGCGCAGCGTCCCGGCCCACGGTACGACGTTCAGCGCGACCGGCTCCGGGAACGGCCCGGTGTTCTCGCCGACGGCCCGCCGCACGTCACCGGGGCAGGTCCCCAGCTCGGTGCCGGCGACCAGCGCGATCTGCTGCCGGAGCGTCTCCACCCCGGCCCGCCCGGCCCCGCTGACCGCCTGGTACGAGGACACCACCAGCTCGCGCAGCCCGTACGCGGCGTGCAGCGCGCCCAGGGCGACGATCATCGACAGGGTGGTGCAGTTGGGGTTGGCGACGATCCCGCGCGGCCGGATGTGCACGGCGTGCGGATTGACCTCGGGGACGACCAGGGGCACGTCCGGGTCCATCCGGAAGGCGCCGGAGTTGTCCACGACGACCACGCCCCGGGCGGCGGCGATCGGCGCCCACTGCGCGGCGACCTCGTCCGGCACGTCGAACAGGGCGATGTCGACCCCGTCGAAGGCCTCCTCCGACAGGGCCGTGACCTCGACCTCCTCGCCGCGCACGGCCAGCTTGCGGCCGGCCGAGCGCAGTGAGGCGACGAGACGGATCTCGCCCCAGATGTCCGCCCGGTGGGACAGGATCTGGAGCATGACGGTGCCGACGGCTCCGGTCGCCCCCACGACCGCGAGCGTCGGCCGGCTGGTGGGGGGCATCAGCGCCCGGTGCCTCCGTAGACGACGGCCTCGTCGCTGTCGGAGTCCAGCCCGAAGGCGGTGTGCACGGCGCGGACGGCCTCGTTGACGTCGTCGGCGCGGGTGACGACCGAGATCCGGATCTCGGAGGTCGAGATGAGCTCGATGTTCACCCCCGCGTCGGACAGGGCGGTGAAGAAGTCCGCGGTGACCCCGGGGTTGGTCTTCATGCCCGCGCCGACCAGCGAGATCTTGCCGATCTGGTCGTCGTAGCGCAGCGAGTCGAAGCCGATGCCCTCCTTGTTCCGCTCCAGCGCGTCGATGGCCTTGCGGCCCTCCGCCTTGGGGAGCGTGAAGGAGATGTCGGTCAGCCCGGTGGAGGCGGCGGACACGTTCTGCACGATCATGTCGATGTTGATCTCGGCGTTCGAGATCGTCCGGAAGATCGCGGCGGCCTCGCCCGGCTTGTCCGGCACACCGACGACCGTGACCTTGGCCTCGGAGGTGTCGTGCGCGACACCGGAGATGATGGCCTGCTCCACCTTGCGGTCCCCAATCGGCTCACTGCTGACCCAGGTGCCCTGAAGTCCGCTGAAGCTGGACCGCACATGGATCGGGATGTTGTAACGGCGGGCGTACTCCACACAGCGGTGGAGCAGCACCTTGGAGCCGGAGGCCGCGAGCTCCAGCATGTCCTCGAAGGCGATCCAGTCGATCTTCCGGGCCTTCTTGACCACCCGCGGGTCGGCGGTGAACACACCGTCGACGTCGGTGTAGATCTCGCAGACCTCGGCGTCGAGCGCGGCGGCGAGGGCGACGGCGGTCGTGTCGGAGCCACCGCGGCCCAGGGTCGTGATGTCCTTCTTGTCCTGGCTGACGCCCTGGAACCCGGCGACGATGGCGATGTTGCCCTTGTCAAGGGACTCCCGGATGCGGCCCGGCGTGACATCGATGATCCGGGCTTTGTTGTGGACCGAGTCGGTGATGACGCCTGCCTGGCTGCCGGTGAAGCTCTGGGCCTCGTGGCCCAGGTTTTTGATCGCCATCGCCAGCAGGGCCATGGAGATCCGCTCTCCGGCGGTCAGCAGCATGTCGAACTCACGCCCGGCAGGCATCGGTGACACCTGCTCGGCGAGATCGATCAGCTCGTCCGTCGTGTCGCCCATCGCGGAAACGACGACGACCACCTGGTGGCCGTTCTTCTTCGCTTCCACGATCCGCTTGGCGACGCGCTTGATGCCCTCGGCATCGGCTACGGAGGAGCCTCCGTACTTCTGCACGACAAGGCCCACGTGCGCTCCTCGCTCAGTTCGTCTCTGTCGGCTCAGTCTAACGAGCGCCCGAAATCCACCTCTGGAGTACCGCATGGTGAGATGTCCGGCGGTGGCCGGGCGACCGCTCGGGAGGTACCTGCCCACTGATACGCAAGTGATGGCTGTGAATTAAGTTTCAAGGACTAATCTGCGTCGCGTGCACGTACTCCTGGTGGAAGACGACGAGCCGGTCGCCGAGTCCCTGCGGCGCGGCCTGAAGCGCTACGGCTTCGAGGTCGACTGGGTCACCACGGGCGCCGCCGCCCTCGCCCACCCCGGCCCCTACGACGTCGTGCTCCTCGACCTCGGACTGCCCGACACCGACGGCCTGGACGTCTGCAAGGCGCTGCGCGGGCGCGGGGACGTGCCGATCATCGTGATCAGCGCGCGCAGCGACGAGACGGACCGGGTGGTCGGCCTGGAGCTGGGCGCGGACGACTACGTCTCCAAACCGTTCGGGGTGCGCGAGGTCATCGCGCGGATACGGGCCGTGATGCGGCGGGTACGGCCCCGCACACCGGCCGACGCCGGCCCGGACCGCTACGGCACGCGCCTGACCGTGGACCGCAAGGCCGCCCGCGTCCACCTGGACGGCGCGGAGGTGGCACTGGCCCCCAAGGAGTACGACCTGCTGGCCTTCCTCACCGAGGAGCCGGGCGCGCTGATGTCGCGCGAGCAGATCATGGAGGCCGTCTGGGACGCCAACTGGTTCGGCCCCACCAAGACCCTGGACGTGCATGTGGCGGCCCTTCGCCGCAAGCTCGCCGGCGCGATCACCATCGAGGCCGTCCGGGGAGTCGGCTTCCGCCTGGAGGTCGCCGGAGACACCCCGTGAACCGGCAACTCATCCGCAGCTACATCCTGCTCGTCGCGGTCGCCATCCTGCTGTTCACGGTGCCGGTCGCCTTCACGCTCACCAAGCAGCTGCGCGACGACACCGAACTGTCCGTCCTGCGCGAGGCCAACACCATGGCGCTGCTGCTGGGCAACGGCGACCGCATCTCCTGCGAGGCCCTGACCAAGGTGGCCAGGGCGTACAGCCATGAGACCCCGGGCGCCGTCCGGGTCACCCCCACCGGCGCCTGCGCCCCGGACCTGCCGGAGCCGGCCACCGACGCGGCACTGACCCGGGCCGTGGAGCGCAACAGGCCGACCACCGACTGGGGTTCGGACTTCATCTGGGGCCGGAACCTGACGGTCACCGTCCCCGCCGAGGGCGACGCGGCCGTACGGATCGTCTACTCGACCTCGGACATGACCCGGCGCCTGTGGTCGATCTGGGGCTTCCGGGCCGGGCTCGCCGCGCTCGTCCTGGCGGCGGCCGCCGCGATCGGTGCGTACGCCGCCCGCCGGATCACCGCCCCCTTGCGCGAACTCAACTCCATGGCGAGCAAGTTCAGCGACGGCGACCTCACCGCGCGCTCGCCCGTGACGGGCCCGGCCGAGACCCAGACCCTCGCCCGCACCCTCAACCAGGGCGCCGAGCGCCTGGACACCCTGGTCGCCTCGCAGCGCATCTTCGTCGCGGACGCCTCCCACCAGCTCCGCACCCCGCTCACGGCCCTGCGGCTGTCGCTGGACAACATCGCGGACGGGGTGGACGACGAGTTCGTACGGGAGGACGTGGAGCAGGCGACGGCCGAAGTGGTCCGGATGAGCCGGCTGGTGAACGGCCTGCTGGTGCTGGCGCGGGCCGAGGCGAAGGTCACGGCCGCGGAGCCGCTGCCCCTCGGGGACATCGTGGCGGAACGCCTGACGGTGTGGAGACCGGCCGCCGACGAGCGCGGAGTCACCATCGCGCTCAGGGGGAGTGGTGTCGACGACCGGCCGTCTGTGCTGGCCAGCCCCGGTCATCTGGACCAGGTGCTGGACAACGTGCTCTCGAACGCGCTGGAGGTCTCACCGGACGGCGGGACGATCACCGTACGGCTGGAGACGGGCTCCGGTGCGCGGGAGGTGGTCCTCTCCGTCACGGACGGCGGACCGGGCATGTCGGACGCGGAGAAGTCCCGCGCCTTCGACCGCTTCTGGCGCGGTCAGGGCCTGACCGGGCGCTCCGGCTCGGGCCTCGGCCTCGCCGTCGTCAAACAGCTGGTGACGGACGACGGCGGGACGGTGGCCCTGACGGACGCGCCGGGCGGGGGCCTGTGCGTGCGGATCACGCTGCGGGCCGCACCGCGCTCGGGCTCCTAGTGCCGCGGCAGGCAACGTTTGCCCGTCAAGGAGCGGCGTCCGGTGCGTGGTCTCGGCGTGCCGGCCGGAAGTCCTCGTACTGGACGTACTTGGGCTTTCGGCCGGTGCGGCGAGAGTGCGTGCCGGGCGTCGCGACGGGGCGAACGTTGCCTGCCGCGGCACTAGCCTCCCGGGGTTCTCAGCCCTCGGGCATCGCGGAGGAGTGGTGGTTCACGATGAGCCACTTGCCGCCGCGCTTCTCGTACTCGTAGGTGTAACGGGCCTCGACGGCGCGCTTCTTGCCGGTGGCCGGGTCGGTGAGCGTGAACTCGTAGACACCGGAGTCGAGGGCGGAGTTGCCGTCGAGGACGTTGATGTGCGTCTCGATCTTCTTGCCGACCGGCTTGTTCTGGAGGAAGTGCTCCATGTAGTCGACGATGCCGGCGCGGTCCGTGCGGACCTTGTTGGAGAGGGTGGGCAGCAGGACCGCGTCCTTGGCGTAGCGGTCCGCGACCTTCTCCGGGTCGCCCGTCCGCAGCGCGGCGTTCCAGCCGTCGAAGAGGGCGGCGATCTGCTTCTTGCCCGGCTTGTGGGTCTGGTGCGCCTTCTCGGGGCCGGCCGCACTGACTCCCGCCGTCACCGTGGCGGCGGTGACGAGGGCGGTGGCGGTGACGAGGGCGGCGCGTATGCGGGTCTTTCGGGTCATCGCAACTCCTGTGCGGATGGTGCCTGTTGGGATGACTCAAGACTCGCGTCCGGCCGGTTAGGGCCCGTGCAGCGGTCGTACAGGGGACGTCCAGGACGCTCCCAATTCTGCGGCTCCCCGCTCAGGCACCGGCCCGTCGGCCCCGGACCAGGCTGACCCCGGCCCCGAGCGACACGACGCCCATGCCCACCGCGGTCATCACCCCCTGCGACCCGTCCACCACGAAGGGCGCGACGGCGGCGACGGCGAGGTTGAACAGGAAGAGGAACCACAGGACGGGACGGGAGGAGAGCAGCGACTTCATGGCGGGGTCCTTGGAGATTCGGTGACCGTTGACTTCTGCTTGCAGAAACAACGATCCCGTCTCCGACCTGCGCAAAGGAGGGAGCACACTCCCGAACCGATGGTGTGGCCGACTACACCACGAGGGGGCGGGTAGCTTGGGTCGTCGTTTCGGGGACGAGGGGGACGGAAGCAATGGCGCAGTGGCGGACCCAGGTGGCCGGGTCCCTGGTATGGGAACTGATCAGCCCGGACGCCCGGGAGCGGAGCAAACACCTTCAGGACGAGGCACGGGAACTCGCCGACCGGCTGGCCGATTCCTACGCCGAGAGCCGCCGGTCGGCGCTGCTGGACGACCCCTGGCACGACGAACGGCTCGCCTCCCGGACGGCCGCCCGGACCAACCTCCTGATCCACAAGCTGTGGAGCGACCGCGAGGGCTTCCTCTCGCCCTCCGAAGCGGCGCTGATCGCGCTGCTGCCCTTCCTCCACCAGGCCCACCGGTCGGCCACCGCTGTCGAACTGGCCCATGTGGGCCCCACGGATCTGCGCCGCCGGAGCGCGGCGGACGCCGACCGGCAGGCCTACGAACTGGTCCTCGGGTCGCATGAACGGCTCGTCCGCCGAGCCGAGTTGGGCGACCTGGACGACCGCCCGGACGGCCGCCCGGAGATCGGCTGGTGGCTGTTCCACCAGTGGGCGAGGACACGGCAGGGCAGTCGGCTCGCGCACCCCGCGGACCTCGACACGGTGGCGGTTCTCCTCGAACCGGAGTTGCTGTCACGGCTGTTGTCCTGCGCGTCGGCGCGCCCTTCGGACCTCTTCGACCCGGCCCTCGCGGGACACCTCCCCTCGGACCCGTTCCCCCTGGACTTCCACGGGCGGGACTTCCAGTCGGTACGGGAACGTCTCGTCGGCCCCCTGTTCGCCGTGGCCCACGCGATGGCCGTGGAGGTCACGGACCTGTCCTCGGTGATCGTGCGGCACGTGGGCATCCCGGAGGCGCTGGACACCGAAAGACTCCAGGCCACGGTCAACAGCGCCACATGGCTGTTCGGGACGGACGACCTCGGGCTGAAGGCCACCTGCGACCATCCGGCCGTGGTGGCGGCACTGAGCGAGCACACCCGGCGGCTGGAGTCGCTGCTGCGGACGGTACGGGCATCGGGCACACCCGAACTCGCCGCGCTGCCGCTCCACACCCGCGCCGAGGGCGTGCACGAGGTGGACGGCCGGGGTGCGCGCGTCCCGGTCGACAGGCTGGTGCGCTTCCGGCTGGACGAGGAGCGCGTGCAGGAACTCCTCATGGGCGAGAACCTCTACCGCGACCGTTCCCTCGCCATCCGGGAGCTGTACCAGAACGCCCTGGACGCCTGCCGCTACCGCAGGGCGCGCTCCCTCGCCGCCGACGAGTCCAGCGGGTACCGGGGGAGGATCGAGTTCCGGCAGGGCTACGACGAGACGGAAGGCCGCCACTACCTCGAGTGCCGGGACAACGGCGTCGGCATGGACGAACTCACCCTCTCCGAGGTCTTCGCCCAGGCGGGCGTGCGCTTCACGGACCTTCCCCGGTACCAGGAGGAACGGCAGGAGTGGCAGCGGCGGGGGGTGACCATGCACCCCAACAGCCGGTTCGGGATCGGCGTGCTGAGCTACTTCATGCTGGCGGACGAGGTCCGGGTGACGACGTGTCACATGGACCGCCTGAACGGCCGTTTCCGCGAACTGACGGTCCTCATCACGGGCCCGGGCCACTACTTCCGGGTACGGCCCACCGAGGCATCGGGGACGATCGGCACGACGGTACGGCTGTACCTGCGGGACGGCGACAAGGCCCCTTCCTGTGTACGGGAGTTGCGCAGGCTGCTGGGTGTCGCGGAGTTCACCACGACGGCACTGCACGGTTCACGGTCGGTGGAGTGGAAGCCGGGTGTGCTGCGACCGCGCGAGGACCTGACCAGCAACCGCGACGGCTACGAGGCACACGGGTGTACCGCGTCCTGGTCCGACGGCCCGCAGGGGGTGGACGGCCAGGTGGTGTGGTGCGAGCACGGCGGAGGGGTGCTGGTCGACGGGATCCATACGGAGACGCGCGTACTGAAGGGGATCCTGAGCGACCCGAAGGGCACCGGTCGGCTGCGGGGCGCCGTGGTGAATCTGGCCGGCGCGACCCGGCCACGGCGGCTGTCGGTGGACCGGACGGAGGTCCTCGACGATGTCGGCGCGGACGTGGAGCGGTTGATCAGGGCGGCGCTGCCGACCCTGCTGTCGTCACAACCGGCCCTGCTGACCCACACGTGGCTGTCCGCCGTCGCGGACCGCAGCCCACGGCTGGCGGACATCGTGACGGAGGCGGGCGGGGCCGCGGGCCGTGTGCTGGACCTGCGGGGGATCGCGTCGGAGATGGCCGTCGCGGGTCACTTCCCGCATGACGTCCACATCCTGCACGGGACGGACCTCGGTGGCTATCGCGGCGATGTCCCCGACGAGATGGAGGACCCTGCGGACGATGTCACCCGGCTGTGGCGGCTGCTCGCCCACCGGCCTCACCCCATGCTCACCGCACTGGCCGAGCTGGTACCCGAGCTGAACGAGGTCGAGCGCGTTCTGCCCGCACGTCCCTCGGACGCCCGGATCCGGTCCTCGCGGGCGACGCCGGGGTACGTGCTGTCGCTCGCCGAGGCGTGCGGCGCCTCGTACGGGTCGGTCGTCCGTCGCCTGACCGAGCTGCGGCTGCCGACGCCGCCGGTCCCGGAGTGCGAGCCCGTCGTCGACGACATCAATCTCACGCTGCTGAGCCCCCTCAGGGACGTCGTGCCGCCGGGGCATCTGCTGCGGGCCCACTTCGAGTTCGGCATCGGCGTCAGCGAGGCGGCACGACGCCTGGAAGTCTTCGGTTTCGTCACCCCGGACCTCCATCCGTCCGTGGACGACGCCGACGAACAGGTACTGCGCCTGCTCAGTGACGACCTGAACGGCACGGGCTCATGGCTCACCACCGCCGAAACCGTGGCACCGGGACATCTGGTCAAGGCACATCTCCGACTCGGCATCGCCGTCGACACAGCCGCGCAGTGGCTGCGGAGGTTCGGCCTCACCGTCCTGGACGTGCCGACGACGGACACTCCCCCGGCGGACACCCTGCGCCTCCTCAGCAACGGTCCGGACACCGAGCGGCCCCTGGCCCCTTCCCTGCCTGTTCCGGTCCGGCATGTGTTCGCGGTCGCCGCCGAGTGGGACCGGCCGGTGCCGGAGGTCACGCGGGAACTGCGCGCTCACGGCTTCCGCATCGCGGGCCATCCGGTTCTCGAACAGCTCACGGACGACGTCCTCGCGAAGAGCCGGGAATGGGGCTGGGAGCGGAGCGACTGGGAGGTGCTGTGCCATGAGGAGACCGTCCCACCAGGACTGCTGGTGCTCGCCGCGCGCCGGCGGGGCGAGCCCCTGGCCGATACGGCACACCTCGTCAGCTCGCTCGGGCTCACCCCGCCCGCGCCGCTCCCCGAGCACGCGGAGGACACGGACATGAGCGTGCTGACGGCCCCTGTCAGGGAAGGTGGCCGCCGCCGATGGCTCGGGGCGAACAGCCGGGTCTCACCGCGTCACGTGGCAGAAGTGGCCCTCGAGACCGGGCTGTCGCCCGCTGCGGTGGCGTCCCGTCTGCGCGCGTACGGCCTGCTGCCGCCCGACGCCCCCTTCCCGGAGGAGGCCGCTCCGAGCGACGCGATCCTTCTGAGGCCCAGCCAGATCTGGCCCGGCAACCCGCGGCCCCTCCAGACTGTGATGCAGCTGTCCCGTCAGCTCGACATGCCTCGCAGTGCCGTCCTCCACCGCATGAGGCAGTACGGGGTGCCGGTCAAGGGCGAGGTGTCACCGGAAACGCTGGACTCCGTCGATCCGTACCTCTTGGAACGATCCGCGCACAGGCACGGAGGCCGGCGGGTGCTGGAGGAACCCCTGCCGCTGCACCGCCTCGTGAAGGCCGCGGTCGGACTGGAGATGGAGTGGCCGGAAGCCGTACGGCAGCTCCGGTCCCTGGGCTTCGTGATCCGCGGCGACCACACCACCGCCCTCGACGCCGTCGACCTGGAACTCTGTCTGGGGGATCTGGATCGGGAACAAGGCAGCAGCCGGCGCCGTGCCCCGATCCCGCACTACCTCCGCCTCACGGAGTCGTACCCCGGACCGGTCGCCGACCTCGTCGCCCGTCTCGAACGCCTCGGCGTGGACCTCGACCCGGTCAGGGAAGCCGTACGGGCCGCTCTCCCCAGAGTTCCCGGGCTGGTGATGCGCGCGGCCGCGGACGCTACCTGACCCGGCCCAGCTGTTCGCCGATCTCCACCTCCATCACCTTGCCCGCCTCGAACTCCAGGGTGTCGTCGCCCATGCCCTGGTCGGTGTCCAGGCCGTCGAGTTCCTCGAGGGGCTGGTCGAGGCGGATGTGGGCGAGGACGGAGTGCAGGGCGCGCAGCGTGGCGGAGGCGGTGGAGCCCCAGTTGGAGAAGTAGGAGAACTGCCACCACCACAGGGCCTCCGTGGTGCGGCCGGCCCGGTAGTGGGCCATGCCGTGGCGCAGGTCGGTGATGACGTCGGCGAGGTCGTCGGAGATCCGGGCCGGGACGGGCGCCTTGCGGGGCTCGTAGGGGTCGAAGACCTCGGAGTACACGTCGATCGGGTCGAGCAGCCGGGCGAGGTTCTCGCGGAGTTCGTCCACGTCCGCGTCCGGGCCCGTGTCGGGCTCGTAGCGCTCGTCGGGGACGAGGTCCTCGTGTGCGCCGAGACGACCGCCCGCGAGGAGGAGCTGGGAGACCTCCAGGAGGAGGAAGGGGACGGCTGAGCCCGGCTCGTCGCCCTTGGCCACCTCCGTGACGGCCACCAGGAAGCTCTCCACCTGGTCCGCGATCTGGACCGCGAAGTCGTCCGGGTTCTGGTCGGTCGCGTGCAGCGTGGCGTCAGACATCTAGGAGTCGTCTCCCCTCGAAGGCGCGGCCGAGGGTGACCTCGTCCGCGTATTCCAGGTCGCCACCCACCGGGAGGCCGCTGGCCAGGCGGGTGACCTTCAGGCCCATGGGCTTGATCATGCGGGCGAGGTACGTGGCCGTCGCCTCGCCCTCCAGGTTGGGGTCGGTGGCGAGGATCAGCTCCGTGACCGCGCCGTCCGCGAGGCGGGCCAGCAGCTCCCTGATGCGCAGGTCGTCGGGGCCGACGCCCTCGATCGGGCTGATCGCTCCGCCCAGGACGTGGTACCGGCCGCGGAACTCACGGGTCCGCTCGATCGCCACCACATCCTTGGGTTCCTCCACGACACAGATGACGGATGCATCGCGGCGAGGATCGCGGCAGATGCCGCACAGCTCCTCCTGCGCCACGTTCCCGCAGGTCGCGCAGAAGCGGACCTTGGCCTTGACCTCCATCAGGGCCTGCGCGAGCCGCCGTACGTCCGTCGGTTCCGCCTGGAGGATGTGGAAGGCGATCCGCTGCGCGCTCTTGGGACCGACGCCGGGCAGCCGCCCCAGCTCGTCGATGAGGTCCTGGACCACGCCTTCGTACAACGGACTGCCGTCCTTCCTGGGGTTCCTTGCAGTACGTACGGTAGTTGGCCGGGGCCCGTCTTAGAAAGGCAGGCCGGGAATGCCGCTGCCGCCGCCGAGGCCCTGGGCCAGCGGGCCGAGCTTCTGCTGCTGGAGCGTCTGCGCGTTCTGGTTGGCGGCCTGCACGGCGGCGACGATCAGATCGGCGAGGGTCTCGGTGTCCTCGGGGTCCACGGCCTTGGGGTCGATCCGCAGCGCGCGCAGCTCGCCGGAGCCCGTCACCGTCGCCTTCACCAGACCGCCGCCCGCCTGCCCGTCGACCTCGGTGTTCGCGAGCTCCTCCTGGGCACGGGCCAGGTCCTGCTGCATCTTCTGGGCCTGCTGGAGCAGCTGCTGCATATTGGGCTGGCCACCACCGGGAATCACGATCAGCTCCTGTCTGCGTTTTCCTGTCTGGCACGAGCCTACGTGCTCGATGAGCGCATCGCCCCGCCACTCTTTCGAGTGAGTCTGCCCAGTGGCGTATACCTGATCAAGGCCCACTTCCGGGCGGAAAAGCGATGAAAGCTTCCCCTTCGCCACCCATTGGGCGGTAGGAAGGGTCCCGGCACATCAGCATCAGACGTTACGCGGAGTCACTGAGTCATAAGGGAGTGCCGTGGGTCAGCCGGAGATGCAGCCCGAGGGTCCGCCTCAGGACGGGTGGGGCGAGGGTGCGGCCGGGCTGCGGCCGGGCGATCTGACCGGGCGGGCGTTTCCGCTCGGGGACTGGGGCGAACCGGCGGAGCGGCTGGACGAGCTGTACCGGTGGGTGGAGCGGGGGGCGCTGCAGACGGCGACCTGGTACCTCGCGGACCGGGTGTGGAAGCGGCGGGGGGCGCGGGTGCTGCGCGGCGGGGCGGCGACGGGGGCGGTCGCCGGGGCGGGGCTGCCGCTGCTCGATCTCACCGGGGTGCTCGGCGGGGTGGCGCCGTGGGGCTATCTGGCCCTGCTGCTCGCGGTGTCGTGTGTGGCGGTGGACCGGTTCTTCGGGGTGACGTCCGGGTGGATAAGGGATGTGGCGACGGCGCAGGCCGTGCAGCGGCGGCTTCAGCTGCTCCAGTTCGACTGGGCGAGCGAGAGTGTGCGGGAGGTGCTGGGACCGGCGGAGGGGACGGCGAGTGAGGCCGCGGAGCGGTGTCTGGCGGTGCTGCGGCGGTTCTCCGAGGACGTGATGGAGCTGGTCCGGGCGGAGACGGCGGACTGGATGGTGGAGTTCCGCACCGGGTCGGCGCCGCTGGGGATCCAGTCGGCGGTGGTGTCCGGGGGGCGGCAGGATGCGGGGGCGCCGCGGTTTCCCCTGCCGCCGGGGGCGAACTCCCGGCCGAACATGCCCAGGCAGCGTCCGCCGGAGCCGCGGTGAGCGGCACGACTGCCCACGGCTACCCCTGGTCGGCACAGAGCTTCAGTCCCTCCGGGGACCAGCACGGCAGATGGCCGTGGGTGCGGATGACGTCCTGACCGTTCCCCCTGGTCAGATAGGTGAGGAAGCTGGAGGCCAGGGAGTCGGCCGGGGGGCGGCCGTAGGTGTAGGCGTATTCGATCTCGCGGTACGGGTAGTGGCTGGTGCCGTGTTCGATCGCGTCCACGGAGGGCGGCTCGCCGTCGAGGTCGAGGGGGTGCAGCCCCTTCGCGCGGTCGGCGAGGTTGAGCTCGCTGTAGCCGACGGCGCCCGGCGTGGCGGCCACTGTGCTCAGCACCTGCTCGGTGGAGTCGAGTTCGCAGCGCACGACGGGGGACGACGGATAGTCCTTGTGCGCGCAGTCGGCGGAGGAGTTCTCGATCTCGCCCCGGCCCAGCACCCGCCGCTGGAACACCTGCCGGGTCCCGGAGTTGGCGTCCCGGCTGACGAGGACGACCGGGAGGTCGGGGCCGCCGAGCTGCGTCCAGTTGGCGATCTCGCCCCGGTAGAGGCGGCGTACGACGGTCGTGGAGAGGTTCTTCAGAGGGATGTCGTCGTTGACGACGAGGGCGAAGACCGACACGGCGACCCGGTTCTCGCGCAGCTCCTCCAGGCCGGCCGGTTTGGGGCCGTCGGAGAGGGCGATGAGCGGCGGGGAGCCCTTCTTCGCTCCGGCGCCGTCGTCCGTCAGCTCGCGGATGCCCGCCGTGGAGCCGTGCGCGTCGACGGTGACGCTGGCGCCCTCGCAGTCCTCCGCGTAAGCGCGGGCCACCTCCCGGACCACGGGGGCGAACGCGGTCGAGCCGGTCACGGTGAGCGTGCCGCGCTCGCAGCCGATCGGGGGCGGGGTGTCGTCGCGGACGACGACGATCGTCGCCAGGGTCACCACGGACAGCGTGAGCATGAGGGAGATCAGCCGGGCGGCGCGGCTGAACAGCGGCGGGGTGTCGTCGGGGGTGGCGCTGCGGTTGGGGTGCACCTCGCCGTCGCGCAGCCCGCCGTAGAGCCGGATGCCATGGCCGACGTCGCCGCCGGAGAGCAGCACGAGCAGCTTGAAGTGGTCGCCGCGGTTGAGCGGGACGCGCGGGATGCGCAGGGTGTTGCCGTCGTAGCCGAAGCCCCGGTCCGCGGTGAAGTGGTCCATGAGGTGGTCGGTGTCGGTCGGCTGGGTGACCGACACCCCGCGGATGGCGCGGCCGGTGAAGACGGCGGTGAGGCCGTGGCGTTCGGGCCCGGTGTAGTCGTCACGGGCGATGCCCTGGGAGCCGTCGTTCTCGATGCGGAGCAGGACGAGGGTGGCGTCGGCCATGTTCGGGGTCTCGTCGAACAGGCCGAGGCGGCGGTTGGCGCGGCCGGATCTGGCGTCGTCGCCGATCGGGTTGTCCATCTGCACCCGGTAGCCGATCCGTTTGCGGCGCGGCACCCGGCGCTCGTACCAGACCATGACACCGGACGCGGCGATGCCGAGCACCGCCGTCCCGATGGCGACGACGTTCTCCGCGTTCAGCCAGTCCACTGTGGGTGCCCCCGCAACTCCCGACAGTCGCTCGTGAGTTCACCGTACGACTGCCCGAGGGCGGATTCCGCTCAGGTCGGCGGACGTTCGCCGGACGTTCACCGACGGCTGTACGTCAGCTTCTCCCCGGTGTCGGCGTTGACGCGTTGCAGCCTGCCGTCGGCGAGCAGGGTGACCTCGGTGGCGGCGCCCGCGGTGCAGGAGGAACGGGGCCGCCCCGAGGTGACGGTGGACGGGCCGATCTCCAACGGGCCTTTCCCCGCCGGGCGTTCGGTCAGCTCGGCGGTGAACTCGCAGTGGTACGCGTCCCCGTCGGCGACGAGCGAGAGCACGGCGTCCCCGACCTTGCCCTGCTTGATGGTGAGCTGACGGGTGTTCTTGCCGGTCTCGTTGTCGATCGTGGTGGTCCAGGTGCCGAGGTAGCCGGCCGGGACCGCTCCGCCGCCCGTCTCGGAGGCGGACGGCGAGGGGGAGGACAAGGACGCGCTCTTCGAGGGGGTGGGGTCGGACGGCCCGGTGCCCGCCGTACGGCTCGGCGCCGGGCCCGCCTTCCCGTCCGAGGAGTCGTCACCGCTGAGGAACGCGTACACCGACCCGCCGGCCGCGAGCGCGACGACCAGCGCGATCGCCATCAGCAGCACGGTCGTCCGGCCACTGCGCCGCGACGGCTCCGGCTCCTCGTCGTAGGAGGCGTCGTAGGAGGCGTCGTAGGAGGGGCCGTAGGAGGGGTCGTGGGAGGGAGCGTGGGAAGGGCCGTGGGAGGGGCCGTAGGAGGGGTCATGGGAAGGCGGGGTCGGGCCGCCGTACGGCGAGGTGCCGTATCCGGTGTTCCCGTACCCGGTGTTCCCGTAGCCCGAGGCCTCCCCCGAGTACGGGTTGTGCGGCGCACCGGCGGGGCCGTAACCGGCCTGCGGGTGCTGCTGGGTGTGGCCGTACGCCGGGTGCGGTACGGCGGCCGGGGCGGGGGACGCCGGGGTGCCGGGGCCCGCGGCCCTCGTGCGCGGTCCGGGGCCCGGCGTCGCGGGCCCGTCGGCGTAGCCCTGCCGGCCGCTGTGCTCCGGGGTGCCCTCCGGGTCCTCCGTCTCCAGCAGCCGTACGGCGTGCTGCCCGAGCTGGGCGACCAGCGCGCCCGGCAGCCAGGGGTCGCGGGAGTGGCCGTCGACGAGGGTGTCCCCGGTGCCGGTGCGCTCCAGGATCCAGGGCAGGGAGGGGCGGGCGGCGGGGTCCTTGCGCAGACAGGCGCGGACCAGCTCGGCGATGCCCTCGGGGACGCCGGAGAGGTCGGGTTCCTCCTCGGCGATGCGGAACATCAGGGCGTGCGCCCCGCCCTCGGTGCCGCCGAAGGGGAGGACGCCGGTGGCCGCGTAGGCGAGGACGGAGCCGAGGCAGAAGACGTCGCTGGCGGGGGTGATCGGTTCGCCGCGCACCTGCTCGGGGGCCATGAAGCCGGGTGAGCCGACGACCGCGCCGGTGCGGGTGAGGCCGCTGTCGCTCACCGACTCCAGGGCCCGCGCGACACCGAAGTCGATCACGCGGGGGCCCTCGATGGTGACCATGACGTTGGACGGCTTGAGGTCGCGGTGGACGATCCCGGCGGCGTGGATGTTGGTGAGGGCGTGGGCGAGGCCGGCGGCGAGGATGCGCACCGAGCGCTCGGGGAGCGGGCCGTGGTCGTGGCCGACGACCTGCTGGAGGGTGGGGCCCGCGACATAGCCGGTGGCGACCCAGGGCACGGCGGCCTCGGTGTCGGCGTCGAGGACGGGCGCGGTCCAGAAGCCGCCGACCCGCTGTGCGTTGCGCACCTCCTGCCGGAACCGGGCCCGGAACTCCTCGCGCGCGGCCAGCTCCGGCTTGACCAGCTTCACCGCGACGGTCCGCCCGCGGTCGGAACGGGCCAGGTAGACCTGTCCCATGCCCCCTGCACCCAGCCGCGCGAGCAGCCGGTAGCCGCCGATGCGCTGCGGGTCCTCGGGGCCCAGCTTCTCCATCGCAGCGCCGCCTTTCCTCCCCATGTGTGGTCGAGCCGAGAATAAACCGGCCGTTCGGGGAGTCGTGTGGCGCGATGTCTACGGTTCCGTAACGGGGGGCTCCAGGCCGTCCAGTACCTCGCTCAGCCGTTCCAGCACCGCGACCGCCTCGGCGAGCTCCGCCTCCCCGCAGGCGGCGGCCAGCCGGTCGGCGAAGGCCGCGTGCCCGGGGTCGACGCGGGCGATCGCGGCGCGCCCCTGCGGGGTGGGGGCGAGCAGCTTGGCGCGGCGGTGCGCGGGATTGGGCCGGTATTCGGCCAGCCCCTTGCCGACCAGCAGATCGGCGATGCGCTGCACGCTCTGCCGCGTGATGCCCATGACCCGCGCGATGCCCGACACCGGCAGCGGTTCCCGCAGCACCGCCCCCAGCACCTGCCACCAGGCGGCGCTGATCCCGGCGGGCCGGGCGAGTTCCTCGGCGACCGCGAGGAACTGGCCGTTCAGCCGGAACACCCCGAGGGCGGCGCGGCTGAGCAGCTCCTGGTGCGGTCGGCTCACCGGCCGGCCGTCGCCTTCTCCAGCACGGCGTAGGCCGAGGCGTCGGAGTCGTGGAACAGCCGGTACCAGGCGTCCAGCACCTCCCCCTCGTAGACCCCGAGGAGCCCGAGGATCTCCCGGGCGAAGGCGACGGGCTCGGTCGGTCCGGCGGTGATCAGGCCGTCGTCGGTCACGGCGTCCGTGTCGACGTACCGCTCCCCGCCGCCGTATCCCGTCGCGGCCAGATAGAAGGAGACCGCGCTGGTGTGGGCCCGGTCGTCGAGCAGGCCCTCGCGGGCGAGCCCGGCGGTGGCGCCGCAGATCGCGGCGACGGGGGTGCCGGCGGCGAGGAACTCCCGGGCCTTGCGGGCGAAGGGCGCGAGGGCGTCTGACGTGTCCCAGAGGTCGGCGCCCGGCAGGATCAGCAGGCTGCTGTCCTCGGGCCGTACGGCGTCCAGGGCGAGGTCGGGCAGGACGCGCAGTCCCCCGATGCTGGCCACCGGCCCGGCGCCGGACGCGCCGACCGTGCGGACCGGATACCCGCCCCGGGCGAGGTGGGCCGTGGCGAACCCGGTCTCCCAGTCGGCGAGCGTGTCGTACACGGCGAGATGCACGGGCTTGAGATTCATGACAACAGACTGTCATTTCGACAGCAAGCTGTCAAACAAGGGCCGCCCCGGCCCCTCACCCCTCCCCGACTCCCGACAACCTGTCGTGGAATCCCCCCGCCCACGGAACAGAACGCCGGTACCGCCGCCCCGCACCCCGCTCCTACGCTCACCGGCCATGACCCCTCAGACCGACCCCCGGGCGGGCGCCGCCGTGAAGGCCGTGGACCGTGCGCATGTCTTCCACTCCTGGTCAGCGCAGGAGCTCATCGACCCGCTCGCCGTGGCCGGCGCGGAGGGGTCGTACTTCTGGGACCACGACGGCAAGCGGTACCTCGACCTCACCAGCGGGCTCGTCTACGCCAACATCGGCTACCAGCACCCGAAGGTCGTCGCCGCGATCCAGGAGCAGGCCGCGCGGATGACCACCTTCGCGCCCGCCTTCGCCGTCGAGGCCCGTTCCGAGGCCGCCCGGCTGATCGCCGAGCGCACCCCGGGCGACCTGGACAAGATCTTCTTCACCAACGGCGGCGCGGACGCCGTCGAGCACGCCCTGCGCATGGCCCGGCTGCACACGGGCCGCCCGAAGGTGCTCTCCGCCTACCGCTCCTACCACGGCGGCACCCAGCAGGCGATCAACGTCACCGGCGACCCGCGCCGCTGGGCCTCCGACAGCGCCTCCGCCGGAGTGGTGCACTTCTGGGCGCCCTTCCTCTACCGCTCCCGCTTCTACGCCGAGACCGAGGAACAGGAGTGCGCGCGGGCGCTGGAGCACCTGGAGACGACGATCGCCTTCGAGGGTCCCGCGACCATCGCCGCGATCATCCTGGAGACCGTCCCCGGCACCGCCGGGATCATGGTGCCGCCGCCCGGCTATCTCGCCGGGGTCCGGGAGATCTGCGACAAGTACGGGATCGTCCTCGTCCTGGACGAGGTCATGGCCGGGTTCGGGCGCACCGGTGAGTGGTTCGCCGCCGACCTGTTCGGGGTCGTCCCCGACCTGATGACCTTCGCCAAGGGCGTGAACAGCGGCTATGTGCCGCTCGGCGGGGTCGCGATCTCCGGCGCGATCGCGGAGACGTTCGCCCGGCGGGCGTACCCGGGCGGGCTGACGTACTCCGGGCATCCGCTGGCCTGTGCCGCCGCCGTCGCCACGATCGACGTCATGGCGGAGGAGGGGATCGTCGAGAACGCGCGGAACCTGGGCGCGTCCGTCGTCGAGCCGGGGCTGCGGGCGCTGGCCGAGCGGCACCCCAGTGTCGGCGAGGTGCGGGGCGTGGGCATGTTCTGGGCCCTTGAGCTGGTGAAGGACCGCGAGACCCGGGAACCGCTCGTCCCCTACAACGCGGCCGGTGAGGCGAACGCGGCGATGGCGGCCTTCGGCGCGGCGGCGAAGAAGGCCGGGGTGTGGCCTTTCGTGAACATGAACCGGACGCATTTCGTGCCCCCGCTGAACGCCTCGGAATCCGAGGTGAAGGAGGGCCTCGCGGCCCTTGACCAGGCCCTTTCGGTCGCCGACGAGTACACCGGGTAGGCACAGAGCGGGGACAGCGGACGCACGCTACGCGTGTAGGGGCTTGAAATCTTCGAACGCGTAAGGTGGCGTGCTCGTACATATCGACGAGCACGCCCCTTTCCGTCCGTACGCCCCGAGGGAGACGCCCCGAAGATGCCCGGCAGCAGCGGCAACGGCGCCGTGACGCGCAGCACCCTGCGGCAGCAGATCGCCGACGCGCTCCGCGACGAGGTGCTGGCGGGGCGGCTGCAACCCGGGCAGGAGTTCACGGTCAAGGAGATCGCCGAGCAGTACGGCGTCTCGGCGACCCCGGTCCGCGAGGCGCTGGTGGATCTCTCCGCGCAGGAGCTGCTGGAAGCCGACCAGCACCGGGGGTTCCGGGTCCACGAGTACTCGGTGGAGGACTACCGGGGGATGATCGAGGCGCGTTCGCTGATCATCGAGGGCATGTTCCTGCAGCTGGAGGAGGGCCGGGAGTCCGTCCGTGAGTCGGGCTCCCCGGAGCGGGTCGCCGCCGCCATCAACGGGGTGCGCCGGCGCGGCGAGGAGGCCCAGCGGGCCGCCGCCGCCGGTGACCTCACCGTCCTCATCGGCTACGACCTGCGCTTCTGGCGAGAACTGAGCGACTTCTTCGGCAACCCCTATCTCGCCGACTTCCTGCACCGGCTGCGGGTGCAGACCTGGGTGTGCGCGGTCCAGCACCTGCGGCGGCTGACCGATCTGCGCGGGCATCTGTGGTCCGGCCATACGGATCTCGTCGACGCCCTGTACCGGCGCGACACCGCCACGGCCCGCAGGATGCTCGCCGAGTACAACGCCGACTCCGTCGCGCTGGTCGAGCGGCTGGCCGAGGAATGACGGCGACGGCCACCGACCGGGAGACCGTCGAGCTGTCCGTGGTCGTCCCGGCCCGGGACGAGGAGCGGCGGCTGGGGCCCACCCTCGACGCCCTGGTGGACCATCTCGAACAGACCGGCGCCGGCTGGGAGATCGTCGTCGTCGACGACGGGTCCACGGACGCCACCGGTGACCTGGTCGCGGCCCGCCGGGATCCACGGATCCGCGCCGTCACCGGTGCGGGCCGGGGCAAGGGGCACGCGCTGCGGCTCGGGGTGGCCGCCAGCCGGGGCCGCCGGGTCCTCGTCACCGACGCCGATCTCGCCACCCCCGTGGCCGAGTTGGCGCGGCTGGAGCACGCGCTCGCCGAGGGCCATGCGGCGGCCGTGGGCTCCCGCGCCGTGCCGGGCGCCACCCTGGGCGACCGCCAGCACCGGGCCCGCGAACTCCTCGGCAAGGCCGGCAACCTGCTCATACGGGCCACCGCCGTGCGCGGGATCCGCGACACCCAGTGCGGGTTCAAGCTGTTCGACGGCGACAAGGCGCGCACCGCGTTCGCCGCCTCACGGGTCGACGGCTGGGCCATCGACGTGGAGGTGCTGCGGCACTTCCAGCGGGCGAACTGGCCGGTCGCCGAGGTGCCGGTGCGCTGGTCGCACCGGCCCGGCTCGAAGGTCCGCCCGCCGGACTACCTCCGCTTCCTGCGCGACCTGGCCCGCCTGCGCCGGGCCGACCTCCTGGCCGTCCTGCTCTTCCTGTTCTTCTCCCTCGCGCTCTACTCGGGCCGCGTCCTCGACCCGGCGCACCGCTATCTCACGGACTCGCTCCAGGACCAGAACCAGTGGGAGTGGTTCTTCGCGGTGACGGCGGACAACGTCAGCCATCTGCGCAACCCGCTCTTCAGCGACCTCCAGGGCTTCCCCGACGGGGTGAACCTGATGGCCAACACGGCCATGCCGGGTCTCTCCGTGCCGCTGACCCCGGTGACGCTGCTGTGCGGCCCGGCGGTCACGCTCAGCCTGGTGATGACGCTGGGCCTGGCCGCGACCGCCGCCGCCTGGTACCGGCTGATCACCAAACGCCTCACCCCGCACCGGGGCGCCGCCTTCGCCGGGGCCGTCCTGGCCGCTTTCGCGCCCCCGTTCGTCAGCCACGCCAACGCGCACCCCAACTTCGTCGTCCTCTTCATGATCCCGCTGATCGTCGACCGCGCCCTGCGGCTGTGCACGGGCACCCGGGTCGGCCGGGACGGCGTGATCCTCGGTCTGATGGCGGCGTACCAGTGCTTCCTGGGCGAGGAGCCGCTGCTGCTCGCGGCGATCGGCATGCTCCTGTTCGCGCTGGCCCACACAGCCGTACGCCCGAAAGAGGCTGCGGCGGCCGTACACCCCCTGCTGCGCGGCCTGGCGATCGGGGCGGCCGTCTGCCTCCCCCTCCTCGTCTACCCGCTGGCCTGGCAGTTCTCCGGCCCGCAGTCCTACGACGGCATCGACCACGGCACGGCCCCCGGCACCGCCAACTCCCTGCGCGCACTGCTGACCTTCGCCGAACGCTCCCTGCTCGCGGGCGACGCCGAGACCACGAAGGCGCTCTCCCTCAACGCCACCGAGCAGAACGCCTTCTACGGCTGGCCGCTCGCCCTGCTGGCCCTGGCGATCACCGTGCTGCTGTGGCGGCGGCGCCCGGTCGTCCGGGCCCTGGCGGCGACGGTCCTCGGGGCGGCCCTGCTCTCCATGGGCCCCCGCATCGGCGGCGTCCCCGGCCCCTGGGCCCTCCTCGACGGGCTCCCCCTCTTCGAGTCGGTGATCGAGAGCCGGGTGGCGATGATCTGCGGCCCGGTGCTGGGGATGCTGGTGGCGCTCGCGGTCGCGGAGCTGACGGGAACACGACCACTGCTCCGGTACGGCGGACTGGCCGCCGTGGCCCTGGCCCTGCTCCCCCTGATCCCCGCCCCGCTGCGGTCCGAGCCGCGCGCCGAGGTGCCCGCCTTCTTCACGGACGGGACCTGGCGGTCGTACGTCCGCGACGGCGAGACCCTGGTGCCGGTGCCGCTCGCCGAGCCCGGCGCCGCCGAGGCCCTGCACTGGCAGACCGCCACCGGCCTCGGCTTCCGGATGCCGGGCGGCTACTTCAACGGGCCGTACGGCGACGGCGACCGCACCGGCGTGTACGGCGTCCCGCTCCGCTTCACGGCGAGCCTGCTCCGGGAAGCCCGGTTCACGGGGGTCGCCCCCGTGATCGACACGGCGGCCCGGGAGGCGGCGGCACAGGATCTGGCGTACTGGCGGGCGGGCACACTCGTGCTGGCCCCGCAGCACCACGCGGACGTCCTGCGTGAGACCGTGGACAAGTTGTTGGGCCGACCCGGTAGGCGGGTGGACGGAGTGTGGGTATGGGACCTGCACGACTGACGACTGGAGGAGCCTTCTTTGGCCTGTGACCTGTGGCTGGTACCGCTCGTCGACGTGTTGTGCCACACCCCCGACAACCCGTTCGCCGACGAACTCGCGCAGTACAACAAGGTGCTGGCGGAGGCGGGGCTGCCGCCGGTGCCGGTGTTCCAGTACATGCCGGGGCTGTCCGGGGAGGTCGCCCCGGTGGCCGGCTTCGACTACGACGCGCTGCACTTCCTGCGCCGCGCCTATCTGCTCCAGGTGTGCGGGCTGCCGGTGACCCCGGTCGACGAACTGGGCGGCGACTACGAACAGCTCCTGGAGATGTTCGAGTCCACCGCCCAGCAGTCCCACCTGGTCTGGCACTACGACCACGCGGGCGCGTACGTCCCGGTCGACTTCCCGCACCCCTTGTCGAACGACGACCTTCTCGCCGGAGGCGGCCCCCTGGGGTCCGCCCAGTCCCTTCTCCGGGAGCTGGAGTTCGTCGCCCCGTCGATCGGCATCGACCCGGCGAACCCGCCGGCACCGCCCCAGGCGCCCTCCGCGCCGACGGAGTTGGAGGAACCGGCCGTCCCCGCGCCGTACGATCCCAGCCCCTTCGCCCGTGAGCGGCACGTCTGGCTGGGGCTGCACGCGGCGGCGACCCGGAGTCTGGCGCAGGGGTCGATGATCGTGTTCAGCTGACGCCCGAGGTCAACGCCCGAGCCGGGACAGCCCCTTCTGAACGTCTTCCCTGTTCATCACGGGTGTGTAGCTGATGTCGGCACCCAGTTCGAGGAAGAACGGCTCGCTGATCACCGGCATGTCGGAGGGGTCCGCCATGTCGAAGAACAGATAGGCGGTCCGCCGGCCGCCGTCTGCCGTGAAATAGGCCGCCTCGGGCTTGATCTGCTCCATCGACTCCTGGAGCAGCTTGCCGAGAGTCCCGTTCCGGATCAGCTCGTTGGCCTTCTCCGTGTCCATGGACGCCCTCATCATCATGCGCATCGCGGTCACCTTCTTCTGCTTCTCGGGTCGACGCGCGCGGGTGGCGATTTCAGGATATGCCCGGGTGCAGGGGGGCGCCCCTGGTCGGGGGCGCCCCTGGTCGGGGGCGCCCCTGGTTCACCTCTGGTACGGCAACCTGATCGTCCGCACGAGGGGCATGTCCGCGTACGCGTCGGGATCGACGGTCACCACATGCCGCCCGTCCGGCCAGTCGACCGTGGGCCGCGACAGATGGATCGCGTGGCCGAGCCGCCACTCCACGCCGTCACGCAGCAGCGCGCCCACGGTGGAGGCACCGGCGAAGTCCAACTCGACGATCTCGACGGCGGGCAACGCGCCGACGTGCTCCGCGAGTCCCTTGCGCATGCGGTCAGGCCCGTCCATGCCTATCTCGCCCACTGGGCAACCTTGATGGAGATCGAACGGCACCCCGAGGCGGCGAAGGTCCCCCACCGCGCCGAGTACCTGGCCCGGCTCGCAAGCGCCCCGAGTGAGGCGCGCGGACACCTGGCCACCGCGAGCGGCATCTACCGTGAGGCGGCCAAGGCGCTGCACAACCCGTGAGCTGGACCTGGGAGTGCGTCCCGGACGAGGCGACGGTGGCAGCCGGGGCACCGCCCGCCTTCCTGGCCGAGGTCGAGAAGAGGGTCGACGAATTGGTCAGAGCGGCCGAGGCCCTTCACCTGCATGGCCCCTCCTACCAGGACGCCGACGAGGGGGCGAAGCACGCGTTCGTGGACGGCGGCTTCTTCATCATGAACGGCTACCGCTCGCTCGTCTCGGCCCTGCGCACCCCCGCCGCCCTCGGCTATCTGTTCCTCGTGGGCGCGCTCGCGGCCTGGGTCGCGGTGGACACGCTGTTCATCTCGCACGCGGACGCCAGTTTCGCCGGGATGTGGCTGTTCTTCGCCACCGCCCCGACCTCGCTGCTGTTCCTGGTGGTGCCCAGCCAGTTCGCGCTGATCGGGGTGCCGATCGGGGCGGTGGTCCAGGTGGCCCTGCTCGGCGCCGCCTACCAGGGACTCACCCGGACCCGCCCCGTGACCGCCGGCTAGAACACGGCCGTACCGGCCTGCGTGAGCCTCCAGTTGGTGACGGCGAAGTCCGCCGGGTTCAGGGTGCCCCTGGCCGTGACGTAGTCGATCATCAGCTGGCGGATCTCGTTGGTCGAGCTGTAGGCGATGGCGGCGGAGGCGATGTGCGGGTAGCCGGAGCCGCCGTTGGCCCGGTAGTTGTTGACGGCGACAACGAAGACCTGGTCGTCGGCGACCGCGGCCCCGTCGTAGGTGAGGTTCTTGATCCGGGAGCCCTCGGCCGCGGCGATGTCGATCTCGTAGTCGACGCCCGCCGCCGTGTCGTACATGTAGTCCCAGAAGCTGTTCGCGTTGGTGAGGGTGGCGGTGTCCACGGCGGTGCCCGCCGGGACCTGGTGGTAGTACTTCGCCGCGTACTCCAGGTAGTCCCTGAGCTGGGCGCCGGTGAGTTTCTTGCCGTAGAGCGTGTTGTCGTAGATGTAGAGCCCGGCGATGTCCTTGATGGTGACGGCCCCCGCCGGGATGTCCGCCGTGCGGGAGAAGGGCGCGGCGACCGAGATCAGCGGCAGCGCCGCGTCCGCCGTCGACAGACCCGCCTTCACCGTCTCCATCTGGACCTCGTGGATGAAGTCCATGATCGGGACGTCCTTCCAGCAGGACTCCGCCGCCGAGAGGTCGGCCGTGCAGGTGCCGACGGCGGTGTTGACGTACGCGACGACCAACTCGTGGTCGGCCTCCAGGAGCCGCTTGATCTCCGGGTCCTCGTCGACCGTGTGGGGGTTGAGGGTCTGGGCGGTCTTGCTCACGACCTTCCAGCGGCCGTGCTCCAGCTCGACCTCGAAGTCGAAGACGCTCAGCCGGTAGCCCCAGCAGTACGGCTCCGAGAGCAGGACCTCCTCCCCCGTCTCCGCGTTCTTCACGGTGTACGAGGGGACCTCGACGTGGGTGTGGCCGACGAGGATCGCGTCGATGCCGGGAACCTGCTCGGCGACCAGGTTGGAGGCGTTCTCCACGTACGGGAGCGCGTCGCCGTACGACGAGGAGCCGTCCAGGCCGGAGTGGTCGGTCAGGAAGACCACGTCACAGCCCAGCGCCCGCAGTCTCGGCACGTACTTCCTCGCCTGCTCGACGAGCCCGGGGAAGACCATCTTCCCGCTGACGTTGTCCTTGTCCCAGATCGCGATGCCGGGGTTGGTGAGGCCGAGGATGCCGACCTTGATGTCGGGCGCGCCCGGGACGCGGATCTTCTTCACGGTGTACGGCGGGAACGCCGGCCGCAGGGTCTTCGCGTCCAGCGCGTTCGCGCCGAGCAGCGGGAAACGGCACTGCTTCTCGAACTTGCGCAGTACGTCGATGCCGTAGTTGAACTCGTGGTTGCCGAGGGCGGCGGCGTCGTAGCGCATGTGGTTCATGGCGACGGCCATGGGGTGTCTGGCGCCGTCCGTGATGGGGTCGACGCGCGCGAAGTAGTACGCCAGGGACGTGCCCTGGATGATGTCGCCGGCGTCGACGAGGAGGACGTGGTCCTCGCCCTTCGCCTCCCGCTGCTGCTTCACGAGCGTGGCGACCCGGGCCACACCGACGGAGTTGCCCTTCGCGTCGGAGTAGGCGGCGTCCTTGTAGTAGTCCCAGTCGAAGACGTGGCTGTGCAGGTCGGTGGTGCCCAGGATGGAGAAGGTCCAGGTGCGGGGAGCTTTGGGGGGCTCGCGGTCGGCGGCTTCGGCGGTACCGACGCCGACGGTCCCGGCGACGGCCACCGCCGCACCGGTCACGGCCGACTTCTGCACGAACTCACGGCGGTTCATGGGAGGTACGGGGCTGACGGGCATTCGGGGCTCCTGGAACGGGCGGGGAAGGAGTGGAGCAGCTACTCGCGTAGATGCTTGCCTTCCGCCAGTTACGGGCGTAACCGTGAACAGCCCATGGGCCGGTCAAGGATGTCCAAGACCGGCCCAAGCCCCCGTTACCGCAGGGCGACTTGCCGCGAACTACAGGAACGAGTTGATCTCGATCGTCTCGTCGCGGCCCGGGCCCACGCCGATCGCGGAGATCGGGGCGCCGGACATCTCCTCCAGGGCCTTGACGTAGTTCTGCGCGTTCTTCGGGAGGTCGGAGAACGACTTGGCCTTGGTGATGTCCTCGGACCAGCCGGGGAGGGTCTCGTAGATGGGCTTCGCGTGGTGGAAGTCCGTCTGGGAGTACGGGAGTTCCTCGACGCGCTTGCCGTCGATCTCGTACGCCACACAGACCGGGATCTGCTCCCAGCCCGTCAGGACGTCGAGCTTGGTGAGGAAGAAGTCGGTCAGGCCGTTCACGCGGGTCGCGTAGCGGGCGATGACCGCGTCGAACCAGCCGCAGCGGCGGTCACGGCCGGTGGTGACGCCCCGCTCGCCGCCGATCCGGCGCAGCGCCGCGCCGTCCTCGTCGAACAGCTCGGTCGGGAAGGGACCCGAGCCGACGCGGGTCGTGTACGCCTTGAGGATGCCGATGACCCGGCTGATCTTCGTCGGGCCCACGCCGGCGCCGGTGCAGGCGCCGCCCGCGGTCGGGTTCGACGAGGTGACGAAGGGGTACGTGCCGTGGTCGATGTCGAGGAGGGTGCCCTGGCCGCCCTCGAACAGGACGACCTTGTTCTCCTCCAGGGCCTGGTTCAGGACCAGGACCGTGTCGGTGACGTACGGAGCGAGCTTCTCCGCGTAGCCCAGCAGTTCCTCGACGACCTGGTCCACGGCGATCGCGCGGCGGTTGTACAGCTTGGTGAGGAGCTGGTTCTTGGCGTCGAGCGCCGCCTCGACCTTCTGGGTGAGGATCGACTCGTCGTAGAGGTCCTGGACGCGGATGCCCACGCGGTTGATCTTGTCCGCATATGTCGGACCGATCCCGCGCCCGGTGGTGCCGATCTTGCGCTTTCCGAGGAAGCGTTCCGTCACCTTGTCGACAGTGACGTTGTACGGGGTGATGATGTGCGCGTTGCCGCTGATCAGGAGCTTCGACGTGTCGACGCCGCGCTCGTTCAGACCGCTCAGCTCGGAGAGCAGGACCGACGGGTCGACGACGACGCCGTTACCGATGACCGGCGTACAGCCGGGCGAGAGGATTCCGGAAGGGAGAAGGTGGAGTGCGTACTTCTGGTCACCGACGACGACCGTGTGGCCGGCGTTGTTGCCGCCCTGGTAGCGCACTACGTAGTCCACCGAGCCGCCGAGTAGATCGGTGGCCTTTCCCTTGCCTTCGTCACCCCACTGAGCACCGAGCAGCACAAGTGCGGGCACGCGCGTACACCCCTTCCGGGTGGGGCATGTCCAAGGTCAGGGGCGTACGCGGAGGCCTTTTCCACCACCGCGTGCACCGCGACCGTCGTTGGCCGCAGTTCCGCGACCGTCGTAGGTCGCACACCGTCGGACCCGGATGCCCCGGAATAGACGAAGCCCCTGGCGCAATAGCGCAAGGGGCTCTTGCACAAAGATGCTACCCGAGGAAGCGAGGCAGGACCGAGGTGGCGACTTTCGCGACGCCGGACCAGCTGCTGGTGATCATCGATCCGATTGCCCGGAGGGCCGACGGGGAGTCCGTACGGATCGCGAAAGACGTGCTCAGCGCGGGTGCGGCGAGTACGAAGGTGTGTCTTCCGGAGAGTCCGGAGGAGTTCGCCCGGGTGCTGGCGCGGCGGGGTTCGCGGCGGCTGGTCGTGATCGGTGACGACCGCACGCTGACCCGGACGGTGTCGCTGCTGCACCGGCAGCGGGAGCTGGCCGGATGTGTGCTGTCGATGGTCCCGGTGGGGACCGTGCTGGGCGTGGCGCACGCCCTGGGGATCCCCACGGGGGCCGTCGCGGCGGCGCGGGCCGTCCTCGACGGCGCCGAGCGGCGGCTGGACCTGCTGGTGGACGACAGCGACGGGGTGGTGCTGGGGGCGCTGCGGATCCCGCCGCTCCAGCAGCTCGCCGCGCAGGAGGAGGCCGCGGGAGCGGCGGCCGCCGGGCGGCCCTGGCTCCAGTCCCTGGTCCGCACGCTCGTCCCCTCGCGTCCGCCGCGCCCCGCCGCAGCCCCCCAGCCGACCGGTCCGGCCCGGCTGCGGGTCGAGGTGGACGGGGTGACCCTGGTCGACCTCGACCAGCCGGTGGAGGCGGTGTCGGTGGCCCCGGGGGCGTCCGGGGAGGCGGAGGTGGTCGTACGGCCCCTGTCGGTGGGCGCGGAGGCGGCGCCGCTGGAGGCCAGGGGGCGCACGGTGACCGTCTCCGGCAGCGACTTCCGCTACCGCGCGGACGCGGGGGTGGTGGGGCCGGTGCGCAGGCGGACGTGGACGGTGCGGGAGGGGGCGTTGGGGCTGGTGCTGCCGGCGGGACGGTGAGTCACTCCCCCGCATCACCTTCGGGGGCCTGAAAGCCGGTGGTGTCGAGGGTGCGGTCGAAGGGGTCCGGGATGGGGAGCTTCTCACCGAAGGGCTTGCTGAAACGGACCTCGTACCCCTTCTCCGGGTCGATCTCGTCCTTCAGTCCCACCCCCGACCTCCCCAGCTCCCGGGCCCTGCCCATGAGTGCCGCCAGCTTCCCCGCCGCCGTCTCGTAGTCGAGCCCCAGCGGCGGCCGGATGTTGGAGAGGCAGTTGCGGTCGGCGTCCGTCGTGACGCCCGGCACCGGCCGGTGGGTCAGGTACGCGCCCAGGGAGTCCGCCGCCGACATGCCGGGGCGTTCGCCGACGAGGACGACCACCGTCGTCGCGCCCATCGCCGCCGCCACGTCGTCGCCGAGGGCCACGCGGGCCTGTTCGGCGAGGACGACGGGGGCCACGTTCCAGCCGGGCAGGCGCTCCGCCGTCGCCCGCACCATCGCCGCCGCGTGAGCGTGCACCGCCCGGCTGGAGAGCCCGTCCGCGACGACGAAGACGACGTCCCAGTCGCCGACCGGGAGATGCGCGCGGTCCACGGCCTCCAGCCGGCGGCCCAGGTCGGGGCGCTGGAGGTAGGTGAACCGGTCGGAAGCCGCGCTGCGGACCCGTACCGTCGGCATGCCGGGCAGCTCGGCCGCGACCCGGTCCGGGGCGAACGGCGCGTGCACGGCGTCCCGGGCCGCCGCGTGCGCGGCCTGCAGTTCCAGCCGGTGGCGGGTGGGCAGCGCGCCGCCCGCCCGGCCGAGGCCGATACGGGCCTGGGTGCGGCGGCGCAGGGCCGGCCACAGATCGTCGTGGGGTACGGATACCTCCGTCATGCCGCGAGCTCCCGTCCGATCGCCGTGAGGGGGTGGGCCGTACCGGAGATCTCGCGGATGCCGCCGCGGTCGTCCAGGAGCCCGACCGAGCCCAGCCACGCCTCGAACTCGGGCGCCGGGCGCAGACCGAGCACCTCGCGCAGATAGAGCGCGTCGTGGTAGGAGGCCGACTGGTAGTTGAGCATGATGTCGTCGCCGCCCGGGGTGCAGATCACGAAGGACGCCCCGGCCACGCCGAGCACGGTCAGCATGGTGGCGATGTCGTCGTCATCGGCGTCGGCGTGGTTGGTGTAGCAGATGTCCAGGCCCATCGGCAGACCGAGCAGCTTGCCGCAGAAGTGGTCCTCGAGCGCGGCGCGCAGGATCTGCCGGCCGTCGTACAGGTACTCCGGGCCGATGAACCCGACGACCGTGTTGACCAGCAGCGGATCGTAGCGGCGGGCCACGGCGTACGCCCGTGCCTCCACCGTCTGCTGGTCCACCCCGTGGTGCGCGCCGGCGGAGAGGGCGCTGCCCTGGCCGGTCTCGAAGTACATGACGTTGCGGCCCACCGTGCCCCGGCCCAGGGCGAGGGCGGCCTCGTGCGCCTCGTCGAGCAGACCGAGGGTCACGCCGAAGGAGGCGTTCGCGGCCTGGGTGCCGGCGATGGACTGGAAGACGAGGTCGACGGGGGCGTCCTGGGCCATCAGGTCGACGGCCGTCGTGACATGGCACAGGACGCAGGACTGGGTGGGGATGGAGTAGCGGCCGATCACACCGTCGAGCAGCTCCAGGAGGTCCCGTACGGCCTTCGGGCTGTCGGTGGCCGGGTTGATGCCGATCACCGCGTCGCCGGAGCCCAGCAGCAGCCCGTCCAGGAGGGCGGCGGCGACCCCGGCCGGGTCGTCCGTCGGGTGGTTGGGCTGGAGGCGGGTCGCGAGGCGGCCGGGAAGCCCGATCGTCGAACGGAAGGCCGTCACCACGGACACCTTGCGTGCCACCGCCACCAGGTCCGCGTTCCCCATGAGCTTCGACACCGCGGCGGCCATCTCCGGGGTCAGGCCCGGCGCCAGCGCGGTCAGCGCGGCCGTGTCCGCGGCCTCGGACAGCAGCCATTCCCGCAGTTCCCCGACCGTCATCGACGCGACCGGCGCGAACGCGGCCCGCTGGTGGGTGTCGAGGATGAGCCGGGTGACGTCGTCGTCCTCGTACGGGATGAGGGGCTGGGTGAGGAAGTCGGTCAGGGGGACGTCCGCGAGCGCCCAGCGCGCCGCGACCCGCTCCCTGGCCGTACGGGCCGCGAGGCCGGCCAGGCGGTCGCCGGAGCGTTCGGGGCTCGCGGCGGCGAGGAGGCGGGCGAGGGAGCCGAAGCGGTGCCGCTCGCCGCCGAGGACGGTCGTGTAGACGCTCATGGCGGCGACCGTACGAGTCCGGTGTTTCCCTCAGATTTCTAAAGGTCTGGTTGACATACATTTAACGCCGCGAACCGCTTGCCCGACTCATTCGGACTGAAGAGTTCCGGTCCAGCACACAGACGGACGGATCAGGAGAGGGCCACCCGATGGCAGTGGACGAGAGCGTCGCCCCGGCGGCGCAGACGAGCGACACAGGCACAGTTCACCGGCTCAAGCCCAACGCCGTGGGCCTGCTGGGCGTGGTCTTCATGGCCGTCGCGACGGCCGCGCCGATCACCGCGATGACGGGCAACGTGCCCTTCATGGTGTCCGCCGGGAACGGCACCGGCGCCCCGGCGAGCTATCTCGTCGCAATGGTCGTCCTGGCGATCTTTTCCGTCGGCTTCACCTCGATGGCGAAGCACATCACGTCCACGGGCGCCTTCTACGGCTTCATCTCCTACGGCCTCGGCCGCTCGGTCGGCCTCGCCTCCGGGCTGCTCGCGACCTTCGCGTACGTCGTGTTCGAGCCGGCGCTGATCGGTATCTTCTCGACCTTCGCCACCACGACCCTGAACGACCAGACGGGGCTGCACATCCCGTGGTGGGCGTTCGCGATCCTGATGCTCGCCGTCAACGCGACCGGTACCTGGTTCGGCGTCTCGGTCGCCGAGAAGCTGCTGGTCGTGCTGCTGGCCACCGAGGTGACGATCCTCGCCGCGATGGCGGTCTCGGTCGCCCTGCACGGCGGCGGCCCCGACGGCTTCAGCATCGACCCGGTCAACCCGGTCAACGCCTTCAAGGGCACCTCGGCCGGCCTCGGGCTGTTCTTCGCCTTCTGGTCGTGGGTCGGCTTCGAGTCGACGGCGATGTACGGCGAGGAGTCCCGCAACCCGAAGAAGATCATCCCCAAGGCGACGATGATCTCCGTGCTCGGCGTCGGCGTCTTCTACGTCTTCGTCTCCTGGATGGCGATCACCGGCACGGGCGAGTCGCAGGCCGTGAAGGTCGCGACCGACGACCCGCTGGCCCTGTTCTTCAACCCCACCGAGCAGTACGTCGGCCACTGGGCGGTCGTCGTCATGCAGTGGCTGATGATCACCGGCTCGCTGGCCTGCGGCATGGCCTTCCACAACTGCGCCGCCCGCTACATGTACGCCCTGGGCCGGGAGGGCGTCCTGCCGTCTCTGAAGAACACCGTCGGCCGCACCCACGCCCGGCACGGCTCCCCGCACATCGCGGGCCTCGTCCAGACGATCGTGTCGGCGGTCCTGATCGGGGCGTTCTGGGCGGCCGGCAAGGACCCGTACACCGGGACGTACGTCCTGCTCGCGATCCTCGGCACCATGGCGATCCTGGTCGTGCAGGCGGTGTGCTCGTTCGCCGTGCTGGCGTACTTCCGCTCGCACCACCCCGAGAGCCGGCACTGGTTCCGGACCTTCGCCGCCCCGCTGACCGGCGGCATCGCCATGCTCGCGGTGGTGGCGCTGCTGGTGTCCAACATGGGCGTCGCGGCCGGTACGGAGTCGGATTCGCTGGTACTGAAGGCGACCCCCTGGCTCGTCGCCCTGATCGCGGTGGCGGGCATCGGCTACGCGCAGTACCTCAAGCGGCGCTCGCCCGAGCGCTACCTGCTGCTGGGCCGGACGGTCCTGGAGGAGACCAAGGAGCGTTAGAACTCCCCGGGCTCCCCGGGCTCGGGCTCCCCGGGCTCCCCGGGCTCCCCGAAGAGCTGCTCGCGGTGGACCCGCCAGCGTTCCATCATGGTCAGCAGCTCGCCCTCGATGAACTCGAAGAAGGCGAGTGTCTCGGCCATGCGCCGGCCGGCGGGGGTGTCGGGGCCGAGGCTCTCGACGCCCTCGCGCAGGGCGCCCTCCCAGCGTCTGATGACGGCGTCCCGGTTGGTCAGGGCCGCGTACCACTGGTCGCCGTGCACCCGGTAGCGCTCCCGGCGCGAGCCCGGCTCCCGCTCGCGCGCCACCATGTGCGCCTGGGACAGATAGCGCACGGCGCCGGAGACCCCGGCGGGGCTGATCCTCAGCTGTTCGGCGAGTTCGGCCGAGGACATCGCGCCCTCGTCGGAGGAGAGGAGCGCGGCGAAGACACGGGCGGCCATGCGCTGCATCCCGGCCTCGACGAGCTGGGCGGCGAAGGTCTCCACGAACCTCGACACGGCCTCCGCGTCCCGGGCTGTTCCGCTCATGCGCTCCATCGCTCCATCCTAACGTCGCTTCACTCACTTCCTTAACTTCACAAATTTCTGAAAGAAGCGTACGTTCGGAGGCATGACGAAGGCCATCACGGTGTCCGGACTCCACAAGTCCTTCGGCCGCACCCACGCGCTCGACGGCCTCGACCTGGAGGTCGAGCGCGGCGAGGTGCACGGCTTCCTCGGCCCCAACGGCGCCGGCAAGTCCACCACCCTGCGCGTCCTGCTCGGCCTGCTGCGCGCCGACGCCGGCGCGGCGCAGATCCTCGGCCGCGACCCGTGGTCGGACGCCGTGGAGGTGCACCGCCGGATCGCGTACGTCCCCGGGGACGTCACCCTCTGGCGCAACCTCTCCGGCGGCGAGGTCATCGACCTCTACGGCCGGCTGCGCGGCGGCCTCGACCCCGCCCGCCGCGCCGACCTGATCGACCGCTTCGAGCTGGACCCCACCAAGAAGGGCCGGACCTACTCCAAGGGCAACCGGCAGAAGGTCGCCCTGGTCGCCGCGTTCGCCTCGGACGTCGACCTGCTCATCCTGGACGAGCCGACCTCGGGCCTGGACCCGCTGATGGAGGAGGTCTTCCAGCGCTGTGTGGAGGAGGAGCGGGACCGGGGCAGGACGGTGCTGCTGTCGTCCCACATCCTCAGCGAGGTCGAGGAGTTGTGCGACCGGGTCAGCATCATCCGCAAGGGCCGCACGGTGGAGAGCGGCTCGCTCGCCGACCTGCGCCATCTGACCCGGACCAGCGTCAGGGCCGAACTCGCGGGGCCGCCCAACGGGTTGGCCCACCTCCCGGGCGTCCACGACCTCGACGTCCAGGGCAGACGGGTACGCCTCCAGGTCGACACGGACAAACTCGACGCCGTCCTGCGGTCGTTGACGGACTCGGGCGTACGGTCGCTGACCTCGACGCCGCCGACGCTGGAGGAACTGTTCCTGCGCCACTACCAGGAGGAAGCGCGATGACGGCCCTCGCGGGCACCGGCACGCTGACGCGTTTCGCGCTCCGCCGCGACCGGGTGCTGATCCCCGTCTGGGTGGCCGTGAACACCCTGATGGTCCTGTCCATGCCGACCACCCTGAAGGGCCTGTACAGCACCCCCGTCGAACGCGCCGACCTGCTCCGTCAGATGTCCGCCAACTCCTCCTTCCGTGCGCTGATCGGGCCGGTCTTCGACGACTCCCTCGGCGCGCTCACCGCCTGGCGGGTCGGTGTCTTCGCGGGCGGACTCGCCGCCGTCACCGCCCTGCTGGTCGTCGTACGGCACACCCGGGACGAGGAGGAGAGCGGCCGCCAGGAACTGATCGCGTCCGGCGCGGTGGGCCGACGGGCCTCGCTGACGGCGGCGCTGCTCGCGGCGGGGGTCGCGAACGCGGTCCTCGCGCTGCTCGTGACGGCGGGCCTGGCCGGACAGGGCGTGGCGGGGGCGGCCGCGTTCGGCCTCGGGCTGGCCGGAGTCGGGATGGTCTTCGCCACCATGGCGGCGATCGTCGCGCAGCTCACCGAGAGCGCGCGACTGACCCGGGGCCTGACGGCGGCGGTGCTGGGCGCGGCCTTCGTCCTGCGGGCGGCGGGCGACTCGGCGACCGACGACGGATCGTCGGTGCTGACCTGGGTGTCCCCGCTGGGCTGGCTGGAGAACCTGCGGGCGTTCGCGGACGAACGGTGGTGGGTGCTGGGCCTGTTCGCGGGCGCGGTGGCCGTCCAGGCGGCCGTGGCCTACGGGCTGGCGGGCCGCCGGGACGTCGGCATGAGCTTCCTGCCGACCCGGCCGGGACCCGCCGCCGGCCGGCTGGCCTCGGCGGGCGCGCTGGCCCGGCGGCTCCAGCGGGGCGGGGTGCTGGGCTGGAGCGTCGGCTTCTTCCTCGCCGGAGTCGTCTACGGCGGGCTGACGGACGGCGCGGCCGACCTCGTCGCCGACAACGCCAGGGCACGCGAGATCTTCGAACGGATGGGCGGCCAGTCGGGACTGACCGACGCCTTCCTCGCGGCGATGGTCGGCATGCTGGGCCTCATCGCCTCCCTGTACGTGGTCGCCTCGGTGCTGCGGCTGCACGGCGAGGAGACCTCGGGCCGGGCGGAACCGGTCCTCGCGAACGCGGTGGGCCGGCTGCGCTGGGCCGCCGGCCATCTGCTGATCGCCTTCGGCGGCGCCGCCCTGATCATGCTGCTCGCCGGGCTCGGTTTCGTCGCGGGGTACGGCAAGGAGGCCGGCCCCATCCTGGCCGCCTGCCTGGTGCAGCTCCCGGCGGTGTGGGTGGTCGGCGGACTCGCGGTCCTGCTGTACGGCACGGCTCCCCGGCTGGCGCCCGCCGCCTGGGGGGTGGCGGGCGCGGTCCTGCTCATCGGCTGGATCGGGCCGGCCCTGGACGCCCCGCAGTTCGTCCTGGACCTCTCCCCCTTCGGCCATCTGCCCAAGCTGCCCGGCGGGGAGATGAGCTGGGGGCCGGTGGGGGTGCTGGCGGCGCTGGCGGGGGTGCTGGTGGCCGGGGGGCTGGCGGGGCTGCGGCGACGGGACATGACGACGTGAGACGCCGTCCGTCCCGGACCGTCACACCGAGACCGCACACCGAGACCGCACACCGAGACCGCACACCGAGACCGCACACCGAGACCGTCACACCGAGACCGTCACGCTGAGGCCCTCCAGCCCCCGGATCACGAAGTTCGGCTTCCGCTTCGGCTCCTCCGCGAGGGCCAGGGTCGGGGCCTTCTCCAGGAGGGCCGTCATCGAGGCGGCCAGTTCGATCCGGGCCAGGGGCGCGCCGATGCAGTAGTGGATACCGGCGGAGAACGAGATGTGCGGGTTCTCCGTCCGGGCGAGGTCCAGCCGCTCGGGGCGCGCGAACACCTCGGGGTCGTGGTTGGCGGACCCGAAGAGCAGCGCGACCTCGGCGCCCCGGGGGATCGTCGTCCCGTCGACCTCGATGTCGTCGAGCACCCAGCGCTCGAAGAGCTGGAGCGGGGTGTCGTACCGCATGAGCTCCTCGACGGCGGCGGGGACGAGCGTGTGGTCGGCGCGGAGCGCGGCGAGCTGGCCGGGGTTGCGGAAGAGGGCCGACCAGCCGTTGACGGTGGCGTTGACGGTCGCCTCGTGCCCGGCGTTGAGCAGCAGCACGGCGGTGGAGATCATCTCCTGCTCGGTGAGCCGGTCGCCCTCGTCGTGCGCGGCGATCAGCCCGGAGATGAGGTCGTCGCCGGGTTCCTTGCGGCGGGCCGCGATGAGCTCGCGCAGATAGCCGGAGAACTCGACGGAGGCCCGTACCGCCCTGGCGGCCGTCTCCTCCGACGGGTTGAGCTCGTACATCCCGCAGATGTCCGCCGACCAGGGCCGCAGCGGCGCGCGGTCGGCCTCCGGGATCCCGAGCATCTCGGCGATCACGGCGACGGGCAGCGGTTCGGCGACGTCGCTCAGCAGATCGCCCCCGCCCGCCTCCACCAGCCGGTCCACCAGCTCCCCGGCGAGCTGTGTGACGTACGGCTTGAGCTGCTCGACCGTGCGCGGGGTGAACGCCTTCGACACCAGCCGCCGGATCCTGGTGTGGTCCGGCGGTTCCAGGTCCAGCATCCCGTGGTCGTTGAGCGTGTGGAACGGCTCGTGCTCGGCCGGGGGCGCCGTCCGCCCGAAGTCCTCGTGGGTGAACCGGTGCTGATACGTCCGCCCCAGCCGCCGGTCCCGCAGCAGCGCCGACACGTCCGCGTGATGCGGTACGAGCCACTGGTCGGTCGGCGCGTAGTGGATCACCCGCCCCCGCTCCCGCAGCTCGGCGTACGCAGGGTAGGGATCGGCGAGGAACGCCGGGTCCCACGGGTCGAAACGAAGGTCGTCAGCTGCTGCCATGCACGGACGCTAACCGCTGATCGCACTGCTGACCAGGGGTGAGGTCAGCGGGCGGGTGGCTGTGCGACGGACGGGCCGCCCCGGTGGACCGTGGGGACGTGGTGGGCGGCGGGAGCGGGAAGCGCGTCGACGCACTCCTGCGAGCAGGCGTCGACCAGGAGGGGCAGTACGTCCGTGGCGACGCCGAGGGAGATCCAGACCTGCCGCGGGCCCGTCGGGGGCAGCGGGCCGGAGCAGACACCGCACTCCCGGCCGGGCAGGACCGGCTCGTGGAGCGCGGGGAACGGCATCCGGGTCTTGAAGTTGCCGTACAGGGCGCGCGTGCTGACCGTGCTGCCGCGCAGCTTCCGGCACCGCGTCAGCTCGTACGGGAACCAGTGCAGCCGGTAGGAGGTGTACGGGGTGAACTCCTCGAGGCTCTCCATGGCGCCGATCTCCGGCGGGATCCGCACGAGGTTGCTGCCGTAGAGCATCAGGTGCCGTACCGCCGTCAGCCGGGCGATGGTCGGCGGGAGGGTGACGATCTGCTGCCGTTGCTCGACAGGGAGTCCGCGCAGCGGTGCGAACTCCTCGCGCCCGTCGGCGGCCGCCTCCTCGACCAGGTCGAGCAGCCGCAGCCAGCCCGGCGCCGAGGTGTCCTGCCGTTCGGTGTGGATCCGCGTCCCGGCCGGCGGCGGTACGTCCGTCCGCGGCCACGCGCACCCGCACCACTGCCGCGCCTGAGCTTCCCCGCCCTCGGTCATGGCGCACAACCTACCCAGCGGCCCGGACCGGGGCCATGGGGAGACCGGGCCGGGAAATGACGGGGGCCCGGCCCGGTCGGTCATGCGAGGGAGGTCACCGGTGGTGCGGTGACGTCAGGTAGTGCTGCCTGAGGAGCTCCCGTCCGTAGTCGTTGCCGTTGGGGGTGCGGATGATCGAGTGCACGTGCTTCTGGGTGGCGCCGCTGCCCTGGGTCGCGCCGTACGCGCCGGCGAGCGGGCCGGGGGCCTGGCAGTCGACCTCGATCCAGACGACCGGGCTGTGGACGCGGACGTAGAAGGCGTCGTCGTCGCCGGTGCCGCCGGCCCAGGTGACATAGGTGTCGTCGAGGTGCTTGCGGATCTCCGCCATGCGCACCTTCGCGGCGTCGGCCTTGGCACGGCCCACGAACGCCTCGGCGATCCCGAGGAGCTTCTTCTTCTGGGCGGCGGTCAGGGCGTTGCCCCGGATGCCGGTGTACGCCTGGACGGTGTTGTCGGAGAACGCCCCCGCCTTCATCGACTCGTTGGACTTGGTCGCCGACTCGATCGCCACGGCCTGCTGGGCGGTGGTGAGGGAGTTGATGAACGCGAGGCCGGCGACGACCTCCTCGTGGCAGACGGTCACCGTCTCGCCGTCGATCTCCATCGAGGTCGGCTCCGAGCCCCAGAAGCAGGGGCTCATGACGACCTGGTCGCCGAGCACGAAGTAGTTGATCACCAGGTGGTGGCCGTCGAACTGGAAGCCCCAGGGCTCGCTGTCCGAGGGGGTGCCCATCACGGTCCAGTAGTAGGCGTCCTCGTTGAAGGAGTTCGTGTTGCCGATCGCCTCGCCGGCCGCCTGGTTGATCTTCCGGATCTTCTCCGTCGTCTCCAGGCCGTCCGCGCTCAGGGCCGCCTTCAGCAGGGCCGTGCCCAGGGCCTTCTGGGCGTCGCTGAGATCGGCGAGGGAGACGCCCTGGCGCTCGTAGGAGTCGATGTTGCTCCACAGCCGCCACTCGGTGGAGTGGACCGTGAACTGCGTCGAGGTCTTCTGGGTGTCGGTGAGACCGGCCAGGAAGGCGTTCGCCGCGGAGATCACCGGGGCGGTGGCCACCTTGGTGGAGTGGATCGTGAACAGGTCGTCGATCCGGTTCCCGTCGGTGGTCAGACCGAAGAACTCCTCGGTGATCGACTGGTTGCCGGGTCCGCCGGTGCCGCCGCCCGGGCCGCCGCTCGGCGCACCGCTCGGGGCACCGGAGGCCTCGGCGGTCGGCGTCGCGTCGTCCGCCATGGCCGCCCAGGCGCCCGCGCCGGCCATGGTCGCGACGGCTGTGGCGCCGGACGCGAAGAACACCTTGCGCATGAAGTTGCGGCGGCTCGCGTGAGCACGGCCCCCGGTTTCGGACTGCGGCTCGCGGGCCGTCGGCTCACCGGTGTCGAGCTCGGTCATCGTCCCTGATCCTCTTCTTCATGAGCCCGCCCCCACCGGACCGGCCGCCTGCCGAAGACTCTGGAGCAGCCAACTTAGGCAGGCCTTAAGCACCGGGGACAAGCCCGTCGAAAGGGACCCGCGGGAGACCCTGGGATGGGCTCTGACCTGGGGTTCTGTGAGAGTCCTTAGACTCCGAGCGGGAGCGTCACCGAGAACTGGGTGCACCCCGGCTCGCTCGTCACCTCGACCCGGCCGCCGTGCGCCTCCGTGATCGCCGCGGCGATGGCCAACCCCAGCCCGGAACCGCCCTCCGTGCCGGCCGCCCGGGAGCGCGAGGCGTCGGCGCGGGTGAAGCGCTCGAAGACGGTGGGGAGAAGGTCGGGCGGGATGCCGGGGCCGTTGTCCCGGACCCGGATGACGCAGTGCGGGGCTTTCCCGGAGGCGGTGTCCGGGTCGGTGGCGGCCTCCACGATCACCGTGATCTTCGTGCCCGCCGGTGTGTGGATCCTGGCGTTGGCCAGCAGGTTGGCGATCACCTGGTGCAGCCGGGACGGATCGGCGACGACCGTCACCGGGGTGTCCAGACGCAGCGCGAGCTGCCAGTCGTGGTCGCCGCCCGCGGCCTGCGCGTCCCACACCGCCTCGGCCACCAGCGTCGCGATGTTCACCTCGGCCCGCCGAAGGGGCCGCCCCTCGTCGAGCCGGGCGAGCAGCAGCAGATCCTCGACGAGGTCGGTCATCCGCGCCGACTGCGCCAAGACCCGGTGCCAGGCCAGCTCCGGCTCGATGGTCGTGCTGCCGCCGTTCATGAACTCGGCGTAGCCCGCGATCGAGGCGAGCGGTGTGCGCAGTTCATGGCTGGCGTCGGTGAGGAACCGGCGCATCCGCTGCTCGGTGCGCTGGCGTTCGGCCAGCGAGGCCTCGACATGGTCGATCAGCCGGTTGAGCACGGCGCCCACCTGGCCGGCCTCGGTGCCGGGGTCGGTGTCCCGGGCGGCGACCCGGGCCAGGTCCGCGACCTCCCCGCGGTTCAGCGGCACCCGGGCCACCTCGGCGGCGGTGGCCGCGACCCGGCCGAGCGGACGCAGCTGGCGCCGGATGACCACCGCGCAGGCACAGGCCGCGGCCGCCAGACCGACCCCGGCGATCACCGACTCCAGCACCACCAGCCGGTCGATCACCTGCTGGATCCCGTCCATCGGGAGCCCGGCCAGCACGGGGACCCCGTCGCCGCCGATCGCGGTCACCCGGTAGGCGCCCAGGCCGGGGATCGTGCGGGTGTGCAGCGAGCCGTCGGGGGTGATCCCCTTCAGCGCGGCCCGCTGGGCGGCGCCGAGCACCCGCTGACGGCCGTCCTCGGTCACCACCTCGGCGGCGTTGACCTTCCCGTCGGCGAACCGCGCCGCCAGGGTGCCGGTCGGCTGCCCGCGTTCGTTGAGGAACCCCAGGTCCGTCGCCCCGCCGGTCCGGCGCTGCAACCCGCCCTGGCTGCGCTCCGCCGCGTTCGTGACCCGCTGGTCCAGGTCGCCCAGCAGATACACGTGCTGCACGTACACCGTGGTGAGCGCCATCGCCGCGCACACCACCGCCAGCGTCACGGACACGAACAGCACCAGCCGGACCCTGAGCGAGCGCCACCCCGGACGGGCCCCGGAGCGCGCCCGGCGCCCGGGGAGCCTCATGCCCCGTCGTCCGCGGCCCGGATCGCGTACCCCACCCCGCGGACCGTGCGGATCATCGGGACCCGCCCCTTGTCGATCTTCGCCCGGAGTCCGTGGATGTAGACCTCGACCAGGTTGCCCTCGCCGTCGAACGACGCGTTCCACACATGGTCCAGGATCTGCGCCTTGCTCAGCACCTGATGCGGATGGCTCATGAGGAACCGCAGCAGGTCGAACTCCTTGGTCGTCAGCGCGATCGGCGTCCCGCCGCGCTGCACCTCACGGGTCAGCTCGGCCAGCACCAGGTCCCCCAGGGTCCGCACCGACCCGTCGGCCGCCTCGTCGGGCAGCCCGGCCCGGCGCAGCAGCCCGCGCAGCCGCAGCATGACCTCCTCCAGCGAGAACGGCTTGGTGATGTAGTCGTCCGCGCCGGACGACAGTCCGTCCAGCCGGTGCTCCAGCGCGTCGCGGGCGGTGAGCATCAGCACCGGCAGCCGTGGGCGCTCGCTCCTGAGCCGGCGCAGCACCTGGATCCCGTCCAGGTCCGGCAGCATTCCGTCGAGGACGACGACATGCGGGGCGCAGTCCCGGGCCAGCCGCAGCGCGCCGCGTCCGTCGCCCGCCGCGAAGGGCCGCCAGCCCGCCTCGGTCACGGCCGCGGACAGCAGCTCGGTCAGCTCGGGCTCGTCGTCGACGATCAGTACCCGCACCGCGCCGCCACGCGTCTCGGAAGCGCCGGACATGCGTTGCCCTCTCTCGGTCGGTCGAGCACCGGAAACCGGGGCCATGGTAGCCAGCGGACCTGTGTCAGCCCGGTGTCACCAGCCTCGCCTCGTACGCGAACACCGCCGCCTGGGTCCGGTCCCGCAGCCCCAGCTTGACCAGGATCCTGCTCACATGAGTCTTGATGGTGGACTCCGCGACCACCAGCCGGCCCGCTATCTCGACGTTCGACAGTCCCTGCGCGATCAGCACCAGAACCTCTGTCTCCCGCTCGGTCAGATCACCGTAGGCGGCGGCCTGGGCGGCGCGGGGCAGTACGGGGTTGTTCGACAGCTTCGAGAACTCGGTGATCAGACGCCTGGTGACGGAGGGGGCGAGCAGCGCCTCGCCGGCCGCCACCACACGGACCCCGTCCGCGAGCTGGCGGGCCGAGGCGTCCTTGAGGAGGAAGCCGGAGGCTCCGGCGCGCAGGGCCTGGTACACGTACTCGTCGAGGTCGAAGGTGGTCAGCACCAGGACCTTCGCCGTGCCGTCCGCCGCCACGATCTCCCGGGTCGCCTCGATGCCGTTCAGCTCGGGCATCCGGATGTCCATCAGGACCACGTCGGGGGACAGCTCACGGACCCGGTCCACGGCCTCACGGCCGTTGACCGCCTCGCCGACGACCTCGATGTCCGGCATCGCGTTCAGCAGGACCGAGAAGCCCTCGCGCACCATCATCTGGTCGTCGGCTATCAGAACCCGGATCGTCATGCTCCACTCCCGCTCGCGGCCGGTACGGGCAGGAACACCGTCACCTCGTAGCCCCCGGCCGGGGTCGGCTCCGCGGTCATCTCGCCGTTCAGCATGGTCACCCGCTCGCGCATCCCCGTGATGCCGTGCCCGGCGCCGGGCGAGGGCTTGACCAGGGCGGGGTTCGGCGGCGGGTCGTTGACTATGCGCAGCCCCAGCCCGCCGAGCACATACCCGATCTCCACCCGGGCGCTCGCCCCGGGGGCGTGCCGCAGGGTGTTGCTCAAGGCCTCCTGGACGATGCGGTACGCCGACAGCTCCACGCCCTGCGGGAGTTCGCGGGCCGCGCCCGTGATCACCTTCTCGACGTCCAGGCCGGTCTCCCGCACATTGGCGAGGAGCGCGTCCAGGTCGGCGAGGGTGGGCTGGGGGGCGTCCGGCGCCTCGTAGTCCTCGGCACGGACCACGCCCAGCACCCGGCGCAGCTCGGTGAGGGCCGCCACCGCGTTCTCCCGGATCGTCACGAAGGCCTTCTCCAGCTCCTCCGGAGGGTTCTCCACCCGGTAGGGGGCGGCCTCCGCCTGGATGGCGACCACCGACATGTGGTGGGCGACCACGTCGTGCAGTTCGCGGGCGATCGTGGTGCGCTCCTCCAGGAGGGTGCGCCGGGAGCGCTCGTGGGCGGTCACGGTCTGCTGGGCCGTCACCTCCTGCTCGGCCTGCCGGCGTATGTGCCAGACCGTGACGCCGAGCAGGACCAGCGCGGAGGTGACCATCATGGCTCCGACGTTGGTGTCGTAGTGGCTCCAGCTGAAGACGGTCTCGGCGATGAAGCCGTAGGCGGCCGTGAACAGCCACATCCAGGCGGCCGTGCGCGGGCGGGTGCGGATCGCGACGACCGTGAGCACGACCAGGTGGGAGAGGAAACTGGGCGGCAGCCACGGCCAGTTGCCGTATGTCTCGCCGAGCATGGCGACCGCCGTGGTCGAGGCGAGCGACGCCCAGAACGCGGCGACCGGCCGGACCAGCGTCAGCAGCACCGGCGCCAGGACCAGCAGGCCGCTCAGCACGGACACCGAGTCGGCCCCGGCGGGCATCACGGAGGACAGCACCGCCACCGCGCCGGCCGCCCCGACCAGGATGTGCCGCGAGTAGGTCGCGTACTCCCGCCTGCGGCCCCGCAGTTCCCTGGTGAAGCGGCCCGTGGGCTCCTTCGGGGGCAGCGGGCGGTAGGCCAGCGCGTCGTCGAACAGGTCTTTCCGCATCCCGCGCAGAGCGTCCATGGCCGCCCGGACCTCCGGGCTCTTCGGCTGATAGGCGCCGTACGGGTCGTCCTGGGGCGGCAGGTGCGGCTGCGTCGTCTCGGTCACAGTCAAAACGGTAGGCGGGCAGAGGGGGCGCGGTCGTCACCATGGAGAGGGGTTCCGGCGGATCCCTCTCAAGTACTACGGGTCCGCCCGGGACTCCCCCAGGGACTCCCCGAGGGGCTCCCGTTTCCGTACCCGGAGGGCCGCACCAGTCCCGACTCGTACGCGAACACCGCGGCCTGGGTGCGGTCCCGCAGGCCCAGTTTCACCAGGATGCGGCCCACGTGCGTCTTCACGGTCTGCTCGGCGACGACGAGTTCACGGGCGATCTCCGCGTTGGACAGGCCCTGCGCGATCAGGGCGAGCACCTCCGTCTCGCGTTCGGTGAGATCGCCGACGCGCTCCTTCTGCGGGGGTCTCGGGGTGCCGTTCAGCCGGGAGAACTCGGCGATCAGCTTGCGGGTGACGCCGGGGGCGAGCAGGGCGTCACCGGCCGCCACGACCCGGACGGCCTCCGCGAGCTGCTCCGCCGAGGCGTCCTTCAGCAGGAAGCCGGACGCCCCGGCGCACAGTGCCTCGTACACGTACTCGTCGAGGTCGAAGGTGGTGAGCACCAGCACCTTGACGGCGGGGTGCGCGAGGGTGATGTGCCGGGTGGCATCGATACCGCCCAGCTCGGGCATCCGGATGTCCATCAGGACGACGTCCGGGACGAGTTCGGCGACCTTGGCGACGGCGTCCAGACCGTGCACCGCCTGCCCGATCACCTCGATGCCGGGGTGGGCGTTGAGCAGCACGGTGAAGCCCTGCCGGACCATCTGCTGGTCGTCGGCGATCAGTACGCGGATGGTGCCGCCGCTCGTCATCGTTCCTGTTCTCCTTTCGGGGATTCTCCTGTCGGGGACTCGCCTGTCCGGGACTCGCCTGTCCGGGATTCTCCTGTCCGGGACAGGTCGTCGGGGAAGACGAGTTCCAGGTCCTCCGGGGTCCCGGGGTCCGGATCGGGGCGCGCGACGCCGTCCCTCGGGAGGAACGCCACGACCGAGAAGCCGCCGTGCAGGGTCGGATGGGCCACGACATGGCCGCCGAGCATCGCCGCCCGCTCCCGCATGCCGAGCAGTCCGTGCCCGGCGCCCGGCGAGGGCCGGACGGGGCCGCTCGGGCGGCCGTTGGTGACCTCCAGGGACAGGCCCCGGGCCTGGTGGACGACCTGTACCCGGACCTGGGAGCCCGGCGCGTGCCGCAGGGCGTTGCTCAGCGCCTCCTGGACTATCCGGTACGCCGACAGCTGCACGCCCGGCGAGTAGGCGGGCGGCTCGCCCTCGACGGTGGCCGCGACGTCCAGCCCGGCCGCCCGGGTGTTCTCCAGGAGGGCGTCGAGGCGGTCGAGTGTGGGCTGCGGGGTGTCCGGGGCGCTGCCGGTGCCGGCCGCGCCGAGGCCGTAGGGGTCCTCGGGGTTCTCCGAGCGCAGCACACCGAGCACCCGGCGCAGTTCGGTGAGCGCCTCCAGCGCGTTCTGCCGGATGCCGGCGAGGTTCTCCCTGAGTTCCTCGGACGGGTTCTCCACCAGGTGCGGGGCCACCTGGGCCTGGATGGAGATGACCGACATGTGGTGGGCGACCACGTCGTGCAGCTCGCGCGCGATGCGGTTGCGCTCCTCCAGGAGGGTGCGGCGGGCGCGTTCCTCGGCGGTGATGCCGGCCTGTTCGACGAGCTGGGTGCGGGCCACGCGGCGGCCGCGCAGTGCGGTGCCGACGAGGACGACGGCGGCGAAGAGGATCACCGCGAGCACGCCGGTCGGGGTGTAGCTCGCGCCGCCCAGCACCCCTTGGACCAGGTAGGTGGCGAGGGCCGTCAGGGCCAGCACCTCGACGGCGACCCGGGTGGGCAGCCGCAGTGCGAGCAGCAACATCACCAGGCAGTGCGCGACCAGACCGGGCGGGCCCCAGGGCCAGCCGGGGAAGTCCGTGACCGTGGCCGGGCGGGGCGTGCCCAACGGCCATTGACGGGTGTCGAACTGGAGATCCGCGAGCGCCTCGGCCCGGGCGCCCACCGCGGCCACCACCGTGACCGCCAGGGACAGCCACCACGCCGGTACCGGCCGCCACAGCGCCAGCACCACCGCCGCTCCCTGCACCAGCGCGCACACCGTGCCGTACTGCACACCGAGCTGGTAACGGTCGATCATCTGGTCGAAGTTGGCGACCGTGGTGCCGAACGCGACCAGCCAGACCAGCCCGTGCGGCAGCCAGCGCAGCCAGACGGAGGGCGGAAGGGGGTCCGCCCGGGCCGTCCACAGGTCGTCGCGCAGCGTCCGCAGGCCGCGGATCCCCCACTTCTGCACCCTGGTCAGCACCCTCTCCACCCCCCGTTCGTCCGCACCACCCTAGACACGGTGGGCTTCGCGCACGCCCGAAGGCTCCGGCAGCCCTCCGACCCGCACCACGCGGGTCCGCACCCGGCCGGGTCCCCGCCCGCGGGCACGCCCTCGCCGTCCGGCCGCGGGCCGTCCCCTCGCGGGCCGTCCCCTCGCGGACTCGAAACCGTGGAACGCCGCCCAGCACACCCCCAGCACCAGGGCGAACACCGGCAGCCACAGCAGCCGGGCCACGACCCAGTCCAGCCCGTCGGGCCGGGTGTGCAGACCGGGGAGGCGGCCGGCCAGGAGGCTCGTCGCGGTGGTCGCCATCATCGCCGTCTGGTGCCACAGGAACACCGTCATCGCGGAGAGGTTGACCAGCGCCACCGCCGCCCAGGCCACCGGCCGCCGCAGGGCGCGGCGCAGTCGGTCCCGCAGCAGCAGGGCCAGTCCGCACTGGGCGAGGCCGAAGGTGACGGCGGCCAGGGTCGGCGGGTTGAGGTTGGAGACCGCCGCGCCGGGCACGCCCACCATCGACGCCGGGTAGCCGGCGAAGGCCACCAGGACCGCAGTCGCCACGGCACCCCCGAGGAGCAGGGTCCAGCCCGCGCGCGGCCGCTCCAGCTCACCCCGGGACCAGGCCGCGCCCAGGGTGTACGGCACCAGCCAGCCCGCCGCCAGGTTCACCCAGCCGAGCCAGGACGGGCCGCCCAGGCCGAACCGCACCAGGTCCACATGGAGGACGACCGCGAGCGGCCACAGCGGGCTGAGCCGGGCCAGCAGCGGGGTCGCGGCCGTCAGCGCGGCGAACACCAGCAGGAACCACAGCGGGGACAGCGCCAGCTTCACCACGGTGTGCACGGTGACGAAGGAGGCGCCGCCCAGCAGCAGGCCCGCCGTGGCCACCGCCCACACCGCCAGGACGGCCGTGACCGGCAGGAACAGCCGGGACAGCCGCGCCCGCAGCCAGGTGCCGTAGGCCGTTCCGTGTGCGTGGGCCGAGGCGAGGCCCCGGGTCGCGACATGGCCGCCCACCATGAAGAACACCGCGAGCGTCTGGAACGCCCAGGAGACGGGCGCCAGCCAGGGCATGGTGCCGAGCGGGCTCGCCGCGCGCAGGGTGTCGCCGTCGGCGACGAGGGCGGTCACCAGCCAGTGGCCGAGGACCACACCGAGGATGGCCAGCGCCCGCAGGGCGTCGACGGCACGGTCGCGGTGCGGGGGTGTGCCGTCGTGGATCCGGGCAGCAGCACGCCGTATGCCCGAGGCCACGTGGATGTCAGACACGGGTCACCTCCGTCGTCTCGCCGAGCACGATCCGGGCGAGGTTGGCCAGGGAGACCGAGCCCGGGGAGAAGTAGTCGCTGTGGCCGCCGTCGCCTGCGCCGAAGACACGGGCGCCGAAGGCCGGGGAGACCGGGTCGGTGCCGAAGCCGACCGTGGTGCCGAACAGGTCGGCCCTGACGTGCGGGACGTTCGCCACCCAGTCGTCGGCGCCGCGGGCCGCCCAGACCCGCGCCCGGGTGTGGAGGCCGGCCGCCGTGTCCGCGCCGGTGCCGGGGCTGCCGAGCAGGACGATGTCGTCCACGTCCAGGCGGGCGGCGGAGCGGCCGCACACGACCGAGCCGTACGAGTGACACAGGAGGGAGACCTGGGCGCCCGGACCGGTGACGGCGCGCAGCTCGCGCAGGAACTCCCCGAGCCGCGGGGCGGCTTCCTCGGCACGGGTCGGGGTGAGCACCGTCGTGCTGACCGTGGCCGGGGTGGTGTAGCCGAGCCAGGCCACCACCGCCGTACGGCTGCCGCCGTGCTCGTGGGCGAGCCGCTCGTACAGTGCCGAGGCGCCCGCGCGGAAGCGGCCGTAGGTGTCCAGCGAGGTGTCGGAGCCCGGTATCAGGACCGCGACCCGGTCGGCGTGGGCGAGATCCCCGAACACCTCCGTGGCCCGGCCCTCACCCCGGCCGTCGAAGGCGAGCAGCCTGCGCGAGGGGGCGGCCATCTCCCGGTCGGCCGCCGCGCGGTGGCTGTCGCCGTGGGCCGCGGCCGTCCGTGACGCCAGGGCGGCGTTGGCCCGGTTCGCGGCGTAGGCCTCGTCGAGCGTCGCCGCCGTCAGCGGGGCGAGGTGCGCCGGAGCGGGCGCGGGGATACCGGGCCGGGCCGCCGCGGTGAGCGGCACGACCACGGCGGCGGTGACCAGGACGGCCAGCAGCAGCCTCAGCCGGCGCCGACCGCGCCCCACCCCCTCCTCACGGCCCCGCCCCGCTCCCCCTTCGCCCCGCCCCGCTCCGTCCTCGCTCCGCCGTGCACGCTCAGCACTCCGTCGCCCCCTCCCGCGCATGCCCGATGCCCGCCCCTCCGCGCCGGTTCGCCCGTCTTCGGGCCTTCCAGGCTTGGAAGTTACGGATCACCGCTCGTCGTCCGCGTCCCGCTGAGGAGCTGTCCTGCGACGTAGCTCTCAGGTACTACGGGTACGACAGGTGGGCCCCACCAGGGCGGCTCACCACGCCAGTTGCGCGATCTCCTCCGCCACCACCGCACAGGCGTCCGCCACCGGATCGATCAGCGGGAAGTGGCCCACGTCCTCCAGCAGGGTCAGCCCCACCACCTCGCCCGCCTTGGCCGCCGCGTCGGCGTACGCCTCGGCGACCGGCTGGGGCACGACCAGGTCCGTGCGGCCCTGGACGAGGGTCGTCGCGATACCGGTCGGCAGCAGGAGGGCCGGGTCGGCGTAGGGGAGGCGGTCGGTGAACAGCTCCTCGCCGCCCAGGAGTTGCCGGGCGGCACCCCCGCACACATCCAGCTTCTCGGCGACCGTGAAGTCCGCGATCGGGGCGAGCGCGACGACCCCCCGCAGCGCGGTGGGTCCGGCGGTGCGCCAGGCGGCGTCGGCGGGCAGGACGTGCCGGGCCGCGGCCCACAGCGCGAGGTGGCCGCCCGCGGAGTGGCCGGTGAGCACGGTCCGGCGGGCATCGGCCTGCGGCAGCGCCTGTCGGGCGAGCGCGGGGAGCGCGTCGAGGGCCGCGGCGACGTCGTCGAAGGTGTCGGGCCAACGGCCCGCGACCGGGGGCGTGCCGCCGCCGGCCGCCCCCTCCGCGCCCCGCCGGTACTCCACGTTGGCCACGGCGAACCCGCGGCGCGCCAGGTAGTCGGCGAACGGCGTGATGTGCCGCCGGTCGTACGGCGCCCGCCACGCACCCCCGTGCAGCACCACGACCAGGGGCACGGAGCCGCCCGGACCGGCCTGTGCCTTCGGGGCGTAGAAGTCGATCACCTGGTCGGGGTGGTCGCCGTACGCGGCGGTGGCGTCGGGGTCGACGGGCGGATGCGAGAAGGCCGACTTCTCCTCGGCAACGGCCCGGGCAGCGACGGCGTCGTCCGGCATGCTCCAACCTCTCAGCGACGAAACGGTTTTGGACGGTACGGGGTGGCGGACCAGGTGAGAAATTCGGCCGTTGGCCGGGACGGTATCAGGCCCGTGACGTGCGCGGACACGCGGATGTCACGCTCGGTGAGGGTAAACGGTTCTGTACCCACCGCCTCGCGCCCACCTCCGTACCCGTCGCGCACCCCACCCCCATACGCAGCCGACCACCGGCTTCACTCAGAACACCGGTGGTCGGTACGTGGGTTCGAGGACCGTCAGCCCAGGATCTCCCCCAGCACCCGGGCCGCCCGCTCGACGTCCGCGAAGCCGACGTACAGCGGGGTGAACCCGAATCGCAGCACGTCAGGACGGCGGAAGTCACCGACCACCCCGCGCTCGACCAACTGCCGCATGACCTCGCCGGCGTCCGAGCAGCGCAGCGCCACCTGACTGCCGCGCTCCTCGTGACGCGCCGGAGTGAGCGACTCGACGCGCCCCTCGGGGACGTACTCCGCGACGCACTCCAGGAAGAAGTCGGTCAGGGAAAGGGACTTGGCCCTGACCGCCTCGATCGAAACACCTTCCCAGACGTCAAGTGCCGCTTCGAGAGCGAGCATTGACAGGATGTCAGGCGTGCCGACCCGGCCGCGCACCGCGCCCGTCGCCGGTTCGTAGTCGCCGCGCATCCCGAACGGCTCGGCGTGCGAGTTCCAGCCGGGCAGCGGGGAGTCGAAGCGGTCCTGGAGTCCGCCGCGCACATACAGGTATGCCGGTGAACCGGGGCCGCCGTTCAGGTACTTGTAGGTGCAGCCGACCGCGAGGTCCACGCCGTGCTCGTCGAGGCCGACGGGCAGGGCACCCGCGCTGTGGCACAGGTCCCAGACGGAGACCGCGCCCGCCGCGCGCACGGCGGCGGTGAGCGAGGGCAGGTCGTGCAGCCGGCCGGTGCGGTAGTCGACGTGGTTGAGCAGGACGGCCGCCGTACGGTCCGACAGCGCGTCCGGCACCTGCGCCGGGAGGACCGGCCGCAGCGTACGGCCGGTCATCCGGGCCGCCGACCCGGCGAGGTAACCGTCCGTGGGGAAGGTGGTCGCGTCGACGAGGATCTCGTCCCGCCCCTCCCCCGCGATCCGCACCGCGCCCACCAGTGCCTTGAAGACGTTGACACTGGTCGAGTCGCCCACCACGATCTGCCCGGCCGCGGCACCCACCAGCGGGGCGATCCGGTCGCCGATCCGCTCGGGCGCGGTCCACCAGCCGCTCTCGTCCCAGGAGCGGATGCGCAGCTCGCCCCACTGCCGGCGGACCACGTCCTCGACGCGTCCGGGGACGGCGGCGGGCAGGGCGCCGAGCGAGTTGCCGTCGAGATAGACCACCTCGTCGAGGACGAACTCGGCGCGCTTGTCAGCCAGTTGGTCACCGGAGTCCAGCTCCCGTGCCTTGAGTGCGAGGTCAGACATACGACCTCGCCGTCCACAGCTCCGGGAAGACGTTCTTCTGGGCGCGCTTCTCCAGCCAGGCCACGCCGGCCGAGCCGCCGGTGCCCGCCTTGGCGCCCATCGCCCGCCGGGTGGCGACCAGATGGTCGTTGCGCCAGCGCCACACCAGCTCGGCGACATCCGTCAACGCCTCGCCGAGACGGGCGAGTTCGTCGGAGCCGTCACCGGCGTACAGGGCCGTCCACACGGCCTCGACCTCGGCGGAGGGCTCGTAGCGCTGCGAGACGTCACGCGTCAGGACGGCCTCCGGGACGGGGTGGCCCCGGCGGGCCAGCAGCCGCAGCACCTCGTCGTAGAGGCTGGGCTCGTGCAGCGCCTTCTCCAGCTCGGCGTGGACGCGGGGCGCGCCGCGGTGCGGAACCAGCATGGACGCGGACTTCTCGGCGAGCAGGAACTCCATCCGCCGGTACATCGCCGACTGGAAGCCGGAGCCCTCGCCGAGGGCGCCCCGGTAGGAGTTGAACTGGGCGGGGGTGAGCTGGGCGAGCGGCCGCCAGGAGGCGTTCAGCGCCTCCAGCTCCCGTACGGAACGCTTCAGCGCGTCGATCGCGACCTGCACGTCGTCCGCGCGCAGCGCCCGGGCCGCCGTCTCCCACTCGTGGACGATGACCGTGAACCACAGCTCCATGACCTGGGTCGTGACCAGGAAGACCATCTCTCCGGGATCGTCGGAGAGGGTGTGCTGGAGGTGGGTGAGAACGTCTGCCCTGACGTAGTCCTCGTACGGCGTGGTGCCGTTGAAGTCGAGATGCGGGGTCTCGGGCTCCTGTGATTCCTGAGCCTCATGGGACATCGCTGTCTCCTGCTGTACTCCGGGTAGCGGTCCGCCCCTGCCGATGCCGACACGGGGGCCCCGGTCCCCACCCGCATCTTCCGCATCAGGAGCGGATCCCGCAAGGCCCGCCCGGATCACGGACGGGCCCACGCAACAGGACGTGACAGGACGCAACAGGACGTGACGGGACCGAACCGCTATCCCAGGATCCGGGCCGCCGTCGGGGAGGAGTCCTTCAGGAACTGCGAGCAGCGCTCGTACTCCTCCTGCTCGCCGATCGCCTGCGCGGCGCGGGCGAGGGCGTGCAGGGCACGCAGGAAGCCGCGGTTCTGCTCGTGCTCCCAGGGAACCGGGCCATGGCCCTTCCAGCCGCTCCGGCGCAGGGCGTCCAGGCCACGGTGGTACCCCGTACGGGCGTACGCGTACGACTCCACCACACCGCCGCGCTCGAAGGCGTCGTCCGCGAGCTGGGCCCAGGCCAGCGAGGACGTCGGGTACTTCGCGGCGACATCGGCGGGCGCGGTGCCGTTCGCCAGGAGGTCGCGGGGCTCCGGGTCGTCGGGGAGATGGGTCGGGGGCGGGCCCCCGAGGAGGTTTTCGTGAATCGACATGGGTCCAGTGTGGACCTACCGCAGCCGACCCCGGGCCCGCCGCCCCTCCAGGGGCGGTGCCGTCACGCTGCCGTGGGTGAGGCACTCCGGCCGGGTGCAGTCCGGGGCGGGCCGCCGTACCGTCGTGAAGGCGATCACGGCACCCACCACCAGCGCCCCGGCGCACCACACCATCGCCCGCCGGAACGCGTCGTCGAAGGCGTCCGGCGAACGGTACGCGTCCGGGCCCATCCCGGTCAGCAGCGGCAGCGCGGCCACGGAGACGAGCCCCGCCGCGCGGGCCGCCGCGTTGTTGATCCCGCTGGCCAGCCCGGCCCGGCTCACGTCCACCGAGGCCAGGACGGTCGCGGTCAGCGGGGCGACCAGGGTGACCAGGCCGAGGCCGACCACCAGGACGGCGGGCAGCACGTCGGCGGGGTACGAGGCGTCCTTTCCGACCCGCAGCATCAGCAGCATGCCCGTGGCGCACACCAGCGGGCCGACCGTGAGGGGGATGCGCGGGCCGATGTGGTTGGCCAGTTCGCCGGACCTCGCCGAGAACAGCAGCATCAGCACGGTCGCGGGCAGCAGGGCCGTACCGGCGCCGAGCGCGGAGTACCCGGCGACGACCTGGAACTGCACCACGGAGAGGAAGAAGAAACCGCCGAGCGCCGCGTACACACACAGGGTGACCAGGTTGACGGCGGTGAACTGGCGGGACGCGAAGATACCGAGCGGCATCATCGGGTCGGGCCGGCGCCGCTCGACCTGGACGAACGCCACCCCGGCGGCCACCCCGGCCACCGCGGTGAGGACGACGGCCCAGGACCCCTCGCCCGCCTCGATGAGGGCGTAGGTCACCAGCCCGAGGGCCAGCGCGCCCAGGACGGCCCCCAGGACGTCGAAGCGGCCGTGCGCCCGCCCTCCCGCACTCGACTCGGGTACGTGCCGCAGCGCCACCGGCACGCACACCACGGCCAACGGCACGTTCAGCAGGAACACCCACCGCCAGCCCGGCCCGTCCACCAGCCAGCCGCCCAGGAAGGGCCCCACGGCCGCCCCGATGCCCCCGAACCCCGACCACAGGCCCACGGCCCGCCCCCGGTCGTCGGGGTGGAAGGACGCCTGGATCAGCGCCAGGGAGCCCGGCGTGAGGAGCGCGCCCCCGACACCCTGCAACGCCCGCGCGGCGATCAGCACGCCCGCGCTCGGCGCGAGCCCGCACAGCAGTGAGGCGGTGGCGAACCACACCACCCCGACGACGAACACCTTCCGGCGCCCGTAGCGGTCCCCCAGGGAGCCGCCCAGCAGGATCAGACCGGCCAGGGTCAGCATGTACGCGTTGACGGTCCACTGGAGCGCGGCGAGGTCGGCGTCCAGGTCCTCCCCGATCCGGGGCAGGGCCACATTGACGACGGTCGAGTCCAGCAGGGCCATGCTGGAGCCGAGCACCGTGGTGAACAGGATCCACTTGCCCTGGGGGGACGACATCCGGACTTCGGGCATGCCCCCAGGTATACCGCGAGCCCGGTACCGACGTACCGGGCTCGCTGCGAAAGCGGGGGTTTACTTGATCTTCTGGCCCGCCGACCGCAGGTTCTGCGTGGCCTCGACGACGCGCGCGGCCATGCTCGCCTCGGCCAGCTTGCCCCAGGTGCGCGGGTCGTAGGTCGACTTGGAGCCGACCTCGCCGTCGACCTTGAGGACGCCGTCGTAGTTCTTGAACATGTGGGCGGCGACCGGACGCGTGAAGGCGTACTGGGTGTCGGTGTCGATGTTCATCTTGACGACGCCGTTCTCCAGCGCGGTCGCGATCTCCTGCTCGGTGGAGCCGGAGCCGCCGTGGAAGACGAAGTCGAACGGGGACTGCTTGCCGAACTTGGCGGCGACGCCCTCGTTCAGCTCCTTCAGCAGCTCGGGACGGAGGACGACGTTGCCCGGCTTGTACACGCCGTGGACGTTGCCGAAGGACGCGGCCAGCAGGTAGCGGCCCTTCTCGCCCAGGCCCAGCGCCTCGACCGTGCGGATCGCGTCCTCGACCGTGGTGTACAGCGAGTCGTTGATCTCGTGGGAGACACCGTCCTCCTCGCCACCGGTCGGGGTGATCTCCACCTCGAGGATGATCTTCGCGGCGGCGGCGCGGGCCAGCAGCTCCTGCGCGATCGCGAGGTTGTCGGCAAGGGTCTCGGCGGAGCCGTCCCACATGTGCGACTGGAACAGCGGGTTGCGGCCGGCCTTCACGCGCTCCTCGGAGACCGCGAGCAGCGGACGTACGTACCCGTCGAGCTTGTCCTTCGGGCAGTGGTCGGTGTGCAGGGCCACGGTGACCGGGTACTTCTCGGCGACGATGTGCGCGAACTCGGCGAGGGCCACGGAGCCCGTCACCATCTCCTTGCTGTACTGGCCGCCCAGGAACTCGGCGCCACCCGTGGAGATCTGGACGATGCCGTCGCTCTCCGCCTCGGCGAAGCCGCGCAGCGCCGCGTGCAGGGTCTGGGTCGAGGTCACGTTGATGGCCGGGTAGGCGAACTTGCCTGCCTTCGCCCGGTCGAGCATCTCGTTGTAGACCTCGGGGGTTGCGATGGGCATCTGTCCGCTCCTTGGTATCTGCGGGTTGGCGATGTGCGTACACGCGTACGCGTAGTGCTACGGCCCTGACCTAGACCTTGGGTGCGACGTCATCGTCGTCCCCATCTTTCCAGAGATGCGCGGAAGGTCCATGCCTGGTCCGCGCCCCGGCCAAGTCCAGGTCAAAAGGGCTGGTCAGTCCAGACCCAGTTCATCCTTCGAGAAGGCGAACAGATACGGCACGCCCGCGCCCTCGCGGATCTTCTCGTCGGCTCCGGTCGCCCGGTCCACGATCGTCGCGACGGCGACGACCTCGGCGCCCGCCTCGCGCACGGCCTCCACGGCCGCCAGCGGCGAGCCGCCGGTGGTGGAGGTGTCCTCGACGACCAGGACCCGGCGGCCCTTGATCTCGGGGCCCTCGACGCGCCGCTGGAGGCCGTGCGCCTTGGCCGCCTTCCGTACGACGAAGGCGTCCAGCCTGCGCCCGCGCGCGGCGGCCGCGTGCAGCATGCTCGCGGCGACCGGGTCGGCGCCCATGGTGAGCCCGCCGACGGCGTCGAACTCCAGGTCTTCGGTGAGGTCGAGCAGCACCTGCCCGACCAGCGGGGCGGCCTCGCCGTCCAGGGTGACACGGCGGAGGTCGACGTAGTAGTCCGCCTCCAGACCCGACGACAGGGTCACCTTGCCGTGCACCACGGCCTTGTCCTTGATCTGCTGCAGCAGCGCGCCGCGTACATCCACGTCCGTCATGCCGAACAGCTTAGAGGCGGGTCCAGGACCAGGTGGTCGTGGCCTCCAGCGGCTCCAGGAGCGTGACCAGCCGCGGGAGGGTGTTCAGCCCGTTCGGCGGCCCGGTCTGCGGCTCCACGCACACGGCCGCCTCCTGCTCGTCGTAGACGACGACCCACTTCTCCGGGCTGGTCACCCGCACCGCGACCTGCCCCGGCCAGGTCAGGGTGACGTCGACCCCGCCGGGCATCCCGAAGCAGTCGTCCCAGGGACCGGGCTTCGGCTCGACGCGGTTGCCGGTCGGCAGGTGGTCCTCGCCGCGCTCCTCCTGCCAGGCGGGCTCGAAGGCGACCTGGACGTCCGGGCCGCCCAGGGTGCGGTTGAACCAGGGGTGCCAGCCGATCTGCGCCGGGAAGGACGAGCCGTGCGTCTCCACGCCCATGGTGAGGGTCAGGGACTCCCCGGTCAGCCGGACGATCTGGGTGATCCGGCCGGGGTGGGGCCAGGGCTCCACCAGGTCGTACGTCAGGACGGCCTCGTCGGCCGTGACCCGCGCGACCTTCCAGGCGCCGTCGCGGGCGGTGCCGTGGATGGCGTGCGGCGCGGCGTTCAGCGGCATCTGGCGGACGGTCGCGCCGTCGAGGAACCGGCCGTCGCGGATCCGCCCGCACCAGGGGACCATCGGGAAGCAGCCGAACCGCTCCCCCTGCCGCAGCAGCTGAAGCCCGTCGACGCGCAGTCCACCGACCCGGCCGCCGTTGCCCGGCTGCACGGTCACCTCCGCGTCGCCCGCGGTCAGCGTGATGTCTTCGTCACTCACGGGACGACCCTACTGGGCCGATCAAGAGGGCGGTTCCGCTACCGGCGGCGGCGCAGCGCCCGCCCCACGACGATCGCCGACGCCACGACCAGCGCGGCGGCGGGGGCCGCCCAGCGCAGGGCGCTGTTCGGGGCGATCGTCTGCGGCGCGGGAACCGGCGCGTACCGCCCGCGCGGCGGGGCGTGGTCGACCTCCTCCGCACTCCGCCCGATCATCGTGCGACGCGCATGCGCGGCCTCGGCGGGAGGCTGGGCGGAGTCGAGGGGTTCAGCGGCGTCGGCGGATTCGAGGGGTTCAGCGGATTCGAGGGGCTCGGCGGACCCGGCAGCTTCAGCGGACTCGGCGGATTCGGCGGGCTCGGCGGGCTCGGCGGGCTCAGCTGACCCGGCGGGTTCAGCGGACCCGGCGGGCTCGGCAGGCTCGGCGGACCCGGCGGGCTCAGCGGGCTCAGCGGGCTCGGCAGGCGAGGCGGGCTCGGCAGGCTCGGCAGGCTCAGCGGGCTCGGCAGGCGAGGCGGACTCGGCGGGCTCGGCAGGCTCGGCGGACCCGGCGGGTTCAGCGGACCCGGCGGACCCGGCGGACCCGGCGGGCTCGGCGGGCTCGGCAGGCGAGGCGGACTCGGCGGGCTCGGCAGGCTCGGCGGACCCGGCGGGTTCAGCGGACTCGGCGGGTTCAGCGGACTCGGCGGGCTCGGCGGGCTCGGCGGGTTCAGCGGGCTCGGCAGGTGAGGCGGACTCGGCGGGCTCAGCGGGCTCGGCAGGCGAGGCGGACTCGGCGGGCTCGTCCGGCTCGGCGAGGTCGTCGAGGCGCTCGTTCTCGAACGCGGCCGCCGGCCCCTCGGCGGACACGGTGGGCCCCGCGGGCTCTTCGGGCTCCTCGGCCCCTTCCGGCTGCTCGGACTTTTCCAGCCCTTCCAGCCCTTCCAGCCCCTCCAGCCCCTCCGGCTCCACCAGCCCCTCCAACCCCTCCAGCCCCTCCGGCTCCACCAGCCCCTCCAGCCCTGCCGGCCCCTCCGGCTCCACCAGCCCCTCCGGCCCCTCCAGCTCCACCAGCCCCTCCGGCCCTGCCGGCCCCTCCAGCCCTGCCGGCCCCTCCGGCTGCTCCGGTACGGCCTCCCCCTCCGGCTTCTCCTCTACGGCCTCCCCCTCCGGCTTCTCCCCTACGGCCTTCCCCTCCGGCTCATCCCCCACGGCCTCCTCGGCCGCCCCCGCCGCGGCCCCTGCTCCCAGGTTCTCCGCGAACCGGTTGAGCAGGCGGGCGACCGCACTCCGCACCTGTTCCCCGGGCAGCTCGGCCACCCGGCCGTCCGCCGTCGCCGTGCCCTCGATGCGGAGGGTCGTGCCGGCGTCGGTCTGCTGGAGCCGCAGCAGGAGCGTGAGTTTCACTGCGCCGCCGCCGCGGGCCTCGGTGGCGTCGCCCTCCACGGCGTACGCCCCGTCCTCGCGCGCGGAGAGCCGTACGGTCCCCCGGTAGGTGATGGTGTGGCCGCCGATCCGGATCTTCAGCCGGCCGGCGACGGGCTCGGTACCGGCGTCCTGCTGGAGGCCGGGCACCGCGCGGGCCACCTGGGCGGGGTCGGCGAGGGCCGCCCTCAGCCGCTCGGCGGGAACGGGAACGAACACCTCTTGCTCCATAGGGCCGGAGCCTACCCAGCGGTCGCCGGTGCGCACCCGGCGAAACAGCGATTGGCCGTCAGTACCGCGGATGCACCAGCGTCGAGGGCGGCACCCCCGCCACGCGCGTGCGCTGCGCCGCCCGCGCGTCCGCCAGGAGGCCCGCCTGGGTGAGGGTGCGCAGCCGCTCGTCGGGGTCGAGGCGCAGGGAGGGGCGGCTGCCGGGGGCGGCCAGGACGAAACCCCAGTCGTCGGGGCCACGCTCGTGCCGGCCGGGGGCGCGGACGTCGACGCGGTAGGGCACGGTGTGCAGTCCGGCCGCCCGCAGGGTCGCCTCCACCGTCCAGAACGCCCGGTGCCGTCCGGTGAGCGGCCCGGCGTGCACGGCGAGCCGCCCGCCGGGGGCGAGGGCGCGCCGGGCGAGGCCGTAGAACTCCTGGGAGTACAGCTTGCTGCTGGCGGTGACATCGGGGGCGGGCAGGTCCGCGAGCACGACGTCGTACGCCGCCGGGGGCGCCCCGCGCAGCCAGTGGAAGGCGTCGGCCGTGACGACATGGACGCGGGGGTCGTCGTAGACATGGGCGTTGAGGCGGGAGAGGGCGGGGTCGGTGCGGGCGAGGCCGACCAGGCCGGCGTCGAGTTCGACGACGTCGACGCGGAGCACACCGGGGTGGGTGAGGGCCTCACGGGCGGCCAGGCCGTCACCGCCGCCGAGGACGAGCACGCGCGCGTGGCGGCCGTACATCGCGGGGTGGACGAGGGCCTCGTGGTAGCGGCGTTCGTCGCCGCCGACGCGGAGCCGGCCGTCGAGGTAGAGGTCGAGGGGGCGGCCGTGGCGGCCGCCGGTCAGGACGACCTCCTGGACGCCGGTCCGCAGGGCGACCCGTACGTCGCCGCCGTAGACCGCCTGGCGCGCGGCCCGCTCGAAGTCGTCGACGAGGACGGCGGCGGAGCCGAGGACGACGATCACGGTGACGCCGGCGACCGGCAGCAGCCAGCGGGCGCGGCGGCCGAGGTCACGGCGGAACAGGCCGAGGACCAGGGCGCCCCCGGCGACGACGTTGACCGCGCCGGTCAGCAGGGAGCTGGTCAGCTGGCCGCAGAACGGCAGCAGCAGGAAGGGGAAGGCGAGGCCGCCGACGAGCCCGCCGACGTAGTCCGCGGCGAACAGGTCGGCGACGGCGCCGCCCGCGTCCTGGCGGCGGACGCGCTGGATGAGCTCCATGAGGAGGGGGACCTCGGCGCCGATGAGCAGGCCGATGCCGAGGGAGAAGGCGACCAGGAGGATGCGCGGGCCGTCGGCCCACAGACCGCCCCAGTCGCCCGTCCAGGCGAACACCGCGTACAGCACCATGGCGCTGCATCCGCCGACCAGCGCGAGGGCCACCTCCAGGGCGCCGAAGCCGGCCGCGGCGAACCGGCGCAGCCGTTTGGCCGCGAGGGAGCCGATGCCCATCGCGAAGACCATCACGGACAGCACCACGGAGGCCTGGGTGACCGAGTCGCCCATCAGGTAGGAGGCGAGGGCGACGAGTTCCAGTTCGTAGACGAGACCGCAGGCCGCGCAGACGAACACGCACGCGAGGACCAGGAACCGCCCGACGTCCGGCCGGACGGGCAGCCGCGCGGGGCCGCGCCAGGGCGGTGGGGCGCCGGGCGGGGCCGGTGCGTGCGGTTCGATCACGGTGCGACGTTACGTCACGGGCCGGGGACGCAATGTCACCCACACGTGTGGAAGTTGGGCCTCAAACCTCACGTCCCGGCCGGACTCCTGAGGCTCCCCGACGGGCTGTCCTGTCCGGCGCCCGCCCGCACCCCGACCCTCGTTCGTGTCGCCACCAGCTGCCCGTCCTGCGGGTACGCGTGCCAGGTGCGCCAGTGGACGTGGCCTTCGTGGCGCTGGGCGAGGAGGGCGGTGAACGCGTGCGGGCTGCCCGGGAAGACACCGGCCAGGCCGTTGGGGTGGTCGGCGACCAGGGCGAGGAGTTCCTGGGCGCGGCCGGCGAACTGGCCGGGCGTCAGCACCTCGACGCGCGCGGCGAATTCGTACTCCCAGTCGCCCACGCGTTTGGCCACCCCCAGCGGGAGCGGGGTGCTGCTGCCGGGGATACAGGCCACCGTTTCCGAACAACAGCCCTGATCCTCCTCCAGCAGCACCTGGTGCGAGGCGCCCAGCAGTCTCAACTGGAGCTTGGCGCCCGACAGTTCGAGGTCGAGCGTGGCGAGGGCGGGCAGCGGTTCACGCCCCAGGGCCCAGGCGAGATCGGCCGCGCGCGTGTCGGTGTAGGAGGTGTTCAGGGTCGTGAGCATGGATCGGCTCCGCGAAGACGCAAGGAGGGAGGGCGCGGGTGACGCACCCCGGCCCCGGCCGGCCCGGTCCGGGAGCGACGTCCTCACGGAATGTCCGTAGGGGGCCGAGGGGCTGCGTTGGTGATGTAGAGGGAATCATGAACGGTGGCGACGCCACAGCGTTTTTACCCAACTTCGTGGGGTTTCCATCCCTCAGGGGGCTCCACAGCTCAATTGTTCAACCACAGCGTGCGCCGGACAGGCCCGGCGCACGCCCCCGAGACATGGTGCGACCGCGGGGCGCCCTGGTCAGGGGCGGGCCCCGCGGTCCGGATGCGGCTCCCCCTCGGGGAGCTCAGCTGCCCCGTGTCAGCTGCCTCCGCCGCATCCGCCGCCTCCTCCGCCGCACCCGCCGCCGCCCCCGCCGCAGGACGACCCGCCGCCGCACGACGAACCGCCACCGCAGGAGTGGCCCGAGTGGCCGCCGGAGTCACCCGAATGGCCGTGGTGGCCCGAGTGGCCGTGGTGGCCCGAGTGGCCGCCGGACGACGAGCCGCTGTCGCTGCCGAACACCCACCAGCTCGCGGCGGCCGTGTCGGCGCCGCTGCCCGAGCCGCTGGACCTGCTGCCGGAGTGGCCGCGGCTCGCCGAGCCGCCGTACGACCGCACCGGACGGCCGTAGGGGTGCCTGTGGCTCCTGCGGCGGGCGTTGCCGACGAGCACCGCCACGAAGAGCACTGCGATCACCGCCAGGATGATGCCCACGATCATGGCGTCACCCTCCTTCCGAATCCCCCGAAGCGGCCCCCCGTGGGCGCCTCGCGCAGCGCCCGAGCGCTTGCGTGAACGGGGGATGCCCGCCCGTCTCACCTGCCAAAGCACACTTGAGGAACTCCAGAGCTTCGGCGCAGGATGACCGGCATGACCTCCAGTTCACGCCCCTTCCTCAACCGCCGTCTCGCCGACTTCGGGACGACGATCTTCGCCGAGATGTCCGCCCTGGCGGTGGCGACCGGGTCCATCAACCTCGGGCAGGGCTTCCCCGACCAGGACGGCCCCGAGGAGGTCCGGGAGGCGGCGGTGCGGGCGCTGCGGGACGGGCGCGGCAACCAGTACCCGCCGGGTCCGGGCGTTCCCGAGCTGCGCACGGCGATCGCCCTGCACCAGGCCCGCCGCTACGGACTGTCCTGCGACCCCGACACCGAGGTCCTGGTCACCGCGGGCGCCACGGAGGCCATCGCGGCCACCCTGCTGGCCCTGCTGGAGCCGGGCGACGAGGTGGTGGCCCTGGAGCCGTACTACGACTCCTACGCCGCCTGCATCGCCATGGCGGGCGCCTCGCGCGTGCCGGTCACCCTGCGCCCGGACCCCGGGCAGGCCCGGTTCCGCCTGGACCTGGACGAGCTGCGCGACGCGGTCACGGACCGCACCCGGCTGCTGCTGATCAACACTCCGCACAACCCGACCGGCACGGTCCTCACCCGCGAGGAGCTGACCGCGATCGCCGAGCTGGCGGTGGAGCGGGATCTGCTGGTCGTCACGGACGAGGTGTACGAGCACCTGGTGTTCGACGAGGCGGAACACATCCCGCTGGCCACCCTGCCCGGGATGCGCGAGCGCACGGTGACGATCGGCTCCGCCGGCAAGACCTTCTCCTTCACGGGCTGGAAGGTCGGCTGGGTGACCGGCGCCCGGGAACTCGTGAGCGCCGTCCGGACGGTCAAGCAGTTCCTGACCTACGTCAGCGCGGGCCCGTTCCAGTACGCGATCGCCGAGGCGCTGCGGCTGCCGGACTCGTACTTCGACGGCTTCCGCGCCGACCTCCGTCGCAAGCGCGACCTGCTCGGCGACGGCCTGCGCGCGGCCGGGTTCGTGGTCTACCAGCCCCAGGGCACGTACTTCATCACCACCGACATCACGCCCTTCGGCGAGAAGGACGCCTACGCCTTCTGCCGCGCCCTCCCCGAACGCTGCGGCGTCGTCGCCATCCCCAACTCCGTCTTCTACGACGACCCCGACGCCGGCCGCAGCCAGGTCCGCTTCGCCTTCTGCAAGAGGGACGACGTTCTCGACGAGGCCGCGGGCCGCCTGCGGCGCCTGGCGTCCTGAACGCGCGCCGCGCCGGTCCCCGCCGCTCGGCCGAGTTGCGCTCGTTTTCCGGCTCCGTCCGTTTTCCGGCTCCGTGCCGTCGCCCGTCCCGCCCTCCCCGCCTGCGGGCACTGGGCGGCGCCGCTGGTCGGAGCCTGCACGCGCTGGAGCGGATTCCCAGCCGGCACCGGCGGCCGCTGGGCGTCGGTCATGTCACTGGCGCCCCGGCGCCGCACGCGCCGGTGCGGCGAGAGCCGCTGTCCCCGGAGCCGCAGTGCGGCTTCTCGCTCGCCGCGGGACGTGATCCGGCAGACCGGCCGCCGGCGCCTGGGCCGGATCACCGACCAGCGGCGCTTTCCTGCCGACAGCGAGCAACAGCCGTCGTACGGCCCGGGTGCCGAGCTCGGTGAGACGGATGAGCCGACCGGCCCGGCGGCCGGCTCCTCACAGGCGTCGGCACGCTCCCGCGCCGCCCATGGGCTCCGCGGGCTCCGGCGGCATGTCCGCGAGCAGCTCGGGTCCGGCGTCGGAGGGGTCGACGTCGAAGAGCACCGGATCGGCCATCGCGGGCATCCGCCATCCGCGGCCGTCCCGTCGCCGTCACGGGGCGGCCGTCGTGCCCCGCCCACTCGGTGAGTGCGCGCAACCGTGCCACGGTCGTCGACGCCCCGACCGACCGGCGGGATGCGTCGTCCGAGGGGGGCATGACGGGCGGCTGCGGCCCGGGCCGAGCCGGAGGGCGCGCGGCCGGTCAGCCGGCGTTCCATGATCGGGGCAGGGGTCGGCCCGGGCAGCACGCCGTGCCGGCGCATCCCGTTTCACCCGGTGCCGCGTGTCGGCCCCGTCAGTTGTCTCCAAGTCCGCACCAGCTGGCTGAACTCCTTGACCTGGACGAGCACGTGGTCGCGGGCGGCGTTCTCCGCGGTCTCGGCGTCGCCGCCGGCGATGGCGTCGGCGATCTCACGGTGCTCGGCCAGTGATCGCCGCATGCGGTCCGGCACGCGCAGTTGCAGCCGACGGTACGGTTGCAGGGCTCGCTTGAGCGCATGGGCCTGGTGCCGCAGGTACTCGTTGCCGCAGGAGTCGTAGACGATGCCGTGGAACCACGCGTTGGCGTAGTAGTAGCTGTCGGCGTCGCCGGCCGTGGCGTGCTTCTCGCATTCCCGTAGGGCCTGTTCGAGCTCGTCCAGCGACTCCCGCTCGATGCGACGGGCGGCGAGCCGTGCCGCCATTCCTTCGAGCTCGGCCATGACCTCGAAGCGTTCGGCCAGCTCGGAGATGCTCAACTCGGTGACATAGGTGCCGCGTTTGGGACGGATCTGCACCAGCCCGGAGCGCTCCAGCGCCTGGAGGGCCTCCCGGATCGGCGTACGAGAGCACCCGAACTCCTGTTCGAGCTGGATCGGATCCAGGCGTTCACCGGGTCGGTAGCGGCCGTCGATGACCGCATTCTCGAGCGCGTCCCGCACGCGCTGTGATTCCGGGACTCGAACCATGGACACCTCCAGTGCCCGCATTATCCATCCCGCCCAAGGCCTGGCGCATCCCACATGGGGGCTGTTATATACAACATGCCGCTTCATAGATATGAAATCCGGCCGCAACCAGACGCGTGGGGCAGGAGCGGGATGGGACGTCATGACGGTTGGCTGCTGACCGAGCTTTTCCAGGCGCTCGGACGACGGCGCGGCGGGGACGCCGCGACCGCACCAGGCCACGACACCCCGCTGGACCAACTGCTCGCCGCCTGCGAAGTCCTGATGAGCGACGTGGGCGAAGCCTCGATGCGGGCGGTCGCCGCCCGGGCCCTGACCGCCTACGACGCGCTCGACGACACCGGCAGGCTCGCCTTCTTCACCCACGTCACCACGGCCTACGACGTCGACGCCGAGCAGGTCCGCGCCGCCTTCGGTCGCTGGGAGCACGCGAGGAACTCCGGATCCGCGGGCGGACAGGAGCTGGTCCGGCTCTTCGACGTGGTCGAGCCGGCCCGCCAGCAGCTGCTCCGCCGGATGAACCACGCATCCGGAGCCACCCTCGACCTGGTCCGGATGCGCGCGGATCTGCGTCGGCTGACGCCCCGTCACCCGGAACTGCGCGTCCTCGACCACGACTTCCATCATCTGCTCACCTCCTGGTTCAACCGTGGCTTCCTCCGCATGGAGGAGATCACCTGGGAATCACCGGCGGTACTGCACGAACACCTGCTGCGCTACGAGAAGGTTCACCCGATGGCGGGCAGGGCCGAGCTCCGCCGTCGTCTGCAGCCCGAGGACCGCCGCGTCTACGCCTTCCTGCACCCGGCCACCGGGGACATACCACTGATCTTCGTGGAGGTCGCTCTGGTACGCGGTGTGCCGGACAGCATCGGCCCACTGCTGGAGCCCGCCCCGGCGCTGAGCCCATCGGAGACGGACACGGCAGCGCTCTACTCGATCAACAACGCCCTGGACGGCCTGGTCGGCGTCTCCTTCGGCAGCTTCCTCATCAAGCAGGTCATCGAGCAGGTGGGGGAGCAACTGCCGCACCTGGCGCAGTTCGTCACGCTCTCGCCCATCCCGGGCTTTCGGCGTTGGCTCGGCGAGCAGGCCGAGCAGGACGCCGATCTGCGGCTGCTTCTTGGGCAGGTGGACGCCGCGGGGGAGCCGGCGGACCTCAGCGCGGAGGACATCGAGCGGATCCGTCCCCGGCTTCTGCCCGCGCTGGCCCGGTACATCGCGGTCGAGCGGCGCGACGACGGGCGCCCCCTCGACCCCGTCGCCCGCTTCCACCTGGGGAACGGGGCCACCGCCTGGCGGCTGAACTGGCCGGCGAACCCCTCACCGGAGGCCTGGCGCCAGTCCTTCGGCGCGATGATCAACTACCGCTACGAGCCGGGCCAGTTGGAGCGTCGGCACGAGGACTTCGTCCGCCACCGCACCGTGGCGCTGGGCCGGCCCCTGCGCGACGTCCTCCCGGATGCCCCGACGGCTCCCCCCACCCAGGACGCGTCCACCACATCGGACGACGAGAGAGGAACACCCCCGATGGCGCCCTTCACGACCATCCACCGGTCCTTCGCCGAGCAAGTGGAGCGGCGGCCGGACAAGGCGCTCTTCGAACTGCCCGACGGGCGGAGGATCACCTACCGCGAGACCGCGGAGACCGCGCGGCGGATCGCGGCGCGTCTCGTCGCCGACGGTGTCACCGTCGGTGACCGGGTCGCCATGCAGGTGGAGAAGTCTCCCGAGGCCATCGCGCTGTACCTGGCGACCCTGCAGATCGGAGGCGTCTTCCTGCCGCTCAACACCGCCTACACCGGTGCCGAGATGGAGTACTTCATCGGCGACGCCGAGCCCCGCGTGCTGGTCTGCTCTCCGGACCGCCTGGCCGAGCACGCGCACCGCGCGGAGCAGGGGCTCGTCGTCGAGACCCTGGGCACCGCCGGCGACGGCACCCTCCTCGACGGCGACGGCCGGCACGAGGAGGTCTTCGAGGCATCGGCCGACGACCCGGCGGCGATCCTCTACACCTCCGGCACCACCGGGCGCTCCAAGGGTGCGGTGCTCTCCCACGGCAACCTCGCCTCCAACTGCCGGGCCCTGCTGGAAGCCTGGCGGTTCACCGCAGAGGACCGGCTGATCCACGCCCTGCCGATCTTCCACATCCACGGGCTCTTCGTCGCCGCGAACATGACGCTGACGGCGGGCGCCTCCATGTACTACCTGCCGAAGTTCGACGCCGAGACGATCGTCGGCCTGCTGCCCCGGGCCACGGTGCTCATGGGCGTCCCCACCTTCTACACCCGGCTGCTGAAGAACGACCGGCTCACCCCCGAGGTCTGCGCCTCGATGCGGCTGTTCGTCTCCGGCTCGGCTCCGCTGCTCGCGAGCGACCACCAAGCCTTCGAAGCACGCACCGGCCACGCCATCCTGGAGCGCTACGGGATGACCGAGACCGGCATGAACACCACCAACCCCTACGCCGACGGACCGCGCAAGCCCGGCACCGTCGGCAGGCCGCTCCCCGGCACCGAGATCCGGGTGGTGGACGGTGAGACCGGCCGGCCGCTGCCCGACGGCGAGGTCGGCAGCATCGAGGTCCGCGGCCCGAACGTCTTCACCGGCTACTGGCAGTTGCCGGAGAAGACCGCTGCGGAGTTCCGCGAGGACGGCTTCTTCATCACCGGCGACCTGGGCCGCGTCGACGAGGACGGCCATCTGTGCATCGTCGGCCGGGGCAAGGACCTGGTGATCTCCGGGGGCTACAACATCTATCCCAAGGAGATCGAGGAACTGCTCGACGCCCACCCCGCGGTTCTGGAGTCCGCCGTGATCGGCGTCCCCCACCCGGACTTCGGCGAGACGGTGGTGGCCGTCGTCGTACCGGCCCCGGACCAGCAGCCCCGGGTGGCGGAACTGCTGGACCACGTCGCCAAGGACCTCGCCCGGTTCAAGCACCCGCGTGCGGTGCGCGTCGTCGACGCCCTGCCCCGCAATGTGATGGGGAAGGTGCAGAAGACCGAACTGCGCAAGCGCTACGCCGACCTGTTCGCCGGCGAGGACGCCTGATCTCCCGGCCGGCCGTGGACGGTCTCCCCGGCCGGCCCCCCTCTCCGTCCCACCCCGCAAGGCCCCGTTCTCAACCGTCCCCCGATGTCTCTCAGTGTGGAGAAGACGATGGTCATCTACGGAGTCGCAGCACTCGCGGTGTGCATGCTCGCCGGCACACTCCTCGGTGAACTGCTCGGCACCGCCCTCGGCGTCGACGCCAATGTCGGCGGAGTCGGCTTCGCCATGATCCTGCTCATCCTGGTCACCCACCAACTCCGCCGGAGGGACAAGTTTCCCGAGGCCTCCGAGCAGGGCGTGCTGTTCTGGAGCGCGATGTACATACCGATCGTCGTCGCCATGGCCTCCGCGCAGAACGTGGTCAAGGCGGTCACCGGCGGCCCGATGGCGATCCTCGCGGGCCTCGGCGCCACCGCACTGGGGTTCGCCGTGGTGCCCGCCATGGCGCGGATCGGCGAACCGGGCGAGCCACTGGAACCACTGACGACACCGACCTCGGACGAGAAGCAGAAGGCCTGAGACATGGACCAGTTCACCTCCGTCATGGCGGACAACGGCCTGCTCGTGGCCTTCGCGGTGGTCGGCACGCTGATGCTGGCCGGCGGGTGGCTGTCCAGGAAGCTGACCCGCGGTCGGCTGCAGGGCTCCGCCATCGCCATCCTCCTCGGCCTGGTCCTTGCCTACTGGGGCGGCACCGTGACCGACGGCCAGCACGGCCTGGCCGACTTCGCGGCGCTCTCCGGACTGAGCCTGATGGGAGGCGCGATGCTCCGGGACTTCGCGATCGTCTCCACCGCCTACGGCGTCGACCTGAAGGTGATCAGGCGTGCCGGGCTGTCCGGCGGGCTGTCGATCCTGCTGGGCGTCCTGCTCTCGTTCGTGGTCGGGGCCGTCGTCGCGGCCCTCTTCGGTTACACGGACGCCAGATCCCTGGCGACCATCGGGGCCGGCGCCGCCACCTACATCGTCGGCCCGGTGACCGGTACGGCGGTGGGCGCGAGCTCGGACGTGATCGCCCTGTCGGTGGCGGCCGGTCTGGTCAAGTCCGTGGTGGTCATGGTGGGCACACCGCTCATCGCCCCGCTGATCGGCCTGAACAATCCGAAGTCCGCCATGGCCTTCGGCGGACTGCTGGGGACCACCTCCGGCGTGGCCGGCGGCCTCGCGGCGACCGACAAGCGCCTGGTCCCCTACGGGGCCATGACAGCCACCTTCTACACGGGCGTCGGCTGCCTTCTCGGACCGTCGCTGTTCTATGTGGTGCTGCGGGCGATCGTCGGTGGATGAGGTCGATCGCCGGTGGGGTGAGCCGGGCGCCGACGTCGGTGCCCGAGCTTGCTCCGAGGCATCGGTCCGCTCCGGGGCATCGGTCCACCCCACCTCCATCGGTGCTCGACACGGCATCCACACACTCGTTCCCGTAGTGGACGGGGCGATGGCGTCGGCACTCCTGGACGGTCACCACGGACATCCGCCCCCTCGGCGAGAACGACGGTTTCGCCTTCTGCCGCTCCCCGCCGGAGCGCGCGGGCGTGGTCGCGATCCCCGACGCCGTCTTCGGTGACCCGGCTGAAGGCGCTCACGGGCTGAAAAACGGCAGGCGGGGCCCCGTCCACAGCCTGTGGACGGGGCCCCGCCATGACGGACGGGCCGGTCGCGGGACCTACTCGTCGCCCTCCTCGGGCTCGCCGTCCGTGCCGTCGACGTCCTTCTCCAGGCCCAGCTGCTCCACCAGCCACTTGTCGAACTCGATGGCCGCGCGCACCCAGCTCACCGTGGAGGAGACGAACAGCTCGATGTTCACCCCGGCGCCGATCAGCAGCTGCGCCTCGCCGATGAGGCGGACGGTGCCGTCGTCGTGGGTGTGCGTGTAGACCTTGGGCCACAGGGTGCGCCGGTTCCAGTCGTCGATCGCCTCCAGCAGCGGCTGCTTGTCGTCGATCTGGTGGGGCCGGTCGTAGAACGTCCGCACCGAGTAGACCGCCTGGTCACCCTCGCCGCGGAACATGAAGTACGTACGAAACTCCTCCCACGGCGCCGCGAGGTCACCCTCGTCGTCGACGACGTACTTCAGCTCCATCTGGTCGAGGAGCTGCTTCACGAGGTCCTGATCCGGGACTACGGGGCCCGCCGGTCCCTGCGGCTCGGGCTGCTGGCCCCCGAAGTTCGGAATCGAGGACGGGTCGATGCTCACCGAAATTTCCCTTCGTACGGATCCCGCCATCCTCCCTCATCCGGGGAGGGGGGTGGCAAGCCCCGCCCCCCACGGTTCACCTCCGGTTGGCGCAATTCCGCTGAGAGCGTGCGGCCCGGCGTGCCTACAGCGTCTTGCCGGTCTTCGGGCCCACGATCAGGCCCTCGCCGAAGGTGTCCACGCGGACCGTGTCGCCGTCCTTGATCTCGCCGGAGAGGATCTCCCTGGCGAGGCGGTCGCCGATGGCCGTCTGGACCAGTCGGCGCAGCGGGCGGGCGCCATAGGCGGGGTCGTTGCCCTCGTCGGCGAGCCAGGCGAGGGCCGCTTCGGTGACCTCCAGGGTGAGGCGGCGGTCGGCGAGGCGGCGGGCGAGGCGGTCGATCTGGAGACGGGCGATCCGGCCCAGCTCGTCCTTGGACAGGGCCGAGAAGACGACCAGGTCGTCGAGGCGGTTGAGGAACTCCGGCTTGAAGGAGGCCCGCACCACCTCCAGGACCTGTTCCTTCTTCTCCTCCTCCGTGGAGACCGGGTCGACCAGGTACTGGCTGCCCAGGTTCGAGGTCAGGACGAGGATCGCGTTGCGGAAGTCGACCGTACGGCCCTGGCCGTCGGTGAGGCGGCCGTCGTCGAGGACCTGGAGGAGGACGTCGAAGACCTCGGGGTGGGCCTTCTCGACCTCGTCCAGGAGGACCACGCTGTACGGGCGGCGGCGGACCGCCTCCGTGAGCTGGCCGCCCTCCTCGTAGCCGACGTATCCGGGGGGCGCGCCGACGAGCCGGGCGACGCTGTGCTTCTCGCCGTACTCCGACATGTCGATCCGGATCATGGCCCGCTCGTCGTCGAAGAGGAAGTCGGCGAGGGCCTTGGCCAGCTCGGTCTTGCCGACGCCCGTGGGGCCGAGGAAGAGGAAGGAGCCGGTCGGGCGGTCGGGGTCGGCGATGCCCGCGCGGGAGCGGCGTACGGCGTCCGAGACGGCCTGGACGGCCTCCGACTGGCCGATCAGCCGGCGGCCCAGCTCGGCCTCCATGCGGAGCAGCTTCTGCGTCTCGCCCTCCAGGAGGCGGCCCGCCGGGATGCCGGTCCAGGCGGCGACGACGTCGGCGATGTCGTCCGAGCCGACCTCCTCCTTGACCATGGTGCCCTTGGCGCCCCCGCCGGAGGCGGTGGATGTCAACGCCTCCTCGGCCTCGGTGGCGGCCTCCAGGTCGCGCTCCAGGGCCGGGATCTCGCCGTACAGCAGCTTGCCGGCGGTGTCGAAGTCGGCCTCGCGCTGGGCGCGCTCGGCCTGGCCGCGCAGTTCGTCGAGCTTCTCCTTCAGCTCGCCGACCCGGTTGAGGGACTGCTTCTCCTTCTCCCAGCGGGCGGTCAGGCCGCGCAGCTCCTCCTCCTTGTCGGCGAGGTCGCGGCGCAGCTTCTCCAGGCGTTCGCGGGAGGCGGCGTCGGTCTCCTTGCCGATGGCCAGCTCCTCCATCTTCAGCCGGTCCACGGACCGCTGGAGCTCGTCGATCTCGACGGGCGAGGAGTCGATCTCCATCCGGAGGCGGGAGGCGGCCTCGTCGACGAGGTCGATGGCCTTGTCGGGCAGGAAGCGGGAGGTGATGTACCGGTCGGAGAGGGTCGCGGCCGCGACCAGCGCGCTGTCGGCGATCTGGACCTTGTGGTGGGCCTCGTAGCGGCCCTTCAGTCCGCGCAGGATCGCGATGGTGTCCTCGACGGTCGGCTCCGCGACCAGCACCTGCTGGAAGCGGCGCTCCAGGGCGGGGTCCTTCTCGATGCGCTCGCGGTACTCGTCGAGCGTGGTCGCGCCGACCATGCGCAGCTCACCGCGGGCGAGCATCGGCTTGAGCATGTTGCCGGCGTCCATCGCGGAGTCGCCGCCGGCGCCCGCGCCGACGACCGTGTGCAGTTCGTCGATGAAGGTGATGATCTGGCCGTCGCTCTCCTTGATCTCGGCGAGGACGGTCTTCAGGCGCTCCTCGAACTCGCCCCGGTACTTGGCGCCGGCGACCATGGCGCCGAGGTCGAGGGAGACCAGCCGCTTGTCCTTCAGCGACTCCGGCACGTCGCCCTTCACGATGCGCTGGGCGAGTCCCTCGACGACGGCGGTCTTGCCGACACCGGGCTCGCCGATGAGGACGGGGTTGTTCTTGGTACGGCGGGAGAGGACCTGCACGACGCGGCGGATCTCCTGGTCCCGGCCGATGACCGGGTCGAGCTTGCCGTCGCGGGCGGCGGCGGTGAAGTCGGTGCCGAACTTCTCCAGGGCCTTGTACTGGCCCTCGGGGTCGGCGGTGGTGACCCGGCGGCCGCCGCGGGCCTTGCGGAAGGCGTCCTGGAGCCGGTCCGGGCCGGCGCCGTGCCGGCCGAGCACGTCGGCGGCCCGGCCGCCCTTCGCGGCGGTGCCGATCAGCAGGTGTTCGGTGGAGAGGAACTCGTCGCCCAGCTCCTTCGCCCGCGCCTGCGCGTCGGCGATCACGGCGAGCAGCTCGCGGTTGGGCTGCGGGGGCGCCACGGTGGTGCCGGTCACGCTGGGCAGACCGGCGAGCACATGCTCGGCTCCCGCGCGCACGGCAGCCTGGTCGGCGCCGACCGCGGCGAGAAGATCCACGATGTTCTCGTTGTCCTGCCCCTGGAGCAGCGCAAGCAGCAGGTGGGCAGGGGTGAGGTCGGGGTGTCCCCCCGACACGGCACGGTTACTGGCCGCGTTGATCGCGTCCCGGCTCCGGTTGGTCAGCTCGGCGTCCACGTTCGCTGTCTCCTCCTTGCGTCAGCCGTCTCCCTTGTCTGACTCTGCCAGCGTACACAAAGTTGAGTCTATTCCGCTCAAGGTTTGGCCAGGACGGGGCAGGAGGCCAGGACGGGGCAGGAGAGCAGGGCGGGACAGGAGGCCAGGGCGGGACAGGAGGCCAGGGCGGGACAGGAGGCCAGGACGGGGCAGGAGAGCAGGGCGGGACAGGAGGCCAGGACGGGGCAGGAGGCCAGGACGGGACAGGAGGGCAGGGCGGGGCAGGAGGCCAGGACGGGACAGGAGAGCAGGGCGGGGCGGCGCGGGGCGGGGCAGCGCGGGGCGGTGACAGGGGCGGCAACAGAGGCGGCGACAGGGGTGACGGGCCCGGGCTGATCCAAACCCGGCACCCGCACCGTACGGCGTTTTCCGGCCACGGCACAGGGGTTCCGAAAATCGCCGATACGGTGAAATGTCCCCACAAAACTGCAGCGGCGTCACCGTGTTCAGGTCACGGTGACGCCGCTGCGGGGGGAAGCGCCTGAGGCGATCTGTTACGACGGGGGAATCGCGTCAGGCACTGCGGGGGGTGGCTGAGATGGTGTGCGGAGCGGCCTGGGGAGCCGGTTCCGCCAACTGGTGGTCACGCCGATCCAGGTTCACGAAGATCATTCCGTACCGGATCGCGCACCGTACGGGCTGCGGCGCCCCCCGGGGCCGCCGCAGGCACCGATAGGCCCGGACGTCGTCCTCCTCGTCCCGCGTGACGACCACCGGTTCTCCGAACACGGTCACCATCAACGAGTCACCACTGTGGGGGATGGCGGTGACCAGGTCGATGAAGTGCCAGCCGGAGCGGTAGGCGGTGGCCATCTCGCGGCGGAAGGAGCGGTCGTCGGGTGGTGTACTCACGTCAGCTCCACGCGGTGTCTGCCGGGTAGACAGAAGCATCCTCGTCGCCAGCGGCCGCGGCCGACCACGCCGTGTCGTGCTGCGGCTCGCTGCTCCCGCCGGACAGGCCGGCCAGCGCTCCGAAGGCCAGAACGGCGGAGAAGGCGGCGACAAGTACTGAGCGAAGCATTTTGTTCCGCATATTCGGCTTCGTCCTCACTTGAAGTTCCCCTTTCCCCCGTCGAGTAAGACGATGGCTCATTCGGGCACGTCATGGCCACACGATCGGTGCATCATGTTCCTGCATGTTCAGGACCCTGGGGGGTGGAGATTTGGCAACGAATCGAATAAAAGGGACACATCCCCATGCCATGACCGCCCTGTGCGAGGAAGGAAGCCGCCTATACGCGGACGCACTTCGCACCGGACGCATCGCCCGCGTGGACGTGGAGCCCGCCCCCTGCCTGCTGGAGCTCGCTCTGCTGTACCCCGACGCCGATGACGCGAACTGGCTGCGTCCGGTTCCCCCCTCGGTCGCCCTGGCCCAGCGGCTCAACCCCCTCGAACGCGAGATCACCGAGCGCAGACGGCTCTCCGTCGAGCTGGCCGAGGCGTTCGAGCCGTTCATGACGCTCAGCGCCCCGCCGACGACCTCCACCCCCTCGATCACCCTGCTCGAAGGCCTCGACCACATCAACGCGGCCCTGGACCTGGCCGCCTCTCAGTGCCAGAACGAAGTGCTCTCGATCCAGCCGAGCCACCGCCACCCCGAGGGCAGGCTCATCGAGGCGCTGGAGCGCGACAAGCCGCTGATCGAACGCGGCGTGCGGATCCGGACCCTCTACCAGCACACGGCCCGGTACAGCCCGGAACGGCTCGCCTGGGTGGACCAGTTCGCCGACGGCAAGGCGGAGTACCGCACCATCGACGAACTGGTCGAGCGGCTGATCATCTGCGACGAGACGGTGGCGTTCATCCCGATCCGCGACGACCGCCAGGTCGCCCTGGAGATCCGCCACGCCGGGCTGGTCCGCTACCTCATCAAGGTGTTCGAGTTCATGTGGAACCGGGCCGTTCCGCTGAGCGCCGGCGCGCCGTACGAGACCGCCCCCGACGGCCTCACCGACATCCAGCACTCCATCGCCAAACTCCTCGTCGAGGGCCATGTCGACGAGGCCATCGCCCGCCGGCTGGGGATGAACGTCCGCACCTGCCGCGCCCACATCGCCAAACTCGCCACCGCCCTGGGCAGCGGCAGCCGGGCCCAGCTCGGCTACCTGATCGCGCAGTCAGGGATCCTGGACCGGGACGAGTGAGGTGACGAGCTTCCGAAGAGGGCGCGGATGACGAGCGAGGTGCACCAGCACGCCGAGGAGATGTGCGAGCCGGGACTGGGGCTCTACGCCCGCGCCCTGCGCGGGGACCGGGTGACCCGGGCCGAGGCCGAGGACACCCCCTGCCTGCTCGCCGCGGGACTGCTGCGGCCGGACCGCGACGACCCCGGCCTGCTGGAACCCGTACCGCCCGCCGTCGCCCTGCACCGCGCGCTGCGCTCCCTCGCGGACCGCGTCGCGGACGAACGGCGGCACACGGCACGGCTGGTGGAGACCTTCGAACCGCTGCTGCGGCTCCCCCGGGGCCGCACGGTCGAACCCGAGGCGCCCGCCGTCAGCGTCCTGAGCGGCCAGGACCGCATCAACGACGCCATCACCTCCGCCATGGCCGAGGCCCGCCGGGACATGCGGTGCATCCAGCCGCACACCGCCCACATCAACAGACCACCGGTCGTACACCTCCTCCCCATGGCACGCGACCAGGCCTTCCTGGACCGCGGCGGCCGGATCCGCACGCTCTACCAGCACACCCTGCGGCACGCCCCGACCATCGCGGCACGCTACGAGCAGATCCGCGGCGACGTCGAGGCCCGCACCCTCGACGAGGTCACCGACCGGCTCATCCTGCTCGACCGCTCCGTCGCCTTCGTCCCGGCCAACAAGGACCGCACCCTCGCCCTCGAAGTACGCCACCCCACGCTCATCCGGTACTTCGCCGCCACCTTCGAACACCTCTGGCGCCTGGCCACCCCGATGTACCCCGAGGCCGTGCGGCAGCCCACCCTGAACGGCGTCACCCCGCGTCAGCGAGCCATCGCCACCCTCCTGGTCGAAGGCCACACCGACTCCGTGATCGCCGACCGCCTCGGCATGAACGTCCGCACCGCCCGCGTCCACATCGCCAAACTCGCCGCCGGCCTCGGCAGCGAGAGCCGCGCCCAGCTCGGCTACCTCATCGCACGCTCAGGAATCCTCGACCAGGAAAGAGACCCGACGTGAACGCGCCGCAGCACCCCCACCACGGCGTGGCAGAACTCTGTGCCCAGGGCAGCCGCCTCTACGAACGCGCCCTGCGCGAGGGCCACCTCGCCGCCGGCGACGCCGAGACCGCCCCCTGCCTGCTCGACCTGGGCCTCCTCCACCCGGCCGTCGACGATCTGCGCCGACTGGAGCCCGTCGCCCCCGCGGTCGCCCTGCACCGCCGGCTGAACGCCTCCGCGGCCCGGATCGCCGAGGAACGGCGCCACGAGGAGCGGCTGGCCACGCTCTTCGAACCCCTCATGCGGCTCACCGGCAGCCACACCGCCCCCGCGGAGTCCGCCTCCCTGCGCATCCTCAGCGGCAACGAGCAGATCAACCAGGCCATCAGCGAGGCCATGGACGAGATGCGCGAGGAACTGCTGTGCATCCAGCCGCGGACCGGCCTCGACACCGAACGGGCCGCCGCGTCCATGGAGATCGCCCGCCGGCGCGACCAGGCCGTGCTCGACCGCGGCTGCCGGATCCGCACCCTCTACCAGCACACCACCCGGCACATCCACGTCATCATCGGCCACTACGAGCTGCTGAGCGGCGACGCCGAGGCCCGCGGCCTCGACGAGGTCACCGACCGCCTGCTCGTCGTCGACCGCACCGTGGCCTTCCTCCCCGCCAACGAGGACGGCACCCTCGCCCTGGAGGTCCGCCAGCCCGCCCTGATCGCCTTCCTGGCCACGGCGTTCGACCGCTTCTGGCGGCTGGCCACCCCGATGTACCCCCAGGCCGTGCAGCGCCCCTCCCTCAACGGGGTGACCCCCCGTCAGCGGGCCATCGCCACCCTCCTGGTGGAGGGCCACACCGATTCCGTGATCGCCGCGCGCCTCGGCATGAACATCCGCACCGCCCGCGTCCACATCGCCAAACTCGCCGCCGGCCTCGGCAGCGAGAGCCGCGCCCAGCTCGGCTACCTCATCGCCCGGTCGGGGATCCTCGACCAGGAAGGGCATCCGGAAGCACCTCGGTGACCCCGGCCCCGGCCCCGGTCCCGGTCCCCGGGCCGGGGACCTGACCCGGCACCGCGCCCGCCACCGGAGCGCCGGGCCCGCTCGCCTCCACCGGTCCGTCCAGACCCACCTGCGCGATCCGCACCCCCAGCTGGGTCCGGCTCGCCGCGCCCAGGGTCTCCGAGAGACGGGCGATATGGGCCCGGCAGGTACGGACGCTGATCCCGAGGCGCTCGGCGATCACCGCGTCCTGGTGCCCCTCCGCCAGCAGCGCGGCGATGGACTGCTCGCGGTGCGAGACGCCCTCGACACGGGTCTCCGGGAGCTGGGCGCCGAGCGGGATCGCGAGCCGCCACAGCCGCTCGAAGACGGTCACCAGATAGGCGACCAGGGCCGGGTGGCGCAGCTCCAGCGCCATCGTGCGGTCGGCGTTCGCCGGGATGAAGGCCACCTTGCGGTCGAAGAGGATCAGCCGGTCGACGACCTCGTCCAGGGTGCGGGCCTCCACCGCGTCACCCATCAGCTCCAGGTAGTTCAGCAGGCCCTGACCGTGCCGGGCCACATGGTTGTACAGATCGCGCATCCGCACGCCCCGGCCGCGCAGCTCCAGCGCCCGGTGCAGACCCTCCGACAGTTCGTGCTCACGCCGGATGCCGCCCGGCTGCACCGTCAGCACCTCGGTCGTACACGCCTCGGTCGCCTGGTCCAGCGCCGCCTGGATGCGCGAGGACCCGTCCAGGACCCGGATCGCCGCGCCCTCCTGGGCCCGCGCGCCCGGCGTGGGGCCGCCGAGACCGGAGTACCACTCGAAGGCGGCGACGGCCGAGCCCATCCGCCGCTCGCTGGCGCTCACCTCGTCGTGCAGCCCGCGCAGCAGCCGGGTCATGACCTCCTGCGGGGAGGTCGGCACCAGCCACTCCATGTCGTCGGGATCGGGGTGGAGCAGGGCCAGCTCCAGCAGACAGGGAACCTGCTCGGCGTCGCACCGCGGCACGCGTCCGCGCCGTACGGCCCGGGAATACACGCGATCCCCGGCCCCGCACAGTCGGTCAGCACCGTGAGGATGCTCCTCCGTCCCGTGCCCGGCCATCGCCCATCCCACCCCCGCCTGACACCTCTCTGACGCGCCTTCCGGGACGCCACTATGCGCGGCGCGGACCGGCTCCGCAACACGGCTCCCCCGGCCACGGCAGCGGAAAACCCCTCATATACCCGGGTTTCTCCCGGCCTCCGCCCCTCGCACTGCAACAAGCTGATGGTGGCGCACGCCAGAGGAGGCGGGCATCGTTGATTCCACTTCCCCCCGGGTGCTCTCCACCCGGGTCGGTCCGGCCGGACGACGGGGGAGCCCGGCCGGACCCGGGGAACCCCTTGCGGAGGCGTGCGTTCCCGGAAACCGCCGGGTGATCGCCCTGTTACGTCCCGCACTTAACGTCAGGCCATGGCGGACATATTTGACGCATACGCGTTGGCCGACGCGTGGGACGAGATGTTCGAACGGCCGGGTGAGGTCAGGACCGCCTACGAGCCGGTACTGGCGGCGCTCCAGCCGATCGAACCAGGTGAACTGCGCTTCCGAGCAGACCAGATGGCCCGTTCGTTCACCGATCGAGGCGTGACCTACGCCTTCGCGGGCGAGGAGCGGCCCTGGCCGCTGGACCTCGTGCCGAGGATCCTCGACGCGCTCGAGTGGGATTTCATACAACGCGGGGTCGGGCAGCGGGTCAGGGCCCTGGAGGCCTATCTCGCCGACGCCTACGGGCCGTGCCGGGCCTTCGAGGACGGTGTCGTCCCCTGGCGGCTGCTGCTGACCTCCCCGCACTTCCACCGCGCCGCCCACGGGGTGGAGCCCCCGAACGGGGTCCGCATCCATGTCGCGGGCATCGACCTGGTGCGCGACGAGGCCGGGGACTTCCGGGTCCTCGAGGACAACGTACGGGTGCCCAGCGGGGTGTCGTACGTCATCGAGAACCGGCGGGCGATGACCCGGGTGTTCCCCTCGCTCTTCGACGGGCAGCACGTCGTGCCCGTCGACGGCTACCCGGCACGGCTGCTGGCCGCGCTGCGGGCCGCCGCGCCCGAGCGGACCGCCGACCCCCGGGTCGTGGTCCTCACCCCGGGCCCCAGCAACGCCGCGTACTTCGAGCACGCGCTGCTGGCGCGGCTGATGGGCGTGCAGCTGGTGGAGGGGCACGACCTGGTCTGCCGCAACAACCGGGTGTGGATGCGCACCACCCGGGGCGAGGTGCCCGTCCACGTGGTCTACCGGCGGCTCGACGACGACTTCCTCGACCCGCTCCACTTCCGCCCCGACTCGGTGATCGGCTGCCCGGGCATCCTGAGCGCGGCCACGGCCGGGAACGTCACCCTCGCCAACGCGGTCGGCAACGGCGTAGCCGACGACAAGCTGCTCTACACGTACGTCCCGGACCTGATCCGGTACTACCTCGGCGAGGAACCGATTCTCCCCAACGTCGAGTCGTACCGCCCCGACGAACCGGGCCAGCTGGAGGCCGTCCTCGACCAGATCGACCAGCTGGTCGTCAAACCGGTCGACGGCGCGGGCGGGCAGGGCATCGTCATCGGCCCGAAGGCCGACGCGAAGACCCTGGAGAAGACCCGCAGGGCGGTCGCCGCCGATCCGCGCGGCTTCATCGCCCAGCGGCCCGTCGCCCTGTCCACCTCCCCCACCCTGGCCGGCGAACGCATGGCCCCCCGCCACATCGACCTGCGCCCGTTCGCCGTCAACGACGGCAACGAGGTCTGGGTCCTGCCCGGCGGGCTGACCCGGGTCGCCCTCCAGGAGGGCAACCTGATCGTCAACTCCAGCCAGGGCGGCGGCTCCAAGGACACCTGGGTGCTCGCCGAGGGGCCTGTCGAGGGTCCCTCCCGCAGCGCCGAGGACGGCACGCTCCCGTCCGTCGTCCCCCGCCAGCTCGGCCCCGACGGGACCCCCACCCTCGTACCGGAAGGGGCGCAGCAGCAGTGAACGACGTGATCCTCTCCCGCATCGCGGAGGCGCTGACCTGGACCGGCCGCTATGTCGAACGGGCCGACGCCACCGCGCGCATCCTCGACGCCTACCTCCACCGCATGCTGGAGGACCCCTGGCGCGACGAGGACCTGGCCTGCCGGTCGCTGTACGCGATCCTCGGCATGGACGCGGGCCGCGCACCGGTCGACATGCAGCAGGTCCTCGACCAACTGGCGTTCGACGCCCGCTCGACCGGCTCGATCGAAGGCGCCCTGGGCGCCGCCCGGCTCAACGCCCGCAGCGCCCGTGAGGCCGTCTCCTCGGCCATGTGGGAGTGCCTGAACGCCACCTGGCACGCCCTCGCCGACCAGCGCCGCGCCGCCCGCCGCACGGGCCCGTACGGCTATCTGGAACTGGTCCGCAGCCGTGCCGCGCTCTTCTTCGGCCTGGCCGACTCCACGATGAGCCGGGACGACTCCTGGCGGTTCGTCGTCCTGGGCCGGAGCCTGGAACGGGTGGACATGACCGTACGGCTGCTGTCGGTGCGCGTCCTGGACGCCGTGCACGCGCCGGACTGGCCGACGCTGCTGAGCGCGTCCGGCGCCGACGAGGCGTTCGCGCGGGTGTACGGAGGCTTCGGGGACACGGCGCGCGTCGCCGAGTTCCTGCTGCTCGACCGGGACTTCCCGCGCTCGGCGCTGCACGCGCTGACCACGGCGGAGGAGTGCCTGTCCGCGCTCGGCCGCCCCCGCCAGGACCCGGCCCGCCGCCCCATCGGCGGGCTGCGCACCCGCCTGGAGTACCTCGACACCCAGGCCCTGGAGGACCAGTTGCCGCTGCTCCTGCGGGATCTCCAGACCGCCTGCATGGCCTCGGCGGAGGCGGTCGCCGAGCGGTTCTTCCCGTACCAGGGGCCCGTCGTGTGGGCCCAGGAAGGAGTCTGAGCATGACCCGCAGGCTCCGCATCGAGCACACCACCCGCGTCTCCTACGCGCAGGCCGCGGTCTCCTCGCACAACGAGGTCCGGATGACCCCCCTGACCCTGCCCGGACAGACCACGCTGGATTCCCGGGTGACGATCCGTCCGGCGGCCTCCACCTGGTCGTACTGGGACTACTGGGGCACTCAGGTCACCGCCTTCGAGCTGATGGACCCGCACGCCGATCTCACGATCACGGCCTCCAGCCTGGTCGAGACGGCACCGCCGGGCGAGCTGCCCCCGGCCCCCGGCTGGCCGGAGATCGCCGGCCGGGTCGCCGGCTCCCGGCTGCTGGAGTTCGCCGCCCCGACGGTCCGTACGACCGTCCCGCCGAAGCTGGTGAAGAAGGCGCGGAAGGCCGCGGCGGGCCTGGACCCGCACGCGACGGCGGTGACCGTCTCCGGCCTGGTCGCCGACCGGGTGGCGTACCTCCCCGGCACCACCGGTGTGAACACCTCGGCGGCGGAGGCCTGGGAGCAGGGCGCGGGCGTCTGCCAGGACATCGCGCATGTGTCGATCGCGCTGCTGCGCGGTCTGGGGCTGCCCGCCCGGTACGTCTCCGGCTATCTCCACCCCGAGCGGGAGGCGGAGCTGCACCGCCCGGTGGCCGGGCAGAGCCATGCCTGGATCGAGTACTGGGCGGGCGACTGGTACGGCTACGACCCGACCAACCGGACCCGCGCCGACGAGTCCCACGTGGTGGTCGGCCGGGGCCGCGACTACGACGACGTCACCCCGCACAAGGGGATCTACCGGGGCGTGGCCGGCGGCCCGCCGGAGGTGACGGTGGAGTTCACGCGGGTGGGGTGACGGGCCCACGGCGGGGTCCCCCCTGTGCGGGGGGCGCCCGCCGGGCCCCGCCGCCTACTTCAGGTTGATGGCGTCGCAGGCCGTCTTGTACTTCGCGGTGCAGATGTCGGAGACCTTGTAGATGCCGTCCGCGATGACGGTCGTCTTGATGTTGCTCTTGGTGAGCGCGACCACCGTCACCAGCTTGGCCGGGATGTCCTTGTCGGTCGGGCTGCTGACCTTGTCGCGGGTGAGCGCCTCGAACTGGAGCTCACGGCCCTGGACCTTGGCGACGGCCGCCTCGGCCGCGGCCTCCGCCTCACCGGCGTACGGCTTGTAGACGGTCATGTACTGCTCGCCGCTGACGATCCGCTGCACGGCCGGCAGCTCGGCGTCCTGGCCGGTGATGGGGGGCAGGTTGCTGTCGCTGACGCCCGCGGCCTCCAGGGCCTTGATGACGCCGCCGGCCATGGCGTCGTTGGCGGAGTAGACGGCCGCGATGTTGTCCTTGCCGATCTTCTGGATCGCCTTGGTCATGCTGGCCTGGGCGATGTCCGGCTTCCAGCCCGCGGTGTCGTAGGTCGCGGCGATGGTCACCCGGCCGCTGAGCTCGTCCATCGCCCCCGCCTTGAACTGGGCGGCGTTCGGGTCGGTGGGCGAGCCGTTGATCATGACGATCTGGTCGGAGGTGTCGGCCGAGCCGAGCGCCTCGGTGATGGCACGGCCCTGCACCTCGCCGACGAGTTCGTTGTCGAAGGAGACGTACGCGTCGATCGGGCCCTCGGCGAGCCGGTCGTAGGCGATGACCGGGATGTTCGCCTCCTTGGCCTTCTTCACCATGGGAGCGATCTTGTGGGAGTCGACGGCGTCGAGCAGGATGCAGTCGACCTTGTCGTCGATCATCTTCTGCATCTGGGCGTTCTGCTTCTTGACGCTGGCTTCCGCGTTCGCGTACACGGTCTTGCCCTTGTTGCTCGTGAGGGCGGCGACCTTCCTCTTGATGATCGGGTAGTCGAACTCCGCGTACCGGGTGTTCGTCGTCTCCGGCATCAGCACACCGATGGTGATGTCGTTCGTACGGGTCGGTGTCGCTGAGCTGCTGTCCTCCGAGGCCCCCAGCATCCCGCATCCGGCGAGCGAGAGGGACATCGTGGAGGCGACCACAGCTATGGCGATACGACGCATGGAGGGGCTCACTTCAGGTGCGTTCCGGTGCCTGGGTGCGACATGTTGACCCAGTTGTCCCAAAAGCCAACGCGGCGGCGGCCACCGGAGTCAAGCCGAACTGCTTAACGAAGTAACAACATCACCCTCCGCTCAGCGGGTGAAGACGCATGGAGACGGAGCGAAGAGGGTACGGACCTCCCTTTACGGTCTCTCCCCAAGCGGACGTCACCAGCAGGCAAAGAGCCGTACAACCAAGGCCGGTTCTCGCGAGTCGTGATCACGACAGGCGGTTTCCCGTACACGCCTGCCCTTCCCGACCAGAGGATCGAATGAAGCCAGCCAGACTCGCGACGGCTGTGGTGCTCACCACGACCGGCGGCCTCCTCACCGCCCTCGCCGCCGCGCCCGCTTCGGCCGCGACGAGCTGCACCTCCCCGGTGTACAAGCGTCAGTTCTTCGCGAACACCACCTTTTCGGGCACTCCGAAGAAGACCGACTGCGACTCGGCGGTCAGCGAGAACTGGGGCGCGAAGGCCCCCGCCTCCGGCCTGCCCACGAACAACTTCGGCGTGCGCTGGACGGTGACCCGCGACTTCGGCTCCGGCGGCCCCTTCACCTTCTCGGTATCGGCCCAGGACGGCGTCCGCGTCTATCTCGACGGCGTCCGCAAGGTCGACGTCTGGCGGAACGTCTCCACGACGGTGACGAAGAGCCTGAACCTCACGGTCCCCCAGGGCAGACACACCGTCCGCGTGGACTACGTGAACTGGACCGGCGGCGCGAACGTCAAGTTCGCCTACACGCCCCGCACCTCGGCGGCGGTCGACAAGGTCGCACCCCTCACCCCGGCCGGCCTCGCGGTCGCCTACGACGGCGCGACCGGCCGGGCGAAGCTGAGCTGGACGAAGAACAAGGAGATGGACCTGGCCGGCCACCGGGTCTACCGGCGCCCCGCCGACGGCTCCACCTGGACCCGGCTGGTCTCGACCGCCTCCACCACGTACACCGACACCACGCTCCCGGTGACCGGCGCGGCCTACGTCTACGAGCTGCGCGCCTACGACACGGCGGGGAACGAGTCGGCGGGCACCGCCCCCCGGACCGTCACCACGGCCGACCGGACCGCCCCCGCCACGCCCGTCCTGCGCCCCACCGCCAGCGAACCGGAGGGGCTGCGGGTCTCCTGGAGCGAGGTCGCGGGGGCGGCGTCGTACGACGTGTACCGGGCGTCGAGCATGAGCGGCACCTACACCCGCATCGGCAGCAGCGACCGGACCTCCTACCTGGACTCCACCGCCGTGGAGGGCACCAGCCACTACTACCGGGTCACCGCGCTGGACGCGGCGGGCAACGAGTCCGCGCAGTCCACCGGCGTGGTCGGCACGCTCCGGGACGTCACCCCGCCGTCCGCCGTCACCGGAGTGACGGTCACTCCCACCACGTACGGCTTCGAGGTGCACTGGGACGCCAACCCCACCCCGGACCTGGAGAGTTACACGGTCCGCCGCGGTGAGCTCTGGGGCGACGAGGGGGACGAGCAGGTGTGCTCCCTGTACCCGGGCTACTCCGTGCCCGCCGGCACCACCTCGTACGCGTACACCACCCTCCCCGACGGTGAGGAGTCCTGCTTCGTCGTCGACGCCCTCGACGACGCCGGGAACTCGTCGTTCGCGTGGACCGGCGAGGCCCAGATCGTGACGGCCACCGAGCTCGACATGACACCGACCGTGGCAACCCCCGAGGGTTCGCCGCTGACCCTCACCGCGGAGGCGGCCGAGGGCGACGAGGGCAACCGGCTGACCTGGCACGGCCTCGACGCGTCCGACCCGGACCAGGCGGGCGGCTACCGCGTCCACCGCTGGAACCCGCAGACCTCCGCCTACGAGCTGATCGCCGAACTCCCCAGCGGCGCCGCGGAGTACGTCGACACCGGCGCCCCGCGCGGAACCGCGTCCTTCTACCGGGTCACCGCGGTCTCGGCGGACGGCACGGAGTCCGTCCCGGCGGCCGACTGGACGGTCACCGCGCCGTAGGGGACGCGGTGCACGCCGAAGGGGCCCGGAGTCAGAACTCCGGGCCCCTTCGGGCGGATGACTAGTCCTTGGGCTTCTTCGGGCGCCACACCACCAGCGCGCTGGTCTGCTGGACCTCCTGGTACGGGACCAGGTCCCGGCGGTAGGAGGCGTGGACCGCTGCCTCGCGCTGCTGCATCGCCGTCGCCGCGCCCTCCAGGGCGTCCTGGAGTTCCGCGACCCGGGACTGGAGGGCGGCGACCTGGTTCTCCAGCTCGATGATCCGCTTGATGCCGGCCAGGTTGATGCCCTCGTCCTGCGACAACTGCTGGACGGTGCGCAGCAGTTCGATGTCGCGGGCCGAGTAGCGGCGGCCCCGGCCGGCGGTGCGGTCGGGGGAGACCAGGCCCAGCCGGTCGTACTGACGCAGTGTCTGCGGGTGCAGGCCGGAGAGCTGGGCCGCCACCGAGATGACGTAGACCGGGGTCTCCTGGGTCAGTTCATAGGGGTTACGCCGACGGCCGTCCATCTCTGTCAGGCTCCCTTCGCGGCCTCGAACAGCTCTGCCCGCGGATCCTCCTCCGCGGTCGCCTCGCGATACGCCTCCAGCGCCTCACGAGCCTTCCCCGGCAGGTCCTTGGGCACACTCACCTCGACGGTGACCAGCAGATCACCGCGGGTGCCGTCCTTGCGGACCGCGCCCTTGCCCCGCGCCCGCATGGTGCGGCCGTTGGGGGTGCCGGGCGGCAGCTTCAGGGTCAGGGACGGGCCGCCGAGGGTGGGGACCTTGATCTCCCCGCCCAGGGCCGCCTCGGCGAACGTCACCGGCACCGTCACCGTCAGGTTGTCGTCCTTGCGGCCGAACACCGGGTGGGCACCGACATGGACGACGACGTAGAGGTCGCCGGCCGGACCTCCCCGCTCGCCCGGCGCGCCCTTGCCGCGCAGCCGGATGCGCTGGTTGTCCGTGACCCCGGCCGGGATGCGGACCTGCATGGTCCTGGACGACTTGGCGCGGCCGCTGCCCTTGCAGTCCAGGCAGGGGTGCTCGGCGATCAGACCGCGGCCCTTGCAGTCCGGGCAGGGGTCGGTGAGGGAGAACCCTCCGCCGGAGCCCCGCGCCACCTGGCCGGTGCCGACGCAGGTCGGGCACACGCGCGGTGTGCCGTTCTTGTCGCCGGTGCCGGAGCAGGCCTTGCACGGGGACTGCGAGGACATGCGCAGCGGTACCGTCGCGCCCTCGATGGCCTCCGTGAAGGTCAGGGTGACCTCGGTGTCGATGTCCTGCCCGCGCCGGGGCTGGGTACGGGTGGTCCCGCCGCCGCCCCGGTTGAACAGGCCCCCGAACACGTCGCCGATGCCGCCGCCGAAGCCGCCGGAGCCCCCGCCCTGGGCGCCGCCTCCGAAGAGGTCGCCCAGGTCGAAGTTGAAGTTGCCGCCGGCGCCCGGCCCGGGACGGAAGCCCCCGTTGCCGAACAGGGCGCGCGCCTCGTCGTACTCCTTGCGCTTCTTGGGGTCGCCGAGGACGTCGTTCGCCTCGGAGATCTCCTTGAAGCGCTCCTCCGCCTTGGCGTTGCCCTTGTTGGCGTCCGGGTGGAACTCGCGGGCGAGCTTCCGGTACGCCTTCTTGATCTCGGCCTCGGTGGCGTCCTTGGGGACGCCGAGGACCTTGTAGAAGTCCTTCTCGATGAAGTCCTTGGTGCTCATCCTCGACGCGCCCCCTCTCCGGTGATCCGCTGGCTGTCTACGTCAGCCCTCCTCAGGGCCGTTGTCCTTCTCGTCCGCCGCCTCGGCGGGAGCCGTGTCCGAGGACTCGGCCTTGACCGCCTGGGCACCGGGCTGGGGCTCGGCGACGGCCACCCGCGCGGGGCGGATGGTGCGCTCGCCGATCCGATACCCGGGCTGCAGAATCGCCACGCACGTCGTCTCGGTGACATCCGGCGCGTACGAGTGCATCAGGGCCTCGTGGATCGTCGGGTCGAAGGGCTCGCCCTCCTTGCCGAACTGCTGGAGGCCCATCTTCGCCGCGACGGTCTCCAGCGACTCGCCGACCGACTTGAAGCCGCCGACGAACTCGCCGTGTTCCCGCGCGCGGCCGATGTCGTCGAGCACGGGCAGGAGCTCGGTCAGGAGGTTCGCGATGGCGATCTCCTTGACCGCGATCCGGTCGCGCTCGACCCGGCGGCGGTAGTTCTGGTACTCGGCCTGGAGCCGCTGGAGGTCCGCGGTGCGCTCGCCGAGCGCGGTGCGCACCTGGTCCAGCTGGGCCACCAGCCCGGCAGTCTGGTTCGCGTCCCCGGCCGGGGCCGCCCCCTCCTCGGAGGCGGCGGCCTTCGGCTCGGCGTCGTCGGAGGTGGCGCCGGAGGGGACGTCGGGCTTCTCCTCGAAGCCCGGGGTCTCCTCCGTCACGCGGCACCGTCCTTGCGCTCGTCGTCCACGATCTCGGCGTCCACGACGTCGTCGTCGGCCTTGGACTCACCGGCGCCGCCGGCGGTGGCCTGCGCGCCCTGGGCGTCGGCGTACATGGCCTGGCCGAGCTTCTGCGAGACGGCCGCGACCTTCTCGGTGGCGGTGCGGATCTCGGCGGTGTCCTCGCCCTTGAGCTTCTCCTTCAGCTCGGCGACGGCGCCCTCGACCTCGGTCTTGATCTCGCCGGGGACCTTGTCCTCGTTGTCCTTGAGGAACTTCTCGGTCTGGTAGACGAGCTGCTCGCCCTGGTTGCGGGCCTCGGCGGCCTCGCGGCGGCGGTGGTCCTCGTCCGCGTACTGCTCGGCCTCCTGGCGCATGCGGTCGACCTCGTCCTTCGGCAGCGAGGAGCCGCCGGTGACGGTCATCTTCTGCTCCTTGCCCGTGCCCAGGTCCTTGGCGGTCACGTGCATGATGCCGTTGGCGTCGATGTCGAAGGAGACCTCGATCTGCGGGACGCCGCGCGGCGCCGGGGGCAGACCGGTCAGCTCGAACATGCCGAGCTTCTTGTTGTACGCCGCGATCTCGCGCTCGCCCTGGTAGACCTGGATCTGCACGGACGGCTGGTTGTCCTCGGCCGTGGTGAAGATCTCGGACCGCTTGGTCGGGATCGTGGTGTTGCGCTCGATGAGCTTGGTCATGATGCCGCCCTTGGTCTCGATGCCGAGGGACAGCGGGGTGACGTCGAGCAGCAGGACGTCCTTGACCTCGCCCTTGAGGACACCGGCCTGGAGGGACGCGCCGATGGCGACGACCTCGTCCGGGTTCACGCCCTTGTTGGCGTCCTTGCCGCCGGTCAGCTCCTTGACGAGCTCGGCGACGGCGGGCATACGGGTCGAGCCGCCGACGAGGACGACGTGGTCGATCTCGGCGAGCGAGATGCCGGCGTCCTTGATGACGTTGTGGAACGGGGTCTTGCAGCGCTCGAGCAGGTCCGCGGTGAGCTGCTGGAACTGGGCGCGGGTGAGCTTCTCGTCCAGGTGCAGCGGGCCCTCGGCGGACGCCGTGATGTACGGCAGGTTGATCGAGGTCTCGGTGGAGGAGGACAGCTCGATCTTCGCCTTCTCGGCGGCCTCGCGCAGACGCTGGAGCGCCATCTTGTCCTTGCCGAGGTCCACACCGTGGCCGGCGGCGAACTGCTTGACCAGGTAGTCGACGACCCGCTGGTCCCAGTCGTCACCACCGAGGTGGTTGTCACCGTTGGTGGCCTTCACCTCGACGACGCCGTCGCCGATCTCCAGGAGGGACACGTCGAAGGTGCCGCCGCCGAGGTCGAAGACGAGGATGATCTGCTCGTCCTTGTCGAGGCCGTAGGCGAGCGCGGCCGCGGTGGGCTCGTTGACGATGCGAAGGACGTTCAGACCGGCGATCTCGCCGGCCTCCTTCGTCGCCTGGCGCTCGGAGTCGTTGAAGTACGCCGGGACGGTGATGACCGCGTCGGTCACCTTCTCGCCCAGGTAGGCCTCGGCGTCGCGCTTCAGCTTCTGCAGGATGAACGCGGAGATCTGCTGCGGGTTGAACGGCTTGCCGTCCAGCTCGATCTTCCAGTCGGTGCCCATGTGGCGCTTGACCGAGCGGATGGTGCGGTCCACGTTGGTGACCGCCTGACGCTTGGCGACCTCGCCGACGAGGACCTCGCCGTTCTTGGCGAAGGCGACGACGGACGGCGTGGTCCTGGCGCCCTCTGCGTTGGTGATGACGGTGGGCTCGCCGCCTTCAAGAACGCTGACGACGGAGTTAGTCGTGCCCAGGTCGATGCCGACCGCACGTGCCATGGTGATCTTCCTCCAGCTGACTTGAGTGGAACGGACTCAAGTGTGCACGACCCTCACCGCTGGGTCAACAGACCTGAGTCACACCCGCTCAACTCTTATCCGTTCCTTACACGCAAGAAGCCGTTGACCTGCGCGGATTCATCCCGGCCGACCCGGCGATCACCCGATCCAGGGCGTACTCCCAGGGACTCGGATTGACGCCGGGGGCCGTACATCCGGGGGTCACGCCGTGCGGCCCGCGCGCGTGAGGCGTCGTACGCGCTCCCCCGCGCGCGGGGCGGCCCGTACACCGGGACCCGCAGCAGTCCGAGGACGACGGCCAGGGCGCCGCCCGCCACCCACCACACCGCCCGCGGCCCCGCCCAGCCGGTGTGCACGAGCGTCCCGACGGCCACCCCCGCGAAGGCCGCCGCCCCGAGCAGCACGACCGCCCCCTGCGGGGTGAGCCCGAGCCGGCGCAGCCGGTGCGCGAGATGGTCGGGGCCGCCGCGCAGCAGGGGCCGCCCGGCCAGCCGCCGCGCCACGGCGACGAGGACGGCGTCCGCGGCGGCGACCGCCGTGAGGGCGAACAGCACGCCCGCCCCCTCGCCCGCGCCGCCGCCCGCGCGCACGGTGACCGCGGCGGCGGCGAGCAGGAACCCGGCGAACAGCGAGCCGCAGGCACCGAGCGCCACACGCGCGGGGGGCCAGTTGTGCATCAGGAAGCCGGTGAGCGCGGCGGCGAGGACGCTCAGCAGGACGGCCACCCCGTCCAGCACCTCCAGCGCGGCGCACGCGGCCGCGCCGAACGCGGTGACGACCCCGACCGTGCCGGCCACCCCGTCCGCGTGGTCGAGGGACCGGAAGGCGAGCGCCACGAAGGTGATCCAGGCGACGGCGAGCGCCCCCGCCCAGGGGCCGGTGTCGCCGTAGGGCACGACGAAGGCGGCCGCCACCGCCGTACCGAGCACGAGGAAGCGGGCCTTGAGCCGCCACACGTCCGCGATCAGCCCCAGCCCGGCCAGGGCGCCCGCGGCGGGCAGCAGCGCCCCGACGCCGTCGCCGAGCGGGGCGTACCCCCAGCGGTCCCCGGCGATCGCGACGAGGCAGGTGGTGAGGACGACGGCGAGGCCCCCGGACAGCGGTACCCGCCGCTGCCGCTGCCGCCGCTCGACCAGCCCGAGACGCAGGGCGGGCACGCGCAGCAGTCCGGCGAGGACGGCGGAGAGCAGAAGGGCGGTGGTGGCGGCGGCGATCCCGTAGAGCACGCGTATAAGTTAGTAACAAATGTACCAATTTGGTACGAATAACACGGTCAGACTCTGAGGTGACCCTCAGCGATCCAGATCACCTCACTGCCAGCTACAGTGCGGCGGAGGATAGGGGTAGTCTCAGACGGACCGCATAAGTTACCGCTTAGTAATTTCGACCCCTCGCAGGCCCGAGGAGCCCCCTCATGCAACTCGCCGCGATCATCGTGTCGCTGGTCCTGACCGTGGTCGGCGTCGCGCTGCTGGCACGCGCCATCGGTCAGTTCGTCCGGTATTTCAAACTGGGCCAGCCGGTTCCGGCCGGCACCCGGACCGACAACCCCTACGCGCGCAGCGTGACGCTCGTGAAGGAGTTCCTCGGCCACACGCGGATGAACCGCTGGGGCATCGTGGGCTTCGCCCACTGGTTCGTGGCGATCGGCTTCCTGACGCTGCCGCCGACCCTGGCGCAGGCCTTCGGCCAGCTCTTCCAGGCCGACTGGACACTGCCGGTCATCGGCGGCTTCCTGCCGTTCGAGCTCTACATCGAGTTCATCGGCGTGATGACGATCCTCGGCATCGCCGTCCTGATCGCGATCCGGCTGCTGAACCTGCCCTCGCGCCCGGGCCGCAAGTCCCGCTTCGCGGGCTCCAAGGCCGGCCAGGCGTACTTCGTCGAGTACGTCATCCTCACCATCGGCCTCGCCATCTACACCCTGCGGGGCCTCGAGGGCGCGATCCACCACGTGGAGCACTACGAGGCCGCGTACTTCGCCTCGTACCCCCTGGTCCTGGCCTTCAAGGGCCTCGGCGTCGGCGCCCTGCAGAACCTGATCTACTTCACCGCGATGGTGAAGATCAGCACCTCGTTCATCTGGATGATCGTGGTCTCGCTCAACACCAACATGGGCGTGGCCTGGCACCGCTTCCTGGCGTTCCCGAACATCTGGTTCAAGCGCGAGGCGACCGGCGGGACGGCCCTGGGCGGTCTCCAGCCGATGACGTCCGGCGGCAAGCCGATCGACTTCACCGACCCCGGTGACGACGACGTCTTCGGCGTCTCCCAGGTCGAGCAGTTCTCCTGGAAGGGCCTGCTCGACTTCTCCACCTGCACCGAGTGCGGCCGCTGCCAGTCGCAGTGCCCCGCCTGGAACACCGGCAAGCCGCTCTCCCCCAAGCTGCTGATCATGTCCCTGCGGGACCACGCCCACGCCAAGGCGCCCTACCTGCTCGCGGGCGGCGGCAAGACCATGGAGGGCGAGGAGAAAGCGTCCGAGGAGGCTCTCAAGGACGTCCCGGCGGCGGCCCTCGCCGAGGCCGAGCGCCCGCTGATCGGCACCGCCGAGGACAACGGCGTCATCGACCCCGACGTCCTGTGGTCCTGCACCACCTGCGGCGCCTGCGTCGAGCAGTGCCCCGTCGACATCGAGCACGTCGACCACATCGTCGACATGCGCCGCTACCAGGTCATGATCGAGTCCAGCTTCCCCTCCGAGGCGGGCACGATGCTCAAGAACCTGGAGAAGAAGGGCAACCCCTGGGGCCTGGCCAAGAAGCAGCGCCTGGAGTGGACGAAGGAGGTCGACTTCGAGATCCCGGTCGTCGGCCAGGACATCGAGGACCTCTCCGAGGTCGAGTACCTCTACTGGGTCGGCTGCGCCGGCGCCCTGGAGGACCGCGCCAAGAAGACCACCAAGGCCTTCGCCGAGCTGCTGCACATCGCGGGCGTCAAGTTCGCGATCATGGGCGGCGACGAGAAGTGCACCGGTGACTCCGCGCGCCGCCTCGGCAACGAGCCCCTCTTCCAGGAGCTCGGCATGGAGAACGTCATGGCGCTGAACATGGCGTTCGGCGAGGAGACGGACGACGACGGCAAGGTCGTCCCCGAGTCGGCCAAGCCCCGGTCGGCCAAGAAGATCGTCGCCACCTGCCCGCACTGCCTCAACACCATCGGCAACGAGTACCCGCAGCTCGGCGGCGACTACGAGGTCGTCCACCACACCCAGCTCCTCCAGCACCTCGTCGACGAGGGCAAGCTGATCCCGGTGACCCCGGTCGAGGGCCTCATCACCTACCACGACCCCTGCTACCTGGGCCGCCACAACAAGATCTACACGCCCCCGCGCGAGATCATGACCGCCGTCCCCGGCCTGCGCCAGCAGGAGATGCACCGCCACAAGGAACGCGGCTTCTGCTGCGGCGCCGGCGGCGCCCGCATGTGGATGGAGGAGCGGATCGGCAAGCGCATCAACAACGAGCGCGTCGACGAGGCCCTCTCCCTCAACCCCGACATCGTCTCGACCGCCTGCCCGTTCTGCCTCGTCATGCTGACCGACTCGGTCAACGGCAAGAAGAACGACGGCAAGGCCAAGGAGTCGATCACGGTCGTGGACGTCGCCCAGCTCCTCCTGGAGTCGGTCAAGACCCCCGTCACCGACGACGAGCCCCCGGCGGGCGGGACGGAGACGGAGAGCGAGCCGGAGCCGGAGCCGGTGAAGTAGCCACGGCGGCCACGCCCGCCCGGTGCCCCCAGGTCCTTCCCGGACCTGGGGGCACCGCCGTTCCCCTGCGCGAAGATTTACCGAACTCCCGTACAACCCTTACCTGTTGGAGCGGGTCTTCCGTTCGTCGACCGCCGCCGCCCGCAGGAGAACCCGTTGCGCAGAACCACCCCGGCCGCCCTCACCGCCGCCCTGCTGGCGGCCGGCCTCAGCCCGCTGGTGCTGAGCGCGCCCGCCTCGGCAGCCCTCGCCAAGCACTACGACGACTTCAACGGCGACGGGTACCGGGATCTGGCGTACTCCAACATGATCTCGGGCTCCCGCGGGGAGGGCGAGGACTTCTGGGGCGGCGCCGTCAGGGTCGTCTACGGCACCGCGCAGGGCCTGGACACCTCCCGCACCCGGCTGGTCCACCAGGACAGCGCCGGGGTGCCGGGAACGGGCGAGGACGACGACCAGTTCGGCTCCTCCCTGGCGAGCGGCGACCTCAACAAGGACGGCTACGCCGACCTCGTCGTGGGCAACAACTCCGAGAAGGTGGGCAGCAGCGCGTACCGCGGCACGGTCACCGTCGTCTGGGGCTCGCGCACCGGCCTGTCCGGCGGCACCGACCTCGCGCCGAAGAGCGGCGCCCGCATGTACTTCGGCTCCGACCTGGCCGTCGGCGACTTCACCGGCGACGGCTCGCCCGACCTCGCCGTGATCGGCGGCTCCGAGGCCTGGCTGTACCGCGGCCCGTTCACGAAGACCGGCCGCACCGGCACGGTGAGCAAGATCGACAAGCCCGCCTGGAACTCGGCCGCGCTCGCCGCGGGCAAGGTCGACGGCGACGGCAGGACCGACCTGGTGGTCCTCGGCGTGCAGTTCTACGGCAGCAGGATCAAGGAACGTGCCTGGTTCCTCAAGGGCACCGCCTCCGGTCTTGCCCCGGGCCCCGCCAAGACCCTCGGCGACGCGAACAAGGGCCTCGACCCGGAGGCCGTCATCGGCGACTTCGACAAGAACGGCTACGGCGACATCGCCCTCGGCCTGCCGGGCCTGAACGGCGACAAGGGCGCGGTGACGGTGTGGCGCGGCACCTCCGCCGGACCGAGCGGCTCGACGACGTACACCCAGAACACCTCCGGTGTCCCCGGCACCGCCGCGGCCGGGGACCTCTTTGGGCGGAGCCTGTCGGCGGCCGACGCCAACGGCGACGGCTACGCGGACCTCGCGGTCGGGGTACCCGGCGAGGACGGCGGCGGCGGGCGCAACAGCCAGGGCGGGGTCACCGTCTTCCGCGGCGGCTCCGGCGGCCTCTCGGGCGCCCGTTCCTCCTGGATCCCGCAGACCGTCCAGGGTCCCGCCGCCGCCGAGGCCTACTTCGGCTACGCCGTCCGGCTGCGCGACCTGAACCGGGACGGCAGGGCGGACCTGACGATCGGCTCGAACGAGGGCGGCGTTCTGCTGCCCGGCACGAGCACGGTCCCGACGGCGACCGGCGCGACCGTGCTGCCCGAGTTCGGCTCGAACCTCATCGACTGACCCGGCACCCCCGTTTCTGTTCCTCTCCCGAACGGATCCCCACCCCATGCCCCCGCGCAAGCGCACGAGCCTCCTGGCCGCCGCCCTCCTCGCGGCCGGTCTCACCCCACTGGCCGTGTCCGCCCCGGCCGACGCCGCGGCCGCGAGGTACGCGGACGACTTCAACGGCGACGGCTACCCGGACCTGGCCCTCGGCGACAGCCTCGCCACCGTGGCCGGCAGGAAGCAGGCGGGGGCGGTCCTGGTCGTCTGGGGCACCGCGAGCGGCCCGGACCCGGCCCGGCGGACCGTGATCACCCAGAACAGCCCGAACGTCGCGGGCGGGGCGGAGACGAACGACCGCTTCGGCTCGAAGATCACCACCGCCGACCTGAACACCGACGGCTACGCCGACATCCTGGTCACCGCCCTCGGCGAACGCGTCGGCTCCCGGACCGGCACCTTCACCGTCCTGTGGGGCTCGCGGGCCGGCGTGAGCGGCGGAAGCCAGTACACGAGCCCGGGCACGAGCTGCCGTACCTGCAACTTCGCCGCCGATCTCGCCGTGGGCGACTTCAACGCCGACGGCAGACCGGACGTCGTCTCGGTGGACGACGACGCGATCTGGTACCAGCGCGGCCCGTTCACCAAGTCCGGCGCACGCGGCACGGTCACCAACCTCGACCCGGTCCACGGCGAGGACATGGACGCCTCGCTGGTGGTCTCCGGCAAGGTCACCAAGGACGGCACGGCGGACTTCGCGGTGATCGGCTACGACGCCGACACCCGCGGCACCCGCGTCTGGTTCTACAAGGGCTCGGCGAGCGGCCCGGTCCGCCCGCCGAAGAAGGTCGCCCTGCCCGCCTCCCCCGACCTGGTCGGTTCGGGCGCCACGATCGCCGACTTCGACCGGAACGGCTACGGCGACCTGGCCGTCGGCGTCTCCCGCTCGGGCCTGGGCGGCGCCGTGCACGTCCTGAAGGGCACCTCCACGGGATTCTCGTCCACCGTGACGTCGCTCAGCCAGAACACCTCCGGCGTCCCCGGCACCCGCGAGGCCAACGACTACTTCGGCTACGACGTCTCGGCCGGCGACGTCAACGGCGACGGCTACCCGGACCTGGCCGTGGGCGCGCCGACGGAGGTCCTCGGCACCCGTCCGGCGAGCTCCGGCGCCGTCACGGTGCTGCGCGGCGGCGCCTCGGGCCTCACCGGCACGGGCTCCCGCCAGTACGACTACACGACCCCAGGCGTCGAGGGCCCCTTCGACCAGGGCGACACCTGGTTCGGCGCGTCGGTGCTGCTGCGCGACCACAACCGCGACGGCCGCGCCGAGCTCGTCGCCTCCTCACCCGAGGTGGGCCTCCTCCATCTGCTCCCCGGCACCTCGTCGGGCCCGACCGGCACGGGCTCCACGACCCTGACCGCGGCAGGGCTGGGTCTGGGCAGCCTGCCGTACTTCGGAGCGGCGCTGGCGGACTGACGCCCTTTCGCCGGGGCGCCTCTGAGGGACCGTCATGAGGGACCGACATCCGGACTTCGGCGCTTCTCGCCCGGTCGGCCGATCCCCGTCCGGGCGCCCTGCGTCGCGGCGGGCGGCCCGGCGGGCGGCCCGGCGTGGGCGCGCCGCCCCCGCCCGGACTCCCGTACCCCACTCAGGGTTGCCCGGCCGCCCCTGACGAACCACTGACACAGCACCATGACATCCCTTAGGGGATGTCACAGCTCGGCCGCAAAGGGCGGTCGCGGAGGCCGGCTCCGGCACGTCTGTCAGTCGGACCGGGTACGTTCGATGACGTGGCTGGATTCAGGATCGGACGTGGCGGCCGGGACAACCGTGCCCCCCAAGCGCGACCGCAACACCCTCCGTACGGGCAGCAGGCGCCGCAGGGCCGACAGGGCCCCGCGGGGCCGTCGTACGGCTACGCGCCGCCGGCGCAGCAGCCGTACCCGCCGCAGTTCCGCGGCGGACAGCAGCCGCCGCACGGCGGTGGCGGCAGCGGTCAGTGGCCGCCGCACGGCAACGGCGGCGGCAGCGACGAACCGGAGTACTTCGGCGGCGGCGCCCCGCACGACCCGTACGCGGCGAACAACCCGGGGCACACCCAGGCGTTCTCGGTCGACGACCACCAGCAGTACAGCCAGGGCGACACGTACCACGCGGGTGCGCCCGCACCCGCCGGGCCGGTCGGGCCCCGGCTGCCCTGGAAGGACCTGCTGCGCGGGATCGTCCTGTCCCCCAACCGGACCTTCCTCCAGATGCGGGACTACACGGTGTGGGGCCCCGCCCTCGTCGTGACCTTCCTCTACGGCCTGCTCGCGGTCTTCGGGTTCGACGACACCCGTGACGACGCCATAAAGGCCACCATCTCCAACGCGATCCCGATCGTCCTGACGACGGCCGTCGCGCTGGTGATCAGCTCCTTCGTCCTGGGCGCCGTCACGCACACACTGGCCCGCCAGCTCGGCGGGAACGGCGCGTGGCAGCCGACGGTCGGGCTGTCGATGCTGATCATGTCGCTGACCGACGCGCCGCGGCTGCTGGTCGCGATGTTCGCGGGCGGCGACGCGGCGTTCGTACAGCTGCTGGGGTGGGTGACCTGGGTCGCGGCGGGCGCGCTGCTGACCCTGATGGTGAGCAAGTCGCACGACCTGCCGTGGCCGAAGGCGCTGGGCGCGTCGGCGATCCAGCTGATCGCACTGCTGTCGATCGTGAAGCTGGGCACGTTCTAGCCTTCCGGCACCCGTGGCTGGCCTTTCTCGTCCGTTCAGGGCGTGGGGGCCGGCCATTGGCGTATGTGCGTATGTGCGTATGGGCGTATGGGATGTGACCGTCGGCGCGGGGGGCGAGCTCCCGGCATTCCCGTGCCTCCAAGAGGTGGACGCGCGAGCCCGCGATCACGCTGGTGCGGCTGCTCGGCGGAACGGCGCTTCAGCTCGCGGGGCTTTGCCGGGCGCGGTCGGCGACCGCGGAGTGCAGCCTCGGCGTCCTCGCGGCAGGGCAGGAGACGGCCGCAGTGGCGCAGCACCCCCGGGCGGACCGCCAGCAGCAGGGCGTCGAGAGCGGCGGCCTGGTCACCGGCCGTGGCGGGAGCGGCTGCCATGTCGGGTGGCCGGTGCGGGGGCGGCGGATGGGGCGCCGGTGTTCCTGGTGTGGTCGCTGACCGGGCGTCGTACCGAGCCGTCGATCCGTACCGGCCGGACCGGCTGGTGTTTCTGCCGGGTACGCGGTTCAAGGTGCTGCGGGTGACGGATGGAGGCCTCGGTCCGCTGGTCCTGATGCGGGAGTTGTTCCCGCAGGAACCGGCGTGGGGCGGCGGCACGGATACGTGTTCAAGGCTGGACGAGAGCACGGTGTGCGAGCGGGATCGGCTGCCCCGGGGCGGGACCGGCTGGGCCGGGGGCCGGTGGGACGGCCGCTCGGAGTGATCGTGACGGGTCGAACGGGTCGGGAGAAAGGGAGCGGGACGTGACGGACGAGAAGGAAGCCGAGCAGGAGTACGGAATCGGCGTGGGCGTCGGCGTGGGCGTCGGCGTGGGCGTCGGTATGGGCGTCGATGTCGAGTCGGTCGAGGAGACGCGGGCCGCGGTACTCGCCGCGTGGCGGGCGGACCGGCTGCCCGGTCAGTGGCCGGTGTTGGCGGACCAGATGGCCTGGTCCTGGTAGGGGGAGGCAGGGGTGCCGAGGCTCGCGGAGGGTGCGGGGAGCACCACACCGTCCAGCCCGGGAATCCCTCCCCGCATCGAGCACGAACCACCCACCGACCGAGAGCCCGAGTACGACGCCAAAGGCAGCCCCGACGAGAAGACACCGACGTCGGCGGGGCCGGGGGATGGGGCGTCGGCGTTCGTGGAGGGGCTGGGCTCGGAGGGGGCCGGCTCGGAGCGGGCGGGGCGGGGGCCGGTGGCCGGTGGCCGACGGGACGGCTCCGACAGGCAAGGAGGCCACCGCCACCCTCGCCGAGAGCGCCGCCTCCACGCCCCGGCAACGCCTGCTGCATCAGCCGGCGCGAGTCCACCGAGGAGGCCCCGCCGGCCGCCGGCTGCTCCTGCGACCAGCGGTGCGACCGGACGTACCCGCGACAGAGGTCAGTCGGGTCGGAGTGCCTCGGTCGAGGGAGTGATCGGCTCGCCCGACTTACGCACCACCGGCAGAACACTCCACGGGAAGTTGATCCAGTCGTCGGTGCGCTTCCAGACGTACTCGCACTTCACCAGGGACTGCGACTTCTCGTAGATGACGGCGGAGCGGACCTCGGCGACATGGTCGAGGCAGAAGTCGTGGACGAGTTTCAGCGTCTTCCCGGTGTCGGCGACGTCGTCGGCGATCAGCACCTTCTTGTCGGTGAAGTCGATCGCGTTGGGGACGGGTGCCAGCATGACGGGCATGTCGAGCGTCTGCCCCACACCGGTGTAGAACTCGACGTTCACCAGGTGGAGGTTCTTGCAGTCGAGGGCATAGGCGAGCCCTCCGGCGACGAAGACACCCCCGCGGGCGATGCTGAGGACGACATCGGGGACGTACCCGTCGTCGGCGACGGCCTGCGCGAGTTCACGGACGGCGACGCCGAACTGCTCGTAACTGAGGTTCTCCCGGGCCATCACGTCACTCATCCCCTGCCCCCGTCAGACCTGGGTCCGGTGGAAGTTGAGGAAGGACCGCGAGGCGGTGGGCCCACGCTGGCCCTGGTACCGGGAACCGTACTGCTCACTGCCGTACGGGTGCTCCGCGGGCGAGCTGAGCCGGAACATGCACAGCTGCCCGATCTTCATGCCGGGCCAGAGCTTGATGGGGAGCGTGGCGAGGTTGGACAGCTCGAGGGTGACATGCCCGGAGAAGCCGGGGTCGATGAAGCCGGCGGTGGAGTGCGTGACCAGTCCCAGCCGCCCGAGGGAACTCTTGCCCTCCAGCCGGGAGGCGAGGTCGTCGGGCAGGGTGATGACCTCGTACGTCGACGCGAGCACGAACTCACCGGGGTGCAGGATGAACGGCTCGTCCCCCTCCGGCTCGACCAGCCGGGTCAGATCCGCCTGCTCGACGGACGGATCGATATGGGGGTACCGGTGGTTCTCGAACACCCGGAAGAAGCGGTCCAGCCGCACGTCGATGCTCGACGGCTGCACCATGGATTCGTCATACGGATCGATCCGCACCCGCCCGGCGTCGATCTCGGCCCGGATGTCCTTGTCTGAGAGAAGCACGCCCCGAGGATACGCAAGACGCGCGGAGCCCCTGTAATCAGGACGACCCCGCGCGTCAGCCCGCTGGCGCGGCTACCGCTGTACGGCCCCTACCGCCTCTCGAGCGTCACCGGCACGGCACTGCGGAGCCGCGCGCACCGGGGACACCGGACGAGCCGCCCGGGACCGAGCCGCTCGGCCTGCTGCATCGGGAACGAAGCGGTGCTGAACACGTGCCCATCGGCACAACGGACGACGGTGCGCTCCATCAAGTCCTAGAGTCCCTTCCCCAAAGAACCGCGTCCGGCTGCTGCTCGCCGGACAACGAAAGCCACATTACGGGACGAACGGGAAGACCCTCCAGGCGGCACTCCGACCCCGCCCGACCCCTCTTCGGCACCCCCACCGTACGCCCCAACTCCCGCCCCCCGCAGCCGGATCCCACCCCACGAAACGCACCCGGACCCCGCGGCTTCAGCGCCGGGGGCCCGGAATGTTGTACAGTGACGAGGCAATCGGACACCGGCTCGGCCGGCGTCTTACGCGGGTGTAGTTTAATGGTAGAACATCAGCTTCCCAAGCTGAGAGCGCGAGTTCGATTCTCGTCACCCGCTCCATGGAGAAGGCCCAGGTCAGTGACCCGGGCCTTTTTGCTGTCTTCTGTGATCACTCGCCGCGTGCCAGATTCGTGCCAGAACGTTGATCGTCCGGGGCGGGTCTCTCCTGTTCTGGCACGGCCGCAGCTTCCTGCCGAGCCTTCCGCACCGTGGCGTCAAGACCGGCTGCGACTTCCTGCTGTCGGTCGTCGTCGGAGTGCTGATAGATCAGCGCGGCTTTCTCGGAGGACTGGCCGGCGCGGACCATCGTGTCCTTGAGGGTGGCACCCGATCGGGTGGACAGGGTGTGTCCGGTGTGGCGGAGGTCGTAGAACCGGAAGCCCTCGGGCATGCCGACGATCTCCCGCGCCCTACGCCACTTCCGGCCGAAGGTGCTCCGCCGGAAGGGCGCCCCCTTCTCCCCCACGAAGAGCAACCCGTCCGGGCCCGGCTTGGCGTACGACTCCAGGTGCCAGCGGAGCTCCCGGCGGAGGAACGCGGGAAGAATCACAGTCCGCGTTCCAGCCTCGCTCTTGGTGTCGCCCTGGACGCGGCGCCCGTTCATCCGCTCCGGCTCGGCGAGGCGCACCCGGATCCTCAGGTTGTCGAGGTCGACGTCCCGACGCCGAAGCCCGGCCAGCTCTTCAGGCCGCATCGGACCGTAGGCGCCGAGGTAGACCATGAGCCGCCACCGCATCCCGACGGCTTCGGCGAGGGCGTCGACCTGGACGACGGTTGCGATACGACGTTCAGCCGCCTTCTCCTTACCGGCGCCCTTGATACGGCACGGGTTGCGCTGGATCAGTTCGTCATCAACGGCCGTTTCCATGACGGCCTTGAGGAAGCGGTACGCCTTTGCCGTGATCGTCTTGGCTCCGGTCACCCGCAGCCGTTCGGCCCGCCATTCACGCACGCGGGGTGCGGTGATCTCGTCGAGATCGTCGTCCTCGAAGGCGGTCAGGTGCTTGTCGAGGAGGTATCGGTAAAGGTCCGCCGTCAGCGGTGCCAGTTCGCGTTCCTCGACCCACTTGTCGGCGTAGGCCCGAAAGCGCACGGCCCCCGCCTCAGGGTCCCGCCAGTCACCGCGCCGGATCTCGGTCTGCTTCTCGGCGAGCCAGTCATCGGCGTCCGCCGTTGTCGCGAAGGTTTCCGGGGCGGGACGCATGACGCCGTCCGGGCCCGGATAGCGCGCCTGATAGCGGCCCGAGGGGAGCTTCCTAATAGCGCCGAAGCGGCGACGCCTACCCCTGTTGTTGGCCATCAGGCAGCCCTCCCGAAGCGGGCACGGGGACGCCTCAACGGCTCCACCGTCCGAGACCGGATGAACTCCGCGACCGCGCTCTCAGGGATGCGGACGTGCCGGCCGACCTTCACGTACCGGATGCGCCGTTCCTCGATCAGCCGCCGGGGGAAGCGGGCGGTCGTGCCAAGCAGCTCGGCGACCTGGTCGACAGACAGATAGCGGTCGGTCGTCATGCGGTCGGCTCTCCTTCCGTTCCGGGGGCGGGTTCGAGGGTTGCGGCAAGCCAGCTCTCGGCAGCGCTGAGGCCGGTTCCGGCAAACACCCAGTGGGAGAGGACGAGCGTGGTTTCGCCGTCCTGCGGGACAGCCGGAGCCGCCTGCGCACGGCGCCAGTCGGCGCGGGCGGTGCGGAGGGCGCCGAGGGTGGTCGAGTAGCGGCGGGACTTGGTGGAGAAGTGGCCGCGGAAGCCGAGCATGTGAGCCCAGGCCCGCAGCCGGAGGTGTTCCAGATCCTTGCGAGCGCCGAGAGCCCAGGCAGTACGGATCATGCGGCGGGCGTGCTCGGTGAGCCGGGCCTGTGCCAGCTCTGCAAGGAAGCGGATCGGTCGGTCGAGGGTGCCTGTCGCCGTCTCGGCGCCTTTGGTGGCGTACTTGGCGATGTAGGCCGCTACGGCTCGCTCGGTCAGCTCCTGGCCGCCGTCGAGGTCGGCGGAACGGATCGGGCGGACGTCGAGTTGACGCCCGAAGGCGAAGGCATGGGTCCGTCCGTCGATCTCCGGACCGTCGATGCGTGCGGCAGCCGCGGCCGCCTGGATGGCGTCGGTCAGCAGCTCGGCTGTCGCCCAGGCCGGGGGCGCGGTGTCACCGCCTTCCGGGCCGTCGAGGCGGATCACCGCATGGAAGTGGACCTCTCCGCGCTTCTGATACTCGGCGACCTTCGCGAAGGAGACGCGGGCGTGGTCGCGGAAGGTGCGTTGAGTGAGGCCGGCGCGCTTGGCGACTTCCCGGCGGAGGTAGATCGAGAAGCGCCGCCAGAGAGCGCCAGCGTGGGCGTTCCAGAGAACGGCTGCTTCGTAGTCGTAGGTGTCGAGGTCGAGCGGGGTGCCGAGTACGGCGTCCTCCTGGTCGTGATGGATGCCGCAGCGGCAGGGACGGCCGTCCGTGCGGCGGTTGTGAACGGGCCCGAAGCCGGGAGCGGTGAACGTGGCGAAGACGCGAGGGTGGGTGGCGACCCGGTCAGGGGTGCCCTTGCCGCCCCGCAGCCCAGCGGTGATCAGTTGGTACGTGTCTCGGCGGTAGACCTCTGCACAGGCCGCACAGCGGGTTGCCCGGCGGTTGTTGCAGCGGACCAGAAGGTGACCGGCGGGAAGGGGGGCCGAGTCGAGGCGGCGAAGGACGTGGCCGATCTCGCCCGTGCGGGTGTCGACGTCGTACTCGGTGCGGTGTCCGTCGAGGCGTACGGGATTGGTGCAGCCGCCCAGGCCCGAGAGTTGCCGTGCGAGGGCGGGCATGGTGCCGAGGGCGGCGAGGGTGCTCAGCTCCGCCAGCGGGGGCGGGGTCGAGTGGGTAAGGATGGGAGTCCCTTTCGGCTGTTTCGGTGGTTGGGAGGGACGGCCCCGGGGCGGCGGGATGCTTGGCGGCGTTTGCCGCCCCGGTGGCCGGTCAGCGCCTGTTGGCGCCCGTGACGAGGGAGCGCAGGACCACGGCAGCGATGGCGACCGAAATGGCCGTGACGGCGACGGCCGCCAGGAGCGCGGTGAGGACGATGCCGACGACGACCACGGCGGCGACCGCGCCCACGTAGGGGGTGAGGGGAAGGCCGGCGGAGGGCGCCGGAGCCTGCACCTGGTGGTGCGTGGTGATGGTCGTGGGCGAGTGCGGAGTGTCGGGCAGCTGCGGACGGAACAACACGGCGGACCTCCTTGTCACTTGTTGTCGCCGTTGACGACGCCGACGCCGGTACGGGTGCCGGTTTCGATGGCGGGGGCGAGGAAGGTGTGCGAGAGCCAGAAGCCGAACAGTGCGATCACGACGGCGACCCAGATGCGGACGCCGAGGAACTTGATCGCGGCCCAGGCGATGACGCCCAGGACGAAGACGAGCGGGAGCGAGACGGTCACGGTGTTCTCCTCAGCGGACGCGGCAGCGGTGGGTGCGGGCGGCCAGCTCGGCGGCGGTGCGGCTGTCGTAGTCGGCGGAGAAGCCGCAGCGCGGAGCCGTGCAGACGGCGGCGTGCTTCTCGCGGCCCCGGCCGTCGTAGTAGGTGCCGACCTGGACGGGGCCGATGCGGACGACGCGGCGGAAGCGGCGGTTGGCGGGCATCAGGGCAGCCCCTTCGGTTCGTCGTGGTTCTCGCCGGTGAAGTCGGCGACGTGGTCGAGCAGCCAGCGCCGGATCTCGTCGCCCTCGACCGCGTCGGCGGTGAGGATCACGGGTTCGGCGATGAGCATTGCTTCGGTGAGGCGGTTCTAACGGGTCAGCTCGGCGGCGCGGTTGAGAGCGCGGAGCGTGGACGGCTGCATGTGCTGAAGTGCTCCTTATTTCAGGTGAGTTGGGTGGCGATGGCTTCGGCGAGCGGCATCGGGACTCCGAGCCGGGCGCGGAGGGTCGGGGTGTCGATGGGTGTTCCGGTCCGGGCGTGGTGTTCGTCGGCGACCTTGCGGGCGTGGGTGACGAGGGCGGGCGGGACCGGGGTGACGGAAGGCGGAGCCGATTCCGGCGCAGCCTCTACGGCGACCAGTTCCGTCGTCGGGGTCGGCACCGCTTCCGGCTCTTCCGTCGAGCCGTGGGCGAGGAGCGTGCCGCCGAGGAAGGCGACCGCGGGCCATCCGGCGACGAGGATCCGCAGCCAGGCCGGTACGGCGTCCAGGTCGAGCAGGCCGGCCGTGGCGATGTTGGCGCCAAGCGACGCAATCAGCGCAACGAGAAACCAGCACCACCCGGCCGCTTTCGACCCGCCGGACCGCAGTCGCCGCCAGGCCGCCACCAACAGCAGGTCGACGGAGACGGGATAGGCCCACGCCTTCCACCCGTCCTGCCCAGCAGCCGCGGCCAGGTCGTGAAGGTGGGCGAAGGACAACGCGGCAGCGATCAGGGCTTGGACGAGTACGGCGTCGAGGCGGACGGGCAACCGCATCACGGCCCCTCGATCGATTCCTGCCCGTTGTCCGCCACGGTGGCGGCGTAGACCTCCAGCGCCTTGACGTAGTCCGCGCAAGCGGCGGCCAGGTCTCGGGCGAAGGCCAGGTGAGCCGCCATGGGCAACGTGTCGAAGGCCGAGAGGGTCAAGGAGTGGTCCGCACCGTCGAGCGCCAGAATCGGCGCGCGATCCGTGCCGTACTGGCTGAGGCGGACGGTCGTCCGGGTGTCGGCGTAGAAGGCCATCGAGGCGGTCACGGGGGTTGCCCTCCTGGTTTCAGACATGGATCGGGTAGGGACGTGGCGCGGGACGGCCGCGCCAGCCGATGGATCGCGTAGGGCTACTCGGTGACGGGCCGGGTAGTGGTCGCCGTGCCGGGGGCCGCCACGGGTAGGGGTGGGGCGTACGGCCGGAAGGGAGTGAGCGCCGGAACTTCCGGGGCCAGGTGCGCCGACTCACGGCACGTGGCCGCAGCATCAGCGAGGGAGAGGTAGGAGGTGCGGATGCGGGACCAGCCGCCGGAGGTGTCGCCGACGACGGCGAGGCCGGGCAGTTCGGGGGCGATGGAGCAGGCCGCGTAGACCGCTTCGGGCGCGATGTCGCCGAGCGCCATTTTCGCGGAGGCTTCGTCGTTGACGCGGTGGCAGACGCGGCCGGTGAGCTGGGCCCGGAGCATGGTGGCGCCCCTGCCGAGTTCGGCGCCGAAGCGCTGCCCGCAGACTTCCAGGTAGATGCCGGCTGCGCGGCCGAGCTGGGCGAGGCGGATGAGCTGAGTGACCATCTCATCCCGCCGTTCCTCGTCCTTGCGGGTGGCGACGAGGAAGAGTTCGGCCACCTCGTCGACGAACAGGACGACAGGCACGGGCCGTTCGCTGTCGGGCAGTCCCCAGATGTCCGAGGTAATCTCCTCGTCCGGGGTGCCGGGGGCGATGCCCTGCCGGGCCTTGATCAGGTCGTATCGGTCCTCCATTTCCTTGACCAGCACCGGCAGCAGCTCGGCCGCTTCACCGGGGTCGGTCGCCAGCGCGGAGAGCCGTGAGGCGAACGGCGCCAGCTCGACACCGCGCTTGCAGTCGATTCCGACCAGGGCGACGGGTTGTGGTGCGAGGCCGGAGACGACATGTCGCAGGTACATGGACTTGCCGGACAGCGTGGCACCGAGGACGAGTTCATGCGGTACGGCGCGGTAGTCGCGGACGAACGCGGTCGCGTCCTCCCGCAGGGCCACCGGCACGCGCAGAAGCCCGCTGTCGACACGACGCGGCATGCGCACCTTGCGTAAGACGTCGTAGCCGACGAGCCGGAGTTCGACGACACCGGGCTTCACGTCCCGCACGTACACAGCGTGAACGCCCCAGGCGTGCCGCAGCCGTTCAGCCGAGGCGGCGACGTCCGCCGGTTCCTGCCCGGGAGCGAGTCGCAGCCGTACCCGGAAACCGGTCGAGTTGGGCCGGATCACTCCGCGACGCGGGGGAACCGGCCGAACCTCCCGCCGAGTAGTGGCCCGGACGGCCAGGGCCCGCCACCGGGACGGCTCGACGGTGAGCCCGCACGCGTCCATGGTCGAGGAGTACGAGGCCAGCAGCCGGGCCACCGAGAGCGGCAGCCCGACCGTGGACCAGTACGCCGCCGGGTGGGCGTGCCGGGCGTAGGCCGCGCCGCCTATCACGGCGAGCGGTCCGCCCAGCTCGGCCAACGTCACCAGTTCGGTCACGTCGATCAGCCCGCCTGAGCCATCTGGAAGACACCGGGCATGACGGCCGTCGCCCGGTAAGCGATGCCGTGCCGCTCACGCCCGTTGAACACGGACTGCCAGGGCCGGGCAACCAGCCCCGGCAGCGAGACCGGAGCACCGACGGTCAGGCCGTCCGTCACACCGCTCTCCGGGATGGTGACCTGGATCAGCGACGACTCACCTTCGTCGATGTAGACGACGCCGATGGTCATCAGCGCCTCACCGCTCACGGCGTCCTTGGCGATCTCACCGGTCTGCCGGTCGCGCACCTTCGGTGCCGGCGCTTCGGTGAGGAGGATCGTCGCGGTCGAGGCGTCAACGCGGATAACACGCACAGAGATTTCTCCTTCTGAGTCGATCAACTCGCCACCTGACAAGTTGACTTAGCAAGTTCGAAGTTAGGGATGCCAGGTTGACTTGTCAAGTGACTTGGGTTTGCTCCACCGAGCACAACCAACCAGGCAAGCGCACCATGAAGCGACCAGCACAGAGGAGGGCGCGACATGGGCAGACGACACCGCGCTCAGGAACCGCAGCCATGGGGCCCTCGGAACCCGCAAGGAGCCGCGCCGACGCCGGATGCCTGGCCAACACCACCTCAAGGCCCACCAGTAAGCGACCACGCCGCAGATGGTGCGCATCCACCTCGACCGAAGAAGCGCCGTCGCGTCTTCTTGTGGTTCTTCCTGGGCGTCCAGATCTTGTTCTTGATCTGGGTGATCGCGGGCATCGCAAGCAACGACGACAACCCCGACTCCTGCAATGGACTGACCGGCGACAGCCTGAAGGTGTGCCAGGACGCCGGCGACATCGGAACCACGATCGGGGTGGGTCTCGTCGTCGGGTTCTGGGTGGCCGCCGACTTCATCCTGGCCCTCACGTACCTGATCTACCGCCTGGCCACGAGACCGCAGCGCGCATAGAGCTGTCAGCTCAGGCGATAGGTATCTTCCAGCTCTTGCCGATCAGCAGGAAGCAGCACGTCAGACACCTGCAACGCTTGGCCCGACGCGTCGCACGCGACGACCAGGACACTGAGAACGGGTACGCCGTCCGGCAACTCCAGCAGCTCAGCCTCACCGCGCTCAGGCAGTCGAGCCGAAACCCGCTCCGTCACGTGATCGAACCGGACCTTCTTGCGTGCCTCAAGGTGTGCACGAGTGCCACCGCTCAAAGGATCGGCACTCTCCAGTTCGGTGCCCTCGACCAGGCCGGCGGGGAAGTACGACGAGACCAGCTCAGCAGGTTCCCCGTCGTCCTCGACCAGGAATCGACGCACGAGAACCTTCGCCCGCTTCGACAAACCGAGCACGGACGCGACCCGCGCCGGAACCGTCACATGACCAACCTCGACCACGCGCCCCGGGGCCTGCGACTCGTCACGCGCGAGTACCTCGCTCCCCCGGCGGTCCTTGTGCTCGACGACGGCCGGACGCCCGCGCACGATCGTGCCGAACCCCTGCCGGGACTCCAGCCAACCGTCACGCTTCAGCAGCTCCAGCGCCCGGACGACGGTCGGACGGGACATCCCGAACGCCTGCACCAGCTGATTCTCACTGGGCACGCGGGTACCGGGCGCGTACGTCCCGTCCTCGATGCGCTGCTGAATGATCTGGGCGAGGCGTACGTACTTCGGTGCCTCCACTTCATACGCCATGAACGCCGCCGCCTGTCGAGATTGGCCAAGTCAACCGGTCAACCAGACTAACGACGAATCCGCCGACGCAGTACCAACGGAGAGTATTGCCCTCACTCCGGCCAGGCATCGGCGACCACGAAGGAAACCAGCGTGCCGCCGAACCGACTGGGCCCCGAGTGCCACGACTCGGCGATGGAGTCGACGAGCAGCAGACCGCGTCCGTGCGCGTCGTTGGCATCCGGCTTCCGCAGCCGCACGTTCGCGGGGAAGCCGGGGTTGTGCACCTCGACCCGGAGCGAAGTCTTCTCGCGGAACCACTCCACCCGTACGACCCACGGGTCATCAGCCTGCCCGTAACGGATCGCGTTGGTCACGAGCTCCGAGATCATCAGCACGCAGTCCTCGACCGAGCAGGCCGGGTCGTACGGGGTGATGAACTTGCGGAACCAGCGTCGAGCCCGAGGTACGGACTCCGGAGTCGGATGCAAGGTCATTGCTCCGAGCCGCGGTGAGTCCTCAGAGGGGTAGCGGTCGATCGTGTAAGCCACCATTCGCGCTCACTCCTTGCCGCTGCCATCGCAGTCGAGACAGCGCCGCTTCGATGTGGCACGGGTGCGGTCAGCGGCGGCGGCCAGCGCCAAGGACGTACGCGAACCGACACGCTTCCAGCCGCGTCCCCGGCAACCCCGGCAAGGTAAGTGCGCTCCCTGATCCGGCCGCTGACTCGTCACCCCGTGCCCCCTTCCGATCAAGTGGCCTTAGCCACTTACTGGATAGTGGCATTAGCCACTCACGACGCGCAAGCGGTTCTCTGAAGTGACGACCCATCAGGTGAGCGGATATCCCTGCTCGAACGCCCAGCGCTGCGGCGGGTAGGTGGCTTCGGCGAACTCCAACGGCCGGTCTTGGAGGTCGAAGACGACGTGATGCACGATCAGCACCGCAGACCCCGCCTCAAGCTGGAGGTCGGCCGCCTCCTCGTCGGTCGCCTGCCGGGCACACATGCGGTCTTCGGCGTAACTCCCCTGCCGCCCGGTCATGTTCTCGACGTACATCAAGGTGCCCTCTTGAATCCGCTCAGGCTCCAGAAGCTTGGGCGCCCGCTGCCCGATCTCTGGCGCGAACCACGAGGTAGACAGCGTGATCGGCCCGTCCTGGTTGTTGGTCACCCGTCGGCGATGCACCGCCCGACGATCCTTGACCAAGCCCAACGCCTCAGCAACGTGATCCGGAGCATCCAACCACCCGGCCGACGTGATCACCGCGTACTCACCAGGCGTGTAAATCTTCCCGGTCTGCCGGGCCCGCCCGTACAACTCCCGCGCCCGCCGATTCACTTCGAGGCTCCGCACGTACGTGCCGGACCCCTGCCGCTTCTCGACGAGCCCCTGATGACTCAGCGCCTCCAACGACCGCGCCGCCGTCGGCCGGGACACCTTCCAGTCCGCCGCCAACTGCCTCTCCGAGGGAACCTCGTCCCCCGGCCGAAGATCACCCCGCAGGATCTGATCGCGGATGAAGTGAGCGATCTGGAGATACTTCGGCTGCGTCTCCTCGATCTGAGGCATGTCCCCTCCTCGTCCAAGTGGCTATAGCCTCTAGCCACTATAGGGTGAGTGGTCAATGGCCTACCCCGTAGTCTTGGGACCATGACGCGGTTGATCGTCGCAGCAGGAGGAGGGGGCGACGCAGTCGCCGCCGCAATGCTTGACGCCGCCTTGTACGGCGACGAGGACCAGGCGGTGATCCTCACGTATGCGTGGGACCGCTTGCTGATCGACCCACTACCAGGCCCCCGAGGAACCGACGACTTCACCGGCCTCGAACCGCTCACCCCGATCGTATGGAAGGTGCCGGCGGAAGCCCGCCCGATCGCACCGGCAGGCTCTACGCTCCCCCGACTCGCCGCGGAGCTCCCGCACACGTTCGCACTGATCGACCCAAGGCACGGCGCCGAGGGCGTCACGGGCCAACTCGAAGACCTGGTCACTCACCTTGAGCCGACCTCGATCGATCTCCTCGACGTCGGCGGCGATGTACTGGCCCGAGGCGACGAACCGACCTTGAAGAGCCCGCTGGCAGACTCCCTGACGCTGGCAGCGTGCGGCCAAGTTAACGCACCCATCCGCCTGTTGATCGCAGGCCCTGGCCTGGACGGCGAACTGTCGCACGAAGACCTGCGAGGCACGCTCGGCCCAGTCGTCCATACCTTCAAGGCGAAGGACACCGAACCAGTCAGCTCGGTCCTGGATTGGCACCCTTCTGAAGCAACCGGAATGCTCGCTGCGACAGCCCGAGGCGTACGCGGCACGTGCGAAATCCGTGACGCCGGCCTCCCCGTCCCCCTCACCGACGAGAGTCCGAAGGTCCACAAGGTCGATCTTGACGAGGCCCTGAGCCGCAACGAGCTGGCCCGCGCCATCATGTCGACTACCACCCTGGACCAGGTGGAGGACCTGAGTCGCGAGATCTGCGGCTTCTCCGAAATCGACTACGAGCGCAACAAGGCCCTTTGGCTCAAGGAACAACGGCCGGCCAAGCTCGACGCCGGATCGGTACTCCCGCAGCTCACCCAGTTCGAGGCAGAGGCCCGAAGCCGCGGAGTCACCCACACAACGTTCCGCCACCTCACCGAGATTCTGAACCTCGACGGCTCACAGCGTGATGACCTGCGTCGATTGCTCATCAACAGCCGACCGGACCAGTACACAGCCCCACTGTGGCACATCCCAATCGCCACCTGAGTAACAACCTTCCTTACGGGTTCAAGCACCCGTCGTCGCTTCGCTCCTCCGGGCGGGCTAGGCACACAGGGCATGAGGTCAGAACAAGCCTGG
>NZ_KQ948774.1:270166-331751 GCF_001514205.1 Streptomyces griseoruber | reverse complement strand
CTGATTTCCTCGGTGCTTTCCAGGTTCCCGCTTTTGTTTCGCGGTTTCCTTTCCGGCGGTTCCGACTTTATCAGAAGTTCTGAGTCGGTTTTCCCGGCCCCTCCCGGTGGGCTGGTCCGGCGCGTGGCGCGGACCGCTTCCCGTTCAGGCGGAGCCGCAAACGTACTGGAGCGGGGCGCCCCGATGCAAATCGAGGCGCCCCGCTCCAGGATCACGCGGACGAGCAGTCGTCCACGGGTCGTGCGTCGCTCAGACCTCCACCACGACCGGGAGGATCATCGGCCTGCGGCGGTAGTTGTCGGAGACCCACTTGCCCAGGGTGCGGCGGATGAGTTGCTGCAGCTGGTGGGGTTCGACCACACCGTCCTGGGCCGAGCGCTCCAGGACCTCGGTGATCTTCGGGACGACGTCCCCGAAGACGGAGTCCTCGATGCCGGAGCCACGGGCCTGGATGTGCGGACCGCCGGTGATCTTGCCGGTGGAGGAGTCCACGACCACGAAGACCGAGATGATGCCCTCGTCACCGAGGATCTTCCGGTCCTTCAGCGCCGGCTCGCCGACATCGCCGACGGAGAGGCCGTCGACGTAGACGTACCCCGCCTGGACCTTGCCGGAGATCTTGGCCTTGCCTTCGACGAGGTCGACGGCGATGCCGTCCTCGGCGATGACGATGCGGTCGTGCGGGACACCCGTCAGGGCGCCCAGCTCGGCGTTGGCCCGCAGGTGGCGCCACTCGCCATGGACCGGCATCAGGTTCTTCGGGCGGCAGATGTTGTAGAAGTACAGCAGCTCGCCCGCCGAGGCGTGGCCGGAGACATGGACCTTGGCGTTGCCCTTGTGGACGACGTTCGCGCCCCAGCGGGTCAGGCCGTTGATCACGCGGTAGACCGCGTTCTCGTTGCCGGGGATCAGGGACGACGCCAGGATGACCGTGTCGCCGGGGACGATACGGATCTGGTGGTCGCGGTTGGCCATGCGGGACAGGGCGGCCATCGGTTCGCCCTGGGAGCCCGTGCAGACCAGGACCACCTCGTGGTCGGGGAGGTCGTCGAGCGTCTTGACGTCCACCACCAGGCCCGGCGGGACCTTCAGGTAGCCGAGGTCCCGGGCGATGCCCATGTTGCGGACCATCGAGCGGCCGACGAAGGCGACCCGGCGGCCGTACTCGTGGGCGGTGTCCAGGATCTGCTGGATGCGGTGGACGTGGCTGGCGAAGCTCGCCACGATGATCCGCTTGCGGGCGCCCGCGAAGACCGTGCGCAGGACGTTGGAGATGTCCCGCTCGGGCGGCACGAAGCCGGGGACCTCGGCGTTCGTCGAGTCGGAGAGGAGGAGGTCGATGCCCTCCTCGCTCAGCCGGGCGAACGCGTGCAGATCCGTGAGACGCCCGTCCAGCGGAAGCTGGTCCATCTTGAAGTCACCCGTGTGGACCACCATGCCGGCGGGGGTGCGGATCGCGACGGCGAGGGCGTCCGGGATGGAGTGGTTGACGGCGATGAACTCGCAGTCGAAGGGGCCGATGCGCTCGCGGTTCCCCTCCGCCACCTCGAGGGTGTACGGGCGGATCCGGTGCTCCTGGAGCTTGGCCTCGATCAGGGCGAGGGTCAGCTTGGAGCCGATCAGCGGGATGTCCGGCTTCTCGCGCAGGAGGTAGGGGACGGCCCCGATGTGGTCCTCGTGACCGTGCGTGAGGACGATGCCCTCGACCTCGTCCAGCCGGTCACGGATGGACGAGAAGTCGGGCAGGATCAGGTCGATTCCGGGCTGCTCCTCCTCGGGGAAGAGCACTCCGCAGTCGACGATCAGCAGACGGCCGCCGTACTCGAAGACTGTCATGTTGCGGCCGATCTCGCCGAGGCCGCCGAGCGGGGTGACCCGCAGGCCCCCCTTGGGAAGCGGCGGCGGCGGGCTCAGTTCCGGATGCGGATGACTCAAAAGACTCTCCTCAAACACGCGCGCCACGTACCGGTAGGGCACGTGGCGCGCGTGACGTTCGTGCAGAAGCAGTTGTCGTTGTGGTTGCAGGCACCGGTGTCCTGCCTATTCAGTTGTGAAGTCCGTTGTCAGAGCTGTACCCCGCCTGCGGCAAGATCGATCTTGAGCTGCTCGATCTCTTCCGGCGAGCATTCGACCATGGGAGAGCGCAGCGGGCCGGCGGGCAGGCCCTGGAGGGCGAGTGCGGCCTTGGTGGTCATGACGCCCTGGGTGCGGAACATGCCCGTGTAGACCGGGAGCAGCTTCTGGTGGATCTCGGTGGCCTTCTGGACATCACCGGCGACGAACGCGTCGACGAGGGCGCGCAGGTCGGGCGTGACCACATGGCCGACGACCGAGACGAAGCCGACCGCGCCCACGGAGAGCAGCGGGAGGTTGAGCATGTCGTCGCCGGAGTACCAGGCGAGGCCGGAGCGCGCGATGGCCCAGCTCGCACGGCCGAGGTCGCCCTTGGCGTCCTTGTTGGCGATGATCCGGGGGTGCTCGGCGAGCCGGACGAGTGTCTCGGTGCTGATCGGCACGCCGCTGCGGCCGGGGATGTCGTAGAGCATGACCGGCAGCTCGGTGGCGTCGGCCACGGCCGTGAAGTGCCGGTACAGGCCCTCCTGAGGGGGCTTGTTGTAGTACGGGGTGACGACCAGCAGGCCGTGTGCGCCGGTCTCCTCGGCGGCCTTGGCCAGTTCGACGCTGTGGTGGGTGTCGTTGGTGCCGACACCGGCGACGATGTGGGCCCGGTCGCCGACGGCCTCCAGGACGGCTCGTACGAGGTCCGATTTCTCCGCGTCGGTGGTGGTGGGGGACTCACCGGTGGTGCCGTTGATGATCAGGCCGTCGTTGCCTGCGTCCACCAGGTGGGTGGCGAGCCGCTGGGCGCCGTCGAGGTCGAGTGCGCCGTCCGCCGTGAAGGGCGTGACCATGGCGGTGAGGACCCGCCCGAAGGGGGTCTGCGGAGTGGAGGTCGGAGCCATGGGTAACACGCTACTCGTTGCTCCCCGTGTGGTCTGCCCTCGGGGGGTTACGAAAAGTCACGACAAATGCGGAGCCCGGTACTGCCTGCTCGGGGGTTCAAGCAGTACCGGGTCCGTTTGATCAGGCTAGATGAACTTCTCTAAATGCCGCAATACGGACACTTCGCGCGGATGACCCGTACATGTGTGCCGGGCAGGAGAACACGCCTTCGTTACGGCGCGACACGACCGTTGGCGTTGAAGGCCGCGTAGGTGAGGGGCATGAGCTTCGCCCACTCGGCCTCCATCTTCTCGCCCACCATCTCGATCTCCCGCTGCGGGAACGACGGCACCTTGGCGAGCTCGTGCTGGGTGCGCAGACCGAGGAAGTGCATCAGCGAGCGGGCGTTGCAGGTGGCGTACATGGAGGAGAAGAGCCCGACGGGCAGGACCGCGCGGGCCACCTCGCGCGCGACGCCCTCGGCGAGCAGCTTCTGGTAGGCCGTGTAGGCCTGCTGGTACGACTCGTCCAGCACGTCGCGCACCGTCGCGTGCTGGGCCGGGGTCCCCTCGACGAAGACGTACTTGCCGGGTCGGCCTTCCTGCACGAGCTTGCGGGACTCGCCGGGCACGTAGAAGACGGGCTCCAGCTCCCGGTAGCGGCCCGACTCCTCGTTGTACGACCAGCCGACGCGGTGCCGCATGAACTCGCGGAACACGAAGATCGGGGCGCTGATGAAGAAGGTCATCGAGTTGTGCTCGAAGGGGCTGCCGTGCCGGTCCCGCATCAGGTAGTTGATCAGGCCCTTGGAGCGCTCGGGGTCCTTCTGGAGCTCTTCCAGCGACTGCTCGCCGAGCGTCGAGACACGGGCGGCGAAGAGCACGTCGGAGTCCGAGGCGCTGGATTTCACCAGCTCGACGGTGACGTCACTGCGGAGGGACGGCTGGGGATCGGCGGGCGTCACGGAGGGTCCTTCCCATCACATCTGCGGTTCGCGCCCACTCTACGGGGCGCCCGGGACCGTACCCGGTCTGGTTGTTTTCCTCGTGTTTTCTGCAAGAAGGGCACCTTTTGCGCTCCTCGTGCGTCTGTACTGACGGAAACCATCCGTACGACGCTTCGAAGGACGCGGTAGCCCTGTTCAGCAGCAATGTCACTCCCCCACCCCGTGAGCGGGCCTCGCTCGGGCAGACGGCCGGGCGCTGGCTGCTGGGGCTCACGATCGTGGCCGCGCTCGTGGGGTCGGTGGTCGTCGGGAGACCGGCGCTGACCGTGGACCACTCCTCTCCGACACAGCAGTCACAGCCGTCACAGCAGCCGCAGGCCTCCCAGGGGCACTGACGCGATAGCCTCACCGGGCACAGCCCACGCACGAACGAGTGAGGACCAGTCGTGCCCCTGCCCTTCCTGACGGCCGACCGCCCGTTCGAGACAGCGGACGATGTCGCGCTGCCCTTCGAGGACCGTGAGCGCTGGCGGCGCCCCTACCGACCCGGCCCCTGGCGCGTCGCTGCCGCCGCGCTGGCGCTGCTCCTCGCCTCGTACGTGCTGCTCGCGGCAGTCGCCATCGCACTGACCGGGAAGGTCTCCGACGCCGGCGTGGTCCTCGGGATCTCGCTGCTGGTGATCGCCGCCGCGCTGCGGCTGCTGCGCGTGGGCGTGTGGGTGAGCGCGCGCGGGCTGCGGCAGGTGCGGTTCCTGCTCACGCGGACGGTGCCGTGGGACCGGGTCGCGGTCGTACGGACGGTGCAGCAGCCGGTGCGCTGGCTGGGCCTGCCGCGCACCGTCCAGGGGCAGGCGCTGCTCCTCGTACGACGGGACCGGCCGGCGGAGGAGACGGCGATGCTGCTGACCACGCACGGGGCGGACTTCCTGGGGCGCTCCGAGGCCTTCGACCGGGCCTCCGACCTCGTCGAGGCGTGGGCGTCGGAGAACGGGCGCGGCTGACCGCACGGCACGACATCGACCCGGCATGCCGAAGGGGCCGGTCCGCACGTGACGCGGGCCGGCCCCGTCGCTGTACGGCGGCTGTGCGGTCAGGCCGGTTCGGCGCTCCTGCCGTCGTGGAGGCTGATCGCGCGTTGCATCGCCTTGCGGGCGCGCGGGGTGTCGCGGGCGTCGTGGTAGGCCACGGCCAGCCGGAACCAGGTGCGCCAGTCGTCGGGGGCCGCCTCGGTCTCGGCCTTGCGCCGGGCGAAGACCTCGTCGGCCGAGTCGCGGTCGATCCGGCCGCCCGGGGTGCGCCTGAGCTCGTCGACGGGGAGGCCGCCCTCGGCGTCGAGCGCGGCGGCGAGGGCGTTGGCCCGGCGGACGAACTGGGTGTTCTTCCACAGGAACCAGACGCCGATGACCGGCAGGATCAGCACCGCGATCCCGAAGGTGACGGTGATGACCGTGCCGGACTGGATGAGCATGACGCCGCGGCTGCCGACCAGGACGAAGTAGAAGACCAGGACGGCGGCCGTGACCGCGTAGGAGAGCTTGGCGCGCATGTCGGAAGGGATCTCTGGTTCAGGTCTGGTTCAGGTCTGGTTCAGGTCCAGGAAGTGCTCCAGGCCGAAGGTGAGGCCCGGAGTCGTCACCACCCGGCGGACGCCCAGCAGGATGCCCGGCATGAAGCTGCTGTGGTGGAGGGAGTCGTGGCGGACGGTCAGGGTCTCGCCCTCACCGCCCAGCAGGACCTCCTGGTGGGCCAGCAGGCCCCTCAGACGGACGGCGTGCACGGGGACGCCGTCCACGTCCGCGCCGCGCGCGCCGTCCAGGCCCGTCGCCGTGGCGTCCGGGGCCGGGGCGGTGCCGGCCGCCCGGCGGGCCTCGGCGATGAGCTGGGCGGTGCGGGTGGCGGTGCCGGAGGGGGCGTCCACCTTGTTGGGGTGGTGCAGCTCGACGACCTCGACGGACTCGAAGTACGGCGCCGCGATCTGCGCGAACTTCATGGTGAGGACCGCGCCGATGGAGAAGTTCGGCGCGATGAGCACACCGGTCTCCGGAGCGGCGGCCAGCCAGCCGTTCAGCTGCGCGAGGCGCTCCTCGGTCCAGCCCGTCGTCCCGACGACGGCGTGGATGCCGTGGCCGACGCAGTACTCGAGGTTCTCCATCACGGAGGCGGGCGTGGTGAGTTCCACGGCGACCTGGGCGCCGGTCTCGGCCAGCGTCTCCAGCTTGTCGCCGCGGCCCAGCGCGGCCACCAGCTCCATGTCCTCGGCGGCTTCGACGGCCCGTACCGCCTCGGAACCGATCCGGCCCCTGGCTCCGAGGACCGCCACACGCAGCTTGCTCATCTGTTGTGCTTCCTTACGGGAGTGGATTAGGCGACCGCGTCGTGCAGCCGGGCGGCCTGCTTGTCCTTGAGCGGGCCGATGACCGACAGCGACGGGCGCTGTCCCAGGATGTCGCGGGCGACCGCGCGGACCTCGTCCGGGGTCACGGCCGCTATCCGGGTCAGCATGTCGTCGACGGACATCTGCTCGCCCCAGCACAGCTCGCTCTTGCCGATGCGGTTCATGAGCGCACCGGTGTCCTCCAGGCCGAGCACCGTGGAGCCCCTGAGCTGGCCGATGGCACGCCCGATCTCGTCGTCGGACAGGCCGTTATCGGCGACGTGGTCGAGCTCGTCGCGGCAGATCTTGAGCACGTCGTGGACCTGCGAGGGGCGGCAGCCGGCGTAGACGCCGAAGAGGCCGCAGTCGGCGAAGCCTGAGGTGTACGAGTACACGCTGTAGGCCAGGCCGCGCTTCTCGCGGACCTCCTGGAAGAGCCTTGAGGACATGCCGCCGCCGAGGGCGGTGTTGAGGACGCCGAGCGCCCAGCGGCGGTCGTCGGTGCGGGCGAGGCCGGGCATGCCGAGGACGACATGGGCCTGCTCGGTCTTGCGGCCGAGGAGTTCGACGCGGCCCGAGGTGCGGATGGTGCGCCGGCCGTCGCGCGGGGCGATGGGGGCGGCGTCCTGGTTCCCGAGGGCGCCCGCCTTCTCGAAGGCCGCGCGGACCTGTCGTACGACCTTCTGGTGGTCGATGTTGCCGGCGGCGGCCACGACCAGGTGCGTCGGGTCGTAGTGCTTCTTGTAGAAGCGGCGGATGCGGTCGGCGGTGAGGGCGTTGACCGTGTCGACGGTGCCGAGGACCGGGCGGCCGAGGGCGTTGTCGCCGAACATGGTGTGCGCGAACAGGTCGTGCACACAGTCGCCGGGGTCGTCCTCGGTCATGGCGATCTCTTCGAGGATCGCGCCGCGTTCGACGTTGACGTCGTCCTCGAGGATGAGCGAGCCGGTCAGCATGTCGCAGACGACGTCGATGGCGAGCGGCAGGTCGGTGTCGAGCACGCGCGCGTAGTAGCACGTGTACTCCTTGGCGGTAAACGCGTTCATCTCGCCGCCGACCGCGTCGATCGCGGAGGAGATGTCCAGCGCCGACCTGCGGGTGGTGCCCTTGAAGAGCAGGTGTTCCAGGTAGTGCGTGGCGCCGTTCAGCGCGGGGGTCTCGTCGCGGGAGCCGACATGGGCCCAGATGCCGAAGGTCGCGGAGCGGACCGAGGGGAGGGTTTCGGTGACGATGCGCAGGCCGCCCGGGAGGGTGGTCTTGCGGACCGTGCCGATGCCGTTCTCGCCCTTGATCAGGGTTTGGGTACGGGCGACGGCCCGCGCCTCCGAGGAGGTGCGGGCCGTCGTCCTGGAGCTACTCGACGTCACTTGTCGGAGTCGTCCTTCTTGTCTTCGGCGGACTCGTCCTCGCCCTCGATCACGGGGATGAGGGAGAGCTTGCCGCGGGAGTCGATCTCGGCGATCTCGACCTGGACCTTCTGGCCCACACCGACGACGTCCTCGACGTTCTCCACGCGCTTGCCGCCGGCCAGCTTGCGGATCTGCGAGATGTGCAGCAGGCCGTCCTTGCCGGGGAGCAGGGAGACGAACGCACCGAAGGTGGTGGTCTTGACGACCGTACCCAGGTAGCGCTCGCCGACCTCCGGCATGGTCGGGTTGGCGATGCCGTTGATCGTGGCGCGGGCGGCCTCGGCGGCCGGGCCGTCGGCGGCACCGATGTAGATGGTGCCGTCGTCCTCGATCGTGATCTCGGCGCCGGTGTCCTCCTGGATCTGGTTGATCATCTTGCCCTTCGGGCCGATGACCTCGCCGATCTTGTCGACCGGGATCTTCACGGTGATGATCCGCGGCGCGTTGGGGGACATCTCGTCCGGCGTGTCGATCGCTTCCATCATCACGTCGAGGATGTGGAGGCGGGCGTCACGGGCCTGCTTGAGGGCGGCGGCCAGGACGGAGGCCGGGATGCCGTCCAGCTTGGTGTCGAGCTGGAGGGCGGTGACGAACTCCTTGGTGCCGGCGACCTTGAAGTCCATGTCGCCGAAGGCGTCCTCCGCACCGAGGATGTCGGTGAGGGCGACGTAGTGCGTCTCGCCGTTGATCTCCTGGGAGATCAGACCCATGGCGATACCGGCGACCGGGGCCTTGAGGGGCACACCGGCGTTCAGCAGCGACATGGTGGAGGCGCAGACCGAGCCCATGGACGTCGAGCCGTTGGAGCCGAGGGCCTCGGACACCTGACGGATCGCGTAGGGGAACTCCTCGCGGGTCGGCAGGACCGGCACGATGGCGCGCTCGGCGAGGGCGCCGTGGCCGATCTCGCGGCGCTTCGGGGAGCCGACGCGGCCGGTCTCGCCGACGGAGTACGGCGGGAAGTTGTAGTTGTGCATGTAGCGCTTGCGGGTCACCGGGGAGAGGGTGTCCAGCTGCTGCTCCATCCGGAGCATGTTGAGGGTGGTGACGCCCAGGATCTGGGTCTCGCCACGCTCGAACAGCGCGGAGCCGTGCACCCGCGGGATCGCCTCGACCTCGGCGGCGAGCGTACGGATGTCCGTGACGCCGCGGCCGTCGATGCGCTTCTTCTCCTTGATGACGCGCTCACGGACCAGGGCCTTGGTCAGCGAGCGGTACGCGGCGGAGATCTCCTTCTCGCGGCCCTCGAACTCCGGGAGCAGCTTCTCGGCGGCCAGACCCTTGACGCGGTCCAGCTCGGCCTCGCGCTCCTGCTTGCCCGCGATGGTCAGCGCGGAGGCCAGCTCCGGCTTGACGGCGGCGGTCAGCGCCTCCAGGACGTCGTCCTGGTAGTCGAGGAAGATCGGGAACTCGCCGGTCGGCTTGGCGGCCTTCGACGCGAGGTCGGCCTGGGCCTTGCACAGCACCTTGATGAAGGGCTTCGCGGCGTCCAGACCGGCCGCGACGACCTCCTCGGTGGGGGCCTCGGCGCCGCCCTTGACCAGCTGGATCGTCTTCTCGGTGGCCTCGGCCTCGACCATCATGATCGCGACGTCGCCGTCCTCCAGGACGCGGCCGGCGACGACCATGTCGAAGACGGCGTCCTCGAGCTCGGTGTGCGTCGGGAACGCGACCCACTGGCCGTTGATCAGCGCGACGCGGACGCCGCCGACCGGGCCGGAGAAGGGCAGACCGGCCAGCTGCGTGGACGCGGAGGCGGCGTTGATCGCCACGACGTCGTACAGGTGGTCGGGGTTGAGCGCCATGATCGTGGCGACGACCTGGATCTCGTTGCGCAGGCCCTTCTTGAAGGACGGGCGCAGCGGGCGGTCGATCAGGCGGCAGGTGAGGATGGCGTCCTCGGAGGGGCGGCCCTCACGGCGGAAGAAGCTGCCGGGGATCTTGCCGGCGGCGTACATCCGCTCCTCGACGTCCACCGTCAGGGGGAAGAAGTCGAGCTGGTCCTTGGGGTTCTTGGAGGCGGTGGTGGCCGACAGCACCATGGTGTCGTCGTCCAGGTAGGCCACGGCCGAGCCGGCGGCCTGGCGGGCCAGGCGGCCCGTCTCGAAGCGGATGGTGCGGGTGCCGAAGGCGCCGTTGTCGATGACGGCCTCGGCGTAGTGGGTCTCGTTCTCCACTAGCGTTTTCTCCGTTACTTGTCGTCTTTTCGTCCCGTGCTGCCCGTGTGGCGGAGGGACGGTGGCGGAGATGCGCGCCGTGCGGTGCGGGCCGGTCTTCGATCGAAGCCCCCGGGCTCGCTTCCCCCGGGGGCCACTACCGAGGACCGGCGGCGGCTAGGTGCGCTTCTCCTCGTTCGGTGTGTGATGCGTCGGGTGTGACGCGTTGGGTGTGACGCGTTGGGTGTCATCACCCTGTGTCGTGCGTCATGCGTTGTGCTACCACACTACAAAGGGGCGGTCACACTCCGCACGTTTCCGTACGTACAGCAAAAGGGAGCGGCCCCCAAGAACGGGAACCGCTCCCTCCATGGCGTCTTACTTGGCGCCGGCCGCACCGCGGCGGATGCCGAGGCGGTCGACCAGCGCACGGAAGCGCTGGATGTCCTTCTTGGCCAGGTACTGCAGCAGGCGACGACGCTGGCCGACCAGGATCAGCAGACCCCGGCGGGAGTGGTGGTCGTGCTTGTGGGTCTTGAGGTGCTCGGTCAGGTCGGAGATCCGACGCGAGAGCATGGCGACCTGGACCTCGGGGGAGCCGGTGTCGCCCTCCTTCTGGCCGAACTCGGCGATGATCTGCTTCTTCGTAGCGGCGTCGAGCGACACGCGTACTCCTCATGGTCTGTGTGTGGCCACCGAGTGCCCCCGGTCTGCTTCTCGGGGTGGCTTCCGTAACTCGGGAGGCGGAGATCCGCTGGGCGCGGCCTCCAGTGCCTCGATACGGAGGGCTCCGGGGGCGCGTACACAAACGGCCGACAGCCAGGGTACCAGGAGGTGGCGGGCACCTTCGCCCGGGTATCCGAACCACCTCGGCGACGGGCAGGGGGCCACTAGGGTGACGCTCGGATCGTAGACAGGTGATCGTAGACGGAGCGAAGCCGGGAAGCCGGCACGTGGGGAAGGGGACGCTGCGCCATGGCGGAGACGGAAGCGGAGATGAAGGCGCGCAAGGAGCGCGAGCGGGACGAGCTGTACGCGCTCGACATCTCCGGCGTCGAGTGGAAGTGCGCGCCGGGCACCGAGGAGCACGAGGAACGCGTCGAGATCGCGGACCTGCCCGGCGGCGCGGTGGCGATGCGGTCCTCACTGGATCCGGACACGGTGCTGCGCTACACGGAGGGGGAATGGCGGGCGTTCGTGCTGGGGGCACGGGACGGGGAGTTCGATCTGGAGCGGGGGGAGCGGGCGGGGGGGTAGGGCAGGAGCGCTGGGGTGGGGTGGCGCTGGGCCGGGCGGGTGGTGCCGGGCGGAGTGGAGTGGAGGCTGGGACGGGGCGCGGGGCCGAGGCGTGGTGGGGGCGGAGCGTGGTGGGGGCCGAGGCGTGGTGGGGGCGGGGCCGGGCGTGCGGGCGCGGGCGGAGCCGGGCAGGGCCAGGAGTCGGGGGTGGGAGGCGACGGAATGGGACCAGGTCCTGGGAGGCGGGAAAATGGGACCAGGTCCTGGGAGGCGGGAAACGAGGGCAGGGGCCCGGTCCCGAGGGTGGTGAGGCCATGGCCCGGGGGGTGCTGAGGCCAAGGCCCGGGGTGGTGGGGCCGGGGCCCGGGGGCACGGGGTGGTGGGGCCGGGGCCCGGGGCGGTGGAGCCGGGCCCCAGGCGGTGGAGCCGGGCCCCAGGCGGTGGAGCCGGGCCCCAGGCGGTGGAGCCGGGCCCCAGGCGGTGGAGCCGGGCCCCAGGGGCACGGGGTGGCGGAGGCAAGGAGCCGAGGGCGAAGCCGACGGAATGGGACCGTGCGCTGGGAGACGGGGGCGGAAGCCGACCGCGAGGGACTCGGGGCGGGAGCTCCCGGCTCCCGGCTCCCACGCCCGTATCCGCGGCGGCGAGCGGGATGCCGTAGAGGCGCCCGATCCGGCCGGCCGTCCAGTCGAGGACCGGGCGCAGCAGCGACACCAGACCTCCGGGCAGGCACAGTGCCACGACGAGGACGCCGGTCGTGGTGGCGGTGCTCGCCAGGCCGGAGGACGGCAGAAGCAGGGGGTCCTGCCTCCTTGCCGTCGATTTCCGCCCCGGCTCCCGCTCCTGGGGCCAGGCGCCCGGTGGCGGTGGGGTGGCGGTCGGTGGGGGGGGTGGTTGCCGTTCGTTCGTGGTTGGGATGTCTTCCGGCCGTGCCTGTTCAGGAGTTCTTCAGCGTGCTGCTCCCGATGCCGAGCACCGCGTAGACCCAGCGCGGCTGGCCCTTGGCGGGGCCGGTGACGGACTTGGCGCCGAAGTAGAGGCGGCCGTCCTCGACGAGGACGTCGGTGAAGTCGATCGAGGTGAAGTTCTCCGCCTCGGGCGGCAGGCCGAAGGAGAAGAAGGGCTTCTCCTCGCCCGTCCTCGGGTCGAGCGCGACGAGCGCGTTGGGTGAGATGCGGTCCTGGCTCTCCCGCAGGGCGAGCAGCCGGTCGCCGCTCACCTCGACGGGGATCAGCAGGGAGTCGGGGCCGGACTCGAACTTCTGGGTGGTGTTCCCGGTGGCCAGGTCGAAGCCGATGACCCAGTTGGTGGTGTGCTTCGCGAGGTCGTCCTTGCTGCGCAGGAAGACCTGGCCGGCGCCGACCGCGACGGTCGGGCAGTAGTCCAGGACGGTGTAGTCGTCCTGGAGCGCGCATTCGCCGACGTAGGTGCCGTTCCGGAGACGGATCGTGGCGCGGTTCTTGCCGTGGTCGTCGAGGGAGAGCAGTTCGGTGATGCCGGTGTCGCCGGCCGAGACGGCGAGGACGGTGGGGTCGGTGGAGGGGACATCGACCGCGCGGATGCCCTTGGCGGCGGAGTACGTCCACCGGGTGCGGCCGGTCTGCGGGTCCACCTTGCGGATCTTGTAGGTGAGGAGGTCCCAGCTGTCGACCGGAAGGTTCTTGTCGCCGCTCCAGCACCGCTGGCGGACGAGCAGCGCGCCCCCGCCGGCGGCACCGTCGTCGTGGCAGGTGCCGGTCGCCTTCGTGCTCCACCGCTGCTTGCCGTGGTCCATGTCGTAGGCGAGCGTGCCGCCGCCCCAGGTGACGGCCACCGTGTCGTGGGTGAGGGTCACGCTCGGGGTGTCCTGGAGGGCGTCGGTCGTCGGCTTCTCCGCGCCGGCGCCGATGCCGTGGACGGGGAACTCGTGCGACCAGACCTGCTTGCCGTCGTCGAGGTCGAAGAAGACCACGTGGTCGCAGAGGGCGTGCTCCTCGTCCTTGCCGGCGTAGAGCACGGCGGTGCGGTTGTCGCCGGTGACATGGCGGGTGTAGCCGCAGATCGGGCCGTCGAGGGGGAGCTTCCACTTCTCGTCGCCGGGGGCGGCGTCGGTGCCCAGGGCGAAACCGACCAGGGTCTTGTTGATGCCCTTGGCGAGGATCTTGTCGGTGGCCCACATACCGGGCAGCTGGTAGGACTCGCCGGGGCTCAGGTCGTCCACGGAGAAACGGAAGGCCATGGCGCCGACCGTGCTCGCGGGTTGTTTCTCGACGGTCTCGCGGATGTCCAGGGGGCCTTGGGCGGGAGCGGGTTCCTTCGCCCTCGTACCGGTGTCGTCACCGCCCCAAAGAAGCAAGCCGCCGGTTCCGAGCGCGGCGAGGAGCACGAGTGCGAGCAGGCCCAGCAGCCAGGTTTTGCGGCGGTTGCGCTCGCGGGTCTCCGCCGCGAGGGCGGACTGGGTGTACATGGAGGGAGGCGGGCCGAAGCTCACGCGGGGTCCTTTGACTGGGTTCTCGGGCCGACGACCGGTTCCCGGGGGCTGCGGCCGGCCCGGCAGGGCTCGCGGCGGTCTAACCGGCGAGGGATCGCGCGGCGGTCAGCGCGCCGACTGTGGCGAGGCAGAGCGGGACGAGGCTGAGCAGGACGGTCCCCTCCGCGAGGTCGAGGAAGCGGCCCCAGAACGGCGACAGACCCTTCTTCGGGACGATCAGCCCGACCGAAGTGATCAGTGCGGCCCCGGCGGCGATCGCCGCCGTGAGCCACGCGGTGCGCAGGTCGAGCGCGCCGCTGTCGCCGTGCAGGACGAACTCCGTCACCGCGTCGGCGGGAGGCTTGAGCGCAAGGCCGAGCAGCAACAGCGCGACAGCGGCGATACCGGCACCGAGGACGCACACGACCTGCGAGGTGTAGCGGAAGAGACGGGCGCGGATGAGCATGGCCAGGCCCGTGGTCAGAGCCAGCAGCCGGCCCCAGACGTTGTCCGAGAAGCCGAGTACGGCGGCCGCGCCGACGACGACCGCGGCCGTACCGCCCACCAGACCCAGCAACATCTCGTGGCCGCGCCTGGCCTGGGCGGCGACGCGCTCGGCGTCCAGCGCCTCGGTGTCCGCCGGCTGAGCCGTGTCGGGGTCGAAGTCGTCCTGGGTGGCGGAGCGAGGCGACGCGTACCCGATGGGCAGGCGGGCGAACCGTGCGGAGAGTCCCGGCAGGAAGGCGACGAGGCCGATCGACACCGGCGCGCACACGGCCGCGGCGGAGGTCGCCGACGTCTCGGTCACGATCATCACGAACGTGGCCAGAGCACCCACCGCCGACAGGAAGGTCGTCGCCACGAAGGGAGCGTCCCCGCTGGGCGTGAGCGCGACCAGAACGACCGAGGTGACCAGGACGGTCACGCAACCGAGCAGGAACTGGAGCCGTCCCGGCCCCTGGCCCTGGTCGGGCGACACGATCCCGGAGCCGGCGAGCAGGAGCAGCGGCAGCGCGCCGAGCCCCAGGGCGACGGCCGAGCCGCGGTCGTCGTAGACACGGGCGCGTACGCTCGCGAAGGCGGCCAGCAGCACTCCGAAGCCGCCCGCGATGACTCCGGCGAGTCCGCTCATGTCATGGTGCACGGGGTCGGCGTACCAGAGGACGAACCCCAGCATGAGCAGGAGCAGCGACCCCCCGGTGAGGCCGGCGGTGCGCAGCAGGTCGTCGCTCCACAGGTGGCGGTCACGGGCCACGGCGGAGGCGACCGCGTCCGACACGTCGTCATAGACCGCCGGAGGCAGGGATTCCGCGAACGGGCGCAGGGCGAGCACGTCACCGTCGAGGATCCGCTCGTCCGCGAGGGTCCGGGCGCCGTCCAGAACGCGACCGTCGCGGCGCACCAGGTGGTAGCCGGTCGGGGCCCCGACCGGCTGGGTCTGCCCGGTGAGCCGCAGGATCTCCGGATAGACGTCGGCGACGGGGATGTCCACCGGAAGCGCCACGTCGATACGGCTGTCCGGCGCCACGACAGTGACTCGGCAGAACCCTGTCGCCGCGGTCGTACTCACCTTCACTGACCCCCTGCTTCGCGGATGCGTACGCTGCGGGCGTCACCCTACCGGCCGTGATGTCAGAGCTGACAAGTAGCATCGGGCCACAGCGGACGGCGGCCGTCACCACGGGGGTGCCGGTGGGCAACGAGTCGTCCGTACAGGGGGATTGAGCTCCGGTGAGCCAGATCGTCGTCAAGCGCCCGCCGCGTACCCTGCCGCCCGAAGTGCCCGTGGACGAGCTGCATCTGGAGACTCCTCCCGAACTACCGCGAGGGCAGCAGGAGGGCGTGCTCATGCAGGTCCTGCCGACGCTCGGCATGGGCTCGTCCGTCGTGTTCTACTTCGCGTCGCCGAACGCCCACCCGTTCATGCGGATCATGGGGGTGCTGATGCTGGTCTCGACCGCGGCGATGGTCGTCTCGCAGATTGTCCGCTATCGCCGAGGTACGCAGGGGCAAATGGCCGATGTCCGCCGCGACTACCTCCGCTATCTCGCGCAGACACGCCGTACGGTCCGCAGGACCGCGCTCAAGCAGCGTGACGCCCAGCTGTACCTGCACCCGTCGCCGGAACAGCTGTGGGCGCTGGTGGCCGAGGGCGGCCGGGTATGGGAACGCCGTGTCGGGGACGGCGACTTCGGACAGGTCCGGATCGGTCTGGGGCCGCAGCAGCTGGCCACCCCGCTGATCGCGCCGCACACCGCGCCGGTCGACGAGTTGGAGCCGCTCTCCGCCGGCGCCATGCAGCGCTTCCTGGCTGTGCACGGCCAACTCGACAGTCTGCCTGTGGCGTTGTCGCTGCGCGCCTTCTATCACATGACTCTTTCGGGTGAGGCCGGCTGCACGCAGTCGACGGCTCGCGCCCTGGTGGCCCAGGCGGCCTCCCTGCACTCCCCCGACGATCTGGTGATCGCCGTCGTGGCCTCACCCGGCGCTGTGGCGCGTTGGGACTGGACCAAGTGGCTTCCGCACTGTCAGGTACCGGGCCAGTTCGACGGCTCCGGCACCCGTCGGCTCTTCGGTGACGACCTCGGTGAGCTGGAACAGCTGCTGACGTCCCGGCTCGACGGTCGCCCCCGGTTCAGCCGAGACGGTCGGCCCGTCCTGGACCAGCCCCATGTGCTCGTGGTCCTGGACGGCGGCATCGTGCCTCCGACCTCGGCCTTCGCGACTTCCGAGGGGCTGCAGGGCGTGACGATCGTCGAGATCGTCCCCGGTGACCTCGACCAACCGCGCGGGGACCTCTCCATCGTCGTACGGCCCGAGCGGCTCTGGCTGGACTCCGGAAGCGGAACGATCTACGAAGGCGAGCCCGACGCGCTGTCGGTGCCCGCTGCCGAAGCGCTGGCCCGGCAGTTGGCGCCCCTGCGCATGGGCAGCGGTGGGGACGACGACGAACCGCTCCTGGCCAACCTCGACTTCACCGACCTGCTGGGCCTGGGCGACGCCGCGTCCGTCGACGTCGCGCGTACCTGGCGGCCGCGCTCGACCCCGGAGCGGTTGCGGGTGCCGATCGGTGTCGGCGAGGACGGCCAGCCCGTGATGCTGGATCTGAAGGAGGCCGCGCAGGACGGCATGGGTCCGCACGGCCTGTGCGTGGGTGCCACCGGTTCCGGTAAGTCGGAGCTGCTGCGCACACTGGTGCTGGGTCTGGCGGTCACGCACTCCTCCGAGACGCTGAACTTCGTCCTCGCGGACTTCAAGGGCGGCGCGACCTTCGCCGGAATGTCGCAGATGCCGCACGTCGCGGCCGTCATCACCAACCTCTCCGACGATCTGACGCTCGTCGATCGCATGGGTGACGCGATCCGTGGCGAACTGCAGCGGCGGCAGGAGCTGCTGCGGGCGGCCGGCAACTACGCCAACATCCACGACTACGAGAAGGCGCGGGCCGCCGGCGCGCCGCTGGAGGCTCTGGCCTCGCTCGTCCTCGTGATCGACGAGTTCAGCGAACTCCTCACGGCGAAGCCGGACTTCATCGACATGTTCATCCAGATCGGCCGCATCGGCCGCTCGCTGGGTGTCCACCTGCTGCTGGCCTCCCAGCGCCTGGAGGAAGGGCGGCTGCGGGGCCTGGACACCTATCTGTCGTACCGGATCGGTCTGCGGACGTTCTCGGCCGCCGAGTCGCGGGCGGCCCTCGGCGTACCGGACGCGTATCACCTGCCGTCCGTGCCGGGCTCGGGGTATCTGAAGTTCGGTACGGACGAAATGGTCCGCTTCAAGGCGGCCTATGTGTCGGGGGCGTACCGGCCGGGCGCCCCCGAAACCACCCAGGGAAGGATGCCGATCGAGCGCCGTCCGGCGCTGTTCACGGCGACGCCGGTGCCCATGGTCCACGTGGAGCCCGATCCGGCCCAGGCCCAGGCAGCCGCGCGCAGGGACGACGACGCCCTCGCGGACACCGTGCTCGATGTCGTCGTCCAGCGCCTGGAGGGCCAGGGTGTGCCGGCCCACCAGGTCTGGCTGCCCCCTCTGGACCAGGCGCCCACCCTGGACCAGCTGTTGCCGTCGCTGACGGTCTCGGCGCAACGCGGTCTCCATGCGGCGGAGTTCACGCGTCTGGGCGGACTGACGGTCCCGCTCGGCCTCGTCGACAAGCCCTTCGAGCAGAAGCGCGAGCTGCTGTACGCGGACTTCTCGGGCGCGGCCGGCCACATGCTGATCGTCGGCGGACCGCAGTCCGGCAAGTCGACGCTGCTGCGCACGCTCGTCGCGTCCTTCGCCCTCACCCACACCCCTCACGAAGTGCAGCTCTACTGCCTGGACTTCGGCGGTGGCGGGTTGGCCGCGATCGCGGACCTGCCCCATGTCGGCGGAGTGGCCTCACGGCTGGATCCGGAGCGTGTGCGGCGCACGGTCGCGGAGGTGGCGGGCATCCTCAACCGCCGCGAGCAGTTCTTCCGCGCGAACGGCGTCGATTCCATGGGTAGCTATCGGCGGCGCCGCGCGGCGGGTGAGTTCGCCGGCGAAGCCTGGGGGGACGTCTTCCTCGTCATCGACGGCTGGGGAAGCTTCAAGAACGACTACGAGGGCCTGGACGGCGTCGTGACCGACCTCGCGGCCCGTGGCCTCGGTTACGGCGTCCATGTGGTGCTCTCCGCGTCGCGGTACATGGAGGTGCGGGCGGTCCTGAAGGACCAGGTTCTCGGCCGGCTCGAGCTGCGCCTCGGCGACGCGATGGACTCGGAGTTCGACCGCAAGGTCGCGCAGAGCGTACCGAGGGGAGTGCCCGGCCGTGGCCAGGTGCCCGAGAAGTTGCACTTCATGACGGCGATGCCGCGTATCGACTCGTCGGCGGCGAACGAGGACCTCACGGACGCCACGGCACAGCTCGTGCAGGCCGTGAAGGGGAACTGGCACGGGCCGGCGGCCCCCACCGTACGTCTCCTGCCGCGCAAGCTGGCTGCCGACCAGCTGCCCAAGGGCTTCGAGTTCCCGCAGCACGGCATCGCGATCGGTATCGACGAGGCGAACCTGGAGCCGGTCTTCATCGACCTCGACGCCGATCCGTTCTTCCTGGTCTTCGGTGAGAGCGAGTCGGGCAAGACGAACCTGTTGCGTCTGATCGCGAAGCAGATCGCCGCGCGCTACACACCCGCGGAGGCACGGATCGTGGTGGGCGACTACCGGCGCACCATGCTGGAGACCGTGTCGGAGGAACACCTCCTGGAGTACGCGCCGATGGCGTCGGCGATGCAGGTCCACATGGACGCCATCCGGCAGTTCATGGAGATGCGCACTCCCAAGCCGGACATCACGCCGCAGCAGCTTCGCGACCGCAGCTGGTGGAGCGGCCCGCAGCTGTTCGTCATCATCGACGACTACGAACTGGTCGCCACCCACTCGGGCAATCCGCTGTCGCAGCTGGTGGACCATCTGCCGTTCGCACGGGACGTCGGGGTCAAGTTCATCGTCGCGCGCAGCGCGGCCGGTGCCTCGCGTGCCATGTACGAGTCCTTCATGCAGCGGGTCAAGGAACTCGGGGCGCAGGGCGTGGTGCTGTCCGGCGATCCCGGCGAGGGCGACATCCTCGGCAATGTCCGGGGCAGGCCGATGCCCGCGGGCCGCGGCGTGTTCGTGTCGCGCAAGCGCGGTACATCTCTTATCCAGGTGGGCTTGCTTCCGCAACGCCACTAAAGTGATTGCTCGAGCCTGGTCCGATCCCGACCGAACGGGCTCATCTTGATTTAACGGGGACAACGGGGAGGCTGCTGCGGTGAGCGGGAACGGGGGCGGCGCCGAGAACAGGGATGCGCCGGACACGGGCAAGTCGTTCGACACGCTGTACGGCGTCAACCCTCAGATGGCGCTGGACATCCAGCACACAGCCATGGCGAGCTTCAAGAAACGCGTGGACGAGCTCCTGATCGAGCTCGACAAGTCGGAGGCGGCGCCCGGCAAGGTCGGCGAGGACCGCCTGTCCCGCGCGCAGCTCGGCTCCGCCGACTTCAAGGAAGCACAGTTCCTCTACGACTCCTACACCGTCGTGCACGACGAGTTGGAGAACCTGTCGAAGGCCCTCAGCGCCCAGATCGAGGGCATGGGGCTGGCGGTGCATGCGTCGCGTGTGGGGTACGAGAACTTGGATGCGGACATTCGGGCGCGGATGAAGGCGGTCAACACGCAGGCGGAGAAGTACTACGTGGCTGAGCGGGATCCGTACGCCGAGCGCGACGCAGACGGTGCGGCCCCGTCGGGCGCCGAGAGCGAGGAGAGCTTCTGATGGCCGAGAAGCCTCAGGGCAAGGAGCCAAAACTGGTGCGCACGGACTTCGAGTCCCTGACGCATGAACAACTCGCTGCCCTGCTCGACTCCGCCACTTCGGAGGGTGCTTCCCATCTCGCCGGAAAACTCGGCAAGGCGGCCTCGACCATTGCCAAGATCGGCGACGACCTCATGACACATGTCAAGGGGCTCGAGTGGCAGGGCGAAGGCGGTGACGCTTTCCGCGACTGGGGCGGCCAGACCGCCAGCGCCACGCTCCGTCTCGGCCAGTACGCCGAGGTGGCGTCACGGTGGATGGAAACCGTGGCCCAGGCCGTCGCCGAGGCCAAGGCTGCGATGCCGAAGGTGTCGGAGACCACTCAAGCCCAGGCAGACCTCTCCGACGCGAAGAGCACGATCGCCGCGGCGAAGCAGCCCGGCGCGAGGAACGATCCCGACGCCCGTGCGCTCGCCCAGACCGCCCAGTCCGACGCCACGGCGGCACAGGACCGCATCGACGCCGCCCGGGCCGAGGCGATCCAACAGATGCAGAAGCTGGCTCAGACGTACGAATACTCGGCTCAGCAGGTGAACAGCGTGGAGCCGCCTACGTTCTCGCCGCCGGCGGGGAACACCGGCAGTTCGGGATGGTGGGTCGAGCCTGGGAGTGAGTACGTACCGACCGGTTCTCAGTACGCCCAGTCCGGCAGCGGCGTCTCCGTCGCCTCCTCGCACTCCGGCAGCGTCAGCACCGCATCTCACCTTTCCGGGGGCTCCGCATCACGGGCCGACGTCGGCCTTGGCGCGGCAGGGCCTGGTCAACAGCCAGCGCGAACCGTGCCTACGGCGGGTATGGAGATCGACGGCGTGGGAACGCTGCCCGACTCCTCCCTCCCGGTGAGCCCCACGACTTCGTCCGGACCGCATACAGGACTTCCCCGCCCAGAGGCCGCACCGACCGTCCAGCCGGGTGTCCTCCCGCCTGCTTTCGGTGGTGGCGGAAGTGGGACGAATCCCAGCCCGCCCGGGCGCCTGCCGACAGCGTCACGCCCGTCCCTGCTACCCGGGCAGGGGATCGCCAATGGTGCGGCATCACGCCTGCCGCGCGAGAGCGGAATCCTCGGGGGGCGGCCGGTGACTCCTGGTGCCGGCCGGTCCACCGGAATTCCGCGGGGAACCGTCATCGGCAACGGCGGTACAGCGCAGGGGCGCGCCCCCATGACCCGCGGCATGACTCCCGGCATGCCGAGCGCAGGGGGCACCAGCCCTGGGGCGGGTCTGACCGGTGGGCGTCGGCTCGCGTCGGAATCCGGCGGCATCGTGGGCAGCCGCGCACAGCCAGGCCGCACGAACGCGCGCCCCTTCACACCTGGCGGAGCTGGGTTGGTACGTTCCCCCTCAGGTTCCTCCGCCCCGGAGCAGGGTCCGAATCCGGCTCGAGGCGGCAGCGGGGCGAACACGCATCCGTCGAACCCGACAGGACCTCGGCGGGATCAGCAGCATGGCCAGCGACCGGACTACCTCGTCGAGGACGAGGAGACATGGGCAGCCCATGACCGTCGAGCCGTTCCACCGGTCGTCGACTGAGTTGACGCGACTCCCCAACCAGGAAGACAGATGCGTACCAGCAGTAAGCGAACACTGCGGCCCGTCTCGGTGGCGTCGGCTGCTCTCGGCCTGCTGCTGGTAGGCATTGCCGCGACTCCGGCCCACGCCCAGTCCGTGAGAGCCCGCCAGTGGTATCTCGATGCCATGCAGGCCGACGAGATGTGGGAGACCAGCACCGGCAAGGGAATCACCGTCGCCGTCATCGATTCCGGCGTCGACACGTCTCTGGCCGACCTCGAGGGTCAGGTACTGGACGGCAAGGACTACTCGGACCAACGAGGAGACGCACACACCGACTTGGCCGGCCATGGCACGAACATGGCCGCACTCATTGCTGCCACGGGCGCGCGAGGTTCGCTCGATGGTTCCTATGGCCTCGCGCCCGGATCCAAGATCCTCCCCATCCGCATGCGCTACTCCACCGAGGACTTCGGAAAGGTGGACACGGGCTCGGAATATTCCCGCGTGATGTCCGAGGCCATCAGGTACGCAGCGGACTCGAAGGCGCAGATCATCAACATCTCCATGGCTGCCGCCAACGCTTCGGGAAGAAAGAACGTCGGCACGCCGGAGTTGGCCTCGGCAGTCAGATACGCCATCGACCAGGGGAAGCTGATCTTCGCCGGTGTCGGCAACAGCGGAGACACGTCCAACCTTCCGCAGTATCCGGCTTCCACGCCCGGTGTCGTGGGCGTGGGCGCGGTCACGGAATCCGTGCAGCGGGCTTCGTTCTCCCAGCATGGTTCCGAGGTCGACGTCACTGCGCCGGGCGACAATATGATCCACGCATGCCTCGGTGGCACTCAGGTCTGCAGAACCGAGGGAACAAGTGACGCTACGGCGATCGCCTCGGCGTCTGCCGCCCTCATCTGGTCCAAGCATCCGTCCTGGACAAACAATCAGGTGCTCCGCGTCCTCATCAACACGATGAAGGGCAATGAGAAGAGCTGGACCCGCAACGACGACTTCGGGTACGGCATCGTCCGCCCCCGCGCCGCGCTCGAGGATCCGGGCGACCCGGGCCCTGCCGACACATACCCGCTTCCGGACCTGGCGGCAGCGACGTCCGCTTCCCCGGCCCCGAAGCCCTCTCAGGCCACCAACTCTGCGTCGGACGACAAGACCGGCGACTCGACAGCGTCTGAGGCCGACGACAGCAACGCGCCCCTGCGGATCGCCCTGGGCTTCGGTGTCGCCGCGCTCCTCGGCACTGCCGTCGCCGTCCCGGTGATTCGGGCCCGCCGACGCCGCGTCGCCCGGTCGGCCGCCGTGCCAGTACCGCCAGCCTACTCGCCGTACGTCTCTCACCAGCCGTACCCGCCCTTCGGTCAGCCACAGGGCCAAGTCCCTGGCTCACCCACCGACGGATCGTCCGGCACCGACCGGCCCTCGGCTCGCTGAGCCACGACCAGCCAATCGCCGCTGACAAAGCGAAGGAAACGACGTGTCGTTCGATGAGATGTGGGGCCAGGCACGCAGCTCCGCCGTGGCTCGCCAGGAAAGCAGCATGCAGCTCAACCAGCTTCCTGCGGACGGAGGCGGAGGCGCATCGCAGCCGACCTTGGACGTGGATTCAGGTGTACTCGAAGAACGCGCCACGAAGGCGGACACGGTTCGCTCCAACTTCAAGGACGCCGATGACAAAACGATGTCGGCGACAGGCAAGGTAGAACTCAAGGGCTTCAAGTCGGAAGCTGCGATCGCCACCTTCCAGAAGCGATGGCGCTCTCAGATGCAGTACATGGATGGACTGCTCGACAAGGGTGTGGCCGGAAACCTGCGCACTTCAGCCGCCGAGTTCCGATCAGAAGAGGACAAGCGACACCAGAAGGCCAAGAGCCTCAGGGACGGGAAGGAGAAGCACTGACATGGGCATCAGCTATCAACAGCTTCGCGCTGTGGACCTGTCATCATTGTCGGACGCAGTCGACAAATGGCGCAACCTTCCCGGCCAATTTGACGCAATAGCGCGTTCTTTCGGTACGACGGTGACGAAGGGCCTCACCGAGTCGAATTGGAAGGGTGAGGCCGCGGCCGAGGCTCTCGGTAAATTCGACGTCGTCGAGAAGCAGATGAAGGCGGCCGCCGACGAAGCTCAGGATATTCACGATCTGCTGAAGAGCGCACTTGATTCCTTCCAGAGCGCCAAGGACGAGCTCAAGAAGATCGAGGGATACGTCCATGACGACAAGTACCTCGAAATAACCGCAGAGGGTCACGTCTACTGTGACACCTCGAAGGCGGAGAACGGCCAGCAGGCAGCCCTCCAAAAGGGCTACCTCGACACTGTCCACGACTGCAATAACAGGATCGAAGCGGCGCTCAAGGACGCTGACGACGCGGATATCGCGCTGAGTTGGGCCCTCACGATGGATGCAAACGGGCGCAAGGAGGGCTTCAACACGGAGACGGCGTCCAGCATCAGTGAGGCTTCCCGTGAGCGCAAGGAGTCACTCAAGGAAGCCCGTGCGATGGTCAAGCTGGCTCAGCTGGGCAACGAAATGACGACCGCGCAGATTCAGCAGATGAACAAGGTGTTCGCCACATACGAAGGCGACCCTCTCTTCAACGAGAAGTTCGCGACAGGTCTCGGCGGCAAAGGCACGCTCCAATTCTGGGCAGCTATGGCCGACCCAAAGGTTGAGGCGTACTCAAGGGATCCCAAGCCGAGCGAGGAGCGCCTGAAGCAGCTCAAGGCGCTGCAGGACAACCTTGGCCGCTCGTTGGCATCAGCCACGCACTCCGACACCAAAGCCATGCGCGCCTGGGAGAAAGAAGTCATCGACCTGGGGGGCCGCCGCATCGACAGCGAGGACGCGGCAAACCCTTACGGGTTCCAGGTGATGAGCAATCTCATGCGCGAGGGAAATTTCGACACAAAGTTCCTCCATGACTACGGCGACGCGCTGATGAAGGAAGACAAGCGCTGGGACGGCCCTCTCTCGCCTGCGGACTACTGGACACGAAATTCGGAGACAGATCTGAATTTCGGAGCCAAGGACGATCATGGCCAGGATCCGATGACGGGGTTCATGCAGGCACTGGGGCACAATCCCGATGCGTCCATCGGCTTCTTCTCCAGTGACAAGAACTTCGATTACCTGACCTCTGATCGCGAGTGGCCCTCGGACGGTACTGGCGACAATGACACGGGAGCATCTGCCGGCTACCGCTCGCTCTCCCACGCCCTGGAGTCAGCCACAACCGGGCACCCGTTCGACGAAGGCCCGACTGCAGGCATGCCCGGCCACACAAAGGATCAGGCCGATCTCATGACGAAGATCGTCCACGGGATCTCGGACCCGAAGGACGATTTCAAGCTGCACAAGGGTATGGAAACAAGTCTCGGGCAGATGACGGCGGAGTACATGCCGGACATCCATCGGGCGCTTTCCGGGGGCGAGGCGGGAGGTACCACACTCGCAGACCTCTATCCCCTCAGCGGAACTCAGGCCAAGTTCACCGAGCAGGACATAACCCGCTTCATGTACGACATAGGCCAAACCCCTGACGGCTATAAGGCCCTCAATATCGGCGAGTCGCTCTACACCAGCGATCTCATGGGTTACCACTTGGCCAACCCCGACGCCTACGGTGAAACCACTCGGCAGACCATCCAGGAAATCTCGGCGAGAAACTCAGAGGTTCAAGGAATTCTGGGCCTGGCGCGACAGGACTCAGACATCCAGAATTCCGCGGAGGGCGACGCCCAGTTCAACAAGGACATGGACAAATGGAAAGCCTGGGCTAATACAGCCGCAAGTATCGGCATCGGCGTCGGAGTCAGCACGGCGGCTTCCCCTGTCGCCGGCGCATTTGCCGTGGCAGCAACGGAGGACCTGACAGGACAGATGATCGACGGACTCTTCCCGGACCCCCGGGACAGGTCCGACGAGGCACTCTTCAAGTCTGGGAAGGACTGGGAAGTACACAAGGCCTCGACGCTGCAAGCAGCGCAGTTGGCGGCCTCGGCAGCGAACGGCGCGTTCCCCTCGGGGCTGGATCAGGCCGAAATCGAGTCGGCAGTACGCGAAGGCCATCTCTCGGGTAACGACCATGCTCATTCGGTCCTGGACGAGTACCGACGACAGCGTGGAAAAGCATAGGACCGAGTCCACAACAACTGGAGATCCAAGTGAGCATTATTACCGGGCGAGGCCGGGTGATCAGCATCACGGTCGGCGCCCTGATAGTTGTCGGTATCGGGGGGACGCTCTGGGCCGTCGCAACGCAGAACAATGGGAAGGAGCTCAAGGCTTCCGACACCTGCAACGAAGGCGTTTTCTCTGCGAACGTCGAGCCTCTCGAGAGGATCCTCTCTCCAGATTCCTCGTTCAAGTCCAACTGGTCACGCACGGCTACCGAGAGTTCGCTCAAGCTCACCTGCCTCAACTCCACCAGCGATGGAGCCGTCAAGATGACCGCCGTAATGCAGGACGGCTCTGAAAGTGATTGGCACTCACAATTGGGCGTCAATAGCGCGTCCACCGTTGCACACTTCAGTGTGGGGACCGAGGCACTCGTCTGGGACCGGACAGCGGCCATCTACGTCGAATGCAAGCCTTCGTCCGAAGGATCAAGTCACACTGCGGATATGAGCCATCCCTATCTTTCGATCGTGGCCGCAGCCACGGGTTCCGCCGGCAAGGGTGACGACCGCGCTCAACAAGACCTGGCTCAACTGGCCGGCAGGATGTTCTTCGAAGCCCAACTGCAGACGGGGTGCCAGGAGGACTTCACCGCGCCCTCCGGTGCACCGACCCTCACCTCCGGATCATGATTGTGGACTCACCAGCCGGACAGCCCTCGGCTGTCATGCCAGGGCCCCTCTCCCTCTCCGAAGGCCACCGGCCCCCTGAGCAGCCAGAGTTGATGCCTGTATGACCGGAGTAGCCGTCTTCTTCTTCCTCGTCGCTGCCCTCTTTATCGCCCTGGGCGTCGTCGACCAGCGCAAGCTGTACTGGCGTTTCGCGGCATGGCGGTATCGGAATCCGGAGGCCAACGAGCCGTCGGACCGGGCTTTTGCATGGCAGCGAGGGGTGTTGTTCGTTGCGGCGGGAGTGATGGCCTTTCAGGGGTGCAGTGTCGTCAGAGCCGTCGACAAGGGCTCGTGGAGCAGGGACGAGCTCCGGCAGGCGGTTGAGCAGGCTGCTTCCGATCTTGAGGAAGAGCCGCACCTCGACGACGCATACGGTGACTACGCGGACCTGATCGAGAGCAAGGTCGGTGACGCCGGCGACGGGTCGGGGCCGAGTTACGCCGTGGAGGTCGAAGCCTCCGGTGAGGAGTCGAACGACTACACCGTTTCGGCGGACGGTGTGGACGGGGTGTTCTGCATGCGGATCTCCCAGACGGAGTCCGACCAAGGCGCACTCATCGTTCCAGGGGGTGATGGCCGGTCGACCACGTCCGTCCCCGAGTACGACCTCAAGGCCACGGTGGACGAGGGCGGTTGCTGATCTCCGCGCTCCGCGGACATACGGGACGGGGAGGCGGTGTCGACACCGTCTCCCCGTCTCCGCGTCACGAGCTGCGGCTCAGCCCATCAGCATCCGGAAGCGTGCCGCGTTGCCGTGGTCCGTGTCGGAATAGCCGATGACCGACTCGTCCAGGAGCTTGGCGATACGGGCCAGCTTCTGGGTCATCTGGTCCATCTCCTCCGCGCTGGAGCGCTGGATCGTGCCGTAGGCGGTCTTGGCCTCGCCCTCCCAGGTCTCGGCGACGGCGCGGACCCTGCTCATCAGGGTCTCCAGTCCCTCGGCCAAGTCGCCGGCCGTCTTGCGGACGTCGCTCGCTGCCTGGGTGACGGTGTCGTAATTTACTGCGGTGCGTCCGGCGTCGCTCATGTTCAGGGTCCTCCTCAGTGGCGTGTGCGCTGCGACTCAGGCGAGGTCGGTGATGCGGCTCTTGACCTCGTACGAGTTGTCGACCTTGCGGATGTCGGAGATGCGCTCCTGCTCCTGGGCGGTGAAGCCCTTGACGCTCATCCGCATGACTTCCTCGAGGTCGACCAGGTTGTCCTGAAGCTTCTTCAGGTGCTGGTTCACGCTTTGCTGAACGGAGTCGAACTCCTTGCCGGCCGCGCCCTTCCAGCCCCCCTGGATCATGTCCACGACCCTGTTGAGGGACGTCACGCGGTCGCTGACGTTGTGGTGGAACTCGCGGATCTTGTCAGCAAGGTCCGTGAGCTCCGCGTCGCTGAAATTGACGCTCATGGTGTCCTGCCCTCCTCCTGATGCGACGATGGCGTCTCGCCACCGTGCCCGGTCGCCATGGATGGATATCCAGGCCCTCCTGGCGGGCAAGATGCTGCAACTGCCGCGCGCCGCGCGGTCGCAGCGTCGCACCGCCCCCGTACATATCACTCAGGTGATACGCACGGACACTCTAGTCACTCGCCTGGGTGCTTCCAACTGCAAAGGAATCTGAGGGGAGTTCTCTCGGAAGGTCACACCGGGGCGCCCTTCCCGCGTCGACGCCGCAGGTCCCGTGCCGCGACGGCGGTGCCGGCGATGACCGCGATGAGGGTGACGGTGACGCCGAGGGCGTAGGTGGCGTACCGCTCGTCGCGCTCCTGGGGTGTCTCCGCGAGGGAGAAGGCGGCAACGTCCGGAGCCTGCGCCTTGGCCGGCCCCGGGTCGGGCGTCGGCGAGGACGCGGGATCGGCCACGTCGGACTCCTGGACGGCACGCACCGGGTCCACCACGCCCCAGCCCACGTAGTCGTCGTGGCCGTTGACGGAGCGTTCGGCCGTCTGCTCGATCCGGGTGACGATCTGGGCCGTGGTCCAGTCGCGATGCTTCTCCTTCAGCAGGGCCGCCACTCCCGCGACGAACGGTGCCGAGAAACTGGTGCCGTTGTCCGTGCACTGGCCGCCGCCGGGAACCGTGGAGACGATGTCGACGCCGGGAGCGGCCACGCCCACGAAGGTGCCCGACTGGGAGAAGGAGGCACGCTCGTTGTTGCGGTCCGAGGAGGCGACGGCGAGAACACCCGGGAAGGCCGCCGGGTAGGTGTCCTTCGCCTCGCCGTCCAGGCCGTCGTTGCCGGCCGACGCGACGATCACGACCTTCTCGGCGACGGCCTTGCGCACCGCCTCGGCCAGCGCGGAGGTGGCCGACAGGGGTTTCGTCGTGTCCTGGGAGATGTTGATGACGTCGGCGCCCCTGTCGACGGCATGGGTGATGGCGGCGGCCATCGTGTCGGAGTCCCCGCTGTTGTCCGCGTCGTTCTGCCGGATCGGGATGATCGTCGCGTTCGGTGCGAGGCCCACGAAACCGGTGCCGTCGTCGGGTCTGGCCGCGATGATGCCGGCCACCTTGGTGCCATGACCGACCTCGTCGTTCGTGGGGTCGGCACCCTTGCCCTCGGTGAGGTAGTCACGACCGGCCGCTTTGTCGACCGCCGAGGTGAGCTGGGGATTCTCGTCGTCCACGCCCGTGTCGATGACCGCCACCCGGACGCCCTTGCCCTTGTCGGTGCCCTGCCAGAGCTGGTCCAGCAGGACCCGCTGGAGCGACCACGGGCGGCCCTTGATCGGCTCAGCGGGGAAGGTACAGGTGCCGCTGCCGTCGAGCCGTGTGCGCGCGGACGAATCCTGCGGCGAAGAGATCGCGGGCATGGCAGGGGGGCGGACGGCCAGCGTGGTCAGCACCGTGGCGGCGGCCCACAGGGCCGTCTTCGAAGGCGACACCGGTACGTCGCTCCTGTCCTTGTCCGTGGGTCAGAGGGTCAGAGGGTCTGCGGGAGCGCCAGGCCGGGTCACGAACCCTGCGGCTGACGGGCGCTGTTGGTGTCCAGACGCGGCCCCTTCGCCAGGAACTCCGACCAGACGAGAGGCACTCTCGCGGGCCGGACGTTCTCATAGCCGAGCTTGACCTGGGCCTCGCTGGGTTCGGGGCTCCCGTCGGGCGTCTTGCTGCCGTCGGCTCCGATGTCCGACTTGCCGCTGTCGCTGTCGCCGTTGGCCTGCACGGCGTAGCGAAGACCAGTGTCGGTGACGAGGAACAGGGAACCCGCGTCGGACTCGGTGCCCTGCGACTGCGTGTACAGCAGACCGGTTCCGGGCGTGACGTACGTGCTGGTGCCATCGGCCGTGATCTCTGCGGGATAGGCGGTGCCCGCCCAGGTACTGAGGGTCGTCGTGTTGCCGTCCCCGACGTCCCGCAGGACGCTGCACACGGTGTCCCGCCCTGAGCCGGTGGCCGCAGAGTTCACCTGGTCGGCCCGCTGGGAGGGCCAACGAGCGGGCTGACCGTCGAAGGCCTCGCTGTCGGCGGTGAAATCCTGCAGGCCGACGGTGCGGGCCTCGCCGTTCATGTTGAGCGCCGCCGTCTGGGGCGAGTTGATGAGGAGCCAGGCGGTGAAGTCGGTGATCGGCTCGACCGCTCCCGGGACCACGACGAAGTACCTGGTGCCCTCACCCGTCTCGGTCCTGAGGACCATGCCGACCCTGTTCTCGTCCGCCGAGAGGTTCCCGGGCACGCCTGCCGCCCGGCCCACGCTCGCGGGAAGCCGGGGAAAGCTGATGGGCGCGCCCGGGTGGAGGGTCGCGAGCCACTCCTTGGTGACCAACTGCGGCTTGCGGGAGCCGACCAGTGCCGTGGTCAGAGCATCGGACTCGGTGCCTGTGACGGCGTACGACGTGCCCTTCGCGTCGACCAGATGACGCTCGCCGGTGCGGGTCTTCACGTACAGGACGTCGCCGCCGGACAGCCGCTGCGATCCCTCGGTCCTGTCGGCGTCGCGCTCCGCGAGGACGAAGGCCGCCTCCTGCACGGTGTCGCCCTTGCCGCCCGGCTGTTCGCAGACGGCCCAGCGCTTGGCCTTTCCGGCCTCGTCGGCCGACGGCAGCCGATCCGGCGCGTACGGGATGCCCAGGATCGGGCCGCGCGGCAGTTCACCGGAGTCCAGGATCGAGTCGGCGACCTGTACGACCTGGTAGTTGGCGTCCTTCATCAGCAGCCGGGCCGAGGCAAGGTTCAGGACGGGGTGCAGCCGTACCGTCTTGCCGGTCTTGAGCACGACGTACCGCGTCGTCGACTGCTTGCCCACGATCACGCGTGTCCCGGGCTCGTCCCAGCCCTGGGGAGCCGTGGGCCGGAACATGCCCCAGGCGCCGAACGCCGCGAGCGTCAGCGCGCCGGCGATCATGCTGGGCACGACGGCTCGCAACGGTTTGGGCGCGCCCTCCTCCGATCCCCAAGGTGAAGGCTGGAGGAAAGCGGCCAGGGTGCGCCGCTTCGCGAACGTATAGGCGTTGAGTTCGTCCCGCCGTGATGCCATGAGTGCCTGTGTCTCCCCGTAGCACACCCGGCGGGCCCGAGTCCCCCGCCGCCCGATGTCAGACCGGCCCCCTACTATGCCTGGTATCCAGGAGGACTTGTGGAGCGGGTAGGGTACGTGGGCTTCAAAAGCCCTGTGGGGTGGCGGATTTCGCTGAAGTCGTGAGCAAAACGGGGGGATGGCGTGATGGCTTCCGCAATGCGTGCCCGATCGCGCGGCCGGGTGCAGCCACGGGCCTTCTCGGCGCCCGAGGGAGACCCGGCACCGGGACGGCCGACTCCTGACGCGTCGGTTCGGGAGGGGGACGCGCTCCGCCTCAGAACGCGTCGCGGCCGGAGTGGTTCGTTCCAGCTGCAACGTCTTGTACTGCTGGAGCTCGCCGGTGCCGTGATGCTGATCGGCTGGGTGATCGACCCGATCGCGCTGATTCCGTCGGGCGTGACCGCGGCCCTGTTGGTGGCGCTCGCGTTCGTCCGCCGCCGGGGTCGCTCCCTGCCGGAGTGGCTCGCCACCGCGCGTGCGCTGAAGGCACGGCAGCGGCGGGCCGCACGGCTCATCCTGCCGGAGGGCACCGAGCCCGGCCTGGCACCGGCCGCGGAGTGCGACCCGAGTCTGCGTACGCACGCGTACGGCCACCGGGACCGCAAGCCGGTCGGGCTGGTCGGAGACGGGACGTTCGTCACGGTCGTGCTCCAGGTCGAAGCCGACGCCACTGCGCTGCGGGCCCCTCGCGACAGACAGCCGCTGCCGCTGGGCCTGGTGCGGGACGCCCTCGAAGTGGACGGAATCCGCCTGGAGTCCGCGCAGATCGTGCAGCACACGCAGCCCGCACCCGCGTTGCACCTGCCCAGGCAGTCCGTCGCTGTCACCAACTACGCGCCCCTGCAGGAACAGACGGGTGCTCCGGCCGTACGGATCACCTGGATCGCCCTGAAGCTCGACCCCGAACTGTGCCCCGAGGCGGTCCAGGCGCGAGGCGGCGGGCTGATCGGTGCGCAGAAGTGCGTCGTCCGGGTCGCCGACCACCTGGCGAGTCGGCTCACCGGCGCAGGATTCCGGGCGAACGTGCTCGACGAGGAGGAGCTGGTCTCCGCCATCGCCACCTCGGCCTGCGCCAACCCCCTGGTGACGGCAGAGGCCGGCCGGTCCGGCGCACAGGAGCGGCGCACCGAGGAGTCGAGCCGCAGCTGGCGCTGCGACAACCGACGCCACACCGTGTACTGGGTTCGCCGCTGGCCCGAGCTGGGCGGCACCAGAGCGCCTTCACTGCCTCAGTTCCTCGCCCTGGTCACCGCCACGCCGGCGCTCGCCACCACCTTCAGCCTCACCCTGTCGCGCGGGGAGCGCAACGCGGTCGGGCTCAGCGGCCATCTGCGCGTGACCGGCCGCAGTGCGGACGAACTGACTTCGGCCCGACGCGCGTTGGAGGGCGCCGCCCGGCACGCGGGGGCCGGACTCGCCCGCCTGGACCGTGAGCAGCTGCCCGGAGTGCTCGCCACCCTGCCTCTGGGAGGAACCCGGTGACGTCCATGACCCCGCAGCCGGCAACCGGGCCCGGTGCGCCGAGCCGGTCCGACGGGGCACAGGCCGCCGTTCCGCGACGCGGACGCGGCCTGCTCCCGCACGGCTTCGGCCTGCTGGGCCCGCGCAACGCACGGCATGTGCTGTCCGCGGAGCAGGTGGCCACCCTCGCGCTGCCCATCGGGGACGACGGTGTCGTCATCGGTGTGGACACCGAGGGCCGGCCTGCCGTGCTCGGTCTCAACCGGCCCACGCCGTACGACATCGTCCTCATCGGAGGTCTGTGGACCGCGCAGGTCCTCGCGCTCAGAGCGGCGGCGACCGGAGCCCGGGTGGCTGTGGAGACGGGGCGTCCGCAGGCCTGGGCGCAGATGGTGCACGCGATGGGCGGCGGACAGAACGGGCTCGCGGTGTATGAGGTCGGCCGGGTACCCCCGCAGGGCGCCTCGGCGGGTACGCCGGTGCTGGTGGTCCGGGACTGCGGGATGCGCCCGCCACGCGGACGGGTGGCGTCCGGCCCCTGGCAGGCCGTGCTGACCCTGCTGCCCTACCTCAGCCCGGTCGCCCCGCGGCTGATACGACAGGCGCGGCTGGTCGGTGTGCAGCGGATCTCGCCCGACGAAGCCCTGGAGGTGGGCCGCGCGTTGACGCTGTCCCGGGAGAACGTGGAGGCCCTGCCCACGCTCGTCGACGGCTTCACCCTGTGGTGCGCCGATCGTGACCGGCAGTACGTGATGACGCAGCCGACGGACGCGGAGATCGGGCTGCTGGGCACGCCCCGGCGCATGGACTGAGCCTTTCTGGGCCTTCCGGGCCTTCTGAGGGTGGGCGGGCCTGCCGGGTCGGGGCATCTGATGATTAGGCTGGTACGGGGCGCCAAGCCGGAGACCCGGAGGGGTGGGTGTCGGCGTCCTCGGGGAGGGCCGGTGCGTCGGACGACCTCGGACGGCCTCGAAACCACTGCGTACGACGAGAAATGGTCGCGCCCCGGCATGGCAGGAGCGTGCTTGAGGGTGCTCGACCACACCAGGAGGAATTGTGAGCAGCGATCGGGACGGGACGCGCGGGGGCTGGGCCACACCCGGCGATGACCAGCCCGACGCGGAATCCGCCATCGAGATGACGGGCGAGTTCACCATCGACTACGCGCCGCCCGCCTGGTACACGCAGAACGCGGGCGGGGGTTCGGCCGCGGGGGCCGGAGGTAACACGGGGGCGGCTCCTCCGCCGGGGCCGCCGACGCCCGCTCCCGGACCACCGGCTACTCCTGTCTCCGGGCCCGTTCAGGGGCAGGGCCAGGGCCAGGGGCCGGGTTCCGGTCAGGGGGCGGTGTCGGGACAGGGGGCGGCTTCTGCTGCTCCGGCGCCGGCTCCGTTCCAGCCTCCGGTTCCGGGCTTGGCTCCGTTCCAGCCTCCGGCGCCGTTCCTGCCGCCGGGGCAGGTTCCCCCGCCGCCGCCGGGGGTGCCCGGTGCGGCTACGGCGCCGTATGCCCCGCCGGTCGCACCTCCTGTCGCTGCTCCCGCGCCCTTCGCTCCACCGCCCGTGCCGCCGGCGCCGGTCGCCGTGCCCGGGCTTCCGGTCGACGGAGGGTTCCAGCCGCAGGTGCCGGCCGCCGTTCCGGGCCCGCCCGTCGAGCCGAGCGGGCCTGAGAACGGGGACCTGGAGAGCGGCGCCACCATGCGGATCTCCCCCGTGGCCCTCAAGCAGCAGATCGGGGAGCAGGCCGTGGAGGAGGGCGACGGCGTCGTCCAGGCCTCGCCCTCCGGTGCGGAGGCGGACGCGGAGGCGGAAGCAGGCGGCGAGACCAGCACTGCTGTTTCCGGCGAGGTCGAGGCAGAGGCGGAGGTCGAGGCAGAGGCAGAGGCCGAAGTGGTCGGCTCCGAGAGTGCCCCTTCGCACGACGATGACGCCGGCTCCGACGGAGGGGCCGGTCCCGAGGTCGAGGCCAAGGCCGAGGGTGCGGCAACCGGTGAGGACTCCGGCCACGCTCCCGATTCCGCCGAGGCCACCGAGGCCACCGAGGCCACCGAGGCCACCGCAGCCTTCGACGCCCCTGAGGCCTCGGAGGCATCCGACGGTGCCGAGGAGCAGGACGAGGCCTCGCAGCAGGCCGGCCCCGCTGCTCCGCCTGCCTGGGCTCCCCCGCCCGTTCCGCAGAGCGGGGTGCCGCCGTTGCCGCCGTCGTACGAGCCTGCGGCTCCCGCGTCGGCGGCCCAGTGGCCTGCCCAGCCGCAGCCGCAGCCGCAGGGCGATCCTGCGGTGGCGCAGCAGCCGCCGGCCCAGCCCGAGGCGGCACCGCCCGCGCCGGCTCCCGAAGCTCCCCCGGTCGCGCCGCAGCCCGCCCCGCCGGCTCCGGCTCCGGCCCTGCAGCAGCCTGGCTACGGCTTCCCGCAGCCTCCTGCCCCCAGCACTGCGGGCGGGTACGGGTTCCCGCAACCGCCCGCACCCGACACCGCCGGTGGCTACGGCTTCCCTCAGCCCCCCGTGCCCCACACCCCTGCCGCCTACGGCTTCCCCCAGGCACCGCCCGCTCCGCAGCCGCAGCCCGGTATCCCCCATCAGACCGACGGTCGTCTCCCGGCGCCCGAGGCCCAGGGAGCCCCGCAGGGCTTCCCCGGGCAGCCTCCGTACGAGCCCCAGCACCCCGCCCACGCCCACGCCCCCGGCCCCGCCCCCGTCCCCGACGCGCAGCCCGGGCACCCGCCGCAGCTTCCGCCGCAGCCCGTCGACCCCCGGATCGGTGCCGCCTGGCCGCAGGCCGTCCAGCACGATCAGCGGCAGCCGGTCAACCCGGGTGCCGCGCCGCTGGGTTACACCGCGGCCGTGGAACTTTCCTCGGACCGCCTGCTCAACAACAAGAAGCAGAAGGCGAAGAGCGGCCGTCCGACCGCCTCGGCCTCCCGTTTCAAGCTCGGCGGGAAGAAGGAGGAGGCGGAGCGGCAGCGCAAGCTGGAGCTGATCCGTACGCCGGTGCTCTCCTGCTACCGCATCGCCGTCATCAGCCTCAAGGGCGGGGTCGGCAAGACGACCACGACCACCGCGCTCGGCTCCACCCTCGCCATCGAGCGCCAGGACAAGATCCTCGCGATCGACGCGAACCCGGACGCCGGTACGCTCGGCCGGCGGGTGCGGCGGGAGACCGGGGCCACCATCCGCGACCTGGTCCAGGCGATCCCGTACCTCAACTCGTACATGGACATCCGGCGGTTCACCTCCCAGGCCCCCTCCGGTCTGGAGATCATCGCCAACGACGTCGACCCGGCCGTCTCCACGACCTTCAACGACGAGGACTACCGGCGCGCGATCGACGTGCTCGGCAAGCAGTACCCGGTCATCCTCACCGACTCGGGCACCGGCCTGCTCTACAGCGCGATGCGCGGGGTGCTCGACCTCGCCGACCAGCTCATCATCGTCTCGACCCCGTCGGTCGACGGTGCGAGCAGCGCCAGTACGACCCTGGACTGGCTGTCCGCGCACGGGTACGCGGAGCTGGTCTCCCGGTCCCTCACCGTGATCTCGGGCGTACGGGAGACCGGCAAGATGATCAAGGTCGAGGACATCGTGTCGCACTTCGAGACGCGCTGCCGCGGTGTGGTCGTCGTCCCGTTCGACGAGCATCTCGCCGCCGGTGCCGAGGTCGACCTCGACATGATGCGGCCGAAGGTGCGGGAGGCGTACTTCAACCTCTCGGCGATGGTCGCGGAGGACTTCGTACGGCATCAGCAGATGCACGGCCTGTGGACGAACGACGGCAACCCGCCGCCGATCGCCGCCCCGCCGATGCCGGGCCAGCAGTACCCGGGCCCGGGCCAGCAGTACCCGGGCCAGCAGCAGCCGTATCCGGGCCGGCCGGGAGGGTTCCCCGGCCAGGCCGGGCCCGGGCAGCCCTACCCCGGTCAGCCGTACCCGGCCCAGCCCTTCCCCGGCCAGCCGTATCCGCCCCAGGCGGCCCAGCCGCCGTACGCGGCCCAGCCGCCGCACCCGGGGCAGCCCCACCCCCCGCAGGGTCCTCCCGGTCAGCCGCCTTACCCGCCGCAGGCCCAGCAGCCGCCCGGTCAGCCGTACCCGCCGCAGCCGGGTCAGCCCCAGCCCGGCCAGCCGCAGCCCCCGGCCGGTTACGGCTACCCCCAGCCGCCCCAGCCCCCGGCGGGCTACGGCTACCCCCAGCCGCCCCAGCCCCCGGCGGGCTACGGCTACCCGCAGCCGCCCCAGCCGGACGGCGGCGGCCAGACCCCTCCCCCGCCTCCGCCCCCGCAGCAGTGACGCACGAAGAAGGGCGGCCGGTGTCCGACGACACCGGCCGCCCTTCGGCCGTACGGAGCGGGAAAGGCTACTCGGCCGCCACCAGTTCCCGACAGCGCTTCACGTCCTCGGCCATCTGCTCCAACAGGCCCTCGAGCGAGTCGAACTTCGCCTGGCCGCGCACGAAGGCGAGGAAGTCGACGGCGACATGCAGGCCGTACAGGTCGAGGCCGACGCGGCCGATGGCGTACGCCTCCACCGTGCGCTCGGTGCCGTCGAACTGCGGGTTGGTGCCCACGGAGATCGCGGCCGGCATCGCCTCGCCGCCCGCGTGCAGCCAGCCCGCGTAGACGCCGTCGGCCGGGATCGCGGTGTGCGGGAGGGTCTCGACGTTGGCGGTGGGGAAGCCCAGCTCCCGGCCGCGCTGGGCGCCGCGCACGACGATGCCCTCCACGCGGTGCGGGCGGCCGAGGATCTCCGCGGCGCCCGCGACGTCGCCCTCGCCGACCAGGCGGCGGGTCAGGGTCGAGGAGAACGGCTCGCCGCCGCCCGCCTCGCCGCACAGCACCAGGTCGACGACCTCGACCTCGAAGTCGTACACCTTGCCCTGCTCGGCGAGGAACTCGACGTTGCCCGCGGCCTTGTGGCCGAAGCGGAAGTTCGGGCCCTCGACGACGGCCCGGGCGTGCAGCTTGTCGACGAGGACCTTCACCACGAACTCGGCCGGCGACAGCTTCGAGAACTCGGTGGTGAAGGGGAGGATCAGCAGCGCGTCGACGCCCAGCTCCGCCATCAGCTCGGCGCGGCGGTGGTGCGGGGCGAGCAGCGGCGGATGGCTGCCGGGGCGGACGACCTCGCTGGGGTGCGGGTCGAAGGTGACGACGACGGAGGGGACGCCCAGTTCGCGGGCGCGGTCCACGGCGTGCTCGATGATCAGCTGGTGTCCGCGGTGGACCCCGTCGTAGGAGCCGATGGTGACGACGCTGCGTCCCCAGTCCTCGGGGATGTCCTCCAAGCCACGCCAGCGCTGCACTGTGACCGCTCCTCGAACCCGTGTCCGTATCAACCGTTGCTCTTACGCAGGTCTAAGGGTGCCATGCCGGGTGCTTCCTCCCCGCATCGGCATGGGGGTGTGACTCGATCCACGTGCGCCGGCGGCTCCGGTCAGGCGGGTACCCGCACCCCCGCCAGGTCTTCCAGGGTGCGCCGCGCACCCGGACCGACCAGGACCGCCCAGTCCCCCGGGGCGTCGGCGAACCAGCCCGTCGCCCGCGCGGCGAAACCCGGGAGGTGGCGGGCCAGCTCGACCAGGCCCCGGTCGAAGCGGGTCGCGCCGTCCGGGGTGCGGGCCAGGAGCAGGCCGGTGCGGTGGACGAGGGTGCGCAGCTCCTCGCCGCCGCGCTGCGGGGCCGCGTGCAGGACGGCGTCCAGAACGGCCGGTGAGTGCTCGTGGGCCAGCAGGAACTCCAGCAGCTCACGCCGCAGCGGACGGGAGTCGGGGGTGCCGGGGGCGAGCAGGACACCGGCCAGCGCGGCCCGCACCTGCTCGGGGCCGCCGGTCTCCAGCAGGCCGGTGACCAGGGGGAAGAGTACGGCCCGGGCGGCCGGCCCCTGGTCCAGGCGGTGGTCGACGTAGGCGGCGACGTCCCCGGCGGTGTCCGGCCGCCGCCGTACCGCCTCCCGTACGACGGCGGCGACCCGGTGGGCGAGCGAGGGCGGGGTCGCGTCGGCGAGGGCCCGCAGGGTGCCGCTCGCACCGGGGCTGTCCAGGCGGGCCCGGACGGCGTCCAGGACCGGCTCGGGATGGGTGCCGAGCGCGGTCAGCAGGGCGCTCGGCGGAAGCTGTGGATCGCCCGCCGCGAAGCGCTCCAGCGCCCGGGGCAGATGGCGGTCGCGGGTCTCGGGGTCGCGGACGAGGAGGGCGAGCGCGCCGCCGTGCAGGGTGGTGTCGTCGGGGCGGGCGAGCAGGGCGAGCGCCGCGTGGCGCAGCAGGCCCCGGTCGGCGTCGGTGGTCGTGTGCGCGGCGGTGCGCCGGGCGTAGGTCAGCGCCGCGGTCCGGCGGGCGGGCCGCTCGTCGTGGGCCCAGCGGTCGACGGCCCGGCAGAGCGCGGACGGCTCGTCCTCCGCGAGCACGGTGAGCAGTTCGTCGGCCCGGTGGTGCCCGCAGCCGACGAGGATCTCGGTGAGGTCGTCCGGCGACCGGTGCCGGTGCGTGTGCAGCAGCGCCTGCGCGGCCGTCGCCACGGTGGCGTGCGGGGTCGCGGGCAGCGGCCGCTCGTCGTCGAACCAGCGCGTGAGACACGGCTGTACGGCGGTGGAGTCGTCGGCGAGGAGACGGGCGACGGCGTCGAGGTACCGAGGGGCGCCGACGCGCTCCGGGGCGGCGTCGGCGAGGACGAGCCGGCGCAGCAGGTCCAGGCGCAGTTCGGGCGGCAGGGCGAGCCGCGTCCAGAACCCGGGTCCGAACTCGGGGCACCGGCCCGTCCGTCCGTCCCCGGCGCCACCCCGCCGCGGCTGCTCGCCCCTCGCCGCGCCCCGGCCCGCCTCCTCGCCTCCCGCCGCGCCCCGCCGCGGCTGCTCGCCCCTCGCCGCGCCCCGGCCCGCCTCCTCGCCTCCCGCCGCGCCCCGGCCCGCCTGTTCGCCTCCCGCCGCGCCCCTGTCCGGCGCCTCGCCCCCCGCCACGACCCGGTCGGCGAGCTGGCGGAGGACTCCGGTGTACGGGGTGGCGTCCGGGACGCGCAGCAGGGTCTCGGCGAGCAGTCGGGCGGCCCACCAGGACGCGCCCTCGGCGCCCAGCGCGCGCAGCAACTCCTCCAGGCGGGCGCGGAGTTGCCTCGTGCCCTGCTGGCGGCCGAGGAGGAGCAGGGCCTGGACGACGGGGCCGATGCGGTGGTGCGGGACGGGGAGCGGATGGCCGCCCTCGGGGGTGCGGCGGCGGTGGACGAGGGCGCGCAGGGCCTCGTCGAGGTCGAGGTGGACGCCCTGGATCCAGTCGGCGAGTTCCTCGTGGGCGAAGCGGTAGCCGCCGTCGGCGGGCACCAGCAGGCCCTCGGTGAGGACGGCGGAGGCCCAGCCGGTGCCGCCGCCGAGCCGGGCGGGTGCCGGTCCCCAGGGGAACACGGCCTCGAAGGACGCCCGGTCCAGCTCGCCCTGGCCCGGCCCGAGGCTGCGCCGGGCGGCCTCGTGGACCTGGCCGGAGACCTTCGCCGCGAGCCGGCGTACGGCGGTGCCGCGCAGGCCGTTCTCGGCGGCCAGGCGGACGGCGACGCGCAGGCACATCAGGTCGAGGTAGGCGGAGAGGACCTCGTCGCGGTCGACGGGGTGGGCGGGCGGGGGGTCGGGCAGGGCGGCGCGGACCTCGGAGAGGAGCCGGATCGTGAGCGGGTGCCGGGCGTCGGGGCCGGTGAGCGCGGTGCCGGGGACGGCGTACCGGGCGCGGGCGGCGCGGGCCTCGTCCGGGGTGAGGTCGCCGAGCGGGACGCAGGGCGGGAGCGCCCCGGCCGTCTCCTCCCGGGGGTCCGTGCCGTCGTGCAGCATCTCGGGCGGGAACCGGGTCCCGGCCCGCTCCCAGTACTCGGCCCGGCAGGCCACCATCAGGCGGGCGCCCGTGCGCCGCAGCCACTGCGCGGTGCCCTCGGTCCAGTCGGCGAGCCGGTGGGCGAGGACGGGCGGCATCTCCTCGGGGCCGTCGAGCAGCAGGAGCAGCGGGCGTCCGGCGGCGTGGGCGAGGCGGGCCAGGCGGTCGGGGCGGATGTCGCCGAGGTCGGCGGGTTCGGTGCCGGCGGACACCCCCGACGGGTCCGGCGCCGGGGCCGTCGGGTGTCCCGCGTGGGAGGCGGCCACGATACGGGCGGCGCGGGTCAGTGCCCTGCGGGCCGCGTCGGCGAGCGAGTCGTCGTCCTCCTTGAGGTCGGCGCCGCGCAGCCACAGGGTGGGGGCGGGTTCCGGGCCCCCGGTGCGGCGGGCGGCGAGGGCCGCGAGTTCCGTCGTACGGCCGCTGCCCGGTGCTCCGACGAGCCCGAGGACGGCCGCCGGGCCGGTGGCGAAGGCGGCGAACTCCCGTGCCGTCGCGGCGCGTTCGACGGTGGCCACGGTGGTGCCGCGGGGGCCGCCCGGGTGACCGGAGAAGGCACCGGGCGGACCGTCGGAGGCCACCGAGGTGGCGGTGAGCTCCAGGACGCCCGCGAGATTGAGGTCGGCGCCGTACGCGGGCACGGTGGCCGCGTTGCGGGCGAGCAGGTCGGCCAGCGGGCCGGGGGCGGCGGGGCGCAGGGGTACGGCGAAGCCGGCCTCGCGGTCGCCGGAGCGCAGGGCGGTGCCCAGGACCGCGACGACCGCCCCCGTCCCCGCGTCCAGCACCGGTCCCCCGCTCGCGCCTCCGCCGAGCCGCAGCGCGTCCCGGCCCGCCGTGCCGATGGCCAGTTCCAGGGCGCCGTCGATCCGGTGGACGCGGTCCCCGGCCGGGTACGTCACCTGCGTCGCGCCCAGCACGCGTGCCTCGCGCCAGCAGCCCGCGGCCAGCCGGACGTACGTCCCGGTGCCGACGGGTTCCCGGACGGTCACCGGGAGCGGGTCCGTGCCGAGGCCCTCGGTGCGGACCAGGGCGAGGTCCAGCTCCGGGAGCGGGGTGACCGCCGCGGCGGTCACGGCGCAGACACGGCCGCCGGCGCCGTGCAGGGTGAGGCCGGGCAGGCCGTCCACGGCCTCGTGGCTGGTGACGACCGTGCCGAGGTGGTCGGCGACGAAGCCGGTGCCGCGCGGGCGGCCGGCGAGGTCGCGGAGGAGGACGAGGGGGGCGGCGGGGTGGGTGTCGCCGGGTGGCGCGTCCCGGGGTGTGCCGGTGGAGGCGGTGTGCACGCCGTGGTCGTCGTCCGTCCACGGGCCCCGTCCCGCCATCGCTCTACCTCCCCGCAGCGCCCTTGTGCCCTCGGTCCGACGGTAGGCATGCGGTGATCAAGAAAACAGCTGCCGCGACGAAAGCGCCCCCCTGCACTCCCTCGGTTCACTCCGAGCGCCTGCCCGGACGGGTGAATGAACCCGGGCGGTCGGACGCACGCTAGGGGTGGGGGAACCGAGGGGGGACCGTGGAGCGGCGGGGCAGTGGATCACCCCGTGTCCGCCGCTCCACGGGCAGAGCGGCATGCGGGCCGGCCGGCGACCGGGTCGGAGGGGTCAGCTCAGCACGGCGAGGCTCTTGGCCTTGCCCTTCTGCTCCTCCACCAGGGCCAGGAAGCGGCCCTCGGGGTCGAAGACGGCGACCGGGCCGGCGTCCGCGTACTCCTCGGGCATCTCCAGGCGGACGCCGTTGGTGAGCAGCCGGGCCCGCCTGGCGTCCACGTCCCAGCGGGGGAACGCGGCCGCGGCGGCCTCGGCGATCGGCATCACGGTCAGCTCCTTCTGGAGCTGGTCGAGCGTCTTGGCCGAGTCCAGCTTGTACGGGCCGACCCGGGTGCGGCGCAGGGCGGTGAGATGTCCGCCGACGCCGAGGTCGGCGCCCAGGTCGCGGGCGAGGGCGCGGATGTAGGTGCCGGAGGAGCAGACGACCGAGACGACCAGGTCCAGGACGGGGGTGCCGTTCTCGGCGACGGCGTCGCGGACGTCGTACACGGCGAAGGAGGAGATGGTCACCGGGCGGGCCGGGATCTCGAACTCCTCGCCCTCGCGGGCCCTCTTGTACGACCGTACGCCGTCGATCTTGATGGCGCTGACCTTGGACGGCACCTGCATGATGGCGCCGCTGAGCTTGGCGATGCCGGCGTCGATCGCGTCCCGGGTGACCTGGGAGGCGTCGGCGGAGGCGGTGATCTCGCCCTCGGCGTCGTCGGTCAGGGTCGTCTGGCCGAGGCGGATCGTGCCGAGGTACTCCTTCTCGGTGAGGGCGAGGTGACCGAGGAGCTTGGTCGCCTTCTCCACACCGAGGACGAGCACGCCGGTCGCCATCGGGTCGAGCGTGCCGGCGTGGCCGACGCGGCGGGTCTTGGCGATGCCGCGCATCTTGGCCACGACGTCGTGGGAGGTGAAACCCGACGGCTTGTCGACGATGACGAGGCCGTCGGGCGCGGTGGACTTGCGGTTCATTCGGCGGTGTCGTCCGTCTCGTCGTCACCGGGCTTGCGGTACGGGTCGGCCTCGCCGGCGTACCCGGCGCCCGCGGACGCCTCGCGGACCTTCTCGTCGGCGGCGCGCGCCTTGTCGAGGAGATCGTCGATGGTGCGGGCGTTGTCCGGGAGGGCGTCGGCGACGAAGGCCAGCGTCGGCGTGAACTTCACACCGGCCGCGCGGCCGACCTCGGAGCGCAGGATGCCCTTGGCGCTCTCCAGGCCGGCGGCCGCGGCCGCCCGCTCCTCGTCGTCGCCGTACACGGTGTAGAAGACGGTCGCCTCCCGGAGGTCACCTGTGACCCTGGTGTCCGTGATGGTGACGTGGGAACCGAGCCGCGGGTCCTTGATCCCGCGCTGCAGCTTCTGCGCCACCACCTCTCGGATGAGGTCCGCCAGCCTCTTGGCGCGCGCGTTGTCGGCCACTGGTCCGTCTCCCGTTCTTTCTTGCGTGTCGTGTCTGTGTGCTGTTCTGTGGTCAGTCGTCGTCTTCGCCGTGGAAACGGCGTCTGACCGACAGCAGTTCCACCTCCGGGCGGGCGGCGACGAGCCGTTCGCACCGGTCCAGTACGTCGGTCAGGTGCTCCGCGTCACCGGAGACCACGGCGAGGCCTATGCGGGCCCTGCGGTGGAGGTCCTGGTGGTCGACCTCGGCCGCGCTCACCGCGTATTTACGCTGGAGCTCGGCGACGATGGGGCGGACGACGGAGCGCTTCTCCTTCAGCGAGTGGACGTCGCCGAGGAGCAGGTCGAAGGACAGAGTCCCCACGTACATGTGCAGCCGGTTCACCCGCCGGTACGGGATCGATGGCCCTGTCGGCCGTGTGGGACAGGGGCATCATGAACGGTACCGCGTTCCTGGCGGCGCCTCGACGGGGTTTTCTCTCCCACCCGCCCACCCGCCCACCCGACTCGGTCGGACGAGAGGTGCCCCCCAGGGCAGGACACGGCGGTGTGCCGGCCCGCGGGGACGAGCCCCACGGACCGGCACACGAACCGGGGGTTACACCCGCGGCTTCTCGCGCATCTCGTACGTCGCGATGACGTCGTCGATCTTGATGTCGTTGAAGTTGCCGAGGTTGATACCGCCCTCGAACCCTTCGCGGATCTCGGTGACGTCGTCCTTGAAGCGCCGCAGACCCTCGATGTTGAGGTTCTCCGCGATGACCTTGCCGTCGCGGACGAGGCGTGCCTTGGTGTTGCGCTTGACCTCGCCCGAGCGGATGAGGACACCGGCGATGTTGCCCAGCTTGGACGACTTGAAGACCTCGCGGATCTCCGCCGTACCGAGCTCGACCTCTTCGTACTCCGGCTTGAGGAGACCCTTCAGGGCCGCCTCGATCTCCTCGATCGCCTGGTAGATGACCGAGTAGTAGCGCACGTCGACGCCCTCGCGCTCCGCCATCTGCTGCGCACGGCCGGCTGCCCGGACGTTGAAGCCGATGACGATCGCGTCGGAGCCCATGGCCAGGTCGATGTCCGACTCCGTGACCGCACCGACGCCGCGGTGCAGGACGCGGATGTCGACCTCTTCGCCGACGTCCAGCTGGAGCAGCGAGGACTCGAGGGCCTCGACCGAACCGGAAGCGTCACCCTTGATGATCAGGTTCAGCTGCTGGACCTCGCCGGCCTTCAGCGCCGCGTCCAGGTTCTCCAGGGAGAACCTGCGCGTGCGCTTGGCGAAGGCCGCGTTGCGCTCGCGGGCCGCACGCTTCTCGGCGATCTGGCGGGCCGTACGGTCCTCCTCGACCACGAGGAAGTTGTCGCCGGCGCCCGGGACGTTGGTCAGACCCAGGACCTGGACCGGCGTCGACGGGCCGGCCTCGGCCACGTTGTTGCCGTTGTCGTCGAGCATGGCGCGCACGCGGCCGTAGGCGTCGCCCACCACCATCGTGTCGCCGACCCGAAGGGTGCCTCGCTGGACGAGGACCGTCGCCACGGCACCGCGGCCGCGGTCGAGGCGGGACTCGATCGAGATGCCCTGCGCGTCCTGGTTCGGGTTGGCCCGCAGGTCGAGCGAGGCGTCGGCCGTGAGGATCACGGCCTCCAGCAGCGAGTCGATGTGCAGACCCTGCTTGGCGGAGATGTCGACGAACATGGTGTCGCCGCCGTACTCCTCGGCCACCAGGCCGTACTCGGTCAGCTGACCGCGCACCTTGGTCGGGTCGGCGCCCTCGACGTCGATCTTGTTGACCGCGACGACGATCGGGACGTCGGCCGCCTTGGCGTGGTTGAGCGCCTCGACCGTCTGCGGCATGACGCCGTCGTTGGCCGCGACGACCAGGATCGCGATGTCCGTCGACCGGGCACCACGGGCACGCATGGCGGTGAACGCCTCGTGACCCGGGGTGTCGATGAAGGTGATCGCGCGGTCCTCGTCGTTGACCTGGGTCGAGACCTGGTAGGCACCGATGTGCTGGGTGATGCCGCCGGCCTCGCCCGCGATGACGTTCGTCTTGCGGATGGCGTCGAGCAGTCGGGTCTTGCCGTGGTCGACGTGACCCATGACGGTGACGACCGGGGGACGGACCACCAGGTCGTCCTCGTCGCCCTCGTCCTCGCCGAACTCGATGTCGAAGGACTCGAGCAGCTCGCGGTCCTCCTCCTCCGGGCTGACGATCTGAACCTCGTAGTTCATCTCGCCCGCGAGGAGCTGGAGGGTCTCGTCGGAGACGGACTGGGTCGCGGTGACCATCTCGCCGAGGTTCATCATGACCGCGACGAGCGACGCCGGGTTGGCGTTGATCTTCTCCGCGAAGTCGGTGAGCGACGCGCCGCGGGAGAGACGGATCGTCTCGCCGTTGCCGCGCGGCAGCATCACACCGCCGACCGACGGGGCCTGCATGGCCTCGTACTCCTGGCGACGCTGACGCTTCGACTTGCGGCCACGACGCGCGGGACCACCGGGACGACCGAAGGCGCCCTGCGTGCCACCGCGGCCACCGGGACCGCCGGGACGGCCGCCGAAGCCGGGACGGCCACCGCCGCCACCGAAGCCGCCGCCACCGCCGCCGGGGCCACCGCCACCGGGGCGGCCGGCGAAACCGCCGCCGCCACCCGGACGGGCGCCGCCGCCGGGACCGGCCGGACGGCCGGCGAAGCCGCCGCCACCGGGACGACCGCCGCCACCGCCGGGCCTACCGGCTCCGGCCGGGCCACGACCGCCGCCGGGGCCACCGCCGGGACGCGGGCCGGCAGCGGGACGCTGCGGCATCATGCCGGGGTTCGGACGCGGACCGCCGGGACGCGGGCCACCGGGGCCTGCACCCTGCGGACGCGGCATGCCCGCCGGCGACGGACGGGAACCGCCCGGAGCCTGCGGACGGGGACCGCCGCCCTGGGCGCCGGGCGCCTGCGGACGGGGACCGCCGCCACCGGGGGCACCACCCGGGCCGCCGGGGCGCGGGGCGCCCTGCGGACGGGGGGCCTGGGGGCGGGCCATACCGGCGTTGCCGCCGGACGTGAAGGGGTTGTTGCCCGGACGCGGACCGGACGGACGGGCACCGCCCGGACGGGGAGCGCCGGCGCCACCGGGGCGCTGGCCCTGGCCGGCGGCCGGACGCTGGCCGCGGTCCTGCTGTCCCTGGCCGGGACCGCCCGGACGGGCGCCGGGCCGGGGGGCGCCGGGGCGCGGTCCCTGACCCTGGGCGGCGGCCGGACGGGGAGCCTGCGGGGCGGCCGGGGCCGACGGCGGAGCGGTGAACTCCGGGGCGGCGGGAGCCGGGCGCGGCGCGGGCTTGGGACCGGGCACGGGGCGCGGGCCCGGGGTCGCCGGCGCGGGGGCCGACGAGGCCGCGGGGGCGGCCGGAGTGGTGGGCGCCTGAGGCGCGGCGGGCCTGGGGGCGGCCGGCCGCGGGGCAGCCGGACGGGCCGACTGCGCCGGGGAGGGCGCACCAGGCTTGGGGGCGGCCTTGCGCGGGGCGGACTTGCCGCCGCCCTGGAAGGCGTCAGTCAGTTTGCGGACTACGGGCGCTTCGATGGTCGAAGACGCCGAACGGACGAATTCACCGAGTTCTTGGAGCTTGGCCATGACGACCTTGCTCTCCACGCCGAACTCCTTGGCGAGTTCGTATACCCGGACCTTAGCCACTTCGCTCCTTTTAGGTCCGGGTTGCCGCCGGACCGTCGCTACTTCATGGGCGTACTCATCGCGTGCTCATCGAGTGCTCATCGCAATCTCGACCTACTTCCAACTCGCGGGGTACCTGACCGCGCGGACGTTCCGCGCGACGTGCTTTCTTACGGTGTTGCCTGATCGGCAACTGTCGTCTGCTCGACGAACTGGCGCAACGCCTTTGTGTCGAGCGCTCCCGGGGCTCGCAACGCCCTCGTGAACGCCCGGCGGCGCACCGCCTGGTCGAGACAGACCAGTGCGGGGTGTACATACGCACCCCGGCCGGGCAGCGTACCGCGAGGATCGGGGACGCAAGCGTCCTCGATCGCCACGATGCGCAGCAGCTCCGTCTTGGCCGCTCGCTCCCGGCACCCCACACAGGTGCGTTCAGGGCATGCTCCGGTGTGCGTCCGGCCAGACACAGTTAAGTCTACCTCCCCGCGGCCACCTCACCCCTTCGGGGCAGGAGTCGAACGGTTGCCGCGATACATATGACGTGATCTAAGCGGGCCCCGGCTGGGATCTATTCCCTCGAACGGCCCAACCCCTGGTGGGACATCTAGTCGGACGGCTGCTCGGTGTCCGGCCGGATGTCGATCCGCCAGCCGGTGAGGCGGGCGGCGAGGCGGGCGTTCTGGCCCTCCTTGCCGATCGCCAGGGAGAGCTGGTAGTCCGGCACGGTCACGCGCGCGGAGCGAGCCGCGAGGTCCACCACGTCGACCTTGGAGACCCGGGCCGGGGAGAGCGCGTTCGCCACCATCTCGGCCGGGTCGTCCGACCAGTCGACGATGTCGATCTTCTCGCCGTTCAGCTCGCCCATCACACTGCGCACCCGGCCGCCCATGGGGCCGATGCAGGCACCCTTGGCGTTCAGGCCCGAACGGGTGGACCGTACGGCGATCTTGGTGCGGTGACCGGCCTCGCGGGCGATGGCGGCGATCTCGACGGACCCGTCGGCGATCTCCGGCACCTCCAGCGCGAACAGCTTCTTCACCAGATTGGGGTGGGTACGCGAAAGCGTGACCGAGGGACCGCGCACCCCCTTCGCCACCCGAACGACGTACGAGCGCAGGCGCATGCCGTGCGGGTACGTCTCTCCGGGGACCTGCTCCTGGACCGGGAGGATGGCCTCCAGCTTGCCGATGTCCACGAGCACGTTCTTGGGGTCGCGGCCCTGCTGGACCACCCCGGTGACGATGTCGCCCTCGCGGCCGGCGTACTCGCCGAGCGTCGCGTCGTCCTCGGCGTCGCGCAGCCGCTGCAGGATGACCTGCTTGGCGGTGGTGGCGGCGATACGGCCGAAGCCGGACGGGGTGTCGTCGAACTCGCGGGGCTCCTGGCCCTCTTCGAGGTCCTCGGGGTCCTCCTTCGCCCACACGGTCACATGCCCGGTCTCCCGGTTGAGCTCCACGCGCGCGTGTCGGCGGCTTCCCTCGGTGCGGTGGTAGGCGATGAGGAGGGCCGACTCGATCGCCTCGACCAGCAGGTCGAAGGAGATCTCCTTCTCCCGTACCAAGCCCCGCAGGGCGCTCATGTCGATGTCCACGGCTACGCCTCCTCTTCCTTCTCGTCCTTGACGTCCTGGTCCTTGCGGTTGAACTCGACCTGCACGCGCGCCTTCTCGATGTCCGGGAAGCCGAGTCTGCGGGTCGTGGCCTTGCGGCCCTTCACGCCGGGCACTTCGAGGTCGAGGCCGTCGTCGTCGGCCTCGAGGATCCGGGCGACGAGTTCACCGCCCTCCGCGAGCTGGAACCGCACCAGCCGGCCGGTGGCGCGCACGTAGTGGCGGTGCTCGGTGAGGGAGCGCTCCGCGCCCGGGGTGCCGACCTCGAGGGTGTACTCGCCCGCGCCCATCGCGTCCGTCTCGTCGAGCTTCGCCGAGAGCGCGCGGCTCACATCGGCGATCTGGTCCAGGTCCGCCCCGGTGTCGGAGTCGACGACGACACGCAGCACACGCTTGCGACCGACGGAGTCCACGGCGATCTCTTCGAGATCCAGGCCCTGGGAGGTGACGAGCGGTTCCAGGAGCTCTCGCAGCCTCTCGCTCTGGGTGGTGCTCATCCGGGTGACTCCTCGGCCGCGTGTGCTGTTGTGGGATGGGTCGCGTGTCTGGTCAAAGGGTATCCGGTCGCGGGGAGTGTTGCCGTCCACCCGTGCACGGAGGGTGGCGACGGTGGGTGGCGGAGGACTCGGTCCGGCGAGTGCGCAGGTACGGTGATCACGGACCTGTCTCCTGCTCGTACGGATTTCCCGAGGACGTCTGCCGTGCCGTTCCCGCTCCCTCCGCGCACCCCGTCCGGGCCGCGCAGAAGAACCCTGCTCGCGTCGGCCGCCGGGGCGGCGCTGCTCGTGGGCTGCTCGTCCGGTTCCGAGAGCTCCGAGGAGGTCGCGAGCGGCAGCCCGTCGGTCACCGAGCGGGCACGCGCGCGTGCGGCCGAGGACAGCGGCGGGCTGCTGGCGCGGTACGACACCGTCCTCGCCGCCCATCCCACGCTGGCGAGGCGGCTCGCACCGCTGCGGGCGGAGGTCGTGCGGCATGTGGAGGCGTTCGGGGGCGCCGGGTCGACGCCGACCGCGTCCCCGTCCGCCTCACCCACGTCTGCCGCCTCACCCCCGCCTTCCGGGTCTTCCGTGCCTTCCGGGTCTTCCGTGCCGTCCGCGTCTTCTCCTGCCGCCGCGAGTCCGGCAGCCGCTCCGGCGACCGAGAAGGACGCGCTCGCGGGGCTCGCAGCCGCCGAGCGGGAGCTGGCGGACCGCAGGACGAGCGCGCTGATCGACGTCCCGGGCGAGCTGGCGCGGCTGCTGGCCTCGGTGGCGGCGGCCGGCGCGGCCCACGCGTATCTGCTGACGGAGGGGACCCGATGACGCAGGCGACCGAGCAGAGCGGGAAGCGCGGGGAGAGCGGAGAGAGCGGGGAGCTCACGGCGCTCCAGGCGGCGCTGGCCGCCGAGCACGCCGCCGTGTACGGATACGGCGTGGTCGGCGGACGGATCGGCGCCGACCGGCGTACCGAGGCGCGGGCCGCGTACGACGCCCACCGGGCGCGGCGGGACGCGCTGGTGCGCGAGGTGCGCGACCTGGGCGCCGAGCCGGTCGCCGCGAGCGCCGCGTACGCGCTGCCGTTCCCGGTGCCGGACGCGGCGACGGCGGTCCGGCTGGCCGCGGAACTGGAGGAGCGGGTGGCCGGGGTGTATTCGGACCTGGTGCGGGCAGCCGCGGACCAGCGGCGCCGGGAGGCGGCCGGGGCGCTGCGGGAGGCGGCGGTGCGCGCGGTGCGCTGGCGCGGCGGCAGCGTAGCCTTCCCTGGGCTCGCCGAGCGGGCGGGCACGGATGCGGCGACCTCCGGAGTGCCGGCGACGCCGACGGCGTGACCCCGCAGAGGGAAGGGAACGACTCGCGCATGGCTTTCGAACCGCCGCAGCGGCTGGTGCGGGCGCTCGGGGAGACGGCACCGAGCGGTGACGACTGGTTGGAGAAGCTGCCGGAGGCGGCCGGACAGGCCGTCGTTCTACGCGAGTTGACCGTCGAGCGGGTGCAGGTGCCGGGTGGCCGGAGCAGCCTGGTGGTGCTGGTGCGCCGGGCGGACGGGACGCCCGCCGTGCTCAAGCTGGCCCCGCCCCGGTTCCGGCCGGAGGCGGAGCGGGCGGCGCTGGCGCACTGGGGCGGGCTGGGCGCCGTACAGCTGCTGGACGGGCCGGTGACGGAGGGGGTGCTGCTGCTCGAACGGCTGCACCCGGATGTCTCGGTCCGGTCGCTGCCGGAGGCGAAGGCGCTGCTGGAGGCGGCGGGGACTTTGCGGCGGCTGTGGGTGGAGCCGCCGGCCGACGGCGGGGTCGCGGGCGGCTTCGAGACCGTGGCCGGGCGGACCGGGCGGCAGGCGGAGGCGATGCGGGCGAGTGCCGGCGGGGAGGTCGTGGCCCTGGTGGACGCCGCGCTCACGGCCCGGGCGGAGCTGTTGGCCGCGCCGCCCGAACACCGGCTGCTGCACGGGACGTTCCGGCAGAGCAAGGTGCTGGCGGCCGAGCGGACGCCGTGGCTGGCGGTGGGACCGGATCCGGTGGTCGGCGAGTGTGCGTTCGATCTGGCGCGGCTGGTGCGGGACCGGGTGGAGGATCTGATCGCCTCGCCGTCGGGGGCGGCGACCACGCGGCGGCGGGTGAGGAAGCTGGCGGAGTCGCTGGAGCTGGATCAGGAGCGGCTGCGGGGGTGGACGCTGTTCCGGGCGGTCGAGTCGGGGGTGCGGGCCCTCCGGGTGGGGCGGCGGAGGGATGCGGAGCTGTTGCTTGAATTCGCTGGGTGGCTCTAGGGCGGTAGGGGGTGTCGTGGCTGGTCGCGCCCGCGTGGCGGAGCCGCACATGGAGGGAGCCCCGGGCCCCTTCTTGCGGGCAGCGCCCCCCGCCGGGTGAGGGGGCAGGGGGCGCTGCGGTCCGGTCGGCTTGCCTCCCGAGCCTGCCGGCCGGAGTCTCGGGTGTCAGGGGTCGGGGGGTGTGGTGAACAGGGCTTCCTCCAGGGCCAGCAGACGGGTGTGGCGGCGGATGTGGGTGGCCTGGTCGGGGATGCGGGGGCCCTCGCGTCGCGGGGGTACGACGGTGGGTTCGGCGTAGCGGACGTGGGCGAACAGCGGGAGGTCGGCGGGCGGCAGGCGCCAGGACAGCAGGCGTTCGCCGGCCATGAGCCGCAGCAGGTGTGTGCCGCCGGGCCCCGTGTCGGTGGCCGGGGTGACGACCGCGCTCGACGGGTGCAGTGCCGCCAGCCAGGCGAGGAGGTCTGCGCGTTCGCGGGAGATCCGGGTCAGTTCCCGTTCGTAGGAGTCGGCGTGCCGCTGCCAGCGGGCCAGTTCCTGCCGGCAGTCGTCCAGGTCGAGGGCGAGGCGGTGGCGTGATCCGGTGCCGCGTGCGCGCAGCAGACGCAGCAGACACAGCAGGGCGGGGGGCACTCAGGGACGCCCCGAGGGCCGCACCGGTGACAGCGGCCCCAGTTGGGCCTGCACCTGGGCGAGCGTGCAGCGCTCGGGGCGGCCGTCGAGGGACAGCAGGGGCATGCCGTCGGGGGTGCGGCAGCCCTGGAAGTACCAGAGGTCCCCGTTCGTGTCGCGCTGCGGCAGGGCCAGGTCGAAACGGGTCCCGTCGAGCCGGAACGGGCGCCGCTCGGGGCCGCCGGCCCTGCTCGGCGGTGCCGTGCCGCTGCCGCGTGCCACGACCGTCACCGGGACGCCGTCGCGTTCCCCCTGGGCGGTCACCGTGTGCGGGCGGGACCGCTCGTCGGCGCCGGTGAGGCCCAGGTACGCGCGCCAGCGGGCCCACTGGGCGGGGTCGTCCACCCGGAGCAGGACCCGCACCCGGTCGCCGTCCACGCGGATGCCGTGCGGGCCGGGGTGTCCGTGCATCTGCCGCTCGACGGCGCGGGCGACCTGCCGGGCGCGGGCACAGGAGTCGTCCCAGGCCAGCGCCTGCCGTTCCAGCTCGGTGACCGGCCGCACCGGTTCCGGTTCCGGTTCCGGCGCGGCCGGTCCCTCCGGTTGCGACGGGGCGGCGCGCCGCCCCGGTTCGTCGGACCGGCGCGGGGTGCGGGACCAGTCGCCGTCCGGTGCCCGGTGCAGCAGGACGCCGAAGGAGCGTTCGGGGTCGGTGAGGAGGCGGGCCGAGTCCAGGGCGCGGGCGGCGGCCGTGGCCTGGTCGGGGGGTACGGAGCGCAGTGCCGCGTGGATCACCCGGGCGGCCCGGGGGAGATTGCTGTTCACACGGACACCGCCCCGGTCGTCCAGCGCAGGTTCCGCAGCGCGCGATACGTCAGCGTCTTGACGGCGCCGACGCTGCGGCCCATCTCGCGGGCCGTCTCCTCCGGGGTCAGCTCGTCGAGGAACCGCAGTTGCACGCAGTGCCGTTGGTGCGCGTTGAGCGAGTGCAGTGCGGTACGGACCGTCTCATGGGCCTCGACGGCCTCCAGTTCGCGCAGGGCGAGCGACTCCGGGCACCGGCCCGGCGCCTGGGGGTCGTGGAACTCGGCGACCGGGGTCTCCCACCGGGTGCGGCCGCGGGCGAGTTCGTCGAAGTAGAGGTTCTTGGCGATGGTGGTGAGCCAGGCGGCGAAGGCCCGGCCCTGCCAGGTGTACGAGTCGATGCGGCGCAGGGCGCGGGTGAACACCTCCTGGGTGAGGTCCTCCGCCAGGTGTCTGTTGCGGGTGCGGATGAGCAGGAAGCCGTACACGAGGCGGTAGTGCTCGTCGTACAGGGCGGCGAACGCCTCCCGGTCGCCCGTGCGGGCCCGGGCGACCAGCTCGGGTTCCGGGGCGACCGGAACGGTCGTGGCGCTGTCGGTGGGGAACACGAAGACCTCCGCATCTTCAATATTCATGTAGATGTAGATTTCCTGAAGGGACGTCACCCGGAGTGGGTGCGTATCGGGGATGTCGGCAGTCTTCACGCAGATGCATACAGTGTCAAGCCGCTCACACAGCGCGAGGGGGAAACGGGTCCGGGAGCACGGGGGCGCACGGAAGCGCCTTCTCCGCCACAACGCTCCGGCGTGCACCAGAAGCCCCGTCCGGCGGTCTGCGATCTACTTGCGCCTGTAGATATCGATGACGGATCCTCTGAGGCGTGACGAACCAGCGGAGCGACTCAGGAGACCCGGAACCCGGCGACGATCCCGCACCGCGGGACGAGGATCTGGCGGCTCTGCTCGAACGCCTCCTGGCACAGGCCCCCGGACGCACCCAGAAGGATCTGGCGTCCGAGGCCGGCATCGCGTACCCGACGCTGAACGCCTGGATGAACCGCACCCGCGGCACCTCCCGCATCGACCCGGAGAAGCTGCGCGCCATGGTCGAGGTGTTCCGGCGCTGGGGCGTCACCACCACACCGCGGGAGTTCTTCGAGTCGGTCGGCCGTCCCGTGCCCGGACCCAGCGGGGACGAACGGGAGGCCCGGCTCCTGATGCTGTACCGGCAATTGCCGGAGTCACGCCAACGCGCGCTGCTCAAGGACGCCGAGGCGATGCTTCAGGTCAGCCGTATCACCTGAGGCGACAGGCGAGTTGCGGATGAATATGACGAAACCCCCCACGGTCCCGTCGGCCATCGGTACCATCAGTGCGCCGCTGGCCTCCCGGAGCGGATCACTGCGTGTCGTTGTGCATCCCTGGGGAGACAGTTGTGTGCGTCCACATTTGCATGGCAGACGATCTGCCGAGAATCGCGGTCTGGGATCCTGACGAGGTCAGCATCCAGGTGGCCAGGGGCTTCCAGGTACGCGACGCGCTCCGGGAAGTCCGGGACATCCTGATGATCGATCTGGGTGCCCCCGCGTCGCGCGGCGGTCTGCTCGTGTGTTTCTGCGGCATGCGCGTGCATCTTCCACGCGAACTCACCCCTTACGCCTCCTCCCCCTGCACCGTCGGCTGATCCTCCGTCAGCCCGCCTGCGCGGGGGCGAGTCTGAGGGCGAGCACGGGGCAGTCGGCGGCGGCCCGGCGGGCCCGCTTCACCGTCCGCGCGGGGACAGGGGTGCCGTCGAGGAGCGGGTAGCCCCATTCGTCGAGCGTGATGTGCTCCGGGAGGAGCTCCGCGCACAGGCCGTGGCCCTGGCAGGACGTCCAGTCGATGTCCAGGTTCATCCGCCGGTCCGGGTTCGTCTGCCGGTCCATGTCAGGCCTCCTGGGGTACGGGCAGCAGCGCAGTGCGGTCGGTGGCCGTGCAGTGGCCGTGGGCGTGCGCGTCGGCCTCGGCGGCGAAGGTCGTCAGCGCGCTGCGGACCAGCCGGACCGTGCCGTCCGGGTGGTGGCAGGCGCCCCGGCCCTCCACCAGGCCGGACCAGCGGGCGAGATCGGTGCGCACGGTGCCCTGCGGGCCGGGTGCGGCGAGGGCGGCGAAGGCGGTGGCGATCCGGGGCAGGCCGTTGAGGCACGGGCCGCACTGGCCGGCCGACTGGAGGGCGAGATAGCGCAGCACCCGGGCGGTCTCGGCGAGGCCGCAGCGGCCGACGGGCAGCGCGGCCAGCACGCCCGCACCCAAGTAGCCGGCGTCCACGGTGAGTTCGGCGGCCTCACGGGCCGGGATCCAGGTGCCGTGGTAACCGCCGACGAGCACCGCCGAGGCGTCCTCCAGGGGCAGCAGCCGGGTCAGCGGCAGACCGTAGGGCGCCTCGGTCACCCGGGGTTCGTGTCCCGCGACATGGACCGTGCACAGGGCGCTGCCCGGCTGGGCGGGGGTACCGGCGCTGCGGTACCAGTCGGCGCCGTAGCGGGCGACGAGCGCGAGATGGGCGAGGGTCTCCACGTTCTGGACCAGCGTCGGCGCCCGGTGCACGCCCCGCTCGCGGACCGGCGGGCTCGGGTGAGCGGGCAGCGCGGCACCGCCGGAGACGTACCGGGCGAGGGCCGAGGCCTGTCCGGAGAGGAAGGACTTGGGCAGCCGTACGACCGTGACGGGCAGCGGGTCGCCGGAGCGCTGCGCGAGCGCGGACTCCAGCCAGGTCGCACCGTCCTCCACGCCCAGGTACGCCTCCCCCGCTCCGACCGCGTGCGCCGCGATCTGCAGACCGTCCAGGACCAGGTGCGGGGACAGGCGCAGCAGCGTCTTGTCCTTGCGGCTGGCGGGCTCGCCCTCCGCGCCGTTGGCGACGACCACCGGTGCCCGGCCGCTGCGGCGGCCCGCCTCGGCGACCGAGACCAGCTTGCGGTACGTCGGGAAGGCGGCTCCGCCGCGCCCCGTGAGACCGGACTCGGCCACCGTCCGCAGCACGCCCTCGGGGTCGCCGTGGGAGAGCGGGCCGTAACGCTGGTGGTGGGTGGGCAGGTCGGCCGGGGCGGCGCCGGGGGCGAGCAGGCGCGGGGACATGTAGAGATCGGGGAAGGTCGCGGTCACGGGCGGGCTCCATCGGCGGTGCGCAGCAGGGCGGCGGGGGTGCGGCGGGCGGCACGGGCCGCGTGGGCGAGGCGGGTGCCTCCGGCGGTGACGACCGTGGCCACGCAGGCGACGGTGAGCCAGGTCATCCAGTCGGCGCCGGTGTCCGTACCGATGCCGATGCCGTGGATCAGGGCGACCGGCCAGGAGGCGTACGCCAGCCAGTGGACGGCCCGCCAGGTGCGGTGCCCGAGACGCTCGCGCAGCAGGCTCGTGACGAGGACCGCGAGCATCAGGTCGAAGGCGACCGTGCCGAGGCCGAGCCACAGGGGCTGGTAGTCGGAGACGAAGGGGATCAGGGCGTCGACGACGGTGATGTTCACATAGCCGTCGGCGATCGCGGTGGTGAGGTGCAGGGCCAGGAAGGCGGTGGCGGAGAGGGAGAGCGTGCGGTGCAGGGTCATCGTGCCGAAGCGGGGCAGACCCGGGACGCGGGCCCTCAGGTGGACTGCGATGCCGAGGAGTACGACGACCGTGAAGAGGACCAGGCAGACGGCACCCGTGGCTCGGTTGGCGTACCAGAGGGTTTCGCTCGTCACGCGGCCGCCTCCAGCACGTCGGTCGGCCAGCCCGGTGTGGTGACGACCAGGCCGTGCCGCGTGACCAGGCGGGCCGGGAGGCGCAGGCGGGTCAGCCACGTCTCCGCGCCCTCGCCCTTCACCAGCGCCGCGGTGCTCGCCGCGTTCGCGTCGGCACAGGTGGCCGCGGCGACGGAGACCGTGCGCCAGGGGGAGCGGACCGGCAGGCCGGTGCGCGGGTCCACGATGTGGTGCAGGTCGTGGCCGCCGCGCTGCCAGCGCCGGGCGGTGGTGCCGGAGGTCGCCAGACCGCCGCCGCGCAGGCCGACGGTGGCGTACGAGCCCTGCGCGGGCGTCTCGTCGACCGGACCGGTGATGTCCTGGACGCGGATCTGCCAGCCGCCCGCCGGGGCCTCGCCGGCGACGGCCGTGTCGCCGCCCAGGCTGACCAGGACCCCGCAGCCGGCCGTGTCGGCCAGCATCCGCGCGGCCCGGTCGGCGGCCCACGCCTTGGCGGTGGCGCCGAGGTCGAGGCGGACGCCCCGGGGGACGGTGACCGTGCCGGTGGCGCGGTCGAGGGTGACGGTGCGCCAGCCGGGGGTGCGGCGGAGCGTGAGGCGGACCGGGCGGTCGTCCTCCCGGACGAGGGTGAAGTCGCGGTCGTAACCGATCGCGTCCATGGCGGAGCCGACGGTCGGGTCCACGGCGCCGTCGGTCGTGGCGGCGGCCCGCAGGGCCACGTCGAGGGCCTCGGCGAGCAGCGGGCTCACCCGGACCGGGCGGCCGGCGGTGGCGTCGAGGGCGGTCAGTTCGGAGTCGGGGCGGAAGCGGCTGCACGCCGCGTCGACCTCGGCGAGGTGCCGGGCGAGGAGCAGGTTGCAGGACTCCAGCAGGGCCGGGTCGGTGACGACCAGGCGGACGGTGGTGCCGAGGGCTCGCCATTCGGTGGCGGCCGTGGTGCGGGACCCCGGCGGCGTGGTCGTCACGACGCCCCCGAGGTGGAGTCGGCGGAACCGCCGGAGGAGGAGGTCAGGCCGCCGGAGCCGTCCGAGGAGGAACTGCTCGACGAGTCGTCCGAGCCGGAGGAGTCCGTGGAGCCGGACGAGCCGGACGAGCCGGAGGAGTCCGTCGAGCCGGACGAGCTGCTCGAGCTGTCCGAGCTGTCCGAGTCGCTGCTCGTGCTCGAGCTGGAGCTCGTTCCGCTGCTCGCCGACGTGGTGGCGTCCGCCTGCAGGGTGCCGATCAGGGCGAACACCCCGGCCGCCCCCGCCAGCGTGACCGCGGCGGCGAAGGCCGCGGTCCGCCGTGCGCCTCTGCGGACCGCTGCCGCGGCCCCGCGTTCTTCTTCCCTGGTCGCCATGACCGTTCCCCTCCGCAGTGACGTTCTGTCACGCACTACGGTCGGGGAACGGCCTGAGAGAAGTCTGTGAGGATCCCATAGACCCCGACAGAACTCTCTGAGAGCTTTCTTTAAGCGGTGAGCCGCGCGATCGCCTCGTCCACCGTGAGCTCCTCGCGCTCGCCGGTCCTGCGGTCCTTCAGCTCCAGCACGCCCTCGCCCGAGCGACGGCCCGCGACCAGGATCTTCGGTACGCCGATCAGCTCGGAGTCGGTGAACTTCACGCCCGGGGAGACCCCGGCCCGGTCGTCGACCAGGACGCGCAGGCCGGCCGCCCGCAGCTTCTCGGAGACCTCGAGCGCCAGCTCGGTCTGGAGGGCCTTGCCGGCCGCGACCACGTGGACGTCGGCCGGGGCGACCTCGGCCGGCCAGCACAGCCCCTTGTCGTCGGCGGTCTGCTCGGCGAGGGCCGCGACCGCGCGGGAGACGCCGATGCCGTAGGAGCCCATGGTGACGCGGACCGGCTTGCCGTTCTGGCCGAGGACGTCGAGCTTGAGGGCGTCGGCGTACTTGCGGCCGAGCTGGAAGATGTGGCCGATCTCGATGGCGCGGTCCAGCTTGAGGCCGGTGCCGCAGTTCGGGCAGGGGTCGCCCTCCTGGACGACCACGACGTCGACGTAGGTGTCGACCTCGAAGTCACGGCCCGCGACGACGTTCTTCGCGTGCGTGCCGTCCTTGTTGGCGCCCGTGATCCAGGAGGTGCCGGGGGCCACGCGCGGGTCGGCGATGTAGGTGACCTTCTCGCCCAGGCCCTGCGGGCCGACGTAGCCGCGCACCAGGTCGGGGCGGCCGACGAAGTCCTCGGCGGTGACCAGCTCGACCGTCGCCGGGGCGAAGTGCGCCTCGACCTTGCCGAGGTCGACCTCACGGTCGCCGGGCACACCCACGGCCACGATCTCGCCGTCGACCTTCACGAGGAGGTTCTTCAGCGTGTCGGAGGCCTGGACGCCGAGGTGGGCGGCGAGGGTCTCGATGGTGGGGGTGTCCGGGGTCGGGATCTCCTCCAGCGCGGGCACGCCCTCGGCGGCCACCGGCTTCAGCTCGTACGAGATCGCCTCGGTGTTGGCCGCGAAGTCGCAGTTCGGGCAGTCGGCGAAGGTGTCCTCGCCGGCGCCGGCCGGGGCGAGGAACTCCTCCGACTTGGAGCCGCCCATCGCACCGGCGGTGGCGGCGCAGATGCGGTAGTCGAGGCCGAGGCGCGCGAACACCCGCTGGTAGGCCTCGCGGTGCAGGGCGTAGGAGTGGGCGAGGCCCTCGTCCTCGGTGTCGAAGGAGTAGGAGTCCTTCATCAGGAACTCACGGCCGCGCAGGATGCCGGCCCGCGGACGGGCCTCGTCACGGTACTTGTGCTGGATCTGGTACAGGATGACCGGCAGGTCCTTGTACGAGGACGCCTGGTCCTTGACCAGCAGGGTGAAGATCTCCTCGTGGGTCGGGCCGAGGAGGTAGTCGCCGCCCTTGCGGTCCTTCAGCCGGAACAGCTCGGCGCCGTACTCGTCCCAGCGGCCCGTGGCGTCGTACGGCTCACGGGGCAGGAGGGCCGGGAGCAGCACCTCCTGGGCGCCGATCGCGTCCATCTCCTCACGGACGATCCGCTCGACGTTGGCCAGGACCTTCTTGCCGAGCGGGAGCCAGGACCAGATGCCGGCGGCCGTGCGGCGGACGTAGCCGGCGCGGACGAGGAGCTTGTGGCTGAGGACCTCGGCGTCCGCCGGGTCGTCGCGCAAGGTCTTCGCCATCAACTGGGACATGCGCTGGACCGGTGCGTTCGCCATGGTTCTCGTACTCCTGCCGGGTAAGGGTGATGGCAAGGAGGTTAGCCGGGAGCGCGGTGTCGCCGGAAATCCGTTACTTCCTGAGCAGCGGGAGCGGGGCGCCCATGACGGCGTACGGGCGCGGGGCGCTGGGGAACAGGACGCGGCGGGCGAGGTCGTCGTAGCCGAGGGAGCGGTAGAGGGCGCGGGCGGGGCTGTCGAAGTCGATCGCGGAGAGAATCGAGCGGGGCTGGCTCGCGCTGTCGGTGATCGCGGTGATCAGGGCCCGGCCCGCGCCGCGGTTCTGGTACCCGGGGTGGACGTGGAGTTCGGTGATGACGAAGGAGTCGTCGAGCCAGAAGTCGGTGCCCTGGGCGCGGAGGTAGGGCTCGACGACGGTGGACCACCAGTGGGTGCGGTCGTTCGGCATGCCGTAGACGAAGCCGGCGAGGCGGCCCTCGGGGGTGGTGGCGCCGAGGGCCCGGGCGCCCGGGTACGTCATGTGGCGCAGGACGATCTGGCGGCGGACCGCGACCTCGTCGGGGCCGAGGCCGAAGGCGACGGCCTGCACCGCGAGGGCCTCGTCCACATGGGCGGGGAGGTCCAGGGGGCCGATGACGAGATCCATGGCGGGGAGCCTACAGGTGCCTCAGAACAGCACGCTCATGAATGCGCCGACCTCCTGGAAGCCGACCTTCCGGTACGTCCTTCTCGCGGGTGTGTTGAAGTCGTTGACGTAGAGGCTGACCACCGGGGCCACGTCCGCGAGGGCGTAGCGCAGGACCGCGGCCATGCCCGGGGCGGCGAAGCCCCTCCCCCGGTACTCCGGGGCCACCCAGACGCCCTGGATCTGGCAGGCCTGCGGGGTGGCCGCGCCGATCTCCGCCTTGAAGACGACCCTGCCGTGTTCGTCGAGGCGGGCGAAGGAGCGGCCGGAGCCGACGAGTTCGGCGACGCGGGCCTGGTAGAGCAGGCCTCCGTCGCCGGTCATCGGGGAGACGCCCACCTCCTCGGTGAACATCGCCACGCAGGCCGGCATGATCGTCTCCATCTCGTCCTTGCGGATGCGGCGGACGTAGGGGTCGGGGGCCATGTCGGCGGGCATGCGGTCGGTGACCATGAGGGGCTGGTGGGCGCGGACCTCGCGGGCGGGGCCCCAGTGGGGTTCGAGGAGGCGCCAGAGCTGGGTGGTGGGCTCGGCGGGGCCGACGATGGAGGAGCAGCGGCGGCCTGCTCTGCGGGCGCGGTCGGCGAAGGCGCGGACGGCGCGGGGGGTGGCGCAGATGGGGACGAGGTTGGCGCCCGCGTAGCACAGGGACGTCAGCATGCCGTCCTCGTACCAGCCCCACATCTCGCCGCCCAGCCGCCAGGGGTCGAGGCCCGCGACCTGGACACGGGAGGTGACGAAAGCGTTGGTCACCGGCTCGCGGTCGAGGACGGCGAGCGCGGCGTCCAGGTCGCTCGGTTCGAGGACCCGGGAGGTGGTCTGGGTCAACAACTACGGGGCCTCACACTCAGGGCTGCTGATCCCCGCACTGTACCTTCGGAAGCTGAGCCGTGCCGCCCCCGGTGTCGTGCGGTGACCGTCGGCCGCGGTCCCGCCGTGGGGGCTGCCGGCCCCGGCTGCGCCGCTGGGGCCGGGCGCCTGCGCACTCGGGAAGGTGCGCCGAGTTCGCGACGTGCGGGTTGTGCGGGGCTGATCGCGCAGTTCCCCGCGCCCCTTCGGGGCCTGCGGCCCCTCAAGGACGCAGGCCCACTCCCGTCAGCCCGCGACCGCCACCGAGGGCTCGCCCGAGGCGACTCCCTCCGCCTCCATCTGTTCGGCCAGCTTCATGGCCTCCTCGATGAGGGTTTCGACGATCTTGGACTCCGGGACGGTCTTGATGACCTCGCCCTTGACGAAGATCTGGCCCTTGCCGTTGCCCGAGGCGACCCCGAGGTCTGCCTCCCGGGCCTCGCCGGGGCCGTTCACCACACAGCCCATGACGGCGACCCGGAGGGGGACCTCCATGCCGGTGAGGCCTGCCGTGACCTCCTCCGCGAGCTTGTAGACGTCCACCTGGGCACGGCCGCAGGACGGGCAGGAGACGATCTCCAGGCCGCGCTGCTTGAGGTTCAGGGACTCCAGGATCTGGTTGCCGACCTTGACCTCCTCGACCGGCGGGGCCGAGAGGGAGACGCGGATCGTGTCGCCGATGCCCTGGGAGAGGAGGGCGCCGAAGGCCACCGCCGACTTGATCGTGCCCTGGAAGGCGGGGCCCGCCTCGGTGACGCCGAGGTGGAGGGGGTAGTCGCACTGGGCGGCGAGCTGGCGGTACGCCTCGATCATCACGACCGGGTCGTTGTGCTTGACCGAGATCTTGATGTCGCGAAA
>NZ_KQ948774.1:0-269663 GCF_001514205.1 Streptomyces griseoruber | reverse complement strand
TGTCCGACGTACGGGTCGTCGTCATCGACTGCACCGAGACCGGCGCGTCACCGCCCACGGCCACCGAGCCCACCTGGATCTGCCGGCTCTTCCGGCGCTCGGCAACCCTGGTCGGAACGGACGGCATGCCGAGAGAAATCGCAGTCATCTGCTGTGCAACCCCAAGTCGTGGATCAAGGTCCAGGTCCCGTCGATGGCGGGTTCCAGGCTTCGAGATTACGGCACGGGACCGGGCGGGAGCACATCGCTGCCGTCAAACCCACCCGATGGAAGACGGCCCGGGACCAAGTGTCCCGGGCCGTCACGAACTGCGGATGACTACGAGATGCGCACCGGGTTAACCACGTCCGCGATCAGTACCAGGATGGTGAAGCAGACGAAGATCCCGGCCACCACGTACGCCACCGGCATCAGCTTCGCCACGTCGAACGGGCCCGGGTCCGGGCGGCGCAGCACGCGCGCGAGGTTGCGGCGCAGCGACTCCCACAGGGCGCCCGCGATGTGCCCGCCGTCGAGCGGGAGCAGCGGGAGCATGTTGAACAGGAACAGGGAGAGGTTGAAGCCGGCGACCACGAACACGGCCATCGCCAGCTGCTGCGAGGCGGGGATGTCCAGGGTGGCGATCTCACCGGTGACGCGGGCCGCGCCGACGATGCCCATCGGGGAGTCGGGCTCGCGCGGGGCGTCGCCGAAGGTCGCGTTCCACAGGGCGGGGATCTTGCCGGGCAGGGCGACGAGGGAGTCGACCGCGTCGCCGACGTGGTCGGTCATCCAGGTCACGGAGTCGCCGAAGTCCTGCTTGACGACGCCGGTGGCCGCGCTGAAGCCGAGGAAGCCGGCCTTGACGTACTCGCCCTGGACGTAGGCGCCGCTGGAGTCCTTCTTGGCGACCTGGTTGGTGGCGATGGTGGCGTGGAGGGTGACGTCCTTGCCGCCGCGTTCGACGACGATCGCCACGGTCTTGCCCGCGCTGTCCCGGATGAGGTCGGAGAGCGTGTCCCACTTGGCGGTGGAGACGCCGTCGAAGGAGACGATCCTGTCGCCCTTCTTCAGCCCCGCCGCCTCGGCCGGGGAGGGCTTGTCGGTGCTCTTGCAGGTGTCGCGGTTCTCGCTCTGCGCGATGACACAGGGCGAGACGGAGGCGACGTTGGTGGTCTCCTGCTGGATGCCGAAGCCCATCAGCACGGTCAGGAACAGGCCGACCGCGAGGATCAGGTTCATGAACGGGCCGGCGAACATGACGATGACGCGCTTCCACGGCTTGCGCGTGTAGAACATGCGCTTCTCGTCGCCGGGCTGGAGTTCCTCGAAGGCGGCCGAGCGGGCGTCCTCGATCATGCCGCGCCAGGGCGAGGTGGAGCGGGCGGTGACCCGGCCGTCCTCACCGGGCGGGAACATGCCGATCATGCGGATGTAGCCGCCGAGCGGGATGGCCTTGATGCCGTACTCGGTGTCGCCCTTCCGGCGCGACCAGATGGTCGGGCCGAAGCCGACCATGTACTGGGGCACGCGGATGCCGAACAGCTTCGCCGTGGACAGGTGGCCCAGCTCGTGCCAGGCGATCGAGAAGAGCAGGCCCACGAAGAAGACCAGAATCCCGAGGATGAACATCAGGGTCGTCATGCACGGGCCTCCGCCGTCTGCGCCGTCAGTTCCTGTGCCCGGGCGCGCGCCCAGGTCTCCGCTTCGAGGACGTCCGACACGGTGAGTGAGGTTCCCGTGGCCGGGGTGCCGTGTTCCTCGACGACCCTCGTCACGGTCTCCATGATCCCGTTGAACGGCAGCGCGCCGGCGCGGAAGGCCTCCACGCACTCCTCGTTGGCGGCATTGAACACCGCCGGGGCCGTCCCGGCGAGCTCGCCCACGTGCCGGGCGAGGTTCACCGAGGGGAAGGCCTCGTTGTCGAGCGGGAAGAACTCCCAGGTCGACGCCGTGCTCCAGTCGAAGGCGGGCGCGGCGTCGGGGACGCGCTGCGGCCAGCCGAGGCCGATGGCGATGGGCCCGCGCATGTCGGGGGGCGTCGCCTGGGCCAGTGTCGATCCGTCCGTGAACTCAACCATCGAGTGGACATACGACTGCGGGTGCACGACCACCTCAATCCGCGAGAAGGGAATGTCGTAGAGGAGGTGGGCCTCGATGACTTCCAGCCCCTTGTTGACGAGGGTCGCGGAGTTGATCGTGATGACCGGTCCCATGGACCAGGTGGGGTGGGCGAGGGCGTCCTGGACGGTGACGTGCGCCAGCTCGGCCCTGGTGCGGCCGCGGAAGGGGCCGCCGGAGGCGGTGACGACCAGTTTGCGCACGTCGGCGCGGGTGCCGGCGGTGAGGGACTGGAAGAGGGCGGCGTGCTCGGAGTCCACCGGGATGATCTGCCCGGGCTTGGCGAGGGCCTTGACCAGCGGGCCGCCGACGATGAGCGACTCCTTGTTGGCGAGCGCGAGGGTCCGGCCCGCCTCCAGGGCGGCGAGGGTGGGTGCGAGGCCGATGGAGCCCGTGATGCCGTTGAGGACGGTGTGGCAGTCGGAGGCGGCGAGCCGCGTGGCCGCGTCCGGGCCGGCGAGGATCTCGGGGAGCGGCTCCGAGGTGCCGTACTCGGCGGCGAGCGCCTCGCGCAGGGCCGGGACGACGTCCTCGCGGGCGACCGCGACGGTCCGCACCCGCAGCCGGCGGGCCTGCTCGGCCAGGAGGGCGACCCGGCCGCCGTTGGCGGACAGGCCGGTGACCCGGAACCGGTCGGGGTTGCGCAGCACGAGGTCGACGGCCTGGGTGCCGATCGATCCGGTGGCACCGAGGATCACCACGTCCTTGGGGCCGTCGCCCGCGACGGGGTCGTAGACGAGGTGCGGGTCGGCGAGGGGGGCTGGAACGCTCATCCCCCCATTGTTGCCTGGCCCGCGATCCGTCACGCCCATGGGTCACCGGGACCGAGGGGTGTCCTGGCGGTGCCGGGCCGCTGCGGTCCGGGCGGGCGGGTGTTCCCCTCCCCGGGCGCGGGAGCCGGTCGCCGTGCTGTCGGTGTCCGCGCGGGGGCGGCCGGAGTCGGGCAGCCGTTACCGGGACGTCCTGAAGCCCGCGGGGTACGGGGACGGGATACGGGTGCTGCCGCGCACCGGGCAGCGGGCCTGGGCGGTGCCGGTGCTGTGCCGGGGCCTGGACACCGGCGGTTCCTCGGCCGCCGACGCGGCGCCGGCCGGTGCGGTGTGCGAGCACCGGATCCGGCGCCGCGGGGCACGGACGGCCGGCTGCGTGAGCAGTCGGCCGTCCGTGCCCCGCGTCCGTCACTCGATGCGGCGGTGGACGTTCTCCCGCTCGCTGGGCCCGGGGGTGGTGTCGGCGATCCACGGGCCGTCGCCGGAGGGGTCGATGACGCCCTGTTCCAGCCAGGTGTGGGCGCCCGCGAGGACGTCCTTGACGACCTTGCGGTCCGTGTCGTCGGTGTTGCTCCACAGGCGGGTGAAGAGTTCGTCGACGCGCAGCCGGGACTGGCGGCAGAAGGCGTCGGCGAGCCGGTAGGCCTCGCGGCCGTGTTCGCCGCGGGTGCGCAGCAGTTCGGCCCGGACGCAGGCCGCGCTCATCGCGAAGAGTTCCGCGCCGATGTCGACGATCCGGCCGAGGAAGCCCTGCTTGGTCTCCATCCGGCCCTGCCAGCGGGACATGGCGTAGAAGGTGGAGCGGGCGAGCTTGCGGGCATGCCGTTCGACGAACCGCAGATGCGCGGAGAGGTCGACGCCGCCGTACCTGAAGCCGGTGTACGACGACGGGAGCTGGCCCGGTCCCGCGACCAGCTTCGGGAGCCACTTGGCGTAGAAGACACCGGCGTTGGCGCCCGCCCTGGCCTTGTCCTGGAGGGACTTCTCGGGGTCGATGAGGTCGCCGGCGACGGAGAGGTGGGCGTCGACGGCCTCGCGGGCGATGAGGAGATGCATGATCTCCGTGGAGCCCTCGAAGATGCGGTTGATGCGCAGGTCGCGCAGGAGTTGTTCGGCGGGGACCGCGCGCTCGCCGCGGGCCCTGAGCGAGTCGGCCGTCTCGAAGCCGCGGCCGCCGCGGATCTGGATGAGTTCGTCGGCCATCCGCCAGCCCATCTCGGAGGCGAAGAGCTTGGCCAGGGCGCCCTCGATGCGGATGTCGTTGCGGTCCTCGTCGGCCATCTGGGAGGACAGGTCGAGCACGGCCTCCAGGGCGAAGGTGGTGGCCGCGATGAAGCTGATCTTCGCGCCGACCGCCTCGTGGCTCGCGATCGGCTTGCCCCACTGCTCGCGGGCCGTCGACCACTCGCGGGCGATCTTCAGCGACCACTTGCCGGCCGCGACGCAGGACGCGGGCAGGGAGAGCCGGCCGGTGTTGAGGGTGGTGAGGGCGATCTTCAGGCCGGCGCCCTCGGGGCCGATGCGGTTGGCGGCGGGGACCCGGACCTGGTGGAAACGGGTGACGCCGTTCTCGATGCCGCGCAGGCCCATGAACGCGTTGCGGTTCTCCACGGTGATGCCGGGCGAGTCGCTCTCCACGACGAAGGCGGAGATGCCGCCGGGATGGCCTTCGCTCTTCGGGACGCGCGCCATGACCACCAGCAGGTCGGCGACCACGCCGTTCGTCGTCCACAGTTTGACGCCGTCGAGGACGTAGTCGTCCCCGTCGGGTACCGCGCCGGTGGCGAGGCGGGCCGGGTCGGAGCCGACGTCCGGCTCGGTGAGCAGGAAGGCGCTGACGGCGGTGGTGGCGCAGCGCGGCAGGAAGGCCTGCTTCTGCTCGGGGGTGCCGAACATCTTCAGCGGCTGCGGGACGCCGATCGACTGGTGGGCCGACAGCAGGACGCCGACGGCGGGGCTGGCCGAGCCGACCAGGGCCAGCGCCTTGTTGTAGTACACCTGGGTGAGGCCGAGGCCGCCGTACTTGGGGTCGATCTTCATGCCGAGGGCGCCGAGTTCCTTGAGGCCGTTGATCACCTCGTCGGGGATCCGGGCCTCGCGCTCGATCAGCGCCCCGTCGATCTTCGTCTCGCAGAACGCGCGGAGCTTGGTGAGGAACTGCTCGCCGCGCCGGACGGCCTCGTCGGTGGGGAGCGGATGAGGATGGATCAGATCGAGGCGGAACCGGCCCAGGAACAGTTCCTTGGCGAAGCTGGGCTTGCGCCAGTCCTGTTCCCGGGCGGCCTCCGCCACCTGGCGTGCCTCACGTTCGGTGACGGTGGGTTTCTTCAGGGGTGGTGCGGACATGAGGCTCACCTCGCCGCGAATCGGGATCATGGACCACATCGGTTACCGATGGGTGCTACTCGATCGTTGGTACCCGATCCGGGACGACCCCGCCACCCTTCGCGTGCCCGTCGGGGTCCGGATCGGCCGATGGTGACCGCGGAGGACGTGGTGTCCGGACGGCCGGTCGGCTTGCGCCGGACGAGTGCCCGGGTGAAGTCGTCGGGGTCGAGCGCGGCCGGCCGCAGCCGGTGCCCGGCGGGCCCGCGCCGGCGGCCAGTGCCTCCGGGGCGACTCCGTCAACGAGCGCGACGGTGCCGAAGGCCGTGCACTCCCTGGTGAGCGCTTGCACGTGGTAGGCAGAGCGCATCTTCTCCATGATTCCGACACCACTCGCTGTCGAAGCGCTTCGACATCCTATGGACACCCACCTCCGCTGGGGCTACTGTCGAACCACCCTCACCCACTCTTGTTCACACTGCGCACTGTCGAAGCGCTTCACAAAGCTTGGAGAGCTGGATGGTCACCCTCGCCGAGGTCGCCCAGCACGCCGGAGTCTCGGCGAGCACGGTGAGCTATGTCCTCAGTGGCAAGCGGTCCATCTCCACGACCACCCGGCAGCGGGTCGAGCAGAGCATCCGCGAGCTGGGCTACCACCCGAACGCGGGCGCCCGGGCGCTGGCCAGCAGCAGGTCGAACATCATCGCGCTGATGATCCCGCTGCGCACCGACATGTACGTGCCGGTGATGATGGAGATCGCCATCGCGGTGGCCACCACGGCCCGCACCCACGGCTACGACGTGCTGCTGCTCACCGGCGAGGAGGGCCCCGACGCGGTGCGCCGGGTCACCGGCAGCGGGCTCGCCGACGCCATGATCCTGATGGACGTCCAGCTCGACGACGAACGGCTGCCGCTGCTGCGGCACACGGACCAGCCCTCGGTGCTGATCGGACTGCCGGCCGACACCTCCGGCCTGACCTGCGTCGACCTCGACTTCACGGCGACCGGCGCGCTGTGCGTGGAGCATCTCGCCTCCCTCGGCCACCGCGACATCGCTGTCATCGGCGAGGCGCCCGCGGTGTACGAGCGGCACACCGGCTTCGCCGAGCGCACGCTCGACGGACTGCGCTCCCGCGCCCGGGAGACGGGTGTACGGCTGCTGCACCGCCCCTGTGAGGGCGGGTACGACGCGATGGCCGTGACCCTCGCCCGGATCCTCGACGAACGCCCGGGCACGACCGGGTTCGTCGTGCAGAACGAGTCGGCGGTCGAACCCCTGCTCGCGCTGCTGCGCCAGCAGGGCCGGGCCGTCCCCGAGGACGTCTCCGTGGTCGCGATCTGCCCCGAGCAGGTCGCCGTCCAGGCCTCGGTGCGGCTGACCTCGGTCGCCATCCCCGCCCAGGAGATGGGCCGGCACGCCGTGGAACGTCTCATGGCCAAGCTCGACAGCCGGGGGACGGACGAAGTCGTGCTGATCGAACCCGAGTTGACGGTCCGGGCGAGCACCGGCCCGGCCGCTCACTGAGGTTTTCCCCGCTCTTCCCTCTCGCTGGTGTGCCACGCCAGGGCACCCCCATGTCCGCACTCCTCCAGGAGCACAGGAGCCCCCACGTGAATCAGCCTGCCGAAAACCAGACCAGTCACGGCGCGGTCAGCCTCGCGCAGTCCTCCCCCACCGTCGGCACCTTCCGCGAGCGGGACGGCGCGCTGGAGTGGAGCGGCCGTCAGGAGACCCTCCGGATCGAGCCGTGGGGGCCGGACGCGGTCCGGGTCCGCGCCCGGCTCGGCGGTCCCGTGCTCGACGGACTGCCGGGCGCGCTGCTGGACACGGCGCCGCCGACGCCGTACACGATCAAGACCGAGGACGGACGGGGGGTGCTGACCGTCGGCGGGCTCACCGTCGAGGTGGACGCCGAGGGTCTGATCCGCTTTCTGCGCACCGACGACGGCGGTGAGGTGCTGGCGGAGGAGCGCGCGCACTTCTGGTGGCCCGGCTCGCGGCACTACACGGCCGTCGGCAACGGTCACCACCGGCTGGAGCAGCGGTTCGCCGCGTACGAGGACGAGAAGCTGTACGGGCTCGGCCAGCACCAGCACGGGCGGTTCGACCAGAAGGGCCTGGTCCTGGACCTGGTCCAGCGCAACGCCGAGGTCGGCATCCCGGTGCTGTCGTCCAGCCGCGGCTACACCCTGCTGTGGAACAACCCGGCGATCGGCCGGGTGGAGCTGGCCGGGAACGGCACCCGCTGGGTGGCCGACTCCGCCCGGCAGATCGACTACTGGATCACGGCGGGCACCCCGGCCGACGGGCAGCGCCGCTACAGCGCGGTGACGGGCCGCACGCCGATGCTCCCGGAGTGGGCGGCGGGCTTCTGGCAGTGCAAGCTGCGCTACCGCACCCAGGACGAACTCCTCGCCGTGGCCCGCGAGTACAGGCGCCGGGGCCTGCCGATCTCGGCGATCGTCTGCGACTTCTTCCACTGGACGCACCTCGGCGACTGGAAGTTCGACCTGCGGGAGTGGCCCGACCCTGCCGCCATGGTCCGGGAGTTGGCGGAGCTCGGCATCAAGCTGGTGGTCAGCGTGTGGCCTTCGGTGTCGCCGCTGAGCGAGAACCACCCGGTGATGGAGCAGCGCGGTCACTTCATCGGCACCCAGTACGGACCGCTGGCGCACGCCGACTGGCCGGACAAGGAGGTCGCCTCCACGGTCCAGGTGGCCTTCTACGACGCGACGAACCCCGAGGCCCGGGAGTTCGTGTGGTCACGCGTCCGGGACAACTACCTCGCCCCGTACGGGATCACGGCCTTCTGGCTGGACGCCTGCGAGCCGGAGCTGAAGCCGGGCTTCCAGGAGAACCTGCGCTACTGGGCGGGCCCGGGCCTGGAGGTCGGCAACCTCTACCCGGCGGAGAACGCCCGCACCTTCTACGAGGGCCTGCGCGCCGAGGGCGAGGAGGTCGTCACCCTCAACCGCTCGGCGTGGGCCGGCAGTCAGCGCTGGGGCGCGGCCCTGTGGTCGGGTGACATCGGCACCGACTTCCCGACCCTGCGCCGGCAGATCGCGGCCGGCCTCAACACCGCGCTGTCGGGCATCCCGTGGTGGAACACGGACATCGGCGGCTTCCACGGCGGCGACCCGGACGACCCGGCGTACCGGGAGGTGATGGTCCGCTGGTTCCAGTTCGGCACGCTGTCCCCGCTGATGCGGCTGCACGGCTTCCGCGACCCGGGCATGCCGCTCGGCCCGGACATGACCGGCGGCCCGAACGAGGTGTGGTCGTACGGCGAGGAGGCGGGCGCGGTCCTGGGGAAGTACCTGCGGCTGCGCGAGCGGCTGAAGCCGTACGTCCTCGACGTCATGCGGGAGGCCCACGAGGAGGGGCTGCCGCCGATGCGTCCGCTGTTCCTGGAGTTCCCCGACGACCCGGCGGCCTGGTCGGTCGACGACTCCTACCTGTTCGGCCGGGACCTGCTGGTCGCACCGGTGCTGGAGGCGGGAGCCAGGGAGCGGACTGCGTACCTTCCGGCGGGGGCGCGCTGGACGGACGCGTGGACGGGTGAGGCGTACGAGGGCGGCAGGTCGGTGACGGTCGACGCGCCGCTGGACCGGATCCCGCTGTTCCTGCGGGACGGGGCCCGGCTGCCGGTGGCCGAATCATCGTCGTAACGCCCGAACACCCTTGTGGCAAAAGGGAGTTGGTGGGGTAGAGGGCTGGCATCCAGCTGGCTTTCCGCTGCCCCACCAGCGCCACGAAAGGGTGTTGCCCCATGTCCGCGCCTCCCCTCGCCCTCTCCCTCGCCAACCAGCTCCTGCGGCCGGGGTTCGCCTCCCGCCGCAGCCCCGACCGGGTCTTCGACCGGCTGGCCGCCTCGGCCGGGCCGGTGGACGCGGTGTTCTCCGCCGAGTTCCGGTTCCTGCTGCGCAGCTGGGCCCGGGACGAGCACCTCACCCCGGTCGGCTGGTGGTCGGCCCAGGGCCATGTGCGCCGGCACCTCGCCAACCGCGCCCGGGTCCGGCGGCTGATCGCCGACCATCCGCGGATCGTCCGGGAGCCGGTCGAGCGGCCCGTGTTCGTGGTCGGCCTGCCGCGCACCGCGACCACCCTCACCCACGGCGTGCTGTCCCTCTCCGAACAGCACCGATGTCCCCGCCTCTGGGAGCTGCTCACCCCGGATCTGGAGGGGACCGAGCGGCAGCGGAAGCGGGCGGTGGCGGCGGCGCGCGGGCTGGTCGGGGCGATCAACCTGCTCTCCCCGCGCTACCGCGACATCCACCCGATGGCCGCCGAGAGCCCCGAGGAGTGCACCTTCGCCCTCCCGCACACGATCATGCCGCTGTCCCAGGCCCGTATCCCCGCGTACCGGGAACGGCACTACGAGCGGGACTTCCGGCCCGACTACGCCTACCTCAAGCAGATCTACCAGGTCCTCCAGTACGGCCGTCCGCGCCGCCGCTGGGTGCTGAAGTCGCCGCTGCACACCGAGAACCTCGACGCGCTGCTGTCGGTGTTCCCCGACGCGACGATCGTGTGGACCCACCGTGATCCGGCCGCCGTGGTGCCCTCGTTCTGCAGTCTGATCGAGCACGGCATGGCGATCACCCTGCGCCCGCTGGACCTGCACGACCTCGGCAGGACCTGGCTGGAGCTGCTGAGCCGCTCGATGACCCGGGGTCTCGCCGCCCGCGCCGTGATCCCCCGCGAGGCGCTGATCGACGTGCCCTACTCCTGGCTGGGCTCCGACCCGGCGGCGGGCGCACCCAAGCTCTACGACGCGATCGGCGCGCGCTGGACCGACGCCGACGCGGCCCGGCTGCCCCAGGTCGCGGCCCGTCCGAAGGGCACCCGGCCGCACCGCTACGACCTGGCCCGCTACGGACTGACCCGGGCCGACGTCGACACCGCGTTCGCCGGCTACAACGCGCTGCGGGCCGAGGTCGACCGGGCGTGAGAGCCCCGGCGCCGGCCCCGGCCCGCCGGTCCGTCAGCTGCTGCTGACGGTCAGGTTGTTGGTGGCGAAGTCGAGGCCGCCCGAGGACGAGGTGATCTCGTACCCGAACTGCACGTCACCGATGGTCTCGTTGCCGAACCAGCCCTTGGTGTCCTTGATCCACTTCAGGATCGGCAGGATGTTCACGGTGCCGGACGACGAGTCCGAGGTGCGCAGGAACGAGAACACCTCGTTCGCGCCGTTGGTGCCCTTGTAGACGGTCCAGGTGTGGCCGCCGAGGGTGACGTTGCCCTGGGAGGTGCCGAGGGGGCCGACGGCGCCGTTGTAGTTGACCCAGAGCATGATCTCGTAGTCGTAGTCCGTGTCCCAGATGTCGTACGACGTGTTGTACGCGCCGGACGAGGGGACCGTGACGTTGTAGCTGCTGGAGAGCGAGCCGAGGGAGGTGATCGACTTGTTGATCACCTTCTTGGAGTTGGGGTAGGACTTGATGCCGCCGGTGTTGGGGTGGTTGGCCCAGACTCCCCAGTTGGTGCCGGAGTTGGCCCAGACGCACTGGCTGCCGGCGCCGGAGCCCCAGATGTTGTTGTAGAGCGTGTAGCCGTTCAGGCTGGTGTTGCCCCACTGGTCGCAGGAGCTCCAGACGGCGGCCGAGGCCGGGGCGGAGGCGAGACCGACGGTCGCGCCGAGGGCCAGGGTGGGGGCGATCAGGGCCTTGACGACCCTGCCGAGCGTGCGTGTTGCCATGGTGTCCCTTCCATGGGTGGGGGGAGGTGCGGGGAGTTACCACGTCCCCGTGGTGAGGACGTGTTCTTCGCCGGCGACGAGGTCGAGCGGCTTGGTGTCGTCGGCGGAGGTCCGGACGTCGATGCGGAGGGTGCGGGTGGGCCTGAGGACCGCCGTGGCGCCCTCGGGCCCCCAGGCGAGGTCGAGTTCGGCGCCGAACCGGGTGCGCAGGCCCCGCACCTCGCCCGCCGGGAGCGCGGCCGGCCGGGCGGGGAACAGCACCAGCCGGTCGGGGGTGGAGTGCACGAGGGCCTCGATCAGCACGGCGGGCAGGGTGTGCGCGGCGTCCGCGTTGTAGACGTCGCGGTGGGGGTAGTGGGCGCTCATCAGCGAGGCGTGGAAGAAGTCGCCGTCCAGGACCCGGTCGAGGGCGTGGCCGACGCGGTGGCCGTCGCGCAGCCGGGCCGCGATCAGGGCGTGGTGGAGGTGGCCGTGCGCGGAGTCGTTCTCGGCGCCGCGCAGTGCGAGCGCGCGGTGGGCGGCGGCCGCGAGCTCCGGGGTGTCGTACGGGGTGATCTCGTCGAGCGGCCAGACGCCGTAGAGATGGCTGAGGTGGCGGTGGTCGTAGGAGTCGTCGAGGCCGGGTCTCGCCCATTCGGCGAGAGCGCCGTCGGCGTTGACCCGGTGCGGGGGGAGGCGGTCGGCCAGGGCGCGCCACCGGTCGGCGTCCGCCGGGTGGTGGTCGGCCGCGGTGAGCAGCGCGTGCCGGGCGGCCGAGAGGTCCATGGCCGCGTCGACGGCGCCCCAGCTCGCGTTGGCGGGCCGGTTCTCCGGGGAGTAGGAGGGGACGACGACGAGATGCCCGTCGGGGTCGTCCGGGTCGGTGCGGGTGAGGAAGTCCTCGTAGAAACGGGCGACCTCGGCGAGGGCGGCGGCGGTGCGCGGGTCGCGGACACCCCGGGTCTCGTCGTGGTCGACGAGGGGCTTGAGCAGCCAGTCGGCACCGGCCGTCCACAGGTGCAGCGGGTACTCACGGCTGAAGTGGTACGTCAGCCCGGACTCGCCGTCGGTGTGGGCGGGCGCGACCGCGCCCCGGGCGCCGAAGACCGCGCGGGCGTTCTCCCGCCAGTCGTCGAGCTGGCGATGGATCAGGGAGGCCAGGGCGGCGGTGACTTCGGGAAGGGCGGCGGTCGCGGCGGAGGCGGTCTGGAGGTTGAGGTTGGCGTCGTTGGTGAACGCGCCGGACCAGGCGGTGTCCCAGTCGCCGGTCCACAGCCCCGTCAGGCGCGGCGGGTTGAGGCCGGAGGAGGACAGCAGGTGATAGCGGCCGGCCGCGAAGAGGCGCTCCAGGAGGGCCGTACTGCGGGGGCGTTTGAGCAGCTCGGAGCCGGGGAGGGCGCGTTCGTCGGGGTCGGCGCGCAGATCGAGGGCGACCCGTTCGTAGGCGGTGCGGTGCAGGGCGAGATGGCGGTCGAGGAGATCCTCGTAGGAGTCCGGGAGGGCGGCCAGGGCGCGCTGCTCCGCGGTGACGTCGAGGTCGCCGGTGTGGCGGCGCACCCGGGTGAGCAGGAGGACGGACGCGGCGCCGGTGATCCGCACCCCGGGGAGGGTGAGGGAGGCGCTGCCGCCGGTGACGGCGACGAGGGTCACCCCGGTGTACGCGCGGTCGCTGCCGGGGTAGCGGGCGCGCAGGGTGAGCAGGGCGCCGTCCGGGGTGAGGGCCTCGCCGTGGCCGACGGCGAGGTCGGCGGGGGCGCCGGGGAGGCGGTGGTCGAGGGAGATGTCCAGGTCGGGGGTGGTGATGTGCTGGACGATCACGTCGTCGGCGCGGGAGACGAAGACCCTGCTGGTCCACTCCCCGCAGGTGGCGGTGGTCTCGCCGGTCGTGAAGTCGACGGTGCGGCGGTAGCGGTGCGGTTCGGCCGGGGTGGCCCGGCGCAGTCGGATCTGGAAGGCGGGGTGGAAGGGCTGGACCCACTGCAGGGGGCGGTGGTCGGTGAACGATTCCGCCGCCGTGAGATCACCGGCGAGCAACCGGTCCTGGAGGGCCGGGAGTCCGGCGGCCAGCTCGGGCGGGCGGGCGTGTTCGGCGCCGTTGGGGCGGACCAGGGTGTGATGGGTGACGATGACCCGGTCGTCGTTCGGGTCGCCGAACGCGAGGGTGCCGTGGTGACCGTTGCCGCTGAGGAAGGCGTCCTCCCAGCGGGCGGCGGGGGTCGGCTCCCAGGAGCCGTGCGTGACCGTCATGACCGCAACACCATCACGCCGTACCGGTCCAGGAAAACCCGATCGGTGATCTTGTCCCCGGTGAGCAGGTCGGTGTGGGTGCCCGGGACGTCGACGGTGACCGGCTCGCGGCGGTGGTTGAGGAGGAACAGCAGCTCACCGCGGCGTACGGCCTCGACCCGGTCCGGGAGCCCGGCGAGGACCGGGCGGACCCCGGCCCCGGCGGCGATGCGGGCCGTCAGCGCGCGCAGGGCGTCGGGCTCGGGGAGGGTGGAGACGTACCAGGCGCGGTCGCGGCGCAGGACGGCGGGGAAGCCGTCGAGTTCACCGCCGCCGTAGCGGGCCTCGACCGCGTCGGGCTCGGCCTCCAGCTCCTCCGACCACAGGGTCCCGAGGAAGCCGTCGCACACGACGGTCTCCCCCGGTTCCAGCGGCCACCACTCGTGCAGGACGCGGATGCCGAACAGCTCGCGCAGCCGGGGGTCCATGCCGCCGGGGCGGATCCGGTCGTCCTCGTCGGCGACACCGGTGAGGAAGCCGCAGACCAGGGTGCCGCCGGCCCGGACGAAGGCGAGGAGGTTGCCGACGGCCGCGTCCGTCAGCGCGTACAGCTGGGGCACGACCACGAGCCGGTAGCGGCCGAGGTCGTGCGCGGGGTGCGCGAAGTCGGTGGCGAACCCGGCCTCCCACAGGGCGCGGTGCCAGGCGTGCAGGACGGCGGGATGGTCGACGTGGGCGGAGGGGCGGCCCTCCTGGGCGGAGGCCCACCAGGCGTGCCAGTCGTGGAGGATGGCGATGTCGGCGTGGAGGGGGCTGCCGGTCACCGCGGGGCCGATCGCGGCGAGTTCGGCGCCGAGCCGCTTGACCTCCTGGAAGGTGCGGCCCCGCTCCCCCGCGTGACCGAGCATGCCGGAGTGGAACTTCTCGGCGCCCTGGCGGGACTGGCGCCACTGGAAGTAGCAGACGGCGTCGGCGCCCCGGGCGACGGCCTGGAAGGACCACAGACGGTTGAGGCCGCGCGGTTTGGGATGGTTCACCCCGCGCCAGTTGACGGGGCCGGCCGCCTGTTCCATCAGCATCCAGGGGCCGCGCGCCTGGGAGCGGGTGAGGTCCTGGACGAGGGCGCCGTGCTGCGGGCCGAGCGGGTCCCTCGGGTCGGGGTAGAGGTCGACGGAGACGACGTCCTCCTCCTCGGCCCAGCGCCAGGCGTCCTGGCCGGGGAACAGCGGCATGAAGTTGGTGGTGACCGGGATGTGCGGGGTGTGCCGGGCGACGATGTCCCGCTCGGCGGTGTAACACTCCAGGAGCATGTCGGAGGTGAAGCGCCGGAAGTCCAGCACCTGGGCGGGGTTCTTCAGATAGTGCGGGGTGCGCGGCGGCAGGATGCCGTCCCAGCTGTCGTAGCCCTGGCTCCAGAAGGCGGTGCCCCAGGCGGTGTTGAGGGCGTCGAGGGCGCCGTACTTCGCGCGCAGCCAGCGGCGGAAACGGGCGGCGGCCTCGTCGCCGAAGTCGGCCGTGCAGTACTCGTTGTTGATGTGCCACATGGTCAGGGCGGGATGGCCGGCGTAGCGGGCGGCGAGGGCCTCGGTGATGGCCGCGGCGTGGCCTCGGTAGGCGGCGCTGGAGTGGGAGAAGTGCTGCCGGCCGCCCCACCACTCGGTCCGGCCGTCCTCGGTGACGGGCAGCGAGTCCGGGTGGAGCCGGCCGAGCCAGGGCGGCGGGGAGGAGGTGGGGGTGGCGAGGACGACCCCGACGCCGTGCTCGTGCAGAAGGTCCATGAGCCGGTCCAGCCAGCCGAACTCCCGTGCCCCCGGCTCTGGTTCGAGCTTCGCCCAGGAGAAGACGCCGACGGTGACGGCGGTGACGCCGGCCTCGCGCATCAGCCGGGCGTCCTCGGGCCAGGTCTCCTCGGGCCACTGCTCGGGGTTGTAGTCGCCGCCGAAGAGGATGCGGCCCCGGGTGGCGTCGGCGAGGGTCGGCCTGCGGCCCGTGCTCATCGGACGGGCTCCCCGTACTGGATGCCGCGCCCGTTGGTGGCGAGGTAGACGCGGCCGTACACCCGCGGATCGCCGACGATGATCTCGCCGGTCCAGCCCCACTGGTGCCGGTCGTCGTTGATGCGCACCCAGCTCTTCGCGCCGTCGTCGGAGCGGTAGACGGCGGTGATCGCCTCCGTCGAGCCGACCTGGTAGATCGCCGGGTAGTCGGCACCGGGGGCGGCCTTGCCGAAGCCGAGGGTGTACGAGGCCCAGCAGCTGGCCACCTTGGCGAACGTGGCGCCGCCGTCGGTGGACCGGTAGAGCCCGTTCCACTTGGTGCAGAGCCAGAGGTCGCCGGACCGGCCCGGGGCCGCGACCAGCTTGAACTGGCTGTCACCGGCCGGCAGCCCGGTCGCACGGACCGTGAACGAGCGGCCACTGTCAGTGCTGGCGCGTACGTTTCCCTTGTCGGAGTCGTACGCGTAGAACAGCGTCGGGTCGGCCGGGTCGGCGACCGGCGTGGCGCCGTTCGGGAAGGAGGAGACCTCGGACCAGGTCGTGCCGTGGTCCGTGGAGCGGTGAGCCGGGTACTTCGTGCCGTCCCAGTGCACGAAGGACCACAGCAGCACACTGCCGTCGGCGTTGGCGGCGATCGGCCCCGGAGCGTCCTTGGCGATGGCGGGCTGTCCCTCGAAGGGCGCCCAGGTCCGCCCGCCGTCGGTCGAGTACGCGCCGTTGCCGTGGTCGCCCCACCCGCTGCGGACCACGTACGACGGCCTGGCCGCGGCCTGCGCGAGTCCCGTCGCCGACCCGGACACGGGGTTCGTCGCCATGCCGCGCGACGGAGACGCGGTGAGCCGCTCGTGGTACATCACGCCGATGTCCCGGGAGCCGCTCAGCAGGTGTGCCTCCCCGGCCGGGGGCGACACCAGCTGGACCACGGACGTCTCCTCCAGGCCGCGGATCTGCGGCGCCCAGTGCCTGAGGTCGCGGGTGCCGTAGAGGGTGGCGCCGGTGCCGTAGACGACGTGCTTCGAGTCGTACGGGTCGACGGCGACGGCCTGGATCCACCAGCCGAACTTCGGCCGGTCCTCGCCCCACTTCAGGAAGGGAGTCTCGGACACGTCGAACACGGCGGCGTCCTTGAGGGACGTCCAGCTGCGACCGCCGTCGGTCGTGCGGTACAGGGTGTCGACCGCGGCCCAGCGGTTGTTGGTGGAGACGACGAGGGTGCCGGGGCGGCGGGCGTCCACGGCGACGCCCCCGTAGCCGAAGGTGTCGCCGCCGCCCGGCCGGACCGGCGTGACCTCGGTCCAGGTGCCGGTCGTCGTCGCCAGCTTGTGCACGCTGCCGTCGGACTGGCCGTTGGGGCCGGGCGCGTCGGCGTACGTCACGTACAGCTCGCGGGTGTGGCAGTCGTACGCGGCGCGGATCGGGACCTTGGCGGACGTGCCGGCCGGCTGCCCGGGGACGGCTTCCCAGGTGCTGCCGTCGGTGGTGCGGTAGAGGTTCACGGACCCGGCGGTGCCGTCGGAGTCGCCCCAGCCCACGTAGAGGGTGCGGCCGGCCGCGACCAGGAGGGTCACGCCCTGGCCGGCGGCGGTCGGGGTGCCGGGGAAGCCGGTGACGGCTGCCCAGCTCGCGCCCCGGTCACCGGACCTGAGCAGCCCGTCGTGCCGGGTGCCCAGCCACAGGGTGTCGCTGTCCCTCGGGTCCACCAGCAGCCGCTCCCCCGCGCCCCGGCCGTCCTCGTTGGCGCCGAGCTTCACGGTGAGGTCGGTGCGGGTCCAGGTGGCGCCGCGGTCGTCGGAGCGCAGGAGCGCGCCGTTGCCGGCCCAGGACTGGGCGTAGGTGCCGAGGGCCAGGTAGAGGCGCTCCGGGTGGACGGGGTCCACGGCGAGGGCCTCCACCCCGAGGAGGTTCCAGTCGTCCCAGCCGAGGTGGTCGGTCAGGGGGGTCCAGCGGGCGGCGCGGTCGTCCCATCTGTACGCCCCGCCGATGTCGGTGCGGGCGTAGGCGAGGCCGCGGACGGCGGGGTGGAAGAGGACGCCGGTGACGAAGCCGGTGCCGCCCATGACGGCGTTGCGCCAGCGGTAGGGGGGCGTGCCTTCGGTGACCGCATGGGCCTGCACCGCGGGGAGGGCGGTGAGCGCGGCGGCGGCTGCGGTGCCGGCGAGGACGGTGCGGCGGGTGACGTGCATGGGGGTACCTCGCAGGGGGTGGGAGAGATGGACCTGGGTTGCCGGGAACCGAAGGTGGGTCACGCAGCCCGGCGCTGACGGGGTGCCGCCGCGATGCAGCGGGCGTGACTGCGCCCACCGAGGGGCGCGGGGAACGGCGCGATCAGCCCCCACGCACCCGCACCCGGGGCTCAGCCCTTGACCGCCCCCGTCAGCATCCCCTTCTTGAAGTGCTTCTGGACGAACGGGGACAGGACAGCCACCGGCAGCAACGCCATCACCATCACCGCCATCTGCACGGCCAGCCCCGACAGCTCACCGGTCTTGATGGCCTGCCCCGGCCCCACCGGCGCCTCCTGCTTCTGCACGAGCTGGATCATGACGTTCTGGAGCGGCATCATGTCCTGGTCGTTGAGGTACAGCGAGGCGTTGAACCAGGCGCTCCAGTACCCGACCGCGTAGAACAGGGTGATGACCGCCAGCACCGCCCGCGACAGCGGCATGACGATCTGCCAGAGGATCCGGAATTCCCCGGCCCCGTCGATCCGCGCGCTGTCGATCAGTTCCTGCGAGATGCCCATGAAGAAGCCCCGCAGGACGAGGATGTTGAAGACGCTGACCGCGCCGGGCAGGATCAGCGCGAGGTAGGTGTCGGTCAGGCCGAGCGACTGCACCAGGAGATACGTCGGGATCAGACCGGCGCTGAAGAACATCGTGGCCAGCAGGACCAGCAGCAGCCAGCGGTGTCCCAGTGAGCCCGACCGGGAGAGGCCGTAGGCGCACAGGACGGACACCGTCATCGAGAACAGCGTGCCGACCAGGGTGATGAGGACGCTGATCACCGCGGCCCGTGTCACCTGCCCGCCGCTCAGCAGCTCCCGGTAGGCGACGAAGGTGACGCCCTTGGGGATCATCACCAGTCCGCCCGCCTGATCGATGGTCCGGCGGGAGGAGAGGCTGGTGACGACGACGATCCAGATCGGGAAGAGGATCCCGAGGCAGGCCAGCGCGAGGACCAGCCCCTTGCCCGCCACCCCGGCCCTGCTGGGCTCCTCCTCCCAGGCCGGCCGGGGCGGAGCGGACCAGGGACGGGACTTCTCGAGCACCGTGCTCATTTCTTGTACACCCCCTGCTCGCCCATGAGATGGGCCACCTTGTTCGCGGCGAGGACCAGCCCGAGGCTGACGACGCCCTTGACGAGCCCGGCGGCGGCCGCGTAGCCGAAGTCCTGGTTGCGCACGCCGTTCCACCAGACGAAGGTGTCGAGGACCTCCGAGGCACCTGGTCCCACGGAGTCGCGCTGGAGCAGGATCTGTTCGAAGCCCACGGTCAGCGCGTCACCGACGCGCAGCACCAGCAGCAGTGCGATCACCGGGCGCAGGGCCGGGAGCGTCACGTGCCACATACGGCGCCAGCGCCCGGCGCCGTCCATCGCGGCGGCCTCGTACAGGTCGGTCGGGACGGAGGACAGCGCGGCGAGGAACACGATGATCCCCCAGCCGGCGTCCTTCCACACGCTCTGCGCGGTGATCAGGTACTTGAAGGTCTCGGGGTCGGTCATGATGTCGAGGCCGTCGTAGCCGTGCTGGCGCAGCAGCTGGGAGAGGATGCCCGCGCCGCCGAACAGCTGCTGGAACACCGCGATGACCAGCACCCACGAGAAGAAGTGCGGCAGGTACAGGATCGCCTGCGAGACCGCCCGTACCCGCGGCCTGACCACGCTGTTGATGAGCAGCGCGAGCAGGATGGGGATCGGGAAGTACAGCACCAGTTGCAGGAAGAACAGCACGAGGGTGTTGGTGACCGCGTCCCAGAACGCCGAGTCCTCGAAGATGCGCTGGAAGTTCTCCAGGCCCACCCAGGGGCTGTGCAGCATGGAGACGATGCCGTTGTCGCTGATGTACGGGTCGTAGTCCTGGAACGCGACGATGTTGCCCAGGATCGGCACGTAGTTGAAGAGCAGGACCAGCGCGAGGGCCGGCAGGGTCATCAGGAGCAGGACACGGTCGCGTCTGAACCTGAGGCGCAGGCCCAGCTTCCCCGAGGGCCCGCTCGGCGCGCCGTCATCGGGGCCGGTGGCGCCGCCGGACGCCACCGGGGGCTTGTCCTTCTCGTCTGCTGCCCCGGCCCCGCTCCGAGGCACCGTGCTGTGGGACACGGCCGTTCTCCTTGCCTCGATGCCGGGTCAGCTCGCCGCCGAACCGTTCTCGTCGAGAATCTTCTGGTACCAGTCGCGGAGCTGGTCGCCGCCCTTGCTCTTCCAGTCGGAGACGGCCTGCTGCATGTCGCCGATCTTCTTGCGGCCGCGGATGATGTCGTCCTCGAGCTGCTCGAAGTCGCTGGAGAGGTTGGCCCAGCGGGAGGGCTCGGTGATCTGCATGCCGTAGAAGGAGGACTTCTTGGTGTGGGCGCCGACCTTCTGCTGCCACTCGACCTGCCCCCTCGCGACCTCGGGGAAGTCGGGGTGGGCGAGGGTGGAGGCGGGGCTGGCGATCATCACGTAGGCGTTGAGGACGTCGAGGTTGCCCTGGTCGGTCTTGACCGGGACGCCGTCCTTGAGGGTGTAGTGGGTGCCCTCCACGCCGTAGTTGGTCATCATGTACTCCTTGGTGCCGTACGGCGCCGCGGTGACGTTCGCGACGGCGAGCACGTCCTGGATGACCGACTTGGACGCCTTCTTGTTGACGAAGGCGAAGATGCCCGCCGGGTTCTTGGCCCAGAAGGTGGGGGTGCCGCCGTCGTGGGCGAAGAGGTCCATGCCCCAGACCTCGAAGTCGGGGTTCTGGGCGGCCTGTTCGGCGGTGCGGCTGTACCACTGGGAGATGTCGTTGTTGTAGATGAGGAACTCGCCGGCCGCGAACTTGGGGCCCGGGTCGGTGGCGCTGCTCTTGCCGAGCTTGGCGTCGGGGTGCACGAGTTCGTCGGCGAACAGCTTGCGCGTCCACTCGATCGCTTCCAGGTACTCCTGGGTCTCCATGCGGTTGATCAGCTTGCCGTCGACGAGGTTCCACATGAGGCCCTTCTCGTCGCCGGGCAGCACGCCGAAGATGTTCCAGGCGGTCCACTTCATGTCGAGACAGGCCCACCGCTTGGCCTTGGCGTTGGTGATCTCCTTGGCCAGGGCGTGGAACTCGTCGGCGGTGGTGGGGACTTCGTACCCCTCCTTGTCGAAGATGTCCTTACGGTAGAGCGGGACGATGTTGGAGACGTACGCCGACGGCATCGGCAGTCCGCGCAGCTTGCCGCCGAAGATGGAGCGCTGCCAGGCGTCCGTGGGGATCGCGGCGAGGTTCGGGTACTCCTTGACGGCGTCGCCGGAGAGGTGGGGCCCGAGGTCGGCGAACTTGCTGATGATCGCGCTGGGTATCCGGCCGTTCATGTTCCAGCCGGGGACGACGACCACGTCCGGTACGTCGCTGGAGGCGAGGACCGCGCCGAGCTTCTGCTCGTAGGTGTTGCCGTCCTGGTTCTGCCAGACGACGTCGACGCCGATGAGGTCGTTCATCCCCGTGTAGTAGGCGTTGTCGGCCTTCGGCGGGGAGCCCCAGAACGGCGACATGACGGTGACCTTGCCGCCCTTGCCGAGCTTCTTCGGCACCGAGGTCTTCAGGCCGGCCATGTCGAGCTCGCTCGTGAAGCCGATCGAGGAGCCGTTCCTGGCCGGGATGTCCGGCGTCACCACGTTGGACGCCACGTACGTGGGCAGGATCTTCTTGGCGTCCTTGCCGGAGGTGGTGCCGTCGCGCGAGCCGCTGTCCGAGCCGCCGCAGGCGGAGAGCAGCGGCATCCCTCCCGCCACCGCTGCGGTGGCGACCGCCGTGGAGGCGAGGAAGCTTCGCCGGCTCGGGCCGGAGGAGCCGGTGGAAGCGGAAGCGGCGTTCGGCGTCATTGCGTCAACCCTTCATGGCGCACCAGGACACCCGGCGGTGGCCGTCGGCTGCGGTGTCTCGAGTGGAACTGGCTGAGCTGAAGCGGGTCCCCCGACCACTGTCACGTAGATTTTCAGTCGAAGCGCTTCGATGTTGCTGCGAGGTTAAGTGAACACCGGGGGGTGCACAAGGGTCGCTCCCAACATTCCTCCGAGGTATCAGAGGTGACCTGTTCTTATGCCCTGCTTGAAATAAGCGTGAGGTCCCCTTGACACCCAGCGGTGCGTCGAATGAGCATCGAAGCGCTTCGAAAGCGACTCCCCGCTCCAGCGCAAAGGGATCCCCACGTGACCGCACCCACGCCGCCCACGCCGCCTTTCCGCGATCCGCATCTGCCGTTCGCGAAGCGCATCGACGATCTGCTGGCGCGCCTCACCCTGGACGAGAAGGTCGCCTTCCTGCACCAGTTCGGGCCCGCCGTGGAGCGGCTCGGCGTCGCCGCGTTCCGCACCGGCCAGGAGGCCCTGCACGGCGTGGCGTGGATGGGACCGGCCACGGTGTTCCCGCAGGCCGTCGGACTGGGCGCGACCTGGAACACGGATCTCGTACGACGGGTCGGCGAGGCGGTGTCCAAGGAGGCGCGGGCGATGCGCGCCCGGGACGACCGCGTGGGCCTGAACGTCTGGTCCCCCACGGTCAACCTGCTGCGCCACCCGCTGTGGGGCCGTAACGAGGAGGGCTACTCCGAGGACCCCAGGCTGACCTCGGCGATCGCCACCGCGTACACCCGCGGGCTGCGCGGCGACCATCCGACGTACTGGCGCACGGCCCCGGTCCTCAAGCACTGGCTGGCCCACAACAACGAGACGGGCCGGGACGTCACCTCCTCCTCGGTCCGCCCGCGCGTGCTGCACGAATACGATCTGCGGGCCTTCAAGGAGACCGTCGAGGCGGGCGCGGTGGCCGGGGTGATGCCGGCGTACAACCTGGTCAACGGCCGCCCCAACCATGTCTCCCCGTATCTGCGCGAGGAGCTGCGCACCTGGACGGACGAGGAGCTGCTGGTCTGCTCGGACGCGGGCGCGCCCTCCAACCTGGTCGACTCCGAGCACTACTTCGACACCCACGAGGAGGCGACGGCGGCCGCGCTCCAGGCCGGCGTGGACAGCTTCACCGACCACGGCACCGACAGCTCGACGATCGTCGCCCGGATCCGGGGGGCGCTGGAGCGGGGCCTGCTGTCGGAGGCGGACCTCGACACCGCGATCCGCCGGCAGCTCTCGGTGCGTTTGCGGCTGGGCGAGTTCGACCCGCACCACGACCCGCACGCGGGCACCGGGGAGTTCGACACGCCGGCCCATCGCGAGCTCGCCCGGGAGGCCGCCGAACAGGCGATCGTCCTGCTGCGCAACGACGGGGTGCTGCCGCTGGCGGCCGACACCCGGATCGCGGTCGTGGGTCTGCTCGCCGACGAGTGCAAGCTCGACTGGTACAGCGGCACCCTGATCCACCGCTCCACCCCGCTGGAGGGGCTGTACGAGCGGTTCGGAGCGGAGCGCGTGGAGTTCGCGGAGGGCGTGGACCGCGTCCTGCTGAAGACCTCCGCGGGAACGTTGCTGAAGGTCCCCGCCTCGCCCGAGGCCGCCGACGGGGTGCGCGGCGCCGAGGGCGCCCTGGACCCGGCGCTGCTCGCGGGCCGCACCGACCTGCCGCCGCTGACCGCGGACGGCACCGGCACGGAACTCGCGCTCGTCGACTGGGGCGAGGGGGTGCTGACCCTGCGCGCTCCCGACGGCCGGTATCTCTCGGTCGCCGAGGACGGCCTTCTGCGCGCCTCCGCCGACCAGCCGGGCGGCTGGATCGTGCAGGAGACGTTCCGGCTGGAGCCCCACGCGAACGGTCACCTCCTGCGGCACCTGGGAACGGATCGCCCTGTGTGTGTCGCCGCCGACGGCGTCCGGGTTGCCGGGGACGGCACCGAGGCCGAGGTCTTCGAGGTGGTCGTCGTCGAGCGCGGCGAGGACGCGGTGGCCCGGGTCGCGGACCGGGCGGACGTCGTCGTGGTCGTGGCGGGCAACGACCCGCACATCAACGGCCGCGAGACCGAGGACCGCACGACCCTGGCCCTCCCCGCCCACCAGGAGCGCATCCTGGCGGCCGCCCGGGCCTCCGGCGTCCGTACGGTGCTGGCGCTGGTGTCGGCGTACCCGTACGCCGTGGAGCCGGGCCGGCTGGGCGCGGTGCTGTGGACGGCCCACGGCGGACAGGCCGGCGGCACCGCCCTCGCCCGCGTCCTGGCCGGTGATGTCTCCCCCGCCGGCCGCCTCCCCCAGACCTGGTACGCCGACGACGCCGATCTCCCCGATCTGCTGGACTACGACGTGATCGGCTCCCGCCAGACCTATCTGTACTTCGAGGGCAGGCCGCTCTTCCCCTTCGGGCACGGGCTGTCGTACGCCTCCTTCTCCTACGCCGACCTGACGGTGGAGTTGGACGACAGCGCCGAAGGCGACGGCCGGGCGCGGATCGCCTTCACGGTCACCAACACCGGCGACATGACGGCCGACGAGGTCGCCCAGCTCTACACCCGGGCCGTGGACCCGTCGGTCACCCGGCCGCGCCGGGAGCTGCTCGACCACCGCCGGATCACGCTCGCGCCCGGTGCCACGGCGGCCGTGTCCTTCGACGTCCCGCTGTCCGCGTTCGCGTTCTGGGACGTGGCACGGCGTGGCCGGCGGGTGGAGCCGGGGCCGTACGACCTGCTGATCGGCGGCTCCAGCGAGGACGTCCGGCTGCGCGGGACGATCGTGCTCGGCGGCGAGGCGGCCGTCGCCCGCCCGGCCCGCCGGCACGGGGTCCCGGCCGCCGACTTCGACGAGCAGAGCGGTACCGAGATCGTCGATCTGACCAGGGTGGCGGGTGACGCGGTGACGCCCGTCGGCGGGGGCGCGGGCGAACTGGTCTACCGGGCCTGCGACTTCGGGACCGGGACGACGGGGGTGACAGTGACGGTGGCCGGGGAGGGCACGGTCGAGCTGTCGCTGGGCGGCGCGGGGTCCACCGCCACGCTGGCGCTGGGGACACCCACTCCGGGGCCGTACGACTACGTCACCGTCGAGGCGCCCTTCGCCGCCGACGGCGTGCACGACCTGCACCTCAGACTGCGCGGCCCGCTGCGGCTCGCGCACGTCGGCTTCTCCGGTTGAGGGTCCGGACCAGGCCGACGGCAGGAAGGGGTCCGGCACCGGAAGGCATCGGCGCCGGACCCCTTCGGGGAGCCTATATGAAAATGGTTCTCATTAGCTAGGGGACTGCTACAGCGCGAGGCCCGTCAGGACCAGGACGCGCTCGTAGGTGTAGTCGTCCATCGCGAACTTCACGCCCTCGCGGCCGACGCCGGACTGCTTGGCGCCGCCGTACGGCATCTGGTCGGCGCGGTAGGAGGGGACGTCGCCGATGACCACGCCGCCGACCTCCAGCGCACGGTGGGCGCGGAAGGCGGCCTGGAGGTCGTGGGTGAACACGCCCGCCTGGAGGCCGTACTTGGAGGAGTTGACCGCCGCGAAGGCCTCGGCCTCGCCGTCCACCTTCTGCACGGTGAGGACCGGCCCGAAGACCTCCTCGCGGGCGATCCTGGTGTCGGCCGGTACGTCGGTGAGGACGGTCGGCGCGTAGGAGGCGCCGTCGCGCTTGCCGCCGGCGAGGAGGGAGGCGCCCGCGGCGACGGCCTCGTCCACCCAGGTCTCCACGCGCTTGGCCGCGTCCTCGCTCACCAGCGGGCCGACGTCGGTGGTGGCGTCGGAGGGGTCGCCGGTGACCTGGGCCTCCACGGCCGCGACGATCCGCGGGAGGAGACGGTCGTGGACGGAGGCGTCGGCGATGACCCGCTGCACCGAGATGCAGGACTGGCCGCCCTGGTAGTTGGAGAAGGTGGCGATCCGGGTCGCGGCCCAGTCGAGGTCGGCGTCGGAGGCGTAGTCGCCGAGGACGACCGCGGCGCCGTTGCCGCCCAGCTCCAGGGTGCAGTGCTTGCGCGGCACCGAGTCCATGATCGCGTAGCCGACCTTCTCCGAGCCGGTGAAGGAGATGACCGGCAGCCGCTCGTCCTGCACGAGGGCGGGCATGCGGTCGTTGGAGACCGGCAGGATCGACCAGGACCCGGCGGGCAGGTCCGTCTCGGCGAGCAGATCACCGATGATCAGGCCGGACAGCGGGGTCGCGGGGGCCGGCTTGAGAATGATCGGCGCACCGGCCGCGATCGCCGGGGCGACCTTGTGGGCGCACAGGTTCAGCGGGAAGTTGAACGGCGCGATGCCGAGCACGACGCCCTTCGGGAAGCGGCGGGTGAGCGCGAGCCGGCCCTGGCCGCCGAGGTCGGTGTCGAGGCGCTGGGCCTCACCGCTGTTGAAGCGCCGGGCCTCCTCCGCCGCGAACCGGAACACGGAGACGGCACGGCCGACCTCGCCCCGGGCCCACTTGATCGGCTTGCCGTTCTCGGCGGAGATCAGCTGCGCGATCTCCTCGGTGCGCTCGGCGAGCCGCTTGCTGACGTGGTCGAGGGCGGCGGCGCGCACATGGGCGGGGGTGGCGGCGTACTCCTCGCGCACGGCGTACGCGGCGGCCACGGCCTCCTCGATCTGGGCGTCCGTCGGCACGCTGACCTTGGCGACGAGCCGTCCGTCCCACGGGGAGGTGACGTCGAAGCTGTCCTCACCGGTGGCCTGGCGTCCGGCGAGCCAGAAGGCGTGGGTGGAAGTCATAGTGGCGTTCCCGGCCCTTCCGCATGGGGGTGTGCTGTGGTGTGCGTGGTCCACGGTAGGCGGGACGGGACACGGGAGCGCTTGTCCGAGTCGTACGGGTCGACGGTCGGCGCACTACGGTTTGGCGCGGTCGGGGCGGGTCGTCGCGCGCAGGCAGAGTCCGAGGGCGCCGAGCAGCACCGTGCACAGGCACCAGCTCGCCATCACGTCCAGCGGCCAGTGGTAGCCGTGCCGGACCAGCCCGTAGGAGACGGCGAGGACGAGCAGGCCGGCCGTGGCGACCGCCAGCCGCCGGGCCAGGGCCGTCAGCAGCCACGGCAGCAGGATCATCGCCGCGGAACCGTAGGCGACGGCCGCTGTGGCCGTGTGCCCGGACGGGTAGTAGCCGGTGGCGGGCGGCACGGCGGGCGTGCCGGGGCGCGCGGTCCAGTCCTTCAGGGGTACGACGATCAGCGGCACCAGGGTCAGCAGGACCAGGGCGGCGACGGGCGGCAGCCACCAGCGCCGGCGGCCCACCCACTGCCCGTGCAGGGCCACGTACACCGCCACGAGCACCAGGACGGGCACCGCCACCTGCACGTTCCCCAGGTCGGACAGCAGCTCGGAGAAGCGGTCCGGATGGATCAGGGCGCGGCTGAGACGGGCGTCGAGGGTGAGGAGGGGGCCCTCGGCCATCACCTGCCAGGTGATCAGGGTGAAGAGGAGGGCGGGGAGGGCGAGGAGGGAGACCTGCCTGCCGGGGGCCCGTTTCGGGGTGGAGGCGGGTGCCGCGGGACTGCGGTCCTCGGTCTGCTGGTGGGGGCTGGTGGGCATGGGGTACAGCCTCTCAGCACGAACCGCTGCGGGCTGCGAAGCGCTGCGTCGACCAGCGAAAAGGAGGTCGGCCACCTCGGAACAGGGGGGATGGTTCCGAGGTGGCCGTCCGGATCGGGGTGCCGGCCGCCCCGGGGGGTTTGGGGCGGGCGACCGTCCGATCGGTGAGGAGATTCGGAGCCGGAGGCTCCTGTTGTGTGCGCGAGGGCACGACCAGGTCGAAGCTGGGGAGGCCCCGGCCTGGGGTTCGCCCGCAGTCACCTGCGGGCGGGTGTATCTCTCATCTGAGGAGAACGTACGGCAGTGACGGGCGGTACGACAGCCGGATGCGCGTTACGCCATGCTCCCCGCACACCTTCTTCACACGGCCTGCCGTCCCTGGGGAACGGCTGTGCGTCAGAGGCCGGCCAGGCCCTGCTCGATGATGTCGAGGCCCTCGTTCAGCAGGTCCTCGCCGATGACCAGCGGGGGCAGGAAGCGCAGCACGTTGCCGTAGGTGCCACAGGTCAGGACCAGCAGGCCCTCCTGGTGGCAGGCCTTGGCGAGCGCGGCCGTGGCCTGCGGGTCGGGCTCCTTCGTCGTCCGGTCCTTGACGAGCTCGATGGCGATCATCGCGCCGCGACCGCGGATGTCACCGATGACCTCGTACTTCTCGGCCATGGCCGACAGCCGGGCCTTCATCGTCGACTCGATCGCCTTCGCCCTGGCGTTGAGGTCGAGCTCCTTCATCGTCTCGATGGAGCCGAGCGCGCCCGCGCAGGCGACCGGGTTGCCGCCGTAGGTGCCGCCCAGGCCGCCCGCGTGCGCGGCGTCCATGATCTCGGCGCGGCCGGTCACGGCGGCGAGCGGCAGACCGCCCGCGATGCCCTTGGCCGTGGTGATCAGGTCCGGGACGATGCCCTCGTCCTCGCAGGCGAACCACTGGCCGGTGCGGCAGAAGCCGGACTGGATCTCGTCGGCGACGAAGACGATGCCGTTGTCGGCGGCGAACTGGCGGATCGCCGGCAGGAAGCCCTTCGCCGGCTCGATGAAACCGCCCTCGCCGAGGACCGGCTCGATGATGATCGCGGCCACGTTGTCGGGGCCGACCTGCTTGGTGATCTGGTCGATGGCCTGCGCGGCGGCCTCGGGGCCGGCGTTCTCCGGGCCGGTCGGCCAGCGGTAGCCGTAGGCGACGGGGACGCGGTAGACCTCGGGCGCGAAGGGGCCGAAGCCGTGCTTGTACGGCATGTTCTTCGCCGTCAGCGCCATGGTGAGGTTGGTGCGGCCGTGGTAGCCGTGGTCGAAGACGACGACCGCCTGGCGCTTGGTGTACACACGGGCGATCTTGACGGCGTTCTCGACGGCCTCGGCACCGCTGTTGAAGAGGGCCGACTTCTTGGCGTGGTCACCGGGGGTCAGCTCGGCCAGCGCCTCGGCGACCTCCACATAGCCCTCGTACGGGGTCACCATGAAACAGGTGTGGGTGAAGTCGGCGAGCTGCGCGGACGCGCGGCGTACGACGGCCTCGGCGGAGGCGCCGACGCTGGTCACGGCGATGCCGGAGCCGAAGTCGATCAGCCGGTTGCCGTCGACGTCCTCGATGATGCCGCCGCCCGCGCGCGCGGTGAAGACCGGCAGCACGGAGCCGACGCCCTGAGCGACCGCGGCGAGGCGGCGGGACTGCAACTCCTGCGACTTCGGGCCGGGGATGGCGGTGACGATCCGGCGCTCCTGCGGAAGGGCGGTCATGACGGGCTCCTGGGGGTCTTCTTCTGTTTCCTTTGTTTCCTTTCTCGCAGGCTAGGACGGGGAACGGGGGGTCGGCATGCTCCATGTGGGCGTTGTCGGCGGGGCCGGTTGTCCGCCGTGGACAGTGACGGGTGGGCGGCGATCCGTGCGGCCCGGCCCCGTATGCGGTGAACTCCCCTTGCGGGGGCGTTAGATTGACCGCTGACGGTGGACGGACCGGCTGGTCAGGGGGCAAGGGCGATGGACAGCGACGGGATGCGGGACGCGCGCGGTACGCATGCGAATCCTGTGCCGCGCCCGGCGGGGCCTCCGGCGGTGCCGCCGCGACCCGCGGCCCCGCCGCCCGCATCGGCCGTGGGGAGCTGGCTGGACGAGCCCCGCCCGGCCGCGAAGCCCGGCATCTGGCGGTTCGGGTACCGGCCGCCGAAGGGTGACCGGGCGGTGGAGCGGCTGGCGCCGGTGACGGTGATCGGGATGCTGGTGCCGCTGGTGGTGGCGCTGGTGCTGTGGTCGCTGTGGCGGCGCGGCAGCCTGCCGTACCAGTTCACGCTGCTGCGGCTGTTCACGCCGGGCGACTGGTGGTGGGGCGGCACGATCGCCTCGCCGAAGACCAACGAGGGCGCCGAGGCCCGGGTGGTCTACGACGGCGTCTTCCTCGCGGTCCTCCTGTTCTCCATGGGCCGGCTGGGCGGCTGGCCGGAGGCGCTGCGGCACTTCGTGGGCCGCCGTCCGCAGCCCGTCCGCGCCCTGCTCGCCCTGCTCTGCGCGCTGGCCGCCCTCAGCTTCGTGTTCCCCGGTGCCTTCGGGGTCGGCTGGGACGCGCTGCCGGTCGTCGACCCGCTGTTCTCACTGATCGTCCTGATCAGCGGGAGCTACGAACTGTTCGCCTCCGTCCTGTTCACGGACACCCTGTACGCGGTCATCACCCTGCTCGTGGTGTGGCCGTTCGCCCGGGCCGGCGGCTGGTGGCCGTATCTGAAGGAACGACTCGCCACCCGGGGGAACCCGAAGACCGCCGCGCCCGCCGCCCGGCGGCCCCCCGCCCAGTGGCCCGAGCTGCGGGACGCCGGGCAGACCGAGGCCGCCGAGCTGCTGACCGGCGAGGTGGCCGCCGGGCGGATGAACGACGTGGACTGCGCGCGGGTGCGGCGGGCGTGGACGGTGGGGGTGCCGGAGTTCCGGGAGACCGTGCTGCGGCAGGGCGGGGCCGCCTGGGCCCACCCCTCCGGCGCCCGTGACCTGCCCCGCCGCGCCGCCCGTCACGATCTGCTCGCCGGTCAGGTGCGCATCGGCCGCTGGGTGGCCGCCGAGCGTGCCCCGGCCGCCTACCACGACGCGGGCGCCGCGCTCGGCCCGGACGTGCTGGGCACCTCGCTGCTGGCGGTCGGCCCGTCCGGCTCGGGCAAGACCCGCACGCTGGTCGAGCCGCTGACGGAGGCCCTGGCGCTCCAGGCGCTGACCGGCGGCTGCGCGGTCGTCGCGGTCTCCTCCCCCGGCGGCGGCCCGCTCGGCGCCGACTCCTCCTACGACGTGATCGTCCGGATCGGCGACCCGTCCTCGGTGCACGACCTGGACCCGTACGCCGAGTCCGACGACCCCGACGAGGCGGCCGGGATCCTCGCCGAGGCGCTGGTCGGCGACCTGGACACGGTGGGCGGGCAGAGCGCGGCGACCGCGCTCGCCCAGCTGCTGGGCCCCTACCGGGCCGCGCACGGCCGTTTCCCGGCCCTGGCCGACCTGCGCGAACTCCTCGAGGGCGAGCCGGGTGCGCTGGGCGCGCTGCGGGCGGCGGTGGCCGGGGACGAGGTGATGCGCCGGGAGCTGGAGGCGCGGATCCGTCAGACGGGGACACCGGGTGACCCGGGCCGCGCCCTGGCCGACCGGCTCGCGCTGCTGAACCGGCCCGTCTTCGCCGGGTTCTTCGGCGGCGGGGGCGACGACGGCCACCGCGCGTTCTCGCTGCGCGCCGTCGCCCACCATCCGCTGCGGGTCCGCGTCGACCTGCCCGAGCGGGGCCACGAGGAGGCGGGCCGGCTGATCACCCGGCTGCTCCTCGCCCAGTTCCAGGCCGTCGTACGGGAGGGGCGGCGGGCGCACTTCGCCTGTCTGGTCCTCGACGACGCGACGGGCACGGTGACCGCCGGCTCGGTGCGCCGGATCCAGCGGCTGCGCTCGCAGAACGCGGGCGTGGTCCTCGCCCTGCGCTCGGTGGCGGACGTGCCGGAGGCCCTGCACGGGCCGCTGTACGGGGCGGTGGGCTGCCGGATGGCGTTCTCCGGGATCACCACCTGGGACGGCGGCCGGTTCGCGCAGACCTGGGGAACCGAGTGGGTGGAGACCACGGAGGTCGCCAAGCACACCGTCTTCGCCGACCAGCCGATGACCCGGGCCATCCACGCGCTGCGCAAGCTGGTGACCGGCAGGGCGGTGACCACCGACGCGGTGACCGTGCGCCAGGTCGAGCGGGAGCGCTGGTCGGCGTCCCAGCTGGCGCACGAGGTGCCGCCGGGCCACGCGGTGCTGTCCCTGACGAGCGTCGCGGGCGAGCACACGCCTCCGCTGCTGGTGGATCTGAGGGGCTGAAGGGGCGTACGGGGACCTCGCCGGTGAGGCAGAATCGGCACAGGCCGTTCCTACGCGGCGGCCAAAGGATCATCCTCCCCGACTGAAGGCCCCATGCCTCCCACGCTCGCCTCGCTCGTCCACCACTCCGCGCTGAAGCTGACCGTGCGGGCGGGCGGGGACCGGCTGGACGTGCCGGTGCGCTGGGCGCATGTCAGCGAGCTCGCGGACCCCGTGCCGTACATGGAGGGCGGGGAGCTGCTGCTGATCACCGCGCTGAAGCTGGACGCGGAGGACCCCGAGGCCATGCGGCGCTATGTGAAGCGCCTGGCCGGCGCCGGGGTGGTCGGGCTCGGCTTCGCGGTCGGCGTCACCTACGACGAGGTCCCGGAAGCGCTCGTCGACGCGGCCGAGCAGGAGGGCCTGCCGCTGCTGGAGGTGCCGCGCCGGACCCCGTTCCTCGCGATCAGCAAGGCGGTGTCGGCGGCCATCGCGGCCGATCAGTACCGGGCGGTGACGGCCGGGTTCGCCGCGCAGCGGGAGCTGACGAAACAGGCGCTGACGGACGGCCCGGAGGGGCTGCTGACCGCGCTCGCCGCGCAGGTCGACGGCTGGGCGGCGCTCTACGACGCCTCGGGCGCCGTCGTCGCCGCCGCACCGGAGTGGGCGGGCCGGCGGGCCGCGCGGCTCACGGCGGACGTGGAGCGGCTGCGCGAGCGCCCGGCGCCCGCCTCGGCGGTGGTCGGCGGGGCGGGTCCGGCCGAGGACGGCGGGAGCGCCGAGAACACCGACCGGGTCGAGCTGCACACCCTGGGCACCGGCCGCCGCCCGCGATCGGCGCTCGCCGTCGGCACGGCGGCCGCCCTCGGCACGGCGGAGCGGTACGCCGTCCACTCGGCGATCGCCCTGCTCACCCTCACGACGGAACGCTCCCGCCCCCTCCAGGCGGCCGAGCAGCGGATCGGCACGGCGGTGCTGCGGATGCTCCTGGCGGGCGAGCCGGACCACGCCCGGGCGGTCGCCGGGGAACTGTACGGCGCGCTGCTGGACGCCCCGTTCCGGGTGGTCGTGGCGGAACCCGCGCCCGCCGGGGCCGAGGCGGACGGGGACCCCCTCGGCGGCCTCACCGAGGTGGTCGAGTCCGCCGCCGCCCGGTCCGGCGAGGCCGTGCTGGTGGTGCCCGAGGGCGAGCGGCTGGTGGTGCTGGCGGCGGACGGGGGCGGCGCGGTCGCGGCGGTCGCCCGGTGCGCGGCGGCGCTGGAGGCGGCCCGCGCGAACGGCGAGGAACGCGCGGACGAGGAACTGGTCGTCGGCCTGTCGGCGCCCGCCGGTCCGATCGCGGCGGCAGCGGCGTACCGGCAGGCCGAGCAGGCGCTGTCGGTGGCCCGGCGCCGGGGCCGGATCCTCGTCGAGCACGAGCAGCTGGCGGCGGGGTCGGTGCTGCCGCTGCTCGCGGACGACGCGGTGAAGGCGTTCGCGGACGGTCTGCTGCGGGCGCTGCACGAGCACGACGCGACCGGCCGCGGCGACCTCGTGGCCTCCCTGCGGGCCTGGCTGTCCCGGCACGGGCAGTGGGACGCGGCGGCGGCCGACCTGGGTGTCCACCGGCATACGCTGCGCTACCGGATGCGTCGGGTCGAGGAGATCCTCGGTCGCTCTCTCGACGATCCGGATGTGCGGATGGAGTTGTGGCTGGCGTTGAAGGCCACGTCCGGGGAGTGAGGGGCTGCCCATGCCGGTTTTTCGGCTGCGGCGCCGTCGTGGCTGGTCGCGCCCACGCGGCGGAGCCGCATATCGATACAGCCCCGCGCCCCTGAAAAACTCAACAGCCTAAAAGCCACCTGCCGCCGCCTCGTGCATGGCCAGTTCCAGCAGCGCCGGGTCCGTCAGGGTGCCGGTGCCGTCCGGGGGGATCAGCCAGCGGACGGTGCCGGAGGAGTGGCCCGGGTGGGGGACGACGATCCAGGTGCCGGCGCCGGCCGTGCGGATGCCGGTGCCGAGCCAGTTGGCGGCCGTGCCGGGCGGTACGAAGAAGCCCATGCGGTCGTCCCCGAAGTCGACCAGCACCGGTCCGGGCCGGTCGAGGATGCGGGTGAGCACATCGAGCGTGGGGTAGCCGAGTCCGCCCGGCAGGATGAGTACGTCCCAGGCCCTGCCCGCCGGCAGCAGCGCGACCCCCAGGGGGCCTCGCTCCCACTCCCAGCGGCAGGCCTCGGGATCCGGTGCGACGGATGCCAGCCACTCGGCCGCCGACTTCGCCCCAGTCATGAGAAGACCTCCCTCTCTCGCCTCTCTCGTCGACGCGGTCGCGTCACGGGGGAGAGGGAGGTCCTGGCCTGGCATTACGCGGGTTCTTGCCACCCGTTGGAGTGAACCAGGTCACAGCCGCGGAGGACGGGGTCAGCTGTCGAAGCCGAGGCCCAGCCGGTCCATGGTCCGCAGCCACAGGTTGCGCCGCCCGCCGTGCGCGTCGGCCCGGGCCAGCGACCACTTGGTGAGGGCGATGCCGGTCCAGGCGAACGGTTCGGGCGGGAAGGGCAGCGGCTTCTTGCGGACCATCTCCAGCCGGGTCCGCTCGGTGTCCTCCCCCGCGAGCAGGTCCAGCATCACCTCGGCGCCGAAGCGGGTGGCCCCGACGCCCAGGCCCGTGTACCCGGCGGCGTAGGCGACCTTCCCGTGGTGGGCCGTGCCGAAGAACGCGGAGAAACGGGAACAGGTGTCGATCGCGCCGCCCCAGGCGTGGGTGAAGCGGACGCCCTCCAGCTGCGGGAAGCAGGTGAAGAAGTGTCCGGCGAGCTTGGCGTACGTCTCCGGCCGGTCGTCGTACTCGGCGCGCACCCGGCCGCCGTACGGGTAGATCGCGTCGTACCCGCCCCACAGGATCCGGTTGTCGGCGGACAGCCGGAAGTAGTGGAACTGGTTGGCGGAGTCGCCGAGGCCCTGCCGGTTCTTCCAGCCGATCCCGCCGAGCTGCCCGGCGGTGAGCGGTTCGGTCATCAGGGCGTAGTCGTAGACCGGGACGGTGTACGCCCGGACCCGCTTGACCAGGCTGGGGAAGATGTTGGTGCCGAGGGCGACCTGCCGGGCGCGGACCCGGCCGTACGGTGTGCGGACGGTCATCCCGGCCCCGTAGGCCTTCAGGTCCAGGGCGGGCGTGTGCTCGTACACGCGGACGCCGAGGCGGACGCACGCCTGCTTCAGGCCCCAGGCCAGTTTGGCGGGGTGGAGCATGGCCACGCCCCGCCGGTCGTACAGGCCCGCCTCGAAGGTGGGTGAGGCGACCTGTTCGCGGACCTGGTCGGCGTCGAGGAACTCCAGGCCGTCGGCGAGGCCCTTGCGTTCGAGTTCCTCGTACCAGTCGCGCAGTTCCCACGCCTGGTACGTCTCGGTGGCGACGTCGATCTCGCCGGTGCGTTCGAAGTCGCAGTCGATGCCGTGCCGGGCGATCGCCGCCTCGATCTCGTCGAGGTTGCGCGCGCCCAGCTCCTGAAGGGTCCGGATCTCGTCGGGCCAGCGGGCGAGCCCGTTGGGCAGCCCGTGGGTGAGGGAGGCCGCGCAGAAGCCTCCGTTGCGGCCCGAGGCGGCCCAGCCCACCTCGCGTCCCTCCAGCAGCACCACGTCCCGCCGGGGATCGCGCTCCTTGGCGACGAGCGCGGTCCACAGCCCGCTGTAGCCGCCGCCGACGACCAGCAGGTCGCAGCTGTCGGCGCCGGTGAGCGCGGGCTCGGGGTGGGGCTTGCCGGGGTCTTCCAGCCAGTACGGCGACGGCTGGGCGTCGGAAAGAGAAGTGATCCACCGGTTCATGGCGCTCGGGGCCATGATGTCAACTCCCTACGCTTTTTGTCGGTTGCGGCGGTTGCCGATGACCATCGAGGTCAGGACGAGCAGGACGGCGATGAGGAACATGGCCGTACCGATGACGTTGATCTGGACGGGCGTGCCGCGCTGGGCCGAACCCCAGACGAACATGGGGAAGGTGACCGTCGAGCCCGCGTTGAAGTTGGTGATGATGAAATCGTCGAAGGAGAGCGCGAAGGCGAGCATCGCGCCGGCGGCGATCCCGGGGGCCGCGATGGGCAGCGTGACGCGCAGGAAGGTCTGCGCCGGTCCGGCGTAGAGGTCCTGGGCGGCCTGTTCGAGGCGCGGGTCCATGGACAGGACGCGTGCCTTGACGGCGACCACCACGAAGCTGAGGCAGAACATGATGTGCGCGATCAGGATCGTCCAGAAACCGAGCTGTGCGCCCAGGTTCAGGAACAGGGTGAGCAGCGAGGCGGCCATGACGACCTCGGGCATCGCCATCGGCAGGAAGATCAGCGAGTTGACGGAGCCCCGCGCGCGGAAGCGGTAGCGGACCAGCGCGAAGGCGATCATCGTGCCGAGCAGGGTGGCGCCGATGGTCGCCCAGATCGCGATCTGGAGGCTGATCGACAGCGAGTCGCACATGCCGGCGACGCCGCAGGGGTCCTTCCAGGCGTCGGTGGAGAACTGCTGCCATTCGTAGTTGAAGCGTCCCTTCGGTTTGTTGAAGGAGAACACCGTGACGACGACGTTGGGCAGCAGGAGATAGCCGAGGGTCAGCAGTCCCGCGATGACGACGAGATGGCGCTTGAGCCAGTTGACGACAGGCATTAGACGAGATCCTCCGTCCCCGCTCGGCGGATGTAGAGGGTGACCATGAGGAGGATCGCGGCCATCAGGATGAAGGAGAGGGCCGCCGCGGTCGGATAGTCCAGCACGCGCAGGAACTGTGTCTGGATGACGTTTCCGATCATGCGGGTGTCGGTGGAGCCGAGGAGTTCGGCGTTGACGTAGTCGCCGGCCGCCGGGATGAAGGTGAGCAGCGTGCCGGAGACGACTCCGGGCATCGACAGCGGGAAGGTCACCTTGCGGAAGGTGGTGAGCGGGGTGGCGTACAGGTCGCCGGCCGCCTCGTGCAGCCGTACGTCGATGCGTTCCAGCGAGGTGTAGAGCGGCAGGATCATGAACGGCAGGAAGTTGTACGTCAGTCCGCAGACCACCGCGAGCGGGGTGGCGAGGACTCTGTCGCCGGAGGTCCAGCCGAGCCAGTCGGTGACGTCGAGGACGTGCACGGTGTTGAGGAACGACACGACCGGGCCGCTGTCCGCGAGGATCGTCTTCCAGGCGAGGGTGCGGATCAGGAAGCTGGTGAAGAACGGCGCGATCACCAGGACCATGATCAGGTTCCGCCAGCGTCCCGCGCGGAAGGCGATGAGGTAGGCGAGCGGGTAGCCGAGGACCAGGCACAGGACGGTCGCGGCGGTCGCGTAGAGGACCGAGCGGAGGAACTGCGGCCAGTACTCGCTCAGCGCGTCCCAGTAGGTCGCCAGGTGCCAGGTGACCTTGTAGCCCTCCTCCAGGGAGCCCGTCTGCACGGACGTGGAGGCCTGGTAGATCATCGGCAGCGCGAAGAACACGACCAGCCAGAGCAGGCCGGGCAGGAGCAGCCAGTACGGCGTCAGCCGGCCCCGCTTGCGCGGCGGCTTCTTCTCGGGTGCCGACGGGGCCGGCGGCGAGGCGGGCGGGGGCGGCGGGGGTGCCTCGGTGAGCGTGGCCATCTCAGACCGCCGCCTGTTCGTCGATGCCGGCGTCGATGTCCTGGGCGGCGTCCAGACCGAAGGTGTGGACGGGGCTCCAGTGCAGGACGACGTCGGCGCCGGGGGTCAGACGGGGGTCCCGCTCGATGTTCTGGGCGTAGACCTCGAACTCGGGGCAGACCTGGCTGTCGATGACGTACTGGGTGGAGACGCCGATGAACGAGGAGTGGGCGATCCTCCCGGTGATGCGGTTGCGGCCCTCGGGGATCTCGCCCGCGTCGTCGGCGTGGGTGAGGGAGATCTTCTCCGGGCGGACGCCGACCAGGACCTTGCCGCCCGCCGTCGTGGGCGCCGAACATCGCGCCTCGGGCAGGACGAGCTTGCCGCCGCCCGCCCGCAGCACGATGTCGTCGCCGTTCTTGGTGTCGACCTCGGCCTCGATGAGGTTGGAGGTGCCGAGGAAGTTGGCGACGAACGTGGTCTGCGGGTTCTCGTAGAGGTCGGTGGGCGAGCCGAGCTGCTCGACGCGGCCCGCGTTCATCACGGCGACCGTGTCGGCCATCGTCATGGCCTCCTCCTGGTCGTGCGTGACGTGCACGAAGGTGATGCCGACCTCGGTCTGGATGCGCTTGAGCTCCAGCTGCATCTGGCGGCGCAGCTTGAGGTCGAGCGCGCCGAGGGGCTCGTCGAGGAGGAGCACCTTGGGGTGGTTGATGAGGGCGCGGGCGACGGCGACGCGCTGCTGCTGGCCGCCGGAGAGCTGGTGGGGCTTCTTGCGGGCCTGCTCGCCGAGCTGGACCAGTTCCAGCATGTCCTCGACCTGCTTCTTCACGGACTTGATGCCGCGTCGGCGCAGTCCGAAGGCGACGTTCTCGAAGATGTCGAGGTGCGGGAAGAGGGCGTAGGACTGGAAGACGGTGTTCACCGGGCGCTTGTACGGCGGCAGGGCGGTGACGTCCTGGTCGCCGAGGTGGACGGTGCCGGAGGAGGGTTCCTCCAGCCCGGCGATCATGCGCAGGGTGGTGGTCTTGCCGCAGCCGGAGGCGCCGAGCAGGGCGAAGAACGAGCCCTGCGGGACGGTCAGGTCGAGCGGGTGCACGGCGGTGAAGGCGCCGTAGGTCTTGCCGATGCCGGAGAGGCGGACGTCGCCGCTGCTGTCCGTTGTCATGATCGTCACGCCCCTGTGAGCTTCGCGAACTTCTGCTGATAGGCCGTCTCTTCCTTCGAGCTCAGGGAGCGGAAGGCGTGGGACTTGGCCTGCGTGGCCTTGTCGGGAAGGATCAGCGGGTTGTCCGCCGCCGACTTGTCGATCTTGGCGAGGTACGGCCCCACGTCCGCGACCGGACTGACGTAGTTGATGTACGCGGCGAGTTCGGCGGCCGGCCCGGGCTCGTAGTAGTAGTCGATGAGCCGCTCGGCGTTCGTCTTGTGGCGCGCCTTGTTGGGGATCAGCATGTTGTCGGTCGACGTCATGTAGCCGCTGTCCGGGATGATGTAGGCGACGTCCGGGTTGTCGGCCTGGAGCTGCACGATGTCGCCGCCCCAGGCGACACAGGCCGCCAGGTCGCCCTTGCTGAGGTCGGACGTGTAGTCGTTGCCGGTGAAGCGGCGGATCTGGCCCTTGTCGACGGCCTTCTGGAGCCGGGCGATGACCGCGTCGTAGTCGTCGTCGGTGAACTTCGCCGGGTCCAGGCCCATGTCGAGCATGGTCATGCCGACGGTGTCGCGCATCTCGGTCAGCAGGCCGACCCGGCCCTTGAGCGCCGGGTTGTCGAGCAGGTCGGAGACCGACTTCACCTCGACGCCGTCGAGGGCCTTCTTGTTGAAGGCGACGACCGTCGAGATGCCCTGCCAGGGGTAGGAGTAGGCGCGGCCGGGGTCCCAGTCGGGCCTGCGGAACTGCTCCGAGAGGTTGGCGAAGGCGTGTGGCAGGTTGGACGCGTCCAGTTTCTGGACGTATCCGAGCCGGATCATGCGGGCGGCCAGCCAGTCGGTGAGGACGATGAGGTCGCGTCCGGTGTCCTGGCCGGCGGCGAGCTGCGGCTGGATCTTGCCGAAGAACTCGTCGTTGTCGTTGATGTCCTCGGTGTACTTGACCGAGATGCCGGTCCGTTTGCGGAACGCGTCCAGCGTCGGACGGTGTTTCCCGCTGTCGTCGACGTCGATGTACTCGGGCCAGTTGGAGAAGTTGACGACCTTCTCCTGCTCGGAGTAGTCGTCGGCGGAGACGCCGCCCTGGCTCTTGCCGGCCGCGGGGATGCCGCAGGCGCTCAGCGCCCCGACGCCGCCCACCGCGAGCGCGCCGCCCATCAGTGACCGGCGGGTCATGGCCGCCCGGCCACTGCGGAGACTGCGCCGCACGGCGGCCAGTTCGACCGGGGTCGGACGGTCGGGCTCGTACTGCCTCATGCGCTTGATGCCCTTTCGGGAAGCCGGCCGCGGCGGGCGGCCGGGGCTGTGACTATCGGTCCCCGAAGATCGTGCGGTGCCAGGGCTTCCGGGCCACCGCCGTGTTATCGAACATAACGTGCTTGATCTGTGTGTACTCGTCGAACGAATACGCTGACATGTCCTTGCCGAAGCCGGAGGCCTTGTAGCCGCCGTGCGGCATCTCGCTGATGATCGGGATGTGGTCGTTGATCCACACGCATCCGGCCTTGATCTCGCGTGTCGCGCGGTTGGCCCGGAACACGTCCCGGGTCCACGCGGAGGCGGCGAGCCCGTACGGGGTGTCGTTGGCGAGCCGGATGCCCTCGTCGTCGGTGTCGAACGGCAGGACGACCAGCACCGGGCCGAAGATCTCGGACTGGACGACCTCGCTGTCCTGGGCGGCGTCCGCGACGAGCGTGGGACGGTAGTACGCGCCGTCCTTCAGCTCCCCCTGGTCGCCCTGCGGGGCCTCGCCGCCGGTCACCACACGCGCGTAGGCACGCGCCCGCTCCACGATCGCGGCGACGCGGTCGCGCTGGACGCGGGAGACGAGCGGGCCGATGTCCGTGCCGGGCGCGAACGGGTCGCCGACCCGGACGTCCGCCATGAGGGCGGCGGTCGCCTCGACGAACGCCTCGTAGAGGGGCCGCTGCACGTACGCGCGCGTGGCGGCCGTGCAGTCCTGGCCGGTGTTGATGAGCGCGCCCGCGACGGCGCCGTGGACGGCGGCCTCCGGGTCGGCGTCGTCGAAGACCACGAAGGGCGCCTTGCCGCCGAGCTCCAGATGGAGGCGCTTGACGGTGGCGGTGGCGATCTCGGCGACGCGCTTGCCGACGGCGGTGGAGCCGGTGAAGGAGGTCATGGCCACGTCGGGGTGGCCCACGAGGTGCTCGCCGGCCTCCTTCCCCGTCCCCGTGACGATGTTGATCACACCGTCGGGGAGGCCCGCGTCGGTCGCCGCCTGCGCGAAGAGCAGTGAGGTCAGCGGGGTCAGCTCGGCGGGCTTCAGGACGATCGTGTTGCCCGCGGCGATCGCCGGGAGGATCTTCCAGGCGGCCATCTGGAGGGGGTAGTTCCAGGGGGCGATGGAGCCGACGACACCGATGGGCTCACGGCGGACGTACGAGGTGTGGTCGCCGGAGTACTCCCCGGCGGCCTGCCCCTGGAGGTGGCGGGCGGCGCCCGCGAAGAAGGCCGTGTTGTCGATCGTCCCCGGCACGTCGAACTCGCGCGTCAGCTTCAGCGGCTTGCCGCACTGGAGCGACTCGGCACGGGCGAATTCCTCGGCCCGGTCGGCGAGGACGGCGGCGAGGCGGTGCAGGGCGTCCGAGCGCTCGCCGGGCGTGGCGCCCGACCAGCCGGGGAAGGCCGCGCGGGCGGCGGCGACGGCCGCGTCCACGTCGGCGGCGGAGGCCAGCTCGTACGTGTACACCTCCTCGCCGGTGGCCGGGTCGATCACGGCGTGGGTGCGGCCCGAGGTGCCCCGGGTGAAGCGGCCCGCGATGTATTGAGCGCCGTCCGCGAAACGTTCCCGCGCGGGGAACCTGTCGGTGGTGTCCGGGGTGGCGGTGCCCGGGTTCTGCATGTCGCTCTCCTCCGCCTTCGCCCCGCCTTGCGCGGGGGCCGGTGGCGTAGCTCCAGCCTGATTTGAGTGCCGATCCTGACAGAGCTATGCCACTCCAACAAGTGATTCCGTTGTTGCCTTTTGGTTACGCGACGGAATCTGTCGACCAGGTGTCGAGTCGGGACGGAAAAGGCGGGACGCACTGTCAGTGGTGCCTGCCATGCTGGCGTGCATGGAGACGATCGATGGCCTGGACACCCTGGTCAGGGAGGTCCGGGCGGGGGCGAGGATCAAGTACCTGCACTTCTGGGGACACCGGCCGCGGCCGGACGGGCGGCTGGGTTCGAGCTGTCTGAGCCAGTGGTGGCCGTCACCCTTCGTGAGGGACGGGGTGACCTATGCGACGGCCGAGCACTGGATGATGGCGGAGAAGGCCCGTCTGTTCGGTGACGCGGAGGCGGAGCGGCGGGCACTGGCCGCCTCGCACCCGTCCCAGGCGAAGAAGGCGGGCCGGCTGGTGCGCGGCTTCGACGAGGCGACCTGGCAGCGCGAGCGGTTCCGGATCGTCGTCGAGGGCAGCGTCAACAAGTTCCGCTCCGCACCTGAGCTGACCGGCTTCCTGCTCGGCACCGGCGACCGCGTCCTCGTGGAGGCGAGCCCCGTGGACCGCGTCTGGGGCATCGGCCTGACGGCCGACGACGAGGCGGCGGCCGACCCGGAACGCTGGCGGGGACCGAACCTGCTCGGCTTCGCGCTGATGGCGGCGCGGAGGCGGTTGCGGGAGGAGTGAGCGGTGAGGGGTGACGGGCCGGTGGGCCTCCGGCGGGCGCGCCCTAGACCGGGATCATGAAGGCCAGGGTGCCCAGGCCCGCTCCGAGGATGATGCCGGCGATGCCCAGGATGATGCCGGCCAGGGCCTGGCCCGGGTTGGTGGCCTCGCCCCGGCTCGCCTTGCGGCGGCCGATCGCGCCGAAGATCACGCCGAGGATGCCGACGACGATCGCCACCGGCCACAGGCAGAAGATCACGGCCGAGGTGATGCCCAGCACCATCCCGGTGACGCCGATGCCGTTGCTCTCGACGGGGGGCACGCCCGGCCAGTGGTAGCCGACCTGGGCCGGGGAGGGGTGGCCGTAGGCCCCGGGGTAGCCGTACGGCACCTGGCCGGGGCCGTCCGGGGAGATCGGCGGCGGGGGCACCGCACCGGTGGGGGCGAGGGGCGGCGGGACGGGCCCCGGCGGCGGACCGGCCGCCGGCGTGGCCGGATCCGGCGGCGGGAAGGAGGCGAAGGCACCGTCAGGCTGCGGGGAAACGGGGGCGGCCCAGAGCTGCGGGGCGGCGCCGTTCACCGAGGTGAAGGCGCTCCCCGAGGTCCGGGCCATCACCTCGGCCGCCGAGGGCCCGGACGGCGGCGGGGGCTCGTGCGACACCACCGTGTGGCCGGGGCCCGCCTCGGCGTCGTCAGCGGGGAGAGGGGGCAGGGGCGAGGGGTCGGGGGCGGAGCCCTCCGCCAGCGGCACCTCGACCGACCGCACCTCGACCGACCGCACCTCCTCCGACCGCACCTCCTCCGACCGCACCTCCTCCGACGGCATCCCGTCCGCCCGGGTCCGCTCCGGTCCCTTGTCCAGCGGCACCCCGAAAGTCGCGCCCCCGTGACCGGCCCGCTCGGCGGAGGCAGGTGCCGGCCATGTGTCGCGACCGGCGTCACCGGCCGAAGTCGGCGCGTCGTCGGACATGCACGGGATCCCCTCTGTCGAACGTTCCGTCATGCTACGGCCCGAGCCACCGCCCCGAGGGCCCGGCCGGAAAGCCGGCAGGCCACCGCCCACGCACCCCATGCCCGTCGCCCCGGCCCGGTCGCCCTTCCCCCGCCCTCCCCCGCCCTCCCCCGCACTCGGCCGCACTCCCCGCCTACGATGATCCTGACTCACCGATCAGCCGATCACCCGCGTCCCGTCCGGCCCCTCTCACGGCCGGGGACGCCGTCCCGGGGAGGACCCCTTGACCGACCGCCTCGACGCCTCCGCCGCAGCCGCCGCGTCCGGCACCCCCACCGGCCCCACCGCGCACGCCGGGGCCCGCGATCTGCACGCGTTCATCGCCGGGCTGCCCAAGGCCGAACTGCACGTCCACCACGTCGGCTCCGCCTCCCCCCGGATCGTCGCCGAACTGGCCGCCCGGCACCCCGACTCCACGGTGCCCACCGACCCCGAGGCCCTGGCCGACTACTTCACCTTCACGGACTTCGCCCACTTCATCGACGTGTACCTGTCCGTCGTGGACCTCATCCGCACCCCGGAGGACGTCCGGCTGCTGACGTACGAGGTGGCCCGGGACCTGGCCCGCCAGCAGGTGCGGTACGCCGAGCTGACCATCACGCCGTACTCCTCGACCCGGCGCGGCATCGACGAGCGGGCCTTCATGGACGCGATCGAGGACGCCCGCAAGGCGGCCGAGGCGGAGTTCGGGACGGTGCTGCGGTGGTGCTTCGACATTCCCGGTGAGGCGGGGCTGGAGTCCGCCGAGGTGACCGCGCGGCTGGCCACCGACGACCGGGTGCGGCCGGAGGGGCTGATCTCCTTCGGTCTCGGCGGGCCCGAGATCGGCGTACCGCGCCCGCAGTTCAAGCCCTACTTCGACCGGGCGATCGCCGCGGGCCTCCGGTCCGTGCCGCACGCCGGTGAGACGACCGGCCCGGAGACCGTGTGGGACGCGCTCACCCACCTGCGCGCCGAGCGCATCGGGCACGGCACCAGCTCGGCCCGGGACGAGAAGCTCCTCGCGCACCTCGCCGAGCACCGCATCGCGCTGGAGGTGTGCCCCACCTCCAACATCGCCACGCGCGCGGTGCGCACCCTCGACGATCACCCGGTCAAGGAGTTCGTGCGGGCCGGTGTCCTGGTCACGATCAACTCCGACGACCCGCCGATGTTCGGCACCGACCTGAACAACGAGTACGCCGTCGCCGCCCGGCTGCTGGGCCTCGACGAGCGGGGCGTGGCGGACCTCGCGAAGAACGCGGTCGAGGCGTCCTTCCTGGACGCGCCCGGCAAGGCGCGCATCGACGCCGAGATCGACACGTACACCGCCGCGTGGCTGTCCGCCTGAACCGCGGACATCCGCCCCGGACACAATGGGCCCATGCAGACGCTGACTGCCGTGGCCCATCGCGGCGCCCCCTACCGCTTCCGTGAGAACACGCTCGGCTCACTGCGTGCCGCGCTCGCCCTGGGCGCGGACGCCGTCGAGTTCGACGTACGCCTCACCCGGGACGGTGTGCCCGTGCTGCTGCACGACGAGACGCTGAAGCGGCTGTGGGCGCTGGACCGGCCGCTGCGGTCGCTGTCGGCGGCCGAGGTGCGCGGGCTGACGGACGGCGGGGTGCCCACCCTCGCGGAGGCGCTCGCGGCGACCGGGGACGGCCGGGTGATGATCGATCTGCCGGGGACCCGGGACGTACGGCAGGCGCGGCGGGTCGTGGACGCCGTGCGCGAGGCGGGGGCGGCCGACCGCGCCTACTACTGTGCGGGCGCCGAGGAGATGCTCGCCGTCCGCGCGGCCGACCCGGCCGCCGAGATCGCCCTGACCCGCACCAGTCTGGCGCCCACGCGCCCGGTCCTGCTCGACGCGGTCAAGCCGCGCTGGCTGAACTACCGTTTCTCCCTCGTCGACCGGGCCCTGGCCGACCGCGTCCACCGCGGCGGCCACCTGCTCTCCGTGTGGACCCCGGACACCCGCCGCTCGATGCGCCGGCTGATCGCCCTGGGCGTCGACTCGATCACCACCAATCGCATCGACGTCCTGACCGCCCTCAGGGACGCCCGTCAGCCCATGGCGTAGGCCGGCGGCGGCGAGATCGCCTGGGCGTCCGCGCCCTCGCCCAGCCAGAGCCGGATCAGCAGCGCCGCCGTCGCCTCCAGCAGTCCGGCCCGGTCGAGGCCGCCCGCGTCCAGCGGTACGCAGCCCAGGTCGCGCACGAGGCGCCGTACGACGGACAGGGCCGCCTCCTCGTCCCCGCACAGCGGGACCGCGAGGGGGCGGCCGTCGAAGACGGGCGGGGTCAGGCGCCAGACGCCGACGTGGCAGAGGTTGAAGCCCTTCACCACGTGGGCGTCCGGCGCGGCGGCCGCGATGCGTTCGGCGGCCGCCGGGCCGCCGGCGGTGAGCAGGCCGAAGTCGGGGCCCACCGGGTTGGTGCAGTCGATCAGCACCCGGCCGCGCAGCACGTCGGCGAGCCCGCCGGCCACGTCCACCGCGGCCTCGTAGGGCACGGCGAGCAGCACGGCGTCCGCGCCGTGCTCCGCCGCCCGGCGCAGTCCTCCCGGGCGGCCGCCGGTCACCACCTCGTGCCCGGCCCGCCGCCACTGTGTGCCGAGCGCGTCCGCCATGCCGCCCGTGCCGAGAATTCCCACGCGCATGAAGCCTCCTCCGGTGCGAGCCCCTGCTGTCGCAGGGATCCGGTACGACAGTAGGAAGCCGCTGGGGCACCATTCGGTACGTGACCGCCGACCAGGACTTCCTCGCCGACTGCCGGACCCGGCTCGCCTTCGACCTCGTCGCCCACACCTGGGACCCGGTGGTGGTCTGGGCCCTGAAGGACGGCCCGAGGCGCCCCACCGAACTGCTCGCGCACATCGGCGGCATCAGCCAGAAGGTGCTGACCGGGACGCTGCGCCGGCTGGAGTTCAACGGGCTGGTGGCGCGGCGGTCCTACGGCGGGTCGCCGCCCCGGGTCGAGTACGCGCTCACCGGCCTGGGGCGGACGCTGCTCGCCCCGATCGAGGCGTTCGGCGCCTGGGCGCACGACCACGGCGACGAGGTGCTGGACGCGCAGGACCGCTACGCCGGGACGCGCGAGGCCTGAGGGACCGTCGCCGGGTCGGCCGGGGTGTCCCGGGTGACGTACTGCGGGACCGGGGTGTCGTCGCCGCCGGTGTCGCGGACCAGTCCGTAGCGCCCCGCGCCCGCGGGCGGGCCGGTGAGGATGTCCTTCTCCACGGCGTCCCAGGTGCTGGGGAAGACGCTCACGCCGTAGTCGGCGCCGCGTTCGTTCACGGTGAGGGTGACGCTGCCGTCGACGTAGAAGTACTCGTTCTGCCACATCTGCTGGGTGCCGGCGGGCAGGACGGCGTAGCCGGTGGCGGCGCTGCCCATGCCGGTGGCGGTGGTGTCGGTGGCGCTCGTCGGGTCGTCCATGCGGCGGCCGCCGCCCGAGGCCACGTGGAACAGCCTGCCCTCGAGGCCGGTCCAGGCGGGCGGGACCAGGCTGCCGGCCCGGTACTGCGGCGAGATCTGCCAGCGCACCAGGACATAGCCCTGTCCGCTGAGGGTGACCGCGTCCCCGCGGTGGTTCATGACGGCGTGCGCGCCGCCGGTGCTGGTGATGCCGGACTCGGGCCGGTGCGGCAGGGCGCCGGGCGGGGTGTCGGGGTCCGGCGCGGTGTCCACGGCGTCGACGACACTGCCGTACACCGCCTTCTTCTTCGTCGCGGACGGGGACGGGGACGGCGAGGGGGACGCCGACGGCGAGGCGGCCGGGGCGGGCGGGCGCGGCGGCTCGGCGGTGGTGCTCGCCGCCGTGGGGACGGCGGCGGTGCGCGGGGGCGGGTCGTCGGGCGTCTGTACGGCGACGTAGACGCCGCCCGCCGCGAGGGTGGCGCCGGCCGTCATCGCGACGGCGGGCTTGGTGAGCGCGCCCAGCACCTTCGCGGACCAGCCGACGGAGGCGGAGCCCGCCGCGGCCACCGCGCTCTTGCCGCCGAGGCCGAGGGAGAGCGTGAAGCCGACCGGGACGGGGACCAGCGCGATGCCGACGAGCAGCCGTTCCGCCGGTACGACGTTCTCGCGGGTGTCCCCGCAGTAGCCGCAGCCCCTGATGTGCCGGGCGAGGCGTTTGCGCCAGACCGAGTCGGGGCGGCCGCTGAAGCGGGCGGTCACCTCGCGCAGGTCGGGGCAGGCTCCGTCGAGGGCGCGCACGATGCCCCGGGAGACCTCCAGGCGTTCCTTCACCCGCTGGACGCGTACGGCGGCGTGCTGCCGGCTGATGCCGACGGCGGCGGCGAGTTCACGGCGGGTGAGTTCACCGGCGACCTCCAGCCACCACAGGGACAGCAGCTGCCGGTCCTCGTCGTCGAGCCACCGCACCGCCTCCGCGACCTCACGCCGCTGGCCCTCCAGCTGGAGCCTGAGCACGGTGAGTTCGGCGAAGTCGGCGGCTCCCTCGGGGGCCGTGCTCTCGTCGAGGCGGGTGGCGGTCCTGCGGCGCGCCCGGTCGCGGATCTGGCGCATGGCGATGGCCACCAGCCAGGAGCGGAAGCTGTCGGGGTCGCGCAGGGAGCCGAGGTTGCCGACGGCGCGCAGCATGGTCTCCTGGACGACGTCGTCGACGTCGGCGTGGCCGTTCAGGGCCCGGCCGACGATGTTGTAGACCAGCGGCAGCCAGCCCGCGACCAGTTCGTCCAGCGCCTGCCGGTCACCGGCCTGCGCGGCGGTGATGGTGGCCCGCCAGTGCCGACCGGCCTCGGCACCGGCGTCGGCGTACGTCCTCATGCCCGCACCCTCTCAGCCGGGACCCCGCTGTTGGCAAGGTCGGAGATCACACCGAGGGGACGGCCGAACCGGCGACGGGATAACACTTTTTTCGGCACCCCTAGGGGTCGACCCCCCACGCCACCCCCACAACTCCCCTATTCCTAAAGGCAGTTGCTCCGGGTGCGGTCAGGGGCGGGTGCCCTCCCCGGTGAGGATCCGGTTCCGTGCGCCCCGCCGGAGGATCATCACGAACCCTCCGGTCACCAGCCCCTTTCCTCCTTGGAGTCCCCGCATGCGCGCTCGTCGCCGCACGACCGTCCTCGCCGCCTCCCTCGCGCTGGCCCTCGCGGCGGCCGGACCGCTGGCCGCCGCCCCCGTCTTCGCCGCACCCTCGGCCCGGCCGGCGAGCACGCTCGACGAACAGGCCCTCGCCGCCGCGGTCTCCGGCCTCCCCGACGCCGACGCGACCGCCGCCCTCGTCCGGGTCGGCGGCACGGACGGCACCTGGCGCGGCAGCGCGGGCGTGCACGACCTGGAGAGCGGCACGGCGGCGGACCCGGACGGCCGGTTCCGGGCCGGGTCGACGACGAAGGTGGTGACGGCGGCGGCGGTGCTGCGGCTGGCGGCCGAGGGGAAGGTCGATCTGGACCGGTCGATCCAGCGCTATCTGCCGGGCCTGCTCGGCAGGCAGTTCCGGCCGGTCACGGTACGGCAGCTGCTCAACCACACCAGCGGCATCCCGGCCGGGGACGGCCTCGGCGAGACCTTCGAGGAGGTGTACGCGCACCGTTTCGACACCCTCACCCCGCAGCAGGTGGCGGCGTCGGCGGGGGCGAAGCAGCCCGAGTTCTGCCCGGGGAGGAAGCAGCACTACCTCAACATCAACTACACGTTCCTCGGGCTGCTGATCGAGAAGGTGACCGGGCGGTCGTACGCCTCCGAGGCGACGCGGCTGGTGCTGGCGCCGGCCGGGATGCGGGACACCTACTTCCCCGGTACCGATCCGCGTATCCTCGGCCCGCACAACCTCGGCTACCAGGCGGTGGAGAAGGCCGACGGGACGACGGAGTTCCTGGACGTCACCGAGTGGAACCAGGCGGACCGGTTCGCGGCCGGGGACATGATCTCCACGACCGCCGACCTGGAGCGGCTGCTCACCGCCCTCTTCAAGGGCCGGATCGTGCCCGAGCCGCAGCTCCGGGAGATGTTCACGGTCCCGGCGGACATCCCCGGCGCCGCCTACAGCGCGGGGCTCACACGGTACGAACTCGGCGGGCGGGTCTACTGGTTCAAGTCGGGCGGCCGCTACGGCTCCAGCGCGGCGATCGCCGCCACCCGTGACCTCGGCCGCACCCTCGTCTACTCGGTCAACTCGACGGACGCGAAGAGCGAGGACGCCAACCCGGTCGTCGGCCGGATCATCATGGCCGCGCTCTCCTAGTGCCGCGGCAGGCAACGTCTGCCCGTCAAGGAGCGGCGTCCGGTGCGTGCTCTCGGCGTGCCGGCCGGAAGTCCTCGTACTGGACGTACTTGGGCTTTCGGTCGGTGCGGCGAGAGTGCGTGCCGGGCGTCGCGACGGGGCGAACGTTGCCTGCCGCGGCACTAGCCCCCACCGCCTCTTCCTGGGCTTCCGGGCGGACGGGACCGTGCACACGGCGGCCTTCACCGTGCGCACCACGCACCAGGGCTCTACCTCAGCGGATCCTCCGGCGCCACGTTCCGCACCCCCGGCAGATGCCCGTCCAGCTCCCCCGGCTCGAAGCGGCACATGCCGACCGCGTGCCAGAACTCGCCGGTGACGTCCCCCTCGTACTTGTAGCCGCCGGAGGGCGCCAGCGCGGCCCAGCCGCCGGGCAGACCGACCAGGGTGGCGCGCAGGGCCGCCGGGCCGTCGGCCGGGACCTCCCACAGCCGGACCGTGCCGTCCTCGCCGCCGCTGGCCAGCAGGGAGCCGTCGGGGCTGAAGGCGACCGCCAGGACACGTCCGGTGTGGCCGCTCAGCGCGGCCTTCGCGCGCCCGGTGTGGGCGTCCCACAGGCGGACCGTGCGGTCGTCGCCGGCCGTCGCGAGGAGCGGGCGCAACGGGTGCGCGGCGGCCGTCCACAGCTTGCCGGTGTGGGCCGACAGCCGGTGCACGGCCACCCCGTCCCGCCAGATCACGGCGTCCCCGTCCCAGGAGGCACTGGCGAGCCAGGAGCCGTCGGTGGCGAAGGCCACCGCGTACACCCGGTCGGTGTGGCCGTCGAGGACGGCGGTGACCCGCTGCTCGTCCAGATGCCAGACGCGCACCCGGCGGTCGTCGCAGCCGGTGGCGAGGACCTGCCCGTCGGGCCGGAAGGCGATGGAGCGGACCCGGCCGAAGTGCTCCCCGATGGTGACGACATGGGCGCCGGTGGCCCGGTACCAGAGGCGGACGGTGTCGTCGTCGTTGGCGGTGGCGAGGAGGTCGCCGTCGGGGCTGAACGCCTCGGCCCAGACGTGGTCGGTCTCCACGTCCATCTCGCGCTGGTACTCGCCCGTCGAGGCGTTCCACAGATACATGTCGCCGTCGCTGCTCGCGGTGGCGAGGAGGCTGCCGCCCGGGCTGAACACGGCCGAGACCAGGCGGTCGCTCTGGCCGGTCAGCTCCCGCAGCCGCTGCCCGGTGCCGGAGTCCCACAGCCGGATCACGCCGTCGTTGCCGCCCGCCGCCAGTATCGAGCCGTCGGAGCTGAAGGAGAGCGTGCCGATCCGCCGCCCGTGGCCGCGCAGGATGCGCCGGCCCTGGCTGGTGGCGGGGTCGTGGAGCCGGACGACCCCGTCGTTGCCGCCGGTCACGAGAAGGGCGCCGGTGTCCGGGGCGGGGGCGTCGCCGTGCGGGCGGAACTTGCAGACCCAGACCGAGCCGCGGTGCTCGGCGGGCTGCCGGGTGAGCGGCACCGCCACCGGGTCGGCGTCGGGCTCGACCCGCCAGAGCCGGACCACGCCCTGGCTGTCCCCGGCGGCGAGCAGGGTGCCGTCCGGGGAGAAGAGCACCTGGTAGACGGCGCCCCGGCAGCCGCCGAGCAGTCCGGCGCCCCTCCCCTCGACCAGGTCCCACAGCCGTACCTCCCCCTCGGTGTCGCCGCTCACCAGGTAGCGGCCGCCGGGGTGGAAGTCGAGGGTGTAGACGCGGCCGGTGTGCCCGCTGAACTCGTGCCGCAGGCCGCGGTCGGCGGCGTTCCAGATCCGGACCGTGCCGTTGTGCCGCTCGTCGCCGCGGTCGCCGGTGGCCAGCAGGGTGCCGTCCGGGCTGTACCGCGCCCGGTACACCGCGCTCTGGTGGCCCGGGAGTTCCCCGATCCACCGCCCGGTCGCGAGGTCCCACAGCCGTACGGAGGTGGAGGCGTCCCCGGTGACCAGGGTGGCGCCGCCCGGGTCGAAGGCCACGGTGTAGACGGGTGCGGAGTGGCCGGGCAGCCGGTGCAGCGGGGTGCCCGAGGCGGTGTCCCAGACGGTGACCACGCCCTCGGCGTCCCCGGTGGCCAGCAGGGAGCCGCCGGCGTCCAGGGCGACGGGCCACACCCCGCGCGGATGGATGTCCAGCAGATGCAGACAGCGCCCGGAGACCGGGTCCCACAGGCGCACGGTCCCGTCGGCGCTGCCGGTGGCGAGGACCCGCTCACGGAACTTGACGGCGTAGACGCGGTCGGTGTGGCCCTCCAGGGTGCGCAGGGCGGTGCCGGTGGCGGCGTCGCAGACCAGCACCCCGCCGTCCTCGGCGCCCACGGCGAGGAGTTCGCCGTCGGGGCTGTAGGAGATCGGTTCGGGCAGCCGGCTGGTGCGCATGTCGAAGCCGTAGGGCACGCCCACCGCGGAGGGCCGGAAGCCGGAGTCGACGGCCATGCCGGGGGCCAGGGCGGCGGCGGCCAGTTCGGGCGCGCGCAGCAGCCGCGGGTCGGTGGTGGCGGCGACCAGGGCGGCGCGCTGCCAGCGGCCGCGCTCGACCCGGGCGCCGGTGAGGTCGGTGCGGATCAGCCGGGCCCGGCGCAGGTCGGCGCCGCGCAGATCGGCGTCGGAGAGATCGGCGCCGTCGAGCCGGGCGCCGGTCAGCCGGGCGTCGCGCAGGACCGCGCCGGCCAGGTTGGCGCCGACCAGCCGGGCGTCGGTGAGGTCGGCGCGGGTGAGGTCGACGCCGGAGAAGTCGCGGTAGGAGAGGTCCTCCCCGGCGAGCGCGGCCCCGCGCAGATCGGTGTGGGCGGGCACCCGCAGCCGGGAGAGGATCTTCACCGCGTTGGCGCGGGCCACCTCGTCCTCGTCGCCGTCGAGGGTGCGCTCGGCCCACTCCTGGCAGGCGCGGTGGTCGGCGAGGTCGCACAGGAACTCCACGGCGAGCTGGCTGAGCCGGCGCCGGGCGAGCAGGGCACTGTCCCCGCCGACGAGGCGGTTCGCGCACTCCCGGGCGATGAGCCACTCCACGACCGAGCCGTGGATGAACCGGAACACCCCGTCCTCGCTGCGCACCAGCAGACTGCCGGAGCCGACGGCGTGCGCGGCCTGTCCCGGGGAGAGCCGGCTGGCGGCGAGTCCGGTGAGGGTCTCGGCCACATCGGTCAGCTCGTCGAGCCGCAGCGACTCCTGTCCGGTCTGCCACAGTCTCAGGGCGAGTGCGGTGACCGCGGCCCAGAGCTGGTCGATGCCGAGTCCGGGGGCGCGGCCGGGACCGCCCGTGGCGCGCTGCTCCTCGAAGGTCAGCCAGGCGGTGAGGACCTCCTGGTAGAGCCCGGCGGGGCTGAGGGCGCGGCCGGCTCCGGCGACCGCGCGCAGTTGGTCGTCGTCGAGGTCGGCGACGAAGCCGAGGAGGCGGGGGTTGCGGCACAGGGCGAGCAGATCGGGGATGGCGTCGAGCAGCCGGACCCGGCGGTCGGCGGCGCGCTCGTCGCCGTCGTAGCGGTTGACCAGGTAGGCGCGGATCTGCTGCGGGGTGAACTCCTGGACGGCGAGGACACGGCGGTGCGGGAGCATGCCGACCCGCTCGCCGAGGGCGGTGAGGACCTGGCCCTGGGAGCGGAAGTGCTGGGTGCGGCTGCTGACGACGATCTTGGCGCTGTCCACGGCCGAGTCCAGCAGCACCTGGAGGCGTTCGGCGGCCCGGTCGTAGGTGACGCGGGTGACGAGTTCGTCGAAGCCGTCGAAGAGCAGCACGATCCGGCCCTGCTGGAGCATGTAGCGGAAGGCCCGCAGGTCGATGTTGTCGACGCCGTGCGCGGCGAGGTGGGCGGCGACCAGCCCCTCGAAGGAGTAGGCGCGGTCGAGGGCGTTCAGCTCCACCAGGAGCGGGACGAGGTGCGGCAGTTCGGCGGGGACACGGCGGGCCAGCTCGCGCAGCGCGAACGTCTTGCCGTGGCCGAAGTCGCCGAGCAGCAACAGGAAGCGGCCCTGGTCGGAGTCGAGGAGGCGGAGCATGGCGTCGACCAGTCCGTCCCGGTCCTCGGCGTCGAGCCGCTCGATCTCGCGGTACCGCTGCGGGAGGTACATGCCCGGGGGGTAGCGGGGGTCGGTGCGCAGGCGTTCGCTCTGGGCGCCGACGTAGGCGCGCAGGTCGAGCAGACCCTGGAACTCGGTGAAGCTGCGCACCCGGACGCCTCTGCGGCGGGCCAGGTCTCTGAGCTCACGGGCGGGCGGGGGTCCGTCGTGGACGAGTTCGGCCTCGGTCTCGGAGTCGGCGGCGTGCACCAGGGCGACGACCCGGTCGACGTCCTGGGCGGTGGGGGTGCCGGTGTGGACGGCGACGCGCTGCTGGCGGACGAAGCCCGACTGGGTCCAGGTGACGAGGAGCTGGGGCACGGGTCCGTCGACCGGGCGGATCTGGGCGCCCTCGTGCCGGGTGCGGCAGACCTCGGCGACCCGGGCGAGCAGCACCTCGGCCGGGGACTGCACGGCGCGGGGCTCGGGGTCGGGGGCGCGGGCCGCCTCCGGATCGGGGGCGGTGGGGTCGGCGGGGCCGAAGGCGCGGTGGGCGCGGCGCCATTCGACCCGGTCCTGCCGGGGTTCGCCGGGGCCGGGCCAGGTCGCGAGTCCGTCGCGGCCGATGCGCAGCAGCTGGTGCCGGGCGGGTCCGGCGTTGCCCAGCAGGGGCAGTTCGCCGGTGGTGGTGGTCAGCAGCGGGCGGGCGCCGGGTCCGGCCGGGCCGTGCAGCAGCAGATGGAGGCGGGGTGCGGTGAGGCGGGCGAGGACGTCGGTGTCGCGCAGCGGGCCGGAGCCGTTGCGGGCGGCGGTGCGCAGGACGCCCTGCGGGGTGGTGCCGGGGGCGTGGCGCAGGGCGCCGATCCGCAGCCAGCCGGCCTGTTCGTACGGCCGGAGGGCCTGGGCGAACCAGGCGGCCTGCTCGCGGCCGACCATGCCGTACTGGTCGTCCAGCCGGTGGCTGTACGCCATGGAGGAGTTGAGGCCGGCGACGACGGTGTGCAGTTCGGGTACCGGGAACAGGGTCCAGGGCTGGTCGCTGTCGAAGACGACGTCGAGCCCTTGGTAGAGCTCCCGGAAGACGCGGGCGAAGTGCCTCCACTTGGGCCAGTAGGGCGGCCGGGGCGGCATCTCGTCGGCCTCGCAGGTGCTGAAGTAGGCGCGGCAGGCGGCCTGGTTGACGTCGTGGCCGCCGGGGACGAGGGCGACGCGGTGCGGTTCGAGGCCGAGCAGGGCGCGCAGTCCGGTGAGGAAGGCGAGCGCCTGGTCGAACTCGCGGGGGCTGCCGGAGGCGGTGAGGTCGCCGGTGACGACCAGCAGGTCCGGGGAGGGTGCCCCGGTGTCGGTGAGCTCGACGAGGTCGCCCCAGATCGCCGCCTGGAGTTCGGCCGGGTCCTGGCCGCGCCCGAAGACCGGTCCGGCCAGGTGCAGCACGGTGACCGCCTCGCGGACCGCCGGGTCGGCACCGGTGCGGGGGTAGGCGGGCGGGGCCGGGGGCCGGCGCCGGCCGGCCCAGCCGAGGCCGCCGAGCGGCCGGCCCGGCGGGGGTGCGACCGGCACGGCCGGCGCGGGCGGCACGGGCTGTCCCTCGCCGGGGTAGCCGGGCCGCAGACTGGGGCGGGCCCGTCCGTCGAGGGCCTGCCGGACCCGGGTGAGCAGCAGTTCGCGGGCGGTGGCCGGATCCGTCACCGGGACGAGGTCGACGTAGGTGATGGTGGCGAGCAGCCCCTCGACGGGGATGTCCTCGACGCGGACGGTGATCAGCCGCCGCTCGGGCATGTCCGGGTCGGCGCGCAGGGCGGCCTGCCACTCCATCCGGCCGTACCTCGACCGCTCGTAGTTCCGGGAGAGGACGGCGATGACGGCCGCGGACTCGCTCACCCCCCGGTCCATGAAGTCCACGAAGTTCGTGCCCGGCACGAAGTCCCAGGCCTGGAGGACGGTGCGGTAGCCGGCCTCCTCCAGGGTCCAGGCGATCCAGGACGCCCAGCGCTCGTCGGCGGGCGAGTAACTGACGAAGAAGTCCAACGGCCCGGTGTTCCCGCTCATCTGACGGTCCCCCATATATTCATGATGCAATGGACGAGCGTCGTTTTGGACTGATTTCGCGCCAACCACCTGGTCACGTGGGAGCACATCTGTGCGACCCTTCCCCCGTGTCTGTCTTACGGCGTCTGCATGTACTGGACCGGGTGGCGATCGGTCTGCTCGCGGCCGGCCTGCTCTGCGTGGCCTCGGGGTTGCTGCCGGCGGCCGACGCGGGGGACGCGATGCGCCGGATCGCCCCGCTGCTGGCGTTCCTCGGCACGGTGATCGTGCTGGCCGAACTGACCAGCAGGGCCGAGGTGTTCGACGTGGTGGCGGCGAGGGTGGCCCGGGCGGGCCGGGGCAGTTACCCCCTCCTCTTCCTCCTCTGCGTGGCCTTCGCCTCGGTCACGACGATCTCGCTCAACCTGGACACCACGGCGGTGCTCCTGACGCCCGTGATGCTGGCGCTGGCCGGCCGGGTCGGCATCGCGGCGGTGCCGCTGGCGATGACGACGGTGTGGCTGGCCAACACGGCGAGCCTGCTGCTGCCCGTCTCCAATCTGACGAACCTGCTGGCCGCGGACCGGGTGGCGCTGTCCCCGCTGGGCCTCGCCGGCCGGATGTGGGCCCCGCAGCTGGCGGCGATCGCCGTGACGATGGCCTGCCTGTGGGGCTTCTTCTGGCGCCGGGACAGGCGTGCACCGGCGGCGAAGGGCCGCCCGGGCGACGGCCCCGGGGCGGCCCGCGCGGAGGAACTGCGCACCGGCGCGGGGCGGGCTCAGGCGTCGCGGGCATCCGGGCCGGGGCGCGTCGACCGGTATGTGCCGCCCGGGGTGCACCGGCCCGCCGACCCCGTCGTGTTCCGGGCCTGTGCGCTGGCCTGCGGGGGTTTTCTGCTGGCCATCCTGGTCGCGGACGTGGAGCTGTGGGTGGCGTCGGCGACGGCCGCCGCAGTGGCCGTGGTGGCGTTCTCGGCGCGGGAGCGGAAGGCGCTGCGCTGGTCGCTGGTGCCGTGGCGGCTGCTGGTGATGGTGCCCGGGATGTTCCTGGTGGTGGAGACGGTCAACGCCCACGGTCTGCACGCGCTGCTGTCGTCGGCGGTCGGCCACGACGGTGGCGTCCTGGGTCTGTTCCGCGCGGCGGCGGTCGGCGCCGGGCTGTCGAACGTCCTCAACAACCTGCCCGTCTATCTGGCCGGCGAGGGCGCGGTCCCGGTGGGCAACCACGACCAGCTCCTCGCCCTGCTGATCGGCACCAACGCGGGTCCGGTGATCACCCCGTGGGCCTCCCTGGCGACCCTGCTCTGGTACGAGCGGTGCGTCGCGTACGGCGTACGGGTGCCGGTGGCCCGGCTGATGGGCACGGGCGCGGTGCTGGCGGTCAGCGCGGTCGCGGCGTCGGTGACAGCGCTGGCGCTGACGCGGTAGCCGCGCCGGTGGTGGCCACCAGGTCCAGCAGCCGGGGCAGCAGTTCGGGGCGGGCGGCGACGAAGGAGCGGTCGGTGTCGGGTCCGGTGAAGGACGCCGGGAAGTCGCGGCCGTCCAGGTGGCGCAGGGTCACCCCGGCCTCGCGGGCGAGCAGGGCACCGGCCGGGAGGTCGATCGCCTCGGCGCGGTAGCCGACGAAGCCGTCGATGTCGCCGCGGGCGAGCATGGCCCAGGCGGCCAGGGGCGCCCAGAGCTGGAGCAGCCGTCGGGAGCGCAGTTCCAGGGTGTGGCGCAGGGTGCGGGCGGTGGGGTCGTCGCGGCGGACCGCGTGCCCCTGGGTCCAGGCGAGGAGGGGTCCGGCGGGGCCGGCCGGGCGGGGGGCGGGGGTGAGCCGGCCGGCCGGGCCGTGGGTGCCGGCGCCGTGCACGGCCGACCAGGTCCGGCCGGTGAGCGGCTCGTGCACCACCCCGACCACCGGCAGCGCGTCGACGCACAGCGCGATCCCGACGACGTAGACGGGCAGCCCGATCACCACGTTGTTGCTGCCGTCGAGGGGGTCCACGAGCCAGGTCCGGCTGCCTCCGTCCCCGGCCGCCGCGGCTCCCGTCTCCTCCGCGAGGATCCGGTCATGGGGGAAGTCCTCGCGGATCCGGTCCACCACCAGGCGTTCGGCCAGCAGGTCGAGATCGGTGACGACATCGCCGCTCCCGCCCTTGGGGCGGGCCGCGAAGCCGTCCGGGAAGCGGGAGCGCAGCAGGGCGCCCGCGGCCTCGGCGGCCGCCACCGCCGTACGGCACTCCGGGTCGAGGTCAGCCGACGGACGGGGGTTCGGGCTCATGGATCCTCCTGAGCACGGCCTGGGCGATCCGGGCGGTCTGGGCCGCGTCGCACATCCTGCGGACCACCCGGTGCCCCGGGGCCCGCAGCGGGCCCAGGGAGAGGTCCGCCCGGCCGGGCAGTGTCCGTCCCAGCACCAGGGTGGCGGTCGGACGGCCGTCCGGTACCACGGTGGTGTGGAACTCACCCGCCGGAAGGGCGTAGGTCTGGCCCCGGGAGCTGGTCTGGCCGGGGCCCGGCACACAGCGCACCAGCCGTCTGGTGGGCCGCAGTTCGTCCACGCCGGTGGGGCGGCTGAGCACCTCGAAGACCCGGTGGGTGGGGTCCGCGGCCTCCTCGGCCACCCCCATCCGCCGGTTGTCCAGCCGGCCGTACAGCACGGTGCTGATCAGGTCCCAGCTGTGCGAGTGCACCTGGTGGTCGGTCAGGATCGGGTCCGTCGGTCCGAAGACATGGACGCAGACGCCGTCGGCTCCGTCCCGCAGGACGGGCAGACAGACGAACCCCAGTGGATGGCGCACCGCGCGCAGCACGCGGTGGCCGGTCACGACCTGTCGCAGTTCCGATGCGGCGTGCCGCACCAGCTCGGCGGACTCACCCCGCCGGGCGGCCCGTTCCAGGGCCGGGTAGTCCATGGTCTCCCCCCAGGGCCGGAGTCGGACGCGCTCAGCTGCGGTAGGGGTCCTCGGCGTGCAGTGCCTTGTCGACGACCTCGCCGACGTCACGGTCGGTGAAGTGGGTCGGCAGGGGCACCCCGAGCCGGTCCATCAGGCGTCTGACCTCGTCGACGGTGGGCTCGTCGCTCAGCTCGGTCGCCTCCCGCAGATCGAGCTTGACGCCCTGCTCGCGGCTCTGGTGCAACTCGGTGACGTAGTAGTCGTACAGGGGCCGGTCCCGGTCCACGCAGAGGCTGACGCGGCGCGGGTCGTCCTGGGTGATGATCAGACAGGTGTCGGAGAGGTCGAAGCGCAGTGCCGGGGCCACGGAGCTCAGGTGCACGTCGATCTCCAGGGTGTCCAGCCGCTGCCGGTGCCAGACGGCGGCCAGGACGGTGGCGTACGACTCCTTGCGGGTGCGTTCGGTGGTCCAGCCGCCGGCGGTGTCGTGGCCGAAGGTGCGCCGGAAGCGGGCGTAGGCCTCGCAGACCCGGTCGTCGGCCGGGTTGACGATGTCGATCTTCATGCTGAGGGCGCGGCGCTGCCGCTGGGCCTCCAGGACGCACTGGGGCAGGGTGACGGCCCGCAGATAGGTGCCGGTGCCGCCCTTGAACACCCAGCGGGCGGTGGAGCGGCGGGCCTGTTCGTGGGCGAGGGTCACCTCGGGTCCGGCCAGGGAGCGCACCATGGCCAGGTCCTCGATCGCCCGGCCGGTCGCGGCGGTGGCGGCCCGGATGTCGGCCATCCGCCGTCGGCGCTCGGTCAGCGAGCCGAACACGAGGGCGGCCAGCACGAGCAGGATGGATCCGGTGACGACGTTGTTGTCCCGGTCGAAGGCCTGGCCGGTGATGTCCAGCAGCCCGACGGTCAGGGCGACCCCGATGGCGACGACCCCGTCCGCGTTGCGGACGGCCCAGGCGATCGAGTCCTCCAGCCGGCGTCCCGGCGGCTGCGGTTGGCTGCGCGACACGTCCCCCACCCTCCCCCGACGGCGACTTCCAGGGTAGGAGCAGTGAGGGGGTCACGGCTACGGCGTGTGAATCGGCCTCAACGGCGCGTACTCGACGCCGAGGGCGTGCTGGAGGGCGCCTCCGCGGCGGTGGAGCGGGCGGTGCCGGGGGCAGTGGTGGGGGCGTCGCGGACCCCGCCGGTGTCGGAGGTGCGGGACGCCTTGGAGGCGGTGGGGGTGCCCGGCCGCTCGGTCGGCGAGGTGTCCGGGGCGACGGAGGGGACCGGGCTGGCCGAAGGGTCCGGTCCGGTGGAGGGGTCCGGTCCGGTGGAGGGGCTGCTCGCCGGGGCCGGGGCGAGCGGGACGGTGGGGCGGGCGGGCGCGTCGTGCGGGGTCAGCCGCAGCGGCAGCAGTACGGCGAGCGCGGCGACGGCGCAGGTGGCGGCGACCCCGGCGGTGGTACGCAGCAGCCGGCGGCGGGAGGCGCCCCGGCGGATCTCCTCGTAGCGGCCGGGCGGTGGGACGAGATGGCCGGCGGCGGGGCGCAGGATGACGGTGAGCGGGTCGTCGGGGTCGGGGCGGTCGAGGTCCGGGCCGTCGTCGAAGTCGTCAGCGGGTGTGATCAAGGCTTCTCCTCAAGTGGGCGCGGAGCAGTTCGCGGGCCGCGTGCAGGTCGGCCTTGACGGTTCCTTCCTTGCGCCCGGTCAGCACGGACACCTCCCGGATCGGCATGTCAGCGTAGTAGTGCAGCATGATCGGCACGCGCAGCCGGTCCGGCAGCGACTGCACGAGCAGCCGGACCGAGGGGTCGTCCGGTTCGGCGGGCGGGCGCACGGCGGCCTCGGCGGTGGCCCGGCGCACGGCCCGGCGTTCGCGTTCCAGCTTGCGCCAGTGGTCGCGGACCAGGTTGGCGGCGGTGACGTAGAGGAAGCCCTGGGGTTCCGCGACGGACGTCCAGCGGGCCCAGAGCCGGGTGAAGGCCTCCGAGGCGATCTCGTGGGCGGTCCCGTCGTCGTCGACGAGCCGGCGGCACCAGCCGGCGAGGCGGGGGTAGAGGGCGGCGAACAGGTCGGACGCCGCCCTCTCGCGCTCCCGGGAGCGGGCGGGCCGTTTCAACGTTCTCCCGCGGAGATGGTGGTGGAGTCGGAGGTCAGCGCGGCGAAGACGATCACGTTGTCGCGGTAGCCGTCCCCGCTGCGGGGACCGCCGCACGTGATGAGACGCAACTCCGGCCGGTCCACGTTCCCGTAGACGTCCTCGGTCGGGAAGTCCGCCTTGTCGACGGTCCGTACCTCGGTGACGGCGAACGCGGCCGTCGTGCCGTTCCCCAGGCGCGCCGCGATCCGGTCGCCCCGGCGCAGCCGGTCGAGGTGCCGGAAGACACCGTCGCCGTACTCGCCGACGGTGACATGGCCGAGGATCACCGACGGCCCGGTCTGTCCCGGTGTCGGCGAGTGCCCGTACCAGCCCGCCCGGTCGTGCGCCTCGACCGGCGGCACCTCCACCGTGCCGTCGGCCCGCAGTCCCAGCCGCAGCAGCGGGGTGTCGACCCCGATGGCCGGGATCCGCAGCGCGACCGGCACCGAGCGCGCGAGGGGGCGCGCGGCCTGTGCGGTGCGGGTCGGGGCGGGGGCCGAGGGCGTGCCGGGGGCGGCGGAGGCCCCGTCGGTGGTGCGGTCGGCCGGACCGCCGCAGCCCGTCAGCAGGACGGTGAGGGCCGCGGCGGCCAGGGCGCGCCTGGAGAGCGGGCTCATGCGCCGTTCGCCCTCCGGCGCCGTACGACGAGGAAGCCCGCGCCGGCCGCGGCGAACGCGGCGGCGGCCGCACCGCCGCCGATCAGCGTGCCGTGGCCCTCGGAGTCCTCCCCGACACCGGTGTCGGCGGCGCCCCTCGGCACGACGCCGACCTGACTGGGCACGGCGGAGGGGGCCTTGGTAGCTTCCCGGGCGTCACCGGCGTCACCGGCGTCCTCGGTCGCCGAGGGGACGGGGCTGGCCTCGGTCACCGCGGGGCTGCTGGGGACGGCGGACGGCGCCGTGTCGGCGAAGGCCGGGGCCGCGCCCGCCAGGAGGGCGGTGCCGACGGCCAGGGCGGCGAGGCCCGTTCGGGACATGAGTCGCATCTGTCGCTCTCTTTCGTCAGTGCGTGGACGGAACATGCGCAGAGACGAGGCGGCCCGGACCCAGGTTGTAAAGAACTGGCAAAGCGAGAAATGCTGTCTCCTTCCGACGGATGAGAGGGACGTTGATGAACGCACGTTCGGTACGCGGTGCGGTGGCGGTCGCCGCCTCCCTGTGCGCGCTGGTCGCGCTCTCCGCGTGCACCGTCCGGCCCGACGCCGGTGCCGAGGACGTGAGCGGCGCGCCCGCGCAGGCGAGGAACCTGAAGGTCGGCTGGTCCACGACCTCGCTGACCACCGCGTGGATGAGCCAGACGCTGACGACGCTCCAGGGGGACGTCGACCGGCTGAGATCGGCGGGCAAGGTGGGCTCGTTCCAGGCCTTCGACGCGGGCGACGACACCACGCTCCAGATCGCGCAGATCCGCGCCATGATCCGGCAGACGTACGACGTGATCCTGGTCGACGCCGGTTCGCCGACCGCGCTCGACCCGGTGCTGGAGGAGGCCGTCGCCGCCGGGATCACCGTGGTCGCCTTCGACTCGCTGCCGACCAGCCCCGTGGTCCTCAAGGTCGGCACCGACCAGTGGGCCTGGGGATCGATGCTGGCCGACTGGCTGGTGGACGCACTCGACGGCCGGGGCGACATCATCGCCATGACCGGCCCCGCCGGGACCACGGGCCGCGACGACCGGTGGGCGGGGGCCGCCGCCGTCTTCGCCCGCCACCCCGGGATCAGGGTCGTCGAGACCGTGCACAGCGCGAACTCCGTGGACCCCGCCGCCAGGGCCTTCGCCTCGGCGTACGCGAGGCACCCGGACGTCCGGGGTGTCTTCTCGCCGGGCGGGACGCTGTCGGCGGCCGTGCTGCGGACCCTCGTCGAGGAGGACGACAGGCTCGTCCCGGTCACCGGCGAGAACTACAACGGCTTTCTGAAGCTGTGGCGGAGCAAGCAGGCGGAAGGATTCTCCGCCCTGGCCACGGCCCAGCCCGCCTATCTCTCGGTGATCGCCCTGGAGGCGGCCGTCGCCCAGCGCGAGGGGGTCAAGGTGCCCGCGGCCATCGACGTCCCGCTCCTCGAGATCACCGACGACAACCTCGCCCGGTACGCCGAGCCCGGCGCGCCCGACGACACCTATCCGGTCGACGCCCTCCCGCAGGCCCGGATCGACCAGCTGATCGGCAGACCGGCGGGGCCGGGCCAGGGGCGAGCCGGGGTGGGTTGGGGGTGGGCCGAGGGGGTCGTGGCGAACGTGTAAGCGTTTTCTGAAGCATCTTGCGACGGTCTCCACCGTGCCGTAAGCACGTGCATCATGAACCTGTTCAACCGTGCTGCGTCCCGGCGCCGCCCGGAACCCCCCACATTCCCCCGACTCCCTTACCAGCCAACGCCGTTCACTCCGGACGGCGGGCCGGCGCCCGACCCCCGGCTGGCCGCGCTGACCGGCGAGTGGATGATCGACCCGGCGCACAGCCGGATCGGTTTCTCCGTACGCCACGCCCTGGTGACGACCGTGCGCGGCGCCTTCACCGAGTACCGCAGCCGCCTCTGGTTCGACGGGCGCGACCCGGCCCGCTCCCGCGCGGAGATCGTGCTGTCCACGGCGTCCGTCGAGACCGGTGTGCAGCAGCGCGACGCCCATCTGACCGGGCGTGACTTCCTGGACGCCACGGCCCATCCGCGGATGCGCTTCGTCAGTACGGCGGTACGGCTGACGGACGCCGACGTCTACCGCATGACCGGCGACCTCACCATCAAGGGCACCACCGGCCCCGTCGAGCTGGAGCTGACCTATCTCGGTCATGTCGTCGACGCCTTCGGGGACGAGCGGGTCGGCTTCGACGGCACGACCACCATCAACCGGTCCGAGTGGGGTCTGACGTACAACCAGCGGCTGGCCGAGGGCGGCGCGATGGTGAGCGAGAAGGTGCGGCTCCAGTTCGACATCGCCGCCCTCCGCACGATCCCCGGCGACTGAGGGACGTAAAAGGACCTAGTGCCGCGGCAGGCACTAGAGGAAGTCGGACCGGGCCAGCGTGTCGGCCGCCGCCGTGAGTTCCGCGTGGATCGCGCGCTCGCGCGGCAGCAGGTCCTGCTGTCGGCCGACCACGGACACCGCGGCCCGGATGTGTCCGCCGGCGTCCCGCACGGGCACGGCGTACTCGGTGACGCCGTGCTCGAACTCGCCGTGGGCCGCGACGACCCCCCGCACCCGGTCGCGGTCGCCCGCGGCGACGAGTTCGGCGACCGAGCGGGCGGCGTTGGGGCCGCCGACGCCGATCAGCTCGTAGTCGTCGAGGAGCGCGGTGAGTTCCTCGACGCTGTGGTCGAGGAGGAGCGCGCGGCCGGCGCCGGTGCACCAGCACGGGGTGACGAGACTCGCGCGGCCGAGCCAGTCCGGGGCGGTGCCCGCGGCGGACTCGGACCGCAGCAGCCGTACCTGCACCCCGTCGCGGACCGAGAGCCGCGCGCCGGCCCCGTGCGCGACCGCGATCCGGCGCAGGACGGGACGGCTGCGGCGCAGCAGCCCCGGGTGCAGGGACGCGGCCACCGCGAAGAACGACTCGCCGGCCCGCAGCGTCGCGTCCTCGCGGCGCTCGAGGAAGCCCTTGTCGCAGAGGTCCTGGGTGGTGCGGGAGGCCCTGCTGCGCTCGACGCCGACCTCGTCGGCGAGCCGGCTGACGTTGAAGCCGCTCCGGCCGGACGTCTCCCGGTCCAGCACCGTGCTCACCATCCGCAGGGCCATGCGCAGGGAGGAGGCCGTGGTCGGGCCCGGGGGCCGACCGGGCGCGGGGCCGTTCGTCGTCACCTCGGCACTATAGCCAGCCGCCCCAGCCCCGCGACCGGCATCGGGCCGCAGGACGAACGCCCTGCGCCCCGAGCACATCGACAGCCTTGCGCGGCGGATCGGCAGGGCCGCACTGACGCGCCGCGGCCCGAGGCTGAGCGTGTTCCCGCCGGCGGCCCGACGCCGGCGGACACGAGAGGGAGAGGAAGGTGAGGTCCCGATGGCCCGTTACGACATCGCGCTCATCGGATTCGGCGGGGTGAACCGTGCGCTCGCCGAGCTGATCGCCGCACGTGGAGACGGACTGGAGGCCGAACTCGGCTTCGCCCTGCGGGTGGTGGCCATCACCGATCTGCGGGCCGGATCGCTGGTCCGGACCGACGGCGACGGCATCGCGCTGGCCCCGCTGCTCGCGGTCGCCCCGGACGGGCTGGACTTCTCCGGCATGCCCGGAGGCAGCCCGGAGCCGCGCAACGAGTGGGTGATCCGCGAGGTGCCCGCCGACATCGTGGCGGAGGCCACCTTCACCAACCCCACGGACGGCGAGCCCGCCCTGTCCCATGTGCGCTGGGCGATCGAGGCCGGCAAACACGTGTGCACCACCAACAAGGGGCCCGTCGCGCTGCACGGCCCGGCCCTGAAGGAGCTGGCGCGGCAGGCCGGGGTGTCCTTCGAGTTCGAGGGGACGGTGATGTCGGGGACGCCGGTCCTGCGCACCGCGCGCCGGATGTTCGGCGGCCTGGCCGTGAACGGCTTCGAGGGCATCATGAACGGCACCTCCAACTACGTCCTCGGCCGTCTGGAGTCCGGTCTGTCCTTCGCGGACGCCGTCGCCGAGGCCCAGACCCTGGGGTACGCCGAGGCCGACCCGACGGCCGACGTCGAGGGCTACGACGTCCAGCTCAAGGTCATGATCCTCGCGAACGAGGTGCTCGGCGCCGAGCTCACCCGCGCCGACGTGCCCTGCACCGGTATCTCCGCCCTGACCGCCGAGGACGTCCGGCGGGCCGCCTCCGAGGGGCTGCGCTGGAAGCTGGTCGGTTCCGCCGAGCGGCACGCCGACGGCACGGTCGTCGCCCGGGTCGCGCCGGTCGCGCTGCCCGCCGAGCACCCGCTGGCCGGGGTCTCGGGCCCCACCAACGCCCTCGCCTTCCACACCGACCTGCTGGGCACCGTCACGGTCGGCGGCCCCGGCGCCGGCCGCACCGAGACGGCGTACGCCCTGCTCTCGGACGTCATCGGCATCCACCACCGGGCCGTCTCCGGCACCGGGATCCTTCAGGAGGCCCGCCGTGGCTGAGACCACCATGTACTCCGTGCCGCTGCCGGTCGGCGAGGGCATGTCCCCCGTGCGCAGCCCCTACGACGGCGAGACCATCGGCTCGGTCTGCCTCACCGCGGCCGACGCCGTGGACGAGGTCCTGCGGCGGGCCCGGACGGGCCGCACGACGGCCCGGTCGCTGTCCCGCGCCGCCCGGGCCTCCGTGCTCGACGGCGCGGCCCGGCTGATCGAGGAGCGTGCCGAGTCGTTCGCGCGGCTGATCGTCTCCGAGGCCGGCAAGACGATCACCCAGGCCCGCAAGGAGACGGGGCGCGCGGTGAACACCCTGCGGCTGTCGGCGGCCGAGGCGCGGCGCAACGCCGGTGAGGTCGTGCCGTTCGACGCGTACGCGGGGTCGGAGGGCCGCACGGGCTGGTTCACCCGGGAGCCGCTCGGGATCATCGCGGCCGTCACGCCGTACAACGACCCGCTGAACCTGGTCGCGCACAAGCTCGGGCCGGCGATCGCGGGCGGCAACGCGGTGGTGCTGAAACCGTCCCTGCTCACCCCGCTGTCCGCGCTGCGGCTGGTCGACACGCTGGTGGAGGCCGGGCTGCCGGAGGAGGTGGTGACCGTCGTCAACGGCGGCGCCGAGCTGGGGGCGGCCCTGGTCGCCGCGCCGGATGTGCGCATGGTGTCGTTCACCGGCGGTTTCCGCACCGGCGAGGCCATCGCGCGCTCGGCCGGGCTGAAGAAGCTCGCCATGGACCTGGGCGGCAACGCGCCGGTCGTCGTGCTGGCCGACGCCGACCTGGACGCGGCCGTGGAGGCCTGTGTGTCCGGGGCGTTCTGGGCGGCCGGGCAGAACTGCATCGGCACCCAGCGGATCCTGGTCGAGCGGGGCGTCTACGAGGCCTTCCGGGACGCCTTCGTCGCCCGGACCCGGCTGCTGCGCACCGGTGACCCGGCGGACGAGCGCACCGATGTCGGCCCCCTGATCAGCGAGCGGGCGGCGGCCGCCGCCGAGGCCACGGTCGCCGCGGCGCTGGCCGGCGGGGCGCGGCTGCTGTGCGGGCACGAGCGGGACGGTGCCCTGTACCCGCCGACCGTGCTGGAGGACGTGCCGGGCACGGCGGCCGTCTGGCGGGACGAGGCGTTCGCGCCCGTCGTCGTGCTCCAGGCCGTCGACTCCCTCGAGGAGGCGATCGAGCGGGCGAACGAGATCGACTTCAGCCTGCACGCGGGGATCTTCACCTCGTCCCTGGACCGGGCCATGGCGGCCGCCCGCCGGCTGGAGGCGGGCGGCGTGATGGTCAACGACTCCTCCGACTACCGCTTCGACGCGATGCCGTTCGGCGGCTTCAAGTACGGCAGCATGGGCCGCGAGGGCGTGCGCTTCGCCTACGAGGAGATGACCCAGCCGAAGGTCGTCTGCCTCAACGGGGCCGGCACGTAAGCGGTTTCCGTGTCGAGCATGACGCGCTCGGGGAGGTGCGCGTGCCGGCCGAGGCGTACTGGGGCGCGCACACCGCCCGCGCCCTGGAGAACTTCCGGGTCAGCGGGGTGCCCGTCGCCGCGCACCCCCACCTCGTCCGCGCCCTGGCCCTGGTGAAGCACGCGGCGGCCCTGGCCAACGGCGAGCTGGGCGTCCTCACGCCGCCCAAGGTGGAGGCCGTCTCCGCGGCCTGCCGGGCGATCGCGGAGGGCCGGCACCACGAGCAGTTCCCGGTGGACGTCGTCCAGGGCGGCGCGGGCACCAGCACCAAAAGTCCACCAACGACACCTACCCCACGGCCCTGAGGATCGCGGTCGCCGCCTCGCTGGGCGAACTGCGCACCGAACTCACCCTGCTCTCGGGGGCGTTCGCCGCGAAGGGCGAGGAGTTCGCGACCGTCGTCAAGGTCGGGCGCACCCAGTTGCAGGACGCGGTGCCGATGACCCCGGGCGGGAGTTCGCCGCGTTCGGCGTGCCCCTCGCCGAGGACGTCGAGCGGATCGGCGAGACGCTGCCGCTGCCGGCCGAGACCAGCCTCGGCGCGACCGCGATCGGCACCGGCATCGCCGCCGAACCGGGCTACGCGGAAGCCGTCGTACGGCATCTGCGGGCACTGACCGGCATGCCGCTCACACCTGCCGCCGGCTGACCACCCGGGACAGCGCCAGCGCTGTCACCGTGTCCCGTACACCGGGCATCTGGGCGATCTGTTCCCAGATGCCCTGTACGCGTTCCAGGGAGGCGGCCTCCACGCTGACCAGCAGGTCGAACTGGCCGCTGAGGACGTCGCAGGAGACCACCTCGGGGATGCGCCGGAGCGCGGCGAGGACGTCTCCGCCGCGCATCCGGTCCTGGCGGTAGACCAGGACGTGCGCGGTCACCGTCCCGCGGTCCGGGCCGTCCGACCGGCGGACGATCGTGTAGCCGCAGATGTGCCCCTGCCGTTCCAGCCGCTCGACGCGCTGGCGCACGGCGTTGCGGGAGAGACTCACCCGCTGGCCCAGTTCGGCGTGGGAGATACGGGCGTTGCGGGTGAGTTCGCTGATGATCTGCTCGTCGATGGTGTCCATGGTGATGTCGTCTCCTGACGGGCGAAAGCTCCGGCGGCCGGATCACCACGGCCGCCGGAGCTGGTGTGTGGAGGAGCCTCAGTCCGCTTGGTGCAGGGCGAAGACGCGGGCCGGGAAGCCCGAACCGCCCTGCGGCTTGGGCCAGGTGGCGACGATCAGCGCGCCGGCCTCGGGCACCCGGTCGAGGTGGGCCATCAGCTCGATCTGCCAGCGGTCCCGCTCCAGGACATAACTCTCCAGGCTGAAGTCACCGGCCGAGGTGGCGAGGCCCGGGTCGGTGTCGGTCTGCTCATGGCCGATCGCGGTGACCCCGGCCTCCTCGAAGAGGTACCGCAGGACCTCGGCCGACCAGCCGGGGTAGTGGCTGACGCCCTGCTCGTCCTTGTTGGCCATCGCGGCCGGGTCGGGCCAGCGCCGGCCCCAGCCGGTGCGCAGCGCCACGAACGCCCCTTCCGGGATGCGTCCGTTGCGCGCCTCCCAGGCCGCCACGTCCTCCAGGGCCGGTACGGCGTCCGGGTCGGCGGCGACGCGCTCGGTGATGTCGAGGACGACCAGGGGCAGGATCATCTCGTCGACGGGTATCTCGTCGAGCGGGCGGGCCCCGGCCACGAAGTGCACGGGCGGGTCGACATGGGTGCCCCACTGGCCGACGATCGTGTACAGGTGCACGTTGAAGCCGTCACCGCGGGACATGTCGAAGGGCATCTCGCGCTTCTCGTCCGGGAACGCGGGGAAGTGCGGCTGGCCCGGGTGGAAGGCGTGGGTGAGGTCCGTCCTGACCGTCTTCGCGATCAGGTCCCGGTGCAGGGCCCACAGCGGGGGCTCGGTGGTGGTGAAGGTCATGGCTGCTCGTCCTCTTTACTCGGCGGGGTCGTTGGCGACGGGGTCGTTGGCGACGGGGTCGTTCGTGGCGCTGTCCAGCAGGTCGATCAGGTGGGCCGGCACGGTGACGGAGGCGACCGCGCCGGCCGACTCCGCGGGGCCGCCGTACCCCCACCGCACATGCACGGCGGGGATCCCCTCGGCGGCGGCGCTCTCGATGTCGTAGGCGCGGTCGCCGACCATGAGCGGCCGGCGGACGTCCGCGCCGCGCGCCCGCAGCCGGGCCAGGCACTCGCGGATGACCCGCCGCTTCGTCGTACGGCCGGCCGCCTCGGAGACCCCGCAGACGGCCTGGAGCCGGGGCGCGAGGCCGAACCGGCGGGTCATCAGCTCGGCCTGGTCCTCCACCTTGGAGGTCGCGACGCCCATCGGGAGCCCGCGCCGGGCGAGCGCGTCGAGCAGGTCGGGGATCCCGGCGTACGGCGTGGCGGCCGACGCCCCGTTGCGGGCGTACTCGGCGCGGTAGGCCGTGAGGGCCGCGCGTGCGGTGGGCTCGTCGAGGCCGACCACGTTCCGGAAGCTGTCGTACATCGGCGGGCCGACCAGGGCGCGCAGGGCGCTCGCGTCGGGGACCGGGGCCCCGACGGACCGCAGCGCGTGGGCCGCGCTCGCGATCACGCCGGGGGCGGAGTCCAGGAGGGTGCCGTCGAGGTCGAGGAGCAGACAGGTGGGCGGCTTCACGCGGTGGCCCCCGAGGTGCGGTGCCGGCCGAACCGCAGCCAGTGGTAGAGGTAGCAGCCCGCCACGAACGGGACGCCGAAGTACAGCGCCGTGGCCTGGGCCGGGTCCAGCGCGATGCCGATCAGCGAGGCCAGGCACAGGGTGAGGGCGAGGAGCGGGACGACCGGGTGGAACGGGGTGCGGTAGGCGAGGGTCCGCAGGTCGCCGCCGCCGCGCAGGAACGCCCGGCGGTGCATGAGCTGGGAGGCGGCGATGGACATCCACACGCCGACCGCGGCGAACCCGGCGATCGACACCAGGACGAGGTAGACCGTCTCCGGCGCGGTCACACTGCTCACCAGGGAGGCCAGGCCGCCGAGCATGCTGAGCGAGAGGGCGATCAGCGGGATGCCGCGGCGGCTGAGCCTGCGCAGCGCCTGCGGGGCCTGCTTCTCTTCCGCGAGGGAGAACAGCATGCGGGCGCAGGAGTACAGACCGCTGTTGCCGGCCGAGAGCAGCGCCGTGATGATCACGAAGTTCATGACGTCGGCGGCGTAGGGGATGCCGACGGAGGAGAAGACGGTGACGAAGGGGCTCTCGTCCAGTCCGACCGTGTCGTACGGGATGGTGGCGGCGATCACCGTGATCGCGCCGACGAAGAAGACCAGCAGCCGGACGACGGTGACCCGCAGCGCCTTGGGGACGGCGGTGGCCGGGTCCTCGGTCTCGCCGGCGGCGACGCCGATCAGTTCGGAGCCGGAGAAGGCGTAGAAGGCGGCCAGCACGGTGACGAGGACGCCCGAGAAGCCGTTCGGGAACAGGCCGTCCGGGGTGTGGAAGTTCTCCAGGAGGAAGGGGTGGGAGCCGTCCGAGGCCATCGGGTGGAAGCCGAGCAGGGCCGCGCCGCCGAGCACGATGAGGGCGACCACGGCGACCACCTTCACCAGGGAGAACCAGTACTCGGTCTCGCCGAAGACCCGGGCCGAGAAGGCGTTCACCGCGAAGACGACGGCGGCGAAGACCACGCACCACACCCAGACGCCGACGGAGGGGAACCAGCGCTGCATCAGCAGCCCGCACGCGGTGAACTCGGAGCCGAGGGCGACGGCCCAGGTCAGCCAGTAGAGCCAGGCGGTGGTGAAGCCGGTGGCGGGGCCGATCGAGCGGGAGGCGTAGATGTGGAAGGCGCCCGAGACGGGGTAGACGACGGCGAGTTCACCGAGGCAGGCCATCACCAGCCAGACGACGAAGGCACCCACCAGATAGGCGAGGACGGCACCGAGCGGGCCGGCCTGGGAGACGGTGAACCCGGAGCTGAGGAAGAGCCCGGAGCCGATGACACCGCCCATCGCGATCATCACGAGATGCCGGGAGCGCATCGTGCGGCGCAGACCGTCGGAGGGCGGCTGGGCAGCGGAGTCGGAGTCGGCGGCGGCGGCCGGAGGGTTCTCCGGTACGGCTGAGACGGACATGGAGGTCTCCTCTGGGGAGCGGGGACGGGGATGCGGGTGGGTGTGGGGGGTGATCGGCAGGTCATGGCTGGGGGGTGGGGCCACTTTCGACGGGGGTGGGGCCGCGGTTGGCGGGGGGGAGAGAGAGGAGGCCGTGGTCGGCGGGAGGGGGGAGGAGGCCGTGGTCGGCGGGGTGAGGCCCGGGATCGCGGGGCGGGCGGCCGGGTGGGCGCGGTGGGTGGGCCCGTGGTGAGGGCGGTTCCGGCCGCTCCGGTGCGACTGTCGGACCTGCGGAGCCTGCGGGGTCTGCGGAGCCTGCGGGGTCTGCGGAGCCTGCGGGGTCTGCGGAGCCTGCGGGGTCTGCGGGGTCTGCGGGGTCTGCGGGGTTGCAGGGCTTGCGGAGCCTGCGGGGTCGGTCAGGCCGGGGTGACGAGGTCCAGGGGGGCGGACAGTTCGATGACCGGGATCTCCCAGGGGTGGGCGTCGATGAGGCGGGCGAGGATCCGGGACAGCGCGTCCTCGTCCGTCGCGGCGTCGACGTACGTGGTCACGGCGAGGGTCGAGGAGAGGAAACGTCCGCCGACCGAGCCGAGGGCGGGCCGGGCGCCGGGCCGGACGGTGAAGCCCTCCGCGCCCAGGGCGACCTCGAAGACATCGCCGTAGACCCCGAAGTCCCCCAGCTCGGGCGAGGTCTCCAGGACCCGCAGCAACGAGGCGAAGGACTCGTCCGAGCGCAGGACGTCGAGGTCGCCCCGCGCACACGCGGCCAGCGTCGCCGTTCCAACCGGCCAGTAGACCTTGACCGTCCGGACCGTCCGGCGCCGGACGCCCCCGCGGGCCTCGCCCCGGGCGGACCCCCGGGCCGGTCCGGCGGATTCCGGAGTGATCGTCGTCGTAGCCATGCGTATGCGTCCCTCGGTGTTCGGCGGCGGCTGATGCAAGGATGCTAAGCGTGCATTAAATGCACGGCAAGATGCAGATGCTGCACGATTCATGATCTCGAGGGACGGTGACGGTACAGTGCGCACGTGGACTCGACCGTGGTGAAGGGCCTGGAGGCGCTGTCGGCACTCGCCCGGGGAACGGCCGAGGGTCTACGGCACGGCTCCGCCGCGTCCGTCGCGGAACTGGCCCGCCGGATGGGCCGCGACCGCAGCCAGCTCTCCCGTACCGTCACCGCGATGACCGCGGAGGAGTTCGTCACCCGGGACGACGTCTCGGGGGGCGTCACCCCGCACTGGCGGCTCTACGCGGCGGCCCGCGACCTCACCGCACACCGGTTGCGCACCGACGGGCTCACCGCGCTGGAGGGCATGGCCACCGAGACCGGCGAGAGCTGCTACCTGGGTGTCCTGGTCGGCGACACCACCGTGACCGTCGCCGAACGGGTGCCCCCGGGCAGCCGGCAGCTCGGCTCGTGGATCGGCCGCCCCTACCCGGCCTACTGCAGCGACTGCGGACAGGCACTGCTGAGCGACGCCGACGACGACGAGGTCGCCGCGGTCTTCGCCCGCACCGAGTTCACACCCCACGGCCCGAGGACCCCCACCGGCCTGGACGACTTCCTGCGCCGGCTGGCCGTGACCCGGGAGCGCGGCTACTCGATCGTCGACGAGGAGGCCGAACCGGGCCTGTACTCGGTCGCCGTGCCGGTCCGCGACTTCACCGACGAGATCGTCGCCGCCGTGCAGGTCGTCGGACCGCGCCACCGTCTGGAACCCAGGACGCAGGAGTGCGTGGCGGCCGCCCTGCGCTGGGGCCGCCGGCTGGAGACGGCGCTGCGCGGCGCCTGAGCGCGGCCGGCTTCCGGAAATCTCCCAGCCCGTGCACCACCCCGCCACCGGCGCCGATCGGGCCCGCGTCGCCCTGGGCGGCTCCGCCGAGGTCGACGCCGCCGTTCAACTGGGCCGGATCATCTCCGCCTGCCCGTCGGCAGGCCGTCGCCCACGCTGTGCGTGCCCTTGACGGGGTCGTTGGTCAGCCGGGCCGGGAGGACGATGGTCCAGTCCAGCCCGCTGGAGCGGATGCTCTCGTCGACGGGGCCGCGGTGAACAGCTCCTGCCGGCTTCCCGGCGCTGGGCACTGGATCGACCACAACAGGCCGCCCGTTCCCGACACCGGCACGCCGCGGGGAGACCTCCCGGCTCACCTGGTGAGCCAGTCCGACACGCGGGTTCCGGAGATCAGGGCCGTGTTCGGATCGCGATGCGGCGGGCCGGCCGAGGAGCCTGCCGCTCGATCCCGTCGGCCTCGCACTCACGCAGACCCATGAGGTGGTGCCCCCGGCGTGATCGAGGAGATCCTGGACACCCTCGTCCTGCCTCTCGTCGCCCCGCGCGACTGAGTCGACGTTGGCGTACCGGAAGTCGATCGGCGTGTGGTCGCGAAGAAGCTGCCCCCTCGAACCGACGCCCACGGCGTCACGGTGACCCGCCGCGCGGTCACAGCCCCACGATCGCGTTCCAGCTCCGGGTGAACTCCAGCCGTTCCGTGGAGGTGATGTCGCGGGCGACGGCGAGGCGGGCGCGCATCTCCTTGTCGGGGAAGATCAGGGGGTTGCCGGCGAGGGCGGCCGTCTCCTCGTCGTCGGAGTCGGCGAGGACCGCCTGGGCGGCGGGGACGGGGCAGACGTAGTTGACCCAGGCCGCGAGTTCGGCGGCGGCCTCGGGCTCGTAGTAGTAGTCGACGAGCCGCTCGGCGTTGCTCTTGTGGCGGGCGAGGTCGGGGATCATCAGGGAGTCCGACCACAGCTCGCCGCCCTCCTCGGGGACGACGAAACGGATGTCGGGGTTGTCCGCCTGGAGCTGGATGACATCGCCGGAGTACGCCTGGCAGGCCAGGACGTCACCGCTGACCAGGTCCTTGGTGTAGTCGTTGCCGGTGAAGCGGCGGATCTGGCCGTTCCCGACCTGCTTCTCCACCTGCTCGCACACGGTGCGGAAGTCGTCGGCCGTCCACCGGGTGATGTCGACGCCGTTGCCCTGCATCAGCAGCGCGAAGGCCTCGTCCAGCCCGGAGAGCAGGGTGACCCGGCCCTTGAGGTCGCTCGCCCACAGGTCGGAGACGGCGCGTATGTCGCGGCCGAGCCTGCGCCGGTCGTAGGCGATGCCGGTGATGCCCGACTGGTAGGGCACGGTGTACGTGCGGCCCGGGTCGAAGGCGGGGGAACGCAGCAGCGGGTCCAGGTACTCGGCCACGTTCGGCTGGCGGTCGCGGTCCATCTCCTGGACCCAGCCCAGCCGTACGAACCGCGCGCACATCCAGTCGCTGATGACGATCAGGTCCCGGCCGGTCTGCTGATGGTTCATCAGCGAGGGGCTGATCTTGCCGAAGAACTCGTCGTTGTCGTTGATCTCCTCGACGTAGTCGACGGATATCCCGGTGCGCTCGGTGAAGGCGTCCAGGGTCGGCCGGTCCGTCGGGTCGTCGTCGTCCGTGTCGATGTACAACGGCCAGTTCGCCCAGGTCAGTTGCCTGTCACTGGCGGACACATCGACCCCGGCCCGCTCACCGGGCCGCACATAGGCGGCCCGCACCCCACAGCCGGCGAGGGCACCGAGCCCGGTGGTCCCGGCTACGGCACGGAGAAGGGAACGGCGGGGCAGCGAGAAGGTGTCGGGCAAGAAGGGCTCCAAAGAAGCATGCGGTACGGTCCCCGCGCCCAGGGGCGCGGGGACCTGCGCGACCGGCCACAACGGGCCCGCGGACGACAGACGGCCATCCCCCGGAGCGCTACGCCTCCAGCGACGTCATCACGTGCTTGATGCGCGTGTAGTCGTCGAAGCCGTACGCCGAAAGGTCCTTGCCGTAGCCGGACTTCTTGAAGCCGCCGTGCGGCATCTCCGCGACCAGCGGGATGTGGGTGTTGATCCACACGCAGCCGAAGTCGAGCTTCTTGGACATGCGCATCGCCCGGCCGTGGTCCTTGGTCCACACCGAGGAGGCGAGGGCGTACTCGACGCCGTTGGCCCACTCGACCGCCTGCTCCTCGTCCGAGAAGGACTGGACGGTGATGACCGGGCCGAAGACCTCCTTCTGGATGATCTCGTCGTCCTGCTTGAGCCCGGAGACCACGGTCGGGGCGTAGAAGTAGCCCTTGTCGCCGACCTGGTGGCCGCCGGCCTCGACCTTGGCGTGGGCGGGGAGACGCTCGATGAAGCCGGTGACCTGCTTCAGCTGGTTCGGGTTGTTCAGCGGGCCGTACAGGACGTCCTCGTCGTCCGGCTGCCCGGTCTTCGTCTCGGCCGCGGCCTTGGCGAGCGCGGCGACGAACTCGTCGTGGATCGACTCCTGGACGAGGACGCGGGTGGCCGCCGTACAGTCCTGGCCGGCGTTGAAGAAGCCCGCCACGGAGATGTCCTCGACGGCCTTCGGGATGTCGGTGTCCTCGAAGACGACGACCGGCGCCTTGCCGCCCAGCTCCAGGTGGACGCGCTTGACGTCCTTGGCCGCCGACTCGGCGACCGACATGCCGGCGCGCACCGAGCCGGTGATGGAGGCCATCGCCGGGATGGGGTGCTCGACCATCAGCCGGCCGGTGTCACGGTCGCCCGTGACGACGTTGAAGACGCCCTTGGGCAGGATCGAGCCGAGGATCTCGGCGATCAGGACCGTGGAGGCGGGAGTGGTGTCCGAGGGCTTCAGGACGACCGTGTTGCCGGCCGCGATCGCCGGGGCGAACTTCCACACGGCCATCATCATCGGGTAGTTCCACGGCGCGACCTGGGCACAGACGCCGACCGGCTCACGGCGGACGATCGAGGTCATCCCGTCCATGTACTCGCCCGCGCTGCGGCCCTCCAGCATCCGGGCCGCGCCCGCGAAGAAGCGGATCTGGTCGACCATCGGCGGGATCTCCTCGGAGCGGGTCAGCCCGACCGGCTTGCCCGTGTTCTCCACCTCGGCCGCGATCAGTTCCTCGGCGCGCTCCTCGAAGGCGTCCGCGATCTTCAGCAGGGCCTTCTGCCGCTCGGACGGGGTGGTGTCCCGCCAGCCCGGGAAGGCCGCGGCGGCGGCCGCCATCGCGGCGTCCACGTCCGCGGCACCGGACAGCGGCGCGGTCGCGTACGCCTCGCCCGTCGCCGGGTTGACCACCTCGGTGGTCCGTCCGTCGGCGGCGTCCCGGAACTCACCGGCGATGTAGTTCCGTAGGGTGCGCAGCTGACGCAGCTCGGTGCTCACTGACCGGCCCTCCAGTTTCGGGTGTCCATTGGCTGAGACACCCACAGTAATCCGCGCGCCCACGTTTTCAACACCCCCGATCGCGCGATGACTGCGGAATCCGCAGATCTCAGTAGCGTAAACAACGAATTTCATCGCCATGGCCTTGCGGAACTGTCGAGACGTCGTGCACAGTGAGGCCGTGGCCAGTCGAAGCGCAGAGCACAGGGACTCCCGCGAGTCCAGGAACGGCACCCCTCACCTGGATGCCGTCAGCCTCGCCATCATCGAACAGCTCCAGGAGGACGGCCGCCGGCCGTACGCCGCGATCGGCAAGGCCGTCGGCCTGTCCGAGGCGGCCGTGCGCCAGCGCGTGCAGAAGCTGCTCGACCAGGGCGTGATGCAGATCGTCGCCGTCACGGACCCGCTCACCGTGGGCTTCCGCCGGCAGGCGATGGTCGGGATCAACGTCGAGGGCGACGTGGAGTCCATAGCCGAGGCGCTCACCGACATGCCCGAGGTCGAGTACGTGGTGATGACCGCGGGCTCGTTCGACATCCTCGCCGAGATCGTCTGCGAGGACGACGACCACCTGCTGGACGTCATCAACAAACGCATCCGTGCCCTGCCCGGCGTGCGCTCCACCGAGAGCTTCGTCTACCTGAAGCTGAAGAAGCAGACCTACATGTGGGGAACCCGATAACCGTGACCGAGAAGGACCTCAGCCGCACCGCGTACGACCACCTGTGGATGCACTTCACCCGCATGTCCTCGTACGAGCACTCGCCCGTCCCGACGATCGTCCGGGGCGAGGGCACCCACATCTACGACGACAAGGGCAAGCGCTACCTGGACGGTCTCGCCGGCCTGTTCGTGGTCCAGGCCGGCCACGGCCGCACGGAGCTGGCGGAGACCGCCTTCAAGCAGGCGCAGGAGCTCGCGTTCTTCCCGGTGTGGTCCTACGCCCACCCCAAGGCCGTCGAGCTGGCGGAGCGCCTCGCCGACCACGCGCCGGGCGACCTGAACAAGGTCTTCTTCACCACGGGCGGCGGCGAGGCCGTCGAGACCGCGTGGAAGCTGGCCAAGCAGTACTTCAAGCTCACGGGCAAGCCGACCAAGCACAAGGTCATCTCCCGCGCGGTCGCCTATCACGGCACCCCGCAGGGCGCCCTGTCCATCACCGGCCTGCCGGCCCTCAAGGCGCCCTTCGAGCCGCTCGTGCCCGGCGCCCACAAGGTTCCTAACACCAACATCTACCGCGCCCCGATCTTCGGTGACGACCCCGAGGCCTTCGGCCGCTGGGCCGCCGACCAGATCGAGCAGCAGATCCTCTTCGAGGGCCCGGACACCGTCGCCGCGGTCTTCCTGGAGCCGGTCCAGAACGCGGGCGGCTGCTTCCCGCCCCCGCCGGGCTACTTCCAGCGGGTCCGCGAGATCTGCGACCGCCACGACGTCCTGCTCGTCTCCGACGAGGTCATCTGCGCCTTCGGCCGACTGGGCACGATGTTCGCCTGCGACAAGTTCGGCTACGTACCGGACATGATCACCTGCGCCAAGGGCATGACCTCCGGGTACTCCCCCATCGGCGCGTGCATCATCTCCGACCGGCTCGCCGAGCCGTTCTACAAGGGTGACAACACGTTCCTGCACGGCTACACCTTCGGCGGCCACCCGGTGTCGGCGGCGGTCGGCCTCGCCAACCTCGACCTGTTCGAGCGCGAGGGGCTGAACCAGCACGTCCTCGACAACGAGTCCGCGTTCCGCGCCACCCTGGAGAAGCTGCACGACCTGCCGATCGTCGGCGACGTCCGCGGCAACGGCTTCTTCTACGGCATCGAGCTGGTCAAGGACAAGGCGACCAAGGAGTCCTTCGACGAGGCCGAGACCGAGCGCGTCCTGTACGGCTTCCTCTCCAAGGCCCTCTTCGAGAACGGTCTGTACTGCCGTGCCGACGACCGCGGCGACCCGGTCGTCCAGCTCGCCCCGCCGCTGATCTCCAACCAGGAGACCTTCGACGAGATCGAGCAGATCCTGCGCGCCACGCTGACGGAGGCCTGGACGAAGCTGTGATCAACTGACCCTGTGATCAACACCGGCCCCGGTGTCCGCCGTGCGAGTGAGAAACGGCGCACCGGGGCCGTGTGCTGTCCCCAAGCCCGCCGCGACCTCCTTAGCGTGCTCGTGACCGATCGGCCCTGCCTTCGTTCCCCCGGACGGGGGATGCGCAGGGAACTCAGGGATCTGAACGAACCGAGGTGTACGCCCATGGAGGCCCCGCCGGACAACGACGTGCTCTGGGCACGCTCGCTGCACTTCACGCACCGCGACGGATCACCGGCACTCGGCGGAGTCTCGCTGGGCGTCCGGGAGGGCGAGATCCTCGCCGTCAGCGGGCCGCGCGGCAGCGGCAAGACGACCCTGCTGCACTGCCTGTCCGGCCTGGTGCCCGCCCAGCGGGGCGAGGTCTGGTTCAACAGCGTCCCCGTGCACACCATGGGCCCGATGGCCCGCGAACGACTGCGCCGCGACCGCTTCGGCTGGATCGACCCGGCCCCGGTGCTCGTCCCCGAACTGAACGTCTGGGAGAACGCGGCCCTCCCCCTGATGCTGCGCGGCACCAGCCGCCGCCGCGCCAAGGCCGCCGCGCTGGAGTGGCTGGAGCGCCTCGACGTCGGCGACAAGTCCCGCAGCCGGCCGCACGAGCTGACCCAGGCGGAACGCCAGCGCGTCTGCATCACCCGCGCGCTCGCCCCCGCCCCCTCCATCCTCTTCGCGGACGAACCGACGGCCCCGCTCCACCGCTCCGACCGCGCCCACGTCCTGCGCACCCTCACCACCGCGGCCCGCTCCCACGGCATCACGGTCGTCCTCGCCACCCACGACCCGGAGACCGCCGCCCTGGCCGACCGCCGCGTAACCCTCCTGGACGGCCGCCAGGTCACCACCCTCCACCTCCCCCCGCCCCCGGACACCCCCGCACACGCAGGCCCCGAGCCCCGGCGAACGACGGGGGGCCGGAGGATTCGGGACGACCGGGCAGCCCGGACGGACCAGGCGGAGGGGGCGGGCCGGGCAGAGCGGGAAGGCCGGGGCGAGCCCGTGAGCCGGGGCGAGGCAGCGGGTGCCGGTGAGCCGGAACCCGGGACGGAGCCGGACGGCCGCAGGTCGACACCGACCGGCCCGGATGAACCGCAACGTCCGGCACATGGGCGCGGCGAACAGAACGGCCCGGATGAACCGGAACGTCCGGCGGATGGGCCTGGGGCGTCGGACGGCCGGGGTGAGGCGGAAGGACGGGGGGCCGCGTGCTCGCTCTCCGTCTGACCCGCAGCGCGCATCCCGCCGTACAGGCGCGCCGCCTCCTGGTCGCGGCGGCCTCGGCGGCCACCGGCTTCCTCCTGCTGTCCACCCTCGGCCACGCCCTGGCCCACCCCGAGGCCTCCGCGGGCTCCCTGCTCCGCCTCGCCTGGTGCACGGTCCCCCTGGCCACCACCGTCCACCTCGCCCTCGCGGTCGCCCGCACCGACCCCGGCACCCGCCCCCGCCCCGGTCTGGCGGCCATCGGCCTGGGCCCGGCCCGTCTGATGGCCGTCTCGGCGACCACGACGGCCCTGTCGACCCTGCTCGGCTCGATGCTGGCCCTCCTTCTCTTCCTCCACCTGCGCGGCGACCTCACCGGCATGCCCTTCGACGGAGCGGCGACCGACTTCCTGGCCGCGGACCACCCCCTGCCGCTGCCGGCGGCGCTCACCCTGCTCTCCCTGGTCCCGGCCACGGCCTCCGTCGCGGTGGCCGTGAGCCTCTGCCCCAGAGACACCCTCGTGGCAGCCCGCTCGGCCGCCGGATTCCTCGCCGCTCGCCCCTCCCGTCAGCCTGCGGGCAGCCGTACCCCCGGGGCGGCGCAGGACAGCGCGCCCCACCCCCCGGCCCCCACCGACGGCACCGAAGAACCCCCCGACCACCTGCCCGACCCCACCGCCCTCCCCTGGGGCGCCGCCCTCCTGGCCACCGGCCTCGCCGTGGAGGGCTACGCCAGCCGTACCTCCACCGCCGCCGCCCTCCCCCTCCCCACCGGCCTCCCCACCGCCCCCACCGCGGTCCTCCTCGGCTGGACCCTCACGGCGATCGGCCTGGCCCTCGCCGGCCCCGGCCTCACCCACCTCTGCGGCCGCCTCCTCCAGACCGCCCGCCCCGGCGCCCTCCGCCTCCTCGCGGGCCGTGGCCTGATGCAGGAGGCCGCCCGCATCGGCCGCCCCCTGGGCGTGGTCTGCGCGGTGGCCTCGGGCGCGTACGCGGTGGCCGCCCTGTACGACCCCGCCGACCCCTCCTCCGGCCCCCTCACCACCCTCGGCGCCGCGGTCGTGGCGTGCTGCACGGTCGCCACGCTCCTGACGACCGCCGTCGAGGCGAGGCAGGCCCGCGCCGACACCACGGCCGCCCTGCTCCGTCTCGGCGCCCCCAGCAAGACCCTGCGCATCGCCGCCGCCCTGCGCACCGGCGCGCTCCTGAGCCTCTTCGTCCCCCTGACCCTGATGGTGGCGGAGCTGGCCTCCCTCCCCCTGGCCCACTGAGCACGCCGTACCTCCCTCGTACGAAAAAACATCGCGCCACGGCGATGAGTTCCGCGCGACCCCCCGGTCTACCCCACCGAACAGCACGCAACGGGACGCGCACACCGCGCACACCGCACCCACCCCTCGATGGGAGAGACCGATGACCGCCCCCGCCCACCAGCAGATGATCTTCGTCAACCTGCCCGTGACCGACCTCGACGCCTCGAAGAAGTTCTTCACCGAGCTGGGCTACTCGCTCAACCCCCAGTTCAGCGACGACAACGCGGCCTCGGTGGTCATCAGCGACACGATCGTCGCGATGCTGCTCACCAAGCCGTTCTACGCGACCTTCACCAAGAAGGAGATCGCGGACGCCACGAAGACCAGCGAAGTCCTCGTCGCGCTGAGCTCCGAGAGCCGCGAGAAGGTCGACGAGCTGGTCGACCGCGCGCTCGCCCTCGGCGCCACCCCCAGCGGCCAGACGCAGGACATGGGCTTCATGTACGGCCGTTCCTTCGACGACCTCGACGGGCACACCTGGGAGATCGTCTGGATGGACCCGGCGGCCGTCGAGGGCTGAGCCCGCGGCCGCACGGCAGTGCCTAGCATGGGCGGGTGCATCCGACGACACCCGCCCAGCCGTTCGACGGTTCCCACGATCGTGAGATCGAGTCCCTCGCCGAATTCGACGAGGTGGTCCGCGACTTCGGCACCCTCTCCCACTTCCGTTTCCAGTCCGTCGACCTGACGGACCGTACGGACGTCCTGCTCGCGCTCGACACCTCGGCCGCCCTGTTCCTGGGCTGCCCGATGACCCCGGACGCGGCGGCCAAGGCCCGTGCCTCGGGCGCCCTGGTCTTCCCTCCTGTGCCGGGCCTGTCCTTCGACCCGTACCGCGGCTTCGTCTACACCCCCGACGAGCTGTTCGCCTCCCTCGACGAGGGGTACGAGGCGACCCCCGACGCCCGTACCTACGCCTGGTTCCAGCAGACCAAGTCCGACGGCGACATCTTCGGCTCGATGCTCCGCTCGCTCCACGACGACGCGGTCTCCGACGCCCTCGACGAACTCCTCGTCGGCGCCCGGGTGGTGGGCGTGATGGGCGGACACGCGATGGCGCGCGGCACGGAGGCGTACGCCGGTGCGGCCCGCCTCGGCCGTGAACTCGCCCGCGAAGGGCTCATGGTGGCCACCGGCGGCGGCCCCGGCGCGATGGAGGCGGCGAACCTCGGCGCCTACGCCGCCCCGTTCGACGGCGCGATGCTCACCGACGCCCTGCGGCTGCTCGCCAAGGCGCCGAGGTTCACGCCCTCGGTCACCGACTGGGCCCGGGCCGCCTTCGAGGTGCGCGCCACCTGGCCCGGCGGCGGCCCCTCGGTGGGCATACCGACCTGGTTCTACGGCCATGAGCCGCCGAACCCGTTCGCCGCGCACCTCGCCAAGTACTTCTCCAACGCCACCCGCGAGGACGGCCTGCTGGCCCGCTGCAACGCCGGTGTGGTCTTCCTGCCGGGCGCCGCCGGGACCGTACAGGAGATCTTCGACAACGCGACGCCCAACTACTACGAGTCGCGCGGCGAGCCGACGCCGATGGTGCTGGTGGACCGGGAGCACTGGACCGAACGGCTGCCGGCCTGGCCGTTGTTGTGTTCACTCGCCCGGGAGCGGTCGATGGAGTCCCGTATCGCCCTCGTTGACCGGATCGAGGAGGCTCCGGCGGCCTTGAAACGTCTCGCAGGTTAATAAGCGGGCAAAGCCAACCGCTGGGAGCCCTCCCCGCATTGACACTTCTTATGGAACGCTTATAGATCTGTGTGTCTGCTGGGGATGGTGACGCACTCGGCATCACCGGGGGCGCCATCTCCCCCTCCACCCCCCGCAGCTGCGCTTCCCCTAAGGACAAACGTGTCCCTTTCTCACCGTAACGCCGCCCGTTCGGTGCGTTTCCTCGGTGTCACCGCCGCCTCCGCCGCCCTCGCGCTCAGCGCCGCCGGCAGTGCCCTGGCCTGCGAGATAGGTGACTTCTCCGCCGCTGCCGGCTGTGACGGCACGAAGGGCGTCATCACCGTCACCGACAAGGACGCCTCGGGCGTGCCCGCCCTCGTCACCGTCTTCCTGGAGAACAACGGCGCCGACCTCCGCCAGGTCGGCGAGCAGACGGTCGAGGGCTCCAAGAAGGGCGCCGTCATCACCTTCGCCGAGGACTGGGCGCCCAACGCGGTGTACCGGATCCACATCAAGGCCACCAAGAAGGAGAAGGTCCTCGTCGACGAGGACATCGCGGGCAACCTGACCACCCCGGCCGAGGCCTGCAAGACGGACGACGACACCACCTCGCCGTCCCCGAGCGCCTCCGAGTCGGAGTCCCAGGCGCCGTCGAGCACCCCGTCCACCCCGGCCGACACGGCCGCCCCGAGCCCCTCGGACTCGTCGGACGACAGCACCGTGCCCTCCGCGAACAACGCCCCCTCGCCCGCGGCCCAGGAGTCCAACCTCGCCGAGACCGGTGCCTCCAACACCGGCCTGATCGCCGGCATCGCCGCCCTGTTCGTCGTCATCGGCGGCGGCGCGGTCTTCTTCGGCATGCGCCGCCGCGGCTCCAGCAACCGCTGACGCCCCGACACCACCCCTGTGGCCCGCCCTTCCACCCGGAAGGCGGGCCGCCGCCTTCTCATCCGGTGGACACCTCATCCGGTGGACACCCGGCGGGTGGCCGATGGGCACCCGGCCAACGGCCCGGCCTCTCAGGCCAGCACCGCCGTCTCCGCCACGTCGAAGGTCGCTCCGACCGTGTCCCCGGCCTCCGGCGCGTCCCGCAGCGCGCACGCCGCCTCCAGACGGGGCGCGCCCTCCGGCTGGAGGTGTACGGCGACATGGGTGCCCTTGAAGGTACGGGCGGCGACCGTGCAGCGCAGGCCCTCGTCGGCGGGGACGAGACGGACTCCGGCGGGGCGGACGAGGAGCGTGCGCGGGCCCTGCGGGGAGCCCTCCGGCACCGGCACCTTGCCCCAGGGCGTGACCGCGACCTCGCCCGTGACGTTCGCCTCCACGACGTTCTCGAAACCGAGGAACCGCGCGACGAACGCGTCCGCCGGCCGCTGCCACACCTCAAGAGGCGTACCGGACTGGGCGATCCGCCCGTCCCGCATCACCACCACCCGGTCGGCGAGCCCGAACGCCTCGCCCTGGTCGTGGGTGACCGCGAGGACGGTGGTGCCCAAACGGCCGAAGAGTTCCCGGAGTTCCACCACCAGCCGCTCCCGCAGCGAGCGGTCCAGCTGGCCCAGCGGCTCGTCCAGCATCAGCAGCCGGGGGCGGGGCGCGAGGGCCCGGGCGAGCGCGACGCGCTGCTGTTCGCCGCCGGAGAGCGCGGCGACCGCCCGGCGGGCGGCCCCCGGGAGACCGACCAGGTCGAGCAACTCCCGTACGCGTTCCTGCTGTTCCTTCCGTGACGCGCCATGCATGCGCAGCCCGAACGCCACATTGCCGCCGACGTCCCGCTGCGGGAACAGCTGATGGTCCTGGAACATCAGCCCCAGCTCCCGCTTGTGCGCGGGCCTCCCCGTCTGGTCGCGCCCGTCGAGCAGCACCCGGCCCGAGTCGAGCGGCTGGAGCCCGGCGACCGCCCGCAGCAGCGTCGACTTGCCGCTCCCGCTCGGCCCCAGCACACACACCACCTCGTGCTCGCCGACCTCCAGGTCCACGCCGTCGAGCACCGCCCGCCCGCCGAACCGCACGGTGGCCGCCTCAAGTCCCAGCAGCATCAGAACTCCCCCGTCCGGTCGGTCCGCAGCCGCTCCAGCACCAGCAGGGCCACCGCGCACACCAGCATCAGAATCGTCGACAGGGCCATCGCCTGCCCGTAGTTGAGCTCACCGGCCCGCCCCAGCAGCCGCGCCACCGCCACCGGCAGCGTCGGACGGTCCGGCCGCGCGACGAACACGGTCGCCCCGAACTCCCCCAGCGACACCGCGAACGCGAACCCGGCCGCGACCAGCAGCGCCCGCCGTACCATCGGCAGGTCCACCTCCCGCCACACCCGCCACGGCGAGGCCCCCAGCACCGCCGCCGCCTCCCGCAGCCGCTGGTCCACCGCCCGCAGCACGGGCAGCATGGTCCGTACGACGAAGGGGACCCCGACCAGTGCCTGGGCGAGCGGTACGAGGATCCAGCTCGCGCGCAGATCCAGCGGGGGTTCGTCCAGCGTGATCAGGAACCCGAAGCCGACGGTCACCGCCGACACGCCCAGCGGCAGCATCAGCAGCGCGTCGAAGCCCCGTACCAGCCGGCCCGCGTCGGGCCGGGTGAGCGCCGCCGCGGCCAGCCCGCCGATCACCACCGCGATCGCGGTCGCGACGACGGCGTACTCCAGCGAGTTGCCGATCGCCTCGATCGGCGGCACCAGGAAGACATGGCCGTCGTCGCCGGTCAGCGCCCGGTAGTAGGCGAAGTCCGGTGCGTCCAGGGACCGCTGCACCAGCACGGCCAGCGGCAGCACGAGCAGCAGCGCGATGCTCGCGAGCACCCCGGCCAGCAGTGCCCACTGCCCGGCCCCGCGCGGCCGCCGGGCGGTCAGCCCCGCGTCCACCAGCCGCAGGGCGGTCTCCCGCCGCCGTACCGTCCAGGCGTGGACGACGAGAATCGCGCCGACCGCCAGGAACTGCACGATCGTCAGGACGGCCGCCGTGGACAGGTCGAAGATCTCGGAGGTCTGCCGGTAGATCTCCACCTCCAGGGTGGAGAAGGTGGGCCCGCCGAGGATCTGGACCACACCGAACGAGGTGAAGGTGAACAGGAAGACCATCAGCGCGGCGGCGGCCACGGCCGGTCCGAGCGCGGGCAGGGTCACCGTGCGCCAGGCCCGCAGCCGGGACGCGCCCAGCATCCGCGCGGCCTCCTCCTGCCGGGGGTCGAGCTGCGCCCACAGCCCGCCGACGGTCCGTACGACGACGGCGTAGTTGAAGAACACGTGCGCCAGCAGGATCGCCCACACGGTCGTGTCCAGCCGTACGCCCCACAGCTCGTCCAGCAGACCGCCGCGCCCGACGAGTGCGAGGAACGCGCTGCCGACGACCACCGTCGGCAGCACGAACGGCACCGTCACCACGGCCCGCAGCACCTGCTTGCCCGGGAAGTCCAGACGCGCGAAGACATACGCGCCCGGCAGCGCCACCACCAGGGTGAGCACGGTGGAGACGACCGCCTGCCAGGTGGTGAACCACAGGACGTGCCGGATGTCGGACTGGCCGAGGACGTCGGCCACCCGCCCGAACTGCCACCTCCCGTCGACCTTCAGCCCGCGGGTGACGATCGCGGCGACGGGATAGGCGAAGAAGAGCCCGAGGAACGCGACGGGCAGGGCCATCAGCCCGAGCCGCGCCGCGCTCCCGGAAGGCCTTCGGGCCGCCTCGGTCACTTCAGTACGAGCGAGGTCCACGTCTTGACCCACTGGTCGCGGTTCTGGGCGATCTTCGCCGGGTCCATGGTCTCGGGGGCCTTGGCGGCGGGCCCGTACTCGGTGAACTCGGCGGGCACGCTCGCGCCGTCGATCACCGGGTAGACGAACATGTTGAGCGGCATGTCCTCCTGGAACTCCTTGGAGATCAGGAAGTCGATGAGCGCCTTGCCGCCCGCGCCGTTCTTCGCGTTGCTCAGCAGCCCCGCGAACTCGATCTGCCGGAAGCAGGTCCCGGTGGCGACCCCGGTCGGGGCGGTGCTGGGCTTGGGGTCGCCGTAGATCACCTCGGCGGGCGGGGAGGAGGCGTACGACACGACGAGCGGGCGGTCGGCCCCGGCCTTCTTGCCGCCGGCGGACCCCGAGAACTCCTCGTTGTACGCCTGCTCCCAGCCGTCGACCACCTTCACGCCGTTGGCCCGGAGCTTCTTCCAGTAGCCCGCCCAGCCGTCGTCCCCGTACTTCGCCGCGGTACCGAGCAGGAACCCGAGACCGGGCGAGGAGGTGGAGGCGTTCTCGGTGACGAGGAGGTTCTTGTACGCCGGCTTGATCAGGTCGTCGTACGAGGTGGGCGGGGTCAGCTTGTGGTCGGCGAAGTACTTCTTGTCGTAGTTGACGCAGATGTCGCCGTAGTCGATGGGCGTGACCCGGTGCTTGCCGGAGTCCAGCTGGTACGCGCTGCCGACCCGGTCGAGCCCCTTCGCCCGGTACGACTGGAAGAGACCGTTGTCGAGGGCGCGCGACAGCAGGGTGTTGTCGACGCCGAAGAAGACGTCCCCCTGCGGGTTGTCCTTGGTCAGGACGGCCTTGTTGACGGCCTGGCCCGCGTCGCCGTCCGTCAGGACCTTGACCTTGTACCCGGACTGCTTCTCGAAGTCGGCGAGCACGCTCTTGGAGACGGCCCACGAGTCGTGGCTGACGAGGGTGACGGTCTTGGTGTCCGACGCGCTCCCGGCGTCGGAAGACCCGCACGCGGACAGCGTGACGAGCCCGAGGCCGACCGTCGCCGCCACGAAGGTCTTGATGTGCACTGGATGTCCTCCTGGGGTTGGCCAGGAAGAACGCGGCCCTGCCCGGGGACGCCGGGCAGGGCACAACAGCTTGAGCGATGACCGAACTTCCTACCCAGAATGACCTGGGCGAGGTTCAGAGGGTCTGCGGCCCGATTGCCGCACTCTCAGCGCTGTGGCGCTCCCCTGTCGGAATATGAAGATATGACGTGGCCAGATTTTACCGCTCGGTGGCCGCCAGCTGACCACAGGCTCCGTCAATCTCCTGGCCACGGGTGTCCCGTACGGTGACCGGCACCCCGTGCGCCGCGATGGCCTCGACGAACGCCTTCTCGTCCTCGGGCCGGGAGGCCGTCCACTTCGAGCCCGGGGTCGGGTTCAGCGGGATGAGATTGACGTGCACGGGCTTGCCGCGGAGCAGCCGCCCGAGCCGGTCCCCACGCCAGGCCTGATCGTTGATGTCCCTGATCAGCGCGTACTCGATGGACAGCCGCCGCCCGGACTTCTCGACGTAGTCGAAGCCCGCGTCGAGCACCTCCCGCACCTTCCACCGCGTGTTCACGGGGACGAGGGTGTCGCGCAGCTCGTCGTCCGGTGCGTGCAGCGAGATCGCCAGCCGGCACTTGAAGCCCTCGTCGGCGAACCGGTGGATGGCGGGCACGAGCCCGACCGTCGAGACGGTGATCCCCCGCTGCGACAGCCCGAGCCCGTCCGGAGCGGGATCGGTGAGCGCCCGAATGGCGGTCACGACCCGCTTGTAGTTGGCGAGCGGCTCGCCCATCCCCATGAAGACGATGTTGGACAGCCGCGCCGGCCCGCCCGGGACGTCCCCGTCCCTGAGCGCCCGCATCCCGTCCACGATCTGGTGCACGATCTCGGCGCTGGACAGGTTCCGGTCGAGCCCGGCCTGCCCGGTGGCGCAGAACGGGCAGTTCATGCCACACCCCGCCTGCGAGCTGATGCACATGGTCACCCGGTCCGGGTACCGCATCAGCACCGACTCGACGAGCGTGCCGTCGAACAGCCGCCACAGCGTCTTGCGGGTGGTGCCCTCGTCGGTCGACAGATGCCGTACGACGGTCATCAGCTCGGGCAGCAGCGCCTCCCGCAGCTTCTCCCGCGCACCGGCGGGGATGTCGGTCCACTCCACGGGGTCGTGCGCGTACCGCGCGAAGTAGTGCTGCGAGAGCTGCTTGGCGCGGAACGGCTTCTCACCGATCTCCGCGACGGCGTCCTTCCGCTCCGCAGGCGAAAGATCGGCAAGATGCCGCGGCGGCTTCTTGGCTCCGCGCGGCGCGACAAAAGTAAGTTCTCCGGGCTTAGGCATGGCCATACCAGTGTCGCAGATCGAATCCGGTGCCTCGGGCGCCGGACGGGGCGCCGGGCGCCGGGCAGCCCGTCCACCGTGCTACGACCGCTCCCGGCGATCCCGGCCGCGCCGCCAGGCGCCGCACAGGGCCAGCAGGACCCGGACGCACAGGATCATGCCGACGGTGCCCGCGAACACGCGGGGCCACCAGGACCAGCCCATCACTCCGAACGCCCCGGCCAGCAGAAGCGGGGGGATCAAGGCGAAGAACAGAACGGTCTTGACGGGATCCGGCCCCCAGGACCACCTCGCCCCCGGCCACCCGGGACGTCCTTCGTCGCGCACGCGACAAACGTAGCGCCCGGGCGGTCATGGCCGGGGAATGCCCTGGTCAAGAGGCGTCCCTGGACGGGCCGCCCGCGGCCGGTCTACGCGGTCTCGTGCTCCAGCCGGTCCTTCAAAAGCCGTTCGTTGAGCGGCAGCTCCTTGCGGACCTGGGGGCGGACGAGCAGGGGGAGGAGGACCTTTCCCATGCCCTTGCCCTCGAAGTCGAGTTCCATGGTCACGCGGGAGCGGCGGCCCTCGTCGAGAGGGGTGATCTCGCCGTGGACGTGGCCGCGGACGGGACCGTCGACGCCTTGCAGACCCCAGGCGTGCGGGGGGTCGTACTCGGTGTACTCCATGGTCATCGGGATCTCCCGACGGCCCACGTGCCGGGTGATGCGCAGCCGGGAGCCGACCTGGATCGGCCCGGGGTCGAGTTGCTCGGCCGACACCGCGCTCGCCTGCCATTCGGGCAGATGCGACGGGTCGATGAGATACGCCCACACATCGTCGGGGGTGCGGTCCACGTCGATCGATTCACGGAAGCCGGACATGACGCCCATCCCCTTTCGTGACGATTCCAAGGAAGAGGAATCTTTAGGGACTTCCAGGATGAATCGTCCCACTGTGCCACCGGTCGGGTAAAGGCGGCGGGCCCCCGTTCTGGTCGTTCGGAACGGGGGCCCGTCGGCAGGGTGGAGATGCCGCCGCAGGTCAGCCGGAGCCCACGAACAGCACGAGCAGCAGCCAGACGACCGGAGCGGTCGGCAGCAGCGAGTCCAGACGGTCCATGATGCCGCCGTGGCCCGGCAGCAGCGTGCCCATGTCCTTGATGCCCAGGTCCCGCTTGATCATGGACTCGCCGAGGTCGCCGAGCGTGGCGCTGGCCGCGACCGCGAGACCCAGCAGCAGACCCTGCCACCAGCTGCCGCCGTCGATCAGGAACTGCATGCACAGCGCGCCCACGACCATCGCGAACGACACCGCGCCCAGCAGTCCCTCGCGGGTCTTGCCGGGGCTGATGCGCGGGGCGAGCTTGTGCTTGCCGAAGCGCCAGCCGACGGCGTACGCACCGGTGTCGCTGACGACCGTGAGCAGCAGGAACGTCAGCACCCGCCGCGGTCCGTCGTCGGCGGTGAGCATCAGGGCGACGAAGGTGGCCAGGAAGGGGACGTAGAACGCCGCGAAGACGCCGGCCGTGACGTCCTTGAGGTAGCCCTCGGGCGGTTCCGTCATCCGCCAGACCAGGACCGCGAGCGCGGTCAGGGCCATGGCGACCCAGGCGCCCTCGGTCCCCCGGACGTACCCGGCGACGACCATCGCGGCGCCGCCGAGCGCCAGTGGCACCAGCGGCGCCTTGATCTCCTTGCGCTCCTGCAGCCTGCTGGTCAGCTCCCACAGACCCACGACGACCGCGACCGCTATCACGCCCACGAACACGGCCTTGACGATGAACAGCGAGACGACGATCAGCGCACCGAGCCCGACCCCGACTCCTATGGCCGCACCCAGGTCTCGGCCCGCGCTCTTCTTCTGCGGTGCGGGCGCGGGCTGCGGGGCTGCGGGCATGGGCTCCGGATTCTGCGGCACCGCCGCATAGGGCGGTGCCGACGGGGTCTCTTGGCGGAACGTCTCCGCACCGAAGGACGCCTGGTCGGGCGCCATGGGGCGGTACGCCTCGTCGCGGAACGAGGGGCCGCCCCGCCGGGCGGCCCCCGGGTCGTCATCCTGGTTTCCGCCGTGCGCGGGTACGTCGGGGACGATGGGCATGGGGCGAGTCTGCTGCGCCTCAGGCGCATCGTACGTGGGACCCGCCGGGGCGGCCCCCTGGACAGGCCCCTGGTAGGCACCCTGGTCGGTGGGCCCCCAGTACCCGGCCTGTGTCCCGGCTGGTGGCGGAGAGCCCCAGGAAGAGTCGTTCATCAGACCTCGAGCAGCTCCGCTTCCTTGTGCTTGAGGAGCTCGTCCACCTGAGCGACGTACTTCGCGGTGGTGTCGTCGAGCTCCTTCTCCGCACGGCGGCCCTCGTCCTCGCCGACCTCGCCGTCCTTGACGAGCTTGTCGATCGCGTCCTTGGCCTTGCGGCGCACGGAACGGATGGACACCCGGGAGTCCTCGGCCTTGCCCTTGGCGACCTTGATGTAGTCCCGGCGGCGCTCCTCGGTGAGCTCGGGGAACACCACCCGGATGATGTTGCCGTCGTTGCTGGGGTTGACGCCCAGGTCGGAGTCGCGGATGGCCTGCTCGATGTTGCGCAGCGCCGTCTTGTCGAACGGGGTCACGACCGCCATGCGCGGCTCCGGCACGGAGAACGAAGCCAACTGGTTGATCGGCGTCAGCGCGCCGTAGTAGTCGGCCACGATCTTGTTGAACATCGCCGGGTGCGCACGGCCGGTGCGGATCGCGGCGAAGTCCTCCTTGGCGACCACGACGGCCTTCTCCATCTTCTCCTCGGCCTCGAGGAGGGTCTCTTCGATCACCACTTGCTCCTGCGTGTCTTGAGTAAGGCCCGGCTGCGGTTCACTGTCGGTGGCGGCGGCCGGCTGCGTCGCGTCTTCTTCCCGCACGGTTCCCGTCCGGCAGGACATTGTCCATCCTCCGACCAGGGTCCGTCCCCCGGTCAGGTGTTGTCGTACGAACCCGGGGATTTTCCCGGTCAGCCCCGGCTGTTCTGCTCACCCACCAGCGTGCCGATCTTCTCACCCTTGACGGCTCGGGCGATATTGCCCTCCGCCAGAAGCTCGAAGACGAGGATGGGGAGCTTGTTGTCGCGGCACAGCGTGATGGCGGTGGCGTCGGCGACCTTGAGCTCGCGCGTGATGACCTCGCCGTAGCCGAGGGCGTCGAACTTGACGGCCGCGGGGTTGGTCTTGGGGTCGGAGTCGTAGACGCCGTCCACCCCGTTCTTGCCCATGAGCAGCGCCTGGGCGTCGATCTCCAGGGCGCGCTGGGCGGCGGTGGTGTCGGTGGAGAAGTACGGCATGCCCATGCCGGCGCCGAAGATGACCACGCGGCCCTTCTCCAGGTGGCGCACGGCCCGCAGCGGGATGTACGGCTCGGCGACCTGCCCCATGGTGATGGCGGTCTGCACGCGGCTGTCGATGCCCTCCTTCTCCAGGAAGTCCTGGAGGGCGAGGCAGTTCATGACCGTGCCGAGCATGCCCATGTAGTCCGAGCGGGCCCGGTCCATGCCGCGCTGCTGGAGCTCGGCGCCGCGGAAGAAGTTGCCGCCGCCGATGACGACGGCGATCTCGGCGCCGTCCCGCACCACGGCCGCGATCTCACGGGCGATCTTGTGCACCACGTCGGGGTCCACGCCCAGGCCCCCACCGCCGGAGAATGCCTCACCGGACAGCTTCAGCAGAAACCGGCCGTGTACTTTGCCGTCGTCGCTCTTCTGGGCCTTGGTGGTCATGGGAGATCCCGCCTCTTTCACGTGGTGCACATACAAAGAAGGCCATTGCCGGTGGGGTGTCGTTGGCAACCCGTGCGCGGCAATGGCCTCCTCGTCAGATCTGCTGTCGTCCGTCACGCACGCGCGCGTGACGGCGTACCGGGACGACTGCCTACGACCCTATAGGGACCGGGCGTCCGTCGCGGTACGGACTCAGATGCCGACCTTGATGCGCGAGAAGCGCTTCAGGGTGACACCGGCCTCGTCCAGGACCTTCTGGACGGACTTCTTGTTGTCGAGCGCGTACGGCTGACCGAGCAGCGTCGCGTCCTTGAAGAAGCCGTTGAGGCGACCCTCGACGATCTTGGCGATCGCGGCCTCGGGCTTGCCCTCGGCGCGGGTGGTCTCCTCGGCGATACGGCGCTCGGACTCGACGACCTCGGCCGGCACGTCCTCCTTGGCCAGGTACTTCGGCGCGAAGGCGGCGATGTGCTGGGCGACGCCGCGGGCGACCTCGGCGTTCGGCTTGTCCAGCTCGACGAGGACACCGATCTGCGGCGGCAGGTCGGGCATCGTGCGGTGCAGGTACGCGGTGACGAAGCCGTCGTTGAACTGCGCGAAGCGGTCCAGGACGATCTTCTCGCCGAGGTTGGCGTTGGCCTCGTCCACGTACGCCTGGACGGTCTTGCCGGCCTCGATCTCGGAGGCGAGGAGCGCCTGGAGGTCGGCCGGGGAGGTCGCGGCGACGTGCTCGGCGATGGCCTTGGCGACGCTCTGGAACTTCTCGCCCTTGGCGACGAAGTCCGTCTCGCACTTCAGCTCGACCAGGACACCGGAGGCGTTGTCGTCGGCGATGATCGCGACCACGGCGCCGTTCTCGGCGGAGCGGCCCTCGCGCTTGGCGACGCCCTTCTGGCCCTTGATACGGAGCGCCTCGACGGCCTTCTCGACGTTGCCCTCGGCCTCGTCCAGCGCCTTCTTGCAGTCCATCATGCCGGCGCCGGTGAGCTCACGGAGCTTCTTGACGTCAGCGGCGGTGTAGTTCGCCATGAGTCTGTGAATCTTTCTCGAAGTCTGGAAGATCGAAGATCTGCACGGTCTGGGAACTCCAGTGGGCGGTAGCTCTCCGACTCCGTGCCGACCTACGGGTGAACGGCGGGGGCGGACTTGATGTCGCCGCCCCCGCCGTCAACCGTGACGCTGGACGGTCAGGCCTGCTCGGCGTCCGCGGCCGGAGCCTCGGCGGGAGCCTCAGCAGCCTCGGCGGCCGGAGCCTCGGCAGCGGGGGCCTCGGCAGCGGGGGCCTCGGCGGCCGGGGCCTCAGCGGCCGGAGCCTCGTCGGCCTTCTTCTCGCCCTCGAGCAGGTCGCGCTCCCACTCGGCGAGCGGCTCGCCCGCGGCCTTCTCGCCCTTGTCGCCGGTGGCGACGCCGGAGCGGGCGATGAGGCCCTCGGCGACGGCGTCGGCGATCACACGGGTGAGCAGGGTGACGGAGCGGATCGCGTCGTCGTTGCCCGGGATCTTGTAGTCGACCTCGTCGGGGTCGCAGTTCGTGTCGAGGATGGCGACGACCGGGATGTTCAGCTTCCGGGCCTCGCCGACCGCGATGTGCTCCTTCTTGGTGTCCACGATCCAGACGGCGCTGGGAACCTTGGACATCTCACGGATACCACCGAGGGTCTTCTCCAGCTTGGCCTTCTCGCGCGAGAGCACGAGAAGCTCCTTCTTGGTCAGACCGGACGCGGCGACGTCCTCGAAGTCGATCTGCTCGAGCTCCTTGAGGCGCTGCAGACGCTTGTAGACGGTCGAGAAGTTGGTGAGCATGCCGCCCAGCCAGCGCTGGTTGACGTAGGGCATGCCGACGCGGGTGGCCTGCTCGGCGATGGCCTCCTGCGCCTGCTTCTTCGTGCCGACGAACATGACCGTGCCGCCGTGGGCGACGGTCTCCTTGACGAACTCGAAGGCGCGGTCGATGTACGACAGCGACTGGAGCAGGTCGATGATGTAGATGCCGTTGCGCTCGGTGAAGATGAAGCGCTTCATCTTCGGGTTCCAGCGACGGGTCTGGTGACCGAAGTGGACGCCGCTCTCCAGCAGCTCCCGCATCGTGACGACGGCCATGGCCGTTCTCCTTGGGTTTCTCGGTTGTGCCGCAGGGGCCGGACGGCTCCCGCGCCTGACGCCCGCGGTGCGCCGAGCCACGAAGGACCGAGGGGCGCGGATACCGGAGGACCGACCTGGGCCGGGCTCCCGATACCGGGGCGTGCGAAGTCGACCCGGTGACCCGGATCGCCAGAAGAAGTGTACGGGACCGGCGGGGCGCCGGGTGACGCCGCTCTCCACAACCGGCGGTTCGTCCACAGGCCCGGCCGTGATCGGCGCGAGCGCGGGACGGTTCTCCCATGAAAGCGCTGCGCCGCACCGGTCCGCTGCTGCTCCTGCTGCTCACCCTGACGACGACCCTGGCCTGGGCGGATCCTCCCCCCACGCCCCCCGAGCCGCCGCCGCGGGTCCCGCCTCTCGCCCGGACCTGGCCGGTGGGCACCCGCCCGCCGGTGTCCCGCGGCTGGGAACCTCCGGCGACGCCCTACGGCCGCGGCCACCGCGGGGTCGACCTGGTGGCCGCCCCCGGCACACCGGTGCGAGCGGTGGCGGCGGGCCGGGTGGCATACGCCGGCCGGGTGGCGGGACGGGGCGTGCTGTCCGTGGCGCTGACGGGCACGGACCTCGGAACGACCTACGAGCCGGTACGCCCCCTGGTACGCGAGGGCGCCGAAGTGACCCCCGGCGAGGTGGTCGCCGAGCTGGAACCCACGGGGTCCCACTGCCCGTCGGCCTGCCTGCACTGGGGACTGCGGCGCGGCAGGACCTATCTGAACCCGCTGGACCTGCTGCCCGGGTGGCTCCTGCGCAGGGGCCCGTCCCGCCTGCTTCCCCTTGCGTGACCCCCTGACCTCCCGCGTGTTCCCGCGTGACTCCGGGCGAGCCTCGGCCGGAACTCAGCCGCAGACGCCCCGCAGGACCATCCGCACGGCGGCCTCGGTGATCGCCTCCGGCGCCTCCGCCGCGCCCAGCTCGATCCTGCGCACAGCGGAGTCCACGACCCCCTGCACCAGCATCGCCGCCAGCCGGGGCTCCGCATGCCCCATCTCCGCCAGCGCCTCCACGATCATGGCGACCAGCCCGCCGTGCGCGGCCCGGATCTTCTCCCGGGCGCCGGCGTCCAGTTCGCTGGCCGAGATCGCCACCACGGCCCGGTGCCGCCGGTCCCCGACCAGCGCCAACTGCCGCCGCACATACGCCTCGACCTGGGCCCGGGGCCCGTCGGCCGCGGCCATCGCCGCCTCGACCTCCGCCGCCCACACGGGGAAGTCGACCTCGCACAGCTCCTCGACCACGGCCGCCCGCGAGCGGAAGTACTCGTACACGGACGAGCGCGCGAGCCCCGTCCGCTCGGCGAGGGCGGGGAAGGTCAGCGCCTCCGTCCCGCCCTCGGACAACAGGGAGCGTGCCGCGTCCAGCAGGGCGGCACGCTGCATCGACCGGTGCTCGGCCACGGAGGCCGCTCGAATCCTTGGCACGTCGACCACTTTACGGACGCTCCACGCCGTACGGGAGTGACTGCGCCCGCTCGGCCGCCTCCGGATCCGGTCAGCGACCGAAGCTCGCCAGTTTCGCGCGCAGCTGGAGCACCGACTTGGTGTGGATCTGGCTGACCCGGCTCTCGGTCACCCCGAGCACGTTCCCGATCTCGGCGAGGGTCAGGCCCTCGTAGTAGTAGAGCGTGACGACGGTCTTCTCCCGGTCGGGCAGGGTGTTGATCGCCCTGGCCAGGAACCGTCGCAGCTCGCGGTCCTCGGCCACCTCCACGGGGTTGTCCGCGGCGGTGTCCTCCAGGGTGTCCATGAAGCTGAGCCCGTCGCCGCCCTCGTCGCCGACGTGCAGCAGTTCCTCCAGGGCGACCACGTTGGCGAGCGAGAGCTGGCTGAAGACCGCGTGGAGCTCGTCGACGCCGATGCCCATCTCGGCGGCCACCTCGCACTCCGTCGGGGTCCGCCGCAGCCGGGCCTCCAGCGTCGCGTACGCCCGCTCGACGTTGCGCGCCTTCTGCCGTACCGACCGGGGGATCCAGTCGAGCGCCCGCAGCTCGTCGATCATGGCGCCCCGGATACGGGTGATCGCGTACGTCTCGAACTTGATCTCCCGGTCGAGGTCGAACTTCTCGATCGCGTCGATCAGCCCGAAGACCCCCGAGGAGACGAAGTCGGCCTGTTCCACGTTGGGCGGCAGACCGACGCTCACCCGGCCGGCCACGTACTTCACCAGCGGCGAGTAGTGCAGGATCAGCTGCTCCCGCAGCCGCTCGTCCCCCGTCGCCTTGTACGACCGCCACAGCTCGTCGAGCGTCGAGGGAGCGGGCGGCCGCACGCTGCCACCGTCGCGGGCGGCTGGGGGGACCGCCGCCCGGTCGGACCCGGAGGTGTGCTGGGGCATTCGTCGCCTTGTGCCGTTCTGCCGTGAAGTACGTGGAGTCGGGGGTACCTGGGTGTCCTGCTGGTCTGAAGTCGCTCTGCTGCCGTTCTGTACCGGAATCCTCGTGAGCGTAGCGTGACTGGAGTGTCGCGGTGCGCGAAGGGCGTGTCCACGCTTGTACGCAGATACGTTCCGCTGACCGCACCACCGGGTCGCGACGATCGCGCTGGGTGACCGCGGCGGGGTGCCAACTACGGGAAATCCCAAGGCCTTCGGCGTTCCCCCGGACGGCCGAACACGCTCGGTCAGCACGGCCCGGGACCCCCTCGAACGGAGACGATCGCCTGGCGTGTCAACTTCCAGCCGTCGCCGTGTCGTTCGACGTAACCAAGTGCTCTAAGTTCGTACAGTCTCGCGATCGCGTCGTCCGGGGTGGTCCCGGCGCCGCGGGCGATCTCCTCGGCGCGGGCCGGGCTGCGGGCGGGGAGCGCCGCGAGGACGCGGCGGGCGTCGGGTTCCAGGAGGTCGCGCGGGAGTACCGGGCCGCGCCGGGCCGGGGCGAGTTCGCCCATGTCACCGACGAGTTCGACGACCTCCGCGGCGTCGGTGACCAGTTCGGCCTCGCCGCGCAGCAGTTCGTGCACCCCGGCGGACAGTCCGCTGGTGGCGGGGCCGGGGACGCCCATGGTGTGCCGGCCGAGCCGCAGGGCCGCCCGTGCGGTGACGAGGGAGCCGCTGCGGTGGGCGGCCTCCACGACCACGGTGCCCCGGGTGAGCGCGGCGATCACCCTGTTGCGCAGGACGAATCTGCTGGGCGTGGGATGGTCCCCCGGTGGCAGCTCCCCCACGACCAGTCCCTGCGCGGCGATCCGGTTGATCAGCTCGGTGTGGCCGCGCGGGTAGGGCCGGTCGACCCCGCAGGCCAGGACGGCGACGGTGGCGCCGCCGGCGCCGAGGGCGCCCCGGTGGGCGGCGCCGTCCACGCCGTAGGCGCCGCCGGAGACGACCACCCAGCCGCGCTCGGCGAGGCCGGCGGCGAGGGTGGTGGCCATGTGGGCGCCGTACTCGGTGCAGGCGCGGGCGCCGACCACGGCGACCGAGCGCAGGCCCCACATCCGCAGGCTGGGCCGGCCCCGCACCCACAACCCGAACGGGCGGGCGTCCCCGAGGTCGTCCAGGGTGCCGGGCCACTCCGCGTCCCCGGGGCACAGGAACCGCACCCCGGCGGCCTCGGCCACCGTCAGATCCCGCTCCGGCTCGGCCGCCGCGGCCCGCGCCCTGAGCCCTTCCCACCGCCGCGCGCTCACCCCGGCCGGCGGCTCCCGGTCCTCCCGCAGCCCCCGCACCACCTCCGCACACCCCCGCTCCCGCACCCACCGCCCCCCGGCCTCGTCGCCGGGCTCGAACACCCGGCAGAGAAAGACCCGGGCGAGCCGGCCGGAGTCCGGCTCTCCGGTGCGGTTCACGTCAGGGCCCCGATTGCCATCGGCACACCCCGCGGGACCCCGGTCCGCAGTTGCAGGGCGAGGGCGACGTCGGTGGCGTCGGGCCGGTCGTGGCCGACGAGGTCGGCGACGGTCCAGGCGACCCGCAGGACGCGATCGAGCCCGCGCGCGGTGAGCACGCCCCGCTCCAGGTTGCGCTCGGCCTCGTCCATCGCGCCGGACCTCGCCTGCCAGCGGCTGCGCAGCTCGCGTCCCGGCACCTCGCTGTTGGTCCGCCAGGGGGTGTCGACGAGCCGGGCGGCCGCCCGCTCACGCGCGGCCCGCACCCGGTCGGCGACCGTCGCCGTGGACTCGCCTCCGGGACCGCGGTGAGCGAGCTCGTGCCGGCCGACGGGATCCACCTCGACCCGCAGGTCGACCCGGTCGAGGAGCGGTCCGGAGAGCCGGGCCTGGTAGCGGCGGATCGCCGAGGGCGGGCACTCGCACAGGGTGTCGCGCTGCGAGAAGCGGCCGCAGGGGCAGGGGTTGGCGGCGAGCACCATCAGGAACCGCGCCGGGAAGCGCACCACGCCCGCACTGCGGGCGATCACGACATGGCCCGCTTCCAGGGGCTGGCGCAGGGCGTCGAGGGTCTGTGTGCTGAATTCCGGGGCCTCGTCCAGGAAGAGCACGCCCCGATGGGCGAGTGAGACAGCGCCGGGACGGGCGATACCCGGCCCCCCGCCGACCAGCGACTGCATCGTGGCCGAGTGGTGCGGGGCGCAGTACGGGGCCGCGTCGATCAGCGGCTTGCCCGGGGGCAGGAGCCCGGCGATCGAGTGGACCGCCGTGACCTCCAGGGAATCCTCCCTGGTCAGCCCGGGCAGGACGGCCGGCAGCCGCTCCGCGAGCATGGTCTTGCCCGCCCCCGGCGGCCCCTCGAGGAAGAGGTGGTGACCGCCGGCCGCGGCGACTTCCACCGCGGTCCGTGCCGAGCGCTGGCCCACCACGTCGGCGAGATCGTGCCCCTGGTCGTGGTGGGCCGCGCCGAGGCTGTGCATGCCGGTGGCCGCGCCCGTGCCGGGCATGCGCAGACCGGCGAGGAGGGGATCCGGGCGGCCCAGGTCGTCCGGTTCCTCCTCGGGCACGGGTTCGTCCGCGAGGACCGCGATGAGCTGGCGCAGGCTGCGCACCCCGAGCACGGAGACACCCGGCACCAGCGAGGCCTCGGCCGCGGCGCACTCGGGGACGACGACCTGTTCGTAGCCCGCTTCCGCCGCGGCCAGCACGGCGGGCAGGATCCCCCGGACCGGGCGGACCCGGCCGTCCAGCCCGAGCTCCCCGATCATCACGATGTCGGCGAGGACCCGGGGGTCGATCCGCTCCGACGCGCCCAGCACCGCGCAGGCGACGGCCAGGTCGAAGCCGCTGCCGGCCTTCGGCACCGACGCCGGGCTGAGTCCGACGGTGAGTTTCTTCTGCGGCCACTCGGCGCCGGAGTTCACCACCGCCGCCCGCACCCGGTCCCGGCTCTCCGTCAGGCTCTTGTCCGGCAGGCCCACCAGGGTGAATGCCGCCACCCCGGGCTCCAGGTCCGCCTGGACCTCGACGACGACGCCCTCGACGCCCACCAGCGCCACCGAACACGTACGCGCGAACCCCATCTCAGGCCACCCCCCGCACATGCTCGACGACGGGGGCTCCGCGGTCCGGGAGCAGGACTCCCACCAGATCGATACGGACGCCACCGGGCGGTGCGCCGCCATGGGTCTGGATCCAGCGCTCCGCGAGGTCCCTCAGCCGCCCGGCCTTCTGCGGGGTCACCGCGGCCATCGGGTGCTCGTAACGGCTGCCCTTGCGGGTCTTCACCTCGCAGACGACGAGGACGTCCCCGTCGTGGGCGACGATGTCGATCTCGCCCGTCCTGCCGCAGCGCCAGTTGCGCTCCACGATCGTCATACCGGCCTCGGACAGCCGCCGCGCGGCCACGTCCTCGCCGTACTCGCCCATCGCACGTCGTGCGTTCATGCAGGCACCACCTCCGGCGCCCACACTCACGCACCCGCCCCACAGAAGTGGATCTTGGTGGATGAGTCACCGCTTGTGGACAACTCCGTCACCCACAAGCGGGCACCTCAGCTGCCCGGCAGCTCCAAGTCGCTCTTGTTCAGCTCCTCGATGTTCACGTCCTTGAACGTGAGCACCCGCACCTGCTTCACGAACCGGGCCGGCCGGTACATGTCCCACACCCAGGCGTCGGCCATCGAGACCTCGAAGAACACCTCGCCCTGGACCGAATGCACCTGCATCTCGTAGTCGTTGGTCAGATAGAACCGTCGCTCGGTCTCGATCACGTATTTGAACAGACCGACGACATCGCGGTACTCCCGGTAGAGCTTCAGCTCCATCTCGGTCTCGTACTTCTCGAGGTCCTCGGCGCTCATGGCATGTTCCCCTTCAGCCGTGCGATCCCCCCATTGTGCGCCAGTCCCGCGCGCCCCTAGACGATTTCCGTGTCGAGGGTTACAGGTCTGGCCGGGGGACCTTCGTCCAGCAGCCTGCCCAGCAGTTCGGCGAGTCTGATCGGATACACCGTCTCATGCGCCCGGCCCAGTTCCTGACACGTCCACCAGCGCGCTCCGGCGACACTGCGCCGCTCCAGCTCGGTCAGGGCCGTGGGCCGGGTCGTCGTCACCGTCGTACGGGCCAGGTAGTACCACTCGTCCTGGTCCCAGCGGCGGCCGGCGAACGGGAAGGAACAGGTCCGCCGCCACAGCACCGGGCCGAGTTCGACCTCGGTGATGCCGGTCTCCTCGGCGAGTTCCCGCAGGGCGGCCTGCTCACGGGTCTCGTCGCCCTCCACCCCGCCGCCGGGTGTGAACCACCAGTCGTCGGCGGGATCGTCCGGTTCATGACCGTGCAGGAGCAGGATGCGGTCCCGGGGGTCGAGGAGCACGACCCGGGCGACCTTGCGCAGCCCGGCCCCGGGGGCGTCCTGCGCCCCCTGAGTCGTCTCAGCGGGCACCGGCCGGCTCCGGCTGGGGGCGGCGCGGGCGGCGGGCCGAGATCCGTTTGGCGATCGGGCCGTACGCGGCGCCGCCGAAGATCAGCACGGTGCCGCCGACGATCATCCACAGGATCGTCCGCAGCGGACCGGGCCGGGAGAGGGTGCCGAGCGCCTCGAAGCCCGTGGGGCTCTTGAGCATGCCCTTCCAGGGGTAGACGACGGCGTCCACCCGGGCCTCGACCGCGCTGCGCGCCACCGTGCCCTGGGCCGCGTCCGTGAGGTGGGCGGTGGAGTCCAGGGAGCCCTGCCGCTCGTCACCGAGCAGGAAGAGCCGGCCCTCGGGGACCTTCACGGTCGGGAAGTCCTGGATCTCGGCCAGGCTGCCCTCGGGCAGATACGGTTCCTCGATCTGCTTGCCGTTGACGGTCAGCTTGCCCTCGGTGCAGCAGGCGACGGTGTCGCCGCCGACCGCGACCACGCGCTTGACCACGAGCGCGTTGCTGACCCACTCCTTGTCGCTGAACACGACGACGTCACCGCGGCGCACCTCGTCGCCGTCCACCTTCTGGGCCAGCACCCGCGAGCCGCCCTCGATCGTGGGGCTCATGGAACTGGTGGGCACGGTGTAGGGCCGGTAGACCAGGGCCGCCCAGCCGAAACCGCCCAGGAACAGCGCGAGGCCCAGCGCGACGACCAGGCCGGACAGACGCTGTCCGGTCCGGCTGCCCACCGGGCCACTGCTGGTGCCACCGCCGCTGCGCGGGGCCGTACGTGTCGTGCTCTCGCCGCCCATGGGTCCGCACCCTACCCGGCGGTACCGAACCGGGTCAGCCCTTCTTCCCCAGACTTCCCCGGCCATGGTCACAAGCTTGGGAAAGGGTTTACGGACGGAGCGGTGCGAACGTCAGCCGTTCTCGGAGTCCGCCGTCGCGCGTCGGCGGCGCCACAGGACCACCGGGACCGCGCCGACGAGCGCGAGGCCCTCCGGGGCGACCGTCAGGGCCGCTGAGGCCGCCGACTGGTCGTTCAGACCGGACTGGTCGAAGGTGTCGGGAACCGGCAGCGTGCCCCAGCGGGTGATCGGCCAGGCCTTGACGATGGCGCGGCCGACGACCTGGTCGACGGGCACCATGCCGTGGTTCTTGTCCGACTGGTTGTAGCGGGAGTCCCGCGAGTTCTGCCGGTGGTCGCCCATGACCCAGACGTAGCCCTTGGGGACCTTCACCGTGAACTGGCCGCCCTGGTCGTCCTGGCTGCACGGGGTGTTCCCCGGGTAGACGTACGGCTCGTCCAGCGCCTTGCCGTTGACCTTCAGGGGGCCCGTGCCCTTGCAGGAGACGGTGTCGCCGCCGACGCCGATGACCCGCTTGATCAGGTCCTTCTCCTCCGCGGACGGCATCAGGCCGATCCAGCTGAGGAAGGTCTGCACGGCGTTCGGCTCGGTCGTCGCCTCGCCCGCCAGCCAGTTGTCCGGGTCGTGGAAGACCACGACCTCGCCGCGCTCGGGCTCGGAGCCGAACCAGGGGGTCAGCTTGTCGACGAGAACCCGGTCGCCCACCCGGAGGGTGTTCTCCATCGACGCGGACGGGATCGAGAACGCCTGCACCAGGAAGGTCTTGATGATCAGCGCGAGGACGAGCGCGATCAGGATCAGGATCGGCAGCTCCTTCCAGAAGGAGCGCGGCTTCTTCGCGTTCGGGGTCCGGTCGCCCGGACCGTCGCCGCCGCCCCGGGGGGGCTCGTCCGCCGGTGGGCCCTCGCCGCCCGCCGCCGGGTCATTCCCGGAGGTCACGGCGCCGTCCCCAGCCGGGTCGGCAGTGTCCACGGGACGTCCGCGGTGCTCCTCGCCTTCGTGCCCGGACCGTGCGCCAACCGCCACATCCCCCACGCCAACTCCTCACTCCGTGCCGCCGCCTGCCCCATGCTCGGCGCAGGCCCACCACTCCCATAACGAGCGGGAGTTCCGCAGGGGTCGGGAGCTGTTGGATCGTTCCGTTCGGATCGTCCTGGGCAACCCTATGCGACAGCCGGTCGGCGGAAGCCGTCGTGGCGGCCGAGCCGGTGACGGAAGAGAAAGTTTGCGGTTCCTTGAGACGGACCCAGTGTCCGAACGGCCAGGCGATCACCATGGCCCGGCCGACCACCTCGTCCTCGGCGACCGTGCCGCCGTAGTCCGTGTTCTGGTGGGAGCGGGAGTCGGCGGAGTTGGCCCGGTGGTCGCCCATCACCCAGAGCCGGCCCTGGGGCACGGTGATGTCGAACGCGGCGTCGGAGGGGTTGTTCCCGGGGTAGAGATAGCTTCCCTCTTCCAGGGGAACGCCGTTGACGGTGACTCGCCCTTCCGTGTCACAGCACTTGACGTGGTCGCCGCCCACGCCGACGACCCGCTTGATGAGGTCCTTCTCGTTGTCGGACGGCAGCAGACCGATGAAGGTGAGCCCTTCCTTGACCTGCTTGACGACGACGGGGTCCTCCTTCTTCGTCGTGGTCGTCTCGTCGTTGAGCCAGCCGCCGGGATCCTTGAAGACGACCACGTCCCCGCGCTGCGGCTTGGAACCGAACCACGGGGTGAACTTGTCCACCAGGACGCGGTCGCCGATGCGGATCGTCTGTTCCATCGATCCCGAGGGGATCACGAAGGCCTGCACCAGGAAGGTCTTCAGGACCAGCGCTATCAGGACGGCCACCCCGACCAGCAGCGGTACCTCGCGGACGGCTGACCGCCTGCGCTTGCGCTTGACCTTGCGCTGGAGTTTGCGCCGTTCCGCGCGCGTGCGGCCGCCGGACGGGCTGGAGGCGCGCCGGGCGCCGGTGGGCAGGAGCTGGTCCGCGGGCGAGGTGGGGATGCCGCGGGGTTTGCCTCGGTTACCCATGGGCACCCACCGCCGTCGGTGTGCCGCTCGCCCCCTGGGCTCTCGCGGCGGGCACGCGCGCGTAGGCGCTCGGGCGGGACAGCCGGGTGAGATGACCGTACGGCCAGACGATCCAGTCGGCGCGGCCGATCACCCGGTCCACGGGGATCATGCCGCCGCCCGGTGAGCCCAGGTGGTCGCGGGAGTCGCTGGAGGCGCCGCGGTGGTCGCCGAGGACGAACAGGGTGCCCTCGGGAACCTCGACGTCGAAGTCCACCGTGGACGGGCTGTCGCCTGGATACAGGAACGACGTCTCGTCGACCGACCGGCCGTTCACCCGGATCCTCCCCTCCTTGTCGCAGCAGACCACGTGGTCTCCGCCTACCCCCACGACGCGTTTGACGTAGTCGGAGTTCCCGAAGTACTCGGTGCCGTCGAACACGACGACGTCGCCGCGCTGCGGCCCGGCACCGAAACGGTACGCCAACCTATTTACGAGAACGCGGTCGCCGATCCTCAATCCGTTTTCCATGGATCCGCTGGGAATCTGGAATGGTTGGACCACGAAAGCGTTGAGGAGCAGCAAAAACACCAGGCAGATCAGCAGGGTGAGGCTGATGCGGCCACCCGGCAGCCACTCGGCGATCCGGGCCGTCAACGAGAAACGCGACCGTCCCTCCACGGTCCCCTGAGCGGGGCGGGAGGAGCGGTCGCGCTCCGTCGTCGGCTGAGCTTCGGTGTCCATCGGGGTCAGATGCTATCCGGCCCCTCTGTGGATCACCCGGGTGCGCTCAGTGGATCACCAGTGGATCCACCGTGCGGGCTCAGTTGTCGCGCTTCTCCTTGATCTTCGCGGCCTTGCCGCGCAGCTCACGGAGGTAGTACAGCTTGGCGCGACGGACGTCACCGCGGGTGACGAGCTCGATCTTCTCGACGATCGGGGTGTGCACCGGGAACGTGCGCTCGACGCCGACGGAGAACGAGACCTTGCGGACCGTGAAGGTCTCGCGGACACCGGCGCCCTGGCGGCGGATGACGACGCCCTTGAACTGCTGCACACGAGAGCGGTTGCCCTCGATGACGCGGACGTGGACGTTGACGGTGTCGCCCGGGCGGAAGGCCGGGACGTCGCTGCGCAGCGACGCGGCGTCGACGGAGTCGAGCAGGTGAGACATTTTGTCTGCTTTCTTCGCCAATGCCACAGGTCATCAGCGGGAGATGGTTTCCGTAAGGTCTGCAGGCGGCGTCAGGGCGGGCGTCGTGTCCCCCTGTGGCAGGGGCGCACGCCGGACGGCGCACAACAGCGGTCTATTGTTCCATGGCCTCGGGCCTGCGCCAAAATCGGCCGTACGGCTCGCCCTCGGGGTCGGGGGCCCAGCCCAGGATGGAGAGCATCTCGCGGTCCTTCTTGTCGAAGGCCGTGGGCGCGCAGCGCTCGATCAGGTCGGGCCGGTGGGCCGTCGTACGGCGCAGGGCCTCGTCGCGGCGCCAGCGGGCTATCTTCCCGTGGTGGCCGCTGAGCAGCACGTCCGGGATCTCCCGGTCGCGCCAGACGGGCGGCTTGGTGTAGACGGGGCCCTCCAGGAGGCTGGCCATGGCGCCGGGGGCGAAGGAGTCGTCGCGGTGGGACTCGGCGTTGCCGAGCACCCCGGGCAGCAGCCGGGCCACGGCCTCGGTGATCACGAGGACGGCCGCCTCGCCGCCGGCGAGGACGTAGTCGCCGATGGAGACCTCGTACACGGGGACGCGGGTGGCGTACTCGTCGACGACCCGCCGGTCGATGCCCTCGTAGCGGGCCGGGGTGAAGATCAGCCAGGGCCGCTCGGAGAGTTCGACGGCGAGCTCCTGGGTGAAGGGGCGGCCGCTGGGGGTGGGGACGACGATCGCGGGGAGCGTCGAGCCGGTCTCGTAGCCGTCGGCGAGGATCGTGTCCAGGGCGTCGCCCCAGGGTTCGGTCTTCATGACCATGCCGGGCCCGCCGCCGTACGGGGTGTCGTCGACGGTGTTGTGCCGGTCGTGGGTCCACTCCCGCAGGTCGTGCACCCGTACGTCGAGCCGGCCACGCGCGCGTGCCTTGCCGACGAGGGAGACGTTCAGCGGGTCGAGGTACTCGGGGAAGATCGTGACGACGTCGAGGCGCATTACGACTCGTCCCCCGCGGAGGCGTCGTCCCGGGCGGAGGCGTCGTCCCCGGCGGAGGCGATCTCGGCGCGGTCGTCGATCAGACCGGGCGGCGGGGCGATGACGGCCCGCTGCTCCTCCAGGTCGATCTCGACGACGATCTCCGAGACGAACGGGATCATCGCCTCGGTGCCGTCCGGGCGTTCGACGATGAAGAGGTCCTGGGAGGGCAGGTGCGAGATCTCGGTGATACGGCCGACCTCGGTGCCGTCCTCGGTGACCACGTCGAGGTCGATCAGCTGGTGGTCGTAGTACTCGTCCTCTTCCTCCGGCAGCTGCTCCGGGTCGATCTCGGCGATCAGGAGCGTGTTGCGCAGGGCCTCGGCGCCGTTGCGGTCACGGACGCCCTCGAAGCGCAGGAGGAGCCGGCCGCTGTGCACCCGGCCGGTCTCGATGGTGAGCGGTCCCGCGGCGGCGGGATCGGTGGCGAGTACGGCGCCGGGCGCGAGCCTGAGTTCCGGCTCGTCGGTGCGGACCTCGACGGTGACCTCGCCCTTGATGCCATGGGCGCGGCCGACGCGAGCGACTACCAGCTGCACTGTGCTTGTTCTCCTGTCATGCAACCACTGTCATACAACTACGGGCCGGGGACGGCCCCATGGCCCTCCCCGGCCCGAGCCGGTGCTGCGATACGTCAGCGGACGTGATCCACGTCGACCAGGTCGACACGGACTCCGCGGCCGCCGATGGCGCCCACGACGGTGCGCAGAGCGCGTGCGGTGCGGCCGTTGCGGCCGATCACCTTGCCGAGGTCGTCCGGGTGGACCCGGACCTCGAGAACGCGCCCGCGGCGCAGGTTGCGCGAGGCGACCTGCACATCGTCAGGGTTGTCGACGATGCCCTTCACGAGGTGCTCGAGAGCCTCCTCGAGCATGCTCAGGCCTCGGTCGACTCGGACTCAGCGGTGGCCTCGTCCTTCTTCTCGGCCTTCTTCTTCTGGGTGATCGCCTCACCCTTGCCCTCGTCGTCGCCGCCAAGGGCCTCGAACGAGGGGCGCGCCTTCTTGGGCGCGGCCACCAGCAGCGGAGCCGGGGCGGGCTCGCCCTTGAACTTCTGCCAGTCGCCGGTCTTCTTCAGGATGGCGAGCACGGGCTCGGTCGGCTGCGCGCCGACACCCAGCCAGTACGCGACGCGGTCCGCGTCGACCTCGATGATCGACGGGTTGTACGTCGGCTGGTACTTGCCGATCTCCTCGATCGCACGGCCGTCACGGCGGGTGCGGGAGTCGGCGATGACGATGCGGTAGTGAGGCGAACGGATCTTGCCCAGACGCTTCAGCTTGATCTTGACTGCCACGGGAGTGGACTCTCCTGGTTTTGACGTGGTTGGGCACGGCGAGAGAGCCGCGTGGGGTTGCGGTACCCGAGTGCCCGATGGACGCGTCAGCCGGAGGAGAGAGGGGTCCTGTGCGGCTGTCGAGTACAGCTAGCCATTGTGCCACACCCCACGGGTCACCCCGCGCCGAGGGTGTGCGCGGGCATGCCTCGGGAGCGCCCGGCGCTCGGCGGGGAGCCCTTGGAACCACGGCTCCCCGCACCACGCTGAACCGGCAGCCACGAGATGCCGGTGCATGACCGTCGTACGGCTTACGCGGCGCCCGCGATCTCGGGGATGCGGAACGGCTTGCCACAGCCGCCGCACACGATCGGGGCCTGGGCCAGCACCGACGGGACCACCCGGACGTTGCGACCGCAGTCGCAGACCGCCTTGACCCGGACGCCGCCGCCGGAGGAGCCGTGGCGGGCGGCGGGGCCGCGGAAGGTGCGGGTGGTGCTGTCGGCGGAGGTGGCCGCCGTGTGGGCCTTGAGGGCCCGCTGGAGGCGCTCGATGGTCGGACGGTAGCGCCGCTTGGCCTCGGGGTTGAGCGTGACCAGCGAGAAACCGCTGCTGGGGTGCGGTTCCTCGGGGTGGTCCAGGCCCAGCTCCTCGGCGATGGCGAGGAATCTGCGGTTGTGGTAGCGGCCGGCGCGGGAGGTGTCGCGAACGCCGCGGGCGGCGGCGACGCCATGGACTGCCTCATGGAGCAGTCGCTCGAAGGAGAGCTCGTGACCGCAGGCGGACGACGACTCCCCGATCAGGGACTCTGGCGCGGCAAGGTCCGGCAGCTCGGGGTGGTACCGCTGAATGTCGGCCCACGCCTGTGCCAGCTCTGCGGCGAGAACAGGTGGTGTCTGTGTCGTGCTCACGTAATGACAACGAGCGGGGGTGCCGCTGTGTTCCTATTCCGGGGCATCCCAAATAATTTGCACGTACCCGTCAGTTGCCGCTGATGCGTGGAGACGAGGGCGGGTGCGCTGATCTGCGGAGAAGCCGCACAGCTCATCCCAAGGTGGTGCGTAGTTCGCCGTACGCCCCGGCGCGTAGCCCCTGTCCGCGCGCTGGGGAACAGGTGTACGGCGGGGCACAAGGGGCGTTTCGGTCGCTCTGCCCGCCGGAGCGCGCCGTCTCAGTAGGCGCGCGCGACGACCGCGACGTTACCGGGCGCGTCCTCGGTGTCCGGCACCGACCCGTCCTCGGCGACCAGACACCGTACGGTCACGGCGTGCTCGGCGAGAGCGGCCTCGCCCTCCGCGCCGAGGACCGCCCAGGGGATGCGCGCCCAGCGGCCGGCCGTGGCCGCCTCGACGGCCTCCCCCACCGTGGCCACCTCCACCGTGCGCGCCTCGCGCCGCTGGAGGGACTGCGTCAGCAGCAGCGCCTGGTCCTCCTCCAGCACGGACGGCAGCAGCTGTACGAGGCTGTCGACGGCCACCGGCTCCTTGCCTCCCGGGATGCGGCGGGCCAGCATCGCCGTGCCGTTCTCCAGGTCGCGCGGCCCGATCTCGACGCGGACCGGCACGCCCTTCAGCTCCCAGTCGACCGCGCGCCGCCCGAAGGGCACGTCGGTGCGGTCGTCGACATGCACCCGGATCCCGGCCGCCTTCAGCCGGTCGCCCAGCTCGCGGACCTTGGCCAGAACCGCCTCGTCGCCCTTGATCGCGAGGACCACGGCCTGGATCTGCGCCAGCCGGGGCGGCACCCGCAGCCCGTCGTCGTCGCCGTGCATCATCACCAGGGCGCCGATCATGCGGGTCGTCGAGCCCCAGGACGTCTGCCAGACCAGTTCCTGCGTGCCGTCCTTCGACAGGTACGTGGTCTGGAACGCCCTGGCGAAGTTCTGCCCGAGTTCATGGCTGGTGGCCATCTGGAGGGCCTTGCCGTCGCCCATCATCCCTTCGAGGGTGAGGGTGTTGACGGCTCCGGCGAACCGCTCCCGGGTGGTCTTGCAGCCGGCCACCACGTCCATCGCGAGGACGTTCACCATGAAGTCCTCGTAGACCCGCCGGTGGATGTGCGCGGCGAAGTCGCGGGCGTCCTCGTAGGTGGCGTGCGCGGTGTGTCCCTCCTGCCAGAGGAACTCGGTCGTCCGCAGGAACAGCCGGGGGCGCAGCTCCCAACGCACGACATTGGCCCACTGGTTGATGAGCAGGGGCAGGTCGCGGTAGCTCTGCACCCACTTCGAGAAGGAGGCGTTGATGATCATCTCGGAGGTGGGGCGGACCACCGCCGGCTCCTCCAGCTCCTTGCCGCCGCCGTGGGTGACCACCGCCAGCTCCGGGGCGAAACCCTCGACGTGGTCGGCCTCGCGGGTGAGGTACGACTGCGGGATCAGCAGCGGGAAGTACGCGTTCTGGGTGCCCGTCTCCTTGATGCGGGCGTCCATCTCGGCCTGCATCCGCTCCCACAGCCCGTACCCGTACGGTCGGATGACCATGGTGCCGCGCACCGGACCGTTGTCGGCCAGTTCGGCCTTGTTGATCAGATCCTGGTACCACCGGGGGAAGTCGTCCGCCCGCGGCGTGAGAACGGGTGCCTTGGCCATGACGCGATGCTACGGGCCCACGTTGCCGGAATGTGAATTCTCGCCACTCCTCCCGCGAGTCCTCAAGCGGGGCCCCGAGACCCCTGGACGCGGCCGCAGAGGGGGAGTTACCTGGCATACGGGGGAAGTGCGAGCGCACTGCACGGGGGTCACCTGATCGGTACTGCGGCAAATTCTCGGCGGAATGGGGCGCTTATTCATGACACCTGTGCTCGTGCGGCAGCACCTTCCGACCGCGGGGCCGGTGCCCCGCACGGACCTGGGTGCACGCGCGCGTGACTGGTCCGAGATCCAGGAACGGATGCTGGTTCCGCTCTACGAGGCCGTCTACGAGCGGCTGGAAGTGGGCCCCGGCACCCGGCTGCTCGGCCTCGGCTGCGGCTCCGGGCTCGCCCTGCTGATGGCGGCGTCGAGAGGCGCGGCCCTCACCGGTGCCGAGCCCTGCTCCCCCGAGCGCCTCGCCCTCGCGCGCGAGCGTCTGCTGCCTCCGGCCGGGGAGGCGCACCCCGGGGAGGCACGCGCGCCAGGAGACGTCCGGCTGACCGGCCGGTCCCCCGAGAACGCGGCCGGCGCGGAGACGCCCGGGTACAACCTGGTGACCGCCTTCGAACCGATCGGCGCTGTCGCGGGTGACGCGGAGGCGCTGGTCGGGCTGCTCACGGCGGCGGTCCCGCTCAGCGAGCGGGGGGCGCCCGTGGTGCTCGTCGGCTGGGGCCCGCCGGAGCGCTGCGCCACCTGGGACGTCCTGCGCGCCGTGGCCGGACCGGACGCCCGGCTGCGGCCCGCTCTGCGGGACGACCTGGAGGAGGTGGCCGAGCGGGCGGGCCTCAGGCCGGACGGATCCGGGCGGGTGGCCTGCCCCTTCGGGTATGCCGGGGTGGACAGCGCCGTCAAGGGCCTGCTGTCCACGGGCCTGTTCGACGCGGCGGTCGCGGCGACCGACCGGGAACAGGTCGGCAAGGAGCTGACGGAGGCGCTGCACCCCTACCGCCGGCGGGACGGCACGGTGTGGATGCCGAACGTGTTCCGGTACCTGATCGCCCGTACGCCCTGACGCGGGGGCCCGGGAATCAGTCCTCCTCCTTGCGGAGCCGGGTGATCCCCGCGATGCGGTAGGCGTCGGCCTCCTCCAGGGTCTCGTGCTCCAGCAGCGCCTCGGCGAGGGCGTCCAGCTGGCCGCGGTGGTCGCGGAGTTTGCGCAGCGCCTCCTCGTAGCACTCGTCGACGATCCGGCGCATCTCGTCGTCGATGACGTCGAGGGTGGCGGGGGCGGCGGCGAGGCCGTACGCCTGCTGGGCGTCGCTGGGCAGGGCGGACAGCCGGCCGACCCGGTCGCTCATGCCCCAGCGGGCGACCATCCCGCGCGCGATGTTGGTGACCTGTTCGAGGTCGTTCTCGGCGCCGGTCGTGACGACCCCGTAGATCACCTCCTCGGCCGCCATCCCGCCGAGGGCGCCGATGATGCGGCCGCGCAGATACTGCTCGGAGTGCGCGTACCGCTCGACCTCCGGGGTCGACATGGTCACGCCGAGGGCGCGGCCGCGCGGCACGATGGTGACCTTGCGGACGGGGTCGGCGCCCGGCTGGAGCATGCCGAGGAGGGCGTGGCCGCTCTCGTGGTAGGCGGTGCGGCGGCGGTCCTCCTCCGGCATCACGAGGGTGCGCTCGGCTCCGAGCTGCACCTTCTCCAGGGCTTCCGACAGGTGCGACGGGGTGACCTGGCTCTGTTTGCGCTTGACGGCGAGCAGGGCGGCCTCGTTGGCGAGATTGGCCAGATCCGCCCCTGTCATGCCCGGGGTGGTGCGGGCCACCTGGGTCAGGTCCACGTCCGGGGCGAGCGGGATCCCGCGGGTGTGGATGCGCAGGATCGCCTCGCGTCCGCCGCGGTCCGGCGGGGAGACGTTGACCACCCGGTCGAAGCGGCCGGGCCGGGTGAGCGCGGGGTCCAGGATGTCGGCGCGGTTGGTGGCCGCGATGACGATCACGCCCTCGGAGCCGGAGAAGCCGTCCATCTCGGTGAGGATCTGGTTCAGTGTCTGCTCGCGCTCGTCGTGACCGCTCACCGACGCGCCCCCGCTGCGGACCCGGCCGATGGTGTCGATCTCGTCGATGAAGATGATCGACGGTGCCACCTTGCGGGCCTCGGCGAACAGCTCCCGGACCCGGGAGGCGCCGACGCCGACGATCATCTCGATGAACTCGGAGGCGGAGGCCGAGAAGAACGGCACCCCCGCCTCGCCGGCCACCGCGCGGGCCAGCAGGGTCTTGCCGGTGCCGGGCGAGCCCGCGAGCAGCACCCCGCGCGGCATCTTGGCGCCCATCCTGCGGTAGGCGTCGGGGTGTTCCAGGAAGTCGACGACGTCGTCCAGTTCGCCCTTGACCTCGTCGATGCCGGCCACGTCGGCGAAGGTCGTGCGCTGGGTTCCGGGCCGCAGCTCGACCGGCTTGGGCGGCGCCTTGCGCCCCAGCATGCCGCCGGCTCCGCCGAGGCCCCCGGCGAACCTCCGGGCGAAGAAGACCCACACCGCGACCAGCAGCACGATCGGGATCAGTGAGATCAGCAGGTTGGAGAGCAGACTGCGCTGCTGCACGACCGGCCGGGCGGTGACCGTGACGTCGTGGCTGCTCAGGTTCTGCCAGAGGTCGTCGTCCGCGAAGGCGGGGCGCTGTGTCTTGAACCGGGTGTAGGTGCCGTCGTCGTCGGGGTTGTCCCGGGCGTTCTTCAGCTGGCCCTGGATCGCGTCGCCCTTGGAGTAGATCTTCGCGACGTTGCCCTCGTCGACCTGCTTGCTGAACTCGGTGTAGGAGATGGTCGGCTCGTTGCCCTGGCCGAGGTAGTTCAGTCCGACGTAGACGATCAGGAAGACGATCACCGCGGTGACGGCGAGGCCCCACCAGCGGCCCCGGGGTCGTCTGCCACCGGATCCGCCGGGGGGCGGTGTTCCGTCGTCCGGGGTGCCCTCGGAGCGCCATGGCTGGTCGGGGGCCCTGCGCGGCGGAGCGGCATTGCTCATATCTGGACGTTACGGCAGACACCGGGCCTCGGCATGCGCTGAGGGCGCCCTCCTCGGCGGAGGGCGCCCTCAGTGACGTATCGCTTACGGCGTCGGCGGGGAGGTTACCCGCGTCAGCCCATGAACTTCTTGAACTCGTCCGGCAGCTCGAAGTCCTGGGCGCCCTGCTGCGGCACCCCGAACGCGTTGCCGCCCTGGGCCTGGGCCTCGCGGCGCTGCGCCGCCTCCAGCTCCTGCTGCCGGCGCTTCATCGGGTTGCCGGAGCGCTGCTTGCCCTTGGCCTGCTTCGGCTGCTTCTTCTGCCGGCCGGGGCCGCCGCCCATGCCCGGGATCCCCGGCATGCCGGGCATGCCGCCGCCCTGGGCCATGCGGGACATCATCTTGCGGGCCTCGAAGAACCGCTCGACCAGGCCCTTGACCGCGCTGACCTCGACACCGGAGCCCTTGGCGATACGGGCGCGGCGCGAGCCGTTGATGATCGTGGGGTCCTGGCGCTCGGCCGGGGTCATCGACTTGATGATCGCGCCGACGCGGTCGACCTCGCGCTCGTCGAGGTTGTTGATCTGGTCCTTGATCTGCCCCATGCCGGGCAGCATGCCGAGCAGCTTGCTGATGCTGCCCATCTTCCTGACCTGCTCCATCTGGGACAGGAAGTCGTCCAGGGTGAAGTCCTGGCCCTTCTTCGACGCCAGCTTGGAGGCCATCTTCTCGGCCTCTTCCTGACTGAACGTCTTCTCCGCCTGCTCGATCAGGGTGAGCAGGTCACCCATGTCGAGGATGCGGGAGGCCATCCGGTCCGGGTGGAAGGCGTCGAAGTCGTCGAGCTTCTCACCGTTGGACGCGAACATGATCGGCTTGCCGGTGATCTGCCGGATCGACAGGGCCGCACCGCCGCGGGCGTCGCCGTCGAGCTTGGAGAGCACCACGCCGTCGAAGCCGACGCCGTCGCGGAAGGCCTCGGCGGTGTTGACGGCGTCCTGACCGATCATCGCGTCGACGACGAAGAGGATCTCGTCGGGCGAGACGGCGTCGCGGATGTCCGCGGCCTGCTGCATCAGCTCCTGGTCGATGCCGAGGCGGCCGGCGGTGTCCACGATCACGATGTCGTGGACCTTGGCCTTCGCGAACTCGATGGAGTCCTTGGCGACCTGGACCGGGTCGCCCACGCCGTTGCCCGGCTGGGGCGCGTAGACGGCCACGCCCGCGCGCTCGGCGACGACGCTGAGCTGGTTCACGGCGTTGGGGCGCTGGAGGTCGCAGGCGACGAGCAGCGGCGAGTGGCCCTGCTCCTTCAGCCAGCGGCCGAGCTTGCCCGCGAGGGTGGTCTTGCCGGCGCCCTGGAGACCGGCCAGCATGATCACGGTGGGCGGCTGCTTGGCGAAGCGCAGCCGTCGGGTCTCCCCGCCGAGGATCGTGACGAGTTCCTCGTTGACGATCTTCAGGATCTGGTGGGCGGGGTTCTTCAGCGCCTGCGAGACAGTGGCCCCGAGCGCCCGCTCCTTGACGTTCTTGATGAACGAACGGACGACAGGGAGGGCCACGTCGGCCTCGAGGAGGGCGATGCGGATCTCGCGCGCGGTGGCGTCGATGTCCGCCTCGGAGAGCCGTCCCTTGCCGCGCAGGTTCTTGAAAGTCGCTGAGAGGCGATCGGAGAGAGTATCGAACACGGCGGCGTCGGTCCTCGGGGTCGGGGGCGGTACGAGCGTCTTCAAGGGTATCCCGGCGAGGCAAGACCGGGTCACGGTCGTCACCGGACCCGGTCCCGCCCGTCGTCGGGCTCAGCCCCGCAGGGTCTCCTCCAGTTTGCGGGACACGGCCGCCGCCTCGTCGCCCGGCAGCGGCGCCCCCTGCGCGCCGGTGACGTAGAAGGCGTCCACGGCGTTCGCGCCCAGGGTGCTGACGTGCATGCTCCGCACCCGTACGCCCGCGTCCTCCAGGGCCGCCCCGATCCGGAACAGCAGCCCCGGCGCGTCCTGGGCGCGGACCTCGATGACCGTGGCGTGCCGGGAGGCCGCCGGGGCGACCGTCACGCGCGGCGGGGGCGCGACCACGCCCCGGCGCCGGGGGTAGGCCGCGTCGCGCTCGGCGAGCCGTCCGGCGATGTCCAGGGAGCCGTCGAGGGCGCGCACGAGGTCGGCACGCAGCCGGGCGGCCTGGGGCAGCGAGCCGTACTCGGCGGCGACCCGCCAGTTCAGCAGCACGACGGAGCCCTCGACGCCGTCCGGCAGGTCCAGGGAGCGCAGCTCGGCGGTGCGCACGGTCAGCCGGTGCACGGCGAGCACGCCGGCCACCGCGGGCAGCACGCCCTCCTGGTCCGGTACGGCGATGAGCAGCTCCACGCCGAGCGGCTCGGGGTCGCCGGGGGGCTGCTCCCCCGCGTCGGCCGGCGGCTCGGTCTGGGCCCGCAGGGCCAGCACGGGGCTGCCGGTGGCGACCGCCTCGATGGCGAGCCGTTCCTGTTCGGCGGTGGGCGCGGCGGTGTCCGGCTCCTCGGGCTGGTCCCCGGCGAGGACCGCCCCGACCCGCTTGACCAGGTCCGCCACGAGCGAACCCCGCCAGGAGGACCAGGCGGCGGGCCCGGTGGCCAGCGCGTCCGCCTCGGTGAGCGCGTGCAGCAGTTCGAGCGTGCTCTGCGAGCCGACGGCGTCGGCGACCGCGCGGACCGTGGCCGGGTCCTCCAGGTCGCGCCGGGTCGCCGTCTCGACGAGCAGCAGGTGGTGCCGTACCAGGCAGGAGAGCACCGCCACGTCCGCGCGGTCGAAGCCGATGCGGGCGGCGACGTCCTTGACGATGATCTCGCCCGCGACCGAGTGGTCGCCGGGCCAGCCCTTGCCGATGTCGTGCAGCAGCGCGGAGACCAGGAGGAGGTCGGGGCGGCTGACGCGGCGGGTGAACTCGGAGGCGCGGACGGCGGTCTCGATGAGGTGCCGGTCGACGGTCCAGATGTGTACGGCGTTGCGCTGCGGCCGGCAGCGCACCCGCTCCCAGTCGGGCAGCAGCCGGGTGATCAGTCCCTCGGCCTCCAGCGCCTCCCAGACCTCCACGGTGGGCCGGCCGGAGCCGAGCAGGGTGACCAGCTGTTCGCGGGCCTCGGCCGGCCAGGGGGTCGGCAGGGCCCGCACGGTGGCGGCGAGGCGCCGTACGGCGTGCAGGGAGAGCGGGAGGCCGGCCTGGGCGGCGGCGGCCGCGGCGCGCAGCGGCAGCACGGGGTCGCGTTCGGGGCGGGCGGCGCGGGCGAGCACCACCTCGCCGTCCTGCTCCACGACGCCCTCGGCGAGCGGGGACCGCTCGGGGGCGGGCTTTCCGCCGCCGAGCATGGCGCGCAGCCGCGGCCGTACGGCGCGCGAGCGCAGCACGCGCGCCACTTCGCGCCAGGTGACGTCGCTGGCGTACGCGATGACGCGCGCGGCCTCGTAGACCTGGCGCAGGAGGGTGTCGGCGTCGAGGAGGCCCAGTCCGGCGGCGACCTGGTCCTGCTCCTGGAGGGCGAGACGGTCGGTGGCGCGGCCGGTGGCCAGGTGGAGGGCGTCGCGGACGTCGAGGAGGCGGCGGCGGGCGTCGTCGAGGCCCTCGCGGGGTGCGTCGGCGAGCCAGGAGGCGGCGACGGCGCGCAGGGCGGTGGCGTCCCTGAGGCCGCCGCGGGCCTCCTTGAGGTCGGGTTCCAGGAGGTACTGGAGCTCGCCCTGGCGTTCGGCGCGCTCGGCGCAGAGTTCCTGGAGCTCGGGCAGGCGTTTGGGGGCCTGGTTGCGCCAGTCGGCGAGGACGGTCGTCCTCAGCGCGGACGTCAGGGTCAGGTCGCCGGCGAGGTGGCGGGCGTCGAGGAGACCGAGGTTGACCTTCAGATCCTCCCCGGCGGTCTTGCGGGCCTCGGCGGGGGTGCGCACCGAGTGGTCGAGGGCGAGGCCGAGGTCCCAGACCGGGTACCAGAGGCGGTCGGCGAGGGAGGCGACGGCCTTGGGGTCGCCGCCGTCGTGCAGGAGCAGCAGGTCGAGGTCGCTGCGCGGGGAGAGCTCGCCGCGGCCGTAGCCGCCGACGGCGACCAGGGAGACGCCGCGCAGTCCTTCGGCCGCGGCGGTGAACAGTCCGGCCAGCCAGTCGTCCGTGAGCGTGGAGAGGGCGGCACGGCGCGGCGGCCCGGACCGCGCCTCCTCGGTGAGGAGGCGCAGCCGGGCCGCCGCATAGCCGCTGGGTCCCGAGTCCTCTGTTTCGTTTCGCACATCCGTGCCCGTCACCCAGCGACTCCTGTTCTGTTCTGCGGTCAGAGCGCGTCCGGACCGCGCTCGCCGGTGCGGACCCGTACGGCCGTCTCGACCGGGAGGGACCAGACCTTGCCGTCACCGATCTTGCCGGTGCGGGCCGCCTTGACGATGACGTCGATCAGCTGCTCGGCGTCGTCGTCCTCGGCCAGTACCTCGATGCGGATCTTGGGGACCAGGTCGACCGTGTACTCGGCGCCGCGGTAGACCTCGGTGTGTCCCCGCTGACGACCGTAGCCGCTCGCCTCGGTGACCGTCAGTCCGTGCACGCCGAAGGCCTGGAGGGCTTCCTTGATCTCGTCGAGCCGGTGGGGCTTGACGACGGCGGTGATGAGCTTCATGCGTCCACCTTCTTGCTGCTCGCGGCACCGACGGCGGCCGGCGCTGCGGTCCGGGCGGCGCCACCACCGGCACCACTGAAGTCGTAGGCGGTCTCGGCGTGCTCGGCCTGGTCGATGCCGGAGATCTCCTCGTCCTCGTCGACCCGCATGCCGATGGTCTTGTCAAGGAGGAAGGCGAGCACCGCGGAGGCGATCAGGGAGTAGGCGAGGACGGCGAAGACACCGGCGCACTGCTTCCAGAACTGGTCCATGCCGCCGCCGTAGAAGAGGCCCTTGACGTCGGACTGGCCCTTGCCGCTGGCGAAGAAGCCGATCAGCAGGGAGCCGATGACACCGCCGACCATGTGGACACCGACGACGTCGAGCGAGTCGTCGTAGCCGAACTTGTACTTCAGGCCGACGGCCGCGGCGCAGGCGACACCGGCGATGGCGCCGACGGCGATCGCGCCGATCGGGGTGACCGCACCACCGGACGGGGTGATGGCGACCAGACCGGCGACCGCGCCGGAGGCGGCGCCCAGCGTGGTGAACGCGCCGTGGGCGATCTTCTCGTAGGCGAGCCAGGCGAGCATGGCGGCGGCGGTGGCGATCTGCGTGTTGACGAACATCAGGGAGCCGACGCCGTCGTCGTTGCCGAGCCACGAACCGGCGTTGAAGCCGAACCAGCCGAACCACAGCAGACCGGCGCCGAGCATGACCAGCGGGAGGCTGTGCGGGCGCATCGGGTCCTTCTTGAAGCCGACGCGCTTGCCGATCACCAGGATCACGCCGAGCGCCGCGGCACCCGCGTTGATGTGGACCGCCGTACCACCGGCGAAGTCGATCACACCGAGGTCGAAGGCCCAGCCTCCGGTGCCCCAGACCCAGTGGGCGACCGGGAAGTACACGACCGTGGCCCACAGCACCACGAAGATCGACCAGGCGGAGAACTTCACGCGGTCGGCGATGGCACCGCTGATCAGGGCGGGCGTGATGATGGCGAACATCATCTGGAAGACCGCGAAGGCGAAGACCGGGATCGTGTACCCGGACCAGATGTCGGCCTTGTCGATGCCGGCCCATCCGACGAAGTCGGACTCCCAGCCGATCAGCGAGCCGTGGTCCGTACCGAACGCCATGGAGAAGCCGTACAGCACCCACAGGATCGTGACGATGCCCATGCTGATGAAGCTCATCATCAACATGTTGAGGGTGCTCTTGACCCGGACCATGCCTCCGTAGAAGAAGGCCAGTCCCGGGGTCATGATCAGCACCAGGGCGGAACAGATGAGCATGAAACCTGTGTTGGCCACAGACAGCTTGTCTGCGGCAAGCGTGATGGCTGGTGCCATCGGCGTCTCCTCGTCGTAGTACGGCCCCGTGCGGGCGAAGCCAGAGCGGAAAAAGAGGGGTGGGCCGGTTATGCGCCATGAGATTGACGCAGCGCGGTTTCGGTGGAAGCCCCTCGTTGTTTCGCCGCCGTGACGAAGGCGCCTGGTGCGTTACGCGTCGGTGAACTGGCTGATGTTCGCCGAGTGGATCGTTATGGTGGCGCAACCTTCCTTCGGGGAAGGAAACCGGCCGCGGACGGCCTTCCGATGACCTGGCATGGGGGAGCCGAGTCGGGCACTTCGGGAAGGCCGGCCGCGGCCGGGGTTCATGGGGTTTCGCGCAGTGGAGCGGGGTGTCAGACGGCCTCGGCCGTCTCCGGCAGCTCCATGGCGAGCCGCTCGGTGAGGTCGACGACCTCGGTCAGGTCGCCGAACTCGCGGACGGCACTGTCGACGGTCTTTCGAATACGAGTGTTGACACGCTCGGAGCGGACCTTCTTGGCCTCCTGCATGGCCTGTGCGGCCAGGGTGGCGCTCTGCTCGGGCTCCTGGCGCAGCAGGTGGACGGTGGCCATGCCGATGAGGTTCAGCACGTACGACCGCTTGTGGTCGGTGTCGTCCGCGAACAGCCGCACGGCCTTCCGCATCAGGGGTTCGGCGAGGGAGGCGTAGGCGGGGCTGCGGCCGGCGACATAGGCGAGGTCGCGGAAGGAGTGGCTGTTCTCGCCGTACAGCTCGGCCTCGGAGAAGAAGCGGATCCAGTCGGGGTCCGGCTCGTCCCAGTCGTCGGCGTCGGCGAAGGTGTCCTCGGCCATCCGCACGGCCCGTTTGCAGCGGCCCGGCTGCCCCATGTTGGCGTAGGCGCGGGCCTCCATCGCATACAGCATGGACTGGGTGCGCGGGCTCGCGCAGTCCCGGCTGCCGTACTGCGCGAGGTGGATCAGCTCCAGCGCGTCCTCGGGCCGTCCCAGGTGGATCATCTGGCGGCTCATGCTGGACAGGATGTACGAGCCGAGCGGCCGGTCGCCGGCCTCCTTGGCGGCGTGCAGGGCGAGCACGAAGTACTTCTGGGCGGTCGGCTGGAGCCCCACGTCGTAGCTCATCCAGCCGGCGAGTTCGGCCAGCTCGGCGGCGACCTTGAACAGCTTGCGGGAGGTCGCCTCGGGCTGGGGTTCCTGGAGGAGGTCGGTCACCTCGTGGAGCTGGCCGACGACGGCCTTGCGGCGCAGTCCGCCGCCGCACTGGGCGTCCCACTGCCGGAACATCACCGTGGTGGACTCCAGCAGGTCCAGCTCGGGCCGGGAGAGCCGGCCGCGGGCCCGGCTGGTGGGCACGGACTCCGGTTCCGCGAGCGGGGAGGGCGGGGTGGGGACGAGCCAGCGCTGCATCGGCTCGATCAGGGACGGGCCCGCGGACAGCGCCAGCGAGGTTCCGAGGAAGCCGCGCCGCGCCAGCATCAGGTCGCTGCGCGAGAACTCGCTGAGCAGGGCCACCGCCTGCGGACCCGTCCAGGGCAGGTCGACGCCGGTCGCGGAGGGTGCCTGGCGGGTGGCGCGCAGACCGAGGTCCTCGACCGAGACGACACAGCCGAACCGCTCGGAGAACAGCTCGGACAGGATCCTGGGGATGGGCTCGCGGGGGTTCTCGCCGTCCAGCCAGCGGCGCACGCGTGACGTGTCCGTGGAGATGTGGTTGGCGCCCAACTGGCGTGCACGACGGTTGACTTGCCGGGCCAGCTCGCCCTTCGACCAGCCGCTGCGCACGAACCAGGAGGTGAGCAGCTCGTTCGGGCGCTTGTCCGCATGCGAAGCGCCGCTCCCGCTTCCGTCGTTGCCGCTCACTGGAACGCCCCCATCCCTGAGACCACTTGTCACTGAGTGCGCCAAGCCTTATCAGAATGCCGGTAAATACGGCCCCTCGTCCGGTAGTTGTCACCCTTCGAACGGAAAGTCGACTTGCCTCCGGCATACCCACAAACGCATGTGCCTCCAGGACCCGCACACTCAAAGTAATCCTACGATCACGGACCCAGCCACGAGGATCCCGGAAACGCCACCATTCGCCACCCCTTCGAATGAACTACCGATGGCCCGTAGGCGATTCACTTGACACAGGACGGGTGGGGGTGAGCGGAGGGAAGCACTCAGGGGCGCGCGTCGCCGACCACACCACCCGGCGTGCTTCCGGACGCCGTCTGCAACAGGCGGCCGACGGGCAGCGAAAGTACGCAGAGTTACGACATGCGACCGTTACGTAACCACCGGCGCGGCACACCCGTTGGAGGGGGCATGGGCTTCACGATCGGCGGCATCCGCGAGATCCGCTCCGGCGCGCGCAGGCGCGGTCGCTCGTCCGAGTGCACCGCCGTCGCCGAGTTCACAGGACTGTGGGGCTGGGACGTCGTACCGGGCGCCCGGGCCGCGGCCGGCGTCTGCTCCTGCGGCCGCCCCGGCTGCCGCGCACCCGGCGCCCACCCCCTGGAGTTCGCGGCCCGGGTCCCGGCCGGCGCCACCCTCGACGACGTGACGCGGACCTGGGCGGAGTTCCCGGGCGCCGCGGTGATGCTGCCGGTCGGGCGCGCCTTCGACGTGATCGAGGTCGCCGGGCCCGCCGGGCGCCGGGCCCTGGTCAGACTGGAGCGCATGGGCCTGCCCCTCGGTCCGGTCACCGCCACCCCCGAGGGCCGCACCCAGTTCTTCGTCGCCCCCGGGGCCGCCGCCGAGCTGACCGGCCTCCTCTACCGCATGGGCTGGGACGACCCGGCCGCCCTCGATCTGCGCGGCCTCGGCCCGGGTACGTACGTCACGGCCCCGCCCTCCGACCGCGGCGGCCTCGGCCCGGTCCACTGGCTGCGCCCACCGGCCCTGGACTCGGCCACCCGGCCCCCGGAGGCCCGGCTGCTGCTGGGGACCCTGGCGTACGTGGCGCACCGCTCCCGCGCCTAGTGCCGCGGCAGGCAACGTCTGCCCGTCAAGGAGCGGCGTCCGGTGCGTGCTCTCGGCGTGCCGGCCGGAAGTCCTCGTACTGGACGTGCTTTCGGCCGGTGCGGCGAGAGTGCGTACCGGGCGTCGCGACGGGGCGAACGTCGCCTGCCGCGGCACTAGCGCCCCCTCCCGGCCGGTACACAGCGAAGCGCCCGCTCCCACTGCACCTGGGGGCGGGCGCTTCTCGCCGGTCCCGGATCCGGGACCACGGGGCGCTTCGCTAAGAGCGGGTCATTCTCCGATGAGGGCGTCAACGAACGCCTCCGGCTCGAACGGCGCCAGGTCGTCCGCGCCCTCGCCGAGACCGACGAGCTTGACGGGCACGCCCAGCTCGCGCTGGACGGCGACGACGATGCCGCCCTTGGCGGTGCCGTCGAGCTTGGTCAGCACGATGCCGGTGATGTCGACGACCTCGGCGAAGACCCGGGCCTGGACCAGGCCGTTCTGCCCGGTGGTGGCGTCGAGGACGAGCAGCACCTCGTCCAGCGGGGCGTGCTTCTCCACGACGCGCTTGACCTTGCCGAGCTCGTCCATGAGCCCGGTCTTGGTGTGCAGCCGCCCGGCGGTGTCGATGAGCACCACGTCGACGCCCATCTCCTTGCCCTCCTTCACCGCGTCGAAGGCGACGGAGGCGGGGTCGCCGGCCTCGGGTCCGCGCACGGTGTGGGCGCCGACCCGCTCGCCCCAGGTCTGGAGCTGGTCGGCTGCGGCGGCGCGGAAGGTGTCGGCGGCGCCGAGGACGACCGTACGGCCGTCGGCGACGAGCACCCGGGCGAGCTTGCCGGTGGTGGTGGTCTTGCCGGTGCCGTTGACGCCGACGACCATCACGATGCCGGGCTTGCGGTCCTCGGGCTCGGTCTTCACCGTGCGGTCGACGTCGGTGCCGACCAGCTTGAGCAGCTCTTCGCGCAGCAGGGCGCGCAGCTCCTCGGGGGTCCGGGTGCCGAGCACCTTCACCCGCTCGCGCAACCGGTCCACCAGCTCCTGCGTGGGCAGGACGCCGACGTCGGCGGTGAGCAGGGTGTCCTCGATCTCCTCCCAGGTGTCGTCGTCGAGGTGCTCGCGCGAGAGCAGCGTGAGCAGCCCCTTGCCGAGGGCGTTCTGGGAGCGGGAGAGACGGGCGCGCAGGCGTACGAGACGCCCCGCGGTGGGCTCCGGGATCTCGATCTCCGGAGCCTCGGCCAAGAGGTCGGCGGGCGGTTCCTCGACCGCGACCCCGGCCGGGCCGCCGTCGGGAAGATCCACCTCCTCGATCGTGCGGCGCGGTTCGTCGCGCGGCGTCTCGGCCTCGTCGCCGACGTGCGGCTCGGCCGGAGGCGCGGTGATGTCGGGCGCGGCGGGGGGCGGCGGGGGCAGCGGCTTCTTGCGCCGGCTGCCGACGACGAGCCCGCCGAGCACCGCGAGCACGACCACGGCGATGACTACAGCAAGGATGACGGTTTCCATAACCCGTCCAGTATCCATCCCTCCCCGGGCGGCGGCCCGGCTCCCCGGGGCGGGTGTCTCGCACCCCTGGCCACCTGACGAAGCGTCAGCTACGGTCCCTCCACATCCGCCGAAGGGGGTCCCCATGCCCGTCACCGTCGTCCGTTTCAACCTCGTCGCGCCCGGCGCCTCCCCCGCCGAGCTGGGCGCCCGGTACCGGGCCGCGCTGGAGATGGCCGCGTACGCCGACGAGCACGGGGTGACCACCGTGCAGACGGAGGAGCACCACGGCGTCGAGAACAACTGGCTGCCGTCGCCGTTCGTCTTCGCGGGGGCGGTGCTGGGGGCGACCCGGCGGCTGGCGGTCACGGTGTCGGCGGTGATCGGCCCGCTGCACGACCCGCTGCGGCTGGCCGAGGACATCGCGGTCCTGGACCTGCTCAGCGGCGGCCGGCTGCTCACGGTCGCCGGGATCGGCTACCGGCGCGAGGAGTACGACCGCGCGGGCGTCGACTGGAAGCGGCGCGGCCGGCTCCAGGACGAGCTGCTGGAGACCGTGCTGAAGGCGTGGACCGGCGAGGAGTTCGAGTACCGGGGCCGTACGGTACGGGTCACCCCGCGCCCGGGGTCCGATCCGCACCCCCTGCTGCTGGTCGGCGGCTCCTCGAAGGCCGCCGCCCGCCGGGCCGCCCGGCTCGGCCTGCCGTTCTTCCCGAGCGCGCACCTGCCGGAGCTGGAGACGTACTACAAGGAGCGGCTCGTGGAGTACGGGACGCAGGGCTGGACGATGATGCCGGGCGCCGAGACGCCGCTGCTCCATCTCGCCGAGGACCCGGACCGGGCCTGGGCCGAGTACGGCCGCCACTTCCTCCACGAGGCCCGGACCTACGCCTCCTGGCAGTCCGGCGAGATCCGCTCGGCGGTGCGTTCGGGAGCGACGACGGTCGAGGAGCTGCGCGCGGAGGGCGTCTACCGGATCCTCACTCCGGACGCGTGCGTGGCCCAGGGCCTCGACAACCTCGTCCTGCATCCACTGGCGGGCGGGATGCCGCTGGAGGAGGGGTGGCGGAGTCTGCGGCTGCTCGCGGAGCGGGTGCTTCCGGCACTGGAGGGCTGAGCCGGCCGGGGTGACCGCGCCGGGCGGACGACCGCGTGCGCCGGACGGACGGTACGCCGCCGCCCCCGGTCCGGGGTGGCCGGAACGGGGGCGGCGGTCGGGTTCGGGGAGAGGGGCGGCGGGGTGTGAGCCCTTCCCCCCGGGCTTGTGGAGGGCGGTCAGCCCATCTCCTCCAGGGCCTTGCCCTTCGTCTCCTTGACGTACCTGAGGACGAACGGGACCGAGAGGGCGGCGCAGGCCGTGTAGATGACGTAGGTGAGGGAGAGGTTCCAGTCGGCGAGGGACGGGAAGCTCGCGGTGATGGCCCAGTTCGCGATCCACTGCGCGGAGGCGGCCACGCCCAGGGCGGCGGCGCGGATCTTGTTGGGGAACATCTCGCCGAGCATGACCCAGACGACCACGCCCCAGGACAGGGCGAAGAAGAGGACGAAGACATGGGCGGCGACCAGGGCGGTCCAGCCCTGGGCGGCCGGGAGCTTGCCGTCGACGAGGTCGTAGGAGAAGGCCCAGGCCTCCAGCGCGAGACCGATCACCATGCCGACCGAGCCGATGATCGCGAGCGGGCGGCGGCCGATGCGGTCCACGAAGATCATCGCGATGACGGTGCCGACGATGTTGATGATCGAGGTGGTGAAGGAGTAGAAGAACGACTCCGCCGGATCGACGCCGACCGACTGCCACAGCGTCGAGGAGTAGTAGAAGGCGACGTTGATGCCGACGAACTGCTGGAAGACGGAGAGGCCGATACCGATCCAGACGATCGGCTTGAAGAAGAAGCCGCCGCCGAGCAGGTCCTTGAAGGTGGAGCGGTGCTCACTGGTCATGGCGTGCTCGATCTCGGCGACCCGGGCGTCGAGATCACCGCTCTCGCCCTCGACCTCGGCGAGGATCTCCCGGGCCCGCTCCCGCTTGCCGACGGAGATCAGGAAGCGCGGGGACTCGGGGATGGCGAAGGAGAGCATGCCGTAGAGGACGGCCGGGACGACCATCACGCCGAGCATGACCTGCCAGGCCTCCAGGCCCATCAGCCGTCCGCGCTGGTCGCCGCCGGCCGCGTTCAGCAGACCCCAGTTGACCAGCTGCGAGACGGCGATGCCGATGACGATCGCGGCCTGCTGGAACGAGCCGAGCCGGCCGCGGTAGGCGGGCGGGGCGACCTCGGCGATGTAGGCGGGGCCGATGACGGAGGCCATGCCGATGGCGAAGCCGCCGACGACCCGCCACAGGGCGAAGTCCCACAGGGAGAAGGGCAGCGCCGAGCCGACGGCGCTGACGGTGAACAGCGCGGCGGCGATCTGCATGACCCGGATACGGCCGATGCGGTCGGCGATCCGGCCGGCGGTCGCGGCACCGATGGCGCAGCCGATCAGGGCGATGGCGATGACCTGGGCGAGGGCGGCGGAGCCGATGTCGTAGCGGTCCCGGATGGCCTCGACGGCGCCGTTGATCACGGAGCTGTCGTACCCGAAGAGGAATCCGCCCATCGCCGCTGCCGCCGCGATGAAGATGACGTGCCCGAGATGATCGGGAGGAGCCGTCACGGCTCCTGACTTCTGTGCCTGCGCTGTGCTCACATTCCACTCCCTCGTGGTCCCCCAGATAGGTGGTACCTGAAGGTAAATCCAACGTTGCCGAGACTATGCCTTCAAGTCTCAAAATCAAACGTGGGAAATTGTGAGATCACAGACACACGAGAGGCACATGTGTTCACCTCTTGAACTCAAAGGCCTCAGCGCAACCGCTGGCTGATCACCTTCGACACCCCGTCGCCCTGCATGGACACGCCGTACAGCGCGTCGGCGACCTCCATGGTGCGCTTCTGGTGGGTGATCACGATCAGCTGCGAGGACTCCTGGAGCTCCTGCATGATGCGGATCAGCCGCTGGAGGTTGGTGTCGTCGAGGGCGGCCTCGACCTCGTCCATGACGTAGAACGGGCTGGGCCGGGCCTTGAAGATCGACACCAGCATGGCGACGGCCGTCAGCGACCGCTCCCCGCCGGAGAGCAGGCTGAGCCGCTTGACCTTCTTGCCCGGCGGCCGGGCCTCCACGTCCACGCCCGTGGTGAGCATGTTGTCGGGATCGGTCAGGATCAGCCGCCCCTCCCCGCCCGGGAAGAGCCGGCTGAAGACACCCTCGAACTCCCGGGCCGTGTCCCGGAACGCCTCGGTGAAGACCTGCTCGACCCGCTCGTCGACCTCCTTCACCACCTGAAGCAGATCGGCACGGGTCTTCTTCAGGTCCTCCAGCTGCTCGCTGAGGAACTTGTGGCGCTCCTCCAGCGCGGCGAACTCCTCCAGCGCCAGCGGGTTGACCTTGCCGAGCTGCTGGTACGCCCGCTCCGCCGCCTTCAGCCGCTTCTCCTGTTCGGCACGGCGGAACGGCACCGGCTGGTTGCGGGGGTGCTCGGGGTCCTCGGGCAGCACCTCGCCCTCGGCCGGCGGCGACGGCGGTACGAGCTGATGGGGCCCGTACTCGGCGACGAGCCCCTCGGGCTCCACACCCAGCTCCTCCAGCGCCTTGGTCTCCAGCTGCTCGATCCGCATCCGCTTCTCGGCGCCGAGCACCTCACCGCGGTGGACCGAGTCGGTCAGCTTGTCCAGTTCGGCCTTGAGATCGCGCCCGGCGGTGCGGGCGGCGGCCAGCTCCTGCTCACGGCGCGCCTTCGCGGCCTCGGCCGCGGCCCGCTCGGCCTGCGCCCGGCCGAGGGACACCTCGACATGCGCGAGCAGCTGGCGGGTGGCCGAGGCGACGGCCTCCGCGACGGCGGCCTCGTGGCGCAGCCGGGCCCGCCGCTGTTCGGCACGCGCGCGTGCCTCGCGTTCCGCGCGGGCGGCCCGGTCGAGCGAGTCGGCCCGGCCGGCCAGTCCCTTCACCCGCTCCTCGTGCGTACGGACCTGGAGCCGCGCCTCCATCTCGGTCTGGCGGGCATTGGCCCCGTCGGCGGCGAGGCGGTCGCGCACCGAGGTGTCGGGCTCCTCCTCCACGGGCATCTCCTCGGCCACGGCCAGCCGTTCGGCGAGTACCTCGGCCTCCTCCAGCGCACGGTCGAGCGCGTCCTGCGCGCGGGCGGCTGCCGCCGTGGACCGCTCGGCCTCGCCGGCCGCGCCCCGTGCCTGCCCTGCCAGCCGGCCCAGTTGCTGGGCCACGGCCGACTTCTCCCGGTCGGCGGCCCGGCGCCGCTCCGCCAGCTCCTCCACCTGCGCGGCGCACTCCTTGCGCTGTGCGCCGGCCTCTTGCTGGGCCTCGGTGAGTTCCGCGCAGCGCACGGCCAGCTCTTCCAGCTGTGCGGCCGCCTCGTCCACCGAGGCCTGTACTTCCAGCAGGCTGGGGGCGCCGGCGGAACCGCCGTGGGCGAAGTGGGCGCCGAGGAGGTCGCCTTCGGCGGTGACCGCGGTCAGTTCGGGGTGCCGGTATACGAGATCCTCGGCGGCTTCCAGGGTGTCGACCACGACGACGTTGTGGAGGAGACGGCGTACGGCGGGCATCAGGTCGGCGGGGGCGCGGACGAAATCGGCTGCGTGCGGACGTGGGGCGTCCGCGGCTTCGTCGTGGCTGGTCGCGCAGTTCCCCGCGCCCCCATGGGGCGCGTCCGGTGAACCGGCGAGCAGCAGTGCCGCCCGGCCCGCGTCCTGCTTGCGCAGCAGACGGAGGGCCTCGGCCGCCGCGGCCGGGGTCGTCACCGCGATCGCGTCCGCCGCCGCTCCGAAAGCTGCCGCCAGCGGGACCTCGTAACCCGGCGTCACCGTCAGCAGTTCGGCGGCCGGGCCCAGCAGGCCGGTGAGGCGGTCCTTCGCGCCGAGCAGGGCACCCGTGCCGTCCTTGCGGCGCAGACCCAGCGCCAGCGCCTCGTGGCGGGCCTTGGTCGCCGCGCGTTCGCGTTCCGCCGTGGTGGCCGCCTCGCGGGCCGCGGTGAGGGCGGCCTCGGCCTCGGTGAGCTGCCGTTTCGCGGCGTCGTGCTGCTCGGCGAGTTGGGCGTCGCCCGCGTCGAGGCCGTCGACCTCGGCCTGCAAGGTCTCGTACTCCTCCTGTGCCGCGAACGCCCGCTCCTGGGCCTCGTCCCTCGCCGCTGCCAGGCGGTCGATCTCGGCCTGGGCCGAGGCGGCGCGTGAACGGGCGGCGTTGACCTGGCCGTTCAGCCGGGCCAGGCCCTCGCGGCGGTCGGCGATGGCGCGGGCGACGTCCTTCAGCCGCCGTTCCTCGACGGTGAGTTCGCGTTCCAGGTCGGCGCGGTGGGCGACGGTGTCGTCGAGGGCGTGCTGGGCCGCTTCGAGGGCGGCCTCCAGCTCGGCCTCCTGTTCCCGGACGCGGGCGGCCTCGCGCTCCATGTCCTCGGGATCGCGGCCGCGCCGCTCCTCGGGGGGTGCGGAGGTGGCGCTCTTCACGCGGGCGTCGGCGAGGGAGACCGTGCCGCGGACGCGTTCGGCGAGCTGGGAGAGCTCGTACCAGGTCTGCTGGGCGCGCTGGAGGCGCGGGGAGAGCCGGCGGACCTCGTCCTCCAGGAGCGCCTCGCGCTGGAGGGCCTTGCGCAGTTCCTGCTCGGCGGCCTCCTTGCGTTCCTTGAGCGCGGCCTCGTCGGCCACCTCCGCCCGGAGGGCGTCCCGCATCCGGACGAGATCGTCGGCGAGCAGACGGAGCCGGGCGTCCCGCAGGTCCGCCTGGATCACGGCGGCCCGGCGGGCGACCGCCGCCTGACGGCCCAGGGGTTTGAGCTGGCGGCGCAGTTCGTCGGTGAGGTCCTGCACGCGCGCGAGGTTGGCCTGCATCGCGTCGAGCTTGCGGAGCGCCTTCTCCTTGCGCTTGCGGTGCTTGAGGACGCCCGCCGCCTCCTCGATGAAGGCGCGGCGGCCCATGGGGTCGGCGTGCAGGACGGAGTCGAGCTGGCCCTGGCCGACGATGACGTGCATCTCGCGGCCGATGCCGGAGTCGGAGAGGAGGTCCTGGATGTCGAGGAGGCGGCAGGTGTCGCCGTTGATCTGGTACTCGCTGCCGCCGTTGCGGAACATGATCCGCGTGATGGTGACCTCGGCGTACTCGATGGGCAGGGCCCCGTCGGAGTTGTCGATGGTCAGGGACACCTCGGCGCGGCCCAGCGGGGGACGGCCGGTGGTGCCGGCGAAGATGACGTCCTCCATCTTGCCGCCGCGCAGCGACTTGGCGCCCTGTTCGCCCATCACCCAGCTCAGGGCGTCGACGACGTTGGACTTGCCCGAGCCGTTGGGCCCCACGACGCACGTGATCCCCGGTTCGAACCGGAGCGTGGTCGCGGATGCGAACGACTTGAACCCCCGGAGGGTCAGGGCCTTGAGGTGCACGGCGCTGGACTCTACCTTCCGGGGGTGTCTCACTCCATGAACGCCCGGCGACCCCGCGGTTTCACCCATGAACGCACAGGGCACACCACACGTTAAGAAGACCGAGGGGGCGGGGCGCTGGACGGACGGGGACGGGCACCAGAGGCGCGGGGGAAAGAAAGAAGGGACGCCGAGGCGTCCCTTGCAACTTCTGACAACTTAGCGGTCCGACGCGGTTGAGACGAGTCGCCCGACCACTGCGTGTGCTGTCGTGGAGCGGTGCAGCGATCAGGTGAGCGCAGGCTCCGCCTGGTGTGCGTCGATGCTCTCCATGAACCTGTCGTGAGAAGCGGCAGCCGTGAGAGCGTCGTTCTCGGCCTGGATTCGTCCGAGCTCGGATTCCAGGTCCTGGACGCGCTGCTGGAGCCGTCGCATCTCGGCGAGGAGTCGCGGGTCGGAGCCGCCGACGTAACCGAGAAGCGCCTTTGCCATGATGGATGGTCCTCCACACTGAGTGACCGACCGAAGCGGTGTGGGTCGTGAGGGATTCGCACCCGCGGTCTTGGCTAGATCTTGTTCGTGGTGCCGTTCATCCATGCCAAACAGCTAGGTGCGCGGGGTGCTTTCAGCGTCTCACCAAAAAGTTTGACGGTCAACACGATCACGCCCCGTATTGGCGGGCAACCCACCGGAGCGCGGCCGGAACGGCGGCGCTGCGACGGACGCGGGGCCCTTGGGACGTGGCGATCATCCTTGCGTGCGGAGCATGCCATCGCAAGCGATTCTTGGCAACCACCTGCTCCTTTCCGTCCGGGGCACATGCCGGTGGCACATCCCTCGCCTTTCCGGCGGCGTCCCGGCGCGGGGTGGTCAGCGGATCGCGAAGCCGTCGTAGCCGCCGCGGGGTGTGTCCCATATCTCGGTGACTCCGTCCACGCGTCCGGGCGTGTCGTCACCCGTCAGCCAGTCCAGCAGGCCGTCACAGCCCTCTCTGGCCCCCTCGGCGACCACCTGGACCCGGCCGTCGGCCAGATTGAGAGCAAAACCACTCAGCCCGCCGATCTCCAGCGCCTTCGCCCGTGTGAACCAGCGGAATCCCACGCCCTGGACGTGTCCACGTACCCAGGCGACCAGTCGCACATCCTCGCTCATGGGTGCAACCTAACCGGGCAATGTCTCTCGGGGCACTTCCTCCCCTGGCGCCATGCGGTACCGTCCCGACCCAATGATTCTCATATGAAACTCACTCGATCGAGTGAGACGGGTTCGCCCAAGATCGTATGAGACGGGTTGACCGATGGACGAGGAAGGCAAGGGCATGGGACGCCACCGACGCTCCGCCGCCGGCCGCGCCGCCACGGGCCGCGCCACGGGGGTCACGGAGACGCACGGCTCGTACACGGACGGCTATGACCCGCGGTACTCGTACGCGGACGGCCCCGACACGCTCGGCATCGCGCCGTACCTGAACCCGGAGGCGTACGCCGACACCGTCGCGAGAAGCAGGGAGTACCTGTACGCGACGGAGGAGGGGTACGGCACCGGCTTCGCGGCCGACGACTTCCGGCCCGACGGCTTCACGCCCGACGATTTCACGCCCGACGGCTTCAGGACCGACGGCTTCCGGACCGACGGCTTCCGGCCCGACGGTGGCGGGCGGGGCGGGGCGGGCCGCCGCCGCAAGAGGAAGGCGGCCACCCCGGTCAAGGCGGGTCTGCTCGGCGTCTCCGCCGCGGTCGCCCTCGGCACGGTAGCGGTGGCCACCGGCGTGGTGCCCGGCCTGGAGAACTACCGGCTCGGCGGCGGCACCGGTCCCGGCGACAATGTGCAGGCCGCCGATACCCCCGGCAACTCCAACGCCGAGCAGGGCGGCACCGCCGGCTCCGCCGAGACCGGCCGCGCCGGCACCTCGACCAGCCGTGACGCGGGGCGCTCCGCCTCGGCCTCGACCTCGACCTCGACCTCGCCCACTGCGTCGGCCTCGAAGTCCTCGGCCTCGGCCTCGCCGAGCAGGACGGCCGAGAAGAAGCCCGAGGTCACTCCCTCGGAGGAGCCGGCGACCTCGGCCTCGAAGGCGAAGGCGGTCACCAAGGCGCCCCAGAAGTCCGAGTCCGCCGTGACGGTCTCGGCCGAGGCGCAGGCCGCGGCCGAGGTGCTCGCACTCGTCAACGAGGAGCGGGCCAAGGTCGGCTGCAGCGCCCTCTCCGCGAACAGCGCGCTGTCGGAGCTGGCCGAGAAGTTCAGCGACGACATGGCCGCGCGGGGCTTCTTCGACCACACCGACCCCGACGGAAAGACCCCGTGGGACCGGGCCGAGGCGGCCGGCATATCCAGCCTGGGCGGCGAGAACATAGCCCGGGGCCAGGCCGACGCGGCCGCCGTCATGGAGGCCTGGATGAACAGCCCCGGCCACAAGGCGAACATACTGAACTGCGACTTCAAGACGCTGGGCGTCGGCGTCCACTTCGGGTCCGGCGGCCCCTGGTGGACCCAGGACTTCGGGTACTAGACCCGCGCCCACCAGAGCCACGCAGAAACGATCATGCAGCCTGGGCCCGGCCGGCCAGGAAGACCGTCGCGGTCTCGGCGACCCGCCGGCCCAGGTGCTCCGCCGTCGCCACGTCGGCCTTGTGGACGGCCTCCGCACCCTCGTCGACGTTGGTCTGCGCGGCCGCGCCGAGGAACACGCCGAGGCGGTTGAGGTCGTGCTCGGAGGAGGTGCTGCTGTTCCAGCCGGGCAGCAGACCGAGGTTGACCCAGTGCATACCGAGCTGCGCGGCCAGGATCTGGAAGAACTGCAGGGTGTGCAGCTTGTCGCCGCTCTTGGAGCCGGAGTTGGTGAAGCCGGCGGCGAGCTTGTCCTTCCAAGCCTGGGTGGCCCAGCGCGCGGAGGTGGCTTCCGCGAAGACGTGAAAGGCGCCGGACGCGGTGCCCATGTAGGTCGGCGAGCCGAACACGATGGCGTCCGAGCCGTCGAGCAGGGTCCACTGCTCCTCGGTGATCTCGTCGACCTTGATCAGATGCACCTCGGCACCCGCCTCGACGGCACCGGTGCGGACCGCTTCGGCGAGGACGGCGGTGTGGCCGTAACCGGAGTGGTAGGCGACGGACACCACGGGCTTGGACATGGGAACTCCTCGAAAGGGCAGCTCAGAGACAGTGACCAAAGGAAAGCACTAACTCCTGGTTAGTGCAACCTGTTGGTTAGCGCTGCCTTCGCGTACGCTGCTGTCATGACCAGCACCCAGGAACGCGCGGAGGACCTGGACCTCCCGTACGACGTGTTCGCCAAGGCCTGCCCCTCGCGCGGCACGCTGGAGCACGTCACGGGCCGCTGGGGCGGCCTGACGCTCGGGGCACTGCACGAGGGATCGCTGCGGTTCAACGAACTGCGCCGCCGGATCGACGGCGTGAGCGAGAAGATGCTGTCCCAGACGCTGCACGCGCTGGAGCGCGACGGGCTGGTGCACCGCGACGCCCGGCCGACCAACCCGCCGCGCGTGGACTACGAACTGACCCCGCTCGGCCGCGAGGTCGCCGAGCGGCTGCTGGCCCTCATCCACTGTGTGGAGGGCCGGATGGACGACGTACTGGCGGCCCGGGAGCGCTACGACGGGACGCGCGGCACCTTCTGACACTTCGGACAGAAGTAGCTGGACCGGTTCATCCACGGGCGCCGGCGCATCGGCGTGCCGCACCGCTTGCAGGGCAGACCCTCACGCCCGTACGCGTCCAGGGAGCGGTCGAAGTAGCCCGACTCCCCGTTGACGTTGACGTACAGGCTGTCGAAGCTGGTGCCGCCGACGGACAGGGCCGCGTTCATCACGTCCCGGACGTGTCCGAGGAGTTCCAGGGTGCGGGGCCGGGTGAAGCCGCTCGTCGGGCGGTCGTAGTGCAGACGCGAGCGCCACAGGGCCTCGTCCGCGTAGATGTTGCCGACGCCGCTGATCAGCGACTGGTCGAGCAGGGCCCGTTTGATCGTGGTCCGCCTGCGGCGCAGGGCGTGGTGGAAGGCCTCGTCGTCGAACAGCGGATCGAGGGGGTCGCGGGCGATGTGCCCGATGACGTCGGGCAGTCCGTCGGGGGTGGTGTCGTGCAGCGAGAGGCCGCCGAAGGTGCGCTGGTCGACGAAGCGGAGCTCGGTGGCGAGCGCGTCGGCGAAACGGACGCGGACGCGCAGGTGCTTCTCGTCGGGTGACCCCTGCGGCTGGACCAGCAGCTGGCCGCTCATCCCGAGGTGGGCGAGGATCGCCTGGCCGGTGTCCTCCAGCGGCAGCCAGAGGTACTTCCCGCGACGGCTGGGGATGCCGATGCGATGGCCCTCGAGCCGGTGCGTGAAGTCGTCGGCACCGGCCGGATGACGGCGTACGGCACGCGGGTGCAGCACCTCGGCGTCGGCGACCGTGCGATGGGCGACCCATCGCTCCAGACCGCGCCGGACGACCTCGACCTCGGGCAACTCGGGCATGGCGATCCCCCGGATGTGCGGCGCCCGCCCCTCGGGTGTCGAGGGACGGGCGCCGTACTGTCGTGTTCCTATCAGGCGGAGGCGGACTCGGAGTCCGCGCCGGTGTCGGCCTCGACGGCTGCCGCGGCCTGGGCCGCCTTCGCCGCCTTGGCGCGCTCGTCCGCCGCGGCCCGGATGGACCGCCAGGCGGACTCGGCGGCCTGCTGCTCCGCCTCCTTCTTGCTGCGGCCGGTGCCGGTGCCGTACGAGACGCCTCCGACGCGGGCGGCAGCAGTGAAGGTCTTCTCGTGGTCGGGGCCGGTCTCCGTGACCAGGTACTCGGGCACGCCGAGCCCTTCGGTCGCGGTGAGCTCCTGGAGACTGGTCTTCCAGTCCAGGCCGGCACCGAGGTTCGAGGACTTCTCGATGAGCGGGTCGAACAGGCGGTGCACCAGTTCGGAGGCCGCGTCGAGGCCCTGATCGAGATAGACCGCGCCGATCACCGCTTCGAGGGTGTCGGCGAGGATGGACGCCTTGTCCCGGCCGCCCGTGCCCTCTTCACCCCGGCCGAGCCGGATGAAGGAGCCCAGGTCGAGGCCACGACCGACCTCCGCCAGCGCACGCGAGTTGACCACCGCGGCCCGGAGCTTGGCCAGCTGGCCCTCGGGCAGATCGGGGTGGGTGCGGTACAGCGTGTCCGTGACAACGAGGCCGAGCACGGAGTCCCCGAGGAACTCCAGCCGCTCGTTCGTCGGCAGACCGCCGTTCTCGTACGCGTAGGAACGGTGGGTCAGCGCACGCACCAGAAGGGCGGACTCGAGCTGATAGCCGAGCCGCCCTTCCAGAAGCGTGTGGGACGAGGCCGTGTTGTCCGCCTTTTTCTTGGCGGTGGAATCCGCCTTGGCGTCTTCCGCCTTCTTGGGGCTAGACACGGAGCCTCTCACCAGCCGCTCAGACCTCGAGGACCTGGCGCTTGTTGTAGGTGCCGCAAGACGGGCACGCGATGTGCTGCTGCTTGGGCTCGTGGCAGCGCTCGCACGCAACCAGGGTGGGGACCGCAGCCTTCCACTGCGACCGGCGGTGGCGCGTGTTGCTGCGCGACATCTTCCGCTTCGGAACAGCCACGGCTACTTCTCCTGCTTCTCGTCGACGCCCGCTTCCGCTTCGGCGCCGCTCATCTCGTCCTTCTCGCCGTCTCCGAGTGAACCGGCGAGTCCCTGCAGTGCCGCCCAACGGATGTCGGTGGCGTCGTGGTGGTGGTCCGGGTCGTCCGCCAGCCGGGCTCCGCACTCGGAGCACAGACCGGGACAGTCGTCCTGGCACACCGGCTGCATCGGCAGTGCGAGCACCGCCGCATCGCGCAGCACGGGTTCGAGGTCGAACATGCCGTCCTCGAGGAAGAGCCTGTCCTCGTCGTCCTCAGCGTCGTCGACCGGTTCCGCCTTCACGCGGCCACGGTCGTCGGCGTCGGGGTACGAGAACATCTCCTGGAAGTCCGCTTCGAGAGCGAGCTCGAGCGGCTCCAGACACCTTACGCACTCCCCCTCGGCCCGTGCACGGGCGGTGCCCGTGACGAGCACCCCTTCCATGACCGACTCGAGGCGGAGTTCGAGCTCCACCGGGGCGCCTTCCGGCACTCCGATGACTCCCTGGATACCGAGGTCCTTGGGGGCGTCGACCGAGCGGGCCAGCCGCTGCAGCGCGCCGGGACGCCGACCCAGCTCGTGCGTGTCGAACACGAGGGGGTTGCGGTGGTCGAGGCGTGCGTTGGGGGCCATTCCTGCTTTCGATCTTCCGAACTCTGAGGGCCGCCGCCCTTCGGTGTTGCGGGCAGCGGAGATCGCGGGCGTACTCGCGACCGAAGAGCCAGGATACTGGAGCTTTCGCCCACAGCCCAATCCGGGTGGCTCTAGAGCCCGCGGCCCTGCTCGTAGGCGCGCAGCTGCTCCGGCGTGATCATGCCCGTGTCGAAGAGGCTGGTCTCGTCGAGGGCGTAGGACTGCTGGGGCTGCTGGGGCTGCTGCGTCTGCTGGGGCTGCTGGTGCGGGTCGTAGGCGGTCTGCTGGGCGTCGTAGCCCTGGTAGGACGCCACCGCGTAGGGGTCCGCCTGCTGGTAGCCGTACGGGTCCTGCTGGGCGTACGTCTGGTCGTAGCCGTACTGGTCCTGCTGCTGGTAGGCGTAGGCGACCGGCTGTTCCTCGTACGACGGCTGCGGCGCCCGCGGTCCGACCGCGGCCGGGGCCGCGTTGTCCTGCTCGGCGAGGGCCGCGAGGTCGGCGAGGTAGTCGGCGTCGGAGGAGTGCTGGAAGGTCGTGTGGTCGTCGGCGAGGGCGCCGAGGTCGTCGGAGGCGATCCGGCCGTGCAGCTTCAGCCGGCCCTTGCCGACGGCTTCCAGCGTCTTGGTGAGGACGGCCTCGAAGGCACCCAGCTTGGTGTCGACGTAGGCGTCGGCGTCCCGGCGCAGGGTCTCGGGGTCGTGGCTGCGCTCGGGGGCGTCGTCCTCCTCCGGGTCCCCGTACCCCTGCTCGTCCAGCCCGGGGCCGGTGCCCAGGAGCTTCTCGCGGCCCCGGCCGACCGAGCCGATGGTCTTGGTGAGGACGACCTCGAAGTTGGCGAGCTTGGAGTCGACGTAGTCGTCGGCCTCCGCGCGGACCTCCTCGGCCTCGCGGCGGGCCTCGGCGAGGATCCGGTCGGCCTCGGCCTGGGAGCGGCGGGCGATCTCGGTGTCGGAGATCAGCGAGCCGCGCTCGACATGCGCGGTGGAGATGATCCGGTCGGCCTCCTGGCGGGCCTGCTCGACCATCTGGTCGCGGTCGCCGATCAGCTCCTGGGCCTGGGCGAGCGAGTCGGGCAGGGCCGCGCGCACCTCTTCCAGCAGGGCGAGCAGCTCGGCGCGGTTGACCACGCACGAGGCCGACATGGGCATCGACCGGGCACTGGAGACCGCCGTGACGATCTCGTCGAGCTTCTTCTGTACGTCCACCGGGTGCTCGCCACTCTCTACAGCTGTGTTGGAGACGGACGGGACGACTGTAGCCCCATCAGTCCTTGCGCAGGCGCTCGTTGAGGGCCTCGAGGACGAGCGGCGGGACCAGGTGGGAGACGTCGCCGCCCCAGGTGGCCACCTCCTTGACCAGGGAGGAGGACAGGAAGCTGTAGGTGGGGTTGGTCGGTACGAAGAGCGTCTCGACCCCGGACAGCCCGTTGTTCATCTGGGCCATCTGGAGCTCGTAGTCGAAGTCGCTGACCGCGCGCAGGCCCTTGACGATGGCGGGGATGTCGCGCTGCTTGCAGAAGTCGACGAGCAGGCCGTGGAAGGCCTCGACCCGTACGTTGCCGTACTCGGCGGTGACCTGACGGATCAGGTCGAGTCGCTCGTCGACCTCGAAGAGGCCCTTCTTCGACTTGTTGATCATGACCGCGACATAGACCTCGTCATAGAGACGGGAGGCGCGGGAAATGATGTCGAGGTGTCCGTTGGTGATCGGGTCGAACGACCCGGGACAGACGGCGCGGCGCACTTGTGATCCCTCGCTCTCCGGTCCGGTCATCGTGCGTCTTCGCACGTAGAGGCGGCGCGACCGTACCAAAACGTTCCCTCGCCGTAACGACGGGCCCGGAGCGCTTCGAAACCGTCCGGCCAGCCGAACTCACCGCCTCTGGTGCTGCGCTCCACGGTGACGAGCGCCTCGGGCGCGAGCCAGCCCTCAGAGCGGAGTGTGAGGAGAATCTCGCGAAGATCGTCGTCCGTGACGGCGTAGGGCGGGTCCAGGAAGACGAGGTCGTACGGAGCCGCCGGCGCCGTCTGGATGACCTGCTGGGCCTTGCCCGCGCGGACCTCGGCGCCGGGCAGGGCGAGGTTTCTCACGTTCTCGCGGATGACCCGGGCCGCTCGGGCGTCGGCCTCGACGAGGAGGGTGTGGCTCGCGCCCCGGGAGAGGGCCTCCAGGCCCACGGCCCCTGATCCGGCGTAGAGGTCGAGAACCCGTTCGCCGTCGAGGGGGCCGCCGAGGAGGGACTGCCAGGTGGAGAAGAGGCCTTCGCGTGCGCGGTCGGAGGTGGGACGGGTTCCGGTGCCTGGCGGTACTGCAAGGCGACGTCCGCCGGCTGCGCCGGCGATCACGCGGGTCATCTTCGGTCCTTGGTCGTGGGCGGCTTTTCGGTTCAGTGTGGCTGGTCGCGCCCGCGCGGCGGTAGCCGCATATCGTATGCAGCCCCGCGCCCCCGGGTGGGCAGCACCTCAGCCCTTGTCCAGGTACTGCTCCCTCTCCTCGTCCAGCAGGGCGTCCAGGGCGGTGCGCAGGCCGGGAAGTCCCGTCAGTTCGGGGTCGGCGGTGACCACGGCGACCGCCTCCTCCCTCGCCTCCGCGATGACCTCCTCGTCCTCGATCACGGCGAGGACCCGCAGGGAGGTGCGGGCGCCGGACTGGGCCTGGCCGAGGACATCGCCCTCGCGGCGCTGTTCGAGGTCGAGTCGGGAGAGTTCGAAGCCGTCGAGGGTGGAGGCGACGGCGTTCAGACGCTGGCGGGCGGCGCTGGCCTCGGGCATCTCGGTGACCAGGAGGCAGAGACCGGCGGCGGAGCCCCGGCCGACGCGGCCGCGGAGCTGGTGGAGCTGGGAGACGCCGAAACGGTCGGCGTCCATGATCACCATGGCGGTGGCGTTCGGGACGTTGACGCCGACCTCGATGACGGTCGTGGCGACCAGGACATGGGTGTCCCCGGCGGCGAAGCGGCGCATGACCGCGTCCTTGTCGTCGGGGGGCATACGGCCGTGGAGGACCTCGACCCGGAGGCCGTGCAGAGGGCCCTTGGAGAGGTGGTCGGCCACGTCCAGGACGGCCAGCGGGGGGCGCTTCTCGGCCTCGTCCGCCGCGGACTTCCCGGCCTTCTTCGGGTCCTCCTCCTCGTCTCCGATGCGGGGGCAGACGACGTACGCCTGGTGGCCGTTCTGCACCTCCTCGCGGACCCGTTCCCAGGCGCGGGCCAGGAAGTGGGGCTTGTCGGCGGCGGGGACCACATGGCTGGCGATGGGTGAGCGGCCGGCCGGGAGCTGGTCGAGGACGGAGGTCTCCAGGTCGCCGAAGACGGTCATCGCGACCGTGCGCGGGATGGGGGTGGCCGTCATGACGAGCAGGTGCGGGGGCTGCTTGCCCTTGCCGCGCAGGGCGTCGCGCTGCTCGACGCCGAAGCGGTGCTGTTCGTCGACGACCACCAGGCCCAGGTCGTGGAACTGGACCTTGTCCTCGATCAGCGCATGGGTGCCGATGACGATGCCGGCCTCGCCGGTGACGAGGTCGAGCAGGGCCTGGCGACGGCCGGCGGCGCCCATGGAGCCGGTCAGCAGCACCACCTTGGTCGCCTGCTCGGCACCGCCCAGCATGCCGCCCTCGGCCAGCTCGCCCATCATCTCCACGATCGAGCGGTGGTGCTGCTGGGCGAGCACCTCGGTGGGCGCCAGCATGGCGGCCTGTCCCCCGGCGTCGACGACGGCGAGCATGGCGCGCAGGGCCACCATCGTGTTGTGGGTCACCGTGAAGTTGTCGGTGACGTAGGCATGGCTCGGGTGGGCGACGCTGATGCATTGGACCGGTTTGCGTCCCACGTGTTCGACGGCTCGGATTCCGCGCCGGAAGGTGTGGTGCTTCGGTCGTGGCCGTACGCGTTCCGCCTTACGGGTGAGCCTGAAGGGGACGTACGCGTCGGGTAGCGCCACCGAGACGTCGAAGGCTGCTTTCTCGGGAAGAATTCGGGCCCGCCCTCCCAGTGAGCGCACAAGCCAGGCGACATCCTCCGCGAGCCTGAGCGAGTCTGAACAAAGCGAAATGCTCGAGCCGTCCGCTTGTACGGTTCCGCCGGTGTCCAGTAGTCCTTGCAGCAGGGCAAGCCGGTTCTTGGCCGAGGTGTTCTTGAACTCGTCCGGGACGAATTTTCCGTGCGACGTCACACCCCACAGCCCCAGATCGCGCAATGTCCGGATCAGAGGGTTGCGGGTGCCTGCGGGGGTCACCGCTGTTGCCGCAGCATCACGGATCTCCTCGTCCACGGTCGACAGGCGCAGGCCGTGGCGGAATGAGCCGTCGCCGAGCAGGAGGCCGAGCAGGTAGGGATCAAGAGGCAGGTCGGCATCGCCTCCCAGATCGACCGGCGTGGCTACCGGCAGGTACCACTTCGACGATCCGTTGGCCTTGAACGTGTCGAGACGAATCTCCCGGGTCGTCATGACTCTGGGGGGCCGGCCACGGTGCCAGCCGCGACTCGTTCCGACGATCCAGAGATGCTCGTCGTCGCATTCGACGGAGCTTCCGTCGGAAAGGACCAGGCGCCAGACCTCACGTTCTCCCTGTGGGAAGACGCCGTCGACGAGCGCGATCTCTCCGTCCGGCACGACGACTTCATCGCCCACCTCCATGTCCCCCATGCGACGGAACCCGCTGGGTGTGAGCACCAGCGAGTCGAGGGGCTGGGCCTTGCCCGAACCGACCTCGCCCTGGAGGAGGCGGTGCATCGGGTGGGCGGTGGCGAGGTCGTCGAAGATCTCCTTGGAGACCTTCCGCTGGCCCTCCGTGAGGGTGAAGGGGAGGCGGTCGTCGAAGGCGGTGAGGAGGCCGTCGGGGGACGGCCGGCGGGGGACGGCGGGGAGTTGGGCGTCGGCGTGGCGGCGGCGGGCCAGGGCGACCTGGAGGACGAAGGCCTCGTCCCACTTGAGGCGGGCCCGGGCGTCGGCGATGTCGGCCTTGGTGTGGGGGCGGTGGATCTTGAGGAGGGCCTCGGGGAGGGTGAGCAGGCCGCGGCCCTCGCGCAGGCCGGTCGGGAGGGGGTCGACGGCCTCCTGGGCGCTGGGCAGGACGGTCTGGATCGCCTTGCCGATCTTCCAGGACTCCAGTTTGGCCGTCGCCGGGTAGAGCGGGATCAGGGCGCCCGCCCAGGTCTCCACCGTCTCGTCGCCTTCTCCGCGCAGCAATTCGTACGCCGGATGTGCCAGTTGGAGGCGGCGGTTGAAGACGGAGACCTTGCCGGCGAACATCGCGCGGGTGCCGGGCAGGAGGTCCTTGTGGGGTTTGTGGACGCCGTTGCCGAAGAAGACCAGCTGGACTCGGCCACTGCCGTCGGTGATGGTGACTTCCAGCCGCTGCCCCTTGCCGCGGGGTGCCTTGGCGGAGGCGAAGGAGAGCAGCCGGGCGTCGGCGACCATGGCGACCACCGTGACGTGCTCGTCCATGGGGAGGTCGGCCAGGTGGGTGAGCTGGCCGCGCTCCTCGTATCTGCGGGGATAGTGGTGCAGGAGGTCGCCGACGGTGTGCAGGCCTAGGTGTTCGGCCATCACCTTCGCGGTCGGTGGGCCGAGCACCTTTTTCAGTGGTTCTTCGAGTGCGGGCACGAGATCCATTGCACACCACGCCACCGACATTGCTCGATACGTGTCCTGAAACACCTGGTCAGACGGCTCGTTCGGGCTCTAGGATGACGCGCCTCCGGCCATCATCCGCGGTCACCGCCCCACCGGGACCGCCCGACCCCGCGCCGTGCTCGTCCCCACTTCGCGGCGCTGCAGCGATGGACTCCCAGACCTCACAGTCATCCCAGGCATCACCGTCACCTCATACGTTCCAGGTCGACCTGCGTGGTCTGGTGGACCTGCTGTCCCATCACCTCTACTCCAGCCCCAAGGTCTATCTGCGGGAACTGCTGCAGAACGCCGTGGACGCCATCACCGCCCGGCGGGCCGAGGAGCCCGGTGCCCCGGCGCGGGTCAGGCTGTACGCCTCGGGCGGGACCCTGCGGGTGGAGGACTCCGGCGTCGGGCTCACCGAGGCCGACGTGCACGACCTGCTGGCGACCATCGGGCGCAGCTCCAAGCGGGCGGAGGGCCTCCAGGAGGCGCGGTCCGACTTCCTCGGGCAGTTCGGCATCGGACTGCTGGCCTGTTTCGTGGTCGCCGAGCGGATCCGGGTGGTCAGCCGCAGTGCCCGTACGCCCGCCGCGCCGCCGGTGGAGTGGACGGCGCGCGACGACGGTTCGTACACCGTGCGGACCCTGCCGCACGACGAGCGGCCCGAGCCGGGCACCACCGTGCACCTGGTGGCGCGCGCCGGGGCCGGGGAGTGGCTCACCGAGGAGCGCGTGCTGAAACTGGCGCGGGACTTCGGCTCGCTGCTGCCCTACGACGTCCGGGTGGGCGAGGAGGCGGTCACCGATCTGCCGGCGCCCTGGGACCGGCCGTACCCCTCCCCCGCGAACCGGCGGGTGGCGCTGGCCCGGCACTGCCACCGGTTGTTCGGGTTCACGCCGTTGGACACGATCGAGCTGGACGTGCCGCTGGCGGGGATCCGCGGGGTGGCGTACGTGCTGCCGGCGGCCGTGAGTCCCGCCCAGCGGGCCACGCACCGGGTGCACCTGAAGGGCATGCTGCTGACCGAACGGGCCGAACAGCTGCTGCCCGACTGGGCGTTCTTCGTGCGCTGTGTCCTGGACACGGACAGTCTGCGGCCGACGGCCTCGCGCGAGGCGCTGTACGAGGACGAGACGCTGGCCGCCGTACGGGAGGCGCTCGGGGAGCGGATCCGGTCGTGGCTGACGGGGCTCGCGGCGGGTGATCCGGAGCGGCTCTCGGCCTTCCTGGCCGTGCACCACCTGGGCGTGAAGTCGCTGGCGCGGCACGACACGGAGATGCTGCGGACCATGCTGCCGTGGCTGCCGTTCGAGACGAGCGACGGGCAGCTGTCGCTGGAGGAGTTTGCGCAGCGGCACCCGGTGGTGCACTTCACGCGGACGGTGGAGGAGTACCGGCAGGTCGCGCCGATCGCGGCCGCGCAGGGCGTCGGGGTGGTCAACGGCGGTTACACGTACGACAGCGAGCTGGTCGAGGCGCTGCCGTCGGTGCGGCCGGGGACGGTGGTCGCCGAGCTGGACGCGGACACCGTGACGGCGCATCTGGACGCGGTGGACCCGGCGGAGGAGCTGGCGCTGGCGGGGTTCCTGGCGGCCGCGCGGGCGAAGCTGGACCCGCTGGGCTGTGACGTCGTCCTGCGGGCCTTCCATCCGCTGTCCGTGCCCGCGCTGCACCTGGACGACCGGGGGGCGCGGCACGAGCAGGCGCGGGCGGAGGCCGAGGCGCAGGCCGACGACCTGTGGGCGGGCATCCTGGGCTCGCTGCGCGGCGGCGCCCCGCGCGCGCGTCTGGTGCTGAACCATCTCAACCCGCTGATCCGGCGGATCAGTTCGCTGCGGGAGGCGGAACTGATCGGCACCGCCACGGAGTCCCTGTACGGGCAGGCGCTGCTGATGGCGCAGCGGCCGCTCAGGCCCGCGGACTCGGCCTTGCTGAACCGGGCGTTCATCGGCCTTCTGGAATGGGCCACGCACGGGGAGTCCGCACACGGGGAGGACGACCACCGATGAGTGAGATCAGGGACTTCGACGCGCTCCGCCGGGCGATGGCGGAGAACGGTGAGCGGCCGGAGGGTCCGGCCCGCAACGCGCGCGCGGAGCAGTTGCTGGCCGAGGCCGAGAGGCTGAACATCCCGCTGGCGGTGATCGAGGCACTCGGGCACCAGCTGAAGGTCTACAACTACAGCTCCGAGAAGGACAAGATGTTCGTCCCGTTCGCGCGGCTGCTGCGCCTGTGGGACGAGCGGCCCGGGGACTTCGACGACTACGAGACGCATTCCCTGCACTGGGTCTTCAAGTGGATGTCGGCCGGCATGCTCGACCAGCCGCATGTGCCGTTGGCGTCGGTGGAGAAGTGGCTGGGCGAGATGGAGCACCGCTACCGGCTCGCCGGGCACTCGGAGCGTGCGGTGCGCAGCGCCGAGTTCAGTGTGGCCGCGCATGTGGGGGACGTCCCGCGCGCGGAGCGGGCGTTCGCCGCCTGGCTGGCCGCGGACCGGGACGCGATGGCGGACTGCCACGCGTGCGAGCTGCACGGCCAGGGCTGGTGGCAGGCGGAGCGGGGCCGGGACGAGGAGGCGCTGCGGCTGTGGGCGCCGGTCCTGGAGGGCGAGTACGCGTGTGCGCACGAGCCGCACACGGTCCTGGCCTCGTCGCTGGTGCCGCTGCTGCGGCTGGGGCGGCTGGAGGAGGCGCGCGCCCACCATCTGCGGGGCTTCCGGCTGGTGCGGCCGATGGAGAGCATGCGGGGCGCGTACGCCGACCACGTCGAGTTCTGTGCGCTGACCGGGAACGAGGCGCGGGGGCTGGAGCTGCTCGCGGAGCGGCCGGCGTACTTCACGGACGACGGGCATCCGCGCAGCAAGCTGGAGTTCCTGAGTGTCGTGGTGCTGCTGACGGAGCGGCTGTCGGGGCTCGGTCTGGGCGGGCAGCGGGTGCCCGGTCCGGCCGGGCGGGAGTGGACGGCCGGGGAACTGGCCGCCCACGCGCGCGCGGAGGCCCTCGCGCTGGCGGCGCGGTTCGACGAGCGCAACGGCACGGAGTACGTCAGTGACCGGGCCCGCGCGCGGATGGCGCAGCGTCCGCTGGTGGAGCGGTTGCCGCTCGGGGTGCGTGCGGTGCGTCCGGCCGCGGTGGGCGCGCCGGTGCCGGCCGTGGCGGCGGAGCCGGCGGGGTCCGAGCTGCCGGACCTGCTCGCCGAGGCCCGGCGGCTGTCGGACACGCTGCGGCCGCAGGCCGTGGAGGCGTGGGCGGCGGTCGCGCGGGCGGCCGAGGGCGCGCAGGGCGCGGCGGGGGGCGCGCTGGACGCGCGCGACCGTGCGGAGATCGCCGAGCACGAGGCGATCGCGCTGGGCCCGCAGGGTGCGGAAACGTTCGAGCGGGCCGCCGAGCTGTACGCGGAGGCGGACGACCCCGGGGAGTCGCTGGCGGCACGCGCGCGGGGGGCGTACGTCCGTGCGCTCGCCGGTGAGGACGTCGGCAAGGCGCTCGCGGCGGTGGCCGGCCCGTACGACGACGTGCTCGCGCTGTACGCCGAGGGCGGCACCCAGGTGCGGCAGGCGGCGGGGGTGCTGATGGCGCGGGCGCGGATCCTGATGCGGCGGGTCCACGAGGCGGACGGGCCGATGGCGGAGACGGTTCTGGGGGAGGCGGAGGCGGCCGTACGGGAGCTGCTCGCGCTGGTCGAGGGCCGGACCGGGGACGACGTACGGCTGACCGCGCGGCTCGCCGAGGGGCACGCGATGCTCGGGGAACTCGCCACCCACTCCGGGGACGTCGAGGCGGGCGCGCAGTTGTTCGCACGGGCCGCCGCGGAGTTCACCGGGGCGGGGCTGCCGTGGTTCGCCTGCGAGTACGAGGCCCGGCTGGCGGGTCTCGCGCACCATCTGGGCGACATGGCGGAGGCGGAGCGGGCGCTGCGGGCGGCCCTGGAGCACGGCGGGCCCGTTCTGGAGCCGGTCGGGCGGGCCCAGCTGCATCTTCAGCTCGCCGAGGTCGTCGGGGAGCGGGGGCAGGCGGCGGAGGCCGCCGAGCACGCCCTGGAGGCGGCGCACTGGGCCGACGAGGCGGGCGAGGGCCCGACGTTCGGTGCGTGGGCGCGGCACCAGCTCGGCGGGTATCTGGTCCGGCTGGGCCGCTGGGCGGAGGCCGCGGAGGTGCTGGAGTCGGCGCTGGCCGATCTGCGGGAGGAGACGCACGGCGACGGGGCGGTCGTCCAGACGCAGTGGTGGCTGGGCGACTGCCTGAGCGAGCTGGGCGAGCACCGGGACGCCGCCGAGCGCCGGCTCCAGGCCGCCGAGATCGCCCGGCACTGGCCCGAGCAGCACGATCACGCGACCCTCGCCCATCTGGCCGCCGAGTCCCTCGGCCAGGCGGGACTGCACGAGGAGGCGGACCGGGCGTACGCGCGCGCGGGTGAGCTGTGGCGCGCTCTGGGCAATGTGCACGGGCTGGTGCGTTCGCTGCGCGCCCGTGCGTGGCTGGCGCTGCGGACCGAGGACGGGACGGAGGGGGCGCGGGCGCTGATGGCCGGCGCGGTGGAGGAGTGCGTGGACGCGCTCGCCGTGACGGAGGACGACGAGGAGGCGCGGCTGCGGCTGGTCGCCGAACTCGGGCACACCCACCGCCAGTTCGGGGACCTGCTGGCCCGCTCGGCCGCCGAGGACGCCGACGACGACTCGATCCGGGGCGCCCTGGAGGAGGCGTTGTCGCAGATGGCGGAGGCGGTCGCGGTGTTCGTCGCGCTGGACGGCGACGCGCTGCACGCGCGGACCGGCGCCGAGCTGGCCGCGGGCTGGCTGGAGACCGACCTGGGGCGGCCGGCCCGGGCGGCGGCACGCGCGCGTGCGGTGCTGCGGGCCTATGCGGAGGCGTACGGCGACGAGACCGGGAACGAGGGCGAGGGAGAGGGCGACGACGGGACGGTGGCGGGCCGGCGGGCCGAGGCGGAGCAGTTGTTGCAGGTGGCGTTGGAGCAGCCCGACGAGTCCGGCGCGTAGCGGCTACTCGACGCCGATCAGCAGCAGCGCACCCTGCCGTCCGCCGCGGTACACGACCGTGTCGACGGCGAGGTACGCCTCCCGCACCCGCGTCTCCAGGTGTTCGGCGATGCCCTCGGGGGCGTCGTCGCCGAGCACCAGGGTGACCAGCTCGCCGCCCGCCGAGAGCATGCGGTCCAGGGTGGACTCGGCGGTGGCGGTGACGTCGGCGCCGATGACGGCGACGTCGCCGTCGATGAGCCCGAGGACGTCACCGGCCTGGCAGATGCCGGCCATGGTCCACGACTGGCGCTCGGCGACGGCGACCTCGGCGTAGCGGGTGGCGCCGGCCGCGGAGGTCATGGAGACGACGTCCTCGTCGAAGCGGCGGTCCGCCTCGTGCACGGCGAGCGCGGCGATGCCCTGGACGGCGGAGCGGGTGGGGATCAGGGCCACCCGGATGCCTTCCGAGCGGGCCTGTTCGGCGGCCGCGGCGGCGGTGTGGCGCAGATCGGCGTCGTTGGGCAGCAGGACGACCTCGCGCGCGTGGGCCCGCCGCACGGCCTCCACCAGCTCCCCGCTGGCGGGCGGCTCCCCTGGGCGGGCGAGGACGGTGGTCGCGCCGGCCTCGGTGTACAGCCCGGCCAGGCCCTCGCCGGGCACGACGGCGACGACGGCCCGCTGGACGCGCTCGCGGACCGGGCGTTCGCCCCCGCGCGCGTGGGCGTCGCCGGCGCCGAAGTGGGTGATCCGGATCCGGTACGGCCGTCCGGCCTCGACGCCCGCCTCGACGGCGGCGCCCGCGTCGTCCACGTGGACGTGGACGTTCCACAGGCCGTCGCCGCCGACCACGACGAGGGAGTCCCCGAGGGCGTCCAGCCGCTGCCGCAGGCGGGCGACGGCCGGGTCCGCGGCCTCCAGGAGATAGATCACCTCGAAGGCGGGCCCGTCCGCGCCGCCCGGTGTGTCGGCGCAGTCCGCGGTGCCCGGCCCCGAACCGGCCGCCCCGCGCGCGTGCACCGCGCCCCCGGAGAACACCGGTGCCTCTCCGGTGAACGTCTCCACCAGCGCCGCGAGGACGGCGACCAGCCCCCGCCCGCCGGCGTCGACCACCCCGGCGTGTTCCAGGACGGCCAGCTGGGCCGGGGTCGCGGCCAGGGCGGCGCACGCCCCCCGGTAGGCGGCGCGGGCGACGGTCCCGCAGTCGCCCTCGGTGCCCGCGGCCGCGTCGGCGGCGGCCGAGGCGACCGACAGGACCGTGCCCTCGACGGGGTGGGCGACGGCCTGGCGGGCGGAGTCGGCGGCGTGCCGCAGGGCCAGCCGCAGCCCGTCCCCGTCGGTGTGAGAGGTCTCACCCTCGTCGGCGAGGACCTGGGCCATGCCGCGCAGGAGCTGGGCGAGGATCGTCCCCGAGTTCCCGCGCGCGCCTATGAGCGCGCCGTGCGCCATCGCGTGGGCGGCGTCGGCGAGGGACGGGCTGCGCACGGCCGCCGGAGCGGTCTCGTACCCCGCGAACACGGCCTCCACGGCGGTCGTGGCGGACTCGACGGTCAGATAGAGGTTGGTGCCGGTGTCGCCGTCCGCGACGGGGTAGACGTTGATCGCGTCGATCTCCTCGCGCGCGCGGCCCAGCGCCGTGAGCGCGAGCGAGCACCAGGTGCGCACCGCGAGAGCATCGAAGAATGTCTGCGGCACCTGCGCCACCTGCGCCTCCCTGAGCTGCTGGACTGCACGCAGCGTAGAGCAGCCGTGGTAGTTTCGTTCTACTGGCGCAGTCGTTGTATGCTGCTCCGGTTGCCCGATCCGATCGGGCCATTCTCCTGGCTACGCCACTCAGATCTCTGATCCTGCGATCTCGATCCCGGCATGCCGGGATCCAACCGTAAGTGCATCTGAAGTCTTTGGAGTGACCCGTGGCTGCCAACTGCGACGTCTGCGGCAAGGGGCCGGGCTTCGGCAACAACATCTCGCACTCGCACCGCCGTACGTCTCGCCGCTGGAACCCGAACATCCAGCGTGTGCGTACCGTGGTCGGCGGGACGCCGAAGCGCGTGAACGCTTGCACCTCGTGCATCAAGGCCGGCAAGGTCTCGCGCTGACGCACTGCTGAGTGCGCGGCCACTGCTGGTTCGCTGCAACGAGCCGGTCCACCTCGTGTGGGCCGGCTTTTTGCTGTGCCCGCGCTTTTGACTGTGCCCGCGCCTTTTGCTGTACCTGACAACCGCGCCGGTTCCGCGCTGCGGGAATCCCTCCCACGGCTCCGAGCCACCCGCCGGGATCGAGGCCACCGCCACCGGTCACCGGTCACCGGATCACCGCGGCGCCGGACGCCGCGGCGGATCCGGCGCTCGGCGGCGGGCCGGAACCGGTGGCGGAGGTGCGGCCGCTGCTGGCGGCGCAGCCGCTGAGCGAGCGGCCGTACGGGCTGCTGATGCGGGCGCCGCACGCGGACGGGCGGCCGGGCGGAGGCCCTCGCGGTCCACGAGGACGCCCGGCGCACCCTCGCGGACGAAGTCGGCGCCGACCCCTCCTCCGCGCCGTCCGCGCTGCACCTGGCGCCGCTCCGGGGCGCGCCGGGCCCGAGCGGCCCCGGCCGCCGGTCCAGCTCACCCGGTTGCCGGGCCGACCGTCATGATCGGCAACTACGACGGGGCCCCGACCGCGCGGGCGCGCCGCCGGTCTTCCGGTCCGAGCCGCTGTCGTACGACCGCCGGGACCTCGCGGCGCAGAAGCGGATCCTCGCCGAGCGGCACGCGGGCATGGGCCCGGCCGGGGCGCGGCCGTGCTCGAGGCGCTGGAAGGGCCGACGGGCTCTGCTGCGACGCGATCACGCAGATCCACATCGACCGGGTCGCGGTCGTCGGGGCGCATGTACCGGCCGGGGAACGCGCCCTGGCGGGCGGGGACCACCGTACGGCGTTCGCGCCGGCCCGTTCTTCGCACCGGCCACCGAGCGGCGGATCCGCGGCCGGGACCGGATGTACCGGCTGCTCGCCTCCCGCCCGATGGCGGCCTTCTTCCGGCGGATCGCCGAGAAGTCGGCGACGAACCTCAGGCTCCCGGCGTACCCGGAGCCTCAGGGGTACGCCGGGTGAGGGCCCAGGCGTGGTCGACGGGGCCGATCCCGCCGCCGAGCGCGAAGCCGGCGGCGATCGCCCCGGTGACGTACTCCTTGGCCGCCGTCACGGCCTCCGGCACGGACCGGCCGTGTGCGAGGTGCGAGGCGATCGCGGACGCGAGGGTGCAGCCCGTGCCGTGCGTGTGCCGGTTGTCGTGGCGCGGCGCGCGCAGCCAGTGCTCCTCGGTGCCGTCGGTCAGCAAGTCCACCGCGTCGCCCGGCAGATGGCCGCCCTTGATCAGCACCCAGCGCGGTCCGTACGCCAGGACGGCCGCCGCGGCCTCCCGCAGCCGCTCCTCCGACTCGACCCGTACGCCGGTGAGTTGGGCGACCTCGTCGAGGTTCGGCGTGGCGACGGTCGCCACCGGGAGCAGCCGGGTCCGTACGGAGTCCAGGGCGGAGGCGGCCAGCAGGGGGTCCCCGTGCTTGGAGACGCCCACCGGGTCCACGACGGCCGGGGCGTCGGTGTCCGCGATCAAGGCGGCCACGGTCTCGACGAGTTCGGCGGAGGCGAGCATGCCGGTCTTCACGGCCTGGACGCCGATGTCGTCCACGACACTGCGGTACTGGGCGCGCACCGCCTCGGCGGGCAGCTCCCAGGCGCCCTGCACGCCCAGGGAGTTCTGGGCGGTGACCACGGTGAGGACGCTCATCCCGTGCACGCCGAGCGCGAGCATGGTCTTCAGGTCGGCCTGGATGCCGGCGCCGCCGCCGGAGTCGGAGCCGGCCACCGTCAGGACGCGGGGTCTCACCCTCACGCCCCCTCTATGTCCCCGAAGTGGTCCCAGCCGCCCTGCCGGGTCCAGGGCGCCCCGTCGACGGTCACCTGGGGCAGCGCGGAGGGGTTGAGGACCTCTCCGATGACCTTCCAGCGGGCGGGCAGCTTCACGTCCGGCGGGAAGGTCGCCACGATCGCGTGGTCCTCTCCCCCGGTCAGCACCCACTGGATGGGGTCCACGCCGACGGCCGACCCGATGTCGTTCATCTGGGTGGGGATGTCGATGGCGCCGGAGCGGATGTCGATGCGGACCTTGCTGGCCTCGGCGATGTGCCCGAGGTCGGCGATCAGTCCGTCGCTGACGTCGCACATCGCGGTCGCGCCGAGGGAGGCCGCGGCCGGGCCCGCGTGGTACGGCGGCTCGGGGCGGCGGTGGGCCTCGACGAAGGCCCGCGGCGAGCGGAAACCGCGGGAGAGGACCGCGTACCCGGCGGCGGACCAGCCGAGCCAGCCGGTCACCGCGACGAGGTCGCCGGGCTGGGCGCCCGCCCGGGTGACCGGCTCCTGGTTGCGCAGATCGCCGAGCGCGGTGATCGACACCATGATCGTGTCGCCCCGTACGACATCGCCGCCGACCACGGAGGCACCGGCCACCTGGCACTCGTCGCGGATGCCGTCCATCAGCTCGCTCGGCCAGGTCACCGGCAGTTCGGCGGGCACGACGAGGCCGAGCAGCAGCGCGGTCGGCACCGCGCCCATGGCGGCGATGTCGGCCAGGTTCTGGGCGGCGGCCTTGCGGCCGACGTCGTAGGCGGTGGACCAGTCACGGCGGAAGTGCCGGCCCTCCAGCAGGATGTCGGTGCTGGCCACGACCCGGCGATCGGGCGCGGCCACCACCGCGGCGTCGTCGCCGGGGCCGACCCGCACCGCCGAGGTGGTGGTGAGACGGGAGGTGAGCTCCCTGATGAGCCCGAACTCCCCGAGCTCACCAACAGTGCCCTTCATTACCCTTTCGCCCCTTCTGTCCCTGTCCGTGCCCGGTCGCGCAGCACCAGTGTCCTCGATACGGTCGAGGGGGCCGACACGGCCCGCCCGACCGGGACGGCCGACGTGACCGTCAACCTCTGCCGTCCCTGCACCCCGGCACGGCGGCCGTGCGTCCCGCGGGTCTCCCCGTGGCACGCGGCGACGCGATACCGTGGCGTTCCTTTTCCCCACATGATCCTCGTGGCCGCCCTGGAGGTTCCGTGGTACAGGCGTACATCCTGATCCAGACCGAGGTCGGCAAAGCGTCGACCGTCGCCGAGGAGATCAGCAAGATTCCTGGGGTCGTCCAGGCCGAGGACGTGACGGGTCCGTACGACGTGATCGTGCGGGCCCAGGCCGACACGGTGGACGACCTCGGCCGCTTGGTGGTCGCCAAGGTCCAGCAGGTGGACGGGATCACCCGCACCCTGACCTGTCCGGTCGTGCATCTGTAGCCCCCGTCTACCCTTGGCCGGTGAACCTTTTCCGTCACCGGCCCAGTGGTCTGCCCGCCCGCCTGCCCGCCCTCGTTCTGCTCTGCGCCGCCGTGGGCTGCTCCTCGGCAGACGACAGCGCGTCGGCGGCGGTTCCCCGTCCCGCGACGAAGGCCGCGAAGCTGTGCCGGAACCTGGACGAGGCACTGCCCTCGAAGGTGGACGGTCGTGGCCGCCGGGATCCCGAGCCCGCCTCCGCGCTGACCGCGGGCTGGGGAGACCCGGCGATCATACTGCGCTGCGGTGTGGAACGGCCGCCGAAGATGGTGGATCCGAAGGTGGCCCAGGGCCAGGACGCGGACGCGGTGGCCGGGGGCGTGAACGGGGTCGACTGGCTGATGGAGAAACGGGAGGGCGGGGGGTACCGGTTCACCACCGCCGGCCGGCTCGCCTATGTCGAGGTGAGCGTGCCGGAGGGGACGGACAGTTCGTCGGTGCTGATCGACCTGGCGCCCGCCATCAAGAAGGCGATCCCCGAGGGGATCGCCGACTAGAACTACCGCAGTCCCGTGGACCTGCGAAGTGCCGCCTGGATCAGCCTGTCCACCAGTTCCTCGTAGCCGATGCCCGTCGCCTGCCACATCGCCGGGTACATCGAGATCGGGGTGAAGCCGGGCATGGTGTTGATCTCGTTGATGACGAAGTCGCCCTCCTCCGTGAGGAAGAAGTCCGCGCGGACCAGGCCCTCGCAGGAGGCCGCCTCGAAGGCGTCCACGGCGAGCCCGCGGACCTCGGCCGTCTCCTCGGGGGTGAGCGGCGCGGGAACGATCCCGGGGGTGGAGTCGATGTACTTCGCCTCGAAGTCGTAGTACGCGTGCGCGTCCGGCGGCGGGATCTCCGCCGGGACGGAGGCCCGCGGGCCGTCCTCGAACTCCAGGACGCCGCACTCGATCTCACGGCCCCGTACGGCCGCCTCGATCAGGATCTTCGGGTCGTGCCGCTGGGCCTCGGCGATCGCCTCGTCCAGGCCGGACAGGTCGTCGACCTTGGTGATGCCGATCGACGAACCCGCGCGCGCGGGCTTCACGAACAGCGGCCAGCCGTGCTCGCCGGCGAAGTCCACGATCTTCTTGCGGGCGGCGGACTCGTCCCGCTCCCACTCGCGCGGCCGGATCACCACGTAGGGGCCGACCTTGAGCCCGAAGGAGGTGAACACCCGCTTCATGTACTCCTTGTCCTGGCCGACGGCCGAGGCGAGCACGCCCGAGCCGACGTACGGGACGCCGGAGAGCTCCAGCAGGCCCTGGAGGGTGCCGTCCTCGCCGTACGGGCCGTGCAGGACGGGGAAGACGACGTCGACCTCGCCGAGCGCCTTGGGCACCGATCCCGGCTCGCTGTAGACGACTTCGCGGTTGGCGGGGTCGACGGGGAGCACCACGCCGCCCTCCTGCGACTCGGCGAGCGCCTCGATGTCCGGCGTACGGCGGTCGGTGATCGCCATGCGCTCGGGGTCGTCGGCGATGAGGGCCCAGCGCCCGTCCCGGGTGATGCCGATCGGCAGGACCTCGTACTTGGTCCGGTCGATGGCCTTCAGGACGGCGCCGGCGGTGACCACGGAGATCCCGTGTTCGGAGCTGCGGCCACCGGACACGACGGCCACCCGCGGCTTGCGCGACGGCCGCTCGGGGTTCTGGGGGAGGTTCTCGGTGCTCATATCGGCATGAGAGTACCCGGTGGTAGGGCCGGGAGTCAGCGTCCACCCGCCGGGTTCGCTCAGCGTCGTTCGGGCTTCGCGCTGCGCGACATCAGCTCCTTCAGCGCGACGACCGGCGGCTTGCCCTCGTGGACGATGTCCACGACCGTCTCGGTGATGGGCATGTCGACACCGTGCCGACGGGCCAGATCCGCCACCGACTCGCAGGACTTGACGCCCTCGGCGGTCTGCTTGGTGACCGCGATGGTCTCCTGGAGGGTCATGCCCTTGCCGAGGTTGGTGCCGAAGGTGTGGTTGCGCGACAGCGGCGAGGAACAGGTCGCCACCAGGTCACCGAGGCCCGCGAGTCCGGAGAAGGTGAGCGGGTCGGCGCCCATCGCCAGGCCGAGGCGGGTGGTCTCGGCGAGCCCGCGGGTGATGAGGGAGCCCTTGGCGTTGTCGCCGAGCCCCATGCCGTCCGCGATGCCGACGGCCAGACCGATGACGTTCTTCACCGCGCCGCCCAGTTCGCAGCCGACCACGTCGGTGTTGGTGTACGGGCGGAAGTACGGCGTGTGGCAGGCGGTCTGGAGCTTCTGGGCGACGTCTTCGTCGGTGCAGGCGACCACGGACGCGGCCGGCATGCGGGAGGCGATCTCGCGGGCCAGGTTGGGCCCGGTGACCACGGCGACGCGGTCCCGGCCGACCTTCGCGACGTCCTCGATGACCTCGCTCATCCGCATGGTCGTCCCGAGTTCGACGCCCTTCATGAGGGAGACGAGGACGGTGCGGGGGGCGAGCAGCGGGGTCCACTCGGCGAGGTTGGCGCGCAGGGTCTGGGAGGGGATCGCGAGGACGGTGAAGTCGGCGCCGCGGGCGGCCTCGGCCGCGTCGGCGGTGGCGCGGAGGTTCTCGGGGAGTTCGACGCCGGGCAGGTAGTCCGGGTTGGTCCGGGTGGAGTTGACCGCGTCCGCGAGCTCCGGGCGGCGCGACCACAGCGTCACCTCGCAGCCCGCGTCGGCGAGGACCGTGCCGAAGGCGGTCCCCCAGGATCCGGTGCCGAAGACGGCCGCCTTGACGGGCTTGCTCACTTGCTGTTCTCCCCCTCGTGACTGGGCTGCGCACCGGCCTGGGCACCGGTCTGCACGCCGGTCTCCGCCTCGGTGCGGCGCCGCTGCTCGATCCGCTCCTGACGCGGATCGTAGGGCGTCTCGGGCGCCTTCTCGCCGCGGATCTCCTCCAGCTGGCGGGTGACGGCGGCCATGATGACCTCGGTGGCCTCCTTGAGGATCTCCGTGGTCATCTCCTGCCCGTAGAACCGCGAGAGGTCCACGGGCGGGCCCGCGAGCACATGGTGGGTCTTGCGCGGGAAGAGGTGCGGCCTGCTGCTGTACGGCGGCAGCAGCTCGTTGACGCCCCACTGGGCGACGGGGATCACGGGGCACTTGGTCTGGAGGGCGACCCGCGCGGCGCCGGTCTTGGCCGTCATGGGCCACAGGTCCGGGTCGCGGGTGATGGTGCCCTCGGGGTAGAAGGCGACGCACTCGCCGCGCTCCACCGCGTCGATCGCGGCCCGGAAGGCGCTGAGCGCGTCCGTGGACTCGCGGTAGACCGGGATCTGCCCCGTGCCGCGCATCGCGGCGCCGACGAATCCCTTCCTGAAAAGCCCGCTCTTCGCCAGGAATCGCGGCACCCGTCCGGTGTTGTACTGGTAGTGCGCGTAGGCGAAGGGGTCGACGTGGGAATTGTGGTTCACGGCGGTGATGAATCCACCCGCGGCCGGAATGTGCTCCATTCCACGCCAGTCCCGCTTGATCAGAACCACCAGCCAGGGTTTGCAGAGGACCGCTGCGAAGCGGTACCAGAAGCCGATTCTGCGGCGGGGCACGCGGACACCTTCCCTCTGGGACTTCTCTCGGTACTTCTCTCAGTACGTCGCTCTGGGCTTCTCTTCGGAAGCCTGTGAGCCGCACAAGTGTCACCCCAGGCCGCCGGTCTGTCGAGAACACCGTACGCCCGACGCGTCGGCGTGCCGATGGGCCGGGTGACAATGGCCGCGACAGGAGAGGGGACGGTACGCCGGTGCAGTGGACCTTGGTCATACCCCTGAAGCCCTTGGCGCTGGCCAAGAGCAGGCTCGCCGACACGGCCGGGGACGAGTTGCGCCCGGGGCTGGCCCTCGCCTTCGCCGAGGACACGGTGGCGGCGGCGCTGGCCTGCGCGGCAGTACGGGATGTGGCGGTCGTCACGGACGATCAGCCGGCGGGGCACGCGCTGGCCGCCCTGGGGGCCCGGATCGTGCCCGACGAGCCCCGCACCGGCCTGAACGCGGCGCTCGCGCACGGTGCCGCCTTCGTACGGCGACTGCGTCCCGAAACACCTCTCGCGGCACTCAACGCGGATCTTCCCGCACTGCGCCCGGGGGAATTGACCCGGGTTCTGGATGCGGCGGCGGAATTCCCGCGCGCATTTCTCGCCGATGCGGCGGGAATCGGCACCACTCTGCTGGCCGTCTCGGCCGACCGTGAATTGCTCCCGGCATTCGGCACGGATTCCCGCGCCCACCATCGCGCATCGGGCGCCGAGGAACTCCGGCTCACCTCGGTCGATTCGGTACGCCAGGACGTGGACACCGGCGAGGATCTGCGCGCGGCACTGGCGCTCGGAGTGGGCCCGCGGACGGCCGCCGCGGCGGCGCGGCTGCTCGGTATCGGGCAGTAGGCTCGACCCATGCAGGCGACCGCATACACGTACGACCCCGACACACGCAGCGGACAGGTGCTGCTGGACGACGGCACCCCGTTGCCCTTCGACGCGCCGGCGTTCGACGCGGGCGGGCTGCGGCTGCTGCGGCCGGGCCAGCGGGTGCGGATCGAGGTGGAGGGGCCGAAGGACGGCCCGCGGATCACCCTGGTGACGCTCCAGACCTTCTAGACCTTCTGAAGGCCCTGAACACGCCGCGGGCCGGGCTCCGTGAGGGAGTCCGGCCCGGCGCGTGAGTGCCCTTGCTGCTGTCGGTGCCTACGACTGGCGGGCGGTGGCCTTCTTGGCGGTGGTGGTCTTGCGCGCGGTCGACTTCTTGGCCGGGGCCTTCTTGGCGGTGGCCTTCTTCGCCGGGGTGGTCTTCTTCGCGACGGCCGACTTGGCGGTGGTGGTCTTCTTGGCGGCCGCCGCCGTCTTCGCCGCGGTGGTCGTCTTCTTCGCCGCGGCGGTGGTCTTCTTGGCCGCGGCGGTGGTCTTCTTGGCGGCCGCCGCCGTCTTCTTCGCCGCGGCGGTGGTCTTCTTGGCGGCGGCCTTGGTGGTGGCCTTCTTCGCCGCGGCCTTCTTGACCGTGGCGGAGGCGCCGCCGGTGAGGCTGCCCTTGGGGGCCTTCTTGACGGCGACCTCGCCGCCGCGCGGCAGCTTCTTGGAGCCGCTCACCAGGTCCTTGAAGCCCTGGCCTGCGCGGAAGCGCGGCACGGACGTCTTCTTGACCCGAACCCGCTCGCCCGTCTGGGGGTTGCGAGCGTAGCGGGCCGGCCGGTCGACCTTCTCGAACGAACCGAAGCCGGTGACCGAGACCCGGTCCCCCGCGACGGTCGCGCGGACGATGGCGTCCAGGACCGCGTCGACCGCGTCGGCGGCCTGCTGGCGGCCGCCCAGCTTGTCGGCAATCGCTTCTACGAGCTGCGCCTTGTTCACGTCTTCCCCTTCGGAGACCTCGCCAGAACGAAAGTGTTCAAGCTTTTTCGCACGTTAGGCAGATATATACCGCAAATCAAACACGAAACGGGCTAATCACCCTTGTGCCGCAACGAACTCGGCTGTTCCGGAGGCGATCAACGCTCCTCTTCGGGCATTCGCCCCTCGTCGAGGTCCGTCATGAACCGCTCCAGACGCCTTGTCGCATCGGCGAGATCGTGCTTGGCCGCGGCCGTAATGACCAGCAGCTTCCGGGTCAGCGCCATCCGTACGCCCTCCGGGACTTGCAGTGCGCGCACTCTTGTGTGCGCTTCCTTGAGCTGGTTCGCGACCGCCGTATAGAGCTCGAGTTGGCCGTCGTGTTCCATGCACAGATTGTGCCATCTGGGGCGAGTTGTCGCCCGCCCAGGGGGCAACTGCCCCCTCGAACGGCCCTCACGGCGCCCGCGGAAGCCGCGTCCCCAGAGGGCGCGTACCCCGGCAACCACGGCTCTAACGTGGGAAGTTGGCAGGAACTGCGAAGGTTCGAAAGCCGCCCCGGGCCCAGACACGGCTGTACCCCCGATCGGACCGATCGGGGGTACAGGAGGGGTGTTGGGCTGGCCGAAACTCGACTTGCCCCGGGGGCTCCGGATCAGACCTGGAGCGTCCTCGGCTTGTAGGACGGGCGCTTGGCCTCGTACGCGGCGATGTCCTGCTCGTTCTGGAGGGTGATGGAGATGTCGTCCAGGCCGTTCAGCAGCCGCCAGCGGGAGTTCTCGTCCAGCTCGAAGGAGGCCGTGATGCCCTCGGCGCGCACCTCACGGTTCTCCAGGTCGACGGTGATCTCGGCCTGCGGGTCGTTCTCCGAGAGCTCCTGGAGCGCCTCCACGATCTTCTGGTCCAGGACCACCGTGAGCAGGCCGTTCTTCAGCGAGTTACCGCGGAAGATGTCGGCGAAGCGGGAGGAGATCACGGTCTTGAAGCCGTAGTTCTGGAGCGCCCAGACGGCGTGCTCACGGGAGGAGCCGGTGCCGAAGTCGGGGCCGGCGACCAGCACGGTCGCGCCCTGCCGCTCGGGCTGGTTGAGGATGAAGGACCCATCCTTGCGCCAGGCCTCGAACAGCCCGTCCTCGAACCCGTCCCGCGTGACCTTCTTGAGCCAGTGAGCCGGGATGATCTGGTCGGTGTCGACGTTGGAGCGGCGCAGCGGGACGGCCCGGCCGGTGTGCGAGGTGAATGCTTCCATGACTGATCAGACTCCAGCGGGCGCGGGGGTGTCGGCGGACAGGTCGGCCGGGGAGGCCAGGTGGCCCAGGACGGCCGTGGCGGCCGCGACCTGCGGCGACACCAGGTGCGTACGACCGCCCTTGCCCTGCCGGCCCTCGAAGTTGCGGTTGGAGGTGGAGGCGGAGCGCTCGCCGGGGGCCAGCTGGTCGGGGTTCATGCCCAGGCACATCGAGCAGCCCGCGTGCCGCCATTCGGCGCCGGCCTCCTTGAAGACCACGTCCAGGCCCTCGGAGACGGCCTGCAGACCGACCCGGGCGGAGCCGGGGACGACCAGCATCCGTACGCCGTCGGCGACTTTGCGGCCCTTCACGAGCTCGGCGGCGGCGCGCAGGTCCTCGATGCGGCCGTTGGTGCAGGAACCTACGAAGACGGTGTCCACCTTGATGGAGCGCAGCGGCTGTCCGGCCTCCAACCCCATGTACTCCAGGGCCTTTTCGGCGGCGAGGCGCTCCGAGGCGTCTTCGTACGAAGCCGGGTCGGGGACGTCCGCCGAAAGCGGCGCGCCCTGGCCCGGGTTGGTGCCCCAGGTGACGAACGGCGAGAGAGCGGCGGCGTCGATGACGACCTCGGCGTCGAAGACCGCGTCCTCGTCCGTCTTCAGCGTCTTCCAGTACGCGACGGCGGCGTCCCAGTCCTCGCCCTCGGGGGCGTGCGGGCGGCCCTTGAGGTAGTCGAAGGTGGTCTGGTCGGGGGCGATCATGCCCGCGCGGGCGCCGGCCTCGATCGACATGTTGCAGATGGTCATCCGGGCCTCCATCGAGAGCTTCTCGATGGCGGAGCCGCGGTATTCCAGGACATAGCCCTGGCCGCCGCCGGTGCCGATCTTCGCGATGATCGCCAGGATCAGGTCCTTGGCGGTGACGCCGTCGGGCAGCTCGCCGTCGACCGTGATCGCCATGGTCTTGGGGCGGACCAGCGGCAGCGTCTGGGTGGCCAGCACATGCTCGACCTGGGAGGTGCCGATGCCGAACGCCAGGCCGCCGAAGGCGCCGTGCGTGGAGGTGTGGGAGTCGCCGCAGACGACGGTCATGCCCGGCTGGGTCAGACCGAGCTGCGGGCCCACGACGTGGACGACGCCCTGCTCGACGTCACCGAGCGGGTGCAGCCGCACGCCGAACTCGGCGGCGTTCTTGCGCAGCGTCTCCAACTGGACCCGGGAGACCGGGTCGGCGATCGGCTTGTCGATGTCGAGGGTCGGGGTGTTGTGGTCCTCGGTCGCGATGGTGAGGTCGAGTCGGCGCACCTGGCGACCGCTCTTCCGCAGTCCGTCGAAGGCCTGGGGGCTGGTCACCTCGTGCAGCAGGTGCAGATCGATGAAGAGGAGGTCGGGCTCGCCCTCGGCGCGCCGGACGACATGGTCGTCCCAGACCTTCTCCGCGAGTGTCCTACCCATCGCTTTCCCTCCGGCCGGCAATGACGCACCGGCCCAACTAGAGATCTTGTGGAGGCGACGCCCTCGGGCCCCTGTTCCCGGGCACCCGCCGCCAGGCCCGTCGGTCTTCGGGCCGCCATGCCTCCAGGGTTGCGCGTCTCACGGAAAAATGAACTTGCGTTTCACAGAGTGAGACGGGAATATCGTTTCATGGACAACAGTAGCGGCGTGGGCGTTCTGGACAAGGCAGCCCTTGTCCTGAGCGCCCTGGAGTCCGGTCCGGCCACCCTCGCGGGGCTGGTCGCGGCCACCGGACTCGCACGACCCACGGCCCACCGGCTGGCCGTGGCATTGGAACACCACCGTATGGTGGCGCGCGACATGCAGGGCCGTTTCATCCTCGGTCCGCGTCTCGCGGAGCTGGCCGCGGCGGCCGGCGAGGACCGCCTCCTCGCGACCGCGGGCCCGGTGCTCACCCACCTGCGTGACGTGACCGGCGAGAGCGCCCAGCTCTACCGCCGCCAGGGCGACATGCGCATCTGCGTCGCCGCGGCGGAACGCCTGTCCGGCCTCCGGGACACGGTCCCGGTCGGCTCCACGCTCACGATGAAGGCGGGTTCCTCGGCGCAGATCCTGATGGCCTGGGAGGAGCCGGAGCGCCTCCACCGCGGTCTCCAGGGCGCCCGCTTCACCGCGACGGCCCTGTCGGGCGTCCGCCGCCGCGGCTGGGCCCAGTCCATCGGTGAGCGCGAGCCGGGCGTCGCGTCCGTCTCCGCCCCCGTCCGCGGCCCCTCCAACCGCGTCGTGGCCGCCGTCTCGGTCTCCGGCCCGATCGAGCGCCTGACCCGCCACCCCGGCCGGATGCACGCCCAGGCGATCATCGACGCGGCGGCCCGCCTGTCGGAGGCACTGCGCAGGACAGGCTGAAGCCCGGAGGAAAAGGGCGGCCTCAACGCCGCGGCAGCCCTTTCCCGACGGCACGGACGCCCGCCTGAAGGGGCGCGGGGAACTGCGCGACCACCCCCCACGCACCCGTACCCGCCGTACGACCACGCACCCCGAACGGCTAGGCGCGCCAGGCGAACCGGTCCTTGGCGAACCGCCCGCGCGCAGCCAACGGCACCTGCCCATGCGCCGCGGCCAGCCCGAACGCCGGCATGTCCCCGTAAACCGCCTCGTACGCCCCCTGCGGCACGACATACGCCTCGTGCCAGATCCCGACGTGGCCCCGCACCTTCCCGCCCTTCTCCAGGCGGTTGATCTTCGCCCACGCCGTGTGGTGGAACGCGTCGGTCGCGCTCGCGTAGGCATACAGCTTCTCCTTGGACTCCCAGTCCTGGACGACGTAGTACGTCCGCGGCGAGGCCGTGAGCAGCACCCGCCAGAGCAACCCCCGTTCCGGCTCCCGCTTCAGCTCCGCGAGCATCCTGAACATGGCCGACATGACCGGCACCCACTGGTGCACGGCCCAGAAGTGGTTGACCCGCATCCCGATGAGCAGGACGACCACGTCACCCTGCGCGTCCGCGGTGGTTCGGCTGGCTCCCGACATGCTTGGATAGTGGCGCTGACCAAGGAGGCGCGCAAGGGATGCGACTGGCCGAGCTGAGCAGACACAGCGGGGTCTCGACGGCGACGATCAAGTACTACCTCCGCGAAGGCCTGTTGCCGCCCGGCCGCCAGATCAACGCCACGACCGCCGAGTACGACGAGGAGCATCTGCGCCGGCTGCGGCTGGTGCGGGCGATGATCCAGGTGGGCCGGATCCCGGTGGCCACGGTCCGGGAGGTCCTCGGGCACGTCGACGACGACTCCCTAGGCCGTACGATCCGGCTCGGCGCGGCCCTGTGGGCGCTCCCCCAGGTCCCGGAGCCGGACACGGAGGACGCGCACGTACGGGCCGCCCGGCAGGAGGCGGACGCACTGCTGCGCACGCTGGGCTGGACGAACGCCCGGCTGCTGACCACGATCTCCCCGGCGTACCGCTCGCTGGTGGTGTCGGTGGCCGCGCTGCGCCGCCTCGGTTACGACTGGGACGCCGAACTGCTCATGTCGTACGCGGAGTTGATGCATCGGGCGGCCGTGCTGGACCTGGACTTCGTGGAGACGCGGGAGTCGGAGGCGGAGCGGATCGAGACGGCGGTGCTGGGGGCGGTCCTGGTCGAGCCGATGCTCCAGGCGCTGCACCGGCTGGCCCAGGAGGAGGAGTCGGCGCGGCGGTACGGCTTCGAGTGAGGCCGGACATGCGGAAGGCCCCTCGCCTGAGCGAGGGGCCTTCCGGTCAGGTACCCCCGACCGGATTCGAACCGGCGCTACCGCCTTGAGAGGGCGGCGTGCTAGGCCGCTACACAACGGGGGCATGGACACTGCGTTTCCGCAGGTCCGAGCTGGTCTACCTGGACTCGAACCAAGACTAACTGAACCAGAATCAGTCGTGCTGCCAATTACACCATAGACCAATGTGGTTTAGACCAGTCGTACCCCCGACCGGATTCGAACCGGCGCTACCGCCTTGAGAGGGCGGCGTGCTAGGCCGCTACACAACGGGGGCCCTAGCAGTTCCGAAGTGATCCTGCGTGATCGGAACCAGTACCCCCGACCGGATTCGAACCGGCGCTACCGCCTTGAGAGGGCGGCGTGCTAGGCCGCTACACAACGGGGGCGTTGCAGATGAGCTCTGCGAGCTGGCCTACCTGGACTCGAACCAAGACTAACTGAACCAGAATCAGTCGTGCTGCCAATTACACCATAGGCCACTGGAACGCAAGCCCCGGAGGGGATCTTGTTCTAGTTTGCGCTTCGGGTTTCCGGCCTTCAGGCCCGCTCCCCTCGGCGCAGGAAGAACATTACCCGAAGGTGGACGGGGCTCCAAAACGGGTATCCGCGCCGAGGATCGCGGGGAGTTCGGCGAGGGTGGCGATCCGGTGCCGGCCGGGTGGCACCTCGACGGTCGCCGTACCGCCGTACCGATCGATCCACACCGACAGCAGGCCGGCGTCGGCGGCGCCCCGTCCGTCGATCTCCGGGTGGTCACCGACGTACGCCACTTGGTGCGGGGCCAGTTCCAGGGCGTCGCAGGCGGCCAGGAAGGCGGCGGCCTCCGGCTTGGACACGCCCAGCTCCGCGGCGCACAGGATGGTCTCGAACCGGTCGTGCACGCCGAGGACGCGCAGCTTGTGGTCCTGGACGTGGATGCTGGAGTTGGAGAGCACCGCGTGGCGGTGGCTGGCGGCGAGCGCGTCCAGCGCGGGCAGGACGTCGGGGAACAGCGCCCAGGCCGCCTCGTAGTGCGTGAGGTAGCTGCGGAACCAGTCGTCGGCCTCGGCGTCGGTCAGCTCCGGCCGGTCCAGGAAGACCCGCACCCGGTCCCGCCGCTGCCCCTCGAAGGTGATCTCCCCCGCCGAGAACCGCGCCCACTGCCGATCGGTGACCTCCCGCCAGCGGTCGAGCGCCCGCTCCGCCGTCCCGTACCCCTCCAGCAGCCCCTCGGCCACCAGATGCCCCCGCATGCCCTCCCGGTCCGCGGTCGTGTAATCGAAAAGCGTGTCGTCCACGTCCCAGACCACGGCGCGAATGCTCATGGCTCCGACGGTATCGCGGGCTGGCACACTGAGGAGCATGAGCGAGTACCGAGTCCAGTTCACCGTCGAAGCCCGCGCGGCCTACGACGGCCTGCCCGGCGAGCGTCGAGCCCACTTGGACAAGGCCGTACGGATACTGGCGCGTGACCCCTTCCGCAAGGTTGCGACCGCGCAGCTCGGGCCCGACGAGCACCTGCGCAAGGCCTATGTGGCCCCCGGCGTGATGCTGGAGTACATGGTCGCCGGCGCCGTCATGGTCGTCGTCGTCCTGGAGATCTTCGACGAGTTCGCCTATCTGATCGACGAGAACGACGCCGTCTGACACGGACGCGTGAGGGGCGGCACCCGGAATGACCGGGTGCCGCCCCTCAGATGTGCCCGCGGTCTACGCCGCCAGCTTCGCCAGCGCCGCGTCGATCCGCGTCAGCGTCCTCTCCTTGCCCAGGATCTCCAGGGACTCGAAGAGCGGGAGGCCGACGGTGCGGCCGGTGACGGCGACACGGACCGGGGCCTGGGCCTTGCCGAGCTTGAGGCCGTGGGCCTCGCCGGCGGCCAGGACGGCCTCCTTCAGCGACTCCGCCGAGGTCCAGTCGGCCGACTCCAGCTTCTCGCGGGCGGTGGCGAGGAGGGCGTCCGAGCCCTCCTTCATCGCCTTCGTCCACGAGGCCTCGTCGGTGACCGGCTCCGCGAGGAAGAGGAAGTCGACGTTGTCGGTGATCTCGGAGAGCACCTTGAGGCGGGTCTGCGCGTGCGGGGCGATCGCCTCCCACTTCGCCTCGTCGAAGTCCTCCGGGGCCCAGGGCGCGAACGGCGCCTTCAGCCAGGGGGCGCAGCGCTCCGTGAAGTCCTTCACGTCGAGCATGCGGATGTGGTCGGCGTTGATCGCCTCGCACTTCTTCAGGTCGAAGCGCGCCGGGTTGGGGTTGACGTCCGCGATCTCGAAGGCCGCGATCATCTCGTCCAGCGTGAAGATGTCCTGGTCGGCGGAGAGGGACCAGCCGAGCAGCGAGAGGTAGTTGAGCAGGCCCTCGGGGAGGAACCCGCGCTCCCGGTAGAGGTTGAGGGACGACTCGGGGTCGCGCTTGGACAGCTTCTTGTTGCCCTCGCCCATGACGTAGGGGAGGTGGCCGAAGGAGGGGGTCTCCTTGGCGACGCCCAGTTCGATCAGCGCCTTGTACAGGGCGATCTGGCGCGGGGTGGAGGAGAGCAGGTCCTCGCCGCGCAGGACGTGGGTGATCTCCATCAGGGCGTCGTCGACCGGGTTGACCAGGGTGTAGAGCGGGGCGCCGTTGGCGCGGACGATGCCGTAGTCGGGCACGTTCTCCGCGGTGAAGGTCAGCTCGCCGCGGACCAGGTCGGTGAAGGTGATCGTCTCGTCGGGCATCCGGAAGCGGACGATCGGCGCGCGGCCCTGGGCCTGGTACTCCTCGACCTGCGCCTCGGTGAGGTCGCGGCAGTGGCCGTCGTAGCCGGAGGGCTTCCCGGCGGCGCGGGCGGCCTCGCGGCGGCTGTCCAGCTCCTCCTGGGAGCAGTAGCAGCGGTAGGCGTGGCCGGCGTCCAGGAGCTTCCGGGCGACGTCGGCGTAGATGTCCATGCGCTGCGACTGGCGGTACGGCGCGTGCGGGCCGCCGATCTCGGGGCCCTCGTCCCAGTCGAAGCCCAGCCAGCGCAGCGAGTCGAGCAGCTGGTCGTAGGACTCCTCGGAGTCGCGGGCCGCGTCGGTGTCCTCGATGCGGAAGACCAGCGTGCCCCGGTGGTGCTTGGCGAACGCCCAGTTGAACAGGGCGGTGCGGACCAGGCCCACATGGGGGTTACCGGTGGGGGAAGGACAGAAACGTACGCGGACGGGTGAGCCGGGTGCGCTAGCCACGCTTGACAACCTTGTTGGTGAGAGTGCCGATGCCTTCGATGGTGACGGCGACCTCGTCGCCGACAGCCAGGGGGCCGACCCCTGCCGGGGTGCCCGTGAGGATCACGTCGCCGGGGAGCAGCGTCATGGCCTCGGTGATGTTGACGATCAGATCCTCGATGGAGTGGATCATCTCGCTGGTGCGGCCGAGCTGGCGCTGCTGGCCGTCGACCGTGAGCTGGATCGTGAGGTCGGACGCGGTGGCGAGGTCCAGGTCCGTCTCCACCCAGGGGCCGAGCGGGCAGGAGGTGTCGAAGCCCTTGGCCCGCGCCCACTGCTTCTCGCGCCGCTGGACGTCCCGTGCGGTGACGTCGTTGGCGCAGGTGTAGCCGAAGATCACGTCCGCCACGCGTTCGCGCGGGACCTCGCGGCACATCCGGCCGATGACGACCGCGAGCTCGGCCTCGTGGTGCAGTTCCTCGGAGAACGGCGGGTACTGGATGTCGTCCCCGGAGCCGATCACCGAGGTGGAGGGCTTGAAGAAGGCGAACGGGGCGTCCGGCACCTCGTTGCCCAGTTCGCGCGCGTGCTCGGCGTAGTTGCGGCCGAAGGCCACCACCTTGTTGGGCAGGACGGGCGGGAGCAGCCGGACCTTGCTCAGCGGCACCTTGGTGCCGGAGAGCTCGAAATCCGCGAACGGGATGCCCTTGATGATGTCGAGGACGAGCTCGTCCGGCTTGTCGCCCTCGACCGCGCCGAAGGCGACGTTGCCGTCGATGGAGAACCTGGCGATGCGCACGGGTTGGTTGGCCCCTTGCCTGAAGACGGAGACTGAGCTGGCTGGAGTGTGACGCTCCAGGCTAACGCGGAAGGGCGCCCCCGGCCGGGGACGCCCTTGACATCCGTTGCGGCCGCCTTGAGCATTCGGCGGCCGGTGCGCGTATCACTCCGCGGAGATCGTGAAGATCTCGTGGATCCCTGCGGGGGATCTACTCCGCGACGGAGGCCGCGACCGGGGCCTCCATGAGGATGGTGCGCTTGGGGTTGGCGGTCTGGGCCGGCAGGTCGACGGCGTGCTCCGGCTGGACCGGGAGCTGCAGTTCGTCGGCGCCCGCGAGGTGCGCCAGCGTCGTGCGTCGCGGGTTGGCGATCTTGTGGAACATCGTCGTCGTCTTCACTGTTGTACGTGGCCCTGTCTGCTCGTGGTGCCGGGTTGTCGGATATGCCATCCCTGTAAAGCGTCAGGCTAAACACGCGATTCCCGGGTAACTCGTGAAGGCAGCATGATCACTGTGTGAGTTTGCTCACGAATCAATGATCAAAGCGGTCAAACCATGCCGCCAATCGATCGCTCGGAAACGGACATTGACCCCCTGAAGCACCCATTCCGCTCCTGATCATGGCGACTGGGACACCTGCCGGGCCTTGGCGTTTCGCGCCCTTACGCCCGCTTTATACGGGAACCTTTTCTACGTCCCGTAACGTTCCCCTCACGCGCTGTCACGCATGTCACAGCCCGGCCAACACACCTTGTTGGAGATCCGGCACTGTGCTGGAATCTCACGGACCGCCGCTGGATCGAGCCGGCGCACCGGGGCGCGACAGCGCCGTAGTGGCGGTTGGGAGGGGGAGCCAGCGCCGGTCACTCACGACCGTTCGAGGGACGTAATTCAGGGCGTCCTTCAATACGCCGACACCGCCCTTCCGTTCATCCGGAGGGGCGCCTGGTCCAGAGGTTGCGACGCTAGTGCAGGGACGTTTCAAGAGGGATGGCAGTGCTTCGGCGGAGCCGGAGCCGCACGGCGGGACTGCCCCCAGCAATGGCAGCTCCTCGCTCCAGCACGCCCAGAACCCGGGCCCGAACCCGTCCGGCGACGGCGGTGAGCGCCCCGGGCGCCCCGGCGCCTCCGCGTCGCCGAGCCCCCTTCCCCCGACTCCGACGATCAAGCCGCCGGCCGGCCCCACCGGGCCCGGCCCCCGCGTGGCCCTGCGCAACTGGCGCATCTCCACGCGTCTCGTGGCACTGCTGACCCTCCCGGTGGTCGCGGCCACCACCCTGGGCGCGCTGCGTATCAACGAGTCCATGGACGACATCCAGCAGCTCGACAACATGCGGCTGCTGACGGACATGACCAAGCAGGCGACCGAGCTCTCCGTCGCCCTCCAGGAGGAGCGCGACCGCTCGGCCGGCCCGATGACGCACGGCACCAAGGCGACCGACTTCGGGATCAAGGGCTACCGGACCAAGACGGACCGGGCCGTGACCGCCTTCCAGGACGCCTCCGAGGAGATCAACACCGCCTCCAAGGACGGCAACCTCCAGGGCGTCCGCGACAGCCTCATCGGTCTGCTCTCCGACCTGGCGAACCTCCAGAAGATCCGCTCCACGGCGTACGCGGAGAAGGGCAACGCCTCCCAGACGGTCGACGCCTACCACCAGCTCATCACGAGCCTGCTCGACCTCTCGCAGGACATGGCCCAGGCCACCAGCAACCCGGAGATGATCCAGCGCACGCGTGCGCTGGCCGCCTTCTCCAACGCCAAGGAGTACGCCTCGGTCCAGCGCGCCGTCCTCGCGGCCGCGCTGCCGGCGAACAACACGACGTACGGCGAGCTCTCCAACAACGAGCGGCAGTACGCCGACGCCGCCTTCGACAACGAGGCCTCCGAACTCGCGAGTTTCCGCAGCATCTACGGCGACGACGGCGCCGAGGAGCTGCTGAAGCCCATCGAGCAGGGCAACCCGGTCATCGAGGAGTCCGACACCTACGCCTCGCGTGCGTTCGCCTCCGCCTCCGGTCTGACCTCGCAGGACCAGCGGTCGTACCAGGACTGGATCGACGACTCGTCGACCAAGATCCGCCAGATGAACAACATCGAGCACACGCTGCTCGAGGACATGGAACAGAAGGCCCGTGAGCTGCGCTCCGAGTCCGAGCGGGACGCCATCATCAACGGTGCCCTCATCCTGCTCGTCCTCGGTGTGTCGCTGGTCGGCGCCTTCGTCGTCGCCCGGTCCATGATCCGCTCGCTGCGCCGCCTCCAGGAGACCGCCACCAAGGTCGCCCAGGACCGTCTGCCCGAGCTGGTCAAGCAGCTGTCCGAGTCCGACCCGCAGGACGTCGACACGTCCGTGGAGTCGGTCGGTGTGCACTCCCGGGACGAGATCGGCCAGGTGGCCGCGGCCTTCGACGACGTGCACCGCGAGGCGGTCCGCCTCGCCGCCGAGCAGGCCCTTCTGCGGGGCAACGTCAACGCGATGTTCACCAACCTCTCGCGCCGCTCCCAGGGCCTCATCCAGCGTCAGCTCTCGCTCATCTCCGAACTGGAGTCCCGCGAGGCCGACCCGGACCAGCTGTCCTCGCTCTTCAAGCTCGACCACCTCGCCACCCGTATGCGCCGTAACGGTGAGAACCTCCTGGTCCTCGCGGGTGAAGAGCCCGGCCGCCGCTGGACCCGCCCGGTCCCGCTGGTCGACGTCCTGCGCGCCGCCGCCTCCGAGGTGGAGCAGTACGAGCGCATCGAACTGGCCTCCGTGCCGTCCACCGAAGTGGCCGGCCGGGTCGTCAACGACCTCGTGCACCTGCTCGCCGAGCTGCTGGAGAACGCCACCTCGTTCTCCTCGCCGCAGACCAAGGTCAAGGTCACCGGTCACGCCCTGCCCGACGGCCGGGTGCTGATCGAGATCCACGACACCGGTATCGGTCTGTCCCCCGAGGACCTCGCCGCGATCAACGAGCGGCTCGCCTCGCCGCCCACCGTGGACGTCTCGGTCTCCCGCCGCATGGGTCTCTTCGTGGTCGGTCGTCTGTCGCAGCGGCACGGCATCCGCATCCAGCTGCGCCCGTCCGACTCCGGTGGTACGACCGCGCTGGTCATGCTGCCCGTGGACGTCGCCCAAGGCGGCAAGAAGCCCCAGCCCAAGCCCGGTCAGGGCGGCTCCGCCGGCGGTCCCGCCGCCGCGCAGGCCGCCGCGGGCGCGGCCGCCGCGCGTCGCCAGGGCGGCGGCCCGCAGGGCGGTGCGCTCGGCGCCGGTGCCCCGGGCGGGGGCGGTGCCCTCGGCGCGGGTCCCGGCTCCGCTCCCGGTGCAGGCGGCCGCCTCGCCGCCGGCCAGGGTCCCCGGGCCGCGCTGCCCGGCCGCGACGGCGGTGGCCGTCCCGGCGGCCAGCCCCCGCGCGGACCGCAGTCCCCCGTCCCGCCCCAGCAGGACCGTCCGGCCCCGGCCGGTGCGGGCGCCGGCTTCGGCGGTCAGGCGCCGGGTGCGCAGCAGGGTCTGCAGAACTCCGGTGTGAACGGCCAGAACCAGGACTTCTTCGGTGGCGGGCGTCCGCCGCAGCGCAAGAACAACCCCGAGCCGCGTGGCCGTCAGCCGCAGCTCCCGCCGCGCGGCGGCCCGCGCGCCGAGCTGCCCGGCGGCAACCCGCAGCCGCGGGTGACCAGCTGGGGCGACGAGAACGCCCAGCCGCCGGTGCCGCGCACCCCGCTGGACGCCCCGCGCGGCCACGAGGAGCCGGACGTCGCGCAGACCTCGCGGATGCCGCGCATCGACGACCGCCAGGGCCCGGCCGACTTCGGCCGCGGTACGGGCGGCCTGCAGAGCACGAGCCAGTTCCCCGCCGTCGGTTCCGCCGGTCCCCAGGACACGGGCCAGTTCCAGCGCCCGGGCGGCGCCGACCGTGACGACAACGGGTTCACCCGTTCCGACGTCTTCGGCACCCCGGGCGGGCAGAACACCCCGGCGAACCCGAACCCGTTCGCTCCGCAGGCGTACGACAACGGCTCCACCGGCCAGTTCGCCGCGCCCGGCTACGACGGTTCCGGCACGGGCCAGCACGCGCTGCCCGGCCGCCAGGACATGACGTCCACGGGACAGTTCGAGCGCCCCCAGATCAACGGCACCAACGGCTACGGCTCGCCGCGGCCGCAGGTTCCGCCGCGGCCCGCCCACCGTCCCGAGCCGGAGGCCCTGCCGCCGGCCTCGGGTCCGGGCGACGGCCGCACCCCGCTGTACGACACGCTGGAGACCAACTGGTTCCACGGCGGTCCGCAGGCGGGCGGTCAGGATCAGGGTCAGGCTCCCGCGCCGCAGGCGCCGCAGCAGCAGGCTCCGGCCGCACCCCAGCGGCCCGCGGCCGGCGGCCCCTCGACCTCCTCGTGGCGTACCTCGCCGAACGACGAACTCGTCCGGCAGGCCGAGCGCGTCCGGCAGCCCGCCGCAGGCGGGGTCACCACCTCCGGTCTGCCGCGCCGGGTGCCCCGGGCGAACCTCGTCCCGGGCACCGCACAGCAGCAACAGCACCAAACCGGTCCGCAGGTCTCGCGTGCGCCTGACGACGTACGCGGACGGCTGACCAATCTTCGTCGGGGCATCGCGCAGGGTCGTCAGGCCGGCAACGGTCAGACCGGCAGTTTCCCGAGCCCCACTCACCCGCAGGAGCGTTAGTTGAGTCAGATGAGCCAGGCGGCACAGAATCTGAACTGGTTGATCACCAACTTCGTGGACAACACCCCCGGGGTGTCCCACACCGTCGTCGTGTCCGCCGACGGGCTCCTGCTCGCGATGTCCGAGGGCTTCCCGCGCGACCGTGCCGACCAGCTGGCGGCGGTCGCCTCGGGGCTCACCTCGCTCACGGCCGGTGCCTCCCGGATCTTCGAGGGCGGCAACGTGGCCCAGACGGTCGTCGAGATGGAGAGAGGGTTCCTCTTCCTCATGTCCGTCTCGGACGGCTCGTCCCTGGCCGTGCTCGCGCACCCGGAGTGCGACATCGGCCTCGTCGGCTACGAGATGGCGCTCCTTGTCGACCGCGCGGGCGCGGTCCTCACCCCAGACCTGCGCGCCGAGCTCCAGGGCAGTTTGCTCCACTGACCTGCCCCGGCACCACCCGCCTCACGAAATCACCGTCCGGCCGACACAATCCCCCCACCGGCCTCGACGGACGGCACGACTGACCGAGAATGCTGTCCCGCCCGGAGGATCCATGACCCCGCCCCCCGCCCATCATGATCCGTACGCGGAGCCGTACGGGGATGAGGGCGACCAGCCGCTGGTGCGTCCGTACGCGATGACCGGCGGCCGGACCCGGCCGCGCTACCAGCTCGCCATCGAGGCGCTGATCAGCACCACGGCCGACCCGGCAGCACTGATGGGGCTGCTCCCGGAGCACCAGCGCATCTGCCACCTGTGCCGCGAGGTGAAGTCGGTCGCCGAGGTCTCGGCGCTGCTGGCCATGCCGCTGGGTGTGGCCCGGATCCTGGTGGCGGACCTCGCCGAGGCCGGTCTGGTGGCCATCCACCAGCCGGGCGGCGACGAGAACAACGGCGGCGCTCCGGACGTGACGCTGCTCGAAAGGGTGCTCAGTGGACTTCGCAAGCTCTGACGGGGGCCGGGCCACCACTTCCGCGAAGATCGTGGTGGCGGGTGGCTTCGGCGTGGGCAAGACCACGTTCGTGGGAGCCGTCTCCGAGATCAACCCGCTGCGTACCGAGGCCGTCATGACGTCCGCGTCGGCGGGCATCGACGACCTCACCCACACCGGGGACAAGACCACCACCACGGTGGCCATGGACTTCGGACGTATCACCCTCGACCAGGACCTGATCCTGTACCTGTTCGGCACGCCCGGCCAGGACCGCTTCTGGTTCATGTGGGACGACCTGGTGCGCGGCGCGATCGGGGCGGTCGTGCTGGTGGACACCCGTCGTCTCGCCGACTGCTTCCCCGCGGTCGACTACTTCGAGAACAGCGGCCTGCCGTTCGTCGTCGCCCTCAACGGCTTCGACGGGCAGCAGCCGTACCAGCCCGAAGAGGTGCGCGAGGCGCTCCAGATCGGTCCGGACACCCCGATCATCACCACGGACGCCCGGCACCGCTCGGACGCCAAGTCGGCGCTCATCACGCTGGTCGAGCACGCGCTCATGGCGCGCTTGCGGTAACTTTCAAGTTCCCAGTGCTTCTACGGCACTTGTCGTAGACGCTTCGGAGCCGGCTGTGGCCTTTGACACGGCCGGCTCCGGTGTTCATAACGTTTCGGCAGAGGAATCGGGTGGTACCGACACGCGACGCGGTCACTTGGTCTCGCTGTGCGCACGAAGGCCCCGTCTTTTGACGGGGCTCGCTCTTTTTGACCGTTTTATGTGGGGCTTACATCACTTCGAACCGGCACTTCTCCATGTTTGGAATCGCGCAGGGCGTCGTGCTGGAATGCCTGAACTGCCCAATAGTCAATGACGTACTGATGGTCGATGGCTGACCGGGCTCTGAGACACTGCGGCACGGAAGGTGCCGACCGCCGAGAGGTTGTTGGTCGAGTGAGGCGAAGCAAGAAAAGTCCCGAGCCTGCGGCCCGGGGCAACTTCACGCCGCCGCCGCGCGGAGCGGCGCCCGCCCCTGTCCCCGGCTCGGAGCCGACGGCCGCACCCCCGAAGAGCGGTGGTCGTCTGTCCCCGCGCAACTGGCGGGTGCCGACGAGGCTGAACGCGATCCTGCTCATACCCGTGCTGGTCGGCCTGGTCATGGGCGGCTTCCAGGTGAAGGGCTCGATCGACACCTGGCAGGAGGCGCGGGACGCCGAGAAGGTCGCCAAGATCGTGGCCGCCGCCGGTGAGTACGCCCAGGCTCTCCTCAACGAGCGGGACGTCTCGGCGGAGCCGCTGCTGGAGAACAAGAAGGACTCCCCGATCGTCAAGCAGGCCCGCGCCGTCACCGATGAGAAGGCTGCCGCCTTCCACCAGGAGACCGTCGGGATGCCGGACAAGGACGGCCTCAAGCGCCGCCTGAACCTGGTGGAAGAGGCCGAGCCGACGCTGACGAAGATCCGCGCGGCCGCCTACGGCAAGGCGATGGACCCGGTGAAGACCGAGGAGGGCTACGTCGCCGTCGAGCACCTGCTCGTGGAGTTCTCCAACGAACTCGGCCTCGGCACCGGCAACATCACCGCGTACGGCCGTTCGGTGTACGCGCTCGCCCTCGGCAAGGGCGCCGAGTCGCTGCAGCGCGCGATCGGCATGCACCTGCTGGTCCGGCCCAGCCCCGACGAGAAGGTCTACCGGCAGCAGGTCACCGCCTTCACCTCGTACGCCTACCTCGAGGGCATCGCCCTGCAGGAGTACGTCTCCGGTGGCACTCCCCAGGACGAGGCGCGGCTCACCGAGGTCATGAAGGAGAAGCAGGCCGAGGGCGAGAAGGCCGCGGCCGACGCCAAGGCCAAGACGGAGGCCGCGGGCCAGACGTACACCGCGCCGCCGTCGATGACCGACATGATCACGCGAATCGGCAGCGGCCAGCTGACAACCGCCCAGCTCGCCGCCCAGGGCATCACCGCCAAGTCGTGGATGGCCGCGGCGACCCTGAAGTTCGAGGGCTACAACCAGGTCGAGACCGAGATGATCAACCGCGCGGTGGACGAAGCCGGGCAGATCGCCTCCGACGCCCAGCGCGACGCGATCATCAACGCCTCGATCGTCATCATCGCCCTGCTGGCCGCGTTCATCATCGCCTCGCTCATGGCCCGCCAGATGAGCACCTCGATGCGCCAGCTGCGCAACGCCGCCTTCGGCATCGCCGAGCAGCGGCTGCCGATGCTGGTCGACCAGCTCTCGCGTACCGACCCCGGCCGGGTGGACACCAGGGTCCAGCCCATCCCCATCAACACCAGGGACGAGATCGGCGAAGTCGCCCGCGCCTTCGACCAGGTCCACCGCGAGGCCGTCCGGCTCGCCGCCGAGCAGGCCCTGCTGCGGGGCAACATCAACGCGATCTTCACCAACCTCTCGCGCCGCAACCAGTCGCTGATCGAGGGCCAGCTGACCCTGATCACCGACCTGGAGAACAACGAGGCCGACCCGGACCAGCTGGAGAACCTCTTCCGCCTGGACCACCTCGCGACCCGCATGCGCCGCAACGGCGAGAACCTCCTCGTCCTCGCCGGCGAGGAGCCCGGCCGCCGCTGGGACCAGCCGGTCCCGCTGGTCGACGTGCTGCGCGCCGCCTCCTCCGAGGTGGAGCAGTACGAGCGCATCGAGCTGTCCGGGGTCCCGGAGGCCGAGATCCACGGCCGTGCCGTGACCGACCTCGTGCACCTGCTCGCCGAGCTGCTGGAGAACGCGACGACGTTCTCCTCCCCGCAGACCAAGGTCCGCGTCACCGCGACCCGTCTCCCCGACGGCCGCGTCATGATCGAGATCCATGACAAGGGCATCGGTCTGACCGCCGAGGACTTCGCGGACATCAACCACAAGCTGGCCAACCCGCCGACCGTGGACGCCGCGATCTCCCAGCGCATGGGCCTCTTCGTGGTCGGCCGGCTGTCCGACCGGCACGGCATCCGGGTCCAGCTGCGTCCCTCGGGCGAGCAGGCCGGCACCACCTCGCTGGTCATGCTCCCGGACGCCATCACCCACGGTGGCGGCGGCGAGCAGCCCGAGCGCGACGAGTTCACCGTCTCGCAGATCATCCCGGAGCAGCACCAGCAGCAGCAGCTCCCGGGCGAGGACTTCAACACCGGCCTGCCGATGCGCACGGCCGCCGAACTCGGCTTCGACGACAGCCGCTACGAGGTCCCCGACGACCTGCGCGACCTGGACCCGGTGGGCCGCTCGCTGATGCGCGAGGAGCGCAAGGCCGCCCTGGAGTCCCAGGCCGGTCACCCGCAGCAGACCCAGGAGATCCCCGCCTTCGCGGAGGGCTTCGACGGCACCCCGCAGCAGCCCGTGTACGACAACGGCTTCGACGCGGCCCCGACGGGCTACGACAGCAGCCAGACGGCGTTCGTGGACCAGCCGGGGGCGTACGAGGGCGCGAACGGCCAGAGCGGCCGTACGGCGTACGAGGAGCAGCAGCAGGCGCCGTACGAGGAGCAGCGGCGGCCTGCGTACGACGAGCAGTACTTCGCGCCGAGCGACGGAATGCCGCAGGGCGAGTCCTTCACCGCCCCCGGTGGGGTGCCGCAGAGCAACGGCTTCTCGCCCAACGGCGGTTACCCCGACCCGGCGTATGCGGAGCCGGCCCAGGAGGAGCGCGCACCGTCGCACGCCACCGCGGCCGACGGCTACCCGACGTACGAGGAGAAGTCCTACCAGGACGACTGGCCGCAGCAGTCCGGTTACCAGAACGGCTACCCGGACCAGTACGCTCCGGAAGCGGAATCCACGCAGGCCGCTGACGCGAGTGAGCAGGACCGCGTAGGCTTCGAGCGTCCGGGACCGGCCCCCTCCGCCGTCCACGAGCTGACCGACGCCGGGCTTCCCCGCCGCGGATCCACCGCGGCGAACGGTTCGAACGGCGCCGCACGGCCCGTGAGCACGGAAGCGCCGGCCTCCACTTCGGAGAGCAACGGCGACAGCGCCTGGCGTTCGGCGAACGACGCGCGCTGGCAGCAGGCCTCGCAGCTCCGGAAGCCCAAGGCAGGCGGGGTCACCTCGTCCGGTCTGCCGCGGCGTGTACCCAAGGCCAACCTGGTCGAGGGCACCGCCGAGAGCACCCCTCAGGGAGGCCCACAGGTCTCCCGCGCTCCGGAGGACGTCCGAGGCAGGTTGAGCAACCTGCGTCGGGGCGTCCAGCGCGGACGCAACGCAGGCAGTGAAACGAACGGCCAGGGCTTCGGTCCTGACAGCACCTACAACCAGGAGCGTTAGTGTGAGCCCGATGAGCCAGGCGGCACAGAACCTGAACTGGTTGATCACCAACTTCGTGGACAACACCCCGGGGGTGTCCCACACGGTGGTGGTCTCCGCCGACGGACTCCTTCTGGCGATGTCCGAAGGCTTCCCCCGCGACCGCGCCGACCAGCTCGCGGCCGTCGCATCCGGTCTGACGTCCCTGACCGCGGGCGCCTCCCGGATCTTCGAGGGCGGCGCCGTGAACCAGACGGTTGTGGAGATGGAACGGGGATTCCTGTTCATCATGTCCGTATCGGACGGTTCCTCGCTCGCGGTACTCGCGCACCCGGAGGCGGACATCGGCCTCATTGGGTACGAGATGGCCCTTCTGGTGGACCGTGCGGGTACGGTCCTGACGCCCGATCTTCGTGCGGAGCTCCAAGGGAGCCTTCTCAACTAACAGTCGGACGGTGCGTTTTGGCGTCCCGAGGCCGTAGGGTTTCGGGACGCGGCTCCATAGTGATGGGTGCCCGGCGCAGTCGGAGGAGGAGAGAAAGTGGCAACACCCCCAGGCGGTTCGAATACGGGTAATTGGTCGTACGGTCCTCCCCAGGGCCCGGGCGACGGTTCCCACAACCCGAACCGTTACAACTTCCCCTCCGCACCGAGCCAGCAGCGGCCGTACGCACCCCAGAGCCCTCAGGGCCCCGGGCCGTCGCCGTACGACCAGCCGCAGGCGCCGCGCATCCAGCCCGTGCAGCCGCAGCGCCGCACCCCCGAGCCGGCGCCCGCCGGGGCGTCGAACAACCCCCTGGTGCGTCCGTACGCCATGACCGGCGGCCGGACGCGCCCGCGCTACCAGCTCGCCATCGAGGCGCTGGTGCACACCACTGCGCAGCCGCACCAGATGCAGGGCCAGTTGCCCGAGCATCAGCGGATCTGCAATCTGTGCCGTGAGATCAAGTCGGTGGCCGAGATCTCGGCCCTCCTGACCATCCCTCTCGGCGTGGCCAGGATCCTCGTCGCCGACTTGGCGGAGGCGGGACTGGTCGCCATCCATCAGCCCGGCGGCGACGAGAGCGCCGGCGGCCAGCCAGACGTGACACTGCTCGAAAGGGTGCTCAGTGGACTTCGCAAGCTCTAGCGGCGGTCCTTCCCGCTCCACCACCTCGGCGAAGATCGTGGTGGCGGGTGGCTTCGGCGTGGGCAAGACCACGTTCGTCGGGGCCGTCTCGGAGATCAACCCGCTGCGTACCGAGGCCGTCATGACGTCCGCGTCGGCGGGCATCGACGATCTCACCCACACCGGGGACAAGACCACCACCACGGTGGCCATGGACTTCGGACGTATCACCCTGGACCAGGACCTGATCCTGTACCTGTTCGGCACGCCCGGCCAGGACCGCTTCTGGTTCATGTGGGACGACCTGGTGCGCGGCGCCATCGGCGCGATCGTCCTGGTGGACACCCGTCGTCTCGCCGACTGCTTCCCCGCGGTCGACTACTTCGAGAACAGCGGCCTGCCGTTCGTGATCGCCCTCAACGGCTTCGACGGCAACCAGCCGTACAACCCCGAAGAGGTCCGCGAGGCGCTCCAGATCGGCCCGGACGCCCCGATCATCACCACGGACGCCCGGCACCGCTCGGACGCCAAGTCGGCGCTCATCACGCTCGTGGAGCACGCGCTGATGGCCCGCCTGCGGTAGATCTCCGACATGAGAACGGCCCCTGCCCTCCCCGAGGGAGCGCAGGGGCCGTTCTCATGCGTACGTCCGGGAGGGGTCTCAGCCGGCGGCCCTCAGGAGCGCCTGCACGGAGCCCATCCCGTATTTGTCCTCGGTGCTGGAGAGCGCGGCGACCTCCAGCAGCAGCGGGCGGATGTCGACCCCGGCCCGCCGTGCCTGGGCACACAGGTCGTGCAGGGTGAGCAGTTCGTCGCGGGTGTCGTGGCCCTGGTCCCGGGCGGACAGGTGCAGCAGCTCCTGCCGGAACCCCTCGGCGGTGTGCGCGTACGGCAGGTGCGTGGCCCAGCGGAACGAGGAGCACCGCTCCAGCAGCGCGCGTACGGCGTCCCGGTCCTCGTCGTCCCCGTGCTCGTACCGGGCGAGCAGCTCGCGCAGCGCGGCCTCGGCGTCCGCCCGGACGCCCGCCTCGTCCAGCGGCCGGGGCCGCTCACGCATCCGGGTCTCCCAGTCGGGGTCGGTGGTGTCCACCGGTCGCTGGGCGATCGGCCTCAGCAGGGCGTCGATCCGCGCCACCCGGTCCACGAGATCCGTCGGCAGGCCCATGGTCCCTCCCTGGACGTGTGCACGGAGAAGGGCCCCTCTTTCGGCAGAGGGGCCCTTCTTCACGTACGAACGGCTGGAGCGGCGCAGCCTACCGCCAGCTGTGCGGGGCGCGGAAGCCGTTCTCGCGCTCCAGGCGGCGCCAGCCGGCCTTGCGGTGGGGACGGTGGGCCTGGGTGGGCTCGGAGGTGCGGGCGGCGGCGCGGGCCAGCAGGATCGCCGTGATGGCGGCGACTTCCTCGGGCTCGGCATGGCCCTTCTCGACGCGAATGTCGGGAGTGTTCATGGGTGTCAGTCTCCGTGAGAGAGGTTTCCGCAGAGGTATCGGGGAGAGTCCGCCGGGTTACTGCGGGGGGTTGCCGTGCTTGCGCGACGGCAGGTCGGCGTGCTTGGACTGGAGCATCGCGAGCGACTTGACGAGGATCTCGCGGGTCTCGGCGGGGTCGATGACGTCGTCGACCAGGCCGCGCTCGGCCGCGTAGTACGGGTGCATCAGCTCGGACTTGTACTCCTTGACCATGCGGGCCCGCATGGCCTCGGGGTCCTCGGCCTCGGCGATCTGACGCCGGAAGATGACGTTGGCGGCGCCCTCGGCACCCATCACGGCGATCTCGTTGGTGGGCCAGGCGTAGGTGAGGTCGGCGCCGATGGACTGGCTGTCCATGACGATGTACGCCCCGCCGTAGGCCTTGCGCAGGATGAGCGAGATCCGGGGCACGGTCGCGTTGCAGTAGGCGTACAGCAGCTTCGCGCCGTGGCGGATGATTCCACCGTGCTCCTGGTCGACGCCCGGGAGGAAGCCGGGGACGTCCAGAAGGGTGAGGATCGGGATGTTGAACGCGTCGCACATCTGCACGAAGCGGGCGGCCTTCTCCGAGGCCTCGATGTCCAGCACGCCGGCCAGGGACTGGGGCTGGTTGGCGACGATGCCGACGGCCTGGCCGTCGAGGCGGGCCAGCGCGCAGATGATGTTGCGGGCCCAGCGCTCGTGGACCTCGAGGTACTCGCCGTCGTCGACGATCTCCTCGATGACCTTGGTCATGTCGTAGGGCCGGTTGCCGTCGGCCGGGACCAGGTCGAGCAGCACGTCGCCGCGCCGGTCCGCCGGGTCGGTGGTGGCGACGCGCGGCGGGTTCTCGCGGTTGTTCTGCGGCAGCAGCGACAGGAGGTAGCGGACCTCCGCGATGCAGGTCTCCTCGTCGTCGTAGGCGAAGTGGCACACACCGGAGGTCTCGGCGTGCACGTCCGCGCCGCCGAGGCCGTTCTGGGTGATCTCCTCGCCGGTGACCGCCTTGACGACGTCCGGGCCGGTGATGAACATCTGCGAGGTCTCACGGACCATGAACACGAAGTCCGTCAGGGCGGGGCTGTAGGCCGCGCCGCCCGCACAGGGACCGAGCATCACCGAGATCTGCGGGATGACACCCGAGGCCTTGGTGTTGCGCTGGAAGATGCCGCCGTAGCCGGCGAGCGCGGAGACGCCCTCCTGGATCCGGGCGCCGGCGCCGTCGTTGAGCGACACCAGCGGCGCACCGGCCGCGATGGCCATGTCCATGATCTTGTGGATCTTCGTGGCGTGGGCCTCGCCCAGGGCGCCGCCGAAGATCCGGAAGTCATGGGCGTAGACGAAGACCGTACGGCCCTCCACCGTGCCCCAGCCGGTGATCACACCGTCCGTGTACGGCTTCTTCGTCTCCAGACCGAAACCGCTCGCCCGGTGCCGGCGCAGCTGCTCGACCTCCTGGAAGGAACCCGGGTCCACCAGCAGCTCGATCCGCTCCCGCGCGGTCAGCTTGCCCTTGGCGTGCTGCGCCTGGGTCGCCTTCTCGCTCGGGCCGGCCAGCGCCTGCGCGCGGATCCCGTGCAGCTCGGCCACACGCCCGCGAGCGTCCGTGGGCTCCGAGGGCACCGCGTCCGGTTCGCCCGTCGTCTCTTCCAAAACGGTCATGTAGCGACCTTACGAAGCCCACCAAGGAAAGCGAGACGTCGACTCCGTACAGTCCTCGGAGCGTTTTCCTGGTAGCACCGAACAGAACCATGGGGGTATGCAGGCGTTCTGACTGCTCAGGAGGCTTGTGGCTTGTGGAGGTCACACAAAGGCGGAGGATGAGACACCGTTCACATCCGGGCCCGCGGCGCGCCGTGGGGCATCCGCCGTCGGAGTGACGCGGCGAGCCTCATGGGGTGCGGGCCGGAATAGGCCGGGGGTCTCCTCCGTTAATGTGGTTGAATATTGAACAGAAGAGCGATCTTCTCGTCCCCTCAGGAGGCACGTCATGGGCATCTTCAGCCGCAAGGACACCGGCGAGAGCACCGCCGACGCCACGGTGACGCCGGACCTCGCCGCGGTCACCGGCGACTACTCGATCGACCCGGCACACTCCACGATCGGCTTCGTCGCCCGGCACGCGATGGTCACGAACGTCAAGGGCAAGTTCAACGACTTCACCGGGTCCCTGCACCTGGACGGCACCGACCCGTCGCGGTCCACCGCCTCCCTCGACGTGAAGATGGAGAGCATCGACACCGGGTCCGCCGACCGTGACGGCCACCTGAAGAGCGCGGACTTCTTCAAGACCGACGAGTTCCCGGCCATGACCTTCCGCTCCACCTCCGCCGAGGCGCTGGGCGGCGACGACTACCGGATCACCGGCGATCTGAGCATCCTCGGCGTGACGAAGCCGATCACGATCGACCTGGAGTTCAACGGCTCCGCCAAGGACCCGTTCGGCAACGAGCGCGCCGGCTTCGAGGGCAAGGCCGAGATCCTGCGCTCCGAGTGGGGCCTGACCTGGAACGCGGCGCTGGAGACCGGGGGCGTCCTGGTCTCGGACAAGATCAAGCTGAACTTCGACATCTCGGCGATCAAGAACGCGTGACCCGACGTCCGAGGTAGGGCAGAAAACCTCAGAAAGCAGCAGATGGCGGCCGGAAGCGGAATGCTCCCGGCCGCCATCTGTGAGCTGTGCCACAGTCGCGGTCATGAGCACCAGGACCGGACCCCAGCACTACCCGGGCGCACACCGCGACCACTGGTACCAGAGCACGTTCGGCGGTGACCGGATGGAGGTCAACGCCGTCGTTCTCCACACCACCGAGGGCCGTTCGCTGCCCGACTACCAGGGCGGCGCGAACGCGCCGAACCTCACGGCCGTGCCGGACTTCGGCGCCAAGCGGCTGCGGTGGTACCAGCACTTCGACATCGACGTCTCCTCGCGCGCGCTGGTCAATCTGCGCGGCGGGGTGGAGACGAACACCCTGAACGTCTGCCAGGTGGAACTCGTCGGCACCTGCGACCCCGAGCGCCACACCAAGTGGGGGACGGGCGAACCGGCGCACATCTACTGGCCCCAGGCGCCCGAGTGGGCACTGCGGGGCGTGGCGCGGTACCTGGCGTGGATGCACATCCACCACGACGTGCCGCTGCGCGGGCCGGCGCTGTGGCCGCCGTACCCGAGGTCCTCCGGGAACGGGGGCGGTCAGCGGATGAGCTTCCAGCGGTGGAACGCGTTCCGGGGAGTGTGCGGGCACATGCACGTACCGGAGAACACCCATGGCGATCCCGGAGCGATCGACTTCGAACAACTCCTGGACTACGCCAAGTCGGCAGCACAGGACTGACCGCGCCCCACGGACCCCACCGGCGGCCGCCGGCCGAGCGACGGCGGCCGCCGAGGTGCGGGCGGGTGGCCGAATCGGGGCCCTTGTGCGGGAGGTCGGCGGATTCCCATAATCCTGGGAATGGATTTGACCTGACCATGCCAGCGCATGGGTGTTTCTTTGCCTCGATGTATGACATGGGCACGTCAGACACCGAACCCCCCACGGAGGCAGCACCATGAAGAAGCTCCTCACCGCCCTCAAGAGACTCGCGGCCGTCGGCGCCGCCGCGCTCGCCGTCGCGAGCCTTCAGCCCGTGTCGGCCGCGCAGGCCGCCCCCTCCCCCGTCATCGGCGGAACCCGTGCCGCGCAGGGCGAGTTCCCGTTCATGGTCCGGCTCTCGATGGGCTGCGGCGGCGCGCTCTACACCCAGCAGATCGTGCTGACCGCCGCCCACTGCGTCAGCGGCACCGGCGCCAACACGAGCATCACCGCCACCGCCGGCGTGGTGGACCTCCAGTCCACCACCGGCCGGGTCCAGGTGCGGTCGACGTACGTCTACCGGGCCCCCGGCTACAACGGCAACGGCAAGGACTGGGCGCTGATCAAGCTCGCCCAGCCCATCAACCTGCCGACGCTGAAGATCGCCACGACCACGCAGTACAACACCGGCACCTTCACCGTCGCCGGCTGGGGCGCCGCCGTCGAGGGCGGGGCCCAGCAGCGCTACCTGCTCAAGGCCACGGTGCCGTTCATCAGCGACGCCACCTGCCGCGCGTACGGCGGCAGCTACAGCGGGCTGGTCGCGAGCGACGAGATCTGCGCCGGCTACGCCTCCGGCGGCGTCGACACCTGTCAGGGCGACTCCGGCGGCCCGATGTTCCGCCGGGACTCCGCGAACGAGTGGGTCCAGGTCGGCATCGTGAGCTGGGGCATCGGCTGCGCCCGGCCCAACGCGCCCGGTGTCTACTCCGAGGTGTCCACGTTCGCCTCGGCGATCGCCTCGGCGGCTGCCTCGCTCTAGCGGTCGCGCTTCGGGTGCGGGTGCGTGCGGGCTGGTCGGTCAGTTCCCCGCACCCCTGGGGGCGCTGCCTTCGGCGCGCCCCCCTCGCCCCCCCTTCTCAGGGGCTTCCCTTCTCAGAAGCCGCCGCCGAAGTCGCCGCCGCCTCCGAAGTCTCCCCCTCCGCCGAAGTCGCCGCCGCCCCCGCCGAAGTCGCCCGGGTCGAAGTCGGCGCCGGAGACGTCGCCGCCCTCGTAGCCGCCGAAGTCGCCGTATCCCGAGCCGAAGTCGCTCGCGTAGGACGGGGTGGCCATCAGGCCGCCGAGCATGGTGCCGACGAGCAGGCCGGGCAGCAGGCCGCCGCCGAAGTAGCCGCCGGCCCAGGGGCCGTAGGCGGGGCCGGCCTCCCAGTAGGGGCGGCGCCCGTGGTCGCTGTCCACCTCGCGGATCACCGGATCGCGGCCGTCGGCCAGCCGGGTGGCGTCCGCCGCGCAGACCGGCACCTCGCGCGGCGCGCCGCCGGGCGGGGTCCAGTCGGCGTCGGTGGTGGAGGGACCGTGGCGGGGGTCGAAGAAGCACGGCGGCCGGCGCTCGGGCAGGGGCCGCCGCTCACGCCGGGCGGCCAGCTGGGCGAGGGAGAAGCGGCCGTCCTCCAGGGCCTGGGTGACGGCCCGCACGTCCTCCGGTCTGTCCGCCGCGGCCATCGCCGACTTCGCCTGGTCGTAGGCGTCCAGCGCGCGTTCGTAGTCGGCGCGCATCGCGTCGTCGGCGCCCGGCTCGGCCGGGTGGAAGTCCAGGCGGTCCAGTTCCTCGCCGAAGGCGGTGATGTCCTCGTCGACCACCACCCGCAGCTTCTCCAGCGCCGCCCGCCGCTCCTCCTCGTGCCGGCTGCGGTTGCGCCGGACCAGGGTGTAGGCACCCGCGCCGCCCGCGACGAGGACCACCCCGGCGGTGACCAGACCGGCCGTGGAGATCCCGCCCCCGCCGCCGGAGGAGCCCCAGCTCGCGGGCGCCGAGCCGCGCATGGTCGGCAGGGCCCGGTCGGTGAAGTCGCCGAGCTGGGTGGCGGCGTCGGGCTCGTCCTGGACGCTGGTCACCAGGTTCCCCACGGCCGTGCGGGACAGCACGGCCGAGTCGGCGCGGGCGTCGAAGCGGTCGCCGAGGCGGATCGCGTACAGGCCGGTGACACCGGTGGCCGTGCGCAGGTCGGTGAAGAGCCGGGCGGTCGGGTAGCCGGCCGGGAGGACGGCGACGAACAGGGGTTTGTCCGCGTCCTCGATCCGCCGCCGCAGGGCGTCCGCGTCCGCCGAGGAGAGCTGGGCGGACGCGGCCGGGTCGACGTAGACGGGGCTCTCGCGCAGGGCGTCGGCGATCCTCGACACACTGGTCTCGGCCGCCGCCCGCGGTGCGAGCACGGTGAGGAGGGCCAGTGCCAGCGCCGCCAGCAGCACGGCAAGGCTTCGGGGCCGTACGACACCCTTCATATCTCGAAACTACCCGAAGCCTCCCAAACGGGTCACCCGGCGCGATAGGCCTCGATCAGCTTGCGCACCGCCCGGGCGTACCGCCCGGTCAGCAGTAGATGGTCGGCCTCGGCGAACGGTTTCGCCGAGGCGGCCGTGATCCGGTCGGCGATGCGCCGCTCGACGATCCGGCGGGCCTGCTCGACGGCGCTGCGGCCCGCCTGGGCGGTGTGCGCCCGCCCCGCCGCGTCCGCCAGCCGGTACAGGGCGGCGAGTCCGCCCCCGGGGGTCTTCGTCAGGGTCGTCAGACCCCAGCCGTACGGGTACTGCGGGTCGTACACCGGGTCGCCGACGTTGATCGGGAGCTGGGCCTCCGAGCGGGGCCAGGTCACCGGGAGCCGGCCGGTGAAGGGCCGGCGGCCGTAGAGGACGTCGGCCACGCCGTCGCCCTCCGTGCCCGGCAGCCAGGAGGCGACCAGGGCGTCGATCGGGCCGAGCCGGTCGCCGATCAGCTGGGGGCGCCCGGAGACGATCAGCACCGCGCACTTCATGGCCGCGCACACCCTGTCCACGGCCGCCCGGTCGGCGGGGCTCAGCTCCAGGTCGTTGCCGTTGCCGACGTCGCCGACGCCCTCGGCGTAGGGGGTCTCGCCGACGACGACCACACCGACGTCGTAGCCGGTCAGGGGTGCGGAGGCGTCCTTGGAGTACGTCACCGGGGCGCCCGTCCGCCGTATCCCCTCCAGGATCGTCGTGCCGGGGGTGGTGTTCCCGGAGGCTCCCTGCCAGGTGACCGTCCAGCCGCCGGTCTGGTTGCCGATGTCGTCGGCGTTCGATCCGGCGACGTACACCTTCTGCGTCTTCTTCAGGGGCAGCAGACCGCCGGAGTTCTTCAGCAGCACCTGCGACTCGGCGGCGGCCCGGCGGGCCACGGCCCGGTGGGCGGCGGAGCCGATGTCCGCGGCGCCACTGGTGTCGGCGTACGGGCGTTCGAAGAGGCCGAGGCGGATCTTCTGGGTGAGGATGCGGGAGACGGCGTCGTCGATCCGCCGCTCGGCGATCCGGCCCGCCGTCACCTCGTCGGTCAGCGTCCGGGTGAAGTCCTGGTAGGCGTACGGGACCATGATCATGTCCAGGCCGGCGTTGACCGACGTGCGGACGTCCGAGGCGTAGTCGCCGGGGAGCTGGTCGATGGCCGCCCAGTCGCTGATGACGAACCCGTCGAAGCCCATCCGGCCCTTCAGCACACCGTTGATCATGTCGGCGCGGGCGTGCATCTTCACCGGGCCCTGCCCGTCCCCCGCGATGTCGAGGGAGGAGTAGGAGGGCATGACCGTGCCGACACCGCGGTCGACCGCTTCCCGGTACGGCGCGAGATGGACGGCCTCCAGCTGCTTCCGGGTGACCTCGGTGACGCCCTGGTCGATGGTGTAGCTGCCGGTGGTGGAGGAGCCGTAGGTGGTGCCGCCGTCGCCGACGAAGTGCTTGGCGGTGGCGAGGACCTTGTCGTCGTCCTTCAAGTCCCGTCCGTCCGGGGCGCCCTGGAGGCCCTGGATCACCGTCTCCATGGACTCCACCAGCGCCGGGTCCTCACCGAAGGACTCGTAGGAGCGGCCCCAGCGTTCGTCGCGGGTGACGCACAGGCAGGGGGCGAAGTCCCAGGGGACACCGGTGGCGCGGACCTCGGCGGCGGTCACCTCTCCGGTGCGGTGGGCGAGTTGGGGATCCCGCGTCGCTCCGATGCCGATGTTGTGCGGCATGACCGTGGCGCCGACGAGGTTGTTGTGGCCGTGCACGGCGTCCACCCCGTAGATCAGCGGGATCTGGAACCTCGTGGCCCGCGTCCGGAGCTGGAAGGCGTCGATCATCTTCGCCCAGGCCTCGGGGGTGTTGGGCGTGGGCGTCGAGCCGCCGCCGGACAGCAGCGAGCCGAGGTCGTACGCGGCGATGTCGCCCGGCGCGGTCAGCGCGCCGCGCTCGGCCTGGGTCATCTGACCGGCCTTCTCCGCCAGGGACATCCGGGAGAGCAGATCGGCGACGCGCCGCTTCACCGGCAACTTGCTGTTCAGATACGGCAGTCCGTGCGCGTCGATCACGACCTGCGGGGTCTCGGCGGGGGCCTTGGCACCGGTGACCGTCAGGGTCAGGGGGATGGTCTCGGCGGCTTCGGCGGCCCGGTCCCGCAGGGTCGGGATCCGGACCGTGCGGGAGGTCCCGGAGGGGGTGCCCGCGGGGAAGGTGAGGGTGCCGGTGACCGGGGTGTAGTCCCGGCCGGGCTCGGCGGTGCCGTCGGCCGTCCCGTAGGTCACCGTCACGGGCTCGTCGACCGGTGCGGCACCGGTGGTGGCGAGGGTGACCCGGACCGTGGCCGCGCCGCCCTCGGCGACGGGGTACACGGCCGCGTCGGTGGTGACGGAGGCGCGCAGGGACTGGTCGGCGCGGCCGTAGAGCTCGACGCCGTCCATGGCGAAGTCGCCGCCGGCGCCGGTGGGGAGGGTGACCGCGTACCCCCACATCTGCGTCAGTCCGAGGACGTGGTCGATGCCGCCGACCGGCTGGTAGTCGGTGCGGTACCGGAAGTCGGCGAAGGGGATCTCGATGCGCTTCCAGCCGGTGAAGTCGTCGGTGAAGGACGTCGTCCACAGTTCGGAGGCCTCACCGTGGGCGCCGCCGTCCTTGATCTCGAAGGCGATCCTGCGGCCGTCGCCGTGTCCCTGCCACCAGAACCGGATGCCCTGGTGGGCGGACCAGTCGTGGGCGGGTCCGGTGGCGGCGTAGTCGTGGGTGAAGCCGCCCCAGCCGCTGATGTCGTAGTCGCCGGTGAGGACCCGCTCGCCCTCGGGGGCGTCGGCGCGGTCGGCCAGCCGGAGCGCGGGCGGGTCGTCGGCGTCGCTGCCCCAGGTGAAGATGCCCTCGGCGGGCTGGGACGCGAAGGGGACCTCGCCCTCGAAGCGGTCGACGGGGGTCGGGGCGGGGTCGGCGGCGGCACGGACGGCGGTCGGGGACAGCAGCGCGGCGAACAGTGCAGTGGAGACGAGCAGGGCGGTTCTCGGCATGGACCTTCCCTCGGCTCTCGGATTCACTCAGGACTTAGATCACGCCGTGAGTTAACTAACGGCCCGCAGGCCCGTCAAGAGGTGTTCTCGCCCCGGGCCGGGGACGGGGGGATCATGGGGGCAACCGACCTGGAGTCCGCCATGACCACTGCGCGCGATCTGCTGATCGTCTCCCTCGACGTCCCGTCCGCCCGGCCCGTCGAGCGGGGCGACCTCTCCCTGGCCCTCGCGGGGGCCGAGCTGGCCGACCTGCTCGCCGCCGAGGCGGTCACGCTGGACGACGACCGCATCGTGCCCGGGCTGCCGCCGGCCACGGACGACCGGCTGCTGGCCGAGGCCGGTGCGGCCCTCGTCCGGCAGCCGCCGCACGAGTCGGTCGAGGACTGGCTGTGGCGCCGCGGGGACGGGCTCGCCCAGACCTACGCCAACGAACTGGAGACGGAGGAGCGGGCCGGCCGGCCCCGGTACCGGCTGCTGGCGCCGAGGAACGGCCGCGAGGTCGCCGCGGAGGCGCCGGACCGGGCCCGCGCGACCGAGCGCTGGACCTCCCGCGAGCCCGTCCTCGCCTCGCTCGCCGCCGCTCTGGGCATCCCCGAGGGAGCGGCGGACGAGCCGCCGGTCCCGGCGGACGAGGCGGTGGTGACCGTGCTCGCGGCGGTCAACGGCGCGCTGACGGAGCTGGAGGCCGTACGGCAGCGGCGGCGCGTCGAGGACGCGGCCTTCGACAACGTGTGGCGGGGGTTCTGACGCCGGTCACTCGGCCGGCTGGACTCCGGCCTTCAGCAGGCCGTACGTGTAGGCGTCCTCCAGGGCCTGCCAGGAGGCCGCGATGACGTTCTCCGCGACGCCGACCGTGGACCACTCGCCGGTCCCGTCGGCCGTGGAGATCAGGACGCGGGTGGTGGACTCGGTGCCGTGGACGCCCTCGAGGATACGGACCTTGTAGTCGACCAGGTCGAGCTTGGCGAGCTGGGGGTAGATCTTCTCCAGCCCGACCCGCAGGGCCCGGTCGAGGGCGTTCACCGGGCCGTTGCCCTCGGCGGTGGCGACGATCCGCTCGCCCTTGGCCCACAGCTTGACGGTGGCCTCGTTGGCGTGGGTGCCGTCGGGGCGGTCCTCGACGATGGCCCGCCAGGACTCCACCTCGAAGTAGCGCAGCGGCTTGCCGCCCTGGACCTCGGTGCGCAGCAGCAGCTCGAAGGACGCGTCGGCCGCTTCGTACGTGTAGCCCTTGAGCTCGCGCTCCTTGACCCGCTCCACGACCCGGCCGACCAGCTCGCGGTCGCCGCCGAGGTCGACGCCGAGTTCCTTGCCCTTGAGCTCGACCGAGGCCCGGCCGGCCATGTCGGAGACCAGCATGCGCATGGTGTTGCCGACCAGCTCGGGGTCGATGTGCTGGTACAGGTCCGGGTCGACCTTGATGGCGGAGGCGTGCAGTCCGGCCTTGTGGGCGAAGGCGGAGACGCCGACGTAGGGCTGGTGGGTGGAGGGGGTGAGGTTGACGACCTCGGCGATGGCGTGCGAGATCCGGGTCATCTCGCGCAGCCGGCCCTCGGGGAGGACCTTCTTGCCGTACTTCAGTTCCAGGGCGGCGACGACCGGGAAGAGGTTGGCGTTGCCGACGCGCTCGCCGTAGCCGTTCGCCGTGCACTGGACGTGGGTGGCGCCGGCGTCCACGGCGGCGAGGGTGTTGGCGACCGCGCAGCCGGTGTCGTCCTGGGCGTGGATGCCGAGCCGGGCGCCGGTGTCGGCGAGCACGGTGGAGACGACCGCCTGGACCTGGGCGGGGAGCATGCCGCCGTTGGTGTCACAGAGGATGACGACGTCGGCGCCGGCCTCCGAGGCCGCCCGGACGACCGCCTTCGCGTACTCGGGGTTGGCGCGGTAGCCGTCGAAGAAGTGCTCGCAGTCGACGAAGACCCGGCGGCCCTGCTCGCGCAGGAAGGAGACGGTGTCGCGGACCATCTCCAGGTTCTCGTCCAGGGTGGTGCGCAGGGCCAGCTCGACATGCCGGTCGTGGGACTTGGCGACCAGGGTGATGACCCCGGCCCCGGAGTCCAGGAGCGCCTTGACCTGCGGGTCCTCGGAGGCCTTGGCGCCCGCGCGGCGGGTCGCGCCGAAGGCGACCAGCTGGGCGTGCTTGAAGTCGATCTCCTGCTGGGCGCGGGCGAAGAACTCGGTGTCGCGGGGGTTGGCGCCGGGCCAGCCGCCCTCGATGAAGCCGACGCCGAAGTCGTCCAGGTGCCGTGCGATCGCGAGCTTGTCGGCGACGGTGAGGTTGATGCCCTCCCGCTGGGCGCCGTCGCGCAGAGTGGTGTCGAAGACGTGGAACGAGTCGTCGAGCTCGCTGGTTGCCGTCTCGGTCATGGTCTCAAGGCTCCTGTTGTGGATCTTCGGTCTTACCGGAATGACCGGCTCCACCGTCCCCATGGTCCCTCGTGCGCTCGCTCCCGGCTGTGGGTGGGCCAGAAAAGCGAAAAACCTCTCGCGGGTGCGAGAGGTCTGCGCGCGGGTCGAGGACGACGGTGGCCACCCGTACCTGGTCGTACGTGGCGGTCACTGCGGACCGGCGCGCCTGCTGCCAATAATCATGGCGAACGAGAACACGGGGGCAGTCTGGCACAAGCCGGACCGCCATGAGCCGGGCGTCTCAGGATGCGGGAAGCGAGGCGTCCAGGAACTCGCGCACATGCGCCAGCACCTGCTGCCGGTCCGTGCCGCGCAGTCCGATCGCCACATGGATGGAGAAACCGTCCAGCAGCGCCCGCAGCCGGGCCGCGTACCGGTCGGGGTCGACCGGGCGGAACTCGCCGCGGGACACCCCTTCCGCGAGCACGGCCACGAGGTCGCGGTGCCAGGCCCCCTCGATGGCGGCCTGCCGGTCGCGGGCGGTGTCGTCGGCGTTCTGCGAGCGGTTCCAGACCTCCAGCCAGAGCGTCCAGTGCGGATCGCGGTGCCCGTCGGGGACGTACAGGTCGACATAGGCGTCGAGCCGCTCGCGGGCGCCCGCGGGCCCGGTCAGCAGCCGCGCCCGCTCTGCACCCAGCCGGCCCTCGCTCCACTCCAGGGTCTGCAGCAGCAGCTCGTCCTTGGAGTGGAAGTAGTAGAGCAGATGCCCACTGCTCATCCCGACCTCACGGCCGAGCCCGGCCATGGTGAGCTTCTCCAGCCCGCGTTCGGCGATCATCTCCATGGCCGCGGTGAGGATCCGCTCACGCGGCGGGGCCGGGGTGCGGCGGGCGGAGCTCATACGGGGGTCACCCGCACGGCGTCGGGCAGGAAGTGGAACTCGTACGGGACGTAACAGTCGCTGAACAGGGTCCCGACCACCGCGCCGCAGGCCCCGCACACCTGGTTGGGGCCCTCCTGCCCGGGTGCGCCACAGCAGCCGGACTCCGACGACTCGGGGTTGCGGGCCAGTCGCCCAGCGGTGTCCTCGGGGTGCGTCACCAAGGTGTCGCGCGGCCCGGCCGACATCAGGCACCCGTCGCCGTCGGGGTCCGACATGCACAGCCCCGGGATCGCCGCCCCGGTCCATTCCGGATCCGGATGCGGCACGAACGGCGCCCCGGACGGTTCCGGGTCCACCGCGTAGGCGCCCCGCGGCACGGTCGACGGGGCGTGCCGCGAGCCGTCCGGATTCTTCAGCCCCTCGTAGACCGGACGCCGGGGCAGTTCGGGCAGCCGCAGCAGCGGCTCGGTGAGTCGATGGCCGCAGGCCGTGCAGCACAGCAGTACGTTCACGCGTACGTTCTACCCGACCCGGGGCTTCGGCTGCTGCTGGGTGATGCAGTGGATGCCGCCGCCGCCCGCGAAGATCGTGCGGGCGTCGACCAGGGTGACCGCGCGGTCGGGGAAGAGGCGGCGGAAGATGTCGGCGGCGAGGGCGTCGCGGGGGTCGTCGAAGGCGCAGAGGACGACCCCGCCGTTGCAGAGGTAGTGGTTGATGTAGGAGTAGTCGGCCCAGTGGCCGTCGGCCTCCAGGACGGTGGGGGCGGGGACGTCGACGACCTCCAGGCGGCGGCCCCGGGCGTCGGTCGCGGCGCGGAGGATGCCGATGACCTCCTCGGCGACCTCGTGGTCGGGGTGGGCCGGGTCGGGCTGGCGGTGCGCCACGACCACGCCGGGGGCGGCGAAGGCGGCGACGATGTCGACGTGGCCGAGGGTGCCGTAGCCGTGCGGGGGGTAGTCGCCGGTCAGGCCGCGCGGCAGCCAGATCGCCTTGCGGGTGCCGAGCATGGCGTGGACCTCGGCCTCGGCCTCCTCGCGGGTCCAGCCGGGGTTGCGTTCCGGGCCGAGCTGGACGGTCTCCGTGAGCAGGACCGTCCCCTCGCCGTCGACATGGATCGCGCCGCCCTCGTTGACCAGCCGCGAGGCGTACGTGCGCGCCCCCGCGAGGTCGGCGACGTGCGCGGCGATCTTCGCGTCGTGTTCCCAGCGGGCCCAGTGCTGGGCGCCCCAGCCGTTGAACGTCCAGTCGACGGCGGCGAGTCCACCGCGGTCGTCGGTCAGGAACGTGGGGCCGATGTCACGCATCCAGGCGTCGTCGAGGTCGCGTTCGACGAGGTCCACCTCGGGGCCGAGGAGCGCGGCGGCCGCCGCGGACTGTCCCGGTCCGCACACCACCGTGACCGGTTCGAAGCGGCGGACCGTACGGGCGACCGGCGCCCAGGCGGAGCGGGCGGCGGCGAGTTCCCCGTCGTCGGCGAAGGTGTCGTTGGGGCCCGGCCAGGCCATCCAGGTGCGTTCGTGCGGGGTCCACTCGGCGGGCATGCGGAAGCCGTCGGCGGCGGGTGTGGTCATGTCCGGTGTCCTTGGGAAAGGGGTCTTGTCGGAAGAATCGGGAGGAGGGGTCTCAGAGGAAGTACAGGCGGTTGAGGGAGACGGACTCGGCCGGTGCGCAGTGCAGGGGCTCGCCGTCGAGGGTGACCAGGCCGGTGCGCCGGTCCACGTCGACCGCTCCGGTACGGGAGTTGAGGCGCAGGTCGGCCGGGCCGATCCCGCGGGTGCCGCGGACGGCGACCCGGCGGCGGCGGGTCGGCATCCGGTCGTGGCCCTGGTCCAGGGCGGCCTGCGCGACGAAGGCCACGGAGAGGTCGGCGGGGGTCGCGCCGTACGCCCCGAACTGCGGCCCCAGGACGAGGGGTTCGCAGTCGTCGGTGGCCGCGTTCGGGTCGCCCGTCACGCCGTACGCCGGGAAGCCGGCCTTGAGGACGAGCTGCGGCTTGGCGCCGAAGTACTCCGGGCGCCACAGCACGATGTCGGCGAGCTTGCCGACCTCGATCGAGCCGACCTCGTGCGCGAGGCCGTGCGCGATGGCCGGGTTGATGGTCAGCTTGGCGATGTACCGCAGGACGCGCTCGTTGTCGTGCCCGTCGTCCGGGCCGCCGAACTCGGCCTTCATCTTCCCGGCCATGGCGAAGGTCCGGCGGACCGTCTCCCCCGCCCGGCCCATGCCCTGGGCGTCGGAGGAGGTGATGCCGATCGCGCCCAGGTCGTGCAGGACGTCCTCGGCGCCCATGGTTCCGGCGCGGATGCGGTCGCGGGCCATGGCCGCGTCGCCGGGCAGGTCGGTCTTGAGGTCGTGGACGGAGACGATCATGCCGTAGTGCTCGGCGACGGCGTCCCGGCCGAAGGGGAGCGTGGGGTTGGTCGAGGAGCCGATGACGTTCGGGACGCCGGCCATCTTCAGCACGTTGGGGACGTGTCCGCCGCCGCAGCCCTCGATGTGGAAGGCATGGATGGTCCGGCCCTCCAGCACCCTGAGGGTGTCCTCGACGGAGAGGCACTCGTTCAGGCCGTCGCTGTGCAGGGCGACCTGGACGTCGTGCTCCTCGGCGACGCGCAGGGCCGTGTCCAGCGCCCTGGTGTGGGCGCCCATGTCCTCGTGCACCTTGAATCCGGAGGCGCCGCCCTCGGCCAGCGCCTCCACCAGGGGCGCCGCGTGGGAGGACGAACCCCGGCCCAGGAAGCCGATGTTGACCGGCCAGGCGTCGAACGCGCCGAACGCGTGCCGCAGCGCCCAGGGCGAGTTGACGCCGACGCCCCATACCGGCCCGAACTCCTGCCCGATGACCGTGGTGACGCCGGAGGCCAGCGAGGCCTCCATGATCCGCGGCGACAGCAGATGGACATGGGTGTCGACGGCCCCGGCGGTGGCGATCAGCCCCTCGCCGGAGACGATGGAGGTCCCGGTGCCGACGACCACGTCGACCCCGTCGAGGGTGTCGGGGTTCCCGGCCCGCCCGATGGCGTGGATCCGGCCCTCGCGGATGCCGAGGGACACCTTGCGGACGCCGAGGACGGCGTCGATCACCACGACGTTGCTGATCACGACGTCACAGGTGTCGCGGACGGCGGCGGCCTTCAGATGCAGTCCGTCGCGGGCGGTCTTGCCGAAGCCGGCCAGGAACTCGTCGCCGGGGCGCTGGGAGTCGGACTCCACCCGGACGACGAGTCCCGAGTCGCCGAGGCGGACCCGGTCGCCGGCGCGGGGGCCGTGGGTGGCGGCGTACTCGTACGGGGTGAGGCGGCGGGCCTCGGCGGGGTGGCCTCCGGGGCGGCTCATCGCGCGTCCTCCCGCGCCGGGCTCTCCGGTACGCCGAGGTAGCCGCAGGCGGCGGCGCGGCGCAGCGCCTCCTCGCGGGCGCCGGGCGCGTCCAGCGGTCCGTCGACGAGACCGGCGAAGCCGATGGCGACGCGGGCGCCGCCGATCGGCAGGAGGCCGATCTCCAGCGTCTCTCCCGGCCCGAACCGCACCGAGGAGCCCGCGGGCACGGCCGGCCGCATGCCGTAGGCGGCCGTACGGTCGAAGGCGAGCCGCGGGTTGGCCTCGAAGAAGTGGAAGTGGGAGGTGACGGAGACGGGCACGTCGGCGGTGTTGGTCACGGTCAGCCGGACGGTCGCCCCGGGCTCCTGGTGCGCGGGGCCGGGCAGCAGGGCGCCGGGGGCGCGGTCGCCGAGTCCGCCGCCGATCGGGTCGCAGACCACCGCGAGCCGGGAGCCGTCGTCGAAGACGGCTTCGACGTGCACCTCGGTGACGATGTCCGCCACGCCCGGCAGTACGTCGTCCGGGCCGAGCACCGAGCGGGCGCGCTCGATCGCCTCGGCCAGCCGCAGCCCGTCCCGGGCCGCCTCGCAGACGGTGTCCGCGACGAGCGCGGTCGCCTCGGGCACGTTGAGCCGCAGCCCGCGTGCCCTTCTGGCCCGGGCCAGCTCGGCGGCGCCGAAGAGCAGCAGGCGGTCGCGTTCGGTGGGGGTGAGTCGCACGGTGACCTCCGATGGTTCGAGCGTCACTCTAAGCTGCTCAGCATGAAGATCGTAAGACTTCCGTACGACTGGTTCGAGTGACGCTCCATACGGGGTGATCCCCGAAAGACGCGGCAGGGCCGCCCCCGGATGTCGGGAGCGGCCCCGGGCAGGGATGCGGTGGCTCAGCCCAGCGGGTGCATCCAGCCGTGCCGGTCCTCGGCCGTGCCGCGCTGGATGTCCAGCAGTGCCTGGCGGAGCTTCAGGGTGACCTCGCCGGGCTCGCCGCCCGACTGCCGCCACTCGGCGCCGGTGCGCTTGACCGTGCCGACCGGGGTGATCACGGCGGCGGTGCCGCAGGCGAAGACCTCGGTCAGGGTGCCGTTCTCCGAGTCGCGCTGCCACTGGTCGACGGAGACCCGGCCCTCCTCGGCCTCGTAGCCGAGGTCGCGGGCGACGGTGAGCAGGGAGTCACGGGTGACGCCCTCCAGGATGGAGCCGGTCAGCGACGGCGTGATGATCTTGTTGCCGTAGACGAAGTAGAGGTTCATGCCGCCGAGCTCCTCGACCCAGGTGCGCTCGACCGCGTCGAGGTAGCAGACCTGGGCGCAGCCCTGCGCGGCGGCCTCGGCCTGGGCGAGCAGGGAGGCGGCGTAGTTGCCGCCGGTCTTGGCGTCGCCCATGCCGCCGGGGACGGCGCGGACATGGTCCTCGGAGACCCAGATGGAGACGGGCTTCACGCCGCCCGGGAAGTAGGCGCCGGCCGGGGAGGCGATGACCAGGAACAGGTACTCGTTGGCCGGCTTCACGCCCAGCCCGACCTCGGTCGCGATCATGAAGGGGCGCAGGTAGAGGGACTCCTCGCCACCGTGCGCGGGCACCCAGTCCTTGTCCTGGGCGACCAGGACGTCACAGGCCTCGATGAAGGTCTCGACCGGCAGCTCGGGCATGGCCAGCCGGCGGGCGGAGGCCTGGAAGCGCAGGGCGTTCTTGTCCGGGCGGAAGGTGGCGACGGAGCCGTCGGGGCGGCGATAGGCCTTGAGGCCCTCGAAGATCTCCTGGGCGTAGTGCAGGACGTTGGTCGCCGGGTCGAGCGGGATCGGCGCGTACGGGACGAGCTGGCCGTCGTGCCAGCCGCGGCCCTCGGTCCACTTGATCGTCACCATGTGGTCGGTGAAGTGGCGGCCGAACCCGGGGTTCGCCAGGACCGCCTCGCGCTCGGCGGCGGCGGTGGGGCTGGCGGAGGGCTTGAGCTCGATCGTGGGCGTCGTCATGAGTGGTTGTCCTTCACCGGTTGTAGTGACGGGCCGCGCTCACGCCCGTACGGCCGGTGGCCAGTAGTAGGACGTCCGAGCATTGCCTCATTCCGCGGCTCCGCGTTCGATTATCGCAAGCGGGGCGGCGGGAAGAAAACGGCGTGAATGCGACCCGGGGCTGATGGTTTCACCCGGCGGGGACATGTGGAAGCCGCCGGGTGCGGATGCGACCCGGCGGCTTCGAAGATCTCGAGTGGCGGCGGGGTCAGCCGGCTACTCGTACGGACAGCGCGTCGCCGATCTCGGACGTGCTGCGGGCGGGCTTGCCGGTGCGCTCCGCGAGGTCGGCGGAGACGGCCTCGTCGATGCGCGCGGCCTCGGTCTCGTAGCCGAGGTGGCGCAGCAGGAGGGCGACGGACAGGACCGTGGCGGTGGGGTCGGCCTTGCCCTGGCCGGCGATGTCGGGGGCCGAGCCGTGGACGGGCTCGAACATCGACGGGAACTCACCGGAGGGGTTGATGTTGCCGGAGGCCGCGACGCCGATGCCGCCGGAGACGGCCGCGGCGAGGTCGGTGATGATGTCGCCGAAGAGGTTGTCGGTGACGATGACGTCGAACCGGCCCGGGTCGGTGACCAGGTAGATCGTGGCCGCGTCGACGTGGATGTAGTCGGTGCCGACCTCGGGGAACTCCGCGGCGACCTTGGTGAAGATGTTCGTCCACAGGTGACCGGCGAAGGTCAGCACGTTGTTCTTGTGGACGAGGGTGAGCTTCTTGCGGGGGCGGGCCTGGGCCCGCGCGAAGGCGTCCCGCACGACACGCTCGACACCGAAGGCGGTGTTCACCGAGACCTCGGTGGCGACCTCGTGCTCGGTGCCCTTGCGGATGGTGCCGCCGTTGCCGGTGTACGGGCCCTCGGTGCCCTCGCGGACCACGACGAAGTCGATGGCCGGCTGGCCCTTGAGAGGGGTGTCGACGCCGGGCAGCAGCTTCGAGGGCCGCAGGTTGACGTGGTGGTCGAAGGCGAAGCGGAGCTTGAGCAGGAAGCCGCGCTCCAGGACGCCGGAGGGGACCGACGGGTCGCCGATCGCGCCGAGCAGGATCGCGTCGTGCCGCTTGAGCGCGTCGAGGTCGGCGTCGGTGAGGGTCTCACCGGTGTCGTGGTAGCGCTTGGCGCCGAAGTCGTACTCCTTGGTCTCCAGCTTCACATCCTGCGGAAGGACGGCGGAGAGGACCTTCAGACCTTCGGCCACGACCTCCTGGCCGATGCCGTCACCGGGGATCACTGCGAGATTGAGGGTGCGAGAACTTGCCGACATGCGCAGCACCGTACTCCTTGTCCCATGGAATGACACGCCGGGTCCGCCATACGGACAGCCGTGGAGAGGACGGCGTACTCCGGTCGCCCCGCGTTCACCCGTACGCAGGACGCCCGTTGGGCCGGTCGGGAAACTTCTCGGGCATGGAGACACCGGACGTGGGCATTCCGCCGCGGCTCGCCCGCGGGATGAGTATGGCGGAGCAGTACGAGTATCTGCGCACGAAGCTCATCCGGCGCCGCACCCTGGTGTCGGCGGGGGCGGTGGCGGCGGGCGGGCTGCTGACCGGCTGCGGGGACGACTCCCCCGGCCCGAAGGCATCGGCGACCCCCGCACCGTCCGCACCGGGCTCCACCGAGCGCTCCTCGGCCGTCCCCTTCGGCCGCCATCTCTCCTTCGGCGCGGACCCGCGCACCGGGATGCGGATCTCCTGGCAGGTCCCCGCCGCCGTGCGTGCGCCGTACGTCCGGATCGGCACCCGCCCCGACGACCTCGGCGGCACGGTGGAGGCCGAGGTGCGCGCGCTGCACACGCCGGGCGTGGAGGGCGTGCGCAAGGCGCTCGACCAGTACTACGTGCACGCCTCGGTGACCGATCTGCTGCCCGGGACGACGTACTACTACGGCGTCGGCCACGACGGCTTCGACCCGGCGGACGCGGAGCACCGCGCCACGATCACCTCGTTCCGTACGGCACCGGCGGGCGCCGGGCGGTTCGTGTTCACCGCGTTCGGCGACCAGGGCGTGGGCCGGTCGGCCGCCGCGATCGACCGGCTGCTGCTGAAGGCGGCCCCCGCCTTCCACCTGCACGCGGGCGACATCTGCTACGCCGACGGCACCGGCAAGGGCGAGAAGAGCGACGGCTACGACCCCACCGCGTGGGACGCGTTCCTGAAGCAGAACGAGCCGGTGGCGCGGTCGGTGCCGTGGATGGTGACGACCGGCAACCACGACATGGAGGCCTGGTACTCCCCCGACGGCTACGGCGGCCAGCTCGCCCGCTTCTTTCTCCCGGACACCGGCTTCGACCCGCGCACCGCCCCGGGCGTGTACACGTTCACGTACGGCAACGTGGGCGTGGTGGCGCTGGACGCGAACGACGTGTCGTACGAGATCCCCGCGAACCAGGGGTACACCCAGGGCCGTCAGACGGCATGGCTGAAGCGGACCCTGGCCGCCCTGCGGACGTCGTCGGACGTCGACTTCGTCGTCGTCTTCTTCCACCACTGCGCCTACTCGACCTCGGCGCACGCCTCGGACGGCGGGGTGCGCGCGGAGTGGCTGCCGCTGTTCGACCGGTACCGGGTGGACCTGGTGGTCAACGGGCACAACCACGTCTACGAGCGGACCGACGCCCTGAAGGGCGGACGGGTGGGCCGGACCGTCCCGGTCGGCGGGTCCGTGGACCCGGCGCGGGACGGGACGGTGTACGTCACGGCGGGCGGCGGCGGCCGTGATCTGTACGGCTTCCCGGCGGACGCGCCGGAGAGCTACGAGGGGCGGGTCCGCGACCGCGACGCGGTGGACACCTTCCACTGGACGCGCTCGCGCGAGAACGCGGCGGAGACCGTGGAGTGGTCACGGGTGCGCTACCGGGGCTTCTCGTTCCTGTCGGTGGAGGCGACCGGCGGGCCCTCGGCGCGGCTGACGGTGTCGGCGCTGGCGGAGGACGGCCGGCGCATCGACCGGTTCGAGGTGCGGCGCGGGGCCTGAAGTCCCGTTCAGGACCCGCGCCGCACCCCGTGCGGGTGCGGCTCCCGGACTGCGGGGTGCGACCGGCTAGCAGGTCACAGGTGGCCGGTCTCGCCGCCGTTGTCCCGGCGGTCGAGGGCGCGCTGGAGGGCGGCGGCGGCCTGCTTGCGGTCGGACTCGCTCGTACGCGAGGTGTGACGGACTCGGCGGCGGACGGTCGTCTCGGCCATGGGGAATCGACTCCTTCGAAGGACCAGGGAGTGCGGAAGGGGGTACGAGACGCCGGGGCGGGGAGCTGCGGGCCGCAGGGGTTGCCTGCGCGGGGCCCGGCTCACGACCGCCCTTCGCTTGATCGAGCGAGACGTTCGGCTCCTACAAAGTTAAGCGAGGAGCGCGCCGCTGTCTGCACAAGTACTCGGACTTCCTACTATCTGAGACGGCGGATCGAGTCACACCTGCCTGACCTGCGGTGATCGCCCAGACGGCTGATCCTGGGCGGGGGACGCACACCCGGTCGCGGCACCGGGAACGGTCAGGTCATGAGTGACGACACCAAGGCACTGCTGGAGGGCGGTCCGGACGACCTCCCCGAGCGGATCGTCCCCCTCACCACACCGGGAGCGGACCTGAAGATCGAGCTGCGGAGCGGTTACGAACACTTCAGACCCACGGCCCGCCACGCGGACACCCCGCAGGGCAGGCTCCCGGTGTACGAGTGGTGGGAGCGCACGGAGATGCCGGGCTAGCGCAGCGCCGAGGCCACGGCTGCCCGGAAGCCGTCGGGGTCCTCGACCCACGGCAGATGGCCCGCGCCCGGGAAGGTCACCCGGCGTACCCGCGGCAGGGCCCGCTCCAGTGAGTCCACCGCCGACCGGGGCCGGATGTCCTCGGCGCCGTCGACGATCAGCACCGGCACGTCGAGGGCCGCGCAGGCGGCGCGCAGTGCCGGGGTGCCCCAGATCCGGCGCCGCTCCTGGTTGAGGGCCTTGTTGCAGTCGCCGTTGACCCCGAACCACGGGTCGGCCGCGCGGCCGGCGAGGTCAAGGGCGCGGTCGCGGTCCTCGTACTCGACGGACCACTGGAGGACGGCGCGCTCCCGGGCCTCGGCCGGCGTGAGCGCCGTACGGTCCGACAGTTCCCGCCAGCGGGCGAGGCGTTCGGGTGTCTCGCCGAAGCGGGCGAGGAGGTTCTCGCGGTAGGCCGGGTGCCAGTCGGCGTCGGGCCCGATGCCCGTGCCGCTGACGTACACCAGCGTGCTCACCCGTTCCGGGTGGGCGAGGGTGTAGGCCAGGGCGAGCTGGGCGCCCCAGGAGTGGCCGAGCAGGGCGGTGCGGCCGAGGCCGAAGTGGCGTCGTACGGCGTCCAGGTCGGCCACGGACCGGTCGGTGGTCCACGGTCCGTCGCACCGCTGCGAGCGGCCGCAGCCGCGCTGGTCCCAGCGGATCACGGTGGCGGCGTCGGCGAGCAGCGCCGCCACGTCGCCGAACATGTCCCACAGACCGGGTCCGCCGTGGCACAGGACGAGCGGCGCGCCCCTGCCGGACGCGCTCGCCCACAGTCGTACTCCGTCGTCGGTGCGCGGGGTCATCCCCCCATGGTGCGCGGTCAGCCCATGTGCGGGTAGGTGTGGTCGGTCGGGGCGACCAGGGTCTCCTTGATGGCGCGGGTCAGCGTCCAGCGGGTGAGGTTCTGCGGGGCGCCGGCCTTGTCGTTGGTGCCGGAGGCGCGGCCGCCGCCGAAGGGCTGCTGGCCGACGACGGCGCCGGTCGACTTGTCGTTGATGTAGAAGTTGCCGGCCGCGTAGCGCAGCTTCTCCATGGTGTACGCGGTCGCCGCGCGGTCGCCGGAGACGACCGAGCCGGTCAGGGCGTAGTCGGACACCGACTCCATCTGGGTGAGCATCTCGTCGTACCGGTCGTCCTCGTAGACGTGGACGGCGAGGAAGGGGCCGAAGTACTCGGTGCGGAACACCTCGTTCTCGGGGTCGCCGCACTCGACGACGGTCGGGCGGACGAAGTACCCGACCGAGTCGTCGTAGGTGCCGCCGGCGACGATCGTGCAGGACGGGTCGGCCTGGGCGCGGTCGATGGCGGCCTTGTTCCTGGCGAAGGCGCGCTCGTCGATGACGGCGCCGAGGAAGTGCGACAGGTCGGTGACGTCACCCATGGTGAGCTGGTCGACCTCGGCGGCGAACTCCTCCTTGAAGCCGGAGTTCCAGATCGAGGCGGGGATGTAGGCGCGGGAGGTCGCGGAGCACTTCTGGCCCTGGTACTCGAAGGCGCCGCGGGTGAGGGCGGTCTTCAGGACCGCGCGGTCGGCGCTCGGGTGGGCGACGACGAAGTCCTTGCCGCCGGTCTCGCCGACCAGACGCGGGTAGGAGCGGTACTTCTCGATGTTGGCGCCGACCGTCTTCCACAGGTACTGGAAGGTCTTCGTCGAGCCGGTGAAGTGGATGCCGGCCAGGTCGCGGTGGGCGAGGGCGACCTCGGAGACGGCGATGCCGTCACCGGTGACGAGGTTGATGACGCCCTTGGGCAGCCCGGCCTCCTCCAGCAGCCGCATGAGCAGTACGGCGGCATGGGTCTGGGTCGGCGACGGCTTCCAGACGACGACATTGCCCATGAGGGCGGGGGCGGTGGGCAGGTTGCCCGCGATCGCGCTGAAGTTGAACGGCGTGATCGCGTAGACGAAGCCCTCCAGCGGGCGGTGGTCGAGGCGGTTCCACACGCCCGGGGAGTTGGCCGGGGGCTGCTCGGCCAGGATCTGCCGGGCGTAGTGGACGTTGAAGCGCCAGAAGTCGACCAGCTCGCAGGGGGTGTCGATCTCGGCCTGCTGCACGGTCTTGGACTGGCCGAGCATGGTGGAGGCGGCGATGGTCTCGCGCCAGGGCCCGGCGAGCAGTTCGGCGGCGCGCAGGATGATCGCGGCGCGGTCGTCGAAGGACATCGCGCGCCAGCCGGGCGCGGCGGCGAGGGCCGCGTCGACGGCGTCCTGCGCGTCCGCCCGGGTGGCGTTGCGGTAGGTGCCGATCACGGCCCGGTGGTTGTGCGGCTGGACCACCTCGAACGCGTCACCGCCGCCCATCCGCCTCTCTCCGCCGATGGTGCAGGGCAGGTCGATCGGGTTGTCGGCCAGTTCCTTGAGCCTGGCCTCCAGCCGGGCCCGCTCGGGCGAGCCGGGGGCGTAGCCGCGCACCGGCTCGTTGACGGGGGTGGGGACCTGGGTCACAGCGTCCATGAGATCCGTAACTCCTTGTACGTGAGCGGGTGTCGGGGCTCAGCCCCGGGTGAGCATGCTGCGGGCGAAGAAGCGCAGGTTCGCCGGCTTCTCCGCGAGCCGGCGCATGAAGTAGCCGTACCAGTCGGTGCCGTAGGCGGTGTAGACGCGCATGCGGTGGCCCTCGGCGGCGAGCCGCAGGTGTTCGTCGCCGCGGATGCCGTACAGCATCTGGAACTCGTACTCGTCGGGCTTGCGGCCGGCCTTGCGGGCGAGTTCCTGGGCGATGGAGATCAGCCGCGGGTCGTGGGACCCGACCATCGGATATCCCGCCCCGTCCATCAGCGTCCGCAGGATCCGGACGTACGCCTTGTCGATCTCGTGCTTCTGCTGGTACGCGACCTCGGCGGGCTCCCGGTAGGCGCCCTTGACCAGCCGTACCCGGCTGCCGCTCGCGGCGAGGCGGCGGGCGTCGGCCCCGGTGCGGAAGAGGTAGGCCTGGATCACACAGCCGGTCTGCGGGAAGTCCTTCCGCAGTTCGTCGTGGATCGCGAACATCGAGTCGAGGGTGGTGTGGTCCTCGGCGTCGAGGGTGACGGTGGTGCCGATGGCGGCGGCGGCCTCGACGACCGGGCGGACGTTGGCGAGCGCCAGTGCGTGGCCGCCGGGCAGGGACTGGCCGAACATCGACAGCTTGACGGACATCTCGACGCGCTCACCGAGGTCGAGCGCGCGGAGGCGGTCGACCAGGGCGAGATAGGCGTCGCGGGCGGCGGCGGCCTGCTCGGGGGTGGTGATGTCCTCGCCGACGACGTCCATCGTCAGTTCCAGACCCTTGGCGGTGAGCTCCTCGACGACCGGCACGATGTCGTCGACGGTCTCCCCCGGGATGAAGCGGTCGACGACCTGCCTGGTCACGGGGGCCGCCGAGATCAGGCGTCGCATCCGGTCGCTGCGCGACGCGGCGAGAATCACGGGACCCAGCACGGGGCACCTCCACATACCAACCCATACGAGGCCGATACCCGACGATCCGGGAACGGCACGGAGAACCACCGTGAAAGTTAAGGATCCCTCCGATCGTCGGCCATCGACAGCTGTCACGCATCCGTGCCGCAGATCTCAGACAGATGGATGAAGGCCTGCGGGACTGAGGGAGAATGCCCAGGTGACCGCCGAATACCAAGGTGACTACCAGGACCTGGTCGATGAGATCTCGGAGCTGCTGGGCGTCCCCGCGACCCTGGAGAACCGGGACTTCGAGCTGATCGCGTTCGGCGCGTACGACAGCGAGGACGAGCTGGACGCGTCCGCGCTGGACCCGGTGCGGGCCCGCTCGATCCTGACCCGGCGGTCGACGGCGGCCGTGCGCACCTGGTTCGAGGGCTTCGGCATCACCCGCGCCACCGGCCCGGTCCGGATCCCGCCGACCCCGGAGGCGGGCGTGCACCGGGGCCGGATCTGTCTTCCCGTACGGCATCGGGGGGTCGTCCTCGGTTACGTCTGGCTCCTCGCCGACGATCCCGGCCCCGCCGAGACACAGCTGGCGGCGGCGATGGAGGTGACCGTGCGGATCGGCGCGCTGCTCGCGGACGAGGCCCAGCACGGGGCCGACCTCACCCGGGAACTGCGGGCCGTCCTGACGGCCGAGCCGGGCTGGCCGCACGACGCGGCCCTGGCGGAACTCCGCACCGCCCTCGGCACCCGCGCGGACGTCCCGCACACCCTGATCTGCGTGGCCCCCTGGCCGGCCACCACCCCCGACGACGCCCCGTCCCTGCGCACCCTCCCGGGCGCCACCGCCCTCTGCACGGCCCCCTGGGGCCCGACGACGCACTGTCTGGCCGTCCTGGTACGCCTCCGCACCCCGGACGTCCTGACCCCGGCGACCTCGGTGGCGGGGCGGCTGCTGGAGTGGGCGGGGAACGCGGGCGGGCGGGGCGGGGACGACGGAGGCGGGACGGCGAGCGGCGCCGGTGCGACGGGCAGCGGGACGGCAGGGCGGACCGGCGGCTCGGGAAGCGGGACGGCGGGGCGGGCCGGCGGCGGACGCGGGGCGGTGGGACGGGCCGGTGGCCCGGCGGGCGGGGACGCCGGTGGTGGTGGGGTCGTGGCCGGGGTCGCGGTGGGGCGGGTGGGGTTGGGGGAGCTCGGCGGGGCCTGGGGGGAGGCGGTGGGGGCGGCGCGGGCGGCACTGGGCGAGGCGCGGCTCGGGCCGGTGGCCCGGTGGGCGGAGATCGGGCCGTACAGGTTGCTGACCTCGCTGCCCCGGGACACCGCCCACGACCGCGCCGTACGCCCGCTGCTCACCCCCGCCCACCACGAACTCGCCCGCACCGCCGAGGTCTTCCTCGACTGCGCGGGCCAGGCGAGCCGCACGGCGGCCCGGCTCGGCATCCACCGCCAGACCCTGTACTACCGGCTGTCCCGCGTGGAGCAGCTGACGGGCCTGGACCTGGCCGACGGGGAGGACCGGCTGCTGCTGCACATGACGCTGAAGGCGGCCCGGCTGCCCTGAGGGGCACGCGTTGCCGGGCGAGGGCGATCACCCAAACTATTGAAAACGATTATCATCATGCTAGGGTCGGCACACTCGTCCTTGACCACCCCTTTACCCGGAGGGCCCCGTGCGCCTGCCCGCCCGCCGCCTGCTCCCCCTCACGGCCCTCACGGCCGCCTCCACCCTGCTCACCGGCTGTTTCACCGGCGACGGCACCGCGTCGGCGGGCGCCGAGGGCACCCGCGTACGGGTCGCGATGATGCAGCCGCCGCGTTCCGGGCTGTCACCGCTGTCCGACGACGCCTTCAAGCTCTCGCGCTGGTCCACCGCCGAGACCCTCGTGAAACTCGACGCGGAGGGCGACGCCGAGCCCGCGCTCGCCACCTCCTGGCGGCAGAACGGCCGTACCTGGACCTTCGAGATACGCGACGGCGTGACCTTCCACGACGGGACCCGACTGGACGCCGACGCCGTGGTCCGCTCGCTCACGCGGGCCGCGACCGCCGCCCCCAAGCCCCGCATCCTGGACGGCGTCGACCTCACGGCGAAGGCCGCGGGCGCCCGCACGGTCACCGTCACCACCGCCGCCGAGGACCCCCTGGTCCCGCAGCGGCTCAGCTCGCCGCAGCTGTCGATCCTCGCGGCACGGGCGTACGACGGCAGGACGGTGAACCCGGTCGGCGCCGGCACCGGCCCCTTCGAACTGACCCAGGTGAACGGCACCTCCTCCGCCACCCTCGACCGCTACGACGCCTACTGGGGCGGCCGGGCCAAGGCCCCCGGGATCGACGTCAGGTTCGTGCCGGACGGCACCGCCCGCGCGGCGGCACTGCGCAGCGGCGAGGCCGACATCGTCGAGGCGGTCCCCGTCTCGCAGGCCGCCCTGCTCGACGCGGACCTCGTCACCGAGGTGCCGATGCCCCGCACCAACACCCTGTACCTCAACACCGCGAAGGGCGCCTTCGAGGACGCCGGCCTGCGCGCCGCCGCCCGGGAGGCCGTGGACGCCGCGTCGATCGTGAAGGGCGTGTACGAGGGGCGCGCGGACCTCGCCGAGGGACTGCTCGGACCCGCGCTGCCGTGGGCGGCCGGGCTGCGCGAGCCCGTGACCCGCGCGAAGGCCGGGAACCCGGCCGGCCGCTCGATCACCCTCGGCACCTTCACCGACCGAGCCGAACTCCCCGAGGTGGCCGCGGCCCTCCAGCAGCAGCTCCAGAAGGCCGGGTTCACGGTCAGGCTGGAGGTGCGCGAGTACGCCGCCATCGAGGCGGACGCGCTGTCCGGCGCCTTCGACGCGTTCCTGCTCTCCCGGGCCACCGTGCTGGACTCCGGCGACCCGGCCGCCTACCTCTACAGCGACTTCGCCTCGGACGGCTCCTTCAACCTCTCCCGGTTCACCGACCGTTCCGTGGACGCGGCCCTGCGGAAGGCGGGCGCGACACCCACCGGCGACGCCCGCCGCCGGGCCGTGATCGCCGCCGAGGCCGCCGTCCTCGCCGCCGACGCCGCCGTACCCCTGCTGCACGAGCGGGTGATCCAGGGCGACGCGCCCGGGGTGGTCGGCGCCGCGCACGACCCGCGCGAGCGGGAGCTGGTCACCGCCGCCACGTACGTCGAGTGAGGGCCGCCGCGACCCGGTCGGCCGGTCTCCTCGCGGTCCTCGCCGCCGTGGGCCTGCTGCCCTGGCTCTCCGGCCGCGACCCCGCGCTGACCGTGCTGCGCGCCCGCTCCGCCGAACAGGAACCGACGCGGGAGGCCCTGGACGCCGTCCGCCGCGACCTCGGCCTCGACGCGGGGCCCCTTGCCCTCCTGGGGAGGTGGGCCGCCGGTCTCGGGCGCGGCGACCTCGGCGCCTCCTGGGTGTCGGGCACCGAGGTGCTGCCCTCCGTGCTGGCCGGGCTCAGGGTGTCGCTCGCGCTGATGGGCGCGGCCCTGGCCGTCGCGCTGCTGCTGACCGTCGTCCTCGTCGTGCCGGTGCTGGTGCGGGGGCGGGCCTCGGCCGGGGCGGGCGCCGCGATGCTGGCCGCCGTACCGGAATTCCTGCTGGCCACGGCAGGGCTGCTGGTGTGCGGGGTGTGGCTGGGGTGGCTGCCGACGTCCGGATGGGCCGGGCCGGAGCATCTGGTCCTGCCCGCCGTCGCACTGGGCGTCCCGGCCGGCGGGCTGCTCGGCCGGCTGGTCGCGGACGCGCTGCCCGCCGTGCTGGACGAGCGGTGGGTGGAGCTGTGGCGGGGCGCGGGGGTGAGCCGGGCGCGGATCCGTGCCGCCGCGCTCCAGCGCGTACTCCCGCCGCTGGTACCGCAGTTCGGGATGGTGGCCGTGGGGCTCACCGGGGGCGCGGTCGCCGTGGAGACCGTGTTCGCCGTGCCCGGCATCGGGCGTACGGCCCTGGGCGCGGCCAAGTCGCAGGACCTGCCGCTGCTCCAGGGCGCGGTGCTGGCCCTGCTGCTGCTCGGCCTGCTCACGGGCGCGGCGGCGGCGCTCGTCCGGCGCCGGCTGCTGGGCCCGGCGCTGCGGGACGCGTCCCTCGCGCTCCCCGCGCCCCGGCCGGTGCGCACCCACCCGGCGGTCCCCGGCGTCCTCGCGGCGGTCCTGCTGACGGCGATCGGCTGGGGCCTGTCGCGCGACCCGTACACCGTGCGCACCGCCGCCCGGCTGGCCCCGCCCTCCTGGGCGCACCCGCTCGGCACCGACGGCCTCGGCCGGGACGTGCTGGCCCGCCTGGGACACGGCGCCGCGGCCACCGTCGGCACGGCCGCGGCCGTGTGTCTGCTCAGCCTGGCCGTGTCGCTGGCGCTGGGCTTCCTGCCCGCGGTCGCGGCGGGCGCGGCGGACATCGCCAACGCGCTGCCCCCGGTGATCGTCGGCATCCTGGTCGCGGCGGCGGCCGGCCCCGGCACGGGCGGTGCCGCCCTCGCGGTCGCCCTGGTCTCCTGGCCCCCGCTGGCCGCACACGCGGCGGCGCTGGTGCAGGAGGTGCGGGCGTCGGCGTACCTGACCGCCCAACGGGCCATCGGCGCACCCCCGTGGTGGATCCTGACCCGGCACGTCCTGCCCTCGGTGGCGGCGCCGGTGGCCCGGCACGCGCTGCTCCGGCTGCCCGGCATCGCGCTCGCGCTGGCCTCGCTGGGCTTCCTCGGTCTCGGCGCCCGGCCGCCGGCGCCGGAGTGGGGTCTGCTCCTGGACGAGTCCCGCGCCTATGTGGAACGCGCCCCGTGGGCGGCCCTGGCCCCGGCGGTCGCCCTCGCCCTGCTGGCCGGACTGGCGGTGTCGGGGGCGTCGTACGCGCAACGGCCGAGGACGGGAACGAAGGCAAGGACGAGGAGGATGAGCGGAGTTGGAGCCTGAGGTGGTGCTGTCGGTGCGGGATCTGCGGGTCGGGTTCGGCGGGGTGGAGGCGGTGCGCGGGGTGTCCTTCGAGGTGCGGGCGGGCGAGGTGTGCGCCCTGGTGGGCGAGTCGGGCGCGGGCAAGAGCCTGACCGCGCGGGCGCTGCTCGGCATGCTGCCGAGGGAGGCGACGGTTTCCGGCACGGTCCGCCCGGACCTCTCCGGCGCGCGGGGCCGCCGGATCGCACTGGTCCCCCAGGACGCGCTCTCCGCGCTGTCCCCCGTCCACCGGGTGGGCGACCAGCTCGCCGCCGCCGTACGGTCGGTACGGCGCGTGGGCCGGCGGGAGGCCCGGGAGCTCGCGGCCGCCGCCCTGGACCGGGTCGGCATCCCCGGCACGGCCCGCTCCTACCCGCACGAACTCTCCGGCGGTATGCGGCAGCGGGCGGTGATCGCGATGGCGACCGTCAATGAACCCGATGTCCTGGTCGCCGACGAACCGACCACCGCCCTGGACGCCGACCGCCGGGAGCGGGTGCTCGGGCTCCTCGCCGCGCGGCGGGAGTCACGGGGCACCGCACTCGTGCTGGTCACCCACGACATGGACGCGGTACGGCGGTATGCGCACCGGGCGCTGGTGATGTACGCGGGCCGTGTGGTGGAGGCGGGCCCGGCGCGGGAGGTGCTGGCGCGTCCCCGGTCGCCGTACATGGCGGGCCTGCTGGCGTCCCTGCCCCGGCCGGACGGCCCCCGCCGGCTGTACGCGCTGCCCGGGGCGCCCCCCGTACCGGGCGCGCTGCCACCGGGCTGCGCGTTCGCGCCGCGCTGCCCCCGGGCCGCTCAGGTGTGCCATCGCGGGGAACCGCCCGAACGGGAGCTGGACGGCCGCCTGGTCGCCTGCCACCACCCCGATCCGGCCGGGGAGCCGGGATGAGCGAGCCACTGCTGGAGGTCCGTGACCTCGTCGTCCGCCACGGCGCAACCACCGCCGTCGACCATGTCTCCTTCTCCCTCGCACCGGGCGAGACCCTCGCGCTGAACGGCCCCTCGGGCTGCGGCAAGTCCTCGACCGCGCTCGCGGTGCTGCAACTGCGCCGCCCGGACGGGGGCCAAGTCCGCTTCGAAGGGCGTGAGTTGACGACCCTGACCGAGCGCGAACTGCGTCCGCTGCGGCCGCGTCTGCAACCGGTCTTCCAGGACCCGTACGGCTCCCTCAGCCCCCGGCAGCGGATCCGGGACGCGGTGGCGGAACCGCTGCGCCTGCGCGGCCGGCGGCCGACGCCCGGGCAGGTGGCCGCACTCCTCGAGCGGGTCGGCCTGGACCCGTCGTACGGCGACCGCCGACCACGTGAACTCTCCGGCGGCCAGTGCCAACGCGTCGGCATCGCCCGGGCGTTGGCCGGTGAACCGCGCCTGCTGGTGCTGGACGAACCGGTGTCGGCGCTCGACCCGTCGGTCCGGGCGGGCGTGCTGAACCTGCTGGCCGACCTCCGGGACGAGCGGGGACTCGGCTACCTCTTCATCTGCCACGACCGGGACGTCGTACGGCACTTCGCGGACCGGGTGGTGGAACTGCGGGAGGGCCGGGTCACGTCCGAGTGGCGCCCTCGACGATCTGCCGCAGCCCCTCGGTGAGGACCTCCCCGTCGGGCGCGGTCTTCGGGTCGAAGGTCCACTGCGAGATCAGGCCCGACATCAGGGTCATGTAGAAGCGGCCGAGGGTGTCCGCGGTCTCGTCGGACACCTCCTCCTCCGGCACGCCCGTCATCAGCGAGACCAGGCCCCGGCCGCCCTCACGCTGGGCACGGGACAACTGGTCGCGGACCTCGGGCAGTTGGTCGCCCATCGCGATGATCTCCACACCGAGCCGCCACATCGCGCCGGACTCGCGCATGCTGTCGACGATGTGCGACCACACCTCGCGGAACCGCTCCAGCGAGCCGGGCGCACCGGCGATCCCCCCGCCGCCGTCGAAGGACATCTCCTCCACCAGGGCGATGTAGGCCTGCGCGAGCAGGGCGTCCTTCGAGCCGTAGTGGTAGCCGATGGAGGCGAGGTTGGTCCCCGACTCCTTGACGATGTCGCGCGCGGTGGTGCGCGCGAACCCCTTCGCCAGCAGGCAGCGCTTGGCGCCTTCCAGCAGATCCTCACGGTGTCCCATGGGCACCAGCGTACCGCCGATCCATACGGGCGTCCTAGACGAACGATTTATACGAGCGTTCTAGACATCCGTTTAATACGCCCGTACAGTTCCCCGCATGACCAACTCCGCGAACTCGACGTGCACCACCGTGAACCCGGCCGGCCGGCGCGCCGGCCGCCGTGAATGGACCGCGCTCGGCGTGCTGATGCTTCCGCTGCTGCTGGTCTCGATGGACGTCTCGGTCCTCTACTTCGCGATCCCGGCGATCAACGCGGACCTGGAGCCCAGCGGCACCCAGCAGCTGTGGATCTTCGACATCTACGCGTTCGTCCTGGCCGGCCTGCTGATGACGATGGGCTCGCTCGGCGACCGCATCGGCCGCCGCAGGCTCCTGCTCGCCGGCGCCACCGCCTTCGGCGCGGCCTCCCTGCTCGCGGCCTACGCGGACAGCGCCGAGACCCTGATCGCCGCCCGTGCGCTCCTCGGCGTCGGCGGGGCGACCCTGATGCCGTCGACGATGGCCCTGATCCGCACGATGTTCACCGATCCGGCGCAGCGCGCGAAGGCGATCGGCCTGTGGTCGGGGGTCATGACGGCCGGTGTGGCGCTCGGCTCCGTGATGAGCGGGATCCTCGTCGAGTACTTCTGGTGGGGCTCGGTCTTCCTGGTCAACCTGCCCGCGATGGCCCTGCTGCTGGTCCTCGGCCCGGTCCTGCTGCCCGAGTCGAAGGACCCGCGCCCCGGCCGCTTCGACCGGCCGAGCGTCCCGCTGTCGATGGCCGCCGTGCTCCCCGTCGTCTACGGCCTGAAGGGGATCCCCTCCGAGGGCTGGCACGCGCAGTACGTCGTCTCGATCACCGTCGGCCTGCTCTTCGCCGCCCTCTTCGTCCACCGTCAGCGCACCACCGCCGACCCGATGATCCCCCCGGCCCTGTTCCGCGGCCCCGGCTTCGCCCCCGCGGTCGTCCTGAACCTCGTCTCCTCGTTCGGGATGATGGGCTCGGCCTTCTTCACCACGCAGTACCTCCAGTCGGTGCTCGGCAAGAGCGCGCTGGAGGCGGCCCTGTGGGCGCTGCTGCCGTCGGTGCCGATCGGCATGGCCGCCCCGCTGGCGACCGCCCTGGTCCACAAGGGCGTCGCCCGGGCCTACGTCGTGACGGCGGGCTTCGCGATCGCCGCGGCCGGCTACGCCCTGCTCGCCCTCGCCGGCCCCGACTCGATGTGGCTCGTGCTGGCCGCCTGCGGGGTCCTCGCCTCCGGGATCGTCATGGTCATCTCCCAGCTGACGGACCTGGCGATGGGCGCGGCCCCGGCCGAGCGGGCCGGCTCCGCCTCCTCCCTGCTGGAGACCGGCGCCGAGTTCGGCGGCGCCCTCGGCATGGCGGTCCTCGGCTCCATCGGCACGGCGATCTACCGCCATGAGATCCCGTCCTCGGCGCCCGCCCCGGCCCGGGAGACCCTGGGCGGTGCGCTGGCGGTCGCCGACCGGGTCCCCGGACTGGCCGCGGCGGCCCGGGAGGCGTTCACCAGCGGGATGCAGGGCGCGGCGATCGCCGGGGCGGTGCTGCTGGCGGGGGCGGCGGTGGCGGCTGCGGCGACCCTGCGGCGGATCCACGTGAAGTGACGAGCACACGCGAACACCGGACGGGCTGCCTCAGCCCGTCCGGCGTTCGCGTGTGAGGACTACCTGCCTCTAGACCAGGTTCACCGCACGGGCCGACGTCGCGCCGATCTCCGTGGCGACCTCGGTCAGGACGGCGGCCGGGACCGTGTCGTCGACGGTCAGGACGGCCAGCGCCTCGCCGCCCGCCGCCGCACGGGCGACCTGCATACCGGCGATGTTGATGCCCGCCTCGCCGAAGATCCGGCCGACGGTGCCGACGACACCGGGACGGTCCTCGTACTTGAGGACGACCATGTGGTCGGCGAGGGCCAGGTCGACGTCGTAGTCGCCGACCGCGACGATCTTCTGGAGGTGCTTCGGACCGGCCAGGGTGCCGGAGACCGACACCTCCTCGCCGTCCGAGAGCGTGCCGCGCACCGTCACCACGTTGCGGTGGTCGGCCGACTCGGAGCTGGTGGTGAGGCGCACCTCGACCCCGCGCTCCTGGGCGAACAGCGGGGCGTTGACGTAGGAGACCGTCTCGTCGACGACGTCCTCGAAGACACCCTTGAGGGCGGACAGCTCCAGCACCTTCACATCGTGCTGGGTGATCTCGCCGTAGACCTCGACGTCGAGGCGGGCCGCGACCTCGCCGGCGAGCGCGGTGAAGATCCGGCCGAGGCGCTCGGCGAGCGGCAGACCCGGCTTGACGTCCTCGGCGATGACCCCGCCCTGCACGTTCACCGCGTCCGGCACGAGCTCGCCGGCGAGGGCGAGGCGCACCGAGCGGGCGACGGCGATACCGGCCTTCTCCTGGGCCTCGTCGGTGGAGGCGCCGAGGTGCGGGGTGGAGACGACCTGGTCGAACTCGAACAGCGGGGAGTCCGTACAGGGCTCCTTCGCGTACACGTCGAGGCCGGCACCGGCGACCCGGCCCTCCTTGAGGGCGGAGTACAGGGCCTGCTCGTCGACGATCCCGCCGCGCGCGGCGTTGACGATCCGCACGGTCGGCTTGACCTTGCGCAGCGCCTCGTCGCCGATCAGACCGACCGTCTCGGGGGTCTTCGGCAGGTGGACGGTGATGAAGTCGGAGACCTCCAGCAGCTCGTCCAGCGACAGCACCTTGACGCCCATCTGCGCGGCGCGGGCGGGCTGGATGTAGGGGTCGTACGCGACGACCTTCATGCCGAAGGCGGACATCCGCTGGGCGACGAGCGCGCCGATCCGGCCGAGGCCGACCACGCCGAGGGTCTTCTCGGCCAGCTCCACGCCGGTGTACTTGCTGCGCTTCCACTCGCCGTTCTTCAGCGCGGCGTTGGCCTGCGGGATGTGGCGGGCGCTGGCGAGGAGGAGACCGCAGGCCAGTTCGGCGGCGGTCACGATGTTGGAGGTGGGGGCGTTGACGACCATCACGCCGGCCTTGGTGGCGGCGGAGACGTCGACGTTGTCGAGGCCGACGCCGGCGCGGGCGACGACCTTCAGCTTGTGCGCGGCGGCGATCGCCTCGGCGTCGACCTTCGTCGCCGAGCGGATCAGGATCGCGTCGACGTCGGCGATCGCAGGGAGCAGTTCGGCTCGGTCCGCTCCGTTGCAGTGCCGGATCTCGAAGTCCGGGCCAAGTGCGTCCACGGTCGCGGGCGACAGCTCTTCAGCGATGAGTACGACGGGTTTCGAGCTCACGTGAGTCCTCACAAGTCCAAAGCATGCGGACGGCCGTCCCGACGGCCGCAGGCGGAGGAGGGGCTAGCCGCGTGGAAGACGCACGACGCTGTGGGCCTGAACGCGTATATAGGCAGCAGTGTAGTGCTGCGACGGAGGTCGCCTCACGCCTCCGCGGAAGGATCACCCGGACGCGGTGGTAAAAATCAGCCCCTCCGGCGTTTGAGGAGCGGGGTCCGGGGCGGAGCTCCGCGACGGCACCGCGGATCGGCGGCACCGTCGCGGAGCGTTTCCGCCTACGCCTCCTCGTTCACCCAGCTCATCAGCTTGCGGAGCTGCTTGCCGGTCGTCTCCAGCAGGTGCTCGGAGTCGGCCGTCTTGTACTCGTTGTACTTCTTCAGACCGCCGTGGTACTCGTCCATCCAGTTCTGGGCGAAGGTGCCGTCCTGGATCTCGGCGAGGACCTGCTTCATCTCGGCCTTGGTGGCGTCGGTGATGATGCGCGGGCCGGTGATGTAGTCGCCCCACTCGGCGGTCTCGGAGACGCTCCAGCGCATCTTCTCCAGGCCGCCCTCGTACATGAGGTCCACGATCAGCTTCAGCTCGTGCAGGCACTCGAAGTAGGCGATCTCCGGCTGGTAGCCGGCCTCGACCAGGGTCTCGAAGCCCGCCTTGACCAGGGCCGAGGTGCCACCGCACAGCACGGCCTGCTCACCGAACAGGTCGGTCTCGGTCTCCTCGGTGAAGGTGGTCTTGATGACGCCGGCGCGGGTGCCGCCGATGCCCTTGGCGTAGGACAGGGCCAGCGCGAAGGCGTTACCGGTGGCGTCCTGCTCGACCGCGGCGATCGCGGGGACGCCGCGGCCCTCCTCGTACTGGCGGCGGACCAGGTGGCCCGGGCCCTTCGGGGCGACCAGGGCGACGTCGACGCCGGCCGGGGCCTTGATGAAGCCGAAGCGGACGTTGAAGCCGTGCGCGAAGAACAGCGCGTCGCCGTCGTTCAGGTTCGGGGCGATGGACTCCTCGTAGACCTGGGCCTGGATCGGGTCCGGGATGAGGATCATGATGACGTCGGCCTCGGCGGCGGCCTCGGCGGGGGTCACCACGCGCAGGCCCTGCTCCTCGGCCTTGGCCTTGGACTTGGAGCCCTCGTGCAGACCGACGCGGACGTCGACACCCGAGTCACGGAGCGACAGCGCGTGGGCGTGGCCCTGGCTGCCGTACCCGATGACCGCGACCTTGCGGCCCTGGATGATGGACAGGTCGGCGTCGGCGTCGTAGAACAGCTCGGCCACTTTGGGTTCTCTCCTTGAGTGCAGGTGTTGCGTCCCACCGTATGACGGCGGGCGGAAGGGAAGTCTCGGGGTCTCGGTATACGGGCGGCCGGGGTCACCCGACCGCCCGGTTCCAGCCTTACGCGGATCGGTCCAGAGCGCGCAGCGAGCGGTCCGTGATCGAACGGGCCCCGCGGCCGATCGCGATCGTGCCGGACTGGACCAGTTCCTTGATGCCGTACGGCTCCAGCATCTTGAGCATGGCGGACAGCTTGTCGCTGCTGCCGGTGGCCTCGATGGTCACGGCCTCCGGGGAGACGTCCACGGTCTTGGCGCGGAACAGCTGGACGATCTCGACGATCTGGGAGCGCGTCTCGTTGTCGGCGCGCACCTTCACCAGAACGAGTTCGCGGTGGACGGCCTGGGCCGGCTCCAGCTCGACGATCTTCAGCACCTCGACGAGCTTGTTGAGCTGCTTGGTGACCTGTTCCAGCGGCAGGGCCTCGACGCTCACCACGATGGTGATGCGGGAGATGTCGGCGTGCTCGGTGACACCGACGGCGAGCGAGTCGATGTTGAAACCTCGGCGGGAGAACAGGGCGGCGATCCGGGCCAGGATGCCCGGCTTGTTCTCCACCAGGACGGAGAGCGTGTGCTTGGACATGTTCGTTGCGTCTCTCTCTGCGTCTTCGCGTCTCAGTCGTCTTCGTTGTCGCCGAAGTCGGGGCGGACGTCCCGGGCGGCCATGATCTCGTCGTTGGAGGTGCCGGCGGCGACCATCGGCCAGACCATCGCGTCCTCGTGGACGATGAAGTCGATGACGACCGGGCGGTCGTTGACGGAGTTCGCCTCCTCGATGACCTTGTCGAGGTCGTCCGGCGACTCGCAGCGGATCGCGTGGCAGCCCATGGCCTCCGACAGCTTCACGAAGTCGGGGACCCGGGTGCCGCGGGCGTCCGGGTTGACGTCGTTCGGCCCGGAGTGCAGCACGGTGTTGGAGTACCGCTGGTTGTAGAACAGGGTCTGCCACTGGCGGACCATCCCGAGGGCGCCGTTGTTGATGATGGCGACCTTGATCGGGATGTTGTTCAGGGCGCAGGTGGTGAGTTCCTGGTTGGTCATCTGGAAGCAGCCGTCGCCGTCGATCGCCCAGACGGTCTTCGCCGGTGCTCCGGCCTTGGCGCCCATCGCGGCCGGGACCGCGTAGCCCATGGTGCCCGCGCCGCCGGAGTTCAGCCAGGTGGCGGGCTTGTCGTACTGGATGAAGTGGGCGGCCCACATCTGGTGCTGGCCGACGCCCGCCGCGAAGATCGTGCCCTCGGGGGCGAGCCGGCCGATGCGCTCGATGACCTGCTGCGGGGAGAGCGAGCCGTCGGCGGGCTGGTCGTAGCCGAGCGGGTAGGTCTCGCGCCAGCGGCTGAGGTCCTTCCACCAGGCGGTGTAGTCGCCCTGCTGTCCCTCGCTGTGCTCCTTCTGCACGGCCTGGACCAGATCGGCGATGACCTCGCGGGCGTCACCCACGATCGGCACGTCGGCGGCGCGGTTCTTGCCGATCTCGGCCGGGTCGATGTCCGCGTGGACGATCTTGGCGTACGGCGCGAAGCTGTCGAGCTTGCCGGTGACGCGGTCGTCGAAGCGGGCGCCGAGGGCGACGATCAGGTCGGCCTTCTGCAGACCGGTGACCGCGGCGACGGAGCCGTGCATCCCGGGCATGCCCAGGTGCTGCGGGTGGCTGTCGGGGAACGCGCCCAGCGCCATCAGCGTGGTGGTGACGGGCGCGCCGGTCAGCTCGGCGAGGACCTTCAGCTCGGCGGTGGCGCCGGCCTTGAGGACGCCGCCGCCGACGTAGAGGATCGGCCGCTTGGCGGCGGTGATCAGCTTGGCGGCCTCACGGATCTGCTTGGCGTGCGGCTTGGTCACCGGGCGGTAGCCGGGCAGGTCCATGGTGGGCGGCCAGGAGAAGGTGGTCTTCGCCTGGAGGGCGTCCTTGGCGATGTCGACCAGGACGGGCCCGGGGCGGCCGGTGGAGGCGATGTGGAAGGCCTGCGCGATCACCCGCGGGATGTCCTCGGCCTTGGTGACCAGGAAGTTGTGCTTGGTGATCGGCATGGTGATGCCGACGATGTCCGCCTCCTGGAAGGCGTCCGTGCCGATCGCCTTCGACGCGACCTGCCCGGTGATCGCCACGAGCGGCACCGAGTCCATGTGCGCGTCGGCGATCGGGGTGACCAGGTTGGTCGCGCCGGGGCCGGAGGTGGCCATGCAGACACCGACCTTGCCGGTGGCCTGCGCGTAGCCGGTGGCCGCGTGGCCGGCGCCCTGCTCGTGGCGGACCAGGACGTGGCGGACCCGGGTGGAGTCCATCATCGGGTCGTAGGCGGGAAGGATCGCACCACCGGGAATGCCGAATACCGTCTCGGCGCCGACCTCCTCGAGGGAGCGGATGAGGGACTGCGCGCCCGTGACGTGCTCAACGGCGGCGGAGTGTCCTCCGGATCGGGGCCGGGGCTGCGGATGAGCCCCGGGGGCCTGCTCGGTCATCGGCATTCTCTTCTCGATGCTGAGGGTTTTACTGCGGGTTCTACGGGTTCACTGCGGGTTTTGTGCAACAAAAAACCCCTCGTGCCGTAAGGCAAGCGAGGGGAGCGCGCCGGGTGTGGGTCGCTGGGAGTCCGGGTTTTCCCGGGCGTCACCAGCTTCAGCCGACGCGCTTTCCAAGTACGAGAATTCGGGTGCGCATGGCATTGACCCTCCCCCTGGCGCGCACCGACTGTCAAGTGGGTGGGACAGGAGTCTCAGTATGTGAGCGCAGGCCACTTCCGCTCCCCAGGACGGCGGTTACCCCACTGGTGTACACCCCAGGGGCGCCGCCCGCGAACGCGGGTTCCACCGGACCGTGCGGCACCGAGTAGCGGCCGGTGGCGAGGGCCCGGCGCAGCCGGTACTCGTCGAGCGCCGCGGAGAACGCCATGCCCTGGCCATGGGTGCAGCCCATCGCGCGCAGGGCCACGACCTGCTCGGGCAGGTCCACACCGTCGGCCACGGACTGGAGCCCGAGGTCGCAGGCGAGCCGCAGCAGCCCGCTGGTGATCTTGTGCAGCCGCGCGGACTCGACGACCCCCTCGACCAGTGAGCGGTCGAGCCTGAGCACGTCGACGGGGAGCCGGCGCAGCGCGGTGAGAGCGCCGTAGCCGCCGCCGAAGCCGTCGAGGGCGATCCGGACGCCGAGGCGGCGCAGCGCGCCCAGACGGCGCTCCAGTTCGTCCAGGGGCACCTTGGGGTCCAGGTCCGCCAGTTCGATCACCAGCGATCCGGAGGGCAGTCCGTGCCGGGTGAGCAGGGCCTCCACGGAGCCCAGCGGCATCGACCGGTCCAGCAGCCGGCGGGCGCTCATGCGGACCGCCACCGGGACGGTGAGTCCGCTCGCGGTCCGGTCGGCGGCCTGTTCGACGGCCTCCTCCAGGATCCAGCGGCCCAGTTCGGCGGTCCGGTCGCTGTCCTCGGCGACCCGCAGGAACTCGGCGGGGGTGAACAGCACCCCTTGGGAGGAGCGCCAGCGGGCCTGTGCGGCGACCGACGAGATCCGGCCGTCGTCCAGCCGGACCACGGGCTGGTGCAGCAGGGCGAACTCGCCGTCGTGCAGTGCGGCCCGCAGCCGCGTGGCGAGTTCCGCCTTGCGTACGACGTCCTGCTGCATCTGCGGCTTGTACAGCTCGACCCGGCCCTTGCCGCCCGCCTTGGCGCGGTACATGGCGAGGTCGGCGTTGCGCAGGATCTCGCCGGCGCCGAGGCCCGGTTCGGCGAAGGCGACCCCGATGGAGGCGGCGACCCTGACGTCGTTGCCATCGATCAGATAGGGCTGCGAGAGGGTGATCCTGAGGCGGTCGGCGAGCTCCAGGATGTGCCGCTCCCGTGCGGCCCGGTCGCGGGTGGTGTCGCCGACGATCAGCGCGGCGAACTCGTCGCCGCCCAGCCGGGACGCGGTGTCGCCCTTGCGGACGGCGTCCTGGAGCCGGCGGGCGGCCTGGACGAGGAGCGCGTCCCCGGCCTGGTGCCCGATGGTGTCGTTGACCGCCTTGAAGCCGTCGAGGTCGATGAAGAGGACGGCGGTGTTGCGCAGGGCGGTGCCGCGGTCGGAGCTGCGGCGGCCGGACAGGGCCTGCTGGACGCGCCGGGTGAACAGGGCGCGGTTGGGCAGGTCGGTGAGCGGGTCGTGCTCGGCGTTGTGCTGGAGCTGGGCCTGGAGGCGCACCCGTTCGGTGACGTCCCGGCTGTTGAAGATCAGGCCGCCGTGGTGGCGGTTGACCGTGGACTCGACGTTGAGCCAGCCTCCCCCGTCGCCGGAGCGGAAGCGGCACTCGATGCGGGTGGTGGGTTCGTCCTGGGGGCTGGCGGCGAGGAAGCGGCGCACCTCGTGCACCACGCAGCCCAGGTCCTCGGGGTGGATGAGGTCGGCCAGCTCGGTGCCCACCAGGGCTTCGGCGGGCCGTCCGTAGACCCCGGCGGCGGCCGGGGAGACGTACCGCAGGATGCCGCTGGGGGCGGCGATCATGATGACGTCGCTGGAGCCCTGCACCAGGGAGCGGAAGTGGTTCTCCTTCTGCGCCAGTTCCTGGGTGAGGGTGATGTTGTCCAGCAGCATGATCCCCTGGCGCACCACGAGGGCGAGCACGACCGCGCCGCCGGTCAGCAGCACCACGCGGTCGACGCTGCGGCCGTTGAGGACGTTGTAGAGGATCCCCAGGGTGCAGACGGCGGCGGCGAGGTACGGGGTGAGGGCGGCGAGGGAGCCGGTGATGGGCCGGGTGGCCGGGTACCGGCCGTGGTCACCGCCCTGCGGGGGTGCCTGCGGCGGTGTCTGGGCGGAGGGGTGGGGGGCCGCGTGCGGGTGGCCGCCGGGGCGGTGTCCCGGTACGTGCTCGTGGACCACGCGTGTGTGTCCCTCGTCGGCGGCGCCCTGCTGCCGGGAGGCGGCCCAGGGGGCGTACGCCAGGAGCAGGGAGCCCGCGAACCAGCCCGCGTCGAGGAGCTGGCCCGAGTGGTAGTCGTTGTGCATGAGCGGCGAGGTGAACAGGGCGTCGCACATCACGGTCAGCGCGAGCGCGCCGACGGCCGTGTTGACCGCCGTGCGGTTCACGTAGGCCCTTCTGAAGTGCAGGACCAGCACCATGCTCACCAGGGCGATGTCGAGCAGCGGGTAGGCCAGCGACAGCGCCGCGTGCGCCACGCTCGGCCCGTCGAACTTCGCGGCCTGGGCGAGGGCGAGGCTCCAGGAGAGCGTGAGCAGCGAGCCGGCGATCAGCCAGGCGTCCAGCACCAGGCAGACCCAGCCGGCCTTGGTGACGGGCCGGGCGGCCAGCACCAGCAGCCCCACGATCGCGGGGGGCGCGAAGCACAGGAAGAACAGGTCGGCGTAGCTGGGGCTGGGCACGGGACGCCCGAGGACGACCTCGTACCACCCCCAGACGAGATTGCCGAGGGCGGCCATGGCCGAGGAGAGGGCGAAGAGCAGCCAGGCGGGTCGAAAGCGGACGCGGCGGGTGCGCGCGTAGAGGAAGCAGGAGACGGCGGCGGTGCCCGCCGCGGCGGTCAGTCCGAAGTCGCCCATGATCAGGGCGAGTTCGTCGGAGCCCCAGCCGAGCGCGGAACCGACGGCGTATCCCGCGCAGACGAGGGCCAGCACCAGTTGGTGGACCAGGTTCGGGCCGGCGCCGAAGGACGGGCGGCCGGTCGGCGGCGTCTTCGCCGGGGACCGGTCGCGCGGTGCCGGGTCGACTCCGTCGAGGAGGGTCGTGGAGGTCGTCGGGGTACTCACCGGATCCCCCACGTCCGCGGCGCCGGGTCCCTCGGGTCCCGGTGCGCCTGCTTCCTGCGGCCGCCGTGCCGGTGGTGGTGATGGCCGGGGTGGGTGTCGTGACCGCGCCTGCTCGCGGCCGTGCGCCAGGGCCGCCGCCGGCGGCTCCGCCGCGTCGGATCGTTCGTCCATAGGCCGTGCATCGCCCGTCGCCCCCCTCACAAGTCTGAAATGTCCGTCCCAGGCGCCGAAAGGTCGCGGCGCAGCCCCTGTCGGGACGATACACCAGTCTCGTCACTCAGGGACATAGGTTCTCTACGCTCCGTGACGATCATCGGCATATGCGTACGGACCGCGCCCGGGGGACTGCGGAGGGTGCCGGAACCGGACTACACGGCTGCCGCACCCGTCGTCAGGATCACGTGGCGCAAAGGCTGCTGGTTCACGAACCGTCCCAACTGGTCCACCAGCAGCCGCTTGGCACGGGGCAGGAAGGCGGAGGTGGGACCGCCGACGTGGGGGCTGATCAGCACACCGGGCGCGCGCCACAACGGGTGGGCGGGGGGCAGGGGTTCGGGGTCGGTGACGTCCAGGGCGGCGGTGAGGCGGCCGGTCTCCAGTTCGGCGAGCAGCGCCTTGGTGTCGACGACCGGGCCACGGGCGACGTTGACCAGCAGCGCGCCGTCCTTCATGCGGGCCAGGAACTCGGTGTCGACCAGGCCGCGGGTGGTCTCGGTGAGCGGGGTGGAGAGGATGACCACGTCCGCGTCGGGCAGGAGGGCGGGCAGTTCGGTGAAGGGGTGCACAAGACCGCGCGCCGTCGTGCGCTGGGAGCGCGCGACGCGCGCCACCCGCGCCACCTCGAACGGAACAAGCCGGTCCTCGATGGCGGCGCCGATGGCCCCGTACCCGACGACCAGCACGTTCTTGTCGGCGAGCGCCGGATGGAAGCCGCCCTCCCAGTGTCCCCGCTCCTGGGCCCGCACGAACTGCGGGACGCCCCGCAGCGCGGCGAGCGTCAGCGTGAGCGCCAGCTCGGCGGTGCTCGCCTCGTGCACCCCGCGCGCGTTGCAGAGCCGTACACCGGACGGCAGGTCCGCCAGCCGTGCGGTGATGTCGTCCACCCCTGCGGTGAGCGTCTGCACGACCCGCACCCGCCGCATCTCGGCCAGCGGTGCCACCCGCACCCGCTGCGCCTTCATGTACGGCACGACGTACACCACGCAGTCGGCGGGGTCGCCGGGATACGGCTGATCGCCGTCCGCTCCCCCGTCCCAGAAGAGGTAGTCGAACCCTTCCGGGAGACCGTCGATCTCCTCCGGGGGGATGGGCAGCCATACGTCACGGGGTGTGTCGATGCTCATGCCAGGAGGCTAATTCAGGTACGCGCGTGTGCAGAGGTTAGGTTGGGGGGTCGTAAGAGGGAGGGTCGCGGGCAGGTGGAGCGCAGGACGATCGGTGTGGGGGCGCTCTCGGTGGGGGCCGTCGGACTCGGGTGCATGCCGATGAGCTGGGGTTACAGCGGGTCCCGGCGGCGGGGCGAGGAGTCGGTGAGGGCGGTGCACCGGGCACTGGACCTGGGCTCGACGCTGCTGGACACGGCCGACATGTACGGCCCGTTCACCAACGAGCTGCTGCTGGGGCGGGTGTTGAAGGAGCGGCGCGGGGACGCGTTCGTGTCGACGAAGGTCGGTCTGCTCGTGGGCGAGCAGCACATCGTGGCCAACGGCCGCCCCGCGTACGTGAGACGGGCCTGCGACGCGTCGCTGCGGCGGTTGCAGACGGAGGTCATCGACCTGTACCAGCTGCACCGCGCCGACCCCGAGGTCCCGGTCGAGGAGACCTGGGGTGCGATGGCGGAGCTCGTCCAGGCGGGCAAGGTGCGGGCGTTGGGGCTGTGCGCGGTGGGCGCGCGGGGCGGCCGGCGCTCCGGCGGGCGGCTGCACGACGCGACGATCGGGCAGTTGCGGCGGTTGCAGCAGGTGTTCCCGGTGAGCGCGGTGGAGGCCGAGCTGTCGGTCTGGTCGCCGGAGGCCCTGGACGCGCTGCTGCCGTGGTGCGCGGAGCGCGGGGTGGGCTTTCTGGCGGCGATGCCTCTGGGGAATGGTTTCCTCACCGGCACCCTGACCCCGGGCGAGGGCTTCGAACCGGACGACATGCGGGCCCGGCACCCCCGTTTCACCGCCGAGATGATGGCCGCGAACCAGTCCGTGGTCGCCGGTCTGCGCCGGGTGGCCGCGCGGCACGGGGAGGCGGTGACGGCGGCGCAGGTGGCGCTGGCGTGGGTGCTGGCGCAGGGGCGGCACGTGGTGCCGGTGCCGGGGGCCAAGCAGGAGCGGTGGGTGGCGGAGAACGCCGGTGCGGCCGGACTGCGGCTGACGCCCCGGGACCTGGCCGAGGTGGCGGAGCTGCCCGCCGCCCAGGGATCGTGGGAGTGAGCTCCGCGCGGTTTCCGGTGCCGCTTTCGGGTGGGACCGGCGGGGATCGGGAACCTGCGGGGCGGGTTCCGCGTAGGGACAGGTGGAAGCTGCCGCGGGACCGCCGTGTCGAAGGGAGCGGGATCGTGCGACGTGGAGTGGTGACGGCCGGGCTGGCCGCGGGTGCGCTGCTGTTGACGGCCGGCTGCTCCTCGGGCGACGGAGGGTCGTCCGGGGCCGGCCCGAGCGCGTCCGCGAGCCGTACGGCGGTCCAGGGCTCGTCCTCCCCGAGCGCCGAGGAGACCCCGCCCGCGAAGGGCACGGTCGAGGTGGTGCGCACGGTCGCCGAGGGCCTGAACTCGCCGTGGGGCCTGGCCCCGCTCCCCGAGGGCGGACTCCTGGTCGCCTCGCGCGACGAGGGCACGATCACCCACGTGGACGAGTCGACCGGCAGGAAGACCGAGGTCGGCGAGGTCCCGGGGGTCTCCGCGGCCGGCGAGGGCGGACTGCTCGGCCTCGCCCTCTCCCCCGACTACGCCTCGGACCACATGGTCTACGCGTACCTCACCTCCGTCTCGGACAACCGGATCGTCCGGATGATCTACGACCCGAAGCGGCCCGCCGGTGACCGGCTCGGCGCGCCGGACACGGTCTTCAAGGGCATCCCCAAGGGCATGATCCACAACGGCGGCCGGATCGCCTTCGGCCCCGACGGGATGCTGTACGTCGGCACGGGCGAGAGCGGCGACCGGGGGCTGGCCCAGGACAAGGAGTCCCTGGGCGGCAAGATCCTGCGGCTGACCCCCGAGGGCGAACCGGCTCCCGGCAACCCCTTCCCCGACTCCGCGGTGTACTCGTACGGCCACCGGAACGTGCAGGGGCTGGCCTGGGACTCCGAACAGCGGCTGTTCGCCTCGGAGTTCGGCCAGAACACCTGGGACGAGCTGAACGCGATCAAGCCGGGCGGCAACTACGGCTGGCCGGCGGCCGAGGGCGAGTCGGACGACAGCGCGTACGTGAACCCGATAGCCGAGTGGCACACCGACGACGCCTCCCCCAGCGGCATCGCCTACGCCGAGGGCTCGATCTGGATGGCCGGTCTGAAGGGACAGCGTCTGTGGCGCATCCCCCTCAAGGGCACCGAGGCCTCGGCCGACCCCCAGTCCTTCCTCCAGGGCGACCACGGCCGTCTGCGCACGGTGGTCGCGGCGGGCGGCGACAGACTCTGGGTCACCACCAGCAACACGGACGGCCGCGGCGACCCGGAGAAGGGTGACGACCGGATCCTGGAGCTGAAGGTGAGCTGACGGGAGCCGGGCGGGGCCCGCCGGGCCTGGTCCTCGGCCTCAGGCGAGCGCGCGCTCTCCCGGCTCCGGTGGGAACACCCCCAGCCGGTGGGCCAGGGCGGCCGCCTCTCCCCGGCCCGAGACGCCCAGCTTGGCGAGGATGTTGGAGACGTGCACGCTGGCCGTCTTCGGGGAGATGAAGAGTGCGGCGGCGATCTGGCGGTTGGTGCGGCCGGCGCAGACCAGGCGCAGGACGTCGCGTTCCCGGCTGGTGAGGCCGAGGGTGTCGGCGGGGTCCGTGGAGGTGTCCGGGGTGAGGGGGATGCGGGCCCGCTGGGCCAGGGAGGCCACGGTGTCGGTCAGGGGGCGGGCGCCGAGGTGGGTGGCGACGGCGTGGGCGAGGCGCAGCAGTTCGGTCGCCCGCTCGCGGTCCTCGTCGCCCGCCGCGAGCAGGGCCTCGGCGAGGCGGTGCCGGGTGCGGGCGAGGTCGTAGGGGCGTTCCAGCCGCTCGAAGGCGGTGACCACCTCGGACCAGTCGTCGGGGTCGGTGCGGCCCTCGGCGCGCAGCAGTTCGGCGCGGAGCCAGTCCGCGTGCGCCTGCCAGACCGGGGCGGGGGTCGCGACCGACCTGGCGGCCTTGCGGAGCGCGTCCAGGAGGTCGGGGCCGGCCTCGGCGGCGGTGATCAGCAGGGGCCAGGCGTAGCGCTGGGCGCCGGGCGGGAAGCCGGGTTCCAGGGCGCGTTCGAGGTGGGCGCGGGCCTCGGCGGGGCGGCCCTCGGCGACGGCCAGGGCGACCGCGATCCGGGTGAGCGGCAGGTGGTGCTGGGCGGCACGTTCATGGGCGCCGAAGAATCCCTGAGCGGCGGTGAGTTGACGTTGGGCTTCCGCGAAGTCGCCTCGGGCCAGGGCGAGTTCCGCGCGGCGGGTGGCGTGGATGCCCTGTGCGGCCACACCCTGCCCGACCCGGTCGGCGACCGCTGCGGAGGCGGCCGCCGACTCGTCCCAACGGCCCAGGGAGAACAGGGACTCGGCGAGGTTTCCGCACACCCAGGCCTTGGTGTCGTTGAGCCCGTGCCGTCCGGCGAAGGCGACGCCCTCCTCGAGGAGGGTCACGGCGTCCCGGGAGCGGCCGACCGCCTCCAGTTCGGAGGGGAGGTTGATGTAGACGCTGAGCGCGACGGACGTGATGTCCTCGGCCAGGGCCCGCTCCTTCACCTCGTACATCTCGGCCAGCCCGGTCTCGATGTCGCCGGAGCCGACCATGAGGGTGCCGAGGACCTGGCGGGCGTCGAGCTCGGTCTCGCGGGCGCCGACCATCCTGGCGTACTCCACCGCGCGCTCGGCGTCGCCGTACGCCTCGGGCCCGGGCGAGTGGATCATGGACCAGTTGGCGGCGCGGGTGAGCACCTGGGCGTGCACCTCGCTGGGCGGCAGGCCGCGGACCAGGTCCTGGGCCCGGGCCAGTTCCTCGCGGCCGCTGCCCCGGCCCAGGGAGCGCACCAGCCGGGAGCGCTGGACCCAGAACCAGGCGGCGCGCTGGGGGTCGTTCTCGTCGGCGAGGAGCCGCAGCGCCCGCTTGGTGATCTTGAAGGCGCGTTCGCGTTCCCCGCAGAAGCGGCCGGCGACGGCGGCCTCGGCCATGAGGTCGAGGTAGCGGAGCGGGGTGGTGGCGGGGTCGCAGCCGCACGGAGGGTAGGCCTCGGTGTAGTCCACGGGGCGCAGCCGGGACCGTACCTCCTCGGGAGCCGTGTCCCACAGCTCCATCGCCCTTTCCAGGAGCCGCAGTTGCTCGCTGTAGGCGCTCCGGGAGCGGGCCGCGACGGAGGCGTCCAGGACGGCGGGCAGGGCCTTGGCCGGCTCATGGGCGTGGTACCAGTAGCTGGCCAGCCGCATCACTCGCTCCTCGGCGGGGACGAGGGTCGGGCGGGCTTCGAGGGCCTCGGCGTAGCGGCGGTTGAGGCGGGAGCGTTCACCGGGGAGCAGATCGTCGCCGACGGCCTCGCGGACGAGGGAGTGACGGAAGCGGTAGCCGTCGCCGTCGGGGGTGGCGAGCAGGAGGTTGGCGTCCACCGCGGCCCGCAGCGCCGTGATCAGCTCGTCCTCGGAGAGCCGGGCGACGGCCTCCAGCAGCCGGTACTCGACGGTGGAGCCGCCCTCGGCGACGATCCGGGTGACGAGCTGGGCGGTCTCGGGCAGCGCCTCGACTCGGACCAGGAGCAGATCACGCAGGGAGTCGGTGAGGCCGGTGCAGCAGCCCTCGTGGGCGGCGACGGCGAGTTCCTCGACGAAGAAGGCGTTGCCGTCGGAGCGTTCGAAGATGTCGTCGACCTGGGCCGGGTCGGGCTCCTGGGCGAGGATGCCGGCGATCTGACGACCCGTCTCCTCACGTGTGAGACGGCCGAGTTCGAGGCGCCGGAGGGTGCGCAGCCGGTCGAGTTCGGCGAGCAGGGGCCGCAGCGGGTGGCGGCGGTGGATGTCGTCGGCGCGGTAGGTGGCGAGGACGACGAGGCGGCCGGTGCGCAGGGTGCGCAGCAGGTAGGAGAGCAGGTGGCGGGTGGAGGCGTCGGCCCAGTGCAGGTCCTCCAGGGCGAGGACGACCGTGCGGTCGGCGGTGACGCGCTCCAGGAGACGGGCGGTGAGCTCGAACAGGCGGGCCATGCCCTCCTCGTCGTGCCGCCCCGGCCGGGTCTCCCCCATCTCGGGCAGCAGCCGGGCGAGTTCCGTCTCCTGCCCGGCCGCGGCGGCGGCCAGTTCGTCCGGCAGGGCGCGGCGCAGCGCGCGCAGGGCGGTGGAGAAGGGGGCGAAGGGCAGCCCGTCGGCGCCGATCTCCACACAGCCGCCGAGCGCGACGACGGCACCCCGGCGGGCGGCGTCGGCCGTGTACTCCTCGACGAGGCGGGTCTTGCCGACCCCGGCCTCGCCGCCGATCAGGAACGCCTGCGGCTCTCCGGCGGCGGCGCGGGTGAGCGCGTCGTTCAGGAGGTCGAGCTCGTCGCGGCGGCCGACGAAGACGGGACTGACGGACCTGGTCTCCACGGGGGCGAGCATCGCACGCGGGTGCGACACCGGCCCACTTGATATCGGTCCGGGCCCACTTGTTAGCGGTACGGGCCCGCTCGTTGTCGGCACGGGCCCGCTCGTTGTCGGCACGGGCCCGCTCGTTGTCGGCACGGGCCCGCTCGTTGTCGGCACGGGCCCGCTCGTTGTCGGCACGGGCCTTGTGCCCGTCGGTGCCGGAGGGCGGCCGACCCCTGTGCGGCCGCCCTCCGGCCCGGTCCCGGCGGTCATGCCGGACGGGCGGACCGGGGGGTGCGGGGCCGGGCGCCGGGGGATGCGCCGTCGCCGTCGGCCTCGGTCTCCCGAGCGGCACGGGCGGCCCGCTCGGTGCGCCGGGCGGCCTCGCGGCGGGCGGCGCGGCGGCCGCGGACGGCCTCGCGGGCCAGCCGCTCGTGCGCGGCCCGGCGCAGCAGCTCGGCGGCACGGGCCTGCTGGATCTCGTACTCGTACATGGCGGTTCCCCCTCGGGACGGCGGCCGGCGTGGCGCCTGCCGCGTTGCCCCAAGCCTCGTTTCCGAGGGGGGTCCGCCGCATCGGGAGAGTGCCGCATCTTCGGCCGTGGGCGGGGGCCTTAGACACGCGTGAGGGGTCTCAGGGCCGCCGTAAGGTGCTTACGGCGGCCCTGAGACCCCTCGGTGAGGTGCGCGGGACTCAGCTCGCGGACGGCAGGCCGAGCAGGGCGTCGGTGTACTTGAGGACGGCCAGCAGCAGGCCGACCACCCCGAGCACCACGCCGGCCCAGGAGACCGACTTGATCCAGGGGGCCTGCGGACCGGCGTTGCCGAACGCGGGACGCGCCAGCACGACGACACCGACGACCAGGGCGGTCAGCGCGAACAGGCCGGCCCACAGGGCGGTGGCCTGCCAGGCGTCGCCGTAGACGGCCTGGATCTGGTGGGCGACGCTCGCGCTGGACGAGGTCTGGAGCTGGCCGACCAGGGTCTGGCGGGCTCCCGCGATCGTGCCGATCCAGCTGCCGCTGAGCGACACGAAGCCGAGCACGGCGGCGACGACGGCGCCCGCGCCCTGGCCGACGCCGGTGGCGCCCTCCTTGGCGACGGCGTCGTCCGGGCCGGCGTCCGGGCCGGCGTCGAGGCCGTCCTCGAGGATCGCGTCGTCGTCCGTGTCGGTCTCGGTCTCGGTCTCGGTCTCGGTCACGTCGTCGGACGCGTCGGTCTTGGTGAGGTCCGCCGCCTGCTCGTCGGCGGCCTCGTCAACAGTCTTGGTTCCCATAGCCTCGCACCGTACGGACGCTCTCTGAGAGGTCCCTTAATGATCGTTGTGAGCGGCACGCGCGTGTGCGGCACGCCACTCCCGGGCCAGCACGGACCACACTTCGAGGTCGTGCCGCACCCCACGATAGGGGTAGGCCTCACGGCGGACGCCGTCGCGGGTGAACCCGAGCCGCCGGGCCACGTTCAGGCTGTTGGCGTTGCCCGCCGAGGCGACCCACTCGACGCGCTCGATCCCGCGCCGCTCGACGGCGAAGTCGATCAGTATCCGCATGGCCCGGGTGACCAGGCCGCGCCCGGTGGCGGCGGGCTCCAGCCAGCAGCCGACCTCGCAGTTCCCGCTCTCCGCGTCGAAGTTCAGGAACAGCACCCCGCCGACGAGCTTCCCCTCCAGCCAGAGTCCGTGCAGGGAGCCGGTGTCGGCGGCACGCAGGTCGGCGTACCGCTGGAGCACCTCGCGCGCGCCGGCGGTGTCGGTGGCCTGGGAGCCGAAGGGGATGTACTCGTTGATGAACTCGCGGCCGCGCTCCAGGTGCGCCAGGAACTCCTCGGCGTGCCAGGGGTCCAGCGGACGCAGTTCGGCTCCGTCGTCACCCAGCGATATCGCGTACATCCGGTTCCCGCTCCTTCTCCAGCGCCTCGACCACCTCGGTGAGCCTCTCATGGGCGGCGCGGCACTCGGGCGGTTCGATGCTGATCCGGGGCAGGCGGCGGTCGAGCCAGCGCGGCAGCCACCAGTTGGCGCCGCCGAGCAGATGCATCAGCGCGGGCACCAGCAGGGTGCGCAGGACGAAGGCGTCGAGGGCGACGGCGGCGGCGAGCGCGATGCCGAACATGGCGATCACCCGGTCGCCGCTGAGGACGAACGCGAGGAACACCGAGATCATGATGACCGCCGCCGAGTTGATCACGCGGCTGGTCTCGGCGAGGCCGACGCGTACGGCCCGCCGGTTGTCGCCGGTCTCCAGCCACTCCTCGTACATCCGGCTGACCAGGAACACCTGGTAGTCCATGGAGAGGCCGAAGAGGACGGACACCATGATGACCGGGAGGAAGGGCTCGATCGGCCCGGCCCGGCCGAGGCCGAGCAGCTCGCTCCCCCAGCCCCACTGGAAGACCGCGACGACGACCCCGAAGGCGGCGGCGACGGCGGCCACATTCATCACGGCGGCCTTGAGCGGGATGCCGACGGACCGGAAGGCGAGCAGGAGCAGCAGACAGCCGAGGCCGATGACGACACCGACGAAGAGCGGCAGTTTGCCGACGATGACGGCGGCGAAGTCGTCGTAGCCCGCCGTGACGCCGCCCACCTGGACGTCGAGGGAGGTTCCGGCCTCGGCCCGGGGCAGCACCTCCTCGCGCAGCCGGTCGACGAGCTCACTGGTGTTCCTCGACTGCGGGGCGGACTCCGGTACGACGGTGAGGTGGGCGAGGTGTCCGCCGGAGTCGAAGGTGACCGGGGTCACCGAGGCCACGCCCTCGGTGGCGCGCAGGGTGGTGTCGAGGTTGTCGAGGGCGAGCCGGTCCTCGGCGCCGTCGACGCGGGTCACCAGGGTCAGCGGGCCGTTCACTCCGGCGCCGAAGCCGTCGGCGAGGAGGTCGTAGGCCTGGCGGGTGGTGGTGGTCCTGGGGTCGTTGCCCTGGTCGGAGGTGCCCAGGCGCAGGGAGAACGTCGGCAGGGCGAGGACGGCGATGACGACGACGGCGAGCGAGCCGAGGAGCTTGGGGTGGCGCTCGACGAACGCCGACCAGCGGGCGGCGAACCCGGTGGGCAGCTCCGGCTCGGGTCCGTGCTCGGCGAGCCGGCGGCGTTCGCGGCGGCTGAGGGCGCGCGGGCCGATCCACGCCAGCAGGGCGGGCAGCAGGGTCACCGAGGCGGCGACCGTGAGGACGACGGTCAGGGAGGCCGCTATCGCGACGCCGTTGAGGAAGTTCAGGCGCAGGATCAGCATCCCCAGCAGGGCTATGCAGACCGTGGCGCCCGCGAAGACGACCGCGCGTCCGGTCGTGGCCACGGCGTTGGTGGCGGCCTCGACGGGCGTGAGGCCCCGTTTCAGGCCGCGCCGGTGGCGGGTCACGATGAACAGCGCGTAGTCGATGCCGACGCCGAGCCCGACCAGCATGCCGAGCATCGGCGCGAAGTCGGCGACGGTCATGGCGTGCCCGAGGAGCTGGATTCCGGCGTAGGCGGTGCCGACGCCGACCAGGGCGGTGGCGATGGGCAGCAGCGAGGCGGCGAGCGAGCCGAAGGCGAGGAACAGCACGACGGCGGCCACGGCCACGCCGACGATCTCGGCGAGATGTCCGCCGGAGGACTCGGTGAGGGCGATCGCGCCGCCGCCCAGCTCGACCTGGAGTCCGTCGCTCCCGGCGGCCTTCGCGGCCTTGACGACGGCCTGCGCCTCGGACGTGTCGATGTCCTCGGCGCGGTCGGCGAAGGTGACGGTGGCGTACGCCGTGTGTCCGTCCTTGCTGATCTGCGCGGCGCCCTGCTCGCCGTAGGGTCCGGCCACGGAGGCGACCCCGGGCAGGTCGGCGATCCTGTCCAGCGCGCGGGTCATGGTCTGTTCGACGTCGGCGGCGCGGACGGTGCCGGAGGCGGTGTGCCAGACGACGGTGTCGCTGTCCCCGCCCAGGGTGGGGAACCCCTCGGCGAGCAGCCGGGTGGCGCGGCCGGACTCGGTGCCGGGGACCTCGTAGTCGTTGGAGTAGGCGGAGCCGGTGGCGACGGCGGCGGTGGCCGTGCCGACGAGAGCGAGAAGCCAGAGCACCACCGCGACGAGGCGGTTGCGTACACACCAACGTGCGAGGGCTGCCACTGACGTGCTCCCGGGGTGAATTGTGGATCTTTGACCGGGAAACAGCCCGCAAAGAACGCATGAGCAATGCGAGGCCACTCTTGCAGGCGGTGAAGATCCTTTGATGCGTTCGTGTGTCTTTTCACAAGAGTGGGAGGCAGATCACAGGACAATAACGACGGTGGTGTCAGTGCACCTCAGTCGGCCTGGTCGCCGAACGCCATCACCATCACTCCGGCGATCAGCAGCCACAGAGCGCGCCGGGTACGGCCCCGGGCGCCCAGCAGGGCCGCCACGGCGCAGACGACCGCGCCGAGGGCGTAGGCGGCCGGGACGAAGGCCGGGGCGGCGCCGCCGAGGCGCATGAGGGACGCGGCGAGGCCGGCGAGGGTGAGCAGGGCGCCGGTCGCGGTCGCCGTCCAGCGGGCCCGTCGGGCGTCCTCGTAGTCGTACTCCTGGTCGCACTCCTCGTCGGCGTCGTCGGCGGCAGCGGCGTCGAAGTCGGCGTCGGCGAAGTCGGCGTCGGCCGCCTGACCGGAATCGTCGGAGCCGTCGGAGCCGTCGGAGTCGTCGGAGCCGGTTGCCTCGTCCGCGTCGCCCGTGGCATCCGCGGCGTCCGCGGCGTCCGTGTCGCCCTGTGGCTCTGAGTCGGTTCGTGCACTCATGGCGCGCGAGCGTAGCGCTTCAGGCTGAGAGCGCGAGAGGGGGTGCGCCCTGAGCGGACGCACCCCCTCCCCGGGGTTACCCGAGGTCAGCCCTCGCTGACCCCCAGCTTCTCCAGGATCAGCTCCTTGACGCGGGCCGCGTCGGCCTGCCCGCGCGTGGCCTTCATCACGGCGCCGACCAGGGCACCGGCCGCGGCCACCTTGCCGCCGCGGATCTTGTCGGCGACGCCCGGGTTGCCGGCGATGGCCTCCTCGACGGCGGCGGTCAGCGCGCCCTCGTCGGAGACGACCTTCAGCCCGCGCTTGTCGACGACCTCGTCCGGGGTGCCCTCGCCCGCGAGGACGCCCTCGATGACCTGACGGGCCAGCTTGTCGTTCAGGTCACCCTTGGAGACCAGCTCGGTGACCCGGGCGACCTGCTCCGGCGTGATGGCCAGCTCGTCCAGGGACGTGCCCGACTCATTGGCGCTGCGCGCCAGTTCGCCCATCCACCACTTGCGGGCGGAGGCCGCGTCGGCACCGGCGTCGATCGTGGCGACGATCGGGTCGAGGGCGCCGGCGTTGAGGATCGCCTGCATGTCGGTGGCGGAGATGCCCCACTCGGCGAGCAGCCGGGTACGGCGGACCAGCGGCAGCTCGGGGAGCCCCGCCCGGATCTCCTCGACCCACTCACGGGAGGGGGCCACCGGCACCAGGTCCGGCTCGGGGAAGTACCGGTAGTCCTCGGCCTCCTCCTTCACGCGGCCCGAGGTCGTCGACCCGGTGTCCTCGTGGAAGTGGCGGGTCTCCTGGATGATCGTCCCGCCGCCGCCGAGGACGGCCGCGTGCCGCTGGATCTCGAAGCGGGCCGCGCGCTCCACGGACCGCAGCGAGTTCACGTTCTTCGTCTCGGAGCGCGTGCCGAACTTCTCGCTGCCCTTGGGCATGAGCGAGAGGTTCACGTCGCAGCGCATCTGCCCCATCTCCATGCGGGCTTCCGACACGCCGAGCGCCTTGATGACCTCGCGCAGCTCACGGACGTAGGCCCGGGCGACCTCGGGGGCGCGCTCGCCGGCGCCGACGATCGGCTTGGTGACGATCTCGATCAGCGGGATGCCGGCGCGGTTGTAGTCGAGCAGCGAGTGCGAGGCGCCGTGGATCCGGCCGGTCGCGCCGCCCACGTGGGTCGACTTGCCGGTGTCCTCCTCCATGTGGGCGCGCTCGATCTCCACGCGGAAGACCTCCCCGTCCTCCAGCTGGACGTCGAGGTAGCCGTTGAAGGCGATCGGCTCGTCGTACTGGGAGGTCTGGAAGTTCTTCGGCATGTCCGGATAGAAGTAGTTCTTCCGGGCGAAACGGCACCACTCGGCGATCTCGCAGTTCAGCGCGAGACCGATCCTGATCGCGGACTCGACGCCGGTCGCGTTGACGACCGGGAGCGAGCCGGGCAGGCCGAGGCAGGTGGGGCAGGTCTGCGTGTTGGCGTCCCTACCGAGCTCGGTCGAGCAGCCGCAGAACATCTTGGTCTTGGTGCCGAGTTCGACATGGACCTCGAGGCCCATGACGGGGTCGTACGACGCCAGCGCGTCCTCGTACGACACCAGGTCGGTCGTGGTGGTCACGGTGAAACTTCCCTCTCAGCCCAGCAGGACGTCGTCGTCGCCCAGCCGCTTCAGTTCGCGGTACAGGATGGCGAGGCCGGTGACGATCGCCAGGCCGGTGACGGTGGCGTCGATCAGCCGCAGCGTGTCGTGCTCGGCGCGGGCCTTCTTGATCTGCTTGGCCACGCCGATCGCGCCGAAGGCCGTGCCGGCCATCGACAGGTACGTACCGGACTTGGACTTCTTGAAGCCCTTGGCCTTGTTCAGTGCACTCACAGCGACGGAGCCTCCTCGAGGAGCGGGTGACCCCACCTTTCCACGAAGGCGGCCTCGACGGCGGCGCCGACCTTGTAGAGCCGGTCGTCCTTCAGCGCCGGGGCGATGATCTGGAGACCGACCGGGAGGTTGTCCTCCGGGGCGAGACCGCACGGCAGCGACATGGCCGCGTTGCCCGCCAGGTTGGTCGGGATGGTGCACAGGTCGGCCAGGTACATCGCCATCGGGTCGTCGGCGCGCTCGCCGATCGGGAAGGCGGTGGTCGGCGTGGTCGGCGAGACGATCACGTCGACCTGCTCGAAGGCCTTCTCGAAGTCGCGCGTGATGAGCGTGCGGACCTTCTGGGCGGAGCCGTAGTACGCGTCGTAGTAGCCGGAGCTGAGCGCGTACGTGCCGAGCATGATCCGGCGCTTGACCTCGGGACCGAAGCCCTCCGCCCGGGTGAGGGAGGTGACCTCCTCGGCCGAATGGGTGCCGTCGTCGCCCGTACGGAGCCCGTAGCGCAGCCCGTCGAAGCGGGCGAGGTTGCTGGAGCACTCGGACGGCGCGATGAGGTAGTACGCCGACAGGGCGAGGTCGAAGGACGGGCAGTCCAGCTCGACGATCTCGGCGCCCAGGTCCTTCAGCAGCGCGACGGACTCGTCGAACCGCTGGATGACACCGGCCTGGTAGCCCTCGCCGCGGAACTGCTTGACGACGCCGACGCGCATGCCCTCGACGCTGCCGTTGCGGGCGGCCTCGACGACCGGCGGGACCGGGGTGTCGATCGAGGTGGAGTCGAGCGGGTCGTGCCCGGCGATCACCTCGTGCAGCAGCGCCGCGTCCAGGACCGTACGGGCACAGGGCCCGCCCTGGTCGAGGGAGGACGAGAAGGCCACCATGCCGTAGCGCGAGACGGCCCCGTACGTCGGCTTCACGCCGACCGTGCCGGTGACGGCGGCGGGCTGGCGGATGGAGCCGCCGGTGTCGGTGCCGATGGCGAGGGGCGCCTGGAAGGAGGCGAGCGCGGCGGAGGAACCGCCGCCGGACCCGCCGGGGATCCTGGTGAGGTCCCAGGGGTTGCCGGTCGGCCCGTAGGCGCTGTTCTCGGTGGAGGACCCCATGGCGAACTCGTCCATGTTGGTCTTGCCGAGGATCACGACGTCGGCGGCCTTCAGCTTCTTGGTGAGGGTCGCGTCGTACGGCGGGATCCACCCCTCGAGGATCTTCGAACCCACGGTCGTGGGGACGCCCTCGGTGGTGAAGATGTCCTTGAGCGCGAGCGGGACGCCGGCCAGCGGACCGAGCTTCTCCCCCCGCTCCCGCTTCTCGTCCACGGCACGGGCCTGGGCGAGGGCACCCTCGCGGTCGACGTACAGGAAGGCGTGGACCTTCTCGTCGACGGCCTCGATCCGGGCCAGGTGGGCCTCGGCGACCTGGACGGCCGTGAGCTCGCCGGAGGCGATCTTCGCGGCCGTCTCGGCGGCGGTGAGCTTGATGATGGCGACGTTGTCCGTCATGGCGATTAGTCCTCCCCCAGGATCTGCGGCACCTTGAAACGCTGCTGCTCCTGGGCCGGGGCGCCGGAGAGCGCCTGCTCGGGGGTGAGCGACGGACGGACCTCGTCCGCCCGCATGACGTTGGTCAGCGGGAGCGGGTGCGAGGTCGGCGGTACGTCTTGGTCGGCGACCTCGCTGACGCGGGCGACCGCGCCGATGATGTCGTCCAGCTGTCCCGCGAAGTGGTCGAGCTCTTCGGGCTTCAGCTCCAGACGCGCCAGCCGGGCGAGGTGGGCGACCTCCTCGCGCGTGATGCCAGGCATGCAGCGTTCCTCTGGGGTGAGTGAAATGTGATGTGGGGCCAATCCTAGGGGGCGGCGGCCCGTGGCCGTGAAACGGTTTGCCTACGCCTGGTGTCGGCGGTCCCAGGTCGCACTGCGCAGGAAGTGGTTGTCGTACAGCTCCCGCACGTCCAGAAGGCTCTCCGGGCCCGCCTCGCCGACCGCGATGCGCCGTAGGTGACGCGCCGGGTGCGATCACGACGAGGAGGTCGGCGGTGCTCCCGGGGGCGGCGGCGAAGGCAGGCGGGCGGCCCGGCGGGACGATGACGACGTCGTCGCCGGAGAGGACCTCCGCCTCGCCGTCGAGCAGGGGGAACATGTCGGCGGACTACTCGTCTAGTCCTCGGTGGCGGCAGCCGGGAGGGCCGCCGCCGGTCGCTGCCACCCCCGCGACCCCCGCGCCCGCAGCCACGCCGTCGTCTCCTCGGGAGGCATCGCCGCCGCCACCAGCCACCCCTGCACCGCGTCGCAGCCCAGGTCCCGCAGCCGTTCCCAGGTCTCGTCGTCCTCGACGCCCTCGGCGACCACCAGCAGCCCCAGGGAGTGCGCGAGATCCACCGTGCAGCGCACGATCTCCGCGTCCTCGGTGTCCACCGCCAGCCGCGCCACGAAGGAACGGTCGATCTTCAGCTCGCTGACCGGCAGCCGCCGTAGATGCACCAGCGAGGAGTACCCCGTCCCGAAGTCGTCCAGGGACATCTTCACGCCGTGCCCGGTCAGCCCGTTCAGCGTGTCCGCCGCCCGCTGCGGATCCTCCAGCAGGACATGCTCCGTTATCTCCAGTTGGAGCGCTCCCGCGGGCACTCCGTGCCGGGCGAGACGCGCCGCGACGGACCCGGCGAACCCGGGCGTGTGGACGTCGCGCGGCGAGACGTTCACCGCGACCGGCACGAACAGCCCCTGCGCCCGCCACCGGGCGACCTGTCCGAGCGCCGTCTCCAGCACGTACTCCGTGAGGTGCGGCATCAGCCCGGACGACTCGGCGATCGCTATGAACTCGTCCGGCGGCACCTTCCCCCGCTCCGGATGCACCCACCGCACCAGCGCCTCCAGCCCCGCCACCTGCCCGTCGAAGCGGACCTTCGGCTGGTAGTGCAGCTGCACCTCGTGCGCGTCCAGCGCCCGCCGCAGATCGCCCAGCAGCCCGAGCCGGTCGGGGGTGTTGGAGTCCCGCTTGGACTCGTACACCTCGACCCCCGTACGGTCCCGCTTGGCCTGGTACATCGCCACGTCGGCGCGGCGCAGCATGCCCTCCGCGTCGAGGGCGTGGTCGGGGAAGACGGCGACGCCCGCGCTGGCCTCCAGGACGAGGGTGAGCCCGTCGAGGTCGAGCGGCGAGCTGAGGGCGGCGACCAGGGAGCGGGCGACCCGGGTCGCGGAGGTCGTGGAGTCGGCGACGGGGAGCAGGACGGCGAACTCGTCTCCGCCGAGCCGTGCCACCTCCGCCCCGCGCGGAAGGGCCACCCGGAGCCGTTCGGCTATCTGGAGGAGGAGCCGGTCACCGGCGAGATGCCCGAGGGTGTCGTTGACCGAACGGAAGCGGTCGAGGTCGATCAGCATCAGGGCGGACCGGGCGCCGATGCGCTCGGCGTCGTCCAGGGCGGTCCAGATGCGTTCCAGCAGCCACTGCCGGTTGGGCAGTCCGGTCAGCGGGTCGCGCAACTGCTCCTCGGCGCGGGCCCGGGCCATCCAGAGCGTGGAGTCGAGGGCGACGAGCGGGATCGCGAACAGGGGCAGCAGGATCGGTTTGGCAATGGCGACCACGCAGACCAGCGGCGCGATGCCGAGCAGCGCCACCGCGACCAGGCCCTGTCGGACGAGGGCGGTGCGGGCGACCGTGGGCAGTCCGCCGGAGCGGGGGGCGTGCAGGTACCAGAGCAGGACGCGGGTGACGGAGAGATAGGCGACGGCCACCAGGACCACCTGGGGGCCGGTGTAGACCGTCCAGCCGTCCGGGTACCAGGGGTGTTCGACGGACGGCACCCGTCCGCACGCGGCCAGCAGCAGGGCGCCCGCGCCGATGCCGAGGATGTCCACCGCACCGTGCAGGACGCCCTGCCGCCAGCGGTGGCGCCTGGCTATGCCGACCAGGACGACGACGGTGAGGCTGACCAGGCCGGCCGGTACCCAGCCGTACAGCAGCAGGACGGCGAGGGTGAGGGCGGCGCCGGAGCCGGTGCCGCCCCACCAGCGGGCGCGGCCGAGCATGACCAGGTGGCCGACGATGACACCGGTCAGCAGGGCCAGCGACCAGCCGGCCGTACCGGACGGGAAGAGGGCGTGACTGCCGGTGAAGGCGCGGTAGAAGCCGGCGCCGAGGGCGAAGGCGGCCGCGCCGACGACCGCGGCGGGCAGCGCGGGCCAGGACAGCTGCCGGTCGGGTTCGGCACCGGGCAGTCCCGAGCCCGCGGACAGCGCCGAGGTGCCGGGCAGGGCGGACGTCGCGGAGAAGACGGAGGCCCCGGGAAGGGCGGAGGCCCCGGACAGACCCGAGGCCCCGATGCGGCCGGACGAACCGGGCGGTGCCGGGGACCGGGTCGGGGCGGCGGGTCTGGGCGGCCCGGCCTGCGGCGTCGACGGCGGCCCGGAGGCGGTCCCGGCGGGAGGTCCCGTGGGGGCGCGAGGGTCGGGGGTGGTGCGCGGAGGGTGCGCCTCCGCGCCCGGATGTCGCCAGGACCGCCCCGCCCAGCGGCTCCCCCACCTGACGCCGACGCCCCGGAGCCGGCGCAGCCGGGAGTCCGGGGCGGCGCTCTCGGTCGGTTCCATTCCCGTCCCTCTCACAACCGGCGGTGCCCACGCCACGCGGCCCGCTGCCCGACAACCCATGGGCGGCGCCGCGTCGGAAAACCCTTCCCCACGCCCTTCAGGAGCGAGGAGATGCCCCGACCGCAACTGGGCACGGCAGGCGCACACCTCAACAGTAGGCCGCAGAAGGCTTCCACGGGCAGCGGTCGTCGACGGTTGCCCGAATGCGCCCCGGCCACCCGTATGCATCTGGTATGCGCCGATCGGGTGGCCTTCAACCGCCGGTTCGGGCTACTCCTCGGTCGACTCCTCCGCCGGAAGGGCGACTTCGGCGGCCGCGTCCGGGCCCTGTTCGAGCAGGACGCTGAAGCCGTCCTCGTCCAGCACGGGCACCTTCAGTTGCATCGCCTTGTCGTACTTGGACCCGGGGCTGTCGCCCACGACGACGAACGAGGTCTTCTTGGAGACCGAACCGGTGACCTTCGCGCCCCGGCTCTGGAGCGCGACCTTGGCGCCGTCGCGGGTGAAGTGTTCGAGGGTGCCGGTGACGACGACCGTGAGGCCTTCGAGGGGGCGGGGGCCCTCGTCCTCGCCGGAGCCCTCCTCCTCCATGCGGACACCGGCGGCCTTCCACTTGCGGATGATCTCCTGGTGCCAGTCCTCGGCGAACCACTCCTTGAGCGAGGCCGCGATGATCGAGCCCACGCCGTCGGTGGCCGCCAGCTCCGCCTCGCTCGCCTGCTCGATGCGGTCGATGGAGCGGAACTCGCGCGCGAGCGCCTCGGCCGCGACCGGGCCCACATGACGGATCGACAGCCCGGTGAGGACACGGGCGAGCGGGCGGTCCTTGGCGGCGGCGATGTTCTCCAGCATCGCCAGCGCGTTCTTCTTTGCCTCGCCCTGCTGGTTGGCGAAGACGGTGGCGATCTTCTCCTCGCCGGTCTTCGGGTCGCGCTTGGGCAGCCCGCTGTCCTGGTCGAGGACGTACGCCTTGATGGGCAGCAGCTGTTCGATGGTGAGGTCGAAGAGGTCGCCCTCGTCGGCCAGCGGCGGGTCGGCGGGCTCCAGCGGCTTGGTGAGGGCGGCCGCCGCCACGTACCCGAACTGCTCGATGTCGAGCGCCTTGCGGCCCGCGAGGTAGAACAGCCGCTCGCGCAACTGGGCCGGGCAGGTGCGGGCGTTGGGGCAGCGCAGGTCGATGTCGCCCTCCTTCATCGGCCTGAGCGGCGTACCGCACTCGGGGCACTCGGCCGGCATCACGAACTCCCGCTCGGTGCCGTCCCGCAGGTCGGTGACGGGGCCGAGGATCTCGGGGATGACGTCACCGGCCTTGCGCAGTACCACCATGTCCCCGATGAGGACGCCCTTGGCCTTGACGACCTCCTGGTTGTGCAGGGTCGCGAACTCGACCTCGGAGCCCGCCACCGTCACCGGCTCGACCTGCGCGTACGGCGTCACCCGGCCCGTACGGCCCACGCCCACGCGGATGTTGACGAGCTTGGTGTTGACCTCCTCCGGCGCGTACTTGTACGCGATGGCCCAGCGCGGGGCGCGGGCCGTGGAACCGAGCCGGCCCTGGAGCCGGATCTCGTCGAGCTTGACGACGACCCCGTCGATCTCGTGCTCCACGGAGTGGCGGTTCTCGCCGTAGTACGCGATGAACTGCCGTACGCCGTCCAGGTCGCCGACGACCCGGTTGTGGGGGGAGGTGGGCAGGCCCCAGCCCTTGAGGAGGTCGTAGGCCTCGGAGAGGCGGCCCATGCCCTCGTAGCCCTCCAGGGCGCCGATGCCGTGGACCACCATGTGCAGCGGGCGGGTGGCGGTGACGCGCGGGTCCTTCTGGCGCAGTGAACCGGCCGCCGCGTTGCGCGGGTTGGCGAAGGGCTTGTCGCCGGCCGCGACCAGCCGGGCGTTGAGCTCCTCGAAGCCCTCCATCGGGAAGTAGACCTCGCCGCGGATCTCCACGAGCGTGGGCACCCCGTCGCCCGCCAGCCGGTCCGGGATCTCGGCGATGGTGCGTACGTTGGGCGTGATGTCCTCGCCGGTGCGGCCGTCGCCGCGGGTCGCCGCGCGCGTGAGGCGGCCGTTCTCATACGTGAGGTTGACGGCGAGGCCGTCGACCTTGAGCTCGCACAGGAAGTGGTACGCGGAGGCGCCGACGTCCTTGTGGACGCGCTCGGCCCAGGCGGCCAGCTCCAGGTCGTCGAAGGCGTTGTCCAGGGAGAGCATGCGCTCCCGGTGCTGGACGGCGGTGAAGTCCGTCTCGTAAGCCCCCGCGACCTTCTGGGTCGGCGAGTCGGGCGTGCGCAGTTCGGGGTACTCCTGCTCCAGCGCCTCCAGGGCGCGCAGCAGGCGGTCGAACTCCGCGTCGCTGATGACGGGAGCGTCCTTCACGTAGTACCGGAAGCGGTGCTCCTCGATCTGCTCAGCGAGCTGCGCGTGCTGCTCCCGTGCCTCGGTGGGCACCGTCGTCTCCGCTTGCCTGTCGCCGGCCACCGTGTGGTCCTCCCGTTACTCTGGGTTGTCCGCGAGGGATCTCGCCGCCCGGACGCAGTGGGCGAGGGCCCGGCGGGCGTACGCGGGAGAGGCCCCCGCGAGTCCGCAGGCCGGTGTGATCGTGACCGCCTCCGCGAGAAGCCCCGGTTGCAGCCCCAGCCTGCGCCACAGCGTCCGTACACCCATGACGCTACTAGCCGGGTCCGACAATGCCGCGTCCGTGCCCGGGACGACACCGGCGAACAGCCGGGTACCGCCCTCCACCGCTTCCCCGATCGCCTCCTCGTCACGCTCGGTGAGCAGCGAGAAGTCGAAGGAGATCCCGGCGACCCCGGCCCGGCGCAACAGGGCGAAGGGCACGTCCGGGGCGCAGGAGTGGACCACGACCGGGCCGTCCCCGTGCACCCCGGCCACGTCCCGGAGGGTGGCCTCCACGAGCTGGCGGTCGACGGCGCGGTGGGTGCGGTAGCCGCTGGCGGAGCGCACCCGGCCGGTCAGGACGGAGGTGAGGGACGGTTCGTCGAGCTGGAGGACCGGGCGGGCGCCGGGGATGCGCCGCCGTACCTCGGCGAGGTGCAGCCGCAGGCCCTCCGCCAGGGAGGCGGCCAGGTCGCGGCAGGCGCCGGGGTCGGAGAGGGCGGCCTCGCCGTTCCTGAGTTCCAGCGCGGAGGCGAGCGTCCAGGGGCCGACGGCCTGCACCTTCAGCGGGCCGTCGTAGTCCTGGGTGAACTCCTCGAGGGCGTCGAGGTCCTCGCCGAGCCAGGAGCGGGCCCGCTTGGTGTCCCGGCCCGGGTGGTCGCCGAGCCGCCAGCCGCTGGGTTCCACGCGCGCGTACAGCTCGACGAGCATCCCCGCCGTCCGGCCGATCATGTCGGCGCCGGGGCCGCGGGCCGGGAGTTCGGGCAGGAAGGGGAAGTCCTCGAAGGAGCCGGTGGCGGTTCTGACCGCCTCCCGGGCGTCGCCGCCGGGGAGCGAGCCGACGCCGGTGGCGGGGCCGTAGGGCGAAGTTGCGTTCACGGGGGAAGCCTACGGAAGGTCAGCGGCCCGGCCGTACCGTCAGGTCGTTGACCTCCGCGTCCCTCGGCAGGTCGAGTGCCATCAGGATCGTCGTCGCCACCGACTCGGGGTCGATCCACTCGGCGGGGTCGTACTCCTTGCCCTCCTGCTGGTGCACCTTGGCCTGCATGGGGCTGGCGGTGCGCCCGGGGTAGACGGAGGTGACGCGGACGCCGTTGCCGTGCTCCTCGCCCCGGAGCGAGTCGGCGAGGGCCTTGAGGCCGTGCTTGGAGGCGGCGTACGCGGACCAGTCGGCGCTCGCCCTGAGGCCGGCGCCGGAGTTCACGAACAGCACGTGCCCGCGTGCGGCCCGCAGTGGGGGCAGGAAGTGGCGGGTCAGCTCGGCGGGGGCGATCAGGTTGACGTCGAGCTGGTGGCGCCAGGCCTTGGGGGTCAGCTCGCCGACCGGGCCCAGGTCGACCACGCCGGCGATGTGCAGCAGCGAGTCGACCCGGTCCGGGAGCGTCTGGTGGGAGAAGGCCCAGCTCAGCCTGTCGGGGTCGGCGAGATCGCCGACGAGGGTCCGGGCGCCGGGGAACCGTGCGGCGAGTTCCCTCGCGCGGCCCGCGTCGCGCGCGTGGAGCACGAGGTCGTCCCCGCGCGCGTGCAGCCGGCGGGCGACGGCCGCGCCGATGCCGGAGCCCGCTCCGGTGATCACATGAGTAGCCATGCCCGCCATGCTCGCATCACGCGCCGTCAGGAGATGCCCTGGCTCTCCTCCAGGTAGGCGAGCGCCCCGACGGGCTCCTCCGCGAAGAACACCAGGTCGGTCAGGGGGCGCGGCAGGAATCCCTCGTCGTCCATGCGCCGGAACTGGGTCTTGAGGCCGTCGTAGAAGCCCGCGGTGTTCAGCAGCACGACCGGCTTGTCGGTGTGGCCGTGCTTCTTCAGCTCAAGGATCTCGGTGGCCTCGTCGAGCGTGCCCGTGCCGCCGACCATCACCACCACCGCGTCGGCCTTCTCCAGCAGCAGCCTCTTGCGCTCGGCCAGGTCCTTCGCGATCACCATCTCGTCGGCGCCGGGCCGGGCCTTGGCGGCGAGGAAGGTCACCGACACCCCGCACAGCCGTCCGCCGCTCTCCTGCACCCCGTCGGCGACGACCTTCATCAGGCCCGAGTCGGACCCGCCCCACACGAGGGTGTGCCCGCCCTTGCCCAGCAGTTCCGCGAACTCGCGCGCGGGTCGCGTGTAGCGGTCGTCGAGATCGGCGGCGGAGAGGAAGACACAGATACGCATGCGGTCACCGTACGCGGGAAGAACCGGGGGCCCGCGCGTGCTTTTCCGACATGACCGATGGACACATCATCACGATCGAGCAGGGCACCGAGCACATCAGGGTGGTCCACGGACCCCAGGTGCTGGCCGAGACCGACCGGGCCCTCGTGCTGCGGGAGACCGGCTGTCCGGTGCGGTACTACATCCCTGCGGCGGACGTACGGCTGGATCTGCTGACGCCCTCCGCCACGCACACCCATTGTCCCTTCAAGGGAGAGGCGTCCTACTGGTCGCTGCCGGACGCGCCGGACCTCGTGTGGTCCTATCCCGACCCCAAGCCCGATGTCGCCGCGATCAGGAACCACCTCTGCTTCTACGAAGTGCAAGTGTCGTAGGCCGATGACCGCCGTGCCGTGCGGCAGTCTGCTCTGACATGGACAAGAAGACCATTTCGCGCGACGGCACCGAACTCGCGTACGCCCGGGCCGGACAGGGTCCCGCGGTCATCCTGGTGAGCGGGGCGATGTCCACGGGCGGCACCGTGGCGCCCCTGGGCGGGCTGCTGGCGCGCCGTTGCACGGTGCTCCGGTACGACCGCCGGGGCCGTGGCGAGAGCGGTGACACGCCGCCGTACGCGGTGGAACGCGAGGTCGAGGACCTGGCGGCCCTCATCGACGCGGCGGGCGGCGAGGCCTGCCTGTACGGCATCTCGTCGGGCGGCGCGCTGGTGCTGGAGGCGGCGGCCAGTGGACTGCCCGTGCGGCGGGTGGCCGTGTACGAGACGCCGTTCGCCCTGGACGAGGAGGGCGCGCAGGAACGCGCCGCGTACACGGCGAACCTCACCGAGGCGCTGGCGCAGGGGCGGCGCGGGGACGCCGTGGAGCTGTTCCTGCGGCTGACGGGGCTGGCCGAGGAGATGATCCAGCGGGCCCGCCAGTCGCCCATGTGGGCCGGCATGGAGGCGCTCGCGCCGACCCTGGCCTACGACGACGCGGTCATGGCCGGCGGCCGGGTCCCCCGGGAACGGCTGGCCGCCCTCGGGGTGCCGGTGCTGGCGGTGGCGGGCGGCGACAGCCCGCCCTGGATGCGTGAGGCCACGCGCGCGGTGGCTCAGGCGGCGCCGCAGGGGACGTACCGCCTGCTGGAGGGCGAGACCCACATGGTGGATCCGAACGTGCTGGCGCCGGTGCTGGCGGAGTTCTTCGGCGCGTAGCGGGGGCGTGTGCCGGTCAGGCCACCCCGGCCGTCGCCCGGACCGTCGAGGCGATCGTCGCCGAGCCCACCACGCGCGTGCCGTCGTACAGGACGATCGCCTGGCCGGGGGCCACCCCGCGGACCGGCTCGGCGAACGTCACGCGCAGTTCGCCGTCCACGGTCTCCGCCGTCACCTCGGTCTCGCCGCCGTGGGCGCGCAGCTGGGCGGTGTAGGTGCCGGGGCCGGTGGGGGCCGCTCCGCACCAGCGCGGCCTGATCGCCGTCAGGCCGCTCACGTCGAGGGCGGCGGCCGGGCCGACCGTCACCGTGTTGTTCACCGGGGAGATGTCGAGGACGTAGCGGGGCTTGCCGTCGGGGGCCGGGGTGCCGATGCGCAGTCCCTTGCGCTGGCCGATGGTGAAGCCGTACGCGCCCTCATGGGTGCCGATCTTCGCGCCCGACTCGTCGACGATGTCGCCCTCGGCCCGGCCGAGGCGGTTCGCGAGGAAGCCCTGGGTGTCGCCGTCGGCGATGAAGCAGATGTCGTGGGAGTCGGGCTTCTTGGCGACCGCGAGGCCCCTGCGCTCGGCCTCCGCGCGGATCTCGTCCTTGGTGGTGAGGGTGTCGCCGAGCGGGAACAGCGCGTGGGCGAGCTGCTTCTCGTCCAGAACGCCGAGGACGTACGACTGGTCCTTCGCCATGTCGGAGGCGCGGTGCAGTTCGCGGGTGCCGTCGGGCCGCGTGACGATCTGCGCGTAGTGGCCGGTGCAGACCGCGTCGAAGCCGAGTGCGAGCGCCTTGTCGAGCAGGGCCGCGAACTTGATCTTCTCGTTGCAGCGCAGACAGGGGTTGGGGGTGCGGCCGGCCTCGTACTCGGCGACAAAGTCCTCGACGACGTCCTCGCGGAAGCGGTCGGCGAGGTCCCAGACGTAGAACGGGATGCCGATGACGTCGGCGGCCCGGCGGGCGTCGCGGGAGTCCTCGATGGTGCAGCAGCCGCGCGCGCCCGTGCGGAACGACTGCGGGTTCGCCGAGAGCGCGAGGTGGACGCCGGTGACGTCGTGGCCGGCTTCCGCGGCGCGGGCGGCGGCGACGGCGGAGTCGACCCCGCCGGACATGGCGGCGAGTACGCGGAGGGGGCGGGGGCGCTGCGAGATCTCAGTCATAACCCTTCCAGGGTACGGGGCGCCGGGAACCGGAGCCCGCGAGTATCCGTTGACGATCACGAAGGGCGAGAAAGGGCGGGCGATGGGGGCGAGAGGGAGCGACACCGACCGGCGGATCGGGCGACGGGCGCTGCTGATCGGCGGTGCGGTGGCCGCCGTGGGGTCGGCGGTGCTGGCGCGTGCGGAGCTGGCGCACCTGTACTGGCGGCTGCCGGGGGTGCGCAGGGCGCGGGTGGAGGGCGCGGTGGACTTCGGGGGCGCGCGCTGGGTGGCGGCCTCGGAGGCGAACTTCCGCTGGGCGGACCGGCCGGACGACTACGGGGTCGACATGGTCGTCATTCATGTCACGCAGGGTGATCTGGCCAGCGCGGTGCAGGCGTTCGAGGACCCGGGTCACCGGGCGGCGGCGCACTACATCGTCGGCCAGGACGGCAGCGTCACGCAGATGATCCGCGAGCTGGACGTGGCGTACCACGCGGGCAACCGCGCGTACAACGAGCGCAGTGTCGGCATCGAGCACGAGGGGTTCGTGGACCGGCCGGAGGACTTCACCGACGCGATGTACGAGGCGTCGGCGCGGCTGGCCGCCCGGATCTGCGGGCGGTACGGCATCCCCGTCGACCGGGAGCACATCATCGGGCATGTGGAGGTGCCGGGGACGGACCACACCGACCCCGGTGAGCACTGGGACTGGGACCGGTACCTGAAGCTCGTCAAATCGGCGCGAACCGCTTCCACCTGATCCCCGACGTGACGCAGCTCACATGTTTCCAGAATCGTGAACGATTCGTGAGTGCCGCCCGCCCGATGTGTCCCGCACCTCGATCCTGACCTGCGGCACGCCAACCTGGCTTTTTTTCAGATGAGTTGAAGATCCAATTGCATGTGTTAAGACCGCACAGGGATCAGAGCCGACTCCTAACTTGGGCTCAGTCTTCACATAGCCCTTAGCCCAAAGCTCCACGGCCATGACCCACACCACAGACCCCGCTTCCGGAGCGGGCGAGCAGAGCACGGGTGCCCACGCGAGGAGCGGCCGGGCCGCCAAGGGCGAGCACACGAAGGAGACGAGGGGCCGGGGCGGCAAGGGCCTGCACCGGCGGAAGTTCCTCAGCGGGATGGCGGGCGTCGGCTTCGGCGCGGTCGGCGCGGCGGGCATCGGCTTCTCGCTGCTGACCGGCGGCAACAGCAACAAGGCCTCCGCGGCCACGGAAGCCACCGGCACCCTGAACATCCCGGACCTGCTGGAGGCCACCACCTCCGACGGCACCACCACCTACACCCTGACCGCGAAGACCGGCACCAGCGAGGTGCTCAGCGGCGTCACCAGCACCACGGCCGGCTACAACGGCTCGTACCTCGGCCCCACCATGAAGTGGACCAAGGGCGACACGGTCCTGATGAACATCACCAACAGCCTGGGCGACGACACCACGGTCCACTTCCACGGCGCCCACATCCCGCCCAAGATGGACGGCGGCCCGCAGAACGCCTTCGCCGACGGCGAGACCTGGTCGCCCACCTTCGAGGTCCTCGACGAGGCCAAGACCCTCTGGTACCACCCGCACGCCCTGGGCACCACGGCCGAGCAGGTCGTCCACGGCCTGGCCGGCATGATCATCGTGGAGGACGACTCGGACGTCTCGGCCGCGCTGCCGAGCGAGTACGGCGTCGACGACATCCCGATCATCCTCCAGTGTCTGGCCGTCGACAGCAGCGGCGACATCAAGTACGAGGCCACCGGCTACCGCAGCTCCACCGTCAGCTTCCCGGTGCTGGTCAACGGCACCAACGTCGACTCGACCACCCTCGGCTTCACCGCCACCAAGACGCGCACCCGCTTCCGCGTCCTGAACGCCTCCCCCGCCGACATCATGACCGTCCAGCGCAGCGACGGCGGGACGCTCACCCAGATCGCCACCGACCAGGGCTACCTCACCGAGGCCGCCGAGGTGACCACGATCCGCCTGGTGGCCGGCGCCCGCGCCGAGTTCGTGCTCGACCTGGAGGACGCCGTCACGCTCCAGGCCGTGGTCACGACCGGCTGGATCCGCGGCGGAAGCGGCACGTACGACTTCCTCACCGTGACCCCGGAGGCCTCGGACACCCCCGACGACCTGCCGAGCGCGCTCAACACCATCACCCGGTACGACACGAGCGACTTCACCGCGCGGACGATCACCCTCGGCCAGAGCGGGGCCACGATGCTGATCAACGGCTCCGCGGGCACCAGCATGTCCTCGATGGCGATGATCAGCACCACGCTGGACGCCGAGGAGATCTGGACGATCAAGAACAGCACGCAGCTGGAGCACTCCTTCCATCTGCACGACGTGCCGTTCCAGCTGATCGAGATCAACGGCGAGGAGCCCACCGGGGTCGACCTCGGCTGGTTCGACACCTTCGAGGTGGTCGGCGGCGGCTCCATCAAGATCGCGATGAAGTTCACCGACTTCACCGACGACACGTACATGTACATGCTCCATTGCCATCTGCTCCAGCACGAGGACGAGGGCATGATGGCGGCCCTCATGGTCACGGAGAGCTAGGCCCTTCGGTCCGGCCCCCATCAAGCAGGCTGCCGCCGGCAGTGGAAGTGCCGGCGGCAGCCCCTGACCCAGCGCACCCGGGCCAGGTTCATGGTGGTGGCGGTGGCTGGCAGGCCCCCTTGTACCCATCCACCTGTCCGGCGGTGCTGTTCGCGACCACGAGGTCGCGGACGCCGTCGCCGTCCAGGTCGGCGGCGCCCACGGCGACCGGCAGGCCGGAGGTCGCGTACGCGGTGGCGGCCGCGAACGTCCCGTCGCCGTTGCCGGGCAGCACGTCCAGCGCGGTGGACCCGTTGCTCACCGCGGCCAGGTCGAGGGTGCCGTTCCCGTCGAAGTCGCCCTCGGCGAGGGAGCAGAGGCGGGAGGTGGCGGCGTACGAGGTCGCGGCGCCGAGCGCTCCCGCGCCGTCGCCGGGCAGCACGCTCACCCCGGCGCTCCCCGCGCTCGCGCTGGCCACGTCCGCCGCGCCGTCGCCGTCGAAGTCGCCGACGACCACCCCGTGCGGCCGGCTGCCCGTGGCGGTCTGCCCCAGGTCCAGGAACGTGCCGTCGCCCCGGCCGAGCAGCACGCGCACCGTGCTCGGCCCCTGCTCGGCGACCACGAGACCGGACCGGCCGTCGCCGTCGAGGTCCCCGGTGGCGAGGGCCCGCGGCAAGGTGCCGACGTCGATCGCCGAGGCGGGGCCGAAGGTTCCGTCGCCGGTGTTCGGCAGCACACTCACCTGGGCGCCACCGAAGTCGGTGGTCGCGAGGTCGGGGTGGCCGTCACCGTCGAAGTCGGCGACCACGGTCTGGTAGGGGCGGGTGCCGACCGGGTAGGCGGCGCCCTCGGCGAGGCTCCCGTCACCGGCGCCGAGCAGCACCGTCACCGAGTCGGCGTCGAGGTTGGTGCCGACCACGTCCTGTGTGCCGTCGCCGTCCAGGTCCGCGGTGACGACATGCCGGGTCTGCGCGGCGGCCGTGCCGGGGGTGCCGAGCGGGACGTACGACGGCACACAGACGGAAGCAGAGCTTTGCGATGACTCGACCGACATGGGGCGCCTTCTGTCGACAGCAGCGAGGGGAACCTGTAGCGGAAGGTAGCCGGACAGGCGCTCACTGTCGACACCTGACGGTGATATTGACAGCTGACCGCTAGCTTTCGCCCAGCCCCCCGCCAAGTGTCGACACTCGGCGCGGGGTCTCAGGTCAGGCCCGCCGCCCGCGCCCGTTCCACCACCGGTCCGATGACCTTGGCGAGCGCCTCCACGTCGGCCTCGGTGCTGGTGTGCCCGAGGGAGAACCGCAGGGTGCCGCGGGCCAGGTCGGGATCGGTGCCGGTGGCGAGCAGGACATGGCTGGGCTGGGCGACGCCGGCCGTGCAGGCGGAGCCGGTGGAGCACTCGATGCCCTGGGCGTCGAGCAGCAGGAGCAGGGAGTCGCCCTCGCAGCCCGGGAAGGTGAAGTGAGCGTTGGCCGGAAGCCGGCCGCCCGGCGCCGGGTCGCCGCCGAGGATCGCCTCCGGGACGGCCGTACGGACCGCGGCGACCAGGGAGTCGCGCAGGGCGCCGATCTCGCGGGCGAACCACTCGCGCTGTTCGGCGGCGAGGCGGCCGGCGACGGCGAAGGAGGCGACGGCGGGGACGTCCAGGGTGCCGGAGCGCACATGCCGCTCCTGGCCGCCGCCGTGCAGGACGGGAACGGGGGTGTACTCACGGCCGAGGAGCAGGGCGCCGATCCCGTACGGGCCGCCGATCTTGTGGCCGGAGACGGTCATCGCGGCGAGCCCCGAGGCGGCGAAGTCGACCGGGACCTGGCCGAAGGCCTGGACCGCGTCGGCGTGCAGCGGGACGCCGAACTCCGCGGCCACGTCGGCGAGTTCACGGACCGGCATGACCGTGCCGATCTCGTTGTTCGCCCACATGACGGTGGCGAGGGCGACGTCGTCGGGGTCGCGGGCGATGGCCTCGCGCAGGGTGTCGGGGTGGACCCGGCCGTACGGGTCGACGGGGAGGTACTCGATCCGGGCGCCCTCGTGCTCGCCGAGCCAGTGCACGGCGTCGAGGACCGCGTGGTGCTCGACGGGGCTGGCCAGCACCCGGGTGCGGGCCGGGTCGGCGTCGCGGCGGGACCAGTACAGGCCCTTGACGGCGAGGTTGTCGGCCTCGGTGCCGCCGGAGGTGAACACGACCTCACTGGGGCGGGCGCCGAGCGCCTCCGCGAGGGTCTCGCGGGCCTCCTCGACCGTCCGTCTCGCACGACGGCCGGATGCGTGGAGGGAGGAGGCATTGCCGGTGATGCTCAGGTGCGCGCCGAGTGCCTCGACCGCCTCCGGGAGCATCGGGGTGGTCGCGGCGTGGTCGAGGTATGCCATGGTGGGCACGATTCTACGGGGCGCCGCGGACGGACCTCGTGTCCAGGTCGGCCTAGGGTGCGGCCGGCGCTAGAAACTCCAGGACACCGTCGCGTCCGCCTGCATGAACACCACCAGGAGCAGCAGGTCGGCGACGCCGAGCCCGAGGCCCAGCCAGGCCCGGCCGGGGCGGGCGGTGCCGCGGATCAGGGCCACCGAGGCGAGGACGATGGCGATGGGGCCGAGGAAGAGGTTCAGGACCAGCAGGCCCAGCAGACCGAGGACGAAGGACGCGACGGCCATGCCGTCGGTGTCGCGGACGCCGGTGCCGCGGGTGGCACGGGCGGCGCGGTCGGTGGCCGGTGCGGTGAGGTGCATGTCGGTTCAGCTCCTGTCGGACGGTGCCGGTCAGTGGGTCGAGGCGCGGCCGCTGCGGGCGTGACGCTCGCGCAGCGCGAAGACGCCGAGCCAGACGGCGATCACGGCGGCGATGGCGAGCGAGAGGCCGAGCGGCGCGTGGGCCACGGTGCCCATGACGACACCGAGCAGCAGCAGGGCGGCCACGAGGAACAGCATGGGATCGGATCCCCCTCCGTGAGGACTGGGCGGAACAACTCGGTGAGACAACTGGGTGAACAGTTGTGGTTACAGTTGTTCACTGACTTTGAGTCTAGCGCGCCCCGCGGCTTTCCAATTCCGGAGAACAGTTGTTAACTGGATGACATGAGTCACACCCTCGGCATCCGGCAGGCCCAGAAGCAGAAGACCCGGCAGGCGCTCCTGGACGCCGCGCTCGCCCTGTTGGAGGAGCAGAGCCTGAGCAGCCTGGGCCTGCGCGAGGTCACCCGTGCCGTCGGGGTCGCCCCGACCGCGTTCTACCGGCACTTCCGCTCCACCGCGGATCTCGGCGTCGCCCTGGTCGAGGAGGCGCTGGGCAGCCTGCACCCGATGATCCGGACCACGGTGACCACCGCCGAGTCGAGCGACGAGCGCATCACCCGCGCCGTGGAGCTGATAGAGGGGTATGTGACCGCGCACTCCGCGCATGTCCGTTTCATCGCCCGGGAGCGGCACGGCGGAGTCCAGCCGGTGCGCGAGGCGATCCGGGAGCAACTGGGCCGGTTCGCCGAGGAGGTGCGGGACGAACTGGCCAAGGACCCCGAGGCGGAGGGCTGGAACGACGACGACCTGCTGATGCTGTCGCACCTGTACGTCGACCAGATGCTCATCACGGCCTCGCTGTTCCTGGAGGCGCTGGAGGCGGCACCCGAGGAACGGGAGCGCGTCGCGGCGCGGGCGACCCGTCAGATGCGGCTCATCAGCATCGGCCGCCATCACTGGCACGACTGAGCCCCGCGCATACGGCAGGGCGGCACACCCGTGCCCGGATGCGCCGCCCTGCCGTGCCTGTGCCTGTGCCTGTGCCGTACGGAACCGACGGGCCGTCAGCCCTGCTGCTGGGCCTGCTGGCCCTGGCCGCCCTGCTGACCGCCGCCGGGGCCGCCGCAGCCGCCGCCCTGACCGCCGCCCTGACCGCCGCCGGGGCCGCCCTGACCGCCACCGGGCGCGCCGCTCGGCATGCCGGAGGGAACACCGGTGGGCGTGCCGGTCGGGGTGCCCGTCGGCTGCCCTGAGGCGGCGCCGGAGGGGGCGCCCGAGGGGGCGCCGCTCGGAGCGGCCCCGGTCGGCATGCCGGACGGGGCCTGGCAGTTCTGGCTCTGGCCGGAGCTGCCGCTGGAGGACGAGGAGTCGCCGGAACCGCAGGCGACCAGGGCGAGGGGCGAGAGCGCCAACAGGGCCACCGCCGGGACGAGACGCACACGCTTCATGAGAGACAGCTCCAAGCACGATGAGGGAGTCCTGAGATGCGGGCACTCAACCAACGGCGGCTGAGGCTTCCTTGGGCCCGCTCTGTCCGCTGCCTGTCAATGAGGTAAAGCGCGCCTCAAGAAACCGAGCTGACCTGCGAGTTCGCCTTTGGCGACCCATCAGTACGCTGGTACAGCTCCGTGACAGAAGCCGCCGCCGCACGCAGTTCCCCGCGCACTTCCGGCGGGGCGAGGACCTCCACCCGGTCGGAGAACGCGAGGAGTTGGCGGGCCGCGGGAACGGACGGGTACGACAGCCGGGCGGTCACCCAGTCGCCCGCACCGCCCTCTCCCTTCTCCCCCTTCTCCCCCTTCTCCCCCTCCTCCCCCTCCTCCGGGAGTTCGACGAGCGCGGGGGCGTTCATGCGCAGGAACATGTCGAGCCGGTCGCGCCGGACCCGGACGGTGACGTCGACTCCGGCGGGGCGCTCCTCGACGCGGCGGCGCAGCACCTCCCAGGCGTCGGCGAGTTCGACGCCCGGCCGCCGTCGTACGGGGTCGTCCAGCACCTTCGCCGAGCGCACCCGGTCGGCACGGAACAGCCGGGGCTTTCCGCGCCGGTCGGCGACGAGGTACCAGACGCCCGCCTTGGCGACGAGCCCGTAGGGGTCGACGGTGTGGGTGGTGGGCGCGGAGTCGCCGCTGTGGCGGTAGCGCAGACGCAGCCGCCGGTCGGCGAACACGGCGTCCTGGAGGGTGTCGAGGTCGACGGCCGGCTGGGGGCCGCCCTTCCAGCGGGTGGCGTCGACCAGGATCCGGCGGCTGGTCACCTCGGCGGCGGGGCGGTGCGGGGCGGGCAGCGCGGCCATGACCTTGCGCAGCGCGGAGCCGAGGGCCGCGTCCAGGCCGAGGGCGGCGTGCGCGCCCTGGGCGGCCAGGATGAACAGGGCACGGGACTCGTCGGCGGTCAGGCCGGTGACGTCCGTACGGAACCCGGGGAGCAGTTCGATGCCGCCGTGCCGTCCGCGTTCGGCGTAGACGGGGACGCCGGAGGCGGACAGGGCCTCGATGTCCCGGTAGATCGTGCGCACGGACACTTCGAGGCGTTCGGCGAGTTCGGGGGCGGGGACCCGGCCGCGGGTCTGCAGGAGCAGCAGGATCGACAGGAGACGGTCGGACTTCACGGCCCCAGGTTCCCCCGTCCGGGTCTGCCGGACAAATCCTGACGGCGGATGTCATGTTATGGGTCCAGCATCCAGGCCATGTCCACCGTGTCCATCGTGACCACCATGACCACCGTGACCACCGAGGAAAGGCCCGTGACCATGAACCCGACCGACCCCCGCCCCGTCTACACCCGCGCGACCGAGCAGGCCGCCGCGCTCATCCGGACGGTGCGGCCCGAGCAGCTCGACGGTCCGACCCCGTGCGCCGAGTTCGACGTACGGACGCTGGTGAGCCACATCGTCGGCGGCACCCGGCGGATCGCGATCGTCGGCGAGGGCGGCGACGGGCTCGCCGAACCGGCGTTCACCGAGGGCGTCCCGGACGACGGCTGCGCGGAGGCCTACGACGAGGTCAGGACCCGGGCGATCAAGGCCTGGGAGAGCGAGGACCGGATGGCGGCGCCGGTCCGGGTGCCGTGGGGCGAGGTCCCCGGCCACGCGGCGCTCTCCGGATACGTGATGGAGATCGTGACCCACACCTGGGACCTCGGCGAGTCCCTCGGGCACCCCGTCGCCCTCGACCCGGACCTCGCCGAGTTCGCCCTCGCGGCCGGTCACCTCAACCTGCCCGACCCCGAGCGCGACAGCCGCACCCCCTTCGACTCGGCCCACCCGGCGCCCGAGGGAGCGGACGCCTACACCCGCCTGGCGGCCTGGCTGGGCCGCAGGCCGCTCGCCTAGGCCTTCGGCGCCGCGCCCCCGGAACCGCATGAATGTCGCGCACGCGAGGTCCACGGCCGACCGGGAGCCCGGCCCCGCCGCCGTCCCGGCGTGCGACGACACCGGGGGCCGCGAAAGGCACCCAGCCGACGGCGGAGACGACGGCGCGGGAAGGCACCCAGCCGACGGCGGAGACGACGGCGCGGGAAGGCACCCAGCCGACGGCGGAGACGACGGCGCGGGAAGGCACCCAGCCGACGGCGGAGACGACGGCGCGGGAAGGCACCCAGCCGACGGCGGAGACGACGGCGCGGGAAGGCACCCAGCCGACGGCGGAGACGACGGCGCGGGAAGGCACCCAGCCGACGGCGGAGACGACGGGGTACGAGGTGGCCGGAGTCGCCCCCGAGCCGGCCGTCGCGGTCGGTGACACACCCGAGGAGGCACGGCTCGTCGCCGTCCGCCCGGCCGGCGAGCCGCCCAGGTGCGCGAGCTGGTCCCCGGCGGCTGAATCCGGCCCACGCGGAGACCGGGCCTCGCCCCGGCCGGCAGGCGGGACCGGCCGTCGAGCGAGTCGCTCCCTCGGGCGAGTCCGGGCGTCAGGTCAGTCTGGCGCGGGCCAGTTGGCGGGACTGGGCCACCAGGCGGTCGGTGCTGTCCCAGACCTCCGCGTCCTCCTCCAGGAAGCCGCCCGCGAGGTTGCGGGTGGTGATGGAGACGCGCAGGGGGCCGGGGGCGGGGCGGCTGCGGACGTGGACGGTGAGTTCGACCGTGGGGACCCAGCCGCGCAGGCCGATCTCGAAGGCGGTCGGCGGGAGGGCGTCGACGGCGAGGAGGAGGGAGAGCGGGTCCGGGTCGCGGCCGTCCTTGAGGCCGAACCAGGCCCGCATCTCACCCTTGCCGGAGGGCGCGCCGAGGGCCCACCCCAGGGTGGAGGGGTCGAGCTTGAGCATCAGACGCTCGGTGATCGCGGAGCTGCCGTCCACGGGGGCCGGTCCGTCCTCGGGGCCGAAGCACTGGTCGAGCGGCGGGAACACGGGGGGCTTCGCCGTCGTACGGACGTCGTCCGGGAGGGAGTCGAGGTCGCCGTAGGAGGCGAGGACGCGGATCCGCTCGATCTCGTCGCCGTTCTCGTCGTACTGCAGGAGCGAGGCCTGGCCGGTCGACAGGGTGCGGCCGGTGCGGACCACGTCCGTGCGGACGACCGCCGGGCCCGGCTGGGAGGCGGTGAGATAGTGGGCCGAGATGGTGAACGGGTCGCGGTGCGGCAGGGCGTCCGCGAGGGCGCGGCCGAGGACGGCGAGCAGATAGCCGCCGTTGACGGCGTTGATGATCGTCCAGCCGGCGGAGAGGTCGATGTCGTAGACGCCCGGGGCGCGCCGGGTGAGCGCGGTGTCGCGGTCGAACTCGCTGTCGCCGAGGGTGGCCCGCCCGGCCGCCGCGGTAGCTGCTTCTGGCATGAGTGAACCGTACAACAGGTAATTACTAAGCAGTAGCTTTTTGGAAAGGTGAGGCCCGGGCAATTTCTCGGTAAGTGTCCGTACTCCTCCGTAAACCCGGCACCGCGGCTTCTCCTCTATGGGGACATGAGCCTCACCGGGACTGCGTTCCTCTACACCCTGATCGTGCTGGCCGTCGTCGCCGTCGCGCTCCCCCTCGTCCTGTGGTCGCGGATCGGGGGGCCGAGATTCCTCCGGGGCGCGGCCCGGGTGCTGATGCTGGTGTTCGCCCAGGGGACGGCCGTGGCACTGGTCTTCGTCCTGGTCAACAACGCCAACAACCTCTACGACAACTGGTCCGACCTGCTCGGCACGAGCAACCATGTGCAGCAGGCCGCCGACCTCGGCGCCGACGGCACGGGCGGGATCTCGCTGAAGCATCTGCCGAGGGTCAGACAGAGGTTCACCCAGGCCCAGGGACCCGGTATGCACCAGGCCGGCGGGGTCCGGGTCACCCAGCTCCAGGGCCGGGTCTCCGGGGTCAACGCCGAGGTCTACGTCTGGCTGCCCCCGCAGTACCACGAGGCCGCCTACGCCCACCGCCGGTTCCCCGTGGTCGAGCTGCTGCCGGGCTATCCCGGCTCGCCGAAGTCCTGGTTCGGCTCGCTGCGTGCCACCGCCCAGCTGGCGCCGCTGATGCGCCAGGGCAAGGTCGCGCCGTTCATCCTGGTCGCGCCGCGCACCACCCTGCTGCCCGGCGTGGACACCGGCTGCGCCAACGTGCCCGGCACGGTGAACGCCGACACCTGGCTGAGCATCGACGTGCCCCGGATGGTCATGGACAACTTCCGGGCCCAGCCCGCGCCCAAGGGCTGGGCGGTCGCCGGGTACTCGGCCGGGGCGCACTGCGCGATCAAACTGGCCGTCGCCCACCCCGACCGCTACCGGGCGGCGGTGAGCCTGTCCGGCTACAACGACCCGATCGGCGAGCGGGACTCCCTGGCCGCCCAGGACCCGGCCCTGCGCCGGGCCACCAACCCGTATCTGATGCTCGCCCGGGCCGCCGCCCCGCCCGCGGTGGCGCTCTACCTCTCCGGCCAGCCGGGCGACGGCTACGAGGCCGCGCTCGCGCTCCAGAAGGAGGCGAAGGCCCCGACGGCCGTGCACGTGGTGTACATCCCGAAGAGCGCGGGCGGGCACACCATGGCCCTGTGGCGGCCGCAGATGGTGCCGTCGTTCCGCTGGCTGAGCATGCAGCTCGACCAGCGCCGGATCACCGCCCGGGAGGCCGCAGGGGCCGCGGGGGCCGCGAAGGCCACGGGGGCTACTCCTCCCGGACCGTCGACCGCCGGTTCCACGCGCGAGGCGCTCGCCAGTGGAACCGCATCGCGAGCAGCCTCAGGACGAAAGCGGTAGCGGCCGCGAAACCGCTGGCCAGCGGGGTGAGAGCGTCGTAGCGGATGCAGATCACCACCAGGGTGGCGCCGACGATCGCCGGGACCGCGTACAGGTCGCGGTCCCAGCGCAGCAGCGACGGCACCTCGTTGGCCAGCACGTCCCGCAGCACACCGCCGCCGACGGCCGTGGTGAGGCCGAGGGCGGCGGACGCCGTCAGGCCGAGGCCGTAGTCGTACGCCGTCGTCGTGCCGGTGACGCAGAACAGGCCGAGGCCCGCCGCGTCGAAGACGTTCACCGCCGACTGGATCCGCTCCACCTGCGGGTGGAGGAAGATCACCAGCAGGGCGGCGACCAGCGGGGTGAGGAAGTACCCCAGGTCGGTGAAGGCGGCCGGGGGCAACGCGCCGATGATCACGTCCCGGATCAGCCCTCCGCCCAGCGCGGTGGCCTCGGCGAGCACGGCGATGCCGAACACGTCGAAGTTCTTGCGCACGGCCAGCAGCGCACCTGAGATGGCGAACACGAAGATGCCGACCAGATCGAGCGTGTGCTGGACGGAGGGACTGAAGATTTGCTGGAACACCCTTACATTGTCACCCGTAAGTCGGGGTGGACCTTACAAAGCCAGGCGATACGGCGTTACAGAGACGGTTTCCCTGTGGTGAACAGCCAGGTCTGGAAGAGGTCGTCCAACTGCTGCCCGGAGATCCGCTCGGCGAGGCGGACGAAGTCGCCGGTGTCCGCGTTGCCGTAGCGGTGCAGTTTCGTCCAGGCCGGGAGCAGCTTGAAGAACGCGGTGTCGCCGATCCGCTCGCGCAGGAGCTGGAGGGTCATCGCGCCGCGCTGGTAGACGGCGGAGGCGAACATCGTGTCGCGCTGCGGGTCGCCGACGGTGACCTGCCAGAAGGCGGAGTCGGCGGGGCGGGCGTTGTAGCCGGCCAGGAAGGAGTCGTGCGCCGGGCGGGTGCCCTGGTGCTCGGCCCACAGCCACTGGGCGTAGGTGGCGAAGCCCTCGTTCAGCCAGATGTCCTTCCAGTGCGCCACCGACACCGAGTCGCCGAACCACTGGTGGGCCAGCTCGTGCACGATCGTCGACTCGCTGCGCACCGCCGAGTACACCGGCTTGGACTGCACCTCCAGCGAGAAGCCGGCCTGCGGCATGTCGTCCACGATCGCGCCGGTCTCCTCGAACGGGTACGGCCCGAAGACCTGCGACCAGTAGTCGGTGGCGGCGGCCGTCACGGCGTACACGTCGACGTTGTTGCTGTTCGCCAGCACCGGGTCGATGGCGACGTAGATCGGGGTGCCGCCGGGGGTCGTCCCGGTCCTCACGTCGAACTTCCCGATCGTGGCGGTCGCGAGGTAGGTCGCCATCGGCTTCTTCTCGCGCCAGTGGGTGTACGTCGAGGCGCCCTTGTCGTACGTCGAGACCAGCCGGCCGTTGGAGACGGCGGTCAGGCCCTTGGGAGCCTTGATCCGGATGTCGTAGGTGGCCTTGTCGGAGGGGTGGTCGCTGGACGGGAACCAGGTGGAGGCGGCGTTGGGCTCGCAGGCGACGAACACGCCGTCGTCGGTCTTCATCCAGCCGTAGTCCGAGCCGAACACGATGGGGCCGCCGAGGGGTTCGGGGACGCCGCCGTAGGTGACCGTGACCTCGAAGGTGCCGCCCTTGCGGAGCGTGCCGCGCGGGGTGACGCGGATCTCGTCGCCGTCGCGGGTGAACTGGGCCCGTCTGCCGTTCACCTCGACCCGGGTGACCTCCAGTTTCTGGAGGTCCAGGTCGAAGGACGAGAGGTTCTGCGTGGCGCGGGCGGTGATCGTCGTACGGCCGTCGAGGCGGTCGGTGTCGGGATCGTAGGCGAGGGAGAGGTCGTAGTGGCGGGCGTCGAAGCCGCCGTTGCCGAGCTGCGGGAAGTAGCTGTCGCCGATGCCGTCGGCGCCCGGGGTGGGGGCGGCGGAGGCGGCGATGACGAGAAAAGAGGCCGCCGCGGTCGCGAGGGCCCCTAAACGTGCCGAACGGGAGAGTGCCATGGTCGTCCCTTCGAGCCTGTGCCGATAAGTCGGACGCGGACGACTCTGACCTCTCCCGTTCGGGCATGTGCATGACTTTGCCAACTCGTCATGCGCTACTTGTCGGTTGACTCCTGGCTCTCGACCTTGGAGACCTGAGCGGTCCCGGGGGCTGCGGGGGCGTCGGTGGCCTCGGTGGCCTCGGTGGCCTCGGTGGCCTCGCTGGTCTCGGCGGTCTCGATGCCCTCAGGAATCTGAGGGATCTCGGGAGCCTCCGTACCCTCAGCAACCTCGGGAGCCTCAGCAACCTCGGAGGCCTCGGCAGCCTCGCTGGCCTCAGCAACCTCGGCAGCCTCGCTGGTCTCGCCAGTCTCGGCGGTCTCGCCGCTCTCGATGCCCTCAGGAATCTGAGGGATCTCGGGAGCCCCGGTAGCCTCAGCGACCTCGCTGGCCTCAGCAACCGCGGGAGTCCCGGGGGCTTCAGCAACCTCGGGAGTCCCGGCAGCCTCGGTGGCCTCGGAAGTGGTCGTCTCCGTGGCCACCACTGCCGCCACCGCCGCCGATGTCTCCGCCGACTCGGCGAGTACCTCGTCGGCCACCAGCTCCGCCGCCTCCTTCGCGACCGTCAGCAGGACGGTGTCCTGCGGCGCCTGGTCCGCGAAGTTCTCCGGGTGGTGGCAGGCGACCTGCTGACCGGGACGCAGCTCCAGCAGCGGCGGCTCGGTGGTCTTGCAGATCTGCGTCGCCTTCCAGCACCGGGTGTGGAAGCGGCAGCCGCTCGGCGGCGAGATCGGCGAGGGCACATCGCCCTTGAGCAGGATCCGCTCGCTCTTGGCGTTCTTGCGCCGGGGGTCCGGGATCGGCACCGCCGACATCAGCGCCTTGGTGTACGGGTGCATCGGCGACTTGTAGAGCAGGTCGCGGTCGGCCAGCTCCACGATCTTGCCGAGGTACATCACCGCGATCCGGTCCGAGACGTGGCGGACGACCGAGAGGTCGTGCGCGATGATCACGTACGTCAGGCCCAGCTCCTGCTGGAGGTCGTCCAGCAGGTTCACCACCTGCGCCTGGATCGAGACGTCCAGCGCGGACACCGGCTCGTCGGCGACGACCAGCTTCGGGTTGAGCGCGAGCGCGCGGGCGATGCCGATGCGCTGACGCTGACCGCCGGAGAACTCGTGCGGATAGCGGTTGTAGTGCTCGGGGTTGAGCCCCACGACCGACAGCAGCCGCTGCACTTCCTTCTTGATGCCGCCCTCGGGCGTCACACCCTGGAGCTTGAAGGGAGCGCCGATGATCGTGCCGATGGTGTGGCGCGGGTTCAGCGAGGAGTACGGGTCCTGGAAGATCATCTGAACGTCGCGGCGCAGCGGACGCATCCCGCCCACGCCGAGGTGCGTGATGTCCTTGCCCTCGAACTCGACCTTGCCGCCGGTCGGTTCGAGGAGCCGGGTGATCAGCCGGCCCATCGTCGACTTGCCGCAGCCGGACTCGCCGACCACGCCGAGGGTTTCGCCGGAGCGGACCTCGAAGTCCAGGCCGTCGACCGCGTGCACCGCCCCGACCTGCCGCTGGAGCAGGCCCTTCTTGATCGGGAAGTGCTTCTGCAGCCCGGTGACCTTCAGCAGCACCTCGCCGTCGGTACGACGGCTCTCGCCGGCCTGTGCGGGAATCTTCACCGCTTTCTCGTCACTCACAGCTTCGGCGCAATCTCTTCGGTCCAGATCCGCTCCCGCTGCTCCTTGCCCAGATGGCAGGCCGCCCAGTGCCGGCTGCCGACCTCGGCGAGCTCGGGCCGGACGGTGCGGGTGACGTTGTCCTTCGGGAGGTCCGCGTACGGGCAGCGCGGGTTGAAGGCGCAGCCGGACGGGACGTTGATCAGGGAGGGCGGGGAGCCCTTGACCGGGATCAGGCGCTCCTGCTGGTCGCGGTCCAGCCGCGGCATCGAGCCCAGCAGACCCCAGGTGTAGGGGTGGCGGGGCTCGTAGAACACCTTCTCGGCCGGTCCGCGCTCGACACAGCGGCCGCCGTACATCACCAGCAGGTCGTCGGCGAGTTCGGCGACGACGCCCAGGTCGTGGGTGATGACGATGACCGCGGAGCCGAACTCCTTCTGGAGGTCCCGGATGAGGTCCAGGATCTGCGCCTGGACGGTCACGTCCAGGGCGGTCGTCGGCTCGTCCGCGATGAGCAGTTCGGGGTTGTTGACCAGCGACATCGCGATCATCGCGCGCTGGCGCATACCGCCGGAGAACTCGTGCGGGTAGTTGTCGACGCGCTTGTCGGGCTGCGGGATGCCGACCCGGTCGAGCATCTCGATCGCGCGTCGGCGCGCGGTCTTCTTGTCGACGTCGTGGTGGATCCGGTACGCCTCCACGATCTGCTGACCGATCGTGTAGTACGGGTGGAGCGCCGACAGCGGATCCTGGAAGATCATCGCCATCTCGCGGCCACGCAGCTTGCGGACGTAGTCCGGGTCGGCGCCGAGCAGTTCGGTGCCGTTCAGCCAGATCTCGCCGGAGATCTGCGCCTTGCGCTTGCCGTACTGGCCGGCGGTGTGCAAGCCCATGATGCCGAGCGAGGTCACCGACTTGCCGGAACCGGACTCGCCGACGATCCCGAGTGTCTTGCCCTTCTCCAGCTGGAAGCTGAGCCCGTCGACGGACTTGACCAGGCCGTCGTCGGTGGGGAAGTGCACCTTCAGGTCGCGTACTTCGAGGAAGGCGGAGGGGGCCGACGAGGTCGAGGTGGGCTCGTTCACGGCCGTTCCGCTCTTGCTGAGTTCGGTCACGTGAGCCTCACTCGGGGGTCGATCACGGCGTACAGGATGTCCACCACGAGGTTGGCGAAGAGGACCGCCAGCGAGGTGATCAGGGTGACGCCCACGATGATGGGCAGGTCCTGGTTGCGGATGGCATCGAGCACGGCCCGGCCGAGACCGGGCAGGTTGAACGTGGACTCGGTGAGGATCGCGCCGCCGATGAGGGCGCCGAGGTCCATGCCGAGCATGGTGAGGATCGGGGTCATCGTCGAGCGCATGGCGTGCTTGCCGATGACGGTCTGCTCCTTGAGGCCCTTCGCGCGGGCCGTGCGGATGTAGTCCTCACCGAGGATCTCCAGCATGGTGGCGCGGGTGATCCGGGCGTACATCGCCGCGTAGAGGAACGCGAGGGTGATCCAGGGCAGGATCATGGCGCCGAGCCAGCCCGAGAAGCTGTCCTCCAGCGGCACGTACTGGGCGTCGATCCAGTGCAGCCCGAACGCGAAGATCGCGAGGCTGAGCATGCCGGTGAAGTAGATGGGCAGGGAGACGCCCGCGAGGGCGACCACCATCGCACCGCGGTCCCACAGGGTGCCCCGCTTGAGGGCGGAGAGCACACCCGCGGCGACACCGAAGACCAGCCAGAGTACGGCGGCACCGAGCGCGAGACCCAGGGTCACCGGGAAGCGGTCGGTGAGCACCGGCCAGACGGCCTGCTCGCTGCGGAAGGAGTAGCCGAAGCACGGGGCGGCGCAGTGAATGGTGTCCCCGCCGCCCGAGTAGGTGCGGCCGACGAAGATGCCCTTGAAGAACTCCCAGACCTGGGCGTAGATCGGGGTGTCCAGGCCCAGCTTCTGCCGCACGCCCTCGACGGCGGCCGGGTCGGCCTGCTTGCCCACGAAGCTCGTGGCGATGTCCACGCCCGCCCACTTGGGGACGAGGAAGAAGATGCCGAAGACCACCATGATGATGACCACGAGCATCACTGCGGCGGCGAACAGCCGCCTGATGAGGTAAGCGAGCACAGCTCTCGGCCCGCCGCGGACCGCGGGCCACCGGAGGTCTTCCGGTGGCCCGCGATCACGCCGCGCCGGCCTTCACCTGCCTTTCGTGCCGTTCGGCGGGTGGCCGGGGTTACTTCTTGGGGTTCTTCAGACCGAGGTTCACGAAGTCGTACTGACCGCTGTAGTTGTCGGTCGTGTAGACGTTCGCGAGGTTGTCCGAGCGCCAGTTGATGAACTTCTCGAAGACGAAGGGCAGGTAGTACGCGCCCTCCATCACCTTGTGGTTGATCTCCGAGGAGATCTTCTCCTTGCCCGCGTCGTCCAGCGTGGTGACGTAGGAGTCGAAGAGACCGTCGATCGTCTTGTCCTTGATCAGCGCGTAGTTGGAGTTACCGCTGTCGAGGATGTACTTGCTGTCCCAGAGGGGCAGACCGAAGCCCTGGACGGTGGGGAAGTCCGGGCCCCAGCCCATGATGATGATGCCGTAGCCCTTCTTCTTCACGTTCTCGGGGCTACCGATGATGCCGGTGGTCTGCGAGCCGTCGTACTGGTCGATCTGCGCGTCGATGCCGATCTTCTTCAGCGACGCCTGGAGCGACTGGGCGGTGGCCACCTCGACCGGCTTGTTGTTGCGGACCGCGATGGTGGTCTTGAAGCCGTTCGGCTGACCGCAGGCCTTCAGGGCCGCCTTGGCCAGCTCCGCGTTGCCCGCCTTGTTCTTGCCCGAGATCTCGTACGGGTCGTACTTCTGGCCCTCGGCGCCCGGGACGGACGGCGGGAGCATGTTGGTGCCGATGTCGCCACCGGCCACCGGGCCGCCGCGCGCGGTCTGGAGCGAGACGTGGTCGGCGCCGTAGATGACGGCCTTGCGGCACTCGACGTTGTCGAACGGCTTCACGCTCTGCGGGAAGACCGCGTAACGGATGTAGCCGGAGACCGGGTTGTCCAGGTTGCCCTTGTGCTCCTTCAGGGCGGTGGTGCGGCCCTGCGGCGACATGCCGGTCTGGTTGATGTCCAGGTCGAGGTCACCGTTGAGCAGACGCTGGTCGAGCTGGTTGGCGTCCGAGAAGAACGTGACGGTGATCTTGTCCGGGTAGGCCTTGCGGATCGGGTCCGAGGCCTGGCTCCACTTGTCGTTGCGGACCAGGGTCAGTTCCTTGCCCGGGCTGTACGAGGCGAACTTGTACGGGCCGGACGAGAACGGGTGCAGACCGTACTTGGACTTGGTGTCCTGGTCCTGGCGGACCGGGGAGGCCGAGACGAGGGCCAGCATCTCCTCGAAGTCCGAGTTGGCCTGGGGCAGGTGGAAGACGATGGTCTTGTCGTCCGGCGTGTCGATCGCCTTCAGACCGAGCTTGTCCTTGGAGGTGTCCTTGTAGGGGCCCTTGTACGTGCCCTTGGGGTCGAGGACGTCCTTCAGGTACACGGGACCGCCGGACAGCACGTCCTGCGCCCACACGCGCTCGATGCCGTACTTCACGTCCTTGGACGTGACCGGCTTGCCGTCCTCCCACGTGGCCCCGTCACGCAGGGTGTACGTGTAGGTCTTGCCGTCGTCCGTGACCTTGGCCAGGCCGGTGGCGAGGTCCGGGGTGAGCGTGGCGCCCGCCTTGCCCGGCTCCGTCTTGCCCGTGACCAGCTGGCGGCTGTAGTAGCGCGCGAAGTTCCACATGAAGCCGTAGTAACCGCGCGTGGTGTCCCACGAGTCGGCGTCCTGGGCGCCACCGAACTTCAGCGTGCCGCCCTTCTTGGCCAGGGAGGCCTGGGCGACCTTGTTGTTCGCGGCGTCGAAGCCGGCGGCACCGGTGCTCGAACCCTTGCCGCTGTCGTCGCTTCCGCCACCGCCGCACGCCGCCGTGGTCAGCAGCGCGGCGACCGCGGCGGCAGCGGCAAACGCCTGCTTCCGCCGCCCTGAGGTGCGTTGGGTAGTCACGATCTCGGATCCTCCGGATTGATGAGAGACCCCGTGTCGGTGTCACGGGACGTTTGGGGGTGCGGCAGTCGTGCGGGCTGTACTGCGGCGGTTCGGGGGTACTTGCGGTTCAGCGGGACGCCTTCGGGTCCAGCGCGTCCCGGACGCCGTCGCCGAAGAGGTTGAAGGCCAGCACGGTGATGAAGATCGCCACACCCGGGACCACCATGTACATGGGGTCGGACTCGTAGTAGTCGATCGCGCTCGAGAGCATCTGTCCCCAGGAGGCGGTGGGCGGCTTGACGCCGACGCCCAGGAAGCTCAGGGCCGCCTCGGTGAGGATGTTGGTGGGGATCATCATCGTCGTGTAGACGACGATGGGGGCGACGAGGTTGGGCAGCAGCTCCTTGAACAGGATGTACAGCCGCCCGGCGCCCAGGGACCGGGCCGCCTCGACGTACTCGCGCTCGCGCAGGGAGAGCGTCTGACCGCGGACCACACGTCCGATGTACGGCCAGCCGAAGAATCCGATGACCAGGATCATCACGAACACACGCACGCTGGAACCGGTCAGGCCCAGCAGGTCGTTCGGCATGACGGAGACCAGCGCGATGATGAACAGCAGCTGGGGGAAGGCGAGCAGACCGTCCATGACGCGGCTGATGACGGAGTCGACCCAGCCGCCGAAGAAGCCGGCGAGGATGCCGAGGACGGTGCCGAGGACGACGGCGACGACCGCGGACGCGAAGCCGACCAGGAGCGAGATCCGGGCGCCGTAGAGGATGCGGGCGAAGATGTCACGGCCGTTGACCGGCTCGACGCCCAGCAGGTGCTCGCCGCTGATGCCGCCGAGGGACCCGGTCGGGGTGCCGAACAGCGGGTCGATGAGGTTCTCGTGATACTCGTTCGGGTCCTGGTCCAGCAGGCCCGAGATGACCGGGGCGAGCAGCGAGACCACGACGAGCAGAAGCACCACGACGCCGCCGGTCAGGGCGAGTTTGTCCCGCTTCAGGCGCTCCCAGGCGATCCGGCCCAGGGAACGGCCCTGTACGGCCTTGGCGCCACCGGTGGCGACCGCCGCTTCTTCAGCCGCGCTCGGGGCCGCTTCCGCGGTCGGCTCGTGCAATGGTGCCGTCATCTGGCAGGGACCCCTCTCAACCGGCGGTGACCGGCGCGCACTTGCCGCTTGTAGCGGCACATTCAGTCCGTCGTACACAGGGACGAAGTCCCCTGGACCGGGAGTCTTCAACGCTTTGGCGATCTGTAGCCAGAGTTGGCGACGAAAGGATGCGTAAACGTGATGCGGGTAGAAGGGTTCCGTTATCCGGACGGCGGGTAACGGGGGGCGGACGTCGACGAATAGGGACATACCGGATAAGGTCGTGATCTATCGTCGCCATCTACGCGCGAAGAACTCCGGTCGGAGAACGGGATGATGACTCAGGGTCCGTGAAGCGGCGTCCGGAAATCAGTACCGGCCGGCGGGCGGGTAGCCGTAACCGCCCGCGGGAGCCTGCGCCGGGGCGGCCGGGACATGGGCCTCACGGTCGTAGAACGGGCGCGCACCGGCCCGCATCCACATCACGACCGGGTCGTGCTCGTCGGTCATGGCGACCGTCGACACCGGCAGCCCGTCCGGTACGGCCCCGATCGACTGCTGCATCATCGCCCGTACGGCGTCCACGGCCGGCGGGGAGGTGTCGTACACGTCGAGCCCGATGGCCAGGTAGGGGGCGCCCAGCGCCGGCTGCACCCAGGCGCGGCGCAGCGCGCGGACCGCCGGGGTGCGGTGGGCGTTCTGCGCGAGCAGGGCGTAGAACTGGGGGATCTCGATGCCGGGTTCGGACAGCCGCAGGGGACCGGCGGGCTGACGGTCCAGGCCGGTGGCGATCCGGCGCAGGTCCAGCCAGGGGATGCCGACGCCGCCGCCCGGCGCGTGCGGGTTCAGCCAGAGGCCGTAGTGGTCGGGGTAGAGGGTGCGGGCCACGTCGACCCCGTCGACCACCTCGTAGCCGCGGTTCCAGCCGCTCGCCGAGAGTTCCTGGGCGGAGGTGACACAGGGGGCGTAGCCGTGGCCGTCGACCTCCATGTTCCCGTACTGGGCGTCCGGGGAGCCCGCCCGGCCGTGCCACAGAAGCATCCAGACCTGGCCGGAGGCGGGGGTCGCGAGCGCGCGCAGGAGGGCCTCGTAGGCGTCGTAGCGCCCGGGCGTGACCTGGCGCAGCATGTGCTCGACCTGTCCGGCCGCGATGCCGCTGGCGCTCACCTGAACCGCCCCTTCTTCATGAATTGCCCCACGTCTGTGAACAGCTTAAGCGCCCAGTGGGGCAGAGCCCGTTGCGCGTCGGCGGGTGCGGGTGCGTTGGGGCCTGCCGCGCCCCGCGGCGGAGCCGCATATCGCTACGGCCCCGCGCCCCTTCAGGTCGGCTGCTCGCACCGCGGTTCCTAGGCGAGCCTCGTGTAGAAGGGCCGTATGCGGTCGCGCATCCACTCGGCCACCGGGTCCTGGGCCATGTCCAGGAGGATCAGGTTGACCGGCCAGTTCACCGGGGTCGTGCCCAACGCCCGGCCCAGGGCGTCCAGGGGGAGTTCGCGGACCTCGGGGTCCAGGCGGGAGAGTTCGACGCCCACGAACATGACCGGGTCGGCCGTCTCGACGGCGGCGAGGCAGCGGCGGGCCGTGCGGACCACGCCGGTCGCCTCGAACTCGGCGGAGGCCGCGGCGAGGAACTCCATCGGATCCTCCTGCCAGTCGGGCTCGAAGAGGCGGACGCGGCCGCCGCTCGCGGGTCCGTCCAGCACCGTGCGGCCGGTGCGGCACAGCTCGGCCACGGCCGGCGGGGGCAGCGGGACACCGACCGTGCCGTCCGGGTTGACGAGCAGCCCGACCTGCGGGGGCAGCCCGCGGGCGAACTCGACCGCCGGGGCGATCGTGTACGACATGTGGGAGCCGGCGGCCTGGCGGAACTGCTCCTCGGAGCTGAACACCGGCACATAGACCTGGCCCTCCAGGTCCAGCGTGGGCAGGTCGAGGGGGCCGCTGTGCGGGCCGCCGCCGTTGGGCAGGGGCACCCAGACGAAGCTGCGCCCGAGCACCTCCACGATCCGCGCGCCGGCGCCGGGCATGCCGAGGGAGACGGAGAGCACCTCCTCCAGTTCGTTGCCGGGCCATCCGCTGTGGGGATGGGGGTGTGCCTGCGCCGGGAAGTCCGGGGAGACCGGGAAGTCCGCCGGGGGGAAGTCCATCTGCCTACCGCCTGCTGGGAACCGCTGTGGTGGCTGAAAGGCTAGCGGGTTCGAGGGGGCTTTCCTCAGTCCGCGGAAGGTCCGGGAGGCTCATGCGGTGAACCCGATCCGGTTCAGGGCGTCCGCCGAGTCCCGGTCGAGCAGCACCGCCGAGCCGACCCCGGCGGGCAGCCGGCCCTTCTCCACGGCGCGGACCAGGCGGGCGGCGGCCCTGCGGTGCCGCAGGAACGCGTACCGCGAGACACCGCGGCCGCGCTCGCGCTGGCCCTCGACCGCGGTGTCCGGGGTGACGTCGAGGAGGAGCAGGTGCAGGGTGCCGCCCCGGCGGCGGGCCTCGCGGGCCAGCCAGTCGCGCACCCAGGTCTGCGTACCGCAGTCGTGCACGACGACGCCCTCGCCGCTGCGCAGGGCGCGGCGCAGCGCGGCGAAGTGGGCGAGGCGGACGAGGGGGCGGTAGAGGGCGTAGGGCAGGAGGCGGGGGGTGCGGGCGTCCCAGCGGTCACGGGTGTCCTGGGAGTCGATCGCCGCGCCCTGCACGGCGCGCCGCATCAGCGTGGACTTGCCGCTGCCGGGGAGTCCGGTGACGACGACCAGGTCGCGGGGGCCGAAGAGCAGTCCGTGCGGGCTGTGGCCGTCGCGCTCGCGCAGATCGCGGACGACGGGGACGGTCCGCGGACCGCAGGCCTCCCGGGCCCGGCCCGTGGGCTGTGCGGGCAGTGCGGGCAGCGTGAGCGCCGAGGTGGTCGCGAATGCCGTGGTCCTCGCCGTGGTCCTGTCCACCGTGATCGTCCTCCCCTGGGGTTCGGGTAAGTCCCTCCTCCCCATCGAGCGTAAAGAGAAGGTAATGCGCGATGCCTCGTCATTTCGTGCGCGTACAGACACAAGCCGGTTACAGATGCGGCCTGCCACGATCGGGTGCGGGCGTGCAATGATGTCCGCGCCAACTGCATACCGGCCGTTTGAATCCGCGCGGGAGAGTCCCCAGCAGCAGTTTTCGCCGGGGCGCCGAAGGAGCAAGTCCCTCCCTTGAATCTCTCAGGCCCCGTTACCGCGCGGGCGAGGCACATCTGAAAAGCGGGCCGCCGTCTCCGGCGGTCCCACCCAAGGTGCAAGCCCTGACCATGTCCGTGGTCATGGCGAACCTCTCAGGTTCCGATGACAGATGGGGAGGAACGGGGAGGAACGACCTCGCCCGTCATGCCTTGGGAGACGACCGACCGATGAGCAGTACCGAACTCCGCCTCACCGCGCTCGATGCCCTGCATCGCTCGCTCGGTGCGACGATGACCGACTTCGCCGGCTGGGACATGCCGCTGCGCTACGGCTCCGAGCGTGAAGAACACACCGCCGTGCGGACCCGGGCCGGGCTCTTCGACCTCTCGCACATGGGCGAGATCACCGTCACCGGTCCGCAGGCGGCCGACCTGCTGAACCACGCCCTGGTCGGCGACCTCGCGGCGGTCGGCGTGGGCCGCGCCCGCTACACGATGATCTGCCGGGCCGACGGCGGCATCCTGGACGACCTGATCGTCTACCGGCTCGCGGACGCCGAGTTCATGGTCGTCGCGAACGCCTCCAACGCCGAGGTGGTGCTGGACGCGCTGGTGGAGCGGTCCGCCGGGTTCGACGCCGAGGTGCGCGACGACCGGGACGCGTACGCGCTGATCGCCGTCCAGGGGCCCGAGTCGCCGGGCATCCTGAAGTCGCTCACCGACGCCGACCTCGACGGGCTGAAGTACTACGCGGGACTGCCGGGCACGGTCGCCGGGGTGCCCGCGCTGATCGCGCGTACCGGCTACACCGGCGAGGACGGCTTCGAGCTGTTCGTGAAGCCCGAGCACGCGGTCCGGCTGTGGCAGGCGCTGACCGAGGCGGGCGCGGGCGTCGGGCTGGTCCCCTGCGGTCTGTCCTGCCGGGACACCCTGCGCCTGGAGGCGGGCATGCCGCTGTACGGGCACGAGCTGTCGACGTCGCTGACCCCCTTCGACGCGGGCCTCGGGCGCGTGGTGAAGTTCGAGAAGGAGGGCGACTTCGTGGGCCGCGAGGCCCTGCTGGCGGCCGCCGAGCGCGCCGCCTCGAAGCCGCCGCGGGTCCTGGTCGGCCTGGTCGCCGAGGGCCGGCGGATCCCGCGCGCCGGGTTCCTGGTCGTCTCCGGCGGCGAGGTGATCGGCGAGGTCACCTCCGGCGCCCCCTCCCCCACCCTGGGCAAGCCCATCGCGATGGCCTACGTCGACGCCGCGCACGCCGCGCCGGGCACCGAGGGCGTCGGTGTGGACATCCGGGGCAGCCACGAGCCGTACGAGATCGTGGCCCTGCCGTTCTACAAGCGCCAGAAGTAGAGACTGTCCCCGTCGGGCACGTGACCCTGCGCACATTCGTGCTGCTCACGCGTGCCCTGAGCGGTCCCCCTTCATCAGCACACCCTCGCGTACAGGAGAATTCAGGCCATGAGCAACCCCCAGCAGCTGCGCTACAGCAAGGAGCACGAGTGGCTGTCGGCCGCCGAGGACGGCGTCTCGACGGTGGGCATCACCGAGCACGCGGCCAACGCGCTCGGCGATGTCGTCTTCGTGGAACTCCCGGAGGTCGGCGCCACGGTCACCGCGGGCGAGTCCTGCGGTGAGCTGGAGTCGACCAAGTCGGTCAGCGAGCTGTACTCGCCGGTCGACGGCGAGATCGTCGAGGTCAACCAGGACGTCGTCGACGACCCGTCGCTGGTGAACTCCGCCCCCTTCGAGGGCGGGTGGCTGTTCAAGGTACGCGTCGCGGGTGAGCAGGAGGAGCTGCTGTCCGCCGACGAGTACACCGCCTACACCGCCGGCTGAGGATGACTGTCCAGATGACTGTTCTGAACACCCCCC
>NZ_KQ948773.1:346998-362880 GCF_001514205.1 Streptomyces griseoruber | reverse complement strand
CCCACGCGGAGGTCGCCGGCGTCGGCGGTGACGAGGGTGGAGAGGATCTTGACGGCGGTCGTCTTGCCGGCCCCGTTCGGGCCGAGCAGGGAGAAGATCGTTCCTGACGGGACGGCCAGGTCGACGCCGTCCAGGACGGTCTTGTCCCCGAAGGACTTCCGCAGTCCCGTGGCCGCGATGGCGGACGTGTGGGTCGTTGTCGTCATGCGCCGGAGTCTGCGGGGCGCCGCGTTCAGCGGCCTTTCAGCGCGGTTTCACTGACCGGGGCCGGCCGGAATCGCGGTGAAACGGGCTGGCCGGCGCGGCGTCCGCGGCCGTGGGGCGCGCTCCGCGAACACGGACAGACGCAGGACGAGATAGCGGACGATCCCGACGAGTGCGGTGGCCGACAGATACACCGTCTGCTGCACGACGAGTCCGGCGCCGGGGCGGAGCGCGGCGAGCGCGCCGACCGCGGCGGACGTGACCAGCCAGCCGACGGCCATGGTGGCCGCGCTCTTGAGGTGGCCGGCCAGGCCGGGCCGTCCGTGGCCGAACGAGAAGCGGGCATGCAGCTCGGTGGCGGCCATGGTGGAGGCGATGGTGGTCAGCACGTTCGCCGCCGTCCACGGGATCCACCGCGAGAGCAGGACCAGGGCCGCCGAGGCCGCCAGGGTCACCCCGCTGCCCAGCCCGGCGAAGCGTACGAAGGCCGCCGCGTGGCGGTGGATCAGTCGCAGGCCGTTCATGGTGGTCCCCTCCCGAGCCGCTGCCCCTCGCGGGGCCGTCGTCGTCCTGCCCGAGAGCGTGGCCGAACCGCCGTTCATCGCCGTTTCAGAGCGTTTTCAGGGGGGTGGGCGGTGGGGAAACCGGCGTGGGGATGCGCCGGTGCCCGGTCTCCTTAATCCTCATGCGTCGGTCTGCGGCGCCTTAGTACGATCCCCTCGCTGCCCGTACATCAGTGCGTATCCGTGCACTGGGTGCGGGCACTCGAACGGGAGGGATCACTTGACCATGTCCTTAGGCGCGAGAGCCCGTGCAGTCCTCGCTTCTCTGGGAACCCTCGGCCTGGCACTGAGCGCCGCGGCATCGCCCGCGAGCGCGGCCGACGGGACGCCCACCACGCCGACCCAGCTGTTCAACGGATACCGGCACTGCTCGACCGACGCGAGCCGGCCCTCGTACCAGTGGACCGGCGAGGGCCTCGTCGTCGAGGGCATCCCCGGGATCACCGGCAGCACCGGCAACCCCCTGGTCGGCATGCGGTACCAGGCCTGGCCGGTCACCGATCCGACGCGGATCACGACGGTCACCCGCGACCGCGTACCCCTCGGCTTCGAGGCTCCCGCCACCCTGCCCGCCGGCGTCCTCGCCGAGGGGCAGACCTACGCGTGGCAGGCGCAGACCGTGGTCGGGAGCGCGGTCTCGGACTGGTCGGCCCCCTGCTACGTCACGGTCGACAGGACCCGCCCGGCCGACGCGCCCACCATCACCTCGCCGAACTACCCTCCGGACGGGTGGAACAAGGGGGGCGAGCCGGTCGCGTTCACGCTGAGCGCGGGCGGTGTCGACGATGTCGAGGGGTTCGAGTTCTCCTGGCAGCAGGACCTGCCGGTCATCGGCACCAGCATCGGTGACCACGGCATTCCGCAGCCCGTCGACCCGTACGCCGACACGAAGTACTTCAAGCGCGCCGACACGCTCGGCGGTTCGGCCACGCTCAGCCTCGTCCCGCCGAACGGCTCCGGTCCGATGACGCTGTGGGTGCGCAGCCTGGACCGGGCCCACAACGGGTCGGCGATCACCAGCTACACCTTCCTCGTCAGCTCCACGGCGCCCACCGTCACCCCGGCCGTGCCGAAGCCCGAGTTCGGTGAGCCGACCGGGTTCACGTTCCGTCCCGACCCCGAGCTCCAGGCGAAGAGCCCGGTCGTCAGCTATTCCGTGCGGACCACGGGCGTTCAGAACGACAGGCCCTTCGAGGTCGCGGCGGGGGCGGACGGCACGGCGACCGTGGATCTCGCGCTGGACGGCATCTACGGCGGGAACCTCCAGGTGACCAGCAGGAGCGCGAACGGCTGGGTCAGCGACGCGGCCTGGTGGAGCATCAGTTACGACACCACTCCCACCGTCGCCTCCGACGCCTACCCGGAGAACGGTTCGAGCGGCGGCGCCGGTGTCCCGGGCACGTTCACGTTCGCGCCGAAGGTGAAGGACGTCGTGAGCTACACGTACACCTTCAACAACGGTGACCCGGAGGTCACGGTCCCCGCGGACGCCGACCACAGCGCGAGCGTCGACTGGACCCCGGCCTCGGACGGCTGGTACGACCTCACGGTCTACGCGACTACCCGCTCCGGCGTGCAACTGGCGCCCTACGACTACTTCTTCACGGTGAACTGAAACCCGGACCGGCCGCGGGGCCTCCGTGAAAACCTGTTGGCGGACCGCCGCGGCCGCTGCTACTTTCCCGGAGGCCGTGCGAGAGAACGAGGAGGTGGTACCCGTGAACGCAGTATCGACATGGGTGCTCCCCTCCGGGGTCACGGCCGGGCGATAGGTCGTCCGGGAGCGCCGTTCACGAGCACTCCCGAAAGGCACGACCATGCGATTCACTTCTGAGCAGCGCCTCGACGACGGCGTCCTCGAGCGCGAGTTCACCCTCGGCGAGATCCCCGGCACCCTGTGGACGCCCGGATCCGCACCGGCCCCGCTGGTCCTGATGGCCCACAACAACGGCCTGCCCAAGGCGGAACCCCGGCTGGTGGCCCGGGCCCGGTACACGGCGGCGCGCGGCTACGCGGTGGCCACCATCGACGCCGCCGGGTGCGGTGACCGTCCCCGTTCCGCCGCCGACGAGCGGGCCCGTGCCGATCTCCGGCGGGCGATGCAGGCCGGCGAGCCGGTCGACGAGATCCTCGAGTCCTTCGTCGGCCCGCTGGTCGAGAACGCGGTCCCGGAATGGCGGACCACTCTGGACGCCCTCCTCGAACTGCCCGGGACCGGCGGCCCGGTCGGGTACTCCGGAGGGTGGACCGCCCTCGGTATTCGGCTGGCGGTGGTCGAGCCGCGCATCGCGGCCGCGGGCTTCTTCGCCGGGGGGTACGTGCCCCGCGCCCAGCGCGAGGAGGCCCGGCAGATCACCGTTCCGCTGCTGTTCCTGCTCCAGTGGGACGACGAAGGGAACCCACGGCAGCGGGCCCTGGACCTGTTCGACGCCTTCGGCAGCAGGGAGAAGACGCTGCATGCCAATCCGGGAGGGCACACCGGCACCCCGTGGTTCGAGCTGGAGGACGGGTGCCGGTTCCTGGACCGACACCTGAAGTGAGGCCCGGGCCCGCACCTCCGGGTCTGCCTGTGTTGTCGGAGCCGGCTGGTCTACGCTCGGTCGATGACCTTGGAATGGCGGCATGTGATCGTGCACGCGGCGGACCCGGCGGGCCTGGGACAGTGGTGGGCCGACGCTCTCGGCTGGGTGGTGGTCCACTCCTCCGCCGACGAGTTCGCGATCTGCCCGGCGCCGGACCGTCTGCCGGGGCTGGAGTTCGTCCGGCTCGACGAACCCAGGAAGGCCAAGAGCCGACTGCATCTCGACTTCGTCCCGGATGATCAGGAGGCCGAGGTGGCCCGTCTCGTGGCCCATGGCGCTCAGCGGGTCGACATCGGCCAGGGTGAGCAGTCGTGGGTCGTGCTCGCGGACCCCGAGGGCAACGAGTTCTGTGTCCTCGCCCGGCGGCGCCAGGAGGCTACTGCCTGATCCGGGAACCGGTGGCCGACCCCGGAGTCGAGGATCCCGGCGGCCGGACGGTGACCGTCGGCGCGGGTGAAGCCGGCGTCCCCCGGCAGCGCCTCGTTCTCGCCGGTGACGAGGGTGGGGGTCCTGTTCCTGCCGTCGGCCGGGAAGTCCGGGTCGAGGACCTTGAAGGAGAGGGTGCTCGTCTGCCACAACCCGCCTCCGGGCAGGGCCCTCTCAGGGCAGGCGCGGCAGGACGTCCCGGGCGGAGTGGCTCAGGATGCGCAGGTCCTCGGCGAACCGTTCCCGGTGCTCGGCCGGCAGCGGGTCCAGGAAGTAGCGGCGGATGTTCTCCACGTGCAGCCGGGACGCGCGGACGGCGGTCTCCTCGCCGAAGGGGGTCAGCCGCACCAGGCGCCCGCGCCGGTCGTCGGGGTCCTCGGCGCGCTCGACCAGCCCGGCCGCCTCCATCCGGTCCACCAGGCGCGTCGCACCGCCCGTGGTGAGCACCTGCTCCTGCGCGACGGCCCGCATCGACAGGCCCGGCTCACCGGCCCGCCCGAGGATCAGCAGCACCTCGAACATCAGATGGGTGATGCCGCACTCCTGCTCCAGCGAGCGGCCCAGGATGTACTCCAGCCGGTTGGCCGCGCCCTGGAGCCGCCCGAAGGCCAGCACCAGCGCGTTGTTCGCCGCTTCCCTCGGCGAGGAGATCTCCTCCGCCTGCTCGTCCACGCCCACGCCGCCCTTCTCGTCCCCTGGGGGCTCATTCTGCCGGAACCTCCCGAGCCGGTCGGGGGCCCGGGCTTGCGTAGGAGCCCGTCCGGGCCTCCAGGTGAGCGTCCGGTGCGCGTGCGTTCAGGCGAGGGGACGGGGCGTGGCGAACGGGGCCGCGGCCACCCGCCGTACAGCGGTCTGCGTGGCCGCCTGCGGGCGGACCGCGGCGTCGTTGCCGCCGCAGGTGAACAGTTCTGCTTCGATGCGCTCCAGCGGGACATCTCATCCGGGCCCCACGGGCGCGCTCGACCCCCGCGCCGGGGAACGCGGAGGCGGGTCCGTCAGGCCCCCACGTACGCCGCCAGGTGCTCCCCGGTGAGGGTCGAGCGGGCCGCGACCAGGTCGGCCGGGGTGCCCTCGTAGACGACACGGCCGCCGTCGTGGCCCGCGCCGGGACCGAGGTCGATGATCCAGTCGGCGTGGGCCATGACCGCCGGGTGGTGTTCCACGACGATGACGGACTTGCCGGCGTCGACCAGGCGGTCGAGCAGGCCGAGGAGTTGTTCGACGTCGGCGAGGTGGAGGCCCGCGGTGGGCTCGTCGAGGACGTAGACGCCGCCCTGGTCGGCCATGTGCGTGGCGAGCTTCAGGCGCTGGCGTTCGCCGCCGGAGAGGGTGGTGAGGGGCTGGCCGAGGGTGAGGTAGCCGAGGCCGACGTCGGCGAGCCGGCCGAGGATGCGCCGGGCGGCCGGGGTGTGCGCCTCGCCGCCGCCGAAGAACTCCTCGGCCTCGGCCACCGGCATCGCCAGCACCTCGGTGATGTCCCGGCCGCCGAGGTGGTGGTCGAGGACCGCCGCCTGGAAACGCCGCCCCTCGCACTCCTCGCAGGTGGTGGCGACGCCGGCCATCATCGCGAGGTCGGTGTAGACGACCCCGGCGCCGTTGCAGGTGGGGCAGGCGCCCTCGGAATTGGCGCTGAACAGCGCGGGCTTGACGCCGTTGGCCTTGGCGAAGGCCTTGCGGATCGGGTCGAGGAGTCCGGTGTACGTGGCCGGGTTGCTGCGGCGCGAGCCGCGGATCGGCGCCTGGTCGACCGAGATCACGCCCTCGCCGGCCGGGATGGAGCCGTGGACCAGCGAGCTCTTGCCGGAGCCGGCGACCCCGGTGACGACGGTCAGCACCCCGAGCGGGACGTCGACGTCGACGTCGCGCAGGTTGTGCGTGGTCGCGCCGCGGATCTCCAGCTTCCCGGTGGGGGTGCGCACGGTGTCCTTGACGGCGGCCCGGTCGTCGAGGTGGCGGCCGGTGACGGTGTCGCTGCCCCGCAGCCCGGCCACCCCGCCCTGGAAGCAGACGGTGCCGCCGGCGGTGCCCGCGCCGGGTCCGAGGTCGACGACATGGTCGGCGATCGCGATGACCTGTGGCTTGTGCTCCACGACGAGCACGGTGTTGCCCTTGTCCCGCAGCCGCAGCAGCAGGTCGTTCATCCGCTGGATGTCGTGCGGGTGCAGTCCGGTGGTGGGCTCGTCGAAGACATAGGTGACGTCGGTGAGCGAGGAGCCGAGGTGGCGGATCATCTTCACGCGCTGGGCCTCGCCGCCCGAGAGGGTGCCGGCGGGCCGGTCGAGGGCGAGGTAGCCGAGGCCGATCTCCGTGAACGAGTCCAGGCTCTGCCGCAGCGCGGTGAGCAGCGGCCCCACAGTCGGCTCGGAGAGCCCGCGCACCCAGTCGGCGAGGTCACTGATCTGCATCGCGCAGACATCGGCGATGCTCAGCCCCTCGATCTTCGAGGACCGGGCACCCTCGCTGAGCCGGGTGCCGTCGCACTCGGGGCAGACGCTGAAGGTCATCGCACGCTCCACGAAGGCCCGTACGTGCGGCTGGAGCGCGTCGACGTCCTTGGCGAGCATCGACTTCTGGATCTTCGGGATCAGTCCCTCGTAGGTGAGGTTGACGCCCTCGACCTTGATCTTGGTGGGTTCCTTGTGGAGGAGGTCGTGCAGCTCCCGCTTGGTGTAGCGGCGGATCGGCTTGTCGGGGTCGAAGAAGCCGCAGCCCCGGAAGATGCGGCCGTACCAGCCGTCCATGCTGTAGCCGGGGATCGTGAGCGCGCCCTCGTTGAGGGACTTGGTGTCGTCGTAGAGCTGCGTCAGGTCCATGTCGGTGACCGAGCCGCGGCCCTCGCAGCGCGGGCACATGCCGCCGGTTCGGGTGTACGTCGCCTTCACGGCCCGCTGGGCCCCGCGCTCGACGGTGATCGCGCCGCTCGCGCGGACCGAGGCGGTGTTGAAGGAGTAGGCGCTGGGCGGCCCGATGTGCGGGGTGCCGAGCCGGCTGAAGAGGATGCGGAGCATCGCGTGGGCGTCGGTGGCGGTGCCGACGGTGGAGCGGGGGTCGGCGCCCATCCGCTGCTGGTCGACGATGATCGCGGTGGTCAGGCCGTCGAGCACGTCGACCTCGGGCCGCGCCAGGGTCGGCATGAAGCCCTGGACGAAGGCGCTGTACGTCTCGTTGATCAGCCGCTGCGACTCGGCGGCGATCGTCCCGAAGACGAGCGAGCTCTTGCCGGAGCCGGAGATACCCGTGAACACCGTCAGCCGGCGCTTGGGGATCTCGACGCTGACGTCCTTGAGGTTGTTCACGCGTGCTCCGTGCACACGGATCAGGTCGTGGCTGTCGGCGAGGTGCGGTGGGACGGTGTGGGCCATGCGGCTCACGCTACGGGCGGGGCCCCGCCTTCGCTTCTCCATTCCTGACGGGCCTGGTGTGGATCTTGGCGTAGCAGGCGGGGACGGCGGCGCCCTCGTCGTGTGCGCGGGCCCGGTAGGCGCTCGGGGTCTCGCCGACGATCTCGGTGAACCGCGAGCTGAACGAGCCGAGCGAGGTGCAGCCGACCTCGAAGCAGACCTCGGTGACGCTCAGGTCGCCGCGCCGCAGCAGCGCCTTGGCGCGCTCGATCCGGCGGGTCATGAGATAGCTGTACGGCGTCTCGCCGAAGGCGGCGCGGAAGCTGCGGGAGAAGTGCCCGGGGGACATCAGGGCGAGGCGCGCCAGCGCCGGGACGTCGAGCGGTTCGGCGTAGTGGCGGTCCATCGCGTCACGGGCCCGGCGCAGCCGGACGAGGTCCTCCAGGGTCACAGGACCACCATCGCACAGGGGGTGGCACCGCCGAGCGTGGATTCCCCCTTGTATGTATGTTCGTCCTGATATCAGCATGGCTGCTCATGAGCCGAGGAGGCCCCCATCGCCGGCCAGCCCCAGGAAGCCGATGTGCTGCGGACCATGCTGAACCGGCCGGAGTACCGCAAGGCGCTGGTGTTCTGCGGGCTCATCGGCATCCCGGTGGCGCTGATCGCGTTCTGGTTCCTCGTCACGGTCAACAAGCTGGAGCGCCTGATCTGGCAGGAGTGGCCGAAGGACCTGGGCTGGAAGCAGGCCCCCTGGTGGTGGGCGCTGCCGCTGCTGACGGTGGCGGGGCTCGTGGTCGGCCTGGTGGTCGCCCGGTTTCCCGGGCGGGGCGGGCACCTGCCGGCGGGCGGCCTGCACGCGGGCGGGCTCAGCAAGGAGGCGCTGCCCGGTGTCGTCGTGGCCGCCATGGCCGGTCTGCCGCTCGGAGTGGTGCTGGGCCCGGAGGCGCCGCTGATCGCCCTGGGCGGCGGTCTGGCGCTGCTCCTCGGGAGCCTGGTGCGGGCGCCGCAGACGGAGGCGAGCCGGGGACTGCTGGGGGCGGCCGGGTCCGCGGCGGCCATCTCGACGCTGTTCGGGAACCCGCTGGTGGGCGCGGTGCTGCTGATGGAGGTGGCCGGGGTGGGCGGGCCGCAGCTGTTCGCGGTGATGCTGCCGGCCCTGCTGGCCAGCGGCGTCGGGGACATGATCTTCACCGGGTTCGTGCACTGGACCGGCTTCCAGACGGGCAGCCTGGACATCGGCCTGCCCGAGCCGCCGCCGCTCGACTGGCCGGACGTGCTGTGGGCGCTGGCGCTGACGCCGGTCATCGCGTTCGCCGTCCACTGGATCTTCGTGGGCGGGCGGTTCACCGCCGGGTTCGTCACGACCCACACCCTGCGCAACACCGCCCTGTGCGGCATCGGTGTCGCGGTCTGCCTCACCCTCTACGCGCTCACCACCGGGCGGTCGCCGGCCGAGGCCGCCCTGTCCGGGGAGTCCGCCCTGTCCGAGCTGGCGAAGGACCCGCACGCCTGGCCGGTGGGTGCCCTTGTCGCGGTACTCGTGTTCAAGTCCCTCGCCTACGCACTGTGTCTGGGCAGCCTGCGCGGTGGCCCCGTCTTCCCCTCGCTGTTCCTCGGCGGGGCGGCCGGTGTGCTGCTGGCACCGCTGCCCGGACTCGGCCTGGTGCCGGCGATGGCGGTCGGGATGGCGGCCTCGCTGACCGCGGCCCTCAGGGTGCCGGTGAGCAGTGTGGTGCTGGTCGTGCTGCTGCTGGGCAATGTGGACACGGTGGCGCTGGTGGTGCTGGCCGCCGTGCTCTCCTTCGTCGTGGTCGAGATGCTGCCGCAGGGGCCGGCGATCCCCCCGTTCAGCGAACCGGCATCCGGTCGAGCGCGTCGTCCAGCGTCGAAGCGGCCATGATCAGCGACAGATGGGTGAAGGCCTGCGGGAAGTTGCCGAGCTGCTCCCCGCTCGGGCCGATCTCCTCGGCGAACAGGCCGACGTGGTTGGCGTACGTATGCATCTTCTCGAAGGTGTAGCGGGCCTGCGGGAGCCGGCCGGCGCGGGCGAGGGCGTCGACGTACAGGAAGGTGCACAGGCTGAACGTGCCCTCCGAGCCGCGCAGTCCGTCGGGCGAGGCCGCCGGGTCGTAGCGGTAGACCAGGCTGTCGGAGACCAGCCGCTGGTCGATGGCGTCGAGGGTGGACAGCCAGCCGGGGCTGCGCGGGGCGATGAAGCCGACGCGCGGGGCGATCAGCAGCGAGGCGTCGAGGACGTCGCCGCCGTAGTGCTGGACCAGCGCCCGTTCCTTCTGGCTCCAGCCGCGTTCCATGACCTGTTCCAGGATCTCGTCGCGGGCCCGGGTCCAGCGCTGGGTGTTGGCGGGGCGCCGGAACTCCTCGGCCATCCGCAGGCAGTTGTCGAAGGCGGCCCAGCACATCACCCGGCTGTAGGTGAAGTCCTTGCGGCCGCCGCGGGTCTCCCAGACGCCCTCGTCGGGCCGGTCCCAGTGGTCGCTCAGCCAGTCCATCAGCCGGGTCAGGCCCTTCCAGCCGTGGTAGCCGACCTGCTGGCCGATCTCGTCGATGCCCTCGGACATCGCGTAGAACACCTCGCCGTAGATGTCGAGCTGGAGCTGGTCGGCGGCGGCGTTCCCGGCGCGTACGGGGCCGGATCCGCGGTAGCCCTCGAAGTGGTCGAGGGTCTCCTCGGTCAGCACGGGATCGCCGTCGACCCGGTACATGATCTGCAGCGGTTCGGTGCCGGAGCCGTCCCGGGCCCGCAGCCGGTCCCCGAGCCAGCGCACGAACTGGGCGGCCTCCTCCACGAAGCCGAGGTCGAGCAGGGCCCGCACGGACAGCGAGCCGTCGCGCACCCAGGTGTAGCGGTAGTCCCAGTTGCGTTCCCCGCCGACCTGCTCGGGCAGTCCCATGGTGGCGGCGGCGACGGGAGCGCCGCTCGGGCCGTAGGTGAGGAGTTTGAGGGTGATGGCCGAGCGGTTGACCATGTCCGGCCAGCGGCCCCGGTAGCGGGAGGTGCGCACCCAGCGCTGCCAGAAGTCGATGACGTCCCACATGCCCGCCTCGACCGAGTCGGCGGTCGGCGGCGGCGGAGCCTCGCCGTCCGGGCCGCACACGGTGAACACGGCCGCCGCCGACTGACCCGCGTTCAACGTGACGGAGCCGCGGACGTCCGTGCCGTGCGGCTCCAGCGGGAACGTCGTCTGCAGATACCCGGTCGCCCCGCGGGTGCGGAAGGCGGCGGACCCGTCGGCCAGGTCGAGGGTGTGGCTCGCCCGGCCGTAGTCGAAGCGGGGCCGGCAGTCCAGGTCGAAGCGCACGGTGCCGCGCACGGTCCGCACCACCCGCACCACGGAGTGCCGGTCGGACGGGGTGCGGCCGGCGATGACGGGCATGTGGTCGAGGACCTCGCCGACCCCGTCCGGCGACAGGAACCGGGTCACGACGACGGCGCTGTCCGGGTAGTAGAGCTGGCGGCGCGTCACATCGGAGGCGGTGGGCGCGAACAGGAAGTGTCCGCCGCGGTCGTGGTCCAGCAGGGACGCGAAGACGCTGGGCGAGTCGAAGCGGGGCGCCGCCAGCCAGTCGACGACCCCCTCGGAGGTCACCAGCGCGGCGGTCTGAAGATCCCCGATCAGCCCGTGGTCGGCGATGGGCGGGTAGCGGTCCATGGTGGTCTCCCCTCGCTCTTCACGCCGACTCGGCGGGGACCCGTCCCGCCTGGATCGCGTCGAGGAGGGCCTGGTGGTCCTTCTCGTTCTGGTCCGCGTACAGCTCGGCGAAGGCCGCCAGCGCGCGGTCGAAGACATCGCCGCCGCCCAGGTAGGAGGCGATCGCGATGCGGTCGCCGGAGCGGGCGTGGGCGCGCGCCAGGGTCGCCCCGCAGACCTGCGCGAACACGGTCATCCGCTTCGGCGACATGCTCTCGGCGACCGCGATGCCCTTCCAGTCCCGCAGCTGGCGGACGTAGAAGTCGCGGCGGCGGCCGTCGATGCCGGTGGTGCGTTCCCAGCCGAGGAAGATGTCGCTGGTGGCCTGCATCAGCCGCTGTCCGCTGACGACCCGCTCGCCCTGGGTGCGGAACCCGCCGGAGCCCGCGTACGGCGCGAGCACCGACTCGTCGGCCTCCTTCGCCTGGAGGAACAGCGGGTCCTCGTCGTCCCTGCCGAGCAGCAGCACGATCCAGCAGCGGGTGCCGACGCTGCCCACCCCGACGACCTTGCGGGCCACGTCGGCGACGCGGTAGCTCTCCAGCAGGAACCGGCGGTCGGACTGGAGGGTCTGCCCGTAGCGTTCGACGAGCCGGCTGATCTCCGTCACCAGCGCCCCGCTCTCGGCCTTCGGCAGCAGGTCTTCGAGCCGGACCAGCAGCGGCGGGTCGTCGGCGATCAGCCGCTTTCCGCCGACGACATGGGTCAGCTTGTCGAAGACCTGCACGGTGTCGTGGCCCCGGGCCCGCTCCCGGGCCTCCTCCCACCGCTCCAGGTTCTTCCCCCCGGCCTGCGGGGCGAACTGCCTCTGGAGCTCGTCCGCCTCGAAGCGGGTGTAGTAGACCTCCAGGTTGCCCATCCCCGCGAAGGACCGCATCCATCCGCGGTACGACCGCACGGCCCCCCGCACCACGGCCGCCCGTTCCTTGGCGCTGAAGCCGTTGGCCCGGCCCGCGATGACCAGGCTGGCGGACAGCCGTTTGACGTCCCACTCCCAGGGCCCCGGCAGGGTCTCGTCGAAGTCGTTGATGTCGAACATCAGGCGGCGCTCCGGCGAGGCCAGCAGCCGGAAGTTCAGCATGTGCGCGTCCCCGCAGCACTGGACCCGGATGCCGGTGCGGGGTGTCTCGGCGAGGTCGGCGGCCATGATGGCGGCGGCCCCCCGGTAGAAGCGGAACGGCGACTCGCTCATCCGCCCGTAGCGGATCGGCACGAGTTCCTGGACCCGCTTCGCCGACTGTGTCTCGATGATGTCCACCGGGTCCGTGCGCTTGGGCGGCGGGGTGAACTCGGCGTGCGCGGACCGCGGCACGTCGGACCGGGCGGCCCGGCCGCGCTCGGCGCGCTCCTTCGGGGTGCGGTGGCGCAGGTCGTGACCGGTGTGGCTGCTCTCGCTCATTGCAGACGCTCCACGATGTGGTCGCCGACGCGCAGGGCGTTGGCGATGGCCGTCAGCGACGGATTGACCGCGCCGATGCTCGGGAAGAAGCTCGTGTCCACGACGTAGAGGTTGTCGAGGTCGTGGGCCTTGCAGGTGACGTCGAGCGCGGAGCTCGCGGGGTCGTGGCCGAAGCGGACCGTGCCGGCCTGGTGGGCGGTGGCGCCGATGGGCATGCCCTTGTGCAGGTAGATGCTGTGCGACAGCAGCCGGTGTTCGTGCATCCCGAGGTGTCCGAGCAGATGCTGGAGCCTGTGCCGCAGCCGGTCCAGTCCGGCGGTGTTGTTCTTCTCGTCCAGGGCCAGATGGACGGCGCCGTCGCGGTCGAGGGTGACCCGGTTGCCGGGGGCGGGCAGGTCCTCGCCGCACAGCCAGAAGTCGACCGCGTGACGGGCGAGCACCTCGAAGGGCATGTCCGGGGAGACCGCGCCCGCCCAGCGGGGCGCCTCCCCGTGGATCTGGTCGGCGTCCGACTTGCCGAGCATCTGGATGCCGCCGAGGGGGAAGTCCCAGTCGTCGGCGCCGAGATACCAGTCGTGCAGGGCGAGCGTCTTCTGGAACCGGGTGTCGTTCGGCTCCCTGGAGACGGCCATCAGCGCGAGGTTGTTGTGCCGCATGTAGTACCGGCCCACCACGCCCGAGCTGTTGGCCAGGCCGTCCGGGTGCCGGTCACTGGCCGACCGCAGCAGCAGGACGGCGGAGTTGACCGCGCCGCAGGCCACGACCACGACGTCGGCGCCGAACCGCTCGGTCGAACCGTCCGGCAGCACCGCCTCGACCGCGGTCACGGCACGCCCCGCCGGGTCGGTGACCAGGCGGCGGACCTCGGCGCCGGTGAGCAGCTCCACGTTGTCGTGGCGCAGCGCCGGGTCGACGCAGACGACCTGGGCGTCGGACTTGGCGCCCAGCAGGCAGGGGAAGCCGTCGACACGGTCGCAGCGGATGCACACGCTGTCGTGGGTGGCCCGGCCCCGCTCGTCCTGGATGAGGTCGACGCCGATCGGCAGATGGAAGGGATGCAGGCCCTGCTTCTCCAGGTCGTCGCTCAACTGCTGGATGCGCGGCTCGTGCTGGACCGGTTCATGGGCGTACTGCGCGCTCGTGGGCCCCTCGGTGGGGTCCTCGCCGTGCCGCCCGTGCACCCGGTAGAGGTGCTCGGCCTGGGTGTAGTACGGCTCCAGGTCCTCGTACGACAGCGGCCAGGCCGGGGAGAGACCGTCGTGGTGGCGCAGCTCGCCGAAGTCCTCGGGGCGCAGCCGGAACAGGGCGGCGCCGTAGAACTTGGTGTTGCCGCCGACGTAGTAGTTGACCTCGGGCGGGAAGGCGTTGCCGTGTTTGTCGTACCAGAACTCGGGGGCGCGGTACTTGCCGCGGACGAAGACCGCCGTGGAGTCCCAGTTGTCCCGTTCACGGGGGAGGTAGTCACCCCGTTCGAGCATCAGGACGCGCTTCCCGCTGGGCGCCAGCCGGTGGGCGAGGGTGCCGCCGCCCGCACCGGTGCCGATGACGATGACGTCGTAGTGCCGCGCTTCGGACATACGGACCGCCGTCCTCGGAGCACGTGCATGCTCCCGGTGGGAAGGGAACAGGAGTCATTCCGGTGGTGGTTCGTTCGGCCGCGGTCCGCCTTCCAACGTATCCCCGGACCGGGGGCCCGGCGAGTCGGCCGGGGCGGGTGTGCCCAGGTGGCGGGCCGCCCAGGGCTCCCGGGCGACGACCGCGCCCGCGGTGACGCACAGCGTGATGACGACGCACAACGTGATCAGCCAGGACAGCAGGGTGAAGACGGCGCCGAGCGAACCGTACTTCGCCAGGCTGTGGTTGAGGGCCCGGGGCACGTACAGGGACGCGGTGGCGGTGAGGACGCCCAGGGCGGCTCCGGTCAGCAGCGCGCCCGGCAGCAGCGGCAGCCAGGGCACCCGCGCGGTCAGCAGGAGGTGCTGGGTCCACCACCACAGGAAGACCTCCGCGAGGAGCAGCAGCGGCACGCCCAGCCAGAGTCCCAGGCCGAAGCCGTCGCGCAGGCTCCCCTGGACGCCGATCATGAGCAGCCAGGCCGCGAGCCAGGCGAGCCAGCGCCAGGCGGCCACCCGGGCGCTCGCCCCGGGCATGCTCCAGGCGCGTTCGCAGAGCCGCTGCATGGCGCGGCTGCACGCGGTGGCCGCGATCAGCACCATGAGGGTGCTGACGAACCCGGTGGTCTGACGGACCTCGTCGGAGGGGTCGCCGGTGTTCAGGAGGGTCTTGCGCAGCTCCTCGTCCACGGTTCCGGACAGTCCGAAGACATGGTGCAGGGAGTTGAGGAGCTGCTCGCGCAGCGCCTGCGGGGCGAGGGAGGCCACCACGAAGATCAGCGGGACCGCGGTGAGGAAGGTCTGGGCGGCCAGCCGGGTCGCGGAGTCGAGGACGTTCACCGAGATCAGATGCGACATGAGGTGGGTGATCAGCGGGAACCGGGTCTCGGCCCGGCCGCGCACCCCCTTCAGCCAGGCCCCGGCCGCGGCACCCCGTGCCCGCCATCGCCCCCGCCGCCGCGACCGGCGGCCCGCCCGGCCCCCTCCGGCCCCTGTCCCTGCCTGCATGCTGCCAGCCTGCCGCCCCGGCGATCACCCGGCTCGCGGCGGAAGCGGAACGGGTGACGGGGCGGGCGGCCGACGGCGAGGCCGGCCGGACGCCGGGGTGCGGGGGCACGGCCGGGCGGTGACCATGGGGCCATGGGTGGAAGGCGCCGCGCGGTGGGGGGCGCGGGGCCGCGCAGGGGCCGCGATGGTGCTTGACCTGGTGCTGATCGGCGTGGCGATCGCCGTGTTCCCGTTGTCGGTGACGGCGTTCGTGCTGGTGCTGTCGGCGCGCGGCGGGACCTGGAAGGGCCTCGCCTTCATCGTCGCCTGGCTCGGCTGCTTCGTGGCCGTCCTGGCCGCGGTCCTGCTCACCACCGGCGGGAAGCCCCCGGCCCCCCGTTCGCCGCCGTCCACCGCCGCCTCCGCCGTCAAGCTCGCCATCGGCGTGGGGCTCCTCTGGTACGGCTGGCACCGGCATCGGCGCCGACCCCGGCACCGCAGGTCCCCCGGCGGCATGATGGCCCGGCTCGACCGGATCTCCGGGTGGACCGCGGCGGGGCTGGCGCCGCTGCTCCAGCCGTGGGGGCTCGTGGCGGCCGGGGCGGCGACCGTGGTGGGCGCCGACCTGTCCCACACCTCGTCCTCTGTGGCCCTGGTCGCGTACTGCGTCATCGCCACCAGCAGCCTGCTGGCGATGGAGGTGTACACGATGCTCGCCCCCGACTCGGCCCGCACGCGCCTGGGCGGGCTGCGCACCTGGCTCGAAACGCACCAGGAGCAGGCCCTCGTCGCCGTGGCGCTGGTGGCGGGGCTGTTCCTGGTGGGCCGGAGCATCCACCAGCTGACGTCCTGAGCCCGCCCGGACGGACGGCGCCGGCCGGACCGTCCCGGACGGACACCCCCGGACCGACGGCCTCGGACCGACCGCCCCGGACCGACACCCTCAGACCGACCGCCCCGGACCGACGCCACCGAACCGACACCCTCAGACCGACCGCCCCAGACCGACGCCACCGGACCGACAGCCCCGAACCGACCGCCCCAGACCGACGCC
>NZ_KQ948773.1:72015-346623 GCF_001514205.1 Streptomyces griseoruber | reverse complement strand
CACCCCCGGACAGACAGCCCGAGACGGACACCCCCGGACCGACGGCCCCAGACGGACAGCCCCAGACCGACGGGCCCCGAACGGACGCCACCGAACCGACACCCCCGAACCGACGACCCCGGACAGACGACCCCGGACAGACAGCCCCGCACCGACGCCCCCGGCCCCGCCTCACAGCACGGCGATCGGGTTCACCGGTGCCCCGGTCGCCGCCGGCAGCCGCAGTGGCGCGATCACGCACAGGAACGACCAGCGCCCCTGCGCCACGCATACCGGCAGCACCTCCTCCAGCCGCAGATAGTCCAGCAGATGCAGCCCCATGGCGTGCACGGCGAGGACGTGCACCGGGAAGTCCACGCCGCGCACCGGGCTGGGCGCGGTGTCGTTGTTGCCGTCGCCGCCGAGCACCGCCACCCGCCGCTCGGCCAGGAACTCCAGCGCCGCCGGGTCCAGTCCGGCCCGCGCGACGGAGGCGTCCCAGGGCCCGAGTTCCTCGCGGCGGCGCCGGTGCCCCACCCGGACGAGCAGGAGGTCCCCGGGGCCGGTCCGGACGCCCTGCCGGGCCTCGGCGGCCTCCAGGTCCTCCGCGGTGACGCTCGTCCCGGGTTCGAGCCAGGGCCGTCCGTGCAGCCCCGGGATGTCCAGCAGCACGGCGCGTCCCACGACACCGTCGTGGACGAGGTCGGCGGAGAGGGTCCGCGCCCCCTCGGGAGTGAGGGCGTCGGCGGCCGGGAGACCGCCGTGCACGGTGTCGTCGTAGAGGACGTGGCACAGGGCGTCGAGGTGGGTGTTGACGTCACCGTGGACGTCCATCGCGAACCGGTCCCGGGCGAACTCGAGGCCCCCGCCGGGCGCCGGGACCCCGCCCTGCGGCGCGGTGAGCCGGTGCTCGGCGGGCCGCGGGTCGTCGGGCGCGGCGACGGTGTTGACCGGGGAGGCCAGCGACACCGTACGGCCCGAACGCACCTCGCGTACGGCGGCCAGCACCCGGTCGGGTGTGAGGGTGTCCAGGGCGCCGCGCGGGGAGGCGGCGCCGGGTGCCGTGCTCAGCAGCCGCCGGTACAGCGACCGGAAGCCCGGCTCGCCGAGCTGGTCGGAGGTCCGCATGCTCCCACCATCGGGCAGCACCCGGCCGCGCGCACCCAGAGCCGTGCCGTCAGACCGTCCTCGGTGCGCCCTCGGACCCGGTGTCCCCGGTGTCCCCGGTGTCCCGGGTGTCTGCGGTGTCCCCGGTGTCTCCGGTGTCGAGGAACTCGCGGATGCCGAAGGCGGCCAGCACGATCACGGCCGTCCAGATCACGACGGCCATGGTCGGATAGCTCCAGGTGAACAGGACGATCGCGGCCACCGCGAGGATCGCCACCCCGATCCACATCTTGAAGCGGTGCACGAACCGGCCCACCGGGCCGAGCCGCAGCCCCGCCGAGAGGGCGACGTCCCGGCCCGCGCCGATGCCCTTGGTGAAGAAGTGCCGGGTGAAGACGGCGGGCCGGGAGGGCCCGACGAAGAACGCGCCGATGGCCGTGACCAGGGCCAGCGCCCCGACCGCCCGCACGCTGGAGCGCAGGAACCGCACCAGCGCGTCGTAGATCGCGCCCGCCGCGCCCTCGTTCGTGCCCGGCGGCAGATGGTCGAGGTACACCGCGCGGAAGACGGTGAGGGCGACGCCCAGCAGCACCATGGCGAGGAAGAAGCCGATCGCGGCCCCGATCAGCGCCCGCCGGCGGTGGGCGGCCATGAACACGCCCGCGGCGGCGACCAGCACCGCGATGACCGGCAGCCAGTTGCCGACGATCTCCAGGATCCGCAGGTACGTCTTGATCTTGCCGATGTCCTTGCCCTGGACCACCACGAAGTCCGTGTGGACGGCCGGGATCTTCGACGCCACGGTCAGTCCCGACTCGACCAGCCGGTCCTTCACCTGGGCGACGATGGGCCCGACGTCGATGGCGACCTGATCGTCCTTCAGCTGCACGACACTGTCGGAGCTGCCCGTCAGCGCCTTGTCGACGGCGGAGTGGGCCCGGCGGTTGGCGTTCGTCCAGGCCGTCTCGAAGGCGGAGCTGGAGACCACGCGCATCACGGTGGTGCTGATCAGCTGTTTCAGTCCGTTGGTGATGGGGCCGTCGAGGTTGTCGACGAGACCGGCGATCTTGGGCGGCACGCCCTTCTCCGCCGCCGCGTCACTGAGCTGCTTGACCAGCCCGTCCACGTCGATCTGCTGGATCACTGCGTCGGTGACGCGGGTGGTGACGGCCTTCTGGATGTCCGGGTTCGAGGCGAGCGGCGCCACTGTCGCGACATAGCGGTCGGTGTCCCGCACGATGCTGTTCGCCCAGACCGCGACCACGGCGAGCAGGGCCAGCAGGGACGCCAGGATGATCAGCAGGGTCGAGCCGAGCGCGCGCAGCCGGTGCTTCGGCTCGTGCCGGGCGCTCTCCAGTTCTCCGACCCGGCGCCGCAGTTCCCGGAGCTCCTGATCCGGGTCGCGGTCCGGCTGCCGCTCCGGCGGCGGTGTGTCGCTGCCTGTCATGTCTCCGAGCAGATCCCGGCGGGGACCGGCGGGCGAGCCGGGAGGGGCCGGTGGGGTGACCGGGCGGCCGGGAGGCGGCCGGTCGGGTGAACCGGGCAGCGGGTGCGACGGCCCAGGTCCGGTGTTGCAATGGCTGTCGGGGGACCCCCGAGCACCAGAGGTGACCGCCGTGAGCGAGCAAATCGACGAGATGGGACCCATCGACTACGTGGTCGTGGAGTTCCCCGGCAACCGCATGACGGGCGAGGCCTTCCCGCTGCTGGTCGATCTGGTGGACCGCGGCATCGTCCGCATCCTGGACCTGATGTTCATCAGGAAGGACGAGGACGGCTCGGTGACCGCCCTGGAGATCGCCGATCTCACCGGTGACGGGGAACTGGACCTGACCGTCTTCGAGGGCGTCCACTCCGGTGTGCTGGGCCAGGACGACCTGGAGGAGGCGGCCGCGGCGGTGGAGCCGGGCAACTCCGCCGGACTGCTGGTCTACGAGAACCTGTGGGCGGCGCCGTTCGCCGCGGCCCTGCGGCGCGGCGGCGCCCAACTGGTCGCCTCCGGGCGGCTGAACGTCCAGGCCGTCCTCGCGTCCCTCGAAGCCGCCGAGGCCGCCTCCTGAGAGAGCGGCCCAGCCGCCCCCGCCGGCTCAGCCGCCTCCACCGACGACGGAGTAGCTCAGCCACGGGGACTGGCCGGGCGTGTACTCGACGGACATCTGCGTGCCGAGGTAGAAGGCCTCGCCGCCGGTCCGGCCGCTCTGGTCGTTCCCGGCCGTCGTCAGCACACAGTCCGCGTTGGCGTACAGCCGGATGTCGTCGTCGGTGTGGTTGGTGACGTGGTGGGCACCGCCGGGCAGCGGGTGGCAGCCGTCGCGGGAGGGGCTCTGGATCTGCACCACCCGCTTCTCCGGGGTCGTGTACTCGATCGTGCCCACGGCGGAGTGCCCCGTACAGCCCGCGACGGCGAGCAGGAGAACGACGGCTGCGGCCCGCCGGCCGGCACGGCTACGACAGATCATGGCGACGGGTCCTCGTCTGTGTGGGAAGCCCTGCGGAAGGTCGTCGGGCTCTCTTCCGCCCAGGCTGCCGCGACCTGCGGTCCGCGTCATCCGGGACGGGCCCAGTCGTATGAATCCCGGTGCCGGGGACGCCGCTCAGGCGGGCCCCTCCGGGCGGCCGCTCCCCGGGGCCGCCCGGCGCAGGTCGGCGTCGGTGAGGGGCTGGAGGGCACCCTTGGTGTCGAGGCGGTAGAGCAGGACCAGGGGCGGCCCGACGAGCACCACCGCGATCAGCGTGACCAGGGCGAGCCAGCGCAGGGTGGTCGAGGCACCGGCCCCCTGGGAGACGGTCAGCGAGGTCGGGATGAGGTACGGCCGCTGGGCGGTCCCCCAGGCCAGGACGACGAGGGCGACCGAGGCGGCGGCGGTGAGCCGGGCCCAGCCGGTGGCCACGAAGCGGAGCAGTACGGCGGTGGCGAGGGCGCAGCAGGCCGCGAGGACCACCAGGAGCAGCCCGGTTCCGCCGGTGAGCCCGTCGTACACGTACCGGGCGTCGTCGTGGGTGATGCCGAGGCCGACACACGCCAGGACGGCGACCGCGCCGAGGCTCGCCCAGGCGCGCAGCCGGAAGTAGCCGACGAGCGGGGTCTGTCCGAAGCGGCGGGCGTCGGCGGTGAGGTTGACCGCGCCCAGGTACGCGGTCGCCGCGACGGTGAGCAGGCCCGCGATCACGGACGTCTTGTTGGACCAGGCGTCGGCCGAGGCCGGGGTCCCCGGGGCGACCCGCCCGGTGGCGAGGCCGCCGACGACCGCGCCGAGGAAGAACGGCGTGAGCAGGGAGGCGACGGCGAACACGGCGCCGTAGACCCGGCGTCCGGCGAGCCGCCGGGTCGGTTTGCGCAGGGCGAACCCGGCGCCGCGCAGGACCAGGCCCACCGCGGCGAGGGCCAGCGGGAGCCACATCGCGGAGAAGACGGTCTGGAACAGGACCGGGAAGCCGGTCCACATGACGACCAGGATGAAGATCAGCCAGACGTTGTTGGCCTCCCACACCGGGGCCATCGCGTGGTCGACGAGCCACCGGGGCCGCCGCCCGCGCTCGGCGCCCCCGGCCATCAGGTCCCAGAACCCGGCGCCGTAGTCGGTGCCCCCGGCGCAGGCGTAGGCGGCGACCAGGATCAGCAGCACCCAGGCGATGACACTGGCGATCGTCATGTCCGGTCCCCGTCCCCGTCCCGGTGCGCGGGCCCCGGTGCGCTCTCCCCGGCACCCGACATCGCCCGCGGCCCGTAGGGGATCTCGCTCTCCGGCCCCTCCGGTACGACGTCCCCGGCCGCGTCGGCCGCCTGCCAGCGGGCGCTCATCCTGCGGACGACGGTCAGGAACGCGGCGAAGGCGCAGACGTAGACGACGACCACGGTCCCGAACATCGTCCACAGCCCGTAGGCGTGCGTGCCGGTGACCGCCTCCGACACCCGCATGTGCTCGTACACGATCCACGGCTGGCGGCCCACCTCCGTGGTGATCCAGCCGCACTCCACGCACACCAGACAGGCCGCGCCGGCGACGGCCGCGCACCGGAAGAACCAGCGCGAGCGGGGCAGGTCGCGGCGGCGGAACCAGACCCAGCCGTACCAGAGGGCGAGCAGGATCAGCAGGCTGCCGAGGGTCACCATGATGTCGAACGCCCAGTGCACGAGGGTGGCCTGAGCGGCCGTCGGGCGGGTGTCGGCGGCGACCGCGGTGAGGCCCTGCACCTTGGTGGAGGGGCTGAAGCCGGCCAGGATCGAGTCCAGTTGGGGGATCTTGACGCCGCCGGAGATGCTCCCGTCGGAGTGCAGGATCCCGAACATGTACTCGGGCACATGGGTGCCGGTCGTCCAGACGATCTCCATGGCGGAGAACTTCACCGGCTGCTGGTGGAAGACGGCCCGGGCCAGCGAGTCGCCCAGCATGAACTGGATCGGGGTGAGGATCGCGGCCACCGTGAACGGCACGGTGAAGCCGAGCCGGTGGTAGCGGTCCCGGCGGCCGCGCAGCCGGCCGACCGCGTACACGCCGGCCACGCAGTACGCGGCGGTCATATAGGCGGCGCCCACGAAGTGCCAGTACTCGGGGCCGAAGATCGGCGTGAAGATCGCCCGTCGTACGTCGACGTCGGCCGGGTCGCCGGACGCGTCGAGGGTGAAGCCCCGGGGCGTGTTCATCCAGGAGTTCGCGGCGATGATCCCGAACGCCCCGAGCAGGGCGGACGCGCACAGCGGGACCCCGACCCAGAAGTGCGGCCACGGGCGCAGCGTGCGCCAGCCGTACAGATAGACGGCGATCAGGATGGCCTCCAGGAAGAAGGCCCAGCCCTCGATGCCGAAGGCCAGCCCGAAGACGTCTCCCCAGCGGCCCATCATGCCGGGCCACAGCAGCCCGAACTCGAAGGACAGCACGGTGCCGGTGACGATGCCGATGGCGAACTGCACGGCCATCACCGCCGACCAGCGGCGGGCGAGGCGCAGCGCGGCCTCGTCGCCCTTGCGCAGTCCGCGGTGGTGCATCAGCAGGGTGAGGAAGGGCAGCGCGACACCGAAGGGCACGAGCAGGATGTGGGTGCCCAGGGTGAAGGCCATCAGCTCGCGCGCGGGCAGCAGCTGGGGCGGGGTCGCCGCGAGGAGCCCGGCGGCGTGCACGGCGTCGATGTCAGCCGCCGGTGGCGAAGCCGGGGAACAGTGTCATGCCGCCGTCGACGTAGATCGTGGTGCCGACGACGTAGTCGAGCAGGTCGGAGGCGAGGACGGCGACCGTGTTCGCGATGTCGTCGGGGTCGCCGACCCGGCGGTAGGGGATGAGCCGCAGCAGATCGGCCTCGGCCTCCGGGGTGTCCCAGGCGCTGCGGTTGATGGGGGTGCGGATCGCGCCGGGGGCGACGGCGTTGACCCGGATCCGGAAGGGGGCGAGTTCCTGCGAGAGGGTCGCCATCAGCATCAGCACCCCGCCCTTGGACGAGGCGTAGTTCACGTGCCCGGCCCAGGGGATGAGCTGGTGCACCGAACTCATGCAGATGATCTTCCCGGCGGAGCGGGAGACCTCCGGGACGACACCGCGCCGCAGGAACTCCTTGGTGGCCTCGCGGGCGCACAGGAACTGGCCGGTGAGGTTGACGTCCAGCACCTTGTGCCACTGGTCCAAGGTCATGTCGGTGACAGGCGCGTCCCGTTGCAGGCCCGCGTTGGCCACCATGACGTCGATGGTCCCGAACTCCTTGACCATCGCGGCGACCATGTCGACGACCTGGTCCTCCTGGGAGACGTCCGCCTCGTGCGCGTACGCGCGGACCCCGAAGCCCTCGATCTCGCGGACCACCTCCTCGGCGGCGTCCCGGCCGGAGACGTAGTTCACGACGACATCGGCGCCCACCCGCCCGAGCGCCACGGCGGTCGCCCTGCCGATTCCCGAGTTCGCACCCGTGACGAGTGCTTTCTGGCCTTTCAGAAGGGGAAAGGCGATCGGCTGAACTCCCGGGCCGCCGCTGCTGCTCTCCACTGATGTCTCCCTACGGGTGCGCCCCCGGGACCGGGGAATTCCACACCCCACGAAAACACCGGTGTGCCGCCGGGGCCCGGTGGTACGGGCCCCGGCGGCACGTGCGGGTGACCGCCGGGGCCGAACGGCTCAACGCGGCGCCGGACGGGGAGCGGCGGCTCAGGTCGCCCGGGTGTCCCTGCTGGGTCCGACGCACAGCGCCCACATCACGAAGCCGTCGATGATGATCAGCATGACCGCCCAGAACGGGTACCAGGGCAGCCAGGCGAAGTTGGCGATCATCGAGATCCCGGCCAGTGCGATGCCGACGACCCGTGCCCACATGGCACCGCTGAACAGAGCGATGCCCGCCAGAGTGACCACGATGCCGAGCACGAGGTGCAGCCAGCCCCACCCGGTGAGGCTCCACTGGAAGGTGTAGTTCCTTGTCGAGACGAACACGTCGTCCTCGGCTATGGCGGCTATTCCCTCGAATATCGCCATGACGCCGCCGAACATCATCATGATCGCGGCGAACAGTATCCAGCCGGACACGGCCATTCCCCCGCGAGCCGTCGTGTCCGTCATTCCCCTGCCGTGCGTGGCCATGTCGAGCTCCTTCGCTTCGGCGAACACACAGACTCAGGCTGCCACGGATTACGGCACCCGGCAGATCAAGGGGAGGCGTGCTGCAATGGAGTGACCGTTCCGGACGAGAAAGGGGATCGTCATGCCTGGTCTTCTGCGCGGAGTCGCCCGCACCGCGGTGGTGGCGGGAACGGCGACCGCGGTCTCCAACCGAGTGTCACGCCGTCAGCAGGGCCGCTGGGCCGCCCAGGCCGAGGAGCAGCAGCCCCCGCAGCCCCCGCCGCCGCCCCCGGCACCCGCGGCACCCGCGGCGCCGCCGTCCACGGCCGACGAGATGACCAACAAGATCGACCAGCTCAAGCAGCTCGGCGATCTGAAGTCCCAGGGCATCCTCAGCGACGCCGAGTTCGAGGAGCAGAAGCGCCGGCTGCTCGCCTGAGGGCAGGGCGTACGACGGCGTACGATCGCCCGATGCCGCCCACCCCGGTCTCCCTCCGAGCCGCCGCGCACGCCGGCGCCCCCGCCCTCACCCTGCGCCCCTGGCGCCCGACGGACGTCCCCGCGCTGGTCGAGGCGCTGCGGGACCCCGTGCTGCGCCGCTGGACCAGCCACCGGGTGGACGACGAGGCCGAGGGGGCGCGCTGGATCGCCGCCCAGCGGGAGGGCTGGGAGGCCGGGACGCGGTTCTGCTTCGCCGTGACCGAGGAGAGCGCCGGCCCCGAGGACGCCGGCCGTCCGGGTGACCTCCTGGTCGGCCAGGCGGTCCTGAAGACGGTCGCACCCGGTGCCCCCACCGCCGAGGTGGGCTACTGGACCGCCGCCCACGCGCGCGGCCGGGGCGTGGCGCCCCGTGCCCTGCGCACCCTCACCGACTGGGCGTACGCCACCTTCGCACCCACCGGCCTGAGCCGCCTCGAACTCCTCCACCAGGTGGACAACGACGCGTCCTGCCGGGTCGCCGAGAAGACCGGGTACGTCCTCGACGGCGTCCTGCCCGCCGCACCGCCCGCCTACCCGCTGGACGGCCATCGCCACGTACGGAACGTCACCGGTCCGTCACGGCCCGCCGTCCGATCGCACCCCGCGCCGCGCCCCGCCGTGTGAGTCCGGGTGGGCCGGTGCGGACCCGGTGACGCACCCGACACCGGTCGCCGGCCGGTGACCGTCACCCGTCACCCCCGTGTCGTGGACCGAGCCCGCCCGGCCGGGCTCCCGGTGCCCTCGGCCCGGCCGCCCGCCAGGGCCAGCCCCGCGGTCACCGCCAGCGACGTCAGCGCCGTCACCGTCATCGCGGTGGCCGCGGAGGTGAGCTGGGCGACCGTGCCCGCCACCGCCGCGCCCACCCCCTGCATGGTTCCCATCCCGGCGGAGTGCAGCCCGAGCGCCTGCCCGCCGAGTTCGGCCGGGGTGAGGGCCATCAGGCGCTCCTGCTGGACCAGACTCGCCCCGAAGCCCACCGAGGCGAGGGCCGCGCAGCCGGCGGCGACGGGCAGGGCGGGCCGCAGGACGAAGAGGAGATAGGGGGTGGCCAGCAGGAGCAGCAGAGGCGTGGCGAGCCGCGCCCGCAGCGCCGGCGGGACGAACCGGCCGACCGTCACATCGCCCACCAGCATCCCCAGCGCCGCGCACGCGAACAGCGTGCCCGCCGCGTCGGGGGCGTACGGCACGAACAGCGCCTCGCAGCCGACGACCAGGCCGTTGGGGACCCACAGGCCGAGGTAGGTGAGGCGGCGGGGCCGTGAGGACCACAAGGCGGCGTTGGTGCGCAGGGTCGCGGCGGCCGAGGGGCGGCCCGTGGCGCGCGGCGGCCGGGCGGTCAGGCCGAGCCGGGCGACGGCCGCGGCGACGGTGTGGAGCAGGGCGGCGAGCAGGAGCACGGGACGCGGGGCGAGGGCGGTGACCAGGGCGCCGCCGACGGCGTACCCGGTGACCTGCGTCAGCCCGCTCATCACGTTGAAGAGCGAACGCCCCGGCAGATACGTCCCGTCGCCGCTGAGGAGCTCGTTCAGCAGGCCCCAGCGGACACCCCCGCCGAGCGAGGCGATCAGGCCCCCCAGGAGGACGACCGCGAGGACGGCCCGGACCGGGAGGCCGGGCAGGGCGACGGCGGCCGTGGTGACGGCGAAGGCGAGGGACAGGCCGATCAGGGTGGCCCTCGGGGCCAGCCGGTCGGCGCCCGAGAGCAGCAGGGTCGCGCCGACCGCCTGGGCGAGCGAGGGTCCGAACATGCTCACCGCCGACAGCAGCGGCGAGTCGGTGGCCTGGAAGACGAGGGTGCCCAGGGCGAGTCCGCTCACCGTCTGGGCGGCGGTGTGGGCGGCGGACGAGAGGAAGAGAGGGGTGAACTCCGGGGTGCGGAAGAGCTGTCGGTAGCCGGTCATGGCCGGAGTCTCGGGCGGCCCGGAAGGGGGTGGTTATTGTTTCGCGGTCACGCGAAAGGTCGTAGGGCACGGGGAGGTCCGCGGTGGGCTGGTGGCAGTTGAACGCCGACACGCTGGCCCGCAGCCGGTTCGTGCTCTCGCCGCTCGCCGAGACCTTCGCGAGCGTGAAGCTGCTCCAGTGGGGGGTGGGCGCCCACCCCGGCGAGCAGGCCTGGCTGCGGGCCCATCTGCCGGCCTACCGGGCCGAGTTGGCGGCGGACCCGGTCACCGCGCTGCTGATCCGCGCGGGGCTCGGGCGGAGCTGGATCGCGGACTTCCTCACTCCGACCCCGCGCGACGGCGAGAGCTTCGCGCAGGGGGTGGCGCGGGTGCGGGCGGCGGATCCCGCCGAGGCCCGCGCGCATCTGCGGCTCTCCGTCGGCGGTCCGCTGCCCCCCGCCCTGGACCGCGACGATCTGCCCGAGCGGGCGGCGGCACTGCTGGAGTACGTGTGGGAGGCGGCGGTGCGGCCGTCCTGGGAGCGTCGGCGGCATGTGCTGGAGGCGGATGTGGTCGCGCGGACGGCGCAGGTCAGCCGGGGCGGCTGGGCGGCGGCGCTGGACTCGCTGCGGCCGGGGACGCGGTGGCTCGGGGAGAGCCGGTTCCAGGTGAACGCGCATGAATACCCGCCCCGGGAGATCTCCGGCGCGGAGCTGGTGTTCGTGCCGGTCACCCCGAGGGCCGGCTGGGTGTCGTGGGAGGGGCGGGAGCGGTACGCGGTGGTGTACCCGTGCGCGGGGCCGCTGGCCGGGGACCCCCGGGAGCGGGCGGTGCCGGCGGCGCTCGGCGCGCTGCTGGGGCCGGGGCGGGCGGCGGTGCTGGTGCTGCTCGGGCAGGGGCCGCTGAGCACCACCCAGCTGGTCGCGCTGACCGGGCAGGGGCTGGGCTCGGTGGGCCGGCATCTGCGGGTGCTGCTGGACGCGGGGCTGGTGGAGCGGGGGCGGGCGGGGCGGTCGGTGCTGTACTCGCGGACGGCGGCGGGGGAGGTACTGGCCGGGGCGGCGAAGGAGACGGAGCGGGATACGGCACAGGAAACGGAAAGGGAGAGCGCCCCCGGTTGAGGGAGGGTTCACCGGGCGGGGCTAGCATCCGCCCATGACTACTGATGCCGTTTCCTCCCCCCTCGATGTCGAGATCGGCGCCCTCAAGGGTGGGTCCGCGCAGCTCTCGGAGTATTCGGGGCAGGTCGTCCTGATCGTGAACGTGGCCTCCAAGTGTGGTCTGACCCCGCAGTACAACGGGCTGGAGAAGCTCCAGGAGCGGTACGCCGCGCAGGGCTTCACCGTGCTGGGCGTGCCCTGCAACCAGTTCCTCGGGCAGGAGCCCGGCAGCGCCGAGGAGATCGCGGAGTTCTGCTCGGCGACGTACGGCGTGACCTTCCCGCTGACCGAGAAGGTCGAGGTGAACGGCGAGGGCCGGCACCCCCTGTACGAGCGGCTGGTCGGCTTCGCGGACGCGGAGGGCCACACGGGTGACATCCGCTGGAACTTCGAGAAGTTCCTCGTCGGCCGGGACGGGGCCGTCGTGGCCCGCTTCTCACCGCAGACCGAGCCGGAGTCCGACGAGATCGTCACCGCGATCGAGGCACGGCTCGGCTGATCGGGACCGCTTGACCTTGCCCCTGGGGCAAGGCGGAGTCTCCTCGTCGCCGGGCGGAGCAGACCGCCCGGTGACGGAGGATGACCAGGTGAACGTACGCGACGACGACGAACTGCTGACCATCGGCGCGTTCGCCGCGCGGGCCCGCCTCACGGCCAAGGCGCTGCGTCTCTACGACCGGCTGGGCCTGCTGGCCCCGGCGCGGGTCGACGAGGCCAGCGGCTATCGCTACTACCGGGCCGGCCAGGTGGACCGGGCCCGGCTGGTGGCGATGCTGCGGCAGCTGGAGATGCCGCTGGCCCGGATCGCCGAGGTGGTGGAGACCGGTGGCGCCGAGGGCGCGGACCTGCTCGCCGCCTACTGGGCCGAGGCCGAGGACCGGTTCGCCGGCCGGCGCGCGCTCGCCGAGTACCTCCGTGGACGACTGTCGGGGAGGAGCTCCGAAATGTACGAGAAGTTCGAGGTCGAGATCGTCGACCTGCCCGAGCAGGTGATCATCAGCGAGACCCGTCATGTGCTGGCGGACGAGCTGCCCCGGTGGATCCCCGCCGCCCTCGGCCGGCTGGAGGAGGCGGCGGGCGCGTGCGGGGGCACCACCGGCGCGCCGTTCGTGGCGTACCACGCCGAGGTGTCCATGGAGAGCGACGGACCGGCGGAGTCCTGTGTCCCGGTCGCCGACGAGGCGGCGGCCCGCGCGTGGGCGGCCGCGCAGGGGCGGGCCCGGGGGATCGAGGTGAAGGTGGAGCCGGCCCGGCGGCTGGCGTCCACCCGGATCAGCAAGGCGCAGGTCGCCCATCCGCAGATCATCGCCGCGTTCGAGGCGGTGGAGGCATGGATGAGGCGGGAGGGCTGGACGTACGACGGCCCGTGCCGCGAGATCTACTTCGCCGACTGGGACGCGGCGGGCCCGCAGGACCCGGTGTGCGACGTGGCGTTCCCGGTTCGACACACGCCCTAGGGCCCTTCGCCCGGAACAGGCCGAGCCCCCTCGGCAAGGACGGCGATCTTGTCGAGAGGGCTCTGTCGGTGGCTGTGCGATGGTCGAAGTGGAACCGGTGTGTTGCGGAGAACGTTCCTCGCCCTACTCCTTCACCGACGCCACGAAGGCGTTCCACGCGCCGGCCGGGAAGGCCAGCTTGGGGCCCTCGGGGATCTTGGTGTCCCCGAGCTCCAGCGTCTCCAGGACGGTCGACCTGACCATCACACAGGCGCCGTTGCCGTTGGTGTAGGAGGACGTCGTCCACGTTTCCGTGGCGCCCAGACGAATTGCCATTGATTGCTCCGTTAGCCAGTTGGCGAGTCACGGTTTTGCGCCAACGTCGGTGATCGTTGGCGTGATCGACGCTACTCGCCAACCCCGCTAATCGGAGGAGTCATTCACTCGGTCGAATGGCATATTCCAGGTGAGTCTTCCAATCGAGCGTGTCAGCGGTGTACCATCCGCCGCCACACCCCGGAAAGCTCATCCCGGGAGGATTTTCATCGCGCGTAATCCTTCGCCAGGTCGTCGATGACGCGGCGCGAGTGCTCCACGTTCAGCGCCTGCGCCCGCAGGTGTTCGTACATCACCGAGTACTGCTGGACGTCGTACGCCTTCTCCAGGTAGAGGTCGCTCGTCACGCCCTCGATGTAGACCACGCTGGAGTCGGAGGCGTCGGCGAACTCCAGGATCGTGTACTGGCCGTTGAGGCCGGGATGCGCGCCGACCTCGAACGGCAGCACCTGCACGGTGACATGCGGAAGCCTCGACAGCTCGGCGAGGTGCTCCAGTTGCTCCCGCATCACCAGCCTGCTGCCGACGACCCGGCGCAGGGCCGCCTCGTCCAGCACCACCCACAGCCGCAGCGGCCCGTCCTCGGTGGTGATTCGTTCCTGCCGCCGCAGCCGCACCTGCACCCGTTTGTCGACCTCGGCCTCCGGCCGCTCCGGCAACGCGCCCCGGATGATGGCCTCGGCGTACGCGCGGGTCTGCAACAGGCCGGTGACGGTCTGGGGTTCGTACACCCGCAGCGACTCCGCGTCGGTCTCCAGACCGATGTACACGCTGTACGGAATGTCCCCGAAGGCATGCCACCAGCCCTGCTGCCGGGAGTCCTTCGCCATTTCCATCAGCGATTCCACCATGCGCTGGTCCTCGACCTCGTAGACTCCGCAGAGGTCGCGCACATCACGCTGGCTGATGCTGCGCCGGCCGTTCTCCAGGCGGCTGATCTTCGACTGGGACACAAGCAGGCGCTCGGCGACCTGTTCGGCCGTCATGCCCTTCTCTTCACGGAGTCGGCGCAGCTCCTGGCCCAACCGGCGTCGCCTGACCGTGGGATTGACATTGGACGTCACGGGACGCGCACCTCCGGCTGCATGCCTGTAATTGACACTTTGCGTATCTGCTGTTGAGCAGACTGCCACCAAGGTGCTTCGTACCGCTGGAAAACGGTGGATATGCGGCCGGTACACGCCAGTTCGGATCACGCCCCGCACAACCTGCCGACCACGCCCCGGACATGCGTCCGCGCGGGGCGGCGATGCCGTGCGTCGCGACGGACGTACGGCCTCACCACCCCGCGCGGGCCGCGGCGGCTCCCGAACGGGTCATACGGGTCGTGCTCCCGGCGCTCGCGGTGCTTTCCGGCGCCGTGCCGGGTGTGCCGTGGAACTGCGGCTCAGTGGGCCACGACACGCGCCATGGGGCCGCGGCGCGGCTGTGCCGGAACTCCACGGGCGGGTTCCGGTACGGGCCGTCCGCCCGGTCCGGTCGGCCGGCCGGCCGGAGCCGCCGGGTTGCGGCGCGGCTGGGCCGCCGCACCGTTCTGGACGTCCATCACGGCGTGCGCGACGAGACCGCCCATGGGGTCGTGCCTGATCAGGTCCCGCAGCCGGGAGCGGGACGAGCGTCCCTCGTTCCCCGGGTACAGGTGCTTGCCGAGACCGACCGCGTGCGCCAGTGCGGCGAGCGCCGCGGTCCGCGGGTCCGGCGGTACGCCGGTGCGGATCGCGGAGTCCAGCCGGGCCTTGATCTCCCGGCTGATCTCGGTGTCCGTCGCCTGGTAGCGAGTGGTCGGCAGCACCCCGCACATCTGACCCGCCACGGCATGCACCATGCCGCACCGCTCCAGATGCGAGAGGTAGGTCTGGCGCAGCCCGAGACGCGGCCCGCCGATCCAGTGGACGGCACGGACCGGGGCGCCACGCCTTCGCAGCAACTCCAGTGCGCAGTCCAGTGTCGGATCTCCTGTCGGCCGTGGGGACACCACGGCGATACGATCCCCGTCAGGGGCTATCCGCCCGGCCAGCGCCAGCTCCACTAGCTGTGCTCCGGCCAGACCAAGGTCGAGCGACTGCGGCTGTGCGGTGGTACCCGTGGTCGGGTCCAACGCCAGCAGAAGAAGCTCTTCCGGAATCGTTCTGCGGCTCCTGCCCATCCATGCCTCCCCGCGTGGATGAATGACAGGGTGACCCCTCTCACATTGGTCTGTCGAGGGTGCGTGACCTGTTTGTAGTGGAACCAGTAGGTATGTCGTTCTCGTCTACCGCAGGAGCCAAGCCCTCTACACAGGACACTGGTACATGGTTCGGACAACGCCTCGAGGCGTTGTCCGGGGCGGGCGTTCACGGTTCGACAGGCACAAGGAGGCATCGGTGGCGGGCGAGTCCCCCGACAGGTCGAAGCAGCGCGAGTCGTCGGCGGAACCGACGTCGGGGAGCGCGGGTACGGTTCCCGAGGCACGCGAGGCCCGCGAGGTCCGCGATCCGCGGGTGGCGGTGGCCCGGGAGAACGGGGCCCCGGCGGCCTCGACCGCCTCGCGGGGCGGCGTCGACACGGCGACACGGGTTCTCTCCGTACGCGAACTGGAGATCGAGGAGCCCGAGGACGCTCGCCCGGAGCCCGAGGACGCGCCCGCGGAGCCCGAGGACGCGCCCGCGGAGGCCGACGGGGCCGAAGGCGTGGACGACGCCGAGGGGAGCCCTGAGAGCCCTTCTGAGGGCCCCGAGGGCACCGGGGCCGACTCGGACGCCGCCGAGGGCCGCGAGGACGCGGAGGACGCCGCCGAGGGGCGCGCGGACGCGGACAGCGCCCCGGAGAGCCCCGAGGACGCCGAGGACCCCGAAGACGCCGAGGACCCCGAAGACGCCGTCGGTGCGGGTGACTCTTCGGACGGTTCCGAGGGGGACGCGGACGAGGAGGGCGACGCGGAGGGCAGTGCGGAGGGTCCGGAGGACTCGGCTCCGGAGACCTCCGGGGCAGACTTGCGGACGGATCCTCGTACGGAACCCCGTACGGACTCCGCCGGCGCCGAGGACGACGACGACGCGCCCGCCCCCTCCGCCAAGCCCGTGCCCAAATGGGCCTCCGGGGGCGAGAAGGCCGACACGGCCGAGAAGGCCGAGAAGGCCGAGGAGGACGGGGAGGACGGGGAGGACGACGGCGGCAGGGCCGACGACTCCCCCGTCGACCAGCCCACCGCCATCTTCAAGGCGCCCCGGCCCAAGCCCACCGTCGACCAGCCGACCACCATGCTCAAGCTGGGCGGGGCCCTCAAGCCCAAGGCGGACGAGCCCAAGGCCGACGAGCCCAAGGCCGACGAGCCCGCGCCCGGTGAGAAGTCCTCGGCGGAGGACGGCGACAGGACCCCGCCGCCCGCCGAGCGGACCAGCAGGTTCGTCGCGCTCAAGCCGCTCGACGAGCCCCGCCCCCCGAAGGCGACCGGTGACATCACCGCCGTCACCGCGCTGGTGCCCCAGATCGGCCCCGAGCGGACGACCCAGCAGCCGCTGCCGCCGAAGCCGCCGATCGACCTGCTGGCGGAGCTGACCAACACCCCGCCGCCCCCGCCGACCCCGCTGCGCACCCTCGGCCGGCGGGTCAAGATCTGGACGCCGCTGGTCATCCTGCTGGTGATCGCGTTTGCGGTCGTACAGGCCTTCCGCCCGCTCCCGGCCACCGCGCTGGCGCTCACCGCGAAGGACTCGTACACCTTCGAGGGCGGCAAGCTCGCCCTGCCCTGGCCGGACGAGGGCCAGGGCTGGATGGACGTCGACGGCGTCGGCACGATGGACAGCTTCGGCAAGCAGACGCCCGTCGCCATCGGCTCGGTGGCCAAGACGATGACCGCGTACGTCGTCCTCAAGGACCACCCGCTCAAGGCGGGTGCCGACGGTCCGAGCATCACCGTCGACGCCACCGCCGAGAAGGAGGGCGGCTACGACCTGAGCGGCGAGTCCACCCTCAACAGCGTCAAGGCCGGTGACAAGCTCACGCTCCAGCAGGCCCTCTCCGCGGTCATGATCCCGTCCGCGAACAACATCGCCCGGCTGCTGGCCCGCTGGGACGGGGGCACCGAGGCGGCGTTCATCAAGAAGATGAACGCGGCCGCCAAGGAGCTCGGGATGACGAACACCACGTACACCGACGCCTCCGGGCTGAAGGAGACCACCGTCTCCACGGCCGAGGACCAGGTGAAGCTCGGCAACGCGGTCGTGAAGATCCCGGCCCTCGTGGCGATCACCAGCGCGGCCAGCTGGACCGACCCCTCCGGATACAACTGGCCGAACTACAACGAGCTGCCCTACCGGATGGGCGCGATCGGCATCAAGACCGGCTCCACCACCGCGGCCGGCGGCAACCTCCTCTTCGCCGCCCGCAAGGAGGTCGGCGGCGAGACGGTCACCGTCGTCGGCGCGATCCTCGGCCAGCACAAGCCGACCATCCTCAAGACGGTCAACGAGGTCAGCAAGACGGCCCTGGCCGCCGCCGAGGACGCGCTGAAGTCCGCGAAGATCCTCAAAAAGGGTGATGTCGTCGGGTACGTGGACGACCGGCTCGGCGGCCACACCCCGGTCGTCGTCACCAAGGACGTCACGGCGGTCGGCTGGGCCGGGCTGACGGTGAAGCTGAAGTTCGCCGCAGAGGAGGTGCCGCACACCGCGAAGGCCGGCACCCAGGTGGGCACGCTCACCGTCGGGGACGGCACCAGCGGCGCGGTGAAGGTCCCGGTCGCCCTGGAGAGCGACCTCGTCGAACCGGGCTTCCAGGACAAGCTGACCCGGCTCGGCTGACCCGCCGACCGCGTCCGTACCTCTCGCCACCCCGCCGGGCAGCCGCCCGGCGGGGTGCGTGCTAGCGTCGCGAAACGGGACAGGTCGCCGGTCGCAACGACGCTGCCGTGAAGCGGACGCGAACAGGGCGCGGCCGAGAACAGAAGACGGGACACGGGGAGTGCCTTCAGGTGGCCACTGCGGAGCCGACACGCGCCGACGACACCGGTCCGGGCCCGGACACCGGCCCGCGCATCAAGCTGCCCGCACCGCAGTCCGGTGACCACGACCATGATCCGCCCGCCCCGACGGCCGCAGCGCGTCGCGACGCCATGAAGGCCCCGACGCAGGCCTCGGCGGAGGCCACCGCGCCGCAGGACCCGGCGAAGGCGGGGCCGCGCGCCGCGCTCCACCGCCTCGGCGGCTTCCTCCGCCGGCACCTGGTGCTCTCCGTCACCGCGCTGTCCGGGATTCTGCACGTCATCTGGTTCTTCATGTTCGCGAACAGCGGTGGCGATCTCGCGGCGCAGGACGCCTGGGCCGAGTTCGTCGGCCGGCACCCCGACTCCGCGTACAACCTCGCCTGGTACGGCGGGATGCACCCGGTGTCGTACAGCGTCATCTCGCCGTATCTGATGTCGGTCCTCGGCGTCCGTACGACGATGATGATCGCCGGGACGCTGTCGGCCGGCCTCCTCACCCTGGTCCTGCTGCGGTGCAGGCCGGTGAAGAACCCGGTGTGGCCCGCCCTCGCCGGTGTCTTCGCGCTGCTGTGCAACGCCGCCTCCGGCCGGGTGACCTACGGCCTCGGGAACCTGTTCGCGCTGGCCGCCGTGGCCGTCGTGTTCTGCTGGCCGTACCGCTGGCGCTACAAACGCTGGGCGAAGGCCCTGTGCGCCGCCCCGCTGGCCGCGCTCGCCACGATGGGTTCGCCGGTGGCGGGGCTGTTCGTGGGCATCGTCGCCGTCGCGCTGTTCCTTCAGAAGCGGCGGCCCGGCGCCTGGGCCCTCGGGCTCGCGCCGACCGCCGTCGTCGCCGTCTCCGCCTGGCTGTTCCCCTTCTCCGGCACCCAGCCGATGTCCTTCGGCTCGGCCTCGCTGCCCCTGCTGTACTCGGCGATCGTCTTCGCGGTCGTCCCGCGCGACTGGAAGACCGTGCGGATCACGGCGGCGGTGTACGGCCTGGGGGTGCTGGGGGTGTGGCTGATCAGCTCCCAGATCGGGTCGAACATCACCCGGCTCGCGATGCTGTTCTCGGGTGTGGTGCTGGCGGCCGCGCTGCCGTTCGCGGTGCGGCGCAGCCGCAAGTGGTACGTCATCGTGCTCGCCCTGCTCGGGTTCGCCGGCTGGATCGGCTTCAAGTCGGTCGACGACGTCATCCGGACGACCCCGGCGGCCTCCTGGGCGCGCGAGCTGGCGCCGCTCGTCAACGAACTCCAGGGCGTCGGCGCCGAGAAGGGCCGTGTCGAGGTCGTCCCGGCCCGCTCCCACCGCGAGGCCTCCGCGCTCGCGCCGTACGTCAACCTGGCCCGGGGCTGGAACCGGCAGGCCGACATGGAGCGCAACCCCCTCTTCTACGACGACACGCTCAACTCCGCGAACTACCACGAGTGGCTCCAGCGGTGGGCCGTGCACTACGTCGTCGTCCCCAAGGAGGCGCTCGACGGGGACGGCGGGGAGCGGGAGCGGGAGCTGGTGCAGCGGGGGCTGCCGTATCTGGAGCAGATCTGGGGCGACGCCAACTGGCAGCTGTTCAAGGTCACCGATCCGGCGCCGATGGCCGAGCCCGACGCGGTGGTGGAGCGGGCCGAGCAGGGCGAGATGACGATCGACGTGGAGAAGGCCGGCCGGGTGCTGATCCGGATCCCGTACTCGCCGTGGCTGAGCGTCGTCGACGCGGAGGGCAAGAGCCTGAAGCCGCCGCAGGAGACGGAGGCGTCCAAGCACCGGGCCGAGGGCGAGCCGAAGTCCTACACGAACGTGAACGGCTGCCTGTACGAGACGGAGGAGGACGCGCAGGGCGACAAGTGGACGGTGCTGCTGGCCCCGAAGGCCGGGGTCTACCGACTCGCCGCCCCGTATCAGCTCCCGCGCGGCACTCCCTGCCCCGACGAGCTGAAGCAGCCCTGATCAACGCAGCCGGTCGACGTACCGGTCGGTGCCGGGCACGGTCGGTACGAACGGGGCCAGCAGCTCCAGTCTGCCCAGGCCCGATGCGGTGATCCGGGCGTCCAGGCCCGTGAAGTGGTCCTCCCAGCAGTCCCTGGGGTCGCTCTCCAGGAACCACAGCAGGGTCAGGCGGGTGTCGACGCCCTCGACCTGTTTGACGTAGGTCATGCGGTCGCCGGGGAGCGGGGTGGGGCGGAAGACGGTGACCAGGGCGGTCGGGGAGCCGGCCAGGAGCCGGGGGAGGTGGCGGGTGCGCAGCCACTCCAGGAGTGCGGTGCGCTGTTCGGGGGTGTCGGTGTCGATGACCTGGAGGACCAGGCCGGCGTAGGGGTGGTCGAGGGCGTGGTGGTCGCGGGGCCCCGCCGCGCCGTCGCGGTAGACCGTCGCCTCGTGGTCGTGGAACGCCGTGAAGACGTGGGTGCGGTCCTGGTAGACGCGGGCGTCGCGGTTGAGGCGTTGGTTGATGGCGACGGTCCACTTCATGTGGTCGTCGTAGCGGCCGGCGGTGATCCAGTAGGTGGAGAGGTAGCAGCCCGCCGTGACGGGCTGGGCGATCGCGGACTTCTCCGGGACGCGGAGCAGTTGCAGATCCCTGGTCGCCACCCAGCGGCGGCCCGCGTACATCCAGGGCATGGCCATCGCGCCGGCGTAGTAGTGGTCGTCCTCGTACCAGCGGTTGTAGGCGTACTCGTGGCCCGGGTGCGGTTCGACCATGGTGATCAGGGCGTGGCCGGGCCGGACCCCGTACGGTCCCACGGCGGCCAGCTCGGCGTACGTCTCGCTGCGGGTCTCCTCGCTCATGCGTGCTCCCCTTCCGTCCTCCTGCACCGGCCCCTACTCTGACGCCCCGTCAGAAAAGACACCAGAGCCCGGGAGGTCCCCGATGTCCGTGACACCACTGCTCGCCGGCAAGACCGTCGTCGTCTCCGGAGTCGGCGCCGGGCTCGGCCATCAGGTCGCCGCGGCGGTCGTCCGGGACGGCGGCAACGCGGTGCTGGGCGCCCGTACCGAGGCGAACCTCGCCAAGAGCGCGGCCGAGATCGACCCGGACGGGGCGCACACCGCGTGGCGGGCGACCGACATCACCGACGAGGGGAGTTGCGAGGCGCTGGCGGGGCTGGCGCGGGAGCGGTTCGGGGGGATCGACGCGGTGGTGCAGGTGGCGGCCTGGGATGCGTACTTCGGGGGCGTCGAGGACGCCGACTTCGCGACCTGGCAGTCGGTCATCGACGTGAACCTGCTGGGCACGCTGCGGATGACGCGGGCGTGCCTCGGGGCGCTGAAGGTGCGGGGCGGGTCGGTCGTGTTCATCGGGACGCAGTCGGCGGTGGCGGCCCCGTCCCAGGTGCGACAGGCGGCCTACGCGGCCTCGAAGGGGGCGCTGACCAGTGCGATGTACTCGCTGGCGCGGGAGCTCGGGCCGCACCGGATCCGGGTCAACACCGTGCTGCCGGGGTGGATGTGGGGGCCGCCGGTGCAGGCGTACGTGCAGTTCACGGCGCACACGGAGGGGGTGCCCGAGGCGGAGGTGCTGGGCCGGCTGACGGAACGGATGGCGTTGCCGGAGCTGGCCACGGACGGGGACGTGGCGGATGCGGCGGTGTTCCTGGCCTCGGACCGGGCGCGGGCGATCACGGGGCAGTCGCTGCTGGTCAACGCCGGGGAGCTGATGCGGTGACAGCTCGAGGGTAAGTTCATGTAGGTGAACGCAGGCCACCATGCCGAATAGCTTTACCTCCCTTTGACCTTACGGTTACTTGTCGTGTTCATGCGACAGCGCCCACGATGAGCGCCGGGCTGAACCCTGGGAGGACGCACATGAACGGTCTCGACTGGGCCGTGCTCATCGGCTATTTCGGCGTGATGGTCGCCATCGGCGTCTGGTCGCACAAGCGCGTCGACGACGTCAGCGACTTCTTCACCGCGGGCGGCAGGATGCCCTGGTGGCTGTCCGGGATCTCGCACCACATGTCGGGCTACAGCGCGGTGATGTTCACCGGGTACGCGGGCATCGCCTACACCTACGGCGTCACCTCCTTCGTCACCTGGTCCTTCCCCATCGCCCTCGGCATCGCGATCGGCTCCAAGCTGTTCGCGCCGCGCATCAACCGGCTGCGCTCGCGCCTGCACGTCGCTTCCCCGCTCGAGTACCTGAAGAACCGCTACGACCTGAAGACCCAGCAGGCGCTCGCCTGGTCCGGGATGCTGCTGAAGATCGTGGACGTGGGCGCCAAGTGGGCCGCCATCGCGACCCTGCTGTCCGTCTTCACCGGCGTCTCCCTCAACCAGGGCATCCTCATCACCGGCGCCATCACGGCCGTGTACTGCACGATCGGCGGCCTGTGGGCCGACGCGCTCACCGAACTCGGCCAGTTCGTCATCCAGTTGCTGGCCGGCATCGCGATGTTCGTGGCCGTCGTGCTGAAGCTGAACGACAAGGGCATCGGGTTCCTCGACGTCTGGGACGAGCCGGCGCTCCAGGGCCACGACAAGCCGCTGGTCGGCCCGTACGGCACGGTCTTCCTGCTCGCGTTCCTCTTCATCAAGCTCTTCGAGTACAACGGCGGCATGCTCAACCAGGCCCAGCGGTACATGGCCACGGCCACCCCGCGCGAGGCCGAGCGCTCCGCGCGGCTGTCGGCGGCGCTGTGGCTGGTCTGGCCGGTGGTGCTGTTCTTCCCCATGTGGATGTCCCCGCTGCTGGTCACCGCGCAGAAGCCGGACGGCTCCGACTCCTACGGCCTGATGACCGAACAGCTCCTGCCGCACGGTCTGCTGGGCCTGGTCATCGTCGGCTTCTTCTCCCACACGATGGCGATGTGCTCCTCCGACGCCAACGCCATCGCCTCCGTCTTCACCCGGGACTGCGCACCGGTGATCTCGCGCCGGGCACGGGAGTGGAACGCGCGGTCGGGCCTGATCGCGGCCCGGGTGACGACGGTCGTCTTCCTCGGCCTGTCCATGGCGGCGGCCACCCAGGTCAACTCGCCCACCTTCAAGGACATCATCACCGTCGTCATCAAGTGGGTCGCCGGTCTGATGGGCCCGATGGCCATCCCGATGATGCTGGGCCTGCTGCGCCCCTTCCGCCGCTCCGGCCCCACCGCCGCGCTGACCAGCTGGTCGATGGGCCTGCTCGCCTTCTGGCTGGTCAACTACCCCGTCAACTGGAACGTCGACGGCGGCGTCCCGCTCCAGTACCAGGTCTCGATCCCGCTCGCCGTCTCCCTCGTCCTCTACATCCTCATCGGCTTCGTCCGGCCGGAGGACACCCCGGAGCGGCTCGCCGTCATCGAGAAGATCAACACGGACGACGACTCCTCGGGCGCGGCGGCCGCCGTACCCGGACCGCGGGAGGCCGTACCGGCTCCGGCGAAGGACTGAGACCGGCCCGGGTCCCGTCGTCACGACAGGACCTGGCCGCCCCTCGGGTATCTCGCCAGCCACCCCGGTGAGGCGCCCGCCGGGTTGTGCAGGGCCGGACCCTGGGTCATCTCCATGGCGAAGTCGTCGGCGATCTCCAGGATCGTGGGACGGCCCTCCAACTCGGCCAGCCAGGCCGGCGGGAGGGCCGTCTCGCCGTGCAGGGCGCCGAGCAGTCCGCCGGTGAGGGCGGCGGTCGGGGCGGCGGGACCGCCCTGGTTGACCGCGAGGCGCAGCCCGTGTCTGACGTCCTCCGCGACGAGCGCGCAGTACACGGCGGCGGACAGCACGCCCGGCGCCCGCCCCTCCCCCACCAGTTCCGCCACCCGTGCCGGCCCCGGCAGCCCCTGCCGTACGGCGCCCAGCGCGCGCTGCAACGCCTCCGAGACGAGCTCGTGACCCGGCCGCGCCGCCAGCAGCGCGAGCGCCCGCTGCACCGCGCCGTCCATCTCCTCGCCCCGCGCCAGGGCGTGCACGGTGACCGCGTACGCGCCCGCCGAGAGGTAGGCCACCGGATGGCCGTGGGTCTGGGCCGCGCACTCCACGGCGAGCTGGGCGACGAGCTGCGGCTCCCAGCCGACGAGGAGCCCGAACGGCGCGGAGCGCGCGGTGGGTTCGGGCCCGTCGGCCGCCGGGTTCTTGGGATCGTCGAGCGTGCCCATCCGCTCGTCGCCGAGGCCCATGAGCAGCGGGCGGGTCGGCTCCCGGCGGGCGTACAGCCACTCCTCGCGGGCCAGCCAGCCGTCGTCCTTGCGGCGCAGGTCGGGGCCCCAGTCGCGCTGGGTGGCCGCCCATCTCAGATACGCCCGGTGCAGATCGGTCGGCGGATGCCAGGCGCCGGTGTCGCGCCGCACCTGGGCCCGGATGAGCCCGTCCACGGTGAACAGGGTGAGCTGGGTGTGGTGGGTGACGGCACCGCGCCGCCCGAAGGCGGGGGCCAGGTCGACGACCCCGTCCGGCCCGTGGAGCTGCCGGATCTCCTCCGGCCCCAGCCCGTCGACGGGCGCCCCGAGCGCGTCCCCGACGGCCGCCCCCAGCAGGGTGCCGCGCACCCGGCTGCGGAAGTCCTGCTGCTCGGCACGGCCCCAGACGGCCCCTGATGTCGTACTCACCAAGTCCTCCCAAGGCCACCCGGGCACCGTCCGTACGTACGACGTCCGTCACTGTAATCGAACGGGGTCACGGGCAGGCGATGGGTGGAGGGGCGGTGCAGGCCCGGTGGAGGTCTCGGTGGCCGGGGCGGTCCCGCGTTCCCTCCTGACGCACCTCAACTCGGAGGGGACGCCGGCGACTTGACGGGGTAGGGGAAGCGTCATGACCACGTCCACCTCACGTATCACGCAGACCTCACGCGTCCTTCCGCTGACGGCCACCCTGCTCACCGGCACGGTGGCCCTCTACATCGCCCTCGTGGCGTTCGGGAACATCACCGACTTCGGGACGAACCAGCAGTTCGTACGGCATGTGCTCGCGATGGACGACACGTTCAAGGACGACGACCTGATGTGGCGGGCGGTGACGAGCAAGGGGCTCCAGGACGCCGCGTACGTGGCGATCATCGCGTGGGAGACCGTGGCCGCCGTGGTGCTGGCCGCCGGGACCTGGTTCTGGGCGCGCCGGGACCTCGCACGGGCGCACACCTTCTCGACGTACGGCCTGCTGATGCTGATGCTGCTGTTCGGCGCCGGGTTCATCGCGATCGGCGGCGAGTGGTTCTCGATGTGGCAGTCGAAGACCTGGAACGGGCTGGAGGCGGCGACGCGGGTGTTCGTGCTCAGCGGGGTCGTGCTGCTGGTCGATCTGCTCGCGTTCAAAGAGGCCCGGCGGGACACCGCCTGACCGCTACGCGACGACCCTGACCTTCGTCCCGAGGTCGCCGAACGCCCACAGGGCCGCCCCGTCCGCCTTCGGCATCCGGATGCCACCGGTCTTCGCGCCGGCGGCGGCCGGGGGCGGGGAGGCACCGTCGACGGCGTTGGAGAAGGCGATGTTGACGCCGGAGACGACCGAGAAGTAGATGATGTGCTCGATCTCGACGCCGTCGGAACCGGTCGTCGTGTCCTTGCGGACGGAGATCGTGTAGGTGCCGGGCACGGGCGCGACCGTGCCCGGCCAGACCGTGAAGGTACGGCGGGCCGTGTCGTCCGCGTCGACCAGCCAGACCCGGTGGTCGGAGAGGTCGTAGACGATCCGGCGGCCGGTGCCGGAGGCCTCGGGCACATCGGTCGCGGCCGGGGAGGCCGAGGCCTTCGGCGAGGCGGACGCCTTCGCGCCCGGCGCGGCGGACGCCGACGCGCTCGGGCGGACCGCGGCGGCCGTGGGATGCGGGCCCCGCTCGGCCTGCACCGTCAGGGCACCGACCGCGGCGACGGCGCCGACCGTCAGACCGGTGACCCAGATCCACGAGGGAAGTCGGGCAGGCACGGGCACGCATCTCCTCGGCTATGGGACCCCGCCGGTGGGGTCTCCCCTGGGATCCTCCCTCCATGGGAGGGTCGGATCATCGTACTCACTCCAGCACGGGCAGGAGTTCCGGCAGATGCCCGTCCGAGGCCCGGGCGGCGCGCTGCCGTTCCTGCGGTACCTCGCCGTACAGGGTGGTGCGCGGGCGGGCCGGGCGGCCGGCGGCCTCGGCGACCGCGATCAGGTCCTTGACGGACTTGTAGGAGCCGTAGGAGGAGCCCGCCATGCGGGAGATGGTCTCCTCCATGAGGGTCCCGCCGAGGTCGTTCGCGCCGGAGCGCAGCATCTGAGCCGCGCCCTCGGTGCCGAGCTTGACCCAGCTGGTCTGGATGTTGGGGATGTGCGGGTGCAGGAGGAGGCGGGCCATCGCGGTGACCGCCCGGTTGTCGCGCATCGTCGGGCCGGGGCGGGCGATGCCGGCCAGGTAGACGGGCGCGTTGGTGTGGATGAAGGGGAGCGTCACGAACTCGGTGATGCCGCCGGTCCGCTGCTGGATGCCGGCCAGGGTGCGCAGATGCCCGAGCCAGTGCCGGGGCTGGTCGACATGGCCGTACATCATCGTGGAGGTCGACGGGATGCCGACCTCGTGGGCGGTGGTGATGACCTCGATCCAGGTGGCGGTGGGCAGCTTGCCCTTGGTGAGGACCCAGCGGACCTCGTCGTCGAGGATCTCGGCGGCGGTGCCGGGGATGGAGTCCAGCCCGGCCTCCTTCGCGGCGATCAGCCACTCGCGGATCGACAGGCCGGTGCGGGTCGCGCCGTTGACGACCTCCATCGGGGAGAAGGCGTGCACGTGCATCCCGGGGACCCTGGCCTTCACCGCCTTCGCGATGTCGAAGTACGCCGTGCCGGGCAGGTCGGGGTGGATGCCGCCCTGCATGCACACCTCCACCGCGCCCACGTCCCACGCCTGCCGGGCGCGGTCCGCCACCTGGTCGAGGGACAGGGTGTAGGCGTCGGCGTCGGTGCGGCGCTGGGCGAAGGCGCAGAAACGGCAGCCGGTGTAGCAGACGTTGGTGAAGTTGATGTTCCGGGTGACGATGTAGGTGACGTCGTCGCCGACCGCGGCACGGCGGACGTCGTCCGCGATCCGGGTCAGCGCGTCGAGCGCCGGACCGTCGGCGTGCAGCAGGGCGAGGGCCTCGGCGTCCGTGAGCTTCGTCGGGTCGTCGGCCGCCGTGCGCAGGGCGTCCCGTACGTCCGTGTCGATGCGCTCGGGTGCCATGCCGGGCGCGGCCGCCTCCCGCAGGGCGGACCAGTCGCCGTACACCTCGTCGAAGTCCGCGCGCCGGTCGGACGTACGGCCCTCGGTGTCGATGGCCGTGTGGAGATCCGTGCGGCCGGTCGCGGTGAACACCTCCTCGGGCTCCTGCCACGGCCGCCCCTCCACCACCGCGTCCGGCACGGCGAGGCCGGTCTCCGGGTCGGCGAGCGCGCGGACGTGCGGCAGCAGGCGGGGGTCCAGCCAGGGTTCGCCGCGGGTGACGAACTCCGGGTACACGCAGAGCCGTTCCCTGAGCGCGAAGCCGGCCGCCGCGGACCGTGCGGCCAGTTCCTCGATCTGCGGCCAGGGGCGTTCGGGGTTGACGTGGTCGATGGTCAGCGGGGAGACCCCGCCCCAGTCGTCGATGCCCGCGCCGATCAGCCGCTCGTACTCGCTGTCGACGAGGTTGGGCGGGGCCTGGAGGTTGGCGGACGGGCCCATGAGGAGGCGGGCGACGGCCACCGTCGCGACCAGTTCGTCGAGTTCGGCGTCCGGCATGCCGCGCATGGCCGTGTCCGGCTTGGCCCGGAAGTTCTGGATGATCAGTTCCTGGATGCCGTGGTGGGCGCGGGAGATCCCGCGCAGCGCGAACAGCGACTCCGCCCGCTCCTCGTACGTCTCGCCGATCCCGATGAGGATCCCGGAGGTGAAGGGGACGGAGGAGCGGCCCGCGTCCTGAAGGACCCGCAGCCGTACGGCGGGTTCCTTGTCCGGGGAGCCGTGGTGGGGGCCGCCGGGCTCGGACCACAGCCGGGTGGCGGTCGTCTCCAGCATCATGCCCATGCTGGGCGCGACCGGCTTCAGCCGCTGGAAGTCGGTCCAGGACATCACCCCCGGGTTGAGGTGCGGGAGCAGTCCCGTCTCCTCCAGGATGCGGACGGAGATGGCGCGGACGTAGGCGATGGTGTCGTCGTAGCCGTGCGCGTCGAGCCACTCGCGTGCCTCGGGCCAGCGGTCCTCGGGCTTGTCGCCGAGGGTGATGAGGGCTTCCTTGCAGCCGAGGGCCGCGCCCTTGCGCGCGACGTCGAGGACCTCGTCGGGGGACATGAACATCCCGTGCCCGGCGCGCCGCAGCTTGCCGGGGACGGTGACGAAGGTGCAGTAGTGGCATTTGTCCCGGCACAGCCGGGTGAGGGGGATGAAGACGCTCTTCGAGTACGTGATGACGCCCGGTCGGCCGGCCGCCTCCAGGCCCGCGTCGCGCACCCGGGCGGCGGACACGGCGAGGTCGTCGAGGGCCTCACCGTGCGCCTGGAGCAGGACGGCCGCCTCGCTCACATCGAGCGCGACGCCGTCCCTGGCCCGTTTGAGAGCGCGACGCATGGAGTTCTCGGTGGGGCCGGGAAGAGGGCCGGGGCCGGTTCCGGAGGTCGCGGAAGTCGTCATCTCTTGAGCATACGTTCGGGCTGATCAGGGCCGGTGGGGGAGCCCGATTCGTCCCTCATGGGAGGTCGTTACACGGTGTCACTGGAACCCGTGGTGTAAGGGCCGTACTCGTCGAGGACCTTGAGGATCTCGCTCTCGCCGGCCGGCGGCAGCTGGAGCACGACCTCCTCGATGCCGAGGTCGGCGTAGTACGCGAGCTTGCCCGGGGACGGGTGGACGGCGTACGGCACGATCCGGAGCGCCTCCGGCTCCCGCCCGGCGTCCGCCCATGCGGCGCGCAGCACCGGCAGGGTCTCGGACAGCCCGCGCCCGCCGATCGGCAGCCAGCCGTCGGCGTACTCGCAGATGTGGGAGAACAGCTTGGGCCCGGCGGCCCCGCCGATCAGCGTGCGGGGTCCGACCACCGGCCCGCGCGGCCGCTGCACGGGCTTGGGATGGGCGCTGCTGGCCCGGACGGACCCGTACGGTCCCTCGTACGCGGTCGGTTCCTCGCTCCACAGGGCGCGCATCAGCGCCATCCGGTCGCGCACCAGCTCCCGCCGGGTGCGCCACTCGACGCCGTGGTCGGCGGCTTCCTCCACGTTCCAGCCGAAGCCGAGGCCGAGGGTGAGCCGGCCGCCGGAGAGGTGGTCGACGGTGGCGATCTGCTTGGCGAGGTCGATCGGGTCGTGCTGGGCGACCAGGGTGATGCCGGTGCCGAGGCCGAGGCGCTCGGTGACGGCGGCGGCCTGGCCGAGGGCGACGAACGGGTCGAGGGTGCGGCCGTACTCACGGGGCAGTTCACCGCCCGCCGGGTACGGGGTGGTCCGCTCGACGGGGATGTGCGTGTGCTCGGGCACGTAGAGCCCGGCGAACCCGCGCTGTTCCAGCTCACGGGCGAGGCGGGTCGGGGTGATCGTCTCGTCGGTGAGGAAGATCGTGACGGCGATGCGCATGGCGGGCCTTTCGGTGCCGGTTCCTCTGTGTTCATCTGGGCCGGTTCATCTGTACCGGGAGATGGGGTCGGTGTCCATACCGACCGGTCGGCATTGTGAGGAGGGTGACTTGGTGACGAACGCACAGGACAACCCGATGGCACGCCGGGCGCTGTTCGCGACGGGAGCCGCCGCCGCGCTTACCTTGGGGAACGTGAGCTTCGCCGCCGCAGAGGGACAGCAAGGTCAGCAAGGACCGCAGCCGGAGACGAGGACGGTACGGGGCACCCTGCCGCCCGGCTCCCCCGACTACGTGTACGTGCCCGTCGACGTGCCGCCGGGCGTACGCGAGCTGAGGGTGTCGTACGCCTACGACCGCCCCGCCGTCCCCGCCGGCACCCCCGGCAACGCGCTCGACATCGGCCTCTTCGACGAGCGCGGCACCGAGCTGGGCGGGGCGGGCTTCCGGGGCTGGTCGGGCGGGGCGCGCACCGAGTTCTTCGTCCGGGCGGACGAGGCGACACCGGGCTATGCGCCGGGACCGGTCCGCGCGGGCCGGTGGCACATCGCGCTCGGCCCCTACACGGTGGCGCCGCAGGGACTGACGTACGAGATCACGGTGAGGCTGACGTACGGCGACCCGGCGCCGGCCGCCCCGCCCGCCTCCTACCCGCCCTCCGCCGCGAAGGGCCGGGGCCGGGCCTGGTACCGGGGCGACTGCCACCTGCACTCCTGGTACTCCGACGGCCGCCGCACCCCGGCGGAGATCGGCGCGCTCGCCCGGGCGGCGGGCCTGGACTTCGTCAACACCTCCGAGCACAACACACACGCGGGCCACGGGGCGTGGGCGGACGTGGCCGGCGACGACCTGCTGGTGCTGCTCGGCGAGGAGGTCACGACCCGCAACGGCCACGTCCTGGCGGTCGGCACCGCGCCCGGCACCTTCGTGGACTGGCGCTACCGGGCGAGGGAGGGGCGGTTCGGCCGCTTCGCCCGCCGGATCCGCCAAGCGGGCGGCCTCGTCGTCCCCGCCCATCCGCACGCCACCTGCATCGGCTGCTCCTGGAAGTTCGGCTTCGGGGAGGCCGACGCGGTGGAGGTGTGGAACGGGCCCTACACCCCCGACGACGAGGTGACGCTCGCGGAGTGGGACGCGACCCTGCGGGGCGGTCCGGCGCAGTGGCTTCCGGCGGTGGGCAACAGCGACGCCCACCGGGACCCGGACGTCGTGGGCCTGCCCCAGACCGTGGTCCTCGCGGACGCCCTGACCCGGGAGGCGATCCAGGAGGGCATCCGGGCGGGCCGGGTGTACGTGGCGGAGTCGAGCGCGGTGTCGCTCTCCTTCACGGCGACGGGCGGCCCGGGCGAGCGGGCGGGCATCGGCGAACGGCTGCGGGTGGACGCCGGCACCCCGGTGACGGTCCGTCTGGAGGCGACGGGTGCCCCGCGCTGCACGGTCCGCTTCGTGACGGACGAGGGCGTGGTGTTCACCAGCGCCCCGCTGCCGGTGTCGGGCACGGGCGTCGTGGAGTGGCGTACCACCCCGGCGTACGCGGCGTACGTACGGGCGGAGGTACGCCACGAGGTGGCGGCGGGACCGCTGCCGGGGGCGCTGGCCGCGTTCACGAATCCGGTGTTCCTGGGGAGGTGAGGCATTGCCGGAACCCGGCAGAAGAGCACGGCTCCCGACTGCCTGCCGCTTGCCTTGTCCGCCTGGTCACGGGGGGAGAGGCTACGGCGACGGGCGGACGGGAGCGGGGGATGCCGGAAATGGTGCGGACGAGACTTTGGGGAGCACTGCTCCTGACGCTGTCCTTGATCCCGGCCCTGGCCTGCTACCTGGTCTTCACCCTCTGGCTCCCCGGCGACATCGACCGCTACCGGGACTACACGAGGGCCGAGCCCTGCGCCGCGGGCACGTCACCGCGGGAGCACGAGGACTGCCTCCGCGAGGTCGCCTTCACGGTGGACGGGACGAGGATCAAGGGCGGCAGGAGCGCCGTCTACGAGGCCACGCTCTCCGGGGCACCCTCCTGGAACGGCGTCCTGGAGTTCGGCGACTCGGGCCCGCTGCTGTCCGAGCTGGAACGGGGCGACCGGGTCACCGGCACCGTCTGGCGCGGCGACATCATGGCCCTCAGCCGCGACGGCGTCCGCCAGAAGTCCTCCGACGAGCCCCGCGACGAGCCCCAGATGGCCGCCGCGCTCGGCACCTGCGCCGGACTCCTCTCCGCCCTGGCCCTCGCCGTCGGCGCGGCCCGCCTGACCAGGCCCCGCCCGCCTCACCCGTTCCCCTGGCGCGGCTGGGGCAAGCCGCTGCTGATCGTCCTCTCCGTCGGCTGCCCCGTCCTGGGCCTGGTGGCGGTGTGGTGGGGCATCCCCTGGTGGCTGCTCCCGACGGTCCTCGTCCCGCTCATGGGGTACACGGCGTGGGAACTCCACCGCTATCCCGGGCGCCGCCCGGGGCCGGCGGCGGATTCCGGGGGCGCTACGGGTTCCGGGAGCGCGACATGACGTGGACCGGCCGGCCGTGGGTCGGGACGTGTGTGGTGCGGTCGAGGGTCATGCCGAGTTTGGCCATCACGCGGGCCGAGGCGTGGTTGTCGACGTGGCAGATGCTGACGACATGGTCGAGACCCACCTCGCCGAAGGCGAACGCCAGGACCTCCCGGGCCCCTTCGGTGGCATAGCCCCGCCCCCAGGAGCGGCGTCTCAGCCGCCAGCCGATCTCCACCGCCGGCATGATCTCGGGGAGGAAGGCCGGAACGGCGAGTCCCACCCAGCCGACCAGCTCGCCGGTCTCCGTCTCCTCGGCGGCGAACAGGCCGTATCCGCGCTCGTCCCAGCCCGAGCGCACCCGGGCCAGCGCCGCGGCGGTCCGTTCGCGGGTTCCGGGTGAGCCGTCGCCGATGTAGCGCATGACCTCCGGGTCCGCGTCGATCTCCGCGAGAGCGTCCAGGTCGGTGTCCCGCCACTGTCGCAGCCACAGACGTTCGGTGTGGCGCTCCGGGTGTCGCCTGGGCACGGGGTCCTTCCCTCCGGTCGTGGAACGGCGCAAGCTCCGCGAGCGGGCCGGACTCACGGAAGTCTGGCACACGGGCCCGCGACACACGCCGCGTTTCGCTGGCCGGAGCCTCCCGCCCCGGCGTCTAGTCTCGGCCCGTGGAACAGCCCGAGCAGCGCGCCGAGGGTGCGGGACCGTTCACGACCCGGCTCACCTGGCGGCCTCCCGGTGGCGGCACCGCCGTCTGGGAGTCGCGGCCCGCCCGGCGCCAAGGCGTCATCGCCGTCCGCGCGCCCGGCGCGGACACCCACCACCCCACCAGCGCCGACGCGGTCGCCGTCCGCCGGCTGCGCCTGCTCAACGCCGTCGCCGCGACCGCCTTCGTCATCGGCGGGGCCCTCTTCGCGCTCGGCGCGGGCGTCGCCCAGTTCGGCTCCGGGGACGCCACCACCTGCGCGTCGATCTACTTCGCCGGGGGTCTGTTCTTCAACACCGGCGGTTTCGTCTCCCTCCTCCAGGTCGTCAACGCGCCCCGCCACGTCCCCGGCGGCGAGGGCCGGCTGGTCACGCTCCCGTGGCGCTGGTGGAGTTACGAGCCCACCCGCATCGACTGGCTGAGCCTGTTCGTCCTCTTCGCCGGAACCCTCGTCTTCGGCGTCAACCTGCTGGACTCGTTCCTCCAGGGCCTGAGCGTGCAGCAGGTCAACCGGCTGATCTGGGTGCCGGACGTGATCGGCTGCGCCCTCTTCCTGATCTCCGGCCACCTCGGCTTCTCCGAAATCTGCCACGGCCACCGGCCCTGTCTGCGCTGCCGCAGCCTCGGCTGGTGGATCGTCGCCGTCAACCAGTTCGGCTCCGTCCTCTTCATGGTCTCGGCGATCGCCGCCTACACCCGCCCCGCGACGGACAGCCTCGTCAACGCCGACATCGCCAACTGGGGCACCCTCCTCGGCGCGGCCTGCTTCTCCGTCGGCGGGGTGCTCCAGCTCTTCGAGCGCCCCTGACACCGCGCGGGACGGCGTCGGGGTTTCAGTCCACCACCTGTGGATCACGGAAGTAGAAGACGACCGTCACCCCCATGCCTCGAGTGTGCGTATAGACGACCGTGATCGCCTCGGCCGAGTCGCGCGCGAGAGGGGTCGTGTACGTGTATTCGACGGACGGCGGCCGCCAGCCGGGGATCTCTCGGCCCACCGCCGGGTCGCGTCCGATCGCCAGGAGCGCGTCCCGGACGACCTCCCGCTCCCCTTCGGTCAGATCACCGAACGCCTTCCTCGCGGGCTCGGCCTCCTCCAGAGGGACATCGTTCACGCACGGCCGCCTTCGCCGCGCGCGTCCTCCAGAGCGGTCATGATCTCCGGCGAGTTCCTGATCAGGATCCGGTGCCGGTAGGCCCGCACCACTGCTGCCGCGCCCGCAAAGTCATTGGTCGGCGCGGCTCCTATGGCGGCCGCCAGCTCCTCCTCGAAGCGTTCACGGTCGCCCGGGAAGCCGTAGCGGCTGAGCGCACTGCGCAGATCGTCCACGGTCCGGATCTCCGGGAGAGGCATCGCTCCCCAGCCGTGCTCGGGCTGTGCACTCATGGTCTGCTCCTGATGAACGGGGCATGGCTCCACTTCCAGTATGACGTCGGCCGACCGGGCCCGGCAGCGCGTACTCACCACGCCACCCCGCCTCCGCAGTCCGCCCACAGCAGCTTGCCGCCCTTCGACGCGCCCAGCTCGCGCAGCACGGACACCCCCACCTCGTCGGCACAGGCCCGGACCAGGTGCAGGCCCCGGCCGCCCTCGGTGTCGGGCGGCGGTACGGCGTCCTTGTCGACGTCGGCGGAGAAGGCGGGCGGGACCCTCGGGTCCGTGTCCCATACGGCGACCCGTAGACGGCCGGGGTGCGGGGACAGTACGCGCAGGGAGTACGGGCCCTTCGTGTGGCAGTGCGAGTTGGCGAGCAGCTCGCCCGCGACCAGTTCCGCCGTGGGGGTCAGCTCGCCCAGGTCATGGGCGGCGAGGATCAGTCTGAGGGTGCCCCGGGCGATACCCGGTGCGCGTGGATCCCGGGGAAGGTGCAGGGTGTAGTTCCAGGACGGGGATACGGTGGCCATGGAAGTCTCCGGTCACTGAGGGGAGTTGGACGAGTGCCTGGTGTCATTGCCGCGGCGTCCCGCGGTGCGCTTCCGGGCGGGGCGCCTGTGCAAGAAGGTAGGGGTTTCGCAAAGGTGCTTTGCGAAATTCCGAAGAATCTCGGCCTCTTTACCCTCGTGTGGGTGACAAGCTCCCTGGGAGAGGAGGGCACATGACGGCAAGGCCCGCTCCCACGGCCCGACGACTGCGGCTGGCCACGGAGTTGCGCAAACTCCGTGAGCGAGCCGGACTCACGTCAACAGAGGCGGCGAAACTGCTCGGGACGAGCTCCGGGCAGCTCAGCAACGTCGAGTCGGCCCGGTTCGGAGTGAGCGCGGAACGGGTCCGAGCGATGGCCAACGTCTACTCGTGCACGAACCCGCCCTACGTCGACGCCCTCGTCGCCATCGCGGCCGACAAGAGGCGCGGCTGGTGGGAAACGTTCCGGGAGGTGCTACCACCCGCGCTTCTGAACATCGCGGAGGTGGAGTTTCACGCCACCGCGCTGCACTCGGCCAACACCGCGCACATCCCAGGATTGCTGCAGACAGCGGACCACGCCCGAGAGATCTTCCGGCAGGTCGTCCCCGAGTTCTCCCGATCGGACATCGAACTCCGCGTGAGCCACAGGTTGCAGCGCCAAGCACTTCTGGACCGCGACGACCCGGCACCGTTCCACGCGGTCATCCACGAAGCCGCACTGCGCGTGCCCGTCGGCGGAGCTGCCGCCGCCAAGCGGCAGTTGGAACACCTGGTGGAGCAAAGCGAACGCGACCACGTCACGATTCAGGTGATCCCGTTCGCCATCGGCGCATACCCCGGGTCCGGGCAGAACATCCACTACGCATCCGGACTCGTCCCCCAGCTCGACACGGTCTCACTCGACCAATCTCATGGTCCCGTACTCGTGGACGCCGAGGCACAGTTGGAGATGTACCGCATCCTGCTGGACCGCATGGAGCGCGTGGCCATGACTCCCTCGGAGTCCCGCGACTTCCTCCGCACGCTCATCCACGACCTGTGAAGGGGAGCCGATGCCCACCTACATCTGGCAGAAGTCGTCCTACTGCGGACAAGGCGAATCGTGTGTCCATGTCGCCTCCACGGCCCAGAAGTCCTCGTACTGCCAAGAAGGCGACGCCTGCGTCCACATATCCACAGCGCCCCACCCCCACGCCATCCACCTCACCGAATCCGCCGACCCCGCCCAAGCCGTCCTCTCCGCCACCCCCACCGCCTTCGCCGCCCTCCTCCGCACGCTCGGGCGGAACCCGGACGGCCGTCGCCCGCGTCCTTGCCTCTGATCGGATCCGATGTGGAGGGGGGCGGCGCGTGAACGCGGGTCGGCAGACGGAGTTCCATGCCTCGTGCGGGCACTTGATCTCGGCTCCGGCCGACCGGGCCGGGCAGGACGTGCGCTGCCCCCACTGCCACCAGGTGGTCCGCGTCCCGCGGCCCGACGTGCCGTATGCCTCGCCCGTCCCCGTGCCCACCAGCGCCGTCGAGCCGGTCGGGCTGACCGCCGTCTATGTGATCGCGCTGCTCGGCGGCCTCGCGGCAGCCGGTTACGTCTACCTGGTCGCGTTCGACGACTTCTCGGAGTCCGAGCTGGTCTCGGTCACCCCGCTGTGGTTCTTCCCCATCGTCCTCGGCCTGTACGGCTTCGTCTCCCAGCGGCTGCTCCGCCGTATGGCGACGGGCGGCGCGAGAACCCTGCACGAGGCCGCCCGCATGTCGATCGACGTGGCCGGGCACTGGGCGGCCCTGGTCCTCTTCCCCTTCCTGGTGCTGAGGTGGCGCAGCTCGCTGCTCGTGTCGCTGGCGGCGGCGGTCTTCTGGGCCGTGCTGCTCTGGCTCTTCTTCGCGCTGGTCTTCCCGAGCCTCTAGGACAATGTCCCGGTGAACCACTTCTCGTACGGCAGCATCGGCCCCGGTCGTGACCGGCAGCCTCGCCCGGAGCCCAGGCCGGCCGAGCCCGGTCAGTGGCCGAAGCTGGAGGCCGCGCTCGCCGTGGTCAACCGGGACCTGAGGGCGACCCTGCCCGGTCAGGACGCGCTGATACTGATGTTTGACCCGCCTTGGCAGCCTTCGCCCCCGCCCGGAATCGACTGGGGTCAGGTCTACGTGGCGATGCCCGACGGCCGTTGGCACGGCAACGCGGTGAACGCGTGCGACCTGGAGGAGGGCGATCCGCCGGAGCCGGACGATATGGAGACGGTCCTGACGGTGGTCGCGGACGCGGCGCAGTCGACCCTGATGGAGTTGCTCTGGCAGGCCTGGCCGGTCTGCCAGGAACACAAGACCGGAATGCATCCTCGTCCCGCAGGCGGAACGGATGGGGCCGGCCCACCGGTGTGGTGGTGCCGGGGCAGTCTGGACGGCAACGGCCACGACGTCTCCCCGGTCGGCGAGTTGGCCGCCACCCTGCCGGGAGAACGGCGTCGCGCCCTGCGGCGCGGCGAGCGTGAACGGGACGGCCGCGGATAACCGCGGACAGCCGCAGGGCCGGACAACGGCGTTCAGCCGCCCTCCCCCAGGTCCGCCACCACCGCCGCATGGTCCGACGGCCACACCCCGTCCACCGGGGCCAGGCCCGCGCGGCGTACGCCGAGCACGTGGCCCTCGCCGACCGGCCCGGGTGGGCCCACGTGGATGTAGTCGATGCGGGCCGGGGGTTCCAGGACGCGTGCCGCGTAGGGGTTCTCGGGGGTCCAGGTGGCGGCGGGCGCGGACGGGTCGGCGTAGTCCCAGGCGTCGTAGAGGATCTGGCCGGGGACGGCTGGGGCGGTGCGGATGCCGCCGAAGAGGCGGAGCTCGTCGGAGTCGGGGCGGGCGTTGAAGTCGCCGGTGACGACGGGCGGATGGGGGGTGTCGCCCGCCCACGAGGACACGAACTCCGCCAGTGCCCCGACCTGTTCGCAGCGGACGGCGGACGTGCCCGGTGCCGAGGTCAGATGGACGGTGAAGAACGGGATGTCGTACGACGGGGTCGCCACGCGCGCGTAGAGCGCCGCCCGGCCGTCCGCCACCTCCGCGGGGGCCGGGAGGAGCAGCGTCCGACAGGCGGTGACCGGCCAGCGGCTGAGGACCGCGTTGCCGATGTCCACCGTGTCGTCGTCGATGCGGCGGCGCCAGCGCCCGGGAAAGGGCGAGGGGGCCCAGGCGCAGTGCAGGCCCAGGTCGGCGGCGAGCCACTCCGCGAGGTTCTCGCCGTCCGCCGCCCACACCTCCTGGAGGCCGACCACGTCGGGGCGCAGGTCGCGCAGGACGGCGAGGATCGCCTTCTGCCGCTCGCGCCACGGGCCGAAGCGCCACCACAGGTTCCAGGTCACCACGCGCACGACAGGCACCCGCTCTCGTCACGACGACCGCATGGGCGACCATTGAATCAAGTGATGCAGCAGAGCCTCACGCGAAGGAGTCCACCGGACCATGCCGCGCCCCAACGACCTCCGCTACCGCGCGACCACCGCCTTCCAGCGGCATGTCGCCAATCCGCTCATGCGCCGTCTGCCGTTCCACACGCTCCTGGAGACCACCGGCCGGGTCTCCGGCCTGCCCCGGCGCACCCCGCTGGGCGGCAAGCGGGTCGGGGACACCTTCTGGCTGGTGTCGGAGTTCGGGGAGCGGTCGCAGTACGTCCGCAACATCAAGGCCGATCCCCGGGTGCGGGTGCGGATAGCCGGGCGCTGGCACACCGGCACGGCCCACCTGCTGCCCGACGACGACCCGGTGGCGAGGCTGCGCACCCTGCCCAGGGCCAACAGCACGGCCGTACGGGCCCTGGGGACGCAGTTGCTGACCGTGCGGGTGGATCTGGACGGCTGAAGGGGAGAAACGCGAACAGTGGCCCCCTCGCACCGGGGGCCACTGCCTGGCGACCCATGCCTACTTGGCGGGCTTGTAGAACGCGTACGTCGCGGTGTACGGGACGCTGACCTGGTCGGTGCCCGTGCAGGCGGTCGTCGGGGCGACGCCGCCGGTGGTGTTCAGGCGCTGGATGTAGGTGACACCGGCGAAGGTGCCCGTGCCGCGCGTGGCGGTGGCCTGGAGCAGCAGCTCCGGGATGGTGCCGGTCTTGGGCGAGTTGGCGATCGCGGAGGCGTTCACCGCGCTGCCGTCGACCGTGGAGACCCAGACGGGGCCGCGGGAGTGCAGGGCGACGGTGCGCCCCCGCTTGTCGGAGAGGGTGGCGGCGGGCTCCAGGAGCTTCCAGGCGCCGTCGGTGCAGGTGTAGGTCTGCACACCGCGGGCCGGGAAGACACCGGTCAGCTTGTTGCCGTCGGGGACGGCGAGGGCGGCCGGGGCGGCCGGGGCCGTGGGGGCCTTCACCGCGGTCACGGCGGGCTCCGTGGCGGCGGCGTTGCCCGCCGTGGTGCCCAGGAAGAGACCGGCGGCCGCGGTGGCGGCAGCCGTGGTGGTGAGGACGAGACGCTTGGCGTGCTTCAAGTGAGCTCTCCGCAAAGGTTTCTGACGAAAGGGTGCGTGCCTGGCAGACGGCGCCTGGCAGACGGCGCCTGGCAGATGGTGTCTGGCAGACGTTGCCCGGCCGATGGTGCCCGACCGGTGTTGTCCGTCTGATGTTTCCGAGTCCGCGTCAGGGGGTAGAACCGATCGATGGGCCGTCCGTGTCCGTGTCCCCTGGGCCGGGACGCTACGGGCTCACCGGCGGATTTCCAGCCCCACCGGCCGAATGTGGACCTCTCGCACTCCCCTGTCTGCCCGCCCGGAACAGCCCCCGTGGCATCAAAGGGCACCTCGATCCGGCCGGACGACCGGGGGCGGCGGTCCATGCCGCCCGGTCCCCCGGCCCCGTCTCTCAGTCGCGCCGGATCAGCTCGGGATCGATGCGGCGCCCCACCAGCGGGAGCGACCCCACCCCGGCCACCACCACGACGCCCACCGCGGCGAGCGTCAGCAGCGGTACGCCCTCCACGTCCCAGCGGACCGCGCCGCCCCCGGTGATCAGATAGCTGGACTCGGCGAGCTTGCCGGTCACGAGTGCCAGGACGAGTCCGAGACTCAGCGGCAGCACGACCTGGGCGCACTGCACCGCCCGCATGGTTCTCGCGCGGGCGCCGATCAGTGTGACGGCGGTGACCTGTGCACGGCGTTCGACGGCCCGGTCGGTGACGGACACCAGGAACGCGGCCACCCCGATGACCAGGCCCATGATCATGCCCAGGGCCAGCAGGGTCTCGACCACGGAGATCTGCTCCAGCCCCTGGACGTTCAGTCCGACCAGCTCGATCTCGGCGATCGGGGCGACGGCGGCGATGCCGTCGAGGACGGCCCGCACCCGTCCGGGGTCGGAGCTGCCGACGAGCACGAGGTCCGCGTCGCGCGGGCGGGCGTCGGCGGGGAGCGCGGACGGCGGGACGAGGAGCACCGCGCCGCCGACCGCGGACGCCTCGTACCCCCGGTAGACGACACGCTCGGCCGGCATGGTGATGTCCCGGGTCTCGTCCTGCCCGGTGTCGGTGCGGAAGCGGAACGGGAACGACGTGCCGGGTCTGAGTTCGGATCCCACACTCGAGTTGCGGTCGACGAGCCGCAGCACCTTGCCGTCCACACAGCCCTCGGTGCGCACGGTCAGCTCCTCCAGCTGGGCGCAGGTGGCCACCAGGGCCGTGGCCGAGGACCCGAAGCTCCGCGAAGCCGGGTCGTCGAGGTCGATCCACGAGTTCATCAGGATGGTGTGCGCGCCGACGCCCGGCACCTCGGCGAGGTCCCGCTGCTGCTGCGCGCCGAGCTTCGACAGGGGCAGGGAGTACTCCTGTACCGGGCCGTACGGGCGGGTGACCTGTTCCAGCTGGATGAGGACGCCTTGCGCGAGTGAGGCGGCGTAGACGAGCAGGACCAGGCCGGTGACCACCCGCATCGTGCTGCCGGGCTCGGCCTCGTTGCGCCGCATCGCCAGGTTGAGAGTGAGGGATTGCGTGGTCCGCGCCACTCGCCTCGCCAGCTCGTACGACAGCAGCGGCAGGGTCAGTACGAGTCCGACGCCGGTCAGGACGACACCGGCGACCACCAGCAGCGCGTTCAGGCCGAGGCTGGAGGCGGGACGCCCCATCAGACCGGTGGCGCAGAAGCCGCACACGATGCCCAGGCCGCTGAGCAGCAGCAGACCGACCCATTTGGTCGGGGGGCGTGGCACCGCCGTACGCCGAACGGCGAGCGGGTTGGCGGTCGCCTCCCGCGCGCTCTTGCGGCCGACGAACCAGGCGAGGGCCGGGCAGCCGATCAGGCAGATCGCGACGGTGGTCGTGGACAGGGCACCGTCGTCCGGGTACCACCTCAGTCCGGGCAGCCCGGCCCGGGACATCACCTGGTTGAGCACCCCGTACTCACCGAGCCCCAGGACCGCGCCGAGCAGCGCGGCGACGACGGTCTCGGCGGCGTTCACCCGCTGAGTGCCCCTGCTGCTCAGGCCCAGCAGCCGCAGGGCGGCGAGCCGGCGCATCCGGCTGGCGGCGGACAGCCGGGCGCAGACGGACAGGAAGATGCCCAGGGGCAGCAGGACCAGCGTGGCCAGGGCGAACCGGACGTCGGTGAGGGTGGAGGAGTCGACGGCGGGGAACGGGGCGTAGCGGTAGCCGAAGTCCTTCAGGGTGCGGCCGTCGGCCGCGATCTTGGCCCGTTCGGTGCCTATGTACGCGTACAGCTCGTCGGGGTGGGCGAGCCCGGCTGGGCCGATCACGCCCGCTTCCCGGCCGGGCAGCAGGCCCTTGACGGCGGGTGCCTCGCGCAGCAGTTCGTGAACCCGTGGGGAGACGAACACCTCGCCCGGGGAGGGCAGCTCGCTCAGTCCCGGGGGGACCGCGCGTGCGCCCCCGGCGCCCTGGGCGACGAACACACGGGTGAAGGACTGGGAGCCGTAGGAGTCGTCGCGCTGCAGGACGAGGGTGCCGTCCGCCGGGCCCTTCGCCGACGTGACGGGCTGCCGTGCGGCGGCGCGCGCGTCGTGGGCGTCGAGGATCGCCGGGACGGTGAGGACGAGGGCGAGGCAGCACACCCCGATGGACCCGCCGGCCGCCATCAGGAAGAACCGGATGCGGTTGCCGCGGCCCGAGCCGAACAACAGGCGCAGGCCGAGCAGGAATTCGGTCACCGGGCACCTCGTGGGCCGAGAACGCCGTCGGACATCGTGTAGTGGGTGTCGGCCTGTGCCGCGATGGCGTGGTCGTGGGTCACCAGGATGACGGCGGTGCCCTGTGAGCGGGCCAGGTCGAGGAACTCCTTGAGGACGGCGTCGGCGTTGGCGCTGTCGAGCGACCCGGTCGGTTCGTCCGCGAAGACGACGGCGGGCCGGTGGACGAGGGAACGCGCGACGGCGACGCGCTGGCTCTGCCCGCCGGACACCTGGGCGGGCCGGCGTTCCCGCAGGTCGCCGAGGCCGAGGCGCTCGAGTACCTCACCGGCGGCCGCGAGGGCGGGGCGCTTGCGCTGCCCGGCCAGCCTCAGCGGCAGGGCGGTGTTCTCCTCGACGGTGAGTTCAGGCAGCAACTCGCCGTACTGGAAGACGAATCCGAAGCGTTCCCGGCGCAGCGTGCTGATCTCGTCGTCGCTGAGATCACCGAGCGTGCGCCCCTCGAACCGGACCTGCCCCCGGGTGACGGGCAGCACCCCGGCCAGGCAGTAGAGCAGCGAGGACTTCCCGGAACCGCTCTGCCCGGTGATCGCCACGACTTCCCCGGCCGAGACGGACAGATGCGCGTCACGAACGGCGAGCTGACTGCCGTAGGAGAGGTCAACTCCCGTGGCAGTGAGTATTTCAGACATTCCTGTGCTTCCCCCAAGAAGCGACGCGGGCCCAGGTGTGCACCCCTGGGCCCGCAGAGTCTGCCGAAGCGGTGGCTTACCTCTGGTAGTGCTTGGTCGGCGAGCAGTTGTCCGGGTTCAGCGATCCCTTGTCACGGCAGACGCGTATGTACGCGTCGTCGGTGTGGAGCGCGGCACCGTCCCAGTTCAGCTGGTCGAAGTGCACGGTGCTCCGCTGCTTGCCGTTGTACCGGCTCCAGTCGTAGCCCTCGACGCGCACCTGCACGTAGACGTTGTGACCGTCCCCGTTGTCGGTGTCGTCCAGGTCGCCCTTCCACTCGAAGGCGCCGTGGTTCTGCCCCGACGGCCAGAACGCGTACTGGCCGTTCAGGAACTTCGCTCCCCCCGTGGACAGCGTCGGAATGGTGTGCCAGGAAACCGCCATCGCGGACCCGGCGCTGAGCGCGAAAATGCCGCCGGCGAGCACGCCAACTGCCAACTTACGCAAGGTTCCTCCCGTTTTTTCTCCCCGGCGGGTCATGGCCGGGAATCGTCGGGAGATTAACAGGTGTTAACCGCGAAGGCGCAGCCAATTTTTGATCAAGCCACGACAAGGATGATTTTCGGCCACCCGGAGCCGCCTCACCCCGGCCACACGATCGCCTGCACCTCGCTGTACGCGTGCAGCGCGTACGAGCCGACGTCGCGGCCCACCCCGCTCTTCTTGAAGCCGCCGAACGGCGCCTCCATGTTGCGGGCGACCGTGTTGACGCCGACGCCACCGGCGCGCAGCTGCCGCGCCACGCGGAAGGCGCGGGCCACGTCGCCGGACCAGACGTAGTCGATGAGGCCGTAGTCGCTGTCGTTGGCCAGGGCCACGCCCTCGTCCTCCTCGTCGAAGGGGATGACGACGACCACCGGTCCGAAGATCTCCTCCCGGGCCACCCGCATGTCGTTGGTGCAGTCCGCGAGGAGGGTCGGGCCGACGTAGAACCCACGGGAGGGGAGCCCGTGCCCCGCCCCGTCCCCGCCCAGGACGGTCGCGCCCTCCTTCCGGCCGAGTTCGACGTACGACTCCACGCGGTCCCGGTGCGCGGCGGAGATCACCGGCCCGACCACCGTGTCCCGCCCCCTCGGGTCGCCGACCTTCAACCGGCCTGCGTAGGCGGCCAGTTGCTCCACCAGGCGTCCGTACACCCCGCGCTGGGCCAGCACCCGGGTCGGGGCCGTGCAGATCTGCCCGCTGTAGAAGGAGAAGGTGGTGCCGATGCCGGCGACCGCCGAGCCGAGGTCCGCGTCGTCGAAGACGAGCGCCGCGCCCTTCCCGCCCAGCTCCATGAGCTGGCGTTTCATCCCCCGCCCGCACACCTCGCCGATCCGCTGCCCGACCGCCGTCGAACCGGTGAAGCTCACCATGTCCACGTCCGGCGACTCCACGACCGCCTCGCCGACGGCGACCGCCCGCCCGGAGACGACGTTCACCACCCCGCGCGGCACCCCGGCCGCCTCCAGCGCCTCCGCCATCCGGTACACGGACAGGGGGTCCTGCGGGGCGGGCTTCACGACCACCGTGTTGCCCATGGCCAGTGCGGGGGCGATCTTCCCGGCCGGGTTCGCCCAGGGGTTGTTGTACGAGGTGACGCAGGCGACGACCCCGACCGGCTGGCGTACGGCGAGCGCGCCCATCACGCCCGCCCTCCCCATCGGCCCGGCCTCGTTGATCTGCGGCGCGATCGCCCACTCGGCGGGCTCCACGCGCGCGTACCGCCGGAAACGGGCCCCGGCCACCCCCACCTGCATTCCGCGCGCGGTACCGGTCGTGGCGCCGGTCTCGGCCTGCGCCAGGGCGGCGTACGGCTCCAGCTGCCCGCGGATGATGTCGGCGGCCCGGCCCAGGATCGCCGCCCGCTCCTCCGGTGCCGTGCGGGACCACGGACCGAAGGCCTCCCGGGCCGCCGCGCAGGCCGCGAGGGCCTGCTCCCGGGAGGCCTCCGGCGCCCCGCCGACGGTCTCCTCGGTCGCCGGGTCGGTCACCTCGTAGTACCCGCCGTCCGGCTCGGTCCACGCCCCGCCGACGAACAGCCGCTGCCCGTCGCCCCCTTGAGGAACCGGCCGGGAACTCACCGGGTGCTCACCGTCTCGGTGTCCCGCCCCGACCGCAGCACCCGCCCCGGCACCGCCCCGGTCACCACGTCGTCGCGGATGGCCTCGACGCCGTTGACCCAGACGGCCCGTACCCCCACCGCACGGGAGTCGAGGCGCGGGCTGTCACCCGGCAGGTCGTGCACCAGGGTGGCCTTGCCCGCGTCGATCCGGTCCGGGTCGAACAGGACGAGGTCCGCATGCCAGCCCTCCCGCACCCGCCCGCGTTCCCGCAGCCCGAACAGCCGCGCCGGGTCGTCGGTCAGCATCTTCACGGCCTGTTCGAGCGTCGCCAGCCGCCGCCCGCGCAGACAGTCGCCCAGGAAGCGGGTCGTGTACGGGGCTCCGCACATCCGGTCCAGATGCGCGCCCGCGTCGGAGCCGCCGAGCATCACGTCCTCGTGCTGCCAGGCCTCGGCGCGCAGGGCCCAGGAGGCGGGGTCGTTGTCGGTGGGCATCGGCCACAGGACCGTGCGCAAGTCGTCGGCCACGCAGATCTCGACCAGGCAGGAGAACGGATCCAGCCCCCGCTCCCGCGCGATGTCCGCCACCACGCGCCCGGTGAGCCCCTCGTTGGCCGCGCTGTACGTGTCGCCGATGACGTACCGCCCGAAGTTGGTGAGCCGCCGGAAGACGCCCGCCTCCTTGGAGCCGGCCCGCCGCACCAGTTCGGCCCGCACGTCGGGATCGCCGAGCCGCTCGATCCGCTCCGGCACGGGCAGTCCCAGGACCTCCCCCCACCCGGGGATCAGGTTCAGCGCGCAGAACGTGCCCAGGGACATGTTCATCGGCGTGAGGATCGGCATGGTGAGCGCCACCACCCGCCCGCCGGCCTTGCGCGCCCGCTCGCTCGCCACCAGCTGCCGGGGCACCCGCTCCGGCACGGCCGAGTCGATGGTCAGCACGTTCCAGTTCAGGGGCCGCCCGGCCGCCGCGCTCATCTCCACGAACAGATCGATCTCGGCGTCGCTGAACTGGTCCAGACACCCCGCGACGATCGCCTCGATCTGCGTCCCCTCGTGCTCACCGACGGCCCGGGAGAGGGCCAGCAGCTCCTGCGGCCCCGCATGCCGCGAGGCGACCGGCTGCCCGTCCCCGTCGGAGTGCGTGGACGACTGCGTGGTGGAGAACCCCCAGGCGCCCGCCTCCATCGCCTCGTGCAGCAGCCGTACGATCGCGTCCAGCTGCTCCGGGCTCGGCTGCCCTCCGACCGCGTCCGCCCCCATCACATACCGCCGCAGCGCGCAGTGCCCCACCATGAACCCCGCGTTGACGGCGATCCGCCCCTCCAGGGCGTCCAGGTACTCCCCGAACGAACTCCAGCTCCACGGCGCCCCCTCCTCCAGCGCGACCAGCGACATCCCCTCGACCTTGGACATCATGCGGCGGGTGTAGTCGGCGTCGGAGGGACGGGAGGGGTTGAGCGGGGCGAGGGTGAACCCGCAGTTCCCGGCGGCGACGGTCGTCACGCCGTGGTTGAGGGAGGGGGTCGCGTACGGGTCCCAGAAGAGCTGGGCGTCGTAGTGGGTGTGGGGGTCGACGAATCCGGGGGCGAGGACGAGTCCGGTGGCGTCCTCGGAGGTGCGGGCCTCCTCGGTGACCACACCGATGACGGCGATCCGCCCGTCCCGGATACCGACGTCGGCGATACAGGCGGGCGCCCCGGTCCCATCGACGACGGTCGCGCCCTTGATGACGTGATCAAGCATGGGGTGCCTCCTCGAGGTACGTGCCGGATGCCCACCTGGGGGCGCGGGGCCGGATCGACTTGCGGCTCCGCCACGTCGGCGCGACAGACCACGACGCACCCGCACCCCGCAACGGCGATCAAGCGGCTTGACGGAACCGCGTCGTCCGGTGAACGGGATCCGTGTCGATCTTCGGGATCACGTGCTCCCCGATCAGCCGGATCGTCTGCAACGTCTCCTCCTTCGGCACCCCCACCGGCAGCCCGAACGACAACTGATCGGCCCCCGCCTGCTCCCACCGCTTGCACTGCCGCAGCACCTCGTCCGGGTCCCCGCAGATCAGCAGCTCCTCCTCGACGAGCAGCTCCACGAACTCCGGCGTGTACTCGGGCAGCGTCTCCGGCCACTCCGGGAACCCCTCGGGCCGGGGGAAGGTGTCGTGGTACCGGAAGACGAGCGACGGCAGATAGTGCAGCCCGCCGCTCACGGCGACACGGATGGCCTCGTCGTGCGTGGGCGCGCAGATCGCCGTGGTCGTCACCATCACGTTGTCGTTGACGAAGTCCCCGACGGGTTCCGCGTTGACGATCGCGGTCTTGTACTTCTCCAGCACCCACTCCATGTCGGAGACCTTCTGGATGCTGAACCCCAGCACGCCGAGCCCCTTCCGCGCGGCCATCTCGTACGACGGCGGCGACCCGGCCGCGTACCACATCGCCGGATGCGACTTGCCGTACGGCTTGGGCAGCACCTTCCTCGGCGGGAGCTGCCAGTGCTTGCCCTGGAAGCCGGCGTACTCGTCCTGGAGCCACATCTTGGGGAACTCGGCGATGGTCTCTTCCCAGATCTCCTTGGTGTAGTTCATGTCGGTCACCCCCGGTATGAACCCGAGGATCTCGTGCGAGCCGGCACCCCGGCCGGACCCGAACTCGAAGCGGTTCTCGGAGAGATGGTCGAGCATGGCGACCTTCTCGGCGACCTTCACGGGGTGGTTGACCTGGGCGAGGGGGTTGAAGATGCCCGATCCGAGGTGGATCCGTTCCGTCGCGTGGGCGAGGTAGGCGAGGAACACCTCGTTGGCGGAGAGATGCGAGTACTCCTCCAGGAAGTGGTGCTCCGACGCCCAGGCGTACTTGAAGCCGGACCTGTCCGCCTGGATGACGTACTCGGTCTCCTCCATCAGCGCCTTGTGCTCGGCGAGGGGGTCGGTCTCGGCGCGCTTGCCCACGTATCCCTGTACAAAGAGCCCGAATTCCACGGAGGTTCACCGTCCCAGGTCCTGGATTGCGGTCCATTCGGTTCACTGACGATCCGTCAGATCTGCTGGATGGTCAATACCTGACGGGTAGTCAGATACTTTGGTTCGGATGATGGGGACCTCAGAAGAGGGGGACCTCAGATGATGGAGACCCCGGCCAGCCACCCCCCGTCGATCACGAACGGCTGTCCGGTGATGTACGAGGAGTCCTCCGAGGTGAGGAAGAGGGCGAGCCTGGCCACCTCCTCCGGCCGCCCGACCCTGCCCAGCGGCACGAGCTTGCGGTACAGCCCGTCGAGGGCCTTCGAGGTCTCCTCGGGGTCCGCGTCCGGGTCCAGGAGGGACGGGTTGGACATCGCGGTGTCGACGGCGCCGGGGCACATCGCGTTGACCCGGATGCCGCGTGGCGCGAGCTCCAGGGCGGCGACCCGGGTGAGCCCGAGGATCGCGTGCTTGGTCGCCGCGTACGCGCCCACCGCCGCCATCCCGGTCACGGCGGTGTACGAGGCCGTGTTGACGATCGTGCCGCCGTCCGCGAGCACCGGGGCCACCGTCTTCACACCCAGGAAGCAGCCGACCTGGTTGACCTGCACGACCTGCATGAACTCGTCGAGGGGCGTGTCGACGAGGGCGTTGAAGCGCAGGATGCCGGCATTGTTGACGAGGCCGTCGAGGCGGCCGTAGGCAGCTTGCGCTGCGCGCACCGCGGACCGCCAGTCGTCCTCCCGCCCCACGTCCAGGTGCACGTACAGCGCGCCGATCTCCTCGGCGAGGGCCGCGCCCTGGTCGTCCAGCACATCGGCGACGACGACCTCGGCCCCCTCCGCCCGGAACAGCCGGGCCTCCTTTTCCCCCTGGCCGCGTGCGGCGCCGGTGACGAGGACGACGCGCCCGTCGAGCTTGCCCATGCCGAACCCCCTTCGCATCGCATCACTGGAGTTCAGCATCGTAACGCCGGAACTGACGATGCGTCAGACAGTGGTCAAGAGTCGGCGAGAATTGCATAAGTACACATCAAGTGACTTGCGAGTAGGGATATTTGACCCTGGCCGCAGCCTGTGCAGAACCCCAATAATCCACAGCAGAAATGCAAAGGCACCCCCAAGAGCGGAAAAGGATATGGCCAAAAGGAGCAGGAAGTTCAAGAACAAGAAGATCCGGTTCGTCGCGATCGGCGCGGCGCTGGCGACCGGCGGCGCCGTTGTCGCGCTGCTGCCGTCGGCGAACGCGGCCGATGAGAAGACGCCCGAGCAGATCGTGGCGATGTGCGACAGGGCCGCGGTGATCAACGGCGAGCAACAATCCGCCAAGGGCGGGTTCGCGGACGGTTTCCAGGCCGACAACTGCGACTACGTCGAGACGAAGTTCGAGACCTTCGACGGCCCCACCGAGAAGTCGTCCATCGATTTCCCGAACTGTGAGCCGAACGCCACCGATCCGGCGAAGGTGTCCGTCACCTGGTCGGCAACCGTGGCCCAGGGCAAGGGCAAATACACGGAGACCAACCAGGGCGGTGGCGGCGGCCTCTTCGGATTCCTCAGCGGATCCTGGGTCAAGCACAAGAGCACTCTGGACATGACCGTGAACTCGGCCACGGCCAGCGCCACGGAACAGCGTGAGGTGCCGGTCGGCAAGGTGCTCCACATGGAGTTCACGCCGAAGATGCAGCGCATGACCGGCGAATGGCGAGCGCGGATCGACGCCAGGGAGGCGACGACCACCACCAATGCCACGCCCGAGCAGAACTTCGTAGCGCCGGAAGTCGTCGAGGGGCCCTTCGTCCTGCCGGGTGCCGCGGGCGCGCCGGGAATCGCCGACGGCACCTCCAAGGCGGTCCTGGAGGACTGCTGATCCCGGCAACAGCGCAGGAAGTCCCAGCTTTCGACCAGCACGCCATCCCCAGGAGGACCCATGACCACCCCCGCCCCGCGCCCCAGAAGGCACCGCAGCAAGAAGAAGCGCATCACCCTCGCTCTGGCACCCGTCGCAGCCCTCGCGGTGATCATCCCGCTGATGAACCAGGCGAACGCCTCCACCCCGTCCGAAGTGACCTCCGACTGTTCCTCGGACTCCGACAAACTCGAGAAGTGCGAGTTCGTCGACGTCCAGGCCAAGGCGAACAGCCTCGGCCCCAACGAGCGCGTCTCACCCGTGACCCAGAACTGCGGGACGACGACCGCGGCGACCAGCACCTTCAATGTCAGCACATCTGTCACCAGGGTGGTTCAGCTGCAGGAGGGATTCACCGCGAGCGCCGATTCGAGTCTGGGTGGTTCCCTCTTCGAGATCGGTGCGAAATTCAACACCACCGAGTTCAAGGTCTCGCGCGACGACAAGGCGACCGGCCTCGCGTTCAGCCGCTCCGACACGGTCCAGCCGGACAGCATCGGCTTCTTCATGTGGTCGCACAAGCGCACCGACGTGAGCGGATTCCTGCGGGCCACCTACAAGGAGGAACAGGACGGCCAGAAAGTGTTCTTCGCACCGAGCGATGGCGGCACGTCGGTCCATGTCTTCTATCCGCAGATCCTGAACAACGGCACGCCGGACGGCCGGCTGTGGCTGCGCAACGTGAAATGCGGTACGCCCGAGGCGAACGGCATCATCAACTCGGGGAACAGCCTCCGGACAGAGCCCGGATTCAACGAAGGCGGCGACGCCGTCACTGACGTGGAAATCCCGGTCTCGGAAATTCCCGCACCATGAGAGCGAACTGAAATATTTTCAGGTGCGAAGTACGGGCGCGACCGGAGTGGCCCCGAGCCACCGCAGGACCGCGTCCGTGCTGCCCCGCGCGTCCAGCTTGGCGTAGATGTTGCTGAGGTTGTTGCGGACGGTCTTCTCGCTCAGCCGTAATCTCAGCCCGATCTCCTGCGCGCCCAGGCCGGTCGACAGCAGCTCCATGACCTGCCGTTCACGCGGCGAGAGCAGGCCCCGCAGCCGCTCGACGGCGTCGCCGCCCATGGATATCCACCGGGCCCCCTCCCGCAGCGCGGCGCCCGCGGAGGGCGAGAGGTAGGTGTGCCCGAGGGCCGCCGCCACGGCCGCCGAAGACAGCATCCGGGGGCAGTAGTCGCCCTCGACCAGATAGCCGGCCCCGATGCGGAACACCTCGACCACGGCATCGGTGTCCCGGCGGGGGCTGATGACGATCACCGGGATGCCCCTGCGCCCCAGCTCGCGCAGATCCCGGAGAACGGCCGACGGGTCCTCGCAACGCAGGACGACCACGTCCACGTCCTCGGGGAAACGGAAGGGCCGGGACAGCCGGACGACCCGGCCCACGTACGGGTCGTCCGGGGCCGGCCAGTCGTCGCACGGCCAGTCGCCCTCCGCGCAGGCGAGGGCGACGGAGAGTCGTTCGGAGGATCGCACTTCACGGGTCCTTCCGCCGGAACCATCACGTCCGTACGTCCGTACATACGCGGCTCGGCGTGGCCGTGTTCAAAGCTTCAAGAAAATTCGGCTCGGCTGTCAGACAGGTGAGGTCAGGAGGTGGGTCAGGCGGGCGGCTCCTTGAGCAGCGGCCCCACCTCCGCCCCGAACTCGCTTATCTGGTCGGTGAGTTCGGTTCGGCTCCGGCAGCGGAAACGCACCTGGATCTGGTCCACGCCCATCGCCGGGTAGGCGCGGAGGGACTCGGCGAGGACCTCCGGCGGGCCGGTGAGGGTGCGGCGGCCGACGTCCCAGGCGGGTGCCCCCACGTACAGGGGCTCGGTGATGGCGCCGACGACGAACGGCTCCTGAACAGCCGCCTGTTCACGCAGCCGCCGGATCCGCTCGATCTGCGCGGGCAGCCGGTCCCTGGGGTCCCCCTGGGGCAGCCAGCCGTCGCCCTTGAGCGCGGCCCGGCGGACCGCCGCCGGGGAGGAGCCGCCGACCCACAGCGGCACCCGTGCCTGGGCCGGCCGGGGCCGCTGCCCGAGCCCCTCGAAGTCGTACCGCTTGCCGTGGTGGACCGGGAACTCCTCCTCCCCGAGCGCGGCCCGCAGCGCGTCGAGCGTCTCGTCCAGTACGGCGCCCCGCCGCTCGAAGTCGCCCCCGAGCGCCTCGAACTCCTCCCGTACGTGCCCGGCGCCGACCCCGAGGATCAGCCGGCCGCCCGAGAGCGCGTCCAGGGTGGCGTACTGCTTGGCGGTGACGAGGGGGTGGCGCAGGCCGACCACCGCGACATGGCTGAGCAGCCGGACGCGCTCGGTGACGGCGGCGAGGTGGGCGAGGGTGGCCACGGGGTCGTACCAGACGGTGCTCATCGCGTCCGCGAGGCGGCGCGGGATCGCGACATGGTCGCAGCAGGCGACATAGGCGAATCCGGCGCGGTCCGCGGCGCGGGCGATCTCCACGAGGTCCGCCGGTCCCGCGTCCGCCTCCCAGGGCTCGGCGAACATCGCGGACTGGGACTGGACGGGGAGCTGGATGCCGTAGGCGACGCGGTCCGGGGGCCCGTCGAGGCTCACCGGGGCCCCCACAGGCCGTCCGGGGTCAGGCCCAGCAGGTCGATGGCGTTGCCGCGGACGATCCGCTCGACGACCTCCGGGTCCAGGTGGCCCATCTGGGCCTCGCCGACCTCGCGGGACTTGGGCCAGGTGGAGTCGGAGTGGGGGTAGTCGGTCTCGTAGAGGACGTTGCCGAGGCCGATGGAGTCCAGGTTGCGCAGGCCGAAGGCGTCGTCGAAGAAGCAGCCGTAGACGTGGTCGGCGAAGAGCTCGGACGGCGGCTGGTGGACCTTGTCGGCGACCCCGCCCCACCCGCGGTTCTCCTCCCAGACCACGTCGGCGCGCTCCAGGATGTAGGGGATCCACCCGATCTGGCCCTCGGCGTACATCACCTTCAGATTCGGGAAGCGTTCGAACTTGCCGCTCATCAGCCAGTCGACCATCGAGAAGCAGCAGTTGGCGAAGGTGATGGTGGAGCCGACGGCGGGCGGGGCGTCGGCCGAGGTGGAGGGCATCCGGCTCGACGAGCCGATGTGCATGGCGACGACCGTGCCGGTCTCGTCGCAGGCGGCGAGGAACGGGTCCCAGTAGTCGGTGTGGACCGAGGGCAGGCCCAGGTGCGGAGGTATCTCGGAGAAGGCGACGGCGCGGACGCCGCGTGCGGCGTTGCGGCGGACCTCGGCGGCGGCCAGTTCGGCGTCCCACAGGGGGATGAGGGTGAGCGGGATCAGCCGGCCCCGCGCCTGCGGGCCGCACCACTCCTCCACCATCCAGTCGTTGTAGGCGCGCACGCAGAGCAGGCCCAGCTCGTGGTCGGCGGCCTCGGTGAAGGTCTGGCCGCAGAACCGCGGGAAGGTGGGGAAACAAACCGCGGACTGCACGTGGTTGACGTCCATGTCGGCGAGCCGGGAGGGGACGTCGTAGGAGCCGGGGCGCATCTGCTCGTAGGTGATGACCTCCAGCTTGATCTCGTCCCGGCTGAAGCCGACGGCGGTGTCGAGGCGGGTGAGGGGGCGCTTGAGGTCCTCGTAGACCCACCAGTCGCCGAGCGGGCCGTCGTCGCCGGGTCCGCCCATGACGGGCTTGAAGTGGCCGCCGAGGAAGGTCATCTCCTTCAGCGGGGCGCGCACGATGCGCGGTCCGGTGTCGAGGTGCTTCTTCGGGAGCCGGTCCTGCCAGACGGTGGGGGGTTCGACGGTGTGGTCGTCGACGGAGATGATCAGCGGGAGAGGGGTCGTGGTGCCGGATGTGGTCTCCATGGGGGCACGGTAGCGCCGATCTGACGACCCGTCAGCTCCGTCGGCTGTATCAGACGGGGCCGGAGTTGATCGACTCTGTGGAGAGGTGTGCGTCCCGGATGTGAGGGCTGTGCCGACTCACGTGTACCGCCCGGAATCGACGTCCTGCGCGGCTGACGACTCCGGCACCGACAAGGCAAGATGAACCGGTACTTCGGATGTCTAAGGGGAGCCCTGATGGACCACCGCGTAGGACCCGGCGGCCCGCGCGTGCCGGAGCAGAGGCGTCCCGGCTCCACCGGGGAACCGCCGGCGCTCCGCTTCGACGTGCTCGGCCCGGTGCGCGCACGGCGCGGCGAGGAGCATCTGAACACCGGGTCCCCCCAGCAGCGGGCGCTGCTGGCCGCCCTGCTGCTGCGCGAGGGCCGTACCGCGACGGCGGGTGAGCTGATCGACGCGCTGTGGGGCGAGGAGCCTCCGTCGCAGGCACTGGCGGCGGTACGGACGTACGCCTCGCGGCTGCGGAAGGTGCTGGACCCCGGGGTCCTGGTGAGCGAGTCCGGCGGCTATGCCGTGCGCGGCCTCGGCGAGGGCGCGCTGGACCTCGCGGTCGCGCAGGAGTGGGCGGCCGAGGCGGAGAAGGCGCGCACGTCCGGCGACCTGGGCCGGGCCCGCGAGGGCCTCAACCGGGTGCTGGGCCTGTGGGACGGGGAGGCCCTCGCGGGGGTCCCCGGTCCGTACGCGGAGACCCAGCGGGTCCGGCTGGAGGAGTGGCGGCTGGGGCTGCTGGAGCACCGGCTGGACCTGGACCTGGAGCTGGGCTGCCACGCGGAGGCGGTCTCCGAGCTGACCGCGCTGACGGCCGCGCATCCGCTGCGCGAGCGGCTGCGGGAGCTGCTGATGCTGGCGCTGTACCGCAGCGGCCGGCAGGCGGAGGCGCTGGCGGTGTACGCGGACACCCGGCGGCTGCTGGCGGAGGAGCTGGGGGTGGACCCGCGCGCGGGGCTGCGGGAACTCCAGCGCCGTATCCTCCAGGCGGACCCGGAGCTGGCGGAGCCCTCGGCCTCGCCGGCCGAGCCGGGGGTCGTCCGCGTGCGCCCCGCGCAACTCCCGGCGACCGTACCCGACTTCACCGGGCGGGCGCCCTTCGTCCGGCAGCTCGGCGAGGTGCTGGCCTCGGCCGAGGGCCGGGTCATGGCGGTCTCGGCGCTCGCCGGCATCGGCGGCGTGGGCAAGACGACCCTCGCCGTGCACGTCGCCCATCAGGCCCGGCCGGTCTTCCCCGACGGCCAGCTCTACGTCGATCTCCAGGGCACCGGCCCCCGCGCGGCGGAGCCGGAGACGGTCCTCGGCTCCTTCCTGCGCGCGCTCGGCACCGCCGACTCCGCGATACCGGACTCCCTGGCGGAACGGGCGGCCCTGTACCGGTCGGTGCTGGACGGGCGACGGGTCCTCGTCCTGCTGGACAACGCGCGCGACGCGGCACAGATACGGCCGCTGCTGCCCGGCACGGCGGGCTGCGCCGCGCTGATCACCTCCCGGGTCCGGATGGTCGACCTGGCGGGCGCGCACCTCGTCGACCTGGACGTGATGTCCCCGGACGAGGCACTCGCCCTCTTCACCCGGATCGTGGGCGAGGAGCGGGTGGCCGCCGAACGCAAGGCCGCGCTGGACGTGGTCGCGGCCTGCGGCTTCCTGCCGCTGGCCATCCGTATCGCGGCGTCCCGGCTGGCGTCCCGGCGCACCTGGACGGTGTCCGTGCTCGCCGCCAAGCTGGCGGACGAACGACGGCGGCTGGACGAGCTCCAGGCGGGCGATCTCGCGGTGAAGGCCACCTTCGAGCTGGGCTACGGCCAGTTGGAGCCGGCCCAGGCGCGGGCGTTCCGCCTCCTCGGCCTGGCCGACGGCCCCGACATCTCGCTGGCCGCCGCCGCGGCCGTGCTCGACCTGCCGGTGGTCGACACCGAGGACCTGCTGGAGTCCCTGGTCGACACCTCGCTGCTGGAGTCCGCGGCACCCGGCCGCTACCGCTTCCACGACCTCGTACGCCTCTACGCGCGTGCGTGCGCGGAACGCGACGAGCAGCCGGCCGGGGGGCGGGAGGAGGCGCTGTCGCGGCTGCTGGACTTCTACCTGGCCACGGCGGTGGGGGTGTACGCGCTGGAGCGGCCGGGCGACCGGCTGGTGGACCATCTGGAGCGGACCGAGCGTCCGGGGCTCGTCTTCTCCGACCGGGCCTCCGCGCGGGACTGGCTGTACACGGAGGCCGACTGCCTGCTGGCCTGCGCGCGCCAGGGCGCCGGGCGGCCGGGCACCCTCCACAAGGCCGTCGACCTGCTGTGGACGGTCCACGACATCTCCGAGTCCGGGGCCAACTCCCGTGAGTACGAGGCGACCGCGAAGGCCCTGCTGGAGGCGGCGCGGGAGGCCGGTGTCGTCCCGAGGACCGAGGCCCGGGCGCTGATGACCTCGGCGCACACGCACCTGGACGGCGGCCGGTTCGACACCGCCGACCAGGAGGCCGAGCGGGCGATCCGCCTCGCCCACGCGGCCGACGACCTGCTGACCGCGTGCTGGGCCCGCAACGCCCGCGGGGTCATCGCCCTCTACCAGAGCCGCCACTCCGACAGCGAGGAGCACCTCTCGCAGGCGCTGGAGCACTTCCGCACCCTGGGGGACCGCCCCGGCGAGGCCAGCGCGCTGTGCAACCTCTCCCGGATGCATCTGGCGACCGGATCCACCCACAGCGCCGTGGCGCTGGCCCAGGAGGGCATGGAGATCTACGACGGCATGGGCAACTCCATGCGCGGGGCCAACGGGCGCTACGCCCTCGGCATGGCGCTCACCCAGAGCGGCCGGCTCGACGCCGCGGCCGAACGGCTCCTGGAGGCGCTCCGGGTGTTCCGGGACAGCCGGCAGCGGCTGTGGGAGGGCATGACGCTGTTCCGGCTGGCCGAGGTGGATCTCGCCGGCCGGCGGTTCCGTGAGGCGGCGGGCCACGCGGAGCGGGCGCTGACCGTGCTGCGCGGGATCGGCGGGGACTGGCGGCGCGCCAATGTCCTCACCGTGCTCGGGCACGCCCTCACCGGCGTGGGCCAGACCGGCCGGGCCCAGGTCTGCTGGCAGGAGGCGGTACGGGTCTACGAGGAGCTGGGCTCCCCGGAAGCGGCCGCCCTGCGGGCCCTGCTGTCCACCGCGCCCACCACCTGAACCCGGTTGCCCGGGTCGTTCATTGTTCGTTTATCGTCGGGCTCCATGCTCAGGGGCAGTCGATGCGTCCCGTCGGGGAACGGACGGATCGCGGCGGGGCCGCCCACCGGAGAACCGGGGGGGGACGGGCGGCCCGAGGGCCCGCCCGGCCATCCGCGGGGGACGGACCGGGTGGGCCCTGATCACCCGAGCACAGCACACCACATGGGGAAGCGAGCGATCATGAGCGACGAGTCGAAGGTCAAGCAGCAGGACATCCACGCCACCTCCGAGCCCGTCCAGGCAGCCGAAGCGGCTCTCATCACGGGGGCCAACGGCGAGGCGACCACGCAGGGCGACATCCACGCCACCACGGAGCCGGTCGACGAGACGATCGAGACGAAGGACATCCACGCGACGTCGGAGCCGTTCAAGCCGGTGCGCTGAGGTGACGTGACCGCAGGACACGCACCGGCCGTGGTGACCCGGAGGGGAGTCACCACGGCCGGTGCGTGTGCATGTGCGGGTGCGGGTGCGGGTGCGGGTGCCGGTGCGGGTGCCGGCGTCCGTCTCTAGGGGAGCCGTCGCAGCTCCCCCTTCACGACCTTCCCGCTCGCGTTGCGCGGCAGTTCCCCCACGAACTCCACCGACCTCGGCACCTTGTAGTTCGCCATCTCGCGGCGGGCCCAGGCGATGAGGTCGTCGGCGGTGAGGTGCGCGCCGGGGCGGCGGACGACGTAGGCCCTGCCGACCTCGCCGAGGCGGGGGTCCGGGACGCCGATGACGGCCACGTCCGTGACGTCCGGGTGCAGGCCGAGGAGTTGCTCTATCTCCGCCGGGTAGGCGTTGAAGCCGCCGACGATGAACATGTCCTTCAGGCGGTCGGTGATGCGCAGGTTGCCCGCCGGGTCCAGGACGCCGATGTCACCCGTGCGCAGCCAGCCGTCGGGGGTCAGCACCTCCCGGGTGGCCGCCTCGTCCTCGTAGTAGCCGCGCATGACGTTGAAGCCCCGGACCAGGACCTCCCCGGGCTGTCCGGGAGGCGCCTCCACCCGTACCTCCGTGCCGGGGATCGCGCGGCCCGAGGTCGAGGCGATCACCGTGGGGTCGTCGCCCCGGCGGCACATCGTCACGATGCCGCTCGCCTCCGAGAGGCCGTACGCCGTGAGGACCGTCCCGACGCCCAGTTCGCCCCGCAGCCGTTCGACGAGCTGGAGGGGCACCACCGCCGCGCCCGTCACCACCAGCCGCAGTGCGGACAGGTCATAGGTGTCCCTCGACGCGTGGTCCAGCAGGGACTGGTGGAGCGTGGGCGGGCCGGGCAGGACCGAGACCCGCTCCGCCGCGAGGTTCGCGAGGACCGTGTCCACGTTGAAGACCGGCTGCGGGATCATCGTCGCGCCCCGCATCAGACAGGCGATCACGCCCGCCTTGTAGCCGAAGGTGTGGAAGAAGGGGTTGACGATGAGGTAGCGGTCGCCGTGGCGCAGGCCGGCCAGGTCGCTCCACACCTCGTACGCCCGCAGGGTCTGCGCGTGGGTGATCACCGCGCCCTTGGGGCGGCCCGTCGTGCCCGAGGTGAACACGAGGTCCGAGGGCCGGTCCCCGCGCACCGAGTCCGCCCGGGTCCGCACCTCCCCCGCGCCCACCCCCTCCCCGCTCGCCAGGAAGTCCTTCCAGGTGCGGAAGTCCACGGGCGCGTCGTCCGACAGGACCACCACCTGTTCGAGGGCGGGCAGGCCCGGCAGCGGACCCCGGCCGCCCGAGGGCCCCTCCCCGGCCGCCCGCCGCAGCGAGGCCACGTACGAGGTCCCCAGGAAGGTCCCCGTCACGAACAGCAGCCGGGCCCCGCTGCGGCGCAGCACGTCCGCCGCCTCCATGCCCTTGAAACGGGTGTTGAGCGGCACCAGCACCGCGCCCGCCGTCACCGCGCCCAGCGCCGCGACCATCCAGTCCAGGGAGTTGGGGGCCCAGATGCCGACCCGGTCGCCCGCCCGCACCCCGTTCGCCAGGCAGGCCGCCGCCGCACGCTCCACCCGGGCGCCGAGTTCGCCGTACGGGATCCGGGTGCGGCCCTCGACCACCGCCTCGGTGTCCGCGTACCGCTCGGCCGCCCGGCGCACCAGTTCGGGAATCGTCCCCCACTCCACGTCACCGCGCATGACCGGCCTCCCTGCCTCCCGGTAGCTGACCCAGTAGCTGACTACCCGTCAGATTAGCGGTAACCTGACGACCTGTCAGCCACGTCGGCTGCCTGTTGCCTGCCCTGTTGTTCTCCTTGCGGAGGTGCGTGCAGCGTGACCCTCAAGGACACCACCGCGATCGTCGGCATCGGCCAGACGCGGTTCGCCAAGCACCTCCCCGAGAGCGAGAAGACCCTCGCCTGCCGCGCCGTCCTCGCCGCGCTCGACGACGCCGGGATCGCCCCGGACGAGGTCGACGCGCTCGCCTCCTACACGATGGAGGAGACCGACGAGGTCGAACTGGCCAAGGCGGTCGGGTTCGGGGACCTGACCTTCTTCAGCAAGGTCGGCTTCGGGGGCGGGGGTTCGTGCGCGACCGTCGCGCATCTGGCCGCCGCCATCGCCGCCGGCCAGGCGACGGTCGGCGTCGCCTGGCGCTCCCGCAAGCGCGGCAGCGGCCCCCGCCCCTGGACCAACACCGCCGTCCAGCTCCCCACCCCCGCCCAGTGGACCCGCCCCTACGGCCTGCTCCGCCCGGCCGACGAGATAGCCATGCTGGCCCGCCGCTACATGCACGAGTACGGCGCGACCAGGGACCACCTCTTCAACGTGGCCCTCGCCTGCCGCAACCGGGCCAACCAGAACCCCGCCGCGATCATGTACGACCGCCCCCTCACCCGCGAGATGTACATGACCGCCCGCTGGATCAGCGAGCCCCTGTGCCTGTACGACAACTGCCTGGAGACGGACGGGGCACTGGCCTGCGTGATCGTCGGCCGGGAACGGGCCCGGGACTGCCGGCAGCGGCCGGTGTACGTCCACTCCGCCGCCCAGGGCCTGCCCGCCCAGCACCACGGCATGGTCAACTACTGGAACGACGACCCGCTCACCGGCCCCGCCTGGACGGCGGCCCGCCACCTCTGGAAGCACTCCGACGTCACCCCCGCCGACGTGGACGTGGCGCAGATCTACGACGCGTTCACGGCCCTGGTCCCCCTCTCCCTGGAGGGCTACGGCTTCTGCGGCCGGGGCGAGGGCGGCGCGTTCACCGAGGGCGGCGCCCTGGAGATCGGCGGCCGGCTGCCCCTGAACACCGGCGGTGGCGGGCTCAGCGAGGCGTACGTGCACGGCTTCAACCTCATCAACGAAGGCGTCCGCCAACTGCGCGGCACCAGCACCGCCCAGGTCCCCGACGCCGCGACCTGCCTGGTCACGGCGGGCGAGGGCGTCCCCACCTCCGCCCTCCTGCTGAGGAGCTGACCGCCCCATGCCTCTGCTGACCCCGGTCACCGACCCCGACGGCGCCCCCTTCTGGCAGTACGCCGCGCGGGGCGAACTCCGCGTCCAGACCTGCGCCGACTGCACCGAGCCCCGTTTCCCGCCCCGCCCCTGCTGCCCGCACTGCCAGTCCTTCGCGAGCGAGTGGCGGCCGACGTCCGGACGGGGCCGCATCTGGTCCTACGTCGTCCCGCACCCGCCCCTGCTCCCCGACTACGCGGCACAGGCCCCGTACAACGTGATCCTCGTCGAACTCACCGACGCCCCCCGGATCCGCCTGGTCGGAAACCTCGTCCGGCACGCGGGCGCCCCCCTCGACTCCCTCTCCCCCGACCGGATCCGCATCGGCGCCCGGGTACAGGCGGTCTTCACCGCCGAGGGGCTGGTGCAGTGGGTCCTGGAGCGGCCGTGAGCGTGAGACTGGAGGTGGCCGAGAAGACCGGGGTCGCCGTCGTCACCCTCGACCGCCCGCACAAGCTGAACGCCATCGACCTGGACACGGCCCGGCGGCTCGCAAAGGTGTGGCGGGACCTGCGCTTCGACGACACGGTGCGGGCCGTGGTCCTCACGGGGGCGGGGGGCCGGGCCTTCAGCACCGGCCTGGACCGCGACACCGCCGTCCCGCAACCCCCCTCCCCCTACATGCAGGACGACCCCCTCCTCACCATCGGCCCCAAGGCGAACGACCTCTGGAAGCCGGTGATCGCCGCGGTGGAGGGCATGGCCTGCGGCGGCGCCTTCTACCTCCTCGGCGAATGCGAGTTCATCGTCGCGGGCGCGGACGCCGTCTTCTTCGACCCGCACACCACGTACGGCATGGTCAGCGCCTACGAGTCCGTCCTGATGGCCCAGCGGATGCCGTACGGCGAGACCGCCCGCATGATGCTGATGGGCACCGCCGAACGGATCTCCGCCCGGCGGGCCCACGCCGTCGGCCTGGTCTCCGAACTCACCGATCCCGGCGAGGCACTGGGGGCCGCCACCGCCTGCGCCACGGTCATCGCCGGATACCCGACCACTGGCGTCCAGGGCACGGTACGGGCCCTGTGGTCGGCGACGGAGGCGGCACGCGGGGCGGGCTGGGCCCAGGCGCCGCATCTCATCGCGCTGGGGAACCTGCCGGACGAGGAGCAGGCGAGGTTGTTCGGGGGGCGGTCGGGGTCACGGCCCCGGGTCAGGTGAGGGGCTTCTGAGCGAATACAGCAAAGGAACATGCGGGACTGCGCCCACGCAGCGGCGGGACGGTGAGCATCCGCAGGGGCTTTTTGCGTTCCGTTGGCTGATTGCCGAGCGCGGCCGGCGGACGGACCAGCCGTTCGCCTCGGCGACCACCTCCGCCTTCGACGGGCGGACCAGCGACAGACAGTGGCGCAGCCGCTCCACATCCAGGACCGCCGAGCGGCCGGAGTCACGGCGCACGGTCGCCACGCGCCCCTCGTCGGCCGCGTCAAGGAGGTCCTTCAGGTGAGCGCGCGCCTGGGTGTAGCTCTCATAGTGGACCGCGGCCATGGCCTGCCTCCTCGCTCGTCCCGGCCTCTTCAGGGTGCACCGGGTCAGCAAGTACGTGAAGTACGTGAAGTACGCGATAGGCGTGGTCAGCTCATCGGTGCGTACGCCTCCGGCTCGCAGTGGTCGATCTTCGCTGTGAGGGCCGGGTCGGAGAGGGCCACCCGGACCGTCGTCGTGTCGTTTCCGGCGACGTACTCGGACGCGGTCCGTTCCTCCACCCGGTGGGAGTCGGCGTCGAGGAAATCGACCGTGACGGTGAAGGTGGCACCCCCGGAGTTGGGGTTGAACACCCGCACCGTGGCGTACGGTTCGGTCTTCGTCGCGCAGTCCAGCAGCTCGACCTCCGCCGCCTGCATGTCCTGCACGGTCGTGGAGCCGCTGCCGGACCCCCCGGACGTCGACGACGACCCGTCATGGTCCTGGCTGGAGCTGCTGCACCCGCCCCCGCCGCTGCCGTCGCTGTCGCCGTGGCTGCTGTGGTGGCGGCTCTTGCCGGTGGAGAAGCCCGTCAGGGCCAGCACCACCAGCACCGAGACCGCCGCGAACCTGAACTTTCCGTGCCCCCGTGTGTTCATACGGTCAGCCTAGACAGGTGCTGTCACGGGCATGTCACTGCCTGGCGACCGGGCGGCACCCGGCGTAGCGTCTGCGGTGGCGGCCGCCGCGCGGACCCCTTCCGTGCAGCCCGAGCCCGGTGCGACGGCCGTCCCGCACCCGGACGAGACGGGCGTCAGACCGTACGAGCCGTGCCCGTCCCCTTCTCCGCGTCCAGCGCGTACACGCAGCGGTCCTTGCTGCACGCGTACACCACGCCGTCCCGGACCACCGGGGAGCCGGTGATCTCGCCGCCGGTGGCCAGCTTCCAGCGCAGGCGGCCGTCGTCGGCCTTCAGGGTGTACAGGAGGTGGTCGGTGGAGCCGAAGTGGATACGGCCCGCCTCGACCGCCGGGGAGCCCACGATGTCGCCGCCCGCCTGGAAGCGCCACTTGGGCGTGCCGGTGACCGCGTCCAGGGTGTAGAGGCCCTTGCCGCTGCCGACGTGGACATGGCCGGCCGCCACCAGGACCGGGTCGATGGAGGAGCGGGACTCCGTCGCGATGCGCCAGCGGTCGCGGCCGTCGGCGGCGTCGAGGGCGTAGACCGTGCCGAGGTAGTCGGCCAGGTAGACGCCACCGCCGGTGACGGCCGGGCCGGGGACGAAGGCGGGCGGGGAGAGGAAGACCGCCGGGGCCTCGAAGTGCCAGCGCACCATGCCGCTCACCACGTCGACGGCGATGACGCGGGTGCCGGCCGAGAGGTAGACATGGCCGTCGGGGGCGGGGGTGACCCGGACCGGGACGCCGCCGCAGGAGGCCGCGTCGCCGATGGGGTACGACCAGCGCTCGTCACCCGTACGGGCGTCCAGGGCTCTGAGCCGGGCGTCCTGCCAGACGAAGACCGTGCCGTCGTGCAGGGCGGGCCCCGCCTCGGGCGACTCGAAGTCGCTCTGGCAGCCGGTGATCTCCCAGAGCTTCTGCCCGGTGGAGGCCTCCCAGGCCTGGACCCCGCCGCCACGCGTACCGGTGACGACCGTGCCGCGCTCGGCGCGCAGGCAGTAGACCCAGGCGTCGGTCTGGAGCCGCCACAGGTCCTGGCCCTCGCGGGCCTCCAGGGCGAACAGGGTGGGGCCGTCGGAGGCGTGGACGCGGCCGTCCGCGACCGCCATCGACCAGGCCACGTCCCGGGTCTTGAAGCGGCGCCGTCCGGTCGCCACGTCGAGCGCGTGCACCTCGAAGGAGGTGACGTAGACGAGGTCACCGGAGACGGCCGGGGTGCCCCACACGTCGTTCGACATGCGGAACCGCCAGGGGCGCCAGCCCGCCGGGTGGGCGTCGGGGGCCGCCGTGGTCTGCGGGGCCGTGAGGGCGGTGTCGGCGCCCGCGCCCAGGGCGGGGCGGATCCGGGTCCAGTTGGCGACCAGGCCGGGCTCGGGCAGCGGTGCCTTGACGGCGGCGGTGGCGCGGACGTCGGCGACGCGCGGGCCGGGGCCGATCGGCACGGCCGCGCCGGCCAGGCGCACCGGGCCGGTGTCGGGGGCGCCGACGGCGACGGGCACCGGGCCGAGGGCGGGCGCGGGCGCGGGCACCACGGGGTCGTGGGCGGGGGGCGGCGGCAGCGCCGGGACGCGCGGGCTCACCGGCGCCGGCTTGAGGGCGGGACGGCCGCCGCGGCGGGTCTCGATGAGGGTGACCGCCTTCTCGGGCAGCCACGCCGACGCCGTACCGCTGTCGTCGGAGCCGGAGCCGAACAGGTGCGGGGCGAGCTGGGCCTGGAGGTCGGCCGGGTTGGGGCGGGCCGTGGCGTCCATCTGCATACAGGACTCGATGAGCGGCCGCAGCTCGTCCGGAAGGCCTTCGAGGTCCGGCTCCTCGCGGAGCAGCATGAAGACCGTCTCGACCGGGTTGGCGCCGTGGAAGGGCGGGTGGCCGGTGGCGGCGAAGACGAGCATCGAGCCGAGGGAGAAGACATCGCTGGCGCCGGTGACGCTGCGGGAGTCCTTGGCCTGTTCGGGGGACATGTACGCGGGGGTGCCGACGGCGACGTTCGTCATCGTCAAACGGGTGTTCGAGACGCCGGAGGCGATACCGAAGTCGATCACCCGGGGGCCGTCCTCGACGACGAGGACGTTCGACGGCTTGAGGTCACGGTGGACGAGTCCCGCGCCGTGGATCGACTGGAGCGCCTCGGCGACGCCCGCCGCCAGCCAGCGCACGGCCTGGGCCGGCATCGGCCCGCAGTCGTTCACTATCTCCTCGAGGGAGGGCGCGGGGACGTAGGCCGTGGCGAGCCAGGGCACCGCGGCGCGCGGGTCGGCGTCGACCACGGCGGCCGTGTAGAAGCCGGACACCGCCCGTGCCGCCTCCACCTCGCGCGTGAAGCGCACGCGGAAGAGCTGGTCCTCGGCGAGCTCGGTCCGGACCGTCTTGATCGCCACGCGCCGGCCCGACGCGGAGCGCGCCAGATAGACCAGCCCCATGCCGCCGGCCCCCAGCCGTCCCAGCACCTCGAACGGCCCGATCCGCCGCGGATCGTGCTGCGTCAGCTGATCCACCACTTGCCTGCCACCTCCCCGTACGGGCCACGTCACCCACTATGTGTACGCGACCGAAGTGCAGCGTCTCACCACCGCACCGCCATGGCGGCACGCACCCCAGATTCTTCCTGGCCGGGCGGCTGGTTGCGAACCCGGGGGCGATCGGGGTGTCTCATCTCATATACGGGCGAAACAGCATGCGGGACGGTGCGTGAGCGGGTACTCCGGTACGTGGTTCAACGCTGAAGCAGCGCGAACGACGCACCTTGATTGTCCGTGACGACCGCCACGATTCCGTACGAAGCCGTGAACGGGCCCGCCTGGACCCGCCCGCCGAGCCGGCTCACGGTGCCGAGCGCCGCCTCGCAGTCCCGGACCCCGAAGTGGACCAGGAAGTGCGGCGGCATCACCTCCGGGAAGACATCGGTGACCGGTACCCGGCCGAAGTCGGGTGCGGCGCCGGGTCCGAAGAGGGCCTCGTGGAAGAGATGGCCGTAGAAGGTGTTCGCGACCTCGGTGTCCCGGGCGTAGAGCTGCGCCCAGGCGAAGGCGCCGGGGAGGTGCCGGACGCCGAAACCGGGGTGGGCGACCGGCTGCCAGAGGCCGAAGACGGCGCCCTCGGGGTCGGCGGCGAGGGCGGCGAAGCCCAGGCCGTCCACCGGGAACGGGGGCATCACCACCTGTCCGCCCGCCGACCGGATCCGCCGGACGGTCGCCTGGGCGTCGGGGGTGGAGAAGTACACCGTCCAGACGGTGGGCATCCGGCCGTCCGTCTTGTGGGCGAGCGCGGCGACCGGCCGGCCGTCCAGCAGGGCCCACACGGAGGCGCCGGACGCCGCCCCCGGCTGATCGAAGGTCCATCCGAAGAGCTCGCCGTAGAACCGTCTGCCCGCGTCCACGTCCGGAAGCTGCGCGTCCACCCAGCACGGGATGCCCTCGGGGACCGCCCCGGCGCCACCCTCTGCGTTCACCGATGCCCTGTTTTCGGCCATGCAGCCAAACTAACGGCGGTTCACGCAACGCGCAGACCAGCACACCCTTCCTCCGTGCCCCGCGCACCCCATTTGCAGTCGGCCGAATCGCGCTCCGATCACCCCTCGGTAAGCTGACGGCATGACAGGACAAGTGCGTACCGTCGACGGCCGCGTGGCCGGCCGGCGCGGGCAGGCGACGCGGCAGAAGCTGCTGGACTGCCTCAGCGAGATGCTCAGCTCCTCTCCGTACCGGGACGTCAAGGTCATCGACGTGGCCCGGAAGGCGGGCACTTCGCCCGCGACCTTCTACCAGTACTTCCCGGACGTCGAGGGCGCCGTCCTGGAGATCGCCGAACAAATGGCCGCCGAGGGCGCCGGGTTGACCGAGCTGCTGGAGGGCCGCTCGTGGGTCGGCAAGGCGGGCTGGCAGACGGCGCAGGAACTCGTCGACGGGTTCTTGGAGTTCTGGAAGAAGAACGACGCGATCCTGCGGGTCGTCGATCTCGGCGCCGCCGAGGGCGACAAGCGCTTCTACAAGCTGCGTATGAAGATCCTCAACTCGGTGAACAACTCCCTCTCGGAGGCCGTCGCCGAGCTCCAGTCCAAGGGCCGGGTCGACCAGGACGTGAACCCGGCCGCGGTCGCCGGTTCGCTGGTCGCGATGCTCGCGGCGGTCGCCTCGCACCAGAAGGGCTTCCAGTCCTGGGGCGTCAAGCAGGCCGAACTCAAGCCGAACCTGGCGCTGTTGGTGCACCTGGGCATCACCGGCAAGAAGCCGGCGAAGTAGTCCGGTCATCCCGGCGAGGTCATATCCAAGTCCTGTCTGACGGGCGGTGGTTCCACAGGGGTGGAGCACCGCCCGTGCCGTTATGCAGGCAGCGGCCGGTCCTTGACCACGTGCTTCATCACCAGCGTGGACGTCAGCCGCTGCACCCCCGGCAGGGTCGCGAGCCGCTCGTCGTAGAGCCGCTGGAAGGCCGCGAGGTCGGCGGTCGCCACCCGCAGCAGATAGTCGGGCTCCCCGAAGAGCCGCTGGGCGTCCAGGACGTGATCCAGCTCACCCACCGCCCGCTCGAACTCGGCGACCGTGTCCCGGTCCTCCTGCCGCATGGACACGAAGACCAGCGCCTCGAAGGTCAGCCCGACGGCGGCCGGTTCCACCACCGCCCGGTAGCCGCTGATCGCGCCGGACCGTTCCAGCTCCCGCAGCCGCCGATGGCAGGGCGAGACACTCAGCCGCACCCGCGCGGCCAGCTCGGTCACGGTCAGCCGCCCGTCCTGCTGAAGCTCGGCAAGAATCTTCCGGTCCACGTCGTCCATGGGGGAGATCTTCCCCCATTACACCGCGTTTCAGGAAAAGAACGGGAACACTTTCGGCCGGATCGCGCCTAATGTCCCCGGCATGGACACGGGAACGCTGATTTCTTTCCTCGCGCTGGACCTGCTGCTGGTCTGTGTGCCGGGCGCCGACTGGGCGTATGTGATCTCCGCCGGGCTGCGCGGCCGTTCGGTGGGCGCGGCGGTGGGCGGCCTGGTGAGCGGCTACGCCCTGCACACGGCGCTGGCGACGGCGGGCCTGGCCGTCCTGGTCGCGGGCTCGCCCGCCCTGCTCACCGCGCTCACGGTGGCGGGGGCGGGCTATCTGGTGCGGCTCGGGTGGGGGGTGCTGCGCCGGCCGGGCGTGCCGGAGGAGGGCGAGCCGGTGGCCGAGGGCCGGGTCTTCCTGCGGGGCGCGACGATCAGCGGCCTGAACCCCAAGGGGCTGCTGCTGTACCTGTCGATCCTGCCGCAGTTCCTGGTGACCGGGGGCGGCGCGCACCTGCCGGTGGCCGCGCAGACCGCCGTCCTCGGTCTGCTGCACATGGCGTGCTGCGCCGCCGTGTATCTCGCGGTCGGCGTCCTGGCCCGGGCGGTGCTGGGCGCCCGCCCGGCGGCGGCCCGGGCGGTCACCCGGACCTCCGGGGCGGCGATGCTGGGGATCGGCACGTTCCTGCTGATCCAGCACGCCTTCTAGGGCGTGTGTCGAGAGTAGTGTCGTCCGCCCGGAGGGCGGGGCCCGCGGCGTCCGGTGCGGTGCGTCGCACGGCGGAGGGTCGTCCGCGTACCGGGCGTACGCGGACGATCCCGACAACGCGGCGAGGCGCCGTGCCAGGCGTCGCGGGCCAGACGGGACTTTCGACACACGCCCTAGTGCCGCGGCACTAGCCGCCCCTGGGCACCAGCCGGAACACCCGGATCCCCCGCTCCACCCTCGCCTGGTAGGTCGCGTACGGCGGCCAGAACGCGAGCAGCTCCTTCCAGACCGCCGCCCGTTCCTCCCCCGTCAGCAGATGGGCGGTCACCGGTACGTCGGTCCCCTTCCAGCTGATCTCGGCGTCGGGGTGGGCGAGGAGGTTGGCGGTCCAGGCGGGGTGGCCGGTGCGGCCGAAGTTGGAGCCGACGAGGATCCAGGTGCGGCCCGCGGGCTCCGGCATGCAGGCCAGGGGCGTGCGGCGCGGCAGCCCGCTGCGGGCGCCGGTCGCGGTGAGGACGACCCCGGGCAGCATCTGGGCGCTGAGCAGCACCTTTCCCCGGGTGAGCCGGTGGACGGCCCGGTCGAGGGCGGGCACGACATACGGGGCGAGCTTGGCGAAGCCCCGGGTGGAGGACACCTTCTGCACCACACGGACGCCGATCACACCGTCACCCCCGCGCCCGCGAACAGTCCGGACTCCTCGGCCGCGTGGGCGCGCAGCCGGTGCACCGGCCCGAACAGCAGCTCGTCGCCGGCGGCCCGCTTGAAGTACAGGTGCGCCTGATGCTCCCAGGTGAACCCGATGCCGCCGTGCAGCTGGATGCCCTCGGCGGCGGCGAGCCGCAGCGCCTGGAGCGCCTGGGCGAGCGCGAGCCCGCCGACGTCCTCCCCCCGCCCGGTCGCCCAGGCGGCGTAGTACGCGGCGGACCGGGCGGCCTGGACCTGCACATACACATCGGCCAGCCGGTGCTGCACCGCCTGGAACGATCCGATCGCCCGTCCGAACTGCTCGCGCTGCTTCAGGTACTCCACGGTCCGCTCCAGCGCCCGGTCGGCGGCCCCGACGGCCTCGCAGGCGAGGAAGGCGGCGGCGAACTCCCCGGTGCGGGCCAGCGGCCCGTCCACCTGCGTCTCCTCATCCCCCAGCAACTCCGCCTCCACGTGCCGCAGTTGCACCCGGGCCTGCGGCCGGGTCGGGTCGAGGGCGGTCTGCCGGGTCCGTACGGCTCCGGCGGCGTCCCCCGCCACCAGGAACAGCAGGGTCCGTGACCGTACGAACCCCCCGGTGTGGGCGGCGACGAGCAGCAGCCCGGCGCTGTGCCCGTCGAGGACCTGGGCGGCCTCGCCGTACAGCCGCCAGCCGTCCCCGGCCCGCCGGGCCTGCACCCCGCCCGCGCGTCCGCCGCCGGACCAGTCGCCGCCGCCCGGCCCGGTGAGGGCGAGCGCGGTGGCGAGGACGGGCGCGGGGACGGCGAGGGCGGCGGTGAGGGTGCCGTCGGTGAGGCGGGGGAGCAGCCGGGCGCGCTGGGCGTCGGTGCCGAGGGCGAGGATCAGGGGCGCGGCGAGGACCGAGGTGGCGAGCAGAGGGGTGGGCGCGAGCGCCCGGCCGGTCTCCTCGGCGGCGAGCGCGAGGTCGGTGCGGGCGCAGCCGACACCGCCGTACGCCTCGGGGACGGCGAGGCCGGGCAGGCCCAGCTGTTCGGCGAGGGTGGTCCACAGGGCGCGGTCGTGGCCGGCCGGGGTGTCGAGGGCGGCCCGCAGCTCCTCGGGGCCGCAGCGTTTGTGGAGCAGTTCCCGCAGGGTGCGGCGGATCTCGTCCTGCTCGGCGGTGAGGCGGGGGTCCATGGATTCCCTCCGGATCTGGCACTTCCCTCCGGATCTGGCACTTCCCTCCGGATCTGACGGTCCGTCATATTAGGAGCGCCGGATCGAGATGCACAGAGGAAGACAGAGGAAGGTGGCTCCTCATGACCTCGGGGACCCGGAAAGTGGCCGTCGTCGGCGTCGCGCTCTCGGAGTGCGGGCGGGTGGACGACGCGACCCCGTACGCCCTGCACGCCCAGGCGGCCCGCCGGGCGCTGGCGGACGCCGGGCTCGACCGGTCGCGGGTGGACGGTCTCGCCTCCGCCGGGCTCGGCACCCTCGCCCCGGTCGAGGTGGCCGACCATCTGGGCCTGCGCCCCACCTGGGTCGACTCCACCTCGGTCGGCGGCTCCACCTGGGAGGTCATGGCGGCGCACGCGGCCGACGCGATCGCCGCCGGGCACGCGAACGCGGTCCTGCTGGTCTACGGCTCCACGGCCCGCGCCGACATCCGGGCCGGCCGCCGCAGCGGCACCTTCGCCTTCGGCGCCCGCGGCCCGCTCCAGTTCGAGGTGCCGTACGGGCACACCCTGATCGCCAAGTACGCGATGGCGGCCCGCCGTCACATGACCGAGTACGGCACGACGATCGAGCAGCTCGCCGAGGTCGCCGTCCAGGCGCGGGCGAACGCGGCGCTGAACCCGGAGGCGATGTTCCGCACCCCGGTCACGGTCGACGAGGTGCTCTCCGGGCCCATGATCGCCGACCCGTTCACCAAGCTGCACTGCTGTCTGCGCTCCGACGGGGGCGCGGCGGTCCTGCTGGCGGCCGAGGAGTACGTACGGGACTGCCGTACGGCGCCGGTGTGGATCCTCGGCACCGGTGAGCACGTCTCCCACGCGAGCCTGTCGCAGTGGGAGGACTTCACGGTGTCCCCGGCGGCGGTCAGCGGGCGGCTGGCCTTCGGGCGGGCGGGGGTGCGGCCGGCGGAGATGGACTTCGCGGAGATCTACGACGCGTTCACCTACATGACGCTGGTGACCCTGGAGGACCTGGGCTTCTGCGCCAAGGGCGAGGGCGGGGCGTTCGTGGAGAAGGGGCGGCTGACGGTCGGCGGGGAGCTGCCGGTGAACACCGACGGGGGCGGGCTGTCGGCCCAGCACCCCGGTATGCGGGGGCTGTTCCTGCTGGTGGAGGCGGTCCGGCAGTTGCGGGGGGAGGCCGGGGAGCGTCAGGTACGGCGAGGCGACGGCACGTTGCCGCGGCTGGGTGTGGCCTCGGGGACCGGCGGGTGGTTCTGCTCCTCGGGGACGGTGGTGCTGGGGCGGTGAGACCGGGCGGTGCCCGTTTCGGCGGGAAGCGGGTGAACCCGGGCGGCTCCACGAACGTATGGAGTGACGGCAACCTTTGGGAGGTCCGCGGCGACTGAAGAGGCGGATGCTCTCGTCACCGGAGCCCCGCCCGACCGAAGGACTCGACTGTGACCACCCCGTCGCACCGCCGCCGCTCCCGCCCCCGGCGCCACACCGCGCTGCTCTCCGCCGTCGCCGTCGCCGCCGTGGCGCTCGTCGTGTCGCTGGCCGTGGCCTTCCGCCCGGGCGGCCAGACCGCCGACGTGCGGGACGCGGCCAAACCCGTCGCCGGCACCCGGACGAGCGGGTCGCCGACGCCCGGGCCCCCCTCGGCCTCCGCGTCGCCGACGCCCTCCACCGGCTCCGCGAGCCCGACGGCCCGCGCGTCCGCGTCCCGCTCGGCCACCCCGACCGCCGCATCCGCCGCGTCCGCCCGCGCGAAGGCCACCACCGCCACCGCACCGAAGACGTCCGCGACGGGCTCCCTGGCCGGCCGGATCCGCCCCGGCGTCACCTACCCCGGCGTGGCCACCGCCTACGACGTCGGCAACGGCAACGGCGCCTGCTCCTACGGCCCCACCTCCGACGTGATGACCGCGGCGATGAACACCGCGGACTACGAGACCTCGAAGGCCTGCGGCGCGTTCGTGGCCGTCCATGCGGGCGGCAAGTCGATCACGGTCCGGATCACCAACGAGTGCCCGGCGCCCTGCCAGCCGGGCCAGCTCGACCTCAGCCAGCAGGCCTTCGCCAAGCTCGCCCCGCTGTCGGCCGGCCGGATCCAGATCACCTGGAACCTGCTCAGCCCGGCCACCGGCGACACGATCTCGATCCGCTACAAGACCGGCTCCACCCAGTACTGGTGCGGCATCCAGGCCATCGGCCACCGCAACCCGCTGGCCCGTCTCGAGGTCCGTACGGGCGGCGGATGGAAGCGGCTGGAGCGCACCGGGTACAACTACTTCCTCTCCGAGCAGGGCACCGGCTGCGGCGCCGCGATCCGGCTGACCGACATCTACGGCGAACAGCTCACGGTCGAGGGGATCGCCGTGAAGCCGGACACCGTACAGCCGACGGGCGTCCAGTTCACCCGGCGCTGACGGGCGGGCCCGATACTCGGGGCATGGCTACGGATCTTCATGAGCTGCTGAGGTCACTGCGGGTGTGGGACCCGGAGGTGACGGACCTGCCTCCCTTCGACCCGGAGCGGGCCCCCGGCACCCCGGTGGACCTGTTCGCCGCCTGGTTCGCCGAGGCGGTGGCGGCGGGTGAGCGGGAGCCGCACACCATGACCCTCGCCACCGCCGACGAGGAGGGCCTCCCGGACGCCCGGATCGTGATGCTGCACGGCGCCGACGCCACCGGCTGGTCCTTCGCGACCCACGCCACCAGCCGCAAGGGCCGCCACCTCGCCGCCCGCCCCTACGCGGCGCTCACCTTCTACTGGCCCCGGCTCGGCCGCCAGGTCCGCGTCCGCGGCCCGGTCACCTCCGCCCCCTCCGGCGAGTCCCGGGCGGACCTGCACGCCCGCTCCACCGGCGCCCTGGCCGCCGCCCTGACGGGCCGCCAGAGCGAGCCCCTCTCCTCGCCGCAGGAGCTGGCGGCCGTGTCCCGGGCCGCCTGGGAACAGGCGCAGGCCGACCCTACGGCCGAGTCCCCCACCTGGACCCTGTACCGGCTCCACCCCCAGGAGGTGGAGTTCTTCCAGGGCGAGGAGCGACGCCGGCATGTACGCCTGGTGTACGTCAGGGACGGCGACCACTGGTCACGGCAGCTCCTCTGGCCCTGAGGGGCCCGCGAGGTACCGGGCCGCCCCCGCGCGCGGCAGCACCGCCCACATCCGGGTGCCGCCGCCCGCCTCGCGCTCGCCGCCGATGCCCCAGTCGCCGTGGCAGGCCCGTACGACCTCGTCCAGGACGCGCAGCGACACGCGGCGGGACAGGACGCAGATGGCACCGAGGCGGGCCCGGTCGTGCCGGGGGTGGCCGTCGTAGACGGTGACGCGCAGATCACCGCTCCGGTGGCGCAGCGAGACGTACACCTCCTTGGTGGCGGACAGCCGGCAGGCGCAGGCGGTGAGTTCACTGACCACCTGGACGACCGCGTCCGTCACGTCGGTCAGGCCGTGCGCCCTGAGGATCGTCCGGGTCGCGGCGCGCGCGACACCGGGACTGCGCGGGGCGGCCGGGAGCGTGAAGCTGTACGAGAGGTTCTCCGGCAGCGCGGGGGCGAACGGGGCGTCGAGGGGAGCGCTGGTCGGCGACGGGCAGGTCGTGGTGTCGAGGTGCACGGCAACTCCCTGGTCTCATGGGGGTGTTCCCCAGAAAAGCAGAGAGCACGCGGGCCGCTGTGATGCCCGTCCGGACGACTCCGGTACGACGTTGTGGTCGGCCGGTGACAATCGCGGGACGGCGCGGCTGCGCCGTTCGGCCCTGTTCGGATTGCCGTCCGACTTCTGACCCTCTGTGATGATTCATGACTTTCCGTTGGCTTTCCCAGCCTTCGGACGAATCCTGCGGAGGTATCAGTGATGTTCCGTCGTTGGAGTGCGGCCGTGGCCGCGACGGCCGGGCTCGCCGGTTCCGTGCTGCTCGGCGCGCCCTCGCCCGCGGTCGCGGAGACGGGCGCCCGGGCCGCCGAGCGGCCCATGACCGCGCCGTTGCCCGTCGCGCGCTCGGGCGGCGAGGACAGCCGGACCCGGCAGGGGTACGGCGCCCCGGCACCGGAGGGCGGACACGCGTCCTGCCTGGGGCTGGTGCCCTCGCCCTACCCGTACGCGCACACGCCGTACTACTGCAACGACTGGCGGTTCGGCCCGGCCCGGCTGCCCGACTCCGGTCTCATCGGCGCCACGCTCGAGGGCTACAACCGGTTCGGCACGCTGACGCCCGTCGAGTTCCTGACCAAGTGGTGGAACCCCACCGCGGACCACGGGCAGGGCGACTGGAAGTACTCGTCGATCCCGGACGACGGCTTCGACCACAACGCCCAGGGCGCGCCCCTCGCGACCGAGACGGTCCTCCCGGTCGGCCAGTTGCTGGACCGCTTCGGCAACGAGTTCGGCAAGTTCCTCGCCCCGGCCGGCGCCAAGTACGCGGAGCGGTCCATTCCGCCGTCCGGCCTGGACACCCAGGACCCGCGCTTCCCGTACAACTACCACCTGTACCGGGTGAAGAAGCCGACGCTGGTCTGCGCCGGCCCGACCGCCCCCGCCTTCGAACAGCCGGGCCAGGGGGTGCAGTACGTCACCTCGGTCGCGTCGATGGCGATGTACTGCCCGCATGTGAAGACCGGCGCCACGGTGAGCTCCCTGATCAACAGCGAAAACCTGGAACGCGCCAACTGACACGGGACGGGAAGGGGGCCGGGGCATGGACGTACAAGGACTGTGCGCGGCACTGCGCGCGGCGGGTGTCCCCGCCGGGCTGTACGAGATCGCCGGCTGCCCCGCCCCGCCCGGCACACCCCGGCCGGAGGACCGCCTCTACCTGGCGCGGGAGGAGGGTGGCTGGGTCGTGGGCGTACGGCAGCGCGGCGTACGCACCGTCCTGGAGCGGTTCCCCGACGAGGAGCGGGCCTGCGGCAGTCTCTACGCCAGGCTGACCGACCCGGGGCCGCCGTCCGTGCCGCTCACCGCCGAGGAGAAGGCGCGGCTGCCGGGCCCCTGAGGTCGGTCCCCGAACCGGTACACCGCGAAGTCCGCCACCGGGCGGTAGCCGATGCGCTGGTAGAGGCCGTTGCTGGTGGGGTTGGCCAGGTCGGTGAAGAGGAGCACCTCGCGGGCCCCGGCGGCGCGGGCCGCGCGGCTGACCTCGGCGGTCGCGGCGCCGGCGTAGCCCCGGCCGCGCAGGTCGGCGGGGGTGTAGACGGTGGTGACCCGCACCTGGCCGGCCACCTGCGGGGTGACCACGGCCAGGGAGACGGGGGTGCCGTCCGGGGTCTCCCAGAAGAGGGCCCCGCCGTGGGCGATCCGGGCGTCGGCGAGCGCGCCGGGGTCCTGGAGGTTGCGCTCGCCGATGCTCTCGCCGAACTCCTCGTACCAGCTCGCGAGTCGGGCACGGTCGGTGGCGGTGGCGATCCGCGGGGCGCCCTCGGGCACCGGCTCGGGGACCGTCAACTCACCGAGCCGATAAAGGCGTTGCTCCCGCCAGAGATCCGCCCCGGCGCCGGTGTGCCGCTTCCAGGCGTCGGCGAAGGCGTCGGCCGTGGCGCGGTCGGCAAAGACTCCGGGGAGGCGGTGTCCGGCGGACGCCAGCCGGGCGGCGAGGGCGTCGGCCTGTTCCTCGGTGAGGGAGGTGGGATTGATCCAGTACGGCGGGGTGCGCAGGGACACCGCCTCCACCGCGCCGCCCCGCTCCAGCACACCGAAGACGGGGGCCTCCTCGCCGTAGACGTTCACTCCCCTGCGGCGCAGGTTGTCGAGCACGGTCAGCGGGACGGTGTGCGGCGCGGGCCTGGAGGCGAGGAAGTCGCCGGCGCGCCGGAGGAAGGCGTCGAGGTCCTGGGTGAGGTGCCAGTCGTCCGGTCTCATGCCCCGCATCGTGGCGCACCCTCCGGCCGTACCGCCCCCGATTTACGGCGCCTCCGGCTCCGGGTCCGTGGCCAGGCGTCCGTGCAGGTGGACGTCGCGGAAGGCGTCGCGTCGGCCCTCCTCCCACATCGCCCCGCGCACGGTCCCCTCGTACCGGAACCCGCACCGCTCGGCGACCCGGCAGGAGCCGCCGTGGCCGAGGGCGTGGCCCAGTTCCAGCCGGTGCAGGCCGACCTCGTCGTACGCCCAGCGGGCGGCGAGCAGCAGGGAGCGGGTGGCGATGTGCCGGCCGCGCGCCTCGGGCAGCACCCAGTAGCCGACCACGGCGTTGCTCAGCACCCGGTCGATCGCGTTGACGGAGATCTGGCCGAGGACCGTCCCGTCACCGGCGTCGGCGACACAGAAGGTCATGGCGCGCCCCGTCGCCCCGTCCGCGGCCTTGGCCTCCAGCGACTCCACGGCGCTCGCGGTGTCGGTGATCGTCCTGATCGGGGTGTTCCAGCGCCGGAACTCCGGGTCGAGGTGTCCGCGCAGCCAGGCGTCCACGTCGGTGGCGGACTCCGGGTCCCAGGGGCGCAGGGTCAGGCCGTGGCCGTGTATCTCCGGCGGGTGCGGGGCGGTGCGGGGGTCGCGGATGCCAGTCATCCGGCCATTCAACACCTGGCCGGTCAGCCGGCCGCCCGGAACACCGGCACCCCCTCCCGGAAGGTCACCTCCAGTGCCGTCCCGGCCCGCAGCGGGCCCTCCCCCACCACCTCGGTGGACATCCGGGGTCCCTCGGCGAGGTCGACGACCGCCGCGACGTACGGTGTCCGCTCCCCGAACGGCGGCAGGTCGTTGCGGTGGACGACCGACCAGGTGTACAGCGTGGCCCGGCCGCTCGCGTCCTCCCAGGTCACGTCCTCGCTCCAGCAGTACGGGCAGAACTCGCGGGGGTAGTGGTGGGCCCGTGCGCAGGCCGCGCAGCGCCGGATCAGCAGCCGTCCCCCGGCGGCCGCGTCCCAGTACGTCCGGGTGAAGGCGTCGGCCTCGGGGAGGTCGTACCGCGCGCTCACCGGAAGAGCCCCAGGGCGTCGTCCACCGACCACGTCTGCCAGGCCATGCCGCCCAGCGCGACCACCGAGATCAGGGCCATCATCCCGTTCTGGCCCTGCTCGGCCCAGTCGTGGATCATGAGGACGAGGTAGATCAGGTTGAGGAGCAGGCCTGCGACCAGGGCGATCGGGGTCAGGAAGCCCGCGATCAGCCCCAGGCCGAGGGCCAGTTCGGCGTAGACGACGACGTACGCCATGACCCGCGGCCGGGGCTTCACGACGACCTCGAAGCCGGACCGTACGGCGTTCCAGCGGTGCTTGGCCGCCACGTCCGCCGCCCAGGCGATACCGGAGCCCTCGAACCAGCTCTTCTTCTCCTTGTGCCGCCAGCTCTCCAGCCACCACAGCCCGAGCCCGATCCGCAGCACGGCCAGCCACTGAGCACCGTCGAGCCAGATCGCATCCATGGATCTGACGGTACGTCAGATCTCTGCTTCCGGGAAGCCCGTGGAAGCTGTGCGCCCGCCATGAAGCTGTGGGGTCCCCATGAATGACCCCAGATTGTTGGCAATTTTGTCTGCACTCTCGGTACGTTCACACCGCAAGCAGAGAAACCGAGGGAGTCGCACCGTGAAGCACAGGGCAATCAAGCGCAGGTCGGTCGTCATCGGCATCGGCGCCACCGCCGGGGTCGCCGCGATGGGCGGCATCGCCCTGAGCGCGCAGGCCTCCGACACGTCCTCGCCGGCCTCCGGCTCCCTGGTCTTCGACCCGGACGCCTACAACAAGCTGACGACGACCGTCACGGACACCGACGGCGACGAGCACTCCGTGACGTACCACTTCTGGAAGGCGATCACCTATGTCGCCGACCCCGTGGACGCCACCTACCAGTCCCTGATCGTCAGCGCCCCGGTCGAGATCGACGGCGAGAGCGTCGACGCGAGCAACGCGCCGATCCTGCTCGCGAACTCCGTCGGCGGGTACATGCCGTCCTCGGTCGCGGACGCCACCGGGGTCGGCGCGGGCGGGGGCGGCGGTATGCCCGGCGGCACCCTCCCCTCCGGCGCGGCCGGCGCCTCGGCCGCGCCCAACGCCAACGAGAACACCAACGCCACTGGCGGCGCCACCTCCTCCAACCAGCTGCTGGCCCTGGCCGCCGGGTACGTCGTCATCGAGCCCGGCGCCCGCGGCCGTACGCTGAAGAACTCCGACGGCGAGTACTACGGCGTCGCCCCCGCCGCCATCGTCGACCTCAAGGCGGCCGTGCGCTACATCCGGTCCAACAAGGGCCGCATCCCCGGCAACACCGACCGGATCGTCTCCGCGGGCACCAGCGCCGGCGGCGCCCTGTCCGCGCTGCTCGGCGCGTCCGGCGACAGCCCGCTCTACGACAAGCTCCTGAAGGAGATCGGCGCCGCCGACGCCTCCGACGCGATCTTCGCGACCGGCGCCTGGTGCCCGATCACCGACCTGGACCACGCCGACGGCGCCTACGAGTGGAACTGGGGCTCCAACGCCACCGGCTCCGGCTCGACGGTCGACCAGACCGTGTCGAAGGCCTTGCGGGCGCAGTTCGCCGAATACCAGGCCGGCCTCCGGCTCAAGGGCCTCGACGGGACCCGGCTGACCGCCCGCAACTACGACGCGTACCTCGTCGAGCAGTATCTGGAGCCCTCGGCCACCCGCTACCTCACCAACCTCTCGGACTCCGACCGCACCACCTACCTCGCCTCGAACACCTTCATCACCTGGAAGAACGGCAAGGCCTCCTTCTCCTGGGACGACTTCCTCACCCATGTCGGCGCCCGCAAGAAGACCGCCCCGGCCTTCGACGCCTTCGACCTGTCGGCGGGCGAGAACAACCTGTTCGGCAAGGGCACCGCCGAGACCCGCCACTTCACGGCGTACAGCCTGAAGCACGACACCAGCGGGGCCACCGCCAAGCGCCTCGACAGCGACATCCCCGAGGTGCTGCGGCTGATGAACCCCATGCACTTCCTCGTCGACCAGCCCAACCAGGCCCGCACCAAGCACTGGTGGATCCGCCTCGGCACCAACGACTCGGACACCTCGCACACGGTCTCCGCCAACCTCGCCGCCGCCGCGCACACCCTCGGCGACGACGTGAACCACCTCTACTACTGGGACGAGGGCCACGGCGCCAACACCGACCCGGGTGACTTCATCGCCTGGATCGCGAAGGTGACCGGACACCGGGCGAAGGCAAAGAAGTGAGCCGGACCCGGCAGTGATCCGTACCCTGAAGCACGGCACCCCCGAACGCGGCGGCGTCCGTTTCCCGTCATAGCTACTGACGCCGTCCGCCCGCGACGCCTGGCCCAAGCGCACCTGGACCAGGCGTCGCACCCTTCTCACAAGTAAGTGGCCTACGCCACAAGTTCCCCGCACCACTCCCCCAAGCGTGATCGATCCGCAATCAATTCCGGTCTTGACCGAGACCCACCAATCTCGCGCGTGATTACGCTCGCGCTCATGGAAGACTCCGCACCGCCCGCGATCACCACCGCGAACCCCGCCGACCGCCCCGTCTACGTCATCGGCGGCGGCCCCGGCGGACTCGCCACCGCGTACACCCTGCGCGCCCAGGGGATACGCGCCGTCGTCGTGGAGAAGGCCGACCGGGTCGGTGCGTCCTGGAGCCGCCACTACGACCGGCTGCATCTGCACACCACCCGCCGCCTCTCCGCCCTGCCGGGGCTGAAGATGCCCCGCCGGTTCGGCCGCTGGGTGACCCGCGACAACGTGGTGCGGTACCTGGAGAAGTACGCCGAGGTCCACGAGCTGGAGATCGTCACCGGCGTCGAGGTCTCCCGGATCGAGCGCACCCCCGACGGCACCGGCTGGCTGCTGCACGCCACCGGCGGCCGTGAACTGACCGGCGCCGCCGTCGTCGTCGCCACCGGCTACAACCACACCCCCTTCCTGCCGGACTGGCCCGGCCGCTCCGCCTTCACCGGCGACCTCACCCACGCCTGCGCCTACCGCGACGGCAAGCCCTACACCGGCCGGGACGTCCTCGTCGTCGGCGTCGGCAACACCGGCGCCGAGATAGCCGTCGACCTCGTCGAGAGCGGCGCCGAGCGGGTGCGGCTGTCCGTGCGCACCGCCCCGCACATCGTCCGCCGCTCCACCGCCGGCTGGGCCGCCCAGTACACGGCGATCCTCGTACGGCGACTGCCCGTCGGCCTCGTCGACCGGCTGGCCCGCCCGATGGCGAAGCTCAGCGTGCCGGACCTCTCGGCCCACGGCCTGCCGCGCCCCGGCACCGGCCTCTACAGCCGGGTCAAGGAGGGCGCGATCCCGGTGCAGGACGTCGGTCTGATCGACGCGATCCGCAGGGGCCGGGTGGAGGTGGTGGCCGCCGTCGAGTCCTTCGAGGACGGCGGCAAGGTCGTCCTCGCCGACGGCACCCGCGTCACCCCGGACGCCGTCGTCGCCGCCACCGGCTATGTCCGCGCCCTGGAGGGCCTGGTCGGCCATCTCGACGTCCTCGACGAGCGCGGCCTCCCCCTCGCCCACGGCCCGCGCACCCCGAAGAACGCCCCCGGCCTCTACTTCACCGGCTTCACCACCCCCATCAGCGGCACCCTGCGCGAACTGTCGATCGACGCGGAACACATCGCGAAGGCCGTCGCCCGCCACCTCCGGTAATTTCCGTTACTCACGGTAACTCCCGTCATTCTGCTGCCAGTTACACCTGTGCCAGATGTGGCGAGAGCGTTGTCGTGCGCCCTCGCGCGGAGCCAGAATGTGAGCCCTGTTCACCTTTCTGCTCCGCCCCCCTCTCTACGGAGGACGCACGTGGCACGTGAAAGACAGCTCTCCCCCCGCTCCGGCGACGGCCTCTCCCGCCGCTCCCTGCTCGGTCGCACCGCCGCCGTGGCCGCCGGCGCGACCGCCCTCACCGCGACCGCCGCCGGCCCGGCCTCCGCGGCGGCCACCCGGGACGTGGACGTCGCGATCGTCGGCGCCGGCCTGGCCGGTCTCACCGCGGCCCGCGACCTGGTGGCGGCCGGCCGGACGGTCGCCGTCCTGGAGGCCCGCGACCGCGTCGGCGGCCGGGTCCTCAACCTGTCCCTGGCCAACGGCGGGGCGACCGAGGGCGGCGGTGAGTTCATCGGCCCCACCCAGGACCGCATCAAGGCCCTCGCCGACTCCCTGGGCGTGGCCACCTTCGCCACCTACAACACGGGCGACAACCTCCTCTACAAGGACGGGAAGAAGACCCCGTACGCCACCGACGGCGTGCTCGGCTCGGTCCCGCCGGTCGACGTGGCCGGGCTCGCCAACGCCGCGATCGTGCAGTCCGCGCTGGACGACATGGCCAAGACGATCCCGGTCGACGCGCCCTGGACCGCCGCCAAGGCGCAGGAATGGGACCGGCAGACCTTCGAGACCTGGCTGCGCGCCAACGCCGTGATCCCGTCGGCCAAGTTCCTCCTGGACGTGGCCTGCACCTCGATCTTCTCGGCCGAACCCCGCGAGCTCTCCCTCCTGTTCGTGCTCTTCTACATCGCCGCCGCCGGCAACGAGTCCACCGTCGGCACCCTGGAACGCCTGACCGAGACCGCGAACGGCGCCCAGGAACGGCGCTTCGTCGGCGGCTCCCAGCAGGTGCCGATCAAGCTGGCCGCCACGCTCGGCGACCGGGTGGTGCTGAACGCCCCGGTGCGCACGATCACCCGGTCCGGCGGCACGTACGTCGTCACGGCCGACGGCATCACCGTCACCGCCAGGAAGGTCGTCGTCGCCGCGCCCCCGCCGCTCGCCGCCCGGATCGTGTACGACCCGCTCCTGCCGGCCGGCCGCGACCAGCTCACCCAGCGGCTGCCGATGGCCTCCGTCGCCAAGGCGATCGCGATCTACGACACCCCCTTCTGGCGGGCCGACGGCCTCAACGGCCAGGTCGTCAGCGACACCGGCGTGGTCAGCTCCACCTTCGACAACTCCCCGCCCGACGCCTCCTACGGCGCCCTGATGGGCTTCATCGAGGCCGACGAGGCCCGGGCCTACGATGCGGCGAGCGAGGCCGAGGTCAAGGCGGCGGTGCTGAAGGACTACGTGACGTACTTCGGCGCGAAAGCGGCCTCCCCCACCTCCTTCGTCCTGCAACGCTGGAACAACGAGGCCTACACCCGCGGCGGCCCCGTCTCCATCGCCGCGCCCGGCGTCCTGACCCAGTACGGTCCCGCCCTGCGCAAGCCGGTGGGCGGAATCCACTGGGCGGGGACCGAGACCTCGACCTACTGGATGGGCTTCATGGACGGTGCCGTCCGCTCGGGCGAGCGGGTGGCGAAGGAGGTTCTGGCCGCGCTGTAGGGCCATGGGCCGCCACCGCCGTCCCCGAAGGTCCGCCCCTTTCTCACTGCACGCCCATTCCTGACATCCCGTCAGGTATGTAATCTGACAGTGCGTCAGTTACTTGGCAGTCACACAGGAGCGGGCGGACCGATGCTTGGATCAACCCACGGCACCCTCACCACCGACTCCCGCCGCGCCCGGGTCATCGCGTGCGGCGAACAGCCCGGGCCCGCCGTCCACGGCCGGCCCGCCGACGTCGACGACCTGGACGTCAGCGGCCGGCCGCTGTATTCGACCGTCCCCGATCTGGACCGGTTCTTCCGGCCCGAGTCGGTGGCGGTCATCGGCGCCTCGGACGCCGAGGGACGCCCCAACACCGGTGTCACCCGGCAACTGGTGGGCTGGGCCGAGCGGGTGGGGGCACGGCTGCACCCCGTGCATCCCACCCGCGCGTCCGTCTTCGGCATCCCCTGCGTGGCGTCGGTCGCCGACCTGCCGGAGCAGATCGACCTGGCCGTGCTGCTGGTCGCCGATCCGCTGCCCGTGATCGAGCAACTGGCCGAGGCGAAGGTGCGGTTCGCCGTCGTGTTCGCCTCGGGCTTCGCGGAGACCGGCGAGGCCGGCGCGGCGGCGCAGGCCCGGCTCGCGGCGGCTGTGGAGGGCTCGGGCATCCGGCTGCTCGGCCCCAACACCAACCTCAACGCCTTCGAGCGGTTCCGGGAGGATCTCACCGGCCCGTCGATCGCGCTGATCACCCAGTCCGGTCACCAGGGCCGCCCGGTCTTCGCCCTCCAGGAGCTGGGCATCCGGCTCTCGCACTGGGCGCCGACCGGCAACGAGGCGGATCTGGAGACCTCCGACTTCCTGTCCTACTTCGCCGAGCGGCCCGAGGTCGGCGCCATCGCCTGTTACGTGGAGGGGCTCAAGGACGGCCGCGCCTTCCTGCTGGCCGCCGACCGGGCGGCCCGGCGCGGGGTCCCGGTGGTGGCGGTGAAGGTGGGCCGCACCGAGACCGGCGCCCGCACCGCCGCCTCCCACACCGGCAAGCTGACCGGCGCGGACGAGGTGGTGGACGCGGCGATGCGGCAGTACGGGGTGATCCGCGTCGACGGCCTGGACGAACTCCAGGACACGGCCGCCCTGCTGGCCCGCGCCCGCCGACCGCAGGCGGACGGTGTGGTCGTCTACTCGATCTCGGGCGGCACCGGCGCCCACGCGGCCGACCTGGCGACGGCGGCGGGACTGCGGCTGCCGGCCCTGTCGCCCGCCAAGCAGGCCGAGCTGCACCAGTGGATCCCCGAGTACCTGAACGTGGCCAACCCGGTCGACAACGGCGGCCATCCGGTGGGCGACTGGCGCGGCCGGAAGATCATCGACGCGATCCTCGACGATCCCGGGGTGGGGGTGCTGATCTGCCCGATCACCGGCCCCTTCCCCCCGCTGAGCGATCGTCTGGTGCAGGACCTGGTGGACGCGGCGGAGCAGACGGAGAAGCTGGTGTGCGTGGTGTGGGGCTCGCCGGTGGGCACCGAACCGGCCTACCGCGAGGTGCTGCTGGGCTCCTCCCGGGTGGCGACCTTCCGCTCCCTCGGCAACTGCGTCACCGCGGTCCGGGCGCATCTGGAGCACCACCGCTTCGTGAGCGACTACCGCTCGCCCTTCGACCAGGCCCCGCGCACCCCGTCCCCGTCCTTCCGCAAGGCGCAGCTGCTGATGCGTCCGGGCCAGCAGCTCAGCGAGCACGCGGCGAAGCAGCTGCTGCGGGCGTACGGCATCCGGGTCCCGCGCGAGCAGCTGGTGACCAGCGCGGCGGCGGCGGTACGGGCGGCGGCGCTGGTCGGCTACCCGGTGGTGATGAAGGCGTCCGGCGAGCGGATCGCGCACAAGACCGAGCTGGGACTGGTGAAGATCGGCCTGACCTCGGCGAGCCAGGTCCGCGACGCCTACCGCGAACTGACCGACATCGCCCGCTACGAGGGCGTCTCGCTGGACGGCGTCCTGGTCTGCCAGATGGTCGAGCGGGGGGTGGAGATGGTGGTCGGGGTGACCCATGACGACCTGTTCGGCCCGACGGTCACCGTCGGTCTGGGCGGGGTCCTGGTGGAGGTGCTGCGCGACGCCGCCGTGCGGGTACCGCCCTTCGGGGAGGAGCAGGCGCGGGGCATGCTCGCCGAACTCCGCGGGAGGGTTCTGCTGGACGGCGTCCGCGGCCGCCCGCCGGCCGATGTCGACGCCCTCGTCGAAGTCGTCCTGCGGGTCCAGCGCATGGCGCTGGAGCTGGGCTCCGACCTGGCCGAGCTCGACATCAACCCGCTCGTGGTGCTGCCCTTCGGGCAGGGCGCGGTGGCGCTGGACGCGTTGGCGGTGTGTCGCTGAGATGGACATGTTGGTACGGCACACCACGGACCACCACGTCGCGTTCCTCACCCTCAACCGCCCCGAAGCCCTCAACGCCATCACCCCCGACCTGCGAGAACATCTGATCCGGAGTTTTTCGGAGGTCTCCGCCGACCCCGCTGTCCGGGCCGTCGTCCTCACCGGCGCCGGGCGTGGCTTCTGCGCGGGAGCGGACCTGCGGGGCGGCGCGTCGGCGGGGGACCGGGTCCCCGGCGACGTGGCCCGCACGATCCGTCTCGGGGCCCAGCGCCTGATCGCGGCCGTGCTGGACTGCGAGAAGCCGGTGATCGCCGCGGTGAACGGCACGGCGGCCGGCCTCGGCGCGCATCTCGCCCTCGCCTGCGATCTGATCCTGGCCGCCGAGTCGGCGCGGTTCATCGAGGTGTTCGTCCGCCGCGGCCTGGTCCCCGACGGCGGCGGCGCCTATCTCCTCCCCCGGCTGATCGGCCCTCAGCGGGCGAAGGAGCTGTTGTTCTTCGGCGACGCGCTCGGCGCACCGGACGCCGAACGCCTGGGCCTGGTCAACCGGGTGGTGCCGGACGGCGAGCTGGAGAAGACGGCCCGGGAGTGGGCGGCCCGCCTGGCCGCCGGCCCCACCCGCGCCCTGGCCCTCACCAAGCAGCTGGTCAACGCCTCCCTCGACACCGACCGCGGCACCGCCTTCGCCGCCGAGGCCGCCGCCCAGGAGATCAACATGACGACGGCGGACGCGAGGGAGGGCATCGCGAGCTTCGTGGAGCGCCGGGCGGCCGAGTTCGGGGGGCGGTGAGAAACAGCCCGGGTCGGCTCCCGGCCGGTTCCAGGATCCGCACCCGCGCGGCGTCCCGGCCCCGACGAGCCGGAACAGCCCGGGCTCGCCCGCACCGCGCCGGACGCCCCCGCACGCCCCCGCACGCCCGCGCGTGGGCCATCGCGGGCAGGACACCGAGCGCCGCGAGGACGAGGGGCGGGCCCCGTTTCGCGCCCCCGCGCACTGCCCCCGCACACCCCTTCCTATCTGACATACCGTCAGCTTCAATGGGGGACATGATGGGACACGCGGGGATGGCGGCCGCCGCCGTCCGTTACCTGAGGGCGGGCCCGGTCGAACCGCTGCCCCGTCCCGAACTGCGCTGCGTCCGCGAGGACGAGCGGGCGCCGGTGGACCAGGGCGAGTTCCGGCGGGTGCTGGGGAACTTCGCGTCCGGCGTGACCGTCGTCACGGCGACGACACCGGACGGCCCCGCCGGCTTCGCCTGCCAGTCCTTCTCCTCCCTCTCCCTCGACCCGCCCCTGGTCGCCTTCATGGTCGGCCGTACGTCCACGACCTGGCCGCGCATCGCCCACGCGGGCGTCTTCTGCGTCAACGTCCTCGCCGCGAGCCAGGCCGCGCTGTGCCGCGCCTTCGCGGTGAGCGGCGGGGACAAGTTCGCGGGCGTGCCCCACGACGCGGCCCCGGTCTCCGGTTCCCCGCGCCTGACCGGCAGCCTCGCCTGGATCGACTGCACCGTCCACGCGGTGCACACCGGAGGCGACCACCTCATCGTCGTGGGACGGGTGGACGCCCTGGGGTCGACGCCCGCCGCGGACGCGGAACGGCCCCTGCTGTTCCACAGGGGCCGGTTCCTCTAGGCACGCGCCTCCCGCGCGCCCGGTCGCGCGCGGGACGTCCTCGCCGTCAGGCCGCCGCCAGGGCCGGGCTCACCGGCCGCCGGCGGATCACCAGCGCCATCAGCGCCGCCGCCGCGCACAGGGCGCCCGACGCGTACCAGACCACGTCGTACGAGCCGAAGGTGTCGCGGGCGACGCCGCCGAGGAAGGCGATCAGGGCCGCCCCGACCTGGTGGGAGGCGAGGACCCAGCCGAAGACGATGGCGCTGTCGTCGCCGTAGTGCTCGCGGCACAGGGCGAGGGTGGGCGGCACGGTGGCGACCCAGTCGAGACCGTAGAAGACGATGAAGAAGATCATCGGGGGGTGGACGGTGGGGGCCAGCAGCAGAGGAAGGAAGAGCAGCGAGATCCCGCGCAGCGCGTAGTAGACCGCCAGCAGGCGGCGCGGGGAGAAGCGGTCGGTGAACCAGCCGGAGGCGATCGTGCCGACGACGTCGAAGACACCGATGACCGCGAGGAGCGAGGCCGCCGCCGTGACCGGCATGCCGTGGTCGTGGGCGGCCGGCACGAAGTGGGTCTGGACCAGGCCGTTCGTGGAGGCGCCGCAGATCGCGAAGGTGCCGGCGAGGAGCCAGAAGGGGCCGGTGCGCATCGCGGCGAGCAGGACCTTGACGGTGCGGCTCGCGGCCCCCTGCACGGGTGCCGGCTTCGGGACGAACTCCTTCGCGCCGTACGGGCTCGCCCCCACGTCCGCCGGGTGGTCGCGCAGCAGCAGCCAGACGAAGGGGACGACGGCGAGGGCGGCCAGGGCCACCGTGACGGCCGCGGGACGCCAGTCGTGGCGGGTGATCATCCAGGACAGCAGCGGCAGGAAGATCAGCTGGCCGGAGGCGGACGCCGCGGTGAGGATGCCGCTGACCAGACCGCGGCGCTCGGTGAACCAGCGGTTGGTGACCGTCGCGGCGAAGGCCAGCGCCATCGAGCCGGAGCCCAGGCCGACCAGCAGGCCCCAGCACAGGAGCAGTTGCCAGGCGGCCGTCATCCATACCGTGAGGCCCGAGCCGAGCGCGATCACGGTCAGGGCGGCCGCCACCACCCGGCGGATGCCGAAGCGGTCCATCAGCGCGGCGGCGAACGGCGCGGTGAGCCCGTACAGGGCCAGGTTGATCGAGACCGCCGCGCCGATCGTGCCGCGCGACCAGCCGAACTCCTGGTGCAGCGGGTCGATGAGCAGGCCGGGCAGCGAGCGGAAGGCGGCCGCGCCGATGATCGTGACGAAGGTGACGGCGGCGACGAACCAGGCGCGGTGGATGCCTCGACGGGTAGGGGGCTTCTGTCCCTTTACGGCTGCGGGAGCCTCGCTTGTCTGGGTCACGACATAAAGGATCCGTTTTCCTCCCGCCCTCAACGAGTGGCCCGAGGGACAGCATTAGCTAGGATCGGGCCATGAGTGTCCGGACTCCCCATCGCGTCGTCGTCCTCGCCCTGGACGGCCTGCTCCCCTTCGAGCTGGGCATCCCGCACCGCATCTTCGGCCGCCCCAAGGACGCCGGGGGGCGGCACCTGTACGAGGTCGTGACCTGCTCGGTCCGGCCGCCGGGCCCGGTACAGACCGACGCCGACTTCGCGATCATGGTGGAGCACGGGCCGGAGACCCTCGCCACCGCCGACACCGTCGTCGTCCCCGCCTCCTACGAGCTCGGCCCGGTCTTCGAGGAGGGCGTCCTCACCGACGAACTCGCCGCCGCGCTCGCGCACATCCGCCCCGGCACCCGCCTCGCCTCCATCTGCACCGGCGTGTACGTCCTCGCCGCCGCCGGACATCTCGACGGCCGCCCCGCGACCACGCACTGGGCCGACGCCGAGCGTCTCCAGCAGCTCTTCCCGAAGATCGACGTCGACCCGGACGTCCTGTTCATCGACGACGGAGACGTCCTCACCTCCGCCGGGGTCGCCGCCGGCATCGACCTGTGCCTGCACATGGTCCGCCGCGACCACGGCACCGCGGTCGCCAACGACGTCGCCCGCCGCACCGTCGTACCGCCGCACCGCGACGGCGGTCAGGCGCAGTACATCGAGCGGCCCGTGCCCGATCCGCAGCAGGCCGGCACCACCACCGCGCGCGCCTGGGCGCTCGGGCGGCTGCACGAGCCGATCCAGCTGCGGGACATGGCCGCGCAGGAGTCCCTGTCCGTACGGACGTTCACCCGCCGCTTCCGCGAGGAGACCGGTGTCAGCCCGGGCCAGTGGCTCACCCAGCAGCGCGTCGAACGGGCCCGGCATCTGCTGGAGTCCAGCGACCGGTCCGTCGACCAGGTCGCCCGGGACTCCGGGTTCGGCACCGCCCAGTCGATGCGGCAGCACCTACAGGCGGCCCTCGGGGTCACCCCCACCGCGTACCGCCGCACCTTCCGGACCGGCGCCGGCGGGACGGGCGCCGGCGAGCGCGAGCGCCGGGGCGGTGTCGGCGCCCCGAGCTGACCGGGCGGCGTGCCGGGCCTCGCCCCACCAGCCGATCCCGGTCAGCGCCAGCGTCAGCCCCACCCCGGCCAGCACCGCCGTGGACGGCGCCACCACCCGCAGCAGCGCGCCGGCCAGCGATCCCGTCGCCGCGTAACCCGCCCCCGCCGCCGCGTACATGACGGAGTAGCCCGCGGCCAGCGCACCCGGCGGGAGGACCTCGCGCAGGGACAGATTGCGGGTGAGCATCGCGCCCGACTGGAGCATGCCGCCCAGGGTCAGCGCCACCGCGATCCCCGCCGCGTGGGGTATCAGCGCGGCGGCCGTCACACACACCGAGGTGCCGGCCATCAGGACCACGCTGCGCTCGCGCAGCCGCCCCGGCCAGGCGCGCAGTCCGTGGACGAACGCGCCGAACCCGCCGCCCACCGCCATCCCGGTCAGCAGCGGGCCGGACCAGCCGACGGCGACGCCCCGCTGTTCGAGCAGGGCCGGCAGGACCAGTTCGGACAGGCCGAGCAGGGTCAGGCTGGCCGCGCCCGTCACGTACACCGGCCAGGCGCCGGCCAGGACCCGCGCCGGCGACGCCCCGCCGCGGGCCGCGCCGGTGCCGCCGTCCGCGCCCCAGGCGGCCGGCAGCAGCGACAGGCAGGCGACCGAGGAGGCCATCAGCGCGGCGGCGAGAAGCAGCGGGACGCGCGGCGCGACGCCGAGGGCCAGGCCGGCGACGGCGGCCGGGGAGGCCGCCCACACACCGGCCGTCAGGATCGACTCGGCGGACAGCGCCTGCGCCGCCGACCGCTCCGGGACCAGTTCGGTGAGCAGGGTGCGCAGGCCGCCGGTGGTGGCGGCGGGCGCGGCACCGGCCAGGAACGCGAACCCGCCGAGTACGGCCGGATGCGCACCCGGCAGGACGCCCGGCCCGGCGAAGCCGACGGCCCCGAACCCGAGGCCGACGGCCAGATGGGCGCGGGCCCGGTCGTGGCGCAGCCGCATCCCGAGGACGGGGGCGCCCAGGATCTCGCCGAGGACGTAGGCCGCCGCGAGGATCGCCCCCAGGGAGTACCCGCCGGGGCGCTCACGCACCAGGAACACCAGGGCGAGCGGTGCCATCGCGACCGGCATCCGCGCGCCGACGGCGGTGCAGGCCCAGGTCAGGACCTGTCGGGAGGCGAGGTCGCGGTAGCTCATGCTTCGACGGTAGGGCGTGGGTCCGACGACGTCCCACGGGTTTTCGGCCGGTCGCGGAGGCCACCGCCGTCACCCCGGCATCACCCCGGCATCACCCCGGCCCGCCCTCAGGTGAGCATGCCAAGATGCTTCTGCACCGGGGCACTTGCCCGGACTGGGAGCGCGAGCAGAGTCATGCCTGAGACAGAGACGGTCCGCCGGTGGCTGCTCCCCGCACTGCTGGCGGCGGCGCAGCTCGCCTGGCTGGCGATCGCGGGCCCCTGGCGCGACGGCGATCCGCGCGCAGTGGTCGCGGCCGGGGCGGTCGGGTGCGCTCTCGCGGTGGAGACCGCGGCCCTCGGCCGGCGCCGGCAGGCCCCGGTGAGCGCCCTGGCCTGGTCGGTCGGCGCCATGGCGGTCGGGCTGGTCGCCTGGCAGGACGGCTACTTCGCGCTGGGCGCCATGGTGTCCCTGTACTCGGTCGCGGTGCGCTGCCCCCTTCCCGTGACGCTGCGGGCCGTCGCCGCGGTCGTCGGCGCCGAATGGCTCCTGTCGTTCGCGCTGGCGGGGTTCCGCACGGTGCCGGTGGCGGAATGGGCGGTCGCGGCCCTGCTGTACGTGCTCTGCGCGGGCCTGGGCGAGGCGCGCCGCAAGTGGCACGCGCGGCGCCTGACCGCGGCCCGTCGGCTGGCGGGGGCCGAGGAGGGCCGGCGGAACGCCGCCGAAAACGAACGCCAGCGCCTCGCACGCGAGTTGCACGATGTGAGCGCACACCATCTGACCTCGGTGGTCGTCACCGTGGACACGGCACTCCGGCTCGGCGGCACGCGGCCGGAGCTGACCGCCGAGGCCCTGGAGTTCGCGGAGCGCACCGGCCTCGAGACACAGGCGTCGCTCCAGCGGCTGGTGGGACTCATGCGGGACCCGGAACCGCGCGAGGCCGCGTCGCTGACCGGCCGCATCCAGGAACTGGTCGCGGGCTTCGGCCGGCTGGGCCGCCCCATCGCCACGGAACTTCCCCCGGACCTGACGGGCCCGGTCGGGGAGGCCGTCCACGGGATCGTGCGCGAGGCCCTCACCAACGCCGTCCGGTACGCCCCCGGCGCGGCCGTCCGGGTCTCCGTACGGCGTGCGGCGGGGCGGTTGCTGCTGTCGGTGACCAACGGCCCCGCGGAGGCGCGGGCATCCCGCACGACCGGCATCACGGGGGCGGGGCTCGGCATCAAGGGGATGGAGCAGCGCGCGGCCGCGGTCGGCGGTGAGCTCGACGCCGGTCCGACGGCCGAGGGCGGCTGGCGGGTGGAGGCGGTGCTGCCCGACGCGGGCGGGGCGCAGCCGGCGCACGGGTGGCAGCGGGACGTCCTGAGGGAACAGCTGCTGGTCGATCCCGCGCTCGCGTTCACCGCCGCGGTGCTGCCGGTCTTCTTCGTCCTGGTCGGGGCCGAGGACCTGAGCCGGCAGGCCAGGCACGCGGCGATCCCCGGAATCGTCCTGGCCTCGGTTCTGTTCGCCCTCCACGGTCTTCCCCTGGTGTGGCGGCGGCGCGCGCCCCGAGCCGCGCTCCTCGCCGTCCTGGCGAGTTCCCTGCTCTGGCCGGTGGCCGCCGCACGGGCACCGTTGTCGCAGCTGTCCGCCTACTTCGTCGTGGGCCTGGTCGCCGAATGTCTCGCCGTGAACGCGCTGGGCGCCTACAGCCATCGCGGCGCCCGCACCTGGCCCTGGGTGATCGCGGCGGGGACCGTGAGCGCCTGTGCGGTGATCACCACGGCGGCCGCCGACGGCGAACTGACGGCAGAGGAGCCCTCGTGGCTCCTCGCCACGGTACTGATCGTGCCGTCGGGCATGCTGGCGTGCGCGGGCTTCGCCCTCCTGTGGGGTGCCGGCCTGTTGGTCCGGCGGCGCCGGCTGCGCGTGCTCGCCCGGGACGACTTCGCGCTCGCCAGTTCCGCGTGGCAGGCCGACCGGTCCGCCGGAGCGGAACGGGAGCTGCTGGCCGGACAGTTGAGCGATGCCGTACTGCACCGCACGGCGCGGCTGGTGGAGCTGGCCCGTGCGGGACGGCTGGACGAGGTCGCGGCCGAGGCCCGCTCGACCCTCGCCGCCATGCGCGCACTGCTGCACGGCCTCGACCGGCCGCCGCGCGCCTGACGCGGGTCTCTACCCAGAGATACAGGCAGGGTTCGTTCCCCAAGACGATGGGAGGGCCTTCGTCCGCCGGAACACTCATGGGTATGTATCTCACCCTGGTCGTCGCGCTCTGCGCCGTCGTGGCCCTCGCGGGCGTCGTGGTGACCGTCGTCCACGAGCCGCCGACTTGGGCCGTGGTCGTCGGCACCGTCGTCGGATTCGCGCTGGGCACCGTGCTGCTCCGGATGCCGGCCCTCGCCGACGTCGCGCAGTCCTCGATCGGCTCCTGGAGTCTGCGCCTCGGCGCCTTCTCCGCGGTCGAGGCGCTGCTGAGCCTCGCCGTGACCACGAGGAGCCGTACCGCCGAGAGCCGACCGCTGTCTAGTGCCGCGGCAGGCAACGTTCGCCCCGTCGCGACGCCCGGCACGCACTCTCGCCGCACCGGCCGAAAGCCCAAGTACGTCCAGTACGAGGACTTCCGGCCGGCACGCCGAGAGCACGCACCGGACGCCGCTCCTTGACGGGCAAACGTTGCCTGCCGCGGCACTAGAACGTGAGCACCCCCCGCGCCACCCGTCCCGCCTCCGCGTCCGCCGCCGCCTTCTCGAAGTCCTCCACCGGGTAGGTCCGGGTGATGAGTTCGTCGAGGAGCAGCCGGCCCTCGCGGTACAGGCCGGCGTACAGGGCGATGTCCCGCTGGGGGCGGGAGGCGCCGTAGCGGCAGCCCAGGATGGACTTGTCGAGGAAGAGGGAGGAGACCAGGAAGGACGCCTCGGCGGTGGCCGGCGGCACCCCCAGCAGGACCGCCTGCCCGTGCCGGTCCAGCAGGTCGACGGCGGCCCGGATCAGCTCCACCCGTCCGACGCACTCGAAGACATGGTCCGCGCCCGTCGGCAGCACGTCCCGCACGGCCTCCGTGGACGTCAGGAAGTCGGTCGCCCCGAACCTCCGGGCCACGCCCTCCTTCGCCGGGTTGGAGTCGACCGCGACGATCCGCAGCGCGCCCGCGATCCGCGCGCCCTGGAGCACGTTGAGCCCGATCCCGCCCGTGCCGATGACGACGACGCTCTCGCCGTACCCCACCCGCGCGCGGTTGAGCACGGCGCCCACGCCGGTCAGCACCCCGCACCCGATCAGGGCGGCGGACGCCAGCGGGATGTCCTCGGGTATCCGCACCGCCTGGACGGCCTTCACGACGGTCCGCTCGGCGAAGGCGGAGTTGGAGGCGAACTGGTACACCGCCCGCCCCGCGCGCGTGAACGGCCTCTGGGGCCGCCCGATGGCCTGCCGGCACATCGTCGGCCGCCCCCGGTCGCACTCGGCGCAGGTCCCGCAGCTGGCGAGGGTGGACAGGGCCACGTGGTCGCCGGGGGCGACATGGGTGACCCCGGCCCCCACGGCCTCCACCACCCCCGCCCCCTCGTGCCCGAGCACCACCGGCGCCGGGAAGGGGATCGTCCCGTCGATCACCGACAGGTCGCTGTGGCACAGCCCGGCCGCCGAGATCGCCACGAGCACCTCGCCGGGCCCCGGATCGCGTACGTCGAGGTCGTCGACGACCTCCGCCCGCTTCCCGTCGAACAGCACGCCTCGCATCAGACGACCCCCTTGCGTTCTCTGGGCAGGCCGAGCACGCGCTCGGCGATGATCGTGCGCTGGATCTGGTCCGAGCCGCCGTAGATCGTGTCGGCCCGGGAGAACAGGAACAGCTGCTGCGCGTCGTCGAGTTCGTACGGCGTCGCGGGCGTCCAGTCCGCCGGGCCCGCGCTCGCCGACGCGCCGCGCACCCCCACCGCGGCCTCCCCGAGACGCTGGTGCCAGCCCGCCCACAGCAGTTTGGCCACGCTGGGCGCCCCCGGCCCGCCCGAACCGCCCAGGGTCCGCAGCGCGTTCCACCGCATGGTCCGCAGCTCGGCCCACAGCCGCACCAGCCGCTCGCGTACGACGGGATCGTCGGCGGCGCCCGTCTCCACGGCCGTACGGACCACGCGCCCCAGTTCCTCGGCGAACCCGATCTGCTGGGCGAGCGTCGACACTCCGCGTTCGAACCCGAGGAGGCTCATCGCGACCCGCCAGCCCTCGCCCACGGCCCCGACGACATGCTCCGCGCGCGCCTGCGCCCCGTCGAAGAAGACCTCGTTGAACTCGCTGGTGCCGGTGAGCTGCCGGATGGGCCGCACCTCGATCCGGCCCGGCTGGTCCATGGGCACGAGGAGGAAGGACAGCCCGTGGTGACGGGTCGAGCCGGGGTCGGTGCGGGCGAGGACGAAGCACCAGTCGGCCTCGTGCGCGAGGGAGGTCCAGATCTTCTGCCCGCTGACGCGGTACGTCCGGCCGCCCTCGTCGGCCTCCGCCCGCGTCCGCACTCCGGCGAGGTCGGACCCGGCACCCGGCTCGCTGTACCCCTGGCACCAGAGTTCGGCACCGGCGGCGACGGGCGGCAGGAACCGGTCCTTCTGCTCGGGGGTGCCATGGGTGATCAGGGTGGGCGCGAGCAGGTTCTCCCCGATGTGCCCGGACCGGGGCGGGGCACCCGAGCGCGCGTACTCCTCGGCCCAGGCGACCTGCCGGGTCAGACCGGCGGTCCGGTTCCCGTACCCCCCCTCCCCCCACCCCAGCCCGATCCACCCGGCAGCACCGAGCGTCCGCTCCCAGCTTCGGCGGTCGGTGGCGTGCGGGGCATGCGCGTCCAGCCATTCCCGAGCTTCGGCGCGGAACCCGTCGTCGTCCGCGGTGAACCCGAAATCCACGTTCAGCTCCTTGAGTCAGGGCCACTGCACCCACCTGGGGCCTGGTCACCCGTTGGGCCGCGCGCCTTCCGCCGCGGCCCGCCGCATCTCCTCCAACCGCTCCAGCATCGGCATCGGATCCACCCCCACCGACCCCGGCAGCACCTCCGCGATGCGCGAGGGCGTCCAGGAACCGCCCTCCGCATACACGGCGCGCATCTCCCGGGGCTGTGCCCACACAGCGATCTTCGCACCGGCGACCGTGTAGACCTGCCCGGTTATCCCCAGCTCCCGCGAGCGGTCCGACAAGAGGAAAATCACCATCGCGGCGACATCCTCCGGCTCCCCGATCTCCGCGAGCTCCATCGGCACCCCGGCCGACATCCGCGTCCGCGCGACCGGCGCGACCGCGTTGGCGGTCACCCCGTACTTGTGCAGGCCCAGCGCCGCGCTGCGCACCAGCGAGATGATCCCGCCCTTCGCCGCGCTGTAGTTGGCCTGCGAGACGGACCCCTGGTGGTTGCCGCTGGTGAAGCCGATGAGCGCGCCGGACCCTTGCCGGCGCATGACCGCGGAGGCCGCCCGGAAGACCGTGAAGGTGCCCTTGAGATGGGTGGCGACGACCGGGTCCCACTCCTCCTCGGACATGTTGAACAGCATCCGCTCACGCAGGATCCCGGCGACGCAGACGACCCCGTCGAGCCGCCCGTACGTCTCCAGCGCGGTGTCCACGACCCGCTGTCCGCCCGCCATCGTGGAGATGTCGTCGGCGACCGCGACGGCCTGACCTCCCGCCGCCTCGATCTCCTTGACGACGGCCTCGGCCACCTCGCTCGTGGGCGACGCGCCGTCCACGCCCACCCCGTAGTCGTTGACGACGACCCGGGCGCCCTCGGCCGCCGCCGCGAGCGCCACCGCCCGTCCGATGCCCCGTCCCGCCCCTGTGACGGCGACGGCCTTGCCGGCCAAGAAGTTCCCCACGCCCGGCCCCTTCCCGCGTTTTCCGACGGACGGTTAGATGCTTTCGAAGAACGTATCTGACGGACCGTTAGATTTTATGTCCCGCCGGTCGGGCGAGGACAAGCCCCGGGGAGGCACCGGATGGCACTGCCGGAGGAGTTCCACGACATCGCCAAGCGCGTCAACAACTGGGGGCGCTGGGGAGCCGCCGACGAGATCGGCACGCTCAACCTGATCACCGACGAGGTGGTGCGGGGCGCGGCCGCCGAGATCCGCTCGGGGCGCCGGGTGCCGCTGGCCCTCCCCCTGCGCGAGGACGGTGTGCAGACCGGGATGATCCCGGGGCGGGTCAACCCGATGCACACCATGGTGCAGATCAACCAGGAGATCTTCGGCCCCGGCACGGTCGCGTGCAGCGACGACGCCGTGACGATGGGCCTGCAGGCGGCCACCCACTGGGACGCGCTGACCCATGTCTCGCACTCGGGGAAGATCTACAACGGCCGTCCGGCGTCCGGCATCACCGCGCACGCGGGCGCCGAGTTCAGCGGGATCGACAAGGCGCGGCACATCGTCTCGCGCGGGGTGCTCCTGGACGTGGCACGCGCGCGGGGCGTGGACCGGCTGGCGGGCGGGCATTCGGTGACACCGGAGGACCTGGAGGCGGCGGAGGAACTGGCGGGTACGCGGGTGCGCGCCGGCGACATCGTGCTCGTACGGACCGGGCAGGTCCAGCTCTATCTGGCGGGTGACAAGCACGCGTACGCGTTCCCGTCGCCGGGGCTGTCGGTGCGTACGCCGGAGTGGTTCCACGCGCGCGATGTGGCGGCCGTCGCCAACGACACCATGACGTTCGAGATCTTCCCGCCGGAGATCGAGGGCCTGTGGCTGCCGGTGCACGCCCTCGACCTGGTGGAGATGGGGATGCTCCAGGGCCAGAACTGGAATCTCGAAGAGTTGTCCACAGCCTGTGGACAAGAAGGCCGGTACGCGTTCCTGCTGTCGGCGATGCCGGAGCCGTTCGTCGGCGGCACGGGAACTCCGGTGGCCCCCGTGGCCGTCCTCTGAGCCCCCCGGGGTCCGCGCCTCCGGCGGACGTCCGATGGCGGCGCGCCGCTGCCCGCCCCGAGCACGGCACCGCGCGCCGCCATCCGACTCGGCGTGCCCTCCCCGGCTCCCCCTCCGGCCCTGAGGGACTCGACGCCGACTCACGACCCACACTCGGCAAGGGCTCGCGTCGTCGAGGCCCTCGTCGTCCCCTCGCGGTGAATCGCTGACCACAAGCGTGATCAAACGGACACGCCGCGTCAACACCTGGACGGAGATTTGTTACTTACGCCCCATTTGCAATGGGCGCGCACGGAAGCACATCCGGGCGCACCGAGGCCGCGCCGGCTCAGGACGACAGCGCTTTCTGCCCCGGTGCCCCGCAGGCCGCCGCCCTTTCGCGGCGATGCGCCCGCCGACCGACCCACCGAACCACCCGCCGCACCGGCACGGCATCAGGCCATCAGGTCACCACGGCAGCACGGCACCACGGCAGCACGGCAGCACGGCAGCACGGCAGCACGGCAGCACGGGACTCACACCGCCTCGAACGCGCGCCCCTCGTAGGCGGGTTCCGGGCGGACCGGCGGCTTCGGGTACAGGGGCGGCTTCGGGTACACCGGCTCCGGGTAGGCCGCGGCCTGCCGGCCACCCGTCAGAACCTCGCGCTCACCCGCGCTCTCGCCGCCCACCGCGCCCTCGACGGGCCGCTCGCAGCGGTCCAGCTCGCACCAGATGCGCTTGCCGCCACCCTCCACGTTCCAGCCCCAGCGGTCCGCGAGACAGTCGACGAGGGCCAGGCCCCGGCCGCCGGTGGCGTCGTCACCCACGCAGCGGGGCACGGGGGCGCGGTCACTGGTGTCCACCACCTCCAGCCGGACGGCGGCCGCCCCGCCCGCCGCGCCCGGTCCGGCGCCCGGCAGCGACAGCCGCACGACGGCCGGACAGCCGGTGTGCACCACGGCGTTGGTGACCAGTTCGGAGACGAGCAGGACCAACGTCTCGGCGAGCGGTTCGTCGTCCCCTATGCCGCACCCGGCCAGGCGCGAACGGGCCCACCTCCGGGCGCGCCCCACTTCTGCGGGGTCGGGCCGGATCTCCAGTTGCACTTGAAGCACCTGCACCGCTCACACCATCCGAACCGGCGGACACATGGCCGTGCGCCACGCGAGCCACGCGGGTCGCGTGGGCACCATGACGACGGGGGCCACGATCGTAGCCATTTTCTGCATGGCCAGAACAACGGCCAGAGGCAGCGTGACGGAACGTGAATCCCTTACGAGACAGCTTGGTTGACGTACAGTCACCTCAACAAGCGCTTCGGGCATATTCCAGCGCGAAGGAGTACCCGTGCGGCATACTGTGCGACGCCCGCGCCAGGGAGTCGAACAGACGGAGGCCTGAAGCCCGTCCGCCCTGCGAGCAGCGGCGCGCACCGCCGGTTTCGGCACCGCCCCAGGGGCACCGCCGGCATGGCTCATGCTCGGAACCACTCGCATCCCACAGAAGGTACCGGAGCGCCCGGTCGACTCCGGGCCGTGACGGGTCACACATCGGACACAACCCGGTATCAACGCTCCGTGAACCCGGTATGCCACAATCCGCGACACCCGTACGGCAGTCCGAGCCCCGCGCATGTCGTCGGCGCAGGCAGCGGCGCTACCGGCCCGCTCCGCTCAGCAGTTCACGCGCGAGCAGTTCCTCACTCTCCGTACCACCCCCCGCACGCCGGGTGCGCACCCAGGCGCGTTTCAGCAGCAGATGGACGTCCGCCTCCCAGGTGAACCCCATGCCGCCGTACACCTGGAGACAGTCCCGCGCACCGCGTACGGCGGCCTCGTCGGCGAGGAGCCGGGCGGCCGCGACGTCGGCGGGATCGGCGGTCACGGCGGCCGCGTAGACCGCCGCACGGGCCACCTCGACCCGCACCAGCAGCTCCGCACAGAGATGCTTGACGGCCTGGAAGGCGCCGATCGGCTGCCCGAACTGCTCGCGTGCCCGCGCGTGTTGCACGGCCAGCTCGCACGCGCGCGTGGCGGTACCGAGCTGTTCGGCGGCGGTGAGGAGGACGGCGACGGGCTCGGACGCCGTACGCCGGGAGCGCCGCGGCACCCGGTGCAAGGGAGTCAACGGGTCGACCGACCGCAGCGCCACGGCCCCCGCGGCGTCCCCGTTCCCCCCGGCCGCCCCGCCCTCCCCGCCCCTCTCGTCCACCACGTCCGCCGCGGCCAGCCACTCCACCAGCCCGCCGGCGTCCACGGTCGTCACGACGGTCTCCCCCTCGGCCGCTCCGGGCACCCGGCCCGCCGCGAGGTGGGTGGCGACCAGGGGGCCCGGCAGAAGCGCCCGGCCCGCCTCCTCGAAGGCCAACACCGCCTCGGGCAGCCCGAGTCCGACCCCGCCCTCCGTCTCGGGCAGCCGCAGCGCGAAGAACCCGGCCGCGCCCAGCTCCCGCCACAGCGCCCGGTCGAGTGCGGGCCGTTCCACGGCCGCCCGCAGCGCGTCCCGGTCGAAGCGCCGGGCGAGCAGGTCCCGTACCCCTTGTCTCAACGCCCGCTGGTCGTCGGTCAGTCGGAAACGCACGGAGAAGTCTCACCGCCCTTTCGGCAGCCCGAGGATCCGTTCGGCCACGATGTCGCGCTGGATCTGCGACGTGCCGGCCGCGATGGTGTACGACAGCGAGGAGAGCCGGTCGAGCACCCAGGGCCGGTCGAGATCGAGGGCCGCGTCGCCCAGGACGTCGGCCGCGGCGTCGTACAGCTCCTGACGGGCGTGCGAATACCTCAGTTTGAAGACCGAACCCCCGACACCGGGCACCCCGCCCGCCGAGGCCTCGCTCACGTTCCACTGCGTCAGCCGCCACAGCGCCCGGAACTCGGCCTCCAGGAGGGCGAGCCCGCGCCGCAGGACGGGGTCGTCCCAGCGGCCGTTCGCGCGGGCCTCGCGGGCCAGTTCGCCGAGCACGCGCCGGCAGGCGACGACCTCGCCGACGAACGCGGTGCCGCGCTCGAAGGACAGCGTCACCATGGTGACCCGCCAGCCGTCGTTCTCGGCGCCGACCCGGTGGGCGACGGGCACCCGCACCTCGTCGAGGAACACCTCGGCGAACTCGGCGGACCCGGCGAGCGTCCGCAGCGGCCGTACGGTGATCCCGGGAGCGTCCATGGGCATCGCCAGCCAGGTGATGCCCCGGTGTTTCGCCGCCGTGGGGTCCGTGCGCACCAGCAGTTCGCACCAGTCGGCGACCTCGGCGTGCGAGGTCCAGATCTTGGACCCGCTCACCACGTAGTCGTCGCCGTCGCGCCACGCGCGCGTGCGCAGCGCCGCGAGGTCGGAACCGGCGTCCGGTTCGCTGAAGCCCTGGCACCAGACCTCCTCGCCGCGCAGGATCGGCTCCAGCCAGCGCGCGCGCTGGGCGTCCGTGCCCTCGGCGGCGATCGTCGGGCCCGCGTGCAACAGTCCGACGAAGTTGGCCCCCACGTAGGGCGCCCCGGCCCGCTCCGTCTCCTCCAGGAAGATCAGCCGGGTGGTCGGGTCGGCGTCCCAGTGCACGTACGCGTACCCGGCGTCGTACAGCGTCCGCTGCCAGCCGAGGTCGTAGACGCGGCGGCCGGGCCAGTCGTCCGGGGACGGCTTCGGCGGGAGCGCGGGCAGCGCCTTGCCGAGCCACTCCCGCAGCCGGGCGCGGAAGTCCTCCTCCTCGGCCGTGTAGGACAGGTCCATCACTGGTCGAAGTCCAGGTCCAGCATGCGGATCGCGTTGCCCCGCATCAGCTTGTAGACCGTCTCGTCGTCGAGGCCCTTGACGTGGTCGAGGGCGACCTCCTTGGTGTGCGGGAAGGTGGAATCGACGTGCGGGTAGTCGGTTTCGAAGGTCGCGTTGTCCCGCCCGACGACGTCCAGCGAGGCGACCCCGTGCTTGTCGCGGAAGAAGCAGCAGTACATCTGCCGGTAGTAGTACGTCGACGGCGGCTCGGGGATCAGGTCGCGGACCCCGCCCCACGCGCGGTGCTCCTCCCACACGTCGTCGGCGCGTTCCAGGGCGTACGGGATCCAGCCCATCTGGCCCTCCGAGTAGGCCAGTTTCAGCGCCGGGAACTTCACCAGGACCCCGCTGAACAGGTAGTCCATCATCGAGGCCATGGCGTTGTTGAAGGACAGGGAGGCCTGGACGGCGGGGGGTGCGTCGGGGGAGGCGGCCGGCATCTGCGAGGACGAGCCGATGTGCATGTTGACGACCGTCCCGGTCTCCTCGCACACGGCGAAGAACGGGTCCCAGTGGCCGGAGTGGATGGACGGCAGCCCCAGGTGGGTGGGGATCTCGGAGAAGGTGACCGCGCGCACCCCGCGCGCGGCGTTGCGCCGGATCTCGGCGACCGCGAGGTCGATGTCCCACAGCGGGATCAGGCACAGCGGGATGAGGCGGCCGCCGCTGTCGCCGCACCACTCCTCGACCATCCAGTCGTTGTAGGCCCGCACGCACGCGTGCGCGACCTCCTTGTCGTGCGCCTCGGAGAAGGTCTGGCCGCAGAAGCGCGGGAAGGACGGGAAGCACAGGGACGCCTCGACGTGGTTGAGGTCCATGTCCTCGAGCCGGGCCTTCGGATCCCAGCAGCCGCGCCGCATCTCCTCGCGGGTGATGCCCTCCAGGGTCATCTCGTCCCGGTCGAAGCCGACGGCGGCGATGTTGCGCTTGTACGGGAACTTCAGGTCCTCGTAGATCCACCAGTCGGTGGGCTGGCCGTCCGGGTCCATGGTGATCTGGTACTTCCCGCCGACGTAGGCCAGCTCGCCGATCCCGGCCGTGAGCGGCTGCGGCCCGCGGTCGCGGTACTTCTGCGGCAGCCAGGTCGCGAAGAGGTGCGCGGGTTCGATCACATGGTCGTCGACGCTGATGATGCGGGGCAGTTCGGTGGCCATGGGTTCCCCTCCGCCGGACGGTACTTATCTGATGACCCGTCAGATAGCATGGCACCTGACGAGTCGTCAGCCAAGCTGGGGGCAGACATGAACGCCATCGCGCACTCCCTGAGTTCCGCCCGCACCCTCTGGGACCTGGTCGCCCGCCGCGCCGAGCTCACCCCCGACCGGCCCGTCCTCCTCCAGGGCGACCGCACGCTGACCTTCGACGAGCTGCGCGCGCGTGCCGAACGGACCGCGGCCGGGCTGTACGGCATGGGCGTGCGCCCCGGCACGGTCGTCGCCTGGCAGTTGCCGACCCGCATCGAGACGGCCGTGCTGTCCTTCGCGCTGGCCCGCCTGGGCGCCGTGCAGAGCCCCGTCATCCCGTTCTACCGGGACCGCGAGGTCGGTTTCGCGCTGCGGGAGTCACGGGCGGAGTTCTTCGCCGTACCGGGCGTCTGGCGCGGTTTCGACCACGGCGAGATGGCGCTGCGGCTCGGCGCGAAGGGCGTGTTCGACGCCTACGACGACCTGCCCGGGGGCGACCCGGCCGTGCTGCCCCCGCCGCCCTCCGACGGCACCTCGGTCCGCTGGATCTACTGGACCTCGGGCACGACCTCCGACCCCAAGGGCGTCCTGCACACCGACCGTTCGCTCATCGCGGGCGGCTCCTGCCTCGCCCACGCGCTGGAGCTGACCGCCGACGACGTGGGCTCGATGGCCTTCCCGTACGCGCACATCGCGGGGCCCGACTACACCGTCATGCTGCTGCTGTACGGCTTCCCCGCGGTGATGTTCGAGCAGTTCGCGCTGCCGGACGCGCTCGCCGAGTACCGCCGGCACGGGGTGACCGTGGCGGGCGGGTCGACGGCGTTCTACTCGATGTTCCTGGCCGAGCAGCGCAAGCAGCCGGGCGTCCCGGTGATCCCCTCGCTGCGGCTGCTCGCCGGGGGCGGGGCGCCGAAGCCGCCCGAGCTGTACCACGCGGTCGTCCGGGAGCTGGGTGTGCAGCTCACCCACGGCTACGGCATGACCGAGGTCCCGATGATCACCATGGGGGCGCCGGACGACACCGTGGAGAACCTCGCCACGACCGAGGGACGGCCCCCGGAGGGGATGGAGATACGGATCGCCGAGGGCGGGGAGGTACGGCTGCGCGGGGAGGCCGTGTGCCGCGGCTATCTGGACCCGGCGCAGACGGCGGAGGCCTTCGACGAGGACGGGTTCCTGCGCACCGGGGACCTCGGGCGGCTGACCGGGAGCGGGCATCTGGTGCTCACCGGGCGGCTGAAGGACGTCATCATCCGCAAGGGCGAGAACATCTCCGCCAAGGAGGTCGAGGACCTGTTGGCCGCCCGCCCGGACGTCGGGGACGTGGCGGTGATCGGGCTGCCGGACGCCGAGCGCGGGGAGCGGGTGTGCGCGGTGGTCGAGCGGGCGGCGGGGGCGGCGGATCCGACGCTGGAGGCGCTGACGGCGTATCTGCGCGCGGCGGGACTGTCCGTGCACAAACTGCCGGAGCAGCTGGAGGTGGTGGACGCCCTGCCGCGCAACGACACACTGCGCAAGGTCCTGAAGTACAAGCTGCGCGAGCGCTACTCGGAGACGGTGAAGTAGCGCGCCACCGCGGGGACGATGTCCTGCTCGCCGACCTTGTCGTCGCCGTCGGTGTCGAGGGCGGCGGCGACCGTGCGGGTGAGGCCCTCGTGGACGCCCAGGACGTGCAGCACGCGCGCGGTGTCCTCGACCGTGGCCAGGCCGTCGCCGTCGGCGTCCGCGAGGGCCAGGGCGGCGTGCAGGAAGGGCCGGGCGATCTCGGCGAAGCGGTCGGGGTTGTCGTGGAGTCGCTTGACGGCGCCGCCCACGAACTCGTCCCGGGTGATGCGCTGGTCGCCGTCGCGGTCCGCGATGCCCGCCATGCCCTGCCAGAAGGCCTCCGCGCCCGCGTACAGCGCCTGTCCCTTGTCGGACCGGGCCGCCGTGCCGAACTCGGCGAGCAGCGCCTTGGCGGCCGCGCCGAAGTCCTCGCGGTCGATGTAGCCGTTGCCGTCCTGGTCGAACGTGGCGAACCGGTCCGCGATCCTGCGTTCGTACTCGCTGCTGACCATGCTGTCCTCCAGCCGCCTGGCGTCCTGGTGCGGAAATCCTTCCGGCAGGGAGCGTACGACGCCGCCGGCCTCGTGGGAGCCGGTGGGCGGCCTCTGTACCCGGACCGGGGGAATTTCGGGACACCCTTGTCGCAGGGCGGCTCACGCCGTCAGCGGTTCGGGGCCGTCCTCGGCCACGGCCTCCGCGAGGTCGTCGTAGACGTCGAAGAGGCGCCGGACGCCGAGCGCGCCCAGGACGCGGTTGACGTGGGAGTCCTCCGCGGCCCCGCGCGCGGGCAGGATCAGCCGCAGCCGGCCCCGGCAGGAACGGATGAGTCTGCGGGCCGCGATGAGCACGCCGACCCCGCTGGAGTCGCAGAAGTACACCTCGGAGAGGTCCAGGACGAGACGGTGGCGGCCCTCGGCCACCTCGTCGTGCACCCGCTGCCGCAGCACCGGTGACGTCACCAGGTCCAGCTCGCCCGACACATGGAGCACGGCCCAACCGCCCTGCTCGCCGCCGGTCACATTGAAGGCCACCACCACGCCTTTCCCTCGCCGTAAACGGAAGCCGTCCCTACGCTTCCTTGCAGCGCGGCTGCCCAGCGGCGTTGCCCCGAAACACCTGGCGAAAAACAGGTACGTGACGGAAGAGGCTTGATTCCGTCGCATCCAGTCCTGTTCGATCCACATCGGTCTCACATCGGTCAGAAACAGCACACACTTGATCCGGATTGGTCGTGATGAGTCTGGGTAGGCGCGGCCTCATACCACCGCCCGGCCGCTCAGGGGCGCACATTGAAACAAAGGGGCGTGCGTTGTCGTACGTGCCGACTACATTCGAGGTGACGGTGGACGCAGGCTGGGCCGAGACACGGGCACAGGTGAGGGGGCCGCATGGCGAAGAAGGACGCACCGCCCCGCTGGGACCGCAAGATGCAGCAGCGACTCGCGCGCGGTGAGGCGGCCGCCCTCGGTGAGCTCTACGACCGGTTCGCTTCACTCGTGCACGGCCTCGCCCATCGTGTGCTCGGAGACGAACACGCGGCCGACCGCGTCACCCGCGAGGTCTTCGTCCACGTCTGGCAGCACCCCGACGCCTACGACCCCCAGCAGGGCCCCCTGCGCACCTGGATCGCCGCGCTGACCCACCGGCTGGCCGTGCAGCGGCTGCGCGCCACCGAGACCGCCGCGCTGGCCGAGGGCGGCCCCGGCACCGCCGAGGACCTGGAGAGCAAGGTGCGGCACGCCGCGGTCGCCGCCCGCGCCGACTACATCGTCCAGGCCATGCCCGCCCCGCTGCGCGCCGCCCTGGAACTGGCCTACTTCCAGCGCCGTGACTACCGCCAGACCGCCGCCGACCTCGGCGTCACCGAGGACGAGGCCCGCCGCCGGCTCCGCCTCGGCCTGCAACTGCTCTCCACCGCCCACGACACACCGGCCTCCGGGGCCCCGCCCGAATACGGGGGTGCGGCGTGAGCGACGCGGACGGATACGAGGGCTGCGACGGCGAGACCGAGGACGGCACGGACGGCAAGGACGGCAAGGACGGCGGCGAAGGCTACGACGGCACCATGGACGACCACACCGCGCACGGCGGCGAACCGCACGGCGACCACGGCGACGGCACCCGCCGTGCGGCGCCCCGTATCCCCTTCCCCCGCGCCTCCGTCGAGGACACCGGGCTGCCGCTGCCCGCACTGGAGTCGCTCGCCGTCGCGGAACCGCTGCGGCTGGAGCACCGCGTACTGAAGGCCCTGCTGGGCGCTGGCGGCCTGCTCGGCCGAGGAGACGGCGGCCGTCGAGGACCACCTCGGCGACTGCGGCGCCTGCGCGGACGAGGCCCGGCGGCTGCGCGAGGCGGTCGGCCTGCTCCAGCGCCCGGAGAGCCTCGACCTCGACCCGGGCCTGCGCACCCGCGTCCTGGAGGCCTGCCTCGACCGCCGCCCGCCGCGCATCCCGGTACCGGCGTGGGCGACCTCGTACGACGCCGAGACCGCGCGACTGGACGCCCTGCTCCAGGACTTCGGCGACGCCGAGTGGCACGCGCCCGTGCGGCTGCGCTGGTTCCGCGGCGACGGGGAGACCACCCGGCGCACCACCGTCGCCGGAGTCATCGCCCATCTCCTCGCCGTGGACGGCCTGGTCGCGGTGGCCCTCGGCCTGGAGGACCCGCTCGGCCCCGGCGAGGACGACAAGGAGGCCGACGGCGTCCGCGGCCCCGCCGAGCGTACCGAGGCGTTCTGGGGAGCCTCGCACTTCCCGCCCACCCGCTCGGTGCGCGGCCCCTGGCGCGAACAGAGCCACGCACTCGTGCGCACGGTGTCGTTCACCGGCGGGGGAGGGCCCGGCACCCTGCCGATCTCGTACGGCGGCTTCGAGCTGCCCCTGCGGGACGCGATGCTGGACCGGGCGTTCGAGTGCTGGGTGCACGCCGAGGACATCGCGGAGGCGGTCGACTATCCGTACGCGCCGCCCGCGCCCCGCCATCTGCACGGCATGATCGACCTGGCCGCGCGGATGCTGCCGACGGCGCTCGCCGCGCGCCGGCGCGCGGGACTGGCCGCGCCCGCGCCGAGCGCCCGCCATCTGGTGAGCGCCGGCAGCCCCGGTCGCAGCCTGCGGCTGGAGATCGAGGGCGACGGCGGGGGCGAGTGGCTGATCCCCCTGGACTCGCCCGGAGCGGTGGGCTCCGCCGCGCACGAGGTGGCGCACGTGGCGCTGGACGACGTGGAGTTCTGCCGGCTGGCCGCGGGCCACGTGCCGCCGGAGGAAGCGGCCGCGGGTCAGCTGGGCGACCGGGAGGCGATCAGGGACGTTCTGTTCGCCGCGGCTTCCCTGAGCCGGATGTAGAGGCCGGTTGCGGTTCGTGGGCGACTGCGGGCCTGCGGGCCTGCGGGCCTGTGGGGGATGGTCGCGCAGTTCCCCGCGCCCCTGACAGCCGACGTGCGTTCCAGGGGCGCGGGGAACTGCGCGACCGGCCACAGACCACCCGCACCCGCCCGCGCAGCGCAACCCCCCGCCTCGCTAGGCGAACACCACCGTCCGGCGCCCGTTGAGCAGGATCCTCCGCTCCGCATGCCACTTCACGGCCCGCGCCAGCGCCTGGCACTCCACGTCACGGCCGACCGCGACCAGCTGGTCGGGGGTGGCGTCGTGCCCCACCCGCTCGACCTCCTGCTCGATGATCGGCCCCTCGTCGAGATCGGCGGTGACATAGTGCGCGGTCGCCCCGATCAGCTTCACGCCCCGCGTGTGCGCCTGGTGGTACGGCTTCGCGCCCTTGAAGCTCGGCAGGAAGGAGTGGTGGATGTTGATGATCCGGCCGCTGAGCTGCTTGCACAGGTCGTCCGAGAGCACCTGCATGTAGCGGGCGAGCACCACCAGCTCGACGTTCTGCTCGCGCACGATCTCGAGCAGCTTCGCCTCGGCCTCCGCCTTCGTCTCCTTCGTCACCGGGATGTGGTGGAAGGGGATGTCGTACGAGCCCACCAGCTCGGTGAAGTCGGTGTGGTTGGACACCACCGCCGCGATCTCCACCGGCAGCGCACCGATCCGGGCGCGGAACAGCAGGTCGTTCAGGCAGTGGCCGAACTTGCTGACCAGCAGGACGATGCGCATCTTCTCGTCGGCCCGGTTGATCTGCCAGTCCATGTGGAAGGAGTCGCCGATCGCCGCGAAGCTCGCGCGCAGCTTGTCCACGGACTGCGGCGCATCGGCCGAGAAGTGGACCCGCATGAAGAACAGACCCGTGTCGTGGTCGCCGAACTGCTGGCTGTCCTCGATGTTGCAGCCGGTCATGAACAGGTAGCTCGACACGGCGTGCACGATGCCCTGCTTGTCCGGGCAGGAGAGGGTGAGGACGTACTGGTCGGCGGGGGACGCCGCGGCTCGGGCGGTCTGCTCACTCATGCAGCACAGGGTCTCACGTCCGCCCCGGCACGGTGGAGGCCGTCCCGCTACGCGGACCTCGTCATGATCCGCAGCACTTCCAGTGTGCGCGGCGGCGCGTCCGGGTCCTCGCCGTCGGCCACCGCCAGGCGGACGTGCGCCTCCCGCGCCGCGTGCACCGCCTCGGGCCAGCCGGGGTGGGAGACATAGGTGGAGACGGGCGCGTCCGGGCCGACCTGGTGCATGATCCGCAGGACCCGCAGCACGGCGGTGTCGACGAGGGCCGCCTCCTGCGAGTCACGGAAGATCGTGCCGACGTACTTCTCGGCGGACCAGTTGTCGAGCCAGGTGTCCTCGACCAGACGGTAGACGGCGTCGGTGACGTCGCCGTATCCGTCCACACCGGCCAGCCAGACGTTCTGCTGGAACACCGGGTCGGAGAGCATGTGCAGCGCGGAGCGCACATTGCTGCGCCAGCGCCACCATGGCATGTCGTTGAGTGGCATGCCGCCCATGGTGGAGGAGCGACGGCCGCGACGGGAAGAGTTCTCCGAACCTTGCACGGTCATCGATCGTACGTTTTCCCGTCCCCGGGACCTCACGGACCCCTGTAATTCACCCTCGCGTCACCTCTCATTGACCGTGGGTCACTCCCGGGTTAGTGATGTGACGGAATGGTGTGTGCTCATGACCGGCAGGCGACGCACCTTCTCGCGAAGTACCTTCCTCCCCGGGTTTCTCCGCGGTACCGGAAACGGCAGATCGGCCGCCCTCGCGGCAGGCGCTCTGGCCGCCGTCGCGTCGCTGACCGCCGGATGCGGGGTCGTCCCCGGAGTCACGGGGGGTTCCGGGGACGACCCGATCGTCGTGATGACCTGGGCACCCGTGGGAACGGCCGCCACGAACAAGCCCGGCATGCCCGCCTTCGCCCGCGCCTACGCCCGCTGGATCAACTCCAAGGGCGGCATCGACGGCCACAAGCTCACCGTGCTGACCTGCAACGACCACAACGACGCGGTCTCCGCGGCGGCCTGCGCCCGGCGCGCGGTCAAGGAGAAGGCGGTCGCCGTCGTCGGCTCCTACAGCCAGCACTCCGACGCGTTCTTCCCGCATCTGGAGGGCGCCGGCATCCCCTACATAGGCGGCTACGGCGTCACGACCTCCGAGTTCACCAGCCCCCTGTCCTACCCCGTCAACGGCGGCCAGCCCACGCTGCTCGCCGGTCTCGGCAAGGTGCTGGCCGGTTCCTGCTCGGGGCCCGTCGCACTCGTCCGCCCCGACACCATCGCGGGCGACGCCCTGGCGCCGATGCTCGACGCCGGTCTGAAGGCGGGCGGGCACGACAAGGCCGAGGACCAGCGGGCGGCGGAGGACGCCACCGAGTACTCCGCGCAGAGCGAGAAGGCCCTGCGGACGGCCGCCGGCGGCACGGCGTCCGGCGGCACGGCGTCCGGCGGCAAGGGCTGTGTGGTGCCCGCGCTGGGCGACCGCAACGGCACCTTCATGGACTCCTTCCGCCGCAGCCGCGCCGACTATCCCGCGGTGAACACCGGAAGCGTGCTGGGCAGCGTCGACCAGACCGTCATCGACGCCAGCGGCGGCGGATCCGGCCCGTACGAGGGGGCGTACGTCACCGGCTGGTACCCGGTGGAGAGCGACAAGCGGTGGGCCGGGATGAAGAAGGTGATCAGCCAGTCCGCCTTCTCCGACACCAGCATCGACCCCTCCGACACCGGGGTGCAGACCACCTGGATCGCCTACAACGTCCTGCGGCAGGCCCTGGAGTCGCTGGGCGACGGCGAGGTGAGCGCCGACACCGTCCGCGGCGCCCTGAACAGCGGCCGCACGTTCACCACCGGCGGACTCACCCCCGCCCTGCGCTGGAGGTTCACCAGCCGGCTCGCCGCCGTCGGCTTCCCCCGGCTGTCCAATGCCGAGGTGACCGTGCAGCAGGTGCGCAAGGGCGTGCTGGTGGCCTCGCAGCAGGGCTTCGTCGACGTCACCGACACCATGGAGAACGCGGACGTCGGCTGAGGTCCGCCCGGCTCGGCTCAGAGCTGGGTGGGCTGGCGCTGCGTCAGACCGTACTTCTGGGCGATCGCGTTCCACAGCCGGGCGGCCTGGTTCTTCTGGGCGCTCGCGGTGCCGCTCTCCCGGTTGCCCTGCTGGGTGGCGTTCGTGGTGCGGGCCCCGCCCTTCTTGCAGGCCTTGCGCTGGTTGCCGGCGACCTCGTCGGCCCAGTCCGCGTAGTGGTTGTCGGCGGCCGCCGACGCCTGCCAGGCCTTGGTGAGGGCGCCGGTCAGCGCGGCGTGGTCGGGCAGCTCGTCGACGTCGAGCGCGGCCAGCTTCGTGACCAGCTCGTTGCGCTGGCCGGCGGCGGCCCGCAGGTCCGAGGCGGCCTGGTCGAGGTTGTTGCACGCCTTCACGTTCGCCACCGCGGCGATCACGCTGGCCCGGCTGCTGCCGCTGTCCGCGAGCAGCTTGTCCAGGGCGGTCGCCTGCTGCTCGGCCGCGTCGTCGGAGGAGGCCGACGACGCGCCCGCGGAGGCGGACGCGGCGACGGGCTTGCTGCCGTCGCCCTTGTCGTCGTCGCCGCCTCCGCCGCCGCCGAGCAGCGCGCCCGCGCCGATGCCGACGACGGCGATCGCGACACCGACCGCCGCGAACAGCGGGAGCCGCGAGCCGGTACGGCCGCCGCGGCCGCGCTCGTCACCGTGGTCGTCGGAGCGTACGGGCGGCACATAGGTGGGCTGGGGGGCGCGCGCCGCGGGCCCCGCGCCGTAGCGCTGCGGGCCGCCGCCGTAGCCGGGGGTCTCCGGCTCGGTGATGCGCGGCAGCTGCTGGGTGGCCCCGGCCGGGGCGCCGGCCCCCGGGCCGCCATGGCCGCCCGGTCCGTCGCGGAAGAGGTTCTCGAACCCGGCGGGCGGCTGCGCGCCGCCGCCGGCCGCCGGATACCCCTGGGCGGGCACGGGCGGTATGTACTGCGTGGCCTCGGCGTCGGAGTGCGCGGCGCCCGGCACCGGGCCCGCGCCGTGCCCGCCGGTGCCCAGGAAGTGCGTCGACTCGCCGGGGCTCTCGGGCGGCAGCGCGCCCGGCCGGACCGGCGGGATGTACTGCGTCGCGCCCTCGTCGCCACCGGGGACGGGCCCGGCGGCGGGGACGGGCGGCAGCAGCTGGGTACGGCCGTCGTCGACCGGGCCCGCCGGGACCGGCGGGATGTACTGGGTGGCCCCCTCGGCGCCGTCGGCGAACGACGGCATCGGCATCCCGGGCCCGCCCTGGGGGTACGTCGGCGGCGCGGCCGACACCTGCGGGGCCTGGCCGTAGCCGGACGGGGTCTGCGGGCTCGGGCCGTAGGCGGCGGGGCCCTGCGGGTTCTGGTCGTACGACGGCTGCGGCGCCGCCGGCGCGTTCTGGCCGTACGTCTGCCCCGGCACGCCCTCGGGCGGGAGCGGGCCCGCGCCCCACGCGTCGGGCTGCGCGGCGCCCCACTGCTGGGGCTGCTGGTCCGCGGGCAGCGGCCAGCCCTGCTCCCCCTGCCCGGCCGGCGCCTGCTGCTCGGGACCCCACGGCTGGCCCCAGGTCCGACCGCCGGCCGGCGGCTGCTGCCCGTACGGCTGAGCCCCGTACGGACCGGTCTGCCCGCCCGGATGGTGGCCCGACTGCGGTCCGCCGGCGTCCGTCAGCCCCGGAATGAGGGGCTCACCACCGTCGGAGGGCAGCACGATGCCTTCGCGCGCGGGCCGCGCCGAGGGCTCCTCGCCCTGTCCACTCTGCGTCACCGGGACTCCTACGAACGGGGGACTGTCGGAATCGTCGGCTCACGCTACCGGGTCCCCGGAACCCCGTGCCACGCAGCTCAGGACGTGATCTGCCTCCCAGTGACGTCGGTAACAGATCCGGAGCGCCGTGCGCTGTGTCCGTCGCTTCCCGTACGGGACCTGTTCGTTTCCCGTACGTTCACGCAACGGCGCCCCGTCCGTTCACGCCGCGGCCTGGAGCTCCAGGCGGGCCCCGAACTCCCTTACCACCGGCTCCTCCCGGTACGGCTCCAGCCGCTGCTGGAGGTCCTCCAGATACTCCGCGCCCCGGTTGGAGCGCAGGGTCTCCAGGAGCTCCACCGCCTTCAGGCCGGTGCTGCACGCCTGCTCGACCTCGCGCTGCTGCACCTGCGCGGTGGCGAGGAGGACGTACCCGATGGCCCGGCGGCGGGCCCGGTTCTCCGGATGCCCGGCCAGCGACTGCTCGGCGCACCGCGCCGCCGCCTCCGGCTGGCCCAGGTCGCGGTGGCAGTGGGCCAACTCGTCGGCCAGATAGGCCTCGTCGAAGTGCGCGATCCAGGCCGGGTCGTCGCCCGCGGACGGATCCGCCGCCTCCAGCGCCGACACCGCCCGCCCCGAGGAGAGCTGGGCGGACCGGATGTCGCCCAGCAGCGCGTGCCCCCGGGCCTCCGCCGCGTGGAACATCGACTCCGCGCGCGCGGTGACCCGCCCGCGCGCCCCCTCCTGGGCCGCGCGCGCCAACTGGGCGATCTCGCGCGGGTTTCCGAGCTGGGCGGCGAGATGGCTCATGGACGCGGCGAGGACGTACCCGCCGTAGCCGCGGTCGTCCGCCGCCTGCGCGAGCCGCAGGGACTGGATGTAGTACCGCTGGGCCAGGCCCGGTTGGCCGGTGTCGACGGCCATGTACCCGGCGAGTTCCGTCAACCGGGCCACCGCGGCGAAGAGTTCACGGCCCACCGCCTCCCGGTAGGAGCCGGCCAGCAGCCCGGAGACGACGCTGTTGAGGTAGTGCACGACCACCGGGCGGACATGCCCGCTGCCGTACTGGTGGTCCAGGTCGACGAGGGCCTGGGTCATCGCCTTCACGGCCGCCACGTCGGACAGGCCCACCCGCGGTCCCGCCGACCGCGCCACCTGGGCGTCGGGCGACGAGATCAGCCAGTCGCGGCTGGGCTCGACCAGCGCCGAGGCGGCGACGGACGAACCGGAGAGGAAGTCGCGCCGGCCCACGTCGCTGCGCCACAGCTCGCAGACCTGCTCGATGGCCCCCAGCACCGTCGGCGAGAACTGGAGACCCACGCCCGAGGCGAGGTTCTTGCCGTTGGCCATGCCGATCTCGTCGATCGTGACCGTACGGCCGAGCTTGCGGCCCAGGGCCTCGGCGATGATCGCCGGGGCGCGCCCGCGCGGCTGCTGTCCGCGCAGCCAGCGGGCCACGGACGTCTTGTCGTAGCGCAGGTCGAGACCGTGCTCGGCGCCGCACATGTTGACCCGGCGGGCGAGCCCGGCGTTCGAGCACCCCGCCTCCTGGATGAGCGCCTGCAGCCGTTCGTTCGGCTGCCGCGCGACGAGAGGCCTTGCGGCCATTGGCACTACCCCCTGTGGAGTTCCGCACCGAAAAGTTCCGGCCGAGAAGATCAATGCCCCATGGAAACAGCGAAAATGCGAGGCATGTGCTGATTGCACGAGAATTGCCGGGATATCGGCGGAAGCCCCGCCCCCCATCGGTGACTACCCGCTCCCGCGCCCGTTCCTTCCACGCGCCCCCCGGGATGCACCCATGCGCCCCGGACGCAAAATCGGTGCTCCTCCCCCGCGCACAGTGGCGTGCGTAACCCCCGGTGACCGCTAGAGTTGTGCTCATCGTGGAAGAGACCATCGCGGGCGCCGACGCCACTCAAATCCCGAAGCAGCGCGGGGAATCGCTGCTCGAGACCGCTGTTCGCTACGCCGAGGAACGCCATTGGGACGTCTTCCCCGGCACCTGGCTGGAAGCCGTCGACGGTGTGCAGCGCTGCTCCTGCGGCGACACGGCGTGCGCGGCACCGGGGGCGCATCCCTCGCGACCGGACTGGGTGACGCAGGCGACGGGCAGCGCGACCGTCGCGCGCCGGATGTGGCAGAAGCAGCCGACCGCCTCGATCCTGCTGCCCACCGGGCGTACGTTCGACGCGATCTCCGTGCCGGAGACGGCCGGGTTCCTCGCGCTGGCGCGGATGGAGCGGATGGAACTGACGCTGGGGCCGGTGACGTTGACGCCGGACCGCCGGATGCAGTTCTTCGTGCTGCCGGGGGCGTCCGCGAAGGTGCCGGACCTGGTGCGCAAGCTGGGCTGGTCTCTCGGGTCGCTGGACCTCGTGACGTTGGGCGAGGGGACGTATGTGGCCGCGCCGCCCACGCGGTTCGGGTCCCGGGGGGCCGTGCAGTGGGCCTGCCGGCCGACCGCCGCGAACCGGTGGCTGCCGGACGCCGAGGAGTTGATCTCGCCGCTCGCCTATGCGTGCGGGCGGGATCGCTGACCGGCTGTTCGCCGTTGCCGGGTGCAGGTGCGGGTGCGTCATGGTTGATCGCGCCCCGCGGCGGAGCCGCATATGGGGCACATCCCCGCGCCCCTGAAAAGCACCTCGCCTGACCGTAGGGTTCAGGTATGACGTCGGCCGTGCGTGTGCGTGATCTCTGGAAGCGGTTCGGGCAGCAGGTCGCGGTTGCCGGGATCGATCTCGATCTGCCTGCGGGGAAGTTCATCGGGCTCGTCGGGCCGAACGGGGCCGGCAAGACGACCACGCTCTCCATGGTGACCGGGCTGTTGCGGCCCGATCAGGGGTCCGTCGAGGTGGTCGGGCGGGACGTGTGGCGGGATCCCGTGGCGGTGAAGGCGCGGATCGGGGTGCTGCCGGAGGGGCTGCGCCTGTTCGAGCGGCTGTCGGGGCGCGAACTGCTCGGATACAGCGGACGGCTGCGCGGGCTGCCCGGTGCCGAAGTCGACCGGCGGGCCACGCAGTTGCTCGACGTCCTCGATCTCGCGGGGGCCCAGCACAAGCTGGTCGTCGACTACTCGACGGGCATGCGCAAGAAGATCGGACTCGCGACGGCGCTGCTGCACAATCCCGAAGTGCTCTTCCTCGACGAGCCGTTCGAGGGGGTCGACCCGGTGTCCGCGCAGACCATCCGCGGGGTGCTGGAGCGGTACACCGCCTCCGGGGCCACCGTCGTCTTCTCCTCGCACGTGATGGAACTCGTCGAGTCCCTGTGCGACTGGGTGGCGGTGATGGCGGCGGGGCGGATCCGGGCGCACGGGACGCTGGAGGAGGTCCGCGGGGCGGCTCCCTCGTTGCAACGGGCGTTCCTGGAACTGGTCGGCGCCGAGGGGCGGGACGGCGGGGCGGATCTCGACTGGCTGGGCGGCGGGGCGGCCCGGTGACCGCGCTGACCTCCACCGTCGTACGGCTGAAGCTGTCGCTGTTGCGCAACGGGCTCAGGCAGTCCGGTGGGCGGCGGGCCGCGTATGTGGCGTCCGCCGTGGTCGTGCTGGTGTTCGCGGTGCTGCAACTGCTCGGGCTGATCGCGCTGCGGGGGCATGCGCACGCCGATGCGCTCGTGGTGCTGCTGGTGGGGGTGCTGGGGCTGGGGTGGGCGGTGATGCCGCTGTTCTTTCCCGGCGGGGACGAGACGCTGGATCCGACGCGGCTGGTGATGCTGCCGCTGCGGCCCCGGCCGCTGGTCCGGGCGCTGCTGGCGGCCTCGTTGGTGGGGATCGGGCCGCTGTTCACCGCGCTGATGCTGGTGGGTTCGGTGGTCGCGGTGGCGCACGGGGCCGCCGCGTACGTCGTCTCGGTCGTCGCCGTCGTCCTGGCGCTGCTGGTGTGCGTGGCGCTCGCGCGGGCCGTCGCCGCCGCCAACGTCCGGCTGCTGACCAGTCGCCGGGGGCGGGATCTGGCGGTGCTGAGCGGGCTGGTGATCGCGGTGGGCGCGCAGGTCGTCAACTTCGCGGCGCAGCGGCTGGGCACGGCCGGACTCGGGCAGCTCGATCCCGCGGCCGAGGTGGTGCGATGGCTGCCGCCGGCCTCCGCGGTGGGTGCGGTGGACTCGGTGAGCGAGGGGGCGTACGGCCTCGCCGCGGGACAGTTGGCGGTCGCCGCGGCGGCTCTGGCGGGGCTCGTGGCGGTGTGGGCGCGGAGTCTGGACCGGCTGATGACCGCGCCGGACGGTTCGACACTGGGGGCCGCCGAGGAGGACGCGCGGGACCGGCGCGGCGGTGCCGGGTGGGCGCGGCTGCTGCCGGACGGCCGTACCGGCACCGTCATGGAGCGCAGCCTGCGCTATGTGTGGCGGGATCCCAAGACGAAGGCGGCCTGGGTGACGTCGCTCGCGATCGGGCTGATCGTGCCCGTGTTCAACGCGGTGCAGGGCACCGGCTCGATCTACTTCGCCTGCTTCGCCGCCGGGATGCTCGGCATCCAGATGTACAACCAGTTCGGACAGGACACCTCGGCGTTCTGGATGGTCGCGCTGACGATCTCCTCGCCCCGGGACGCCTACGTCGAACTCCGCGCGCGTGCCCTCGCGCTGCTGGTGATCACCCTGCCGTACGCGACGCTGGTGACCGTGGTGACGACGGCGCTCCTCGGGGACTGGCCGAGACTCCCGGAGGTGCTGGGGCTGTCGCTGGCACTGCTGGGCGCGATGCTGACGACCGGCGCCTGGACGTCGGCCCGCTTCCCCTACTCGATCCCGCAGGAGGGCTACAAGAACGTGGCCCCCGGGCAGACGGGGCTGGCCTGGATCTCCATCTTCGGCGGGATGGTCGCGGCCGCCCTGCTGTGCGCCCCGGTCATCGCGGTGACGATCTGGCTGAACGTCACCGTGGACGGTGAGCTGTGGAGCTGGGTGCTGCTGCCGGTCGGCGCGGTGTACGGGACGGCGATCACCCTGCTGGGCCTGCGGCTGGCGGCGCCGCAGGTGGCGGCCCGCCTGCCGGAGATCCTGGCGGCGGTGAGCAAGGGCTGAGCCGCCGGACGGGGCCCAGGTCCGGCCTAGGGCGCCAGTACGCCGTCCAGGAACGGTTCGATCGCCGTCCGCCAGGCCTCGGGCTGGTCGTAGTGGACGAGGTGGCCGGCGTCGGCGACCTCCGCGTACTCGCCGCGGGGGAGCACCCGGACCATCTCCTGGGCCTCGGCCCGGCCCAGCTCGCCGTCGAGGCCGCGCACGACCAGCGCGGGGCACTGGACCTGGGTCAGCTCCTCCCAGTGGGCGTCGTAGACCCAGGTCTCGCGGGACTTGAGCATCTGCTCGGGTGCGAAGACGGGGCGCCAGCCGTCGGGGGACTCCTGCATCACCTCGGCGTAGAACTCGCCGCGGGAGGGGTTGGGGCGCTCCACCCAGGGGTCGTCCTCGCCGAACCACTTGCGGACGTCGGCGAGGGTGGCGAAGGGCAGGGGCCAGGACGTGAACCAGTCGGCCCACTCGCGCTGCGAGGCCGAGCCGAGCGCGGAGGCCCGCATGTCGCAGAGGATCACGGCGCGGACCAAATCGGGGCGTTTCGCGGCGAGCTGCCAGGCGGTGAGCGCTCCCATGGCGTGGCCGATGAGGACGGCCGGGGTGAGGCGGAGCTGTTCCAGGGCGGCCTCCGCGTCCTCGACGTACGCCTCGCGGGTGAAGGCGGCCTCGGGGGGCTTCTCGCTCTGGCCGTGGCCGCGCTGGTCGAGGGCGACCGCGCGGTGCCGCTCGGAGAGCCAGCGGGCGGTGGACGCCCAGTGCGAGGCGCGGCCCATCAGGCCGTGCAGTAACAGGACCCCGGAGGTGCGCTCGGGCTCGGCACCGGAAGCGGGTCCGAGGCCGGTGCCGGGCGCGGTGCCGTGGTGGCCGTCCCGCCCGCCGGTCGACTGGGCCGGGATCATGGCGTCCGTCCCGCTCCCGGGCTGATCGGCCTTGGGAGGGTCGCCGAACTCCCAGGCCGCCAGACGTACGCCGCCCGCCCCGGTCACGTCGATGCGTCGCGCCATGGATCCTGGCACCCCCCTAGCCGTCGTACCGCTGTGCTGCCGATGCCCTAGTGCTGCCTTCGCTCTGCCCTCGATCACCTGCAGGCTATCGAATGCCCTTTCGAGAAATGCACTCTCCGCGACCAACACCCCTCGTTCGAGTGACCCCCCTCAAGGAATGATCGCCGCTGTCGAGGGGAGATCTTCAGCGGGAGGCGGACCGCTCGGGGAAAACGGTCCGAGGGGAACGACCCTGAGAGCTCGGGGCTCCGGGTCGAAACAGGGGAGGACAGGCCCCGGTGCCGAACGGCACCGGGGCCCTCCACTGCTCTGCGGCACATCATCCCCGCCCCCTCAGGTCATATGCCTCACGCGACAGCGTGGCACGCGAACCGTCCGCGCGCTGCCATTCGACACAGGGAATCTGCGATTCGACAACATCGCAGGGGCGCATCAACTACCCCAGGAGCACCAGGAGTTGAACATCGCTCAGCATTTCAACAATCGCCGGGCTACCGCCGGACGGCCGTTCAGCGCTTGGCCACGAACACATGGGACGCGACGTCCGCCTCCAGCTCGGCCGCCTCGCCACCGCTGCCGACCAGCACCCCGCCCGCCGACTCCGTCACGCTCACCACCGAACCGGGCTGCACACCCGCCCGGCGCAGCGTGTACATCAGCTGCGCGTCCGTCTGGATCGGCTCACCGATACGCCGCACGACGACCGTCTTGCCCTCCGCACCCGGGTCGAGGTCGGCCAGCGAGACCATGCCCTCGTCCAGGAACGGGTCGGCGCCGTCCTTCTCGCCCAGCTCCTCCAGACCCGGGATCGGATTGCCGTACGGCGACTCGGTGGGGTGCCGCAGCAGCTCCAGCACGCGGCGCTCCACGGCCTCGCTCATCACGTGCTCCCAGCGGCACGCCTCGGCATGGACCTGCTCCCACTCCAGGCCGATCACATCGACGAGCAGACACTCGGCGAGCCGGTGCTTGCGCATCACGCGCGTGGCCAGCCGACGGCCCTCGTCCGTCAGCTCCAGATGCCGGTCGCTCGCCACGGAGACCAGACCGTCGCGCTCCATGCGCGCCACTGTCTGGCTCACCGTGGGCCCGCTCTGGTCGAGGCGCTCGGCGATCCGGGCCCGCATGGGGACCACACCCTCCTCCTCCAGCTCGAGGATGGTGCGGAGATACATCTCCGTGGTGTCGATCAGTCCGGACATTCGTGTGCCCCTCGATGAGATCTGCCGAAGGCTCGACGGCTCTCCGGCGCGTGCGCTGGCCCTGGCATCAATTCTGCCGGATACCACTGACAACCGTGCCTCGCCATGGAAACCGTACGGTTACGCGGGGCTCCCCGGAGCGCCGTCGGCCGTATTGACACGGCACTGGTCCAGACCGCACGGTGATCCGCGACACGGACCCCCGACGGCGAAGGAGCCCCCTCGGATGAGCGACCGCAGCGACCACGAGCTCGCCGCCCGCTTCCTCGACGCCGCGATCGGCCTGCTGGAGCGGGTCCGCGACGAGGAGGCCGACGCGGTACGGGCCGCCGGCACGCTCCTCGCCGACACCGTCGCCGCCGGCGGCCGGCTCTTCGCCTTCGGCGCCGGCCACTCCTCCCTGCCCGCCCAGGACCTCGTCTACCGCTCGGGCGGCCTCGCCCTGGTGAACCTGCTCGCCGTCCCGGGCCTCGTCGGTGTCGACGTCATGCCCGCCACCCTCGGCTCCGCCCTGGAACGCGTCGACGGCCTCGCGAGCACCGTCCTCGACACCTCCCCGCTGCGCGCCGGCGACGCCCTCGTGATCATCTCGCTCTCCGGCCGCAACGCCCTGCCCGTCGAGATGGCCCTCAAGGCCCGCGCCCTCGGCGTCAAGGTCATCGGCGTGACCTCGGTGGCGTACGCCTCCGAGACCACCCCCCGCAACCCCACCGGCACCTTCCTCAAGGACCACTGCGACGTCGTACTCGACTCGAAGATCGCCGTCGGCGACGCCGTACTCACCCTGGACAGCGTCCCGGCCCCCTTCGCCCCCGCCTCCACTGTCGTCACCTCGGCCCTCCTCCAGGCCGTCATGGCCACCGCGGCCGGCTCCCTCGCCGACCGCGGCATCGAGCCCCCGCTGCTGCGCTCCGGCAACGTCGACGGCGGCCACGACTGGAACCGGCGCGTCATGGACGAGTACGGCGACCGGATCTTCTACCGACGCTGAAGCCGGGGCGGCACGGACCGGCGGCCCGGCGGTCAGGCGCCCGTGCCGCCCCCCGCCAGGTCCGCCAGGTCCGCCAGGTCCAGCGCCGCCGCTATCCGCACCGCCACATCCTCGGCGTACGTCGCGTCGGAACGCTCGAAGGACGTCCGGCCGGCACCCCGCAGAAACGTCACCACACCCAGCGTCCGGCCCCGGCTGCGCAGCACCGCGCACAACGCGTGCACCGTGTCCTGCGGCCACTGCCGTGCCCGCGCCCACTCCCGTGTCTCCTCCGCCGGCACGCCCCCCGCGCCCGCCCGCACCGAACCGGCCCGCGCGACGCACTGCAACGCCGGATGCCCCTCCGGATACCGGACCGGCAGACCGGCGTAACCGGTCAGCGCACTCGGGCCCGGACCACCCGACGGCGTGGCCGCGACCCGGACCAGCCGCAGCGGCACCGCCACCGACTCCGACTCCGCCGCCGCACCGCCCGCGACCCGGTCGATCAGCGCATGGTCGGCGAACCCCGCCAACGCGAAGTCGAGATGGACCGTGGCCGCCTCCGCCGGGTCCTCGCACTCGGCCGCCGCACGCGCGGCCCGGTGCAGCTGATTCGTACGGAACCGCAGCAGCGACGCCTCCTGCTCCCCCTGCTTGGCCTCCGTGACGTCCTGGAACAACCACCCCACACCGAGCGGCACCGGCTCCTCCGCCAGCGGCGAGGCCAGCCGCAGAAACCCGCTCCGCCAGCAGCGCCGCCGCTCCCCCTCCGGGGTGCGCACGCCCACCCACACCTCCGCCGGAGCGGGCGGGGCGCCCTCCGCGAGGACATGCGTCAGCGCGTTCTCCAGCTCCTCCACACCCTGGGTCAGCAGCTCGCCCAGCGGACGGCCCAGCACCGCCGTACGCCCCGTGCCGAGCGCGCGGGCGGCATGCGCGTTGACCACGGCGGGCCGCAGATCCGCGTCCACGAGGACCACGCCCCAGGAGGCGTCGTCGAACAGCGCCTCACTGAGCGCGATGGACCGCTCGAGGTCGATCTGCGCGTGCACCTCGCTGAAGGCGCAGTACAGCCCGGCCGGCTTGCCGTCCGGGCCGGGCACGGCGGCCGACTGGGTGCGGACGAGCACCCGGCCCCCGTCCTTCGTCAGCAGCGCGAACTCGTGCACCTGGCGGCCCGACGCGTGCATCGCCGACATCAGCCGCGTCTCGACCTCCTCGGCGTCCGCCTCACGCACCGCCCACCCGGCGAAGCCCTGCCGGCCCACGGCCTCCGCCGCGCTCCAGCCGAGGATGCGCTCCGCCTCGCGGTTCCAGTGGGTGACGACACCGTCGGCGTCGAAGGCGCACAGGGCCGCGTCCATGCCGTCGAGGAGCGCGGCGAGGAGATCCGCGCCGTCCGGGCCGACGGGGCCGCCGGGGTTCTCCGACCGCTCGGGCTCGTCCGGCCCCAGTTCGTCGGTGGTCCCCTTACGCCGGGAAGCACTCACCTGGACCCCCTGCAGGTTCGCTCACTTGCCCTCATTCAACTCGAACGTGACGCAGCCCACATATGGTTCCCGCAAGATTGCAGGGGAATCGTTGCACCGCCGCCGTCGCCACCGTCACACCGGAACGGGCATCAGCCTCAGGTCGACCCATTCCGCCGTCCCGCCGTCCAGCACATAGCGCTCGACCTCGATGAAGCCACGCGCGCGTGCGAAACGCAGACCGTCCTCGTTGACGGCCAGCACACACGTCTCGACCGCGCCGGCGCCCAGCACCCGCGCCTGCCCGAGAACATGATCGTAGAGCTCCGCCCCGTACCCCCGCCGACGGAACCCGGGCAGCACGCGCGCGACGACGGTCACCACCCCGTCCCCGGTCGGCGGGCGCACCGTGGAGCAGCCGACCAGCACCTCACCGACGTACGCGTTCTCCAGCCGGTTGCGTCCCGCCCGCTCCCGCACCTCGTCCAGCGACAGCGCGGCCGGCGGCACGATCACGTTGTGGACGTACCGCCACTGCTCCAGCGCGGCCTCACCGGCGACCGCCTCGACACGAAGATCACTCACCCCACCAGCGAACCGCGCGCCCGCGCACACGTCAACGCGTTCCCTCGAACCCGCTGGGCGTTAGCACGAAGATCGATCGCACGTTTGACAAACACGCAAAGTTCGCACATGTGAGCTATTTAGATCTGATCCGGCACGCGCCACACACCGCCCCGGATGACTACGTTTTCTGCAGGCGAACAGACCCACCAGGCTGTGCTTCCTCAGCAGCCTGCTCTGGAATCCGTGAGAGCAGACACCCCCGGGAGCAGGGACGAAACGGCTCACGGACACCCCGCCACCAAGCGGGGCACCGGCAGGGAACATGGGCGAGGGGAGACCGGCGGGCGCGGCGCCCGGGCCCGCCAGCGTCACGCCAAAAGCACTGCCTCGGCAGCGCAGGCGGCAGAGAGCGGGAGCGGTGACGCTCCTCCAGGCGATCAGCTGCACGAGGGCGGAATCGGCGTCGGCAGGGTCTTCGTGCTCTCCAAGGAAAGGCAGCCGCTCATGCCCTGCCACCCCGCCCGCGCCCGAGAACTGCTCACCGAGGGACGAGCCGTGGTCGCCCGGCAGACGCCCTTCACCATCCGTCTCAAAGACCGCACCCGCGCCGAGTCGGAAGTCGACGGCGTCCAATTACGCATCGACCCCGGCTCCAAAGGCACCGGGCTCGCCCTCACCGACGAGAAGAAGGAAACCGACCAGCACGGCACCACCGTCACCGTCCGCCGCGGACTGATCTCCGTCGAACTCCAACACCGCGCCGACCAGATCAGTGCCCGCATGCGCCAACGAGCCGGCTACCGGAACCGGCGACGATCAGCGAACCTCCGCTATCGGGCCCGCCGCTCACTCAACCGCAAACAACGGCCTGATTGGCTCCCACCCTCCCTCCGCCACCGCGTCGTCACCGAGATCCACATCGAACAGGTCGCCTTCGACACCCACTCCATGAGCGCGGACAGGCCTCTCCGAGGAGCCGAGTACGAGCAGGGACCACTCGCCGGGACGAACGCCCGCGCCTACCTGCGTGCCAAGTGGAACAAGGCCTGCGCCTACTGCGACGCCACGGGCGTGCCCCTGAACATCGAGCATCTTCGGCCTCGAGGCCGAGGAGGGTCGAGCCGGATCTCCAACCTCGTCCCCGCATGTGTCCCGTGCAACCGGGCCAAGGGCACGCAATCACTGGAAGCGTTCCTGTCCCACAGGCCCGACCGGCTCGCCGAGATCCTCCAGCAGCTCAAAACTCCGCTCACCGACGCGGCCGCGATGAACGCCATCGGCCAGCAGCTCACAGCCGCCCTGGACACCCTCGGCACCCTCATCCACGCCTGGCCAGGCCGACTCACCAAAATGAACCGCGTCGCGATGGGCCCGGCCAAGACCCACACCCTGGACGCGCTGTCCGTCGGCCCTCTCGATCACACTGCGGGCTGCAAGATCGTGCGCTTCCCCAGCCATGTCCTCGTCGCCAAGGCCACCGGTCGCGGCTCCTACGCCAGGACCACCCCGGACCGATACGGCTTCCCCCGCCTGCTGCGCTCCACTGCCAAACAGCACTTCGGATACGTCACGGGAGACCTGGCGGGGAGACGGGTATGGCTACAGCAGGCGGCCCGAGGCATCTCCGTCAACTTCTCAGAAAAACACTTGAGTCCAGGGAAACAGGTTCTTAGGGTGTGAGGACCGTCGAAAGGAGGTGATCCGGAGCATGTATGCACACCGGACGTCGGAGGTGGCTGCGGGCTAGCGGCCCGCCACCACACTCAGTGCGGTGCCGGACCCGCGCGCGGGACACGCGTGCAGCCGGCCCAATCCCAGCAGTCACCCGACCCGCGAGTCGCCGGTACGTCCGGCCGGCCCCTTCCTCTGGGAGGACCAGACTCGCGGGTCGTCTGCGTTTTCGGGGCCGACCCGGGCGTTTCGGAACATTTTCGTAGGCAGTACGCTGGGGAACATGCTTTCGCTCGTTCGACGCCGCCACGTGGACTTCGTCCGCGTCACGAGCATGGGCTGTCGGCGCTCCGCCTGACCCAGCCCCCTTCTGCTTCTTCTCCCTTTCCGGCAGCTGGGCTCCGCCCCACCCTCGGCGGCCGCCCGTGCCCCGTACACCCCGCGGACGCATTCCATGACGCACCTCGCGACGGCACCGTCGTACGACCAGCTCCCCCTCATCGATCTGTCGGCCGCCGACCGTGGCCCCCAGGCACGTGCGCTGCTCCACGCGCAGCTCCACAGTGCCGCCCATGACGTGGGCTTCTTCCAGCTCGTCGGGCACGGGGTGAGCGGGGAGGAGACCGAGCGGCTGGTGGGAGCCATGCGAGCCTTCTTCCGGCTGCCCGAGGCCGAGCGGCTCGCCATCGACAATGTGAACTCGCCGCACTTCCGGGGGTACACGCGCACCGGTGACGAGCGGACCGGAGGGCGGCAGGACTGGCGGGACCAGCTGGACATCGGGGCGGAGCGGGCGGCTCGGGTGCCGGGGCCCGGTGAGCCCTCGTACTGGTGGCTGCAAGGGCCCAATCAGTGGCCGGGCGGGCTGCCCGAGCTGCGGGAGGCCGCGCTGGCGTGGATCGACCGGCTCAGTGGTGTCGCCGAGCGGTTGCTGCGGGAGCTGCTCACGTCGATCGGGGCCGAGCCCGGGTTCTACGACTCCGTCTTCGGGGAGCACGCGCATCCGCATCTGAAGCTGGTGCGGTATCCGGGGAGCCCGGGGGACGGGGCCGGGCAGGGGGTGGGGGCCCACAAGGACTACGGGTTCCTGACGCTGCTGCTCCAGGACCAGGTCGGTGGGCTTCAGGTGCAGCGGGAGGACGGGGTGTTCCACGACGTGCCGCCGGTGGAGGGGGCGTTCGTCGTGAATCTCGGGGAGTTGCTGGAGGTGGCGACCAACGGGTACCTCGTCGCCACCAACCATCGGGTCGTGTCACCGCCGGGGGCCGTGGAGCGGTTCTCCGTGCCCTTCTTCTACAACCCCCGGCTGGACGCCCGTGTGGAGCCGCTGGTCTTCCCGTACGCCTCCGCCGCTCCGGGGGTGACGGACGATCCGGGGAACCCGCTGTTCGCGGAGTACGGGTTCAACGAGCTGAAGGGCAAGCTGCGGGCGCATCCGCTGGTGGCGGAGCGGCATCACGCGGAGCTGCTCAGCCCCGCGTGAGCGCGCCGCGTGCGGCTCAGTGCGCGATGTCCTCGTAGCCCTCGATGTCCTGGGGGCTGCGGGTGCCGGGGCCGATGTAGCGGGCGGAGGGGCGGACCAGGCGGCCGGTGCGCTTCTGCTCGAGGATGTGGGCCGACCAGCCGGCGGTGCGGGCGCAGGTGAACATCGAGGTGAACATGTGCGCGGGCACCTCGGCGAAGTCGAGGACGATCGCCGCCCAGAACTCGACGTTCGTCGCCAGGACGCGGTCGGGGCGGCGGGCGTGGAGTTCGGCGAGGGCGGCTTTCTCCAGGGCTTCGGCGATCTCGAAGCGGGGGGCGCCGAGTTCGCGGGCGGTGCGGCGCAGGACGCGGGCGCGGGGGTCCTCGGCGCGGTAGACGCGGTGGCCGAAGCCCATGAGGCGTTCGCCCTGGTCGAGGGCGCGCTTGACGTAGGCCTCGGCGTCGCCGGTGCGCTCGATCTCCTCGATCATGTGCAGGACGCGGGAGGGGGCGCCGCCGTGGAGGGGGCCGGACATGGCTCCCACGGCACCGGAGAGGGCGGCGGCGACGTCGGCGCCGGTGGAGGCGATGACGCGGGCGGTGAAGGTGGAGGCGTTCATGCCGTGCTCGGCCGCGCTCGTCCAGTAGGCGTCGACGGCCTTGACGTGCTTGGGGTCGGGTTCGCCGCGCCAGCGGATCATGAAGCGTTCGACGACGGAGTGGGCCTTGTCGATCTCGCTCTGCGGGACCATGGGGCGGCCCTGGCCGCGGGCGGACTGGGCGACGTAGGACAGGGCCATGACGGCGGCGCGGGCGAGGTCCTCGCGGGCGTGCTCGGCATCGATGTCGAGCAGCGGCTTGAGGCCCCAGACCGGGGCGAGCATGGCGAGGGCGGACTGGACGTCGACGCGGATGTCGCCGGAGTGGACGGGGATGGGGAAGGGCTCGGCGGGCGGCAGGCCGGGGTTGAAGGCGCCGTCGACGAGGAGGCCCCAGACGTTGCCGAACGAGACGTGGCCGACCAGGTCCTCGATGTCGACGCCCCGGTATCGCAGGGCACCGCCTTCCTTGTCCGGTTCGGCGATCTCCGTCTCGAACGCGACGACTCCTTCGAGTCCGGGTACGAAGTCGGACATCAGGCGGCTCCTCGTGAGGTGTGCTGCGGGTTGTGGCGCCGGTGGGTCCACTGCGCCGGTACGGCACTCGTCGTGGCTTCTGCACCATATCCCCGAGTGTCACCTTTGGGGAGTGGTGCGGCACTCAGTGCCACAGGGTTGGTGGAGGTGTCGGTCCGCAGAGGTGTTCCATACGGCAGGATGGCCACGTGACCGCTCACGACTCCGTCTACTCCGGGCCCGTGCCCGATCCCGCCGCCATGCGCAAGCAGTACCGGGCGGAGGGGCTCGACGAGGCGGAACTGGCCGCCACACCGGTGGAGCAGTTCGCGCGCTGGTTCAAGGACGCGGCCGTGGAGGCGCATCTCTTCGAGCCGAACGCCATGGTCGTGTCCACGGCGGACGCGGAGGGGCGGCCCAGTTCCCGGACGGTGCTGCTGAAGCAGTTCGACGAACAGGGGTTCGTCTTCTATACGAACTACGAGTCCCGCAAAGGGCGCGATCTCGCCGCGAACCCGTATGTGTCGTTGCTCTTCCCGTGGCATCCGATGGCACGCCAGGTCATCGTGCGGGGGGCGGCCCGGCGGACGGGGCGGGACGAGACCGCGGCGTATTTCCGCAGCCGGCCGCACGGTTCACAGCTCGGGGCGTGGGCGAGCGGGCAGTCGTCGGTGATCGCCGGACGGGCCGAGCTGGACGCGTCCTATGCCGAGCTGGTGGCGCGGTATCCGGAGGGTGAGCGGGTGCCGGTGCCGCCGCACTGGGGTGGGTTCCGGGTGGTGCCGGAGTCGGTGGAGTTCTGGCAGGGCCGGGAGAACCGGCTGCACGACCGGCTGCGGTACGTGGCCCGGGCGGACGGCACCTGGTCGGTGGAGCGGCTCGCCCCCTGAGCGGGAGTGTTGTCCCAGGTCCGCTCCCGGTCCCAGCCGTCGGTGTCCAGGGAGGCTGTGGGCGTGGCGGTGCGGGCCGGGCGGGTGTGCGCCCGGCACGGAGTCCTCGCGTGCGCGTCGAGGACGATGCCGTCGGCGACGGGGCGTTCGCCCAGCTGTTCCGCGAGCCTGGGTGCGTCCTTCTCGCGCACGTCCAGGTCCACGATCACCTGGACGTGGTCGCCCGTCGGTCCGGCCGTCCGTCCAGCAGCACGTCCAGCAGTCCCGCCCACTGTGTGACGACGCGTTCGCGGCGGCCGGTGTCGTCGGTGAGGAGGTTGGCGAGGCCGAGACCGCGGGCCATGTCGAGGAGGCCCTGGACGGTTTCGCGGACGCCGGGGACGGATTCGTCGGCGCCGAGGAGTTCGAGGGCGACGCGGTGGGTCTCGCGGCCGACGCGGCCCTCCAGTTCGGCGACGCGGGGGCCGAGCTGTTCCTCGTTGGAGGCGGCGACCCAGAGGTGGAGGGCGGCGCGGAAGAGGGGGCCGGTGTAGACGTCGACGAGGGCGGTCAGGACCGCGCGGCGGTCGGCGCCGCCGTCGGGGAACAGGGCGCGCAGGGCCAGGCAGCGTTCCTCGGCGACGTACTCGACGGCCGCGGTGAACAGGTCTTCGCGGGTGGGGAAGTGGTGCTGGGCGGCGCCGCGGGAGACGCCCGCGCGTTCGGCGACGACGGAGACCGTGGAGCCGGCCCAGCCGTGTTCGGCGAGGCAGGCGACGGCGGCTTCGAGGAGTCGCTGCCGGGTGGCCCGGCTGCGGTCCTGTTTGGGGACTCGGTCGCCGGGCGGCCGGTCGCCGGACGGCCGGTCGGCCGCGGTCACAGCACCCATGCGGGATCCCGTCGTTCGAGGAAGGCCGTCATGCCCTCGCGGGCGGGCGCGGAGGAGAACAGCCGGGCCGAGAGCGCGGTGAGGTGGGTCGCGTCCCGGTCGAATGTCTCCAGCACCCTAGCCGTGAGCAGCCGTTTCGTCTCGGTGAGGGCCTGGGGGGAGGATCTGCGCAGTCCGTCGAGGACGGGGGCGAGGACGGCGTCGACATCGTCGCCGGTGGTGGTGAGCAGGCCGATGCGGGCGGCCTCGGGGGCGTCGAAGCGCTCGCCGGTGAGGTAGTAGCGGGTGAGGGCGCGGGGGTCGGTGCGGGGCAGCAGGGGGAGGGAGATGACGGCGGGGGCGACGCCGATGCGTACTTCGGTGAAGGCGAAGGTGGCCGGGGTGGCGGCGGCGGTGATGTCGCAGGCGGCGAGGAGGCCGAGGCCGCCGGCCCGGACGTGGCCGGTGACACGGGCGACGACGGGCCGGGGTAGTTCGACGATCTGCCGGAGGACGGCCACGAACGTGTCGGGGGCAGGCGGGTCGCGCAGGTCGGCTCCGGCACTGAAGGTGTTGCCGGTGTGGGTGAGGACGACGGCGCGGACGTCGGCGTCCTCGGCGCAGTCGCTGAGCGCGTCGGTGAGTTCGCCGACGAGGGCGGCGGAGAGGGCGTTGCGGGTGGCGGGGGCGTCGAGGGTGAGGGTCTCGATGCCCTGGACGCGGGTGCGGGCGACGAGGGTCACGGTGTCTCCCTGAGCTGCCGGCGCAGGATCTTGCCGGAGACCGCGCGCGGGACGGCGTCGATGAAGGTGACGCGGCGGACGCGTTTGTAGGGGGCGACACGTTCGGCGACGTACATCGCGATCTCTCCTTCGGAGAGGTCGGGGGCGGTGGGCTGGCGGACGACGAAGGCGTGCGGGACTTCGTTGCCCTCGTCGTTGTAGACGCCGATGACGGCGGCGTCGGCGACCGCGGGGTGGGTGAGGAGGAGGGCTTCGAGTTCGGCGGGGGCGACCTGGAAGCCCTTGTACTTGATGAGTTCCTTGACGCGGTCGACGACGAAGAGCCAGCCGTCCTCGTCGACGCGGCCGATGTCGCCGGTGTGCAGCCAGCCGTCGGGGTCGATCATGGCGGCGGTGGCGTCGGGACGGCCGAGGTAGCCCTTCATGACCTGGGGTCCGCGGATGAGGATCTCGCCGTCCTCGCCGGGGCCGAGGTCCTTGGCGGGGTCGTCGAGGGCGACGATCCGCATCTCGGTGCCGGCGATGAGCCTGCCGACGGTGCCGGCGGGGGCGTCGCGCATGGCGTCGAGGGGGACGATGTGGGTGCCGGGGGACAGTTCCGTCATGCCGTAGGCCTGGCCGACGGGCGGCAGGTCCAGGCGGTCGGAGCAGGCGGCGGCGAGGCCGGCGTCCAGGGGGGCGGCGGCGCTGATGACGTACTTCAGGGACGACAGGTCGTACCGGGCGACCGCGGGGTGTTTGGCGAGGGCGAGGACGATCGGCGGGGCGACGTACAGGCCGCTGATGCGGTGGGTCTGGATGGCGCCGAGGAAGGTCTCGAGGTCGAAGCGGGGCAGGACGACGACGGTGGCGCCCTGCCGGAGGGGGGCGTTCATCAGGGCGGTGAGGCCGTAGATGTGGAAGAAGGGCAGGACGGCGAGGATGCGGTCGCCGGGGCCGACGGTGATCGCGGGTTCGAGCTGGGCGAGGTTGGTGGCGATCTGCCGGTGGGTGAGCATGACGCCCTTGGGGGTGCCGGTGGTGCCGGAGGAGTACGGCAGGGCGGCCACGTCCTCGACGGGGTCGATGTCGATCTGCGGCTCGGGGGCGGCGGAGGCGAGCATGTCGATCAGGGAGCGGTGTCCGGGCGCGCTGTCGCAGACGAAGATCTCCTGGACGCCGCCGGCGAGTTCGGCGGCGCGGCGGGCGGTCTCCAGGAACGGCGAGACGGTGACGATCCAGCGGGCCCGGGAGTCGCCGAGCTGCTTGGCGAACTCCTCGGCGGTGGCGAGCGGATGCACGGTGGTGACGGAGGCGCCCGCGCGGGTGGCGGCGTAGAAGGCGAGGGGGAAGGCGACGGTGTTGGGGCTGTGCAGGGCCAGTACGTCGCCCTTGCGGACCCCGGCCTCGGCGAGGGCGGCGGCGACGCGCCGGTGGAACCGGTCCACCTGCTCGTAGGTGAGGGTGGTGCCGTCCGTGCCGTCGATCAGTGCGGGCTGCTCGCCGAAGGCGGCGGCGTGGCCCAGGACGGCGTCGTGGATGGGGAGTTCTACCGGCGGGACGTCTGCGTACACGCTGCGGAACACGGTTCCTCCAAGACGGTTCAGTACGACTTGGGCAGGCCCAGGGTCTGGTGGGAGACGTAGTTGAGAATCATCTCCCGGCTCACCGGGGCGATACGGGCCACGCGGGAGGCCGTGATCAGTCTGGCGATGCCGAACTCGGCGGTGAGGCCGTTGCCGCCGAGGGTCTGGACCGCCTGGTCCACGGCCCGGACGCAGGCTTCCCCGGCCGCGTACTTGGCCATGTTGGCGGCCTCGCCCGCGCCGGTGTCGTCGCCGGCGTCGTAGAGGTGGGCGGCCTTCTGCATCATCAGGCGGGCCAGTTCGAGCTCGATGTGCGCCTGGGCGAGGGGGTGGGCGATGGCCTGGTGGGCGCCGATGGGGGTCTTCCAGACCGTGCGGTCGCGGGCGTACGCGACGGCCTTGGCGAGGGCGTGGCGGCCCATGCCGATCGCGAAGGCGGCCGTCATGATCCGCTCCGGGTTGAGGCCGGCGAAGAGCTGGAGGAGGCCGGCGTCCTCGTCGCCGACGAGGGCTTCGGCGGGGAGCCGGACGTCGTCCAGGACCAGTTCGAACTGCTTCTCCACGCTGTGCAGTTCCATGTCGATCCTGCGGTGGGTGAAGCCGGGGGCGTCGCGCGGGACGATGAACAGGCAGGGCTTGAGGGTGCCGGTGCGGGCGTCCTCGGTGCGGCCGACGATCAGGGTGGCGTCGGCGATGTCGACCCCGGAGACGAAGACCTTGCGGCCGGTGAGCAGCCAGTCGGTGCCGTCGCGGCGGGCGGTGGTGGTGATGCGGTGGCTGTTGGAGCCGGCGTCGGGTTCGGTGATGCCGAAGGCCATGAGGCGGGTGCCGTCGGCGAGGGCGGGGAGCCACTGCTGTTTCTGGGCCTGTGTGCCGAAGCGGGCGATGACCGTGCCGCAGATCGCCGGGGAGACGATCATCATGAGGAGGGGGTTGCCCGCGGCACCCATCTCTTCGAGGACGAGGGAGAGTTCGGTGATGCCGCCGCCGCCTCCTCCGTAGGTCTCGGGGAGGTTGACGCCGATGTAGCCGAGTTTGGCTGCCGCCTGCCAGAGATCGCCGGTGTCGGTGTGGGCCGTGGCGAAGGAGGCGACCGCGGCGCGGAGTGCCTTGTGCTCGTCGGATTCGATCAGGGTCGTCACTGTGGCTCCTTTGGCTGCGGGTCGTACGTGGTTCTCGCGCAGTTCCCCGCGCCCCTGAGGTCAGTTGCTCTCCACGACCACCAAGAGCGCGCCGACCTGCACCTGCTGTCCCTCCGTCACCTGCACCGCCGTCACCGTCCCCGTCGCCGGGGCGGAGATGACGTGTTGCATCTTCATCGCTTCGAGCCACACCAGCGGTTCGCCCGCTTCGACACTCGATCCGGTGATGAGGGTGGGCGCCAGCTTGACGACCGTGCCCGGCATCGGCGCCAGGAGGGAGCCGGGGGCGTGCTGGGTCTCGGGGGCGGGGAAGCGGGGCAGTTCCGTGAGGGTCGTGGTGCCCACGTGGACGCGGTCGCCGTAGCGGGCCACCTCGAAGCGGCGCCGTACGCCGTCGGTCTCCAGGACGACGAGGGCCGGGTCGGCGTGCACGACCTGGACGCCCTGGGCCGTGAGGCCGGTGCGCCCGTGCGCGTACTCGACCTCGATCTCCTCGCCGCCCACCGCGTACCGCTTGCGCTGCGGCTGGGAGGGCAGGTTGCGCCAGCCGCCGAACCGGGAGCGGGTCCGTGCCTCGGCCAGCGCCGCCGCCAGCGGGGCGTACGGATCCACCGTCGAGGTGGTCAGCTCGGCCAGGTGGCGGTCGTAGAAGCCCGTGTTCATGCGGGCGGAGGTGAACTCCTCGTGCCGCAGGGAGCGGATCAGGAGGTCGCGGTTGGTGACCGGGCCGTGGAGCGTGGTGCGTTCCAGGGCGCCCGACAGCTTTCGCAGCGCCTCCGCGCGCGTGGGGGCGTGAGCGACGATCTTCGCGAGCATCGGGTCGTAGTGGACGCCGATCCCGTCGCCGTCGCCGTAGCCGGTGTCCAGGCGGACGCCGTCCGGGACGGTCAGGCGGTGCAGGGTGCCGGTCTGCGGGGTCCAGTCGGCCGCGGGGTCCTCGGCGTAGAGGCGGGCCTCGATGGCGTGGCCACGCGCGCGTGGCGGTTCGGGGGCGAGGGCGGCGCCCTCCGCGACGCGGATCTGTTCCGCCACGAGGTCGAGGCCGAAGACGGCCTCCGTGACGGGGTGTTCGACCTGGAGGCGGGTGTTCATCTCCAGGAAGTGCGCGCGGCCGTCGGCGACCAGGAACTCGACGGTGCCGGCGCCGACATACGCGACCGAGCGTGCCGCGCGTACGGACAGCGCCCGCAGTTCCTCCTCCAGCGCCGGGGAGAGCCCGGGCGCCGGCGCCTCCTCGATCACCTTCTGGTGGCGGCGCTGGAGGGAGCAGTCGCGGGTGCCGAGCGCCCACACCGTGCCGTGGGTGTCGGCGAGGATCTGGACCTCGACATGGCGGCCGTTCTCGACGTAGGGCTCGACGAAGACCTCGCCGTCGCCGAAGGCGCTCGCGGCCTCCGCGCGGGCGGCCTCCAGGGCGGCCGGCAGGTCCGCCAGACGGCGTACGACCCGCATGCCGCGGCCTCCGCCGCCCGCCGCCGCCTTCACCAGCACCGGGAGATCGGACTCCCCGGCCTCCGTGAGCGGCGCCAGCCCCATCAGCCGCTTCGCGCGTGTCTTGGACGCCATCGCCTCGATGGCCTCCGGCGGCGGGCCGATCCAGACGAGTCCGGCGTCCTGGACGGCCCGGGCGAAGTCGGCGTTCTCGGAGAGGAAGCCGTAGCCGGGGTGGACGGCGTCCGCGCCGGCCGCGACGGCCGCCTTCACGATCAGGTCGGCGCGCAGATAGGTGTCCGCGGGGGCCGCCCCCGGCAGTCGTACGGCCGTGTCGGCCACGCGCGCGTGGAGGGCGTTGTCGTCGGCGTCCGAGTGCACGGCGACCGTCCGGATTCCCAACGCACCGCAGGTGCGGAAGATACGGCAGGCGATCTCACCGCGGTTCGCGACCAGGACAGACGTAATCGCGGCAGAAGCGGTCGGAACAGAAGCAATAAGAGCAGAAGTAACCATGAGCCTCACATCCGGAAGACGCCGAAGCCACCGCGCGCGCCCTCGTACGGCGCCGTGTGGATGGCCGACAGGCACAGGCCGAGGACCGTGCGGGTGTCGCGCGGGTCGATGACGCCGTCGTCGTAGAGCCGCCCGGACAGGAACATCGGCAGCGACTCGGACTCGATCTGCTGCTCCACCAGGGCGCGCAGGGCGGCGTCGGCGTCCTCGTCGTACGGCTGTCCCTTCGCGGCGGCCGACTGGCGGGCGACGATCGACAGGACGCCGGCGAGCTGCTGCGGGCCCATGACGGCCGACTTGGCGCTGGGCCAGGCGAACAGGAAACGGGGGTCGTAGGCGCGGCCGCACATGCCGTAGTGGCCGGCGCCGTAGGAGGCGCCCATGAGGACGGACAGGTGCGGGACGCGGCTGTTGCTCACCGCGTTGATCATCATGGCGCCGTGCTTGATGATGCCGCCCTGCTCGTACTCCTTGCCGACCATGTAGCCGGTGGTGTTGTGCAGGAACAGCAGTGGGATGTTCCGCTGGTTGGCGAGCTGGATGAACTGGGCGGCCTTCTGGGACTCGGCGCTGAACAGCACGCCCTGGGCGTTGGCGAGGATGCCGACCGGGTAGCCGTGCAGCGCGGCCCAGCCGGTGGCGAGGCTCGTGCCGTACAGGGGCTTGAACTCGTCGAAGTCGGAGCCGTCGACGATCCGGGCGATCACCTCGCGCGGGTCGAAGGGGATCTTGAGGTCGCCGGGGACGATGCCGAGCAGGTCCTCGGGGTCGTGCTTGGGGGGCTCGGCCGGGCCCGGGTCGTCGTACGCCTTGCGGTGGTTGAGGCGGGCGACCACCCGGCGGGCCTGGCGCAGCGCGTCGCGTTCGTCGACGGCGAAGTAGTCGGCGAGGCCGGACACGCGCGCGTGCATCTCGGCGCCGCCCAGCGACTCGTCGTCGCTCTCCTCTCCGGTGGCCATCTTGACCAGCGGCGGTCCGCCGAGGAAGACCTTGGCCCGCTCCTTGACCATGATCACGTGGTCGGACAGGCCGGGGATGTAGGCGCCGCCCGCCGTGGAGTTGCCGAAGACGACGGCGACGGTGGGGATGCCGGCGGCGGAGAGCCGGGTGAGGTCGCGGAAGATGGCGCCCCCGGGGATGAAGATCTCCTTCTGGGAGGGCAGGTCGGCGCCGCCGGACTCCACCAGGCTGATGAAGGGCAGCCGGTTGGCGAGCGCGATGTCGTTGGCGCGCAGGGCCTTCTTCAGCGACCAGGGGTTGCTGGCGCCGCCGCGGACGGTGGGGTCGTTGGCGGTGATCAGGCACTCGACGCCCTCGACGACCCCGATACCGGTGACCAGGGAGGCGCCGACGGTGTGGTCGCTGCCCCAGGCGGCGAGCGGGGACAGCTCCAGGAACGGGGTGTCGGGGTCGAGGAGCAGTTCGATGCGTTCGCGGGCGAGGAGCTTGCCGCGGGAGCGGTGGCGTTCGACGTACTTCGGGCCGCCGCCCGCCAGGGCCTTGGCGTGCTCGGCGTCCAGGTCGGCCAGCTTGGCGAGCATGGCCGCGCGGTGGGCGCGGTGGTCGGGGCCGGTCGTGTCCAGCGCCGACGGCAGGACGGTCACAGGAGTGCCTCCGGGAGGTCCAGATGACGGGAGCGCAGCCATTCGCCGAGCGCCTTGGCCTGCGGATCGAAGCGGTGCTGGGCGGCGACTCCGGCGCCGAGGACGCCCTCGACGACGAAGTTCAGGGCGCGCAGGTGGGGGAGGACGTGCCGGGTGACCTTCAACTCCGCTGTCTCCGGGAGGAGTTCGCGGAACCGGTCGACGGTCAGGGTGTGGGCGAGCCAGCGCCAGGCCTGGTCGGTGCGGACCCACACCCCGACGTTGGCGTCCCCGCCCTTGTCCCCGCTGCGGGCCCCGGCGAGCAGGCCGAGCGGAGCCCCGCGGACGGGGCCGGGCGGCAGGGGCTCGGGCAGCTCCGGTGACGCCACGTCCTCGAGTACGAGGGTGTCGGCGGCCGGGGGGACGGGGATCCGGCGTCCGTCGTCGAGGACTGCGGTGTGCGCGACCTCGTCCTGGGGGACGTACGCGGCCTCGCACACCCCGTAGGGGGCGCCCTTTCCGGGTGGGGCGAGGACGTGGAAGCCGGGGTAGCTCCCGAGGGCCAGTTCCACGGCGGCGCCGCTCAGGGCCCTGCCCACGACGGCCTGTTCGGGGTCGCGGACGACGAGCCGCAGCAGGGCGCTCGCGGTCTCCTCGGTGTCGGCGTCGGGGCGGTCGGTGCGGACGAGGTCCCAGCGGACGTCGGCGGCCTTCGCCAGGGAGCCGGCCAGCTGCTCGCGCACCAGCTCCGCCTTGGCCTCGACGTCCAGGCCGGTGAGGACGAAGACGACCTCGTTGCGGAAGCCGCCGATCCGGCTGCGGCCGACCTTGAGGGTGGGCGGCGGGGCCTCGCCGCGTACGCCGTCGATCCGGACGCGGTCGGGGCCGTCCTGGGTGAGCCGGACGGTGTCGAGGCGGGCGGTGACGTCCGGTCCCGCGTACCGGGCGCCCGTCGTCTCGTACAGCAGCTGTGCGGTGACCGTGCCGACGTCGACGAGTCCGCCGGTGCCGGGGTGCTTGGTGATGACGCTGCTGCCGTCGGCGTACAGCTCGGCGAGCGGGAAGCCGGGCCGGCGTACGTCCGCCTCCCGGAAGAAGGCGTAGTTGCCGCCGGTGGCCTGGGTCCCGCACTCCAGGACGTGCCCGGCGACGACCGCGCCCGCGAGCCGGTCGTGGTCGTGCGGCGTCCAGCCGAAGTGGGCGGCGGCGGGCCCGGTGACCAGGGCCGCGTCCGTCACGCGCCCGGTGACGACGATGTCCGCGCCCTCGCGCAGACAGGCCGCGATGCCGAATCCGCCGAGGTAGGCGTGGGCGGTGAGGGAGCCGGGGAACCGGGGGCCGAGGTCGTCGCCCTCGACGTGCGCGACGCGTACCGGGACGCCGACCCGGTCGGCCAGTTTCCGCACGGCGTCGGCGAGTCCGGCCGGGTTGAGGCCGCCGGCGTTGGTGACGATCCGCACGCCCCGCTCCCGGGCGAGCCCGAGGGACTCCTCCAGTTGGCGCAGGAAGGTGCGGGCGTATCCGGCGGAGGGGTCCTTCAGCCGGTCGCGGCCCAGGATGAGCATGGTCAGTTCGGCGAGGTAGTCGCCGGTGAGGACGTCGAGTTCGCCGCCGGTGAGCATCTCGTGCAGGGCGTCGGCGCGGTCGCCGTAGAAGCCGGAGAAGTTGCCGATGCGCAGGGGTGACGGCGGTGACGGGGGTGACGGGGGCGAGGGCGTCACGCGGAGTCCCCTCGTGGGGCGCGCCCCTTGCCGGGCGGGCCCGCGAACGCCTGGGCGATGTCCAGCCAGCGGTCGGCGTCCTCGCCCTCGGCGCGCAGGGCGAGGTCGGCGCGGTGGGCCCGCTGGGTGACGAGGAGGCAGAAGTCGAGGGCGGGGCCGGTGACGCGGTCGGTGGCGTCGTCGGGGCCGTACGCCCACGACTCGCCGGAGGGGGCGGTGAGTTCGAGGCGGAAGTCCTCGAACGGCGGGGTCAGTCCGTGCACGCCGAAGGCGTAGTCGCGGGTGCGGACGCCGAGGCGGACGATGTGCCGCAGGCGGTCGCCCGGGGTGCGGACGGCTCCGAGGGCGTCGGCGATGTCCAGGCCGTGGGCCCAGGTCTCCATCAGGCGGGCGGTGGCCATGGAGGCGGTCGACATGGGCGGCCCGTACCAGGGGAAACGGGCGCCCTCGGGGGCGGTGCGCAGGGCGTCGGCGAGGGCCGCGCGGCCGGTCCGCCAGTCCGCGAGGAGCCGTGCGGGCGGCTTCCGGGCGCCCTCCTCGGCGCCGTTGTCCACGAAGTCCCCGGGCTCGGTCAGGGCCGCCTCGACCTCACGGGCGAAGGCCCGCTGGTCGGTCACCGCGAGCAGCGAGGAGTGGTCGGTCCAGGCGAGGTGGGCGATCTGATGGGCGACGGTCCAGCCGGGGGCGGGGGTCGGGAGCATCCACTGCTCCGGCTCCAACTCGGCGACGAGAAGATCGAGTTCGTCGCTTTCGGCACACAGGTCGTCGATCACGGGCGTCGGGTCGGCCATGGGGTGGAGCATGGCAGGGCCCCCAGAAACAAGCAAGCATGCTTGCATTAATTTCCGGGCGGCGGCCGGAGCCTCTCAGCTCTCCGGTACGGCCCTCTTCCCCCGGCCCACCTGGGTGCGTACCGCGCCCATGCTCGCCGCGACCACCAGGGCGATCGCTGCCGTCTCGGGGAGGGTCAGGGACTGGCCGAGGACGAGGAGGCCGGCCGTGGCGGCGATGGCCGGTTCCAGGCTCATCAGGATGGCGAAGGTGGACGCGGGCAGCCGGCGCAGGGCCAGGAGTTCCAGGGTGTACGGCAGGACGGAGGAGAGGAGGGCGACCGCCGCGCCCAGGCCGAGCGTCACCGGGTCGGCGAGTTTCGCGCCGGACTCCGCGACGCCCAGCGGGAGGAAGAGCAGCGCGCCCACCGCCATCGCCAGGGCCAGACCGTCGGCCTGCGGGAAGCGGCGGCCCGTGCGGGCGCTGAACACGATGTACGCCGCCCACATCGCGCCCGCCCCGAGGGCGAACGCGACGCCCACCGGGTCGAGGCCGGCGAAGCCTCCGCCGCCGAGCAGGAAGACCCCGGCGAGGGCGAGTCCGGCCCAGACCAGGTTGAGGGCGCGGCGGGAGGCGAGGACGGAGAGGGCGAGCGGGCCGAGGACCTCCAGGGTCACCGCCGGGCCCAGCGGGATGCGGTCGACGGCCTGGTAGAAGAGGCCGTTCATCGCGGCCATGGTGACGCCGAAGACGACGACCGTGCCCCAGTCGGCGCGGGAGTGGCCGCGCAGCCGGGGACGGCAGACGACGAGCAGGACCACCGCCGCGACCGCCAGCCGCAGCGCCACGACCCCGAGCGCGCCCGCCCTCGGCATCAGCGTCACCGCCAGCGCACCGCCGAACTGCACCGAGATGCCGCCCGCGAGGACGAGACCGACGGGACCGAAGGAGCCGAAGCGGCCGGGGACACCGGGGGCGCCGGCCGGGACGGGGGTGGCGAGGGAGGGCGCGGAGGCTTCCGAGGGGGCGGTCACGGGCGGTCCAAGGGCTCTTGTGTTCATCCGGTTGAACTGTCGAGTCCAGAGTAATGAACCAGAACAGGTGCGTAAACCGGGGACGCCGCTGTCTCGCGCCGTGAGACGTTCAGATGCCGGGCCAGTGCCTCGGGCCGTAGGGGTCGTACGGGGCGTAAGGGTCGTACGGGTCGGGCACCGGCCGGGTCCAGGGGTCCTGCGCCGCCGCCGGGGCCGCGTAGGGGTCGTGACCGTATCCGTTCCCGTCGCCGCCGTACTCGGCCGCCGGCATCGGCACCGAGACCGGCACCGAGACCGGCACCGGCTGCTCCACGAACAGCGGCAGACGCAGCTCGCCCGTGTCCATCAGGGCGTTGTTCTGCGAGCGGTGCAGCCGTGCGTACGCCCCGCCCCAGGCCAGCAGTTCCTCGTGGCGGCCGGTCTCCACGATCCGGCCCTGGTCGACCACGAGGATGCGGTCGGCGTCGGGGGCGAGGTTGAGATCGTGGGTGATCATGATGGTCGTCCGGCCGGCCATCAGGCGCCTCAGCGGCTTCACGATCCGCCGGGCGGCCATCGCGTCCAGACCGGTGGTCGGCTCGTCCAGGACCAGGACCGGGGCGTCCCGCAGGATCGCGCGGGCGATCGCGAGGCGCTGGAGCTGGCCGCCGGACAGCCGGGCCGAACCCGGGTCGATCTTCGTGTCGTAGCCCTCGGGCAGCCGCACGACGAAGTCATGGGCGTCGGCCGCGCGGGCCGCCTCCTCGATGGCCTGGTCGCTCGCGCCGGGCCGGCCGCAGGCGATGTTCGCGCGGACGGTGTCGTGCAGGACGAGCGTCTCCTGCGGGAGCAGGGTCAGGTACTCCCGCAGCCGCGCCAGCGGGAAGTCGCGCACCGGCACGCCGTCCAGCAGCACCTCGCCGGCGTCCGGGTCGTAGAAGCGCAGGAGCAGCTTGGAGACGGTGGACTTGCCCGCGCCGCTCGGCCCGGTGATGATCACCAGCTCGCCCGGGTGCACGGAGAAGGAGAGCCCCTCCAGGGCCTGCCGGTCCGCGCCGGGGTAGCGGAAGGAGACGTCCCTGACCTCGACCGTGCCGTCCGGGCGGCCGGGGGGATCGGCCACCCGCCGGGGGTCCGTCACCGAGGGCCGTACGTCGAGGATCTCGATGAGCCGCTCGGCGCCCGCCGTCGCCGCCGTGATCGTGAGGCCCAGCTGGGCGAGGCCCCGCACCGGCGGGTACAGATAGCCGAGGAAGGCCGCGAAGGCGAGGAGCTGGCCGAGGGTCATGCGCCCGGTGGAGATCTCCCAGGCGCCGATGCCGATCACCGCGAGCACGCACACGGTCTCGATGACGGTCACCAGCTGTTCGTACGCCTCGTTGAGCCGGGTGGAGCGCACGGAGGCGCGGAACCAGGCGTTCGCCTCCTCGCCGAGCCGGCGGCGCTCGGCGTCGCGCCGGTCGTACGCCTGGGTCAGCACGATGTTGCCGAGCGACTCCTCGACGACGGAGGTGATCGCGCCGTCGGCTACCCGGCCCTCGCGCGAGACGTCCTTGATGGAGCCGGAGAAGCGGCGCGCGGCCAGCCAGAACAGGGGGGCGAGGACGAAGGTGGCGGCGGCCAGGTCCCAGCGCAGCCAGAAGGCGGCGGCCGCGTAGAAGATCGCGGAGAAGGCGGCGGAGGCGGCGCCGACCAGGCCCGACACGACCATCGTCTCGATGGCCTCGACGTCACTCGTCAGCCGGGACAGCAGATCGCCCTGGCGGTGGCGTTGGAAGAAGTGCGGCGGCAACTGCTGGACGTGGTCGAAGACACGCTCGCGCAGCCGCATCACGAACCGCTCGGTCGCCCAGGCGGCCAGGGAGTTGCCGGCGTAGGCCACGATCGCGCCGACCACGGCGACCCCGAGCCACTTCACGGCAGGCGCCCAGAACGCGGCGAGCGAGCCCTCGCGCAGGGCGTTGTCGGTGAGGTCGCCGAAGAGCAGGATGGCCTCGGTCTCGGCGAGCGCGGCGAGGATCGTGCACACCCAGACGACGAGCAGCCACTTCCGCAGGCCCCGGGTGAGCGGCCAGAAGCGGCGGAACGCTACGCGCGCGGGAATGGTGGGGGTGTCGTACTCATATTCCTCATCCCCTTCCTCCAGCTCTTCCCGTTCTCCCTGCAAGAATTCCCCTCCTTGAAAAAGCCCCCTGATTTCCCGCCTGATTTTCGAAGGGAAAGGGGCCGACGGTGCACCGTCGGCCCCTTTTCAGCGTGTCGGCGTGGGCTCAGCCGTCCTGGCCCGGCACCGGCGGAATCGGCTTGAGCTTCTTCTTCGGCTTGGGCTTCGGCGGGGGCGGGAGCTGCTTCGACTTGGGCTTGGGGGGCAGCGGGGCAAGCTTCTTGAAGCTCATTCCAACTCCTTGCGGGGATTGCGCTGTGCTTTCGTCGTTTCGGGCTTTCCGCGTCCGGCTCCCGACATCGAGAAACTTACACGCTCCTCATCTCCACGAACGGCAAAAAGAGCAAAGGTGCGCTGTGAATACCCTGGGAGAAGCTGGCAGTTGCTTGAGCAAGCCGTGGATCCTTGATCGTCATCGAGAATCGTCATCGAGCGCGTCCGCCAGCACCTCCGCCAGGTGCCGGGCCTGCACCCCGGCCAGCTGGTCGAGCTGGGTGCGGCAGGAGTAGCCGTCGGCGAGGACGACCGTGCCGGGCGGGGACTGCCGTACGGCGGGCAGCAGTTGCTCCTCCGCGCACGCGGCCGACACCTCGAAGTGGCCTTTCTCGAAGCCGAAGTTGCCCGCGAGGCCGCAACAGCCGCCGCTCAGTTCGCCGGTGAGTCCGGCGGCCTCGCGCAGCCGCCGGTCGGGGGCGTCGCCGAGCACCGCGTGCTGATGGCAGTGGGTCTGGCCGACGACCGGACGGTCCAGCCGGGGCGGCGCCCAGCCGGGCGCGTACCGCTCCAGCGCCTGGGCGAAGGTCACCACCCGCGCCGCGAGCCGCGGTGCGCGCGGGTCGTCGGGCAGCAGCTCGGGCAGGTCCGTCCGCAGGGCGGCGGCACAGCTGGGCTCCAGGACGACGAACGCCACCCGCGTCGGCTCCTCCCGCGTCAGGAACGGCTCCAGCAGGTCCAGGGTGCGCCGCATGACCTCCCGTGCCCGGTCCAGCTGGCCCGTGGAGACGTATGTCAGTCCGCAGCACACGCGGCCGCGCCTCGCCGTGAGCGGGTTGAAGACGTACGACACCCCGTCGCCGACGGCCGCCCTCGTCCACCGGTGAGCGGGCGGAGTGAGCACGTCCAGGCCCGCCGCCTCCAGGACCCGTACGGCCGCCTTGCCGACGGACGGGGAGAGGTGCTCGGTGAAGGTGTCCGGCCAGAGGAAGACCGCCGGCCGGGGCCCGCCCGGCCGGCGTTCGTCGTCCTGGAGCCCAGCCGCCTCCGCCCGCGCCCGCGCCACCAGAAGCCGCCCCCACCACCGGGTGAACGTCTCCCGGGCCAGCGGCGGGATCGCCCGCTCCGGCGCGATCCCGGCCGCCCGTTTCGCCGCCCACGCCAGGGGCCGCACGCGCGCGAGGGCGTTCACGAGCCGACTCGCGCGCGTGCGCGACGCCCAGCGCAGCCACTGCGGCAGCCGGCCCAGCGCGTAGTGGGCGGCGGGACGGCGCCGGCCCGCGTAGTGGTGGTGCAGGAACTCCGCCTTGTAGGTGGCCATGTCGACGCCGACCGGGCAGTCGGAGCGGCAGCCCTTGCAGGACAGGCACAGGTCCAGGGCGTCGCGGACCTCGGCCGACCGCCATCCGTCGGTCACCACCTCGCCGGCGAGCATCTCGTGCAGCAGTCGGGCACGCCCGCGCGTGGAGTGCGCCTCCTCGCCCGTCACACGGAACGACGGGCACATCACGGCGGGCCCGGTCGCCGCCGTCGTACGGCACTTGGCGACGCCCACACAGCGGCGTACGGCGGCCGAGAAGTCACCGCCGTCGGACGGGTAGCCGAAGACGACCGGCAGCGGTTCGCGGGGCAGCACGGCGAAGCGCAGCCCGGAGTCCAGCGGCGCGGGGCGGACCAGCATGCCGGGGTTGAGCAGGTCGTCGGGGTCCCACACACCCTTGGCCCGCTCGAACAGGGCGACCAGATCGGGGCCGTACATCCTCGGCAGCAGTTCGGCCCGCGCCTGCCCGTCGCCGTGCTCCCCGGACAGCGAGCCGCCATGGGCGACGACCAGGTCGGCGAGCTCCTCGGAGAAACGGCGGAAGCGCGCGACGCCCGGCCCGGTCAGCAGGTCGAAGTCGATCCGGACGTGGATGCAGCCGTCGCCGAAATGGCCGTACGGCGTCCCGCGCAGCCCGTGCGCGGCGAGCAGCGCCCGGAAGTCGCGCAGATAGGCGCCGAGGCGGGCGGGCGGCACCGCGCAGTCCTCCCAGCCGGGCCAGGCCTCGGAACCGTCGGGCATCCGCGTCGCCGTGCCGCTCGCGTCCTCGCGGACGCGCCACAGGGCGCGCTGGGCGGCCGGGTCGGTGACGACCAGCGCATCGACGGTGTCCGAGGCGGCCCGCACGATCGTCTCCGCACGCGCGCGTGCCTCGCCCTCCGACTCCCCGCCGGTCTCCACGAACAGCCAGGCACCCCCGCGGGGCAGCCCCGCCGTCGGCGGGACCAGGTCGGCCGCCATACCCTCGACCGTCAGCGGCCGATACGGGAGCAGACCGGCCGCGGCCTCGGCGGCGGCGCCCTCGTCGCCGTACCCGAGCACCGCGAGCGCACGCGCGCGTGGCGCCTCGACGAGCCGGACGACCGCCTCCGTGAGCACACCGAGCGTGCCCTCCGAGCCGCAGAAGGAGCGGGCGACGTCGGTGCCCTTCTCGGGCAGCAGCGCGTCCAGCGCGTACCCGGAGATCCGGCGGGGCAGCTCGGGGAAGCCGGTCCGCAGCCGCGCCAGCTCGCCCTCGACCAGCTCCCGCAGCCCGTCGGGCGCCCCGGACCAGCCCTGGCCGAGCCGCAGCCGCCGCCCGCGCGCGGTGACGACGTCCAGCTCGCGCACACTGTCCGCGGTCGTCCCCCACGCCACCGAGTGCGCGCCGCAGGAGTTGTTGCCGATCATCCCGCCGAGGGTGCAGCGGCTGTGTGTGGCCGGGTCGGGCCCGAAGCACAGCCCGTGCGGGGCGGCGGCCTCCTGGAGCCGGTCGAGGACCAGCCCGGGCTGCACGACGGCGGTGCGCGCCTGCGGGTCCAGGGCGAGCACCCGGTTCATGTGCCGGGTGAAGTCCAGCACCACCCCCGTACCGGTGGCCTGCCCGGCGATCGACGTGCCGCCGCCGCGCGCGACGACCGGCACACCGTGGGCGCGGCACACCACCAGGACGGCGCTCACGTCGTCGGCGTCCCGGGGGGCGACGACACCCAGCGGGACCCGCCGGTAGTTGGACGCGTCCATGGTGACCAGGGCGCGGGAGGTGACGTCGAAGCCGACGTCACCTCCGACGACCTTGCGCAGCTCGGCCTCGAGCTCTGTCGTGCCGTCCATGCCGTCCATGCCGTCCACCCAATCAGCCCACCTGCTGGAAAACACCGTCTCACCCGACGGACGAGGTTTCGCCGAGGTTTCCCGCACCGGCTAACCTCCCTGCGTGGCTGAGATCCAGATTCCCTCTGACATCAAGCCCGCCGACGGACGTTTCGGCGCGGGCCCCTCCAAGGTGCGGACGGAGGCGCTGGACGCCCTCGCCGCCACCGGCACCTCCCTCCTCGGCACCTCCCACCGCCAGGCTCCGGTGAAGAACCTGGTCGGCAAGGTGCGCGAGGGCATCTCCGAGCTGTTCTCCCTCCCCGAGGGCTACGAGGTGATCCTCGGCAACGGCGGCTCCACCGCGTTCTGGGACGTCGCGACCCACGGGCTGATCGAGAACAAGTCGCAGCACCTCACGTTCGGTGAGTTCTCGTCGAAGTTCGCGAAGGCGGCCAAGCTCGCCCCGTGGCTGGCGGAGCCCACCGTCGTCTCCTCCGACCCCGGCACGCACCCCGAGCCGCGGGCCGAGGCGGGCGCGGACGTGTACGCCTTCACGCACAACGAGACGTCGACGGGTGTCGCGGCCCCGCTGAAGCGCGTCCAGGGCGCCGACGAGGGCGCGCTGGTCCTGGTGGACGCCACCTCCGGCGCCGGCGGCCTCCCGGTCGACATCGCCGAGACGGACGTCTACTACTTCGCCCCGCAGAAGTCCTTCGCCTCCGACGGCGGTCTGTGGATCGGCGTGTTCTCCCCGGCGGCGATCGAGCGCGCCGAGCGGATCCACGCGTCCGGCCGCCACATCCCGGAGTTCTTCTCGCTCCCCACGGCGATCGACAACTCGCGCAAGAACCAGACGTACAACACCCCGGCGCTCGCCACCCTCTTCCTGCTGAACGAACAGCTGGAGTGGATCAACGGCCAGGGCGGTCTCGCCTTCTCCACCGGCCGCACCAAGGACTCCTCGACCCGCCTGTACACCTGGGCCGAGGAGTCGAAGCACGCGACGCCGTTCGTCACCGACCCGGCCAAGCGCTCGCAGGTCATCGGCACGATCGACTTCGCGGACGAGATCGACGCCGCCGCGATCGCCAAGGTGCTGCGCGCCAACGGGATCGTCGACACCGAGCCCTACCGCAAGCTCGGCCGCAACCAGCTGCGCGTCGCGATGTTCCCGGCGGTCGACCCGGCGGACGTCGAGGCGCTCACGCAGTGCATCGACTATGTGATCGAGAAGCTCTGATCACCGCTTCTCCATGATCGTGAGGGGCGCCCGGCGGATCACCGCGGGGCGCCCCTCGGCGTTCGCTACTCGCCGATGAGCTGCTGGTACGCCTTGGCGTCGAGCAGCCCGTTGGACGAGTCCTTCGACGCGGGCCTGATCCTGTAGAGCCACGTCCCGTACGGGTCGCTGTTCACGTCCTCGGGGGAGTCCACGACGTCGGGGTTGACCTCGACGACCTCCCCCTCCGCCGGGCTGAACAGCTCGGACACCGACTTGACCGACTCCACCGTGCCGACGGAGTCGCCCACCTCGACCTTCCTGCCCACGTCCGGCAGCTCGAAGAAGACGATGTCACCGAGCGACTTCTGCGCGTGGTCGGTGATGCCGACGGTGACGATGCCGTCGGACCCGGTGCTCACCCACTCGTGTTCGTCGGTGTAGCGGAGGTCGGCGGGCACGTGGGTCATGTCTGCTCCTTCGGCGGTCTCGGTGCGCTCGGGAACAGCGTGACCCCACCGATGTGCATATCCTCGCATTTCGGGCGGTGCGTCCTGTCCTCCGACAGGGGAAGGGCGCCCGGCGGACACCGGGCGCCCTTCTCGGTCGTGCGTCGCTCAGCCGCGGACGCCGACCAGGGTGTGCAGGGTGTCGGCGGACGTCGCGCCGGCCGACCGGTCCGCGGTCAGGGCGGACTGCGTCGTGGCCTCCGGCTTGGGGTCGGCCGTCTTCTTGCAGACCGCGTCGGCCGTGCCGCTGCCGCGCGGCACCGTGCCGTCGGTGAGGTACTTGACGAGGTACTTGTCCAGGCAGGCGTTGCCGCTCAGCGTGATGCCGTGGTTGCCGCCGCCCTGCTCGACCACCAGGCTGGAGTGCTTGAGCAGACGGTGGACGGCGACACCGCCCTGGTACGGGGTGGCCGCGTCGTTCGTCGCCTGGAACAGCAGGACCGGCGGGAGCTTGCTGTTGGCGACGTTCACCGGCTTGAGCGTCTTCGTGGGCCAGTAGGCGCACGGCGCGTTGTACCAGGCGTTGTTCCAGGCCATGAACGGGGCCTTGGAGTACACGGCCCAGTTGTCCTCGCGCCACTGCTTCCAGTCGCGGGGCCAGGAGACGTCACGGCACTGCACGGCGGTGTAGACGCTGTAGCCGTTGTCACCGGAGGCGTCGATGGCCGCGATGCCCTCGTACGCCTTGACCAGCGGGGTGGCGTCCTTGTCGTTGACATAGGCGGCGAACGCCTCGGCGAGGGTGGGCCAGTAGCCGTTGTAGTAGCCGCCGGGGATGAAGATGTCCTCCAGCTCGGAGGCCCCCACCTCGCCGCCGGCCGGCTTCGTGGCGAGTTCGGCCCGCATCGCGTACCACTTGGCCTCGATCGCGGCCGGGTCGGTGCCGAGCTTGTACGTGCCGTTGTACTTGGCGATCCACGCCATCAGCGCCTTGTGGCGGGCGTCGAAGGCGTAGTCCTGGGAGATGTTGGCCCCGTACCAGACCCCGCCGGGGTCGACGATCGAGTCCAGGACCAGCCGGCGCACCCGGGTCGGGAAGAGCTTGGCGTAGACCTGGCCCAGGTAGGTGCCGTACGAGTAGCCGAAGTAGTTGATCTTCTTGGCGCCGAGCGCCTTGCGGATCCGGTCCATGTCCTTCACGGCGCTGACCGTGTCGATGTACGGCAGGACGTCCGCGTACTTGGTGCCGCAGGCCTTGGCGAAGGCCTTGGCGCGGGAGAGGTTGGCCTTCTCGATCGCGGCGGTGCTGGGCACGGAGTCCGGGCGGACCGGGTTGAAGTAGCCCGGCTTGCAGTCCAGGGCGGGCTTGCTCTTGCCGACGCCGCGCGGGTCGAAACCGATGACGTCGTACTGCGACGCGACCGCCTTGGGCAGCGAGGACGCCACGAACCCGGCGAGCGTCAGTCCGCTGCCGCCGGGGCCGCCGGGGTTGACCAGCAGCGGGCCCTGGTACTTGCGCGCGGTGTGCGGGACGCGGGACAGGGCCAGGGTTATCTTCCGGCCGTTCGGCTTGGCGTAGTTCAACGGCACCTTCACCGACGCGCACTGGAGCGTCGGGTAGTCGTCCGTCGCGCACTTCTTCCAGGTGACCCTCGCCGCCTGGGCCGCTGGCTGCGCGGACTGCGACGAGGCGGCCTCGGCCGGGACGGCGGTGAGAGATCCGGCCAGGACGACGGTCGCGCCGCACAGCACGGCGGTGCTTCTTCTCATGAAGTTCCTTCACAGCATGGGGGGTTCGGCAGGACCGGAAAGTTCACGATCCTCGCGGGATCTTTCCGAAGAAGCACGCCCGCAAGAAGCTTTTCGCCCAAAAATTTGGAACTCATTTGGCCCGGAGGCCTGCCGGCGAGTCCGACCGGCACCGGAAAGCTGTCGCAACGTCAAGGCAAAGGCTCCCACGCTCTGTTGAACCCCCGTGGCCGCGCACCGCACACTGACGATCACTCCAAAGGGGACGGCGGGGACATGAACAGGCCCATACCCGGCACCGTGCAGGTCGCGGTACGGCACATCCTCAGCGACCGGGTGACCGGCGGCCTGATCCGGCCACGCACCCGCACGATCACCTGGCGCGACACCTTCCTGCGGGTCCGCCGGCCGCAGTCGGGCAAGCAGACGGTCGAGGTCATCTGCGGGGTCTGCGAGACCTCGTTGCTCGCCGAGGTGCGCGACGAGACCCGGACCGGCCGGACCAAGGCCGTTCTCCTCACCCTCGCGGCGGTCTCCGTGCTCCTCTTCGTGGCCGCCCTCGCCTACGCGATCCACGAGGGCGGCAAGACGCTTCCCGAGGGCCAGTCCCTCCCCGTCCTCTTCCCGGTCAGCGTGATCGGCGTCTTCGTCACCTTCGTGGCCTCGCCCGTCCTGTACACCCGGGGCCGTCACTACGACGGGGTGAGCATGCTCAGCCCACGCCGGGAGGCAGCGGGCCACCAGCTCAAGCCGGTACGGGGCTGAAGCGGGCGATCGGGCGAACTCCCTCCCCAGGAGGGCTGTCGTCCGGCCCCGCCGCGCGAGGAGAAGTGCTGGAACCTGGGGCTGTCACGCCTCCTCGACCGATGACACGGCCACCGGCTGGACGAGGGACCCCAGGGGGCGCCCGGCGCCCTCGGTGCCGGGCGTCCGCCGTTCAGGTCGCCGTGCAGCTCACGCTGGGCACCGCCCCGCCCCCGGGCGCGCCCCCGAAGCCGAAGCTCGTCGAGGCGCCCGCCGCGATCGTGCCGTTGTGGGAGGCGTTCACCGCGGTCACGGTCGACCCGCTCTGGGTGTACGACGCGTTCCAGATGTTCGTGATCTGCTGGGCGCCGCTCCAGGTCCAGGTGACCTTCCAGGAACCGGTCGCGGTCGTCCCGGTGTTGGTCACCTTCACCTCGGCGTTGAAGCCGCCGCCCCAGTCGCTGGTGACCGTGTAGGCGGCGGAGCAGGCGGCCGTGCTTCCGCCGCCTCCCCCGCCTCCGCCTCCGCCGGTGCCGGTTCCGGGGAAGCCCGGCGCCTTGACGCTCGCCAGGTAGCCGTCCTTCACGGTGTCCACCGTCTGCCAGTCGTCCTTGAGGATCCCTCCCGTGTCACCGGAGTTGGGGTTCCAGGACCAGAACGTCCAGTGGAAGGAGTCGGCGCCGTACGTCGCCGTCGGCCGCAGGTAGCTCACCAGCGCCGTCAGCCACTTCTGGTCCACCGTCGAGGCCAGCGTGGTACCGAACTCCCCCACCCACACGGGCGCGATGTTCTGCTTGAAGATGTAGCCCCAGTACTTGTCCCAGATCCCCGGCATGTTGGCGGGGAACGTCGGATCGCTGAACCAGCTCTGCTGGGCCACGCTGGTGGCGTAGTCGTGGGCCGAGTAGACGACCCGGTTCGCCACGCTCAGCTGCACCGGGTACTGCGCGACCCCCATCAGGTTCCCGCCCCACCAGCCGGAGACCCCGTTGAAGGTCTGTACGCCCTCGACGAAGATCAGCAGGTCGGGGTTGACGGACAGGACGGCGTTCCCGGCGCGCTGGGCGGCCAGCCGCCAGTCGGTCGCGGTGTCGCCGCAGCCCCAGCAGGCGGGGTCGTGGGGCTCGTTGTGCAGGTCGATGCCGACGACCGTGGACTGGCCCGCGTAACGGGCCGCCAGGGACTTCAGGTTGGCGATCCAGGTCGACTCGGGGACGGCCGAGGTGTACCAGAGGGCCGACTGGCCGCCCGCGTCCGGGCGGTGCCGGTCGAGGATCACCTTGAGGCCGTCCTGACCGGCGTACGAGACGATCCTGTCCAGCACTCCGAGCGGGCCGAGCCCTTGCAGGTCCGCGTTCTTGCCGCTGCTGAAGTCGATGCTGTTGGGCACGGTCGAGCTCTTGAAGATGTCGTCGCTGTACGGGATGCGGATCGTGTTGTAGCCCAGCGACTTCATCTGGTCGATCATGCTCTTGTAGTCGCGGGACCACAGGCCGTGGACGACGTAGTTGCCGGTCTCGAAGCCGAACCAGTTGATCCCGGCGATCCGGACCGGCTGCCCGGCCGCGTCGAGGATCTGCCGGCCGCTGGTGTGCCAGTACCCGGCACCGGCGTCGGCCGCCACGGCGGTGGCCGGGGCTGCTTGGGCGGACTGCGCGCCCGCCGCCAGGGGGAGCAGCAGGGCCGCGGCGGCGGCGCACAGCGCTCTGCGGAGGTTGCGGAACATGACGTTGCTTCCTCTCGGGGGCGGCGCGGGCCCGGAACTCATGGGAGCGCTCCCATACACCGCGCACCACCCAGGAAACTGGCACTGCATGAGCGCGTCAAGGAGGACGGCGGCACCGGGCGCGATGCCGGGCCGCCGTCGGACCACCGGTCAGGGATTGTCGGGATCCTCGATGAGGTTGAGCAGCGCGACGATGTCGTCGATCTCCCCGTCCGAGGAGACGACCACGCCGACCTTCAGGAAGCTGATCGGGTGCGGGGGGACGATCGGGTGGGGAGGCACGTACGGGTTGATCTGGAGGAAGGCCGGGGAGGCGATCAGCGGCGCGACCGGATCCGGCGGCCAGGCGACCACGTTGCTGTCCGCCCCGACGAACAGATACCGCCCGCCGGTCGTCCGTCCCACGCCGGTCGTGGGGCCCAGCGCGCTGATGATCCGGGCCGTGCCGCCGCCGCCCGGGTTCGTTCTGGTGACGACCGTGACGGAGAGGCTTCCGGTGATGTCGATCTTCTCGTCGGCGCCCGTGATCTGACCGCTCAGCGCCAGGTTCGCGGTGCGCACATGGACGGCCGGGAAGCCAACGGCGGCGGCTGCGGCCGGCGGCGCGGCGGCGAGGCCCACCGGCACCGTCAGGGCCAGGGCGGCGACGAGCAGACAGAGTTGACGAGCGACGCGTTTTCTCGCGGCGCGCACGGCATGACCGCGCATCGGGTCTCCCAAAGGGTGAGGGCGGGACCGCGTTCCGAGTCCGCCCCCGTCCCGCGGGACACCTCAGCCTGACCGGACGGCCGGACCCCTGTCGCGCGGTACGGCGCGGACGGGTGACGCCGCCGCACCGCGGGAGCCGCGGTCGGGAGACTCAGTTACGGCGCAGCAGCCGCCGGAAGCCGAAGAAGACGGCGACGACGACGGCCACGGCGAGGGCGCCGAACTTGACGCTCCCGGTGGCCGCCGAGAAACCGGAGGAGTCGGAGGCGGTGTCCGAACCACCCTTCCCCGAAGGGGACTTGGAGGCGGACCCGCCGCCGGGCGCGTCCTCGGCGACCACCGAGCTCCCGGTGCCCTCGCTGCCGTACATCAGCTTGGTGCCGTCGGCGGAGTAGCTGAGGGACTCCCCCTGCCGCTGCAACGGCACGTCGAGCCGGCCCTCGCGCTTGAGGTCGCCGCCGTTCCAGTCGTACTGGATACCGCCGAAGTAGCCGCGTACGGCGAGTTGGGTGCCGTCCGGGGAGAAGGCGGCGTCGGTGGCCCACAGGTCGACGGTGGCGACGGGCTTGAAGACGTTCGTACCGGAGGCGGACAGCTTGGCGGGCCCTTCGTAGAGATGCCCGCCGTCCTCGTGCTTGTCGATGATGTAGACGCGCCCGGTCCTGGGGTGGACGATCATCGACTCGGCGTCACGGGACCCGTCCGTGTACTTCACGACGTACTGCGTGGCGCGGATGGTCTGGTCGGTGAGCTTCTTGGGCTCGGGCAGCCGGTAGATCCATACGTACGGCCAGGTCACGCCGTCGTTGTCGCCGATGTCACCGACGTAGATCTGGTTGTCGGGCCCGATGGCGATGGCCTCGACGTCCCGCTGCAGGCCCACCCCGCTCAGGGTGATCCGCGCGACGGTCTCGCCGGTGCTGCTGTCGACCGCGTAGAGGTAGCTGCCGCTGTCCTGGTCGTTGTGGGTCCAGTAGATGCCGGGGTGCTGGTGGGAGGCGGCGAGGCCGCTGGACTCCGTGATGCGCGGATCCTTGACGGTGAAGCCGTCGTCGCCCTCGGCGGCGGAGGCGGGCACGGCGAAGGCGCCCACGAGGAGGGTGGCGGCGAGGAGGGCCCCGGCTCGGGCGGCGAAGGGTCGGCGCATGCCCTCAAGCCTGCCATCCCGCCCGGGCGTTCCGTCGTCGTGGCCGGTCTCACACGCCAGGGGACGCCTTGATCCCTCATCATGAGCGGATGCTCAGGTTCATGCCCGTAGGCGACTCGATGACGATCGGAAGCGCGGGCGAACACACGTGGCGCTACCGCATGTGGCACCACCTGTGCGCGACGTACGGCGGCCCGTTCACGCTGGTCGGCCCGCGCGAGACGCTCTACGACAAGGCGGCGGACGCCCCGACCTCGCACGCGTACGCCGACCCCGGCTTCCCGCGCGCCCATCTGGCCGGCTGGGGCGAGGGCTGGCTGCACATGGCCCCCCTGATCGCCGACGCCGTCCGTGCCGCACGGGCGGACGTCCTGCTCGTCTCCCTCGGCCTGATCGACCTCGGCTTCTACACGAACGCGGAGCAGACGGCCCAGAACGCCCGCGCGTTCGCGGCCGAGGCCCGCTCGGCCAACCCGCGGATCCGTATGGTCTGGCTGCCGGTGATCCCCAACGTCCGCGCGGCGAACGACGAGCCCTTCGCCGCGCAGGTCACCGCCTTCAACGAACTCCTGGCGAAGACGGCCGCCGACCTGGACGACAGCGCCTCCCCGATCCTCATGGCCTCGGTCCCGGACACCTGGGACATCCACACCGACACGTACGACGGCACCCACCCGAACGCGACCGGCGAACACAAACTGGCGGCGGCCTTCGCGGAGGCGATGTACCAGGGGTGGGGGCTGGGCGGGGCGTACCAGGGCTGAAAAGCCGTCCGGCATATGCACGCCGAGCCGTGACCTTGTCACCGTGCGTATCGTTGTACTGCGCGGCGGCTCTGATCCATGAGGACCGCCGGGGAGGAGCGCCAGATGACCGTCCTGGAAGACAGGATCGAGATCGACATGGCCGACGAGAACACCAAGCCCTTGGACGAGTGGTTCGAGCGGCTTGAGCGACTGCCCGTCCCCGAGGGATACAAGGTTGAGATCGTCGGGGGCAACATCTTCATGACTCCGCAGCGGGATATCCACTGGGAAACCATCCGCGAGATCCTCTGGGCCCTTGAGGACCACTTCGGAAGGCGGTCGGCGCGGGTCTTCTCGGACGTCCGCGTCGACTTCCCCGGCCATCTGAACGGATTCTGTCCCGACGTGGCCAAATTCCGTGAGGGAGCGACGAAGGACGAAGAGGGCCGCTGGCGGTACAAGGACATCGAGTTCGTCGGAGAGGTCATCTCGAAGGGGACAGCGCCCAACGACTACGGCCCCAAGAAGACGGCCTACGCGGTCGCCGAGATCCCGGTGTACCTCATCGCCGACCCCTACAAGCGCAGGTGCACCGTCTACACCGAACCCAAGGACGGCGACTACCGGAGCGAACTCCGCGTCGCTTACGGCTCCACTGTGGACATGACCACCACCGCTCTTGGTCTCACCTTCAAGACCGACCACTTCCCCCACGACTGACCGATTGCCCTTGCCTGGAGCGCACTCCAGGACGTTGGCTTGAGTTCCATGAAGTACACGCAGCTCGGACGCACCGGACTCAAGGTCAGCCGACTCGTCCTCGGCACCATGAACTTCGGCCCGCAGACCGACGAGGCCGACTCCCACGCGATCATGGACTCGGCCCTCGGCGCGGGCATCAACTTCTTTGATACGGCCAATGTCTATGGCTGGGGTGAGAACAAGGGCCGTACCGAGACGATCATCGGCAACTGGTTCGCGAAGGGCGGCGAACGGCGCGACAAGGTCGTCCTCGCCACCAAGGTGTACGGCAACATGGCCGCCGACGGCGAGGCCTGGCCCAACCACGACAAGCTGTCCGCCGTGAACATCCGGCGCGCGGTCGACGCCAGCCTCAAGCGGCTGAAGACCGACTACATCGATCTCTACCAGTTCCACCACATCGACCGCAGCACGCCCTTCGAGGAGATCTGGCAGGCGATCGACGTCCTGGTCCAGCAGGGCAAGATCCTCTACGCGGGATCCAGCAACTTCCCAGGCTACAAGATCGCCCAGGCCAACGAGACCGCGGCCCGGCGCGGCTCCTTCGGCCTGGTCAGCGAGCAGTGCCTCTACAACCTCGCCGAGCGCCGCGCCGAGATGGAGGTCATCCCGGCCGCGCAGGACTACGGCCTCGGGGTGATCCCCTGGTCGCCGCTGCACGGCGGGCTGCTGGGCGGGGTGATCAAGAAGGAGGTCGAGGGCGGGCGCCGGGCGTCCGGACGGGCCGCCGACACCCTGGCCGACCCCACCGAGCGGGCGCGGATCCAGGCCTACGAGGACCTGCTGGAGAAGCACGGCCTGGAACCCGGCGAGGCCGCCCTGGCCTGGCTCCTCACCCGCCCCGGCGTCACCGGCCCGATCGTCGGCCCGCGTACGGCGGAACAGCTCGACTCGGCGATCCGCGCGGTCGGGCTGGAGCTGAGCGAGGACCTGCTGGAGGGCCTGGACGAGATCTTCCCGGGCCCGGGGCCGTCTCCGGAGGCCTTCGCCTGGTAGAGGCTCTGGCTTACGGCTTTTGCTTTCAGGGGCGCGGGGAACTGCGCGATCGGCCACGACGGGCCCGCACCCGACGAACGACGTGCAGCCCCCTCGCCTCTACCTCCCCAGCGCCGCGGCCAACGCGACGACGACGAACATCAACACAAGCGCACCGGCCATGATCCGGTTCCGGGTCTTCGGGTCCACGCATCGAGCCTAACCGGCCCCGCCGAGAGCCCAGCGCCCGACCGGCTCGTAACGGGGCTGCTCCCCCGGTACCCCGGACGTCGGCAGATTGCTGCGGACCAGGACCAGTTCCCGCACGGTCCAGGTCCGCCCCCGGAACCCGTGCAGCGCCTCGACGTACGGCCGTACGTCCACCGCGTCCCGGCTGCGGGCCAGCGTGAGGTGGGCCTTGTAGCGGCGGTGCTCCCCCATGTCCAGGCCCGCCTTGCGTGCCGCCGCCTCCGCCCGGTCGGCCAGCAGGCGCAGGGCCGGCATCTCTCCCGCCGCCCCCGCCCACAGCGCCCGCCCGTGCCCGAACTGTCCCCCGCCCCGCACGGACAGCTCGAAGGGGGCGCTCCGGTGCGCGGCCCGCTCCAGCCGTGCCGACAGCTGCGGTACGACGTCGTCGTCGACCTCGCCGTAGAAGGCGAGCGTGAAGTGCCAGCCGGGGCGGCCGGTCCAGCGCAGCCCCTCCGCGCCGGGCAGCCCGCGCAACTCGGCCACCTCCGTGGCGAGTTCTTCGGCGACGTCTTCGGGCGGCAGCACGGCTGCGAAGAGTCTCATACGGACCACCCTGCCACCATGGGGGCATGGAGATCACCATCAGGGACGGCGGACCCGACGACGTCCCCGCGATGCTCGGCATGCTCGACAGCAGTGTGGAGTGGCTCGTCTCCCAGGGGCGCACCGGCCAGTGGGGGACGAAACCGCTCTCGGAGAGCCCCCGGACGGTGGAGTCGGTCGTCCGGTACATGGAGGAGGGCGCGGCGTTCATCGCCGAGGTCGACGGGGTGCCGGCCGGGACCCTCACGCTGACCGGCGCCCCCGGCGGCTACCTCGCGCACCTCCCGCCGCCCGGCGAGCCCGAGCGGTACATCCACTGGCTCGCCTCGGACCGCCGCTTCAAGGGGCTCGGCGTGGGCGGCGCACTGCTGGCGCACGCGGCCGAGGAGACCCGGCGGGCGGGTGTCGCCCTGCTGCGGGTGGACTGCTACGCCGGTGACGACCGCAAGCTGGTCGCCTACTACGAGGCCAACGGCTTCACCCCGACGCACGCGTTCACCGTGCAGGACGCGTGGCCGGGGCAGCTGCTGGAGCGGCGGGTGTGACCCCGGGGGGCCGGGGGCCGGTCACCCCACGGTGGCCAGCTCCCCGCTCTCGCGCGGCACGAACCGCACCCGGGGGTGACCGTGGTGCCAGCCGACCGACAGGCGCAGATTGCCGACGCGGGCCAGGACCAGGCCGATGGTGGCCGCGGCCGCCGCGGCGATCACGCCGCCCACCGCGAGGCCGGCGCGGACGCCGTACGCGTCGGTGATCCAGCCCGCTATCGGTGCGCCGACGGGCGAGCCGCCGAGGAACACCATCATGTAGAGGGCCATGACCCGGCCGCGCATGGCGGGGTCGGTGCCCATCTGGATGCTGGTGTTGGCGGTGACGTTGATCGTCATGCCGAACATCCCGATCGGCGCCATGAGCAGGGCGAACAGCCAGAGCGAGGGGGCCGTCGCGGCGAGGATCTCCATCGCGCCGAACAGCACCGCCGCCCCGATCATCACCCGCATCCGGGCCGTGCCGCGCCGGGCGGCGAGCAGGGCGCCGGCCAGCGAGCCGACCGCCATCAGCGTGTTGAAGAGGCTGTAGGAGCCGGCGCCGGCGTGGAAGACGTCGTCGGCGAAGGCCGAGAGGTACACGGGGAAGTTGAAGCCGAAGGTGCCGACGAACCCGACCAGGGTGATCGTCCAGATCAGGTCGGGGCGCCCGGCCACATAGTGGAGCCCCTCTCTGAGCTGGCCCTTGCCGCGCGGGGCGCGCTCGACGACGTACAGCTCGCGGGCGCGCATCAGCAGCAGGCCCGCTATGGGCGCGACGAAGGACAGGCCGTTGGCGAGGAAGGCCCAGCCGGTGCCGACGCCGGTGATCATCAGGCCGGCGACGGCGGGGCCGACCAGCCGCGCGGACTGGAAGTTCGCCGAGTTCAGGCTGACCGCGTTCTGGAGCTGGTCGGGGCCGACCATCTCGGAGACGAAGGACTGGCGGGCCGGGTTGTCGACGACCGTGGCGAGGCCGACGGCGAAGGCGGCGAGGTAGACGTGCCAGACCTGGACATGGCCGGAGAGGGTGAGCGCGGCGAGCGCGATGCCGGTGACGGCCATCGCGGACTGGGTGACCAGCAGGGCGCGGCGCTTGGGCAGGCGGTCGACGAGGACCCCGCCGTAGAGGCCGAAGAGCAGCATCGGCAGGAACTGCAGGGCCGTGGTCACGCCGACGGCGGTGGCGGAGCCGGTGAGGCTCAGGACCAGCCAGTCCTGTGCGATCCGCTGCATCCAGGTGCCGATGTTGGAGACGACCTGGCCGGCGAAGAACAGGCGGTAGTTCCTGACCTTCAGCGAGCTGAACATCGAGGTTCCGCGGCGAAGGGTGTCGGGGGTGGACGGGGTGTCGGGGGTGGTCGGTGCGGGGGCGGAGTCTGCTCCGGGTCCCGTACTCAACAGGGTTCGCCTCCTCAACTACTGCGGGTTACAGGTGTGCGAGCTTCTCCAGTACGGGGGCGGCGGCGCGCAGTTTCGCCCACTCGTCCTCGTCGAGGCCGTCGACCAGGGTGGCCAGGAAGGCGTTCCGCTTGCGGCGGCTCTCCTCGAGCATGGCCTCGGCCTGCTCGGTCTTGGTGACGACCTTCTGGCGCCGGTCCTCGGGGTGCGGCTCCAGCCGGACCAGGCCCTTGGCCTCCAGCAGCGCCACGATGCGGGTCATCGAGGGCGGCTGCACGTGCTCCTTGCGGGCGAGTTCGCCCGGGGTGGCGCTGCCGCAGAGGGAGAGGGTGCCGAGCACCGACATCTCGGTGGGGCTCAGCGACTCGTCGACCCGCTGGTGTTTGAGCCGGCGGGAGAGCCGCATCACTGCGGACCGGAGCGCGTTCACGGCGGCCGCGTCGTCGCCATGGGTGAGGTCAGGCATCTCTTTAGCGTAACTCATTACTCTGGCTAAACAAGCTGGGCGCGCCAGGATTCCCGTGACCCTGGCCACGGAAACCCCTTCATCACTCGAACGAGTGAGACGCGCGCGGAAAGTCACTGACGTACGGCACGGTGCGGCGACCCTCGACTCATGGGGACCACTGTGCTCAGCCTGCGGATAGACGGGGAGCTGCTCGAACGGCTCCGGCAACATGCCGCCAAACGCGGAATGAGCGTCCAGGACTATGTCGTCCAGACGCTCATTCGCGATGACTTCGACCAGCGCTTCCAGTCGGCCGTCGAGGAGACCCAGAAGTTCTACGGGCACACCTGAGCCGCGCCGGTCAGGTCAGGTCAGGTCAGGTCAGACCGAGGGCCGGCATCAGGTAGGAGAACGTGAAGACCGCCGAGACCACGTACATCGGGACCGGGATCTCACGGGCCCGGCCCGCCACCAGGCGCAGCAGCACGAAGGTGATGAAGCCCATGCCGATGCCGTTGGTGATGGAGTAGGTGAACGGCATCATCACCATCGTGATGAAGGCCGGGATGGCGATCGTGTAGTCGGCCCAGTCGATCTCCTTGACCGAGTTCGCCAGGATCATGAAGCCCACCGCGAGCAGCGCGGGCGTGGCGGCCTGGGACGGGACCATGGTGGCGACCGGCGTGAGGAACAGCGCGACGGTGAAGAGGCCGCCCGTGACGAGGTTCGCGAATCCGGTGCGGGCGCCCTCGCCGACCCCGGCCGTGGACTCCACGAACGCGGTGGTGGCCGAGGAGGAGCTGGCGCCGCCGGCCGCCACGGCGAGACCGTCCACGAAGAGGACCTTGTTGATGCCGGGCATCTCGCCCTTGGCGTCGGTCAGCTTCGCCTCGTCGGAGACGCCCATGATCGTGCCCATCGCGTCGAAGAAGCACGACAGCAGGACCGTGAAGACGAACAGCACGCCGGTCAGCACGCCGACCTCGCCGAAGCCGCCGAACAGGCTGACGTCGCCGATCAGCCCGAAGTCGGGGGTGGCGACCGGGTTGCCGGGCCACTCGGGGGTGGTCAGGCCCCAGGACGGGACGTGGGCGACCGCGTTGATGATCAGCGCCAGGCCCGTCATGGCGACGATCGAGATCAGGATCGCGCCCGGGACCTTGCGGACGATCAGGGCGAGGGTGAGCAGCGCGCCCAGGATGAACACCAGGACCGGCCAGCCGACCAGATGGCCGTCGGTGCCGAGCTGGAGCGGGACGGTGGTGTGGGCGGCGTCCGGGATGCGGGTGACGAAACCGGAGTCCACCAGACCGATCAGCATGATGAACAGGCCGATACCGATCGAGATCGCCTTGCGCAGCCCGAAGGGGACCGCGTTCATGACGCGCTCCCGCAGACCGGTCGCGACCAGCAGCATGACGATGAAGCCGGCCAGCACGACCATGCCCATGGCGTCGGGCCAGGACATCCGGGGGGCGAGCTGGAGCGCGACCACGGAGTTCACACCGAGCCCCGCGGCCAGCGCGATCGGCACGTTGCCGATGACGCCCATGAGGAGCGTGGTGAAGGCCGCGGTCACACAGGTGGCGGTGACGAGCTGGCCGTTGTCGAGTTGATGCCCGTACATGTCCTTCGCGCTGCCGAGGATGATCGGGTTCAGCACGATGATGTACGCCATCGCGAAAAAGGTGGCGAAACCGCCCCGGATCTCGCGGGGCAGGGAGCTGCCGCGCTCGGAGATCTTGAAGTAGCGGTCGAGTGCGCCGTAGGCGGGCCTGGCTCCCGGCTGTTCAGGGGCGGGGACCTTGGCGGGGGCCGAGGTGGACATGTTTTTAGTGTTTCCTACGAAGAGAAGCGGTCAGACTCAAACCGTTTCAGTATGAACATATGACGATCCGATCGGCCATCTTCGCGCGTAGATGTGACCACCTCGTAAGCTGTCCCCATGGCGAAGTGGACACCCAAGCATGAGGCGCCGGAGCCCCTGGAAGGGCCCGTGGTCCCGGTCATCACCGGCGGCACGATCATCTGGTTCGTCCTCTTCCTCGCACAGCTCCCCTTCTACGGCTGGTTCGACGACCACGGCCATCTGTGGTGGCTGTGGACCTGCCTGGCCGGAAGCGCGCTGGGCCTCCTCGGCATCCGGATCACCCGCAGCCGGGACGCGGCCATCAAGCGGGCGCGGGCGGCGGCGGAGGCCGAGCCGACGCACGAGACCGAGCAGACTCCCGCCGAGTAGCCGTACACCCCTCGCAGGACCCGTCTCCTCCCCAGGTCGGATCTTCCGCGCCTTCGGGGGGTGAACCCCCAAATCCGCACGTACCGTCGATTCCATGACCCCTATCGACGCGACCGCCACCGTGCCGGCGGCGACCGGGCTCACCGCCACCGAGGTCGCGGAGCGCGTCGCACGCGGTCAGGTGAACGACGTCCCCGTACGCAGCAGCCGGTCCATCGGCGAGATCGTCCGGGCGAACGTGTTCACCCGCTTCAACGCGATCATCGGCGTCCTGTGGCTGATCGTGCTCGCCGTCGCCCCCTTCCAGGACGGCCTCTTCGGGTTCGTCATCCTCGCCAACACCGGGATCGGGATCATCCAGGAATGGCGGGCCAAGCAGACCCTGGACTCCCTCGCCGTCATCGGGGAGGTCCGGCCCACCGTGCGCCGGGACGGGGCAACGGTCGAGCTGGCCACCTCCGACCTCGTCCTGGACGACCTCGTCGAGATCGGCCCCGGGGACAAGGTCGTCGTCGACGGGGTGTGCGTCGAGGCGGACGGGCTGGAGATCGACGAGTCCCTCCTCACCGGTGAGGCCGACCCGGTGGTCAAGCGCCCCGGGGACCCGGTCATGTCCGGCAGCTTCGTGGTGGCCGGCGGCGGCGCCTTCCGCGCGACCAAGGTGGGACGCCAGGCGTACGCCGCCCAGCTCGCCGAGGAGGCCTCCCGGTTCACCCTCGTCCACTCCGAGCTGCGCTCCGGCATCTCCACGATCCTCAAGTACGTGACGTGGATGATGATCCCGGCCGCGATCGGCCTGGTCGTCACCCAGCTGTTCGTGAAGAACCACGACCTCAAGGAATCCATCGCCCGGACCGTCGGCGGAATCGTCCCGATGGTCCCGGAAGGCCTGGTCCTGCTCACCTCCGTCGCCTTCGCGATCGGCGTGATCCGGCTCGGCCGCAAGCAGTGCCTGGTGCAGGAGCTGCCCGCCATCGAGGGCCTCGCCCGCGTCGACACCGTCTGCCTGGACAAGACCGGCACCCTCACCGAGGGCGGCATGGACGTCACCGAGCTGCGCACCCTCGACGGCGCCGACGAGACGTACATACGCCAGGTGCTCGGCGCGCTCGGCGAGTCCGACCCGCGGCCGAACGCGTCCCTGCGGGCGATCCTCGACGCCTACCCGGACGCCGAGGAGTGGCGCTGCACCGAGTCCCTCCCCTTTTCCTCCGCCCGCAAGTACAGCGGCGCCACCTTCAGCGAGGGCGACGGCGTGAGCAGCACCTGGCTGCTGGGCGCACCGGACGTACTGCTCGGCGACGACGACCCCGCCCTCGCCGAGACCGGGCGGCTCAACGAGCAGGGCCTGCGGGTGCTGCTGCTCGCCCGGGCCGTACGGGACCTGGACGATCCCGGCGTCGCCGAGGGAGCGGGCGCGGTCGCCCTCGTCGTACTGGAACAGCGGCTGCGGCCCGACGCGGCGGACACCCTGCGCTACTTCGCCGAGCAGGACGTGCGCGCCAAGGTGATCTCCGGGGACAACGCGGTGTCGGTCGGGGCGGTGGCCGCCAAGCTGGGGCTGCGGGGCCGTACGGTCGACGCGCGGCGGCTGCCCGCGGAGCGCGAGCCGATGGCCGCGGCCCTCGACGAGGGCACGGTCTTCGGGCGGGTCACCCCGCAGCAGAAGCGGGACATGGTCGGGGCGCTCCAGTCCCGGGGGCACACGGTCGCGATGACCGGCGACGGCGTCAACGACGTGCTCGCGCTCAAGGACGCGGACATCGGCGTCGCGATGGGGTCGGGCTCGGAGGCGACCCGGGCCGTCGCACAGATCGTGCTGCTGGACAACAGCTTCGCCAGCCTGCCGTCGGTGGTGGCGGAGGGGCGGCGGGTGATCGGCAACATCACCCGGGTCGCGACGCTGTTCCTGGTGAAGACGGTCTACTCGGTGCTGTTGGCGCTGCTGGTGGTCTGCTGGCAGGTGGAATACCCGTTCCTGCCCCGGCACGTCACCCTGCTGTCCACCCTCACCATCGGCATCCCGGCCTTCTTCCTCGCCCTCGCCCCCAACAGGGAACGGGCCCGGCCGCATTTCGTCCGGCGGGTGATGCGGTACTCGATCCCGGGCGGGGTGGTGGCGGGGGTCGCCACCTTCGTGTCCTATCTGGCCGCCCGTCACTACTACAGCGGTGCGCGGGCGTTGGAGGCGGAGACCAGTGTCGCCACCCTCACGCTCTTCCTGATCTCCATGTGGGTGCTGGCGATCGTGGCGCGGCCGTACACCTGGTGGCGGGTGCTGCTCGTCGCCTCCATGGGGGCGTCGTTCCTGCTCGTACTGGTGGTGCCCTCGCTCCAGGACTTCTTCGCGTTGCGGCTGGTGGGGATGACCATGCCGTGGATCGGGGTGGGGATCGCGGGGGTGGCGGCGGTCGGGTTGGAGCTCGTGTGGAGAGGGGTCGACCGCCGCGTTCCCGTCTAGTGCCGCGGCAGGCAACGTTTGCCCGTCAAGGAGCGGCGTCCGGTGCGTGCTCTCGGCGTGCCGGCCGGAAGTCCTCGTACTGGACGTACTTGGGCTTTCGGCCGGTGCGGCGAGAGTGCGTGCCGGGCGTCGCGACGGGGCGAACGTTGCCTGCCGCGGCACTAGTTACTGGACGTCGACGTAATCCGCTGCCGAGTTCACCGGGGCCGTCGTGGACGTTCCCGCGAAGGCGTAGCGGTAGTAGCCGTCCGCGGACGCGGTGACCGTCGTCTTCAAGGTGCCCGTCGACGTGGTCTTGATGGTCTTCACCGTCGTGTAGGCGGTGGCGCCCTTCTTCTTGAACTGGAGCTTCACCGACTGGGTGCCATAGCCCGCGTACTTGTTGGTGTCCCAGTTGGCGCGGGCCAGCTTGCCGGTGACCGTGAGGGTCTTGCCCTTCTTCACCGGCTCCGGGGTGGCGTCGGCGGTGAGGGTGGCGCCGCGCAGGAGCTTGGTCGTGCCGAGGTCGCCCTGGTAGGTGACGCCGCCGGCCGCGTTGGCCGCGAAGGCGCCCAGCTTCCAGCTGCCGGCGTCGGCGTTGGTCAGATCGATGTCCACGTCGGAGGACTTCGGACGGAACTGGATCTTCGCCGTGCACTTCAGAACGGTCGAGGAGGACTTGGTGCAGGTGGCGACATCGTCACCGGCGAGACCCTCGGAGTCGTCGTTCAGGGTGGCACCGCGGTAGAGCACCGGCATGCTCGCGATGGTGTTCGGGTCCAGGCTCGCGGGCTTGGTCACCGTGTAGGTGGCCGTGACGGTGACCGTCGTCGCGGGGCCGACCACGATGTTCTTGCCGCTGTTGACCTTCAGGCCGGAGAAGGTGACGGCGGGGCCGACCGGGGCGGCCTGCGCGGCGGGCACGGCGAGGGCGGTCAGGGCCACGGCGCCGGAGGCGGCGAGGACGAGGGCGCGTATGCGCATGTGCGTTCCCCATGAGGAGAGAAGTGATCTCGGGAGTCTGTTGACTCACCTGATAGATCCGTGGCTCCTGGGGCGAGTTGTACGGGAAAAGGTAAGGAGAGGGGAAGAATGCCTTCCCCTCTCCCTCTCCTCGCCCTCGCGGTTACTTCACGTCGACGAAGTCGGCGGAGGAGCTGACCGGAGCGGTCGTGGTGGTGCCGGCGAAGACGTAGCGGAAGTAGCCGTCCGCCGTCGCCTTGACCGTGGTCTTCAGGGTGCCGGTGGAGCTGGACTTGATGGTCTTCACCGTCGTGTAGGCGGTGGCGCCCTTCTTCTTGAACTGGAGCTTCACCGACTGGGACGCGTAACCGGCGTTCTTGTTGGTGTCCCAGTTGGCGCGGGCCAGCTTGCCGGTGACCGTGATGGTCTTGCCCTTCTTCACCGGCTCCGGGGTGGCGTCGGTGGTGAGGGTGGCCTTGCGGAGGACCTTGGTGGTGCCGAGGCCGGTCTGCCACTTGAGGTCGTCGGTGCCGTCGGCGTCGTTGGGGATGGCGAGGGCGCCGACCTTCCAGGTGCCGGCCTGGCTGTTGGCCAGGTCGTCGTAGGCGTCGCTCTCGGTGGGCCGGAACTGGATCTTCGCGGTGCACTTGAGGACCGTGCTCGAGGACGCGGTGCAGGTGCCCGGGTCGTCGCCGAGGATCGAGTCGGTGTCCTCGTTCAGGGTGGTGCCCCGGTAGAGGACGGGACCGTTCAGGAAGGAGCTCGTGCTGAGGTCCGCGGGCTTGGTCAGGGTGTACGACACGCTGACGGTGACCTTGGTCGAGGGACCGACCACGATGCTCTTGCCGGCGTTGACCTTCATGTTGGAGAAGGTCACGTCGGGCGCCGCCGTCGGAGCGGCCTGGGCGGCCGGAACGGCGACGGCGGAGAGGGCGACGGCACCGAGTACGGCCGTCACCGAGGCGCGAATGCGCATGTTGTTCCTCGGATGGAGAGAAGTAAGAATGACTGGGTTGCTCACTTGACGTCGACGAAGTCACCCGCGGCGTTGACCGCCGGGGTCGTCGAGGTGCCCGCGAAGCTGTAGCGGAAGTAGCCGTCCGCCGACGCCTTGACCGTGGTCTTCAGGGTGCCGGTGGAGCTGGTCTTGATGGTCTTCAGGGTGGTGTAGGTGGAGCTGTTCTTCTTGCGGAACTGCAGCTTCACCGGCTGGCCCGTGTAGCCGTGGTACTTGTTGTCGTCCCAGTTGGCGCGGGTCAGCTTGCCCGTGACGGTGATGGTCTTCCCCTTCTTCACCGGCTCGGGGGAGGCGTTGACGGTCAGCTTGGAGAAACGCTGGAGCTTGGTGGTGGCGAGGTTGTCCTGCTCGGCGTAACCGACCTTGGACCAGTCGATGTCGTCGATGTCGACGCCCAGCTGGTCGTTGAAGTCGATGACGTAGCCGCCGGCCTTCCAGGAGGTGGCGTCGACGTTGTTCAGCTGCTGGCCGGGGCGGACGTCGAGGGTCCCCTTGCAGCTGGCGACGGTGGACGAGGTCGCCGTGCAGGTCGGCCAGTCGTCGCCCCAGAGCAGGTTGACCGGCGAGTCGTAGGAGGTACCGCGGTAGATCTCGACGTCCAGGAAGACGTCCGGAGCGGTGACGTCGAAGTCCGCGTCGTGCGTGACCTGGTACGTCACCGGCACGCTCACGCGGTTGGTGGTGCCCGCGACGATCGGCTTGCCGTTGTTGATCTTCACGGCGGAGAAGGTGATGTTCAGCGGGTACGGGACACCGTCGGCGTCGGCGGTCGCCCCGGTGAAGGCCGTCTTGCCCGAGGCGGCCTGCGCTGCGGCGGCGGCCTTCTGGACGTCGTCCTTGCCGTACGAGGATCCGCCGGCGGCCTGCGCGGCCGGAACGGCGAGAGCGGAGAGAGCCAGGGCGCCGGTGACGGCGGCCACGGTGGCACGGATGCGCATGCAATCCCCCGGTGAAAAAAAGGACCCTGGCTGCGGTCGATCCCTACGGCTCGTCTCGGACAGGGCCCACGTGTTGGTGAAGCCTGTTGGCTCATGAGGTGAGATCCGCGGCGGAAGTGAATAGTTGTACGAAGTGAGGAAGATTTTCTGACGACCCCTCCGCCGGCCCGCGTCGTCCCGTCTGTGCCCGCCTACACCTTCGGCCACATGGACGTGCCGGCGGGGCCAAGGCGCGGGGGTACGCCGTTGAGGCCGCCAAACGCCAAGGACGCGGAGGCGTCGGCGGCGCACTACGCCGACGAGGCCCGCAGGTCGGCCGTCGAGGCGAAGGAGAAGGCGGAGAACGGGCCGAACCCGGCCGAGCAGTACCGCTGCCGGCAGGGGTACGCACATCCGGGGACAGCTCGTCTCCGACGCCCCGAAAAGGGACCCGGAACAGGGGCCGTCCTGCCCGGACGGCCCCTGTTGTCATGTCGTCAGTCGAACCAGCGGTCCCGGGCCAGCTCCCCCGTCCGGGACGGGTCCTCCAGGAGGGCCGCCACCTCGAAGCGGCGGGGCCACTGGCCGGCGGCCCAGGCGAGGCCGGCGGCGACGCCCTCCAGGGTGGCGGCGTGCAGGACGCCGTCGTCGGTGAGGCGCCAGTCGAGCTCGACGCCGTCGACGACGAGTTCCTCGTGTTCGACGTAGGTGTCCGGGGTGCGGGGGCCGAGCAGGACGCGGACCGGTTCCGGGACGTCGTGCTCCGCGCCCTCGGAGTCGACCCGGCCGGTCACGGACTCGCTCAGCCGCCTCACCTGGAACAGTTCGGCCAGTTCGGCGGCGCGGGACGGGCGGACCGGGAGGAGCGGGACGCCCTCCGTGAAGGGCAGGAGGTCGGGCGAGTCGACGACCACCGCGTCGGCGGCGTCCACGACCTCCACCCGGCCGTCCACGACCGCCCGCAGCTCGTCGGGGAGGGTGACCTGCTCGGGGTCCAGGTCGGCCAGTGCGCCGTAGAGACCGTGCAGCTGGGCGGGGCCGACGGGGCGGTCGGGGTCGGCCAGGCGGTCGAGGAGTTCGGCCGCGCCGCCCGGCTCGTCGAGCAGCGCCGCCAGCGACGTCCGGACACCGAGCGCCCGCAGGACCTGCTCGTCGTCGAAGCCGGTCGCGTCGGCCTCGTCGTACAGGCCGTGCAGGAGCGGGTCGCCGCCCGCCGCCAGAAGACCGGCGGGTCGGCGGCCGTCGAGGACCGGGTGGCCGCGCAGCCACCAGGCCGTGTAGGGGCGTACGACCTCGTGGGTGCCGTCGGGCAGCAGGATCCGCACGGGCTGGGTGAGGGCGTCGCGCAGCGGCGGCTGGGCGAGGAGGGCGAGGGCCTGGGGCCAGCGGTCGTCGTCGACCAGGTCGAGGTCGCGGACGGCGACGAGTTCGGTGGCCACCGGCGGGACCGGTGAGTCGGGGAAGCGGTCGAGGATGTCCTCGGACCAGACGTCCACCGCGTCCAGCAGACCCGCGTCGTCCGGTTCGGCGAAGTCGCCCTCGCGGGGCTCCAGTTCGTCGGGGTCGAGGACGACGTCGGTGGCGCGGACGAGCGCGAAGTCGGCGAGGACACCGACCGCGGCGAGCGGGCCCTCACCCCAGCGCTCGACCAACTCGGCGTCGACGAAGGCGAGTTCGTCCTCACGGATGACGGAGGCGAACGGGCTTCCCGGCAGGACGAGTTCGCCCGCCGGGACGAGTTCGCCGTCCTCGTCGGGCAGGGCGAGGGCGCCCAGCCAGGGCTCGTCGCCCGGTTCGAGGGCCGCGGCGCGGACGAGGGTGAGGACGGTGTCGGCGAGTTCCTCGGCGTCGGGCGTGTCCCGGTCGTCCCAGGCGCCGCCGTCGTCGTCGAGGGAGGCGGCGACCGCGGCCCGCACCTGCGGGGTGGTGAGCACCGCGCGGGGCGTGGCGGGCAGGGCGCCGAGCTTCTCCAGCAGGGGGTGCGCGGCGTCCCCGTGGGCGACCTTCAGGCCGAGGCGGGCGAGGACCTCCGGGTCGGCCCCGGCCTCGTCCGCGACGGGCAGCAGGACCTGGCGCGGACCGATCGTCGTCCGGCCGTCGGCCAGCGGCACGGGCAGTCCGGAGAGCCGGTCCGGGTCGACGCCGGCGAGGCTGTCGTAGAGCCGGTACCACCAGTGCGGGTCCTTCTCCAGCCCGGCGAGACGGTCGACGGCGTCGGCGAGCGGGATCCGGGCGACCCCGAGGGTGCGCAGCTCGACGCGCCGCTCCAGACCGGCGGGCAGCAGGGTCGGGAGGACCTCGGCGAGGACCCGTACCGTGTCCGCGCCCGCGCCCTCGACCACCTCGGCGTCCCGCGGGCGCAGCGCCTCGGGCAGGTCGTCCTCGTCCTTGACGGGCTGGACGGCGGGCGGCAGGAAGGCGGTGCGCGGCAGCCGCTCCAGGATCGCCCGGCGCAGCGCCCCGTCCAGCTCGCCCTTGCCGAGCGGGCCGGGCACCAGGTCGATGATGCCGGGGGTCACCGGACGCCAGTCGGCGAGGAGTTCGGTGTAGGCGTCGGCCGCGCGCTCGACCAGGTGGTCGGTGAGCGGGCCGGGGGCCGCGTGCCGGCGGGTGGTGTCCAGCGGGAAGGACGCGATGAGCAGGGCGGGCACGCCGAGCGGTTCGTCGCTGGGGGTGGGGGCGTGCACGACGGGGCTGGTGCGGGGCCGGACGGGGGCGTCCTGCTCGTCCACGGGGACGGCCCAGGTGACCGACCAGTGCGCCCGCTGCCGCTCCTCGACGGGGCGGTCGGCGAGCAGCTCGGGTGTGAGGGGCCCGTGCGCGGCGGCCGTGCGCCAGCGGGTGGCGCCCTCGCGTGAGTCCTCCACGACGGTGAGGGCGCCGTCGCCGGAGCGGCGCAGGGTGCGGGGTGTGTCGGCGCCGGTCTCGATCACGACCTCCGCCAGGCCCGGCAGGGCGAGGAGGAGGGCGTCGTCGACGGCGGCGAGGAGGCGTTCGGCGAGGTCGGCGGCGGCCGCGTCGCGCAGCGGGAGGATGACGGCGGTGTCGTAGGGGTCCGGGGCGGTGCCCTGGGCGGCGAAGGGGAGGCGCAGGAGGGGGACGTGTCCGTCGCGGCGGCGCAGCTCGTCGCCGAGGCCGGGGCTGTGGCGGGCGGTGTCGGCGGCCAGCTCGCGGGCCTCGGCGAGGTCCCAGCGCACGCCGCCGTGGCGGCCGACGACGGCGGGCTCGTCGGTGACGGAGAGGACGGCGGCGAAGCCAACGCCGAAGCGGCCCACGGACACCTGCTGCGCGTCGCGCTTGGCGGAGGCGCGCAGGGTGGCGAGGGACTCGACACCGGCCGCGTCCAGGGGGGCGCCGGTGTTGGCGGCGACGAGGACGCCGTCGCGGAGGGTGAGCCGCAGCCGGCCGGGCACCCCGGCGCGGGCGGCCGCGTCGGCGGCGTTCTGGGCGAGCTCCACGACGAGACGGTCACGGTAGCCGCCGAGGACGAGGTCCTCCTCGGCGTTGGCGTCCTCACGGAAACGGGCGGGACTGGTGGCCCAGGCGTCCAGGACGCCGCGGCGCAGGCGGGCCGTGCCGAAGGGATCAGCGCCCTCGGGTGCCGGCCGCACGAACTTGCTCACGTTCACTCTCCTCGTCGGCGTGAGGAGAAGGTATCGCGCACCGTGGCCCGCGATGGCCGCCGCCCGGACGGAGCAGCGGGGGTCCGACCGAAGAAGGCGCCTCCCCGCTCCCCGGCTCCCGGCGCCCCGCTCCCCGGCTTCCGGTACCCGGCTCCCCGGCTCCCGGTACCCGGCGCCCAAGCTCCCGACTCCCGGCGCCCGGCTTCCGCTCCCCGGCTCCCAGTACCCGATGCCCGGCTCCCGGCTCCCCGGCACCCAGTACCCGGCGCCCGGCGCCCGATGCCCGGCGCCCGGCTCCCCGGCGCCCCGCTCCCCGCTCCCCGGCTCCTGGTACCCGACGCCCGGCTCCCGACTGCCGGCGCCCGGCTTCCGTTCCCCGGCGCCCAGTACCCGGCTCCCGATGCCCGATGCCCGGCTCCCGACTCCCGGCTCCCGGCTCCCAGTACCCGATGCCCGGCTCCCGTTCCCCGGCTCCCAGTACCCGGCGCCCGGCTCCCGGCTCCCGGCTCCCAGTACCCGATGCCCGGCTCCCGTTCCCCGGCTCCCAGTACCCGGCGCCCGGCTCCCGGCTCCCGGCTCCCAGTACCCGATGCCCGGCTTCCGCTCCCCGGCGCCCAGTACCCGGCGCCCGGCGCCCGGTCCGGCTCCCAAGTTCCCCGGTCGGCCGAAGGCCTACGCGTGCCCCAGTTCCGCAGTCGCCTCGTCGGTGACGGCCGGGACCGAGCCCGAGTCCGCCGCCGGGCGGAGCGGGAAGGGGTCCACCCTGGTCTCGTCGATCACCGGCGCGGGCGGCTGCGGGGGCTTCGGCATGACCGCGGCCTCGGAGTGGCCACCACAGCCGTACGCCAGGGACACGACCCGGCCGTCCGCCGGGGAGAACTCGTTGGCGCAGACGCCGAAGGCCTGGCCGAGGGAGCCGCCGATGGGGCTGAGGAAGCCGCAGCTGACGCAGGTCGCGGGGGCCGCCTGGGCCATGGGCGTCTTGGCGCCGAAGGACTCCTCCCAGCGGTCGGCGGCGGTGTGCAGGCCGTAGCGGGACAGGACCCGGGCGCGGCGCAGGCCCAGTTCCTCGGCGACCGCGGAGATCGAGCCGCGCGCCGGGACCGTGGGCAGGTCGGTCGGCGGGGCCGCGGTCACCTCGGCGTCCTCGGCCTCGACCAGTTCGGCCATCTCGTGCGAGACGGGGGCGTTCGGCGTCGGCTCGTCCTCGCCGGAGTACCCGGGCTCCAGCCGCAGGTCCTCGGCGTCGGTGGGCAGGAGGTCGCCGGGGCCCATGTCGCCGGGGCGCAGGCGCTCGCTCCAGGGGACCCACTCGGGGGCGAGGACGGCGTCCGGGCCGGGCAGCAGGACGACCTCGTCGAGGGTGACGATCTTGGCGCGGGAGGCGCGGGCCACGGTGGCCGCCCAGCGCCAGCCCCGGTAGCCGAGCTCCTTGCACTCGAAGTAGTGCGTGACGACCCGGTCACCCTCGGAGAGCAGGCCTACGTGCTCGCCGACCACGCCGGGCGCGGCGGCCTCCTCGGCTGCGGCGCGGGCGAGGTCGACGGCCTCGGCGCACAGGCGGTCGGGGGTGCGGCTTCGCGTGGTCGCTGCGCTCACAGGTATCGCTTCTCTCCTACGCCGTCTCTCGGGTGCGCCGGCCTGAAGGCGGCGGGTGCGGACGGAGCGGACCGAAGGGCCGCGTCGACGTCCGCGCCCGATCGCGCTCGGGCGCACCTGCTGTCATCCATTCTGCTGGATGCCGGGGAGGCGCGCGGCCGAGAACGATCGCCACGGCGCGCTACGCACGCTACCTGTTCCGCGACGTTCGGCCTACACCGACGGGACGTTTCCCCGTGCCGGACCGTACCGGACCCCCGCCATCCGCGCGGTAACCGCACTACGCGGGCCTTTCTCGGGGCACTATGACGGAGTGGCAGCCGCGAAAGCATCCCCCGGTGCCACCGGGACCGGTGGGACGAGGGGATCGAAGGGAAAGGGCCGGATCGGCGGTTCGGGCCGGATCGGCGGGTCCGTCCGCGCGGTCGGCCGTGCCCTGCATTTTCCGTTCACCGGCACGGCCCGCGGCATCAGGAAGGCCACGCACGCGCACGGTGCCGGGGAGTCCGGCCTCGGCAAGCTGATCGAGCTGCACGCGGTGAACGGCGCGGGGGACGTGATGATCACCGTCGCGCTCGCCTCCACCGTCTTCTTCTCGGTGCCGACGGACGAGGCCCGGGGCCGGGTGGCGCTGTACCTCGCCATCACCATGGCACCCTTCACGGTCCTCGCCCCCGTGATCGGCCCGCTCCTGGACAAGCTGCCGCACGGCCGCCGGGCGGCGATGGCCGGCGCGATGCTCGCCCGGGCCCTGCTGGCGCTGATCATCGCCGGGGCGGTCTCCACCGGCAGCCTGGAGCTGTATCCGGCGGCGCTGGGCGTGCTGGTCGCGTCGAAGGCGTACGGCGTGGTCCGCAGCGCCGTGGTCCCCCGCCTCCTCCCACCGCGTTTCTCCCTGGTGAAGGCGAACTCGCGCGTCACCCTCGGCGGGCTCCTCGCCACCGGTGTGGCGGCCCCCGTGGGGGCCGGGCTGCACGCGATCGGGGAGCGCTGGCCGCTCTACGGCGCCTTCGTGATCTTCATGGCGGGTACGTTCCTGTCGTTCTCACTGCCGCCGAAGGTGGACTCGGCGAAGGGCGAGGACATCGCGCTGCTCGCGGCCGACGAGGAGCATCTGCACGGCCCGCACCGGCAGCCGGTCAAGCGCCCCGGCCTGCGGACCGTAGGGATCGCGGTCACCCACGCCCTCGGCGCGAACGCGGCGCTGCGCTGGCTGTCCGGCTTCCTGACCTTCTTCCTCGCCTTCCTGCTGCGCGAGCACCCGCTGACGGGGTCCAGCGCGGCCGTGTCGCTGGGCATGGTGGCGGTCGCGGCGGGCGTGGGCAACGCGCTCGGTACGGCGGTGGGGGCGTGGCTGCGGGCCCGGGCGCCGGAGATCATCATCGTGACGGTCCTCGCGGTGGTCCTGGGCGCGGCGATCACCGCGGCGGTCTTCTTCGGCGCGTTCCTGGTGGCGTGTCTGACGGCGACGGCCGGGTTCTGTCTGGCGCTGGCGAAGCTGTCGCTGGACGCGCTGATCCAGCGGGACGTGCCGGAGCTGGTGCGCACCTCGGCGTTCGCCCGCTCGGAGACCATGCTCCAGATGGCGTGGGTGCTGGGCGGCGCCATCGGCATCGTGATGCCGCTCAACGGCCCGCTGGGCCTGTGCGTGGCCGCCGGTGTCCTCGCGATCGGCTGGCTGACGACGGTGCGTGGTCTGATCGGCTCGGCCCGTCACGGAGGGGCGTCGAAGGGCCGCGTGGCGTAACACACAGCGGCATGGCCCCCCACATAAAGAGACCGCCGCACCCGCCCGATAGCCTTCGCCCCATGACCACGCTGCACTCCGCCAAGCGACGCCGCGCCGTCGCCACCGCCGGCGCCGTTTCCGCCGGACTGCTCGTCCTGTCGGCCTGTGACAAGCCGACGCCGCTGTCCACGATCACCGTCGGACGCGCCTCGGTCAGCTCCGAGGCCACCTGCGGCGGCGAGGGCGAGGCCCTGAACGCCGCCGCCCTGACGAAGTGCCTGGCCGACAAGGACATCAAGTCCATCGACGTGGACCCGGACGAGACGGTCCGTTTCGGGGTCGACCCCGACGTCGCGGACAAGCGCTGGACCATCCTGATGAACGGTCAGCCGCTCACCGAGGACAGCGACAAGACGTACCGCACCATCCCGGGCAGCGTGTTCTTCAACGCCCAGTACGGCGCCCAGGGCAACTCGACGCTCGTCACCATCAAGGCCGGCGACGGCAAGAAGGACAGCCAGACCGCGACCGGTCTGTGGTCGTTCAAGCTGAAGAAGGACGACTAGCCACGTCCTCCGCCCGCATCCTCGTGGCCACCGCGGTCCCCGCAGAACGGGACGCGGTGGCACGGGCGTTTCCGGAGCCCGGCCGGCCGGTGTCCCTGCCCGGGGTGGAGCTCCGCCGCACCGGCGGGTCGTACGACCTCCTCGCCGCCGGTGTCGGCCCGGCCCTCGCCGCCGCGTCCGTCTCCGCCGCGCTGACCGCCGCGACACTGACCGGTGAGCCGTACGCCCTGGTCGTCTCGGCCGGTATCGCCGGTGGCTTCCTGCCCGAGGCGCCCGTCGGCTCGCTGGTGGTCGCGGACCGGATCACCGTCGCCGACCTGGGGGCGGAGAGCGCGGAGGGCTTCCTACCGGTCACCGAGCTGGGCTTCGGCACCGTCACCCACCGTCCGCCGGACTCACTCGTACGGGCCGCCGGGGCCGCCGCCGGGGCCCGCAGGGGCGAGATCCTGACCGTCTCCACGGTCACCGGCACCGCCGCCCGCGCCGCGGCCCTGCGTGTACGCCACCCCGAGGCGCTGGCCGAGGCCATGGAGGGTTTCGGGGTCGCCGAGGCGGCCGGCGCGCACGGCACCCCCGTCCTGGAGATCCGCGCGGTCTCCAACCCCGTGGGCCCCCGCGACCGCGCGGCCTGGCGCATCGGCGAGGCGCTGGCCGCTCTGACGACGGCGTTCGGGAAGCTCGCGCCCCTTCTGGAGAGTTGGAACCGGCATGACCAGTGAGCAGCCGCTGCGGATCGCGTACTCCCCCTGCCCGAACGACACGTTCGTGTTCGACGCCCTCGCCCACGGCCGGGTGCCGGGCGCGCCCGCGCTGGACGTGACGTTCGCGGACATCGACCTCACCAACGGCATGGCCGAGCGGGGCGAGTTCGATGTGCTGAAGGTGTCGTACGCCGTGCTGCCGTACGTCCTCGACGAGTACGCGCTGCTGCCCTGCGGGGGCGCGCTGGGCCGGGGCTGCGGCCCGCTGGTCCTGGCGAAGGAGGCCGGACCTGGGGGCACCTCCCACGCTTTCGGCAGTGGGGGACTGACCGGCCGCACGGTCGCCGTCCCCTCCGAGAAGTCGACCGCGTACCTGCTGTTCCGCCTGTGGGCGGCGGACACGCTGCCCGGCGGGGTGGGCGAGATCGTGGTCCTGCCCTTCCACGAGATCATGCCCGCCGTACGCGACGGCAAGGTCGACGCGGGGCTCGTCATCCACGAGGCGCGCTTCACGTACCAGAACTACGGTCTGCACAAGCTCGCGGACCTGGGCGAGCACTGGGAGTCCACCACGGGCCTGCCGATCCCGCTGGGCGCCATCATCGCCAAGCGCTCGCTGGGCCCGGCCACCCTGACCGCCCTGGCGTCCGCGATCCGCACCTCGGTACGCACCGCCTGGGACGCCCCCGAGGTCTCCCGCCCGTACGTCATGGCCCACGCCCAGGAGATGGACCCCACGGTCGCCGACCAGCACATCGGCCTGTACGTCAACGAGTTCACGGCGGACCTGGGCGAGAACGGCTATGCGGCGGTACGCGGGCTGCTGACGCGGGCGGCGGCCGAGGGGCTGGTGCCGCCCCTCGGGCCGGGTGCGCTCGCTTTTCCGTAGGGAATTCCGTGCGGGTCAGACGTCCAGTTGGTCGGCGACCGCGCGCAGCAGGCCGGCGATCTGCTTGCCGGAGGCCTTGTCGGGGTAGCGGCCCTTCTCCAGCATCGGCGTGATGTTCTCGAGGAGGGTCGTCAGGTCCTGCACGATGGAGGCCAGTTCGTCGGGCTTCTTGCGCTGGGCCGCCGCGACGGAGGGCGTCGGGTCGAGGAGGACGACGGAGAGTGCCTGGTCGCCGCGCTGTCCGGCGACGACACCGAACTCCACTCGCTGGCCCGGCTTCAGTGCCTCGACTCCGGCGGGGAGGACCGAGGAATGGACGAAGACGTCACCGCCGTCGTCACGGGAGAGAAAGCCGAAGCCCTTCTCGCTGTTGAACCACTTGACCTTGCCGGTAGGCACGTCTGTCCTCGTCCTCGTACTCGTCGGAAACTTGCTTCTGGAAAAAACAGCTCTGGAACGGCTCTTGATAGCAGTCGGGCGGGTCGACCATGACCCGCCGGTACCAAGGCTAATGGTCTTCGGGCGGGTGACAAGACGTCGCCCGGTTGTTCCTTCGCGGTGGGAACTACCCTGGTCCGGTGCGTGACAAAACCCAAACGAATTCCGCCGCTCCCGGTGACCGACTGATCCGTGCCGGAGCCATCGTCTTCTTCGCCGGCGCCGTGGCCACCCTCGTCACGATCGCCCCGCTGCTCCTCGGTACGACGCCTTTTCCGACGTATATGTTCGGACTGAGCATGCTCATGGGCGTCGGATTCCTCGTCGCGGGCGCCGGGGTGCTCCGGTCGATCGCGGCGGGCCGGCGTCAGGCGCGGGCGGGACATCAGCCCTCGTAGGCCGCGAACCACTCCCCGAACCGGGTCAGATCGTCGAGGACGACGTCCGCCCCGGCCTCGGTCAGCTCCGCGGCGCTGCACGGCCCCGTGACCACGGCCACCGAGAGCGCCTCGGCGAGCCGGGCCCCGCGCACGTCCCCCACATGGTCGCCCACGTACACGGACGCGCCGTGCTCGCGCAGCGCCTCCGCCTTCTGCGCCGCCCACAGGTTGCCGATCACCGCGTCGGGCCGCATGCCCAGGTGCTCCATGTGCAGCCGGGCGTTGGGCTCCCACTTCGCGGTGACCACGATCGCCTTCCCGCCGGCCCGCCGCACCGCCTCCAGCGCCTCATGGGCGCCGGGCATCGCGAGCGTGCCGGTGACGGCGTACGCCGGGTAGATCTCGCGGTAGAGGTCGGCCATGGCCGGTATCTCCTCCGCCGGGAACCAGTGCGCCATCTCCTCCGTCAGCGGCGGCCCCAGCCGCGTGACCACCAGGTCGGCGTCGACGTACGTCCCGGTCCGCGCCGACAGCTCCGTCCAGCAGGCGTGGATACCGGGCCGGGAGTCGATCAGGGTCATGTCGAGGTCGAAGCCGACGGTGCGGGCGCGGGAGGAGGTGACGGTCATGCGGGACATTGTGCCCGGTCGGGGGCCTCGGCCTACGGCCTATTTCCGCCGCTGCGACCGCCAGACCAGGAACAGCGCCGACGCCACGGCCGCGCCCCGCACCACCCACGGCCAGGTCTCGCCGATCGCGTCGTTCATGTGCCCCTCGGCGATGGGCGCACCCCAGCGGCCCTCGCTGCGGCCCCACAGCCACACCAGCCCGGCGGCGACGGACAGTCCCGGCAGCCACATGACCGCCAGCTTGGTCTCGCGGTCGGTCAGCCGGCGCGAGACATAGGCGATGGCCCAGCCCGCGACCAGCAGCAACAGCTTCCCGAGCACCGCGCCGACGACGAGGGCGACGGCGGCGAGCAGCAGCAGGGGGTTGCTCCAGCCGCCGCTCGGCAGGGCGGGCAGCAACCGCCGCCGCCCCCTGGACGCCTCCCCGGCCCCGGCTTCGCCGCCGGCGGCCCCGCCCGCCTCCTGCGGCTCCCCCTGCTCCCCCTGCTCCCCCTGCTCCCTCCGGCCCTCCTGGTCCTTCCCGAGCCGCGGGGGTCGCAGCATCTCCGGGATCTCGACCCCGCCGACGAACCCGGGCACCTCGTCGCCCGCCGCGAACGGGTCGGACTCCCGCTGCCACCAGTCGGGCACCCGCACCTCGTCGGCGAGCGCGCCCGACCGGGGCCCGGGCACCCTGCCCTGACCCTGGGGAGCCGGCGGCGGCCGGTCCTCGTCGTCCCGCTGTACGGGCACGGAGGGCGTCGGCGCCTGCGGGGCCCCCGCACCGCTGTCGGCCGCGGCGGCGACGACGTCGTCCGGGCTGCCGAGGCGGTCGATGATGCGGCGGACGGCGGCGGGCGAGTCGACGGTCGCCCTGGACCGGCGCCGGTCGATCTCGTTGCGCAACTCGGACACGAGCCGCATCCGCGTGGCCGACGACAACTGCTGCTGCTGCGCGACGTCGCCGACGCGGCTCAGATACTCGTAGACGACCTGGTCGCTTTCGATCCCCACGGGGGCACGTTATCGCGCAAGGTGCCTGAAACAGCCCGTTCGGGAGCGCGGCCCCCGGGGACGGCGACCCGCTACCGTGGGCAGAATGAGCACCGAGGACCACCCGGCCCCCCGGTCCCTCGCGGAAGCGCTCCGCGGCAGGGACGACGCCTCCCTGGCCGCCCTCCTGCGCAGCCGCCCCGACCTCGTCACCCCGGTCCCCACCGACCTCACCCAGCTCGCCACCCGGGCCGGCACGCGTGCCTCCGTCGTACGGGCGCTGGAGCGGCTCGACCGGTTCGCGTTGCAGACCGCGGAGGCGCTGGCGGTGGCCGCCGACCCGTCGTCGTACGACGAACTGCTCGGCCTGATGGCCGGCGACGCCCGTGACCCGGAGGTGTCGGCCGCGCTGCCCGCCGCTCTCGCGGCCCTGCGCGAGCAGGCGCTGGTGTGGGGCGCCGACGACCGCCTGCGTCTGGTCCGCACGGCCCGTGAGCTGCTCGCCCCGTCGCCGCAGCACCCGTCCCCCACCGGCCTCGGCCCGAGTGTGCGGGAGGCGACGGCGGGGATGTCGCCGGGCCGGATCCAGGAGATCGTGGCGACGGCCGGGCTGCCGTCCACGCACGACTCGGTGTCCGCCGTGGACGCGCTGACCGCGCTCTTCACCCACCGCAGGAAGATGAAGGCCCTGCTGGCGAAGGCCCCGGCGGAGTCCCTGGAGGTGCTGGAGCGGCTGGTGTGGGGCCCGCCGTACGGCCAGGTCACCCATGATCCGGCGCCCCGGCTGCGCTGGCTGCTGGACCGCGGCCTGCTGCTGCCGACGGCACCCGGCACGGTCGTCCTGCCCCGCGAGGTCGCCCTGCATCTGCGGGCCGGGCGGGCGCACCGGGCGCCGGAGCCGCTGCCGCCCGCCGTGGAGCCGGCCGCCACCCACCGTCCCCAGGTTGTGGACAGTACGGCGGCCGGGCAGGCGTACACCGCGCTGGCGACGGTGGAGGAGCTGCTGAAGGACTGGGACGAGGGCGGTCCCGCGGTGCTGCGGGCCGGCGGGCTGAGCGTGCGGGACCTGAAGCGGACCGCCGTCGCCCTCGACGTACCGGAGCCGGTCGCGGCCTTCTGGGTGGAGCTGGCGTACGCCGCCGGGCTGATCGCCTCCGACGGCGAGGCCGACGAGCGGTACGCGGCGACCCCGGCGTACGACGAGTGGCTGGAGCGGCCCGCCGCCGAGCGCTGGGCACGGCTGGCCGAGGCGTGGCTGGCGGCGACCCGGACGTCCGGTGTGGTCGGCGGGCGGGACGCCAAGGAGCGGGCGCTGTCGGCGCTCGGCCCCGGCCTCGACCGCTCCGCCGCGCCCGAGGTGCGCCACCGGGTCCTGTCGCTCCTGGCCGCCCTGCCGGAGGGCGCCGCGCCGGACCCGCAGGCGGTCCTGGCCCGGCTCCGCTGGGAACGCCCCCTGCGCGGCCCGCAGGCCGCCTCCCCCGCCCTTCAGGGCGAGGAGGATCTCCGCTCCCGCCTCGCCCGCTGGACCCTCACCGAGGCCGAACTGCTCGGCGTGACCGGACGCGGCGCGCTGTCGGCACAGGGCCGGGCCCTGATCGGCGGGTCACCGGCCGCCCCCGGCCGGCACCCGGAACCACAGGGCCCCGGCGACAAGCTCCCGGTCCACCACCACCGCACGGCCGCCCCCCTCGCCCCGCTGTCCCCGCCCGAGCAGGCCGTGGCCGTCGCGGCCGCCACCCGTCTGCTGGCCCCGCTGCTGCCCGAGCCCCTGGACCACGTCCTGCTCCAGGCGGACCTCACGGCCGTGGCACCGGGCCCCCTGCGCCGCCCGCTCGCCGAGGTGCTGGGTGTGCTCGCCGACGTGGAGTCCAAGGGCGGCGCGACCGTCTACCGCTTCACGCCCGGCTCCGTACGCCGCGCCCTGGACGCCGGGCGCAGCGCCTCCGACCTGCACGCCTTCCTCGCCCAGCACTCGCGTACGCCGGTGCCGCAGCCGCTCGCCTATCTGATCGACGACGTGGCGCGCCGGCACGGGCAGCTCCGGGTGGGCGCGGCCTCGGCGTACGTCCGCTGCGACGACGACACCGTGCTGAACGAGATCCTCGCCGACAAGCGGGCCGGCGCGCTGCGGCTGCGCCGGCTGGCCCCGACGGTGCTGGCGGCCCAGGCCGATCCCGCGACCCTCCTCGAAGGGCTGCGCGCGATGGGGTACGCCCCCGCCGCCGAGTCCGCCGAGGGCGATGTCCTGATCACCCGCGCGCACGCCCACCGCACCCCGCCCCGCACCGCCCCCGAGCCGGTCCCGGACGGCCCCCCGGTCCCCGACGCGACCCTCCTCACGGCGGCGGTCCGGGCGATCCGGGCGGGCGACCTGGCCTCGACGGCCCCCCGCAAACCCACGGACACGGCGACCGCCCTCGCCCCGGGCGAACTCCCCCGCACCAGCTCCGCCGAGACCCTGGCCACCATGCAGGCCGCGGTCCTGACCGGCGAGGCCCTCTGGATCGGCTACGTCAACGCGGAGGGCTCGGCCAGCCAACGCGTCATCGCCCCCGTACGGGTGGAGGGCGGTTTCGTCACGGCGTACGACCACACGGCGGACGAGGTCCGCACCTATCCGCTGCACCGGATCACGGGGGTGGCGGAACTGGCGGACGAATAGGGCTGGGGCGCGTGTCGAAAGTCGCGGACAGACGGGACTTTCGACACACGCCCCAGCTAGCAGTCCCCCACCGTCGCGTCCGCGGCCAGCCCGAAGTGCGTCCGTGCCGCACTCTCCAACCCCGCCGGGCTCACCTCCCCGTCCAACCGGGACTCGGCGAAGACCGAGAAGTGGTCCTTCTCCCAGTCGGCGTAACCGGCCCCGTCCGGGGGCTCCTCCTGGGCGACGACGCGATACCCCTCGCCGTCCCGCGCCAGCCTCATCACCTGGGGATAGTGCGCCCCACCGCACTCCTGGAGCGCCCCGTCCCGCACCCCGTACTCCACACACAACGTGTCGACCCCGGCCCGCACCCGGTCGCCCTCCTCCCGGAGATCCAGCGCCTGCGCCGCGCAGAACCAGCGCGCCTTCAGCGCGGGCTCGCTCCCACCGGGCCCGTCCCCCTGGGCCTGCGCGAGGAGCCGCTCCTCGATCGCGGGGCGCACGGAGGCCCACAGCCCGGCGTCCACGGCGCTCGATCCCCGCGCCCACGCACCGGTCGCCACCAGCACCACCACAGCGCCGACGCCGGGTCCCCAGATGCGTACCGAAGTCACCGCGAGCTCCTCACCGAGCCGCGCGCGCTGCGCGGCTTCCCCTGGACAAGACCGTCGAGAGGCGCTCGGGGTTGCACGTGGGATGGGGCACACTGGACGTTTGGCCGCCTCGGAAGGATGTGCGTACCACGTGAACGGACCGCTGATCGTCCAGTCGGACAAAACCCTGCTCCTGGAGGTCGACCACGAGCAGGCCGACGCCTGCCGTCGCGCCATCGCGCCGTTCGCCGAGCTGGAGCGGGCGCCCGAGCACATCCACACCTACCGGGTGACCCCGCTGGGCCTGTGGAACGCGCGGGCGGCCGGGCACGACGCCGAGCAGGTGGTGGACGCGCTGGTGCTGTACAGCCGCTACCCGGTGCCGCACGCGCTGCTGGTGGACATCGCGGAGACGATGGACCGCTACGGCCGCCTGACCCTGTCCAAGCACCCGGCGCACGGGCTGGTGCTGACCACGACCGACCGGCCGGTGCTGGAGGAGATCCTGCGCTCCAAGCGGATCGCCCCGCTGGTCGGCGCCCGGATCGACCCGGACACGGTCGCGGTGCACCCCTCGGAGCGCGGCCAGATCAAGCAGACCCTGCTGAAGCTGGGCTGGCCGGCCGAGGACCTCGCCGGGTACGTGGACGGCGAGGCGCATCCGATCGAGCTGGCGGAGGACGGCTGGGCGCTCAGGCCGTACCAGAAGCAGGCGGTGGAGAACTTCTGGCACGGCGGGAGCGGGGTCGTGGTCCTGCCCTGCGGGGCCGGCAAGACGCTGGTCGGCGCGGGGTCGATGGCCCAGGCGAAGTCGACCACCCTGATCCTCGTCACCAACACGGTCTCGGCCCGGCAGTGGAAGCACGAGCTGGTGAAGCGGACCTCGCTGACCGAGGACGAGATCGGCGAGTACAGCGGGACGCGCAAGGAGATCCGCCCGGTCACCATCGCCACCTATCAGGTGCTGACGACCCGGCGGAAGGGCGTCTACCCGCACCTGGAGCTGTTCGACTCCCGGGACTGGGGGCTCATCGTCTACGACGAGGTGCACCTGCTGCCCGCCCCCGTCTTCAAGTTCACCGCCGACCTCCAGGCCCGCCGCCGCCTCGGCCTGACCGCGACCCTGGTCCGCGAGGACGGCCGTGAGTCGGACGTGTTCTCCCTCATCGGCCCCAAGCGGTTCGACGCGCCGTGGAAGGAGATCGAGGCGCAGGGCTACATCGCGCCGGCGGACTGTGTGGAGGTGCGGGTCAACCTCACCGACTCCGAGCGGCTGGCGTACGCGACCGCCGAGGCGGAGGAGAAGTACCGCTTCTGTGCGACGACCGCGACCAAGCGGAAGGTGACGGAGGCGATCGTGCGGCGCTTCGCGGGCCAGCAGATCCTCGTCATCGGCCAGTACATCGACCAGTTGGACGAGCTGGGCGAACACCTGAACGCGCCGGTGATCAAGGGCGAGACGTCCAACGCGCAGCGCGAGAAGCTCTTCGACGCCTTCCGGGAGGGCGAGATCAGCGTGCTGGTGGTGTCGAAGGTGGCGAACTTCTCGATCGACCTGCCCGAGGCGACGGTCGCCATCCAGGTGTCCGGCACCTTCGGCTCCCGCCAGGAGGAGGCCCAGCGCCTGGGCCGTGTGCTGCGCCCGAAGGCGGACGGTCACCAGGCCCACTTCTACTCGGTCGTCGCCCGCGACACCATCGACCAGGACTTCGCGGCCCACCGGCAGCGGTTCCTGGCGGAACAGGGGTACGCCTACCGGATCATGGACGCGGACGAGCTGCTGGCCGAGGGCTGAGCGGTCACCGCCTGCGGCGGACTCCGGCCTCCTCGCCGTACTCACCGAGGATGATCACGTCGAAGGCGGCGCCCACGAACACCCTGATCGCGTGCAGGGCGTCGCCGACGGGGTGACGGTGGGCGTCGGAGACGGGGGTCGCGCCGGACGGGCGACCGGGAGCTGGGGTGAGGGTCGCTGCACTCATGTCTCCATGGTGCGCCGGGGGCATAAAGGGGGCATCGGTCCCAGGTCCCCACTTGGCGTACTACCTGAGTACACCGGGGTGGTACGGCCTCCCCTAAGGGGCGGGCTCGGGAGCGGGCTCGGGGCGGAGGTCGGGGGCGGAGATCGGGCGCGGAGATCGGGCGCGGAGATCGGGCGCGGAGATCGGGCGCGGAAAACCATTCGCCTTCCGCTGGGCCGCTCCCCTAAGATCTCCGCTCTTGCCCGCCTCCCTTGACGGAGTGCCGCCGCCCGGACGGAAACCGGACGGCATCGCCGTAGCCCATCCCCAGCAGGCCCGGAGGCACCTCCTTGTCCACGTCCGTCCACGACGACCCCCTGGGCCGCGAGCGCGCCCACCTCACCTCCTCCCGGGCCGCCCTGCGGGCCATGCGGGAGGACGTCGAGGCGCTCGACATCAGCGACGTCACCGCGAACTGGGTGAACGCCGAGGTCCTCTCCCGCCAGATCGACGAACGCATCAAGGCGCTCGCCGACCTGAGCGACACCCCGCTGTTCTTCGGCCGCCTCGACTATCTGCACGCCCCGGGCGCCGACCGGGCGGAGGGCGCCGAGGGGGAACGCTTCTACATCGGGCGGCGGCATGTGCACGACGGCGACGGCGACCCCATGGTCATCGACTGGCGCGCCCCGGTCTCGCAGCCGTTCTACCGGGCCTCGAAGAAGGACCCGATGGACGTCGGGCTGCGGCGCCGCTTCGGCTACACCGGCGGTGACCTCACCGCGTACGAGGACGAGCACCTCTCCGACCCGCGGGAGGCGGCCCGCACCAGCAAGCTGCTCCAGCAGGAGATCGAGCGGCCGCGTGTCGGTCCGATGCGGGACATCGTGGCCACCATCCAGCCCGAGCAGGACGAGATCGTCCGGTCCGGGCTGGGCGGGACCGTGTGTGTCCAGGGCGGGCCGGGCACCGGGAAGACCGCCGTCGGCCTGCACCGGGTCGCCTACCTCCTCTACGCCCACCGGGAACGGCTGGCCCGCACCGGCACCCTCGTCATCGGCCCGAACAGGTCCTTCCTCCACTACATCGAGCAGGTGCTGCCCGCCCTGGGCGAGTTGACGGTCCGCCAGGCCACCGTGGACGACCTGGTGGCGCACGTCGAGGTGCGCGGCACGGACGAGGCGCCCGCCGCCGTCGTCAAGGGCGACGCGAGGCTGGCGGAGGTCCTGAAGCGGGCCGTGTACTCCCATGTGCGGATGCCCACCGAACCGGTCGTCGTGGTGCGCGGCTCCCGCCGCTGGCGCGTCCCCGCGTACGAACTGGAGGACATCGTCCGCGAGTTGCTCGACCGGAACATCCGCTACGGCGCCGCCCGCGAGGCGCTTCCGCAGCGCATCGCGCATGCCGTGCTGGTGCAGATGGAGCGGTCCGGGGAGGCGCCGGACGACCGGGTGCAGGACGCGGTGGCCCGCAACAGCGCGGTCAAGGCGGCGGTGAAGGAGATCTGGCCGCCCGTCGACCCGGCGAAACTGGTGCTGCGCCTGCTCACCGACGCCGACTTCCTCGCCGTCCACGCGGACGGGATCCTCGACGAGGACGAGCAGAAGACCATCCTGTGGGCCAAGCCGGTACGGAGCGTGAAGTCCGCGAAGTGGTCGGCCGCGGACGCCGTGCTGATCGACGAGACGGCCGACATCGTGGAGCGCACGCACTCGCTGGGCCATGTGGTGCTGGACGAGGCGCAGGACCTGTCGCCGATGCAGTACCGGGCGGTGGGGCGGCGCTGCACCACCGGCTCGGCGACCGTCCTCGGCGATCTGGCGCAGGGCACCACGCCCTGGGCGACGCGGAGCTGGGGCGAGGCCCTGGCCCACCTCGGCAAGGCGGACGGCGTGATCGAGGAACTGACGGCCGGTTTCCGCGTGCCCACCGATGTCATCACCTACGCCTCCCGGCTGCTCCCGCACATCGCTCCCGGGCTCGCTCCGGTCGCCTCCGTGCGGGAGAATCCCGGGTTCTTCGATCTCCGGCCGGTGGCGGGGGCCGCCGAGGTGGTCGCCGCCTGCGAGGAGTTGCTGCGCAACGAGGGGTCGGTGGGGCTGATCGCCGCGGACGCGCGGGTCGCCGCGCTGGCGCAGGCGCTGACGTCGGCGGGGCTGTCGTATCTGAACCCCGGTGAGGAGACGACCGCCGAGACCCGGCTGACGCTGGTGCCCGCGTCGCTCGCGAAGGGTCTGGAGTACGACTATGTCGTGCTGGACGAGCCTCGGGCGGTCGTGGAGGGGGAGCCGGACGAGCGGACGGGGTTGCGGCGGTTGTACGTGGCGCTGACCCGGGCCGTGTCGGGGTTGATCGTGGCGCATGCGGGGGAACTGCCGGCCGAGCTGGGTGGGGCGGATCAGCCCTGGTCCAGCACCTGACGCCAGTGTCGTACCGCCTCCGCCGACACCGGCGTGTGCCAGCCTCCCGGGCGGGCCGCGCCGCCGATGTGGAAGGCCGACACCCCCGCCTTCCTGAGGGTCGGCACATGGTCCAGGCGCAGCCCCCCGCCCACCAGGAGCTGCTGGTCGCCTCCCTGGGCCGCCTCGGCGAGCAGCGTGGGGAGGCCCTCGTCGACGCCTCTCGGGGAGCCTGCCGTGAGGTAGGTGTCCAGGCCGGGGAGGTCGGCGAGTCGTGTGCGCAGGGCGCCCCGGTCGCTCGCGTGGTCGATCGCGCGGTGGAAGGTCCAGCGGCAGCCGGCCAGTTCCGCCACGAGCCGTTCCACCGTGTCCAGGTCGGCCTGGCCGTCGGGGGCGAGGAAGCCGAGGACGAACTCCTCGGCCCCGGCGGACCGCAGCTCGCGGGCGGTGCGGACGAGTCGGCCGACGTCCCCCGCCGCGAAGCCGTCCGCGAGGCGCAGCATCACGCGCAGCGGGATGTCCACGGCGGCGCGGATCGCGGTGAAGGTCGGCACGGGTGGGGTCAGGCCGTTCGCGGCCATGTCGGTGACCAGTTCGAGGCGGTCCGCGCCTCCGGCCCGGGCCGCGATCGCGTCCTCGGCGTCGAGGGCGATCACCTCCAGCACTGCACGCTCGCTCATGGGACCCCATTCATCGAGAATCGTCACGACAGGTCTAGTCCAGTTGTCTAGTCCAATTGCACCATACGCCCGCCCCTTCGTCCCCACCCGTGTCCCCGCACCTGCCACGCGCGAGAATGAGCCCATGGCCGACCTCGACGCCCTGCGCACCCGCTTCGCCCACGCCCTGGAGGCAGCCAGGGCCCCGGCCGCCGCCGGCCCCGACCCCGCGCCCTACGCCGACGACCTCCTCACCCGCTGGCAGGAACCCCGGCGCCGGTACCACACCGTCGAGCACCTCTCAGCGGTCCTGGACCACGTCGACGTACTGGAGGAGCACGCGGACGACCCGGCCGCCGTACGGCTCGCCGCCTGGTTCCACGACGCCGTGTACCTGCCCGACCGCTCCGAGAACGAGGAGCGCTCCGCCCGGCTGGCCGAGCGGGCCCTGCCCGAGGCGGGGGTGGGGGAGGCGAGGACCGCCGAGGTGGCGCGGCTGGTGCGGCTGACCGTCACCCACGATCCCGCCGCCGAGGACCGCGACGGGCAGGTGCTGTGCGACGCCGACCTCGCGATCCTCGCCGCGCCGCCCTCCGCGTACGCCGCCTACACGGCCGCCGTCCGCGAGGAGTACCACTTCGTGCCGAACGACGCCTTCCGCGCCGGGCGCGCCGCGATCCTGCGTCAGCTCCTCGGGCTGCCCCGGCTGTTCAGGACGCCGTACGGGGCCGAGCGGTGGGAGGCGACCGCGCGCTACAACCTGCGGTCCGAGCTGGAACTGCTCACGTCGTGACCCGTATCCCCGGCCCCCGGCTCACCCTCGAAGGCGCCTCCCCCACCGCCCTCGCCGATCTCTGGTCCGGCGGCGACGGCGGCTACGACTGGCTCGGCGGCAGCCCGTACGACGGCACCCGCGACGCCGCCGGAATGGTGTTCCGGGCCCATGAGAACGGCGTCCTGCGGCCCGACTTCGGGCTCTACGTCGTCATACGCCAGGAGGACCGCCGGGCGATCGGCAGCATGGGATTCCACGCCGCGCCCGACGAGGACGGGCGTACGGAGATCGGCTACGACCTCGTCCCCGGCGCCCGCGGCCACGGCTACGCCACCGAGGCGCTGCGCACACTGGCCGGCTGGGCGCTCGCCCGGGACGACGTACGCCGGCTGTTCGCCACCGTCGAACGGGGCAACGCCCCTTCCCGCGCCGTACTCGAACGGACCGGGTTCGTGCGGGTGGGGGAGGGCGAGGGCACGTACGCGTATGAGCTGCGCGGCTGACCTCGACCTGGCGTAGCCTGGGGCGATCTTCCGCCCTTCGGCTCCCCCCGCACCCCACGCGCTTCGGATAATTCCGGCACGGCCGCGCCGCGCACGGGCCGCGTACGCCGGGGGAAGCGGGGGAGCGTCATGAGTCAGAACGGCCCGGCCACGCCGCCCGGACCGCCGGTACCGGACCCCCATGCCCGGCGGGGCGTGCGCTGGACCATCATCGGCATCGTGATCAGCACGGTGATCGCCCTGGTGAGCCTCTACTTCCAGGCCCAGCAGTCCAAGGGCGACAGCGCGGACCCGCCCACCCCCGGCAGCAGCACGCCCGCCGAGCCGGTTCCCACGCCGGACGACGAGAGCCCGAGCAGCGACCCGCCCTCCCCGACGCCGGACGACTCAGGCCCGGACGACTCCAGCCCCACCCCGTACTCCGGCGACGACGGCCTCACCCTCGCCGAGCACGACCTGCGCGACTCGCTCAACACCGACCAGTGGTCGCGCGACAGCTGCTCCCACACCGTGTGGCAGGGCGCCACGGCCGCCCTGTACTGCACGGTCACCACCGTCGACCAGTTCGGCGTCACCGGCACCGGCAAGGCCAGTGTCGTGATGTACGAGACGAAGACCGACCGGGACAGCGTCTTCCAGACCTACGCGGGCAACATGCCCGAGGGGAACTGCGAGGCGCAGATCAACGTGCGCGGCAGCTGGTCCGAGAACAACACCGGCCAGGCGGCGGGCGACGTCGTCTGCTTCCTGTCGACCACCGGGCAGTACGTCTTCCTGTGCAGCTACTACGACCGTCCCGCCCTGGTCCAGATCACCGGCCCCGACCAGAACAGCCTGACCGCCTGGTGGCACACCATGGAGCCGGTGTTCACGGACTGATTCCACCGGTGTTCCGGCCTCTGTCCGCCCCGCCCTTGCGCCGGCGCAGCCCCGCCGCGTGCAGCAGCCGCACCACCTCACGGCTGCCCACCTCGAGCGCGCCCGCGGCGACCACCTCGGCGTACCGGTGCGACGGGATGTCGTAGTGGTCCCGCTCGAAGGCGCGCCGTGGCACGCCCAGCTTCTCGGCGAACGCGTGCAGTTCGTCGTACGAGACATCGCTGACGAGGTGGGACCACATCCGGCCGTGCCCCGGCCAGTTCGGGGGGTCGATGTAGAGCGTCACGACGGCCTCACGAGGAACGCGTCCCGCCCGTCGCCGTGCCCAGCGCCCCGACCGCCGCGACCTTCACCCCCGCCTGGTGGCACACCCAGTGCGGATCGGAGCCCAGTTCGGGCTCGACGTCGAGGGCGTGCGGATCGCCGGAGCCGCAGACCGGGCACAGCGGCCAGCGGCCGTACCGTTCGAGGAGCGCGTCCTGGACGTCCTGGGCGACCAGCCCGGCCAGATACGCCATCCCGTCCGGCCACTGCTCCACCCACCAGCGGCGCTGTACGACGGATTCCTCGACCATCGACACCACGTCCGCCGCGGCGACCTCACCGGAGGCCAGATCGGCCAGCACGAGGGCGCGGGCGGTGTGCAGCGCCTGTTCGAGGGCGCTGACGGGGATGCCGGAAGGGTCCATGCCCCCATTGTGCGCGTGCTTGACCCCACCCCGGTGTGAAAATACCTTTCAGAGGTGCCCCAGGAAGCGAAGGAAACCTTCGGTCCGGCAGCCTTCCGCCCGGCGCCCGCCGCGCTCGCCGGCAGGGTCCGCACCCTCGCGCCCTCCCTGACCCGTTCCCTGCGGCGCGTCGCGGAGGCCGTCGCGAACGCCCCGGCCGGCTGCGCCGCCCTCACCGTCACCGGCCTCGCCGAACGCACCGGCACCAGCGAGGCCACCGTGGTCCGCACCGCCCGCGTCCTCGGCTACCCCGGCTACCGCGACCTGCGTCTGGCCCTCGCCGGGCTCGCCGCCCAGCAGCAGTCCGGCCGCGCGCCCGCCCTCACCACCGACATCGCCGTGGACGACTCCCTCGCGGACGTCGTCGCCGAACTCGCCCACGACGAGCAGCAGACCCTCGCCGGCACCGCGGCCTGCCTCGACACCGCCCAGCTGGAGGCGGCGGTCACCGCGGCGGCGGGCGCGCGGCGGGTCGATGTGTACGGCGTCGGCGCGAGCGGGCCGGTCGCCCAGGACCTCACCCAGAAGCTGCTGCGGATCGGGCGCGTGGCCCACGCGCACAGCGACCCGCACCTCGCGGTGACGAACGCGGTGCAGCTGGGCGCGGGGGACGTCGCCGTCGCGATCACGCACTCCGGGTCGACCGGGGACGTCATCGAGCCGCTGCGGGTGGCGTTCGAGCGGGGGGCGACCACGGTCGCCATCACCGGGCGGCCGGAAAGCCCCGTCGCCCAGTACGCCGATCACGTCCTGACCACGTCGACGGCACGCGAGAGCGAGCTGCGGCCCGCGGCGATGTCCTCCCGGACCGGGCAGTTGCTGGTCGTGGACTGTCTGTTCGTGGGGGTGGCCCAGCGGACCTACGAGGCGGCGGGGCCCGCGTTGGCCGCGTCGTACGAGGCGTTGGCGCACCGGCACAGGTAGTGGTGTTGCACTGGACCCGCATCAGAAGGAACCGTCTGCCATGACCTCCACCTCTCCCTCCGACGATCTGCGCCGCCGGCTCTCCTCCCTCACCACCGAGGCCTTCCGGCCCGAGCTCGCCGACATCGACCGGCTCGCCACCCTCGACCTGGCCCGGCTGATGAACGGTGAGGACGCCGGTGTGCCGGCGGCGGTCGCCGCCGAGCTGCCCCGCATCGCCGCCGCCATCGACGCCGTCGCGGAACGGATGGCGCGCGGCGGGCGGCTGGTCTACGCGGGCGCCGGGACCGCCGGGCGGATGGGTGTGCTCGACGCCTCCGAGTGCCCGCCGACCTTCGACACCGCCCCCGGGCAGGTCGTCGGCGTCCTCGCCGGCGGGCCCACGGCCCTGACCACCTCCGTCGAAGGGGCCGAGGACTCCCCCGAGCTGGCCGTCGCCGACCTGAAGGCCCTCCGGCTGACCGCCGACGACTCGGTGATCGGCGTCTCCGCCTCCGGCCGTACCCCGTACGCGATCGGCGCGGTGGAGTACGCCCGGACGCGCGGGGCGCTGACCGTGGGGCTGTCCTGCAACGCGGGCAGCGCGCTGGCGGCCGCCGCCGAGCACGGGATCGAGGTCGTGGTCGGGCCGGAGCTGCTCACCGGCTCGACCCGGCTGAAGGCCGGCACCGCGCAGAAGCTGGTGCTCAACATGGTGTCGACGATCACGATGATCCGGCTGGGCAAGACGTACGGGAACCTGATGGTCGACGTCCGGGCCTCGAACGACAAGCTGCGCGCCCGCTCGCGGCACATCGTCGCGCTGGCGACCGGGGCCGGGGACCGGGAGGTCGAGGCGGCGCTCGCGGCCACCGGCGGCGAGGTCAAGCACGCGATCCTGGTACTGCTGGCCGGGGTGGACGGGGCGGCGGCCACCCGCCTTCTGGAGGAGTCCGGCGGTCATCTGCGTGCCGCGCTGGCCGCGGCGGCCGGCTGACCCGCACGCTCGGTGGGTGAGCACCCCGAAGGACAGCGCCCATGACCTCGCCGCCGCGATCCTCCCCCTGGTCGGCGGCCCCGCGAACGTCACCTCCGTCGCCCACTGCATGACCCGCCTGCGCCTCACCCTCACCGACCCGACCCGGACGGACGAGGACTCGCTGCGGGCACTGCCCGGCGTACTCGGGGTCGTCACGGCCGACGACACCTGGCAGGTGGTCCTGGGACCGGGCGTGGTGACAAGGGTGACGGCCGAGTTCCAAGGCCTGACGGAACCAGAACGGCGGCCCACCGAGCCGGCTGCCGCGGGGCGGCCTGCCGTGCGGGGCGCGGGGTTGCGGGAGGACCGGCGGCGTGACGCCACCCCGCTCAGGACCGCCCTGCGCCGGCTCGCCGCCGTGTTCGTCCCGCTCATTCCCGCGCTGATCGGCTGCGGCATCCTCGCGGGTCTCAACGGTCTGCTCGTCAACGCGGGTCTGCTGCCCGGCCTGACGCCCGCCCTGACCGCCGTCGCCTCCGCCTTCATGGCGCTGATCCCGGTGTTCGTCGGGCTCAACACGGCGAAGGAGTTCGGCGGCACCCCGGCCCTGGGCGGTGCGGTCGCGGCGGTCGTCGTCTTCCCCGGGGTGGCGAAGGTGACGGCGCTCGGGGTGCATCTCTCCCCCGGTCAGGGCGGGGTGCTCGGCGCGCTGGCCGCGGCCCTGCTGGCGACCCGTGTCGAAAAGTGGTGCCGGGGCAGGGTCCCGGACGCCCTGGACGTCCTCCTCACCCCCGCCCTGACCGTCCTCGTCGCGGGCCTGGGCACGCTGTACGGGATCATGTACGCGGCCGGGGCGGTCTCCACCGCGATCGGTACGGCGGCGAACTGGCTGCTGGCCACCACGGGCGCCGTCGCCGGCCTGGTCCTGGGCGGCCTCTTCCTCCCCCTGGTGATGCTCGGCCTCCACCAGGCCCTGATCCCGATCCACACCACCCTCATCGACCAGCAGGGTTACACGGTGCTGCTCCCGGTCCTGGCGATGGCGGGCGCGGGCCAGGTCGGCGCGGCGGTCGCGGTGTACGTCCGGCTGCGCCACGACACCTCCCTCGGCGCCTCTCTTCGTACGACGATCAGATCGGCGCTCCCGGCGGGCCTGCTGGGCGTCGGCGAACCCCTCGTCTACGGCGTCTCCCTCCCTCTCGGCCGCCCCTTCCTGACCGCCTGCGCGGGCGGCGCGGCCGGCGGTGCCTTCATCGGCTTCTTCGCGATGCTCGGCGACCGGGTCGGCGCGAGTGCCATCGGCCCCTCGGGGTGGGCCCTGTTCCCCCTGCTCGCGGGGAACAGGGGGCTGGGGGTCACCGCCGCGATCTACGCGGGCGGCCTCCTCACGGGCTACACGGTCGGCTTCGCGGCGACCTACGCCTTCGGCGGCGTGCGAAGGGCGGCGGCCACCGCTGCGCCGGCCGCCCTACCCTGGGTGCCATGAACCACGCCCAGTCCACCGCCCTGGGCCGTGCCCTCCGACTGCTCGGGGAGCACGGCGAGGCCCTGTCCGCCGACACCCCCGACGCCCGGCTGCACGAGGTCAAGGCCGACCTGCGGCGCGCCCTGGAGCTGCTCGACGAGGGCGTCACCAGCGCCGTGCCCACCACCCGGTGCGCCGAGCATCCCCACGGCCCCGTCGACGAGGCCGCTCCCGATCTCTGCCTGCTCTGCGAGACCCGGCGGCGGGCGGCCCGCCGGGCCGAGTTCAACGGCCCCGCCCCGCAGGGCGCGCCCGCCTCCCACGCCCCCTCCCGCTACGGCAGCCGCAGCGACCGGCCCCAGCCCCAGCAGCGCTGGCTGCCCGAGCTGTGGAACGGGCAGGAGTGGCAGCTGTGCGGCACGCCCCGGCGCGACCGGCACGAGGCCGAGCTGTACCTCGCCGCCCTGCGCCGCGGCTCCCGCCCCGCCATGGCCTACCGCCTGGTCCACGAGTTCACCGACTACGAGGTCCTGCGCATCTGGGGCACCCCGGTGAAGGTCGACATCGAGCCCCTGGGCAACCTCTAGTGCCGCGGCAGGCAACGTTTGCCCGTCAAGGAGCGGCGTCCGGTGCGTGCTCTCGGCGTGCCGGCCGGAAGTCCTCGTACTGGACGTACTTGGGCTTTCGGCCGGTGCGGCGAGAGTGCGTGCCGGGCGTCGCGACGGGGCGAACGTTGCCTGCCGCGGCACTAGCCACCCAGCAGGGGAAGCGGCGGGAAGTCCCGGCCCTCCCACAGGCGCCGGGCCGTCTCCTCCGGGTAGGGGACGACCTTCGGCTCGGCGTCCAGCACCTGCACCAGCCGCCGCTCCAGGTCGTACGCCGGCCAGCCCGGGTCGCCCGAGCGGGCGAAGGACGTCCAGGACGTCTGGAACCGTGCGGTCAGCGCGCGGGCCTCCTCGCCCACCTCCACCCCGGCGAACAGCAGATTCCCCAGGTCCGCCTGGTACGTGCCGAACAGCAGCGGGATGTCCAGGCCGTGACAGGCGCCCAGGGTGCCGCCCATGCCGGGGGCCGGCCAGGTCAGTTCGTAGACATGGGCCCGCCCGCCGCCCGCCAGCTGCGCCTCGGCCAGGTGGAGGGACGGTATGTGGAACAGCCAGTCGGACTGCACCCGCTCGAACAGCTCACCGGCGTCCGCGTCCGGATAGGCCTCCCGGTAGGCCCGCGCGCCCGCCTCGCCGCCCGGCGCGAACAGCCGCAGCACCCCGGCGGCCTGCTCCTCCGTCACCTTGCCCAGCAGCCCCGCCAGGGCCAGGAACAGCCGGTACTCCTGGGCGTTGTGCCCCACGACCAGCTCGATGTCACGGCCCGCGCCCGCCGCCAGCGCCTGCCAGGGGGTCACCGGCAGCACCTCCCCGTCCACCACCGGGGAGAACGGGGTGACCGTGGGCGCCACCTGTCCCCAGCGGTCGACCCGCTCCCCCATCTTCGCGCTCAGCGCCGCCCCGGCCTCGGGCAGCTCGCGCGGGTCGACCGCCGCCAGCTCGGCGGCCGTGGGGCGCAGTCCCGCCTCGGCGGCGATCGCGGAGGCGAGGTCACGGGCCAGCGCGTCGGAGAAGAACGTGCCGGGCACGCTCTGCGCGATCGCCCGGCCGAACAACCCCCGCGCCAAGGGCATGGCCAGCAGCGACGCCACCGAACCGGCCCCCGCCGACTCGCCGAACACGGTCACCCGGCCCGGATCCCCGCCGAACGCCGCGATGTTGTCCCGCACCCACTCCAGCGCGGCCACCTGGTCCAGCAGCCCCCGGTTCGCGGGTGCCCCCTCGATCCGCGCGAACCCCTCGATGCCGACCCGGTAGTTGAGGGTGACGACGACCAGATCACCCGCGCGGGCCAGGTGCCGGGCGTCGTAGCCGGGGCTGCCGGCGTGGCCGAGTTTGTACGCGCCGCCGTATATCCAGACCATGACCGGACGGCCGCCCCGGGCGTCCGCCTCGGGCGTCCACACGTTCACCGTCAGCCAGTCGTCGCCCGTCGGGGCGTCCGGCACGCCCGTCCGCCCCTGGATGCCGGCCTCCTGCGGGGGCGGCGGGCCGAAGGCGGACGCGTCGCGCACGCCGTCCCACGGCCGGGGCGGGCGCGGGGCCTGGAAACGGGCCTCCCCGACGGGCGGGGCCGCGAACGGGATTCCGCGGAAGACCGTCAAACCGTCCTCGCGGCGGCCGCGGACGGCTCCGGCGGTGGTCCGTGCGACGAGGGCTGCCTCGGCTGTCGTCATCGATCACTCCTGTATTCGCTGGCTGTTCGGGAAACGGGCGGCGCCCGGCGAAAGTGCCGAAGACGGCCGACACCCCTCGTGTGGGTGACGGCCGTCTCCGGCGGGCGGGTTGGGGCTCACGCCTTGACCGGTGCGACCTCCTGGGACTCCCCCGCCACGACCGCGGGCTGCGCCGCGGCCCGGCGCTTCGGGATGAAGACGGCGAGGAGGAAGGCGACCAGGGCCGCGCCCGCGCCGATGGCCATGACGACCTTGAAGCCGTTCTCGGAGGGCAGGGCGTACCCGCCGAAGTCGGTGGTCATCTGGGCGAGGACGACGCCGGCGATGGCGCTGGCGAAGGAGGTGCCCAGGGACCGCATCAGGGTGTTGAGGCTGTTCGCGGCACCGGTCTGGGAGGGGTCGACCGCGGCCATGATCAGGGCGGGCATGGCGCCGTAGGTGAAGCCGACACCGGCGCCGATGACGCAGGACGCCAGGACGATGTGCCAGACCTCGCTCATGAGGACGATGTTCAGGCTGTAGCCGGCGGCGACGATCAGCGCGCCGATCATCAGGGTGACCTTGGGGCCCTTGGCCCGGGTGATCGCGGCGGACACGGCCGACATGACCATCATCACCAGGCCCTGCGGGGCCAGCAGCAGACCGGCGGCGAGCATCGACTTGCCGAGGCCGTAGCCGGTCTGCGCGGGCAGCTGGAGGATCTGCGGGAGGACCAGCGACATCGCGAACATCGAGAAGCCGAGGGCGATCGAGGCGAGGTTGGTGAACAGGACCTGCCGCTTGGCGGTGGTGCGCAGGTCGACCAGGGGCTGCCCGGCCTTCAGCTCCCACCAGCCCCAGGCGGGCAGGATCACCAGGGCGGCGCCGCCCAGGCCCAGCGTGGTGGCGGAGGTCCAGCCCCAGTCGGCGCCCTTGGACACGGCGAGCAGCAGCGTGACGAGACCGGCCGACAGGCCGAGCGAGCCGACCAGGTCGAAGCGGCCGCCGGTGCGGTTCCTCGACTCGGGGAGGAAGACCAGGACGAGGGCCAGGGCGAGGACACCGAGGCCGGCGGCGACCCAGAACAGGACGTGCCAGTTCCAGTTGTCCGCGATGAACGCGGCGGTCGGCAGTCCGAGCGCGCCGCCGACCCCGAGCGAGGCGCTCATCACGGCCGTCGAACCGGCGAGCTTCTCGGCCGGGACGGTGTCCCGCAGGATGCTGATGCCGAGGGGCACCACGGCGGCCGACAGCCCCTGGAGCACCCGGCCGACGATCAGCGGGACGAGGGAGTCGGAGAGGGCGCAGACCACCGAGCCGGCGATCAGCATGAGGATGCTGACGACCAGCATCCGCCGCTTGCCGATCATGTCACCGAGCCGGCCGACGACCGGGGTGGCCACGGCGGCCGCGAGGAGGGTCGCGGTGACCGCCCAGGCGGTGTCCGAGGCGGGAGCGTCCAGCAGCCTCGGCAGCTCGGAGACGATCGGGATGACCAGGGTCTGCATCAGCGAGACGACGATCCCGGCCAGGGCCAGCACCGCCACCACGGCGTTCGACCTCGGCGGGGCGGGTGTCCCCGCCGCGGCGGGTCGGGCAAGGGCGTCGGACATGACAGGGCCTCCGTCGGATGCGCAGGGAACGAGGAAGGGCGGCAAGCACTGGAGAACTGCTTGACTCAAGCAAGCTTATGCAGATTGATTGAGTTAAGCAAGCTAAATCTGCCCGCCTACCTCCCTCGGCGCCTCCCGGGGCCTCAGCCGTGCCGAGCGATGATCTCCCTCGTCCGCTCCTCGTCCAGCTCGTAGACGGTCTCGTGGGCCCGCGGATCCCGGGCGTGGAAGGTGTGGAACATCGGCCCGTCCTGCCCGCCCAGCTCCACCAGCGAAGCCGACGCCCCGCGCACCGCCCGTTCGGTGCCGGGCGCGGTGGTCAGGTCGATGCGGTTGACGACACCGGGTGTCACCCACACGGGCACCGCCGCCAGGAACCCGCAGAGCTGGAGGTGGTAGTGCCCGGTCAGCAGGACCCGTACGTCACTCCCCCGGATCACCGCCGCCAGCTCACCGGGATCACGCAGCCCGAAGACCTGCTGGGTCGCCGAGACGGCCAGACCGACCGGCGGATGGTGAAAGGCGAGGACGGTCCCGCACCCGGCCGGGACGGCCAGCACCTCCCTCAGCCACTCCAGCTGGGCCGCGCCCACCCGCCCGTACACCTCTCCCGGCACCAGCGAGTCCAGCGTGACGAGCCGCCATCCGCCGACCGAGCTGACGGCGGCCCGCTCGGCGCCCGGGAACGCGCGCACCGCAGCCGGATGCCCGACGCCCAGCACCTTCGTGAAGGCGGACCGCTCGTCGTGGTTGCCGGTCGTGTAGAAGACGGGCGCGCCGAGGGAGCGCGCGAAGTCTCCGACCAGCTCGCGCACGATCGCGTAAGCCGCCACCGACCCGTCGTCGGCGAGATCACCGGTGACGACGACCGCGTCCACGTCCCGCTGATGACGCAGCTCGGCGAGCATCAGCCGCAGGGAGGCGGTGGGGTCGACACCGCGCCGATCGGGGCCGTCGACCCCCTGGATATGGGTGTCCGAGAGATGAAGGATCCTCATCTCCCGGACCATACTCCCGAGTCGACGGTCAGCTGAGGGTGCTCAGCGCGGCCGCGTCGTACGCCTTCAGCTCGTCCGTACGCCCCGCGAGGACCTTGGCCGCCCACTCGGGGTCCTGGAGCAGCGCACGCCCCACGGCGACCAGGTCGAACTCGTCGCGCTCCAGGCTGTCGAGGAGGTCCTCGATGCCCTTGACCGGCGAGCCCTCACCGGCGAAGCCCCGGATGAAGTCACCGTCGAGACCCACCGAGCCGACGGTGATGGTGGTCTTGCCGGTGAGCTTCTTCGTCCAGCCCGCGAGGTTGAGGTCGGAGTCCTCGAACTCCGGGATCCAGTAGCGGCGGGTGGAGGCGTGGAAGGCGTCGACACCGGCGGCGGCCAGCGGCGTGAGGATGGCCTCCAGCTCCTCCGGGGTCTCGGCGAGCCGGGCGCGGTAGGCCTCCTGCTTCCACTGCGAGTAGCGGAAGATGATCGGGAACTCGGCCGAGACGGTCTCGCGGACGGCCGCGACGACCTCGGCGGCGAACTTCGTACGGGCCACGGCGTCACCGCCGTAGGCGTCGGTACGGCGGTTCGTGCCGGCCCACAGGAACTGGTCGACGAGGTAGCCGTGGGCGCCGTGGATCTCGACGCCGTCGAACCCGATGCGCTCGGCCGCGGCCGCGGCCTCGGCGAACGCGCCGATGACGTCGTCCAGGTCGCGCTGGGTCATCGCCTTGCCGGTGCCCTCGGTGCCGTCCATGCGCAGCCCGGACGGACCGACGGCCGGGGCGTCCGCGTACGGCGGCTCGCCCTGGTTGCGGACCATGCCGATGTGCCAGAGCTGCGGCACGATCGTCCCGCCCGCCGCGTGCACGCCCTCGGCGACCTTCGCCCACCCCGCGAGCTGCTCCTCACCGTGGAACCGGGGCACCCGGTCGCTCTGCCCGGCCGACTCGTGTCCGACGTACGTCCCCTCGGTGACGATCAGACCGACACCGGCGGCGGCGCGCCGCGCGTAGTACGACACCACGTCCTCGCCCGGGATGCCGTCCGGGGAGAACATCCGGGTCATCGGCGCCATGGCGATCCGGTTCGGGACGGTCAGGCCGTTGATGTTCACCGGACGGGAGAGGATCTCGGCGGCGCGGGTGGGGGTGGGCTCGGTGACGCTCACGTGGGGGGCTCCTCGTAAAGTGTTGGGGACCAGTCGGTATGTGCACATGCATCGAGTGGCTCTGAAAGAGAACTCCCGCGCCGCCCGTCCCATTCCGGACGCGCCCCGGAACACCCTGTGATCCCGGCCACGCGGGGGCGTTGTCCGTGGTGCCGGTTAGCGTTTCGGCATGGGAGACGCGATGTGGGTGGGGACGTGGGCGACGGCCGGTTCTTCGGGGGATCCGCGCCTGCCGCGGACGCCGACGGGGCACGCGGGCCGGGTGACGGCGGTGGCCACGACGGTCGTGGACGGCCGCGCGGTGGCGGTCACGGGAAGCAGGGACCACACCGTACGGACCTGGGACCTGACCACCGGCAGCCCCCTGCACCCCCCTCTCGGCTGCCGCGCGGACGCGACCACGGCGGACGGTCACCTGGTGGTGGGCCACGGCCGGGAGGTCGCGGTACTGGTCCGGGTGACCGCATGACGGGGCCCGTGCTGGTGGGCAGGGCCGCGCTGGAGTGCTCCTCCGTGGTCGCCAACAACACGATGAACCGCGAACGCGGACTGGCGGGGGTGAACAGCTACGCCCGCGAGCTGGGCCTGGACCCCCTGGCCTGGCTGTCGGACCGTCGCCCCGGGGCCCGCTCCTGGCTGGACCTGTGCAGCGGCGAGGGCCGGGCCCTGCGGCAGGCGGCCCCGGCGCTGCCCGCCGACGCGGTCCTCACGGGCGTGGACCTGGTGGGCCCGCTGCTTCCGCTGCCGACGCCGCCCGCCCTGGAGGAGATCACCGCCTCGGTCTCCACCTGGGCGCCGACCCGGCCGTACGACCTGATCACCTGCGTGCACGGCCTGCACTACGTGGGCGACCAGTTGGGCCTGCTCACCCGGGCCGCCTCCTGGCTGACGGAGGAAGGACTGCTCATGGCCCACTTCGACCCGGAGTCGATCCGCCGGCCGGACGGCGGGCCGGCGGGAAGGGCGGTGCTCGCGGCACTCCGGGCGGCGGGGTTCGCGTACGACGCGCGCCGCCATCTGCTCACCCTGCGGGGCGCCCGGAGCACCACCCTCCCCTTCACCTACCTGGGCGCCGACCCGACGGCCGGCCCCAACTACACGGGCCAGCCGGCGGTCGGCTCCCACTACTCCCGGACGGTCACAGATACGGCCGGGTGATCAGCTCGACGGCGTGACCGGCGGGGTCCTTGAAGTAGACGCCCCGGCCGCCGTGTTCATGGTTGATCTCACCGGGCCGCCGCATCTGCGGATCGGCCCAGTGCACGACGCCGCGCTCACACAGCCGCTCGTACGCCCGGTCGAACAGCTCGTCGTCGACGAGAAAGGCGTAGTGCTGCATCTGGATCTCGACCGGCGGCTCGGCGAACTGGAGCAGGACGCCGTCGTCCAGCTGGATGTTGGTGAAGGGCCCCCAGGACGGGGCTTCCGCCAGCTCCAGCAGTTCCCGGAAGAACCGGGCCGACTCGGCGCGGTCCCTGGCGGCGATGATGGTGTGGTTGAAGGTGACCGACATGCGGTTGTCCTCGCTTTGCGCTCGACACGGAGAAGGGGTTCTCGGTGCACGGGCGCGGGGAGGGCCGCGGGCGGTCAGCTCTCCATCGGATCGCCCATCCGTGTGTGGCGCGAGGCCGGTCCGGTGTTCATGTCAGGAACCCTACCGCGGTTGAGCAGACGTACCCGCTCCCGCGGTTCGTCGGCGGCGGACGCCTCACCGGGCTCCTCCGGCCCCCGGCGTCCCCGCAGGGCGTCGGCGAGCCGCGAGGCCACGACGAAGTTGCAGCGGCCCAGGTCGATGAGGGCGAACCGGTCGTCCCGCGCGGCCGACACCGGGCCGAGCCGCACGGAGGGAAGCCGGACCCCCGCGTCCCGCAGGCGGCGTGCAGCCGCTCCAGAGCCTCGGGGGCGTTCCGGGCGGGCCGCTGCTCCTCGGGTGGGAGACGAAGCCTGCTGAGGCCGAGTGCCCCGGGCCGGGACCGGGGCACTCGGCCGTCTCGCGGCGCCAGGCGTGCCTCCCCTTCCGCCGACGCTCGCAGACCGTTTGTGTCCCTACCCGGCTCTCGATCACAGACCGAAGCTCAACCGAGGAAGAAGACCGCCGCGAGGCCGCTTCGTGACCTACGCGGTGGTGTGCCGGCACCACGCCATGAACGAGTTCCGACGGCTCCGCACGATCGACCCCGCGGGAGCGAAGGCGACCGCCGCGGCGGTACGCGACCTCGGCAAGTCGGCCGCACATGCCCGAAGGGCGGTACCCCCTGCTCGAGCAAGGGATACCGCCCTCGGAAAGGACGCAGATCAACCAGAGGTCGATCAGAAGTCCATGTCACCGCCCGGCATACCGCCACCGGCGGGCGCGGCGGCCTTCTCCGGCTTGTCGGCGATGACGGCCTCGGTGGTGAGGAAGAGCGCGGCGATGGAGGCGGCGTTCTGCAGGGCAGAGCGGGTCACCTTCGCCGGGTCGATGATGCCGGAGGCGATCATGTCGACGTACTCACCGGTCGCGGCGTTCAGGCCGTGGCCGACCTGGAGGTTGCGGACCTTCTCCACGACGACGCCACCCTCGAGACCACCGTTGACGGCGATCTGCTTGAGCGGGGCCTCCAGCGCGAGCTTCACGGCGTTGGCGCCGGTCGCCTCGTCACCCTCGAGGTCCAGCTTCTCGAAGACGGAGGACGCCTGGATGAGCGCCACGCCACCACCGGCGACGATGCCCTCCTCGACGGCCGCCTTCGCGTTGCGAACGGCGTCCTCGATGCGGTGCTTGCGCTCCTTGAGCTCGACCTCGGTGGCGGCACCGGCCTTGATGACGGCCACGCCGCCGGCCAGCTTCGCCAGACGCTCCTGGAGCTTCTCGCGGTCGTAGTCCGAGTCGCTGTTCTCGATCTCGGCGCGGATCTGGTTCACACGGCCCGCGACCTGGTCCGAGGAGCCGGCACCGTCGACGATGGTGGTCTCGTCCTTGGTGATGACGACCTTGCGGGCCTTGCCCAGCAGGTCGAGGGTCGTGTTCTCGAGCTTGAGACCGACCTCCTCGGAGATGACCTCGCCGCCGGTGAGGATGGCGATGTCGTTCAGCATCGCCTTGCGGCGGTCGCCGAAGCCCGGGGCCTTGACCGCGACGGACTTGAAGGTGCCGCGGATCTTGTTGACGACCAGGGTCGACAGGGCCTCGCCCTCGACGTCCTCGGCGATGATCAGCAGCGGCTTGCCCGACTGCATGACCTTCTCCAGGAGCGGGAGCAGGTCCTTGACGTTCGCGATCTTGGAGTTCGCGATCAGGATGTACGGGTCGTCGAGGACGGCCTCCATACGCTCCATGTCGGTGGCGAAGTACGCCGAGATGTAGCCCTTGTCGAAGCGCATACCCTCGGTGAGCTCCAGCTCCAGACCGAAGGTCTGGGACTCCTCGACGGTGATGACGCCTTCCTTGCCGACCTTGTCCATGGCCTCGGCGATGAGCTCGCCGATCTGGGTGTCGGCGGCGGAGATGGAGGCGGTGGAGGCGATCTGCTCCTTGGTCTCCACGTCCTTGGCCTGCTCGAGCAGGGCGCCGGAGACAGCCTCGACGGCCTTCTCGATACCGCGCTTCAGAGCCATCGGGTTGGCGCCGGCGGCCACGTTGCGCAGACCCTCGCGCACCAGGGCCTGGGCCAGGACGGTCGCGGTCGTCGTGCCGTCACCGGCTACGTCGTCCGTCTTCTTCGCGACTTCCTTGACCAGCTCGGCGCCGATCTTCTCGTACGGGTCCTCGAGCTCGATCTCCTTGGCGATGGACACACCATCGTTGGTGATCGTGGGGGCGCCCCACTTCTTCTCGAGGACGACGTTGCGACCCTTGGGGCCGAGCGTCACCTTGACGGCGTCCGCGAGCTGGTTCATGCCGCGCTCGAGGCCGCGCCGCGCCTCCTCGTCGAACGCGATGATCTTGGCCATGTGAAGTGGTCCCTCCAGGACTGGGGGTGATTCCTTCGGACCGCGCCCGCGCCCGCGACGGACGGCTCGCATGCCGCGTGGTTCCTTGCCCCACCTGGCCTGCGGGCCTCACCGACCCGGTCCTTCTTTGTCACTCTCACCTTCAGAGTGCTAACGCCAATGATTAGCACTCGGCATGGTCGAGTGCAAGCGCCTCCCGAGGACTGGGGTCAGGTTCGCCGGTCCGTCCGGGCCCGCCGAGGGGCTCCGCCGGGCATGCCGAAGGGCCCGTACCCCAGGAGGTACGAGCCCTTCGAAGATGAAACAGAAGAACGACGCTTCAGTCGGCGCGTGCTTCAGCCGGTCGCCAGCCGGACCATGTCCGCCTGCGGCCCCTTCTGACCCTGCGAGATCTCGAAATCGACCCGCTGGCCCTCTTCCAGGGTGCGGTACCCGTCCATCTGGATCGCGCTGTAGTGGACGAAAACATCCGCACCACCGTCGACCGCGATGAAGCCGTACCCCTTCTCCGCGTTGAACCACTTGACGGTGCCCTGAGCCATGCCTAACTCCCCTATTACTGGCCCTTGCACAGATCCACACTTCGCGGATCCGGGTCAGACCTCACCCCCCAGTTGGTTGGGGGCGTGCGCCGGAACGCGTCGACCGCGGCCGAATGTATCTGTCCAACTGCCCTCTGCAACAGGTCACTTGGACGAGAATTCTGGACGCGCGCGATCCGGAAAGTGGCGAGAATTCGCCAGAATTCAGGGCAAGTCGGGCCCCATAAAAGCCACAAATGCCACGCAAGAGGCACGCACTTTGGCTACTTCTTGTCGGGCGCAAGGCAGAAATCAAAGATTCCGGATCAGGGTTTCGCGACCCGGTTCCCCAACTGTACCGCGCTCAACCCCACTGAATTGCCCCCTCCGCTTCTCTCACGGAGGGGGCAATTCGATGAACACTCGGTAATCACTGTTACCGACGGTTACTACTGGTGGGTACTGACCGGAGGTCAACCACTGGTCGGCCCCGGGTCAGCCGCCGGCGACGGCCGGGATGATCGACACGCCCGCCCCGTCCGGGGTCGCCGTCTCCAGCCCCTGCTCGAACCGGACGTCGTCGTCGTTCACGTACACGTTCACGAACCGCCGCAGCTTGCCCTGGTCGTCCAGAACCCGGGCGGCGATCCCGGTGTGGTTCTTCTCCAGGTCCGAGATGACCTCGCCGAGGGTGGCCCCCTCGGCGGTCACCTCGGCGGCACCACCGGTGTAGGTGCGCAGGATGGTGGGGATACGGACGTTGACGCTCACGATGTGACCTCCGGTCAGGTGCGTGCTTTTCGGGGGACGCGGGGAACTGCGCTACGCGAGCCCAGCCTCGTGGAAGGACTCCAGCGACGGACGGATGGTCGCGGTGAGCCCCGTGCCCTCCACCGCGTCCAACGTCTTCAGACCATCACCGGTGTTCAGCACGACGGTCGTCTTCGTCGGGTCCAGCAGCCCGTTCTCGATCAGCTTCTTCGTGACCCCCACCGTCACCCCACCGGCGGTCTCCGCGAAGATGCCCTCGGTCCGGGCCAGGATCCTGATCGCCTCGACGACCTGCTCGTCGGTCACGTCCTCCACCGCGCCGCCCGTGCGGCGCGCGATGTCGAGGACGTACGGCCCGTCCGCCGGGTTGCCGATCGCCAGCGACTTGGCGATGGTGTTCGGCTTCTGGGGGCGGACCACGTCGTGCCCGGCCTTGAAGGCCACCGACACCGGCGAGCACCCCTCCGCCTGCGCGCCGAAGATCTTGTACGGCCTGTCCTCGACGAGCCCCAGCCTGATCAGCTCCTGGAGACCCTTGTCGATCTTCGTGAGCTGCGACCCGGAGGCGATCGGCACGACCAGCTGGTCGGGAAGCCGCCAGCCGAGCTGCTCGGCGATCTCGTACGCCAGCGTCTTGGAGCCCTCTGCGTAGTACGGCCGCAGGTTGACGTTGACGAAGCCCCAGCCTTCGCCCGCCGGGTCGCCGATGAGCTCGGAGCAGAAGCGGTTGACGTCGTCGTAGTTGCCCTCGATGCCGACCAGCTCACCGCCGTAGATCGCGGCCATGACGACCTTGCCCTGCTCCAGGTCGTGCGGGATGAACACGCAGGAGCGGAAGCCGGCCCGGGCGGCGGCGGCGCCGACGGCGCCGGCGAGGTTGCCGGTCGAGGAGCAGCTCAGGGTCGTGTACCCGAAGGCCCGCGCCGCCTCGACGGCCTGGGCGACGACCCGGTCCTTGAAGGAGTGGGTCGGGTTGCCGGAGTCGTCCTTGACGAACAGCTTGCCGGCCTCGACGCCCAGCTCGCGCGCCAGGTTGTCGGCCTTGACGAGCTGGGTCCAGCCGGGGTTGATGTTGGGCTTGTCGGCCACGTCCGCCGGGACGGGCAGCAGCGGCGCGTACCGCCAGATGTTCGCGGGGCCCGCCTCGATGCGCTTCTTGAGCTCCTCCGGGTCGTAGGAGGAGAAGTCGTACGCGATCTCGAGCGGGCCGAAACACTCCTCGCAGGCGAAGACCGGGCCGAGGGGGACCTGGTGACCGCATTCGCGGCAGCTCAACGCGGCGGCGGGGCCGAGGTCTACGGTGGAGGCGGCGGAATCGGTGGATCCGGTTTCAACAGTCTGCGCAGCCATGTGAGGCGAGGCCCTTTCTCCTCATCTTCCTCACGACGCATCTCGCCGTGAGACGGATTTGGCACCTTCCCGAGCCGGGAGCCTCACCACGACGACGTGGTCAGACCGGCTGGAGGGTTGCCGGGGCTTCATCGGGCCGTGTCCCTCTGCCCCTCTGGATGAGCGGTATTCGGTTGTGGACGCCGGAGGACATGCGATGGTCATCCGCGTTGTTCAAGACTGTAACCGACGGCCAGGACAGTTGAGATAGTCGTCCGTACCGCGAGATGGATCACACCTTGCAGTGTGGTCGTGACAGTGAGGAGCCGCAGACTGTGCTGGAAGAAGCCGAGCGCTGGCTGGCCACCCGCTCCTGGTCCGTGACCGATCGCCCGCTGCACCGGATCCTGGCGGCCAAGCGTGCCACGGGCCGGACGGTCTCCGTGGTCCTGCCCGCGCTGAACGAGGAGGAGACGGTCGGCGACATCGTCGCGATCATCCGTCACGACCTCATGCAGCAGGTCCCGCTCGTCGACGAGATCGTCGTCGTCGACTCGGGCTCGACCGACCGCACGGCCGCGGTCGCGGCGGCGGCCGGCGCCCGGGTCGTCCACCGCGACACCATCCTGCCCCGCATCCCGGCCGTGCCCGGAAAGGGCGAGGTGCTGTGGCGCTCCCTGCTCGTCACGAGCGGGGACATCGTCTGTTTCGTCGACGCCGATCTGAGGGAGTTCTCCTCCGACTTCGTCTCGGGCATCGTCGGTCCACTGCTCACCGATCCGGGCGTGGACCTGGTCAAGGGCATGTACGACCGTCCGCTGGGCGGCGCGGCGGGGCAGGGCGGCCGGGTGACCGAGCTGATGGCGCGCCCGTTGCTGAACCTGCACTGGCCGCAGCTGGCCGGCTTCGTGCAGCCGCTCGGCGGGGAGTACGCGGCCCGCCGCAGCCTGCTGGAACAGCTGCCGTTCCCCGTCGGGTACGGGGTCGAACTGGGCATGCTGGTGGACGCGCTGCACCTGGTGGGCCTCGACGCGCTCGCGCAGGTCGACGTCGGGGTGCGCAAGCACCGGCACCAGGACGGACAGGCCCTCGGCCGGATGGCGGCGGCGATCTACCGCACCGCCCAGCTGCGCCTGGCCCGCGGCCACCTCGTCCGCCCCTCCCTCACCCAGTTCGAGCGGGGCTCCGACGGTTTCGAGCCGCGTACGTACTCGGTGGACACGGAGGAGCGGCCGCCGATGGCGGAGATCGCGGAGTACCAGTCGCGGAAGGTCGCGTAACACCGTCGCGTAACACGGAGGGCGGGTCGTATACGGCGATATACGGCCGGATATGACCCGCCTACGCAGCGCCACCGTACGTTTGAGCGTTTCCCTGCCGGGCTAGGTTGAGGCGTATGGCTTCCACGCACGACGCTGCTGCTCGGGGTGCTCAGGTGCTGGTCGCGTCCAATCGCGGCCCGGTCTCCTACACGGTGGGCGAGGACGGCTCGCTGCGCTCGAAACGCGGGGGCGGCGGGCTGGTCTCCGGCCTGTCGGCCATCGGCCCCGAGGCGGGCGCCCTGTGGGTGTGCTCGGCACTGTCCGACGGCGACCGGGAGGCGGTCCGGCGCGGGGTCGGCGAGGAGGGCGTGCGGATGCTGCCCATCCCGGCCGACGTGCACGCGGACGCCTACAACGGCATCGCGAACTCGGTGCTCTGGTTCATCCACCACCTGCTGTACCAGACCCCGCTGGAACCGGCCTTCGACGCGGAGTTCCGGCGCCAGTGGGCGTCGTACGAGACGTACAACCGCGCCTTCGCGGAGGCGCTGGCGGAGGAGGCGGGGCAGGGGGCGGCGGTCCTCGTGCAGGACTACCACCTCTGTCTGGTCCCCGGGATGCTCCGCGCGCTCCGCCCCGACCTGCGGATCGGGCACTTCTCGCACACGCCGTGGGCGCCGGTGGACTACTTCGGGCTGCTGCCGACGGACATCCGGGAGCGGCTGCTGCGGGGCATGCTCGGCGCGGACCGGCTGGGCTTCCTCACCCGGCGCTGGGCGGACGCGTTCACCGCGTGCTGCGCGGAGTACGTGGGCGGCACGGGCGGCACGCGGATCGGGGTGCACGGTCTGGGCGCCGACGCCGACTTCCTGCGCGAGCGCTCGCACCGGCCGGACGTGCAGGAGCGGATGGCCGTCCTGCGCGGGGAGATCGGCGGCGCGGGCTCCGGCAGCGAGCGGCGCAGGACGATCGTCCGGGTCGACCGCACCGAGCTGTCGAAGAACATCGTGCGCGGTCTGCTGGCGTACCGGCAGCTGCTCGACGACCACCCCGAGTGGCGGGAGCGGGTCGTCCACATCGCCTTCGCCTACCCCTCCCGCCAGGATCTCGCCGTCTACCGCGACTACACGGCGGAGGTGGCGCGGCTGTCGGCGGAGATCAACGAGCGGTACGGCACCCCGGGCTGGACCCCGGTCCTGCTGAACCTGGAGGACGACTTCGCCCGCTCCCTCGCCGCCTACCGCCTCGCGGACGTGGCCCTGGTCAACCCCATCCGGGACGGGATGAACCTGGTCGCCAAGGAGGTCCCGGTGGTCTCCGACGAGGGCTGCGCGCTGGTGCTGTCGCGGGAGGCGGGGGCGTACTGGGAGCTGGGCGAGGACGCGCTCGTCGTGAACCCGTACGACATCCTGGAGACGGCCCGCGCCCTGCACGAGGCCCTGACCATGAAGCCGGAGGAGCGCGCGGAGCGCGTCAAACGGCTGGCCGCCGCCGCGACCGCGCTGCCTCCGGCCCAGTGGTTCCTGGACCAGCTGACGGCCCTGCGGGACCTTCAGCCCAGCTGACCGGCCAGGTCCCGGAGGAGGCGTACGACGCCGGTGGGGCCGTCGACGACGAGGTCGGCCCGGGTCGCGAGTTCCGTGACCTCGGTGGATCCGCTGCAGACGAGGAGGCCGGGGATGCCGTCCTGGCGGAGTTTCTCGACGGCGGCGAAGGCGGGGAGGTCGCCGAGGTCGTCGCCGGCGTAGAGGACGGTTCCGGCGCCGGTGGCGCGGACGTGGTCGAGGAGGGCGACGCCCTTGTCCATGCCGGGCGGGCGCAGCTCCAGGACGTACCGGCCGGGTTCGACGATCAGGCCGTGGCGGGCGGCGAGGGCGGCGAGGGGCTCGCGGAGGGCTTCGAAGGCGGCGAGGGGGTCGGTGGCGCGGCGGGTGTGCACGGCGACGGCCCGGCCGCCCTTCTCCTCCACCCGGACGCCCTGCCATCCGCCGGCGCTCTCCAGGACGGCGGGCAGTTCGGCGCCGACGGCGGCGACGCCCGGGTGGGGTGCGGGAGCGGTGATCTCCTGGGTGCGGGCCTCCCAGCGTTCGGCGCCGTAGTGGCCGAGGACGGTGAGATGGTCCAGTCCCCTGGCGCCGGCGAAGCCGCCGTTGCGTACGGCGACCTCGGCGGGGCGGCCGGTGATGACGGCGACGGCGGCGACCTTGGGGGCGAGGGCCGTGAGGGCGGGGAGGGCGTCGGGGTGGGCGCGGGCGTCCTCGGGGTTCTCGACGATCGGCGCGAGCGTGCCGTCGAAGTCGAGGGCGACGAGGGTGGCGGCGGGGCGCGCCAGGATCGCGGCGAGGGCCTCACGGCCGGCCGGGGTCGTGGGTACGGGGTCCGTTGAGTGCGTCTCTTGGGTGCCCATACGGCGACACTAGGCGACACTATCGGTCGCCGCGCCTGGTCTCCCGGACCCTTCTCAGTCTGTTCACCGTCACCGGGTCGTGGGCCAGGGCCCTCGGGTCGTCCAGGAGGGCGTTGAGGAGTTGGTAGTAGCGGACCGGGGAGAGGCCGAGTTCCTCCCGGACGGCGCGTTCCTTGGCGCCGGGGCCGGGGAAGGTGCGGCGTTCCAGGGCGAGGATGTTCCGTTCCCTCGTCTCCAGCTGTTCCGGCTGTTCCGGCATTCCCCGCACCTCCGGCGCTCCCGTATTCCTCCGCACCGTAACCCCGGCCACCGACAGTCGGCTCACTCCCCGGCGGCGCTCTCCGCGGTCATCGCCGCCGACTGGAGGTCGGACAGGACGGTCGCCGGGTCGCCGGAGCGGGTCACGGCCTTTCCGATGCCCTTCTTGACGGCCGCGCTGACCTGCGCCCAGGAGGTCCGCCCGACGGGGTAGACCTCGGCGAGCGGGAGTTCCTCCAGGAAGGGCCGCAGCGCGGCGTCCTGCTCGGCCGTGCTCATGATCTGGGAGGCGGAGGTGGTGACGGGCAGCAGGTCGTACTCGCGGGAGAAGCCGAGCACGTTCCGCTCGCTGTAGACGAAGTCGAGGAACTGGCCGATCTGCTCGGCGTGCCCGTTCTTCTTGAAGGCGGTCATCCAGTCGGCGACGCCCATGGCGACCTTGGAGGGGCCGTCGACGCCGGGCATCGGCACCATGCCGAACTTCACGCCGGTCTTCTGGGCCATCTTCATCAGGGACGGATGCCCGTTGAGCATGCCGACCTGTCCGTCGGCGAACGCCGCGAACGCGTCCGCGCGGTTGAGCGAGCCCGGTGCGACCGGCCCGGTGAGCCCCTTGCCGACCAGCTTGTCCTTCAGCCAGTCGAACGTCTCGACGTTCTCGGTCGAGTCGATGCTGTAGCCGCCGGCGGCCTGGGCGTAGCCGCCTCCGCCGCTGAGCAGCCACTGGAGGGTCTCGGCCTGCGCCTCCTCGGGCCCGAGGGGCAGCGCGTAGGGGTACTTCACGCCCTCGGCCTTCAGCTTCCCGGCATCCTCGGCGAGCTCGGCCCAGGTGGTCGGCGGGGTGATCCCGGCCTCGGCGAAGAGGGTCTTGTTGTAGAAGAGCAGCCGGGTGGAGGAGGCGAACGGCATGCCGTACTGCATGCCCCGCACCTTGCCGGCGGCGGCGAGCTGCTGCACGAAGTCGGCCTGGACGGTGACGGAGAGCAGGTCGTCGGCCTTGTACAGCTGGTCGGCGGCCGCGTAGTCGGCGTAGGAGCCGATCTGCGCCATGTCGGGCGGGTGCCCGGCGTCGACCATGGCCTTGACCTTGGCGTCGACGTCGTTCCAGGAGGAGACGGTGACGTCGACGGTGACGTCCGGGTGCTTCTTCTCGTACGCCGTCACCAGCGCGCCCCAGTACTTCTCCGAGCTGTTGGAGGCGCTGTCGCCGTAGTCGGCGGCGACGAGTCTGAGGGTGGTGTGCCCGGACCCCGCGGTCAGTCCGCAGCCGGACAGCACCGCCGCCAGGCCCAGCGTGGACAGTCCGCCCACGATCGCCGTCACTGACTTCCCTGCCCGCCGGTGCACGCGTTGCCCCTCGATCTCGAATTGATTGTTCATACCAATGGGTCCGATATCCGGAACAAGGTCTACACCATGTGGGTGGACTAGACCTCTTTTGGGTCTCATGAGGCGGCACCGTACCCCCAAGACGGGTAAGTGGACTAGACCTCTTACGGTTCCTCGGTCCACACTGTTCCCGTGAGACATGTCATCGCCCTCGACGTGGGCGGCACCGGGATGAAGGCGGCGCTGGTCGGCGCCGACGGCACCCTCCTGCACCAGGACCGCCGGCCCACCGGCCGTGAGCGCGGCCCCGACGCGGTGGTGGACGCCATCCTCGGCTTCGCCGCCGACCTGCGCGCGCACGGCGTCGAGCGGCTCGGCGAGCCCGCGGCCGCCGCCGGTGTCGCCGTGCCCGGCATCGTCGACGAGGCGGACGGCATCGCCGTCTACGCGGCCAACCTGGGCTGGCGGGACCTCCCCCTGCGCACGCTCCTCGCCGAACGCCTCGGCATCCCCGTCGCCCTCGGCCACGACGTGCGCACCGGCGGACTCGCCGAGGGCCGGGTCGGCGCGGGCCGGGGCGCGGACCGCTTCCTGTTCGTGGCCCTGGGCACCGGCATCGCGGGCGCGATCGGCGTCGACGGCCGGGTGGAGGCGGGGGCGCACGGCTTCGCCGGCGAGATCGGCCATGTCGTCGTACGGCCCGGCGGGACCCCGTGTCCCTGCGGGCAGCTCGGCTGTCTGGAGCGGTTCGCCTCGGCGGCGGCGGTGTCCGAGGCCTGGGCCGCGGCCTGCGGGGACCCGGAGGCGGACGCGGCGGACTGCGCCAAGGCGGTCGTGTCCGGCGACCCGAACGCCGTCCGGGTCTGGCAGCGGGCGGTGGACGCCCTCGCCGACGGCCTGGTCACCGCCCTCACCCTGCTGGACCCGCGCACCCTCGTCATCGGCGGCGGCCTCGCGGAGGCGGGGGACACCCTGTTCACCCCCCTCCGGGACGCCGTCCGCGCCCGGGTCACCTTCCAGAAACTCCCGGAGATCGTCCCGGCGGCCCTGGGCGACACCGCGGGCTGCCGCGGCGCGGGCCTGCTGGCCTGGGATCTTCTCCACCACACCATCGACAGTTCGGAGGTAGCCACGTGACGGCAACGCCCCCAGGGGCGCGGGGAACTGCGCGACCAGCCACAACGCTCCCGCAGCCCGCAACAGCCGGCACCCCCCTGGTGCTCGCCGGTGCGCACGTGGTCACGCCCACAGGGACCGTCAAGGGCGGCCAGGTCGCCGTCGAGGGCCGGCACCTCACCGGCGCCTCCCCGGCGAACGCGCAGGTGATCGACGTATCCGGCCACTGGCTGGTCCCCGGCTTCGTGGACCTCCACAACCACGGCGGAGGCGGAGCCTCCTTCTCCGGCACGGCGGACGACGTACAGAAGGCGATCCGCACCCACCGCCGGCACGGCACCACCACCCTCGTCGCCTCCACCGTCACCGACGACATGGACGTCCTGGTCCGCCAGGCCGGCCTGCTGAGCGAGCTGACCGAACAGGGCGACCTGGCCGGCATCCACTTCGAGGGCCCGTTCATCTCGCCCTGCCGCAAGGGCGCCCACTCCGAGGCGCTGCTGCGCGACCCCGACCCGGCGGACGTCCGCAAGCTGCTGGACGCGGCGCGCGGCGCGGCCCGCATGGTCACCCTCGCCACCGAACTCCCGGGCGGCCTGGACTCCGTACGGCTGCTCGTCGAGCACGGCGTGATCGCGGCGGTGGGGCACACGGACGCGACGTACGAGCAGACGGTTCAGGCCATCGAGGCGGGCGCGACGGTCGCCACCCACCTGTTCAACGCGATGCCGCCGCTCGGCCACCGCACCCCCGGCCCGATCGCCGCCCTCCTCCAGGACGAGCGGATCACGGTCGAGCTGATCAACGACGGCACCCATCTGCACCCCGCCTCCCTGGCCCTGGCGTTCCGTCACGCGGGGGCCCACCGGGTCGCGTTCATCACCGACGCGATGGACGCGGCCGGCATCGGCGACGGCCGCTATCTGCTGGGACCGCTGGCGGTCGAGGTCAGCGACGGGGTGGCCCGGCTGGTGGAGGGCGGTTCGATCGCCGGCTCGACCCTGACCCAGGACCGCGCCTTCAAGCGGGCGGTGACCGTCGACCGCCTCCCGGTGGAGGACGCCGTCACCGCGCTGTCCGCGACCCCGGCCCGCGTCCTCGGCCTCTACGACACCGTGGGCTCCCTGGACCCCGGCAAGGACGCCGACCTGGTCCTTCTCGACGAGAACTTCGACGTCAAGGGCGTGATGCGCAAGGGCGATTGGGTGGTGCGTCCCCAACTGGGCTGAAAAGTACCCTCTTCCGAGGACGGTGACCGACCGGGGGTCTGGGCCGGTCGCCGTCCTTTTGGCATGATCAGGCCCCGGAAACAGTCACGCACACGGCACAACCCGGGGGAGGTCGGCACAGGTGATCCTCACGGTCACGCTGAACACCGCTCTCGACATCACGTACCGCGTCCCGGTCCTGCGCCCGCACACCGCGCACCGGGTGACGGAGATGACGGAGCGTCCGGGCGGCAAGGGGCTGAACGTGGCACGGGTGCTGGCCGCGCTGGGGCACGAGGTGACGGTCACCGGTTTCGCGGGCGGGGCGACCGGGCGGGTCGTCCGGGAACGGCTCCCGATGTCGATCGGCGACGCGCTCCTGCCGGTGTCCGGCGCCACCCGCCGCACGGTCGCCGTCGTCGACACCCGCACCGGTGACACCACCCAGCTCAACGAGCCCGGGCCGCTCATCACCCCGGCCGAGTGGTCCGCCTTCCAGGAGGCGTACGAGGATCTGGTCGCCGACGCCGACGCGGTGGCCCTGTGCGGGAGTCTGCCGCCGGGGGTGCCGGTGGGGGCGTACGCGGGCCTGGTGCGCAAGGCGCGGGCCGCGGGGGTGCCGGTCCTGCTGGACACGAGCGGGGAGCCACTGCGCCGGGGGGTCGCCGCCCGCCCGGACCTGGTCAAGCCGAACGCCGACGAACTGGCCGAACTCACCGGCTCGCACGAGCCGCTGAGGGCGACCCAGGACGCCCGCCGGCGGGGCGCGCAGGCCGTGGTGGCCTCACTGGGGCCCGAGGGCCTGATCGCGGCGACCGCCGAGGGCCGCTGGCGCGCCACCCCGCCCACCCGCATCCACGGCAACCCCACGGGCGCGGGCGACTCGGCCGCGGCGGGCCTCCTCTCGGCCCTCGTCGAGGGCCTCCCCTGGCCGGACCGGCTGGCCCGGGCCGTCGCCCTGTCCGCGGCGACCGTCCTCGCCCCGACGGCCGGCGACTTCGACCGCCCCGCCTACGAGGACCTCCTGGACCACATCACGGTCACGACCGAGGCCACCGCGGCCTGACCCAGCCTGCCCGGCCGTCCCCGGACAGCGGGTGTCCAAGACGGCGACCTGGGCCGGCAGAACCGGCTGGGTGGCTCCGGGCGCTACTTCTTGACCTGGCCCTTCTTCAGCCACATCTGGTCGAGGAGAATGTCGCACTTGTCGCCGTTCCCGCAGGACAGGCTGATCGTGTTCGTGCCCTTGGTGAGGGTGGGCCACGAGTACGTCGTCGTCCAGCCCTTGGCGAAGTCGCCGTCCTCGGCGTGGGCGTAGTTCTCCAGGTTGAACTTGCTGCCGAAGGCCTTGCCGTTGATGGTGAGCGTCATCGACTGGTCCTCACCGGCGGTGCTGTAGTGCGCGAAGACCGTGTAGGTGCCGTCGGAGGGGATCCCGTTGACCGTCCAGGTCACCGAGGCGCCCTGGTTGTTCAGGTTGCTGACGTAGATCCCGCCGTCCGCCTGCGCGCCCTCGACGTCGGAGGCGAGCGAGGCGCCGCCGTCGAGTTTGAGGGCCTTGGCGTCGATGGTGGGCAGTTCCTGCGCGGCCTCGCCGGTGGAGGACTCGCTCGGGGAAGCGCTCGCGGAGGCGGAGGTCGAGGGGGAGACCTGGTTGCCCGCCTGGTTGTTGTCGCCGGTGTCGGAGTCGCCGTTGGCCATGGCCACCGCGATGCCGATCACGACCGCGGCGACCACCGCGACCGCGCCGATCAGCAGGCCCTTGGTGTTGGGGCCGCGGCCACGGCCGCCACCGCCGCCCGGTACGGGCTGCTGACGGCCGGTCGGGCCGCCCGGGCCGGGGAAGGTCTCGGGTGCGGCGTAGTTCGCGTTCGGCTGGCCGTAGGCACCCTGCTGGGGCACCGTGGGCTGGCCGTACTGCCCGTACTGCGCGGTCTGCTGCTGCGGCTGTCCGTACTGGCGCTCACCGACCGCACGCACTCTGTTGACCGAGTTGGGGTAGCCGTAGCCACCGCCGGACGGCGGCTGGGCGCCGTTGGCCTGGCCGTCGGCGTAGAGGTAGCCGAACGGGTCGTCGTCCTCGGGCGTACTCGCGCCGTTGTTGCCGGGCGTCATCCCTTCGTACTCCTCAACAGGTGCGGGGCTGATGCGTTGCAAGGTGCGAATGGCGAGCCTACCCGGTCCAGCTGCCCCGAACGGGTGACCCGGATCGCATCACCTCGGCGACCTGGGGGCTGACCTGGCGGTTCGTCGGAGTTTCACCCCGCACGTCTGTGCTGTCTGGGACGAGATCGTTTCTCGACGTACATGCGCTCGTCGGCGGATTTCAGGACTTCGTCGGCGGTCATCCCGCAGTGCGCCCAGCCGATGCCGAAGCTGGCGCCCACCCGGACGGCCCGGCCCTCGGCGCGGATCGGCTGGATGATCTCGTTGCGCAGCCGTACGGCGAGGTCGGCGGCGTCGGCGCGGCCGAGGCCGTCGGCGAGGATCACGAACTCGTCGCCGCCGAGCCGGGCGACGGTGTCGCCGTCACGGACGGCCCGCGACAGCCGCCGGGCGACCTCGATGAGCACCGCGTCGCCCGCGTTGTGCCCGAACCGGTCGTTGATGGACTTGAAACCGTCGAGGTCGCAGAAGAGGACCGCGAGCCCCTTGGCGCCGTCGTCGCGCGTGCCGTCCTCGGGGGCGGCGGTGTGGACGTGGTGGTCGTAGCCGTCGTAGGACTCGGCACCGGCGGGGCGGTAGTCGAAGCCGTGGCCGTTGGCGTCGAAGGCGGGGTGGCCGTAGCTCTGGTCCATGGCGTCGGCGGCGGCGGGGTGGGTCGACTGGGGGCGCTGGCAGATCCGGGCGGAGAGCCGGGAGCGCAGTTCGGCCGAGTTGGGCAGGCCGGTGAGGGAGTCGTGGGAGGCGCGGTGGGCGAGCTGGAGCTCGCGGCGCTTGCGCTCCTCGATGTCCTCGACATGGGTGAGGAGGAAGCGGGGCCCGTCGGCGGCGTCGGCGACGACGGAGTTGCGCAGGGACACCCAGACGTAGGTGCCGTCCCGGCGGCCGAGGCGGAGTTCGGCGCGCCCGCCCTCGGCGGAGGTGCGGAGCAGGGTGCCTATGTCCTCGGGGTGGACGAGGTCGGAGAACGAGTAGCGGCGCATCGCGGAGGCGGGGCGGCCGAGCAGCCGGCACAGGGCGTCGTTGGTGCGCAGGATCCGCCCGTGCTGGTCGCCGCCCATCTCGGCTATCGCCATGCCGGAGGGGGCGTACTCGAAGGCCTGGCGGAAGGACTCCTCGCTGGCGCGCAGCGCCTGCTGCTCCCGTTCGAGGCGGACCAGTGCCCGCTGCATATTCGCACGTAGACGCGCGTTGCTAATGGCGATGGCGGCCTGGAACGCGTACATCTGGAGCGCCTCGCGCCCCCAGGCGCCGGGCCGGCGGCCGTTGCGCGGCCGGTCCACGGACAGGACGCCTATGAGTTCACCGCAGGTGCCGCCGCCGGGCGGGGCGGGGGTGTACATCGGGGCGAAGAGCCGGTCGGAGGGGTGCCACTCGTCCTCGAAGCGGGGGGCGGGCCCGTCGGTGTACCACTGCGGGACGTCGTCGTCGTCGAGGATCCAGCCCTCGGTGTGGGGTATGAAGACCAGATCGCCCCAGGTCTCGCCCATGTTCAGTCGGCGTTCCCAGGACTCACGGGAGCCGACCCGGCCGGTGATGAGGGCCTCGGCGGCGGGGTTCCCGGAGAAGGCGGCCACCACGAGATCCCCGTCGGGGCGCACGAGGTTGACGCACGCGAGCTCGTAGCCCAGCGCGGTGACCACACCGTCGGCGACGGTCTGCAGTGTTTCGGCCAGGCTGCGGGCCGCGTTCGTCTCGGCCATGGCCTGGTGCAGCTGTCGCAGGGACGCAAGACGGACGTACGGCTCCGACTCGGTCTCCATGCTTCGCCCTCCCCCCGAGACTTCGCAGCGAATCAAGGGTTGTCTTCGGCGTAACGTTCGTTTCTGTCGTTCCAGTCCGTTGCGTATGTCCTAGTGACACCTCCGCCACTGAATCACAGCGCGCTGCCCACTCGGTACACAGGGTCAACAATTAATGCGTCTTGTGACTCAAGTCACAGACGAACCTGAACATTTGAGTGGAGTTTCTGCGTTTTCCCTGTGTGTTTACTGAACACAGCACGCACACAACAAATCGGTCCACGGACCTACGACCCTACTCGGACCGAGGTCCGATGCGGCGGGCCCGGCACCGACACTAGCGTTCCGGGCGTGGCTACCGACGTACTGAAGACCCCTGCCGTCCCCGTCTTTGGGCATCCTGGGGGAGTGAGCAGCGAAGAGTTCCGCGCGGTGATGTCCCGGCTGGCCGGCGGGGTGGTCCTGGTGACCGCGCAGGAGCCGCCGCTGGACCCGGACGACCCCGGGGCGCCGGACGGCGAGTACGCCGGCATGACGGCGACGGCGTTCCTCTCGGTCTCCCTGGACCCGCCTCTGGTGCTGGTCAGCCTGCGCACGGGCTCCCGGATGGACGACCTGCTGGACGAACAGCCGCTGTGGGCGGTGTCGGTGCTCTCCGAGAGCCAGCGGCACATCGCGGGCCGGTTCGCCATGAAGGGCCGGCTCAGCGACCGGCTGCTCTTCGAGGACGTCCCGTACGTCCGCGGCGAGGCGACCGGGGCGCCCCTGGTGGGCGGTGCGCTGGGGACCCTGGAGTGCCGGACCGAGCAGCGGGTGGAGGCGGGCGACCACACGCTCGTGATCGGCCGGGTGCTGAAGGCGAGGATGCCGAGTGCGGACGGCGGTCCGCTGCTGTATTTCCGCGGCCGGTACCGGCAGTTGGGCTGAACGGGAATTCAGTGGCCGGGTGTTGACCGGCCGCCTTACTTTGCCCGGATGGCGAACACATCGGGGACTTCTCTCAGGCTCGAAGAAATCACCTCCACGAATCTCGACGCGGCTCTCGCCGTCAGGGTCGCACCCGAGCAGGAATTCGCAGTCGCACCCGTCGTGAAGTCGCTCGCCGAGGCCTTTGTGCACCCCGGCACGGCCTGGCCCCGGCTGATCATGGACGGTGACCGTCCGGTCGGCTTCCTGATGGCCTTTTTCGACATCGACTGGCGGCTCGACGGCACCCTGTTCCGGTCCGGTCTGTGGCGGCTGAACATCGCGGCCCGGGAGCAGGGCATGGGATACGGCCGTTTCGCCGTGCAATCGGTCGCGGACGAGATCCGCCGCCGGGGCGGCAAGGAGCTGTACGTCACCTGGCACGAGGGCGAGCACGGGCCCGGGGAGTTCTATCTGCGACTCGGCTTCCGCCGGACGGGCGAGCTGAGCGAGGGCGAGGTGGTGGGGGTGCTGGGCCTGGACTGAGTGTCAGGCGGCGGCCCGTGTCCTGCACTCCTCCAGGAAGTCCAGCAGGCGCAGATGGTGGCGGCGGGCGGAGCGGCCGAGGCTGATGTTGTGACCCGCGTCCGGTTCGTGGTCGACGCGGACCAGGGGGGCGGTGAGGGAGCGGGTCAGCTCGCGCAGGGCCGACGGGTCCCAGGCCCACAGGCGCTCGTACTCCGCGAAGGTGAACCGCACGGGGACGCGGATACGGCGGGCCACATCGGCGTAGCGGCCGGGCCAGCCGGGGATCTCCTCGGCCTCCCGCGCCGGGACGGGCGTGAGGAAGCGGCGCGCGAGACGGAAGGTGTCCGGCGGGTAGAGGGTGAGCGGCCCCCAGTGCAGCCGGGGGTCGGGACGGTCGCGCAGGGCGGCCAGCCGGTCGGGCGGTACGGCCCAGCGGGCGCCGACCCCGGAGACGTCCACCCCGAGCAGCCGGTCGTCCTTGCCCGCCGTGGCCGCCACGGTCAGCGCGACCTTGCCGCCGAGCGAGTGCCCGACCAGCAGGAATCCGGCCCCGGTCCCGTGTCCGTCGGCGTACGCCCGTACGGCCGCCCGCACGCACCGGGCCTGCTCGGCGAGACACAGTCCGTGCGGCAGCGAGCGCGCGGAGAGGCCGTAGCCGGGGCGGTCCAGGGCGAGGGCCGCGTAGCCGGCGTCGGCGGCGAGCGTGAGGAGGGAGGTCGAGGCCTCGGCCTGGCCGTGGAAGTAGCCGGCGGTCATACCGCTGCCGTGGAGGGCGACGAGGACGGCCCGGGGTGGTACGCCGTCCGGGGGAAGCGCGAGCAGCCCGGACAAGGTGACGTCCCCACCGTCGAGCTCGACCCGCCGAACCTGCTCCGCCTGCCGTACGACCATCACACCACTCCTCGCTGCCGACCCTCGCGCTCCAATGTCACATCGATGGGGGTGGGGTGCTCGGTGGGGGAGCTGGGGTGGGCGGGGTGCTCTGCTCGGCGGGGAGAGCTGCACTGGGCCCTGAGGGGTGGGCTGCTCGGTGGGAGAGCTGGGGGCGGGCGGGGCGCGCTGTTCGGCGGGGAGAGCTGCACTGGGCCCTGAGGGGTGGGCTGCTCGACGGGGGAACTGGGGTGGGCGGGGGCGGGCTGCTGGCGAGGAGAGCTGCACTGGGCCGGGGGCGACTGCTCGACAAGACGGAGCCAGCGTGGGCCGGGCGGGTTCCGCCGACCCGCTGTCAGCGGGGACCTCGGCCGGAGCCCGTTCGAGGGGCCGGTTCGGCCGGGACCCCTCGGCCGGGATCCGTGCAGCCAGGACCCGTGCGGGAGACGCCCGTGCGAGAGGCGCCCGTGCGAGAGGGGTCGGTTCGGGAGGGGTCGGTTCGGGAGGGCGGTTCGGGAGGCACCCGTTCGGTGTCCATCAGCCCCTGGCCTCGGCGACCGACCTGCTGGACCAGATCGGGAGGGGCCCGTTCGGCCGGGACCCCCTCGGGAGAGGCCCGTTCGGCCAGGACCCGTTCGGGAGGCCCGTTCGGCCAGGACCCCTTCGGGAAAGGACCGTTCGGGAGAGGCCAGTTCGGACAAGACCCCTTCCGCCGGGACCCGTGGGCCGGGACCCGTGGGCCGGGGCCCCTTCGGCCGGGGCCGGTGTCAGGTCCAGTTGCGGCCGTTTCTGCCCTGCTTGGTCTCCGAGCGGGCCTTCTTCTGTCGGAGGCGGCGTTCGTTGATGCCGCGGGGGATGCGGGTGGGGCGGCGGGGCTTGGGCGGCGGGGCGGTGGCTTCGGCGAGGAGCGCCGCGAGGCGTACGGCGGCGGTCTCGCGGTTGCGCCACTGCGAGCGGTGCTCGGAGGCGCGTACGACGATCACGCCGTCGACCAGACGGCCCGCGAGCCGCTCCAGCGCACGCGCCTTCCACACCTCGGGCAGGGCCTCGGTGCGGGCCAGGTCGAAGCGGAGCTCCACCTGCGAGTCACTGGTGTTGACGTGCTGCCCGCCCGGCCCCGAGGACCGCGAGAAACGCCACGCCAGCTCGGCCTCGGGGAGCGGGACGGAACCGCGGATGAGATAGGGACCGGACATGTCCCCCATGGTCGCCCGCCGGGCATGGCCGCGTCATCCGAAATTCCCGGGTAAAGAAAGCAAAGAGACCTGGAACCTTGTGTACCCCTCTTGGCGTTCATACCGGTAGCTGTAGCTTTCTGCCGTACCTGAACCGAGGGAAGGGTCCCAAACCATGGCTGTAAGCCTGTCCAAGGGTGGCAACGTCTCGCTCACCAAGGAGGCTCCGGGCCTGACCGCCGTCACCGTGGGCCTCGGCTGGGACGTCCGCACCACCACCGGCACGGACTTCGACCTCGACGCCTCCGCCATCGCGGTCAACACCCAGGGCAAGGTCTACTCCGACGCCCACTTCGTCTTCTTCAACAACAAGCAGACCCCGGACCAGACCATCGTCCACACCGGCGACAACCGCACCGGCGAGGGCGCGGGCGACGACGAGGCGATCAACGTCAACCTGGCGGGCCTCCCCGCCGACATCGACAAGATCGTCTTCCCGGTCTCGATCTACGACGCGGAGAACCGCTCGCAGAACTTCGGCCAGGTCCGCAACGCCTACATCCGCATCGTGAACCAGGCCGGCGGCGCCGAGATCGCCCGCTACGACCTCTCCGAGGACGCGGCGACCGAGACCGCCATGGTCTTCGGCGAGCTGTACCGCAACGGCGCTGAGTGGAAGTTCCGCGCGGTCGGCCAGGGTTACGCCTCCGGCCTGGTCGGCATCGCCCAGGACTTCGGCGTCAACGTCTGATCCAGCGACGGATCAAGCCATCGAGGGGCCCCGGTTCACGCCAGGGCCCCTCGCGCGTGTCCGGGCACAGAGGGATGACCCCACGCATGGCCGATTCACTGCAAGTTTCAAACACCACCCCCTAGGCTCTGCTCGTCCCCCACGAGAAACGGAGCCGAACGGCCATGTCCCCCACATCCCCGAACCCCGACTTATCGAACGGGTCGCAGAGATCCGGCGAACCCGACGGGCCGGGCCAGCCGGACGCGCACTGTACGGCCACCGACGGCGGTCCCCTCACGATCCCCACGATCCTGATGGACGACGAGGCGCTCGACGACTTCCTCACCGCCGCCGTCGGCGAGTACCAGCTCATCACCCCCGCGACCCCGCTTCCCTGTTTCGCCCTCCTCCTCGGCACCGCCGGCCCCGCGACCCTGCACGTCGAACGCGTCGCCTTCGGCCGCAACGCCCGCACGACGGACCCCTCGGCCCGCCGCGAGTTCAGCGAGACGATCGTCCCGCGCTTCGGAGCGGCGTACGAGAACGAGCACCGGGCCTGGTGGGTCGACTCCCGTGACCTGCTGAAGGCCTCCCGGGAGGCGGAGACCCTCGGGCTGGAGCTGCTGGGCTCGATCCATATGCACCCCGACTGGCACCGCATCGGCCCGCCACAGGAACGCGGCCTGGTCCTCAGCGAGCGGCCCACCCCGATGGACCGCCATGTCTTCGCCCAGACGGCCTGGCCCATCAACGTCATCTGCTACCTGGAACGCCGGGACAACGCCTTCTACCACGCGCTGGCGGCCTGGTCCCCGGCCCGTTGCGGCACCGAACTCACCGCACTCCCCTTACGCATCCGCACCCGAACGAAGGTGGGCGCATGACCGCCGAGAACGCCACCACGCCGAACACCCCGAACACGCCGGGCACGCCGAACACGCCGAACACGCCCAGCACGCCCAGCACGCCGGACGAGGCGGCGATCCGCGCCCTGTGGGACACCATGGCGCGGGGCTGGGCGGCGGCCGACGCGCCGCTGTTCGCCTCCGTGTTCGCCGCCGACTGCGACTTCACCACGGTCCGCGGCGACAAGCCGCAGGGCCGGACCGGCATCGAGGAGGGCCACGCCGCCCTGTTCGCCGGCCCGTACGCGGACACCCGCCTGGCGGCCCGCGTCCGGGGCATACGCCCGCTCCGCCCCGGTCTGGCGACGGTGGACGCCGAGTCGACGATCCACGCGGCGGACGGCTCGGCGCTCGCCACGACCCACGCGCTGGCGGTGGTGGAGCGAGCCGAGCCGGCCGAGGGCGGCTGGCGGATCACCGCCTTCCACAACATGATCCCGGCCGCCCCCGCCGCACCGCGCGAGCCCGCCCGCCCCAGGCTCCGCCACCTGGCGATCGTGGCGAGGGACCCGGAGAAACTGGCCGACTTCTACGCCTCGGTCTTCTCGCTGGAGCTCTTCCACCGGGACCCCGACGGCAGTTGCTTCCTCTCCGACGGCCATCTCTCCCTGGCCCTGATCAAGCACCGGCTCGACGGTGACACCCCGGTCGGCATGAACCACTTCGGCTTCCACATCGCCGACACGGAGACGGTGTCGACCGCCCTGACCGAGGCGGGCACCCCCAAGCCGGCGGAACGCTTCACGAACCGCCCCTTCGCCGAGTACCGCGCGATGGACCCGGAAGGCAACTGGTTCGACCTCTCGGAACACGGCTTCGGCGGCCCGAAGCCCTGACCCCGGCCCGCCCGACTAGCCTGCCCCCCGTGATCCTCGAACCGCTCCCCCTCGCCCCCGACCACGACCTCCCCGCCCCGCTGCTCACCGAACTCACCGCGCTGTACGCCTCGAACCGCGAGTTCCAGTCGCTCAGCGGTGACTTCCCGGATCCGGACGACATCCGGCCGGAGCAGGTGGCCCGGGCGCTGGCCGAGGAGTTGGCGAACCCGGACGTGGAGGTGCTGCTCGCGAGGAGCGAGGGGCGGCTGGTCGGGGTGGCGATCACCCTGGCCCACCACCCCGACCCGGCCGACCCGGATCCCTGGATCGGGCTGCTGATGGTCGACGCGGGGGCGCACGGGCAGGGGTACGGGCGGCGGATCGCCGAGCGCGTGGCGGAACGCTTCCGCGCCGGCGGTCGTACGGCCGTACGGCTCGCCGTGCTCGACGCCAACCCCAAGGGGCTCGCCTTCTGGACGGCCCTCGGCTACGAGGTCATCGGGCACCGGCCCGATCTGCAACTCGGCCGCCCGTGCTCCGTCCTGCGCAAACAGCTCCGTGCGCTCCGCCACACCGCCCGGGTCGCCGTGCTCGACCCAGAAGGCGGCGTCTTCCTCTTCCGGTACGACAACGACGGGACCGGCCCGCACTGGGCACTGCCCGGCGGCGGGCTGGAGGCGGGCGAGACCGCGCCGGAGGGAGCCCTGCGCGAACTGCGGGAGGAGACGGGGTGGGCGGATCTCACACCGGGACCGCTGCTGGGCACCTGGGAGCACGACTTCACCCACTTCGGCGTCCACGTCCACCAGCACGACCACATCTACGTCGCCCGCGGCCCGCACCGGGAGCCGTCCGGACCGCACCTCGCCGCCGCCCACGCCGCCGACGGCATCCTGTCCTGGCGCTGGTGGACGCGGAACGAGCTGCGCACGCCCGCCGAGCCCGTGTGGCCGCCCCATCTGGCGCGGTTGCTCGACCGGTTCGACGAGGAGGGCTGAGCACACCGCGGCGAGGGCACCCGCGGACTACCCTCTCCGCTCCGGCTTGCCCTCCCCGTACAGCCAGTCGTCCCAGATCTCGTCGAAGTCCTCGTCCGGCGCCTGTCCCTCGACGTACGCGGTGAAGTCGTCGGCGTCCGCGGTGCCGTGGCGGTGGGCGGCGGTCCAGCCCTGGACGATGTCGTAGAAGGTGTCGTCGCCGACGGTCTGGCGGATGCGGTGGACGACCATCGCACCGCGCTGGTAGACGGGGTCGGAGGAGATGTCCTCGGCGGTCGGGGGCTCGCCGGGCGGGAAGTCCCACAGGCCGGGGTAGTCGTCCTCGCCGTTGTCGTAGAGGTCGGTGAAGGTCTCCTCCGCCGTGGCGCCGCCCTCGTCCTCCTCCCACAGCCATTCGGCGTAGGTCGCGAAGGCTTCGTTGAGCCACATGTCGCGCCAGGTCCTCGGGGTGACGGAGTCGCCGAACCACTGGTGGGCGATCTCGTGGACGAGGGTGGCGGTGTCGGGGGCGCCGGCGAAGACGGGGCGGTTCTGGGTCTCCAGGGCGTAGTCGGAGTCCTCCGGGCGGTCGACGATCGCGCCGGTGGAGGCGAAGGGGTAGGGGCCGAAGTTGTTCCGCGCCCAGTCCATGACCTCCGGCAGCCGGGCGAGCACCTCGCGGCTCGCGGACACCTGCGCCGGGTCGACCGCGACGTACACCGGCAGGCCGTCCTTCGTCGTGGAGCGGGTGACGGTGTAGCGGCCGATCGCGACGGTGGCCAGATAGCTCGCCATGGGTTCGGCGGTGTGCCAGGTGTAGGTGCTGCGGTCGCCGACGGTCCTCTCCCCGGCCGGCTCGCCGTTGGAGACGGCCGTCAGGCCCTTCGGGACGGTGACCGCGATGTCGTACGACGCCTTGTCGGAGGGGTGGTGGTTGCCGGGGAACCAGGCCATGGAGCCGACCGGTTCCCCGAGGGCCAGGGCGCCGTCGGCCGTGCGCAGCCAGCCCTCCTGCGAGCCGTCGGGGTCGGTGACCGGCCGCGGGGTGCCGGAGTAGGCGACCGTGACCCGGAACGTCTCCCCCTTGTCGAGGGCGTGGGCGGGGTTCACGCTCAGCTCCTGGCCCGTGCGGCTCCAGCCGGCCCGGGTGCCCTCGACCGTGACCTCCTCCACGCTCAGCCCCTTCAGGTCCAGGTGGAAGGAGTCGAGGTCCTGCGTGGCGCGGGCCGTGATCGCCGCCGAGCCGGTCAGCGCCGGGCGGCCCTTCGGGTCGTAGGCGAGGGTCAGGTCGTAGTGCGTGACGTCGTAGCCGCCGTTGCCGGCCTTCGGGAAGTACGGGTCGCCGACGCCCGCCGCCCCGTCGGCTCCCCGCCCGCCGCCGGAGCAGGCCGTGGCCGTGAGGAGGAGCAGCGCGAGGACGGAGCGCACGTATCGGGGCACAACCGCGATCCTACGAGGGCATGACACCATCACCCTCGTGCTCGACATCGGCTACGCCCTCTCCAACCGCTTCCCCGACCCGCCGCAGACCGACTACCGCCGTGCGGACGTCCACGCGCTGCGGCACGACCTGTTCTGCGGTGACGTCTACCTCGCCGACACCAAGGCGGACCGGGAGTTGTCCACAGCCTGGGGATGGGTACCGGTGCTGGACTTCGCCTGGGCGCTGTGCGACATCGTGGAGCGGATCGACCGGGACCCGGCGGGCTCGCGCGCCTCCCGCCCCCAGTACGCCGAGCTGGACTTCACCGAGTCCACCGACCGCATGCTCTTCGAGCGCCGCTTCGGCTGGGTGGACGTCGAGGCCGACTGGATGCCGGCCGAGGAACCCCCGCTGACCTTCTCCCACACCGAACTGCGCCGGGAGTCCCGCGACTTCCTCCACGACCTCCTCGCCGATCTGATCGACCTGCACGAGGACCTGGGCGAGAACCCGGCGATCTGGACCCTCCAGGCCCGCTTCCCCCGCATCGCCTGACGCCCCGGAGATCCGACAGAAGGGCCCTATCCCTCCACCCTGAGCCCCAGTTGGGCCGCCAGTACCGGTGCCAGGTCGAGGAGCTGGGCCGCGCTGATCACCGCGCCCGACAGGCGGTCCACGCCCGACGCGATGCCCAGTTCGGCCGCGCCGCGCAGGTCGACGTCGGTGAGGGTCGCCGCCGTGAAGTCCGCCGCCCGCACCGCGCAGTCCACGAACTCCACCCGCTCCAGCCGGGCCCCGCCGAAGTCCGGCTCGACGAGCACACAGCCCTGGAACACCACGTCCCGCAGCCGCGCCTGCCGCAGGTTCAGGAAGTCGATCTTCCCGCCGCGGATCAGCACCCGCTCCAGCTCGGCGCCGTACAGCTGCGTGCCGCCCAGACGGGCCTCGGCCAGCTCGACGTCGCGCAGGGTCGCCCCCGCGAGGTCGGTGCCGACACCCCGGACGCCGGTGAGGACCGAGTCGAGGAAGCGGGCGTGTCCGAGTCCCGTGCCGTCCAGCGCGCACTCCGTCAGGGCGCAGTCCATGAAGCGGGCCCCCGCGCCGTCCTGCCCGGCGAGGTCCCGCTCACGGAACTCCACCCCGTCGTAGTCCCCGTCGGGCTCCAGCTCCCCTCCCCCGTACGGCTCCAGCGCGGGCAGCCGCACCTCCGGCCGCCGCGCCCCCTTCACTCCCGCGCCACCGGCCCTGCCGGTCCCACCGCTCGCTCGCCTCGCCATGCCCCCCATCGTGCACCCCGCCACTGACAATCCCGGCCCGCCCTTGACCTCAAGTCCGCTTGAGGTCGAAGAGTGGGTCTCCTGAGCGGAGCACCGAAGCCGTCGAACGGGGATGCGATACATCCCGATTCATGGTCTTCTGGGCAAATGAGTGTCACCCGGACAGGTGAACCCTCGACGGAGCCCGACCCCCGCCGCTGGTGGGGACTGGTGATCATCGCCCTCGCCCAGCTGATGGTCGTCCTGGACGCGACGATCGTGAACATCGCGCTTCCCTCCGCCCAGCGGGACCTCGGCATCTCGGACGGCAACCGCCAGTGGGTCATCACCGCCTACACCCTCGCCTTCGGCGGCCTGCTGCTGCTCGGCGGCCGGATCGCCGACCTCGTGGGCCGCAAACGCACCTTCGTCATCGGGCTGATCGGCTTCGCGGGCGCCTCCGCGCTCGGCGGCGCGGCAGTCGACCCGGGGATGCTGTTCGGCGCCCGCGCCCTCCAGGGCGTCTTCGCCGCCGTCCTCGCGCCCTCCGCGCTCAGCCTGCTCACCACGACGTTCACCGACCCCAAGGAACGCGGCAAGGCCTTCGGCATCTACGGAGCCCTGGCCGGCAGCGGCGCCGCGATCGGGTTCATCGTGGGCGGAGTGCTCACCGAGTACCTGGACTGGCGCTGGTGCCTGTACGTGAACGTGCCCATCGCGATCGTCGCGGTGCTCGGCGCGTCCGTCCTGCTGCACGACTCCCCCGGCCACCCGGCCCGTCTCGACGTGCCCGGGGTGATCCTGGGGTGCGGCGGTCTGTTCGCGATCGTCTACGGCTTCAGCGAGGCCGAGTCGCGCGGCTGGAGCGATCCGTTCGTGCTGTCGCTGTTCGCGGGCGGGGCCGTCCTGCTCGCGGCCTTCGTGTGGTGGCAGAAGCGCGCCCCCAGCCCCCTGCTGCCGCTGCACATCATCAAGGACCGCAACCGCGCGGGCTGCCTGCTGACGATGATGCTGGCCGTCATCGGCATGTTCGGCCTGTTCCTGTTCATGACCTACTACCTCCAGGTCATCCTCGGCTACTCGCCCATGAAGACCGGCTTCGCCTTCCTGCCTCTCACCCTCGCGATCATCTTCGGCTCCACCCAGATCTCGGCCCGGCTGATGAGCCGGGTGCAGCCGCGCGCGCTGATGGTCCCCGGCATGATCCTCGCCTCGAGCGGCATGGTGATCCTCACCCAGATGACGGTGGACTCCTCCTACACCAGCGAGATCCTGCCCGCGCTGCTGCTCATGGGCCTCGGCATGGGCCTGACCTTCATGCCGGTCTTCGCCACGGCCACCGCGGGCGTCGCCCCGAAGGACGCGGGCGTCACCTCGGCCACCGTGAACACCTCGCAGCAGGTGGGCGGTTCCATCGGGACGGCGCTGCTCAACACCATCGCCACCACCAGCAGCGCCGCCTACATCACGGCCCACCTCACCGGCCCCGCCGAACGCGCCGCGGTCACCCGCGAGGGCATCGTCCACGGCTACACGGTCGCCATCTGGTGGGCCGCCGGGATCATGCTCCTCGCGGGCCTGGTCGCGGGCCTGATGGTGACGGCGAGACCCCCGAAACACGAGGTCCCGTCCCAGGAGGCGGTCCCGGAGTCGGTGGGCTGAACACCGGCACCCCCGTCAGGACCTCAGTGCCGCCCCGCCACCCGGTCCGCGAGCCGGGCCAGCCGTGAGGAACCCGCGCTGTGGGTCTGCGTCTCGCGGCGGTCGGCGGTGCGGTAGGTGGCGTACATGCCCTGGACGCCCAGCCAGCGCAGCGGCTCCGGCTCCCAGCGGCGCACCTTGTGGCCGACCCAGGGCAGCACGGTGAGGTCGGTGTTGCCGCCCCGGCCAAAGTCCAGGAGCACGAGGTCGCGCAGGGTCCGCCCGGCCAGGTTGGTGGTGGCGACGCCCGAGCCGACGTAACCGCCCGCCCAGCCGAGACCCGAGGCCCGGTCGAGGGTGACCGTGGCGCACCAGTCGCGCGGCACACCGAGCACCCCGGACCAGGCGTGCGCGATCCGCACCCCGGCGAGCGCCGGGAAGAAGGCGACGAGGATCTCCCGCAGCGCCTCGACGGTCTCGGGCTGGGTGCGGCCGTCGTGGTCGGTGCGCGAGCCGAAGCGGTACGGCACCCCGCGCCCGCCGAGCGCGATCCGGCCGTCTGCGGTGCGCTGGGCGTACATGTAGGCGTGCGCCATGTCCCCGAGCGCCTCCCGGCCCGCCCAGCCGACGGCCGCCCACTGCTCGTCGGTGAGCGGCTCGGTGGCGATCATCGAGGAGTTCATGGGCAGCCAGGTCCGCCGCTCGCCCTTCAGCGCGGCCGTGAAGCCCTCGGTGCAGCGCAGGACGTACGGTGCGCGCACGGTGCCGTACGGGGTCACGGCCCGTCCGGCGTGGATCTCGGTGACCGGCGTCGACTCGTACACCTCGACGCCCAGCGCCTCGACGGCCGCCGCGAGCCCCTTGACCAGCTTCACCGGGTGCACGCGCGCCCCGTGCGGGGTCCACGTCGAGCCGACGGCCCCCGTGATCCGCAGCCGCTCGGCGGTCTCCCGGGCGCCGTACAGCTCGCGGTCGGTCTCGCCGTACGCCAGTTCGTGCGCGTGGAAGTCCTTGAGGCGGGCCAGTTGCGCGGGGGTGCGGGCCACCTCCAGGACGCCGCCGACATGGACGTCGGCGTCGACGCCCTCCTCGGCGAGCGCCCGCACCACCTCGGCGACGGTGTCGTTCATGGCGCGCTGGAGCCGTACGGCGGCCTCGTGGCCGTGCAGGGCGGCGTAGCGGTCGCGGCCCGCGATGCCGTTGTAGAGCCAGCCGCCGTTGCGGCCGGAGGCGCCGTAGCCGCAGAACCGCTGCTCCAGGACGGTGATCCGCAGATCGGGGGCGGCCTTCTTCAGGTAGTACGCCGTCCACAGTCCGGTGTAGCCGCCGCCGACGATCACGACGTCGGCGGACCGGTCGCCGCCGAGCGGCTCCCGCACGGCCGGGAGTCCGTCGTCCGCGTACCAGTAGGAGATCCCGCCGTTCACGACATCGCTTGCCGAGGTGCTCATGGCCGGACGTTATCCGGGGAAACGGTGTCTGTCTCCTTCGGATTCCGCACTCTTCCGCGCCCTCTGACCAACGGATAGCAGCCGAGCCCGATCAGGACGGCGACGAAGTGACCGAAGTCCGTGAAGGTCGGCCCGGCGGTCAGCGGCACCGCGAAGAAGGCGAGCACGACCGCCAGATACGCGTACCGCCATGGCCCGCGGATCCGGTAGCCGAGCACCGCCACCACCCCCGCCAGGGCGTAACTCACCCCGACATCCAGGGTGTTGACCGAGGACGCCGGTGCCATCCCGTCCCGGATCGCCTTGAGCAGCGCGCCCTCGCTGACCAGGGTGGCCAGCACATGCGCCGCCACGCACACCGTCAGCCAGCGCCAGGTCCCCAGCCAGCGCTCGGCCTGCGCGTGGAAGACGGAGTACAGCACCGCGTACGGCAGCCAGTGCCCGCCGTCGATCCACATCGCACTTGCGATCAGCACCCGCACGGGGTGCCGGGACAGCTCGTGGAGGTTGGTCGACCGCTGCCGCAGGAACTCCTGCTCGAACTCCGGGGACATGTGGTGCAGGGCGACCGTGGTGAAGAACAGGACCGCCAGCCACACAGAGGTGCCGGGCGCGCTGCGGACGTACGACCACACCGCCCGCCGCACACCGGAAAACCGCGGGAGCCGATTCACATCCGCAAGTATCGTCCGGAAGGTGATCGACATTCCGGGCGCGCTGGTGACAGAACAGGTAAAGATCAACGGCGAGGCGGGGCGGGCCTTCGTCACGGGTCTGCCGGACCTGGTGGCGGCCTTCCTGGAGCGTTGGGAGCTGCGCGTCGACGGGCCGCCGATGCACGGGGTGTGCGCGCTGGTCCTGCCCGTCGTGGCGGCCGACGGCACCCGGGCCGTGCTGAAGCTCCAGCTCCTCGACGAGGAGAGCGTGGGCGAGCCCGTCGCCCTGCGCCGCTGGGACGGAGCCGACGCCGTACGGCTGCTGCGGCACGACGAGCCGACCGGCACCATGCTCCTCGAACGCCTCGACTCGCACCGGATGCTGTCCCGGGTCGCCGACATCCATGAGGCGGTCCTGGTCATCGCGGGTCTGCTGCGGCGGCTGACGTCCGTGCCCGCGCCGGAGGGCATGCGGGAGCTGGGCGGCATCGCCCGGGCCATGCTGGAGCAGACCCCCGCGGCGCTGCCCCGGATCCCCGATCCGGACGAGCGCCGCTCGCGGCCGGCCCTGCGCTGACCGACGCGGAGCTTGACGCACTGGTGGACGAGATCCAGCACAGCGAGACCCCGGCCCTGTCCTACCGCGAGATGGCCGCGCGGTTCCGCGCCGCCGGCCACTCCGCCTCTGAGGTCCGACTGCGGCAGGCATGGAAGCGCGTCGTCGCCTGACGTCCGCTACAGGCTGTCCAGGAAGTTCCAGACCGCATCGAAGATGCGGTTTCTGCGGCGGTGTGACTTGCTGCAGAACCGCCGTCTGCGCCACCGGCTGCGCGGCTGCTGCACCGGTATCCCGCACCACTTGCACGGCCGCGTTCTGACTGCTGGCTCCCCGTTCATGCCGAACACCGTAGCGGCCCACACCCGAGATACCGCCCGACCTCCTTCGGCATGTGCCTGGTGTGCGCCTACCTAGGGTTCTCAGCCGCCTGAGCTGCGGCTTTCCCCTTCAATCGCTGAGGAGTCCTCACGTCATGGGCGAGCCCGACACCGCGCAGCATCGACCGCGAGATCAGCAAGACCACCCACAAGCTGGGGGCCGTCCGCCAGGGCAAGTCCGACGGCGTGAAGGTCATCGGCCGCGACCGCCTCGCCCGCGCCCTCGCCAACCGCAACACAGACGGTTCCGCTTCCGCCTCGGAGTAGAGAGAGGCGCACCCTCCCCGAGCCAGGGAGGCAGGGAGAACTCTGGGCCACATGGATCGCCTGCTCAAACGGCGTCGCTGAGCGGGACTGCCGTCAAGAGCTGCCGTCAACGCCCTCACGGCCGGAAGGTCGTGGGGGCGTTGTCCCAGCTAGATCAAAGAGCCCCCTGTCGGACTCGAACCGACGACCTTCGCTTTACAAGAGCGGTGCTCTACCAGCTGAGCTAAGGAGGCCTGCGCGGACGTGGTTCATGACCGCGCCCGTGCAGTGTACCCAGGTCGGCGGGGCGGTCTGTCGAAAATTTCCGCGAAGTTCACATGCCTCCGGGTACTGACAGATCCGCCGGAGCCGAGGTAGCGTCCTGAGCCAGTTCACTCGTGTGGACTACACCAACCACCTTCCTACAACGGATCGTCCGGCACGTTCCTGCCGGTAGAAGGGGGCCTCTGAGCCATGGCCACTGTCACGTTCGACAAGGCGACCCGGATCTACCCCGGTTCCACCAAGCCCGCCGTCGACGGCCTCGACATCGAGATCGCGGACGGCGAGTTCCTCGTCCTGGTCGGCCCGTCCGGCTGCGGCAAGTCCACCTCGCTCCGCATGCTCGCGGGGCTCGAGGACGTCAACGGCGGTGCGATCCGCATCGGCGACCGCGACGTCACCCACCTGCCGCCCAAGGACCGGGACATCGCCATGGTGTTCCAGAACTACGCGCTCTACCCGCACATGACCGTCGCCGACAACATGGGCTTCGCGCTCAAGATCGCCGGCGTCAACAAGGCGGAGATCCGGCAGAAGGTCGAGGAGGCGGCGAAGATCCTCGACCTCACCGAGTACCTCGACCGCAAGCCGAAGGCCCTCTCCGGCGGTCAGCGCCAGCGTGTCGCGATGGGCCGCGCCATCGTGCGTGAGCCGCAGGTCTTCCTCATGGACGAGCCGCTGTCGAACCTCGACGCCAAGCTCCGTGTCTCGACCCGTACGCAGATCGCGTCCCTCCAGCGCCGTCTCGGCATCACCACCGTCTACGTCACCCACGACCAGGTCGAGGCCCTGACGATGGGCGACCGCGTGGCGGTCCTCAAGGACGGTCTGCTCCAGCAGGTCGACACCCCGCGCAACATGTACGACAAGCCCGCCAACCTGTTCGTGGCCGGCTTCATCGGCTCCCCCGCGATGAACCTCGTCGAGGTGCCGGTCGCCGACGGCGGCGTGAAGTTCGGCAACTCGGTCGTCCCGGTGCAGCGTGACGCGCTCTCCGCCACCTCCGACAAGACGGTCACCGTGGGTGTCCGCCCGGAGCACTTCGACGTGACCACCGACTCCGACACCGGCCTCGGCGTCGTCGTGAACGTGGTCGAGGAGCTCGGCTCCGACGCCTTCGTCTACGGCACCGCCCAGGTCGGCGGCGAGGCCAAGGACCTCGTGGTCCGCGTCGGCGGCCGTGACGTCCCGGAGAAGGGCAGCACGCTGCACGTCGTCCCGCGGGCCGGCGAGACCCACGTGTTCTCCATCTCCACGGGCGAGCGCCTCTCCGACTGACCCGCAAGAAACCGGACATTCCAGACCGGTTGACGACGAGGGCCCCGCGGATCACTGCGGGGCTCTTCTCGTTGCCCGCACACACCCCGGCGCACCGGACATTTCCCCCCGATCGGCCCCATGACCGTCAACCCACTACCCCACAAGAGACACCACTTCATCCCCCGTCCGAGTGACGAAATGTCGCCGAATGATTACGGGGCGCTACCCTCACACGCGTGAAGCACTCCGCGAACCACTCCACCCAGCGCACGCAACGCGGCCAGGGCGGCCCAGCCCGCCGGATCGGCCGCTCGCTCGCCCTCGTCCTGCCCGTCGTCATGGTGCTCTCGGGAACCCTCGCGGTCACCCGGGTCAACTGGTCGGGAGACCCCTCGGACTCGGTGCTCACCGCCTCCGACGTCTCCACCGCCCACCGCACCTCCCACGGCGCCCCCCAGGCCCCGCAGGACGTCCTGCGCGACCAGCTGCTGACCGAGCTCCAGGAGAAGGACCCGGGCACCGCCCTGACCCACCTCCAGGCCGCCGTGAACGGCAAGCCGTCACTGGCGAAGCACTGCACCTCCATCGCCCGCGCCCTGGGCCGCGCCGCGGTCCGTATGTACGGCCCCTCACGCGCGCAGTCCTACGCCCGCCCGGTCTGCGACACCTCCTTCGCCTCGGGCGTCCTCGCGGCCCACAGCTGAGCCCCCCACCCTTCGGCGCGGCTCCCCCTCCCCGACCGGGCGGGGGGACCGCCCGGGCTCCCCCGGGCACCTCTTACGGCGCGTACACCCGCGCCGCGTACAGTGCGCCCATGACTCACCCGCACGCCGCGTCCCGCCCCACGCAAGCCGTCGTCCTGGCCGGTGGCCAGGGGTCCCGGCTGCGTCCGTACACCGACGACCGGCCCAAGCCCATGGTGGAGATCCCCGGCACGGGGACGCCGATCATCGGCCACCAGCTCACCTGGCTCGCCGAGGAGGGCGTCACCGACGTCGTCGTCTCCTGCGGCCACCTCGCCGAGGTCCTCCAGGACTGGCTGAAGACCGCCGACCTGCCGGTGAACGTCATGACGGTCGTCGAGACCGAGCCCCTCGGCCGCGGCGGCGGCCTCAAGTACGCGGCCGCCCGTCTCCCCCACCCCGACCGGCCCTGGTACGCCACCAACGGCGACATCTGGACCCGCTTCTCGCTCCGCGAGATGGCCGACTTCCACACCGAGCGCGACGCCGTCGCGACCCTCGCGCTGGCGCGGCCGCGCATTCCGTGGGGGGCCGTGAAGACCGACGGCTTCGGACACATCACCGACTTCATCGAGGCGCCGCCGACGACGTACGAGATCAACGCGGGCGTGTACGTCTTCTCCCCCGAGTTCGCCGGCCTGCTGCCCGAGCGGGGGGACCACGAGCGGACCACGTTCCCCCACCTCGCGCGGGAGCGCAGGCTGGCGGGGTTCCCGATTCCGCAGGGGGCGTACTGGCGGGCCATCGACACGGCGAAGGACCTGACGGAGGCGGCGAAGGAACTGGCGGCGCTGGGCCGCTGACGGTTCGGCCGCTCTTCGGCTGCGGGCCGGTGGGGGTCGTGCGCGCGGTTCCCCGCCCCTGAGTACACGCAGGTGCCGTGCGCTCGTCAGCGCACGGCACCGGTGACTTTTCAGGGGCGCGGGGCTGATCGGCATGCGGCTCCGCCGCGTGGGCGCGACCAGCCCCCACCGGCCCGCGGCCAACCCCGAACCGCTACCCCAGCAATCCCCCCACCAGCCCGGGCTGACCGGAGGACGAAGAGCCGCCCGACGTACCACCGGTCGACCCGCCGGAGGTGCTCGCGGAGCCACCCGCCCCAGGGCCGGAGCTGGTGCTCGGCGCCTCGCCACCCCCCGTGGGAGCGGACTGCTGCGGCGGGGCCTGACCCGCGGTCCCCTGGGTCTGGCTGGGCGCGCCCGCGCTCGTGGTCGCCGTGCCCTCGTCGCGGGCCGTCGGCTCGCTGTCCGTGCCGGCCGTCGGTGCCGCCGAAGTCGCGCCCTGGGTGGGCGAGGTGGACGCCTCGGGACTGCGGGACGACTCGCGGGTGCCGGACTCCTCCGGGAGCGGGGAGCCGGGCAGTTCGTTGCGCGGGGCCTCGCCGGGGCCGGGGACGACGACCCGGTCGGCGTCGCGGACCGCGCCGCCCAGCAGGGCGCCGATCAGCAGCGTGAGACCGACGGCGATCGCGGTGACCAGGGCGCCGCGGCGCAGGACGTACCGGCGCAGCTCCCAGATGTCGGAGCGGGGGCCGAGCCGGCGCCAGGCCCCGGCGGCGAGACGGCCGTCGACGGAGTAGACCGGGGCGCCCGCGATGATCAGCGGCGACCAGGCGGCGAGGCAGATGATGTCGGGCGTGTCGTAGACCGGGGCGGTCTTCCAGCTGACGGTGACGAGGATCGCCGCCGACAGGCCCGCGCCGACCGCCGCCACGACCCGCTGCCAGCAGCCCAGGACCGTGAGGACGCCCACGACGACCTGGAGGAAGGCGATGACGAGCCCGGAGCCGACGGGGTGGTGCAGGGCGAACTGGCGCAGCGGCTCGGCGACTTCCCAGGGGTGCAGGGTGTTGAGCCACTTCACCATGGAGCCGCGCTTGCCGCCGTCGAAGTAGACGGGGTCGCACAGCTTGCCCATGCCGGCGTAGAGGGAGATGAAGCCGAGGAAGATCCGCAGCGGGAGCAGCACCACGCCCAGGTTCATCCGGCGGCCGGGGTAGTAGGCGTGCCGGGAGGCGTCCGCGTCGCCGGCGTGGCGCCTGCTGCGCGGCTCGACCGCCTCCGCGAGCGCCTCCCCGAAGTCCTCGAACTCGGCGTCGTCGTAGGGGGGTTCGTCGTAGGCGCTGCCGACCGTGCGCATCTGCGGCAGCAGCCGGTGCTCGCCGGGGACCGGGGCGCGCTGGGCGCCGACGAGGGGGGTCTCCAGGGTCTGCGCGGTGAGGTCGCCGTCGTAGCCGTCGCCTACGCGGGGGATGACCTGGGTGGCTCCGGCGTCGGCCCCGGGCGGTCCGCCGTGGCCGACGCTGCCTGCCCGCACCGCTTGCAGCAGCCGGTGGGCGCCGGTGTCGTCCGGGGCGGTCTGGCCGCTCCAGACGACGGGTCGGCGGCGGGCACCGGAGGCGGCGCCCGCTCTGCCCGCCGCCCCGACGACGGGGATGCGCGTGGTGTCCTGGCTGGCGCTCGCGTGCCGGGCGATCCGCGGGGATTGGTTACGCCGCGCCGACACGCCCAGCTGCACGCGGAAGCTCGCGTGATTGACGATGATCTGCGCCGGATCGCTCGGCACCTTCACCATGCTCAGCGCGGGAGCGTCGTCGAAACCGGATTCGAATCCCGACGAGCGGCCCCCCGTGGGCGTGCGGGGTGTTCTGGTGTCCACACTCATCTAACCGAGTGACGTGTGCTTAGGACACTGCTTTGACCCGCCGGATCTGTCCGGACTCCGTCAAGGTTGCCCTACCCGCCGGATTTAACCCGTCGGGGTGAACGGACGGACGCGCGTTCAGATCCGGCACAGGGTCCGGGCGGGCACCCGTCAGGCCCGGCGCCGCGCCGCCTCGTAGAGCACGATGCCCGCCGCCACACCGGCGTTGAGGGACTCCGCGCCGCCCGGCATGGGGATGCGGACCCGGAAGTCGCAGGTCTCGCCGACCAGTCGGGACAGTCCCTTGCCCTCGCTGCCGACGACGATGACGACCGGCCCGTCCAGCGCCTCCAGCGCACCGATCTCGGCCTCGCCGTCGGCGGCCAGACCGACGACCGCGATCCCGGCCTTCTTGTACGCCTCCAGGGCGCGGGTGAGGTTCGTGGCGCGGGCGACGGGCGTACGGGCCGCCGTACCCGCGGACGTCTTCCAGGCACCCGCGGTCATACCGGCCGCGCGGCGCTCGGGGACGACCACGCCGTGGCCGCCGAACGCGGAGACCGAACGGACGACGGCACCCAGGTTGCGCGGGTCGGTCACCCCGTCGAGGGCGACGATCAGCGGGTCCTCGCCCTCGTCGTGCGCGGCGTGGACCAGGTCCTCGGGGTGGGCGTACTCGTACGGCGGGACCTGGAGGACGAGCCCCTGGTGGTTGAGGCCGTTCGTCATGCGGTCCAGCTCGGGGCGCGGCGCCTCCATGAGGTTGATGCCGCCGCGCTCGGCCGCGAGCTGGAGCGCCTCGCGCACCCGCTCGTCGTTGTCGATGAACTGCTGGACGTAGAGGGTCGAGGCGGGGACGCCCTCGCGGAGCGCCTCGACGACCGGGTTGCGGCCGACGACCATCTCGGAGGTGCCCTTGCCGCCCCGCCCGCGCGCCACCGGCCGGCGCTGGACCTGCTTGGCCTTGGCGGTGGCGATGCGGTTCTTCTTGTGCCCCTTGCGCATCTCGGCGGGCGGGGTCGGGCCCTTGCCCTCCAGGCCCCGGCGCCGCTGGCCGCCACTGCCGACCTGCGCGCCCTTCTTGCCGGACATGCGGCGGTTGTTGGCTGCCATGACCTACCTGATTCTGTGCGGAGGTGTGCGTACGTCTATGCAGTGTGCCGCCCGGGGAGCCGGGCGGCACAATCGATCAAGGAAACGCGCTGTGCGCGACTAGCGCGACCCGAGGATCCAGCGCGGTCCCTGCGGGCTGTCCTCGATGGTCAGCCCGGACTGGCCCAGCTGGTCACGGATGGCGTCCGCGGTCCCCCAGTCCTTGCGCGCCCGGGCCGCCTCCCGCTGGTCCAGGACCAGGCGTACGAGACTGTCGACCACGCCGTGCAGATCCTCGCCCTGGTCCGCCTCGCCGGCCCAGTGGGCGTCGAGCGGGTCCAGGCCGAGGACGCCGAGCATGGCGCGGACCTCGGCGAGCCGGGCCACGGCTGCTTCCTTGTCGTCGGCGGCCAGCGCGCTGTTGCCCTGACGGACGGTGGTGTGCACGACGGCCAGGGCCTGCGGGACGCCCAGGTCGTCGTCCATCGCCTCGGCGAAGGCCGGCGGCACCTCGGCGGCGGGCTCGACGACGCCCCCCGCCTTCTCGACGACGCGCTGCACGAACCCCTCGATCCGGGCGAACGCCGACTCGGCCTCGCGCAGCGACTCCTCGCTGTACTCGATCATCGAGCGGTAGTGCGGGGTGCCGAGGTAGTAGCGGAGCACGATCGGGCGCCACGCCTTGACCATCTCGCTGACCAGCACGCTGTTGCCGAGCGACTTCGACATCTTCTCGCCGCTCATGGTGACCCAGGCGTTGTGCACCCAGTACTGGGCGAACGCGTCGCCGTAGGCCTTGGCCTGGGCGATCTCGTTCTCGTGGTGCGGGAAGATCAGGTCGAGGCCGCCGCCGTGGATGTCGAAGGCGGAGCCCAGGTACTTGTGGGCCATCGCCGAGCACTCCAGGTGCCAGCCGGGACGGCCGCGGCCCCACGGGGTCTCCCAGTCGGGCTCGCCCGGCTTGGTCGCCTTCCACATCGCGAAGTCGCGCGGGTCGCGCTTGCCGGTGATGCCCTCCTCGGTGGGCTGGCGCAGATCGTCGATGTCCTGGTTGGACAGCGCCAGGTAGCCGGGGTAGGAGCGCACGTCGAAGTAGACGCTGCCGTCGGCCTCGTACGCGTGACCGCGCTCGATGAGGCCGCGCATCATCTCGATCATCTCGGGGACGTGCCCCGTCGCCCGCGGCTCGTACGTGGGCGGCAGGCAACCGAGGGCGTGGTAGCCGTCGTTGAACGCGCGCTCGTTGTCGTAGCCGATGGACCACCAGGGGCGGCCCTGCTCGTGCGACTTGGCGATGATCTTGTCGTCGATGTCGGTGACGTTGCGGATGAACGTGACGTCGTAGCCGCGGTACTCGAACCAGCGGCGCATGATGTCGAAGTTCAGGCCGGAACGGATGTGGCCGATGTGAGGGGCCGCCTGCACGGTGGCACCACAGAGGTAGATCGAGACACAGCCCGGCTGGAGCGGGGTGAAGTCACGGATCTGCCGGGCGTTGGTGTCGTACAGGCGAATAGTCACGATGCCTAGGGTAGTGGGCGGTGGGCCCTGCCCTCACCCCTGTCTGACGACCAGCGCCGTCGCCACCGCCATCAGGCCTTCCTCCCGGCCGGGGAACCCGAGTCCGTCCGTCGTCGCACCGGATACCGAGACCGGTGCTCCGGCCGCCTCCGAGAGCAGCTTCTGCGCCTCCTCCCGGCGTTTTCCGATCTTCGGCCGCGGGCCCACGACCTGGACCGCGATGTTCCCGATGACGAAGCCGGCGTCGCGGACGATGCGGGCCGCCTCGGTCAGGAGGGTCACCCCGGAGGCGCCGGACCACTCGGGGCGGCCGGTGCCGAAGTGCTGTCCGAGGTCACCGAGGCCGGCGGCGGAGAACAGGGCGTTGCAGGCGGCGTGGGCGACGACGTCGGCGTCGGAGTGGCCGGCCAGGCCCGGGCCCTCGCCCTCCCACCTCAGGCCCGCGCACCACAGCTCGCGGCCCTCCTCGAAGGCGTGGATGTCGGTGCCGATGCCGACCCGGGGCAGGACGTACGGCAGCTCAGAAGCCATCGTTGAGCCTCCTGCGGGCCAGGACCGCCTCGGCGAGGACCAGGTCGAGGGGACGGGTGACCTTGAAGGCCTCCTCGTGGCCGGGGACGACCACCACGGTCAGGCCGAGCTGCTCGACCATGCTCGCGTCGTCGGTGACGTCCTCGGTGACCGTCTCGTGGGCGCGGACCAGGGTGGCCCGGTCGAACCCCTGCGGGGTCTGTACGGCGCGCAGCCGGGCGCGCACCGGGGTGGCGACGACCGGCTCGGGCTCGCCGGGGGCGGCCGGTCCGACCTCCTTGACGGTGTCGGCGAGCGGCAGCGCCGGGACGACCGCGGGGGCGCCCTCGCGTACGGCCTCGATGACCCCGTCGACGGTGTCCACGGGGACCAGGGGCCGGGCGGCGTCGTGGACGAGGACGATGTCGTACTCGGGCGGCAGGGCGTCCAGGCCGAGGCGCACGGACTCCTGGCGGGAGTCGCCGCCGGGGACGACGACGAAGTCGGTGCGGTCGGGCAGCGCGTGCGCGTCGAGCAGCGACTTGACCTCGCCGGCGCCGTCCGGCGGGGCCACGACGACCACCAGGGAGACGGCGCGGGAGGCGGCGAGGGCGCGCACCGCGTGGATCAGCATGGGCGTGCCGTTCAGCGTGCGGAGCGCCTTGGGGGCGCCCGGACCGAGGCGTACGCCCCGGCCGGCGGCCGGAATCACCGCGGCCGTACGGGCGGGCGCGGGCGAGGGACGCGAATCGTCAGACATCGGTTCCTGTCAGGTTTGTGTGCTCGGCCTAGTTGGGTACGGAGACAGCGTGCCGGGCGCGACGCCTTGACCGGACCCTTCCGTGACGCGCCGGTCGAGGGCTGCCCGGGCTCGGCACGCAAAGTATCGGGGGTTTCCCCGAAGGACACGTCGGCGGGGACGTCCCCGTCGGCCGGGTAGCACGGCATCCGGACGCGAACATGCCGCAGCGCCCGGCGACGGGAATTCGTCATCGGGCACCGCGGCATTTCGGTGTTCAACGGTGTGCGTCGGCGTCGGCCTTCGCCGGCGTCAGGACGCGAGAACCTCGTCGAGCAGGGCTTCGGCCTTGTCCTCGTTGGTGTTCTCCGCGAGGGCGAGCTCACTCACCAGGATCTGGCGAGCCTTGGCGAGCATGCGCTTCTCACCGGCGGAGAGTCCACGCTCGCGCTCACGACGCCACAGGTCACGCACGACTTCCGCGACCTTGATGACATCGCCGGAGGCGAGCTTCTCCAGATTTGCCTTGTAACGACGCGACCAGTTCGTGGGCTCCTCGGCGTACGGCGCGCGCAGCACCTCGAAGACCCGGTCCAGCCCGTCCTGACCGACCACATCACGCACGCCGACGAACTCCGCATTGTCCGCTGGCACACGTACCGTCAGGTCACCCTGGGCGACCTTCAGCACCAAGTAGGTCTTGTCCACGCCTTTGATCTGGCGAGTTTCGATGGCCTCGATCAGCGCGGCCCCGTGATGGGGATAGACCACGGTGTCGCCAACCTTGAACGTCATGTGACAGGTACCCCTTCCGTGGCTATCCAGGGTAACACGGAAACTGCGGTTCCTGAATGGCGTTTTCGCAGGTCAGGGCATATCTCGGGGCTTGACAACTGTAACAGGAACGTGCTTCGGACAGCTCCCGGAAGCAGGTATTCGCAGGTCGGAGCGGCTCTCCGAGGGGGGTGAAACGCGGACGTTACACGCGTCCAGGGCCCACCCCGGGCGGCCGAACGTCCACATATGTCCGCTTCCAGATGTGCGACTTGCGCTACTCCGTTCGGTGCCCATGGCCGGATACCAGTCGTTTCCGGAATTGATCACCAAGGCTTCGGGCAGACCCGTGATCAATTTCCCGGACGACCACGCATTCCTTCACGGAAAATCCGCGAGCGGAGCGTGACGGCGCTTAACCGGAGGCCCCGCGCGGATATGTGAATGACGTACGCGCAGGAAGAGCCAGGAAGAGTCAGGAAGAGCAAGGATGAAGTCCGAGTGACCGGTGGGTCACCCGAGAGTGTCGTGACGGGTGTGATGATCAGGGAGATCCCGGCGCGCGGCGGCCCCCGGACGCGTTAGAGGCGGGTCGGGTGCGGCGGCGCAGGAACGGCTCGGTAACCTGAGGCCGCTGACAGACCCTTAGGGCGGCTTTAACCAGGTGAGCTGCCCCTGTGCGTTCAAGGAGATGCCGCCGCCGTGAGCAGCAGCCTTCGACGCGGCGCCCTCGCCGCATCCGCCCTCGCGTTCTCGATCGCCACGCTCGCCGCCTGCGGCGCCGGCAACAACAGCCAGACGCTGGAGATCAAGCCGGACAACGCCTCCACCAGTGTGGGCGACATCAAGATCCAGAACGCTGTCGTCATCACCCAGCCGAACCCCGCCGGCGGCGGCCCGGTCGCGGTCTCCGCGACCGTCTTCAACTCCGGCAAGCAGGCCCAGACGATCGAGTCGATCGACGTCGAGGGCCTCGGCACCGCGAAGCTCTCGCCCGCCAAGGGGGAGAAGGAGCTGACGGTTCCGGCCGGCGGTGTCGTCGTCATCGGCGGCGAGGGCAACGCCTCCGCCGTCCTGGAGCACCCCGACGAGAAGTCGATCGACGGCAACGCCCAGAAGACCACCTTCACGCTCAGCGACACCGGTGCGGTGAGCCTGGCGGCCTTCGTGGTGCCGGCCGCGGGCTACTTCTCCAGCTGGGGCCCCAGCGCCATCCCGAGCGTCCCCTCGGAGTCCCCCTCCGAGAGCGCCTCGGAGACGGCGACGTCCACCGCCTCCCCGGCCGCGGGCGGCTCCGAGTCCCCGTCCGCCTCGGAGTCCCCCTCCGAGTCGGCGTCGGGCAACTGAGCCCCGTACCCATACGACAGGGGCGGCACCCTCACCCGGGGTGCCGCCCCTGTCGTATGCCGGAACCCGCCTACGGCTCGACCTCGAAGCCCGGACCGCGGACCGTCACCAGGTGGCGGGGCGCACCCGGGTCGGGTTCGAGCACCCTCCTCGACGCGCCCCTCGCACCGCCGCGCGGGCTTCGAGACGCCGCACCGGACACCGTCCGCCGACTCCCCGCCAGGCCCTCCTACGGCTCGAACTTGTAGCCGAGACCGCGGACCGTCACCAGGTAGCGGGGCGCGCCCGGGTCGGGTTCGATCTTGGCGCGGAGGCGCTTGACGTGGACGTCGAGGGTCTTGGTGTCACCGACGTAGTCGGCGCCCCAGACCCGGTCGATGAGCTGCATACGGGTGAGGACGCGGCCGGCGTTGCGCAGCAGCATCTCCAGGAGGTCGAACTCCTTGAGGGGCAGGTCGACCTTGGAGCCGGAGACAGTGACGACGTGGCGGTCGACGTCCATGCGGACCGGGCCCGCCTCCAGGGCGGCCGGGGTCACCTCCTCCGGCTCGCCGCGGCGGCGCAGGACGGCCCGGATCCGGGCGACCAGCTCACGCGAGGAGAACGGCTTGGTGACGTAGTCGTCGGCTCCTATTTCCAGGCCGACGACCTTGTCGATCTCGCTGTCCTTGGCGGTCACCATGATCACGGGGACGTTGGAGCGGCCGCGCAGCTGCCGGCACACCTCCGTGCCGGGCAGACCCGGCAGCATCAGGTCGAGGAGGACGAGGTCGGCGCCGTTGCGCTCGAACTCGTCGAGTCCGTCGGGCCCGGTGGTCGCGACGGCGACCTCGAAGCCCTCCTTGCGGAGCATGTACGACAGGGCGTCGGAGAAGGACTCCTCGTCCTCGACGACGAGCACTCGGGTCACGGAAGGACCTCCGGGGCGGAAAGCGTCTGGTACGCGGTCGAATCGGGGGATGAGCGGCGGGACGAGGTGGGGGAGGAGATGTGGGAGGAGGAGTGGGAGGAGGAGTGGGAGATGCCGCCGGCCTGCCCGTCCTCGTCATTGAGGTCGTCCAGGTCGTCGAAGGTGTCAAGACCTTCGAGGCCTTCCGGGTCGTCGGGATCCGGATGCTGGTGGGCGCGATCGCGGTCGCGGGCGGCCGCGGCGGCCTCGGGCAGCCGCAGTGTGAACGTGGAGCCCTGTCCCTCGGCACTCCACACCGTGACCTCCCCGCCGTGCGAGGCGGCCACATGCTTGACGATCGCGAGCCCGAGGCCCGTACCGCCCGTCTGACGGGAGCGGGCCGGGTCGACTCGGTAGAAGCGCTCGAAGATGCGCTCCTTGTCCTTGTCGGAGATCCCGATGCCCTGGTCGGTCACCGCGATCTCGATCAGGTCCCCGCCGGGCGCGGTCACCCGGCGGGCGGCTATGCCGACACGGGTGCGGGCGGGCGAGTAGTTGACGGCGTTCTCGACCAGGTTGCCGAGGGCGGCGGCCAGCTGGCCGCGGTTGCCCCAGACACGCAGGTCGGCGGTGCCGCCCGCCGCCATGGTGATCTGCTTGGTGCCGGCCTGGTGCCGGCAGCGGTCGACGGCCTCGGCGACCAGCTCGTCCACGCCGACCGGTTCCGCGTCCTCCAGCGGGTCGTCGTTCTGGACCCGCGAGAGATCGATCAGTTCCTGCACCAGGTTGGTCAGCCGGGTGGCCTCGATCTGCATCCGCCCGGCGAACCGCTCCACCGCCTCCGGGTCGTCCGAGGCGTCCATGACGGCCTCGGAGAGCAGGGAGAGCGCGCCGACCGGGGTCTTCAGCTCATGACTGACGTTGGCGACGAAGTCCCGCCGCACCGCCTCGATCCGCCGGGCCTCGGTGAGATCCTCGACCAGCAGCAGCACGAGCCGGGAGCCCAGCGGCGCCACCCGCGCGGAGACCGCGAGGGCCTCGCCGCGCCCGGTGCCCCGCCGGGGCAGGTCCAGCTCGACCTGGCGTATCTCCCCGTCGCGCCGGGTGTCCCGGGCCATCTTGAGCATCGGCTCGACCGCGAGTTTTCCGCCACGCACGAGTCCGAGGGCGTACGCCGCGGAGCTCGCCTTGACGACGGCGTCGGCCTCGTCGAGGACGACGGCCGAGGAGCGCAGCACCGACAGCACCGTGTCCACACCGGGCGGGAGCACGGGGTCGGTGTGCAGGGAGCTGCGGGTGGGGCGTGCCTGGTCGCGCTCGCTCCAGCGGAACGCCAGCATGGCGATGACACCGGTGAGCACCCCGGCGATCGCTGCCGCTGCGGCGACCGCCGCGTTCACGTCCATGCGTCCAGGTTAGGCACGGGATCCGGCGTGACCACAGCCATGCAGGTGCGACCTCGAACACTCGTCGCCCAGAGTTCACCTTGGAGCCAGTAGTGGTTCATTTGAGGTGACTGAATCCGACGCGTAGCGGGCGGACCGTGGCACCGTGGGGTTCGCCCCGGAGCATACGTACGTACGAGAGGGAATCCTGATGCGGGACGCGTACCACGAGGAACTTGACTCGATAGGCGACAGCCTGGTGGAGATGGCCCGGCTGGTCGGGTCGGCGATCGGGCGCGCCACGACCGCCATCCTCGACTCCGACCTGAAGCTCGCCGAGAGCGTCATCGAGAACGACCAGAAGGTCGACGAGCTGCAGCACGACCTGGAGGCGAAGGCCATCGCGCTGCTCGCCCGCCAGCAGCCGGTCGCCACCGACCTGCGGATCGTCGTCACCTCGCTGCGGATGTCGGCCGACCTGGAGCGCTCGGGCGACCTCGCCCAGCACGTGGCGAAGCTCGCCCGGCTGCGCTTCCCGAACCGGGCGGTGCCGCAAGACCTGCACGCCACGATCCTGGAGATGGGCCAGCTCGCGCAGCGCCTGATGGCGAAGGCGGCGGAGTGCATCATCACCAAGGACGTCGACCTGGCGCTCCAGCTGGAGTCCGACGACGACGCGATGGACCTGCTGCACCGCACGCTGTTCCAGCACCTGATCGACGACCGCTGGAAGCACGGCATCGAGACGGCCGTGGACGTGACCCTGCTGGGCCGCTACTACGAGCGGTTCGCCGACCACGCCGTGGCGGTCGCCAAGCGGGTGGTGTTCCTGGTGACGGGCGAGCACGCGGACGAGCTCCAGCCCGACATCCAGCCGGACATCCAGCCGGCCACGGGGACCGAGGGGGCGTAGGTCTGCCGGGGAGGCAGACGGTGGGCTTCCGGAGAGCGTGCGGGCGCCACTGTGCGCCGTTGATGCGCCTGGCACAAGGGGCATGAAATGGGCACAGGCCCTACGCCTCCGGGAGGAACCCATGGCAGAGTCCCCCAGCACCCCTCAGCCCGACCCCACCCAGGAACGCCCCACCGAGCAGCCCGCCGAGATCAGGAACCTGATGCTGATCGGCGCGTGCGGCTGCGGTTCCGGGTGCGGCTGCGGGTGCCAGTCGGGCAGCCCGTGCCAGTGCGGCTGAGCGCGGCGTCGTACGTATGACAGGGCGGGGCCGGTGCCCACACCGGCCCCGCCTTCTTGCCTTCCCGCCTTCTTGCCTTCCCGCCTTCTTGCCTTCCCGCCTTCTTGCCTTCCCGCCTTCTTGCCTTCTTGCCTTCCCGCCTTCTTGCCTTCCCGCCTTCTTGCCTTCTTGCCTTCTTGCCCTCTTGCCCTCTTGTCGCGGGAGCGCCGGGCCGGGCGCAGCATGGAGGGACGAGCAGGAACGGGAACAGGAAAGGGGGTGGACACCATGCCCAAGTTCATGGACGTCCACCACAACATGAAGGGCATCACCCGCGAGCAGCTCCTCCAGGCGCACCAGGACGACCTCGCCATAGAAGGGGAAGAGGGCGTCCACTTCGAGTCCGCCTGGGCGGACCCCGACTCCGGCGTCGTCTACTGCCTCTCCGAGGCCCCCTCGGCGGAGGCGGTCCAGCGCATCCACCAGCGCACCGGCCACAAGGCGGACGAGGTCCACCCGGTGCCGCTTCAGGTGTGATCCGCGCATTGTGCGACAGGGGGAAACCTGCATGATGGAGGTCCGGCAGGTGGAGGGGGACACACCATGGACAGGCCGACTTCCGATGCGCAGGTGATGGTCGCGGAGGCGCGGAAGGCGTTCTTCGTGATGTTCGGGTTCCTGGCGCTGGTCTGGCTGGTGCAGCTGGCCAACTTCGCCGACGACTACGCGCCGGCCCGCGAATACGGCGTGGTATCCGGCGATCTCGGCTCCCTGCCGCACCTCCTCACCGCACCCTTCCTGCACTGGAGCTGGGCGCACATCGAGAGCAACTCCGGGCCGCTGTTCATCTTCGGCTTCCTGGCCGCGTACCGCGGGGTGCTGCGTTTCCTCGGGCTGAGCCTGCTGGTGGCGGTGACCAGCGGCCTCGCGGTCTGGCTCTTCGAGGGCGGGAACGCGGAGACGGTCGGCGCGAGCGGCCTGATCTTCGGCTACTTCGGATACGTCGTCGTCCGCGGCCTCTTCGACCGCCATCTCATCGACACGCTCATCGGCGTCGTCATGGCGGCGTCCTTCGCCTACCTGCTCACGGTCGCGGTCCCCGGCACCCCGGGCGTCAGCTGGCTGGCCCACCTGGGCGGCCTCGCCGGCGGCCTCCTGGGGGCGTGGCTCTTCCGTGACCGCACCAGGCGCCCGTCGGCGAAGACCCCGCCGGCCTCCTCCGGATCATCCGGCGGTTCTGCCGGCACGTCCGGCTCGCCCGGCAGCATCGCCCCCGCCGGGCATCCACGGGCGGACCTGCACAAGGAACTGGGGGACTTGGGACTGTTGTAGCGGCCGCGGCGAGCAGAGTGGTGAGGACGGCCTCTTCCTACTGAGTCGCCCGAGTCACGGCGCAGGGACAGATCTGGCGGGTGACGGCGAGCCCGACGAGAAGCCCGCACATCAGGATCCGGTTCCGATGCCGTCGGCCATCAGCGGAGACCGGCCAGCGTGAGGAGCAGGGAAGCCGCACAGAGTCGCGGGCGACGGTGGAGTGTGCCGTGAGCGCTCCGGGCGGAAGCCACAAAACCACGTACTCGGACATGCGTGATATCAGCGTCAGCGCTTGACGGCGCCCTTGACCCTCTCTTTCTCTCCCCGCATCCTGCCCCGCGCTTCAAGGGCCGCGCCCTTTGCCGCGAGGGTGTTCTTGTGCATCGCGTGGGCCGCCTTCCGCACGGTCTTCCCGACGACCTGCTCGGCCTTTGCCTTGACCTTCTCTCCGGCGCTCATCTCAGCACCTCCGCGCAATCACTGACAGAGTTCCCTCCAGACAAGGGCCAACCCCTGCCGCTGCGGATTGGCTCGAGGAAGTCGTGGAGCCCAACCTTCGGCCGCCGACCGCTGCCGCCGTCCTCGGCTCCCAGCGCCTGGACCGCTGTAGATGATCAGTGGCCTCGCGCCAATGCGCTGCTGGCCCGATCTCGCGGTCGAACCAGTCTGGGAGTTCTTGAGTGGCGCCCACCTCGACGCGCATAAGTGCTCGCACGTGTCCTTGTTGCTCAGTGAGTGAGTTCAAAGCTCTCGCCAACCAAGAAGGCCCGGGTCACTGACCTGGGCCTTCTTCATGGAGCGGGTGACGACAATCGAACTCGCGCTCTCAGCTTGGAAAGCTCGGGTTCTCCAGACGCGGAAGCGCTGCTGAGCTGCGGCGGAGCGGCGTCAGGCCATGGTGAGCCGTCGAGCGGTTCCCTGGTGTTCCCACTTCCCCGCAGTCGGGACACGCTCACCCCGATCCGCCACCATTGCTGCTCGCGGACTTGCCGAAGATGCCCATGGTTGCCCCCTGGATTCCGTTCGTGCGTTGGTTGTCGTCCTTGCGGAGAATCTTGGGGGCGGCGACGACACGTCATCGGCCGCTCTCTCCGCTCTCCGCGCCGGCGCTTCCCACGTTGTCCGGGACGGAACGACGTCAGCCGAGTCGCTCGCAACGCTCCACGGACGCCGACTCCGTCACACCTTCTCCGCGTCGGTGCTGCTGGACGCCGGCGAGAGCATCAAGCCCGTCAGCGAGTACCTGGGGCACTCCGCCCGCCGCAGGACCCGCCGCGCTGAGGTCCCACAGAGGGCCCAGGTCGTGAAAATGCCCCCGCCCCGCGCAGTATGCGCAGGTCGGGGGCATGATCACGAACCCTACTTCTTCTTGCCCTGGTTCTTGACCGCCTCGATCGCCGCTGCCGCCGCCTCGGGGTCGAGGTAGGTGCCGCCCGGCGTCAGGGGGGTGAAGTCGGCGTCCAGTTCGTAGGACAGGGGGATGCCCGTCGGGATGTTCAGGCCCGCGATGTCGGCGTCGGAGATGCCGTCGAGGTGCTTGACCAGGGCGCGGAGGCTGTTGCCGTGGGCCGCGACCAGGACCGTGCGGCCGGCCAGGAGGTCGGGGACGATGCCGTCGTACCAGTAGGGGAGCATGCGGGTGACGACGTCCTTGAGGCACTCCGTGCGGGGGCGGAGCTCCGGGGGGATGGTCGCGTAGCGCGGGTCGGCGGACTGGGAGAATTCCGAGTCGTCCGCGAGCGGGGGCGGCGGGGTGTCGTAGGAGCGGCGCCAGAGCATGAACTGCTCCTCGCCGAACTCGGCCAACGTCTGTGCCTTGTCCTTGCCCTGGAGGGCGCCGTAGTGGCGCTCGTTCAGGCGCCAGGAGCGGTGGACCGGGATCCAGTGGCGGTCCGCCGACTCGAGGGCGAGCTGCGCGGTACGGATGGCGCGCTTCTGGAGGGACGTGTGGACCACGTCGGGCAGCAGATCGGCGTCCTTGAGGAGCTCACCGCCGCGGACCGCCTCCTTCTCGCCCTTCTCGTTGAGGTTGACGTCCACCCAGCCGGTGAACAGGTTCTTCGCGTTCCATTCGCTCTCGCCGTGGCGGAGGAGGATCAGCTTGTACGGTGCGTCGGCCATGGCTATGAGCGTAATCCACCGTCCTGATGCGGTGCGCCCCTGCTCGTTCCTCGGACGGTTGACTGGTTCTGTTAATCGGCTCGCGTCCGAGGGCTCCCGCTTCGTAAGTTCTGAGCATCGCTTACGACACTTACCGCACGTACCTACGGGGGGCTCCGCCATGTCCGTCACCGCACTCAGACGTGCCGCCCGCGAGACCCTCTCCGGGCTGCCCCGTGAGTTCTGGTGGCTGTGGACGAGCACGCTCGTCAACCGGCTGGGCGGGTTCGTCGCCACCTTCATGGCGCTGTATCTGACGCTCGATCGCGGGTACTCCGCCTCCTACGCCGGGCTGGTCGCCTCGCTGCACGGTCTGGGCGGGGTCGTCTCCTCGCTGGGCGGCGGGGTGATGGCGGACCGGATCGGACGGCGGCCCACCCTGCTTCTCTCCCAGATCGCCACGGCCGTGTCCGTCGCCGTCCTCGGGTTCGTCACCGATCCCGTCGCCATCGCCGGTGTCGCGTTCGTCGTCGGTGCCGCGTCGAACGCCTCCCGGCCCGCCGTGCAGGCGATGATGGCCGACATCGTGCGGCCCGAGGACCGGGTGCGGGCCTTCTCCCTCAACTACTGGGCGATCAACCTCGGGTTCGCCGTCTCCTCCATGGCCGCCGGGTTCATCGCCGAGGTCAGCTACCGCGCCGGGTTCCTGCTCGAGGCCGGGATGACCTTCGTGTGCGCCGTCGTCATCTTCCTCAAGCTGCCCGAGTCCCGGCCGGAGCGGGAGAGCAAGGCGGTGCGGGAGGAGCCGGTCGGGCTCGGGAGTGTGGTGCGCGACCTGCGGTTCATGAGCGTCGTCGGGCTGTCCTTCCTCGTCGCGCTCGTCTTCCAGCAGGGGTCCGTCGGACTGCCGGTGGCCATGGGCGCCGCCGGGTTCACGCCCGCCGACTACGGCCTTGCCATCGCGGTCAACGGTGTGCTGATCGTCGTGCTCCAGATTCCGGTCACCCGCTTCATCGAGCACCGGGATCCGCGCCGGCTGCTCGTGATCTCCTCCGTCCTCGCCGGGTACGGCTTCGGGCTCACCGCCTTCGCCGGGTCGGTCGGTGTCTTCGCGCTCACCGTCTGCGTGTGGACCCTCGCCGAGATCGTCAACGCGCCGACCCAGACCGGGCTCGTCGTCGCCCTCTCCCCCACCCAAGGACGCGGGCGCTACCAGGGCATGTACACCCTGTCCTGGGCCGTCGCCTCGCTGGTCGCGCCCGTGATGTCCGGGTTCGTCATCGACCGGTTCGGGGCGGAGTGGCTGTGGGGGATGTGCGCGGTCGTGGGGACGGTCGCCGGGGCCGGGTACGCCGTGCTGATGCGGCGGCTGGGGGCCGAGGAGCCCTTCGCCGACGGGGGCGAGAGGGCGGGCGACGAGCGTACGGCGGCGGTTCGGACCGGCACCGGCACCTGAGCCCGAGCCCGTCGGCCACCGAACCCCCTCACGGATGCATCCGCGCCCCCTTCATCACCTTGTCCACCGCGTTGCGCGGCCCGTACACCGCGAGCCCCACCAGATCCAGCTCCGTCGTCCGTACGGCCCGTACCGCCGCCCGGTTGTCGCGGTCGTTGCCGGTGGCGAAGAGGTCGCCGGTGAACACCGCGCGCGGGAGGGAACGGGACAGGACGCGCGCGTGGGCCGCGGCCAGCGTCTCCTTCGAGCCCTCGAAGACCAGCACCGGCTGGCGGAACATCGGGAGGTACGGCACACCGTCCCCGTCCTCGTACGGCTCCCCGATCACCTCGGGGACCCGGGTGCCCAGGCCGCTGACCAGGAAGGCGGTGACGTTGAGGCGCTGCCAGGACTCCAGGTCCTCGCGCAGCAGGACGGCGATCTTGGTGTCGAAGCGCAGGGGTGCGTCGTCGTTCATGCTCCGAGACTGCCGACCGTCGTACGGCCTCGTCTTGTACGTTCTTTGCATGGCCGGTCAGCGTCCCCAGCAGGAGGTCTCCGCCTGGCGCCCCCGGATACCCGGTGTCGTGGAGGTCTTCCACGCCCACTTCACCGCGTACGCGTATCCGATGCATGTGCACGACGTGTGGACGCTGCTCATCGTCGACGACGGGGCCGTACGGTACGACCTCGACCGGCACCGGCACGGCACCCCGCACGACACGGTCACCCTGCTGCCGCCGCTCGTGCCGCACAACGGCTCGGCGGCCACCTCGCGGGGTTTTCGCAAGAGGGTGCTGTACCTCGACGGCACACGTCTCGGGGAGGATCTCGTCGGGGCCGCCGTCGACCGGCCCGATCTGCGCGATCCCGTGCTGCGGCGACGGGTGGGCCACCTGCACACGGCGCTCGCCCGGCCCGGCGACGAGCTGGAGGCGGAGAGCAGGCTGACACTGATCGGGGAACGGCTGCGGGACCATCTCCGGCGTGCCGTTCACCCCGCAGTGCGCAGCCCCGACCCGGCGCTCGCCCGACGTCTGCGCGAACTCCTCGACGCGTCCGTCGTCCAGGGCATCGGCCTGGAGGAGGCCGCGCGGACCCTGCGGGCCCATCCCGCGCATCTCGTCCGGGCGTTCAGCGGCGCGTACGGCATCGCGCCGCACCAGTACCTCACCTCACGCCGGGTCGAGCGCGCCCGGCGGCTGCTGCTCGACGGGGTGCCGGCCGGCGAGGTGGCGGTGGCGGCCGGGTTCTTCGACCAGTCGCATCTCACCCGGCACTTCCGGAGGTCGGTGGGGGTCACACCGGGGCGCTACGCACGGAAGTCCTCCGTCCGCTGATCGCCCCCGGCCGGCGCACCCGTCGCGCCGGGCGTCCCTCGGCCGCCGACGCCCTGCGCGCGTTCGCCGGCCGGCTCGACCAGCCGCAGCCGTGACGGCCGTCGTGGTCCGGTGGCTCCCGGGGTCAGTCGGCCGGCCGCTGCGTCAGGTGTGCGAAGGCGTCCAGGTTGCGGGTCGGCTCGCCCCGGGAGACGCGCCATGCGTACTCCCTGCGGATCGCGGAGGCGAAACCCAGCTCCAGCAGGGTGTTGAAGGCGCCGTCCGCCGCCTCCAGGACCTGTCCGAGGAGGCGGTCCACTTCGTCCGGCGTCACCGACGACAGGGGCAGCCGGGCCGTGACGTACACGTCACCGAGCTGGTCGACGGCGTAACTCACGCCGTACAGCTTGAGGTTGCGCTCCAGCAGCCAGCGGTGGACGCCGGGCTCGTTCTCGTCGGGGTGGCGGATGACGAAGGCGTTGAGGGAGAGGGAGTGGCGGCCGACCAGGAAGGAGACCGTCGTCTTCAGCTTGGCGGTGCCGGGGAGCTGGACGACGTAGGAGCCGGGGCGGGGGCTCTCCCACTCCAGCTCCGCGCCCGCGAGGTACTCCTCGATGATCCGCGCCGCGCTCTTCTCCGCCTCACCCATGCTGGGAGCGTACGGGACGGCGGTGGGCCTGGGTCGCGGCCGTGTAGACGTCGGCGGTGACGGCGGCCGCGGTGTCCCAGCCGAAGGACTGGGCGTGGGCGGCGGCGGCCGTGCCCATGCGGGCGGGCAGCTCCGGGGTGTCGGCGAAACGTTCGAGCACGCGCGCGTACGCGGTCGGGTCGTGGCCCTGGACCAGGAAGCCCGTCTCACCGTCGCGGACGGCCACCGGGAGGCCGCCGACCGCCGCCGCGAGCACCGGGGTGCCGGCCGCCTGGGCCTCTATGGCGACCAGGCCGAAGGACTCGCTGTAGGAGGGGACGACGAGGACGGAGGCGGCGCGGAACCAGTCCGCGAGCTGGTCCTGGCCGACGGGCGGCCGGAACCGTACGACGTCCGCGACGCCGAGCCGGGCGGCGAGCTTCTGCAGGCCCTCCGGCTTGGCGAGGCCGCTGCCGCTGGGGCCGCCGACGATCGGTACGACGAGCCGGGTGCGGAGTTCGGGGCGTAGGTCGAGGAGGGCGGCGACGGCGCGCAGGAGCACGTCCGGGGCCTTCAGGGGCTGGATGCGGCCCGCGAAGAGGGGGATCAGGGCGTCCTGCGGCAGGTCGAGGCGGGCGCGGGCGGCGGCGCGGCCGTCGGCCGGGGAGAAGCGGTCGAGGTTGACGCCCGGGTGGACGATCGCGACCTTGCCGGGGTCGGCGCTGTAGTGCCGTACGAGTTCGTCGGCCTCCTCCGCCGTGTTGGCGATGAGGCGGTCGGCGGCCTCGACGATCTGGGTCTCGCCGATGACACGGGCGGCGGGTTCGGGGGTGTCGCCGTCGGCGAGGTTGGCGTTCTTGACCTTGGCCATGGTGTGCATGGCGTGCACCAGGGGGGCGCCCCAGCGCTGGGCGGCGAGCCAGCCGACGTGGCCGGAGAGCCAGTAGTGGGAGTGGACCAGGTCGTAGTAGCCGGGGCGGTGGCCGGCCCAGGCCTGCATCACACCGTGCGTGAAGGCGCACAGCTGGGCGGGGAGGTCCTCCTTGTTGAGTCCCTCGTAGGGGCCGGCGTCGATGTGGCGGACGAGGACGCCGGGGGCCATCTCCACCTTCGGGGGGAGCGCGGCGGCGGTCGCGCGCGTGAAGATCTCCACCTCGATGTTGATCGCGGCGAGGCGCTGGGCGAGCTCCACGATGTAGACGTTCATGCCGCCGGCGTCGCCGGTGCCGGGCTGGTGGAGCGGCGAGGTGTGCACGGAGAGCATCGCGACGCGGCGGGGGCGGCGGTGGAGCCTGAGCCGCGGGGGTACCGCCGGAGTGCGACGCCCGAGCCGGCTGGCGTAGTGGCTCACGTGGCGTTCCTCCTTGCTGCGGGCATGCCGGACGGAGGGGGCGAAAGCCTCCCAGGGGGCTGGAACGCCGGAGGGAGGCGTTCCCATTCCGGACGGGATCACCGGGGAGGGGATTTTTGCCTGAGCGTTACCCGGATCGCTCAACCGTTCGAGCCCCGGTGGCGTCCCCCGCCCCGGACGTGCCCGTGCCTCTCGGGCGCACCGCCTACCCTCGTATGTCATGGCCTCCCGCGCGCCCCTCCCCCACTCCCGGCTTCGCCCGAGCGGGGGGACCCCCGTCGTGGGCACCGTCACGCGCGGGACCACCAACCCCAACCGGCTGCGCCGCATGGACCGCTGGATCGCCGCGACGCACGGCGCCGAGCTGCGGCGGGCCGCCGATCCCGTGGCCGTCGACCTCGGGTACGGGGCGGCCCCCTGGACGGCCGTCGAGCTGCTCGCCCGACTGCGGTCCGTCGCGCCACGCGCGCGGGTCGTGGGCGTCGAGATCGAACCCGCGCGGGTCGCCGCCGCGCAGCCGTACGAGCGCGAGGGGCTGGCCTTCCGGCACGGCGGGTTCGAACTGCCCCTCCCCCAGCGGCCGCAGCTCGTGCGCGCCGCCAATGTGCTGCGGCAGTACGACGAGGAGGAGGTCGCCGGGGTCTGGGAGCGGCTGTGCGCGCGGCTCGCGCCGGCCGGCGGGGGCTCGGCGGGCGGGCTGCTCGTGGAGGGGACCTGCGACGAGATCGGGCGCCGGCACGTCTGGGTCGCGCTCGGGCCCGAGGGGCCGCGCACGGTCACCTTCGCGGCCCGGCTGGGGTCCCTGGAGCGGCCGTCGGACCTGGCGGAGCGGCTGCCCAAGGCGCTGATCCACCGCAATGTGCCGGGCGAGCCGGTGCACGCGTTCCTGCGCGACTTCGACCGCGCCTGGGCCGCCGCGGCGCCCTACGCCTCGTACGGCGCCCGCCAGCGGTGGATCCGCGCGGTGCGCGACCTCATGGCGGACTGGCCGGTGACGGACGGCCCGGTGCGGTGGCGGCAGGGGGAAGTGACGGTGCGGTGGGGGGCGTTGGCGCCTCGGGGGTGAAGAAGGCCCGCGAAGGTGCTGTTTCACCGATCGTTCACCCCTTGGTGGGACAGGGGAACGATCTCCTTGAGTCGTTCGTCACATCGGCGGGGCGATCATCATTCCGGGGCATGCCGGGGGGCGAGGAGGGAAGGGCTCAGCTGTTCGGCACCGGTCGGTTCCGGGCCTGACTCTGTCACTTTCGGCCGTGACGTGGCACGATCCCCCGAGCACCGTAAGTTACTGACGGGAAATCAGTTGGGGGGCGAGGTATGGGTCCGGGCAAGCGCGGCCTGTTCGCGGTCGCGGTGGCGGTCGTCTGCGCGGTGACCGTCCTGGGGGCACCCGGCGCCGCGTTCGCCGCCCCCGACAACCCCGCACCGTCCCCGACGGCGACGACCGCCCCCGACCTCACCCTCCCGCCCAGCAACGACCTGGAAGAGGTCCGCGAGAAGCTGGAGGCGCTCTACCACGCCGCCGCGGTCGCCACCGACGCGTACAACGCGGCCGAGGAGGCGGCGAAGAAGCAGTCCGCGGAGATCGTCGCCCTCGCCCAGAAGATCGTCGAGGGCCAGGAGCGGCTCGCGAAGCTGAAGGACCGGGCCGGAGCCGCCGCCCGCTCCCAGTACCGCACGGGCGGGCTGCCCGACGAGGCCCAGCTGATGCTGAGCGACGACCCGGGCGATTTCCTCGACGGCGCCGGCCGGGTGATCCAGGGCCAGCGCGCGACCAAGGGCCTGATCGCGGAACTGACCCGCATCCAGCAGGACTTGGAGCAGTACTCCGCCGACGCCTCCGCGCAGTGGACCAAGCTGGAGGCCAACCGCAAGGCCAAGGCGACGGCCCAGAAGAAGATCGAGAAGCAGATCGCGGCGGCCGAGAAGCTGGAGTCCCAGCTGGAGAAGGCGGAGAAGGAACGCCTCGCCGAACTCCAGGAACAGGCCGACCAGAAGGCGCAGACCGCCTGGCTCGACACCGGCATCCTCGACGAGATCGACGGCAAGGCGAGCGCGGCCGGCAAGAAGGCCATCGCCTACGCGACCGCGCAGCTGGGGAAGCCGTACGTGTGGGGCGCCGAGGGCCCGGACTCCTTCGACTGCTCCGGGCTGACCTCCGAGGCCTGGAAGAGCGCCGGGCGGACGATCCCGCGCACCTCGCAGGAGCAGTGGAAGCAGCTCCAGCACGTCGCCGTCGCGGACATGCGCCCGGGCGACCTGATCATCTACTTCGGGGACGCGAGCCATGTCGCGCTCTACGTCGGCGACGGCGCGATCATCCACGCCCCGCGCCCGGGCCGTACCGTCACCCTCGCCGGGGCCGGCACCATGCCGATCCTCGCGGTGGTGCGACCGGACGCGTGAGACGAAAGCCCCACATCGGTTCAATCGCCCCCTCGTGACCCCTGACGCGTGACACACGGCACCCGGCCGGACTCCCCAAACCCGGTACGGACGTGACCTTCGTCATTCCCGCCCCTGTACCGGCCTGCCCAACTGCGCTACGGAACGCGGCATATGACACTGGTCTGAGATCAAGCAGGGTGCCGCACACCATTCCGCTGTGGCGCCTTCTGCCGCTATGGTCCCCGTCGGTGGGTCGAGGTCCCTCGTCCCCGCCGTGCCCTCGGGGGGAGGGAAGGAACCCGACACATGCCCGCACCCGTACCGCGGCAGAGAGCGATCCCGGCCGCGGAGTGTGGTCAGGCGCAGGCCGTGCCCGCAGCAGGCGGCCCCTCCGACGACGTGGCCCCGCCCCGGCGGGGCGCCGCCCGCACGGACCAGACCGTTCGCGACACCGCGACGGCCGACAACGACACCGCGCACCCCACGCTCACCCTGCTGCTGATCCAGGACGACCCCACGGCCGCGCCGATCGTCCCCGATCTGCTCGACTCGGACGGCAGGCCGATCCGCGTCCGCACCGCCCGCAACCTCACCGAGGCCGAGCGGCTGCTCACCGACGACGTGCACTGCATCCTGCTCGACCTGGCGCTGCCCGCGCCGGGCCGGGCCGCCAAGGGCGAGACCGACGAGGAACTCGCCGTCCTGCGGCATGTGCTGCGGCTCGCGCCCCGGCACGCCGTGCTCGCGCTCACCGCCTCCGGCGACGCCGAGCGCGGCGCCGAGGCCGTGCGCGTCGGCGCCCAGGACTATCTCTTCCGGGACGAGCTGGACGGCCGGCTGCTGAGCCGCGCGATCCGCTACGCCGTTGAGAGGAAACGTTCCGACACCGCCGAGCGGAGGCTCGCCGAGGGCAAGCTGCGCGCCCAGGAGAACGCCCGGCTGGAGCGCGGGCTGCTGCCCACGCCCCTCCTCGAGGGCTCCCCGCTGCGCTTCGCCGCCCGCTACCGCCCCGGCCGCTCGCGCGCGCTGCTCGGCGGTGACTTCTACGACACCGTCCGCACGCCCGACGGCACGGTCCACGCGATGATCGGCGACGTCTGCGGACACGGCCCGGACGAGGCGGCGCTCGGCGTGGAACTGCGTATCGCCTGGCGGGCGCTGACCCTGGCGGGGCTGTGCGGCGACGAACTGCTCGGCACGTTGCAGCAGGTGCTGGAGCACGAGCGGGGCGACGACGAGATCTTCGCGACGCTGTGCACGGTGGACATCGCACCGGACGGGCGGCGGGCCGGGCTGTGCCTGGCCGGGCATCCGGCGCCGCTGATCGCCGCTCCCGGGCGGCCGGCGCGGCTGCTGCCGCAGGAGAACAACGGGCCCGCGCTCGGGCTGCTTCCGGGTGCCCGCTGGCCCCGGATGCAGGTGGAACTGGGCGCGGAGTGGAGCCTGATGCTCTACACCGACGGGCTGATCGAGGGGCGGGTCGGCGCGGGGCGCAAGGAGCGGCTCGGGCAGGACGGGATGGTGGAGATGATCCGGCGGCAGTTCTCCGAGGGGCTGAGCGGGGAGGCGTTGCTGCGGGCGGCGGTGAGTGAGGTGCGGGAGCTCAATGGGGGGGAGCTGACGGACGACGTGGCGGTGGTGCTGTTGGACCGCGTGCCCTAGCGCTCCGCCGGGGGCCGAAATCAGGGTGTCGCCGTGGGGGTTCGGGTACAGCCCCGCGCCCCTGGGGCGTGCCCTTATCGTCCGCCGTTGTAGGGGCCGTACGGGCCGTCGCTGCTGGAGCCGCCGCCTCGGTGGCTGCGGCCGCCGCCGGGGAGGGCTCGGAGGGCGGGGCGGACGTCGACCATGTAGACGATCGTCGCGACCAGGCCGATGACCGGCAGGAACGACAGGATCGGGAAGATCAGGTTCACCACGAAGGCGATCCCGAGGATGATCATCCAGAAGGGCTTGGTCTGCTTGTCGGCGGCGCGGTAGCCGTCCTCGCGGCGGACGGCCGCATCGATCAGAGCGAAGCCGCTGAACACGATCAGGGCCAGGCTCAGCAGCGACATGAACCCTGCGAACCCCTGCATCAGCACTACGTCCACCACCCGACTCGGCACGACCCGGTTCGTCCTTACGCGGTCACCGTACCCGCAACCGCGCTCTCGTTACCCGTACAACGGGCCGGGCACCGTTTCCGTGCCCGGCCCGTGACCGTATGTCCGTGTCGGCGTCGTTGCCGGCGGTGTGTCTCACTTGGCGGGCGGCGTCGTCTTCTTCGCGGTGGCCTTCCGGGCGGCCGGGGCCTTCTTGGCGACCGTCTTCTTCGCGGGCGCCGGGGCCGGCTCGGCCTTGGCCTCGGCGGCCGGGGCGGGCTTCGGCTCGGCGGCGGACGCGGTGGCGGGCTCGTCCTTGCCCTCGACCGCGATCGCCAGCTCCTCGATCTCCTCCGCGGCCTCGCCACGCCAGGTCTTCACGGCCTGCTCGCCGTGCTCGGCGACCTTCTCGTAGGTCTCGCGGGCCTTGACCGCGTACTCGGCGGCGACGCCGACACCGCGCAGCGCGAGGTCCTGGGCGGACTCGCCGAGCTTCTTCAGGTCGGCGTCGAGCGTGGTGCCGAGCGTGGTGCCGAGCTTCTTGATGTCGCCGTCGAGGGTGGAGATGAACTCGTTGACCTTCGTCTGGAAGGTCTCCTGCGCCTCCTTGGCCTTGACCCCGGCCTCCTTGGCGCGGGCGGCGGCCTTCTCCTGAACGGCCTTGGGGTCGGTGCTGCGCACGGCCTCGATACGGGCCGGGGCTTCGGCGCGCAGCTGCTCCACCAGGGCCGGCACCTTCTTCGCCTGCTGGAGCGCCAGGTCGGCGGTGCCCGCGGCGAAGTAGAGCGGGGTCGGGTCACTGAAGGTCTTGCGCAGGTCGTCGGTGATGGCCATGGTGGTAGGTCCTCCCGGATTCACATTCGTCGTCTTCGGCTGAGGGTCGTACGGGTCCGCAGTCGGCGGCCGGTCCCCTGGTCCGGTCAACTGGCCGTCTGCTGCGGATCGGCGTCGCCCTCGTCCCCGGGCCGGCTCTCCTGGCCGCTCTCGAATCCGTTCTCCTTGCGGAAGGACTCGTAGATCTGCAGCAGTGCCTGCTTCTGTGCCTCCGTCAGGGTGGGATCGGCGAGGATGACCGCGCGGGTCTCGACCTCGTCCCGGTCCCGCTCCGCGTCGAGGATGCCGGCGCGCACGTACAGCGTCTCGGCGGAGATCCGCAGGGCCTTGGCGACCTGTTGGAGCACCTCCGCGCTCGGCTTGCGCAGCCCGCGCTCGATCTGGCTCAGATAGGGATTGGACACCCCGGCGGCGTCGGCGAGCTGCCGGAGCGAGAGCTTGGCGTTGCGCCGCTGCTCGCGCAGGTAGTCACCGAGATTGCCGACGTTGAGCGATGCCATGTCTCCACTGTGCACCACCGGCGCTAACTATTGCAAGCACCTGCTTGCAATAGTGTGTCGCGCCACTGCGCAGTCGAGGCGGTCCGGGTCTTCGGTTGTCCGTTCCCGGTATATCTGCGACGTCCCGCCGAGTCTGCAGTGTGAGGTGAACGGGTCCCGGACGACCTGCGCAGCGAACTGCCCCAGCCGGGCCACCTGCCCGGGGGAGGATCTGGCCCTCGTCACCTGGCTTGGAGAGACCACAACGGCCGGCGGGACGAACGCCTCACCCTTCCCCGAGCTGCCGGGAAGGGTGAGGCGCCGGGCGCGCCCACTGGTTCGTCGGTCAGCAGGCCCGTCCGCTCGTGGTCACCGAGGCTGGTACGAGGTGGCCAGCACGGAGACGGTGACCTGGTCAGGCAGGGGGCCGTGAGCGCTCAGGTCCGCATGGGTCAGGTGTCGTGCGCTCGGTGTCATCCCCACCAGGTCGATGGCTTCTTGCCTGGTCAGGGGCGCGGTGTAGGCGACGTGCTGGGTGCGGGCGGCCTCGAAGTAGGGGTCCAACGCCTGGTGCAGGCGCTGTTCCTTGTCCGGGTCGATCGCGACCATCGCGGGGACCTGGCCCCGTAGCTCAGCCAGGTGCCGCTCGACGGGGCGCACCACGATCAACCGGCCGGTCGGACGGAGGACTCGGTGGAACTCGGCCGGGTTGCGCGGGGCGAACACGTCCAGCATCACGTCGACCGTCCGGTCGGCCAGGGGGAAGGGGCGGAAGACATCCCAGCTCGCCGCAGCGGCTCGCGGATGGGCTCGGGCCGCCGAGCGCAGGGCGCGTACGGACGCGTCCAGCCCCAGGCCGCGGGCGCCGGGCAGTTGATCGAGTACGCCGGCCAGGTAGTAGCCGGTGCCGCATCCGATGTCCACGACCCTGCCTTGACCAGGCAGGACGTCGGCTGTCATACGGGTCAGGGTCCGGCGAACAGGGGCGTACCTGCCGGTGGACAAGAACTGGTTTCGGGCCCGAACCATGGCTGCGTCGTCACCGCTGGTGGTGCGGGCGCCCGTCAGGAGGCTGACGTAGCCCTGACGGGCGATGTCGAAGGTGTGGCCCGACGGGCAGCGCAGTGAGCCACGGTCGGATCGGAGACCGGTGCGGCACACCGGGCAGCGCAGCGAGTCGAGGAACGGTTCGAGGGCAGGGGGAAGCAACGCGGGCACAAGGCACTCCTGGCAACGGTGAAGGGAAGGGACCGTGCCTGTACGCGCTCTCAGAGGCCGCCGTCGTGAGAAGACGAGGCCCGGTATCACGCCGCCTCGGTGCGGGCGGCGCAAGGAGGATGGATCACGTGGCAGGCACGCCAAGGAGGGCGACGCCCTACGGCATCGCCCTCAATACCTCGTGATCACAGAGCCTGGGTGTGCTGGGTCCACATGCCTACACCTTACGAGGCTCACCGAAAGCCCCTTGCCTCGCCTGAGCGGGGCGGGCTCTGGGAAGTCCCCTACGACCCCTACGACTGCACCGTCTCGCCGCCGCCAGGCAAGTGACGGCGGGCCAACTGGCGAAAGCTCTGACACCGGTTCAAAAACGCGCAGGTCGGCAAGCGGACAGACGCACTGTGGCGCTGCGCCTCGCCGGCAACCTCAGGGAGGGTCAGTCGCGGCTCCGGAGTGCGTCGAGGATCTGGGGCCAGGCAACCGTCCCCAGATGCGCGTCGGCTTCGGGCGTGCCTCCGTACTGGAAGCGTGGGGATGCCGGCGCCGGGCTCTCGCCGGGAAAGCGCGGGCGGTGGCCTGCATCGTGGCGGGTGATCAGACGCACCGCGGCCCCGGCTGAGCGCCGGCGTTGTGCCAGTCGTTCGGCGAAGGGAAGAGACGGCCACATCGCATCGTCGCCGCCTGCGACGAGCAGCAGATCGGCCCGCGCGTCGGCCACGGGGATCTCCGCCGGAGGGAGCAGATCGGCGAACGTCCGCTCGCTGAGTTCGTACCACCCACGGATGGCGACCGGCCCGCCGTCCGGCCCTGCAGAAGTCCAGGAATCGTCCAGCGGCACGAAGGGCAGCGGCTGTTCTCGCCATGTCCAGGACGATCGATAGGGGTGTCGTGCTCCGTCCCGGCCTGGTCCGACGTTGCACCAGACCCAAGAGGTGGGCGACATCGCGATGACGACGTCCACGCGCGGATCGTGCACCGCCGTGAGCAGAGCCGCCTCAGCCCCCTTGGAGGTGCCCACGATGCCGATGCGCCGTGCCCCGTTCAGCCGGAGGAGGTGGACGGCGGCGGTGAAGGTCTCCAGGGGGATCTCGCAGATCCCCGGGGGTTGCCCCGGACCGCCGAACCAGCGGATCGACACGGCCGTCATGCCCTGCTGGGCAAGAATGCGCGCCCTCTCCCGTTCGACACGCCCGCTGGATCCCCCCAGGACCAGGACACCGATGTCACTGCCGCGGGCGGGAACGACCAGCACGCCCTCCCAGGGTTCGGTCAGCTCGCGCTCGGCGACTTCCACACGACCCCCGATCACGAAGCATCCGCACCGTGGGCGAGGCCGTGGGTGACGCCTTGGCCGAGGCCGACGCACAGTGCCCTGAGTGCGGTGGTCGGCCGCTGCGCCTGATGCGATGTCACGACACTCCCGTTGTGGGACCTTCCGGTGAACAGCGCGGTCAGATGGTTCTCCTGCGACCGGACGGACGGGGCGAGCCGGGCGCCGGGGTCGGGGTCGTGCGGGGCCATGTCCAGCAAGGCGCGGCGGTTGCGTTCCCCGGCCTCCGCTCTCGTCGTCCTCACAGTTTCATCATTTCCGTAATCTCGTTACGGAACCGGCCCGGCCGGTTGCTCGGCACGCCGGCCCGGCTGATGGCCGCCTCAGGCATGGCCCTGCGTTCGTTACCGTCTCGTGACAGTTTGAGCTCGTGATCATCATGTGAAATGACCAGCTTGAGCTGCCATGCATTCGGTACGAGAGCGGGAATCCGCACCGCCCACCGGCAGCGGCGGCCGCCACCGGTCCTCCCACCGCCGGGGCGGTCCGCGCCGCCGGGGCCGGACCTACCTGGTCGCCGCGCTGGTGACGGTCGGTCTGCTGGGCTCCGCGGCGTTCTTCCTGGACGGCGGACGAAGCGACACGACGAGCGCGGCGCCGCGCCCGCGCAGCACGGTGCGCACCACCCCCACGCCCACCCCGACCCCGACCCCGACGCCGACCCCGACCCCGACGCCGACCACCCCCACCCCGACCTCCACCAAGATCGACGTTCCCGCGACGGGCTCCGGCACGTTCGTCACCGCGCGGGCCAGTGGCGCGAAGGTCGGTCGGGGGACACGGCTGCTCCGCTACGTGGTGCAGGTCGAGACCGGGCTCGACATCTCGCCGGCCCAGGCGGCGGGAGAGATCGCCGACATCCTCGGCGCTCCCCGGGGCTGGACCCGGAACGGGGTTTCCTCGTTCCAGTTGGTGAGCGCGGGGGAGCCCTATGACCTCAAGGTGAAGATCGCGACCCCGGGGACGGCGGACGCCCTGTGCTGGGCGGGCATTCACCAGGACACGCACGGCGAGTACAACTGCGAGATTCCCGACGGGGTGGTGGTGAACCTCAAGCGCTGGGTGGAGGGCTCGCCCACGTTCGACGGTCCGATCCATGACTACCGGGCGTTGATCGTCAACCACGAGATGGGCCACTTCCTGGACTACACGCACATGACCTGCGCGGGTCCCGGACAACTGGCCCCCGTGATGATGCAGCAGATCAAGGGCCTGCACGGATGCGTCGCCAATGCCTGGCCCTATGACAAGGACGGTGACTTCGTCGACGGGCCGCAGGCATAGGCCGAGCGCTCGGATGTCATGCTCAGCCTCATTCGGTCCGCCCGGCCGTGCGGGCGGCACGCCGGAAGGAGCATGCCCAGGTGACCTCGTCGACGTCCGCTTCCCCTCCCCTGTCCGTGGGGTTGGTCCTGTCCAGCGGGGCGGCCCTCGGGGCCGCGCACGCGGGGGTGCTGCGGGCCGTGGAGGAGGCGGGGATCGAGGTGACGGCGGTCGCCGGGGCGAGCGCGGGGGCGCTGATCGGCGGGGCCTGGGCGGCCGGGGTGGACAGCGAACGCCTCACCCGACGCCTGCTGCGCGCCCAGTGGGCGGACTTCGGAACCGCCGCGATCAGCCCGCGCCTCGGACTGCTGGACACCTCGCCGCTGGCCCGGAACATCGAGGACCTGGTCGGCGACCTGCTGATAGAGAACCTGCCGATCCGTTTCGGCGCGGTGGTCACCGAACTCGGCTCCACCACCCCCCGGTTGGTGACCTCGGGCTCCTTCACGGCCGCGCTGTGCGCGAGCAGCGCCGTCCCCGGGCTGTTCCCTCCGGTCCGGCTGGAGGAGGGCGGGGCACTGTGCGTGGACGGGGCCGTGGTCTCACCGCTGCCGGTGTGGGCCGCGCACCGGCTCGGCGCCGACCGTGTCATCGCCGTCGGTTTCGGCCGCGGCACCACCCGCTGGCGCCGCTGGTTCGAATCCCGGCCGACCCACCCCGCCCAGGGCCGGCTCCCCGACCTCTCCATCACCATCGACACCACGGGCCACTCCCCCTGGTCCCCGTCGGGCGTCCCGGCCCTGGTCGAACGGGGTTACGACGCAACCCGGGCGGCCCTGAGAACCTGGCCGCAGGACTCCACGCCCACAGCCCGCCCCGGTCACCCGCTCCCACCCCCTACACCCCCGCCACCCCGGTGATCGACGCGACCCACGCCTCCACGGCCGCGAGGTCCCCCTCCCCGAGCCCGTACCGGTGGTCGACCCGGTGCAGGAGCGCCGGACCCGGATGGCGAGCCCTCACCCAGGCACGGTCGACGCCGGTGATCTCGTCGTCGAGCCAGATGAACGGCCGCCCCGCGGCGCGGTCGACCAGCGCCCGTGTCTTCCAGTGCAGCCCGGGGCCGCGCCGCACCGCCGGCGCCTCCCCGCCCTCCGGCCACTCGACCACCGGCAGCGGGGGCAACCCCAGCCAGGGCGAGAGGAGTTCGTTCGCGTCGTCCAGCCAGGTCGTCGCCCAGACCGGTGCACAGCCCAGCGCGAGCAGCCGGGGTCCCAGGGCCGGGTCCAGGCGGGGCAGCAGAGGGTGGGACGAGGTCCCGTACTCCCGGTAGGGATCCGGTCCCCCGAACGGAATCAGTGTGCCGTCGACGTCGAGGAAGAGCAGGGGTGTCATCCCTCCAGAATGAGCCCCGATCAGCCCTCGGCGCTCTCCTCCCCGCCCCACGGCAACTCCCGCCGCTCGTGCACCACGTCCAGCCGGGACACCGCGCGGGTCAGGACCACGTACAGCCGGTTGAGGCCGCGCTGCTCGGACTCGGCGATCGTGGTCGGTTCGACGGCGACGACATGGTCGTACTCGAGGCCCTTGACGAGGGTGGCGCCGATGACCGTCACCCGGCCGGTCGTCGGGGCGAGGCCGGCTGCGGTGAGGGCCTCCCGGACGCGGGTGGTCTCGGTGTCCGGGGTGATGACGCCGATCGAGCCCTCGTGGGCGAGGGCGTCGCGTACGGCGGCGACGACCGTGGCCGCGAGGCCGCCGTCCGGGGCCCGGCGGACGCGCAGCGCGCCGTCGTGGCGCAGCGAACGGGCCGGGGGTACGTCCGTGTCGAGGCGGGCCAGGAGCCGGTTGGCCAGGTCGAGGACCGCACCGGGGACACGGAAGCCGGTGGTGAGCGGGACGATGGTCGCGTCGGGCTTGCCCAGGTGGGTCAGCTGGACCCGCCAGGAGCGCGCCGCCCACGGGGTGGTGCCCTGGGCGAGGTCGCCGAGGACGGTGAGGGAGCCGAAGGGGACCCGGCGGGCGATGGCCCGGCACTCCATCGGGGAGAGGTCCTGGGCCTCGTCGACGACGACATGGCCGTAGCCCTGGGGGTGTTCGAGGAGCCCGGCGATCTCGTCGAGGAGGACGAGGTCGGCGGCCGACCAGCGCGCGGACTTAGGTGAGCGCGGCGGCCGGGCCCAGAGCAGGGCCGCCTGCTCGGCGCGCTCCAGCAGCCCGTCGGCCGCCCCGGCCAGCGCCTCCTGGTCGCTCAGCAGCCCGGCCAGCACCTCCTCCGGCCGCAGCCTGGGCCACAGCGACTCCACGCAGGCGCTCACCGCCCGCGCCCGTTCGATCCGCCGGAGCCAGGCGGCCGGGGGCGGCCCGCCGCGCCGCTCCGCCTGGGTCAGGATCAGGCGCACGATCCGGCTGCGGACCCGTTCCCGTCCGACCTCGTACGGCGGCTCCTCGGCGAGCACCGCGCTCACGATGCCGGTGAGCCGGTGGCCCGCGATCCGCCAGCGGTACGACCCGTCCGGTACGGCGAGGTCCTCGGCGTGACCGGCCGTCACCCGGCCGTACACCGCCCGGCGCAGCACCTCGGCCATCCGGGGGTCGTGCTTGAGGGCGGCGGTCCGGTCGGTGTCGGCCCCGGTGACCGGGTGCCGGGCGATCTCGTCCTCGAGGGTGGACTGCCGTACGCCGGTCTCGCCGAGGGAGGGCAGCACCTCGGCGATGTAGGAGAGGAAGGTGCGGTTGGGCCCGAGGATCAGCAGACCGCCGCGCCTGATGCGCTGCGGGTGGGTGTAGAGGAGGTAGGCGGCCCGGTGCAGGCCGACGGCGGTCTTGCCGGTGCCGGGGGCGCCCTGCACACAGACCGAGTCGGCGAGTCCGCCGCGTACGAGGTCGTCCTGCTCGGGCTGGATGGTGGCGGCGATGTCCCGCATGGGCCCGACGCGGGGCCGTTCGAGCTCCCGGAGGAGGAGACCTCCGGGGCCCGCCGCCGGCTCACCGCCCCTCAGGTGCTCGTCCTCCAGGCCGGTCAGGTCGGCGGAGTCGCCGCGGCTTCCGGGCGCCCAGCCGAACCGCCGCCGGACGGTCACGCCCTGTGGATCGCGGGCGCCGGCCTGGTAGAAGGCGCGGGAGACGGGGGCGCGCCAGTCGACGACCAGGGGCGGGGCGGCGGGGTGCTCGCTGATCCGCAGTCGGCCGATGTGGTGCCCGCCTCCTTGTGCGAGGTCGAGGCGGCCGAAGAACAGCGGGCCCTCGGGGAGTTCGCGCAGGGCCTTGGCGCGGCTGCGCAGCCCGTGGCCGAGGACTTCGGCGTCGGCGCCGGACGCGGAGACGTCCTCGCCGACGACGACCTGGAGGTCGGCGCCGTCGACCATGGCGGCGAGGGCGGCGCGGCAGGTGTCGTGGTGGGCGCGTTCATGGCGGAGGGCGGTGTCGAGGTCGTGGTCGGGTCCCTTTACGGCAGGCTCGGCAGGCTCGGCAGACGTCATGCGCCGAGGATAGCGAATACCGTAACTGAGTTAAATATTTTACCGAGTAATGTCAGGGGTCGCGAGATACGGCAGTCCCGCCTCCAGCGTCGCGAACGCCCGTTCGGCCGCCCCGACCGCGTCCTCCCGTACGTCCTCCACCGGCTCCCCCGCCGAGATCCGCCGCCAGTTCTCCTCGGCGAGGATCCGCCGTACGGCGATGATCTGCCCGGCGGCCAGCCTGGCCCCGAGGCCACCGCCGAGGGCCTCGGCGAGGGCGGCCTCGGAACGCTCCAGGTGGGCGTGGAGCCGGGCGACCAGGGACGGGGTGCCGTAGAGGAGGTCGTAGAAGGCGCGGACGGCGGGGTGGTCGTTGAGCCCGGTGATCGGGTCGCCCGCGGCGATCCCGTCGAGGAAGTGCCGGCGCAGGGCGGCGAGCGGCGCGACCCCCTCGGCCCGTCCGCCCTCCACCACCCGCGCGGCCTCCCGCTCATGGTCGGCGATCCGGTGCAGGACGAGGTCCTCCTTGGCCGGGAAGTACCGGAAGAGCGTCGGCTTGGAGATCTCGGCCGCCGCGGCGACCTCGGCGACGGACACCGCGTCGAAGCCCCGCTCCAGGAACATCCGCACGGCGATGTCCGACACGGCCTGATACATCCGCTGCTTCTTCCGCTCACGCAGCCCGGGGTCGCTCATGGGGGGAGCCTACGGCGGCTTCAGGGCGTGGAACCTCGCCAGGGCGGGGCCGCGGCCAGGCTCCAGAGGTTGTCGAGATGCCGGTTCCAGGTGGCGATGAGCGCCTTGGAGTCCTCGGCGCCCTCCAGGGACCACACATTGAGGTCGGTGCGGTAGCCCTTGGGGTCGTAGTACTCGGGGGCGGCGCCGCGCAGCACGGTGCGGGCCATGACGTCGTAGAGGCCGTGGAGCACCAGCTCGCGGTTGAAGATGCAGATCTTGTCCCTCGGGATGCCGGGGTAGACGCGGTATTCGCAGTGGGCGCTGACCCTGCCGACGGCGGTGAGGCGCTCCGCGAGCGTCGAGAGCGTCTCGTCGTACTCCTGGCACTTGCCTTCCAGACGCTTGCGGAAGTCCGGGTCGTCCAGCGGGGCTCCGGTGTCACCGACCCGCGAGGGGACCGTCATCGGCTGCCCGAAGTCGGGGATCAGCACCTGGATGGTGACGTGGCGGGTGGGGCCGGGGTCCTCGATGAGACCTTCGAGGCGGTGGTACAGCTCGTTGTAGAGGGTCTCGCCGGTGTAGCCGAGGAACCGTATGTCGACCGTCCGCGCCCGGAAGGCCTCACTGACGAAGACGCCCAGCTCCCGTGACTTCACCTGGCCGCGCGTGGGCAGGCGCAGGGTCGTGGAGAGGTCCTTGACCGCGTCGTAGAGGACGTAGCCGACCAGGCTGAGCAGGGCACCGCCCAGATACGCCTTGCCCTCCAGGGCGTCGCCGACCGGTCTGACGAACTGCGCGGTGAGTCCGGTGACGAAGATCCCGATCAGCAGGACCCTGGTCACCACCGGCTCGAAGCGGTCCTGATAGCGCCGGAGCACCTGCCCCACGCCGACCTCACCTGTCGTTCGGCTCCCCCGCGCGGACATGGCCGTCCCCCTCGCGCCGCACGCCCCCATGGAGCGTCATATGTCCCTGGACAGAACGGAGTTCAGTGGGAGACATGGTCTCCCTAGGCCAGAGCTCGGGCAAGATACGGGTTCGCCGTGGCCGGGATGGGGAGACCGAGGGAGGCGGTGGCGGCCGTGAGAGTGGCCGCGTAGGAATTCACAGCGCGACGGACGTTGGGGGCGTCGAGGCTGGACCCGGTGACGAGGCGGTCGAGGTCGATGTAGGCGGAGCGGACGAGCTCGATCCAGCGGTAGACGTGACTGTCGCGGCTCCAGTTCTTCGTGTAGTGCTTCGGCAACTGCTTCTCCCAGCGCCGGAACATGCGGGCCCGGATCTCCGGCCGGGTCGGGGTGAGGTGCATGTGCCGCACCAGGTCGTACAAGGGGTCCCCGACGAGGGCCATCTCCCAGTCGATGATGGTGAGGGCCAGCTCGTCGTCCCTGCGGACCAGGTTCCACGGGTTGAGGTCGCCGTGCAGCAGGACGTGCGTCCGGCGGCTCACCGTGTGCCGGGAAAGGATCTCCCGGAGCCTCCAGTCATCGGGCAGCCCGAGCGTGCGGGCGAGTTGAAGCGACTCCTTGGGCAGGTTCCGTACCAGACCCACGAGCTGCTCCTTGAGCCACTCGTAGAAGTCGATCTCCACGGTGACCGGGGCGACCATCGTGTGGTCCACACGGGTGAGCTCGCACAACTGGTCGACCAGGGCGTCCGCCTCATGCGGGAGCAGGCCGTTCACCGGATGGTCGGGCGGTGCTCCCGTTTCCGTGCCGACGTAGGTGTGCACGGCGAAGAGGTCGTTCGGATGGCTTTTGCCGAGGGCGAGGACTCTCGGCGCCGCCACCCGGACGGCCGACGTCTCGATCGCATGCAGGACGGTGTGCTCGCTCAGATAACTCGGTTCCCTGCGCGAGACGTTGCGCAGTCTGCGGCGCACCACCACCGGTTCGGACATGCCCGGCACCCGGACGACCGAGTTGAGGTGGGCCGTCCCCTTGAACACCCGGTTGGCCGGGGCGGCTCCCTCCGCCAGCAGGGCTTCGTGTACGGAGGACCGCGGAAAGTCGGGATGCTCGGGCATGCGCGGGTCCGGCTCCCAGTCGTATGCCTGGGCGAGCCAGGCATGCCCCCCGATGTCGCCGCGCGAGGCCAGCCAGCGGAAGAGGGCACGCTCGATCTCGTCCGGGCTCGGCACGTTCCTGAGCCCGAGCGGCTCCTCCGCCGCCCTCAGCGCCCGGTGCACCTCCACCGTCGCCTCGTCCAGGCTCTTCTGGGTGAACGACTCCTTCAGCGAGCGCGCGGCACGCATCACGTCCGGGTAGACCGACTGCGCCCGCTCGAAGTCGACGTAATGACGCAGATCCCTGGCCATGCCGGTGACCGCGCTGGGCCGGAACTCCCCCATGGCCTCGGCCCAGGCTTCGATCACCTCGGGCCACTGGTCGCCCGGGTACTGCATACGGACCAGGTGGGTGGCGAGGTCGTGCAGGGGGTCGCCGTAGGTCGCGAGTTCCCAGTCGACGCAGATGAGCGGCGGGGAACCGTCGTACGAGAAGATCAGGTTGTCCCGGTGCAGGTCCGCGTGGAGCAGGCTGTACGGCCGCCTGGCCATCGGGGGAACCCGCTCGGCAAACCGCAGCAGGGCGTCGTCGGCGATGCCCAGTGCCTTGAACAGGCCCCCGAACTCCGTCCAGTTGGGCTTGCGGACCTGCTCGTCGGCCAGGTGGGCCAGAGTCCTCAGAAAACCTCGGCTGTCGCTGTGGTTCGCCGGCCAGCGATCCGGCAGGGGCGGCAGGGCCGTCCGGCGCACCTGAGTCATCTGGGCCAGCAGACGGGCCAGCGCCTTGATGAGCAGGGTGTCGACGGGCTTACCGTTTCCGCAGATGGTGGAAAGCGGAACACCTTCCACGAAGCTGTGGACGGAGTGTCCGTCGACCTTGGCCAGGCATTCGGGCGCGTGGGGCAGGACTCCGCGTACGGCGCCGAGAATCGCCGCCTCGTCCGCCCAGGTCCTGATCACTACGGGCAGTGCTTCGGAGCGCCTGATGCGCACGGTCACAGAAGTGCCGGCCTCGCGGCCGACCAGTCGGGCCACATCCTCGGTCAGCGGGAGAACATAGTTGCGGTTGTGGTGCCCGCTCGTGGACTCCTGTGTCGATTCCGCGGCCCGGACAAAGGCGCGCAGGACCTGGTCCTCGGCGGCTCGTTCCCCAAGGTGCAGAGGGGGAACAAACTGGTCGACCACTGGCCGCTCCGGTGAGTTGCGCGGGGATGGGTACGGCAATCGTCGAGTGCCGTGCGGTGCGCCGCACTACCGGGGTGGCCGGTGGGGTGAGCACAGGGAGGAATACGTACAACAGGAGAGGATTACTCGCTCAAGATGCCGGGGATACTAGCGCACCCGCTGAGCTATTCGGCGAGATGATTCCAGACCGAGTCGAACCAGGACTGCCAGGTGTCGACGAACACCGAGCCCGGTGAGTCCGGGTCGCCGTCCTTCACCTGATGGGTGAGGGTGGCGCCGAGGCCGAGAACATCGAGAGCGGTGACCTCCTCACCGGAATCCAGCTCGATCTGCCGCTGGATCACCTCGTACGGCCCGTGCAGCACCTCCGTGCCGTTGAAGACGTAGAGCTTGAACGTCGGCGTCAGGGCCACATGGCGGATCTGGACGTCCACGGACGGCACGAGCTTCTCGGTCCTGAGGTCTTTCAGCACGCCGCGCAGCGAGGCTGTATGACGGTCCGCGATCTCGTGCAGACGGTTCTTCAGACGGTCGTCGTCCTTGTCGTCCTTGACCCTCGGATAGGGCAGGTTGAGTTCCTCGGACGGCAGGATCATCCGCAGGCCGATGTGCTGCGGCGCTATGGAACCGCCGTGGATCCGCTCGGCCTGGAGCCGGATGTGCGCGTCCAGGGACTCCGAGGTCAACGTGTAGACGTCCAGGGTGACTTCAGGCTGTTCGAAGGCCTCGCTGAGCAGGGGTCCCAGGGTGGCCCCATGGCTCTGCCGGGTGGCCCTGGGCGTGGAGGACTGGATCCGCTGCATCTTGACCACGCGGGACCCGCTGCCCTGGCGGGACTCGATCCAGCCCTCGTTGGCCAGCTCCCGCAGCACCCGCTGGATGGTGTCGCGGGAGACCCCGTACTCCTCGGCGAGGTCCCGCTGGGACGGCAGGAAGGAGCGCAGCGGATACGTGCCGTTCGCCATGCGGGCGCGCAGGTCGTCGGCGACCCGCTGGAACTCCCGGCCGCCGACGTCACCGCTCTGCTGCGCGTCCACACGGCGACCGTACCGCCATCCGTCCAGTACCAAACCACCGTCGGTCAAGTCTCGGACAGGGCCGCCCGATTAAGGATCAATCGGCCAGGGGAGACCCACCTCGACAAGTCAAGCAGTCCAATTGGACCGAGACTTGAAAGCTTCACCGATACTGGCAGGTAGGTGGAAGGCCATGCTCCTTTTATCAGCGGTCCTGGAACTGCTCGCCTACTGTGCGGGCCTGGCGGTGCAGGCGAAACTGGGCGCCCTCGGGGTGATGCTGATACTCACCGTGATGACCGGCTGGAAGGCCAGGGCCGAGAAGCTCACCGTCGTGGCGGTCTGTGTGCTGGTGGTGTTGATGCTCAGGGCCGTTCCCTGACCACCCGCAGCACCGTCTCCAGCGAGTTCACCACCGATGTCGCCCCCGCGTCCCGCAGCAGCTTCTCCTTGCGTTCGTTACGCGCGTAGCCCAGGAAGGGGACGCCGGCCTCACGGGCGGCCAGGAAGTCGGAGGGGGTGTCGCCGATCATCAGGGCGGTGTCGGGGGCGGAGCCCGTCGCGCGCAGGGCGCGGTGGAGGCAGTGGGGGTGGGGCTTGAGCAGCTGGAGTTCCTGTGTGCGGCCGTAGACGTGCGGGGTGAAGCAGGAGGCGAGGCCCCGGCCGGTGAGGTACTTGGCGACCACGCGGGGGGAGTTGTTGGTGGTGATGGCCAGGCGGAGGCCCAGGGCGGTCCAGGTGCGTATCAGGGGGTCCGCCCAGGCCGTGGGCATCGCCGAGGAGGCGGCCCGCAGTTCCTCCTGGGTGAGACGTTCCTCCAGCTCCGCGACCAGGTCGCTGCCGGGCCGCAGGCGGTCCACGGCGCGCAGGACGACGTGCGGGTCCAGCGACTCCCGCTCGGACTCCGTCAGCAGATGGTGCAGGCCCCGCCCCTCGAGCCACTCCACCAGTCCGTCGGCCACGTCCTCCGCCGAATGGCCGGCGAAGAGCCGGCAGATGGGGCCGTCGAAGTCCCACAGGACGACCCTCGTACGCGCGATCAGCTCCCGCAGATCCGCGGTTCCGTTTCCCTGGGTGTTGTCGGTGTCGGCTGCCACCTGTTCAGTCTGCGTCGTATCAGAAGTCACTAGGAGAGTGTCAGGTCCGTCGTGATGGTTTCCCAGAGGGCGTTGAACCACTTCTGGGATTCCTCCACGAACGCGCCGTCGCGCGGACCGGCCGAGGACTCGAAGGAGAACAGGAGCGACTCGGTGCCGAGGACGTCGTACATGTCGAGCGGCCCGGTGTCGGTGTTCTCCGCCCGCCGCTCGACCATGTAGTACGCCATCAGCGCCTCCGTGCCGTTGAGCAGGTACAGCTTCACGGGCGGGGTGAACGGCAGCGCGCGGAAGGTGATGTCGACGTCGATGCCGTGGGAGCGCAGGGTCTGGAGGTTGTGGCGCAGGACGTGGCCCTGGGCGTTGCGCATGGCCAGCCAGCGCTGGTGCACCGGGTCGTCGTCGCCGCGGCCCTCGACGGGCACGGGAAAGGCGAGATTGATACGGCGGGAGGGCAGGAGGATCCGGACGTCGATCTTCTGGGGGTGGATCACGCCCGCGTGGATGAGGCGCAGGGGCTCGCCCAGGGCGGGGATCAGGCTCTCGGCCGTGAGGCAGGCCGCGTCGATGCGGACGTGCGGGGCGGAGAACGCCTCGGTGAGGCGGGGGGCGAGGCCGACCATGGTGGGCTGGGGCTCGTCGTGACCGGGCGCGGGCGGTTCGGCGATGCGCGGCGGGCTGCCCTTGCTGACGTTGGTGAGGAGTCCGTCGAGCTGGAGTTCCCGCAGGGCCTGGCGTACGGCGCCGCGCTCCACCCCGAACTCGTCGGCGAGCTCGGCCTGGGTGGGCAGGCGGTCGCCGGCCTTGAGGTCACCGGCACGGATGCGCTGCCGCAGGACGTCGGCGATCTCCTGGGGCGACCTTCTGCTGCCGTTCACTGCCACGTTCTCCGCCACGTTCTCCGCCACGTTCTCCAGGGTCACGACCAAACGCTACAACTTAGATCCATCTATGGGGAGTTGCTTGAAAGTTGTTTAGGGGTTGGTACCAAGTGGGGACAACATAATCATAGTTGGTTGCCAACTCGATCGAGTTGGCAAAGGTTTGTCGGAAGGGGGGAACACCATGCCTGTCCTCACCCTCGTCTGTGCCGCCATCGTCGTCGGCGTCGAGCAGACCATCCAGTGGAAGTACGGCACCACCGGCGCCGTCGGACTGCTGCTGCTCAGTATCGGCATCAAGGTCAGGAGCCCGGCCCTCAGCTCGGTCGGCGCCGTGGTCCTCGCCCTCGTGGCCACCGGACCCGCCGTCAGCTCGTGAGCAGCAGCTCCGAGCTGATCGTCTCCCAGAGTGCGTCGAACCACAGCTGGGACTGTTCCACGAACGCCGAGTCGCGCGGCCCGGCCCCCTGTTCGAAGGCGAACAGCACCGACCGCGTGCCCTCGGCGTCGTACATCTCCAGGCTCTCCTGGTCGATCGTCTCCTCGCGCAGCCGCACGGTGTAGTACGCGAACAGCGCGTCCGTGCCGTTGAGCAGATACAGCTTCACGGGCGGGGTGAACGGCAGCGCGCGGAAGGTGACGCTGACGTCGATGCCGTGCGTGGAGCGCAGGCTCAGCAGGTTGTGCCGCAGCACCTGGCCCTGCGCGTTGCGGTGGGCCAGCCAGTGACGCTGGAGCCGCCCGGTGGCCGAGGTGTCCACCGCCGCGGGGAAGGCCAGGTCGATGTTCCGGGAGGGCAGCAGGACCCGGACGTCGATCTTGGCCGGTTTCAGCTGTCCGGCATGGATCCGGCGCAGCGGCTCGCCGATCGCCGCCGTCAGTGAGACCGCCGTGAGGCAGAGGGCGTCCACCTGGACATGCCGGGCCGCGAAGGCCTCGGTCATCCGCGGGGGGAGGCCCACCATGGACGGCTGCGGGGTCGCCTGCGGACCCATCGGCGGGCCGGCCGCGCCCGGCGGCGGGGCGACCGTGGCCGGGCTTCCCTTGGAGACGTTGGTGAGCAGGTGCTCCGACTGGAGAATGCGCAGCGCCTGGCGTACGGCCCCCCGCTCCACCCCGAACTCGTCCGCCAACCTGGCCTGCGTGGGCATGCGTTCGCCCGGCCGCAGCACTCCGGTCCTGATCCGGGTACGCAGCTCGTCGGCCACCTCACGGTGCGAGGGCTGGGGCCGCCCCGCTCTCCCCCGTCCGTTGACGGGGGCATGTTCCGGCTCCACGGGGGAACAGTACAACTTCCCGCCATCTTGTGGCAGTTCAAAGAGAGATGGTTATAGGACGCTTCCAAGCGGACATAAGTACAGTGAAGTTGGCTGCCAACTTCAACAACATGGTCAAACTTCCGGACGGTTGGCCGGTCGGACTCCCTTCCGGAGGGGAGCCGGGAGCCCGAGAAGCCGACACCTGAGCACAGCCACAACTGCAGATCGCCGCACAGCCACAACCGAACATCGCGCACAGCCACAACTGAACAGCTACGGATGCACCAACACCTTCCCCGTCGTCGGACGTCGAAAGGAGCGTCAGAACAGGTCCGGGCACCACGGTCGCCCGGGCGTACGCAGCAGGGCGTCGGCCCCCCGGGCGGCGCCCGCTCGTTCTTCCCGGAGCCGGCCCAGCTCCGCGAGCCGTACCGCCGACTCGTCGCCGAGCCACAGGGACGCCAGCTCGGCCACGTCCAGGGTGAGATCGGCGTCGCGGGTCGTCGGCGTACAGGAGGCACCGTCGGGGGTCGCGTCCAGCAGGAAGCGGCCCCCGGCCAGGCCGGCCCCGTCGACCACCTCCAGGACCAGGGCGCCCGCCGTGTCGTACGTCCGCGCCTCCAGGGCCGCCGCGACGTCCAGGAGCCGCACCCACAGCCAGTCCGCCTGGGTGGTGATGCTCGCCGCCCGCGGGTCGGGCAGCAGGAGGGGAAGCAGGTCGTCCGGGGAGCGCCAGCCCGACTTCACCCGGGTGATCCAGTCGATGGAGCACAGGTAGTGCCACAGGGCACGGGCGGCGGCCGGGGTCACCGAGAGCAGCCAGTTCACCGAGGCCGTGTTCCGCGGCTGCTTGGCGTCGGTCCAGTGGTCGTCCGCCTGGTACGAGACCAGCCCCTCGACCTCGCCGTCCGCCGAGCGGTACACCGCGTAGAACGGCTCGGTCCAGCTCGCCTCGCCGTGCAGGTGGATCACACCGGTGTTCATGTCCCACCAGTGCTCGTGGCGGCTGACGGCGCCCGGCTGGGTGCGGCGCAGTCGCTCGTGCAGGACGGGGCCGAGCTTGCGGACCTCCGCGCCGTCGACCAGGTCGATGCGGCCGCCGGCCAGCGGGACCGGGTGACGGGGGTCGAAGCCGGCCCTCGGTATGTCGATCGTCCACTCGGTCATGGTGGTGGCGGGGCCGAAGCCGTGCCGGCCGTAGATGCGGTACTCGGCGGCGATGAGGGTCGCCACGACGTCGCCGCGGTCCTTCGCGGCCGTGAGGTCGTCGGCCATCAGCCGGGTGAGGAGGCCCTGGCGGCGGTGGGTGGGCAGGACGGCGACGTTGGAGATGGCGTCGGCGGGGACGGGGGTGCCGCCCGGGGTGGTGAGTTCCTGCGGGAAGGAGCGGAAGGTGGCCACGCAGGTGTCGGCGTCGAAGGCGCCGGTCAGACGGGAGTCGCCGAGGGTGGCCCGGCGGGCGGCGACGGACTGTTCGGTGACGGCCGGGGGGCGCAGGAAGCCCGTGTTCAGGGCGCGCATCCAGGCGGGGAGTTCGTGGTCGGTGACGGGGCGGACGTCCATGGGGCCACGGTAGGCAGGGCGGTGGCGGGTGTCGCCAGGTTTTCGCCCCCCACCCCCGCCAGGGGGCTCCGCCCGCCGGCGGGGGTGGGAGGTCACACCAGCAGGTCGTCCACCTGGGCCTCGCCCTCCCGGTAGCGGCGGGTGATCTCCGCTCCGCAGTCGTCGGCCGTGCGCTGGAGATGCTGGCGGCGGCGGGAGACCTGCTGTTCGTAGCCGATCAGACGGGCCATCGCCGCATGGAGTTCCGGGTCGGTGCGGGCGTCGAGGTCGGAGAGTTCGACGTCGGCGAGCATGTCGGCGGCGAGGCGGCCGTACTCCTCGCTGTGCGGGGTGCCCAGGGTGACGTGGCGCGCCGAGGAGCGGTGGCGGGCCGGGGCGTCGGTGAGGATCTCCGGAAGGCGTTCGACGACCGACGCGGCGCCCGACGGGGAGCGGCGGGCCAGCTCCGCGCGCAGGATGTCGATCCGGCCCTGGAGCAGTCGCCGTACGTAGCTCAGGTCCGCCTCGTCGCGTTGGGCGCCCTGGCGCAGGGTGCGCAGCTCGGGCAGGCTGAGCCGGGCCAGCTCGCGCCCCGGTGGATCCGCGGGCGGCCCGGGGCTCTCGCCGCGCTGGACGGGCGGCCGGTGTGCCTCCAGCCGCCCGGTACTCGGTGTGCTCATGTCCCTCTACCGTCCCCTCGACCGGCGTGTGGTGGAAAGCATCGTGCCACCCCAAGTCGCCGCGAGGTGACCGAGTCCCCCCGAACGGCCCCAGACAGGGCCTAAAGGATCAAAAATGGGCCCTTCGCGAGTCCGTGCGGGGCACCCGGCATGATGGTCCGCATGCGAGCTGTGGTGCAGAGGGTGGACGGCGCGAGTGTGGTCGTGGACGGGGAGACGGTCGGGGAGATCGTCGGCGAGGGGCTGTGCGTGCTGGTGGGGGTGACGCACGAGGACACCGCGGAGAAGGCGGCGCAGCTCGCCCGCAAGCTGTGGTCGGTGCGGATGCTGCACGAGGAGAAGTCGTGCAGCGACATCGACGCCCCGCTGCTGGTGATCAGCCAGTTCACCCTGTACGGGGATGCGCGCAAAGGACGGCGGCCCACCTGGAACGCCGCCGCCCCGGGGCCCGTCGCCGAGCCCCTCGTCGAGGAGGTCGTGGCGCAGCTGCGGGCGCTGGGTGCCACCGTCGCGACGGGTCGGTTCGGGGCGCAGATGCGGGTGTCCCTGACGAACGACGGCCCCTTCACCGTCCTCCTGGAGATCTGAGCCCCGGGAACCTAGTGCCGCGG
>NZ_KQ948773.1:0-71469 GCF_001514205.1 Streptomyces griseoruber | reverse complement strand
TTGCCTGCCGCGGCACTAGGGCTCGACCACCGTCTCCTGGGCCGCCGCCGTGGTGCCGGCCATCAGCGGGGCGTCCACGGGGACGTTCCGCTTCACCAGGGCCAGGGCCACCGGGCCCAGTTCGTGGTGGCGTACCGAGCTCGTGATGAAGCCGATCTTGCGGCCGTCGGGGGCCTCGTCGGCGACCCGGAGTTCGGTGCCGTGCGGCGGGAGGTGGACCTCGCTGCCGTCGAGGTGCAGGAAGACCAGGCGGCGGGGCGGCTTGCCCAGGTTCTGGACGCGGGCGACCGTCTCCTGGCCGCGGTAGCAGCCCTTCTGGAGATGGACCGCGGTGCCGATCCAGCCCAGCTCGTGCGGGATGGTGCGGTGGTCGGTCTCGAAGCCGACGCGGGGGCGGTGCTGCTCGACGCGCAGGGCCTCGTGGGCGAGGATCCCGGCCGCAGGGCCCGTCTTCCCGGCGTACGACTCCAGGTCCGCGCGCGGGAGGAAGAGATCGCGGCCGTACGGGGTCTCGCGGACGGCGACGCCCTCCGGCACCTCGGCGATGGAGCCGGCGGGGAGGTGGACGACGGCGGTGTCGGCGGTGCGGTCGGCGACCTCGACCCGGTAGAAGAACTTCATCGACTCCAGGTAGGCGAGGAGCGCCTCCTGGGTGCCGGGTTCGACGTGGGCCCAGACCGTGGTGCCGTCGTCGACCAGGTAGAGCGCGTGCTCGATGTGGCCGTGCGCGGAGAGGATCAGGGCCTCGGCGGCCTGGCCGGCCGGGAGGTCGCTGACGTGCTGGGTGAGCAGCAGGTGCAGCCAGCTCAGCCGGTCCTCGCCGGTGACGGTGACGACTCCGCGGTGCGAGAGGTCGACGAAACCGGTGCCGTCGGCGAGGGCGCGCTGCTCGCGGAACAGGTCGCCGTAGTGGGCCGCGACACCTTCGTCCGGGCCCTCGGCGGGGACGGCGCCGGGCAGGGACAGCAGAGGGCTCTTCATGCGCCAAGCCTACGACTCGGTAAGGGAACTCTTGGCGGTCGAACGCCCGTCCGCCCCGGCCTTCGATGTGCAGTCCCGGCATCTGCCGAAGATCGCGAAGTGCTTCATGTCCGTCTCGAAGCCGAAGGTCTCCCGCAGCTTGGCCGTGAACTCGGCGGCCACCTGCACATCGGCCTCGATGACGTTCTCGCAGTCCCGGCAGACCAGGTGGATGTGGTGGTGCCGGTCGGCGAGGTGGTACGTCGGCGCGCCGTGCCCCAGATGGGCATGGCTGACCAGGCCCAGCTCCTCCAGGAGCTCCAGGGTCCGGTAGACGGTGGAAATGTTGACCCCCGACGCCGTCCTCTTCACTTCCGTGAGGATGTCGTCGGGGGTCGCGTGCTCAAGGGTGTCCACGGCTTCCAGCACGAGTTGCCGCTGCGGCGTCAGCCGGTAGCCGCGCTGCCTGAGGTCGCTCTTCCAGTCGGTGCTCACCACACTGGAAGTCTAGAACTACGTCAGCCACCCAGGACCAGCCTCCCAGGTTTGCAGCTCGGGCACCGATGGCTTCGGTGAGACCGGCCGCGTCCAGCCCTCATGTCACGAGGGTGAGAGCAGGGGCCACTGACCTGGCCCCGCAGACCCACATCCACCAGCCGCTGCGCGCCCGACTGATCCGGGTGCCCGCCAGGGCATCCCGACGGGCGCATGCCTGGCCGACTTCAGCCGAACACGTGAACTACTTGAAGAACGCGATGCCGTCGTCCGGCATGTCGTCGGGCAGGGCCTTGGCCCAGCGCTCGACGTCCTCGGGCGTGACGACCTTCTTCAGGTGGGCCGACATGTAGGGGCGCAGCTCGACCTCGGGGGTCTGCTTCTCGCCGACCCACATCAGGTCGCTCTTGACATAGCCGTAGAGCCGCTTGCCGCCGGTGTAGGGGCGGGAGGCGGCCGTGCGGGCGACGGCGTCCGTGAACAGGTCGATCTGCGGCTTCTTGTCGGCCATCTCGCCGTACCAGATCTCGATGACGCCGTCGTCGCGGGTCATCGTCACCTCGACCTTGCGGGAGCCGTCGATCCGCCAGAAGCCGGACTCGGACTCCAGGGGACGGATCTTGTTGCCGTCGTTGTCCAGGACCCAGGTGTGGGACCGGTACTCCAGGAAGTCACGGCCGTCGTGGCCGAAGGTGACCTCCTGCCCGAAGTTGCACTTCTCCGCACCGGGGAAGTCGTGCACACCGGCGCCCGCCCAGGTGCCCAGCAGGAAGGCGAGGGGGACGAGGTCCGTGTGAAGGTCGGACGGGATCTCGATCATGGTTGGCAGTTCCTGGATCGGTCGGTCAGCGCTGGCCCTGGTACAGCTTCTTCACGGTCAGGGCGGCGAAGGCGAGAACACCGACGCAGACCAGGACCAGCAGGGTTTCGAAGAAGATCTCCACGGGGTGCTCCTCGGATGAGCGGGGTTGGTTCCGTACTGCACAGGGCCGGCCCCCAGCTTACGCGGCCGGGGACCGGCCCTCCGTGTGAGGTGGGCCCTCACGGGCGCCCGGGGGTCACTCGAGCAGCTCGCTCTGGAGGACCACCGTCTGCTGGAACGGGATCCCCGGCATACCGCCCTTCCCTGCCTGCACGATCATCGCCAGGACGTCACCGGCGCTCAGGTACGCGAGGCGGACCTGCTCACTGCCGTACGGCTTCGTCTCGGCGTACGGCGTCAGCGCGACGTTCTTGGACTGGGGGGCCAGCGGGAAGTCCTCGTCCCGCGCGTAGGCGTCGGCGCCGCGCACCGGGTACACCGGGGCGTCGTAGCGGGTGAGGGTGTCGCCGAGGACCTGCTCGGTGACGGCCACCGAGCCGAACCGCAGCAGGTAGACACGGGTGGTGATGCCGTCGGGGGTGGTCCAGCCGCGGGCCGCGACGTGCCGCAGGCCGGCGTCCACGAGTTTGTCCCGGATGTCGCCCCGGCGGGCCTCCTCGAACTCCTTCAGGAAGTCCTCGGTCGCCAGCCAGCCGTCGGAGCCGGCCAGCGCCTTGTCCTGCGTCGCGCCCTCGGGGGCGGGCAGCACGAGGGCGCGCAGGTCGGCGTAGTGGGCGCCGGAGGGGTTGGCCCCGGCGAAGGGGCCGGGGCTGCCGGAGGGCAGGGGCGGCTTGGTGAGCGTCGGGTACGCCCACCGGCCGTCGGACCGTGTCGCCAGACCCGGTACGTCCGTGCGGTCCATCCGCGTGATGCCGTACGCGGTCGACGCACCGACCACCGCGAAGACGGTCACCACGGCCGCCCACCGGAACACACCGCGCACCAGGGCACCCCGCGCCTTGCGGGCACCCCCGACCGCCTCGGCTCCGCCCTCGCCCGCCACGTCCCCGCCATCGGCGTCGGCCCCGTACGGCTCCGGCCCGGTCACCCCGCCAGAGCCGCTCGCCGCCTCCGTGCCGACGGCAGGCTCGGCGGCGACCGCCACGTCCGCACCGGCCGCTGGCTGCTCCGGCGGGAGCTGTTCGTCGGTCATACCGCCTCCCCCGGCTCCGCGATGCGGTCGAGTTGTTCGCGCAGGAGCAAGGCGACTCCCTTGGTGTCGAGTGGCTTGACGGCCTCGGCGTTCAGGCTGACCAGGACCTCGCCGACGTACGCGGAGCAGAACATGCCCTCGAGGTCGGAGTCGGCGTCCTTGGGCGGCAGGAAGCACTTCGCGTTCTTGTGGCCCTTGATCTCCGGCCCCTTGCGGAAGATGTCCAGCGCGTCGAGGAACTCCCCCTGGAAGGTCGCGATGTCCCGCACCGCCGCCTTGTTGTCCATCTGGGACAGCGTGATGCTGACGGAGTACACCCCCTCGTTCACATCGAGGGCGCTGGTCTCCTCGCTGAGGTAGCTGCGCATCGCCATGCCCTTGATGCGCTGCTTGTCGATCCGCTGCTCCAGCCGCTTGCGCTGCGACCGCGGCAGATCCTTCAGCGACTCCTTGCGCAGGGCTGCCGCCCGCTCCCCGCTGAGCTGCGCGTCGGCGCCGAACTCACCGATGTCCGGCCCCCGGGTGAACCCCTCCGTGCCGTAGGGGACGAGCATCGCGGCGAGGCCGGTACGGCTCGTCCCGGGCTGCTCCGGCCGGTCGGCCGCCGACGTCTCCTTCGGGAACTTCCAGACGGGCGCACCGGCGTCCCGGTCGGCGTCCCGCACGGTGACGACCGTGAAGCCGACGCCCGCGACCAGGGCCCCGGCCAGCACCAGGGACCCCGCGACGGCCGCGGCCCGGCGCCGGCGCCGACGCCGGGCGGCGGGGTCGGCCGGTTCGGCCGGGGGCACGATCAGTTCGGGGCCCACCGGTTCCACCGGACCCACCGAGCCGGCCGGCCCGGCTCCTGCGGCCTCGTACTCCTGCTCGCTCACAGCCGCTCCATCTGCCGCTCGGCCAGGTCCATGATCGTCTTCTTGGGGATCACCCTGGACCCGTAGATCCAGACCTCCATGGCGATGTCGCCGCGCCAGGCGTGCGCCTCCGCGCTGTAGAGCGGCAGGTACCCGGCCTCGGTCTGCGGTTTGTGGTGGACGTACGCCATCCCCGTGCCGGTACCGGCGACCGGCCAACTGTCGGTGGAGCCCGCCTTCTCCGCCCAGTACTGGCCGTTGTCGCAGTAGTCGGCGGCCGCGACCGTCTCCTCCTGCCGGAACTGCACCAGCCGCAGCTCCACGGTGTACGAGCCGCCCGCCTCCCAGCCGGTGACGGCGACCCTGCGGAACTCGTTGCCGACCAGGTCGCCGAAGATCTCCTTCGGCTTCTCGTAGGAGTCGGCGTAGGCGGCCAGGTCCAGCCAGCCGTCCTGGCCCTCCAGCCAGGAGGCGTCCTTGGTGCCCTTCGGCTTCGTCAGCAGCAGTTTGCGCAGGTCACCGTCGGTCTTCACCTGACGGTCCCGCGTCGCCGGCAGCGGCTCGGGGGCGGGCCCCTTCGCCTGCGGCATCGTCGGCTGCGAGAGCGAGGGCAGCTTCGTCGGCTCCCGGTCGGCCTGGACCAGATAGCCGGCGCAGGTCCCGGCCACCAGGCCGAGCACCACGGCACCGGCGATCAGCAGCGTCGTACGCCCCCTCCGTCGCACGGGAGCCACCCGCGGTCTTTCATGAACCTCTTCCGGCACACCGTCCCCCTCCGTACGTGCGGCGCCGACCATCCGTATCGCGTGTCGGCGCTTCACAGGAGACCCATGATCAACACCAGGAGTTGTAAGGGAGTTGATTACGATTCGGTCATGGCGAAGAAGCTCGTGATCAAGGTGACCGCCGGGGCCGACGCCCCCGAGCGGTGCTCGCAGGGGTTCACGGTCGCGGCGGTGGCCGTGGCCAGTGGGGTCGAGGTGTCGCTGTGGCTGACCGGGGAGTCCGCGTGGTTCGCGCTGCCGGGCCGGGCGGCCGAGTTCGAGCTGCCGCACGCCGCCCCGCTGCCCGATCTCATCGAGTCCGTCCTGGCCGGCGGACGGCTCACGCTCTGCACGCAGTGCGCGGCCCGGCGGGACATCACGGAGAAGGACGTCATCGACGGCGTACGGATCGCGGGTGCGCAGGTGTTCGTCCAGGAGGCGATGGCCGACGGCACCCAGGCCCTCGTCTACTGACGGCGCTTCTTGCCGTCCAGTTCGTCCCACCACTCGTCGGACTTCGGGTCGCCGGAGGGGTCGTCCCACCAGCGGTCCTCCGGGCCGCGCCGGTTGGCGACCATCGCCGCGAGCGGCGGGATGACCATGGCGACCACGCACATGCCGACCGCCACCGGCACCGACCAGATGCGCACGACGGCCCAGGCCAGGACGAACAGGCCGATGCAGGTGCCCATCATGGCGAAGTAGAGGTGACGCCGGCGCGCGTACATGCTTCCAGCGTAGGTCCGGCGACGGCTGAGGGCCGTACCCGCGGGGTCACCCCCGGGGTACGGCCCTCAGCCGTAAGGCGTCCGTCACAGACCGCCCGAGCCCTGCGGTCCTCAGACCGCGATCGCGACCTCCGCGAGTCCGCCCTGCTGGGCGACGACCGTACGGTCCGCGGTGGCGCCGGGGACGAGGGCACGGACGGTCCAGGTGCCCTCGGCCGCGTAGAAGCGGAACTGCCCGGTGGCGGAGGTGGGGACCTCCGCGGTGAACTCGCCGGTCGAGTCCAGCAGACGGACGTATCCGACCACCGGCTCGCCGTCGCGGGTCACCTGGCCCTGGATCGTGGTCTCACCGGGCTTGATCGTCGAGGCGTCCGGGCCGCCGGCCTTCGCTCCACACATGTCTTTCTCCATCGGGGTCTGACCGGACGGAAGGAAGGCCGGTCGGGTTTGCGGGCTGGGTGGGTTACTTGTTGGCGCCGAGCTCGATCGGCACGCCGACCAGGGAGCCGTACTCGGTCCAGGAGCCGTCGTAGTTCTTGACGTTCTCGACACCGAGCAGCTCGTGCAGGACGAACCAGGTCAGGGCCGAGCGCTCGCCGATGCGGCAGTAGGCGATGGTGTCCTTGGCGAGGTCCACCTGCTCGGCGGCGTAGAGCTCCTTGAGCTCGTCGTCCGACTTGAAGGTGCCGTCGTCGTTGGCGTTCTTCGACCACGGGATGTTGCGGGCGGTCGGGACGTGGCCCGGGCGCTGCGACTGCTCCTGCGGCAGGTGGGCCGGGGCGAGCAGCTTGCCGGAGAACTCGTCGGGCGAACGGACGTCGACCAGGTTCTGCGCGCCGATCGCGGCGACGACGTCGTCACGGAAGGCACGGATGGCGGTGTTCTGCGGCTTGGCGGTGTAGGTGGTCTCGGCGCGCACCGGGACCTCGTCGACCAGCTCGCGGGCGTCCAGCTCCCACTTCTTGCGGCCGCCGTCGAGCAGCTTGACGTTCTCGTGGCCGTACAGCTTGAAGTACCAGTACGCGTACGACGCGAACCAGTTGTTGTTGCCGCCGTAGAGGATCACCAGGGTGTCGTTGCCGATGCCCTTCGCCGACAGGAGCTTCTCGAAGCCCTCCTGGTCGATGAAGTCACGGCGGACCGGGTCCTGGAGGTCCTGGGTCCAGTCGATCCGGATGGCGTTGCGGATGTGGTTCTTCTCGTAGGCCGACGTGTCCTCGTCGACCTCGACGATGGCGATGTCGGCGTTGTCGAGGTTGGCCTCGACCCAGTCGGCGTCGACCAGGACGTCGTTGCGGCTCATGCTCGTTCTCCTCCGGGGCAGTTGCGGCGGGGGTGTGCAAGAAAGAGGGGGTGCGCGGCCGGGTCTCGCCGGCGGCCGGCGCACGGATGCCCTCGGTCCGAGGGCGCCGGGAGGCGCGGAAGGCCGGCGGCGCTTCCGCTGTCAGACAGGGCGACAGAGCATGGCGGCGACGCGGCACAGGTCTACTGCCCGCCGCTTCGTGAGATCCGCCTGTCGCTGCATCATGCGGTCGATCGTAGGGACGGACAGGCGGGCGTGTCATCAGCTGGCCGGATGATGAGATGCGATCGTCCACATAATGGGACATGGATTGCGCCCGGACCGTCCCCGCAGGGGCTCCGGGCGCAGGCATCCGTCGTCACATCTACGGTTCGGACGGCGGCGTCTCGCCTGTCGGACGTCGGCCGTCCGAATGTCCTGGATGTCGCCGGGGCCGGCGCCAGGGGGTCCTACCCGGCGAGCCGGACGTTCGAACCCTTCACCGTGATCTCCACACCGTTCTTCCCCGCCTGCACCTTGTCGAGCCGGATGCCGCCGGGCAGCCCCTCGATCTTCTGCTGGAAGTCGGTGACGGAGCGGACCTCGTTCTCGGCGGCCGTCACCCCGCGGAAGTCGGGAAGCGAGTCGGCGTGCACCCGGACGGTGTCGCCCTCGACGCTGACCGTGCTCAGCACGGAGACGGGCTCCTTGAGCTTCACGCCCAGGACGGTCGCCTCGACGGTGACCTTGATCTTGCCGTCGCCGCCGTCGGAGAGGCCGACGACCTCGGCGGTGAGTCCGGGCGCGACCCGGGTCTCCTCGGACTTGGCGGTCTTCAGCAGCTCGTCGTAGGCGACGGTCGCCGTACCGGAGGCCGTGGTGGCGGTGGCGGAGCTGTAGTCGCCGGAGAACTCGACGCCCTTCATGTCGGCCCGGAGGTCGTCGATGCGGAGGCTCTGCCCGTTGACGCCGGTGTCCGCCTCGTAGTCCTTGATGCCGACCTCGACGTCGTCCAGCGAGCCGCCGGCCATCTGGGTGAGGAAGGGGAAGCCCCTGATGGACACGTCGGGGGTGGTGGTGAGGCCCTCGGTGGTCTTCAGCTTGTCCGCGACCTCGCCCTCGGCGAAGTGGACGGCGAGACGGTCCGCGAGGACGAAGAGGCCCCCCAGGACCACGACGATGATCAGCAGTATTCGAAGCGCGCGCATTGCCGTTGATCCCCCGGATGGCCTGACGGTCGGTCTGCTCTGTCTGCCCTGTGTGCACTTTCGCTTGGCTCGCCGACCACCGTAACCCCGGGGGCAAGGACCCCCGGGGAATTGTCGATCAGCTGTGACAGAGCCCGCCCGGGCCCGCTGGAACGCTAGCCGAGCACCCGCCCCAGCACATACACCGCGGGTGCGGCGGCCGCGAGGGGCAGGGCCACGCCCGCCGTGAAGTGGACGAAGCGGGAGGGGTAGTCGTAGCTCGCGACCCGGTGACCGATCAGGGCGCACGCCGCGGCGCCCGCGCCGAGCAGCGCGCCCTGCGCGCCCATTCCGGTCATCCCGCCGACCGCGATGCCCGCGCCGGCGGCGGCGAGCAGCGACACGACGACGGAGGCCGGGGTCGGCAGCGGCAGCGCGCGGGCCAGGACGGCGACCGCGACGGCCGCGGTACCCACGGTCACCGCCTCCGGGTCCGCGCCGAGGTGCCCGGTCGCGAGGATCGCCAGCGCGGCGGAGACGACGGTCGCCATCAGGCCGTACATCCGCTCGTCGGGGTCGGCGTGCGAACGAAGCTGGAGGACCAGGCAGAGCAGCACCCACACGCCCAGGGTGCCGAGGATCGCGGCGGGCGCGTTCTCCCGGCCGGCGGCGAGCAGCGCCACGTCCGAGACCAGCGCGCCGAGGAAGGCGAGCGCGATGCCCTGCCGGGCCGGCCACATGCCGTTCAGCCGGAACCAGCCGGCCGCCGTCACGGCCTGGAGCACGACGAGCGGCACCAGCAGGGCGTACGTCCCCACGGCCGCCGCGCCGGACAGCAGCAGCCCCAGCAGCGCGGTGAGCGCGGCGGGCTGCATCCCGGGCTCGATGATCGGCGAACGCCCTTCGAGCCGGGCCCGCTGGGCGTCGGTGACCCGGGAGTTGCCGGCGAGGGTGGCGGGGCCGTAGGCCGCGGCCGCCTCCGTCCGGGCGGGCGCACCGGCCTGGTCCGGGTGGCCCGGGTGACCCGGGTGACCCAAGGGGCCCGGGTCCACGGCAGCCCCGGCGACGGCGGGCGCCGCGTACCCGCCCTCGTACCCCTGCGCCGGCATGTGGGCCGGGTCCGCGGTGACCGGTGGCTGGACGCTGGTCTCCCAGGTCTGCCCCTGCCACTGCTGGGTGTACTGAAGGTGCGCCTGCGGGTCGTCGTGTCCCTGCTGCTGTGCGGGCCAGTTCTGCTGGTCGTACCCCTGGTACCCCTGGTACTGCTGATACGGCTGCTGGTCGGTCATCCTCACCCTCCTGCGAACGGCGGGAGCACCTCGACCGTGCCGCCGTCGGCCAGCCGTACCGTCTCATGTGCGCGGGTGCCCACGGGGTCACCGTCGATCAGGAACGAGCATCGCCGCAGCACACGCGTGAGTTCGCCGGGGTGTCGCGCACGCGCGGCATCGAGGGCCTCGGCGAGGGTGTCCGCGTCGTACGGCTCCTCGTCGATCCCGGCCGCGGCCTTGGCGGCCGCCCAGTAGCGCACGGTGACCTTGGGCATCGCGTTCCTTCTCGGATCGGTTCGTCTCTCGGATCTTCCGTTCTTCGACAGGGTTCAGGCTAGCCCGCCCGGGCCACCGCCCAGTCCCCGATCCGGGCCAGCAGGGCGTCGTCGGCCGCGTGCTCGGCATGACCCATGCCGGGTTCCAGCCAGAGTTCGCCGTGCTCGCCCGCCGCCGCGGCGAGCATCCGGGGGTGGTCGAGGGGGAAGTAGCCGTCGCGGTCGCCGTGGACGATCAGCAGCGGGGCGGGCGCGATCCTCGGGACCGACTCGGTCGGGGAGAGGGGGACGGGGTCCCAGTCGCGGTGATGGATACGGGTGCGGAAGCCCCAGCGGCCGAGCAGCCGGCCCTCGGGGCGGGTGATCAGCCAGTGCACCCTGCGCATCGGGACGGTGCCCCGGTAGTACCAGCGGGCGGGCGCGCTGACGGAGACGACGGCGTCCACGCCCCGGTGCAGGGCCGCGTGCCGGAGCACGACCGAGCCGCCCATCGAGAAGCCGACGGTCACCACGCGCGGGTGTCCGAGCGAGCGGGCCCAGGCGACGGCGGCCTCCAGGTCGAGGACCTCCTTGTCGCCGACCGTCGAGCGCCCGCCGGACCGTCCGTGGCCCCGGAAGGAGAAGGTGACGACGGCCCCGTGCCGCGCGAAGGCCTCCGCGACCCGGCGGACATGGGGGCGGTCGGCGTCGCCGGTGAACCCGTGCGCGATCACGAACACCGGGTGAACGGTGGATGGCGGCGAACCGTCGTATACGACCGCACCCGGGTTGTATACGGAATCGATCGGAATCCCGTCGACAGTGGGCAGAAACGTCCGCAAAGGTGTGCGGGTGCCCGTCTCGCAGTTCGGACGAACGGTGGAACGCGCCACATGACCTGCCCGGCTGTTGCTCATGTGGGCTATTCTGCTGGGCAGAGGACTCGGGCAGCGTAGCCCCCGGGTCCTTTTGTGCTTTCGGAAGCGTTGTATACGAAGCGGGAAACTCCAGGTGACCGCAGGTGTACGGGGCCTTCGGGAACGTGCAGTGCCGTAGTGCCGTAGTGCCGCAAACGTCCTCGCAGGGACCGAGGAGGAACCAGACATATGAGTTCTCTGCTGCTCCTGACCAATGCCCTCCAGCCGTCGACCGAGGTGCTGCCCGCCCTCGGCCTGCTGCTGCACAACGTGCGCGTCGCTCCGGCGGAAGGACCCGCACTCGTCGACACCCCAGGTGCCGACGTCATCCTGATCGACGGCCGCCGCGACCTCCCGCAGGTGCGCAGCCTGTGCCAGCTGCTGCGCTCGACCGGCCCCGGCTGTCCGCTGATCCTCGTCGTCACCGAGGGCGGCCTGGCCGCCGTCACCGCCGACTGGGGCATCGACGACGTCCTCCTCGACACCGCCGGTCCGGCGGAGGTGGAGGCGCGGCTGCGGCTCGCCATGGGCCGGCAGCAGATCGTCAACGACGACTCCCCGATGGAGATCCGCAACGGCGATCTGTCGGTGGACGAGGCGACGTACAGCGCGAAGCTGAAGGGCCGGGTCCTCGACCTCACCTTCAAGGAGTTCGAGCTGCTGAAATACCTGGCCCAGCACCCCGGCCGGGTGTTCACCCGCGCACAGCTCCTCCAGGAGGTGTGGGGCTACGACTACTTCGGCGGCACCCGTACCGTCGATGTGCACGTACGACGGCTGCGCGCCAAGCTCGGCCCGGAGCACGAGTCGCTGATCGGCACCGTCCGGAACGTGGGTTATCGATTCGTTACGCCTGAGAAGGCGGAGCGCGGCAGTGACGACGCGAAGGCCAAGGCCGGGCGGGTAAACGCGGAGGATTCGGACAACGCGGTCGCCGTGGGCGCCGAAGAGGTCGCGGCGGACGCGTAGTACTCGCCGGTACCTCTCGGTTACCCACCGGTACCGGCCGGGATCCGCTCGGCGGAGGCATTGCTTCCGCACAGGGACGTGACGTACGCCCTGCCCAGAGCGGGTCCATCCGCGTAGACTCCGCGCGTGGCCAAGGTGACTCGGGACGACGTTGCACGACTGGCGGGGACCTCCACCGCCGTCGTCAGCTACGTCATCAACAACGGACCCCGGCCGGTCGCCCCGGCAACGCGCGAGCGCGTCCTCGCCGCGATCAAGGAACTGGGGTACCGGCCCGACCGGGTCGCCCAGGCGATGGCGTCCCGGCGCACGGATCTCATAGGCCTGATCATCCCGGACGCCCGTCAGCCCTTCTTCGGCGAGATGGCGCACGCGGTCGAGCAGGCCGCCTCCGAACGCGGGAAGATGGTCCTCGTCGGCAACACCGACTACGTCGCCGAGCGCGAGGTCCACTATCTGCGGGCGTTCCTCGGGATGCGGGTCTCCGGCCTGATCCTCGTCAGCCACGCGCTCAACGACCTGGCCGCCGCCGAGATCGAGGCCTGGGACGCCCGGGTGGTGCTGCTGCACGAGCGGCCCGAGGCCATCGACGACGTCGCCGTCGTCACCGACGACCTGGGCGGCGCCCGGCTCGCCGTCCGCCACCTGCTGGAGCACGGCTGCGCCTACGTCGCCTGTATGGGCGGCACCGCCGAGACCCCCTCCGTCGGCGACCCGGTCTCCGACCACGTCGAGGGCTGGCGGCAGGCCATGGCCGAGGCCGGGCTCAGCACCGAGGGCCGGCTCTTCGAGGCGCCGTACAACCGCTACGACGCCTATCGCGTCGCCCTCGACCTGCTCTCCGGCCCCGACCGGCCGCCCGCGATCTTCTGCTCCACCGACGACCAGGCGATCGGCCTGCTGCGCGCGGCCCGCGAGCTGCGCATCGACGTACCGGGCGAGCTGGCCGTCATCGGCTTCGACGACATCAAGGAAGCCGCCCTCGCTGACCCGCCCATGACAACGATCGCATCGGACCGCTCGGCGATGGCCCGCGCGGCGGTGGACCTGGTCCTGGACGACGGGGTACGGATCGCGGGCTCCCGCCGGGAACGCCTCAAGCAGTTCCCGTCCCGCCTGGTGACCCGCCGCTCCTGCGGCTGCGCCTGACCGCACGAGACGTCGCATGAGAGGTCTCTGAGAGACCCGGGCCCGTTGCCTGTTCCGGCTTTATATCGGGCATACGAGGTTCTGGCGGCGTTCTCAGGGAGCACTCAGGGAGCTCTCATGGTCACGGGACAAGCTTCTTTCCATGACCGAGAGCTTCCGCCGCAGCGGCGAGTACGAGAACTTCGACACCCCTCACCAGGGCGCCCAGCAGCACGCTTCCTCCCCCGTCAACCCGGAGTGGCCGCCCCCGCCGGCGTACCAGCCGGTACAGCAGACCGCGCAGCAGGCCCCGCAGCAGACGATGCAGCAGGCCGTGCAGCAGGGGCCGTACCAGCAGCCGGTGGTCGAGCCCACCGCGGTGTGGCAGACGCAGGCCGCGCCGGCCGGCGGGGACGGCAACGGCGGCGGAACCGCTCTCCTCACCCCCGTGGCGGCCGAGCCCGGAGCCCCGGAGCCCAAGAAGAAGCGCACCCGCGGCCCGCTGGCCCTGCTCGCCGCCGTGGCGATCGTCGCCGCGGCCATCGGAGGCGGCACGGCGTACGGGATACAGGAGCTGACCGGCAAGGACCAGGTGGTCTCCTCCTCCACCACGACCAGCGTGGTGCCGTCCAGCAAGACCGGTGACGTCGCCTCGATCGCCGCCGCGGTCAGCCCGAGCGTCGTCGAGATCAACGCCACCCTCAGCAACGGCTCCTCCACCGGCTCCGGTGTGATCATCACCAGCGACGGCGAGATCATCACCAACAACCACGTCATCTCGGGCGCCTCCTCGATCAAGGTGACGACCAGCGACGGCAAGAGCTACACCGCGAAGGTCGTCGGCACCGACAGCAAGAAGGACCTCGCGCTGATCAAGCTGGAGAACGCCTCCGGTCTGAAGGCGGCGACCCTCGGCAACTCCGACGGTGTCCAGGTCGGCGACGAGGTCGTGGCGATCGGCTCCCCCGAGGGCCTCACCGGCACGGTGACCAGTGGCATCGTCTCGGCCCTGAACCGCGATGTGACGGTCTCGACGGACGAGAGCCAGCAGCAACAGCAACAGCAGGGCGGCAGCGGCGGGTGGCCGTTCGAGTTCGGCGGCCAGCAGTTCAACGGCGACACCGGCACCTCGACCACCACCTACAAGGCGCTCCAGACGGACGCCTCCCTCAACCCCGGCAACTCCGGCGGCGCGCTCATCGACGCGAGCGGCAACATCATCGGCATCAACTCCGCGATGTACTCCGCGTCCTCGTCCTCCTCCTCGGACGCCGGCAGCGTCGGCCTCGGCTTCGCCATCCCGATCAACACCGTCAAGTCCGACCTCGCGACCCTGCGGGCCGGCGGTTCCGACAGCTGAACGACCTTTCCTCGTCACTCAGGGAGTACGTCATGATCAAGCAGGTTTCGCACACGGTGACCGGCGTCGGCGCGGCCGACCTCGCCCTGGCCCTCGACGTGGCGTACGAGCTGCACGAGCCGGTGAAGCAGCTGGTCGTGCGGGCCCCGGAGGTGGCGGCGCCGCAGCTGATGGGCCTGCGCACCCCCGCCACCCGCCCGCACCGCCGCAAGGTCCCGCTGAACCGTCTCACGGCGATGCGCGGCTGATCTCCCGCAGCCCCTCTCTCTACGAACGGACCGGGAAGCATGCGAGGCTGAAGGTCTCGTCCCCCGTCCGTCCCACCGCACCCGAGGATCCACGCCCATGAGCCCCGCCGAAGGCGACCGTGACACCCAGCGCATCCTGATCGTCGACGACGAGCCGGCGGTGCGGGAAGCACTCCAGCGCAGCCTCGCCTTCGAGGGCTACGACACGGAGGTCGCCGTCGACGGCGCCGACGCCTTGGAGAAGGCCACGGCCTACCGCCCCGACCTGGTCGTCCTCGACATCCAGATGCCCCGCATGGACGGCCTGACGGCCGCGCGCCGCATCCGGGGCGCGGGCGACACGACCCCCATCCTCATGCTCACGGCCCGCGACACGGTCGGCGACCGGGTCACCGGGCTCGACGCGGGCGCCGACGACTACCTGGTCAAGCCGTTCGAACTGGACGAGCTGTTCGCCCGGGTCCGCGCGCTGCTGCGGCGCAGTTCCTACGCGGCGGCGGCCGGCGCGGCCGCCGTGGAGGAGGACGAGGCGCTCACCTTCGCCGACCTGCGCATGGACCTCGCGACCCGCGAGGTCACCCGGGCCGGCCGGCCCGTCGAACTGACCCGCACGGAGTTCACCCTCCTGGAGATGTTCATGGCACACCCGCGCCAGGTCCTCACGCGTGAGCAGATCCTGAAGGCGGTCTGGGGCTTCGACTTCGAGCCGTCCTCCAACTCCCTGGACGTGTACGTGATGTATCTGCGCCGCAAGACCGAGGCGGCCGGCGAACCGCGCCTCGTGCACACCGTGCGGGGTGTGGGGTACGTGCTGCGCCAGGGCGGCGCGGAGTGAACAAGCTGGTCCGCCGCTTCCGGACACTGCCGATCCGGGCTCGGCTGTCGATGCTGGTCGCTGCCGCTGTGGCGTTCGCGGTGGCGGCGGTGTCGGTGACGTGTTGGTTCATCGTGCAGAAGCAGTTGTACAAACAGGTCAACGCGGACCTGGAGAAGATGTCGCAGCCGCAGCGCTACAGCCAGGTCGTGCAGTTGCTCGAGGCCTGCCCCCAGACCGTCCCAACCGACCAGACCAACCAGACGGGCTTCAACGGCCTGCGGGCCCAGAACGTCTACCTTCAGCTGGTCAAGGCGGACGGCACCCCCTGCGTCTCCTCGGACTCGGCAGGCACCGTCAAGGTCGTCGGCTCCGACAAGAACGTCATCAAGAACGCGAACAGCAGCAAGAGCGCAATCGACAGCGGGTTCATCCGCAACGGCACCGACACGGACGGCAACGCCGTACGGGTGCTCACCGTCCCCCTCGTGGTCAGCCAGGGCATGGGCAGCCCGCCGCAGCTCTACCCCGACACCGCACTCCTCATCGCGGTGCCCCTCAAGAACACCCAGTCCACTCTCAACGAACTCGCCCTCATCCTCCTTCTCGTCTCCGGCATCGGAGTCATCGGCGCTGGTGCCGCAGGTCTCGCCGTCGCCCGAGCCGGTCTCCGCCCCGTCGACAAGCTCACCGAGGCGGTCGAGCACGTCGCTCGCACCGAGGACCTGGGCATTCGTATCCCGGTGAAGGACGAGAGCGACGACGAGATCGCCCGCCTCTCCCGCTCCTTCAACTCGATGACCGCCTCCCTCGCCAACTCCCGCGAGCTCCAGCAGCAGCTGATCGCGGACGCCGGTCATGAACTCCGCACCCCCCTCACCTCCCTCCGCACCAACATCGAGCTGCTCACCCGCAGCGAGGAGACCGGCCGCCCCATCCCGGCCGCCGACCGCAAGGCCCTCCTCGCCTCGGTGAAGGCGCAGATGACGGAGCTGGCCTCGCTCATCGGCGACCTCCAGGAGCTCTCCCGCTCGGAGGGCCAGCGCGGCGAACGCGTCCAGGTGGTCGACCTGGAGGACACGGTCCAGGCTGCCCTGCGCCGGGCCCGGCTGCGCGGACCAGAGCTGACGATCAACGCCCACCTGGAGCCCTGGTTCACCCGGGCGGAGCCCGCCGCCCTGGAGCGCGCGGTCGTCAACATCCTGGACAACGCGGTGAAGTTCAGCCCCGAGGGCGGCACGATCGACGTCCAGCTGACGAACGGCGTCCTGACCGTCCGCGACCACGGCCCCGGTATCCCCGAGGACGAACTCCCGCACGTCTTCGACCGCTTCTGGCGCTCCCCCAGCGCCCGCGCCCTCCCCGGCTCCGGCCTCGGCCTGTCCATCGTGGCCCGTACGGTGGAACAGGCGGGCGGCCAGGTGAACCTGGCCCGCGCCCACGGCGGCGGCACGGTGGCGACGGTCCGCCTGCCGGGGGCGCCTACAGCTCCGCCGGAGGCACCGTAGGAGGTTCGTACTCCTGCCAGAAACCCTGTTCCACGGTGATCTGCGGATCTTCTGCGCGCGGCACGAAGGTATGGGTAAGCCAACCGTTTCCCTGGTCGAAGTAGCACACGCGAGGCCTCTTTGGCCGGCTGAACCGTGCCGGCTCGACCCACATGCCGTCCGGCAGGTACGTATCGGTTTCGATGCCTCGGAAGTACGGGTCCTTCGCTGTGACCAGTTCGCCACGGGTTGTGTCCCGCTTCGTGGTGTAGGCGATCACGGTCCGTTGTCTCCGCTTCGGAGCCGTCCGCTACGTGCCGCTGAGGTCCGTCGTGCGATCGCCGCTGGTACTGGCGCGGCGAGCCCCAACAGAGCCTCCAGCGAGGGCGATTCGGGCCGCGACCTGCGGATTCCACCAGCTTGATCGGCTACACCACTCGGCGGGACGCCACCTCGCCACGGGCTTCGAGGACGATCTCACGAACGCGGTCAGGCAGTGCGTCGAAGGCAGTGAGGGCATCGAGCCGCCAGTTCATCTGCCAAGGGCGTGGCCGGGAAGACCAGCGGACGGGCCGCCGAAGCCTTGCTGTCGCGGACGGGGACTATGCCCGGGTAGCCGTCGGCGACCTCGACGCAGTCGTTGGCTCCCCCTTCGCTGTAACTCGACTTGCGCCAGACGGCGGTGCCGAGATCGGGGGCATGGTTCATGATCCCTTGATCCCCTGCAGGAACTCCGCCCAGGAAGCAGCAGCGAAGACGATCGGAGCGGCCGTCGGGGTCTTGCTGTCGCGAACGGGGACTATGCCGGGGTAGCCGTCGGCGACCTCGACGCAGTTCGTGCCGCCCCCGTCGCTGTAGGACGACTTGCGCCACACCGCGGAGGTCAGGTCGGGGGTTCGGTTCATGATCTGTGCTCCTCCAGAAGGCGTTTGATGAACGCCGTCGACTCCGCCGGAGTCAGAGCCGCTTCCCTGACCAGATCGTAGGACAGGCGAAAAGCCAAAACCCTGTCCGGATCGTCGAACAACTCACCGATGCCGTTGCCTTCCACGTAGGCAACGGGTTCTCCTACTCGCTGCCACAACAGCCAGAGATGGCTGTCCATGAGGTCGTGCACTCCGGCGGCGAACGGCAGCACCTGAATTGCTACCGACGGCAGTTCCGCTGCCTTCACCAGGTGGGACAACTGGTCTGCCCATACCTTGGCGTGGGGAACCGGGCGCCGCAGTGCCCCCTCATCCAGGATCACGCGGACAATCGGCGCCGGTTCGCGGTACAGCAACTCCTGGCGGCCCATGCGCAACGCGACCTGCTCTTCGACTTCCTCGCCGTTGCCAGCTGTTGTCCGAGCTCCAGACAACCCTGACAACACCGCACGTGCATAGTCCTCGGTCTGCAACAGGCCCGGCACCCGCAGTTGGAACATCCACATGACCCGCGCCGTCGCTTCCAGTTCCATGAACTTCTTGTACTTGTCCTTGACGACCTCCTTACGCGCGTCACGCCACAGGCGAACCAGCAGGTCACCGGAGCCGTGATAGCTGTCCAGGTCCTCCATGACCGTCATTTTGGACAGCCGGACACCGGACTCCAGCCGGCTCAGATAGCTCTTGTCGTACCCGGTGTCGTCGGCAAGCTGCCCCAGTGACTTCCCCGCCTTCTCCCTGAGCAACTTCAGCGTTCGGCCCAGTGCCGCCCGCCCCGACTCCCGTTCCCCCTCATTCGATTCGCCCACGTCACCCCTCCCCGTTGCCTGGCGCTCCAGACAACACCGAACCTCTTCCGCAGCGCACGCCGCACCTGTGACGATCAGGTCACGAACGGTAATCACCGCTCGTCACCACCCCTGCCACGACAAACCCCCGCGACCGATGCTGCTCGGTCCGGGGGCGTGGCCGACGCTTGCCTGAGGGAGCGCCGACATGCGCGAACGTACCGCCGGATTCATCGAATCGCTACTGCTCCTGCTCGTACGGGCCCTGCTGCCCGCCCGGGGGGCGCCACCGAGCGGTCCCGGACCAACCAGCCGCCGGCAACCAGCCGTTGCCCCCACCCCCGTACCGCCCGCACAACGCGGCCTGCCCCTTCGTGTACGACACCCCCCTCGTGCGCCCCTACCTCCTCACCCCCGACGAGCGCCACGAACGGAGGCTGCAACGGCAGCGCCGCCGCGCCCTCTGGCTCGCAGCGCACGGTATCGGCGTCGGCCCGCGCCGCATCCACGGAGGGGAGGTCGCCGCGTGAACACCGCAGAAGAGCGCAGGCTCCGCCTCCTGCCCTGGACCACCCCCGAGGGCAAACCCTGCTACCTCAGCACCGACAGCGACGCCAGCAGGCTCTCCCTGCTCGCCGACGACATGGAGGCGGCCCAACTGGATTCGGGAGAACAGGTACTCGGCGGAGCGAGGGCCGTACTCGCCGACCCCGTGGCCGGGGAGCGGGCACTGCGCTTCGCGCTCCGCAGGACGACGGAGTGCCTGGCGGACGCCCTCCGCGTCGCGGTGAGCCGGGGTGAGCGCCTCACCAACCACGACGAGTGACAGCGCGGCGGGACGGCCACGGCATGTGGTCGTCCCGCCGTGTCTCAGTGGAAGCCGAGCATGCCCGGGGAGTCGATGTCGACGGTGAGGATGCCCGGCGGGTAGTCGTTCTCGCGGCCGGTCAGGATGATCGACATACCGCCTGTCTCCTGGTGCGGGGTAGCGATGTACAGGGTGTGGCAGATGTCGGTGCCGCCCCAGCCGTCCCGGTGCATCGCTCCGACCGTGGCTGCCGCTGTTTGCGTCAGGGGGTCCACCGTTACGCCAGGGAGAGCAAGAACATCGCTCGCGATGCCCTTCTCCTGCGACTCCGCGTACATGAGGCACAGCGCGGGAATGTGCAACCAGTCACCGGGCGTATGCGCCACATTCTCCGCGAGGTGGTGGAGCGCGCGATGTCCCCCGGCAAGCGACACCACCGCGGTGGTGTCGAGAAGGATCATGCTGCGGCCTGATTCCGCAGGGCGTGCATCTTCTCGGCGGCCATCGCGTACACGTTGGCCAGAACGTTGGGCCCCTGATCGAACTCCTCGTCCGTGAGCGTGCAGCTCATCCGCTCGCGCAGCACCTTGCGAGTCGCGGCCACCCGCTCCGCGATCTGCTCCGCCGTGAGCTGCTGAGCCGCAAGTTCCTCGACAAGCTGCCCCAAAGTCATCCCCCGGTCCTTGGCGACCTGGGCAAGGTGGTCCCGGGCCTGCCGGGACACCTGGATGGTCGTGTGATCTGCCATGGCTCCACCATAGCCACACTGCAGTCGACCTTGTCCGGCCTTGGTTCCCACTTCACCCGATCGTGTTCCAGCACCCCTCGTCGAAATTTCCGTGAGTCCGGCAACCTCTGGGTTCCGTGCGGCGACATACCCGCGGTCCCACTCCCCGCACGGAACGGAACATCGTATGAGCGCGCGCAGAAGCACGGGCACGGCCACGGGCAAGCCCCGGCACCGCAAGCGCCGGACCGCACTCGCCGCAGGCATCCCCCTCGCCCTGACCGCCGCCGGCACCCTCGCGTACGGCACGGACCTGGGCCTCTTCGGGGCGGACGCGCAGCACAAGGCGTCGGCGGCCACCGCCGCGCCCGCCTGGGCCACCGCCTCCGCCGACGGTTTCGCCTCCGTCGACGCGCTGGGCCAGAACGGGACGTACGGCGGCCGGGACGGCAAGACCGTCACCGTGAAGACCCTCGCCGATCTGGAGAAGTACGCGACGGCCGGTGAGCCGTACGTCATCGTCGTCGCGGCGACCATCACCATGGATCCGGTCGGCAAGGAGATCAAGGTCCAGTCGAACAAGACGATCATCGGGTCCGGGACGTCCGGGCAGATCGTCGGCGGTGGCTTCTTCCTCGGCCAGGGCGTGCACAACGTGATCATCCGGAATCTGACGATCCGGGACGCGTACCAGGGCGTCTGGAACGACAAGGAGCACGACTACGACGGCATCCAGATGGACGGCGCCCATCATGTGTGGATCGACCACAACGACATCCGGCACATGGCCGACGGTCTGATCGACAGCCGCAAGGACACCACCTATCTGACGGTCTCCTGGAACAGGCTCAGCCAGGAGAACAAGGCCTTCGGCATCGGCTGGACCGACAACGTCACCGCGGACATCACCATCCACCACAACTGGATCCGCGAGACCGAGCAGCGCAACCCCTCCACGGACAACGTCGCCCACGCGCACCTCTACAACAACTTCCTGGAGGACGTGGCGGGCACCGAGATCAAGTCGTCGTACGGCAACTACGCGCGCGGCCGGACCAGCATGGTCCTGGAGAACTCGTACTTCCAGGGGCTGACCAACCCCGTCGTCCGCGACACCACCGCCACCCTGGTCCAGCGCGGCAACGTGTTCTCCGGGACGACCGGAAAGAACGAGAGCGGCGGCTCGGGCGCGGCCTGGGACCCGAAGAAGTACTACGCGTACAGCCTGGACAAGACGGCCGACGTCCCGTCCCTCCTCAAGTCCGGTGCGGGTCCCCGCAGCACCCTCGGGACGGCCACCGGCACGAGCACGGACACCACCAAGGCGGCCACGACGACGATCACCGTCGCCGCCGACGGCACCGGGCAGTACCGGACGGTCCAGGCCGCCGTGGACGCCGTACCCGCGAACAACACCGCCCGGGTCGTCATCTCCGTGAAGCCGGGGACGTACCGCGAGGTCGTGAAGGTCCCCGCGAACAAGCCGCACGTCACCCTCCAGGGCAGCGGCGGCAGCCGCAAGGACACGACGATCGTCTACGGCAACGCGGCGGGCATGACCAAGCCCGACGGGTCGGGGACGTACGGCACCCCGGGCAGCGCGACCGTGTCCGTCCTCTCGGACGACTCCCAGGTCCGCAATCTCACCGTCACCAACGACTTCGACGAGTCCAGGCACCAGGACATCGCGGGCCAGGCGGTGGCGCTGCTGACGCAGGCCGACCGGATCGTGCTCGACGGGGTCATCGTCAACGGCGACCAGGACACCCTGGAGATGGAGACCGCGGCCAAGGACAAGCTCGGCCGCGTCTACATCAGCAACTCCTACATCACCGGCAACGTCGACTTCATCTTCGGCCGGGCCACGGCCGTCGTCGACAAGTCCGTCATCACGCTGAAGAAGCGCTGGAACGGCACGAGCGCCGGCTATGTCACCGCCCCCAGCACCGCCGCGGGCCGCAAGGGCATCCTGATCAACCGCTCGACGGTCAACGGGGACGTCAGCTCCGCCTCCTTCTTCCTCGGCCGCAACTGGCACCCGGGCGGCGACACGACCGTCGACCCGCAGACCACGGTCCGCGACAGCTCGCTCGGCGCGGCGATCAAGTCGACCCCCTGGTCCGACATGGGCGGCTTCTCCTGGAAGGACGACCGCTTCGCCGAGTACAGGAACACCGGCGCCGGCTCGGGGGCCGCGAGCAGCGACCGCCCGCAGCTGACCGACACCCAGGCCGCCGGCCAGGAGGTCGCGGACTGGCTCGGCGACTGGACGCCGTCGGCCTCCTGATCCCAGCCCAGCCACACCCCTCTGCCAGCTCAGCCACAGCCCTCCGCCCCACCGTGAAGGAATGGTGAATCACACGGTGAGGGGAACGGAAACGGGCACCACGACGAACGCGGCGGGCAGGATCCTGCTCGCCGACGACGACGCGGACATCAGGGAAGGCATCGGCAGACTGCTCAGGTTCGAGGGCTACGAGACCGTCCTGGCCGGTGACGGACGGCTCGCCCTCGACCTGATCGCGGCCCCCGGCGGCGCACCCGACCTGGTCCTGATGGACGTCACCATGCCGGGCCTCGACGGCCTGGCCGCCACCCGCCGCATCCGCGCCTCCGGCTCCACGGTCCCGATCCTCATGATCACCGGCCGGGGCGCGGTCGGCGACCGAATCGTCGCCCTGGACAACGGCGCCGACGACTACCTGATGAAACCCTTCGCCGTCGAGGAACTCCTCGCCCGGGTCCGCGCCCTGCTGCGCCGCGCCACCCGCCGCACACCGCCGCCCCCGCCGCCCGCGGCCCCCGACAGCCTCCGCTTCCTCGACGTCGTCATGACCCACTCCACCCGCACGGTCACCCGGGCCGGCCACCCCGTCGACCTCACCCGCACGGAGTACACACTCCTCGAGTACCTCCTGCGCCACCCCGCGAAGGTCCTCAGCCGCGCCCAGATCCTCCACGACGTCTGGGGCTTCGACTTCGAACCCACCTCCAACACCCTCGACGTCTACGTCATGTACCTCCGCCGGAAACTGGAGACCGGCGGCCGCCCCCGCCTGATCCAGACGGTGCGGGGGCTGGGGTACATGCTCCGGGAGGGCTGAGCCGCCCGGGTTCCTACCGTCGCAGGACCAGGGTGTCCTCCGCCCAGTGCCGCCTTGCGGCGGGGGCGGTGGACCAGGGTTCGGTGAGGCGGGTGTAGGCCGGGCAGGTCCTCATCAGGGTGTCGTGGGTGCCCGTGGCCAGGAGCCGGCCCTCGTCGATCAGGAGGATGCGGTCGGCCTCGGCGGCGAGGCTCAGGTCATGGGTGATCATGATCGTCGTACGGCCGGACATCAGACGGCGCAGGGGCTGGACGATCTGGCGGGCGGCCACCGAGTCGAGGCCGGCGGTGGGCTCGTCGAGGACGAGGACCGGGGCCGCGCGGAGCATGGCGCGGGCGATGGCGATCCGCTGGAGCTGGCCGCCGGAGAGGGCGGCGGTGCCGGGGGCGATGGGGGTGGCGTACCCCTCGGGGAGGGCGCTGATGAAGGCGTGGGCCGCCGCCGCCCGGGCCGCGTCCTCGATCTCCCGGTCCGTCGCGCCCGGCCGGCCGCAGGCGATGTTCTCGTGGATCGTGCCGTTGAGGACGAGGGTCTGCTGGGGCAGCAGGGCCACGTTCTCGCGCAGGAACTCCAGGGGGACGTCGGTGAGGGGGACGCCGTCCAGGGTGATCACGCCCGCGTCGGGGTCGTAGAAGCGGGTGAGGAGCTTGGCGAGGGTGGACTTGCCGGCTCCGCTCGCGCCCGTGACCAGGATCAGTTCGCCGGGGGAGGCGGTGAGGGTCAGGTCCGTGAGGGAGGGGCGGGGGGTGTCGGGGTAGGTGAAGCCGACGCCGTGGAAGGCGATGTGACCGTGGACCGGCCAGCTGGGGACGGGGGCGGCCGGGTCCGCCACGGCCGGGCGGGCGTCCAGGATCTCGGTGATGCGGTCCGCGCCCGCGGTGGCCGCGGTGACCGTCAGACCGAGCTGGCCGAGGCTGCGGACCGGCGGGTAGAGGTAGCCGATGAAGGCGGCGAAGGCGAGGAGGGTGCCGAGGGTCATCCGGCCGGCGGAGATCTCCCAGACGCCCAGGCCGACCACCGCGAGGACGCAGAGGGTCTCGACGACCTCGACGAACTGCTCGTACATCTCGCTCAGCCGCGCTCCGCGCACGCTCGCCCGCATCCAGGCGCGTGCCTCGCGGTCCAGGCGCCGCTCCTCGTCGGCGCGGCGGTTGTACGCCTGGGTCAGCACGACGTTGCCGAGGGACTCCTCCACCACCGAGGTGATCGCGCCGTCCGCGACCCGTTCGTCGCGCGAGGCCTGCTTGATACGGCCGGAGAAGCGGCGGGCCGCCAGGAGGAAGAGGGGGGCGAGGAGGAAGGTGGCCAGGGCCAGGTCCCAGCGCAGGTACAGGGCGGCGGCCGAGTAGAAGACGGCGGAGAAGGCGGCGGAGACCGTGCCCACCACGCCCGACACCACCAGTTGTTCGATCGCCTCCACGTCTCCCGTCAGGCGCTCCACCAGGTCGCCCTGGCGGTGCTGCTGGAAGAAGTGCGGTGGCAGGCCCTGGACATGGGCGAACGTCCGCGCGCGCAGGCGCAGCACGAAACGCTCGGCGGTCCAGGTGGCGAGCGAGTTGCCCAGGTAGCCGACGAGCGCGCCCAGCACGGCGACGCCCAGCCAGGCGCCGGCGGGTCCCCAGAACGCGGAGAGCGAGCCCTCCTTCAGGGCGTTGTCGGTGAGCTGCGCGAACAGCAGGATGGCGGCGGTCTCGGCGAGCGCGGAGACCACCACGCAGGCCACGATCACCAGCATCCAGCCGCGGTCGCCGCGGGTCAGCGGCCAGAAGCGGCGGAAGGCCTCACGGGCTTCCCTCATCGTCGGTTCCTTCCGTACATGGCCGAGGCGGGGCCACCCGGAGGTGACCCCGCCTCGTGGCGTCCCGTCAGCCCTGGTGCGAGACCGGGCGGCGCTTCGGCGCGGGCTGGGCGGCGGCCTTCTTCCTGGCGGCGCCCTTGCAGTCCTTCTTCGCGTCCTTCGTGGCCTTCGTGGCCTGCGTGGACTTCACGACCGGGGCAATCTTGTGGAAGCTCATGGGAATTACCTCTCGCTTTAACAGGTGGCGATTACGTGGTTTTTATGTGTCGCAGGTTTGCAACAGTTTCTGTTGCAACTCAGTTCTTATGGGAGACGGGGCGGCGCTGCTGAGCCGGCTTCGGCGCCTCCTTCTTCTTGGCGGCGGGCTTCGGAGCGGGGACCGGGGTGGTCTTGCGGGCCTTCTTGACCGGGGTGATCTTGTGGAAGCTCATGGCGTTCTCCATTCATGGTGTTCGCGATCTTCGCTTTCGCGTCGTTCGCTTTCGACATGGAAAACACTACGGGACGTCCGGCGGGGGAAAAGCCAATTCCGCTGAGACCTCAATGAATTACGGCTGAGACAAATTTTCAGGCGGATACGGGAACCCATCCGGGACTCACACAGGTTGGAGAACACGACGAGGCCGCCGCGTCGGTGACGCGACGGCCTCGCTGAGGGACGAGCCGTGGGCTACTGCACGATCGTGATCCGGTTCGCCACCGGCGGCGCGATCGGGCTGGTCGCCGAGGAGTTGGCGGTCAGGTACTGCTCGAGGGCCGTGAGGTCGTCCGTGCCGACGAGGTCACCCGTGCCCTGGCCGAGGGTGGTGAAGCCGTCGCCGCCGCCCGCGAGGAAGCTGTTGGTGGCGATGCGGTAGGTGGCCGACGGGTCGACGGCCGCGCCGTTCAGCCTGATGGAGTCGGTGACGACCCGGTCGGCGCCGGTCTTCGTCAGGTCCAGCGTGTACGTCAGGTTCGCGGACGGCTGGAGGATCTTCGGCGCGCTCGTGTTCGTCCCGCTGACCTGCTCCTTGAGGACCTGGATCAGCTGGGCGCCGGTGAAGTCCTGGAGGTTCACGGTGTTGGAGAACGGCTGGACCGTGAAGCCCTCTGCATACGTCACCACGCCGTCGCCCTCGCTGCCCTTGGCCGCGTAGGTGAGGCCGGCCCGGACACCGCCCGGGTTCATCAGCGCGAGGTCGGTCCCGGCGTCGAGCGTCCTGCCGTACGCCAGCTGCGCGTCCGCGATCAGGTCACCCATCGGCGACTCGGTGCCCGTGTTGGGCACGTCGGCCGCGATGTAGCCGATGGCGCGGTTGCCGATCGGCGCGGCGAGCGTGTTCCACTTGCTGATCAGCTCGGTCATGTCCGGCGCCTTGGCGACGGTCCGGGTGACCACGTGGTTCGCCGACTTCACGGACGTGCGCGCGATGTCGCCGGTGAAGCGGTCGTACGTCAGCGTGGTGTCCGTGTAGAGGCGGCCGAAGGACGCGGCCGAGGTGACCATGCGCGGGTTGCCCGCCGGGTCCGGGATGGTGCACACGTACGCGGCGTGGGTGTGACCCGTCACCAGCGCGTCGACCGACGGCGAGATGTTCTTCGCGATGTCCACGATCGGGCCGGAGATGCCGCCACCGGCGCCCGGGGAGTCGCAGTTGTAGTTGTACGCGCCCGACGCCGGCAGTCCGCCCTCGTGGATCAGGGCCACGATCGACTTCACGCCCTGGCGCTGGAGCACCTTGGCGTACTTGTTGATCGTCTCGACCTCGTCCTTGAACTTCAGGCCCTTGACGCCCTCGGCGGAGACGACGCCCGGGGTGTCCTCCAGGGTCACCCCGATGAAGCCGATCTTGACGTCCTTCTTCTTCCAGACCCAGTACGGCGCGAGGATCGGCTTGCCGGTCTTCTCGCTGAGCACGTTGGCCGCCAGGTACGGGAAGTCGGCGCCCTTGAACCTCTTGTCCGTGTAGCAGCCGGCCGTCGGGTGGCAGCCGCCGTTCTGCAGACGGGCCAGTTCCTTCGCGCCCTCGTCGAACTCGTGGTTGCCGACGGAGGTGACGTCCAGGTCCAGCTTGTTGAGCGCCTCGATGGTGGGCTCGTCGTGGAACAGGCCCGAGATCAGCGGGGAGGCGCCGACCATGTCACCGCCGGCCGCGGTGATGGAGTACGCGTTGCCCTGGCGGGCCTCGCGCAGATGCGTGGCGAGGTACTCGACACCGCCCGCGTCGATGGTCTTCGTCGTGCCGTCCGCCTGAAGCTCCGTCACCCGGCCGGACGAGCCCGACGGCGGTTCCAGGTTGCCGTGCAGATCGTTGAACGACAGCAACTGCACGTCCTGGTAGCGGCTCGGCAGCGGCTTGCCGTGGTGCGCGTCGTGGGCGTCCGCCGGAAGAGCCGCGGCCAGCGCACCCGTGGTGGCGAGCGTGGCGGCGGCCGCGAGCAGACGGTACGTACGACGTCTGCGGCCCGGGTCCGGCTGGGAAGTGGCTGGCATGCGCCCCCCTGTGAATCGGCTGAGGTAGGTGGCCCCGTCCGGCGCAGCCTAAGGTCAACGCGCGTAGCGCGACAGGGGGTTCCGGGTTACATCCTGGTTTCCCTTTGCCCTCCCCTTTGCCCCCACTTTGCGGCGCCCTCCCCTTACCCTCGTACGCATGACCAGCGACGACATCGCACGGCCCCACGGCTCCCGATCCATCGAGACCCTCACCGAGCTCTCCCCCGAACAGACCGATGCCGTCCTCGACCTGCTCGCGGAGGCCCTGCGCACGGACGGGCAGCAGGCGGTGTCCGAGCAGGGCCGGCTGCAACTGCGCGGGGGTCCCCGCGAAGGTGTCTCCCATCTGGTCCTGACCGTCGGCGGTGAACTCGTCGGCTACGCCCAGCTGGAGGACACCGACCCGATCGAGGCGCCGGCCGCCGAACTGGTCGTCCACCCCTCCCACCGCGGCCATGGGCACGGCCGCGCCCTCGGCGCCGCGCTGCTCGCCGCCTCCGGCAAACGGCTGCGGGTGTGGGCCCACGGCGGCCACTCCGCGGCCCGCCATCTCGCCCAGGTCCTCGGGCTGACCCTGTTCCGCGAACTGCGCCAGCTGCGGCGGCCGTTGACCGGCCTCTCGCTGCCCGACCCGGTGCTGCCCGAGGGAGTCACCGTCCGCACCTTCGAGCCCGGCCGGGACGACGCGACCTGGCTCGCCGTCAACTCCGCGGCCTTCGCCCACCACCCCGAGCAGGGATCCCTGGTGCAGCGCGACCTCGACGACCGCAAGGCCCAGCCCTGGTTCGACCCGGCCGGCTTCTTCCTCGCCTTCCGGGGCGAGGAACTCATCGGCTTCCACTGGACCAAGGTCCACGCCGAGGAACAGCTCGGCGAGGTGTACGTCCTCGGCGTCGCCCCCGGCGCCCAGGGCGGCGGCCTCGGCAAGTCCCTGACCACGATCGGTCTGCGGCACCTCGCGGGGCAGGGACTGCCCACGGCGATGCTCTACGTCGACGCCGACAACAAGGCGGCGGTGGCGGTGTACGAGGGCCTGGGGTTCGTCACGCACGAGACGGACCTGATGTATCGGACGGAGACGTGAGCCTCTGCTCGTGCGGTGGCCGTTCGTCGGGGTGAGCGTCTCCGGGGGCCGCCACCCCCGGCCCCGGCCCCCGGCCCCCGGCCCCCGGCCCCAGGCCCTGGCCGCTTCGGCCCTGAACGGGCCCCGTCCTCGAACGCCGGACGGGCTGACAGATCAGCGGCCGCTCGTCGTCGCCGTCCGCCGCAGCAGACCCTGTCCGAGGGGCTCCGGAGTCCACAGCGCGCACACCGCCAGCGTCACCCCCAGGACCGCCGCCCATCGCAGCTGCGTCGGCTCCCACCAGGGGTCGGCCGGTGTGGCCAGCAGGCCCCAGCGGTTGGGGGTCAGGACGGCCACCGCGGCCCCCGTGAGCAGGCATATCGCCGTGCTCCTGCCCACCTCCGGGGAGTCCGTGAAACGGACGGCGACCGTGGCGAGGGCCAGGGCGGCCGCGGTCGTCGCCGCCGCCTGAAGGGTGACCGGGAGGAGCGGGGGGCGGGTCGGCGACGGTACGAGGAGGAGGGCCGTCGTCCACCACAGGGCGGTCAGCGGGAGCGCCATCGCCAGGCGCAGGACCGTCCGCAGCGGGCGGGCGACCGGGGTGGTCGCGCTGGTGTTGCGGGCCGGGTCGTCCAGGAGGAAGGCCAGGCCCAGGGCGCCGGAGAGTGCCGTGAGCCGCAGGACGAACAGGCCCGGCCCGGCGCCCGGGGCATGGTCGGGGAGGCGGGTGCTCGCCGCGAGCAGCAGGCCCACCGCGCCGGCGATCGTCAGGGCCCGCCGGGGCAGGGTGCGCCAGACCGGCACCAGCAGCGGGCGCAGCAGGGTCGCGGTGTCTCTCCTCGCGTCCGCCGTCACCTGGGCGGCCTCCATCTCCTTGGCCTCCACTCCGTCGTCCCTCACTCCCCCGGTCTCCTCTACTCCTCGCACTTCTCCGCCTCCTTCGGAACCGGGACGCCCAGCAGCTTCGCGGCCTGGGCCGTCGTCGTCGACGCGGAGGTCAGCTCCGTCCAGTGGGTCTTGACCCGTTCGGTGATCTCGGCTCGCGGGCGGTCCAGGAGCTCCCGGACAACCGTCGTCTGATCCGCCCCCAGGGAGAACCCGCTGGTGGGCGCGAGGATCACGGCGGAGCCCTTGTCGCTGTCGTCCAGCCGGACGTCACGGAAGGTGGCCAGCGGGGTGGGGTCGGCGCCCAGGGCCAGCCACATGATCGTCACCGCGCGGGCGTCGCCGCAGAGTTCCCCGGTCGTCGCCTCCTCCGTACCCGTCACGAGGACGGTGGCGACGCCGACCGCGAACTCGGGGACGCGGTTGCCGCCCCAGTGTGTGCCGACCGTGACCTCGCCGGGCGTGGTCAGGGCGGTGAGGGAGCTGTCCTGCTCCACTCCGCCGGTGACGTCGATGCGCTGGCGGATCGTCAGCGGCCTGGTCGCGGCCGTGCCGCCCGCCAGGGACCGCGCCCGCCGGACCACACCGGACCAGTCGTCCCGTACGCCGTTCCACTCGGGGAAGGAGCAGTACGTCGAGCCGTCGTACTTGGTGCAGGACTGCACCTTCAGCGGGGTCTCGGACGCCACCTTGCGGGCCTCCTCCAGAGCCGCCGTGTCCCGGGGCACCTGGCCGATCACACCGGCCATGGTGGTCGCCAGGGCGAGGGCCGTGGCCGCCTTGACGGCGCGGGTGCGGCCGCCGGACAGAAGCAGGGCCGCGCAGGCCACCACGGCGCACAGACCGAGGAGGTAGAGGGCGTGCCAGGCGGCGGGGCGGCCGAGCAGGTCGGAGGGGACCGGGTCGCCGCTGGGTACGGAGTCCAGGGAGACCGGGCTGAGCCACTGCCAGGCCCAGCCCTTGCCCTGGCCGGCGAGCTCGGAGGCGACGACCACGGCCAGGTAGAAGACGATGACGAACAGTATGGGCGTGAAGGACGAGGGCAGCAGACGGGCCAGCAGCACACCCACGACCCCGGCCAGCAGGACCGTCAGGGGCCCCACCACCAGTTCGCCGAGCGAGCCGTGGCCGATCGCGCCCGGCTTGAGCGCCTCCCGGGTGTACCGCGCGAGGACGAGGAGCGCGGTGAGCGCCGCGAAGGGCACCACGGACAGGATGTGGGCGAGGGTGCGCCGCCAGGAGTCCATGGCCAGGACGTCGAACTGATGGACCGTGCCGTACTTCCGGGAACGCAGTGCGGCCGCGTTGGCGCAGACGAGCACGGCGAGGGCGAACAGCGGGGGCACCGTCTGGGTGTCCCGGTCCACCATGTTGAGGATCGGGTAGTCGTCCATGCCCTCCTGACGCACCATCTGCAGAACGACGAGGCCGAGGCAGAGGGCGAAGAAGAAGAGGATCTGGATCTGCGTCAGCAGATCGTGCGTCTCGAAGCGGGCCAGGGCGAGGACCGCGCGGAAGCGGCGGCGCTCGCCGGGCTGCCCGGAGCCGGTGGCGGGCGCCTCGTCGAGCGGTGTGGCCGGAGGGCCGGCCGGGGTGACCGGGGCGTCGGGCGTGGCCGGGGTGGGGCTCATGCCGTCACCTCCGCGCTCTCGCCGTCCAGGGCCAGCAGATAGCCGTCCTCCAGGGTGGGTTCGAGCAGATCGGCGCCTGCGGGCGGGGCGCCGATGTTGCGGAAGGTGCCCATGCCGGTGCGCCAGCCCGCCAGTGCGCCCGGGGCGCGTTCCGCGCTGCTCCAGACCCGGCCCGCCGCGCGGGCGGTGAGCTCGGCGGGGGTGCCCTCGAAGCGGACCCGGCCACCGGCGAGGACGACGACACGGTGGCAGAGCATCGCCACGTCCTCGGTCTGGTGCGTGGACAGCAGGACCGTGCGGCCCTCGCCGGCCTGGGCGATCAGGTCCCGGAAGCGCATGCGCTGCTCGGGGTCCAGGCCGACGGTCGGCTCGTCCAGGACGAGGAAACCGGGGTCGCCGACCAGCGCGGCGGCCAGGGCGACACGCTGGCGCATCCCGCCGGAGAGCCGCTTGAGACGCTTGCCGCGCACATCGGAGAGGTCGACGGCGTCCAGGACGCGGCGCACCTCGCGGTGGCGGGCCCCCCGGTCGGTCAGCTCCTTGAGGATCGCCACGTAGTCGACGAACTCGAAGGCCGTGAAGTCCGGGTGGAAGCCGGGGGTCTGGGGCAGATAGCCGAGCTCGCGGCGCAGGGCCAGGCGGCCGGCGGCGGTGCGGGGGTCGTGGCCGAGGGCGGTGAACCGGCCGTCGTCGGCCGGTACGGCCGTGGCCAGCACCCGCAGCAGGGTGGTCTTCCCGGCGCCGTTGGGACCGAGCAGCCCGGTGACACCGCGCGTCAGCCGGAGGGAGACGCCGTCGAGGGCACGGGTGCCGCCGAAACGCAGGGCCAGCCCGTCGGCCCGCAGCGTGCTGGGCTCGGTGAGAGGGTCGATGGTCACGCGGGGCTCCTGAAAGTCCTGAAAGTCCTGAAAGGGCGAGAAGACGGGGAGGCGGGTGCGGGGCGGGTCGGGGTCATGCCGGGCCCCCGTCCGCGAAGCCCCGCAGCGGGCGGGCGTCGAAGCGGTCCCGGGCCTGGTAGAGCAGCAGGGCGGCGACGACCGTCACCCCGGCGGCGGCGGACTGCCCGACCGCGGTGAAGGGGGCGAGGGTGCCGGCGGTGTGCGGCTGGGTCTGCAACACGACCAGCAGGGTCAGCCAGGCGCCGCCGACCAGGGCGGGCGCGAGGACCGGGCCGAGCCGGGCGGAGAGGGCGAGGCCCGTGGTGGTGAGGGCGAGGGCGGGCAGCAGCCAGGCCAGGGCCATCAGTCCGTACCCCGGCAGGGCGAGGGTCGCCAGGCCGTTGAGCGCGAGGCCCGCGGTGAGGACCGCGACCGTGCGGATCATCAGCAGACGGAAGCCGTGCAGCGGGGCGACGACCGCCATCTCGTACGTCGGGTCGAGGCCAGGGCCGTAGGACAGCGCGACACCGGCCAGCGGAAGCAGCGGGGCGAGCGCGAGGAACAGCCCGGGCAGGTCCGCCACGCGCACCGCCAGCACCGTCATGACCAGGAGGAACAGCACCGACAGCAGCCAGGAGCGGCGCAGCACCGGCGTCGCCGTCAGAAGCCGCGCGGTGTGGTCGGCCACGCCGATCCGCACCAGCAGCCGCTCGGTCAGGCTCGGCCGGGGCGCGTCCAGTTCGGCGTCCAGCCGCTGCCAGGCGGTGTCCAGCGCCACGGGGTCGACGCCGGCCGCGAGCCGGGCCCGGCACTCCGCGCACCGGGTGAGGTGTGTGTCGGTGGACCACAGCAGGGGCGGTGCCAACTCGCCGAGGGCGTAGGCCCGCAGATCGTCCTCCGCCACATGCCATGTCATGCCTGTGCCTCCCTCGGTCATGCCTGTGCCTCCCTCGGCTGGTGCCGGTCGGCACCGTCGTCTGAGCGGTCGTACGAGCCGTCGTGCACGCCGTCCACCGGGCCCGGGCGCTCGGCCCGGTGCCCTCTCGCGCGCTCTCCCGCGCGGGCCGCGGCCTCCGCCTGCGCGTACCAGCGCAGGGCGGCTCCGCCCGTGCGGCCGGTGCGCCGCCGGGGTGCGCGGCTTGCGCGCGCCCCGTCCACGATCCGCCTCATGCCAGCGCCTCCCGCAGTTGCTTGCGGGCGCGCAGGGCCCGCGTCTTGACCGTGCCGGGCGGGATGCCGAGCAGAACCGCGGCCTCCCTGGTGGTGAGCCCGTCGATGACGGTCGCCTGGAGGACGGCCCGCAGCTCCGGCGAGAGGCGGGTGAGGGCCCCGGCGAGGTCCCCGTGCTCCACCCCCGCGAGCACGCGTTCCTCCGCCGAGACCTCGTCCCGGTGGCGCAGACGCGACAGGGCCTGGCGCAAGCGGCCGCGCGCGCCGTCGCCGCGCAGGGCGTCGACCAGCCGGCGCGCGGCGATGCGCCACAGCCAGCCCGCCACGTCGCCCTCCTCGCGATAGCGGGCGCTGCCCCGCCACACCGCGAGGAACGTCTCCTGCACGACGTCGTCGACTATCCCGGCGTCGGCGCAGCGGCCGCGCATCCGCGCGGTCAGCCACGGCGCGAACCGCCGGTACAGCTCCTCGAAGGCGTGACGGTCCGCGTCTGCCGCGATGGCCCGCAGCAGCTCCCCGTCGCTTCTCGTTTCGCTCACAACCCCTCATCGGTCCGGCCCCGCCGATCGGTTCACGATCCGGCCCACGAATTTTCCGTGAGCCGTACCGCCCCGGGGCCCACCCCCCTCGACCTGGCCTTTCGCCCCGATCCCCGGCCGGAATCAGGGCAGTTGGGCCTCGGCGGGGGCGTCCCGATCCGGCCGGCGGCCTTCTCGATCTTGACTTCCCTCCCTCCGATCCACCACCCTTTCACTACTCAATTAGTGAAAGGGGGTTGATCCGAGTGGTCGAGTACCGCATCGACCGGCACAGCGGCGTGGCCACCTACGTCCAGATCGTCCAGCAGACCAAACAGGCCCTGCGGCTGGGCGTGTTGCGGCCCGGGGACAAGCTGCCCACCGCCCGCGAGGTCGTCGAGGCGACCGCCATCAACCCGAACACCGTGCTGAAGGCGTACCGCGAACTGGAGCGCGAGGGGCTGGTGGAGGCGCGGCGCGGGCTCGGCACGTTCGTGCGGCGCGGCCTGAGCACCGCCCCGGCCGACTCGCCCCTGCGCACCGAGCTGGACGCCTGGGCCGTACGGGCCCGGGACACCGGCCTGGACCGCGAGGACGTGGCCGCGCTCTTCACCGCCGTACTCGAAGAACACTTCGCCCCACCGGGTGGACCACCCGGCACATCCCCCGCGGCCCCCGCCCCCCGGCCCCCCGCTCACGCAGAGCCCGCCCACCCCCAGGGAGACCCCTCATGACCGATCTCGCCATGGCGGCCACCGCGCTCGGCAAGCGATTCGGCCGGCGCAGGGGCTGGGCGCTGCGGGACTGCGCGTTCCGGCTCCCGGCCGGGCGGGTCTGCGCCGTCGTCGGACCGAACGGGGCCGGGAAGTCCACGCTCCTCTCCCTCGCCGCCGGGCTGCTGGCCCCCACCGAGGGCACCATCACCGTCCTCGGCACGGACCCCGCGTCCGCACGCGCGCGTGTCGGCTACGTCGCCCAGGACAAGCCGCTGCACCCGCAGCTCACGATCGCCGAGACGCTGCGCATGGGCGCCCACCTCAACCCGGGCCGCTGGGAGGCCACGGCCGCCGAGCGGATCGTCGCCGCGGGAGAGCTCGACCCCAGGCGCAGGATCCGCGCGCTCTCCGGCGGCCAGCGCACCCGGGTCGCCCTCGCGCTCGCCCTCGCCAAGCGGCCCGAGCTGCTGCTCCTGGACGAGCCGATGGCCGACCTGGACCCGCTCGCCCGGCACGAGCTGATGGGCGCCCTCATGTCCCAGGCGGCACAGCACGGGACGACGATCGTGATGTCGTCGCACGTGGTCGCCGAGCTGGAGGACTCCTGCGACCATCTGCTGCTGGTCGGCCGCGGCCGGATCCGGCTGGCCGGGGAGATCGACGACCTGCTGGCCGCGCACACGCGCGTGAGCACGACGACGCAGGCGGCGGAGAGGGCGGGCGCGGCGGAGGCGGTGGCCGAGCTCCCCGACCTCCGCGCGCACACGGTCGTCGAGTCCCGGGTCACCGGCCGCCAGCTCACCGCGCTGATCCGCCCCGCCGGCCGCCTCGCCGACGACTGGCGCACCTCGGCGCCCTCCCTGGAGGAACTCATCCTCGCCTATCTGCGCAACCCCGAGGCCGCCTCCCTCACCCCCGCCGCCCCCGAGGAGGCCCTGGCGTGACCCCGGCCCCGGGCACCACCTCCCCGCTCAGGCGCCCCACCCCTTCCGCCCTCTGCCCGTCCCCCGTCCAGGAGGCCGCCGTATGACCGCCGTCGCCCACCCGCGCACCGGCGCCCCGCAGTCCGCCGCCGAGGCCCTGCCCTCCGGTGCCTCCTGGGGCACCGTCCGTACGGTCCTGCGGCTGCACCGCACCGCGCTCGTCTTCTGGACGCTCGCCGTCGCGTGCCTGAGCGGCTGTCTGGTGCGGCTCGCCACGGTCACCGCCGACGACGAGCGCGCCACGCTGGAGGCCTGCGACCGCGCGGGCCAGGACTTCTGCGACACGACGGTGTCCGACTTCGCGAGCGGCATGGGCCTGATCGGCCTGTTCCTCGTCTACTCCTTCCTCGCGGTGGCCGCCTTCGCCGGCGGCTCGCTGATCGGCCGCGAGATGGAGAACGGCACCGCGCACCTCGCGTGGACCCAGGGCATCAGTCCCGTCCGCTGGCTCACCGCCAAGCTCGCCGTCCCCGCGCTGGTCCTGACCGCGAGCACCACCGCCCTGGTCCTCGTCTACCGCTGGGCCTGGGACGGCAACCGGGACCTCCTCTCCTTCGAGTGGGTGGGCGAGGCGTTCCCCTCCCGGGGCCCGGCGGCCGTCGCGTACGTCCTCTGCGCCCTCGCGGTCGGCGCGCTCGCCGGGGTGCTGCTGCGCCGCCCGCTGCCCGCCCTCGGCGCCGCCACGGCCACGACCTGGGCACTCTCCTTCGTCCTGACGCTGTACCGCGATCACCTGTGGCCCACGGTGACCAGCACCTCGCCGACGAGCGGGGACCCCTATCTCCCCGGCACCGCGTGGCAGGTGGCGAGCGGCGCGCTGGTCCACGGCCGGCCCGTCCCGGACCTGGACTACTCGCGGTGCGAGGGCGGTGACGCCGAGATCCGCCGCTGCCTCGACGACCTCGGCGTCACCGGCTACTACGCCACCTACCATCCCGAGTCCCACTACTGGCCGATCCAGCTCGTGGAGACCGGCATCCTCCTCACCGTCACCGCCCTCGCCACCGCAGCCGTCTACTGGCTGGTGCGCCGCCGCACGGCCTGAACCGGCGGCGGCCGGGGTGAGCCAGGGGTGCGTACGTCCCTCCGCGGGGGAGACGGCCGTACGCACCCCGCCCCCCGGCGCCGACCCCCGCGAGCCGCTCCCCGATATCCCGCACGCCATGTCTCCGTAACCACCGGTTCAGACGGCCTTGCGAGGCTCGGCGAATGAAGCCCGCCGTGCCCGAGGCCTCGCCGCCCCCCGAGGGGAACGACCCCGACGGACAGCCCGTCATCCTCCCGCCTGCACGTTCTGACGCGCCCGTATCACTGCTGGCGCGGAAGAATGGGTACATGAGCCAGTCACATGCCCCTCAGGCCGATGTCCAGCACGCGCAGCCCTCCGTGGGCTCCATAGCCGCGCACCGCCCGCACACCGTCGCGGCGGCGGTCTCCGATCTGGAACCCGACATCGACGCCGACCTCGACGCGTACGAGGAGTCGCAGGCCGACGGGGCCCGGCTCCCGCAGGGCCGCTTCCTCGACCGGGAGCGCAGCTGGCTCGCGTTCAACGAGCGGGTGCTCGAACTCGCCGAGGACCCGAACACCCCCCTGCTCGAACGAGCGAACTTCCTCGCCATCTTCGCCAGCAACCTGGACGAGTTCTTCATGGTCCGGGTGGCCGGACTGAAGCGCCGCATCGCGACCGGCGTGGCGACCCGTTCCGCCTCCGGGCTCCAGCCCCGCGAGGTGCTGGAGATGATCTGGGCCCGCTCGCGCGAGCTCATGGCCCGGCACGCCGCGACCTACCACGAGGACATCGCCCCCGCGCTCGCGGAGGAGGGCATCCACCTCGTCCGCTGGAACGAGCTGACCGAGAAGGAGCAGGCCCGGCTCTTCACGCTCTTCCGGCACCAGATCTTCCCGGTCCTCACCCCGCTGGCCGTCGATCCCGCGCACCCCTTCCCGTACATCTCGGGTCTCTCGCTGAACCTCGCGGTCGTCGTCCGCAACCCGGTGAGCGGCCACGACCACTTCGCGCGCGTCAAGGTGCCGCCGCTGCTCTCCCGTTTCCTGGAGGCCTCCCCGGGCCGGTACGTCCCCATCGAGGACGTCATCGGCGCGCACCTGGAGGAGCTGTTCCCGGGCATGGAGGTGCTGGAGCACCACGCCTTCCGGCTCACCCGGAACGAGGACCTGGAGGTCGAGGAGGACGACGCCGAGAACCTGCTCCAGGCCCTGGAGAAGGAGCTCATGCGGCGCCGGTTCGGCCCGCCGGTGCGCCTGGAGGTCGAGGAGTCCATCGACCGCAAGGTGCTCGACCTGCTGGTGCGCGAGCTGAAGATCTCCGAGGCGGAGGTCTACCCGCTGCCCGGCCCGCTCGACCTCACGGGTCTCTTCCGCATCCACGGCCTCGACCGGCCCGAGCTGAAGTACAAGAAGTTCATCGCCGGCACGCACCGCGACCTCGCCGAGGTGGAGTCCGCCTCCCCTCCCGACATCTTCGGCGCGCTGCGCAGCCGCGACGTGCTGCTGCACCACCCGTACGACAGCTTCTCCACCTCCGTCCAGGCCTTCCTGGAGCAGGCGGCCGCCGACCCGGACGTCCTCGCGATCAAGCAGACCCTGTACCGGACCTCCGGCGACTCGCCGATCGTGGACGCGCTGATCGACGCGGCCGAGTCCGGCAAGCAGGTCCTGGTACTGGTCGAGATCAAGGCCCGCTTCGACGAGCACGCCAACATCAAGTGGGCGCGCAAGCTGGAGGAGGCCGGCTGCCATGTCGTCTACGGCCTCGTCGGCCTGAAGACGCACTGCAAGCTGTCCCTGGTGGTCCGTCAGGAGGGCGAGACGCTACGGCGTTACAGCCACGTCGGCACCGGCAACTACCACCCGAAGACGGCCCGGCTCTACGAGGACCTCGGGCTGCTCACCGCGGACCCGCAGGTCGGAGCCGACCTCTCCGACCTGTTCAACCGGCTCTCCGGCTACTCGCGCCGCGAGACCTACCGCCGTCTCCTCGTCGCCCCCAAGTCGCTGCGGGACGGACTGATCTCCCGGGTGGAGAAGGAGATCCAGCACCACCGCGCGGGGCGTCCGGCGTACGTCCGCGTCAAGGTCAACTCGATCGTCGACGAGGCCCTGATCGACTCCCTCTACCGGGCCTCCCAGGCGGGCGTGCCCGTCGAGGTGTGGGTGCGCGGCATCTGCGCGGTGCGCCCGGGCGTGCCCGGCCTGTCGGAGAACGTCAAGGTCCGCTCCATACTCGGCCGCTTCCTGGAGCACTCCCGGGTCTTCGCCTTCGGCAACGGCGGCGAGCCCGAGGTGTGGATCGGCAGCGCCGACATGATGCACCGCAACCTCGACCGCCGTATCGAGGCCATGGTCAGGGTCGTGGACCCGGCCCACCGGGCCGCCCTGAACCGGCTGCTGGAGACCGGCATGTCCGACGCCACCTCCTCCTGGCACCTCGGCCCGGACGGCGAGTGGACCCGGCACGCGACCGACCCGGACGGCCAACCCCTGCGCAACGTCCAGGAGATGCTCATAGACGCCCGGAGGCGCCGGCGTGGCACAGCAACACCATGACCTGACGGACCCCGCGGCCGGGCCCGGTGTCGTCCCCGGGCCCGTGACCGGGGACGCCCTGGCGGGCTATCTGCGGGCCCAGGCCACGGACTTCCTCCGCGCGCTGCGGCTGCACCGAGAGACGGGAGGCGGTACGGCGGCGGGCGGCACGCCGGCCGCCGCCGGCCCCGCCGCGTCCCCCGGTGCGCCGGGCGGCGCGGCGGACGCCGTCGACGCGGCGCGCGCCCTGCGCCGTACGGCCCGCCGCATCTCCGGCAGCCTGCACACCTTCCGCCCGCTCCTCGACCCCGAGTGGTCGGAGCAGATCCGCCCGGAACTGGCCTGGCTCTCGGGCACGCTCGCCCTTGAACACGCCTACGAGGCCCGCCTGGAACGCCTCCTCCTCGCCCTCCACCGCCTGTCGGGCTCGACGCCGGTCCCAGCCCCGACACCGGGCACGGGGGATCCCGCCAAGGCGGGCGCTCCTGCCGCGGGCGCCGCTGCGACCGGCGTAGCCGCGGGCGGTCGTACCGTCGGGACGGCACCCGTCCCGCACAGAGCGGCGCCCGGCACGGCCGGCACCCGCACCGCGGCGACCCCCGACCGCGGCAACCTCACGGTCGGCGCCGCCAAGGCAGGCGCCCTCCTGGACCGCCAGCTCACCCTCGCCCGCACGCGCGCCCACAGCACCGCCCTCCAGGCCCTCGGCTCCTCCCGCTTCCACGCGGTCGCCGACCAGGTCGCGGTCCTCGCCAGCGAGGTCCGGCTCACCCCGGCCGCCCCCACCACCGACCTGCACCCCCTCGCCGCGGCGGCCGAGGAACGCCTCGCGGACGCCGTCGCCACCCTTCCCCTCCTCACCGCGGGCAGCCCGTACAACGCGGAGGCCCTGATCCACGGCCTCTCCCCCGACCCGGCCCCGCACCCCCAGGACGCCCCGTGGCACCAGGTCCGCCTGCTGCTGCGGCTGCACCGCTACGCCTGCGAGGTCATGCACGGCCCCGGCGCCCCCCTGGACGTGCGGCTGCTGACCGCGGGCCAGGCCCTCGACCGGCACCGGGACGCCTCGGAGGCGGCGGCCGCCGCGGCCCAGGCGGCCCGCACGCCCCGGATCGCGCCGGCCACCGCGTACGCGCTCGGCGTGCTGCACGCGGATCAGCGGCACGAGGTGGAGGCGGCGCGGTACGCGTTCCAGCACTGCTGGCAGAAACAGACCGCCGGCCAGACCGCCGGCCGGCCGTAGGCCTCGCCCGCGCGGCGGGGCACACCCCGCGGACACCGTGCCGTAAGCCGCAGGACAACACCGCGTCAACACAGAGACAGGCAACCGGGAAGACATCAGGACAGGACGTCGGGAAGAGATCAGGACCGGACGTCGGACGTCAGAAGTCGGAAGTCGGAAGTCGGAAGAGCCAGGCGGTGAGGACGAAGTGAGTTCCCCGAACCGGACCCCGAACCGGACCCCGGACCGGACCCCGGACCAGCCCCCCTTGCAGACCACCCCCGTGCAGGCCGCGGGCTGCGTCCTGTGGCGGCGCTCGGCGAGTGGCGGTCAACTGGAGGTGTGCCTCGTCCACCGACCGAAGTACGACGACTGGTCACACCCGAAGGGCAAGCTCAAGCGGGGGGAGGACCCGCTGACCGGCGCCCTGCGCGAGGTCGCGGAGGAGACCGGGTACCGGGCGGCGCCCGGAGCGGTGCTGCCGACCGTGAGCTACTACGCGAACGGCCGGCCCAAGCAGGTCCGCTACTGGGCGGCGGAGGCCGTTTCCGGCGGTTTCAGCCCGAACGACGAGGTAGACCGCCTCCTGTGGCTGCCCCCGTCGGCGGCCCGCACCCGCCTCACCCAGCCCCGGGACCGGGACCTGGTGGACGCCCTCCTGAACACCCTGCGCCTCGCCTGACCCGGGACCCCACCGTGTCCTCAGCGTAAGCGTTCCGTGACCTAACCGGGCCTTCCCCATGGGTTCACCCGCCGTTCACTCGTGCCCGTAGGCGCCTTCACCTGATCTGCCTAATTTCGGCCTTACCCGGTGCGGTGCGCGACCAGACGGACGCGTCCATGCCACCCATGACTTTCGCACGCCGCCGAATTCAGGACGGCGGCTACTGGAAGGATCTCCCTCAAGTGAAGCTTCAGCGCATGAACCGGCGGGCCCTCACCCTCGGTGCTCTCGCCGTCTCCGGCGCCCTGGCCCTCACGGCGTGCGGCTCCGACGACACGGGCTCGAGCGGCAAGAGCAGCAGCAGCTCGTCCGCGACCGCCGCCGCCGGCTCGATCAAGTGTGACGACGCCAAGGGCCAGCTCCTGGCCGACGGCTCCTCCGCGCAGAAGAACGCGATCGACGCCTGGGTGAAGAACTTCACGCAGGCCTGCTCCGGTGTCCAGGTGAACTACAAGGGCTCCGGCTCGGGCGCGGGCGTCACCGCCTTCACCCAGGGCCAGGTCGCCTTCGCCGGTTCGGACTCCGCGCTGAAGCCCGAAGAGGTCACCGCCTCGAAGTCGGTCTGCTCCAGCGGCCAGGGCATCGACCTGCCGATGGTCGCCGGCCCGATCGCCGTCGCGTTCAACGTCTCCGGCGTGGACGACCTGGTGCTCGACGCCTCGACGATCGCCAAGATCTTCGACGGCAAGATCACCAACTGGAACGACGCCGCGATCAAGAAGCTGAACCCCGACGCGAAGCTTCCCGACCTGAAGATCCAGCCGTACCACCGCTCCGACGAGTCCGGTACGACGGACAACTTCACCAAGTACCTGATCGCCGCCGCCCCGAGCGACTGGAAGTACTCCGGCGGCAAGGCCTGGCAGGCCAAGGGCGGTCAGTCCGCCGCCGGTTCCTCCGGTGTCGCCCAGGGCGTGAAGCAGACCAACGGCGCGATCGGCTACATGGAGCTGTCGTACGCCAAGGACGGCCTCGGTGTCGTCTCCATCAACACCGGCGCCGCCGCCCCGGTCAAGGCGTCCTCCGACGGTGCCACCAAGGCCGTCGCCGCCGCCAAGGTCGTCGGCACCGGCAGCGACCTGTCGCTCCAGCTCGACTACACCACCAAGGCCGAGGGCGCGTACCCGATCACCCTGGTGACGTACGAGATCGTCTGCGACAAGGGCAACAAGGCCGCCACCCTGCCCGCCACGAAGGCGTTCCTGACCTACATCGCCTCCACCGAGGGCCAGGGCATCCTCTCGGGCATCGACTACGCGCCGATCCCCGACGCGATCATCTCCAAGGTCCGTACCACGATCGACGGCCTGAGCTGATCTGAAGGTGCGGTCCGGCACCGGGGAGACCCGGACCGGACCGCACCCGTCCGGTGCACCGCCGCCAGGGGCCGCCCGAGGGTCGGCCCCGTCCGAGCCGCCCACTCCCGCAGCGGCTCCGCAGACCGGAGACCCCGATGGACATATCAACGCAGAAGACAGGCGCCGACGGCGCACCCCCGCCCCACGACGGCGTTCCCCCCACGACCTCCGCCAACGGCCCCCAGAAGCGCGCGGCCCGCGGCACCACCCGACCCGGTGACCGGATCTTCCTCGCTCTCTCCCGTGGGTCGGGCATCCTGCTGCTGGTGATCATGGCGGCGATCGCGGTCTTCCTGGCCTACCGCGCCTACCTCGCCATCAGCAAGGACGAAGCAAACTTCCTCACCACCTTCGAGTGGAACACCGGCCTCGTTCCGCCGAAGTTCGGCATCGCGGTCCTCGCCTTCGGCACGGTCGTGTCGTCGATCATCGCCATGGCGATCGCGGTCCCGATCGCCGTGGCGATCGCCCTGTTCATCACGCACTACGCCCCGCGCCGCCTGAGCGGCCCCATCGCGTACGTGGTGGACCTGCTCGCCGCGGTCCCCTCCATCGTGTACGGCCTCTGGGGCGCCCTCGTCCTCGTGCCGCACATGGACGGACTGTTCGGCTGGCTCAACGACTACTTCGGCTGGACCGGGATCTTCTCCTGGGACGAGGGCGCGCCGCGCTCCATGCTGACGGTCGGCATCCTCCTGGCGATCATGATCCTGCCGATCATCACCAACGTGAGCCGCGAGGTCTTCCGCCAGGTCCCGCAGATGCACGAGGAGGCGGCCCTGGCGCTCGGCGCCACCCGCTGGGAGGTCATCCGCATGGCGGTGATCCCCTTCGGCCGCTCCGGTGTCATCTCGGCCTCCATGCTCGGCCTCGGCCGCGCGCTCGGCGAGACGATGGCCGTGGCCACGGTGCTCTCTCCCGACTTCGACATCCACGCCAGCCTGCTGAACCCCGGCGGCGGCACCTTCGCCCAGAACATCGCCAGCAAGTTCAACGAGGCGACGGAGTACGGCCGTGACGCGCTGATCGCCTCCGGTCTCGTCCTCTTCGTCATCACCCTGCTGGTCAACGGCGCGGCACGCATGATCATCGCCCGCCGCAAGGAGTACTCGGGGGCCAACGCATGAGCCACGCAACCGCAGTCGCCGACAAGCGCCCCAGCACGCTGCGCGGCGCGAGCCTGCCGAGCTGGTCCCCGTACGCGATCGCCGCCGGTTCGGTCGTCGTCGCCGTCGGGATCGGCCTGGCCGCCGGCCTGGACAGCAAGGTCCAGTGGGGCCTGATCGCCGGCCTCCTGTTCGTCGCCGGCACCTACGGCATCGCCGCCAAGGTCGAGGGCCGCCGCCAGGCGAAGGACCGCATCGCGACCTCCCTGGTCTGGGTGGCGTTCATCCTGGCCGTGGTCCCCCTGGTCTCCCTCCTCTGGACCACCATCGCACGCGGCGTGAAGGTCCTGGACATCTACTTCCTGACCCACTCCATGGGAGTCGTCGCCGACTCCGAGCCGGGCGGCGGTATCTACCACGCCATCATCGGCACCCTGGAGCAGGTCGGCCTCGCCACCCTGATCGGCGCCCCGATCGGCATCCTCACGGCGATCTACCTGGTCGAGTACGGCCGCGGCGGCCTGGCCAAGGCGGTCACGTTCTTCGTGGACGTCATGACGGGCATCCCGTCCATCGTCGCCGGCCTGTTCATCCTCAGCCTCATGCTGATGTTCGACATGCAGCCCTTCGGCTTCGCGGGCTCCCTCGCGCTGGCGATCCTGATGATGCCGGTGGTCGTGCGCTCGACCGAGGAGATGCTGAAGCTCGTCCCGAACGAACTGCGTGAGGCGAGCCTGGCGCTCGGCGTCCCGAAGTGGCGCACAATTCTGAAGGTGGTCGTCCCGACCTCGATCGGCGGCATCATCACCGGCGTCATGCTGGCGATCGCCCGTATCGCGGGTGAGACGGCCCCCGTCCTGCTCCTCGTCTTCGGCAACCCGTTCATCAACAACAACCCCTTCGAGGGCGCGCAGGCGTCTCTGCCGCTGTACATCTACCAGCAGTACTCGCAGAGCGCCGGTTCCACGGCGGCGTACGACCGTGCCTGGGCGGCCTCGCTCACGCTGATCGCCTTCGTGATGATCCTCAACCTCGTGGCCCGGGCCATCGCCCGCTGGAAGGCCCCGAAGACCGGTCGCTGACGCGGCCCCTCAGCTCAGCGACCGAGACGGAAGTGAAGTAGTAACCATGTCCAAGCGAATCGATGTAAGCGGGCTCACCGCCTACTACGGCACCCACAAGGCGATCGAGGACATCTCGATGACGGTCGAGCCGCGCACGGTGACGGCCTTCATCGGCCCGTCCGGCTGCGGCAAGTCGACGTTCCTGCGCACGCTGAACCGTATGCACGAGGTGACGTCGGGCGGCCGGGTCGAGGGCAAGGTCCTGCTGGACGACGAGGACCTGTACGGCGCGGGCGTCGACCCCGTGGCCGTCCGCCGCGAGATCGGCATGGTCTTCCAGCGCCCGAACCCGTTCCCCACGATGTCCATCTTCGACAACGTGGCCGCGGGCCTGCGCCTCAACGGCAACTACAAGAAGTCGCAGCTCTCGGACATCGTCGAGAAGTCCCTCAAGGGCGCGAACCTCTGGAACGAGGTGAAGGACCGCCTCAACAAGCCGGGTTCCGGCCTCTCCGGCGGCCAGCAGCAGCGCCTCTGCATCGCCCGGGCGATCGCGGTGGAGCCGAAGGTCCTCCTCATGGACGAGCCCTGCTCGGCCCTGGACCCGATTTCGACGTTGGCGATCGAGGACCTGATCGGCGAACTGAAGGAACGCTTCACGATCGTCATCGTGACGCACAACATGCAGCAGGCGGCGCGCGTCTCCGACCGCACGGCCTTCTTCAACCTCGCCGCCGTCGGCCAGCCCGGCAAGCTGATCGAGATCGACGACACGGAGCGCATCTTCTCCAACCCGTCCGTCCAGGCCACCGAGGACTACATCTCGGGCCGCTTCGGCTGACCGACACCGGCCGCCTCACCCCGACCGAGGCCGCCGTTCGAACCCCTCGCGGTGCTGCATGGCGGTGCCACCGCGAGGCCACAAAGGGCCCGCCCCCCGACTGCCTCGGGGGGCGGGCCCACATACGTTCCCCTCCCAGAACCCCGCCCGCCAACGACAGCGGCCGGGGGTACAGGCGGGAACGCAACAGCGGTGGGGCGGGGGCGAGGGGTGCAGGGGCGGAGCCCCGCGGTGGCGCCCGGAAACCGGCGCCTACAGAAACGCCAGGTTCACCACCCAAAACGCCCCCGCAGCAACAAGAGCCGCAGCCGGCATCGTGATGAACCACCCCAGCACAATGTTCTTCGCGACACCCCACCGCACCGCATTGACCCGCTTGGTAGCCCCCACGCCCATGATCGCGGACGTAATCACATGCGTCGTGGAAATGGGCGCCTTGAACAAGAACGCCGTAGTGAACATGATCGACGCCCCCGTGGTCTCCGCGGCAAACCCCTGCGGCGGATCCAACTCGATGATCTTCCGCCCGAGCGTCCGCATGATGCGCCACCCACCGGCGTACGTCCCCAGCGACAGCATCACCGCACAAGCGACCTTCACCCACACCGGAATCGGATCATCGGCCCCCTGCACATCCCCGATGACCAGCGCCATCACCACGATGCCCATCGTCTTCTGCGCATCCTGCAGACCGTGCCCGAGCGCCATCCCCGCCGCGGAAACCGTCTGCGCTATCCGGAACCCCCGCTTGGCCTTGTGCGGATTGGCCCGCCGGAAGATCCACAGGATGAGGCACATCACGAGATACCCGCCGACCAGCCCCACGACGGGCGACAGGAACATCGGGATGACGACCTTGTCGAGCACGCCCGACCAGATGACCTCCGTCCCTCCGGCCAGCGCCGCCCCCACCATGCCACCGAACAGCGCGTGCGAGGAGGACGAGGGAAGCCCGAAGTACCAGGTCACCAGATTCCAGACGATCGCCCCCACCAGCGCGGCGAAGAGGATCCCCATTCCCTTCGAGCCCTCGGGCGTCTCGATCAGCCCGCTGCTGACGGTGTGAGCGACCCCACTCCCCAGAAAGGCCCCGGCGAGATTCATCACCGCGGCCATCGCCAGCGCGGCGCGCGGAGTGAGCGCCCGCGTCGACACCGACGTCGCGATCGCGTTCGCCGAGTCGTGGAAACCGTTCGTATACGTGAAACCGAGCGCGACACAAATGGTCACGACCAGAGCAAAGGTGTCCATGAGAAGCTCAGGACTCCTTGACGGCGATGGTCTCCACCGTGTTCGCCACATGCTCGAACGCGTCGGCGGCTTCCTCCAGCACGTCCACGATCTGCTTGAGCTTCAGCACCTCGATCGCGTCGTACTTGCCGTTGAACAGGTGGGCCAGCAGCTTCCGGTGGATCTGGTCCGCCTGGTTCTCCAACCGGTTGACCTCGATCCAGTACTCCGTCAGGTTCTCCATGGTCCGCAGATTCGGCATGGCCTCCGCCGTCAGCTCGGCCGCCCGCGCCAGCACCTCGATCTGCTGCTCGACCCCCTTGGGCAGATCCTCGACGTTGTAGAGGACGACCAGGTCGACGGCCTCCTCCATGAAGTCCATGATGTCGTCGAGGGAGGACGCGAGGGAGTAGATGTCCTCCCGGTCGAACGGCGTGATGAACGAGGAGTTCAGCTGGTGGAAGATGGCGTGCGTCGCGTCGTCACCGGCGTGTTCCGCGGCCCGCATACGCTCTGCGATCTCGGCCCGGCCGGCGGTGTCCGCCCCGAGCAGTTCCATCAGGAGTTTCGAGCCGGTGACGATGTTGTCCGCGGATGCGGCGAACATGTCGTAGAAGCTCGTCTCCCTGGGGGTCAGACGAAAGCGCACTTGGGGTCCTCAGGATGCATCGGTTTCGGTCGGGCTAGGGGCCAGGGTGATGCTAAGCGCACCATCCGGACATGGCTATCGAGCCGTCCCCCAGTGTCACCCATCGGACAACGTGATCAGCACAGGGGCTTCCAGGGTCCTGTACCCGGCAAAGTTCGTTACGATATACCCGGCAGGGGTATATGTCCGTAACGGGAGGACGCGATGACGACGACACAGGCCGCCGAGCCCACCGACCCGGCACCCGCCGAGACCGTGCCGCACGTCACGCACGGCTACCACAAGCAGAAGGACGAGCACCTCAAGCGCCTGCGCCGGATCGAGGGCCAGATCCGCGGTCTCCAGCGCATGGTCGACGAGGACACCTACTGCATCGACATACTCACCCAGGTGTCCGCCTCCACCAAGGCCCTGCAGTCCTTCGCCCTGCAACTGCTGGAGGAACACCTGCGCCACTGTGTCGCCGACGCGGCCCTCAAGGGCGGCGACGAGATCGACGCGAAGGTGGAGGAAGCGACCAAGGCGATCGGCCGCCTACTGCGGACCTGACGCGGCCCCGCTCCCGTCCGGCTCCTCCCGCACGCGCAGCACCTGGTCGATGCTCTCCAGGCTGAGCCGTTCCTCCCCGGCCGCCGAAGCCGCGATGATCAGCTCCCCGCACAGCTCGATCTCGGCGAGGGCCACGTGGTCCTGAACTGCCGTACCGCCGACCGGAGCCACGCGCATCACCTCGTCTCTGCCGTCACCGGCTTCCTAGAGTAGGGAGCGGTGCACACGGCGCGCATGGCACGGACGGGCTAGTCCTTGTGCCCGCCCCCGGCCCGCGCCCCTTGCGTCGGCCCGTGGCTCAGTCCTCCGCGATCCGCCCCGCGAAGATGTCCCGAGCCGCCGGCAGCCGTACGTCGGCGGGGGCCCCGAAGTCGTACAGCAGTGTCGTCGACGCCACCGCCACGGCCTCCGCCTGCCGCCCGTTGACGAAGCTGAACCGGTGCCTGACCTTCCGGATCCGCCCCGCCTCGTCCAGATACACGTCGAACGGCACCCGGGCCGTGGCGAACCCTTTCGCCGCCGCCGCCAGCGCACCCCTGCTCCCCGCCGACGCCCCCTCGGCCGCCACCGCCAGATCCGCGGTCCCCCGGTAGTGCCGCACCGTCGTCCCGGCGACCTCGGTGCGCCCCACGTACACCGCGGTACGCGCCCCCCGCAGCACCTCCGCCGCGGCGAACGGATCCGTGGCCCCGCCCGTCACCAGGTTCCCGTCGGACAGCGTCGACGTCTCCACCCGGACCCATTTGTCGTCCGGTACCCCGGCCCCGCGGTGCTTCATGAACAGCGCGCCCGGCGCGAGCAGTTCGGTGATCGGCCGGTGCTCGCTCGTCCCCGCCGGATCCTGCGGCAGCATCACCTTCAACCGCCCCTGCTGCCGGCGGTAGTCGTAGACCCCCTCGCCCCGGATGGTCACCCGGGTCCCACCGGTGGCCATCTCCATGGACGTACGCGCCTTCGAACTGCCCGCCTCCCGCAGCGCGTCGGCGGCCCCGCGCAGCAGCCGTACCGCGTCACCGCCCCGTGCGTCCGCCTCCCCCGCCGCCCCGCCGGCGGCCCCCGCCCCCGAACACCCGGTCGCCCCCACGCACCCCCCGGCCACCAGCCCGGCGGCCACGACCACCGCACCACCCCACCCGCGCCGCCTGTACCACCGCTCCGCCATCGTCTGCCTACCCCCAGCCGGTACGTCCGTCACGGGTCCCCTGTCGCCCCGCCTAACGACGGTCATGTGCCGCCCGTCACGCGCCCCACCCCCCGCGCGACCGCCGAACGGGTCGTTCCGGCCGGGCCCCGCACCTGGCATACGTGCCTTTTACGTTTCCTGGGTAACGTTGTCTGCGTGACGCAGCAGGACGGCTCGGCCCCTCCCCGCACCGACGGGGAACACTCCACCACGACCGTCGAGCAGGGCCGGTTCTGCCTGGCCCGGTGCACCTGTGGCTGGCGCGGTCCGGCCCGCAGAGCGAGAAGCCTGGCCAGATCGGACGCCGAGGGACACGCCCGCGGCTGACGTCACCGTTCCGTCACCGCCGCCGCCCGCGGGAACCCGTGGACCCGGGGTCCCGTCTCGCACGATGAAGCCGACAGGCCGACGGAAGGCGCAGAACATGGAACGGCGTACGTTCATCGCAGCGGGAACGGCCGCGGTCGCGGCGGTCACGACGGCGGCGTGCAGCACCTCGAAGGGCAGCGGAGCGAGCGCCTCCGCCGGTGAGAGCGCCTCCGCCGGTGAGAGCGCCACCGGCCTCACCTCCCTCACCACGACCGCCGGCGGTGCCACCCCCGCGAACTGGGCGGCGCTCGCCCGCGACCTGGACGGCACCCTGGTCCGCCCCGGCGACGCCTCCTGGACGACGGCCCGCCAGCTCTACAACACCCGCTTCGACAACCTGAAGCCGGCGGCGGTGGCGTACGTCGCCCATGCCGACGACATCCGCACCGTCCTCTCCTACGCCCGCGCGCACCGCACCAAGGTCGCGATCCGCAACGGCGGCCACTCCTACGGCGGCTGGTCCTCCGGCGACGGCCGGCTGATCGTCGACGTCTCGAAGCTGAGGACGGTCCGCGCGAGCGGAAGCTCGGCCGTCGTCGGAGCGGGCGCCAAGCTGATCGACGTCTACCGCGCCCTCGCCGCGAAGGGCGTCACGATCCCGGCCGGATCCTGCCCGACGGTCGGCGTCTCCGGTCTGGTCCTCGGCGGCGGCCACGGCGTGGTCTCCCGCGCCTACGGCCTGACCTGCGACAGCCTCACCCAGGCCACGATCATCACGGCCGACGGCAAGCAGCTCGTCACCAGCGCCACCCAGAACAAGGACCTGTTCTGGGCGCTGCGCGGCGCGGGCAACGGAAACTTCGGCATCGTCACCGAGCTGCACTTCACAACCCACGCCGCCCCGCAGGCCGTGACCGGCTATCTCACCTGGCCCTGGGCGAAGGCGGCCGCGGTGGTGAAGGCCTGGCAGGAGTGGGGCCCCTCCCAGCCGGACGAGATCTGGTCCTCCCTGCACCTGGAGAACTCGGCGGGCGGCACCCCCCGGGTCGCCGTCGCCGCCTTCTGCATCGGCACCTACGGCCAGCTCCAGAACGCGGTCGACCGCCTGGCCGACACGGTGGGCGCCCCCGCGTCCTCGGTGTCCCTGCGCCGCAAGGGCTACGAGGAGGCCATGGAGGCCTACGCGGGCTGCTCCTCCTTCAGCGCCGACGCCCAGTGCCATCTGCCCGGCTCCACCCCGGGCCGCTCCCCGCAGGGCAAGCTGGGCCGGGAGACGTACACGGCCCGCAGCGACTTCTTCGACCGCTCCCTGTCCTCGGCGGGCATCCAGACCCTGCTGAAGCAGATCAAGACGGTCCAGGGCGGCGCCGGCAGCATCGCCCTCACCGCCCTCGGCGGCGCGATCAACCGCGTCTCCCCCACGGCCACGGCCTTCGTGCACCGCCGCTCGCGCATGCTGGCCCAGTACATCGTGTCCTGGCGGGCGGGTACGACGGGCTCGACGGCCCAGTCCTGGCTGAACACGGCCCACAAGGCGATGCAGCCGTACGCCTCGGGCGCCGCCTACCAGAACTACGCCGACCCCACCCTCACGAACTGGCGCAAGGCCTACTACGGCGACGCGCTCCCACGCCTGACCCAGCTGAAGAAGCAGTACGACCCGACGGGCTTCTTCACCTACCCGCAGGCGCTCTGACCTCAGGCGGCGAGATCCCGCTCCTCGGCGACGGCCCCGGAGCGGGCCCCCGGGACGAAGGCGTCCCGGGCCCGCTCCCGCGCGCTCTTGCTCCGCACGATCCATCCCCCCCGGGGCGACCGCTCGACGGCCTTCATCAGCGGGGTGAGCGCCAGCGAGGCGAGCGGCGACAGCAGCAGCGCGACGGCGGTACCGAGCGCGAACCCGCCCACCACGTCGGTCGGGTAGTGCACGCCCATGTAGACCCGGCAGAACCCTTCGAGCAGCGCGATCGCGAGCCCGACGAGCCCGAACGTCCGGTGGGCGACGAACAGGGCGACGGCCATGGCCATGGTCAGCGTCGCGTGATCACTCACGAACGAGTAGTCGGTCTTGCCGGAAACGAGTACCTCGAGCCCCTGGTGATCGAGGAACGGCCGGGGCCTCTCCACGAATCCCCGTATCGGCACGTTCACCAGCACCGCGACGGCGGCGGCCAGCGGCGCCCACACCAGCGCGGCGACCGAGGCCGAGGCCTCCTCGGCCCCCCGCACCTTGCGCCGCCCACTGGCCCAGCACCACAGAATCAGCAGGACCATGGCGAGGAGCAGCCCGTACTCCCCCACGAACTCGACGATCCGGTCGAACCAGTGGGGAGCGTCCTTGGCAAGACCGTTGATGTCGTAGAGCAGGTCGACGTCGGGGTTCGACCCGGAATCGGCGAGTCCAGCCATGGTGCTGCGGCCCCTTCGTCATGTTCTGCCCAGCGCATCTCTCATGCGCACGCCTCAACAGGAACGCACGGCCCCGGTTGATACGTTCCACTCTCCACTGAATGATCACTCAGACGTTATCGAAGAGAGATACAAAGCCGCAGCTCAGGGGGATTTTCCCGGACTGTCTCAGACGTTCGTCGGGAGCGCTTTCGCGCCATCTTCGGTCACCCGGGTGGCACCAAAGTACTCAGCCGTGTCGATGGGATCAAACCGGATCACGGCCCCCGTGTAGGGCGCGTCGATCATGTATCCGCCGCCCACGTAGATACCCACGTGATGGATGGCCCGGGAGTTCCCGGGATCGGTCGAGAAGAACACCAGGTCCCCCGGCAGCAGTTCACTGCGCTTGGGGTGCGGCCCGGCGTTGTACTGGTCGTTGGCGACCCGGGGCAGGGTGATCCCGACACTCTCGTAGGCAGCCTTGGTCAGTCCGGAGCAGTCGAACCGTCCCCCCTGGTCAGCCGTCCCGTTACCGCCCCACAGATAGGGCGTGCCGAGCTTCTTCTGAGCGAAGTAGATGGCCCCGGCGGCCTGCTTCGAGGGGTCGACGCGGGTGACGGGGGCGGCGAAGCTCTTCTCCAGGGTGCGGATCGTCTTGACGTAGTTCTGTGTCTCCCTGATCGCCGGAACCCCGCCCGCCCTGATGACGCGGTCGGGGCCCGCGTTGTAGGCAGCGAGCAGGTTGTTGGTGATGTCACCCGGCACGGTCCTGACGTACTTGGCGAGGTCGCAGTCATAGGAGGCGGCCGACGGAATCGCGTCATTCGGGTCCCAGATGTCGCGGTCGCCGTCGCCGTCGCCGTCGATGCCGTGTGTGGCCCAGGTGCTGGGAATGAACTGTGCGATGCCGCGTGCGTCAGCGGGACTGACGACGTCCGGGTCGAACCCGCTCTCCTGGTACAACTGGGCGGCCAACAAGGCGGGGTTGATGGCGGAGCAGAGGTTGCCCCACTTCTGCACCAGCGCGGTGTAGGCGGTCGGGACAGCGCCCTTGGCCAGACCGACACTGCCCGCGCCGACGCCGTTGACCAGATTCCCGGCCACCACGTACACCCCGACGACGAGCAGCATCACGAAACTCAGCCCGAGCCCGACCGCGGCTCCGCCGACCACCCAAACTTTTCGCACGCCTTAACCCTCCCCCAGCACGGCCCTGTTTACCGGGCTTTCCCGAACCCGTCCGTGCCATGTGCGCTACTGCGCGACGAAACCGGCGCAGACAATGTTCGCGTACTTCTTCACTCCCTGGACATGGAGGAAGAGCGTCGTCCAGTCGCCGGGGTCGTTCGCGACGGGGATCGCCCCGCCTGCCTCCTTGCCCTGCACAATCTGCCGGAAGTCGTTGGGGTACGTCAGATACGTCCACTCGCTGCTCGCCGCCATGGGCTTGCTGGTGTATCCCAGGTCCAGATTGGCCTGCAGAGCGCCCTCGATGGGTGTGCCCGTGTCCTGGTCGATCGCGTGCGGGGGTTTCACAGCTACGGAGACGTAGTAGGGCTGCGAAGCAGAGGTCGTGAGCCGGAAACCGATACGGCCCTTGCCAGACGTGTAGGGGGCGTTGCCGTCCGCGGCCGACACCGACCACTGGAACCGGGGATTCGACTCCTCCGCTGGCAGGTTGCAGGCCCCGGGACCACCTGCTGACGTGGCGTCGGCAACCCAGAAGTCGCGGGAGGGGTTCGTCTGCTCGACGTAGGCGGGCGGTTTCAGCTCGGGCTCGTCGTTACCTGTCGGTGCCACAGAGGTGGCGTCCGCGGCCGTCGTGTCGTCATTGCCCTTGCCGGAGTCGTCGCTCCCGCCCGGCAGCAAGGTGAGTGCGGCGACTGCGCCGACGAGCACGGCCGCACCGGCAGCCGCGCCAATCAGCCAAGGCTTCCTGTCCACCCTGGGAGCCGTTCCCGGCCGTCCGATCTGGGTAGGGGTGTAACCAGGGCCGTAAGGGACTTGCGGCGCCGCCGTCGGCAGGTCGTGGAGCCCGGCCGGTGCATGGGCCGGAGGGGAAGGCGGCGGCTTCTCGGTCTGAACCGTCGGCGTGGTCGGCACCGCCTCGCCCAGCGCGGCGAGGCCGCCGTAGAAGGGGTCCTCGACGAGTGCGGTGCGTACCCCGCAACGGGCGATCACCTCGTCAAGTCCGGGCCGCGCCGCCGGGTCCTTGGCCACGCATGCCTCGATGAGGGCGGCCAAACCCGGGTCCACGTCGGCGAGGTCGATCGGTTCGTGCACGACGCGGTAACTGACACCGGCCGGTTCACCGTGTCCGAAGGGCGGTCGGCCGGTCGCCGCGTAGGCGAGGGTCGCACCGAGCGCGAAGACGTCTCCAGCAGGCCCGACGTCATTGCGCAACAGCACCTCCGGAGCGGTGAAACCGGGCGTGCCGGGCGCGAACCCAGCCTCGGTGAGCACCGTGTGCGCCGCACTACGCGCGATGCCGAAGTCGATGAGCTGTGGCCCCTGGGCGGCGAGGATGACGTTCTGCGGCTTGAGGTCGCGATGGGTGACACCGTGTGCGTGGACCGCCGCGAGGCCTTCGGCCAGCGCCGCGAGCAGCCCTCGGCACGTACTGAATGGCAGTGGTCCCTTCTTGTGCACGGCTATGCTCAGCGTGGGTCCGGGGACGTACTCGGTCGCGAGCCAGTACGGGGCCGCGTCCAGTGAGGCGTCAATCAGGTTCGCCGTGTACGCGCTGCGTACCGCTCGCGCGGTCTCCACCTCCCGCCGAAACCGTGCCAACGCTTCGGGGTGGTCCACGATCTCGTCACGAATCACCTTGAGCGCCACAAGTCGGCCGCCGGCTGACCGCCCGAGGTAGACCTGCCCCATGCCGCCCGCGCCGAGCCTGGCAAGAAGTGTATGCGTGCCCAACTGCCCAGGGTCCTGTGCCCTCAGTACGTCCACCGGACCGACCATGCCACATGGATCGGTTGCGGCCGACCCAGGCGGAATTTCTGCACGCCTACCATCGCCGAACTTCCCAGAACCGCAGGCGGTGCCCGCTACTGGCCGGCCGTCCAGATCGCACACCGCATCACCCGAGGGTTCGAGGTCTCAGGGGCAGAGGACGCATCCTCATAGAGCTCCACCGCCTCATCCCCCAGCACCACGCTGTAGGAGATGTCGGCCGTACTGCCGCCCTGTTCGTGGCCGCCGAGGATGCCGACGATGCGGTTTTCGCCGTTGATCCAGGGGCTGCCGCTCGTACCGCCCGTGAAGTCGGGGCAGGTGATGCGCTGCTGGGTGGCACTGTGTGCGGTGGGGTGGTTGGTGCAACGGATGGGGACCTCATGGGAGTTGGGGTATCCGGTGACGGTGACAGCAGTGGCGCCGGTGGTGTTGGTGCGGGTGGCGAGCCGGTCGGCGCCGACGACGTCCTCGATCTCCCTTCCGTCCAACGCCGCCACGGTCGCGAACGCGACGTCACTGTCCTCGTCCTGCGCCTTCGCCCACCCTGCGGGCAGCAAGACCCGGGCGACCTTCCAGACGCCGTAGGGCGCCTTGCCGTCCCGGTAGCCCGGTACGAAGACGAGCGCGCCGCTCCCGCTCAGGCAGTGGGCGGCCGTGACGAGGAGGTTGTGGTGCACGGCGTGCACCACGGAGGCCGTACAGAAGTGGGCGCCGGCCAGATGGCCGGCGTCGGCCGCCTGGAACAGCGCCCCGACCCGCGCGGCGTCCCTCGTCGCCGCGGCCACTGTGGTCACCCCGAGCGGCCCGGACCCGCCGTCGGCGGCCGCCTCGGAGGCGGAGGTGAGGGCCAGCAGCACGATCGCGCCGAGCAGAGCGTTTCGCTTCACCCGCCTACTGTGTCCCACCAAAGTGAGAGGAACCTCAGACGCAACGGGAGACGTGGGCTACCGCGTGCCGTACACCGGGAAGCCGTCGGTGGCGACCTCGATGTCGAATGGCTCGGGCAGCTTCACGGGCTCCCCGAACTTGCCGGGCAGTACGTCTCGGTAGGAGCCGTTGTCCGGGTGGGTGTGCAGGGCCCAGGTGCCCTTGCGAGGGTCCATCACGAGAAGGACGGGGACACGGGCGACGGCGTACCAGTCGGCCTTGTCCCTAATATCCCGGGACTTCTCGGACTGGGAGATGACCTCGACGGCGAGCGCGGCATCCTCAGCGGCGGCCAGCCAGCCGTCGTCCTCCTCCCATTCCACGGGAAGGACGATCAGGTCGGGTGTCACGTAGTCCTCCGGGTCTTCCGGCAGGGCGATCGAGGACACCTCGTACACGTCCAGCCCGTCAGGCAGAGTCACCCTCTCAAGCTGCCGCCGAAGCCGTTTCACCACGCCCGCGTGCTTCCCACGCGGAGTCGGGGACATCACGAGCTTTCCTCCCACGATCTGCACGCGCAGACCCGTCGCACTCTCGAGCTTCTCGGCGATCTCGCGCAGGTTCCCCGGACGGGGTCGCAGGTGGGGGGGCCAGGCGCCCGGCGACACGGACATGACTCGCTGCCTCCGTCCCTCGATCCCTTCGGCGTCCTCAGCCGCACGAGCGGGTTCGGTAGGAGGTCCGGCATCCCGTTCGGCGTCGCATCCACCGTACTGTGCGGCCTCTGCTCCCGCCTCCGTGGTCCGCTGCGCGCATGTGCTCACGTTTCCCGGGCGCATCACTGGCACTCGGCCCACAGCACCTTCCCGCCACTCCCGCCCAGCTCGGTGACCCCCCATGTGTCGGCGTAGGCCCGCAGGAGATGCAGCCCGCGCCCGTTTTCCCCTCCGAGGTCCGGCGGTACGACGGTGGAGAGCCCCTCCGCGAGGACGAACCCGGACGGCACGTGAGGGTCCGTGTCCCAGACTCCGACACGAACCCCTCCCGATTCCGCAGAACGCAGCCGGAGGGCGTAGGGACCGCTGGTGTGAAGGTGGGCGTTGGCGAGAAGTTCGGCAGCGAGGAGTTCGGCCGTGGGCGTGAGTTCGGCGAGGAGCCGGGCGGAGAGGATGGTGCGGAGAGTGGCCCGGGCGATGCCTGGTGACCGTGGATCGTGGGGGAGTTGGAGGCTGTAGGTCCAGGGCGGGGTTACCGTGGGCATGGGATATCCGATCACTGTGGGGAGTTGGAAGCATGCGGATGGTTGCGACCCAGTGACGGTGCCGCCCCGTCGGGCGGTGTACTTCTGGGGCGAGGGGCCCAGTTGCAAGGTAGCGGGTATCCGGTTTATACATTCACCGAATCTCGATGATTGCATTAACTAGCACCCGTGTGGGTGACACCAAGGAGGCAGCAAGCCCGTGCGGAACCCAACGGGACGCCAGCTACGGTTCGGCGCCGAGCTGCGCAAACTCCGCGAGCAAGCGGGCCTGACCGCGACCGAGGCCGGTCAACTGATGGGCATCAAGCAAGCCCAGGTCAGCAACATGGAGGCCGGACGGGTAGGCGTGAGCCCCGAGCGCGTCCGCGCACTCGCACAGCACTACGGCTGCGCCGACACCCCGCTCATCGAAGCCCTCAGCGGCATGACCTCCGACCGCTCACGCGGCTGGTGGGAGCAGTACCGCGACCTGCTCCCCGGCGCTCTCCTCGATCTGGCCGAGCTCGAACACCACGCCCTGGCCATCCGTGACTCGACGACCGCCCGCGTACCTGGCCTCCTCCAGACCCGCGCCTACGCGCTGGAGATCTTCCGCCAGGCAGTCACCGAGCTCTCGCCACCCGACATCGAGCACCGGCTCTCGTTCCGCGTCAAGCGGCAGACGATCCTCTACCGCACGGACAACCCGACCCCGTACGAGGCCATCGTCCACGAGGCAGCCCTGCGCATGAAGGTCGGCGGCCCCACTGTGGCTCGCGAGCAGTTGCATTACCTGCTGGACATGAGCGAGCACGACCACATCACCCTGCGGGCCATCACCTTCGACGCCGGCGCGTATCCCGGATCGGGTCAGTCGATCTACTACGCGCACGGTCCGGTGGCCCAGCTGGACACCGTCCACCTCGATCAGTCGCACGGCATCGCGTTCCTCGATGCCGAGGCGCAGCTGCACAAGTACCGGACGCTGTTCACCCGCATCGAGGCCGTCGCCCTCTCACCTGAGAAAACCCGAGACCTCATCCAGCACGTGATGCGCGAGCTCTGAAGGGAGCCCCCATGAACCCGACCTGGCAGAAATCGTCGTACTGCTCCGAAGGCAACTCCTGCGTCCACATAGCCACCACCCCCCGCACCATCCATCTCACCGAATCCGCCGACCCCCGCGAAGCGATACTCACCACCACCCCCGCCGCCTTCCTCTCCCTCCTCACCGCCCTCAAGAAGGACGCCCCCCATGTCTGACATCCCCCCCGACCTCACCTGGATCCGCGCCGCCCCGCCGGAGGCGACCGGCCCCGGACCATGGATCGAGATCGCCTTCGGCGAGGTAGACGGGGACGACGACGGCGAGGCCCCCGTCTACCTCCGCGAGACCAGCGCCCCGGAGAACGTCGTCACGACGAACCGCCGCAAGTGGGACGCCTTCGTCCTCGGCGTCCAGGCAGGCGAGTTCGACCACTTCGTGGAGGGCGTGGCCGACATGGAAACCGACGGCTAACGGATCCGCAGCCGCCGGTCACGCACGGGCGCCGCAATCGCGTAGGTCGTCGCGGAACCCACGAACAGCGCGCCGACAACCCACCACTGCCCTTCGGTGACCTGGTCCTCCAGGAGGCCTGCCCACCAGTAGACCTCGGGTCCCGACTGCGAGTGGCCGTACAGCATGGCGACGAGCGTCAGAGCCATGGACGGCAGCCAGGCGACGGCCGGTCCAAGAAACAGGGTGGTGAGAACCGCGAGACCCGCGTGCAGCAGCACATTACGCAGGCTCGCCCCTGCCTCGACCGGGGATCCAGCAAGCTGCGCCACGGTGACCGACACCGCGCCCACGGCGGTGAGACCAAGGCACCAAAAGAACCGGGCCGCCAGAACCCGGGGCGGTTCGGGGAGCGGAACGCGCGCCATCCGGTGACAACCGATCCCGACCGCCACCCCGCTCAGAGTCGGCACCAGCAGCAGCAACGGCACCGGCGTCTCGAAGAAAAAGACACCCAGGCCCGACAGCGCCGACCGCGCTCCCAGCAGCGAGAGGAGCGCGGTCGCTCCGAGGAGCAGGGCAGCCTGTCGCGTGGCGTGCACCGCGCACCAGGCCCGGACCGTGCTCCAGGCCGTCGTCACGGGGTCTCCAGCGCGCAGGACTTGAAGTCGGCGACGACCGAGCCCGCCGCCTCCGGAGTGAGCACCTGCGAGCCGGGAATGTACTCACCGTCGTCGAACCGCACGTCTGCCGCGTCGAGCAGGGTCTTGGTCAGCGAGTGATGACGGATCCAGTATCTGTCGCCGGGCGGCCGGCTGTCGTCGTAGAGGGCGTCGCAGTGGTACGGAGTCGTCAACGAGTCCGCGATGGACCGGATGTCGACGACACCGCTGTCATAACCGTCGGGGTCGACCTCAAGGCCCTGCACACCGGGGTTCTGCGGCCGATACGTCCGGCTCATGACATCGACACGGTCAGGAACGAGAGCGGCGTAGCCCGCCGACCGCGCGGCCCGCACCAGGGTCTCGACGTACTCGACGGTTCGATCGTTGACCCGGTGGTGTTCCGGGTAGACGCAGATCTTCGGTGCCTTGCCGACGCACTGTGTCGGACGCACGGGATGCGAGGAGAGCCGATCAGTCAGGGGGACCTGGGGGCTCAGCACAACGGCCGCCAGCACGGCGCCCAGCGCTGCGGTCCCGGCCCTGGACGGGACGCGGATCCCGGAACTGATGGAGGGAACAACCAACAGTGCCACCACGGCGGTCACCGTGAACAGCACCAGCTGCGTGAGCAGATAGGCGGGCCGGTACTCATATCCCAGCCTGGACACGGTCGCTCCGCCGAGATCGAGCAGGCCGAACGAGTCCTCCGGGTAGGAGAAGAAGTAGGAGAAGGCGAACGAACCCGCCGCTGCGGCAATGCCCGCGACCAGCGGACCGGCGAACCGCCCCACGGCGGATCCCATGGCCACGTACCAGCACAGGGCCGCGCACTGCACGAGTAGCGCGACGGCTGTCCAGGTCGCCGAGAAGTCGCCGTAGAAGCCTCCAAAGACGAGGGCAACGCACACGGTGATCACATGGACGGCCACCGCCGGCAGCGCGGCCCAGGCAGCGGCTCGCAGATACGGGCGGTAGGGGCGCGGTACCGCCGACACGAGGTGGAAGTTCCCGTCCCGGGACAGACGGGCTGCGTCCACGGCGGCCGCACCGCACAGGATCGGCCCCGTGATGAACAGCGTGATGGCGAACCAGTCGGTCGTCCACAGCGTCTCACCGCGCCATGGCATGCCGCGCAGGACGAAGTTCGTCACTTCAAGGGGAATCACCGCCAGGAGCGCCCAAGGCCCCAGCAGCGTCTTCAGCACGTAGCGAACGGAAAGCACTACTCCGCCTCCCCCATGACAGTGGCCAGCGCCTTCTCGAGATCGGTGTCACCCGGAGCGTCAGAATCCGCCGACTTCTCCAGCTCGGCCACACCGCCGTCGAAAACGACAGAACCGGAGTTGAGGACGATCACCCGGTCGGCGAGACCACGGATGTCCTCGACCAGATGCGTCGAGACGATCACGATACGGCCGCCGCTGATTGTCGAGACGGTGTCGCGCAGGGCTATGCGCTGGCGCGGGTCGAGGCCCACCGTCGGCTCGTCGAGGAACAGAACCGAGGGATCATGAACAAGCGCGCCCGCGATGCCGAGCCGTCGGGCCATTCCTCCCGAAAGGCTGCCTATTCGCGATTTCCTTCTCTCCGCCAGCCCGGTGCGCTCAAGAGCCACCGTGATGTGTGCGTTCCGGTTGGCTGCGGGAACTCGGTGCACCCAGGCCACGTACTGCAGGAATTCCTCGCAGGTCGCTTTCTTGGGAAGTTCGGGGTCCTGCGGGAGATAACCAAGGGTGGTTTTCTGGTCCGGACCATCCGCCGTCTTCAGGAAGACCTTCCCCGAGTTCGGCTTCTCGATCCCTGCCGCAAGCCGGAAGAAGGTCGACTTTCCGGCTCCGTTCGGACCCACGAGGCAGGTCACCCCGGGAGTCAGCACAAGGGAGAGCGGGCCCAGCTCGAACCCGCTCCTGTGACGCCTGACCAGTTCTTCGCAGTGCAGTGCAAACTCACTCATGACGGAATGCCTCCCGGCACCGGCGCCCGGACGGGCCCGCCCCGGCCGTCCGTCGCCATGTACTCGGCGGTACCGAGCACCTCGGACGGGCCGGAGCGGGGCGGGCCACAGGCGAAATCGACTAGTACTTTCCGCCAGCGGTGTACGTCCGGCCCGAGCAGGTGTCGGGGCGGGCGGGTATGTCGAGGCAGGTGGCCATTCCCGCACGCGCGTAGTCGGCGGCCCCCGTCACACCCGTCTGAGCCGTGTTGTAGGTCCAGGCACTGCTGTCGTGGTGCTTCCCCTCGTCACTCTTGTAGTAGTAGTACTCCTTGCTGCACGACATGTACTTGCTGACCTGCGTGCAGTACCCGGCGTTCAGATGAGTGTCGAGGTCGAAGTACACCTTGTGGTTGTCGGCCTGGTAGGACAACTTGCTGTACCCGTAGGCCTTGGACTTGGTGCCGTCCGAGGTCTGGGTGACCTTCCACTTCCCGTAGGCCTTGCCGGTACTGCCGTACGACTTCTCCGTAAGCGGCTCGGACTTGCTATTCCACTCACGTACTTCGTCGATGGCATATGCCGCGCTCGGCACGACTCCCGCAGAAATGAACACTCCGGCTGCCACCGCAACGGCACGCCGGACGAAAGTGCTGTGCACTGTGTTTCCTCCCCTGTGAACTGCGAGCAGGGGAAAACAAGGCTCACCTGGTCAGAAAGAGCCGTGTAACCCCCGTGGTCGTGCCAGAACGTAGCAGCGTTATCGCCACACTCGCACCACCTCTTGAGCAACATCTGAGCATGGGGCCCGAATCGTCGCACTGCGCCCCGACGTCATCGGTGGAACCTCACACCACGAAGGCCTCGCGCGTTTCCGGATCAACACCGATCCGAAGGGGATCCTCCGACGAACCGCTGGGCGGCCAGAAGCCGAAGACAAGGCATTCGCGGCGCCCAGTCGAGTGGACCAGGACCTGCCTGGACGGTCCCTGCATCTTCCACTCAGCGGCGTCCGACGCGCTGGCCAACAGAAAGTCGACAGCGATGTCACGTGCTTCGTTCTCATCCATGCACGGATGATCCCAAGGGGGTACGGCACTGTCCACGGCGCTTCGCACGCAGCCCTGGCGACACCGCCCTGTTCCGTCACCTGGCGGGCAGGCGCCCCGTCGGACGGCAAGGCTGCCTTCACCCCGTGACCTTCCTGCGCCCCGAGTCAAGTCCCGCCCATCCCCCCACCATGGTCCCACCATCGCCCAGCAATCCTCCAACCCCCTTCAGTAAGGCGGAAGTCAGAACTCCGCAACCCTCCTTGTTGTCGCGTACTCAACAAGCGCACAGTCGTCGCGGGCCGCCGCCCGCCGCCGGGGACCACGTACCGACGGCAACGCATCACCCCCACCCGCACCGCCCCTGTCACCCACCATCAGGAGCTGTCCGTTGCGTACGACGACTTCCCCCAACCCCTCTGCCGCCCCCGGCAGATGGCGCCGTGCCGGTGCCTCCCTCCTCGGCACCGCGGCCCTCGTGCTCGCCGGCCTCGGCACCGCGGCCCACGCGAACGCGGCCCCCACCGGCTCCACCGCCACACCCTCGAAGGTCACCTGGTCGGCAACCCCCTGCGCCACCCCCAAGCACCACGGCGAACTCGCCTGCGACTCCTTCCGCGTCACCGGCGGCACCACCGCCTTCCAGAAGGCGCAGGCCCGGCGGACCGGCGACACCGCGCAGGTCACCCCCAAGGCCGCCGCCGCCAGCCCCACCGGCTACGGCCCCTCCGACCTCCAGGACGCCTACGGCCTGACCGACGCCGCCGCCGACAACGGCTCCGGCGAGACCATCGCGATCGTCGACGCCTACGACGACCCGAACGCCGAGGCCGACCTCGCGAAGTACCGCTCCTACTACGGCCTCTCCGCCTGCACCACCGCCAACGGCTGCTTCAAGAAGGTCAGCCAGACCGGCTCCACCACCTCGCTCCCCTCCGCCGACAGCGGCTGGGCCGAGGAGGAGTCCCTCGACCTCGACATGGCCAGCGCCGCCTGCCCGAACTGCAACATCCTGCTCGTCGAGGCCAAGTCCGCCACCATGGCCAACCTCGGCACCGCGGTGAACCGGGCCGTCACCCTCGGCGCGAAGTACGTCTCCAACAGCTACGGCGGCTCCGAGTCCTCCTCGGACACCTCGTACGACTCCTCGTACTTCAACCACGCGGGCGTCGCCATCACCGTCAGCGCCGGCGACGAGGGCTACGGCGCCGAATACCCGGCCGCTTCCAAGTACGTGACGTCGGTGGGCGGCACCGCCCTGTCGTCCTCGTCCTCCACCACCCGCGGCTGGACCGAGAAGGTCTGGAACACCAGCTCCACCGAGGGCACCGGCTCCGGCTGCTCCTCCTACGACGCCAAGCCCAGCTGGCAGACCGACACCGGCTGCTCCAAGCGCACCATCTCCGACGTCTCCGCCGTCGCCGACCCCGCCACCGGGGTCTCCGTCTACGACTCCTACGGCGTCACCGCCGGCTGGTACACCTTCGGCGGCACCAGCGCCTCCGCGCCCATCATCGCCGCGGTCTACGCCCTCGCCGGCACCCCCGGCAGCAGCGACTACCCGGCCTCGTACCCCTACGCCTACCTCGGCACCTCGTCCCTGAACGACGTCACCAGCGGCAGCAACGGCACCTGCTCCTCCAGCGCGAGCTACCTGTGCACCGCCAAGTCGGGCTACGACGGCCCCACCGGCGTGGGCACCCCGGAGGGCATCGACGCCTTCACCGGCTGACATCCCCTCACCACCCCGAAGGACAGCCGCAGTGGACCGTGGGGGCCACCGTGGCAAGGGCGAACGGGCCGCGGCATCCAGCCGCGGCCCGTTCGCCATGCGTTCCAGCCGGACATGAGACCATCGAAACGTGCACTCACCCGACCAGCCGTCAGAAACGGCACGGAGCCGTGAAGTGGGTCAACGACGGAACCACACCCAGGTTCCGTTCCGGCCTCATTGCCCGGCGTGACCTGCCGTGATACACAGAGTGACCGTACCAACCATTCATACGAATCCCACCCGTCAATGACGCCAAGTCGACATACGACGACGGCATCGTCGGCGACAATGAGGCCTGACCTCTGCACTCCGCAGGGGACACGCGGAACTACCCACCAGGGGCGGTGACTTACATGCTGTTCGCGGCCGACAAGGGCGACATCAACACCATCATCGGCGGAATCGCTCCGGACTGGGGGCCCTTCGGCAGCCTGGGCAACGAGGCGAAGGTGATGATCGAGGTCGTGATGGCGGTGGCCATCCTCCTCTGCCTCGGCATCGCCGTCTGGGGTGCGGCCAAACAGCGCATCGGCGCCACGGCCCTGAGGGACACCTTCAGTGCGGAACAGGGCAAGGGCCTCATCATCGCCGGACTCACGGGCGTCTTCATCATCGGCTCCCTCGGCACACTGTTCACGATCGTGTACGGCATGGCCGTATAGCCGCCCGTACGGGCCCCGCCACGGCCCCATCCGGCCCCGTCCCGGCCCTGTCCGGACCCGCCCGGTGGTGCCCCTCCTCCCCCACCCACCCGTCGTGCCCACCGGCTGAGGTTGCGTTTCCCTGATGTCGAGTCACCACACCGCGCCCGCGCGGGAACCAGCACGGCTACCGTCGTACTTCTATGCTTTTCAGTACGGCAGCGAGGGGGCGAACGCGGCATGACTCCCGGCGACGAACACGACTACGGCGAGCCCGCGGGCACCCGCGTCCGCCTGCCCGAGGCCGACCCCTACGGCGGCGCCCGCCGCCCCGCCCGCTCCTCCTCCCGCAGCCTGGTCACGGTGGTCGGCGTCGTCGTCCTCCTCATCGCGGCCATCGCCTTCGCGAACCGCGGAGACGACAACTCCACGACCTCGGAAGCCACCCCCGACGCCAACAAGCCGAAGACGACATCGACAGCGGCCAGCGGGACGAAGCCGGTGGACACGAAGACGGCCGGGATCCCCTCGGGCTTCGCGCACACCGAGCAGGGCGCCCAGTCCGCCGGCGCCAACTACGCGGTGGCCCTGGGCTCGACCGGCATGTTCCAGAAGGACACCAGACACACCCTCGTCGACGCCGTCTACACCAAGGACGCCGCGGCCAAGCTGCAGAGCGCCATGGACCAGGCCTACTCGGCGGACTTCCTCGCCAAGATGGGCCTCGACGCGGACGGAAACGCCCCCAAGGGCAACACCTTCGTCTCCCGCGTGGTCCCCGTCGGCACGACGGTCAAAAACCACTCGGACACCACCACCCAGGTCGCCGTCTGGTACCTGGGCCTGATCGGCATGTCCGGCACGGACTCGACCGACCCCGTCACCTCGTCGTGGAAGACCTGGACCTTCGACCTGACCTGGGCCGACGGCGACTGGAAGATCAGCACCGACAGCCAGAAGGACGGCCCCGCCCCGGTCCCCGGCGACGACCAGGCCGCCGCCTCCGACGAGATCAGCAAGGCCATCGAGGAGTACGGAGGGTTCACTTATGCCCGGTAACCCGCGCCGCCTGCTCAGGCTCGCCGGAGTCGTGACGGCCGTTCAGACGAGCGCCGTCCTGCTGGCCGGCCGCGCCTTCGCGGCCCCGACACCCGACCCGTCACCCACCCCGTCGGGCTCGGCGTCCCCCTCGCCCAGCAGTTCCCTCGACTGCAGCCTCATCTCCGGCGAGGCCAAGAAGTACTGCGAACGCGGCAACAACTCCACCGGCAGCACCACCACCAACCCCGGCGTCTCCGACACCCTCGACCCCCTCTCCTCCCTCGCCAAGGGCTGTGCCGACGCCGCCTCCTGGACCGTCGACAAGCTCAGCGAAGCCGTGAAGGAGACCGCGAACGTCGACTTCACCAACACCAAGTTCCTCCAGCAGTACGCCGTCGTCTTCGCCGCCTCCACCGTCCTCACCCTCGTCCTGTGGCTCCTGGCCGTCGCCAAGCGAGCCGTCCGAGGCGTCCCCCTCACCACCGCCATCGGCGAAGCCGTCGGCTTCCTCTGGCTCACCGTCCTCGCCTCCGCCTTCACCCCCCTGATCCTCTACACGGTCGTCTCGGCCACGGACGGCATCACCGAGGTCCTCGCGAAGACCACCGGCGACCAGACCGACACCTTCTTCGGCACCTTCTCCGCCGCCCTCGCCAAGGGCGAGAACATCGGCGGCGGCCCGATCATGCTGATCGTCGTCTCCCTCGTCTCCATCCTCGCCGCCGGCGTCCTCTGGCTGGAGCTCGTCATCCGGGCCGCCCTCCTCTACGTCGGCGCCCTCCTCGGCACCGTCGTCTACGCCGGCCTCGTCGACAAGAACCTGTGGAGCCACGTCCGCCGCTGGGCCGGCATCATGATCGCCGTCATCCTGGTCAAACCGGTCATCGTGATAGTCCTCGGCCTCGCCGGCGCCCTCTCCTCCGACGACGGCCCCGACGCCTTCTCCGCCGTCGTCTCCGGCCTCGCCATCATCCTGCTCGCCATCTTCGCCAGCGCGATGATCTACCGCTTCGTCCCCGGCTTCGGCGACGAGATCGCGAACTCCCGCAGCAACCGCATCATGCAGGGCGCCGAAGGCAAGGCCGCCGCCGTCATCAGCTCCCCCGCGACCCTCGTCGCCCAGGGCATCAAGACCCACAGCACCCGCGCCGACAACAACGGCGGAGGCGGCCAGTCCGCCTCCGGCCCCCGCCCCTCCAACCCCGCCTCCGGCGGCGTCGCCGCGCACAGCTCACGCCCCTCGAACGGAGGCGGCGGATCTGTCCCCTCCGCCGCACCCGCACCCCGCACCAGCAGCGCGGTGAACACCCCGCACGCCGGCAACACCCGCAACAACCGCACGGGAGGTGAAGGGCGTTGACGACGGATTCCCACCTGGCCCACGTGTCCCACGTGGTCTCGCCCCGCCGCACATATCTGATCGGCCGCGCCCGGCCGAACGCCATCGTCGGCCGCAACCGCGAAACCGGCGAGATCGCGCTCATCGTCGTCGGCGCGTTCCTCGGCATGATGTGCGGACTCCTCGTCCCCCTCCTCCCCCTGCGCATCGTGCTGCTCACCGGCTTCCCGATGATCGCGCTCGCCGCGGTCTACGTGCCGTACAAGCACCGCACGTTCTACAAGTGGTTCGAGATCAACCGCAGCTACAAGCGCACCCTCCGCCAGGGCACGACCTACCGCTCCGGCGCCATGGAGGCCGGCACCCGCATCGACGGCCAGGAGGTCGAGGTCGGCCCGCCCCCGGGCATCGGCCGCATCAGCTGGCTCGCCGCCCCCTTCGGCCCCGACGAGATCGCCGTACTCCTGCACGCGGACCGCCGTACCGTCACCGCCGCCATCGAGATCGAGGGCCCCGGCGTCGGCCTGCGCGACAGCGAGGACCAGGAAGCCCTCGTCGACCGCTTCGGCACCCTCCTCAAGCACGTGGCCAACGGCGACGGCTTCGTCACCCGCCTGCAGATGCTCGCCCGCACCCTCCCCGCCGACCCCGACGCCCACGCCAAGGACGTCACCCAGCGCGGCGACGAGAAGGCACCGGGCTGGCTGGCCCAGTCCTACGACCAGCTCCAGTCCATGGTCTCCACCAGCAGCGAGCAGCACCGCGCCTACCTCGTCGCCTGTATGCATTACACCCGCGAGCTGGCCGCCGAGGCGCACGCCATGGCCCGCGCCGCCCGCCCCCAGTCCGGCCGCAAACTCGACCGCGACGCCGGCCTCGCCGTCGTCATGGCCCGCGAGCTGACCGACATCTGCTCCCGCCTCCAGGAGGCGGACATCCGCGTCCGCCAGCCCCTGGGCCAGGGCCGGCTGTCCTCCCTGGTCCACTCCATGTACGACCCGGACCACCCCATCGACCACATCCAGGCGATGACCCGGCGCAACGCCTGGCCGGCCGAGCTGGACGCCATGGAGCCCACGTTCCTCCAGGCCAAGACCCGCGAGTCGACCACCCGCGCCCCCTGGTGCCACGCCACCGCCTGGGTGAAGGAATGGCCGATGACCCCCGTGGGCGTCAACTTCCTGGCGCCGCTCCTGGTCCACACCCCGGACGTCATCCGCACGGTCGCCGTCACGATGGACCTCGAACCCACCGAGGTCGCCATCGAACGCATGCTCACCGAGAAGACGAACGACGAGGCCGAGGCCAGCCGCGCCGCCAAGATGAACCGCACCGTCGACCCCCGTGACGTCGCCGCCCACTCCCGCCTCGACCAGCGGGGCGAGGACCTGGCCTCCGGCGCCGCCGGCGTCAACCTGGTCGGCTACATCACCGTCTCCTCCCGGAACCCCGAGGCCCTGGCCCGCGACAAGCGCACGATAAGGGCGTCCGCGGGCAAGTCGTACCTGAAGCTGGAGTGGTGCGACCGAGAGCACCACCGCGCGTTCGTGAACACACTCCCGTTCGCCACCGGCATCCGAAGGTAGGGGCTTCACATGCGGGACCCGCTGTCCGTCCTCACCGACGCCTTCACGTCCTTCCTCTTCGGCAAGGTCGAGACCACCCGCCTGCCCGTCCGCACCTCCACCGGCCAGGCCCAGGCGGTCTACCTCCCCACGGCCGCCCCCGGTCTCGGCGACTCCGGCGTCATCATCGGCCGCGAGGTCTACTCCGGGAAGGGCTACATCTACGACCCCTTCCAGCTGTACGGCCAGCAGCTCCCCGCCCCGCACTGGCTGGTCCTCGGCGAGTCCGGCAACGGCAAGTCGGCGCTGGAGAAGACGTATGTCCTGCGCCAGCTCCGCTTCCGCGACCGCCAGGTCGTCGTCCTGGACGCCCAGGGCGAGGACGGCGTCGGCGAATGGAACCTCATCGCCCAGGCCCTCGGCATAACTCCCATCCGCCTGGACCCGATGGCCGCCCTGAACGACGGCATCCGGCTGAACCCCCTGGACCCCTCGATCACCACAACGGGCCAGCTGGCCCTGCTCCGCACGATCATCGAGGTGGCGATGGGCCACGGCCTGGACGAACGCTCCGGCTTCGCCCTCAAGGTCGCCCACGCCTACGTCAACGAGACGATCGTCGAACGCCAGCCGGTCCTGACCGACATCGTCGAACAACTCCGCCACCCCGAACCGGAATCCGCGGAGGCGATGAACGTCGCCATAGACGACGTCCGCGCCTGGGGCCTGGACGTGGCCCTGGTCCTGGACCGTCTGGTCGACGGCGACCTGCGCGGCATGTTCGACGGCCCGACGACGGTGGGCATCGACCTGGACGCCCCCCTGATCGTCTTCGACCTCTCCCACATCGACCGCAACTCCATCGCCATGCCGATCCTGATGGCGATCGTCGGCGTCTGGCTGGAACACACCTGGATCCGCCCCGACCGGAAGAAGCGCATCTTCCTGGTCGAGGAGGCCTGGCACATCATCAACAGCCCCTTCGTGGCCCAGCTCTTCCAGCGCCTGCTGAAGTTCGGCCGCCGCCTCGGCCTGTCCTTCGTCGCGGTGGTCCACCACCTGTCCGACGTGGTGGACGGCGCGGCGGCGAAAGAAGCGGCGGCGATCCTCAAGATGGCCTCGACCAGGACGATCTACGCCCAGAAAGCGGACGAGGCGAGGGCCACCGGCCGGGTCCTGGGCCTCCCCCGCTGGGCGGTGGAGATCATCCCCACCCTCACCCCCGGTATCGCGGTCTGGGACGTCAACGGCAATGTCCAGGTCGTCAAACACCTGGTCACGGAGACAGAACGCCCGCTGGTCTTCACCGACCGGGCGATGACGGAGTCCTCCACCGACCACCTGGCCGCCGAGGACGCCCTGCACGCCGCCGAACTCGAACAGGAACGGCGGGCGGCGGCCTTCATGGAACAGCACCTGGCCGACTTGGACGACTCGTCCGAGTCGACGGTGGCCTAGCGACAGGGGGTTGCCATGAGACCCGGTGACGAGCGCGCCCCCGGCCGCGAAGGCGGCCAGGCCGGCGGCATCCCCGACGGCCTCCTGGTGGGCCTGCTGGCCTTCCTCCTCGGCATGACCCTCCTGGTCTGGACGGCCACGGGCCTGGCCGCCCTCTTCACCCGCGGATCCTGGCCCACAGGCGTCACCTTCACCCGCACCCCTCTGGCCATGCGCCACCTCATCGCCCAACCCCACGACATCCCCGGCGCCTGGCCCGACGCCACCCCCACCGCCCTCTCCGGCTACGGTCTCTTCTGGGGCCTCTTCATCGGCCAACTGATGATCCTCTTCGTCCTCACGGTGTTCGCCATAGGGACGGTGGCACGTTGGCGAACGGTACGAGCCAGGCGAAGGGCGACGCCCGAGCCCGAGGAACAGCCGTACGAGGTACCGACACCCAGGACCGAACGGGCACCTGAGCCTCAACCCGACGGAGAACGGGAGCCGAACCCCCCGTCGCTCACCTCGCTGTCCAAGGGTGAACAGGCGGGCGGCTGGGAAACCACCCGCGCCGAAGGCACCGTCCGCTACGCCCCGCCGGACACCCGCAAGGCCGCTGCGACCCAAACCCTCCGTGACGCCGAGGGCGCGGCCCTCGTCCTCACCTCCAACCCCACGCTCTGGCAGGACACCAAGGACGCCAGAGCCAAACTGGGCCCGGTCCACCTCTACGACCCCACTCACCTCTGCGACACCCCCGCCCGCCTCCACTGGTCCCCCACCATCGGCTGCGAGGACAAGGCGACGGCGGCCCACCGGGCCACCGCCCTCCTCACCCCCGTACGCCCCACAGCCCGCCTCGACCAAGCAGTCACCGACACCGCCGAAACCCTCCTCCGCAGCTACCTCCACGCCGCCGCCATCGACGGCCGCACCATCCGCCATGTCCACCGCTGGTCCCAGGGCACCGGCATCCAGGACGCGGTCCGCACCCTCCGCACCAACCCGAAGGCCGCCCCCGGCTCCGCCGGCGAACTGGAGGCCGCCCTCACCGCCCACCCCGAGCGCCGCGACATCGCCCAGGAACTCACTTCCCGCGCGCTCTCCGCGCTCTCCACGATCAACATCCGCGAGGCATGCACTCCCAACCGAACTGATGCCCTCGCCTTGGATTCCTTCGTGGACGAAGGGGGAACGCTTTACGTGGTCGGCGAATCCCTCGAGGACCCCAGGACAAACCCAGGCGCCATGCCTCTCCTCACGGCCCTCGTCTCCAGCGTGGTCGAGCGCGGCCGGCGCATGGCCGAACGGTCATCCTCCGGTCGCCTCGACCCACCACTGACCCTGATCCTGGACGACATCGCCGCTGTAGCACCTCTCCCCCAACTCCCGGACCTCCTGGCAACCGGAACGGACCGCGGCCTGCCCACCCTGGCTCTCCTGCGCTCCCGCGAACAGGCCAGAGCCCGCTGGCCCCACCACGACCTACCGGTCTGAGGGAGTTCTACCCCCGCTCGCGCACGAACTCGATCTCGATCTCCCCCGAGAAGTCCCCGAAACCCTCCCCTACGGGCACCGTCAACCCGCTCGGCGCGAACCCCGCCTTCCGATAGGCCCGCTGCGCCCGCAGATTCTTCTGGTGCACCAGCAACCGCACCCGCTCCACTCCGACCCCCCAGGCCCACTCCACCCCGGCCTCGAACAACTCCCGCGTCACCCCACCCCCACGCCATTCGGGCCGTACATACACGCCCACCACATGGCCTTGCCGTCGCTCGACGGGCAGCCCGGCCCAGTCGACGCTCCCGGCCTCCTCCACCAGCACGGTGACGGTCCCGATCCACTCCCCACCGGCCGCCTCGGCGACGAACTGCCGCACCCCGCCGGCCGCTCCACCAGCCCTCAGGGCCCGCTCCTGCCAGAAGGAGTCCGGCCGCGCAGCGGCATCCTTATAGGTCTCGAGAAAGGCGATCGCCGCAGCGGGATCCTTGAGAGCCTCCAGACGCAACGCCTTGGCCGGACGCCACTCGTCGGTCCGTATGCCCCGCACCACAAAATCACTCATGCGGGTCACCGTACC
>NZ_KQ948772.1:376010-378471 GCF_001514205.1 Streptomyces griseoruber | reverse complement strand
TGCCTTGTGACAGTGCGAAGCAGTTCTGACCGCGGGGTGTCCGGCCCTTGGAGCGGTCCTCGTACACGCGTCCCCGCCTGCCTCAACGCCGAGGAGATGGTCCACATGACCGACACGACCGTGCCCGACACGGGAACCGGCTACGGCCGTAAGCCCTCCTCCCATGACGCCCGCCTGACCGAGGTGGGTCCTGGCACGCCGATGGGGGAGGCGTTGCGTCGTCACTGGCAGCCGATCGCCAGCTCCACGGCGCTGACCAGTGATGTTCCGCACCGTGCCCGGCTTCTTGGGGAGGATCTGGTTGTCTTCCGGGATGGTCAGGGCCGCCCCGGCGTCGTCTTCGAGCGGTGTGCGCACCGCGGCAGCAGTCTCTTCTTCGGCCGTGTCGAGGAGGACGGTATCCGCTGCTGTTATCACGGCTGGAAGTTCGATGTGCGGGGCCACTGCCTGGACCAGGCCTGTGAGCTCGAGGGCGGCAAGCGCCGTGGTCTCGCGCGTCAGCCGTGGTATCCGGTGGAGGAGGCCTACGGCCTGGTCTTCGTCTATATGGGCCCGCCCGAGCTCAAGCCCCCGCTGCCGCGCTTCGACAGCCTGGAGCCTCTGGGGGAGGGGGAGGGCTACCACACCAGCTGGATGGTGCCCGGCGCCGAGGTCGTCGGCCTGGAGCAGGACTTCAACTGGCTCCAGCTGTTCGAGAACGCCGTCGACCCCGTGCATGCGGCGTGGCTGCACTCCAATCACAGTGGGTTCCAGTTCCAGGGGACCGGCACGACCGGCTTTCCCGAGCACTACTACGACCACCGCACGGCCGCCGAGCGCACCAGCTACCACCGCACCGGCAATGGTGTGAAGTATGTCTGGCGCTATCAGGACGCCCGGGGTGAGGGTGGCGCGCTCGTGGATCTGGAGTGGTCGGTGGAGTGCATGCTGCCCAACATCATCGCCCTGCCCGACTTCATCCGCTCGACTCCCGATGTCCGCAACGACATGCTGATCTGGGTCGTTCCCGCCGATGACACGCATCACCGGCTGGTCTTCTCCATCCGCTCGGCCGATCCCGGGCGGGCCACGTCGTTCATGTTCGGCATCAAGCAGAACGGCAAGGACGGCTGGCAGCTGAGCGAGGAGGAGAAGCAGCGCTTCCCCGGCGACTACGAGGCCCAGCGCTCGCAGGGTGACATCACCCAGCACTCCGAGGAGACCCTGGCGCCGTCGGACAAGGGCGTCGTGATGCTCCGGCGCATGCTGCGCACGATGGTGGACGACGTCGAGGCCGGCCGCACCCCGCTCGGCGTCGGCGCTCCCGGTGAGCCGGTCCGCCGTGTGGAGGCCGGGCTCTTCACCCGGTCCGACCAGGGGGACGACGCCCTGGCCCCGGCGGGGGCGGGCGAGACGGCCGCGCCCATGGCGTCGGGGGTGTGACCGAAGCGTGAGCACCACCTGGACGGACGCGGTCGTCGTGGCGCGGTACGAGGCCACGCCGAGGATCGCGGTCTTCGACCTCGCCCGGGCCGACGGCGACGAACTGTGGGAGTACGAGCCGGGCGCCCACATCGATGTGCAGGTCGCTACGGGCCTGGTCCGGCAGTATTCCCTGTGCGGACCTCCGGGCGTCCGCAAGCAGTACCGGATCGCGGTCCTCGACGAGGCGGCCTCGCGCGGCGGTTCACGGGCGATGCACGCTCTCGCCGAGGGTGACACGCTGCGGATCGCCGCGCCGAGGAACCGCTTCGGCCTGACGTCCGTGCGTCGGCACGTGCTTCTCGCGGGCGGCATCGGCATCACCCCGCTGCTGTCGATGGCCCAGAGCCTCGATGCCACCGGGGGCGACTACCACCTGCACTACTGCGCCCGCAGCCGGAGCGAGGCCGCCTTCCTCGCCGACCTGGAGAACCACCCGCGGGTCACCCTCCACTTCGACGACCAGGGTCCGGAGCAACGCCTCGACCTCGGGCGTGACCTGGGTGAACCCGTACCCGGGACCGCGGTCTACGTCTGCGGTCCCGGCGGGTTCATGGATTATGTGCTGGGGCGGGCGGCCGAGCTGGGCTGGCCCGCGTCCGCTCTGCACAAGGAGCGCTTCAGCGCCTCGCCCCCGCCCCCGCCCCCGGCTGCGGCCGCGGCCGGGGGCGGGGGCGAGTCGGGCGGGGGCGGGGAGGGCGGATTCACCGTGCGTCTGTCCTCGACGGGAGCGGAGTACCTCGTTCCCGAGGACCGGAGCGTCCTGGACGTCCTGCTGGCGAACGGGGTCGAGGCGCCCAACTCGTGCGGGCAGGGCATCTGCGGTGAGTGCATCGTGCGGGTGTGTGCCGGTGAGCCCGACCACCGGGACGACGTCCTGACCGACGAGGAGCGCGCGGAGGGCCTGTTCACCCCGTGCTCGTCACGGTCGAAGTCCCCGATCCTGGAGCTGGAACTGTGACCACCGCATCGACCGCGGCGAAAGACCGCCCCGCCCCCG
>NZ_KQ948772.1:296704-375258 GCF_001514205.1 Streptomyces griseoruber | reverse complement strand
CCGCTTCGGCGAGTGCGGCGATGATCCGGCGCACCTGCTCCGCGTAGGCGTCGATGAACTCCGGTGAGGCGGGATCCTGCCCGCTGAGTTCACGGGCGATCCACGGGATGGCCACCGGAGCGATCGACGCGGCGAAGAAGACGAGGGCCACGGCCCCGACGTCGAGGTCGCTCCGGAACTCACCGCGCGCCTGCCGCTCGCGGAGTTCCTCGACGTGCTTGAACAGCTCGGCGGCCCGCTCGTCCTCGGCGGGCGGGCGCGTGCCGGGCTCCTCGCGCGTCAGCGTGTGCACCCACGCCGGGTCCTCGTGCGCCCAGTGGACGTAGCGTCGTACGGCCTCCGCGAAGGTGTGGGTCCGGCTGACGCGCATGGACTCCTCGAGCCACTGATCGCTCAGTGCCTCGTACAGCCCGCGCTTGCCCCCGAAGTAGTAGGTGATCAGCTGATGGCTGACGCCGGCCGCCTCCGCGATCCGCACGACCCGGGCCCCGTCGAAACCGTGGGCGGCGAACTCCGCACCGGCGGCGGCCAGAATGGCCCGCCGGGTGCCCACCGGGTCCCGCTGGCGGTCGGGATCCTTGGGGCTCCTGCGGCGCTGCTGCCTGCCGGACGGCGCTTCCGACTTTCCTGAGGTCCTGTCCTCCGCTGCCACAGGGACGACCTTACCTGCGGTCTTGTTGGGCAGGCCAACTACTTGCGGCCTCCGTCGTCCTCGCTCAGCCGGCAGCCGGGGACTCCACGCGGATCACGCTCCAGCCGACCTCCGGTGCCCGCACCGCCGCCCGCTCCACTCCGGCCTCGGGGCCCAGCAGATCGCGCGCCATTTCCCCGACGGCCCACGTGGGCGTGTTCGCGGCCAGGACCCGGCCCTCGCCGGTGATCACCACGGCCTCGCCGCCCAGGTGCTTGAGCGAGGGGATGACGATCTGCTCGAAGGAGGCCACTGGGACGTCGGCCCCGACGACGCCGACGAACTCGCCGTGCACCGTCAACGGCCGGGTGAACGTGAGGGTGTAGAGGCCGGCGCAGTGCAGGTCGACGTACGGCCCCATGACCGTGCCGTGGCCTTCGTCGCGGGGGATCACGAACCACGGCTTGAGGGTGTAGTCGTAGAAACTCTCACTCCGCGGATCCAGGTTGAGCCGCAGGGGCCGGGAGCCCCGGTCTCCGGTCCGCTGCCACCACTCGAGGTGGAAGGCGGCGTCGGCGAGCACGTCGGGTGCCATGACGACACCGGTGCCGTTGAACCTGTCGCCCTGCTCGTGCAGCAGGTTCCGGATCGTCGGCCGTACGGCGGCGAGGTCGCTCGTCCCGGGATGACGGCCCTTCCGGCCGACCGCGCTCAGGCGTTCCCGCGCCTCGGCCTCCAGGACGGCCAGCGCCGAGAAGACGGATTCCACCGCGTCCCGGATGGATTCGCTGCACCGGACGATGCCGGTGGCTGGGGTGCTGGTCATCACTGTGCTCCGTCAAGGAGGGCGGCACGCGGGTGCGCCACCGGGTCAGGCATCGGTCAACCGTAGGTGCGTACGTACCAGATGGCGAGCGCCGGCGATGGTGTGTTCCTCGGCGAGACGGCGCGCCTCCGCGGCGTCTCCGGCCATGATGGCCACCAGGATCTCGTGATGCTGGTCGGCGAAGGCCGACGCGTCGGGCCCGTCGCCGCCCGGCAGCCAGAGCAGCGGCCCGAGTTCCGCCTGCAGCCGGACCTCCAGGCGTGTCAGCCGGACGGACTGTGTGGCGACGGCCACCTCGATGTGGAAGCGGGCGTCGGCCTTGCGGCGTTCGGCGGGGGACTCGGCCTTGCGCAGGACGGTGATCAGGCGGTCCAGGCTCTTCGCCAGGTCCGAAGGGGCGCGTTCGGCGGCGAAGCGGGCCGCGGTGCCGGAGACGGCGAACTGCTCGTCGCCGAGATCGCGCAGCTCCGAGATGCCCAGTTCCCTCAGGCGGGCCTGGTGGATCCTGGTGAGGCCCTCTTCCGGGTTGCGGATGAAACTCCCGCCGTTGCGTCCGCGCCGGGTCTCGACGAGTCCCTGTTCGCGCAGGATGGCCAGGGCCTCGCGCACCGTGCCGTTGGCGACACCGAGCTGGCAGGCGAGGTCGCTTTCGCTGGGGAGCTGTTCTCCCTCGGCCATCAGCCCGATGGTGACCGCTTCGGCAACCCTGCGGACCACCATGTCCGCCCGGCCGGAGTCGCTCAGCGGCGCGAAGGCGGCGCTCATCACCGGCGAGCGGCCGTCCACTGCCGCCACGGCCCCTCCTCAAAGGTCGAAGATCCGTAACGAGAGATCGCCGCCAGGATAACAGTCAAACCGTTGTCCTTTGAACTTCAATGTAGTAGGTTTTCGCCACTTCGACATGCCGGACACCTATCGGTCCTCGTCGGCCTCCCCCACGGCCCCGGTCCTGCCGACATCCCGCTCAGCAGCGTGTTTCCCTCAAGGAGCCCGTCGATGAACGACGCCACGCAGTCCCCGCCATCCCCCGCAGACGCCGACGCCCAGCGCCTCGCCGCTCTCGGTTACGAGTCCGAGTTCAAACGGGACATGAGCCTGTGGGCGAACTTCTCGCTGGGGTTCACCTACCTCTCGCCGGTCGTCGGTGTGTACACCCTCTTCGCGGCCTCGCTGATGGCCGGCGGCCCGCCGATGATCTGGGCCTTCGTCATCGCGGGTGTCGGCCAGCTGCTGGTGGCCCTGGTCTTCAGCGAGGTCGTCGCCGAATTCCCGGTGGCCGGCGGGGTGTACCCGTGGGCCCGGCGTCTGTGGGGCCGCAAGTGGGGGTGGATGACCGGCTGGATCTACCTCCTGGCGCTGCTCTCCACCATCTCGGCGGTCGCCTACGGCGCCGGCCCGTACGTGGCCGCGGTGTTCGGCTTCGCCTCCAGCACCACGACGACGATCCTCTGCGCGCTGGGCCTCCTCCTGCTCGCCACGGTCATCAACTTCGGCGGCACCAAGGTGCTCTCCGCCGTCGCCGTGTTCGGGTTCGTGGCCGAGATCATCGGAGCCGTCGTGGTGGGCGCCTGGCTGCTGATCGCCAACCGGCACCACGGGCTGGGCGTGCTGTTCGACGGCTTCGGGTCCCAGGGCAGCCACTCGTACCTCTACGCCTTCGCGGCCGCCTCGCTCATCGGCGTCTTCCAGTACTACGGCTTCGAGGCGTGCGGCGACGTGGCGGAGGAGGTGCCCGACCCCGGGCGGCGCATCCCGACCTCGATGCGGCGCACCATCTACATCGGCGGTGCCGCCGCGACGGCGGTGTGCCTCGCGCTCATCCTCTCCGTCAGCGACTTCGGCGCGGTGATCTCGGGCAAGGACGCCGACCCGGTGACCACCGTGCTCACCGACGCGTTCGGCAGCGGCGGCGCCCGCGCCGTCCTGGTCGTCGTCCTGCTCTCCTTCATCTCCTGCGCGATGAGCCTGCAGGCCGCCGCCAGCCGGCTGACCTACTCCTTCGCCCGCGACCGGATGATCGTCGGCAGCCGCGTGCTGGCGGCGTTCTCCGAGCGGCTCCGGGTGCCGCCCAACGCCCTGCTGCTCGCGGCCGTCCTCCCGGGGCTGATCATCGTGGGTTCCGCGTACTCCGCCGACGCCCTGGTGAAGATCATCTCCTTCTCCACCCTCGGCATCTACCTGGCCTTCCAGATGGTCGTCCTGGCGTCCCTGCGGGCGCGGCTGCGCGGCTGGCGGCCGTCCGGCGAGTACCGGCTGGAGCGGTGGGGACTTCCGGTCACGATCGGTGCCCTGGTCTACGGCATCGTCGCGCTCGTCAACATCAGCTGGCCGCGCACGCCCGGCACGCCCTGGTACGACAACTACATCGTGCTGGTCAGCGGCGCCGTCGTGGTGGGGGCGGGCGCCCTGTACATGGCCGTAGCCAAGCCGCACGAGCGGGGGGACGCCCCGGCGGGAGACGCGCTGGCCGCGTCGGCCGCGCAGGAGCCCTCCTCGTCGCCCGCCTCCGTCTGAGCACACAGATCCCCGGCTTTCCCTTTCCGCCGTCGCGCGCGACGCGACGCCGAGACCCGAAGGTGGAACGAACATGCCTCCAACCCTGCCCACAAAGGCGCTCGTCGACGGCTCGTGGCTGGACGGCGGTGCGGGCAGCTTCCCGGTGTGCTCCCCGCAGTCCGGTGAGCTGATCGCGGACGTGACCCGCTGCGACGCCCAGGACGTCGCCCGTGCCGTGTCCGCCGCCCGCCGGGCCCAGCCGCAGTGGGCCGCGACGCCCCTCATCGAACGGGTCAAGATCCTGCGCCGGGTCCACGCGCTCTTCGCCGAGCGCGCCGAGGAGGTCGCCCAGGTGCTGACGCTGGAGATCGGCAAGACCGTCGCGGAGGCCCGCGAGGAGGTCATCGAGTACGCGGCCCCCGCCTGGCAGAAGGCCGGTGAGGAGGTCCTGCGCCACCGGGGCCTGTCGTTCCCCTCCACACAGGAGCAGACCAACAACAAGCGGCTGGTCATGAACTACCGCCCGCTCGGCGTCGTCGGGGTCGTGACCCCGTACAACTTCCCCACCGACATCTCCTCGATCGCGCTGGCGCACATCGTCGCCGCCGGCAACACGGCCGTCTGGAAGCCCTCGGAGTACGCCCCGATCAGCTGCAACCTCGTGGCGGAGATCTTCACCGAGGCCGGCCTGCCCGACGGCGTGATCAACGTCGTGCACGGGCTCGGCGACGTCGGGGCCGCCCTCGTCGAACACCCGGGCGTCGACGGCCTGTTCTTCACCGGCTCCACCGCCACCGGCGAACGCATCGCCCGCGCCGCGGCCCTGCGCCCGCACCTGCTCGAACTCGGCGGCGACGGCCCCTTCATCATCCTCCCCGACGCGGACATCGACGCCGCCGTCGAGGCGGCGGTCAACGGCTGCTTCTACTTCGCCGGTCAGGTCTGCACCTCGGCGGAACGGCTCCTGGTCCACGAGGACGTCCATGACGAGTTCGTCGCCAAGCTGACCGCCCGCGCCGCCCAGCTCCGCATCGGTGACCCGGCGTCGGAGGACACCGACATGGGCCCCGTCCGCAACGAGGCCTCCCTGCGGCGCATCGCCGAGCATGTCGCGGACGCGCGTGACAGGGGCGCCGACGTCGTGCAGTTCGGCAAGGAGGAGGGCCTGTTCTTCCCGGCCACGATCCTCACCGGCGTCACGCCTGAGATGCGCATCGCCCAGGAGGAGACCTTCGGCCCGGTCGCCCCCGTCATCAAGGTCTCCTCGGTGCAGGAGGCCGTGCAGATCGCCAACTCCAGCGACCTCGGCCTGATCGCCTCCCTGTGGACACGGGACCTCGCCACCGCCTGGCGCGTGGGGGAGGCCCTGCAGCACGGCACGGTCAACATCAACGAGACCAGCAACTACTGGGACCAGCTCGCCCCCTTCGGCGGCACCGGCAAGAGCGGCGTCGGCCGCGAACTCTCCGGCTGGTTCCTCGACACCTTCACCGAGGCCAAGCTCCTCGTCTTCGACCTGGGAGACGGCGAGCTGCGCTACGACCGCCGTGCCGAAGGGGGCTGGTGACCATGAGGAAGCCCCGTCTCGCCGCTGTTCTCGCGGCCACCACCTGTGCTGTTCTCGTCGCCGGTGTCTCCGTGGCGCAGGCCGGCGACAGGACAGCGGGTCACCGCGGCGGGCCCGCCGTGTTCACCGTGATCGAGCACGCCGACACCGACACGGTCGTCGACCTCGGGCCGCGCGGTGACAGCATCGGGGACACACTGGCCTTCGGGAACCCCGTCTACGACACGGCCGGACACCAGGTCGGCGGCTCCCAGGGCTCCTGCGTGCGCACCAAGGTCGGCACGGCGTGGGAGTGCAGCTGGACGACGACGCTGAACGGCGGATCGATCGTCGTCCAGGGACCGTTCCACGACGCGGCCGACTCCACGCTCGCGATCACCGGCGGAACGGGCAAGTGGCGCACGGCCCGCGGACAGATGCACCTGCACGCCCGCGACGCCAAGGGCAGTGCCTACGACTTCACGTTCGCGGTGGAGCGCTGACCGGCCGACCCCGGCGATGCTTTACCTCCACTTCTGAATGTCATGGACGGTGAGGGCGGTGGGTGTACCGCTTGCCTGGCTGATGCGACGCCAGGATCTGCTGCTGCGGGTGGTGGCGGGCCGCGGCGGTCTGGACCGGGACGTGGTCTGGGCGCACAGCATCGAACTCGCCGACCCGGCACCCTGGTTGACCGGTGGTGAGCTGCTGCTCACCACCGGGCTCCGGCTGACGGCGGATCCGGGCGCCTGCGAGGACTATGTCGCCCGTCTGGTGAAAGCCGGAGTCGCCGCCGTCGGCTTCGGGGTCGGCCTGTCGCATGCGCGGGTGCCCGAGGCGCTGGTCGACGCGGCCGAGGAGGCCGGGCTGCCGCTGCTGGAGGTGCCGCTGCCCACACCGTTCGTGGCCGTCACCAAGGCGGTCATGGAACGTCTGGCCGAGCAGCAGTACGAGGGTGTCGTACGGGCCTCACGCATCCAGCCGCGCATGACCCGCGCCGCGTTGCACGGCGGGGCCCAGGCGGTGGTGCGGGAACTGGCCGTCTCCACCGGCACCTCCGTCGTCCTCCTGGACCACGACAGCAAGGTGCGCACGGCTCATCCACCCGACGCCGGAGCGTCCGAGGCTGCCCTGCGTGCCGGTCTGAGCTCCCCGAAACAGGCGGCGGCCGCGGTGAGCAGCGGCCGGGACGGAGTCGTGGCCGTGCAACAGGTCCGCGTGGGACCGCGTGCCCACGGCCGCCTGGTCCTGGTCGCCGACCGGACCCTCACACCGGTCGATCACCTTCTGCTCGGGCACGCGGCATCGCTGGTCGCCCTGGAGGCGGACAAGCCCCTGCGGCTGCGCGAGGAGCAGAACCACGTCAACGCGCTGTTCCTGCGGATGCTGCTGGACGGTTCCGTCACCGCGTCCGCCGCCCTGGACCACCTCACCGAGGCGGGCTTTCCGGTCCGCGACGGCGTCCGCGTCCTCGTCCTGCGCGGCGGCAGCCCCCGCCGGGCCCTGGAGGCCGTGGGGACGGAGCTGGCGGAGCGCGGTCTGCCCCTGTTCGGCCGCGGGCACGGCGGATGCGCGGCGGTGCTGCTGCCGGCCGGCCACGCGGTCACGGCACAGACGGTCACGGACGGCGCACGGGCCCGGCTGAGGTCGCGCACCTGGGCCGGGCTGAGCGCCGTCCACGACCTGGCCGACGGACCCGCGGCGCTGTCCGAGGCCCGGAACGCCGCTTCGGTCGCCCAGGCCCGCGACACCTTGGCCCTCGTGTCCTTCGAGTCCCTGGCCGGCCGGCTGCTCGCCGCCACCCCCGAGACGAGAAAGGTCCTCGCGACGCTGGCCGAGGCTCAGCTCGCTCCTCTCAGCGCGCACGACACCGCACACGGCACCGACCTGCTCGACTCGCTGCGTACCTTCCTGGAGCACAACGGCGGCTGGGAGGCGGCCTCGGCGGCCCTCGGCGTGCACCGGCACACCCTGCGCAGCCGCATCGAGCGGGTGCGTGGCCTGCTCGGCGCGGACCTCGACTCGGCGCACGTGCGCGCCGAGCTCCTGCTGGCGTTGTGCGCCTGGCAGGAGCCCGGCGGCAGCGACCGAACCGGCTGACGGACGGTCACACGGCCGAGGCCAGCTCCTTGGCGAGGGCCTCGCCCAGGATGGTCAACCCCTCCTCCAGCAGAGCGTCGGAGATCGACAGAGGCGGCAGGAACCGCAGCACATTGCCGTAGCTTCCGGCGGTCAGGACCAGCAGCCCGTCCGCGTGGCAGCGCCTGGCCACGCGAGCGGCAAGGCCGGGAGCGGGCACCCGGTCACCCGTCGGCTCCACCAGCTCGATCGCGATCATGGCACCCCGGCCCCGTACGTCACCGATCGCCGCATACGCGTCGGCGAGCCCGCCCAGGTGCTCCAGCATGGTGTCGCCGATCTGCCGGGCCCGTTCCAGCAGCCCGTGCGCCTCGATCTCCTCGAAGACACCCAGTGCCGCCTCACAGGCCACCGGGTTGCCGCTGAACGTCCCGCCCAGACCGCCCGCCGGAACCGCGTCCATCAGCTCGGCGCGGCCGGTCACCGCACCCAGCGGCAGTCCACCGGCGAGTCCCTTGGCGGTCGTGATCAGATCGGGCTGGATGCCCTCGTGCTCGCAGGCGAACATCCGGCCGGTACGGGCGATGCCGGCCTGGATCTCGTCCACGATCAGCAGGATGCCCCGGGCCCGGCAGATATGGGCGACGCTGCTCAGGAATCCGGGAGCCGGGACGACGAAGCCGCCCTCGCCCTGGATCGGCTCGACCAGGACGGCGGCCACGTTCTCCGCACCCACCTGACGGTCGAGCAGATCCGCGAGCGCGTGCGCGGCCTCCTCGGCGCAGCGGACGGGGCCGGTGGGCCAGCGGTACGGGTACGCCATCGGGGCGCGGTGGACCTCTGGCGCGAAGGGACCGAAGCCCTGCTTGTAGGGCTTGTTCTTGGCCGTCAGGCTCATCGTGAGCAGCGTGCGGCCGTGGAAGGCGTGGTCGAAGACGACGACGCCGGGGCGGCCGGTGGCGGCCCGGGCGATCTTGACGGCGTTCTCCACGGCCTCGGCGCCGGAGTTCACCAGGATGGTGCGCTTCTCACCGGGGACGGGCGCCAGCTCGTTCAGCTTCTCGCACACGTCCAGGTAGGACTCGTACGGGTTGACGAGGAAGCAGGTGTGGGTGAACCGGCGCAGCTGCGCGGCCGCGCGCTCCGCCACCGCCGGGGCGGAGTTGCCGACCGTGGTCACGGCGATACCGCTGCCGAAGTCGATGAAGGAGTTGCCGTCCGCGTCGACGATCACCCCGCCACCGGCCGCCTCCACGAACACGGGCAGGACGGCACCGAGGCCGGCCGGCACCAACTTCCGCTGGCGGGCCAGCAGTTCACGGGAGCGCGGGCCGGGGATCTCGCTGACGACCCGCCGGACCTGAGCGAGGTCGGGGCCGCCGGCCGGCCGGGAAACACCGGACATGAAACGTCCTCCGGAGGTGCGGGGTTGGGAGGGCCGAGCCAAGCAGGCGCGGGGTGCACAGGCCATGGACACAAGGGCGCGTTCCGAGCCCGCGGGGCGGGACATCTCGTCCAGTGCCGTCCCGCGGGCGCCGTCCCCGATCCGGTGAGCAATCCAACGAACTGGTTCGTTTGACTGGCCCCGGCGCGCCGTGCCACGCTGGAAGCGAACCATCCAGTTCGTTTGATGGGAGTCGTTCCGTGCCCCGCACCGTGGACTCAGCCGCGTCGGCCCCTGCGGAGCTGAGCGACAGGCTGCCCCTGGTGATGGCATTGGCCTGTGGCGTCGCCGTGGCCAACGTCTACTTCCCGCAGGCGATCACCCCGCTGATCGCCCATGGCTTCGGCGTCGGTCAGGACACGGCGACCGTGCTGACCACCGTCACCCAACTCGGCTACGCCGTCGGTATCTTCCTGCTGGTGCCGCTCGGCGACCGGCTGTCCCGTCGCCCGCTGATCACCGTGCTGCTGGCCGTGACCGCGCTCGCCCTCCTCGCCGCCGGTCTCGCCCCGGCCATCGGCCCGCTCCTCGCCGCAGGGGCTGTGGTCGGTGTGGCCACCGTGGTCCCGCAGATCCTGTTGCCCATGGCCGCGGGCCTGGTCGGGCCCGAGCGCCGGGGCGCCGTCACCGGCACCCTGCAGGCCGGGCTGATCGGCGGCATCCTGCTGGCCCGCGCCTTCGGCGGCATACTGGGCGAGCACCTCGGCTGGCGTGCCCCGTACCTGGTGGCGGCCGTGCTCACAGGAGTGCTGGCTCTCGCCCTCGGCTTCGCTCTGCCGCGCAGCGTCCCGACCGTGCGTGACCGCTACCCCACCCTGCTCGCCGACACCCTGCGGCTCCTGCTCCGCGAACCTCTGCTGCGGCGTTCGATCTACTTCCAGGTCACCGTCTTCGGGGCGTTCAGCGCGGCCTGGACCGCTGTCGCCCTGCTGATCACGGGCCCGCGCTACGCCATGGGAACCCAGGCGGTGGGTCTGCTCGCGCTGATCGGCGCGGCCAGCATGTTCCTGGCACCCGCCGCCGGTCGCCGGGTCGACCGGTACGGTGCCGACCGGGTCAACCTCTGGTGCGTCCTGCTCGCCCTCGCCTCCGGAGCCCTCCTGCTGACCGGCCTCGCCGGCGGCCCGGCCGGAATCGTCGGCCTCGGCGCGGGACTGCTCCTGATCGACGTGGCCGTGCAGTGCGGGCAGGTGGCCAACCAGGCGCGCATCTTCGCCCTGCGCCCCGAGGCCCGCAGCCGGCTCAACACCGGCTATATGACGTGCAGTTTCGTCGGCGCCAGTGCCGGCTCCTGGCTCGGGACGCGCGCCTACACCCAGCTGGGCTGGGGGGCCGTCTGCGCTGTCGTCGCCGTGTGCGCGCTCCTCGCCCTCGGCGCCTGTCCGACCGGCCGCCGCAAGGGCACCGCCACGCCTCTCCCCGCCGCGTCGCCGGACCGGAGGACGACGGCGACGCCGTAGACGGGACGCCCCCGGGCGCTCCCTCCCAGGAGGCGGACGTCGGCGCCTGGCACGGGGCCGCGGTCACCGCGACGGGCAGCCGGTCGACCGGTCCGGCATCAACGTCCACGAACTCGACGCCGACGGCCGCGTCCAGGACACCAAGGCGTACTTTCGACCCCTCCGTCTTCCGGGCCCGGCTCGGCGCGAGCCGCCGACGCGGCCCGACGTCCTCGGCTGGACCGGCGACGAGTCCACGTCCCGGCAGGTTCTGCACGCGTTCATCGACGCCGGCGGAGTCGCCGGGGTGGACACCCTGCGGGAGATCGCCGAAGCCCACGGCACCGGGCCCGCCACCGAGGAGTCCGGCAGGCTCGGCGAGGTCTCAGCCAGGGTTCCCCAGGGGACCCGGTATCGGCACGGTCCAGGGCTGCCGGTGAGGTCTCACATCCCATTGACCGTCAACCAGCCCGGTGTCGCACGTCATGGGTCGGGTGTGACGGAGTGCAAGTGACACGGTCGGGAGGCGGCCGAGGAGGATCCGCGCACCCGCAGGACGCATCCGGCACTCGCGCAGCGGCCCGGGAGCTCCCGGAAGTCCGCCAGGTCCATGCGGGAGGGCGGCAGCGACACGGCCCTGCGGGCAATCGACTCGCGCCGGGAGTCGACGGTGGCCTGCGAGGGCGAGGTGAAGAGGGCTGACCCGATGTCGTCGAAGCCCGCCGGCGCCACGTCGTCCGGGACGGCCACGCCGCTGCGTTCGAGCACCGACAGCGCGCGGGTGGCGGTGACGTCGTTGCAGCAGAACGGAGCGTCGAAGCGGACGCCGGTCCGCAGCAGCCGTGGCTGCCACGCGGTGGGGACCGGACCGGACTCGGATCGCATGCTGCCCAGGTCCGGGGCTGTGGGCCCGTTCCGCCTCCCGCGAGGAGAGGCAATGTCCCCGGGCCGCGCCCGCCCCCGGGCGCGTGAGCCGTGTCCGGTACGCCGATCCCCTCACCGCGGCAGGCGCCGCACCATCGACGGATCGGCGTGTCCGGACAGCGGCGCACGGGCCGTTTCGTCCAATGCGCCGGGGACGCGGCCTCCCACACAATGACGGCCTCACCCAGCCCGCCGCGCCCAGGGGACCCAGCGGCGTACCGGGACCTCCCGGAAGGAGTGCCGATGCGATCCACCGCAAGCAGCAGCACACGGCGGGCCGGACCGGTCCGGCAGGCCCGGACGCTGCGCCACCTCGTCGCCGGGGAGTGGCGGACCGGCCAGGGCGGCGACCTCGTCGACCTCAACCCGGCCCACCCCGGCGAGACCGTGGCTGTCGGACGGATGGCCACGGACCACGACCTCGACCAGGCCGTCGCGGCCGCACGGGACGCCTTCCCCCGCTGGGCCGCCACGCCGCCTCCCGCCCGCGGCCGCATCCTCGACCGTGCCGCCGAGGTCATCGACGCGCACGCCGAGCAGTGGGGCGAGGAACTGGCCTGGGAGGAGGGCAAGACCCGCGCCGAGGGCATCGGCGAGGTACGCCGGGCCGCGGAGATCTTCCGCTACTACGCCGGTGAGGGCTCCCGCCCGGTCGGCGAGGTCTTCGCCTCGCCCCGCCCCGGCGAGCAGATCCATGTGATCCACCGGCCGGTCGGCGTGGTGGCGGTCGTAACACCGTTCAACTTCCCCATCGCGATCCCGGCCTGGAAGATCGCCCCCGCGCTCGCCCACGGCAACACCGTCGTGTGGAAGCCCGCCAGCCTGGTGCCGCTGCTCGCCATGCGCCTGGCCGAGGCGCTGGTCGAGGCCGGGCTGCCGGACGGTGTCCTTTCCCTGCTCATCGGAAGCGGCAGCCTCGGCGGCCGGCTGGTCGAGCACCCGGGCGTCGACGCGGTCACCTTCACCGGTTCGACCTCGGTGGGACGCGGCCTGATCGCGGCCTGCGGGCGGCTGGCCCGGCCGGTCCAGACCGAGATGGGCGGCAAGAACGCGGCCGTCGTGCTCGCCGACGCCGACCTCGAACTCGCCGTACGGGAAGTGCTGGCCGGCGCCTTCCGGTCCACGGGGCAGAAGTGCACCGCGACCTCCCGGCTCATCGTGCAGGAGCCCGTCGCCGACGAGTTCCTCGACCGGCTCACCAAGCGCGCCGCCGCCCTGCGGGTCGGCGACCCCCTGGACGAGACCACCGACATGGGCCCCGTCGTCTCGGTCCAGGCCCGGGACGACATCCAGCGGGCCGTGGACGCCGCGGCCGCCCGCCCCGGCGTGGACTTCCTCACCGGCGGCCGGCACTACGACGACGACCGCATGACCGGAGCCTTCGTCCAGCCCACCGTGGTCGAACTGGCCGGCGACGACCCGCTCTGGCGCGAGGAACTGTTCGGCCCCGTCCTCGCCGTCCGGCGCACCCCGGACGTCCGGGCGGCACTCGCCCTCGCCGACGACACCGACTTCGGCCTCTCCGCCGCCCTCTTCACCGACGACCTGCGGGCCGTCACCGCCGCGACGGACCAGATGGACGTCGGCGTGCTGCACATCAACTCCGAGACGGCGGGCGCCGACCCGCACGTGCCTTTCGGCGGCGTCAAGCACAGCGCGTACGGGCCGAAGGAACAGGGCCGCGCGGCCCGCGAGTTCTTCACCCGCACCAAGACGGTGTACCTGCGCAGCTCGGGAGGACCGACGCCGTGACCAGCCCCTCGGCGCTGCCGCTGAGCGGCGTGCTCGTCGCCGACTTCGGCCGCGTCCTCGCCGCGCCGTACGCCACCATGCTCCTCGCCGACCTCGGCGCCGACGTCATCAAGGTCGAGCACCCCGCCACCGGGGACGACACACGGGCCTGGGGCCCGCCCCACGCCCACGGCGAGGCCACCTACTTCCTCTCCGTCAACCGCAACAAGCGCTCCCTCGCGCTCGACCTGCGCGACGAGCGGGACCGCCGCCGCGCGACCGAACTGGCGCGCCGCGCCGACGTGCTCTTCGAGAACTTCCGGCCCGGCACCCTGCACCGGCACGGGCTCGGCTACGACCGGGTCAGCTCCGGCAACCCGGGCATCGTCTACTGCTCGATCACCGGCTTCGGTGCCGGACCGGGGGCCGCCCTTCCCGGCTACGACCTGCTGATCCAGGCCGTCGGCGGGCTGATGAGCGTCACCGGCCCCGCCCCCGGGCAGCCCGTGAAGACCGGCGTGGCCCTCGTGGACGTCCTCACCGGCCTGCACGCCGCGATCGGTGTGCTCGCCGCGCTGCGCCACCGCGACGCGACCGGCCAGGGACAGCACATCGAAGTCGACCTGCTCTCCACCCTGCTGTCGAGCCTCGTCAACCAGGCCGCCGGATACACCCTGGCCGGCCGGGTACCGGGGATCCTGGGCAACCGGCACCCCTCCATCGCGCCCTACGAGGTCTACCAGGCCAAGGACCGGCCGCTGGTTGTCGCCGTCGGCAACGACCGCCAGTTCGCCGCCCTGTGCCAGGGCCTCGGCGCACCGGAACTCGCCGACGACCCCCGCTTCGCCACCAACCCCGACCGGGTCGCGCACGTCGACGAACTCGCCCGGAAACTGGGCGAGTTGCTGGCCACCCGAACAGCGGCCGAATGGTTCGAGCACCTCACGCCCCTGGGCGTGCCCTGCGGACCGGTCAACGACCTCGCCCAGGCATTCGACCTCGCCGAACGCCTCGGCCTCGCGCCCCGGGCCGCGGTCACCGACGACGACGGATCCGCCATGGACCTGGTCGCCAACCCGATCTCCCTGTCCCGCACCCCGCCCCGCTACGCCCGCCGCCCGCCGCGGCTGGGCGAGCACACCGGCGAGATCGCGGACTGGCTGGACTCCTGACCGACACTCACCCCTGGAGCACACGATGAGCGGCGCCAAGCCGATGAAGGACCCTCTCGACCTGCTCGACCTCTCCTCCACCCTCACCGACGAGGAACGCGAGATCCAGGCGACCGTCGCCAAGTTCCTCGCCGACCGGGTGCGCCCGCACCTCGGCGAGTGGTTCGAGAACGCCCACTTCGCCCGCGAACTCGCGCCAGAACTCGGCAAGTTGGGCGTGCTCGGCATGCACCTGGAGGGCTACGGCTGTGCCGGCACGAACGCCGTCAGCTACGGCCTGGCCTGTCTGGAGCTGGAGGCGGCGGACTCGGGCTTCCGCAGCTTCGTCTCGGTGCAGGGCTCGCTGTCGATGTACTCGATCTGGAAGTGGGGATCGCAGGAGCAGAAGCAGGAGTGGCTGCCCCGGCTCGCCGCCGGCGAGGCGATCGGCTGCTTCGGCCTGACCGAGCCGGACTTCGGCAGCGACCCGGCCGGGATGCGCACCCGGGCCGTGCGTGACGGCGGTGACTGGATCCTCGACGGCTCCAAGATGTGGATCACCAACGGGGGCATCGCCGACGTGGCCACCGTCTGGGCGCAGACCGAGGAGGGCGTGCGCGGCTTCCTCGTCCCGCGCGGCACGCCCGGCTTCACCACCCAGGACATCAAGCAGAAGATGTCGCTGCGCGCGTCCGTCACCTCGGAGTTGCACTTCGACCACGTCCGGCTGCCCGACTCGGCGCGCCTGCCGCTCGCGGAGGGTCTGCGCGGCCCGCTGTCCTGCCTGAACGAGGCCCGCTTCGGCATCCTGTTCGGCGCGGTCGGCGCGGGGCGCGACTCGCTGCGGGCGGCCCTGGAGTACGCCGACTCGCGCGTCCAGTTCGGCAAGCCCATCAGCGCCTTCCAACTCACCCAGAAGAAGCTGGCCGACATGAGCGTCTCGCTCGGCGGCGCCGCTCTGCTCGCCGTGCACCTGGGCCGCCTGAAGGACCAGGGCCGTATCCGCCCCGAGCAGATCAGCGTCGGCAAGCTCAACAACGTGCGCGAGGCCCTCGCCATCGCCCGCGAATGCCGGACCGTCCTCGGCGCCAACGGCATCTCCCTGGAGTACGCGCCGCTGCGCCACGCCAACAACCTGGAGTCCGTCCTGACCTACGAGGGCACCAGCGAGATGCACACCCTGGTCGTCGGGCAGGCCCTCACCGGCCACGCGGCGTTCCGCTGATGCCCGGCTCCCGTCAGGAAGGTGCGCCATGACGCAGGAGACAGCCGGCCGCGCCTCCGCCTCGGCCCCGTCGGCAGGGACCGACATCCGACGCGTCGGCGTCGTCGGGGCGGGCCTCATGGGCAGCGGCATCGCGGAGGTCTGCGCCCGAGCGGGGCTGGACGTGCTGATGTGCGAGACCGGACCGGAGGCCCTGAAGGCCGGACGGGACCGGATCTCCGCGTCGCTGGAGCGCGGCCTGCGCAGCCGCAAGCTCACCGCGGCGGAGCGCGATGCCGCACTCGGCCGGATCCGCCTCACCACCGAGATCGCGGAGTTCGCCGACCGGGATCTGGTGATCGAGGCCGTGGCCGAGGACGAGCAGATCAAGACCGAGGTGTTCGCGGCCCTGGACAACGTCGTCACCCGGGCGGACGCGATCCTGGCGACGAACACCTCGTCCATCCCGGTGACGAAACCGGCGATGGCCACCCGCCGTCCGCAGCAGGTCATCGGCATCCACTTCTTCAATCCGGTGCCGGTGATGCCGCTCGTCGAGATCGTCCCCTCACTGCTGACCGGGGATCGGACACGGGGACGCGCCGAGGCCTTCGTCACCGCGACGCTGGGCAAACACGCCATCGGGGCGCAGGACCGGGCCGGCTTCGTCGTCAACTCCCTCCTCGTCCCGTACCTGCTGTCCGCCGTCCGCATGCTCGAATCCGGCTACGCCACGGCCGAGGACATCGACAACGGCATGGTGCTCGGCTGCGCCCACCCCATGGGCCCGCTGCGGCTGGCCGACCTGATCGGTCTCGACACGGTCAAGGCCATCGCCGACTCCCTGTACGAGGAGTTCAAGGAGCCGCTGCACGCCCCGCCGCCCCTGCTGCTGCGGATGGTCGACGCCGGACTGCTCGGCAGGAAGACCGGCCGCGGCTTCCACGACCACTCGCGCTGAGCGACCCGCCGTACCGTACGCGCCCGACGCGCCGCCTGAGCGGGGCAAGGGCTTGACGTGCGGGAAAGGAATCCGATGATGGCGGGGTGAGGACACGGAACGGCGAGTCGGTTCTGGCGAGGGTCGTGCGGATCTTCGAGGCGTTCACGCCGGAGGAGTCGGCCCTGACCGTCTCGGAGATCTCCCGGCGTACGGGGCTGCACGTGGCCACCGCGTCACGGCTGGTGGCGGAGCTCGTGTCGTACGGCTTCCTGACCCGGGACGCCGACCGCAGGGTCCGGGTCGGCATGCGCCTGTGGGAGCTGGCCACCCGGGCCTCGCCCACCCTGTCGCTGCGCAACGCGGCCATGCCGTTCATGGAGGGCGTCCACGACGTCGTCGGCCACCACGTCCAGCTCGGTGTGCTGGACGGCGAGGAGGTGCTGTTCCTGGAGCGGCTGACGGCACCGGGCGCGGTCGTCAACTACACCCGCATCGCGGGCCGCCTTCCGCTGCACGCCTCCTCCAGCGGCCTGCTCCTGCTCGCCCACGGCCCGGACGACCTGCGTCGGCGGGTCCTCGAAGGGCCGCTGCACCGCTACACGCCGGACACCCCCGCCACGGCGGCGCGGCTGCGGGCGGTGCTGGCCGAGGTACGCCGGCAGGGGTACTCGTACTGCCCGGGGTACGTCCACCCGGACGCCCTGGGTGTCGCGGCGCCGGTGCGCGACGCGCGGGGTGAGGTGGTGGCCGCGCTGGCGGTGATCGTCCCCAACGAGGCGGGGGCCTCGTCCGTCGTGCCGGTGGTGCGGACGGCGGCACGCGGTGTCTCCCGTGCGCTGGGGGCCCCGGGCGCCGAGGGGCGGCGCCGGGAGTCCGGTGATCCACGTGACGGCAGTGCGACGGCCGTATGACAGCCGACGGAAGTTCGTCTCTCACTGAGTGAGAAAGCCGTCGCGACCGCCTTTCCCCGCCGCGCATCCTGCCTGCAACCCAACGACGGGAGGCGACAGCGTGGTCGGAACCAGCATGGTCGCGGACGCCGGGTCCGGCGTCGGTCCGGGACGGCCGGCACCGGGGAACGCGGCGACCCTGACGATCTCCGCCAAAGAGGGCATTGCCGAGGGCGTGGTGTCCCTCACCCTCACCCACCCGGGCGGTGCCCGGCTGCCGGACTGGACGCCCGGCTCCCACATCGACCTCGTCCTGCCGGACGGGACGACTCGGCAGTACTCGCTGTGCGGCGACCGATGGGACGCCCACACCTACCGCGTCGCCGTGCTGCGGGAGCCCGCGGGACGGGGCGGATCCGCCCATGTGCACGACCGGCTGCGTCCGGGGGACCGCGTCGGCGTCGGCGGCCCGCGCAACCAGTTCCCCCTCGTGCCCTCGGAGAAGTACCTCTTCATCGCCGGCGGCATCGGCATCACCCCGCTGCTGCCCATGGTGCGCCAGGCCGAACTGCTCGGAGCGGACTGGCAGTTGCTGTACGGCGGGCGTACCCGGGCGTCGATGGCCTTTCGCGAGGAGCTGACGGCCGCCCACGGCGAGCGGGTGCAGGTCGTCCCGCAGGACGAACTCGGGCTGCTGGACCTGGCGGCCTGGCTGGGCACACCGCGACCGGACACCAAGGTGTACTGCTGCGGTCCCGCCCCGCTGCTCGCCGCCGTCGAGGCGGCCTGCGTCGCCTGGCCGGCGCACGCCCTGCGCACGGAACGCTTCACCGCCGCCGTGCAGACCCCGCCGGTGCGCAAGGCGCCGTTCGAGGTCGAACTGCGCCGCACGGGACGCACCGTCACCGTCACCCCGGACGTGTCCGTGCTGGAGGCGGTGCGCCGCGCAGGGGCGGAGGTGCTGTCGTCCTGTGAGCAGGGCACCTGCGGCACGTGTCTGACACCGGTGCTGGCGGGACGGCCCGACCACCGCGACTCGATCCTCGCCGACCACGAACGGGCCGTGAACGACTGCATGTTCCCGTGCGTGTCGCGCTCCTGCGGCGACCGCCTCGTGCTCGATCTCTGAGCACACCCGACTTTCTCCCCTTTCCCCAAGGAGCCGCGATGACCGAGGCACTGGAGCGTGCCGTCGTACCGCCTGCCAGCGACGCCGACCCGTTCGCCCACGACGCCCTCTTGGACCCCGAACCGCTGCACCGGGCCCTGCGCGAGGCCGGTCCGGTCGTGTACCTCTCGCGCTACGACGTCCACGCGCTGGCCCGCTACGAGCAGGTGCACGCAGCCCTGGTGGACTGGCAGCACTTCGAGTCGGGTTCGGGCGTGGGCCTGGCCAACTTCCGGCACGAGACGCCGTGGCGCCCGCCGAGCCTGCTGCTGGAGGCCGACCCGCCCCGGCACGACGCGCCACGGCGGGTACTGCGCGAGATCCTGGCCCCGCCCGCCCTGCGCCGCCTGCGCGAGACATGGCACTCGGTGGCCGAGGAACTCGTCGACCAAGTCCTCTCCGCGGGAACCGAGTTCGACGGCTTCGCGGCGCTGGCGGAGGCGTTCCCGCTGCGTGCGTTCCCGGACGCGGTGGGTCTCGGCCCGGACGGCCGGGAGAACCTCCTGCCCTACGGCAACATGGCCTTCAACGCCTTCGGCCCGCGCAACGACCTCGTCGCGGCCGACGCGCACCGGGTGGCCGGACTGTCGGCGTGGGTGAACGCCCAGTGCGCACGGGAGAAGTTGGGGGAGGACGGTTTCGGCGCGCGGATCTGGGAGGCCGCCGACCGTGGCGAGCTGACGTACGAACAGGCGCCGCTGGTGGTGCGCTCCTTGCTCACCGCCGGCGTCGACACCACCGTGCACGGCCTGGCGGCCTGCCTGTACGCCTTCGCCACCCACCCCGAGGAGTGGCAACGGCTGCGGCAGCGACCGGAGTTGGCGCGGGCCGCGTTCGACGAGGCGGTCCGCTGGCAATCGCCGGTGCAGACGTTCTTCCGTACCGCCACCACCGACATCACCGTCGCCGGCACGGTCATCCCCGCGGACACGAAGATCCTCATGTTCCTGGGCGCGGCCAATCGCGACCCGGCCCGCTGGACCGATCCGGACCGCTTCGATCTCACCCGCGACCCCTCCGGCCATGTCGGCTTCGGCATGGGCATCCACCAGTGCATCGGCCAGCACGTGGCCCGCCTGGAGGCCGAGGCGCTGCTGACCGCGCTGGCCCGCCGCGTCGAGCGGATCGAGCTCGTCGGCACACCGCAGCGCCACCCCAACAACACCCTGCGGTCGTGGGCGTCCCTGCCCGTGCGCGTCCAACCGGCTGCCTGACCGGCCGTCGATCACCGAGAAACGTGAGGGGACCGAGGAGTGTCCCAGCAGGTACGAGGAGTCGTCGCGCGGGCGAAGGGCGAGGCGGCCGGTGTCGTGGAGTCGGTCGGCGGGGGCGTGACCGACGTCGAGCCCGGTGACTTCGTGATCCTCAACTGGCGTGCCGTGTGCGGTCAGTGCCGGGCGTGCCTGAGCGGCCGTCCCCGGTACTGCTTCGACACCCACCACGCGAAGCAGAGGATGACCCTCACCGACGGCACCGAACGGTGCCCGGCCCTGGGGATCGGTGCCTTCGCCGATCCGGTGATCTCGGGCAGGAGCACCCACCCGGCCCCGGGCAACAGCCGCGACCCGGCCACGGTGAAGCCGATCCGGGCCCCGCCGCCGGGGCGAGGCCCCGCGGTCACCGTGCCGCCGTGGGCGTCGGCGCCATCGCGGACGATGGCGAGGCCGAGTCGGAGCCGGGCGGGGCGCGAGCGGTGTCGGCGCGGTAGAAGCGGTCGAACACACGGGGCAGGGTGTCGGCGTCGATACCCGGTCCACGGTCGGACACGGTGACCACTCCACGGCGGATGCGGACCTCGATGGGATCGTCGCCGTCGGGGTCGAACTCGGCGGCGTCCGCCAGCAGGTTGCCCAGCGCGCGTTCGAGGCCCTGCGGGCGGCCACGGACCACGGTGCCGTCGGCGCGTCGACATGGACCAGGCGACCGCCGCGCCGGTACACGCGCCGCGCGACACGGCGGCCACCGCGGCGAGGTCCACGGCCTCCTCGGCCTCTTCCTGGCGCGGACGGAACCGGGTCACCAGGCCACGGGCAGCTCCGACACGCCGTGGACCGCGCGGCCCTCGAACGCGTGCCGCTCCGCGGGCGGGCCGGTCAGGCGGAGGGTGGGCAGGCGGTCGAAGAGCATCGGCAGGGCGATCTGGAGTTCGGCGCGGGCGAGCGACTGGCCGAGGCAGTGGTGCGGGCCGTGGCCGAACGCGAGATGGTGGCCGGCGTCCCGGGTGAGGTCGAGGGTGTCGGGGTCGCCGAAGACCGCGGGGTCCCGGTTGGCGGACTGGAGGGCGACGACCACGCCCTCACCGGCGCGGATCGTCACCCCGCCGATCTCGGCGTCCTCGACGGCGATGCGGCGCAGCCCGATGTGGACGACGGTGAGGTAGCGCAGGAGTTCCTCGACCGCGCCCGGGACGAGGTCGTCGTCGGCGCGCAGCGCGTTCAGCTGGTCGGGATGGCGCAGCAGGGCGACCACGCCGAGCGAGAGCATGCTCGCGGTCGTCTCGTGCCCGGCGACGAGGAGCTGGACCAGCATGCCGGCCGCCTCCGCCGCCGTGGCCTCTTTGGTGGCGACCCGTTCGACGGCGAGCTTGCTCATCAGATCGTCGCCGGGTTCCCGCGACTTGGCCGCCAGCAGCTCCTGGAGGTAGCCGAAGAGGGCCGCCCAGCCGGCCCGCATCGCCTCCGGTCCGGCCGAGACGGTGGCGAAGGCGGCGGCGTGCCGGTGGATGAACTCCCGGTCGGCGTAAGGCACTCCGAGCAGTTCGCAGATGACGAGGAGCGGCAGCGGGAGGGTGAAGTGCTCCACCAGGTCGGCCGGCGGGCCCTTCTCGACCAGACCGTCGAGGAGTTCGCCGGTGATCCGCCGGACGGCCGGCCTGAGCTGTTCGACCCGGCGGAAGGTGAACTCGGGGATCAGCATGCGGCGCAGCCGGGTGTGGTCCGGCGGGTCCATGGCGAAGAGCTGGCCCGGGGTGGGCGGCGGGGGCGTCGGCTGGAGGCCGGGGAAGCCCGGGCGGACGTTGCGCGCGCTGAAGCGCGGATCGCCGAGGACGGCACGGGCGTCCTCGTGCCGGGTGACGAGCCAGGGGTGGGTGTCGCCCCACAGGGTGATCCGGGCCAGCGGCCGCTCGGTGATCCAGCGCCCGTACTCGGCGGCGGGGTCGAGCAGGGGACGGTGGTGGGGGAGGGGCGGTGGGGTGTCCGTCGCGTGCATGGGGGGCTCTTCCGGGAAGCGGGGGGATCGGACGGTTTCCGAGAGTGGTCCGAGGGTGGTCCGAGAGTGATCCGAGGGTGATCGGCCGGTGACGGGTGGTCGTCCAGTGGCTCAGCCGGTGATGCCGGCCAGGCCGAGGAGCAGGTCCTTGACCTCGGTCGCGGCGATCCGGTCGCGCGCGGGGCCGGGCCGGGAGCACAGCAGGACGGGGCTGTCCTGCGGGTCCTCGGGGAGCCGGCCGTGGCTGCCGCGGACGCCCGAGGGGTCCAGCGGGACGGTCCGGATGCGGTAGCGCAGGCCGGCCTTCTTGCGCGCGACCTGGCCGAGGGCGCGTGCCTTGACGCCGGGGACACTGGGGTCGTAGAGGAGTTCGGCGGGGTCGTAGCCGGGTTTGCGGTGGATCTCGACCTGGCGGGCGAAGTCCGGGGCACGCTCGTCGTCCAGCCAGTAGTAGTACGTGAACCAGGCGTCGGACCGCGCCACCGCGACCAGTTCGCCCGAGCGTTCGTGCGCGAGTCCGTGCCGGGCCTTGCCCTGCTCGTCGAGCACCTCGTCCACCCCGTCGAGTCCGGCGAGGATCTCGGCGGTCTTCGCGAGGTCGGCCGGGTCGCGGACGTAGACGTGCGCGATCTGGTGGTCGGCGACCGCGAAGGCGCGCGACGTCATCGGGTCGAGGTACTCCATGCCGTCCTGGGTGTGGACCTCCAGCAGTCCGGCCCGGCGCAGCGCGCGGTTGATGTCGACCGGGCGGGACACGGGCGCGATGCCGTACTCGCTGAGGATCACGACGGTGGCGTCCTCGCGGCGGAAGTGCTCCAGGAGGGGACGCAGCGCGTCGTCGAGGCGGCGGGCCTCGCGCGCCGACCGCGGCGAGCCGGGGCCGGAGCGCTGGGGCTCGTAGTCGAGGTGCGGTACGTAGACCAGGGTCAGGTCGGGGCGGTGCTCGTCGAAGATCTGGCGGGCGGCGGCGAGGATCCACTGGCTGGAGGGCATACCGGCGTTGGGTCCCCAGTAGGTGAACAGGGGGAACGGGCCGAGTCGGCTGGTGAGTTCGTCGTGCAGGGCGGGCGGCCGGGTGTAGCAGTCGGGTTCCTTGCGGCCGTCGGAGTAGTAGACGGGGCGCGGGGTGACGGTGAAGTCCACGTCGGCGCCCATGGCGTACCACCAGCAGACGTTGGCGACCGTGTAGTCGGGCCGGGCGCGGCGGGCGGTGTCCCACAGCTTCTCGCCGCCGACCAGGGCGTTGTGCTGGCGCCACAGCAGGACCTCGCCGAGGTCGCGGAAGTACCAGCCGTTGCCGACGACACCGTGCTCGCCGGGCGGTGCGCCGGTGAGGAGGGTGGACTGCACGGAACAGGTCACGGCGGGCAGGACGGTGTCCAGGCGGGCCTGGAAGCCCTGTGCGGCGACGGCGGAGACGGCCGGCATGTGGCGCAGCAGGCGGGGGGTGAGGCCGACGATGTCGAGGACGACGAGTCGGGTCATGGGACGGGCTCCTTTCGGGGGCGGGCGGTGCCGGGTGCCGCGACGAGGCCGAGTTCCCCGAACCGGTCCCGGGACCAGGCCAGTTCGGCGGCGATTCCCGCGACGAGGCCCTCGCGGTCCTGTGGCCTCAGCTGTTCGGGCAGGACGGACCAGGTGTAGGTCTCCACCTCCACGTGGTCGCAGACCGCCCGCGGACCGCCGAGCAGTTCCCGGAGAGCGACGGTCAGTTCGGTCGTCGTGGTGCTCAGGGGCGGTTCGGGTGCGGCGTGCAGGGGCGCGTGGAAGTGCACCCGCCAGGGGGAGCCGGGGTCCAGCCCGCCGGCCAGGGCGTCCGGGAGGTCGTCCACTCCGATGACGGTGCGGGTGTCGGTGTCCGTGCCGGTTCCGGTGTCCGTGCCGGTTCCGGTGCCGGGCGGTGCGGTGCGCGTCTGGTGCAGGAAGCGGGGTTCGGCGAACCCGGCGAGGGCCCGGCGTGCCGCGGGGTCGGCGGGGTCGTCGGCCTGGAGGGCGCTGGAGGCCTGCACCTTGACGACCGGGAGGCCGGCGTCGGCGAGGCGGCGCAGTGCCTGCGCCGGGTTCTCGAACTGTACGGCGAGATGGCAGGTGTCCAGGCAGATGCCGAGCCGCTCGGGGTCCAGTCCGCCGAGTTCCCGGGCGGCCTGGACGGTGTTCTCCACCACGCAGCCGGGCTCCGGTTCGAAGCCGACCCGGATCGTACGGCCCGTCTCACGCTCCAACTCGCCTAGCTGGCTGGCAAGTTGGTCCATGGCGCGGCGTGCCGTGTCGCGCGCCCCGGCCGGCCAGGGGGTGCGCCAGGCCAGCGGCAGGGTGGAGACGCTGCCGCGCCGCGCGTCGTCGGGGAGCAGTCCGGCGAGGACCCGGGCGCAGTCGACGGTGTAGCGCAGCCGGGCGGGGTCGGTCCAGTCGGGCAGATAGACGTCCTTCTTGACCACCTCGCGGTGGAAACCCTCGTACGGGAAGGCGTTGAGGGTGACGGTCTCCAGGCCGCGGGCGGTCAGCTCGGCGCGCAGCCGGCGTACGGCCCCGGGCCGGGCGGACAGCTCGGTGACCACGTCCCGGGCCAGCCACAGTCCGATGCCGAGCAGATCGGCGCCGAGGGCCTCGCGGACCGGCTCGGCGTGGGAGGCGAGCTGGCGCACCACGCCGTCCAGGTCCTCCGCCTGGTGGACGTTGCTGCAGTAGGCGAGGTGGACGGTGGTGCCGTCGCCGTGCCGGAAGCGCACCCCGGGCTCACTCCCCGCCGCGCTTGACGGAGTTGCCCTCGAACAGGGCGCTGCCGTCGGCCTCGACGTCCTCGAGGTCGAGCCGGCCGCTCTGCCCGTAGAAGGCCACCGGGTTGCGCCACATCACCTGGTCGACGGTGTCCTCGTCGAAACCGGCGGCCAGCATCGCGTCGGCGGTCTTCCGGGTCTTCAGGGGGTCGCTGCGGCCCCAGTCGGCCGCGGAGTTGACCAGCATCCGCGCGGTGCCGTGGTCCTTCAGGATCCGCACCATCCGGTCCTCGCTCATCTTGGTGTCCGGGTAGATGGAGAAGCCCATCCAGCAGCCGCTGTCGGCGACCAGGGCGACGGTGAGTTCGTTGAGGTGGTCGACGAGGACGTGCTCGGGCGGGATGCCGGACTCGCGGACCACGTCGAGGGTGCGGCGGGTGCCGGCGGCCTTGTCGCGGTGCGGGGTGTGCACCAGCACGGGCAGTCCGTGCTCGACGGCGAGGGCCAGCTGGCGGGCCAGCGCCTCGTCCTCCTCGGGCGTCATGGAGTCGTAGCCGATCTCCCCGACGGCCACCACCCGGTCCTTGGCGAGATAGCGCGGCAGCACGTCCAGCACCCCGGCGCAGCGCGGGTCGTTGGCCTCCTTCGGGTTGAGGGCGATCGTGCAGTGGTGCCGGATGCCGAACTGCGCGGCGCGGTACGGCTCCCAGCCGAGCAGCGCGTCGAAGTAGTCGGTGAAGCTGTCCACCGAGGTGCGCGGCTGGCCGAGCCAGAACGACGGCTCCACCACCGCCCGGACCCCGGCCGCGTACAGCGCCTCGTAGTCGTCGGTGGTGCGGGAGGTCATATGGATGTGGGGGTCGAAGATACGCATCAGGCGGCTCCTGCGGGTGCGGGTGCGGTGGCGGTGGCGGAGAAGGCGGCCAGGGCCCGTACGGCCGCCTCGCGGCGGTCGGGAGAGGGCGACCCGGTCTCGGCGGGCAGCCCGGAGGCCTCCAGCGTCCCCGGGTGGGCGCGCACGACCGGCCAGACGTCGGCCGGGACGTCACGGCCCGCGGCGACCCGCTCATGGGCGAAGTCGGCCAGCATGCGGGCGAGTTCACGGTCGGCGCGCTCCGTCAGACCGGCGATCCGGGCGAGCGGGATGCCGCAGAAGACGCTCTTCAGCACGGCCTGCCGGTAGCCCTCGGCGTCCAGGTGGCGCGCGGCGTACGGTCCGAGGGCCGACTCGATCAGATCGGTGTCGTTGCTCCGCAGCGCCGCCCGCACCAGGGGCAGCCCCCGATCGGCGAAGGACGCGTCCGTGTCCTCCAGCAGGGCCAGGGAGCGCAGCACGGCCCGCTGCTCGGCGGAGTCGCCGTACCGGTGGAGGGCGGCGATCTCCTCGGCGAGTGCCGCGCCGCTGAGCGGCAGGGCGGCGAGCAGCCGGGCGCGGGCGGCGTCCGCCACCGTCCAGCCCGCGATCAGCGGGCCGCGACCGCAGCGCCGGCCCACGGCCGGGAAGACGCCGCGTACCGCCGCCGGATCCTCGCCCACCCGGGCGACCGCGTCGGCCAGCCAGGCCGCCGCGTCCGCGGTGAGCCGCTCGTCGAGGGCGATCGGGATGCGTGGGTCCACAGCGCATACCTCCTCTGTCGGATGTGCGTACGGCGAACAGCCGCACCGAGAAAGGGAAGTGACGAGATGTCAGAGCAGAGCGAGCCGTCAGTGCGGCTCGGCGGCCTTCAGGAACTCCAGTGAGCGGCGGGCGACTTCGGGGGCGTTCAGCGACGCGCCCTGGATCTCCACCGAGACGGGTCCGTGATAGCCGGAGGCCTTCAGCGCGGCCAGGACCGGCGGGAAGTCGATCTCGCCCGTGCCGAGTTCCAGGTGCCGGTGCACCCCGCGCCGCATGTCCTCGATCTGCACGTTGACCAGGTGCGGTGCCGCCAGTGCGACACAGTCGAGCAGGGGCGCTTCCTCGACGCAGTGGGCGTGGCCGATGTCGAGCGTGACACCGAACAGGTCGGGATCGCCGAGCCGGTGGCGCAGGTCCAGCACCCGCTGCACGGTGTCGACGAACATGTACGGCTCGGGCTCGAACCCGAGCGCCACCCCGTGCTCGTCGGCGATCTCCAGGACCTCCTCGCAGCCCGCGGCCAGCCGCTTCCATGCCTCCTCCTCCGGGACGCCCTCGGGGGCCGGCCCGCTGGCCAGCTGGACGGCCGGGGCGCCCAGCTCGGCCGCGATGCGCACCGCCCGCGCGAGGAGGTCCAGGCGCCGTTCGGAGCCGGGGGCGCACATGAGGGTGGGGACGTGCCCCCGCCAGGGGTCGAGGAGGTACGGCGCCCCGGTCTCCACCATGACGGCGAGACCCAACCGGTCGATCCTGGAGGCCAGTTGATCGACCCGGCGCGGCAGGTCCGCGGCGAAGGGGTCGAGATGGCCGTGGTCCAGGGTGAGCCCGACCGAGTCGTAGCCCAGGTCGGCGAGAACGGTCAGGACGTCGTCGAGACGGTGGTGGGCGAAGCCGTTGGTCCCGAAGCCGTAGCGCAGCCGGGCGGGCGGGGCGGGGAGGGCGCTCATGTGGGCGACACCTTCCGTGCCAGCCTGCGGGCCGTCGGATGGGCCGCGGCGAGCAGACCGGCCAGGGCCGGGGCGCCACCGCTCGCGGTGAGCGCCGCCTGGAGGGGCATCAGCGAGAGGATCCCGGCGCCGACGGCCTGCCGGACGTTCGCCGCGGACGGGTGGTGGGCCGCCCGCGCCTGCGCGCCGCCGTACGTGGTCAGATAGGCGAGTGCCCCGGCGGCGGCACCGATCCGGGCCGCCCGCCCGTCGGGTCTTCCGCGTCCGGTGCGCCGTAGTGAGGGAAGCGCCCCGGCGGCGAGGGCGGTGGCCGCGGTGCCGGCCAGGGTCGCGGCCGGTACGGAGCGGGGCGCGCCCGTCACCTCGTGGCGGCTCAGCGCCGTGACCGTGTAGGTGTGCGCGCCGACCAGCAGCGCGGCCGGGAGCGCCGAGCTGCGGCGGCCGGGCTCGGCTCCGGCCAGTACGTTCAGCGCCCGCGCCCCCGCCATCGCGGCGGGGCCGGCGGCGGTGGACTTCAGACGCAGGTCGTACGCCCAGACCAGCCCGGTCAGCGGCACCGCCACACCGAGCGCGGCACGCCCGCCGGCCAGGGCGGCGAGACCGAGGCCGGCGGCGGTCAGCCCGCAGGCGGTGGCCAGGGCGGTGCGGCGGCCGACCCGGCCGGAGGGTATGGGGCGTTCGGGGCGTTCCACCGCGTCCACGGTCGCGTCCGCGTAGTCGTTGAGCGCCATGCCGGCCCAGTAGAGGGCGACGGAGGACGCCATCGTGGCGGCGGTACGGGGCCGGACGCGTCCGGTGCTCGCGACCGCGCCGGCGAGCACGTCACCGGGCACGCTCAGCGCGGCGGGCAGGCGGACGAGGGTCGCCAGATCGGTGAGACGGGGGGAACGCGAGATGTCGTTCGGGCCTTGCATGATCGGACACCCTACGCCCCTTGCTTTAACGTTCAGATACCTTCCCCTCACCCTTCGTGTGAAGAATCTGTGTGTGCGGTGGATCGAACAACACCCTTGCCCCGCACGGCACTTGGCCGCGATTCCGGGGAGGCCCGGGACGTCCTGGTCCCCTTCTCCCGGCCGGTCTTCTACGCTGGTGTAGTCGACCGGGGCGGCGGTGCGATGCACCGGGGGTGGACCGGGGGCGTCGATACGATGTCGGGCCGGAAAAGCGTCGGCGGCGGAAGGGAGACAGGGGCGTGGTGGACGACCGGCAGGGTCCGCGGCGGCGCAGACAGGGCGAGCTGGAGGCGCTGGTGCTGTCGGTGCTCGGCGAGGCGAAGGAGCCGGTGAGCGCGGGGTGGGTGCAGGAGCGCCTCGGCGACGACCTCGCCTATACGACGGTGATCACGATCCTGACCCGGCTGCTGGCCAAGGGCGTGGTGACCCGGGAGCGGGCGGGCCGGTCCTTCGCGTGGACGCCGGCCTCGGACCAGGCGGGTCTCGCGGCGCACCGGATGCGCAGGGTGCTGGACGCGGAGAGCGACCGTGAGGCGGTGCTCGCCAGCTTCGTCACCGGTCTCGGCCCGGACGACGAGCGGCTGCTGCGGGAGCTGCTGGGCCGTTCCGGCGGCGAGTGAAGGGGAAGCCCGAGCCCTATGGGGGTGTTCGTCTTTTTGCCGCTGGTGCTGCCGTTGACGGCGTGGCCGGTGGCGCGCCTGGCGGAGCAGCATCTGCATCCGCGCGCGGCGACCCGGCTGCTGTCGGGGGTGGCGGTGGTGATGGCGGTGTGCAGCACGGTGTGTCTGGGGCTGGTCATGGTGGTGGGCACGGCCCAGCTGCCGGGCAATCCGCTGCCGGACGGGTGGTCGGACCCCGAGGTGCGCGCGGCGGTGCCGTACGACGAGGTGGCCGGGAAGGCGGCCATCCCCGCGCTGTGCGCGGTGCTCGTGGCCTGCGGGCGGACGCTGTGGCGGCACGTTCGGGTACGGCGCGGGGCGCATCGCGCGCTGGCGGGGCTGCCGGGTACCGAGGTGGTCGTCCTGCCCGACGGGGTGCCGTACGCCTACGCGCTGCCCGGTGGCCGGCGGGCCCGGGTGGTGGTGACCACCGCCCTGCTGGACCGCCTCGAACCGGCCGAGCGGCGGGCGCTGTTCGCTCATGAGCGCGCCCATCTGACGGCCGGGCACCACCGGTTCCTGCTGGCGGTGGGGCTCGCGGCCCGCGCCAACCCGTTCCTGCGGCCGCTGCGCACCGCCGTGTCCTACACGGCGGAGCGCTGGGCTGACGAGGACGCGGCCCAGGCGGTGGGCAGCCGCCGTACCGTGGCACGGGCGATCGGCAAGGCGGCCCTGGTCTCCCGGGCCACTCCCGTGTCCACACTGGCGGGCTTCGCGGCGCCGGGACCGGTGCCGCGCCGGGTGGCGGCCCTGCTCGGCCCGGCCCCGGCCGGGCGCAGCTGGCCCTCGGCGTTCACCGCCGTGGGCCTCGCGGCATGGGGCGCCGCCGCCGGCACCGCCGTCTCCGCGATGTCCTCGGCGAACTCCGCCGTGACCATGTTCCTCATCCTGTACGCCGCGACGCCTCTGTAGGGGGCTGAACCGGCAACGGGGAGAGCCGACGGCGCGGGCGAGGCGGTGGCGGCGGTGGGGTGGCGGTACTGGCGGGGCGGCGGCGGGAGGGCCGACGGCGCGGGCGAGGCGGTGGGGTGGCGGTACTGGCGGGGCGGCGGGGTCAGGGCGGCGGTACTGGCAGGGGGGTGGTGCTGGCGGGGCGGCGGCGCGGTCAGGGCGGCGGTACTGGCAGGGCGGTCTTGCTGGCGGGGCGGCGGCGCGGTCAGGGGAGTGGTACTGGCGGGACGGTGGCTGGGTCGGGGGCGGCGGCGCAAGCGGGCTGGCGGGCGATGCGCCGGGCCCCGCCCCCTTTGGGTCCGTCCGGCACCTGGCACCTGGCACCCAGCACCCGTCATCCGGCGGCCGCCACTTGCCATCGGGCATCCGAGACCGCCATCGGGCATCCGAGACCCGCCACCCGGCATCCGGCATCCGGTACCCAGCACCCGGCGCCTGCCACTTGCCATCGGGCATCCGGCATCCGAGACCCGCCGTCCGGCACCCGGCACCCGGCACCCGGCATCCGAGACCCGCCACCCGCCATCCGGCACCCGGCATCCGAGACCCGCCACCCGCCATCCGGCACCCGGCATCCGAGACCCGCCACCTGGTATCCGGCGCTCGGCATCTGCCACCCGCCATCGGCCACCCGCCCCCGGACACTGGCCACCAGCCCTAAGACCAGCCACCCGCCCCAAACGCCGGGCACCCCCAACACCGGCCACCGGCCCCAACACCGGCCACCGGCCCTAAGTCCGGTCACCCGCCCCAACCGGGCACCCCCAACCGCCGGCCACCCCCCAACACCGGGCGCCCGCCCCCCGTCCCCCGGTCGGTCAGAGGTCGAACTCGTGCGGGGGCAGGTCGAGGGTGAAGCAGGCCTCGCGGACGACCGCCTGCTCGGTCTTGTCGAAGTCGCCGTCGGCGCCGCCGATGACGATGCCGATCTGGATGACGGCACGGGCCTCGGCGGGCTTCTTCTTGGCCTTGGCGATCTCCTGGAGCACGCTCACCTTGCCGAAGTCGAAGTCGGTGGTCAGTTTGTTCAGGTTGTCGTCGAAACGGCGCTGGAGATCCGTGGCGTCGAAGTTCTGCAACACCTCGTTGGTGGCGATGAGCTGGGCCACGCGGCGCCGCTCGGACGGGTCGATGGTGCCGTCGGCGGCGGCGACCAGGGCGCACATCGCCATGCTCGCGTCGCGGAAGGCGCCGCTCTTGAGGTCGTTCTTCTTCGCCACGAGCTGCGTCTGCATCGACGACGCGGATTCCTTGATGCGGTCCCACAGGGCCATGAGAACTCCATACGGTCGGTCGGGGGCGGTCGCTCCGGAGGCGACCGCCGGCCCTTCAATATCTACAACAACGTAGAAACTAACGAGGGGTCGGACAAGTTCCCGCCGTGCCCGCTCAGTTCCGCGAGTTGCCGAACAACAGGCGGTAGGCGACGAGGAGGACCAGGGAGCCGCCGATGGCCGCGCCCCAGGTGTAGAGGTCGAAGAAGTGGTTCTCCACCGGGCGGTCGAGGAAGCGGGAGGAGAGCCAGCCGCCGACGAAGGCGCCCGCGACGCCGATGAGCGTGGTGCCGATCAGACCGCCCGGGTCGCGGCCGGGCAGCAGGACCTTGGCGATGGCTCCGGCGAACAGACCGAGGATGATCCAGCCGATGATGCCCATGTCGTCGTGTCTCCAGTCGAGTCGGTCGGGTGGCACCCGTTCCGCATGATGAGTTGCCTGTTTGCGCAACCCTAGAGACGAAACGGGGCGGCGGGCGAGCCTGCACAGGTCACTGCGTTCGAGTCGTCGCGGTTCTGTCACTCATTCAGGACATTGCGCAAACCGCCAAGCGGACGCGGGACCTTCGGCGGCTTCCGCTGCCGGTGCCGACGCCTACACTGGGTACCCGCACGTGCGTCGGTGGTGACGCGGAGGGGACGGGAGAGGGCTGTGGCAACCAGCATCGGTCGCTTCGAGGACCCGTCCGCCGAGGTGCTCGACGAGGCGGCCGCCGCGTTCGGTCTGCTCGCCGCTCCGGCCCGGCTGCATCTCATGTGGGCCCTGTCCCAGGGCGAGAGCGATGTCACCCGCCTCGCCGACCGCGTCGGCGGCGCGCTCCCCGCCGTCAGTCAGCATCTGGCGAAGCTGAGGCTCGCCGGACTCGTGGGCTCGCGCCGCGAGGGCCGGCGGCAGGTGTACTACGTCGACGACCCGGACGTCGTCACCGTGGTGCGCGTGATGGTCGGCCAGCTGACCGCGCGCTCGCACCAGACCGCCGTGCCGGTACGACGACTGCGCGGTGCCGGCAGCTGAGGCCGGCCCGCGTCGCCGGGGGTCGGAACAAGACAGGGCGGCCGAAACCGGCTCATGACGTCCGCTCCGGGCCCCGTGAGGCGAAATCCGTCCCGCGGGTTGCATGAGATCCCTCACCTGTGAATTCGCCCAGGATCCGACCTGTCCCGGCCAGGGCTTTGTTAGATTGCGCAACTACGCAAGCAACCTTGATCTTGATTGCCGCCTCTACCTCTGTGCATCTGTACACCGCCACGCACGCCCGGTCGCCGTTCCGGTGGCCCGGCCTGTCGGGTTCGACCGTTCGTAGGAGTGGTAAATGAGCGACCCGTGGGACGGTCCGGCCGGCCAGGCCACGCGCAGCCGCACCGGCAGGGTGCCCGGGCAGCGCGCGGCCGGGCTCGACGAACCGCTTCCGACGGGCGGGCGGGCCGCGGTACGGGCGGCCTCCCGCAGGCGCCCCGGCCGCGGGGCGCGCCGGGGCCGGCCGGTGCGGCGCGGCAGGCGGGTGCTGCGGATCGCCGGACTGTTCCTGGCGGTGCTGGTGCTGGGGACGGCCGGTGCGGGCTGGTGGTTCTACCAGCACCTGAACAGCAACATCAACAGCGTCTCGATCGACGGCAAGGGCGGCAAGGAGAAGGCCGACGCCTTCGGCCGGACCCCGATCAACATCCTGGTCATGGGCTCGGACGGCCGTACCAGCAAGGCGGACTGCAAACTGGGGGGCGGCTGCTCGCAGACCGGGGTCCAGTCCGGCAACGGCAACGCGGACGTGCAGATGGTGGTCCACATAGCGGCCGACCGCTCCAACGCCACCGTGATGAGCATCCCGCGCGACACCATGACGAACGTACCGGCCTGCAAGGACAGTGAGACCGGACAGTCCACGTCCGGCTACTACGGCCAGATCAACAGCGCCCTCCAGTACGGCCCGGCCTGCCAGGTGTCCACCATCCACGAGCTGACCGGCATCCCCATCGACCACTTCGTCAAGCTCGACTTCTCCGGCGTGGTCAAGATGTCCGACGCGGTCGGCGGTGTCTCCGTGTGCGTGGACGCCAACGTCTACGACACCTACTCGCATCTGAAGCTGTCCAAGGGCACCCACACCCTCAAGGGCGTCGCGGCGCTGGAGTTCGTCCGCTCGCGGCACGGCTTCGGCGACGGCAGCGACCTCGGCCGTACCGTCTCCCAGCACATCTTCCTCAGCGCGATGATCCGCAAGTTCAAGAGCGCGGGCACCCTCACCGACCCCACCGCGGTCTACGGCCTCGCCGACGCCGCCACCAAGGCGCTCACCGTGGACGACGGCCTCGGCAGCGTGAAGAAGCTGATCGGGCTCGCGGCCGACCTGAACAAGGTCCCCACCAGGCGGATGACGTTCACCACCATGCAGACGGCCCCCGATCCGGCGGACAGCGACCGGGTCGTGGTGGGCGCCGGCGCGAAGACCCTGTTCTCCACCATCGCGGGCGACCAGTCGCTCACCACCGGTTCCGGCAAGAAGTCGGCGGCGGCCTCCGCGACGGCGAAGGCGACGGCCACCGCCTCGGCGGTCCCCGCGTCCGAGGTCGCCGTCACCGTGGAGAACGGCACGAACATCACCGGCCGTGCCTCCGCCGTCGCCGGCGCCCTCACCGACGCGGGCTTCAACTCCGGTACGACCACCGCCAACGCCCCGAGCCCGGCGACCACCACGACCCTCACCTACGGCACCGGCGGCAAGGGTGCGGCCCGGACGGCCGCGAAGACCCTCGGCCTGCCGTCCTCCCACCTGAGGCAGGGCGGCGGAACCGGCCTGACCCTGGTCATCGGCAGCGACTGGCCGAGCGGCACCACCTACCCCGGCGGCACCTCCTCGCCCGCCCCCGCCGACACCAAGGCCGCCGTCTCCAACGCCCACGCCCAGACCGCCGACGAGGCCAAGACCTGTGCCAAGGTCAGCCCCTACCGGACGGTCGCCCTCAACGGCGTCCCCATGACGCCCACCCAGGCCTACGCCGCGGCGGGCGACAAGCCCGACTCGGACGACTGACCCACCACCGCGGGGGTCAGGGGCGCCGGGCGGAATCGTCCCGGTCGACGACCGTGCCGGGGACGATCCGCGGCGCGGACGGAGCCGGGTCCGGGGCGTCCTGGTCCTTCAGGGTCCTCGACTCGCTCTTCAGGATGCGGGCCGCCTTGCCCGCCGAGCGGGTCAGTTCGGGCAGCTTCCTGATCCCGAGGATCACGATGACCACCACCAGGATCAGGGCCAGCTCGCTCATGCCGAACATACGGGTCTGCTCTCTCCCGAGGTCGTCTACAGTTCTGTAGAAGTATCCCCGGGAGGCGATCGTTCAACAAGCCTGCCTTCCGGCCGCGTTGGCGGGAAACACCGTACGATCCGAGGAGTGTCGGCAGCAGGATGTCCGAGCAGCACCACCAGGCGACCGTCAGCGCGTCCGGGATGGCCCGCCGGGAACTCGCGCACCGCTGCCGCACCCTCACCGAGGCCCGCTGGTTCGCGCTGACCGTCTTCGCTGTGATCCTCCTCAACGCGGCACTGCTCGGCGTGGAGACCTACTCCGGCCTGGTCGAGGAGTGGCACCGCTGGTTACGGCTCGCCGAGCACGCCTGCCTCGCCGTGTTCACCGTCGAGATCCTCGTACGGATCGGCGCGCACGCCGACCGCCCCCGGGGCTTCCTCAAGGACCCGTGGAACCTGTTCGACCTCGCCGTGGTCCTGTGCGCGTTCCTGCCCGTCGTACGCGAGAACACCACCGTCCTGCGCCTGCTCCGGCTGGCCCGCGTCCTGCGCACCGCCCGCTTCCTGCCCCAGCTCCGGGTCCTGCTCACCGCGGTCGCCCGCAGTCTGCCCGGCACCCTGAGCTTCCTGCTCGTCGGCGCGCTGCTGCTGTACGTGTACGCGATGATCGGCTGGGTCTTTTTCGGCCGCGCGGACCCCGGGCACTACGGCTCGATCGGTCGGTCGGTGCTCACCCTGTTCCTCCTCATGACTCTGGACGGCATCGGCGACGCCGTCCACGCCGGCCTGGAGATCTCCCGCTGGAGCCTGCTCTACTACGCCTCCTACGTGCTGCTCGCCTCCTTCGTCCTGGTCAACGTCCTCATCGGCGTCGTCATCACCTCCCTCGACGAAGCCCGGGAGATGGAGAAGACCCAGCCGCCGCCGGCCGCACCGGCGCAGGACCGGCATCTGCTGCTCGCCCGTGTCGCCGCCGCCCGCGAGGCCCTCGACGACCTCGAACGCGACGTCGGCGCGGGCTGAGGGAACCGGGCCCGGTGGCACCCCGCACGCCGCCCGCTCAGCAGGGCTTGCGCCACACCCCCAGCTCCAGCCTCTTCTGCATCGACGACAGCTTCAGCCGCCGCGACTCGGCGCAGAAGCTGCTCGTGGGCTGCGCGTACTCCACGTGGAAGACCGCCTTGCCGGCCTCGATGAACGGGGTGAGCCGCGCGCACTCGCCGTACTGGGCGCACTCCTCGTTGACCGCGAAGTCGAAGTGGGAGAGGAGCTGCGGGATCTGCGGCAGGTCGTTCTTCAGACCCACCGACATGCCCCGGTCGTGCGCGAGCCGCGCGATCATGCGGTTGTAGCGGAGCTGGTCGCGCGCGGTGAGCGGGAAGCCGGTCGTGTTGCCGTACCCCTCCACCAGGTCCGGCTCGACCGCGTCGAAGCCCTTGTCCCGGCACATGTCGAAGCGGCGTTCCATGATCGGCCGCAGCACGGAGATCTTCCGGATGTCCAGCCAGCGTTCGCCCGCCCAGCCGTTCTGCCGGCCCAGCACCGACTTCGGGAAGGCGTCCTTGTCGGACCGGAAGTCCTCCCAGGCGCCGACGTTGACGTAACAGATGACCCGGCGTCCGTCCCGGTGCAGCCGGGCCACGTCCGCGGCCGTGTTCTCGAAGCCGTCGATGTCGTAGACCGGCACGTCCACCGACGGGTCGACCCGGCTGTTGAGCTGCCACTGCCAGGCCAGCCCCGGCCGGGGCCGCCACCGTGCCCCGGTCGAGGAGTCCGCCGTACCGGAGGGCGAGCCGGAGGACGGCGGTGTCCCGCCGGCCCCGCCCCCCGTGCCGGAGCAGCCCGCCAGTGCCAGCGCGCCGACCAGCAGGAACGCTCGTACCGTGTGCCTCATCGTTCCGCTCCGCTCAGTGCGGGGGTCAACTCACCCCAGGGATTGGGCAGTCCGCCCGTGACGGGACCGGACACGGCCGCGCCCCGCTCGCCCGCGGTGCGCACCGCGAGCGGCACCAGCGCCTCCGGGACGCCGTACACCAGATGGCAGAGCCGCTCGGGCGCGTGCCGGGTGGTCCACGCCGGCCGGGTGAACGCCGAGACGTACGTGGACCAGTGCCCCTCGAAGGTGACGGTCAGGTCGGCGAGGCGGGCGTAGCCGGGCGCCGGGTGCACCCCGGGGTTGAGGACCACCGTCCCGGCGCCCGACCGGCGCACGCTCCGCACCAGCCTGCGGCAGGCGGGCAGCGCGTCCGGGGTCGCCGTCACCTGGTCGAGGAAGCAGCCGTCGGCCGCGTACCACGCCTGGTGCCGGCGTACGTCGGCCACCACGTCGGCGCACTCGCGCACCCCGTAGTCGGTGTCGACGTACCCGAGGACGCGCGTGCCCGCCTCCCGAAGGGCCCCGGCCGCCGCGGCGAACGCGGGGTCGGGGCCCGCACCGGGCCCGTTCGCGGGGTTGAGGATCACGCCGTACGTGCGCCCCGCGCCCTGGATCAGACGGTGCCAGGCGCCCGGATCGTCGGCGGGGTGCACATACAGCGGAATCAGCAGGCTCACGGCGTGCCGTCGCCTTCCCACAGCGTGGCCAGCGCCTCGTCGAGGGTGTGCGCGGGCCGCCAGCCCAGGGCGCGCTCGGCGGCCGTGACGTCGGAGCACTGCCAGGACACCTCGCCCGAGCGGATCGACCGTCCGCCGCCCGCGCTCTCCTCGACCCGCCCCCGGAAGCCCGCCTGCGAGGCCAGCCCGAGCACCAGCTCGCGCACCGGGACGGCGCGGCCCGCGCTGACGTTCAGGATCCGCGGCAGCGGGCCGGGTGCCGTGACCGCCAGCTCCGCCGCGCGCGCCACGTCCCGTACGTCCACGAAGTCACGGTAGGAGGACAGATCGCCGAGCCGCAGCACCGCGTCCGGGTCCCGGCCCGCCTCCCGCAGCAGGGCGGCCAGCCGGCCCGGCAGTCCGGCGGGCGGCGCGCCCGGCCCCACCGGGTTGCCCACCCGCAGCACCACCGCGTCCAGGCCGGACGCGGTCACCAGCGCCGTGCCCGCCAGCTTGGTCGCGCCGTACGGGCCGGCCGGGCAGGTCGCGTCGGACTCGGTGACCGGACTGCCCGCGACGCCCGGACCGTACTCGGCGGCCGAGCCCAGATGCACCAGCCGGGCCCCCGGCGCCGCCTCCCGCAGCGCGGCGCACAGCACGGCCGGACCGCGGGCGTTGACCTCGGCGAGGGTCACGGCGTCGCCGCCGGTCGCGCCCGCGCAGTTGACCACCGCGTCGGGCGCGGCGAGGGCCAGGGTCTTGGCCAGCTCCGCCGGACGGACCGAGGCGAGATCGACCTCGTGGTCCGCGCCCGGGGAGCGGCCGGCGCCGAGGACCAGCGCACCCGGCAGGGTCCGCAGCCGTGCGGCGACATGGGCTCCGAGATATCCGGTGAAGCCCAGGACGAGAATGCGCATGGGGTGCTCAGGCTCCCTTGAGGAGATGGGACTTGCGGGTGGTGAACTCCGCGTTGGCGCGGTCGTAGTCGTCGGGGCGCCCGATGTCCAGCCAGTAGCCGTCGAACTCGTAGGCCTGCGGCGGGTTCTGAGCCCTGATCAGATCGATGACCAACTCGTCGAAACCGAGCGGCAGTCCGGCGGTGTAGCCCTCCAGCGTCGAGCGGGACAGGCCGTAGACGCCCATCGAGACGCGGTAGTCCATGCTGGGCTTCTCGGTGAAGGCGACCACCTTCGAGGAGCGGGTGGTCAGCACCCCGAAGTCGATGTGCACCTTGCGGGCGTACGTGGCGATGGTCAGCGGTGCCCCCGAGTCGCGGTGCGCGCCGAGGACGTCCGCGTAGTCGAGGTCGGTCAGGACGTCTCCGTTCATCACCAGGAACGTCTCGGGCAGTTGCTCGCGCAGGGTGAGCAGCGGGCCGAGGGTGCCCAGCGGGCTCTCCTCGGTGGCGTAGTCGATCCGCAGGCCCCAGGCGGCGCCGTCGCCGACATAGGCGCGGATGATCTCGCCGAGATGGCCGATGGCGATGGTGCAGCTGGCGAAGCCGGCCGTGGCCAGCTGGCGCAGCACGATCTCCAGGATGGCGTGCTGGTCGCCGATGGGCACCAGCGGCTTGGGCAGCGCGGTGGTGTAGGGCCTCAGCCGAACGCCCTTGCCCCCGGCCAGGATCACTGCGTGCATGGGTCTCCCCCTTGGTGTACTCGGTGCCGGACGTGCCGGACGGTCAGATGTTGTAGATGCCGGTCTTGTAGCGGGCCAGGTTGGCCGGTTCGCGGAAGAACTCGACGGTGTGCGCGAGCCCTTCCTCCAGGGTGTGCGCGGGCTGCCAGCCGGTGGCGGCGGCGAGCCGGCTCGCGTCGGCGACCAGCCGCATCACCTCGGAGTTGGCGGGCCGGACCCGGGCGCTGTCCTCGCGGACGTCGAGCGCGGCGTCCATCACCTTCCCGATCAGCCCGACCAGGTCGCCGACGGAGATCTCCCCGCCGGTGCCGGCGTTGAAGGTGCGCCCCACCACCCGCCCGGCGGGCGCGGTGCCGACGGCCAGGAAGGCCTGCGCGGTGTCCTTGACGAAGGTGAAGTCCCGGGTGGGCCGCAGATCGCCGAGGGTGAGGGTGCGTTCCCCGGCGGCCACCTGGCCGATGACGGTGGGGATGACCGCGCGCATCGACTGGCGCGGCCCGAAGGTGTTGAACGGCCGCAGTGTCACCACGGGGGTGTCGAAGCTGGCGTGGTAGCTGTCGGCCAGCCGGTCCCCGCCCGCCTTCGAAGCGGCGTACGGGGACTGGGTGTTGATCGGATGGTCCTCGGTGATCGGCACGGTCTGCGCGGTGCCGTACGTCTCACTGGTGGAGGTGTGCACCAGCCGGGGCGTGCCGAGGGCGCGCACCGCCTCCAGCACGTTCAGCGTGCCGGTGACATTGGTGTCCACATAACTGTGCGGTGCCCGGTAGGAGTACGGGATCGCGATCAGCGCGGCCAGGTGGTAGGCCGTGTCGGCGCCTTCGAGCAGGCCGCGCACCGAGCCCGGGTCCCGGACGTCGCCCAGGACGATCTCCACCTGGTCGAGGACGTCCGGGTGCAGGGTCTCCAGCCAGCCGTACGAGGAGAACGAGTTGTACTGGGCCATGGCCCGCACCCGGTGCCCCGAGGCGACCAGCGCCTCGGTGAGGTGCGAGCCGATGAATCCCTCGGCTCCGGTGACGGCGGCGAGCGGTGTGGAGGTCAACTCCGGTGTCCTTCCAGTTGGTTGGAAATAGGTGCAGGTGGGGGCGTGGGGAGTGGTGAGAAGTCGTGCGGCCCGGGGAGCGCGGGGTGCTCAGGCGTGTGGCGCGGGACGACCGAGCTGCCACAGCGTGTACGCCGTCAGACAGAGCGCGGCGCCGCCGCAGGCCACAGGGAGCGCCTCGACGGGGCCCGGCGGCAGACCGAGGAGGGCGACCGCCCCGGCGCCCGCGGCGGCGGTGAGACAGATGACGGCCGACGGCCAGGCGGCACCGAACGCCTGGAGCAGCAGGGCGGTCCACAGGGTGGCCGCGAGGAGCAGCAGCGCGGCCGGCGCGGCACCGGTGACCAGGGCCGCCGGGACCAGGGGCAGCAGATAGGCGAGCAGACAGACGGCGAGGATGGCGGCCGAGCGCAGCAGGAAGCCGGCGGGGGTCGCGGTGGCACGCAGGGCCGCCACCGACAGTCCGCGGTAGCGGTACAGCAGCCACTCCGCGGGCCCCATGCTGACGGTCAGCACGATCACCGCGTACGGCTCCTCGCGCCCTTCCAGCAGCACCAGCACCCCGGCGGCCAGCCCGAACAGGCCGTACGGCACCGACCAGGTGAGACGCGGGAGGTTCCCGGCGGTCGCGGCGGGCGCGGCGAGGGCCGGGCGCAGCGCCAGGGCGGTCGCGGCCAGGGTGCCCAGCAGGGCCAGCGCCGGCAGCCCGGCGCGCAGCGGTCCGCCCGGCTCCCCCCACGGCAGGACGACGGCGCCCGCGACCAGCGGGGAGAGCGCGGCCAGCAGCAGCCGTTCCCGCGCCAGCACCAGCAGGACGCCCGCCGCCGCCAGATACAGCGACTGCGCGGCGGCGACCAGGGCCACCGGCACGCTCCCGGCGAGCGGCACGGCCGCCGCCGTGGCGAGGGCGGCGCCGACGGGCGCGCCGGTGAGCAGCGTACGGCCGGCCTCGCGCCGGCCGGTCGCCATCCGCAGGTGGGCGCGGTGGCCGAGGGCCTGGCCCCAGGCCCAGGAGAGCAGGCCGGCGACGATCAGCGCGGGGGCGTGGTCCTGCGCGTTCCACAGCGGACGGGTGAGCAGATAGGCCAGCCCCGGCAGGGCGAACAGCACGCCCCGCAGCAGACAGCGCACGGTGTCCGGGCGCCATACGTCGGCCGCCGGGGCGGGTTCCGGGAAGGTCCGCGGGACCCGCTCGTACAGCGCCGCGGCCAGTGAGAACAGGCCGGGGTGGCCGTAGCGCTCCTTGATCAGGGCGGCCGGCAGGCCCTCCGCCTCCAGCAGCGCGGCCACCTCGTAGGGGTGGACGGCGGGCCCGACGCGGTCGGCGAGTTCGGCGGCCAGCTCGCTCACCGCCTCCTCGTCCGGGCCCTGCCGGGGCAGCCGGAGGGCGAGCGTGGTGTCGTCCGAGGCCCAGCGCGGCCGGCGGCGCGGCGGGCGGGTCTCGGCGAGCCGCAGTGCCAGGGTGTCCTGTTCGGACCCGCCGGGTTCCAGGGAGACCGGCCCGCTCATCCGGCCACCGCGCCGACCGGTGCGAGCGGTCGCGGCGGGACGGATATCGCCGCCGGTTCCTCCCTTTGCAGCGTGGGCAGTTCGAGGTAGATGGAGCGGAAGGTGTCGATGGTCTGCCGCAGGGTGAACTGCTCGATCACCCGCAGCCGCGCCGCCTCGCCCATCGTGCGGCGGCGTACCGGGTCGCCCAGCAGCTCCAGGGCGGCCGAGGCCATCGACCGGGGGTCGCGGGGCGGCACCACGAGCCCGGTGTCGCCGACCGCCTCCCGTACCCCGCCCACGTCGGTGGAGACGGTGGCCCGCCCGCACGACATGGCCTCGATCAGCGTGAACGGGAAGCCCTCGCTGATGCTGGACAGCATCACGACGTTGCCGGCCGCGTAGGCGTCCTTGATGTCGTCGACCCGGCCCTCGAAGGTGACGGCGTCCGCGTGTCCCAGTTCGGCGGCGAGCGCCTCGCACCGCTCCCGGTAGGCCTCGCCGCCGCGCGGGGTGCCGCCGAACAACCGCAGGCGGCAGCCGGGGAGTTCGGCGCGGACGAGGGCGAAGGCCCGGATCAGCGTCTCCAGGTCCTTGATCGGGTCGACCCGGCCGGCCCAGCTGAGGGTGAGGTCCCCGGGTTCGGGTCCGGCGGGCGGGAACGCGGCCGGGTCCACGCCGTTGTAGACGGTGCGGATCGACTCCGGGGCGGCGCCGCCCTGCTCCTCCCACAGCCGGTTGTAGCGGTTGCCGGGGGTGATCAGCGCGGCCCGCCGGTAGGTCTCCTCCGCCAGCAGCCGGAAGAAGCCGAGGACGACCGCCTTCACCGGCCAGCGGTAGGGCGCGGTGCGGTAGCCGAGATAGCGCTCGCGCAGGTACACGCCGTGCTCGGTCAGCAGCAGGGGCACACCGTGCCGGTCGAGTGCGGCGAGGCCCGGCAGGACGGCCACGCCGCCGCTGACCGCGTGCGCCACCCCGGACTCGGGGGCGGGCGCGGTGAGCGGGCGCAGGGCGTGCTCCAGCAGGGCGGTCGCGGTGAGCGCGTCGTGCAGGGTCGGGCCCGCCTCGCGCACGGAGAGGCCCGGACGGTTCCACACCGAGGTGAGGACCGCGATCGCCCGGTCGCCGCGCAGGAAGGGGCTGAGCGTCCCGTCCGCCGCGGCCCGCGCCATCGTGTACAGGGCCGGCGCGAAGCCGCCCTCGGCGCGCGGGTCGAGCAGCGCGGTGAGGAACTCCTCGTACGCGTCGGCCAGTCGGCCGCGGGCGCGGCCGCGGGGCGGGCGGCCCGCGGGCGGGTCGCCCCACAGGGGGACGGACCGCACGTGCGAGACATGGGCGGGCAGCTCCCAGGCGACCGGCTCGCGTCCGGTGCCGGTGACGGCGATGACGTCGAAGTCGATGTCGGGCATGCCCTGGACGAGTTGGTCGCACCAGACGCTCACGCCGCCGTGACTGTGCGGGTAGGTGCCTTCGGTGAGCAGGGTGACGCGCGCCGCGCCGGAGCGGCGCGCGCCGTGGTGAACGTGCATGGGTGGGCTCCACGGCCGAGGTGTGGGGTGGTTCGTGTTCCGGTCGGTCGGTGCGCCGTTCAGCGGGCCGGGGCCCCGGTGTCCGGTGGCGTGGCCGTGGGCGTGGTGGTGCGTGTGGTCCGCTCTATGCGGTGAAGTCCCTCCCCCCGGGCAGGGGTGGGCACGGCTCCCCTGGAGCCGACGCACCCCCTTGCGGGACGCCGGCTCCCCCTCCGAGGCCGGTCGTCTCCGCATCCGTCGGCGTCAACTTAGTGAGGTGTCTGTGCGGATTTTGTGATCTTGCCGTGAAAGATGACGGAAAAGTGCTCTTGATCCATTGGTTCGGAAGACAACCGAATGATGTGTTTTTCCGCCTGGGGTGTCTGGGGGGCGCGTCGGAGGCAAGCGCTTCATGTGCTGGTCGTGGCCTCGCGCGGCCCATCGGCGAACCCCGTTGGGCCTCCGGGCGAACACCAGTGGTCCATACCGCGGCGGTTGGTCCGGATCAGGCCGGAATCAGGTCACCCTAAGGGAGTAGGACCGCGTGTCTTTGGCATGTCCTTGATCTGCCGCACATCTCCTGTACCGGCGACCTTCACCCGGGCGCCACCGCACCCTTCCCCGACGTTCGATGCCCTTGGAACACTCGCTTCCCGTCACGTGAGACACGCCTTCTGCACGAGAGGTCCCTCACCCATGTCCGAGGTCAACCGGCGCCGCTTCCTCCAACTCGCGGGCGCCACCACCGCGTTCACCGCGCTCTCCGGCAGCATCGAGCGTGCCGCGGCCCTGCCCGCGAACCACCGCACGGGATCGATCGAGGACGTCGAGCACATCGTCGTCCTGATGCAGGAGAACCGCTCCTTCGACCACTACTTCGGCACGCTGAGAGGCGTCCGCGGCTTCGGCGACCCGCGCCCGGTGACCCTCGCGAACGGCAAGTCGGTCTGGCACCAGTCCGACGGCACCAAGGACGTCCTGCCCTTCCACCCCGACGCCGACGACCTGGGCATGGCCTTCCTCCAGGACCTCCCGCACGGCTGGAACGACGGTCACGCGGCCTTCCATGGCGGCAAGTACGACGGCTGGATCGCCGCCAAGTCCGCGACGACGATGGCGTACCTCAACCGCCAGGACATCCCGTTCCACTACGCGCTCGCCGACGCCTTCACCATCTGCGACGCCTATCACTGCTCGTTCATCGGCTCGACCGACCCCAACCGCTACTACCTGTGGACCGGTCACACCGGCAACGACGGCAAGGGCGGCGGCCCGGTCCTCGGCAACGACGAGGCCGGCTACAGCTGGACGACGTACCCGGAGCGGCTGGAGAAGGCGGGCGTCTCCTGGAAGATCTACCAGGACGTCGGCGACGGCCTCGACAAGGCCGGCGGCTGGGGCTGGATCCAGGACGCCTACCGCGGCAACTACGGCGACAACTCGCTGCTCTACTTCACCCAGTACCAGAACGCCCAGCCCGGCGACCCCCTCTACGACAAGGCCCGCACCGGCACCGACGCCCGCACGGGCGAGGGCTTCTTCGAACAGCTCAAGGCGGACGTCAAGGGCGGGAAGCTGCCGCAGATCTCCTGGATCGTCGCCCCCGAGGCCTTCACCGAGCACCCCAACTGGCCCGCGAACTACGGCGCCTGGTACGTCGCCCAGGTCCTCGACGCCCTCACCTCGGACCCGGAGGTCTGGGCGCGGACGGCCCTGTTCATCACCTACGACGAGAACGACGGCTTCTTCGACCACATGGTCCCGGCGTTCCCGCCCGCCTCCGCCGCCCAGGGCAGGTCCACGGTCGACACCGGCCCGGACGTGTTCAAGGGGGACGGCGGTCATGCCGCGGGCCCCTACGGACTCGGCCAGCGCGTGCCCATGCTCGTCATCTCCCCCTGGAGCAAGGGCGGTTACGTCTGCTCCGAGACCTTCGACCACACCTCGGTCATCCGGTTCATGGAGCGCCGCTTCGGCGTCCACGAGCCGAACATCTCGCCCTGGCGGCGCACGGTCTGCGGCGACCTGACCTCCGCGTTCGACTTCGGCCGCAAGGACACCCGCCCGGTCTCCCTGCCCGGCACCGACGGCTACGAGCCGCCGGACCGCAACCGCCACCCGGACTACGTCCCCACCCCGCCCGCCACCCCGGTCCTGCCGAAGCAGGAGCGCGGCCACCGCCCGACCCGCCCCCTGAAGTACGCCCCGTTCGTGGACGGTTCGGCGAACGGCGCGGCCGGGGAGATCACGCTCACCTTCGCCTCCGGCGCCAAGGCCGGTGCCGCCTTCCTCGTCACCTCCGGCAACCGCGCGGACGGACCGTGGAGCTACACCACCGGCTCGGGCAGGACCGTCTCCGACACCTGGAACCCGGCCGCCTCCGGCGGCTCCTACGACCTGACCGTGCACGGCCCCAACGGTTTCCTGCGCACCTTCGGGGGCAAGGAGGCCGGGCTGGAGGCGATCGCCCGGCACGTCGGCGAGGGCCTCGAACTCACCTTCACCAACAAGACCTCCGGCACGGCCGTGCTGAAGCTCGCCGACGGCTACGGCGGCCGCACCACGTCCGTACGGGTGCGCCCCGGCGCCGTGGTCCGCCACCGCGTGGACCTGACGCGGAGCCGGCGCTGGTACGACGTCACCGTCACCGCCGACGGCGACGCGGACTTCGTACGGCGGTTCGCCGGTCACGTGGAGAACGGGCGCCCCGGCGTCAGCGACCCGGCGATCGTCACGGAGTAGCAAAGGTCCGGGCGCGCGGGCAAATGCGCGGTGAACACCGCATCGTGGGGTCTGGTCAGGTCCTGGTGGCCTCGGGGTAGTGTGCCCCGGTGACCACGCATTCGAACACACCTGCAGGCTGGTACCCGGATCCGCACGGTGCGGCCCAGACGCTGCGCTACTGGGACGGCACCCAGTGGACCGAGCACACGCACGCCGACCAGCAGGGCCAGGCGGCGCCGGGCATCCCGGCGCAGCAGACCGGGCCCGACCCGCGCGTCCAGCGCCAGGTGCAGCAGCAGGCCGGGGTCGCCTCGAGCGGCCCCGGCGGCGGCACGCTGTTCAGCGAGCCGGTGCTGGTGGTGAACCAGAAGGCCAAGCTCATCGAGCTGACCAACGAGTACAAGGTCATGGACCAGCAGGGCAACCAGCTCGGCTCGGTCGTCCAGGTCGGCCAGAGCGCCCTGCGCAAGGTCATCCGCTTCGTCGCCAGCATCGACCAGTACCTCACCCACAAGCTGGAGATCCGCGATGCGTACGGGCAGCCCGTGCTGCTCCTCACCCGCCCGGCGAAGATATTCAAGTCCCGGGTGATCGTGACGCGTCCGGACGGGCAGCAGGTCGGCGAGATCGTGCAGCAGAACGTCTTCGGGAAGATCAACTTCGCGATCAACGCGGGCGGCCGGCAGATCGGCGCGATCAAGGCGGAGAACTGGCGGGCGTGGAACTTCGCCATCGTCGACCACGAGGAGAACGAGGTCGCCCGGATCACCAAGACCTGGGAGGGCCTCGCCAAGACGATGTTCACCACCGCCGACAACTACGTCCTGCAGATCCACTACCAGCTGCCCGAACCCCTGCTGAGCCTGGTCGTCGCCACCGCCCTGACGGTCGACACCGCGCTCAAGCAGGACGCCCGCGGGCTCGGCTGACGCCCGGTCACAGCGGGGTGAGGTGCTCCGGTCCGGTCGCGGGCCGGGGCAGCAGGGCCGGTTCGGCGGAGGCCGTCTCCGGCCTCAGGGCCAGGACGGCCGCGACGGGATGCTCCTCGTCGTGGACCGGCAGCGGCTCCGGCGTGGCCCGCGACAGCAGCACCACACCCCACCCGGCGAGCCCCGCCCCCGCCAGCGCGAGCAGCACACCGGCCGGCCCGCCCTGGAGCCGTTCGCCGAGCAGGACCAGCCCGATCGTCGCCGCGGCCACGGGGTTGGCCAGCGTCACCATCGCCAGCGGGGCGCCGAGCCCGCCCCGGTAGGCGGTCTGCGACAGCAGCAGCCCGGCCGTGGCGAAGGCCGCGACCAGCAGCGCCACCCCGATCACCGGCACGCTCAGCAGTGAGCCCGAGCGGTCGGTGGCCGCCACCGTCACCGTCTGGGTGAGCGCCGAGGCGACCCCGGAGACGATGCCGGAGGCGCTCGCGTGCCGCAGTCCGGGCCGGGTGCCGGGCCGGGCCAGCAGCCCGATCACCGCCGCCGTGGCCCCCGCCACCGCGACCGCCTCGGAGCCGCTGAGCGCGTTCTCCGGGGCCGGGCCCGAGGCCGTGACCAGGATCGCGCCCAGACCGCCCAGCGTGAAGGCGGTGCCCCGCCACTCGGCCGGGGTGACCCGCCGTCCGGCGACCCGGGCACCCATCGGCACCGCGGCCACCAGCGTCAGCGCGCCCAGCGGCTGCACCACGGTCAGCGGACCGTACTTCAGCGCCACCACGTGCAGCAGCGCCGCCGAGGCGTTCAGCCCCACCGAGGCCCACCAGGCCCCCCGGCCCAGCATGCGCACCAGCCCGGCGCCGGGGGAGCGGGAGGCCAGCCGCTCCTGGGCGACGGCCGCGGCCGCGTAGGCGACGGCCGAGAACAGCGAGAGGACGACGGCGACGAGGGTGGCGTTCACCGGCCCGCCCCCACCAGGACGTGGTCCCCGGTCTTCGCCCGGAGGGGCCGCGGGCCGCCGCGGCCGGCGGTGGCCGCCGTCCGCGCGGGCACGTGGATCACCGCGAGCGCCGCGCCGAGCAGGGCCCCCGCCACGATCGCGTCCAGCCAGTAGTGGTTCGCCGTCCCCACGATCACCAGCAGCGTCACCAGCGGATGCAGCAGCCACAGCCAGCGCCACCGCGACCGGGTCGCCACGATCAGCCCGACCGCGACCATCAGGGCCCAGCCGAAGTGCAGCGAGGGCATCGCCGCGAACTGGTTGGACAACTGGTCGGTCTGCGGCGGCCCGTACACCGAGGGGCCGTAGACCCGCGCGGTGTCCGTCAGGCCCGCCGCCGCGAGCATCCGGGGCGGGGCGAGCGGGAACGTCAGATGCAGCACCAGGGCGGCCGCGGTGACGGCGGCCAGCACCCGCCGGGCCCACACGTAGTGCGCCGGGCGCCGCAGGTACAGCCAGACCAGGAAGGCCAGCGTGGCCGGGAAGTGCACGGTCGCGTAGTAGGTGTTCGCGACCCGGACCAGGACGTCCCCGTGCAGCAGCAGGGACTGCACCGCGCCCTCGCCGGGGAGGTGCAGCCGGCGTTCGGCGTGCCACACGTCAGCGGCGTTGCGGAAGGCCTCGGCGGTGTGGCCCGTGGCCAGCTGCCGCCCCACCTTGTAGACGAGGAAGAGCCCTGCGACGAGCAGGAGCTCCCTGACTATGGGCGGCCGGGCCGGCTGGACCGGCTCCGCCTCTTCAGGCTCGGTGCGGGCATTCATCCCCCGACCCCTTCACTGGACGGTGGTGCGTTTGATCGATCGATACGGCATCGTACCGATACGCTACTGTACCGATACGAGCGAGTACCGGTACACTTGCGTATCGATTGAGATACGACACACTGGAAGCACAGCGAGGGAAAGAGAGGCAGAGGCGATGACGTCGCAGGCCGCGGAGGGACCGGAGCCGGTCGCCGCAACGCGCCGCTCCAAGATCACGCCCGAGCGTGAGAAGGAGTTCTTCGACGCCGTCCTCGAACAGATCCGCGCGTGCGGATACGAAGCGGTCACCATGGAGGGCGTCGCCGCCACCACCCGGTGCAGCAAGTCCACGCTCTACCGGCAGTGGAAGACCAAACCCCAGTTCGTCGTGGCCGCGCTGCGCTCCCGCCGGACCGGACGGCTGGCCGGCATCGACACCGGCTCCCTCGTCGGCGACCTGTGCGAGGCCGCACGGGCCACGGGACGCTGGTCGTCGCACGACGGCGCGCTGCTCCAGGCCCTCGGCCACGCGGTCCACGGCGACGAGGACCTCGCGCGGGCGCTGCGCGAGGCGCTGATCGACCCGGAGATCGAGGCGCTGCGGGCGATTCTGCGGCGCGGCGTCGAGCGCGGGGAGATCCCCGCCGACCACCCCGCGCTGGAGTACATCCCCGCGCAGATGTTCGGCGTCGTCCGCGCCCGGCCCGTGGTCGACGGGGAGTACGCCGACCCGGACTACCTGGTCCGGTTCGTGGAGGCCGCCGTACTGCCCGCGCTCGGGCTCGCGAGGCCGTCACCGCAGAGACCCAGGCCGCCGTCCACGGGATGACCGGACGGTGACCTGCTCGCGCCGCACCGTGGGGACGGGGGCGGCGCGCACCCCCCGGCCGGGTGGGGTTCCCCCTTGAGCGGAGGGGCGCCCCACCCGGCCGATCGGTGGGCCTCACACGTTCGTGCCGCTGCCTCCGCCGGACGCGACCTTGATGCCCTTCGTGATGGTGTCGATGACCGACACGCTCTGGTCGGCGTCCACACCGAACCGCAGCACCACCAGCCGCTTGGCGTCCGCGGGGGCCGGGAACGCGAGCGACTCCACGTACCCGTCGGCACCCTTGCTGGTGACCGCCTTCCAGCGCACCAGATAGCCCTTCTGCCCGGCGACGGTCACCGCCTTGGAGGCGAGCACCTGGTGCGAGGTGATCTCGCCGTAGGTGTCGCCGCCGTAGGACTGCTCCGCGTTCTCGGCGATGTCCGCCTTGGCGACCTCCTCGGCGGTGTCGCCCTTGGTGCCCAGCAGCTCGACCGGCGAGGAGTACACCCCGCCCTTGGTGCAGGACTTGGAGGTGTCGCCCGGGCACTTGTACGAGGACTCGGACGTCACGGCCGCGCCGGAGCTGCCCTCCTGCCCGTACCAGCCGCTCGGGATCGGGATGCTGATCCCGTTGAGCGCGTCGGTCACCGACCCGCTCTTGATCTTCGGCGCCTCGGACTCCTGCGGTGACGGCGAGGCCCCGCCCGAACCGCCGGAGTCCCCCGAACCGCCGGAGCCGCCGGGCCCGCCGTTCGAGCCGCCCGAGCCGCCGGGCCCGCCGTTGCCGCCGGGCCCGCCCTGGCCGCCCGGCCCCTGCGCCGTACCGCCACCGCTGCCGCCGTCGTCCTTGGACAGCGCGTACACGCCCACCCCGATGCTGGCGAGGACCGCGACCGCCGCCGCGACGGCTATGCCCGTGCGCAGTCCGCGCCGCGGGCCCGTGCCCTCCGGCGGTGCCGGGTACGCCGGATAGGCCGGGTACGCCGCATACGCGCCGTCGGTCGGCGCCTGCGCCGGCGGACCCCATGCGGCGGCCGAGCCCGTGGGGCGGGTCTGGTCCGTCCATGCCTTGCCGTCCCACCAGCGCTCGGTGGCGGGACCGTCACTTGTCTGCCCCGGGTCGGGGTACCACCCGGGAGGAGTCACCTGCGTCATGCCCTAACCGTATGAGGCATCGGTGAAAGACGGATGAGAGGGAGGGGAATCCGCCGCGGCGGGCCGCAGCGGGCGAGCCCGCCGATGGCGCGAATCGGACGTCAAATCGGTGCGCGTCGCCCGGCGTTGACGTTCCGGCGCCCGCGCCGCAGGCCCGTCGGGCCGGAGCGGGGCCCGCGGTGTCACTCGTGGAGGCAAGACCTGCGCGGACTGTCTGCACGGCGGCCTCCGGACGGCTACGCTCGAGTTCTGTACGTCGTCCGGGCGACACTTGGGGAGGTAGCGGGATGACGGAGGCACGGCCGGCGGGGGCCGCCCCGGCTTCCCTGTGGGAGCGCGACGACGAGATCGCCGGCATCGCGCGGGCGGTGGACGCGCTCTGCGCCGACCGGTCCTCCTCGGGTCACCTGCTGGTGCTCCGGGGCGAGGCCGGAGTCGGGAAGACCGCGTTGCTGGCCGAGACCCGCCGTATCGCCGAGGACCGGGGCTGCGCCGTCTGGTCGGCCCGCGGCGGCGAGACGCTCAGGTCCGTCCCCTTCAACGTCGTACGGCAGCTGCTCCAGCCCGCGCTGCTGTCGCTGCTGCCCGAGGAGGCCCGCGAATACCTCGGCGACTGGTACGACATCGCGGGCCCCGCGCTCGGCATCGCGGAACCCGGCGACGGCCCCGCGGACCCGCAGCACGTGTGCGACGGACTCGTCGCCGCCGTGAGCCGGCTGGCCACCCGCTGCTACCCCCTCGTCCTGCTGGTCGACGACGCGCACTGGGCCGACCAGGAGACCCTGCGCTGGCTCGCCGCCTTCACCGAACGCCTCGACCGCCTCTCCGTCCTGGTCGTCGTCGCCCGCAGGCCCGAGGAGGTGGGCGGCGACCGGGGCCGCCACCTCGACGCGATCGGCGAGGCCGCCGGCCCCCGCGTCACCAGCATCACCACCCTCACCCCGGCCTCCGTCGCCGGTCTGACCCGCGCCACCCTCGGGGAACACGCGGACGCCGCGTTCTGCCGCGAGGTGTGGGCCGTCACCGACGGCAACCCCTACGACACCGTCGAACTCCTCGCCAAGGTCAGGGACAAGGGCCTCGACCCGACCGAGGCCTCGGCCGCGGAACTGCGGCCCCTGAACCGGGCGGCCCGCGGCGGCGGACTCGTCGACCGCCTGGAGGAACTGGGCGTGGAGGCCACCCGGTTCGCCATGGCGGCCGCCATCCTCGGCGGCGTCGGCATCTCCATCGACGAGGCGTCCCGGCTCGCCGTCATGGGCCGCGACACCGCGGTGCGCTGTGCCGAACTGCTGCGCACCGCCCGCATCCTCACCGAACCCGACCCGGCCGCCGTGCCCGCCGCCGAGGGGGACCTGGAGTTCGTCCACCCGCTCATCGCCACCGCCGTCTACGACAGCATTCCGTCCAGCCTGCGCACCGCGATGCACGGCATCGCCGCCAAGATCGTCACCGAGGCCGGCAAGGGCCTCGCGGCCGCCTCCCGGCACCTCATCCAGGTCCACCCCGAGGGCGACCAGGAACTCGTCGAACAGCTGCGCGGGGCGGCCGGTGAACACCTCGCGGTCGGCGCCCCGGACGCGGCCCGCCGCTGTCTGGAGCGCGCGCTCGCCGAACCGCCCGACCCGGACGTCCACGCACGCGTGCTGTACGACCTCGGCTGCGCCACCCTGCTGACCGCGCCCGCCCGGACCGTCGAGCATCTGCGCACCGCGCTCGCCATGCCCGGCCTGGAGGGCGACCTGCGGATCGACGCCGTCTACCGCCTCTCCCAGGCCCTGCTCCACAACGACCAGATGGAGGAGGCCGTCCGCACGGTCGAGGCGGAGGCGAACCGGCTCGCCCCGGGCCCGGCGAAGATGCGGTTGCGGGCCGTGCAGTTCATGTGGGAGTGCGTGCACGCGGGCGAGGCGATCTCCCCGAACCGCTCCGAGCAGCTCGCCGCCCTCGCCGCGACCTGCACCGGCCGCGACAACGCCGAGCGGGCCCTGCTCATCCTGCGCGGCTTCGACGCGGTGACCCGCGGGGAGAACGCGGAGGAGGTCGTCGAGTACTGCGACCGCGCCCTGGTCAACGGCGGCCTCGCCCCCGGCCTCGGCTGGACCGACCAGGTCTGGGGCATCGAGCTGCTGATGATGCTGTCCAGCTCCTACGCCTACACCGACCGGCTCGACCGCGCCGACACCTTCTTCAACGAGGCGCTGCGCACCTACGAGTCGGCCGGCTGGAGCGGCGGCCATCTCGCCCTCGCGCACGCCTACCTCGGCCTCGGTCTGCGCCGCCGGGGCAAGCTGAAGGAGGCCGAGGAGTCCCTCAGGAAGTCCCTCCGGCTCGCCGAGCGCGTCGGCCGCGGACTGCCCCTGTACTGGTCGGCCACCTGCAACCTGGTCGATGTGCTGCTGTGCCGCGGCCATGTCGACGAGGCGTGGGAGGTCGCCGAGGAGTGCGGTTTCGCCCCGCCGTACCCGTCCACGATCGTGCTGCCCGACCCGCGCTCGGTGCGCGGCCGGCTGCTGCTCGCCGTGGGCCGCACCGCCGAGGGGATCAACGAGCTGGAGGAGGCGGAGAAGGCGGCGGCCGTCCGCGGCCACCTCAACCCGGTGATGGTCCCCTGGGCGGTCGACCTCGCCCGGGCCCTCGCGACCGAGGACCCGGCCCGTGCGGCGCTGCTCGCCGGCGACGTCCGCCGCCGGGCGGAGCGGTTCGGCACCGACACCGCGATCGGGGAGGCGCTGCGGTGCGCCGCCGCGCTGGAGACGGGGCAGCGTGCGGTGCGGCTGGCGCATCAGGCGGTCACGCTGCTGGAATCCTCGCCCAGCCAGTACGAGCACGCGGCCGCCCGTATCGAGTACGGCATCCTGTCCCGGTCGGTGTCCGAGCTGAACCGGGGGCTGACGCTGGCGCGGACCTGCGGGGCGGACGGGCTGGTGGAGCAGGCGGAGAGGGCGTTGGGCGCGCGCTGACGTCCTCTCGCTCAAGGCGCCGGCCCGGTCAGTTCGTCAGCAGGTGACCGGTGAGCCGGGCCAGGCGGTCGCGCACCTCCGGGTCGTACGTGTCCTCGTGGGCGCGGGCCGGGCGCGTGCCGTCGTAGAAGCGGCCCGTGCCCAGGCTCCGGGTGGCCAGGGCCAGGACGCCCGGGGCGCCGTCGGCGACCGTGGTCCACGGGGTGACACCGCCCTCGCGGACCATCGTCGTGTCCATGAAGGTCGCCGGGTGCAGGACGTTCACCGCGACGCCGGTGTCCGCCAGTTCCTCGGCGAGGGCGAAGGTGTGGGCCGCGAGGGCGAACTTGCTGCGGCAGTAGGCCGCGAAGCCGTCGTAGCCGCGGGTGAACCCGGGGTCGTCGGTGTCGAGGGGTTCCTGGCCGAGCGAGCCGACGTTGACGATCCGGGCCGGCGGGTTCGCCCGCAGCACCGGCAGCAGCGCGCGGGTCAGCGCCACCGGTGCCAGGTAGTTGACGGCCAGCCGCAGTTCGTGCCCGTCGGCGCTCACCTCACGGCCCGAGCCGGGTGAACCGGCGCCCACGCCCGCGTTGTTGATCAGCACGTCGAGTTCCGGGTGGGCCCCGGCGACCCGCGCGCCCAGCTCGCGCACCCGGGCCAGCGAGGCCAGGTCGGCGACGAACCCCTCCGCCGCGCCCTCCGCGCCCAGCTCCTCGACCAGGGCCCGGGTACGGTCCGGATCGCGGCCGTGGGCGAGCACGAGGTGCCCGGAGCGGACCAGCTCGAACGCGACGTACCGGCCGAGACCCGAGGTGGCGCCGGTGATCAGGATGGTGGACATGCCCCCACCGTAGGCACATCGCGTCGACCCGTGCCTGCCACCGTCGGGGTCAGCCTTCTTCCTCCAGCACCCGCTGTGCCGCCGCGAACGCCGAGTTCGCCGCCGGGACCCCGCAGTACACGGCCGTCTGGAGCAGGACGGCCCCGATCTCGTCCGGCGTCAGCCCGTTGCGCAGTGCGGCCCGCACATGCATGGCCAGCTCGTCGTAGTGGCCGTGCGCGACCAGCGCGGTCAGCGTGATCATGCTGCGTTCGCGGCGGCTGAGCGTGGGGTCGGTCCAGATCTCGCCCCAGGCGTAGCGCGAGATGAAGTCCTGGTAGCGGGCCGTGAACGGGGACTGCCGGGCCTGCGCCCGGTCCACATGGGCGTCGCCCAGCACCTGGCGCCGCACCTCCATGCCCCGCCTGGCCCCGCCGTCGAAGTGGCCCCGCAGCGCGGTCAGCACCGCCTCGGGCCGCTCGGCGGGCGCCAGGTGCGAGGCGCCCGGGATCTCCACGAGCGCCGCGTCCGGGACCGCGTCCGCGATCTCCCGCAGATGCGCGGGCGGGGTCGCCGGATCCTGCCGCCCCGCGATCAGCAGGGTCGGCACGGAGATCTCCGCGAGCCGCTCCCGCAGGTCGAACGCGCCCAGCGCGTCACAGCACGCGGCATAGCCCCCGGGGTCGGCGGCGCGATGGTCCGCGACCAGCTCCGGCACGGTGAATCCGGGGGTGAACCAGCGCGCGTCGGCGCTCTCGGCGAGCTTCGCCAGCCCCTCGCTCCGCACCTGCGCGGCCCGCTCCTCCCACGGCCTGCTGCCGTTGAAGTGGGCCGAGGAGCAGATCACCGCGAGCTTGGACATGCGCTCGGGGTGGTGCAGCGCGAGATACAGGCCCACCGCACCGCCCAGCGAGACGCCCGCGTACGCGAAGCGTTCCAGGCCGAGCGAGTCGGCGAGCGCCAGCACCAGCGCGGCGAGGTCGCCGACGGTGGCCCCGGGGCCGATCAGATCGGCGGGGGAGCCGCCGTGCCCCGGCAGGTCGTAGCGGATCACCCGGTGGGTGATGGACAGCTCGGGCGCGACCTTGTCCCACAGCGCGTACGAGGTGCCCAGCGAGGGGCCGAGCAGCAGCGCGGGCGCGGAAACGGGGCCCTCGGCACGGTGGTTGAGCAGCTTCTCGGTCAACGTCGCTCCAGCGCACGGTCGGTGAGGGCACCGGCGGAGCCGGTGTAGCGGGCGGGGTCGGTGAGGTCGCCGAGGTCGACGTCCTTCATGTCGGCCTCCTCCGCGAGGAGTTCGGCCAGCGGACGGCCCTCGGCGTAGGTGCGCGGGGCGAGCGCGGTGAGCAGCTCCTTGGCCCGGGCCCGGCCCAGCACCGCCGACAGCTCGGCGGACAGCCGCTCGGAGACGATGAGCCCGTGGGTGAGGTCCACGTCGGCGCGCATCGCCTCCGGACGTACGCGCAGGCCCTCGGCCAGCTCGGCCGCGTCCCGGGCGGCCCCGCCGACCAGCCGCAGCAGATCCCGCAGCGGCTCCCACTCGGCGTGCCAGGCCCCGGCCGGCCGCTCGTCCGGGGCGGTCAGCGACCCGAACAGCACGGCCGCGAGCTGCGGTGCGCGCAGGGCGGCGGCCGCGATCAGCGTCGAGCGCACCGGGTTCGCCTTGTGCGGCATGGCCGAGGAGCCGCCCCCGCTGCCCTCCGCCACCTCGGCGATCTCGGTGCGGGCGAGGGTGAGGACGTCCGTCGCGATCTTGCCCAGCGCGCCCGCCGCGAAGGCGAGAGCGCCGGCGAGGTCGGCGACCGGGGTGCGCAGGGTGTGCCACGGCAACAGCGGTTCCGCCAGCTCGAGTTCGCGCGCGTACGCGGCCACCAGCGCCGTCGCGTCCGGGGCGCCGTATGCCGTGAAGGCCGCCAGTGTCCCGGCGGCGCCGCCGAGTTGGGCGGGCAGACCGTCCCGTACGGCGGTGATCCGGTCCCGTGCGTCCAGCACGAGGGAACGCCATCCGGCGGCCTTCAGCCCGAAGGTCGTCGGTACGGCGTGCTGGGTGAGCGTCCGGCCGGGCATCACCGTGTCCCGGTGCGCGGCGGCGAGCCGGGCGAGCGCCTCCTGCGTACGTCCGAGGTCGGCCAGCACCGTCTCCAGGGTGCGCACGGCGACCAGCATCGTCGCCGTGTCCATGATGTCCTGGCTGGTCGCGCCCCGGTGGACGTACGGGCCGAAGGTGCCGCCGACCGCCCGGGTGAGGTCCGCGACCAGCGGGATCACCGGGTTGCCGCCTCCGCGGGCGCGCTCGGCGAGGGAGTGCGCGTCGAACGCGCCGGCGGCGGCCGCGGTGACCGCCGCCCCGGCGCCCTCGGGGGCCAGGCCCAGGGTCTCCTGGGCACGGGTCAGCGCGGCCTCCGCGTCCAGCAGCGCCCGCAGGTAGGCGCCGTCGGAGGTCGCGGAGGCGGCGGGGGAGCCGGTCCACCCCGGGGAGAGCAGACCGGACTCGGGCCGGGCATCCGTCACTGGAACTCCAGGAACACCGTCTCGCCTTCGCCCTGAAGGCGGATGTCGAAACGGTAGGTGCCCAGCGGGCCGTCCGTGGCGATCAGCGTGGCCCGGCGCGCCGGGTCGAGCCGCTCCAGCAGCGGGTCCGCGGCGAGCGCGGCCTCGTCGCCCGGCAGGTAGATCCGGGTGTACAGGTGCACCAGCAGACCGCGGGCGAACACACAGACGCTGAGGTAGGGCGCGCTGTTCCCGCGCGCGCCGGGCCGCAGGGTGCGGGCCGACCAGTGGCCGTTCGCGTCGGTCTGGACGCGGCCCCAGCCGGTGAACTCCACGCCGTTGCGGCCCAGGAAGCCGCCCGTGGACGGGTCGCGCCGCATCGAGCCGTCGCTCTGCGGCACCCGGCCGTCCGGGTCGGCGCCCCACAGCTCCACGAACGCGTCCGGCAGCGGGTTGCCCTCGCCGTCGTACACGTACCCCTGGAGGGCGACGGTGTCCGGGTGGCCGAGCGGGGCGATGTCGCCGCCGCCGGGGAACGGCAGGGCATGGCCGTAGAACGGGCCGACCGTGTGCGACGGGGTCGGGAGCACGGTCTCCGGACGGCTTGTGTCGATCTTCGTCATGGCAGGTCAGCGTCCTTCTTCGATCCAGGTGGCCTGCGGGCCGTCCAGCACGATGTCCCAGTGGTAGCCCATCGAGAACTCCGGCACCGACAGGCTGTGGTCGTACGTCGCGATCAGCCGCTGGCGGGCCGCGTCGTCCGTCACCGACTGGATGATCGGGTCGTAGGGGAACAGCGGGTCGCTCGGGAAGTACATCTGCGTCACGAGCCGCTGGGTGAACGCCGTCCCGAAGAGCGAGAAGTGGATGTGGGCGGGCCGCCAGGCGTTGAGGTGCTGGCGCCAGGGGTAGGGGCCCGGCTGGACGGTCGTGAAGTGGTACCGGCCGTCGTCGTCGGTCAGGGTGCGGCCGACGCCGGTGAAGTTCGGGTCCAGCGGGGCGTCGTGCTGCTCGCGCTGGTGCGCGTACCGGCCCGCCGAGTTGGCCTGCCAGATCTCGACGAGCTGGCCCCGGATCGGACGCCCGGCGCGGTCCAGCAGCCGTCCGGAGACGGTGATGCGCTCGCCGATCGGCTCGCCCTGGTGCTGGCGGGTCAGATCGTTGTCGATCTCGGTGATGTCGCGCTCGCCGAAGGCGGGGGAGTGCAGCTCCACCAGCTCCGGGTCCTTCGACACGTCGATGGTGACCGGCGGCTGCTTCGGGTGGCGCAGGACCGAGGAGCGGTACGGCGCGTAGTCGCGGCGCGGCTGGTGCTCCACGGGCGCGCCGTCGGCGACCCGCTTCTCGTACGCGGCGTGCTCGGCCGCGATCTCCCGGTCGATGTCGTGCTGGGTGAGAGTCATGGGGATTCCTGGAGGCCTAACGTTCGAGGACGAGGGCGAGGCCTTGGCCCACGCCGATGCAGAGGGTGGCGACACCGGTGCCGCTGCCCTTGCGGGCGAGCTGGTGGGCGACGGTGCCGGCGAGCCGGGCGCCGGAGGCGCCGAGCGGGTGGCCGAGGGCGATGGCGCCGCCCTGCGGGTTGAGGACCGCCGGGTCGAACTCGGGCCATTCGGCGACACAGCCCAGCACCTGGGCGGCGAACGCCTCGTTCAGTTCGAGCACGGACAGGTCGGAGAAGGTCCGGCCGGCCTTGGCGAGCGCCCGGTTGACGGCCTCGACCGGGGCGAGCCCGAAGTAGTCCGGGTCGACGGCGTGCGCACCGGTCGCCGAGACACGGGCGAGCGGCTCCCGGCCGGTCGCCTTCAGCCCCTCCTCGTCCACCAGCAGCAGGGCCGCGGCACCGTCGTTCAGCGGCGAGGCGTTGCCCGCGGTGACGGTCCCGGCGCCGGGGCGGAAGGACGGCTTCAGCTTCGCCATCGCCGCAAGCGACGCATCCGGGCGTACGCATTCGTCGGCGCCGAAGAGAACCGGGTCGCCCTTGCGCTGCGGGATCGCCACCGGCGCCAGCTCGGCGTCGAACAACCCCTCGGCCTGCGCCTTCGCCGCCTTCCGATGCGAGGCGAGGGCGAACTCGTCCTGCTGCTCACGGCTGATCTTGTGCTTGTCGGCGATCAGCTCCGCCGACTCGCCGAGCGGGATGGTCCACCGCGGGTCCATCCGCGGGTTGACCATCCGCCAGCCGAGCGTGGTCGAGTACAGCTCGGTGTGCCCGGCGGGGAAGGCCCGGTCCGACTTCGGCAGCACGTACGGCGCCCGGGTCATCGACTCCACGCCACCGGCCACGGCGACGGAGGCGTCGCCGACCGCGATGGCGCGGGCCGCCTGGATCACCGCCTCCAGCCCGGAGGCGCACAGCCGGTTGACGGTGACGCCCGGCACCGAGGTGGGCAGGCCGGCGAGCAGCGCGGCCATCCGGGCGACGTTGCGGTTCTCCTCGCCGGCGCCGTTGGCGTTGCCGAAGTACACGTCCTCGATCCGGGCCGGGTCCAGCGCGGGCGTACGGGCGAGGAGCTCACGGACGGCGTGGGCGGCGAGGTCGTCCGGGCGCACGCCCGCGAGGCCGCCGTTGTAGCGGCCGATCGGGGTGCGGACGGCGTCGACGACGTACACCGTGTTCACAGCAGGTCCTCCGCAACGGTCAGTTCGGCGTCGGTCCGGGCGACGACGTCCTCGACGTCCACCCCGGGTGCGACCTCGGTCAGCACGAGCCCGTCCGGGGTCACGTCGATCACCCCGAGGTCGGTGATGACCCGGTCCACGCACGCCTTGCCGGTGAGCGGCAGCGCGCACTCCTCGAGGATCTTCGGCGAGCCGTCCTTGGCGGTGTGGGTCATCACCACGACGACCGTACGGGCCCCGTGGACGAGGTCCATCGCGCCGCCGATCCCGGTGATCAGCTTCCCGGGGATCGCCCAGTTGGCCAGGTCGCCCTTCGCGGACACCTGCATGGCGCCCAGCACGGCGACGTCGATGTGCCCGCCGCGGATCATCCCGAAGGACAGCGCCGAGTCGAAGAAGGACGCGCCCGGCAGGACCGTCACCGTCTCCTTCCCCGCGTTGATCAGATCCGGGTCGACGGCGTCCTCGGCCGGGTAGGGGCCGGTGCCCAGGATGCCGTTCTCCGACTCCAGGATCACCTCCACGCCCTCCGGCAGATAGTTCGGGATCAGCGTCGGCAGCCCGATGCCCAGGTTGACGTACTGCCCGTCCCGGAGCTCGCGCGCGGCCCGGGCGGCCATCTGCTCACGTGTCCAGGCCATCAGCTGCTCACCGTCCGCTGCTCGATCTTCTTGTCGGCGGCCTGCTCCGGGGTCAGCGCGACCACGCGCTGCACGAAGATGCCGGGCAGATGCACCGCGTCCGGGTCGATCTCCCCGGGCTCCACCAGCTCCTCCACCTCGGCGACCGTGATCCTCCCGGCCATCGCGGAGAGCGGGTTGAAGTTGCGGGAGGACTTGTTGAAGACCAGGTTGCCGTGCCGGTCGCCCCTGGCGGCCCGGACCAGCGCGAAGTCGGTGCGGATGCCGCGCTCCAGCACGTACGGGGTGCCGTCGAACTCGCGCACCTCCTTCGGCGGGGACGCCAGCGCGACGCCGCCCTCACCGTCGTAGCGCCACGGCAGCCCGCCCTCGGCGACCTGGGTGCCCACCCCGGCGGGGGTGTAGAAGGCGGGGATGCCCGCGCCGCCGGCCCGCAGCCGCTCGGCGAGGGTGCCCTGCGGGATCATCTCGACCTCCAGCTCCCCGGCCAGGTACTGGCGGGCGAACTCCTTGTTCGCGCCGATGTAGGAACCGGTCACCCGGGAGATCCGCCCGGCGGCGAGCAGGACCGCGAGGCCCGACTCCATCGCCCCGCAGTTGTTGGAGACGACCGACAGACCGCTCACGCCCCGCTCGTACAGGGCCTGGATGAGGACGTTCGGCACGCCGCTCAGTCCGAAACCGCCCACTGCCAGCGACGCGCCGTCCGGCACGTCGGCCACCGCCTCCAGGGCCGTGGCGACCACCTTGTCCATCCGTTGAGCCTCCTCTCTTCCGAGTGCCGTCGGCGCCCGAATTACTCAGGGCACTGATTATTTCTCCGAGGTTTCCCACACGCTGCCATCGTGGCGTGGGACAGTCAAGACCCCAGGCAGAAGGAGGGGTGAAGGCCGTCCGGGGGAGAGACGAGGCCGGGAGGCTAACGGTATCGTTCAGTGCACCGATCGAATCCGAAGCAGAGGAGGGCATATGGCCGCGGTGGATCTCTCGAGCCATCCCGGGCACCTCGCCCGGCGGCTCCAGCAGGCGCACTACCTGCTGTGGAACACGATGGTCTCCGAGGAGATCACCTCCCCGCAGTTCGCCGTCCTCAACGCGCTCGTCGCCGAGCCGGGCCTCGACCAGCGCACCGTCGGCGAGCGGGTGGGGCTCGACCGCTCCACGATCGCCGAGGTGATCAGCCGGCTGAGCCGGCGCGGGCTGCTGGACAAGGTCCGCGACCCGGCGGACGGCCGCCGTGCCCTGCTGCGGCTCACCGAGGACGGGGTACGCACGCACCGCAGGCTCACCGTCCGCACGGCCCGGATGAACCAGGTCTTCCTCGCGCCGCTCTCCGCCGAGGAGCAGGTCCAGTTCTTCGACCTGATCCGGCGGGTCTCGGACGCGGCGGAGGGACTGCGCAATCCGGCCGAGCCGCTGGTCGGGCAGGGGTGAGGCGACCGCGCACGGTGCACCGCTCCTCGTCCACCGCTGATCGGCCCCCGGTCACGGAGCCTTCGCGAAGACCACCCACACCTGCCCCTCGGCGAAGTCGACCGGGTTGCCGTCGCCCGTGGTGAAGTCCGTGCCGTCCTGCGCCGTCGCCCGTTTCCAGCGCACGTCGTAGGCCCGTCCGTCGCGCAGCACCTCCGCCGTCCCCGACCCCACCGTCTCGGTGTACGGAGTGTCGTTGCCGAGGAAGTCGTGGAACGCCGACGCGCGCATCGTCACGTACTGCACCACCACCGTGGCCGGGGCCACCCGTTGTCCGTCGGCCGTCACCGTCGGCGTGCCGTCCATGGAGACCAGCCAGCGGGCCCGGTCCGCCGACCAGGTGAAGGTGAAGCGGGCGGCCGGATAGCGCACGGTGTGCGAGGCCTGCGCCCGGCCTCCGGAGGGCGCGGGGCCGTAGCGGAAGCCGGTGGTCAGCGCGGCCGCGCCCGGCGCCGACGGCAGCAGCCGGTCCGGGCGGAGGTAGAGATTGTGCGGGGCGGCCCGGTCCGGGCCGCGGAAATAGGCACCGGACGCGTCGCCCGGCGTGACGGCGTCCAGCGGCGCCCGGTCGATCAGCGGCAGCAGCTTGTGCTGCGCCCCGGAGAACGCCAGCACCGGCCGCCGGAACTGGCCCAGCAGCTCCAGATCGGACTCACGGGCGCTGCGCACCGGCCCCACCGCCTGCGGCAGCCTGCTCGCGTACACCGCCATCAGCCGGCTCAGCCCGCCCTCGACCTGCTCGACGTAGACGACGTCGGCGGCGTCCACCCCGGTCTGCGGGCGGGCCGCGTCCGCGTTGTCGATCTTCACGGCGAGCACCGGGCCGAGGGACGTGGCGGGCGGGCTGGTGCCGTCCGGCCGTCCCGATGTGCTGCGTCCGTCGTCGGGCGACGGGGAGCGGGACGTCGTACAGCCGGCCGCGAGGGAGAGAGCGAGAGCGAGGGCCGCGGCGAGCAGGGGCGCGGCCGGTGTCGCCCCGACCGCCGCCCTGGAGCGTCTCGCGCGTTCCGCACCCACCATCGCCACCCCGTTCCCGTCCCTCGATTGTGCGCTCGTCCGTTCGGTCGCGCCTCCGCGTGGACGGGGCGGGCGCGACGGGGCACCGGTCCTGGTCCCCGGGGCCGGCCGGCAACCGGGCCCCGGACCGCCGAGGGCCTGGGCGCCCGGGCCGGGTATCCGCGCGTCCCGCAGGCCCGGTTCGGCCCGATCAGGGTCCCCGTGGGCCCGCCCGGCGACCGGTTCGTGGACCTCTCCGACACCCTGCCCACCGCCTGACAGGCCGTCGCCTGCGCCAGGCGTTCCTCCCGGCGGGGCCGCGCGGTGCCCCGGTTCGGCCGCATCGGCACGGCGGCGCGGCCGCCCGCCCGGTCCGGAACGCCTCCGCGCCGCTGCCCCGCACACGCCGTCAGGGCGCCGCCGGGGGCGTCCCCAGGATCTCCGCGAGGTCGTAGCGGACCGGCTCCTCCAGCTGGCCGTACGTGCAGCTCTCCGGGGTGCGGTCCGGGCGCCAGCGGCGGAAGCGGGCGGTGTGCCGGAAGCGCGCCCCGTTCTCCATGTGGTCGTACGCCACCTCGGCCACCCGCTCCGGTCTCAGCGGCACCCAGGACAGGTCCTTCTTGCCCGACCAGCGGCTCGGCGCCCCCGGCAGCCGCGCCGTCTCATGGGCGGCCTCCTGCGCCCAGGCCGCCCACGGGTGCCCGGTGGGATCCGCCATCCGTGACGGCTCCAGCTCCTCGACCAGTTCGGCCCGGCGCTTCATGGGGAAGGCGGCGGACACGCCCACGTGCTGGAGGGTGCCCCGGTCGTCGTACAGGCCCAGCAGCAGCGACCCGACGACCGGCCCGCTCTTGTGCAGGCGGTAGCCGGCGACCACCACGTCGGCGGTGCGCTCGTGCTTCACCTTGAACATGGCCCGCTCGTCCTGCCGGTAGAGCAGGGTGAGCGGCTTGGCGATCACTCCGTCGAGGCCCGCGCCCTCGTACTGCTCGAACCACCGCCGGGCCACCTCGGCGTCGGTCGTCGCCGGTGCCAGGTGCACGGGCGGGCTCACCCCCGCCAGCGCCCTGGTCAGCAGCTCCCGCCGGTCGGTCAGCGGTACGTCGAGCAGCGCGGTGTCCGCCAGCGCCAGCAGGTCGAACGCCACGAACGAGGCCGGCGTCCGCTCGGCCAGCGTGCGCACCCTCGACTCCGCCGGATGGATGCGCTCGGTGAGCGCGTCGAAGTCCAGCCGGCCCTCCCGCGCGATCACGATCTCCCCGTCCAGCACGCACCGCTCGGGCAACCGTTCCTTCAGCGCCTCCACCAGCTCGGGAAAGTACCTGGTCAGCGGCTTCCCGGTGCGACTGCCCAGCTCGACCTCGGCCCCGTCGCGGAACACGATGGCCCGGAACCCGTCCCACTTCGCCTCGTACTGCATCCCCGCCGGAATCGCCGCCACCGACTTGGCGAGCATCGGCTTCACGGGCGGCATCACCGGCAGATCCATGGCTTTGACTCTACGAGCCGCCCAGGACGCCCGCACTCCACACCGACGCCGCCCCGGCCCGCATGCAGCGCGTCACTCGTACCGGTATGGCCCGGTATGCGTGTCATGGGTGTTGCGCCTACCGTGGCTCGCATGGCTGATGCGGTGGAACTGGAGGCGGGCGGCCGGACCGTACGGCTGTCCAGTCCCGACAAGGTCTTCTTCCCGGAGCGCGGCTTCACCAAGCTGGACCTCGCCCGCTACTACCAGGCCGTCGCGCCCGGCGTCCTGCGCGCCCTGCGCAACCGCCCCACCACCCTGGAGCGCTACCCCGACGGCGTGACCGGCGAGTCCTTCTTCCAGAAGCGGGCCCCGAAGAACATGCCCGACTGGATCCCCACCGCCCACATCACCTTCCCCAGCGGGCGCAGCGCCGACGAGATGTGTCCCACCGAGGAGGCGGCCGTGCTGTGGGCGGCCCAGTACGGCACGCTCACCTTCCACCCCTGGCCCGTCCGCCGCGACGACGTGGACCGCCCCGACGAACTGCGCATCGACCTCGACCCGCAGCCCGGCACCGACTTCGACGACGCCGTCCGCGCCGCCCATGAACTGCGGTCCGTCCTCGACGAGTTCGGCGGTCTGCGCGGCTGGCCCAAGACCTCCGGCGGCCGGGGCCTGCACGTCTTCGTGCCGATCCGGCCGGACTGGACCTTCACCCAGGTGCGGCGCGCCGCCATCGCCGTCGGCCGGGAGATGGAGCGGCGGATGCCGGACCGGGTGACGATCAAGTGGTGGAAGGAGGAACGCGGCGAGCGCATCTTCCTCGACTACAACCAGACCGCCCGGGACCGCACCATCGCCTCCGCCTACTCCGTACGGCCCCGCCCGCACGCCCCGGTCTCGGCACCCCTGCGCTGGGAGGAGGTCGGCGAGGCGCACCCCGGTGACTTCGACATCGCGACGATGCCGGCCCGCTTCGCCGAACTCGGCGACGTCCACGCCGACATGGACGACCACGCCTTCTCCCTGGAGTCCCTCCTGGAACTCGCCCGCCGCGACGAGCACGACCACGGCCTCGGCGACCTCCCGTACCCCCCGGAGTACCCGAAGATGCCGGGCGAGCCGAAACGGGTCCAGCCGAGCCGGGCCCGCAGCGAGGACGCCCCGCCGCCCTCCCGCTCCCGCCGCCACGAGAAACCGGCGCCGCCGGAGTCGACGGCCCCCTGACCCCGAGGGGCTCCCGGGGCGTTCCCCCTGACGATCGGTCACCGCCCAGCGCCGACCGCCCGGTGCCCCGCGCCCGCCCGGCGGCGAGAGCGCTCTCACCGACCCCCTCCCGGAGCTATCCTGATCCGCACCCACCCGAGGAGGAGCCCCGACGTGACCGAGACCGCACAGCGTCCCACCCTGGAGGCCGTGGCCGCGCGGGCCGGGGTGTCCAGGGCCACCGTGTCGAGGGTCGTCAACGGTGGGGACGGGGTCCGGGAGCCTCTGGCGGAGCGGGTCCGGCGGGCCGTGGAGGAACTCGGGTACGTGCCCAACCAGGCGGCCCGCAGCCTGGTGACGAAGCGGCACGGCGCCGTGGCCGTCGTCATCGCCGAACCGGAGACCAGGGTCTTCGCCGACCCGTTCTTCGCGCTCCAGCTCCGCGGCATCAGCAAGGAGCTGACCGCCCAGGACAACCAGCTGGTCCTGCTGCTCACCGAGGGCCGCGACGACCACACGCGCGTCGCCCGCTATCTCGCCGGCGGTCATGTCGACGGCGCCCTGGTCTTCTCCCTCCACCTCGACGACCCGCTCCCCGGCCTCATCCGGGGCGCCGGCCTGCCCACCGTGTTCGGCGGCCGCCCCGGCTGGAGCGACGGCGAGGCCGGCGTGGCGTACGTCGACAGCGACAACCGCGGCGGGGCCCGCGAGGCCGTACGCCATCTCGTCGGCCTCGGCCGCACCCGGATCGCGCACCTCACCGGCCCCCTCGACCAGACCTCGGCGGCCGACCGGCTGGACGGCTACCGGGACGTCATGGGCGGGGCCGATGCGCGGCTCGTCGTGGAGAGCGACTTCACGCCCGCCGGCGGGGAGCGCGCCATGCGCGCCCTCCTGGACCGCTGCCCGGACGTCGACGCCGTGTTCGCCGCGAACGACCTCACCGCCTCCGGCGCCCTGCGCGTGCTGCGCGAGCGGGGGCGGCGGGTGCCCGAGGACGTGGCGGTCGTCGGCTTCGACGACATGCTGCCGGTCGCCGAGGCCACCGACCCGCCGCTGACGACGGTCCGTCAGGACATCGAGGAGATGGGCCGGATCATGGCCCGCCTCCTGCTGCGCCGCCTCGACCCGCGCACCCCGGAGGAGACCCCGGCCGGTGTGGTCCTGCCGACCACCCTGGTGCGCCGTGCCTCGACCTGAGCCCGTCCGCCGGCCGGCCCTCAGCCCTCCTGCTGCGCGCTCCTGATCACCGCGAAACGCGCCCCGTACGGGTCGGCCAGCCGGGCCATGCGGCCGACGCCCTCGACGTCCGCCGCGGGCATCCGGACCGCGCCGCCCCGCGCCTCCGCCTCGGCGGCCACCGCGTCCACGTCCGCGACCTCGAAGTACGGCAGCCAGTACGCCCCGTCCCGCGCCTCGGTCGGGTCGTCGGCCAGTGTCACGAACCCGCCGAACATGGCGTCCTCGCTCCCACCCGGGGGATTGACACAGGTGTACACGCCGCCGGGGAAGGGGACCGCGGAGGTCTCCAGACCCAGCGCCGCGTAGTAGAAGGCGGCCGCCGCGGCGATGTCCGGCGTGTACAGCTCCACCCAGCACAGCGAACCGGGCTCGCCGGCCAGGTCCACGCCCTTGTTCCGGCCCGGCTGCCAGAGGCCGAAGGGCACCCCCGCCGAGTCGGCGACGATCGCCATCATGCCCTGTCCCATCACGTCCATGGGAGCGAAGAGCACCCGGCCGTGGGCCCGTTCGGCGGCCTTGGCGGTGGCGTCCACGTCCGACGACTGGAAATAGACCGTCCAGGACGGGGGACCCTGCGCGGGCGTGGTCTGCATACCGCCCGCGACGGTTCTGCCGTCCGACTGGAAGAAGCCGTAACCGCCGGCCTCCGGCCCCGCGGACGCGAACCGCCAGCCGAACAGGGCGCCGTAGAAGGAGGTGGCGCCGTCGATGTCGGGCGTGCCGAGGTCGATCCAGTTCGGAGCGCCGTCGACGAAACGGGTGGTGAGCATCTCCGCCCTCCTCACAAGGGTCCCGTTGCCTGCACTGCCGAGTCTTGCACCGCCCACTGACAATCGCCGCCGGAGTGCCGCGGACGGCCCGCGCGGACCTCCTTCACCGTCGGTGACCGCGGCGGGTCTCCTTGGTGGTGCGCGTTCCGCGCGCCGCCGTGCGCCGAGGCCGGTCACGGCGTCATCATCGGGGCGGCCGGAGGCCTGCGCCCGCTGCGTATATCCGGCGTTGATCGAACGTTTTTCGCCGCACGGCACGATCCTGGCCATGCATACCGACACGATCCCCACGTCCGACCTCGGCTGGCAGCGCCAGGCGCTGTGCGCGCAGACCGGGGCGGACTTCTTCTTCCCGGAGCCCGGCAGCTCGGTGCGCGAGGCCAAGCGCATCTGCGGCATGTGCGACATGCGCGTGGCCTGTCTCGAGTACGCCCTGGCCAACGACGAGCGCTTCGGTGTCTGGGGCGGCCTGTCCGAGAAGGAGCGCCTCCAGATCAGGCGCACGTCCTGCTGACCCGTCACCGGGCGGTGGACCGGGAGAGGCGCCTCGAAAAACCGGGAGACCGCGTCGCGGGGGTGCGGTTAGGATCCGGGGGCGCCTCCGGACGTAGCGCAGAGGCAGCCGCACCGGCTTGCCCAGCCGGATACGCCGGTTCGAATCCGGTCGTCCGGGCGCGGAACGGTCCTGTAGAGCAGAGGCAGACTCACCACCCTGTCAAGGTGGATACGCCGGTTCGAATCCGGCCGGGACCACGGTACGGCGAGCACGGGGGCGGGGACGGATGGGCGAGGAGATGGGGCCGGCGGCGGTCACCGCGCCGGTCACCGAGACGGAACTGGCCGCCTTCCACGCACTGGTGGGCAGGCTGCGCGCGCTGCCCGTCGACGATCCCGTACGGCTGCGCGCCGAGCAGGTCGCCGCGTCCTTCGCGCGCGACGGACGGCTGCGCCGCCGCAAGGCCCGCGGCGCCGAGTTGTCGGCCGCCGACGCCGCCGCGATGGCCGCCACCGCCACCGGAGCTCCGGGCCGGCGCGAGGACGCCCCCCTGACCGGCGCCGACACCGGTGACGGAGGCGTGTTCCGGCGGCCACGCACCTGCTACGTCTGCAAGTCGCCGTATCGACAGGTCGACACCTTCTACCACCGGCTCTGCCCCGGCTGCGCCGCCGACAACACCGCCCGCCGTGCCCTGAGCACCGATCTGCGCGGGCGGCGCGTCCTGCTGACCGGCGGCCGCGTGAAGATCGGCTTCCAGCTGGCGCTGATGATGCTGCGCGACGGCGCGGAGGTCCAGGTCACCTCCCGGTTCCCGCACGACACCGTGCGCCGCTTCCGGGCCGAACCGGGCAGCGCTCAGTGGCTGGACCGGCTCACCGTGCTCGCCGTCGACCTGCGTGACCCGCGCCAGGTACTGGGTCTGTGCGAGGACCTGCGCGCCGAGGGCCGGCCCCTCGACATCCTCGTCAACAACGCGGCCCAGACCGTGCGCCGCCCCCCGCAGTCGTACGCCCTGCTCGCGGCCGGCGAGGTCGACGCGCTGCCCGAGGGGGCGCGCCAGGCCCCCGGGTTCGCGCCGATGCGCATGCTCCCGGGCGGGGCCGCCGCGCTGCCCGCGGCCCTGCGCGAGGCCGACGAGGCCGGTCTGCTGCCGGACCCCTCCCCGGAGAACTCCTGGTCGGCGACGCTCGGCGCGCTCGACCCGGCCGAGGTCCTGGAGACCCAGCTCGTCAACGCCCTCGCCCCCGCCCTGCTGTGCGACCGGCTGCTGCCGCTGCTGCTCGCCTCCCCGCACCCGCGCCGGTACGTCGTCAACGTCACCGCCGTCGAGGGCCGGTTCACCGTGCGCAACAAGATGGCGGGGCACCCGCACACCAACATGGCCAAGGCCGCCCTCAACATGCTCACCCGCACCAGCGCCGCCGAACTCGCGGCCCGGGGCGTCCACATGTGCGCCGTCGACACCGGCTGGATCACCGACGAGAACCCGGCACCGAAGAAGGCCCGGATGGCGGGCGCCGGCTTCCGCACCCCGCTCGACATCGTCGACGGCGCGGCCCGGGTGTACGACCCGATCGTGCGCGGCGAGGCCGGGGACCCGGTGTCGGGCGTGTTCCTGAAGGACTACCGGGAGGCGCAGTGGTGAACGAGGAGAACCAGCCGGCCGGGTTCGCCGGAGTGCCCCCTGTCGTTCCCCGGCCGCTCGCCGATCTCGCCCCGCTGCTCGACTGGCTGCGTGCCGGGCGGCCGGCGGGGGAGCGGCTGGACTTCACGGCCGGGACCGCGCTGCCGGACGGGCGTCTGGACCTGTGCAAGCAGGGGCTCGGCGCCGAGGGGGCGGCGCTGGTCGCCGAGGCCCTGGCCGACGGCCCGTCGCCGGTACGGCATCTGCTGCTGGGCACCGACGCCCTCGGCGACGAGGGCGCCGCCGCCGTGGCCGGCACCGACGCGCCGGTCGAGACGCTCTACCTCGGCTGCAACGGCATCACCGCCGGCGGCGCCTGCCGGATCGCCGACCAGCTGCGCGCCTCGCCGCAGGTCGTCACCGGTGTCTGGCTCAAGCGCAACCCGCTGGGCGGCGGGGCGGGCCGGGCGGCCGCCGAACTCATCGAGTCCGCACGCACCCTGCGCACCCTCGACCTCGTCCAGACGGGCCTGGACGCGTCCGGCGCCGCACGGCTCGCCGACGCCCTGCGGGCCGCCGCCGACGGCGGACGGCGCATCGAGCGGCTCTTCGTCGGCGGCAACCCGCTGGGCGCACCGGGCGCCGAGGCGCTCGCCGCGGTGATCGCCGCCGGGGCCGTCGACGAGCTGTACGTGTCCGCCGCCCGGCTGGGCGACGCCGGCGCCCTCCGGCTCGCCGACGCGCTGGCCCGGGCGCCGTACGGGCGGCTCACCCGCCTGTCCGTCGCCAGCAACGGCATCGGGCCGCGGGCCGCCGCCCTGCTGGTGGACGCGGCCACCGCCGCCGGGGTCACCCTGCTGGACCTCGGCCGGGTGCGTGCCGCCGCCGTGCTCGGCGCGGCCGACAACCGGCTCGACCTGGAGGCCGCCGACCGCATCGGCCGGACGCTGGCCGCCGGTGAACACCGCCTCGCCCACCTGTACCTGCGCCACACGGGCCTGCGCAGCCGCGAGGCCCACCGTCTGCTCGACCACGCGCCCCGCGCCGCCACGGCCACCCGCCTCGTCCTCGGCCGGTCCATCGCGACCAGCGTCAAACGCCGCCTCGCGGCGCTCAGCGCCCACGTCCCGCCCCCGTCCGTGGCCCCCGACGTGGCCGCCGTACGCAGCGTCCACCGCACGGCACCCCTGACACCGGAGAGCTCACCGGAGGACTGACCGGCCCCCGGCCGGCTCGCGCCCTCACCGCCCCTTCCCCGTGCACACCTCCCTCCAGAACCGCTGGTGCTTCTCCGACGCCCCCACCAGATACGTCGCCCGCAGCTTCGGCGGCAGATGACGCACCAGCCGGGCCACCACCGCGCGATGCCTGCGCAGCTGGGACAGCTCGGCGTTGGCGAGGATCTGGTGGACGACGTCACCCTCGTCACCGCCCTCGTCCGAACGCCCGGCGGCACGGCGCAGCCGGGCCTCCCAGGCGTCCGCGTCCCGGGCCAGTTCGCCGAGGCCGGTGACCGGGCGGCCCCGGAGGCGGTCGATCAGCGCGGTCAGCGGCACGGGCGCGTACGCGCCGTCGCCGAGGTAGACCGTCGCCATCTCCAGCGGCAGCCCCCGCCGGTGCAGCTTGATCAGCCGCTCCAGGGCGCGCTTGGTGATCCAGGCCCGGCCCTCCTCGTCGAGGGTCCTCGCGCAGCTCGGGTTCGGCCGGCAGACCGCCGTGTCCACGGCCGTCGTCGGGATCTGGCGGTGGCACTTGGTGTACAGCCAGGACGCCACCGCCGACTCGGTCAGTCCGAAGTCCAGCGGTGCCGCCTCCTTCAGCCGCCGCGCCTCCTCGACGACCTCGGGATCGGCCGGCCGACAGGCCTCCAGCGCCCGCCGATCGGCGAGATCCACCACCGGCGCACGCCGCCGCCGCTCCGACAACGGGCCAAGGCATTACGCTCTGCGGCAAGGGCGGGGCCGTAGCGCAGAGGCAGCCGCACCGGTCTCCAAAACTGGAACACGCTGGTTCGAATCCAGCCGCCCCGCCCCCTCCTCGGCCGTGCTCAGGCGAGGGCTCCCGCCGTCATCAGCAGCTCCGGGGCCGTTCCGTGGAAGGTCTCGGCGATCTGGGCCAGCACGGCCCAGGCCTCCTCACGGTTGCCGAGGTGGCGGTGGACGAGCGGGCGCAGGGCGCGCTCGGCGTCGGGGACCCGGGCCGGGAACATCAGACGGCCCATGGCGAGGACTTCGAGGACGCGGACCGCCGGGCCGTGGCCGGTCGCGTACGCGGCGGGCCCGTCCAGCACGCCCGCCTGCCGCAGCCGGTGCGTGAACTTGGCGTGCGTGCCGAACCGGGCGCGCAGCGCGGGCGGACAGTCCGGGCGTATCGAGAGCACCCAGCGGGTGTAGCCCGGCAGTGGCTGTTCGGCGTCCGCCTCGGCGACCGTCGACCAGTCCTCCCGGGTCAGCACCATGGAGCTGGCCGCGCGGGCCCGGGACATGGAGTCCACCGCGCGCAGGGCGCCCACGAGGCCGTGGCGGACGTAACTCCCGGGGATCTCGGGTTCCTCACCCGCCAGCTTGGGATCCACCGGCACGGGCGCCGTGCGGCCGGGGCCGAAGGGCAGCCCGCGCACGACGGCCCGCCGCAGGCCCGTGTTCCTGCCCAGGTGGGGCCAGACCAGGGCGTTCAGCTGCGGGTCGTCCTGTTCCAGTGTCCACAGCGCGACGGACGACGGTACGGGGGACCAGTTCCAGGCCCGTCGGATCCGCCGCCGGGCCAGTCGGGACGGTTCGCCGGAGTGCAGCCCGATGCGCGCCCGGACGCGGGCCGCGGTGTCGTCGTCGGTCAGGTCCAGCAGGAGGCCGACCGCCAGTCGCGTGGTGTCGTCGAGCATGGCGGCATGATGCCGCACAGCGCCGACAGGGCGCACCGCTGTTTCGGTACGCCCCTTCTCGGTGGTTCCAGCCCGGGTGTCAGGCCCCGGCGCGCGCCGCCATGCGCGCCTTGCGCGCCGCCAGCTTCTCGTCGAACTTCGCCGCCTCCGAGTCCAGGCCGCCCAGGAACAGACCCAGCTCCTCCTGGGCCTGGCGGCCGTCGGCGCCGAGGCCGTCGATGTCCATGACCTTCAGGTGGCGCAGCACGGGCTGGAGGACGTCGTCGTGGTGGATGCGCAGGTTGTAGACCTCGCCGATGGCCATCTGCGCGGCGAACCGCTCGAAGCCGGGCATGCCGTGGCCGGGCATCCGGAAGTTCACGATGACGTCCCGCACGGCCTGCATGGTGAGGTCGGGGGCGAGCTCGAACGCGGCCTTCAGCAGGTTGCGGTAGAAGACCATGTGCAGGTTCTCGTCGGTCGCGATCCGGGCCAGCATGCGGTCGCAGACCGGGTCGCCGGACTGGTGGCCGGTGTTGCGGTGCGAGATGCGGGTCGCGAGCTCCTGGAAGGCGACGTAGGCGACCGAGTGCAGCATCGAGTGGCGGTTGTCCGACTCGAAGCCCTCGCTCATGTGTTCCATCCGGAACCGCTCCAGCTTGTCCGGGTCCACCGCGCGCGAGGCGAGCAGGTAGTCGCGCATCACGATGCCGTGGCGGCCCTCCTCGGCGGTCCAGCGGTGCACCCAGGTGCCCCAGGCGCCGTCCCGGCCGAACAGGGAGGCGATCTCGTGGTGGTAACTGGGGAGGTTGTCCTCGGTGAGGAGGTTCACCACGAGCGCGATCCGGCCGATCTCGGTGACCTTGGACTGCTCCTTGTCCCAGGCCTCGCCGTCCTCGAAGAGGCCGGGGAAGTTGCGGCCGTCGCTCCAGGGCACGTACTCGTGCGGCATCCAGTCCTTGGCGACCTTCAGATGCCGGTTGAGTTCGGTCTCGACCACTTCCTCGAGTGCGTACAGCAGCTTGGCGTCGGTCCAGACGGCGGGGCTGCCGAGGTGAGGGGAGGTGATCGTCACGAGGTACTCCAGGGGACGGAAAACGGAGCGGAACACTCCGGCGAGCGATTGCCGGAACCTACGGGATCGTAGGCTACGAAACCGTAGGTTACGAAGCCGTAGGTTAAGGGTGCTGTAAAGATCGCTGATCAGCCGGGCTCCCCAAGGGATTTCGAGGGGTGTCGAACACCCCCCGGGATCCGCAGGTCCCAGGGCCGGGAAGGTGATTCGATCACCCGGTCAGGCGTACAGCTCCCGCAGTCGCACCGAGAGGCATGTCACACATCCCTCGAGCTTCTCGAACTCGCCGATGTCGACCGTGACGGGCTCGAGGCCGAGGTCGGCGAAGAGCTCGGCCGACCGGGGCGCGGTCGCCGACATGAGCAGCTTCGGCCCGCCCAGGAGCACCACGTGCGACCCGGCCTCCTCGGGCACCGACAGGAACCGGGGGAACAGCGAGGGCCGGTCCACCTTGGGGATGTGCCCGATCACCGTACCGTCGGGCAGCGCGGTGACCGCCGATTTCAGATGCAACACCTTGCTCACCGGTACGGCGACCACCCGCGCCCCGAGCGGCTCGAAGGCCGCCCGCACCTGCTGGAGCCCGGCGGCGTTGGTCCGTCCGCCGCGGCCGACGTAGATCGTGTCGCCCACCTTCAGGACGTCGCCGCCGTCCAGGGTGCCCGGCTCCCAGATCCAGTTCACCGAGCAGCCGAGGCGGGCCACGGCCTCCTCGACCCCGTCGGTCTCCTCGCGCCGGGACTCGGCGCCGGGGCGCGCGATCAGGGCGACGTTCCTGTACATGACCACCGTGTCCTCGACGAACACGGCGTCGGGGCAGTCGTCGGCCGGGTCGACCTCGATCGTCTCCCAGCCGTGCGCGCGCAGCGTCTCCGTGTACGCCTCCCACTGTTCGAGGGCGAGGTCGACATCGATCTTCTCGCGCTCGACGTGGGTCACCAGCCCTTCGGCGAGGCGGGGGCCGGGGCGGCGGACGAGGGCTTTCCTGCTGGGCACGGACGGGTCTCCGAATCAGCGGTGGCTCGGGCCCGGCCGGCGGGTCGCGCCGGAGGTCCGACCGGCGCCCCTGACACGGCGCCGGTCCGCCATCATGCAGCGCGGGCCCACCAGGACAAAACCCCTGGCGCCCGCCTGTGCCCCTCCTGAGACCGCCCCGCCTAGGCCGGGTCCGTCACCTCCTCGAGGCTGCTCTCGCGCAACTCCCCGTCCAGCAGCAGCCAGCGGGTGATCCCGATCGACTCCAGGAACGGCAGATCGTGACTGGCGACGACGAGGGCGCCCTCGTAGGACTCCAGGGCCGTGGTGAGCTGCCGCACACTCGCCATGTCGAGGTTGTTCGTCGGCTCGTCCAGCAGCAGCAGCTGAGGGGCCGGCTCGGCGAGCATCAGGGCCGCCAGGGCCGCCCGGAAGCGCTCCCCGCCGGACAGCGTGCCCGCGTTCTGGTCCGCGCGGGCGCCCCGGAACAGGAACCGGGCGAGCCGGGCCCGGACCCGGTTGTTCGTGGCGGCCGGCGCGAACCGCGCCACGTTCTCGGCGACCGTCAGCGTGTCGTCCAGGACGTCCAGGCGCTGCGGCAGGAACCGCAGCGGCACGTGCGCGTGTGCCTCGCCCGCGACCGGCGCCAGCTCCCCGGCGACGGTGCGCAGCAGGGTCGTCTTGCCCGCGCCGTTGCGTCCGACGAGCGCCACGCGCTCCGGCCCGCGCAGGTCGAGACCGCCCGCCACGCGCGCGCCGTACGCGAGTTCCAGGTCCCGCAGGGTGAGGACCTCACGCCCCGGCGGGACGGCCGTGAACGGCAGCTCCACACGGATCTCGTCGTCGTCCCGTACGGCCTCCGCGGCCTCGTCGAGCCGTTCCCTGGCCTCGGTGAGGCGTTCCTCGTGCAGGATGCGGTGCTTGCCCGCGGACTCCTGCGCCGCGCGCCGACGCGCCCCCATGACGATCTTCGGCTCGCGTTTCTGTTCGAACATCTTCTGCCCGTAGCGCTTGCGGCGGGCGAGCTTGACCTGGGCGTCGGCCAGTTCGCGCTTCTGCCGACGCAGATCGGCCTCCGCGACGCGCACCATGCGCTCGGCCGCCTCCTGCTCGCCGGCGAGCGCCTCCTCGTAGGCGGAGAAGGTGCCGCCGTACCAGGTGATCTCCCCGCCGCGCAGGTCGGCGATCTGGTCGACGAGCTCCAGCAGTTCCCGGTCGTGGCTGACCACGACCAGCACGCCCGGCCAGGACTCCACGGCCGCGTACAGCCGCCGCCGGGCGTGGAGGTCGAGGTTGTTGGTGGGTTCGTCGAGCAGCAGGACGTCGGGGCGGCGCAGCAGCAGCGCGGCCAGCCGCAGCAGGACCGACTCGCCGCCGGACACCTCGCCGACGGTGCGGTCCAGGCCGATGTGGCCGAGGCCGAGCTCGCCCAGGGTGGCCAGGGCGCGTTCCTCCACGTCCCAGTCGTCGCCGAGGGCTTCGAAGTGCTCCTCCGAGGCGTCGCCGGCCTCGATGGCGTGCAGGGCGGCCCGCGGTACGGCGATGCCGAGGACGTCGTCGACCCGCAGACCGGTGTCGAGCGTGACGTTCTGCGGCAGGTGGCCGATCTCGCCGGAGACGCGCACGGTGCCCTCGGTGGGGGTCAGCAGCCCGGCGACCAGCTTCAGCAGGGTCGACTTGCCGGAGCCGTTGACGCCGACGAGCCCGGTCCGGCCGGGGCCGAAGGAGACGTCCAGGCCGTCGAGGACGGCGGTGCCGTCGGGCCAGGAGAAGGAGAGGGAGGAGCAGGTGATGGATCGTGTCAAAGGGGCCTCGCGGTGTGCGTGTGCGGTCAGGGGCATACGCGTGTCGAGACACCGGAGGGCGGCGACCACCGCGGGAGCGGGAGCGCGGGCATACGGAGAGCCCTGTTGCTCGGGACGGCTCGAAGACGCCGAGGTCGCACGCAGCGCCCGCACGGGTGCGGGGCATGGTGTCTCAGGACCTCAGACGAGCAACGTCCTTCTCCAATCGACGGCAACAGGACCGATTCAGACGATAGGAGGGGCCGACAGCCCCGTCAAAGGATTAAAACCGGCCGCCCGCGGTTCAGCAGGCGTCCCGCATCAGTTGCGCGAGGTCGTGGTCCAGATCGAGCTGGAGGTGCTCCAGACCGACCGGCACCAGTTCCCCGCTGGCGCTCAGGAAGCGGCGGATGTCCGACGAGTGGACGTGCACGACGGCGGTGCCCTCGGGGGCGTGGAACTCCAGCACCGTGCGGTCGTACCCGTACGGCCGGACACGGACGTCGCCGTGGCCCTCGGCCCGCTCGAGGCCGGCGGCGAGCAGATCACGGGCGAACGTCCAGCAGACCTCGACGCCCTCCAGGGTCGCGGGGGCCGGGAAGGTCATCCGGACGGCGAACGGATCGCTCCGGTCGTAGTGCAGCATGGCGGGGATGCTGGGCATCCGGGGCGCGGCGGCGACCAGGCGGGCCTCAACGGGCTGCTCGATGACGGTGGACAACGCCTTGCTCCCTTGCTGACGACGTGAGGGACTACCGGCCGGACGGCGTCCGGATACAGGAAGAGACGCTGGAACCGGCCGATCCGTGCACACCGATGACGAGTGACCTCGGTCACCGCCTTCATGCAGGGAAGTGACACACCTCTCCCGCCGTTGCGGGCAGGGCGGTCGAGGCGGCCGAGGCCCTCTGGACGCCATCGGGGCCGTGGGCTAGCTTCCCGCGCCATGAGGCGCTTGGGGAAGACGCGACGCACGGTAAGGACGGTAAGAACTGCACGGGGGAGGGCGTGGGCCGCCGCGGCGGCGGCCTGCGCGGCGGCGCTGGCCACGCTGCCCGCCGCACCCGCCCACGCGCACGGCGATCCGCACTGGGCGCCGAAGGACACCGGCAGCGTCTCGGTCCGCTTCCGCGGGCTGTCCGCGGTCGACCGGCACACCGCGTGGCTGTCCGGCACCCGGGGCACCGTGCTGCGCACCACCGACGGCGGGGCGAGCTGGCGCGACGTCTCTCCGCCCGGCGCGGCCGACCTGCAGTTCCGCGACATCGAGGCGTTCGACGCGCGCCGCGCGGTGGTGCTGGCGATCGGCGAGGGCGAGGCCTCGCGCGTGTACCGCACCGACGACGGCGGGGCGACCTGGACGGAGTCCTTCCGCAACACCGACGCGAAGGCGTTCTACGACTGCATGACCTTCTTCGACCGCCGCCACGGCCTCGCGATGAGCGATCCGGTGGACGGAAGGTTCCGCATCCTGTCGACCGCCGACGGCGGCCGGTCCTGGACGGTGCTGCCGGACACCGGCATGCCGGCCGCCCTGGACGGCGAGGCCGGCTTCGCCGCCGGCGGCCAGTGCCTGGTCTCCTCCGGGCCGAGGGACGTGTGGCTGGCCACCGGCGGAGCGGCACGCGCGCGTGTGCTGCACTCCGCCGACCGGGGACTGACCTGGACCGCCGCCGACACCCCCGTCCCCGCGGGCGACCCCGCGCGCGGGGTGTTCGCCCTCGCCTTCCGCGACCGTACGCACGGCCTCGCCGTCGGCGGCGACTACCGCGCCGGGCAGCCCTCCCCGGACGCCGCCGCCGGCACCGGCGACGCGGGCCGCACCTGGCGCCCCGCCGCCACCGCGCCGCCCGCCTACCGCTCCGGCGTGACCTGGCTCCCGCACCGCCGCGCCGCCGCCCTCGCCGTCGGCCCCACCGGCACCGACCTCACCACCGACGCCGGCCGCACCTGGCGCACCCTCGACTCCGGCTCCTACGACACCGTCGACTGCGCCCCCGGCGGCGGCTGCTGGGCGGCGGGCGAACAAGGGCGGGCGGCACGGCTGGAGAACTGACCGGTCCGGGGTACCCGGACCGCGTACACGAAGGCCCAGCGCGGCCGGAGGGAGTGAGCGCACATGCCACGCGGTGCGAGCCCCAAGCGGGAGCGCCAGTACGAGCACATCAAGGAGAGCGCGCGGGACCGGGGCGAGAGCCCTCGCCGCGCGGAGGAGATCGCCGCGCGCACGGTCAACAAGGAACGTGCCCGCTCCGGCGAGTCGAAGACCGCGAGCCGCACCTCCACCGAGGACATCTCGTCCGGCAGGCGGGGCGGACTGAGGTCAGGCAAGGGCGCCCAGGGGCCCACGTACGACCAGCTCTACGAGGAGGCCAGGCGGCGCGGCATCAAGGGCCGTTCGAGCATGGACAAGAGCCAGTTGCAGCGCGCCCTGGACGGCCGGAAGGGCTGACGGGCCGCCGGGAGACCTGATCGCGGGCCCGCGCGCGGGAGCCGTACGCTCGTCACCACCATGACGACCGTAGACATTCCCGCGGGCTGGCCCGCGACCGAGGAGGAGGCCCGCGCCGTCCAGGACGAGCTGCGGGTCCGCGTGCTGCTCGACGAGACGGGCCCGCCGCCCGGGACCGGCCGGGTGACGGGGGTGGACGTCGCCTACGACGACGAACGGGACGTCGTCGCGGCCGCGGCCGTCGTGCTGGACGCGGCGAGCCTCGACGTCGTCGCGGAGGCCACCGCCGTCGGCCGGATCTCGTTCCCGTACGTGCCCGGTCTGCTCGCCTTCCGCGAGATCCCGACCGTGCTGGCGGCCCTGGACGCCCTGCCCGTCCCGCCCGGCCTGGTCGTCTGCGACGGCTACGGCCTCGCCCACCCGCGCCGCTTCGGCCTCGCGAGCCACCTCGGAGTCGTCACCGGCCTGCCCACGATCGGCGTCGCGAAGAACCCGTTCACCTTCACGTACGACGCCCCGGACGCACCGCGCGGAGCGTCCTCGCCGCTGCTCGCGGGCGCCGAGGAGGTGGGGCGGGCCCTGCGCACCCGGCAGGACGTCAAGCCGGTCTTCGTCTCCGTCGGCCACCGCACGACCCTGGAGACCGCCTGCGCCCACACTCTCGCCCTGACGCCCCGGTTCCGTCTCCCGGAGACGACCCGCAGGGCCGACGCGCTGTGCCGGCGGGCACTCCGGGAGGCGACGGGCGGGCCCTGACGAGCCGCCCTGACGGGCCGTACGGGCACCCCGTCTGAGTACGTCGTCTGAGTATCCGTACGGATGTGGGCGCCGCCTGCCGGCGGCGAGGCTGTGCCCATGACCACGCACCGTGCCCCGAAGCCCCTCGCCGACCCGGACCGGCCCGTCGAGCGCGCCGTCAACGCCGCCCTGATCCTCGCCGTGCTCGCGGGCCTCGGCTGGATCGTCGGCATGATCTACACGCTCGTCGAGTGGCCGGTG
>NZ_KQ948772.1:255287-295817 GCF_001514205.1 Streptomyces griseoruber | reverse complement strand
ATGGCCACCGCCGTGGTGACCTGCCCCGCCGTCGGCGGCAGGTCGTCGCAGGCCAGCGCCAGCGCCCCTTCGGCGAACATCTTCGCCGTCTCGTCGTAGCCGGGGTCGCCGCCCGAGACCTCCGTGAACACCCGCCGGCCGCCGCCCTCGCCGACGAACCGGACCGAGAACCAGCTGCGGGCCCGCCGCTCGTCACTCGGCCCCTCGCCGGGCCTGAGCCGGTCCGACAGCCAGCGCCGGGCGGGCGGCAGCTGGGCGGCCGCGACGACCGTCCCGACGGCCGCGACCCCGCCCACGGCGACCGGCAGCCGCCGTACGGCCGCGTAGTGGCGGTAGCGGAAATCGGGGCCGTAACGTTCCAGCGCCTTCGCCGACCGGCGCACGATCTGCCGGTCCACCGTCGGCAGCGGCAGCGCCCAGGCGCCGACCTCCGGGGCGAACCGGGGCCTGCCCGCCGGCGCCGTGGCCCGCCGGCCCATCAGCCGCGGCTCGTGCCGGCGCCGGTCCCGCGCGGCGGAGGCCATCTGCCTCCTGCGCGCGAACTGGCCCAGCGCGGAGGCGAACGTCCCGCCCGAGAAGGCGGCGTCCGCCGTCACGAAGCCGTCCACGGTCAGCGGCACGCCCTCGGGCAGCCGCCGGACGGTGAAGTACACGCCGAGGTCGTGCGGCACGGAGTCGAAGCCGACGGCGTGCACCAGGCGCGCGCCCGTCTCCCGCGCGCGGGCGTCGTGCCGGACGTACATCAGGTCCAGGAACTCCGGCTCGCCGCTGAGGTCCAGGTAGTCGGTGCCGGTGTCCGCGCAGGCGGCGACCAGCTCCTCGCCGTACTCCACGTAGGGGCCGACGGTCGTGGCCACCACGCGCGCGTGCTCCGCGAGGGCGCGCAGCGAGGCCGGATCCGCGACGTCGGCCGTCAGCACCCCGGCCGGCACGCCGAGCCGCTCGCGCAGCCGCTCCAGCTTCTCCCGGCTGCGGCCGGCGATGGCCCAGCGCAGACCCTCGGGCGCGTGGGCGGCGAGGTACTCGGCGGTGAGTGTCCCGACGAATCCGGTCGCGCCGAAGAGCACGATGTCGTACGGACGGTCCGTCCTCTTTAGCCTGCTCATGACACCCCTTGCCCGTTCATGACACCTCTTGGTCCCGCAGCCCGCGCCGCTGTCGGTGGCTGAGGCTAGCGTGAGGGGTGACCAGGCCGACGACGAGCCCGGAGGCAGCAGGTGGCCGTGGACCGGAAGGCCCTGACGAAGTGGGAGAAAGTGCGCGAGTTCGGGCTACCGGCCGCGCTCGCGGACGGGGCGACCGGGAGAGCGCAACGCGCCTAAACTGGCTAAGCGCTTGCTCGCTCAGCTCTTGTGCCCACTGGAACACGTTCTTAACATCTCAGGTGTTACATCGGTTGTGTCACAGCAAGGGGGCTGGATGACGACGGGTCACACGTCCGGGCACGGCCCGCTCGCCGGGGTACGCGTGGTGGAGCTCGCCGGCATCGGCCCGGGCCCCTTCGCCGCGATGCTGCTCGCCGACCTCGGCGCCGACGTCGTCCGTGTGGACCGCCCCGGCGGCCCCTCCCTCGCCGTCGACCCGGCCCATGACGTCACCAACCGCAACAAGCGCTCGGTCGTCGTCGACCTCAAGGCACCCGACGGCCCCGCGCGCGTGCTCGACCTCGCCGCCCGCGCCGACGTGCTGATCGAGGGCAACCGGCCCGGCGTCGCCGAACGGCTCGGCGTCGGCCCCGAGGACTGCCACGCCCGCAACCCCCGGCTGGTCTACGGCCGGATGACCGGCTGGGGCCAGGAGGGCCCCCTCGCCCACCGCGCCGGCCACGACATCGCCTACATCGCGCTGACCGGCACCCTCGGCATGATCGGCGCCCCGGACACCCCGCCGCCCGCCCCCGCCAACCTGCTCGGCGACTACGCGGGCGGCTCCCTCTACCTCGTCGTCGGCGTCCTCGCCGCGCTCCACCACGCGCGCGTGAGCGGCACCGGCCAGGTCGTCGACGCGGCGATCGTGGACGGCACCGCCCACCTCTCCACGATGATCCACGGCATGCTCGCGGCCGGCGGCTGGCGGGACCGGCGCGCCGCCAACCTCCTCGACGGCGGCTGCCCGTACTACGGCACCTACGAGACCGCCGACGGCGGGTACATGGCGGTCGGCGCCCTGGAACCGCAGTTCTACGACGCGTTCACGGACCTCCTCGGCCTCGGGGACTTCCGCGACGCCCGCAAGGACTGGACCCGCTGGGGCGAGCTGCGCGAGGCGGTCGCCGCCCGCTTCAGGGCCCGCACCCGGGACGAGTGGACGGCCCTGTTCGAGGGATCCGACGCGTGCGTGGCGCCCGTGCTGTCGCTGCGCGAGGCCCCGCACCACCCGCACCTCGCCGCCCGCGGCACCTTCACCGACCACGGCGGCATCACCCAGCCGGCCCCCGCGCCCCGCTTCTCCGCCACCCCCACGGCCGTCCGCTCCGGCCCCGCCCGGCCCGGCGCCGACACCGCGGAGGTGGCCCGCGACTGGGACATACCGGGGCTCGCGAACGACCTGGTGAAGACCCCCGTGAACGACCTCCCGCGCCAGGGCGACTGACCCCCGTTCGGCCCACCCTCCCCCGAAAGGCTTGACCAGTGAGCACCGAAGCGTACGTGTACGACGCGATCCGCACCCCGCGCGGGCGCGGCAAGGCGAACGGCGCCCTGCACGGCACGAAGCCCATCGACCTCGTCGTCGGCCTCATCCACGAACTGCGCGACCGCTTCCCGGGCCTCGACCCGGCCGCGATCGACGACATCGTCCTCGGCGTCGTCAGCCCGGTCGGCGACCAGGGCTCCGACATCGCGCGGACCGCCGCGATCGCGGCAGGGCTGCCGGACACCGTGGCCGGCGTGCAGGAGAACCGCTTCTGCGCCTCGGGTCTGGAGGCCGTCAACCTGGCCGCCGCCAAGGTCCGTTCCGGCTGGGAGGACCTGGTCCTCGCGGGCGGCGTGGAGTCGATGTCCCGGGTGCCGATGGCCTCCGACGGCGGCGCCTGGTTCAACGACCCGATGACGAACCTGGCCGTCAACTTCGTGCCGCAGGGCATCGGCGCCGACCTCATCGCCACCATCGAGGGCTTCTCCCGCCGTGACGTCGACGAGTACGCGGCGCTGTCGCAGGAGCGGGCGGCGACGGCCTGGAAGGAGGGCCGCTTCGACCGCTCCGTCGTCCCGGTCCGGGACCGCGGCGGCCTCGTCGTCCTCGACCACGACGAGCACCTGCGCCCCGGCACCACCGCCGACTCCCTCGCGGCCCTGAAGCCGTCCTTCGCCGACATCGGCGAGCTCGGCGGCTTCGACGCGGTGGCGCTCCAGACGTACCACTGGGTGGAGCGCATCGACCACGTGCACCACGCGGGCAACTCCTCCGGCATCGTCGACGGCGCCTCCCTGGTCGCCATCGGCTCCCGGGAGGTCGGCGAGCGCCACGGTCTCACCCCCCGCGCGCGGATCGTCTCCGCCGCCGTCTCCGGCTCCGAGCCGACCATCATGCTCACCGGCCCCGCCCCGGCCACCCGCAAGGCCCTGGCCAAGGCCGGTCTGACCATCGACGACATCGACCTCGTCGAGATCAACGAGGCGTTCGCCGCGGTCGTCCTGCGGTTCGTGAAGGAGATGGGCCTGTCCCTGGACAAGGTCAACGTCAACGGCGGCGCCATCGCCCTCGGCCACCCCCTCGGCGCCACCGGCGCGATGATCCTCGGCTCCCTCGTCGACGAACTGGAGCGCCAGGACAAGCGCTACGGCCTCGCCACCCTCTGCGTCGGCGGCGGCATGGGCATCGCCACGATCGTCGAGCGCGTCTGACCCCCCAGCGGCACCCCACAGACTTCTACGGAGACCCCGTCATGACCGAGAGCACCACCATCCGCTGGGAACAGGACCGCACCGGCCTCGTCACCCTCGTCCTCGACGACCCGAACCAGTCCGCGAACACCATGAACGCGGCGTTCCGCGCCTCCCTCGCCGCGGTCACCGACCGCCTGGAGGCCGAGAAGGACACCATTCGGGGCGTCATCCTCACCTCGGCCAAGAAGACCTTCTTCGCCGGCGGCGACCTGCGCGACCTGATCCGCGTCACCCCCGAGACCGCCCGGGAGCTGTTCGACGGCGGCCTGGAGATCAAGCGCAACCTGCGCCGTATCGAGACCCTCGGCAAGCCCGTCGTCGCGGCGATGAACGGCGCGGCCCTCGGCGGCGGCTACGAACTCGCCCTCGCCTGCCACCACCGCGTCGCCCTGGACGCCCCCGGCGCCAAGATCGGCTGCCCCGAGGTCACCCTCGGCCTGCTCCCCGGAGGCGGCGGCGTGGTGCGCACCGTGCGCCTGCTCGGCATCGCCGACGCCCTCCTGAAGGTCCTCCTCCAGGGCACCCAGTACAGCCCGCAGAAGGCCCTCCGCAACGGCCTGATCGACGACGTGGCGGCCACCCCCGAGGAACTCCTCGCCAAGGCCCGCGCGTTCATCGACGCGAACCCCGAGTCCCGGCAGCCCTGGGACAGGCCCGGCTACCGCATCCCCGGCGGCACCCCCGCCCACCCCAAGTTCGCCGCCAACCTGCCCGCCTTCCCGGCCACCCTGCGCAAGCAGACGGGCGGCGCCCCCTACCCCGCGCCGCGGGCCATCCTCGCCGCGGCCGTCGAGGGCTCCCAGGTCGACTTCGAGACCGCGCAGGTCATCGAGGCCCGCTACTTCGTCGAGCTCGCGGCCGGCCAGACCTCGAAGAACATGATCCAGGCGTTCTTCTTCGACCTCCAGGCCGTCAACTCCGGCGCCAACCGCCCCCGGGGGACCGAGCCCCGCCAGGTCCGCCGGGTGGCCGTCCTGGGCGCGGGCATGATGGGCGCCGGCATCGCCTACTCCTGCGCCCGCGCGGGCATCGACGTCGTCCTGAAGGACGTCACCGCGGAAGCCGCCGCCAAGGGCAAGGGCCACTCCGAGAAGCTGTGCGCCAAGGCCGTCTCCCGGGGCCGTACGACCCAGGAGAAGGCGGACGCGCTGCTCGCCCGCATCACCCCCACCGCCGACCCCGCCGACCTGGCGGGCTGCGACGCCGTCATCGAGGCCGTGTTCGAGGACACCGCCCTCAAGCACAAGGTCTTCCAGGAGATCGAGCCGATCCTCGCCCCCGACGCCCTGCTCTGCTCCAACACCTCCACGCTCCCCATCACCGCCCTCGCCGAGGGCGTGGAGCGCCAGGAGGACTTCATCGGCCTGCACTTCTTCTCGCCCGTCGACAAGATGCCGCTCGTCGAGATCATCAAGGGCGAACGCACCGGCGACGAGGCGCTCGCCCGCGCCTTCGACCTGGTCCGGCAGATCAGGAAGACGCCGATCGTCGTCAACGACTCGCGCGGTTTCTTCACCTCCCGGGTGATCGGCCACTTCATCAACGAGGGCGTCGCCATGGTCGGCGAGGGCATCGAGCCCGCCTCCATCGAGCAGGCGGCCGCCCAGGCCGGCTACCCGGCCAAGGTGCTCTCCCTCATGGACGAACTGACCCTCACCCTCCCGCAGAAGATCCGCCGCGAGTCGAAGCTGGCCGTCGAGGAGGCGGGCGGCACCTGGACCGCCCACCCCGCCGAGGCCGTCATCGACCGCATGGTCGACGAGTTCGGCCGCCCCGGCCGCAGCGGCGGAGCGGGCTTCTACGAGTACGCCGAGGACGGCGGGCGCGGCGCCCTCTGGCCGGGCCTGCGGGAGCACTTCACGCGCGCGGGCACCGAGATCCCCTTCCGGGACATGCAGGAACGCATGCTCTTCTCCGAGGCCCTCGACACCGTCAGGCTCGTCGAGGAGGGCGTCCTGACCTCCGTCGCCGACGCCAACATCGGCTCCCTGTTCGGCATCGGCTTCCCCGGCTGGACCGGCGGCGTCCTGCAGTACGTCAACGGCTACGACGGCGGGCTCCCCGGATTCGTGGCCCGCGCGCGTGAGCTCGCCGCACGCTACGGCGACCGCTTCACCCCGCCCGCGCTGCTGGTGGAGAAGGCGGAGCGGGGGGAGACCTTCACCGACGCCCGCTGACACCCCGCGCGCCGGACCCCGTGACCCATCAAGGGCTCACGGGGTTCGCCCCGTGGGCCCCGCCGTGTAACGCTCCTCGCGCCCCGGTCCAAGAACAACCGTAAGGACCCCGGGAGAAAGAGACGCGAGTGGACGGCACGAGGCGGTCGAGGCGGTCACGGTCGGACTGGCTGGACGCGCTGCGCGCCGTCGCGGCACTCGTGGTGGTGTTCGACCACGCGTCCGCCTCCTTCCTGCCGGAGTTCCGGCGGGACCTCATGCCGCACTTCAACACCAGCCGCTACGGCATCATGGTGTTCTTCCTCGTCAGCGGCTACATCATCCCCGCCTCGCTGGAACGCCGGGGTTCCGTCCGCAGCTTCTGGACCGGCCGGATCCTGCGCCTCTACCCGCTGTGGGCGTTCGCCGTCGGTGCGGTCCTCCTCCTCGACCTCACGGGCGTCGCCCCCCTGCGCACCGCCCACGACGGCCGCGGCGCCGTCGGCACGGCGCTCGCCCACCTCACCCTGCTCCAGGAACTGCTGGGGACGCCCGGTCTGCTGCTCGTCCTGTGGACACTGTCGTACGAGATGGCCTTCTACCTCCTGGTCGTCGGCCTCTTCACGGTCCGCCGGCACCAGCGGTCGGCGGCGGTCGCCGTCGTCCTCGCCGTGCTCGCCGCCGTCGGCGCCCTCACGGGCGGCGCGCTGCCGGTCTCCGCCCTGTCCGGGCTGATCGGCACCGGCCCGCTGATCGCCGCCGCCGCGGCCGCCCTGGCCGTCGCCGTGTGCTGCGCGAGCGCCGGCCCGCCCGCGGTGCGTGTCGCCGGGGGAGTGCTGGGCGGGATCCTGGCGCTCGCCCTGGTGGCGTTCGACAGCACCGTGCCGCAGTGGGAGAGCCTCGTGATCCTCGCCGTGATGTTCCTCGGCACCGCCGTCCACCGGGCCGAGCACGGCGGGAGCACCTGGCGGACCGCGGTCCGCGCGGCGGCCGTGGTGCTGCTCTGCGCGGTGGGCAGCGCCTGGCGGTACGGCGACGGCCACTACTTCACCCGGCGCGGCTGGATCACCGCGTTCCTGCTGGCCGTGCTCACCTTCGCCGCCGGATTCGCGGCGCGCCGGCGGCGGATCCCGCGCGGGCCGGCCGCGCTGGGCGTGATCAGCTACTCGGTCTACCTGCTGCATCCGGTGCTGCTCACGGCGGTCGACGGCACGATCGGCCGGCAGCGGAGCGACGAGCCCCTGCTCCTGGTGGCCTTCGTCGCGGTGCTGCTGCCGCTGTGCGCGCTGACGTACCGCTGGATCGAGGCGCCCGGCCAGGCCTGGGGCCGACGGCTGACGAACCGCCGGGTGCCGGCCGCCCCTCAGCCGCCGGTCTGCGCCTCCGACAGCCACAGCCGCAGCTCGTCCCGCAGCGAGCGCTGAAAGGTCGTCAGCAGGGCCTGGACGACCAGCGGACGCATCTGCGCGGTCAGCGAACGCACGTCCTGCGCGTCCCGTTCGGCCACCGCCTCCCGCAGTAGCCCGGACAGCTCCTGTGCCGCCGCGCGCGAGTGCGCGATCAGCGTGCTGCGCGCCGCGAGGATCACCTCCTGCGACAGCGGTACGTCGAGCAGCCGCACCCCGAGCGGCAGCAGACCGGAGTCGACCCGGTACCCGCCGTCGGCCGCGGCCTCGACGACGTCCATCGCCACCAGCCGCCGTACGTCCTCCTCGGACAGCGGCCGCCCCGCCCGCCGCCGGAGCTCCTCGCCGCTCACCGGCTCGTCGGTGCCCGGCGCCCAGGACGCCACCACCGCCCGGTGGACGGCGAGGTCGTGCGCGTCGAGGCCGGGCGGCAGCTGCCCCAGGTAGCGCTCGATCGCCGCCAGGGTCATGCCCTGCCGTTGCAGCTCCTCGATCAGCTCCAGACGCGCGAGGTGCTCCGGGCCGTAGTGCCCCACCCGGCGCGGGCCGATCACGGGCGGCGGCAGCAGGCCCCTGGTGCCGTAGAAGCGGACCGTGCGGACCGTGACCCCCGCACGTGCGGCCAGCTCGTCGACCGTGAGGGGCGGCTCGTCGGGCTCGATCGTCATACGCAGCAGTATCGCCGCCGCGGGGGCGACCGTGTGACAAGTAACGCTCTGTGACCTGGGACATGTGTGATCGAGTGCTGCCCTGGTCGGTGCTGGTTCGCGGTGCGCAGCCGGGGCTCGAAGACCGTCGACGCCGAGCTGGCCGACCTCACGAAGTAGCAGGTCAGGGCCACTGTCAGTGGCATCGCCTACGGTGGCGTCATGTCGGAGATCGCTTACATCCGGGGTGACGCGACGGTGCCGTCGGTGAAGGGCGCCAAGGTGATCGCCCACGTCTGCAACGACATCGGGGGCTGGGGCAAGGGCTTCGTACTGGCGCTCTCCCGCCGCTGGCCGGAGCCGGAGGCGGCGTACCGCGCCTGGCACCGCGAGCGCGCCTCCAACGACTTCGGCCTGGGCGCGCTCCAGCTTGTGCGGGTCAAGCCCGACGTGTGGGTCGCGAACATGATCGGCCAGCGAGGCGTGCGCACGGGCAGCAAGGGCGTCCCCGTGCGCTACGAGGCCATCGACACGGCACTGTCCCGCCTGGCCGACCGCGTCCTCGAGCTCGACGCCTCCGTCCACATGCCCCGCATAGGCTGCGGCCTCGCCGGTGGCAAGTGGTCGCGCGTCGAGCCGCTCGTCACCGAGCGGCTCGTACGCCGGGGCATAGCGGTGACGGTGTACGACCACGGAGACGGCTGAACGGGCCGTCAGTTCTGCTTGCGCCGAGCCGCCGTGAGTCCGATCACGCCGACGAGCGCGACGAGCGAGCCGAGCAGGGTCAGGACGGGAACCTGGCCGATCAGGCCGATCCCCAGAGCGACCGCCCCGACGAGCGTCAGGACCCTCCACACAGCGAGACCCTCGTTGCTGTTCCCCGCACCGGCCATGGCCCGTTCCCCCTTCTCTTCACGATTCCTGCACGGTTGCTACCCCGCCCCACCCCGGCTCAGTGCTCGTGCACCCCGTTCGTCGCCGCGATCTTCTTCCAGGACCTCGGCTGCACCACCGTGGCCCGTGCCGTGAGCCCGGACCGCGCCGCCGGCCCGGCGGGCTTCGCCGGCTGGAAGAGCCAGGTGTCGAACAGGGCGCCGAGGCTCTTGCCGGAGACCTGTTCGGCGTAGGCCCGGAAGTCGGCGATGTCGGCGTTGCCGTAGGCGTGGCTCGCGGGCCAGCCCTTGAGGACGGCGAAGAACGCCTCGTCGCCGATCTCGTTCCGCAGCGCCTGCACCGCGAGGGCGCCCCGGTCGTAGACGGCGATGTCGAACTGCCGGTCCGCGCCCGGGTCGCCGGGCTTCACCGTCCAGAACGCGTCGTCGGCCGGGTGCGAGGCGTACACGTAGTCGGCGAGCTCCTGCGCCGTGCCCTCGCCCTCGTGCTCGGACCACAGCCACTGCGCGTACCGGGCGAAGCCCTCGTTGAGCCAGATGTCCTTCCACCCCTTGACGGAGACCGAGTCCCCGTACCACTGATGGGCCAGCTCATGGACGACGACGGAGGTGTTGGAGCCGTTCGCGAACTGCCGCGGGCTGTAGTACACCCGGCTCTGCGTCTCCAGCGCGAACCCGGTCGTGGTGTTCGGCACGTATCCGCCGGCCGAGGCGAACGGATACGGCCCGAACACACCGCTCAGCCAGTCGACGATCTCCCCGGTGCGCTCCACGCTCGCCCGCGCCGCCCCCTCGTTGTCCCCGAGGTTCCTGCTGTAGGCGTTGACGACCGGGACACCGCCCTCGGAGGTGCCGGTGGAGATGTCGAACCTGCCGAGCGCGAGCGTGGCCAGATAGGTCGCCTGCGGCTTGTTCTGGCGCCAGGTCCAGCGGGTCCAGCCCAGACGGGACGTGGTCGACTGGAGCGTGCCGTTGGAGATCGCCTGGGTGCCGTCCGGCACCGCCACCGACACGTCGTAGGTCGCCTTGTCCAGCGGGTGGTCGTTGCTCGGGAACCACCACCAGGCCGACTCGGGCTCGTCCGCCGCGACCGCGCCGTCCGGGGTGCGGTGCCAGGTGGAGAAGCCGTACGCGCTCTTCGTCGACGGCACCCCGGAGTACCGGACGACGACGGTCAGGGGCGTCCCCTTCGCCAGGGGCACCTTCGGGGTGACGACCAGTTCGTGCTCGCCGGAGGACGCGAAGGCGGCGGTGGCGCCGTTCACCCGCACCTCGGCGACGTCCAGCAGGAAGTCCAGGTCGAAGCTCGACAGGTCCTCGGTGGTCCGGGCGAGGATCGTGGCGGTCCCCGCCAGCTCGTCCGTCTCCGGCCGGTACGTCAGCCGCAGGTCGTAGTGGGAGACGTCGTAGCCGCCGTTGCCGTAGGCCGGGTAGTAGGGGTCGCCGATGCCCGGCGCACCGGGGGAGGCGCCCGCGGCGGACGCCGGGATCGCCAGCAGGACGGACGCCGCGGCGAGTGCGCCGGGCACGAGGAATCTGCGGTGCACGAGAGCTCCAAGTCGTGGGGGTACCAGGGCTGTTCGGAGCCTATTGAGTCCCTGTGCCCGGCCCGCGTCCACCGCGGGCCCTGTCACACGATCGCCATTCGGCCGTCATGGGCGCACCACTCGCATGGACGTGTTCCGGCCACCGCGCCCCCAGGGGTCACAGGCGGCTCACAAACGCCCTCTTCTGCGCGGGTGTTGACCGAGGTACCGTCCCGCGCATGCCGACACGCACGCGCTTCACGATCTGGAGAACGCTCGCGACCGCCGCCCTCACCCTTCTGGTGGCAGGCTTCCTCACCCCCGTGACCGCCCACGGAGCCCCGCGCGAGAGCCGGCCCGTCTACTCCTACGCGCAGGCGATCCGCGAGGCCGTCTGGGTCGACACCGGCCTGGACGGCGACGGCGACGGGAGACCCGACCGGGTCGCCGCCGACATCGTCCGCCCCCGCGAACCCGCCGCCCAGGGCCGCAAGGTGCCCGTCATCATGGACGCCAGCCCCTACTACTCCTGCTGCGGCCGCGGCAACGAGAGCCAGCGCAAGACGTACGACTCGGCGGGCGACATCGTCCAGATGCCGTTGTTCTACGACAACTTCTTCGTCCCGCGCGGCTACGCCTTCGTCGGCGTCGACCTGGCCGGCACCAACCGCTCCGACGGCTGCGTGGACATCGGTGGCCGCTCCGACGTCCTCTCCGCGAAGGCCGTCGTCGACTGGCTGAACGGCCGCGCCAAGGCCTACACCACCCGCACCGGCACCACCACCGCGAAGGCGGGCTGGACGAACGGCAGAACCGGGATGATCGGCAAGAGCTGGGACGGGACCATCGCCAACGGCGTCGCCGCCACCGGCGTCAAGGGCCTGAAGACCATCGTCCCGATCTCCGCGATCTCCTCCTGGTACGACTACTTCTTCTCCCAGGGCGCCCCCCTCTACGACTCCGGCCCCGACTGGCTCTCCGACTACGTCGACAGCCCCGACGCCCGCGCCCGCTGCGCCGCCGTCCAGCGGAGACTCGTCGACGAGGCCCCGCGCTCGGGTGACCGGACGTCCCTGTGGACCGCGCGGGACTACGTCAAGGACGCCCGCAAGGTCCGGGCGAGCGTGTTCGTCGTCCACGGTCTGCAGGACCTCAACGTCCGCACCCGGCACTTCGGCCAGTGGTGGGACGCCCTCGCCGAGAACGGCGTCGAGCGCAAGATCTGGCTCTCCCAGACCGGCCACGTCGACCCCTTCGACTTCCGGCGCGCCGCCTGGGTCGACACCCTGCACCGCTGGTTCGACCACGAACTCCTCGGCTACGACAACGGCATCGACCGCGAGCCCATGGCCGACGTCGAACGCCACCCCGACCAGTGGGCCACCTCGAAGGTCTGGCCGCCGAGCGGCACCCGGTCCACGACCCTGCGCCCGGCCGGCGGCACCCAGCCGGGCGTCGGCACCCTCGGCCTGCGCCGGGGCACCGGCACCGAGACCTTCACCGACGACCCGCGGCTGAGCGAGACCGACTGGGCCGCTCGGATCGACACCTCCGACCCCGCCAAGGCCGGCTTCGTCACCGGGCCGCTCACCCGCGACCTGCGCCTGTCCGGCTCCTCACAGGTCACCGTCACCGCGACCCCCACCACGGCGACGGCCCACCTCAGCGCCGTCCTCGTGGACCTCGGCCCCGACACCATCCGTGACTACGCGGCGGGCGGCGAGGGCATCACCACCCTCACCGACCGCACCTGCTGGGGCGAGAGCACGGCCGGCGACAGCGCCTGCTTCAAGGAGACCGGGGCGAAGACCGCCGACGTCGACCACACCGTCCTCAGCCGTGGTTGGGCCGACCTCGGCACCTACGCCGATCCCGGCAAGGGCGTCCCGCTCATCCCCGGCAGGCGGTACACGATCACCCTCGACCTGGCCGCCACCGACCACGTCGTGCCCGCCGGTCACCGGCTCGCCCTGATCGTCGCGGGCACCGACAGGGACCTCATCGACCCGCCTGCGGACCATCCGACCCTCACCCTGGACCTGGCCCGCACCTCGGCCCGGGTGCCGTTCGTGGGGGGTACCGCCGCGTTCGCGGCGGCCACGTCCGGATCGGCGGACCGTGGGCTCGGCTCCGGTCCGCTGGACGGTGTGCGTGCGCCGCGCGGTGCGTATCGGATTCCGTAGCGACCGCTGTGCGTCGTCGGCCGGCCGCGGGTGCGTCGTGGCCGGTCGCGCCCACGCGGCGGAGCCGCACATCGATACGGCCCCGCGCCCCTTTCAGGGCGTTGCAGCCGAGGGGGTGGCCAGGCCGGCCGCCTCCTCCGCGCAGCCCCAGGCCACCGTCACGCCCGCGCCGCCGTGGCCGTAGTGGTGCACCAGCAGTCGGCCGTCGGGCAGGGGCTCCCGCTCCAGCCGTACCTCCGGGCGCACCGGGCGCAGGCCCACCCGGTGCTCCAGGATCCGGGCCCCGGCGACCTCCGGGCGCAGCGCCGCGCACCGCCGTACGATCCCCTCGGCGATCGCCGGGTCCGGCTCCGGTGACCAGGCGTCGTCCTCCGCCGTGCCGCCCAGCAGCAGCCGCCCGGGCTGCGGGAACAGGTACGCCATCGCGCCGTCCGGGGCGGTGGAGACGAGCCAGGTGTCGACACCGGGGTTCTCCACGACGACGAGCTGCCCGCGCACGGGCCGTACCGAGGTGTCCGCCGCCAGCCCCCGCGCCCCGAGCCCCGTGCAGTTGACGACGACCGGCGCGTCCGCCTCCCTCAGATCGGACACCGTCCGCTCCTCGACCGTGCCGCCCGCCCGTCGCAGCCGCTCCCGCAGCCACGGCAGATGCACCGCCATGTCGATCAGCGGCAGCCGCGCCCGGACGCCGCTCCCGGCCCCGTACTCCTGCGCGGTGGCCCGGCGCAGCCCGGGCAGCCGGCCCGCCGCCCAGCCCTCGACGTCCGCGAGGTCGGTCTCGCCCATCACCCCGTCGACCAGGCGTACCCCGGTCGCCCCGGGCCGCTCGGCCAGTTCCTCGTACACCTCCAGCGAGCGCAGCGCCCAGGTCCGTGCCCGCGCCATCGGCTCGATGTGGTACGGCCACCACAGCGCGCCGGCGACGGCCGAGGTGGTCCGCTCGGCCGGCTCCCGCGTCCACACCCGCACCCGTCGGCCCCGCTCGGCCAGCACGACCGCCGTCGCCAGCCCGATGACCCCGCCGCCGACCACGACGACCTCGCCGTTCCCCTGAGAGTCCACACCCGGAAGGTAACCGACCGGACCCCCGCAGGGCGACGGGGAGAATCCGCGGCGCCCCGGACACCGCACGCCGACTAGAATCCACGACCTGTGACCGCCACCCTCGTCGTCAAGAACCTCGCCGCCGGACACGGCGACCGCTCCCTCTTCTCCGGGCTGGACCTCGTCGTCGCGCCCGGTGACGTGATCGGTCTGGTCGGTGCCAACGGTGCGGGCAAGTCCACCCTGCTGCGGCTGCTCGCCGGGATCGGCGCGCCCGAGCAGGGCGAGCTCAGGCTCTCCCCGCCCGCCGCGACCGTCGGCCATCTGCCCCAGGAGCCGGAGCGCCGCCCCGGGGAGACCGTCCGGGAGTTCCTCGCCCGGCGCACCGGGGTCGCCGAGGCCCAGCGGGCCATGGACGAGGCGACCCAGGCCCTGGTGGACGGCGCCCCGGGCGCGGACGACGCGTACGCCACGAGCCTGGAGCGCTGGCTCGGCCTCGGCGGCGCCGACCTCGACGAGCGCGCCGAGGAGATCGCCGACTCCCTCGGCCTCGGTGTCGGGCTGGACCAGCCGATGACGACCCTGTCCGGTGGCCAGGCCGCCCGCGCGGGCCTCGCCTCCCTCCTGCTGTCCCGCTACGACGTCTTCCTTCTCGACGAACCCACCAACGACCTCGACCTCGACGGCCTGGAGCGCCTCGAACGCTTCGTGACCGGGCTGCGCGCGGGCACCGTCGTCGTCAGCCACGACCGCGAGTTCCTCACCCGCACCGTCACCAAGGTGCTCGAACTCGACCTCGCCCAGCAGCAGATCAACCTCTACGGCGGTGGCTACGACGCCTACCTGGAGGAGCGGGACGTGGCCCGCCGGCACGCGCGCGAGGACTACGACGAGTACGCCGACAAGCGGTCCGCCCTGCAGGACCGCGCGCAGATGCAGCGTTCCTGGATGGACAAGGGTGTGAAGAACGCCCGACGCAAGGCGAACAACGACAACGACAAGATCGGCCGCAAGTTCCGCAGCGAGGCCAGTGAGAAGCAGGCCGCGAAGGCCCGGCAGACCCAGCGCATGATCGAACGCCTGGAGGTCGTCGACGAGCCCCGCAAGGAGTGGGAGCTGCGCATGGAGATCGCGGCCGCCCCGCGCTCCGGGGCGGTGGTCGCCACCCTGCGGGACGCGGAGGTACGGCGGGGCGACTTCACGTTCGGCCCGGTGACCCTCCAGATCGACTGGGCCGACCGGGTCGCGGTCACCGGCGCGAACGGCGCGGGCAAGTCGACCCTGCTCGCCGCGCTCCTCGGCCGGATCCCCCTGGACGGCGGGCACGCGGCGCTCGGCTCGGGCGTGCTGGTCGGGGAGGTCGACCAGGCGCGCAAGCTGTTCCATGGCCAGGAGTCCCTGCTGGACGCCTTCTGCGCGGCCGTCCCCGACACCGAACCGGTCGAAGTCCGCACCCTGCTGGCCAAGTTCGGTCTGAAGTCGGACCACGTCCTGCGCCCGGCGGCCACCCTGTCACCCGGCGAGCGCACCCGCGCCGCCCTCGCCCTCCTCCAGGGCCGCGGCGTCAACCTCCTCGTCCTCGACGAACCCACGAACCACCTCGACCTCCCGGCCATCGAACAACTGGAGTCGGCACTCGACGCCTACGAGGGCACCCTGCTTCTCGTCACCCACGACCGCCGCATGCTGGACGCGGTCCACGTCACCCGCCGCCTGGAGGTGGCGTCCGGCAAGGTGACGGAACGCTAGGCACTGCCGTCCGGTTGAAAGGGGCGGCCACAGGCCGTCCCGATGCCGGCGCCGCAAGAGCGAGCCGGGCCCCGGCGCCCTCTCGGGAACCGGGGCCCGGCCCGTCAGGTCAGCCGCGGCCCTTCTTCGGGTCGAGCAGGCCCGCCCGGCGCAGTGCGTCGGCCATCGCGCTGTTGGCCGGCGGCTGCGCCTGGCGCGCCGCGCCGCCCCCGCGCTGGCCGCCGTTCCCGCCGCGCCGGTCGCCCTGCTGCTGCCGCTGCTGCGGCGGACGTCCGCCACCCCGCTGCGGCCGGCCGCCGCCGGAGGAGCGGTCCTGGCCCTGGGGGGCCGCCTCGTCGTCCAGCCGGAGGGTGAGCGAGATCCGCTTGCGCGGGATGTCGATGTCGAGGACCTTCACCTTGACGATGTCACCCGGCTTGACCACGTCCCGCGGGTCCTTGACGAACGTCTTCGACAGCGCGGAGACATGCGCGAGGCCGTCCTGGTGGACACCGACGTCGATGAACGCGCCGAAGGCCGCCACGTTCGTCACGACGCCCTCCAGCACCATCCCGGGCGCCAGGTCGGAGATCTTCTCCACGCCCTCCTTGAAGCTGGCCGTCCTGAACGCGGGCCGAGGGTCGCGCCCGGGCTTCTCCAGCTCCTTCAGGATGTCGGTGACGGTCGGCAGACCGAACGTCTCGTCCACGAAGTCCGTCGGCCGCAGCGAGCGCAGCACACCCGAGTTGCCGATGAGGGAGGCCACCTCCTGGCCGGAGGTCTTCACCATGCGCCGCACCACCGGGTACGCCTCCGGGTGCACGCTGGAGGCGTCCAGCGGGTCGGAGCCGCCCCGGATCCGCAGGAAGCCCGCGCACTGCTCGTACGCCTTGGGGCCGAGCCGCGGCACCTTCTTCAGCTCCGTACGGGACGAGAACGGCCCGTTGGCGTCCCGGTGCGCCACGATGTTCTCGGCGAGACCGGAGGTGATCCCCGACACCCGGGCGAGCAGGGGCGCCGAGGCCGTGTTGACGTCCACCCCGACGCCGTTCACACAGTCCTCCACCACCGCGTCCAGCGAACGCGACAGCTTCACCTCGGACAGGTCGTGCTGGTACTGGCCCACGCCGATCGACTTCGGGTCGATCTTGACCAGCTCGGCGAGCGGGTCCTGGAGCCGGCGCGCGATGGACACCGCGCCGCGCAGCGAGACATCCATGCCGGGCAGCTCCTGCGAGGCGAACGCGGAGGCCGAGTACACCGAGGCGCCCGCCTCGGACACCATCACCTTGGTGAGCTTCAGCTCGGGATGCCTGGTGATCAGCTCACCGGCGAGCTTGTCGGTCTCGCGGGACGCCGTGCCGTTGCCGATCGCGACCAGCTCGACCGCGTGCTCCCGCGCCAGCCGCGCCAGCTTGGCGAGCGCCTCGTCCCACTTGTTGGCCGGGACGTGCGGGTAGATGACGTCCGTCGCGACGACCTTGCCGGTCGCGTCGACCACGGCCACCTTCACGCCCGTACGGAAACCGGGGTCGAGGCCCAGCGTCGCGCGTGTGCCGGCGGGCGCCGCGAGCAGCAGGTCGCGCAGGTTCGCGGCGAACACGTTCACCGCCTCGTCCTCGGCGGCGGTGCGCAGCCGCAGCCGCAGATCGATGCCGAGGTGGACGAGGATGCGGGTCCGCCAGGCCCAGCGGACGGTGTCCGTCAGCCACTTGTCGCCCGGCCGGCCGCGCTCGGCGATGCCGAACCTGGACGCGACGATCCCCTCGTACGACGAGGGGCCGGGCTGCTCGGAGGGCTCCTCCGGCTCCAGGACGAGGTCGAGGACCTCCTCCTTCTCGCCCCGCAGCATCGCGAGGATCCGGTGCGAGGGCAGCTCGGTGAACGGCTCGGCGAAGTCGAAGTAGTCGGCGAACTTCGCGCCCGCCTCCTCCTTGCCGTCGCGCACCTTGGCGGCCAGCCGCCCGCGCCCCCACATCCGCTCGCGCAGCTCGCCGATCAGGTCGGCGTCCTCCGAGAACCGCTCGGTCAGGATCGCCCGCGCGCCCTCCAGCGCGGCCTGCGGATCGGCGACGCCCTTGTCGGCGTCGACGAACGCGGCGGCCGCCGCGAGCGGCTCCACGCCCGGGTCGCCGAGCAGACCCTCGGCCAGCGGCTCGAGACCCGCCTCGCGGGCGATCTGCGCCTTGGTGCGCCGCTTGGGCTTGTACGGGAGGTAGACGTCCTCCAGCCGCGCCTTCGTCTCGGCGCCGCGGATCTGCGCCTCCAGCGCTTCGGTCAGCTTGCCCTGTTCGCGCACCGACTCCAGGATCGCCGCCCGCCGCTCCTCCAGCTCCCGCAGATAGCGCAGCCGTTCCTCGAGCGTGCGCAGCTGCGCGTCGTCGAGCATCTCGGTCGCTTCCTTGCGGTAGCGGGCGATGAAGGGCACCGTCGAGCCGCCGTCGAGCAGCTCCACAGCGGCTTTCACCTGCCGTTCCCGTACGCCGAGCTCCTCGGCGATCCTGCCTTCGATGGACCCTGCTTCGAGGGATCCCGGTGTCGTCACGAGCCCGTACCGCCTTCTCCACTGAGGTTGCGCCGCAATTGTGGCAGGTGGCACCGACAACCCGCCGCTGCCCCGACGACATCGCCCCGCATGGCAGAAAAGGTGGGGTATTCGTCATTGCCGCCCTCCGCGCGTGCCGCGAAGAATCGTGCCCATGGCGCAGCGAACCGTCCGCACTGTTCTTCTCGTCCTGTTCGACGACGTCCAGAGTCTTGACGTCACCGGCCCCCTGGAGGTCTTCACGGGCGCCGAGCAGTACGCCCCGGGCTCCTACCGCGTGCGTACGGCCTCCCTGGACGGCTCCCCGGTGCGCACCGACAGCGGGCTGACGCTGGTACCGGACGAGGCCCTCACCCACGCGCGGGTGCCGCACACGCTCGTGGTCCCCGGCGGCCGGGGCACCCGCCGGGACAGCCCGGAGCTCACCGACTGGCTGCGCACCCACGCCCCGCGCGCGGAGCGCCTGGTGTCCGTGTGCACCGGCGCGATCCCGCTCGCCGCGGCCGGGCTGCTCGACGGCCGCCGGGTGACGACCCACTGGGCCTACTGCGACACCCTCGCCCGCGACCACCCCGCCGTCCGGGTCGACCGTGATCCGGTCTACGTCCGGGACGGCAGCGTCTACACCTCGGCGGGCGTCACCTGCGGCATCGACCTGGCGCTCGCCCTGGTCGAGGAGGATCTCGGCCGGGACGCGGCGCTCACCATCGCCCGCCATCTGGTCGTCTTCCTGCGTCGGCCCGGCAACCAGGCCCAGTTCAGCGTCCAGCTCGCCGCCCAGACCGCGCAACGCGAGCCCCTGCGGGAGGTCCAGCAGTGGATCACCGAAAACCCCGACGCCGATCTGAGCGTCGAGGCGCTCGCCGCCCGCGCCCTGCTCTCGCCCCGCCACTTCGCCCGCGCCTTCCGGGCCGACACCGGCACCACCCCCGGCCGCTATGTCGACCGGGTCCGCCTCGAACACGCCCGCCGGCTCCTGGAGGACACCGCCGACGGCATCGAGGAGATCTCCCGGGCCAGCGGCTACGGCACCCCCGAGGCGATGCGGCGCGCCTTCGTCAGGGCGCTCGGCGCGGCCCCCGCGGAGTACCGCCGCCGCTTCCGCCCCCTGATCACCCGCTGATCACCCACCGAAGGGAACGCGATGCAGATCGCCTTCGTCGTCTACGACCGCTTCACCGCCCTCGACGCGGTGGGGCCGTACGAGATCCTCTCCCGGGCCCCGGACGCGGAGACCGTGTTCGTGTCCGGGGAGAGAGGCCCTGTCCGCACGGACACCGGCTTCCTGGCCGTCACCGCCGACAAGGCACTGTCCGAAGTCCCCGCTCCCGATGTCGTGGTCGTCGCCGGTGGCCCCGGCCAGAGCGCGCTGATGGACGACGAGCCCCTGCTCGACTGGCTCCGGACCGCCGACGCCACCAGCACCTGGACGGCCTCCGTGTGCACCGGCTCCCTGCTGCTGGCCGCCGCCGGACTCCTGCGGGGCCGCCGCGCCACCTCGCACTGGCTGGCCCTGGAGCACCTGGCGGCCTTCGGTGCCGAACCCACGGGCGAACGGGTCGTCTTCGACGGCAAGTACGTCACCGCGGCCGGGGTCTCCTCCGGCATCGACATGGGGCTCGCCCTGCTCGGCCGGATCGCGGGCGACGACCACGCCCGGGCCGTACAGCTGGCCACGGAGTACGACCCGCGGCCGCCCTACGACGCCGGCGCCCCGCACACGGCCCCCGCGCACCTCGTCGACGCCCTGCGGGCGAGCAGCCGGTTCATCCTGACGTAGTCGTCCAGGTGAAGCGCGGCTCCCTGCGCTCCAGGAAGGCGGCGACGCCCTCCGCGGTCTCGCCGGCCGCGCGGGCCTGGGCGGCCCAGTGGGCGTCCCGGTCCGTGCGGCCGTTCGCGAACTCCTTCGCGGCCGCCTGGGTCAGCCGGGAGCGCGAGACGAGGACGCGGGTGAACTCCGCGACCCGGTCGTCGAGTGCGTCGGAGGGCAGCACCTCGTCGACCAGACCGGTGCGCAGCGCCCGCTCGGTGTCGATCAACTCACCTGAGAACAGCAGGTACTTGGCGGCAGCGGGACCGACCAGCGCCACCAGCCGGCGGGTGGCGGAGGACGGGTAGACGATCCCGAGCTTCGCCGGGGTGACCCCGAACAGCGCGCCCTCCTCGGCGAACCGCAGGTCGCAGGCGGCCGCGAGCTGTGCGCCCCCGCCCACGCAGTGCCCCTTCACGGCGGCCAGCGTCGGCTTGGGGAACGCCGCGAGGGCGTCCTCCGCCCGTACGGCCAGTGCCTGGGCCTCGTCCGGCGATCCCTGGAGCGTGGAGATGTCGGCGCCCGCGCAGAAGGTGCCGCCCGCGCCGGTCAGCACCAGTGCCCGGACCTCGGGGTCGGCGGCCAGCGCCTCCAGCAGCGGCGGCAGTCCGGCCCACATCGCGGCGGTCATGGCGTTGCGCTTCGCCGGGTGGTGCAGGACGACGGTGGCGACCCCGTCGGTGACGCCGTGCAGCAGTTCGGGCTCCATGGTCCGGATGCTAACCTCCGCGCCCCGGGCCCGGTCACAGCGGCCTCGGGGGACGAAACGGGCGAGAGTGATCGAGAGTGATCGAGGGGGACCGAGCGGGTCGGCGAACCCGTACAACCCGAAGAGTGCGCGAAAGCGGCACCATCGGATCAGTGGCGGTCATTGCCGCGACTTTCCCGGGCAGGAATGGTCGGGAACGCTCGATAGTGGCTGACTTCTGGTCAGTCCGGCGGGGTGGTGCAGCTCGTTACCAACACTCGACGTGTGGTGACAATCGAGCGCGAGGGTGGCGACCGGACGATGGACAACCACGGGCGCGGGCCCGACCCACGCCCAGAGGGCGGCGCGGACGCACCTCCCGAGTCCCTGGCGGACCCAGGGCAGCGGCCGCTGCCCTACGAAGGTGTCTGGCGGTTCACCGCACCCGCCGTGGACGTCTCCGTCCCCCAGGCCCGGCACGCCGTGCGCGACCTGCTTCTGCGCCAGGGGGTGCCGGTCTCGGAGGACCTGGTCCAGGGGCTGCTGCTGATCGTCTCGGAACTGGTCACCAACGCCGTCCGGCACGCGGCGCTGCTGTCGCCGACGCTCGCGGTGGAGGTGGCCGTCGGGGCCGAGTGGGTGCGGGTGGCCGTCGAGGACAACCACCCCTACCGCCCGACGGCTCTGGAGGCCGACCACGAGGAGACCAACGGCCGCGGGCTGCTCCTGGTACGGGAGGTCACCAGGGAGGCGGGCGGGGTCTGCGACGTCGAGCACACCTCCGGCGGCGGCAAGGTGATCTGGGCCGCCCTGCCGCTCAAGCCCGTACGGCTGCCCTGAGCGCCGCGCGGCTCACCAGCCGGCCGACGGCCCCGTCAGCTCCCGCACGGCGGGCCGGGCCGCGTCCAGCACGGTCATGAACCACGCGGAGAACGTGTCCTTCGCATGCCGCTCGGCCAGCTCGTCGGGCGTCACGAAGGCCGTGTCGCCGACCTCCTCCGGGTCCGGCCCGAGCGGCGACTGCACCAGCCCGACGAAGAGGTGGTTGTACTCCTGCTCCACCAGGCCCGACGCCGGGTCCGGATGGTTGTAGCGGACCGTGCCCGCCTCCGCCATCAGCGACGGGGACACCCCCAGCTCCTCGAACGTGCGCCGCGCGGCCGCCGCGAAGGGCGCCTCGCCCGGGTAGGGATGGCCGCAGCAGGTGTTGGACCACACGCCGGGGGAGTGGTACTTGCCGAGTGCCCGCTGCTGGAGCAGCAGCCGGCCCCGCTCGTCGAAGAGGAACACGGAGAACGCGCGGTGCAGCCGGCCCGGCGGCTGGTGGGCCGCGAGCTTCTCCTCGGTGCCGATCGTCACGCCGTCCTCGTCGACCAGTTCCAGCAAAATCGCTTCCGCGGTGCCGCTCGACGAGCTGTGCGTCGCGGTGGCAGGTGTGATCGGCATACCCATCCTTAGCATCGGTCCTCGCGTCCCCAGTCTGCCGTACGAGCCCGGCCCGCCCGGCGCTTCACACAAACGCCGCGCACGGCGGCGGGCTCCGCGGGTGATCTTGCCCGGGGCCCCGGGTGAGGAACCGTCCTGAACTGCTGTGCGAATTTCCGGCCCCGTGGCCCGGGCGACGCAGCGGCTCAGTGGCAGAGCCGTGCCTCGTGCTCCGCGTGGCCGACCGGCTCCAGCTGGAAGGTGCAGTGCTCCACGTCGAAGTGGTCGCCGAGGCAGCCCTGGAGCTCGTGCAGCATCTTCTCGTGGCCGATCGCGTTCAGCACGTCCGAGCGCACCACCACGTGCGCCGACAGCACCGGCATCCCCGAGGTGATCGTCCAGGCGTGCAGATCGTGCACGTCCTCCACCCCGTCCAGCGCGACGATGTGGGCCCGCACCTCCGCCATGTCGACGTCCTTGGGCGCCGCCTCCAGCAGCACGTCGAGCGTCTCGCGCAGCAGCTTCACCGTGCGCGGCACGATCATCAGGCCGATCACCAGCGAGGCGATCGGGTCGGCGTACTCCCAGCCGGTGGTGAGGATCACCACGGCCGAGATCAGCACCGCGACCGAGCCCAGCGCGTCCGCCGCCACCTCCAGGAACGCCCCGCGCACGTTCAGGCTCTCCGCCTGGCCCCGCATCAGCAGCGTGAGCGAGATCATGTTCGCGACCAGGCCGATGGCACCGAACCAGATCATCACAGAGCCCTCGGTGCCGGCCGGGGTGACGAACCGCTGCACCGCCTCGTACAGGACGTACCCGCCGACCCCGAGCAGCAGCAGACAGTTGGCCAGCGCGGCCAGGATCTCGGCGCGGGCGTACCCGAAGGTGCGGTTGGTGCTCGCGGGCCGGTTCGCGAAGTGGATGGCGAGCAGCGCCATGCCCAGGCCCAGCGCGTCCGTCGCCATGTGCGCCGCGTCCGCGATCAGCGCGAGGGAGTCGGCGAGGAGGCCGCCGACGATCTCGACCACCATGACGCCGAGCGTGATCGCCAGCGCGACGCGCAGTCTGCCGCGGTACGCCGCCGCGGCCGTGCCGGTGGCCGGCGCGTGCGTGTGTCCGTGGCCGTGGTAGTGCCCAGCCCCCATGGAAAACACCCTCCTGTGGTCGCCCGGGATCACAGTGAACTACGGGAGGGGGGTATCGGGCAACGCGGCACTGAACACCGTTGTCATGTGCCCTGACCTGCGGAAACGAAGCGCAGGTCAGGGCACCCCCGGTCGCTGCCCGGTCGCTGCCCGGCCGTTGCTCAACCCCGGTGGAGCAGCCAGCCCCGCCAGGCCGACTCCACCATCTCGCGCACCCCGCGCCGGGCCGTCCAGCCCAGTTCCCGCGCGGCCAGTCCGGCCGAGGCGACCGCGCGGGGCGCGTCACCCGGGCGCCGCCCCTCGACCACGGCGGGTCGCCCGTCGCCGGTCACCTCGCCGATCAGCGTGACCAGCTCGCGCACCGAGACCCCCTCGCCGCGCCCGATGTTCACGGTGAGATCGCCCCCGTCGCCGGCCGGCCGGCGGGCCGCCGCGAGATGCGCCTCGGCCAGGTCCGCGACATGGATGTAGTCCCGCACGCAGGTGCCGTCCGGCGTCGGGTAGTCGTCGCCGAAGATCCGCGGGGCCGCCTCGCGGGTCAGCCGGTCGAAGACCATCGGCACGATGTTGAACACCCCGGTGTCGGCCAGCTCGGGCGCGGCGGCACCGGCCACGTTGAAGTAGCGCAGGCAGGTCGTCGTGATGCCGTGCGCCCGCCCGGCCGCCCGCACCAGCCACTCCCCGGCGAGCTTGGTCTCGCCGTAGGGGTTCACCGGGGCGCAGGGGGTGTCCTCCGTGATGAGGTCCACGTCCGGGTTGCCGTAGACGGCCGCGGACGAGGAGAACACGAACCGCCGTACCCCGGCCTCGGCCACCGCCTCCAGGAGCGTGGCCAGACCGCCGACGTTCTCCCGGTAGTAGCGGGTGGGCTGTGCGACCGACTCGGCGACCTGCTTGTGCGCGGCCAGGTGCACCACACCCGTCACGGCGTGCCCGGCCAGGACCTCCTTGAGCAGGGCCGGGTCCAGCGCGGAGCCCCGCACCAGCTCGACGTCCGCCGGCAGCCGGGCCGGGAACCCGGCCGAGAGGTCGTCCAGGACGACGACGCGCTCCCCGGCGCCCGTCATGGCCCGCGCCACATGGGCCCCTATGTATCCGGCTCCGCCGGTGATCAGCCACGTCATGGCCGCCCACCCTATGCCGAGGCCCCGCGCCGCCCGCAATGTCCTCTATGCCGGAGGCGGGGGCCCGCGGTTCGCGCACCGCGGCCATCGCGGTTTGTCGGGCGGGCCACCGATCGATGATGATGATCTCGGCAAAGGCCGGTTCAAACCGTGCCGTCTGACCGCGTTGATCGGAGCTGAACGGCCGGTGAACGCGGCCTTCCCGGCATCCGATAGCCTCTGCCGACATGCCGCCCGCCCGGCCCCGACCGGGGCAGGCCCAGGGCGCCCCCATCGTGTACACGACCGGCGCGGACGCGTCGGGACTCAGGGAGTGAGTTCGGTTGCCGACCGCCATCCTCACCGGTCAGCCGGTCCCCGGATCGTCGATCGAGGGCGATCTGCGCTCCCTCGGCTTCGACGTCCGGCTCGCCGACGGCAGCGCCGACACCGAGGCGCTGCTCGCCGCGGTGCCGGCCCAGGACCGGGTCGCCGTCGTCGACGCCCGCTTCGTCGGTCATCTGCACGCCCTGCGCCTCGGCCTGACCGACCCGCGCTTCCCGCTCGCCGCGATCCCCGGCGCGCTCACCGCGCAGCCCGCCGGCCGGCCGGCCCTCACCCGCGCGCTGGCCCGCGAGAACTCCGCGAGCGGCGGCACCGCTCTCGTGGTCGACAGCCTCGCCGACCGTGTCGTCACCGGCCTCGACGCCGACGGCGAGGGCGTCCACCGCCCCGAGCTCGGCAGCCTGGTCGCCGAGGTCCCCGCCGACCCGCAGGCCCGCAACGAGGCACGGCAGGCCGTCGCCTCCGTCGACGACGAAGCCGTACGCCTGAAGTCGGCCGTGAAGGCCCGCGACGGCTTCTTCACCACCTTCCTCATCAGCCCGTACTCCCGCTACATCGCCCGCTGGTGCGCCCGCCGGGGCCTCACGCCCAACCAGGTCACCACCGCCTCCCTGATCACCGCGCTGATCGCGGCCGGGTGCGCGGCCACCGGCACCCGGGGCGGCTTCGTCGCGGCCGGCGTCCTGCTCATCGCGTCCTTCGTGCTGGACTGCACCGACGGCCAGCTCGCCCGCTACTCCCTGCAGTACTCCACGCTCGGCGCCTGGCTCGACGCCACCTTCGACCGGATCAAGGAGTACGCCTACTACGCCGGCCTCGCCCTCGGAGCCGCGCGGGGCGGCGGCAGTGACGACGTGTGGGCCCTCGCGCTCGGCGCGATGATCCTCCAGACCTGCCGGCACGTGGTCGACTTCTCCTTCAACGAGGCGAACCACGACGCGACCGCCAACACCAGCCCCACCGCCGCCCTCTCCGACAAGCTCGACAGCGTCGGCTGGACGGTCTGGGTGCGGCGGATGATAGTCCTGCCCATCGGCGAACGATGGGCCATGATCGCCGTCCTGACGGCCGCCACGACCCCCCGCATCACCTTCTACGCGCTGATCGCGGGCTGCGCCTTCGCGGCGACGTACACCACGGCCGGGCGGGTGCTGCGCTCGGTGACCCGCAAGGCCCGGCGCACCGACCGGGCCGCGCAGGCGCTGGCGGACCTGACCGACAGCGGCCCCCTCGCCCAGGGCGTGGCCCGGGTCGTGCGCGGCAAGGGTGGCCACCTGGCGCCGCTCAGTGCCGCCGTGGGTGTCGTCCTGGTCGTGGCCGGATCCTGGCTGTGGGGACCTGGCTGGTGGACCGTCCTGATGGCCGGTGCCTACGTCCTGGCGTCGGCCGAAGCCGTCTCGCGCCCCCTCAAGGGCGCCCTCGACTGGCTCGTCCCCCCGCTCTTCCGGGCCGGCGAATACCTGACCGTCCTGATCCTCGCGGCGAAGTCCGGGGTGAACGGAGCCCTTCCTGCGGCTTTCGGGCTGGTGGCCGCCGTCGCCTACCATCACTACGACACGGTGTACCGCATCCGCGGCAACGCCGGAGCGCCGCCGGCCTGGCTGGTGCGCGCCGTAGGGGGGCAGGAGGGGCGGACGCTGCTCGTCGCGGTGCTGGCCGCCCTGCTCACCGCCCCGCAGTTCGAGGTCGCGCTCACGGTCCTGGCCGTGGCCGTCGCCCTCGTGGTGCTCGTCGAGAGCATCCGCTTCTGGGTGTCCGCAGGGGCCCCCGCCGTACACGATGAAGGAGAACCCGCATGATCGGCCTCGTGCTGGCGGCCGGCGCCGGACGGCGTCTGCGCCCCTACACCGACAGCCTGCCCAAGGCGCTGGTGCCGGTGGGGCCCGCGGGCATAGAGGGCGAGCCCACGGTTCTCGACCTGACCCTCGGCAACTTCGCCGAGATCGGGCTGACCGAGGTCGCGGTCATCGTCGGCTACCGCAAGGAGGCCGTGTACGCGCGCAAGGAGGCCCTGGAGGCCAAGTACGGCCTGAAGCTCACCCTCATCGACAACGACAAGGCCGAGGAGTGGAACAACGCCTACTCCCTGTGGTGCGGCCGTGACGCCCTCAAGGACGGTGTGATCCTCGCCAACGGCGACACCGTGCACCCGGTCTCCGTCGAGAAGACGCTGCTCGCCGCCCGCGGCGAGGGCAGGCGGATCATTCTCGCCCTGGACACCGTCAAGTCCCTCGCCGACGAGGAGATGAAGGTCGTCGTCGACCCCGAGCGGGGCATGACGAAGATCACCAAGCTGATGGACCCGGCCGAGGCCACCGGCGAGTACATCGGCGTCACGCTCATCGAGGGCGACGCCGCCCCCGAGCTGGCCGACGCGCTGAAGACCGTGTGGGAGACCGACCCGCAGCAGTTCTACGAGCACGGCTACCAGGAGCTCGTCGACCGCGGCTTCCGGATCGACGTCGCGCCGATCGGCGAGGTGAGCTGGGTGGAGATCGACAACCACGACGACCTCGCCCGCGGACGGGAGATCGCGTGCCAGTACTGACCCGGCTGATCCCCTCGCCGGTCGTCGTCGACATCCGCCCGGGTGCCCTCGACGACCTGGTCGGGGTCCTCGCCGACGAACGCATCTCGCACTCCGGCAAGCTCGCCGTCGCCGTCAGCGGCGGCTCCGGCGCCCGGCTGCGCGAGCGGCTCGCCCCCTCCCTGCCCGGCGCCGCCTGGTACGAGGTCGGCGGCGGCACCCTCGACGACGCGGTCCGGCTGGCGAGCGACATAAAGGCCGGCCACTACGACGCGGTCGTGGGCCTCGGCGGCGGCAAGATCATCGACTGTGCCAAGTTCGCCGCGGCACGGGTCGGCCTCCCGCTGGTCGCCGTCCCCACGAACCTCGCGCACGACGGCCTGTGCTCCCCGGTCGCCACCCTCGACAACGACGCGGGCCGCGGCTCCTACGGTGTGCCCAACCCGATCGCCGTCGTGATCGACCTGGACGTCATCCGCGAGGCCCCGGTGCGGTTCGTACGCGCCGGCATCGGCGACGCCGTGTCCAACATCTCGGCCATCGCGGACTGGGAGCTCGCCAACAGGGTCAAGGGCGAGAAGATCGACGGCCTCGCCGCCGCGATCGCCCGCCAGGCCGGCGAGGCGGTCCTGCGCCACCCCGGCGGCATCGGGGACACCGGCTTCCTCCAGGTGCTGGCCGAGGCGCTGGTGCTCAGCGGCATCGCGATGTCGGTGTCGGGCGACTCCCGCCCGTCCTCCGGCGCGTGCCACGAGATCAACCACGCCTTCGACCTGCTGTTCCCCAAGCGCGCCGCGGCCCACGGCGAGCAGTGCGGCCTCGGCGCCGCCTTCGCCATGTACCTGCGCGGAGCCCACGAGGAGTCCGCCTACATGGCCGGGGTGCTCAGACGGCACGGGCTGCCGGTGCTGCCGGAGGAGATCGGCTTCACCGTGGACGAGTTCGTCCGCGCGGTGGAGTTCGCCCCCGAGACCCGGCCCGGCCGCTACACGATCCTCGAACACCTCGACCTCAAGACCGAACAGATCAAGGACATCTACGCCGACTATGTCAAGGCCATCGGTAGCTGAACTCAGACCGGTCGTCCACCCCCCGGGGGTGAAGGACCGGCGCAGCGGTGAGCACTGGATGGGACGCCTCTACATGCGTGAGGTGTCCCTGCGGGTGGACCGCTACCTGGTGAACACCAGGGTCACGCCCAACCAGCTCACGTACCTGATGACCGTCTTCGGCGTGCTCTCGGCCCCGGCGCTCCTCGTGCCGGGGATCCGGGGCGCCGTGCTCGGTGTGCTCTGCGTCCAGCTGTACCTGCTGCTGGACTGCGTGGACGGCGAGATCGCGCGCTGGAAGAAGCAGTACTCGCTGAACGGGGTCTACCTCGACCGCGTCGGCGCGTACCTCACCGACGCCGCCGTGCTCGTCGGCCTCGGGATGCGCGCCGCCGACCTGTGGGGGAGCGGCCGTATCGACTGGCTGTGGGCCTTCCTCGGCACCCTGGCCGCGCTCGGCGCGATCCTGATCAAGGCCGAGACCGACCTGGTCGGCGTCGCCCGCCACCAGACCGGGAAGCCGCCGGTCAAGGAGGCCGCCGCCGAGATGCGCTCCTCCGGCATGGCGCTGGCCCGCCGGGCCGCCGCCGCGCTGAAGTTCCACCGGCTGATCCTCGGGATCGAGGCGTCCCTGCTGATCCTGGCCCTGGCGATAGCCGACCAGATCCGCGGCGACCTCTTCTTCACCCGGCTCGGTGTCGCCGTCCTCGCCGGCATCGCCCTGCTCCAGACCCTGCTGCACCTGGTGTCGATCCTCGCGTCGAGCAGGCTCAAGTGAGCGCCCTGAAGGTCGGGGCGGTGATCATCACCATGGGCAACCGCCCCGACGAGCTGAGGGCCCTGATCGACTCGGTCGCGGGGCAGGACGGCGAGCCGGTCCAGGTCGTCGTGGTCGGCAACGGCTCGCCCGTCCCGGACGTCCCCGAGGGCGTGCGCACGATCGAGCTGCCCGAGAACCTGGGCATCCCCGGTGGCCGCAACGTCGGCATCGAGGCCTTCGGCCCGGCCGGCCGGGACGCCGACGTCCTGCTCTTCCTGGACGACGACGGCCTGCTGGCCCAGCAGGACACCGCCGAGCTGTGCCGGCGGGCCTTCGCGGCCGACCCGGGGCTCGGCATCGTCAGCTTCCGCATCGCCGACCCGGACACCGGCGTCACCCAGCGTCGGCACGTCCCGCGGCTGCGGGCCTCCGACCCGATGCGCTCCTCCCGGGTCACCACCTTCCTCGGCGGCGCCAACGCCGTCCGTACGAAGGTCTTCGCAGACGTGGGTGGACTGCCGGACGAGTTCTTCTACGCCCATGAGGAGACCGACCTCGCCTGGCGGGCCCTCGACGCGGGCTGGATGATCGACTACCGGTCCGACATGGTGCTGTACCACCCCACGACCGCGCCCTCGCGGCACGCGGTCTACCACCGCATGGTGGCGCGCAACCGGGTCTGGCTGGCCCGGCGCAACCTGCCCGCCGTGCTCGTTCCGGTCTATCTCGGGGTGTGGCTGCTGCTCACCCTGGCCCGGCGGCCCTCGCGGTCCGCGCTGAAGGCGTGGTTTGGCGGCTTCCGGGAAGGCTGGACCACACCGTGCGGGCCGCGCAGGCCCATGAAGTGGCGTACGGTGTGGCGGCTGACCAGACTGGGCCGCCCCCCGGTCATCTGACAAGCTCGTCCCAGAGGGCTCCCGGCCGCACCGCGAGCCCCCGGCTCATGCCGGCCCTGTCAAGGCCGTGCATCGCGAAGACGAAAGTTTCCTACTTGTGAGTGAGACAACGCATGACGGCGGAGTCGCGGTGAGCGCGCTTCCGTCGCCCGACGAGGGCCTGACGGCCGCCCAGCTGGCCGCCAAGTACGGGCTGGCCGTGAGCGGCGCCCGGCCCCCGGTACGGGAGTACGTCCGCCAGCTCTGGGGACGCCGGCACTTCATCCTGGCGTTCTCCCGGGCGAAGCTGACCGCGCAGTACAGCCAGGCCAAGCTCGGCCAGCTGTGGCAGGTGGCGACTCCGCTGCTGAACGCGTTCGTGTACTTCATGATCTTCGGCGTGCTGCTCAACGCCAGCCGGGGCATGCCCAAGGACGTGTACATCCCGTTCCTGGTCACGGGCGTCTTCGTGTTCACCTTCACGCAGAGCTCCGTGATGAGCGGGGTCCGGGCGATCTCCGGCAACCTCGGCCTGGTGCGCGCCCTGCACTTCCCGCGCGCCTCGCTGCCGATCTCCTTCGCGCTCCAGCAGCTCCAGCAGCTGCTGTACTCGATGCTGGTGATGTTCGTCGTCGTGATCGGCTTCGGCAGCTACCCGGACGCCTCCTGGGCGCTGATCGTGCCGGTGCTGATCCTCCAGTTCGCCTTCAACACCGGACTGGCCCTGGTGTTCGCCCGGGCCGGCGCGAAGACTCCCGACCTCGCCCAGCTGATGCCGTTCGTGATGCGGACCTGGATGTACGCCTCCGGCGTGATGTTCTCCATCCCCGTCTTCCTCGCCGACAAGCCGCAGTGGGTGGCCAACGTCCTGCAGTGGAACCCGGCCGCCATCTACATGGACCTGATGCGCTTCGCGCTCATCGAGGAGTACGGCGCCGAGAACCTCCCCGACCACGTCTGGGCCGTCGCCGGCGGCTGGGCCCTGCTGCTCGCGGTCGGCGGCTTCCTGTACTTCTGGAAGGCGGAGGAGAGGTACGGCCGTGGCTGACCAGGTACCCGGGCAACACATCCCCACCGTCATCGCCGACGACGTGCACATCGTCTACCGCGTCAACGGCGCGAAGACGGGCAAGGGCAGCGCCACCGCCGCGCTGAGCCGGATGATCAGGCGGGGCTCCGACGACGAGGCACGCGGTGTGCGCAAGGTGCACGCGGTACGCGGCGTCTCCTTCGTCGCCCACCGGGGCGAGGCCATCGGCCTGATCGGCTCCAACGGCTCCGGCAAGTCCACCCTGCTGCGCGCCATCGCCGGTCTGCTGCCGCCGGAGAGCGGCAAGGTCTACACCGACGGCCAGCCCTCGCTGCTCGGCGTCAACGCGGCCCTGATGAACGACCTCACGGGCGAGCGCAACGTCATCCTCGGCGGTCTCGCCATGGGCATGTCCCGGGAGCAGATCAAGGAGCGCTTCCAGGAGATCGTCGACTTCTCCGGCATCAACGAGAAGGGCGACTTCATCACCCTGCCGATGCGCACCTACTCCTCGGGCATGCAGGCCCGGCTGCGCTTCTCCATCGCCGCCGCCAAGGACCACGACGTCCTGATGATCGACGAGGCCCTGGCCACCGGCGACCGCAAGTTCCAGAAGCGCTCCGAGGAACGCATCCGGGAGCTGCGCAAGCACGCCGGCACGGTGTTCCTGGTCAGCCACAGCAACAAGTCGATCCGCGACACCTGCGACCGCGTCCTGTGGCTGGAGCGCGGCGAACTCCGCCTGGACGGACCGACCGACGAGGTCCTCAAGGAGTACGAGAAGTTCACGGGCAAGTAGCGAGAAGAGGCCGGGGCCCTGCCGGAACTGTCCGGTGGGGCCCCGCGTCTGCAAAGGAAACGTCAACTCCGGGTCGGCGTAGGAATCTTGACGCCAATCGGTGCGTTGTTGTGATCTGCGGGACACCCGCGCGAACCTCGCTGCGTTGTACAACGTAAGCTGTGACAGGTCCCGAAACGCGTCAAGTGGGGCGATAATGCGCGACACCCTCGGTCGAGGCTGCCGTGCGGACAGCCGGGCGGCGTGTCCGAAATAGTGTGTCTTGGGTCGGCGGTGTAGAACGGGAGATGTGACGGCAATGGCTACGGAAACTCCCCAGCTCAACGCAGTATGTGCCGTCCCTGCCCCAGGTCGTGAACGATGACGGCGCCGGCCGTGCCCCGCACCGGCGGCCCCGAGCGCGGCACCCTCGACAAGGCCGCGGACGAGAACTTCCCGGTCGCCCCGTTCTTCCTGCCCCGCGCCTGGCGCGAGGACCTCATGGCCGTCTACGGCTTCGCCCGCCTCGTCGACGACATCGGTGACGGCGACCTCGCCCCCGGCGGCGCCGACGCCGCCCTCCTCGGCGTTTCGGCCACCGACGCCGAGGACCGCATGCTCCTCCTCGACGCCTTCGAGACCGACCTGCGTCGTGTCTTCGGCGGACCCGCCGGATCCGGCGGACGCGACGGCGGGCCCCGCCACCCCCTGCTGCGGGGTCTGCTGCCCACGGTCCGCCGTCACCGCCTCACCCCCGAGCCGTTCCTCGCCCTGATCGCCGCCAACCGCCAGGACCAGCTCGTCAAGCGCTACGAGACCCACGACGACCTTCTCGCCTACTGCGAGCTGTCGGCCAACCCCGTCGGCCGTCTCGTGCTCGCCGTCACCGGCACCTCGACCCCCGAGCGGATCCGCCGCTCCGACGCGATCTGCACCGCACTGCAGATCGTCGAACACCTCCAGGACGTGGCCGAGGACCTCGGCCGCGACCGCGTCTACCTGCCCGCCTCCGACATGAAGCGCTTTCATGTGCGGGAGGCGGATCTCGCCGCGCCCTCGGCGGGCGCCTCGGTGCGCGCCCTGGTCGCGTACGAGGTGCAACGCGTCCGCGATCTGCTGAATGAAGGCGCCCCCCTCGTGGGTAGCGTCCACGGCAGGCTGAGGCTGCTGCTCGCAGGGTTCGTGGCGGGGGGAAGGGCGGCGGTCCACGCGATCGCCGCCGCCGAATACGACGTACTTCCCGGCCCGCCCAAGCCCGGCAAGCTCCGGTTGCTGCGCGAGGTGGGCGTGACCCTGCGAGGAGAGGGGTGATCCGGACCGTGGAGTCGTCACCGCACGTGTCCGCACCGGTACTCGCCGCGTACAGCTACTGCGAGGCCGTCACCGGACAGCAGGCCCGTAACTTCGCCTACGGGATCCGGCTGCTGCCCACACCGAAACGCCGCGCGATGTCGGCGCTGTACGCGTTCTCGCGCCGCGTCGACGACATCGGCGACGGCGCGCTGGAGGACAAGGTCAAGACCGCCCGCCTCGAGGACACCCGGGCACTGCTCGCCCGGGTCCGCGACGGCGAGGTCGACGAGGACGACACCGACCCCGTCGCGGTCGCCCTCGCCCACACCGCGCGCGTCTTCCCGGTCCCGCTGGGCGGCCTGGACGAACTGATCGACGGCGTCCTGATGGACGTACGCGGCGAGACCTACGAGACCTGGGACGACCTGAAGGCGTACTGCCGCTGTGTGGCGGGTGCCATCGGACGTCTCTCGCTCGGTGTGTTCGGTACGGAACCGCGGGCGCGCGGCGCCGAGCGCGCGCCGGAGTACGCCGACACGCTCGGGCTGGCGCTCCAGCTGACGAACATCCTGCGGGACGTCCGCGAGGACGCGGCGGGCGGCCGGACCTATCTGCCCGCCGACGACCTCGCCAAGTTCGGCTGCTCGGCCGGGTTCGACGGGCCGGTCCCGCCGGAGGGCTCCGACTTCGCGGGACTCGTGCACTTCGAGGTGCGCCGGGCCCGCGCCCTGTTCGCCGAGGGCTACCGGCTGCTGCCCCTGCTCGACCGGCGCAGCGGCGCCTGTGTCGCCGCCATGGCCGGCATCTACCGGCGCCTCCTCGACCGCATCGAACGCGACCCCGTCGCCGTGCTGCGCGGCCGGGTCTCGTTGCCCGGCCGGGAGAAGGCCTATGTCGCCGTGCGCGGACTGTCGGGACTGGACGCCCGGCACGTCTCACGGCAGACCGTCAGGAGGCATGCCTGATGGGCGCCGTGGGCGACACCGCGGGTCAGGGTGCTGCCGCCGGAGAAACCCCAGGAACCGACGGAAAGCGGCACGCAACCCTCCGCTGCGGCGCGGCGTCCCTGAGTGCGACCGCCCGCCGTGCACAGTTCACCTACCACGGCAGGGCGGCAGGGGAGGGTGCACGATGAGTGACGAACGGCAGGGCGCCGGCGGACGGCACACGGTCGTCGTCGGCGGCGGGCTCGCCGGCCTCACCGCCGCGCTCGCGCTCGCCGACGCGGGCGTGCGCGTCACCCTGCTGGAGGGCCGGCCCCGCCTGGGCGGTCTGGCCTTCTCCTTCCGGCGCGGCGACCTCACCGTCGACAACGGCCAGCATGTCTATCTGCGGTGCTGCACCGCCTACCGCTGGTTCCTCGACCGCATCGAGGGCGCCGCCCTGGCGCCTCTGCAAAATCGTCTCGACGTGCCCGTTGTCGATGTCGCACGGCCCGAGGGGCGGCGGCTCGGCAGGCTGCGGCGCGACGCCCTGCCGGTGCCCCTGCACCTCGGGCGCAGCCTCGCCGCCTACCCGCATCTCTCCCTCGCCGAACGGGCCAGGGTGGGCCGGGCCGCGCTCGCGCTCAAGGGGCTCGACCTCGCCGACCCGGCGCTGGACACCCAGGACTTCGGGAGCTGGCTGACCGCACACGGCCAGTCGGCCCGCGCCGTCGAGGCCCTGTGGGACCTGGTCGGGGTCGCCACCCTCAACGCGGTCGCGGGCGAGGCCTCGCTGGGGCTCGCCGCGATGGTGTTCAAGACCGGCCTGCTGTCCGACCCGGGCGCCGCCGACATCGGCTGGGCCCATGTCCCCCTCGGTGAACTCCACGACCGGCTGGCCCGCAAGGCGCTCGACTCCGCGGGCGTGCGCACCGAGGTCCGTACCCGCGTCACCTCCGTCTCCCCCGGGACGGACGGGCGCTGGAGCGTCCGGGTTCCCGGCGAGACGCTCACCGCGGACGCCGTCGTCCTCGCCGTACCGCAGGGCGAGACCCACGGCCTGCTGCCGGCCGGGGCACTCGACGCCCCCGAACGGCTGCTGGAGATCGGCACCGCGCCCATCCTCAACGTCCATGTCGTCTACGACCGCAAGGTGCTCGACGCCCCCTTCCTCGCCGCGCTGGGCACACCCGTGCAGTGGGTGTTCGACCGCACCGACGCCTCCGGCCTGCGCGAAGGCCAGTACCTCGCGCTGTCCCAGTCCACCGCCCAGGACGAGATCGACACCCCGGTCGCCGATCTGCGCGCGCGCTACCTCCCCGAGCTCGAACGGCTGCTGCCCCGCGCGCGCGGCGCCGAGGTGAGGGACTTCTTCGTCACCCGGGAGCGCCACGCGACGTTCGCTCCCGCTCCCGGCGTCGGGCGGCTGCGTCCCGGCGCCCGCACCGAAGCCCCCGGCCTGTACCTGGCCGGAGCGTGGACCGCCACAGGGTGGCCCGCGACCATGGAGAGTGCGGTCCGCAGCGGCGTGAACGCGGCGGACGCCGCGCTCGGCGCCCTCGGCCGGCCCCGACCCCACCGGCTCTTCGCGTTCGAGGAGGCGGCCTGATGCTCGATCAGCACGGCTCGGCACACCCCCGCACCCCCTCCGGTACCGCAACAAGAGGAGAAACTGTGCCCACTGTGCCCCCGGCCTCGCCGGCCGCTCGCAGGACCGCGGTGGACGTGACCGCGCTCCTGGAGCGCGGCCGCACCCTGGCCACTCCGGTGCTCCGGGCGGCCGTCGACCGGCTGGCGCCGCCCATGGACACGGTCGCCGCCTACCACTTCGGCTGGATCGACGCCCAGGGCAACCCGACCGACGGCGACGGCGGCAAGGCGGTCCGGCCCGCCCTCGCGGTGCTCTCCGCCGAGGTGACCGGCGCCGCCCCCGAGACCGGGGTGCCCGGCGCGGTCGCGGTGGAGCTGGTCCACAACTTCTCGCTCCTGCACGACGACCTGATGGACGGCGACGAGCAGCGCCGTCACCGCGACACCGTCTGGAAGGTGCACGGCCCGGCCCAGGCGATCCTGGTCGGCGACGCCCTGTTCGCCCTCGCCAACGAGATCCTCCTCGAACTCGGCACCGTGGAGGCCGGCCGCGCCACCCGCCGGCTGACCACCGCCACCCGCGCCCTGATCGACGGCCAGGCCCAGGACATCTCCTACGAGCACCGCGACCGCGTCAGCGTCGAGGAGTGCCTGGAGATGGAGGGCAACAAGACCGGCGCCCTGCTGGCCTGCGCCAGCTCCATCGGCGCCGTGCTCGGCGGCGCGGACGAGCGCAGCGCCGACCGCCTGGAGAAGTACGGCTACCACCTCGGCCTGGCCTTCCAGGCCGTCGACGACCTCCTCGGCATCTGGGGCGACCCGGTCTCCACCGGCAAGCAGACCTGGAGCGACCTGCGTCAGCGCAAGAAGTCCCTGCCGGTCGTGGCGGCGCTCGCGGCGGGCGGCCCCGCCTCCGAGCGGCTCGGCGAGATCCTCGCCGCCGACGCCAAGAGCAGTGACTTCGCGACCTTCTCCGAGGAGGAGTTCGCGGCCCGCGCCGCGCTCATCGAGGAGGCCGGCGGCCGGGACTGGACCGCCGAGGAGGCCCGTCGTCAGCACACCGTCGCCATCGAGGCCCTGAACGCCGTGGACATGCCGGAGCAGGTGCGGGACCGGTTCACGGCGCTCGCCGACTTCGTCGTCGTACGAAAGAGATGATCACTATCGGTCGAATAGTCCTCGCGTAGTCGCCGGCCGGTGCAGCGAGGCGAGATGCGTACCGGCCGACGGCGTTCCCACAGCAGCACGACTCGCACGACTGCACGAAGGGGAAGCCATGACAGCGACGACCGACGGAAGCGCCGGGGCGGCCCTGCCGCCCCGGGCGGCCGCGGCCAGCGACACCGACATCACCATCCCCGTGGCGGCCGGGGTACAAGAAGCCGCCGCACGCGCCACCCGGCGCGCCACCGACTTCCTGCTCGCCCGCCAGGACCCCGAGGGCTGGTGGAAGGGCGACCTCGAGACCAACGTCACCATGGACGCCGAGGACCTCCTCCTCCGTCAGTTCCTGGGCATCCGCGACGAGGCCACCACCCAGGCCGCCGCCCGCTTCGTCCGCGGCCGGCAGCGCGAGGACGGCACCTGGGCCACCTTCTACGGCGGCCCGCCCGAACTCTCCGCCACCGTCGAGGCGTACGTCGCCCTGCGACTGGCCGGTGACGCCCCCGACGCCCCCCACATGGCGAAGGCCTCGGAGTGGGTCCGCGCCCAGGGAGGCATCGCCGCCGCCCGGGTCTTCACCCGGATCTGGCTGGCCCTGTTCGGCTGGTGGAAGTGGGAGGACCTGCCCGAACTCCCGCCGGAGCTGCTGTACTTCCCGAAGTGGTTCCCGCTCAGCATCTACCACTTCGGCTGCTGGGCCCGGCAGACCATCGTCCCGCTCACCGTCGTCTCGGCGAAGCGCCCGGTGCGCCCGGCGCCGTTCCCGCTCGACGAGCTGCACACCGACCCCGACCGTCCCAACCCGCCGCAGCCGCTGGCGCCCGTGCACACCTGGGACGGTCTCTTCCAGCGGCTCGACAAGGTCGTCCGCGGCTACCGCACGGTCGCGGTGCGCCGGCTGCGCAGGGCCGCCATGAACTCCGCCGCCCGCTGGATCATCGAGCGGCAGGAGAACGACGGCTGCTGGGGCGGCATCCAGCCCCCGGCCGTGTACTCGGTGATCGCCCTGCATCTGCTCGGCTACGACCTCGAACACCCCGTGATGCGCGAGGGCCTGAAGTCGCTTGATCGTTACGCCGTGTGGCGCGAGGACGGCTCCCGGATGATCGAGGCCTGCCAGTCCCCGGTGTGGGACACCTGCCTCGCCACCATCGCGCTCGCCGACGCCGGTCTGCCCGCCGACCACCCCCAACTCGTCAAGGCCGCCGACTGGATGCTCGGCGAGCAGATCGTGCGGCCCGGCGACTGGTCCGAGCGCCGCCCCCACCTCCCGCCCGGCGGCTGGGCGTTCGAGTTCCACAACGACAACTACCCGGACATCGACGACACCGCCGAGGTCGTCCTCGCGCTGCGCCGGGTCCGCCATCACGACCCCGAGCGGGTGGAGCGGGCGATCGGGCGCGGGGTGCGCTGGAACCTCGGCATGCAGTCCCGGGGCGGGGCCTGGGCCGCCTTCGACGTCGACAACACCAGCCCGTTCCCCAACCGGCTGCCGTTCTGCGACTTCGGCGAGGTCATCGACCCCCCGTCGGCCGATGTCACCGCGCACGTCGTGGAGATGCTCGCCGTCGAGGGCCTCTCCCACGACCCGCGCACCCGGCGCGGGATCCGCTGGCTGCTGGCCGAACAGGAGCCGGACGGCTCGTGGTTCGGCCGCTGGGGCGTCAACTACGTCTACGGCACCGGGTCGGTGGTGCCCGCCCTGACCGCGGCCGGACTGTCCGCCCGGCACCCCGCCATCCGCAGGGCGGTCGCCTGGCTGGAGCGGGTCCAGAACGACGACGGCGGCTGGGGTGAGGACCTGCGCTCCTACCACGACCCCGCCCGCTGGAGCGGCCGCGGCGCCTCGACGGCCTCCCAGACGGCCTGGGCGCTGATGGCCCTGCTGGCGGCGGAGGAGCGGGACTCCCGGGCCGTCGAGCGGGGCATCGCCTGGCTGGTCCGGACCCAGCGGGAGGACGGCTCCTGGGACGAGCCCTACTTCACCGGCACCGGCTTCCCCTGGGACTTCTCCATCAACTACCACCTCTACCGGCAGGTCTTCCCGCTGACCGCACTCGGCCGGTACGTCCACGGGGACCCGTTCGGCAAGAAGCCCGCCGCCGAGGCCGCTCCCGCCGAGGCCGCTCCCGCCGAGGCCGCTCCCGTAGAGGCCGCTCCCGTAGAGGTCAAGGGGAGCTGAATGAGCACGCAGCCCGTCCCGGCCCCGCTGCTGATCGCCTGCGCCCTCGGCATCGAGCACCTCGCCCTGCGCATGGGCGACCGCAGCGGGGCCGGCGGGCCCGTCACCGTCCTGCGCACCGGCATGGGCCCCAAGGCCGCCGAGCGCTCCGTCACCCGGGTCCTCGCCGACCCGGTGCTCGGCGGGGCGGCCGTGCTGGCCACGGGCTTCTGCGCGGGACTCGCCCCCGGGATGCACCCCGGCGACCTGGTCGTCGCCGAGGAGACCCGCGACCCGCGCGGCACCGTGCCCTGTGTGGGCACCGAACTGCTCGTCAAGGAACTCGTGCGCACCCTGCCCGGGCGCACCGTCCACACCGGCCCCCTCACCGGCTCCGACCACGTCGTGCGCGGTCACGAACGGGCCGATCTGCTGGCGACCGGCGCGATCGCCGTCGACATGGAGTCGGCGGCCACGCTCCTGAGCGCCGTGCGCGCGGACGGACGCCCGGTTGCGGCCGTCCGGGTGGTCGTGGACGCTCCAGAACATGAACTCGTCCGGATCGGCACGGTGCGCGGTGGAATATCGGCTTTCCGTGTCCTTCGTTCCGTCCTGCCTGCATTCTTCGAATGGCACCGTAATGTGCTGCTCCCCCGGAGGTGAGCCGAATGGCCATGCCGCTGCGCCAGTCCATCAAGGTCGCTACATATCTCGCTGAACAGAAGCTCCGCAAGCGGGACAAGTTCCCCCTGATCGTGGAGCTGGAACCCCTCTTCGCCTGCAACCTGAAGTGCGAGGGCTGCGGCAAGATCCAGCACCCGGCGGGGGTGCTCAAGCAGCGCATGCCGGTCGCCCAGGCCGTCGGAGCGGTCCTGGAGTCCGGTGCGCCGATGGTGTCCATCGCGGGCGGCGAACCCCTGATGCACCCGCACATCGACGAGATCGTGCGGCAGTTGGTGGCGAAGCGGAAGTACGTCTTCCTGTGCACCAACGCCATGCTGCTGCGCAAGAAGATGGACAAGTTCAAGCCCTCTCCGTACTTCGCCTTCGCGGTGCACATCGACGGGCTGCGGGAGCGGCACGACGAGTCCGTGGCGAAGGAGGGCGTGTTCGACGAGGCCGTGGAGGCGATCAAGGAGGCCAAGCGGCGCGGCTTCCGGGTCACCACCAACTCGACCTTCTTCAACACCGACACCCCGCAGACCATCATCGAGGTGCTGAACTTCCTCAACGACGACCTCAAGGTCGACGAGATGATGATCTCGCCCGCCTACGCCTACGAGAAGGCCCCCGACCAGGAGCACTTCCTCGGTGTGGAGCAGACCCGCGAGCTGTTCAAGAAGGCCTTCGCGGGCGGCAACCGGACCAAGTGGCGGCTCAACCACTCCCCGCTCTTCCTGGACTTCCTGGAGGGCAAGGTCGACTTCCCGTGCACCGCGTGGGCGATCCCCAACTACTCGCTCTTCGGCTGGCAGCGCCCCTGCTACCTGATGAGCGACGGGTACGTGCCGACGTACCGCGAGCTGATCGAGAAGACCGACTGGGACAAGTACGGCCGCGGCAAGGATCCGCGCTGCGCCAACTGCATGGCGCACTGCGGCTACGAGCCCACCGCCGTCCTCGCCACCATGGGCTCGCTCAAGGAGTCGCTGCGCGCGATGCGCGAGACGGTCTCCGGGAACCGGGAGTGAGGTCGTGACCGCCGTCCCTCTCGGTGTCCCCGAGGTACCGGTCCGGCCGGTCGCCGCGCGGCGTGTGTCGCGGCGGATCCAGGTCGGGCCGGTGGCGGTCGGGGGCGGGGCCCCGGTGTCGGTGCAGTCGATGACGACGACCCGTACGTCGGACG
>NZ_KQ948772.1:26696-254794 GCF_001514205.1 Streptomyces griseoruber | reverse complement strand
TTCCGCGACATCAAGATCTCGGTCAAGCACAACGACCCGGTCGTGATGATCGAGGCGTACCGCCGGCTCGCCGCCCAGTGCGACTACCCCCTCCACCTCGGCGTCACCGAGGCGGGCCCCGCCTTCCAGGGCACGATCAAGTCGGCGGTGGCCTTCGGCGCCCTCCTCTCCCAGGGCATCGGCGACACCATCAGGGTCTCGCTGAGCGCCCCGCCCGCCGAGGAGGTCAAGGTCGGCATCCAGATCCTGGAGTCCCTGAACCTCAGGCAGCGGCGGCTGGAGATCGTCTCCTGCCCGTCCTGCGGCCGTGCCCAGGTGGACGTCTACAAGCTCGCGGAGGAGGTCACGGCAGGCCTCACCGGCATGGAGGTCCCCCTCCGGGTCGCCGTCATGGGCTGTGTGGTGAACGGCCCCGGCGAGGCCCGGGAGGCAGACCTCGGGGTCGCCTCGGGCAACGGCAAGGGCCAGATCTTCGTCAAGGGCGAGGTCATCAAGACCGTCCCCGAGTCGAAGATCGTGGAGACCCTCATCGAGGAGGCGATGAAGATCGCCGAGCGGATGGAACGGGACGGCGTCGCGGCGGGGGAGCCGGCCGTCACCGTGAGCTGAACAGCACGGAACCGCACGGACCGAAGGGGGCCCGATCGTGACGATCCTGGAGAACATCCGGCAACCACGCGACCTGAGGGCGCTGTCCGAGCCGGAGCTCGGTGAACTGTCCGAAGAGATCAGGGACTTCCTGGTGCACGCGGTCGCCAGGACCGGCGGACACCTCGGGCCCAACCTGGGGGTGGTGGAACTCACCGTCGCGCTGCACCGCGTCTTCGAGTCGCCGGCCGACCGCATCCTGTGGGACACCGGCCACCAGAGCTACGTACACAAGCTGCTGACGGGGCGTCAGGACTTCTCCAAGCTGCGCGGGAAGGGCGGCCTGTCCGGCTACCCGTCCCGTGAGGAGTCCGAGCACGACGTCATCGAGAACAGCCATGCCTCCACCGCGCTCGGCTGGGCCGACGGTCTGGCCAAGGCCCTTCAGGTGCAGGGCGAGAAGGGCCATGTGGTCGCGGTGATCGGCGACGGCGCGCTGACCGGCGGCATGGCCTGGGAGGCGCTGAACAACATCGCGGCCGCCAAGGACCGGCCGCTGATCATCGTCGTCAACGACAACGAGCGCTCGTACGCCCCGACCATCGGCGGCCTCGCCAACCACCTCGCGACCCTGCGCACCACCGACGGCTACGAGAAGGTCCTGGCCTGGGGGAAGGACGTCCTGCTGCGGACCCCGGTGGTCGGCCTCACCGTCTACGAGTCGCTGCACGGCGCGAAGAAGGGTTTCAAGGACGCCTTCGCCCCGCAGGGCATGTTCGAGGACCTCGGGCTGAAGTACGTCGGACCGATCGACGGGCACGACATCAAGGCCGTCGAGTCCGCGCTCCGGCGCGCCAAGCGGTTCCACGGGCCGGTGCTGGTGCACTGCCTGACCGAGAAGGGGCGCGGTTACGAGCCGGCGATCGCGCACGAGGAGGATCACTTCCACACCGTCGGCGCCATGGACCCCCTCACCTGTGCCCCGCTCGCGCCCTCCGGCGGGCCGTCCTGGACGTCGGTGTTCGGCGACGAGATCGTCCGCATCGGCGAGGAGCGCGACGACGTCGTGGCGATCACGGCGGCCATGCTGCACCCGGTGGGGCTCGGTGCCTTCGCCGAGCGGTTCCCGGACCGGGTGTGGGACGTCGGCATAGCAGAGCAGCACGCCGCCGTCAGCGCGGCCGGCCTCGCCACCGGCGGGCTGCACCCGGTCGTCGCCGTCTACGCCACCTTCCTCAACCGGGCCTTCGACCAGCTTCTGATGGACGTGGCGCTGCACCGGTGCGGGGTGACGTTCGTCCTGGACCGGGCCGGGGTCACCGGGGTCGACGGGGCCTCCCACAACGGTATGTGGGACCTGTCGGTGCTCCAGGTCGTGCCGGGGCTCAGGATCGCCGCCCCGCGCGACGCCGAGCAGTTGCGCGCCCAGCTGCGGGAGGCGGTCGCGGTGGACGACGCGCCCACCCTGGTGCGCTTTCCCAAGGAGTCGGTGGGGCCCGAGATCCCGGCGGTCGACAGGGTGGGCGGCATGGACGTGCTGCACCGGGCGGCAGGGGCCGAGGTGCTGCTGGTCGCCGTGGGCGTGATGGCGCCGGTGTGCCTCCAGGCCGCCGAGCTGCTCGAAGCGCGCGGTATCACGTGCACGGTCGTGGACCCCCGTTGGGTGAAGCCCGTCGACCCGGCCCTGCCCGTGCTCGCCGCCGGGCACCGGCTGGTGGCGGTCGTCGAGGACAACAGCCGCGCGGCGGGCGTCGGTTCGGCGGTGGCCCTGGCCCTCGGGGACGCCGAGGTCGACGTACCCGTACGGCGGTTCGGCATCCCGGAGCAGTTCCTCGCGCACGCCAAACGCGGTGAGGTGCTCGCCGACATCGGCCTCACGCCGGTCGAGATCGCCGGGCGGATCGGCGCGAGCCTTGCGGTCAAGGAGGTAGCGGGGCCAGTGAAGGAGAAACACGTATGACCAAGGAGTTCGACCTCGGTGCCCTCCTGGCCGAGCGCGGAGCCGAGCGCTACGAGCTGCACACGAAGTACCTCAACCACCAGCTCCCGCGCATGCTGCACACCATCGGCTTCGACAAGGTCTACGAGCGTGCCGAGGGCGCCCACTTCTGGGACGCCGACGGCAACGACCATCTGGACATGCTCGCCGGGTTCGGGGTGATGGGCCTGGGCCGCCACCACCCCGTCGTCCGCAAGGCGCTGCACGACGTCCTCGACGCCTCCCTCGCCGACCTCACCCGCTTCGACTGCCAGCCGCTCCCGGGTCTGCTCGCCGAACGGCTGCTCGCCCACAGTCCGCACCTGGACCGGGTGTTCTTCGGCAACAGCGGCACCGAGGCGGTCGAGACCGCGCTGAAGTTCGCCCGCCGGGCCACCGGGAAGCCCAGGATCCTCTACTGCGACCACGCCTTCCACGGTCTGACCACCGGCTCGCTGTCGGTCAACGGCGAGGACGGTTTCCGCGAGGGCTTCGACCCGCTGCTGCCCGACACGGCCGTACCGCTCGGCGATCTCGACGCGCTGGCGCGGGAGCTGAAGAAGGGCGATGTCGCCGCGCTGATCGTCGAGCCGATCCAGGGCAAGGGCGTGCACGAGGCCCCGCCCGGCTATCTGCGCGCCGCGCAGGAGCTGCTGCACCGGCACAGGGCGCTGCTCATCGCCGACGAGGTGCAGACGGGCCTCGGCCGGACCGGCGACTTCTACGCCTACCAGCACGAGGAGGGCGTCGAACCGGACCTGGTGTGCGTGGCCAAGGCGCTCTCCGGCGGATATGTGCCGGTCGGCGCCACCCTCGGCAAGGACTGGATCTTCAAGAAGGTCTACTCCTCGATCGACCGGGTCCTGGTCCATTCGGCGAGCTTCGGCTCCAACGCCCAGGCGATGGCGGCGGGCCTCGCGACCCTCTCCGTCATGGAGAACGAACAGATCGTCGCGAACGCGCGCGTCATGGGCGAGCGGCTGAAGTCCCGGCTCGCGGCGCTGACCGGCACCTACGAGCTGCTCGCCGACGTCCGGGGCCGGGGCCTGATGATCGGCATCGAGTTCGGCCGACCGAAGTCACTGAAGCTGCGCAGCCGCTGGACCGTGCTCCAGACCGCCCGCAAGGGACTCTTCGCCCAGATGGTCGTCGTCCCGCTGCTCCAGCGGCACCGGATCCTCACCCAGGTCTCCGGCGACCACCTGGAGGTGATCAAGTTGATCCCGCCGCTGGTCGTCGACGAGCGGGACGTGGACCGGTTCGTGGACGCCTTCACCGAGGTGATGGACGACGCCCACGGCGGGGGCGGGCTGATGTGGGACTTCGGCAAGACCCTGATCAAGCAGGCGGTGGCCAACCGCTGACCGCCACCCGGCCGTTTTGCCTCTGAGGCAAGAAATTTGCCCCAGAGGCAAGGCTCCGGCTGAATGGGCGTATGAGTTCGCCCGACTCCCCGCCCGCCGCGGACGACCTGCCGGCCGTCGCACCGCAGCTGCGGTCCCTGCGCCGCAGGGCCGCCCTCACCCTGGAGGCCGCCGCCCGCGCGGCCGGGCTCTCGCCCGCCCATCTCTCCCGGCTGGAGACCGGGCAGCGCCAGCCCTCGCTGCCGATGCTGCTCGCGCTCGCCAGGGTCTACGGTACGACGGTCTCGGAGCTGCTCGGCGAGACGGTCGCCGACCGGGACGCCGTGGTCCGCGCCGCCGGGATGGAACCCACCCGGGCCGGCGGCTGGACGTACTGGCAGGCCGGCGCGTCCGGGCGCGGGATGCAGGCCCTGCGGGTGCGCATCCCCCATGGGTCCCAGGGCGACATCGTGCGGGTGCACCCGGGGGAGGAGTGGCTGCACGTCCTGACGGGCCGGCTGCGGCTGCGCCTCGGGGACACCGTGCATCTGCTCGGCCCCGGGGACAGCGCGCACTTCGACTCGCTGACCCCGCACCGCCTCGCCGCGCAGGACCCCGACGGGGTCGAACTGCTCTTCGTCCACACCCTGCTGCAGAGTCCCACGGCCGCGCTGTGCCTGGGCCCCACCCCTGGAGAGACGTCATGACCGACATGGAGGAACGGTTCCCGCGCGGCCTGTGGATCCGGCTGATCATCTACATCGCGGTGGGGCACGTCCTCGCGGCGTTCATCTGGTTCCTGTTCGAGGTGGGGGCCAACCAGTAGGGACTCGCGACGGGGGCGGCCTCAGTCGAGCAGCCGCTCGCGCAGCCGCTCCCGGGTCTGCGGGGCCAGTTTCAGGCCCTTCTCCAGATAGGGGTCGACCCCGCCCCAGGTCTCGTCGATGGTGGCCAGCGCCGCCGCGAGGTACTCCTCACGGGCGTCGAACAGCGGGTTGAGCAGCTCCATCACCTCGGGGGTGTACGCGGTCGCCGCCGAGCCGCCGCGCCGCACCTTGTAGCGGCGGTGCTTGGCGTTGGACTCCAGGTAGTCCGCGAGGATCGCCTCGCGCTCCACACCGAGGGCGAGCAGCGTCACCGCGACGGACAGACCGGCGCGGTCCTTGCCGGCCGCGCAGTGCATCAGCGCGGGGACGCTGTCCTCGGCGAGCGAGTGCAGCACGCGCGAGTGCTCGGCCGTACGCCCCCGGATGATCGTGCGGTACGAGGCGGTCATCCGGCCGGCGGCCTTGCCGTCGCCGAGGAGGACGCGCAGCTGCTCGATGTCGCCGTCGCGGACCATCTTCCAGAACTCCGCGCCGTCCGCCGGGTCCGACAGCGGCAGGTTCACATTGAGCACCCCGGGCAGCTCGACGTCCGGGCCCTCCAGCTTCTGGTCCGCCGCGTTGCGGAAGTCGAACACCGTGTGCAGGCCCAGGGAGGACAGGAACGCGGCGTCCTCGTCGGTCGCGTGCGCGAGATGGCCGCTGCGGAACAGCACGCCGTGCCGCACCCGCCGTCCGTCGGCGGTCGGCAGACCCCCCACGTCACGGAAGTTGCGGACACCTGCCAGCTCGGGCTCGGTCGACGGGATCTGCTGCGTCACGGGGGCTCCCTCCAGGGTCGGGCTCCGCCGGTGCGGCTCGAATGACCGACGGGACCGATTCGACCATACGACATGGATTCCCCGGGCAACGGGTTGTCCAGAGCCGGACGAATCCCCCGTCTCCCCAGGTGAACGGTTTCTCCACAGACGTTGCCGGGCGGGGCGCGCGCAGCTGATGATGTTGGGGCTTGATCGCACCTGTTCGAATCAGTGGGGGTTTGATGCCCGAGACCGTGAAGCCCGAGACCGCCGCGGGCGGCCGTACCTGGCTCCTTTCGGGGCCTGCGAGCAGCTATGCCCTCCACCTCACCGAGGCGGACGAACTGGTGCACCTGCACTGGGGCCCGAGGATCGCGCTCGCCGACGCCGAGGCCCTCGCGGCCGTCCCCTTCGAGGGCCGCGCGTCCTTCGAGGCCGCGCTGGACGGCCGTGAGGAGTACCCGGTGGAGGGCGGCCCCCGGTTCGTCCGCCCCGCCCTGTCCGTGCGCACCGCCGCCGGGCGCCGCGGCACCGAGTGGACCTTCGAGTCGTACGAGATCCAGGACCCGCAGGACGCGGGGGACGCGGGCGGCGCCGGGCTGCGGCTGCGCTTCCGGGACGGCGCCCTGGTCATCACCCTGCACTACCGGATGCGCGGCGACGTCGTGGAGCGCTGGACGACCCTGCGCAACGAGGGCGAGGAGCCGCTGGAGCTGCTGCGTGCCGACTCCGCCACCTGGACCCTGCCCGAGCGCGACGACTGGCGGCTGTCGCATCTGCACGGCCGCTGGGCCGCCGAGTCCCGGCTGGTCCGGGCCCCGCTGACCTACGGCGAGAAGGTCATCGGCAGCCGGCGCGGCCACACCGGCCACCAGTACCTGCCCTGGGTCGCCCTGGACACCGACGCGACCGAGGAGCGCGGCGAGGTCTACGGCTGCGCCCTCGGCTGGTCCGGCTCCTGGCGCATCGCCGTCGCCCAACTCCCGGACGCGCGCGTGCAGATCACCGGCGGCGCCGGACACGACGACTCCGGTCTGCTGCGGCTGGCGGCGGGGGAGTCCTTCACCACGCCCCTGTTCGCCGGTCTGTGGAGCGACGCGGGCTTCGGCGGGGCCAGCCGTGCCTGGCACGCCTACCAGCGCGCCCATGTGATCCCGGACGCCGAGCGGGACCGGCCGGTGCTGTTCAACTCCTGGGAGGCCACCTTCTTCGACATCTCCGAGGAGCAGCAGGCCACCCTCGCCCGGCGGGCCGCGGCCATCGGTGTCGAGCTGTTCGTCGTCGACGACGGCTGGTTCGGCACCCGCACCGGCGACCACGCCGGTCTCGGCGACTGGTGGCCCAACCCGGACCGCTTCCCGAACGGCCTGAAGCCCCTCGCCGACTACGTGCACGCGCTCGACATGCAGTTCGGCATCTGGGTCGAGCCCGAGATGGTCAACCCGGACAGCGATCTGTACCGGGCGCACCCCGACTGGGTCCAGTTCCAACCAGGACGAAAGCGGACGGAGTTCCGCAATCAGCTCATGCTGAACCTGGCGCGCGAGGACGTCCAGGAGTACCTCTGGGAGCGGCTCGACGGCCTGCTGTCCAGCGCCCCCATCGACTACGTCAAGTGGGACTTCAACCGCTGCTTCACCGACGCGGGCTGGCCCGACGACCCCTATCCGCAGCGCCTGTGGGTGGACCACGTCCGCGCCCTCTACGCCCTGCTGGACCGGCTGCGGGCGGCCCACCCGGGGGTGGCCTTCGAGTCCTGCTCGGGCGGCGGCGGACGGATCGACCTCGGCATCCTCGCCCGTACCGACCAGGTGTGGACCTCCGACAACACCGACCCGCTCGACCGGCTCGACATCCAGCACGGCTTCAGCCAGATCCACCCCGCGCGCGTGATGGCCGCCTGGGTCACCGACAGCCCCAACACCCAGCTCAACGGCCGGATCAGCTCGCTGCGCTTCCGGTTCGTCAGTGCCATGGCCGGGGTGCTCGGCGTCGGCGGCGACCTCTCCGAGTGGACCGAGGAGGAGCTCGCCGAGGCCCGCCGCTGGGTCGGCCTCTACAAGGAGATCCGGCCCCTCGTCCAGCGCGGCGACCAGTACCGGCTGCGCCCTCCGGCGGGCGGGCTGAGCGCCGTCCAGTACGTCCGCGGCGACGAGACCGTCGTCCTCGCCTGGCTCCAGGCCCAGCGCTACGGCGAGCCGGTCCCGGCGCTGCGACTGCGCGGCCTCGACCCGACGGCGACGTACGAATGCCGCGAAACGGGCGAAGTCCACCGGGGTGCGGTGCTGTTGCATCACGGGCTGCGGACGGGGCTGCGCGGTGACCTCGATGCGACGGTTATCCGCCTGCGTCGCATCTGAGGGTTCTGTCCGAATTGAAGCCTTCGTTCCAACTCGCTCTGGAATAAGGGATCCTGGAGGGGTATCACGTGAGCAGGGTCATATTCGTGACCCTGCGTCGCCCGTCATGTTCACGTAATCAAAGTGCTTTTCAAGGGCGTTAGCCGGAATTCCCCGTGCGTGTTGCACGGAGCGTCACTGGGAATTCGCACAGCGGATCAAGAGAAAGGCGTTGACCGGGCAACCACTGCTTGTTCCTGTGCGTCTTGGTCGCTTACGTTCCAGACCAATCCGGACGGACGCCGAATCCTGCCGCCGCCCGGAATCCGCACACTCACCCGTGCACGGCAGGAGCGGGGGACCCACAGGCAGAACCGCCTGTTCCGGTCTCCGGAACAGGCTTGGGGTAAAGCCGCGACCCGTCGCGGCCGGGCATCTCCAGTCCGCACCCGACAGCTCACCTCGCAGGCGCCGGAGAGGAATTCGCCATGCCCGCGAAGGGTAAGCACCGCCGCCCGAAGACCCAGCGCTTCACCCGCTCCATCGCCGTCGCCGGAACCGGCGGAGCCGCACTCGCCCTCCCGCTCATGGGGGCCACCGGCGCCCACGCGGCCACCGCCGATTCGGTTTCCCGGTCGGCCGCTCAGGCCGTTTCGACCTCGGTCGCGGAAAGCGCCGTACGGGCCGCCCCGGTGTCGCGGAAGTCCGCCGCCTCCAGCACCCGGACCTACACCGTGCGGGCGGGCGACTGTCTCGCCAAGATCGCCGACGAGCAGCATGTCGGTGGCGGCTGGCAGAAGCTGTACGCGGACAACCGTGCGGCCGTGGGCGGCAATCCGTCGCTGATCCACCCCGGCCTGGAGCTGTCGATCGGCAAGAAGGCGGCGAGCACCGGATCGACGTCCGGTTCGTCCGGTTCTTCATCGTCGCAGTCGTCGCAGTCCCCGCAGTCGTCGCAGTCCTCGAAAACCTCGCAGTCCTCGTCGTCGTCCTCCTCGAACGCGGCCACCCGGTCCGCCGGGAGCGCCACCGCCACCTCCGGCGGCTACACCCTCCCGGTGTCCGGCGCGACCGTCGGAACCGGCTACCGGGTGGCCGGCAGCATGTGGTCCAGCGGCTACCACACCGGCGTCGACTTCGTCGTCCCGACCGGCACCTCCCTCAAGGCCATAGCCGCGGGCACCGTCGTCTCCGCCGGCTGGGGCGGCGCGTACGGCAACCAGGTCGTCATCAAGCTCGGCGACGGCTACTACGCCCAGTACGCCCACCTCTCGCAGCTCTCGGTCTCGGCCGGCCAGACCGTGACCGCGGGCCAGCAGATCGGCCTCTCCGGCGCCACCGGCAACGTGACCGGCCCGCACCTGCACTTCGAGATCCGCACCACGCCGAACTACGGATCCGACGTGGACCCGGTCGGCTACCTCCGCTCCCACGGCGTCGCCGTCGGCTGACCCCCGCCGACGACGACCGCCGAGCACGCCTGACACGCACGGCGAAGGCCGGACCCGATCCCCGGGTCCGGCCTTTGTTTTTGCGTGTTCATGATCACCGTATTGCGGTCTCGTGGCATCCCTTTTCGCCCCATCGACAGCCGGGTCAGGGTGGGGACACAGTGATCCCCATGAAGGGCAAGCGCTTTCTAAGAAGAACCGTCGCCGTCACCGCCGCCCAGCTGCTCGCCGGTCTTCTCTGTGCTCCCGCGGGACAGGCGGCCGACGACAGCACCCCGCGCCGGAGCGTCGAGGACCTCGACCGCGGTCTGGTCGCCGTACCGGCCGAGGACGGGCGGAGCACCTTCCTCAGCTGGCGCCTGCTGGGCACCGAGTACGCCCGCCACGGCGACGCGATCGCCTTCGACGTCTACAAGAACGGCCGGCGGCTGAACCGCGCGCCGCTCCGGAGGTCGACGACCTACCGGGACACCTCCCCGGGCACGGGGACGTACACCGTGCGCGCGGTCGTCGACGGCCGGGAGCGGCGGGCCTCGTCGCCCGCCCTGGTCCTCAACGGCGGCTACGCCGAGATCCCGCTCGCCGCCGCCGACGGCTACACCGTGCAGCACGCCTGGCCCGGCGACCTCGACGGCGACGGACGGTACGAACTCGTCGTCAGCCGTCTCGCGCAGACCCGCGACCGGTCCGATCTGCTGGAGGCGTACACCCTCACCGGTGAACGGCTGTGGCGGGTCGACCTCGGCCCCGGCTCCTACACCCAGGTCGGCGGGAACGGCGCCAACGACCCGGCGCCCGCCGCGATCAGCGGCTCCACGGCGATCGGCGGCTACCGCAACGACGACAACGTCACGGTCTACGACCTCGACGGCGACGGCCGGGCGGAGGTGCTGGTGCACACGGCGGACGGGACCACCTTCGCCGACGGCTCGCAGGTCACGGCCGCCTCGCCCGCGCACCAGTTCGTGTCGGTGATCGACGGCGCGACCGGCGCCGAGCGCACGCGGCAGCCCGTACCGGACGACTTCGCCGCCGACGGCCCCTCCGGCGGGCACTTCGGCATCGCCTACCTCGACGGCGCACACCCCAGCCTGGTCACCAAGTCGGTGACCCGCGTCGGTGCCAAGCGGGGCTCCTTCCGGGTGCTGTTCCAGACCTGGGACTACGACGGCACGGATCTGAGCCGTCGTTGGAAGTACGTCGTGGACCCGGCGAGCGGCGCGACGAGCTTCCACCAGATCCGCACGGTGGACGTCGACCAGGACGGCAGGGACGAGATCGCCGACGGCAACTACGTCGTCAACAGCGACGGCACCCTGCGCTACGTCGTCGACGGGGCCATCCACGGCGACCGCTTCGACATCGCCGACCTCGACCCCGACCGGCCCGGCCTGGAAGGCTTCGCCATCCAGCAGTCCGAACTGGGCGTCGTGTCCGACTTCCCCTGGTACTACTACGACGCCGACACCGGCGAGCGCCTGGCGACCGGTGTCCACCCGGCGAACCCCGCGAGCGACGCCGACCTCGACGTCGGCCGGGGCAACGCCGCCGACATCGACCCCGGCCACCGCGGCTACGAGTACTGGACGTCCACGGCCGACGTCACCCGGCCCGGCGCGGGAGTCTTCAACGTCCGCGACGGCAAGCTCTCCACGACCACGCCCAGCGTCAACTTCCGCATCTGGTGGGACGGTGACAAGGCGTCGGAACTGCTCGACTTCACCCGCGTGGAGAAATGGGACCCGGCGACCGGAACCAGCGCCGTCGTCTTCGGCCCGGCCGGGGTGGTCTCCGGCGCCCGCAACGCCACCCCCTTCTACGGCGACCTGATCGGCGACTGGCGCGAGGAGATCCTCGCCGAGACCTCCGACCACACCGCCCTGCGCCTCTACACCACGACCGAGCCGACCGACACGCGGATCTACACCCTCGCCCAGAACCCCGCGTACCGCCTCGGCTGGACCGTCCGCGGCTATCTCCAGTCGACGTACACCGACTACTACCTCGGCACCGAGACCCGCCGGATCCCCCGCCCCGCCCTCACCACGACCCAAGGAGCCGACCGACGTGACGACCACGCGTAGAGCATTCGGAGCACTGGCGGCGGGCGCCGCCCTGGCGGCCCTCGGTCCGACGGCGACCGCCGCTCCTGCCACCGGGGCCCGCCACCGCCGGCTGATCGCCCGCGACGACTTCCGCCACGGCCTCGGCCAGTGGGCCGTGGAACTGGAGCGGGGCGGGACCGTCACGGCCTCGCGCGGAGTCCTGGAGGTGGATGTGCCCGCCGGGGCGACCCTCTGGTTCAAGCGGCCGCTCGCAGGGCCGTACGTCCTCGAATACCTCGCCACGCCCGTCTCCGCGGGCGGCGTCAACGACCGTGTCTCCGACCTCAACAACTTCTGGAACGCCGTCGACGTCCGCTCCCCGGACGATCTCTTCGCCACCCCGCGCGGCGGCGCCCTCGCCGAGTACGACCACCTGAAGACGTACTACGTCGGCTACGGTGCCAACACCAACACCACCACCCGGCTGCGCCGTTACGTCGGCGAGGCGGGCGTACGGCCGCTGATCTACGACTACACCGAGCCGCTTCTGGTGGCGAACCAGCCGCACCACGTCCGGATCGTCTCCGACGGCTCCACCCAGCGCTGGTGGAACAACGGGCGGCTCGTCTTCGACTACACCGACCCGGAGCCGTACACCCGCGGACACTTCGCGTTCCGCACCACCTGGAGCCATTTCCGCATCGGCAACTTCCGGGCGTGGTCGCTTATTCCCTGATGGGCGACTTCTTTAGAAGTGGCTTATCTCACCGTCCGTCAACCCCTGCCTACGGTCGCGTAGGTCACATTCGAAGGGGAATCATGATCTGCCGTGGCAGACGATTCGAAGAATGACAGCAGATCAGTGATCGGGTCGTACGTGGCGGTGGGGGACAGCTTCACCGAGGGCGTCGGCGACCCCGGCCCCGACGGGGCGTTCGTCGGCTGGGCCGACCGGTTCGCGGTACTGCTCGCGGACCGGCGCCCCGAGGGCGACTTCGCGTACACCAACCTTGCGGTGCGCGGGAAACTGCTCGACCAGATCATGGAGGACCAGCTGCCGCGGGCCGTCGAGCTCGCGCCGGACCTGGTCTCCTTCTGTGCGGGCGGCAACGACATCATCCGTCCCGGCACCGACCCCGACGAGGTCGCCGAGCGCTTCGAGCGCGCGATCGCCTCGCTGACCGCCGTCGCCGGCACGGTCATGGTGACCACCGGCTTCGACACCCGGGGCGTGCCCGTGCTCAAGCACCTGCGCGGGAAGATCGCCACCTACAACGGACATGTGCGGGCCGTCGCCGACCGGTACGGGTGCCCGGTGCTCGACCTGTGGTCCCTGAAGTCCGTACAGGACCGGCGGGCCTGGGACGGCGACCGGCTGCACCTGTCCCCCGAGGGGCACACGCGCGTGGCGCTGCGGGCCGGGCAGGCGCTCGGACTTCAGGTGCCGGCCGACCCCGAGCAGGCGTGGCCGCCGCTGCCGCCGCGCGGGACGCTGGAGGTGCGGCGCGACGACGTGCACTGGGCGCGGGAGTACCTCGTGCCGTGGATCGGGCGGCGGCTGCGCGGGGAGTCGTCCGGGGACCATGTGACGGCGAAGGGCGCGTTGTCGCCGCAGGACATCCGGAACCGGATCGCTTCGGTGGCGTGACGCGCGGGGGCAGGGCGGGCAGGGTGCCGGGGGCGGCCCTCAGCGGGTGTCGTCCCCGGATGCCGGGCGGGTCGGCTCCACCGGTGTGCCCAGCTCCCGCGCCAGCGCCTCCTCCACCCACTCCTGCGCCCTCACCCGGGACACCGTGCCGCCGTACGACGTCAGCTGTACGGCCAGACCGTCCAGGAGGGCCGTCAGGCGCAGGGCCGTGGCGGCGGGGTCGGGGCAGCTGAACTCGCCCGCCGTCACCCCCTCGGCGATCACCTCGGCCAGCGCGGCCTTCCACGCGCGGTCGAGATCACGGGCGACCTCCCGCAGCGCGGGCTCGCGCAGGGACACCGCCCAGCCCTCGATCCACAGCCGCCAGCCCTTGGCCTGGCCGGTGGGCGCGTACCAGCGCACGGCGGCCCGCAGCCGGCGCAGTGCGGTCGTCCGGCGGCCGAGCAGCCCCCGCAGACGGTCCAGATCGTCCTCGGCGGCGTACGCGAAGGCGGCGGCGACCAGCTTCTCCTTGGACGAGAAGTGATAGAGGACCAGCGCGTTGCTCACACCGAGCGCCGCGGCCACGTCGGCGATCCTGACGGCCGCCACGCCCCGCGCCTCGATCTGCTCGATGGCGGCCCGCAGCAGCTCCTCGCGCCGCTCGGCCACACTCAACCGGACCCTCGCCACAGCGTCACCCTACACAGGGGCCCTGCGCGGCATCGATCCGCACAGCCCGCTCGACCTGCGCCGACGTCCTCAGCGGTGGCTGCCGAACCGCTCCGCGATCACCGGCAGCCGCTCCGCCGCGACCGCGTGCGCGGCGGCCCGCGGGGTCGTCCCGCCCGCCTCGGCCCGCGCCAGGACCAGCTCCACCAGCGCGCGCATCGACCGGCGGGTGTACGCGAACGCCTCGTCCGCGTCCGCGCCGACGTCCCCGAACAGCGTCCACCACCACCAGGCGTTCGTCCCGGAGTTGACCACCACGTCCGGCAGTACCGTCACCCCGCGCGCGTGGAGCAACGCCTCCGCCTCCGGCAGCACCGGCATGTTGGCCGCCTCGGCGATCCAGCGGGCCGTGATCCGCCCCTGCTCCGCGGCCCCGATCGCGTACGACACCGCCGCCGGCACCAGTACCTCCGCCTCGGCCGACAGCCAGGCGTCGCCCGGCAGTTCGCGGTCGCCGGGCCGCAGCACCGAGCGGTCCACCGTGCCGTGGGCGTCGCGTGCGAAGAGCAGCGCCTCCACGTCCAGCCCGTCCGGGTTGGCGATCGTGCCCTTGACGTCGGCGACGGCCACCACCGTGAGCCCCGCGCGCGCCAGGAAGCGCGCCGTGGCACCGCCCATGGTGCCGAGCCCCTGGAGCGCGACCCGCGTCCGCGCGTACGGCACCCCGGCCCGGTCCAGGGCGGTCAGCACCGACTCGGCGACCCCGCAGCCGCCGACCAGTTCGTCCAGACCGATGCCGTCCACCTCGACCGCGAAGGCGTCCGCGAGCCGCGCGCGGGCCGCCGTCTCGTCGTCGAGCAGCGGGTACACGGCCTGCACGGACGAGACCAGCCCCGCCTCGGCGGCCGCCCGGTCCACCAGGTCCTGGCTCAGCCCCAGGTCCTCGCCGGTGGTCCAGCAGCTCTCCACGTACGGCCGTACCGCCCGCAGATAGCGGACCAGCAGGCCGTACGCCTCCGGGTCCCGGGGATCGCAGTCGATACCGCCCTTGGCCCCGCCCAGCGGGACGTACCGGGCCTCGGGGTCGTAGTGCAGCGCCTCCTTCAGGCTCATCCCGCGCGCGAGGCCCGTCACCTCCTCCAGGGTGCAGCCCTCCCGCATCCGCAGACCGCCGCTGCACACCCCGCGCACCAGCCGGTCGACCACCAGATGGCCGCGGCGGCCGGTGACGTCGTCCGTCCAGGTGAGGGACAACAGGGGGGCGGCGGGCATGGGGACTCCTCGGACCGGATCGCTACTGAACAGTGGGTCAGTATCGAGAGGCTGGGCACGGGCTGTCAACGCGCTGTCGGAGCGGGCGACCATAATGGAATGCCTCAGCGACCCCACCTGGAGGTACCGTGTCCGGTTTCCGTTCCCTGAGCTCCGGGCTCCGCGCACTGCAGCCCGAGGGCTTCGGCACGGACCCGAGCGGTGAGCGCATGGCGCGCATCCGCAGATCCCCCCACTTCAAGGACGGGGTCTTCCAGAACCCCGGCGGCCCCGCGCGCACGCGTCCCTCGGGTTCGGCGCTCGACTTCGCCAAGGTGTTCTTCGACAAGGAGCAGCGGCCCCGCCGCGCCCCCTCCGGCACGGTCCCGGTGCACCCCACGACCCTCGCCGACCTCGCCAAGCCGCCCGCCACGGGCCTCAGGGTGACCTGGATGGGCCATTCCAGCGTCCTCGCGGAGATCGACGGGCACCGGGTGCTGTTCGACCCGGTCTGGGGCGAGCGCTGCTCCCCGTTCTCCTTCGCCGGCCCCAAGCGGCTGCACCCGGTGCCGCTGCCGCTGGCCGCGCTGGGCCCGGTCGACGTCGTCGTCATCTCCCACGACCACTACGACCATCTGGACCTGCCCACGATCAAGGCGCTGGCCGGCACGGACACCCTGTTCGCGGTGCCGCTCGGCGTCGGCGCCCATCTGGAGTACTGGGGCGTGTCGGCGGACCGGCTGCGCGAGCTGGACTGGCACGAGGCGACCAAGGTCGGCGGCCTCACCCTCACCGCCACCCCGGCCCGGCACTTCTGCGGCCGCGGCCTGCGCAACACCCAGCACACCCTGTGGGCCTCCTGGGTGGTCGCCGGTGAGGAGCACCGGATCTACCACAGCGGCGACACCGGCTACTTCGAGGGCTTCCAGGACATCGGCGCCGACCACGGCCCGTTCGACGCCACGATGATCCAGATCGGTGCGTACTCGGACTTCTGGCCCGACATCCACATGACGCCGGAGGAAGGCGTGCGCGCCCACCTCGACCTCCAGGGCGGCGAGCCGGGGGGTGTCCTGCTGCCGATCCACTGGGGCACCTTCAATCTCGCCACGCACGCGTGGGCGGAGCCCGGCCAGTGGACCAAGGACGCGGGCGAGGCGGCCGGCCAGCCCGTCGCGACCCCCCGGCCCGGCGAGCCCTTCGAGCCCGCGGGCGAGCTCCCCACGGACGCGTGGTGGGCGGCCGTCTCCCGCCCGATCGCCCGACCGTGGCGCACGGCCGCGCCGACCGAGTCCCCTGTCGACCCCGGTCCCCGGAAGGGGGCCGCCGAGGGCGGCGAGGCTCCCGAGACGGTTGCGGCGGGCTGACCGGGACAGCGACGGAGTGCGGCGCGAGGCCGGGGCCGGTGCGGTCGCGGACCGCGCGCCGGACCCCGGCCCTTCGTGGCGCCCGGGGCGTCAGAGGTGGGACAGGCCGGAGTGCGGCGGGTCGGGAAGGGCCCGGTTCTTGTAGGTGTTCAGCATGGTCCGGATCTGCTGGAGCGCGGTGTCGAGGCCGGACCGTTTGTTGAGGCCGTCGTCGCCGATCCGGTCGTCGCCGGTGACCCCGATGAGCATCTGCACATCGTCTCCCGGGACGCGGATGCAGAACGCCTGCTGGGTCGTGAAATGCACGGCCTCGGAGCCGTTCGCGGCCACCGGCACTCCGGTGGGGTCCGGTGTGCCGCTGCCCACCCGGGCGCGGATCCGGTCGCTCGACGTGCTGATCGAGACCACGTCCTGATAATGGAACTCCGTCGTCCTGTCGGTCACGGCCATGGCGGTGGCGATGTCCAGGACGGAGGAGTAGAAGCACAGGTGCCAGCCGGTGAGATACACCACCATGATCTCGTAGTGGGAGTAGCGGGCGACTCCCTTGCTGATGCGGAAACGCACGTCGAAGCGGGTCGGATCCGCCATCCCCTGGATGACCAGGGGCCGCGCCCCCTCTCCGTCGGGGCGCGTGCCCGCCAGGTCGTCGCGGGTGATGCCCAGCCGTGAGAACCCGGCCTCGACGATTTCGGCGGTGCCCTCCTGCAGCCAGACGTCGAGCTGCCGGTCCGTGAGCGTGGGGCGTTGGCGCAGCACTCGGCCCAGCCGATTGCCGGGGTTGTCGCGGTCGAACCGGAACCCGGCTGCCACCAGCGCCCAGATCCCGCCCATGACCAGGACCAGCGTCAGAATCCCCCGTGCCGAGAAACAGAAGGCGAAGACCAGCAGTCCGGCGCCCGACCCGGCCCTGACGAGGGCGCCCTGCCACACCCACGTCCTGCTGGCCGTGTCCGCCGGGGCGAAGTACTCGTCGACCTGTGACTGCCGGGTGGGGTGCTCCATGGTTGTCTCCTCGGACGGGGACCGGCGTGGACTTCAGCAGGGGCGCAGTTGTGCCAGGGTCGGAGACGAGCATCGGTGCAGTGCCGACCGGAGTTCGGCGAGCCGGGCCGCGTCCGGGCGGCTCGCCAGTTCCCGAAGGCGCCCGATCCCGGGCGACCCGGCGGACAGGCCCCGGCTGAGGTAGTGGTCCTCCTGAACCACCGCCCAGAGCGCGTACAGGTGCGGGCAGTCGGGGTCGGCGCCGCCGTTCCGTGCGCGGAACTCACCGGTCTTCCGGCGGAAGAACCGCTGGAGGTCCTCGACGACCTGTGCGGGGTACGCCCGGGGGCATCGGCCGCGCAGGGTCGCGAGCCCGATGTAGTACCAGAGATCCGCTCTGTCGCCCCAGGCCGGCATGGCCTCCTGGAACGCCGACAGCGCGGTGTCGTAGTCCTTGTCCTCGCGGAACAGCGCGTCGAGACCGGCCACGATCCGTGGATCGTGCCGGAACGTGTCGGCGCCGAACACCTTGGGAAGCCGTTCCCGCAGGACGGGCAGCACGCGGGCGAAGGCGGCGGCGGGCAGGACCCAGGCGGTGCCGGCGTTGTCGGCGGCCACGGTCATGGCCACCACGGTGTCCACCGCATACGGCGGACCGGGAAATGCCCTCAGCACCGGGCCGCCGCTGTACCCGTGGCGCACCAGCTGGACTCCGCGCCGGTCATGGTCGACCTGCACACAGCCCCCCGGCCCGTCGGCGCCGATCGCCGTGACGACCGCCCAGGCGCCCTGTTCGTCGACGTGTCCGAACGCCCGGAGCACATCACCCGGCCGTACCGGCGCCGACGCCACCGCGGCGGGCCGTACCGGGACCGGGTGGTCGAGCGTGACCAGCCCGAGATCGTGACCGTAGCGGCCCGGCGTCCAGCCCGGGGCGAGCTGCGTCGAGGCCCAGGCGCCCGGACTCCCGCCGACGGCGGGGAAGTCCACCCACACACGCTCCAAGGCCCGGTGCGGCTCGGGGGCGATCACGTGTGCGCACGTCAGCACGTGGACGGGAGACACCAGAAAGCCGCTGCCCAGCAGGTCGGCCCGGACGTCGGCGCGGTCATGGACGCGGGCTCGCCACCCTCCATGGTCGACGGGTGTCACCACTGCGCTATTCCGCGGTCGTCACGGACATGTCGTCCGGAGCGTCGCGGCTCCAGACCATCTCCACCGAGAAGTTGGCCTCGAGGGCGGTCTTCGCGATGACCGCACCGGCCTCTCCCGTCAGCGAGACACCGAACGAGACGGTGATCTCGTCGGGGCGCAGATCGCCCCGCAGACTCTCGAGCGTCCTCGCGACGGCCTCCCGGATCGGTCCGAGCCTGGCGGTGAACTCCTCGTCCACCTCCCGCACGCGCCTGAGCGGCCCCACCGGGACAGCCCCGCCCGCGGAGTCCACCTCTACGACCACCGGGTCCGCCCCGGCCACCGGGAACCGCACCAGCTCCGACATCTTCCGCCCCCAACGATCGTCATCGGACATGTGGTGGGAGGGGCCTCGACGGCCGACCGGCCCCTCTTCGAGCGGCCCCGACACTACGCAAGTGCCTTGCAGATCACCTGAGTTCATCGAATCGCCTGCCATGGCACGGCAACCGGCGGTATAAGACGCGCTGACGACGGCGACCAGTGCCATGCCCGCCACCCCCTTCCGGGCCGGCGGCGCCGATCACGACCACACCGGTGGAGCCTCGAAGGTTCTGTCCCCGCGAGGGACACGAACAGCGCCGTCGGCAAGGGCGTCCGGTCGGCCCGGGCGCCGCGCCGGCGCCGGACGAGGCCGCCGGGGGAGGACCCGCGATGAATCGTTGCGGCCGACCCGGAAATCAAGGCCAGAGTCGATACGGAGCGTGATGACTGACGAGGTGTCACCCGCGGCGGTGAGACCCGGAGGTGGACCCGGAGGCGGACCCGGAGGTGGGCCATGGGGGCCGGGGCGAAGTGTGAAGGCGCATGGCGGCGGGGGACGGGGGCCTGGGCTCCCAGGTCCTCACCTTCCGTTCGGGACCGGCTCTGAACAGGTCTGATCAGTTCTCTTCCGATCTGGGACGCATCTCATGGCGAGGTATCGGTCTGCTGTGCGAGGCCTCATACCAGAGTGGGACCCTCCCCGGGGGAGTTTGTCAACTGCCCGCCGCACATGATGCCTTGGCCACTACTGTGAGTGGCCGATGGCGTATGCCCGCTTGCGTACCCGCGCCAGAAAACAGGCCCACGGACCCAGTACGAGGACACCGATGTCTCACCTCCGCGCACCCGTCGCACGTGCAGACCGCCGTGAGGGCGGGCGGCACGGACGGCCGGTGGCCCGCACCGCACCCGTGCCGGCCGAGACGCACTTACGGCCCCAGTTGCTGCGGCTCGCCGTGCTGCCGCCGACCGCCGTCGCGCTCAGCGCCTGCGCGGTCGTCCTGTTCACCGTGCGCTCCACCGGCACCCGGCCCGGCCCCGTCCTGTGGGCCGTGCTGGCCGGCGCGGTGGCGGTGACCGGCGTCGGCATCCTCGTCGCGGCCGTCGCCGCCGACCGCGCCGCCCGCTCCGTCAGCGACCGTATCGCCGCCCTGCGCCGCAGCAGCGCGCGCGGCGAGGCCGACCTGCGCGCGCTCGTCGAGTCGCTGCGCCGCGGCGAGGCCCCTGAGCGGCGCAAGTCGCGCGGCGGGCCGCCCGGGGACGCCGACGACTTCGAGCTGCTCGCCGCCGACCTCGCCCGCGCGCACGCGGGCGCCGTCACGGCCGTCGTGCAGGCCTCCCAGCTGTCCAGCCAGGCCGGCAGCGAACAGAAACTGGAGGTCTTCGTCAACCTCGCGCGGCGGCTTCAGTCCCTCGTGCACCGCGAGATCTCGATCCTCGACGAGCTGGAGAACGAGATCGAGGACCCCGAGCTGCTCAAGGGCCTCTTCCACGTCGACCACCTCGCCACCCGCATCCGCCGCCACGCCGAGAATCTCGCCGTCCTCGGCGGGGCCGTCTCCCGGCGGCAGTGGAGCAACCCCGTCTCCATGACCGAAGTGCTGCGCTCCGCCATCGCCGAGGTCGAGCAGTACTCCCGGGTCAAGCTCGTCCCGCCGATCGACGGCGAGCTGCGCGGGCACGTCGTCGCCGACGTCATCCATCTCCTCGCCGAACTCGTCGAGAACGCCACGGTGTTCTCCGCCCCGCACACCCAGGTGCTGCTGCGCGCCAACCTCTGCACCTCCGGGCTCGCCGTGGAGGTCGAGGACCGCGGCCTCGGCATGCCCGCCGAGGAGCAGGCCCGGATGAACGCCCTGCTCGCCGACCCCGACCAGGTCAACGTCGGCCGCCTGCTGGCCGACGGCCGCATCGGCCTGTACGTCGTCTCCCAGCTCGCCCGCCGGCACGGCATCCGGGTCCGTCTCCAGTCCAACATCTACGGCGGTGTCCAGGCCGTTCTCGTCGTCCCGCAGGCCCTGCTGGGAGGCGCCGCCGGGGCTGTCGTACCGGCACGGGATCCTCTCGCCCCGGACACCACCCCCCGCGCCGCCGACCACCGAGCGGCCCCGGCGGGTTCCGGGGACCCCGCCGCCCCGCCCGGGACGGCCCCCGATGCCGCCCCCTCGCGGCAGCTGCCGCGCCAGGGCGCGGACACGCCACACCGCCCCGAGGGGCCGGGCGCCGGGCGCCGGCCTGCCCCGTCCGGCGGACAGGGCACGGCACCGCGCCGACCGGTTCCGCCGCAGGGGGAGGACACGGGTGGCTGGCAGCGACTCCCGGTTCCGCCACGGTCGCAGACCACGGGCGGTACCGAGCGACTTCCGGTTCCGCCGCAGGGGGAGGACACGGGTGGCTGGCAGCGACTCCCGGTTCCGCCACGGTCGCAGACCGCCGGCGGTACCGAGCGACTGCCGGTTCCGTCACAGCCGCAGAACACCGGCGCCGCCACGGGCCACCCGCTCACCCCACCGCACCCACGGAACACCTCCGACACCAAAGGCTCCCCTGTACCGAGCCGCCTCCACGGCGGCAGCGACGCGGCTGCCTCGGCGGCATCCCCGCACCCGGGGCCCGCGACCGGAGGACCCCGCCCGACCGCGTCCCAGATCCCCGGGCCTGGCGCCGGAGCGCTCGGCTCGGACGCCTCCCCGTACCCCGGGCCCGCCGCCGGAGCGACCCGCTCGGTCGGCCCCCCTCGCGCGGGGGACGACGCCGCGGCGGGCAGGCCGGCCGAGGCCGGGCGGCAGCCCGCCCCCACCGCCCAGGGCACGCCCCGCAGCACCGGCGTCGCCGGATCGGCTCCCACCCCCTTGTCCGGGGCCGCCTCCGATCACGGTCGGGATTCCGGCCCGCCGGACGGTTCCCTGCCGTTGCCCGTGCGTGGGGACCGGCACGACCGGCCCAACCCCGCCGAGGCCGTGCCCGGTATCCGGCGGGCCGACCGGCGTGTCGTGGAGGAGAACGCGGGCATCGCACCCGTCCCGCGCTCGGGTGCCGTGCGCGGCACCATGGCCAAGCCGCAACTGCCCCGGCGCCGCGCCCAGGAGCACATCGCGCCCCAGTTGCGCGGCGGCCCGGTGCCCCGTCCGGACGCCGAGCAGCCCGCCGGCCACGACCCCGGTCTGATGGCCGCCTTCCAGCGGGGCATCGGCCTCGCCGAGGCCCAGCAGAGCCTGGAGGCGGAGGTGCTGCGGTCGGCCGTACCGCTCCCCGAGTGGGAGGCACTGGAACGCAGCGCCTACCCGGCGCCCGGCCCCTTCGACCGGTCCCACCGGCCCGCCGCCGCACCTCCCACGACCGCCCCGGCACCGCCCCCCGCCGCCGCGCCCCGGATAGCCGAGGCGCCCTCCGCGCACGCCTCCGCCGCCCCCCGGGCGTACGGCGTGCGCGACGGACTGGCCGGGCCGGCGCAGGCCTCCGATCCCGGTTCCGACCACCCCGCCCCCCGGCACGACGGGAGCGCCCCCGCCGGATGAGCCGTACCCCCACCCCCAGCGCTCCCGCAGACCTTCGTACCCCAAGGAGTCGATCCACCATGGCGAGCGATGCGCCGACCGGCCAGGCAACCGATCTCGACTGGCTGATGAGCGGCCTCGTGCAGCGCGTACCGCACACCCACAGCGCCGTACTGCTGTCCTGCGACGGACTGGTGAAATCGGTCCACGGCCTCGACGCCGACAGCGCCGACCACATGGCCGCCCTGGCCTCCGGCCTGTACTCCCTCGGCCGCAGCGCGGGCGTCCGCTTCGGCGACGGCGGGGACGTACGCCAGGTCGTCGTCGAACTCGACTCGACGCTGCTGTTCGTCACCACCGCCGGCTCCGGGACCTGTCTCGCCGTGCTCGCCGGGCGGGAGGCCGACGCCGCCGTCCTCGGCTACGAGATGGCGATGCTCGTGAAGAGCGTGCGGCCGTATCTGACGACGGCGCCCCGGCAGCACGCCGTCGATGCGTCGGTGACGGGAACTTGAGCGTGGCGGCGGCCGGCGACGGGCCCTGGCTCGACGACGCGGCCGGACGGCTGGTGCGCCCGTTCACGGTCAGCAACGGGCGCACCGAGCCCACCGTCGCCCTCGACCTCATGTCCCAGGTGATGGCCACCGGGGCGAGACCCCTCGGCTATCTCGGCCCCGAGCACGCGCAGGCCCTCGACCTGTGCCGGGCCCCCGTCCCGGTCGCCGAGGTCGCCGCCCATCTGAAGCTGCCGGCGGCGGTCACCAAGGTCCTCCTGTCGGACCTCGTCGACTGCGGGGCCCTGACCACCAAGCCCCCCGAGTTCCACCGCAACCCCACCGACCGGGCCCTACTGGAGGCAGTGCTCGATGGACTACGACGACAGCTCTGAGAGCGACGAGTACGACGCGTACGACTCGCGCGAGGCCTGCGACGACGGCCGTCCCGACCCCTTTCCGACCGCGCTGAAGATCCTGGTCGCGGGCGGATTCGGGGTCGGCAAGACCACCTTCGTCGGCGCCGTGAGCGAGATCGCGCCGCTCAGCACCGAGGAGCTGCTCACCACGGTCGGTGCCGCGACCGACAACCTCGACGGCATCGAGAACAAGGTCGAGACGACCGTCGCCATGGACTTCGGCCGCATCAGCCTGGATCCGCAGCATGTGCTGTACCTGTTCGGCACGCCCGGTCAGGAGCGGTTCTGGTTCATGTGGGACGAGCTGTCCGAGGGCGCCCTCGGCGCGGTCGTCCTCGCCGACACCCGCCGCCTCGAGGAGTGCTTCGCGGCCGTCGACTTCTTCGAGGAGCGCGGTCTCGGCTTCATCGTCGCCGTCAACGAGTTCGACGGCGCCCACCGCTACGACCCCGAGGAGGTGCGCGCCGCCATCGACCTGGACCCGGACATCCCCATCGTGCGCTGCGACGCCCGGATCTCCGCCTCCGGCGTGCAGACCCTGCTCACCCTCGTCCGGCACCTCATCGCCCACGCACCGGGGGCACCCCAGCCGAGCCGCGGCGCCACCATGTGACCCCGCATCCCCTGTCATGGAGCCGCAGATGACGACCTACGCCCACCTCCCCGGCGACGCAGCCCGCCCGCTCGGAGCACGCCCATGAGCTACGACCCGCCCCGCCCGGCCGGTCGCCTGCTGCTCACCCCGGAGGACAGGGACGCCCCCGCCCGCACCCTGAGGCTGCGCCGACTCGGCCTCGGGGAGTGGCCGGAGCCCGCCCTGGACACCTTCGCCGAGCGTCTCGCCGAGCTGACCGGCGCCGCCTACGCCATGGTCAACTTCCTCCGTGCGGAAGGGCAGTTCTTCGCGGGGCTGCACACCCCGGCGGGGGGAGAGCCGGCCCGGGGCGGAAAGCCCGAGGTGGGCCGGCGCCTGCCGCGCGAGTACGGCTACTGCCCGCATGTCGTCGTCCGGCGCAGGGCGCTGGTCCTGGAGGACGTCGGCGACTACCCGCGCTTCGCGGGCAACCCGGTCGTCGACGAGTACGGCATCCGCTCCTACCTCGGCGCCCCGCTCATCGACACGACCGGCACGGTCCTCGGCACGGTGTGCGTCGCCGACCTCGCCCCCCGACGCTGGGGCACGCCCGGCCTTCAGACCATCAAGGCGACGGCCGCCGACCTCGTCGCCCGCCTGGAGGCCGGTACTCCGCCGGCGTAGGGCCTGCCCGGCGGGCTCCAAGATCAGGGCGTGAAGGAAAGCTGTTGCTCCGCTTAAGAAAAGCTCGATGGACCGGGGCGGCGGCATGCGGCAGATTGCTCCACGAACCCCCCTCCCCGGCAGCGGGGCGCCCCGGCCCGTCCGTGCGCCCCCCGGGCCTCATCACAGGAGCCGCAGCTTGAAGGCGCTGGTCAAGGAGAAGGCGGAGCCCGGGCTGTGGCTCATGGACGTCCCGGAGCCCGAGGTCGGCCCCGGTGACGTACTGATCAAGGTGCAGCGGGCCGGTATCTGCGGCACCGATCTGCACATCCGGGCCTGGGACGGCTGGGCGCGGCAGACCATCAGCACCCCGCTGGTCCTCGGCCACGAGTTCGTCGGCGAGGTCGTCGAGACCGGCCGGGACGTCACCGACATCGCGGTCGGCGACCGGGTGAGCGGCGAGGGGCACCTGGTGTGCGGCAAGTGCCGCAACTGCCTCGCCGGGCGCCGGCATCTGTGCCGGGCCACCGTCGGCCTCGGCGTCGGCCGGGACGGGGCCTTCGCGGAGTACGTCGTGCTGCCCGCGTCGAACGTCTGGGTGCACCGGGTGCCCGTGGACCTCGACGTGGCCGCGATCTTCGACCCGTTCGGCAACGCCGTGCACACCGCGCTGTCCTTCCCGCTGGTCGGCGAGGACGTGCTCATCACCGGCGCGGGCCCGATCGGCCTGATGGCCGCCGCCGTAGCCCGGCACGCCGGAGCCCGCAACGTGATGGTCACCGACGTGAGCGAGGAGCGCCTGGAGCTGGCCCGCAAGATCGGCGCGAGCCTCGCCCTCGACGTCTCCCGCTCGTCCATCGCGGACGGCCAGCGCGAGCTCGGGCTGCGCGAGGGCTTCGACATCGGCCTGGAGATGTCCGGCCGCCCCGAGGCCCTGCGCGACATGATCGCCAACATGACCCACGGCGGCCGGATCGCCATGCTCGGGCTGCCGGCGGAGGAGTTCCCGGTCGACTGGGCCCGGATCGTCACCTCGATGATCACCCTCAAGGGCATCTACGGCCGGGAGATGTTCGAGACCTGGTACGCGATGTCGGTCCTGCTGGAGGGCGGTCTGGACCTCGCCCCCGTGATCACCGGCCGGTACGGCTACCGCGACTTCGAGGCGGCGTTCGCCGACGCGGCGAGCGGCCGCGGCGGCAAGGTCATCCTGGACTGGACGACCGCGTAACTCCCTGACGGCGTAAGCACCTTAGGAGCATCCCGATGTTCGACTCCGTGCGCGACGACCTGCGCACCACCCTCGACGAGATCCGCGCCGCCGGACTGCACAAGCCCGAGCGGGTGATCGGCACCCCGCAGTCGGCGACCGTCGCCGTCACCGCGGGCGGCCGCCCCGGTGAGGTCCTGAACTTCTGCGCCAACAACTACCTCGGTCTCGCCGACCACCCCGAGGTCGTCGCCGCCGCCCACGCGGCGCTGGACCGCTGGGGCTACGGCATGGCGTCCGTGCGCTTCATCTGCGGTACGCAGGAGGTGCACAAGGAGCTGGAGGCCCGGCTGTCGGCGTTCCTCGGCCAGGAGGACACGATCCTGTACTCCTCCTGCTTCGACGCCAACGGCGGTGTCTTCGAGACGCTGCTCGGCCCCGAGGACGCGGTGATCTCCGACGCCCTCAACCACGCCTCGATCATCGACGGCATCCGGCTGTCCAAGGCCCGCCGCTTCCGGTACGCCAACCGTGATCTGGAGGACCTGGAGCGGCAGCTGAAGGAGGCGTCCGGCGCGCGCCGCCGCCTCGTCGTCACCGACGGCGTCTTCTCCATGGACGGTTATGTGGCGCCGCTGCGCGAGATCTGCGACCTCGCCGACCGCTACGACGCGATGGTCATGGTCGACGACTCCCACGCGGTCGGCTTCGTCGGCCCCGGCGGCCGGGGCACCCCCGAGCTGCACGGTGTGATGGACCGGGTCGACATCATCACCGGCACCCTGGGCAAGGCCCTCGGCGGGGCCTCCGGCGGCTATGTCGCCGCCCGCGCGGAGATCGTCGCCCTGCTGCGCCAGCGCTCCCGCCCGTACCTGTTCTCCAACACCCTCGCCCCGGTGATCGCGGCCGCCTCCCTGAAGGTCCTCGACCTGCTGGAATCGGCCGACGACCTGCGGGTCCGCCTCCGGGAGAACACCGCCCTGTTCCGCCGCCGGATGACCGAGGAGGGCTTCGACGTCCTCCCCGGCGACCACGCCATCGCCCCGGTGATGATCGGCGACGCCGCGAAGGCGGGCCGGATGGCCGAACTGCTCCTGGAGCGCGGGGTGTACGTGATCGGCTTCTCCTACCCGGTCGTCCCGCAGGACCAGGCCCGGATCCGGGTCCAGCTGTCGGCCGCGCACTCCACCGAGGACGTCGACCGCGCGGTGGACGCCTTCGTCGCGGCGCGCGCGGAACTGGAGGGCTGAGGAGCCCCGACATATTGCGATAATCGATCCCATGATCGAGGCGCGGCGGCTCCACATCCTCCGTGCGGTGGCCGACCACCGCACCGTGACGGCGGCTGCCGCCGCGCTGTACCTCACCCCCTCCGCCGTCTCCCAGCAGCTCGCCGCCCTGGAGCAGGAGACCGGCCACCGTCTGGTGGAGCGCGGCGCGAAGGGCGTACGGCTCACTCCGGCCGGCGAGATCCTGCTGACCCACACCCATGCCGTCCTCGCCCAGCTGGAGCGGGCCGAGGCGGAGCTGGCCGCGTACAGCTCCGGGGAGGCCGGCACGGTCACCGTCGCCGCCTTCGCGACCGGGATCGCCCTGGTCGTGGCGCCCGCGGTGGCCCGGCTGGCCCGCAGCGCGCCCGGGATAAGGATCCGCGTCCAGGACGCCGAGGGGGACGCCAGCCTGCCGATGGTCCTGGACCGGCAGGTCGACGTGGCCGTGGCCGTCGAGTACCGGGGCGCCCCGGCCGCCGACGACCCCCGGCTCGCGCACGTCCCGCTGTACGCCGAGCCCTTCGACGCGGTCGTCCCGGTCACCCACCGCCTCGCCGACGCCGAGGAGGTCCCCCTCGCGGAACTGGCCAAGGACCCCTGGATCGGCCCCTACCCGGGCAACCCGTGCCACGACGTGGTCGTCCTGGCCTGCGAGAGCGCCGGATTCCAGCCCCGGCTCGAACACTCCTCGGACGACTTCCGCGCGGTCGTCGCCCTCGCCTCGGCCGACGCGGGCGTGGCGCTCGTGCCGCGCTCGGCCCTGCGCGGCATGGACCTCACCGGGGTCGTCGTCCGTCCGATAGACGGCGCGGCCCCGACCCGCCGCGTCTTCGCCGCCGTACGACGCGGCGCGGAGGAGCACCCGCTGATCCTGCCGGTGCTGGACGCGCTGCGGGAGGCGGCGCGGGTGTGAGCCGCCCGTAACGCGCCTGTCTCATATCGGGGATACTTTCCCTGATATGAGACACGAGGACGTCCCGGATCCTGTAGACACCCGTCTCGCCGCCCGGCTCGCCGCACTGCGGGCCGAGCGCGGCTGGTCCCTCGCGGACCTGGCCGAGCGCAGCGGGATCAGCCGCTCCACCCTCTCCCGTGCCGAACGCGCCGAGATCAGCCCGACCGCCGCCCAGCTCAACCGCCTCTGCCATGTCCACGGCCGGACCATGTCCCGGCTGCTCGGCGAGGTGGAGGGGGAGCCCGCGCCGCTGCTGCGCGCCGCCGAGCAGCCCGTCTGGGAGGACCGGGCCTCGGGCTTCGTCCGCCGCTCGGTGTCCCCGCCGCACCCCGGCCTGCGCGGCGAACTCGTCGAGGGCCGGCTCGCCGCCGGAGCCGACATCGCCTACGACGGCCCGCCCGTGCCCGGTCTGGAACAGCACATCTGGGTCCTGTCCGGCGCCCTCGAGGTGACCGCCGACGACCTCACCCACCGCCTCGGCACCGGTGACTGTCTGCGGCTGCGCGTCTGGGGGCCGACCCGGTTCCGGTGCGCGGAAGACGCGGAGGCGCGGTACGTCCTGGCGGTGGTGCTGCCGTGACGACGGCCCGGACCGCTCCCGTGCGGCTCGACGCGCCGCGGCTCCTCGACCTCCTCGACCCCCTGGCCGGTCTGCTGGTCGACACGGTGGACGGCGGTGCCTCGATCGGCTTCCTCGCCCCGTTGGACCGGGCCGAGGCCGTCGCCTGGTGGCGGGGCAGGGCCGCCGGAGTAGCCGCGGGGCGCCTCGCGGTGTGGGCCGCGCACGACGGCGACCGGGTCGTCGGCACCGTCGGCCTGGATTTCCCCGACAAGCCCAACAGCCGCCATCGCGCCGAACTCGTCAAGCTCATGGTCCACCGCGACGCCCGCGGCAAGGGCCTGGGCCGCGCCCTCCTCACCACCGCCGAGCAGGCCGCCCTCGCGGCCGGCATCACCCTGCTCCACCTGGACACCGAGACCGACAGCCCCGCCGAGCACCTCTACGGCGCCGCGGGCTGGACCAGGGCGGGCGTGATCCCCGACTACGCCGCCGACCCGGCCGGTGTCCTGCGCCCCACCACCCTGTACTACAAGCGCCTCACCAGCGGCTGACTGTCAGTGGCAGCGGCTACGGTGCGAAGCATGCCCGACGCCGAAGACGTACGCCGTATCGCCCTCGCCCTGCCGGACACCACGGAGAAGGTCGCCTGGAACATGCCCACGTTCCGGGTCGCGGGGAAGATGTTCGCCACGCTGCCCGAGGACGAGACGTCCCTCGCCGTGCGCTGCCCCAAGGAGGAACGCGACGAGCTGGTCCTCGCCGAGCCCGCGAAGTTCTGGATCGCGGCCCACGAGGCACAGTTCGCCTGGGTGCGGGCCCGGCTCGCCGCCGTCGAGGACGAGGACGAGCTGCGCGACATCCTCGCCGACTCCTGGCGCCAGGCCGCCCCGCCCCGCCTCCTCGACGCCTACCCGGAGCTGGGCCTGCCCGGCGGCTGACCTGCCCCGCAGGGAAACGGGTGCGCGACCACCGACCCGAGTGCGGTATTGTTTCCCTGCACGTTCGGCCAGGGGAAACCCCAGGTCAGACGGGCAACGGGACGTGGCGCAGCTTGGTAGCGCACTTGACTGGGGGTCAAGGGGTCGCAGGTTCAAATCCTGTCGTCCCGACGGTGAAGTCGATCCGTCGGTCCTTTGCGAGGCTCTGTTCCCACTTCGGGAGCGGAGCCTCGTCGCATGGACGGGCACGCTCATGCGGGGACATCGGGCATACGGACACTGTGCACGATCTTGTCCTCGCCCGCGCTGACGAGGAACCGGCCGTCCGGCGAGAACGCCACGGCGTTCACCGAGCGGTTGTACTTGAGGGCGAGCAGCGACTGTCCCGTGTCGGCCCGCCACACGCAGACGGCCCCGTCCTCGCTCCCGGTGGCGATCACGCTGCTGTCGGGACTGAAGGCCACCGCCCGCAGACCGCCCTTGTGCTCCACGCGGAAGAGCGGGGTCCAGGTCCCCGTTTCGCTGACCTGGGCGGTGTGGTCCTGGCTGCAGGTGGCGACCGTCCGCCCGTCCGGCGAGAAGGCGACACCGAGGACGAAGTCCCCGTGCTCGATCCGCGCCTCCTGCCGACCCGTCTCCGTGTCCCAGACGTAGGCGTTCTTGTCCTCGGATCCCGTGAGCAGACGGCGCCCGTCCGGACTGAACGCCAGGGCCTTGACGGCCCGGGCATGGCGCAGGGACAGAACGCGGCTGCGCGAGCCGAGATCCCATACGCAGGCCGTGGCGTCCGCGCTCCCGGTGGCCAGGAGCCGCCCGCTCCCGTCGTAGGCCACCGTGTTGACGAAATGGCGGTGGGTGAACTTGACGGGGGTGGCCCCGGCCGTCATCTCCCAGACGCGGGCGAGACTGTCCGTGCTGCCGATCGCCAGGCTGTCACCGTGGGGACTGAAGGCGAGGGCGTTGACCATCGTGCTCCACCCGCCGAGCCGGCGCTCCCAGGTCGGCTGGCCGGTGATCACGTCCCAGACCCGCACGAGCTTGCGGGAGCCGGTGGCGAGCAGCCGCCCGGAAGGATGGACGGCCATGCTGACCACCCAGTGCCCGGTGTCGATCCCCGGCGTGGGCGTGAGATCGGGGGAGGTCGGCGTGAGATCCGGGGAGGGAGTCCTGGGGGAAGAGGAGACGTGCGCGGGCTCGGTGGGCCGGTCGGACCGCGGAACGGGTCGGTCGGTCTCCGGGGCGGGCCGGTCGGTCTGTGTGTCGTGCTCCTCCTCGTTGATCTGCTCGACCACGGTCCGTGGGGGTGTGGGTTTGCGCAGGGACGTGAAGTCGAAGAGGCGGGCGTCACCACTGCGCTGGTACAGCACGGGTGTGAAGCACTCGAGGCTGTCGTCCTTGTCGGCCCGCAGAGCGATACGGCCCGTGCGGACGGCCTCGTCGACCGGCCGGTTGGCCGCGAGGGCCTGGTAGAAGGCCCGGGAGAAGAGCACGGCCGCCTTGTCGGTCACCGCGAACTGCATGGCGACCACGGCCGGCACCGTGTACTCCAGCTTGGCCGCCGTGCTGGAGAACAGATCGCGCGCGTGGGAGGTTCCCGTCTCGCAGCTGTTGAGCACGACGAGGCGCGGGGAGGGGTCGGCGACGCTGATGAGCGAGCCGAGCGCCTCCGCGTGCAGCGGGGACTCCCGGCCCTGCTCGTCGGAGAAGACGAGCATCCCCTGGCGTCGTTGATCGTCGAACTTTCCATGGCCGATGAAGTGGAAGATGTGACAGCCGGCGAACAGGGCGTTGAAGAGATCCTGCTTGGTTCCGCCGGCCACCCAGTCGAGCCACACCCTTCCCTCGTCGATGAGCGGCTTGAGCGCGGTGGTCAGCCCTTCCCGTTCGGTCTCGGCCTCCAGCGGAGAGAGCGAACCGGGCAGGGACACCATTCCGAGGATGCGCAACGGTGGTTCCACCCGCAGGGGCGCCACCGGCTCCAACATCTCCACGTGGCGGATGACCGGGTGATGCAGGCACAGATAGCCGCCCAGCTTCTCGTCGTACAGAAGCTCCCAGGGGAGGGCCGCGAGTTCCGGTGAGCGGACCCGGAGGACCATGCGCAGCCGCCGGCCGTGCTCCTGCGCCTTCTGCCGGCTGGACAGGTAGAGCGCCTTGATCCCACTCTGGAAGATGGAGTCGAACAACGTACCGCCGACTTCCATGGCGGGCCGCTCCATTCCGGTCCCGACACTCCGCGAGCGGGCGGCGGACCCCAGGACGGCGGCTTCCAGTGAGGGCAGCCGGTCCAGCAGCTCTTGCGCGTCGATGGCGGCGACCAGGGTGTCCTCGCCGGACGGCGACGTCACGTCGATGCGGTAGCCGTCGGGCGCTTCGCTCATTTCCAGGACGAAGTCGAAATCGGCCGCCATGGCGCGCCTCTCTCCCCAGGCCGGGCAGGGTCATTGACCGTAGTCGGTATGCGAGGGAGTCGCGGGGGTGGCGCCATCGTCGCCCACCGGCAGTGAGGTGTTGACGATCCAGTTCATGAACTCGGAGAAATTCTGGGAATCCGTCTGGGACCAGACGACGATGTTGAAACGCCGGTCCGTGTACACGTCCACGACAGTGTTCCCGTCCATGAAGCAGGCTATGTCGCCGGTGGTGACGGACCGGTCTTCAGTGGAATACGAAAGACTGCTCCCCTGCTTGAAGTCGGCTATGGTGGTGCATTCGCCTCCCGGCTGGTGCGCAGGATCGGTCTGGTTCCACCACCAGTTCTGCATGGCGTCCACGTCGTCGAACATGTAGTACCAGACCTGATCGGGGACGCTGCCAGGCGTGCTGCAGTCCAGCTCCACCGCATCCTTGGGGGTCTCTGAGGCCTCCGTGCAGTCCAGCCGTGACTTGACGTCGGGTGGGAGGTGTTCCTTGAGCGCGGCGAGTGTGGGACCGTGATGCTTCTCCTCGGTCGTCACCCCCCACATCCCGCCGACCAACAGCAGAACACCCAGAATGGCGATCACGATACGCGGCGCCCGTTTCATCTTCGGGATCGTCATGAGGCGTCGGGAGATGCCGCTGCCGATCAGAGCGGCGGCCAGCAGGAGAACCCCGATGACGATGAGAACGATCTCGACGGCGAGAGGCATCGTTCAGCTCCTTCCAGAATTGGAAGAATCGTCAACTACCCAGCGGTATTCAGGATTTCGTGTTAATTCGTAGTTTATGGCGATTGTAGAGTTCCTGCTAGAGGACGGCAGCGCCGTCCGCGTCCGCGTTTCCGAGGAGCAGACACAAAGCTCCATGCTCACCCGGGGAGTGTCGCCGTCCACCGTGATCGAGAAAGCCGAGGACACGTTCGAGTCCGTCACGCAGGCCGTGCGGGCGGTCGCCCATGGGGTGGTCGCGCAGGTGAAGGACTTCCCGCAGCCGCCGGACGCCGTTGCCGTGCAATTCGGCGTCGAGTTGAACGCACAGGCCGGGGCGATCGTCACGGCGGTCGGCGCGTCGGCCCAGTTGACCGTCAGCCTCACCTGGAACAAGCCCTGAGCGGGCGGCTTCTGAGGCGCCGTCCTGTGAACCTCCCGTACAGGCTGTGGATTCGCCCAACCCCCGTCGTTCCGCGCGAGCGCGCTGCCAGGATGAGGCCTCATGATCCCGGGGTGCTGGTCGCGCGTGCTGAGGGCCGTCGTGTTCGCGGCCGTCTGCGTGCTGCTCGCCGCCCTGGGGCACGTGATGATGTCCGGGGCCGTCCTGTCCTGGTGGGCGCCGGGCGTCGGGTTCGCCGTCACGGGTGCCGCGGGCTGGTGTCTGGCCGGGCGTGAGCGGGGCGTGCCGGCGGTGACGGCGGTGGCGCTCGCCGCGCAGGCCGGGCTGCACCTCGCCTTCACCCTCGAGCCGGCCGCCACCGCCACCACCGGCACCATGGGCGGGATGGAGCACATGGGGCCGGCGGTGGCCGTCGGCGGGTCTTCTTCCTCCGGTATGGCCACCGCCCATGGGCTCGCCGCGCTGCTGTGCGGGCTCTGGCTGGCGTACGGGGAGCGGGCCGGGTTCCGGGTGCTGCGGGCGGTGGCCGGGTGGCTGACGGCCCCGCTGCGGTGGCCGGGCGGACGGCCCGTACCGCCGCCGCCCCCGCGCGCCGGGGTGCGCGGCCGTTCGGAGCGGGCGCCACGGCCCTTCCTTCTCGTCGACGCGCTCACTTCCCGGGGGCCGCCCGCACGGACCGCCGTCCGCTGAGGACGGCCGGAACCGCACGGCACTTTCCCCTCCACCCGAGAAGGACCCACGGCGATGCCCCCTGCTCCGACGACCCCGTACGACACGAAGACCGACAAGAAGACCGACAAGAAGACCGACAAGAAGACCGGCAAGAGCACCGGCATGAAGACCGGCGAACACGAGGGCTCCCGCGACCACACCAAGTCCGCCCGGCACAGCACCCGCCGCCGCGCCCACAAGGACACCCCCGCCGACGAGACCACCACCGCCCTCGCCCTGGCCGCCCGGCACGGGGACGCCGGGGCCGTGGAGCAGCTGGTGCGGGCCCTGCACCGGGACGTCCTGCGCTTCGTCGCCCATCTGTGCGCCGACCCGCAGGCGGTGGACGATCTGGCGCAGGACACCTTCCTGCGGGCGCTGGGCAGCCTGCACCGGTTCGAGGGGCGGTGCTCGGCGCGGGTGTGGCTGCTGTCGATCGCCCGCCGGGCCGTGATGGACAGCTACCGGTACGCCGCGACCCGCCCGCGCCTCGCGGACCTGCCGGACTGGCGGCCCGCCGTCGAGCTGGCCCAGCCGCGCGGGCTGCCCGGCTTCGACGACGGGATCGTCCTGCGCGAGCTGCTTCAGGCGCTGCCCGCCGACCGGCGGGAGGCGTTCGTGCTGACACAGCTGCTGGGGCTGCCGTACGAGGAGGCGGCCCGGGTGAGCGACTGTCCGGTGGGGACGGTCCGTTCGCGGGTGGCCCGCGCCCGCGCCGCCCTCGCCGAGCAGGTCGGCCACTGAGGGGTCAGCGCAGCCGGCCGAGCTGCCGCAGCTCCTCCACCTTCAGCAGCCGCGCCAGCACCGTATGGACCAGGCCGAGGGTGACGGTCCCCGCCGTGAGCGCCAGCGCGGTGGGGACCGTACCGCCGCCCAGCCACTCCCCGAACGCCCGGTCCGCCGCCCAGCCGCAGGCCGCCGCCAGGGCCGAGGCGAGCATCAGGCGGGTGTACGTCCGGCGCAGGGCTCCGTCGTCGAGCCGGCCGCCGACCCGCCGGCGCACCAGCCGTGCGGTGAGGGCCAGTCCGGCCAGATAGGACACGGTGTAGGCACCGGCCATGCCGGTCACCGCCCAGCGGACCGGCAGCAGCAGATGGCAGGCGGTGGCCAGGGCGATGTTCACCGCCGCGATCCACACCGCCATGAAGAACGGCGTCCGGGTGTCCCCGAAGGCGTGGAAGGCGCGCAGCAGCAGGTACTGCGCCGAGAACGGGATCAGGCCGAGGCCGAACGCCTGGAGCATGTGCCCGAGCGGCTGGGCGGAGGCCGCGTCGGCCGCCCCGTGCGCGAACAGCAGCGTCGCGATCCGCGGGCCGAGCGCCAGGAACAGGAAGGCCGCGGGCACGACGACGACCCCGCTCACCCGCAGCCCCCGGGACAGATCGCCGCGCAGGTCCGCGATCCGGCCCTCCGCCACCGCCCGGCTCATCCTCGGCAGCAGCGCGGTCACCAGCGACACCGTGACGACCGACTGCGGCAGCATCCAGATGGTCTGCGCGTAGGTGTACGCCGTGTAGCCCGCGCCGGCGTCCGGCAGCGCCTGGTCGGCCGCGTTCGCGTAGTTGGTGACGACGGTCAGGGCGACGAGGTTCGTCAGGACGAACAGCAGCGTCCACTTGGCAGCGTGCACACCGGAACCGAGCCCCGAGCCGCGCCAGTCGAAGCGCGGCCGGAACCGGAACCCGGCCGCCCGCGCGAACGGCACCAGCGCCAGCGCCTGCACGGCGATCCCCGCCGTCGTCCCGACACCGAGGAGGCGCACCTGCGTGTCGGTGATGTCCTCCACCCGCCCGGCCCCGGTCATCAGCCCGAGGTAGGCGCCGAACACCCCCAGCAGCACGACGTTGTTGAGGACCGGCGTCCACATCATCGCGCCGAACTTCTCGCGGGCGTTGAGGACTTGGCCGTACATGTTGAACAGCCCGTAGAAGAAGATCTGTGGGAGCAGGAACCGGGCGAAGACCACGGTGAGTTCGTACGCGTCGTGGTTGTCCGGGGTGTCGCGCAGGTACACGCTGACGATCTCCGGCGCCGCCCACACCGCCAGCGCGGTCCCGACGGCCAGCACCGACACCACCAGGGTCACCAGCCGCTGCTCGTACGCCCGGCCGCCGTCCGTGTGCGTGGAACGGGCCCGCACCAGCTGCGGCACCAGCACCGAGTTCAGCGCGCCGCCGATCAGCAGCGTGTACAGGCTGGTGGGCACGGTGTTCGCCGTGTTGTACGTCGTCGCCAGCAGGCCGGTGCCGAGCGCGGCGCCCTGGAGCACCTGCCGGATCAGCCCGGTCGCCCGGGACACCACGGTGCCCAGCGCCATCAGCGCCGACGACCGCGCCGCCCCGCCGGAACGTTTCGCTGCCCGTTCTTGTGTCGTCGCCCCCATCGGGCCAACGTACGCCATCAAGATCCGCGAGCCCAATCCGCGCCCGGGAAAGGGCAGTTGCTAGCGCCGGCTGCGTACCCGGGCGTCCCGCGGCGGCTCGATGAACTGCAGTTCCAGGGTGACCGGGGGTGCCGCGAGGCCGGGGCCGCCGTCCCGCGCCCACCGCAGCAGTTCGTCCGTGGAGTCGTCGTCCGAGGCGAACCCGACCCAGGTGGGCCGCCCGCCCGCCCGGCGTCCGGCGGCGGAGGGCTGGACGACGACCACGTTGGCCTGGTCGCAGGGGCCGAGGCAGTCCGTCGTACGGACCTCCAGGGCGCCGCCCGAACCGGCGGCGGCCGCCCGCAGCCGCTCCAGCTGTCCGGCGTGGTCGTGGCCGGGGTGTTTGCGGGCGTCGCCGCAGCAGCAGCCCCTGCACACCACGAGTGTGCAGGGGCGGCGCGGACCGGGCAGCGGGGCCACGGCGCTCAGGACGCCGAGAGACCGACGTGGGCCAGGGCCTGCCGCAGCAGGAACCCGTGCCCGCCCGGCATCTCGCTCTGCACCGCCGGGGAGGCCGCCTCCTGCGGGTCGAACCAGACCAGGTCCAGGGCGTCCTGGCGGGGCGAGCAGTCACCGGTCACCGGCACGATGTAGGCCAGCGACACCGCGTGCTGACGGGGGTCGTGGTACGGGGTGAGGCCCTGCGTCGGGAAGTACTCCGCGACGGTGAACGGCTGGAGGGAGGCGGGCAGCCGGGGCAGTGCCACCGGCCCGAGATCCTTCTCCAGGTGCCGCAACAGGGCGTCGCGGACCCGCTCGTGGTGCAGGACCCGGCCGGAGACCAGGGTCCGGCTGACGTTTCCGTCGGGTCCGATGCGCAGCAGCAGTCCGATGCTGACGACTTCGCCGCTGTCGTCGACGCGCACGGGCACCGCCTCGACATACAGGATCGGCATCCGGGCGCGGGCCATCTCGAGCTCGTCTGCGCTCAGCCAGCCGGGCGTGGTATCGGTCAAGTCTGACATTGCTTGATCATACTTTCAGTGTCCGTCGGGAAGCCGGTAGACCCGGCGGGCGTTGTCCGCTCCGGCCCAGCGCGCCACTCGCAGCGCGTCGGGCAGGCTCAGTTCGTCGGCGTCCACCCGGTCCTGGAGGAGATCTCCGAGGCCGCGGCGGAACGCCAGCGCTCCGAGGGCATAGAACTCCGACACACCGTAGGCGTCCGAGCTGTACAGCAGTTTGCGGAACGGTGTGATCTCCAACGCTTCCTCCAGCACCGTCCGTGCCCGCACCGGGCCGACGTGGTGCAGGGTGAGCCCCACGTCGAGGTACACCTGCTCGAACACGGCCGCCAGGTAGGCGGCCTGCCGCTGGTAGGGCCAGCAGTGCAGGAGCAGCACGGGAATCGTTCCCGCGATCAGGTGCAGCCAGTCCGTGAGATGCGCCGGATCCGCCCGGTGCAGCCGGATGTCGTGGTCGCCGAAGCCCGTGTGCAGTTGCAGCGGGAGGCCGAGGTCGACGGCGGTCCACAGCAGGTGCCGTATCAGGACCGGTTGGTCGAGCCGCCCGCCGCGTGCCAGCCACTGCCGGGCCGCCCGGGTGACGTCGGCGTCCGAGGGGCGGGCCGGGTCCAGGTCGAAGCCGGTGCGGTAGGCGGCCACCGACTTCACCCCGACCACCCCCGGCCGGCGCACCGCGTCCAGTGCCGCCGCCCGGAACGCGTCGGCGTACCCGCCCGCGTCGACGCCCCGCTCGGCCACGGACTCCGCCACCGACTCCAGCCGTACGATCTCCAGCGCGGTGCCGCCGCCCGCCCGGGCCAGAGCGGCGGGCGGGGTGAGCGGCAGCGGGGCGAAACCGGTGTCGACGCAGAACACCCCGGTGCGGGCGGCCGTCAGGAAGCGGCGGTTCACCTCCTCGGGGCCGAGGGCGGCGCGCCGGGCCAGATAGGTGTCGGCGGGGGCGTGCCGGTCGAGGTCGAGCAGGGGTGCGCAGTGGCGGCGCACGGCGACCCCGGCGGGGGTGTCGAAGGAGGAGACGCCGGGCCAGGACTCGCCGTCGGTGAGCAGCGACTCGAAGCCCGGCCGGTCCAGGGGGCCGGTGGTCACGCCATGGCAGTGGTGGTCCACCAGCTCCAGCGCGGCCAGCTCCTCGTGGACCGGTCCGGTGCCCATCTCAGTACACCCACCGGTAGGCGGCGGCCACCTGTGCGTCGTCCAGCCCGTACGTCGCGTCGATCTCGCCCTGCCGTACGGCGGTCACCGCGTCGGCGAGGACCGGCCCCAGTGCGGCCCGCAGCACCGCGTCCGCACGGAACTCCTCGACGGCCCGGGCGAGCGAGGTGGGCAGCCGCCGTACGCCCTTCGCCGCGGCCTCCTCGGCGGCGAGGCGGGCCGGGTCGCCGGTGATCTCCTCCGGGAGCGCGGCCCGCGCGGCGAGCCCGTCCAGTCCGGCGGCGATCAGACAGCCCAGCAGCAGATACGGGTTGGCGGCCAGGTCGACGGGTTTGACCTCCAGGTTCGCCTGCTCCCCCCGCCGGCCCGTCGTGCCCCGCACGAGCCGGAGGGCCGACTCGCGGGTCTCCAGGCCCCAGGCGGTGAACACCCCCGCCCACTGGGAGGGCCGGAGCCGCAGATAGCTGGCCGGGCTGGGCGCGGTCACCGCGGTCAGGGCGGGCAGCCGGGCGAGGACACCCGCGGCGAAGGACTCCGCCTCGGCGGTCAGACCGTGCCGCCGCTCGCCGCCGGAGTGGAGGTTGCGGCCGTCGCGCCAGGCGGACAGATGGACGTGCCCGCCGTTGCCGACGCCCTCCGCGGCGACGGCGGGGGAGAAGGAGACCCGCAGCCCGTGGCGGCGGGCCACCGCGCGGATCGTCTGCCGCACGAGGACGCTGCGGTCGGCCGCCGCCACCGGGTCCAGCGCCCCCACCGAGATCTCGAACTGGCCCGGCGCGTACTCCGGATGGATCTGGTCGACGGTCACGCCCTGCGCCTCGCACGCCGCCAGCAGATCGGCGGTGTACTCGCTCAGCTCGACCATCCGGGTCGCGCCGTACGCCGGTCCCGTGGTCGCCGGGACGAACTCCCCGGCGGGCGCGGAGTCCAGCCCGACCGTCCACTCGATCTCGATGGCGGCCCGGAAGGCCAGATCGTGGTCGCGGGCGGCGTCGGCGACGATCCGGCGCAGGAAGGTGCGCGAGCAGCCCGGATGCCGCTCGCCGTCCTGGGTGAGGCGGTCGACCGGCGCCCACGCCCACCCCGGCTGCCCGGCCAGCGCCACCAGCCGGTCCAGGTCCGGGTACAGCCGCAGATCGCCGTCGGGGGAGCCGAGGACGTCCGTGGTGACGATGTGGTCGTTCGCCAGGAAGGTGTCGAACACCGGGGACATCCCGACGCCCCAGGCCACCGCCGACGCCAGCCCCGTCGCCGGGACCGTCTTCACCCGGCCGACGCCCGCGGTGTCGACGTACGACAGGACGATCCCGTGCACGCCCGCGCCGGACAGTTCCCCGCTCAGCGCCGAAGCCCGCTCGAGGTCTCCGGGACGCCCGCCGGGGACGGGGTCGGCAAGGGTGGTCATACGTCCTCCACGGGCTCGTCCGTCAGGGAGTTCAGGGTTTCACGGCCACCGCGCCGTACTGCGGCACCGTCGCCGCCGAGTCGTCGTCGGCCCGCCAGCGCGCGCACGACACCAGGCCCGGCTCCACCAGCTCCAGACCCTCGAAGAACGCGGTTATCTCCGCGCCGGAGCGGGCGGTGATCGGCGGGGTGGCGTTCTCGTTCCAGAACTTCATCGCCGGGATCTGGCCCTCGCCGCCCACCTCCGCGTCGTGCGTGGGGTGGGTCAGCACCAGGTAGCTGCCCGCGGGGACCTGGGCCATGACCTTGCGGACGATGTCCCGGGCCGCCTCGTAGTCCAGCACGAAGTTCAGGATGCCCAGCATCATCACCGCGACCGGCCGGTCGAAGTCGAGGGTGCCGGAGGCCCGTTGGAGGATCGCGGACGGGTCGTGGACATCGGCGTCGATGTAGTCCGTGCGGCCCTCGGAGGTGCCCGTCAGCAGGGTGCGGGCGTGCGCCAGCACGATCGGGTCGTTGTCCACGTACACGATCTTGGAGTCCGGCGCGATCCGCTGCGCTATGTCGTGCGTGTTGTCGGCCGTCGGCAGCCCGGTGCCGATGTCCAGGAACTGCCGCACCCCGCGCTCCTCGGCGAGGAACCGCACCGCCCGGCCCAGGAACCAGCGGTCCGCGCGGGCGATGTCCCGGATCAGCGGGAACATGCCGGCGACGTGCGCGCCGACCCGCTGGTCGACCTCGTAGTTGTCCTTGCCGCCGATCCAGTAGTTCCACACCCGCGCGTTGTGCGCCACGCTGGTGTCCAGCCGTGCACCGCCCACGTCACCGCTCCTTCATGCGACCGACCGTCCGGCTGTCCATTGTGCCGCCCCATGATCATCGCTGTCCCGGGATTCGCGGGGTCCCCCGGTAGGGTGACAATCCGGTCACCCCCGTCGCGGCACCCGCGCCCGCAGCACAGGAAGCAGGACATGCCCTACTCGCACGCTCCCCGGCCGACCGCCCCCGAGCTCCCGGACGGTCCCGTCGACATCCGGCTCGTCGTCACCGACATGGACGGCACCCTGCTCGACGACGACAAGCGGATCCCGGAGGGGCTGTGGGACACCCTGGCGCGGCTGCGTGAGCGCGGGGTGCTGTTCAGCCCGGCGAGCGGACGCCAGTACGCCACCCTGGCGGCGGAGTTCGCCGAGGTCGCCGACGGGATGGTGTTCATAGCCGAGAACGGCACCTATGTGGTGCGCGACGGGCGGGAGCTCAGCTCCGATCCGCTGGAACCGGCCGTGACCGCGAAGATCGTGCACACGGTACGGGGACTCGCGGCCGACGGGGTCGACCTGGGCGCCGTCGTCTGCGGGAAGCGGTCCGCGTACGTCGAGCGGGCCGACGAGGCCTTCCTGGCCGAGGTGCGCCGGTACTACGTGCGCTGCGAGCTCGTCGAGGACCTCACCGCCGTCGACGACGACGTCATCAAGGTCGCCCTGTTCGACTTCGGCGCCGTCGAGGAGACCACCGCCCCCGGGCTCGCCCCGTTCGCGGACACCCACCAGGTCGTCGTCTCCGGCGAGCACTGGGTCGACGTCATGAACCGCACCGCCAGCAAGGGCGCCGCCCTGCGCCGGCTCCAGCGCGAGCTGGGCATCACCCCCGCGCAGACCATGGTGTTCGGCGACTACCTCAACGACCTGGAGATGCTGGACGCCGCCGACTGGTCCTTCGCCATGGCCAACGCCCACCCCCGGGTCGTCGAGCGCGCCCGCCACCTCGCGCCCTCCAACAACGACAACGGGGTCCTGCGCACGATCGCACGCCTCCTGCACCTCTGAGGCGCCGCGCGGCTCAGGAGCGCGGCCGGGCGGGGCGTGCGCGGTGCCCAGGCCGGTGAGGGCGGTGGCGGCCGTGTCGAGCGCGCGGTCGCCGCCGGCGACATGCACGATCAGGCGGCTCCAGCCTCGCCGTCCGGGGACGCCCCGTGCCTCGGCCGAACGGCCGGTGTCCCAGGGACGGTTCCTCGACCGTTCGGCCGGCCACCCCGTACCCTCCGTCCATGACCGATCCGGCCGTCGTCGCCCGTCTCACCCGGGACATCACCGCGGGTCTGCAGCAGGGGGACCTGGAGGACTTCTACCGGGACCTGCACCGTCACCCCGAACTCGCCTTCACCGAGCACCGCACCGCGGCGCGGCTCGCCGCCCGGCTGCGGGCCGCCGGGTACGAGGTGACCGAGGGCGTCGCCCGCACCGGGGTGGTCGGGGTACTGGCCCAGGGCGAGGGGCCGGTGGTGTGGCTGCGAGGCGACATGGACGCGCTGCCGGTGCGGGAGGCGACCGGGCTGCCGTACGCCTCGACCGCCGACGGGGTGATGCACGCCTGCGGCCACGACCTCCACATCACCTGGCTGGCCGCCGCCGCCGAGGCCCTCGCCGCCGCCCGGGACCTCTGGTCCGGCACGCTCGTCGTGGTCGGGCAGCCCGCCGAGGAGGCGGAGGGCGGGGCGGCCGCGATGGTCGCGGACGGCGTCCACGAGCGGTTCCCGCGCCCCGACGTGCTGTTCGGGCAGCACGCGGCGCCCGGCCTGGCCGGCTTCTACCCGCACACCCCCGGACTGACCCTGTCGGCCTCGGACGACCTCGACGTCGTGGTGCACGGAGTGGGCGGACACGGTTCACGGCCCGAGTCGACGGTCGACCCGGTGGTCACGGCCGCGCACGTCGTCACCCGGTTGCAGACGGTCGTCTCCCGGGAGATCGCGGCGGGCGAGTCGGCGGTGCTGACGGTGGGCTCCTTCCACGCCGGGACGAAACCCAACATCATCCCGGCCGAGGCGCGGCTCTCGCTGAACGTACGGACCCGGGACGACCGGGTGCGCGAGCGCGTCCTCACCGCGATCCGCCGGATCGTCGAGGGGGAGTGCGCCGCCGCGGGCTGCCCGGTGCCGCCCGAGCTCACCGTCCTGCCCGGCTATCCGAACACCGTCAACGACCCCGCCCTGGACGGCGAGATCGCCGCCGTCCACCGCCGGCTCTTCGGCGAGCACACGGTGTTCGACTTCGGCGGGACGATGGGCAGCGAGGACTTCTCGCTCCTCGCGCCCCAGGGCGTGCCGTACGACTACTGGTACGTCACCTCGACCCCGGCCGCCGTCTGGGAGGCGGCACCGGGCGAGGAGTTGAGGGAGAAGTTCGCCAACGTGCCGGGGAATCACAGCCCGTTGTTCGCCCCCGATCCGTCGGTGCTGGTGCCGGGGGTGCGGACGCTGGTGTCGGCGGCGCTGTCCCGGCTGGCGGTGGCCGGGGGCTGAACGCGGGCTTCAGCGGGTGGGCTCTGTCTGCCGTGGCCGGTCAGGGACCCCGTCGAGGACCCCGTCCAGGAAGCCGGTCAGGTCGGCGAAGACCTCCGTCCGGTTCGTCTCGTGGAACACCTCGTGGCGGGCGCCCGGGTAGATCCGCTCGGTCAGAGCGCCCCCGGCGAGGCGCTCGACGCCGGTGCGGCTGCCGGGCAGCGGGACCAGCCGGTCGGCGTCGCCGTGCAGCCACAGCAGCGGGAGCGCGCCGACCGGTCCGTCCCCGGCGACGGTCTCCAGGGTCCGTACGAAGGCCTCCAGCGTCGGCCGTTTCATCGGCCCGTGCCAGACCAGGGGATCCGCCGCGTACGCCGTCCCGACCGCCGGGTCGCGGGAGAGGGCGGCGGGGCTGACGGGGACGTCGGGGATCTCCGTGTGCGCCAGCAGCCGACCGGGCAGCTCCCAGTCGCCGATGACCGGCCCGGACAGGACGAGCGCGGTGAGACCGGTGCCGTGGCGCTGGGCGTAGCGGGCGGCGACGAGGCCGCCCATGGAGTGCCCGATCAGGACCAGCGGCAGGTCCGGGTGGGTGGCCCGGGCGAGTTCCGCGACGGCCCGCGCATCGGTGACCACGTCCTCGAAGTCCTCGATCCGCACCCGTTCGCCGTCCGACCTGCCGTGCCCCATGTGGTCGGGCGCGAACACGGCGGCGCCGTGCGCGGTCAGGACGCCGGCGAGTTCCTCGTAGCGGCCGGCGTGCTCGCCGTAGCCGTGCACGACCAGGGCGAGGTAGCGGGCCGCCGGGTTCGGCCAGCGGTGCACCGTGATCGTGCCGCGTGTGCCCGCGAGGACGTGCTCGGCCATGGCTCCTCCAACTGGGTCGGGTGACGCCTCGGAGGGATCCTCTCAGGGCCGCGCCCGGTGGCCTGGCCATCTGGCGAGACGGTTCTTACGCCGCCGAATGCGTGCGCATAGCATCGGTCTCCGCATGAACACGATGAATCTGTGGCACATCACCGGCTGGGAGTTCGCCGCCCTCGCCCTCGCGGCGCTGCTGGTCGGCTTCTCCAAGACGGCGGTCAGCGGCGCCAACACGGTCAGCCTGGCGATCTTCGCGGCGGTCCTGCCGGCCCGTGCGTCGACCGGTGTCCTGCTGCCGCTGCTGATCGCGGGGGACGTCCTGGCCGTCCTCACCTACCGGCGGCACGCGCACTGGCCCACCCTGTGGCGGCTGTTCCCGGCGGTCGCGGCCGGGGTGGTCCTCGGCACGGTCTTCCTGATGTGGGCCGACGACGGAGCGGTGCGCACCTCGATCGGCGCCATCCTGCTGCTGATGGCGGCCGTCACCGTGTGGCGCCGCCGTACGGCCGAGGCGCCCGTCGCCCCGGACGCGGTGGTCACCCGCGCGGGCCGCGTCAAGGCCCGCTCCTACGGCGTCCTCGGCGGCTTCACCACGATGGTCGCCAACGCGGGCGGCCCGGTGATGTCGATGTACCTGCTCTCGGCGGGCTTCCGCAAACTCGGCTTCCTCGGCACCTCCGCCTTCTTCTTCCTCATCGTCAACCTCTCGAAGGTGCCCTTCAGCGCCGGCCTCGGCCTGATCGACGGCTCCTCGCTGCTGCTGGACGCGGCGCTCGCCGTGTTCGTCGTCCCCGGCGCCCTGCTCGGCAAATGGGCCGTCCACCGCATCAACCAGCGGCTGTTCGAGCAGCTCGTCATCGCGGCGACCGTCGTGGGCGGCCTGCAACTGCTTCTGCGCTAGGTCTGCGCCAGGTCCTCGCAGCTCTACGAGTCGTGGTTCGGCATGATCGACCCGCCGCGCGACCACAGCGTCCACGACATGTCATGGGTGGGCCCGGCGGCCTCCCTTCATCAGCCCGTCGTCGCCGGCCCAGATGCAACGCGCCGTCCCGGTCGTCTCCCCAAACGGCAGATGGCCGTCGCGCTGAACCTCCGGAGGTGGAACAGGCTCGATCCCGCCGGCAGGCCGCGGCCCCATCCCATCGACGACGCGCTGGTGACTCTGTACGGCGTGGCGATGTACGGCTGACCGAGACGGTGGGCGAGGGGTTGGTGGCACCGTTCAGCGGCCCGGCCCGAGGATCATGCACGTGGTGGTCGCGTGGGCGATCAGCCGCCCCTGGTCGTCGACGACCCTGCCCTCGGCGGTGGCGGTACGGCGGCCCGCGTGGATGACGGTGCCCTCGGCGGTCAGCGTCTGGCCGTCCGTGCGGGCGGGCCGTATGTAGTTCACCTTGAGCTCCAGCGTGGTGTAGCCGGTGCCGGCGGGCAGGGTGGTGTGGACCGCGCAGGCCAGGGCCGAGTCCAGCATGGTCGCGGCGATGCCGCCGTGCACGGTGCCGAGCGGGTTGGCGAAGTCGGGGCGGGTGTCGAGCGAGAGCACGATCCGCCCGTGCTCCACCTCGTCGAAGCGCATCCCGAGCAGCCGCCCGATGGACGGTGTGTCGCCGAGCCGTCCGTCCCGTACGAGACGCAGGAGTTCGAGGCCGGACAGGGCGGAGAGGTCGGTGGTGCTCACGCGGGATCCTTTCGAGGGGCTTGCTGGTGTCGCCGTACCGGAGGTGCTCAGTCGCCGAGCGGGTTCTCCCGCTCGCCGAGGGGCGTCAGCACCTGCGCTTGCAGACGGGACGTGATGGTGCGCAGGGTGTCGCCCGCCTTCCCGGCCCGGGTGGCGGCGAGTTCGGCGGCCGTGGTCCGTACGGCGTTCTCGTCGACCGCGTGGTCCACGATATCGGCGCTCAGCGCCTCACCGGCCGCCGTGGCGGCCGGTGGTGACCATGGCCTCGTGCGCGGTCGCGGGGTGAGCCGGGCCCGGGCGGGGGCGGACATGCCCGGCGCGAAGGGGATGCCGAGGCCGGCCTCGGGCAGACAGCACGAGCCGCGGTCGGCGCGCATCAGGGCGCGACGACCGCGGCTTCCGGTTCCGCGCGGCGTCGGAGCGCCTCGTCGCCGAGGTCCTCGGCCAGCAGCCGCTTGGAGATGGCGTCCACGGCGGCGCGCAGATCGCTCGGCGCGGGGTGACCGATGTCCCGAGCCACCCGTTCCTCCAGCCACCCGGCCCACGCCGCGGTGATCGCCCCGGCCTCGCGCACGCCCGCTTCCGTCAGGGAGAGCAACGAGCCGTCGCGGGTCACATGCCCCTCGTCGACCATGGGTCGAACACCGGCAGCAGCACCTCCGGCGGCATCCGGCGACCAGCCCCAGGCTGCTGCGGCCCACCATCCGGTCGTGCGGTTCCACCTGCGTCACCGCCCAGGCACCGGCCACGTCCAGCCGGGTGCCGGAGTCCTCGAAGATCCGGCGCGCGCGGAGGAGGGGGCGCTGTCCTCGGCGACGGTCACGAGGTCACGGTCACATCGGCGGGCCGCCCCCGCATGCCGGACGGGCCGCCCGGGCTACCGCTCCGTCGGGTTGCGGCGCAGCAGATACGTGTCCATGATCCAGCCCTTGCGCTCGCGCGCCTCGGCCCGCAGCCGCTCGATCCGGGGGCCGGCCTCGGCGAGCGGACCGGAGACCAGGATCTCGTCCGGGGTGCCTATGTAGGCGCCCCAGTAGATGTCGATGTCCTCCTCGGCGTACCGCCGGAACGTCTGGTGGGCGTCCAGCATCACCACCACGTCGTCCACCCCCTCCGGGAACCCCTCGGCGAGCCGCCGCCCGGTGGTGATCTGCACCGGGCGCGCCACCCGGTTCAGGCCGGTGCGGTGCCGGGCGACCAGCGCCGAGACGCTGCTGATGCCGGGCACGACGTCATGGTCGAAGGCCACCGTGCCCCGCGCCAGCACCTCCTCCAGGACGCCCAGCGTGCTGTCGTAGAGCGCGGGGTCGCCCCACACCAGGAACGCGCCGCTCTGGTCCTCGCCGAGCTCCTGCGAGATCAGCCGCTCGTAGATGTCCGCGCGGGCGCCGCGCCAGTCACCGACCGCGGGGGAGTAGGCGGCCCCACCGGCCCTGCGGTCCCGCTCCGGATCCCGCGCCTCGACCACCCGGTACCCGCCCTCCGGCAGATGGGCCTCGAGGAGGTCCCGGCGGAGCCGCGTCAGGTCGCTCTTCACCTCGCCCTTGTCCAGGACGAAGAACACGTCCGTGTCCCGCAGGGCCCGCACGGCCTGGAGGGTGAGCTGGTCGGGGTCGCCCGCGCCGATACCGATGACATGAATCTTTCGCACGCCACCGAGTCTGCCGTACGCCACTGACAGTGACCGGACCGGGAGTCACCGCAACCGCGGCGCGTGCCGCCCCGCGTCCACCGCCGCCCCCGTCCGCTCCACCTCGTCCGCCAGTGCCCGCCCCCACCGGACGACCCCCGGGAGATCCATCCCGTGCACCTGTTCCGCCCCCGAACCCGCCGCCCACTCCGCCACGGCCCCGGCGCCGCGCCGCAGCAGCCGGGGACCGCCGGTGAGGTTGCCCCGGGCCGCGTGGGTCAGGCCCACCGCGAGCTGGGCGAGCCCGCGCCACAGGCCGCGTTCCGCCTCGGGGCCGGTCTTCCAGGCGTCCTCGAAGACCTCGTGCGCGTGGAACGGCCTCCCCGCGTCCAGCAGCGCCTGCGCCTCGGCGACGGTCTCCCGCGGGCTCCGTACGACCCCCTCGGGCTGCCGGGCCACCCCCGCCGCCCCGTACGGCAGCGGCCGCCCCAGCCCGTCCCGGGGCCGCGCACTGCGCGCCCGCCCCGCACCGTCCCGGTCCCTGGCGCCGCCCCGAGTGCTCCCCATGCCGTCCACGCGCTCCCTGCGGTCCGTACGGTTCATACGCCCGATTGTCCCGCGCCCCGGTCCCCTTCGGCGCGCCGCCCGTCGTGGGGTAAAGTGCTGTTCGCGCGATCACGCGGAACTCCGCGACGACGGCGCACCGGGACGTGGCGCAGCTTGGTAGCGCACTTGACTGGGGGTCAAGGGGTCGCAGGTTCAAATCCTGTCGTCCCGACTTGCTGGAACAGCAGGTCACAGGCCGTATCGGAGGCTCCGGTACGGCCTTTTCGCCGTCGCCTGTCACCAGTCCGGCGCGGTGGACGGGAGGCGCTGTCCACGGTGGGGGCGCTCCGTCGGATCCAGGTCGGCCGGATTCGTCACATGCCGTGCGCTGAAGCGCACTTCAAGCTGAAGACTCCCCTCGCACCACCCGGGCACCCCGGCCCGGCTCGCCGTGCTGCGCGAGGTCGCGCGCGAGAGCGGTGCCACCGTGAACCAGGTCGTCCTGGCCCGGCAGTCGGGCGGCGAGCCGCCGATCGTTCCGCTGGCCGGCGCGTCCTCCCTGGCGCAACTGGAGGAGAACCTCGCCGCCATGGACCTGGAACTGACCGAGGACCAGCGGGACCGGCTGGACACCGTGCACTGATGACCGGGCGGTAACAAAGGGGGCTAACCTGGGATCATGCCGTCCACCCGCCGTACCGCCCGACAGGCCGACCTGCTGGAACGACTCGTCGCGCTGCTCACGGCGGAGGGGTTCTCCGCCCTCACCCTCGACGACCTCGCCGAGCGGCTGCGCTGCTCGAAGACCACGCTCTACCAGCTCGCCCGCAGCAAGCAGGGCCTGGTCGTCGAGGCGGTCAAGCACTACTTCCGCGGTGCGACGGAGGCCGTGGAGAAGCGGGTGGCGCAGACCGTGGACCCCTCGGACCGGGTCCGGGTGTACCTCACCACCGTGGCCGAACAGCTGCGTCCGCTCTCGCGCCGCTTCCTCGACGACGTGGCGGACTTCCCGCCCGCCCGCGAGGTGTACGAGGCCAACACCCGGATGGCCGCGGAGCGGGTGCGGCAGCTGATCGCCGAGGGCGTCTCCGGCGGCGCCTTCCGGGACGTGCACACCGCGTTCGTCGGCGAGGTCGCCGCGGCGACCATGCGCCAGATCCAGCAGGGCGAGCTGAAGGCGCGCACCGGGCTGACCGACGCGGAGGCCTACGAGCAGCTCGCCTCGCTGATCGTGCACGCCGTCTCGTCCTGACCCCGACACCGGATCGACATCTGTAGCGGGTGCTGCGGCATGCCCGGGTGCCGTACTGTGAATGATACGTTCGTACGCACTCCAGTATCATTTCCAGTACTACACCGGGGAGGTCACCATGCCTGCCACTCGCGCCCTGCCGACCGAGGAGGCCGTGGAGCTCGTCCAGCTCACGCGCACCCTCGCCGCCAAGGAACTCGCTCCCCGGGTCGCCGACGCGGAAGCGGACGGGGCGTTCCCCCGGGACGCGTTCCGCACCCTCGGCCGCAGCGGCCTGCTCGGTCTGCCGTTCGCCGAGGAGGACGGCGGGGCGGGACAGCCGTACGAGGTCTACCTCCAGGTGCTGGAGGAGGTCGCCGCGGTCTGGTCGAGCGTCGCCGTGGGCATCTCCGTGCACGCCCTGTCCTGCTTCCCGCTCGCCCGCTTCGGCACCGCGGAGCAGCGGAGCAGATGGCTGCCGGACATGCTCGGCGGTGAACTGCTCGGCGCGTACTGCCTGTCCGAGCCGCACGCCGGCTCCGACCCGGCGGCCATGCTGACCCGCGCCGTGCGCGACGGCGACGCGTATGTGCTGAACGGCGCCAAGGCATGGACCACGCACGGCGGACACGCCGACTTCTACACGGTCATGGCCCGTACCTCCGAGGACCGCAGCCACGGCATCTCCTGCTTCCTCGTCCCGGCGGACGCCCCGGGGCTCAGCGCCGACCCGCCGGAGCGCAAGATGGGGCTGACCGGTTCGGCCACCGCCACCATGCGGCTGGACGACGTCCGGGTGCCGGCCGGCCGGCTCATCGGGGAGGAGGGGCAGGGGCTGAAGATCGCGCTCGCCTCCCTCGACCACGGCCGGCTCGGCATCGCCGCCGTGGCCTGCGGACTCGCCCAGGGCGCCCTCGACCACGCGGTGCGCTACGCCCGGGAGCGGGAGACCTTCGGCAAGCCGATCATCGAGCACCAGGGGCTGGCGTTCGTGCTGGCCGACATGGGCGCCGCGATCGAGTCGGCGCGGGCCACCACCCTGTCCGCCGCGCGGCTGAAGGACCTCGGTCTGCCCTTCACACGCGAGGCGTCGATCGCCAAACTCGTGGCCACGGACAACGCCATGAAGGTGACCACGGACGCCGTGCAGGTCCTCGGGGGGTACGGGTACACCCGTGACTTCCCGGTCGAGCGCTATATGCGCGAGGCCAAGGTCATGCAGATCTTCGAAGGAACCAACCAGATCCAGCGCATGATCATCTCCCGTGCGCTGGACCGTAACGACGGCGGTGTGCTCACCGCCCTCGGCAAGGAGTGATGATGCAGCTCGCCCACACCGCCGCCCTCGTCACCGGCGGTGCCTCCGGCCTCGGCGCGGCCACCGCGAAGGCCCTCGCCGAGCGCGGCGCGCAGGTGTTCGCCCTCGACCTCAAGGACGGCGTCGACCGGGCCCCCGAGGTCGACGGTGTCACCTACGTCCCGACCGACGTCACCGACCCCGAGCAGGTCCGTGCCGCCGTCGCCGCCGCGGCGGACGCCGGGGTCCCGCTGCGTACGGTCGTCAACTGCGCCGGTATCGGCCCGTCCGCGCGGATCCTCGGCAGGAAGGGCGTCCACGACCTCGCCCTGTACGCCAAGGTGATCCAGGTCAATCTGATCGGCACCTTCAACGTCCTCGCGCTCGCCTCCGAGGCCATCGCCGCCACCGAGGCCGACGAGCACGGCCAGCGCGGCGTGATCGTCAACACCGCGTCGATCGCCGCGTACGACGGCCAGATCGGCCAGGCCGCCTACTCCTCGTCCAAGGGAGGCGTCGTCGGCCTGACCCTGCCCGCCGCCCGTGACCTGGCGCAGTACGGCATCCGGGTGTGCACCATCGCCCCGGGCATCGTGGAGACGCCGATGCTGGCCACCGTCTCCGAGGAGTTCCGGGCGGGTCTCGCGGCCGGGGTGCCCTTCCCGCAGCGGCTCGCGCGGCCCGAGGAGTACGCCCAGCTCGCCCTGTCGATCATCGACCACGACTACCTCAACGGCGAGACCATCCGCATGGACGGAGCCCTGCGGATGGCCCCGAGGTAGGCCGCGGCCGCTCCCTCAGCCCCGGACCAGCAACTGGAAGTCGAACGCGTACCGGGACGCGCGATAGATGTGCGTCCCGTACTCGACCGGCCGGCCGGTGTCGTCGTACGCCGTGCGCTGCATGGTCAGCAGGGCCGCGCCCTCCTCCTCGCCGAGCCGTCCGGCCTCCTCGGCGGTGGCCGCGCGGGCGCCGACGGTCTGCCGGGCGCTGTGCAGGGTGATGCCCGTCGCACGCATCAGGTGGTACAGACCGGTCGCCTCCAGCCGCTCCGTGTCCAGGTCGAACAGGGCCGGCGGCAGGTAGTTGCACAGGGACGCCACCGGCTCGCCGTGCGCCGAGCGCAACCGCTCCAGCCGGGTGACCTCGGCGCCCTCCGCGATCCCGAGGGCGGCCGCCACATCGGGGCCCGCGGGGACGCGTTCGTTGCGCAGGACGTGCGTGGTGGGTCCCTGTCCGGCCGCCTCCAGGTCGTCGTAGAGGCTGCTGAGCTCCAGCGGCCGCTTGACCTGGCTGTGCACGACCTGCGTGCCGACCCCCCGACGGCGCACCAGCAGCCCCTTGTCGACCAGGGACTGGATCGCCTGGCGGACCGTGGGGCGGGACAGGCCGAGCCGGGTCGACAGGTCGATCTCGTTGCCCAGGAGGTTGCCCGGGGCGAGCGCGCCGTGCTCGATCGCCGACTCCAGTTGCTGGGCCAGCTGGTAGTAGAGCGGCACCGGGCTGGACCGGTCGAGCGCGAAGGGCAGCCCGTCCAGGGCCGAACCGCTCACCGCGCGGGTACGTTCACCGGTCTTCGCCATCAAGGGCACCTCCTGTGTCGGCCGCGCGGCGGATCGTCCGTGCCGGCGCCCGTACCGGCGGGACCCGCGGCGAAGATCGGGCCCGGGGGTGAGGCCTGATCGGCCATACGGGACACTCCTCAGGGTGGTCGGGGCCTGGCGTCTCCCAGGTGTAGGTCCCGGTGACCCCTGCTGTCAATGGTTTGTTCTTACATTCGGACCTGATCCTGAGATGATGTCTTAACAAAGTATTGACAGCGGGCCTGACAGGGGATTGGATCCCGTCCCAGCAGTGCACGGGCCGAGTCCATACACCGAACGGAAATCGAACAGTCGCGGACCCGGCTCCATGGCCCCACCCTGAGCAGTAGCGGGCCCTGATCCCAGAGATCCCTCTCCCTTTCCCGGTCGTTCTCCCGTCGCACAGTGAGGTGCAGGAAAGATGGACAGCTCTTCGCCCCGTCCCCGCAGAATCGCCCCGGTCGTGGCCATGGCCGCGGCAGTGGCCCTGACCCTGGCTGGCTGCTCCAGCAGCTCCGGTGGCAAGAAGGCCGAGGAGAGCGCGGACGGCGCCTCGGCGGGCAAGGCGAGCACTCCGCAGATGACGGTGGCGCTGGTGACGCACCAGTCGCCCGGCGACACCTTCTGGGACATCGTCCGCAAGGGCGCCGAGGCCGCGGCGGCCAAGGACAACGTCAAGCTGATCTACTCCGCGGACCCGAACGCGGGCAACCAGTCCAACCTGGTCCAGAACGCCATCGACCAGAAGGTCGACGGCATCGCCATCACCCTCGCCAAGCCCGACGCTCTCAAGGACGTCGTCGCCAAGGCGAAGGCCGCGAACATACCCGTCGTCGGTCTCAACTCCGGTGTGAGCGAGTGGCAGAAGCTCGGTCTGATGGAGTTCTTCGGCCAGGACGAGACCGTGGCCGGTGAGGCGCTCGGCAAGCGGCTCAACGAGGAAGGCGCCAAGAAGGCCGTCTGTGTCATCCAGGAGCAGGGCAACATCGGCCTGACCCAGCGGTGCGACGGTGTGAAGAAGACCTTCTCGGGCACCACCGAGGTCCTGAACGTCAACGGCACCGACATGCCGTCCGTGAAGTCCACGATCACCGCCAAGCTCACCCAGGACAAGTCCATCGACTACGTCGTCACGCTCGGCGCCCCGTTCGCCCTGACCGCCGTCCAGTCCGCGTCCGACGCCGGCTCCAAGGCGAAGATCGCCACCTTCGACCTGAACAAGGACCTGACCGGAGCCATCAGCAAGGGCACCATCCAGTTCGCCGTCGACCAGCAGCCCTACCTCCAGGGCTACCTGGCGATCGACTCGCTGTGGCTCTACAAGAACAACGGCAACTACATGGGCGGCGGCGAGGCTCCGGTGCTGACCGGTCCGGCCTTCGTCGACAAGACCAACGTCGACAAGGTCGCCGCGTTCGCCGCGAAGGGCACTCGGTGATGAGCATGACCCAGAAGGCTGAGCCGGCGGTGACCACACCGCCGGCCTCCGGCCCGAAGGAGACCGACGGCCGGACCGCTCAACGCCCGCTGGCCATCCGCCTGCTGGCCCGGCCCGAGGTCGGTGTCTTCCTCGGCGCGGTCGCGGTGTACGTGTTCTTCCTCATCACGGCCCCGCCGGTGCGCGAGGCCGGCTCGATGGCCAACATCCTCTACCAGTCGTCCACCATCGGGATCATGGCACTGCCCGTGGCCCTGCTGATGATCGGCGGCGAGTTCGACCTGTCCGCCGGTGTCGCCGTGATCACCTCGGCGCTCACCGCGAGCATGCTCGCCTACCAGCTGAGCATGAACGTGTGGGTCGGTGTGGTCGTCGCGCTCGCGGTCTCCCTCGCCATCGGCTTCTTCAACGGCTGGATGGTGATGAAGACCGGCCTGCCCAGCTTCCTCATCACCCTGGGCACCTTCCTGATCCTCCAGGGCGTCAACCTCGCGGTGACCAAGCTGGTCACCACCAACGTGGCCACCGACGACATCAGCGACATGGACGGCTTCGACCAGGCGAAGAAGATCTTCGCCTCGTCCTTCGACATCGGCGGTGTCGAAGTGAAGATCACCATCTTCTACTGGCTGGCCTTCGCCGCCCTCGCCACCTGGGTCCTGCTGCGCACCCGGTACGGCAACTGGATCTTCGCGGTCGGCGGCAACAAGGAGTCCGCACGGGCGGTCGGCGTGCCCGTGAACTTCACCAAGATCTCCCTGTTCATGCTGGTCGGCTTCGGTGCCTGGTTCATCGGCATGCACCAGCTGTTCACCTTCAACACCGTGCAGTCCGGCGAGGGCGTGGGCCAGGAGCTGATCTACATCTCCGCGGCCGTCATCGGCGGCTGTCTGCTCACCGGCGGCGCCGGCTCCGCGATCGGGCCGGTCTTCGGCGCCTTCATGTTCGGCATGGTGCAGCAGGGCATCGTCTACGCCGGCTGGAACCCCGACTGGTTCAAGGCATTCCTCGGCGTGATGCTCCTCGGCGCCGTCCTGATCAATCTGTGGGTCAGCCGCACGGCGACCCGGAGGTGACCCCCATGACTTCCACCAACGGAACCGGCACCCACGGAGCCGTCATCGCGGACACGGCCGCCGACCAGGCGGACGGCGCGATCGTCGAACTGCGCAATGCCGGCAAGTCCTACGGCAACATCCGCGCGCTGCACGGCGTCGACCTCGCGGTGTACCCCGGCAAGGTGACCTGTGTCCTCGGCGACAACGGCGCCGGCAAGTCCACCCTCATCAAGATCGTCTCCGGGCTGCACCAGCACACCGAGGGCGAGTTCCTCGTCGACGGGCAGCCGGTGCGGTTCTCCACCCCGCGCGAGGCGCTGGACAAGGGCATCGCCACCGTCTACCAGGACCTGGCGACCGTTCCCCTGATGCCGGTCTGGCGCAACTTCTTCCTCGGCTCCGAGATGACCAGGGGCAGCGGGCCCCTGCGCCGCCTCGACATCGAGAAGATGAAGAAGACCGCCGACGAGGAACTGCGCAACATGGGCATCGTCCTCGACGACCTGGAACAGCCCATCGGCACCCTGTCCGGCGGCCAGCGCCAGTGCGTGGCGATCGCCCGCGCCGTCTACTTCGGCGCCCGCGTGCTGATCCTGGACGAGCCCACCGCCGCCCTCGGCGTCAAGCAGTCCGGCGTGGTGCTGAAGTACATCGCCGCCGCCCGCGACCGCGGTCTCGGCGTCATCTTCATCACCCACAACCCGCACCACGCCTACATGGTCGGCGACCACTTCAGCGTCCTGCGCCTGGGCACCCTGGAACTCTCCGCCGACCGCAGCGAGGTCAGCCTCGAGGAGCTGACCAACCACATGGCCGGCGGAGCCGAACTCGCGGCCCTCAAGCACGAGTTGTCCCAGGTCCGCGGTGTCGACGTGGAGGAACTGCCCGAAGAGGCGGACCTCACCGCCCCCGTGGCGGGCGGCGGCGAGGGGAAGTCCTGAGATGGCCGCGACCCTGGACCGCATCCGCGTCGGCTCCGCCCCCGACTCCTGGGGCGTGTGGTTCCCCGACGACCCTCAGCAGGTGCCGTGGGAACGGTTCCTGGACGAGGTCGCCGAGGCGGGCTACTCCTGGATCGAACTCGGCCCGTACGGCTATCTGCCCACCGACCCGGCCCGGCTCACCGACGAGGTGGCCCGGCGGAACCTGAAGGTCTCGGCCGGCACGGTCTTCACCGGGCTGCACCGTGGCCCGTCCGTCTGGGAGTCCACCTGGGAGCACGTCAGCCAGGTGGCCGCGCTCACCCAGGCCATGGGTGCCGGGCATCTGGTCGTCATCCCGTCCTTCTGGCGCGACGACAAGACCGCGGAGATCCTGGAGCCGCCGGAGCTGACGGCCGGGCAGTGGGCCCACCTCACCAAGGGCATGGAACGGCTGGGCCACGAGGTCAAGGAGACGTACGGTCTCGACATCGTCGTCCATCCGCACGCCGACACCCACATCGACACCGAGGACCACGTCGAGCGCTTCCTGGACTCCACCGACGGCGAGCTGGTCAACCTCTGCCTGGACACCGGTCACTACGCCTACTGCGGCGGCGACAGCGTCAGGCTGATCGAGACCTACGGCGAGCGCATCGGCTATCTGCACCTCAAGCAGGTCGACCCGGAGATCCTGGCCGCGGTGGTCCGCGACGAGGTGCCGTTCGGCCCGGCGGTGCAGCGCGGAGTGATGTGCGAACCGCCCGGCGGAGTGCCGGAGTTGGAGCCGGTGCTGGTCGCGGCCCAGAAGCTCGGTGTCGAGCTGTTCGCGATCGTCGAGCAGGACATGTACCCCTGCGAGCCGGACAGACCCCTGCCGATCGCGGTCCGCACCCGGCAGTTCCTGCGCTCCTGCGGGGCGTGAGGGAACGGAAGGGACGTATGCGTCGGATGCCCCGGTGAGCACTCACCGGGGCTTCGTCGTGCTCGGCGTCGACGGCCCGCCGGCGGAACCGGCGGCGCGCCCGGGACGTCGGAGAGGACGGAAGGTGTGTGGAGCCTTGGACGGGGAGGGTGAGATGCAGGAGGAACGGCAGGAAGGCACCGAGGAGGACCGGCGCAGGGTCCGGTTCGGGGCGCTGCCCGAGCGGGTGCGCCCCGAGGACACGGTGGAGGAGCGCCCGGCCGCCCCGCGGGACCCGGCGCGCGACGCCTACGACCCGGACGAATGGATGGTCCGCTACTGCCTGTGAGGGCGGCCCCGGTCGGGGCCGCCCTCACAGGGTGAGCCGGGTCAGGAGGCCCGTACCTCCGCGATCGTCACGGGGCGGTGCTCGTGCAGCGAGAGCGTGCAGGCCTCGGCGATCCAGCCCGCCTCCAGGGCGTCCTCGATCGTGCAGGGCGAGGGCCGGGTGCCGGCCACGACCTCGGTGAACGCGGTCAGCTCGGCGCGGTAGGCGGCCGTGAAGCGGTCCATGAAGAAGTCGTGCGGGGTGCCGGCCGGGAAGGTGACCCCGGGTTCCACCGAGCGCAGCGGCAGCTTGTCCTCCAGGCCCACGGCGATGGAGTCGGTGAAGCCGTGGATCTCCATGCGGACGTCGTAACCACGGGCGTTGTGGCGGGAGTTGGAGATCACGGCGATCGTGCCGTCGTCGAGGGTGAGCAGGGCGCCGGTGGTGTCGGCGTCACCCGCCTCCTTGATGTAGTCGGCGCCCCGGTTGCCGCCCACCGCGTACACCTCGGTCACCTCACGGCCCGTCACCCAGCGGATGATGTCGAAGTCGTGGACCGAACAGTCGCGGAAGATGCCCCCGGAGGCGGCGACGTACGCGGCCGGCGGCGGCGCCGGGTCCAGGGTGGTGGAGCGGACGGTGTGCAGCTTGCCCAGCTCACCCGAGTGCACGGCGGCCCGCGCGGCGACGAACCCGGCGTCGAAGCGCCGGTTGTAGCCGATCTGGATCGGTACGTCCTTGCCCTGGACGGCCCTGAGGACCTCGACGCCCTCGCTCATGGTCTTCGCGACGGGCTTCTCGCAGAAGACCGGGATGCCCGCCTCGACGCCGGCGAGGATCAGCGCGGGGTGGGCGTCGGTCGCGGCGGCGACGACGATGCCGTCCACACCGGCGGCCAGCAGGGCCTCCGGCGAGTCCACGACCTCGGCCCCGAACCGCTCCGCGGCGGCCTTGGCCGCCTCCGCGAACGGGTCGGTCACGACGAGCGACTCGACGGCGTCGAGTCCGGAGAGAGTCTCGGCGTGGAAGGCGCCGATGCGGCCGAGGCCGAGGATTCCGATGCGCATGGGGGTGCAGCTCCTTGAGAGTCTTACGGGGAGGGGGACGGAGGGGAGAAGGGGCTGAAGGGGATCAGGTCTAGTCGAGGCCGCCGAGCACGTTCTGGTCCCAGTCGATCACCGAACCGGTGACCACGCCGGACCGCTCGGACAGCAGGAACACCGCGAAGTCGGCGATCTCGTCCGGCTGGCCGAGCTTGCCCATCGGCAGCCGTGCGGCGGCCTCCTCGCGCCAGTCGTCCCCGGCGCCGTGGAACGCCTTCTGCGTCGCGTCCTCGCCCTCGGTCGCCGTCCAGCCGATGTTCAGGCCGTTGATCCGGACGCGGTCGAAGCGGTGGGCGTGCGCGGCGTTGCGGGTCAGACCGACCAGGCCGGCCTTGGCGGCGACGTACGGCGCGAGGAAGGGCTGTCCGCCGTGCGCCGAGGAGGTGATGATGTTGACGACCGTGCCGGGCGCCTTCCGGGCCACCATGTCCGCGACCGCCGCCTGCATGGCGAAGAACGGCGCCTTCAGGTTGATCGCGATGTGCTGGTCGAACAGCTCGGGCGTGGTGTCGAGGAGCGTGCCCCGGGAGGTCAGCCCGGCCGAGTTGACCAGGCAGTCGACCCGGCCGTACGCGGCCACGGTCCGGGCCACCGAGGCCTTCGCCTGTGCGGCGTCCGCCAGGTCGGCCTGCACGAAGAGCGCCGTGCCGCCCGCCCCGGTCAGCTCGGCGACCAGGGCCTCGCCCGGCTCCGGCCGCCGCCCGGTGACGGCGACCAGGGCGCCCTCGCGGGCCGCCGCCCGCGCGATGGCCGCGCCCACCCCCTGGCTGCCGCCGTTGACCAGGACGACCTTGTCGTCGAGAAGTCCCATGTACCCCATGTCCTTTCAGCCGATGCGCCGCCCGGCGCCCACCCGCGACTCGTCCCCAAGGGCCCGCGGGGTGCAGCCCTCGCACAGCGCCCGCAGGCGTGCGGGTGGTCGGCGGGGTCGGTCGTGCGCGTCGTCCCTTCGATGACAATGGCGGCTCAGTACTGCCATTCTTGTCATGACAAACCCGTCGAACAACCAGCAGGCAGCCATCAAAAACCCCTCAAGCCGACCACCGAGGAGCCTTCCGTGGGCCATCCCTTCCCCCTCCGCGAGATCGCACGTCAGGCGGGCCTGAGCGAGGCCACCGTCGACCGGGTCCTCAACGGCAGGGGAGGGGTGCGCGAGTCCACCGCCCAGGAGGTGCGGCGGGCCATCGCCGAACTGCACCGGCAGCGCACCCAGGTCCGGCTCGTCGGCCGGACCTTCATGGTGGACATCGTCATGCAGGCGCCCGAACGGTTCACCAACGCCGTACGGGCCGCCCTGGAGGCCGAACTGCCCTCGCTGCATCCCGCGGTGCTGCGCTCCCGCTTCCACTTCCGGGAGACCGGACCGGTCGCGGAGCAGATCGCCGTCCTCGACCGGATAGCCCGGCGCGGCTCGCAGGGCGTGATCCTCAAGGCGCCGGACGTCCCCGAGATCACGGCCGCCGTGGGCCGGCTGGTCGCCGTCGGCATTCCGGTCGTCACGCTCGTGACCGACCTGCCCGCGAGCGCCCGGCTCGCCTATGTCGGCATCGACAACCGGGCCGCCGGCGCCACCGCCGCGTACCTCATGGGGCAGTGGCTCGGCGACCGCCCCGGCAATGTCCTCACCAGCCTGTCCAGCGGGTTCTTCCGCAACGAGGAGGAGCGCGAGATGGGCTTCCGCGGCGTGATGCGGACCCGGCACCCGGGCCGCACCCTGGTGGAGATCACCGAGGGACAGGGCCTGGACGCCACCCAGTACGACCTCGTCCGGGCCGCCCTGGCCCGCGACCCGGGAATCCGGGCGGTGTACTCGATCGGCGGCGGGAACTTCGCCACCCTGAAGGCCTTCGCCGACGCGCGCCGCGAGTGCGCCGTGTTCGTCGCGCACGACCTCGACCACGACAACACCCGGCTGCTGCGCGACCACCGGCTGTCCGCCGTCCTCCACCACGACCTGCGCCAGGACATGCGCGAGGCCTGCCACACCGTGATGCGCGCCCACGGGGCCCTGCCGCCCGCCGGACCGACCCTGCCGTCCGCGATCCAGGTGGTGACCCCGTACAACATGCCCCAGGCGGCGGGCGGCTGACCCGGAGGTGCTCAGAGGGTGATCGCGTACGCCTTGCGCAGGGTCTCGTGGACCGTCCACGTCGTCCGGTCGCCCGCGCGCAGGACCGCCAGGTCGCCCGGACCGACGGTCAGGGTGGGGCCGCCCTCGATCTCGATGGTCGCCGAGCCGCTGATCACGACGAACAGTTCGTCGGCCTCGGTGTCGGTGACCACGCCCGGCGTGATCTGCCAGACGCCCCGGATCTGCCGGCCGTCCGCCGACTCCCAGACGACCTTGCCGGTCACCTCGGGTGTGCCGGAGACGATCTGCGCCGGGTCGAGCGGCTCGGGTTCGAGGGCGGCGTCGGGGATGTGCAGGGCGAAGCTGTGGGTCATGCGGCGACCCTAGCGGCGGTGCCGCCCCGCCCGGTGTGGACACGGTGTGCGGTATCCGCCCGGCCGGAGGGACGGTTCGTCGCGACTGGCAGGCGGGGCGGGGCCGGGTGATCGTTGAGCGCATGGCGGACGACACGGCGGACGCGGTCCGGCCCCACCGGCACGACGCCCACGAGACGATCCTCTTCGGCGGGGTCTACGGCGCCGTCCTCGCGAGTGCGATGGTGGCCGCGCTCACCCAGTACGGGTACGCCTCCCCGGCCAGGCGCCGCGACGACGCCCTGTGGCTGCTGGTCACCGCCGGGGCGTCCGCCCTCGCGCACGGCTACGCCCACTACATCGCCGAGCGCACCCCGCACCGCCGCTGGGACGCGCTGCGTGCCCTGCGCGACGAATGGTCCCTGGTCGCGGCGGTCGTGCCGACGGTGGTGGTGCTGGCGGGCGCGGGCTGGGGCTGGTGGCCGGCGAACGGGGTGGAGTACCCGGCGTTCGCCCTCAACATCGCCCTGCTGTTCGCCCTCGGTCTGATCACGGCCCGCCGTGCGCACCGCTCCTGGGGGGCCGCCGCGCTGGTCGGGGTGATGGACGCGCTGCTCGGGACGGTCGTGGTCGTGGCCAACGCCGTCATCAAGTGACCAGCAGGTACGGCGGACAAAATTGTTGACAATCTTGTTTGGCTAGATTTAGGTTCGACAGGCACTCACTCAGGGAGGGCGCAATGCCGAACGAAGCCCGTCCGAGCACCGGGGAGCAGGCCAAGCAGCATGCGCTCGCGCAGGTGCGGCAGGCGATCCTGCACGGCGACATGGCACCGGCGCAGCGGTTGGTGGAGAACGAGCTCGCCGAGCAGTTCGGTGTGACCCGGGCGAGCATCCGCGCGGCACTCATCGATCTGGAGTCCCAGGGACTCGTCGAGCGGATCCGCAACCGCGGCTCGCGGGTGCGGGTGGTGACCGTGGACGAGGCGGTCGCCATCACCGAGTGCCGCATGGTCCTCGAAGGGCTGTGCGCGGCGAAGGCGGCCGTCGCCGCCAGCGACGAGCAGCTGATGCAGCTCACCGAGCTGGGTACGGCGATGACCAAGGCCGTCGCCGACGGCGAGCCGGTCACCTACTCCGACCTCAACCATGAACTGCACGTCCGCATCCGGGAGTTCTCCGGGCAGCGGACCGCGCAGGAACTGCTGGAGCGGCTGAACGCCCAGCTGGTGCGCCACCGCTTCCAGCTGGCGCTCAGGCCGGGGCGTCCGCAGCAATCCCTGAACGAGCACCTGACCATGATCGAAGCGATCCGGGCCAGGGACCCGCAGGCGGCCGAGACGGCCGTCCGCGCCCACCTCAGCAGTGTGATCGAGGCGCTGCGCGACTGATCACGGCCGCGCGAGGCGGGCGCCCACCTGTCATCAAGGAGAAAACAGCATGACCCAGGCCAACGCGCCCGCCCGCCCACCCCGATCCACCCTCGTCGTCACCGCCCACGCCGGGGACTTCGTCTGGCGTGCGGGCGGCGCCATCGCCCTGGCCGCCGTGCGCGGGGAGAAGGTCACCATCGCCTGTCTGACCTTCGGCGAGCGCGGGGAGTCCGCCAAGGCGTGGCGCGAGGGCAGGAAGCTCGACGAGATCAAGGCGATCCGCCGGGACGAGGCCGAGCGGGCCGCCGGCGTCCTGGGGGCCGAGGTCCGCTTCTTCGACGCCGGCGACTACCCGCTCGTCGCCTCCGCCGAGCTCACCGACCGGCTCGTCGCCGTCTACCGCGAGACCCAGCCCGATGTCGTCCTCACCCACCCCACCGAGGACCCGTACAACGGCGACCACCCGGCCGCCAACCGGATGGCCCTGGAGGCCCGGGTCCTCGCGCAGGCCATCGGCTACCCGGGCGAGGGCGAGATCATCGGCGCCCCGCCGGTCTTCTACTTCGAGCCGCACCAGCCCGAGATGAGCGGCTTCCGGCCCGAGGTGCTGCTCGACATCACCGAGGTCTGGGAGACCAAACGGGGGGCGATGGAGTGCCTGGGCGCCCAGCAGCACCTGTGGGACTACTACACCGACCTCGCCGTCCGCCGGGGCGTCCAGCTCAAGCGCAACGCCGGCCCCAACCTGGGCCTGGCCCACAGGACGATGGCCGAGGCGTTCATGCGCCCCTACCCGCAGATCGCGAAGGAGCTGGCGTGAGCGAGCTGAGGTGCGGCGGAGGCGGGGGGTCCGCGGAGCTGAGCGGGCACCCGGCCGCAGCGGAGCCGCAGCGGAGCGCCGCGGAAGGAGGAAGCGTGAGCGGCGTGATCGTCACCAACCCGCCGAAGGCGGAGCAGAAGGACGTCGAGGCGCTGGCCGCCTTCGGGGTGGCCACCGTGAGCGAGGCGATGGGCCGGGCCGGGCTGCTCGGGCCGGGCATCCGCCCGATCCAGCAGGGCGTGCGGATGGCCGGCACCGCCGTCACCGTGCTCGGCTGGCCCGGGGACAACCTCATGATCCACGCGGCCGTCGAGCAGTGCGGCGAGGGTGACGTCCTGGTCGTCACCACCACCTCCCCGTCCACCGACGGCATGTTCGGCGAGCTGTTCGCGACCGCGCTCCAGCGGCGCGGGGTGCGCGGACTGATCATCAACGCGGGCGTCCGGGACACCCAGGAGCTGCGCGAGATGGACTTCCCGGCCTGGTCGCGGGCGGTGTCCGCGCAGGGCACCGTGAAGGCCACCGGCGGCTCGGTGAACGTGCCCGTCGCGATCGACGGCCAGGTCATCCGTCCCGGCGATGTGATCCTCGCCGACGACGACGGAGTCGTGGTCGTCCCGCGCGAGCGCGCCCGGGCCGCGGCGGAGGCGTCCGAGGCCCGTGAGGCCAAGGAGGCCCGTGCCCGTGCCGCCTTCCTCGACGGCGAACTCGGCCTGGACCGTTACGGGTTGCGGGAGACCCTGCGGCAACTCGGCGTCGAGTACCGGACGTACGAGGAGTACACGGGGGAGCCGCGGTGACCTCCCTGCCCGAGGAGGTGCCCTGTCTGCTGATGCGGGGCGGCACCTCCAAGGGTGCCTACTTCCTCGCCGGCGACCTGCCCGCCGAACCGGCCCTGCGCGACGAGCTGTTGCTGCGGGTGATGGGCAGCCCGGACGAGCGCCAGATCGACGGCCTGGGCGGCGCGCACCCGCTCACCAGCAAGGTCGCGGTGGTGTCCCGGTCCGCCGACCCGCGCGCCGACGTCGACTATCTCTTCCTCCAGGTCGCCGTGGACCGGGCCGAGGTGAGTGACCGTCAGAACTGCGGCAACATCCTGGCGGGCGTCGGCCCGTTCGCCGTGGAGCGTGGACTCGTCGCGGCGGGGGAGGCCGAGACCGCCGTACGGATCCGCATGGTCAACAGCGGCGACCGCGCGACGGCCACCTTCCCGACCCCCGGCGGCCGGGTGCGCTACACCGGCGACGCCGAGATCTCCGGCGTCCCGGGGACGGCGGCGCCGGTGGTGATCGAGTTCCCGGCGGGCGAGCGTCCCCTGCTGCCCACCGGCAATGTCCGGGACATGATCGACGGCACCCCGGTGACCTGCGTGGACAACGGCATGCCGACGGTGTTGATGCTCGCCGCGGACCTCGGCGTCACCGGCTACGAGTCGCCCCGGGACCTGGAGGAGGATCTGGCCCTCGCCGACCGGCTGCGCGCGATCCGGCTGACGGCGGGCCGGCTGATGGGTCTCGGTGACGTCTCCGACACCACCGTCCCCAAGCTCACCCTGCTCTCCCCGCCCCGCGCCGGGGGCGCGGTCACCACGCGCACCTTCATTCCCGTGCGCTGTCACCCCTCGATCGGCGTCCTCGGCGCGGCGGGCGTCGCGGCCGGGCTGCGGATCGAGGGCGGTGTGGCGCACAAGGCCGCCGTGCCGCCCGCTGACAGTGACCGCATGCGCATAGAACATCCCACGGGATTCCTCGACATCGACATCACCCTCGGCACCACCCCCGAGGGTCTGCCCACCGCCCGTCGCACCGCCGTGGTCCGCACGGCCCGCAAGATCTTCGACGGCACGGTCTTCCCCACTGGAGGTCAACGATGACTCCGCCGCTCGGCGACATCGCCCACATCGGCCACGCCCAGCTCTTCACCCCGGACCTGGACGCCAGCGTCGCCTTCTTCACCGACTATCTGGGCCTCACGGTCGACGGCGAGGACGGCGACACGGTCTACCTGCGGACCTTCGACGACTACGAGCACCACAGCCTGGTTCTCACCGCCCGCGAGCGGCCCGGCCTCGGCCGGCTCGCCCTGCGCACCTCCAGCGAGGAGGCCCTGCACCGCCGTGTCGCGGCGGTCGAGGCGGCGGGCGGAACGGGCACCTGGACCGAGGACGAACCCGGCCTGGGCAAGCTCTACGTCACCACCGATCCCGACGGCCACGAGCACGCCCTGTACTGGGAGAGCGAGCACTACCGGGCGCCCGAGGGGCTCAGGCCCGCGCTGAAGAACCAGCCCCAGGCCAAACCCAACCGGGGCGTGGGCGTACGACGCCTGGACCACATCAACTTCCTCGCCGCCGACGTCCTCGTCAACGCCGAGTTCCAGCAGCGTGTGCTCGGCGCCCGGCCCACCGAGCAGATCCGGCTCGACAGCGGCACGATCGCGGCGCGCTGGCTGACGTACACGAACAAGTCGTACGACGTCGTCTACACCTCGGACTGGACCGGCAGCGCCGGCCGGCTGCACCACATCGCCTTCGCGACGGACACCCGTGAGGACATCCTGCGGGCCGCCGACCTCGCGATCGACACGGGTGTGTTCATCGAGACGGGACCGCACAAGCACGCCATCCAGCAGACGTTCTTCCTCTATGTCTACGAACCCGGCGGCAACCGCATCGAGCTGTGCAACCCGCTCACCCGGCTGGTGCTGGCCCCCGACTGGCCGCTGATCACCTGGACCGAGGAGGAGCGCGGGAAGGGCCAGGCCTGGGGTCTGAAGACCATCGAGTCCTTCCACACGCACGGGACGCCGCCCGTCGCCTGAGCGCACGCCGCCCGATGCGCGCTGATTGTCGATGAGATTGTTGACAAAAGCGTTGACACTTTTCGGGGTGGGTCCTTAGCGTCTGAGGACCCACCCCGTTCGAGAGGGAAACAACGATGTCCTCCTCCCCCGACCTGGCCGCGCGTGGCAGCAGACTGGCCCTCCTGGTCGTCGGCCTGTGCTGGCTGGCCGTCCTGTTCGACGGCCTCGACATGTTCGTCTACGGCTCCGTGCTGCCGCACCTGCTGGAGACGAAGACCTTCGGCCTCACCCCGGACACGGCCGGTGACCTGGGCAGCTACGCCACCTTCGGGATGCTCGTCGGCGCCCTCGCGGCGGGTACGGTCGCCGACCGGATCGGGCGCAAGAAGCTGATGGTCGGCTGCGTGGTCCTGTTCTCGCTGGCGTCCGGGGTGTGCGCGCTCGCCGGCGGCGTCGAGGTCTTCGGCCTCGGCCGGACCCTCGCGGGTGTCGGCCTCGGCGGTCTGCTGCCCACCGCGATCAGCATGGTCTCCGACTACGCCCCGCGCGGCCGCACCGCCGTCACCATCGGCCTCCTGATGACCGCCCACCACGCCGGCGGCATCCTCTCCGCCTACGTCGCCAAGTGGCTGATCGACCCGGTCGGCTGGCGTGCGGCCTTCTGGGTCTGCGTGGCCCCGCTGCTGTTCGCCCCGGTGCTGGCGACGTTCCTGCCCGAGTCGCTGAGCTTCCTCGTCGCCAAGGGCCGCACCGAGGAGGCGACCGCGCTCGCCGCCCGTCACGACGTCGAACTGCCCGCCGCCGCGTCCGGCCGCAAGTCCGCCGCCGACCGCTTCGACGCCCTCGCCGGCCTCTTCCGCGGTGGCGAGTGGATCCAGACCCTGCTGTACTGGCTGGCCTCCTTCGGCGGCCTCCTCCTGGTCTACGGTGTCGCCACCTGGCTGCCGACCCTGATGCGCGCCGAGGGTTACGCCCTCGCCAACGCCCTGACCTTCGTGGTCGTCTTCAACCTCGGCGGCATCGTGGGCATGCTGGTCGCCGGCCGCGCCGCCGACCGCTTCGGCGCCCCGCGCATCTCCGCGGTGTGGTTCGCGCTCACCGCCGCCGGTGTCTTCCTGCTCAGCGTGCACATGTCGACCGCGATCACGATGATCGTCGTCTTTCTCACCGGTGTCTTCCTCAACAGCGCCCAGACGATGATCTACGCGACGGTGTCGATCCGCTCGAACCCGGACAACCGTGCCACCGCCGTCGGCTGGACCTCCGGCATGGGCCGCTTCGGCGCCGTCTTCGGCCCCTGGCTCGGCGGCCAGCTGCTCGCCGCGGGCAACGGCGACCGGGGCTTCACCGCCTTCGCGCTCGCCGGTGTCTCCTCCATGGTCTTCATCGGGATCGCGGCCCTGCGCGGCGGCAGGCGGACGCCCGTCCCCTCCGGCCAGGAGCTGGTGGGCGCGCACTGACCGGCGCGCACGGACACCCGGGGGACACCGCCACGCCGGCCCCGCACCTCGTGTGCGGTGGCCGGCGTTCGGGGTGCGGAGCGCGTCGTACGGGGTCACGCTCGTTGTATGGGTGAGCGTTGGGAGGTCCGCCGCGGGGGACCGTCGGACGCCGCGCACCGGGTGCTGATGATCCCGGGCGGACTGTGCACGACCGAGTTCTGCGCGGACGTCATGGCCGAGCCCGCGGTGGCCGGCCTCGGGACGGTGGCGGTGACCCTGCCGGGCTTCGGCCGCACCGAGCCGCCGGAGGACGTATCCATGGAGCACTACGCCCGGCTGATGGCGGACTTCGCCGCCGAGGCCGGCTGCGAGGCGGTCGTGGGGCACAGCCTGGGCGCCAACGTGGCGCTCGAGATGGCGGCCCTCGGTCTGTTCCGGGGCCCGCTCGTGCTGCTCTCGCCGAGCTTCTCGCGCGGGGACGAGATGAAGTCCCTGGCGGTGCTGAACGCGGTGGGCCGGGTGCCGGGGCTCGGCGCGATGGTCTGGGCCGGCATGCTCGGGCTGCTGCCCCGGGCGATGAAACGCGAACTGCCGCCGCGGCGCGCGGAGGCGCTCGCGGCGGTGATGGCCGACAACGACCCGGCGTCCTGCCGCCGGATCCTGCACGACTACTACGTCTACCTCGGCCGCCATCCGTCCCTGGTGCAGCGGCTGTGCGGGGCCGGCGTCCCCTCCTGGGTGGTGCGGGGCGACCACGACGAGATCGGCCTGACCGACGAGGAGCGGGCCGGCCTTCGGGCCTGCCCGCACGTGCGGATGGTGACGGTCCCCGACGCGGGACACGCGGTCCTGGTGGAACAGCCCGCGGCGGTCGCCGAGGTGATCGCGGAGGCCGTGACGGCCGGGGTGCGCTGAATCCTCAGCCGTCCCGTCCCATCCGGTCCTCCGCCGACAGATGCTCCACCGTCCTCCCGGTCTCGGTGAACGTCCGCGTGACGTGGTGATCCGGTCTAACGTGCAGGTCTGCCTTGCATTCCGAGCTGGGTGAGCCTCTCGGACACGGCTGTACCTCCACCTGGCACCGCACGGCGGCAGGACCCGTGCCCAGGACGTGCCGGTCGGGCCTGCCGGTGGCGGACGGCGCCGAGGGTGTGTTCTACGGCGTGAACCGGCCGAGCGGGCCGGGAAGCTGGGGGTCGTCCCACCGGAAGCCGCCGAATAGGGGGACGGCGGCTTCCGGCGGGACCGCGGCGCCCGCGCCTCTCAGGAGGCGTCGGGCGCGGTGGCCCGGCGGAGGTGACGGGCCATCAGGGTGTAAGCGGTACGGGCCTTTTCGTCGTCGTTCGTGTCATAGCCGTGGTCGGCGCCGGCCACCTCGTGGTGCTCGACGAGGGCACCGGCCGAGCGCAGCCGCTCGGCGTAGCGGACCGCCTCGGCGCGCAGCAGGTCGTACTCGGCCGTGACCACCAGAGCCGGCGCGATATCCCGGAGATCGGCGGTGTCCGAGGGGTGCGCGGGGGAGACGAGCCGGTCGGCGCGCTCCTTCGGGTCGGGCACGTACGAGGTGTCGAAGACGTCCGCCATCCAGGGCCGCAGCATCGGCCGGGCGACCACCGCCTTCTTGTCCCGGGCGGGGGTGGCGAGGTCCAGCGGCGGATAGTGCAGGACCTGCAGGGCGATCGACGGCCCGCCCTGCTCCAGGGCCTGGCGGGCCACGGCCGCGGCGAGGCCACCGCCCGCGCTCTGCCCGCCCACGGTGAGCCGTGTGCCGTCCCAGCCGTGCTCCGCGCCGTGCCCGGCCACCCATTGCACCACCTCGTACGCCTGGGTGACCGGCGCCGGGAACGGGTGCTGCGGCGCGACCACGTACTGCACGTTGACCACGACCACGCCCGCCTCGACGGCCAGGAACCGGCACAGCGCGTCGTCCATCACCGGCATCGACATGACATAGCCGCCGCCGTGGAAGTTGACGTGGACGGGCGGCCGCGTGGCGGTGCCGCTCGGCGGCAGGTACACCGTGACCGGTGCCGGGGCGACCGACGTCGGCACGGTCGTCTCGCTCGCGTCCCGCGGGTACTCGGGGAACCGGGCTCGCCAGGCGGCCGTGGATCCGGGGCCGCCGGAGCGGCGGCTCGCCAGTCTGGTGAGGCCCTGCATCGTCTTGGCGGCGCGGGTCGCCACCGCCGGTCTGGCCAGGAGGGACATGCGGGTTCCGTTCGTCGGACCGTACCGTCGATCGCCAGGATTCCTGATGATTCGGTGGGCCTGAAGCTAGCACGGCGGAACCCGTCTGCCCAGCCGTCAGCCGCGTCTGGCCACGATCCGGTACGCGTTGGACACGCCCAGCCGGTGCGCCAGCGGCCGGACGGCGAACCGGTCCAGCAGCGTGCCCGCGATCAGTGCCGGGACGCCCGCGATCAGCAGCGCGGCCCGTAGCGCACGGCGCAGCGCGCCCGGCCGCGCGGGCAGCCACGGGGTGTCCTCGCGTGGCGCCGCGTGGTCCAGCGCCAGCCAGACGGCGGCCAGCAGATCGACCGGATCGTGCGGCTCGGCGTGCTGCTCCGCGACCACCGTGAAGCCCAGCTCGGTGAGCCGGTCCCGCAGATTGGCCACCGGCACGAAATGCAGGTGCTGCGGCTGGAGCCAGGGCAGCCACCAGCGGCCGAGCAGCCGGGCGTAGCGGCTCTCGGGGTCGGGGACCTCGATCAGCAGATGGCCGCCCGGCCGCACCGCCTCCCGCGCGGCCCGCAGCTCACGGTCGGGGTCGGTGCTGTGCTCCAGATAGTGGAACATGCTCACCACGTCGTAGCGGGCGGCCAGTTCGGGCGCCAGGTCCGGGAAGCTGCCCCGGTGGCCGTGCGCCACCCGGCCCTCCCGCTCGGCGAGTTCGACGCCGTCGGTGAAGTCCAGCCCGTCGAACACCGTGTCCGGCAGCACCTCCCGCGCCGCCGCGCAGAAGTGCCCGTGCCCGGTGCCCACGTCCAGCCAGGCCTTCGGCGCCCGGTCGTACGGCAGCATCGACTCGGCCCGGTTCCGGTACGTCTTCGTCCGCGCCCCGAAGGTCTCCCCGAGCTTCTTCTCCCCGAGGCCGTCGTAGAAGTCCCGGTAGTAGAACTCCAGCCCCTCCGCGCTGAGCCGGGGGTTCTGGAAGACGTGCCCGCAGCCCTCGCAGCGGTCCAGGACGAACCGGCCCGGCTTGTGCTGGAGCAGGTCGGTGGTGCGCAGCCGGGTGGTGAGGGCCTCGCAGCCGCACCACGGGCAGCTGGTGCGCCGGGGCTCCAGGAAGCGCTCCACCCCGGCCGCGATGTCCGCCCGGTAGCCGGGGCGCAGCGCGGCGATCCGCTCGCCCGGCCGGGTCTCGTCGCTCATCCGGACTCCCTTGCCAGCTCGTCGAGATGGTCCGCGGCGGCCGGGGCGCCGCCGGCGGCGCGGAACGCCGAACCGATCCGGTCGGCGGCCGCCCAGTACTCGGGCCCGTGGAGTACGGCGTCCAGGGCGGCGCCCAGCCGCGGGGCCGACACCCGGCCGAAGCGCACCCGCACCCCGGCACCGGCGTCCACGACCTGCCCGGCGACCACCGGCTGGTCGTCCCGGATGGGGGCGACGACCAGCGGAACGCCGTGCCACAGCGCCTCGCACACCGTGTTGTGCCCGGCATGGCACACCACCGCGTCCACCCCCCGCTCCAGCAGCGCGAGTTGCGGCACGGACGGCACCACCAGCACGTCCTTGTCGTCATCGGCGGCGCCGAGCGTCCCGCCCGGGTCGACGATCAACGCCTGGACCTGGTCGGCCCGTTCGCGCAGCGCGGTGCGGCACACGTCGAGGAAACGGCCGCCCACATCGGTGTTGGCGGTGCCGAGACTCACCAGGACGGTGGCCCGGCCGGCATCGAGCCACTCCCAGGGGAAGCCGGACGTCTCGGGCCGCGCGGTGATCGAGGGACCCACCCAGCGGACGCCCTCGGCCGGGCCCGCCAGCTCCGCCGCGCTGAAGGCCAGCACGAGGTACGGCGAGAAACGCGGGTCGGTCGCCCGCGCGGGATCGCCGAGCAGGGCGCGCAGTCCGGCCAGCCGCCCGTCGACCCACTCCCGCACCTTGGGCAGCCCGGCCAGCGGATCGGTGAACTCCGCCGAGGTCGTCGCCGAGGTCGCCCAGGGCAGCCCCAGCCGCTCGGCGGTGAACGCCCCCGCGAACGCCTGCTGGTCGGCCACCACCACATCCGGCCGGAACTCCCGGGCGGCCGCCCGCACACCCGGCGCCATCGCCTCGGCGAGCGGCAGCAGATACCACTCCCACAGGAACTTCAGCGCCTCGGGGCCGCGCAGCTCGGCGGGCCGCTCGCCCCGGGCGGCACCGGCGCACCCGAACACCGCCGCCCCGGGCCCCGCGAGCCGCGCCACCAGCTCCGGGTCCGGGCACACCCACGCCACCCGGTGTCCCCGCGCGACAAGCTCGGCGGCGACCCCCACGGTCGGGTTCACATGCCCGACCAGCGGCGGCACGACGAACAGGAACCGGCTCACCGGGCCGCCGTCCCGAGGGTCTCCGCCACCAGGGCCAGCACCTGCCCGCCCACCGTCCCCGAGGCCTCCACGAGGATCGAGTGCTCATGACCGGGCACGATCACCGTCCGGCAGTCCGGCAGCACCCCCTTCAGCCAGGCCGCCTGCCCGGCCAGGTCGGAGTCGCCCCCGTAGAGGGCGAGCACCGGGCAGCGCACCGCCGCGACCTGTTCCTCCGTGAGCACCCGGCTGGCCGGGATGTCCCGGCTGAGCGTCGTCTCCCGCACCAGCCGCGCCGCGCCCTTGGCCAGCCGGGCCGTGTGCTGTCCCCGGTTGGCCGTGACCCAGGCGAGCGCCTCCGGCTCGTGGTGTGCGAGCCGCTCCACCACCCAGCCCAGGATCCGCTCCAGCTTCTCCGCCCAGGCGGGGGTGGCCGGCTCGGACTCGATGAGACAGACACTGCTCGCCCGCTCCGGATGACGGGCCGCGTAACCGAACGCGACCGTGCCGCCGTAGGAGTTGCCGACCAGATGCACCGGCCCGGACACCCCGAGCCGGTCCAGGAGCGCCTCCAGGTCGTCGATGTTGTGGTCCAGGGTGTAGCCCTCGGCGGGGCGCTCGCTGCGGCCGTGGCCGCGCAGGTCGTACATGACGACGTCGAGGCCGGCCGCCGCGAACGCGGGGGCCACGGTGAAGTAGTGGCTGGCCAGGCTGTCGGTGAGCAGACCGTGCACCAGGACGACGGTGGCGTCGGCCGGGCGGCCCCCGCCGGGACCGAGCCGCTGGACGTGCAACCGGACGGAGCCGGTGTCGACCATCGCCATGACTCAGCTCGCCCCCGCCGCCTTCAGGCTGGTCACCACGTACTCGACGAGCCGGCCGACGGTCAGCTCGATGATCTCGTCGAACTCCATCCCCGCCAGGAACTCGGCGAAGTTCACCCGGTCGCCGTACCGCTCCTGGAGCAGTCCCGCCAGGGTCACCAGGTCGATGCTCTCCAGCTCCAGGTCGCGGTTGAACGTGGTCTCCATGCCTATCTCGACGTCGTCGAGGCCGTACTCGTCCTCCAGGAGCCGCGCGAGCATGCCGGTGATGTCGGCGAGGACGCTCTCCTCGTCGGCGCTGACGGGGGTCATCGGTCGTACTCCTTCGGTCGGACGGGTTCCGTGGACGCGGGTTCGGGGCCCGCGGTCCAGGCGACGACGTACTGCCGGGCGGGCAGGGCGGGCGGGTTGGCGGCGGGCTCGCAGTGCACGGTGTAGGCGCGCTCCAGACGTCCGGAGACGGTCAGCCGGTGGCCGTCCGGCGTCGCGTCCCGCACGGTGAAGTCCCGTGGCCGGCCCCCGAATCCGGTGCCCTCCGCCTTGGCGACGGCCTCCTTCGCCGCCCAGAAGCGGGTGAACCAGAGCGCCTCGGAGTCCCCCGTGGCCGACAACAGGGCTCTCAGTAGCCGGAGTTCGGCCGGGCCCAGGGCCGCGTCGAGGGTCTGGGGTGTGCGGGCCGTGACCTCCTCGACGTCGATGCCGGGGCCCGGGCCGGGGGTGTGCGGGCGGACGATCGCCACGCCCGCCTCCGCGCGGTGCGCCAGGGAGACGTCCAGCGGGGGCAGGGCCCGACCGTGCACACCGGTGACGTACGGGCGGCCCGAGGCGTCGTTGCCCACCCGGAGTTCCGCCGGGAAGACCGGGCCCTCGCCCTGGTCCCACAGCCACCGCCGTACGGCGTCCTTGACCGCGATCCGGCCGAGCAGCCACTGCCGGCGGCCGCGCGGGGCGTGCGCCGCGTACTCCGCGCGCTCCTGGCCACCGAGCGAGTTGCGCATGATCAGCTCGCGGGAGGCGAGGTCCGGCCATCGTTCGTGCAGCAGCGTCCAGCCGCCCGGCCGGGTCTCGGAGAGGGTGTTGCGTTCCGGGAACCGCTCGACGGGACGGGTCTTCGGGTCGTTGTCGAACCGGCGGTCCTGCCAGCCGTACAGCTCGGCCCAGACCGTGCCGTCGACCGTGAGCTGGACGTCGGCCTCCAGGACGGTGTCGGTGAGCGAGGTGACCCGGACGAGACAGGCGACCTCGGTGCCGGGTGCGGGATGCGGCCCGTAGAACCGCATCTCCCGCATGCCGACCGGGAACACCACGGTCCGCTCGGTCCGCGTCGCCATGATCCAGTAGCCGAGGATCTGACCGACGTTGTCCAGCAGCGCGCCCGGCGCGGGCGGGGTGGTGATGATCCCCCGCACGTGCCGGTCGCCGATCGCGGTCAGCTCGGTGACGCCCTGGAACGCGGGGCCGTGGAACATCCAGCGCTCGTCGTAGAGCTGGGCGGCGGTGTGCTCGGGGACGCGTTCCGCGGCGGTGCCGGCCGGCCAGGGGGCCGGGGGCGGGGACGGGTGGGAGGCGGCCAGTTCGACCGTGGCGCGGGCGCGGGGGCCGAAGGACACGGCCAGGCGGTCCGGGCCCTCCGGGACCGCCGCCACCGGTACGTCGACCGGCGGGGTGGCGGTGAGCCACTCCTCGAACCGCGCGCCGTGCACGGCGACCGGCACCGTGCCGGGGGCCGCCTCCGCCGCCGCGTCCATGATGTGCCGCACGATCGTCGTCGCCGGCACCACCGGCCACCGGTCGGCCACGTCGGGCCAGCCGGGGCGCTGCGGGAAGAAGCAGTGGTCGAGGAGGTGGGGCATGGTGTCGGGGGAGACCCGGACGGTGGTGCGGCGAGGGGTGAGCGCCCTGGGGGCGGGGCGCCGGTCCGGGGCCATCAGGGCCGCGGCCGTGTCCGCCGTCTCGCGCATGAGCGCGCTCAACTCGGCCGCCAGCGGTGAGCGTTCGGCGAGGGCGTCGAGGCCTGTCAGGGGGGCGGGGCGGCCACCGGTGCCGGCGCGGAGTCCGGCGCGGAGTCCGGCGAGCCCGTCCGGCGGGAGCGACACGAGGGCGCCACCCAGGTCCAGACGCACCGCGGGCCGTTGCGTCCGACTCCGCCGGGGGCGGTGAGCCAGAGCGGGAGCCACGTCCGCGCCCGCCGTCCACACCGCCGTGGCCACCCGGCGGAGCTGGGCCAGGCCCGTGCGGTGAGGAGAGTTGGCGGCGACGACCAGGTGGTCCTGTCCGCCGAGGGTGTCACCGACGAGGGAGCCGAGCTGCCCGGGACCCGCCTGGACGAACACGCGGTGCCCGGCCGCGTACAGAGCCTGCGCCAACTGCCGGAAACGCACGGGCTCCAGCAGATGCCGTACGAACAACTCCCGTATCTCCGGCTCCCCTTCGGGGAAGGGGGCGGCGGTCGTCCCGGACCAGACGGGCGTGTGGGGCGCCTGGAGCCGGAACCGGTCGGCGGCCTCCTGGATCGGGCCGAGGTGGGGCTCCAGCATCGGTGTGTGAAAGCCCGACCGGAACGGCAGCACCTGGCTGAGCACACCCCGCGAGCGGAACTCCCGCACGAAGTCCTCGACCGCCGCCTGCGGCCCGCACACCATGGACTGACCGGGCGCGTTGTCATGGGAGAGGACGAGCCCCGCCCCGGCCCGGCCCTCCTCGCGCAGAGCGGCCAGCACCCGTTCGGCGGACGCACCGATCGCGCCGAAGGCCAGCCCGGGGACCGTCACCGTATCGGGGTCGAAGCCCGCCATGAAGGCGTCGACCTCGTCCCCCGCGTACAGTCCGCCCGCCGCCATCGCCGTCCACTCGCCCACGCTGTGCCCGGCGACCGCGTCCGGCACGATCCCCGTGCGCCGCAGCGCGGTGTCGAGCAGCCGGCCCACGGCGACGACACCGAAGCCGTGCCGGCCGATGTCCCGCGCCTCCCGGCCGGGGAGTTCGGGGGCGGGCAGACCGAAGTGGGCGGCGACGTCGTCGACCCGGGGCGTGAAGTCGCCCTCCAGGCCGGGAAAGAGGAACGCCAGCTTTCCGCCTCCGGGGCCCAGCAGGGGTTCCGGCCGGAACCAGACGTCGCTGCGGCCGTGCCAGCCACGCCCCTTGCCGACCGCGCGACGGGCCAGGGCGAGCCGCTTGGCGGTGGGCTCGACGATCCCGACCCGGACCGGGCCCGCGCCCGGGTGCGGACGGGCGGGGTCGAGTCCGGCGGCTCGCACGGTGACGTCGTCGGCGTCCAGCAGGGCGGCCAGCCGGCCGGGGGAACCGGCGGCGAGGAGCAGGATCTCCTCGGGCTCGGTCACCTGCGTGCGTGAGCGGGAGGCGGGGGCGGTGGCGGTTGACGCCGAGGGTGCGGGGCCGGGGATCGCACCGGACCCCGCCCGGGCCCCCGGTGCCTCCTCCAGCACCACATGCGCGTTGATCCCGCCGAACCCGAACGCGTTGACGGCGGCCCGGCGGACCGGCTGTCCGGGGCCGGTCTCCCACTCCGCGGCCTTCTCCAGGGTGCGGAAGCGGGTGCGGGCGAGGTCCGGATGCGGATCGTCGCAGTGGAGCGTGGGCAGCAGGGTCGCGTGGTGGACGGCGAGGGCGGCCTTGACCAGACCGGCGACACCGGCGGCGGGCATGGTGTGCCCGATCATCGACTTCACCGAGCCCAGGACGGCGTCCCGCTCGCCGTCGCCCGGCCCGAACACCTCCGCCAGCGTGGTCAGTTCGGCGCTGTCGCCCGCCGGTGTCGCGGTCCCGTGCGCCTCCAGCAGCCCGAGCGCGCCGGGCGCCGCGGGGTCGAGCCCGGCGGCCCGCCAGGCCTGCCGTACGGCCGCGGCCTGGCCGCCGGGATCGGGGTTGACCAGCCCGGCCGCCCGGCCGTCGCTCGCCACCCCGGTGCCCCGGATCACGGCGTAGATCCGGTCGCCGTCCCGCTCGGCGTCGGCCAGGCGCTTCAGGACGACGACCCCGGTGCCCTCGCCGATGAGGATGCCGTCGGCGTCCCGGTGGAAGGGGCGGATCCGCTGGCTCGGGGACAGCGCGCGCAGTTGGGAGAAGACGCTCCACAACGTGATGTCGTGGCAGTGGTGGACGCCCCCGGCGAGCATCACGTCGCACCGCCCGGAGGCCAGTTCGCCGACCGCCTGGTCCACGGCGACCAGCGAGGACGCGCAGGCGGCGTCCACCGTGTAGGCCGGGCCGCGCAGATCGAGCCGGTTGGCGACCCGGGAGGCGGCGAGGTTGGGCACGAGACCGATCGCCGACTCGGGGCTGTCCGGCCCCAGCCGCTCGGTGAACGCTGCCCGGACTGCGGCGAGTTGGCCGTCGGTCAGGTCGGGCAGCAACTCGCCCAGTGTCCGTACGAGCTGTCCCGCCGTACGCACCCGCTGGTCGAGCCGGGCCAGTGCGGGGGTGAGGTAGCCGCCCCGGCCGAGGACGACGCCGACGCGTCCTCGGTCGGGGAGCCGGTCCGTGCCGCCCGCGTCGTCGAGGGCGGCGGAGGCCACGTGCAGGGCGATGAGCTGGTCGGGCTCGGTGCCGGCCACCGAGTTCGGCATGATCCCGAACCGGGTGACCTCCACCTCCGCGATCCCGTCCACGAACCCGCCCCTGCGGGCGTAGACCCGGTCCGCGAGGGCCGGTTCGGCGGCCGTGCCGGGCCGGTAGTAGTCGGCGTCCCAGCGCCCGTCCGGCACCTCGCCGATCGCGTCCACCCCGTCCCGCAGATTCCGCCAGTAGGCGTCCAGACCGGCGGATCCGGGCAGCAGCACCGACATGCCGACGATGGCGACCGGCACTTGACGGACCGTCAGGAAATTCATCCCGGCCGTCACAGGGGATGACGTCACCGCTCACCAGCCCGAAGCGGTGTGGACCACGGCCGTGACCGACGGATCGCCCCACGCCAGCTCCCGCAGCAGCGCCGCGGTTCCCTCCTCGGGGTCGATCAGCCGGATGCCGCGCCGGGCGTACTCGCGGGCCAGTTCCGACCCGACCATCCCGCCGTGACCGGGCGCGGGCGCCCACGGACCCCAGTGCACGGTCACCGCACGCCGTCCGGTGCGGGCGGCGAAGGCGGCGCCGAGGGTCTCCAGGGCGTCGTTGGCGGCGGCGTAGTCCACCTGGCCCCGGTTGCCGAGGACGGCGGAGATACTGCCGAACAGCACCGTGAACGCGGGCGTGGACGGCAGTTCCTCCAGCGCCGTGAGCAGGGCGTCCGCGCCGGTCGCCTTGGTGCCGTAGACCCGCTGGAAGGACTCGGCGGTCTTCTCCGCGATCAGCCGGTCCTCGATGATCCCGGCCGCGTGCACCACGCCGTCGAGCCGGCCGTGCTCGGCGTGGATCTCCTTCACCGCCTGCACTACCGCCTCGGGCTCCCGGAAGTCGACCGACCGGTAGCGCACCCGGGCGCCGAGCGCGGTGAGTTCGCCGAGGGTCGCGGTGATCTCCCGCTGGGCCAGCAGGAGTTCGGCGGCCCGGTTGATCTCCGCCGGCTTCAGCCCGCCGCGCGCGGCGAGCACGGACCGCAGTTCGGCCGTGGTGCGCGCGCCGGCCGTGTCGGGGTCCTCGGGGCCGTCCGGCGCGGGCGTACGGCCGAGCAGTTCCAGCCGGCAGCGGGCGGCGCCGGCGAGCGCGGCGGCGAACTGCGCGGTGATGCCCCGCGCCCCGCCCGTCAGCACCACCACCGAGTCCTGCTCCAGGCCCAGCGCGGCCGCCTCCGCGACCCCGTCCCCGGCCGGTCCCGCGCCGGTGCTGCCCAGCGCCCCCAGGTCCTCGGCCACCAGTTCGAAGCCGTACCGTCCGCCCTCCGCACGCACCACCACCGGCGTCCGGTCGGCGGCCACGGCCTCCTCGACCACGGCCCGCGCGACCGCGTCCGGCGAGGCGTCGGCCAGGTCGACCAGCCGGGCGAGCGTCTGCGGGTACTCCCGCGCCACGGTGCGGAACAGGCCGCGCAGCCCGGCCGAGCGGGCGTTCGGTGCCCCGCCGTCCAGGTGCCGCACGGCCAGCAGCCGGCGCGGACCGCGGCCGAGGGCCGCCTTGAGCACACCGAACGCGTCGGGCAGCACCGGCACGTCGTCCTCGGGCCCGGCGAGCGCCCCGAGGTACAGCACACCGTCCACCGGCCCGTCCGCCTCGGACAGCGCATGGTCCCGGGCGTGTACGACGACCTCGGCGCCGTGGGCCGCGAGCCGCGCGGCGGCCTGCGGGGCGTCCCCGAGAAGGGCCCAGCGGGTGCCGGACAGCACGGCGGACGGGTCGGACGCGGCGGAGTCGAGCAGGACCGGCCGCAGCACATGCCGCCGGGGCGGCTCACCGGTGACCTCGTCGACGGGGGGCCCGGACGGCTCCCCGTCCGGCGGCCCGGACGGTCCCGCGTCCGCCGGTCCCGAGGCCGCTCCCGCCGGGGCCGGACCGTCCAGCCGGGACCTGAGCCAGTCCGTCACCGCCGCGGCCGTCCGTGCCTTCGCCAGTTCCTCCAGTTCGGCGTCGTCCAGCGAGGCGAGGTCCGCCGCGCCCCCGGCGCCCAGTCGCTTCGCCAGCTCCCCGGCGATCTCGGCCCGCTTGATGGAGTCGATGCTGAGGTCCGCCTCCAGATCGAGGTCGGGCTCGATCATGTCGACGGGGTAGCCGGTGTGCTCGCTGATGATCTCCAGGACGACCTGCTGGACGTCGGTGTCACCGGCGGGAGCGGGAGCGGGTTCGGGGACGGGCGCCGGTGCGGGCGCCGGCACCGCGGCGAGGGCGGGCACCGCCGGGATCGCCTCGGGCCGGCCCTCGGTCCGCGGCGCGAGGGGGGCCGGGAGATGCGCCCCCGGTGTGGCCCCGAAGTAGGTGAGCAGCACGTCCCGTTGGGCGGCGATCATCTCCCGGCTGGTGCGCAGGAACTCGGAGATCAGCGCGTCCCGGTCGGCGGGGACGCCGTGCGGAGGGTTCGTCGTCACAGTCGGCACAGTCCTTTCGACGGGGTCCCCGACGCGTCGGGCGGGTGCGAGCGCGCCGGGCAGCAGCGCGCCGGAGGCCGTGCGGACCAGCTGTCCGTCCACCGTCCAGCCCGGCCGCTTCGGTGCGGGGGCGTGGACGGCGTCGACGGCGTCCCGGCCGCGCAGCAGCCCGCCGGTGCGCACCGGCAGCCCCGCCACGGCGAGCCGGGCCAGCGCGTCGAGCCAGCCGGGCAGTCCGCCGCCGGGCCGGGGCTCGCAGGCCACCGTGCGGTGCGGCCGGTCGCCGAGGATCTGTCCGACCAGCCGCGTCAGCACGGACCCCGGACCGGCCTCGACGAAGACCCGCGCCCCCGCCTCGTACATCGCCTCGATCTGCTCGGCGAAGGCGACGGGCGCACCGATCTGCGCGGCGAGCCCGGCCCGTACGGCGTCCGGGTCCGCCGGATAGGGGGCGGCCGTGCGGTTGGCCCACACCGGGAACTCGGGTGCGTGCACCGGACGTTCGGCGAGCGCCGCGGCGAACCGGTCGGCGGCCCCGGCGACGAGCGGGCTGTGGAAGGCGCAGGCGACCGGGATCCGTTTCGCACCGAGACCGGCCTCGCGCAGCAGCCGTACGGCGTCCGTGACCGCGTCGGTCGGGCCCGAGATCACCGTCTGCTCGGGCGAGTTGCGGTTGGCGAGGACGACCGAGTCCGGCGCCCCCGCCGTCCGCAGGGCCCGGGCCACCTCCTCGGCGCCGGCCGCGACGGCGGCCATGGTGCCGGGCTCCGGACCGGCACCGGAGGCGGCGTCCAGGATGGCCGCCGCCCGCTCGGCGCTCAGTTCCAGCAGGGTGTCGGGATCGAGGGCGCCGGCCGCGCACAGGGCGACCAGCTCGCCGTAGCTGTGCCCGGCGGCCATGTCCGGGCGTACCCCGGCCGCCGTGAGCACGGCGTGCGCGGCGAGCCCGGCGACACCGAGGGCGGGCTGGGCGACCCGGGTGTCGGTCAGAGCGGCCCGCTGCCCCTCCCGTGCGGACTCGTCGAAGGCGGCCGGTGGATACAGCGCGTCGGCGTGGGCGCGGCCGAGTTCCAGGTAGGGGCGCAACTCGGGGAAGACCAGGAAGAGTTCGGCGAGCATACCGGGGCGCTGACTGCCCTGGCCGGGGAAGAGGAAGGCGACCGCGCCGTCCTGCGGGTCGTGCGGGTGCAGCCCGTGCCGGGGGTCGGACTCGCCGCGCAGCGCCCGCCGGAGCTTGCCGGTGAGGTCGTCGACGTCCGTCGCCACGACCGCGATCCGCACGGGATCGCCGCTCGCGTCCGACCGCCGGGCCGCGCTCAGCGCCAGGTCGCGCAGCCGCCACGGCCGGCCCTCGGCCTCCGCCGCGCGCAGCAGCTCCTCGACCGCCCGGTGGGCGGCGGCCTCGTCCCGGCCCCGGAACAGGAACAGCTCGGCCGGCCACGCGTCCAGGCCCCGCACCGGCGGCGCGCCGTCCGCGTAGGCGCTCAGCACGGCGTGGAAGTTGGTGCCGCCGAACCCGAACGCGCTCACCCCGGCGAGCCGTTCGGCGGCGGGCGCCGCCCACGGCCGGGCCTCCGCGTGGAAGGCGAACGGGCTGTCCGCGTCCCAGGCCGCGTTGGGCGCCTCGACATGCAGCGTCGGCGGCCGGACACCGGTGTACAGCGCCAGCAGCGTCTTGATCATCCCGGCCAGTCCGGCCGCGCACTTGGTGTGCCCGATCTGCGATTTCACCGAACCGAGCACACAGGCACCGGTCTCCGCCCCGGCCTCTGTGAACACCTCGCTGAGGATGCGCAGTTCGGTACGGTCGCCGACCACCGTTCCGGTGCCGTGCGCCTCGACGAGACCGACGTCGGCCGGGGAGACGCCCGCGCTGCGGTACGCCCGCTCCAGCGCCGAGCGCTGGCCCTCCGGGCGGGGGGCGGTCAGGCCGAGGGAGCGGCCGTCGCTGGAGGCGCCGAGGCCCTTGACGACGCCGTAGATCCGGTCGCCGTCGCGTTCGGCGTCCGCGAGCCGTTTGAGGACGACACAGGCCACGCCCTCGCCGAGGGCGATGCCGTCCGCCGAGCCGTCGAAGGCCCGGGAGCGGCCGGTGGGGGACAGGGCGTGGACGGAGGAGAACAGCACATAGTCGTTGATGCCGTTGTGCAGGTCGGCGCCGCCGCACAGCACCACGTCGGAGGTCCCGCCGACGAGTTCCTTGCAGGCGACGTCCACCGCGGCGAGCGAGGACGCGCAGGCCGCGTCGACCGTGTAGTTGGCGCCGCCGAGATCGAGCCGGTTGGCGATCCGCCCGGAGATGACGTTGGCGAGCATGCCGGGGAAGGAGTCCTCGGTGAGCCGGGGGAGCTGCTCTTCCAGGCCGGCCGGCACCTTCCCGTAGTACGAGGGCAGCACGGCCCGCAGCGTGGCCGCGTTCGACAGGTCGCTGCCCGCCTCCGCGCCGAACACCACCGAGGTCCGTGAGCGGTCGAACTCCCGTCCGCCGTCGCCGTATCCGGCGTCCTCCAGGGCCCGCCGGGCGGCCTCCAGGGACAGCAGCTGCACCGGTTCGACACTGCCGAGGGAGGCGGGCGGGATGCCGTAGCGCAGCGGGTCGAAGGGGATCGGCGGCAGGAAGCCGCCCCACTTCGACGGGGTGGACTCGCCGTGGTGGACCGCCGGGTCCCAGCGGTCGGCCGGGACCTCGCCGACCGCGTCGACGCCGCCGACGACGTTGGCCCAGAAGGTGGGCAGATCGGGTGCCTGCGGGAACATGCACGCCATGCCGACGACGGCGATGTCCAGCGGCGCCGGGGCCCCGGGCGCCTGCCGCCCGTCCGCGGTCACCCCCAATTCGGCCGCCCGCAGGGAGAGATGATCGGCCGCGCCGGTCGTCACGGACGCGTGCAGCGCGGCGAGGGTCGTGGTGGCCGAGCGCAGCACGGCCACCTCCCCGGCCATGAACATCCCCTCGGCGTACTGGCGCCGCTCGTCGACCGGGGTGAGGGCGCCGTCGCCGTCGCGGGTCACGCCCTTGCTGGCGAGGCGCAGCCGGCCCACGTTGAGGCGCTCCAGCTCCTCCCAGACCTGCCGCTCGGGCACGCCCTGAGCGCGCAGCCGCGCCTCCTGGGTGCGGAAGTCGGCGGCGAACGGGCTCGGCACACACCGGGTGGCGTGGCCCGGCGCCGACTCCAGCAGCGTGGTGCCCTCGGCGGCCAGGACCTGGCGCTGGAACAGCGGGCGGATCGCTCCGTGCGCCACCGCCTCCTCGGTGAAGAGGTAGGCCGTCCCCATCAGCACACCGACCGCCGCCCCGCGCGCGGTCAGCGGCGCGGCCAGCGCGGCGACCATCGCCGCCGACCGCTCGTCGTGCACCCCGCCCGCGAAGAACACCTCCAGGTCCGAGCCGTCGGCCTCGGCCAAGTGGTCCTCAAGGACGGCGAGTTGGGCCTCCCAGAGCGGGAAGCCGGCGCGCGGTCCCACATGCCCGCCGCACTCCGAGCCCTCGAACACGAACCGGCGCGCCCCCGCCTGGAGGAACTGCCGCAGCAGCCCCGGCGACGGCACGTGCAGGAAGGTCCGGATGCCGTCCCGCTCCAGGGCCTGCGCCTGGGACGGCCGCCCGCCCGCGATGACCGCGTGCGTCGGCCGCAGCTCCCGTACGGCCTCCAGCTGGGCGGCCCGTACCTCCTCCGGTGCGAAACCGAGCACCCCCACACCCCAGGGCCGCCCCGCCACCGCGTCCCGGGTCGCCGCGAGCAGCTCCCGCGTCCGCGCCCCGTCCGCCAGAGCCAGCGCCAGGAACGGCAGCGCCCCCTCCGCGGCGACCGCTGCGGCGAAGGAGGCCTCGTCGCTCACCCGGGTCATCGGGCCCTGCGCGAGCGGCAGCCGGGTGCCGAGCGCCCGGCTCATCGGCGACTCGGGGCGCAGCGCCCGTAAGGCCGTGTCGTCGCGTACGGCGTCCAGCACCGCCTCGCGCAGGGCCCGGACCGTGCGCCGGGCGTCGCCCCAGCGTTCGGCGAAGCGGGCGGCGAGGAAACCGTCCTGGCCCACCGGGAGCAGCTCGGTGCGCGGATCGCGTGCGCCGAGCAGCGCCGCCACCGCCTCGGGCCCGGCGTCCTCGGGGACCCGGGGGGCGTCGGGGCCGCGCCGGCGCAGGACGCGGTGCCCGGCCAGGACGACGGTCTCCGAGCCGTCCATCGCGCGCAGCGCGGCGGCCGCCGGTTCGGGGAGCGCCGAGTCGTCGAGCAGGGCGAGCTGGCTGTCCAGGACGACTCCGGCCGCCCCGCCCGCCACCGCGGCGGCGGCCGTGCGCGGACCGATCCCGCCGCACGCCCACACCGGCAGCCCCACCTCCTGGGCCGCGAGCAACTGCTGGAGCAGGACGAAGGTGCCGAGCCCGCCGACCCGGCCGCCGCACTCGGTGCCCCGCGCGATCAGCCCGTGGGCCCCGGCGCGCGCCGCTTCCGCGGCCCCCGCGAGACCGGTGACCTCCACCAGCACGCGATACCGGGCCGCGACCTCGGCCACGGGCCAGGGCGCGTCCACGCAGAGCACCACCGTGTGCGGCCCGGCGCCTGCCGGGGGGAGATCGTCCGGGGTGAGCCGGCAGCCCGGTCCGACCCGCACCCCGTAGGCGCCCGGTGACGCGCGGCGCAGCCGGGCCAGCGCCTCGCGCGTTCTTCGGTCCCCGGGCCCCAGGTCGAGCACGCCGAGGCCGCCGGCCCGGCCGACCGCCAGGGCGAGACGGGCGTCGGGCGCGCCGAACGGGGTGATGCCGATGATCATGTCCTCGGAACGCGCAGCGGACGTCATGATTCTCCGAATCAACGTGAAACCGCAGGGTGGGGGGTTCAGGACAGCAAAGGCGGTGCCCCGCATTCGCGCGGGCACAGGTCACCGCGGAAGGCGGGATTAAAACGCTTGCTCGAAACGCGTTGAAAGGTAGTGCCGTTATTACTCACCGGTCAACGATCGAACGATCGGCTGGTAAGCAGCCGCAATGATTCGGTCAGTCATGGACGGACGGCCATGAGGGAGGAAAGCGGATGAATTACGTTCCGGTCCGGCGGTGTTCACTCCCGACTCACGTCGTGGAAACATCAACGATCGAAAGAAATGGGTTCCTTTGGATCGCATGTCCGAATCGGAATGCGTATTTCCGGCCTTCGGGTGGACATGGATGACGTGTGGGGAAAATCTGTGTGTCCGGTGCCGAGTGTCCGGGAAAGGTCGGGGCGGGTCTTGACGAACGCCCGTGTCACGGGTGGACGGCGGGCTCCTCGCCGATCTCGTCGACCAGCCCCCAGGTGAACGCCTCCGTCGCCCCCAACGCGGTTCCGGTCAGGGCGAGATACGCCGTGCGCCGCCGGCCGATCCGGGGCGGGAGGCTCACCGTGCCGCCCGCGCCGGGAATCAGCCCCATGCCCAGCTCCGGCAGCCGCACCGTGGTGTCCGGGGCGGCCAGCACCCGGCCCGCGAACGCCGCCAGTTCGATGCCCGCGCCCACACAGGCCCCGTGCAGATGCGCGGTCACCTTCGCCGCGCAGCGTTGCAACAGGGCGGCGGGACTGCGGCCGACCCGGACCAGGTGGGCGGCGGCGGGATCCCGGGACGTACCGAACTCGGCGAGGTCGCCCCCGCTGGAGAACACGGGACCCTCGCCCCGCAGGTCGACACGGGTGACCGTGGGGTCGGCGACGGCCACCTCCAGCGCCTCGCACAGGGCGTCGCGGGTGGCGGCGTCGAAGGCGTTGCGCACCCGGGGCCGGGCCAGGGTGACGGTGAGACACCCGCCGTCGCGGTGCAGCCGCACCGGCTCGGCGGCCGGGCGCGGGCTGCGCGCGGGGGCGGCGGCCAGCCAGTCGCGGAAACCCGCGCCGCCCTGCAACGCGGAGTACGCGAGCGATTCGAGGACCAGCCGGTCGGGGGCGGGCAGCGCGGCTCCCGTCCGCAGGACCTGTACGAGGGTGACGGCCGCCGCCGGCTGCCGGGTGACCCGCTCGCGCAGGAGCCGGACGACGGCGTCCGGGTCGGCGCATCCCACCCAGGGGCGGGGCGGGTCGGGTTCGGCCGTCAGCAGGACGTCGAACGCCTCGCCCACCGGACGGGGCCGGCCGGCCACCCCCACCAGCACGGCGTGGCCCGGCCGGGTCGGCGGACCGGTGCCGCGGTCGAGGTCGAGGTCGATCGGTCGGAAGGGCGGCTCCATGGCCCCCCGAGTGTAATCTTGCGTCACCTCGGAGGAGAAGGGTGTTCGCATGGAGAAGAACGCCACTCTTGAGACGGGCGCACCGCCCTGGACGCGGTCCGTGTCGCCCTGCCTCGCGCCGCTCACCGAGGCGACCGACGACTTCACCGCCCTGACCGGCGTCCCCGTCGACCTGTCCGAGGCCCTCTTCCTCCGGGCCCGCCTCGCCGGGGTCGCCGCCCTCCCCGGCCGGGTCTCGGCGGGCGGTTCCTGCCGGCTCCTCGCCACCGCCGACGGCTGGGCCGCCGTCAACCTGGCCCGCCCCGACGACACGGCCGCCCTGCCCGCCCTGCTCGCCCTCCTCGCAGCGGCCCCCGGGACCGATCTGCCCACGGCGGCGCGAGGGGTCACGGCAGCACAACTCGCCCACCACGCCCAGCTGTTGGGCATCCCGGCGGCGGCACACGCCTCGGCGGGCGCGGACCGGCCCCCCGTACGGGCGACCCGCCACGGGCCACGCCTGCCACGACCCCTCACCGGCCTGCGGGTCGTCGACCTCTCCGCCCTGTGGGCCGGCCCGCTCTGCGCCCGGCTGCTGGGGCTCGCCGGAGCGAGCGTGGTGAAGGCGGAGAGCACGACCCGCCCCGACGGCGCCCGCTCCGGGCCCCCCGGCTTCTACCGGCTGCTGCACGAGGGCCACGAGAGCCGCGTGCTCGACTTCACCACCCCCGCCCTCGCCGACCTCGTCGCCGAGGCGGACGTCGTGATCGAGGCGTCCCGGCCGAGGGCGCTGCGCCGGCTCGGCATCCACGCGGAACGCTTTCTCGCCGCCCGGCCCGGCCGGGTCTGGGTGAGCATCACCGGGTACGGCCGTGCGGACGACCGGGTCGCCTTCGGTGACGACGCGGCCGTGGCGGCGGGCCTCACCGGCCGGGACGGGACCGGCCGGCCGGTCTTCCTCGGCGACGCCCTCGCCGACCCGGTCACGGGCCTGTTCGCCGCCCGGGCCACGGCCCGCTCGCTGGCCGCCGGGGGCGGGGAACTGCTGTGCGTGTCGATGACGGCGTGCGCGGCCCGCCTCGCGGGCGCCCGGGCATGCTGATCCGGAACGTGGAGGTGGCCGGGCGCGGACCGGTCGACGTACGGGTCCGGGGCGGCCGGATCGCCGAGATCGGGCCGGGGCTGCCCGGGGCGGCCGACGTCGACGGGCGCGGTGGCGCGCTGCTGCCCGGGCTGCACGATCACCATGTGCACCTGGCGGCGCTCGCCGCCGAGGCGGGATCGGTGCGGGTCGGACCCGGTGAGGTGCGCGGGGGCGAGGGGCTCGGGGCGGCGCTGCGGTCCGGCGCGCCGGGGGAGTGGGTGCGGGCCGTCGGGTACCACGAGAGCGTCGCCGGGGAACTGGACCGCCGGGTGCTGGACGGGCTCGTCCCCGACCGGCCGGTGCGGGTCCAGCACCGCAGCGGGGCGATGTGGTTCCTCAACAGCGCCGCCCTGCGCGCCGCCGGCCTCGACGGCGACGGCCGCCTCTGGCGGGAGGACCGGCGGCTGCGGGACCTCGTCCCGCCCGTGCCGCTCGACCTGGCGGCGGTCGGCCGACGGGCCGCCCGGCTGGGCGTCACCGGTTTCACCAACGCCGACCCCCACCCCCGCGAGGGACTGGCGCGGCTGCTCTCCGTCCTTCCGCAGCGGGTCCTCGTGATGTCCGCCGAGGGCCCGGTGAAGCTGATGCTCGACGACCCGACCCTCCCCGACCCCGCCGAACTGGCCTTTGTCGTCGCCCGGTCGAGGCCCCGGCCGGTCGCCGTCCACTGCGTCACCCGGGTGCAGCTGCTGGTGACCCTGCTCGCCCTGGAGGAGGCGGGCCCGGTCGCCGGCGACCGGATCGAGCACGCCGCCGTCGTCCCGGCGGAGACCGTCGGGTGGATCCGCCGGCTCGGCGTGACCGTGGTGACCCAGCCGCACTTCCCCGTGGAACGCGCCGCCGCCTACGCCACCGACGTCCGCCCCGACGACCGCCCGCACCTGTACCGCTGCCGCACCCTGGCCGAGGCGGGCGTCCCGGTCGCCGCCGGCACGGACGCGCCGTACGGCACCCACGACCCGTGGGCGGTGATGCGGGCCGCCGTCGAGCGTGACGACGGGGAAGGCATCACCCCCTCGGCCGCCCTGGACCTCTTCCTCGGAGCACCCGAACACCCGTCCAGGCCACGCCGGTTGAGCGTCGGCTCGGCCGCCGACCTGTGCCTGCTCCATGTCCCCCTGCGGGAGGCGCTCGACGTGCTCTCGGCGCAGACCGTCCGGGCCGCGTATGTCGGGGGCGGGCCGATTCACACGCTGTAGCCCCCGTCCACCCCCAGCGCCTGTCCCGTGATGAACCCGGCCCGGTCCGAGGCGAGGAAGGACACCGCCTCCGCGATGTCCGCCGCCGCACCGAAGCGGCGCAGCGGGATGTTGCGGCGGGTGACCGCGAGGGCGGCCTCGTCCAGCTCGCCCGACGCGATCAGCCGGGCCGCGATCCCGTCGTCGAGCATGCCGGGCGCGACACAGTTCACCCGGACCCCGTAGCGGCCCTCCTCGGCGGCCAGCGCCCGGGCCACCGCCTCCACGGCCCCCTTCACGCCCGAGGACAGCCCGTCGCGCACCGGGAAGCGGCGCGTGGCGACGGTGGTCACCGCGACGACGTTGCCCCGGCTCTCCCGGAGCACGGGCAGCGCGGGATGGACGAGGTTGAAGAACGCGACCGCGTCCGCCTCCAGCTGGGCCCGGTACTCGCCCGGCGTCACCCGGCTCAGATGCCGCATCGGCACATGCGGGCCGGCGGCGTACACCAGCGTGTGGATCCCGCCGTACGCCCGTGCCGTCCCGGTCACCGCCCGGGCCGTCGCCTCCTCGTCGGTCAGGTCGACCCGCAGCACCCCGGCCGACTTCACCTCCTCGGCCAGCGCCCGGGCCCCCTCCCGGTCGGACCGGTAGGTGAACGCGACCGCGCTGCCCCGTGCGGCCAGGGCCCGTACCACGGCCGCGCCGATGCCGCCGGTGCCGCCCGCGACGAACGCCACGCCCGCCCTGCCGGAGAAGTCCTCCATGGCTCACAACCCCAAAGACCTGGCGATGATGACCTTCATGACCTCGCTCGTCCCGGCGTAGATACGGGTGATCCGGGCGTCCGCGTACAGCCGGGCGATCGGGTACTCCAGCAGATAGCCGTATCCGCCGAAGAGTTGAAGACAGCGGTCGACGGCCCGCGCCTGCGCCTCGGTGCAGAACAGCTTGGCCTTCGCCGCGTCCGCACCGGACAGCCGGCCCTCGACCAGCTCCAGCACCGCCCGGTCGAGCAGACTCTGCGCCGCCTCCAACTCGGCTGACACGGCGGCGAGTTCGAACTTCGTGTGCTGGAACGAGGCGACGGTCCGCCCGAACACCTCGCGCTCCTTGACGTACGCGACCGTCGTGTCCAGCGCGGCGCGTGTCTGGGCCACCGAGCCGACGGCCACCGTCATCCGTTCCTGGGGGAGGTTGTGGCCGAGGTAGGAGAAGGCGGCGCCCTCCTCGCCGAGCCGGTTGGCGACCGGTACGCGGACGTCGTCGAAGGCCAGCTCGACGGTGTCCTGCACCTTGATGCCCAGCTTGTCGAGCACCCGCCCCCGGGTGAAGCCGGGCATGCCGTCCTCCACGACCAGCAGCGTCAGCCCGGCCCGCCGGTTCCCGGGATCCGACGCCGTGCGCGCCACCACGATCACCAGATCGGCGAGCAGCCCGCCGGTGATGAACGTCTTCGCCCCGTTCAGCACGTACGCGTCCCCGTCCCGCACGGCGGTCGTACGGATCCCGGCGAGATCGGAGCCGGTGCCGGGCTCGGTCATCGCGACGGCGGTGAGCAGCTTCCCGGAGGCCAGCCCGGGGAACCAGCGCCGCCGCTGCCCGGCGTCGGCGTAGGCGAGGAAGTAGGGCAGCACCACGTCGAGCTGGGTGCGCACCGTGCCCAGGGTGACCAGGGCGCGGGCCGCCTCCTCCTGGAGGACCACGTTGTAGCGGTAGTCGGGCCGGCCGCCACCGCCGTACTCCTCCGGGACCGCCATGCCCAACAGACCGAGCGAGCCGAGGAGTTCGAAGAAGGAGCGGGGGAGCCGGCCGGCCTTCTCCCACGCGGCGTAGTGCGGGACCACCTCGTTCGCCACCACGTCCCGCACCAGGGCGCGGAACGTCTCGTGGTCGTCGGTGAAGAGCGTGCGCTGCACGGACGGCTCCCGTCAGGAGGCGAGTTCGACGAGGGTGGCGTTGGCGGTGCCGCCGCCCTCGCACATGGTCTGCAGGCCGTACCGCAGGCGGTGCGCCCGCATGTGGTGGATCATGCGGGTCATCAGGACGGCCCCCGAGGCGCCCAGCGGATGCCCGAGGGCGATCGCCCCGCCGAGCGGATTCAGCCGCTCCGGGTCGGCGCCGGTCTCCGCGAGCCAGGCCAGCGGCACCGACGCGAAGGCCTCGTTCACCTCGAACACCCCGACCTCGGACAGCCCCACCCCGGCCTTGCGCAGCACCTTCCCGGTCGCCGGGACCGGCCCCGTCAGCATCAGCACCGGGTCGGATCCCACCACCGCGCCCGCCCGGTACCGGACGAGTGGCCGAAGGCCCAACTGCCGTGCCCTGCCGGGGGTGGTGACGACCAGGGCGGCCGCGCCGTCGGAGATCTGCGAGGCGTTGCCCGCGTGGATCACCCCGTCCTCCTGGAAGGAGGGCTTCAGCCGGGCCAGCGTCTCCACGCTGCTGCCCCGCCGGATCCCCTCGTCGGCCTCGACCCCCGCGACCGGCACGATCTCCCCGGTGAACGCGCCCGCGTCCTGCGCGACCGCCGCCCGCTCGTGCGACAGCGCCGCGAACGCGTCGAGCCTCTCCCGCGTGAACCCCCACTTGCGTGCGATGAGTTCGGCGGACAGCCCCTGATCGAAGGAGAAGTCCTCGTAGCGGGCGCGGACCCGGGGCCCGTACGGCATCCCGCCCGCCCTGGCCGAGCCCAGCGGCACCCGGCTCATCACCTCCACCCCGCCCGCCACGACCAGCTCGTGCTGACCCGACAGCACCGACTGGACCGCGAACTCCAGGGCCTGCTGACCCGACCCGCAGGCCCGGTTGACCGTGGTCCCCGGCACGCTCTCCGGCCAGCCCGCCGCGAGGACCGCGTACCGGCCGATGTTGCTCGACTGGTCGCCGATCTGGGAGACACACCCCCAGATCACATCGTCGACCGCCTCCGGGTCGAGGCCGGTCCGGTCCACCAGGGCGCCGAGCACCGCGGCGGACAGGTCGGCCGGATGGACCTCCGCCAGGCCCCCGCCCCTTCTGCCGACGGGCGTGCGCACCGCCGCCACGATCACCGCTTCCCGCATCACACGTCCTCCGTTCGTCCCGGTACCGCCCAGCGGCCCGTGAAGCGCGGCGCGCGCTTGTGCGCGAAGGCCGCGAAGGCCTCCGGGGCGTCGGCGGAGGCGAAGTTGACCGACTGCGCCCGCGCCTCGCTCGCGAGGGCGTCCCGCAGGCTGCGATCGGCGCCCTCGTTCAGCAGCGCCTTGGTCTGGGCGAGCGCCACCGGCGGCCCGGCCGTCAGGCGTGCGGTGACGTCGTCCACGAACGCGTCCACCTCACCCGCGTCCACCACCCAGGTGACCAGGCCGAGCGCGAGGGCCTGCGCCGCGTCGACCGTCTCCGCCAACAGGGCGAGCCGCTTGGCCTGTTGGAGGCCGACGAGCCTCGGCAGCAGCCAGGAGCCGCCCAGGTCGAGGGAGAGTCCGCGCCGCGCGAAGATCTGCGAGAACGTCGACTCCGGGGTCGCCACCACCAGATCGCAGCCGAGGGCCAGGTTCCAGCCCGCGCCCACGGCCGGCCCGGTCACCTTGGCGACCGTGGGCACCGGCAGCTCGTGCAGCAGCAGCGCCACGTCGGTCAACGTCCGCATCCGGTACAGGGGATGGGCCGCGCCGACCTCTCTGGGCAGCTCGGCCCCGGAACAGAACGCCCCGCCCGCCCCGGTCAGCACCAGCGCCCGTACGCTCCGGTCGCGCCCCGCCGCGGCCAGGGCGGTGCGCAGTGCCTCCCACAGCTCCGCGTCGAGGGCGTTCCTGCGGTGCGGCCGGTTGAGGGTCAGGGTGCGCACCCCGTCGGCGTCGTGTATCGGCAGCACGCTCACGCTCATCCGACCGCTCCCCGCTCCCGGAGTCCGGCGATCTCCCCCTCGGACAGCCCGAGTTCGGCGAGCACGGCGTCGGTGTGCTGCCCGAGCGCCGGCACCGCGCCCATCGGCGGATCGAAGCCGTCGATCACCGGCGGCGGCAGCAGCGCCGGCACCGGCCCCGCCGGGGTGTCGATCTCCCGCCAGCGGTCGCGGGCGGCGAGCTGCGGATGGGCGAGGACCTCGCTCGGTGTGTTGTAGCGGGCGTTGCCGATGCCCGCCGCGTCCGCCCGGTCCTGGACGTCCGCCAGGTCGTGGCGCGCGCACCAGGCGGTGATCTCGGCGTCGAGGACCGCCCGGTGCGCCACCCGCCCCGCGTTGCCGCGGAACCGGTCGTCGTCCGCGAGGTCGGGCCGTCCCAGCAGCTCGCGGGCGAGCCGGTCCCACTCGCGGTCGTTGGTCGTCCCCAGCACGACGGTCTGCCCGTCGGCCGTGGAATAGGCCCCGTACGGCGCCACGGCCGGCGAACTCATCCCGAGCGGCTGCTGCTCCACGCCCGAGTGCCGGGTGTGGGTGAGGGGGTAGCCCATCAGCTCGGCCATGGTGTCGAAGAGGCTCACCGACACCGACCCGGGCCCGGCCCGGCCCCGCCCCTTGGCGTACAGCAGCGCCGTCGCCGACAGCGCCGCGTACAGCCCGCTGCACACATCGGCCACCGGCGGCCCGGGCTTCGCCGGCTGTCCGGGCCGGCCGGTGACCGCGCAGGCCCCCGACTCGGCCTGGACCAGCAGGTCGTAGGCGCGCTTGTGGGAGAGGGGGCCGCCGGGGCCGTATCCGTCGATCTCGACGGCGATCAGGTCCGGGTGACGCACCGCCAGGTCCTTGGCGCACAGGCCGAGTTTCGCCAGGGCGCCGGGGGCGAGGTTGGAGACGAGCGCGTCGGCGCGGTCCAGCAGCCGGTGCAGAACCCGCATCCCCGCACGGGACTTGAGGTCCAGGGCCACCGACTCCTTGCCCCGGTTGGCCCACACGAAGTGCGCGGCGAGACCGCCCACCACCTCGTCGTAGTGCCGGGCGAAGTCGCCGCCCCGGGGGTTCTCCACCTTGATGACACGGGCCCCGAAGTCCCCCAGCGTACGGGTGCACATGGGGGCCGACACCGCCTGTTCCAGTGCCACGACCGTGATCCCCGCGAGGGGGCCCTCCCGGCCCATCTCAGCGGCTCCCGAACCGCTCGCGCAGCTCGTGCTTGAGCACCTTCTGGCTCGCGTTGCGCGGCAGCGCCGCCACGAACCGCACCTGGCGCGGCACCTTGAAGTTGGCCATGTGCTCCCGGGCCCAGGCCACCACGTCCGCCTCGGTGACCTCCGCGCCAGCCCGGGGGACGACGAAGGCACAGCCGACCTCCCCGAGCCGCTCGTCGGGCACGCCGACGACCGCGACCTGGGCGACGGGCCCGAAGCCGAGGAGGAGCTTCTCTATCTCGGCGGGGTAGGCGTTGAAGCCGCCGACGATGTACATCTCCTTCTTCCGGTCGACGATCGACAGATTGCCGTCCGGGTCGAGCCGCCCGACGTCCCCGGTGTGCAGCCAGCCGTCCGGGTCGACGGCCTCGGCGGTGGCGGCCGGGTCGTCCCAGTAGCCGCGCGTGACGTTGTAGCCGCGTACCAGGACCTCCCCGACCCCGTCCGGGCCGGCGTCGCCGGCGGCGATCCGTACCTCGACGCCCGGGATCGGGCGGCCGGTGGTGCGGGCGACGGTCTCCTCGCCGTCGCCGGGGCGGGTCGAGGTCACCAGGGCCGTCGACTCGGTGAGTCCGTACGCGCTCAGCACGATGTCGAAGCCCAGGTCCTTCTTCATCGCCCGGATCAGGGACTCCGGGACCGTCGTGCCGCCGGTCATGGACACCCGGAGGGAGGAGAGGTCGCGTCCGGCGCGGTCGGGGTGGTCGAGGAGATCGTGGAAGATCGTGGGCGGGCCGAGGAGGATGCTCACCCGCTCCCGCTCGATGATCTCCAGCGCCCGGCCGGCGTCGAAGACCGGCAGGGGGACGACGGTCACGCCGTGCAGGAAGGACGCGAGCCAGCCCGCCTTGTAGCCGAAGCAGTGGAAGAACGGCGGGACGACCAGGAAGGTGTCCGAGGCCCGGAAGGTGTACTCCTGCGACATCCAGCCGTAGGCGCGCAGCGACTGGCCGTGGGTGAGGATCACGCCCTTGGGGTGGCCGGTGGTGCCGGAGGTGAACATCACGTCCGAGACGTCGCCGGGGCCGAGCCGGTCGATCGCCGCGTGCGCGGCGGACACGTCCGACGCCTCGCCGAGGGCGAGGAACTCCTCCCAGCCCAGCCCGGCCGCACCGCGCGGCCCGGGCAGCGCGACCGTCGTCGCCGTCGCCGGCAGCGCGGGGTCGGCCTCCTTCAGCGCGGCGATGTGGTCGGTGCCGAGGAAGGAGGTGGCGGCGAAGAGCGCCTTCGCCCCGGACGTGCGCAGGATGTAGGAGATCTCCCCGGCCTTGAAGCGGGTGTTGAGCGGGACGACGATCCCGCCCGCGCCCTGGATGCCGAGCGCGGCGACGATCCACTCCGCCGAGTTCGGTCCGCACAGGCCCACCCGGTCGCCCGGTTCGATGCCGAGCGCCACGGCCGACCGGACGGACCGCAGCATCAACGCCTCCAGTCCGGCGAAGCTCAGCCGCCGTTCGCCCTCGACGAGCGCCGGGCGGTCGCCGAACCGGCGGGCGGCCAACCGGATGACGTGCGGAATGCTCCGGAACTCCTCGTCGTACCGCTTGAGTTGGCTCATCGGTCCGCTCCGTCGGTCAGGCGCAGCACGCGCTGGGCGATGATGTTCCGCTGGATCTGCGAGGTGCCGCCGTACACGGACGCGGCCCGGGAGTAGAGGTACTGGGCGAAGACGTCCCCGCCCGGCCCGTGCACCTCCTGCGGGAACACCTTCAACGCCGTCGCGTACAGGCGCTGTTCGGCCCGCGTCATCAACAGCTTGTCGACGGACGACTCCGGCCCCGCGGGCTGTCCGGCGAGCCGTTCGGCGATCCGGCGGCGGGCGTGCGCGAGCAGCACCTCGTAGTCGACGACGCAGCGTCCGATCTCCGACAGCAGCCCGTCCGGCAGCTCCCCGCGCCGCTCGTGGGCGGTCCGCCGCAGCCGTTCCACCAGCAGCCCGTACTTGGACAGATGCCCGGTGTCCAGCGCGTTGCGTTCGTACGACACCGTCGTCATCGCCAGCGCCCAGCCGTCCCCCTCGGCCCCGATCCGCTCGGACTCCTCCAGCCGTACGTCGTCCAGGAACAGCTCGCAGAACTCGTCGTCGCCGTTGGCCGCCCGCAGCGGGCGCACGGTCACCCCGGGCCGGTCGAGGGGCAGGGCGAACGCGGTGACCGAGGCGTGCGGGCGAGCCGTGCGATCGGTACGGGCCAGCAGGAGGCAGCGGTCGGAGTACTGCGCGTAACTCGTCCAGAGCTTCTGCCCGCGCACGGTGTAGTGGCCGTCGTCGTGACGGGCGGCGTACGTGCTCATCCCCGCGAGGTCCGAGCCGGCGCCGGGCTCGCTGAAGCCCTGGCACCACACGTCGTCACCGGCGAGCATGCGCGGCAGCAGCCGGCGGCGCTGGTCCTCGGAGGCGAACTCCAGCAGGGCGTGGGCGAGATAGCCGACGCGGGGGACACCGGGTGCGCCACGAGCCCCCAACTCGTCGCTGACGGCCACCTGATGAAGGGACGTCAGGCCACGTCCGCCGTACACCTCGGGGACGTCGAGGCCGACCCAGCCGCCGGAGTGCAGCAGGCGGTGCCAGCGGTGGAGGAAGACCGGCAGCGGCTCGTCCGGGAGGCGCTCGGGGAGCGGGTGCTCCGCCAGCCAGGCGCGGAACGCGGTCCGCAGGCGCTCCAGGTCGGCGGGATCGCCGAAGTCGAGGGGATCCTCCGTCATCGGGTGGCCCCTTCGGGTTCGGCCAGGGTGGGCAGCAGCTCGCCCGGGGGCGCCAGCGCGGTCGCGCCCACCAGGACCCTGCGCAGATACAGATGGGCCACGTGCTCCCAGGTCTGGGCGATCCCGCCGAACACCTGCATGCCCGTGTACACCGCCTCCACCGCCGAGGAGCCGGCCTCCGCCTTCGCCACCCGGGCCGCGGTGAGCGCCCGGCCGGGCGGCTCGTGGTCCAGACACCAGGCGGCGTACCGGGTGGCGCTCGTGCACGCCTCCACCAGGACCGTCGCGTCGGCCAGCAGATGCCGCACCGCCTGGAAGGAGCCGATCGGACGGCCGTACTGGCGGCGCTCGCGGGCATAGCCGACGCTCAGTGCGACTAACTCGCGTGCCGCGCCGACGAGTTCGCTCGTCACGATCACCAGGGCGTAGGCCTGCCAGTGCCTCAGGGCCGGTGCGGTGAGCCGGCCGACGACCGGGCCGGGCCGGGCGCCGCGCACGGTGCGCAGCAGGTCGGCGGTGGGGGCGGGCGGCCCCAGCTCGGCCCGGCGGACCGTGCCTTCGGTGTCCACGCACAGGGCGCTGTCGGCGCCCTCGCAGTCCCAGGCGACGAGCGCGGCGGCGTCCGGCCGGGGGAAGCCGAGGTCGGGGGCGAGGGCGAGGGCGGGGGTGCCGTCGATCTCCCGGCCCGCCTCGCCGAGGAGCCGTACGGCCTCGGGTGCCAGCAGGGTCCTGCCGAGGAAGGAGGTGGTCAGGGGGTGACGGCCGTGCTCCTCGGCGAGCAGCGCGCACTCCTGGACGGTGGCGACCGGTTTCGCCGTACGGCGCAGCTCGGCGAGGCCCAGCCCGTCGAGCGCCTGCTGCGCCGCCGAGCGGGCGGCGGGCCCGGCCTCGTCGGCCGAGCCGATCCGGTGCCGGGCCGTGAACGACCGCAGCAGCTCACGGACCAGGGCGAACTCCTCGGACTCCATGCTCCTCAGCCCTCCCCGGCCGCATTGTTCGCGGCTGCCGCCGCCGGGCGGGCGGGCCGGGAGGCGAGTGCGTCGACGATGCGGATGTGGTCCGGGCTGGTCATCGTGGCCCGCTCGGCCAGCAGCGCGGCCTCCATGCCGCCCCGTGAGACCTGTTCGACCACCGTGGCGAGGGCCGCCTTGGTGGCGCGCAGGGCCTCGGCGGGCTGGGCGGCGAGCCGGCGGGCGAGGGCGAGCGCCTCGTCCATCAGCCGGTCGCCGGGCACCACCCGGTTGGCCAGGCCCAGTTCGACCGCCGTCGCGGCCGGGATGCGGTCCCCGGTGAAGAGGTACTCCTTCACCCGCAGCAGGCTCGTCAGCAGCGGCCACAGGGTGACCCCGCCGTCGCCCGCGACCAGGCCCACGGAGACATGCGGGTCGGCCAGCCAGGCGTCCTCGGCCATCAGGACGAGATCGCAGCCCAGGGCCAGCGAGCAGCCCAGGCCCACGGCAGGGCCGTTCACGGCCGCGACCACCGGCAGCGGGAAGCGGATCATGTCGGTCTGGATCGTGCGGTCCAGCCGCACCGACCGCTCCCGCAGCTGCGGATCGGTGTGGTGGCGGCGCAGATGGTCGAAGTCGCCGCCCGCGCTGAACGCCCGGCCCGCGCCGGTCAGCACGACCGCCCGTGCCCCGGCGTCGTCGGCCAGCTCGCGCCACACCTCGGAGAGCCTGCGGTGCAGCTCCTCGGACACGCCGTTCAGCCGGTCCGGGCGGTTCAGCGTGACGACGCGGATGTCGCCGTCGGCAGCCACGGTCAGTACGGGACTCACCTCGCTCATACCGGGATGGTATTAAAGGTCAGACCGAAACTGTCAATGGTGTTGCGCGAATCAGAGAATCACATTCTCACAGGGATGTGCGGTGGTCCACCTCGGCCGCCGCCCGTGCGAAGCCGCAGACGTGCCGGGTCATCCGGCGAGCGGCCGCCGCCTCGTCGCCGGAGCGGATCGCCTCGGTGATCCGGGCGTGGGCGCGGGCGGTCAGCTCGCGGACGCCGGCGTCCAGGAAGGTCTCCAGGTCGGTGGCCGCGTGGATGGACCGGGACAGGGCGCTCATGAAGCCGATCAGCAGCTCGTTGCCGCCCGCCCGCGCCACCGCCGTGTGCCAGCGCACATTGGCCCGCAGGAACCGCTGGACGTCCTCGCCCGCGCCGGTCAACTCCGCGTGCGCCGCGTCGAGTTCCGTGAGATCCCGCTCGGTGCGGCGGCGGGCCGCCAGCGCGGCGCAGGCCGGCTCGATCGCCTCCCGGGTCTCGTGCAGCGCCTCCAGCCGGATGCCCTGCCCCCGGATCACCAGCTGCACGGTGTTCGCCAGGGACTCCCGCCCCGGCCGGCGCACGAAGGCCCCGCCCCCGCGTCCCGGCCGGATCTCCAGCAGCCCCTCGACCTCCAGGATCCGCAGCGACTCGCGCACGGTCGCCCGGCTCAGCCCGGTCTGCTCGACGAGCTGCCGCTCCGGGGGCAGCGCGGTCCCCTCGCCGAACTCCCCGGACAGGATCCGCTCCCGCACCTCGTCGGCGAGGACGTCCGACGCCTTCGGCACGGTCAGCGGATGGAAACGGGGGGTGGCCTCGGAGGTGGGCTGCTGCTCGGAGGGCGGCACGGTCTCGGGCCTCTCGTCGGGGTGCGTCCGCTTCGGCCGGACCGATGAAGAGGTCCGGCCTTCACGTCCATTCAATACGCCGCCCGCGCCCGCTGTCACATGACCATGCCCCCGTCCACCGGCAGCACCTGCCCGGTGACGAAGGACGCCGCGTCGGAGGCGAGGAACACGAAGGCGCCCGCCACCTCCGCCGGTTCCGCCCAGCGGCCGAGCGGGATCCGGGCCAGCATCCGGGCGGCGAACCTCTCGTTGGTGCGGATGGTCTCGGTCATCGGGGTCGCGGCCAGCGGGGCGAGGGCGTTGACGAGGATGTTCCGGCGGGCCAGCTCCCGGGCCAGGGACTTCGTCAGGCCGGTGATCGCGGCCTTGGCGGCGGAGTAGTCGACCTGGCCCAGGGTGCCGACCAGCCCGGCCGACGAGGTGACGTTGATGATCCGGCCCCGGCCGTCCTCGGGCAGGTGCGGCAGAGCCGCCTGGGCGCAGCGGTGGGTGCCCAGCACGTGGACGTCGAGGATCCGGCGGAAGGAGTCCTCCGTCAGCTTGTCGAACATGGCGGGGGCGGTGACGCCGGCGTTGTTCACGAGGATGTGCAGGGTGCCGCCGGTGAGCCCGGCCGCGCGGGCCACGGCCGCGTCCGCCGCCGACCGGTCCGTGACGTCCAGCGGCGCGCTGTCCGCCGTACCCCCGTCCGCGGCGATCTTCCCGGCGACGGCCGCCGCGGCCGCCCCGTCCACATCGGTCACCAGCACCGCGGCGCCCGCCCGGGCGAGCGCCTCGGCGACGGCGCGGCCGATACCGCCCGCCGCACCGGTGACCAGCGCGGAACGCCCCGTGAGATCGAACAGACCTGACCGGTCGGTCATCAGTAGCTCCTCGGCAGTCCCAGTGTGTGCGATCCCAGATAGGTGAGGATCATTTCCTGACTGATCGGCGCGATCCGCGTCAGCCGCGCCTCACGGAAGAAGCGGGCGACCGGGTACTCCTCGGAGTAGCCCATCCCGCCGTGCGTCTGCAGCGCCCGGTCGGCGGCGGCGAAACCGGCGTCCGCGCACAGGTACTTGGCGGTGTTCGCCTCCCGCCCGCAGGGCCGCCCCTGGTCGTACAGCCAGGTCGCCTTGCGCAGCACCAGCTCGGCCGCGTCCAGCCGCGCGAGGGCGTCGGCGAGCGGGAACTGGATGCCCTGGTTCTGGCCGATCGGCCGGCCGAAGACGACGCGCTCACGGCCGTAGCGCACCGCCCGGTCCAGGGCGACCCGGCCGATGCCGAGCGCCTCCGCCGCGATCAGCATCCGCTCCGGGTTGAGCCCGTCGAGGAGATACCGGAAGCCCTCGCCCTCCTCGCCCACCCGGTCCGCCACGGGTACCCGCAGGTCGTCGATGAACAGTTCGTTCGAGGTGACGGCGTTGCGGCCCATCTTCGGGATCGGGCGGACGTCGATCCGGGCGCGGTCGAGGTCGGTGAGGAACAGGGTCATGCCGTCGGTGCGCCGGCCGACCTCGTCGAGCCGGGACGTCCGGGTCAGCAGCAGGATCTTCTCCGACTCCATCGCCTTGGAGATCCACACCTTGCGACCGCTGACGACGTAGTGGTCGCCCTCCCGGCGGGCGTACGTCGTGATGCTCGTCGTGTCGAGTCCCGCGCCGGGCTCCGTCACCCCGAAGCACACGTGCAGGTCGCCGGAGGCGATGCGCGGCAGGGTGCGGCGTCTGAGCTCCTCGGAGCCGTGCACCACCACCGGGTGCATACCGAAGATCGACATGTGGATCGCGCTGGCGGCGTTCATCCCGCCGCCGGAGCGCGCGACCTCCTCCAGCAGCAGTGTGGCCTCGGTGATGCCGAGGCCGTGGCCGCCGTACTCCTCCGGGATGGTGATGCCCAGCCAGCCGCCGCCCGCGACGGCGGCGTAGAACTCCTCGGGGAACGCGTGGTCGCGGTCCTTCTCCATCCAGTACCGGTCGTCGAAGTCCTTCAGGAGCCCGGCGACGGCCTTGCGGATCGTTGTCTGGTCCTCGGTCAGCTCGAAGTCCACGGCGGGGACACCCCTCTGCCGGATGCATACGAAGTGCGAACCATTTAAAGGTCAGACCAAAGTGCTGTCAACTCCCGTCAACTCCCGCCAACTCCCGTCAACTCCGCCGTACGGGTCCGGGGCTCCGGTGGCCGGAGTGTTGGCGTGCGAGGAGATACGGCAGTCAACCCATAGTGCGCATATGACGCGTACCCGTACGGCGGTGCTGTGTGCCGCCGCCCTCCTCGCCGCCACCCTGCCGACGGCGGTCGCGACCGCCGCGCCCGACCACCACCACCGCGCCTGCGCCACCACGCGGAACCCGCAGGGCCAGGCGCGCAAGGTCCTCGACATCGTCCGCAAGGCCAAGAAGGACCTCGATCTCAAGGCCGCCCTCGTCAAGGTCACGGTCGACGGCAGGAACCTCTACACCGGCGCGGTCGGCGAGTCCATGACCGATGTGCCGGCCACCCCCGCGATGCACTTCAGGACCGGCTCGGTCGGCATCGCCTTCATGGGCACGGTGCTGCTCCAGCTCGTCGAGGAGCACAAGGTCGGCCTCGACGACCCGGTCTCCCGCTGGCTGCCCGACCTGCCGCACGGCGACAGGATCACCCTGCGCATGCTCGGCGACTCCACCTCGGGGATCCATGACTACGTCCCCGACCCGGTCTTCCTGAAGAAGCTGTACGCCGACCCGTGGCGGCACTGGACCCCCGGCGAGGTCGTCGGGATCTCCCTGAGCCACCCCCTCTGGTACCGGCCCGGCACCAACTGGAGCTACTCGCACGCCAACTTCCAGCTCCTCGGCCGCGCCCTGGAGAAGATCACCGGCACTCCGCTGGACCAGCTGCTGCGCAAGCGTGTCCACCGCCCGCTCGGGCTGCGCAACACCGTCGCCAACGACACGGCCGTGATCCCGGAGCCCGTCCTGCACGCCTACGACGACGAGCGCGGCACCTACGAGGAGTCCACCTACTTCAACCCGTCCTGGACCACCGCCCCCGGCGCGATCATCACCCAGGACATCTGTGACCTGGCCCGTTCCGGGAAGGGCATCGGCGCGGGCGAACTGCTCTCCCGCAGATCCTTCCGCACCCAGCTGAACCCGGGCACGGTCGGCCTCGGCCACCCCACGAAGAAGTGCCCGGCCACGGTCTGCCTGCCCATGACCGAGGACTTCCACTTCGGCGTCGGCGTCGTCGTCAAGAACGGCTGGGTGGTACAGAACCCGTCCTTCTTCGGCTACGCGGCCGTGATGGCGTACGAGCCGCACCGGCGGCTGACCATCGCCGTGTCCACGACGGTGGGCCCCAACGCGCCCGGCGGCAACACCGCCCAGACGGTCACCGAGCGGATCGCCGACCAGCTCGACCCCCGGCACCCGCTGGCCGGCTGACCGGCCGCCGCCGGCTCGGCGCGACGGTCGCGGTCACGCCCGTACGTCCCTCCGCCCGCCCCTCGGAACCGGCCGCGCGCCCGGCCGTGACGCCCGCACCCGTCCGCGTACGGTAAGGTTTACCTGCGCGTTCCCGCAGCTCACCGCCGCGGCAGCGCGACGGGACGTGGCGCAGCTTGGTAGCGCACTTGACTGGGGGTCAAGGGGTCGCAGGTTCAAATCCTGTCGTCCCGACTTTACGAAGTCGCGGGTCAGGGGCCGTTTCAGAGGGATCTGGAACGGCCCCTCGACCGTTCTCGGGGACCTGCGGGGGCCAGCGGGGACCAGCCCACTCGACGGAACCTGGCCCGCGGCTCGGGGGAGTTGCCCCAGGCGGCCAGGGGTCTTCAGGCGGGTGGTGAGCACGCTGGGCCTGCCACGGCGGTGATCCCTTGGGTGCGCCCCCCGGCGCACCGGATGTCCGTCAGCACCAGGGCCCTGTCTCAGTACCGGGTCATGACGTCCGTCAGATAGCCGCGCAGCATCACCTTCGCCTCGTCGAGCAGCGCCGCGTCACCGTCGGGGACTTGGCGGAACGCCTCCTGGGCGAGCGCGTCGGCCGCGAGGACGGCGGCATGGCAGGCGCGGGCGAGCGGCTCGTCGTCGCGTACGACGTCCAGCGCGAGCAGCACCCGGCGGATCCCGTCGGCCATCCGCCGCTTGTGCTCACGGTCCGCCGCCCGGGTCCGCTCGGTCAGCCCGCTGCCGAACCACAGCGCCCGGAAACCGTGCTCCGTCCGGTAGATCCCGGCGTACGCGTCGATCAGCACCCCGACCGGATCCTCCCAGCGCTCCACGGCCGCGGCCCGGGCCAGATCGTCCATGACGGCCTCCAGCCGGGCGAAGTAGCCCGCCGCGAGGGCGTCGATGATCGCGCCGCGATCGGGCAGGTACTGGTACAGCGAGCCCACGGAGACCTTCGCCTCCGCCGCCACCCGGGTCGTCGTCAGCGCCTCCACGCCCTCCTCGACCAGGATGCGCTCGGCGGCCCGCAGCACCAGCGCCAGGCGGGCCTTGCTGCGCGCCTGACGGGGGGTACGGCGCAGAGGAGTGTCCAAGAACCGGCTCCGAACGTGAACGTGACTTTGTTTCACGTTTACGCTACCTTCGCGCCCATGACCGCCTCAAGCTCGACGCCGAGCCGGGAGCGGGCCGCCGTCGCGGACGCCTGCCGGCGCCTGGGGGCCGAGGGCCTCCTCATCGGCACGGCAGGGAACGTGAGCGTCCGCGTCGACGACCGGGTCGCCATCACCGCGACCGGAGCGGTCCTCGCCGCGCTGACCCCGGACCAGGTGACCGTGGTCGACCTCGACGGCAAGCACATCGAGGGGAGTTACGAGCCGACCTCGGAACTGGAACTGCACCTCGGCGTCTACCGCCGGTACGGCACCGGAGCGGTCGTCCACACCCACGCCCCGCACGCCACCGCCGTGTCCTGCGTGCTCGACGAACTTCCCTGCATCCACTACCAGTTGCTCGCCCTCGGCGGTACGGTCCGGGTCGCGCCGTACGCCACCTTCGGCACCCCGGAACTCGCCGGGTCGGTGCTCACCGCCCTCGAAGGGCGCAGCGCCGCCCTCATGGCGAACCACGGCGCGGTCACCCACGCCGTCACCCTCGACCAGGCCGTCGAACACGCCCTGCTCCTCGAATGGGCCTGCGGCGTCTACCAGCGCGCGGCCTCCATGGGCACCCCCCGCTTCCTGGACGAACAGCAGCAACTCGCGGTGATCGAGGCGGCGATCGCCCGCAACTACGGAACCACCCGTCCCATGCCACCCGCGCAAGAGGAAAACAGGGGGAGCAGATGAAGGTCTTCACGATGGGCGTGCACGTCCTGGACGTCCTGGTCCGGCCGGTCGAGGAGATACCCGAGGGACAGGGCGCGACCCTGGTCGAGGACATCCGGATGACCGCCGCGGGAACGGCCGGCGGCACCGCCCTCACCCTCGCCAAGCTGGGCGCCGGGGTGCGCAGCGCCGGCGCGATCGGTACCGACCCGACCGGCGACATGCTCGTGCAGCTGCTCAACAGGGCCGGAATCGACACCGAGTTCCTGGTCCGCCGCACCGACACCGCGACATCCGCCAGCGTCCTGCCCATCCGCCCCAACGGTGACCGGCCCTCGCTGCACCTGCTCGGCGCCAACATCACCTACGGCCTGGACGACGTGCCCTGGGAGGCGCTCGCCGAGGCCACCCATCTGCATCTCGGCGGGCCCGAGCTGATCGGGGTCGACACCGCGACGCGGATCCTGTCGTACGCGAAGGAACACGGGGTCGTCACCTCCGTCGACCTGCTCGCGCCGGGGGTGCTCGGCAGCTTCGAGCAGATCGAGGCGGCCCTGCCCTACGTCGACCACTTCCTGCCCAACGAGGACCAGGTCCTCGGCTTCACCGGCGAGGACGATCTGCTGACCGGTGCGCGGAAGGTGCTGGCCGCCGGGGTGGGCGTCGTCGCTGTGACGCGGGGTGGAGACGGGGCGCTGGTGGTGAGTGCGGACGGGGCGGAGCCGGTGCCGGCGTTCGTCGTCGACGTGGTCGACACCACCGGGTGCGGGGACGCGTTCTCGGCGGGGTATCTGCGGGGGATCGGGCTGGGGCGTACGCCGAGTGACGCGGCGGTGCTGGGCAGCGCGGCTGCCGCGCTGGTCGCACAGGGGCTCGGCAGTGATCACGGTGACTTCGATCTGGCGGCTGCCGACGCGTTCGCCTCTTCTGCCAAGTCCCATGCGTGAGGGGGCAGGGTGTTGCCCTGCTCGGCATGACTGTGGAAGCCCTGTCCCCGACTTCCTGCCCAGCAGGCCCGCCTCGACCATCCGCAGGAGCAGGGGTGGCGGGGCGTGCCGCGGGTCCTTGAAGTCGGCGTACCTCGCCTCCGCGATGGCCGTGAGCGTGTCCAGGCCGATCAGGTCCGCCAGGCCCAGGGGGCCCATCGGGTGCGCGCAGCCCAGGACCATGCCCGTGTCGATGTCGTCCGCCGAGGCGTGACCGGACTCCAGCATCCGGATCGCCGACAGGAGGTACGGCACCAGCAGGGCGTTCACCACGAAGCCGGCCCGGTCCTGGGCGCGGATCACCTTCTTGCCCAGGACCGTCGTGACGAACTCCTCTGCACGGAGCTGTGTCTGAGGACTCGTCAGGAGTGATGGCACGATCTCGACGAGTTCCAGGACCGGGACCGGGTTGAAGAAGTGGACCCCGATCACCTGGTGCGGGCCGGTGGTGGCCATGCCCAGTCTCATGACGGGCAGGGACGAGGTGTTGGAGGCGAGGACCGCGTCCTCACGGGCGACGATCCGGTCCAGCTCGGTGAAGAGTCCGGCCTTCACCTTCTCGTCCTCCGTCGCCGCCTCCACCACCAGATCCCGGTCGGCCAGCTCGCCGAGGTCGGGGGTGACCCGCAGCCGGTCGAGGGCGGCGTCGCGGTCCGTGGCGGTGAGCTTTCCGCGCCGTACGCCCCGCTCCAGCGAGGCGGTGATCCGGGCGCGGCCCGCCGCGGCCGCGGCCGGACTCACCTCGTGGACCACGACGTCCAGCCCACAGCGGGCGGTTGCGGGCGCCGGTCGCCAGGACCAGGTGGGTGTACGGGACGCTCACGCCGGAGCGGGTGACGACGGGTGTGCGCCTTCTTCGACAACGGCGGCCGCTGGTACGGCTGTCAAAGCGCCTCGGGGGGATTTGTTAGAGGTTTGACGGTAAAAGTTCTGACGAACGGCGCCGTAGGGGCTCGCAGCGGTGGGGCTCGCGGCGGTGGGGAGGTCGCGGGGCCGGTGGCTCACTCGTCGGCCGGGGTCTCCTGGTTGACCAGCGTACGCAGCAGATGCACCAGCTCACTGAGCTGGTCGTCGCGCAGCACGGCGGTCCAGGCCCGCTCGCGCCGCGTCTGGGCCTCAATGGCCCGGCGCAGGGTCTCCCGGCCCTCGGGGGTCAGCTCGACCGTCAGCTGGCGGCGGTCGGTCTCCACCCGTTCACGGGCCACCAGGCCCCGGCTCTCCAGGGTCGCGAGCGCGCTGGAGATGGAGGCCCGGGTGGAGCCGGAGACCCGCCCGATGTCCTGCTGGGCGAGCGGGCCGTAGACCCACAGGGCGTTCAGGATCCGGAAGCCCGCCCAGGTCAGGCCGAGCGGCCGGTGGACGTGCTTCTCGAAGTCCTTGGTCAGCCGGGCCTCGAGCCGGGTGAGGTCGGTGACCATCTCGATGGCGTCGAGGTCCCGGGGCTCGGTGGTGCCCAGCTCGCGATGGTGGTGGCGCAGGAGCTCGGAGAACTCCCGGGTCCGGCTGGCGCCGGCGGTGCCCGGCTCACCCACGGTGTCCGTCACGATCTCCCGCTCTTTCCGTTGGGGCCGGCCGGCTGGAATCAGCCGGCGACGACCGGGTGGACCATAGTGCCGACGCCGGTGACCTCGGTCCGCAGGACCTTACCCTCGGTGAGGTAGAGGCGAGGAGTGCGGCGGACGCCGCAGCCGGCCGGGGTGCCCGTGAAGATCAGGTCGCCGGGCTCGAACGTCACCCGCTTCGACAGCCAGGCGATCAGTTCGGGCACGCTGAAGATGAGGTCCGAGGTCCGGCCCCGCTGTACCTCCAGGTCGTCGACCCAGCCCGCGACCTCGATGTCGTCGGGGTCGGCGAACTCGTCGAGCGTCACCAGGTACGGCCCGATCGGGCTGAAGGTGTCGTACGACTTCGGCAGCGTGAACTGGTTGATCGGCTTGCGCCACTGCTCCTTGCGGTCGGAGACGTCCTGGCCGGCGGTGACACCGGCGACGTACGACCACGCCCCGGCCTCGGGGATGTTCTTGCCGGTCCGGCCCATGACGACGACCAGCCCCATCGGTATCCGCACGGAACTGTTCTGCGGCCGCCGCCTCGCCCCCAGCCGGTTCGTGTCCCCCCTCGGCGGATCGCGGCGTCGGGGCGGTTCGTGCACGGCGACCCGGACAAGGTGCGGGTCGTCGACGCCGGCCCGGAGCGGGGCGCCTTCCTCGACACCCTCCTCGTCCGCGCCGACCCGGAGGCCGCCGCGCCGCACGAGGTCGAGCCGTTCGGACCGGCGGCGACCGTGCTGGCGTACCGGGACACCGCGCACGCGGCGGACCTGCTGGCGCGCGGACGCGGCAGCCTCGCCGCGTCCCTGGTGAGCGACGACGTCCCGTGGACCACCTCCCTGGTCACGGAGATGACCGCCTGGCACGGGCGGCTGCACCTGCTCGACTCCGTCACCATGGGCCGGACCACCGGGCACGGATCGCCGCTGCCGGCGCTGCGGCGCTGCGGCACGGCGGACCCGGCCGGGCCGGCGGCGGCTCGGAGATGGCGGGCCTGCGGGGGGTGCTGGACCTGATGCAGCGGACGGCCGTGCAGGGGTCGCCGCGGGTGCTGGACGCGCTGGGGACGTGAGGCATGGGTGAGGAGGCCGCCCCGTGACGTGTGCGGGGCGGCCTCCTCAGGTGCGTGCGGGGTCAGGCCTTGCTGCGGGACGCCCTGGCCGGGGACTTGGGAGCCGTGGCCCGGCTCGTCGTCCGGCGGGAGGCGGTCGCCTTCTTGGCGGGTGCCTTCGCGGCGGGCTCGGGTGCGGCCGCGGTCGCCTCCGTCTCCGCCTCGTCCTCCGGCTCCCGCTCCGCACGGGTGTCCGTGACCGCCCCGCCCGTGATCCCGCCCAGGCAGAACGCCCACACCTCCTCGGCGGAGATCGGCGACGGATGCGCGCCGACCGGGGCCGCGGGGGCCCGGGCGGTGAACATCGCCGTCTGCATGATCAGGGAGGCGGTGCGGCGCGGCTTGGGGGAGACGGCCTGGCCCGCCGCCACGGCCTCCTCCACCAGCTCGGTGAAGAAGCCGAGCAGCGGCAGATGGGCGCTGGCCACCTGGTCGGGGTGGCTGACCAGGAGCTGGATGGCGAAGTCGGTGAACAGCGGGGACTGCGCGCCCGCCCGGGGCTCGGAGGAGTGGTACAGCAGGTCGACGGCGATCCTCAGCCGCTCCAGCGGGTCGCGCCCGGCCGCCGAGGCCTCGCGGATCTGCGCGGCCGACCGGGACAGGGCGTCCTCGAAGAGCGCGAGCAGCAGCTCGTGCTTGCCGTCGAAGTGCTGGTAGAAGCTGCGCAGCGACTGGCGGGAACGCTCCACGACCTCCTGCACCGTGAAGTCGGTGGTGCCCTTGTCGGCGATCAGCTCCTGCGCGGCGTCCAGGAAGCGCTGGACGCGTTGCTCCGCGCGCAGCTTCGCGGCGCGCGTGGAGCGCTCGACGGCACGCTGCCGCCAGGCTGGCTCGGGTGTCTCGACCGGATCTGCGGGGACGGCACTCATGGAAGAACGGTACTCCACTCATGTGAAAAGAGAGGGCGCTCCCCCTACCGAATTGCGCTGTCTCGGAAACAAGACTCTTACTTCCCGATAGCGAGAATGTTATTCTCGCGCGGTGTCCGTGGAGGGAGGCCGGGAGTGGAGTTCGAACTCGACGACGAGCAGCGGCTGCTGCGCCGCACGGTGCGCGAGACGGTCGCCAAGGTGCGCGGCCGGCCCGAGCGGGAGCAGTGGGCGACCTATCTGCGTCTCGGCTGGCTGGAGGCGCCCCCGCTGGAACTGGCGCTCGTCCTGGAGGAGCTGGGGTACGCCGCCGACCCCAGCCCGTTCCTGGCCACCGCCACCTGGTTCGTCCCGCTGGCCGGCCGGCTCCCCGAGGGCAGCGGCACCGCGGTCTTCGACGGCCACGGACGGTACGTCCTCGACGCCGACCGCGCCGACGAGGTCGCGCTGCTCACCCCGGACGGTGTCACCGTCGTGCCCGGCGCCGGGCTGGCCGCCGAGCGGATCCCGGTCCTCGACCCGAGGCTGCACGTCGCCCGGATCCGGGCGCCCGGCGAACTCGTCGCCGGCGTACCGGACCTGGCGCTCACCGGACTCGCCGCCACCGCGGTCGGCGCCTGCCGCAAGGTCCTGGACCTCGTGCTGGCCCATGTGAGGCAGCGGGTGCAGTTCGGGCGGCCGCTCGGCTCCTTCCAGGCCGTCAAGCACAAGGCCGCCGACATGCATGTGGCGATCGAACGCGCCCGTGCGCTCACCCACTTCGCCGCCCTGACGATCGCCGAGGACGACCCCCGCCGCACCCGGGCCGCGCACATGGCCAAGGCGGCGGCGGGGGAGTGTCAGCGCCTGGTCTTCCGGTACGGCCTCCAGCTCTTCGGCGCGATGGGCTTCACCTGGGAGAACGAACTCCAGTACGCGCTGAAGCGGGCCCAGGCCTGCGACCTCCTCCTCGGCACCGCGTCCGCCCACCGGAAGGCGCTGCTGTCATGATGAGACTGGCCGACGACCCCGGGGTCGCCGCGTTCCGGACCGAGTTCGCCGCGTTCCTCGACGCGCATCTGCCCGCCGAGGCCGAGGCCCGGGAACGCCCCCGCTCCAGCGCCCATGTCCCCGGCTGGGCCCGCCGCTGGCAGCGCACCCTGTTCGACCACGGCTGGCTGCTCCCCGGCCGGCCCCCCGAGTACGGCGGCCGGCACGCCACCCTGCCCCAACAGCTCGCCCATCTGGAGGAGCTGGCCGACCGGCGCATCTACCACAGCTTCAACCCCCAGGGCCTGGGCATCGTGGCCGCCTCCCTGCTCACCTTCGGCACCGAGGAGCAGAAGGCCCGCTGGGCGGTGCCGATCCTGCGCGCCGAGATCACCGCCGCGCTCGGCATGAGCGAACCGGAGGCGGGCTCCGACCTCGCCTCCCTGCGCACCCGTGCGGTCCTCGACGGGGACGCCTTCGTCGTCGACGGACAGAAGATCTGGACCTCCGGCGCCCATGACGCCGACGTCCTGCTCACCTTCGTGCGCACCGACCCCGACGCGCCCCGGCACCGGGGCATCAGCGCCCTGCTGATCCCGACCGGCACCGAGGGCGTCGTCCGCCGCCCCTTCGGCTCGATCGCCGCCGAGGACGACCTCGACTTCAACGAGGTGTTCCTCACCGGCGTCCGCGTCCCCCGCGAGAACCTCGTCGGCCCCCTGAACGAGGGCTGGCGGGTGGCGAACGGCTCCCTCGGCCATGAACGCACCCTGCTCTGGCTGTCGTACGCCGAACGCCTCGCGGACCTGGTGCGCGACGCCGCCGGCCGGGGCGATGACCAGGAGTGGTACGCCACGCTCCAGATGGACCTCCAGGCCCTGCGCCTGCTCGGGCACCGCCGGCTCGGCCCGGACCGCGACCCCGCCGAGGTCTCGGTGCTGAAGCTGCTGGGCTCCGAGGCCGTCCAGAACGCCTCCCTGCACGCCCTGGAGGCGGCCGGTGCCGACGCGCTGCCGCACCCGGCGCGCACCGGCCCGCACCACCACATGAACAACGAGGACTTCGTCTCCAGCTGGTTCGAGCGCTATGCGCGCAGCTTCGCCGGCACCATCGCGGGCGGCACCAGCGAGATCCAGCGCAACATCATCGCCGAGCGCCTCCTCGGCCTGCCCCGCTGACCACCCCCAAGGAGCGGCATGGACCAGATCCTCTACGACGCCGAGGACGGCATCGCGACCATCGCCCTGAACCGCCCCGAGGCCGCCAACGCCCAGACCATGGCGCTCCTCGACGACCTCGACGCCGCCTTCACCCGTGCCGCCCGCGACGAGGACGTACGGGTCGTCGTCCTGCGTGCCAACGGCCGTCACTTCTCCGCCGGGCACGACCTGAAGGACCGCTGGCCGGGACCCGGTGAGATCACCCTGGAGTGGATCTACGACGCCGAGACGCGGCGCTATCTGGAGTACTCCCTGAAGTGGCGCAACCTGCCGAAGCCCACCATCGCGGCGGTACAGGGCAAGTGCATCGCCGCCGGACTGATGCTGTGCTGGCCCTGCGATCTGATCGTCGCCGCCGAGAACGCCGAGTTCTCCGACCCGGTGGTGCACATGGGCATCGGCGGTGTCGAGTACCACGGCCACACCTGGGAGCTGGGCCCGCGCAAGGCCAAGGAGATCCTCTTCACCGGCCGGCCGCTGACCGCCCACGAGGCGGAACGGGTGGGCATGGTCAACCAGGTGGTGCCCCTGGACGCACTCGACGCCTCCGTCCGGGACCTGGCCCACCGGATCGCCCGGATGCCCCCCTTCGGCCTGCGCCAGGCCAAGCGCGCCGTCAACCAGACCCTCGACGTCCAGGGCTACTACGCCGCCCTCCAGTCCGTCTTCGACATCCACCAGACCGGTCACGGCAACGCCCTCAGCGTGGACGGCTTCCCGATCCTCACCGGGCTCGGGGAGATGAAGGAACGGCTCAGGGGCGCGTGACGGAAAACCCGGTACGACCTCTCGCCCCGGACGGGCCGCCGTACGTACGGTGTGCGGGCGCGTATCTGTCCGGCGGCGGAAGGGCCACATGTGGGGTCGGCGCGGCGTGAGGAGATCCTGGAGGCGGCGCTGGAGGTGTTCGCCGCCCGCGGCTTCAGGGGAGCGTCGATCGACGCGGTCGCCGAGCGGGCGGGCCTGACCAGGCAGGGCGTCCTGCACTACTTCCCCAGCAAGAAGCGGTTGCTGCTGGCGATCCTGGAACTCCGTGAGCGGCTGAGCCGTGAGCACCTCGCCGCCCGCCCGGCCGACGGGGACTGGGCCGCGGACCTGGCCGAGGCCGTGGCCTTCGAACAACGGCACCCGTCGTTCGCCCAGGTGCACAGCGTGGTGCTGGCCGAGGCGGTCGTCGGGCAGGAGCCAGCCGCGCAGTACGTCCGTGAGCGCTGCCGGAGCCTTCAGGACGCGCTCTGCGGGTATCTGACCGAACGGCACGGCGAGCGGCTGCCGAGCGGCCTGAGCGCTCCGGTCGCCGCGGCCGCCGTGCTCGCGCTCATCGAGGGCGTCCACCAGATGTGGCTCGTCGACCCGGAGGCGGAGCGCTATCCGTCGATCGTGCGCGAGGCGATGTCCGTCCTGCTCGGTTCCGGGGACAAGGACGCCGGGCTCAGCCCAGAGCGGCGGTGAACGGGGGCAGGTCGACCGTCGTACGGATGCCCGGTGCGGCGGCGCAGACGGCGGGGACCGCGTTGACGGCCCGGTGGGCGGTGTAGCCGGGGGAGACGGCGGCCATCCGGTCGAGCGGGACGGGGAAACGCATCTCGACGTCCAGGGGCGTGTCGCCCTCGACCGTCACGCGCCAGCCGGTCGGGCGCAGGTCCCAGGCCGGGTCGAGGCCGGTGGTGCAGTACCAGGTCGAGTGGAATCGCAGCAGGGCCCGGCCGCCGCGCAGGCCGGACACCGTCGTGCGCTGCGCCGCCACCGTGCCGGCCGCCAGGTCGCCGGCGGCGATGGCGGTCGCGCGGGCCGCGGTGGCGAGCTGCCCGTGTGCCTCGACGGCGTCCAGGGGCAGGCCCAGCGCCTCACCGACCAGTCGTAGGGAGGGGCCGAAGCTCGACCGCAGGTGGGCGAGGCGGCGTTCGTCGAAGGCGGCGCTCGGCCGCTGTCCGAAGCCCATCACGTCGAACAGCAGGCCGGGGGAGTCGCGCCGGGACAGATCGGCGTACTCGTGGATGGTCAGCGTCTCCAGCCGTCGCTGGACGGAGGCCAGGACCAGGGGTACGGCCTCCGTGATGAACCCGGGACTGCTGCCCGTGCTGTGGACCGAGGTCCCGCCGCGCGCGCAGGCTTCCTGCACCCTCTCCCGCAGGGCCGGATCCATGCCGGCCGGGTGGTGGAACTCCCCCGTCGTGGTCACGACGTTGGCGCCGGAGGCGAGCAGGGCGCACACCTCGTCGTGGTCTCCCGCCCTCGGCATGTAGAGCACGCAGTCGGCGCCCAGGTCCAGGATCGCCTCGAGGCCGTGGGTCGCGACGACACCCGTCGGACCCGCCCCGCACAGCTCTCCCGCGTCGCGCCCGGCCTTCCTGCGGTCCTGGACGTGCACACCCGCCAGTTCCATGTGGGGATGCCGGAGCAGGGCCCGGAGCGACTTCGCGCCGATGGTGCCCGTGGCCCACTGGACGACGCGAAGGGGCCTGGCCGTGCCTGGTGCCTTCCGACCGGGGTTCATTTCCCGCCTCCAAGTATATAGTTCTCTCATCTGAGAATGTAGTTCTCCATCAGAGGGATTTCCAGTCTTCGACCGGGTGTGCCCTTCGACCGTTCAGTGCGGGCCGCCACACACGCGTTCAGCAACTCCAGGGAACGGAGAGCCAGGCTGATGGCACCACCCCCCGAGCAGAAAGCGCCGGTCGGGCGCTACACCGGCACCCGTGTCCCGCGCGTCGAGGACGCGCGGCTGCTGACCGGCGCCGGCACCTACGTGGACGATGTCGTACGCCCCGGGATGCTGCACGCCTGCTTCGTCCGCAGCCCGGTGGCGCGGGCCAGGTTCGGCGCGGTCGACGTCTCCCGGGCGCTGCGGCTCCCCGGCGTCCACGCCGTGCTCACGGCGCACGACCTCAACCCCGGTGTGCACGAGCAGTGGTACTCGCTCAACGGCCGCGACGACCCCGACACCCCCCGTCCGCCCCTGGCCGAGGACGAGGTCCGCTTCGTCGGCGACCCCGTGGCGATGGTCGTGGCCGACGACCGCTACATCGCCGAGGACGCGGCCGAGCTGGTCGTCGTCGACTACGAGCCGCTCCCACCCGTCGTCGACTACGCCGTGGCCCTCCAGTCGCCCGAGTCGGTCCACGCGAGTCACCCCGGCAACCTGGTGGGACAGCTCGCCGGACGCCCGATGGCCGACCTCGGACCCGTCTTCGACAACGCGCCGCACGTGGTGAGCCGGACCCTCCACCAGCAGGCCCACGGCCCGGTGCCGCTGGAGACACGGGGGATCGTCGCCGAATGGACCGCGGCGCCCGGCGAGATGACCGTTTGGGCGTCGTCCCAGGCCCCGCACGAGGTCCGTTCCTTCTGCGCCCGGCTGCTCGCCGTCGACGAGAACCGGGTGCGGGTGGTGGTGCGGGACACCGGCGGGGGTTTCGGACAGAAGGTGATGCCGCAGCGTGAGGAGATGTGCGTCATGCTGGCCGCGGTCCGGCTGCCGGCGGCGCTGAAGTGGATCGAGGACCGGCAGGAACACCTGCTGGCGGCCGGCCAGGCCCGCCATGAGCACGGCGAGGTCAGGATGGCCTTCGACGACGACGGCCGGATCCTCGCCGCCACCCTCGACCACGTCCAGGACGCCGGAGCCTATCCGACCCCCTCGCCCGTCCGGAGCGGTATCGCCGTGGGCCTGCTCTTCCCCGGCCCGTACCGCATCCCCGAGGGCACCTTCTCGTCCCGGTTCGTGTTCTCCAACACGAGCGGACGGGTGGCCTACCGAGGGCCCTGGCAGTTCGAGTCGATGGCCCGCGAGGTCGTCCTCGACGCCGCGGCGCGCCGGCTGGGGATCGATCCGGTCGAACTGCGCCGCCGCAACATGCTGCGCCACGAGGACCTGCCGACGGTGAACTGCCACGGAATGCCCTACGACCACATCACCCCGTACGAGACCTTCGAACAGGCGCTGGAGATGCTCGACTATCCGGCGTTCCGACGCGAACAGGAACACGCCCGCGCCGAGGGACGCCTGCTGGGCGTCGGTACCTGCACCTATGTCGAACCGACCGCGGGCGCCACACCGTTCCACAGCACGGAGGGCGCGACGATCCGCGTCGAGCCCTCCGGCAAGGTCAGCGTCCACGTCGCCGGCGGATCCTGCGGCAACAGCCTGGAGACGACCGTCGTCCAGCTCACCGCCGACGCGCTCGGCGCCGCCATCGAGGACGTCGGCACCGTCCAGGGAGACACCGCGGTCACCCCGTTCGGCGGCGGCACGGGCGGCAGCCGGTCCGGATCCATGACGGCCGGCGCCGTCGCCGAGACCGCCGCCGGCCTGCGGGCCCGCATCCTGGCGATCGCGGCGCACCGCCTGGAAGTCTCCGTGGACGACGTGGAGTTCGTCCGCAGCCGGGCCACGGTGAAGGGCCGGCCCGAGCACGGACTGACCCTCGCCGAGATCGCCGACATCGCCTACTTCCAGGTCCACGCCCTGCCCCCGGACCTGCCGGCCGGACTGGAGGCGAGCGGCCGGTACCGCACCCCGCACCCCATGATCTGGGCCAACGCCACCCATGTGTGCACCTGCGAGGTGGACCCGCGGACCGGTGCGGTGAAGCTGCTGCGGTACATCGTCAGCGAGGACTGCGGACCCATGATCAACCCCAGTGTGGTGGAGGGCCAGATCTACGGCGGCACCGTCCAGGGCATCGGCGGCGCCCTGTACGAGCACCTCGCGCACGACGACGACGGCAATCCGCTCGCCACCACGTTCATGGACTACCTGCTGCCCACCGCCACCGAGGTGCCCGTCATCGAACTCGGGCACGTCGAGACGCACGGCCCGGGGCCGGGAGGACACAAGGGCGTCGGGGAGGGCGGCGCCATCGGCTCGGCACCGGCCGTGGTGAACGCGGTCGCCGACGCCCTGGCCCCCTTCGGAGCCGAGATCACCCGGCTGCCGCTGACGCCCGCCACGGTCGTCGGCCTGCTGGAGCGGAGCGGGGCGGTGGCCGTATGAAACCGGCGGCGTTCGAGTACCACGCCCCCGTGGACCCCGAGGAGACGGTGGCCCTGCTCGCCCGCCTGGGCGACGAGGCCAAGGTCCTCGCCGGCGGCCAGTCCCTCGTGCCCATGCTGGCGCTCCGCCTGGCCGCCTTCGGACACCTCGTCGACCTGCGTCGGGTGAAGGGGCTGCCGGGCATCGAGCACCGCGGCGGCGTGGTGCGGATCGGCGCGACCACGACCCAGGCGGCCGTGGAGCGCTCCGACGTGGTGCGCGACGCCGCCCCCCTGCTGGCCCGCGCCACACCTCTCATCGGCCACTTCCAGATCCGCAGCCGCGGCACGGTCGGCGGCTCACTCGCCCACGCCGACGCCGCCGCCGAGTACCCGGCGGTGGCGCTGACCCTGGACGCCCGGCTGGAGACACTGTCACCGCGCGGACGCCGCACCGTTCCCGCCGACCGGTTCTTCACCGGCACCTGGAGCACCGACCTCGCCGAGGACGAACTGCTCACCGCCGTCGCCCTTCCCGTCTGGCACCGGCCCCGGGGATTCGCCGTGGCGGAGTTCGCCCGCAGGAGCGGCGACTTCGCGCTCGCCGGAGCCACCGTCGCCGTGGGGCTCGGGCCCGACCGGCGGATCGACCGGTGCGCCATCGCCGTGTTCGGACTCGGCCCGGTGCCCTGCCGGGCGCGGGCCGCGGAGAGGGAGCTCATCGGCCGCGAGCCCACGACGGAGGCGGCCGGCGACATCGCGGACCTCGCCGTGTCGGGACTCGACTCGGTCCCGGCCGATCTGCACGGATCGGCCGGCTATCGCAAGCGCGTGGGCGCGGCCATGGTGGCCCGTGCCTGGCGGCACGCCGTTCGGGAGGCGGTCCATGACTGACGTCGACATCCGGTTACGCGTCAACGGCGTCCCGCGCCGGGCGACCGTGCCGCCCCGGCTCACCCTCGCCGACTTCCTGCGGACCGACTGCGGTCTGACCGGCACCCACCTCGGGTGCGAGCACGGAGTGTGCGGCGCCTGCACGGTTCTGCTGGACGGCGAGGCCGTCCGGGCCTGTCTGGTGTTCGCCGTCCAGGCCGACGGGGCGGAGGTCACCACGGTCGAGGGGCTCACCCCGCCCGGCGGCGGACTGAGCGCCGTACAGACCGCGTTCCGCGACCACCACGCGTTGCAGTGCGGATTCTGCACCCCGGGACTCGTGGTGTCCGTCACCGCGTTCCTCGCCGAGCACCCCAGGCCCACCGACGAGGAGATCCGCGAGGCCCTGTCCGGGAACCTGTGCCGCTGCACCGGCTACCAGGGCATCGTCGACGCCGTCCGGGCCGCGGCCGAGCGGGGGGACGCGGTATGAGACTGGAGAACAGGCTCACCGTTCCGGTGCCGGTGGAGGAGGCCTGGCGGGTCCTGCTCGACATCGAGCGGGTCACCCCCTGTGTGCCCGGCGCCACCCTCGTCTCCCGGGACGGCGACACCTGCCACGGCAGGATCAGGGTCAGGCTCGGCCCGGTCGGCCTGACCTACAGCGGCACCGTCACGTTCCTGTCGCGGAACGAGGCCGAGCGGACCGTGGTTCTGGAGGCCGGCGGCCGGGAGAACCGGGGCAACGGAACCGCGAGGGCCCTGGTGACCTGCCGGCTGGCCGAGGCCGGTGAGCGGTCCGCCGAGGTGTTCGTGGAGACCGACCTCGTCATCACGGGCAAGCCCGCCCAGTTCGGACGCGGCACGCTGGCCGAGGTGGCGAACACCCTCATCGCCCGGTTCGCGGAGAACCTCGCGCGGGAACTGGCGGCGGACCCGCCGCACGCCGTCGCCCCCACCGTCCCGGTGCCCCCGGATCCACCGCCCGCGGCCGTCGTCGCCGGGGCCCGCCGCGCGGCCGAACCGCTCGACCTCGTCGACGCGGCCGGAGCCGGCGTGCTCAAGCGCCTCGGGCCGGCCGCGGTCCTCACCGTGCTGCTCGCCCTCGTGCTCGGGCTGCGCAGCCGGAGACGCCACTGTCAGGTGACCGGGACCTCCCGCCGTCATCACCCCACCCGACCCCAGGAATCGAGGTAGTCATGCCCGGACGAGTCGAAGGAAAGGTCGCGTTCATCACCGGCGCGGCACGCGGCCAGGGACGCAGCCACGCCGTGCGGCTGGCGGAGGAGGGCGCCGACATCATCGCCGTCGACGTGTGCAGGCAGCTCGACGGCGTGACGTTTGCGATGTCCACGCCCGAGGACCTGGAGGAGACGGCCGAACAGGTGCGGAAGCTGGGCCGGCGGATCCACGCCGTACAGGCCGACGTCCGCGATCACGACGCGCTCAAGGCGGCCGTGGACGAAGGCGTGGCCGCCTTCGGCCGTCTGGACGTCGTGGTCGCCAACGCCGGCCTCGGCAGCGACGGCGCCACCCTCGACGTGATGGACGAGAAGACCTGGCGCGACATGATCGACGTCAACCTGACCGGCGTGTGGCTCACCGCCAAGGTGTCGATCCCCCACATCGTCGCGGGCGGCAGGGGCGGATCGATCATCCTCACCAGCTCGGTGGGAGGACTCAAGGGCTACGCGAACATCGGACACTACATCGCCGCCAAGCACGGTGTGGTGGGGCTGATGCGCACGCTGGGCGGGGAGCTGGGGGCGCACCGCATCCGGGTCAACACGGTGCACCCCAGCCAGGTGAACACCCCGATGGTGATGCACGAGGGCACCTACCGGATGTTCCGTCCCGACCTGGAGGCCCCCACCGTCGACGACTTCGCCGCCGTCTCCATGGGCATGCACGTGCTGCCCACCCCCTGGGTCGAGCCCGTCGACATCAGCAACGCCGTTCTCTTCCTCGCCTCCGACGAGGCCCGCTTCGTCACCGGGGTGACCCTGCCCATCGACGCCGGTGCCCTGCTCAAGTGAGCCGCACACCACCGGGAGGCGCGAACATGACCACGGCCGACACGATCCACTGGGACCCGTACGACCCCGCCCTCGCCCGCGACCCGTACCCCCTGTACGCGCGGCTGCGCGAGGAGGTGCCGCTCTACTACAACGACCAGCACGACTTCTACGCCGTCAGCCGCTACGAGGACGTCCAGCGCGGACTCGCGGACTGGCACACCTTCTCCTCCGCCCGCGGGGACATCCTGGAGATCATCCAGGCGGATGTCCAACTCCCGCCCGGCACCCTCATCTTCGAGGACCCGCCGGTCCACGACATCCACCGGCGCCTGCTCGCCCGGGTGTTCACACCGCGCCGCATCGCGACCCTGGAACCGAAGGTGCGGGCCTTCTGCCGGCGGGCGCTCGAGGCGGTGGACGGCGCCGAACGGTTCGACCTCGTGCAGGCCGTCGGCGCCGAGATGCCGATGCGCGTCATCGGCATGCTCCTCGGCATCCCGGAAGCCGACCAGCCCGCCATTCGTGACAGGACCGACGAGACGCTCGGCACCCAGGACGGCGGGAAGATCGACGAAGGGGAGATCCTCAGCACCGATGCCTTCCGGGACTACATCGAGTGGCGCAAGAAGCACCCCTCGGACGACCTCATGACCGAGCTGATGACCGCCGAGTTCGAGGACGAGAACGGGGTCACGCGCACGCTCACCGACGAGGAGGTCCTCACCTACTGCTCGGTGGTGGCCGGCGCGGGGAACGAGACCACGGGACGTCTGATCGGCTGGTTCGGCGCCCTGATGGCCCGCTATCCCGAAGCCCGCCGGGAGCTGGCCAACGACCCCTCCCTCGTCCCGAACGCCATCGAGGAGATCCTGCGGTTCGAGCCGACCGGCCCGTTCACGGCGCGGTACGTCACCCGGGACGTGGAGTTCCACGGCCGCACGGTGCCGGCCGGCAGCGCCATCCTGTTCATCCAGGCCGCCGCCAACCGCGACCCGCGGCGCGTTCCCGATCCGGACCGGTTCGACATCCACCGGGTCACCCAGCACCTGAGCTTCGGCGTCGGCGCCCACTACTGCCTGGGCGCGGCCCTCGCCCGGCTGGAGGGCAGGGTGGCCGCGGAGGAACTCCTCGAGCGGTTCCCGGGCTGGGAGGTCGACTGGGACCACGCGGAGCTGGCCCAGACCTCGACGGTACGCGGCTGGAAGACCCTGCCGCTCGTGGTGACGGGAGGCCGGCGATGACGGAGCGGTGGACCGTCAGGGTCGACAAGCGGCTCTGTGTCCGCACCGGTCTGTGCGTGGCGTCCGCGCCCGCCGACTTCGAACTCGACGAGAGCGGGCAGGGGCGCGCGCGGGCCGAGAGGACAGCGGAGTCCGACGTGGTGCTGGAGGTGGCCGAGTCCTGCCCGATCGAGGCGATCTCGATCACCGACGCGGACACCGGACACCGGGTCTTCCCGCCGGAGACCTGACAGGCCGGGGCGGCGGCCCGGTCCGGCACCCGGGCACCGGGCCGCAGCCCCGACCTGCGTAGCCGCCGAGGACGGTGCCGTGCCGGGCCCGGTCCCGGTGCCGGGGTCAGGGCCGTCGGCGGCCGTCGCCGCGCAGGAACGGCAAGGAGACCTTCGGCAGCAGCGGGGCGGGCGAACGGTGCCGCCAGGCCGACGCGGTCACGCCGGTGCCGTAGCACAGGTCGTCGAGGCATCTGAGCGCGGTCCACCGCGGGAGGTCCAGGCCGTGGCCGTGCGTCACCCATTCGGCGACGACCGGAGCGAGCATGGCCGCCGTCGCCGCGCGGGCGGTCCTGTCGCGGGGCGCGCGGGCCAGGCACAGCAGTCCCAGCGGCCACCACTCGCGACGCAGGGCCAGTCCCAGCGCGGCCGTGTCGGCGATCAGGCCCTGCGCCACGACGGACGCGCTCAGCCCCGTCGCGGCCGGCGTCCCCGACAGACGGCGCCGCAGCAGCCCCGCGGTCAGCAGCGCGCTCGCGGCGGCCGCCCGAGGACGCCCGCCGACGACGCAGGCCAGCGTGAGGAGGTTCCAGGCGGAGGGGCGGGCCGGCGCCAGCCGGCCGGGGTGGCGCTCGGCCAGCGCGGCGGCGGAGGTGCCGTACTCGTGGCGGCGGCGGGCCCACTCCCACGGGCCGAGCCGCGGTGTGTGGGCGACGCGGGCCCGCGGCTCGTAGCGCACGTGCCGCCCGCGGTCGTGCAGCCGCCAGACGAGGTCGACGTCCTCGCCCAGGCGCAGTTCCTCGTCGAACGCGGCGTCGCGCAGGGCATCCGTGCGCACGACGAGGGCAGCGGTCGGCACGAAGCCCACCCGCGCGCCCGGACGTACCAACGCCGGCTCCCGCCCCAGGTCGAGGGCGGAGCGGGCGGCCTCGTACCGGGCGAGCGCCCCGCGACCGCGGGAGCGGACGGCCGGCACGACACGCGGGGCGACGGCGGCCACCTTCGGGTCGTCGAAGCACGGGACGAGGAGATCCAGCCAGCCCTCCTCGGGCCGGCAGTCGGAGTCGACGAACGCCACCAGCGGGGTACGGACCACGGCCAGGCCGGTGTTGCGGGCCGCGGCCGGGCCGCGGTTGACCTCGTGGCGCAGCACCCGCGCGCCGTGGGCCGAGGCGGCGGCGCGGACCGGCCCGGGGTCGGGTGAGCCGTCGTCCACGACGACGACCGGCAGTCCCCGCAGCGAGGCCAGACAGCGGTGCAGTTCCGCCGGCCGGCCGAAGGCCGGGACCACGACGGTCACCGGATGGGGCCCCGGCCGGGACGGGGGCACGGGATGGGCGAGTCCCCGGTCGAGCAGTCGCCGCGCCAGCGCGCGCGCCACCGCCGTCCCGGGGGTCAGACCGGTGCGTCCCGCGCGGCGAAGGGCGGTGAGGTGGGGCAGCGCGGCCTCCTTGAGCAGGGCGACCCCCCACGGGGCGCCGCCGGTGACCACCCGCCCGCCGGCCCGGAAGGAGACGGCGTGGTCCAGGGCGACGGGCAGTCCCGGCGGCGAGAGCGACGGTGACGGGTCCGGGTTCATCGCAGCAGCCTTCCCGTGTCGTCGACCCGCCAGGCCGTGAGGCGGCCTGCCACGTCCGACGCCAGCGCCCGCAGCGTCCGCAGGCCCTGGTCCGCGCTGGCCCCGGTCGGATCGCCCAGCACGCCGGTGGGCGACACCGCGCGCACCCCGTCGGTCCGCAGCCGGGGCATGAGCACGCTGAGCGGCCGGCGGTCACCGGGGACGGCCCGCTCCGTCAGCACCAGTTCCGGGGCGAGGTGGAGCATCAGCGACGTCTCCGTGACACCGGCGTGGGCATCGCCGCCGGGCACGCGGCACGCCGTCCAGACCACGTCGTGGCCCTCCCGGCGCAGCGCGCGGACGGCCGCCGTCAGCGTCGCCCCGTTGCCGCCGTGCCCGTTGACGAAGGCGACCCGCCCGGCCCACAGGACGAGGGAGCGCACCGCCTCGACGAGCACCGCCCGCAGGGCCTCACCGCCGAGGGAGACGGTTCCGGGGAAGCCCGCGTGCTCTCCGCTCGCCCCGTACGGGATCGCCGGCGCGACCGGTGCCGCACCGGGCAGCAGGGCGGCGGCCCGCTCCGCGACGGCCCGGGCGATCACGGTGTCGGTGGACAGGGGCAGATGCGGGCCGTGCTGTTCGGTCGATCCGAGCGGCACCAGGACCAGGCCGCCCTTCGCGACATCGGGCCAGGACCGGTCGCCCAGCGGGCCGGTCATCTCACCGCTCCGCGGCCGGACCGGAGCCGAGGGTCACGGCGAACCCCCGGGGCACGTGCAGGTCCCGCGGGCGCAGTTCGTGGACCGAGCCCCGGCCGAGCCCGAGCACCGCCGAGTCCAGGCCGCCGCGCAGGATGTCCAGTACGTTCTCGACGCCGGCCTGTCCGTTCGCGGCCAGGCCCCACAGGGAGGCGCGGCCGATGAGCACGGCCCGGGCACCCAGGGCGAGCGCCTTGGCGACATCGCCGCCGCGCCGCACTCCGCCGTCGAGCAGCACCTCGACCTCGTCCCCGACCGCCTCGGCGATCGCGGGCAGCAGTCGAATGGTGGCAGGGGTGGTGTCCAGGTTGTTGCCGCCGTGGTTGGACACGGAGATCGCGTCCACGCCGGCGTCCACCGCCCTGCGCGCGTCGTCGACCCGGCAGACCCCCTTCAGCAGGAACGGCCCCTGCCACTCCTGCCGTAGCCATGTGACGTCCTCCCACGTCGGCGGCGGGGTGGACATCCACTCGCCGTACGCCCCGAAGAACGTGGGAGCCGCCCCGTCCGGCGCCCCCAGGTTCGGCGCGGTCAGGTCCGGTGCGCCGCCGGCCCGGGCGAACCGCCACAGCCAGCCGGGCCGGGCGAGGACCTGGGGCGCCATCCGCAGGGCCGTCCGCAGGTCGATCCGTTCCGGGATCACCGGGCTGCCCCAGTCGCGGCCCTGGGAGAACGACCAGTCCAGGGTCGCGACGAGCGCCTTCGCACCGGCGCGGCGGGCCCGCTCCATCCGCCGGCGCATCACCTCGCGTCCGCCGCTCCAGTAGATCTGGAAGAACACGTTCGGATGAACCGCGCAGACCTCCTCCACCGGCCTGCTCGCGAACGAGCTCAGTCCCATGATCACGCCCCGGTTCGCCGCCGCCCGGGCAACGGCGACCTCGGCCTGCGGATCGACGGCCTGCACACCGGTGGGCGAGATGACCACGGGGAACGACGTCTCCACACCCAGCACGGTGGTGGTGAGATCACGGCGGCCGTGATGTCCGGCGACCCGCGGGGCGAAGCCCAGGTCGGCGAAGGCGGCGGTGTTGTCGTCGACCGTCCGGCCGCGTTCGGAGCCCGCGAGCAGTGCCCCGTAGACACCGGCCGGCAGGCGCCGGCGGGCCCGGCGCTGTGCCTCGGCGACCGTCTCGAACCAGGGGTTGCGGCGGAAGGGACTCATCGCGGAAACCTCCTCGGGGGGCGGGACCCGGCCAGCGGATTCTCGTCGCAGGCGGACACCGGGGGCCGGCGGGTCAGCGGCACCAGCACCGGCCGGGAGTGGTCGGCCCCCGGCCGCGGCAGGTGGGTGCGGTCGGCCGGCCGCCGCGCCAGCAGTTCCTCTCCGAGGCCGCGCACGCACTCGGGGTCCGGGCCGTCCAGGGGCAGGCCGGTGAAGAACTTGGCGGCCATGCAGCCGCCCTTGCACGTGTCGTGGAAGGAGCACGAGGCACACGCACCCCCCGACTGCGGCGCGCGCAGGCGGTGGAAGAGGGGCGCGGACCGCCAGACCTCGGCGAAACCGCCCGGCTCGCGGACGTTGCCCGCGAGGAAGTCCTCGTGGATCGCGAACGGGCACGCGTACACGTCACCGACCGGATCGATCAGGCACACCACCCGTCCGGCTCCGCACAGGTTCAGCCCGGGCAGGGAACGCCCGTACGCGGACAGGTGGAAGAAGGAGTCACCGGTCAGCACGGTGTCGCCGTGGGCCAGCAGCCACTCGTACAGCTCCCGCTGCTGCCCGGGGGTGGGGCGCAGGTCGTCCCAGACGTCGGCGCCGCGGCCCGACGGCCGCAGCCGGGTCAGCCTCAGCTGCGCCCCGTAGCGGTCGGCGAGCCGCTCGAACTCGTCGAGCTGCGGGATGTTGTGCCGGGTGCACACCACCGACAGCTTGGTGCCGCGCAGGCCCGCCTCGGCGAGGTGGCGCAGCGCCCGCAGGGCGGTCGCGTACGAACCCGGCCCGCGCAGCGCGTCGTTGACCTCCTGCGTCGCTCCGTCGAGCGAGACCTGTACGTCGACGTAGTCGTTGCCGGCCAGTCGCCGGGCGGTGCCGGGGGTGATGCGCACCCCGTTGGTGGAGAACTTCACCCCCACGTGGTGTCCGGTGGCGTGGTCGAGCAGGTCCCAGAAGTCCGGGCGCACCGTCGGCTCGCCGCCGCCGATGTTGACGTAGAAGACCTGCATGGCCTCCAGTTCGTCGATGACGGCCATGGCCTCGGCCGTGGTCAGCTCGCGCGGATCACGCCGCCCGGAGCTGGACAGACAGTGGGCGCAGGCCAGGTTGCAGGCATAGGTCAGTTCCCAGGTCAGGCAGACCGGCGCGGCGAGTCCGGTCTCGAACAGCTCGGTCAGGCGACGCGGCTTCGCGGGGGCGGTCATGGGGGTACCGGATCCTTCGGCTCGGCGATGTCGGGCGGGGTGCCGACGGGGACGGCTCGTACGGGAACGGCGCCGCCGCCGGGGAGGCCGTGGTGCAGGGGCCCATGGGTGCGGCGCAGGGGCAGGGCGCTGCCGCCGTGCCGGACGGCGATCACCTCGGCGGCGATGGCCACCGCGGTCTCCTGCGGGGTGACCGCACCGAGGTCGAGTCCGATGGGAGAGCGCAGCAGCGCCAGCTCGCGGTCGGTGAGCCCGGCGGCGCGCAGCCGGGCCAGCCGCTCGTCGTGGGTCCGCCGCGAGCCCATGGCGCCCACGTAGCCCAGCGGCAGGCGCAGGGCCCTCTCCAGCAACGGCACGTCGAACCTGGGGTCGTGGGTGAGCACCACGACCACCGTGCGCGGGTCGGTCCCGGTGGACGCGAGGTAGCGGTGCGGCCAGTCGAGCACGACATCGTCGGCGTCGGGGAACCGCCCCGGAGTGGCGAACACCGGGCGGGCGTCGCAGACGGTCACGCGGTAGCCGAGGAACCGGCCGATGGTCACGACGGCACCCGCGTGGTCGTTCGCGCCGAAGACGAGCATGCGCGGCCGTGCGGCGTACGAGGAGATGAAGACCTCCGTGTCCGGACGGCACCGAACCGAACGGATCCCGGTGGCCCCGGCGTCCAGCATGGCCCGCGCCAGGGCGGCCACCGCGGCGTCGGTCTCCCCGGTGCCCAGAGTGCCGTGGCGGACGCCGGGGCCGACGGCCATGACGGAGCCCGGGCCGGTCAGGAGGTGGGCGACAGCCAGCGGGCGGGTGCCGGTGACCGCCCGCACCACCGCGGCGGGGGGTTGCGGCTGCACGAACACCTCGATCGTCCCGCCGCAGGTCAGTCCGGCCTCGACGGCGGTGCCGTCGGAATAGCCGAAGTGTGCGCGGACCGCCGAGCCGCTGTCGAGGACCTCGCCGCAGAGCTCGTACACCGCGCTCTCCACGCATCCTCCGGACACGCTGCCCCGTACGTCCCCGTTCCCGGCGACGGCCATGGCCGCTCCGGGCCGGCGCGGTGCGCTGCCGGTCGTCGCGATCACCGTGGCGAGGGCATACCGCACTCCGGTCCGCTCCCAGGCCACGAGCTGCGCGGCGATCTCACGCACGCGCGCGCTCCGACGCGCCGGGCGTCGGTCCGCCGGGCGTCCGTTCGACGAGCATGCCGCTGCCCGCCAGGGCGGCCAACGCCGACGCGAAGCGGTCGAGTTCGCCTGACGGAACGCCGCCGGCCGCGCAGGCGGAGCGGGCTGAGGGCGCGTCGGGCAGCCGGAGGACGACCTCGGCGAGCCTCGGGTCCTTGAGGAAGGTCAGCCGGCGCGTGCCGAAATGGTAGAGCAGGGCGCCGAACGCCTCCGGACGCACGGAGACCTGGCGGTGCGGCGCCCAGGCCCGGTCGAGGTCGAAGCCGGCCATCAGTAGACGCCGCACATGCCGTCGATGGACACGTCCTCGATCAGCGGGTCGGCGAGTTCCGTCACACCGTCCGCCGAGTCCGCGGCGCGGTCCTGCGGGCTGTCCGGATGCGCGGCCCGCGGCTCGTCCGCCGCGTTCGTGTCCCGCATGGCGACTCCTCACATCGATGTCGATATGGTAATTCTCTGAACTTGAGAATGGTATTTCCATGGTGGGCGGAAGGGAACCCCGGTGCGCAACCCGGACGTGGTGGTGGTGGGGGCGGGCGGCGCCGGTGCCGTGCTGGCCGCGCGTCTGAGCGAGGAGCCCGGCTGCCGCGTACTGCTGCTGGAGGCCGGGCCGGTGCCCCGCGACGGATTCCCGGCCCCTGTGCTGGACGCCCGGCTGGTACCGGGCGCGATGCCGGCCCACCCCTACGTGCGCCCGATCCCGGTACGGCTCACCCCCGACCGGTGCTACGCCGCCCCCAGGGGCCGGGTGCTCGGCGGCTCCACCACCGTCAACGGCGGCTACTTCGTCCGGGCGCGGCGGGCGGACTTCGCGCGGTGGGCCCGGTGCTGCGGCGACCCGCGCTGGTCGTACGAGCGGGTGCTGCCGCTGCTGCGCGCGCTGGAGACCGACCTGGACCTTCCGGACGACCCCGGTCACGGCCGCACCGGCCCTGTCCCGGTGCACCGGACACCTCTGACGCATCCCGCGGCGACCGCCTTCGCCGCGGCCGCCCGGGAGCTCGGCCACCCCGCGGAGCCCGACAAGAACGCGCAGGACCCACCCGGCGTCGGTCCGGTGCCGACCAACACCCTCGGCGGGCTGCGCGTCAACGCGGGCCTGGCGTATCTGCTCGGCGCTCTCGACCGGCCGAACCTCGCGGTGCGCGGTGACTGCACGGTCCGCTCGGTGGTCATCCACCGGGGGCGGGCCACCGGCGTGGTCGCCGAGAGCGCCGGGCGGCGCGTCGTCGTCCCGGCCGGTGAGACCGTCCTGTGCGCCGGATCCCTCGCCACACCCCATCTGCTGCACCTCTCCGGCGTCGGACCCGCGACGCGGCTCACCCGGCTGGGCCTTCCCGTCGCGGCCGACCTGCCCGCGGTGGGCGCCGCGCTCAGCGATCACCCCCAGGTGGCCCTGACGTGGCGCCCCCGGCGCCCCGTGGCCGATCCCGAGGGCACCTGGCTGGGCGGCGCGCTGCATCTGACGTCCTCCTTCGCCGAGCCGGGCGCGGGGGATCTGGAGATCCTCCAGTCGCTGGTGCCGATGACCGCCCTGGCCGAGGGGACCACGGCCGCCGGGCGGGCGCCGCAGCTGTTCCTGGCGTCCGTGCAGACGCCCCGCAGACGCGGCGGACTGCGGACCGTGTCGGCCGATCCGGACGTCCCGCCGCGCGTCGACCACGGCTATCTGGCGACCGCCGCCGACCGGGCCGGGCTGCGGGAGGCGGTCAGGGCCGCGGCGGCGCTGACCGCGGCGGGCGCGTTCGCGGAGATCGGCGCGGGCGTGGAGGACCCGGCCGCCTCCGTCCTCGGCGACGACCGTGCCCTGGACGGCTGGATCCGGGCACGGCTCGGCACGGCCCAGCACACCTGCGGCACCGTTCCGATGGGCCCGTCCGCCGCCGTCGACGCCCACGGGCGGGTGCACGGCGTCGCCGGCCTGCGGGTGGCCGACACCTCGATCCTGCCGGACGCGCCGCTGCGCGGGCCCGCCGCGACGGCCGTCCTCATCGGGGAACTCGCCGCCCGGTCTCTCCGGTACGGCGTCTGAGGCGGTACGGCGTCCGAGGCGGTACGGCGTCCGAGGGGGGCGCAACTGCCGTGCCGCCAAGGCGGTTGACTTCGCCGTCGGCGCGTGGTTCGATTTTTCCTCGTACGGAAATGACATTCTTCTTTATATAAAGTATCGCTCTCCAATTTTGGGAGTGACCTTGACGTCTCCGTCGGTGAAGCAGCAGATCGTCCTGTCCAGGAGATCGTCGAGTAGCGGCTTCCGGGCCTGAACGAACGCCGCAGGCCGCTGAGAACGCGATGCTCCAGCAGTACGGCCGCCGGGACGTCTTCGAACGGAGCCGGCGCATCTGCCCGATCCCCTGCGCGGTCACCGGATCGCTCTTCACCGTCGCTCGCCGGGACCGAGCCGCACGAACCCGTACCGCCGCTCCACCCCTGACCAGCCGTCCCGGCCACGAGCGAAGGAGTCACAGCCCGATGAGCATCGACCTGCACCACGCCGTGGCCGTGGTGACCGGCGCGGGCAGCGGGATCGGCCGTGCCGCCGCACACGCCTTCGCCCGGCGCGGCGCACGGGTGGTGGTGACCGATCTGATCGGCGAGCGGGCGCGGACCGTGGCAGACGAACTGGGTCCCAGGGGGGTCGCCGCGGCGTGCGACGTCACCAGCGTCGACGACCTGCGAGCGGTCCGCGGCCTGGCTCTCGACCACTTCGGCCGCGTCGACCTGGTCATGAACAACGCCGGTGTCCTGGCAGTCGGCCCCGCCGAGGACATCCCCCTCGAGGCCTGGCAACGCGTCGTGGACGTCAATCTGCTGGGCGTGGTGCGCAGCAACCTCGTCTTTCTGCCCGGGTTGCTGGAGCAGGGGTCGGGGCATGTCGTCAACACCGCCTCCACGGCCGGTCTGCTGCCGTACGGCTTCGACCGGCTGCCGTACACCGCGACCAAACACGCGATCGTCGGCCTGTCCGAGGCGCTCGCCCTCTATCTGCGTCCGCGCGGCATCGGCGTCTCCTGCCTGTGTCCGGCGGGCGTGGCCACGAACATCGTCGAGCAGATCGCCTTCTACGGAAAACCGGCACCACCCCGCGGACCCGCCTTTCCCGTCCTGGACGCCGAGTCCGTCGGTGAACTCGTCGCCGACGGTGTCCTGCGCGACCGGTTCCTCATCCTCACCGCACCACAAGCCGCCGACGAACTGCGCGAACACGGCGCCGACATCGACGCCTACCTGTCCCGTCTGACGAAGGACACCCCATGAGCAGCAGCACACTCGACCGGCTGCGTCTCGACGGCAAGGTCGCCGTCGTGACCGGTGGGGCCGGTGCCATCGGGCAGGTCTACGGCCGGGCGCTGGCCGAGGCCGGAGCCGCCGTCGTCCTCGCGGACCTCGACGGCGCACGGGCCGAGAGCGCCGCCGCGACGCTGGCCTCCGACGGTCTGCAGGCCCTCGGCGTGCAGACCGACATCACCGACAGGGCCTCCACCGCCGACATGGCCGCGAAGAGCACCGCCGCGTTCGGCGGCATCGACATCCTGGTGAACAACGCGGCACTCATGGCGGAGATCCCCCAGGTCGACATCCTGGACCTGCCCACGGACTGGTTCGACCGGGTCATGCGGGTGAACGTGCTCGGCGCCGTCCTCTGTGCGGGGGCCGTCAAGGCGTCGATGACCGAACGCGGCGGTGGACGGATCATCAACCAGGTGTCCGCGGGCGCCTTCATGGGCGGCGGCATCTACGGCGTCAGCAAACTCGCCCTGGTCAACATCACCGTTGGCCTCGCCCGCTCGCTCGGCCCGCTCGGCATCAACGTCAACGCCATCGCCCCCGGCCTGGTCGAGAACGAACCCGGGCTGCGCAGCCTGCCCGCCGACCACCCCGCTCGGGCCGCCCTGACCGCCGCCATCCCGGGCAAGAAGTCCGCTCCCGCCGAAGACCTGCTGGGCACGTTGCTCCTGCTCGCCTCGCCGGCCGGTGAATGGATCAACGGCCAGGTGATCAGCGTCGACGGCGGCTGGGTCACCCGGTTGTGACCGAGCCGGCCGCCGCGTGCCGCGCGCATGCCCCACCGCCCCACCCGGACGATCCCAAGGCGGAACCGACATGACCTCCTCCTCGACCACCGCGTCCCACGACCTCGGTACCACCGGCCCCCTCGTCGACGGTGTCTGGCTCGACCGCCCGTCCGCCGGCCGTGCCGACCACGTCAACCCCGCCACCGCCCGCCCGAACGGCGCCGTCCTGCTTGCCGGGCCGCAGGAGATCGACGCGGCCGTCGCCGCGGCGAAGGCCGCCTTCCCCGCCTGGCGGGCGATGTCCCCGGACGAACGCCGCCGCATACTCCAGCGGATCGAGGACCTGCTGCGGGAACGCGTTCTCGAACTGGCCCGGCTCACCACCCTCGAACTCGGCGTCCCGTTCCGTACGTCGGCCGGCCTGGCCCATCTGTCCTCCGCGTGGTTCGGCTACTACGCGGGCTGGGCCGACAAGATCGAGGGGGCGACGGTCCCGCCGAGCCCCCGCATCGCGGCGGGGCTCGACTACACCGTGCCGGAGCCGTACGGCGTCGTCGGGGTCGTCCTCACCTGGAACGGCCCGGTCATGTCGCTCGGGATGAAGGTCGCTCCCGCCCTCGCGGCGGGCAACTGCGTCGTGGTCAAGTCCCCCGACCTGGCCCCGTTCACCGTCGCCCGGTTCGCCGAGATCGCGCTGGAGGCCGGGCTGCCTCCCGGGGTGCTGCACGTGCTGCCGGGCGGGCCGGAAGCGGGGGACCGGCTGGTCCGGCACCCCGACGTCGCCAAGATCTCCTTCACCGGCGGGATTCCGACCGCGAAGAAGATCCTCGACGCCGCACGCCACACCCTCAAGCCCGTCCTGCTCGAACTCGGCGGGAAGACCGCCAACGTCGTCTTCCCCGACGCCGATCTCGCGGCGGCCGTCGCCGAGACCGTCCGTTCCTGCTTCAACCTGTCGGGCCAGGGCTGCAACCTCACCACCCGCATGCTCGTGCACCGGTCCGTGTACGACGAGGCGGTCGCCGCGGCCGTCGGGGCCGCCGGCGCGCTGCGGGCCGGAGACCCGTTCGACCAGGGGACGGCACTCGGCCCGGTCGTCGCCGAGGCCGCCCGCGAACGGATCCTCGGGATGATCGAGCGGGCGGCGAAGGACAGCCGGGTGGTCGCCGGTGGCCACGCCACCGACCCGTCCCGGCTCGCGCCGGCCGTCCGCGACGGCTTCTTCATCGACCCGACGGTCCTCGCCGACGTCGACCCGCACAGCGAGGTGGCACAGCACGAGGTGTTCGGTCCCGTGCTGTCGGTGATCCCCTTCGACGGCGAGGACGAGGCGGTCGAACTGGCCAACGCCACCCCCTACGGGCTGGGCACCGTCCTGTACACGCGCGACGCGTCGCGGATCCAGCGCGTCGTGCCGCTGCTCCAGTCGGGCACCGTGCTCGTCAACGGAGCCTCGGGCCAGCCGCCGGGCGCCCCGTTCGGAGGCTACAAGCACAGCGGGTACGGCCGGGAGGGCGGCAAGGAGGGCCTGTACGAGTTCCTCCAGACCAAGAACGTCTTCATCAGCGCTTGAGGCTTTCCCGACGCCGACCTCAGGAGGCACCCATGGACGGCACCGACGCGACCCGGACCCGGGCCGAGGTCATGGCCACCGCTGGACAGTCCGCCGTGAACACCCCGTTCGCCCGAGCCTCACGCGAGTTCCTGTTCGGCGAGGTGTGGTCACGTCCCGGACTGAGCCGCAGGGACCGGCGCTGGGTCACCCTGACCTGTGTGGCCGCCGCCGACGCGCCCGGTCCCATCGAGGACCACGTCTACGCGGCGCTCGCCGGCGGGGACATCGGGCTGGAGGCCCTGCTGGAGTTCGTCCTGCACTTCGCGGTGTACTGCGGCTGGCCCAAGGCCTCCCACCTGGAGGGGGCCATCGCCCGGCAGTGGGACCGTGTTCACCGCGAGCGAGGTGAGGAGACCCCACCCTGGCCGCTCCTGACCGACGACACCCTCGGCCCGGCCGTCTGGGACGAACGGCTCAAGCGCGGCGTCGAGGAGTTCGTCGACGTCAACCTGACCCCCGCGCCGCCGGTCAACTCGCCGTACCGGCAGGCCGGGATCCTCAACTTCGTGTTCGGCCACGTCTGGCAGCGGGCCGGACTGACCCGCCGGGAGCGGCGGATCGTGACGGTGGCCAGCGTCGCGCTGGACGACTCGCCCCTGCCGCTGCGCACCCATGTCACCGCGGCGCTGCACTCCGGCGACCTGACCAAGGAGGAGATGGACGAGATCGTGCTGCAGTTCGCCGCGTACTACGGTTTCGCGAAGGGCGAGGCACTGGCCGACGCCGCCGAGGCGGCCTGGGAGACCAGGCCCGCCTGACAGGCCCCTAGAGCGGTACGGCGTCCTCCCCCATCCCCCCGTCGTCCATCCCGGCGTCGTCCATCCCGGCGTCGGGTTCCACGCCGAAGGCGTTGTAGGCCAAGGCCTGCAGCCCGTATGCGCCGACGATGAACACGAACTCCATGAGCTGCCGTTCATCGAGTTCCCCGGCCAGTTCCGCGTAGGTCCCGTCGGAGAGCGCGAAGGCGGTCTCCAGCTCGTCCACGGCCCGGTTGACCAGGGTGTCGGCGCCCCGCCGCACCTGGTCCAACTCGTCTTCCGTGATGCCTGCCCGAGGTGCCATCCGTATGTGGTGCGCCCACTCGTAACGGCACCGGCGCCGCCAGGCGACCCTCAGGATCGCCAGTTCCCGTGTCCTGTCCGGCAGCGTGCCGCGGTAGACCAGCTGGGTGCTGAAGGTCAGGAAGGCCTTCGCCAGGCGGGGGTGGTTGAGAAGCAGGCCGAGGGCGTTGGACGGGGGTATCGTGCGCCCGCCCGTCAGCGGGCGCAGGACCTCGGCGTCCCACTCCTCGTAGGGGATCGGGGGGATCCTCGTCATGTGGTGCGGCCCCCGTTCACCCCGAGGATCTGGCCGGTGATGTAGCCGGCCTCCTCGCTCACCAGGAAGGAGCAGGCCGCCGCGATGTCCTCCGGGCGGCCGACGCGGCGTACCGGCGTACGGGCGATGTGGTCCTCGACGGAGCCGCCGAGCTGCTGCTCGCGCTCGGCGGTGCGCAGCATCGGGGTGTCCACGAAGCCGGGCGGGACCGCGTTGACGGTGATGCCGCGCGGGCCGAGCTCCAGGGCCAGGGACTTGGTCAGGCCGTTCACCGCGGACTTGGCGGCGACGTAGTGCGCCATGAAGGGCTGGCCGGAGTGGGTGCTGCTGGAGGAGATGTTGACGATCCGGCCCCAGCGGCCGTCCCACATGTCCGGCAACGCGGACTGCACACAGTGGAAGACGCCGTTGAGGTTGATGTCGACGATCCGCTGCCAGTCGGCGAAGGACAGATCGCCGAACCGGGTGAAACCGTCCTTCCCGGCCGCGTTCACCAGCACCGAGATCGGGCCGAGGCGCTCGCGGACCGCGTCCATGGCCTTGTCGACCTGCGTCCGGTCGGTGACGTCGGCCGTCAGGCCGTAGCCCTCTTCGGCGGGCGTGAGGTCGAGGACGGCGACCTCCAGGCCGTCGGCGGCCAGGCGCCGGGCGACGGCCCGGCCGATGCCCGAGGCGCCCCCGGTCACCACGGCGACCCGCGCGGCCCTCATGCGAACGCCTCGTCGCCGACGACCGTCGTCCGGTGCAGCAGCCGCTCGGAGTTCTCCTCGTAGGGCAGCGCCCGGTGCAGGATCCCGGTGTTGTCCCAGATCACCAGGTCGCCCACGGACCAGTCGTGGGCGTACCTGAACCGTTCCCGAGTGGTCCAGTCGAGGAGTTCGTCGAGCAGGGCGCGGCTCTCCCCGGGGCCCATTCCCACGATGTGGTCGGCGGTGGCTCCGGTGACCAGGGAGCGGCGGCCGTCGCGGCGCCGCCAGATCAGGGACATCTCGTGGGTGGGCTGGGTGCGCCATCCGGCCAGTTCGCTCTCCGTGGGATCGGGTTTGACCAGCCGCTGCGCCGCCTCGAAGCTGTGCACCACGCGCAGGCGCTCGTAGCGCTCGCGGTCCTTGCGCGGCAGGTTCTCGTAAGCGGCGTAGGTGCTGGCGAACTCCGTTCCGCCCCCGACCGCGGCGACATGACGGGCCGTCAGTGTGGTCGCCTTGACGGGTACGTCGTCGGTGGTGCCGTCGAGGTGCCAGTAGAAGGCGCCCTTCAGGTACTCGGCGGTGCGGTTGACGGCGGGGTCGAGGGAGATCGGGAAGATCTCCCGGCCCCTGAGCGAGACCACCTCGCCGAGCCGCCGGCTGAACGCCAGCTGCTGCTCGTCGTCCAGGTGCAGCCCGCGGACCAGCAGGACTCCCCGCCACTTCAGGGCCTCGGCGGCACGCGTGACGAAGGCGTCGTCGAGGGGATCGGACACGCCCGTGAACTCCACCCCGAGCGACGGGCTCAGGGCCTTCGAACCGATCATGGAAACACCCCTTCCGTTCGCGAGAACCATATTCTCATCAGGGTTGCGACGGGAAGTGCAGAGCATCAGATTCTCTCGTCCGAATCCTTGATTCGCACAAATAGAGAATGTAGTTTCCGGACATCGGAACGAGGAGGCGGGATGCGGTTCAAGGACAAGGTGGCGATCGTCACCGGGGCCGGACAGGGCATCGGCGAGGGGTGCGCGAAGGCGCTGGCCGCCGAGGGCGCGAAGGTCGTCGTCGCCGAACTGAACGAGGAACAGGGGCAGCGGGTCGCCAAGGAGATCGGCGACGCCCTCTTCGTGAAGGTCGACGTCGCCGACCCGGCCTCGGCGCAGGCCCTCGCCGACACCGTGGTCACCGAACTCGGGCGCGTCGACCACCTGGTCAACAACGCCGCGATCTTCCACGGCATGCGCCGCGAGGGCATCGTCACCGTCGACTACGACTACCTCGACCGCTTCCTCAAGGTGAACCTGCTGGGCGCGCTGCACGTGACCCGTGCCGTCCTGCCCCACCTGAAGGAGGGCGCGGCGATCGTCAACCAGTCGTCCACCGCCGCCTACCAGCCCACCGGGTTCTACGGGCTGGCCAAGGCCGGCATCAACCACCTCACCGTCTCCCTCGCCGCCGAACTCGGCGGGCGCGGCATCCGCGTCAACGCGATCGCCCCCGGGCCGACGGACACCGAGGCCACCCGCAGCATCGTCCCCGAAGAGCACCGCGGCGCGATGGTGCAGAACCTCGCCCTCAAGCGGCTGGGCACCCCCGCCGACCAGGCGGGCGCGGTGCTCTTCCTGCTCTCCGACGACGCGAGCTGGCTCACCGGACAGATCGTCGCGGTGGACGGCGGACAGGTGGTGCGGCTGTGAGCTCCCTCGTCGTCAAGTCACAGCTGATCGACGGCAAACTGGTCGCGGCGGAGACCACCTTCGCCTCCCACAACCCCGCCACCGGTGAACTGCTCGGCCACGCCCCCGACGCCACGGCCGCGGACGCACAGAGCGCGGTCGCCGCCGCCCGCCGCGCCTTCGACACCACCGGCTGGTCCACGGACCGGGAGCTGCGGCTGCGCTGTCTGCGCCAGTTGGAGCGGGCCCTCGACGAACACCGTGAGCAGCTGCGCGAGTTGACCATCGCCGAGGTGGGCGCCCCGCGCCAGCTCACCCACGGCCCCCAGCTCGACGAGCCGATCGGCCTGGTGACGTACTACGCCGACCTGCTGGAGACGTACGAGTTCACCGAGGATCTCGGGGAGATCGCCTCGCGTGGCCGGCGCCACCACCGCTGGGTGGAGAAGGAGGCCGCCGGGGTCGTCGCCGCGATCCTGCCGTACAACTACCCCAACCAGCTCGCCCTCGCCAAGCTCGCCCCCGCCCTCGCGGCCGGCTGCACGGTCGTCCTCAAGGGCGCCCCGCAGAACCCGCTCATCACCCTCGCCCTCGGCGAACTCATCGCCGAACACACCGACATACCGCCCGGCGTCGTCAACGTGCTCAGCTCCTCGCGCGCCGAGGTCGGCGAACTCCTCACCACCCACCCGGACGTGGACGCCGTCACCTTCACCGGGTCGACCCCCGTCGGCCGCCGGATCATGGCCGCCGCCGCGGACACCGTGAAGCGGGTCTTCCTGGAACTCGGCGGCAAGTCCGCGATGATCGTCTTCGAGGACGCGGACTTCGCCGAGGCTGCCCTGTTCGCCGCGTTCACCATCTGCTCCCACTCCGGCCAGGGCTGCGCGCTCACCTCCCGGCTCCTCGTCCCGCGCGCCCACCACGACGAGATCGTCCGGTTCGTCGCCGCCGGGCTCGACCGCGTCAAGGTCGGCGACCCCACCGATCCGAAGACCTCCATGGGCCCGCTCATCAGCGAGCAGCAGCGCGACAAGGTCGACGGCATGGTGCGGCGGGCGGTCGCGGACGGCGCGACCCTCGTCCGCGGCGGCCACCCCGTCGACCCCGGCTGGTTCTACGAGCCCACCCTCCTCGCGCATGTCGACCCCGACAGCGAGATCGCCCAGGAGGAGGTCTTCGGACCGGTCCTCGCGGTGATCCCCTTCGACGACGAGGAGGACGCCGTCCGCATCGCCAACCACTCCCGGTACGGCCTGTCCGGCGCCGTCCACAGCGCCGACGAGGAACGCGCCCTGCGCGTCGCCCGCCGTATCCGCACCGGCACCTTCTCCATCAACGGCGGCAACTACTTCGCCCCCGACGTGCCCTTCGGCGGCTACAAGCAGTCCGGCGTCGGACGGGAGAGCGGACGGGCGGGCTTCGAGGAGTTCCTGGAGGAGAAGTCGTTCGCCCGCGTGGTCGTTCCGCAGGACCCGGCATGAGGCCCCTCGAAGGCATCCGGGTCCTGGAGGTCGCGATGTACGGCTTCGTGCCCTCCGCCGGGGCCGTGCTCGCCGACTGGGGCGCCGACGTCGTCAAGGTCGAGCACGCCGTCACCGGCGACCCGCAGCGCGGACTGCGCCGGACCGGCACCTTCGAGGTGGAGGGCGAACCCAACCCGAACGTCGCCCACGCCAACCGCGGCAAGCGCTCCCTCGGCCTCGACATGGCGACCGAGGACGGCCGCGAGGTGCTGTACGAGCTGGCCCGGGGCGCCGACGTCTTCCTCACCAGCTTCATGCCCGCCTCCCGCGCCCGCCTCCGTATCGACGTCGACGACATCCGCGCCGTCAACCCGCGGATCGTCTACGCCCGCGGCAGCGCCCTCGGCCCCCGCGGCCCCGAGTCCGGCAAGGGCGGCTACGACATGACCGCCTTCTGGTCCCGCGCCGGAACGGCCCGCTCCGTCACCCCGCCCGGCACCGAGGGCCTGATCAGCCCGCCCGGCCCGGCCTACGGCGACACCGTCTCCGGCACCAACCTCGCGGGCGGCATCGCGGCCGCCCTGCTGTGCCGCGAGCGCACCGGCGAGGCCCCGGTGGTCGACGTGTCCCTGCTCGGCAGCGGGCTGTGGGCGCTCGGCCACTCCATCGGGCTCTCCCTCCACCTCGACCGGGCCTGGGAGGGCGTCACCCCGAGCGCCCACGGCTCGCCGACCAACCCCCTCTCCGGCCTCTACCGCACCGCCGACGACCGCTGGATCTCCTTCGTGATGCTCCAGCCCGCGAGGTTCTGGGCGAACGTCTGCCACTGCCTCGGCCGCCCCGACCTCGCCGGCGACCCCCGGTTCGCCACGGCCGAGTCCATCGCCGCGCACACCGACGAAGCGGTGAAGATCCTCCGCGAGGTGATCGCCGGCCGCACCCTCGCCGACTGGTCAGAGGACCTCGCCGCCCTGGACGGCCCCTGGGCCCCGGTCCAGGACACCCTCCAGGCCGCCGCCGACGCACAGGTGCGCGCCAACGGCTACATCGGACAGGCCGGCGAGCTCGAACTCGTCGCCAGCCCGGTCCAGTTCGACGTCGAGGACACCCGCCTCGGCCCCGCTCCCGAGTTCGCCGCGCAGACGGAGGAGATCCTCTCCGAGCTCGGCTACGACTGGGACCGCATCCTCGCCCTCAAGGCGAGCGGCGCGGTCACCTGAGTTCCCCGAAGGCCCCGCACTTCCCGAGGAGACATCGTGCGCAGGCTGCTCATCGGCTCGGTCACCGTGCTTGCGGTGCTGCTGGCCGGCTGTTCCACCCGATCCGACGACGACACCGGCACCGGCGCCGCGCAGACCCCGGCCACCGGCGCCTCCACCACCTCGGCCGACTTCGGCACGCTCAAGGACGTCTGCGGCCCCGGCACCGCCAAGCCCTCGTCCGTACAGGGTGTCACCGGCAGCAGCGTCAAGGTGGGCGTCATGTCCGACGTCGGCTTCACCAAGAAGTCCGAATTCGCCGACGCCGCCAAGGTGTTCACCGACTGGTGCAATGACGCGGGCGGCATCGGGGGGCGGAGGATCGAGCCCGTCGTCCGCGACACCAGGCTCATGGACGTCCGCCAGCGCGTGCTGGAAGCCTGCACGTCCGACTTCGCCCTGGTCGGCGGAGGCGCCGCACTGGACGCCCTCGGAGTCCAGGACCGGCTGAAGTGTCTGCTGCCCAACTTCCCCGCGCAGTCCAGCCAGACCGGCGCCGTCGGCTCCGACCTCCAGGTGATCGCCTCGCAGCCCGTGGCCGGGTACTTCCAGTACACCGGCTACTACGGCTGGCTGATCGGGAAGAAGTACCCCGGCTCCGCGCAGCACGTCGGCATCGTGTCCGGTGACTCGCCCGTCACCAAGCTGATGTCCACTCAGTTCGAGGAGGGGGTCGCGGGTCTCGGCGGCAAGGTCGCCTACACCGACCTCTACCCGGCGGCCGGCGTCTCCGACTGGACTCCCTACGCCCAGGCCATCAAGACCAGGAAAGTCAGGGGCCTGATCTTCCTCGGGGACTTCGCGAGCCTCGCCAAGCTGGAACAGGCCCTCACCAGCATCGGCTACGCGCCCGACTGGACCGACGCCAACAACAACGCCTACGGCCCGGCCTTCCTGCAACTCGCGGGACCGGCCCTGGCCAAGCAGCACAACTACGCCGAACTGGCCGCCACCGCACCCCTGGAGAGCGCCGCCGACAACCCGGCCACCCAACAGGTCGTCGACCTGTTCAGGAAGTACGCGCCGGACAAGCAGATCACCTACCCCGTGCTGCGCGCCTTCTCCGCCTGGCTGCTGTTCGCCGTCTCCGCCCGCGACTGCGCCGAACTCACCCGCAGGTGCGTCTACGACAACGCGCTCAAGCAGACCGCCTGGACCGCCGGCGGCCTCCAGGCGCCCTTCGACCTGTCCTCGAAGGAACCGACCAGGTGCTACTCGGTCGTCGTGGCCACGGCCGAGGGATGGAAGGCGGCCGACTTCGACCCCGATCAGGGTGCCTACCGCTGCGACGCCCCCGTCTACAAGTACAAGGGGAACTACGGACAGCCCGCCACCCTGGCCTCCGTGGGCAAGTCCCTCTCCGACCTCACCTGAACGGGAGTTGAGCAACGTGAAGGTTCGTGTCGACCCCGAGCGCTGCCAGGGCCACACCCTGTGCTTCATGCGCGCCCCGGAGGCCTTCGAACTCAGCGAGATCGACGGGCACTCCACACCGGTCGCCGACGAGGTGCCCGAGGACCAGGAGGCAGCGGTGGTCGAGGCCGTCCGCTCCTGCCCCGAGCGAGCCATCGGCGTGTTCTGAGAGGAGGTACACCGGATGAGCGATGACGACGAGGCCCGCAAACACCCCCGCGTCCACTTCGACCGGCACGCACCCGAGTACCGCGACCGGTTCGAGGAGGAGACCCGCGGCTTCCACGAGGGCTGCCCGCTCGCCTGGTCCGACACCTACGGCGGGCACTGGGTGGCCGCGGGCAACCGCGAACTGCTCGCCTTCGCCCGCGCCCGGGAGAAGCTCTCCAACGACCACGACGTGCACGGCGAACGCCGCGGCTACCAGGGCATCAACATCCCCGCCCCGGCACGCGGACGCGGTATCCGGGGCGGCTTCCTGGAGATGGACCCGCCCGAGCAGCGCGCCTACCGGGACGCCCTGAACCCCTACCTGTCCCCGGCGGCGATCGCCCGCTGGATCCCGTTCATCGACGAGGTGGCCCACGCCTGCCTCGACGAGCGGATCGAGTCCGGCCGGATCGACTTCGTCGACGACCTCGCCAACATCGTCCCCGCCGTCTTCACCCTCGCCATGATGGGCATCCCGCTGAAGAAGTGGGAGCTGTACAACGAGCCCGCCCACGCCGGCGTCTACACCCCGCCGCACTCCCCGGAGACGGCCCGCGTGGTCGAGGCGCACCGGGCCATGCTCAAGGACATCGGCGCCACCCTCCACGAGGTGCGGGCGAACCCGCGCCCCGGCCTCGCCGACGCCCTCGCCCGCATGGAGATCGACGGGCGGGCGCCGTCCGACGGCGATCTCGTCGGCGCGCTCGCCCTCCTCATCGGCGGCGGCTTCGACACCACCACCGCGCTCACCGCGCACGCCCTGGAATGGCTCTCCCAACACCCGGCCGAACGGGACCGGTTGAGCCGGGAGCGGGCCACCCTGCTCGACCCGGCGACCGAGGAGTTCCTGCGCTACTTCACCCCGGCGCCCGGCGACGGCCGTACCGTCGCCGAGGACTGCGAGATCGCCGGCAAGGAGTTCCGGGAGGGCGACCGGCTCTGGCTGTCCTGGGCGATGGCCAACCGCGACCCGGCCGTCTTCCCCGACCCCGACCGCGTCGACCTCGCCCGCCCCGGCAACCGCCACACCGCCTTCGGCCTCGGCATCCACCGCTGCATCGGATCCAACGTGGCCCGTACGGTGTTCAAGCGGATGCTCCTCCACGTCCTCGACCGTGCCCCGGACTTCGTGTGCGATCCCGGGGGCGCCGTCCACTACGAGACCATCGGCGTCATCCAGGGGATGCGCCACCTCCCCGCCACCTTCACCCCCGGCCCGCGGCTCGGCCCCGGTCTGGCGGAGACCCTGGAGACCCTCCAACGGATCTGTGACGAGCAGGGGTTGGCGGAGCCGGTCACCGTCCGCAAGGCGGAGGCGAAGATCCGTTGAGCCCGCAGCACGAACAGAGCGCCCGTCCGCAGCCGGTCGTGTCCCAGGAGACCGAGTTCTTCTGGACCTCCGGCCGCGACGGGCGGCTCCGCTTCCAGGCCTGCACCGCCTGCGAGGCCCTCGTCCACCCGCCGCAGCCGGTGTGCCGGCACTGCCGCTCCCACGACCTCGCGCTCCGCGAGGTCTCCGGCCGTGCCACCCTCATCGGCTTCACCGTCAACCACCGCTTCCCGTTCCCCGGCCTGCCCACCCCGTTCGTCGTCGCCCAGGTGGCCGTCGAGGAGGACCCCCGGGTCCGCCTGACCACCAACGTCGTCGACTGCGCACCGGAGGACCTGCGGATCGGCCTGCGGATGAAGGCCGTCTTCGCGCAGGCCGGGGACACCTGGCTCCCCCTGTTCCGCCCGGCCCCCGACCAGCCGCCCCCGGCCGAACTCCCCCCGGACGACCCGCTCCCCGAGCGCATCGGCGCGTGCGTCCGTCCGCCGGTGAGCCCCCGCAGGTTCGAGGAGCGGGCCGTCATCAGCGGGGCCGGTGCCTCCCGGCTGGGCCGCCGTCTGATGGTCCCGCCCCTCGAACTCACCGTGGAGGCCTGTGAGAAGGCCGTCGCCGACGCCGGGCTCGCCTTCGACGACATCGACGGCCTCTCCACCTACCCCGGCGGCGGCGCGTACGGCGGCTTCGCCGAGGGCGGCGTCACCGCCCTGGAGTCCGCCCTCGGTATCCGCCCCGTCTGGCACAACGGCGCCGGCGAGACCTTCGGCCCCGGCGGCTCGATCATCGCCGCGATGCTCGCCGTCGCGGGCGGACTCGCCCGGCATGTGCTGTGCTTCCGTACGGTGTGGGAGGCGACGTACGCCGAACTGATCCGGCAGGGCCGCATCCGTCCGCCGCAACCGGCGGGCCCCGAGGGCTGGTTCAAGCCCTTCGGCGCGGTCTCGCCCGCGATCATGCTGGCGATGAACGCCCAGCGCCACATGCACCGCTACGGCAGCACCCGCGAGACGCTCGGCTGGATCGCCCTCAACCAGCGCGCCGGCGCGGCCCTCCACCCGGACGCGATCTACCGCGACCCGCTCACCATGGACGACTACCTGTCCGCCCGCACCATCACCACCCCCTTCGGCCTCTACGACTGCGACGTCCCCTGCGACGGGGCCACCGCCGTCGTGGTCTCCGCCGCCGAGACCGCCCCCGACCGGCCCGGGCCCGTGATCCGGATCGAGGCCGTCGGCACCCAGATCGTCGAACGCCCCGAGTGGGACCAGGCCACTCTCACCCACGAACCCCAGGTACTGGGCCAGGCCGCCCACTTGTGGACCCGTACCGCGCTGCGCCCCGCCGACGTCGACGTGGCGCTGCTCTACGACGGCTTCACCTTCAACTGCCTGTCCTGGCTGGAGGCGCTCGGCTTCTGCGGCATCGGCGAGGCCCGGGACTTCCTGGACGGCGGCAAGAACATCGCCCGCGACGGGGTGATCCCGCTCAACCCGCACGGCGGCCAGCTCTCCCACGGCCGCACCCACGGCATGGGCCTGCTGCACGAGGCCGTGGTCCAGCTCCGCGGCGAGGGCGGCGCGCGGCAGGTGGCGGGCGCGCGGACCGCCGTGGTCTCCAGCGGCGGGCTCACCCCCGGCGGCGTACTCCTGCTCAGGACGGACGGATGACCTCACTCGGACCCGAACTCGCCACCGCCGTACGGCGGCAGACCGTGGACGTGCGCGGTGTGCCCGCCTCCGCGCTCGTCGCCGAGGCCACCCGCCCGCAGGCGGTGATCGTCGCCCTGCACGGCGGCGCCACCACCTCCGCCTACTTCGACCACCCCGGCCACCCCCGGCTCTCCCTCCTGCGCACCGCGGTCGCCGCCGGATGCACCGTGATCGCCCTCGACCGTCCCGGCTACGGCAGTTCGGCCGGACACGAGGACCGGATGCGCACCCCCGAACAGCGCACGGACTTCGCCTTCGCGGCCGTCGAGGCGCTGCTGGAGGGCCGGGAGCGCGGGGTCGGTGTGTTCCTGTGGGCGCACTCGGCCGGCTGCGAGCTCACCGTGCGGATGGCGAGCGACCCGCGCGGAGCGGACCTGCTCGGCGTCGAACTCGCCGGGATGGGCCGGGTGCACCACCCCAACTCCCTGCGGGCGATGGAGGAATGGCGCCGCGACCCGACCCGTGCCCGGCCCGACCTGCGCCGTGTCCTGTGGTATCCGCCGCACGCCTACCCGCCGGACGTGCACGGCGGCCGGGGCATCGGCGCGGCCTCGCCCGCCTACGAGGGTCACCGGGAGAACTGGCAGGCGGAGTTCGCGCGCCTCGCCGCACGTGTGCCGGTGCCGGTGCATCTGACCGTCGCCGAGTACGAGCAGGTCTGGCTGAGCGGCCCCGAGGGACTCGCCGACCTCGCCTCCCTCTTCACCGGCGCGCCCCGCGTCGTACGGCACGAGCAGGCGGGGGCGGGCCACAACACCAGCGTCGGCCGCACCGCCCTCGCCTACCATCTGCACGTCCTCGCGTTCGTGGCGGAGTGCGCGCTGGGGGTCCGGGCGCTGCCGGGCGTGGAGGGCCGCCATGGGTGAGGCCTCGGACGCGGCCCTGCTGCTGGTGCGGGTCGTCCTCGGCGCGGTCATGGCCGCCCACGGCTGGAACCACTGGCGGGGCGGCGGCGGCATCACCGGCACCGCGGGCTGGTTCGCCGGCCTCGGCCTCACCCGCCCCCGCCTCCAGGCCCGGCTCAGCGTCCTCACCGAACTCGGCGCGGGCGCCCTGCTGCCGGCGGGTCTCTTCACGCCCCTGGCCTGCGCGGCGGTGCTGTCCGTGATGCTGGTCGCGGGACTGCTCGCCCATCGCCGCAACGGCTTCTTCGTGTTCAAGGAGGGCTATGAGTACGTCCTCGTCCTGGGCGTCCTCGCGCTCGCGCTCGGGGCCTGGGGGCCGGGGCGGTACGCGGCCGACCGGGCCCTGGACATCACCCTGACCGGCTGGGCCGGCGCCGGCACGGTGCTCGGCGTGGGCACGGCGGCCACCGCCGGACTCCTGGCCGTCTTCTGGCGCCCCACGAGAGAGGACTGATCACATGCGTGTCGGCTTCATCGGACTGGGCAGCCAGGGGGCGCCCATGGCCCGCCGGATCGTCGAGGCGGGCTTCGAGACCACGGTGTGGGCACGGCGCCCCGCCACCCTCGCCCCCTTCGCCGGCACCGCCGCCCGCACCGCGGACTCACCAGCCGAACTGGGAGCCGCCAGCGACCTGGTGTGCCTGTGCGTGGTGGACGACGCCGATGTGGAGCAGGCCGCCGAGGGCGTGCTCGCGGGCCTGAGCCCGGGCGGGGTCATGGCCGTGCACTCCACCGTCCACCCGGACACCTGCCGACGCCTGGCCCACCGTGCCGGAGCCCAGGGTGTCCGCGTGCTCGACGCGCCCGTCAGCGGGGGAGGCCGGGCCGCCGAGAAGGGCACCCTGCTGGTCATGGTGGGCGGCGACCAGGAGGCCTTCGCGTCCTGCCGCCCGGTCTTCGCCACCTACGGCGACCCGGTCGTCCACCTCGGACCCACCGGCTCCGGGCAGATTGCCAAGCTCCTCAACAACCTCCTGTTCACCGCCCAGTTGGGCCTGGCCGCCGACACCCTCGCGCTCGGCGACCGCCTCGGCCTGGACCGGGACGGCCTCGGCCGGATCCTCCCGCGCGGCAGCGCCGCGAGCTTCGCGCTGGAGCGGGTCGTCGACGCGGGCGGCACCCTGGACCGTATCGCCGCGCACGCGGGCGGGCTGCTCGCCAAGGACGTACGGCTGCTCACCGAGGTCGCGGGCACGGCCGGTGCGGGACCGGCCCGGGACGCGGCCCGCACCGCCCTCGCCGCGATGGGTCTGTGAGGAACATCCCGTGATCGGTACTGTGTGCGGGCACCCGTCCAACGGCGGAAAGGGGCGTTCCGTGGTGTCCGCACGGCGTGGGGAGATCCTCGAGGCGGCGCTGGAGGTGTTGGCCGACCGCGGGTTCAAGGGCACCTCGATCGACGCCGTCGCCGAGTGCGCCGGGCTGACCCGGCAGGGCGTCCTGCACTACTTCCCCAGCAAGACGCGGCTGCTCCTGGAGGTGCTGGACCTCCGCAACGCGTTGAACCGGGAGCATCTGGCCGACCGCAACGTGGGCGAGGACTGGGCCGGCGACTTCGCCGAGGCCGTCGCCTTCGAACAGGACCACCCCTCCCTCGCCCGGATGCAGTGCGTGGTGCTGGCCGAGGCGGTGACCGGCCAGGAGCCCGCTCGCGGCTATGTCCGCGACCGCTGCCGCACCGTCCAGGACCATCTCGCCGGGCACCTCGCCGCCCGGTACGGGGACCGGCTGCCCAGCGGCCTGGACACCCGCACCGGCGCCATCGCGCTGTTCGCCCTGATCGAGGGCGTCCACCAGCTGTGGCTGGCCGACCAGGACGGCGAGGACCACTACCCCGAGGTCGTGCGCGAGGTGCTGTCGGTGCTGCTGGGGGACTCGGCGGTTCCCGCGGTGAAGGGATAGATCCGGGTGAAGTCCGCCCCCGGCTCCGCCGCCGCGAACGCCCCCCACACCCCTTCCGTCACCACCGCCACCGCCACCGCCACCGCGCCGCCCAGTCCGGCGGCCTCGCGCAGATAGAGCCGTACGTCCTTCGCCATCAGCGTGTTGCTGAACCCCGACGCGTACCGCCCGGTCAGCACCTCGTCGGGGAACTTGTCCGCGGTGGCCCCGCTGCGGCCGCTGGAGGCGTCGAGGACCTCCACCATCACCGCCGGATCCAGCCCCGCCGCCGTGCCGAAGGCCACCGCCTCGCTGGTCGCGGCCAGCGCGGTGGCGGACAGGAAGTTGTTGGCGAGCTTCAGCGCCTGCGCCTGGCCCGGCCGGTCGCCCACCCGGCGCCGGCGGTCGCTGAGCCCCGCGAGCACCGGCTCGACCTGCGCGCAGTGCTCGTCGGTGCCCGCGTACATGACCATCAGGGTCCGCCCGCGGGCCCCGGCCGCGCCGCCCGACACCGGTGCGTCCACATAGGCGAGCCCCATCGAGGCCAGCCTGCGCGCCGCCGCCACCCCGACCGTGGAGGTGTCCACGACATGCGTGACCCGCCGGTCGCGGACGCCCACCAGATCCCGCACCACCTCCTCGCAGACCGTCCCGTCGGGCAGGCTCAGCACGGCGAGGTCGGCACCCCGCGCCACGTCCGCCGGCCCGGGCGCCCAGCGGGCCCCGAGCGGGGTGCGCTCCGGTCCCGCGGCGTCGTACGCGACGACCTCGAACCCGGCCCGCACCAGGTTGGCGGCCAGTGCGCCGCCCATGTTCCCGAGCCCGACGAAACCCACGACCGGCGCGGTCACGCTCCCTCCCGCGCGGCCCGCACCTCACGGATGGCCGAGCGGGCCGCGGTGCCCGCCGGAGCGCCGCAGTACGCGGTGATCTGGTACAGCAGCTCGTTCACCTCGTCGTCCGTCACGCCCGCGTTCACCGAGGCCCGCAGATGGATCCGGAACTCGTCCATCCGGCCGTTCGCCGCCGTCATCGCCAGCACCAGCAGGCTGCGGTCGCGGTTGCTGAGCGGGCCGCCGCGGGCCCAGACGCCCCAGGCCATCGCGGTGAGGTAGTCCTGGTACTCGCGCGGCACCGGGTCCCCGGGCGGGGCCGTCCGGCCGCCGTCGTCGCCGATGACCTCCGCGCGTACCGCGCGTGCGGCCCGCTGCCAGTCGTTGTCGTCCATCCGCTGCCTCCTCGTCAGAGCCGTGCGCTGACGGTCTCGAGCTGGGTGTACTCGTGCAGGGCGGCCAGCCCCTTCCCCCGCCCGTGACCGCTGCGCCGGCAGCCGTCGAACGGGGTCTCGACGGTCAAGGGGCCGCCGTTGACGGCCACTTGGCCGGCGTCCATACGCTCGGCCGACCGCAGCCCGCGGGCCAGGTCGCCGCTCGCAGGCGCGCCGGGACCTTGCCGCGCACTCCCGCTCCAGTCGCATCAGCGTCGTCGCGTCCTCCTCCACCACGTCGGCGGCCGCGTCCTCCCGGGGCCGGGTGTTCTGAGAACTCTGTCGACGATAGGTGGAAACGGTATTCTCTTCAAGAGAGATCGCTGTTATCTTGACGGGGTCAACCGACCGGAGGTTCCGTTCCATGGCGCACTTCCCGAAGCCCTCCGAGGGCAGTTGGACCGAGCACTTCGAGATCGACACCCAGCCGGTCTCCTACGCGGACTCGATCTCACCGGAGTTCTACGAACGCGAACGAGACGCGATCTTCCGCCGGACCTGGCTGAACGTCGGACGCGTCGAACAACTCCCCCGCAAGGGCAGCTACTTCACCAAGGAGCTGGACGCCGCCCGGGCCTCCGTGATCGTGGTGCGCGGCACGGACGGCGAGGTGCGCGCCTTCCACAACGTCTGCCGGCACCGCGGCAACAAGCTCGTCTGGGACGACTATCCGCGCGAGGAGACCAAGGGCACCTGCCGCGCCTTCACCTGCAAGTACCACGCCTGGCGCTACGACCTCGAGGGCAAGCTCTCCTTCGTCCAGCAGGAGTCGGAGTTCTTCGACCTGGACAAGTCCCGCTACGGACTGCTGCCGGTGCACACCGAGGTCTGGGAGGGGTTCATCTTCGTCAACCTCGACCCCGACAACACCCGGACGCTCAAGGACTACCTCGGCAGGTTCGGCGCCGGCATCGAGGGCTACCCGTTCCACAAGCTCACCCAGGTCCACAAGTACCGCGCCGAGATCGGCAGCAACTGGAAGCTGTTCATCGACGCGTTCGCCGAGTTCTACCACGCGCCGATCCTGCACTCCGGCCAGTACGTCGCCGAAGAGGCCGCCAAGGTCAAGAAGTACGGCTACGAGGCGCTGTCGTACGACATCGACGGCCCGCACAGCATGGTCTCCTCCTGGGGCGGCATCGCCCCGCCGAAGGAACGGGCCATGGTCAAGCCGGTCGAACGGGCCCTGCGCAGCGGTCTGTTCGGTGCCTGGGAGGCACCCGACATCGGCCTGGCCACCGAGGAGCTGCCACCGGCGGTCAACCCCACCCGCAGCAAGGTCTGGGGCATGGACTCCTTCGTGTTCTTCCCCAACTTCATGCTGCTGATCTGGCGGCCCAACTGGGTGCTGACCTACCACTACTGGCCGACCTCGTACAACACGCACATCTTCGAGGGCACCGCCTACTTCGTCCCGCCGGAGAACGCCTTCCAGCGCCTGCAGCAGGAACTCGCGGTGGTGTCGTTCAAGGAGTACGGCCTCCAGGACGGCAACACCCTGGAGGCCACCCAGACCATGCTGGAGTCGCGCACCCTGGACAGCTTCCCGCTGTGCGACCAGGAGGTTCTGCTGCGCCATCTGCACTCCACGGCCCGCAGGTTCGTGGACGAGTACGCGAAGTGAGGGAGAACCCGGACATGGCCAACGTCTTTCCCGCCGAGTTCGCCGCCCTGGAACCCTTCGCCGACTGGGCGATCCACGGCGAACGGGCCCGCTACGCCAAGCGGATCGCCTCCACCATGGAGGAGCTCCAGGCCTTCTACGACGTCGCCTTCCCGCTGCTGGAGAAGGGCACCGCGTATCTGGAGAAGGTCCGGCTCGACGGCATCGGCGACGAGGACACCCACCTGCTGTGGGCGTTCTGCTCACTGATCACCGTCGCCTTCCCCGTGGAGTCCTGGGGGCAGCCGCGGGTCCCCGACAGCGGTCCGTCGAGCATCGACGCCGTCGTCGAACCGGCCGTGTGATGAGACGGCCCCCCGAGCCACCGGTCCTGCTGCGGGCCGCCCGCCTCCTCGACGTCGACAAGGGCGAACTCGTCGAACCCGGCGAACTGCTGGTGGTCGGCGACCGGATCGCCGCGGTCGGCCGGCCGGCCCGGCTGCCCGAGGGCACGGTGGTGCGCGACCTGGGGGACGTCACCCTGCTGCCGGGCCTGATGGACATGGAGGTCAACCTCTTCCTCGGCGGCCCCGACCACCGCAGTCCCCTCATCCCGGTCCAGGAGGACCCCGCCGTACGGACCCTGCGCGCGGTCGCCAACGCCCGCCGCACCCTCCACCACGGCTGGACGACCGTACGCAACCTCGGTCTGTTCGTGCAGACCGGGGGCGTGCTCCTGGACGTGGCGCTGAAGAAGGCGATCGACCTGGGCTGGGTCGACGGACCGCGGATCGTGCCCGCCGGACACGCGATCGCGCCGACCGGCGGCCATCTCGACCCCACCATGTTCCAGGCGTTCGCGCCGGGCGTACTGCCGCTGACCGTCGAGGAGGGCATCGCCGACGGCGTCGCCGAGGTCCGCAAGGCCGTCCGGTACCAGCTCAAGTACGGCGCCCGGGTGATCAAGGTGTGCGCCTCCAACGGCGTCATGTCGCACACCGGACCGGCCGGCGCCCAGCAGTACTCCGACGAGGAACTGCGCGCCGTCGTCGACGAGGCGCACCGGGCCGGGGTGAAGGTCGCCGCGCACTGCATGGGCGACACCGCGATCCGGGCCGCCGTCGAAGCGGGCGTCGACTGCATCGAGCACGGCTTCCTCGCGAGCGACGCCACCCTCGACCTGATGGCCGAACGCGGCACCTACCTGGTCGCGACGACCTCTCTCACCGAGGGCATGAACACCTCCCACGCCGACCCGGAACTCCAGGCCAAGGCCGCCCAGGTCTTCCCGCGCGCCCGCGAGTCCACCGCCCGGGCGATCCGGCGCGGCGTCAAGGTCGCCCTCGGCACCGACGCGCCGGCGATCCCGCACGGCCGGGGCGCCAGGGAACTGCTCGCCCTGGCCGACCGGGGCATGCGGCCGCTCGACGCGCTGCGCGCCGCGACCGTCGTGGCGGCCGGGCTCATCGACGCCGAGGACCGCGGACGGCTGTGCGAGGGACTCCTCGCGGACATCGTCGCCGTCCCCGGCGACCCGCTCGCCGACCTCTCGGTCACCGAACGGGTGTGCTTCGTGATGAAGGGCGGGCGGGTGTACCGCGACGACCAGTGAGGAGAGACGGATGTACGACTACGTCGTCGTCGGCGCCGGATCGGCGGGCTGTGTACTCGCCGACCGGCTCTCGCGCGACCCCGGGACCAGGGTGCTGCTCGTCGAGGCGGGCGGCACCGGGCGGCACCCGTATCTGAGGATCCCCAAGGGCGTCGGGAAGCTCTTCGGCGACCCCGCCTTCTCCTGGCACTACCGCACCCGCCCGCTCCGGGAGGGCGGCAGCCCGGAGATGTGGGTACGGGGCAAGGTGCTGGGCGGCTCCAGCGCCGTCAACGGCATGGTCTACAACCGGGGCACCCGCGCCGACTGGGACTCACTGGCGGAGCTCGGCAACGCCGGCTGGGGCTGGGACGAGATCCTGCCCGTGTTCCGCGCGATGGAGGACAACGCGTTCGGCGCCACCGCCACCCGGGGCGCGGGCGGCCCCCTGCATGTGTCGGGGGTGCGCGACCCGGACCCGCTGTGCGACGAACTCCTCGCCACCGGCGCCCGGTTCGGTCTGCGGACCGTCCCCGACGTCAACGAGGAGGACGGCGAGCGCATCGGGTACGCCATGGCCACCATCAAGGCCGGACAGCGCTTCAGCGCCGCCCGCGCCTTCCTCCGCCGGGCCCGCTCCCGCCCCAATCTGACCGTCGCCCACCGTACGACCGCCCTGCGCGTCCTGTGCGACGGCGACAGGGCCGTCGGTGTGCGGGTCCGCACCGCCGAGGGGCACGAGGAGGACGTCCGGGCACGGCGCGAGGTCGTCCTCGCCCTCGGCAGCCTCGGCACCCCCCGCCTGCTCCAGCTGTCCGGCATCGGCCCCGCCGAGACGCTCCGGCAGGCCGGCGTCGACGTCCGCCTCGACCGGCCGCAGGTCGGCGCCCGGCTGCGCGAACACCGCTGCCTGGCCCTGCGGTTCCGGCTGAACGCCCCCCTCGGCGTGAACCACCGCCTCGCCACTGCGGCCGCCCAGGCCCGCACCGGCGCCGGATACCTGCTCACCCGCAGGGGCCCGCTCGCCCGGCCCGCCTACGACGTGATCGGCTTTCTGCGGACCCGCCCCGAGTCGGCCCGCCCCGACGCCGAGATCCTCCTCGCCCCCTGGTCGCTCGGCGCGCTCACGCCCGGGAAACCCGCCGGGGTGGAGCGGGAACCGGGCGTGTCCGCCTGCGCGATGGTGCTCCGGCCCACCTCCGAGGGCTCCCTCGCGATCACCTCCGCCGACCCGGACGCCGGACTGGACATCGACCCCGGGTACTGGCGGTCGGCGTACGACCGTGAGGTGGGCGCCGCGCTCTTCCGGCGGCTGCGGGAGTTCTTCGCCACCGAGCCGATCGCCTCGCGGATCCGCCGGGAGACGTTTCCCGGGCCGGGGACCGGCACCGACGAGGAGATCATCCGCAGCTCGCTCGACGGCGGGTACTGCGGGTTCCACGCGATCGGCACCTGTGCGATGGGCTCCGCCCCGGACGACGTGACCGACTCACGGCTGAAGGTGCGGGGCGTCGACCACCTGCGGGTCGTCGACGCGTCCGTACTGCCCGTGATGGTGTCCGGGAATCTCAACGGGCCCGTGATGGCCCTCGCGTGGCGGGCGGCGCGGTTCATCCTGGATGAAGACTGAGATTCCCCGACCGGCACCTGGACGTCAGGTACTCCGCCGTCGCCCCCGTCTGCCGCAGCCCCAGCGCGGAGGCGTCCTCGTACACCCGCAGGTCCACCGCGACCCCCGAGTGCGCCGCCCGGGTCGCGAAGGACAGGGCGTCGTCCAGCAGGACCTCGGTGCCGGCCGCGTGCAGCTGTATCGGGGGCAGTCCGTGCAGATTGCCGTGCAGCGGGCTGAGCAGGGGAGTGGCGCGCGGGGTGGGCCCGGCGTACGCCGCCGCCCGCGCCGGAAGCGACTGCGCGTCCATCGTGCGGTCGGCGGCCGCGTTCAGCAGCAGGCTCGGCGCGTCCAGGGTGAAGTCGAGGAGCGGGGAGACGAGCACCGCGCAGGTGGGCGGGGGCGCGCCCTCGTCGCGCAGCCGCAGCAGCAGCCCGGCGGCCAGCGCCCCGCCGAGCCGTTTGCCGGCCACCGCCACGGCGCCGCCCCGGGCCCGGCAGTGCTCCCAGGCGTCGTACACGTCCTGGAGCGCCTGGGGGAACCGGGGCCGGTAGCGGGCGCAGAGCACGGCGTACCCGGTGCTGCGCGCCAGTTCACGGGCGGTGGGCAGGGCGTCCTGCGGGGTGCCCGCGAGCCGCGGGTCGCCGTGCAGATACAGCACGGTCTGCTCCACCGGTCCGCCGGGGCGGACCTCCGGCCCGAACGGACCCTCCTCGACGCGGACTTCACTTGCCACGGGACATCACCCTCTCGGCCGCTTCCCAGTGCTCGTCGGCCACCCACAGCCGGGCGAAGGCCGCGGCGGCCTCCTCCGGCGTTCTCGTGCGGGTGGTCAGCTTCTTGATCTCTCGGGCCTGCGCGGTCGCCAGCGCGCGGGCCACCTCCCGCCAGGCGCCGCTGAATCCGGCGCGCGGCAGGACCAGGTCGACCAGGCCGAGGCGTTCGGCCTCGGCGGCGTCGAGGATCCGGCCGGTGCCGGCCAGCAGCAGCGCCCGCCCCGGGCCCACCAGCCGGGCCAGCCGTTCGGCTCCGCCCCAGGCGGGCACGATCGCCAGCCGGGACTGGTTGAAGCCGATACGGACGTCCTCGGCGGCGATCCGGAGGTCGGCGGCGACCGCGACCTCCGCGCCCCCGCCGAACGCGTGCCCGTTGAGGGCGGCGACGACCGGGCCGGGGAAGGCGGCGACGCGGTCGCAGATGGCGCGCATCCTGAGCGCCATCTGCGCCGCCTCCGGCTCGGTGCGCAGCCGGGCCAGTTCCTTGAGGTCGCCGCCGGACACGAACGCCTTGTCGCCCGCCCCGGTGACCGCGAGCGCGAGCGCGCCCCCGGCCGCGTCCAGGGCCTTCTCCAGCTCCGCCATGGTCGTGAGGTCGACGGCGTTGCGGGCGTGCGGGCGGTCGATGGTGACGACGGCGAGGCCGTTCTCGATCTCCAGCTCGACCATGTCAGTCCTCGTACTCCACCGTCACGTCCGGCGAGGCCGGCTCGGCCTGGCAGGTGAGCACATACCCCTCGGCGACTTCGTCGGCGTCGAGGGCGTTGTTCACCCGCATCCTTGACTCCCCCGCGGTGACCCTGGCCATGCAGGTCGCGCAGTCGCCCGATTCGCACGAGAAGGGCGGGGTGAATCCGGCGCGGCGGGCGCTCTGGAGCAGCGTCTCGCCCGTCCGCCGGGGTACGGAGCGCCGCTGACCTCGCAGAACGACGGTGACCGTGCCGTCGGCCACCGGCCGTGCGGGCGGGGCCGCCATGCCGTTCACCGGGGTGAAGCGTTCGACGACGATCCGCTCCCGGGGGACGCCCCGTGCGGTGAGCGCCTCCTCGACCAGGGTCATGAACGGCTCCGGACCGCAGAGGTAGAAGTCGGCCGAGCCGTCGGCCGCGAGGTCGCGGACCTGCTCGGCCGTCACCAGGCCGTCGCGGTCGTCGAAGTGCTGCCGCAGGGTGAGCCGCCCGGGACGGCGGTCCGCCAGCGCGTCCAGCTCGGCGCGGAAGATCGCGGCCGGCGCGTCGCGGTGGGCGGTGAGCAGCCGTACGGGCCGTGCGGTCGTCGCCAGCGCGCTCTTCACCAGGGAGTACACGGGGGTGATGCCGCTGCCGCCGGCGAACGCGACCAGCGGGCGCGCGCCCGCGTCGGGGCGCAGACAGAACGATCCGCCGGGCCGGGTGGCCTCCAGGACGTCCCCGGGACGCAGCTCGTCGTGCATCCAGCCGGACACCAGCCCGCCCGGCACCCGTTTGACGGTCACGCACAGCTCGCCGTCGGTGTCGGGAGAGCTCGACATCGAGTAGCTGCGCAGGGTGCCGCACAGCCGGAACGTCAGGAACTGCCCCGCCCGGTAGGAAAACCCGGCGTCGAGGGCGAACGTGCGCACATCCGGCGTCTCGTCGACGATCCGGGTGATCCGCACCGGATGGAAGCCGTGGTCGCGTGCCATGTATGGAAGTTACCTTCTCTCTATGCGAGAGTGCAATTCTCGTGAGGGTGATGCGGGGTGATCCCCCTGCAGCAGAGGAGGCGTTCCCGTCATGCCGACCTTTCCTTCCGGTGCCCTGCGGCCGGTCCCGCCCGAACTGGCCGCGCGCTACGAGGCCGAGGGGTGGTGGACCCGTGAGACCCTCGGCGACCTGCTGACGAAGGGGCTGGCCGCGGCGGGGGACACCGAGTTCCGGGTCCACTCCGGGGTGCGGCCCTGGGCGGGCACCTTCGCCGAGGTCGAGCGGGTGGCCCGGCGGCTGGCCGGCGGGCTCGCCGCGCGGGGCGTCGGCCCCGGCGACGTGATCGTCATGCAGCTGCCCAACTGGTGCGAGGCGGCGGCCGTCTTCTGGGCCTCGGCCTTCCTGGGCGCGATCGTCGTCCCGGTGGTCCACTTCTACGGCCCCAAGGAGGTCCGGTACATCGTCGAGGCCACCCGGCCCAAGGCCTTCTTCGCCGCCGCACGCTTCGGACGCCTCGCCTTCGACCCCGAGCTGTGCGCCTCGGTGCCGGTCGTCGGGGTCGTCGGGCGGGACTTCGACGACCTGCTCGCCGACGAGCCGCTGCCCGGCACCCTCCCCGCCGACCCGGACGCCCCCGCCCTGATCGCCTTCACCTCCGGCACCACCCGCGACCCCAAGGGTGTGATCCACAGCCATCGCACCCTCGGCTTCGAGACCCGCCAGCTCGCCGCGAGCTACCCGCCCGACCGGGGCCGGCAGTTCACGGTCGCGCCGGTCGGCCACTTCATCGGCATGGTCAACGCCTTCCTCATCCCCGTGCTCGACGGCACCCCGGTCCACCTCGGCGACACCTGGAACCCCGCCCAGGCGCTCGCGTTGATGAAGGACGAGGGGCTGACCGTCGGCGGCGGTGCGACGTACTACATGACGAGCCTGCTCGACCACCCCGACTGCACGCCCGAGCACCTCGCGCGGCTGCGGTACGCCGGCCTCGGCGGCGCGTCCGTCGCCTCCGCCGTGACGACCCGGCTGGAGGACCTGGGCATCACGGTGTTCCGGGCGTACGGCTCCACCGAGCATCCCTCGGTGACCTGCACCCCGTACGACGGACCGGCGGCCGGGCGACTGCACACCGACGGAATCCCGCTGCCCGGAGTGGAGCTGAGACTCGCCGCCGACGGCGAGATCCTCACCCGCGGCCCCGACCTCTGCCTCGGCTACACCGACCCGGCCCTGACCGCCGCCGCCTTCGACGAGGACGGCTGGTACCGGACGGGCGACATCGGGGTCGTCGACGACGAGGGTCGGCTGTCGGTCACCGACCGCAAGGCGGACGTGATCATCCGGGGCGGCGAGAACATCAGCGCCCTGGAGGTCGAGGAGGTCCTGATGGGCCTGCCGGGCGTGGCGGAGGCGGCGGTCGTCGCCGCGCCCGACCCGCGGCTCGGGGAGCGGGCCGCGGCGGTACTGCGGATGCTGCCCGGCTGGTCGGCGCCGGGCGTGGCCGAGCTGCGGCTGCACTTCCAGCGCTCCGGCATGGCTCGGCAGAAGTGGCCCGAACAGGTGCACACCGTCGACGACTTCCCCCGCACCCCGAGCGGCAAGGTCAAGAAGTTCGTGCTCCGCGAAGGCATTGCCACTCCACTCAAGCGAGAATAGGATTCTCGTGATTGGCGAAGGAGGATCTCTCATGCCCTCTCGTGATCTCGCGTATCCGCTGTTCGACGCGGACAACCACCTCTACGAGACGCAGGAAGCGCTCACCCGGTACCTCCCGAAGGAGTACGACGGGGCGATCGAGTACGTGAACGTCCGCGGCCGCACGAAGATCGCGATCCGCGGGCAGATCAGCGAGTACATCCCGAACCCCACCTTCGACGTGGTCGCCCGCCCGGGCGCCATGGAGGAGTACTTCAGGGTCGGCAACCCCCACGGCAAGACCCGCCGGGAGATCTTCGGCGAGCCCATGCGCTCGGTCCCCGCCTTCCGCGAACCGGCCCCGCGGCTCGCCCTCATGGACGACCTGGGCATCCGGCGCAGCCTGATGTTCCCGACCCTCGCGAGCCTCATCGAGGAGCGGATGAAGGACGACCCCGAGCTGATCCACGCGGTCGTCCACGCCCTCAACCAGTGGCTGCACGAGACCTGGGGCTTCGCCTACAAGGACCGGATCTTCACCGTCCCCGTCATCACGCTCCCGATCGTCGGGAAGGCGATCGACGAGCTGAACTGGGTCGTCGAGCGCGGCGCCCGCGCGATCCTGATCCGTCCGGCCCCGGTGCCCGGCTTCGGCGGCACCCGGTCCTTCGCGCTGGAGGAGTTCGACCCGTTCTGGAAGCGGGTGGTGGAGACCGGCGTCCTGGTCGCCTTCCACTCCTCCGACTCCGGGTACGCGCACTACGCCAACGACTGGGAGGGCAACAGGCGCGAGTTCCTGCCGTTCAAGCCCAACGCGTTCCGGCAGGTCAACGAGTGGCGGCCGATCGAGGACGCGGTGTCCTCGCTGATCTGCCACGGCGCGCTCTCCCGCTTCCCCGAGCTCAAGGTCGCCGTCATCGAGAACGGCGCCTCCTGGGTGCTGCCCGTCCTGGACCGGCTGGCCGACGTGTACAAGAAGATGCCGCACGAGTTCCGGGAGGACCCGGTCCAGGTCTTCCGGCGGAACATCCACATCAGCCCGTTCTGGGAGGAGGACATGGCCGCCCTCGGCGATCTCATCGGCATCGAGCGCGTCCTGTTCGGCTCCGACTACCCGCACCCCGAGGGCCTGGCCGACCCGGTCACCTACGTCGACCACCTGGTGAAGCTCACCGAGGAGGACAAGGCCAAGGTCATGGGCGGCAATCTGGCCCGCCTGATCGACGGATGAGACGGACGAGACGGATGAGAGGCATGAGTGCGACCGTGCGGTGGCCGAGCATTCCCGCTCTGGTGCGGGACGCCGCCGAGCGCTTCGGCGACGCCGAGGCCGTCGTCGACGGCGACCGGCGGCTGAGCTTCGCCGAGCTGGCCGATCAGGTCCGGCGCACCGCCGGGGCGTTCGCCGCGGCGGGTGTCGGCCCCGGCGACCGGGTGGCGCTGTGGGCGCCCAACTCGGCCGAGTGGATCGTCGCCGCGTTCGGCCTGCTCACGGCCGGCGGGGTCCTCGTCCCGGTCAACACCCGCTTCCGCGACGAGGAGGCGCACGACATCGTCGTCCGCAGCGGCGCCAAGCTGCTGCTGGTGCAGGGCGGCTTCCTGGACCGGGAGTTCACCGGACCGCCCGGGGTCCCGGTGATCGATCTGCGCCAGGACGGGTTCCTCGGCTCGGGCGAACCCCTGGAACACCCGGTCGGCCCCGACGACCTGGCCGACATCATCTTCACGTCCGGGACGACGGGCCGCCCCAAGGGGGTGATGACCACCCACGGCCAGACCCTGCGGCTCTACCAGGAGTGGTGCGACCTCGCGCAACTCCGCACCGGAGACCGCTACTTGATCGTCAACCCGTTCTTCCACATCTTCGGCTACAAGGCCGGCCTGGTGGCCTCCGTGATCCGGGGCGCGACCGTGCTGCCGCTGGCCGTGTTCGACGTCGACCGGGTGCTGGAGCTGGTGGAGAAGGAGCGGGTCACGGTCCTGCCGGGCCCGCCGACCCTGTACCACTCCCTCCTCCGGGCGGGCGGCGGGCGGGACCTGTCCTCCCTGCGGGTCGCGGTCACCGGCTCCGCCGACATCCCCGTCGAGCTGGTCCGCCGGATCACCGACGAGCTGCCGTTCCGCCACCTGATGACCGGCTACGGCCTCACCGAGGCCGGCACCGTCACCGCCTCCCGCCCCGGCGACCCCTACGAGGCGGTCGCCACCACCGTCGGCCGCCCCTGCGAGGGCTTCGAGATCCGGATCGCCGACGACGGCGAGGTCCTCGTCCGCGGGTACGGCGTGATGCGCGGCTATCTCGACGACCCCGCCGCCACCGCCCGGGCCATCGACACCGACGGCTGGCTGCACACCGGCGACCTGGGAGAAATCGACGACGAGGGCCGCCTCAGGATCGTCGGCCGCAAGAAGGACATGTTCGTCGTCGGCGGCTTCAACGCCTACCCGGCCGAGATCGAGGGCTTCCTCATGCGCCATCCCGCGGTCGCCCAGGCCGCCGTGATCGGCGTGCCCGACGAGCGGCTCGGCCAGGTCGGCAAGGCGTTCGTGGTGGCGCGCGGCGCGGTCACCGAGGCCGAGCTGATCGCCTGGGCGAAGGAGCGCATGGCCGGCTTCAAGGTGCCCCGGCGGATCGAGTTCCGCACCGGACTGCCGCTGAACGCCACCGGCAAGGTGATGAAGGACGAGCTGTCATGACGTACGACGACACCACGGCCTCCGGGATCCCCCTGAAGCCGGTCTACGGCCCGGGCGACCGGCGCGCCGAGCCGCCCGCCCCGGGCGCCTTCCCCTTCACCCGCGGCAACTACCCCACCGGCTACCGGGGCCGCACCTGGACCCTGCGCCAGTACTCCGGCTTCGGTACCCCCGAGGAGTCCAACCGCCGCTACCGCTACCTCCTCGACCAGGGCGGCACCGGGCTGTCCGTCGCCCTCGACCTGCCCACCCAGTGCGGCTACGACTCCGACGACCCCGAGTACGCCGACGAGGTCGGCCGGGTCGGAGTCGCCGTCGACACCCTCGCCGACGCCGGGATCCTCTTCGACGCCATCCCGCTGGACCGCGTCAGCACCAGCTTCACCATCAACGGCACGGCGGCGATCCTGCTCGCCCTGTACGTGGCCGCCGCCGAGCGGCGTGGCATCCCGCGCGCCAAACTCACCGGCACCATCCAGAACGACATCCTCAAGGAGTACGCCTCGCGCGGCACCTGGATCTGGCCGCCCGAGCCCTCGCTGCGGCTGATCGCCGACACCATCGAGTTCTGCGCCGCCCAGGTGCCCCGCTTCAACGCGATCTCCGTCGCCGGCGCCCACTTCCGGGACGCGGGCGCCACCGCCGTCCAGGAGATGGCGTTCACGCTCGCCGACGGGGTGACGTACTGCGAGACCGTCCTCGCCCGCGGACGCATGACCATCGACGAGTTCGCCCCGCAGATCTCCTTCTTCTTCTACACCCACGGGGAGTTCTTCGAGGAGATCGCCAAATACCGTGCGGGCAGACGGCGTTGGGCGACCCTGGTGCGCGAGCGGTTCGGCGCGAGGACCGACAAGGCGGGCATGTTCCGCTTCGGCTGCGTCGCGGGCGGCGCCTCGCTGTACGCACCGCAGGCCCGCAACAACACCGTCCGGGTCGCCTACGAGGCACTCGCCTCCGTCCTCGGCGGGGTGCAGTCGATGTTCACCGCCGCCTGGGACGAGCCGTTCGCGCTGCCCAGCGAGGAGTCCGCCACGCTCGCCCTGCGCACCCAGCAGATCCTCGCCCACGAGACGGGCGTGACCAAGGTCGCCGACCCGCTGGGCGGTTCGTACTTCGTGGAGGCGCTGACCGACGCCACCGAGGAACGCATCGAGAGCGTCATGGCCGACCTGGAGGCACACGGCGGCATGGTCCGCTGCATCGAGGACGGCTATCTGCAGGGACTGATCGCCGACGAGGCATGGCGGCTGCACCGGGCGGTCGACTCGGGGGAGCGTCCGGTGGTGGGCGTCAACCGGTTCACGGTCGACGAGCCGCCGCCCGACCTCGCCACCTACGAACTGGACGCCGAGGGCCGCGAGCGGCAGTTGAAGCGGCTGGCGCGGGTGAAGGCGGAGCGGGGCGCGGGTGACGTACGGGCCCGGCTCACGGAGTTGAGGCGTGCCGCCGAAGGGGACGCCAATCTGATGGAGCCGCTGATCGCCTGCGCCAACTCCTTCTGCACGGTGGGGGAGATGGCGGGCGCCCTGCGCGACGTGTGGGGCGAGTTCCGGCAGCCGGTGGTGTTCTGATGCCCACCCGGGTCCTGGTCGCCAAGCCCGGTCTCGACGGTCACGACCGCGGGGCCAAACTCGTCGCGCGCGGGCTGCGCGACGCCGGGTTCGAGGTCGTCTTCACCGGCATCCGGCGCCGCGTCGACGACATCGCCGCCACCGCCGTACAGGAGGACGTGGCCCTCGTCGGGCTGTCGATCCTGTCCGGTGCGCATCTGGCGCTGACCCGGCGCACGGTCGAGGCGCTGAGGGCGGCCGGCGGGGCGGACATCCCGGTCGTCGTCGGCGGGACCATCCCGGCGGGGGACGTACCGCGGCTGCGCGCGGCCGGAGCGGCCGCCGTGTACCCGACCGGCACCCCGCTCGACATCATCGTCGCGGACATCCGCGCGCTCACCGAAGGACAGGACCGACGATGCGCATCGGAGTGATGAGCGGCCCCGAGCGGGGCGACGCCGTACACAAGGCGGCACGGATGGTCGACGACGCCCGCTGGGCCGAGGAGGCCGGCTTCGACACGGTGTGGGTGCCGCAGGTGCCCACGGACTTCGACGCGCTGACGGCCGTCGCCCTGATGGGGCAGGCCACGTCCCGTGTCGAGATCGGCACCGCGGTCGTCCCGGTGCACGCCCAGCACCCCGTCGCCCTGGCCCGGCAGGCCCTGTCGGCGCACGCGGCGGCCGGCGGCCGGCTCGCGCTCGGCGTCGGCGCCTCGCACCACTGGATCGTGCGGGACATGCTCGGCGTCCCGTACGAGAAGCCCGCCGCGTACACCCGTGACTACCTCGACGTGCTGGGCGAGGCGGTGGGCGGGACGGCCTCGGTGGACGTCGAGAACGAGCGCTTCCGGGTCCACAACCCGCTGACGATCGCCCCCGTCGCCCCGCTGCCCGTGCTGATGGCGGCGCTGGGTCCGGTGATGCTGAGGATCGCGGGGGAGCGCACCGACGGCACGATCCTGTGGATGGCGGACGAGCGGGCCGTCGCCGGCCATGTCGTCCCGGGCATCACCAAGGCGGCGGAGTCGGCCGGCCGGCCGGCGCCGCGGATCGTCGCGGGCATCCCGGTGTGCCTGTGCGCGCCGCACGAGGTGGACGCGGCCCGTGAGCGCGCCAACCGCATCCTCGGCGAGGCCGAGATCTCGCCCAACTACCAGCGGCTGCTGGAGTACGGCGACGCCCGTGACGTCGGCGACCTGTGCGCGGCGGGCGACGAGGCGGCCATCGAGGCCCGCTTCCGGCGGTTCGCGGACGCGGGGGTGACGGACCTGTCGGTCCGCCTGCTGCCCATCGGTGAGGGGCGGGACGAACTGGTCGCCTCGAAACTGCGCACCCGGGACGCCGTGGCGGCCCTCGCGGCGGCGTTCCGATGACCGGGCCCCTCGCGGGCCTGCGGATCCTGGAGGTCGGCCACATCCTCGCGGGCCCCTACGCCACCATGCTCCTGGCCGACCTGGGCGCGCGGGTCACCAAGATCGAGCCGCCCGGCGGGGACCTCTCCCGTCAGGTCTCGGACGCCTACTTCGCCAGCCTCAACCGGGGCAAGCGCTCGGTGCGCGTGGACCTGGCGACGGCGCAGGGGCAGGAGCACCTGCACGCGCTGGTCCGGGACGCCGACGCCCTGCTGGTCAACCTCAAGCCCTCCGCGGTCCACCGCTTCGGCCTCACCCACGAGGCGCTCGCGCCCTGGAACGAGCGGCTGGTGTGCGTGATCCTCACCGGCTGGGGCATGGACGCGGGCGACGCACCCGCCTTCGACTACGTCGTCCAGGCCGCCACCGGCATCGCGGCCCTGACCGGCGCCCCGGACGGCCCGCCCCTGCTGCCCGGCTACTCCTCGGCGGACAACTCCGCCGGTCTCGCGGCGGCTCTGGGCCTGCTGGCCCAGGTGCACTCCGGGCGCGGCGGCCAGATCGAGGTCTCGCTGCGGGACGTGATGCTCTCCCAGCTGAACTACCATGCCGCCGCCTGGCTGAACGAGGGACGCGCTCCCCGCCGCCTGGGCGGCGCCCACGCCTACTACGTCCCGGCCCAGCTCTTCCCCACCGCCGACGGCCATCTGGCCCTCTTCATCACCCACGACGGCTTCTGGCGCTCCTTCGCGGCCGAGGCCGGTATCGAGGGCCACGCGACGATGGCCGAGCGCGCGGCCCACCGCGAGGAGGTCGTCGCCGCGGTCACGAAGGCCCTGGCCGCCGACACGGCGACCGGCTGGGAGGCCCGGCTGCGGCCCCTGCGGGTGCCCGCGGCCGCCGTACGCACCCTCCCCGAGGCCCTGGCCGCCACCCCGGGCGCGGTCGTCGGGGCGGGCGGCCACCGCCTGGTCGCCAGCCCCTTCCGCATCCCCGGCCACGAGCCGCCGTACGGACCGCCGCCCGCGCTCGGCGAGCACGGCGATCTCACCTGAGGGTCACGGCATCCCGCCGTCCACCCGCAGGGTCGCCCCGCTCGTGTACGACGACGCGTCCGACAGCAGATAGAGCGCCGCGCCGACGATCTCGTCCGGGGCGCCGATGCGCCGCAGGGCGTGCGGGCGGACCCCCTCGGCGAGCTGCGCCGGGTCCTCGTGCCAGCTCCGGGTCGCCCACCTCAAGGCCGGGCTCGACCGGCTCAACGCCTGGGCCGGCCTCGGCGACCTCCCCGGCGACGGACCGGTGGCCGCCCTCGAACCCCTCACCGGCGGCGCGCAGAACCTCCTGTTCACCCTTCGCCGCGCCGACGGCACCGAACTCGTCCTGCGCCGCCCCGGCCGCCATCTGCGCTCAGGCGCATCCGACGCGTTCCGCCGCGAGAGCCGCGTCCTCGCCGCCCTCGCCGGCACCGACGTACCGCACCCCGGGCTGCGGGCGAGCGTGCTCGACGACGACGTGCTCGGCGGGCCCTTCTCCGTCCTGGAGAAGATCGACGGCTTCGCACCGCGCGGCACGCTCCCCGGCCGGTACGCGCAGGACGCCGAGTGGCGCCGGTCCCTCGCCTTCGCCCTCGTCGACGGCGCCGCGAAGCTCGCGGCCGTCGACCCGGCCCGGCACGGCCTGGCCGATCTCGGGCGCCCCGAGGGCTGGTTGGCCCGCCAGACGCCCAAGTACCTGAAGATGCTGCACGGTTACCGCGACACCCCCGGCTACCGCGAGGGCGAGTCCCCCGAGGTCGACCGCGTCGCCGACTGGCTCACCGCGCACACCCCGGAGGAGACCGCCACCGGGATCGTCCACGGCGATCTGCAGTTCGCGAACGTCATGTTCGCCCACGACGCCCCCCGCCTCGCCGCGATCGTCGACTGGGAGATGGCCTCCCTCGGCGACCCCCTCCTCGACCTCGCCTGGATCCTCACCGCCTGGCGCGAGAAGGGCGACCCGCCCGGCGGCGACCCCCAGTTCCAGCCCTGGGACGGCGTGCCCGGCCGCGCCGAACTCCTCGCGCGCTACGGCGAGTCGACCGGCCGGGACGTCTCCGGCTTCCGCTGGTACCAGGTCCTCGCCTGCTTCCGCCTCGCCGCCCTTCTGGAGGGCAGCTACGCCCGTGCCCTCGCCGGAAGGATGAGCCGCAGGCTCGGAGAGGGGCTGCACGGCTACGCGGGCTGGCTGTGGGCGAAGGCGCGGCAGGAGATGGACGCGGACTGAGTTCTACTTGGGCGGGAACCTCAACGCGCCGTCCAGGCGCACCACTTCACCGTTGAGGTAGTCGTTCTCGCACAGGTGCTGGACCAGGGCCGCGTACTCCTCGGGTCGCCCCATCCTGCGGGGGTGGGGCACCTGCGGCCCCCAGTACGCCTCCAGCCGCTCGCCCGCCTGGCCGTAGGCGGGGGTGAGGATCGTGCCGGGAGCCACCGAGACGACCCGGACACCGAGGGGGGAGAGATCGCGGGCGGCCACCAGGGTCATCGCCGTCACCCCGCCCTTGGCCGCCGCATAGGGGAGTTGGCCGATCTGGCCCTCGTACCCGGCGATCGACGAGGTGGTGACGACGACCCCCCGCCCGCCGTCCTCGCCGAGGGGTGCCGTGCGGGCGATGGCGGCGGCGGCCAGCCGCAGGACGTTGAACACACCCGTGAGGTAGACGTCGACCGTCGTGCGGAACCCCTCCAGCGCCATCGGCGCGCCGTCCCTGCCGACCAGCCGGCCGCCGCTCGCCGGGCCGCCGTGGCAGTCCACCGCGATCCGGAACTCTCCCGCGTCCTCGGCCTCCCGGACCGCCGCGGCGACCGAGTCCCCGTCCGTGGCGTCGGTGCGCACGTACCGCACCCCCAGCTCGTCCTGGAGCGCCTTGCCCTTGTCGTCCGCCAGATCGGCCACCACGACCCGGGCCCCGGCCGCGCGCAGACGCCGTACCGTCGCCTCGCCGAGACCGCCCGCGCCGCCGACCACCAGGGCCGAGGAACCTTCGATCAGCATCGTCATTCCCCTCTCTTGCGAGTCAGCCTCTGAGTGTATGAGAATGGCGTTCTCATGAACATAGCCGTGATCCTGGAAATGGCCGCATCCGCGGGGGACCGGCCGGCCGTCACCGAGGGCGGCCGGTCGCTCTCCGCCGCCGGACTCCAGCGCCTCGCACATCACGCGGCCGACCGTTTCCGTGACCGTTCCGCGGTCCTGTACCTGGGGACGAACCACCTCGCCTACCCCGTCGCCCTGTTCGGCGCGGCCCTGGCCGGCGTCCCCTTCGTACCCCTCAACTACCGCCTCGCACCGGAGCAGTCGGCCGAACTTACCGCCCGCCACCCGGGCGCCGAACTGCTCCGCCCGGACGACCTGGACAGCCTCCTTCTCCCGCCCGGCGACCCCGCCCCACGGCCCACCCCCGACGACCGCGACGCCACCGCCGTCGTCCTCTACACCAGCGGCACGACGGCCGCCCCCAAGGCGGCCCTGCTGCGCCACCGCCATCTGCTCTCCTACGTCTTCAACACCCAGGACTTCGGCTCCGCCGACCCGCACGACGCGACCCTGGTGGCGCTCCCGCCGTATCACGTCGCCGGCCTGATGAACCTGCTCACCAACCTCTACGCGGGCCGCCGCATCGTCTACCAGGCCTCCTTCGACCCGGCCGGCTGGCTGGCGACCGTGCGCCGGGAGCGGGTCACGCACGCCATGCTCGTGCCGACCATGCTCGCCCGGATCACCGCCGAACTCGGCGACGCCCCCGCCGAGGCGCCCAGCCTGCGCAGCCTCGCCTACGGCGGCGCCCGCGCCCCCCGGCCGGTGGTGGAGCGGGCGCTGCGGCAGTTCCCGGACACCGGTTTCGTCAACGCCTACGGCCTGACCGAGACCGCCTCCTCGGTGTGCGTGCTGGGCCCCGACGACCACTGGCGGGCCGTCGCCTCGGACGAACCGGCGGTCCGCGAGCGGCTCAGCTCGGTCGGCCGCCCGCTGCCCGGCATCGAGGTCGAGATCCGCGACGCGGACGGCAAGACCCTGGACGCGGGGGCCACCGGGCTCGTCTTCGTGCGCGGGGAACAGATCTCCGGCGAGTACGCGGGCGCCGAGGACACCGTCACCGACGGCTGGTTCGCCACCCGCGACCGGGGGCGGCTCGACGCCGACGGCTACCTCCACATCGAGGGCCGCGCCGACGACACCATCATCCGGGGCGGCGAGAACATCGCCCCGGCCGAGATCGAGGACGTCCTCCTCGAACACCCGGGCGTGCGGGAGGCCGCCGTGCTCGGGGTGCCGGATCCGGAGTGGGGGCAGCGCCTGGTCGCCGTCCTCGTCGGAGCGGGCGATCCGGAGGAGATCCGGGCCTACGCCAAGGCGCGGCTGCGCTCGGCCAAGACCCCGGACACCGTCGTCTTCCGCCCCGAACTGCCCCGCACCGCCACCGGCAAGCTGCTGCGCCGCACCCTCGTCGCCGAACTGGAGGAGGCCGCCGATGCCTGAAGCCGTGATCGTCGCAGCCCTGCGCACGCCGATCGGCACCGCGTTCAAGGGCACCCTGCGCGACACCACCGCCCATGAGCTGGCCGAGCGGGTGGTCGGCGCGGTGGCGGAGGGCCTGGACCCGGACCGGGTGGACGACGTCGTCCTCGCCGAGTCGCACTACGGCGGGGGAGTCGTCGCCCGCCACGCCGCCCTCACCGCAGGCCTGCCGAACGTACCGGGGCTGGCCCTGAACCGGCACTGCGCGGGCGGCCTGGCCGCCGTCCAGACCGCCGCCGCCTCGATCCGGGCCGGCATGGACCGGCTGGTGCTCGCGGGCGGGGTGCAGTCCCTGTCCACCGCGCCCCGGCTGACCTTCCGGGGCGCCGACGGCTGGGTGCCGCCCTCCCACCCCGACCGCCCCGACGCCCCCCACCTCGACATGTCGGTCACCGTCGGCTGGAACACCGCCGTCCGGGCCGGCATCGGCCGCGCCGAGCTGGACGAGTGGGCGCTGCGCTCCCACCGCAACGCCGTCCGCGCCCTGGACGAGGGCCGCTTCAAGGACGAGACCGTGCCCCTCGACACCCCGCACGGTGTCTTCACGGCCGACGAACACCCGCGCCGCGACACCAGCGCGGGGAAACTGGCCCGGCTGAAGCCGCTCCACCCGGAGATAGCGGGCTTCTCGATCACGGCCGGGAACGCCTCCGGGGCCAACGACGCGGCGGCACTCCTCGCCGTGGCCGACGACCGCTCGGGCCTGCCCGTGCTCGCCACCGTCCGCGCCTGGGCCTCGGTCGCCGCCGACCCGGCGGAGACGGGACTGACCCCGGTCCAGGCCATCCCCAAGGCCCTCGGCCGGGCCGGCATGTCCGTCGCCGACGTCGCACTCTTCGAGATCAACGAGGCCTTCGCCTCCGTCCCCGTCGCCGCGATCCACCGCCTCGGCCTCGACGCCGACACGGTCAACGTCAACGGTAGCGGCTGCTCCCTCGGCCATCCCGTCGCCGCCTCCGGCGCCCGCATGCTGGTCACCCTCGTCCATGAACTCCGCCGCCGGGGCGGGGGAGTGGGAGTGGCGTCGATGTGCGCGGGCGGGGGGATGGGCTCGGCGGTCGTGGTGGAGGTACCGGCGCCCTGAGGGCGCCGGGGCTCCCCGACCCGGCGGCTCAGAGGAACCGCAGCAGCGCCTCCTGCGCGTACGAGGCGACCAGGGTGCCCTCGGCGGTCAGCACATCCCCGCGCCCGAAGCACCGGCCGTGCGCGGCGACGGGGCTGTGCTGGCGCAGGAGCAGCCAGTCGCCGGCCTCGGCCGGGCGGTGGAACCACACCGTGTGCGAGGTCACCGCCGAGACGAACACCCGCCCGGAGTCCGTCTGCGTCACCCCCGTCACCGGCCGCAGCGCGGTGCCGATCGGGGTGAGGTCGGTGGCGTACGCGAGGAGAGCGGGCGCGAGGGGCCAGGTCACCCTCGGCACCCGGGTCCACAGCTCGAAGACGGGCGGCTCGGGCTTCTCGGTGTCCAGGTCGGTCGCGGCCCGTGACTCCCATGGCAGCAGCGGGAGTTCGGCGGTCCGCTCGGGGCCGGGGAGTGCGGGGACGGGGTCGACGGTCTGCCGGTCCGGCCCCTCCTCCCACACATGCAGGCTCGCGTCGGCCACGGCGACGATCCCGTGCTCCTGCCGGGCGGTGAGCCGTACGGCGGCGAAGGTACGGCCGTCCTGCGGGACTTCCGCCGTGTACCGCACCGGCTCCCCGGTCCGGCCCTCCCGCAGGAACTGGGTGTGCAGCGACTTCAGGCCCTTGCCGGGAGCGGCCAGGGTGGCGGCGCGGGCGAACTGCGCGAGCAGTTGCCCGCCGAACAGCCGCCGGTACTGGAGCTGTTGGGACCGGCCTTCGTGGACACCCGGCTCCCGCGGCGTGAGGTCGAGGCAGTCGAGCAGGTCGGGCCAGGGATCGGCAGGGGTCATCCGGGGCTCCTCAGAGGTCGACCAGGCGAGGCGTGCGGCCCTCGCGCACCAGCAACACGCCCGCCTCACGGGTGAGTTCGCGGGCGGAGCCGAGCAGTGCGTCCAGCACGAGCGCCCTGCGGACATGCCGGTGCAGCTCGTGCTCGGCGGTGAACCCGATGCCGCCCAGGGCCTGTTGGCAGTGCCGGGCGGCGGTCAGCGCGGCCCTCCCGGCGGCGGCCTTGGCCAGCAGCGAGCCCGTGTCGTCCGTGGCGGCGGTCAGAGCCGCCTCCGCGCCCTCCAGCGCGACGTACGTCTCCGCCAGCCGGTGGCGCAGGGCCTGGAAGGACGCGAGCGGACGCCCGAACTGCTCGCGGTCGAGGACATGCCGGCGGGCCAGGGCGAGCATCGCGTGGCCGGTGCCGAGCAGCCACCAGCCCAGGGCCCGGCGCCCGGCGGCGAGGGGGACGGACGGTTCGTCGCCCCGGGCGTGGCGCAGCGGCAGTTCGGGGTCGAGCGGGCTGTCGTACGACGATCCGTCCCTGAGCCAGACCAGGCGGGCGCCGCCGAACGGGAGGGCCGGGGTGCCGGTGAGGGGGAGGCCCGCCGCGTGCAGGAGGACGTCGTTGAGGGCGGGGGTGTGCCGGCCGGTCTCGCCGAGCAGCCGGAAGAGCAGTGGGACGACCGTCTCCGGCTCCTCGGCCAGCATGTCGGGCCAGCCCAGGTCGGCGAGGCCGGCGCCGGAGACGAGCGTCTTGCGCAGGGCGTCCGCCAGGAGGGTGCGTTCGGCCGGGTCCACGGGTCACTCCTTTCCGAGGTCCAGCAGACGGCGGGCGACGATGTTGCGCTGGATCTCGGCCGTGCCGCCGTAGATCGTCGCGGCCCGTGAGTAGAGGTACCCGGTGCGCCAGCCGGCGTGCGGCGAGAGCTCGACGGTGCCCGGCAGCAGGTCCCTGGCGGTGTCGAACAGCCGTTGCTCGGCACCGGCCAGCAGGATCTTGTCCACGGAGGTCTCCGGGCCCAGCCGTCCGCCCCCGGCCAGCCGGGCCTGGGTGGCGGCGGACCGGCAGCGGATCGTGTGCAGGTCGAGCCAGGCCGCGCCGAGCGCGTCCGGGTCGGCCTCGCAGCCGTCGGCGAGCAGCCGGTCGAGACGGCTGTAGAGATGGGCGATCCGGTGCCAGAAGCAGGTGGAGCGTTCGTGCGGCAGCAGGTCCATCGCGAGCCGCCAGCCGTCGCCGGGGGCGCCGAGCAGCCTCGGGGCGGGGACGTGCACGTCGTCGAGGAACACCTCGGCGAACTCGTCCACGCCGTGCATCGTGCGCAGTGGGCGGACCGTGATCCCGGGGGAGTCCATGTCGACGAGGAACGCGCTGATCCCGGCATGTCCCGGGCTGCCGGTGCGGGCCAGCAGGACACAGCGGGCCGCGTACTGGGCGAGGCTCGTCCACACCTTCTGCCCGGACACCCGCCAGCCCTCCCCGTCGGCCGACGGGACCGCCCGGGTCGACAGGGACGCCAGATCGCTGCCCGAGCCCGGCTCGGAGAAGCCCTGGCACCACTGCTCCTCGCCGCCCAGCAGACGGGGCACCAGCTCGGCGGCCAGCGCGGGCGGCGCGTAGTCGATCAGGGTCGGGACCAGCACCTCCACCATCGACCAGATCCCGGGCTCGGCGAGGTCCCGGGCGGCGACCTCCTCGCCGAGCACCGCGCGCAGGGCGCTTGGCCCGCCGAGCCCGCCGACCTCGGCCGGCCAGCCGTAGCGCATCCAGCCCGCCGCCCACAACGCCCTCCGTACCCGCGCGAGTTGCCCGACCTGCCCGTCCAGGCCGCCGTCGTCACCGGCCGGGGACAGATCGTGCTCGTCGAGCCAGTCGCGCAGCTCGCGCCGGAACGCGCCGAGCCCGGCCGGGCCGGTGAAGGGGGAGTTCCTCATGACCGGGTGAAGGCGTGCGGGCGCCCCGAGTCGTGGTCGCCGCTGCGCCGGATGAAGGTCATCGCCCGGGTGCGCAGCCGCCAGCCGTCCGGGGTGCGGGCATAGGTGTCGTCGTAGTAGCCGATCCGCATCTCGTGCCGGGCGTGCTCGACGAAGCACAGCGGCTGGGTGCCGGTCGCGGCATCGCCGTCCAGCTCGATCACCGGTGTGCCGACGAGGAACAGGCCCTTGGGGGCGGCCGCGACCAGGGCCGGGAACTCGTCGAGCGGGTAGGTGTCGCCGAACGCGCTGTAACTGCCGTCCGCGGTGAAGACGGCGAGCACCCGGTCCACGTCGCCACGGGTCATCGAGACCGCGTAACGGCCGAGGAGCTGCTCGATCTCCACCAGGTCGTCGGTGTCGCTCAAGAGGCCTCCCGAGAATCATATTCTCCAGAACGAGTATCACGTTTCCATGTCCGGTGCCGCCCGTCAACGCCGCAGCTTGCCGAAGTCCCAGCCGACCACCTCCTCCGGGACCGGCCGCAGCCACCCGTGCCGCCCCCGCGCGGCTCCACCCCGCGCAGCTCCAGGAAGTCGGGTCCGCCCTCGTCCACCACGACCGCGATCCGGCCCTGTTTCACCACGTCGGCCCAGCGGCGGCTGCGCACCGGCGAGTTGAGCCACAGCGCCGTCCCGTCCCCGACGAACCACGGCGGGCTGAGGTGCGGATGGCCGTCGGACGCCGTGACGGCGACCCGGCAGACCGGCTGGGCGCGCAGGAACGCGTCGACCTCCGCGGTGTCCCTCGCGATCGCGGCGCCGCGCTTCCGTGCCCCGGTCAAGGAACCTCCCTCTGTCCGAATGGTTGATTCTCCAATAGTGAGAAGATAGTTTCCAGTCATGGATCAGTTCCTGGCCTTCACGGTGGTCGGCCTGAGTACCGCCGCGATCTACGCCGTGATCGGCAGCGGCCTGGTGCTCACCCACACCACGGCCGGTGTCTTCAACTTCGCCCACGGCGCGGCCGGGATGCTCGCGGCCTTCGCCTACTGGCAGCTGGCCGTCGGCTGGCGCTGGCCGGTGCCGCTCGCGCTCGCCGCCGTCCTCCTCGTCCTCGCGCCCGCCTTCGGCCTCCTCGTCGAGCGGGTGCTGATGCGCCCGGTGCAGGCGCTCGGCGAGGCGGAACGCCTGGTCATGACGGTCGCCCTGCTCACCGGGTGCATCGCGCTGGCCCGCTGGGTCTGGGACCCCAACACCGCCCGTCCCCTCACCCCCTTCTTCGCCGACCGCCCCGCGCTGCGGCTCGGCCCGGCCGCCGTCACCTGGCACCAGGCCGTCACCACGGCGGTCGCCGTCGCGGTCGCCGCCGGCCTGTGGTTCCTGCTGCACCGCACCCGCGCCGGCACCGAGATGCGCGCCTGCGTCGACGACCGGGCGCTCGCCGGACTCACCGGCGCCGATCCGCTGCGGGCCGGACGGCTCGCCTGGGTGCTCGGCATCCAGCTCGCCGCCGTCGGCGGCATCCTCATCGCGCCGGCCGTCGCGCTCGACGCCCAGCAGCTCTCCCTGCTCATCGTCAGCGCCTACACCGCCGCCGTCTTCGGCCGGCTGCGCAGCCTCCCGTTCACCTTCCTCGGCGCGGTCGTCGTCGGCCTGCTGGAGGCCTATCTCGCCGGCTACCTCCCGCAGAACGACTACCTCCCCGGACTGCGTCTGGCCGCCCCCGCCCTGCTCCTCCTCCTCGCCCTGCTCGCCTTCCCGCACCGCCGGCTGCGCGGCCGGGACCGGCGCCTGGTCCCCGTCCCGCTGCCCGGCCGGCGCGGCGCCCTGATCCTGGCGGCCGCGATCCCCGGCCTCGCCCTGGTCCTCGTCACCGTCCTCGCCGAGGACTCCCTCGTCCCGTACGGCACGGTCTTCGCCCTCGGTGTCGTCGCCCTGTCCTATGTCCCGCTCGCCGGGTTCGCCGGGCAGGTCTCCCTGTGCCAGATGTCCATCGCCGGGATCGGCGCGGTGGTCTGGGGGCACCTCGGGGCACACGGTGAGCCGTGGGCGCTGCCGGCCGCCGTGCTGGTCGCCGCGGCCGTCGGCGCGCTCGTCGCCGTACCGGCGCTGCGGCTGTCCGGGATCTACCTCGCCCTCGGCACCACCGCGTTCGCCGTGATCCTCGACCGCTGGATCTTCACCCTGCCCGCGTTCGACGTCCTCGGGGTGCGCATCGCCCTGTTCGACCAGGGCTCGGTGACCGTCACCGGCCCCGACCTGTTCGGACTGCACCTGACCAGCCCGGCCCAGCTCCTGCTGCTGGCCGCGGTCTGTCTCGGCCTCGCCTCGCTCGGGGTGGTCGCGCTGCGCCGGGGCCGGTTCGGGCGCCGGCTGATCGCGCTGCGCGACAGCGAGGCCGCCTACGCCACCCTCGGCGGCCGGCTCCTCGGCGCGAAGGTCGCCGTCTTCGCCCTGTCCGCCGGCATCGCGGGGCTGGGCGGGGCCCTGTACGGCATGCAGCTGCAGACCGTCACCGCCGACCAGTTCAACCTCGTCGCCGGGCTGCCGCTCTTCCTGATCGCGGTCATCGCCGGACTGGGCTCGGTCGGCGCCGGTCTCTTCACCGGAGTCGCGTTCGTCGTCCCCACCCAGCTGCTCGGGGAACTCGGCACCTGGGCCCAGGACCTGTCGGCCCTGCTCATCGCCCTGGCCGGCATGGGACTCGCCCACAGCCCCAGCGGGGTCATCACCCGACTGCGCGCCGAGTGGGCGCCGCCGGCCCGGGACCGGCTGCTGCTCGGCGCGGCGGGCGTGGTGCTCGCCGGATGCTGGCTGCTCGCGGCACTGGACGCGGTGAACGGGTGGCTGCTGCTCGCCGTCGCCCTCGTCGCGGCCACGGCCCCGCGCATCCGGGCCGCCGCCCGTCGGCAGGGGACCGTGGAGACGCCGCCCGAGTGGTGGGGAGTGCGCCGCCCCTGGCGGCCCGAGGACGGGGAGGTGCTGAGCCGTGCCACTGCTGCGGGCTGAGGGGGTGACCGTCGCCTTCGGCGGACGCCGGGCCCTCGACTCCGTGTCCCTGACCGCCGAGGCCGGCCGGGTCACCGGGCTCATCGGGCCCAACGGGGCGGGAAAGAGCACCCTGTTCGACGTCGTCTCCGGGCTGCGCCGCCCCCGGACCGGCCGGGTCCGGCTGGACGGCCGGGACATCACCCGCGAGGGGCCCGCCCGGCGCGCCCGGCGCGGTATGTCCCGCACCTTCCAGCACCTGGAACTCTTCGGTCGGCTCTCCGTCCGCGACAACCTCCTCGTCGCCGCCGAACTCGGCCCCGGGCGCCGCCACGCCGCACGGACCGCCGACGCCGTCCTCGACCGGCTCGGGCTGACCGCCCTCGCCGAGGACCCGGCCGACGCCCTGCCCACCGGCGTCGCCCGGCTCGTCGAGGTCGGCCGCGCCCTCGTCCTGCGGCCGCGCGTCCTGCTCCTCGACGAGCCCGCCGCCGGCCAGGACGCCGAGGAGACCGAACGGTTCGCCGCGCTGCTGCGCTCGCTCGCCGCCGACGGCACCGCCGTCCTCCTGGTCGAGCACGACATGTCCCTGGTGATGAGCGTCTGCGACGAGGTGTACGTCCTCGACCTCGGGCACGTCGTGGCCTGCGGCCCGCCCGCCCTGATCCAGCGCGACGAGACGGTGCTGGCGGCCTACCTGGGGGAAGCATGAGCCTGCTGGAACTCGCGGGCGTCCGCGCCGCGTACAACGGCATCACCGTGCTGCACGGTGTGGACCTCTCGGTCGCCGCCGGACAGGTGGTCGCCCTGCTCGGCCCCAACGGGGCGGGAAAGACCACCGTGTTGAAGGTCGCCTCCGGAGTGCACCCGCCCAGCGGCGGACGGCTGCTGCTCGGCGGCCGGGACGCCACCGGCATCCGCCCCGGTGACCTCGCCCGCGCCGGGGTCTGTCTCGTCCCCGAGGGCCGGGGCGTGTTCCCCAACCTCTCGGTCCGCGACAACCTCCTGATGATGACCTTCACCGGCCGCACCCGGGAGGAGATCGAGGAGAGCGCCTACGCCCGCTTCCCCGTCCTCGGCCGGCGCCGCACCCAGCACGCGGGCACCCTCTCCGGCGGCGAGCAGCAGATGCTCGCCCTCGCCCGGGGCCTGGCCACCGACCCGGCCGTCCTGCTCCTCGACGAACTCTCCATGGGCCTTGCCCCGCTGGTCGTCGCCGAGCTGTACGAACGCGTCGCCGGGATCGCCCGGCAGGGCGTCGCGGTCCTTGTCGTCGAACAGTTCGCCACCGCCGTACTGAAGATCGCCGACCACGCCGCCGTCCTCGTCCGCGGCCGTGTCCAGTGGCAGGGACATCCGGACAGCTCCCTGCACGCCGAGCTGTCGTCGTACTACCTGGGGAGCGCCACATGAGTCCGCTGTGCCCGGTCAGCCCGGTCAGCCCGGTCAGCCCGGTCAGCCCGCTGAGCCGGTTGAGTCAGTTCAGCCAGTTGAGGAGTGCCAGATGACCACCACCTCCGTGACCTCCGTGCCGGGGCCGCCCGCCGACCGGGCCGAGCGGTTCGTCCGGGAACTCGCCGCCCTGCGGATCCCCGATCCGGCCGCCGCCCGCGCCGCCCTCTGGCTGCGCCTCGGCGGACTGCTGATGTGCGCCGGCCTGGTCCTCGGCGGGCTCGCCTTCCCGCTCGCCCACGCCACCGACTCCGGCCTCGGCCAGGGCGACGCCCTCGCCCTCGGCCTCGGCGGGGTCACCGCCGCGGTGGTGGGCGGCGCGCTCTTCCTGCGCTACTCCCTCACCGGCTTCCTGCGCTTCTGGCTGGCCCGTCAGTCCTACGACCTGGACCGGCTGGGGGAGCGCCTGACCGGCCCCGCCCCCGCACCCGACATCGCAGCCGACCTCGCACCCGCTCCCGCACCCGCGTCCACACCCACACCCACACCCGCTCCCGCACCCGCACCCGCTCCCGCACCCGCCTCCGTACCCGAAGGAGAACCGAGCCATGGCGACCTCCCCCGGACCGGCCCCGCACCCCGGTGACCAGCTCGCCTCGGCGACCGGCACCACCCGGGTGATCGTCATCCGGGCCCCCGCGGACGCGGCCCGCCCCATCGAGTGCGGCGGCATCCCGATGGTCCCCGCCGGGCAGGCGCCGGCCGCGCCGCCCGCCACGACGACACCCGGCACCCTCATCGGCAAGCGGTACGTCGACGCCGACGACACCCTCGAACTCCTCTGCACCGCCTCCGGCGCGGGATCCCTGACCTACGGAGGACAGCCGCTGACCGTCAAGGCGCCCAAGGCGCTGCCCGCCTCGGACTGATCCGTCTCACCCGCCGTACTCACCTGGTGGACGCCCCCTTGACGTCCGCCGGGGGTGGATCGACACTCGATCTGGGAATCCTAGTGAACAGGTAGGGAAACATGGGGCGCCTGCATCCGGCCACCGGCCGCACAAGCCGCACGACCTGGTCGTCGCCCCTTCTCACCTCCCGCCGTCACATCGACCTGCAGCGCGTCTGCAGCGCCATCAGCCTTCACGGCTGAGCCGGGCCCCTCCCGCGCCGGACCGTGCGGCGGTGTCTGCCGGACACCGCCCCGTCCCGCGTGTGTGGACGAGGGCCGTCTCCCTTTTCGCCGCCGCATCCGCCGCGCGCACGTCCGCCCGTGCGCCCGCCCTCGGGGAGAGTCATGTCCGTCACACCGCTGGCCGCCCACCCGTCCGTCCGTCCCGCCCCCGCCTTCCGGGGCCGCATCGGACGGGACGCGCGCAGCGGGCACTACGCCGTGCCGCGCCGCTACCGGCTCCATCTGTCCACCGCCGACCCGGACGGGCTGCGCATCGCCGTCACCCACGCCCTCCTCGGCCTCGACCGGGCCTGTCCGGTGACCTTCCTGCCCGCCGTCCCCGACTGTCCCGACGGCGGTCATACGCAACTGCGCCCGCTCTACGACGCCAGTGCCCACCGCTACACCGGCCCGGCTCTCGCGCCGGTGCTCAGTGACGACTGGTCGGGGCGGATCGTCTCCACCCACGGCCCCGACATCGCCCGCGACCTCGCCCGGAGGTTCGCCGGCGGCCGGGCCGTGCTGTACCCGTGCGGCTCGGAGTCGGAGATCGAGGCCGTGGAGCGGATGTGCGCCCAGGGCATCGAGCAGGCGGCCCAGTGTGCCGGGGACGCGGGCGCCGACGCCGCCGGGCGGGCCGCCGCGCTCGAGACGCTGCTCGCCACGCTCGGCGTGCTGGAGCAAGGGCTCGGCGTACAGCCGTATCTGATCAGCGATCAGATCACGGCCGCCGACGTCGAGTTGTGGGTGGCGCTGGTCCGGCTGGACACCGTGCACCGGCACCACCTCGACGCCGACGCCGTGCGCCGTGTCGCCGGACACCCCGCCCTGTGGGCCTACGCCCGCCGGCTGGCCGCCCACCCGGCCTTCGGTGCGCACCTCGACCTGGACGGCATCGCCCGCCGCCATCACGCCCGTTGCCAGGGCCTGGAGGCCGCCGGGTCCGCTGTCCAGATTCTGGACTGGGCAGCCCATGCGGCGGACGGAAACAGCCTTCCTTCGCAGGTCAACCGGCCCTGAGCCGGTCCACCCCTCGGACGGCCGTTGACATTTGATCGGTCAACTGCCTTACTTGTAGGTAGAACGGTCATGAGCGTCAGCGACAAGCCCTGGCTGGCTGACCGGCAACCCTCGCTCCGCGGTGGGGTGCCCCAGGTGACGACCGGACCGGATGACGTTTCGGTAAGCGCGAGGCCCACAGGGCCGGAACAGTGATGGTGACGAGATGTACGCAGCTCCCAGGACGGCGGCACGCCGTCCCCAGGGCTGCGTACAGCCGTACGCGAACCTGTCGAACCTGTTCGCCGCCAACCGCGCCGTCGATCTGCTCCGCGTGAACAGCGCACTGTGTACCGCACCGGGCCGTGCCCGCTGTCGGGGCTGACCTCTCTTCCTTCGCCCCGCCCCCGCGTTCCTGACGAACACCGCCCGAGCGGTGTGCCGCCCACCGCCCCACCCCGGTTCCCTCGTACGCATCCGTGCGCCGCGCGCTGATCCCCAGCGGCTCATCACGGCTGCGTCGATCCGGGGTGCCCGACTCCCGCCGGAGCCCACCATGAGTGAACCCCCAGGCGCCGTGACCCTCGCCGAGGTACCCGCCGCCGACACCCCGTCAGAGAAGCTCACCGCACAGCGCGTTCAGCCACTGCGCCGCCCGGGACGCTGGATCGCCACCGCCGTGGTGCTGGTCCTGGTGGCCCAGTTCGTGCACGGCCTGGTGTCCAACCCGTTCTACCAGTGGGACCGCTTCGGCTACTGGTTCCTGCGTCCCGTGATCCTCGACGGACTGCTCATCACCCTCGAAGTCACCGCCTACAGTGCGGTGTTGGGCCTGCTCGGCGGAATCCTGCTCGCCCTCGCCCGACTCTCGAAGAGCCCGGTGCTGCGGGCCGTCAGCTGGACCTACGTCTGGGCGCTGCGCTCCATCCCGCTGATCGTCGTCCTGCTGTTCCTGTACAACTTCAGCGCCCTGTACCAGACGCTCAGCGTGGGCGTCCCCTTCGGCCCCGCGTTCTTCACCTTCGACGAGTCACGGCTCGCCACCGACATGGTGATCGCGGTCGTCGGCCTCAGCCTCAACGAGGCCGCCTACGCCGCCGAAGTGGTCCGCGGCGGCATCCTCTCCGTGGACCAGGGCCAGCACGAGGCGGCCGCCGCGCTCGGCCTGCCCAAGGGCTACCAGTTCCGCCGGATCGTCTTCCCGCAGGCCCTGCGCTCGATCGTCCCGAACTACGTCAACCAGCTCATCGGCCTGGTCAAGTCCACCTCGCTGGTGTTCTACGTGTCGCTGCTCGACCTGTTCGGCACCGCGCAGACCATGGGCGCCACGTACCCCGGCGACATCGTGTCGCTGCTGCTGGTCGTCACCGTCTGGTACCTGATCCTGACCAGCCTCGTCTCCGTCGTCCAGTTCTACGTCGAGCGGTACTACGCCCGGGGCGCCACCCGCTCCCTGCCGCCGACGCCGTTGCAGCAGCTGCGGACCGGTCTCGCCGACCTGCGGGCCCGCATCCGCCGGGAGGCCGCCGTATGACCGCCGAGACCCTCAAGGCCGACGTCCCCGCCGAGGTGGTGCCCGCCGCCGTCGAGGTGCACGACGTGCACAAGTGGTACGGCGCCCATCGCGTCCTGGACGGCGTCAGCCTCACCGTCCGGCCCGGCGAGGTCACCGTGATCCTCGGCCCGTCCGGCTCCGGCAAGTCCACCCTGCTCCGGGTGATCAACCACCTGGAGAAGCCGGAGATCGGCCACGTCAGCGTCAACGGCGAGCCGATCGGCGTCCGCCGGCACGGCGGCCGGCTGCGCGAGGTCAGCGAGCGCACCATCCTCAGCCAGCGCAGCCGCATCGGCTTCGTCTTCCAGAACTTCAACCTCTTCCCGCACCTGACCGTGCTGGACAACGTCGCCGCCGCCCCCGTGGCGACGGGCCGGCTCACCAAGCCCCAGGCGCAGGACCTCGCCCGCGAACTCCTCGGCCGGGTCGGCCTCGCCGACAAGGCCGGCGCCTACCCCCGCCAGCTCTCCGGCGGCCAGCAGCAGCGCGTCGCCATCGCCCGCGCCCTCGCCCTGCGCCCCGGCGTCATCCTCTTCGACGAGCCCACCTCCGCCCTCGACCCCGAACTGGTCGGCGAGGTCCTCGCCGTCATCAAGGACCTGGCGACCAGCGGCACCACCCTCGTCATCGTCACCCACGAGGTCGGCTTCGCCCGCGAGGTCGCCGACAAGGTCGTCTTCCTCGACGGCGGCCGGATCGTCGAACAGGGCCCGCCCCACGAGGTCCTGGACAAGCCGCGGCACGAGCGGACCCGGGACTTCCTCAGCAAGGTCCTCTGACCGAGCCCCCTGAACTTCCCCCCACAGCGTCACCCTCTCTCCTCTCACCCAGTCACAAAGGACGGCCATGCCCACCCACTTCACCCGACGCAGCCTGATTCGCGGCATCACCGCGGCGACCGCGGTCGCCACCCTCGCCACCGGGCTCGCCGCCTGCGGTGGGGAGAGCGACGCCGCGACCACGGCCGGATCCGCCGCCTCCGGCAGCGTGACCATCGGCCGGGTCTCCAACGGCGCCGCGAAGGAGACCACCCTGAAGGTCTCCGAGGTCAAGTCGATCAGCGCCGAACTGCCCGCCGCCGTCAGGAAGAGCGGCAAGCTCACCATCGGCATCGGCGCCCTGCCCTCCGGCTTCGCCCCGCTCGCCTACGTCGGCGACGACCAGAAGACCCTCACCGGCGCGGAGCCCGACCTCGGCCGCCTGGTCGCCGCGGTCCTCGGACTGAAGCCCGAGACGAAGAACTTCACCTGGGAGAACCTCTTCGTCGGCATCGACAGCGGCAAGGTCGACGCCGCCTTCTCCAACGTCACCGACACCGAGGAGCGCAAGAAGAAGTACGAGTTCGCCTCCTACCGACAGGACAACCTCGGCTGGGAGGTGAAGAAGTCCAGCACGTGGAACTTCGACGGCAACTACGAGAACCTCGCCGGCCTCACCGTCTCCGTCGGCTCCGGCACCAACCAGGAGAAGATCCTCCTGGAGTGGAAGAAGAAGCTCGAGGCCGAGGGCAAGAAGCTCACGATCAAGTACTACCCGGACCGCAACGGCCTGTACCTGGCCCTCAGCAGCGGCAAGATCGACGCCTACTTCGGGCCCAACCCCGGCATCGCCTACAACGTCTCCCAGACTGCGGGCACCGCCAACGCGACCCGCAACGCGGGCACCTTCTCCGGCGCCGGTGAGACGCTCCAGGGCCTGATCGCCGCCACCGCCAAGAAGGACAGCGGCCTCGCCAAGCCGCTCGCCGACGCCATCAACTACCTGATCGAGAACGGGCAGTACGCCAAGTGGCTGGCCGCCTACAACCTCTCCAACGAGGCCGTCGCCAAGTCCGAGGTCAACCCGCCCGGCCTGCCGCTGGACAACTCCTGACACACCGCCATCGCAGCGGTGATCCATGCAAGTTGAGTTAGGCACACCACCAGGAAGGGACTCCGCCTCCGTGGCTTCCCCGATCGTCCTCCGCGGAGGCGGAGCCCCCACCGTCACCGGCGACCACCCCCTCGACAACGCCGTCTGGGCCGCCCTGACCGGCCCGCACGCCCACCTCGCCGAACGGGTCGGCCGTGCCGCCCGCTACCCGGCCGACGTCTACGCCTTCGCCGCCCTCGCCGACCCGCGCGACCCGGCCGCCTGGGCCGACCTGCACGCCCTCGCCGGAGACGGAACGACCGTACGGATCAAGCCCGTCGAGAACGCTCCCGACGGCTGGGAGATCACCGGCGGCGGTGAGGGCGTCCAACTCGTCGCCACCGAGGAGTTCCGCACCGAGCCCGCCCCCGAGGCCGTACGCCTCGGACCCGACGACGTGCCGGAGATCCTCGACCTCGTCGCCCGCACCCGCCCCGGCCCCTTCCTCGAGCGGACCGTCCTCCTCGGCACCTACCTCGGCATCCGCCACCGCGGCCGGCTGATCGCCCTCACCGGCGAACGGCTCCGACTCGACGGCTGGACCGAGATCAGCGCCGTCTGCACCGACCCGGACCACCGGGGCAAGGGCCTGGCCACCCGCCTGATCCGGGCGGTCGGCCACGGCATCCGCGAGCGCGGCGACACCCCGTTCCTGCATGCCGCCGCCGACAACACCCCGGCGATCCGTCTCTACGAGTCCCTCGGCTTCCGGCTCCGCCGCCGCTCGGTCATCGTGTCGGTGCGCACCCCGGGAACATCCGGCGGGACCGGGCCGTTGTGACTCATGACGACGTGTGGAAGGCGCCGCCCGGCGCCCGACAGGGGGAGGTGCCGGCCGTGATGCTCATATGCCAGGCCGTGCGCCTTCACTCCCGGCCCCACATCGACCTCCAGCGCGTGGCCGGCGCGCTCTGTTGCTCCTGACCGGTTCCCCTCCCGCCGCACCCTCGCACGGGTGACGTGCGCCCTCGTACGGACCTCCAGGAAGGCACCGCCGTGTCCTCGACCCCCCTCTCTCCCCTCCACCTCGCCGTCGCCCTCGACGGCACCGGCTGGCACCCCGCCTCGTGGCGCGAGCCGGTCGCCCGCCCCCAGGAGCTGTTCACCGCCGGCTACTGGGCCGACCTGGTCGCCGAGGCCGAGCGCGGCCTGCTCGACTTCGTCACCCTCGAGGACGGCCTCGGCCCCCAGTCCTCCCACCTCCTCGACCCGGACGACCGTACCGACCAGGTGCGCGGCCGCCTCGACGCCGTGCTCGTCGCCTCGCGCGTCGCCCCGCTCACCCGGCACATAGGCCTGGTGCCGACGGCGGTGACCACCCACACCGAGCCGTTCCACATCTCCAAGGCGATCGCCACCCTCGACTACGTCAGCACCGGCCGCGCCGGACTGCGCGTCCAGATCACCGCCCGGCCGAGCGACGCCGACCACTTCGGCCGCCGGACGATCCCGCGCATCGACGACTACCACGGCCCGGTGGTGACGGAACTCTTCGACGAGGCCGCCGACTACGTGGAGGTGGTGCGTCGCCTCTGGGACAGCTGGGAGGACGACGCCGAGATCCGGGACGTGGCCACCGGCCGCTTCATCGACCGCGACAAGCTGCACTACATCGACTTCGAGGGACGCCACTTCAGCGTCAAGGGCCCCTCCATCACCCCCCGCCCGCCGCAGGGCCAGCCCGTGGTCGCCGCGCTCGCCCACGCCACCGTGCCGTACCGGCTGGTGGCCCGCGCCGCGGACGTCGGCTTCGTCACCCCGCACGACACCGACCAGGCCCGCGCCATCGTCGCGGAGATCCGCGCCGAGCAGCAGGCCGCGGGCCGCGCCGCCGAGCCCCTGCATGTCTTCGGCGACCTCGTCGTCCTCCTCGACGACGACCCCGCCGAGGCCGCCGCCCGCCGCGACCGCCTCGACACCCTCGCCGGCGAGGCGTACACCAGCGACGCCCGGATCTTCACCGGCACCCCCGCCCAACTCGCCGACCTCCTCCAGGAACTGGCGCAGGCCGGGCTCACCGGCTTCCGGCTGCGGCCCGCCGTCGCCGGCCACGACCTGCCCGCCATCACCCGGGGCCTGGTCCCCGAACTCCAGCGCCGGGGCGTCTTCCGCCACGCCTACGAGGCCGACACCCTGCGCGGACTGCTCGGCCTGTCCCGCCCCGCCAACCGCTACGCCGCAGCCTGAGCCGGACGGAGAGCCGACCACCATGAGCAAGCCCCTGAAGCAGATCCATCTGGCCGCCCACTTCCCCGGCGTCAACAACACCACCGTGTGGAGCGACCCGAAGGCCGGCAGCCACATCGAGTTCAGCTCCTTCGCCCACTTCGCGCGCACCGCCGAACGCGCCAAGTTCGACTTCCTCTTCCTCGCCGAGGGCCTGCGGCTGCGCGAACAGGGCGGCGCCATCTACGACCTGGACGTGGTCGGCCGCCCCGACACCTTCACCGTCCTCGCCGCGCTCGCCGCCGTCACCGACCGGCTCGGCCTGACCGGCACCATCAACTCCACCTTCAACGAGCCCTACGAGGTCGCCCGCCAGTTCGCCAGCCTCGACCACCTCTCCGGCGGCCGCGCCGCGTGGAACGTGGTCACCTCCTGGGACGCCTTCACCGGCGAGAACTTCCGGCGCGGCGGCTTCCTCCCGCAGGACGAGCGCTACTCCCGCGCCCAGGAGTTCCTCGCCACGGCCACCGAACTCTTCGACTCCTGGCAGGGCGACGAGATCGTCGCCGACCCGGCCACCGGCACCTTCCTCGGCGACGCCAAGGCCGGCGCCTTCGTCCACGAGGGCCACCACTTCGACATCCACGGCCGCTTCAACGTCCCGCGCAGCCCCCAGGGCCGCCCGGTGATCTTCCAGGCCGGCGACTCCGACGAGGGCCGCGAGTTCGCCGCGTCGAGCGCCGACGCGATCTTCAGCCGATACGCGCAGCTCGAAGCGGGCCAGGCCTTCTACACGGACGTCAAGTCCCGCCTCGCCAAGTACGGCCGCCGCTCCGACCAGCTGCTGATCCTGCCGGCCGCCAGCTTCGTCCTCGGCGACACCGACGCCGAGGCCCAGGAGATCGCCAAGGACGTGCGCCGCCGCCAGGTCAGCGGCGCCACCGCCCTCAAGCACCTGGAGTTCGTCTGGAACCGGGACCTCTCCTCGTACGACCCCGAAGGCCCCCTCCCCGACGTCGACCCGGTGGTCGGCGAGCAGCACATCTCCCGGGGCCGCGCCCAGGTCCGCATGTACCGGGACCCGCTGGCCGTCGCCCGCGAGTGGCGCGAGCTCGCCCAGGCCAACAACTGGTCCATCCGCGACCTGGTCATCGAGACCGGCAACCGGCAGAACTTCGTCGGGACACCCGAGACCGTCGCCCGGACCATCGACGAGTACGTCCAGGCGGACGCCAGCGACGGTTTCATCCTCGTCCCGCACATCACCCCCACCGGCCTGGACGAGTTCGCCGACAAGGTCGTCCCGCTGCTCCAGGAGAAGGGCGTCTTCCGCACCGAGTACGAGGGCACCACCCTGCGCGACCACCTCGGCCTCGCCCTCCCCGACTCCCGTCCGCGCTCGAGCGGGGGGATCCCCGTGGACGAGACGGCGGGCGAACGGGCCGCGTCGTGAAGTTCCTCGCCATCACCCTGATCGTGCACCGCCCGGACCCGCTCACCGGTGTCCTGAAGTCCACCCAGGACCGCTTCCGCGAAGTGCTCGACAACGCCCTGCTCGCCGAGGAACTCGGCTTCGACGGCTTCGGCGTGGGGGAGCGGCACGAACGGCCGTTCCTCTCCTCCTCGCCGACCGTCGTCCTCAGCCACATCGCCGCGCTGACCCGGCGGATCCGGCTGTTCACCGCGGTGACGACCCTCAGCCTCCTCGACCCGGTCCGCGCCTACGAGGACTACGCCACCCTCGACCACCTCTCCGGCGGCCGGCTGGACCTGATCATCGGCAAGGGCAACGGGGCCGCCCAGCGCGAGCTGTTCCAGGTCACCCCCGAGGACCAGTGGGAGCGCAACGCCGAGAGCTACGAGGTGTTCCGGCAGATCTGGCGGAACGACAGGGTGACCGCGGCGACCCGCTTCCGGCCGGAGCTGAAGGACGCCGAGGTGTGGCCGCGGCCGTACCAGCGGCCGGTCCGGGTCTGGCACGGCAGCGCCACCAGCAAGGAGTCCGTCGACCTGGCCGCCCGCTACGGCGACCCGCTGTTCTCCGCGAACGTCACCCGCCCCATGGAGCCCTACGCCGAGCTGATCCGCCACTACCGCGAGCGGTGGGAGCACTACGGCCACGATCCGGCGGCCGTCACGGTCGGCGCGGGCTCGGCCGGGCTCCTCGTGACCCGCACCTCCCAGGAGGCGCTCGCCGTGTACCGGCCGGTCTTCGAGGCGAACCTGGCGTTCCAGAGGCAGGTCGGCCTGCCGGTGGTCTTCGACACCCTGGAGGACTTCGTCACCCGCAGCTCCGCCCTGATCGGCAGCCCGCAGCAGATCATCGACAAGGTGCACCGCTACCACGAGCAGCTCGGCCACACCGTGCTGCATCTGCACGCGGACGCGGGCGGCCTCACCGACAGCCGCCACCGGGACTCGCTGGAGCTGTTCCAGTCCGAGGTGGCGCCGGTGCTGCGCAAGGAGATACCGGACCCGCCGTTCGCCTGGGCTCCGGTGCGTCCCGCCACCGGGGAGCCCGCCCATGCCTGAGATCCCCCTCGGCGTCCTCGACCTGGTCCCGATCTCCTCCGGATCGACGGCCGCGGACGCCCTGCGCAACTCCGTGGACCTCGCCCGGCGGGCCGAAGACCTCGGCTACGCCCGTTACTGGTTCGCCGAACACCACCTCAACCCGGGCGTCGCCGGTACGTCCCCCGCCGTCGTCCTCGCCCTCACCGCCTCCGCCACCTCCACGATCCGGATCGGCTCGGGAGCGGTGCAGCTCGGGCATCGCACCGCGCTGTCCACGGTGGAGGAGTTCGGGCTGCTCGACGCCCTGCACCCCGGCCGCCTCGACCTCGGCCTCGGCCGCTCGGGCGGCCGCCCGCCGGGCGGGAAGCCGGTGCCGCCGGCCACGGTGACGCCGGTCGTCGACGGCCGGGCCCCGAACGGCCTGCTCATCCCGCCCCGCTTCTCCTTCGACGGCCTGCTGAGCTCCCCCCGGTTCGCCCTGCACCACGAGCTGCTCCTGCTGCCCGGCGCGACGTCGCAGGACTACGCCGAGCAGATCGAGGACATCCTCGCCCTGTTCGCCGGCACCTACCGCACCGAGGAGGGCGCGCAGGCGCACATCGTGCCCGGTGAGGGTGCCGACGTCGAGGTGTGGATCCTGGGCAGCAGCGGCGGCCGGAGCGCCGAGGTCGCCGGCGGCCGCGGACTGCGCTTCGCGGCGAACTACCACGTCAGCCCGGCCACGGTGCTGGAGGCCGTGGACGGCTACCGCTCCTTCTTCCAGCCCTCCGAGTTCCTCGACAAGCCGTACGTCAGCGTCTCCGCGGACGTCGTGGTCGCCGAGGACGACGGCACGGCCCGCGAACTCGCCACCGGCTACGGCCTGTGGGTCCGCAGCATCCGCACCGCCGAGGGAGCGATCCCGTTCCCCACGCCCGAGGAGGCCCGCACCCACGAGTGGAGCGACGAGGACCGCGCACTCGTCCAGGACCGCCTCGACACCCAGTTCGTCGGCTCACCGTCCCAGGTCGCCGACCGGCTGGAACAACTCCAGGAGGCCACCGGCGCCGACGAACTGCTCATCACCACCATCACCCACGACCACCGGGACCGTGTCCGCTCCTACGAACTCCTCGCCGAGGAGTGGCGCCGCCGGGGTCACTCCCCCCGGCCGAGCTGAACCGCGGGAGCTCCCACGGCGTGCGCCACGACGTCGAGCAGATGTCTTCCGCGGTCCCCGGCGAACCACTCGGCGTGGCCCACGTAGTACTCGTACGCCAGCCGGGTGTTCTCGGCGGACCGGGTGACGCCGTGGAAGTAGCCGAGCTCGGACAGCGCGAACTCGGCGTGCACCAGGGGCAGGAGGGCGGGCAGCGCGGCGGACTCGGCGGGGCCGAGCGGACGTACGGCCTGGTAGCCGGTGAGGAGGGAGACCGCGTCCTCCTCACGCACCGGGTAGCCGGGCCGCAGCCACTGCACGGCGTTGCGCTCGATCGCCGTGGCCAGGTCGTGCACGGCGGTCGTGCGGTCGCTCATGCCGAAGTCGAGGACGGTGGCCACCCGCCCCTCGCCGTCCCACAGGAGGTTGGAGGCGTGCCAGTCGTTGTGGGTCCACAGGGGGGACAGGGCAGGCAGGTGCGGGGCGAGCCGCGCATGGAGCGCCAGCAGCACCCTGCGGGTGTCCTCGCGCCAGGGGAAACCGGCCAGAGCGGCGGCCAGCTGGGGGCGGTCCGCCACATACCGTGACAGTCCGGTCCAGGGATCCTCCCCCGCGAACACCGTGAACGAGGCCACCAGCGGCTGCACCCGGCGGCGGGGCGCGTCGAACCCCTCCGCCGCCAGATGCAGCCGGGCCAGCGCCTCGCCCGCCGCCCGCGCGTGCGTGGGGGAGCGGAACGGCGACCAGGACAGCGCGTCCCGGTACAGGTCCTCACCCGCCCCGGCCGAGTGCACCTCGTACGTCCACTCGCCCCGCTCCGCCGCGTCCAGCACCTCCACCACCGGCGCGCCCCGCTCCCGCAGATGCCGCAGGAACGCGTGCTCCTCGGCCAGACCCGCCAGGGACCGTACGGTGACATGGTGCCGTTTCACGAACAGGCGCCGTCCGTCCCGCTCGACGACGGCCGCCGCCGACAGCGGGCGCGGGCTGCGCCACACCACCCGCGCCGGGCCGACCACATCGGTGACCTCGGTGTCGGTCAGCGGCGCCCAGTCGGGTTCGACCGGCTCGGTACCCAGGCCGTGGGCCAGATGCGCACTCACGGTGTCCGCACCGCCGTCGGTCCACGCAGCGCTTCCAGAACGATCTGCTCGGTGGCCGTGAAACCGGGCGCCGTGAAGTCGTCCGCCCCGCGCGGCCGGGCCAGCGGCACCTCGACGCGCCGGACCACGGTGGCCGGGCGCCGCGACAGGACGTGCACGGTGTCGGCGAGCAGCACGGCCTCCCGGATGTCATGGGTGACCAGCACCACCGTCCACCGGTGGCGCTGCCACATCCCGGCCAGCCACAGCTGCATCTCGGTGCGGGTCAGCGAGTCCAGCGCGCCGAACGGCTCGTCCAGCAGCAGCACCGGCCGCTCCAGCACCACGGTGCGCAGCAGTGCGGCCCGCTGCCGCATCCCTCCGCTGAGCTGGGAGGGATACGCCTGCTGGAATCCGTCGAGACCGAAGTCGGCGAAGAGCGCGTCCGCCCTGGCCCGCGCCTCCTTCTTCCGCACGCCCTGGGCCTCCAGGCCCAGGGCGGTGTTGTCGAGCACGGTCCGCCACGGGAACAGCAGGTCCTTCTGCGGCATGTAGGCGACCTTGCCGGAGGCCACCGACGCCGGTTCTCCCTCCACCAGAACCCGGCCGGACGTGGGACGGTCGAGGCCGGACACCAGGTTGAACAGGGTGCTCTTGCCGCTCCCGCTCGGGCCGATCACGGCGGCGAACTCGCCCGGCTCGACGGAGAGCCGGAGATCCCGCAGCACCTCCAGGTCGTCGAAGGACTTCCCCACGTCCTCGATGTGCAGACTGCTCACTTCCCGGCCCTCCGCTCCCACGGCAGCACCAGCCGTTGCAGCAGGAAGGTGGCCCCGAACAGCGCGATGCTCAGTGCCGCCGTCACCGCGACCGCCGCGAACACCAGGTCCGTGCGGAACGCGCTCTTCTGCGCCTGCATATAGATTCCCAGTCCTGCCTCGGCGCCCGCGTACTCGGCGAAGACGGCGCCGACGACGGCGTAGGTGATGCTCACCCGCAGCCCCGCGAAGAAGTACGGCATCGCGCTGGGCACCCGGACCAGCCGGAAGGCCCGCCACCGCCCCGCGCCCAGCGAGCGCAGCAGCCGCATGGCCTCGCGGTCGGTCGCCGCGAAGCCGGCGGCCAGGTTCGCCGCCAGCGGGAAGAACGTCGTCAGCGTCACCACCAGCATCTTCGGCAGCAGCCCGAAGCCGAACCAGATGATCAGCAGGGGTGCCACGGCGACGATCGGGATCGTCTGCGAGGCGACCAGCAGCGGGTACAGGCCCCGGCGGGCCGCGGCCGAGAAGTCGAGGAGCACGGCCACCAGCCAGGCCGCCGCGAACGACAGCGTGAAACCGAGCAGCGTCTCCTGGAGCGTGGGCAGGGTCTGCGCCCACAGGTCCGCACGGTTCACCCAGCCCTGCTCGACGACCCGCGCGGGGGACGGCAGCGTCGTCGGGTCCACGCCCGCCGTCGTGACGTACAGCTGCCAGCCGCCGAGCACGACGGCCAGCACCAGCAGAGGCGGCCACAACGACCGCAGGAGAGACCTCACTTGGTGTCCGGCAGGTAGGCGTTGGTGAAGAACTCGGACGCGTCCGGCGTCTTGGCCGGCTTCTTGCCGTCGGCGTCGCTCAGCAGCCCGGCCCGGTACTCGAAGTCGGCGAAGGCCTGCCAGCGTTGGGCGGTCTGGGTGCCGATGGTGCCGTCGGCGCCCTTGTAGTACTCCTTCGCCAGCAACCGCTCGCTCTTCTTCACGAGTGCGGTGTTGGTCAGCACGCTCTTGTTGGCGGCGACGAGGAGGTCGGCGGCCTGGTCGGGGTGGGCCGCCGCAAAGCGGTAGCCCTTGTCGACGGCGGCCAGGAACGTCCTCGCGACCGCCGGGTTCTTCTTCAGGAACCGGTCGGAGGACGCTATGAGCGTCGAGTAGATCGCCGGGAAGCCGTAGTCGGACAGCTGGAAGTTCTTCAGCGGCTTGCCGCTCAGCTCGGCCTCGAGCCCCTCCCAGGTCGGCATCGGCATCGCGAAGTCCGCCTTGCCCGCGTAGAGCGCCGCGTACGCCGAGGTGTTGAGGGTGACCTGCTTGAAGTCCCCCTTGCCGCCCGCGTTCTGGATCACCTTCCGCAGCAGCGGCTTCTCGTAGGGCGCGCCGAATCCGGCGTACGTCCTGCCGTCCAGGTCCTTGGGGGAGGAGATGTCGTCGCGGTCCGCCCGCACGGCGACGGTCACGTTCGTCTTCTGCGTCACCGCGTACACCGAGGTGATGTCCTGACCCGCCGCGCGGGCCGTGGTCACGCCCTCCTGGTAGGAGATCCCGAAGTCCGCCTTGTGGTTGGCGATCAGGGTCTCGGGAGGGGTGGAGCCGTAGGGCACGATCCGCAGATCGATCCCGGCGTCCTCGAACCAGCCCTTCCGCAACGCCACGTAGATGCCGGTGTGGTTGGTGTTCGGGGTCCAGTCCAGCGCGAGGGTGACGGTGGTGGTGCCGTCCTTCGCGGCGGCCGAGGAGTCGGCGCCGGTGGCGCAGGCGGTGGTGAGGGCGAGCAGGGAGAACGCGGCTGTGGCGGACAGGAGGGTGCGGCGGCGCATGCCAGGGTCCTTCGTACGGAGGGGGAGTCGGGCGGCGAGGGGCGGTCAGGCCCGACACAGCGCGCTGTCCACCCGCTTGAAGTCGACGGCCAGGCGTCGGGTCAGCAGCGTCACGCGGCCACGTCCAGCAGGCCGTTGGTGAAGGACCGGTCCCAGTGCCGGTCGTCCGTGAGGGCCCCGTTCTCCGCGAGCCAGTGCGCGTACGGACCCATCCGGTCCGCGTCGATCACACCCCAGCGGCCGTCCGTGTCCGTCCAGGTGGGCGCGACGAGGGCGAGCGAACGCGCGATGAGGGGGCGGGGGAAGTACGGGATGACCCGCTCCAGCAACTCCAGTGTGCGGTCGGGTTCCCGAGCGGCGGCCGTGTAGCCGCGGGCCGTCACGGCCAGGAAGTCCCGCACGAGTGAGGGCTGTTCGGTGAGCAGCCGGTCGCTCGTGCCCAGCAGATAGCTGTGGTAGCGGGGCGCGCCGATCTCGTCCACCGGCCACGTCACCCGCCGCTCCTCCGGCAGGCCGCCGCGCAGCGCGTCCCAGGACCAGTAGGCGCCGAAGGTCGCGTCGGCCTCGCCCGCCTCGATGTCGTCCACGGTCAGTTCGCGGGCGCCCGCGTCCACGGTGATCACGGCGTCCGGATCACCGCCGTCGGCGGCGACGAGGTGACGGACCATCGCGCGGCCGCGCGGCGTCGGGTTGTAGGCGATCCGCCGGCCGGCGAGGTCGCGGGGGCGGGTGATGCCGGTCGAGGCGGTGGTCTGGATCGCCTCCAGGCCCCGGTGGTTGACGGCGGCCACGGCGATCAGTGGCTGGCGGTGCCGGGCGCGGCGCTCCAGCAGTCTGTTCGGCGGGAAGATGCCGAAGTCCACCTCGCCCCGGGCCAGATACTCCAGGGTGTCGCCCCGCCCCGGGTCCTGCACCACCAACTCCACGTCCAGACCGGCCTCGTCGAACCAGGTACGGGCACGGGAGACGTACAGACCGGCCGCATTGGGCCACGGGTGGAAATAGTCGAGCATGACCCGTACGTGAGGCATGGAGGTACTCCGGGAACTGCGCGCGCGGACGCGGCGGGAAGAGAGACGAGGGGGTGGGACGTGTCAGCGGGAGCGGCGACAACAACAGGAGCCGCACACCGGGGCACAGGCCACCGGAGGCTTCGGCTCTACTGCTGCGGACACGTGAACTCCTACGCGGGGCACCTGGCTGGTGCGGTTGGTGCGGTCGGCGTCCCCATGGGGACCGTGCTCGGCGCACGGATCCCAGACGCCCTCTCAGCCCGGTCGGGGAGGGGCTCCCGCGTAGATGGCCGAAACCATAACGGCAGCCGACCGGCATCGCGCAAGCATGATCCGGAATGTGAGACGGTGCTGCCCGACGGGCAAGACGCGCAGGTCGCGGGCGTAGCATCGGCCGCCATGACCCCCTCCCCCCTGCCCGGTCCCCTGGTCGACGACGCCTGGCTGGCCGCCCGCCTCGGCGATCCGCGTCTGGTGGTGCTGGACGCCACCGCGCTGCTGCCCTCGCCCCGGCACGACGGCGACCACCGCTCGGCGAGCGGTCGCGGCACCTGGCTCGAGCGTCACCTCCCCGGCTCCCGGCACGCCGATCTGACCGGCGACTTCTCCGACCGGGAGGCCCCGTACCACTTCGCCGTGCCGTCCCCCGGCGCGCTGGCCGCCGCACTCGCCCGGGTCGGCGTGGGGGAGGGGTGCTCGGTGGTCGCCTACGACTCCGGGGGCGGGATCTGGGCGGCGCGGCTGTGGTGGATGCTGCGGGCCGTCTCGGTGCCCGCGGCCGTGCTCGACGGCGGGCTGGAGGTCTGGTCGGCGGCCGGCCGGCCGGTCGCCTCCGGCGAGGAGGCGGAGCCGGAACGGCCGGTCACCCCGGTGACCCCGCGACCGCGTCCCGGGGTGTGGACCGATGTCCACGAGGTGGCCGCCATCAGCCGGGGCGAGCGCCCCGGGACGCTCGTCTGCGCCCTGCCCGCCGGCGGGTACGACGGGTCCGTCCCCACGCGGTACAGCCGCCGGGGACACATTCCCGCAAGCCGCAGTCTTCCCGGCCGCGAACTGCTCGACAGCCAGGGCCGCGTGCTGCCGCAGGCCGACCTCGCCGCCCGCGTCGGCGCCGTGCTCGGCACCCGGGACACACCGGTCGTCCTGTACTGCGGCGGGGGCATCTCCGCCGCGGGGACGGCGCTGGCCCTCACCCTGCTGGGTCGCGCGGACGTCTCGTTGTACGACGGTTCGCTGGAGGAGTGGTCGAGGGATCCGGCACGACCGCTGGAGACGGGTGCCTGACCGCGGAGGGCTCCCGCCGCAGCACCGCGCTCAGCACCAGCCCCACCCCCAGCAGCCCCGCGCACACCACCGACGCCACCGCGAACGCCGACCTCGGTGCCGCCCCTTCGGCCCCCTCCGCCCCCGTCGATCCCCGCAGATAGATCCCGGACACCGCGCTCAGACACACCGCCGCGGCGATCCGCTGGGCCATCTGAAGGATGCCGCCCGCCACCCCCGCCGCCTCGGCGGGCGCGTGCTGGAGCACCCTGGCCTGGTTGGGGGAGACCGCCAGACCGCCCGCGACCCCCGCGCCCAGCTGGACCACGGCCAGCGCCACGGGCAGCACGGCGAGCGGCAGGTGCGTCGCCGCCAGCGCGCCGCCCAGCAGCGCGAGGATCCCGAGGGCCAGTCCGGCGGTGACCGTGTGCGCGCCGATCCGGCGCACCACCCGCCATGCCACCGCCGACGACACGCCCATGGCGACGGCCGACGGCAGGGTCACGGCCGCCGTCGTGAGCGCCGACAGGCCGAGCCCGCTCTGGAGGAACAGCGTCAGCACGAGACTCGCCGCCATCGACGAGCCGAACTGTGCCATCGCGACGACCGTGCCGAGCGCGTAGGGCGCCGACCGCACCAGTGCCGGATGCAGCAGCGGCACCCGCTCCCGTCGTATCCGCCACCACTGCCCGAGCACCAGAGCGCCCGCCGCCGCGAACGCCGCCGCTCCCCACAGCGTGACCGCTCGGCCGCTGCCGGGTGTCCTCATGAACGGCAGCATCAGCGACAGCGTCAGCGCCGCGACGCACACCAGTCCCCAGACGTCCGGGCGGCCGGGCGCGGCGACGCGCCGGGGAGGGGGCAGCCGGCGGGCCGCCAGCCACAGGGTGACCACCCCGCACGGCGCGCTCAGCAGCAGGCACAGCCGCCAGCCCGTGCCCGGACCGCACAGCGCGACCAGGGCGCCGCCGAGCGCCGGACCCAGCGCCGCCGCCACACCGCCGGTGACGGCGTACAGACCGAGGGCGCGCGCCCGGTCCAGACCCCGGAAGACGTCCTGGAGGGTGCCGATCACCTGGGAGTTCACCAGTCCGGCACCGGCGCCCTGCACCAGCCGGGCCGCCACCACCGTGCCGGGCCGGGTCCCGGTGGCGGCGATCACCCCGCACACCACGAACGTGGCGAGGCCGACCAGGAACAGATGTTTGCGACCGCGCACATCCCCCAGGCTGCCGCCGGGCACCAGGGCCAGTCCGAAGGCGAGCGAGTAACCGGAGACGATCCACTGCACGTCCATGGCGGTGGCCGACAGCGACTGACGCAGCGCCGGCACGGCGATGTTGAGGACCGACTGGTCCAGCAGGGTCGTCGCCCCGGCCGCCAGACAGACCGTCAGCACCCGCCGGGCCGCGCGATCCTCTCCCGGGAGCATGGCGTCATGATCACACCGTCCGGACGCCGCCGTCCCGCCACCGGGCCACCTGTTCGCACGACGGAAACATCCCGTTCGTACCGGGCCCCGGGACGGCGCGGCCGGGGGTGACGTCTCCCTCCCCCGAAGGAGACGTCACCCCCGGCCCTTCCCCCCCGGCGCCGGACAGTGGTCGGTACGCGGTCCCGTGCCGCTCACCAGCACATGACCGCCGTCTCGCCCGAACCCCAGCCCGAATACAGGCGGACCCGGACGAAGTAGCGGCGGCCCTTGACGAGCCGGGCCCCGATCGTGGCGTTGCGCGGGGTGCCGCCGTCGTCCCGGCCGGCCAGGAAGCGGGGTTCGCCGTCCCGTTCCTCGAAGACCACGACGACGGAGTCGCTCTCCCCGAAGGTGCCGACGGTGTACTCGCGGGTCTCCCTCGGCTCCACGGTGAAGTCGGCCTGCTCGCCAGGCCCCAGCGACAGCGCCACCGACCGGAACGGCACCAGCGCCGGCGGCCGCGGTGCGTCCAGCGGCGGGTACCAGCGCAGCACGAACTCCTTGTCCAGCGGGGAGAGCGCCCCCGGCGGGTGGACCCCGCCCCGGAACTGCTCCGGCTCCAGGATCAGCCCCGCCGCGAAGGGGTACTCCATCACGGACTGCGGATCCCACACCGAGCCGTTGACCTCGGCCGGATCCAGCTTGCGCAGGACGTTGAAGAACGTGCGGTCCCGGCTCCAGTGGTTCGGCGGGCCCGCCAGATCGGCGTAGACCGCCTCGTCGTCCCAGTGGATGCCGGCGAACGGGCTCTGGTGCTCGTGCTGCATGCCGAGCGCGTGCCCGATCTCGTGCAGGGCCGTCGCCCGCTCCCCGGGAGCGGTCAGATCCCAGCCGAAGTTCATGGTCCGCTCGTTGAGCCCCGCGAACAGCGCGTCCCGGCCCACCGCCGACCAGGACCCGTCCCCCTGCTGGAAGCCGATGCGCAGCTCAGCCTCCGAACGGTCCGCGACCTCGGCGAACGACACCCCGATCCCGAGCCCGGCCCACTCGCGGAAGCAGTCGCGCACCACGTCGCGCTGGTCCCCGCCGCCGACCCACGACACCCGCCGGGTGCCCCCCGCCCCCGGCACCGGGATCACCGAGGCGTCGCTCTCGCCGGTGAAGAAGTGGTAGTGCAGGACCGTGCCGTTGACCCACATCCGGCGCCCGCTCATGAGCGCGCCCAGCCGCTCGGCGGCCAGCCCCGGCGCGAACGCGGGGACCGGCTGCTGTGCGAGCGAGCAGTAGCGGGCGGTCATGGGCACCAGGGTGCGTGACGGCCGGGCCGGGCGCCTGAGTCGGGGGCTACTCAAGTCGCCCTGTATCAGACCTGAGCATCCGGGCTCCTGATGACGTGACGACGATCGAGACGTACGCCGGGACCCTCCGCCTGCCCTTGCCGTTCACCGGACGGGAGGAGGAACGGGAGCTGGTGCGCCGTTCGCTGGCGGCGGGCCGGCCGGGCATCGTGCTGACGGGACCGGCGGGCTGCGGCCGCACACGGCTGGCGGCCGAGGCGGTCCGCTCCACCGACTGCGCCCGTGCGGCCGGCACCCCCGGCACCCGGGGCACCGCCTTCGCCGCGTTCGCCCACCTGCTCCCCGAGCGCGTCACCCTCCACCGGGCCGTCCGGCTCCTTTCCGACCTCCGGCTGCTGCTGGTCGACGACGCCCATCTGCTCGACGACGCCTCCGCCGCGCTGCTGCACCAGCTCGCCGTCCGGGGCCGCACCCGGCTGCTGGTCGTCGTCACCGAGGGCGTCCGCGCACCGGACGCCGTCACCCGGCTGTGGACCGGCGAGCTGCTGCCCCGCCTGGCCCTGGAGCCCCTCCCCGCCGAGGACATCGCCCAGCTGCTCGCGGCCGACGCGGGCGGCCCCCTCGCCCCCCTCACCGTCGACCGGCTGCACCGCATGTGCCGGGGCGACCTGCGCCTGCTGCGCGACCTCCTGGCCGCCGTACGCGACGAGGGCTTCCTCAGGCCGGCGCCCGGCACCGAGGAGCCGGCCTGGCGCGGCCGGGTCCCGCTGACCCCCACCCTCCGCGAACGCGCCGCCCCCGTCCTCTCCCGCCCCTGTCCGGAGGAACGCGAGACCCTCGACCGGCTCGCCTTCGCCGAACCCCTGCCGCTGCCCGCGGACTCCCTCGATCTGCGGGTCCTCGAACGCCTGGAGGCGGACGGCCTGATCGAGGCGGACGACGGCGAGCCCGCGACCGTACGCCTGGCCGACCCCCTCCACGGTCCCGTGCTGCGGGCCGCCGCCGGACGGCTGCGCGCGCGGCGGCTGAGCGCGGGCCGCCGGCCCCTGGACGACGCCCTCGACGCGGAGTCGGCCGCCCTGGCCCACGGCATCGCCCGGGCCGACGTCCGCGCCGGGCGGGCCCCGGTGGGGGAGTGGCTGGTCGCCGAGGGGGAGCCCGTCCCGCCCGGGTACGCGGCCGTCCGTGCCCGCCACGCCCGCCTGCGCGGACAACCCCGCGAGGCCGCCGCCTGGGCGCGGGAGGGACTGGCGAGCGCGGCGCAGGACGCCGCATGCCTGCGTGAACTCGATCGGGCGGCGGCAGAGCTGGGCCAGGCGGAGGTGGCCCGCGACGGCGACCCCTACGCCGCCGTACGCCTCGGCACCCCCGAGGAAGCCCTCGGTCTCCTCCCGCCCGGCAGTGTCTTCGCCCGCCACGCCCAGGCCCTCGCCGACGCCGACGGTCCCGCCCTGGACCGGGTCGCCGAGGACCTGGCGGAGCGTGGGTTCCTGCTGTTCGCGGCGGAGGCGCACGCCCAGTCGGTACGGGTCCACCGCGACCCCACGGCCGCCCGCACCGCCCGCACCCGGGCCGTCGCCCTGGCCCGCCGCTGCCCGGGCGCGCGCACCCCGGCCCTGTCCGGACCGGCCCTGGGCGAACTCACCGCCCGGCAGCGGCAGATCGTCACCCTCGCCGCCGCCGGACTGAGCAACCGTCAGATCGCCGAACGGCTCACCCTGTCCGTCCGCACGGTCGGCAACCACCTCTACGGCGCGTACACGCGCCTCGGCGCCGGGGACCGGGCGGCCCTGCCCTGCCTGATGGAGCAACCCGCCTAGGGGGCGTTCACGCCGCGCCGAACGCCGTGAACGCCCACCCCGTCGCCTGGTGCAGCGCGTCCCCCGGCAGGGCGGCCCGTGCGTCGCGCAGCGCCTCCGCGAGACCGGCGCCGTCGCTGAGGCCCTTGTGCAGGGCCAGCATCAGCGGCACGACCGCCGCGTCGTTCACCGGCGCGCTGCTCGCCACCACGCCCGCCGTGCCCAGCGGGAGCAACGCGGTGACCAGACCGAGGAGTTCGTCGGCGCCGACCGAGGCGAGCCGGGCGGTGTCACAGCTGGAGAGGATGATCCGGTACGGGCTGCGGGCGAGCCGCTCGAAGTCATGGACGATCAGCGGGCCGTCGGCCATCCGCAGCGCCGAGAACATCGGGCTGTCCGCGCGGAAGGTGCCGTGCGCGGCGATGTGCGCCAGCGCCGCCCCGTCCAGTTCCCGCAGCACCCGGTTCCCGTGCGCGTCGGCCTGCTCCAGCACCGTGGGTCTGCCGTACCGGCCGGCCACCTCCGGCACCTCGGCGCCACCGGTCGCCAGCCCCGGGCCGCGCACCAGGACCTGCCGGCCGCCGGGCGGTGGCTCGGTGTCCCGGGCCCGCAGCCAGGCGCTCGCCGACGGCGACACGCTCACCACCCGCTCGCGCAGCGAGGGCAGCAGCGCCCAGGGGACCCGGTGCAGCCGTGCCGGGGGCACGACCACCACCGGCCCCGTGCCCAGCCGCCCGGCCGCCTCGCCCAGCAGCAGCTCCTCCAGCCGCCGCCCCGCCGTCTCGGCCAGCGGCAGCCGCGCCTCCCCGCCGGGGTGGGCCAGCCGGCGCAGCGCCGACTGCACGTACTCGGCCTCGCGTTCCGCCTCCGCCAGCAGCCCGCCCGTGAACCGCCGCACCCGCCCCCCGCCGCACAGCAGCACCTGCACCCGCCCGTCCAGTACGGCGAGTTCGACGAGCCGCCCGTCACCGAGCCGGTCCAGGAGCCGGCCCGCGTCGAACCGGCCGCCGTGCCCCGGCGCATGACCGCGGATGTGCAGGGTGCGGGAGCGGATCTCCCGCTCCAGCCGGCGCTGCTCCCGCTCCAGGGCCGGCACCGGACGCCCGTCCATCCGGGCCTCCTCCGCGCGCGCCGCGATCACCCGGAACGCGGTCAGCCCGCTCAGCAGCGCCGGGTCGGCGGGCGGCCGGGTCGGCGGGGTGGACAGGGCCGTCGCCCGCCAGCGCTCGCTCCACTCCAGCAGCCGGCGGGGCCCGCCCCGTTCCAGGCTCACCTGCTGGGCCAGCGCGGCCAGTTCGGCCCCCTGCGCGGTGGCCCGGGCCCGCAGCTCCGAGGCGCCCAGCGTCGTCCGGTGGTCGTCGAGGACGGCGAGGCCGCGCCGGCAGGCCTCCAGCACCCCCCGGTCCGACCCGGTGGCCCGGGCCCACAGCGCCTGGGCCGCCCAGCCCGTCATCCGCGCCAGCGGCGGCCCGCTGCGCCGGCTGCGCGCCGCGACCTCCAGATAGCGTTCGGCGTCCGCCGACCAGTTGAGGCCGAGCGCGATCCGGCCCGCGAGCAGCCAGGCCTCCGGCGCGGCCGGCGCCCCGAACGAGGACAGCCGCTCCGCCACCTTGACGGTGTCGGCGACCAGCCGTCCCGAACCACGCCCGGCGGCCACCCGCGCGTCGATCAGCACGAGCTGGGCGTGCGCCTCCCACCAGGTGCGCCGCTGCCCGGCGAACAGCCGCACGGCCACCGCCGCCCGCGCGATCGCCGTACCCGGATCGCCCGCCAGCCGGGCGGCCCTGGCGGCGGCCAGCAGCAGTTCGGCCTTGCGGGTGGACTGGCCGCCGATGCCGTCCAGGACCGCTATGGCCGCGTCCGCCTCGGCCAGCGCCTCCGGCGCCAGCCCGGCCGCCATCAGCACCTCGCAGCGGCGGATGTTGAGCATGAAGGTGGGGGTGCCGAGCTTGGCGTACCGCTCCTCGGCCTCGTCGAGGAGCCGCAGCGCCGCCGGGACGTCCCCGGAGCGGAACGCGGCCAGGCCCCGGCTCTCCACCGCGTCCGCCTTGTCGTGCTCCTGGCCGGTGGTGTCCCACAGCGCCTCGGCGGCCGTGAAGTCCGCGTCCGCCCGCTCCACCGCCCCGAGCGCGAGGTGCACGGTGGCGCGCAGGGTCAGCGCACGCGCCGTCCAGATGACGTCGTCCGCCTGCCGCAGCACCGGGATCGCCCGCCGTACGTCCTCCAGGGCCTGCGGGTGGTGCCCGAGCACCCACCACGAGTAGGCCCGCCGGTACAGCACGCGCGCGCGGGTGTGGCCCGTCCCGCGCTCGATCCCCCGCTCGAAGGCCGTCAGGCCCTGCCGGGTGCGGCCGGCGTGCACCAGCGCCACCCCGAGCGTGGCCAGCACGTCCGCCTCGCGCTCCGCGGAGTCCGCGCGCGCCGCCAGGTCGCGGGCGCGCCGCAGATGGTCCAGGGCGAGCCGCATGTCGCCCCAGTCGCGCTGCCAGATACCGATCACCTGATGCGCCACCGAGGCGGTCAACGGCGTCGGATCGGTGGCGAGCACTCCCTCCGCCCGCGACAACGCGTCGTTGGGGGCGGCGAACACCATCGGCAGCAGTTCCAGAACCGGGTCGTTTCCCGCTGTCACTCCACGGATGGTAGTGCTCCGCACGGCAGGCCACACCAGTTGGGAGCCGTATCGGCCGGTATCGGCGGGGGCAGGGGTGGCGTACGCACACAAGTACGCCACCCCGTTCCGCAACCGCACCACCGTCCCCGCCGTCGCACCACCTGTATCAGCGGACCGCGTCGCGGATCTGACTGACGACACACCGGCCAGGGGGAGGACACACGCCATGGCACCACGGCGATTCCACGAACAGTTCGACCAGATCCAGCGCGCGCTGCCCGGCGTACCGCTCGCGATGGGGCCCGACGACTCCGCCGAGTTCATCTACGAGAAGGGCGTCGTCCTCGCCCGCGACGGCGAGGAGGCACAGGTCGTCGAAGACACCGTCCGCGCCCACTTCACCGCGACCGACGGCCTGACCGCCGACGACGTCCGCCGCGCGGGCCCGCGCACCAACCGCTCCGGCATCACCCGTATCCGGGTCGGCGACCCCGGCCACGGCGACCATACCGCCGACCACGCCGTCGCCGGCGCCGTGCGCGCCCTGCGCGAGGCGGAGGGCCGTACCGGACACCGCCTCGTCAGCCGCAACCACGTGGTGTCGATCTCCGTCAACGCCTGCCCCGGCGACGAACCCGTGCCCGCCCCGGCCACCGGCCGGCCCAACCCCGCCCCGGCCGACGGCGGCCACGACCCGGACACCGCCGTCGGCGTCCTGGTGATCGACACCGGCCTGATGCACGACTACCGCTCCTACCCCCCGCTCGCCCACACCGACGGCGACCTCCAGATCCGCGAGACCGACGAGGACGGCGTCCTCCAGCAGTACGTCGGCCACGGCACGTTCATCGCCGGACTGGTCGCGGCCGTCGCGCCCAACACCGACGTGACCGTACGCAACACGCTCAACGACTGCGGCGCGATCCTCGAGGACGAGTTCGGCGAGAAACTCTTCGACGCCGTGGAGCAGGGCGGCTGGCCGGACATCCTCAGCCTCTCCGCCGGCACCTCCAACGGCCGGGTCGACGGCCTCCTCGGCCTCGACGCGTTCCTGCGGGCCCTGCGCGCACAGCGCACCCTGCTGGTGGCGGCCGCCGGCAACAACGCCAGCGCCACCCCCTTCTGGCCCGCCGCCTACGGCTCCCTGCCCGAGTACGCCGACGCCGTGCTGTCGGTCGGCGCGCTGCGCGCCGACGGCGAGTTCGGCGCCTGCTTCAGCAACCACGGCCCCTGGGTACGGGTCTACGCCCCCGGCGAGCGCCTCACCGGCGCCCTCACCGGCTTCGCCGCACCCGTCCCCTACGTCTACCAGCACTCCACCTACGAAAGCTGCCGCTACGGCTTCGGCTACGCCTGCACCTGCCGCTCCCCGCGCCACACCGGCGTGCTGAGCGACGGCTCGGGCAAACCGGACCAGGTGATGTTCGAGGGGTTCGCCTCCTGGAGCGGGACCTCTTTCGCCACCCCCCTGGTCGCCGGGCTCGTCGCCGCCCACATGACCGCGAACAAGGAGACCGATCCCCGTGCCGCCGCCCGTCAACTGCTCGAGAAGAACACCGCGTTCGCCGAGGTGCGCGGGGCGCACGTCCCGGCGCTGCGCCCGGCCGGCTGGCGTCCGGCCCCGGTCGGCCCGTCCTGAGCGGGCGGGCGGGAACCGCGTGAGGTCCGAAGGAGCACCCGTCACGGCGTACGATGACAGGCCGTACACGAGGGGTGGGGCCGTGGACCGTACAGATGTCGGCGCGCTCGTCCGGTCGGCCGTCGACGGTGAAACGGCGGCCTGGAAGGCGCTCGTGGAAGGGCTGAGTCCGCTGGTGTGGTCGGTCGTGCGCGCGCACCGGCTCTCCGAGGCCGACGGACACGAGGTCTACCAGACCGTGTGGTTCCGCTTCGCCCAGCACCTCGGCCGGATCCGCGAACCGGAGAAGGCGGGATCGTGGATCGCGAGCACCGCGCGCAACGAGTGCCTGAAGGTGCTCAAGAGCTTAAGGCGGCTGACACCGACCGACGATCCCCAGCTGCTCGACCGCGCCAGCGACGAACCGACGCCCGAGCAGTCGGTCCTCGACGCGGAGGAGGCGGCCGTGCAGAGCGAGCGCGTCCGCTTCCTGTGGCAGGAGCTCGAGGCGCTCGGCGACCGCTGCCGGCAGCTGCTGCGGGTGCTGATCTCCTCGCCGCCGCCGAGCTACCAGGAGGTGTCGAGCGCACTCGGCATCGCCGTGGGCAGCATCGGACCGATGCGCCAGCGATGTCTGCGCCGCCTGCGGGCCCGACTCGACGCACGGGGAGCACTGTGAACGGCATGAGCGACGACAGGTTCGACGACGGGTTCGGCGGCAGGTTCGACGACGGGTTGGACGACGCGTTGGACGACGGCTTCGAGGACGACGAGTTCGACCTCGGGAGCCTGGAGGAGGAACTCCGGCAGGCCGCCGCCATTCTCGATCCGGTCCCGGCGGAGCTGTGCCGGATCGCCGTCGAGGCGTACGCGCTGCACGACCTGGACGCCCGGATCGCCGAGCTGACCTTCGACTCGCTGACCGACGCGATCCCCGTCAGGGGAGCCGAGGACGTGCCCCGGATGCTGACCTTCCACACCGGTGGGCTCACGGTCGACGTGGAGGTGTCCGAGGAGGGGCTGCTGGGCCAGCTGCTGCCGCCGCAGTCCGCCTCGGTCGAGGTCCTGCACGGCCCGCGCGCGGGTGCCTCGCTCACCGCCGACGCCATGGGCCGCTTCGTCTGCCCCACCCCGCCCACCGGCCCGTTCGCCCTGCGGCTGCGGACCGGCGGCGAGGTGGTCGTCACGGAGTGGATGCGGGCCTGACCGCGGGCGGCGCTCAGGACACGGCGTCCACCAGCGCCGCGAGGGCCGAGGCCAGCCGGGGCAGCCCCGCCCCGGCCGGCCCGCCCGGCTCGCTCATGTAGGTGTCCCGCCGGATCTCCACCATCAGCGCGGACACCGCCGGCTCCCGCCCGTAGTGCTCCAGGGGGACGTACGTCCCGGCGAACGGGCTGTCCAGCCCGGTCTCCCCGATCCCCGCGAACGCGGCCCGCGCGGCGGCGAGCAGCTCCGGCGGGGTGTGGAAGGCGTCGGTGCCCAGACAGACCGGCGGGCGCGGCCCCGCGCCGTGCAGCTCGTAGGGCAGCCGCTCGGTCGGATACGAGTGCACGTCGACCACCACCGCCCGCCCGACCGCCGCGAGCCGCTCCCGCACCGCCTCGGCCATGGCGTCGGCGTACGGCCCGAAGTACCGCTCGACCAGCGGCCCGGGGTCGTGGCCGTCGCCCCGCAGCACCTCCCCGTGCGTGGTCCGTGTGTACACGGCCCCCATCCCGACGGCCCGCATCTCCTCCCGCTCGTCCGGGAACCGCTCCGGGTCGACGACCAGCCGCGACAGCCGGTTGACGAACCGCCAGGGCGTCGGGGCCGCCAGCCGGGCCGCCTCCTCGGCGATCCGGGCGGTGTGCGCGTCGGTGATGTGGTCCAGCTCCCGTTCCAGCGCCGCGTCGTCCAGCACGATGTCCGCCCGCACCCCGGCCGGTATCTCCCGTGCCGAGTGCGGCACATGCAGGATCACCGGCGAGGCGGCGGCTCCGGGGAGAAGGGCGAAGGAGGGTGCGGCAGGGGTCATCGGGCGGCTCCGGGGCGTTGTCAGTGGCGTGGTGCATGATCGGTGGTGCAGGTGCGAATGCCATCACAACACGACGGGGCGCAAGGGCGGGGACGGGCATGGCAGTGACGAACGAGCAGGTGACGGGGCACGCGTTCCTGAAGGCGCTGTACAGGGACGACTACTACCCGGACCCCGTGGTGGACCGCGGCAGGGACATCCTGCTGCGCCTGTGCGGGCGGGTCGAGGCGGAGCGGCCCGCGGACCTCGACGCGCTGTACGTCCTGACCCAGGCCGCCACCGAGGAGTTCAACGCGCTCCAGGACGCCTTCTGGGAGGCCGGCAGCGAGATCGAGACCGTGGCCCGGGAGGAGATAGCCGAGGACTTCTGGTTCATCGCCCGGGCCTACGGCTTCACCGACGCGGACATGGAGGAGCTCATCGCCACCCGGGACTGGTGACCCCCGGGCCGAGGATCTCCCGGACGAGCGCGGCGACCTGGTCCGTCTCGATCAGGAACCCGTCGTGGCCGTACGGCGACCCGATCACCCGGAGCCGGTCGGCGGACGGGATCAGGGCCGCCAGCTCGGCCTGCTGGGCGAGCGGATAGAGGCGGTCGGAGTCCACGCCGGCCACCAGGGTCGGCGCGGTCACCCGGCCGAGAGCGGCCCGCGTACCGCCCCGGCCCCGGCCGACGTCGTGCGCGTTCATCGCCTCGGACAGCACCACATAGCTGGCCGCGTCGAACCGCCGTACCAGCTTGGCCGCGTGGTGGTCGAGATACGAGCCCACCTGGTAGCGCCCGCCCCGGAAGGGGTCCTCCCTCTCCTGGGGCGCACGGCCGAAACGGGTCCGCAGCTCCGGCTCGCTGCGGTAGGTGACATGGGCGAGCCGACGGGCGAGGCCCAGTCCGGTGTGGGGGCCGCGGCCGGTGTCGTGGTAGTCGCCGCCCTGCCAGTGCGGGTCGGCGCGCACGGCCCCGACCTGGATCTGCGCCCAGGCGATCTGCTCCGCGCTCGCCGCCGCCGTCGTGGCGAGCAGCAGCAGCGCACCGACCCGCTCCGGGTGGGACACGGCCCACTCCACCGCCCGCATCCCGCCCATCGATCCGCCGACGACCAGCGCCCAGCGCGCCACCCCGAGGGCGTCCGCGAGCCCCGCCTCGGCGGCGACCTGGTCGCGCTGGGTCAGGAAGGGGAAGGCCCCGCCCCAGCTCCGGTGTCCGTCGGGACGCGTCGAGGCCGGGCCCGTACTGCCCTGGCAGCCGCCGAGCACGTTGGGCGCGACCACGAACCAGCGGTCGGTGTCCAGCGGCCGCCCCGGTCCGACCAGCGCGTCCCACCAGCCGGCCGTCGGATGCCCCTCCCCGGCGTCTCCGGCGACATGGCTGTCCCCGGTGAGCGCGTGCAGCACCAGCACGGCGTTGGAGGCATCCGGCGCGAGCCTCCCCCAGGTCTCGAACGCCAGTCGTACGCCCGGCAGTTCACCGCCCGCCTCCAGCGCGAGGGGCCGCTCGGCCGGGTACCAGCGCCGCCTCCCGGGCGGGTCCCCCTCCCGCCAGGCGCCGGTGGCCGGTGGCAGGGAGACCTCCTTCGGCAGCGTCACCTAGGCGCCCTTGGCCGCGCGGAAACCCGCCTCCAGGTCGGCCTTGAGATCGGCGAGGTTCTCGATGCCGACCGACAGCCGCACCAGGCCCGGCGAGGTGCCGGTCGCCGTGAGCTGCTCCTCGTCGAGCTGGCTGTGGGTCGTGGAGGCCGGGTGGATGATCAGGCTGCGCACATCGCCGATGTTCGCCAGATGGCTGAACAGCTCCACCGCGTCCACGAACCGCTTGCCCGCCTCGATGCCGTCCCGCAGCTCGAAGGAGACGATGGCGCCCGCGCCCTGGGGCAGGTACCGCTGCCCCGCCTCGTACCACCTGCTGGACTCCAGGCCCGGGTAGTGGACGACGGCGACCTCGTCCCGCCGCTCCAGCCACTGTGCGAGCGCCAGCGCGTTCGCCGAGTGCCGCTCGATGCGCAGGCTCAGCGTCTCCACGCCCTGGAGCAGCAGGAACGCCGAGTGCGGGGAGAGCGCCGGACCGAGGTCGCGCAGCAGCTGCACCCGCAGCTTGATCGCGTACGCCCCGGGGCCGAGCGCCGGCCAGTACCGCAGGCCGTGGTAGCTGGGGTCGGGCTCGCTGAAGTCGGGGAAGCGGTCCGGGTGCGCGCCGAAGTCGAAGGTGCCGGCGTCCACCACCACACCGGCGATGGTGGTGCCGTGCCCGCCGAGGAACTTGGTCGCCGAATGCACGACGACGTCCGCGCCGTGCTCGATGGGCCGCACCAGATACGGCGTCGGCACGGTGTTGTCCACGATGAGCGGGACGCCCGCCGCGTGCGCCACGTCCGCGACCGCCCGGATGTCGAGGACGTTGCCTCGCGGGTTGCCGAGCGACTCCGCGAACAGCGCCTTGGTGTTCGGCCGGATCGCCGCCCGCCAGGCCTCCGCGTCGTCCGGGTCGTCCACGAACGACACCTCGATGCCGAACCTCGGCAGGGTGTGCCGCAGCAGGTTGTACGTGCCGCCGTAGAGGGACGTGCTGGAGACGATGTGGTCGCCCGCGCTCGCCACCGTCAGGATCGCGAGGGTCTCCGCCGCCTGCCCGGACGACAGCGCGACGGCGGCGACGCCGCCCTCCAGCGCGGCGATCCGCTGTTCGAGGACGTCCTGGGTGGGGTTGTGGATCCGGGTGTAGATGTTGCCCGGCTCCGCGAGCGCGAACAGGTCGGCGGCGTGCTGGGTGTCCCGGAACACGAAGGACGTGGTCTGGTAGATCGGGGTGGCGCGGGCGCCGGTGGCCGGGTCGGGGACGGCTCCGGCGTGGATCTGCCGGGTCTCGAACGACCAGGCCGAGGTGTCGGCTTGCGTGCTCATGGTGCTCCTCGTGCTCCTTGTGCTCTGCGTGCGGGTGAGAGCGGGGGACGTGCGAGGAGGAAAGCACGGCCGGGCGGGTCCGAACCGATCTGCAAAAAACGTGACATCGGACTGACACACTCGACACAAAAGCCGTGCCCCGGCCGGGAGTTGCCGGCCGGGGCACGGGGTGGAGCGGGGTGCGTCAGCTCAGGGACGCGAGCGCCTCGTTCCAGGTGGCCGACGGGCGCATGACCGCCGCTGCCTTCGCCGGGTCGGGCTGGTAGTAGCCGCCGATGTCGGCGCCCTCGCCCTGGACGGCGTTCAGCTCGTCGACGATGGTCCGCTCGGCCGCGGCGAGCGTCTCGGCGAGCGGCTGGAAGGCCTTGGCCAGCTCCGCGTCCTCGGTCTGCCGCGCCAGCTCCTGCGCCCAGTACAGGGACAGGTAGAAGTGGCTGCCGCGGTTGTCGATGCCGCCGACGCGACGGGTCGGGGACTTGTCCTCGTTGAGGAAGGTCGCCGTGGCGCGGTCGAGGGTGTCGGCGAGGACCTGGGCGCGGGCGTTGCCGGTGGCCGTGGCGTACTGCTCGAAGGCCGGCACGAGCGCGAAGAACTCGCCGAGGGAGTCCCAGCGCAGGTAGTTCTCCTTGACGAGCTGCTGGACGTGCTTCGGCGCGGAGCCGCCGGCGCCCGTCTCGAACAGGCCGCCGCCCGCCATCAGCGGGACGACCGACAGCATCTTGGCGCTGGTGCCCAGCTCCAGGATGGGGAAGAGGTCGGTCAGGTAGTCACGCAGCACGTTGCCGGTCACCGAGATGGTGTTCTCGCCGCGGCGGATGCGCTCCACCGACAGCTTGGTGGCGTCGACCGGGGCGAGGACGCGGATGTCCAGGCCCTCGGTGTCGTGCTCCGGCAGGTAGGCGTTGACCTTGGCGATCAGGTTGGCGTCGTGCGCGCGGGTCTCGTCCAGCCAGAAGACGGCCGGGTCGCCGGTGGCGCGGGCGCGGGTGACGGCGAGCTTCACCCAGTCCTTGATCGGGGCGTCCTTGGTCTGGCAGGCGCGGAAGATGTCGCCCGCGGCCACCGGCTGCTCGATCAGGACGGTACCGGCCTGGTCGACCAGGCGGACCGTGCCGGCGGCCTTGATCTCGAAGGTCTTGTCGTGGGAGCCGTACTCCTCGGCCTTCTGCGCCATCAGGCCGACGTTCGGGACGGAGCCCATGGTCGACGGGTCGTAGGCGCCGTGGGCCCGGCAGTCCTCGATCACGGCCTGGTAGACACCGGCGTAGGAGGAGTCGGGCAGGACCGCGAGGGTGTCGGCCTCCTGGCCGTCCGGGCCCCACATGTGGCCGGAGGTGCGGATCATGGCCGGCATCGAGGCGTCGACGATGACGTCGGACGGCACGTGCAGGTTGGTGATGCCCTTGTCGGAGTCGACCATCGCCAGGGCCGGGCCCTCGGCGAGCTCGGCGTCGAAGGAGGCCTTGATCGCGTCGCCCTCGGGGAGGGAGGCGAGGCCCTTGAGGATGCCGCCCAGACCGTCGTTGGGGGACAGGCCGGCCGCCGCGAGCGTGGCGCCGTACTGCTCGAAGGTCCTCGGGAAGAACGCGCGCACCACGTGACCGAAGACGATCGGGTCGGAGACCTTCATCATCGTGGCCTTCAGGTGCACCGAGAACAGCACGTCCTCGGCCTTGGCGCGGGCGATCTGCGCGGTGAGGAACTCGCGCAGCGCGGCCACGTGCAGCACGGAGGCGTCGAGGACCTCGCCCTCGAGGACCGGTACCGACGCGCGCAGCACGGTGGTGGTGCCGTCCTCGGCGACCAGCTCGATCCTGACCGAGCCGGCCTCGGAGATCACGACGGACTTCTCGGTGGAGCGGAAGTCGTCCTGCCCCATGGTCGCGACCTCGGTCTTCGAGTCCGAGCTCCAGGCGCCCATGCGGTGCGGGTGGGTCTTGGCGTAGTTCTTGACCGAGGCGGGGGCGCGGCGGTCGGAGTTGCCCTCGCGCAGGACCGGGTTCACGGCGGAGCCCTTGACCTTGTCGTAGCGGGCCTGGATCTCCCGCTCCTCGTCGGTCTTCGGGTCGTCCGGGTAGTCCGGCAGCGCGTAGCCCTGGCCCTGAAGCTCGGCGACGGCGGCCTTGAGCTGCGGGATCGACGCCGAGATGTTCGGCAGCTTGATGATGTTGGCCTCGGGCGTCTTGGCCAGTTCGCCGAGCTCGCTCAGCGCGTCCGGGATGCGCTGGTCCTCGGTCAGGTACTCCGGGAACACGGCGATGATGCGCCCGGCCAGCGAGATGTCCCGCGTGGTCACGGCGACACCCGCCTGCGAGGCGTACGCCTGGACCACCGGCAGGAAGGAATACGTCGCCAGGGCCGGGGCCTCGTCAGTGTGCGTATAGATGATGGTCGAGTCAGTCACCGGGTGCTCCGCTCCACGTCTGCAACATTGCTCGACATCAAGATATCTCGTGACGAGGGCGGGCTCGACAGGGGTCCGCCCGGGGTCCGCTCACATTTTTCGGTCCGATGTCCGCCGTACGGGCAACCGATCGGCCGGATCCGGTGGTCCAGGGGGTAGAGAGTCGACCTCCTCCACCGGCCGGACCGACCATCCGGCCGCCCGAGCGAAAGCGGATCATGAGATATCGCACCAGAGTGACGGGCCCCGCCGCGGCCCTCATCGGCACCGCGGCCGTCGTCGTCGGGGGCAACACGGCCCAGGCGGCTCCCGCGGGCGGCAGGACGGACGGCGCCGGGACGGCCGCCGTCCCGGCCCCCGAGACCCTCGGTGACCCGGTCTTCCCGGCCCTCGGCAACGACGGCTACCGCGTCACCTCGTACCACCTCGACCTCTCCTACGACGCCACGACCGCCCTGGTCGACGCCACGGCGACCCTGGAGGTCCGCACCACCCAGTGCCTGTCCCGCCTCTCCCTGGACGCCCTCGGCCTGGACATAGCGTCCGTGAGCGTCGACGGCCGTGCGGCGGAGTTCGAACAGGTGGACGAGAAGCTGAGGATCACACCGGCCCGCGCCCTCGCCGACCGCGCCCGGGCCACCGTCCGGGTGACGTACACGGCCGACCCGCGCCGCTCGCTCCCGCACACCGCCTGGGTGCCCACCCCCGACGGGTTCGCCCTGTGCCCGCAGCCCGACTCGGCGCACACCGTGTTCCCCTGCAACGACCACCCGTCGGACAAGGCCGGCCTCACCGTCCGCATCACGGTCCCGGCCGCTCTCAAGGCCGTCGCGAGCGGCGCCCTGGTGTGCACCGAGAACCTGGCCGGCGACCGGACCGCGTACACCTACCGCTCCCGCTCGCCGATCGCCACCGAGCTGGTGCAGATCACGGTCGGCGACTACGTCGTCAAGGACCGGCAGGGCCCGCACGGGCTGCCGCTGCGCGATGTCGTCCCCGCCGCCCGGGCCGAGGCGCTGGAGCCCGCCCTCGCCCTCACCCCGGGCCTGGTGGAGTGGCTCGAGCAGCGGCTCGGCGCGTACCCCTTCGAGACGTACGGGCTGCTGCCCTGCAACTCCGACGACCCCGCCGCCTTCGACTTCACCGGCCTGGAGACCCAGACCCTCACCCTGTACAAGCCGAACTTCCTGCTCCAGGCGGAGCCGAAGATCGGCTCGCACATGATGCACGAGCTGGTCCACTCCTACTTCGGGAACAGCGTCAGCCCCGCCACCTGGGCCGACCTCTGGCTCAACGAGGGCCACGCCGACTTCTACGGGCTGCTCTACCGCTACGAGCGCGGCTGGCCGGACTCCCTGGGCCTGACCACGTTCGAGGCCCGGATGAAGGACACGTACGCACGCGGCGACCAGTGGCGGCGCAGTTCCGGCCCCGTCGCCGCGCCGAACGCGGCCAACCTCTTCGACAGCCAGCGCTACCTGGGCGGCGTCCTCGTCCTGTACGCCCTGCGGCAGCTGATCGGCGAGGACGCCTTCCACGCGGTGGAGCGGGCGTTCCTGGCCCGCTTCCGCAACTCCTCCGCGTCCACGGAGGACTACATCGCCGTCGCCCGCCAGGTCTCCGGCCAGGACGTCTCCGGGTTCCTGCGGGACTGGCTCTACGGCACGACCACCCCGAGGATGCCCGGCCACCCGGACTGGACGGTCACCCCGGTGACACCGTCCCTCACGGCCCCGCGCAACAAGTCGGGGGCTCGTTGGCACGAGAACTCGGCGACGCTCTGAGCCGGGACCCGTCCCGCGGGCCGGCCCTCGGGGGCGTGGGCCCGCGGTCGGCGCGGCTCGCCGCCGACCCGGCCCCGGGACGGGCCCCCGCCTGGCGGATCAGCCCGGTGGATCAGCCCTCCAGCCGCGCCGGAGCCGTCTCGGCCGCTTCGGCCGCTTCGGCCGGTTCGGCAGTGCCGGTGCCGGTGCGCTGCTGCGGGATGACGACCGCCCCCTGCTGGAGCGAGATGTTGCGGGCCGGGGCCGGCACCCGGATGCCCTCCTCGCGGTAGCGCCGGTGCAGCCGCTTGATGAACTCGTGCTTGATCCGGTACTGGTCGCTGAACTCGCCGACGCCCAGGATCACCGTGAAGCCGATGCGGGAGTCGCCGAAGGTGTGGAAACGGACGGCCGGTTCATGGTCCGGGACCGCGCCGGCGATCTCCGTCATCACCTCGGCGACCACCTCCATGGTCACCCGCTCCACGTGCTCCAGATCGCTGTCGTAGGCCACGCCCACCTGCACCAGGACCGTCAACTGCTGCTCGGGCCGCATGAAGTTGGTCATGTTGGCCTTGGCGAGCTGCCCGTTGGGGATCACGATCAGGTTGTTCGACAGCGCCCGGACCGTGGTCTGCCGCCAGTTGATGTCCTCGACGTACCCCTCCTCATTGCTGCTCAGCTTGATGTAGTCACCGGGCTGGACGGTCTTCGAGGCGAGGATGTGGATGCCCGCGAACAGGTTGGCGAGGGTGTCCTGGAGGGCCAGCGCCACGGCCAGACCACCGACGCCCAGCGCGGTGAGCATCGGGGCTATGGAGATGCCGAGCGACTGGAGCATCACCAGGAAGCCGATGGCCAGCACCAGCACGCGCGTGATGTTCACGAAGATCGTGGCGGAGCCGGCGACTCCGGAGCGGGACTGGGTCAGCGCCTGCACCAGACCGGCGATCACCCGGGCCGCCGACACCGTCACCACGAAGATCAGCAGCACCGTCAGGCACTGGTTGACGGTGTGCTGGACCGTCTTCGTCAGCGGCAGCACCGCCGCCGCGGCCGCCGCGCCGCCCGCGATCGCCGCCCACGGCACCACCGTGCGCAGCGCGTCCACGATGACGTCGTCACCGCTCCACCTGGTGCGCTTGGCGTGCTTGCCCAGCCAGCGCAGCAGTGTCCGCGACAGGAAGGCCACGAGGAACCCCGTGGCCAGGGCGATCCCGGCGAGGACGAGGTCGTCCAGGGTCAGCGCGCGGTTCACCGGTCACCTCCGGCGGGTCGCTCCGCGGGGAGGGCGAAGAAGCCCGCCGACGGCCGGATGTGAAGTCTCGTCACTTGTCACCTGCTTGTTCACGGGATGTGCGGTCGCGTCCGCCACGAGCGGGCGCAACCGTCCATCCTGCCGTATCGGGCACGGCGGTTCGCACCCCAGGGACGTCCCGACGGCGACTTCCGGGCACCCCATGTGCTCCCGCGCACGGGGGTGTTCAGATCACCTTCCAGCGCACCAGCGCCCCGAGCGTCACCGCCCCCGGCACCAGCGGCAGCCACACGGTGATGACGCGGTAGGTGAGGACGACCGCGGTGGCGAGGGCCAGCGGGCCGCCCGCCGCGACCAGGGCCACGATCAGGGCCGCCTCCACCGAGCCGATGCCTCCCGGGGTGGGCACCAGGGCCACCGCCACCGTCGCCGCGAGGTAGGCCACCGCCATGTGGACCGGCGGGACCGGCAGGCCCAACGCCTGCCCCACCGCCGCCAGTCCGGCCGCCTGGAGCACCGGGAACGCCAGGGAGCCGCCCCACAGGGCCGCCGCCCGGGCCGGGCAGGTGTGCACCGAACGGGCCTCGCCGAGCGCGGTGCGCAGGAACGAGAACACGGCCGTCCGCAGCCGCCGTACGAAGGTCAGCGCGGCCGCCGCCAGGAGCACGACCGCCACCAGCGCGCCCAGCAGCGGGCCGACCGCCCCGTGCGGCAGCAGCGAGCCGAACCGCAGCGCGTCGGGGAAGACCAGCAGCAGGGTGGCCAGCAGACCCACCCTGGCCACGCCCTCCGCCAGCAGATACAGCGCGAGGGCCGCCGAGGAACGGGCCAGCGGCACCCCGCACACCGTCATGAACCGCAGGTTGACCGCGCTCGCGCCCAGCCCCGTCGGCAGCAGATGGTTGGCCGCGCCCGCCGCGAACTGCGTGGCGAGCAGCCGGAGCCGGGGCAGCCGTTGCACCACCGCCCCCTGCCGGGTGACGGCCGCGGCGACCCAGGTCAGACAGGTGGCCCCGGCCGCGGCCAGCAGCCAGGGCCACTGCGCGGTCCGCAGATGACCGAAGCCCTCGGCGAGCACCGAGCGGTGGCGCACCGCGACCACGGTGACCAGCAGGAGCGGGAGCAGACACAGGACCCGGCGGAGGGGGAAGCGCCGGGGGAGCGAGGGGAGCGGAACCGCTGTCACAGGGGGAGAGGTTTTCCGCGCGGTCCCAACAGCGGGTTGCGGAAGCGGGGACGGAGCATTACGTACGGTCATCGGATCCTTCGGCTGGGCCTTCGGGCGGTCCTCGGGGCGGTCCTTCGGGCGGTCCTTCCGGCGAGGGAAAGCGGGGCGGGGGTTGACCTCGAGGAAGCTTGAGGTTCTACGGTCGCTCCCATGAGCATGGATGCCGTTGCCATGACGCAGCTGTACAGCGTCATGAACTCCCAGCAGGAACGCCGCCCCTTCGACCCCGCCACACTGCGCCGCATCGGCGCGTTCGCCCGGCCGCACCGCCGCCGTATGACGCTGTTCGTGCTGCTCGGGGTGGTGACCGCGCTGCTCGCGGTCGCGACCCCCGTACTCGCCGGCCGGGTCGTCGACGCGATCGTGTCGCACGGCGACCCCGACCGGGTGGTGCGGCTGGCGCTGCTCATCGCGCTCATCGCGGTCCTGGAGGCGGCGCTCGGCATCCTGGGCCGGAGGCTGTCGGCGACGCTCGGGGAGGGACTCATTCTCGATCTGCGCACGACCGTGTTCGATCATGTGCAGAAAATGCCGGTCGCGTTCTTCACACGTACTCGTACGGGGGCGCTCGTCTCCCGACTCAACAACGATGTGATCGGCGCCCAGCGCGCGTTCAGCAACACCCTCTCCGGCGTGGTGTCCAACCTGGTCACCCTGGTGCTCACGCTCGCCGTGATGCTCACCCTGTCCTGGCAGGTCACCCTGCTGGCGCTGGTCCTGCTGCCGGTGTTCGTGGTCCCGGCCCGCCGGATGGGCCGCAGGATGGCCGGGATGCAGCGGGAGGCGGCCGCGCTCAACGCGGCGATGGGCACCCGGATGACCGAGCGGTTCTCGGCGCCCGGCGCCACCCTGGTCAAGCTGTTCGGACGCCCCGAGGAGGAGTCGGCCGAGTTCGCCGCCCGCGCGGCCCGCGTCCGGGACATCGGCGTACGCACCGCCACCGCCCAGTCGGTCTTCCTCACCTCCCTGACCCTCGTCTCCGCCCTGGCCCTCGCCCTCGTCTACGGCCTCGGCGGCCGGCTCGCCCTGAACGGCACCCTCGAACCGGGCGCCGTGGTCGCGCTCGCGCTCCTGCTGACCCGCCTGTACGCGCCGCTCACGGCGCTCGCCGGGGCACGCGTGGAGGTGATGAGCGCCCTGGTCAGCTTCGAGCGGGTCTTCGAGGTGCTCGACCTGAAGCCGCTCATCGAGGAGAAACCGGACGCCCGCGAGGTCCCCGAGGGCCCGGTGTCCGTCGAGTTCGACGACGTCCGCTTCGGCTACCCGTCGGCCGACAAGGTCTCCCTCGCCTCCCTGGAGGAGGTCGCCACCCTCGACACCCGCGGCGGCGACGAGGTCCTGCACGGGGTGTCCTTCCGCGCCGAACCCGGCCAGACCGTGGCGCTCGTCGGCTCCTCCGGCGCCGGGAAGTCGACCATCGCCCAGCTCCTGCCGCGCCTGTACGACATCGACGGCGGCGCCGTCCGCATCGGCGGGATCGACGTCCGCGACCTGGGCGCCGGCTCGCTACGGGCCACCCTCGGCATGGTCACCCAGGACGGCCACCTCTTCCACGACACGGTCCGCGCCAACCTGCTGCTCGCCCGGCCCGAGGCCGCGGAGGACGAACTGTGGGACGCGCTGCTCCGCGCCCGCCTCGACGACCTCGTCCGCTCCCTGCCCGACGGCCTCGACACCGTCGTCGGTGAACGCGGCTACCGGCTCTCCGGCGGCGAACGCCAGCGCATGACCATCGCCCGGCTGCTCCTCGCCCGCCAGCAGGTCGTCGTCCTCGACGAGGCCACCGCCCACCTCGACAACACCTCCGAGGCGGCCGTCCAGGAGGCCCTCACCGAGGCGCTGGCCGGCCGCACCGCCGTCGTCATCGCCCACCGCCTGTCCACCGTGCGCGCCGCCGACCTCATCCTCGTCGTCGAGTCCGGGCGGATCGTGGAACGCGGCACCCACGAGGACCTCCTCGCGGCGGACGGACGGTACGCGGAGCTCTACCGCACCCAGTTCGAGGAACCGGAGCCGCAGCCGCAGCCGGTCGCCTGACGCGGTGACCGCAGCAGGGCGCCGGCCCGTCACGCGCGCAGTTCCACGGTGACGTGCGGGGACAGCGCGTCGAGGAAGTCGGGCGCGTCGAAGATCTCACCGGCGGAGGCCACACCGACCGTCCTGGTCCGGCCGGTGAGGATACGGTCGACCGCCTCCACCGCGAGCGGTGCGGTGACGGCGTAGATGTCCTGGCCCCGGGCGACGGCGCGCCGTTCGGTGTCGCCGGACCGTACGACGACCTCGACGAGGAAGGTCTGCGCGGAGCGCCCGTGTTCGTCGACCGCGGTGGGGGTCGGCGTGTCCGGGGACACGACACCGCCGGCCGCTTCGGTCGTCATGTAGGTGCGCACCTCGGGGATGGACAGGTGGCTGGGGACGGTGACGACGTCGGCCATCGTGAACTCGCCGATGACGGCCCGGGGGCCCAGCGGGTGGGGGAAGGACCACTGCAGGGTGGGCAGTTCGTCGTCGTGGTACGCCAACTGTCCCTTCGTGAAGCGGACCCGGCGGCCGCCACGCCGCTCCGCGGAGACCTTGCCCGCGGCGCGCGTCCCCTCCGTGGGCTCCCAGCTGTTCAGACCGTACGCGATGTGCGCCTCGTCGGCCTCCGTCCAGTCACCCATCGCGGCGGTGGCCAGCAGGTCGCCGAGGCCGCCGTAGAAGGCCATCGCGGGAACGATCACCGTGCCCGTGCCGTGGGCGCGGTCCGCGAAGTGCGTGAAGGTGTCGGCGTTGGCCTCGATCTCGGCCGCCACGTCGACATAGGGGATTCCGGCGCGCAGAGCTGCTTCGATCACCGGGGCGGCCGTCGTGGCGAAGGGTCCCGCACAGTTGACGACGGCCGCCACGCCGTCCATCGCGCGGTCGAGCGAGACCGGGTCGTCGACCGACGCGGGGCGGACGTCGAGTCCGGGGTGCTCGTCCGCCAGCGCCTTCAGCCGGGCGGCATCGCGCCCGGCCGCCACCGGCACGAATCCGCGCTCCTTCAGATGCGCCACGACGAACCGGCCGGTGTGCCCGTATGCGCCGTACACCGTCACCGTCTGCCCCGTTGCCATGACGTCTCCCCGTTCTCCGGACTGATCGACTGCGGCCATCCTGGCGCGACGGAACGGCCGACCGTGAGTGTCCGGAACGACATGCCCCGTACGATTTCAGACATGAGAGCTGTCGCGCTGGCCGTCACCGACGGGATGCTCCACTTCGAACTGTCCGTGGCCCACGAGGTTTTCGGCCCCGCACCGGCCGCGATCACCGTTCCCTGGTACGACCTCACGGTCTGCGGGCCGGGCATCGTGTCCTTCGGCCGGTTCCACCTCGAGCCCGACCACGGCCTCGACCACCTCCGGCGCGCCGACACCGTGATAGTCCCCGGCTGGGCCGACGTCGACGTGGAACCGCCCGCCGAACTGGTCGACGCGGTGCGCGCGGCCCACGACGCGGGCGCCCGGGTGGCCTCCCTGTGCACCGGCGCGTTCGTCCTGGCCGCAGCCGGCCTGCTGGACGGACGGCGCGCCACCACCCACTGGGCACACACCGACATCCTGGCCGCCCGCTTCCCCGAGGCACAGGTCGACCCCGACGTGCTCTACGTGGACAACGGCAGTGTGCTCACCTCGGCCGGCAAGGCCGCCGCGCTGGACCTGTGCCTGCACCTGGTCCGCCTCGACCACGGCTCGTCGACCGCCAACGCCGTCGCCCGCCGCCTGGTCGTCCCACCGCACCGGTCCGGCGGCCAGGCCCAGTTCGTCACCGCCCCGGTGCCCACCCAGGACGACCACCCGCTCACCGCCCTGTTCCCCTGGATCATCGAGCGGCTCGACCAACCGCTGACCGTGGAGGATCTGGCCCGCCGGGCCCGGATGAGCTCACGCCACCTGGGCCGCCACTTCCGCGCGGCGACCGGCACGACGCCCCTGCAATGGCTGCTGGCCCAGCGGATCCGCCACGCCCAGGAACTGCTGGAGCAGACCGACGACACCGTCGACACCATCGCGGCGGCCACCGGCATGGGCACGGCCACGACCCTGCGCCGTCACTTCAACCGCACCCTCGGCGTCCCCCCGGACACCTACCGCCGCACTTTCCGCTCACGCGTCCCCCAGCGGATCCGTCTCCCCGCGCAGGGCCGACACCGCCGCCAGGAACAGATGGAGGTTGGTGATCTCCTTGACCGGGTGGTGGGACCAGCGGGCGGAATCACCGGCCCGGGTGACGAAGACCAGGCCGCCCGAGACCCGGACCTCCTCGACCTCCGGCCAGGGCAGCCGCCCCTTCCCGGGGGCGGACAGTCCGGCGCGGGAGAGCGCGAGCACCCCGAAGGGGACCGTCCCGCCCTCCTGGAGCGTCTTCAGCACCGCCGGGCCCTGGGCCGCGAGGACGGCCTCCTGCATCCAGGGTCCCCAGGTGCCCGGATCCTCGTAGAACTCGGTGATCCGTACGGACCCCTGGCCCGGGGCGCTCGCCGTGTAGACGTACCGGGTCGGGGCGGGGCGGCCGTTGATGACCAGCTGGGTGATGTCCTGCTGCAGACGCAGGGAGTCCCAGGTCAGGACGACCGGACCGCTGCCGGACGGCGGGTCGACGACCATCCCCCGCTCGAACAGATGGAGCCGCTTGCGGGACTGCCTCCGGCTGAAGTCGGGGTGGCGGCGGGCCTGCCACCAGTAGTACAGCAGCCCGGGAACGAGGAAGAGCAGCGACAGATACAAGGTGTTGAAGAGATGGGCGGCGTATATCCACCTGCTGAGGCGCTTCGGCGCGAACACGGCCCGCAGTGTGCCCAGCCCGTGACGGGCGGCCAGTCCGGAGACCTCGGGCGAGGGGACGGGTGTGGTCATGAGGACACCCTTCGAGCCGTACCGGACGACGACAACCGTGGTGTTACGTAGATCGCCTACGTATGTTCCGCTCCCGCACTGTCCGTGGCATACGGCAGGATGATCAGGGCGGGGACATCAGGGGGCGGGGACATGACGACGGAACGGATGCCGCTGGTCGGCCGGGACACCGAACTCGGGCTGCTCGACCGGCTGCTGGCGGACCTGACGGCGGACGCGGAGGGCCGCCCGGCGGTGCTGGACATCAGCGGCGAGGCCGGCATCGGCAAGAGCCGCCTCACCCACGAACTGTGCCGGCGCGCGGCCCGCGAGGGCGCCACGGTGCTGCGCGGCCGGGCCACGGAGTACGAACGGCACATCCCCTTCCAGCCGTTCACCGACGCCTTCGCCGACCTCGACCCCACCGTCCCCGCGTCCCTCCCGGCCGCCTCCGGGGCCGCCCCGGTACTGACCGGCGCCGCCCGCCGCGCCGACCGCTTCGGCCTGCACCGCGCCACCGCAGCCCTGCTGACCCACGCCGCGGCCACCGCACCCCTGGTCATGGTGCTCGACGACCTGCACTGGGCGGACGCCGCCTCCCTGGAACTCCTCGACCATCTCCTCCGGCATCCCCCGCGCGCCCGGGTCCTGCTCGCCGTCGCCCGCCGGGAACGGCAGAGCCCCGCCCCGCTCACCGCGACCCTCCAGCGCGGCACCGACACCGGGGCGGTGTGCCGCACGGTCCTCGGGCCGCTGGACGAGCAGGCGTGCGTCGAGCAGCTCACCCCCGAACTGGACCGCGAGGAGGCCGTCCGGCTCTTCGCCGCCAGCGAGGGCAACCCCCTGTATCTGCTGGCCCTGCTCCAGGCGCACCGCGAGGGCGCCCCGGTCAGCCGGCTGTCCACGACCGGCCTCGGCGCGCTGTTACTGGACGAACTGACCCCGCTCGGCGCCGGACAGCGCCGGCTGGTCGAGGTGGTGGCCGCGCTCGGCGACCACGCCACCCCCGCCCTGCTCGCCCCGGTCACCGGCCGCACCCCGGCCGGCCTGGCCGCCGATCTCGCCGAGCTGACCCGCCGCGACCTGCTGCGCACCGGCCCGCACGGACGGCTGACCCTGCGCCACCCGGTGCTGCGCAGCCTCGTCCACGACGGCACCGACCCCTGGCTGCGCACCGAGACCCACCGGCTCGCCGCCGCCGCACTGGCCCGCGCCGGCGCCCCGCCCGCCGAGCGGGCCCACCACGCCGAGCGCTCACTGTCGGGCTGGGACCCCGAGACGGCGGCCGTGCTGATCCGGGCCGCCGAACAGGCCGCGGACACCGCGCCCGCGAGTTGCGCGCACTGGCTCGGCGTGGTGCTGCGGCACCTGCCGCACACCCCGGCCCAGGCGGCGCGCCGCCGTGACCTGATGCTGCGCCGGGCCCGCGCCCTCGGCGCCTGCGGCGAACTCCGGGCCAGCCGCGACCTGCTGCACCAGGTGATCGCCATGCCCGCCCCGGCCGGTGGATCCCGCGCGTCGGCCGTCGTGCTGTGCGCCGTGATGGAACGCCATCTGGGGCGCTACTCCGAGGCGGTGGCCCTGCTCCGCCGCGAACTGCACCGCGACGACCCGGCGCCGTCACCGGCCGACCAGGTGGCGCTCGGTCTGGAGCTGGGCTCCTCCGCCCCGCACGACACCTCGTACCCGACCGTGCGCGCCGACATGGCCCGCACCCTCGCGGTGGCCCGCTCCCTCGGCGACGAGGCGGGCGTCGCCGGCGCGCTGGCCGTCGCCGCGCTCGGGGAGGCCTACGAGGGGGAGACCGCCGAGGCCGACACCTACGCCCGCCAGGCGGCGGCCCTCGTCGACTCGCTGCCGGACGACGACCTCACCGGCCTGTGCGAGCAACTGGCCCGGCTGGGCTGGGCCGAGGCGTTCCTGGAGCGCTTCGCCGACGCCGAGCGGCACGCCGACCGGGGCCTGGCCGTCGCCCGCCGCACCGGCCAGCTCTCCCTCCTGCCGCATCTGCTGCTGTGCAAGGCACACGTGCACATCCAGATCTGCCGGCCGGTCTCGGCCGTGGAGCTGTCGGAGGAGGCCGAGGACATCGCCCGCGGCATCGGCAGTGACGAACTCCTCGCCTTCGTCCTCGCCACCAAGGCCCACGCGATGGTCGCCGCCTGCCCGCCCGGTGACCCGCGGCCCCTCGCGGTGGCCGAGGAGGCGGTCGCCGCGGTCGGACTGGGCGTCAACTGGTGGGCGTCCATCGCCCGTTGCATGCTCGGCTACGCGGCGCTCACGGCCGGCGACCCGGCCCGCGCCCGCGAGGCGGTCCTGCACGCGGGCGGCCCCGGTCTGGGCCGGCTCCAGCCCTCGATGCGCCCGCTGTTCCTGGAGGTCCTGGTGACCGCCTCCCTCGCGCTGGGCGAGGGGGACGCGGCGAAGGACTGGGCGCAGCGGGCCCGCGAGGAGGCCGAGCGGCTCGATCTGCCCGTCCAGCGGGCCTCGGCCCTGCGCAGCACCGCCCACATCCCGCTCGGCCTCGGCGACTCCCGGGCGGCGGCGGAGCTGTTCGTGGCGGCGGCCGAGGAGAGCGCCCGCAGCGGCGCCCTGTTCTGGGAGGCGTTCTCCCTGCTCCTGGGCGCCCCCTTGCTGGCGTCCGACCCGGAGGGGCCCCGGCAGGGACGGGCCGCCTGGCACCGGGGGCGCAGACTCGCCGCCGCCGGGGGATCCGCGATGCTGACCGGCCTCGCCGACGCGATCGGCCCCGCCGTGGCCGAGGCCGCCGACGGCCCCGAGCGGCGGCTCGCCGAACTGACCGCCCGCGAACGGGAGATCGCCGCTCTCGTCGCCGAGGGACTGACCAGCCCCGCGATCGCCGACCGCCTCTGTCTGAGCCGGCGCACGGTCGAGACCCATGTCTCGCGGATCTACCGCAAGACGGGAGTCTCCTCGCGCGCCGCCCTCGCCGTGCTGATCGCGGGGCGCCCGTCCGGGACCGCGTTCAGCGGCTGACGCCGCGCTCAGGGCGCGGCCGTGGAGCCGGCGGCGGCCGTGCCGGTGACGTCCTGGTACTGCCCGAGAAAGCGGAACGCGTTCCCGGAGGCCCGGAACAGATACATCGCGTCCAGGGTGTAGCGGGTGCTCGACGTCGTGTAGTGCAGCCGCTTGGTGATCCCCCGGTAGTCGGTCTCCCGCAACCGGCCCACGACGGCGCCCCGTTCGGCTCGGTCCGCGCCCAGCGAGGTCAGGGCCCGGGCCACGAACAGGGTCGCGTCGTAGGCCTCGGCGGCGTACGGCGGCGGGGCGGTGCCGAAGCGGGCGCGGTAGGCGGTGACGAAGGACTTCGCGGCCGTCACCCGGGCCGGGTCCAGATAGGCGGTCGCGAACAACCAGCCGTCGGCCGCGTCCCCCGCCGAGCTGAGGAAGCGTGCGTCGCAGACGCGTTCGGTGGCCAGCCGGGCACCGGAGAAGCCGGCGGCGCGCAGCGCGCGGGCCAGCCTGGCGGCCCGCGCGTACCCTCCGCCGAACACCAGCGCGTCCGCCCCGGCGCCCGTCACCGATTCGGCGAGGGCACGGAACGCGCCGTCCGTGTCGGCGTCGGCGGCCAGGGTGCGCCGGATCACGGTGCGCCTCGGACCCAGGGCCTCGGCGACCCCCGAGCAGACGTGCCAGCTGAAGTCCCCCTCGGCCGCGTCGTCGACCAGCACCGTCCGGCGCGCCTCGGCGGTGTGCACGAGATACGCCACCAGGGGCGCCGCGAGCGTCGTTTCGTTGGGGCGGGTGGCGGCGTACACCGGGTAGGTGGCGGCGGAGACGTCGTCGAGGCCGACCGACACGGACACCATCGGCAACAGGGCCGCCTGGTAGAGGGCGAGGGTGGCCTTCGCGCAGGCGTCGGTGCTCGGCCCGAGCACCGCGCGGACCCGGCCGTCGGCCGCCAGCTGCCGGGCGATCTCCTGTGCGCGGCTCGCGCCGCCCCGGTCGTCGTGCACCTGGAGCGCCAGCTCGAAGCCGCGCCCGGTAAGGGAGTTGAGCCGGTCGACGGCGAGCCGGACCCCGTTCTCCTGGGCCCGGCCCGTCGCCCGGCCGCTGCCGGAGAGGTCGGCCTGGACGGCGAGCGTGAGGCGCGGCAGCGCGCCGGAGCCACCCCGGTCCGCGGTCCCGTCGGGGCGTCCGGTGGTCCACCAGGCCGCCGAACCGGCCGCTGCCAGCACCCCCGCGGCCGAACCCAGCACCAGGAACCGCCGCCGGGTCGGGCTCCCACCGGATCCCGCCGCCGTCGCCCCACCGGGACTCCCACCCCCCGCCGTCACCTCACCGGCACCGTCACCGGTGGCCGGCACCTCGGTGGCCGAGACGTCGGGCAGCGCGAGCACGGCGGCCGAACGGCGGGCGATCAGCCGGGTCAGCGCCTCCGGCAACCAGGCCTCACCCCGCGGCCCGGCCCCTTCCTCCCCGGCCTCGCCCCGCGGCCCGGCCCCGTCCAGCGCCCGCCGGATCTCCGCCACCCCGGGCCGGGCTCCGGCCTCCTTCGCCAGACAGCCGCGCAGGAGCGGCAGCAGCGGTTCCGGTACGCCGTCCAGGTCCGGTTCGTCGTGGACCGTGCGCACCAGCGACTCGGCGGCGGATCCCGGGCCGAAGGGACGCTCGCCCGTGACGGCGTACGCCAGCAGACAGCCGAGCGAGAACACGTCGCTGGCCGGTCCGATCTCCCGGCCCCGGCCCCGGGCCTGCTCGGGGGAGAGGAACCCGGGCGAGCCGACCACCATGCCGCTCGCCGTGAGCGCGGTGTCCTCCGGCATCCGCGCGATCCCGAAGTCGATCATCCGGGGCCCGTCGACCGCGAGGAGCACATTGCCCGGCTTGACGTCCCGGTGCACCAGCCCCGCCCCGTGCACCGCGTCCAGCGCCTCGGCGAGCCGGGCCCCGAGGACCCGGACGGTCGCGTACGGCAGCGGTCCGCACTCCTCGACCGCCTCGGCCAGCGAGGGGCCCGGGACGAACGCCGTGGCCAGCCAGGGCGAGGACGCGTCCGGGTCCGCGTCGAGCAGCGGCACCACCCAGGGGTTGACGACCCGGCCCGCCGTCTCCACCTCACGGCGGAACCGGGCCCGGAACCCCGGGTCGTCGGCGTGCCCGGCGCGGATCACCTTCAGCGCCGCGAGCGAACCGCCCGTGGAGCGGGCCAGGTACACCACGCCCATACCGCCCGCGCCCAGCCGGCGCAGCAGCCGGTAGCCCCCGATCCCGGCCGGGTCGGCGCCGCGCAACGGCTCCATCGACGCCCCTCCTCAGGTGCTGACCTGGTACGGCGCCACGCCCTGGTAGGCGAACCGGCCGCCGGTGACCTTCCACAGATAGATCCCGCTGCCGTCGACGACGAGCGCCCCGGTCGTCCTGTCGAACGCGAGGTTCCGGCTGATCCCCTTGTAGGTGGCCGCGCGCAGCGCCGTCGTCAGAAGGGGCCGGGTGCGGCGCCCGACGGCCAGCGAGCCCAGGGTCCTGAGCACGAGCTGTGCCACGTCGTACGTCTCGACGGAGTACCGTTCGGGCTCCGCGTCGAAACGCTTGCGGTGGGCGGCGGCGAACGCCTTCGCCTCGGGGGCCGTCGCCGCGTCCATGACGGGGGCGAGGATCGCCCAGCCCTCGGCGGCGTCCCCGGCGGCGGACAGGAACCGGGCGTCCAGCACCCCCTGCGCGGCCGCCCGCGCGCCCGGGAAGTCACGGCGGGTCAGCTCCCGGGCCAGCAGCGCCGCCCGGTCGTGGTAGCCGGCGAACACCACCGAGTCGGCGCCCCCGTCGAGCAGCGCGTCCAGGGTCGGCGCGAAGTCGGTCCGCAGCGCGCTCACCACCTTCGGCACGACGGGCTGCCGGGCGTCGCGCAGGATCCGGTTGAGCGTGCTGCTGATCTCCCACCCATAGGTGTCCGACGCCCGGTCGTCGACGATCCCGATCGTGCGCGACTTGGCGGTGCCCCGCAGATACGCGTTCAGGTAGAACGGCAGGATCGTGTCGGTGACACGGGCGTGCAGGAAGGACCGGCTGCCCGTCACGTCCAGCACGGTGGCGCCGGGCGACACCGCGATCAGGGGCAGCGACGCCGCGTCGTACGTCGCCATCGAGGCCAGCGCGGTGGTGTCCGTGGTGGGACCGACCACGGCGAGGACGGTACGGTCCGCGACGAGCCGCTTCGCCACCTCGGGTGCCCGCGCCGGATCACCGCCGTCGTCGGCCGTCTTCACGGCCAGCGCGAACCGCGCGTCCTTCCGGGCGTTGAACTCGTCGACCGCGAGCCGCAGCCCCCGCTCCTGGGCCCGCCCCACCGCCTTCTGGTCCCCGCTCAGATCGGCGTGCAGCCCGATGGTGTACAGGGGCAGGCTGTCGTCCGGCGCCGAGCCGGAACCCGAGCCCTCGCCGCCGCCGAAGGGCGTCCCCCAGACGGCCAGCGCGCCCCCGCCCGCCGCGGCCACCGCCGCCGCGCCACCGGCCAGCAGCAGGAAGCGGCGCCGGCCCGCACCGCGTCCCTCGGGCGCGGCCGGGGACGGCACGGTCGCGTCCGAGGCGTCGATCTCGGTGTCGTCGATGCCGGGCAGCGCGAGCCCCGCCGCCGACCGTTCGGCGATGAGCCGGACCAGCGGCTCCGGCAGCCAGGCCTCGTCACCGGGGACCGCGTCCTCGGGAGCCGCGTCCTCGCGAGCCGTGGTTTCGGGCGCGGTGTCCTCGGGCGCCGTGTCCCCGGGCACCGGATGGGGCGCCGCGGGCCCGTCCGCCGCCTCGGGCCGCACCGCCCGCAGCGCCTCGCGCGGATCGGGAGGCGAGGCCGGCGCGGCGGCCGACAGGGACCGGGCCAGCGCCTCGGCCGTGGGCCGCCGCTCCGGGTCCTTCTCCAGACATCCGCCCACCACCTGGGCGATCTCCCGCGGGACCCCCTCCAGATCGGGCGCGTCGTGCGCCGTGCGGTACAGCAGCGCGTCCAGCGCGCCGGTGCCGAACGGGGGGCGGCCGGTCGCCGCGTACGCCAGCACACAGCCCAGCGAGAACACATCACCCGCCGGCCCCGACTCGCGCGCGCCCCGCGCCTGTTCGGGGGAGAGGAACCCGGGCGTGCCGACCACGACCCCGGTCGAGGTGAGCGAGGTGTCCTCGGGATCCCGGGCCACCCCGAAGTCGATCAGCCGCGGCCCGTCCAGCGCCAGCAGCACATTGCCCGGCTTGACGTCCCGGTGCACGAGCCCCGCCGCGTGCAGCTCCCGCAGCGCCTCGGCGAGCCGCGCCCCCAGCACCCGCAGGGTTCCCGCCGGCAGCGGCCCGTGCGCGGCGACGGCCTCGGCGAGCGAGGGCCCCGGTACGAACGCGGTCGCCAGCCAGGGCTGCTCCGCCTCCGGATCGGCGTCCACCAGGGGCGCCACCCACGGGCTGGTCATCCGGCGGGCCGTGTCCGCCTCGCGCCGGAACCGCTCCCGGAAGCCGGGGTCCTCGGCGTACTCGGCCTGGATCACCTTCAGCGCGACCAGGGTGCCCCCGGCCGAACGGCCCAGGTACACCACCCCCATGCCGCCCGCGCCGAGCCGCCCGAGCAGCCGGTGGCCCGCCAGCCGGGCCGGGTCCGAGGTACGCAGCGGCTCCATCAGTTCCCCTTCAGGCGCAGCTGGATCCGCTCCAGCATCTTCGCCAGGGCCTCGGAGCCCACTTGGTTCAGTTCCTGCTCGGTGTTGCCCTTCGCGCCCGTCACGGAGACGGCCACGACGACCGTGCCCAGCCGGGCGACCATCCACGAGTACGGCTGGGCGGCGCCGCCGTTCTCGACGTACCGGCCGGTCTCCATCACGGTGTCGTCGGCGTACTCCTGGTTGCGGGCGCCGAAGGGGATGCCGAGCGAATTCAGGCCGGTGATCCGCTCGTTGCTCCGGGGCTGCTGCTCCGGGCAGCGCAGCACCTCCTCCAGGGTGGTGCTGAGCTGTTCGTCGGCGCCGAGGACGGAGGCGTGCACGGTGGTCGCCGCCGTCACCCTGACCGTGCCCTTGCCCCCGCCGGCCGGCCGCCGGCTGTAGCGGGACGAACTGGCCAGCACCCCGTTCGGCAGTTTCTCCCGCTCCCAGCGGCAGTCGTCGTCCAGCACGGCCCAGGTGCCCGGGGTGCTCGCGGCCGGCCGCTGGGCGACGAAGCCCCGGCCCCAGTCACCGGCGGCGAGCACGACCGCGTCGGCGAGGACCGCGCCGTCCCCGGCGCTGCGGGGGACCAGCGAGGGGTCTGCGGTGAACAGGGAGGAGCCGGAAGGGGACGCCGTGGCACCGGCCGTGGCACCCGCCCCGGCGTCGGCCGACGGCGAGGCGCTCTCGCGGGCGGCCCCGCCGTCCGCCCCCTGGGCCGAGCACCCGGCCAGCAGACTCCCCGCCACCAGCAGGGTCACCCCCGTACCCCGCACGCCTCGGGTGTTGCCTCTCACTCGGTCCCCTCAACACGGCTCACTACGCTCGACACACCGAACGTAGTGGGCCTCCGAAGCCGGACACCTCCGTAGAACCACGTATCCGATTACGTATTCGCCCCGCGTTCACCCGGCCGCCCGGGCCGTCAGCAGGATGGACGATCTCCGGTGGCCCGTGCCGAAAACAGGCCCCGATACTCCTTGAGGGAGTCGATCCGAGGGAGCCGGTGCCGCACCACGGCACGCGCTTCCCGTGTCCCCGCTCTCCGATCCGGCGGCGCCCTCCTTCCTCCACGGGGCCGGTCGCCCACCCCCCACGACAGGAAAGGCTTCGGAATGTCACGCTTGGCGCAACCGGTGTCCCCTCCAGTCCGGCGCGGCCGGGCCGCGATCGCTGCCCTCACCGCTGTCCTCGGCACCTGCCTCCTCCAGCCCGCGCCGCCCGCGGCGGCCGACCCCGAGGGAGGCACCCGTGCGGCCGGCGCGCCGACGGGCGTCACCGTCCTGTCCCGGAGCTGGACCAGGCCCTGGGGCATCACCTTCCTGCCCGACGGGAAGCGGGCCCTGGTGACCGAGCGCTTCACGGCCGGCGTATGGCTCCAGTCGAGCGACGGCACCAAGAAGAAGGTGGGCACCGTCCCGAACACCGTGCCCCCCTCGCCGAGCGGCGGCAAGGGCGGACTGCTGGGCGTCGCCCCCTCGCCGACCTGGAACGGCACCACGGACCAGGACGTCTTCTTCGTCCACACGGCCGCCTCCGACATCCGCGTCGTGCGCATGCACTTCGACGGCAGCGCGCTGCGCGACTACAAGGTCGTCCTCGGCGGCATCACCCGGGGCGGCGACCACAACGGCGGAAAGCTCGCGTTCGGCCCCGACGGCTATCTGTACGTCAGCGTCGGCGACGCCCTCAAGCGCACTCTCGCGCAGGACAAGAACTCCCTCAACGGCAAGATCCTGCGCCTGACGAAGAGCGGTGCCGCAGCTCCCGGCAACCCGTTCGGCACCCGTGTCTACAGCCTCGGCCACCGCAATCCCCAGGGCCTCGCCTGGGACAGCCGCGGCCGGCTCTGGGAGACCGAGATCGGCGAGAACACCTGGGACGAGCTCAACCTCGTCGAACCGGGCCGCAACTACGGCTGGCCCAGCTGCGAGGGATCCTGCGCCAAGGCCGGGATGACCAACCCCAAGAAGGTCTGGCACCCCGACCAGGGCGGCGTCCCCGCGCAGATCGCCGTCAAGAAGGACGTCATCTACGTCACGACCCTGCTCGGCCAGCGGCTGTGGGCCCTGCCGATCGACGGCACCGGCAAGGCCGTCGGGGCCGGGAAGTCGTACTACAACGGCAGCTACGGCCGGCTGCGCGCGCTCGCCAAGGTGCCCGGCACCGACAAGCTCTGGGTCGGCACGACCGACGGCGGCGACGGCAAGGACCGCATCCTCGAAGTCACCGTCAAGTGAGCCCGCCCCGCGGCGTGATGGCCGTCGCCGTCACCGCCCTGCTCGCGCTCTGCGGCGCGCACCCCGCGTCGGCGGCCGCCCACCCCGGGCCGGCCCGCCGGGCCGCGGCCCTGCCCTCGGCCGTCTCCGTCCTCTCCGACCTGTGGAACCGGCCCTGGACCGTCACCTTCCTGCCGGACGGTCAGCGGGCCCTGGTCACCGAGCGGCACAGCGCCGGGGTGTGGACGGTGGCGCGGGACGGCTCCCGCACGAAGGTCGGCGAGGTGCCCGACACCGTCTTCGCCCCCACCGGCGGCGACTTCGGCGAGGGCGGCGGGCTGCTGGGCGTCGCCCCCTCGCCGACCTGGAACGGCACCACCGACCAGGACGTCTACTTCGTCCACACGGCCGCCGACGAGACCAGGGTCGTGCGGATGCGCTTCGACGGCACCTCGCTCACCGACTACCAGGTCGTGCTCGGCGGCATCGCCCGCGGCGGTGACCACAACGGCGGGAAGATCGCCTTCGGCCCGGACGGCTTTCTCTACGTCAGCACCGGCGACGCCCGGAACAAGGCCCTGGCCCAGGACCCGAACTCCCTCAACGGCAAGATCCTGCGCCTCACCGCCAGCGGCGGGGCGGCACCCGGCAACCCGTTCGGCACCCGCGTGTACAGCCTCGGCCACCGCAACCCCGAGGGCTTCGCCTGGGACGCACGCGGCCGGCTGTGGGAGACCGAGATCGGCGACGCCACCTGGGACGAGGTCAACCTGATCAGCCCGGGCGCCAACTACGGCTGGCCCACCTGCGAGGGGACCTGCACCACCGCCGGCATGACCAACCCCGTGCACGTCTGGCACCCCGCCGAGGGAGGCGTGCCCGCCCAGGCCGCGATCGCCGACGACGTCCTCTACGTCTCCACCCTGCGCGGCGAGCGGCTGTGGGCGCTGCCCATCGACGCCACCGGCACGGGCCTCGGCACCGCCGTGTCGTACTACACCGGCGCCTACGGCCGACTGCGCGCCCTCGCCAAGGTGCCCGACGCCGACGAACTCTGGCTCGGCACCAGCGACCGCGGCACCGACAAGGACTCCCTCCTGAAGGTCACCCTCGGGTGACCTCCTGCCCCGGACCCCCAGGCTCCCCTCACCGAGGGGCGAACCCATCCCCTCCGAAAGGAAGGTAGGCACCATGAACGACACCACCGAGCGGGCGGAACACCAGGCCGCGACCACCGCCGAGGCGCCCGACACCGCAGCCTGGCAGACACCCGGCTACACGGTCGTCGACACCGCGCTGGAGGTCACCGCCTACTCCCTCGCGGCCCGCTAGCCCGCCGCCGTGCTGCTCCAGCTGCTCGGCACCGCGGCCGGCGGCGGCATCCCGCAGTGGAACTGCGCGTGCCCCGGATGCTCCGGGGCACGCGCGCATCCCGAGCGCCGCCGCCGTCACGCCTCCCTCGCGGTCCGTACGGACGACGGCCGCTGGTACCTCGTCAACGCGACCCCCGACATCGGCGACCAGATCGAGGCCCACCCCGCGCTCCACCCCGGGCCCGGGCCCCGGCAGACACCGATCGCCGGAGTCGTCCTCACCGACGCCGAACTCGACCACACCCTGGGCATCGCCCGGCTGCGCGAGGCCGACGCCCTGGAGATCCACGCCACGGCCCCGGTCCGCCGGGCCCTCCAGGACCGCCTGCGCCTCGGCGAGATCCTCGGCCCCTACACCGCCCTGACCTGGCGGGACCTCACCTGCCACGGCGCGCGCTCCCTCGGCCCGCCCGACGACGGCCTGCGGATCAGCGCGGTACCCGTCTCCGCCAAGCGTCCCCGGTACGCCGCCGACGCCCCCGAGGACGAGGCCTGGGTCGTGGCGCTGCGCCTGTACGAACCGGCCACCGGCCGCACGGCGGTCTACGCGCCCGCCGTCGCCGCCTGGTCCGACGCCCTGCACCGGGTCGCCGCCGAGGCCGACTGCGTCCTCGTCGACGGCACCTTCTGGGACGACGAGGAGCCGCGCCGCACCGGCATCTCCTCCCGCACCGCCACCGGCATGGGCCATCTGCCCATCGACGGTCCGGGCGGCACCGCGGGCATCCTCGCCACGCTGTCCGCCCGCTGCTACTACACGCATCTCAACAACACGAACCCCCTTGTCGATCCGACCGCGGCGCAGCACAAGCGGCTCGCCCGGCTGGGTATCGAGGTGGCCGACGACGAGTTGGTGATCGAGCTGTGACCACGACCCTCGCTCCCCGGGCCGACGTCCCCCCGGCCGATGCCGGGAGCCCCGCCGGCGAACTCTGGAGCCCCGCCGCATTCGAGGACCGCCTGCGCGCGGTGGCCCGGGAGCGCTATCACGACCGGCACCCCTTCAACCTCCGGATGCACGAGGGCGACCTGCGCCCCGAGGAGGTGCGCGCCTGGATCACCAACCGCTTCCACTACCAGCGGCACATCCCGGTCAAGGACGCGCTGATCACCGCCAAGCTGGACGACCCGCGGCTGCGGCGGATGTGGGTGCGGCGCATCGAGGACCACGACGGCCGCACGGACGGGGAGGGCGGCATCGAGCGCTGGCTGCGGCTCGGCGAGGCGGCCGGCCTGGACCGCCGCGCGCTGCTGTCCGGCGACTCCGTCCTGCCGGGCGTACGGCTGGCGGTGGAGGGATACGTCAACTTCTGCCGGCTGCGGCCACCGCTGGAGGCCGTCGCGGCCTCGCTCACCGAGCTCACCGCACCCGATCTGATGCGGGTGCGCATCGGCGCCTTCGAACGCCACTACTCCTGGATCGAGCCGGAGGGCCTCGGCTACTTCCGCACCCGTGTCGACCAGGGCCGGCGCGACAGCACGGAGGCCCTCGCCCTCGTCCTGGACTGGGCCCGCACCCGCGAGGACCAGCAGCGCGCCCTGGCCGCGCTCACCTTCAAGTGCGAGGTGCTGTGGTCCCTGCTCGACGCAGTCCAGCAGGAAAGCGCCGAGGACCGGGCCACCCGACCCGAGCCGGCCCTCCGCCCGGCCACCCGACCCGAGCCGGCCCTCCGCCCATGGCGCGCCACCGCGCGGGCCGAGCGCACCGACCGCACCGAGCGGTTTGCCCGGGACGAGCGAACTGCCCGGGACGAGCGCGCTGGCCGCGCCGAGCGAACGGCCGGGGACGAGCGCATCGCCCGGGTCGGG
>NZ_KQ948772.1:0-26055 GCF_001514205.1 Streptomyces griseoruber | reverse complement strand
GCCGAGGGCACTGCCCGGGACGAGCGAACGGCCGGGGACGAGCGGGCCGCCCGCGCCGCGCGAACGGCCGGGGACGAGCACATCGCCCCCGCCGAGCGCATCGCCCGGGACGAGCGAACGGCCGGGGACGAGCGGGCCGCCCGCGCCGCGCGAACGGCCGGGGACGAGCGCATCGCCCGCGCCGAGCGCATCGCCCGGGACGAGCGCGCTGCGCGTGAGGGGCGGTCCGTCCCGGCCGAGCGCGCCGTCCTCGGCGAGCGGTCCGTCCACGGTGAGTGGTCCGTCCCCGGTGAGTGGCCGGAGACGGACAGCCGGCCCTGGCGGGGCGGTGCCGTTCAGGGCGGTCGGCCGGGGCCGGTCCGTGGGGCGGCGCTGCGGGATCTGCGGCCCTGGCGGGTGCGGGGATGACGGCGGCGGCCGCCACCGGCTGGTGCCCCGCCCTCGCACCGGCGCTGATGCTGCGGCACGACCCGGTGCGGGGCGCGGACCTGCTGGTCCTGCCCGAACGGGTGGTCGTCCTCGAAGGCCACGCGGGCCAGATCGTCGGCCTGTGCGACGGGACCCGTACCGTGGCCGGGATCGTCGGCGAACTCGCCGCACGCTTCCCGGGCGCCCCGGTGGCAGCCGAGGTCCCCGCCTTCCTCGACCGGCTGCGCGGGGAGGGCTGGCTCACATGACCCCCGCCGGGCCGCCGGCCCGCCCCTGGGCCCTCCTCGCCGAACTCACCCATGCCTGCCCGCTGCACTGCCCGTACTGCTCCAACCCCCTCGAACTGGCCCGCCGCTCGGGCGAACTCCGCACCGAAGAGTGGACGGACGTCCTGCGGCAGGCCGCCGCGCTGGGCGTCGTCCACACGCACCTCTCCGGCGGCGAGCCCCTGCTCCGTCCCGACCTGGAGCGGATCGTCGCCGCCGCCGAGGCCGCCGGCGTCTACACCCAGCTCGTCACCAGCGGCACCGGCCTGGACGAGACCCGGCTGACCGCACTGCGCGCGGCGGGGCTGCGCAGCGTCCAGCTCTCGGTGCAGCACTCCGACGCCGGGGCGGGCGACCGGATCGCCGGGCGTCCGGGCGCCTTCGCCGCCAAGGAGCGGGCCGCCGCCCTGGTCCGCGCGGCGGGCCTCCCGCTCGGCCTCAACGTCGTACTGCACCGCGACAACCTCGACTCCGTCGGCGAGCTCATCGACCTGGGCGAGGCCTGGGGCGTGGACCGCGTCGAGCTGGCCAACACCCAGTTCTACGGCTGGGGCCTGCTCAACCGCGCCGCGCTGCTGCCGACCCGCGACCAGCTGGCCCGCGCCCGGGAGACCGTCGAACGCCGGCGCGAGCGGCTCGCGGGCCGGATCGACCTGGTGTGGGTCGTCCCCGACTACTTCGACGGGGTGGCCAAGCCCTGCATGGGCGGCTGGGGAGCGGTCTCGCTCACCGTCACCCCCGACGGCGCCGTTCTGCCCTGCCCGGCCGCCGCCTCGCTGCCCGACCTGGACCCGCCCAACGTACGGGACCACGCGCTCGCCTGGATCTGGGACGACTCGCCCGCCTTCAACCGCTACCGCGGCACCGACTGGCCGATGACCGGCCCCTGCGGCACCTGCCCCCGCCGCGAGGAGGACTTCGGCGGCTGCCGCTGCCAGGCCTACGCCCTGACCGGCGACCCCACCCGCACCGACCCCGCCTGCGCCCTGTCCCCGGACCACCCACTCCTGCGTACCCTCACCGACCCGGAGAGCGCGCCCTCCTCGCCCCCGTACGTCTACCGCCGGCCCGGAGCATCGGTGCCCTGAAGGGGGCGGGGGTTGTGGCGATGGAGAAACTACTCATCGACGGAGAAACTACTCCGCGTCGGCGACGACCGACCCCACCCGCTCCGCCAGCGTCGGATCCCGCCGCACCAGCAACGCGGCGTACCCGACGGACCCGAGCAGCGCCGCCAGCGCGACGTACGGGAACCAGCTGTACGGCGCCGGCTGGCCCGGCTTGGCGAGGTAGTACAGCGGGACCAGGATCGCCAGCGCCCCGATCGCCGGCAGCACCAGATGCCGTACGGTCCGGAACTCCTGCGGCCGGTACCGGCGGTAGTACAGCGGCAGCGCGATGTTCGAGGCGAGATAGACCAGCAGGATCAGCAGGGCGCCCAGGCTGGAGGACTCCGTGAAGAAGACCACGGGGTCCATCCGGCCGCCGTCGGGGCCGAGCAGATGCCCGAGGCCCCAGCCGCCGATGATCAGCAGCGAGGTGACGGCGAAGGTGACGATCGCGTTGTTGGGCGTACGACGCGTCGGGTGGACGTATCCGAAGAAGGACGGCAGCAGCCCCTCGCGTCCGGCGTTGAAGATCAGCCGGGCCTGGGAGTTGATGCCGGCGATCAGCACGCCGAGGGTGGAGGTCAGCCCGCCGATGTAGGCGACGACCGCCAGCGCCCCGAGGGTGTGGTGGGCGACGTCGATGAAGGGGATGGGGGAGTCGCCGAGCGCCGCCGTGTCGTAGCCGAACCCGGTGACCGTGGCGTACGAGAAGAGGATGTAGCTCACCGTCATGATCGCGACGGAGGAGAGCACCGCGCGCCCGACGTTGCGCCGCGGGTTCTCCGTCTCCTCGGCCAGCGCCGCCGAGTTCTCCCAGCCGATGAACAGGTACACCGCCAGCGGGAACCCGGCAGCGAGGCCGCTGAGGCCGTGGCGCAGATGGCCCGGCAGGAACGGGGCGGCGGAGAGGCTGCCGCGGTGCTCGAAGAGCGCCGCCGCGGAGACCACGACCAGCACCAGCATCTCCACGCCGAAGAAGTAGCCCGCCCATTTGGTGGAGACCACGATCCCGCGCAGCATCAGCACCACCGACACCCCGGTCAGCAGCAGTGTCCACAGGATCCACGGCAGGTCGATGCCGGTGTAGTGGTGCAGGGTGATCTGCACGAACCCGCCGGAGATCGCGATCACCGAGGCCATCGCGATGATGTAGCCGAGCCCGGCGAGCAGCGCGGTGGTCACGGCGCTGACCGGCCCGAAGGTCTTGCCGACGAAGGTGATGAAGCTGCCCGCCGAGGGGTGCGCGCGGGAGAACTCGGCGAGGGTGTTGCCGAGCAGCGCGACGACGACGCCCGCGGCGGCGATGGTGAGCGGGGAGGCGACGCCCGCCGTGGTGGCGAGGAAGGCGAAGCCGAAGAAGAAGCTCATGGCCGGGCCGACGTTGGCCATGGTGGCGGCCGCGATGTCCGCCATGCCGAGCACACCGCCGCGCAGCCGCTGGGGCGTGCCGCCGGCGGGGCCCGACGTCGGCGGCGGGCCGACGGCTCCGGGGTCGGACATGGCGACTGCTCCTTCGGGGACGGGGGCGGTGCGGGGGCGCGACGGGAGGGGCGGCCGTCAGCTCGGGCGGGCCCGCTGGTGTTCCTTCACGGCCCGTACGGCCGGGTCCATCGCGCCGCGGCCGAGTTCGGTGAGCAGGTCGGCGTGGCAGCGGTTGCGGGCCCGTACCACCGCCGGGTCGGGCGGGGGCTGCAGCAGGCACTGGCGGCCGAGGAGATCGGCGGCGAACTCGCGGATCCCGGCACCGCCGAGCAGCTCGGCGAGGTCGAGGTGGAAGCGCGTCTCCAGCTCGACCAGCCGGGCCGGGTCCTCGGCCAGGTCCATCTCCGCGACCAGCGACCGCAGCCCCTCGAGGGAGCCTTCGGGGACCTCGCCCGCGCCGTGCGCCACCAGTCCGCACTCCAGCAGCAGATGGAACGAGTCGAGCAGGGCGGCCTCCTCGGCGTCGTGCATCAGGGCGACGACGGTGTCCCAGTCCGCGGCGACGAAGGTGCCGCCGGCCCGGCCGCGCCGCCGGTCGAGCAGGCCGTCCTGGCACATCCCCTCCAGCGCGCGGCGCACGGTGATCTCGCCGATCCCCAGCTCCTCGGCGAGGACGCCGGCGTCCGGCAGCCGGTCACCCGGCGTCACGGACTTCAGGCGCACCCGCAGCGCGACCCGGGAGCGGACCAGGTCCGACCCCGTCTGACTCCCGCCGGAGCGCAGGCGGGTGTCCCCGCCGCCGTAGGGCCCGAACTTGCCCGCTGGATTCACCACGGCGCCACCCTAACTGCCTGCTGAGCGGGGTCACGGCGTGGTGCACGGAGGGCTCCCGGAAGTGACGGTTCCACGTTGCCTGCAAAATAGAGCAAGGTGAACACTTAAACAAGCCTTGTTCTTTTCGATCGTAGTGAACTAATTTCGCGCCTCGACAGCCCGTCCCCTCCTCCCCGGATGTCGAGATGACCACAACCCTTCCCGAAGCCCCTCCCGCAGAGCCCGGTCTGAAGGCCGGACTGAAGAACCGCCATCTGTCGATGATCGCGATCGGCGGTGTCATCGGCGCCGGTCTGTTCGTCGGCTCCGGCTCCGGCATCGCCACCGCCGGCCCCGGCATCCTGATCTCGTACGCCCTCGTCGGCGTCCTCGTCGTCCTCGTGATGCGGATGCTCGGCGAGATGGCGGCGGCCAACCCCACCTCCGGCTCCTTCTCCGCCTACGCGGACCGGGCACTCGGCCGCTGGGCCGGGTTCACCATCGGCTGGCTCTACTGGTTCTTCTGGGTCGTCGTCCTCGCGGTCGAGGCGACCGCCGGCGCCAAGATCCTGGCCGGCTGGATCCCGGCGGTCCCGCAGTGGGGCTGGGCCCTGATCGTCATGGTCGTCCTGACCGCCAGCAACCTGGTCTCGGTCAGCTCCTACGGCGAGTTCGAGTTCTGGTTCGCCGGGATCAAGGTCGTCGCCATCGCCGCGTTCATCGTGATCGGCGGCCTCGCGATCTTCGGCCTGCTGCCCGGCTCGGACCACCCGGCGTCCGGCTTCTCCAACCTCACCGCGCACGGCGGCTTCCTGCCCAACGGACCAGGCGCCATCCTCACCGGCGTCCTGATGGTCGTGTTCTCCTTCATGGGCAGCGAGATCGTCACCCTGGCGGCCGGTGAGTCCGCCGACCCGCAGGGCGCGGTCACCAAGGCCACCAACAGCGTGATCTGGCGGATCGCCGTGTTCTACCTCGGCTCGATCCTCATCGTGGTCTCCCTGCTGCGCTGGGACGACCCGGCGATCCTCAAGGACGGCTCGTACGTCGCCGCCCTCAGCTCCATCGGCATCCCGCACGCCGCCCAGATCATGAACGCGATCGTGCTGACCTCGGTGCTGTCCTGTCTCAACTCCGGTCTGTACACCGCCTCGCGCATGGCGTTCTCCCTGGGCCGCCGCAGCGACGCCCCGGCCGCCTTCGGCCGCACCACGGACCGCGGTGTGCCGCGCTCGGCCATCCTCGCCTCGGTCGTCTTCGGCTTCGTCGCGGTCGCCTTCAACTACCTCTGGCCCGACACCGTCTTCCAGTTCCTCCTCAACTCCTCCGGCGCCATCGCCCTGTTCGTCTGGCTGGTGATCTGCTTCTCCCAGCTGAAGATGCGCAGGATCATCGAGCGGGAGGCGCCCGAGAAGCTGGTCGTCCGGATGTGGCTGTACCCCTACCTCACCTGGGCCACCGTCGCCCTGATCACCTTCGTCCTCGCCTACATGCTCACCGACACCGCCGACGGCGGCGGCCGTGACCAGGTCGTCCTGTCGACCCTGGTCGCCGTGGGCGTGGTGGTCGTGGCCGTGGTCCGCCAGCGCCTCGGCCGGGGCGCCGCGCACGACGCCGTGACCTCGTCGAAGGCGTAACCGCCCGGCACGAACCGCAGGCCGGACCCGCCTCTCGTACGGCGGGTCCGGCCTCGTCGGCGTCCGGGCGCCGCCGGTCAGGCGAGGGGCTTGCCCTCGCGGAAGCGGCGCAGCCCCTCCGGGCCCTCGACGACCGCCGCCGTGAGCTCCTCGACGCTCGTGTCCGCACGCCGTACGTCGAGGATCTTGCGGCCGTGGTTCATCACGATGTGCCGGTCGCAGATCTGGAACGCGTGGTGCAGGTTGTGCGTGACCAGCACCGAGCTGACCCCCTCCTGCTTCAGCTGGAGCAGGTAGTTCAGCAGTGCCTCGGTCGCCCGCACCGCCAGCGCGCTGGTCGGCTCGTCCAGGATCAGCAGGCTGCGCTTGAAGTGCACCGCCCGGGCGATCGCCACCGCCTGCTGCTGTCCGCCGGAGAGCGAACCGACGAGCTGGCGCGGGCTCTTGATGCCCTCGATGGTCACCACGCTGTCCAGGATCTGCGCGGCGATCTCGTCCATCTGCTTCAGCTTCAGCAGCCCGAGGGCGTTGGTGAGCTCACGGCCCATGAAGATGTTGCGGGTGATCGTCATGGACGGCACCAGGGCGGAGTCCTGGAAGATCGTCTCGACGCCGCGCCTCTCGGTCTCCTGCCGGTTGAGCGTGGTCAGCTTCTCACCGCGCCACAGGTAGTCGCCCTCCTCGGCGAGGACCACCCCGGACATCGTCTTGACCAGGGTCGACTTGCCGGCGCCGTTGTCACCGAGCAGACCGACCACCTCGCCCTGGTGGATCCGGAAACCCACGTCGCTGAGGACGGTGTTGGCTCCGTACCGCTTGGTGATGCCGGACAGCTCCAGCAGGACCTCGCCCGTGGCTGCTTCCGTGGCTTCTGCGGTGGCGGTGGGGGACATGGTTGCTCCGTTTCCGGCGGTGGGCTCGGCGGCGCTCACTTCGCCTTCCCCTCGATCAGACGGTTGAAGAAGGCCGCGGCGACGATGATCAGACCGACGAACAGGTCCAGGTAGAAGCCGGGCGCACCACCGAGCAGCAGGATGTCCTGCACGGTGAGGATGAGCGCCGCGCCGAGCACCATGCCGAGGACACTGCCCCGGCCGCCGGAGAGCGCGACCCCGCCGACGACCGCGGCCGCGATCGCCTTCAGCTCCATGCCGCGGCCGGTGCCCGGCTGGACGGAACCGGTGCGCACGGCGGTCAGCACGGCGGCGAGCGCCACGCACACCCCGAGGATGCCGAACGCGATGATCTTGACCCGGTCGGGGTTGATCGAGATGGCGCGGGCGGCGGCGGGGTTGCCGCCGACGGCGAAGATGTGGTTGCCGAGCCGGTGGCGGTGCACCAGCAGCCAGAACACCACCCCGACGCCGAGCATCCACAGCGCCTGGCCGCGGAAGAAGCCGAGGTCGGCGGTGAACACCTGCTTCACGGTGTCGCTCGGGATCATCAGCGCGGCCGTCGTGCCGTTGTAGAAGAGCGCCGCGCCCTCCCAGAACAGCATCATGCCGAGCGTCACGATGAAGGAGGGGATCTTGGCCTTGGTGACGAGCAGCGCGTTCAGCAGGGCGATCGCGACCCCGGTCAGCACGGCCATGCCGGTCGCGGTCCAGGCGCTCGAGCCGTCCGAGTACCAGCGGGTGAACACCAGCGCGCAGAAGGTGAAGTTGGCGCCCAGCGACAGGTCGAACTCACCGGCGATGATCAGGATGCCGGCGCCGATCGCCAGGATCGCCAGCACCGGGATGCTCTGGCTGAGGACGTTGAAGTTCGACTTCTCCAGGTAGGGGAAGCCCGCCGGGTCGACGAGGTAGTAGATGATGCAGCCGAGCTGCACCAGGACGAAGACCAGGCCGATCTCCAGCGCCCCGCGTCCGCGGATCTGGCGCAGGCGCTCGGCCAGCCGGTCGGAGGTGGAGACGGGGGCGGAGTCCGCGAGAGTCCGCTTCCGGGCGGGGACGCCCTCGGTGGTGGCGTCCGGGTCCGCGACGGCGCCCCCTGCCGCCGGGACGCTCCCCGCGGTCACCTGACCGCTGCGCTCGCTCATGGTCGTACTGCCTTCCTGATGTGGGGTGGGCGGGGCGGCCGCCCGAGAGGGTGTCCGGCCGCCCCGGGCCGAATCGTCGGCGGGAGAGGTGGTGCCGCCGGGTGCTGACGGGGAGGTCAGCGGACCTTGCCGGCGAGCTCCTTGGCGATGCCGACGTTGGCCTTGTCGACCAGGCCGCTGCCACCGGAGTTGATGCTGGCCGGGCTGAGACCGAAGTCCAGCTTCAGACCGAGCTCCATGACGGTCTGGAAGCCCTGGACGTAGCCCTGCTGGTCGGCCGCGGCGTCGATGGCGCCGGACTCGATGCCGTTCACGATCTGCGGCGCCAGGTCGAAGCCGACGACCGGCACCTTCACCCCGGCGTCCTCCATCGCCTTGACGACGTTGCGGTGCGGGGTGCCGCCCAGCGGGACGACCGCCGCGGTGTCCTTGTGGCCGAGCAGGTACTGCGTGATCTTGTCGAGCGCGGCGGAGTCCTCGATGCCGGTGCCGAGGATCTCGGTCTTGGCGCCGACCTCCTTCAGCGCCCGCTCGACGCCCGCGTGCCGCTGGACGGCGTAGACCTGGTCGGGGAACTCGACCGGGGTGAGGACGGTGTCGCCCTTGCCGATGTCGGGGTTGTCGGCGAGCAGGCGCTTGCCGAGCAGGTAGCCGACCTCCTCGAAGTCCTGGCCGACGAACCCGAGGGTGCACTTGCCGACCGCGCCCTCCTGCGTGATGTTGTAGCTCATCACCGGGATGCCGGCCTTCTGGGCCGCGCAGACGTTCTCGGTGTACTTGTTCGGGTCGTCGATGACGACGGCCAGCGCCGCGGGCTTGTCCGCGACCGCGCTGCCGATCAGGTCGTTGTACTTCGTCTGGTCGCCCGAGCTGGTCTGCAGGTTGAGGTCCAGGTTGAGCAGCTGCGCGGCGTCCTTGGCGCCCTGGGCGATGGTGGTCCAGAACGGGTCGCCCGGGTCCTGCGGGAGCAGGAAGGTGACCTTGCGGTCCTTGGCCTTGCTGCCGAGGCCCGACTTCAGCGAGGTGCCCTTGCCCGAGGCGGACGCGGTGTCGCCGGAACCCCCGGAACAGCCGACGGCGAGCAGGGCCAGAGCGGGGACGACGGCCAGCGCGCGCCAGCCGGTGGTCCGGCGGGCTCTTCGGGGGGAGTGAGCGGAGTGCGACATGGTCCTACCTCTCCTATGAGGAAAAGAACGGCGCGGAATGAGACGAGGTCCTGAATTCGCCGCGATGCGGTCGGCGACCTCGTTGGCGAAAATTAGCGCCTTTATAGAGGGGGGTGTCAATACGGTGGAGCACGTGGAATTCCAACGAAAAGGTCACGCGTTCTGTAGGTCGTTCTGCCTGGTGGGGAGGGTGTTTTTGGGCAGCCGAAAGGGCCCTGCCGGGTCGCGGGCAGCGCTCGGCAAGGCTCTTTCTTCGCTATTTTTGAATTGATTCAGTTATTTCCTGAGGGTGGTTTCCTCAGGCGGAGAGTTCCTTGGTGATGCGGTCGAGCATGAACGCGGAGGATTCATGGGCGCGCTCCTCCCAGGCGAAGACACAGGCCGTGGCGACCCCGTCGAAGTCCAGCTCCCGCAGGGTGCCGAAGAACGCGCCCCAGTCCACCTCGCCCTGGCCGATGTCGAGGTGCTGGTGGATCCGGGCGGCGGTGCCCGGCGGGTTGAGGATGTACCGCAGGCCGGAGGAGCCCTTGTGGTTGAAGGAGTCCGCGATGTGCACATGCCGGAGCTTGTCGCCGGCGTAGCGCATCATCGCCGCGATGTCCGCCGTCGGATCCGCGCCCGACAGATGGAAGGAATGCGGCGCGCAGTACAGATAGTTCACCCACGGCTTGTTGATCGCCCGGACGAGATCGACCGCGGGGGTGTTCTCCTCGCAGAAGTCGTCGGGGTGCGCCTCCAGGTTCAGAGCGATGCCTTCACGCTCGAACAGCGGCAGCAGTTCCTCCAGCGAGCGCCAGAACGCGGCCTCGCTCTCGGCGGCCCTCTCGGGGCGGCCGTTGAACTCCGAGTTCATCAACGGGCATTCGAGGTCCGAAGTGATCTCGATCATCCGCTTCCAGTAGCGGACGGCGGCCTGCCGCTCGGTCTCGTCGGGCGAGGACCACTTGTACAGGGGCAGCACCGAGGACAGCTTCACACCGTGCGTGCGCAGGGAGTTCTTCAGCTCCTGGATGCGCCCGTCGTCCGCCCGCGGATGCAGGAAGAACGGCATGAAGTCGTCACGCGGCGACAACTCGATGTACTCGTAGCCGAGTTCGGCCACCGTGCGCACCATGTCGTCGATCGGCAGGGCACGGAACATATAGGGGTCGATGGCGATTTTCACGCGGTGCCTCCGTAGAGGGTGGGGCGGGGCTTGAGGTCGGTCGCGACGACGCGGCCCGACTCCAGGGCCTCGACGGTCGCGGCGGTGATGACGGTGGCGGCGTAGCCGTCCCAGGCCGAGGGGCCGGTGGGCTCGTCGCCGGCGGCGAGGTTCGCGATCCACTCGCGGAACTCGGTGTCGAAGGCGTCCACGAAACGGCCCACCCAGTCGGTGAGGACGGTCGTGGTCTGCTGTCCCGCGCCGCGCACGGCGACCGAGGCCGGGTCGGGCAGCCGGACCAGGCCCTCCTCGCCGACCGCCTCGCACTGGATGTCGTAGCCGTACTGGCAGTTGACGAAGACCTCCAGGTCGATGCGGACCCCCTTCGCGGTCTCGAACAGCATGATCTGCGGATCCTTCAGGTGCTCGAACCGCTTGCTCGTCGAACGCGGTGTGACCACCTGGGCGGAGACGATCTCGTCGTCCAGCAGCCAGCGCAGCACGTCCACCTCGTGCACCGCCGTGTCCAGCGCGGCCATCGCGGAGGTGTACGACTCCGGGACGGTCGGGTTGCGGTGGGCGCAGTGCACGATCAGGGGCTCGCCGATCCGGCCGGAGTCGATGACCTGCTTCATCTGCCGGTAGCCGGCGTCGTAGCGGCGCATGAAGCCGACCTGGACCAGCCGGCGGCCGTGGGCGGTCTCCGCCTCGATGATCTTCAGGCAGTCCTCGGCGGTGGTGGCGAGGGGCTTCTCGCAGAAGACCGGCTTCCCGGCGGCGATCGCGTTCAGCACGTGTTCGGCGTGGGTCGGGCCCCACGAGGTCACGAGGACGGCGTCCACGTCGTCCGCCGCGATCACGGCCGCGCCGTCGGGCAGCACCCGGGCGCCGACCGGCGCCGCCGCCTCCGCGGCCCGGGCGGCGTCGATGTCGGTGACCGCGGTCACCCGGGCACCCGTGATCGTCTCGGTGAGTCGCCGGATGTGTTCCTTGCCGATCCAGCCGGCGCCGATGACTCCTACACGTACGGTCATGGTCATTCCTTCAGGGGTTCAGGAGGAGAAGCGCGCCCGGAGTTCGGCTTCGAGGGTTTCGAGGGTGCGTCCCCTGGTCTCGGGGACGTAGCGCTTGACGAAGGCGAGGGAGAAACCGCCCGCCACGACGAACAGGAAGAAGGTGCTGGAGATCCCGATCCCGTCGACCAGGGACGGGAAGACCAGCCCGATCACGAAGTTGGTCAGCCACAGCACCACGGCCGCGACACCCATGCCGAAGCCGCGCATCCGCATCGGGAAGATCTCCGACAGCATCAGCCAGGTCACCGGCGAGATCGCGCCCTGCTGGAAGGCGAGGAACGTGACCGTCATCGCGAGCACCGCATAGGCCCTGCCGTCCCCGGCGGGCAGCACCAGCGAGAACACCCCGATGAACAACAGGGCCACCGTGGTGCCGAGCTGACCGACCATCAGCATCGGACGGCGGTTGACCCGCCCGAGCAGCCAGATCCCGAAGAAGGTGGCCAGCACCGAGATCACACCGTTGGCGATGTTCGCGGTCAGCGCGCTGTCCGAGGTGAATCCGGCGTCGGTGAGGATCTGTGTGCCGTAGTACATGATCGTGTTGACGCCGGTGATCTGCTGCACGATCGCGATACCGAAGCCGACGAACATCAACCGGCGTACCCACGGCACCGACTTGATGTCCTGCCAGCCGCCGAGCTTCTCCTGCTCGTCCTTGACGGCGAGCGCGGAGACCTCGCTCAGCTCGGCCTCGGCCCGCGCCTCCGAACGGACCTGCTTCAGCACCTCCAGGGCCTCCGGGAAGCGGCTCTGCGAGGCCAGCCAGCGCGGGCTCTCCGGCATGACCAGCATGCCGAACCACAGCACCACGGCCGGGACCGTGGCGATCACCAGCATCCACCGCCACACCCCGCCGGACTCACCGCCGACGTTCGCGATGATCGCGTTGGAGGTGAAGGCCAGCAACTGCCCGCTGACGATCATCAGTTCGTTGCGGGTGACCAGCGCGCCGCGCCGTTCGGCGGGCGAGACCTCGGCGAGATACACCGGCACGGTCACCGACGCGCCACCGACCGCGAGGCCCAGCACGAACCGGGCCACGACCATGACCGCCGTCGTCGGCGCGAGCGTGCAGCCCAGCGCGCCGACGAAGAACAGCACCGCGAGGGTGAGGATCGTACGGCGCCTGCCGCGCGCGTCCGACAGCCGCCCGCCGGCCACCGCGCCGAGCGCGGCCCCGAGCAGCAGGGAACTGGTGACCATGCCCTCGGTGACCGGGGTCAGACCGAGGTCGTCGGTCATGTACGGCAGGGCGCCGTTGATGACACCGGTGTCGTAGCCGAAGAGCAGTCCGCCGAAGGTGGCGACGACCGTGATGACCCGCAGCCGCCGCGACACGGCGGGCGAGGGGGCGTCGGTCGTGAGGGCGGAGGCCTGAAGCGTGTCGTCCCTGACGTTCATGGGCCGTCCTCCTACCGGTCGAGGTTCGGGCGTCGGGTCCCGCTCAGGCCGCAGCCGGCGAGGTGCTCACGGGTGCTGACCGCGATGGGCAGCGGCACCTCGGGCGCGCACGGGTACAGGTCCTGCTCGACGATCACGAACAACTCGGCGTCCAGCCTGGCCAGTTCGGCCACCACCTCGGCCGGGTTCGGCACCCCGGCCGGCGGCGAGACGCACACGCCCCGCTTGACGGCCTCGCCGAACGACAGGTCCTCGGCCGCGACCTGGGCCAGCACGGCCGGGTCCATCTGCTTGATGTGCACGTATCCGACACGCTCGCCGAACCGGCGGATCAGATCGAGGTTGTCACCGCCGCCGTAGGCCACGTGACCGGTGTCCAGACACAGGTTGGTGTACCGGGAGTCGGACTCGTTGAGCAGCCGCTCGATCTCGGGCTGCGTCTGGATGTGGCTGTCCGCGTGCGGATGGACGACCAGCCGCACGTCGTACTCATCGAGGAGCAGCTTGCCCAGCCGGTCCGCGGCCCGGCCGAAGCCCGCCCACTGCACGGCCGTCAGCTCGGGCGACTCGGTGAACGCACCGGTCTTCTCGTCCCGGTACATCGGCGGGATGAGCACCAGATGGTGCGCGCCCGCGGCGGCGGTCAGCGTGGCGACCTGCCGGACGTGGGCGAGCATCTCGTCCCACGCCTCGGGCCGGTGCAGCGCACCGAAGGCGGTACCGCCGGAGACCTTCAGCCCGCGCGCGTCCAGCTCCTCCTTCAGACGCTGGGGGTCGGTGGGAAGGTAGCCGTACGGGCCGAGCTCGAACCATTCGTAGCCGGCCTGCTGCAACTCGTCGAGGAAGCGGGTGTACGGGACCTGGTGCTCGTCCTCGGGGAACCAGATGCCCCAGGAGTCGGGAGCGGAGCCGAGGCAGAGATTGCCCACGGTGGTGCGCAGGGGAGATGGCGCCGTTGCCATGGCATGTCCTTCGGGGGAGGAGGGGGAGGGCTGGGTTCAGCTGGAGGTGGGGAAGTCGAATCCGGCCGACACTTGCTGCTTGGGCTGGGGCCAGCGGGTGGTGACGACCTTGGGGCGGGTGTAGAAGCGGATGCCTTCGGGGCCGTGGATGGGGTGGTCGCCGATGAGGGAGTCCTTCCAGCCGCCGAAGGAGTAGTAGGACATCGGGACGGGGACGGGGACGTTGATGCCGATCATGCCGACCTTGATGTGGCGCTGGAAGCGGCGGGCGGCTTCGCCGGAGCTGGTGAAGAGGGCGGTGCCGTTGCCGTAGGGGTTGGCGTTGATGAGGTCGATGGCCTGGTCGAGGGACTCGGCGCGGACGATGGCGAGGACCGGGCCGAACAGCTCCTCCTTGTAGGCGTCCATCTCTGCTGTGACGTGGTCGAGCAACGACGGGCCGGTGAAGAAGCCTTCCTCGTGGCCTTCGATCTTCAGCCCGCGGCCGTCGACGACCACGGTGGCGCCCTGCGTGGCGGCGACACCGACGGCGTTTTCGACGCGTTCCTGGGCGGCCTTGGTGACGAGGGGGCCCATGTCGGTGCCGGGCTGGTCGCCGGGGCCGACCTTCACCTCGTTCGCCTTGCGGGTGAGGATTTCGACGAGCCGGTCGGCGGCGTCGCCGACGGCGACGGCGACGGAGACGGCCATGCAGCGTTCGCCTGCGGAGCCGTAGGCGCCGGCGGTGATGTGGTTGGCGGCGAATTCGAGGTCGGCGTCGGGGAGGACCACGGCGTGGTTCTTGGCGCCGCCGAGGGCCTGGACGTGCTTGCCGTGGGCGGTGGCGGTCTCGTGGACGTACTTCGCGATCGGTGTCGAGCCGACGAAGGAGACGGCTTCGATGCCGGGGTGGGTGAGGAGGGCGTCGACGGCGGGCTTGCCCCCGTGGACGACGTTGAAGACGCCGTCGGGCAGGCCGGCCTTCTGGTACAGCTGGGCGATGAAGTTGGCGGCGGAGGGATCGCGTTCTGAGGGCTTGAGGATGAAGGTGTTGCCGGTGGCGATGGCGACGGGGTGCATCCACAGGGGCACCATGGCGGGGAAGTTGAACGGGGTGATGCCGGCGACCACGCCGAGGGGCTGGCGGAAGTTGTGGACGTCGATGCCGCGGGAGACCTGGTCGGAGAAGGATCCCTTGAGGACGTCGCCGAGGCCGCAGACGTATTCGACGACTTCGCGGCCGCGGGTGATCTCGCCGCGGGCGTCGTCGACGGTCTTGCCGTGTTCGGCGGAGATGATCCGGCCGAGTTCTTCCTCGTGCTCCACGAGCAGCTGGCGGAAGGCGAACATGACCTGGGTGCGCTGGGAGAGGGAGGAGTCCTGCCAGGTCTCGAACGCGGCCGCGGCGGCCTGGACCGCGGCGTCCACCTCGGAGGCGGCGCCGAGGACGACGCGGGCCTGCTCGGTGCCGGTGGCGGGGTTGTAGACGGGCTGGGTGTCGGGGCCGGAGACGGCGGTGCCATTGATCCAGTGCGGGATGGTGGTCACGGGAGGTTCCTTGTCAGAGGTAGTGCCGCTGGGCTTGCTTGTGGGCCGCGTACGTCGTGTAGGCGGTCTGGGTCGACTCCAGAGCGGAGCTCTGACTGACCGGGACGTCCCACCAGCCGTGGCCGGGTGGGTTGGGGCCGTAGAGGTCGGTCTCGACGTGGACGACGGTGGTGCGGGTGGCGGCCTTCGCCTTCTCCATCGCCGCGCGGAACTCCTCGACGGTGGTGGCGTGCAGGACGTCCGCGCCCAGGCTCGATGCGTTGGCGGCGAGGTCGACGGGGAGGATCTCTCCGTCGAGCTGGCCTGAATCGCCGTCGCGGTAGCGGTATTTGGTGCCGAAGCGCTGGGAGCCGAGGGATTCGGAGAGGGCGCCGATGGAGGCGAAGCCGTGGTTCTGGACCAGGACGATGATGACCTTCAGTCCTTCGGAGACCATGGTGACGATCTCCTGGGCCATCATCAGGTAGGAGCCGTCGCCGACCAGGACGACGACCTCGCGGGTGGGGTCGGCCATCTTGGCGCCGACGCCGGCGGCGACCTCGTAGCCCATGCAGGAGTAGGCGTACTCGACGTGGTAGGCCTTCGGGTCCCGGGCCCGCCACAGCTGCTGGAGGTCACCGGGCATGGAACCGGCGGCGTTGATGACCACGGCCCGGTCGTCCAGGACGTCGTTGAGGGCGCCGAGGACTTCGGTCTGCGCGGGCAGCGGGCCATGACCGACGGTGAAGCAGGCTTCCTCGATCTCCCGTGTACGGGCGATGAGTTGGCGGGTGTGGCGGCGGTACTCGGGAGCGACCTCCCAGTCGGTGAGGGCTGCCGCCAGGGCCTGGATGCCCAGCCGCGCATCCGCGACGAGGGGTTCGGCGGAGTGCTTCACGGCGTCCAGGCGGGCCACGTTGAGGTTGACGAACGTGACGTCCGGATTGGCGAACACCGTGTGGGAGGCGGTGGTGAAGTCGCTGTAGCGGGTGCCGATACCGAGGACGACGTCCGCCTCACGGGCCAGCTCGTTGGCCGCGTAGGAGCCGGTGGAGCCGATGCCTCCGACGGCGTAGGGGTGGTCCCAGGGGACGGCGCCCTTCCCGGCGTGGGTGTCGGCGACCGGGATCCCGGTGCCCTCGGCGAACGCCCGCAGCACCGTCTCGGCACCCGAGTACACGGCCCCGCCACCGGCCACGATCAGCGGCTTCTTCGCGTTGCGCAGCAGGGCGACGGCGCGTTCGACGGCGGCCGGTTCCGGGACCGGGCGGCCCACGTGCCAGATGCGGCGCCGGAAGAACTCGATGGGCCAGTCGTGGGCCTCGGCCTGCACGTCCTGGGGGAGGGCGAGGGTGACGGCGCCGGTCTCGACCGGGTCGGTCAGCACCCGCATCGCGGCGAGGGCGGCCGGGATCAGCTGCTCGGGCCGGGAGATGCGGTCGAAGTACTTCGACACCGCGCGGAAGGTGTCGTTGACGGTGACGTCCCCGCCCCGGGTGTCCTCCAGCTGCTGGAGCACCGGATCGGCCGCCCGCGTGGCGAACATGTCCGAAGGCAGCAGCAGCACGGGAAGCCGGTTGGTCGTGGCCAGCGCCGCGCCCGTGATCATGTTCGTCGACCCGGGCCCGGTGGAGGCGGTGCAGGCGAAGACGGCGAGCCGGTCACGCATCTTCGCGTAGGCGACGGAGGCGTGGACCATGCCCTGTTCGTTGCGGGCGAGGTAGTACGGCAGGTCGGCTTCGCCGGTGGTGGCGGCCTGGAGGAGGGCTTGGCCGATGCCGGCGACGTTGCCGTGCCCGAAGATTCCCCACACCCCGGGGATCAGGCGCTGCTGCTGTCCGTCGCGTTCGCTGTACTGGTTGGCCAGGAAGCGGACCAGGGCCTGGGCGGTGGTAAGGTGGACGGTCGTCATCAGTTCTCTCCGAAGGGCAGCCGGTCGTCGACGTCCTGGCTGGTCCAGGTGTCACGCACCCAGCCGTGGGCGGGGTCGTCGCAGATCAGCCAGGCGCGGTCCTGTCCCGGACCGGCCATGACGTTGAGGTAGTACAGGTCGTAGCCGGGGGCTGCGATCGACGGCCCGTGCCAGCCGTGCGGGATGAGGACCGCGTCCCCGGAGCGGACCTCGGCGAGGACGTCGACGGGCCGCTCGGGGGTGCCGTAGACGCGCTGGTAGCCGAAGGCGTTCTCGCCGCCGGAGATCTGGAAGTAGTAGATCTCCTCCAGCTCCGACTCCAGCCCGGGCCGGGCCTCGTCGTGCTTGTGCGGGGGGTAGGAGGACCAGTTCCCACCCGGGGTGAGCACCTCGCACACCAGCAACTGCTCGGCGTCGAAGGTCCCCGGCAGGCAGTAGTTGTTGACCTGCCGCGAGCAGGCGCCCGCGCCGCGGAGTTCGACGGGGACGTCCTCCTTGCGCCCGTACCGGGCGGGGAGTGAGCCCGGCCCGGTACGGGCGGAGGGCAGCGCGAACAGACCTCCCTGCGCGCTGCTGATCAGGGCCTCCGACTCGCTGGGGAGGTAGGCGAAGTCGGTGACCGAGGCGAACACCCCTGTCCTGCCTTCGAGTTCGAAGGACCTGCCGTCCGTGGTGACGGTGCAGGAACCCGTCAGCGGCAGGACCAGGAACTCGCAGTCATGGGTGGACAGGGCGTGCGCCTCACCCGGTCCCAGGGTCAGGATCCTGAGGCCGGAGTATCCCCAGCCCGCCGACTCGGGCGTGACCAGGAGGTCGTAGGGGCCGCCGGCCGACGCACCGGCCGGGAGGTGGTACGTGCCGCTCACAGCAGGCTCACCGCCTTGTCCACCGCGCCCGCGACGTCGCCGCCCGCGGGATAGAGCAGCGAACGCCCCACCACCAGCCCCTGCGCGGTCGGCTGCCTGAGCGCCTTCCCCCAGGACGCGAACGCCGCCGCCGGGTCGGTGACCTCCCCGCCCAGCAGCAGCGCCGGCAGCGTCGAAGCGGACAGCACCCGCTCCATCCCCTCCACCACCGGCAGCTTCAGCCACGTATAGGCCGTGCGGCGGCCCAGCCCCGAGGCGATGGTGACCGACTTGACGACCGCGTCCGTCGACAGGTCGTTGCGGATCTTCCCGTCCTGCCACACCGAGATGAACGGCTCCACCATCGCCACGAGCCGGCGGTCGTTGAGCTCGTTGACCGCGCGGGCGGTGTTCTCCAGCACCGACGGCGTGGCCGGGTCACCCAGCGCGATCCGGGTCAGCGTCTTGCCGCCGTCGAAGCCCATCGCCGCGATCGTCGCGGCGTCGTAGCCGGTGAACCGGTCGTCGATCTCGAACACCGACCCCGCCAGCCCGGCCCGGTTCATCGACCCGAACACACTCTTGCCGTCCAGCACCCCCAGGAGCAGCAGGTCCTCCAGGATGTCCGCCGTGCCCAGCACCCCGGTCACCCCGGGGCGTTCCAGCGCGACACACATCCGCTCCAGCAGCTCGGAACGGTCCGCCATCGCGTTGGGGTCCCCGCCGACGCCGTTGGCGCCGCGGGCGGGGTGGTCGGCGGCGATGATCATCGCCCTGCCGTGCTCACCCAGCAGCGAGGCCGCCTTCACCCGGCGGGCGGCGGCCGCCGCGACGGCGGCGGGGTCGTTCACCCGGGCGGACACGATCCGGCTCAGCTTCTCAGACACCACGGAGCACCTCGTCGAGCTTGGCGTTGACCTCGGACTCGACCGGCATCGCCTCGGAACAGGCCAGCCGGCCCGCGACGATCGCCCCGGCCGCATTGGCGAACGACACCGTGCGCCGCGTGTCCCACCCGGACAGCAGCCCATGACACAGCGCACCGCCGAACGCATCACCGGCCCCCAGACCGTTGACCACATCGACCGGCACCGGCGCCACCTCCACCGCGACCCCGTCCCGGCCCATGGCCAGCACACCCCTGGGGCCCTGCTTGACCACCGCCAGCTCCACCCCCGCCGCCAGCAGCGCCCGCGCCGCCGCATACGGCTCACGCTCACCGGTCGCCACCTCGACCTCGTCGAGATTGCCCACCGCCACCGTGGTCTGCCGCAACGCCCGCGCATACAACGCCCGCGCGTCCGCCGGGTCCGCCCAGAACATCGGCCGCCAGTCCAGATCGAACACCGTCACCCCGGCCTTGGCCCGCGCCTCCAGCGCCGCCAGCGTCGCCGCCCGGCTCGGCTCCTCGCTCAGACCCGTCCCCGTGATCCAGAAGACCGCCGCCTCCCGCACCGCCCCCAGATCCAGTTCGTCCGGCCGGATGTCCAGGTCAGGAGCCTTCGGCAGCCGGTAGAAGTACAGCGGGAAGTCGTCCGGCGGGAAGATCTCACAGAACGTTACCGGCGTCGGCGCGATGTCCGACGTCCCCACGAAACGGACGTCGACGCCGTACCCGGCCAGCGCCGTACGCACGTAGTCGCCGAACGGATCCCGGCCCGTCTTCGTGATCACGGCCGCCGAACGCCCGTACCGGGCCGCCGCCACCGCCACATTCGTCGGGCTCCCGCCCAGGTACTTGCCGAACGAGGCGACCTCGGCCAGCCCCACCCCGGTCTGGAGCGGATACACATCCACACCCACCCGGCCCATGGTCAGCACTTCGAACGGCGTCACGCTTGGTTTCCTTTCGCTCCGGAGTCCGCGGATCCGCGGACTCCGGGGAGCTGTCACGGAAGAGTTCCTGTTGCGGAAGAGTTTCTGTCGCGCTCTACTAGCGCGCTCTAGTGCGAGTACGATGACCCCTGTCCAAATGTCATGTCAATAGCTTGTTGCCGGGGGATTTCAGGAGCGCCCACCGGGGCGGGCCCCGTCGGAGGGTGGATCACGGGTGGATGCTCCGGGCAGGCAGCGGCCCACGATGGCGGACGTCGCCGCGAGGGCGGGGGTCTCGCGGGCGCTGGTGTCGATCGTGTTCCGCAACCAGCCGGGCGCGAGCGAGGAGACCCGGGAGCGGGTGCTGAAGGTCGCCGACGAGATCGGCTACCGGCCCGACAGCGCGGCCCGGCTGCTCGCGCGCGGCCGCAGCCGCACCCTCGGGGTGATGTTCGCCGTGCAGCAGATCTTCCACAAGGACCTCATCCAGGGGATCTATCCGGAGGCCGAGCGGTTCGGCTACGACGTGCTGCTCTCCGCCGCCGCCGAGGGCCGCAGCGAGGCGAAGGCCGTGGAGGCGCTGCTCGGTCACCGCTGCGAGGCGCTGATCGTGCTCGGCTCCGAGGCGGAGGCCGCCGACCTCGACGAGCTGGGGCGGCGGGTGCCCACCGTCTCGGTGGGCCATCGGGCGCCACGGGCGCGGGCGGACTTCGTGCACTCCGCCGAGGGGGAGGGCGTACGGCAGGCGATGGATCACCTGGTGGAGCTGGGGCACCGGCGGATCGTGCACATCGACGGCGGGCGGGGGCCCGGTTCCGCCGAGCGGCGGCGCGCCTACCGGTCGGCGATGCGCCGGCACGGGCTGGAGCCCGAGGCCCGGGTCATTCCCGGTGAGCACACCGAGCAGTCGGGCATCGAGACCGGTCTGCTGCTGCTCGGGGAGCGCGACCGGGGCCTGCCGCTGCCGACGGCGGTCCTGGCGGGCAACGACCGTTGTGCGATGGGTGTGTTGATGTCCCTGACCCGGGCCGGGGTGGAGGTGCCGCGGGACTTGTCCGTCGTAGGCTACGACGACAGTCATCTGTCCCATCTGATGCCGATCGGTCTGACCACCGTCCGTCAGGACGCGATGCGGATGGCGGAGCACGCGGTGCGGTTCGCCATGGAGCGGCTGGAGAACCCCGAACTCCCGTCACGGGAAGCGGTGTTGGATCCGAGGCTGGTGGTGCGGGGGACCAGTGGGCCGGTGCCGGGGGCGACGGCCTGAGCGGGCGGCCGGGCACGTCTTCACGGAACCCTCACCAAGTCCCCAAGTGCTTTAGGTTTCAAGGGGCTACGCTCGCGCTCAATCCCCCCACCCAGCACAGGAGACTCGTTGTGCGAGACGGCAACGTAGTGGTGATAGGCGGCGGTTACGCGGGCGTCCGCCTGGCGAAACGCCTGGACGCGACGGCGAACGTCACGCTCGTGGACCGCAAGGAGGTCTTCTTCCATCGCATCGCCTCGCTGCGCGCCGGTGTGCGCCCGGAATGGACGGGAACCCCGTTCATCCCCTACGACCGGCTGCTGCGCCACGGCCGGCTGGTCGTGGGCAAGGCGGTCCGGATCGACCCCGTCGGACGGGAGGTCGTCCTCGCCGCGGGCGAGCGGCTGCCGTACGACGTCCTGGTGATCGCGACCGGAGCCGACTACCCCGAACCGGCCCGTTTCAGCGGCGGAACGGCGGAGGAGGCGGCCAGGGTGTTCGGCCAGCACCAGCGGAAGATCGCCGGTGCCGAGCACGTGCTGATCGTGGGCGGCGGGCCCTCCGGGGTCGAGCTCGGCGCCGAGATCAGGCTGGCCCGGCCGGACGCGCGGGTCACCCTCGCCCACTCCGGACCGGAACTGCTGACCTCCACGGGCAGCGCCCGCGCCGGCCGCAGGGCCCGCGCCTGGCTGGAGTCCCACGGGGTGGAGGTGCGGCTCGACTCCTTCATGTCCCCGGGCAACGACTTCGCCACCTACCGCGACAGCCGCGGCGGCGTCCTCGCCGCCGACCTCTCCTTCTGGGCGACGGGCACCACGCCCAACACGCTCTGGCTGCGGCTGGCCGGGCACGGGGACTGGCTCAACGGCTCCGGGCACGTCAAGGTCGACAGCATGCTCCGGGTGGTGGGGCGGCCGGACGTGTTCGCGGTCGGTGACGTGAACGACGTGGGCGAGCTCAAGGTCACCCCGGCGGCGCTCGCCCAGGCGGAGACCGCCGCCCACAACATCGGTGCGTATCTGCGCAGTCCGGGCCGGCACGGCAAGAGGTCGCGCTCCTACCGGGCGGTCCACCGCACCCCGCTCATCGTGCCGTTCGGCCCCTCCGACGGGGTGACCGTCCTGCCCGTGCCGGGCGGTGAGACCGCGGTCCTCGGCCCCCGGACCACCACCATGGCCAAGGCGAAGACCCTGATGACCCCGTTCATGCGGCGCCAGCTCGGGTACACGGCGGCCTGACGCCGTCACCCTCACGCCGTCACCCTCACGCCCCCGTGGACGAGTGCGCCGTACGCCTCGTTCCGCGGGGGCGGTTCTGTGGACTTGGGCTTGAAATTTCAAACACATTGGGGGAGGGTGGGGACGTTCTTGAGAGTTCAATCGTCTCGAGATGTGCACGATCCGTACGATCCGTACCCTCGCCCGTGGAGCCCCCATGTCTGTCGCCTCTGAAGCCGCCGCCGTCCGCCGAGGTCCGCTCGTCGTCGTGGGCGGGGTGATCGCCGCCGTCGTGGTGGCGTCCGTCGTGGACGCGGTGTTCGCCCTCGCCGCCCTGGCCCTGGGCGCCCCGGACGACTTCCAGCCGCTCGAGCCCGGGTCCTACATCTTCCTGACCGCCGTCGGGACCGTGGCCGGCGCCATCGGCTGGGCCGTCGTCCGCAAGGTGTCCAAGGACCCCGCGGCCCTGGTCCGGTGGCTGGTCCCGACCCTCGTCGTCGTGTCCTTCGTCCCGGACTTCCTGCTCTTCGGCGCGGGCGGGGTCATCGGCGTGGTGGCACTGCTCCTGATGCACGTCGCGGTCGCGGCGGTCGCGGTGTTCACCTACCGCAAGGTGATGCCGCTGTCGTGAGCGGAGTCCGGGAGGTACGAAGGGCGGGCGGGGACCGGAGTCCCCGCCCGCCCTTCGCGTGCCCGCCGCGCGGAGACCCGCGGGGGTCAGACCGGCGGGGCCACGAAGACGCCCGGGTCGACGTCGTTGAACGACTCCTTCGCGACGAATTCGTTCATGGGGTTCGCCGTGCCCCACTGGTCGGTGACCTCGGGCTGGGAGAAGTCGTAGACGTGCGGGTGCCAGGTGTCCTCGTCGAGGACCTCCAGCTCGGTCGTGTACTCGACGGTGTTGCCGTGCGGGTCGAGGAAGTAGGTGAAGGTGTTGTCGCCCGCCATGTGCCGGCCCGGGCCCCAGATCTTCTGGAACCCGGCCCGCATCACCCGGCCCGACCCGCGCATGTACTCGTCGAGGCCGCGCATCTCGAAGGAGACATGGTGCAGGGAGGTGTGCGGGCCCTTGGCGAGGGCCATGGAGTGGTGCTGGTTGCTGATCCGCATGAAGTGCATGACCTCGCCCATGTGCGGCGAGCTGAGCGTGTCGGAGAGCCGGAAGCCGAGGTGGGTCTCGTACCACTGGCGGGTCCTGTCGAGGTCGGGGGAGTTGAGGACGACGTGCGAGAGCTTCACCGGGATCGCCTCCTTCTCCTCGATCCTGCGGTGCTGCCGTACGTCGACGTCGGCCGAGACCTCGATGGTGCGTCCGTCGACGTCGAAGAAGCGGAAGCCGTAGCCGCCGCCGGGCGTGTCGACCTTCCCCGGCCGGGTGATCAGCCGCACCCCGCCCGCGAGGAGCCGCTCGGCGAGGGTGTCCACGTCCGCCGCGCTCGCCGCGCCGTAGGAGACGAGGTCGAGGCGCTTCTCCTCGGCCTTGCGCAGCCGGACGACGTAACTCTCGGGGCTGCCCTCGGCGGCCAGGAAGGAGATCCCGGAGTCCTCGGCGACCTTGGTCAGGCCCCAGACGCCGGCGTAGAAGTCGAGCTGCTTGTCGTAGTCGGGCACGGCCAGGTCGACGTGCCGCAGATGCGTGAGCAGGCGGTTGCTCATGGGGGGATTCCTTCTCAGGAGAGGGTGAGCAGGGCGGCGGCGTTCCCGCCCCGCACCGCGTGGAAGTCGTCGTCGGGCAGACCCGCGGCGCGCAGCGCGCCGACCGGGTCCTCGGTGCCCATGTCGAAGGGGAAGTCGGAGCCGAGCAGGACCCGCCGCGGCCCCACGGCCAGGAGCAACTCCCGCAGGACGTGCGGGTCGTGGACGAGCGAGTCGAAGTACAACTGCTCCAGGTAGCTGCTCGGTTCGCGCGCGCAGCCCCGTGCGTCGGGGCGGGCCCGCCAGGCGTGGTCGGAGCGCCCGATGTGGGTGGGCAGATAGCCGCCGCCGTGGGCCGCGATCAGCCGCAGCCCGGGATGGCGGTCCAGGACGCCGGAGAAGATCAGGTGCGACAGGGCGACCGCGTTCTCGGTGGGCTGGCCGACGGTGTTGGACAGGTACCACCGGTCCAGCCGCTCGTCGAGCGTGCAGCCGAACGGGTGCAGGAAGACCAGGGCACCCGTCTCCTCCGCGCGGGCCCAGAACGGCTCCAGCCGGGGGTCGGACAGCTCCACCTCCCGCGCCCCGCCCGGGCCGGGGGCGTGCGAGGAGATCTCCACGCCCCGCAGCCCCTGCGCCAGCGCGTGGTCGAGCAGGGCTGGCCCGAGACCAGGGTGCTGGAGCGGGACGAGACCGAGGCCGTGCAGCCGGTCGGGGGCCTTGGCGCAGTGCGCCGCGGTGCCCTCGTTGGCCAACTGGCAGACCCGCTCGGCCAGTTGCAGGTCGGCCCAGTAGTGGTAGTGGGACGGCGAGGGGCTCACCAGCTGGATGTCCACGCCCTGCGCGTCCATCGCCGCCAGCCGTACCGCGACATCCGTCAGCCGGGGTATCCGTTCGCCGACCATCGGGCCGTTGACGGCCAGGGCGTCCGGGCCGTTGCGGCGCGCATCGAGCGTACGGGCCGCGGCGAGACCGGCCTGTCCGGCGACGGCCTCCTCCACCTCGGGCAGCAGGAGATGGGCGTGGACGTCGATCGTGGGGGGCGACTGGGGCCGGGGCTCGGTCACGGGAGTTCCTTGAGGGCGGTCAGGGTACGGCGTATCAGCCCGGGCACGTCGGCGTCGCGCCGCCCTTCCAGCAGCCACTGGGCGAGCTGGACGGAGGCGTCGACGACCCTGCGCACCCGGGGCAGCCGGCGGGCGTGGTAGTCGGTGAGGATCCGGTCGAGGGCCCCGGCGTCCCAGCGGTCGAGACCGGTCAGCAGCTCGGCGAGGACCTGGACGTCCTCCAGGGACATCGCGGCGCCCTGCGCGAAGGTGGGCGGGCAGCAGTGGGCGGCGTCGCCGACCAGCACCACCCGGCCGCGGTGCCACGGGCCCTCCACCAGCAGCCGGTCGAACCAGGTGTAGTTGACGGCCGAGGGATCGGTGAACGCGGCCCGCAGCTCCGGCCAGGCGCCGCCGTAGTTCTCGCAGAGCGCCCGCATCTCGTCGGCGAGTCCGGCCGGGTCCAGCGTGGCCCGGTCCCGGGCCGGTTCGACGAGATACGTGTAGACGGTGTCCTCGCTGGTCGGGCAGTACCCGGCGATGAAACAGCGGCCGCCGTAGATCATCTCGGTGCGGCGGACCCCGGCCGGGCGGGGCGCGGGGGCGCGCCAGATGCCCATGCCGGTCGGCTCGGGCCGGTCGGTGATGCCGATCATGCCGCGGGTGGTGGAGCCGAGCCCGTCGGCGCCGACCACCAGGGCGTAGCGGCGGGTCGTGCCGTCGGAGAAGGTGACGTCCACGCCCTCGTCGTCCTGGGCGAACGCGGTGGCCGTGGTGCCGAGGCGGACATCGGCGCCCGAGGTGCCCACCATGCCGATGAGGAGCTGCTGGAGCCGGGGCCGCTGCATACCGATGTGGGCGGGCAGGTCGTCGCCGCCGGTGCGGAATTCGTCGTGGGCGTGGAGCACGGTGCCGTCGGGGGCGAGGACGGCGACGCCCTCGGCGGCGTACCCGTCCTTCTCGACGTCCGCCAGCACCCCGACCTCGCGCAGCACACGCAGGGCGTTGCCCTGGAGGGTGATGCCGGAGCCGGCGGCTGCCTTCCAGTCCGGGCTCGCCTCGACCAGATCGACGGCGGTCCCGGCCCGGCGCAACAGTACGGTCAGGGCGTTGCCGGAGGTGCCTCCGCCGATCACGAGGACACTACGGTGAGGGCTGTCAGCCATGTCGGGGATACCTCCCGGGGTCGGGCCGCGCGGCGGGGCCGCGGGTCGATGGAGCCACGCGCACCTTCAGGGCGCGACGGTGTGCGTCACTTGACGGCGATCGGGTTGAGCGGGGAGCCGACGGCTCCGGTGATGGGCAGGGGCGCGGCGGTGAGCCAGAACTCGTAGACGCCGTCCTCGGCGCAGTCCGCGGCCAGC
>NZ_KQ948771.1:374221-380444 GCF_001514205.1 Streptomyces griseoruber | reverse complement strand
AGATTCCTGAGGTGTGCCGCGCCGCTGGGATACCTCGGTCTGTGTGGGGGTCACGATCGCCCTCTTTTCGGCGTTCAGCCGCGGAACCAGTGCTGCGGCCGGGGTTGGATGTTCTGCCAGATGTGCTTGGGCTCTCGGTACTCGTTCAGGCCGGTCGGTCCCAGCTCGCGGCCCACGCCCGAGTGTCCGAAACCACCCCATTCCGCTTGCGGCACATAGGGGTGGTAGTCGTTGATCCACACCGTGCCGTGACGCAGTCGCCGGGCGACCCGCTGGGCCTTGCCGGCGTCCTGCGTCCAGACGGCTCCGGCGAGGCCGTATTCGGTGTCGTTGGCGATCCGTACGGCGTCGTCCTCGTCGGTGAAGCGCTCCACGGTCAGCACGGGTCCGAAGGACTCCTCGTGCACCACGCGCATGTCCTGCCGGCACTCGTCGAGGACGGTCGGCGGGTAGTAGTGGCCGCCCGCGAGGGCGGGGTCGGTGGGGCGCTCGCCGCCGCAGCGCAGGACGGCGCCCTCGGCGAGGCCGGCCGCCACGTACGCCTCGACCTTGGCCAGGTGCTGGGCGGAGATCAGCGCGCCGGTCTCGGCGTCGGGGTCGAAGGGGCCGCCGAGCCGGATCCGGCGGGCCCGGCGCACGACCTCGTCGACCAGCCGGTCGTGGAGGGAGTCCTCGACGATCAGCCGGGCGCCGGCCGAGCAGACCTGGCCCGAGTGCAGGAAGACGGCCGTGAGGGCGAAGTCCACCGCTGTCTCGAAGTCGGCGTCGGCGAAGATCACATTGGGGTTCTTGCCGCCGAGTTCCAGCGCCACCTTCTTCACGGTCGCCGCGGAGGTGGCCATGATCCGCTTGCCGGTTTCCAGGCCGCCGGTGAAGGAGACCAGGTCGACGCCCGGGTGCTCGGAGAGCGGGGCGCCCACCTCGGGGCCGCCGCCCAGGACGAGGTTGCCGACGCCGGCCGGGAGTCCGGCCTCCTCCAGGGCCTTCAGCAGCAGGATGGAGGTGGAGGGGGTCAGCTCGCTGGGCTTCAGGACGAAGGTGTTGCCGGCCAGCAGGGCGGGGGCCACCTTCCAGGATGCCTGGAGGAGGGGGTAGTTCCAGGGGGTGATCAGCCCGCACACGCCGACGGGCTCGTAGACCACGCGGCTCACGGCGTCGTCGCGGCCGGTGTCGATCACGCGGCCCGCGTCGGTTCCGCCGAGGCCGCCGTAGTATCGGAAGCAGGAGACGACGTCGGCGATGTCGTACTCGCTCTCCACCAGGCGCTTGCCGGTGTCGAGGGACTCGGCGCGGGCGAACAGCTTGGCGTCGCGCTCGATGAGGTCGGCGGTGCGCAGCAGCAGGGCACCGCGCTCCCGCTCGGGGGTCTGCGGCCAGGGGCCCTCGTCGAAGGCTCGACGGGCCGCGGCGATCGCCGCCTCGGTGTCGGGACGTGTCCCTTCCGATACGGTCGCGGAGAGCGTTCCGTCGGCGGGACATCGGATGTCACGGCGGCCTCCGGCCACCGGCTCCCGCCATTCACCGTCCACATACAGGTCTGCCACGCGCCAAGCCCTTCAGCTGAAATGCGTTGCGCATCGTGCATTCAATTGCTTGTGGTGGAACACCCTGGCCAATGTACGGACATCCGTCAAGAGGTTGGCGGATGACGATTTCGCAAGGGGCCTTTCGACCCTTCTCCCTTGACCGCAGACCTTGACCATGGACCCCATCCGGGCCAACTATGTTGCGTATCGCTCACAGAGTTGTGCATTACGCACCGACGGAGGAGGCCCATGTCCCCCCGACCTCAACCCGGCCGTGAGTACGTACTCACCCTTTCCTGTCCCGACAGCGCGGGACTGGTCCATGCCGTGAGCGGCTTCCTCGTCCGGAACTCCGGGAACATCCTGGAGAGCCAGCAGTTCGACGACCGCCTCCAGGGCCGTTTCTTCATGAGGGTCCACTTCGACGTCTCGGACCCGAGTGCCGATCTGAAAAATCTGCGTTACCGATTCGGTCCGGTGGCGGACGCCTATCGGATCTCCTGGACCCTGCGGGACGCGTCGACCCCGACGAGGACGCTCATCATGGTGTCCAAGTTCGGGCACTGCCTGAACGATCTGCTGTTCCGCCGGCGCACGGGTTCCCTCAACATAGAAATCCCGGCGATCGTCTCCAACCACCGGGACTTCGAAGGCCTGGCGGACACCTATGGGATCCCCTTCCACCACGTCCCTGTGACGAAGGACACCAAGCCCGAGGCAGAGGCGCGGCTGCTGGAGCTGATGCGCGAGCTGGACGTCGATCTCGTCGTGCTCGCCCGCTACATGCAGATCCTCTCGGACGACCTGTGCAAGCGGCTCGAGGGCCGCGCCATCAACATCCACCACTCCTTCCTCCCCAGCTTCAAGGGAGCGAAGCCGTACGACCAGGCGTACGACCGGGGAGTGAAGCTGGTCGGCGCGACCGCGCACTACGTCACGTCGGATCTCGACGAGGGCCAGATCATCGAACAGGACGTGGTCCGCGTCGACCACTCCCTCGACCCCGGCGAGCTGGTCACGGTCGGCCGGGACGTCGAGGCGCAGGTCCTGGCGCACGCCGTGAAGTGGCACAGCGAGAGCCGTGTGATGGTGGACGGCAACCGTACGGTCGTCTTCCGCTGAGTCGTCCAGCGGCGAGTGGGCGGGGCTGGAGTTCCAGCCCCGCCCACTCGCCGTCGTATACGGTTCTCGTCAGTTCGCGAGCCGGTCCAGCAGAGCCCGCCGCCACCTCTCCGTCTCGGCGATCTGGTTGAACGTGAACACATGGAGGCCCGCGACGCCCGCGGAAGGCGCCGTGAGGGCCTCCTCGGCGCGCCCGAGGAGTCTCTCGGGCGAGTAGCCCCCGGGGGTGGCGAAGCGCAGGAACCACGACGCGTGCCTGGTCAGGAACCGCGTCGACTCCCCCACACCGATCTTCGTCGCCATGGCGAGCAGCTTGGCCCGCTGCACGGGCCCGGCGACGCCCACGTGCACGGGCAGGACGACGTCCCGGCGCCGGATCCGGGCGATCCAGTCGCCCAGCACGCGCGCGTCGAAGCAGAGGTTGCTCACGATGTACGTGGCGTGCTCACGCTTGTCCCACATCGCCTGGATGGTGATGTCGTCGTGGATGAGGGGATGGGTCTCGGGGTAGCCGGTGATGCCGACGCGGGCGAAGGGGCTGTCCAGCTCGCTCAGCCTGCGCAGGACCGGCAGAGCACCGTCGTAGGCCCCGGCGGGCGGGTTCGCGTCGCCCGCCGGCACGAAGACGTCGTCCACACCGGCCTCGCGGAGCCGGCCGGTGACCTCCTTGAGGTGCGCGTCGTCCCGCAGCAGCCGCGCGGGCACGTGCGGGACGACGCGGTAGCCGTGCGCCCCGAGGCGCGCGGTGAGGTCGAGGGTCGGTTCCAGGCCCTTGACCGGCGACGCCGTCACGGTGACGACGACATCGCGCGGTACATGGGCGAGGACCTTCTCCTCGGTCGTCTTCGCGGGCAGTACCTCGTAGCGGACGCGCTCCAGGAGCGGCCGCAGCCCGTCGGCGGTCAAGGTCTACCCGGCCTGTGTCTCGGCGTCGCGGTGGCGGTAGTAGGCGGCCTTGGACGGGGCGAGGGGTTCCTTGCCGAGGATCAGGTCGGCGGCCTTCTCCGCGATCATCATCACCGGGGCGTAGATGTTGCCGTTGGTGACGTAGGGCATGACCGAGGCGTCGACCACGCGCAGGCCCTCCACACCGTGCACCCGCATGCTGGTGGGGTCGACGACGGACATCTCGTCGGTGCCCATCTTGCAGGTGCAGGAGGGGTGCAGGGCGGTCTCGCCGTCCTTGGCGACCCACTCGAGGATCTCCTCGTCGCTCTCCACCGACGGTCCGGGCGAGATCTCCCCGTCGTTGTAGGGGGCGAGCGCGGGCTGGTTGAGGAGCTTGCGGGCCACCCGGATCGCCTCGACCCACTCGCGGCGGTCCTGCTCGGTGGAGAGGTAGTTGAAGCGCAGGGCGGGGTGTTCGCGCGGGTCCTTGCTCTTGATCTTCACCGAGCCGATCGCGTCGGAGTACATGGGCCCGACGTGGACCTGGTAGCCGTGGCCGCCGGCCGGCACCGAGCCGTCGTAACGGACCGCGATGGGCAGGAAGTGGAACATCAGGTTGGGGTAGTCCACGTCCTCGTTGCTGCGGGCGAAGCCGCCGGCCTCGAAGTGGTTCGTCGCGGCCGGGCCCTTGCGGAACAGCCACTGGAGCCCGATGAAGGGGGCGCGCCACTTCGCCAGGTACGGCTGCATGGAGACGGGCTGCTTGCAGCCGTACTGGATGTAGACCTCGAGGTGGTCCTGCATGTTCTCGCCCACGCCGGGGAGGTCGTGGACGACGTCGATGCCGAGGGCGCGCAGTTCCTCGGCGTTGCCGACGCCGGAGAGCTGGAGGAGCTGCGGGGAGTTGATCGCGCCGCCGCAGAGGATGACTTCCTTGGCGCGGACCTGCTTGGGGGCGCCCCGGCCCTTGCGGTACTCGACACCGACGGCCTTCTTGCCCTCGAACAGGACGCGGGTGACCAGGGCGCGGGTGGTGACGGTGAGGTTGGGCCGCTTGCGGGCGGGCTTGAGGTAGGCCTTGGAGGCCGACAGCCGGCGTCCGCGGGAGACGTTGCGGTCGAACTTGGCGAAGCCTTCCTGCCGGTAACCGTTGACGTCCTCGGTGGGCGGGTAGCCCGCCTCCTCGGTGGCCTTGAGGAAGGCGCCGAACAGCGGGTTGCTGGCCGGGCCGCGTTCGAGGACCAGGGGCCCGTCGTGGCCGCGGAACTCGTCGTCGGGGTCGGCGGCCAGACAGTTCTCCATCCGCCGGAAGTAGGGCAGACAGTGCGCGTAGTCCCAGCTCTCCATGCCGGGATCGGCCGCCCAGCGCTCGTAGTCCATGGGATTGCCGCGCTGGAAGATCATGCCGTTGATGCTGCTGGAGCCGCCCAGCACCTTGCCGCGCGCGTGGTAGACGCGTCGGCCGCCCATGTGGGGCTCGGGCTCGGACTCGTACTTCCAGTCGTAGAAGCGGCTGCCGATCGGATACGTCAGGGCGGCCGGCATGTGGATGAACACGTCCCACGGGTAGTCGGACCGGCCGGCCTCCAGTACCAGGACCCGGTTCGCCGGGTCCGCGGAGAGCCTGTTCGCCAGTGCGCTGCCGGCTGATCCACCACCGACGATGACGAAGTCGTACTGCAGGGAAGCCATGGTGCCCTCGTCTCGCTTGCGCCACAGATGGTGCGACGCAGCCTAATACCAGTAGCGCTATACGCACTAGGTTGCGAGCCACGCAACTTACGTGGCCTCGGTTTCGATCGGGTTACTTGCAAAGGCGTTGTTTACTGCACGTATAGTTGCGCTGTGAGCAACTACAGCACAGACACCGAAACGTCGAGTACGCAGTCCGGCGGAGTGCAGTCGGTCGACCGCGCCATCAGCGTGCTGGAAATCCTGGCCCAGCGCGGCGAGGCGGGCGTCAGCGAGGTGGCCGCCGAGATCGATGTTCACAAGTCCACCGCGTTCCGCCTGCTCGGTGCCCTGGAGGCGCGCGGTCTGGTGGAGCAGGCGGGCGAGCGCGGCAAGTACCGGCTCGGCTTCGGCATCGTACGCCTGGCCGGCGCGGTCACCGGACGTCTCGACATCACCCAGCAGGGCCGCCCCGTCTGCGAGCGCCTCGCGGAGGAGATCGGCGAGACGGTGAACATCGCGGTCATGCAGGAGCACTACGCGATCAATCTGTACCAGGTGCGCGGTCCGGCGGCCGTCGCCGCGCACAACTGGGTCGGTGAGCTGACCCCGCTGCACGCGACGTCGAGCGGCAAGGTCCTGCTGGCCCATCTGCCCGCAAAGGAGCGGGCCGCGGTGCTGGCGAAGTCCGGCCTGGAGAAGGTCGGCCCGCACACGATCACCGCGAAGACGAAGCTGGAGAAGAACCTGGCGGAGGCCCGGGAGCGGGGCTACGCCTGGACACTGGAGGAGCTGGAGATCGGGCTGCACGCGATGGCCGCCCCGATCAGGGACCGGGACGGCGTGGTCATCGCGGCACTCAGCGCGTCGGGTCCCTCCTACCGCTTCACCGAGGAGCGGCTGCACGAGCTCTCCCCGATCCTCCTGAAGGGCGCGGAGGAGATCAGCCACCGCATGGGCTTCCTGGGCTGAGCCGGCCCGGGGTCAGCCCTGGGGGGTGCCGAGGCGTTCGTTGA
>NZ_KQ948771.1:354440-373611 GCF_001514205.1 Streptomyces griseoruber | reverse complement strand
TTGTCGACGTCGTAGCGCTCGATGGAGGCGACGTCGCCGAGCCGCTCCACGACCGCGCCCAGCACGTCCTCCTCGAAGGACGGCGGGTTCTCCGCCAGGCACACCCACACATAGCCGAGCCACTCGCGGACGGCGACGCTGGTCAGGCCGTACTCGGTGCGGCCGACGTCGGGCATCTTGGTCAGGTTGGGCGCGGCGACGAGCTTGCCGTTGAGGTCGTAGGTCCAGGCGTGGTACGGGCACTGGAAGGCCCGCTTGACCTCACCGGTCTCCTCCGTGCACAGCTTCGCCCCGCGGTGGCGGCACACATTGAAGTACGCGCGGATCGAGTTGTCCCGGGCGCGGGTGATCAGGATGCTCTCGCGGCCCACGTCCACGGTGCGGAACGCACCGGGCTTGGCCAGCTCGGAGGCGCGCGCCACGCAGAACCACATGGTCTCGAAGATGCGCTCCTGCTCCTGGGCGAAGATGCCGGGATCGGTGTAGGAGGAGCCGGGAAGGGTGGCGATCAGGCTGTCCGGCAGGCTGGTCGAGGTCACGGTGCACTCCTCGGAAAACGTCGTGGGCGAATCATTCACGCGCCGGCGAGAACGACTCCGCACGGCATCGAAACAGGGGTGAGGTCAGACAGTGGCAGCAGCGAGTTGCTTGCGCCAGCGGGTGAACAGCCGCGGCTGGTTCATCCCGAGCACGGCGACCGGAGTCCCGGCGCGCCGGTAGACGGCCAGGACGTTGCGGTCCCCGGTGGCGCCTTCCTCGACGGTGACGGTGTCGGCGCCGGCCGCGTGGCCGGCGAACTGGATCTTCACGCCGTACTGGTCGGACCAGAAGTACGGCGGCTTCGGCATCCCCGGCTCCACCGCCCCGCCCGCCAGCAGCGTGGCGATCGCGGCGTCCGGGCGCTCCCGTGCCCCCGTCCAGTGCTCGACCCGGCGGTGCGCGCCGGCCCGCGGGTCGTACCAGTTGGCGCAGTCGCCGACCGCGACCACCGAGGCGAGGCTGGTGCGGCCGTCGGCGCCGCACTTGACGCCGTTGTCGAGTTCGATGCCCGAGCCGTCGAGCCAGTCGACGCAGGGGCGTGCGCCCACACCGACGACCACGATGTCGGCGGGGATGCTGCGGCCGTCCTCCAGGAGTACGGCGTCGACGCGGCTGCCGCCGCTCAGCCCCTTGACGCCGACTCCGCACAGGAGCCGTACACCGTGGTCGGTGTGCAGGCCGGAGACGACGGTGCCCATCTCGGCTCCCAGCGGACCGGCCAGCGGCGTGGGCGCCGCCTCGATCACCGTCACCTCGAGCCCGAGGGCGTAGGCGGTGGAGGCGACCTCGGCGCCGATGAAGCCGCCGCCGATCACCACCAGGCTTCCCCCCGCGGCGAGTTCGTCGCGCAGGGCGCGGGCGTCGTCCAGGGTGCGCAGGGTGTGCACCCCGGCGAGCCCCTCGGAACCGGGCAGGCTGCGGGCGGCGGCACCGGTCGCGAGGACGATGCCGTCGGCCTTCAGCTCACGCCCGTCGGCGAGCCGTATCGCCCGCTCGGCCCGGTCGAGACCGGTCGCCCGGATCCCGAGCAGCCACTCGGCGCCCAGGTCCTCGTCCTCGGTCTCCAGTACGAGGTCCGTCTCGCCCAGGGTCCCCGCGAGGAACTCCTTCGACAGCGGCGGCCGGTCGTAGGGCCGGTGCGGTTCGTCGCCGATGACGACGAGGCGGCCGTCGTAGCCCTGCTTGCGCAGCGCGCGTACGGCCGACAGGCCGGCGAGCGAGGCGCCGACCACGGCCACCGTCCTCACGCGGGCCCCCCGGCCAGCCGGGACGCCACACACGGCGGAAGGTTGGGAGCCGCCTCCGACACCTTGACGTAGACCGTGCCGTCCTCGACCACGACCTCGTGGGTCCGCACCGGCAGCTTGGCCGGCGGGGCGTCCACCGCGCCGGTGCGCAGGTCGAACTTGGAGGCGTGCAGCGGGCACTCCACCTCACAGCCCTCCAGCCAGCCGTCGGCGAGCGAGGCGTCCTGGTGGGTGCAGGTGTCGTCGATGGCGAAGAGCTCGCCGTCGTCGGTGTGGAACACCGAGACCGGCGGGTCGATGTCGAGCCGGACGGCCTCGCCTCGCGGGAGATCCTCGAGACGGCACGCGGGAATCATCATGACACCTCGGTGCGTATAGCGAAACGGATTGCGGAAAGCGCAACATCAGTCTGAGGTCGCCCAGAACCCCTGTCAAGGCCTCCGGAGACCCGCTTCGGGCCACCTCGCGGACCACCCCCGACGCAGCTCGAAACGCCCGCACTACCTGCGGAAACAGGTGATGCGGGCGCCGTGCGGAGGGCTGCGGCGGGGGCGGTCAGAAGCCGCGGTCGATCCACTCCTGGAGGTGCGGGGCCTCCGTGCCGACGGTCGTCGTGTCCCCGTGTCCGGTGTGGACGACGGTGTCGCCGGGCAGCGTCAGCAACCGCTCGCGGATCGAGTCGACGATGGTCGGGAAATGGCTGTACGACCGTCCCGTGGCCCCCGGTCCGCCCGCGAACAGGGTGTCGCCGCTGAAGAGCGCGGACAGGGCGGGCGCGTACAGGCAGACCGCGCCCGGGGCGTGGCCGGGGGTGTGCAGCACGGTGAGGTCGACGCCGGCCACCGTGACGACCTGCCCGTCGGCCAGCTCGCCGTCGGGCTCACGGTCCGGGTGGGTCTGTTTCCACAGGGGCAGGTCGTCGGGATGGAGCAGGACCGGGGCGCCGGTGAGCGCGGCGAGGGCGGGCGCGGCGTCGATGTGGTCGTTGTGGGCGTGGGTGCACACGACGGCCGTCAGCCGCCGGTCCCCGACGGCCCGGGCGATCGCGTCGGCGTCATGGGCGGCGTCGACGACGATCACCTCGGTGTCGTCGCCGACGATCCAGACGTTGTTGTCGACGTCCCAGGTGCCGCCGTCCAGGGAGAAGGTCCCGGAGGTGACGAGGTGCTCGATGCGGGCGCCGGACATCAGAGGACCACCACCGAGCGCAGGACGTCGCCGCCGTGCATCCGCTCGAAGGCCTTCTCGACCTCGTCGAGGGCGATGGTCTCGGTGACGAAGGCGTCCAGGTCGAGACGGCCCTGGAGGTAGAGGTCGACGAGCATGGGGAAGTCACGGGAGGGCAGGCAGTCGCCGTACCAGGACGACTTCAGCGCACCGCCGCGGCCGAAGACGTCCAGGAGCGGGAGCTCCAGCTTCATCTCCGGGGTGGGGACGCCGACCAGGACGACCGTGCCGGCCAGGTCGCGGCCGTAGAAGGCCTGCTGGTACGTCTCCGGGCGGCCGACCGCCTCGATGACCACGTCCGCGCCGAAGCCGCCGGTCAGCTCGCGGATCGCCTCGACCGCGTCGCTGTCGCGCGAGTTCACGGTGTGGGTCGCGCCCAGCTTCTTCGCGGTCTGAAGCTTGCGGTCGTCGATGTCCACCGCGATGATCTTCGCCGCGCCGGCCAGCCGGGAGCCGACGACGGCCGCGTCCCCGACGCCGCCGCAGCCGATGACGGCCACGCTGTCGCCGCGTCCCACGTTGCCCGTGTTGATCGCCGCGCCGATGCCCGCCATCACCCCGCAGCCGAGCAGTCCGACGGCGGCCGCCGAGGCGGCGGGGTCGACCTTGGTGCACTGTCCGGCGGCGACCAGCGTCTTCTCGGCGAAGGCGCCGATACCGAGGGCCGGGGACAGCTCGGTGCCGTCGAGGAGGGTCATCTTCTGCTTGGCGTTGTGCGTGTTGAAGCAGTACTGCGGGCGGCCGCGCCGACAGGCCCGGCACTGGCCGCACACCGCTCGCCAGTTCAGGATGACGAAGTCACCGGGCGCGACGTCGGTGACGCCCTCCCCCACCGACTCCACGATGCCGGCAGCCTCGTGGCCGAGCAGGAAGGGGAAGTCGTCGTTGATCCCGCCCTCGCGGTAGTGCAGATCGGTGTGGCAGACCCCGCAGGCCTCGATCTTGACCAGCGCCTCCCCCGGGCCGGGGTCGGGGACGATGATCGTCTCCAGGCTGACGGGGGCACCCTTCGCGCGCGCGACGACAGCACGGACCTGGTGAGCCATGGCCACTCCTAGGCTGGTACGAGACGTGAGTCAAGATGTTGCTCAATGCGGCACGCATCTCATGTGCCGCAACACAGCATCGTGGAGCGCCGAGCAGCGGTCAAGGCTCCCCGAGGCGCTGGTCCGGGAGCCTGGCGGAGCCGGGCCCGGCTGGTGATCCACCACGGCGACCGATTCCGCGCCGGTGACCACCGGCTTCATCGTGCGCGTTCCGGCGCTTCCAGGGCGTCCCGCGGCGCACCGAGCCCCGCGGCCGGTTCTGCCACCAGGACGGCGACCACTCCCAGCGCCCCCCACTCCCGTCACCACCCATTTCATGATGGGGTCACCGGCGGGCGGCCCTGGTTCCCGGGAGAACACTCCACTGCCATGTCCGGCCGGGCGGCTACCCCCGAGCGTTCCGTGAGGCGCTGGGCGTCGATTCGGACGACCGCTTCCCGCTCCGACCCGGCGAGACGATCGCACTGCGCGGAGTACACCGGAGGACCTCGAGGGGTGGGCCTCCGATCCCCGTCCGCGGACCACCTGTTCCTCGTCGCCGCGGGAACCGGCACCGGTCCAGCGCCGGAGTACGGCAGCCGGGGCTGGGCCGCTCACGCCGACGCGCGTGCCACGATCCGGCCGGGACGGGCCACCAGAGCACCCGGGTCGATCCCGAGGGCCTTGCGGGCCGTGATCCGTCGGCCTGGGCTGCCGCGGCAGGGCTGAGGTACGCCGGCCGCTGTGCGACGAAGGGGGCGTCCTTGAGGCGCAGGACTGCCTCGTAGGTGGCGCGCTGGACCTCGGTGATGTCCACGGGTGATCCTCCCGCTCGCGGGGCTGTGGGTCTGTGGGGCTGGGGGCTGCCCGGACCAGGTGAAACGTGCGGTCTCCTCGCGGGAGCGGGGTGAGGTGGGGTGGGGTGGGGTGGGGTGGGGTACGGCGTCGCGGAGGGAACCCTGGGCGACCCTCGCGTCCTTCATGAAGGCCGTCATGGCGCCGGGGCGGTGTTCCGACGGTTGACGCCCCCCATTCCGACGTTATTCCGGTGAGCAGATTTCGCGCATTCTGTCAATTCAGCCCATTGCCTGACCAGGTTCCCCGTTCCGCGTCAAGGCTCGAGAGTGGGGGAAGCGTCACTTGCCTCATGGGCGCCACAGAGGCCCCGGCGCGGTCTAAAATCGATCCCCAATTGGGGATATCCGTCGATGTGCTATCCAAAAGAAAGGGGAAAGGCGCGTATGAGTACTGTGCACGGGACGACCGTGGACATGGCGACGCGGGACGGCACAGCCGATGCCTACCCGGCGCACCCTGATCGAAGAGGTCCGTTTCCCGCCGTCCTGCTCTACATGGACGCCTTCGGGCTGCGCCCGCATCCGAAGCTGATGGCCGACCGTCCGGCCTCGGCCGGATACGCGGTCCTGGTGCCCAACGTCTTCCACCGCCAGGGACGGGCGCCGGTGATCGATCTGCCGGACTTCGTGGACCCGGCCGGGCGCCCGGAGCTCTTCCAGCGGCTCGGACCGCTCATCCCGTCCCTGACGCCCGAGTTGACGACGACGGACGCCGACGCCTACCTGCGCCGGCTGACCGAATGCCCGAGGGCCGGGAGGGGACCGGTCGGGGTCACCGGCTACTGCATGGGCGCGGGCCTGGCGCTGCGCACGGCCGGCACCCATCCGGACCGAGTGGCCGCCGCGGCCGGCTTCCACGGCGCGAACCTCGCCTCCACCGCGCCGGACAGCCCGCACCTGCTCGCCGACCGCATCAAGGCCGAGCTGTACGCCGGCGCACACCACGGCTTCACGCAGGCGGACACCGCCGCCTACGATCCCGAGGCCGCGGAACGCCACTGGGCAGCGCTGCCGGATCTCTTCTCGCGCGCACTCTGACCCGCTGAAGAAGGGCCGCAGACCGAAAAACCGGTCCGGCGCCCACCGGTGAAATTCCGGTGAACAATTCCATGGCACACAAAATTGCATCCCGGTCGGTAGTCCGGGGCGCAGCCATTCGCTGTTGCGTCTGGTCGCGTCAATCATCCTCTCTTTCAGAGAGGCCCGGTGTGCTCCCTCGTACGAAACCAATTGCACTGGGAGTACTTTTGTCTGGGACACGTATCGTCATCGCCGGCGGCGGTCTTGCCGGGATGACTCTGGCCCACTACCTGAACCGGCACGGCCTGGACGTGGCCGTCTACGAGCGCGACACCGGCATCGCCGCCCGCGAGGCGGGCTACCGGATCCACATCAACTCCACCGGCACCTCCTCCCTGCACGCCGCCCTGGAACCGCGGCTGTGGGAGCTGTTCCTCGCGACCTCCGGCATGCCCAACGACGACATGCTGCTGTTCGACGAGCAGCTCAACCTCCGCCCGGGCCGCGACAAGTCCGCCACGGAAGGCATCGGGGTGCCCACCGACATCTCCGAGCACCTGGTGGTGTGCCGCTCGACGCTGCGCCGGATCCTCTACCTCGGTCTGGAGAAGGCCGTGCACTTCGGTGCCAAGGTCACGGGATACCGCTCCAACCCGGACGGCACCGTGACCGTGCTCCTGGGCGACGGGGCGAGCGTCGAGGCCGACGTGTTGATCGCCGCGGACGGCATCGGCTCCGGCGTGCGGGCCCAGCGGCTGCCGCAGGTGAAGGTTGCCGACCTGGCCGCTCGGCACATCGCCGCGAAGGTCCCGATCACCGAGGAGACCAAGGCCAGGCTCCCGGCGCAGCTGTTCAACACCTTCTCGCTGGCGTACGCCTCCGACTGGACGGGACTCACGCTCGGCCCACTGGAGCGCAGCAACCCCGGCTCTCCGCTGATCAAGGAACAGGACCCGGGCTTCCAGGACGAAGCCACGAAGAACTACGCGCTGAGCATCTTCAACTCCGTGGAGAGCCTCATGATGCCCGACGCCGAACTGTTCACCGCCACCCCCGAGCAGCTGAAGGCGTACGCGCTGGAACGCGTGGCCTCCTGGCACCCGGCCCTGGTGGAGACGGTCCGGCTGTGGGACACCGCCACGGTGCAGCCGCTGACCTTGCGCAGCTGTGTGCCCGTCGGTGCGTGGGAGCCGTCGAACGTCACCGTGGTGGGCGACGCGATCCATGCCATGAGCCCGTCCTTGGGCATCGGTGCCAACACCGCGCTGCGCGACGCACACGTTCTCGGAGGGGAACTGCTCGCCGCCGCTCGGGGTGACCAGGACGTCGTGGACGGCATCGGCGCCTACGAAGAGGCCATGCGGGACTACGGGTACAAGGCTCTTCGGATGTCCGCGGCGGTGGGCGAGAAGGTGATCGGCCACCTGCCGCTGCCCGAGTAGGCAGCTCCCGGCCGGTGAGTCGTCGGCGCGGATGCCGGGCCGAGACGGGCCCGGCACCTGCGGTGCACCCGGCCTACTGTCCGGAATCTCCCGGAACTGCGCTCTTCGTGATCGCCGCGGCCCGGCTGATGATGGTCCTGGACAACACCGTCACCCACCCTGCCCGCCGTCCGGACCGGCTGTTGCTCGGGGCCCGTGTCCCGCAGGGCGTCGGCGCCACGGTCGGAATGCTGCTGGGCGGTTACGCTGACCGACGCCCTCGGCCGGCGTGGGGTGTTCTTCATCGACATCCCCATCGGCCTTGCCGTCCTGGCCGGAACGAAGAGCCTGGTCGAGGCCGAACGCCACCCCGGCCGCCTGGACGTCCCCGGCGCGATCACGGGCACGGGAGGCCTGATGGCCCTCGTGGCGTCCGTCGTGCGCTCCCACCGCACGGCAACGCCTCCCTCATCCCCTCGCCGCCGTGATCGTTTGGGCGGAGGACCACTTCCCGACGAGTCGGGTGCCGGTTTCCGGGCCCGGGGCCCGCCGTCGGTGGGCCCGTCATGATCTGCTTTGCTGTGCTCGTCGGACAGGCTCCTCACAACTCGGGACGACGATCATGGGCGCGGACGTACGACAGGTCGCCGACGGCATCCATCTGGTGCACGGCTCCCACACGAACTGGGTGATCCTCGGTGAGGGCGACGCCGTCACACTGATCGACACGGGCTACCCGGGCGACCGGAAGCAGCTCCTGGAGTCCCTGGCGGCGGTGGGCAGTGCACCGGAGGCGGTCACGGCCGTGCTGCTCACCCACGCCCACAACGACCACCTCGGTTCGGCCGAGTACCTGCGCTCGACGTACGGCACCCCGGTGCTCGCCCACCCGGCGGAAGTGCCGCACGCCCGCCGGGAGTTCCTCCAGCAGGTGACCGTCGGCGATGTGCTGGGGAACGCGTGGCGTCCCGGTGTGCTGCCCTGGCTGGTGCACGTGCTGCGCGTCGGCGGCGCCCAGCAGCACCCCGTCGGCGCGCCGGAGGCGTTCCCGGTCGCCGACGGCCGGCTCGACCTGCCCGGCCGGCCGGTCCCGGTGCACACCCCCGGCCACACCGACGGCCACTGTGTCTTCCACGTTCCGGAGGCCGGGGTGGTGATCTCGGGCGATGCCCTGGTCAGCGGGCACATGACCTCGCGGATCGAGGGACCCCAGCTGCTGCCGGACATGTTCCACCACGAGCGCGCCCGTGCGGTGGCCTCGCTGGACCTGATCGAGCGCCTGGACGCAGAGGTGCTGCTGCCGGGGCACGGGCCGGTGCACCGGGGCTCCGTGCGGGCGGCCGCCCAGCACGCCCGCGAACGCGCCGTCTAAGGTCAGGCCATGGCTTTGCAGATCAGCGCCACGAACCCGGAGCACCCGGCCCTCCTCCTGGAGCTGCCCTGGGACGTGCCCCTGGAGGAATGGCCCGAGGAAGTCCTCGTCCCGCTGCCGCGCGGTATCTCCCGCCACGTGGTGCGCTACGCGCGCGCCGGTGACGAGGTGATCGCCGTCAAGGAACTCGCCGAACGCCCGGCGCTGCGCGAGTACGAGCTGCTGCGCGACCTGGACCGGATCGGCATCCCCGCCGTCGACCCGCTGGCCGTGGTCACCGGGCGCACCGACGGCGCCGGGGACCCGCTGGAGCCGGTGCTGATCACCCGGCACCTGGGCGGCTCGATGCCGTACCGGTCGATGTTCGAGACGACCATGCGTCCGGCGACCATGCACCGGCTGATGGACGCCCTCGCGGTGCTCATCGTGCGCCTGCATCTCGCCGGGTTCGCGTGGGGCGACTGCTCACTGTCCAACACGCTGTTCCGGCGGGACGCGGGCGCCTACGCCGCGTATCTGGTGGACGCCGAGACCGGTGATCTGCATCCGCAGCTCAGCCCGGGGCAGCGGGAGTACGACCTCGATCTCGCCCGCGTCAACATCAGCGGCGAGCTGCTGGACCTGGAGGCGTCCGGGGCGCTCCACCCGTCGGTGGACCCGATCGAGTTCGGCATGGAGATCTGCGCCCGCTACGGCGCGCTGTGGGAGGAGCTGACCCGCACCTCGGTGTACCCGGCGGGCAAGTACCACTACATCGAGCGCCGGATCCGCCGCCTCAACGACCTGGGCTTCGACGTCGCCGAGATGCAGATCGAGCACTCCTCGAACGGCGACACCGTCACCTTCGTGCCGAAGGTCGTCGACGCGGGCCACCACCAGCGGCAGCTGCTGCGGCTGACCGGCCTGGACACCGAGGAGAACCAGGCCCGGCGGCTGCTGAACGACCTGGAGAGCTGGATGGCGACCCAGGACGACTACGCGCCCGGCGACCCCCTCGCCGCGCGGCCCGAGGTGCTGGCGCACCGGTGGGTGCGGGACGTGTTCCGGCCCACCGTGCGCGCCGTGCCGTTCGAACTGCGCGGCTCGATGGATCCGGCGGAGATCTACCACGAGCTGCTGGAGCACCGCTGGTACCTGTCGGAGCAGGCGCAGCGCGACATCGGGCTCGACACGGCGGTCGAGGACTACCTCGTGAACATCCTGCCCAAGGCACGGGAGACGCTGGAGCCGACCGTGCCCGAGTGAGCCGGGTCCGCTCAGTCGTGGGGGACGACGGCGACCGGGCAGTCGGCGTGGTGCAGGACGCCGTGCGCGACGGAGCCGATGCGGGCGCCCACGGCGGTACGGTGGGCGCGCCGGCCGACGACCATCAGCTGCGCCCGCCCGGCCACCGACAGCAGCACCTGCCCGGCACTGCCCATCTCGATGTGCTCGACGACGTGCACGTCCGGGAAGCGCTCGCGCCACGGTCGTACGGCGTCGTCGAGGGCCTTCTTCTCGAACGGCTCCAGGCCGCCGGCCTCGTCGAGCAGCTTGAGCGAGCCCGGGCTGTAGGCGAACACCGGCGGCAGCGACCAGGCGCGCACGACACGGACGCTCGCGCCGCGGGCCGCGGCGGTCTCGAAGGCGAACCGCAGCGCGGCGGCGCTGTCCTCGGGTTCGCCCTGCTGGCCGACGACGATCTCGTGCCCGGCCACCTCGGACGAGGGCTTGTCGCCGGCGCGGACGAGGACGACCGGGCATACGGCCTCGGCGATCACCTGCTGGCCGACCGAGCCCAGCAGGAAGCCGACGACCGGGCCGTGTCCGCGGGAGCCGAGCACCAGCAGTTCCGCGTCCGCGGCGGCGGAGAGCAGCGTCTGGACCGGGTGTCCCTCCAGGACGTCGGTGGTGACGGCGAGCCCCGGGTGCCGTTCGGTGACCGTGGCGACGGCACGCTCGACGGCGTCGCCCACCCAGGCCCGCTGGGCGTCCCGGTCGGCGACCTCGGGCGCGGTGTCGGGCCGGTGCTTCCAGGCGTGCACCACCCGCAGTGCCGTGTCCCGTCGTACGGCCTCCCGCGCCGCCCAGGCGAGCGCCGCGAGGCTCTCGTCCGTCCCGTCGACGCCTGCCGTGATCGGGCCCGTCATCGCGCTGCCTCCTCGGTAAGTGATCACTTCGTACCGGGCCAGTCTCCACTACGCTGCCGTTCATGACCTTGGAATGGGAACAGGTGATCGTGGACTGTCACGATCCGGTGGCGCTCGGACGCTGGTGGGCGGACGCGCTCGGCTGGGCGGTGGTGCACAACGCGCCCGACGAGTACGAGATCCGGCCCGCGCCGGACCGGCTGCCGGGCCTGCTGTTCGTCCCCGTGCCGGAGGACAAGCAGGTCAAGAACCGGCTGCATCTGGACTTCCGTCCGGTCGACCAGCGGGCCGAGGTGAGCAGACTGCTGTCGCTCGGGGCGCGGCACGCGGACGTGGGGCAGGGCGAGCAGTCGTGGGTGACGCTGACCGACCCCGAGGGCAACGAGTTCTGCGTCCTGGCGGCGCGGCGGTCGCCTTGACGGTGGGCGCCCCGTCCTGAACCGGGAGCGCACGCTCCGCGGCATCCCCGAGCGGACCGGGGCGATCGACCATACGATGGGCGGAGCCGGCGCGGGGTCCGCCGTGCGCCGGCGAGTCCTGACCGCTCTCGGGGTGGGAGACGTATGACACAGGCCGCCGAAACAGCGCGGACCGTCATCCTGACCGTGGACGACGACCCGGGGGTCTCCCGTGCCGTCGCCCGTGACCTGCGGCGCCGCTACGGCGCCGCGTACCGGATCGTACGGGCGGAGTCCGGCGAGTCCGCGCTGGAGGCGCTGCGCGAGCTGAAGCTGCGGGGCGACCTGGTGGCGGTGATCCTGGCCGACTACCGCATGCCGCAGATGAACGGCATCGAGTTCCTCGAGCAGGCCCTGGACGTGTACCCGGGCGCGCGGCGGGTGCTGCTGACCGCCTACGCGGACACGAACGCCGCGATCGACGCGATCAACGTCGTCGACCTCGACCACTATCTGCTCAAGCCGTGGGATCCGCCGGAGGAGAAGCTCTACCCCGTCCTGGACGACCTGCTGGACGCCTGGCGGGCCAGCGACTACCGGCCGGTGCCCGCGACGAAGGTGGTCGGGCACCGCTGGTCGGCGCGTTCCTCGGACGTCCGGGAGTTCCTGGCCCGCAACCAGGTGCCGTACCGCTGGTACTCCGCCGACGAGCCCGAGGGGCAGCGGCTGCTGGCCGCTGCCGGGGCGGACGGGCGGCGGCTGCCGCTGGTGATCACCGCGGAGGGGGCGCCGCTGGTCGAGCCGGACGCGCCCGAACTGGCCGCGCACGTGGGTCTGGCGACGACACCGGCGGCCGAGTTCTACGACCTGGTCGTCATCGGCGGCGGTCCGGCGGGCCTGGGTTCGGCGGTGTACGGGGCCTCCGAGGGGCTGCGGACGGTGCTCGTGGAGCGGTCGGCGACCGGCGGGCAGGCCGGGCAGAGCTCCCGTATCGAGAACTACCTCGGGTTCCCCGACGGGGTGTCCGGGGCGCAGCTCACCGACCGGGCGCGCCGCCAGGCGACGAAGTTCGGCGCCGAGATCCTCACCGCGCGCGAGGTGACGGGGCTGGAGGTCAACGGCTCCGCACGGGTCGTACGGTTCTCGGACGGCTCGGCGGTGGCCGCGCACAGCGTGATCCTCGCGACGGGTGTGTCCTACCGGCAGCTCGCGGCGCCGGGCTGCGACGACCTGACCGGCTGCGGGGTGTTCTACGGCTCGGCGCTGACCGAGGCGGCCTCCTGCCAGGACCAGGACGTGTACATCGTGGGCGGCGCCAACTCCGCCGGGCAGGCGGCGATGTACCTGTCGCGGGGCGCCAAGTCGGTGACGCTGCTGGTGCGCGGCGAGTCGCTGGCGGCGTCGATGTCGTACTACCTGATCCAGCAGATCGAGGAGGCGCCGAACATCTTCGTGCGCGCCGGCACGGTCGTGGAGTCCGCGCACGGCGACGGCCGTCTGGAGCGGCTGACGCTGCGGGACGTGAAGAACGGCGAGACCGAGAGCGTCGACGCGCAGTGGATGTTCGTGTTCATCGGCGCGGCCCCGCTGACCGACTGGCTGGACGGGACCGTGCTGCGCGACGAGCGCGGGTTCATCCTGGCCGGGCCCGATCTCACCGCGGACGGGCGGCCGCCGGCGGGCTGGGAGCTGGACCGGCCGCCGTACCACCTGGAGACCAGCATTCCCGGTGTGTTCGTGGCGGGCGACGCACGTGCCGAGTCGGCCAAGCGGGTCGCGTCCGCCGTCGGAGAGGGAGCCATGGCAGTGATGCTCGTCCACCGGTATCTGGAGCAGTCGTGAGCGGGCGGCCGATGCCGTGCAGCCCGGCGGAGATCGGCTCGCTGTTCCTGTTCGAGAAGCTCACCCCGGAGCAGTTGGGACGGCTGTGCGCCGAGGGGCGGGTGGAGAGGTTCGAGCCCGGGCCGGTGTACACCGAGGGTGCTCCGGCGACCTGCTTCTACGTGATGATCGAGGGCACGGTGGTGCTGTCGCGGCGGGTCGGCGGGGACGACGTGGAGGTCACCCGCACCTCGCAGCGCGGGGTGTACTCGGGGGCCATGCAGGCGTATCTGGGCGACCGGGTGCCGCAGGTCTACAACAACTCGATGCGGGTGACGGAGCCGACGCGGTTCTTCGTGGTGCCGGCGGACGTGTTCGCGGACATCATGCGGGACTGGTTCCCGATGGCCGTGCATCTGCTGGAGGGCCTGTTCTTCGGCTCGAAGAACGCCCAGGCCGCGATCGGGCAGCGGGAACGCCTGCTGGCGCTCGGCTCGTTGTCGGCGGGGCTCACGCACGAGCTCAACAATCCGGCCGCGGCGGCCGTGCGGGCCACCGCGACGCTGCGGGAGCGGGTCGCCAAGATGCGGCACAAGCTCGCGCTGATCGCCGAAGGGCCCTTCTCCCGGGACGCGCTGGCGAGTCTGATCGAGGTCCAGGAGCGCACCGCCGAGCGGGTCGCGAAGGCGCCGTCGCTCAGCCCGCTGGAGGCCTCGGACCGGGAGGACGCGCTCACCGAGTGGCTCGAGGACCACGGCATGGACTACGGCTGGCAGTACGCGCCGGTGTTCGTGCAGGCCGGGCTGGACGTCGACTGGCTGGAGCAGGTCGCGGCGGCGGTGGCCCCGGAGATCCTGCCGAACGCGGTCGGCTGGCTCAACTACACCATCGAGACCGAGCTGTTGATGTACGAGATCGAGGATTCCACGACCCGGATCTCGCATCTGGTCGACGCGGCCAAGCAGTACTCGCAGCTCGACCGGGCGCCCTACCGGGTGGTGGACGTCCATGAACTCCTCGACAGCACGCTGCTGATGCTGTCGGGGAAGATCGGGCAGCGCATCGAGGTCGTCAAGGAGTACGACCGGACGCTCCCGGAGGTGCCCGCCTATCCGGCTGAGCTGAACCAGGTGTGGACGAACCTCGTGGACAACGCGGTGTTCGCCGTCAACAGCGCGGGCGGCGAGGGCACGTTGACCGTGCGCACGGCGCGGGAGGGCGACCGGATGCTGGTGGAGTTCCGGGACACCGGTCCCGGCATCCCGTCGGACATCCGCGGCCGGATCTTCGACCCCTTCTTCACCACCAAGCCGGTCGGCGAGGGCACCGGTCTCGGCCTGGACATCTCCTGGCGGATCATCGTCAACAAGCACCACGGCAGTCTGCGGGTGGAGTCCGCGCCGGGCGACACCCGCTTCCAGGTGCTGCTGCCGCTGACCGCGCCCGCACCCGAGTCGCTGCCCGATTCCCCGCCCGAGTCGCTGCCCGAGTCCCAGCCCGCCGAGGAGCCCGCATGACCGACACGAACGCCATCGACCCGTCCGTCCCGCCGAGCGGCAGCGGCTGTGTGGACTGCGACGCGGTCGGGGGCTGGTGGTTCCATCTGCGGCGCTGTGCGAGCTGTGGCCACATCGGCTGCTGCGACTCCTCCCCCGCCCAGCACGCCACCGCCCACTACAAGGCCACCGGGCATCCGGTCGTGCGCAGCTTCGAGCCGGGCGAGGAGTGGTTCTGGGACTACTCCAGCGATGAACTCTACGATTCGGGACCGGAGTTGACGCCCCCGGTGAGCCATCCCGCTGACCAGCCGGCGCCGGGTCCGGCGGGGCGGGTTCCGGCGGACTGGGCCCAGATCCTGCGCCGGGGATAGGAGCCGACAGGGGCGCTCCGACTCGGTGCGTGCGCCCCCTGTCACCTCTTCGCCACCCCCGCAGGGGAGGTGAACGGCCCTCGCGGGCATACAAGCTGCCCATACGCTCACGGAGCTCAGCCGTCGTACCGCAGGCACCAGGAGACCCGTGAACCACCGCACCACCGCAGCCGCTCTGGCGTCCTGCGCTCTCGCCGTCGCCGCACTCACCGCCTGCGGCTCGGGGGACACCGCCGCGAGTCACAAGGAACTGGCGACGGGAGCGGGGACGTCCGCGGTGGGCACCGCGACCCCGCCGGCGGGGTCGGAGACGTCGCAGACACCGGCCGGAGCGCTGTCCCCCTCTGCCTCCGCCTCCGCCTCCGCGAACCAGGTGGGCGGCGGCACCGCGTCCCCGTCCGCGACGCGCCAGGCGGCGAAGAAGGGCAAGGCGGCCCTGCCGCCGCGCCCCGACCGTGACGGCGAGGGTGCCTATGTGCGCGCCCTGACCGCGATCGACCCGGACATCGTGCACGACAAGGAGGACGAGGCCGTCGAGCGCGGCCGCGACCAGTGCGCCACCATCCATGCCCACCCCGGGGACCGGGAGAAGCAGATCAGCGCCGCGATGCAGCGCTTCGTCTCCCCCGGTCACCCGGACGGCTTCGGCCGTGTCAAGAGCACGCGGATCGTCGAGGCCGTGCACACCAACCTCTGCCCCGACTACTGACGGGGCGGGGCCGGACGGACCGGGCCGACGTCGTCAGCGCACGGCGGGCGGCATGTTCGCCGCGGTGACGTTGACGGCGGCCCAGGACCTGATCACCGTCTTGAACTCCACGCTGTCCCGGCCGTACAGGTCCCGGGCCGCCTTCATCGTCGCGAGGCGCGCGTCGTGGAAGTCGGTCGTGGAGACCATGTAGCGGGTCAGGGCGCGGTAGTAGATCTTGGTGGCCTTGGCGCGGCCGATGCCCTTCACCGCGGCACCGTCGTAGGTCGGCGAGTCGTAGGTGACAGCGCCGATTCTCTTCTGTCCGCTGCCCTCGGCGAGCAGGTAGTACGCGTGCGAGGAGACGCCGGAGCCGGCGTGGACCTCGGTGTAGTACGTCTCGGGCGACCAGTAGTCGATCGCGCCCTCGAGGACGTCCTGGGACGGCTGGTCGAGGCGGCGCAGGAACTTCTGGTCCAGGCCCAGCTTCTCGCCGATGAGGTAGTTCGGCGGGTTCTTGGGGTTGTTCGCGCTGAACTCGACGTTGGAGCCGAAGATGTCCGCGAGGGACTCGTTCAGCGAGCCCGGCTCGCCGTACTGGTTGCCGTCGCCGTCGACGAAGGTCGGCTCCAGGCGGGCGGTCGCGTCGACGACACCGTGGGTGAGCTCGTGGCCGGTGACGTCCAGGACGACGAGGGGCTTCTTGAACATGTCGCCGTCGCCGTCGCCGTACAGCATGCAGTCGCAGACGGAGTCCCAGAAGGCGTTGGCCACCTGGTTGCCGAAGTGGACCATGGCGCGGGCGCCCTTGCCGTTGTTCTTGATGCCCTTGCGCCCGAACGTCTTCTTGTAGAAGTCCAGTGTCTGGACCACGCCGTACTGGGCGTCCACAGCGGCGCTGGCGCGGCTGGAGACGGCGCCGTTGCCCCACTTGTTGGTGGTGCTGGTGAACTTCGTGCCGCGGGCGAAGTTCTCCTGCTCCTTGTTCTTGGCGTCGCGGGTCTCGGTGCCCCAGTGGGTGGGGTCCTTCAGCAGGTACTTGCGGGCCGCGGTGCGGGTGGTGGTGAGCGGCACCTTGCCGACGAACAGGGAGCTGCCCGTGCCCTTGGCGGTCTGCGGGTAGCGGGCGGCGGGAGCCGAGGAGGCCGCGGTGAGCCCGGCGGAGAGCGGGGCGGTGCCGGTGGCGGGGTCGAGGGTCTCGCCACGCTCGCGCAGGGTGTCGACCAGGCTGGGCGAGAGGAACTCGTCGCTGTCGGGCGTGTTGCTGCGGACCGTGCCGGTGACGGCGTCCACGACGACCGTACGGGAGCCGCCGGCCTCGGTGGTGTCGCTGTCGGTCACCCGGACCTGGTAGGCGAGCGCCGAGGAGCCACCGCGGGCGTCCACGACGAGTTCGGCGCTCCCGGCGTCACCCTGGGCGACGGCGGCGGCCTTGGCCTCGGCCTGGGCCGCGGTCAGCTTCGCCCGGACGGTGACGGGCGCGACGGCGTGGTCGGCGGCGCGGGTCACCCCGGCGTAGGCGAGGCTCCTGGTGAGGTGGACGACGAGGTCGCCGCCGAGGACGGGCATGCCCTGGTGGGTCCGGACGAACCGGACGTGGCGGGCGCCTTCGGGGTCGATCAGCACGTCCTGCGGCTGGAGTTCGTCGCCCTGGCCGACCCCGGTGGCCGAGGCGTGGGCGAAGGCGGCGGCACGGGCCGCCCGGACGACGGCGGTGCCCTGGGCGTCGGCGGTGGTCGTGGCCCGCGTCTCCCCCGCGGACGGGCCCGCGAACGCCGTGCCTGCCAGGCCCGTGGCGGCCGTGGTGACGGTGACGGCGACCGCCAGCAGACGTATGGGTGCGCTACGCAAAGGTGAGGGTTCCTTCGTTCGGACGGCCGGGAGCCCCCAACCGCCGTGAGACATGGCGCCGTTGGGCGCCAAGGGGCTGGTCGGGCCCCGGAACCCCACCCTTACGGATGAGTCATGTACATGTAAAGCCGAAATAGCCGCTTTACGGCGCCTTCGCGGGGATACTTGGCGCATCCGCGACGCACGGTGATCGAGGAGCGACCATCTGCGCGTCATCTGTGGAGATGTGACACGACGGCAGGAGGTTCCCTCGGGTGCATGTGACGGATCTCGCATCGACGACCCGCCGACGGAGACGGCTCGGCGGCCTCCCGCCGGCGGTGTGCGCGGCCGCCGCGGTGCTGTCCCTGCTGCCGGCACCGGCGGTGGCCGTGCCTCGGCCGGTGCCCGCCGCCACCGCGATGCCGCAACCCGACCTGACCGCCCTGCGGAGTGTGCTGCGCACGGCGGTCGGCCAGGGGGCGCCCGGCGCCATGGCGCGGCTCGACGACCACGGCACGGTCCACCAGGTCGCCGTGGGCGTCGCCGACCGGCGGACGGGCCGGGCGCTGAGCACCGCGGACCGCTTCCGCATCGGCAGCGTCACCAAGACGTTCTCCGCGGTCGTCCTGCTGCAACTCGTCGACGAGGGACGGCTGGCGCTCGACGCGCCGGTCAACCGCTATCTGCCGGGACTGCTGCCCGACGACCGGATCACGGTCCGGCATGTCCTGTCCCACCGCAGCGGCCTGTACGACTACAGCGACGACCTGTTCGCCCGGTCCGTCTCGGGCTTCGAGGCGGTCCGCACCAAGGTGTTCACCTACCGCCGGCTCATCGACCGCTCCCTGCGCCACGCCCGCACGACCGCGCCCGGCGGCCCCTACTCCTACTCCAACACCAACTTCGTCGTCGCGGGACTGCTCATCGAGAAGCTGACCGGGCAACCGGTGGCCACCGCGTACCGCAGGCGCATCATCGAGCCGCTCCGGCTGACCGACACCTTCTACGTCCACCCCGACACGGCGATCCCCGGCCGGTACACCCGCGGCTATCTCACCCCGGACACACCGGGCGGGGCCCTGGTCGACGCGACCCGCCAGACCGTGTCCTGGGCGCAGAGCGCGGGCGCCCTGATCTCCGGCACCAAGGACCTCGACACGTTCCTGTCGGCGCTGCTGCGCGGCAGGCTCATGTCGGCCGGCGCACTGAAGGAGATGCGCCGCTGGGTCCCGGCGGGCGGCACGCAGTCCTACGGCCTCGGGCTGCGGCGCCGCCGGCTGTCGTGCGGAATCTCCGTGTACGGGCACACGGGCGCCGTACAGGGCTACTACACGTACGCGTTCACCTCCGGCGACGGCCGCCGCAGCCTCGCCGCGCTCGCCAACGCCTCCAACAGCTCCACGGTGCATACGGCGATGCTGCGCACCCTCGATGCGGCGTTCTGCGGCAGGACCGCGACCCGCCACCGGACCACCGCACCCCAGGACACGCCCGAGGACACGAGCGGGGGCGGCACCGAGAGCGGACACTGACAGAGCGCCCCCACACCGACACCGACCCACCCGGCACACCGCTCCGCCCGGCCATGGAGTCGACCCGCCAGGGTCCGACCGGTCCCCGGGTCCGCACGGGCACCGCTCCGCCGGGCACGGGTTCGGCCAGGCACAAGCCCAGCCAGGCACAGATCCGCACGGGCACTGCTCCGCCGGGCACGGGTCGCCCC
>NZ_KQ948771.1:0-353921 GCF_001514205.1 Streptomyces griseoruber | reverse complement strand
GGGCACGGGTCCCGGAGGACACAGGTCCGGCAGGACGCCACTCCGGATGGGCGCGGGTCCAGCAGGGGCAGCGTCCCCGGCGGGCGCGGGTCCGGCAAGGGCAGCGTCCCCGGCGGGCGCGGGTTCGGGCGGGTCGTCCGCGCCGGGCCCCCGCCGCGGCGGGAACCCCGGGGGCCGGGCGGCCGTTGTCCTGGCACCACCCCGGCGAGGTGGGGACGACGACATCAGGGCGGCAGGATGAGCGAGTTGGTCCCCGGCGGCAATCTGCCCCTCCCAGGCGGCGCGCTGGCCGTCCGGGTGCCCGGCCCCTTCGACGTGTGCGCCCTGGTGACGGACGACAGCGGCCAGGTCGGCGGTGACGCCGACTTCGTCTTCTACAACCAGCCGACGGCACCCGGGGCGGCGCTCCGGGGCGACACGCTCACCCTGGAGCCGGGTCGGCTGCGGGCCGGTGCCACCCGGGTGACGGTGGTGATCAGCGCCGCCGAGCCGGGCACCCCGCTGGCCCGGCTGCCCGCTCCCACGCTCCAGGTCACCGACCCACAGGGCCGTGTCCTCGCCCGGTTCGCCCCGCCCGCCCCGCGCCAGGAGACGGTTCTGCTGCTCGCGGAGGTCTACCGGCGGGGCCCGTCCTGGAAGCTCAGGGCGCTCGGCCAGGGCTATGCCGACGGCCTGGCGGGGCTGGCCCGGGACTTCGGGGTGGACGTCCTCGACGACACCCCCGCACCGAGATCCAGCAGCCCCACGTCGCCCACCCCGCTCGCCGACCCCGACGGCTTCCTGGCCCTCGTCAACCCGGCCCGGGCCGCCGCCGGTTCACCGCCCGTCGCGCTCGACGCCCGTCTGGCCTCGGCGGCCCGCGCGCATGCCGCCGCCATGGCCGCGGCCGGGCGGCTCGGGAGCGAGGGGCGGGACGGTGTCTCGCTGCACCAGCGGGTCACGGCCGCCGGATACCCGTACCTCGCCGTGGGTGAGCACCTGGTCTCCGGGCCGCGCACCCCCGCCGAGTTCGTCGACTACTGCCTGCGCACCGACCAGGCGAGCCGCACCCTGCGGGACCGGGCGTTCACCCACGTCGCCCTGGCGCAGGCGACGGACGCCCGCGGCGGCCTCACGTACTGGACCGCGCTGTGGGCGAGCCCCCTCACCGCGGACGGTCTGGCCCGTACGACCGCCGAGGTCGTGGAGCTCACCAACCGCGAGCGGACCCGGGCGGGGCTGCGGCCCCTCGCCGTCGACCCGCTGCTCACCGCCGCCGCGCAGGCGCACTGCGCGGACATGGTGGCGCGCGCCTTCTACGCGCACACCTCCCCGGAGGGCAGCCAGCCCTGGGACCGGGCGGCCGCCGCGGGCTCCACCCGGCGGACGATCGGCGAGAACATCGCCTGCGGCCAGCGCTCGGCCGCCGAGGTCGTGGAGGGCTGGATGAACAGCCCCGGCCACCGCGCCAACATCCTCAAGCCCGCCTTCACCCACATCGGCGTCGGCTACGCGGGCGGCGGCCCGTCGGGCACGTACTGGACCCAGCTCTTCGGCGCCTGACACCGAGGAGAAATCCCCCGTGCCGGTATCCGGTCGAAATGCGCCGTGGCCCCCGAGAGCGCTTTCGCCCGGAACACGATCAGACCGCTCCGATCTTGTTTACCCCTGGTTACATGCCCGGACGCCTCCCGGTAATTCTTTTCTCCGTACATATGACCGACATCCTTGAATGAAAGACAGGAATCCCACCGGACTCGTGGTCCTTTTGAACGCACCCCCACGCGTCCCCCGTACTTCTGGGAAAGGGAGAACACCGGGGGTTCAGCGAAGGATGAGCATGGTCAAGGCGCATGTCTCCACGCACGAGTTGGTCGCCGGAAGGTACCGGCTCCTCGACGTCGTACACCGCGAGACCAACCGGGTCAGCTGGTACGGCGAGGACGTGCAGGGAGCGCGGCCGTGCCTGGTCACCCGGATCGGTCTGCCGTCCGATCTGGGCGAGGAGGAGGCGAGCCAGGCCGCCGACCGGGTGATGCGGATGTCGGAGACGATGGCCCAGGTGTGCCCCGGCCGGATCGCCACGGTCGTCGACGCGACGGCGGAGGGCGGTTCCCTGTGGACGGTCACGGAGTGGATCGACGGTCTGCCGCTCGGTCAGCTCATGGACCAGAAGGGCCCCTTCGGCCCGGGCCGGGCGGCCACCATCGCCCTGCAGCTCCTCGACGTCCTGGAGGCGGCGCACGGCGAGGGCATCACGCACGGCGAACTGAGCCCGGGTCAGGTGTTCGTCAGGACCCGGGGCCCGCTCGTGGTGACCGGCTTCGGGCTGGCGGGCGCGACGCTCGTCCCGAGGCTGGCGGCACCCTCGTACGCCTCACCGGAGCAGGCCCGTGACGAGCGGATCGGCCCGGCGGCGGACCTGTGGGCGCTGGGCGCGATCCTCTACACGCTGCTCGAGGGGCGTCCGCCGTACCGGGACCGGGACCGGCCCGAGAGCACACTGCGGGGCGTGGACCGGCTGCCGCTGCGCACCCCGCTGCGGGCGGGCCCGCTCACCGCCACCGTGCAGGGCCTGCTGCGCAAGGACTCCCGGGAACGGCTGACCCGGACGACGGTCCGTCAGTCGCTCACCCGGGTGCTGGACGAGGACCCGCACGCCGTCCTGCCGACGCCCCGGCTGCGGCGGGCGTGTGCCGCGGCCCGGCACATCGGACCGCAGTGGAGCGGGCGGGCCATGGCCGCCGGAACGGCGCTGGCCGTCGTCACGGTCGCGGTCGCCGCGCTCGCCGTGACCCACCAGCTGCCCGGCAGCGAGGACACCTCGGCCGGTGGCGCGCAGGTCCAGCCGTCGGTGTCCAGCGCGCCTTCGGGGGAGGACGGCGAGGCGGGCGACAGAGCCACACCGGCGCCCAGCGCCTCCGCCGCGTCCTCCCGGTCCGCCACCCCGTCGGCCACCCCGTCGGCCACCCCGTCGTCCCCGCCGGCTTCCATCGACGCCTTCCCGGACGGTTTCCGGGTCTATCACGCACCGGAGGGCTTCTCCGTGGCCCTGCCCAAGGGGTGGAAACGCCTGGACACCCGCAAGCAGGGCGATGTGGCGTACCGGGTCACCTTCGGCGCGGACGGTGACCCGCGGACCCTCGCGGTGACCTACAGCACGCGGGCCGGAGCGGACCCGGTGGCCGTCTGGCGCGACGACGTGGAGCCGGGGCTGCGCGAGGAGACGGGTTTCCGGCGGATCGGCGACATCGAGGCGACGACGTACCAGGGGTACAAGGCCGCCGACATGGAGTGGGTCATGGACGTCGACGGCAAGCAGGTCCGCACCTTCGGGCGAGGGTTCCTGCTCGGCGGGCACCGCAGTTTCTCGCTGCGCTGGACGACCCCGGCCGCCGACTGGGACAAGGCCGCCAACCGGCGGGCCCTGGAGACGTTCCTCAAGACGTTCCGGCCGGACTCGGCCGGCTGAGCGGGCTCAGTCGCCCGGGCCGCGCGGGGCGCACAGGCCGCGCAGCGGGCCGGAACCCAGCGGTTCGGTGTCCCAACGCGCGGTGCAGGCGCGGTCGGTGAGCGAGCAGGTGACCCGGAGGTGGTGCGGGGTCTCCAGGAAGGCGATGTCCACGGCCAGGGTGACGCCGTCGGTCCAGCCTCCGCTCACGGCGGTGGGGAGCGGCTCCTCGGCCACCTGCCAGCCACCGGTCCCGAGGGCCAGTTCCAGCGGGTCGTCCCCTTGGACGAGGGTCAGGGTCCAGCCGTCCGTGCCCCGGGTGACCCGGACGGCGGTGAGCTCCGGCCCGCCGCCGCGCGGCGTGAACACGGCGTCCGCCCACTCCCCCGCCCGCTCGGGCGGCGCGGTCGCACCGGGCGCCGGGGGCAGCGCGAGCCGGCCGAGGCGCTCCGCGAGGGCCGCGTCGGCGTCCTCCCGGCCGGTCAGCGGCGCGGACCGGAACGCGGGCAGCAGATGCTCCCAGACCAGCGTGAGGTAGGCCTGCATGTCCTGGCTCGCCGAGGTCGCGGCGATCACGGCGTCGTACTCGGGCAGGACCAGGCAGAACTGGCCGTAGGCGCCGTCGCCGCGGTAGCCGTGCCGGGACCGCCAGAACTGGAAGCCGTAGCCGCGGTCCCAGTCCAGCCGGTCGGCCTCGGGCATCGGGCCGCCGGTCGGGATGTGCTCGCGGGTCGCCTCGGCGATCCATTCCTTCGGCAGCAGCGGCTCGCCGTCCCAGGCGCCCTCGTCCAGATGGAACTGGCCGAGCCGGGCGACGAGGTCGGTGGTGCCGTGCAGTCCGCTGAAGCCGAGTTCGCGGCCGGTGCCGTCGGTCAGCCAGCCGGTCGCGCCGGCGCCGAGCGGGTCGAGCAGGCGCGGACGCAGATACGCCGTGAGCGACCGGCCGGTGACGCGCTGCACGATCGCGGCGAGCGCGTAGGTGCAGGGCTGGTTGTACGCGAACACGGTTCCCGGGTCGCGGTCCGGCGGCAGCAGCAGGAAGCCCCGCAGCAGGTCGCCGGGGTCGAGCGCCTCCGCCCGCTCGTACGTCTCCTCCGTGTGCCCGCTGGCCATCGCCGCCACGTCCCGCACCCGCATCGCGCGGCTGCGCGGGTCGGTGATCTCCTCGTCGAGCTCCGGGAAGTACGAGATCACCGGGTCGTCCAGGCCCATCAGCCCCTCGGTGACGGCGAACCCGGCGGCGGTGGCGGTGAAGCTCTTGCTGAGCGAGTACAGCAGATGGAGCCGCTCGGGGGTGTACGGCCGCCACCAGCCGGAGGCGACCAGACGGCCGTGGCGCAGGATCATCAGACTGTGCGGTTCGATGAGCTCGGACGCCTCCACGGCGTCGAGGAAGGCGAGGACGCCGGTCGCGTCGACTCCTTGGGCGGACGGGGTGCCGGTGGGCAGGGGGCGCGCGGTCATCCCCGCATCCTTCCTGCGGACGCGGCGCCGATCGACCGGTTTTCCCGCCCGAGCCGCCGCATCCGGACTCCTTCGCCCAGTGGCAAACCCTCGTCAACAGGTGCATATAGGCTGCGGTTCTGCACGTACGTCCGTCCCGCCGCCACCCGAGGAGACCATCCGTGACCCTGGCGATCGACCTGCCCGAGACGTCCGCCGAGGACGGCCCCGCGCCGCTGTCCGACCTCGTGGCGCGTGACGCTCGGGAGTTCGGAGTCTACGCGCGCACCGGAGGCTGGACGTTCGCTCTGATGGTGGCGCGCAGTGTGCGGCCGGGCGGGCAGGGCGCGGACGAGACGCCGAAGGTGTCGGCGAAGGAGTTCGCGGGGCTGGCGGGCTGCTCGCCGGAGCGGGTGATGCGCTACTACAAGGCGTGGGACCGGGCCGCGGACGACGGGCTCGTCCCGCACTTCGAGGAGCTGACGCCGGGCCAGGACGTGGAGCTGCCGGACGCCGACGTCTGGCTCGCCTACTACGTCTCCCGCAACAGCGCCACCTCCGAGCGCGGCACCGCGATCAGCGAGGCCGCCGAGGCGGAGGGCATCCGGCCGACCAAGGCGCTGGAGGTCGCGGAGAACCCGACGGCCCTGCGCGCCGCGATCCTCGCCGACCCCTCCACGGCCCGCGCGGCCCGCACCGCGCTCCTGGACCGGATCAAGGAGGACCCGGAGCTGCAGTCCGCGCTGGCCCGGGACGTCGTGCGCACCGACGACCTGAAGAAGGCCGTGGCGACCGAGAGCCGCTCCGCCGACCGTATCGGGTACGTCCGCCAGATCGCCGAGTCCGGCCAGGTGAAGACGCCCGCGGGGCAGACCATCGACGCGCCGGTGGAGCTGCGCCGGGAGGCCGAGCGGCATCTGTCGCTGATCGACGAGCTGGACGAGGGCGAGGACGCCGGCGAGTGGGCGTCCGAGGCGTACGACACGATGAAGAACCTCGTCGTGGAGACCGTGGAGGCCGACCCCGAGCTGCGGGTCCAGGAGCGGCGCACCAAGTTCTACAGCAGCCTCCAGAGGGCGACGAAGGTGTTCGAGGAGCTGACCTTCGACGACGCCCAGGAGTTCTACGAGGACGACATGGTGCAGCAGTTGGAGGAGCTCCAGCAGGCGATCGGCTCCTGCATCGCGTCGCTGCGCGGGGCGCGCGGAACCGCCGGGCCGGCCGCGTAGCCGTACCGCGTCTCACCTCGACGTGTACCGGTAGCGGGCCCACAGCGGCAGGCCGAACCAGCACAGCAGGTACCAGGCGACCACGGCGACGACCAGCTGGACGACGTGGTCGCCGTGGGTCGCGACGCGCAGGATCAGCAGCAGGGCGCAGGCCATGGTGGCGAGGAGCAGCAGCAGGCCGACGAAGGTCAGCCGGGAGGCCCAGGCCACGGCCTGCGGTTTGATGCGCCGGCCGGAGACCAGCCGGTGCAGGGACACGGGTCCGATCAGGGCGCCGGTGGCGCAGGCGCCGAGGACGACCGTGGTGATGTAGACGGCCTGGTCGGTGTCGTTGAGGGTGGTGTACTTCGGGGTGAACGCCACGGTGAGCAGGAATCCGAACAGGATCTGGACGCCGGTCTGGGCGACGCGGACCTCCTGGATGAGGTCGCTCCACATCCGGTCGGCCCGCTCGTCCTCGGTCTCGTCACGGCCGTCGCGCCGCTCTGCCGGGTCCATGCGGCCCGGGTAACCCGGGCCGCCGATCTGCAAACGGACCTGCGGGAGGTCGCTACCAGCGGGTCTCGACCTGCGCCTTGATCCGCCGGTCGTACAGGTCCCGGATCGCCGTCAGGGTCTCCTCGGACAGCTCGGGCAGCCGGGCGGCCTCCGCGTTGGCGCGGGCCTGCTCGGGCGAGCGGGCGCCGGGAATGACCGTGGTCACGCCGGGCTGCTGGACGATCCAGCGCAGGGCGAGCTGGGCCGGGGTGTATCCCTCGGGTGCGAGGGCGGCGAACTGGGCGGCGGCCTCGACGCCGGTGGTGTAGTCGACGCCGGAGAAGGTCTCGCCCTGGTCGAAGGCCTCACCGTGGCGGTTGTAGGTGCGGTGGTCGTTCTCGGGGAAGACCGTGTCCTTGGTGTACTTGCCCGACAGCAGACCGGAGGCGAGCGGGACGCGCGCGATGATGCCGACGCCGGCCTCCCGGGCCGCGGGGAGCACCTCGTGGAGGGGCTTCATGCGGAACGGGTTGAGGATGATCTGGACGCTGGCCACGCCGGGGCGGGCGAGGGCGGTGAGCGCCTCGGCGGCGGTCTCCACGCTGACGCCGTAGTGGGCGATGCGCTCCTCCTCGACGAGGGTGTCGAGGGCGTCGAAGACCTCGTCGCTGGAGTAGACGGGGGTGGGCGGGCAGTGCAGCTGCACCAGGTCGAGGCGGTCGACGCCGAGGTTGCGGCGGGAGCGGTCGTTCCAGGCGCGGAAGTTGTCCAGGACGTAGTTCTCCGGGATCTGTTCGACCCGGCGGCCCATCTTGGTGGCGACCAGCACATGCAGATCGGGGCGGCTGCCGAGGAAGGTGGCGATGGTCTGCTCGCTGCGGCCGTCCCCGTAGACGTCGGCGGTGTCGAAGAAGGTCACCCCCGACTCGGCCGCCGTCTCCAGCACCGTGAGGGCTTCCTTGTCGTCGACGTCTCCCCAGTCGGCGCCCAGTTGCCAGGTGCCGAGACCGACGACGGACGCATGCTGACCTGACCTGCCGAATTCGCGCTCTTCCATGGTGTCAGTCTGTCATCCGTCCCGGCCCGCCGCGGAATCGACGGCTCCGGCCCGATGCCGGGAGCGCGCCCTACGGGGTCAGCTGGGCCTGGACCGTCGGGCCGTAGCGGTCGACGATGTCCTCCACCGGCATCGCGCGCAGGGCCTCGCCCCGGGCGATGCCGAACATCACGCCCAGGCCGAGGAGGGTGGCGAGGGCGAGTTCGGCGCGCTGCCGCGGATCGGGGCCGCCGAGGCGGGCGGCGAGGCGTTCGGTGACCTGGGTGCGGAAGTTGGCGCGCAGCACGTCTCCGTGGTCGCCGTGCAGCGGCGCGAAGGCGATGCGCAGGACGGGGTCGGCGCCACGCTCGCGCTGGCCGACCACGACATGGCGGACCATGTGCCGGCCCAGGTCCTCCACCGGGGCGTCCAGGAGTGCGGCGGCGTCCTCCTCGAAGGACATCACCCGGGCGAAGAGGGCGTCCTTGTTGCCGAAGTACTTCAGGACCAGCGGCGGGCTCACCCCGGCCCGTTCCGCGACGGCCTTGAGGGTGATGTCCGCGTGGGCGTGGCGGGCGAGGAGGTGACGGGCGGCCCGCAGGATGGCCGCCTTGGTCGCCTCGGCGTCTCGGCGGGCGGGGGCGGGAGAGCCACCCGCGGTCGCAGGATTACCGGGTGTGGTGTTCACGGCACTCATGCTCCCTCCATCGCCCCGTCGCCGGTGGCGGGGCTGCGGTCGCGGGCCGGGCCGGTGGCCTCGCACCGGGGGTCGGGCCCGGACTCGGACTCGGACTCGGGCTCGGGGTCGGGCTCGGTGTCGGGCTCGGTGTCGCCGGGGATGGTCAGGGCCACCGCGCAGGCCGCCAGGGCGATCGCGCCCGCCAGGGCGAAGGCCAGCAGATAGCCGTGCAGGGTGGGCACCGGGGCGCCCCCGACGAGGCTGGTGTGGTGGACGAGGACGGCGGCGACGGCGGCGCTGGAGACGGCCTGTCCGATGGTGCGCATGAGGACGTTGACGCCGTTCGCCGAGGCGGTCTGGCCGGCCGGCACGGCGTGCAGGATCAGCGCGGGCAGCGCGGAGTAGGCGAGGGTGGTGCCGGTGGCCACGACCGCCGCCCCCACCATGATCATCCACAGGTCGCGGCTGTCGGCGATGCGCACGGCGTATCCGGCGGCGATGACGGCGGCGCCCAGCGCGAGGGTGACGCGCGGGCCCCTGGCGGCGGAGATCCGTGCGGAGAGGGGGGAGAACAGCAGCATGGTGACGCCGCCGGGCAGCAGGCACAGCCCGGTCTGGACGATGGAGAGCCCGAGCCCGTAGCCGCTGGCCCTGGGCGCCTGCACCAGCTGGGCGGTCACGAGGGAGTTGGCGTAGAACGCGAAGCCGGTCAGCAGCGCCGCCACATGGGAGAGCCCGACCCGGGGCCGGGACACCAGCCGCAGATCCACCAGCGGCCGTTCGGCGCGCAGTTGCCGCCACCACCACAGGGCGAGCACCACGACGGCCGTGAGGAAGAGGCCGACGACCCTGGCGCTGCCCCAGCCCCACTGGCCGCCCTGGGACACGGCGAGGAGCAGACAGACCAGCCCGGCGGCCAGCCCGAGCGCGCCCGGCACGTCGAACCGGCCGGGCTCGCGCACGGGCGACTCCGGCACCGCCCACCGGATCAACGCGACGCCGGTGGCGCCGAGGGCGGCGGTGACCCAGAACATGGTGTGCCAGTCGGCGTACTGGATGACCATGGCCGCCGCCGGCAGACCGAGCGCGGCGCCGATGCCGACGGTGGAGCTCATCAGCGCGATCGCGGAGCCCCGGCGCTCCGCGGGGAGTTCGTCGCGCAGGATGCTGATGGACAGCGGTACGACGGAGGATGCGGCGCCCTGGAGGGCGCGGGCCGCGATGAGCACGCCGATCTGGGAGGTCAGCGCGCAGATCACCGAGCCGGCGGCCATCAGGGTGAAGGACAGCAGCAGGACGCGCCGCTTGCCGTACATGTCACCGGCGCGGCCGAGGACCGGGGTGAGGACGGCGCCGGAGAGCAGGGCGGCGGTCACCATCCAGGAGACGGCGGCGGGTGAGGCGCCGGTCAGCCGGGGCAGGTCGGGCAGGAGGGGGACGACGACGGTCTGCATGACCGCCATCAGAATCCCGCAGTACGCCAGGACCGGGATCGCGAGCCGAGCCCTCGGGCCTGCGGCGTCATCCCTGGTCGGGGCGGGTATCGGGACGGGCGACGCCATGGACACTCCCGCGGCCGGCACAGTGGAGAAGAATGGGTGAATGTGAATTCACCGTAGCAGTGAATTCACATTCACCCAAGCGGGTGCAGCCTCTCCGGAGGGCCGCTGGTCGCTACTTGCGGGCCGCCTGGGCCCTGGTGTGGGCGCTGCGGGCGATCTTCGGGCCGAGCCAGCGCTTGAGGCGGCGCAGGGCGTCGAGCTGTCCGGCGGCGCGGTCGAGGCGGTAGTAGAGCTGGGGCGGGACATACGGCAGCAGCGGCGAGTGGCGCTGGCCGAGCAGGGCGAACATGCGCTCCGGGGGAAGGTCGATGTACCGGGCGAGGTTCTCGTACCACTGGGCGCTGAGGCGGGCGGCGCTCTGCTGCGGCAGCAGGGCGGTGCGGCGTTCGTGTTCGTAGCGGGCGAGGGCCTGCGGGAGGCCGTCGCCCCCGGCGAGCGCGTCGGCGAGGGCGAGGGAGTCCTCCAGGGCGAGGGTGGTGCCGGCGCCGATGGAGTAGTGGGTGGTGTGGGCGGCGTCGCCGAGGAGGACCAGGTTGTCGCGGTACCAGGTGCGGTTGGTGAGGGTGCGGAAGGTCAGCCACGGGGAGCTGCCGTCGGCGGTGGCCCGGCCGATCAGGGGGTGGCCGTCGAGGATGTGCGCGAAGAGCTTCTCCAACTGGACCAGGCCGTCGGTCTCGCTCGCCCGGTCCAGGCCGAGCCCGGCGCAGGTCTCGGGGGCGCACTCGATGACACAGGTGCTCTGCGCGGTGCTGAAGGGGTAGCCGTAGCACCAGATCCAGCCGTGTTCGGTCTCCACGAAGGCGAAGGTGAAGGAGTCGAAGACCTTGCTGGTGCCGAGCCAGACGTAGGAGTTGCGGCCGGGTGCGAGCTCGGCGCCGAAGTGGTCGGCATAGCGGGTCCGCAGCGCGCTGTGGACGCCGTCACCGGCCACGACCAGGTCCGCCTCCGGCAGGTCGTCGGCCGTGACCGCGCACTCGAATTCCAGCCGTACGCCGAGTGCGCGGGCGCGTTCGGCGAGGATCTCCAGGAGTTTGTGGCGGCCGATGCCGTGGCCCTCGTCCCCGGGCTGACGGGTCGACAGGTCCCGTACATGGGCGACGCCCTGGTTCCACACGACGGAGTGCTCCTCGATCGCGCGGGCCGACTCGGGGTCGCGGGCGCGGAGCTTGTCGAGGAGTCCCTGCCAGTAGGTGACGCCCCAGCCGTACGTCGAGCCCTCCGGGTTGCGCTCGAGGACGGTGACGTCGTGGGACGGGTCCTGCAGTTTGAGCAGGATGGAGAGATACAGGCCGGCGGGCCCGCCGCCGACACAGGCGACCTTCACGCATACCCCTTGGAATGACCAGACGTGATCGATTGACGACGCAGGGTAGCAGTGCGCGGCCCCCTTCCGGGGCGCGCCCTCTCTTGCTTTCCGCCACTTTCTCCACGTGAGCCGCACCACGGCCGCCATGTCCGCGCGCGAAAGATCACCGGAAGGAGGGGCTCCAAGGAAAGGAATTGCCCCTTCCGCCCCCACTCCGGCCCCCACCCCGCCAAGATCATCTTGGTTCAAGATTGCACGACATGTGAGTGATTGTCCGGATCACGGCCAACCGGTCCCGAACGATTTCACCCGCCCCCGATGTCCTCGATAGGCATGCCGGGTCGGCACCCGAACGCACCTCAGGAGATTCCGCATGCCCGACCTCAGCCGCCGTCGCGCCCTCACCGCCGCGGCCGCCCTCGCCGGCGCCACGGCGCTCGCCGTCCCCGCGGCCCGTGCGAGCGACCCCACGCACGACCACGGCGCATCCCACGGCTCCCACGACTCCCCCGCCGCCTTCGACGAGATCTACAAGGGCCGCCGGATACAGGGCCGGCCGTCCTCCGGGGGCGGGCATCACCACGGCGCCGGCTACACCGTGTCCGTGGACGGCGTCGAACTGCACGTGATGCGCAACGCCGACGGCACCTGGATCAGCGTCGTCAGCCACTACGACCCGGTGTCCACCCCGCGGGCCGCCGCCCGTGCCGCGGTCGACGAGCTCCAGGGCGCCCGGCTGCTGCCCTTCCCCGCGTCGCCTGCCAACTGACCTTTCCGCAAGCCTTTTTGGAGCACCCGCAGATGACCGTCCGAAAGAATCAGGCGTCCCTGACCGCCGACGAGAAGCGGCGTTTCGTCGCCGCCGTCCTCGAACTCAAGGGCAGCGGCCGCTACGACGACTTCGTCACCACGCACAACGCGTTCATCCTCGGCGACACCGACGACGGCGAGCGCACGGGCCACCGTTCGCCGTCCTTCCTGCCGTGGCACCGCCGATTCCTGCTGGAGTTCGAGCGGGCACTGCAGTCGGTGGACGCGTCGGTGGCGCTGCCGTACTGGGACTGGTCCACCGACCGCTCACCGCGTTCCTCGCTGTGGGCGCCGGACTTCCTCGGCGGTACCGGGCGCAGCCGGGACGGGCAGGTGATGGACGGGCCGTTCGCCGCGTCGGCCGGGAAGTGGCCGGTCAACGTCCGGGTGGACGGCCGTACTTATCTGCGCCGGTCGCTCGGCACGAACGTGCGCGAGCTGCCGACGCGGGCCGAGGTCGACTCGGTGCTGGCGATGGCGACGTACGACATGGCGCCCTGGAACAGCGCCTCCGACGGCTTCCGCAACCATCTGGAGGGATGGCGCGGGGTCAATCTGCACAACCGGGTCCATGTGTGGGTCGGCGGGCAGATGGCGACCGGGGTCTCCCCCAACGATCCGGTGTTCTGGCTGCACCACGCCTACATCGACAGGCTGTGGGCCGAGTGGCAGCGCCGGCACCCGGGGTCGGCGTACGTACCGGGCGGCGGGACGCCGAACGTGGTGGATCTGAACGAGACCATGAAGCCCTGGAACGACACGACCCCGGCGGCCCTGCTCGACCACACCCCGTACTACACGTTCGACGCCTGAGACGCCTGAGACGCCTGATCAGGCCTCGGCCGTGCGGCACTCGGGGTGGCCCCAGCCCTGGGCGTTCTTGGCGATCTGCTCGCCGGCCGCGTAGCCCCGGCCGCACACACAGCGGCCGGGGAACTTGGCCTTGATCGTGCGGGCGGACGAGCCGTTGCCGGAGGCCGGACCGCCGCTCCGGCGGGGCGACCTGGCCCCGCCGGAGCGGGCCTGCTTCGGGGTGTCGGGGGACGGCGGCGGCTCCGGGGAGCCCTGCTCACTGCCCGCCGCCCGCTGGACGCTGGCCGCCTGGCTGGCGGCGCGGTCGGCGAAGTCGTTGAGCGGGTCGCCGTCGACCTGGTGGGCGGGGACGTAACGGAACTCCACCGAGCGCCCGTCGAGCAGTTCGTCGATGCGGACGACGAGTTCCTGGTTGGCGACCGGCTTGCCGGCCGAGGTCTTCCAGCCGTTGCGCTTCCAGCCGGGCAGCCAGGTGGTGACGGCCTTCATGGCGTACTGCGAGTCCATCCGCACCTCGAGCGGCACACCCGGGTCGGTCGAGGCCAGCAGGCGTTCCAGCGCGGTGAGTTCGGCGACGTTGTTGGTGGCCCTGCCGAGCGGGCCCGCCTCCCAGCGGGCCGGGCTCTCCGCGTCGTCGGCGACCACCCATGCCCAGCCGGCCGGTCCCGGGTTCCCCTTCGAAGCCCCGTCGCACGCGGCCACCACACGTTCACGCATGGGCACGATCATGCCATGGCCGGGCGCGGGTCCCGTCAGACCGGCCTGGTCTTCGGCAGCTCACCCTCGGTGGTGGTGAGGTCGATCACCGAGAAGTTCGCGCCCTGCGGGTCGCTGAGGGCCGCGAACCTCCCGAAGGGGCTGCTCATCGGGCCGAAACGCAGGACGCCGCCCAGCTTGGTCGCCTTCGCCACCGCCTCGTCGCAGTCGCCGACGATGAAGTACACGTTGACGTAGGACGGCACCTCGGGCGGGAAGTCGTCCGTCATCCGCATCCGGCCGAGGACCGTGGTGTCGCCGACGTTGAACATGCGGAAGTCGACGTTGTCGTCCTCGATCTGCTGGGCGGTGTACGGGAAGACGGAGGAGAAGAAGGTGTCCGCCCGGTCGGGCTCACGGGTGAAGACCTCGGCCCAGCCGTAGGCGCCGGGGACGGCCTCGGCCTCGAAGCCCTCGTGGGTCCCCGCCTGCCAGACGCCGAACACCGCGCCGCTGGGCTCCCGCGCCAGGCACATCGTGCCGAAGTCGCCGACCTGCATCGGTTCCATCAGCACCTCGCCGTGGTGCGCGCGGATCTTGGCCGCCGTCGCCTCCGCGTCCGGGGAGGCGAAGTACAGACACCACTGCGACTGGCCCTCCTGGCCGGGCATCGGCGGGACGACGGCGGCGACCGCCTTGCCGTCGACATAGGCCTGGGTGTAGTTGCCGTACTCCGACGACGACTCGCCGAAGGTCCAGCCGAGGACCTCGCCGTAGAAGGTCTTGGCGCCCTCGACGTCGGTGAACATCGCGTCGGCCCAGCACGGGGTTCCCTCTGGTTGTACGGCCATGTCGACGGCCCTTCCGATGAGACGACTCTGTCCGGATCAACACGCTAGTCACCCGGTCGTCGGCCCGCGCGCCGAACGCCCCCGTCCGTCCCACACTGGGAGAGGACGGTCCGGCGGCAGGACGGGGCGGGTCATGACGGACGGGACGATGGGCGCGTGGTCGGTGGCCGAGCCGGGGCCCGTGACCGGGGCACCGCTGCGGCTGGTGCGCAGGCCGGTGCCGGTGCCCGGCGACGACGAGCTGCTGGTGCGGGTGCGGGTCTGCGGGGTGTGCCGGACCGATCTGCATGTCACCGAGGGTGATCTGCCGGTACGGCGGCCCGGGGTGACGCCCGGGCACGAGGTGGTCGGGGTGGTGGCGGGGCGGGGTGCCGCGGTGACCGGGTTCGCCCCGGGCGACCGGGTGGGCGTGGCCTGGCTGCGGCGCACCTGCGGGATGTGCGCGTACTGCGCCCGGGGCGCCGAGAACCTGTGCCCGGGGTCGGAGTACACGGGCTGGGACGCCGACGGCGGCTACGCCGAGTACACGACCGTACCGGCCGCGTTCGCCCATCCGCTGCCGGACGAGGTGGACGAGGTGGCGCTCGCGCCGCTGCTGTGCGCGGGCATCATCGGCTACCGGGCGCTGCGGCGGACCGCACTGCCGCCGGGCGGGCGGCTCGGACTGTACGGCTTCGGGGGCAGCGCGCATCTGTGCGCACAGGTGGCGCTCGCCCAGGGCGCGCGGGTGCACGTCCTGACCCGGGGAGCCGCGGCGCGACGGCTGGCGCTGGAGCTGGGGGCGGCCTCGGCGCGGGACGCCCACGAGGCGCCTCCGGAACCGCTGGACGGGGCGATCCTCTTCGCGCCGGTCGGCGAACTGGTGCCGGGGGCGCTGCGGGCACTGGACCGGGGCGGGGTGTTGGCCGTCGCCGGGATCCATCTCAGCGACGTACCGCCGCTGCGCTACGAGAGCGAGCTGTTCTACGAGAAGCAGCTACGCAGCGTCACCTCCAACACCCGTACCGACGCGCGGGAGTTCCTGACCCTGGCGGCGCGGCTCGGCGTCCGGGCGACGACACACACGTATCCCCTGTCACGGGCCCCGCAGGCGCTGCGGGATCTCGCCGCAGGTCAGTTCGACGGCGCAGCCGTTCTGGTGAACGATCTCTCCCAACCCTCATGATCGCGGCGCGTGGGAGTGCTCGGCCCCTCTCCTGGCGCACTTGAGGCGCCTTCTCCACCATCCGCCCCGCTGTGCACCCATAGCACCCGCAACCGCCCCTTTCGCGCCGTACCCCTCTGTCACGGAGGGTGTTTGGCTGGTGCCTGCGGATCTTCGAAACCGATCTTCGCGACCCGTCCGCCCCGCTCCGCGCACCAGCTTTCTGGAGAGAATGTGTCCACACCGGACAGTGCCACCGCTTCCGCCCTCGACGAATCCCCCTTCGAGCCGTCGGCCGACGGGCAGCTCACCAGCCTCGGCACCCGGGCGGCCCGCCAGCTCGCCACCACCCACAAGTCCGAACCGCAGATGCAGGCGATCAGTTCGCGCTGGCTGCTGCGCATGCTGCCGTGGGTGGACGTGAAGGGCGGCACCTACCGGGTCAACCGGCGTCTTCAACTGTCCGTCGGGCGGGGCCGGGTGCAGTTCGAGCACAACGGCGCCGACGACGTCCGGGTCCTCCCGGACACCCTCACCGAGCTGCGCGTGCTGCGCGGCTACTCCGACAACGGGGCCCTGGCCGAGCTGGCGTCCCGCTTCCAGACCCGTGAGGTCCGGCCCGGGCAGGTGATCTTCGAGGCGGGTCAGCCGGTCACCGAGACCTATCTCGTGGTGCACGGCCGGTTCACCCGCTACACCGCCGGAAAGTACGGCGAGGAGGAGATCGTCGGGGTCGTCTCCGGCGGCGACCAGCTCGGCGAGGAGGCCATCGGACAGGACGACCCGCTGTGGCTGTCCTCGGTGCGCGCGGAGACCTCGGGTGTGCTGCTGGTGCTGCCGGGGGACGTGCTGCGGGAGTTCCTCGGCCGGGTGCCCTCGCTCGCCGCGCACCTCGAGGCGTACGCCGAGCAGCAGCGGCGGCCGATGAACCGCAAGGGCGAGGCGGAGCAGCCGCTCCAGGCCGGCCACACCGGCGAGCCGACGATCGGCGCGGGTTACGTCGACTACGAGCTCTCGCCGCGCGAGTACGAGCTGTCGCTGACCCAGACCGTGCTGAAGGTGCACACCCGGGTCGCCGATCTCTACAACAACCCGATGGACCAGACCCAGCAGCAGTTGCGGCTCACGGTCGAGGAGATCCGGGAGCGCCAGGAGTGGGAGCTGGTGAACAACCGGGAGTTCGGGCTGCTGCACAACGTCGACTACGGGCAGCGGGTCAGCACCTTCACCGGGCCGCCGACCCCGGACGACATGGACGAGCTGCTGTCGATGCGGCGCAAGACCAAGCTGTTCCTCGCCCATCCCAAGGCGATCGCGGCGTTCTTCCGGCAGTGCAACCGGCGCGGTCTGGTGCCGGGCACGGCGACCGTGGAGGGGCATGAGATCCCGGCCTGGCGCGGGGTGCCGATCTTCCCGTGCAACAAGATCCCGATCAGCGAGCAGCACACCAGCAGCATCATCGCGCTGCGCACGGGCGAGGCAGACCAGGGTGTGGTGGGCCTGTACCAGACGGGTATCCCGGACGAGTTCCAGCCCGGGCTGAACGTGCGGTTCATGGGGATCGACGCCAACTCGATCATCCGGTACCTGGTCACCGCGTACTACTCGATGGCGCTGCTGGTGCCGGACGCGGCGGGCATCCTGGAGAACGTCCAGATCGGCCGGACGGCCGAGTGACGGCGGGGAGTGTGCGGCCGGGCGGTGCGGGGGGCGGGCTGCCCGGTCCGCCGAACCTCGCCGCGAGCCTCGCGGCCCGGCACAGCGGTGCGATCCCGGGGCTGCGCCACCGGGAGGTCGCCCCCGCCGATCCGCAGAAGGCGGCGGAGGTCGACCGCCGGCTGGAGGAGTGGGCCCGCGGCCTGGATCTGTTCCCGACGGCGTGGAACGGCGACTTCACGGGGTTCCAGTTCGGCCGGGCGGTGGTGCTCCAGCATCCGGGCGCCGCCGATCTGGACCGGCTCACGGCGGCCGGCAAGCTGCTGCTGGCGGAGAACGTCGTGGACAGCTGCTACTGCGAGGAGGACGAGGGCCGGGGCGGTTCCCGCACCGGTCTGGCCGGCCGGCTGATCCTGGCGCAGTCGGCACTGGATCCCTTCCACGGGCCGCCCGCGCACCAGGAGGAGTGGACGCAGGGCATGCAGGCCGACGGTCCGCTGCGCTCGTACTTCTGGGCGCTGAAGGAGTACGCGGCCCTCGCCACGCCCAGCCAGACCGACCGGTTCGTGCACGACATGGCGCGGCTGCACCTGGGCTACCTCGGCGAGGCGGCCTGGATGGAGACCGGGTACCGGCCGAAGGTCTGGGAGTACCTGGTGATGCGGCAGTTCAACAACTTCCGGCCGTGTCTGTCGATCGTCGACGCGGTCGACGGCTACGAACTGCCCGAGCAGCTCTACGCCCGTCCGGAGATCCAGCGGGTCACGGCGCTCGCCTGCAACGCCACCACGATCGTGAACGACCTGTACTCCTTCACCAAGGAGCTGGCGTCCGATCCCAGCCATCTCAATCTGCCGCAGGTCGTGGCCGCCAACGACCGGTGCGGGCTGAAGGCCGCCTATCTGAAGTCGGTCGGCCTCCACAACGAGATCATGGAGGCGTTCGAGTCGGAGTCGGCGGTGCTCGCCGCGACCTCACCGCTCGTCGAGCGCTATCTCCAGGGTCTGTCGGACTGGGTGGCCGGCAACCACGAGTGGCACGCCACCAACACCCACCGCTACTCGCTGCCCAACTACTGGTGAACAGCCAGCTTCTGACTTTCCGTCACGTAACGCACCTGAGCATCACCATCACAAGGAGTCACCGTTGACCATGACCCCCGAGGCGCTCACCGAGGCCCTGCCGCTGCCGGCCCAGTCCGTCTACCAGAACCGGATCGCGGACTACTGGAACGCGGAGGAGAACCCGGTCAACCTCGAACTGGGCCGGATCGACGATCTCTACCACCATCACTACGGCGTCGGCGACGCCGACCGGTCGGTGCTCGACGAGCCCGATCCCGAGCTGCGCAAGGAGCGGATCACCACCGAACTGCACCGGCTGGAGCACGCCCAGGCGGAGCTCCTCGCCTCCCGGCTCGGCCCGCTCACCCCGTCCGACCGGGTCTTCGACGCCGGCTGCGGGCGCGGCGGCGGCAGTGTCACGGCCAATCTGCGCTACGGCTGCCACGCGGACGGGGTGACGATCTCCGCCAAGCAGGCCGCGTTCGCCAACGAGCAGGCCCGCAAGCGGGGCATCGGCGACAAGGTGCGCTACCACCACCGCAACATGCTGGACACGGGCCTGGAGACCGGTGCGTACGCGGCCTCGTGGAACAACGAGTCGAGCATGTACGTCGAGCTGGACCTGCTGTTCGCCGAGCACGCCCGGGTGCTGCGCCGCGGCGGCCGCTATGTCGTGATCACCGGCTGCTACAACGACACCTACGGGCAGGCCTCGCGCGAGGTGTCGCTCATCAACGCGCACTACATCTGCGACATCCACCCCCGCTCGCGCTACTTCCGGGCGATGGCGGACAACCGGCTGGTGCCGGTCCATGTGGAGGACCTCACCGCGACGGCCATCCCGTACTGGGAGCTGCGCCGGCAGGCCGACCACCTGGTCACGGGCATCGAGGACACGTTCCTGACCGCCTACAAGAACGGCAGTTTCCAGTATCTGATGATCGTGGCCGACCGGGTCTGAGCCGCCGGGTGCGTACCGTGCCGTCCAATTTCGTTGGACGGCACGGGTGTTGATCCGTTGCAATGGCCGCATGTGTGCCCAGAGGATGCGCCCCGACGAGGTCGATCTCGACGACCCGCTGGTGGGCCGGCTGATCGCCGCCCAGTTCCCGCAATGGGCGGGGCTGCCCGTGCGGCGGCTGCCGTCCTCCGGGACGGAGAACGCGATGTTCCGGCTGGGCACCGACAAGGTGGTCCGGCTTCCCCGGTATCCCGGCGCGGTGGAGAGCGTGGCGCACGAGCAGCGCTGGCTGGCCCGGCTGGGCCCGGGTCTGCGGGTCGCCGCGCCGGTGCCGCTGGCTCAGGGCGTCCCGGGCGAGGGCTTCCCCTGGCCGTGGTCCGTCTACCGCTGGCTGGAGGGCCGTAATCCGGTCGCGGGGGCCGTCGAGGAGCCCGAGCCGCTGGCGGCGGACCTGGGGGCGTTCATCGCGGGGCTGCGCGAGGTCGACGTCCAGGACGGGCCGCCGAACCACCGGGGTGTGCCGCTGGGCGAGCGGGACGCGTTCACCCGTGACGCCCTCGCGCAGCTGCGGGGGCGGATCGACACCGACGCGGTCACCGCCCTGTGGGAGGAGGCGCTGCGGGTGCCGGGACGGACCGCGCCGGGGGTGTGGGCGCACGGGGATCTCTCGCCCGGGAACGTGCTGGTCGCGCAGGGGCGGCTGACGGCCGTGATCGACTTCGGGAGTGTGGGGGTGGGCGATCCGGCCGTCGACCTCATCCCGGCCTGGAACCTGCTGCCCGCCTCGGCCCGCGGTACGTTCCGGGAGGCGGTGGGCGCGGACGACGACGAGTGGGCGCGCGGCCGGGGCTGGGCCCTGTCGATCTCGCTGATCCAGCTGCCCTACTACTGGGAGACCAACCCGGCGCTGGCGGAGAACTCCCGGCATGTGATCAGGGAGATCCTCGCGGAGGCCCGGGCCGGGTAGCGCGCCCTCGCCGTCCGGCCACCGCCGTTACCCGCCGGCGTAGGCCCTGCGCAGTTCCGCGATGTCGAGCTTGCCCATGGAGAGCATGGCCTTCGTGGCCCGGGCGGCCTTCTCCTGGTCGGGGTCGGTGATCATGGCGGTGAGCTCGGTCGGGACGACCTGCCAGGACACGCCGTACTTGTCCTTCAGCCAGCCGCACGGCCCGGGCTCGCCGCCGCCCTCGGTGAGCTTGGCCCAGTAGTGGTCGACCTCGTCCTGGTCGGCGCAGTCGATCTGGAAGGAGATCGCCTCGCTGAACGTGAACTCGGGGCCACCGTTGATGGCGATGAACTTCTGGCCGTTGGCGGTGAATTCCACCGTGACCACGGTTCCGGCGGGACCGGGTCCGGCCTCGGTGTAGCGGGTCACCCGCCCGACGGCGGAGTTGTCGAAGATCGACACGTAGTGGTGGGCGGCCTCCTCGGCCTGGCCGTCGAACCAGAGACACGTGGTGAATCCGTCGGTGGTCATGAGGTCCCTCCTGAGGCGTGGAACGCGGTCATCAGTGTCGACCGGGGGACGCCCGGGAACTCATCGGTCGGGCCGGAAACCATCCGGATGGCGGCGGATCCACGGAACTGGCATCCGGTCCCATGACGTCATCGACCGCCGACAGCGGTATCCGGCCCTTCCGCCTCGACATCCCGCAACGCGACCTCGACGATCTGCACGACCGGCTCGACCGCACCCGTTGGCCGGAGGGGCTGCCCGCCACCGGCTGGGCCTACGGCGTGCCGGGTGACTATCTGCGCGACCTGGCCCGGTACTGGCGCGAGGAGTACGACTGGCGAGCGGCGGAGGCACGGCTGAACGAGTGGCCGCAGTTCACCACCACGGTCGACGGCACACAGCTCCACTTCGCGCACGTGCGCTCCCCCGAACCGGACGCGACCCCGCTGGTCCTCACCCATGGCTGGCCCGGCTCGATCGTGGAGTTCCTGGACGTGGTGGGACCGCTCGCCGATCCGGCGGCGCACGGCGGCGACCCGTCCGACGCCTTCCATGTCGTCGTACCGGGGGATCCCGTGGTTCGGACTGTCCGGGCCGGTCACCGGCGCGGGCTGGGAGGCGGGCCGGGTCGCGGACGCCTGGGCCGAGCTGATGACCCGGCTGGGCTACGAGCGGTTCGGGGCGCAGGGCGGCGACTGGGGAGCGGCGATCTCCCGCGAGCTGGGCCGCGCCCACACCGGCCGGGTGATCGGGGTGCACCTGAACCTGCTGCCGGGGGCCCAGGCCACCCGGGAGCCCACGCCCGAGGAACTGGAGGCGATGAGCCCCGGGGAGCGGGAGCGCGCGCGGGAGTCCTGGCGCCGCTGGGCGGCGTTCTCGGCGGAGGGCATCGGCTACGCCGTCCAGCAGGCAACCCGTCCGCAGACCCTGGCGTACGCCCTGACCGATTCACCGGTGGGGCAACTCGCCTGGATCGTCGAGAAGTTCCGCGAGTGGACGGACGCGCGGGAGCTGCCGGAGGAGGCGGTCGACCGGGATCGGCTGCTCACCAACGTGATGCTGTACTGGCTGACGGGGACGGCCGGTTCGTCCGCGCGGATCTACTACGAGCGCCAGCACGCGGCGTCCGGCCGGAGGGCCGCTCCGCACGAGCCGTCCGCCGCGCCGACGGCGCTCGCGCTGTTCCCGGCGGAACCGCAGGTCCCGCTGCGGGCCCGGGCGGAGCGGACGGAGAACCTGGTGCGCTGGACGGAGTTCGACCGGGGCGGCCACTTCGCCGCGGTGGAGGAGCCCGATCTGCTGGTGGACGACGTGCGCGCGTTCTTCCGGCAGCTGCGCGAGAAGGGCTGAGCCGGGGGCCCGTGGGGGCTCTGCCGTCGGCGGATCTGCCGCGGGCAGAGAAACCGGCCGCGGGCGTGGTCCGGGGCCGACAGTGAAGGCGACGGCATCCCCGCGACCACGAGGAGAACCGATGCCTGAACCGACCACGCTCGCCCCACGGGCCGAGGACGGCGACACCCCGTCCACCCGGTTCGACGACCATCTCGCCGCCCAGCTCCTCGCCCAGCGGATCGTGCTGCTGGGCACCCAGGTCGACGAGGTGTCGGCGAACCGGGTCTGCGCCCAGCTGCTGATCCTCTCGGCGGAGGATCCGCACACCGACATCGCGCTGTTCATCAACAGCCCGGGCGGCTCGGTGCACGCCGGGCTGGCCGTCTACGACACCATGCGGCTCATCCCGAACGACGTCTCGACGCTCGCCCTGGGCTTCGCGGCCAGCATGGGCCAGTTCCTGCTGAGTGTGGGCGCGCCCGGCAAGCGGTACGCGCTGCCGAACGCCCGCGTGATGATGCACCAGCCGTCGGCCGGCATCGGCGGCACCACGGCCGACATCGAGATCCAGGCGGAGAACCACGAGTTCACCAAGCGGACCATCGAGCGGCTGACCGCCGAGCACACCGGCCAGACGCCGGAGACGATCGCGCGGGACGGCGACCGCGACCGCTGGTTCACGGCCGAACAGGCCAGGGAGTACGGCATCGTGGACCGGGTGGTGGACTCGTTCACCGAGGTCCGACCGGCCCCGGCGCGGCGACGGATGGGACTGTGACATGGGGAGCTACACGATTCCGCACGTGGTCGAGCGCACCGCGCAGGGCGAGCGGTCCTCCGATGTGTTCAGCCGGCTGCTGTCGGAGCGGATCATCTTCCTCGGCACCGAGATCGACGACGGGGTGGCCAATGTCGTCATCGCGCAACTCCTCCATCTGGAGTCGGCGGCCCCGGAGCAGGAGATCTCGCTCTACCTCAACTCCCCCGGCGGCTCGTTCACCTCACTGATGGCGATCTACGACACGATGACGTTCGTCCGGGCGCCGATCTCCACGTTCTGTGTTGGCCAGGCGGCCTCGACGGCGGCCGTGCTGCTGGCGGGCGGGGATCCGGGCCGCCGGTTCGTGCTGGAGCACGCGCGTGTGCTGCTCGGCCAGCCGGCCAGCGGCGGCCGTCAGGGCACGGTCTCGGATCTGGCGCTCCAGGCCAGGGAGATGGTCCGCATCCGCGCCCAGGTGGAGGAGGTGCTCGCCCGGCACACCGGTCACGGTCCCGCCGTCCTGCGCGCGGACATGGACCGCGACAAGGTGTTCACCGCACGGGAGGCGGTGGCGTACGGGCTGGCCGACGAGGTGCTGAGCCGGCGCCTCGTCGGCGTCTGATCCCCCGTCAGGCGACCAGGCAGAGGCCGTCGTACGAGGAGGTCGTCGTCGTACGCCCGTGCCGGGCGGGTCGGTCGAGCCGGACCAGTTCGCCCTGGGCCCTGGCCAGCAGGTCGCCCAGGCTCAGGCCGAGGGCGTGGGCGGCGGCCGCGAGGACCTCGGAGGAGGCCTCCTTGCGGCCGCGCTCCACCTCCGACAGATAGGGCATGGAGATCCGGGCCGCGTCGGCGACGTCCTTCAACGTGCGTTCCTGGGACTGGCGTTCGCTGCGCAGGACGTCTCCGACGAGGTCGCGCCAGAGCGGCTCCCGGGGCGCGGACCGCTCGGGGGCCGGGCGTCCGGCGGGCGGGCGCAGGGGAATCACACGGGCTCGGTTCGGCGCTTGATCGGTCACCGCACCAGCCTAGGAGCCGGGAGCGCGACAGGAAGGGGTTCGGGTTCCGCCCTCGGTGGAATCGGGCGCCTGCGGTCACGGGCCGGACGAATAGGAGGACTGCTGCTGGAGGCTGCCGCCGTCGGTGGGCTGCTGGGTCATGGAGACGGCCGCCGCGCCGGCCAGGGCGGTGGCGACGGCGGTCGCGGCGGCCAGGACGGTGGCGACGGCGGTCGCGGCGGCCACGACGACGGCGGTGACCGGCGCGGTCAGCGAGGCCCAGGAACGGAAGGAGCGCACCAGCCGCCACTGCACCCCCGCCCGCGCCACCGGGCGCCACTCGACCGCCCGCTCCCGCGGCCCGTCCTGGGTCACCTCGGGTGCCGTCAGCCGGCGGTCCGTGCCGCCGTCGGTGCGCAGGCCCTCCCCCGCCGCATAGCGGACGTCACCGGCGAGCCGGTCGTCGAGGCGGGCGGCGCCGGCCGCGGCGCGGCCCTCCCTGATCGCCGTCAGAAGGGGGTCACCGGGGCGCAGGAGGAGGGTGTGCCGGACCGTGGCCCGCCAGGTGCCGGAGCCGACGGTGAAGTCGGCGCGGGTGGTGAGGGTGCGGGGCGGATGCGGGGCGCGGACGTCCTGCTCCCGGTCCGCCGGTTCCGCGGAAGGTCCGCCGGCCCTGGTGCCGGTCCCCGTCCCGTCGTGACCGAGGCGGCCGGCGCAGAGGTGCACGGCGGCGACGCAGACCAGCGCCAGCAGCCCCGCGAGGAACCACCGCGCCCACGCCCGGTACGGGCCCCGCTCCCCCGACGCGTTCATCCGCCACTCCCCCGTGTACGTGCCGTGAATGGAGCGCCGGCGCGGACACTCGGGGAGAGTGCTGTCACGAACGGGTACGGAGCGTGGCGGAGGACGTCGTTCCCCTCGGTACGCATGTCCCGGCGAAGTCGGGGTACCCGCCCCGTGAGCGGGTCGGGCAGTTGCGCGTCCGCTCACATGACGAGAACAGAACACGTCGAACCGTGACTTCGTGGGGAGAGGTAATGCACACCGCCGTGATCGGGTCGGAGGGCAAGGTCGTCGAGGACACCGCCGGGACCAGCACGGGTGGAGCATCGTTGCCGGGAGTCGAGGACCCGCGGAGCGTGGCTCCGCGCGACGCACGGGAGCTGTCCCGCCAGTTCTTCAAGCGGCTGACCGAACTCGAAGAGGGCACGCACGACTACCAGTACGCCCGCAACACGCTCATCGAGATGAACATGTCCCTGGTGCGGTTCGCGGCCGGACGGTTCCGCGGTCGCGGGGACGACATGGAGGACATCGTCCAGACCGGGATGATCGGGCTGATCAAGGCCATCGACCGGTTCGAGATCTCCCGCGAGGTGGAGTTCACGTCGTTCGCCCTGCCGTACATCGTCGGGGAGATCAAGCGGTTCTTCCGGGACACCACCTGGGCGGTGCACGTGCCGCGGCGGCTCCAGGAGCTGCGGGTGGAACTGGCCAAGGCGCGCGACGAACTGGCCGGCCGGCTCGACCGGGAGCCCACCGTGGCGGAGCTGGCCACGCTGATGAACCTGCCGGAGAACGAGGTGGTCGAGGCGCAGATCGCCGCCAACGGCTACAACTCCTCCTCGCTCGACGCCGCGCTCACCGGCGACGGCCCGGAGAACGGCGAGTCGGTCCTCGCGGACTTCATCGGCGTGGAGGAGGACGGGCTGCGGCTGGTCGAGGACTTCCAGTCGCTCGCCCCGCTCATGGCCGAGCTCGGCGAACGCGACCGGCGGATCCTGCATCTGCGGTTCGTGGAGGAGGCCACCCAGGCGGAGATCGGCGAGCAGCTCGGCTGCTCCCAGATGCATGTGTCCCGGCTGATCAAGCGGATCATCACGCGGTTGCGCGAGGGCATGCTGGGCGAGCTGGGCTGCGCCTGAGCCCGGGCCGGGGTCACTCGCCGAAGGTGAGCAGGGCCCGGACCCGCTTGCCGACCGGCACGCGCTCGGCGGTGACCTCGGCCGCCAGCGCGTGCACGATCTCCAGCCCGTGCCGGCCGACGCGCTCGGGGTCCTTGGGGAAGCGCAGGGGCAGCGCGTCGCTGCTGTCGTAGACGCACACCGTGACGGTGCAGTCGGTGCCCTCCAGTTCCAGGATGTACGGGCCGTTGCTGTGCCGGTCGGCGTTGGTGATCAGTTCGCTGACGACGAGCATCACCTCCCCGCTCGCGCGCTCACCGATGCGGGCGCACCACTCGGTCCTGAGCTGGTCGACGAAGTGCGCGGCGAAACTGCGGGCCTCGGCGATGCACCCGGGTTCACCGGTGTAGTGCGCCGCCCGCCTCAGCGGTTCCACGGGTACGTCGAAACCAGTCGTTATCACTGCCCCGTCCAGGTGCTCGATCATGCGTGTCTCTCTGGGAAGCCGGACTGGCCGGACGCTGCTGCACCTGTGCTCGTACCCCGTGCCGCGCCGCACAGTCCCCGTCCGGCTCACCCCGTGCACGCGGAGGGCCATGGGCTGCCTCACAGGGTCGGTGAGCTCGAGGAGGCTCCGGAGGAGGTCAGCACCGAGGTGCTCGGCGGCTCGGGCTCCGGCGGCTTCTGCCCCGAGGACGACGGCGGGGTCGACGACTCCTCCACGAGGCCGTTCTTCGGCGGCGAGGAGGATGGCGACTCCGGGCTCGGCGACTTCGGGCTCGGCGACTCCGACGACGGGGACTTCGAGCCCGGGGACTCCGACGACGGCGACTTTGACGACGGGGACTTCGAGGACGGCGACTTGGAGGACGACGAGGGCGAGGTGGGCGGGCAGGAGTTCTTCCGGGCCGGGTCACAGGGCGACGCGGACGTGGAGGGGCTCGGGCTGGAGCTGGAGGGGTTCGGCGGCGGCGTGATGATCACGAACACCAGGGGCTTCTTGGGGGGATGCGTGGTCCGGTCCTGCTTGCCCCCGGTGTCGCCCCGGTGCCGCGCGAACCAGTGGTGGCCGTGGTCGGGGTCGTAGAGGACGAACTCCTTGACCACCTTCACGGCGGGGGTGATCACGACGACGTTCGAAGACTTGTACGAGGGCCAGGTGTCGCCGGTGCGCTCCGGCGCGGTCTGCTGCGGGACGGGCCTGGTCAGCGGGTTGCCGCAGGCGCAGCGCACCCGGGGCACGCCGTGTCCGTCGACGAGGACGGCGGTGCCGGCCTGGAGGACGGACTGGTAGGTGGTGACGGCGCCGTCGCGGTAGCCGTGATTGGTGACCCAGGTGTCCATGCGCAGCTGTACGGGGGTGAGTGAGCGCAGATAGCCGGGGACCCCGGCGGGCTCGACACCGGCCACCGAGGCGAACGCCCTGTTCTTGGCGGGGGCCGCCGCCAGGGCGCCGATCTGCTTCTCCACGTCGCAGCTGGCCGTGTCGCGGGTGCCGCCGTACACCCCGGCGGCCCCGCCGTCGACGCTCTTGAGGGCGTTGCCGGTGGGCTCGGTCGTGCCCGGTGCGGGGGCGGCGGAGGCCGTCGCGGTGGAGTTGTCGGTGGCCGTGGACTCGGTGAAGGGGTCCGGGCCGGTCCTGGCGGCGGCCAGCGTGAAGATCTTGGCGCCGCCCGCACCGCCGGAGCCGCCGGAGCCGGGCAGGGTGAGCAGGACGGCGAGGGCGACGGCGGCCACGACGGCGGTGCCGAGCAGGGCGAGCCGGGGAGCGGAGCGCCACCAGGGGCGGCCGGAGTCGGGTCCGGGCTCGGGCTCCGGTCCGGGCGGGCCGTCCGGGACGTCGCCGCCGGAGGAACCGCCGGACGAACCCCCGGACGAACCGCCTGAGGACACCGCGTCCACCGGTTCGGTGGGGGGTCCCGAGGAGGGCGGCGGGGGTGGTTGCGAGGGGCCCGAGAGGGGGCCGGAGGGCGGCCCCGCGGGGCGGTCGGAGGACGGAGGTTCGACGCTCACATGCTCTCCCGATGTGGAATATGTTCAGCGATGCCCGACTTTCGGAAATACGCACCGCTTTGTGCCACAACGGATTCATTGTGTGCTCCGCCCGGGCGGAGCCCGCAAGCCGGACGCGGACGGCCCCTCCCGACGGGCGGGCTCTCCCGGCCCTGCTTAGCGTGGCAGCGTGAGCCCACGCACCCCCACCGACCAGGCCGCCGGCCGGCCCGGCAGCGACCGGGTGGCGGCCGGCCGCCACGGATGGGCCACGGCGTTCGGCGTGGCGCTGACGGGGCTCGCCTCGATGGTGGTCGTCGCCGCGCTCGGCCTGTGGGCGGCGGGGGCCACGGACCTGCCGCAGGACGCGTTCCCCCGGGTGGTCGCGGCGACCGTGGTCACGGCCGTCGGGGGCACCGTGGAGCTGTCCGGGGACGCCGGCGGACTCGCCGACACCCGGGCCGGGCTGACGGTGATCCCGCTGTCCGTGACCCTGGTGGGGGCGCTGGTCACCGCCGCGGGGTTCCTGCGGCCGTTGCGGCACCGGGCGGTCGCCGGGGCCCGGGAGCTGGCCGGCTGGGCGGCCCGGATCGCCGTGCTGTGGCTGCTCGGTCTGCTGGGGCTGGCGCTCGCCGCCCGCCAGACCTTCGCGATCGACCTGGGCAACGACACGCTGAACGACCTGGGCGATCTGTTCGGCGTCCACCCGGAGGTGGGCTTCACCACGGACGTGCCGCTCACGCTGCTGGTCGGGGTGCTGTGGCTGGCCGGGGTGCTGCTGCTGGCGCTGCTGGTCTCACCCGGGGCGCCGCTGCCGGCCCGGCTGCTGCGGTTCCAGGAGTCGGTGCGGCCGGCGGCGTACGCGATGGTCGCGCTGCTGCTCGCGTGTGTCGTCGTCGGCCTGGTCGTGGCCCTGGTGGTGGCGGCGACGCGCGGGCACGCGCCGGAGACCCTGGCGGTGGTCCTGCTCGGGCTGCCCAACCTGGTGTGGATGGTGTTCACCCTCGGGCTGGGCGCCACCTGGAACGGCCGGGTGGACGGCCCGTTCGGGCTGCCCATGCCCCATGTGCTGGACGAGGTGCTGCGCGGCAAGGAGACCGCCGCGCTGAACCTGAGCAGCATGGCCGAGTACGACGGCCGGGTGTGGTGGCTGGTCGTGGTGGACGTGGTCCTGCTGCTGGGGGCCGCGTTCGTGATGGCGGCCCGCTCCCCGGCCCGGACGCGTGCCTGGCGGCACGCCGTGCACATGGCGGCCGCGCTGGTGCTCACCGTGCTGACGATCTGTCTGCTGGGCCGGGTCTCGGCGCACTACGGCCTGACCGTGCTCGGCATCAACGATCTCGCCGGTCTCTCCGGGGACCTGTTCCTGCGTCCCGAGGTGTGGTCCGCGCTGGGGCTGGCGGCGCTGTGGGGGCTGGTCACCGGGTTCCTGGGCGCGCTGCTGGCGCGGCCGGTGCACCGGCGCGGCGCGACGGGCCCGCCCCCGGGTCAGGGCTGAAGGTCGCGGAAGACGGGCCGGGCCCAGGCGGGGGGAGGCGGGGGTACGGCGGGGAGACCGGCCGGTTCGGTCGACGGGTGCCCGGCGCTCGGGTCGCCCCCTCCCGCCGCCCGCAGGGCCGCGACGAAGGCCCGGCAGGTGTCGTGACGGGCCTCGGGGCTCTTGGCCAGGGCCTTCGCGAACACGGCGTCGGCCTGCGGGGGCAGGTCGGGCCGGGACTCGGTGAGCGGGGGCGGCTCGTCCTCCTGGTGGGCCCAGAGCAGGGCCATGTCCTCCTCGCGGAGGAAGGGCGGATGCCCGGCGAGGGTCTCGTAGACGACGCAGGCGAAGCTGTAGACGTCGCAGCGGCCGTCGACCGGGCGGCCGGAGATCTGCTCGGGGGCGACGTAGTCGAGGGTTCCGACGAACTGGCCGACGGTCGTGAAGCCGGTCAGCGACAGCGACTTCTTGGTCAGGCCGAAGTCGGTGAGGTAGACGTGCTCGGGGTGGTCGCTGTCGGTGCCCCGGGAGACCAGGATGTTCCCGGGTTTGACGTCCCGGTGGACCAGGCCGTGCTCGTGGGCCGCGTCCAGCGCGGAGGCGACCTGCGCGGCGATCCGTACGGCCGTCGCGAGCGGCAGTGGGCCCTGGCGGTCGAGGAGGCCGCGCAGATCGCTGCCCTCGACGTAGCGCATGGCGATGTACAGCACGCCCTCGGTCTCCCCGGCCTCGAAGACCGGCACGATGTGCGGGTGGTCGATCGCGGCGGCGACCAGGGACTCATGGGTGAAGCGCTTGCGGAAGGTGTCGTTGCGGGCCAGTTCCGGGGCGAGCAGCTTGAGGGCGACGGTGCGTTCCAGGCGCAGGTCGCGGGCGCGGAAGACGACGGCCATGCCTCCCCGGCCGATCTCGTGCTCGATGCGGTAGCCCGCGATCTGCCGGCCCACCAGGTCGGAGGGGCGCCCGGAGAACGCGCTGGTGCCCATCAGGGCGCTCCGGGGGCCGTGTCGGGCGGGTGGTCGGTCGCGTAGGTGCTCAGCCGGGTGCCGTCGCCGTAGACCCAGCGCTTCTCGGTGGAGTCGTACAGCCACACGGACTCGCCGTCGACGACCACCCCGATCCGCAGGTCCCGGGTCCGCCGCCGGAAGGACTCGCCGTCCAGGGCGCCGCCGGCCAGTTCCTCGACCGCGGCCCGGTAGCGCGCGAGGGCCTCCTCGGCCCGGGCGAGCAGGGACCTCGGGTCGGCGACGGCGGTGGGCGGGGCGTCCGGGGCGGGCGGGTCCTGCGGTACGGCGACGAGGTGGCGGCCGTCGACCCAGGCCTGCCAGCCGTTGGCGCACAGCACGTGGCCCCAGTCGCCGCGCCGCTCCAGGAGCCGGACGGGCAGCAGCGGGTCCAGGGGCACGGTGGGCCGGGCGGGGTCGGGGGCCTCCCAGGCGGGCATGCCGAGCGGGGGGACGACGTGCGTGGGCCCGAAGGCGGTGGTCGTCATGGGCCGCCCCTATTTCCGCATCACGGCGGGTTCGTGCCGGCGCAGCAGCCGGGAGACGACGAACCCGAAGACGGCCGAGAGCACGACGAGCATGCCGATGTCGAGCAGCCACACCGCCGCCCGGTGCTCGAACAGCGGGTCCGCGGTGATGTCGCCGGGCACGATCCGGGCGAGTCCGATGGTGCCGGCCATCGCGCCGAGCGCCCACCGCGAGGGCACGAGCCAGGACAGTTCTGCCAGGCCGGGCACCCCGTCGAGTTTCAGCAGGGCTCCGCAGAAGACCACCTGGACGATGGCGAGCAGCACGAGCAGCGGCATCGTCACCTCCTCCTTGCGCACCAGCGCGGAGACCAGCAGGCCGAGCATCATCGCGGTGAACGCCAACAGGGCGACGGCGATCGTGATCTCGACCAGGGGTGGCAGCAACACGCCCTCGCCGCCTGGCGCGTTGAGGTCGACGCCGAGCAGGGCCACCAGGGTGAGGACGACCGCCTGGACCACGGTGACCGCGCCGAGGACGACCACCTTGGACATCAGGTACGCCGATCTGGACAGGCCGACGGCCCGCTCCCGCCGGTAGATGACGCGTTCCTTGACGAGTTCGCGCACGGCGTTGGCCGCGCCGGTGAGGACGCCGCCGACGCACAGGATCAGCAGCGCGTTCATGGCGGTGTCCCGGGTGAGTTCTCCGCCGGCGAGGGCGCGGGCCATGGCGCCCATCACGAACGGCAGAGCGACCATGATGGCGAGGAAGGTGCGGTCGGCGCCCAGCGCGGCCGTGTAGCGGCGGACCAGGGTGCCGAGCTGGGCGGCGCGGCTGCGGGGCCGGGGCGGCGGCAGCAGGATGACGGGGCCCTCGCGGGGCAGCCGGGGCTGGGCGCTGGAGTTGACGACGTAGCGGTGGTGGAACGCGGAGTCGCGGTACTGTCCGGCCCAGTCCCGGTCCTGGTCCCGTTCGAAGGCCTCGAAGGCCTCGGGCCACTGGGCGAAGCCGAAGAAGCCGAGGGCGTCCCCGGGCGGCCCGTAGTAGGCGACCCGGCCGCCGGGGGCGAGGACCAGGAGCCGGTCGCAGACGTCGAGGCTCAGCACGCTGTGGGTGACGACGATGACGGTGCGGCCGTCGTCGGCGAGGCCGCGCAGCATGTGCATCACCGAGCGGTCCATGCCGGGGTCGAGGCCGGAGGTCGGCTCGTCGAGGAAGAGCAGCGAGGGTTTGGTGAGCAACTCCAGCGCCACGCTGACGCGTTTGCGCTGGCCGCCGGAGAGGCTGTGCACCGGTTGTCCGGCGCGCTGTTCGAGGCCCAGTTCGCGGATGACCTCGGTGACCCGCTCGCGGCGCTCGGCCTTGGCGGTGTCCTGCGGGAAGCGCAGTTCGGCGGCGTAGGTGAGGGCGGAGCGGACGGTGAGCTGGGCGTGCAGGATGTCGTCCTGGGGGACGAGGCCGATGCGCTGGCGCAGTTCGGCGTAGTCGTGGTAGAGGTCACGGCCGTCGTAGACGACGGTGCCGTGGTCGGCGGGGCGCTGCCCGGTGAGGGCGTTGAGCAGGGTGGACTTCCCGGCGCCGCTGGGGCCGACGACGGCGAGCAGGCACTTCTCCCCCACCGGGAACGACACATGGTCGAGCAGGGTCTTGCGCCCGCGGTCGACGGCGACGGTGAGGTCCTGGACGTCGAGGGAGACCTCGCCGGTGTCGACGTATTCCTGGAGTTCGTCGCCGACCAGGCAGAACGCCGAGTGGCCGATGCCGACGATGTCCCCGGGACCGATCGGGGCGCGGGTGACGGGGAAGCCGTTGAGATAGGTGCCGTTGTGGCTGTCGAGGTCGGCGATCTCGTAGCCGCCCTCGGGCAGGGCGCGCAGTTCGGCGTGGCGGCGCGAGACGACCAGGTCGTCGATGACGAGGTCGTTGTCGGCGGCGCGGCCGATGCGGACGGTCCGGGTGGGCAGCGGCCGTACGGAGGTGGGCCGGCGGAAGGTGCCGGTCAGGGCGGGCATGGACACGGCCGAGGGCCGTTCCGGGGCCGGTGGCGGTCGAGTGGCGAGGACGGCGCACGGACCGTCGGCCGGGCTGCCGAAGCGGATCACGCTGCCGGGGCCGACGCCGAGCACCCGGACACGGCGGCCCTCGGACCAGGTGCCGTTGGTGCTGTCCTCGTCGGTGAGGGTCCAGTGGTCGCCGTCGGGCCGCAGCACGGCGTGGTGCCAGGAGACCCGGGCATCGTCGATCACGATGTCGCTGAGCGGGTCCCGGCCGAGGTAGTAGGCACGTCCGGGGATCATCACCGTGGAGCCCGTCTCGGTCTCCAGCACGAGTTCGGGCGCAGTCGGGGCGACGGGGCGCTCCACCATGCCGGAATTCTATCGATTCGCACCTGGGGACGCCCAGTGGTGTGCACCCTCGGAGTGGAGTTCAGCCGACGGGGAGGACGAGCGCCGGGACCGTCCGCTGCATCCGCAGGGCGTCCACGGACTCGGCGAGGAGTTCGTACTCGGTGGTGTCGTCACTGACGGCGACCCGCACCAGCCGTCCCCCCGCCAACTCGTCGGCCACCAGCTCCTGCTGGTCGATGTTCGCGCACCAGGACCGCAGCAGGGCGGGTACGTCGGGGACGCCGTCGCCGACGGGCACGAGGGCGCCCGGCGGGACGCGCGGGCCGTCGGGTTGCGGATCGAGGCGCTCGGCCATCCATGACGCGCGGTCCCGTAACCACCACAGCGCGAGCGCCAGCGTCGGCGCGCGGTACGTCCCGAGCGGTACGCCGATGCGGCGGCCGTCGCAGTATCCGTACGCCGTGACATGGCACAGGAATTCGTCGTGCATGTCTCCACTCCCCCGAGTGCTCGTATGCCGGCCCTGCCTCGCTTTCCGTGCGGCTCCTGTGGGGCGGACTGCCCCTGACGTTCGAGTATGTTCACTTCTAAAACACTGTCACCATGACTTTCCGGCCAGTCTCTTGGCATATTCACCGCCACTCCTGGCCGAAATCCGGCAGTGGACCCGATCCCTCCGCTCACCTGCGGACCGTTTCGCCTGGTAACCGGCCGATGACACGACGGATTCGGCTGCGGTGGCCGGATAGCGCCCTGGCCGACGATGCGTGCCTCCCCGTGCGGCGGTCTACGGGAACGAGGACCACCGGAAGGGGAGGAATCGTGAACCTACGGCGTCCGGCCGCGGTCCGCGAGCGGCTCAGCCGTTGATCACCGCGTCGATGCGGGCCAGCTCACCGTCCTCGAAGTCCAGGTTGGCCAGCGCGCCGACGCTGTCCTCGATCTGGCGGGCGCTGCTCGCGCCGACCAGCGCGGAGGTGACCCGGCCGCCGCGCAGCACCCAGGCCAGGGCGAGCTGGGCCAGGGACTGCCCGCGGGACTTGGCGATGTCGTCCAGGGCGCGCAGCCTGCCGACGAGGTCCTCGGTGAGCGCGTCGGAGTTCAGGAACGGGCTGTCGCTCGCCGCGCGCGAGTCCTCGGGGATGCCGTCGAGGTAGCGGGAGGTGAGCAGGCCCTGCTCCAGCGGGGAGAAGACGATCGAGCCGACCTGGAGCTCATCGAGGGCGTCGAGCAGGCCCTCGCTCTCCGGGCGGCGGTCGAGCATCGAGTAGCGCGGCTGGTGGATGAGGAGCGGGGTGCCCAGCTCGCCCAGGATGCGGGCGGCCTCGCGGGTCTGCTCCGCGGAGTAGTTGGAGACACCGACGTAGAGCGCCTTGCCCTGCTGGACGGCGGAGTGCAGGGCGCCCATCGTCTCCTCCAGGGGAGTCTCCGGGTCGGGGCGGTGCGAGTAGAAGACGTCGACGTAGTCCAGGTCCATCCGCTTCAGGCTCTGGTCCAGCGACGACAGCAGGTACTTGCGCGAGCCCCACTCGCCGTACGGTCCGGGCCACATCAGGTAGCCGGCCTTGGTGGAGATCACCAGCTCGTCCCGGTAGGACGCGAAGTCCGTCTTCAGGAAGTGACCGAGCGCGGACTCAGCGGCGCCGGGCGGCGGGCCGTAGTTGTTGGCCAGGTCGAAGTGGGTGATGCCGAGGTCGAAGGCGCGGCGCAGGATGGCCCGCTGGGTCTCGGCCGAACGGTCCGGACCGAAGTTGTGCCACAGTCCGAGCGACAGCGCGGGGAGCTTCAGGCCGCTGCGTCCGGTGCGCCGGTAGGGCATGTCCGCGTAGCGGTCGGGGTGTGCGGTGTACAACGCGACTCCATCCGGGGTTGGCCCACGATCTTCCGCCTCCACTGTTCCCGAGAGCCGTGCAGTGGTCCAACAGAAGAATCCGATGGAATTGTGCGGTTACGCTTCTCAATCATGGAACTGCGCCACCTCCAGCACTTCGTCGCGGTCGCCGAGGACCAGCACTTCACCCGGGCCGCCGAACGGCTGCTGGTGTCCCAGTCGGGCCTGTCGGCGTCCATCCGGGCGCTGGAGCGCGAGCTGCGGGCGCCGCTGTTCGTGCGGACCACCCGGCGGGTGACGCTGACCGAGGCGGGGCGGGCGCTGCTGGCGGAGGCGGAGCGGATCCTGGCGCAGGTGAAGGCCGCGCACGAAGCGGTGGCCGCGGTGCAGGGCGTGGTGCGCGGGACGCTCTCCGTGGGCACCGAGCAGTGCATCGCGGGGGTGCATGTGGCGGGGCTGCTGGCCGCGTTCCGGCGACGGCACCCGGACGTGGAGATCCGGCTGCGGCAGACCGGCTCGGGCGCTCTCGGCGAGGAGGTGGCGGCGGGCCGGCTCGACCTGGCCTTCGCCTACCGCACCCAGGCCGACACCGACCAGCTGCGCTGCGTGCCGCTGGCCACCGAGCCGATGTACGTGCTGTGCCATCCCGACCACCGGCTCACCCGGGCGGCGGCCGCCCTCGTCCCGGAGGACCTCGCGGGCGAGGTGTTCGTCGACTTCCACCCGGACTGGGGGCCGCGCCGGGCCACCGACGCCGCCTTCGTGGAGGCGGGCGTACGCCGTACGGTCGCGCTGGAGGTCAACGACGTGCACAGTCTGCTGGACCTGGTGGGCGAGAACCTCGGGGTGGCCGTCGTACCGCGGCACTTCCGGCACAAGCGCGAGGCGCTGACCGCGCTGCCCCTGAAGGACACCGGCGAGGCGGCCTACGAGACGGTCGCCCTGCTGCCGGCCCCCGACGCGACGAGCCCGGCGGCCCGGGCGCTGATGGCGCTGCTGGAGGCCGGGGAGGCCTGACCCCGTCAGGCGAAGGCGACCACTTCGCCCGCCATGACCTGCGGAGGGTTGGGCAGGAGGGCCGCGAGGTGCTCCCGTACGAAGTCCGCGGCCCGCGCGATCGACTCCTCGGCGCCCGCCCGGTCCTGGAAGACGCTGGTCGAGACCATCACCCCGTCCCCGGCGTCGAGCCAGTAGTAGGCCACGAAGCCGGGGACCTCGCGCATGAGCGGGACGAACCCCTCGTGCACGAGCCGTCCCGCCTCCGCCGGGTCGGTCACCCCTTCGTACCGCCGCACCGCTGCGTACATCGCCGAGCTCCTCACCTGGGGTCCGGGTCCGGCACCCGCCGGACGTCCTGAATGCCGTACCCCCGCCGCGCGGGCCGGGCTCGCGCGGCGTGCGGCAATCACCTCAAGGGCCGCCCGGGGTGATCCGAACGGCGGCCACCGGCCCCGGGCCTCCCCAGGGGCGGGCAAAGAAGCGGCGGGCGGGCGTGGGCTGCGCGATGGTGGAGTCATGCATGCGAAGGACATCCTCATCGACGGGTTCAACCGCATCCAGGAAGAAGTCCACGCCGCCGTCGAGGGCCTGGACACCGACGCCCTCAACGCCCGGCCCACCCCCGCGACCAACTCGGTCACCTGGCTCGTCTGGCATCTCACCCGGGTCCAGGACGACCACATCGCCGACGCCTTCGACCTCGACCAGGTGTGGTGGGGCCAGGCCGACAACTGGGAGAAACGGTTCGGTCTTGACCTGCCGCGCCATGACACCGGATACGGGCACGGTCCGGCGAAGGTGGCGAAGGTGCGGGTCGCCGACCCCGGCCTGCTGACCGGCTACCACGACGCCGTGCACGAGCAGAGCCACAAGGCGCTGCGCGCGCTGACGGCGGCCGATCTCGAGCGGGTCGTGGACGTGCGCTGGGATCCTCCGGTCACGCTGGGCGTACGGCTGGTCAGCGTCCTGTCCGACGATCTTCAGCACGTCGGACAGGCCGCTTATGTGCGCGGGCTGCTTCAGAGCGCGCCGGCGTAACCCGGCAGGACGACGTCCTCGATGAGGGCGTTGCGCTCGTCGAACGGGATGAACGCGCTCTTCAGGGCGTTCACCGTGACCGTGCGCAGGTCCTCGACGCCCCAGCCGGCCTGCTCGACGAGCAGCGCCATCTCGCGGGTCATGGTGGTGCCGGACACCAGACGGTTGTCGGTGTTGAGGGTGACACGGAAGCCGAGGTCCTTCAGCTCGGTGATCGGGTGCTCGGCGATGGAGGCGGCGCAGCCCGTCTGGAGGTTGGACGTCGGGCACATCTCCAGCGCGATACGGCGGTCGCGCACCCAGCTCGCGAGCCGCCCGAGCTTGCCGTCGACGATGTCCTCGGTGATCCGCACCCCGTGCCCGATGCGCTGGGCGCCGCACACCTGGAGCGCCTGGTGGATGCTGGGCAGCCCGAAGGCCTCACCGGCGTGGATGGTGAAGGGCACGCTCTCGCGGCGCAGGTGCTCGAAGGCGTCGAGGTGGTCGGCGGCCGGGAAGCCGTCCTCGGCGCCGGCGATGTCGAAGCCGACGACGCCGGCGTCACGGTAGGCGACGGCCAGGTCGGCGGCCGCACGGACGTGGTCGAACATCCGCATGCCGCAGAGCAGGGTGCCGACGCGGACCGGGGTGCCGGCCGCGGCTGCCTTCGCCATTCCGGCCGCGAGCCCCTCCTGCACGGTCTCCACGACCTCGTTCGGCGTAAGCCCGCCCCGCACGTTCAGTTCGGGCGCGTAGCGGACCTCGGCGTAGACGACGCCGTCGGCGGCGAGGTCGAGGACGTACTCCTCGGCGACGCGCAGCAGACCCTCGCGGGACTGCATCACGGCGAGGGTGTGCTCGAAGGTGGCTATGTAGCGCACCAGGTCGCCGGAGTTGGCGGCCTCGAAGTACCAGGCGGCCAGCTCGTCGGGGTCGGTGGTGGGCAGCGCGTGGCCGATCTCGGCCGCGAGCTCGACGACCGTGGCGGGGCGCAGGCCGCCGTCGAGGTGGTCGTGCAGGACGGCCTTGGGAAGGCGGCGGATCACATCGGCGTCTACGCGCGTAGCAGTCATGGCGGGTCTTTCCTCGGGCAGGGCTGGGCGGGGCGGTTCGGTATACGGGGGTACGGGGGTACGGGGGTACGGGGGTACGGGGGTACGGGGGTACGGGAAGCGGATCAGCCGGCGGGCTGGAGCAGGTCCCAGCGGTTGCCGTACAGGTCCTGGAAGACGACGACGGAGCCGTACGGCTCGTGGCGGGGCTCCTCCAGGAAGGTCACGCCGGCCGCGAGCATCCGGGCGTGGTCGCGGGCGAAGTCGTCGGTGTGCAGGAAGAAGCCGACGCGGCCGCCGGTCTGGTCACCGATCCGGTCGCGCTGGGCGTCGCCCTTGGCCCGGGCGAGCAGCAGCCCGGTGCCGTCCTGGCCCTCGCCCGGCCGTACGACGACCCAGCGGGCGCCGTCGGGCCGGGGCTCGTCCTCGGCGAGCCGGAAGCCGAGCGCGTCGGTGTAGAAGCGGATCGCCTCGTCGTAGTCGTCGACGACGAGGGTGACCAGGGCGATGCGGGACATCGGGGCCTTTCGGGAGGCGCGGCAGAGGCGATTGACGGGAGAGGTTATACGTAAAACTACGGGGACGCCAGTCGCCTCGGCCGGCCACGGTCACCGGGCCCTCGCCCCGGGGACCGTGATCCCCAGGGGGGTATCGGCTCCATGTCCCGCCGGTCTCGTTGCGGAGCCGGGGGGTGGTGTGGTCGGGGGTGGCCGAGGGCGTCCGCGACGACGGGGGCGGGCAGTTCGAGGATTGCTGCCGGGTGGCGGCGCCGCAGACATCACCACCGTCCTGTTGCGCACCGAGGCGGGCCGCTGCCCCCACGACAAGGGCCTGGGCGAGCCCATCGGAGAACCGTCGACCGTGAGCCGCGAGTTCCGCCGCCGTGGGGCACGCACGACGTGCGCGTCCACCACGGACTTCGGCATGGACTGCCTCGACAGTCCGCAGGGCGTGCGGTCGCCGCCATCCGAGCTCTGCGTTCGGCGACCCGGGGATCCGCGCTGTGTCCGCCGCCCGAGGCGGCAAGGGCACCTACCGCATCGTCGACGACCTCGATACCGACGCGCTGCGCCATGACCCGAAACCGGTGGTCGGCCTGCACGGCCCCTTCCCCGACGCGGGCGACGAAGGGTGCGGTCCCTGTTACGCGACCTCCGGCGGAACGGGAGTGGCCTGGTGGTAGTACATCTGCCAGCCGCTCCCGCCGCTCCTCCTGCGCCAGAGCGAGCTGCGTCGCGCCCTCCGGCCATCGCGCACGGTCTCGTACGTGAGGTGCACCAGCCCGGGCGCCAGAACGACTCCGGTGATGTCCGACGGCTGGTAGCGGGGGCCCTCCTCGAAACTGCCGGTCATGTCCGGCAACTCGGCGAGCATCTGCTCGAAGGTCCACCGCCGGCCCGAGGCACCGACCTCGACGAACTCAGGGTCCAGCAGTTCCCCGGCCAGGGTGCGCGACGCCCGCACCCTGGGGTCCATCAGGCGCAGCTCGCCCGTCACCGCCTCGTTCACCTCGTCCGATTCATCATCCACAGCCGCATCTTCTCCCCGGACCCCGGGTCCCCGCACCTGGGTTTACTGCCGGTGACACCCTCACGATCGCGACGACGCGACGAGAGGGACGAGGGCTCGGCCGCCGCCCGCGACCTGTCCACATCGAGCGTCAGCGCGTTCGCCGCCGCGAGGGACGACTTCCCGTCCGAGAGGACGTCGCCGGCTGCCGGCTCCAGACGGGAGCCGATGACCTCGACGTGTCGCTCCACGTCGTCGCACAGCAGCCGCTCCAGCCGGGGCGCGACCTGCTGGGTGCGATCGACTCCGCTGATCTTCGGGGCTGCCACAGCGGCAGTCCCGGCAGATCACCACGCTGCGCGGCATATACGTCCGCTGGTCCCGCCCGGCTGGCCTCCCGCCGTGAGGGTCACGCCGAGGCTGGGGAAGACGCGGACAGCGCCCGCCGCCGCCCGATTGCGGTCGCCGGCCACCGGCTCCACGATGAGGTCATGATTCCCGTGGGCTCCGCGGACCGTTTCGATGCGTTTCGGGCCCTGGCCGACCGGCGCGGTCGGCCGGGAGGCCGGCTGATCGAGTCGCTGGCGGAGGCCAGGGCGGGAACGGCGGACAGCCCCGGAACCTGGGCTCCGGCCGTCGCCGCCGCTCTGGGACTTCCCGCTGCGTCCGCGCTCGGACCGGCCGGGTACTACGCGGACCTCGCCGCCCCGCACAGCCGCCGTCACGTCCGCGTCTGTGCGGGAACCGCGTGCTTCGCCGCACAGGCCGGCCGGCACCTCCCCGATGTGGAGCACGAGTTGGGCGTCGCCGCGGGCAGGGTCTCGCCCGACGGTGAGACCTCGCTGCAGACGATCCGCTGTCTGGGGTACTGCTACACGGGCCCCGCGGCACTCGACGACGACACCCCGTGCACCGGCCGGACGCTGACCGGTCAGCTCGCGGGACGCGCACCCTCACGGGCGCCCGGGATCCCGGTGGCAGACGACACCGGCGACCCCGTGCTCCTGGGAACGGTACTGGCCGGTGAGCGCCCGTGGCAGGTGTGGCCGCGGACGGTGACGGCGGGCCGTCCTGACGAGGTTCAGCGGGAGGTGGCCGCCTCCGGTCTGCGGGGCCGTGGTGGCGCGGGATTCCGGGTGGCCTCGAAGTGGGAGGCGGCCGGCCGGACTCCCGGCACCGTCGTCGTGGCCAACGGGGATGAGGGGGATCCCGGCTCCTATGCCGACCGGCTGTTGATGGAGGCGGAGCCGGAGCGGGTGCTGGAGGGCTTGGCCCTGGCGTGCTTCGCGTGCGGGGCCGGCCGGGGTGTGATCCTGGTGCGCTCGGAGTATCCGCTGGCCCTGGCGCGGATGCGGGAGGCGGTGCAACAGGCGTACGCCGACGGGCACTTCGGCCCGTCCGTGCACGCGACGGACACGAGGCTCGACGTCGAGGTGGTGGCGGGCGCCGGATCGTACGTGGCGGGCGAGGAGACGGCGCTGATCGCGAGCCTGGAGGGGGACCGGGGCTGTGCCCGGCCGCGCCCGCCCTACCCCACCCGGCGCGGTCTGTGGGGCGCGCCCACGGTGGTGAACAACGTCGAGACCCTCGCCTCCGTCCCGTGGATCATCGCGCGTGGCGGAGAGGACTACGCCCGACGTGGCACACCCGACGAGAGCGGGACGAAGCTGGTCTGTCTGTCGGAGCGGTTCGCCCGGCCGGGGGCGTACGAGGTCGAGCTGGGGACCCCGCTGCCGCGCATCGTCACCGAGCTGGGCGGCGGTCTGCAGGACGGCAGCGAGCTCGCCGCGTTGCAGGTCGGCGGTCCGTTGGGCGGTTTCCTCGGCCCTGACGCGCTGGACGTACCGCTGACCACCGCCGGCCTCGCGTCCCGTGGCGCCGCGCTCGGCCATGCCGGGCTGGTCGCCTTCGACCAGCGGGTGCCGCCTCGGGAAGCGCTGCGGCACATCTGGCAGTTCGCGGCGGCGGAGAGCTGCGGCGCGTGTTCCCCCTGCCGGGTGGGCTCGCGCCGCGGCCTGGAGCTGGCGTCGGCCGGGACCCCGCCCGGCCCCGAATGGGAACGACTCGGGCGTGTCCTCGCCGAGGCGAGTCTGTGCGCCTTCGGGCGGCGCATCCCACCGGCGGTGCGCAGCCTCGCCCGCGCCTACGGGGAGCGACTGCCGGGATGGGAGTCATGACCGGAAGCGGTATCGAGGTCGAGGTCGACGGTACGGGCGTCACCGTTCCCGAGGGAGCCTCACTGCTCGTGGCGGTACGGGCAGCCGGTGTCGAACTGCCCTCGCTCTGCTCCGACGACCGGATCGGCCCGGCCGGGTCATGCCGTACGTGTCTCGTGCGGGCCGACGGGTCGGTCGTGGCGGCCTGCGTGACCCCGGCCGCATCGGGGGCGCATGTCGAAGCCGCCGCCGACGATCTCCGGCGGCTGCGCCGGGACGCGGTGGAGCTCATCGCATCGGCTCTGCCGCCCCGCGCCCTCACCGGGGACAACCCCAGCGAACTGGCCGAGGTCTGCCGCTCGTCGGGCATCGGCCCCGACACGGCTCGGGCTGCCGGAGGCCGGGGTGCGGACGACTCCCACCCTTACGTCCACCTGGACCGGGACCTCTGCATCGCCTGTGGGAGGTGTGTCCGCATGTGCGCCGAGGTGCAGGGTACCTTCGCCCTGACCCTGACCGGCCGGGGCGCCGACACGGTGGTCGCTCCCGGAACCGGCGGGCCCTGGGCCGAGTCGGATTGCGTGGCCTGCGGCGGATGCGTGGACACCTGTCCCACCGGCGCGATCACCGAGCCGGGGCCAGGGCGCGGGCTCACCTCCGCCCACCGGCCGGCCGGGACGCGTACGACATGCGGATACTGCGGTGTCGGCTGCGCTCTGGACGTCGTCGCCTCCGACGGCGGGGTCACGGCGGTCCTCCCCGCCCGGGACGGCCCGGTCAACCGGGGGCACGCCTGTGTCAAGGGACGCTTCGCCCACGGATATCTCACCTCTCCCGAACGCCTCACACGGCCCCTGCTGCGGCGCGACGGCCGCCTCGAGCCGGTGAGCTGGGACGAGGCACTCGGGCATGTCGCGCGAGGGCTGGGCGCGGCCGTCACGGACGGCGGCGCGGACTCCGTGGCAGCGATCTCCTCGGCCCGCGCCACGAACGAGGAGAACTACCTCGTCCAGAAGTTCATGCGGGCCGTCATCGGCACGAACAACGTCGACAACTGCTCCCGCCTGTGCCACTCGCCGTCCGCCGCCGGCCTGACCGCTTCCTTCGGGCTCTCCGGGGGCACGGACAGCTTCGACGACGTGGAGCGGGCGGACTGCCTGCTGGTCGTCGGCGCCAATCCCGTCGAGGCCCACCCGGTGGTCGGCGCGCGGCTGCTCCAGCGCGTGCTGCACGGCGCCAGGCTGATCGTCGCCGACCCCCGCGCCGTGGGCCTCGCCCTGCACGCCGACGTGCATCTACGGCCCCGGCCCGGCACCAACGTGGCGCTCTTCCACGGGCTCGCCCGCGTCCTGCTCACCGAAGGACTGGCCGACGAGGAGTTCCTGCGCGAGCGGGCCACCGGTCTGTCCGAGCTCACCGAGCTGCTGGACGACTACCCGCCCGACCGGGTCGCGCAGACCACCGGGGTACCCGCCGCGGACCTGGTCGCCGCCGCGCGGCTGTACGGCAGGGCCGAGCAGCCGGCCATCGTCTACGGCCTCGGCGTCACCGAGCACCTGCACGGCACGGACGGCGTGCGCTCACTGGCCAATCTGGCGATCCTGCGCGGCGCCGTCGGCACCGACCACGGGTACGGTGTCAATCCGCTGCGCGGCCAGAACAACGTCCAGGGCGCCTCGGACATGGGCGCGCTGCCCGACCTGCTGCCCGGCTACGGGAAGGTGACCGACCCTGGCGCAAGGTCCCGGGCCGAAGCGGTGTGGGGTGTACGGATCCCGGACCGCCCGGGCCTGAGGATCCCGGACATGTTCGCCGCCGCGCGGGCCGGGGATCTGCGGGCGTTGTGGGTCATCGGCGAGGACGTCTGCGCGACCGACCCCGACACGAACCGCGTGACCGAAGCCCTTCGGACATGCCCGCTCGTGGTGTGCAACGAACTCTTCCTGTCCGAGACCGCCCGCCATGCCGACGTCGTCCTGCCGGCCGCGTCCTGGCTGGAGAAGGACGGCACCTTCGTCAACTTCGACCGCAGGTTCCAGCGGGTCCGCCCCGCCGTGCCTGCGCCGGGTGAGGCTTGGAGCGACTTCGACGTCGTCCACGCCCTCGCCGCTGCGATGGGGGCCGACCTGGCCTGCCCCCGTCCGGCCGACGCCCTTGCCGAATGCGGACGCATCGCGCCCGTCTTCGCCGGTCTGTCCCATGAACGGCTGGACCGGGAGGGCGCCGTGCCGTGGCCGTGCCCTCACCCGGGCCGCCCCGGGCTGGCCAAGCTGTACGAGGAGCGCTTCGCCACACCGGACGGACGGGCCCACCTCTCCGCGGCCCCCTACCTCCCACCCGGTGAGCAACCCGACGACGACTACCCACTGCTCCTGGTCACCGGTCGGCGCTGGGCGCACTACAACTCCGGCAGCATGACCCGCCGCGGCGGCACCCTCGCACTCGATCCCGTCGACCACCTCGACCTCCACCCCGATGACGCCGCCCGGTACGACGTGCGGAACGGCGCACAGCTCACCGTGGAGAGCCGGCACGGCCGGGCCCGGCTCGTCGCCCGGGTCAGCGAACAGACCGCACCCGGCCAGGTGTTCAGTTCCTTCCACTTCCCCGCGAGCGGCGTGAACCGCCTCACCTCCGACCACACGGACACCGTTACCTCCTGCCCCGAGTACAAGGTCACCGCGGTACGTGTGTCCGGCGCGGCGCACGAAGCGGTTTCTCCTCGGCTCGGCAGGACCGGGCCACGCGGTGGCCCTCAGACCCGCTGAGGGACGACGGCGACCGGGCAGGCGGAGTGATGCAGCAGGGTGTGGGCGGCCCTGCCGAGTTGCAGACCGAAGTGGCCGTGCCTGCGTCGGGCTCCGACGACGACCAGGTCGGCGTCGGCCGCAGCGTCGAGCAGGACGCGGTGCGCCGGGCCCTCGACGGTGTGGCGGTGGACGGAGAGGTCGGGGTGTTCCCGCGCGGCTTCGCGCAGGGCGTCCTCCAGTTCGGTGGAGGCCCGCTCGTCATGCGCCTGGGTGGCGTCGTCCCCGGCGTGGGCCGGGCGGCGCCATGCCCGTACGGCTGTCAGGGCGCAGCCGCGTGCCTGTGCCTCGTGGGCGGCGAACCGTACGGCACCCGTGTGCTCGGCCTCGTCGCCGACGCCGACCACGATCCGGCCGAGGGATCCCTGGACGTTGGGCTTCGCGCCCCGGACCACGACGACCGGGCACGCCGCGCGCGCCGCCACGGCCAGGCTGACCGACCCCAGAAGCAGCCCGGGCACCTCACCCCGCCCGCGTTCTCCCACGACCAGGGCGAACGCGTCGGGCGCCGTGCGCAGCAGTGCGGACACGGCGTCGTCGGGGAGTACCTCCTCGGACACCTTCACCTCCGGGTCCCGGAGTCCGGCGCGTTGCGCGCAGGAAGCAACGATGTTCTGCGCCATCACCTCCCCGGAACGACGACCGGTGGTGAACGACGGCAGGGTTCGCTCGTAACGCTCCCACCGGAAGGCGTGGACCAGCCGCAGCGGCAGTCCGTGCCGTGCCGCCTCGTCCACTGCCCAGTCGACCGCCAGCAGGCTGGAGTCCGATCCGTCGACGCCCACGACCAGCGGGAGTTCCATCACCGCCACCGCCTTCCCGTCCTGCTGCTCGGAGACCCCTGTGAATACCGTCGCACCGCAGGCGAGCGACCGCGACACAGGTCGGGCGCCTCCGGCCGGGTTGCGATGGCACACGGCCCGGTGATGCCGGGGACGGAGAGCCGAACCGCCGGAATGTCAGTGCCGTGCCGGTCGTGGAGGCCGACGGTCGGGTCGCCGGTGTGGTGAAGGTCGTGCCGCGCCGCCGGGCCGGGCCGGTCGGCCGAGCTGCCAAGGGCCCTTCGGCCCTGCACACCGGCGGCGCACAGCGGTGTCATGGAAGTGAGCCGAGGGCCACAAGGTGACACGGAGAAGCGGAGCGGAGCCGCGCACCGTGCGATTCGGGCCCGCAAGAAGCGGGCGGCCCCCGGCTCCATGACGCCGTGCATGCGCCCCATCGGTGCGTCGGACCATGTCCTGCGACCGAAGTGCGGTCACAGCGCCGCTCGGGGACCCTGGAGAAACGGGGGCAGTGCCGGGAGGAGCACCGATGCACTGGGACACCATCCCCAAGGACACCGACCCCGCGGTGCCGCCGCGTCTCGCCGACTACGACCTGACCCGCTCGGCCTTCACGTGGTCGCAGGCGCGCAGCGAGCTGGCCGGGCTCCCCGGCGGCGGCCTCAACATGGCCCACGAGGCGGTCGACCGGCACGCGGCTTCGGGTGCCGGGGAGAAGGTCGCGCTGAGTTGCGTGGCCCGGGACGACTCCGTCTCCACCGTCACGTACGCCGAGCTGACCCGCCGTACCGCCCGCTTCGCGAACGTACTGCGGTCGCTCGGCGTCGGCCACGGGGACCGGGTGTTCACGCTGCTCGGCCGCCGCCCCGAGCTGTACACGACGGTGCTCGGCACGCTGAAGAACACCAGCGTGCTCTGCCCCCTCTTCTCAGCGTTCGGCCCCGATCCGGTCGAGCAGCGGCTGCGTCTCGGCGACGCGCGGGTCCTGGTCACCACCGCGGACCTCTACCGGCGCAAGGTCGCCGGGCGCCGCGCGTCGTTGCCCGGCTTGGAACACGTCCTGATCATCGGCCCCGGCGCCGCAGAGCTGCCTGGCACCGCGTCCTTCGACGGCCTGATGTCCACGGCCCCCGACACCTTCGCCATTCCCCCGACGTCCCCCGACGACATGGCCCTGCTGCACTTCACCAGCGGTACCACCGGCACGCCCAAGGGCGCGGTCCACGTCCACGAGGCGGTCGTCGCGCACTACGCCACCGCCGCCCACGCACTCGACCTGCGTCCCGAGGACGTGTACTGGTGCACCGCCGACCCCGGCTGGGTCACCGGCATGTCGTACGGCGTCATCGCCCCGCTCGTCCACGGCGTGACGGTGGTCCTCGACGAGGGCGACTACGACGCACGGCGCTGGTACCGGATCCTCGGCGGACAACACGTCACGGTCTGGTACACCGCCCCGACGGCCCTGCGCATGCTGATGCGCGCCACACCGCGCCAGGGCCCCTACGCCCTGCCGCGCTCGCACGACCTCTCCGCCCTCCGCTTCGTCGCCTCCGTCGGTGAGCCCCTCAACCCGGAGGCCGTCGTATGGGGCCGGGACGTGCTGGGCCTGCCGGTGCACGACAACTGGTGGCAGACGGAGACCGGCAGCATCATGATCGCGAACTTCGCGGCCTGCGAGATCCGGCCCGGCTCGATGGGACGGCCACTGCCAGGAGTCGAGGCGAGCGTGCTGGAGCAGGGCGAGGACGGCCGTGCCCTGGTCGTCGACGGCAGGGTGACGGAAGTGGGCACTCCCGGCGTCGAGGGCGAGTTGGCGCTGCGGCCGGGGTGGCCCTCGATGTTCCGCGGCTATCTGCACGACAAGGAGCGCTACGACGCGGCGTTCGCCGACGGCTGGTACCTGACCGGCGATCTGGTGCGCCGGGACGCCGACGGCTGGTACTGGTTCGTGGGACGCGCCGACGACGTGATCAAGTCGGCGGGTCATCTCATCGGCCCGTTCGAGGTGGAGAGCGCGCTGATGGAACACCCGCTGGTGGCCGAGGCGGGGGTGATCGGGCGGCCGGACCCGGTCGCCGGGAACGTCGTCAAGGCGTTCGTGTCCCTGCGCCCGGGGGTGGAGGCGACCCCGGACCTGGAACGGGAGCTGCTGGGCTTCGGCCGCCGCAAGCTGGGTCCCGCCGTCGCTCCCCGGGAGATCGCGTTCGACCAGAACCTGCCCAGGACCCGCAGCGGCAAGGTGATGCGCCGACTGCTGCGCGCACGCGAACTCGGCCTGCCCACCGGCGACCTGTCCACGTTGGAGGGATCCGTATGAGCCTGGCCCGCCCCAGCCGTACCCGGAAACCCGCAAGGAAGTCCCCGAAGGCCGCGAAGTCCCCGAAGACCCCGAAGACCGCGAAGACCGAGCTGGGGCCGGGTACGGGGCACCGCACGGATCTGCTGGAGACGATGCTGCGTATCCGGCGTTTCGAGGAGCGGTGCGTCGAGCTGTACAGCGCCACGAAGATCCGGGGCTTCGTCCACCTCTACATCGGCGAGGAGGCCGTCGCCGTCGGCGTCAACGAGGCGCTGACACCCGAGGACGCGGTCGTCTCCACCTACCGCGACCACGGTCACGCGCTGGCGCGCGGCATCACCGCCGAGGCGGTCATGGCGGAGATGTACGGCAGGGCCACCGGGTGCAGCGGCGGCCGGGGTGGGTCCATGCACCTGTTCGACGCGAGCCGGCGCTTCTACGGCGGCAACGCCATCGTCGCCGGCGGGCTCCCCCTGGCCGCCGGCCTGGCGCTCGCCGACCGTATGCGCGGACAGCACCGCGTCACGTGCTGCTTCTTCGGCGACGGGGCCTTCGCCGAGGGCGAGTTCCACGAGACGGCGAACCTCGCGGCCCTGTGGAACCTCCCCCTGCTGTTCGTCTGCGAAAACAACCTGTACGCCATGGGCACAGCCCTGGAGCGCCACCAGGCGCAGACCGACCTGGCGATGCGCGCCACCTCCTACGGCATGGTCGCCTGGTCCGTGGACGGTATGGACGTCGAGGCCGTGGAACGGGCGCAGGCCGAGCACGAGGACGGCGTACGCAGGCGCTGGGCGACCAGGGACGACCGGGCGGTGAAGGTCGACGGCGCGTTGCTGACCCGCAGGTCGCGGGCGGGTACCTCCAGCCACTCCCCGCCGCGTATGAAGTGATCAAGAAGGCGGCGGTGTCGATGTGGTCGACGCCGAGCTCGACGGCCCGGCGCAGTACGGCGATCGAGCTGCCGCGGACGCCGGCGCCTCCTCGTGGCGCGCCGTCAACAGGCCACGGTCTCCTCGCACTTGCGCAGCGCCTCCTGGACGTCCCGGCTCCAGTGGCGGGCCGTGCGCGGGGTGGCCGAGGAGACGGTGTGCACGGCCGACTCCCGGCGTTCGAGCAGCGGGCGGGACCGTACGCACCGGCGTTCCCCGGCGGGCGGGGTGCCGCCGTGGGCGACGGCCTCCTCCACGATGCCGGCGAGATCGCCGTCCGGGAGGGGCAGTTCCAGGTCCTCGTCGACGAAGCCGACCACGGCCGGGACGTACTCCACCAGGGCGCGCAGCGCCTTGGTCAGTCCCCGGCGGCCGCGCCGCAGACCTCTGAGCACGTGCAGGGCCGTGGCGATCTCCACCTCGGTGGCCTCCCGGCTCAGGGTGGCGGGGGTGATCTCCGTGTGGCTGAGCCACCAGTCCGCCTCCTCGTCCTCGCCGTGCGAGCGGTGGTGGAGGTAGAGGCAGTACGAGGAGATCGTGTCGCCGGCGCCGGCCCCGTACTGCCACCAGAAGCGGCCGCTGTCCTCGCAGCCGGCCAGATGGAGGAGGGCGCCGAGGACGCGCGCTCCGGAGGGTTCGGGCAGCGCGCTGCCGTGGAAGGCGCCGAGGTCGCTCAGGGCGCCGGGGCGGGTCAGCAGCGCCTCGCACAGGGCCCGCAGGTCCCGGGCCGAGGGATGGACCCTCGGGGGACGGCGGGCGGCGGCCTGCTGGGGGCGGGTCCGCGCCCCGATGCCGTCGGCGGCCGGGACCGCGACCCGGGCGGCTATCCGGGCCTCGGCGGCCTCGATGTCGCAGCGGCGGTAGGGGGCGGTGGGCACCAGCCGCGCCCCGGCCAGCAGCGTGTCGATGTCGCTCACGGTGTCGTAGGTCATGAACGCTCCGCCTCCTCCTCGGCGCACGATGTGTAGATCTCCCGCAGCCGGTGCCTGGCGTAGCGCTCGATGGAGCGCACCCCGGCCTCGGTGATGCCGAGTTCGTGCGCCACCTCGGCGGTGTCGTAGCCCTCGCAGTAGCGCAGCCGGATGACGTCCTGCTGGCGTTCGGGGAGGGCGGAGATCGCGTGGAACAGCCGCAGGTTCTGCTCGATGACCTCGAAGGCGTCCTCGGCGCCCTGGAGGGTCACCGTCTCGAAGACGGCGGTGTCCATGAGGGTGGCGCGCCGGCCCCGGGCCCGGGCGTGGTCGACGACGCGGTTCTTCATGACCCGCCAGGCGTAGGCGGCGGGGTTCTCGGCGCGCAGTATCTGCGGCCACTCCCGGGCGAGTTGGACGAACGCCTCGTCGACGGCCTCCTCGGCGTCCGCCCGGCAGCGCAGACAGCGCTCGGCCTCGCGGACGTAGCGCGGGCGGTGCAGCTGGTGGAAGGCGCTGAAGTCCAGCGGCAGCTTCTCCGGCGCCCTGGGGTTGCCGGTGGGGCGCAGCTCCTCCTGGGTCACCGATCGCCTCCCGGGAGCCGGTGGTCCATCTCCCGGACGCCCACCCGCACGAGGGCGGCGGCGACCCGGCGCGCGAGCGTGACGGCCCCGGGTCCGAAGACCCGGAGGGCGAGCAGGGACAGCGCCACGTCCCGGGCGAGCTGTGCGAACTGGTCGTTCACGGACCGTTCGGTCCTTCCGCTGGGTGTGCGGGGCTCAGGAGCCCCGGAAGGCGACGGTTACACCTTCTGCCACCACGGCGTTCGGGACGCGCGTTTCGTGCATGCCGGATTCGAAAGTCCGGTGGAATTGGCCGCTTCGGACTACGGACCGCGCCATTCCGGACTATCGCGGCACCGTTACTGCCCCACCGATGCCCGCTTCTGCCCTGTTTCCTTCTGTCACGTTTCCTTCTGTCGCGTTCCGGCGGGCTCAGCCCAGCGGCTTGTCCAGCACCGCCTTGCGGTGGCTGAAGGTCTCGATGGAGTAGCGGCCGTGGTAGTTGCCCATGCCGCTCTCCCCCACACCGCCGAACGGCAGGTCGGAGACGGTGAGATGGGCGAGGGGCAGGCCGAACCCGAGGCCGCCGGAGGAGGTTTCGGCGGCGATGCGGGAGCGCGTGGTGTCGGACTCGGAGAAGACGTACAGGGCGAGGGGCTTGTCGCGGTCGTTGATGAACCCGATCGCCTCGTCCAGCCCGGCGACGGTCACGATCGGCAGGATGGGGCCGAAGATCTCCTCGGCCATCACGGGCGACGCGGGGTCGACGTCGGCGAGGACGGTCGGCGCGATGTACTTGTCCGTACGGTCGTGACGGCCGCCGGTCACGGTCCGCCCGGAGTCGAGCAGGGCGGTGAGCCGGTCGAAGTGGCGTTCGTTGACGATCCGGCCGTACTCGGGCGAGGTCTGCGGGTCGGCGCCGTAGAGGGTCTCGACGGCGCGGGCCAGCAGGGGTTCGAGGGCGGCGGCGGTCCGCTGGTCGGTGAGGACGTAGTCGGGGGCGACACAGGTCTGGCCGGCGTTGAGGAACTTGCCGCGGGCCAGCCGGTCGGCGACGACGGTGAGATCGGCGTCGCGGTCGACGAACGCCGGTGACTTGCCGCCGAGTTCGAGGGTGACCGGGGTGAGGTGCTCGGCGGCGGCGCGCAGCACGATCCGGCCGACGGTGCCGTTGCCGGTGTAGAAGACGTGGTCGAAGCGCTCGGCGAGCAGGGCCGTGGTCTCGGGAACGCCGCCCTCGACGACGGCGACCGCCTCGGTGTCGAGGTGGGCGGGCAGCAGCCGGGCCAGCGCGGCGGAGGTGGCGGGGGCCAGCTCGCTGGGCTTGACGACGACCGCGTTTCCGGCGGCGAGGGCGCCGACCAGCGGGGCCAGCAGCAGCTGGGCGGGGTAGTTCCAGGGCGCGATGACGAGGACGACGCCGAGCGGGTCGACCTGCGTCCAGGCGCGCGCGTCGGCGCCGAGGTGGGCCGGGACCGGGGCGGGCTCGGGGGTGAGCCAGGCGTCCAGGTGGTCGAGGGTGTGGTCGATCTCGCGGATCGTGAAGTCGATCTCGGTACGGTACGCCTCGGTGGCGCTCTTGCCCAGGTCGGCGTGGAGGGCGGCGGCGAGGTCGGCGCCGTGCTCGGTGAGCAGCGCGCGCAGGCGGCGCAGCTGGTCCGTGCGCCAGGCGACGGGCTTGGTGCGGCCGGTGCGGAAGGCTGCGCGCAGCCGGGCCACGACATCGGCGGGCCGCTCGGGGGCGGCGAGGGGGCCGGTGGGCTGCTCGGGGGTGGCGGCGGTGGTCACGGTGCCTCGCTGGGGTGCGCGGGCCTTGCGGCCCTGGGTTCGGACGGCGAGCGGTCGGCTCGGTGTATATGCCAACCTTTCATGGACCAAAATACATTCCCCGGGCAACCACTACAGTCCGTGCAGGGTGTGCAGGCGCTTCTCCAGATAGGCGCGCTCGGCCGGGTTCTCGGCCAGCGCGAGGGCGGACGCGTAGGCCCGGGCCGCCTCGGTGCGGCGGTCGAGGCGCCGCAACAGGTCGGCCCGGACGGCGTGGAAGACGTGGTAGCCGTCGAGGTCGAGCGCGTCCAGCAGGTCGAGGGCGGGCCGCGGGCCGTCGACCTCGGCGACCGCCACCGCCCGGTTCAGCGCCACCACCGGACTCGGGGCGAGGGCCGTCAGCTGGTCGTAGAGCCGCAGGATCTGCCCCCAGTCGGTGGCCGCGGCGGTCGGCGCGTCGCTGTGGACGGCCTGGACGGCGGCCTGGATCTGGTACGGCCCCGGCCGGTCGCGGCGCAGACAGCGGCGGACGAGGTCCTGTCCCTCGGCGATCAGCGCCCGGTCCCAGCGGCGCCGGTCCTGTTCGGGCAGCGGGACGAGCGTGCCGCCGGCGTCCTGACGGGCGTCCCGGCGGGACTCGACGAGCAGCATCAGCGCGAGCAGCCCGGTGACCTCGGGCTCGTCCGGCATCAGCTCGCCGAGGAACCGCCCGAGACGCAGGGCTTCCGCGCACAGGCCGGGATCACCCTCGTACCCCTGGTTGAAGATCAGGTAGACGACGGCGAGCACGCCGTTCAGCCGGTCCGGGAGGTCGGCGTCGCGGGGCACCCGGTACGGGATGCGGGCGTCGCGGATCTTCGCCTTGGCGCGGACCAGGCGCTGGGCCATCGTGGGTTCGGGGACGAGGAACGCGCGGGCGATCTGCGCGGTGGTGAGACCGCCGAGGAGCCGCAGGGTCAGGGCGACCCGCGCCTGCGGGGCGAGCGCCGGGTGACAGCAGGTGAAGATCAGACGGAGCCGGTCGTCGCGCACGGGGCCCTCCTCCGCGGGCGGGTCGGGGGCGTACAGCCGGGCCGCCTCGGCGTGCCGGGCGTCCCGGCCGGCCTCGCGGCGCAGCCGGTCGACGGCCCGGTTGCGGGCGGTGGTGATGATCCATCCGGCCGGGCTGGGCGGCGGACCGGTCTCCGGCCAGCGCCGCAGGGCCGTGGTGAAGGCCTCCTGGACCGCCTCCTCGGCGAGGCCGATGTCACCGAGGTGGCGGACCAGGACGGCGACGGCCCGGCCGTACTCCGCGCGGAACACGGCCTCGACGTCGACGGGGTCACCCATCGTCCGGCCTCAGTGCCGGTCCGCGAACGGCCGCACCTCGATGGGGAGGGTGGTGGCCAGGGCGGCCTTCCTGCCCCATTCCAGGGCCTCGTCGAGGTCGGCGGCGCGGATCAGGCACAGACCGCCGAGGTACTCCTTCCCTTCGGCGTACGGGCCGTCGGTGACGAGCACGTCACCGTCCTTCGGCCGGAGCACGGTGGCCGTCTCGGGTCCGTGCAGACCGCCGGCGAAGACCCAGGCCCCGGCGGCGCGCAGCTCGTCGTTGTACGCCTCCACCCGGCGCATGATCTCGGCCAGCTCCTCGGGGGCGGGCGGCGTCCCGCCGGCCGGCTGGACCACGCTGAGCAGGTAGTGCTTCATGACGTCCTCCTTGGCTTCGTGCCGTTGTCCCACCTCCTACACGAACGGCAGTCCCCCGGATCGACACCCCGGACCCCGACACGGGAAAGAATCTCGTCCATGACCGCACCGCACCCCCTCGTCACCCGCGCCCGCCGCCTCGCCGACGACCTCCTCCTCCCGCACGCCGAACAGGTCGACCAGGGCGAGGTGCCGGTGGGCCACCTCACGGAGATCAGACGCTCGGGTCTGCTGGGGCTCAACGCGCCGAAGGAGTACGGCGGTGCCGAGGCGCCCGGCGCGGTGGTGCGGGAGACGGCGGAGATCCTGGCCGGGGCCTGCTGCTCGACCTGGTTCGTGCAGACGCAGCACCACACCCCGGTGCTGACCCTGGCGAAGAGCGAGGGCCCGGTGCGCGAGCGCCTGCTCGGCCGGCTGGCGACCGGCGACCTGCTGTCCGGGGTGGCGTACGCCCATCTGCGGTCCCACCCCCGCGTCCCCGTCCGGGCCACCCGCGAGCGGGGCGGCTGGCGCTTCGACGGCAAGGTCCCCTGGTACACGGGCTGGGGCCTGAACGACGTGCTGCTCCTCGCCGGAGTCACGGACGCCGACGAGGCCCTGTTCGCCTTCACGGAGGCCCGCGACCAGCCGGGTCTGCGGGCATCCGCCCCGCTGCGCCTGGCCGCCCTCACCGCGGCCCGCACGGTCTCCCTGGACCTGGACGGCCTGTGGCTCCCCGAGGAGGCGGTGGCCCTGCGCACCCCGCACCGGACCTGGGCCGCGACCGACCGCCTCAGGACGGTGAACGCCAACCCGGCGGTCTTCGGCATCACGGAGGCGGCACTCGGGTTGTCGGACGAGGCGACGGCCGCCCGCCTGCGCACCCGCCTCGCGACGGTGCGCGCCGAGGCCTACACCCTGACCGACGAGGCGAAGCCCCACGAGCACCTCGAAGACCGCCTCGCCCTGCGTTCCCAGGCCTACGCGCTGATGCGGACGGCGACCACGGCGGCCGTGGTGACGGGAGGAGGCCGCGCGATGCTGCTGACGAGCAGGGCCCAACGCCTGGCGAGGGAGGCCCTGTTCCTCCTGGTCCAGGGGCAGACGGGAGAATCCCGCCGAGCACATCTCAACTCCCTGAGCGCTTAGGGGCGCGGGGAACTGCGCGACAAGCCACCACGCACCCGCACCCGCACCCACACCCACACTCGTCCACGCACTCCGGACACCCGTCTCAGCCCGCGAACGGCACCTGAACGGAGTTCACCCGCTGCTCCGAAGGGTGCTGCCACACCCCTTCTCCGGCGAGCAGCGGCAGCACCCCCTCCCCGAACCAGTACGCCTCCTCGAGATGCGGGTACCCGGACAGCACGAACTCCGAGATCCCCAGCGCCGCATACTCCTTGATCCGCTCGGCCACCTCCGCGTGGCTCCCCACCAGCGCGGTCCCCGCGCCACCCCGCACCAGCCCGATCCCGGCCCACAGGTTGGGATGGATCTCCAGCCCGTCGCGGCTGCCGCCGTGCAGGGCGAGCATCCGCCGCTGTCCCTCGGACTCACTGCGCCCGAGCCCGGCCTGGACGGACCTCACGGTCTCGGGATCGAACCCGTCGAGCAGCCGGTTCGCCTCCGCCCAGGCCGCCTCGGCGGTGTCCCGGGTGATGACGTGCAGCCGGATGCCGAACCGCGGAGCACGCCCTTCCGCCGCCGCGAGCCCCTTGATCCAGGCGATCTTCCCGGCGACCTGGGCGGGCGGCTCGCCCCAGGTGAGGTACACGTCCGCGTGCCGCGCGGCGATCTCCCCGGCGAGGGGCGAGGAGCCCCCGAAGTACACCTCGGGGACGGGGTCCGGCACCCGGGCCAGCCGCGCGTCCGCCACCCGCAGGTGCCCGCCGTCCAGGTCGACGGTCCTGCCGTCCCACAACCCCCGGACGATCTCCAGGAATTCACCGGTACGGCGGTACCGGTCGTCCTTGTCGAGGAAGTCGCCGTAGGCCCGCTGTTCATGGCTCTCGCCGCCGGTCACCACGTTCAGGAGCAGCCGCCCCCCGCTCTGGCGCTGGAAGGTGGACGCCATCTGCGCGGCGAGCGTCGGCGAGACGAACCCGGGCCGGAAGGCGACGAGGAACTTCAGCCGCTCGGTGTGCCGGCTGACCATGGCCGTGGTCAGCCACGCGTCCTCGCACCAGGCTCCGGTCGGGGTGAGCGCGCCCACGAAGCCCAGGTCCTCGGCGGCGCGCGCGATCTGGCTCAGGTAGGCGACCGTCGGCGGCCGGTCCCGTCCCGAGGCGGTGGCCGGGGTGCCGTGACCGCCGCCGACGACATGCCGGCTGTCGCCGTTGGTGGGCAGGAACCAGTGGAAGGTGAGGGACACGTGGGGTCTCCGATCGAGAGTGCCGCCGAGTCGCAGGTGCCCGGGGGGAAGCCGCTGGAGGAGTCCGTGACGCGGCGGCCGGGGCGCCGCGGCCGTGGTCAGCTCGCCGCGGCCAGGTACGGGGTGCGGCCGAGGGCGGCCGAGAACTGGTCGACGACCTGGCCGAGCGCCTCGGCGGTGGCCGGGGCGACGGTGACCGTGCCGTCCTCGTGGGCGGTGATGTCCTTGTCGAGGGTGAACCAGCCCTGCACGATGTGCGCGGCGCCCATGGAGTTCAGGACGGGCCGCAGCGCGTAGTCGAGGGCCAGGACATGGGCGGTGGAGCCGCCGGTGGCCAGCGGCAGGACGGTCTTCCCGGTGAGCGCGTACTGCGGGAGCAGGTCGAGCAGCGCCTTGAGGACACCGGAGTACGACGCCTTGTAGACGGGGGTGCCGACGACCACGCCGTCGGCGCGGGCGAACAGCTCGGTGGCCTCGACGATCGCCGGGTGGCGGAAGTCCGCACCGAGCAGTGCCTCGGCGGGGATCGTCCGCACGTCGAGCGGGATCACCTCATGGCCCTGGGCGGTGAGCCGCTGGTCGAGGTGGCGCAGCAGGCGGCCGGTGCGGGAGGAGGCGGAAGGGCTGCCGGAGACGGACAGGACGGTGGCCATGGGTCCTCTTTCGGAGCGGGCGAGGGGTTTCAGACGGGGACCGGTCCCGGACTCGGGCGCCGGCTCGGGGAGTCGGCCCTCCAGCGCCCTGCGGCCGGCTTCGGCGGTGACGGGCGTACCTCGTCGCTCTGAAACCCGACAGGCGAATTCCCAGGGGCGCGGCAGGGATGCGGAACTCCTGGGGCGGAATGTTTTCGGGCGGAATGTTTTCGGGCACGCCGAATTCAGGCAGCCCGGAGGCCCGTGCAGGACGCACGGACTGTGCGGGCAGAGCGAATTGAGACGGGGAAAGAGGGAAAGCGCGACGGATCTCGGGGAAGGGGGATCAGGCCGCGGCGCGACAGGAGGCGCTGGAGACGCGCGCGAGGTCGACGTGGCGTCGCCGCGTGAGGTCCAGTCGCATCTTCATGCCGTAGATCGTGACAGTCGCCGGCGACGGCAGTCAAGGAAAACCCGACCGGTCTCGTATCGCGGACCATGGGATTTCACGAAGGCGTGACCGGGAAACCCTTCAACGGCCATGGAATGGAACCGCATTCTCTCGGTACCGGCATGCGGTCGGGTCATGTCCCGCACTCCTCGTCGCGCGCCGGGACGACGACGAGGAACGCGTCGGACTTCAGGTCCATGACGACGGTCGCGGGGCGGCCCTCGGCGCGCAGTCTCGCCGCGCATTCCTCGGCCGGCCAGGAGCCGCGGGGCGCTCCCGCGGGAAAGCGTTCCAGCACCGTCGCGCGCATGGGGCAGACACCTCCGGCTCGGGGCCCGTGGGGGACGACTACGGTGCGTCTGCCCCGGATCGCGGCGGGCATGTTCACGCCGAGGGCACGGGGGCCTCCTCCGCCGCGGGCCGGGCGGTGTCGTCGGCCGTGGCCCGGTGGTCCCCTGCCGGACGGCTCGGCCACCAGGCGCGCGGTCCGATGTCCAGGACCAGCGCGGGCACCAGCAGGGAGCGCACCACGAGGGTGTCGAGGAGCACGCCGAAGGCCACGATGAACGCGATCTGGGCGAGGAAGGCCAGAGGGATGACGCCGAGCGCGGCGAACGTCGCGGCGAGCACCACGCCCGCCGAGGTGATGACCCCGCCCGTGCTCACCAGGCCGCGCAGGACGCCCCGGCGCACACCGTGCACGAGGGACTCCTCGCGGACCCGGGACATGAGGAAGATGTTGTAGTCGACACCCAGCGCCACCAGGAACACGAAGCCGTAGAGCGGCACGGACGGGTCGGTGCCGGTGAAACCGAACACGTACCGGAAGACGAGCGCGGAGACGCCCAGCGTGGCGAAGAGGTTCAGGGCGACCGTGGCGACCAGCAGGGCGGGCAGCAGCAGGGACCGCAACAGCCCGGTCAGGACGAGGAGGATGAGGGCGAGGACCACGGGGACGATGAGCGTGCGGTCGCGTTCGGCGGTGCGCAGTGTGTCGTAGCGCTGGGCGGTGTAGCCGCCGACGAGGGCGTCGGCACCGGGAACGGCGTGCAGGGCGGTGCGCAGACGGGCCACGGTCCGCCGGGCGTCGTCGCTGTCCGCGGCCGAGGCCAGGGTGACGTCGATCTGGACGCGTCCGCCGACGACCAGCGGGGAGCCGCCGGGGCGTCCGCTCGCGGTCCCGGCCGCCGCCGAGGCGACGCCGTCGGTGGCGCGGGCCACGGTGAGCACCCGCTCCAGGCGGTCCGCGTCCGCGACGACCACGGTGGGATTGCCGGCGCCGCCGGGGAAGTGCTCGCTCAGGGTCTTCTGGGCGGCGACGGAAGGTGCGGCGTTCACGAAGGTCTCGTCGAGGGGGACGCCCCGGGAGTCGAGCACCGGCGCGAAGGCGGCGCCGGCCAGCAGTACGGCGAGGGTCGCGGCCCAGACCCGGCGCGGCCGCCGGTCGACGAGCCCGGCCACCCGGCCCCACACGCCCTGCCCCGCGGCTCCTTCCTCCGCCCCGGGTTCGGCGGTGACGGCCTTGGGCCTGGCCGGCCAGTACGCGGCGCGGCCCAGGACGACGAGGACGGCGGGCAGGAAGGTGAGCGAGGACAGGACGGCGCAGCCGATGCCGACGGCACCGACCGGTCCGAGCGCCCGGTTGTTGGTGAGGTCGCTGAGCAGCAGGGCGAGCAGGCCGAGCGCGACGGTCGCGGCGCTCGCGACGACGGCGCCCCAGGACTGCCGCAGTGCGGCCCGCACCGCCGTGAAGCGGTCGCCGCCCAGCGCGAGTTCCTCCCGGAAGCGGGCGGCCAGCAGCAGGGCGTAGTCGGTGGCGGCGCCGATGACGAGGATCGACAGGATGCCCTGGACCTGTCCGTCGACCCGGACCACGTCGTGGTCGGCGAGGACGTACACGACCGCGCAGGCGAGACCCAGCGCGAAGACCGCGCCGAGGATGATCACCAGCGGGAGCAGGACGCTGCGGTAGACCAGCAGCAGGATGACCAGGACGGTGAGCAGGGCGACGGCGAGCAGCAGTCCGTCGATGCCGGCGAAGGCGTCGGAGAGGTCCGCCTGGCTCGCGGCGGGGCCCGCCAGGTGGACGGTGGAGCCGGGGACGCGCCCGGCGGCGGCTCGGATCCGGTCGAGGGCGGCGGCGAGTCCGTCGCCGAGGTCGGGGCGGAGCGGGACCACGGCCTGGAGGGCGGCGCCGTCCCGGGCGAGGACGGCCGGGGAGATCCGGCCCCGCACCCCGGGGGTACCGGTGAGGGAGGCGAGGGCCCGGTCGGCCGCGGCGCGCCGGTCCGCGAGGCCGGAGCCCGTCCACACCACGACGGCCGGGAGCGTCTCGTCCTGGCGGAAGGCCCGCTGGGCGTCGACGACCTCGGTGGACTCGGCGCTGCGCGGCAGGAACGCGGCCTGGTCGTTGGTGGCCACCTCGCCGAGGCGTCCCGCGTAGGGGCCGAGGATGCCGCCGACGGCGAGCCAGACGGCGATCAGGAGTAGCGGGACGAGCCGCCGGGCTCGTCGGGATGGGGAGGACATGGGGCTCCGGGCTCCAGAAATCTCAGCGATGAACAATCTCAATGATTGAGTCAGTTTTCCCGGGGATCCTAACCCGGCTCAGCGGCCGTGCGGTGCGGTGGTGCCGAGTTCCTCGTTCATCGCCGTCAGGAACCGCACCACCACCACGAGTTCGTCCTCGGTGAAGCGGGCGCGGGCCGCCTCGGTCGCCTCGGCGAGCGGCCGGAAGTAGGTGCGGGCCGCGGACCGCGCGTCGGCCGCGTAGTACAGGTGCACCACCCTGCGGTCGGCGCTCTCCCGGACGCGGCGGATGTGCCCGGCCCGTTCCAGCCGGTCCACGCACGCGGTGACGGCGCCGGAGGTGAGCCCGAGGTGTTCACGCAGCCGCTTCGGTGTCATCGGCTCCTCGGAGTCGAGGATCGCCGCGAGCGCCTGGACGTCCGTGGCGTGCAGTCCGTGGTCACCGGCGAACGCGTGCACCAGACGGTTGATCTCGCCGTTCATCCGGCGCAGCGCCACGGCGAAGGAGTGCAGATCGGTCCCCGCCCCGGGGTCGCCGGACGGCCGTCGCCGCTCCGCCGGCTGCCGGTCCTGATCGTTCGCTGTGGCCACGCGGTCAGCCTAGTCGCCCGCCCCGCTCGGCCGATCGGGCGGCACCGGTGGGAGCTGCGCATCCGGGACGGTGTTCCGGCGGGAAGGGGTAGACGGAGGAAAGCGGTAGGCGGAGGAGAACGGCAGGCAGGGGGGCCGGACGCGAAGGACCGACAGCTCATGACGGCAGACGACCTCGGCACCGGACCCCTGTGTCTGGTGACCGGAGCCACGGGGTACATCGGCGGGCGGCTCGTCCCGGAGCTGCTGGCGGCGGGCCTGCGGGTGCGCTGCCTCGCCCGCTCGCCGGAACGGCTGCGCGACCATCCGTGGGCGGGCCGGGTGGAGGTGGTCCGCGGGGACGTCACGGACGCGGAGTCCGTCGCGGCGGCGATGCGGGGCGTCGGCGTCGCGTACTACCTGGTGCACGCCCTGGGCGCCGGGGGGGGCTTCGAGGAGACGGACCGGCGGGCCGCGCGGATCTTCGGGAGGGCCGCGCACGGCGCGGGAGTGCACCGGCTCGTCTATCTGGGCGCACTCACCCCGTACGGCGTCCCGGAGGAACGGCTGTCGCCGCATCTGCGCTCGCGCGCCGAGGTCGGCCGCATCCTGCTCGGCTCCGGCGTGCCCACGGCCGTGCTGCGGGCGGCGATCGTCATCGGCTCGGGGTCGGCCTCCTTCGAGATGCTGCGCTATCTGACCGAGCGGCTGCCGGTGATGGTCACCCCCAGCTGGGTGCACACCCGGATCCAGCCGGTCGCGGTGCGGGACGTGCTGCGCACGCTGGTCGGCGCCGCACGGATGCCGCCCGAGGTCAGCCGGGCCTTCGACATCGGCGGCCCCGACATCCTGACGTACCGCGACATGATGGCCCGTTACGCCGCCGTCGCGGGGCTGCCGCACCGGCTGATCCTGCCCGTGCCGATGCTCTCCCCCGGTCTGTCCAGCCACTGGGTCGGACTGGTCACCCCGGTGCCGGCGTCGATCGCCCGGCCGCTCACCGAGTCGCTGCGGCACGAGGTGGTGTGCCGTGAGCACGACATCGCCCGGTACGTACCGGATCCGCCGGGTCATCCGATCGGCTTCGACGAGGCGCTCCGGCTCGCCCTGCAGCAGGTGCGCGAGGCCCGGGTGACCACCCGCTGGTCCTCGGCCTCGCTGCCGGGGGCGCCCAGCGATCCGCTGCCCACCGACCCCGACTGGGCCGGCGGAAGCCTCTACTGCGACCACCGCGAGCTGGACGTGGACGCCCCGCGGGACTCGTTGTGGCGGGTGATCGAGGGCATCGGCGGCGACAACGGCTGGTACTCCTTCCCGCTCGCCTGGGCGGTACGGGGGTGGCTGGACCGGCTCGCGGGCGGGGTGGGACTGCGCCGGGGACGCCGGGACGCGTCCCGGCTCCGGGTGGGCGACTCGCTGGACTTCTGGCGGGTCGAGGAGATCGAACCGGGGCGGCTGCTGCGGCTGCGGGCGGAGATGCGGCTGCCGGGTCTGGCGTGGCTGGAGATGTACGCGGAGACGGACGACTCCGGGCGCACCCGGTTCCGGCAGCGCGCCCTGTTCCATCCGCGCGGGCTGCTCGGCCACGTCTACTGGTGGAGCGTGTCGCCCTTCCACACGGTGGTGTTCAGCGGCATGGCCCGCAACATCGCGCGGGCCGCCCTCGCGGACGCGGCGGCGAGGACGGACGAACGGACGCCCACCGGCTGACGGCGGGCGCATCCGCCGGGCCCCGCCGGGCGGAAGCGCCTGACAGTCCGACATCCCCTCCTCCCGGAGCCCGCCATGAACGTCTCGGTCGTCCTGTTCACCTCCGATCTGCGGCTGCACGACCACCCTCCGCTGCGCGCGGCCCTCGACGGCTCGCGCGAGGTGGTCCCGCTGTTCGTGCGCGACCGGGCGGTGGACGGCGCGGGATTCGCCGCGCCCAACCGGCTGGCGTTCCTCGCCGACTGCCTGCGCGATCTGGACGCGGGTCTGCGGCAGCGGGGCGGCCGGCTGGTGCTGCGGTCCGGGGACCTGGTGGAGGAGGTGTGCCGGGTGGCCGGCGAGGCGGAGGCCGACGAGGTCCATCTGGCGGCGGACGGGAGCGCGTACGCCCAGCGCCGTGAGGAGCGGCTGCGGCACGCGCTGGAGGCGGAAGGGGTGCGGCTGCATGTGCACGGCACGGTGACGACCGTGGTGGACCCCGGTGTGCTGGCCCCGGGCTCCTCGGACCACTTCGCGGTCTTCACCCCGTACTTCGGACACTGGTCGCGCCAGCGGCTGCGGGACGTGCTCGGCGCGCCGCGGGCGCTACGGGTGCCGGAGGGCGTCGGCTCGGAGGAACTGCCGGACCGCAAGGGCCTGTCCGGTCTGTCGCCGGCCCTGGCCGAGGGCGGCGAGACGCAGGGCCGCGCGCGGCTGACCGCCTGGCTGCGCTCGGGCATCCCGGCGTACGAGGACCGGCACGACGACCTGGCCGGCGACGCGACCTCACGGCTCTCGCCGTATCTGCACTTCGGTGCCCTGTCCCCCGTCGAGCTGGTGCACCGGGCGCGCGCCGCGGGCGGTCCGGGCGCCGAGGCGTTCGTACGGCAGGTCGCCTGGCGCGACTTCCACCGCCAGGTGCTGGCCGCGCGGCCGGGCGCGGCGCTCGCGGACTACCGCACCAAGCACGACCGCTGGCGGACGGAGCGCACGGCGGGCGAGGACGTCGAGGCGTGGCGCGAGGGCCGTACCGGCTATCCGGTGGTGGACGCGGCGATGCGGCAGCTGCTCCACGAGGGCTGGATGCACAACCGGGGGCGTCTGCTGACGGCGAGTTTCCTCACGAAGACGCTGTACGTCGACTGGCGGATCGGCGCCCGGCACTTCCTGGACCTCCTGGTCGACGGGGACGTGGCGAACAACCAGCTCAACTGGCAGTGGATGGCCGGGACCGGCACCGACTCCCGGCCCAACCGGGTGCTCAACCCGGTCACCCAGGCGAAGCGCTACGACCCCGACGGGGCGTACGTACGGCGCTGGGTGCCCGAGCTGGCGGGCCTGGAGGGTGCGGCGGTGCACGAACCCTGGCGGCTGCGCGGTCTGGACCGGGCGGCCGTCGACTACCCCGACCCGGTCGTGGACCTCACCGACGGGCTGGCCCGCTTCAAACGGGCGCGCGGCCGCGACTGAAGCGCGGCGGCACTGGTCTAGATTCGAGGGGCACGACCCACGCGACACTTCCGGAGGCACCCCCCATGGCCAAGATCCTCTTCGTGATGACCAGCAGCGACCACTGGACGCTCGCCGACGGCACCCCGCACCCGACCGGCTACTGGGCGGAGGAGGCCGTCGCCCCGTACGGGGTCTTCCGCGCGGCGGGCCACGAGGTGGTGGTCGCCACGCCGGGCGGTGTGGTGCCGCCGGTGGACAAGGGCAGCCTGGCCGCGGCGGCCAACGGCGGGCAGGAGGCGGCCGACCGGATCGCCGCGGCGCTCGCCGGGATGGGCGAGCTGGAGCGGCCGGTGCGGCTGGAGGACGTGGATCCCGCCGACTACGCGGTGGTGTTCTACCCGGGTGGCCACGGCCCGATGGAGGACCTGGCCGTCGATCCCGTCTCGGGCCGGGTGCTGATCGCGGCGCTGGACTCCGGCCGGCCCCTCGGTGTCGTCTGCCACGGTCCGGCCGCACTGCTGGCGGCGGTGCGGGAGGACGGTTCGAACGCCTTCGCCGGCTACCGGGTGGCCGCCTTCACCAACGCCGAGGAACGGCAGGCCGGTCTCGCCGAGCGGGCGAAGTGGCTGCTGGAGGACCGGCTCACCGAGGCGGGCGTGGACGTGCGGGTGGGCGAGCCGTGGGCGCCGCACGTGGTCGTCGACCGCAACCTGGTGACGGGTCAGAACCCGGCCTCGTCCGCCCCGCTCGCGGAGGAACTGCTGAAGCAGCTCGGCTGAGGGGCCGCCGGACGCCTCACCCGGCGTCGTACACGGCCGCCAGCGTCTCCAGTGCGTCGCCCAGGCCGGTCGGGCGGGGCAGGCCGGGGGCGCGGCCGGCCCAGCCGGGGCCGCCGAGCACCACGGACGGTGTACGGCGGGCCCCGCGCACGCCCCAGCGGGTCGCCGCGACATGCCGGGCGAGGGCCAGGCTCGCGGTGGAGCGGGCCTGGGCCCACAGGACGACCGCCACCGGGCCCAGCCGCTGCACGGCCGCGGACAGCGCCTCCGCGGGCACGGCGGCGCCGAACATCCGGGTGGGCACGTCGAGCCGGCTGAGACCGGCGTTGAGCGCCTCCAGCGGCAGGGTGTGCTGCTCACCCGGTACGCACGCGAGGAGCACCGGCCCCGGCCCGCCCGTGACGTCACCGGGCGCGGCGGGGCGGGTGGCGCGGCGCAGGGCCGTGGAGACGTGCCAGGACAGCAGGTGCTCGACCTCGACGTACCGGTCCCCGGACGAGGCCCACTTACGTCCCACCGCGTGCAGGGTCGGCACCATCACCTCCTGCCAGGCGGCGGCCAGTCCGTGCCGGTCGACGGCCTGCGTCAGCTGTTCGGCGACGGCCGGCGCGTCGAGCCGTACGGCGGCGCGGGCCAGGCCCCTGCACTCCTGGCGGACGTCGCCGCCCAGCGGGAGCCCGCCGGTCTCACGGGAGTGTTCCCGGACCCCGCCGGCCGGCTTGCCCGGGGGCGGACCGGCGCCCTCCTTCGCGGCGCGGGCGGCCTCGGCGGGCGGCACCCCGGCCGAGGTGAGCCGGCACATCGCCTCCAGTACGGCCACGTCGTCCGGGCGCCAGCGGCGGTGCCGGCCGTCTCCGCGCACGGCGGGACCGATGCCGTAGCGCCGGTCCCAGGAGCGCAGGGTGGTGGGCGCCACGCCCAGGCGGCGGGCCAGGGCACCGGTGGTCAGTCCGGTGTCGTCGGAGGCGGTGAACTCGCTCATGTGCCGACTTTACGGCTGATACGACGCAGAAACGACGCGTGTTGAGAGGGACCGCGCACCGCTCGGACGATGACCTCACGGGGCCACGCCCCGCAGGACGTCCCGCACCGGCCCGGGACGGGTCGCCCGACGTGAGGAGCCGTCGTCATGAGCCCGCAGCCGTCCCCCGCTGTCCCGTCCGTGCGCGCGAGAGGCGCCGAGCCGCTCGCCGACGAGGAGATCGCCCGTGGCCTGATGGCGGGCGACGAGGCCTGTCTGGCCGCCGCCTACCGTCGCTGGTCCGCGCTGGTGCACTCGTTGGCCTGGCGGTCCCTGGGGGACGTGCGGGAGGCCGAGGACGTCAGCCAGCAGGTGTTCCTGGGCGTGTGGCGGGGCCGTGCGGGCTACCGGCCCGAACGCGGCACCCTGGGCGGCTGGATCGTGGGCATCACCCGCCGCAGGATCGCCGACAGCCTGGCGGCGCGGACCAGGCGGCTGCGTCTCGTCGCCGCGGCCGGCTCCCAGCTCGCCCTCACCGACCCGGACCGGGACCGCCCCGAGGCCGCTCTCGACCGCGTGCTGGTGCGCGGCGAACTCGCCCGGCTCCCGGCGCCCCAGCAGCGGGTGCTGCGCCTGACGTTCTACGAGGACCTCACCCAGACCCAGATCGCGGAGCGCACCGGCTGGCCGCTCGGCACGGTCAAGAGCCATGCGCGGCGCGGCATGCAGCGGCTGCGGGTCCGTCTGGAGCCCCTGGGCGAGGGCTGACCCCCGACCGCGCCGGGGACCGAATCTCTTTTCGACGCATAAACGCTGCACACGTCGGCGATGGGCGTTTGCCTTCCCCGGGTGTGACGGTGCATCCGGCCCTCACCCTCCCCCGGAAGTACCGTTCGGCCGCACCTCCACGTCCCCTCGAGTGCGGCCGGCGGGAGAGCGGCCCCTCCCGCCCGCCCCCGGGGAGTGTCGGTGCTCTCCGGGGGCGCTCTCCACCCGGCGAAACAGGACGACTCGACCTCTACACATAAAGGCCGGATAAGCGCAGAATGTCCGTGCGCGGCGCTTACCGCACACCGCACCAGACGCGGTCAGGCCAGCCAGTCGAAGGAGACGAGTGATGGCCAACGTCTCGCCAGACAGAAGTGACATATCGACCCACCCCGACGTATCCGAGATGCGGGCACGCTACGAGGCCGTGCTCGGCGGCGGCCGTGACGTGGCGCTCGTGGACGGACCGGTGTTCCTGCTCGGTCTGTACTGCGCGGTGTCACCGTGGGTGCTCCACTACACCACCAGCCAGCCCGACCTCATGACCCACAACCTGGTCGTGGGCGTCGCGATCGGTCTGCTGGGTCTCGGATTCACCGCCGCTCCGGCCCGGATGTACGGCCTGAGCTGGGCCATGTGCGCACTCGGCGTGTGGATGATCATCGCGCCGTGGGTCGTCGGGACCAGCCCGGACACCGGCGTCGTGGTCAACAACATCATCATCGGCGCCCTGGCCGTGGTCCTGGGGATGATGTGCGCCTTCACGGCGGCGAGGAGCGCCCCGCAGGCGTAGCCCCCGGCCCACCCGAACGAGAAAGGCGGCCCGGCCGGCCCGCACAGGCGGATCGGCCGGGCCGGGTCATGCGTGAGGAGGGGTCAGCTCACGTTGAGCGCCGTGTCGTCGATGACGAAGGACGTCTGGAGCGTGGAGCCCTCGGTGCCGGTGAACTTGAGCGTGACGGTCTGTCCGGCGTAGCCCGCCAGGCTGAAGCCGCGCTGGGTGTAGCCGCCGGCGGCATTGAGGTTGGAGTAGGTCGCGAGCGTGCTCAGGACCGTGCCGGAGCTGTTGAGCACCTGGACCTTCAGGGTGTCGTACGCCGTACTGGTGGTGGTCTCGGCCGTGTCGATGTGGAGATAGAAGCTGAGGGCGGCGGTGGTGCAGCCGGACGGGATGGTCACCGACTGGGAGAGCGTGTCGGTGGTGGCGGAGCCGTATCCGTCGAGCCAGGCGTAGTAGGAGCCCGTACGGGCCGACTGGCTGGAGGAGTTGGTGATGACCCCGCTGGTGGCGCTCCACGTGCCGGCGCCGGACTCGAAGCCGTTGTTGCCGAGGAGCTGGGCGGCGGTGCAGGTGCCGGAGCCGCCGCCGTCGTCACCGCCGCCGCTGCTGCTCCCGCCGGCGAGCCACTCGGTGGCGTTCAGGGCGAGGGCTGCGTTGGTGGCGCCGGAGTCGTGCCAGCCGTCGTAGAGCGTGTTCCCGGACTGGCCGGTGCCGTCGTCGATGGGTGAGCTGTCACCCCAGAAGGCGACCCGGCCGCTGCCGAAGGTGCTGGTGGCGAAGAAGGCACCCGTGTTGCCGGAGTAGCCGGTGCGGTACAGCAGGCCCTTGACGGCGGAGTTGTCGGCGGGCTTCAGGGTGGCCGTCGTACCGCTGGCGATCAGGCTCTTGCTCACGGTGCCGAAGGAGCCGTGCAGCACCGGGTCGGTGCTGTCGCTGATGGCCGAGGGGTAGTCCGAGCTGATGCTGAGGGAGTCGATGGAGAAGCCGAACGGGTCGGTGGAGTCGACGCTGTTGTTCGTCATCAGGTCGTTGAGGATCTCGACGGCGTCCTCGCCGTCGCTGTTGCGGTCGGCGCCGGTGTGGTCGGAGATCATGAAGAGACCGCCGCCGTTCTTCACGAAGTTCATGATCGCCGTCTTCTCGGCGGTGGTGAACAGCGTGTTGGGCTCCGGCAGGACCAGCGTGTCGAAGTTCGACAGGTCGGTCGTGGACGAGCCGCCGTAGGTGAGGGCGCTCGTGGCGGTCTTGAGGCTGTAGTCGCCGGTCTTCTGGAGGGCGACACCCCACGACGACAGCGCTCCGGTCCAGTCCGTCTCCGAGGACGGGGAGGAGTCCTGGGAGAGCGGGTCGGGCTTGCTGGTGGAGATGATCCAGTCCGCGTTGCCGGCCTCCTCGGCGTGGCCGTCGTCGAAGAGGATCCGGTGGGGGGTGGCCGCGTGGGCGGGGGTGGCGGTGGCGGCGACCTGGAGCGCCGCTCCGGTGACGAGCAGGCCGAGGCCGGCCAGGAGCGTGGTGACCTTGCGGGGGCGTCTCGGTGATCCGGGCATCCGGCGAACCTCCGTGAGGGGGTGGGGAGAGGGCGGGTGCGGCGGCGATCTGCGCGCGTAGACCTCGCAAGGAAGGGTTCTACACGCGTGGACTTATTGAAAGGTACATGGCACGCCCCCTCCGTGAACATCAAGCGCGGGCAATAACGTGCGCACTAACGTCAGCAGCGGGACCGGAACCGACTGCCCCACCCCGGAGCGGGCACAAGCCAGTCGACGGGCTCTCACCAAGGCCCTCACCCAAGGCTCTCACCAAGGAGGGGCGGAGATGGAGATCGACGGCATCATCAGTGCCATCTTCATCGGCATCATCATCGGCGTGCTCGGACGACTCGTCGTCCCGGGCCGCCAGCGGATCGGCATGCTGTGGACGATCGCGGTCGGCATCGTGGCCGCACTGATCGGGTCGGCCCTCGCCTCGGTACTGGGCGTGGCCGACACCAAGGGGGTCGACTGGATCGAGTGGCTGATCCAGATCGGCCTCGCGGCGTTCGGAGTGACGGCGCTGGACCGGGCGAGGACACGCCGGTGAGGACACGCCGGTGAGCGCGCCGGGGCCGGGGCGGGAGCCGATCCGCACCCGCGCGAGCGGGTCACCGCCCACCCCGGCCCCGGCCCGCCGGCCGCCCCTCACCGCCCGCCGAGCAGCCCCTCGTGCTGGTACCACATCTCCTCGTACTCGGTCATGAACTCCGCGTCGAAGGGGCCGTAGGGGCGGGACTCCCCGACGACCAGGACGTTCAGCGGGCCGCCGAGGCGTCGCTCGATCATCGCGTGGATCGCGCGCGTGCTGACGGCGGGCGCGGCGCGGTCGGAAGGTGCCGGACCCGCCCGTCGCCCTCGGGGTGTTCACCGAGGGTGGCCAGGCCGGTCGCCACGTCCAGGATGCTCGTATGGCTGTGCGGCAGGTCGATGTCGCCGATGCCGAGCACCTCGCCACCGGTCGGCGCGGCCGGGAAGACCGCTCCGCCGAGGGTGGAGTTGAGCACGCCGGGGCCGACGAAGTCGGCGGAGCGGCCCAGCACCACCCGGGCCCGCCCCTCGCGGTGCGCGGCGAGGTACTCCTCGTCCAGCCGGGCCCGCATGCGGCCCTTGCGGGTCGTCGCCCGCCACGGGGTCTCCTCGGTCATCGCCGCTCCCGCAGGCGGATCCCTCGGCCTCGGTACGGCCGGTGGTGGCCCAGATGACGGAGTGGGCGGCGCAGGACCCGGCGGTGGCCGAGTGGGCCCGCGCCCAGGTGCCCCCCGGTGCGGAGGGCGTCGCCCTGGCGGGCGCCGTGCTCGCCTGGACACACGTGCACGGCGCCGGCGGCCTCGAGGTGTCCGGCCAGTTCGAGGGCATGGGACACGACGGGGCCACCCTGCTCACGGCCCAGCTCGATCTGCTGGCGGACGGCTTCGGCCTGGGCTGAGCGGCCTGGGCTGGGCGGCCTGGGGCTACGGCGTGACCGGGGCTACGGCGTGTAGAGGTACGGCGTGGTGGTGGTCAGCGCGGCGAAGCCGAGACGTTCGAGGATGGGCCGGCTCTGGTCGGAGGCGTCGACCTGGAGATAGCGGTAGCCACGCTCGGCGGCGATGCGGGCGCGGTGGGCGATCAGCGCGCGGTAGATGCCGCGGCCGCGCCACTGCGGGGCGGTGCCACCGCCCCACAGGCCGGCGAACCGGGTGCCGGGGACGAGTTCCATGCGCGCCGAACTGACCGGTTCGTCACCGGCGAGGGCGACCAGGGCGACGATCGTGTCCGGGTCCGCGGTGAGCCGGGCGAGCACGAGGTCCCGCAGGAAGGAGCCGTCGTGACCGAAGGCCTTCTCGTTGGCCGCGACCATGAGCTCGACGCCCGCCGCGTCGGTCACCTCCACGATCCGCACGCCCTGCGGCGGCGGCGCGTCGACGAGCTGGTCGCTCGTCCCGCCGATCATCAGCGTCTCCTCCGGTTCGGCGGCGAACCCGGCGTCCGTGAGCCGTCGTCCCAGGTCGACGGGGCGGTCGTGGCCGTGGTGCTTCCACTCGAACTCCACCCCGCGCCCCGCGAAGTAGGCGATCTGGGCGGCGATCGCGGCGTCCGCGTCCCTGCCGTCCAGGTCCGACCAGAGGACGCCGTTCCAGCCGCCCTCGCCGCCGACGTGGCGGACCACGCCCCCGGTCCGTTCGACCCGGGCGTCGGAGCTCTCCGGGCGGGCGCCTTCGCGCATGTCCCGGTCGTACAGGGCGAGTACCGCGGCATGATCCATACGGGCCACTCCAGCACCCCGGTGCCGCCCCCCACAACGCATTAACGGCGTCGGCCCCGGCCGGCACCCCCAGGCTGTGCGGCGCCGAAGATCGTCACGCCCGCGAGGAGGGCCGTACGCCGTGATCGAGGAGAGCGAGCCGCCGTATCTGCGCCGCTGTGTCGAGCTGGCCGCCGAGGCGTTGGAGGCCGGGGACGAGCCGTTCGGGTCGGTGCTGGTCCGCGGGGACGGCACGGTGCTCGCCGAGCACCACGACCGGGTGGCGGGCGGCGACCGCACCCGGCATCCCGAATTCGAGCCGGCCCGCTGGTCGGCGGCCCCGCTGACACCCGGGGAGCGGGCGGCTGCCACGGTCTGCACCTCCGGCGAGCACTGCCCGATGTGCGCGGCCGCCCACGCCTGGGTCGGCCTCGGCCGGATCGTCCACGTCGCCTCGTCCGCCCAGCTCGGCACCTGGCTGGAGGAGTGGGGGGCGGCGGCACCCCCGGTACGGCCCCTGCCGGGTGCACGAGGTGGCCCCCGGAGTGACCGCGGAGGGCCCGGTCCCGGAGCTGACCGACGAGGTACGCGCACTGCACCGACGGTTCCACGGCGCCTGAGCCCGGCGGCCGGCACCCGTCCGGCACCCGTCCGGCGCTCGGCCGACGCCTGTCCGACGCTCGGCTCGCCGAGATCGACCGTCCGGCGGCCCGGCTCCACGACATCTGCCCAGTCCGGCGGCCCGGCTCCACAACATCCACCCAGCAGGCGGCCCGGCATCTACCCGGTCCTCCGGCAGCTCGGCCCGACGACACCTCGCGCCCGGCGGCTCGGCCCTGCACCCCGCCCGGCGGCTCGGCCCGGCGACATCCACCCGCCCGGCGGCTCGGCCCGGCGACATCCACCCGCCCGGCGGCTCGGCCCGACACCACCCACCCACCCGGCGGCGGTGCCTGACCGGAGGTTCCACCGCGCGGCCGAGTACGGCGCTTCCTCCGCGGGCCGGCGGGTGCGCACCGCAGGTCCCCGTTCGGCGGGGGCCTGCGGATCGCCTCGGTGAAGGTTCAGGAGGCTCGGCCCTGTGCGCTCGGCCCTGTGCGCTCAGCCCCGTGCGCTCAGCCCTGTGCGCCCGGGCGGAAGCGGCGGTAGAGGACCGCTCCGGCCAGGACCAGGGCCGCGCTGCCGGCCAGGGCGGGCACGGTCGCGTCGGCGCCCGTGTGGGCGAGCGCGGACACGGTCCGCTCGGAGGCCGGGGTCTGGGGCGCCCGGGCGTGCGGGACGGTCTTCGTGCCCGGGGCGGGACGCTGCGGCTCGGGCTCGGGGGCCGACGGCTGGCGCGTGGGCGGCACCGGCGCGCTCGGACGACCGGGCTGCGCCGGGTGCACGGGCTTGTCGACCGGGCCGTTCACCGACTGGTTGCCGAACACCGGGTTCAGGACCCCGACGACGTCCACGCTGTTCCCGCTGGCGTTCAGGGGCAGGTCGACCGGCGCCTGCAGACCGTTGCCGGAGACGACTCCGGGCGAGCCGGCCGTCGTGCTCGTCGCGCCCGCCCCGGACGCCGGCGCGTGCTTCGGCGCGGCGCCCTTGTTCGCGCAGCTGTTGCCGAACGCGGGGTTCAGCAAGCCGACCACGTCCACGGTGTTGCCGCAGAGGTTGACCGGGAGGTGCACCGGCAGCTGCACGCCGTTGCCGGAGGCCACGCCGGGCGAGCCGGCCGCGGTACCGGCGGCGGAGGAGTCGGCGAACGCCGGCATCGTCACGGCGGCCATCGCGCCGGAGGCTGCTGCTACGGCGAGCACACCGTTTCGGGTAGCCCGTCTCATGGGTCCCTGCCTTCCATACATGCCATACAGGTCGCGGGCACTCGCCCGCACCAGGTAAAACGCGGGCGAACCGAACGAGTTATGCCCAATCCGTCATTCACCCCATCGGGCGCCCCCGGTCGAACGGCCCCACGCCCCGCGAACCGGTCCGCGCGAGGGCGACGGCGGCCCGCCGCCCGTCCGGAGGCGAGCCTTCCGGAGGCCGCCTATCGTGATCCGGGACGCCGGTCCCCGGTCCGCTGCGGGGCGTCCCTGGAGGCACTGATGCTGGCCATGCTGTCGACGCGGCGCCGCCGCGCGCTCGCCACGGGCGCCGCGCTCACCCTGCTGGGGACGGGACTGCCGACGGCCGCCGCGGCGGCCGGGGACGACCGGTCCGGCCTCGACCGGTTCTACGACCAGAAGATCTCCTGGTCGGCCTGCGACCTCGACGGCGTGCCCGAGGACCTCCAGTGCGGCAAGGTGACCGTGCCGCTCGACTACGCGCACCCCGGGGCGGGCTCCCTCGACCTGGCGCTCGCCCGCTACCGGGCCACCGGCCACAAACGGGGCTCGGTGCTGCTGAACTTCGGCGGCCCCGGCGGCGCGGGCGTTCCCGGACTCGCCTACGGCGGCAAGGACTTCATGGAGCTGACCGACGGCTACGACGTGGTGTCCTTCGACCCCCGGGGCGTCGGCCGCTCCTCCCCGGTCAGCTGCGGGGACACCGAGGAGGACGAGGGGCTGAGCGTTCTGGAGGACGACACCGCCCTCGGCGATCCCCGGGCGCTGCTGGCGAGGCTGAAGCAGACCGCCGCCGCCTGCGCACGGCACTCCGGGCCGGTCCTGACCCACATCGGCACGGTCGACGCGGCGCGGGACATGGACGTCATACGCCAGGCGCTGGGCGACAAGAAGCTCAACTACCTGGGCTTCTCCTACGGCACCCGGCTGGGCGCCGTCTACGCGGCCCGGTTCCCGGGCAAGGTCGGCCGGGTGGCCCTCGACGGCGTCGACACCCTCACCGAGCCGCTCACCGAGCAGGGCCTCGCGGGCGCCCGGGGCCAGCAGGTGGCGCTGGAGGACTTCGTCGACTGGTGTGTGAAGGACATCGCCTGCCCGTTCGGCACGGACGCGCGGACGGCCCGCGAGGAGGTGGTCCGCACGGTCCGCTCGCTCGACGAGGATCCCGTGCCGACGGACTTCGGTGACGACTTCACCGGACAGGACCTGGTGGCCGCCCTCGGCGAGGGCCTCTACAGCGAGGAACTGTGGCCCTCGCTGGAGCGCGCCCTCGCCCGACTCGTCGAGGACGGCGACACCTCCGGCGTGATGGCCTTCGCCACCGGCGGCGTCGCCTTCCCGGCCCGCGCCCCGGGCCCCGCCCCCTCCCCCAGCCCGCTCGTCGACGCCGAGGACGTTCCGCTCGACAACCTCCCGGCCGCGCTGATGGCGATCAACTGCGCCGACGACCCCGACCGTCCCACCGCCGAGCGGATCACCGCCGATCTGCAACGGCTGCGCGCCGACTACGACAAGGCGTCACCGGTGTTCGGCCGGTACCGCCTGTCCGAGGTCCTGCTGTGCTACGGCCGGCCCCGGGGCACCGACTTCATCCGCGAGAAGGTGAAGGACCTCGGCACGCCGAAGATGCTTCTCGTCGGCACCCGCGGGGACCCGGCGACGCCGTACCGCTGGACCGTGGAGACGGCCGAGCGGCTGGGCGGCTCGGCCGTGGTGCTCGACAACCGGGGCGAGGGCCACACCGGCTACGGCTCGTCCAAGTGCGTGCACCGCAAGGTCGACGACTTCCTGCTGTACGGCTCCCTGCCCCGCAGCGGCAGTTCCTGCCTGTCCGACGAGGACGGCGGCTGAGTGCGCCGGTTCGCGCCGTGGCTGCTCGTCGTCCTCTGCGCGGCCGGGGCGCTGGCCGCGTCGTGCACGGTGTCCGCCCGGTGGTGGTGGGCGGCCGGTCCGCTGCTCGCCCTGGCCCTCCTCGGCGCCCGGGACATGCTCCAGCGCCGGCGTGCGCTGCTGCGCAACCATCCCCTGGTGGGCCGTCTGGGATACCCGGTGCGGGAACCGGCGCCCCCGGTTCACGTCACACCCGCCGCACAGGAGTTCTTCGCGCCCTCGGCGGGCCCGGTCCCGCCGCCCGAGGAGGAGCCGCGGGTGCGCGTGGGCGGGCCCGACTGCACGCTGCCGTACGACATGGCCCTGCTGAACGTGTCGGCGCTGAGCTTCGGGGCGCTGTCCGCCCGCGCGGTCCTCGCCCTCGGCCGGGGTGCGGCGCTGGGGCGTTTCGCCCAGGACACCGGGGAGGGCGGGCTCTCGGACCACCATCTGCGCGGCGGCGGGGACCTCGTCTGGGAGATCGGCTCGGGCTACTTCGGCTGCCGCAGGCCCGACGGGGGCTTCGAGGAGCGGGAGTTCGCGGACCGGGCGGCGCTGCCCGAGGTGAAGTGCGTGTCGCTGAAGCTGTCGCAGGGGGCCGCTCCGGGCGGCGGCGGGGTACTGCCGGGGGCCAAGGTGAGCGCGGAGATCGCGCGGGAACGGGGCGTGGTCCAGGGACGGACGGTGGTCTCGCCGCCGTGTCACCGGGTGTTCTCGACACCGCGTGAACTGGTGCTGTTCCTGGCCCGGATGCGGGAGCTGGCGGGCGGCAAGCCGACCGGGTTCAAGCTGTGCGTGCGGTCGCGGCGGCAGTTCCTCGCGGTGTGCAAGGCGATGCTCGCGGAAGGCGTCACGCCCGACTTCGTCGTGGTGGACGGCGCGGAGGGCGGCACGGGCGCCGGGCCGGCGGGCCTCGCCGAACGGCCGGGGATGGTGCTCACCGAGGGGCTGATCACCGTGCACAACGCGCTCGTCGGCACCGGCCTCAGGGACCGGATCCGGATCGGCGCGAGCGGCGGGATCGCCACCGGCGCGGACATCGTCCGACGGCTCGCCCAGGGCGCCGACTACACCAACGCGGCCCGCGCGATGATGGCCGCCGTCGGCTGCGTCGGCGCCGGCCGCTGCCCCACCGGCGCCTGCCCGGTCGGTGTCGCCACCCAGGACCCGTGGCGGGTGTGGGCCCTGCACGTCGGCGACAAGGCGCGGCGGGTCCGGCACTACCAGCGGGCGACGGTCCGCAGCGCCGTCCGGATCATGGCGGCGCTGGGCGTACGCGAGCCGGGCGGGCTCACCCCCGGGCATCTGCTGCGCCGTACGGACGCGCGGACGGTCCGTTCCTACGCCGAGCTGTACGAGTGGCTGGAGCCGGGCGCCCTCACCGCCGGACCGCCCGCCGACTGGGCGGCGGACTGGGCGGCGGCGGACCCGGACGTCTTCGGCTGACGCCCGCCGGAACGCGCCGGGGCGCCGGATCAGCCCACGAACGCGTCGATCGCCGCCGTCAGCTCGGCCGGCTTCTCCACGGGGAGTTCATGGCCGGCGTCCAGGATGCGGACGGTGGCGTCCGGGTACGCCTTCGCCATCCGGAGCATCTGCCGCACCGGCAGCTGGATGTCGTAGTACCCGTGGATCATGAGGGTGGGGGCCTTGATCTCCCCGACCCGGTCCAGGACGTCGAAGGCCCGCATGGCGCCGTACAGCGTCATGACCACCTCGCGCGAGGTGTCGGCCGAGGACTCGACGTACCGGCGGATCTCCTCCCGGGGGAAGCCGGGCGCGAAGGCGCGCTGGATGTTGGCGGCGACGAACAGCTTGAAGGGGACCAGGGTGGAGGCCGCCATCAGCAGTCCCCGGCCCCGGCTGTACGTCATCCGGGCGATGGAGTTCACCAGGATCATGCGCTCCACCCGCCCGGGGTGGGAGAGGGCGACGGTCTGCGCGATCATCCCGCCCATCGAGTGGCCGACCAGGACGCAGCGCTCGATGCCGAGGTGGTCGAGGAGGGCGACGAGGTCCTGCGCCAGCTCCGCCACCGTCCTCACCCCGGCGCCGCCGCTCTCGCCGTGTCCGCGCAGGTCGAACCGGACCACCCGGCGCGTCTCGGCGAAGTGGGCGACCTGGTGGTCCCAGCGGCGCCGGTTCGCCGTCCAGCCGTGCACGAAGACCAGCGGCGTCCCCCCGCCGTCGCGCGGTCCCTCGTCGTCGTACGTCAGCGGTGCGCCGTCGACTTCGAGCTGCGGCATGGGTGCCTCCTGCGGTACGTCCCGGTTACTGACGCGTACGGTAACCGTCGGCCGGGGTCGTCGTCACCGTCGTACGCCGAGGAAATCCGGGACTTTCCCGAGGACCCGCCCCGGCCCCGACCAACGGGACGGCCCGCCGACCGCTTTGCGCGTGTTACCCCGAATGCCCCATAGGTGAATCGGTCCTATGGTGCTCATATGGAGCACGCACTCAGCCCCGCGACCCTCTCCGAACTGCGCCGCCCGCGCCCCTATCCCGCGGTCTCCGTGCTGACCCCGACGCACCGCCGGGAACCGGACAACGCCCAGGACCGGGTCCGGCTGCGCAATGTCGTGGCCGACGCGAAGAAACAGCTGGAATCCGACCCGGGGGTCACCCGTGAGCGGCGCGCCGACGTCGCCGACCAGCTCGACCGGGCGATGGCCGAGGTCGACCTGACGTACACCGAGGACGGGCTGGTGATCTTCGCCGCGCCCGGCGAGCACCAGGTGTGGTCGCTGGGCCGCCCGGTGCCGGAGCGGGTCGTGCTCGCGGACACCTTCCTGACCCGCAACCTGGTCTCCGCGCAGGCCGCCGAGCGGCCGTACTGGGTGCTGTCGGTCTCCGTCGACCGGGTCACCCTGTGGAGCGGCGGGCCGGACCGGGTCACCGAGGAGCACCTCGGTGGCTTCCCGATGGTCCGCCGGCAGGAGAACTTCGACGCCGAACGCCGGGAGCAGATCGGCGACACCCCGAGCACCTTCCGCGACGAGGACACCCGCCACTTCCTGCGCGAGGCCGACACCGCGATGAACCGGCTGCTGCGGCTGGCCGCGCGGCCGTTGTACATCACCGGTGAACAGGCGGCCCTCTCGGCCCTGGACGAGCTCGGCACGGTCACCCGGGCCGCGGTGCACGTCCCGCACGGCGGGCTGTCGCACGGCACCCCGGACTCGGTGTGGCAGGCGGTGCGGCCGATGGTCGCCGCCGAGGCCCGCCGCAGCGTGGACACGGTCAGCCGCGCGCTCGAATCGGCCCTCGGCCGCAAGGAGTTCGCGGCCGGCGTCGACGAGGTGTGGCAGAACGCCCGCGAGGGCCGGGTCCGGCTGCTCGCCGTCGAGGAGAACTACCGGGTGACCGTGCGCGACGACGGCGACCATCTGATCCCGGCCCTGAGCGGCGACCTCGACGCCCGCGAGGACATCGTGGACGAGATCGTCGAGCAGTGCCTGGAGACCGGCGCCGACGTGCGCTTCGTCCCGGACGGCACACTGGGCAACGAGGCGGGGATCGCGGGCGTCCTGCGGTACTGAGAGCCCCCGGCGGCGCATTCCCCCCGCGCCCTCCTGCCCTCCCTGGCCCGCCCCCTCCCCCCGTGCCCTCCCCCCGCGCGTACGCTACGACACGATCGGCGGCCGGGAGGGGGAGCGCACGTGGGTGAGCTGCTGGGTGTGGCGGTGCTGGGGGCCGGGCACATGGGGGCGGACCACATACGGCGCCTCGACCGCGTGGTGAGCGGAGCCAGGGTCGCCGCCGTGGCCGACCTCGACCCGGCGCGGGCGAAGGACGCCGTCGCCGGGATCGACGGGGTCCTCGTGCACACGGAGACGGAGGCCGCGCTGGACGCTCCCGGGGTGCAGGCGGTGCTGATCGCCTCGCCCGGTCCCGCGCACGAGGAGGCCCTGCTCGCGGCGCTCGCCCGGGGGCTTCCGGTGCTGTGCGAGAAGCCGATGGTGCCGGACTCGGCGGGGGCCCTGCGGATCGTCGAGGCGGAGGCCCGGCTCGGCCGGCGGCTCACCCAGGTCGGGTTCATGCGCCGCCACGACGCCGAGTACCGGCGGCTCAAGGCGCTCCTGGACGGCGGGCGGCTGGGACGGCCCCTGATGCTGCACTGCGTGCACCGCAACGTCTCCTCGCCGCCGGACTTCACCAGCGCGATGCTGATCGACAGTTCGGTGTCGCACGAGATCGACGCGGCCCGCTGGCTGCTCGGCCAGGAACTGACGGCGGTCTCCGTACTGCGGCCGCGTCCCTCCTCCGGCGCCCCGCAGGGGCTGCTCGACCCGCAGTTCGTGGTGTTCGAGACCGACGGGGGCGCCCTGGTGGACGTGGAGGTCTTCGTCAACTGCGGCTTCGGGTACCAGGTGCGCTGCGAGGCCGTGTGCGAGGCGGGCAGTGCGCGCATCGGCGACGACCACGGGATGCTGGTGACCGCGCGCGGCGACGCGGCGACCGAGGTGCCGCGGGACTATCTGGTCCGCTTCGCGGCGGCCTACGACCGTGAGGTGCAGAGCTGGGTCGACGCCGCCCGGCGGGGGCGGGTCACCGGTCCGACCGCCTGGGACGGTTACGCGGCCTCCGCCGTCGCGGAGGCCGGGGTCCGGGCGCTGGAGAGCGGCGAGCGCGTCGGGATCGCGCTCGCCGGGCGTCCCGGGCTGTACGCCGGGCACGACGACTGAGACCGCCCGGCCTCAGACATTGCCGAGCAGGGCCTGGAGCCCCTCGTCGACGGCGGCCCCGACGTCCTCCCGTCCCGCCGGGACCACGGCGTAGCTGCGCAGCAGGAAGCGGCGCAGGGCGAAGGTGTCGAACTGGAGCAGGGCCATGCCGAACGGCGAGTGCAGTTCCACCACCGTCCGGGTCGGGCCGCAGGGCCAGATGTGCACGTCACCGGTGCCGGCGGGGCCGCGCAGGCCCTCCTCCAGCAGGGTGCGGCCGAAGGTCCAGGTCGCGGCCTCCTCGGCGAGGGAGATCTCCGCCGGGAAGTCGAGGTGCACGGCGAACGGGTCGCCGGCGGCGTAGCGGAGCGTCGCGGCGACGGGCAGTTCCTGGTCCTCGGCGGTGATCAGGCGCGCGCGGACGGGCTGTTCGAGGGTGATGTCCATGCTTGTAGGACCCCGGATGTGCCGCTCGCATTACGCGAAAGCGGGTGCCACTTGATGTGATCTGCGTCACGGCGCCGATGACCTGAACATACGGCCGTCGAACAGACGACTGACGGTCTTCCCGCACCCCCCTCCGGTCCCTCAAGTCACGTACGTCACCTACGACTTGGTCCCCCTCCCGGCGTACGACCAGCACCCCCGCGAGCCCGCCTCGGGGACGGAGGCATATGCCAGAGACACCACTGAATCGTGTGTTGCCAAATCCCTTACACGGCATCGCGGGCTGTGCAACAGTCGTAACGGCCCTTCCGTCCCCGTTCGTCGTACCGTCCCCGCATCGGAGAGCGTCATGCCGTCCCATCTGCCTGCGGACCATCCCGCCGCCCAGCCGCCGGGACGCGGCTCGGTCGACGCGCTGATCTCACAGGCACGACGGCTCAAGGTCGACGTCGACGCCGTACGCCGGGACGCCCGGGACATCGACACCGGGGACCCGCAGGGCCGCTGGCAGCGCGCGCTGTACGACCTGGCGCTGCATCAGCTCGAGGACCTCGACGCCCATCTGGCCCAGCTCCGGGACGGCCCGCCGCCGGCCTCCGCCGCCCCCCGGGACTCACTGCTCAGCCGGGTCGGCAGCGCGGAGTGGAACCTGCTGGCGGACGACGCCCTCTGGTCCGAGGAGCTCTACGGCATCCTCGGCCGCGACCCCGCCACCCCCGCGCTCACCCTCGACGAACTGCCCTCCCTCGTCCTCGACGAGGACCGGCCGAAGCTCACCGCGATGGTCACGGACTGCCTGGTGGACGCGCGGCCCATCGACGGCGAGTTCCGCGTCGTACGGCCGGACGGCGGGGTGCGGACCGTGCACATGATGGGTGAGCCCGTGCTCGACGCCGACGGCGGCACCGCCTCGATGTGGGCCGTGCTGCGGGACGTCAGCGCACTGCGCCGCAGCCAGAGCGAGGTGCGGGAGACCCGTGACTCGCTGCACCGCGAGCGGCAGCGCACGCAGAGCGAGCGCCGGCTCGCGGTCGAGCTCCACGAGGCCGTGCTCCCGCCCGGACACGGCGCCCTGCGGCTGCCGCACGGGAGCTCCGGCACCCTCGACCTCGCCGCCGCCAGGCTGCCCGCCGCGACCGGCTCGCTCCTCGGCGGGGACTGGTACGACGCCCTCGAACTCCCCGACGGCCAGACCCTGCTGAGCGTCGGCGACCTCACCGGCCACGGCCCGGCCGTCACCGCGGACACGGCGATGCTGCTGGGCGCCCTGCGCGGCATGGGCATGGCCGGCACCGCACCGGCCCAACTGATGGGCTGGCTCAACCAGTTACTGGACGCCACCGTGCAGCCGGTGCTGGCCGGCGCCCTGTGCTGCCGCTACCGGCCCGACACCCGCACCCTGACCTGGGCGCAGGCCGGACACCCCACCCCGCTGCTGTTCCGCGACGGGACGGGGCGTCGGCTCGACACACCCGACGGTGTTCTCCTGGGCGCCACCACGGGCGCCGCCTACGAGCAGGCCGAAGCGACCCTCGATACGGGCGACCTGCTCCTGCTGCACACCGCCGGACTGGTGCCCGGCGACAGGACACACCGACTGCTCGACCTCGCCCCCCGCTTCCACGAGGCGCGCACCGCACAGGACTGCCTGCGGACGGTCATGGAGGAGTTCGAGAGCGGGCGCGACGACGACGCCTGTGTACTCGTCGCCCGGGTCAGCCGGTAATCAACTCGGACGGTTAACCGTCAACTCACTCACGCCTGAGCGGTGTTGCCGCCTCGTCCTCCCCTCGGCCTCGGCAGCGCCTGCCTGATCTGCTCACGCAGCTCGCTGATGCTCGGATAGCCGGCGTACTCCGCGGTGAGCCGGTACATCTCGCGCAGCCGGTCCCAGGTGCGACGGGAGGAGTTCGAGCCCATCGACATCAGGGCCAGCCGGGCGTAGCGGTCCGCCTGTTCCGGGTCGTCCGCGATGAAACAGGCCGAGGCCATGGACAGATGGTCGAAGATCTTCGACCGCTCCCGTCCGTCGATCCGGAGCGCCAGGGCCTTCTCCGCGTAGTACTGGGCGTGGACGGCCGCCTGCGGCTCGAACTCGGCCAGGGTGCGGTAGGCCAGGGCCTGCATGCCGTACAGATCCTCGTCCTTGAAGGTCTGCATCCAGGACGGCGGTTCCACATCGGCCCGGTCGGACACGAAGAGATCCTCCGCCTGGCCCAGGGTGCGGCGCATGGCCTGGCCCTTGCCCATCGACGCCTGCGCCCAGGCCTCGATGGTGTGGAACATCGCCCGGGTCCGGGGCAGCACCCGGCTGCCGGAGCCGGACTGGGCCAGCTTCATCAGGTCCAGGGCCTCGTCGGGCCGGCCGAGATGGACCATCTGACGGGCCGCACGGGAGAGCGCCTCACCCGCCCTCGGCCGGTCGCCGCCCTCCCGTGCGGCATGGGCGGCGATGACGAAGTACTTCTGGGCGGTGGGTTCGAGGCCGACGTCGTGCGACATCCAGCCGGCGAGGACGGCGAGGTTGGCGGCGACGCCCCACAGGCGCCGCTGGAGATGGGCAGGATGGTGGTAGGCGAGCATGCCGCCCACTTCATTGAGCTGTCCCACGACGGCCTTGCGTTGCAGCCCGCCTCCGCGGGCCGCGTCCCAGGCTCGGAACACCTCGACCGAGCGCTCCAGTTCCTCGATCTCCTCCGTCCCGATGGGGGCGGCCTCGTAGCGGTCGAACCCAGCGGAGTCGGCGTGCGGGAGGAGGGGGTTGTCGAGGACGGGAGCGTCGGCGGAGAGGGTGGGGTCGGTGTGCAGCCATTCGTACATGGCGCTGCTGAGTGCTGATCCCGCGGCGAGCGCGGCACCCGCGCCCACCAAGCCGCGTCGGTTGAGCATGAGGTCCATTCCCGTGAATTCGGTGAGGACCGCGGCAGTCCGTTCGGGCGCCCACGGCAAGCCGTCGGGATGTTCTGCGCTCCCGCCGCCCGGCCGTTTCCCCGTACGCCCGTGCCGGACCAGACCGAGGTCCTCAATGGTCACGACACGGCCGAGACGCTCGGTGAACAGGGCCGCCAGCACCCGCGGCACCGGATCGCGCGGGATCTCTCCCGTGTCGATCCACCGCCGTACCCGGGAGGTGTCGGTCGACAGCTGGGGGTGGCCCATGGCCGCCGCCTGCCGGTTGACCAGCCTCGCGAGTTCACCCTTGGACCAGCCGGCCAGGCCGAACAGGTCCGCAAGGCGGGTGTTGGGTTGTCCGCTCACGTAAGCCCCCAGGTTCTCGGCTGAGTTGACAGTAGCCCGGTGAAAGTTGCCGGGCGACTATTCGCCAGGGTTCGCCAGGGTCCGCCAGATGGTGTGCCACTGGGCGACGGGTGTCAGGTAGGAACGCGCCACCCCGACCCGGTCGCCGAGGGACATTCCCCAGGGTGCACCCGGGTGGTCGGTCGGGGCAGCGCTTTGACTCGCAGGCACACGAAGGGATCTGTTCCGCCCATGTACGCAGCATCGTCCTCCGTGTCCGCCCCGCCCCGGCCGCTGCATCCCCGCCCGGGCGGTGGCGGCCCCTATCTCGCCCCCGCCCGGTCGGCGGCTCCCGCGCTCGGCGCGGGCGGCGTCCGCCGTCCCGCGGGGCTCGGCACGCAGCCGCTCAGCGGCAGGCTCGACCTGTCCGGCCCGCAGGGCGCACAGCTGCGCACCGCGATCGCCTCGGTGCACCGGATCTGTCCGGAGTTCGCCCCGGTGCAGGTGCTGCGCCGCAGCGGACGCTCGGTGCTGCTGGTCGGCACCACCGGACGCAGTACGGCCGTCGCGAAGTGTTTACTGGACCACTCGCCCGTCTGGGCCGAGCGGATCCGGCACGAAATAGCGTCCTACCGCACGTTCGTCCGGCAGCGCCCCCCGGTGCGGGTGCCGAGACTGATCGCGGCGGACCCGGACAACTGCACCCTGGTGATCGAGCGGATGCCGGGGCGGGTGGCGGCCCTCCAGCGGCACCCGGCCGAGGCTCCGCCGCGGGCGGACATCAGGGCGGCGCTGGGCGCGATCTGCCGGCTGAACGCCTGGCGGCCGCCGGCGGGCACCTTCGACGCGCCGCTGGACTACGCGGCCCGGATCTCCCGCTACCACGAGCTGGGTCTGCTCACCGACCGGGACCTGGGCGACCTCCAGAAGCTGCTGCACGGCATCGCGGCCTCCGCGGGCCGGCAGGGCATGGGCCAGTTCTGCCACGGCGACGCCCTCCTGTCGAACATCCTCGTCTCACCGGCCGGTCCAGTGCTGGTGGACTGGGAGCACGCGGGCTGGTACCTGCCGGGCTACGACCTGGCGACGCTGTGGTCGGTCCTCGGTGACGCGCCGGTGGCGCGCCGTCAGATCAGCCAGATCGCCCAGTCGGCGGGACCGGCCTCCCGGGACGCCTTCCTGGTGAACCTGATGCTGGTGCTGACCCGGGAGATCCGCACCTACGAGACGGCCGTGCAGCGTTCGATGCACGACTCTGCCCCGACGGCCCCGGGGCCGGCCCACCCGGGTGCCGCGCCGTCCGGCGAGGAACAGCGGCTGCTGCTGCGGCGGCTGCACGACGACTGCCAGCTGGCCCGCCGGGCCGTGCGCGCGGCGGTCGGCACTCGCTGAGGGGACGAAGGGCCGCGGTGCGCCAGAACGGCGGTGCACCGCGGCCCTTTGTGCGTTGCTAACACAGCAAATGTCCTTTATATGGTCATGATTGACGGGTTATCGGCAGACCGAGGAGGCCCCTTTGCCAGGACCCGTCACCCACCCCCGACCACCCGTCCACGTCCGAAGAGCCGCCGGGGCCGTCGCCTCGGCGGCTCTGCTGCTGCCCCTGCTGGGCGCGGCGCCGTCGGCCGCCGGGACCGAGGCACCCCGTCTGCAGCAGGCCTTCGCCACGGCCGCCGCCCGCTACCACGTGCCGCAGAGCGTGCTGCTGGGCGTCTCCTACCTCCAGTCCCGCTGGGACACCCACGCCGGGGCGCCCAGCGTGACCGGCGGCTACGGCCCGATGCACCTCACGGACGCCCGTACCGCCCTGGCCACCACCCCGCACCACAGCGAGGCCACCGAGGACGCCCGGGGCGACGACGCCCGCCGGGCCCGGCATCCGCAGGTGCGGCTCCCCGAGGGCGACGAGATCCCGGCCCGGCTGCGCACCCTCCCCCGGGCCGCGCGGCTGACCGGGCTGAGCGCGGCGAAGCTGCGCAAGGACCCGGCCGCCAACGTGGCGGGCGGCGCCGCGCTGCTCGCCGACGCCCAGGAGTACCTGGGCGAGCCGCTGAGCGAGGACCCCTCGGACTGGTACGGCGCGGTGGCCCGCTTCTCGGGCGCGGACGACAGCGAGACCGCCGCCGCGTACGCCAACGACGTTTACGAGGTGATGCGCACCGGCGAACGGCGGGTCACCGACTCCGGCGAACTGGTCGCGCTGGCCGCGCAGCCGAACCTGGACCCGCGGATCACCCAGCTGAACCGGGCCGGTCTGCGCCAGGGTTCGGCCGAGGGCACCGAGTGTCCGCCGGGGGTGTCCTGCGAGCGGATCCCGGCGCCGTACGAGGCGTTCGGCGCCAACGACTACGGCAACCACGACGAGGCCGACCGGCCCGCGTCCTCGGCCATCCGGTACATCGTCATCCATGACACCGAGGGCGGCTGGGAAGGCGTCATCAACCTGGTCCAGGACCCCACCTACGTGTCCTGGCACTACTCGCTGCGCTCCACCGACGGTCACATCGCCCAGCACGTACGGGTGAAGGACGTGGCCTGGCACGCGGGCAACTGGTACGTCAACGCGAACTCGATCGGTCTGGAGCACGAGGGCTTCCTCGCCCAGCCGGACTCCTGGTACACGGAGGCGATGTACAAGTCGTCGGCGCGGCTGGTGGCGTTCCTGGCGGCGCGGTACGGCATTCCGCTGGACCGGCAGCACATCCTCGGCCATGACACCGTGCCCGGCCCGACCGCGGCGAACGTGGGCGGTATGCACACCGACCCGGGCCCGTACTGGGACTGGCGGCACTACTTCGAGCTGCTGGGCCGGCCGCTGGAGCCCACGGCGCTCGCGGGCAGCGGGGTGGTGACGATCCGGCCGGACTACGCCACGAACCGGCCCGCGTACCTGGACTGCGGCGGCAAGGGCAAGGCGTGTGCGGCGCACGGCTCCAGCGCGGTGCGGCTGTACTCCGACCACGACGAGAAGTCGGCGCTGATCGCCGACCCCGGTCTGGGCGGCAGCCCGACGACCGGGGTGAACGACCTGTCCTCACGGGTCTCCACCGGCCAGCAGTTCGCGGTCGCGGGCACCTGGGGCGACTGGACGGCCGTCTGGTACCTGGGCCGTAAGGCCTGGTTCAGGAACCCGCAGTCCAAGCCGACGGCGGTGCCCTCCCACGGCGTGCTGATCACGCCGAGGGCGGGCCTGGACAGCGTCCCGGTGTACGGGCGCGCCTACCCCGAGGCCTCGGCCTACCCGGCGGGGGTCCCGGTGCAGCCGGTCTCCGCGCTGCCGTACACCCTGCCGAAGGGCCAGCGGTACGTGGCCGGGGACAGGGTGCCGGGCGAGTACCTCTACGCGGGCGCCTTCGACCCCAGCACGCACCGGGTGGTCGAGGGCAAGGACCTGTACTACGAGATCCAGTACGGCCACCGGGTGGCGTTCGTCCGCACGGCGGACGTGACGGTCGTCCCGGCGTCCTGACGCCTCAGCCCTGCTGGAACAGCTCCGCCGGGAGAGGCTTCAGCAGGGCGTACAGGTCGTCGGTGATGGGGCGGTCCCAGGCGGCGATGGTCACCAGGACGTTGTCGCTGCGGTCGAACTGGACGCAGGAGATCCGGCCCTCGGAGAGCTTCAGCCGCCGCACGATGAGCAGGTTGTCGCCCTGCATCACCGGCATGTCCTCGGTGCCGACGACGGTCACCTCCTCGTCGTTCTCCAGCGCGAGCAGCAGCTGGGCGACCTCGAAGGGGATCTCGCCGTCGGCGACCTCGCGGGCCGGTGAGCCCTCGGGGAGGTTTCCGATGATCATCGCGGGGCCGCGGCCGCCGAACAGGTCGTAGCGCAGGAAGACGCCCTGGCAGCTGCCGTCGGGGGCGGGCAGCAGGCCGGCGCCGAGGTTGCCGGGCCAGTCGCCCGGGTCCATGGCCAGCACGTCGAAATCGGGGCCGGCGGGGGTGGCGCTGCGGCGGCGGAGGAACGACATGCCGCCATCGTACGGCCACGGGAGGATCGGCCGGGTTTCGCGTGCGGGTGGTTTGGGGTGGTTTGGGGTGGTTTGGGGTTGATGGCGCAGTTCCCCGCACCGCTTCGGTCGGACAGCGTCCCGTTGGTTATCAGTTCGCGATCTTCTTGTGGCGTTCCGTGTGACAGGTGGAGCACAGACCATCGGCGGCGGGAGGGATGGGCGGCGGTCGGCAGGAGGCGGTTCGCGTCGGCGGGGCAGGAGTCGGCACCGGGGACGAGGTCGGGGCGGGCCCTGCCCCAGGTGGTGCGGCCGGGACGGGCTTCGCGCACGCCGTACGCCGTACACCCCGGAGAGCCGGGCCCCGCCGAGGTCATTCCTCGGCCGGGACCGGTGGCACCACGGCGACCGGGCTCGCCGCGTGCAGCAGGACGGCCTGGGTGACGGAGCCGAGCATGCGGGCGGGGGCGAGCAGCCGGCGGCGGTGCCGGCCGACCACGACCAGCTCCGCGTCCCGGGAGGCGGCGACGAGGAGTCCGGCCGCGTCGCCGGGGGTGGGGACGGTGTCCACGCGGACGCCGGGGTGCCGCGCGCGGTGCGGGGCGAGGAAGCCGTCGGCGAGGGTGCGGGTCTCGTGCTCGATGGCGTCCTGGTCGTAGACCGTCGTGGGCAGGTCGCCGGGGGCGACCCAGGTCTGGATCGGCCACGGGTAGGCGGCGACCACGTGCAGGCGTGCGTCGCGCAGGGCCGCCTCGGTGAAGGCGAGGTCGAGGGCGGCGTCGTCGGGGCTGTCGGTCTTGAGGCCGACGACCACCCGGGGGCCGGGCTCGACGGGCAGGGTGATGTCGACCGTGCGGTCCGGCCGGGGCACGATCACGACGGGGCATTCGGCGTCCCGGGCCGCGCTCAGTCCGTTGGAGCCGAGCAGCAGGCTGGCGAAGCCGCCGCGGCCGCGGGAGCCGAGCACCAGCAGGTGGGCCTCGGCGCCGAGTGCGGGCAGCAGGACACCGGGGGCGCCGTCGAGGCCGGCGTACTCCACGTCCGGCAGTCCCTCGACGCCCGCGAGCCGGGCCCGGGCGTCGGCGAGGACGGGGTCGCCCTCCGGCGGCGGGGGCACGGGGAGCGCGGCACCGGGCGGTGCCCAGGCCACGTGGTGCCGTACGTGCGCCACGCGCAGGGGCGCCGCTCGGCGGCGGGCGGCGTCGGCGGCCCAGTCGAGGGCGCGCAGGCTGTCGTCGGAACCGTCGACCGCCGCGACGACCGGCAGGGTGCTCATGGTCCTCACCTCCGGAGAACGACCTTCGTCCTGCTGGGGCCAGCCTCGCTCAGCCGGGGCCCCGGGGGGACGTATGGGGTCGCGTGTCCGGAAAAACGGACCGAACACCCCCGATCAGGTCAGGTCGAACTCTCCCTCCCGCGCGCCCGAGACGAAGGCGCCCCACTCGGCCGGCGTGAAGATCAGGGAGGGACTCTCGGGGCGCTCGCTGTTGCGCATCGCGATGAATCCCTCGACGAAGGCGATCTGGACATCCCCCCGCCCCCGGCTGCTGGACTGCCACTCGGCGTTGCTGAGGTCCAGCTCAGGCTTGTCCCAGCCCATGAGCGGCTGTTGCTGGATGGTGCTCTCGGCCACGTCCGTGCTCCTCCCGGTTCGTCGTCCGCGGGCCAGCCTAGCGATCGGTCCCGGGTGCCGACAGAGCACATGACGGGTGCCTTTCAGGACTCGGGTGGCCGCGCTCCCACGAGCCACATCGAGAAGAACTGCGAACCGCCGCCGTAGGCGTGTCCGAGCACCTTGCGGGCCCGCTCCAGCTGGTGTTCCCCGGCCTGTCCGCGCACCTGGAGGGCGGCCTCCGCGAAGCGGATCATGCCGGAGGCGCCGATCGGGTTGGTGGACAGGACACCGCCCGACATGTTGACGGGCAGGTCCCCGTCCAGCTCGGTGACCCCCGACTCCGTGAGCTTCCAGCCCTCGCCCTCGGCGGCGAAGCCGAGGTTCTCCAGCCACATCGGCTCGTACCAGGAGAACGGCACGTACATCTCGACGGCGTCGATGTCCCGGCGCGGGTCGCCGATGCCGGCCTGGCGGTAGACGTCGGCCGCGCAGTCCTTGCCGGCCTGCGGGGAGACGGCGTCCTTGCCCGCGAACAGGGTCGGTTCGCTGCGCATCGCGCCCCCGAGCATCCAGGCCGGCGGCCGGGGTGAACGGGCCGCGCCCGCACGGTCGGTGAGGACCATCGCGCACGCGCCGTCGGAGGAGGGGCAGGTCTCGGAGTAGCGGATCGGGTCCCACAGCATCGGCGAGGCCTGGACCTTCTCCAGGGTGATGTCGTGCTCGTGCAGATGCGCGTACGGGTTCTTCAGCGCGTTGCGCCGGTCCTTGTAGGCCACCAGCGAGCCGACGGTGTCGGGCGCGCCGCTGCGCCGCATGTAGGCGCGCACGTGCGGGGCGAAGAAGCCGCCGGCCCCGGCCAGCAGGGGCTGCTGGAAGGGAATCGGCAGGGACAGGCCCCACATGGCGTTGGACTCGGACTGTTTTTCGAAGGCGAGGGTGAGGACGGTCCCGTGGACGCGGGCCGCGACCAGGCCTGCGGCGACCAGTGCCGTGGAGCCGCCGACGCTGCCCGCCGTGTGCACCCGCAGCATGGGTTTGCCCACCGCGCCGAGCGCGTCGGCGAGGTACAGCTCGGGCATCATCACCCCCTCGAAGAAGTCGGGCGCCTTGCCGATGACCACGGCGTCGACGTCCGCCCAGGTCAGCTCGGCGTCGTCGAGGGCGCGCCGGGCGGCCTCGCGGACCAGTCCGGCGATCGAGACGTCCCGGCGGGCCGCCACGTGCTTGGTCTGGCCGATCCCGACGACGGCCACGGGTTCCTTGCTCATCGCGGATCCCCTTCGAGTACGGCGACCAGGTTCTGTTGCAGACACGGGCCGGAGGTGGCGTGGGCGAGGACCCGGTCGGACTCGCCCCGGTGGACGGCGGTGGCGGCCTCGCCGATGCGGATGAGTCCGGCGGCCATGATCGGGTTGGCGGCGAGGGCTCCGCCGGACGGGTTGACCCGGACGTCGTCGCCGAGCCGGAGCGCCTTGCGCAGGACGACCTCCTGCGAGGTGAAGGGCGCGTGCAGTTCGGCGGTGTCGACGGGCCGTGCGAAGGCACCGGCCTTCTCGGCGGCCAGCCGGGTGGAGGGCGAGTCGGTCAGGTCGCGCACGCCCAGCGCGTGGGCCTCGATACGGTGGTCGATGCCGCGGATCCAGGCGGGGCGTTCGCACAGCTCACGGGCGCGTTCCCCGGCGGCGAGGACCACGGCCGCGGCGCCGTCGCCGATCGGCGGGCAGTCGCCGGTGCGCAGGGGGCGGACGAGGTAGTCGCCGTGCGGGACCGGCCCCCGCAGCTGGGCGTGCGGGTTGCCGGCCCCGTCGGCCCTGCTGCGGGCGGCGATCCCGGCGAGGGCGGGCTCGTCGGTGTCGCCCGCGTCGATCAGCGCCTGTGCCTGGAGGGCGGCGAGGGCGACGGAGTCGGGCCACAGGGGGGCGAGGTAGTAGGGGTCGAGCTGCCGGGTGAGCACGTCCCGCACCGACCCGGGCGAGGACTTGCCGTAGGAGTACACCAGCGCGGTGTCGGCGTCCCCGGTCAGCAGCTTCGTCCACGCCTCGTACAGCGCCCAGGCGCCGTCCATCTCCACATGGGACTCGGAGATCGGCGGCCAGGCGCCGACGCCGTCGAGGGCGAGGGTGAAGGAGAAGGCGCGGCCGGCGAGGTAGTCGCTGGAGCCGGAGCAGGTGAAGCCGATGTCGGCGGTCTTCAGGCCGGTCCGCTCCAGCACGTCGTGCAGGACCGGCATGAGCATCTCCACCTCGGAGTGCTCGGCGGTGCCGCGCAGGGTGTCGCTCTGCCCGAAGGCGACGACGGCGATCTCCCGGTCCATCTCCCCGGTCACAGCAGCTCCTTGTACGTCTCGTAGTCCGCGTCGGGCTCGCCGGTCGGCCGGTAGTGGTCCGGGTAGCGGCCGCCGTCCGTCCACACCGGTTCGACCCGCAGGCCCATCCGCACCTGGTCGTACGGGATCCCGCCGATGCGTCCGTGCAGCGCGAGGTCGGCTCCGTCGAGGGCGATGTGGGCGTAGACGTAGGGGACGTCGATGTCGAGGTTCTTCGCCTTGATGTTGACGATGCAGAAGGTGGTGACGGTGCCGGCCGGGCCGACCTCGACCTGCTCGGTGGTGGCGACGCCGCAGGTGGGGCAGGCGCCGCGCGGTGGGACGTACACCTTGCGGCAGGAGGGGCAGCGCTCGCCGACGGTCCGCCGGCCGGAGAGGGCGGCGATGTAGGCGGACTGGGCCCGGCCGGGCGAGTAGGTGTAGTCGAGCCGGGCGTGGGCGACGATCCCGGCGACCTTGTCCTCGAACGCGCCGTCGCTGCCGCCCGGTGGGACCGGCTCTCCGTCGTACGGCTCGAAGCAGGCGATGTCGGTGATCGCCCCGGTCCGTTCCCCGGCCCAGCGGATCCGTACCCGCATCCCGGTGCGGACGGCTTCGGGGGCGGGGACGTCGAGGGCGTGCAGCAGGGCGGTGTCGGCGCCGTCGAGCCTGACGAGGACCCAGGCGAAGGGGGTGCCGAGGGGCTGCCCGCGGCGCGGCTCGTGGTTCCAGGCCCAGGTGGTGACCGTTCCGGTGGGCGCGACCTCGACGAGGTCCCGGAGTTCCTCGGCGGTGACGGGGTCGTACTCGACGGGTGGCACGAGGGTGCGCCCGTCGGCGGCGGCGACCCCGAGGACGACCCGCTCCCGCAGCCCGGTCAGAAAGGCGCTCTGGACGGGCCCGAGGGAGCGGGTGAAGGGGAACTCGACGACGAGGGGGGCTGTGAGGACTTCGGGCACGGGGGGCTCCTCAGACGCGCTTGTAGACGGGGGTTCGCTTCTCCGCGAAGGCGCGGGCGCCTTCCTTGGCGTCGGCGGTGTCGAACACCGGCCAGCCGCGCTTGAGTTCGGCGGCGAGACCGTCGGTCTCCGTCAGCTCGGCGGACTCGTACACCGACGCCTTCACGGCCTCGACGGCCAACGGCCCGCAGCCGTTGATCCGTTCGGCGATCTCCAGGGCCTTGTCGAGTGCCTGGCCGTCGGGGACCACATGGCCGATCAGGCCGATGCCCGCCGCCTCCCGCGCGGTGTACGGCCGGCCCGTGAGCAGCATCTCCAGGGCGTGGGTGCGCGGGATCTGCCGTTGCAGGCGGACGGTGGAACCGCCGATCGGGAACAGACCGCGCCTGACCTCGAAGAGACCGAAGGTGGCGGACTCGCCGGCGACGCGGATGTCGGTGCCCTGGAGCATCTCGGTGCCGCCCGCCACGCAGTACCCCTCGACGGCGGCGATCACGGGCTTGCGCGGCCGGTGATGGCGCAGCATGGCCTTCCAGTGCAGGTCGGGGTCGGCCTTGAGCCGGTCGCGGTGCTGCTCGCCCGCCATGCCGTTCCCGGCCAGGGCCTTGAGGTCCATGCCGGCGCAGAAGCTGCCGCCCGCCCCGGTGAGGACGACCGAGCGGACCGCGTCGTCCTCGTCGGCCTCGAGCCAGCCGTCGTACAGACCGACGAGCATGCCGATCGAGAGCGCGTTCTTGGCCTCCGGCCGGTTGAGCGTGAGCACGAGTGTGGCGCCTTCGCGCCGCACGGTGAGGTGTTCGGTTCCGCCCATCGCACATCTCCCCTCGGAAAGAACGAGAACAGGTTGCAGGAGGCGTGAAGGCACTTCAAGAGTTTTCTGACACTCAGTCAGATTTCTTGGCGCGGACCCTTCCCAGTTGTCGCGCCCTTTGCTCTGATGACCGGCGAACCGTTGCAGGAGCCGGGGCGTCCAGGGTCAGGAGGAGCAGTGGAGTACAACCTTGCCGACCTGTTCGAGTCGGTCGTCGACGTGGCGGCGGACCGCGAGGCGCTCGTGTACGTCGACCATCCGGGCACCGGCACCGAGCGCCGGCTGACGTACGCGCAACTGGACGCGGCGGCCAACCGGATCGGCCACCACCTCCTGGAGAGCGGGATCCGCCCGGGCGAACACGTCGGCCTGCATCTGTACAACGGGGTCGAGTACCTCCAGACGGCGCTGGGCTGCCTGAAGGCGCGCATCGTGCCGGTGAACGTCAACTACCGTTACGTCGAGGACGAGCTGGTCTACCTCTACCGGGACGCCGATCTGGTCGGACTGGTGTTCGACGCGGAGTTCACGGAGCGGGTCGCGGCCGCGCTGCCGCAGGCCCCGGCGCTGCGGCACCTGGTGTGCGTCGGCCCGGCGGGCGAGGGGGTCACCGCCTTCGCGGACGCCGAGGCGGCCGGCTCACCGGAGCGGGGCTTCCCGGACCGCTCGGGCGACGACCAGTTCATCATCTACACCGGCGGCACCACGGGCATGCCCAAGGGGGTGATGTGGCGCCAGGAGGACCTGTTCTTCTCGGGGTTGGGCGGCGGGGCGCCGACCGGGGAGCCGGTGAAGAGGCCGGAGGAGCTCGCCGAGCGGGTCGCGGCGGGCGGCTCGGGGATCACCTTCTTCCCCACTCCCCCGCTGATGCACGGCACATCGACCCTCACCGCCTTCATCGGCTTCAACTTCGGCCAACGGGTGGTGCTGCACCGCAAGTTCGTGCCCGAGGAGGTGCTGCGGACCATCGCGAAGGAGAAGGTCAACGCGATCTCCCTGGTCGGGGACGCGATGCTGCGGCCGCTGATCGACGCGCTGGAGGGGCCGATGAAGGGCACCGACTGCTCCTCGGTGTTCAGCGTGTCCTCCTCCGGGGCGATCATGTCGGACACCGTCCGCGGCCAGTTCCGGGCGCTGCTGCCGAACGCGATGCTGCTCAACAACTTCGGGTCCTCCGAGTCCGGCTTCAACGGCACCGCGACGGAGGACTCAGGCCCCGAGCGCGGCTTCCGGATCCGGGTCAACTCCCGTACGAAGGTGGTCGATCCGGTGACGTTCGGGCCGATCGCCCCCGGCGAGGTCGGCCGGGTCGCCCAGCACGGTCACGTCCCGCTCGGCTACTACAACGACCCGGTGAAAACCGCCGAGACCTTCTTCGAGAGGGACGGCGAGCGCTGGGTGCTGCTGGGCGACATGGCCACCGTCGACGAGAACGGGGTGGTCGTCGTCCTGGGCCGCGGCTCCCAGTGCATCAACACCGGCGGCGAGAAGGTGTACCCCGAGGAGGTCGAGCAGGCGCTGAAGTCCCACCCGGACGTGTACGACGCCCTGGTGGCCGGGGTACCGGACGTGACCTGGGGCAACCATGTGGCGGCGGTGGTGCAGGTGCGCACCGGGGCGCCGCACCCCTCCCTGGAGGAGATCCAGACCCACTGCCGGACCCGCCTCGCGGGCTACAAGATCCCCCGTCAACTGGTGATCGCCGACACCATCCGACGCTCGCCGAGCGGGAAGGCGGACTACCGGTGGGCCCGGGAGGTCGCGGCGGCGGAGAGCCGGTGAGAGGAAGACTCGGTCGGCCCCTTGCCTGACGCCCCTCGGCCTGGATTACTGATCCACGGCGACTCGACCGAATGATCGGTCGCCCGGATCGGTCGCGTTCAGGCCATGTGCCGAGGGAGGGCTCCCATGACGGACACGAGGGACCTGCTGGACGAGGGTGAGCGTCTCGACGGGGCCGCTCTGCGGGCCCTGCAGCTGGAGCGGCTGCGGGCCACCCTGCGGCACGCCTACGCGCAGGTGCCCTTCTACCGGGAGTCCTTCGACAAGGCGGGCGTCCACCCCGACGACTGCCGGAGCCTCGCCGATCTGGCCCGCTTCCCGTTCACCGCGAAGGCGGACCTGCGCGCCCAGTACCCGTACGGGATGTTCGCCGTCCCGCGCGAGCGCGTCCGCCGCATCCACGCCTCCAGCGGCACGACGGGCCGCCCCACGGTGGTCGGGTACACGGACGGCGATCTGTCCCTCTGGTCGGACATGGTGGCCCGTTCGATCCGCGCCGCGGGCGGCCGCCCGGGCGACACGGTCCATGTGGCCTACGGCTACGGCCTGTTCACCGGCGGGCTCGGCGCGCACTACGGCGCCGAACGCCTCGGCTGTACGGTGATCCCCGCGTCCGGCGGGATGACCTCCCGTCAGGTCCGGCTGATCCAGGACCTGGAGCCCCGGATCATCATGGTGACCCCGTCGTACATGCTGACCCTGCTGGACGAGTTCGAGCGGCAGGGCGTCGATCCGCGGTCCACCTCGCTGCACGTGGGGATCTTCGGCGCCGAGCCGTGGACGGAGGCGATGCGGCGGGAGATCGAGGAGCGGTTCGCGATCGACGCGGTCGACATATACGGGCTGTCGGAGGTGATCGGTCCGGGGGTGGCGCAGGAATGCGTGGAGACGAAGGACGGCCTGCACATCTGGGAGGACCACTTCTTCCCGGAGGTCGTCGACCCGATCACGGGTGAGGTCCTGCCGGAGGGCGAGGAGGGCGAGCTGGTGTTCACCTCCCTCACCAAGGAGGCGATGCCGGTGATCCGTTACCGGACCCGGGATCTGACCCGGCTGCTGCCGGGCACGGCGCGGGTGTTCCGGCGGATGGAGAAGGTGACCGGCCGCAGCGACGACATGGTCATCCTGCGCGGGGTGAACCTGTTCCCGACGCAGATCGAGGAGATCGTGCTGCGCACCCCGGGTGTCGCGCCCCATTTCCAGCTCCGGCTGACCCGGGAGGGCCGCCTCGACGCGCTGACGGTGCGCGCGGAGGCCCGCCCCGGCGCCGGCCCCGGGGACCGCGACAGCGCCGCGCAGGCCATCGCGGCGGCCGTGAAGGACGGCATCGGGGTGTCGGTGACCGTGGAGATCGTCGAGCCGGAGTCGCTGGAACGGTCGGTGGGGAAGATCAGGCGGATCGTGGACGAGCGCCCGAAGGAGTAGCTCCCGCCCCCCGGGGTCACGTTCCGAACCGGTCTCGCAGCTCCCGCTTGAGGATCTTCCCGCTGGCGTTGCGCGGCAGTTCGGCCACGAACAGGACCCGCTTCGGGGCCTTGAAGGAGGCGAGCTTCTCCCGGGCGTGTGCGAGGAGTTCGTCCTCCGTGACCTCGCCGCGCGGGACGACCACGGCGGTCACCGCCTCGATCCACTTCTCGTCGGGCAGGCCGATCACCGCGGCCTCGGCGACCGCCTCATGGGTGTAGAGGGCGTCCTCCACCTGACGGGAGGCGATCAGGACTCCACCGGAGTTGATGACGTCCTTCACCCGGTCGACGATCGTGAAGTAGCCGTGGGCGTCCCGCACGGCGAGGTCCCCGGAGTGGAACCAGCCGTCCCGGAAGGCCTCGGCGGTCTCCTCGGGCTTCTCCCAGTAGCCCTCGCACAGCTGCGGGGAGCGGTAGACGATCTCGCCGGGCGTGCCGTCGGGGACCGCCTCGCCGTTCTCGTCCACGACACGGGCGTCCACGAACAGGACCGTGCGCCCGCAGGAGTCCATGCGGCCCTTGTGCTCGTCCGGGGCGAGGACGGTGGCGAGCGGGCCGATCTCGCTCTGTCCGAAGCAGTTGTAGAAGCCGAGCTTCGGCAGGCGTTCGCGCAGCCGTTCCAGGACGGGCACCGGCATGATCGACGCCCCGTAGTAGGCCTTGCGCAACCCGCTGAGGTCACGGGTGGCGAAGTCGGGGCGATGGGCGAGGCCGATCCAGACCGTGGGCGGCGCGAAGAGGCTGTCGACGCGGTCCGCCTCGATCAGGTCGAAGAGCTGGTCGCCGTCGGGTGCGTCGAGGACGAGGTTCGTGGCGCCGACCGCGAGGTACGGCATCAGGAACACATGCATCTGCGCGGAGTGGTACAGCGGCAGGGAGTGCCCGGGGCGGTCGCCGGCGCTGAGGTCGAGGGCGGTGATCGCGCTGAGGTACTCGTGCACCAGCGCCCGGTGGGTCATCATCGCGCCCTTGGGCAGGGCGGTCGTGCCGGAGGTGTACAGGAGCTGGACCAGGTCCTCGGAGCGCGGCTCGGGGCCGTCGTACGGCTCGGTACCGGCCAGCCGGGCCAGGAGCGAGGCGTCGGCGTCGCGCAGGGGCAGCGTCCGCACGCCCGCCGGGAGCCGGTCCTGGAGATCGGGATCGGCCAGCACGAGGGCGCTGCCCGACTGCTCCACGATGTACGCGAGGTCGTCTCCGGTGAGGTTCTGGTTCACGGGGACGTGGACCAGGCCGGCGCGGGCGCAGGCGAGGAAGGCGATGAGGTAGGCGTCGGAGTTGTGGCCGTAGGCACCGACCCGGTCGCCCCGTTCCAGCCCTTCGCCGAGCAGGACGGCCGCCGCGCGCGAGACCGCGTCGTCGAGCTCCTGGTAGGTCCAGGTGCGGTCGCGGTACTCGACCGCGACGCGTGCCGGGGTGCGGTGGGCGCTGCGCCGCAGCACCCCGTCGACCGTGCTGCCGTGTCCGGACGTCATGGCACATGATCCTCGGCTTGCCACCGGGACAGGTCAAGTCGGGCCCGCCCGGCCGGTGTCAGCTGCGGTGGGGCGGGCCGGCGATGACGTCGGCATCGGGCGGGACCCGGTCCCGCGTATCGAGGAGGCCCGCACGAACGTGACGAGGGCGGCCGCCGCCGTGGTCAGGAACCCGGCCACCAGCAGCACCGCCATGGCGGCCGAGGGGTGGAGGGGGGCGCGTCCGTCGTAGGCCGTGACGGTGATCGCGGTGAAGGCGGCGGCGTAACCGAGGGCCGCGATGCCCGTCACGGTGCCGGCCGCACGCTCGCCGAGCCGGCCCGCCTCGCACAGGATCGCGAGCACGGCGAGGAGTTGCAGTCCGTGCAGGCCGACGGCGTGGGCCAGTTTGGCGCTGCCCGCGGCGCCGAAGAGCAGCTCGTGGGGAACGTGTCCCGTCTCGTCGAACACCTGCTCGCCGACGGCGGCCATCCGCTGCCCGATGGCCCCGGCCGCCAGCACGCCGGCCAGCCCCACGAGCACCGCGACCCGGGACGCCGGGCGGCCCTCGAACCGTACGAGCGCGGCCACGCACAGCACCACCACCCCGAGGACCAGCAGCACGACGAGATCGCCGATCGCGCTCCAGACGGCGGCGTCGGTGGCGGTGGCCCGGTTGAAGTGGGACGCGGTGCCGCGCCAGCGCTGGGCGGTGATCAGCGCGGTCTCGCCCACCGAGGTGAGGACGACCAGCCCCGCACCGGCCCGGATCCACCAGCGGACGGCGAGCTGGCGAAGGATCCGGACCGCGGCCCACGCCATCAGCCCGAAGGACACCCCGAACACGACCGGCTTGCGCCAGGACACCGGCCCCCACCAGGGCGCGAAGTCGACGAGCGCGACCACGCCGTGCACGGCGCCGGACGCCACCATCGCCGTCCCGCACCACCACAGCAGCCGCTGGTAGCGGTCGACCGGCCGCACGGCCCGCCACACCTCGCTCGCGTACCCGCCCAGCACGTTCATGCGCGCCCCCGTCGTCTCGCCGTCCGCCTGCCGACGGAAGGGACGGTAGGACGGTGTCCGGCCCGGGGCGTCCCCCCGCCGGGGTACCCCCACGGGGGTACGCCTCAGACGAGCCCGGAGCGGTGGGCGATGGCCACGGCACCGGCGCGGTCGCGGGCGCCGATCTTGTGCAGGATGCGTTTGACATGGGTCTTCACGGTCGACTCGGCGATGCCGAGGCGGCCGGCGAGTTCGGCGTTGGTCAGCCCCTCGGCGACCAGGCGCAGGATCTCGGTCTCGCGGGAGGTGAGGTGCCGCAGCCGGGCGTCGTCCGGGGCGCCGCCGCGCCGGGTGACGAGACGGTCCACGAGGGGCCGGGTGACCAGCGGGTCCAGCAGGGTGTGTCCGGCGGCGACGGTACGGACGGCGTCCACGAGCCGTTCCGGCGCGGCGCGTTTGAGCAGGAAGCCGTGGGCTCCCGCGCGCAGCGCCCGCCACACGTACTCGTCGTCGGGGAACGTCGTCAGGACGAGGACGCGGGTCGCGAGCCCGGCGTCCACGATGCGTGCGGTGGCCTCGATGCCGTCGTGGCCGGGCATGCGGACGTCCATCAGGACGAGGTCCGGTGCCAGTTCCCGGCACAGCTCCACCGCCCGTACGCCGTCGCCCGCCTCGCCGACGACCTCGATGCCGGCGGCTTCGAGCACGACGGCGACACCGGTGCGCAGCAGGGGGTCGTCGTCGGCGAGCAGGACACGCAGGGTCATGGGCGTCGCACTCCGGAAGTCCGGTTCACGGCAGCGGGACTCCGACGCTCAGGGTGAACCCGCCGCCGTCGCCCGGCCCGTGCTCGACCCGGCCGCCGAGGGCGGCGGCGCGCTCGCCGATGCCGCGCAGGCCGCGACCGGGACGGTAGTGCGGGGCGGGGCCTTCGCCCCCGTCGGCGATCCGTACGAGCAGGGTGTCCTCCCGGCGGCCGACGGTGACCTCGGCGGGGCGGGCACGTCCGTGCCGGAGCGCGTTGGTGAGGGCCTCCTGCACGATCCGGTGGACCGACGTCCGCAGCTGCGGGGGCAGTTCACGGGCCTCGGGCGCGATGTCCAGCCGGACCTCCATGCCCGCGTCGGCCAGCGGCCGCACCAGCTGGCCGAGGCCGAGGGGATCGTCCCGGTCGTCGGGATCCTCCTCGGCGCGCAGGACGCCGAGCAGCCGGTCGAGTTCGGTGAGGGCGTCCCGGCCGGTGCGCTCGACGCCCGCCAGCAGCTCACGGGTGCGGTCGGGCCGGGTGTCGAGCACCACCCGGGCGGCGCCCGCCTGCACCAGCATGGCGTTCACGGAGTGCCCGACGACGTCGTGCGGTTCGCGGGCGATCCGCACCCGTTCGGCGAGCACGTCCTCCCGGCGCCGGTCCGCCCTGCGGTCCTCCGCCTCCCGGTTGCGGCGCGCGGTGCCGTACCCGGCCGCCCACACCAGCAGCCAGACGAAGACCACGGCGACCGGCACCGAGGCCGGCCGGTCCTCGGGCGCGAACCAGGCCAGCACACCGGGCAGGACGAGCAGGGCGCCGAGCCGGGCCCTCGGCGGGGTGGCGCACAGGCCGACGTAGTACACGCCGATGAGGTTCGCGACCGGTGTCAGCGGGCCCGGTCCCACCCACAGGGCCTCCGCGACGAGCCCCGCGGTGCCGACCGCGTAGGCGGTCAGCGGCAGTCGGCGGCGCACCGCGAGGCCGCCGGCGATGACGAGGGCGAGCGCGAGGGCCGCCCACAGGGGTCCCTCGTCCTCCGGGCGCGGACCGAGCCGTACGGCCGCCATGGCCGCGAGCATGACGACGGCCGGCCCGAACTCGCCCGCCCTTTGCGGAAGTCGCACGGCCCACTCCCCCGTCGCACCTGACAGGGTCTCAGTATCACACCGGCCGGGTGCGGCCCTCCCAGTACGGCTCCCTCAGACGCCGCTTGTAGAGCTTGCCGTTCGGGTCGCGGGGCATCTCGGTGACGAAGTCGATGGACTTGGGGCGCTTGTAGCCGGCGAGGCGGTCGGCGCAGTGGGCCAGGAGGGCGGCGGCGAGGCCGGGACCGGGTTCCTGGCCGGGGGCCGGTTCGACGACCGCCTTGACCTCCTCGCCCCAGTCGTCGTGCGGGATGCCGAACGCGGCGGCGTCGGCGACGGCCGGGTGGGCGAGGAGCGCGGACTCGATCTCGGCGGGGTAGATGTTGACGCCGCCGGAGATGATCAGGTCGATCTTGCGGTCGCGGAGGAAGAGATAGCCCTCCTCGTCGAGGACGCCCAGGTCGCCGACGGTGAAGAAGTCTCCGATGCGGTTCTTCCGGGTCTTCGCCTCGTCCTTGTGGTAGGCGAAGCCTCCGGTGGTCATCTTCATGTAGACCGTGCCGAGTTCACCGGGCGGGAGCCGGTTGCCGTCGTCGTCGAAGATCGCCAGTTCGCTGATGGGCCAGGCCTTGCCGACGGTGCCGGGCTTCTTCAGCCAGTCCTCGGCGGTGGCGAAGGCGCCGCCGCCCTCGCTGGCCGCGTAGTACTCCTCCACGCACTCGCCCCACCAGTCGATCATCGCCCGCTTGACATGGTCCGGGCAGGGCGCGGCACCGTGGATGGCGTGCCGCATGGACGAGACGTCGTACGCCTGCCGGGTGGCCTCGGGGAGGGCGAGGAGCCGGTGGAACTGGGTGGGGACCATGTGGGTGTGCGTGCAGCGGTGGGTGTCGATCAGCCGCAGCATCTCCTCGGGGGTCCACTTGTCCATGAGGACCAGGCGGTGGCCGATGTGCAGCGAGGAGCCCGCGAACTGCAGGACCGCCGTGTGGTAGAGCGGCGAGCAGACCAGGTGCACGTTGTCGTCGAAGGGCCGGACGCCGAAGAAGCCGAGGAAGCCGCCGAGGTACGCCTCCTCGGGGAGTTTCCCGGGCAGCGGGCGCCGGATGCCGCGCGGGCGGCCCGTCGTACCGGAGGTGTAGTTCATGACCCAGCCGAGCGTGCGGCCGGTGGGCGCCGACTCCGGTTGTCCGTCGAGGAGTTCGGCGTAGGGCCGGAAGCCCTCGGCCGCTCCGACGCCGTACCGGTGGTCGGCGGGCAGACCGGCCTCGTCGGCGGCGCGGCGGGACTCGTCGGCGAAGCGCTCGTGGGCGATGAGGACCTTGGCGCCGGAGTCGGCGACGATCCACGCGATCTCGGGGCCGACGAGGTGGTGGTTGACGGGGACGAGGTAGAAGCCGGCCTGGGTGGCGGCGAGGTAGGCGGTGAAGAACTCGGCGGAGTTGGGGAGGACCACGGCGAAGGCGTCGCCGCGTTCCATCCCGGCCGCGCGCAGCCCGCGCACCAGCCGATTGGCGTCGGCGTGCAGCCGTCCGGCGGTCCACTCCTCGCCGTCCGGCGCGATCAGGGCCGTTCGGTCGGGGTCGGCGGCCGCCTGGGCCCAGAAGCCCGCGGGGGGTGTGCTCGTGCCGGTCACTGTCCGCTCCTTCCGGCGATGCGGTTGACGCGGTCCACGGCCTGCTCGAAGCCGCGGGTGAGGTCGTCGAAGACCGCCTGGACCGGGCGGACTTCGTTCATCCGGCCGACGATCTGCCCGACGGGCGTGCCGAGCAGCGGGTCGACCTCGTACTTCTGGATGCGGGAGACCGCCTCGGCGACGAGCAGGCCCTGGAGGGGCATGGGGAGGGTGCCGGGTCCGTGCGGGTCGTCCCAGGCGTCGGTCCACTCGGTGCGGAGCTGGCGTGCGGGTTTGCCGGTGAGGGCGCGGGAGCGGACCGTGTCGCCGGAGCCGGCCGCGAGGAGCTTGCGGGTGAGGGCCGGTGAGTGCAGATCGGCCTCGGCGGTGGTCAGCCAGAGGGAGCCGAGCCACACGCCCTGGGCGCCGAGCGCGAGGGCGGCGGCGATCTGCCGTCCGCTGCCGATGCCGCCTGCGGCGAGGACGGGCAGCGGGTCGACGGCGTCCACGACCTCCGGGGTCAGGATCATCGAGGCGATGTCCCCGGTGTGCCCGCCGGCCTCGTACCCCTGGGCGACGACGATGTCGATGCCGGCCTCCTGGTGCTTGCGGGCGTGCCGGGCGCTCCCGGCGAGCGCGGCGACCAGCACGCCGCGCTCGTGGGCGCGGGCGACGACGTCGGCGGGCGGGGAGCCGAGGGCGTTGGCGAGCAGCCGGATCGGGTAGTCGAAGGCGACGTCGAGCTGGCTTCGGGCGACCTGCTCCATCCAGCCGGTGATCCGCCAGCCGGAGGCCTCGCCCTCGGCCAGCTCCGGGACGCCGTACTTGGCGAGGGTGTCCCGGACGAACTGCCGGTGCCCCTCGGGGATCATCGCCTCGACGTCGGCCTCGGTCACGCCCTCGACCTTCTTGGCGGGCATGACGACATCGAGCCCGTACGGCCGCCCGTCGACGTGCGCCTCGATCCAGTCGAGGTCGCGTTTGAGGTCGTCGGGGGCGGTGTAACGGACCGCGCCGAGCACGCCGAAGCCGCCCGCGCGGCTGATGGCCGCGGCGACGGCGGGGAACGGCGTGAAGCCGAAGACGGCGTGCTCGACTCCCAGGTGATTGCTCAGCTCCGTCTGCATGGGCGCAGGATGCCGCAGTGGACCGGACGACGGAAGAGGTTTTCTGATAGACCGTCAGATTTACTGGGCGGGAGCGCTTTTGGATCTACTCGCCGCTGGTCGCCTCCAGGACCGCCATCGCCGCGTTGTGCCCCGGCACCCCGCTCACCCCTCCCCCGCGGACCGCGCCCGCCCCGCACAGCAGGACGTTGGCGTGCGGGGTCTCCACGCCCCAGCGGCCGGTGCCCTCGTCCGCGTACGGCCAGGACAGGTCGCGGTGGAAGATGTTGCCGCCGGGCAGCCCGAGGTCGCGTTCCAGGTCGAGCGGGGTCTTCGCCTCGATGCAGGGGCGCCCGTCGGCGTCCGGGGCGAGGCAGTCGGCCAGGGGTTCCGCGAGGTGGGCGTCGAGCTGGGCGAGGGTCGCCTCGAGGAGTTGGTCGCGTACGGCGTCGTTGTCGCCGGCGAACAGCCGGGCCGGGGTGTGCAGGCCGAACAGGGTCAGGGTCTGGTAGCCCTGTGCGACCAGGTCGGGACCGAGGATCGTCGGGTCGGTCAGCGAGTGGCAGTAGATCTCGGACGGCGGGGCGGCGGGCAGCGCACCGGCGGCGGCCTGGGCGTGGGCGGTGGCGAGCTGCTCGTAGCCCTCGGCGATGTGGAAGGTGCCGGCGAACGCCTCGCGCGGGTCGACCGAGCCGTCCCGCAGCCGGGGCAGCCGCTTGAGCAGCATGTTCACCTTGAGCTGGGCGCCCTCGGCGGGGGCGGGCGGCGCGTCGCCGGTGAGCGCGGCCAGGGCCTGCGGGGAGGCGCCCACCAGAACGTGCCGGGCGGTGGTGACGCCCTCGCCGTCGGCGCTGCGCCAGGTGACCTCGGCGCTGCGGCCGTCGGTGGCGATACGGACCGCCTCGTGGCCGGTGGCGATGACGGCTCCCGCGTCGCGCGCGGCGGCGGCCAGGGCGTCGGTGAGGGCGCCCATCCCGCCGACCGGCACGTCCCAGGCACCGGTGCCGCCGCCGATGACGTGGTAGAGGAAGCAGCGGTTCTGTTTGAGGGAGGGATCATGGGCGTCGGCGAAGGTGCCGATGAGGGCGTCGGTGAGGACCACACCGCGCACGAGGTCATCGGAGAAGTTCGCCTCCACGGCGGCCCCGATGGGCTCCTCGAACAGCGTGCGCCAGGCCTCCTCGTCGTCGATGCGGCGGCGCAGCTCCTCCCGGCTGGGCAGGGGTTCGGTGAGCGTGGGGAAGACCCGCTGGGCGACGCGCCCGGTCATGCCGTAGAAGCGCTGCCAGGACGCGTACTCGCGCTCGCCGCCGGTCAGCCGCGCGAAGGCCTCCCGGGTGCGGTCCTCTCCCCCGCCCACGAGGAGTCCCGTGGGGCGTCCGCCGCGCTCGACGGGGGTGTACGAGGAGATCGTGCGCCCCTGGACGCGGAAGCGCAGCCCGAGGTCGTCCACGATCTTCCGCGGGAGCAGGCTGACCAGGTAGGAGTAGCGCGACAGACGGGCGTCGACACCGGCGAAGGGGCGGGTGGAGACGACGGCGCCGCCGGTGTCGCCGAGCCGTTCCAGCACCAGCACGGACCGCCCGGCCCGGGCCAGGTAGGCGGCGGCGACCAGGCCGTTGTGTCCGCCGCCGACGACTACGGCGTCGTAGGTGTGGTGTCCCTCGTGAGCAGGCATGGTTCTTCGTAACACGATCCACGCCGGCTTGGATACGAGGGGGGATCCCATGGACGTCGAGCCGAGCCAGACGGCCGCGCTCCTGGTCAACGAGCGGGGGCAGTACCTGCTGCATCTGCGGGACGCGTACAAGGCGATCCGGGATCGAGGCGCCTGGTCGCTGCCCGGCGGGGCGCGGGAGGGGGACGAGACACCGGAGGAGGCGGTCGCGCGCGAGCTGCTGGAGGAGACCGGACTCGTGATCGAGGCGCTCACCCGGTTCGCGGTCACCAACGACACCACGGTCTTCCTGGGCCGCTGGGACGGTGACCCGGCACGGATCCCGGTCGGCGAGGGCATCATGTTCGCCTTCTTCGACGCGGCGACCGTCCGGCATCTCGTCATGGCGCCGTGGGCCGCCGAGGTGCTCGCTCTGCACCGGGGCGACGGGAGCGTGCCCGTGCGGCGGGAGGCCCCGCACGTCGTGGGCGTCCACCTCTACCTGGAGCGCGACGGCAAGGTCCTGCTCGGGCTGCGCCATCCGGACGCGGCCTTCGCACCCCGGACCCACCATTTCCTGTGTGACGACGACTGCTAGTTGGCACCAGATGGCGTTCGTGACCTGCGCTGATGCCAACTAGATTCAGGTACCGGCGGTGCCGTATCAGAGAGATAGTTGGCACTTTGGTACAGCGCAGGTCACAGGCCGTATCACGCCAGCCCAGGATGGCGGAACCTGACCTTCCGCTCGTAGCGTAGAGACCGTGGCTGCAGGGCAAGTTGGGACTAATGGCGGGCAGGAGACAGAAATTCGATGCGGAGTTCCGCGAAGGGTCTCGGGATCGACGAGACCACGCTGGCCAGTTGCTGAAGAAGGACAACAAGGAGCTCTCCATGGAGCGTGATGTGCTCAAACGCTGCATGGTCTTGCGGGTGAAGTAGCTGCGGCGGACCTGGCCGCCTTGGTCGGGACGATCAGCGGCTGCAAGGCCGAGGAGAACATTCCGCATCGCATCGCCTGCCGGGCACTCGGGGTGTCGGAGGCGTTGGTGCTACAAGTGGCGCCGCCGCCCGGACGAGCCGACAAAGCGCGAAGCCAGAAGGACTGCCCTGTCCGCTACTTCTTCGACCGCTCCGGCCGGACGTACGGCTCGCCGAGGATCATGCGGGATCTGTGGAAGAGGGCTGGCAGATGTCGCAGAACACCGTCGCCGAGATCATGCCCGAGTTCTGCCTGCAGGGCCGCAAGCCGCCGCGTCGGCGCCGTTCACTGAATCGCCCTGGCAAGCGGAAAGCCGCCACAAACCTGGTACGACGCGAGTTCGACGCAATTGCGCCCGACGTGCTGTAGTGGGGCGACATCACCGAGATCGACACCGCCGAAGGCACGCACTACCTCGCCTCCCTCCATGACGCTTGGTCCCGCCGGGCCTTGGGCTACGTGATGGGCGAACGGCACGATGCCGCGCTGGTCAGCACCGCGCTGCAAATGGCGATCGCGACCAAAGGTGGCCAGGTCGGGTCAGCTCTGGACAGTGCAGCGGCGGAGTCGTTCCACTCGGTACTCACGGCCGAGTACGTCCACCGGCACACCTTCGCGACGCGGGCCGAGGCGAGGCTGAAGATGGCGACGTGGATCGCGGGCTCAGCACCAGGCTCCACCACAGCGCTGCCGGCGGGAAGCCACCGTCGAGTTCGAGCGGATCATTTCGGAAGCGCGAGCCCGGACCGATCAGGTAAGCCAGGCCGCATAACCAACGTCTCGACGAAAACTGGGAACTGACAGATCAAGCCGCGGCCTCCACCGGCCCTGGCATCAGATTGCGTCCTGCACGGGCGCCTCCAGATCGCACCGCCTGGCGATTTGCTCGGAGTACTCCATGAGTCGGTGGCGCAAGGAGTTGTATTCACCCTGTTTGCCAAAGTACGCGTACGTTTGCCTGAGCACCGTGCGGGCATCCGCCCGCCGCGCGCCGGTCCCTCTAATTCGCACCAGCGGACAGAAAAGATGATCACCTTCCGTGACACGGCTCCACACGAATACTGAACCGGCCTTACGATGACGTGGCTCGTCAGCGAGAAGGGACAGCTCCCGAGTCAGTTCCAGCCAGATTTCGCCGGAGATCTCCCAATCGGCTAGATATTGCCGCCGGCGCGCGAAGTCGATGCGGACTTGCGCCCGTCCCAACTCACGTGCGATCGATTCCACTGCATCCTGGAATCGCCCCCATGCCCTGTCGGGACAGCGCTGTCGAAGCTGAGCGAGGGTGGAGTTCACGACACTCGCAGAAATGTCCAATATGCGTGAGCACTCACTTGCCGTATGCCCAGAAACCATCTGCACAAGCTTGAGCGAGGCTGCACGACGCACAAAGGTGATGTTGTTACGGGAGGGAACGGTGAGTTGTCTCGTGAAATCTTGAAGGTGACGGTCGTACCAGTCGAGCGGAATAAGTTGGGGCACTTGCGCGGCGGTGAACTGACCGTGGGATGTGGGAACTCGGAGCCTGTCGGCCGCCCGCCGGGTCCTACGAGTGAGAAAACCTTGGCGTTGTGGCGCAAGGGCACGCGCGAGTGGTACAGATAGATTCGAATTTTCGATCAGTGCGAGGAATCGGCGGTTGTGCTGCTGAAAAGCCCGGTCAGCCAGTGTCTGCATCACAAGATACAGTTCGGATGGGGTGTCGACAGAACGCAATCGTTCTGCCTGCATTAGGAGCGCTGCACAAGAAAAAGCTTGGCGGGGCGGGCTGGTGAGCTCTCCACCGTTCAGGTTGGCGGATCCTTTCTCCGTCAGCTTCCGATGAATTCCTTCCATGTGGTGTTCGAGGGCGCTGGTCATTGCTGCAGGCATCGGCGCTAGTTCCAGCGATTTCGGCCAGGACAACTTAATGAGCTGAGCAATCGCAATCAGATCCTCAAATAGTTTGGGGCCTTCATTCGTGGTTTCTAGATGACGCTCGATGCGCCGTTGAAGGGCTAGGCAAGAAGCCAGCTCGGCCGATAACGGAGCGAGGGGGGAGTCGCGGGGCCCGGAGAGGTCGGCACCGCACAGGACGACCGGACGCCGTGTAGGTCTCGGAGCCTCCAGCTCCTTATTACGGCACTGCCCGGAATGTAGTGCTTCGTTCTGGGGATACAGAATGATGCTCGCCGTTCGACCCGCCTGCTTGCTCGAACTACTTACCGGACGACGGCACTTGGGGCAGTCGGATTCGAGCAGTCGCTGATGTTGAGTGCAGGCGAAGATTACTGGCAGGTGCCAGCGCTGCTGCCACGTACCGCCATGGGCACGTTGGGTGGGGCTGTGATCGCCGATGAGGCACGTCGGACAGAACCTACTCGACGTCATAAGGGACCAAGAGAGTTGCCGCACACGTCCGTCCCCCCGCCCGGACGCACGGGCCAAAGGCGGGTAGGCAGGTGCGAGGCTGAGCATTCCTAGGGCTGCGGCCTCCTCGGGAGTAAGGCGAGTGGCAGCGGCGAACCTCTCCAGGGTGCGCGGGTCCAGTGCGAGCAGTTGGTGCCCCGGAAAGTAATACTGCTGCGCGGCTTCGGAGCGGTCACCTCGGGGCGAGATCAGACCTGTGAGGTAGCCGATCCGGGCGGGTGACCGATGCAAGCGATAAGCCAGACGCAGGACATAGCCGGGCAGAGATTCGCCGCCCAATGGTGACAGACTGCGCGGAAGTGGTCTTGGACCGTTGTCGCTCGTCACACTCTGCTCCCTGTCCATTGTCGGCACACAGCGCAGCAGTGCCAGCTTCAACCGATCAGCCTGTCGGCACCCACAACAGCGAAACGGCCCAACGTTCACCCGAACGTGTGACTCGGGACCGTGCACCCAGCGCGAGTCTGCGAGGTTCCGTAGCGTTCCCGTGCTCATGACATTCGGTTCGCCGAGCAGCGGCGGTTAGAGGTCTAACGGATGAACTCAGCTAGTTCCGGGCCGGGTTGGGCTGAATCGGTCTCGGCGTCACCTTCCACTGCCGCCGCATGGTCGGATGCATGTCGCATCGAAGACCTTGCTCTTCTGCACTCCGAGTTCGCCGACTACTCGCAGGCCTTGGAGCTCGACGAAGCATGGCCCGTGCGATGGACCACTACGTGGAAGTTCGGCCAGACTTCGATCACGAGCCCGGTAAGCGACCTGGACAAGGTGGATCTTCGACGGAGCGTCCCTGTGCGGCGCTTCACGTGGCGTATGGATCAGTTCCACCGCCCGGGGCTTGAGTACCTGATGGCGACGGACCGGCACCACGGATTCGAGAGCCATGAGGAGGAGCGGCTGTTGCTGGTCGCCGACTTCGCCGCCGGCCTGGTGGAGGCCTTGTGTCAGCCATTCCGGCTGCGGTTCCTATCCGGTGGCAAGACAATCCGGCACATCCCGGATTTTCTGCTGGTAACAGAGTCCGGGCTCTTCTTGATCGACGTACGTCCGGCCGACCGGATCAAACCGGAGGACGCGCTGAAGTTCGCCGCAGCGGCGGAGACTGCGCTGGTGGCGGGATGGCAGTACGGCGTCGTGGCGGGGTGGCGCGAGTATGTGTGGACGAACGTGGACGCGCTCTCGGCGGAGCGGCGTCCGCTGCCAGATGTGCTGGGTATTCAGGACGAGTTACGGAAGGTGGTAGCGCAAGGGCCGCTGCCATTTGGTGAGTTGGTGGAGCACTGCCGTATTCCAGCGATCGGCCGGGCTCATGCGATCCATCTGCTGTGGCACCGCCACCTCGGTTTGGATCTCTCGGGCCCATTCGGGGACGCGAGCCTGGTTCGGCTGGCTCCGCAACAGCATCACCGGGAGCTGCCACGGTGAGTACCGCAGTAGATCCCATGTGGAACCTAGAGCCGGGAACCGAGCTGATCATTAGCGGCAGCGCGTGGCGGATCCAGTCCTGCCTGCCCCACCTCGGCCGGGTCACGCTCGTCAACGACGACGGCGAGACGTGGAAGACCTCGCTGAGCGATCTGATCCATCGCCGGGACTGCCGCCCCTCCACCCGGACTCGCACGGACCTGCCAGCCGCGGACCGGGGGCGGCAGCCCAAGGCAATAGACGATCTGGAGGAATACGAACACACGATTGTAACGCTCCGGATGGAGCACCTGCGGGAGGTCGAGACGGGCTTTCGCAGCGGCGACCCGCTCGACGCGCTGCCGCATGAACCACGGCCGCAGTACGAACCAGACACCACGACGCTGACCCAGCGCCGCCTCGCGAAAGTGGAGGAGTTACGGAAAGCCGCGGCTGAAGCGCCCGCGCAGGCCAAGGCGACCGGGCTGCACCGGGCAAGCCTGCGCACGCTGGTCCGCTGGGACACCGCGCGGGCGAAGTACGGGCCGGTCGGCGTCGCAGACGATCGGTGGCTGCGCAAAGCAACCGGGCACACGATCTCCCCCGAACTGCGCGAGGCGTTATTTGCGGTGTACGCCGAATCGTCGGATCGGCGCTCGAAGCTGACCATGCGGGACAAGGAGCGTCTCATCCACCAGTACGTGCGCGAAGTGTTCGACTCTGCGGATGCTGAAGCCGCTGACGGTGAAGCCACTGACGCTGATCCCGCTGATGCGCCGCAGGTGGAGATCCCTGGTTACGACACCCTGCGGGCCATCTGGAAGGAGTGGTTCGGCTCCAATGGGGCGCGGCAGCGCTACGCACGCTCGGCGGCAAAGGCGAAGCAGTACGCGACCGGTCGGCACATCGTGGTGCACCGGCCCGGCCAGGTCGTAGCACTGGACAGCACCGTGCTGCCGGTGAAGGTGCTGGACAACGTGTTCGGCGACCCGGTGTCCGTGTATCTGACGCTGGCCCTGGACATCTACACGCGTTCGATCGTCGCGTTCCGGCTCAGCCTCGTGTCCGACAGCTCGATCGACGTGGCGATGGTGCTGCGGGACATGATGATGCCGCTGCCGATGCGCCCGGACTGGGGCAAGGACGTGGAATGGGCCTACCCCGGCATCCCCAGCATGGTGGTCGCGGAGTTCGCCGGGTACGAGGTCGCCGGACTGCCGTTCTTCCCTCCCGAGACGGTCACCACCGATCACGGCTCCGTCTACCGCAACCACCATCTGGTCGAGGTGCAGCGGGTCATCAAGGCCAACATCAAACCCAGCCGCGTCCTGCGCCCTACCGACAAGCACTCCGTGGAGCGGACGTTCGGCGCCATCAGGTCACTGCTGTTTGCCCTCCTGCTCGGCTACCAGGGCACAGACGTCGCCGACCGGGGTGCGGACCCGGAGGCGGATGCCTGTCTGACCGTCACGGAAATGGAACACCTCATCGCCACCTGGGTTGTGGAGACCTGGCAGAACCGCCGGTTCGGCTCGTACGCCCCGAGCTGGGACCCGCGCGGCGACCACAGCCCCAACAGCCTGTTCGCGGCGGCGATGTCCCAGGGCGGCTTCGCCCTGCGGATCCCGCCCGCCGAGCTGTACTACCAGCTCCTGCCGCGGCACAAGGTCATGATCCACGGCAAGCGCGGAGTGAAGATCAAGAACCTCTGGTACGACGGCGAGGCCCTGGAGCCTTACCGCGGTGAACTCTCCCACCGCGGGGGCCGGAACAAGAACAAGTACGTCATTCACCGCGACCCGCGTGATCCCTGCTTCGTGTTCTTCCAGGACCCGCGGACCCACGACTGGCACACGCTGCGCTGGACGGGCCTGCCCGAGGAAGGCGAGGTGCCCGCCTTCAGTGATGCCCGCGTCCGTGAAGCCATGCGGGAACTGCGCAAGAGGGGCCTGGCCCCGAAGGCGGACACCGAACTCCTGCCGGTGCTCTTGGAGTTGATCGGCGGCAACATACCAGTCGAGAAATGGCCGACCCAGCTCTCCAAGAGGCAGCGTACCGAGCACGCACGCGAAGTCGCCCAGGCGTCCGCGGCGGCCGCCGACCGGCCCGCGAACTCGGTCAAGAAGGAGCCGCCAGCACAGCCCGCCTCCATTCCCGCAGCGCGGGCAGGCTCCCCCGACGCCAAGGTCGTACCTCTGCACCCGACGGACCGCGCCCAGCAAGTACACGATGCAGTGAACAGCGAACGCCGGCGCCGCCGTGAAGCAGCGGTCCCCGACGAGTTGTTGCCCACACCCCCCGATCTCTCCGAACGGCTGCGCGCTACAAGCCTGTTGGCGCTGCCGGATGACGACTTCAACGATGACGACACCGCGTTCACGGCCAGCGAGGCCGAGGAAGAGGCCAGCCAGTGACCTCGAAGCAAAACCCGCTGTCGTTCCTCCCCGGCCCGGCGGTGGACCGCACCACCTTCGAAGGCTGGAACCGATGGTGCCAGACCCGCAAAGCCTTCGTCCCCGCACCGATCCTCACGGCACAGGAGTACGGCCGCCTCTCGAAACGCCAGAAGCGCATCCACGACCTGCATCGCCTCGCGACGCACAGTTCCCTGCCGATCCAGGCCACCCCCATGAGCGAGCGCGTCGCCCACGCAGTACTCGCCCGTGTCGAGGACGGCGCCTTCAGCCACAAGGCCGGAACCCGCGGCGGCATCATGGTCAACGGCGACGGCGCCCAGGGCAAGACCGAGACGATCTGCGAGGCCCTGGCCTGCTTCCAGGAGGAGTGGCTGGCCATCAACAACTACGCAAACCCCGACGCCATGCCGGGCACCCGCGACCTGGTCGCCCCCGTCGCCTACGTACGCTGCCCGGTCAAGGCCACCCCCATCTCCACCTGCCAGCGGATCCTCGACTTCTACGGCGAGGACTACAAGGGCATGCGCCTGGAAGACCTGGTGCGCACCGTCAAGACCGCGGTCGTCGAGCACGCCACGAAGGCACTCGTCATCGACGACATCACCCGCCTGAAGCTCCACCGCGAAGCCGACCAGGACGTCCTCGACCTGATCCGCGAAATGATGAGCATGCCGGTCACACTCATCCTCGTCGGCGTCGGCATCCCCACTTCAGGCCTGCTGCGCGAAGGCCGCCGCGACCGCAAGACACAGGAGTGGATCTACGAGCCGGTCAAGGATATCGGCCGCAGCCCCAACGACCACGCCGCCAGCCAGCACGAACGCCGCTTCCAGGTCGTCGGCCTCGGCCCGTTCAGGTACGTCACACCTGCAGAGATGGAGGCATGGATGGCCCATCTCCGACGTCTCGAAGGCGAGTTGCGGTTACTTACCAACACCGCCGGCATGCTCACCCAGGGCGACATGCCCGAGTACCTGTTCAACCGCACCAAGGGCGTGGTCGGCATCCTGGAGAAACTCATCCAGCACGGCTGCCGCCGCGCCATCGAGGACGAAAGCGAAGGACTGACCAAGGACCTACTCAACCAGTTCACCGTCACCCCCGACGACATGCCCGACCTCGACGCCGAATCCGGCGAACAGCCCGATATCCCGGTGCACACGCCAACGCCGAAAAGGAAGCCCAAAGGCCGCAACACCGTGTTCGACGACGACGGCCCGGAAGCCATAGGGTCGGCAGGGTAAAAGGGATGGAACGCCTGGCACTACCCCGAAGTCTGGCCCCGTTCCCGGAGGAATCGCTGCCCGGATTCCTCCTCCGACTCGCTTACCGGCTGGAACGGTCTCCTGCCCGCATCGGTGCGTTGTGCGGGCTCAGCACCATGCACCGTCGCCTGCCCGCCGACTATCTGATCGCCTTGCCCCCGCAGCCCGCCAAGGCTCTCGCCAAGGCCGCGCGGCTCTCCTCCACCGAGGCACAGTCACTCACGCTCGCCGGATCGGGGCTCTCCTCCATGTACACGCCACTCGTCACAACCCGTCTGGATCAGGGCCGCAACCACGCGGCCGCGCGACGGCGTTGGGCGATCAACCTGTCCAGCCGCTTCTGCCCCCGGTGTCTGGCGGGCGACGGAAGTCCCGTACAAAACACGTTCGGCAGCGCCTGGAAACTGCGCTGGCATCTTCCCGTTGTATTCGCCTGCTCCAAGCACTCGATGCTGTTGTCCAGCACCTGCCCGCAGTGCGACAACCTACCCAATCGTCCCCCCGGAACCGAACGCTCCGGCCTACTCATGGAGCGTGCCGCAGTCGGGCTCCATCCCGCACAATGCCGTCACCCAGTGCTGGGCAGGAACTCCACCGCGTCCGAGACCAACCGCTATTGCGGAGCCCGACTCGATCAGTCACCCGGCAACCCACCGACGATGACACCCGAGGACCTGGATCGCGTTCTGGCCCTTCAACTCCACATTGACCAGCATCTATTTGCCACGCCTTCCCAGCCCACAAAGAAGGATCCCTATTTCTTCCTCGATCTGGTCGCCCTAGCTCATCTGATCAAGTTCAGTTGGCCGCTAGGAGCGTCCCTGGTCCGTTCGGCGCATCTCGCCCCGCTGATCGACAGCCACACCACGGCTATCACCCAGCGGCTGAATAGGCCGCTCGGCTCCGGGCCCGGCCCTCGGTCGTCCAGCCCTTGGCCTGCCCCGGACAACCCCGCCCAGTGCGCGGCCTTGCTCGCCGCCGCCAGCGAACTTCTCAGCCATCGCGATGAAGGCGATGCAGAGTTCCGGGATCGGGTTCAACCGCTGGCGCGCACGGCCTTCGAACGGCTCCCCTCAAACCAATCCGCAGGGTTCCGACGGATGGACTTCTCACCGGCTCTCGCCCGTGCATTAGCTCGCAAGATCAACGGCTTTTACCACGCCGGCGGCCATGGCGGCTCTAAACTCCGTACACCGTCGCGGAAGTGTCTCTTCGGCATCGAGCACGTTCCGGCGCTACTACCCACAACATGGTCGGACAGTCACTTCGCCAAGCTCCGGGAACGCTTGGGGGCCAGCACAGACTGGAACACCCGCCATCTGCGCCGGGCCACATCGCTGAAACTTGTCGAGATGGCGGCCGGCGGCACCTGGTCCCAGTGTGCTGAGACTCTTGGTACGCCCTCGACCACAGCACAGCACAGCCTCAGAATCCTCAAGCAAGTACTGGGCACCAAGGAATCGTGGGCGGAATTCGACCGAGCTGTTGAGCGAATCGCCTACGCCCTGGACTCCGATCCCAATCGCATCGACTACGCCAACCGGCGCCGCGCCATGTCTCTCTGGCACCTGTCAGATGCCGCCTGGACTGAACTCCGGGATGGGTTAAAGAACTTCAGAGGCGGACCGACGTCACCAAATCCGACAGCCGCGACCGCGCTGCTCTGGGCTCACGTCACTCAAGGCGACTATTTGCACAGCCCTGCTCTCCATGCGCTGCGAGACTCCGGAAGAGACACCACGCCCGTGGTCGCGAGTGTGAATCAGCTCCTCCGAGCCGCTTCCCGGAGTAAAGGGGAGAAAGCCCTGTTCGTGGACCGACTTGAGCACTATGCCAGCCGTCTGGCACGCGCATGTGACCATACGCACGGTAGCCAACCCGTTACGGACACTCTCGTTGCTGAACAAGCTGCTTGCTGACCTCGAAGCGTGGTGTCGGCGCGAGCTGACAGCTCGTCATCCCTCCGCTATGCCGATTGCATGTCTGCTTCGACGCCCTCGCGTGTGCCGGGAACGCCGCTGAGCCAGCGAACCAGCGGCTCATCCTCCCCCGTGAGGTGCGCCTCCGCATCGTCCAAGCGCAGTGGGGACAGAGCGATGATCCCGTCGGACAGCTTCACTTCATGCATCCGGCGATCGTTGACGCCGGAGCTGCGTCGCACCATCGGATTCCGCGCGGTATCGCGCAGAGCCACCACCACAGAGGATGATCTTGGTGGCTGGTGTGATCACGGCGTCGGAGCCGTCCTGGACAGCCCCGTTCTCGGGGCTGAGCCCGCATCAGTTCGGCAAGCTGGTCACCGCGTTGCGGCGCGAGGGTGCGGATCCGGATCGCAAGGGCCGACCGTGGAGCCTGCCGCTGGAGGACCGAATGCTGCTGGTTACCGCGCACTGGCGGACGAACCTGACACTGCGCCAACTGGCGTTACTGTTCGGGGTGTCCAAGTCCGCTGCCGACCGGATCGCCGATCACCTCGGCCCGTCGCTGGTACTGCAGCCGCGCAAGCGGTTCCGCCGCGACGCCGTGCTGATCGTGGACGGCACTCCGGTCCCCACCCGAAATCACACTGTCGCCGAGCAGTCGAAGAACTACCGCTATTCGACCAACCATCAGGTCATCATCGACGCCGACACCCGCCTGGTCGTCGTGGTCGGCCGGCCGCTGCCAGGCAACCGCAACGACTGCAAGGCGTGGGAGCTGTCCCGTGCGAAGGACGCCGTCGGCCGCACCACGGTCGTCGCGGACGGCGGCTACCGGGGCACCGGCCTGGTCATCCCGCACCGCCGCGAGAGAGGCCAGGCCGAACTCGCCGCCTGGAAAGAGGAACACAACGCCTCCCACCGCAAGGGCCGCGCTCGTGTCGAGCATGCCTTCGCCCGCATGAAGACCTGGAAGATCCTCCGCGACTGCCGCCTGAAAGGCGACGGCGTCCACCACGCCATGCTCGGCATCGCCCGCATGCACAGCCTCGCGCTCGCGGGATATCGGGCAAACGGCCAGGCCATTCGTCACGTCAGAGATCATTTACGCGACAAGCCTTACGACCTCATGCATGGTTGGCGGTGAGACGTTGAGCTCTTGATTGATCATGGTCAGGTGGTGGGGAACTCGACTCGTGCAGTGATCATCGGCAACCGGCGGATCACGGGCCTGACCGCCGATGTGATTTCTGAACTCGTTGCTGAGATCGGGCCGTTGTGGCACGAGCGTCACCAGGCCAGACTCGCCTCCCCGCAGCGGAAGCGCGCAGTGGGCGCCGATGCGAAGCACCGTCTGGTGTTCGTCGACAGGCTGCCGGCCACCCTGGTCCATCTCCGTCACGGGGGCCACCCACGACGTGCTGGCCTGCTGGTTCGGCGTGGACCGCTCGACGTTGCTGCGCAGACGCCTCGCTCACCCTTGCCGCAGGGGGACAGCCACCGCGACGACCGTAGCGACCACGGCACACCCCACCGCCTCCCAGACGGGCTTGTCTCAGACCAGCGTCCGGCCCTCGTCGACCCCGCCGCGGGCCTCATCTATGGCCGCGACCAGCCCAACCAGTCCTGGTACCTGACCGCACACGTGATCGCCGGGGGCCACCGGTATGGCTTCCTGTTCCACTACCTCAACGCCGGCTTCGGCAAGCAGGGAGGCGCCATCTCGAAGGTGTCAGTGGTCAACGAGGACACCGGCTGGTACACAAGGTCGGAGATCCCCCTCCCGCTCGGAACGGGCCTGTCCGACAAGCAGGGCGTGGACATCCACACCGGCAACATCACCTGGACCGGCGACGCCGAGGAGATGAAGCTGCGCGCCAAGGTCCCCGAGGGGGCCATCGACACCACGCTGCGCCCCCGCGGAAACCCCCTCTACAACCTGGGCACGGGCTCTTTCCCCATTTTCGGTGACGCTAAGTATTCCAACTACGAGTACGCCCTGCCCACGGTGGACACCTCCGGGACCCTGACCATCAACGGCCGCGCCGAGAAGGTCCGCGGGTAGTCCTGGCTGGACCGCCAGTGGGGACCGCTCCCCGACCTCACCACGGGTAATGCCTCCTGGTTTTGGATGAACCTCAACCTGTCCAACGGCGACAAGGTCAGCGTCTGGAACCAGCAGTGCGACGGCAAGAAGAACAACTTCGCGACCATCCTGAAGCCCGACGGCACGCAAACCCTCGCCGAGGCGACACTCACGCCCGACGAGTCCACCCGCTGGACCAGCCCGACCACCGGCAAGAGCTACCCCACGCGGTGGAAGGTCAGCATCCCCGGCGAGCACGCCAAGCTGAACGTCACCGTCTACGCCAAGGACCAGGAACTGGTGGTCCCCGCACCCGGCCATGAAGGCAGCGCCAAGGTCAGTGACCCCTGCGACCACGGCAAGGTCACAGGCACCACCTACGTCGAAATCACCAGCGGAGAGTAGCGCCGATCAGTCGACGGCCTCGGTGCCGCCCCATGCGGGGCGGCACCGAGGCCGTCGGCAGCTGCGGAGCTGCGCGCAAGACGCTAAGAGGTCCTAACAAAGGCGTTGGACGTGTCGGTGGGTGATGAGACAGGTGGCGAGGCCGAGGAACGCTTCGTGGATGTCGTCGCGTCGTTCCCATCGGATGCGCAGTCGGCGGAAGCCGTGCAGCCAGGCGATCGTGCGCTCGACCACGTAGCGGAAGATGCCCAGGCCTGAGCCGTGGGGCTGGCCGCGTTCGGCGATGACCGGGCGGATGCCGCGGGCCCAGAGCAGGCGCCGATACTTGTCGTGGTCGTAGCCGCGGTCGGCCAGCAGCGCATCGGGCCTGCGCCGGGGGCGGCCGACGAGTCCGGCCACGGCCGGGACCTTGTCCAGCAGCGGGATCAGCTGGGTGACGTCGTTGCGGTTTCCGCCGGTCAGGGACACCGCGAGCGGGATGCCCTGGCCGTCGGTGAGGACGTGGTGCTTGCTGCCCGGCCGTGCGCGGTCGACCGGGCTGGGCCCGCTTTTGGGCCCCGCCGGGCCGCCCTGACGTGGGAGGAGTCGATCACCGCCCGCGACCAGTCCAGCTTCTTCGCCACCCGCAGCTTCTTCAGCAGCACCAGATGCAGCTGGTCCCACACGCCGGCCTCGTTCCACGCGGCCAGGCGCCTCCAGCACGTCATCCCCGAGCCGAAGCCCAGCTCCTGGGGCAGGTACTCCCACTGGATCCCGGTATGCAGCACGAACAGGATCCCGCACAGCGCCTGCCGGTCCGGGACCCGCGGTCTACCCTCGACCAGTTTCGGACCCGGCTCGGGCAACAACGGCTCGATGAGCGACCAGAGTTCGTCCGAGACGATCCACGGCCGCGACTCCCTCTTCCCCACGGCAAGACCAACGAGAAACCACGCCGACAGTCACATGATCAACAACTTCTGTTAGGACCTCTAAGCCGGCGTGATGCCGAGCCGTTCGGCGAGTTCGTCGGCGCCGATGCCGTATGTCTCTCGGATGCGTATGCCCTCGGCGCCGACGTCGAAGACGCCGTGGTCGGTGTAGACGCGGCTGACGCAGCCGAGGCCGGTGAGCGGGTAGGTGCAGTGCGGTACGAGTTTGGGCTCACCGGAGCGGGTGAAGAGCGTCATCATCACGTAGACGTCCTTGGCGCCGATGGCGAGGTCCATGGCCCCGCCGACGGCGGGGATGTCCTCGGGTTTGCCGGTGGTCCAGTTGGCGAGGTCGCCGTCGAAGGCGACCTGGTAGGCGCCGAGGACGCAGACGTCGAGGTGGCCGCCGCGCATCATGGCGAAGGAGTCGGCGTGGTGGAAGTAGGCCGCGCCCGGCAGTTCGGTGACCGGGACCTTGCCGGCGTTGGTCAGGTCGGGGTCGACCGCGTCGCCCTCGGCCTTCGGGCCCATGTTGAGCATGCCGTTCTCGGTGTGCAGCACCACCCCGGAGCCGTCCGGCAGATGGTCGGCGATCTTGGTGGGTTGTCCGATGCCGAGGTTGACGAAGGAGCCGGCCGGGATGTCGCGTGCGATCACGGCGGCCAGTTCGTCCATCGACAGACGATGGTCGGTGGACGTGGTGGTCATCGTGCCCCCTGGACGGTGTAGTGACGGGCCTCGACCTGGACGATCCGGTCGACGTAGATGGACGGGGTGACGACGGCCTCGGGGTCGAGTGTGCCCGGCTCGACGACCTGGTCGACCTGGACGATGGTCGTCGTCGCGGCTGTGGCCATGACCGGTCCGAAGTTGCGGGCGGTCTTGCGGTAGACGAGGTTGCCCAGCGTGTCCGCGGCATGCGCGCCGATCAGCGCGTAGTCGCCCTTGATGGGGTACTCCAGCAGGTAGGTGCGGCCGTCGATCTCCCGCACCTCCTTGCCCTCGGCAAGCGGGGTGCCGACCGCGGTCGGGCAGTAGAAGGCGCCGATACCGGCACCGGCCGCGCGCATCCGCTCGGCGAGGTTGCCCTGCGGCACCACCTCCAGCTCGATCTTCCCCGCGCGGTAGAGGCCGTCGAAGACCCACGAGTCGGCCTGGCGCGGGAAGGAGCACAGCACCTTGCGCACCCGCCCCGCGGCCAGCAGCGCGGCCAGCCCGACGTCGCCGTTGCCCGCGTTGTTGGACACGATCGTCAGGTCCTTCGCGCCCTGCCGGATGAGCGCGTCGATCAGGTCGAACGGCATCCCGGCCAGGCCGAATCCGCCGACCAGGACGGTCGCCCCGTCCTCGATGCCGGCGACCGCCGCGTCTGCGCTCTCGACGATCTCCGTCCGGCTCATCGGGCCACCTCCGTGACGTCGCAGTTCTCCAGTACGACGGCCAGCCCTTGGCCGACCCCGATGCAGATCGCGGCGACGCCGTAGCGCTGCCTCGTCTCGCGCAGCACCTTGGCCAGGGTGGCGAGGATGCGGCCGCCCGAGGCGCCGAGCGGGTGGCCGATCGCGATGGCGCCGCCCTTCTGGTTGACGAGGGCGGGGTCGATCTTCCACGCGTCCACGCAGGCGAGTGACTGCACGGCGAAGGCCTCGTTCAGTTCGACCGCACCGACCTGGTCCCAGCCGATCCCGGCCCGGGCCAGCGCACGGTTCGCGGCCTCGACCGGGGCATAGCCGAAGGCCTGCGGCTCCAGCGCCATCACCCCGCGCCCTGCGATACGGGCGATCGGCTCGGCCCCGATCACGGCCGCGGCCTTCTCACTGCCCAGCAGCACGGCGGAGGCGCCGTCGTTGAGCGGGCTGGCGTTGCCTGCGGTGATGGTGCCGCCCTGCTCCGGCGTACGGAAGACCGGCTTGAGTCCCGCCAGCACCTCGGGGGTGGATCCGGGCCGGATGCCCTCGTCGCGGGTGAGGTCGATGCCGTCGACCGGCACCACCATGTCGTCGTAGAAGCCCGACTCCCAGGCGGCGTGGGCGAGTTGGTGGGAACGGGCGGCGAACGCGTCCTGGCGCTCGCGGGAGATCCCGAAGCGTTCGTGGAGCTGCTCGTTGGACTCGCCGAGGCTGATCGTCCACTCCTTCGGCATCCGCGGGTTGACCAACCGCCAGCCGAGGGTGGTGGAGACCGCGGTGACGTCTCCGGCCGGGAACGGTTTCGCCGACTTGGGCAGCACCCACGGCGCACGCGTCATCGACTCGACGCCGCCGGTGAGCACCACCTCGGCGTCCCCGGACTCGATGGTGCGGCTGGCCGTCATCGCCGCGTCGAGGCTCGATCCGCACAGTCGGTTGACCGTGGTGCCCGGCACGCTCACCGGGAGGCCGGCGAGGAGCGCCGCCATACGGCCGACGTTGCGGTTCTCCTCACCGGCGCCGTTGGCGTTGCCCCACACCACGTCGCCGATCGCGGCGGGGTCGAGGCCCGGTACCCGGGCGAGCGTCGAGGTGATCGCGGCGGCGGCGAGGTCGTCGGGGCGGACGCCGGCCAGCGCGCCGTTGAAGCGGCCGAACGGCGTCCGGGTCGCGGCGTACAGGAAAGCACTCATGACAGGGACGCTAATCCCGGGCCGCGATATTCTGAAGTACACATATCCGATGCGATTGATATGGATGACGTATGGATCTGCGGCACCTGCGGTACTTCGTGGCGGTGGCCGAGGAGCGTCACTTCGGGCGTGCGGCCGAGCGGCTCCACATGGCCCAGCCGCCGCTGTCCCAGCAGATCCGGCAGCTGGAGGCAGAGCTCGGCGTCGAGCTGCTGCACCGCACCACACGGCGCGTGGATCTGACCGAGGCCGGCCGGGCCTACCTGGAGCGGGCGCGTGCGATCCTGGCCGACGTCGACGAAGCCGCCCACCACGCACGGCTCGTGGCGGCCGGCTCGGTCGGGCACCTCGCGATCGGGTGTGTGGGCTCGGCGACGTACAGCCTCCTGCCCGCGCTCTCCCGGCGGCTCACCGAGGAACTGCCGGGCGTCGAGTTCTCCTTCCGCGGCGAGATGCTCGCACCCGACCAGGTCGAGGCGTTGCGCACCGGCGCCATCGACGTCGCCCTGCTGCGCCCACCGGCGGCCGACCTCTCGCTCACCGTGCACACCTTGCGCCGGGACCGGCTGGTCGTCGCCGTTCCGCTCGACCACCCGCTCGCCCGCCGCAAACGCCTGCGGGTAGCGGACCTGGCCGGTGCCGACCTGATCGTGCACTCCGCCGACCGACGGTCCGTGATGTACGACATCGTCCTGGGCCTGCTGCGCGACGACGGCGTCGAACCGCGCATCCGCCACGAGGTAGGTGAGACGTCGACGCTGGTCACCCTCGTGGCCGGCGGCCTCGGCGTCGCCGTCGTGCCCGAACCGGTGACAGCGCTGGCACTCGACGGAGTGGCCTACTTGCCCCTGCCCGGCGCCGGCGCACGTGTGGAGCTGGCCGTCGCCCACCGCGCCGACCGCGCCGAACCGCACCTGGCACGCACCGTCGGAATCATCCGTGCGGTGATCTGAGAGCCGGGGGCCGCCGCATTCCGGCCACGCGCCGATTGCCCCTGCGCACCAGGAAAAGGGCCTACGCGACGATCTTCGCCACGGACTCACGAGCCTGGTGCGCGATCCGGTCGTCCGTGGTGTCGTCCGCCCCGCCCACCCCGATGGCGCCGATGACCTCCCCGTCGGCCGTCACGATCGGCACGCCGCCGGCGACCGGCAGAAGGTTGGCATCGACCAGGTGGGGAGGCGCCACCTCCATCTGCGGGGACGCGGCGAAGGCCGCGAACTTGGCGGTCGGGACACCGCTCACGGCTGAGGTGTACGCCTTGCGTCGCGCGGTCTCCACGCCGAGCAAGCCGACGCCGTCGTCGCTGAGCAGCACCTTGGTGACGCCGCTCCGGTTGACCACGACAGCGCACACCTTGTGCCCCTCGGCCCTTCCCGCTTCCAGAGCGGCGAGCGCGGCGCCGTGGGCGATCTCGTAGCTGAGCGGCTCTCGCATGGGGCGGTTCCTTCCCTGGCGGCCGCATGGTCGAGCGGCCGACTTCCGTGGCGGAAGCCAGTATGTCGCCGTCGGCCATTAATGTGAAGGGGTGCTCGCATTCACATTAGATCGCGACTCACCGCGCCTGCGCACCGAGCAGGGACAGGCAGGCGACGTTCACCAGTTCGTCCGTGAGCTGACGCCACGTCAGCGGCCGGTCGGACTCGAAGAGATCGCCGTACAGCACGCGGTTCTGGCAGGTTCCGTAGATCAGGCGGTAGACGACGTCCAGGCGTCGCTCCGGCTCCGGCGCGTCGATCATGGGAATGATCGACTCCAGGAACCGACGGAAGACCCGGGCGGCGTCGATGGCGGCCTCCGAGCCGACCCGGGCCACCGCGGGATCAGTCGCGCCCGCGGCCAGGAAGACGCGCATCAGTCGCTCGTGCGCCTGATAGGTCTCGGTGAGGCCGGCGACCGCCGAGGTGACCAGCGCGGTCGGGTCCGTGCTCAGCGGCGCGAAACGGCGGATGATGTCGGCGCGGAACTCGTCGATCATGGCGTGCTGCAGAGCCGCGATCAGCCGATCCTTGTCGCCGAACCGCCGGTAGACGCTGCCCACCGAGACGCCCGCCCGGGAGGCGACGGCCGCGACCGTGAGCGCCTCGGTGCCGCCCTCCTCCAGGAGGGCCGTACCCGCCTCCAGGATCCGCTGCTGGGTCAGCCGGCTGCGGGCCTGCTGCGCCGGCGGCAGATCGAGTGACGGTTCGGTACTCACCGTCCCAGCCTATACACCGTCGGCATCCGCCCCGGCGGCGTGCCGCCCGGCCCGCTTCGCGAACACAGCCCTTGACGCCCACGAGGCGTAATGCGAATGTGAATGCACAATCCTATTCGAGGACCGCACACCACCGTGCCCTCGCAGGTGATCCCCCACAACCCTGCCCGCGCTACGAGTTGTGCCCCCGAGCCGCACGGGAGACCGCACCATGACCACCACTTCAGAGATCGACACCGGTACGGCCTACGGCCGCCCGAAGCCCTCGTACAACGCCCGTCTGCGCGAGGTCGGGCCCGGTACGCCCATGGGTGAGGCACTGCGCCGCTACTGGCACCCCGTCGCCAGCTCGGAGACGCTCGTCGCCGGCGCCCTGCCGCAGAAGACCCGCGTCCTGGGCGAAGACCTGGTCGTCTTCCGGGACGGGCAGGGCAACCCCGGCGTCGTCATCGAGCGCTGCACCCACCGTGGCGCCAGCCTCTTCTACGGCCGTGTCGAGGACGACGGCATCCGCTGCTGCTACCACGGCTGGAAATTCGACGTCCAGGGCCACTGCATCGAGCAGGCCTGCGAACCGGCCCTCGGGCGCCGCCGCGACGCCGCCCGCCAGCCCTGGTACCCCGTCGCGGAGCGCTACGGCCTGGTCTTCGTCTACATGGGCCCGCCCGAGCTCAAACCCGAGCTCCCGCGCTACGACGCGCTGGAGAACCCCGCCGAGGACGAGAGGTACTTCGCGAGCTGGCCCGTCCCGCACGCGGCGGTCCTCGGAATGCCGGCGGACTTCAGCTGGCTCAACGTCTACGAGAACTCCGCCGACCCGACCCACGTCACCTGGCTGCACTCCACGCACAGCGGCTACCAGATGCTGGGCACCGGCACCTTCGGCTACCCCGAGAACTTCTTCGACCCGGCCACCATCGCCGACCGCCTGACGTACGAGCGCACCGACCACGGCGTCAAGTACACCCAGCGGTTCGAGATCGAGGGCGAGGACGGAGAGGTCACCGAGTACAGCTTCGACGTCGAGCAGCACCTTCCCAACGTCTTCGGCCTGGCGGACTACGTAAAGGTCACCCCCGACCAGCGGCCGGACCAGCTGCTGTGGGTCGTGCCCTCCGACGACACCACCCACCGGCTCTTCTTCTCCATCCGCACCAACGACCACGAGCGCATGGTCCGCTTCGTCATCGGCATCCAGCAGAACGGCAAGCTGAACCACGAGCTGACCGACGAGGAGCGCCAGCGGTTCCCCGGTGACAACGAGGCCCAGGGTTCACAGGGCGCCATCACCTTGGACTCCGAGGAGACCCTGGCCACCGGGGATCGCGGCGTCGTCATGCTGCGCCGGATGCTTCTGACGATGGCCGACGACGTCGAGGCCGGACGCGACCCGATCAACATCATCCGTGACACGTCGGAGGTCCACCACACCCAGTCCGGCCTGTTCACCATCGGCAAACGTCCGGCGGAAGCCGATGTCGACGCCACGGCTGGAATCTGAGCGAGCACCATGAGCAACGAGTGGCTCGACACCATCGTGATCGCCCGGTACGACGCGACCGCGCGGATCGTGGTGCTCGACCTGATCAGTCCCGACGGAGCCGAGCTCCCGGAGTTCGCCGCCGGCGCCCATGTCGACGTGCTCCTGGACGGTGACGGCGCCGCCGGACTGATCCGTCAGTATTCGCTGTGCGGGCCGCCGCACGACCGCACCCGGTACCAGCTGGCCGTGCTGGCCGAGGCAGCGTCGCGCGGCGGCTCCCTCGGTATGCACCGGCTCCGCGCGGGTGACAGGCTGCGGATCTCGCGTCCGCGCAACAGGTTCGGAGTCTCGGACCGGGCCCGTCGCCATCTGCTGGTGGCGGGCGGTATCGGTATCACTCCCCTGCTGGCCATGGCGCATCTGCTCCAGGCCACGGGCGCCGAGTACGAGTTGCACTACTGCGCGCGCAGCCGGGCGGACGCGGCGTTCCTCGGCGAGTTGGAACGCAACCCCCGCGTACGGCTGCACTTCGACGACGGCCCGGACTACCAGCGGTTCAGCGCCGGCGACCTCGGCCCGCCCGACCCGGACACCGCCGTCTACGTGTGCGGACCCGGAGGCTTCATGGACTTCGTGATCTCCTCCGCGCAGGGAGCGGGATGGCCCGCGGACGCGATCTACAAGGAGCGCTTCGCGCCCGTGCAGGACGCCGACGCGCACACCGAGGGCGGCGCGTTCACGGTGCGGCTCGCCAAGTCCGGTGGAGAGTACGAGATCAAGGAGGGCGAGAGCGTCCTGGACGTCCTCCTCTCGGAGGGCGTCGACGCTCCCTATTCCTGCCAGCAGGGGATCTGCGGCGAGTGCATCGTGCGCGTACTCGCGGGAGAGCCCGACCACCGCGACGACATCCTGACCGACCGTGAACGCGCCGACGGCATGTTCACCACCTGCTCGTCCCGAGCACTCTCACCGATTCTGGAGCTGGACCTGTGACGACCGCATCCGCCGCACCCGACAAGGCAGTCCAGGCGATCGAGCAGGCGGAGGCCGCCTGGCTCGTCGCACTCACCGAGGGCGAGGAGGCCATGACCGCCCTCATGCTCGACGACAGCCGGGCGGTCCACGGCCCTGTGGGGAAGATCGACGATGCCAGGACCTTCGCCCACTTCACCTGGACCCGCCGCCGCCACGTCTTCGCGAAGGCCGAGCAGCTGAGCATCACCGTGCGCGGCAACACCGCGATCACGACATGCCTCCAGGAGATGCACATCGTCTTCGACGAGAACCTCCCGCCGTTCCCGGTGCAGGAGGCCGTGACGCGCGTGTGGGAGGAGACCGCCGAGGGCTGGCGCCTGGCACACATGCACCAGGCCAAGCGGATGCCGCCCGTCTGACATCCCGTACGGCAGGCGGCCGCGCCCTCACGCCGCTGTTCGATGAACGGACAAGAGGGTTCAGGACAGGCCGTCGGCCGAGAAGAGTGCGGCATGCAGGGTTCGTGCGGCAGTGAGCCGCTGTCGTGGAGATGAGGCAACAACATGTCACCCACTGAGACTCAGGCACCTACGTCCGGCACAGTCCGGACCAGCGATCTCTTCATCGCGGGCGAGCACGTCGCGGCCAGGGACGGCCGCTACCACGAGACGACCGAGGCCCTGACCGGCGAACCGATCGCACGGGTCGCCGCGGCCACCGTCGAGGACGTCAACCTCGCGGTGGACGCCGCGGCCGGCGCCCTTGCCGAGTGGTCGGCCCTTCCGCCCGCCGCCCGGCGGGCGGTTCTCGAGCGGGCGGCTGCCCTGCTCGGTGAGCGCACCGACGACATCGTCGCCACCATGAGCCGCGAGATGGGCGCCACCCTGCCCTGGTGCGGCTTCAACGTGCACGTCGCCAGGGGCATGCTCGTCGAGGCGGCCGCCCAGGCCTACGCGGCCGTCGGCGAGGTCATCCCGTCTGACGTGCCCGGTCTCACCGCCCTCGGCGTACGTCAGCCGGTCGGTGTCGTCGTCGGCATCGCACCGTGGAACGCCCCGCTGATCCTCGGCGTGCGCGCCATCGTGTGGCCCCTGGTGTGGGGCAACACCGTGGTACTGAAGTCCTCCGAGCAGACGCCGCTCACCCAGGCCGCCATCGTCCAGGTGCTGCACGACGCCGGCGTGCCCGCCGGAGCGGTCAACCTCATCAGCAACGCACCCGAGGACGGCCCGGCCGTCGTCGAGGCGCTGATCGCCCACCCCGCCGTGACGCGGGTCAACTTCACCGGATCCAGCAAGGTCGGCCGCATCATCGGCGAACTCGGCGGCCGCCACCTGACCCGAGTGGTTCTCGAACTCGGCGGCAAGGCGCCCTTCCTGGTGCTACCCGACGCCGATCTGGAGGAAGCCGCTGCCGCGGCAAGCTTCGGTGCCTTCATGAACCAGGGCGAGATCTGCATGTCCACCGAGCGCGTCATCGTCGACCGGACCGTGGCCGACGAGTTGTCCACCCGGCTGGCCGAGCGTGCCGCCAAGCTGGTCGTCGGCCCCCCGAGCGACCCCGGCTCACAGATCGGCCCGCTGGTCCACACCGCCGCCCGGGACCATGTGGTCGCGCTGATCGAGGACGCCCGTGACAAGGGTGCGCAGGTCCTGACCGGCGGCACGGCCGACGGCCTGTTCGTGCAGCCCACCGTGTTGCGCGGAGTCACACCGGACATGCGCATCTACCACGAGGAATCCTTCGGCCCGGTCGTCTCGATCATCGAGGTGGACTCCACCGACGAAGCCGTAGCGGTGGCCAACGACACCGAGTACGGCCTCTCCGCCGCCGTCTTCGGCAAGGACGCGGCCGCGGCGCTCGACGTGGCCCGCCGCATCAAGTCCGGCATCTGCCACATCAACGGCGCCACCGTGCACGACGAGCCCCAGATGCCCTTCGGCGGGGTCGGCGCCAGCGGCTGGGGCCGCTTTGGCTCCCGCGCCGCGCTGGAGGAGTTCACGGAACTGCGCTGGATCACCATCCAGTCCGGGTCCCGTCACTACCCCATCTGATGGCATGGAGAGGCGGGTGGGGTACACGTGACTGCCGTGTGCCCCGCCCACCTCTCTGACGAGACCCCTGTACCGGGGATCTCCGCCCCTCCAAGGAGTCAGCAAGGAGTCAGCGATGTCGCAGAGCGACAAGGACCGCCACGAGATCCGGCAGCTCGTCGAGAACTGGGCACTGTGGCGCGACGCCGGGGACTGGGACCGCTTCGCCACGGTCTGGCATCCGCACGACGGCTGGATGAGCGCCACCTGGTTCCAGGGCAGCGCCACCGACTTCATCAAGGCCAGTCGTGCGGGCTTCGAGAACGGCGTCAGCATCCTCCATTTCCTGGGCGGCCACACCGCGGACATAGGCGGCGACCGCGCCGTCGCCCAGACCAAGATGACCATCAACCAGCGCGCGAGCGTCGACGACGTGGAAGTCGACGTCGTCTGCACCGGCCGCTTCTACGACTTCCTCGCCCGCCACGAGGGGCACTGGACCCTCGTGCGCCGGCAGCCGATCTACGAGAAGGACCGGCTCGACGTCGTCGACCCCGCTGCCTCACTCACGCTGGACCCCGGCCTCCTCAACCAATTCCCGACCGGTTACCGACACCTGGCCTACCTGCAGACCAAGGCGGGTTTCACAGTCAAGCAAGGACTCCCCGGCCTCACCGGCCCAGCAGTCGAGCAGCTCTACTCGGAAGGCAAGCAGTGGCTGACGGAAGCCTGATGCGGTTCACCCACCGGACCCTCCCCCAACGGGTCGTGTTCGCGGCGGGGGGATCGCCGGCCGCCGTGGCGGCGGAGGTCGAGGCCCACGGCGGTACCAAGGTCATGCTGATCGCGTCCGACCGCGAGAAGGAACTGGCCGACCCGATCGCCAAGGAGATCCCGGTCGCCCTCCGCCACGAGGAGGTCGTGATGCACGTGCCGGTCGAGGTCGCGGAGCGAGCCCGGCGGGCCGCGGCCGACGCGGGCACGGACATCCTGGTCAGCGTCGGCGGCGGCTCGACCACAGGCCTGGCCAAGGCCGTGGCGATGACCACCGGCCTGCCGATCGTCGCGGTCCCCACCACCTACGCCGGCTCCGAGGCGACCAACGTGTGGGGCCTGACCGAAGGCGAGACCAAGACCACCGGTGTGGACGACAAGGTGCTGCCCGCCTCGGTGGTGTACGACGCCACCCTGCTGACCACACTGCCCGGCGGGATGACCGTGGCCAGCGGCCTGAACGCGATGGCCCATTGCGTGGACTCGATGTGGGGGCCGCGCGCCGACCCGCTCGACCGGGCGCTGGCGCAGGAGGGCATCCGCGCGCTGGCGAACGGCCTGCCTGCGGTCGCGGTGGACTCGACGAGCGTCCAGGGCATCGAGCAGACGTTGTACGGCGCCTACCTCGCGGCCGTCGCCTTCGCCTCGGCCGGCTCCGGCATGCACCACAAGATCTGCCATGTCCTCGGCGGCATGTTCAACCTCCCCCACGCCCAGACCCACGCGGTCGTCCTGCCCTACGTACTGGCCTTCAACGCCCCGCATGCCCCGGAGGCGGAGGCACGGATCACCCAGGCCCTCGGCATGGACTCCGGCACCCGCACGGCGAGCGCCGGGCTCGCCGCCCTGCGCGAGCTGCTGGGCGCACCACGGGCGCTGCGCGACTACGGCATGCCCGAGGACGGCATCGCCAAGGCGCTGGCGCCGATCATCAAGGCGATCCCGGCCGACAACCCCACCCCCGTCACCCACGCCAACCTGACCCTGTTGCTGCGGGCCGCGTGGTCAGGCGAACCGATCAGCTGAAAGAGGCCGTCATGGCTACCTACGTCAACCCCGACTCGGCCCGGACCGACGACGCCGGCGCGATCCACCGCGAGGCGTCGCCGGAGCAACAGGCGGTGGAGCAGCGGCTGGTGGACAACGTCGTCGCCTCCTTCGGCGCCTGCGACGACGCACGGCTGAAGGAACTCATGGTCAGCCTGGTCAAGCACCTGCACTCCTTCATCCGTGAGGTCCGCCTGACCGAGGACGAGTGGGGACAGGCGATCGACTTCCTCACCCGGGCCGGCCACATCACCGACGACGTCCGGCAGGAGTTCATCCTGTTGTCCGACACCCTCGGCGCGAGCATGCAGACGATCAACGTCAACAACCAGGCCTACCAGGGCGCCACGGAGGCGACCGTGTTCGGACCGTTCTTCGTCGAGGACGCCGCCCGGATCGAACTCGGCGAGGACATGGCCTTCGGCGCGCCCGGCGAGCCCTGCTGGGTCGAGGGCACCGTCACCGACACCGACGGCAAACCGCTCGCCGACGCACGGATCGAGGTCTGGGAGGCCGACGAGGACGGGCTGTACGACGTGCAGTACGACGCCGGAAAGCGCGCCGGCCGGGCTCACTTGTTCTCCGCGGCCGACGGCACCTACCGCTTCTGGGGCCTCACACCGACGCCGTACCCCATCCCGAACGACGGGCCTGTCGGCAAGCTGCTCGACGCCGTCGGCCGTTCCCCGCTGCGCGCCGCCCACCTGCACTTCATGGTCTCCCACGAGGGCTCGCGCACCCTGGTGACGCACATCTTCCCTGAGGGCGACCCGATCGGTTTCAAGGACACCGTCTTCGGCGTGAAGGACTCCCTGATCAAGCGGTTCGAGCGGCAGCCCGTCGGCACGACGACGCCCGACGGCCGTGTCGTCGACGGTACTTGGAGCCGGGTGCGCTTCGACATCGTCCTCGCCCCTGCGGGTGTATGAACAGGGGCACGTGGTGGAGGGGCGGTCCGGCCGGACCGCCCCTCCGTCGTCATGGCCGCATGGTCAGTCCGGCAGCAACTCCGCGAAGTCCCTGACAGGTCGAGCCCCGTTCCAGTCGACCGATGCCCGCCAGACGGATGTGAACATCTGCCGCGTGATCTCGTTGTCCTGGACCAGCTCGATCATCCCCAGGGCGTCTTCGCCACCGTCCAGGAAGAAGACGTCGCCCCCCGGGGCCACATCGTGGAAACGCACCACCGCCCCGCTCGCCTCAAGCTGCTCGACCTCTGCTTTGACGTCCGGCACGACCTTGGCGACGTGGTGGAAGCCATAACCGTGGCGTTCGTAGGCGTCCTGGTAGATCGAAGGTTCGTCGTCGAGGGTTTGGACGAGCTCGATCATCATGTGCCCCGAGAAGGCGAGCGCGAGGGTGAACTCGGCATTCCCGGGCTCACCCCGGTAGGTGGAACCCTCGCCGCCGATCCTCTGGTTCACGAACCAGGGGCCGACGCCGAGTCGGTCGGTCCACCAGCGCATGGCGGCGGTGAGGTCGGGGACGGCGTACGCGAACTGGACGACGGCGTCTGTCGGCTGACCGAAGGGAAACTCCACGGCGGTCGTCCTCTCTAGGCCGTCGGGCGAAGGAAGCTGGTGAGGCCGCCGTCCAGCACGAGGGACGCACCGGTGATGTAGCCGGCTTCGGAGGAGGCCAGGAAGAGCACTGCGTCGGCAAGTTCCTCCGGCTCCCCTTCCCGAAGCATGGGGGTACTGAGCCTGATCCGCTCGCGGAAAGCGTCCGCTCCCCCGGGCGCCAGGCCCGTCGTACGGAAGGCGATGTCGGTGTTCATGCCGGCCGGAACGACGATGTTGACGCGGATACCGTCGGCGACGACCTCGGCGGCGAGAATGCGCGTCAGGTGCTCCAGCGCCGCCTTGCTGGCTCCGTAGGCGGCGGTTCCCGCGCTGGCCCTTCGGCCGGCCGCCGAGCCGCAGAAGACGACGGCCCCGCCGGGTGCGAGCAAGGGCTTCAGGCCCTGCATGAGGAAGAACGAGCCCTTGACGTTGGTGTCGAACACCCTGTCCCAGGTCGCTTCGTCCATGGCGTCGAGGCGCTTCATGCCGGCGTGCCCCGCGTTGATGTAGGCGGCGTCCACGTGGTCGACCTCCCCGGCGACCTCGGCGAGAGCGGCCTTGATACCGGCCACCGAGGAGATGTCGGCCGCGACGGTGACCGTGCCGTCACCAATGAGACCGCTCGCGACCTTCAACTGGTGCGGGTCCCGCGCGATGATGACCACGCGCGCGCCCTCACGCGCGAAAGCCTGTGCCGCTGCCAGGCCCAGTCCTCTGCTGCCGCCGGTGACGAGGCAGGTCTTCCCAAGGAAGCGCTGTCGCTGGTCCCCGACGGCGGGGTCGCGAGGCTCGGTGTCAGTCCGGTCGTTCATGGTTCTCCTTCATGGGGGTCAGGAGTGGCGGTTCACGTGTCGATCTCCACGCCGCCGAACGGAGCTCCGCCGTTCAGGACGCGCTCCTCCGGAGGAATGGGAGCGAGACTCACGCGGACGTCGATGCAGGTGGGACGGCGGGCCGCGAGAGCCGCCTCGATCGCGGGTCGCAGCTGGTTCAGACCGGTGACGTCGACGCCGTCCGCGCCGAGGGATCGCGCCGCTGCGCTGTAGGAGCCGTTCTCCAGGCGGTTGTTGGTGACGCGGTCCTGTCCGAAAATGAACTGCTGTGTGTGCAGGGTGGCACCCCAGGCCCGGTTGTTCAGCACGATCACGACGACCGGGAGTCCCGCCCGGACGAGGGAGTCGAACTCGGCGAGGCTGTAGCCGACGGCGCCGTCGCCGGTGACAAGGATCGTTGCCTTGTCGGGATGCGCGTACTGCGCCCCCAGCGCCACACCGAAGTTGCTCCCCATCGCACTGAGATAGCCGTGTCCGAGGTAGTGGGCCAGCGGCGCGAGCGCGATGGTCTCCGACAGCCACAGCTCGGTCAAGGCGCCGTCGACGACGACGGTGGCCTGGTCGGGGACACTCTCGGCGATCGTGCGGACCGCGAGGTACGGGTGGATCGCGGGGTCCTCGTGCTGCTCGGTCTCGGCGGCGAGCGCGGTCCGCCGGGTGGTGGAGATGTCCCGCAGGGCCGTGAGCCAGTCCTCGCGTCCCGAAGGCACGCCGTCGGCGCCCAGCCGCTCGTTCAGCAGGCCGATCGTGCCGACCGGGTCGGCCTGGACGCCGAGTTCGACTTCCTGCAGTCGGCCCAGCTCTCGGCCGTCGGGGTCGATCTGGAAGATCCGCGCGTTCTTCGGGAGCAGTCGGCCGGTGCCGAACTGGGTGGCCATGCCGAAGCGCAGCCCGAGCATCAGGACCAGGTCGGGCCGCTCGTCCTCGGGGACGGTGGCCAGGGTCTGGAGGAGGCCGACGTGCTGTGCGGAGCCCGCGATCGCCCCAAGGCCCTCCCAGTCGGAGAAGAGAGGCACTCCGGTGCGGGCGGCGAACTCGTGCAACTGCGCCCGCGCCTCGGCGGTGACGAAGGACTTGCCGACCAGCGCGACCGGGCGCCGGGCGGTGCCGAGCGCCTCGATGATGCGGTCGACGGCACCGGCGGGGGAGACGCCGCTGCCGTCGACCTCGACGCGGTGGTCGACGACATCGTCGACGTCCACCGACTGGCGCAGGACGTCCCAGGGAATGTCCAGCAGCACCGGGCCCTTGGGCTCCGACTGCGCGATACGGATCGCCTGGGCGACCAGACGCGGGATCAGCTCGGTACGGGTGACGCGGTGCGCGAACTTCGTCACCGGGGCCGCCATGGCGACCTGGTCGAACCCGGCCTGCTGGTCGTTGACCTCGTCCATCTCCAGCGGGGCCGAGCCCGCGAGGTAGAGGACGGGGGTCCGGTCCAGGTAGGCGTTAGCGACGGACGTCAGGACGTTGGTGAAGCCGCCCCCCGCCGTGACGACGGCGACTCCCAGCTGTCCGGTGACCCGCGCGTATCCCTCGGCCGCGTGGCCGGCGTTCATCTCGTGCCGTACGTCGACGACCCGCAGCTTGGCGTCCAGGGCGTCCTGGAGGATGCCGTCGATGTGCGCTCCGGGCAGACCGAAGGCCACGTCGACCCCGGCTCTCCGCAGCGTTCTGACGACGAGCCCACTACCGGTTGCGGTTGCCATGCGATGGTCCGCCTCTCTGGACGTACTCGGGGTTTCGACAAGGATCGCTGAGGCCGGGCCGCGTCTCGGCCGCCCGTGCCGCAGTCTGGGTGGGGTCGTGGGTGACGACAATGGCTGTGTTCGTTGGACGGCCAATGTCCTGATCGACATCGCCCGGTCGTGACCCCGACGGCCGGGTTGTTCGCGGAAGCGATGTCAGGTTTCCGGCATTCTGAGCACAGCCTTGATCACCCGCCCGGAACGGGTCTCGGCCCACGCCCTGGCGAAGTCGCTGAACGGGAACTCCTCGATCATCCGGTCGAAGGGGAAACGGCCCGCCCGCCAGTACTCGACGAGTTGCGGGATCAGCACATGGGGGTTGGCCGAGCCTCCGATGATCCCTTGGAGCCTGCGCCCCCCGGCAAGGAGAAACCCTGCGTCCGGGACCCATTCGCCCGCGGGTGCCACCACGAAGCCGAGAGTGCCTTCGACAGCCAGACATGTCGTCGCGGTCGCGTACACGGACGGTACGTCCGCGGTGACGTAGGCGAAGTCGAAGCCGTCGGGGTCGATGTCCCGCAGCGCACGTTCGGCGCCGGCGCCGCCACCCAGCACGGTGTCCGTCGCGCCCAGTTCCCGGGCGAGGTCGAGCCGGGGCTGGTTGATGTCGACGGCGACGATGTGCCGGGCACCTGCCAGACGGGCCGCCATGATGGCCGCGAGCCCCACGCCTCCGGTGCCGAACACCGCGATCGACTGTCCGGGGCGGAGCCGGAACGCCTCCAGGACCGAACCCGCGCCCGTGATGACACCGCAGCCGAGCGGCCCCATCAGGTGCAGCGGGACGTCCTTCGGCAGGAGTACCGCACTCCGTGCGGGCGCCAGTGCGTACGTCGCGAAGGAGGACTGCCCGAAGAACGTGGCGGCGATCCGGTCACCGTTCTGGGTGATCGGTGAGCTGCCGTCGAGCCGCGCGCCGCCGAAAGCGACCCGCATCGCCTCCCGGCAGTAGGTGGGCCGCGCGTCGAGACAGCGGGGACACACACCACAGGAGTTGCCCGAGAGGACCACATGGTCACCGGGAACCAGGCGCGTCACCCCGGCCCCGACCGCCTCCACCACACCCGCCCCCTCGTGCCCGAGCACGATCGGGCGAGGAACAGGAACCCCACGGCCACTGTGCGCATTGATGTCGGTGTGGCAGATGCCGGTCGCCGCAATGCGCACCAGGGCCTCGTCCGGCCTCGGTCGACCGAGGTCGACCTGCTCAAGCCCGGGGACGGTCCGGCTCTCACGTGACACCGCCGCAGTGATCTTCATGAGACGGCGAGCTCCGGGTCGTACTCGTAGATCCAGCCGTTCGCCCTGAGCGGGTCGGCCTGCGAGTACTGCAGATCGCGTGCCTGTTGCTCGGGGCCGTCCGGCAGGTGGTTGATGTGCGACCGTCCATGCGACACCTGCTGGATGCGGGCCGTGCGGCGCCGACGCAGTTCCTCGTAGCGGCTCAGCGCCGCGATCGGGTCGTCCCGGTCGGCCGCGAGGCACAGGGCGAGGACGGCGCCGTCCTCGATCGCCTGGGCCGCGCCCTGGGCGAAGAACGGGAACATCGGGTGGGCCGCGTCGCCCAGCAGGGTCGCGTTGCCCTGGTTCCAGCGGTCGAGGGGCTCACGGTCGAGCAATGCCCAACGCCCCGGCGTCTCGGCCGACTTGACCAGCTCCACCAGCCGGGGATCCCAACCGGCGAACTCGTCGAGCAGTTCCTGGACCGTCGCGGTGGCCGTCCAGGACTCCACGCTGTCGGAGCCGGCCGGTGCGAACGCGACGAGGTTGATGTAGTCCTCTCCGGACACCGGGTAGTGCACCAGGTGGTGGTCGGGGCCTATCCAGAGGGTCTGGGCCCGCCGCCTGGCGAAGTCGGGCGCCTTGTGCGCCGGTACGAGAGCACGGAAGGCGCAGATACCCGACTCCCGCGCCTGAGTCGGGCCGACGATGGCGCCGCGCACGCGGGAGTGGACCCCGTCGGCGCCGATGAGGATGTCCGGGCGGACCGTCTCGCCGTCCTCGAACCCCAGAACAGCCTGGTCGCCTTCGAACTCAACGGAGACGCAACGCCTGCCGAGGTGGACGGAGTGTTCGGGAACGGCCGACCTCAGAGCTTCCAACAGGTCGGCGCGGTGGGCGGCATAGGTGTGCTCGCCATACAGCCGGATGCACCCCTCCTCCAGGTTCTCCGCGGAGAGAACGGTACCGTCCTGCCAGCGCCGGAACTCCCAGCCGGTCTCCATCCGGACCGCCCGCTTGATGAACCGGTCAAGGACGCCGAGGCGTCGCAGCAGGCGGGCGGCGTTGGGCGCGATCACCAGGCCGGCGCCGACCTCGGTCAGGGCGGACGCCTGCTCGTAGACGTCACTGTCGAAGCCCTGGTCGCGCAGGAACGCGGCGGCGGCGAGGCCTCCGATGCCACCACCGAGGATCGCGATCTTGGGGCCGTTGTCAGTAGTCAATGTCTTTCACTCCCGTGGACCTCGAAGCGAGGTGGTGACTGGCTACGTGCAAGAGTCCGGCGGATCGCGCGTTGATAGAACTCCTGTATCCATCCAACGAACATCAAAGTAGAGTGGTCGGAGTCAGGAACGATGAAGGAGAGGCCCATGCCTCGCGCGAACGAGCCCGGCCGGACCGTCAGCTCCCGACTGTGGGACCTGCTGTTCGCCTTCGACCCCGACCACACCGAGCTGAGCCTCGCCGACCTGGTCAGGCGTACCGGCATCCCGCACGCCACGGCGCGGCGCCTCACGCTCGAACTCGTGGAGGCCGGCGCGCTGGAGCGCACCAGCGACAACCGCTTCGCGATCGGCCTGCGGCTGTGGCGTCTCGGCACGCTCGCACCCCGCGCCGAGACGCTCCGCAGCGCCGCCCAGCCGTTCGTCGAGGACCTGTACACGGCTCTGCGCCAGCACGTGCAGCTGGCCGTCCTCCAGGGCGACCAGGCCGTGATCATCGAACGCCTCTCGGCAGTCAACGCCGTCGGGCTCACCTCGCAGGTCGGCGGCCATCTGCCGCTGCACTGCTCGGGTGTCGGCAAGGTGCTGCTGAGCCACAGCAGTCCGGAGTTCATCGACGAGGTACTGGCGGGCAGACTGCGGCGCTTCACTCCCAAGACGATCGTCGACCCGGCCGAACTCCGCCGCGAACTGGCGTCCTGTCGCTCGACCGGAACGGTCGTCGTCAAGGAGGAGCTCAGCGAAGGCGCCGAGTCGGTCGCGACCCGCATCGTCGACGGCAGCGGCAAGGTCGTCGCGGCGCTGTCCGTCGTGGTGGCCGCGGGCTCGATCAAACTGCAGGCGGCCGTTCCCTCGCTGGTCGCGAGCGGACTGGGGCTGTCCCGAAGTCTCGGCTGGCGGCCGGGCATTCCCATTCGTACGGCGTGACCTCGCGCGCGACGGGGCACCCGACGCGTCATACGGCAGGTTGCCGCCGGGAGAGCTGCATGTGGCCGAGCCGCCATCCCTCGTCGGTCGCGAACCACACCCGGGTGGCCACCGCCTGCACCAGGAACGGCGGCAGGTCGGGCACCCGCCGGATGCTCATCTTCTGAAAGCACGTCACGATCGCCCGCCCCTCTCGCTCCCGGCACTCCACCTCGCTGCTCTCGGCCTCAAGGGTGGCCCCCATCGACGCGTTGTAGGCGAGGAAGCGCTCGCGGTCGTGGACGTTGCCGACCGGCCCGTGCACGATCACGCACTCGGGGAGCATGAGCGCACGCTGCTCCTCGTCCCCTTTCGTGATCGCGACGAGCCACGCCGCCTCCGCCTCGGAGACCGTGTCCGGCCCGCAAAGGCCGTCCCTGCTGCCCGGCACCGACTGTGTGGTGGTCATGGTCCAACTCCTGTTCGAGTGGGTCGTGTGGTCGTTGTGCGTGGTACGCCGTGGCCCGCCGCGTGGCCGCTCCGGTGAAGGAGCGGTCGCGGCGGGCGGATCCGACTGTTCGACGAACCTGCTGCCCCCGTCCGGCGCCCGCAGGTTCGTCGGAGGGTCAGTCGTCGAGGGTGTGCGGGTCGTCCTCGAGATGAGCCGCCTCGACGCCACCGCGCGCACCCACGAGGAGGAGCGCCGCCGCCACGAGAGCAGCCACACCGCCGAGCGTGTAGGCGATGGAGTAACTGCTGCTCAGGGCGTCGAAAGCGACGTCCTTGAGCGGGTTGAAGGGCATGACCTTGCCATCCGGCAGCGGGATGGTGGCAGGCACCGAGTTGGCGCCGAGCGGGCCCGACTCCACGGCGTGAACCGCTGCTTCGAGCTGCGGCTTCTGATCCGCGGGGGCATGGGCCGCAGAGGCCTGAAAAGCCTCGTAAGCACTTCGCAGGCCGGCATTGTCGGCCAGTTCGCGGGCGATCTCCTTGGCCGCGTGACCCAGAGCGACGGCACCGACGATCGCGGGGGCGAGGGCGAACCCGAGGTCCCGGAACATACTGGTGACACCGCTCGCCATGCCGGCAAGACGGTTGGGCAACGTGTTCACCGCGACCGCACTGATGGACGCGATGGCGAGAGCCGAACCGACTCCGACGAAGACCAGCGGCACGACGATGGCGCCCAGGCCCCGGTCGCTCGCCGGAACCTGTGCGAACCACAGCCCGCCTGCACCCACCAGAACCAGGGCGGAGAAGAGCACCCACCGGGGGTTGTAGCGCTCCAGCAGCTTCGAGGTCAGGGGCAGCAGCACCAGCCCGATGCCTCCGAAGAAGAGGTAGGCGACGGAACTCCGCAGCGGGCTGAGACCCTGGATGGTGGTGAGCCGGATACTGGTGGAGTACATGATCGCCAGGAAGGCGAACATACCGATCAGGGTGACCACCGAGTTCATCGCGAACGCCCGGTTCTTGAACACACTCAGGTGAAGCAGCGGCTCGGCCACCCGGCTCTCGGCGAAGACGAACAGCACGAGGAAGACTGCCGCGACGACGAACGCGACGACGATCTCCGGGCTGCCCCAGCCACTCTCGGGGCCCTGGATCACGGCGTACATCAGGGCGAACAGACCCAGCGCGGCAGTGATCTGACCCGGCCAGTCGATGGAGCGCCCCTCGGGCGAGGCGGAGTTCTGGGCAACGGCCTGCGACAGGACCACGCTCGCGGCGGCGATGACAAGAACACCGACGAAGGCCCAGCGCCAGTTCGCGTTCCCGGCCCAGCCGCTTTCGATCTTCGCGGCCACACCGGCCAGCAGCGGGCCGAGGAAGCCGCCGACCGAAAGCGCGGTGGCCCAGATCGCCACGCCACGCGCACGGGTGGCCGTGGTGTGCGTACCGGCCGCCACCATGGCGAGGCTGGTCGGGAAGACTGCCGCGGCACCGATACCGCTGAGGAGCTGGGCGAGGATCAGCAACGTCACCCGGGTGTCGGTCGAGGATTCCGCACCCGGCACCAGGATCGCGAGAACCGAGCCTGCGGCGATGAGCGCGGCACCCCCGACGAGCAGGCGCTTGCGGCCGAACAGGTCACCGAACACGCCGAAGCCCAGTCCCAGCGCGGCCACGGGCAGCATGAACGCCTCGACGATCCAGGTCAGCTGGGCCGAGGAGGGCGCGAGATCCTGCTGGATCAGCCCGGTGATGAGCGAGGGGACGGAGAGAGCTATCTGCGCGAGACACACCGCGAGAACCACAGCGGCCAACGTGCCGGGCCGCAGGGTGTATCTGCCACCCTCGTCGCTTGCCTCACTGGGTGAATCGATCTGGACCATGGATGACTCCTCGCGCGCAGCGCGCTGCTGTCGGAACCGACGTTCGCCGCCGGACCTTGCTGGGGTGCTCGTGATCGGCCGTACGGCGACACCGCTGCCGAACCGCCCCGGGGCCTTCGCGGACCGCCTCCGCGTGGCTCTGCGACCAATGTGATTCAGGACGCTCGGCGTGGTGACCGACCCGTGCCGAGCAGCGACAACGTAGGAAGTGGCCGCCGTCATGCTCAATGGACATGTTCGTTGGACGGACAAGCCATCAGCGATCCATCAGTCTCGACGGGCGCTGCGTCGCAGGTCATGCGGCGAAGGCACCTGTCCTGTGGCGCCGTGCGCTCAGAGTGCGTGCCGGGCATCAGGGCGCAGGTGGGCACTTAGGACAGGCCGTCGGTCGACGAGGCCACTCGACCCGCCGGCCCCGGTCGGCGACAGCGCAGCGCGCAGTGATGGACGCAGCGCGGACGCTGTTCTCCGAGCGCGGCTACGAGAACACCGGCATCAATGACATCGTCCAGGCGTCGGGTGTGAGTGTCGGCAGTGTCTACCACCACTTCGGCGGCAAACTCGAAGTGTTCTCCGCTCCGACGAACGGGTTGTCGAGCATCCATGCGACCGCATCGGCCCGCACGGCGAAGCGGGCTGTCGGCGCCGAATCGGCCAGCCCCGCAACCATGTATCTCGCGGGGCGTATGCCTACCGCTTGAGCACGTGGAAAGAACGCGGTATCACCCGCATCATGATGGGCGATGACGGGCCGACCGGATTCTCTCCCGTGCGGCGGGAGGCGATGGAGCGGTGCAAGCGCGGCGCGGAAGGTCTCACCATCGGCACACCGCCGCTGCCGGACTCGACCGCGTTCGCGGTGACCGGGCTACTCCACACGTCGGCCCTGCAGATCGTGCAGGTCGAGAACCGCCGTACCGCCCAGCGGGTCGCGGACTGCTTCATCGATCTGCTCCTGTGCCTGTTCGACCCGGCCCCAGCGCTGGAGGAGCAGCCCGCACAGCAGAGCCGGCAGTGAAACAGGCATCGGCCGGTCACTGGAAGTCGCACCCTGGATCGGGAGCGTCCACCGTGAGCGGGGTGCCGGCCAGATCGACGTACAGCGCGTCGAGGACGACGAGGGTACTGCCCAGGTTCCGGCCGATGTGGACATGTTCCGGTCCGGCCGGTTCGGTGATGGTGTCACCCGAGGAATACACACCGTCGGTCGCGCAGTCCGCGTCCGAGTGGGTCAGCGTGCCCTCCCGCACGATCCCGTACACCGTCCCGGGGTGGTAGTGCCATCCGGTCGTGCCGCCGGGGCTGATCGTGATGCGCTTCAGTGTGTACGTCGTGCCGTCAACCGTCCGCTCGTAGAGGGTGGTTGACGAGACTCCCGAACTCGGAGTGGCATGGGACACCCCTGGTACCAGGACGAGGGGCAGGGCCGACATGCCTATGAGGGCTGCGCGAGGGGTTGAGCGCATGTGTGCTGCGGTCCTTTCGCGGTGTGCGGAGTCGGGTGCGGGTCAGCGGACCCGCCGGACTGAGGTGTGTGGGCGTGTGCGGTTGGATGCCGTACTTCGTCTCAGCGGCGTGTGCTGCCGCCGTCCGCGACGACGATCTGCCCCGTGATGAACGCGGCGTCCTCGGAGGCCAGGAACGCCACGACGCCCGAGACGTCGTCCGGCATCTGCACCCGCTGGATGTTCTGTGCCTGCACGGCCTGCTCGAAGAAGGCCTCGCTGGTGTTCTCCATGGCCGCGGCGGTCCGGACCAGACCCGCCGCCACGCCGTTGACGGTGATGCCGTGAGCGGCGAGGTTGGCGGCCAGGACGGAGGTGAGGCCGTTCAACGCGCCCTTGGCGGAGACGTAGGAGACGAAGGGCGGCGGCGCGGTCCAGTAGCTCGACGAGGTGATGTTGATGATCCGTCCCGACCGGGATCTCTTCAGGTCCGGAAGGAACGCCCTGGAAGCCAGGAAGGGGCCGTCCACGTTGACCGCGAAGGTGCGACGCCAGTCGTCGTAGGTCACGTGGTCGAGGTCGGCCAGCAGCACCACGGCCGCGTTGTTCACCAGGATGTCGGCGGAACCGAACTCGCCGCGGACCCTCGCGGCGAACCCGTTGATGGCCTCCTCGTCCGAGACGTCGACCTTGTCACTGAAGAACCGACGGCCTGTCTCCGTGACCAGTGCCCGCGTCTCGTCCGCCGCGTCGACGTCCGCGACCGCGATGTCCGCCCCCTCCGCCGCGAGCCTCCGGGCGATCTCCTGCCCGATGCCGGCACTGCCCCCGGTCACCACGGCGGTCCTGCCCGCCAGTCCTCCAGCCATGACTCATGTCTCCTCGGTCGGCGTTCGAACACAGCCAGAGCGGCCACGGCCCCATGGAGCGCTCGGTGCCGCAAGGCCCTCGCCCTCGGATTCTTGTGCTTCGAGGCTGCCGACGACTGCGGCTTGTTCGTTCAATGAACGCCCAGCACCAAGGGCTTCAGCCTGGAGCTGGACGATCTGAAGGCCTTCCGCACCTGGGGTTCGAAGACAGCGGGCAACCCGGTGCACCGGCACGCATGATCCGCTGCGACTGATGGAGCCGCTCACGCGGATGGTGATGACTCCGGCCAAGGGCACACAGCCCGGTGTCCGGTCACCCGCACATCAGGCACCGCCGCGCAAGCCCTCCGAGGCAAGCGCGGCCGCCGCACGAGCGAATTCTTGACGGAGCCGGTCCATGCCAATATCGGGGCCGAGCACCATGCGCCACAGCTGCGGCATGGCGACGCTCCAGTTCGCCAGGGCGAGAGGAGCCGTGGCCTGCGCGGAGAGCCGTCGTCAGGTAACAAGCGCACCCTGGGCGGCGTCCAGGGCGTCGAGCACGTCGTGGGCGGCCGCGCGGAGGGCGGCCTCGTCCGGCGTGGCGGAGGTTTCCAGGGCTGCCTTGATCGTGTGGGCGAGCAGGTCCGCCCGGCGGTCCGGGCGGAAGTCTTCGGCCGGGACCGCGATGCCTCCCGTGATGAATCCGGTCAGCACCGCGTCGATCGTATAGACCTGGTCGGCCGCCGGTGCCGTGACGGCCACGAGCCCGTGTGCGCGCCACACCTCGACGAGTCGGGCGAGCAGGATGTGGAAGCCAAGTTCCTGGATGACGGGACGGCCCGCCGGGGTGATGGCGAGCACGCCGAGGATCTCGCTGTCGCCGGCATGAATGGCCCGGGTGACGGGGTCGCGGGTCTGCTGCAGGAACACCTGCCGGACCACCTGGCTGGGCAGGGCCGCAGCGGGGTCTTCTCTGATTCCGGCGGCGAAGACGCCGAGCGCCTTGTGGAGTTCACGCCGCAGCAGTTCGGCGAACAGGAGCTGTTTCGTCTTCCAGTGAAGGTAGACGGTGCCTTTCCCGATACGGGCTCGGCGGGCGATCTCATCCACGGTGACCCGCTTGTAGCCCCAGGCCAGCAGCAGTTCGCGCGCGGCGGCCAGGATGCGCTCGGCGCGTTCGTGGTCGGCCTGCGGGACGGCGGCCGAGCGATCCAAGGTCATGAGCGCAGCATCCCACCCTCTTCACTGGATGACCAAATTTCGAATCTGGTCATCCAGTATCGATCAAGAGTATGGTCGGAGGCATGACCTCTTCGTCACTCCCCCCACAGGGCGCCCGCCGTGCCCTTGTCATCGGATCCGGCATCTCCGGCCTGGCCTCGGCTCTGAGCCTGCACCGGGCCGGCTGGAAGCCCCTCATCATCGAGCGGGCCCCCGAACGCCGCACCGGCGGCTACTTCGTCCGCTTCAACGGCCCGGGCTACACCGCCGCTGAACGCCTGGGCATTCTGGACTCGCTCCCGGACCGCCGCGACCCCGAAGGGCGCATGTTCGAAGTCGATTCCCGCGGCCGTCTCACCCCTGGCCTGACCTTTCCCGAACAGGCCAACGGCACCCCGCTGCGGATGCTGCTGCGCAGCGATCTGGAGCGCGTGTTGTACGAGGCTGTGCAGGACCTGGTGGAGATCCGTTACGGCACGGGGCCTGCGGCCATCACCCAGGACCGCGACCAGGTGACCGTGACCCTCACCGACGGGTCCGTGGAGAGCGCGGACCTGCTCATCGGCGCCGACGGTATCCACTCCACGGTCCGCTCCCTGGCCTTCGGCCCCGAGGACCTCTACCGCAAGGACTTCGACCACGTCGTGGCCGCCTGCGTCATGGACGGCCCGCTGCCCGGCATGCGCGATGGCGACTGCGCGGTCGCCACCGCCCCAGGGCGCTCCGCCTGGATCAACAGCTACCGCGACCACCCCCCGGTCGCCTTCCTGCTCTACCGCACGGACTGGCCCTCCGCCGAGATCCGCAAGAAGCCCTCGGTCGCCCTGCGCCAGGCCTTCGCTGGCTTCGGCGGCGACCTCGTGCCCGTCATGCTGGAGGCGATGGACCGCTCCGAGTCCGTCCTGTTCGACCAGGTGAGCCAGATCCACCTGAACCGCTGGAGCCAGGGCCGGGTGGTCCTGCTCGGCGACTCCGCCTGGTGCATGACCCTCCACTCCGGCCAGGGTTCCGGCATGGGCATCGCGGGCGCCGAACTGCTGGCCCGCCTGCTGACCGAACACGGCGACCTGCCCACCGCTCTGGGCAGCTGGGAACAGCAACTGCGGCCGTTCGTCACCCGCTATCAGAAGGAAGCGCTGCTGATGCGGCACTTCTTCATGCCTGCCAACCGCTTCGGCCGCCTCGCGCGCAGCACCCTGATCCGCGCCGTCTCCACCCCGGTCGGCGCCAGGCTCGGCAAAGCCCTGATGGGCTGACACCCACACAAGAACGAGGACATGCGATGACTCAGACAACCGCTACGGTGGTCGACCGCTACATCACGCTCGTGGACCGTGCCGTGCACGAACCGCAGGCACTGCAGGAGCTCGGATCGGTTTTCGCGCCTGGCGCCATCGTGCAGTTCGGCGACGTCCCACCGGTGACCGGTCTGGCCGACATCACCGAGTTCTACCGACGCTTCTACTCCGACATGGCCGACTGCAAGCACGTGTGGACCACCACGGCGCTCGACGAACGAACGCTCGAGGTCCGCTTCATAGCGGCGTGGCGCATGCTTGACGGCCAACTCGCTTCCCAGGGCGGCACCGAGCACGTGACCGTCGACGACAGCGGGTTGATCACGAACCTGCGGGTCCTCGGTCCCGAGACACAGGAGGCAGGATGACCTCGCTCCACCCCACCCTGATCAGCGCCGCCGACGACCTCGCCGCGACCGCTCCCGGCAAGAACGACTCCTGGTGGTTCGCCTCCAGGCTGCGCGACGACGACGGGAACATCTTCTGGGCGAAGATCCACGCGATGGACACGGACGGAGCCTGTCACGGCACGGTCGCGCTGCTGCGGGAAGCGGACGGGCACGCCGGCGACAAGCACACCGTCGAGCCCCTCCACGACGTGAAATTGTCCACGGACCAGCTCGACGTACAGACATCGATCCTGAGCCTGAGCGGAGACCTGGACGAACTCGAGATCTCAGGCGCGACGGACTCCGCGTCGATCCGGCTGGCGCTCCGACGGGAAGATCCGGTGCTCTTCAGCGGCGGCAGTGGCGTGTTCCCCTTCTTCGGCGGGACGACCGGGCAGTTCGCCCTGCCCGGCCTGATCGCCTCAGGAACCATCACCATCGAAGGGGTCACGCATCGGGTCACCGGGCATACGTGGTGCGACCGTCAGTGGCTTGGCGAGGTCAGCAGACCACTGCGCTTCCTGTGGCTCGGACTCGACCTCGGACGGGGCCGCTACCTCAGCGTCTGGGACACCGAGGGAGACGGCACATCCTGGCTCACGGCGCTGCGTGAGGACGGCTCACACCTGATCACGTCCGCTCGGCGAACCGACCGCGACGAGAACTGGATCCTGTCGATTCCCGGCCTCGACACCCGACTGGAGATCACCCCCCGCAGGCTCGACGGCACACAAGGCGCCAAGTCCCACGTGTGTTACGTGACCGGCACGTTCGAGGGGCACGAGATCACCGGGCACGGCTACGCCGACGTCGTCGGACGCTGAGGTTTCGGCCTAGCCCAGCCTGACGGAGTACCGAGACCGCTCGGCGCGGCCGATGCCCTCCCCATGGGCCGACTTTTGATACCGTGCCGGGCGGCCACCAGCTACTTCGAGACGTTGCGGGGGTGTGCTCGCGGCCGGGAGCACGACGGGCGACGATGCCGCCTTCGGCACCGAGGGCCGTACGCCCATCCCTTCATCGCGGCGACGAATCCCCCGCACCTGGCACACGAGTACTTCACCCGTAGGGGATTGCTGCGCCCCGGCGCAGGGGGGACAGCCCGCACCGACCGGGCGTCAGAGCAGGCTCACGCCGACCCCTGGAGCGACGTCGTGGCCAAGGACCCGTTCTTTCACGACCCGGTCGACATGCGGGGGTGGAGGCGCCGAGCCGGCTCCTGGGGGGGAGCCGGCGGCGGGGCGCCCGGCCGGGTCTACGCGTGGCGAGAATCTTGTTCGCCCACCCCGTCCGGCTGGGAAGTGTCCTTGCCTGCGGAGGCGGGGCGGGGGGTGGACTGGGCGTACCAGCTGGCAAGGATGCGCAGTTTCTCGAGGTCGTCGTCGGTCTTGCCGGCGTAGACGAAGAGGATCTGGTCAGGGTCGCCGGGCAGGGAGAGGGCTTCGTAGGTGATGTCGAGGCGCCCGACGACGGGATGGTTGAACCGTTTGCTGCCCCAGGTGCGTTCGACCACGGTCCGCTCGGCCCACCAGGTGCGGAACTCGGGGGACACCGAGCGAAGTTCGGCGACGAATTCGGCGATCCGCGGGTCGTTCGGGTTGCGGCCGGCCTCGGCGCGCAGCACGCCGACGACTTCGGAGGTGACCTGAGCCCAGTCGAGGTAGAGGGAGCGGGCGGCAGGGTCGAGGAGCATCCAGCGCAGCAGGTTGCGCTCGCCGGGCGGGCGATGGTTGAACGGGGTGAACAAGGCGTCGAGAAGGTCGTTGGAGGCCAGGACCTCGTTGCGGCGGCCGAGGACGAAGGCGGGCTGGTCGTGCAGCCCGGTCAGCATGCGCAGCAGAGCGGGCCGCACCTGCTGGGGCAGCGCCGGCTCGACGCTGCGGCGGGGCTGGGGGCGCAGCAGGTCGCGCAGGTACTGGGTCTCGGCTTGCGTGAGCTTCAGGGCCTCGGCGATGGAGAGGATGACGCCCTCCGAGGCACTGGTCAGCCGCCCTTGTTCCAGCCGGGTGTAGTAGTCCACGCTGACGCCGGCGAGCTGCGCGACCTCTTCGCGGCGCAGGCCAGGTACTCGCCGGCCCGGGTAGTTCGCCAGACCGACCTGGGAGGGACGGACCGCGTCACGCCGGGCGCGCAGAAATTTCTTGATCTCCTCGGCATTGTTCGCCATGAGAACCAGTCTTCCCCGGCCCGCGGCGGCGATCCACCGGGTGGGGGGGAAGGTTCTTCCCCGGCAGCAATGGCCCCCACAGGTGGCTTGGCCCCGGCTCCCCGGCGTGCATGAATGGTGGCGCGGCCATCGCAGTGACCTTCAAGAGGTCCGCGGCCCGCCTGCCGTGTGCGAGGCACAGGCGGAGCGGGCGCCGCTTCACCCTGTACGCAGCACCCCTGTCGCCGTCACCCCGTTGTGATCGCCGTAGGAGGGGTGCGCCCGTTCCGAGGAGATCCGCTTGATGACTGCTCAGCAGAAGGTCTGGTTCATCACCGGCTGCTCGACCGGCTTCGGCCGCGCTCTGGCCCAAGAGGTTCTCGCCGCCGGCCACAAGGCGGTCGTCACCGCCCGCAACGTCGCTCAGGTCAAGGATCTTGTCGAGGGCAACGACCAGGCGCTCGCCCTGCCCCTCGACGTCACCGACGCCGCCCAGGTGAGGGAGGCCGTCGAGGCCGCCGTAGAGTACTTCGGCGGCATCGACGTGCTGGTCAACAACGCCGGCATCGGCTACTTCGCCGCCGTGGAGGAGGCAACCGACGACGAGATCCGCCGGATCTTCGACATCAACGTCTTCGGCCTGTCCGACCTCATCCGCGCCGTCCTCCCTGGCATGCGTGCGCGCCGCTCGGGAACGATCGTGAACTTCTCCTCCATCGGAGGACTGCGCGCCTTCCCGGCCGTCGGCTACTACGCCGCCACCAAGTTCGCCGTCGAGGGCCTGACCGACGCCCTGCGCCAGGAGGTCGCCCCGCTGGGCATCACCACGCTGCTCGTGGAGCCCGGCCCCTTTCGCACCGACTGGGCAGGCCGGTCCGCCAACGAGACGCTGCCGGGGCGGGAGATCGCCGACTACGCCGACACGGTCGGCGCGGCGCGTGCCGGGTTCCGCGCGGACACCGGCAAGGAGCCAGGCGACCCCCGCGCCGCCGCCCGGGCGATCATCACCGCCCTCGCCGCCGACGCCCACCCCCAGCGCCTGCCGCTGGGTGCCCCGGCGTACAGCATGGCGATCGAGCAGTTGGAGTCGATGCTCGCCGAGATCCGAGCGAACGAGGCACTGACGAAGTCGGCCGACTTCGACGCCCCCGCCGCCTGACTCCCGCCTGGAGGGCCGGCCGGTGACGGCGTCGCCTGGCCCCTCACCGGCCGGCCACCTCAAGAGGAGAACCCGGAGGGCTTCCTGCAGATGGTCCTTGATTTCGACACCCGCGCACGCACCGCCTGAATACCGAAACACAGAAGAAGAGAGCCGCCAGGCTGACAGCCACGCCAACCACCTTCAGGGCCGCGTCAGGGTCATCTCCGGCGCGTCCTCCGGCATCGGCGCGGCCACGGCCCGCGCTCTGGCCGCTCGGGGCGCCCGCGTCGTCCTCGCCGCCCGCAACGCCGACAAGCTCAACACACTGGTCACCGAGATCCGCGACGCGGGCGGCACCGCGACCACTCGCGTCACCGACGTCACCCGCCGCGACGACGTCGAGGGTCTGATGGATTTCGCCGCCACTGAGTACGGCCCCGTCGAGCACCTGGTCAACAACGCGGGCCTGATGCTCTTCTCCAAGTGGTCCGACCGCGCCGTCGACGACTGGGACAATATGCTCGACACCAACCTCCGCGGCTACGTGCACGCCATCAGTGCCGTGCTGCCCGGCATGATCGCCCGCCAGTCCGGCCACATCCTCAACCTCAGCTCCGTGGCCGGTATCCGTGTCGGGGACGCCAGCGGCGTCTACAGCGCCACCAAGTTCTTCATCCGCGGCATCACCCACGGCATCCAGGTCTCCATGATCAGCCCCGGTGTCATCGACACCGGCTGGGCCGACAAGGTCTCCAACGCCGAGGGCAAGCAGATCGCCCACGACCTCAGCGAGGGTGCCATCCACCAGGACCGCGTGGCCGACGCCGTCGTCTACGCCCTCGACCAGCCCATCGAAGTCACCGTCAACGACATCGTCATCCACCCCCCGCCAGGACTGGTAACCCACCCCCAGGCCCGTAGCGACCCCACACTCCCCCACGGTGGTCGGCCACCGGACGCCCACCAGCACACGGAAACGGAGCACCTCTCATGAGCAGCACCTCCTCCCGCCGCCCACTCGCCCTGGTGACCGGGGCCTCCGCGGGCATCGGCTACGAACTCGCGAAGCTGTTCGCCATCAACGGCTTCGACCTGATCGCCACCGGCCGCAGCGAGCACACCGACCAGGCAGCAGCCGACCTGGCACGGCACGGCGTCCACGTCACACCCGTGCGCGCCGACCTCTCCCAGAGCGAGGGCGTCGAGACGGTGTGGCGGGCGGTGCAGAAGACCGGCCGACCGCTCGACGCCGCGGTCCTCAACGCCGGCCGCAGCATCGGCGGCGCCTTCCTCGACACCGACCTCGACGACGAACTCTCCCTGATCCAGCTGAACGTGGCCTCCGTCGTCCACCTGGCCAAGCACGTCGCCCGGCACATGGCCGACAACGGCCGCGGACGCATCCTGATCACCTCATCGCTGTCGGCGACCCTGCCCACCCCCTACGAGACCGTGTACGGGCCCTCCCGCGCCTTCACCCGCATGTTCGCCCTCGGCCTGCGCGAGGAGCTCAAGGAACACGGCGTCACCGTCACCTGCCTCATGCCCGGAGCCACCGACAGCAACTTCCACGCCAGCGCCGGCATGAACAACACCGCCTTCGGCCCCGGCATGAAGAAGAACAGCCGAAAGGAAGTCGCCCGCCAGGGCTTCCTCGCCCTGATGAAGGGGCGTGCCGAGGTCGTCGGCGGCGACACCGCCACCAAGCGCACCGCCATCGAACACCGCTTCCTGCCCGAGACCTACAAAGCCGCCCGCCACGCCACCAAGGCCAAGCCGCGCCCGGAACACTAGGCACCCCTCGAACTCCTGGCTCGGAGGATCACGAGCTGAGTGCCGTCCCCTACGGTTCAGGGTCTGGGTCGGCTCACGGTCGGCTTCGCGAGACGCTTCCTGGTCCTTGTCCCGTTCCCCCCGTTGCCCCACCGGCTCGCGGTTCCATCGGCGCGCTGAGCGCGAACCGAGTCGCAGGAACGGTCCAGCGGCGCGAACGCGACATCGTTAAACGCTCGAGACCGGCCGAGTCCACGCGACGAAGCAGACCAGCCCCGACGGATTCCACCTGGACATCATCGTGGGGACCAACAAGTTGCAGGCGACCAGCACGCTGACCACCACCGTTGGCGGGCCGCGCCTACACGCGGCCCGCCAGCGGAATGCAACCTGCCAGTGTGTTGCATAGGAAGCGGAGAGCGGACCCCGGCAGAGCCGACAAGCGCACAAGCCTTGTCGTTCACGTGGGCCGGAGGCTCCGCTGTCCGGCAACTTGGTATCAAGCGAGATCGTATTGGCCGCAGGCCGTTCACACCCGGTATGAGCAGCGACGATGTGCACGGCGCTGGGAAGAAAACGCTGCTCCGGCAAGATCGGCGCGGACTGAAATCGGGTTTCTCACCGCTGCTCAATGCGCGCATCGGTGGGAGACTGACTTTGCGATGGAGGATTTCGGCACGGTTCCTTGGGGTGCAGCCGCTGATACGTCATACGCGGCTGTGGCGCTGACGGACGCCGAAGGAGTGGTGATCGGCTGGGGTCCGGAGTCCCGGGTGCCGCTCGGCCTTTCTCGCACCGAAATCGAAGGGCGCCCGGTGCAGGACTTGCTGCGCCGGGACGACGCCGCGACCTTGCAGCGCGTGCTTGCGCGTCAGGCGAGTTGGAGAGGTCGGCTCGCGTTCCTGCGTAATGACGGACAAGTCCTGGAGCTGGTACTTCGGGCGCAGCCGATGCCGTCGGGGAGGGGGGAGCTGCGCTGGATTCTGACGATGACCCGGCCCGGCGAGCCGATGGGGTCGGAAGGCGATCAGACCCTCGCAGACCGGGCTTTCACTCAGTGCCCGGTCGTCCAGGTGATCTACGACACGGAACTCCGTTTCGCACGGGTCAATGCTGCCGCCGGCCGCCGGTTCGCCGCCACGGAGGAAGAACTGCGGGGTCGTCTGGTCTCCGATGTCTTCTCGGCGCCGGTCTACGCGGCATTCCAGCGACATCTGCGTCAAGTGATCGAGACCGGGGAGCCGGTGCACTACGAGGGCTATTACAGCGTCCCGGGCGTCATTCACGAGCGCCCCTGGGCGCATGAGATAGGGCCTGTCAGGGACGCTTCTGGGCGCCTGTGCGGTGCGATCGTCACAACCTACGAGAGCAGCGAACAGTACTGGGGCCGACGGCGGTGGTCTCTGTTGAACGAGGCGGCCACCCGTATCGGCACCAGCCTGGACGTGTCACAGACCGCTCAGGAGCTCGCCGAGACGATCACCCCACAACTGGCCGACTTCGTCACCGTCGATCTCCTCGATTCGGTGCTCCAGGGGACGGATCCCGCTCTGCGGCATGATCACTCGCCGCTCGCGCTGCGCCGTGTCGCACAATCCTCGACCACTGAGGGCTCTCCGGAGGCCGCGGTCGCCGTCGGCGAGTCCACCGCTCAGACGGCGGACTCGCCCTACACACGCTGTCTGGCCACGGGAGGAGCGATTCTGGCGAGAGCTGGAGACCTCGCATGGGAACGGTGGCTCGCGGACGACAGCGTTCGTAGGGCCCGCGTGCAGGAGTTCGGGTTCCATTCGACGCTGGCGGTACCGCTGCGTTCTCGTGGTACGACGCTGGGTGTCCTCTCCCTGCTACGTCGCCTGCACCCTGAGCATCCCTTCGACAGGGACGACGCGGTCCTTGTGGAAGAGCTTGCCGCAAGGGCGGCGGTGTCCATCGACAACGCCCTGCGCTATACCCGTGAGCACGCCACAGCCTTGACACTCCAGCACAACCTGCTGCCCCAGCGGCTTCGAGAACAACCTGCTGTGGAATTCGCCTCCCGCTACCTGCCCGCAGACTCCCCCCTGGGCGTGGGCGGCGACTGGTTCGACGTCATTCCTCTCTCCGGCGCGCGGGTCGCCCTGGTCGTAGGTGACGTCGTCGGGCACGGGCTTCAGGCCTCCGCCACGATGGGACGCCTGCGGGCCGCTGTACGCACACTCGCCGATGTGGACCTCGGCCCGGATGAGCTGCTCACCCGCCTCGACGATCTGGTGATCCGCCTGTCCGTCGATTCCGAAGGCGTAAGCGGCCAAGGAATCGACGGTGACGTCGGTGCGACCTGTATGTACGCCGTGTACGACCCCGTCTCGCTGCACTGCAGCATCGCCCGTGCCGGACACCCGTTGCCTGCCATCGTGCTCCCGGACGCTACGGTCGAATTCCCCGAGATACCGGCCGGGCCGCCCCTCGGATTGGGCAGCCTGCCCTTCGAGTGCGCCGAATTCGACCTGCCGGCCGGCAGTCTCCTCGCCCTGTACACCGACGGCCTCATCGAATCCCGGGCCCATGACATCTCTGTCGGCCTGGATACGCTGCGCGAGGCTCTGGGAGCTTCGCACCGCTCGCTGGAATCCAAGTGCGACGCCATCATGGACGCACTCGTCCCCAAAGCACCCGACGACGATGTCGCTCTGCTCCTTGCCCGCACCCGGGCCTTCGACGGCGACCACGTCGCCACCTGGGACCTGGCGAGCGACCCGGTGGCCGTAGCTCCCACGCGTGCTGACGCGCGCCGGCAACTCACCGCCTGGCGACTGAGCGATCTCGCGTTCACCACCGAGCTCGTAGTGAGCGAACTGGTCACCAATGCCATCCGCTACGGCACCCCTCCCATCCGGCTTCGGCTCATCCGTGACAGCGCGCTCGTCATCGAAGTCACCGACGGGAGCAGCACCGCTCCTCATCTCAGACACGCCCGCGCCTTCGACGAGGGCGGACGAGGCCTGCTCCTGGTCGCCCAGATGGCACAACGCTGGGGCACACGCCACACAAACAGCGGCAAGACCATCTGGGCCGAACTACCGCTCAGCCAGTAATCCTCTAGTGAGGCCCGGCCGGACCAGCTCGCGTCGCATGGGCCTGCTGGAGGAGCGGGAACCCGCCCCGCAGAGGGGCGCTCGAACGCGAGGGCGAGGCAGGGGCGGGCAGGGGCGCGACATCAGATGGCCGGCTCGGTCTTCCGAGCGTGGCGGCCGGCACGTACCGGCGCGGCGACGCTCTGGCGCTTCCGCGAGAACAGGACCGCCAGGCCTGACAGGGTGCACGGGACCGCGCCGAAGAGAAACGCGGCGGTGGCCCAGGTGCCGTGGTTGCTCAGCAGCGTGGCTGCCAGGGCGGAGGAGAGGATCGCCCCGATCGGACCGACCGCCGCGACGAAGGCGGCGCCGCGGCCTCGGATACGCGTCTCGTAACTCTCGCCCACGAAGAAGAGGACGCACGAGTAGGGACCGATCAGGAAGAAGGTCCCGATGCTGTAGAGCGCGACGACGGTCCAGAAGTTGCTGGGCCCGTAGATCATTGCGGTGAAGACGAGGCCTCCGGTGACCCAGCCGGCGGCGATGACGTTGCGCCTGCCGAACCGGTCCCCCAGGAATCCGTGGGTGAGGTAGCCCAAGTAGGCGATGACGTTGGACATCAGCAGGATGACCAGCGAGTTCGTGAACGACACATGGTGCACGTTGATGAGTACGGTGGTGCCCAGGACGCTGAAGACCTGTACGGGGAAGTAGTTGAGGATGTGTCCGAGCCCCAGGGAGAGCGTGGTACGCAGGCCGCTGCCGCGCAAGATGTCGGCCAGGGTGCTGCGGGTCTCGGACTCTTCGACGCCCAGGGTGACCGCGAGTTGTTCGGCTTCGCGGCGTGCGCCGAGGGACTGCAGCTGTCGCAGCTTCTGCACGGTCTCGAACTGCGGGGACTCCCGCAGCTTGCGTGCGAGGAGCGCGATGACCAGAGACGGAACCGCAGCGAACAGGAAGCACCCGGCCCAACCGATGATCGGCAGCATCACTGCCGTCAGTGCGGCGGCCAGGATCGCTCCGACCGGCCAACCGCCCTGTACCAGGGAGTAGATGAAGCCCTGACGTTTCTTGATTCGCGGATCGTCCGAGGCCCCATAGAGTTCGCTGAGGTAGGCGCCGTTGACACCCTGCTCGGACAGGCCCAGGCCGCTGAGGGAACGGATGGCGACCAGCCCCCAGGCCGGCACGACACCTGCCAGAGCTGTGAGGGCCGAGGCGACACCGGCTCCGGCCGTGGTGACGGCCACGCCGGCCTTCCGGCCGAACTTGTCGACGACCGGCCCGGCCAGCAGGCCGAGCACGACTGCGCCGATGGACATCCAGGTGACGAGAGTGGCCTGCTCGGCCGAGTCCAAGCCCTGGTCCTTGCCTATCTCCGGCAGCAGAATGCCGAAGAGAATGAAGTCGTAGACCGCGAACGCCCAGGCCAGGAAGGCCAGCACGGTGGCGTAGGTGATCTGTCGATTGGTGACGGGCCGAGGCCGCCAGCTGTTCTCGCTCTGGATCGTCATCGACCCACCTCCAGGGGGTTAGCTACCGTTCGCTGTCAATCAATTACCGAAAGTCGCGAACGGAGGGTGTGTGCGCATGCGACATGAGGGCGATGCGCCTCATGCGCCTGAAAGGGAAAGGGGGCCGGAGGCCGGTTGGTCAGGTCGGCCTCCGCCTGCGGACTACAGGCTCAGGTTGCCGGACCCACTGGGGGCGGACGCCTCGGAGCCATCCTCGATCTCCAGCAGAATCGGCAGGAGGTACCTGCGGAACTCCTCGTAGTTCTCGGTCACCGGGAAGTGGCCGAGTCTGGGCATCTCCCAGTACTTGCACCCGGGCACGAGGTCGGCCAGCTCCTTGGTGTCGGCCGGCGAGGTGTTCGGGTCGTACTCACCGGTGAGCAGGTACAGCATGCATCTGTCGGTGTCGATGGCCCGCGCCTCCTCGGGGGAGACGTTGTGGTCGTAGTAGTAGTAATAGAGGTCGCCCGCGAACACGCCCGGTCCGCCGCACTGGTACTCCCACTGGAGCTCCCGGACGTTCTCCTCGGGGCTGTACGGGGAGATGTTCAGCAGCATCGCGGCCCCGGTGGAAGTGCGGGCCACGTTCGGGTTGTCGAACTCCCGGCGGATCCCCGCCATTCCCACATCGACATACTCGGCGGCTGAACGCAAAGCCCCCTCCACGGCGATGGTCGCCCGATAGCGGTCGGGACACTGGGAAGCCAGGTCGATGGCGAGGTGCCCGCCCATGGAGCTGCCCATGTAGACCGGCCGATCCAGTTCCAGGGCCTCGGCCAGCGCGTTGGGGAAGGCGATCATGCGCGCCTTGGTCATCTGGTACTCCTGCGTCCACCACGGCACTCCGTGCGGCGGCAGGGACTTGCCGTGGTACGGCAGGTCGAATGCGATGACGCGGTAGCGGTCGGTGACCTCCGGATCATTGAGCAGGTGCCGGTACTGCCGCCCGTCCGAGCCGGCGGTGTGGCCCACGATCAGGGGGATGCCCTGACCGGCCTCCTCGTAGTAGACGCGGTACTCGACGTCTTCCACGGTCAGGTAGACGTAGCGTCCGGTGATCGGTTCATGCCTGGCCATGGTTCACGCTCCCTGGGCGTTGAGCTGGCGGAAGATCTGCATCAGCCGGTTCAGGGCCGGCAGATATGCGTAGAGCTGGTCCGTGTTGCTCAGCCGCACGCCGTGCTTGATGGAAGAGCTCTGCAGCGACTGGAAGAACGGCCGCGGGTGCTCGGCGGTCATCTCCTCCCACTGCTCGCGGGTGCCCGACACGGCGATCGCCGCATCCTCGGGATCGATGTCGCTCGGGTCCGCTGACAGGAGGCGGCCGTCGTCGTAGACGGCCAGCCACGCCTGGTCACCGATGGTCACATGGAGCTTGCCGGTGTAGTAGCGCATCTCCCGGGAGAACTCGAAGTCCTCGTCGGCCTGCTGCAGCACAGCCGCGAAGTCACGCATGGGCGTGTCCTTCCTGTGTGGTACGGGGGGTGGTGTCGGGGCGGTCGAGGATCTCGTACATCCTCGTGTGGTCCTCGGCGGCGAAACCGTTGTCGACGGCCTGGTGCCACACATCGGCGCAGTGGTGACTGAGCTCCGCGTCGACGCCCAGTTCCTCGGACAGGGCGATGGCTATGTCCACGTCCTTGGTCATCAGTCCGATGGGGAATCCGGAACCGAAGCTGCCCGAGAGCATGAACTGGGTCACCTTGTTCTCCGAGGTGTTGCTGCGCCCGGAGGAGGCGTTCAGCACGTCGGTCAGGGTCTGTGGTTCGATTCCGAACCGTTGCCCGATGTGAAGCGCCTCGACTGTGACGGCCACCGACGCGGCCGAGACGAGATTGTTCAGGGCCTTGGCCGCGTGCCCGGAGCCGGGTCCCCCGACGTGAATGAGCGACTTGCCCATCACCTCGAACAGCGGCTTTGCTTCACGCACGTCGGCGGCGGTCCCGCCGGCCATGATGGCCAGCCGGCCGTTGAGCGCTCCTCGCACTCCCCCGGAGACCGGGGCATCGACATAGCGCATGCCCTTCTTCTCCAGGGTGACCGCCAGCTGCTGAGATTGGCTGGGTTCGGCCGAGGACATGTCGATGAACAGGGTGTTCAGTGAGGCCGCGGCCACGACCTGACCGGTGAGCAGAGCGGCCTCGACGATGGCGGAGGTCGGCAGCATCGTGATGATGATGTCGGCGCGCTGCCAGGTGGCGGTCCCTGCCGCGGCGGCAGTGGGGTGGGCCGCCAGGAACTTCTCGACGGCCTGAGTGTTGTGGTCGTGGACGATCAGGGCATGTCCGGCCTGGACGAGGCGCTGAGCCATGGGGAAACCCATGTTGCCCAGGCCGATGAACCCGATGGTGGTCATGCCTCGGCCTCCATCTCGGCGAAGACCTCGCGTGCCAGCCGGAAGCTTTCGAGGGCGGCAGGGGCTCCGCAGTAGACCGCGACCTGGAGGAAGATCTCCCGGATCTGCTCCTTGGTCACCCCGTTACGGACCGCACCGCGCACATGCACTTTCAGCTCGTGCGGGCGGTTCAGGGCACTGATCATGGCCAGGTTGATGAGGCTGCGCTGAGATCGCTCGAGACCTGGGCGGTCCCACACATCGCCCCAGCAGTACTGGGTGACCAGTTCCTGCATCGGCATCGAGAAGTCATCGGCACCGTCGAGGCTGTGTTGGACGTAGGCGTCACCGAGCACCTCTAGGCGAGTGGCCAGGCCCTTCTCGAACAGTTCCTTGTTCAACGTGTTGCTCCTTCGAAACCGGGTGTGCAGTTCCACACGGCTTGGATGTTGGTGAACTCGTGGACCCCCAAGTGGGACAGTTCGCGGCCGTAGCCGCTGTTCTTCACTCCACCGATGGGGATCCGGGGGTCGGAGACCGCTATGCCGTTGATGAACACCCCGCCCACCTCCAGACGCTGGGCCACGCGGGAAGCGAGGTCCGCATCGCCGGTCCACAGGCTGGCGCTCAGGCCGAACTGGGAGTCGTTGGCCATCGCGAGGGCGTCCTCGAGGTCCTCGGCCACCACCAGAGAGGCGACAGGGCCGAAGATCTCCTCACGGAAGGACGTCATGGCCGGCGTGACATCGGCGAGCACGGTGGGCTGGAAGAAGCTGCCCGGTCCCTCGATCGGACCCCCTCCCGTCAGAAGCCGGGCACCCTCGGCGACGGTGCGCTCGACCTGGCGGTGAATCTCCTGGCGAATGTCGTCGCGGGCGATGGGCCCGATGTAGGTCGATTCCTGGGTGGGGTCGCCTACCGTCAGCTTGCGCACCTCGGCCACGAACCGCTCGGTGAACGCGTCCGCGATGGCCTGGTCGAGGATGATGCGCTTGGCCGCGATGCAGATCTGCCCACTGTTCTGGAACCGGCCGTGGATCGCCGCCTCCACGGCCGCGTCCAGGTCCGCGTCGCCGAGAACGATGAAGGCGTCCGAGCCCCCCAGTTCCAGCACACTGCGCTTGATCGCCCGCCCGGCCTGGGCGGCGATGGCCGAGCCCGCACGGACACTGCCCGTGACCGTCACACCCACAATGGCGGGATGAGCGATGGCCTGGGAAACCACGTCGTTGTCGGCGTTGAGGACGCTGAACGCCCCCTCCGGAACTCCGGCCTCCCGCCACAACCGTTCGACGGCCAGAGCACAGCCGACCACGTTCGGGGCGGGCTTGAGAACGTAGGCGTTGCCGCCCAGCAGGATCGGGATCGCCCCTCGCATCACCTGCCAGACAGGAAAGTTCCACGGCTCCACAGCCAGCACCGGTCCCAGGGGACGGTAGGCCACATGAGCCGCAGGCCCGATCGAGGTGGGAGCGTCGGCGATCATCTTCGCGCCGTTGTCGGCGTACCAGGACGCCACCCAGGCCGATTTCTCCACTTCGGCACGGGCCTGCGTGATGGGCTTGCCCATCTCGGCGGTGATCAGCGCGCCCAGTTCCCCCACATCCCGCAGCAGCAGCCGGGCCATACGGGCCAGAGCAGCGCACCGGACCTCGGGACTGCTCTGGCTCCACTGTGCGAAACCTTGCCGGGCACGGCGAAGGACGGTGTCCAGTTCGTCACCACCGACGAACGGATAGGTGTTGATCACCTCTCCCGTGGCAGGGTTGACCGACCTCGCGGCCGCGGGTGCTTGCAGAGTCACAATCTGGTCCTCTCGGAGCCGAGTGGGAAAAAGCGCAAAGTGGGTGGAGAGCTCCGCGCGGTGCAGCGAGTGAACGGGCATCCGGTGGAGCCGACAGCGGACGGTTGTGTCCTCATGCCTGCCGGTCCGGCGAAGGTGAGCGCCGTGTGCACGACGCGGGACCGATTCCGTGTGGGGGCGGCTGGTGAGCCCCTGCGTTGGTCTCTCCGTGTCGTCGGTCCCCTCCACGCTTCTCAGGGCCGGCGACCGCTTGATAAAAGGTTAGGAGAGTGTCACGCTGCTGTGAACGAGCAGTTTCAGAACCTAAACTTCAGCGAGAGAGAACGATGGAATTCGCCCAGCTGGAGATGTTCGTGGCTGTGGCCGAGCATGGTGGGATCACCGCCGCTGCCGAGAAGTTGCTACGAGCCCCTTCCAACGTTTCCACCCGTATCCGGCACCTGGAAAAAGAGCTGGGTATGGACCTGCTTCTGCGTGACAAGCGACAGGTCACCCTCTCCGCCGAAGGGGAGGCATTCCTCGAATACGCGCGCCGGTTGATCGACATCGCCGGCGAGGCGAAGTCCCTGGCCAACGGGGAGCGGCCGCACGGCCGATTCCGCATCGGCGCTCTCGAAAGCACCTCTGCCGTACGGATCCCTTCGCTGCTGGCCGAGTTCCATCTGAGCTACCCGGAGGTTGACCTCGAACTTGAAGCCGGAGCCTCCGGCATGCTGTTCGATCACGTACTCAAGGGTCAGGTAAGCGCCGTCTTCACCGACGGCCCGCCCGCCTCCCCGGTTCTCACGGGAATGCACGCGTTCACCGAGAATCTGGTCATCCTCACCCCCGAGCCGGTGAAGACGATCGATGACGAATTCCGACAGTCGAACCCGACCGTCTTCCTCTTCGGCACCGTCTGCTCCTACCGCCAGCGATTCGAGGACTGGCTGGAGGGGAGCGGCATCACACCCGGACGAATGGTGGAGATCTCGTCCTACTACAGCATGCTCGCGTGTGTGGCCGCGGGAGCCGGCATCTGCATGATGCCGCGTTGCCTCTACGAGTCCCTGCCAGGAAGCAACCGGGTGACCTGCCACCCCATCCAGGGTGACCTGGGGCGTGCGGAGACATGGCTCACCTGGCGCCGTGACGCCCGCTCCGCGAACCTGCGGGCCTTCGTACGGCAGGTCAGGGCGCACCTGGCCGACCTGTCCGAGCAGCAGGCCCCTTTCGCCGCCTGAGCCTGGACGCCCGCGTTGTAGCCCGGACAGCACCGAAGTGGTTCCCTCCATGCTGTGCGCATGGCGGGAACCACTTCGGTGCCTTGGGCCCTATATCTGGGTGCGGGGGTGCGGTTGACGCCCGTACAGGGCGACCATGGGCACGATGAGCAGACCGAGCACCGCCTGCTGCGCCGCTGCGGAAAGCCCCAGTCCCACGAGAACCGTCCCCAGCAGGGTCATGACCGCGACGCCCAGCACCGTGGCCCCGTATCCGCCGCGGCCACCAAGCAGCGACGTGCCACCGACGACGACCGCCGCGACCGTCGTGAACAGGTACGGGCGGCCGACATCGGCGAAGGCACCTCCGCTGAACCCGAGCAGCAGGATGCCGACGACCGATGCCATCGCGGCGCTGAGGGCGAAGGTGCCCAGCCAGATGCCGAGTTGCGGCACCAGGGCTCTGTCGGCAGCCGTCCGGTTGCCTCCCATGGCATACAGCCCGCGCCCCGGCCAGGTGCGGCGCAGGACGAGGATGACCACGACGGACAGCGCGGCCCACAGCCACACCGTGAGTCCGATGCCGGTCCCGAGGAAGCTGCCGTTGGCAGACCCGGCGTCGGTGAGCCATCCGGGAACGCGACCGTACACGGTCCCCGCCTGGTCGGCACCGATACCAACGACGATCTGCGCGCCTCCCAGCACGGCGAAGCCCATGCCCAGGCTCAGGATCAAAGACCTACCGGGCTGGAAGTAACTGACCAAGCCCGTGATCGTCCCCATCACGAGCGCCAGCGCGACGACGATCAGGACGCTGAACCATGAGGACAGCCCCTGGCCGAGGAGCCAGAGCATCACGATGTTGGCGGCACCGACGACGAACGGGATCGAGAGATCGAGCTCGCCGAGGAGCGCACACAGCGTCTGGCCTATGCACACGATGCCCAGGAACGCGCCGAACACCAGCATGGTTCTGAGGTTCGTGCCCGACCCGAAGCCGTCCACCGCGAGGATGCCGGTGAGGACGAGGGCGATCACGAGGATGCCGGCCATGAGGCTGCTGTTCGTCGCCGACTTGCGCAGAACAGCACGCGTAGCGCCCTGCTGTACGCGGCCGTCACCGGCGACGTCATCACTGTTGCGCACGGACACCCCACTCATGCGAGCACCTCCACTCGGCCATCGCGAGGTCGCCTTCGCAGACCGCTCCTCGCGAAGACGGTCCCGACCGCCAACGCGAGAACCAGAATCAAGCCGTACACAAGTTGCACCACGAAGCTGGCACCGGCCCCGAAGTCGAATGTCGCCAGGGCATCACTGATCAGGAAGACATCGATCGCCCCGACGACCGCACCCAGCGCGCCCCCGCGGCCGCCGCCGACGCTGATGCCGCCGAGCAGCAGCGCGGTGACGACGATCAGCGTGTACTGCTGACCGAACGCCGGATCGCCCGAGGCGATCACCGCGGTGTAGAGCACGCCGGCGAGACCGGCGTAAACCCCCGCGATGGCGTGCGCGCCGACGCGCGTCAGGACGAGTGGTACGCCGCTTGCGTACGCGGTGCGTTCGTTGAACCCCATGACCCGCAGGTTGTGGAAGAAAGAGGTCCGCGCGATCAGTGTCCACATGACGAAACCTGCCACGAGGACGCCCGTCGCCGGTGAGAGTACCGACGTCGGCGTACCCCAGGCGGTCAGCCAGGCGGGCGTCATACCGTCGGGCCTGTCGGTAATCATCAGGTTGACACCGGCCAGTACCAGAAATCCGCTCAGCGTCACGATGACCGGCTGCAGTCTGAGACCGGCGATGAGGAGGCCCTGGACGACCTCGAAGAGAACCGACACCCCGATCGCGAAGGCGATGATGAACAGGGGGCTGGTCACTCCGGACTTGATCAGCCAGAACACCAGGCCCACATTGACGAATCCCACGAGCGGCCCGATCGCCAGGTCCACCCCTCCCCGGCCGGCCATGGCGATCGGAGTCAGGGCCATCGTGGCCATGATGAGCGGTGCGGCGCTGACGATCGCGTAAGCCGCTCCGTCGCTGGTGAACAGGTGAGGGCCGCGAACAGCGGCGAGCGCGAGCAGACACACCAGGAGGCCCAGGGGAACAGCCGCATATCCATGGCGATCGGCGAACCGACGAAGGAGGGAACTGTCTTTCACGGTCATGATCCCAACTCCTTTTCCTTGCCGGGAATGCCGTCTGCCTGGCCGAACATGGCGGCGAGTACGCCATCCACCGTGATCTGTTCGCCCTGCAACGTGGTGAACAGCGAGTCGTCGCGGAACACGGCGACGCGGTGGCAGAGCCCGATGAACTCCACGATCTCCGAGGAGAGGAACAGGACGGTACTTCCCTGTGAGGAGAGCCGACGCAGTAGGTCGTAGAGGCTGTGCTTCGCGGAGATGTCGACCCCGCGGGTGGGATCGTTGAGCACAACGACCCCGGGATCGGCTGCGAGTGCCCGGCCGATGAGTACCTTTTGTTGGTTGCCTCCGCTCAGGGTGCCGATGGGCGCCGATGGCCGATTCAGACGGATCGACAACGCTGCCCGCTGCTCCTCGAAAGCCTTCTGCACCGCTCCGAATCGAATCACGCCTCCGGACCGCTGGGTGCGGAACAGGGGCATACCGAAGTTCTCGAGGATCGACAGGTTGGGGAAGGTGCCTTCGAGCTTCCTGTCCCCGGGGATGTAGGCGACGCCGGCGTCCGCCGCGTCCTTCTGCCTGGTGATCCGCAGCTCGTTCCCTTTCCTGTCGGCGACGGTGATCGTGCCTTCGGCCGCAGGCCGGATGCCGGCCACTGCCTGGATCAACCCGGCCTGTCCCTGACCGTCCAGGCCTATGACGCCGACAATCTCGCCGTCGGTCACGTCCAGGTCGAACGGCGCCGCACCATGACGAAGGCGTACACCGGACGCACGTACCACGGGGGCACGCTCCCCCTGTGGCACGGGCGGCGGAAGTGCCGCGGTCGCCGCCCCCTCGCCGAAGTGGGCGGTGTCCCCGGTCATCATCTCCAGGAGACGGTTCTGGGTGATCTGCGGACCCTCGAGCGTGCCGACATCCACGCCGTTGCGCAGGACGGTGGCCCGATCGGCGAACCTCGTCAGCTCCTCGATACGGTGCGTCACGATGAGCACGCACATCCCCGCGGCCTTGAGGCGGACCACTGCCTCGTAGAGCCGCTCGGCCCCGGAGTGGTCCAGGGCCGCCGTGGATTCGTCGAGGATGAGGACACGCGGCTCGCTGAGCAGAGCCCGTGCGATGGTGACCCACTGGCGCATGCTCAGCGGAAGGTCGTCGACCAGGCCGTACGGGTCGAGTGCTTCACCGAGCAACTCGGTGAACACCGCTGCGACCCGGCGCAGTTGCTCGGCCCTGGGCCCCTTCCGGGTCCGGGGCCCTTCCGCGCCGATGAAGAGGTTGTCGAACACGGTCATGCCTTCCGCCAGGAGGACCTCCTGGAAGACGGTGGCCACACCGAGCGTTCGCGCGTGCGCGGGGCTGCTCGGCGTGCCGCCCTGCAGTTCGACGGTCCCCGAGTCGGCGGGGAAGACACCAGAGATGATCTTGGCGAGCGTGCTCTTGCCGCTGCCGTTCTCCCCCACGATCGCGTGGACCTCGCCGCGCCGGGCCGTGAACGAACACCCTTGCAGCGCCTTGGTGTCGCCGAATGCCTTGCGCACATCGCGCACGCAGATCACATCGTCCACGTTGTCGTTCCGTGCGGTCTTGCTCGCGTCCTGCGGGCCAGAGGTGGCCTCGGCGGTCATGGTGTCCTCCTTCCGGTGTAGGCGCACAGCACGTGTCATCCCGTGCTCCCGCTGCCCGGAACCGCGATGTCCTTGCCGAGCGGGGCCTTGGGCCGCAGGAAGAAGTTGTCGAGATACTTCTCGGTGAACCAGTCCTTGGGCTCGATCCACGTCGCGTCGTTGACGTCACAACCCTTCGGCGTGATCGCGCGGACCTCGTCGATGCCGTACTCGGTGAGATTGCGGGTGATCGACTGGACCTTGGGACCCTGCCCCTGGAGGATGCGGACCATGATGCTCATGGCACCGGTCGCCTCGCTTCCGGGCGGCCACACGTTGAACAGCCGGGTCTTCCACTCCGGATGCTTCGTCCAGTAGCAGGCAGCGCCCTTCTCACCTCCGATGGTCATCGGCGGCAGCTTGCGCCCTGATTCGAGGACGGCCTGCATCACACCGATCTCCTGAGCGGAGTGCGTGACGATGCCGTCGATCTTCTGCGGGTGGGTGGAGAGGAACTTCAGGACCTCGGTCTTCGCGATCTGATCGGTCCACTGTCCGGCCACGGTTCCGACCAGCTTGATGTTCGGATACTTCTTCAGGGCCTTCTTGACGCCCCTGTCGACGCTGTCACTGGATGCGGCTCCGGGTATGCCGGTGACGAGGAGCATGTTGCCCTTGCCGCCCATCTGCTTGGCCACGAAGTCGGCCATGGCGGCACCGCCCTGGACATAGTTGCCGTACACGTTCACCGATCCCTCGGCCGATGTGTATCCCGAGAACGTCACGACGGGCACGCCACGCGCCTGGGCGTAGGTGACGGCAGGGTTGATGGCCGCGGACGAGCAGCACAGCAGAATGATGTCGGCGCCCTGGTTGACCAGCTGACGTATCTGCTGGATCTGGGTCGAATCATTGAGGTTGGACTGGGTCACGATCATCTTGTCCACCAGCCCTGCCTTCTTGTAGGCGGGGACGAGCACGTTCTGCAGCTGGTTGAGCGATCCGGATCGCCACGTGTTGCCGGCGTACGAGCTGGCGTATCCGATGGTCCATGGTGGGCTCTGCTTCGGCTTGAAATTCGCGAAGGGCGATGAGCCGGTCGGCCCGTCAAAGTCCGTGTAGGCCGCTCTTATATCGCTCGGCAGCGATTTCAGCCCCTGCTGTGATGACTTCGGTGTGCCGGACCCCGCTCCGTTCTGGTTCGATCCGGCACACCCGGCGGCTGCCAGGACCAGTGCGGCGAGCACCGCAAGCAGGGCAAGTTGGGTTCGTTTCAACAAGGTGAGTTCCTTCATCGGAGGGGCTTGCATCTGCCCTGTGGACAGTGTTCGAGAGGCGGCGATGAGCTTCTGAGCCCTCGCGGCATGCGTACTAGCGCTCTGGCCGAACGTCAGCGGCAGAGGGGGATGGAAACGTAAGCGGCCGGGCAGCACCCGATCGTCGGTGTCCGTCTTGAGCGGCGAAATGATCGTGATCCTCGCCGTCGGATCCATTCGGCTGTCACTGAGCGCCCCGTTCCCTCACATAAAGCCAGAACGGCGATGCACCGACGAAGCCACCGCCGATCACTGTGAGAGTGATGGTGAGAGATTTTTCCTCCGGTTCAATCTGCTTGCCCCGGAAGGGGATAGAGGGAAATACGGCTCGGACGGATGGGCCCGCCGGGGCTTGGCATACCGGCGGTTCGCCGGAAGCACGACGCCGATGACCTTCGCGGGCGATCTGCCGCGCCTGATCGTCGCACCGCCGCCCGATGCACTGCGGCGAGCAGACAGTAATACCGTCGACAGACGTGGACAAGAGGGCGGGCAAAGATCCTCAACACTCCTCACCCCACCACCCCTGATCGATTTCGGTCCCGACGGCGAGAACATCCGTCGCGACCTGGCCCTCGCTCGTCTTCAGCTGGGCTTCTCCGGGATACGCAGAGGCCGCAGGCGCAGCCGATCCGGGCACGGTCGACGACCATGACTCACAGCTGTCCGCACGCAAGGGCACACGTCAGGACCGGCGGAGTGCCACGTAGAATCCCTTGACCACCGGGAACAGCCCACAGACCCACGCGTGGGGCACGTCAGCGCGTGCACGAACGGGCCCCCGGCACCCGGCACCCCCTCGCACCCATGGGGCCGGCACGAGCTGCGGCGCTTCGCAGAGCTCTGCAGATGAGCGCACGTCCGGCTTCACAAGGAGAGCCGGAGCCAAGCACGGCAGATCACCTCGCCCGGCCGGCGCCCGACATCCGCCGCCCGCACAGCAGTGAGTCACGCACTTGCCTGACCCGTAATACCGTATTACTGTCCTCTGGCAGGGCGGAACCTTCCCTCCGAATGACGGGTCGCCTCCCCGCGGACACAGCGAGGGGCACGAACTCAGGGGTTCCAGGAGTCGCCCGCGTGCCTGCCGCCCGCGTCGCGAGGAGATCCAGCACATGACGGGTGGGCAGACGCGCGTTGCGGGCCGGGTCCCGTTCCTCGGCGCGAGCATCATGGCCGCGCGCTCACGGCCGGCGACATCTCACGCGCGGGCCACTCCGTGTCCGAATCCATAGGAGCGCCCAAACCCGCAGGCAGGGGCGAAGCGGCCCAGGCTGCCCCCTGCGTCACGTCACCCACCCGTGCGTTGAACGCAGTGTCGGCGCCGAGCTGCACTGCGCGTAGGCGCCGCCCGCACCACATCGGCAACATCCATCCACACAACGAAGGGAGAGCCGCATGGCCACCGAGGCCGAGGCTCAGGCGTACATCGACGAAATGGCTCGCGCGCGCGGTTATGTGCTGGACTACCACAAGGTGATGGCCAAGCAGGACTTCGACGTCCTGACAGCGGCCAACAACCTGGTGTCCAGCGCGTATCTCAAGCAGCGGAAGCTGGACCGCGCGACCAAGGAACTCATCTTCATCGTCAGCCTCACCGTGATGCGGGCCTCGAAGGGCCACATCCAAACCCACATCCGCGTCGCCCTGGACCTCGGACTGAGTCCGGGAGAGATCCTCGAAGCCATCGAGATCTCCCTGCCGGAGGCCGGCATCGTCGCCTTCCAGGCAGGCTTCGACGCATGGCGCGAGGTAGTGGGGGCCGATGGCCTGGAGCCCACCGTCAAGGTGCACGAGGGCGGTTCCGGCTCCAACTGACCTCGCGTTGCGTGTCTTGGTCCCCCTCGTCGCCCCGGGGCCAAGACACGGCTCCGTCACCAATTGGCGCCACCCCGCGACCCCCAGGATGCCGCCACGCCCTCGCCTCCATCCTCGACGAATAGGAGAACATCGTCCACGGTTACGCCTGACGGCGGCAGAGCGTGCATCCGCGTGGCCCGCAGCCTGCCCCCGTCCTCGAGCCCCGCGCACTCGCGATGCCCGCGATGCCGGACCTCAATCCGAGTACGTCGGGTCTTACCGTATTATCAGGAGCATGACGACTGAGGCTGCAGATGCGACCGTCGATGCCGTTCCCAGGATGGCTGCCCCTTTGCGTCAGCAGGTGATCGAACGACTTCGCGACGCGATCTCAGGGGAGCAGTTCCAACCGGGCGAGCGGCTGGTGGAGAAAGTTTTGTGCGCGCGCTACGGCGTGAGTCGGACGGTGATCCGTGAGGCCCTTCGGCATCTCGAGGCCGAAGGTCTGGTCGAGCTCGTGGCGAACCGGGGACCTGTGGTGCGGGTGCTCTCCGACAAGGAGGCCGACTCGCTGTACGAGGTGCGCGGGGCCCTTGAAGGCCTGGCCGGCCAGCTGTTCGCCGAGCGAGCCACCCCCGCCCAGCGGGAGCAGCTCCTACGCGCTTTGGATCAGGTGCGTTCGGCGCTCGCCGACGGCTCGCTCGCCGAGTTGCTGGAGGTGAAGGACAGCTTCTACGACGCCCTGATCGAAGGGTCGGGCAATGGTGTCATCGGTACGAGCCTGCGCACCCTCCACACCCAGATCCGCATGCTGCGCACGCTGTCGCTGCAGGCCGCAGGCCGTCTCTCCCACACACTGCGGGAACTTGAGGGCATCGTGGAAGCCACCGTCGTGCGCCGGGACCCGGAACTGGCCCGGATCCGTTGCCTGGAGCACGTGGAAGCGGCCGCCGCCGCCATGCGCTCCGCACGCGAAGCCAGGCAGGCCGCCGAGGCCTGATCACAAAGGCTAGCTTCACCACGTCCCTGACCATCAACGACACATTCTGCGCATCACACGTCACGTCGGCCCATCACGCCGGACGGACAGGAGCCCGGCGCCGTGCGCGCACCACCTCCAAAGACCACCGGGATGTACACCACCCGGAACAACAGAAGCACATGCTTGCTTGCCCACAGCGTCTGACCGTAATATCGTAATCTCACCCAGGCTGGTGAAGAGAAGGACGCAGTCACCACACCCCGCCCTCGATGAGGCCGACCGCAGCAGCTGGCTGGCTCCATCCGAAGGGCATCGACATTCCCGTGGCCATAGTGGACACAGCAGTGCCGACGGGTCCTTGCCGACCGCTTGCCGGGCATGGAGCCAGGGCCACCGTCGCGGTCGGCGTCGGTAGCTTCTGGGGTGGTCCGACCTCGCGGTCGTCACGTTCGTCGTGACGACCGCGGACCGGCTGTGCTCCCCCACTCGCTCCTCCGGTGGCTCTGCTCAGTTCACTGAGCGTCCGAAGGCTCCGGACGACAACGACATTGACCGGGCTCGTACTCCTTCCTGGGTGTGCGCCCGGCATCGTGCGGCGTCACCATCGTTCTACGCCTCTTGAGGCGCCCCCGGCAGTCGGCCACTGAGGCGGCTCAGCACTCCGGGACCACATCGCATGCGCGATCGCCGCTGGGCTCGATACCGTCGAAGACCTTATGGCGATCGTTCTTGGCGAATGACTGACGGAGACTTCCTGACGTGACCTCACGGAGACGAGATGAGATACAAACAGGCTGTTCCTGAAGACCTCTACGAGGTGACTATTGTTCGCTATGGCACCAGAGAAACCTTGCGCAGCGACGTCTTCCTCAATTACCAATTCTACGGCCTCTCCGACGGACCCATGACCGTCGACTATTTCTTCTGGGTGGTCCGCGGCCCCAACCGGACATTCATCGTCGACACCGGATTCAACAGCGAGACGGGCCGAAAGAGGGAACGCACGATGTGTGTGGACCCCGTCACAGCGATGCGGTCCCTGGGCATAGACCCGGAGGCCGAGAACGACGTCATCGTCACCCACGCGCACTACGATCACATCGGCAATCTCGGCTCCCTGCCGAACAGTACCGTCTTCATGTCCCGGCGCGAATACGACTTCTGGACCTCCGACGTCTCCGACAAGACCCTTCTTCGGCAATTCACCGAAACAGCGGAGGTCGATCACCTCGTTGCTGCCGCGAGAACGGGCCGCATGATCTTCGTGGAGAACGGATACTCGCCCGCGCCCGGGATCACCCTCTTGGAAATCAGCGGGCATACCCCAGGACAGCTGGCCGTACTGGTGGAAACCTCAGAGGGTCCGACGCTGCTCGCGTCCGACGCGGTGCACTTCTACGAGGAGGTGGAGCGGGACATGCCCTTCGTCTCGCTGACCAGCCTTCTCGACACGTACAGCGGACTCCAGACCGTCCGTGACCTCCAGGCCTCTGGAGTGCGCCACTTGGTGACGGGCCACGACGCCTCGACACTCCAGCGATTCCGCCCCCAGCGGGGCAATCTGGGGGAACACGCCGCCGTTATCGGATCCAAGGAGGAATGGTGACCACATCGGGCACCGCGAATTTTCCCGATGAATCATGGATCGGGCGATGGATCGAACACGCTTGGAAAGACCCCGAGTTGTGCCACACTGGCAGGTTCAGCAACTTCGTGATCGAGCTTGTCGTGAGTGACGGTCGAGAAATCAAGCTGACCTACCGAGCGGGAACTCTGGCTCTCGGCGACAGCGAAGAATCCGACGGAGAAACCCTGACCCTGCGTGCGGATCTCCACACATGGACCGAGCTGTTCCACGGCCCGCCCCGTCCACTCCGGCACGATCTTCTGGCTCTGCTCAAGCAATCTCAGGGGATCGAACTACGCAAGGGCCGGCTCACACTCATTCGTAATCTGCGGGTCATCACACGCCTGGTGGAATTGGGGAAGAATGTCGAAATCCAGTGAACCGGTCGTCCTGGAAGAGGCGGTCGGACGTTACGTCCATCTCACTGCAGGCGGTGTGCGCTACCGCATTTATTTCGAAGAAGCGGGCTCAGGCCCGGTGCTGCTGTGCCTGCACACGGCCGGCGCCGACTCACGGCAGTTCCGGCAAATGATCAATGACCGAGAGCTGACCTCGCAATATCGCGTGATCGCCTTCGACCTTCCATGGCACGGCCGCTCCCTGCCTCCCGACGGCTGGTGGCGCGAGGAGTACCTGCTGACGACGGACTCCTACCTCCAGATCATCCATGCTTTCGCCGACGCGCTCGAACTACGCTCCCCCATCGTCCTTGGGTGCTCGATGGCCGGCTCGATCGTGCTGGAACTCGCCCGGCGCACCCCCGACCGCTGGCGTGCCGTGATCGGCCTGTCCGGTGCGCTCAAGGTGCACGGTCGGTTCCAGGACTGGTCGCTGCGCCCGGACGTCAACGCCCAGCAGTCCGTGCCGAGTTGGACCTACAGCCTGATGGCTCCGTCGAGCCCGGAGGAGTGGCGCCGGGAGGTGTGGTGGATCTACAGCCAAGGCGGCCCGGGCATCTACCGGGGCGACACCTACTTCTACTCCGAGGACCTGGACCTGACGGAGAAGACAGAGGAGTTCGACACGAAGCGGTGCCCCGTCTACCTGTTCACCGGTGAGTACGACCATGCCTGCACGGCCGACGAAACCCAAGAGGCCATCAGCAGGATCAGCGGTGCCCGTGGCGGGCGGATGGCAGGTATCGGGCATTTCCCGATGGCGGAGAACTACCCGCTGTTTCGCGAATACCTCCTGCCGGCCCTCGATGAGATCAGCGAAGCCGACACCGCTACGGCTCCCCCCGAGAACCGGGCAACCGCAGCAGGAACATGATCGACACATGCGGTGTGGCAACCCCACCGGCTCTGGTCACCGATGCGCGATCAGCTCTCCGCGGGCTCCCCTGCCGAGGACATTCGGCGGTACGGCACCAAGTAGCGGGGGCCGTGGACGGACTCCACGCGGGCCGCACCCTCGGCCACATCAAACACCTTTGCCTGAGGAGCATCCATGGATTTCCACGGAAAGACCGCGATCGTCACTGGCGCCGGCAGCGGCATCGGCCGGGCCACGGCACTGCGGCTGGCCGCACTCGGTGCCTCGCTGACTGCTGCGGACAAGAACCTGGCGGCAGCCGAGGAAACGGCGGGCCTGGCCGGAAAGCGGGCTGTGGCAACCTGCACCGACGTCAGTAGTTCCGCTGACGTGCAGAAGATGGTCGCCGCGACAGTCGAGGCGTTCGGGCGGCTCGACATCCTGGTCAACAACGCCGGGTTCGGGTTCCGCGGCACGGTGGAGACGATCTCCGAAGCCGATTGGGATCGATTGATGGCCGTCAATACCAAGAGCGTCTTCCTCTGCTCGAAGTTCGCACTTCCTGAACTGGTCAAGACATCCGGCGCCATCGTGAACGTCACCTCGTACACCGCCCAGGTCGGCATCCCCGACCGTGCCGCCTACGTCGCCTCCAAGGGCGCGATCGCGGCACTGACCAGGGCCATGGCCGTCGACCACATCGGCCAGGGCGTCCGCGTCAACGCGGTCGCACCGGGGACCGTGAACTCGCCGTACTTCGCCAGGATGCTCGCCGAGTCCGACAAGCCGGAGCAGCTGCGAGCCTCACTCGACGGTCGCGCGCCGATCGGCCGCATGGCCGAGCCGGAGGAGATCGCTGAGGCCATCGCCTGGCTCGCCGGCTCCGAGTCGCGCTTCGCCGTCGGCACTGTGCTCACCGTCGACGGCGGCACATCCATCTGGGGGCGCTGACCCCTCCTTGCCCGTGGAGCACGTCTCGCGTTCGAATCCCGGTCCCACGTCACTGTTGTCGACACGACGCAGAGCGAGTTCGCCGCCGATCAAAGGTGAGGGGTTACGGACCGGCCGTCGGTTGTGCAGCTGCCGCCCGTCTCGACCGCCCTCCGGAGGCGTGGTGGTGGGACAGGTGACGGTCAGGTGTTGGCAGGCAGGTTGGTGTCGTCTTCTCCGCACGGGTCCAGAATGGAGTACCGGACGCGTGGGGTGGACTCCCGGCCGTTGTCATCGGCTTTGAGATAGCGGTCGTAGAAGCGCCTGCGGTACTCGATGCTCTCCGGGTCGCGATGTCGCCCCACTCTGCGTGGTGTGCACCCCAGGCACTTCGCCACCACATATGCCGAAATCGCCACAGCGGACAGGTCGGTCCCCTAGGCCGTGTTTTAGAACTCGCTGACCTGCGTGGTTGGCCGTCTGGGGAAGTCGCGGGCGGCCATCCAGATGGTGAGGTCGCGGGCGATGTCGTTGATGCTGGTCGCTGTGGTGACCTCGTGCACGTTGCGAGTGGTGTCACGGCGGACGATCTCGTAACCGCCTTCGTCCAGGACGGCCACTGAGGTGAACCAGACGGGGTCGTCCTCGTCGGGCTGGACGACCACGAAGGTGTTGTCGGAGTTGTTGAGGTCGCTGATCATCATGAACAGCGCGTCCTCGGAGGGGTCGTCGATGCGGTCGCCGTTCTCGCTGTCAGCGCCGTAGTACTGAGCCCCCATCGTTGCCTCTCCCTCGCTGTCGACCCGGGTCGCGGTCAGCATGGCATGAGGAACCGACAGGTCAGGCCGGTCACAGCCATTCGCCGATCGCGGCGATCAGGACGGTGGCTTCGAAGCGGACGGCGAGCTTGTCGAACCGGGTGGCGACCGCGCGGTTGCGCTTGAGCCGGTTGATCCCGCACTCGACCGCGTGCCGGGCCTTGTAGTCCTCACGATCGAAGGCAGGAGGCCGTCCGCCGGCCTTCCCTCGCCGCTTGCGGTGGGCGGCCTGATCCGCAGGCTCCGGGATCGTGCAGCGGATTCCGCGCTTTCGAAGGTAGGCCCGGTTGGCGCGGGAGGAGTACGCCTTGTCGCCCCGCACTCGCAGCGGCCTGACACGAGGACGGCCCGGTCCGGTGCCCGGCACCCGGATGCCTTCCAGGACGGCGGTGAACTGAGGACTGTCACCACGCTGTCCTGCGGTGACCAGTAGAGACAGCGGCCGTTGGCCTTGTTCGCAGGCAAGATGGATCTTAGTGGTGAAGCCTCCCCGGGACCGGCCCAGGCCGTGGTCCCCGGGCTCGGTGCGGATTCCGCCCGGCGGTTCCTTCTGAGCCTGGCCGTCGCGGCGGGCGCCTGCAGCGTGCTGATGGGCCCGGCAGATCGTGGAGTCGACGTTGACCTCCCACGTGATTAGCCCGTCGGCGTCCGCCCGGGCCTGCAGCCGGGTCAGCAGTTCGGGCCAGGTGCCGTCGCGTTGCCAGCGGCGAAAGAGTCCGTAGACGGTCTGCCACGGCCCGTACTCCGGCGGCAGATCCCGCCATGGAGCACCGGTCCGCACCCGCCACCGGATCCCATCTATTAGCTTCCGCCGGCCCAACGACGGCCGCCCCAGCACCGCGACCGGCAACAGCGCCTCCAGCACAGCCCACTGCCCGTCAGAAAGATCCCCTCGCCCCACACCGAGATCATCGCGATGCGGGACAAGGAGCAGAGCCGACTTTCAAAACACGACCTAGTCGGGCCAGCAGGCGTTCTCCTTGGGGTGGTGACGCATCATCTCGGCGAGGTCGTCGAACCGGCCGGTTCCGTGGGGGAAAGCAATGATGTGCCCGTGTGGAACACCGTGTCGGGGATGCCGCCGCGCACGACGACGTCACGATAGACGTCGGTCACCCCCTCCCACGGGTCGATGGCCGTCAGATACGGCGGACGTTGGGCGGTGGCCGGCCACTGCACCATGGCGAGCTGGGGGTTGGCCACCATCGCGACCTTGCCCGTCGACCACTTTGGGGCGGCGATCGACTCGACGGTGTCGTACACGTCCGGACCAGCCGCTGTGTCCTGGGAGGCCATATCGCTCTTCGAGCGGGCGGTACCCGGGCGTCCAGGACGACCAGCGCGTAGTCGTGCTCGCGCCAACCCGAGACGGCGTTCGCCCGCACCCCGAAGAGGCGAGCCCAGATGCTGGCGGTCCAGTGCCCTCGCGCCAAAGCGTGTTGCAGAAGGCTGTGATCAGAGCATTTCACTTGCATGCGTGGGGTGTTGAGGGCTGATCCGTTGTGGGTGGAGACGTTCACGGGGCTGCGGATGAAGCAGTTCGAGCGGCTGCTGAAGGTCGTGCGGGAGCCGCTCGCGCCGCCGTTCGGGGTCTCGTCGGCCTCTGTGTCCCGGGTGATTCAGCGGCTCTCGGCCCCTCCTCGCGCATGAGCCGATCTAACGCCCCACTCTGGTCTGCCGGACCAGTGCCAGGACATCACCGTCCTCGGCGACGGCGCCTACATCAACACCGGCCTGGTCGTCCCACACCGCTAACGACCCTGCCGGGCCCTGCTGGCTGGTGAGGAAGCCGACAACGCGGAACATCGGCGGGTCCGTGCGCGGGTCAAGCATGCGATCGGCCGACTGAAGAACTGCAAGATCCTCCGAGACTACCGACAGCCCGGCGACGGCCTCCACCACGCGGTCCAGGCCGTCGCTCGCACGCGCAATCTCACCCGCGCCTCGTTGTCAGAACAGCCGTGGCCGGGCTTTGACCTACAAAATCACGGCCTCCTGCAACACGCTTCCCATGGGTCAGGTGCTCGGACCGCGCACCGCGGTAGACCGCGTCGACGTCCACCGCGGCGGTCCGACCATCGCGCTCGCCGATACCGCGCCGGCCAGCCCACCTGTGGCGGCGCTCGGCCGGAATTCCCGCCAGATCACCTGGAAAGTCAGCGGCTCGGTCAGCCACGCAATGCCTTTCGGACGGTCTCCGTGGGAGTCTCACCATATTGCTGCCGGTAATATGAGGAGAATCGGCCTAGGTGCAGGAATCCCCAATATGTGGCGATGTCGGTAATGGAACGCCGACCCGCCAGGGAGATCAATTCATTTCGGACTCGCTCGAGACGGACTTTTCGAACGTATGCCATCGGTGTAATTCCCGTGGCCTCACGAAATCCCACTTGCAGCGACTTCGCGCTGACACCTGCGACCTCGGCTAGACGCGCGATGGACAGGTCTGACTCAGGTTGCGAATCGACAAGGTCGATGACGTCCTTGATCCTGTTGCGTTGCGCCGGCTTCGTCGGCGTGCAGAGCTCGTCACTATAGCTGTGCGGCACAGCCAACAGCAGTTGCGTCAGCACGAATGACTCCAACTGCCTCAGAGCAAGCGGAAACTCAGCGACGCCTCCAGGCCGGGCGAGTTCGGAACGCAGAAAGCGGACCGCTGAGACCAGGCCCTGTCCGGCTCCTGTAGTCATGTCAAAGCCGAGCGAAAAATCGATCGGCCCCTCCACAGGATGGTTCAGCAACACTCCCAGATGTTCCTCGACCGCCTTGCTCGACAGCAGGACGGCGTACTGCAGAGCATCAGGGCTCCAGCGGACGGTGAAGTCATCGAACGGCCGGACCATCACCCCCTGGCACATCCCCGTCGTCACCACACGCCGACCAGCCTGTGTCACCATGCTCCTGCCTTGCATGGTCAGGTTGAGGTGGTAGTTCTGCAGCATCTGCGGGACCAGCAACTCGGCGTCCGCCCCGTAACCGAGGTGCCCGATGAGTAGTTGCTGAGACCGCAGAAGATGAAACTTGAAGTCCAGCCGTTTCCCGTCGTGAGACTTCAGTTCATGAGGCACGTAAACGGACGCAATCACGTCATGAGCCTCGTCGAAGTCCCTGGTCCTCAGGGTGTCGGGCCGCAGTTGCGCATCCGGCTGCCGAGAAGATCGATCAGGGGTGTGCGAAAGGAGGTGCCCCGGTGCCGGATTGGCGGGCTCAGAGCTGCGAAGAAGATCTTTCGCACCTCGCTGCCCACGCCTGGATTCTGCTCCGGAGCGGCCTCGAGTATCGCCGCTCAAACCTGTGATCACTTCGCCACCTCCACCCGCCATCATGGGAAACCGTATGGCCTAGGCTTGCGCAAGACACTAGAGCAAGTATGGGCGGGTGTCACTATCCACAGAACGTCGCGACTATCCGTTCCGCGAATTCATCTACCGATAGCGGCTCTCACATTTACCTGCCGCACGTCGCGGCACCCTGTCGTTCGGCACGGACTCACTGAGGTCTTTCAGCGTGGCCACTGATCGGGGGACGCCGGTGGTGTGTGCGACGCACGAGGCTCCTGTGCCGTTGGGGGAGGTGTTCGAAGTCTCAACCCACAGGCACAGGAGCCGCGTTGGTTCCCCATCCTGCCGCACTCGTTCTGCCTCATGCGCTGGTCGAGTGGGTCACGATGCTCGTCGTCACCCGCGAGGGTCACCGCCGCTGCAGACTCCCGCCTCACCAACGTGCGCTCGTCGGCTTGGTATACCTGCGTCGGCACGACACCCTGGCCCAGCTCGCGGCCGGCGTCGGAATCCCCGTCGATACCGCCCACGCCTACGTGGCAGCCGTCATCGACCTGCTCGCCGACCGCGTGCCCGGCCTGCTACGCGCACTGCGCGAAGCGGACCCGACTACGTCCTGCTCGAGGGCAACGCTGGCGGAGTGCGACAGGAGCGACGACAGCCGGGCAGATTACTCCCACAAGCACCGCCGGCGCAGAGTGAACGTGCAGCTGGTGACCGATCCTGATGGTCGGCTGCTGTGGATCTCACGCACACTGCCCGGCCGCGCGCACGTTCTGACCGCGGCCCACACCTGCCGCGTCATCCGGATCTGCGAACACCAGGGCATCCCCGTCCTGGCCGACCGCGCCTACATGGGAGCCGGCCATGTGTGACGTCACCGCTTAGACGTCTGCCCAGCCGCGACCTCACGCTTGCGCGCTCTCCGCTGCACGGGCACCGGTCGAACGCGCCGTAGCACGACTGAAGTCATGGCGGAGCTTCCGCAAGGACCGATGCAGCCCGAATCGAGTACGGCAATCGTCGCAGCCGTCCTCACCCCTGGAGCGCCGAGGCTGAAAGCCCTCGCTGTTCCATCGCATGTCGGAACAACGGGTCAGACTATGTCCAGTGCATCGAGCAGTGGAACAGCCAGCTCTTGCGGGCCGTCGATCTTGCAGTGGTCCACCCAAGGACGCCGAGTTGTCCCCCACGCCACGAACGCACTCGCGTCCGAAATCACGCGCACTGCTCCGAAGTCACCCTCGCCAGTGCTCAGGCCCCCGTCCGTGCGCCGGCTTACCGTCCACACACTCGCCCCGGCGCCAGTGAACTCGAAAGTCACAGGCGCCGTCACCGTCTCGTCGAGCAACGAGCCCTGCATCTGCGGCAGCCCCCACATCATCCACTGCACCGCCGCGTACAGTGCGGCGTGACTCACCGGCTCGAGGGCCCGAGCCGCCAGGGCGGGGTCGACAGGCCCGTAGGGCTGCAGGATGTCGTGCCGCAGATGACAGAAGTAGTCGAACACCTGGGCGTTGGCCAGGGCGTGCGTTGGATAGGTTCCCAAAGTCGGGATCGTCACGGGAACCGACGCTTGAGGCTCTTCCTGCTGGGCGAGCAGCTTCTGCTCGAACAGCGGGACATAGGTGTGGAACTCGTCAAGAATCTCCTCGATCGAACGGTTCCGTCGCCGGTCGACACGCACATCGTGCTGTCGTTCACGGTTCGATGGGAGCGGCGGCGCGCCCTCGGGTTCGGGGATGGGATCGATGGCCTCATGAGCGTTCGCAGCCATGTGGGCCACCACGTCACGGATCCGCCACCCGGCACAGGCCGAGTCTATCATCCACTCTTCGCGAGTCAGCGTCGCGATGACGCGCTCTACGTCGCGCCGCAGGGCGGGGAACTCCTGAGCTGCTTCCCTGGTCAAGTTCTACTCACCTTTCCTTGCCGGTGACAGTGGAGACGTTGCCCGCAGGCCCAGGAAGTCCGTACTTGCCGCCGAAGAATACGAGCGGGTGCTGCGTCGCATCGGAGCCCAGCGCCCGTATCTCCGCGGCGACGATCGTGTGGTCGCCACCGTCGTACTCGGCCCACACGGTGCAGTCGGCCCACGCGATGGCGCCGTCCAGGATGGGGGCGCCGGATGGCGCGGGCGACCAGTGCACACCCGCGAACTTGTCGGCGCCGGACTTGGCGAAGGCGTTCGAGATCTCTTCCTGGTTCGTCGCCAGGACGTTGACGCAGAAGTTACCCACGGCACGGATGCGCGGCCAGGTCGTCGAGGTACGTGCGGGATTGAAGCTCACCAGCGCCGGATCGAGAGAGAGCGAGGCGAACGACTGGCAGGTGAAGCCGATCGGACCGGTTTCGTCGGCGGCGGATATGACGGTCAGACCTGAACAGAACAGCCCCAGAGTTCTGCGCAGATTCCGCGGACTGAGAGGTTCTTCGACGCGAGGAGTCTCTGTCATGGTGTCCGATGATATGGACATGATGCTCCCATCACTTTCCAAGCAACTGGGGAAATCCGTGGGGATGAATTGCGCCGCCAGAGCCGACGGCATCGGCGGCACAATTCGATTGCAAAGACCGCGAGTTTTCAGCGGTATACCGAAGAGGACCATGGCCACGTATCTGCCCGAAGGTCAGAAGATGGGCAGTCCTTTGGTGACCACTCGATCCGACAACAGAGGAACAATCTGCCCGAGCACGATGTCCTTCACGTGAGGTGTGGAGAAGTGGTGATCGAAGTCAGCTGCTTCCTGGTACCTCTCGACGATGAAGAAGACACTTTCATCGTCGGCCGATCGATGCGGTTCATACGAGATGCAACCAGGCTCCTTCAGAGTCTCTTCCCGTACCTGCCGCAGCAGCTCCAGGAGCCGGTCAGTGTGCCCATCGGTGACGGTGTATCGAGCAACAACCGTGAAGGTCACGTTTCCTCCCTTTCCGGAGACGATGCACGGCCGGTCGATCAGTGCCTGAGGCCGGCAGCACGCATCAGGGGCATGACCTTCTCGTTGAAGTACTCGAGTTCCTCGGCGTAGTCCAGGAATCCGATCAAGGCGCCGTCCATTCCGGCATCGGAAAGCCGCTGGAACTGCTCGACAACCTGTTCGGGCGTGCCGACCAGGTTGATTCCGCCCCAGCCCGCGATGAACCGCTCCTGCATCCTCTCGATCTGCGCGTTCGACGACTGGCTCTCGATCCCGAGAACGCTCATGATGTTGCGCGCGCCCGGCCAGTCCCCCTGGTCAAGGATCTCCTGGTGCGCCGCCTTGGCTTCCGCTTCGGTGTCGCGGCACACCACCAGCGCCATGGTCATCACCTGGATGTCGCGCTGGTACCTGTTCTTCGCGCGGGCTTTGATCATGTCGGAGTACTCCCTCATGCTCTCGCGGGTGTCGAGAGCGGTGAAGTTGACGTCGACATGCTTGGCGTTGAACTCCAGTGCGGCGCGTGACGTGCCGGCGTTGAGCAGTACGGGGCGGGGCTTCGACAGTGGCTTCGGGTATGCCTCGACGCCCTTGGACTGGAAGTACTTACCGTCGAAGTCGAATGAGCCGTCCTTGGTCCACAACTCTTCGGCGAACTCGACCCACTCGCTACCGAACGCGTACCTGTCGTCGTGTTCCAGCTGCTTCTTGCCGAACATCTCCATTTCCGGGGTGAACCAGCCCATGACCAAGTTGATGCCGTAACGGCCGTTGGAGATGTGGTCGATGGTGGTGGCCATCTTGGCGGCCGCGATAGGATGCACGGTTGGCAGGTGACAGGTGGTGAAGACGTGGATGTTCTCCGTGGCCTCCGCAAGTCCCGCCGCCCACGTGAAGGTTTCGTAGCACACGCCGTTGAAGTTCGTCTCACCACCGAAGCCTCGCCACCGCGCGATGGGAACGATTGCTTCGAAGCCACTCCTGTCGGCGAGCTGAGCGATTCTCTTCTGCTGCTCCCAGGTGACGCGGAAGGATGTGGGGGCGTGGCTGTTGACGATGCCGCCGCTGCAATTGAAGGCGAAGACCCCGAGCTTGAACTTCTGGTCGTTCATCATGGGTGTCGTGGCGACATCAACTTCTCCGACGCCGAAGGTGTCCTGCTGATGCACGGGCATGGTCACGGAATTACTCCGGTCACGTAGTGATGAGTACCAGCCGAAACGGCTGGGCTACCTGGCTGTCACAAGGTAGCCATCTGCGGGCCGCTATCACTATCCGAAAAATAACGCCGATGTCCGTCCGCCAGAGACCCGATCTAGCGGTACAGGCACATCTGGTTCAGTCGTAAAGCCTTCGTTGGAGAACGCAGTGCGGACACAGAATGCGGTGCCCGGTGTACCCAGGGACCGAACCGACATGATCTCTTCTGTGCTGGTCTGAGCACAGCGTCGGAGTGGTCCTGCGGTGCGGCGGCACAGGCTCGGCCGGCGAGGTCGACCCCGGAGACGGGAGCTGCACGACCTGTCCTGTTGGGCACTGCGTAGCGGAGGAGGAACCCGACGCTGCGCCCGCTACCTGGCGAAGGCGGCAGGGGTCAACCTCACAACCCCACCACTGAGCGTATTACAGTCATACACTCTGCCTCGATGAAGCTAGGCGCTCGTGGGTGGACAGCGGGTTCACACGTCCGCAACGCCTCGGCCACCGCCCTGCGTGAACTCGCCCGGCGTCAGACGAGCCAGGAAGCCGAAGCCGCTACTTCCTCACACAGCTGACCGGCACCCAGCCGCCCCTCCCCCTGCCCCCTGCTGCATATGGGGACCCTAGCGGAGTTCCACATTTCGGTTGTGCAGCCTTCGGCGTCCTGTCCGCCGAAGGCTGCGCCGCCCCTTAGCGCGTCCGGGCTGAGCCCTGCCCCGGGCGGTTTAGAGGGAGGCGGCCAACACCTCTGCCCTAATACGGATACGCTCCAGAGGGCTCAGAGCATCCCTGTCGCGCCTCCCTGGGGCGGCCGCGCAGTCCCACGCTGGCCTCGCTCGATGTCAATCCTTGACGGGATCCATCCCGGTCTCTTGACATTGCCTGTGACGGTATTACGGTCATATGGCTGCCGAGGGTCGAAGCTCGTCCAGAACCTCCGGCTGCCCACTCACTCTGTTTGAAGCGGCGCCTGCCCCTGACCCCCGTGACCCAAGAGCCGTCGTCCGGCCTTGACGCCGCGGAATGACGCATCACGGAGAGGCAGCGGACGCACCCGGCGAAGCCCTCGGCGCATCCGTCCGCGAACCGACATGTACACAGCACGAAGGTGAAGGGAGATGGTCCGCAATGACACGGATCAGAGGCGCAGTCCTCGAACGGGTGGGTGACGCCGAGCCGTGGTCGAAGTCGACCCCGATCACGGTGGACGTGCTCGAACTCGACGAGCCCGGACCGGGCGAGGTCGAGGTCCGCATGGAGGCGGCAGGCGTCTGCCACTCGGACCTTTCCCGCGTCAACGGCAACCGTGAGGTCGTCGTGCCGATGCTGCTCGGCCACGAGGGCAGCGGCACCGTCGTGCGCTGCGGGCCCGACACCGACGGTGTCGCGGTCGGTGACCGCGTCGTCATGACCTTCCTCCCGATCTGCGGCACCTGCGAGGCGTGCACCAGCCCCGGATGGGCCCTGTGCTCGCGCGGGAGCGCCGCCAACGCGCGCGGTGAAATGCTGGGCGGCGGGCGACGGCTGCGCTGGCGCGGCGGGCACATCGACCATCACGGCGGCGTGTCGTCGTTCGCGACCCGCGCCATCGTCGACATCGCCTCGCTCGTGGTCGTTCCGCCCGAGGTGCCGGCCGACGTCGCCGCCGTGCTCGGATGCGCGGTGCTGACCGGCGGCGGCGCCGTGCTCAACGCCGGCGGACTGAAGCCCGGGGAGTCGGTCGCGGTAGTCGGTCTGGGCGGTGTCGGATTCGCCGCCATGATGATCGCCGCCAGCGCCGAGCCGTCAGCGGTCCTCGCGGTCGATGTCCTGCCCGGAAAGCTCACCCGGGCCGGGGGCTTCGGTGCGACGCGCTCGCTCACCCCGCAGGACGCGGTCGCCGCCGACGCACGCTACGACCTCGTCGTCGAGTGCACCGGCAACCTACGTGCGCTGGAGACGGCGATCGCCCTGACGCGTCCGGGCGGCCGGACCGTCACGGTCGGCCTGCCGCACCCCGCGACGCAGCTGACCATCTCGCCGCTCTCCCTCGTCACCGAGGCGCGCTCACTGATCGGCTCGTACCTCGGTTCCGGCGACCCCGCGGAGGACATCAGGCGCTATGCCGCCCTGTACCTCGAAGGCCGGCTGCCACTGGACAAGCTGATCACGGGCCACATCGCCCTCGCCGACATCAACAAGGCGATGGACGACCTCCACGCGGGATCGGTCCTGCGTCAGATCATCGACCTCGCGAAGGAGCAGGAGCCGGCATGAGTGGACAAGGACAGGTCGTCATCATCACCGGCGCGGGCAGCGGCATCGGCCGCGCGACCGCGCTGCGCTTCGCCGAGCGCGGCTGGACGGTCGTCGCAGCCGACGTCGACGAGGGCGCGGCCGCCCACACCGTCGCCGAGCTGAAGACGCCAGGCAAGGCGGTGTCTGTGGACATCAGCGACAGTGCCCGGGTCGCGGCGCTGATCAGCACCGTGGTGCAGTCCTTCGGCAGGATCGACGTCCTGGTTAACAACGCCGGCTTCGGGTTCCGGGGCACCGTCGAGACCATCGAGGAAGCCGACTGGGACCGTGTGATGGCGGTCAACGCCAAGGGTGTCTTCCTCTGCTCGAAGTACGCCATCCCCGAGCTCGCCAAGACCGGCGGCCGCATCGTCAACGTCGCCTCGTACACGGCGGCCCAGGGCATCGCCGACCGCGCCGCCTACGTGGCGTCGAAGGGGGCCATCGCGTCCCTGACCCGGGCCATGGCGGTGGACCACATCGGCCAGGGCATTCGGGTGAACGCCGTGGCGCCCGGCACCGTCAACTCGCCTTACTTCGCCAAGATGCTCGCCGAGTCGCCGGACCCGGAGAGCCTGCGGGCCTCGCTCGACGGCCGTGCTCCTGTCGGCCGGATGGCGGAGCCCGAGGAGATCGCGGACGCCATCGTCTGGTTGGCGTCCGAAGAGTCCGGTTTCGTGGTGGGCAGCGTGCTCACCGTCGACGGAGGTACCTCCATCTGGGGCCGCTGACCTCGACCGTGCCCGTCGAGTCGTCCGGGCTCGGCAGGCGCCCTGATCGCACGGACAACAAACACAGAAGACTGCCAGGGGAGAACGCCATGGTGGGCATCGACGCCCAGCAGGTCGCACGATTCCAGGTCATCGCCGACTACGGGCTGCGGGAAGGCACCGAGGAAGTGGTGCTCGGACACATCGCACGCCTCGCCGCGGCAAGCCGGACCGAACCGGCCAACATCAGCTACGAGTACTTCCGCGACGCGGAAGATCCGGCCCACGTCGTCGTCCTGGAGCGGTACGTGGACGCCGCCGGCTTCGACGCCCACCTGAAGACCGATCACTTCGAGACCATTGGCAAGACCGAGATCATTCCGCGGCTCGCAGCCCGCACCGTACGGGTCTTTGCGGGCACGGGAGAACGCCCGTGACCGGCGCGGCCACCCGCACAGCGCGAACCTCCAGGAACACTCCACCCCCGTCCCCGCCACGGACTTTGAGGACATGAACCATGCCGGACAACATCAAGCTGCAGATCCTGCCGACCGGCACCATGCACGCCGACCTCACCTGGCTGCTCCTGGACCCTTCCAGGGTGATGGCGTCGCGCGCAGAGAAGAACAGACCCGCGCATTGGGTCGGCGTGCCCACGCACTGCGTGTTCATCGACCACCCCGAGGGCAAGCTGCTCTGGGACGCCGGTGTGCCCCGCGACTGGGAGACCCGCTGGGCCCCGACAGGCCTGCAGGAGTACTTCCCCGTCGATGAGGTCACCGAGGACCAGTGGCTGGACTCGCGGCTGGAGCAACTCGGCTACGAGCCCCACGACATCGATCATCTCGTCCTGTCCCACCTGCACTTCGACCACGCCGGCCAGGCCGACCTGTGGAACGACGCTCCACGCACGAGGGTCATTTGCAGCAAGGACGAGTACGAAGGCGCCTTCGGCTTCGAGGGGTACAACCTCGGCGCCCACGTGAAGAACGACTATGCGCGATTGAACTTCGAGACAGTCGAGGGCGACACCGAGATCCTGCCCGGGGTCACCCTGCTGCAGACCCCCGGCCACACCTGGGGCACCATGTCCCTGCAGGTCGACCTCCCCGATAGCGGCACCATGATCTTCACGTCGGACGCCGTCTACCGCTCCGAGAGCTACGGCCCCCCGTCGGTCGGTGCCGGAGTCGTGTACGACAGCCGAAAGTGGTTCGCCTCGGTGGAGAAGATCCGCAGCATCGCCGAGCGGACCAACGCCACCGTGGTGTTCGGGCACGACGAGGAGCAGATCACCCAGCTCAAGGTCACCCCCGCCTTCTACTCCTGATGACACACCGCCGGGGGCGGGCATCGCCTGCCCCCGGCCCAAGGACGGTCACCATGCGAATCTACGACTACGCCTGCGCGTGCGGCACCCGCTTCGAGGCGATGGTCAGCGGCCCCGACGCGCCCCCGCCCCCATGCGCCGACTGCGGTCGGCCGACCCGGCGCCTGCCGTCCGCAGGCGCTGCCCTGCTCGGCCAGGCGCGGCTGCCCGCAACCGCCGACGCCGCGCCCAAGTCCTGGGACGGGACCCACCAGGGCAACACCGAGTACATCGCGCACTGGCGCCGCACCCTCGACGCACGCGCGGCACTGGAGGAGCGCCACCCGGAACTGGCCAAGAAACGCTCACCCGTCGTTGCTCACGAAGGCCCTTACCACGCCGCCCCGTTGACGGCGGACGAGCTGGCGTCGGGCACGATCAATCCGCGCCGCCACGCGCACCCGCACCCCCATCCGCACCCACGCCAGCTTCCGGCGGGGCAGAACCCGGGAGAGTGATCTCCGCGCCCCTCAGCGCCTGGTCCAGCAACGCCCGGACATCCGCGCCGTCACGGGCCGTGGTGTGGCGGCCAGCGCTGTGCAGGCCTCCGTCATCGTTGCGGTCACGACGTCGTCGAGCTGTGATCTAGGCGGCCAGCGGGAGACAGGACACGCGGACGCTCATGCCCACGGCAGCGCTTGCCCAGCGCGGCGCGACCTCTTCGATGACCTGCAGATACACCTATACGGTTGGCCCGCCGCCCGCATATCAGACCGGGCACTGGAGGGAGAAGAGACTGGACTGGTACAGCGTGCGGAACACTCCCCGCGGAAGGCGCTCGGCGGCCTCGTGCTCCGTGTTGTTGGGTGTAGGAAGGAATCAGCTAGGCACTCCTCGCTTCCAGTACCGGGCACCGATGGAGGCTGCGCGAGCGCTGTGCCGGACATCGCGGGCGAGGATTTATAGGACTTCTGCGGATAGTTTGGCTGCTTTCTGGGCCGCCAGAGCTGCCGCTTCCGCCAAGACGCGGCGCACACGAAAGTCTCCGTCACGCGCCAATTGCAGGATCGTCTCCCGGTGCCGAGAGGGATGACGCATGCAGAGGACCGCGCCCGCCTGGCGACGTAACGTCGTGCGGGAGTTGAGACAGCGTCATGGCTGCATCATCAAGGATCTCGGTGTCCTGTTCGGAGAGCAGACTGATTGCCTGGTCGCGTACCCTGACGTGGTCCTCGGGGTAAGTGGCGGACACCTCAGCCAGCCGTAGCCCCTTGCCGCGGAGCGACGCCGAACCGCCGGAGAACTTAAACGAGCTGAGCGGGTGGGGACTACCGGTCACTCGTCCGTCGAGGTGGCTTCCATCCCGCCTTTCTAGTGCATACTCCTTGGCCAGTAGGAACGTGCGCCGTTGTACTTCGACCGGCAGGTCTACGACCAGGTTGCGGGCACCGGTGATGGCGTCCTGCCGTGCCAGAGCAATCTCGCGGGGGTCGGCCGCGATGTCCATGAGCCTTTCAAGGCACGTCTGACGCGCATCGATGTGGAGGCTGCCAACCAAGTAGGAGTCTTCCACCAGCCTCGTGCCGAGGTCGACGCGGCCTTGGTCCAGGGTGGCGAAATCGATCAAGCCCTACAACTCGTGGTACTCGGCGTGCGGCGTGGTTGCTGGGAGCGGTGCGCTGGGTTGAGTTCCGCAACCGCCATAGAACTTGAAGCCGCAGGATGTGTGTCGATCCAGGACAATCCGCCTAGGTCGAGTCGGCAGCGTGCACGCGTGACGGCGACGTATGCGAGGCGGGCGTCAGTGTCGTTGACGGGTTCCGGGATGGGACGGCCCTCGGCGTCGTGTTGGTCGGTGTCTTTGGGAGGTGGAAAGTCGTCGCCGATCCGGACGGTTGCCCATTCACGTCCCTTGGCCTTATGAGCTGTGGACACGGTCACGTCGGCGTGGTCCTCGTCGGTGAGTTCGTCGACTGCGGCCAGGATGGCGTCGGGGCCGTGCGTGTCAACGAGGTCTACAAAGGGCTGGAGGTCGCCTCCTGCCGGATCGTAGGTTGCGTAGTCCTGTACTTCGCCCCAGGAGGCGAAGAGGACGAGTTCGGGGTGGCTGGTGCGGCGTCCTTCCTTGAGGTCGCGAGCGGCGAGCGCCAGCGAGGCGAGCGTGTGCCCTCCGCGGGCCAGGGCGACGCGGCTCCCCTCGGAGAGGAGGCGCATGACTTCGGCCATGGCGCCGATGTTGGTGCGGCACAGCACTGCATCCGGGTTGGCCACGTGTCCGACCTCGGTGGGAATGGTCTCGCTTCCGGTCAGGCGGATGGGTGCCTGCGCGAGTTCGAGCCAGCGGTTGGCTTGTTCGGCGAGGAGAGGGCCGAAGCGGAAGGAGCGGGTCAGAGTGTGAGCGGCGGCGTCGAAGTCGGTCATCACATCGCGGGCGCCGCGCCATCCGTAGATGGCTTGGGCCGAGTCGCCGACCATGACAAGTTGGGCGTGGTCTCGCTGGGCGTTGAAGACCTGTTCCAGAACGGGGTTGGTGTCCTGAGCTTCATCGAGGAAGAGGAAGTCCGCTTCGATCTTGGGTTGGGTCAGGGCCCACATCTTCAGGTAGTGGTCGTGTTCGAAGCGGACCTCGCCCTGGTCGAACATGTGCAGGTCGGCCCATGCCTTGGCTGCGAACGGTAGTACTTCGTCGACGAGTTGGGCGTGCTCGGCCCGCGTGGTCAGGCGGCGAAGGTGCGGCACATGGTGGCGAGCCAGAGCACGGTCCGCGGAGTAGCAGAAGCGTGTCACGGCGCGTAGCACCGTGTGGCAGAGCGTCTTGTGACTGATTTCGTGATCGCCGATGCGGATGGGCCGGGTGATACCAAGCGCTTGGCCGGTCTTCCAGGCGGGCTGGCGAGGGCCGTTGAGTCGGCCGGCATAGCGGTGGCCGAGTGCTGCGTACGCTGTTGCGTGGGCGGTCTTGCACATCACCGTTCGGGGGAAACGATCAGCGGCGACGCGAGCGATGTCCTTGTTGAAAGCGAGGTAGCGACCGCGTCGTTTGGTGCCGGCGGCGAGCATCGCGAGGGTGGTGGTCTTGCCGGTACCCGCCCCCGCCTGCAGAACAAGGTGGTGCCCTGCTCGGAAGGTGTCGGAGGCTTGGACCTGCTCGTCGGTCGGGATGGGCACAACGGCTCCTCAAGAAGGGGTGGAGCAGGACTGGCTGCGGCCGCTGGGCAGGCGGTTGTCATGACTGAGGAAGGTGCTCGCTGCACAGGCCAGGAGTTCTTCCGGGGAGTGCAGGGCCAACATCCCCTCGAACCGGGTCATCAGCCGGCGGACGCGATCTTCTTTGTGCTGGGCAACAGCGTCGGTCACGGTCTGCCTCAAGAAGTCCCGGGGCCGTTGGCCGCAGGCTTCCGCAGCTCGGCCGATGGTGGCGCGGGCGTGGTGACTGAGAGCGAAGTTCAGCAGGACACAGCCCTCTCTGTCTGGGTAATGGGCAGTCAGGACATCGATGGGCAATACGGCATCGAGTTGACGCCGAAGTGTTCGCAGCGCACGCCCTGGAGTCTTTGCGCGTTGCAGAGTCAGCAGTCGGGTGCTGTCGTTGTTTCCGGCCAGAGCCACGACACGACGAGCACGACGCAGTTCACAGTCGGTGGCAGGCCGGGTCAGGGTGATCTCAATCGCGTGGTGCGCTGTCACGGTCGTGTCGCCTTCCTGTTCCGGCCACCAGGCGCTTGGCGTCGGGTGAGCGTCGGGAGCCGGGTGTGGATGTGTTCGTGGTGGATGAGGGGATCGAAGGACTCCCACTCGGTCACCGCCACGTCTGCAGCTGTGGGAATGGCGGCGTGTTCGGGGCAGCGTTGAGCCCTCCAACGCAGCTGCTCGGCATAAGGCAGGCCAGTGAGCGCGTAGACGGCCATGGCTGTTCCAGGCAGAGGAAACTGACCGTGCCTTATGGGGACGGGCACAAGGGTCCAGACGCCTGCCTGAGTCTCTGCTGTGAGCAGAGGACTTGTGCAGCGGCGGCGGCGTCGGGTCTGGGCGACGCACTGGATCTCGTCCACCGGGCGGTTGGCGAGGTAGCGGATGTACAGGAGTTGGACGACGGGGCGGGTCGGCCGACAGGTAGCCATCGGCGGGGCTTCAGTGTTCGGCGGGGTGGGTGGAGAAGGGAATGCACCGGTGTCGATCAGGCGGCGGGTGTTGACTGCCAGAGCGCGGCGCAGTCCTGCCAATTCGGGTACAGCTGGAAGATCGTGACGGGCAGGGCACAGCCTGGCGTGGGGCAGGCGGCACCACCCGCTGCCGTCGCCCGACGGATGAGCGACGCCGCAGCTGACGTGCCATTGGCAGGTGGCGGGCACCCTCTCGACCGGCAGCTCGTGAGGGTGCAGGCGGATGGGCCGGGCGTTGGTGCGGTGATACCACTCGATGCGGTTGCCGCAGTCCCGGCAGCGGTCGATCTGACCGCATCGCAGGAGACGACTGGCGCTGTCGTTGCTGACGCGTAGGGAACGCCTCGCACGGACATGGACGCGGCTGCCATCCCAGCGCTGCGGAGAAGGGGGTGTGGAGTGCATGCGAGCGAATCTGTCAGTCGACACGCCGTCCAGCCGTCGCCAGTACCGTACGTGTCCCCCGAAGTGCCGCATCTGGTGAGACTGGTTTTCGAGGATGCGATCGTGCGTTCACGTGGAGTCACCCGTTCGAGCGTTGGTGAACTTCGCCCTGAATGCGGTCAGTCGTCGGGTTGCTCGGGAGGCTCGTGTCCGTTGCACAGGGTGACGAAGAGGCCGTCGACAGGGGTGCTCAGGGCGTGCGCGAGGGCGTGCCAGGATTTCAGAGTCCCGATCGTGCGGCCTTGCTCAATCTCGATAAGAGTCCGTCTGGCGAGCCCACTACGGGCGGCGAGCTCGTCATAGCTCCATCCTCGGGCCGCCCGCAGGCGCGCGAGCTCCAGGCGGAGCGCCTCGAAGTCCGGATCGGGCGGAAAGATCGTCACCCGACCATCCGACGGGGCAGACCCCTGCCCTGTCAGTGCAGACCTCTGCCCTATTTCTCCAGGTCGCAGCGCGGGCGCGAGGGCAGAGGTCTGCACTACCGTGTGCGGCCGTCGCTCTCTTGAGCAGACAACGAGCGCGGAAGCAGGATTGGGAGGAGCGCGCGCCCTATGAGGCTTTGCACAACACGCTCGGCAGCGCGGCGTGCCTGGACTGTTGAGCTGCGGCCAGGTTCTGGCGGACCGCAGCTTGTGTGTCAGCAGTGCGACCACCGGGGCGTGCTGCTCGCCGACGTATCCGCGCGCTCCGCAGCGCTCGAGCATCTGGCCGGACATGCCCGGAGCGACGCCCTGCCGTCATACATGCGCACCTGCGAGTGCCACGAGCGAGGTTGCCGTTGGCATCCCCGTCACCGCGGCTGTGCCGGCCCTGTCCGTCTGCTCCTCGCCCGCGAGCGGGGAGGGCGGCTCTGGCGTCTTGCTGACGCCTGTACGGCCTGCGCGTCGGTGACGGCGCAGGCCGCCGTGGTTCCGGAAACCTTCCTACATGTGGCCGTGGCAGCGTCAGGCGGAGCCTCGCGGCGTCGCCAACGACGATCCAGAGGGCCGGGCGACCAGATTCGCGTGCGGGAGATGCTCAGCTACTTGGCCGCAGCCCTCCCGAGCCACACGGGGGCCGCAACCCGACTGCTGGCCGTGCAGTGTGCACTGCGCATGGACTCCAAGGGGGAGGTCCGGCTGCCGACTGGGGTCCTACGCAGTCTTCGCCTTGGCCCCAATCCGCTCCCGTGGCGTGAACTGGAGCAGGCCCGATGGCTCCGCAGAAGGCCAGCTGCCTGGGGTTCTACCGACAGGATGGTAGGCGCCCACATCCTCGACGGCGTGTTATTTACTCAGAGCCCCGCACGTCCAGACCGCAGGAGCGCTGCCGACTGGGCGCTGCGTATGGGGCGAGGTGGCTGTGGGGACGTCGGCGACCCGTCTCTGCGGCTGACCGTTCTCTGCCTTGCGGCGCACACCGACTTCTCGACGGGTCGCGGGTGTGCCGACATGGACCGGATCGCGCGTGAGTGTGGACTCGTTCCTGATGCTCTGTTCTCCGTGCTCGACCGATTGGCAAGCTTCCTGACCTCTTGGAGCATGGCCCCCGCTTCAGGAGATCTGCACTGGGAGCTATTGCCCAAGGGCAATCAGAAGCAGCGGGCAGCCAGCCGATCTGACGCTGTCGCGGATCCCGAGAACTGAGGCGACCGGCCTGAGAATCAACCTGTTACCTCCCAGCACACCGGTCGCCGATCGCCTCGTGGAGATCGGCGCCCTCGACTCTCTTCACGACGGACGCTTCACACCCTGCGTCCTGCTGTGGCAGATCGCCGCACTCCACCAGGCCTCCTTCACCCGTTCCGCGGGCAAAGGCCAACTGCCTATGGATATGTACGTCGTCAGCAGAGCGGAGCGGAGCGGTTTGCCGGAGATGACCGGACCGGAAGTCCCTGAACACAGCTGGTCACCCCTGCCGCCGCTGGCTCCGCTTCCCTACGCGATGCCCCTGGACCGACGAGATCACCCGAGCAGCCGACTAACTCAGTGCCTTGCCGAGCCCCGGCCCACCAGCCACATCGACCGCCCCAACGACGCGCACCGTCGCACCGGCGGCAGGCGGCCGCGGTAATGGGCGCTCAGACCTCCACACGCAGGGCGCTGCCCCTAATCTCCCAGGACATCACCTCGCCACCCGCATGCCCGAAGAGTCGACGATCAGCGTCTACACAGACGGGAGGAGAGGGCGGTTCAACTAGCCGATCGGCCTCGACGGGCGTTCGCACCGCTCATATTCATGCGCCAGGTCAGCATGCTCCTGCTGACTCCGTATGCGAGCATCGCGGTCTCAGGACTCGTCCCCTTCCTGGCGATGGACCAGGCCGCCTCGTTTGTGATGAGGAGATTTCCCGCCAGCCAATCCGCTTCCCCTTCGATCACACCGTCCCAGTGCCGACAACCGAGAAGGTCAAGCGCCGGACCGGGTGGATGCATCAAGAGAGCATGGGCGATCTCATGATCGGCTGAGCTGTTTTGACGTCCCGGATCATGGGAGTCGTTCACCCAGATCTCGCGGCGTGGTCCCGCGTGCACAGTGAGGGCGCTCAGGGATTCCCGCTCGGTCGTGAGGAGTCGCTCGATGCGAGCGTCATGCGCGATTGCCGAGCTGAAGGTCTTGATCGGGATCGCCAAGTGTTCAGCGAGTTGCGCAGGCGCAAGTGGTGCGGCGGGGTGGAGTCCCAACTCCCTCCGCATCTGCACCGCCAAGCGGTTGGCTTCAGCCTTGAAGCCATGACGCAACGACATAGGGAGCTCCCCTACTCCGGCTGATCGGTCACCAACTGGTTGTAGGCGACGGTGATCAGAGCTTCGAGGGCTTCCGCGGCCTCCGGAGTGAGGTTGCGATCGCCCCGCAGATGTGTAGCCACTTTGGTCAACGTGTCTTGACTGCGCGGTTCGTCGGTCCGGCGAACAAAATCATCCGCGCTCAGATTGGCCCATGTGACGAGGGCTGCGAGCCCATCCACGTCGGGCCGCCGCCCCTGAGCCAATCTCGTCAGCGTCGAAGCACTGACTCCCGCCTGCTGGGCCACGTCCTTCCAGAGAAGGCCGCGCTCCTGACGCGTGCGATCCAGGGCTGTGTGAAACGCGACCGCGTCAAACCGTCCTGCTGCAATCCGCTCGTTCACGATCTCCTCCTCTCTCGCGCATGGTTACACATCAGGTACCACTTGCGAAAGTCGAATCATCTCCTCTAACCTCCTGATTGCAAGATCGGTATCGATATCGATCTTGCAATCGGCTGAGCGTCGATGACGAAGGGTGGTGGGCACATGGCTACGAACACTGGCAAGGGTTTCCGTCGCGGCAGCGTCTCCCGGCGGAGTCAGGTTCTCAATCCCCGGACCGCCACGTGGACAAAGCGAGGTGAGAACGGCCGCTTCATGGACGGGAAAACGGGCGGCACTCCGTTCAAGGGTGTCCGCCGCGAGAAGTAGGAACGTCTCGCGCTGGTGGGGGGCCGAAGTCTCGTCTCCCACCAGCGCAAGGAGGTATCAATGGTTCGTAAAGAGAGCCTTGCGCAGCTCCTCGACGAAGGACGCCGCAAGATCCAGGTGACCGACGAGGAACTCGCTGAGGCCAAGCGCCGCCGCCGCCTCCTGGCCGCGTCCGCGCGCCGGGCCTTCCCCGGCTCCACCACCTACTACAACGGGAGCGTCGCGCACGGCGACGCCAACACCCCCCTGACCGACGTCGACCTCGGCGTCGTCCTCACCAAGAAGGACGCCGAGCCTTACGGCCCCGGCAGGAAGAGCGCCCTGGACCTCATGGAGACGGTCCGCGAGGTGATCCATGAGGACCTCGATGACGAGTTCGACAATCTCACCATCGAGGTAGAAGGCCGCCGCCGCGCCGTCCTCGTACGATTCGGCGACCCGGTCACGCCGGGGCAGGTCGACTTCACCGCGGACGTGATGACCGCGCTCCCGCACCCCTCGGGTCGTGGGCTGAACATCCCGAACACGAAGATCACGGACCAGTGGGACCGCGCCGACCCGATCACCCACACCCGGATGGTGCTCCAGGCGATCGAGGACACCAAGGTGGTCTTCGCTCGAACGGTCCGGCTTTTGAAGCACTGGAACTGTACGCACAGCAAGCCGATGTGCTCCTGGAACATCAAGGCCCTCTGCCTGGGGTGCCTCGAGGAGCCCATGCCGCTGATCAACGCGCTGCAGATCTTCTTCACTTATGCGGCGGACGAGATCGACAAGGGTCAGACGCCCGACCCGGCTGGGGTGGCCGGCCCGATCCCGCTCAACATGCCGCGCCGGAATGTGCACAAGCGGCTGCACACCGCCAAAAAGTACATCGACCTCGCGATCGACCATGAGAAGGCCGGGCGCCCGCTCAGCGCGCAACACGCGCTGCACCAGGTACTCCCGGAGCTCGTGCCGGACGCGGACGGCACCCCGGAGGAGGCCGCGCGCCTCGCCCGGACCGTCCTCGCGGGCGGTACGGCAGCCTCAGGACTGGGGCTCGCCACCCGGCTGGGCACGTCAACCCGGCCCCGGGCCTGGGGAGACTGACCGCCATGCCCCTTTGGTACGGGGTCCAGCCGTCATGGTGGGCCCCGCTCGAACGGGACGCCCGCCAACACTTCGGCGACGCGCTCCAACACACCTACGACCAAGGGTCGTTGCTGTACGAACTCGCCAGCCTCGACGTCATAGGCGAACCCGACCCCATCGACGTCCGGATCCGCTTCCACTCGAACCCGCCCTACCCCCTCTACGGCCAGCGGCCCGAGGACTTCCCCCGCGTGCACGCCAAGCCCGGAGTCCCGTCGAAGCACCGATACAGGTTCGACGACGCCCTCTGCCTCTGGTACCCGCTCGACCCGGAAGAGCGACGCTGGACGAGTTCGAAAGGGCTACTGGACCTCATCGAGATAGTCCGCACACACTTGTTCCTCGAACACTACTGGCGGCTCACCGGCGGTGAGCAGGGCGGCCAGTGGCTCGTAGAGGATGCGCCTCACGGCATGCCGGAGGGTGGTGCGTGGCGGTCATCGCGGCGGCACAAACGACGGACGGCGGCTGGACCTGGGCCCAGACCGCCGCACTGATCGTCCCCTTCATCGCCCTCTGCGGCGCCTTCGTGACGTACGCCCTCAACCAACGGGCCGTACGCAAAGAACGTCGGGCCAGGACCTTCGCGGAAGCCCTGACAGCGGTCGAGGAGTACCTGGAAATGCCGTACCGCATACGACGACGCCCCAAATCCTCCTCCACCGTACGACAACAGCTCACCGACGAGGTCAGCGGCCTTCTGGCCCGGCTGGCATTCCACCAGGCGTGGCTCCAGATCGAGGCGTCGGCGGTCGCGGGCCCCTACGCGACGCTTGTGGCCACGGCCAGGGCGGAGGCCGGGGCACAGATGAGCCTCGCCTGGGATCAGCCGCCGATCACCACGGACAGCGGCATGAACCTCGGGGTGCCGTATCCGCGGGACCGATCAAACGCCGCTCGAGCCGAGTGCATTGACGTGATGCGCCGTCACCTTTGAGAATGTCGTGATCTTGGTGCCAACTATCCCTCTTTTGTGCCAACTAAAAATCCTCGTCACAGCAGGCTAACGCCGCACCCTCGGCATCCCCAGGCCGATCCAGGAGATGATCTCCCGCTGGATCTCGTTGTTGCCGCCGCCGAAGGTGAAGATCACGGCGGAGCGGTAGCCGCGTTCCAGCTCGCCGTGCAGCACGGCTCCCGCCGAGCCCTCCTGGAGTGCGCCGGGGGCCGCGACGATCTCCAGGAGCCAGGCGTAGGCGTCCCGGCGGGCCTCGGAGCCGTAGACCTTGACGGCGGAGGCGTCCTGCGGGGTGAGGGTGCCGTTCTGGAGGGCGCCGACCATCTGCCAGTTGAGGAGTTTGAGGGCGTCGAGCCTGACGTGGGTCTGGGCGAGGCGGCGGCGGACCCAGGGCAGGTCGACGACCCGGCGGCCGTCGGCGAGCTTGGTCTCGGTGGCCCAGCGCTGGACGTCGTGCAGGGCGCGGATCGCCATGGTGCCGTGCGCGGCCAGGGTCACGCGCTCGTGGTTGAGCTGGTTGGTGATGAGCCGCCAGCCCTGGTTCTCGGCGCCGACCCGGTGGGTGACGGGGACGCGGACGTTCTCGTAGTAGCTGGCGGTGGTGTCGTGCGAGGCGAGGGTGCGGATGACGGTGCAGGAGTAGCCGGGGTCGGTGGTCGGCACCAGGAGCATGGTGATGCCCTTGTGGGGCGGGGCCCCGGGGTCGGTGCGGGTCGCCAGCCAGACCCAGTCGGCGGTGTCGCCGTTGGTCGTCCAGATCTTCTGGCCGTTGACGACGTACTCCTCCCCCTCCCGGACGGCGCGCGTCTTGAGGGAGGCGAGGTCGGTGCCGGCGTCGGGCTCGCTGTAGCCGATGGCGAAGTCGATCTCGCCGGAGAGGATCTTCGGCAGGAAGTACGCCTTCTGCTCGTCGGTGCCGTACCGCATGATCGTCGGGCCGACGGTGTTGAGGGCCATCAGCGGCAGCGGTACGCCGGCCTGGGCCGCCTCGTCGAAGAACACGAACTGCTCGATCGGGGTCAGGCCCCGGCCGCCGTACTCCTTGGGCCAGCCGACGCCGAGCCAGCCGTCCGAGCCGAGGCGGCGGATGGTCTTGCGGTAGAAGCGTTTCGCGCCGACCGGGTCGGCGTGCCGGGCGTAGGCGTTGTCCGGCACCAACTCGGCGAAGTAGGCGCGCAGTTCGGTGCGCAGTCGCTGCTGCTCGGGCGTGTGGTCGAGGTGCACGGCGCCTCCAGGCTTCCCCAGGCCGGTGTCCTGACGGCGCACACGGTAGAACGTGTTCCAGTAATTGGGAATGGCGGCGCGGGAAGCGAGAGGTTGCGGGGAGGATGTCGTCCCATGACGGTTGACGGAATGAGTGCGCGGCTGGAGCGGGCGGGGCTCGAGATCGCGGATCCCTGGTACTCCGAGGGACCGCTGCCACCCCGTGAGGCCTGGCGCCGGGTCACCTCCGGGGAGACCGCGCCACTGGTCACCCTGCCGGGAGACCGGCTCGCGGAGGTCGATGCGCGGTGGCACCGTCTCGCGGCGGAGAACGGCTTCTTCGAGGGCGACGGCCTGTTCCTCGTCGAGATCGACGGGCCACGCCCCGGCAGCGGGCCCCGGCACTGGGCGCGGGTGCGGCTGACGCCCGGATGGGATCTCACGGGCGGGCTGCGCCCGGCACCGGACGGGCAGGCGGAGTTCGTCGCCATGGCGGTCGGCGGGGACACGCTGCTCGGGGTGACCGCCGATGCGGACGGCGTCCGGATCACGGTGGTGGACCGGATCGCGGAGCGCGTCGAGGCGGAGGCGCTGAGAGCCGCCGAGGAGACGCCGCGACAGCGGGAGGAGGCCTGGGAGTCGCTGCTCGCGGGGGCATCGAGGAAGTTCTGGCTGCTGTGGGCGGAGAGCCTCGGCGGCAACCCCGGCGTCCCCGACGACCTGCGGATCGAGCTGCTGGGCCTGTCCGGCGCACTGCCGTACTATCGCCAGTCGGCCGCGGTGGTCGAGGCGGCGATGGCCCACGAGGACCCGAGCGTACGGGCGCGGTTCGCCGAGTACCAGCGGAACCTCACTGCGGAGCAGCTGGGTCGCCTGATCGTCGCCGAGACCGAGGCCCGGTACCGGGCCTACCTGATCTGGACGGCCCGGCACAAGGGGCTTCCGTCCGCCGTGTGCGAGCAGCTCGTCACCGACCCCTCCTTCGCCGTCCGCGAGGAGCTGGCGCAGCTGCCCGGGCTGCCTGTTCCGGTCCTGGCCGCCCTGTCGGCGGACTCCCACGCCTGTGTGCGGGCCGCCGCCTGTGGGCCGGCCTGGCCCCATCTGGACGAGCGGACGCGCGAGGGTCTGCTGCACGACGACGACGGCAGCGTCCGCACCGCTGCCCTGCTGCGGCATCACGAGGACCATCCGGTGCCCCGGTCCGTGTTCGAGGCGGCGGAGCCAGGTGTTCAGGCGCGCATGGTGGAGGGCTGCCGACTGGCACGCGACCTCGCCGAACGGGTTACGCGGGACGAGGACCCGGCGCGACGCCGCAGCCTCGCACGCAACCCGTTCCTGGAAACCGACCTGGTCCTGGTCCTCGGTGAGGATCACGACGGCGACGTCCGGTTCCAGGCGTCGGTGCACCCCCGTCTCAGCGAGGAGGAACGCGCCCGGATCGACTTCCCCTTCGAACCGAGGAGCATGTCCCGCGATCTCGACTGGGTCGCGGCGCTGCACGGCGACCCCGACGCCATGCGCCGCCTCGCCGCCTCGGCGCACCCCGTCGTACGCCGGGGCGTCGCCCGCGCCCGTCATCTCCCGCCGGACGTCGTCGAGCGGCTGGCCCGGGACGAGGACCGGATCGTCCACCTCTTCCTCGCCGAGTCGTGCGAGGACGCGCCCGCCGAGCTGCTGCTGTCGGTGTGGCGGTGGTGGACCGGCAGTTTCAGCCACCCGAACCGGCCGCACAGCCACCCGAACTTCCCTCGCCGCGACCTGCTCCGGTACGCCGACGACCCCAGCCCCCGGATGCGACGGCTGGCGCTGGACGACCCGGACTCGACGCCCGAGCTGGTGGAGCGGTTCGGCCGGGACGTGAGCGACGAGGTGCGGGCGCGGGCGGCGGACGACCCCCGGCTGTCGGCCGCTTCCGCGGTACGGCTGCTCAGCGACCCGTACGACACCGTCCGCGCGGCGGCGGCCCGGCACCCGGAGCTGCCCGCCCGCACCCTGGTGGGGCTGCTGCGGGACCTGGCCACCGCGGAGACGGCGGCCCGGCATCCGGGGCTGCCCGTGCCGGTCATGCGGCGGATCCTGGAGGAGGCACGCGCGGCGCTCGCGTAGCGGCGCTCAGTGCGGCGTGGCCGGGAAGTCCGTGCGGGTCCGGGCGCAGGAGCGGCAGACCTCGGCGGTCTCCGCGGCGCCCGGCGGCCCCGGTCGATTCCGCTGGTTTCCGAAGGCGTGCGCGGTCTCCGGGCAGACGGTCCGGCACCACTCCAGCCGGACGCGCAGGCCCGCCTCGTCCAGGCGGGTGTCCTCGATGGGCACCCGGCAGGACGCGTCGCACACCTCCGCGCGCATGACGGCCTTGCGGCGCGGGAGCCGCGGCCGTTCCGTCCCCTCCGGATCCAGCAGGCTCGCCCGCAGCGCGCAGGCCCGCGCAGCCGGACGCCCTGTGTGCCGGTTTGCCGACGCTGAGTAATGGGTGGGGCGGTGCGGGATTTGCGCCCCGTTCCTGGGGTATTGAGGCGATATGAGTACTGCAAGCGAGCAGTTGGCCGCCGCGAGCGGCCTGATCAGCCTGGTGCTGTTCCTGGTCGCGGTCGTCGTTCTGGCGCTGCTGGCCGGCAGCTTCTGGTTCGGCGCGCGGGTGAAGGCGCGCGAGTCGCCGAGGCCGCGTCCCGAGGATCAGCCGCACCTTCCGCCGGAGGGCGCGGTGCACGAGATCCGCGAGAACCGCGAGTCCCAGGAGGTGCCCCACGTCGCCAAGGGCGAACGCCCCCTCACCCCCTATGAGCTGACCAACCTCCAGACCCGGCCGAGCTCGGACAAGACCAGGCCCCGCTGGAGCAAGGGCAGCAGCGGCTCGTTCGGCGGAGGCGGACTGGGCGCCCACTGAGTCACCGGAGGACGGGTCACAGGGCTGTCCGGGCCACCGCGAGCGCCTGCTCGGCGTACGGCCTCCCGAACAGCACGGCGTGCACCAGCAGCGGGAAGAGCTGGTGCACGCCGACACGTCCGGCCCACCCCTCGGCGAGTGGGGCGACCTGCTCGTACCCCTGAAGGACCTGCCGCAGGTACGGGCAGCCGAACAGGGCGAGCATCGCGAGGTCGGTCTCGCGGTGTCCGCCGTGCGCGGCCGGGTCGATGATCCGGACGTCGCCGTCGGCGCCCCACAGGACGTTGCCGTTCCACAGGTCGCCGTGGAGCCGGGCGGGCGGCTCGGCGGGCCCGGCCAGCCCGGGCAGCCGCGCGCAGAGGCGTTCGACGTCGGCCGCCTCGGCGGGGCGCACCGTGCCGGCGTCGACCGCGGCGCGCAGATAGGGCAGCACCCGGTGCTCGGCGAACCAGCGCGGCCAGTCCTCGCCGACGGTGTTGCGCAGGGGGGCGAGTCCGATGCACGCCTCCTCGGGGCCGCCCGGCGGGGGCGCGCCGAAGCCGGGGGCGCCCGCGGCGTGCAGCGCGGCGAGGTCCCGGCCGAACCGTACGGCGGGCTCCGCGCCCGGCGCCCCGGTCGCCACCCGCTCGGTCACCAGCCACCGCTCGTCGTCCCCGAGGACGCCGGGCACCCGTACGGTGTCCGCCGCGGCCAGCCAGCGCAGCCCGGCGGCCTCGGCCCGTACGGCGTCGCGCCGGTCGCCCCGTTTGACCATCACCGTGCGCCCGTCGTCGAGTACGGCCTCCCAGAGCGTCCCGGACAGCGGGCGCATCCGGTGGACGGCCCTCCCGGTGAGTTCGGTGACGGCGGAGGCGGGGCCCGGGTCGGGCCGACGGGGCGAGGGCACGGGACGAGCGTACGGCGGGTCCCGCCCGCTGCGCAGAACTGCGTTCGCCATCACGCGGCCATCCCGTGACGTCGCGTTCAGGTTCGGACAGTGAACGGACAGTAAACGACTTCCCGGGGCGGAGGCGGCCGAAAGGCGCTGTAGTGGCCTGAACCGTCGCGCAGGGTGAGGTGGAAGATGGCCGACGTGATGCAGGCAGATCCCGTGCTGCGTTCGGGCAGGGCACAGCAGAAACGGTGCGGCTGTGGTGCGCCCATACCGGACGGGGCCCCGAGCGGGGCCGAGGAGCGCTTCCGCGGTCTGCTGGAGGCCGCGCCGGACGCCATGGTCATCGTCGACGACCGGGGCGCCATCCGGTTGGTCAACGCACAGACGGAGGCGCTGTTCGGCTACGGCCGCGAGGAACTCCTCGGCCATCCGGTGGAGTTGCTCATCCCGGACCGCTTCCGCGACCAGCACACCGGGCACCGGGGCGCCTACACGGCCAACCGTCAGGTGCGGCCGATGGGCGCCGGGCTGGAGCTGCACGGGCTGCGCAAGGACGGCACCGAGTTCCCCGTGGAGATCAGCCTCAGTCCGCTGGAGACGGCCGACGGGCTGCTGGTGTCGGCGGCCGTGCGGGACGTCAGCGACCGCAAGGCGGCCGAGGCCCGGATCAACGAGCTCGCCGCGCTGGTGGAGTCCTCGCAGGACGCGATCCTCGCGAAGACCCTCGACGGGTACATCACCTACTGGAACGCGGCCGCGCAACGACTGTACGGCTACACGGCCGAGGAGGTGATAGGGCGTCATGTCTCGCTGCTGGCACCGCAGGAGCTGCGGGGCGAGGTCCGCTCGCTGCTGAAGCGGCTGCGGCACGGCGAGAAGGTCGAGCACTTCGAGACCCTACGGCTGACCAGCACGGGAACGCTGCTGGACGTGGACGTGACGCTGTGGCCGACCCGGGACACGCACGGCAAGGTGGTCGGGGCGTGCGCGATCGTGCGGGACATCAGCGACCGCAAGCGGGCCGAGGCCGAACTCACGGCACTCCTCGAGCAGCAGCGGCACATCGCGCTGACGCTGCAACGCAGTCTGATGGGCACGCCGCCCGCCCTGCCGGGGCTGGACACGGCGAGCCGCTACCGGCCGGCCACCCAGGGTGCCGGAGTGGGCGGCGACTGGTTCGACCTGATCCCGCTGGGCGCCGACCGGGTGGGCGTGCTGATCGGTGACGTGATGGGCCGTGGGCTCGAAGCGGCCGCCGTGATGGGCCAGTTGCGATCGGCCGCGCACGCGCTGGCGAAGACCGGGATGCAGCCGCGTCAGCTGATGCGGGCGCTGGACACCTGCGTCGCCGATCTCGACGTCCCCGATCAGCTGGTCACCTGCTGCTACCTGGTCATCGCCCCGGACGCGGGCACGGTCACCGTGTGTTCGGCGGGCCATCTGCCGGTGCTGGTGGCGGGGGTGGGCGACGGCATCACCGCGCTGCCCTGCCCGGTGAACGCGCCGCTCGGGGTGGGCGACGTGCTCTACGAGCAGTCCAGCACCGAGATACCGCCGGGCGCCACGCTGGTGCTGTACACGGACGGGCTGGTGGAGACGCCCGGCAGCGACATCGAGTTCAGGATCGATGAACTCACCGTCCTGCTGGAGGGCCTGTTCTCCGGTACGCCGTCGCTGGAGGCCGCCGCCGACCAGGTGCTGGCGGGTCTGCTGCCGGACGCCGACAGCCACAACGACGATGTGACCCTGCTGTTCGCCCGGCTTCCGGAGGCACCGCTGGCGGCGGTCACCACCGATCTGGCGGCGGATCCGGTGTCCGTGCCGCAGGGCCGTTCCTTCCTGCGCCGGACGCTGGCCTCGTGGAACTGCGCGGCCCGCGCCGACGACGCGTTGCTGCTGCTGTCGGAGACGCTGACCAACGCCGTCCTGCACGCCGAGGGTCCGATCGGGCTGCATCTGCACCGCACGGCCACCGATCTCACCGTCGAGGTCAGCGACCGCAGCCCGCAGCTGCCCCAGCCCCGGCTGGCGGCCGAGGAGGAGGAGTCGGGGCGGGGTCTGATCCTGGTCCGGGCCCTCGCCGCCGGCTGGGGGGTGCGGCCGACGGACGAGGGCAAGACCACCTGGTTCACGCTGAGGCTGTGAGCCCCCGGGACGGGCCGCCGCGGGCCAGTTCGAAGGCGTCCAGATGGGCCTGGACGTACGGCACGGCCACCTTCTCCACCTCGACCTGTCCGTCGACGAACGCGGGCTGGACGTTGACCTCGAAGACGACCCCGCCGTTCTCGATCGCCAGGTCGACGCCGGCGAACGGCAGCCCGACCGAGGCCGTGGCGGCGACGGCCAGCTCGGTCAGGCGCGGCGACAGGTCGGGCGGGTCGATGTGGACGGGGGTGGCGCCCCGGCAGGTGTTGCAGGGGGTGTCGGGTTCCGGCTGGAGGTGCTCGCGGGCGTGTACGACCTGCCCGCCGAGGACGAAGACCCGGAACTGGTGGCGCAGGCCGTCGGCGGTGATGTTGCCCGCGTCACGGGAGAGCATCCAGTCGGTGCCGTGTTCGGCGTAGTAGGCGGTGGCGTACTCCAGCAGGTCGGGGGTGGTGACGTGGAAGGTGTCGTCGCCGCCGGTGCCGACGACGGGCCGGGCCCAGGTGTCGCCACCGAGCCGGTCGAACACGTCGGCCGCCTCCCAGACGGAGGGCCGGGACAGGACCACGGTCTCCATCTGGGCGACACCGTCCCGGTGGAAGCGGGCGACGGTGAGGTTCTTCTCCGTCGCCGTCCGCCAGGCCTCGGCTCCGGTGCCCAGCGTCACCACGTCGTGGGTCTGAAGGAGTTCCTGAAAGGCGGCGAGGTCCCGCCGGCGGTGCGGGGGGATCTCGTAGAGCAGGACGACGTCGGGGACGAAGTCCAGCCGCTCCTCGGGGACCTGGAGCCGTAACCGGCCGCCGTCGCGGACGCCACGGCCACGGCCGCCGGTCGCGAAGTGCCGGGAGTCGATCCGGACGGGCGGTGCGCCGGTGAGCAGTTCCACCGCGTCGGCGAGGTACTCCCGGCAGCCTTCGGACGAGGTGGGATCGGCGATCAGGGCGATGCTCGGTCGGGACACAGCGGCCTCCAGTGATGTCGACGCGCGCTCGCGCCGCGGGTGCCCTCGTGCGCGCGGTACGAGCGGTGTCACGGATGGTGCCTGTCGCGCGGGCGGTCCTCGCGCCGGTCGCCCTGGGAGCCGCGCCGGTGTGCGGGAGCCGAACCGGGGAGCCGGGCGGACGCCCGGCCGGGACCACGGGGATGTCGCCCCGCCGGATCCGCGTGCAGGGCTGGCCGACCACTGTAAGCACCGGGCGAGGCGCCGTGCCAGGGCGCACGCGCGCCGTCCTCCTGCCCCTCGCCCTGCGCCGTCCGCCCCCGTGTGTGCGCCCTGCCAGGCCGCCCGTGACCTGCCGTCTCAGCCGTCCCAGGACCAGTCCGCGACCTCGGGAAGGTCGGTGCCGTGGACCCGGATCCAGTCATGGTGGCGCAGCCGCGCGTCCTCCATCCGCTGCCGTACGGCCGCCGCGCGCACCGCGAGCCCGGGGACCCGGTCGATGACGTCCATGACGAGGCGGTAGCGGTCGAGGTCGTTGCGGACGACCATGTCGAACGGCGTGGTGGTGGTGCCGATCTCCTTGTAGCCGCGCACATGAAGATTGCCGTGACCGGCGCGGCGGTAGGCGAGCCGGTGGATCAGCCACGGGTAGCCGTGGTAGGCGAAGATCACCGGTCTGTCGGCGGTGAACAGTCCGTCGTACGCGAAGTCGCTCATGCCGTGCGGGTGTTCCTCGCTCGGCATGAGGCGGGCGATGTCGACGACGTTGACGACACGGACCGCGAGTTCGGGCAGGTTGCGGCGGAGCAACTGGGCGGCGGCCAGCACCTCCTGGGTCGGGACGTCCCCCGCGCAGGCGAGGACGACGTCGGGCTCGCGGCTGCCGTTCTCGGTGCCGGCCCAGTCCCAGATGCCGGCGCCCCGTGCGCAGTGGACCCGGGCGGCGTCCATGGACAGCCAGTCGAAGCAGGGCTGCTTCCCGGCCACGATGACGTTGACGTAGTCGCGGCTGCGCAGGGCGTGGTCCGCGACCGACAGCAGGGTGTTGGCGTCCGGCGGCAGGTACACCCGTACGGCTTCGGGGCTCTTGTTGAGGATGTGGTCGACGAAACCGGGGTCCTGGTGGGAGAAGCCGTTGTGGTCCTGGCGCCATACGTGCGAGGTGAGCAGGTAGTTGAGGGAGGCGATGGAGGCGCGCCAGGGCAGCCGCCGGGTCACCCGCAGCCATTTGATGTGCTGGTTGACCATCGAGTCGACGATGTGCACGAACGCCTCGTAGCAGGAGAACAGACCGTGACGGCCCGTCAGGAGATAGCCTTCCAGCCAGCCCTGGCAGGTGTGTTCGGAGAGGATCTCCATCACCCGGCCGTGCCGGTCGAGGTGTTCGTCGACCTGGAGGGTCTGCGCCTGCCAGGCCTTGCCGCTCGCGCCGTAGACGGCCTGGAGGCGGTTGGAGGCGGTCTCGTCGGGGCCGACCAGCCGGAAGTCCCGGCGCCCGGCGGTGGACCGCATGACGTCCTCGAGCAACTGGCCCAGGACGCGGGTGGGTTCGTGCAGGGTCGTGCCGGGCTTGTCGACCGGGACGGCGTAGGAGTCGAGGCCGGGCAGGGGCAGTTCACGCAGGAGGAGTCCGCCGTTGGCGTGCGGGGTGGCGCCGAGGCGGCGGGTGCCGTCGGGGACGCAGGCGAGGACGTCGAGGCGGGGGGCGCCGTGGGCGTCGAAGAGTTCCTCGGGCCGGTAGGAGCGCAGCCAGGCCTCCAGCTGGCGCAGGTGGTCGGGGTTGTCCCGGACGGCGGACAGCGGGACCTGGTGGGCGCGCCAGGTGCCCTCCACGGGCAGCCGGTCGACATGGGCGGGCCCGGTCCAGCCCTTGGGGGTGCGCAGCACGATGACGGGCCAGCGCGGCCGCTCCCCGGCGCCCTCCACACGGGCGGCGCGTTGCAGGGCGGCGATGCGGTCCAGCGCGGTGTCCATGGCCTGGGCCATCGCGCGGTGGACGGCGTACGGTTCGTCGCCGGTGACATGGATGGGGTCGTGGCCGTAGCCGCGCAGCAGTTCGTCGAGTTCCGGCTCGGGGATGCGGGCCAGCACGGTCGGGTTGGCGATCTTGTAGCCGTTGAGGTGCAGGATCGGCAGGACCGCGCCGTCGTGCACGGGGTCGAGCAACTTGTTGGAGTGCCAGGAGGCGGCCAGCGGCCCGGTCTCCGCCTCGCCGTCACCGATCACACAGGCGACCAGCAGGTCCGGGTTGTCCAGCGCGGCGCCGTAGGCGTGGGAGAGGGAGTAGCCGAGCTCGCCGCCCTCATGGATCGAGCCGGGCGTCTCGGGGGCGACATGGCTGGGGATGCCGCCGGGGAAGGAGAACTGCCGGAACAGCCTCGCCATGCCGGGCCCGTCCCGGGTGACGTCGGGGTAGGTCTCGGTGTACGAGCCCTCCAGCCAGGAGTTGGCGACCACCGCCGGGCCGCCGTGCCCGGGGCCCCACACGCACAGGGCGTTCAGATCACGGCCCCGGATCACCCGGTTGAGGTGGGTGTACACGAGGTTGAGGCCCGGTGAGGTGCCCCAGTGGCCGAGCAGTCGCGGTTTGACGTGCTCGGGGCGCAGCGGCTCGGTGAGCAGCGGGTTGGCCATGAGGTGGATCTGGCCGACGGACAGGTAGTTCGCCGCGCGCCAGTGGGCGTGCAGTGTCCTGAGCTCGTCGTCGGACAGCCGGGCGGAGGACTGCTGCGGTTCGACGGGCATCACGGGTTCCCTTCCGGATCGGGGTCGCGCGCGGGTGCGTGCCGGTCCGTACCTCCCCACTCTCTCCGGTCCACCGGGTACCCGACCGGGCCGACCGGCCCATACGGCCGAGCGGATGCGTCCTTAAGGGGCTCGGGGTGCTTCCGGGGCGGGGGTGCTTCTAGGGAGCGGTGCGGCCCGTGTCGAGGCCGGCGATGTGCTCCACGTTGCGGCGGTCCTCGACGTCCGGGCTGGGCTCCGCGCCGAACCAGGCGTCCAGGATCTCCTTGAGCAGCGGCTCGGAGGTCAGACGCAGGCTGAGGGCGAGGACGTTCGCGTCGTTCCAGCGGCGGGCACCGTCGGCGGTGTAGGCGTCGGCGCACAGGGCGGCCCGCACACCGGGCACCTTGTTGGCGGCGATGGACGCGCCCGTGCCGGTCCAGCAGCACACCACGGCCTGCTCCGAGATCCCGGCCGACACGTCCCGCGCCGCCGCCTCCGAACACACCGCCCACTGCGGGTCGTCGCCGGGGCGCAGCGCGCCGTGGGTCACGACGTCGTGCCCGCGGCCGCGCAGCTCCGAGACGAGGGCGCGGGCCACGGGTTCGTCCATGTCCGAGGAGACGGAGATCCGCATGTCCGGGAGCCTACTGAGGGGACGCCGGTGCTGTCGCCCCCGGGAGCCTGGTGAAGTGGGGGCACGGGGTGACGTCCTCGTGCGCACGGCCGAGCGCGCACTCGACGAGGGCGGGGGACGCCCGCGCGGCGGCGATCCGGGCACCTGGCTCCCCGGCCTGGGCCCGCAGGACCTCGGAACGGATGACGGCCGTCGCAGGCGCCCGCCTGCCGGAGGCGGACCTCCGAGTCGGCGACGCCGGTGCGCCGCCGTGGCCGGACGCCTCCGTGGACGGCTGCCGCGCGCCGACAGGGTGTTCCACGAACCGGCGGAGCCGGGGCGGGCACGGCCGAGGCACGGCGGGTGCCGGTGCCCGCCCGCACGGATCGCGTCACGCCCCGTGCGCCGCCACCGACCGGCTCTTCCTGGCGCTGCCGATGTCCGTGGCTGCGGCGACGGCCCCGCACCGGCCCCAGTGGCCGCCCGCGCACCGCACCGCGACGGGTTCCCCGCCCCTGCGCCGCATCGCACCGCACCGCACCGCATGCGGCGATCACCCCCGCCCCGCCACCGAGCGGGATCACCTCCCGGCGGTCCCCCAGGAGCCCCTGGTCAGTCCCACCGGGTTGGCGGGCGGGACGATCCCCGAGTCCAGGACGGTCCGGGCCAGGGGGGCCAGCAGGTCGGCGAGGCGGGCGGTGGCCTCGGTGCCGAGGGCGTTCCAGGGCTGGGCGGCCGCGGCATCCGTGTCGGCCTCGATCTCGTCGCGGGCGGCCGCCCCCTCCTTGGTGAGGTGCCCGTCCTCGTCGAGCCAGCCGCGCGCACCCAACCGGGCCCGCGCCGCCTGCCACGGTTCCAGGTCCCACTTACGGGTCTGCCGTTGCGCCTCCTCGTCCGACTCCCCCGCCGCGCACTTCAGCACCATCGCCTCGACGGGCCCCACGCCCCGCCCGACGAGGACGGCGACATGGCCGTCGCCACGGTGTTCGCGCAGGGTGGTCAGGGCCTGCCAGAGTCTGATGTGCGGCTCGGCCGGGCGGGCGAGCGCCTGGTTGGCGGCGCCGAGCACCCGCCCCGCCGTGTCCGCCGCCTCGGCCGCCGCCCAGGCCAGGTCGGCCGCCTCGGCCATCTCCTCGGAGGCGACGACCTCCGGGCCGTAGACGCCGGTCATGGCGGCCCCGACCGCACGCGCGCGTGCCGCGAGCACGGCCGCCGGGTCGGCGTACCCCCACGCGTCCGGCAGCGCCCGGGTGACACGGTCGGGGTGGAAGACGTAGAAGCAGCTGGTGACCACCGGGGCGGGCGCGGGGCCGAGCGGAGCCGCGCGCAGGGCGAAGTAGCCCATCCAGAAGCCGCGCAGGCCCAGGTCGTCGGCGGCCCGGCGGACCTCGGGGGTGAAGTAGACCAGGCCGTGGACCGGTTCGAACCGCTCCCACAGACTGCGTGCGACGGTGTCCCCCACGGTGATCCTCCCCGTTCGCCGGTGGCCGGTGCCGTGGGGCAGCATCCATCATGACGGCGGTCATAACAACCCCGTGGGGGCATTGTCGGTGGCCGCGTCTAGCCTGCGTCCATGACCGAGACGATCACCGGCGACCGCCGCTTCCCGCCCGCCCTGGCCGAGGTGGCCACGGCGGACTTCCCCTACGACGACGGCGACGGCTTCGACTTCGAGCCGTACGACGACTTCGACTCCGCCGAGGAGACCACCGACTGGATCCGCGACTGGACCGGCAACCATGAACTCGACGGCGCCGCCTACCGGGTCTTCGGCCAGGACGGTACGGGCGGGCTCGCCGCCCTGTGGTGTGTGCGCCCGGGGCTGCCGCTCACCGAGCAGCCGGTGGTGTTCCTCGGCTCGGAGGGGGAGGTCGGGGTGGTGGCGGGGAACCTCTCGGACTTCCTGTGGGTCCTCGCCGACGGCTACGGCCCGATGGAGGCCGCGCTGGACCCGGACCGCGACGTCCGCCCCCGGCCGGAACTGGCCGAGTTGGCCGCGCGGCACGCCACCACCCCGCGCCGTCCCGCCCTCGCCGTCATCGAGGGGGCGAAGGCCGAGTTCCCGACGTTCGAGGACGACCTGTTCGCCCTGTGCCGCTGAGCCCGGTTGCCGGTGCCAGGAACGCCGAGAGGGTCTCGACGAACCGCGCGGAGTCGTCCAGCCAGGGATAGTGCCCCGCTCCCGGCTGGACGACGAGGGCCGCGTCCGGGAACAGTTCCGCGCACTCCGCGACCGAGCGGGGCGGGCTGTTGACGTCGAACTCACCGGCGAGCAGCAGGACGGGAGCGAGGAGGGTGGCCAGCGCGGCACGGGTGGCCTCGGGGGTGAAGGCCCCCTCGGCCCCGAAGCGGGCGGCGATCCGCTCGTCGGCCGGGCGCGACCGCGCATGGTGCTGCCGCGCGGCCTCGTCCCAACGGCCGTGGAAGAAGGGGGCGATCGCCTCCCCGTCCGCGCGCCCGCCCCCGGTGATCGCCTCCAGCGCGGCATACGCCTGCGGGAACCACGGCTCGTCCTTCCTGAGCCGTGCGAGTGCACGCCGTGTCGCGCCGGTGATCTCGATGCCGACGGCCCGGGTCCCGGGGGTGACGAGCACGAGCCTCCCGACGTGCTCGGGATGCCGGGCCGCGTACTGCGTCACGACGTTCGCCCCGGCGGAGTGGCCGAGGAGGTCCATCCGGGGCAGCCCGAGACGCGCGCGCAGGGCCTCCACGTCGTCGACGAGCCGGTCGCAGCGGTACGAGGAGGTGTCCTCGGGGATCGCGGACCGCCCGGTGCCGCGCAGGTCCAGGACGATCAGCCGGTGATACGCGGACAGGCCGCCGAGATCCCCGAGGTAGGCGGAGTCCGTGGGGCCACCGGGGACACAGACCAGAGGGGTGCCGGTGCCCGTCTCGCGGTAGGCGAGCCGGGTGCCGTCAGGGGCGCGGAAAGTGGGCATGCACTGGATCCTGACACCCATAACCGGGTTATACAACCCGGTTATCTCCATCGAACGCGGGCTGAGCAGGGTGTATAACCGGGTTGTGACAGGTGAGGAGAGCATGGACGGCGCACCCGAGGCGCTGACCGAGGAGCAGGCCGAGCGCATGCTGACGGAGATCAACGAGGTCATCCGCGCGGGCGAGGAGATGCGTGCGCTGCGCGCCGAGATGATCCAGGTGTTCGCCGGGCTCGGCTGGACGCAGGACACCATCGCCCGGCTCGCCGGGATGAGCCAGCCGGCCGTGTCCAAGCAGATGACGAAACACCGGGACGGCCCGGCGGCCCCACTGGAGCTCACCCTCGACCAGCCCGACGCCCACTGGCTCGAAGGACGCCTGTGGGGCCTGGCCGAGGAGATCTCCGAACTCCTCGACGGCGCGGCCCACTGCACCCGGCACCTCGACGCCCTCAGCCGGGGCAGGAAGCGCTTCACCCCGCAGACCGTCGACGCGCTGCGGCGTCTCGTCGAGGCCGACCTGAGAGCGGGCGCCACGGACCTGCCCACCGGATTCCGGGCCGCGTACGACGTGATCAGCCGCGGACTCGACCTGCCCGCGCGGGGCGAACCTCCCGCCACCTCGGCTTCCGTGCGCCGCGCCCTGGCCAGGCGGCTCCAGCGCGACCGACTGCGGGGCGACTGATCCTCGCACCCCGTCCACGCACGCTTATGGACGGGTCTCACGGGGCTGACCTAGGGTGCCGCACAGCAAGCGCTTTCTGGCATGCCCATGCCGGTGCCCGGGAGGCACCAGCACCAGCACCCCGCACCCCGCCGTCCGCCGCACCGCACGGAAGGGAAAAGCGTCTCGTGTCGCACTCCACCCCTGAGGCCCCGCAGGACCCGCCGGACCCGCAGGACCCGCCGCACCCGTCGCCGCTGACCCGTAAGTCGTTCCTGCGCGGCATGGCGGCCGCCGGGGCCGCCCCCTTGCTCCCCGCCGTGCTCCCGGCGTCCCGCGCCGCGGCCGCGTCGAGCCGCCCGGACTTCGCACTCGTCCGGGACGGCATCGCCGTGGCCCTGCATGTCGACGCGTCCGACGACCCGGCGGTGCTCCGAGTCGCCGGCGACCTCCAGGCGGACGTGGAGCGGGTGACCGGGGTCCGCCCGGAGCTGCGGGACACCCTCCCGGACCGCGCCACCGCTCTCGTCCTGATCGGCACCCTCGGCGCCAGCCCGCTCATCGACCGGCTGGTGGCGCAGGGGCGGCTGGACGTCTCCCGGGTGCGGGGCCGCTGGGAGGCCTCCGTCACCCAGGTCGTCGACCGGCCGGCGCCCGGCGTGGACCGCGCCCTGGTGATCGCGGGCAGCGACCGCCGCGGCACGGTCTACGGCGTGTACGACACCTCGGAGCGCATCGGTGTCACGCCCTGGTACTGGTGGGCGGACGTGCCGGTCGAGCGGCGGGACGGCGTGACCGTGCCCGCCGGGCCGCTCGAACGGCTGGAACCCTCCGTCCGCTACCGGGGTGTCTTCATCAACGACGAGCAGAATCTGACCACCTGGTCGCACCGCACCCAGGAGCCGGACAAGAACATCGGCCCGCGGACGTACCAGCGGATCTTCGAGCTGCTGCTGCGCCTCAAGGCCAACTACCTGTGGCCGGCGATGCATCCGTACTCCGACTTCTTCAACAAGTACCGGGAGAACCCCGAACTCGCCGACCGTTACGGCATCGTGGTCGGTTCCAGCCACCCCGAGGCGCTGCTGCGCAACGGGGTCCACGAGTGGGCGCCCTGGGCGGAGGAGCACCGGACCGCGGAGGGCGGCCTGCCGGTGTACGACTACACGGTCAACCCGGCCGTCATCTCCGACTACTGGAGGGCCAGGGCCCGGGAGAACGCGGCCAACGAGAGCAGTTGGACGATCGGGATGCGCGGGCTGCACGACACCGCGCTGGAGACGAGGAACGCCACGACGATCCCGGAGAAGGTCGCGGTGATGAACGACATCGTCGCCGACCAGCGCCGGATCCTCGCGGAGGAGGTCGGCGCGGCGGCCGAGCCGCAGATCTTCATCCCGTACAAGGAGGTTCTGGACCTGTACAACGCGGGTGTCGAGGTGCCCGACGACGTGACGCTGATCTGGCCGGACGACAACCACGGCAACATGCGCCAGCTTCCGGACGACACGGAACGCGCCCGCTCCGGCGGCAACGGGATCTACTACCACCTCTCCTACTGGGGCCGCCCGCGCAGCTATCTCTGGCTGGACACCACGCAACTCGCCAAGGTCTGGCAGGAGTTGCGTCGGGTGTACGAGCACGGCGCGGACCGGATGTGGATCTTCAACGTCGGTGACGTCAAGTCGATCGAGACCGGGCTGTCGTTCTGTATGGACATGGCCTGGGACGTGGACCGATGGGGTGCCGAAGACGTCGAGGGCTTCCTGGTGGAGTGGTACGGGCGGCTGTTCGGACGGCGCCACGCACGGGAGACGGCCGCGATCCGCGGTGAGTACTACCGGCTGGCGGCCGAGCGCAGACCGGAGTTCATCGACCGCAACGTCTTCTCGGTCGTCCATCACGGGGACGAGGCGGGACGCCGGATGGCCGCGTACGAACGGCTGCTGGAGCGGGTCCGGGCGGTCGGCGCCGAACTGCCGGACACCTTCCGGGACGCCTACTACGAGCTGGTTGAATATCCGGTGCACGGGGCCTGCTTGATGCAGCTCAAGTACTACTGGGCGGACCGCAACGCGCTCGCCGTACGGCAGGGCCGGGGCGCCGGGGCCAACCGCCTCGCGGATCTCGCCGAGGCCGCGCACACGGCGGAGGCCGCGCTCACCGCGCGGTACAACTCCCAGGTCGCGGGCGGGAAATGGGACGGTTACATCAATCCCTATCCCTCGCAGATCCCCAAGGCGCCGGGGCGTCCGGCCGTCACCCGGGTGACCCGGCAGGAGACGTCCGGGCTCGGCGTGGCCGCCGAGGGGAACGAGACCGGCACGGCCCGTCCGCTCTCCTTCTCCTCCGTGACCCGGGGCAGGCGGTTCGTGGACGTCTTCAACACCGGCTTCCTGCCGCTGACCTGGGCCGCCGAGGCCGACCGCCCCTGGGTGCGGCTGAGTGCGACCGGCGGCTCGCTCACCGAGCAGACCCGGATGTGGGTCGAGGTGGACTGGTCGCTCGCCCCCGAGGGCACCCTCGACGCCATGGTCGTCGTCACCGGTGCCGACGGGCGGTTCGAGGTGCCGTTGCGGGTGGTCAACGGCGGGGACCGGGCCCGGCGCAGGGCCCGCGGGTTCGTGGAGGCCGACGGCTGTGTCTCGATCGACGCGGTGCACACCGAGCGGCGGGTGGCGCGGGGCGGGGCCCGCTGGCGGACCGTGCGCGGTCTGGGACGGCGTACGGGCGCGGTGCAGGCGGTGCCGTCCACGGCGGCTGCGGTCACCGGGGAGCACGCCGTGCGGGCTCCGGAGCTGCGGTACCGGGTGCGCTTCACGAGCACGGGCGTCTTTCCGGTCACCGTGTTCCGGCTGCCCTCGCTGGACGAGCGGGGCGCGCGACGGCTGGCGGTCGGCCTCGACGACCGGCCGGTGACCGTGCTGACGGGGCAGAACATCGCCACCGGCAACCGGGGGGACGCCTGGGCGCGCAATGTCGAGGAGGGCGTCGAGAAGCTGACCGCCACCGTGACGGTCGCCGAGCCCGGCGAGCATGTCCTGCGGATCTTCATGGTCGATCCGGGGATCGCCGTGGACCAGATCGTGATCGACACGGGTGGGGTGCCGGCCGCCGCCTATCTGGCGCCGCCGGAGAGCTACCACCCGGTGTTCAACCCCGAGCCGGACACCGGTGCGGGCCTGGCCGCGCCCGACCGGTAGCGGTTGCGGACCCTCAGGCCGCGCCCCGGCACCCGTGACAGTCCCAGCGCCGCCGTCCGTACGGCGGGGGCGAGCCGGGCGGGGCTGAAGCGGGAGCGGGGCACGGCCACGGAGAGGGCGGCGACCGTGCTGGATCTTCTCCGGCGCCGTGCGCAGCCGGGCCGGGTCGGTGAGGGAGTGGGAGTACGGGGTGGGACTCGGCAGCGGCCGGGACAGCGCCTCCTCCACCAGGTCGGCGCCGCAGGACGCGAGCAGGGCCTTGCCGACACCGGCGCAGTTCAGCGGGAGGCTGCCGCCGATGCCCACGGAGCGTGGAAGGGCTCCTGACGGCGCGGGTCCGAGCCGGGGCCCGGCCGGCCGCGCGCCGTCCCGCCGGTTCAGTCGGCCGGTACCCGCTCCACGAAGTGAGCGAGGTGCTCGGGGGCCGGGCGCAGGACACCGTCGCGGACCGCCAGGGCGGTGGCCTCGGCGCGGGAGGCGCAGCCGGTCTTGCGCAGGAGGTGCTCGATGTGGCTGTGCACGGTGCGCGGTGACAGGTAGAGGGCCTGCGCGATGGCCTGGTTGGTCTGGCCCGTGGCGGCCCGGGTGAGCACCTCCAGCTCGCGCGGGCTGACGCCGTAGGGCAGTTCGACGGGCACCTCGGTGACCAGCACCGCCTCCCGCACGGGTCCGACGGTACGACGGCGCAGCACGACCCGGCACCAGCCGGCGCCGACCGGCCACAGCACCCGCAGCCGGAGCCCTCCGGAGGCCTCGAACGCCGCGGCGAGGCGCCGGAAGTCCGGGTCGCGCAGACTTGCGGCGCGTTCCCGGCCCGGCAGGTCCACGGGCCCGTCGGCGGTGCACAGTCCGGCCCGCGCCCCGGCGGGCAGGTCGCGCAGATCGGCCGGGTCGGCGAGGGCGCCCAGGGCGGGCAGCAGCCAGGCGAGCAGGCGGCGTGCCTCGGTGTCGTAGACGTCCCGCCCCTCGGTGGACAGATGCACCAGGCCGACCAGGCGCCCGTCGTGCCGCAGTGCCCCGGTCAGGCCGTCGCGGAAGCCGGTCGGCCGGACCCGCTCGGCGTAGAACCAGCCCTGCCGGAAGCGCGGGCCGGGGTCGTCGTCGGCGTCCTCGGAGATGGACATCGGCAGATCGCGGCCCACCACGTTGTCGTACCAGGGCGTGGAGACGAACTCGGCGGCCAGGGCCTGGGAGTCCTCGGCGGTGTAACCGACGCCCGCGACCTGGACGTGGGTGCGGGAGACGGGGTCGATGGAAAGCAGGGTGACCGCGTCGAAGGGCAGGGCCCGGCCCAGCTCCGCCACGGCTTCGGCGCAGGCGCCGGCGGTGTCCCGTTCCCGGGTGAGCATGCCGATGCGGGCGGCGGCGGCGATCTGCCGGTGACCGAACACACGGGCCTCCGGGGGTTCCCTGTCGGACGCGAGACGTCGGGCAGGAGATGGCGGGCGGGAGATGGCGAGCAGGTGAAGACGGGCAGGAGATGACGGGCAAGTCATTTGGACCCTAACGATAGGGGTGGCGGGCCGAGCCCACAAGACGTCCACCCCACCCGGCGCCGGTCGGTATTTCTACGGATGGCGGGCCGCGGCGGACGGGTCTTTCCTGTTCGGCACAGCCGGACGCCCGCCGTGCCGGGCCGCCATCCCTGGGAGTTGCGCCATGTCCAGATCCCCGTACGCCCTCGACTCGACGCCGTCCCGCCGCCGTTTCCTCGCCTGGTCGGCCGGTGCCGTCGCGACCGGGGCGATCGGCGTCGCGGGCTGCTCGGCCCCCGGCGGTGCGAGCACGGCCGAAGCGGCGGGCACGCCCTCGGCGAAGGCCGGCGACCTCCGCCAGATCGGTCTCGACTACCCCTTCACCCAGCTTCCCCTCTACGCGACCCTGGTCAAGCTCTCCACCGCCGCCGCCAAGAAGCACGGCGTCTCGTTGCTGACCACGAGCGACGCGAGCAGCGCCGACACCCAGGCCACCAACCTCACCACCTGGGTCACCAGGAAGATCCCGGCGATCGTCTCGTTCCCGATGGTCTTCGAGGCCACCGAGGCGACCGCGAAGCGGGCACTGGACGCCGGGCTGATCTGGGTGACGTACGGCGGATCGCTCGAACACCAGAGCGCGGACATCCAGTTCAGCTTCCTGGAGGGCGGCCGGCTCCTCGGCGAGGCCGCCGCGAAGTGGGCCGAGGAGACGCTCGGCGGCAAGGGCAAGATCGCCTTCCTCACCGACAGCACCATCCAACTCGGCCGTGAGCGCACCAAGGGCATGGTCGACGCGTTCACCAAGGCCGCGCCGGGCGTCGACGTGGTCGCCCAGGAGCAGGCCATCGACCCGGACACGGGTCTGTCGAAGACCAAGGCGATCCTCGCCAAGCACCCCGACCTCAACCTCGTCCTCGGGGTCACGGACGCGGCGGCGTACGGCGGTTTCAAGGCGCTCCAGCAGACGGGCCGCAAGGCGACCGACGCGAAGACCTTCGTCGGCGGCCAGGACGGCGCCGCGCCCTCCCTCCTCGCCATCCAGCAGGGCACGTTCTACCGCGCCTCCGCCGCGCTCGCGCCGCAGGACATCGCCAACGCGATCGTGGACGTCCCGCTCGCCGTGGCCGCCGGGAAGGCGAACCCCGGCGTCCAGGTGCCGATCACCCTCGTGGGGCCCACCGACACCGCGCGCATCGACGCCCTGCTCGCCCAGAACTCCTAGGCCCCGGCGATGACCGAACCCAACCTGCGGATCCGGGGTCTGACCAAGTCCTTCGGCGGTGTCCGGGCCCTGGACGGCGTCGACCTCACCGTCCCGGGGGGCCGGGTGCACGCGCTGCTCGGCCACAACGGCGCCGGCAAGTCCACCCTGATCCGCTGTCTCGGCGGGGCCTTCCCGCCGGACGCGGGCACCATCGAGGTGGGCGGCACCTCCCACACCCGTCTGAGTCCCCGTGAGTCGATCGCCGCCGGGGTGGCGATCATCTTCCAGACGCTCAGCGTCGTCGACTCCCTGACGGTGGCCGAGAACATCTTCCTCGGCCAGGAGTGGACCCGGTACGGCCGGATCGACCGCCGCGCCCAGGAGGAGGTCGCCGCCGGCCTGCTCGAACGGGTCGCCGCCACCTGCTCCCCCCGCGACCGCGTGAGTGAACTCCCCATGGGACAGCGCCAGTTGGTGGAGATCGCCAAGGCCCTCAGCCGCAGCGCCTCGGTCCTGGTCCTGGACGAACCGACCGCCGCCCTCTCGGGCACGGAGAGCGAGGCCCTGGCCGAACGGGTGGAGGACCTGCGCACCCAGGGCCTGGCGATCGTCTACGTCACCCATCTGCTGGGGGAGGTGGAACGCCTGGCGGACGAGGTGACGGTACTGCGCGACGGGAGGGTCTCCCACCACGCGCGGATGACCGGCCAGTCCCGTCGCGACCTGGTGGAAGCGATCACCGGCCGCACCTCGAAGGGGCGCGGGGCGTATCACGGTGCGGCTCCGCCGCGTGGGCACGACCAGCCACCGCCGACCCCGCGGCCGCGGCCGAACCGCCTCACCCTCGACGCCCTGCAGGGCCCCCGCTTCGGCCCCGTCGACCTCACCGTCGCCGAAGGCGAAATCGTCGCCCTGTACGGCCTGATCGGCTCCGGCCGCACCAGCCTCCTCGAAACGATCTACGGCAGACACCCCGCAACCGCCGGAAACCTCCACGTCGGAACCAGGACCGTCCGCCCCTCCCGCCCCTCGGACGCCTTGGCCGCCCGCATCGCCCTGGTCCCCGGCGACCGACGCGCCCAGGCCCTCTTCCCCGTGCTCAGCGCCCAGGACAACGCCCTGCTCCCCAGCATCCGCCGGATGGCCCGGCTCTCGATCCGCTCCACCCGAGCCGAACGCCGCGTCTTCGGCACGCTGTCCGACGCCGTCGCGCTGCGCCCCGCCCGCCCGGATCTCCCCGCCGCCGCCTTCTCCGGCGGCAACCAGCAGAAACTCGTCCTCGGCCGCTGGATCAACGAGGCACGCGAGGTGGACGTCCTGCTCCTCGACGAGCCCACGCAGGGCGTGGACATCGGCGCCCGCCAGGAGATCTACGGCGTCGTCCGCACCCTGGCCGCCGAGCGCGGCACCGCCGTGCTGTTCGCGTCCAACGACCCCGAGGAGGTCGTCGCGCTCGCCCACCGCTGTCTGATCGTCCGGGCCGGCCGGGTCGCCGGCGAGCTGAGCGGACCCGAACTCACCGAGGCCGCGCTGCTGTCGGCCGTCCACGAAGGAGCAGCATGACCACTCTGACCGCCGCGCGTGCGATGTCGTACGGGCGTCTCACCGCCGTACGCCGTCATCCGCTGCTCGCCGTCCTCGCCGTGCTGGTGCTGGTCTTCCAGGTGACGACGGGCAGTTTCCTCGACGCGGGCAATCTGCGCGGGATCGCCACCGACGCGGCGACGCTCGCCATCGTGGCCGTCCCGCTCGCGCTGCTGGTGATCAGCGGGTATCTCGATCTGTCGGTGGGTTCCACGCTCGCCCTGGGCGGACTGGTGGCCGGCTGGCTCGCGGGGGAACAGCACCAGTCGCCGGTGGTCGCGGTGCTCGGCGCGCTGGCGGTGGGCGCGGCCGTGGGTGCCGTGAACGGGGTGCTCTGCTGCTACCTGGGGCTGTCGGCGTTCATCGTGACGCTGGGCATGCTGACCGCCGTGCGCGGACTGGCGCAGCAGGTGTTCCCGCTGCCGCTGAGCGGTTTCGGGGCGGGGTTCGCCTGGCTGGGCGGGTCGCGGATCGCCGGGGTGGACGCACCGGTGGTGATCGCCGCGCTGGTGCTGGTGGCGGGCGCGTCGTTCCTGGCGTTCACCCCGGCGGGGCGGCATGTCTTCGCGATCGGGGTGAACCGGGAGGCGGCCCATCTGTCGGGCATCGCGGTGCGCCGGGCGCCGTTCGCGCTGTTCGTGGTGACGGGTGTGGCGGCGGCGCTGGCCGGGGCGATCAAGGCGTCGGTGCTGGACAGCGCGGTGGCGGGGACGTCGGGGGCGGGCTTCGAGCTGACCGTGCTGACAGCGGTGCTGCTCGGCGGGGTCGCGCTGAGCGGCGGCAGCGGCTCGGTGTTCGGGGTGCTGCTCGGCGTGCTGTTCCTCGGTTCTCTGCAGAACGGCCTCACCCTGTTGAACGTGCCCGCCTTCTGGCAGCAGATGGCCCAGGGCGTGGCCCTGGTGGCGGGCGCGGCCCTCGCCTTCCTCGGTCCCCGGACGACCCGGTGACCGCCCCCTCCCCCGACCCCGCAGAAAGGCCTCGCGTGAGCGACAGCACCCCCACCCTCGTCCTGACCGGCGGTCAGGTCCTCACCCTCGACGACGCGTTCACGGTCGCGGAAGGCGTGGCCGTGCGCGGCCGGGACATCGTGGCCGTCGGCTCGGACGCCGAGATGCGTGCCCTGGCCGGGCCCGGTACCCGGGTCGTCGACCTCGGCGGCCGGACCGTCCTGCCCGGCATCAACGACTCCCATCTGCACGGGGCCGCGTACGGGATGACGAAGCCCCCGTTCGCCCTGGACGTCGGTCATCCGGCCGTGCGGTCGATCGCCGACGTCGCCCGGGCGGTCGAGCGGGCCGTGGCCGCGGCCGGGCCCGGTGAGTGGATCGTGGGGCTGGGCTGGGACCCCGGCTATCTCGCGGAGTGCGTGAGTGATCCGCTGCGTTTCCCGCACCGCCGGGACCTGGACGCCGTGGCACCGGACCATCCGGTGTGTCTCACCGACTTCTCCTCGCACATGGTGTGGGCGAACAGCGCGGCGCTGCGCGTGTGCGGCGTCGACGCCGGCAGCGCGGCGCCGCCGGGCGGAGTCGTCGACCGGGACGCGGACGGCCGGCCCACCGGCATCCTCCGCGAGGCCGCCCAGTCACTGGTGCAGGCCGCGCTGCCGTCCCCCACGGTCGAGCGGCGCCGGGAGGCCATCCGGGCCGTCGTCGCGGAGCTGCACGCGCGCGGCATCACCAGCTACACCGAGCCGGGGCTCGGGCCGGGCGGTGCCACGACGTTCTTCGGCGGGCTGAGCACCGACAACCTGACCGCGTACGCCGCACTGGCGGCCGACGGCGAACTCGACGCCCGGGTCGGTGTGCTGCTGCTGCCCGCGCCGATGGGCGGCTCGGCCGACGACCTGCGCACGGGCCTGGCGGAGCTGGGCGCGCCGGTCACGGCCGATCCGCGCCGGCTGAACGTGCTCGGGGTGAAGATCTTCGCCGACGGGGTGCCCCCGAACCGTACGGCGTGGATGAGCGAGCCGTACGCCGGCGGCGGTCACGGCGCGCTGTGCGTGCACGGCGACACGCCCGCGCTGCGGACCGAGGAGCTGCGGGAGATGATCCGTGTCGCGCACGGGGCGGGTTTCCAGCTCGGCGTGCATGTCACCGGTGACCTGGCGATCGACGCGGTCGTGGACGCGTTCGTCGCGGCCGACGCGGCCGTGCCCCGCCCGGACGCCCGGCACTACGTCATCCACGGCGACTTCGTCGGCCCCCGCTCTCTGGCGCGGCTGGCCGCGCACGGGTGGGGCATCAACATGAACCCGGCGATCAAGTGGACCGTCTCGGACCTCATGGACGAGGTGGTGGGCAGGGAGCGGTCCGCCTACCAGTGGCCCGTACGGTCCGCGCTGGACGCGGGGGTCGCGGTCTGCGCCAGCTCCGACGCGCCGATCACCACGCCGGACTGGCGGCAGGGGGTGGCCGCGATGATGCTCCGGGAGTCGAAGGCGAGCGGCCGCGCCAGCGGCCCCGAGCAGTGCGTGGGCCTGGCCGACGCACTGCGGGCGTACACCGTCCACCCGGCCCGGCAGGACTTCGCCGAGGAGTGGAAGGGGACCGTGGAGGCCGGGAAGGTCGCGGACCTGTGTGTGCTGGACCGGCCGCTGCTCGGCCTGGACCCGCACGAGATCACCGAGGTGGAGGTGGACATGACGGTGTTCGACGGGCGGGTCGTGCACGAGCGCTGAGTCAGTCGCGGTCGCGCTGGTGGACGCGGGCGAGGAGGAGGTTCGGGTCGTCCTGGTCGAGGTAGGACGCGCTGGTCACGTAGGCGCTTCTGCCGCGTACGGCCACGGCGGTCGGGTTGGAGAGCCCGTCGTCGGCGGTGAGGACGACGGAGCGGCGGCCGTCCGGGGCGATCCGGACCACCTCGCTGCTGCCGAACAGCGCGGCGAGGACGGTGTCGCGGTGCCGCTCGACGAAGCCGAAGTCGTCGATGCCGGTGAGGCCGGTCGCCCTGGTGCGCAGGGGTCCGGCGGAGCCGTCCTCGCGGACGGGGATGCGCAGGACGGTGCCGGCGTCGCTGTTGGACACCCAGACGGCGCCGTGGTGGAACCTCAGTCCGTTGACGCCGAAGCCCGAGGCGTCGGGGCCGGTCCCCGGGTCGAGTGCGGTTCCCGTGGCCCAGGCCGTGCGGGTGCCGTCCTTGAGGGAGACGCGCCAGACGGTGCCGAGCACGGAGTCGGCGGCGTAGAGCACGCCCCGGCGCTCGTCCAGGGCGAGGCCGTTGGGGAAGCCGTCGGCGGGCAGCTCGGCGATCTGCCGCGGGGCGCCGCCGTGGCGGGCCAGGCGCCAGATGCCGGTCCTGCGGGTGCCGGTGGCGTAGTTGACGTAGAGGGTGCCGTCGTCGGCGCGGGCGATGCCGGTGACGACGGCGGCGCCGAGGATCGGGGTGCCGGGGTTCGCCACGGCGGGCAGGGTGGCGACAATCCGCGTGTCGCCCCGGCGGGTGACGTTCGCGACCTTCCGGGCGAAGGCGAAGGTCAGGTCGGCGGAGCCGTCGGGTTCGAGGGCGATGTTCTCGGGCGTCTGCCCCTTGGCGAAGTCGAAGTGGGCGATGACGCGCGGGGCGGACACGCTCGGTTCGCCGCCCACCGCGGGAGCCGTCGCGAGCAGACCGAGGGCGAGGGTCACCGCGGTGACGCCCGCCAGGCGGGGAAGTCGGGGCATGGGCCTCTCCTTGGGGGAGCGCGGAAGGCGCCGGGGTGCGGCGCCTGACGAACATGGCGGCGCGCCGATGACGGCGGCGGCAGTCGCGGCCGGGGGGTCCCCCGCGTGGCCCAGGGCATGAACCCGCCTGCCGCATGCGGGAGACCGGGCCGTGCACACGGGCACCGACCGGGAGGGGAACAGCCGCGTGATCGTCTTCGGCACCAAGGTCTGTCTGTACCGGCTGGCTGTCCTGACGCTGGTCTGCGGCCGGTGCGCCAACCCGGCCGCGCACACGCCGAGGAAGCGGGTCACCAAGTTCACGCTCCCCAGGGGTCCGTCACGGGCTGAGCCCGACCCGCTCGCAGGCGGCCCGCACCGGCGGGACGCAGATCCGGTCGACGGTGTACACGCCGTCCTTGACCAGGGTCCGTCCGATGTCGGCGGCCGTCACCGAGTGGGGGGTGAGCAGGACGGCCGGGATGGCGCGGGTGGTGGGGCTGTCCACGGTGGTCGGCGCGTGGTCGCGGGCGTCGTCGCCGCGCCCCAGGGCGACGGCCATGGAGGCGGCCGCGGCGGCCTCCTCGCGGAACGGCTTGTAGACGGTCATGTACTGCTCGCCCTTGAGGATCCGGCGTACGGCGTCGAGGTCGGCGTCCTGGCCGGTGACGGGCGGCAGCCGGCTCACGCCGGCGCTCTTGAGGGCGGAGATGACACCGGCGGCGATGGTGTCGTTGGCCGCCAGGACGCCGTCGATCCCGTAGGGGCCGAGCGCGGCGATGGCGGCGGACATGTTGGCGTGCGCGACCTGGGTGCTCCAGTCCTGGGTCTCGTACGACCTCGCGATCCGCACGCGGTCCCGGACGACGGACAGCGCTCCCTTCCGGTACCAGGCGGCGTTGGGGCTGGTCGGATCGCCGTTCATCATCACGACGTTCCGGCCGTCGGCCCGCTTCTCCATGCCGTCCAGCAGCCCCTGGCCCTGGAGCCGGCCGACCTGGAGGGCGTCGAAACCGACGAAGCCGGAGACGGGGCCCTCGGCGAGCCGGTCGTAGGCGACCACGGGGACGCCCGCCTTCCGTGCCTCCTGGATCGAGGAGCGCAGCGCGCGGGTGTCGGCGGCGTCGAGGATCAGCACCCCGGCCCCCTTGGTGATCATGGAGATCATCTGCTGCTGCTGCCGGGTCGCGTCGTTCTCGGCGTTGGCGTACACGAAGGTGCACTTGGGGCAGAGCCTCTTGATCTGTGCCTCGATCAGGGGCCGGTCGGAGTGCTCCCAGCGCGGGACGGACCGGCTGGGCAGGAGCAGGCCGACGGTGAAGGCGTTGCCTTCGGACCCGGTGCCGGAGTCCCCGCCACAGGCGACCGCGGGCAGCGCGAGGAGGGCGGCTGCGAGCGCCGCGGTGACCGGCCGGCCGCGCCGTCTCATGGCAGCCCACCGGCTTCCGCACCGGCGACCCGTCCTCCGCCGGGCCGGCCGTCGCGCTCGCCGCCGGGATCACCGTCCGGTTCTCCGTCCGGTACGACGATCTCGCTCCACACCTGCTTGCCGCCGGCCACCGGGACCGAGCCGGAGGACTCCGACATCGCCTCGACCAGCATCAGGCCCCGTCCGCCGGTGGACTCCCAGTCCACGATCACCGGCTTGGCGGGCGCGCGGGGCGAGGCGTCGCTCACGCCGACCCGGACCCGGTCCCCGCGCAGCACCAGGTCGAGCCGGACCGGGCCGGTGGTGTGCACCAGGGCGTTGGTGACGAGTTCGGAGACGACCAGCAGGACCGCGTCGCCGGCTTCCGCGACCTTCCACCGGCGCAGGGTGCGCGCGGTGAAGCGGCGGGCGTGCATGACGGCGTCGGGCAGCCGCCAGACCATCCAGCCGGCCCGGATCGGGCGGGTCTCCATGCCGTCGTAGCGCAGGAGCAGCAGCGCCACGTCGTCCTCGCGGCGGCCCGCGTCGCCGAGCAGTTCGTCGGCCATCGCGCCCGGGTCGGCGGGGTCGGCCGCGGCGAGCGCGGTGCGGGTGCGGCGCATGCCCTCGTCGAGCGGCAGGTCGGCGGCCTCGACCAGGCCGTCGGTGACGAGGGCGAGGACCGTGCCGGGGGCCAGTGCGACGGAGGTCATGGGGAACTCCGCCTCGGCGAGGATGCCGAGCGGGGGCCCGCCCGCGACCTCCACCTCCTCGGTGCCGCCGTCGGGGTGGCGCACCAGCGGGGCGAGGTGCCCGGCGCGGACGAAGAGGGTGTTGCCCTCCTCCATGTCGAGTTCGGCGTAGCAGCAGGTGGCGAAGAGGTCGGTCTCCATGGCGACGAGGAGCCGGTTGGCGTGGGAGACGACGACGTCGGGCGGGTGGCCCTCCATGGCGTAGGCCCGGACCGCGGTGCGCATCTGGCCCATGATCGTGGCGGCTCCGGCGCTGTGGCCCTGCACGTCGCCGATGACGAGGGCGACGCGGTCCTCGGACAGGGCGATGACGTCGTACCAGTCGCCGCCCACCTGGAGTCCCCGCCGGGCGGGCAGATAGCGGGCGACGGCGATCCCGCCGGGCAGTTCGGGCAGCCGGCGGGGCAGCAGGCTGCGCTGGAGCATGGTGGCGAGTTCCTGCTCCGCGTCGTGGGCGTGGGCGCGCTGAAGGGCCTGGCCGACGAGGGCCGCGGTGGCGGTGAGCAGCGAGCGTTCCTCGGGGAGGAACTCGTGCGAGAGGTTCCAGCCGACCAGGCACACTCCGGCGACCCGGCCCTTGGCCGGCAGCGGCAGGACGACGAGCCCGCCGGGGCCGATTCCGGCGAGACCGGGTTCGAGGGCGGTGCCCGCGGGCCACAGGTCCATCCGGCCGTCGCTCAGGGCGGCCTGGAGGGTGGGCAGGGCGCGGACGGGTGCTTCGGGCCACTCGGTGCGCCATTCGGAGCGCCACGCGTCCGGCCAGGCGGCGGGTTGGGGCGGGTCCAGCACCGTGACCATCAGCCGGTCCTCCTGGAGGGCGGCGAGGGCCACCCGGTCGGCGCCCAGCGGCTCGCGCAGGGCGGCGACCACCACGCGGCCGACGTCACGGACGGTCACGGCGTCGTCGAGTGCGGCGGTCAGCCACTGGATCCGGGCGACGTCGTCGCCGCCGCGGCGCAGGACGGGGGTGGCGGTCACCACGCCCAGCACCTGTTCCGGCCGGTCGGCCGTGGCCGGCTCGGCCCGGCAGCTCAGGCTGAGCCAGCGCATCTCGCCCGTGGGACCGCGGACCCGGAACTCCAGTTCGCGCCGGCCGGAGGCCTGGGGGGACGGCTCCAGGACCGACATCAGGGCGTGCATGTCCTCCGGGAGGGCGTGGGCGAGCAGGGTGTCGGCCTTGCCGTCGAAGTCGTCCGCCGAGATGCCGACCAGGTCGAGCAGGGTGTCGTCGGCCTCGATCAGACCGGTGTCCGGGACCAGGACGAAGGAGCCGACGCGCAGGCTGCGCAGGGCGGGGTTCAGCAGCGAGGACGGCTCGGGCGGGCCCGTCACGGGCTGGAGGAGACCGGCGACGGCGTCGGCGTAGCGCTCCAGGAAGCGGCGCTGGTCGGCCTCGAAGCCGTCGGCGGAGGCGCCCGTGACGACGAGACAGCCGAGCCGCCGGCCCTCCACGTCGAGGGGCAGCGCGCCGAGCGAGGGGTCCGTGGTCAGCCACAGGGGGCGGTCGGTGAGGAAGGCGCGTGCGGCGGGCGAGTCACCGGGCAGGGGGAGCCGGACCGGTGGCCCCGGCTCGGAAGGGGTGCCTCCCGCCGAGTCCACCAGCCGAAGCTCTTCGTTCCCGGCCCCGGGCGTGTAGACCGCCGCCTGTGTCGCTCCGGCCAAGATCAGGGCCCGGTCGAGGCATGTCCGCAACGTACCTCCCGTCCCCGCCACGGGTGCCGACAGGTTGAGAACGGGGCACCCACCCACCAGAATCGCATATACGAACCAACCAGACATACCTTCCGAATCCTCTATCGATCGCCACCATCGTCGTCTACATCGGGTACCACTCATGAAGGCCTGCATACGGGACACGGCGGCCGCCGTGACCGCGGTCTCGGCGGCCGTCGCCCTCGGGGCCTGCGGGGCGGACGCCGGGAACGGTCCCGACGGGGGGACCGCGCCGAGCATCGGCCTGCTGCTGCCGGACGCCACCACGGCGCGCTGGGAGGCACAGGACCGGCCGCTCCTGGAGAAGAAGATCAAGGAACTGTGCGACACCTGCGTGATCGAGCACGCCAACGCCCGGGGCGAGGTGGCCACCCAGCAGGAGCAGATGGACTCGATGATCACCAAGGGAGTGGACGCCATCGTGCTGGTGGCCGTGGACGGGAAGTCGCTCGCCTCGTCGGTCACGGAGGCCCACGCGGCGGGCATCCCCGTGATCGCCTACGACCGGCTCGCCCAGGGGCCCATCTCCGGGTACGTCTCCTTCGACGGCAAGGAGGTCGGCCGGCTCCAGGGCCGGGCCCTGCTCAAGGCGATGGGCGACGGGGCGGCGCTGCCGCAGATCGTCATGATGAACGGCGATCCCGCCGACCCGAACAGCGCGCTGTTCAAGGAGGGCGCGCTGTCCGTGCTGCGCGGCAAGGTGCAGATCGGCAAGACGTACGACACCCTCCAGTGGCGGGCGGAGACCGCGAACATGAACATGTCCGCGGCCATCGCGGCCCTCGGCGCCGACACCATCGACGGGGTCTACGCGGCCAACGACGGGCTGGCCGGCGGAAGCATCTCGGCGATGAAGGCGAACAAGGTCGCCCCGCTGCCCCCGGTCACCGGCCAGGACGCCGAACTGGGCGCGCTGCGGCGGATCGTGGCCGGCGACCAGTACATGACCGTGTTCAAACCCTTCGGTCCGGAGGCCTCGGCCGGCGGCGCGATGGCCGTGGCCGCGGCCCGCCGGGAGGGCCTGGACCGGGTCGCGACGAGCGAGGTGACGCCGCCCGGCGGCGAGCGGGTCCCGGCCGTGCTGCTCAAGCCGGTGTCCGTGACCGCCGACACCATCAAGGACACCGTGGTGAAGGAAGGCCTGCACACGGCCCAGCAGATCTGCACCCCCCGGCTCCGGCCCGCCTGCGAGGAGGCGGGGCTGATCTGACGGGCCGCATCGCGACTCCGGCCTGGTCCGGGTCCAGGGAAGGAGTTGGTTGCCGTGCCCGATCCCCCCTTGCTGGCGCTGCGCGGGGTGTGCAAGCGCTTCGGCGTGGTCGACGTCCTGACGGACATCGAGCTGGAGATCCACTCCGGTCAGGTCGTCGCCCTGCTGGGGGACAACGGGGCCGGCAAGTCCACCCTGGTGAAGGTGATCTCCGGGGTGGCTCCCGCGGAGAAGGGCGTCATCGAGTGGGAGGGCCGGTCGGTCCACATCAGACGCCCGCACGACGCCCGGGACCTCGGCATCGCCACCGTCTACCAGGACCTCGCGCTGTGCGGGAACCTCGACGTCGTCGGGAACCTCTTCCTCGGGCGGGAGATCCGCCGGTACGGGTTCCTCGACGAGATGGAGATGGAGCGCCGCACCCGGGAGCTGCTGGAGCGCCTGACCCGGCGGGTCCCCGATCTGCGCGGGCCCGTCGCCTCGCTCTCCAGCGGTCAGCGGCAGACGGTCGCCATCGCCCGCTCGCTCCTCGGCGAGCCGCGCATCCTGCTGCTGGACGAACCGACCGCGGCGCTCGGGTTCGAGCAGACCTCCGAGATCCTGGACCTCATCGACCGGCTGCGGGACCGGGGGCTGGGCGTCCTGCTGATCAGTCACAGCATGGGGGACGTGAAGGCCCTCGCGGACCGGGCCGCGGTGCTGCGGCTCGGCCGCAACAACGGCTTCTTCGACGTGAACACCGCCTCCCAGGAGCAGATCATCGCGTCCATCACCGGCGCCACGGAGAACGTGCCCCGCCGGCCGGCCCAACGGGAGTCGGGGTGGTGAAAGGCATGCGCAAGGTGGCGGACGGCACCCCGGCCGACCCCGTCACGCCCGGCGGCGGGGCCCGCCCGCCGCAGCGCGAGCGGCTCGCCTCCCGGGCCGCGGACGGCGGGTTCCGCGCCCTGCGCCGCGTGCTCACGCTCCTGGAGCGCAAGGTGCGGGCGGGTGAGCTGGGCTCGCTGCCCGTCGTGCTGGTGCTCGCCGTCGTCTGGATCACCTTCCAGTCCCTGAACCCGAACTATCTGTCCCCGCGCAACCTGTCCAACCTCAGCGTGGACATCGTGGGGACCGGCCTGATCGCGGTCGGCATCGTCTTCGTCCTGCTGCTCGGCGAACTCGACCTGTCCGTGGGGTCGATCAGCGGCCTGGCGGCGGCCGTCTTCGCCGTGCTGAACGTGAACAACGGGGTCCCGGAGTGGCTCGCCCTGGTCGTCGGCGTGCTCACCGGAACCGTCACGGGCACCGTCCAGGGCTTCTCCATCGCCCGGACCCGGGTGCCGGCGTTCGTCGTCACGCTCGCGGGGCTGCTCACCTGGAACGGCCTGATGCTCGCCGTCCTCGGCGACAGCGGCACCGTCAACCTCGACGAGAACGGGCTGGTCGCCAAGTTGACCAGCTACTACTTCACCCAGGACGCCGTCGCCTACGGCGTGGCGGCGGTGGCCACCGGGGCGGTGTTCCTCGGGGCCGACCTGGACCGAAGGCGCCGCCGGGCGGTCGGTATGCCGCACCGCTCGTCGGCGGCCGTGGGGCTGCGCACCGCGGTCACGGCGGTGATCGCGTTCGGCGTGGCCTATCTCCTCAACCGTTTCCAGGGGCTCCCGCTCGCCCTGCTGATCTTCCTCGTGATGGTGTCCGGCCTCGACATCCTGCTGCGCCGCACCCACTACGGGCGGCAGGTGTACGCCCTCGGCGGCAGCATCGAGGCGGCCCGCCGCGCCAGCCTGAGCGTGTTCCGGGTCCAGACCGCCGTGTTCGCCGTCTCCGGCACGATGGCCGCGATCGGCGGGCTGTTCCTCGCCTCGCGCATCACGTCGGTGAGCCAGGGTTCGGGCTCGGGCGTCCTGCTGGTGAACGCCATCGCGGCGGCCGTGATCGGCGGCACCAGCCTGTTCGGCGGGCGAGGTACGACGTGGTCGGCGGTGCTCGGCATGCTCGTCATCCAGTCGATCTCCTCGGGCATGGCGATCACCGACACTCCCCCGGCGGTGCAGTTCGTGATCACCGGTGGGGTGCTGTTCGCGGCGGTGGTCATCGACGCGCTGTCCCGTCACTCACAGGAAGCACATGGCCGAGCGTGATGTGCGCCACATCACTCAACCTTCGCAACTTTCATTGAAAGTTTTGTCATCTAGGCTGACAAACCCTTCGGCCCCCAGCAGGCAACTGGAGCGTTCCTCCATGACCGACAGGTCCACTGCCGTCCCCGCTCAAGCCTCCGCGACCGCCGCGTACGCCCGGATCTACGAGGAGCAGCAACCGCGACTCGTCGCCTACGCGCGCTCGCTCACCCGGAACGCCTGGACCGCCGAGGACCTCGTCGCCGAGGCGCACTTCCGGGTGTGGCGACGGCTGGCCGAGGGGCACGAGATCGAGAACGTGCCGGCGTACCTCAGGACGACGGTGCGGCACCTCGCGATCGCCTCCGGGACCGCGGTGCGCGAGACTCCGCGGGACCCGCACACCGACGAGCGGGCGGAGCCGGGCACGCACGAGGGCGACCCGGCCGAGCAGGTGTCCCAGGTCGATCTGGTGGTGCGGGTGCTGGGCCAGCTGCCCGAGCGCTGGGTCAAGGCGCTGTGGCTGGCCGAGGCGGAGGGGCAGCCGCTGGCCGCGATCGGGCCGCAGCTCGGCACCAAGGAGGGGGCGACGGCCGTCCTGCTGCACCGCGCACGGGAGGGCATGCGGCAGGCCTTCCTGCGCACCCAGACCGGCGCCCCGGAGGACCCGGCCTGTCAGGTGCACTGGGCCCGGATGCCCGCGTACGTCCGGGGCGCCGCGACCCCGCGCCAGGGCGAACGGCTGCTCGGCCATGTGGACGCGTGCGACGACTGCCGGGTCCGGCTCGCCGCGCTGATGCGCGCCAACGACCGGCTGCCCGCCATCGTCGCGCCGGCGCTGCTGCTGTTCGCGCTGGGCGGCACGGGCAGGTTCCTCATGGCCTTCACCGCGGGGTCCGCCGGCGCGGCGGGGGCGGCGGGCGGGCACGGCGCCGGTCTGCTGCACGGCGTGCGCCATGTGGCGGTCGGCGGCTCGAAGGCGCAGGCCGCGGTGGCCGCGGGCGCGCTCGTGGCGGGCGCCGCCGCGTTCGTCCTGGTCATCGGTCCGGGCGAGTCCGCTCCGGTACCGGCCCAGCGCACCCCGATCGCCGACGCGCCCGTGCGCCGGCTGCCCGTGGCGGAGACGCCGGCGGATCCTCCCGTACAGGCCGCCGTGCCGGTGGAGGCCGCCGAGGACCGGTCGCCGTCCGTGCGGGTGGCCGACGCCGCCGGAGCCCCCCGGACGGACACCTCGCCCCCGACGGCCGAGGCACCGGCGCCGTCCGACACCGGGCAGCCCCCCACGACGGGGGACGGGAGGAGCACCGAGGAGCCCTCCTCCACCGGCACCCCGCCGGAGGAGGAGCAGACGTCACCCCCGGCCGACGGCGGCCAGGACGACGGCTCGGAGGAGACCCCGCCGCCCACCACCCCCTCCCCCGGGACCCCTCAGCCCGAGCCTGCGCAGACCACGGCTCCCGAGCCCGGGACCGGATCCGGGGACAACGGCGACGGCGACGGCCAGGGCTCCGGGGAGGACGAGGACCCGACCTGCCCGACCGGCACCGCCCGAGACACCGGACACGGCAAGCCCCAGCACGGCGACCACGGACGTCACCGGGGCGGCCACTCCGGCCGGGGAACCACCTGACGGAAGCGGTCCTGGCGCCCGAGGCCGGTCGGTTCGACGGTCGGCCAGGGGCTCGACGTGACGGTGATCGACGCGGCGGTCAGGGACGGAGGCACCGGTACCGGCTGACGCGGGACGCCGAGGCGCCCAGCGGCGTCAGTCCGGGCGGCTGCGCCACCGCCACCGCCGAGGCCGTGGAGCCGGTCCGGCACCGCTCGACATCGCCGTGGAGGCGACCGGCCGGGTCGACCAGCTCGCCCTGACCGTCAGGTGCCTGGCGCCGGCCGCGTCGCCCGTGGCGACGTCCGCGCCGACGGCTGATCAGGGCGGCCCGGGTCAGACGTTACGGCGGTACTGGCCGCCCACCTCGAAGAACGCGTCGGTGATCTGCTGGAGCGAGCAGACCCGGGCGGCGTCCATGAGGACCGCGAAGACATTGCGGTCGTTCACCGCCGCGTCCTTGAGGGCGGCCAGGGCCGCGTGCGCCTGGTCACGGTGTCCGGCCTGGTAGTCGCGGACCCGCGCGAGCTGGGAGTGCTTCTCCTCCTCGGTGGCGCGGGCCAGTTCGACGGTGGCGGGTTCGGCGGTGTCGGCGTGCGGGTTGCGGAAGGTGTTGACGCCGATGAGGGGCAGCGTGCCGTCGTGCTTGCGCTGCTCGTAGAGCATCGACTCGTCCTGGATCCGGCCGCGCTGGTAGCCGGTCTCCATCGCTCCCAGGACCCCGCCGCGTTCGTTGATCCGCTCGAACTCCTTCAGCACCGCCTCCTCCACCAGGTCGGTGAGTTCGTCGATGACGAAGGAGCCCTGGAGGGGGTTCTCGTTCATCGCCAGGCCCCACTCCCGGTTGATGATCAGCTGGATGGCCAGGGCGCGGCGCACGGATTCCTCGGTGGGCGTGGTGACGGCCTCGTCGTAGGCGTTGGTGTGCAGGCTGTTGCAGTTGTCGTAGATCGCGATGAGCGCCTGCAGGGTGGTGCGGATGTCGTTGAAGTCCATCTCCTGGGCGTGCAGGGAGCGTCCGGAGGTCTGGACGTGGTACTTCAGCTTCTGGGAGCGCTCGTTCGCGCCGTACTTCTCCTTCATCGCGACCGCCCAGATCCGGCGGGCGACCCGGCCGAGGACGCTGTACTCGGGGTCCATGCCGTTGGAGAAGAAGAAGGAGAGGTTGGGGGCGAAGTCGTCGATGCGCATACCGCGGGCGAGGTAGGCCTCGACGTAGGTGAAGCCGTTGGCGAGGGTGAAGGCGAGCTGGCTGATCGGGTTCGCGCCCGCTTCGGCGATGTGGTAGCCGGAGATGGACACCGAGTAGAAGTTGCGGACCTTCCGCGCGATGAACCACTCCTGGATGTCGGCCATCATCCGCAGGGAGAACTCGGTGGAGAACAGGCAGGTGTTCTGGCCCTGGTCCTCCTTGAGGATGTCCGCCTGCACGGTGCCGCGCACGTTCGCCAGGGCGCGGGCGCCCAGCTCGGCCGCCTCCTCCGCGTTCGGCTCGCGGCCCTCGGCGGTGCGGAACCGCTCGATCTGCTGGTCGATCGCCGTGTTGAGGAAGAAGGCGAGAATCGTCGGCGCGGGGCCGTTGATCGTCATCGACACCGAGGTGGTGGGGGCGACCAGGTCGAAGCCGTCGTAGAGGGCCTTCATGTCGTCGAGGGTGGCCACCGAGACGCCGGAGGTGCCGACCTTGCCGTAGATGTCGGGACGCTCGTCGGGGTCACGGCCGTAGAGGGTGACCGAGTCGAACGCGGTGGACAGCCGGGTGGCGGGCTGGCCCTCGGAGAGCAGCTTGAAGCGCCGGTTGGTGCGGAACGGGTCACCCTCGCCGGCGAACATCCGGGCCGGGTCCTCGCCGTCGCGCTTGAAGGGGAACACCCCGGCGGTGAAGGGGAAGGAGCCGGGCAGGTTCTCCGCGCGCCAGAACCGCACCAGCTCGCCGTGGTCGGTGAACCGGGGCAGAGCGACCCGGGGGACCTTGTTGCCGGAGAGGGACTCGCGGGTCAGCTTGGTGCGGATCTCCTTGTCCCGGACCTTCACCACTTGCTCGTCGCCGGAGTACGAGGCGACGACCGCGGGCCAGTTCGCGAGCTGCTCGGTGATCTCGTGCGGGAGGTCGCGGCGGGCGCCGTCGAGCAGCGACTCGACGTTCGCCGCGTCGGAGCCGGCCTCGGCGAGTTCGCCCCGCACGGCGTCGAGGCGCTGCACGCGCCGGGCCGCCTCGGCCAGCCGGCCGGTCTCCGCGTGGTAGGCGCGGACCGTGTCGGTGATCTCGGCGAGATAGCGCACCCGCTCCGCCGGGACCACCTGGCGGATGCCGGAGGAGTGACGCACCTCGACCGGCGCCAGCGCGCCCTGGACCAGCGGCAGCCCCTGCTCGCCCAGGGCGGTGCGAAGGTGCTGGTAGAGCGCGGTGACGCCGTCGTCGTTGAAGGTGGCCGCCGAGGTGCCGTACACCGGCATGTCCTCCGGCCGCTTGCCGAACGCCTCCCGGTTGCGGACCAGCTGGCGGCCCACGTCGCGCATCGCGTCCTTCGCTCCGCGCCGCTCGAACTTGTTGATCGCCACGACGTCGGCGAAGTCGAGCATGTCGATCTTCTCCAGCTGCGAGGCGGCACCGAACTCCGGCGTCATCACATACATCGAGGTGTCGACGAACGGCACGATCGCCGCGTCGCCCTGCCCGATGCCCGGCGTCTCCACGATCACCAGGTCGAACCCGGCCGCCTTGACCACGTCGATCACGTCCGACAGGTGCTCGGGCAGCTCACGGCTGCCCCGGGTGGCCAGGCTGCGGAAGAACACCCGGCCGCCGTCCAGGGAGTTCATCCGGATGCGGTCGCCGAGTAGGGCGCCGCCGCCCCGGCGGCGGGTCGGGTCGACCGCGATCACCGCGATCCGCAGCTTGTCCTGCTGGTCGACCCGGAAACGGCGCACCAGTTCGTCGGTCAGCGAGGACTTGCCCGAGCCGCCCGTACCCGTGATGCCCAGCACCGGCACCGTCCGGCCCGCCGCCGCGGCCCGCACCTGGGCGAGGAAGTCCTCGGGCAGCTTGCCCAGCTCCGCGCCGGTGATCGCGCGGGCGATCGCGAACCGGTCGCCCGCGAGGACGGCGGGCACATCGGCCGGCTTGCCGTCCCACAGGTCGAAGTCGCAGTCCGCGACGACCGAGTTGACCATCCCGGCCAGGCCCATCCGCTGCCCGTCCTCCGGGGAGAAGATGGTGACCCCGCTGCCCCGCAGCCGGGCGATCTCCTCCGGGACGATGACCCCGCCCCCGCCGCCCACCACCCGGACGTGCTCGGCGCCCTGGGCGCGCAGCGAGTCGACCAGGTACTCGAAATACTCCACGTGCCCGCCCTGGTAGGACGAGACCGCCACCCCGTGGGCGTCCTCCTCCAGCGCCGCGTCCACGACCTCCTGCACCGACCGGTTGTGGCCGAGGTGGATCACTTCCGCGCCCTGGGCCTGGAAGATCCGGCGCATGATGTTGATGGACGCGTCGTGCCCGTCGAACAGGGCCGAGGCGGTGATCAGTCGAATGGGGTGCACGGGACGGTGCACTTCGCTCATGGGGACCTTCCCGGACGGGTCAGGGGTACGCCGACCCCGAGATACTAGGACGTCCTACTAATTTACCGCAGGGCGGGGTCGCGCGGCACGGGACGCGCGCCACGGGATTCGATCGACCCTTGACTGTCAAGGTTCATACAAATACGCTGCGAGCGGTTCAGGGCAACGCTTGGCGGGACACCCCGACCCGGCGCCGCCGCGGCGGAACGCGCGGTGGACCCCTCCCTCGACGCCCGCCGAGCTGCCGCCCACGTGACCTTCGCCGCCCCAAGGTCGATAATTCCTTCGGAGGAACCCAGCCTGCTCGTGTCAGTAGGAGGTACCCATGAAGATGTTGATCAACGTTCCGGAGACCGTGGTCGCGGACGCGCTGCGCGGGATGGCGGCCGCTCATCCCGAGCTGACCGTCGACGTGGAGAACCGGGTGGTCGTACGACGGGACGCCCCGATGGCCGGGAAGGTCGGGCTGGTGTCCGGCGGCGGGTCGGGGCACGAACCGTTGCACGGGGGGTTCGTCGGACCGGGGATGCTCTCCGCGGCCTGTCCCGGTGAGGTGTTCACCTCTCCGGTGCCCGACCAGATGCTGCGCGCGGCGGCCGCCGTGAACAGCGGGGCGGGCGTGCTGTTCATCGTCAAGAACTACACCGGCGACGTGCTCAACTTCGACATGGCGGCCGAGCTCGCCGAGGACGAGGGCATCGAGATCGCCAAGGTCCTGGTCAACGACGACGTGGCCGTCACCGACAGTCTGTACACGGCGGGGCGGCGCGGTACCGGCGCGACGCTGTTCGTGGAGAAGATCGCGGGCGCCGCCGCCGACGAGGGGCAGCCGCTGGAGCGGGTCCAGTCCGTCGCCCGCCAGGTGAACGAGAACTCCCGCAGTTTCGGTGTCGCGCTCAGCGCGTGCACCACGCCCGCCAAGGGCAGCCCGACCTTCGATCTGCCGGCCGGTGAGCTGGAGCTGGGCATCGGCATCCACGGCGAACCGGGCCGGGAGCGGCGGGCGATGATGACGTCCGGGGAGATCGCCGACTTCGCCGTCCAGGCCGTCCTGGACGACCTGCCACCGCGCAATCCCGTCCTCGTGCTGGTCAACGGCATGGGTGCCACGCCGCTGCTGGAGCTGTACGGCTTCAACGCGGAGGTGCAGCGGGTGCTGACCCAGCGTGGGGTGGCCGTCGCCCGGACACTCGTCGGCAACTACGTGACCTCCCTCGACATGGCCGGGGCCTCGGTGACGGTCTGCCAGGTCGACGAGGAGCTGCTGCGGTTGTGGGACGCGCCGGTGAGCACACCGGGCCTGCGCTGGGGCATGTGAGGCAGGCACCCGCACCGAAACGACCAGGCAAGGAGATCCCGTGCTCGACGCCGACTTCTTCCGCCGTTGGATGACGGCGACCGCCGCGTCCGTCCACCGCGAGGCGGACCGGCTCACCGCCCTCGACTCCCCCATCGGGGACGCCGACCACGGCAGCAACCTCCAGCGCGGGTTCACCGCGGTGACCGCCGCGCTGGAGAAGGAGGAGACGGACACACCGGGCGCGGTCCTCGTCCTCGCCGGACGGCAGCTGATCTCCACCGTCGGGGGCGCCTCCGGACCGCTGTACGGCACCCTGCTGCGCCGGACCGGCAAGGCGCTCGGGGACGCGGCGGAGGTGAGCGAGGCGGAGTTCGCCGAGGCGCTGCGGGCGGGTGTGGACGCCGTGATGCAGCTCGGGGGCGCCGCGCCGGGCGACAAGACGATGATCGACGCACTGGTGCCGGCGGTGGCCGCGCTCGGTGACGGGTTCGGTGCCGCCGGCACCGCCGCCGAGCGGGGCGCCGAGGCGACGACACCGCTGCAGGCCCGCAAGGGCCGGGCCAGCTACCTCGGGGAGCGCAGCATCGGGCACCAGGATCCGGGGGCCACCTCGTCCGCCCTGCTGATCGCGGCGCTCGGCGAGGCCGGCGGGAAGTGAGGCGAAGGTGAGCGACGAGAAGCTGGTCGGGATCGTGCTGGTCTCGCACAGCGCGGCGGTGGCGACCGCCGTGGCCGAGCTGGCGAAGGGCCTCGCGGGCGGCGGCGCGGCCGTCCCCGTCGCGGCGGCCGGCGGTACCGAGGGCGGCGGGCTGGGCACGAGCGCGGAGCTGGTGGCCGCCGCGGCCGCCTCCGTCGACCGGGGCGCGGGTGTCGCCCTGCTCACCGACCTCGGCAGCGCCGTCCTCACGGTCAAGGCACTGCTCGCCGAGGGCGACGAACTCCCCGGCTCCGCCCGCCTGGTGGACGCCCCGTTCGTCGAGGGCGCGGTGGCCGCGGTGGTCACGGCGGCGACGGGGGCCGACCTCGACGCCGTGACGGCGGCGGCCTCCGAGGCGTACGCCTACCGGAAGGTGTGACCCGGGCGCGCCCCGGCCCGGCCCTCACCGGCTCGGAGGGCGGCGCGCTTCGGAGTACCACGGCTGGAGTGCGGCGACCTGCCGTACGACGGCTTGGCGGCGGCTCACTTCAGGCCCTCCCCGACGACGGTGAGGGCCGAGCGGATGGCCCGGGCCAGCTCGGTCCGGGCCGTCGCCGGGTCCGGGACGGGGTCGGCGGCGTGCCAGGCGTGCTGCTCCACGGCGGCACGCAGGGCCGCGTTGAACATCGCCGCCTGGATCGCCGGGCGCAGCGCGCCGGCAGGCAGTCCGGCCCGCTCGGCGAGGGCGCGGGCGAACGCCGGTTCGGCCTCGTCGTAGGTCTGGAGCCAGACGGCCCGCAGGCCCGGTTCGGTGCGGGTCAGCCGGACGAGCGCCCCCACGGTGGCGGGGTCGGGTCCGACGACGATCCGCTCGTCGGCCTCCAGGATCCGGACCAGGGCGTCACCCAGTCCGGTGCCCGGGTGCCACTCCCGCAGACAGGCCGCGAGGGTGTCGATGCCGGCCGTCAGCAGGGGCCGCACACAGGCCTCCTTGCTGGGGAAGTACCGCCAGACCGTGCGTGCGGAGACGCCCACCGCCTGGCCGATCTGCTCGCCGGTGGTGGCCGCGACGCCCTGGGCCACGAAGAGGTCCACCGCGGCGTGGGCGATCTTCAGGCGGATCTCCGCCCTGCGCTCCTCGGTCAGGGGCGGCCGGCCCGTGCGTCCGCGGGATGGGGTCATCCAGTCGTCCTCCGGTCTCGTTCGCCGCCCACAGCACCTCCGTGCGTGCCGGATTCTCCCCCACGACTTTATGTCACTCGCAGACATTAAGTCGTAGGGTGTCGCCATCGGCGCGCGCAGCGCGCACATCGCAGCTAGGAGCACCACATGGCCACTGGACTGGAAGGCCGCAGCGTCGTCGTCACCGGAGCGGGCTCGGGCATCGGGCGCGCCACGGCCCTGGCCTTCGCCGCGGAGGGGGCGCGGGTACTGGTGGCCGACCTCAACACGGACGGCGCGCAGGCCGTCGTCAAGGAGATCGAGGAGGCGGGCGGCACGGCCGTCGCCGTCACCGGCGACCTCAGTGAGCAGTCCGTCGTGGACGAGGTGGCGAACACCGCGGTCGAGCGCTTCGGCGGGATCGACGTGCTGGTCAACAACGCCGGGATCATGGACCGGATGTCGGCGCTGGCGGACGTCACCGACGCCGAGTGGGAGCGGGTCATCCGGGTCAACCTCACGGCGCCCTTCCTGCTGACCCGCGCGGTGCTGCCGCACATGCTGGCCGCCGGCAAGGGGGCGATCGTGAGCACCGCCTCGGAGGCGGGCCTGCGGGGCAGCGCGGCCGGCGCGGCGTACACGGCGTCGAAGCACGGCATCGTGGGACTCACGAAGAACCTCGCGGTGATGTACCGCGGCAAGGGCATCCGCGCCAACGCGATCGCGCCGGGCGGTACGAAGACCGCGATCGTCGTCGACGCCGACCGGGCGGCCCACGGTCCGGCGGCGCTCGGCCCGCACTTCGTCAACGTCGGCCGGCTCGCCGAGGCGGAGGAGCAGGCCGCCGCGATCGTGTTCCTCGCCTCGGACGCGGCGAGCAACATCAACGGTGTGGTCCTGCCGGTCGACGACGGCTGGTCGGCGGTCTGACACCGCCACCGGCCACCGGCCGGAGCCTGAGCGACGCGGGGGGCACTGCGGCGCGGAACGTTCCAGCCGCGGCGGCCCCCTGCCCGCTACTCCTCCCCCGTCTCCTCCGACGTCTCCTCCGACGTCACCTCGGGCGTCTCCTCGGACGTCTCGTCCTGCGTGGCCCGGGCGTCCGGGTCGGCCTCGGGCCGTTCGGGCGTCCGGGCCGCCGCGCCCTGCTCCTCCAGCGGCCCCTGCGCCGCCCGGCCGGCCGTCCGTACGAAGGAGCGGGCCAGCCGTTCGCCCACCTCCGCGGCGGACTCGTGGCTCTCGATCGGGGTCGCGCGGGAGTCCCTGAAGACGATGTAGGTGACCCCGGACGGGGTGCCGCCGCCGTGCGGGTCGGGGCGGATGCCGAGGGCCGCTGCGGTGGCGTAGGAGGCCTCGCCGATGATGTCGTCCGGGCCCACGTCTCCGACGACCGCGTACTGGACCCGGTCGCGGTAGACGACCGCCGCCACCGAGCCCCCGCGCACCCCGTGATCGCGGTGGTTCCACAGGTCGCTCGCCTCGGGCACCACGATGTACGGCAGGGTCTCGGCGCTGAGGTAGCGGCCGTCGGACTGGGCGAAGGCCGTGGTGTCGGAGAACAGCGGGTCGGTCCGGCTGTTGCAGTGCGGTCCGGGGCGGCCGTCGCAGTCGATGTCCATGTCGGCCGTCCAGAAGACCGCCTCGCGGGTGCCGCAGACCGGGACGGTGGCGGGCATCCCGTCGTCCGTGCGGTAGCGGCCCCGGGACACGGGGGCGCAGTCGCGCACCCGGGCCAGCAGGTCGGCGGCGCGGACGGTGCCCTCCTGCCGTAGCGCGGGTGCCCCGGGGCTGCCCCGGTCGTGCCGGGCGGCGACGGAGCCGGTGGTCGGGGCCAGCAGGACGAGGCCGGCCGCGGCCAGGGTCAGCGACTGGGCGCGCACGATGGGGGACCCTCTCGTGGGACGGTGACGGACACTCAGCCCAATCTGGTGGGAGCGGCCTGCCGAGGCCATTCCGAGGGGGCCGTACGGTGCATGCTTCTGACGGCCCGACAGGGGGCGGGGGGCCGGCGGCCTCTCGGCTCCGGCCCCCCGGCCCGCTGCGCCGGCGCGGGATCAGCGACGACAGCGGTCCGCGCCATCGGCCGGAACTCGTCCTCCCTCAAGGAGAGTTCGGGCCGGGAGGAGGATCAGCATACGTAACTTTCCCGATGGGTCACGCAACCCCCGGGACCCGGCGGCCGTCTTCACGTGTTTGCCATCTTGCCGCACCCGCCCCCGCACGCCATATTGGTCCGGACCAATACCGCCGCGTGTCGGTCCCGGGAGGCGAAGCCGTGCGCCGTGTGATGCTCTGCGGGCTGGCGCTGGCCGTGTCGTGCGGGTGCTCGGCCGGCGGCGGGGACGGGGAGCGGCCCCCGGGCGCACCGACGGGGGTGAGCGCGCGGGCCGGCAGCGCGACCAGCGTGCACGTCATGTGGAACGCGGTCGCCGCCGATCCGCCGGTCGACGGCTACGAGGTCTACCGGGGCACGGCGAAGGTCGCCGACGTGCCCGGCTCCGCGCACATGCTGGACGTCGTCCGGCTCGCGCCGGCCACCTCGTACGTCTTCACCGTGCGGGCCCGCGACGGTGAGGGCCGGCTCGGGCCGCCCAGCCGGCGGGTGCGGGCGACGACCCCGGCGGCGGCTCCGGCGGACGCCTCGGCGCCGACCCGCCCGGGCCGGGTCACCGGCCGGGCCGCCGGCAGTCGGGCGGTCCAGCTGTCCTGGTCGGCGTCGACGGACGACCGGAAGGTGGTGTCGTACGACGTCTACCAGGGCGGCGCGCGGATCCACAGCGTCGGCGGGGGCCAGACCGCGACCGTCGTCACGGGGCTGCGGCCGGGTACCGCGTACGCGTTCGCCGTCCGGGCCCGGGACGCCGCCGACAACATCTCCCCGGCCGGTCCGGCCGTACGCGTGACCACGCCGGCCGGCGCCGACGAAGGAGCCGGCACGGCGCCTTCCGGCTTCCGCGCCGGGGCCCACCGCGCGGCCGACGGGGCGTACTACATCGACCTGTCCTGGGTGGCACCCCCTGTGGACGGCGTGGTCACGGAGTACGGGATCCAGCTCGACGGGTCGACGGTCACCTCGCTGGTGTGGGGCGGGACGCCCCCGCGCGGCAGGGCGACGTACAGCTTCTTCCTGGGCCGGGAGAAGGGGGTCGCGCACCGGGTGCGGCTGCGGGCGCGGCTGCCGGACGGGACATGGGGGGCGTACTCGGCGGAGCGGACGGTGACCACCGGGGCGTGACGGCGGGACATCGGGAAACATCCGGTCCGGGCCCGGTGCCTGGGCCGTCCGAAGGAATCCGTCACCTGCCCGGATGCGGTCCGGGTGCGGGCCGGTCCGGGGACACATTGGCTGCCCCTGAGGCAGCACGGGCGTACCCGACCCCTCGGCGGCGCAAGGGATGTACCGCCAACCGTGCCGCCGGAGGGCATCCGATGCGCACTTCCCGTCTTCTTCTCCGCTCGGGACCGGCGGTGGCAGCCGCCGCCGTGCTGCCGATCGTCCTGACCGCACAGCCGGCGACCGCGGTCTCCGGCATCTCCGTGAGCACGACCGGCTCCACGGTGTCGGTGGTGACCAGCGCCTGCACCCAGATCAACGGCAGCTGGGGCACCGCGGCGCTGCTGGGCAGCGGTCAGGCGAGCTTCGCCCAGGGGCGCCAGGTGGCGCTGTCGGGGACGAGCGTCAGCCAGTCCGCCGCCTGGTCGGGCGTCTCCCCCGGCACGTACACCGTGGTCGTCATGTGCTCCAACGGGAACACCGCGGGCACCCAGTCCGTGATCGTGTCGGCCCCGTCCACCCCGACGATCTCCGCCACGGCGTCCGCCTCGCCGTCGCGCGGCGTCATGGGCGGGCTCGGCGGCGCGGCCCGGGACGTCGGTCCGGTGACGATGGGGGTGGGCGGTGCGCTGGTGGGCGTCGGCGTGATCGCGGCGGCCTGGTTCCTGCGCCGCCGCTCCAAGCCGTACCGCCTGTAGCAACCGTCCGCGCTCCCCCCCCTAGGGGGCTCCTAAGGAGTGTCCTCCACGACCGGCAGGTCCTCCAGTGCCTCGGTGAGCCACTGGATCCAGAAGGTCTCCAGCTCGATGCCCGCGCGCAGGACCAGGTGCTGGAGCCTGGCCTGCGCGCTGTCGTCACCGGGCGGGAAGTCGCGCTTCTCGATCTCCTCGTACTCGGCCAGCTGCCGCCGGTGCAGCTCCCGGTGGCGGCGCAGGTCGGCCTCCAGTCCCGCGGTGCCGACCACGGCCGCGGCCCGCAGTCGGAGCAGCAGCGCGTCGCGGTGCGGCTTGGGGTCCTGGGGCGCGGCCGTCCACCGCGCCAGTTCGGCACGGCCCGCGGGCAGGACCTCGTAGGCCTTCTTCTGTCCCCGGGCCGGCTGGGCGGCGGGCAGGGCGCGGATGTGGCCCTCGGCCTCCAGTCTTCCCAGCTCGCGATAGATCTGCTGGTGCGTCGCCGACCAGAAGTACCCGATCGACCGATCGAACCGGCGGGTCAGATCCAGCCCCGACGACGGCTTCTCTAGCAGGGCGGTGAGGATCGCGTGCGGGAGTGACATGACGTCATCCTAGGGAGGGGCCCCGACGGGCCTACAGTGCCGCCGCCAGCTCGGTTCCCTGCTTGATGGCGCGCTTGGCGTCGAGTTCGGCGGCCACGTCGGCGCCGCCGATGAGGTGGGCCTTCGTCCCGGCGGCGAGCAGTGCCTCGTAGAGGTCGCGGCGCGGGTCCTGTCCGGTGCACAGCACGATGGTGTCGACCTCCAGGACCGTGCTCTCGTCACCGACGGTGATGTGCAGGCCGGCGTCGTCGATACGGTCGTACCGCACGCCCGGGACCATGGTGACGCCCCGGTGCTTGAGCTCGGTGCGGTGGATCCAGCCGGTGGTCTTGCCGAGGCCGGCGCCGACCTTGCTGGTCTTGCGCTGGAGGAGGTGGACCGTGCGGGGCGGGGCGGGGCGCTCGGGGGCGGCGAGGCCGCCGGGGGCCGCGTAGTCCGTGTCGACGCCCCACTGGCGGAAGTACACCGCCGGGTCCTCGCTCGCCTTGTCGCCGCCGTCGGTGAGGAACTCGGCGACGTCGAAGCCGATGCCGCCCGCGCCGAGGATCGCCACGCGGTCGCCGACCGGCGCGCCGTCCCGCAGGACGTCGAGGTAGCCGACGACGCTCGGGTGGTCGACGCCCGGGATGCCGGGGGTGCGCGGGGCGACGCCGGTGGCGACGACGACCTCGTCGTAGTCGTCCACGTCAGTGGCCGCCACTGGCGTGTTGAGGCGGACGTCCACGCCGTGCGCGTCGAGCTGGTGGCGGAAGTAGCGGAGCGTCTCGTCGAACTCCTGCTTGCCGGGGACCTTGCGGGCGACGTTGAGCTGGCCGCCGATCTCGCCCGCCGCGTCGAACAACGTGACGTCATGGCCGCGTTCGGCCGCCGACACCGCGCAGGCGAGACCGGCCGGTCCGGCACCCACGACGGCGATGCGCTTGCGCCGCCGGGTCGGGGAGAGGACGAGCTCGGTCTCGTGGCAGGCACGCGGGTTGACCAGACAGGAGGTGATCTGGCCGCTGAACGTGTGGTCCAGGCAGGCCTGGTTGCAGCCGATGCAGGTGTTGATGGCCTCCGGCGTGCCGGCCGCGGCCTTGTTCACGAAGTCGGGGTCGGCGAGCATCGGCCGGGCCACGGAGATCATGTCGGCGCGGCCGTCGGCGAGCAACTGCTCGGCGATTTCCGGGGTGTTGATGCGGTTGGTGGTGACGAGCGGGATCGACACCTCGCCCATCAGCCGCTTCGTCACCCAGGTGTAGGCGCCGCGCGGCACGGAGGTGGCGATGGTGGGGATGCGGGCCTCGTGCCAGCCGATGCCGGTGTTGATGATGGTCGCGCCGGCCTCCTCGACGGCCTTGGCGAGGGTGACCACCTCGTCGAGGGTGGAGCCGCCCGGAACGAGGTCGAGCATGGACAGCCGGTAGACGACGATGAAGTCCTCGCCGACCGCCTCGCGTACCCGGCGCACGATCTCGACGGGGAAGCGCATGCGGTTCTCGTACGAGCCGCCCCAGCGGTCGGTGCGGTGGTTGGTCGGCGCGGCGATGAACTCATTGATGAGGTAGCCCTCGGAGCCCATGATCTCGACGCCGTCGTAGCCGGCCCGCCGGGCGAGGCGGGCGGCACGGGCGTAATCGTCGACGGTGCGCTCGACCTCGGCGTCGGTGAGCTCGCGGGGCGGGAAGGGGCTGATGGGTGCCTGGAGGGGGCTCGGGGCCACCAGGTCCCGGTGGTAGGCGTAGCGGCCGAAGTGCAGGATCTGCATCGCGATCCGGCCGCCCTCGCGGTGCACGGCCTCGGTGATCGTGCGGTGCTGCTCCGCCTCCTCCTCGGTGGTGAGCTTGGCGCCGCCCTCGTACGGGCGCCCCTCGTCGTTGGGGGCGATGCCGCCGGTGACGATCAGGCCCACTCCGCCGCGGGCCCGGGCGGCGTAGAACTCCGCCATGCGCTCGAAGCCACGGTCGGCCTCCTCCAGGCCGACGTGCATCGAGCCCATCAGGACGCGGTTGGGCAGCGTGGTGAAGCCCAGGTCGAGCGGGCTCAGCAGGTGGGGGTAACGGCTCATGGCGGCCTCCGTGCGCGGCGGTGTTCGCCTCCAGTTCTAGAGGACCGCGCACGGTTTATGCAACTAGTTGCAAAAAACCTTCAGGGGTGACGTGCGGCACTCACCTGCTCTCCAGGAGGACGTGCAGTTCGCGTTCCTGGTCCCCGGAGGCCGAGGCGAGGTCGCGCACCGCGAACATCGAGTCGAGCGTCGAGCGCAGCCGCTCGACCGCCCAGTAGCCGCCCTGGGCGTCGGCCTCGACGGAGGCCGAGAGCCGGGCCGGCGGCGGGCACTCGTGGGCCTCGGTGACCTCGAAGGTGCCCAGCCACACCATCGGGCGGGTCTCATGGAGCTGCTGGGGCACCTCGTCGGGGCCCCGGTCGGACTCGAAGCAGGCGCAGAGGGTGTCGAAGACGATCCGCGCGTCCTCCTTGCTGCATCCGCTGATCTCGAGGGAGACGGGCTCCTCGTGCGGTCGTGCACGGTCCATCGTGATCGCTCCTCTCGTGCGGTGGGGCGGTACATGGGTTCCCCGCGCACAGCCCCACAACCCCAGAGAAGCACCACTTACCGGGCGGGACCAGCGAGGCCCCGCGGGCTCTCTGCTCTTGGTGAAGCGGTAGGAAGCGGCAGGAAGCGGTAAGTCTTGCGGTCCGTCGGCACACAGGACAGGTGACTCGGTCCGGCCTTGAGGCGAACGGCGTCCGCCCACGTACTGCAGGAGCATGGAGAAGAACGTCCCGATCCGTGGGAGAAACGGATTGAGCGCGGAGGAACAGGGGGAGTCGGCACGGGGGACAGCGTGCCTCGGCGAGGTGCGGAGGCGGTGCGTGGCATGAGTGCGGCAGTCGGATCGTCCACGGCCGTGGGCGGCGCCCCCGCCCTGCCCAGCGGGCTGCTGGACGTACTGAACGTGGCCTCGGTGGTGCTCGACACCAAGGGGCGCGTCGTGCTCTGGAGCCCGCAGGCCGAAGAGCTGTTCGGCTACACGGCGGACGAGGCGCTGGGCCGGTACGCGGCCCAGGTGATGATCCACGAGCGCCATGTCGACCTGGTCGTCAAGCTGTTCGCCGACGTCATGGCGACCGGCCGGAGCTGGGCCGGGGCGTTCCCCGTCCGCCGCAAGGACGGCTCCACCCGGATGGTGGAGTTCCGCAACATGCGGCTGGTCAACGACCAGGGCACCGTCTACGCCCTGGGACTCGCCGCGGACCGGTCGACGGTGCGCCGGCTGGAGCGGGACGTGGCGCTGTCCACGCGCATGGTCGCGCAGTCCCCCATCGGTCTGGCCGTGGTCGACCCGGATCTGCGGTTCGTCTCGGTCAATCCGGCGCTGGCGCGGATCAACGGCCTGCCGCCCGAGGAGCACCTCGGCCGCCGGATCCGCGAGGTGCTGCCCTCGGTGGACGCGGACGCGCTGGAGATGGCGATGCGGGAGGTGCTGCGGACCGGGGAGCCGCTCGTCGACCGGTCCACGGTCGGCCGGACCGGGGCCGACCCGGACCGGGACCACGCGTGGTCGGTCTCGCTGTACCGGCTGGAGGACGCGCGCGGCACCGTGCTGGGCGTGGCCGCCTCGGTCGTCGACGTCACCGACCAGTACCGGGCGGGCCTGGAGGCGGAGGCGGCGCGGCGCAGGCTCGCGCTGATCGCCGACGCCTCGGCCCGGATCGGCACCACCCTGGACCTGGAGCGCACCGCCCGCGAACTCGCCGAGGTCGCCGTGCCGGAACTGGCGGACGTGGCCTCGGTGGACCTGCTCGACGACGTGGTGGCGGGCCGCCCCTTCGGCCCGCACGCCACCGAGGCGGCCGCCATCCGCTCCCTGGCGGTCCGGGCCGTCGACGCACCCGAGGCGCTGCGCGCCGCCGCCCCGGCCGGACAGGTGGTCCGCTACGCCGCCGACCAGCTGGTCACGGAGTGCGTCCGCACCGGGCAGCCGGTCGTGATCGCGCGGGTCGAGGAGGCGGACCTGGCCCGGATCGCGCCCTCCGCCGAGGCGGCCGGGCTGCTGGCCCGGGCCGGGGTGCACTCCTGTCTGGCCGTCCCGCTCATCGCCCGCGGCGAGGTGCTCGGCGCGCTGGACCTCAAGCGGATCCACAACCCGCTGCCGTTCGGCCGGGACGACCTGCTGCTCGCCCGGGAACTGGCGGCCCGCGCGGCGGTGCAGATCGACAACGCCCGCTGGTACCAGAACGCCCGTACGACGGCACTCACCCTCCAGCGCAGCCTGCTGCCCAGCCATCCGCCGGTCACCGGCGGCCTGGAGGTCGCCTCGCGCTACCAGCCGGCGGGCGCCACCACCGAGGTCGGCGGGGACTGGTTCGACGTCATCCCGCTCGAGGACGGCAAGACCGCGCTGGTCGTCGGCGATGTGATGGGCAGCGGCATCGACGCCGCCGCCACGATGGGCCGGCTGCGCACCGCGACCACCACCCTGGCCTCCCTCGACCTCGACCCAGCGGTGCTCCTGGAGCACCTCGACCGGATCACCCAGGGCCTGGACCACTCCATCGCCACCTGTGTGTACGCCGTCCACGACCCCCGGCTGGGCCGCTGTCGCATCGCCAACGCCGGCCATCTGCCGCCGGCCCGGGTGCGCCCGGGTGCGCCACCGGAGCTGCTGGAGCTGCCCACGGGCGCGCCGCTGGGCGTGGGCGGGGTGGCCTTCTCGACGACCGACGTCGCGTTCACCCCCGGCGACCTGCTGGTGCTGTACACGGACGGGCTGGTGGAGACCCGGCGGCACTCCCTCGACGAGCGCCTGGACGCGCTGCTCGCGCTCCTGGGCGATCCCCAGCGGCCGCTGGAGGAGCTCTGCGACCATCTGCTGTCCGAGCTGCACCACCCCGACAACCACGACGACGTGGCACTTCTCGTGGCCCGGGCCCGCGGCTGAGAGCCGGGCGGCCCGATTCACAGGGATTTATTACCGCTTCCTTATCGCGCCGATCCGACAATCACAGTGAGGAGTGCCAGCCGTTTCCAGCCGTGCCCGCCGGCCGGGCCGAGGAAGGTGAGCCGTGATGCAGGAGCATGAGCAGCCGGAAGAGGTCGAGGTGCTCTCGGGTCCGGGCGGCGAGGAGCGCGAGCCGGGCGCGCTAGGGCGGCGCCGGCCGGTGCGCGGTCGGGCGCTGATCGCGGCCACGACCGTCGCGGTGCTGGCCCTCGGCGGCACGGTCGCCTACGCGGCGGCCTCGGGCGGCTCGTCCGGCGGCTCCCCCTCGGCGTCCCCGTCGGCCCCGTCGCCGTCGTCGCCGTCGTCGCCGTCGGAGGGGCCGGGCGGCGGGCACGGGCGCGGCGGACCGTGGTTCGGCTTCGGGTTCGGCGGCGACGCGGCGCACGGCGAGGCGACCGTGAAGGACCGTGACACCGGCAAGTGGGTCGTACGGGTCTGGCAGCGCGGCACGGTCGAGAAGGTGGACGGCGACCGGGTCACGGTGAAGAGCGAGGACGGCACCTCGTGGACCTGGACGGTCGGTGCGGACGCCACCGTGCGCACCGACGGCGGCTCCGGCTCGGGAGCGTCCGCGCTGAAGAAGGGCGACTCGGTGGTCGTCGTCGGTTCCCGCTCGGGCGGCACCCACACGGCGGCCCGGGTCGTCTCCGGCGACTTCTCCGACTTCCGAGGCCGTGGTCCGGACAAGGACGACCGGCACGGCGGCTTCCCGGGGCACGGCCCGTGGAACCGCGGGGACGACGGCTCCCCCGGCCCCACGGGCAGCGGCGCCGCTACCTGACCCGGGTCCCCAGCACCACGTGGGCGTTCCGCTCCTCGTCCTCGGCCGGACGGACCGTCAGACCGGCGCGGGCGAAGGCCTCGACGGCGGCCGGGGTCTGCCGCTCGCTGGTCTCCACCAGGAGGATCCCGCCGGGCGCCAGCCACTCGGGCGCCCCGGCGGCGACCCTGCGCAGCACGTCGAGTCCGTCGCCGCCGCCGTCGAGGGCGGTGCGCGGCTCGTGGTCGCGGGCCTCCGCGGGCAGCAGGGGAACCTCGTCGGTGGGGACGTACGGCACATTGGCGGCCAGGATGTCGACCCGGCCCCGCAGCCGGCCGGGGAGTGCCTCGAACAGATCGCCGTGATGAGTGTGGCCGCCGTGGGCGGCGACATTGGCGCGGGCGCAGCGCACCGCCGCCGGGTCTATGTCGGCCGCGTGCAGTTCCACCGCGCCGAGCGCCGCGGCGAGAGCGGCGCCGACCGCGCCCGAGCCGCAGCACAGGTCCACGACGACCGAGGCGTGCGGGGCGTGCGCGAGGGCCTGTTCGACGAGGAACTCGGTGCGGCGGCGGGGCACGAAGACACCGGGTTCGACGGTGATCCGCAGACCGCGGAACTCGGCCCAGCCGACAACGAGTTCGAGCGGGTGCCCGGCCACGCGGCGCGCCACCATGGCGTCGCGTTCGGCGGGTGTACGGGCGGTGGAGAGGATCAGCTCCGCCTCGTCCTCGGCGAAGACGCACCCGGCGGCGCGCAGTGCGGCGACGACGGCGTCACGGGGGGAGGACGGAGCGGACGGAGAGGAGAGAGACATCGAAGGACGAACACCTTTCGGGGAAACGAACGGCGGTAATCGGTCTCACCTCCTCGCGTCGCACGGGCCGTGAGGTCCACGGCCGGTCGATCACTTTAGCACCCCCGCTCCTGGAGTTGTACTATGCAACCAAGAACATGAGGGAGCCCCCATGCAAGCAGCCGAGGCCGTGGAGACCATCCAGCGGGAGATGACGGTCTTCGCCCGGCGCGCCCGCGCCTCCGCGGGCCGGCTGCACCCCGAGCTGTCCCTGGTGTCGTACACCCTCCTCGGTCATCTGGAGGAGAGCGGCGGGTGCCGGGCCACGGACCTGGCCGCGCTCCACGCCCTGGACAAGTCGACGGTCAGCCGCCAGGTGGCCGCCCTGGAGCGGGCGGCCCTGATCGAGCGCCGGGTCGACCCCGAGGACCACCGCGTCCAGCTCCTCCATCTCACCGACGCCGGCCGCCGCATCCTCGCCCAGGTCACCGAGAGCCGCCGTGCGGCCTTCCGGGAGCGGCTCGCCGAGTGGCCGCCGGGGGACCTGGAGCGGTTCGCGGAGTACCTGGTCCGGTACAACGCGTGGGGCGCCCCGCCCGCCGGATGACCGGCCGGGGGCCCGGTTGTCAGTGCCGTGCGGTTCACTTCCTCCTGTACGTCACTCTTGCACCGTGTCCCGGGAGTTCGCCCATGTCCGACGCCCACCCGACCCCGCCGGCCGACACCTGGCGGGACACCCTCGCCCAGGCCTTCGGCGAGGTCGTCGGCCGCCCCCTCTCCTCGTTTCCGGACGTTCCCTACGGCGCCTACTACACGGGCAACTTCCTCGCCGAGAGCGAGATGGACCAGGAACCGGCCTGGGTGGACCGCGCGGCGCTGGCCGGTGAGGAGCCCGTGCGCCTGGACCATCTGCTGCTGACGCCACCCGGTGACTGCGACGAGACGGTCCTGGTCTTCGACGCGAGCCGGTCCCTGTTCACCGTGGATCCGGCCGCGTTCCCCGCCGGGCTCGCCGAGGAGCTCGCCGCGCCCGGCCCGGTCCACGGCGACCTGCTGTCCGGCGCCGAGCTGGGCCGGATCGCCGGCCGTCACGGCGTCGACCTCGCCTCCGCGGGCCTGCCCGGCAGAGCCTGGACGGTGTGGGAGGCCCGGATAGCCTCCGGCGACACCCTTCTCGACGCCCTGCGCGCCGCCACCGGGCTCCATGCCACGACCGGCCCGCACGACGTGCCCGCCGGCCTCGGTGACGCGGCCGACGAGGTCGGCGAGGAGGCGCACGAGCGGGTCGCCGCCGTCCGGGACGACGGTCTGCGCGACTACCTGGCCGCGTTCTGCGACCCCGAGTCGCACGACCTGGCCCTGAGTCTCCACGCCATGCGGGACGCGGAGGACGACGAAGAGACCGACGGCACGCTCGTCATCCGCTGGGAGGGCGCGGTCGACCAGTACGAGGTCACGGTCCGGCGGGCGCACGGCTGACCCGGCCGTCGGCCAGGAGGACCGCACCCGGGTCTCCTGACCGACGGCCGCCCGCCTACGGCACCAGCGCCCCCGGGCGCTCCGGTGTCCGCGCCGCCAGGAACGCGGTTCTGCGGCGCAGGCGGAAGCCCAGGGACTCGTAGAGGCGGATGGCGCCGGTGTTGCCGGCGCCGGTGTGCAGGAACGGGGTCTCGCCCCGTGCGCGGATGCCGTCGGCGACGGCGAGGATCAGCCGGGTGGCGAGGCCCTCGCCGCGGTGGGCCGGGTCGGTGCAGACCGCGCTGATCTCGGTCCAGCCGGGCGGGTGGAGCCGCTCGCCCGCCATGGCGATCAGGGCGCCGTCGCGGCGGATGCCGAGATAGGTGCCGAGTTCTATGGTGCGCCGCTCGAACGGTCCGGGCTGGGTGCGGGCGACCAGGTCGAGCATCTCGGGGACGTCGGCGGGACCGAGGCGGACGGCCTCCGGGTCCGGGGCCGCCGCGAGGCCGTCGTCCACGAGCTGGACGCCCTCCACCTGGAAGGTGATCTCCCAGCCCTCGGGGACCTCGCCCCGGAAACCGGGCAGCGGCACCTCCGCGCCGGGACCGGCGAGGGCCGCGAGGTCCGCCCAGTCGTCGGCGTCCGGTTCGTCCGGCAGGGCCAGCCAGGGCGAGACGTCCACCGGGTAGCGCAGCACCCTGCCCCGGCGCTCGGCGAAGTGCGCGTGCGGCCCGGTGAGGGAGGCCAGCGCGGGGTTGTCCAGGATGTGCGCGCTCATCCGGCGACCTCGATCACTGTCTTGCCCTGCGCGTGCCCGCTCTCGACCTCGCGCAGGGCCTCGTCGGCCCGCTCCAGCGGGAAGGTCCGGGTGATGTGCGGGTCCAGGTCTCCGGCGACGACCAGGTCCGCGACGGCCCGCAGGACGTCCGCGCTGCGGGCCCGGAGCACCCGGGCGCCGCCCAGCGCCTCGACCTCCTCGGCCGGGGCACCGGCGGTGATCAGTTTCGCGGGGTCCTTCACCAGGGCGGCCGCGGTGTGCAGCACCTCGCCGCCGACGAGGTCGTAGACCCCGTCGACCCCGTCCGGGGCGGCGGCCCGGACGCGTTCGTCCCAGCCGGGTCCCGAGGGGACGTGGACCACGCCCAGCGACTCCAGGAGGGCCTTCTTGCCCTCGCCCGCGACACCGACGACCCGCACCCCGAGGGCCCGGGCGATCTGGACCGCCGCCACGCCCACGCCGCCGCCCGCGCCCGTCACCAGGAGTGTCGCCCCGGCGGGCAGGCCGAGCTGGTGGACGCCGTCGTAGGCGGTCGCGGCGGCCACGGGGAGGGTGGCCGCGGCGGCGAAGGACAGGGCGGCCGGGCGGTGCGCGGTGATGTCGGCCGCGAGCAGGGCGTACTCGGCGTAGCCGCCCGCGACGGCGGTGCCGAACACCTCGTCGCCGGGCGCGAACCCGGTGACGCCCTCGCCGGTCTCCTCGACCACGCCGGCCACCTCGTTGCCCAGCACCGAGGGGAACACCCGCTCGGCGGTGTCGCCGGGGCGCCGGTAGCCCTGGCGGAGCTTCCAGTCGACGGGGTTGACCCCGGCGGCGCGCACCGCGACGAGCACCTCCCCGGGGCCGGGACTCGGCCGGTCCACGTCCACGAACGCCTCGGTCTCCGGTCCGCCGTACCGCGTGAAGACGTACGCCTTGGGCATCTTCTTCCTCACTCTCCTTGCGCTGCGTCCGGAGCACGGGCCCCGGCACCGATCGCCAAGGAGCGGCGCCCGGCGGCTATTCCCGGAGCCGCGCAGAGTTCATACGGCCGCAATGATGGGTGCGCTGACCTGGGACGGAGCACCCACGACAACAGCGTACGGTTGAAGCATGAACGTCACCCGAGGCTTCACCGGGCGCGCCCGTGTCGACAACCCCGGTCTTCCGCCGGGGCAGTACGACGCGGGCGACGACTGGCCCGTGCTCTCCGCCGAGGTCACCCCCGACCTCTCCCCCGCCGACTGGACCTTCCGGATCGACGGGCTGGTCCGGGAGCCCCGGACCTGGGGCTGGGACGAGGCGCACACGCTGCCGGAGTCGGCGTACGAGGGTGACATCCACTGTGTGACCAGCTGGTCGAAGTTCGGGGTGCGGTTCGGGGGCGTGTCGCTGGACGCCTTCCTCGACGCCGTGGGGGTGCACGCGTCGGCCACGCACGCCGTGGCGTACGCGCACACCGGGTACACCACGAACCTGCCGCTGGCCGACCTCACCGGCGGGCGGGCCTGGATCGCCTGGGAGTACGACGGCAAGCCGCTCGCCGCGGAGCACGGTGGCCCGGCCCGGCTGCTGGTGCCGCATCTGTACTTCTGGAAGAGCGCCAAGTGGATCGCGGGCCTCAGCCTGCTCGACCACGACGAGCCGGGGTTCTGGGAGCAGAACGGCTATCACGAGCGGGGCAACCCCTGGGAGGAGCAGAGGTACTCCGGTGACTGAGACCACCGCCTCGCCCGTCTTCGTTCCGCCGACCCGGTTCGCCGTGCCCGGCCGGATCGCGGTGAGCAACCGGACCGCCGCCGTGTGGCAGACGGCGACGCTCACCGAGATCCGCCGTGAGACCCCGCACGCGGCGACCTTCCGGTTCGCGGTGCCGGCCTGGGCGGGACATCTGCCCGGCCAGCACCTGATGCTGCGGCTGACGGCCGGCGACGGCTACACCGCCCAGCGGCACTACTCCCTGGCGTCCGCGCCCGACGACGAGGGACACGTCGAACTGACCCTGGACCATGTCGAGGGCGGCGAGGTCTCCGGCTGGTTCCACACACGGGCGCGGCCGGGTGACCGGGTCGAGGTGCGCGGTCCCCTCAGCGGCTTCTTCGCCTGGCCCGGCGACCGGCCCGCGCTGCTGATCGGCGCCGGCTCTGGGGTCGTCCCGCTGATGTCGATGGTCCGGCACCGGCGGGCGCGCGCCCTGGACGTGCCGCTGCGGCTGCTGGTGTCGGCGCGCGGCCCCGAGGAGCTGATCTACGCGCGCGAGTACGGCGCGGAGACCACGCCCGTCTTCACCCGGCGGGGGCCGGCGGGCGCGCCCGTGGGACGGCTGGGCGCCGCGCATCTGCGGCCGGTCTTCGAGGAGCTCCCGGCCGGCGGCTGGGAGGCGTACGTGTGCGGGTCCAACGCCTTCGCCGAGCACGCCTCGCGGCTGCTGGTGGCCGCCGGACAGCCGGTGGACCGCATCCGGATCGAACGCTTCGGCTGAGCGGCCGGAGACGCGTCGGTGGCACCGCGCATCCGGCCGCAGGGCCGGCTCCGGGTCGCGGATGTACTCCAATGGGGGTACGACTTTCATGTGGGCGCTCGCGTGACGGCGAGGAGGTCGACATGCGAAGCCGGATGCATGGCTGGCGGTGGCGGAAGAACCCGCTGCGGCGCCGGTCGGACGTGGTGGAGGCGTGGACGGCGCTGGCCGTCGCCGTGCTGCTGCTGGTCGCCGTGCCGCTGGCCGGGGCGGTGGCCGGCCTGTGGGCCCATGACGAGGCACGGACCGTCGCGGTCCAGCAGCGGGCCGAGCGGCACCGGGTGCGGGCGGAGGTCGTCGGGCGGGTGCCCGAGAACCTGCCCTCGGCGGACGGGGTGCGGCAGCGGACCTACCGGGTGACCGTGCGCTGGACGCCGCCCGGCGGGACGGCGCGCACGGCCGAGGCCCGGGTGCCCGAGGGCACCCACAAGGGGGACCTGGTGAACGTGTGGTTCGACGCGCACGGCCGCAGCGTTCCGCCGCCGCCGACCGGTACGGCGGTCTGGCAGCACACGCTCACCATGGGTGCCTGTGCGGCGGGCGGAACCGCCGCCCTGGTGCTGCTCGGCCACACCGTGATCCGCCGGGTGGCGATGCGGCACCGGCTCGACGAGTGGGACCGGGAATGGACGCGCACGGAACCGGAGTGGACGCGTCGCAGGCCCGCCTGAGGACGGCGACGGCTCCGGCGACGCGCTCTGGCGAGGCCCGCTGAGGGGCACGTACGGTGTGATCATTCGTATGGCCACTTAACAAAAGGCGGTCCTTCATGGCCCTGTTCGACCTGTCCCTCGAGGAGCTCCACGAGTACCGCAGCGAGTCCGCCGAACCGCAGGACTTCGACGCCTTCTGGTCCAAGACGCTCCAGGAGGCCCGCGAGCACGACCTGGACGCACGCTTCGAACGGGTCGAGACGGGTCTGTCGACGGTCGAGGTGTACGACGTGACGTTCGCGGGGTACGGCGGGCACCCGGTGAAGGGCTGGCTGAAGGTGCCGGCCGCCGCCGAGGGGCCGCTGCCGCTGGTCGTGGAGTTCATCGGGTACGGCGGCGGGCGCGGTCTGCCGCACGAGAACCTGCTGTGGGCGTCGACCGGCCGGGCCCACTTCGTGATGGACACCCGGGGCCAGGGCAGCGCCTGGGGCGGCGGCGGTGGCACCGCCGACCCGGTGGGCGGTGCGCCCTCCTACCCCGGTTTCATGACCCGGGGCATCGACGCGCCGGAGCACTACTACTACCGCCGGGTGTACACGGACGCGGTGCGCGCGGTGGAGGCGGCCCGGGCGCACCCGCTGACCGACGCGGGCCGGACGGTGGCGCTGGGCGCGAGCCAGGGCGGCGGCATCACGATCGCCGTCGGCGGTCTCGTACCGGACCTGGTGGCGGTCGCGCCGGACGTGCCCTTCCTGTGCGACTTCCCGCGCGCGGCGACACTGACGGACCGTCACCCGTACCGTGAGATCGGCCTGTTCCTCAAGACCCACCGGGGCCGCACCCAGGACGCGCTGCGCACCCTGTCCTACTTCGACGGCGTCCACTTCGCCGCGCGCGGCACCGCGCCCGCCCTGTTCTCGGCGGCGCTGGAGGACCAGACCTGCCCGCCGTCGACGGTGTTCGCCGCGTTCAACGCCTGGGCGGGGGAGGACAAGGCGATCGAGGTGTACGAGTTCAACGACCACGAGGGCGGCGGCCCCTACCAGGAGGCGGCCAAGGTGCGCTGGCTGCGCTCGTACGCCTGAGGTCGCGGCACACCCCTTCCCTCCAGTCCGACCAGTCGGTACGTTCAGGGAGCCCGGGCCGCGCGGTGGCGGTCCGGGGTTCCGGCGTACCACGGAGGGCCCATGTCCGAGCACGTGCCACAGGTTCACGGCCACTGCGACGCGCGTTTCACGGCGGTGCGCACGGCGTTCGAGGAGAACTTCCGCGACCGGGACGAGCTGGGCGCCGCGGTCGCCGTCACGGTCGACGGGGTGCCGGTGGTGGACCTGTGGGGCGGCTGGGCCGACGCGGCGCGCACGCGCGCGTGGGAGCGGGACACCGTGGTCAACGTCTGGTCGACGACGAAGGGCCCCACCGCGCTGTGCGCGCACATCCTGGCCGACCGGGGGCTGCTCGACCTGGACGCGCCGGTCGCCGCGTACTGGCCGGAGTTCGCGGCGGCGGGCAAGGAGAACGTGCTGGTACGGCATCTGCTGTCGCACCGGGCGGGGCTGTCCGGGCTGCGCGAGCCGCACACGCTGGAGGATTTCTACGACTGGGAGACGACCACCGCGCGCCTCGCGGCGATGGAGCCCTGGTGGGAGCCGGGCACCCGGTCCGGCTATCACGCGTTCACCTACGGCTTCCTGGTCGGGGAGGTCGTACGGCGGGTGTCGGGGCTGCTGCCGGGGGCGTTCCTGGAACGGGAGGTGACCGGGCCGCTCGGGATCGACTTCACCGTGGGGCTGCCGGAGAAGGAGGCCGGGCGGGTCGCCGAGCTGGTGCCCCCGCAGGCCCCGCCGGCCAGTGGACAAGCCGCCGTCTTCGCCCAGTTGGCGCCCGCGGCGATCGCCGCCCTGGCCAATCCGCTGGTCGGGGCCGCCGAGGCCAACTCGCCCGCGTGGCGGGCCGCGGAGATCCCCGCGGTCAACGGCCACGGCACGGCCCGCGCGGTCGCCGCACTCTACGGCGTCGTGGCCGGGCGCGGCTCCCACGGCGGTCACCGGGTGCTCTCCGCCGAGGCGGCCGAACGGGTGCGCGAGGGGCAGGGGGCCTGCCGGGACCTGGTGCTGGGCGTCGGGCTCGCGCACGACACGGAGATCGCGCTGGGACTGTGGCTCAGCGGCGCCGACGGCTCCTACGGGCCCAATCCGCGCGCGGTGGGCCATGACGGGTTCGGCGGCTCCTGCGGGCTCGCCGATCCGGAGGCCGGGGTGTCGCTCGGCTACGTCATGAACCGCATGGGGCCGAGGATCGCGGACGACCCGCGCAAGATGGCCCTGGTCGACGCCCTCTACAGCGCCTTGTGACCGCCCCGGCCCGGATTCACGCCACCCGCCGGGCCTCGACCATGCGGACCCGTGGGCTTCCGTCGCCGCGCGTGCCGAACTCGGGCAGCGTACGGAGGTCCACGCGGAACCCGGCACGCTCCAGTTCCCGCCGTACCTCGCCGAGCCGGAAGGCGCGGTAGTACATCACGAACGGCGGCCGCCACACGGCGTTGCGCACCCGCATCACGGCGTCGAAGCCGAGCAGCATCCAGAAGGCGGGGTCCGCGGGGCGGGGCGGGGCGAGCACGGGGAACGCGAAGCGTCCGCCCGGCCGCAGCACCCCGTGCACCTGGGCGAACAGACCCGGCAGTTCGCGCGGCAGGAAGTGCCCGAACGCGCCGAAGCTGACGACGAGGTCGAAGGCGGCCGTGAAGGGCAGGGCACGGACGTCCGCGCGCACCCAGGACACCCGCACCCCTGTCTCGGGTGCGCGTCCGCGGGCCTCGCCGAGCATGCCCGCGCTGAAGTCGACACCGGTCGCGCTGCGCGAGCAGACGCTCGCGAGGACGCCCATGCCGGCGCCCGTGCCGCAGCACAGGTCGAGGCCGTCGTCGTAGGGGCCGGACTCCTTGAGAGCGGCGGCCACGGCGGACAGCACCGAGTCCGGGGTGCGGAAAGGGGTGTGGTCGAACTTGGGCGCGAGGAGGTCGTAGCCGTGCTCGACGGACGACAGGGCCTGGACGGCGAGTTCGCGCAGGCCGGGGCCTTCGGGACTGAACATCGCCCTCAGCCTACGGCGCCCCGGCGCCCGATGGCGAGCGGCAGTCCACCTCGCGCAGGAGGCGGAGACCCGGTCGGCCCCCGCCTCCTGATCGGCCGCTCCCCGGGTCAGGCGACCGTGAGGGTGAGCGCGCCCGTGTAGGTGCTGCCGGGGGTGATCGCGGTGACCGTGCCGTCCACGGTCAGGGTCACCGCCTTGTCGCGCGGCGCCTGCACGGCCGCGTCGGCGGCGAGGGTGAGGGAGGTCAGGTACGAGGTGCCGGTGACCGTCCAGGTGGAGCCGGCGGCCAGGGTGACGACCGCGCCGTTGTTGACGGCGGCCTGGACGGTGTTGGTGACGATGCCGAGCTCGTGGAAGCGGGAGGCGTCGATGGACGGCACCCGGTGCTTGGTCCTCGTCGCCGAGACCACGCCTTCGAGGGTGGCGCCGTCGAAGGTGAGGACCATGTTCTTGCCCTTGCGCATGCCGTTGCAGAAGTCGCCCTTCAGCTTGATGTCCGTGAAGGTGGCGGCGCCGTCGGCGGAGTGGACGGCGGTGACGTCGAAGGAGGAGTCCTTGGCGGGGTCGGTGGTCGGCTCGGTGTAGACGCCGACGTTCATCATCTTGCCGTCGACGTTGACCGGGCCCGGGTCGTCCAGCTCGATCATCTGCAGGATGACCCCGTCGCGCGGGTTGAGCCGGGCGCCCTTCGAGCCGTCGACCGTGATGGCGGTCTGCTGGCCCTTGTTGAGGAAGGTGGCGCGCTCGGAGTTGACGACGGTTCCGCCGTCGAGGGTGAGCGTCCCGGCGCCGAAGAACATGTAGCCGAAGTGGCCCGAGTTGACGACCGTGTTGCGCACCGGCAGCGCCGTCAGCTCGGCCGCCGTCAGACCGAGTTCCAGCTCGGTGTTGAGCGCGGCGACGGCGTCCCGGCCGCTGTCGCCGTAGTGCACGACGGCCGCGGGGCCCGCGATGATGGTGGCGTAGCTGCCGACGTCGAAGCGGGAGCCGAGGACGCGGACGGTGGCGTCGCCGATGGCGTACGTGCCGTAGCCGTACGCCCCGGTGTTGCCGACATGGCTGTTGATCGCCGTCAGCTTCAGCCCGCTGCCGCCCTCCACCGACAGGGCGCCCCAGGTCTCCGAGAAGACCGTGGAGCTGAGGTAGGTGGCCCGGCTGTTCCTGCGCCGTCGTTGGAGATGACCGCGGTGCGCACCACGCCCTTGGTGCTGATCCGGGCGCCCTCGACGACGAGGGTGGTGGCGGAGCCGTCGCCGACGACGGCCGCGCCGTACCCGGCGAAGTCGCACCGGCCGTTGCGCGTCAGGGAGATGACGGGCCGCTGGAGCGTGTACGTGCCGTCCTGCACGAAGAGGCCGTCGAAGCACTCGCCGGTGGAGGTGATCGACACATCGCGGGCGAGGGTGCCGGTGAGCTTCCCGCCCTGTACCGCCGCCGGCACCGACCGCTCGCGCACGACACCGCCGGCGTCGACGTACAGCGCCTGCCGGAAGGGGAAGGTGAGGGTCTCGTAGGTGATGTCGTTCGCGGCCGCCACGGTCAGCACGACGTCCCCGCGGTAGGTGCCGGGCCGGACGACGGTGGCCATGCCGCCGGTGGCGGTCAGCTTCTGGCCGGTCTCGACGCCGTCGACGGTCAGGGTGAGCCCGTATCCCCCGGGGGCGGTGAGCGTGCCGCCGTCGGCCACGGTCAGCCGCTTCAGCCGGGTGGTCGCGGCGACCTCGTACGTCTCGCCGGAGCCCACCGTCAGCTGCCGCCCCGACGTCACCGGCGCGGCCTGCGCGGATCCGACGGGCACCAGCAGGGCGCCGGCCGTGGCGGTGCCGGCGATCAGGAGGGAGCGTCGGGTCATCAGCGTCATGACTTGCCTTTCCACGGATTCGGGTACGTCGTCACGCGATGTGACGAACCGGCCGCCGGACAGGGGGCAGCAACGGTTCCGCGTGGGGCACCTGGGGTGCGTACGAGGGAGTGAATCAGCCCTGGAAATAGGCCGATAGGGCTGGCACACACCCATCCCGGAACCCGATGCCCTGGATCGGGCGGATGGGTTGACAGGGATCACACAGCGTGGCGAACGCACGAAGGGGGCGGTGTGACACCGCCCCCTTCGACACGTACGCCGGTCTCCGTTCAGGCCGGTGCGATCATCCCCGCCGACAGGTCGATGTCGGCGCCGCACAGCCCCGGCATCGCCAGCATGGCCACCAGGGCCCGGGCGACCTCGTCCTCCTCGACCAGCCGGCCCAGGGCGGCCCGGGACACGAAGTCCCGTTCGGCCTCCTCGGCCGTGCAGCCGGTCAGTTCGGCGGTGAGCCGGAAGTTGCGGTCCATGCGGGGGCCGCGGACCGGCCCCGGGGAGAGGGAGTTGACCGCGATTCCCCGGGGGCCGACCTCCCCCGCGAGGGTGCGGGTCAGGCCGAGCAGGGCCATCTTGGAGGCCGTGTACGGGGTGCGGTTCAGCAGCGGGCGTTTACCGCTGACGGAGGCCACGTTGACGATGTCGCCGCGGCCGGCCGCCAGCATCGGCGGGAGGAAGGCCCGGCACAGCAGATAGACCCCGCGGACGTTGGCGGCGAACACGTCGTCCCACTCGTCGGGTTCGATGTCCGTCAACGGCTTCACCGGACCCGCGACTCCGGCGTCACCTCGCTGGGCTGGCTGCACCGCACGGAGCTGGCCGCGATCGCCTCCGACACCTGGGGCCTGGAGGTACGGCCGTACGAGTTCGCCGAGCCGGCGATGTCCCCGCTGCACCAGATCGCGATCCCCAACATGGGCCTGCCGCTGGGCGAGATGTGGGACCTGGAGGCCCTCGCGGAGGACTGCGCGGCCGACGGTGTGTACGAGTTCCTGCTGGTCGCGGCGCCGCTTCCGGTGACCGGAGCGGTCGGCGCCCCCGTCAACCCGATCGCGGTCAAGTGAGGACGCGCGTGAACAGGTTCTCCGGCACTCTGCACCTGCCCGGTGACGACGGCTTCGAGGAGGCGGTCCTCGGCCGGGTCTTCAACGCGCGCCGCCCGTCGGACCGTATGCCCGCGGCGGTCCTGACGGCCGTCTCCGAGGAGGATGTCGTCGAAGGCGTACGGCTCGCCCTGGAGCGCGGCTGGCAGGTCGCCGTCCGCTCCGGCGGGCACAGCTGGGCCGCCTGGTCGGTGCGCGCGGACGCGCTGCTGATCGACCTCGGCGGCTTCCGTGAGCTGGCCTACGACCCGGACACCGCGATCGTGACCGCCACGCCCGGCGTCAAGGGCGGCGACGAACTCAACCCGTATCTCGCCGGGTTCGGCCGGTTCTTCAACGGCGGGCACTGCCCCTCCGTCGGCATCGGCGGCTTCCTGCTCCAGGGCGGACAGGGCTGGAACGCGCGCGGCTGGGGCTGGGCGGCGGAGAACATCGTGGCGATCGACGTCGTCACCGCCGAGGGCGAGCTGGTGCGCGCGGACGGGACGCACCACAGCGATCTGTTCTGGGCGGCGCGCGGCGCGGGCCCCGGTTTCTTCGGTGTCGTCACCCGCTTCCATCTGCGCACCCGCCCCCTCCCCCGGCACCTCGCCCACACGGTCCACGCCTACCCGCTGGATCTGTTCGACGAGGTCATGACCTGGCTGCACGGTATGCACCACACGGTGTCCGACCTGGTGGAGATCGTCGCCCTCACCCAGACCCCGCCGGGCTCCGGCTCGCCCGTCCTGCTGGTCACGGGGGTGTCGATGACGGACACCCCCGAGGAGGCGGCCGAGGCGCTCGCCCCGCTGCACGCCAACCCCTTCGCGGAGCGGGCCCTGTTCCGGGTGGAGGCCGAACCCACCACGTTCGCGGCGCAGTTGGAGAACCAGCGGACCGCGAACCCGGAGGGTCACCGCTATCTCGTCGACAACGCCTGGCTGACCGGTGAGGCGGCGGAGGTGGTGCCCGCGATCCGCAGGGCGTTCACCGAGCACCCCACCCCGGGCACCTTCACCATCTGGTTCTCCATGGCGCCGCTGCGCCGACTGCCCGACATGGCCTTCTCGTTGCAGTCCGAGATCTACTGCGCGGCCTACGTCGTCCACGACGACCCGGCGCGCGACGGCGAGCTGCGCGCCTGGCTGGACGCGGCGATGGCGGCGATGCAGCCGGTGACCGCCGGGCAGTACCTCGGCGACTCCGACTTCACCGTGCGGCAGCTCAGGTTCATGGGGGACGCGCAGTGGCGGCGGCTCCAGGGGATCCGGGCCGCCCGCGACCTCGAGGGCGTGTTCGCGGGCTACCTCAGCGCGGGGACCGTCACCAACACCAACCACTGGGAGCAGTGAGGCATGCGTTTCGCGACATACGTGTACGAGGGCATGGAACGCGCCGGAGTGGTCCGGGACGGCGTCGTGCACCCGCTGCCCGAGGGCGTCACGGTCCTGCGGCTGCTGGAGGACGGCGTCCTGTCCGCCGCCGGGGCCGAAGCGCTGTCGGTGGAGAGCGGGTTGACGGTGGATCAGGTACGGCCCCCGGCACTTCGACCCGGCGCGCAGCCGCCAGCGGTTCTCCGTCGTCATGTCCGACTATGTGATGACGGTGTTCGTGGAGCCGCTGCTGCGGGTCATCGCGGCCGAGGCGCCGGGGGTGCGGATCGACTTCCATCCGATCGTCGACGGGCAGCTGGAGACGGAGACGCATCTGCGCTGCCACGATCTGATGATCGTGCCGCTGGGGTACCAGCTGCCGGGGGTCAGCGAGGCGGTGATGCACGACCGGTTCGTCTGTCTGGTCGACCCGGGCAATCCGCGGCTCGTGGACGGGCGGCTCAGCCTGCGCGATCTCGCCGAGATGCCGCACGCGGCGTGCTCCATCGGCAAGAGTCACACACCGGCCGACCGGCAGCTGGAGACCCTCGGCATCACACCGAAGGTGCAGGTCAGCACGCCGGGCTTCAGTGTGCTGCCGTTCCTGGTGAGCGGCACGGACCTGGTGGCCCTGGTGCCGGAGCGGCTGGTGCGCCGCTACGACGGGTTCGCGCGCTGTGCCGTGGTGGAGCCGCCGTTCCCGGACGTCCCGCTGGTGGAGGCCATGTACTGGCATCACAACCGGCACGCCGACCCCGCGCACCGCTGGCTGCGGGAGACCGTGCGCAGGGTCGGGGCCTCGCTGGACGAGCCGGTGATCGCCGATGTGGATGACAGCCATGGGGAACACGCGTTTCCGGAGCTGTCCGCGGCTTCCTAGCGTGGACGGGTGGGAACCCGTACCGACCCTGGAGGAGCCGTGAGCCGTACCCGTCTGGCCGGACGCACCGTCGTCGTCACCGGAGCAGCGCAGGGGCAGGGGGCCGCGGAGGTCGCGGCGGCCGCCCGGGAGGGTGCGACGGTGATCGCCACCGACGTCCTGGACGAGGCCGGTGAGAAGCTCGCGGCCGCCCTGCGCACCGACGGTCTGGAGGTGTCGTACCGGCGTCTGGACGTGTCCTCGCCGGACGACTGGGCCGCGCTCGCGGACCGGCTCGATGTCGTGCACGGTCTGGTGAACAACGCGGGCATCCCGGTGCGGGCCCGTCTGGGCGAGGTCGAACTCGCCGACTGGGAGCGGGCGTTCGCGGTGAACACCACCGGCGCGATGCTCGGCATCCAGGCCCTGGCGCCACTGATGCCGGCCGGTTCGTCCATCGTCAACGTGGGTTCCGTGGCCGCGCTGACCGCCCATCACGCGGTGGCGTACACGGCCAGCAAGTGGGCGCTGCGGGGGCTGTCGAAGGTGGCGGCGCTGGAGCTGGCGCCGCGCGGCATCCGGACGAACCTGGTGCACCCCGGCTATATCGAGACCCCGCTGATGGCCACCGCGAACCCGGTGTTCGTCGCGGCGCACCTGGCGATGACGCCCCAGGGCCGGGCGGGCTCGGTGGAGGAGGTCGCCCCGCTCGTGGTGTATCTGCTGTCGGACGAGGCGTCGTACGTCAACGGCGCGGAGATCACCGTGGACGGCGGGTACGCGGCGCACGGCGGGGTGAAGGCGATCACGAACGCGCTGGACGCGCCGGTGGCCGACCGCTGACGCGGTGGCGGCCACCGTTCCGCGGGAACACGGCGGCCCTGGCGGACCTCAGTCCTTGAGGTCCGCCAGGGTCGTCCTCGTGTCCGTCCTCAGCATGTCCGAGACCTCGTCGAGGGTCGGCGGGTCGGTGTCGGCGTCGTACGAGGAGTAGTAGGCGCTGTAGCTCATGGTGTACGTCACCCAGCCGTCCCGGACGGCGAGCGTCGCGTAGAGCGAGCCGCTCGACGAGCCGGAGGTGGTGTCGTTGCTGACGAGGTAGGCCTCGTCACCGATGCCGGTGACGGTCTCCACGTCGTAGCCGGTGTGGCTGTCGCCGTAGTTCTTCCAGGCGGCCGTGAACTCGGGCCCCGGATCGGTCTTCTTGTGCAGGTCCAGCTGGGCGTAGAGGTACGCGTCCGCGTAGGTCGACGTGGTCTTCTTCAGGCTGATGCTGCACAGGCCCTCGTCGAGGGCGTCGTCCTCGAGCCGGTTGCGGGTCGGGGCGCCGTCGTTGGTCGGGTACTCCTCCTTGAAGGACGAGTAGTCGATGGCGTTGCACAGGTTCGACGGCGCCGTGTAGCCGGCCAGGTCCGCCTTGTCCGCGCCGGCGATCAGGAAGACACCGGCCGCCCAGGCGGCGGAGGCCACCAGCGCGCCGAGGGCGGCCCACAGGACGGCTCTCCCGGCGCCGCCGCCTCCGCTGGCGGGCGGGGGTCCGACCACGGGGTACGGGCCCTGCTGGAGGTAGGGGTTCCCCGGCTGGGGCTGGGGCGGCTGCCCGGGCTGCCCGGGCTGTCCGGGCTGTCCGGGCTGTCCGGGCTGGGCGGGCACACCGACCAGGGTCGGCTGGGCGTAGACGCTCTGTGGGGCACCCTGGGGTGCGGGCGCGGCCGGCGGGAATCCCAGCGGGCCGCCGGGGCCCGGCGTCTGCGGGCTCGGATAGGGGTAAGCGCTCGGCGGGGCCGGAGCGTCGGACGGCGGTGTGGGCTGCTGTGGAGGCTCAGGCGGCGTGGACATGACGTGAAGATAATGGTCTGATGGCAGTCAAGTCCCTTGACGTGATAGATCGTTACGCTCTAGGGACATCTGCCGTAAACATCGGAGAGGCCAGGTTTTCACCCGGCCTCTCCAGTGCGCTGTGCTGTGGCGGATCAGGCGGACGCGGTCTGCACCGGCGCCGTCACCGTCGCGCGGGCGGTGTTCCTGCGGACGAGCAGCAGGGTGACCAGCGCGCCCAGCAGGGAGGCGCAGCCGCAGATCACCACGCCGAGGGACATGCCGTGGGCGAGGGCGGTCTGGGCGGCGGCCCTGGCGCTCTCGCTGCCGGCGTTGACGACGGCGAGCGGACCGGCCGCCGCCTCCATCCCGGCGTCGGCGCCGCTGAGCTTGCCGACCAGCGCGGAGGACGCGGCGCTCATCGCGACCGTGCTGATGACGGCGGGGCCGAGGCCCTGACCGAACTCGCGGACCAGACTGGTCGCGCCGCTCGCCATGCCGGTCATGTGGAGCGGTACGGCGTTCACGGCGGCGGAGGTGAGCGAGGAGACGACGCAGATGAAGCCGATGCCGAGCAGCAGCACCGGGCCGATGAAGGCGGCGAGGGAGGTGGTGGTGATGGGCAGGGCGGCGATCCAGAACTGGCCGGCGGCCATGGGCAGCAGACCGCCCATGAGGAGCCAGCGGGGCTCGACACGGGTGAGCATCCGGCTCAGGACCGGGGCGAGGAGCAGCGGGACGAGCTGGAGGATCACGAACGGCATGCCGGCCCGCAGGGGGCTGAGGTGCATGACGGCGCCGAGGCGGATGGAGACGCAGTAGGCGGTGCCGATGAAGCCGAACATACCGGCCAGCGCGACCACGGCGGCCGCGGCGAACGAGGGGATCTTCAGCAGGTCGAGGTTGAACATGGGCGACGCGGCGCGCTTCTCGGCGACCACGAAGGCGACCAGGGCCACGGCGGCGAGGGTGAGGGCGCCGACGATGGCCGGGCTGCTCCAGCCCCGCTCGCCGCCCTCGATGACACCCCAGAGCAGGGCGGTGAGACCGACGGCGACGGTGATCTGTCCGGGCCAGTCCAGGGCGCGGCCCTCGGGAGCCTTGGAGTCGGTGACGAGGAACTGGCTGGAGACGGCGACGGCGAGGCCGAGGAGGACCGGCGGCACGAACGCCCAGCGGAAGTCGGCGACCGTGGCGAGCAGACCGGAGGACAGCGGGCCCACCGCCGAGGCGAGGGAGATGCTCAGCGCCCAGGTGGACACGGCCTTGGCACGGTCCTTCTCGTCGGGCGTGGCGGCCGCGATCACGGCGAGGGAGCTGGGGAAGAGCGCCGCGGCGCCGACACCGGCCAGGGCCTGGCCGATCCAGAGCATGGTGATGTTCTGCGAGAGGGCGTTGAGGAGCTCACCGAGCGCCAGGACGAGTCCGCCGAGCACCAGCAGCCGCTTACGGCCGAACAGGTCGCCCACCACACCGAAATTCAGCTCGAGAATCGCGGTGGGAAGAATGAACGCCGAGGTGACCCAGGCGACCTGGGAACCGGAGGCACCGAATTCCGCCTGGATTTCTCCGTTGATGGGAGAGGGGACGGTAATACACAGCTGTGCGGCGGCAACGGCCAGACAGCAGGCTATGAGAGTTCCCCTGTCGAGTCTTTTCAGCACGCTTGTCATTCCGTACTCCGTCGCTCTATGAGTTCGATGAGATTTCCCTCGGGGTCGATGACCCAGGCCATGCGCACACCGGGCTCGGGGGACGGTCCGGGTGCGAGGGCCTCGCCCGCTCCCGACGCCCGCAAGGCGTCGTAGACGGGGTCGAGTTCGGGGGTGGTCACCGCGAAGTGGCCGTATCCCTCGGTGAGGGCTGCGGTCACCGGATCGGGGGCCCTGAGGCCCGGTGCGGAACCGGTCCTGGCCAGCAGTTCCAGGCGCCAGCCGTGCGGATGCTCCAGGACGACACCGCTGAGGCCGGGTCCGTCGAGCCGGAACTCGAAGACGGCCTCCAGCCCGAACGCGGCCTTGTACCAGGCGGTCTGGGTGGCGAGGTCGCGGACGTTGACGCCCACGTGGTCCAGTCGCGTGTCCATCCGGGCTCAGCCGGCCATGGCGCTGTCGCCGCCGTCGACCATCAGGTTGGCGCCGTTGACGAAGGCCGCCTCGTCGGAGCAGAGGAAGGCCGCGGCGCGCGCGATGTCCTCGGGTTCGCCGACCCGCCCGACCGGGATCCGGGCCTCCAGCTGGGCCTTCGGCCCGTTCGGGTCGTCGAGGAAGGGGGCGGTGGCGGAGGTGCGGGTCATGCCGGGGGCGATGGTGTTGACCCGGATGCGGTGCGGGGCTCCGGCCGCGCACAGGTGCTTGCTCATCGCGAGCACCCCGCCCTTGGCGGCGCCGTGCGGCACCATCGGCAGGAACGGGGCACCGCGCACGGCGGCCACGGACGCCACGTTCGATGTCCAGCTCGTTCCTGATGGTGAAGTACCAGTCTTCGGCGGGCATGGACTCGAACGGGCCGTTGCGCAGCGCGGAGGCGTTGTTGTACAGGATGTCGATCCCGCCGAAGGCCTCGATTCCGGCCTCGATCCACTCCCGCGCCCCGTCCTGCGTGGACAGGTCGACGGGGGCGAGGGACCGCATGACGCCCCCGGCCTTCTCGACCAGTTCGACGGTCTCGGCCGTGCTGCCCTCGTCGATGTCACAGCCGAATACCAGCGCACCCTCAGCCGCGAATACCTGTGCCGCGGCCCGGCCGATTCCGGCTCCTGTTCCACTGATGAAGGCGATTTTCCCGGCCAGTCGACCCATGATGGCGAAGTCCCTTGTTCATGCCGCCCGAGTGCGGTGGTGGCAGCGTAGGGAGGGGATTTCACCGGAACAAGAAATGTGTCAGCGCGGGGGCATCGGGGGTTCGTATGGCTGGTATGCGGGGGACGCCCCCAGCGTCGTGCGGAGGGTCTGCGCGAAGCCCTTCGGGTGGGTGATGTTGCCGTTGTGACCGCCGGGGAAGTGGATCAGTCCGGTGCCGAGTCCGGCGGCCAGTTCCTCGGCGCAGCGGTAGTCGAAGACGGTACGGGGAGTGGTGCGCCCGGCGGCGGGGACGATGCGGACGGGGCCCGCGTCGAGGGCGCCCAGCTCGGCGGGGGTCAGGTCCGCGTGGCGCATGGTGAGGGCGTCGTGACGGACGAAGAAGTCGAAGTTCGCCTCGCGGGAGGCGTCGAGCGGGGCGAGCCGGGCGCCCGGCTCGGCCTCCTGCCGGGCGGGGTCGATGCCCAGCAGCTCGCCGATCCGCCGTACGCCGGCGATGCAGCCGTCCCGCTGGAACACGGCCCGCATCTCGTCCAGCTCGGCCCGGGTGCGCAGCCGTTCCGCCTCGGGCAGCAGGCCGGGGATGGCGGGCTCGTGCGCGACCAGGGTGCTCAGCCGCCCCGGATGGCGGGCGGCGAGCCGCAGCCCGATGACGGCTCCCATGCTGCAGCCGAGCATGAGCGCGGGCCGGTCGGTGAGTGCGGCGAGCAGCCGGTGCACGTCGTCGACGTGCTCGTCGAGGCCGGCGCCGGAGCCGGGCTCGTCCAGGACGCTGCGGGAGAGGCCGCGGCGGTCGTACGTCACCACGGTGTACGCGTCGACCAGGTGGTCGACCATCGCGTCGCTGCGGTTGGCGTCGCCCTCGCCGCTCTGCGAGACGAGCAACAGGGGTCCGTGGCCGCGGACTTCGTAGTGCAGCGTGGCGCCGGGGACGGTCAGGGTGGACTGCATGGGGACTCCTCGGGGGCGTACGGGCCGACCCCCTCAAGGTAATCCATCATTTGTGATGCATCAAGAATGATGCATCCGATCGGATGTAATCTGCCTCCATGAACGGAGTGGAGCTCTTCCTGCTGGGTCGCACCTTGATGAAGATCGGCGAGGAGGCCATCCCCACGGAGGGCGTCGGCACCCACTCGACCAGCACACGGTCGATGCTGATCGTGCTGCTCGACGTCTACGCGCACCCCGACACCACCGTCGGCGAGATCACCACCCGCACCGGCCTGCCCCAGAGCGCGGTGTCCGGCTGCGTGGCCCGGCTGAAGGACGTGGGGTCGGTCGTCACCGCACCGGATCCCGCCGACCGGCGCCGGACCCTGCTGCGCCGCAACCCGGAGGTCTCGGAGCGGCGTGCCGAGGTCGCCGCCACACCCATCGAGGCCGCGCTCGGCGCGGCCCTCGGCACAGCGGACGCCGACGAGATCGCCCGGACGGTCACCCTGCTGGAACAGCTCGCCGAACTTCTCTCCCCCGACGTACTCGGTCGACTTCGCTAGGGCATACGTGTTATGGTCCTCCCAGTACTTGTGTAAGTCCCCGTCGGGGCGCGGTACTGAGTCTCCTTCAACCAGCTGATCCGCCCGCCGTTCTTCCGGCCGGCGCAGTGGCTTTCCCGCACCACCTCGTCAGCGGCTCCGTGCCGCCGTGTCCGAGGTGCTGCTTCCCGCCGCCCGAGGTGCGCTACGCGCCCTCCCCTCGCGGCCCCACCCCCTTCCTTCGCATGCCTCATCCCTCATGCCTTCCGTCCGTGAAAGGACAGACCATCATGACCACCACACTCGAACACCCCCCTGTGCAGCAGCCCCCGGCCCGGGTCGCCGCCGGTGTCCTCGACATCGACGCGAGCGGGAAGGGGCACCTGCGTGCCGCCGACTGCCTGCCCACGCCCGCCGACCTCCAGGTCCCGGCCGCCCTGATCCGCCGTCACGGACTGCGCAAGGGCGACCTCGTCGAAGGGGTGCGCGGCACGCAGCGCGCCCTGACCGAGGTGGCGCGCGTCAACGGCCGTACGCCCGAGGCCCTGAACGGCCGCCGGCACTTCCGTGACCTCACTCCTGTCCACCCCCACCGGCGACTTCGTCTCGAACACCCGGCCGCCGGACTGGCCGGGCGGGTCACCGATCTGATCGCGCCCGTCGGCAAGGGCCAGCGCGGGCTGATCGTCGCGCCGCCCAAGACCGGCAAGACCGTGCTGCTCCAGCAGCTCGCCGCCGCCGTCACCGGCAACCACCCCGAGGCCCGGCTGATGGTGCTGCTGCTCGACGAACGCCCCGAGGAAGTCACCGACATGCGGCGCTCGGTGCGCGGCGAGGTGTACGCCTCCACCTTCGACCGGGCGCCCCGGCAGCACATCGCCCTCGCCGAACTCGTCGTCGAGCGGGCCAAGCGGCTCGTCGAGGCGGGCGAGGACGTGGTGATCCTCCTCGACTCGCTGACCCGGCTGTGCCGGGCGCACAACAACACGGCCGCCGCCGGGGGCCGTACCCTCAGCGGCGGCGTCGACGCGACCGCGCTGATCGGACCCAAGCGGTTCTTCGGGGCCGCCCGGGCCGCCGAGGAGGGCGGCTCGCTCACCATCCTCGCCACCGCGCTGGTCGAAACGGGCTCCCGCGCCGACGACTTCTTCTTCGAGGAGCTGAAGAGCACCGGCAACATGGAGCTGCGCCTCGACCGCGAACCGGCCTCGCGCCGTGTCTTCCCGGCCGTCGACATCAACGGCTCCGGCACCCGCCGCGAGGAACTCCTCCTCTCCCCCGCCGAGTTGACCGCGACCCGCGGACTGCGCCGGGCACTCCAGACCCGCGACGGCCAGACGAACCTGGAGACGCTCCTGGAGCGGCTGCGGGAGACCCCCGACAACGCGACGTTCCTGCGGCGGATCCAGCCGACGCTGCCCTCGGCCCGCTGAGCGTGCGGCATCCGGGTGCTCACTGACCGGCGCACGGCACGGGCAGCACGGGGAACGCCTCCCGGATTCCTACGTTGATCATATGAAGATCGGATTCCCTTCTCGGGTCGGACTGTCGGCCGGTGTCTTCTGTGCGGCAGGTGCCCTGGCCCTCGGGCCCACCGCGGCCGCCGCCCCTCCCGGAGCCGGCCCCGGCCCCGCGACGGTGCGGGCGCGGACGCCGGAACGGGCGCACGCCCCGAAGCCGTCGCTCCTCTTCCGTCCCGGTACGCAGGTCAGACCCCGCCGCGGTGCCCCCGAGGTCCCCGACCTCTCGGCGCTGTCCTGGCTGGTGGCCGACGCCGGGAGCGGCGAGGTGCTCGCCGCCGCGAACGCGCACCGCAAGCTGCCGCCCGCCAGCACCCTCAAGACCCTGTTCGCGCTCACCGTGCTGCCGGTCCTGCCCGCGGGCGTCCGGCACGAGGTGTCCGAGGAGGAACTCGCGGACATCGGGCCGGGCAGCAGTCTCGTCGGTGTCGCCGAGGGGCAGACGTACTCGGTCGCCGATCTGTGGCGCGGGGTGTTCCTGAACTCCGGCAACGACGCCGTGCACGTCCTGGCCGCCCTCAGCGGCGGCTGGCGGGCGACGACCGCGCGGATGCAGGAGAAGGCGCGGGCGCTGGGCGCGCTGGACACCCACGTCCGCTCACCCGACGGCTACGACACGCCGGGGCAGGTGTCGTCGGCGTACGACCTGGCGGTGTTCGGCAGGGCCGGGCTGCGCCGGGCGGACTTCTCGCGGTACTGCGGCCTGGCGGAGGCGACCTTCCCCGGGCGGGCGGGCGGGTCGTACGGCATCGCGAACACCAACCGGCTGCTGACCGGGCACGACGGCGTCGAGCCGTACCCGGGGCTGATCGGCGTCAAGAACGGCTACACGAGCAACGCGGGCAACACCCTGGTCGCCGCCGCCCGCCGGGGCGGGCGCACCCTCCTCGTCACGGTGATGAATCCGCAGCGAGGCGGCGGGCACGCCGTCTACGAGGAGGCGCGCGAGCTGCTCGACTGGGGGTTCGCGGCCGGGGGGCGGGTCGAGCCGGTGGGGTCGCTGGACGCGCTGCGCGCCCGGCCCAGGCCCGCCGCCGGGCCGGTGGCCGACCCCGCGGCGCGGTCGGTGGCGCACCCGGCGGCCGTGCCCGTCGCCGTCGCGGCCGGGCGTCCGGGCTGGTCACGGGTGGCGGCGATCGCGGGGGCGGCCGTGCTGGGCGGGTCCGTCGTCGCGCTGGCGCTGTGGCTCGTGGGGCGGCGCTCGGCGCGCGGCTGACCGGCCGGCAGGAACAGCAGCAGGCCCAGCGTGACCCAGGTGTAGGTGTTGCTGCCGAGGAAGCCGTCGACGCCGGACGCGTCGTCGAACCAGAGCCACACCACGCTGGTGCACAGCACGGCGTACAGGGCACCGGCCACGCGCGCGTGCCCCGCGCGCACCAGGACGGCGAACGACGGCAGCAGCCACACCAGGTGGTGCACCCAGGTGACCGGGCTGACCAGGCAGGCGGTGACGCCCGTGAGGGCGAAGGCCGCCTGCCAGTGCCCCGCGTCCACCGCCTGCCGGGCCCGCCGCGCCCACACGCCCAGCACCACCACGACCAGCACCGCCCACACGGCCTTGCTGTCCACGCCGAGCCGGGCCAGGACGCCCTGGAGCGACTGGTTCGACACATAGCCGAGCCGGCCCACGCGGCTGGTGTCCCACAGCGCCCGCGTCCAGTAGAACCGGGACGCGTCCGGGGCGACCAGCGCCGCGCACCCCGTGGCGGCGAGCGCGACGGCCGTCGCGACGGCGGCCGTGCGTCGGCGGCGGGCGATCAGCAGCAGCCCGATGAAGACGGCCGGGGTGAGCTTCACGGCCGCCGCGAGCCCGATGCCGACCCCGGCCCAGCGGCCCCGGCCGCTCGCCAGCAGCCAGGCGTCGGCCAGGACCAGGGCCAGCAGGAGCAGGTTGACCTGGCCGAAGCTGAAAGTGTCCCGCAGCGGTTCGAACAGGGCGAGGACACAGGCCGCGAGGACCGCGCCGTACCAGCCGTGCCGCCGCCAGCCCGGCCCCGCCAGCACACGGACGACGACGGCCAGCGCCGCCAGGTTGAGCAGCAGGGCGACCGCGATCGCGGTCCGCAGCCCGACCAGCGCCATGGGCAGCATGGTGACGGCCGCGAACGGCGGATAGGTGAAGCCGTACGGCGTCCCCGGCACCCGGTAGTCGTAGACACGGCCGCCGTGGTGGATCCAGGTGTTGACGGTGCCGTAGTAGACCCGCAGGTCGAACCAGTCGCGCAGCAGCGGGACCGTGGCGGTGAACAGGGTGACGGCCGCGACCAGGCAGCCCAGCAGCAGCAGACGGCCGCGGTCGGTGGCGGGCGCTCTCATGCCGTACGCCCCAGCGCGGCCGGTGCCTGGGCCGCGAGGTGGGCCTGCCAGAGGACGACCACGGCGAGCGCGCCGCCGCAGACCGCGAGGAGCAGCCGGCTGCCGTCGGCGGGCCCGCCGTCCGGCAGGACGGCGAGGGCCAGGACACCGGCCACGGCCGCCATGCGATGCCGTACCGAGGTGCTGGGGGCCGCGGCGGCCATGAGGAACAGGCCCCACAGGGCGTACCAGGGGCGGATCGCCGGGCCGAACGCGGCCACCGTGGCGAGGCTGAGACCGAGCGCGTACACCGGGCGGGGGCGCAGCCGCCACCATATGGCGACCAGGGCGACGGCGGTGACGGCCAGGCCGAACGCGTGCCAGGCGGGGACGGCCAGCGGGGCGAGATCGCTGCCGAGGTGGTCGAGAAGGGCACCCGTGGCGCGGCCCAGGAGGCTGGTGAGGGCCCAGTTCTGCGGGGAGACCGGAGTGCTGAGGGCGGCTATCCAGCCGTATCCGGTGCCCGCGAGGGCGGTCGCGGCGACCGTGGTGGCGGCGCAGGCGGCCAGGGTGGCCAGGACGGCCCGCACAGGATGCCGGCCCGCGCGCACGGCCAGCAGCACGACCGCGGCGAGGCCCAGGATCGCGGGGGCCTTGACCAGGGCCGCGAGCGTGACGAGGACGGCCGCCGGGACCGGCCGCCGGGCGAGCGCGGCGACCAGCCCGGTCCCGAGCAGGCCCAGCATCATGGCGTCGTTGTGGGCGCCCGCCACCAGATGCAGCAGCACCAGCGGGTTGAGGACGCCCAGCCACAGGGCGGCGGCCGGGTCGGCGCCGCTGTGCCGGGCGAGCCGGGGCAGCGCGGCCGCCATCAGCGCCACCCCGCACAGCGCGACCAGCCGCATGCCGAGCAGCCCGGCGGGCAGTTCCCCGTGGGTCAGGCCGTACAGCGCGGCGGCGACGGCCATGAAGACCGGTCCGTACGGGGCTCCGGTGTGCTGCCACAGCGGGGCGACCTCGGCCGCGAGCGGGCCGCCGAGCCGGGCCGGGCCGTGGGTGTACACGTCGATGTGCGCGTCCACCATCGCGCCCTGGGCGAGATAGCTGTAGACGTCCCGGCTGAACAGCGGCGGCCCCACCACCAAGGGCGCCGCCCAGACCGCGAGGACGAGCACCAGGGCGCGCGGTGTCGGCGGGTCCGCGCCGCGGACGAGTCCGCCGAGGAGGATCCAGGCCGCGGTCAGCAGCACCAGCCCGAAGTACACGCCGACCAGACCGAGGACGGCGTGCACGGAGGACGGGGCCAGAAGTTCCCGCGCGGGCAGCGCGCCGGCGCTCTCTCCGCCCAGCGCGAGACAGACCGTGCCGGCCAGGCCGATGACCTGGCAGCGACGGAGATCGACGGGCAAACCCATGGCCAACACTCGGTCAGGGTGTCAACGCGGGATGGCCGGAACCTGACGTGCCGCCCTCCGCCCGGGGACCTGCGCGTGACCGGGCGGTGTGCGCACGGCGGGCTCAGAACACCGACAGCCCCGTCAGGGTCGTGAAGCGGTCCAGGGCCGCCACGCCCGCCACCGAGTTGCCCCGTTCGTCGAGGCCGGGGCTCCATACGCACAGGGTGCAGCGGCCGGGCACGACGGCGATGATGCCGCCGCCGACCCCGCTCTTGCCGGGCAGCCCGACGCGGTAGGCGAACTCGCCCGCCGCGTCGTAGGTGCCGCAGGTCAGCATCACCGCGTTGACCTGCTTGGCCTGGCTGCGCGTCAGCAGCCGGGTGCCGTCGGCGCGGATGCCGTGCCGGGCGAGGAAGGTGGTGGCGAGGGCCAGGTCGGCGCAGGACGCGGTGAGCGAGCACTGGCGGAAGTACTGGTCGAGCAGGGCCGGCACGGGGTTGTCGATGTTGCCGTAGGACGCCATGAAATGGGCGAGGGCGGCGTTGCGGTCGCCGTGCGCGGACTCGGACGCGGCGACCTCCGCGTCGAAGTCGAGCACGGGGTTGCCGCTCTCGGCGCGCAGGAAGGCGCGGAGTTCGCCGGACGCGTCCCCGGTACGGGTCTGGAGGCGGTCGGTGACGACGAGGGCGCCCGCGTTGATGAACGGGTTGCGCGGGATGCCGTGCTCGTACTCCAGCTGGACCAGGGAGTTGAAGGGGTTGCCGGAGGGCTCGCGGCCCACGTGCTCCCAGAGCGCGTCGCCCTCGCGGGCCAGGTCGAGGGCGAGGGTGAAGACCTTGGTGATGGACTGCGTGGAGAACGGCTCGCGCCAGTCCCCCACGCCGTACACCGTGCCGTCGAGTTCGGCGACGGCCATGCCGAAGCTGTGCGGATCGCGGGCGGCGAGCGCCGGGATGTAGTCGGCGGGCCGGCCGCGGCCCGGGGTGTGCTCCATCTCCTCGGCGATGCGCTCCAGGACCGGCTGGAAGGCGAGGGACGACGTCGTTGTCATGATCACCATTGTGCCTCCGGGCCGGTCCTGGTGCGTCACCGCAGGTCAGGAAGGGGTCACACCTGAGGTGCGCCGCTGCCGGCCAGCACCTCGGGACGCAGCAGGTCGGCGAGCCGCTCGGCGGGCAACAGGCCCTTCTCCAGGACGAGTTCGGCGACGCCCCGGCCGGAGACGAGCGCCTCCTTGGCGATGTCGGTGGCCGCGGTGTACCCGATGTGCGGGTTGAGGGCGGTGACCAGGCCGATGGAGTTCTCGACGGTCGCGCGCAGGGCCTCGGTGTTGGCGGTGATGCCGTCGACGCAGCGGTCGGCCAGGGTGAGGCAGGCGGCCCGCAGATGCGTGATGCTCTCCGACAGGGAGTGCAGGATGATCGGCTCGAAGGCGTTGAGCTGGAGCTGTCCGGCCTCGGCGGCCATGGTGATGGTGACGTCGTTGCCGATCACCTCGAAGGCGACCTGGTTGACGACCTCGGGGATCACCGGGTTGACCTTGCCGGGCATGATGGACGATCCGGCCTGCACGGGCGGGAGGTTGATCTCGCCGAGGCCCGCGCGGGGGCCGGAGGACAGCAGGCGCAGGTCGTTGCAGCTCTTGCTCAGCTTGACCGCGATCCGCTTCAGCACACCGGACATCTGGACGAACGCGCCGCAGTCCTGGGTGGCCTCGACCAGGTTGGCGGCGGTGACCAGGGGCAGGCCGGTGATCTCGGCGAGGTGGCGGCGGGCGGACTCGGCGTAGCCGGCGGGAGCGTTGAGGCCGGTGCCGATGGCCGTGGCGCCGAGGTTGATCTCATGGATCAGCTGGACGGCCTCGTCAAGACGGTTGCGGTCCTCGTCGATCATGACGGCATAGGCCGAGAACTCTTGACCGAGCGTCATGGGGACCGCGTCCTGCAACTGTGTACGGCCCATCTTGAGCACACTGCGGAACTCGACGGCCTTGCGGCCGAAGGAGTCCTGCAGTACGGCCATCGCCTTGAGCAGTCCACGGACCGCGAAGACCGTCGCGATCTTGACGGCGGTCGGGTAGACGTCATTGGTGGACTGACCGAGGTTGACGTCCTCGTTGGGGTGCAGGTACTGGTACTGCCCCTTCTCGTGGCCCATCAGCTCCAGGGCCCGGTTCGCCACGACCTCGTTGGCGTTCATGTTGGTGGAGGTGCCGGCGCCGCCCTGGATGACGTCCACGACGAACTGGTCGTGCAGTCGGCCCTCGCGGATCTCGCGGCAGGCGGCGACGATCGCGGCGGCCTTCTCGGGCGCCAGCAGGCCGAGTTCCTCGTTGGCGAGGGCGGCGGCCTCCTTGACGGCGGCGAGCGCGTCCACGAGGTGCGGGTAGGCGGAGATGGTGGCGCCGGTGATGGGGAAGTTCTCGGTGGCGCGCAGGGTGTGGACGCCCCAGTACGCGTCGGCGGGGACGTCCCGGTCGCCGAGCAGGTCGTGTTCGCTGCGGGTGGCTGCGACGGTCATGAGGTGCGGGTCCTCTTTCTGGGGGTGGTGAGGGTGAGGGGGAGCCGGCGACGACGGGTGGCACGGGAGCCGGCTCGGACGGAACGGGGTACGTCCGCCCGAGCCGGCCGGAACACCGGCCCGGTGGTGACCGGACCGGCGGGTTCGGGGCCGTCGGCGAGGATGCGGCCGACGCTGGGGGGAACGACCTCGCGGATCGGGCCGTCGCACGACCGGATCGGGCCGCCGGACGACCGGATCGGGCCGCCGGACGACCGGGTCGGGCCGTCCGCCGGTGGCCACCGCGCACACTCGGTGGCCACCGGAGTCGTCAGGCGCAGGCGCGGACGGTCACCGGGTCCAGGGCCCGTACCGGGCGGACCGAGCCGACCGGTTCGCCGCCGCCGAGCAGCGCCTCGCCCGCGAACTCCGTGAGGAGGGCGGGGTCGACGCCCGCGCGGGCGAGGGCGGCCGCGGCGACCGGGATCCGGGCCCGGTTCGCGCCGTCGGAGATCTTGACGGCGACGGCCCGGCCGTCCGGGAGCGCGGCGACCTCCACGCCCTCGAAGCCGTCCTTGGCGAGCAGGCCGGGGACGGCCCGCATGAGGGCGGCCACGTCCCGGCCGGTGCCGGAGGCCATCTCGGCGTGGTCGCGCATGGCGTCCGCGACCCGGGCCTCGGGGGTGCCCGGCGCCGCCGTGGTGATCCGGGCGGCGGCCCGGGCGAGGCCGTGCAGGGAGACGGAGAAGAGCGGGGCGCCGCACCCGTCGACGGTGACCCGGGCGATCCGCTGTCCGGTGAGGTCCTCGACGATCTCCGCGATCGCCTGCTGGAGCGGGTGCTCCGGTGCGAGGTAGTCGTCGAGGGACCAGCCGTTGAGCTTGCAGGTGTACAGCATGGCCGCGTGCTTGCCGGAGCAGTTCTGCGCGAGACGGGAGGGCCGGCGGCCCTCGCGTATCCAGGTGTCGCGGACCGCCGGGTCGTACGGCATGTCCGTGACGTTGCGCAGGTCGTCCTCCGTGAGGCCGGCCAGCTCGAGGATCCGCAGGGTCCCGGCGAGGTGGCGTTCCTCGCCGGAGTGGCTGGCGGCGGCGAGCGAGAGCAGCTCGCCGTCGAGCGGCAGCCCGGCCCGCACCATCGCGACCGCCTGGGCGGGCTTGAGCGCGGAGCGCGGGTAGAAGGCGGCCTCGATGTCGCCGAGCTGGAACTCGACGTCACCGTTCGCGCCGAGGACGACGACCGAGCCGTGGTGGACACCCTCCGTCACCCCGCCCCGCACGAGGTGGGCGACGGGCGCGTGGAGGGGTTCACGGATCACGGGGGCGTCCGTGAGGGAACTGCTGTACATCACTGCCTGGATCACTTGGGGGTTGTCGTGGGCCGGCGCCGGGTTCACGCGTCGGCCTTGGCCGAGGTGCGCTCGCGGTTGCGGCGGATGGCGTACCAGCCCGCGACGAGCGCTGCGACGATCAGCGGCAGGCACAGCACGGTGGTGCGTCCGGCGCCGCCGTCGGCGTACATGAGGACCAGGACCGACGCGAGGAAGAACAGGGTGACGAGTTCGGTCCAGGGGGAGCCCGGGAGCTGGTAGTCCGGGCGGGTCAGCTCGCCCTTCTGGGTCTTCTGCCAGAAGAGCAGGTGACAGATCATGATCATGCCCCAGGTACAGAGGATGCCGATCGCCGCGAAGTTCAGGACGATCTCGAAGGCGTCCGCCGGGACCACGAAGTTGAGGCCGACACCCAGGACACAGACACTGCTGGTGAGCAGGATGCCGCCGTACGGGACCTGGCTGCGGCTCATCTTCGCGGTGAACTTCGGGGCGGAGCCGTTGACGGCCATGGAGCGCAGGATGCGGCCGGTGGAGTAGAGGCCGGAGTTCAGGGAGGACATGGCCGCCGTGAGGACGACCAGGTTCATCACACCGCCGGCCGCGGGGACGCCGATGTTGGACAGGACGGTGACGAAGGGGCTCTCGCCGGCCGTGTACTTGTTCCAGGGGAGCAGCATCGACAGCAGGACGACCGAGCCGACGTAGAACAGGCCCACCCGCCACATGATCGAGTTGATCGCCTTCGGCATGATCTTCTCGGGGTTCTCGGTCTCACCGGCGGCGACGCCGACCAGCTCGACGGAGGCGTAGGCGAAGACGACGCCCTGGATGATCAGCAGCATGGGCAGCAGGCCGTTGGGGAAGACGCCGCCGTTGTCGGTGATCAGGGAGGGTCCGGGGGTGGTGCCGTCCACCGGGTGCTGGGTGACCAGCAGGAAGATGCCGATGCACATGAAGATCACCAGGGCGCTGACCTTGACGATGGCGAACCAGAACTCCAGTTCGCCGAAGATCTTCACCGAGATCAGGTTCACGGTGAGCACCACGGCCAGGGCGATCAGGGCGATCACCCACTGGGGGATGTCGGAGAACATGCCCCAGTAGTGGGTGTAGGTGGCGACCGCGGTGATGTCGGCGATGCCGGTGGTGGCCCAGTTGAGGAAGTACATCCAGCCGGCCGTGTACGCGCCCTTCTCGCCGAGGAACTCGCGGGCGTACGACACGAACGCGCCGGAGGACGGGCGGTACAGGACGAGTTCGCCGAGCGCGCGCACGACGAGGAACGCGAAGACGCCGCAGACGGCGTACGCGACGAAGAGGGAGGGCCCGGCGTCGGCGAGCCGGCCGCCCGCGCCGAGGAAGAGGCCGGTGCCGATGGCACCGCCGATCGCGATCATGTTGACGTGCCGGTGCTTCAGCGACTTGCTGTAGCCGTGGTCTCCGGCGTCGATGTGACCGGACGAGGGGCGCGTCTCGTCTTTGAGGTGCTGTTCGCTCACGCCTCGGGTCCGCCTTCCAGGGGAGTGATCGTGCCGGGGGAGCGCACGATGTCGGTGAGGGTCGTCTCGACGCGGTCGAGGTGATGGCTCATCGCCTCCACCGCGTCGTGCTCGGAACCGTCGATCAGCGCCTCGACGATGGCCCGGTGCTCGCGGTTGGACTGTTCGCGCCGGCCGCCCAGCTCGTTGAGGAAGGCCGACTGACGCGCCAGTGCGTCCCGGATCTCCTCGATGACCCGGCGGAAGACCGGGTTCTGGGCGGCTTCGGCGACGGCCAGGTGGAAGAGGGTGTCCATCGCGACCCACGCGGTGGTGTCCGTCTCCCGTTCCATGCGGTCGAGCAGATGGGCCAGGTGGTCCAGGTTCTCCGGGGTGCGGCGCGCGGCCGCGTACCCGGCGACCGGGATCTCGACGTGGCGGCGCACTTCCAGCAGGTCGCTGGCCGCGTAGTCGCCGAAGGTGGGGTCCTCGACGGTGTTCGCGATCACGAAGGTGCCCTTGCCGGTCTTGGCGACCGTCAGGCCCATGGTCTGCAAGGCGCGCAGCGCCTCCCGCAGCACGGGCCGGGACACCTCGAGGGTGCGGCAGAGTTCCGCCTCGGAGGGAAGCTTCTCGCCGATGGCGTACTCGCCGCGCTCGATGGCGCCACGGAGGTGGCCGAGAACCGCTTCCATCGCGCTGACGCGCCGCGGTGCCGGACCACCTGTCTGGCTGTCTGACAGGTTCACGGGAGAGATGTTCCGGTTTACGTACGGCTGGTGTCAAGGGAACCGAAACGAAAAATTCAACGGGCGGGAAGTCTGCATCAGAACTTCCCGCCCGCCGGGGATCGACCGCCCGGGGATCGACCGCCCGGGGATCAACCGTTCAGCACCCCGGTGCCCAGCAGCCCGAACAGCAGGACGCCGATGACGATCCGGTAGATCACGAAGGCGTTGAAGGAGTGCTTGGCGACGAACTTCAGCAGCCAGGCGATGGAGGCGTACGCCACCACGAAGGAGACGGCGGTGCCGACGGCCAGCGGGGCGACGCCCACACCGGTGCCGAGCGCGTCCTTCAGCTCGTACAGGCCCGCGCCGGTCAGGGCGGGGATGCCCAGGAAGAAGGAGAGCCGGGTGGCCGCGACGCGGTCCAGGTCCAGGATGAGCGCCGTGGACATGGTGGCGCCGGAGCGGGAGAAGCCGGGGAAGAGCAGCGCGAGGATCTGTGAGCTGCCGACGAGCATCGCGTCCTTGAACGAGGTGTCGTCCTCGCCCCGCTTGTGCCGGCCCATCTGGTCGGCCGCCCACATCACCCCGCTGCCGGCGATCAGCGAGCCCGCGACGACCCACAGGGAGGCCAGCGGGCCCTCGATGAGCGGTTTGGCGGCGAGGCCCACGACCACGATCGGGATCGTCGCGCAGATCACCCACCAGGCGAACTTGTAGTCGTGGTGGACGCGCTCCTCGCGGTGGCGCAGACCCCGGAACCAGGCCGACACGATCCGCACGATGTCCTTGCGGAAGTACACCAGCACGGCGGCGATCGCCCCGACCTGGATCACGGCGGAGAAGCCGACGACCGCGTCGTCGTCGACCGGGATGCTCATCAGGCCCTCGGTGATCTTCAGATGGCCGGTGGAGGAGACGGGGAGGAACTCGGTCACTCCCTCGACGGCTCCGAGGACGACGGCTTGGCCGACGGAGATGGCGCTCATGGAATCCAGTTCTGGGTGGGTCGACAACGGCGAGGGACAGTCCTACCAGGCGATTACCGGCGGCCGGGGCGGGGCGGACCCGCTCCGGTCACACGGCCTGGCCTATCGCGACCCCGGCGAACGCGGCCCCGAGGCCCGCCACCAGACTCCCGAGGACGTTGGCGGCAGCGTAGAGGCCCGCGCCGGTCTCCGTCAGCCGGAGCGTCTCGTACGAGAACGTCGAGTACGTGGTCAGCGCCCCGCAGAAGCCCGTGCCCAGGAACAACCGCAGGTCGGGGCTGAGGGAGGCGGCTCCGGTCAGGGTGCCGAGGATCAGACAGCCGATCACGTTGACGACGAAGGTGCCCCACGGGAACACCGCATCGTGCCGGGACTGCACCGCGCGGTCGGTGAGATAGCGCGCGGGGGCGCCGATCATGCCGCCCACGACGACCACCAGCCAGTTCACAACGACTTCTTACCCTTCGCGTCCGTTTCGCCCCGGTTCTTGGTGCGGTCCGCGTAGCTGATCACATGGCACGCGTCGAGCACGGCCAGGCCTTCGGTGACCAGTTCGTCGAGCTGCGGCAGGAAGGCCTGCACCCGCTCCTCCGTGTCCACGATGACGACGGCGACCGGCAGGTCCTCGCTGAGCGAGAGCAGCCGTGAGGTGTGGATCCGGGAGGAGGCGCCGAAGCCCTCGACTCCGTGGAAGACGCTGGCGCCGGCGAGTCCGGCCGCGTGGGCGCGGTGGACGATCTCGCTGTAGAGGGGCTTGTGGTGCCAGGTGTCGTTCTCGCCGACGAACACGGTCAGGCGCAGGGCGTTGCCGGTCAGCCTGGTCATCACTGCCTCCTGAGGCGCGTGGGCAGGGCACGGCGGGTCGCGGTGGCGGCGAGCCACACGGCCCCGAGGGCCGCGCTCAGGGTCGCGGCGAGGTAGGCGAACGCGGCGCCGGGGCGGCCCGCGTCGACCAGCCGCTGGATGTCGACGGTGTACGTCGAGAAGGTGGTGAAGCCACCGAGGACGCCGGTGCCGAAGAAGGGGCGCACCAGCCGGTGCACGGTCAGCACCTCGGTGATCAGCACCAGGAAGACGCCGATCACCGCGCAGCCGACGACGTTCACCCAGAAGGTGGTCCAGGGGAAGCCGCCGGTGGCCGTGGGCCACCACAGCGTGGCCGCGTAGCGGGCGGCGGCGCCGATCCCGCCGCCGACGGCGACCACGGCGACCACCGGGAGCTGACCGGTCCCGGTGGTCCCGCGCGGGGTGCTGGTGCGGAGGCTCTCGGCCTCGGGAGCTGACATGTCGCACCAGCGTATCGCCGCCTCACCCGGCCGGGGGCGCCTCGCAGACGGCGATGCCGGGCTCCCGGAGGCTGCCGAGGATCAGCCGGCCGCCCGTCTCGCAGACGCTGGTGACCATGCGGTAGCCGGAGTGGCGACGGGTGAGGTGTGCGAGGGTCCGGCCGTCGTCGTCGAGCGCGAGGACGCCGACCGTGCCCGAGGGGCGGTACGGCACGCGCAGGGCCGCACGGGCGGCGCGGCGGCGTACGGCGGGGCGGGCGCGGTGCAGGAGGTCGAGCGGGGGGACGCGCGGGCCGGCCAGGGCGACCCAGATCGGGCCGCCGGGGGCGCCGCGCCACAGGTTGTCGGGGAAGCCGGGCAGGTTCTCGGCGAAGGGTTCGGCCTGTCCGGCACGGGGGCCGGTGAGGTGGAACCGGGTGAGGCGGCGAGCACCGGTCTCGGCGACGACGAGGAACGTGTCGTCGCCGCTGCGGGCGATCCCGTTGGCGAACTGGAGCCCGTCCAGGACGACCTCGGCATCGTCCGCGCCCGGTGCGAGGCGCAGCAGCCGTCCGGTGCCGGTGTGTTCGACGAGGTCGCCCATCCAGTCGCGCAGCGGGTGGACGCGGTTGGAGACGGTGAAGTACACCGTGCCGTCGGGCAGGGCGACGACGTTGCTGCAGAAGCGCAGCCGCTCCCCCTCCGCCGTCTCGGTGAGCACGCGGACGTTGTCGGAGCCGCCCTCGGGGTCGACACGCAGCAGGGCGCCCTCGGCGTCGCACACCAACAGGTCGCCGTCGGGCAGGAGTTCGAGGCCGAGCGGGCGGCCGCCGGTCTCGGCGACACAGGTGACGCGGGTCGCGGACGGGTCGTCCAGGCCGTCGATCCGCAGGATCCGGCCGTCGGCCACCCCGGTCAGCACCCGTCCGCCGGAATCGGCCACGACGTCTTCGGGACCGTGTCCGGGGAGAGTGAGGTACCTGATCGGAACGAGGGCCGTCCGACGGTCCATGAGGGTCCGCCTTCCTGGAGGAGGCGGCCATCCTCGCAGGTGCTCGGGCGTCTTTCCCGGGGGCCCTTCACCAACCCTTCTCGAACATGCGCGCCACCTCGGCTATGCGTATCTCGTCGCGCCGGTAGTACAGGCGCCGCTTGATGCGGGTGGCGCGCAGCAGGCCGATGTCGGTGAGCAGGGCGAGGTGGGTCTCGGCGACCTCGCGGCGCACCCCGAGTCTCGCCGCGATCGCGTCCGCGGTGACGCCGTCCTCGACCAGGTCGCCGTGCCGCTGGGGCGGGAAGTGCCGGTGCGGCTCCTTCAGCCATTCCAGGATGTCCAGTCGCTTCTCGCCGACGGGAGTCCTCAGCATCGTCTTCCCCCTCCGTCCGGGCCTCCTCGAGCCGTGTCGTCCCACTCTTCCGCAGTCGGAGGTGCCGTGTCCCGGACTCTGTGAGCCTTGGCCGGGATCGAACAGCTCTGCCATGCGGAGGTGTTCGGACGGGGAGGGGCGGCAACGAGGCGTGCGGGCCCGGCCGCGGGGTGCGGCCGGGCCCCTGGTTCACCAGGTGGCGGGGGTCAGCGGTGGCTGAACCACGCCATCGAGGAGAGGGCCTTGTCGTCGTAGCCGAACAGGGCCTGGTTCTCCCAGCCGTTGCCCGAGGTGGCGTCGGCCGGGTCCCAGCCGTTGCCGGTGACGGCGGTCCAGGTCGCCTCCCAGTAGAAGACGCCGAGCCCGCGGCCGTTCGGGACGGCCTCCACGATGTTCGCGACCGCGTTCATCCAGGCGAGCTGACCGGCAGCGGTGGCCGGGTAGCCGGTGACCAGCTCACCGGTGGTGTCGATCTGGTTGGTGAGCGAGTCGTCGCTGTCGAGACGGAAGGGGTAGGCCGTCTCGGCGATGAACACCGGCTTGGAGTACCGGGAGGCCACGTCGTCCAGGGTGGTCTGGGCGGCGGCCAGCGAGCCGTGCCAGTAGCCGTAGTACGACAGGCCGATCACGTCGTAGTTGATGCCGTACGTCTTGGCGTTGTCGAACCACCAGCGGACGGTGGCGTCGTCACCGGCGTTGGCGAGGTGCAGGGCCACCCGGGTGCCGGAGGAGACCGCCTTGACCGCGCTGTAGCCGGAGTTGAGCAGCCCGGCGAGCTGCGACCAGTTGTCGGTGGAACCCTCGCTCCACAGCATGCCGCCGTTGATCTCGTTGCCGACCTGGACCATGTCGGCCGTGGTGCCCTGTGCCTTCAGCGCGTTGAGCACGTCGTACGTGTGGTTGTAGACGTCCGTCTTGAGCTGGCTGTAGGAGTGGCCGGACCAGGCGGCGGGCTTGGTCTGCTTGCCGGGGTCGGCCCAGGTGTCCGAGTAGTGGAAGTCGACCAGCAGCTTCATGCCGGTGGCCTTGATCCGCTTGGCCATGGCCAGGACGCGCGTCTTGTTGTTGTAGCCGTCGGCGGGGTTGACCCAGACCTTCAGGCGCGCGTAGTTCATGCCGGCGTTCTTCAGGATGGTGACCGCGTCGCCGGTGGTGCCGGAGCTGGTCTTGTAGACACCGCCGTAGGCCTCGCTCTTGGCGAGGGAGGAGATGTCGGAACCCTTGATGGACAGGCCGGTCGATCCCGACGTGAAGGTCAGGTCGTCCACATTGATCCAGTTGCCCGCGTTCGCATCACTGTTGACGCTGATGGTGCACTGGCTGTTCGTCACATTGATCGACGTGACGATCCGCACCCAGCTGCTGGTGGACACCGGCAGATCGGTGCGCTGTTCGGAACTGCCGCAGTTCTTCAGCGCGAGGTAGGCGGAGTTCTGGCCGCCGCCGGAGCGGACCCAGGCGGTGAGGGTGTAGGTGCCGTTGGTCAGTCCGGAGAGGTACTGGTACGTCTCCACCTTGTAGGCGGTGGACGCCCAGTGGGTGAGGCGGTAGCTGCCGGCGTGGCCGCCGGACTCGGTGAAGGAGGCGGAGTTCTGGCCCGCCGCCGAGTAGGTGGACCAGCCCGTGGGGGTGGCGGTGCCGGTGCCGTCGGACTCGAAGCCGCCGTTGGTGAGCGTGCTCGCCGCCTGGGCGGTCTGCGCGGGCAGCGCGGTGAGGGCGAACCCCGCGACCAGCGGCAGCAGCAGAGCTCTGAGGGTGCGTCTGGGATGGAACATCGTCGTCCGTCGTCCCTTCGACGTAGGGGTGGGGATCCCTCGGGTGAGGGAGAGACCCCCTCCGCCCGCGGCTCGCGGCTCCACGGGCGGAGGAGGAGTCGGCTCAGCCGTCGAGTCGGACGACCCTGACGGCTCCGGCCGGGACCGCGAGGCGGCCGGCGGCACGTTCGCCCGTGAGCAGCTCGGTGCCGGAGGTCTCCAGCGGCACCTTGGCGTCGGCGGCGGTGTGGTTGACGGCGAAGAGGTAGCTGCCGCTCTCTCCTGAGCGGCGCACGACCTCGACGTCGTGGGGCAGGCCGGCGCGCGGGTCGAGGCGCGCGTCCTCGGCGGCCCAGCCGAGCAGGGCGTCCAGTCCCTCGTGGCCGAGGCGGGTGGAGACGTACCAGGCGGTGCCCTCGCCGAGGCGGTGCCGGGTGACGGCCGGGTGGCCGGCGGTGAGGCCGTCGGCGTACGTCCAGACGGTCTCGGCGCCGCGCGGCACGACGAACTCGGTCCACACGTCCCCGCCGAGTTCGGAGCCGTCGGGGCCGGTCAGCCGTACGCTCTGGTCCGCCAGCAGCGGGGAGAACTCCTCGACGGTCAGGCCCAGGACGTCGCGCAGCACGCCGGGGTAGGCGCCCTCGTGGACGCAGTCGTGCTCGTCGACGATGCCGGAGAAGTACGACACCACGAGGGTGCCGCCGTTCTCGACGTACTCCTTGAGGTTGTTCCCGGCCGCCTCCGTCATCAGGTAGAGCGCGGGCACCACGACCAGGGGGTACGCCGACAGGTCGGCCTCGGGGTGGGCGAAGTCGACGGTGAGGTGACGGTCGTAGAGCGCCTCGTAGAAGGCGTCGGCGCGCTCGCGGGCGTCGTGGTCCTCGCTGGGCCGCCAGGCGAGGTTCTGGGCCCACCAGGATTGCCAGTCCCACAGGAGGGCCACGTCGGCCTCGGTGCGGGTGCCGCGGAGGGTGGCCAGGGAGTCGAGGGACGCCCCGAGTCCGACCACCTCGCGCCACACGCGCGTGTCGGTGCCGCCGTGCGGGACCATCGCCGAGTGGAACTTCTCGGCGCCGCGCCGGGACTGGCGCCACTGGAAGAACATCGCGCCCTCGGAGCCGCGGGCGACATGGCCGAGGGAGTTGCGGGCCATCTGGCCGGGGGCCTTCGCGGGGTTGCGGGGCTGCCAGTTGATGCCCGAGGTGGAGTGTTCGAGCAGGATCCAGGGGGCGCCGCCCGCGACCGAGCGGGTGAGGTCGGCGGCCATCGCCAGGTTGACGTGGGTACGGCGGCCGTCGGTGATGAGGTAGTGGTCGTTGGTGACGATGTCCACCTCGCGGCCCCAGGCCCAGTAGTCGACGGAGTCGCACTGGCTGAGGGCCGTCATGAAGTTGGTGGTGACCGGGACGCCCGGTGCGAGGCGGTGCAGGATGTCCCGCTCCGCGCAGAAGTTCTCGCGCATGGTGGCGTCGGCGAACCGCTTGTAGTCGAGGGCCTGGCCCGGGTTGCCGACCGTGGGGGTGGCGCGCGGCGGGTTGATGTCCTCGAGGCTCGCGTAGCGCTGGCCCCAGAAGGCGGTGCCCCAGGCCTCGTTCACCGCCTCGACGGTGCCGTACGTCGTCGCGAGCCAGCGGCGGAAGTGGGCGGCGCAGGAGTCGCAGTAGCAGGCCGAGACGGGGACGCCGTACTCGTTGTGCACGTGCCACATCGCGAGGGCGGGGTGGTCGCCGTAGCGCTCGGCGAGCCGGGTGGTGATGCGCGCGGCGGCCGCGCGGTAGTCGGCGTTGCTGTGGCAGATGGCGCCGCGCGAGCCGAACTCCAGGCGGACGCCCTCGGGCGTCACGGGCAGGGCGTCGGGGTGGGCGCGGTAGAACCAGACCGGCGGGACGACGGTGGGGGTGCCCAGGTCGACCCGGATGCCGTGGTCGTGGAGCAGACCGATGATCCGGTCCAGCCAGCCGAAGTCGTACTCCCCGGGTGAGGGCTCGAGCAGGGCCCAGGAGAAGATCCCGACGCTCACCATGGTGACGCCGGCCTCCCGCATCAGACGGACGTCCTCCTGCCAGACGCTTTCCGGCCACTGCTCGGGGTTGTAGTCCCCACCGAAGGCGAGCCCGGTGAGGCCCTTGGGGGTGGTCTCCGGCATGGATTTTCTCCCGTTTGATCGAACATTTGGGAACGTGCACACATCGGGATGGCGGTGCGGGCCCAACATAACCGCACAGCAACAACCATTGACAAGTGTCCGGGATGTTTCTCTACTGTGAACGCTCACAGACACCAGGACCCAGGTCAGGGGAGAGATCCATGCCCAACACGAAGCGCCGGCGGCTCTTTGTCAGAGGCGCAGCATCCGCCATCGCCGTCACGCTCGGCGCCACCGCACTCGCCGCCTGCGGCTCGTCCGACGACGAGGGCAAGGCCGAGTCCGGTCCGGTCTCGCTCACGTACTGGACCTGGACGCCCGGCATGGACAAGGTCGTCGACCTCTGGAACAAGGGCCAGGGCAAGAAGGACCAGATCACCGTCACGGTGAAGAAGCAGGCGTCCGGCGACACGCTGGTCACCAAGATCCTCACCGCGCACAAGGCGGGCAAGGCGCCCGACCTGGTGCAGGCCGAGTACCAGGCGCTGCCGACGCTGGTCAGCAATGACGCGCTGGCGGACATAGCCAAGAACGTGGGCGACGCCAAGAGCAAGTTCGCCGACGGTGTGTGGCAGCAGACGACGCTGGGCACGGACGCGGTCTACGCGGTCCCGCAGGACATCGGCCCGATGATGTTCTACTACCGCGCCGACCTCTTCAAGAAGTACGGTCTGACGGTCCCGACGACCTGGGACGAGTTCGCCGAGACGGCCCGCGCGCTGAAGAAGAAGGCGCCGGACAAGGACCTGACCACGTTCTCCGCCAACGACTCCGGTCTCTTCGCGGGCCTCGCCCAGCAGGCCGGCGCCAAGTGGTGGACGACCTCCGGCGACAAGTGGCAGGTCGGCATCGACGACGCGGCCACCAAGAAGGTCGCCGACTTCTGGGGCGGCCTCGTCAAGGAGGGCGCCGTCGACAACCAGCCGATGTACACCCCGTCCTGGAACAAGGCGCTGAACACCGGCAAGCAGATCGCCTGGGTGTCGGCCGTGTGGGCGCCGGGCACCCTGACCACCGCCGCGCCCGACACCAAGGGCAAGTGGGCCATGGCGCCGCTCCCCCAGTGGTCGGCCGGCGACAACGTCACCGGCAGCTGGGGCGGCTCCTCCACGGCCGTGACCACGGACTCCAAGCACCAGGAGGCCGCCGCGAAGTTCGCCGCCTGGCTGAACACCGACGGCGCGGCCCTGACGGCGCTGGCCAAGGAGAGCGGCATCTACCCGGCCGCCACGAACGCCCAGACCAGCGGCGCCTTCGCCACCCCGCCGGACTACTTCTCGACGCAGCCGGAGTTCTACACCCTGGCCGCCAAGATCGCGCGCACCACGGCGCCCTCGGCCTGGGGCCCCAACGTGAACGTCGCCTACCAGACCTTCAACGACGCCTTCGGCGCCGCCGCCAAGAACAGGTCGGACTTCTCCGCCGCCCTGAAGACCATGCAGGACGCCACGGTCGCCGACCTCAAGAAGCAGGGCTTCGAGGTCTCCGAGTGACCACCGCACGCCGGAAGCCGTACGGGGTCAAGGGGGCCCCGTACGCCTTCCTCCTCCCCGCGACGGTCCTCTTCTCCCTGTTCTTCGCACTGCCCATCGGGTACGCGGTCTGGCTCAGCTTCCACAAGGTGCGCGTCTCCGGCCTCGGGCTGGGCAAGGGAGCGCGCAGCGAGGTCTGGGCCGGCGTCGAGAACTACACGGACGCCTTCACCGACAGCGAAATGCTGGACGGCGCGCTGCGCGTCCTGGGCTACGGCTGCATCGTCGTCCCGGTGATGCTGGGCCTGGCCCTGCTGTTCGCCCTGATGCTGGACTCCGAGAAGGTGCGGCTCGCCCCGTTCACCCGGCTCGCGATCTTCCTGCCGTACGCCATCCCCGGTGTGGTGGCGGCGCTGCTGTGGGGCTTCCTGTACCTGCCGGACGTCAGCCCCTTCTACTTCGTGCTGGAGAAGCTGGGCCTGCCGCAGCCGGACCTGCTGGACGGCGGCCCGCTGTATCTCGCCCTCTCCAACATCGCGGTCTGGGGAGGCACCGGCTTCAACATGATCGTCATCTACACCTCGCTCCAGGCGATCCCGGCCGAGGTGTACGAGGCGGCGAAGCTGGACGGCGCCACCCCGCTGCAGATCGCCCTGCGGATCAAGATCCCGATGGTGGCGCCCTCGCTGGTGCTGACCTTCTTCTTCTCGATCATCGCCACGCTCCAGGTGTTCAACGAGCCGACCACCCTGAAGCCGCTCACCAACGCCGTGTCCACGACGTGGAGTCCGCTGATGAAGGTGTACCGGGACGCGTTCGGCACGGGTGACATCTACCAGGCGGCCGCCGAGGCCGTGATCATCGCCCTCGCCACGCTGGTGCTGAGCTTCGGCTTCCTGCGGGCGGCGAACCGTCGTGACAAGCAGGAGGCAGCGGGATGAGTTCTCTTGCCGTACAGAAGGCCCCCACCGCCGCCGGTACGACGGGTGCGGCGCAGAACCGGCCCCCGCTGCGCGGCCGGATCGCGCTCATGCCGACGGTCACCCTCCTGCTGGGCGCGCTCTACTGCCTGCTGCCCGTGGCCTGGGTGGTGATCGCCTCCACCAAGTCCGGCCGTGAGCTGTTCTCCACGTTCACCTTCCTGCCGGGCACGGGCTTCACCGACAACGTCAAGGAGCTCACCGCCTACCGCGACGGCGTCTACTGGAAGTGGATGGGCAACTCCGCCCTGTACGCCGGTCTCGGCGCGCTGCTGTCGACGTGCGTGTCGGCGTTCAGCGGCTACGCCCTGGCGACCTACCGCTTCCGCGGCCGTGAGTCGATCTTCAACATCCTGCTCGCGGGCGTGCTGATGCCGCCGATCATCCTGGCCGTCCCGCAGTACCTGCTGCTGGCCAAGGCGGACCTCACGGACTCGTACTGGTCGGTGCTGCTGCCGCAGATCCTCTCCCCGTACGGCGTCTATCTCGCCCGCATCTACGCGGCGGCGGCCGTTCCCACCGACGTGGTGGAGGCCGGCCGGATGGACGGGGCGAGCGAGTGGCGGATCTTCACCCGGATCGCGCTGCCGATGATGGTGCCCGGGCTGGTGACGGTGTTCCTGTTCCAGTTCGTGGCCGTGTGGAACAACTTCCTGCTGCCGTACATCATGCTCAGCGACGACGAGAAGTTCCCGATCACGCTGGGTCTGTTCACGCTGCTCGAGCAGGGCTCGAACCAGCCCGCGCTGTACACACTGGTGATCACCGGGGCGTTCCTCGCGGTGATCCCGCTGGTGGCGCTGTTCCTGGTCATTCAGCGGTTCTGGAGCCTGGATCTGCTGTCCGGGGCCGTAAAGTCATGACCATGAGCAATGGTGCGGGGGGCCGGCGCAGACCGCCGACGATCCACGACGTGGCGCGGGAGGCAGGGGTCTCGCGCGGCACCGTCTCCCGGGTGCTCAACGGCGGGCACTACGTCAGCCCCGCGGCGGCGGAGGCGGTCAACGCCGCCATCCGCAAGACGGGTTACGTCGTGAACCGGCACGCCCGCTCGCTGATCACCGGCCGTTCGGACTCGGTGGGTTTCCTGCTGACCGAGCCCCAGGAGCGGTTCTTCGAGGACCCCAACTTCAACGTCCTGCTCAGCGGCTGCACCCAGGCGCTGGCGGCGCACGACATCCCGCTGCTGCTGATGCTCGCGGGCACCAAGGACGAACGGCGGCGCATCACGCGGTACATCACCGCAGGCCATGTCGACGGCGTGCTGCTGGTCTCCAGTCACTCCGGCGACCCGGTCGCGGAGGAGCTGCGCGAGGCGGGGGTGCCCCTCGTGCAGTGCGGCAAGCCGATGGGGCTGCGCTCCAAGGTGAGCTATGTGGCGGCGGACGACCGGGACGGCGCCCGTGACATGGTGCGCCATCTGCTGTCGCTGGGCCGGCGCCGGATCGGCATGGTGAGCGGCCCGCTGGACACGCCGGGCGGTGTGGACCGGCTCGCCGGCTACAAGGAGGTGCTCACGGAGGCGGGCGTCGAGATCGACGAGCGGCTCGTGGTCTCCGGCGACTACAGCCGGGCCAGCGGGGAGGCGGGCGCCGAACGGCTGCTGGCGCAGGCCCCGGATCTGGACGCCCTGTTCGTCGCCTCCGACCTGATGGCGCGCGGTGCGCTGACGGCGCTGCACCGGGCGGGGCGCCGGGTCCCCGAGGACGTCTCCGTGGGCGGCTTCGACGACTCCGTCGCGGCGACGGAGGCGGTGCCCGCGCTGACCACGATCCGCCAGCCCTACGACCGGGTCAGCGCCGAGATGGTGCGGGTCCTCCTCGCCCAGATAGGGGGCGAGGACCCGGCGGCGGTGATCCTGCCGACGGAGCTGGTGAAGCGGGACTCGACCTGAGAGGTGACGTCGGTCGGTCAGGATCGGAGAAGCGCACTCCCCGTACCCCGGCCTAGCGTGAGACCACCGGCGCATCCCGCCGGAACCACACGAAGACCGAGGAGTGACCGGCCATGACGACCACCACCGGTGTGCAGACGATCATCTACCCCGTCAAGGACCTGGAGCGGGCCAAGGCCGTGTTCGGCGCGCTGCTCCAGGTCGAGCCGTACGCCGACGAGCCCTACTACGTCGGCTACAAGGCGGCCGGCCAGGACGTCGGCCTCAACCCGAACGGGCACGCCCAGGGGCTGACCGGACCGGTCCCCTACTGGCACGTCTCCGACCTCCGGGCGCGGCTCGCGGCGCTGGTGGAGGCGGGGGCCGAGGTGCTCCAGGACGTGCAGGACGTCGGCAACGGCCGGCTGATCGCCTCCGTGAAGGACCCGGACGGCAACCTGGTCGGGCTGCTTCAGGACCCGTCGTAGCAGCATGCTTGCACCCGCACTAGTTGCACAGTCAACAAATACCGGAATCGGTGTTACCGTGCGGGTATGGCAGCGAAGACGGCCGGGGCGGGCCTCGAGGAGCGGTGGCGGGACATCCTGTCGGTGCACGCGCGCACGATGTGCGAGATCGACCGCGCGCTGCACCCGCACGGCCTCGGCGCGAGCGACTTCGAGGTGCTCGACATCCTCGCCGCCGAGGCGCCCCGGCAGGGCGACCAGTGCCGGGTCCAGGACCTCGTCGGCCGGGTCCACCTCAGTCAGAGCGCCCTGTCCCGTCTGATCGGCCGGCTGGAGAAGGAGGGCCTGGTGGCCCGGGCCGTCTGTCTGGAGGACCGGCGCGGGGTGTACGTCACCCTCACCCGCAAGGGCCGCGACCTGCACACGGAGGTGCTGCCGTTGCAGCGGGGAGTGCTGGAGCGGATGCTCGGCGGTTCCTGAGGGGCGCCGTCCCTAGCCCCCTGTTTCCCCAGGGCGGCGGTCCGCCGGGCGGTGGGGCGGGATCGGGGTGGAGGGGAAGTCGCGGGGGCCCGTCCACAGGGCGGGGACCGCGTCGCAGCGGCGGCACAGTTCGTAGCCGATCGCCTCGTAGTTGACGCGCCAGCCCCGGAAGTGCGGCCAGGCCTCCTCGGAGCTGCGTTCGGCCCGGAAGCCCGTCGACTCCAGCATCGACACCGCCGCCTCGAACTCGACGTAGGTCAGCCGGACGGGGCCGTCCGGCGCGGGGTCGGGGTCGAAGGGGAAGCGGATCGAGCGGGCGATGTCCCGCAGCGCGGTGAACCCCGCGCGCAGCACCAGCCGGGCCTCCGGCGGCGCGGAGCGCGGGGACAGCGCGAGCTGCATGGCCGCCGCGTCCATCACCGCGATCAGCCCGACCAGCCAGCTGCGGTGCGGGCGCGGGGAGCGGAACGCCAGCAGCACGGGGTACGTCGAGTGGCTCTCCCCCATGTCCGCGGCCAGCCGTTCCCAGGCCCGGTACAGCTCGGGCAGCGCGGTCTCGGTGTCGACGAGCCACTGCCGGGCGAGGATCTCGGGGCCCCAGGCGGGCTCGCCGGCCCGGGACTGGAGCAGGGTGACCTCCAGCTCACGGCGGTTGTAGGCGGCGTAGAGGGTGGGCAGATAGGCGATCTGGAGGGCGATGACGACCGGGCCGGTGATCGCGGCCGCGAAGTCGAGGACGGACAGCCGCACGCGGGCACCGCCGGCGAAGCCGAGGGTGAACAGACTCGAGCCGGCCTCCCGGAAGGAGGTGGTCCAGTCCAGCGGGGACAGCGCGTACAGCAGCAGCCCGTATCCGGCCAGGGCGCCGAGCAGCCAGATCCCCAGCATGCCGACCAGCGTCAGCGGGGCGAGCCAGGTCTGCCACCGGTCGACGGCCTCGTAACCCCGGCGCAGGGCGGCGAGGCGCAGCAGCCGGCGCAGGGTCCACCACAGCCGGTACACGACCACGGAGTACAGGCCGCGCGGGACGACGAGGGTGCGCAGGACACTCCCGAGCACCAGTGCGAGCACGAGACCGCCGGCCACACCGGAGAGCCAGATCATGGGGTCATTCTGGATCACGGGCAGCGGGCGGGCGCGGGCCGCCCGGGTGGCGGGTCAGCGGGCGAGCAGCGTGCGTACTCCCTCCGAGGTGAGCGTCAGCGGGTGATCACCGGCGGCGTCTATGGCGAGCGAGAGTTCCCCGGTGGGCCACTGCGCGGCGAGCGCGCCGAGGGGCACCAGCCGGTAGCGGTCGATCCCGGGCAGCAGTCCGGCCATCTCGGGTTCGGAGGTGAACACCGGGACGACGGGTGCGCCGCCGGGATTGTCCAGTACCGGCAGGGCCACCCGGCCCGGGTCGCTCACGTCCTCGTCGGTGGCGTCCTCGGGCACGGGCACCAGGACGTCGCAGTGCGCGAGCGTGTCCAGGGCCACCGTGTCCTCGGTGTCCCGGGCCAGCGCGTCCAGCGCCCAGCGGGCGGGGTTGGCGTTGCGGTCGTGGGCAGGCGTCTCCATGACAGTTCCCCTTGTCGCGACGGTCGTACGGCCCGCTCCGGAATACTTCCCTCCGGACGCGGTCCGGCCTCGCGTACCCGGTCGGGCGCGGATCATGCCCCACGGGAGCGGGCCGTCGCGGCAGGGGGAACGGGTCGGGGCGGGGCCGGCGGGAGGAGGAGCGCGCCATGCCGGTGCGCCCCGGCCCCGTGGTCGGCTCACGCGCCGACCTCCGCGACGCGCAAGCCCTCGCTGCGTATGCATCGCTGGATCATCGCGGCGGCGGCACGTACATGGGGGCCACCCGTCTCGGCCGGGCCACGTCCGGCGGGCCCGCCACGCCGACGGCGGCCACGACCGCACCGCGGCTGTCGCGCACCGGCACCGCGAAAGCCCGACCGGTGTCGGTGGTCAGCGCGCCCTGGACGGCGGCGCAGCCCTCCCGGCGGACCTTGGCCAGGCACTGCTGGAGCACGGAAGTGATCTGGCATCGCCGCGACCGCATCCATCGTTGAAGCCCGCCCTGCCGGGCGGTCTGCCGACCCGGCTCCGGTATCGCGACGGTGGGCCGGGAAGAAGTCTCCGAAGAAGTCGCAGTCCGCACCATGCAGCCGCACCGGACGACCGGCGACTTGACGACCGTGGTTCCTCGCCGCGTTCCACGGAGACGAACAGAAAGCGAAGACCGCCGTTTGCGCGAGCGCCCTCGGCGTACTCCTTCCGCCGCGCGCCTGCCCGCCACGCCCGCACGAGACGGTCACCGACCAGGGCGACATCGGACAACGCTCGTGATCAATACGCCTAGGACGTGTGCCGGCGGGCCGACTCGTTCTCCTGGGCCATGCGCCTGAGGGCCATCAGGGCGGGTTCCAGGAGGACGGTCAGCAGCAGGGCGCGCTCGGCGGCCTCCAGCGGGTCGTCCAGGCCCTCGAGCTGGTCGAGGTCGAGGGCCGCGGTGCGTTCGGCGAGCCGGGCGTACGGCAGGAGGGTGCGCCAGTCGAGCGGGACGCCCAGGGCGCGCAGGGAGGCGAGGGTCTCGGCGAGGGTGGTCCGGGCGGGCGCCGAGGCGTGCACGTCCCAGTGCAGTTCCTCGACCAGCGCCTGGACCTCGGCCGCCTGCGAGGCGTCGCCGGAGGGCACCTCGCCCACCCGGATGGAGCCCAGGGCCAGGCCCAGCAGGCGGTGGGTGTCGCCGGTGTACTCCGCGAGGGCGTCGAGCACCTCGCGGGTGGTGCTGACCGACAGTCCGCGCACGCCGGTCAGGGCGCGGATCAGGCGGAGCCGGCGCAGGTGCTGGTCGTCGTACTCGGCCTGGGTGGCGGCCGTCTGGCGGCCCGGCGGCAGCAGTCCCTCGCGCAGGTAGTACTTGATCGTCGTCACGGAGACGCCACTGCGGCTGCTCAGTTCGGAGATGCGCATACGGTTCGGCTCCGATTCGTCCGGCTCCACACTTGAAAACTGGATACCTCTACTGTCTAACATAGATAGTAGAGGTATCCAATATTCCTTCGCGCCGCCGGAGAGAAGGCCGCAGCCATGCCCACCCTGCGCTGGACGACAGTCAGCACCCCCGCACCCGACACCGAGGCGTTCGTGATGGCGTCCCGGCTGGAGGTCCGCTCGCTCAAGGACGTGCCGCGCTTCTTCCTGAAGTCGCTGGCCGCGTGGAAGCAGGTCTCCGGCGCGCCGGGGGCGTACGGCGCCTCACTGATCGCCGAGCCCCTCAAGCGCACCTTCTGGACGCTGTCGGCCTGGGAGGACGAGGCCGCGCTCCACACGTACGCGAAGACCGAGCCGCACAAGTCGATCATGAAGGGGCTGCGGCCCACGATGAAGGACTCGGTCTTCACGTTCTGGCAGGTCCCCGCCGCCGAGCTGCCCATCGACTGGACGGACGCCCGGCGCCGCCTCGCCGAGCAGGAACGCACCGGTGCCTGACACCCCTCACCCAGGAGAGAGCCCCACCATGACCCTGTCCGAAGAGAGCCCGGCCCTCGACGACCCGGCCGCCTCCGCCCCGGCGACCGGGGGCCGCCGGACACCCCTCTGGCTCGCGATCGTCGCGGCGAGCGTGCCCATGTTCATGGTCGCGCTGGACAACCTCGTCGTCTCCACGGCCCTGCGCACCCTGGCCGTGGACCTGGAGGCGGACACCCAGGAACTCCAGTGGTTCGTCAACGCCTACGTCCTGAGCTTCGCCTGTCTGCTGATGACCGGTGCCGCGCTCGGTGACCGCTTCGGGCGCCGGAAGGTGTTCGTCGTCGGCATCGCCCTGTTCACCCTGGCCTCCATCGGCTGCGGCCTGTCGGACACCAGCGCCCAGCTGATCACCTTCCGTGCGCTCCAGGGATGCGGCGCGGCCGCCGTGATGCCACTGTCGCTGACGCTGCTGTCGCAGGCGGTGCCGGAGCGGCTGCGCGGGATGGCGCTCGGTGTGTGGTCCGGGGTGAGCGGGCTCGCCGTGGCGATGGGTCCGGTCGCCGGCGGCGCGGTCGTGGACGGTCTGGACTGGCGGTGGATCTTCTGGATCAATGTGCCGGTCTGCGTGATCGCCATCCCGCTGGTGCTCTTCGCGCTCGAGGAGAGCTCCCTGCCCGGCATCCGGCTCGACCTGGTCGGCATGGTTCTGGCGGCGGCCGGACTGTGCGCCGTGGTGTGGGCGATCGTGCACGGCGAGCCCGACGGCTGGACCTCCGGCAAGGTGCTGGGCGCGTTCACCGGCGGCGCGGTGCTGCTGGCCGCGTTCGTCGCCCGGGAGGCCCGGACCGAGGAGCCGATGCTGCCGCTGTCCTTCTACCGGGTGCGGGCCTTCACCCTCACCAACGTCGTCTCCGCGACCATGTACTTCGGTGTCTTCGGCTCGCTGTTCCTGCTCGCCCAGTACCTCCAGATCGTGCCGCCGCGCACCCCGCTGGAGGCCGGTGTGCGCACCCTCGCCTGGACGCTGATGCCGATGTTCGTGGCCCCCGTCGCCGGACTGCTCACCGACAGGGTGGGCGGCGGCCGGCTGATGGCCCTCGGGCTCTTCCTCCAGGGCGTCGGGCTGGGCTGGATCAACCTGGTCGCCGATGTGGACACGGACTACTCGTCCCTGGTCGGCCCGATGATCGTGGCCGGTGTCGGCATGGGCTTCGTGTTCGCGCCGACGGCGGCGGTCGTGCTCGGCTCGGTCGCCAAGGATCACGCGGGCAAGGCGTCCGGCGCCAACACCACCGTGCGCGAGGTCGGCGGCGCGCTCGGCATCGCCGTACTGAGCACGGTGTTCGTGGCGCACGGCAGCACCGAGGGTCCCCGGCAGTTCGTCGACGGTCTGCACCCCGCGGTGTGGGTCGGTGTCGCCGTGGTGTTCGCCGGAGCGCTGTGCGCCCTGGGGATCCCGCGCCGCCTACAGGCCCCCGAAGAGGCCTGACCAGCCTCTTCTCCCCCGACCCGGGGTGGGGGCGGACGCCTCCGGATTCCCCCGCCGAGGTGTCCGTCCCGGCCGTCCCGCACACCTGAGCGCACCCCCGCTTGAATGATCAGAAGGGCATCGGGTTAGCATCTGAGCGCCACCTAGCTCGAAAGATAGGCCCGTGACGCTCAACGACGATTCGTTCACCCACTGGAAGAACCGCGAGGAGATCGCGGAGTCGATGATCCCGATGATCGGGAAGCTGCACCGCGAGCGGGACGTGACGATCCTGCTGCACAGCCGCTCCCTGGTGAACAAGTCGGTGGTCAGCATCCTCAAGACCCACCGGTTCGCCCGCCAGATCGCGGGTGAGGAGCTCTCGGTCACCGAGACCCTGCCGTTCCTCGAGGCGCTCACCACGCTCGACCTCGGACCGTCCCAGATCGACATCGGCATACTCGCCGAGAACCACCGCGCCGACGACCGCGGTCTGTCGGTCCTGGACTTCACCGCGGAGGCCGTCGCCGGCGCCACGGGCGGCAACAAGATCGACCGCCGTGAGCCGCGCGACGTCGTCCTGTACGGCTTCGGCCGCATCGGCCGGCTCGTCGCCCGTCTGCTCATCGAGAAGACCGGCTCCGGCAACGGTCTGCGACTGCGCGCCATCGTGGTGCGCGGCGGCGGGGAGCAGGACCTGATCAAGCGCGCCTCGCTGCTGCGCCGCGACTCCGTCCACGGCCAGTTCCAGGGCACGATCACAGTGAACGAGGCGAACGGCACGATCGTCGCCAACGGCAACGAGATCAAGGTCATCTACGCCGACAGCCCGGCCGAGATCGACTACACGGCGTACGGCGTCAACCACGCCATCCTCATCGACAACACGGGCAAGTGGCGCGACCGCGAGGGCCTCTCCCAGCATCTGCGGCCGGGCATCGACAAGGTCGTGCTGACCGCGCCCGGCAAGGGCGACGTCCCGAACATCGTGCACGGCGTCAACCACGACACGATCAAGCCGGACGAGCAGATCCTGTCCTGCGCCTCCTGCACCACCAACGCGATCGTCCCGCCGCTGAAGGCGATGAACGACGAGTACGGCGTGGAGCGCGGCCACGTGGAGACCGTCCACTCGTTCACCAACGACCAGAACCTGCTGGACAACTACCACAAGGCCGACCGCCGCGGCCGCTCGGCGCCGCTGAACATGGTGATCACCGAGACCGGAGCCGCGTCCGCCGTCGCCAAGGCGCTGCCCGAACTCAAGGCGCCGATCACCGGCAGCTCGATCCGCGTACCCGTGCCGGACGTCTCGATCGCGATCCTCAGCCTGCGCCTCGGCCGCGAGACGACCCGCGAGGAGGTCCTGGACCACCTCCGCGACGTCTCACTGACCTCGCCGCTCCGGCGCCAGATCGACTTCACCACGGCCCCCGACGCGGTCTCCATGGACTTCATCGGCTCGCGCCACGCCTCGATCGTCGACGCCGGCGCCACCAAGGTCGACGGCGACAACGCCATCCTCTACCTCTGGTACGACAACGAGTTCGGCTACTCCTGCCAGGTCGTCCGCGTCGTCCAGCACGTCTCCGGCGTCGAGTACCCGACGTACCCGGCGACGAGCGTCTAGCCGACGGCCGCCCAAGGCCCCCGTCCCGGCCACCGGTCACCGGCCACCGGCCACCGGGGACCGGGAAAGGGGCCGGGGCGGTCCGGCACCGGGGGACAAACGTTTTCCGGCGTTCCGGAAAGGCACTTCGCCCGTCGCGCGCGGCTGCGGACGACCCCGGATGCAGTAACGTCAAGCCGTGACGGATCACACCACCGGAGACAGCGCGCGCCGGCGGCCCGCGGGCGGGGGCAGGCGGCGGCGCGGCACCGCGGGTCAGGACAAGCCCGCCACCATCCGCGACGTCGCCGCCAGGGCGGGCGTGTCGGTGGCCACCGTGTCCCGGACGCTCGCCGGGAACTACCCGGTCTCCGAGACGACCCGGGCCCGGGTGACGGCGGCGGTCGAGGCGCTCCACTACGTGGTGAACGTGCACGCCAAGGCGCTCTCGGGCGGCGTTCCCGGTCCGGTCGCCCTGGTCCTCCACGACATCACCGGCCCCTCGCTCGCCCATGTGGCGGCCGGCGTCGAGCAGGAGGCGGCGATGCGCGGCCGGCTGAGCCTGGTCTGCGCCACGCACGGCGATCCGGCCCGGGAGAACGACCTCGTGCAGCTGATGCGCGAACAGCACGCCGCCGCTGTGGTGCTCGTCGGCGGCGCGGAGGTGGACGACGCGTACCACGAGCGGATGGCCGGATACGCGCACGGCCTGGCCTCGGCGGGGTCCCGGCTGGTCCTGGTCGGCCGCCCGCCGCTGCCCTCCGACGCGCCGGCCACGGTGATCGAGTACGACAACCGCGGCGGCGCCTTCCAGGCCGCCGCCCATCTGCTCGCGGCCGGTCACCGGCGCGTGCTGTTCCTCGGCGGCGAGACCCGGTTCGCCACCGCCCAGCAGCGCCGGACGGGGCACCTGGACGCGCTGCGGGCGCACGGGGTGCCGTACGAGGAGGAACTCGACGTCCCGGGCCCGTACACCCGCACCTCCGGCTATCTGCGCACCCGTGACGCCCTGCGCGCGGGACTGGAGTTCACGGCCGTCTTCGCCGGCACCGACATGGTGGCCCTCGGCGCGCTGGCCGCACTGCGCGAGGCCGGACTGGGCGTTCCGGACGACGTCTCCCTGGTCGGCTACGACGACGTGCCCTTCGCGGCGGACCTCACCCCCGCGCTGACCACCGTCCGCGTCCCGTACGAGGATCTCGGCCGGTCCGCCGTCCGGCTGGCGCTGGAGCGGGAGGAGCGGATCTCCGGGGACGACCATGTGGTGCTCAGCACGCAGTTGGTGATCCGGCAGTCGGCGGCCGCCCGGGGCTGACCACAGCACGGAGGTGGGTCCGCCGAGCACCCGCCGGAGCGCACGCTGTCACTGCGGCTGCCCGCCTGGTGCGCGGACCACGCCCTGGCGGTGAACGGCGCCCCCGTCGAGGGCTTTCGGGCCGGGTGACACCGTACGGCCGGCCCTCCCCCTCGTGCCCCGGCCGACCCGGCCGCATCCGGGGGTGGACGCGGTACGCGGCTGTGTCGCCCTGGAGCGCGGGCCACTGGCGGACCGCCTGGATCCGTCCGGCCCGCCGGCCCGGCCGGGCCGGACGGCTGGTGGCCATGCGGACCGGCGGACGCGGCACCGGCCCCGGTGGGGGCGGCCGTCGAGCTGACGGCGGTGCCGTACTACGCCTGGGCGAACCGGGGTGCGGGCGGCATGCGGGTCCGGATGCCGGTCACCGCGGCGGAACAGGGCCGCCTCAGGCCTGCGTCTCCGGGCGGCCGTCCTGCGCCCAGTGGGTGTGGAAGGCGCCGGGGCGGTCGGTGCGGCCGTAGGTGTGGGCGCCGAAGTAGTCGCGCTGGCCCTGGAGCAGGGCGGCGGGGAGCCGGCCGGCGCGCAGGGTGTCGTAGTGGGCGAGCGCCGCGGAGAAGGCGGGGACGGGGATGCCCCGGCGGGCGGCGGAGGCGACCGTCTCGCGCCACGGCACCTGCGCGTCGGTGATCTCCATGGCGAACTCCATCTCGCCGAGGAGGCTGACCAGCTCGGAGTCGGCGGCGTACGCGGCGCGGATGCGGTCGAGGAAGGAGGCGCGGATGATGCAGCCGCCGCGCCAGATCTTGGCGACCGCGCCCAGGTCGATCTTCCAGCCGTACTCGGCGGCCGCGTCCTGGATCATCTTCCAGCCCTGGTCGTAGGCGATGACCTTGGAGGCGTACAGGGCGTGCTCGACCTGGGAGGTGAAGCGGGCGGCCTCGGTGCGGCTGAGCGCGGGGGTGGTGCCGCCGGGCAGCCCGGCGTAGGCGGCGCGCAGTTCGCGCTGGCCGGAAGCGGCGCGGGCGAAGGTGGCCTGGGCGATGGCGGTGACCGGGGAGCCCAGGTCCAGGGCGGTCTGCACGGTCCAGCGGCCGGTGCCCTTCTGGCCGGCCGCGTCGGTGACGATGTCGACGAACGCGAGGCCGGTGGCGGCGTCGGTGTGGGCGAGGACCTCGGCGGTGATCTCGATCAGGTAGGAGCCGAGGCGGCCCTCGTTCCAGGTGCGGAAGACGTCGGCGATCTCGGCGGGGGTGTAGCCGGCGACCTGGCGCAGCAGGTCGTACGCCTCGGCGATGAGCTGCATGTCGGCGTACTCGATGCCGTTGTGGACCATCTTGACGAAGTGTCCGGCGCCGTCGGTGCCGACGTGGGCGGCGCAGGGCTCGCCGTCGATCTTCGCGCTGATGGACTCGAACATCGGACCGAGGACGTCGTACGACTCGCTCGACCCGCCGACCATGATCGACGGCCCGTGCAGGGCGCCCTCCTCGCCGCCGGAGACACCGGTGCCGACGAAGTGGATGCCCTGCTCGCGCAGGGCGGCCTCGCGGCGGCGGGTGTCGGCGAAGTGGGCGTTGCCGCCGTCGATGATCATGTCGCCGGGCTCCAGGAGCGGGGCGAACTCGTCGATGACGGCGTCGGTGACCGCGCCCGCCTGCACCATGATCATCAGACGGCGGGGGCGTTCGAGCGCGGCCACGAAGTCCTCGGCCGACTCGGCGGGGACGAAGGCGCCCTCGTGGCCGAACTCCTCGACGAGCGCGCGGGTACGGCCGGCGGAGCGGTTGTGGACGGCGACGGTGTAACCGTTGCGGGCGAAGTTGCGCGCGAGGTTGCGGCCCATCACGCCGAGGCCGGTGACGCCGATGGCGGCGGTTGCGTTCACGAGGTACGTCCCTTGGATCGTTGGCGTGTTTCGAAGGGGGGCGGGCAGCCCCGTACCTCCAGGTACGCGCGCCGGGCCGGTTCTTCTCGATCCCTGGCCGAATGAACTGCCGGAACAGGTGTTCCGGGTGGGGCGGGCCCGGTTCAGCGGCGCCGCCAGGGCAGCACGGCCGGATCGGCCTCGGTGCTCTCGGCCCGGTGCAGGGCGTCGCTGATGGCCTCGCCGATCTCGGCGAACTGCCGTACCTGTTCGGGGGTGAGGACGTCGAACACCGCGCGGCGGACGGCCTCGACATGACCGGGGGCGACCTCCACGAGCAGCGCCCTGCCCTCCTCGGTGAGGAAGGCGAGCTGGCCACGGCCGTCGGCGGGGTCCTCCCGGCGGTCGACGAGGCCGACCTCGCGCAGCCGGTTCACCGCGTGGGTGAGCCGGCTGCGCGTGATCTTCAGCCGCTGGGCCAGTTCGGACATCCCGAGGACGCCGTCGGGGGCCATGGAGAGGTAGGCGAGCAGGCTGTAGTCGGAGTGCGTCATGCCCGCGTCGCGCCGCAGCTGCCGGTTGAGGTGGTCGGCGAGCAGGGTGGAGAAGTCGACATAGGCGAGCCAGGCCCGTCGTTCTTCTGCGTTGAGCCAGCGCGGCGTCGTGGACATGGTCACACTTTACCCAGATCGCCCTTTGATTGAACTATCAAACACAGGATGCGGCGGTGCGGCTCGCGCTCGGGAAGCACGCGTCGGCCAGACGGTCCACCTGGTCGGGGTCCGGGGCCCAGCAGTAGAGGACGACCTCGTCGGCGCCGATGCCGGTGAGGGCACAGACGGCCGCACGGATCGTCCGCGGGGTGGTCAGCAGCCCGTCGGCCATGGCGGCGGCGCGGCCGGTGAACGCGTAGTAGTCCAGGAGGTTGCGCCGGGCCCGGTCCACGGTGTCCCGCGGTCCGAGGGCGACGCTGATCTGGGCGACCAGGCGCGGCCGGCCGGGGCGGCCGTGCCGCTCCCAGCCCTTCTCCACCTCGCGGAACAGGCCGCCGAGGTGCTCCGGGGGCAGTGCGGCACCGAGGAAGCCGTCGCCGAAGCGGCCCACGCGGGCGAGGGCGGCGGGCGCGAAGCCGCCGAAGAGCACCTCGGGGCCGCCCGGCGTGAGGGGCGCGGGTCCGATGGGCCCGGAGCCCTCGCCGTACGGCTCACCGGCCCAGAGTCGGCGCAGCAGGGTCATCTGCTCGTCGAGGCGACGGCCCCGGCCGCCGAGGTCGGCGCCGGCGGCGAGGAAGTCGTCCTCTCGTCCGCCGACGCCGATCCCCAGGGTGAACCGGCCGCCGGAGAGGCGGTCGAGGGTCGCGGCCTGCTTGGCGAGCAGCGCCGTGGTGTGGACGGGCGCGACGAGCACCTCGGTCTGGAGGCGGATGCGCGAGGTGGCGCCCGCGAGGGCGGCGAGGGTGACCAGGGGCTCGGGGTTGTCGAACACCAGCCGGTCGAGCAGGCCGAGCGTGCTGAACGGGCCCGCGTCGGCGCGCCGTGCCCAGGTCAGGAGCAGGGCGGGGTCGTCGATGGGGAGGCCGAGGCCGATCTTCATGGGAGCAGTCCTTCAGGAGGGCATGCGGACGGGGCTGCCGCCCCTCCTGACTCCGCGCGCCGTGCGCGGGCCTGCTCCCGTTCTGCGGCGATCGTTCGAGGGAGCGTGATGCGTAAGAGTGCTCCGACGGTAGGGGGATGTGCGCGGCGCGGGCAAACCCTTTTCCGGTTCCGGCGGGCGGGCCGCGGAGGACGGTCCGGCCGGCCGGCACCGGAGGCCGGCCGGCCGGAGGAACGGCGCGTCAGGTGGTCGTGCAGGCGCTGCCGTTGAGGGTGAAGGCGGTCGGGGCGGTGTTGGTGGTGCCCTTGGCACCGATGAAGCCGACGGTGACCGAGCCGCCGACGGGGATGGTGCCGGTGTACGAGGCGGGGGCGACGGTCACCGCGGCGCCGCTCTGGGTGGGGGTCCCGCCCCACATCGTGGTGACCGTCTGCCCGTCGGCGAAGGCGAAGGCCAGCTTCCAGCCGTTGATCGCGGCGGTGCCGGGGTTGCCCAGCACGATCTCGCCCTGGAAGCCGCCCGGCCATTCGCCCACGACGCGGTAGCGCACGGAGCAGGGGGTGGCGGGTGCGCTGCTCGTCGTGACGGCGACCGTGCCCGAACGGGCCGAGCGGTTGCCGGCCGCGTCCCGGGCGTAGACCGCGAAGGTGTACGCCGTACTGGCGCTGAGCCCGGTCACCGTCACACCGTTGGTGGTGGAGGCGGCAACGGCGGACTCGGTCCCGCCGGCGACCCGGACGACGTCGTAGCCCGTGACGCCGATGTTGTCGGTCGCGGCCGTCCAGGTGAGCGTCGCGGAGGTGGCCGTCACGGCGGAGGCCGTCGGGGTGCCGGGGGTGGTCGGCGCCTGGGTGTCGGCCGGGGTGCCGCCGCCGTACACCGTGGCCTCCTTCGCGGTCTGGGCGATGCCGTTGACGCCGTTGAAGACGCGCTGCCCCCAGGAGCTGAGCCGCGTGGGGTCGAAGGCGGTCGCCAGGTCGAGGATCGGGTCGGTGTTGCCGCTCCAGGACCAGGCCAGATAGCCGAGGTTCAGCTGCTGGGCGGTGGCCATCATGGTGTCCTCGTCGGGGTCGCCCCACTGGTCGGCCGGACCGCCGAACTCCCCGATCAGGAGCGGCAGTTTGGCGTTGACGAAGGCGTTGAGGTAGTCGGTGATCTCCGCCGCGGTGTCGAAGACGCTGTACATGTGGATCGAGAAGATCAGGTTGCCGGTGGTGTCGGCGGCGTACACGGACCGGGCGTTGGCCCGCATGACGCCCTGCCAGTCCTGGCCCCAGTTGGGCGCGTCCACCATGATCGTGTGCTGGAATCCGGCGTCGCGCAGCTTCTTGACCGCGGCGATGGTGGGGGCGGTCCAGCCCGCGGGGTCCGTGTTGCCCCAGGGCTCGTTGCCGATGTTGATGACGACGTAGTTCTCCTGGCCGGCCAGCACGTCCTTGAGGCCGATCCAGTAGTCGGCGGCCTGGTCGAGGGTGCCGGCCGCGGAGTCCTCGCCGTAGCCGGTGGTGTCGTGCACCTCCAGGACGCAGATGAGCCGGTTGGCCTTGCACTGGGCCACGACGTTCGCCACGTCCGAGGCGCTGTTCGCGCTCCAGCGGTGGCCGTCGGCGAGGACCACGCGGACGGTGTTGGCGCCCAGCGCCTTGATGTCGGCCAGCGACTGGAGCCGGCCGGGGTACCAGGTGTGGGCGTGATTGACGCCGCGCATCACGAAGTCGTTCCCGTTGGCCTCGACCAGCCGACCGTCCGCAATGTGAAGGCCGGTGGCGGCGAGGCCGTCGGGGCGGGCCTGGGCCGGGGCGGGGGCGAGGACACCGAGGGCGACCAGGCCGAGGAGGACGGCCAGCCCGGTCAGCAGCGTGGTCACCGAACGCTTCCGAGGCGGGCTGCTCGGGATGCTTCTCGTCGTGCTTCTCGTCGTGCTTCTCGTCGTGCTTCTTGTCGTTCTCACTGCGACTCCAGGAGTGAGGCCAAGAAGGCGGGGGTGTGGGCGTGCGGGCGTGCGAAAGCGTGGGAGCGCTCCCATAAAGCCACTGCGCCAAGTACACGTCAAGGGAGTGCGCAGGGCTCCGCTACCGTTTCGAAAGAACTCTCGCTCCCCGCACGGACGGTCCCCAGTGTTCGCAGATCTCGCCCCGCTCATCGCCGCGACCACCCAGTGGCTGACGCTCGCCTATCCCGCCTCCGGCGGCGCGCTCGCCGTCGCCCTGTGCGAGGCGCAGGCCCGTCAGGCCGTCACCGTCGCGGCCTGGCTGCGCTATCCGACGGCGACGGACTCGGCGCTGGCCGGGGTCACGGGGCCGGGCGGCTCGGCGGGGCTCGACCGGCTGAGCGGCGCCGGGGAGGATCCGGACGACGCGGCCTGGCGCTGCTGGGTCGACGAGGTCGTGGCGAGCTGGGCGGCCGGCCTCCTCGCCGATCCGGAACTGGCCGCGCGTGCGGTGGCCGGCCTCACCAGGGGTGCCCGTACGCGCGGTACGCCGGTGGAGTACCGGCGCCTGCTCGCTCCCGACGACCACGACCGCCGGGCGGCGGCCCTGCTGCGCCACCCCGACCTGATCGGCCCCGTGGCCGCCCTCCACCACGAGCGACTGCTGGAACGACTGGGCGCGGGGCAGGGGTTGACGGCCTGAGGGCCGCGCGGCACGGACCAGCCGGGCGGCGGGCGGCGGGGCCGGGTGACCGAGCGGTCACGGAAGTGTTTGAAAGCCTGAGCACACGCGGAGACTGGGCTAGCCTCGTTGTTCCCGCCATAGAACGAACTGGCGTACGGCGAACATCACTTCGGGAGTTCCGTGACTCACCAGCGGCCGACCCCACCGACTGCCACGGCGGCCGAGGCCGCCGCACTGCGGCAGACCGGCGCCTCACCCCTGCGGGTCGGGGATCCGGGCCGTGTCGGCCCCTATGTGCCGCTGGCACTGCTCGGCAGCGGCGGGATGGGACGGGTGTATCTGGCCCGGGCCGCCGACGACGGCCCGGGTCTGTTCGCGGTGAAGGTGATCCGGCCGGAGTACGCCGAGGACGTCCGCTTCCAGCGCCGCTTCGAGCGTGAGGCGGCGGTGCACGCCCGGCTGGGCCCGCCGTACGCGCCCCGGCTGTGCGGTACGGGGTTCGAGGACGAACTGCTGTGGATGGCCACCGAGTACATCCCGGGGCTCGATCTGACGGAGGCCGTCCGCGGGGGCGGCGCCCTGCCCGCGGCCACCGTGTGGCGGCTGGTCGCGGATCTGGGTCGGGCGCTGGCCGCCCTGTCCGCCGCCGGGGTCGTCCACCGGGATCTGAAGCCGTCCAACGTCCTGTTGTCCGTGCAGGGCGCGCATCTGATCGACTTCGGGATCTCCAAGGCCGCGGACGGCAGTGCGCTCACCGGCACGGGAAACCGGGTGGGCACCCCGGCCTACATGTCGCCGGAGTACCTCCGCACGGGCCACTGCGACGCCTCCTCGGACGTGTTCTCGCTGGCCGGGACCCTCGTGTACGCCGCCACCGGGCGCGCCCCGTTCGGGGACGGAACCGGCGTCGACGTGATGCACCGGGTGGCGTTCGAGGAGCCCGATCCGCAGGTGACCGGCGCCGTCGCCGCGGCCGACCCCGAGCTCGCCGCGCTGCTGGCCCGGTGCCTGGCCAAGGAGCCAGGACCGCGCCCCACCGCCGGGGAACTGATCGAGCTCGGCGCGGCGCGCACCGCGGCGGACGACTGGCCCGAGCCGCTCCACGGCGAGGTGCTGGCCCGGCAGGGGGCGTACGAGACGCTCTACCGGATCCCCGTGGAGCGAGCGGTCCGCCTGCTCCCCGCGGGCCGCCCCGCCTCGGCCCCCCGTACCCCCGCCCCGGCCCCGGTGAGCCGCCCGGCACCCGCCGGCGTCGCCGCCCTGCCGGCAAACCCGTCCGATGCCGCCGCCGGTCCGCTGTCCTCATCAGCGCCGTCCGAGGCCGCCGGCTCTCCGGCGCCGTCCGGAGCCGCATCCGTGCCGGTGGCCTCATCGGCCCCGTCCGGAGCCGGTGCCGGGCCGATGGATCCGCACGCCGCGGTCGGCGCTCCCGCCGTGCCGGCCGACGCGTCGGCCCCGTCCGCGCCGCCGGATGCGTCCGCCGCGTCCGGTGAGGCCGCTTCAGAAGTCTTACTGCCGACCGGATCCCGTCGGTGGAACCGTCGCACGCGAGGGATGGCCGTGGCGGCGGGTGTCGCCCTGTGTGCGGTCGCCGCCGGCGGGCTCGTCCTCATGCGGCCGGACGGCGGGACGACCGCGGCCCCTCCCCGGGACATGGAGACGACGACCGGCGCGTCGCCCGGCGGTCCGCCCGGCAACGTCGCCCTGCCGGGGACGTCCGGCGTGCCCGACCGGGCCTCGGTGGCGGGCTCCTCCGACGGGCGGGCCGAGGTCGACGGCAGCCCCGACCCGTCACAGCCGGAGGCCACCGGCTCGGCGACCGCCGGCAGCGCTCCCGGCGGCCCCTCCTCCACCACCGCCGGCACGGGCACCGGTGCGGGCACCGGCACCTCCGCCACTCCGAGTACGGCTCCCACGACGCCGTCGGCCGAACCGCCCGCCTCGCAGCCGTGGAACACCGACTGCACGTACTACAACGGCAACGGACGGACCGGCGAAGGCGACAGCGGCAAGAAGGTGTTGCAGGTGCAGTGCATGCTGACGAAACGCGGCTACGGCGTCGGAAGCGGCGGCGTCGACGGTGAGTTCGGCCCCGAGACGACGAGCGCGGTGCGGGCCTTCCAGGGCGACAAGGGCCTGTCGGCCGACGGTGTCGTGGCCCACGGCACCTGGGTGGCGCTGCGCGGCAGCGACTGAGGCCCCGGGTGCCGAATGGCGTGAACCACCCCAAAAGGCGATGATTAAAGGGAAGTCATGATGATGCACGCACACCCGTCGTAGCGGACTTTCGGCCCGGGAAGGCCGAGGAGGCAGACCATGACGACGGAACTGCGCACCGAGCGCGCCTCGGACTACCTGTCCCAGCTCACACGGGCCGCCCGGCGCTACACCGACCGCACCGAGCGCCGCGACCGCAACAAGGCGGTGCTCGCCACCAGCGGTGTGCTGTACGCCGACGATCCCGAGCGGGTCGCGAAGCGGCTGGCCCGGCTCGGCGCCGACTGGTCGCTGGCCCGGGCGATCGAGCGGACGCCGTCGGATCCGGCGGCCACCGCGGGGAGCACCCTGCGGCTGCCGCCGGACAGCTTCGGCCGCGATGTGCTGGGCCTGGAACGGCTCATCGGGCGCAACGACCTCACTCCCGTCGCGTTCCTGGAGGAGGGCGTCCTCGCCGCACGCCCGGTCGGCCGGATCACCGTCGGAGGGCCGGGCGGTGGCCACGGCACCGGCTTCCTGGTCTCCCCCGCGCTGCTGCTGACCAACCACCACGTCCTGGGCGACCCGGAGGAGGCGGCCCGCAGCGAGGTTGCGTTCGCCTTCCAGGACGGGGTCGGCGGCGGCCCGCTCGTACCGGCCGTGTTCCGGCTGGAGCCGCAGCGGTTCTTCGTCACCGACCAGCGGCTGGACTTCAGCCTGGTCGCGGTGGCGCCGAGCGGCACCCGGGGCGAGGCGTTGTCGTCGTTCGGGCGGCTCACCCTCAGCGAGGCGCAGGGCAAGGTCGTCATCGGGGAGTTCGTCAACATCGTCCAGCATCCACGGGGCGAGCCCAAGCAGTTGGCGCTGCGGGACAACCAGGTCGTGGACGTGCTCGACGACTTCCTGCACTACGAGTGCGACACCCAGCCGGGGTCGTCGGGTTCGCCGGTCTTCAACGACCAGTGGGAGGTCGTGGCCCTGCACCACTCGGCCGTGCCGAAGACCGACGGCCAGGGCCGGCCCCTGAGCGTGGACGGAACGGTCTGGCAGCCGGACATGGGCGAGGCGCGGCTGGCGTGGAAGGCGAACGAGGGGGTGCGGATCAGCCGGGTGCTGGGCGCCCTGCGTGCGATCAGCCCGGGCGGTGAGGCGGCCGGGCTGCGGGACGAGGTGTTCACCGCGGGGTCCGCCGTACCGGCCGTACCGACCGCTCCGGCACCGCCCGAGAGCGCCCCTGTGCCCCCGGCCTCCGCCAACGGGGCCGCGGCCGGGGCCAACGGTTCACGCGCGGCGTACCTCGCCGACGGCACGGCGCGGCTGACCGTCCCCCTGTGGGTCACCGTCGGCCTCGGTCCGTCGGGGTTCCCGGCGGTGGCCGCCGGCGTCAGCGGCGCGCAGCCCGTCCCCACGTCCCCTCCCCCGCCGCTCGCGGCCCCGGCCGGCCCGCCGCCTCCCCTGACGGCGCCGGGCGCCGGTGCCCCCACCACCGCGCGGGCGGACACGGTCTCGGCGGTCGAGAGGGACGTGACCGCCGCCCTGGTCAACCTCCGGCTCGCCCAGGACCGGCCCTACTACGACCGGACCGCCGACCGGGCCGCCTGCGACGCCTACTACGCGGGCGTCGGTGACCTGAGCGGCGACGCGCTGCGCCGTGCGCTCACCGGCCTGCTGGAGCGGACCCACGCGCCCCGGCCGAGGTACCAGCCGATCCGCCTGGTGTATCCGTGGGTCGACCTGCACCAGGACGGCCGGCTGCGCAGCATCTACTCCGGCCGGGACTTCGCGCCGGAGGAGTTCATCCGGGCCGACGCCGCCGTGGCGGAGAGCCGGCTGAACCGCGTCCGGGAGTTGCTGCTGCGCGAGAGCACGGCGGGCCCGGCCGAGTTCGAGGCCGAGTTCGACGCCCTGGAGGAGACGATGCCGTTCAACTGCGAACACGTGGTGCCGCAGTCGTGGTTCGCCAAGCAGGAGCCCATGCGGGGCGATCTGCACCATCTGTTCGCGTGCGAGGCGGGCTGCAACAGCTTCCGCGGCAACTTCCCGTACATCGACTTCCCCGGTGTGCAGGAAGCGGTCCGGGACGCCTGCGGGAGGCGCGAGGGCGAGGGGTTCGAGCCGCAGCAGGGAAAGGGCACGGTCGCCCGGGCCACCCTGTACTTCCTGCTGCGCTACCCGGGTCTGGTCGGCGATGCGCCGCAGGAGTTCCCCGCAGAGCGGCTGCCCACCCTGCTGACCTGGCACGACGGCGAGCCGGTGAGCGAGTACGAGCAGCACCGCAACGCGGCCGCCGCGGAGATCCAGGGAAACCGCAACCCGCTGATAGACCACCCCGACTGGGCGCGCCGGATCGACTTCACGGGCGTCTGGCGCAGGTGAGGGCTCAGTCCCGCGTCCCGGTGGGAGACCCCTCCCGCCCCGTCCCCGAGGTGCGCACGGCGAGCAGCGCGGCGCCGAGGTCCGCCGTCGTACGGGGGTCGGACAGGGAGCGGCCGGTCAGCTCCTCGACGCGGCGCAGCCGGTAGCGGACGGTGTTGGGGTGGACGAAGAGGGTGCGGGCGGTGTCCGCTGCGGAGCCGGCGGCGGCGAACCAGTGTTCCAGGGTGGTCAGGAGCCGGGCCCGTTCCGCGGCGGGCAGCGCGAGCACCGGTCTGAGGACCACCTCCGTCAGGTGTGCCGCCTCGGCCGGCGCGGCGGCGACGAGCATGGCCAGCGGGTTGTCGTCGAAGCGTGCGACGCCGGGCCCGGTCCCGGGCAGTCCGGCCAGGGCCAGCCGGGCGAAGCGCAGGGCCTGCGGGGTGTCGCGCAGGGAGGGGAAGCCGGGGCTGACGCCGACCCGGGCATGGGCGCGGCGCAGGGCGCGCAGGCAGGTGTCCTCGGCCCCCGGGGCGGCCAGGGCGACCACGCCGATCTGCTGGTGGGGCAGCAGCCGCCAGGCGGAGGGCAGACGCGCCTGGCGCAGTGCGGCCTCGATTCCGCTGAGGGGCTCCTCGCCGGGGGCACCCGCGGCCGCCGCGACGACCGCGAAGGGGCCCTGTTCGGGCAGGCCCAGCTCCCGGGCGGCCTCCCAGAGCGTGGTCCGGTCGGCGAGGGCGCCGGTGAACAGGGCCTCCACCAGCGCCGAGCGGCGGGCCTCGCGCTGGAGGGTCAGCTCGGCGGCGGTCTCCCGGTGGGCCGCCGCCACGGCCTCCGCGTAACGGCCGAACAGCGCCCAGATCTCCGCCGACCGGGTGACCAGCTCGGCGTCCGTGACCTCGGGGTGGGTGCGGGACTCCTCGATGATCTCCGACCACAGGAGCTCGAAGCCGATCCGGTAGGCGTGCAGGGTGTCGGCCAGCGGCATGCCCTGCTCGGCCCGGACCCGGCCGGTCTCCCGGGCCGGGCTGGGATCGGGCGTGTCGGTGCGGTGGAAGTGGCTCAGGACGAGGTCGGCGTTGGCGGTGCAGGAGCGGCGCAGCGAGTCGAAGGGGATCAGTGACTCGTCCTGGTAGGCGGGGACGGCGGAGCGGATGCGCTGCGCCATCCGCTCGCCCAGTTCCGGCAGCCGCGCGTGGAGCGCCGACGTCACACCCGAGAGGTCCATTGCCGCAGCTTAGACAGGCCTTCTTGTTCGTGTGAACAAACCCGGCGGGCAGACGCTGTCCCGCCGCCCATAGGTCGCCGCCGGATGCGCCAGCACCATGTCGTCCACGTGAACGGCGGATTTCAGCGGTGAGATGCGTGGAGGCGGGCATGGCCAATCTGGCGGGCTTTCTGGTGGACACGGCGGAGCGGCAGCCGGCCCGTCCCGCACTGCGCCTGGGCGAGCGGGTCATGGCGTACGCGGAGCTGGACCGGGCCAGTGCCCGCGCCGCCGCCCTGCTGCGGGCCGAGGGGGTGCGCCCGGGCGACCGGGTGGCGCTGATGCTGCCCAACGTCCCGGAGTTCGTCGTCCTCTACTACGGCGTGCTGCGCGCCGGGGCCGTGGTCGTCCCGATGAACCCGCTGCTGAAGGCGCGGGAGACCGCGTACCACCTGACGGACTCCGGGGCGAGCCTGCTGTTCGAGTGGCACCAGGCACCGGGTGAGGGCGCGCAGGGCGCGGCGGCGGCCGGGGTGCGGCGGCTGGCCGTGGAGCCCGCCGCCTTCGCCGAGCTGCTGACCGGGCACGAGCCGCTGGCGGGTGTGGCGGACACGGACGACGCGGACGTGGCCGTCCTGCTGTACACGTCCGGCACCACGGGCCGCCCCAAGGGGGCCGCGCTCACCCATGGCGGGCTGCGGCACAACACCGAGGTCAACACGGTCCAGGTGCAGCGGATGACCCCGGACGACGTGGTGGTGGGCTGTCTGCCGCTGTTCCACATCTTCGGCCAGATCTGCACCATGAGCGTGGCCGTCCGCGCCGGGGCCTCGCTCACGCTGGTCCCGCGTTTCGAGCCGCAGGCCGTGCTGGACGCGATCGCACGCGACCGGGCCACGGTCTTCGAGGGCGTGCCCACCATGTACGCCGCGCTGCTCCAGCACCCTTCGGAGGCGGACGTGTCGACGCTGCGGATGTGCATCTCGGGCGGCGCCTCGCTGCCCGTGGAGATCCTGCACGGCTTCGAGCGGCGGTTCGGCTGCGCGATCCTGGAGGGCTTCGGCATGTCGGAGACGAGCCCGGTGGTGACGTTCAACCATCCCGACCGGCCGCGCAAGGCCGGGTCCATCGGCACCCCGATCCAGGACGTTCAGGTGCGGCTGCTGGACGAGACGGGGCAGGACGTCCCGGCGGGCGAGGTCGGCGAGCTGGCCGTCCGGGGCCCGAACGTGATGAAGGGCTACTGGAACCGCCCCGAGGAGACGGCGGCGGCCGTTCCCGACGGCTGGCTGCGCAGCGGCGACCTGGCACGGCAGGACGAGGACGGCTACTTCTACATCGTCGACCGCAAGAAGGACATGATCATCCGGGGTGGCTACAACGTCTACCCGCGGGAGATCGAGGAGGTCCTCCACGAGCACCCGGCCGTCGCGCTGGCCGCCGTGGTGGGCGTCGGCCACGCCCACCTGGGCGAGGAGATCGCGGCGGCCGTCGTCCTGCGACCGGGGGCCCGGGCGACCCCGGACGAGCTGCGCGAGTTCGTCAAGGAGCGGGTGGCGGCGTACAAGTACCCGCGCGAGATCTGGCTGATGGACAGGCTCCCGACCGGCCCGAGCGGCAAGATCCTCAAGCGTGAGATCACGGCCCCGTCCTGACCCCGCCGCTCCTCCCCCGGGGATATCATTTGATCTCAAACAGAATGGGATCACGCCTCTCCCGAGGGGCCGGAGGAGGAGCCAGGTGCGCGCACTCGTCATCCAGCACGACCACGTCACGGAGCCGGGCCTGGTGGGCGCCCGGCTCGTGGAGCGCGGGTACGACCTCACCACGGTGACGGTCGTGCCCGAGGACCGCCATCACGCCCCGGACGTGGCCTTCGACTTCCCCGATCCCGCCGACTGGGATGTGATCGTGGCGCTCGGCGCCCCCTGGTCGGTGTACGACCCGGCGGCCGTCGGCCGCTGGATCGGCGGCGAGCTGGCGCTGCTGCGCAAGGCGCACCACCTCGGCATACCCGTGCTCGGCGTCTGCTTCGGCGCACAGGCGCTGACGACGGCGCTCGGGGGGGCGGTCGAGGAGGCACCGCGCCCCGAGATCGGCTGGGTCGAGGTCGACACCGACGAACCCGCCCTGGTCGGCCCCGGCCCCTGGTTCCAGTGGCACTACGACCGCTGCGTCCTGCCGCCGGACGCCGAGGAACTGGCCCGCACCGCCGTGTGCGCGCAGGCCTTCCGGGCGGGGAGCAGCCTGGGGGTGCAGTTCCATCCGGAGGTCACCCCCCGGATGGTGCGCGGCTGGCTCGCTCTCGGGGGCGCCGAGCAGTGCGTCCGGCACGGGCTGGACCCCGAAGAGCTGCTCGCCCGCACCCGTGCCATGGAACCGACGGCCCGGGCGAACACCGCCCGCCTGGTCGACGGCTTCCTGGACGGAACGGCGGGCGCGCCCTCGTAGGTGCCTTCACAGGTGCCTTCGCGGGCGCCTTCGTGCGTGCATGCGTGCGTGCATTCGGGTGGTCCGCACCCCCCACCGCCTGCCGTACGGCTCTGCCGCCGGGGCCTGCTCGTAACCTCGGCGGAAACGGCGCGCCGGCCCGGCTGCGGACCACCGCGGGCCAGGCCAAGTACCCGCGGGATTCCGGGATTTCACCGGCGTCGCCCCATCGGCCCCGAGCCACGCAGGGAGCAGCAGATGCCGCCGTCGACCGCCACCCCGAGGTTCTCCGTCTTCACCCCCAGCCACCGCCCGCGTTTCCTCGACGAGTGCCTGGCGACGCTCCAGGCGCAGACGTGTCCGGACTGGGAGTGGATCGTCCTGCTCAACAACGGCGCCCGCTGGCGGCCGGAGTACCCCGACGAGCGGATCCGGGTGGTGATCGCGGACGACGTCGTCGGCGTCGGCGCCGCCAAGCGCAGGGCCTGCGAGCTGGCCCGCGGCGAGATCCTCGTCGAACTCGACCACGACGACCTGCTGGCGAGGGCATGTCTGGCGGAGCTGGGCAAGGCGTTCGACGCGCATCCCGACGCCGTCTTCGTCTACAGCAACACCGCGCAGATCACCGAGGACGGCGGGCGGGACGAGACCCGCTTCGACGAGACCTTCGGCTGGCAGTACGAGGACGTGGACGTCGACGGCCGCAGACTGCTCCAGGTCGTCTCGCTCGCGCCGACGCCGCACAACGTCGCCTACATCTGGTACGCGCCCAACCATGTACGGGCCTTCCGCAAGGAGAGCTACGAGAAGGCCGGCGGGTACGACGCCACCCGCACGGTGCTGGACGACCAGGACCTGATGTGCCGTCTCTTCCACCTCGGCGACTTCCACCACATCAACCGCTGTCTGTACCTCCAGCGGGTCCACTCCGCGAACACCCAGTGCGAGCCGGAGATCAACGCGCACATCCAGCGCGAGACGGTCACCCTGTACGACAAGTACATCGAGGCCAACGCGCTCGCCTGGACGCTTCGGCGCGGACTGCTCGCCCTGGACCTCGGCTCGGCACACCGCAAACCGCCGGGGTACACGGGCGTCGACCGGCGGGCGGGCGAGGGCGTGGACATTGTCGCGACCCTGCCGGGGAAACTCGACCTCCCCGACGACTCCGTCGGCCTGGTACGGGCGGTGAACTTCCTGGAGTACGTCCCCGCGAAGGTGCCGCTGATCAACGAGCTGTACCGGCTGCTGGCCCCCGGCGGCATGCTCCTCACCCTGACGGCCAGCTCCGACGGCCGCGGGGCGTACCAGGACCCGACCCACGTCGCCTACTACAACGAGAACTCGTTCTGGTACTACACGGACGACCAGTACCGCACCTTCGTCCCCGACATCGAGGCCCGCTTCCAGTCCTCCCGGCTGGTCACCTACTTCCCCAGCGAGTGGCACACCGAGAAGGACATCTCGTACGTCGTCGCCAACCTCATCGCGATGAAGGAGGGCGCCGCGCGGTGCGGGGGGAAGCTGCTGGTGTAGTGGCCCTCAGACCCCCACGAGCTGTGTCACGCCGAGGTGCTCCCGGGCCAGCTCCAGGTTCTGCGTGACCCGCTCGCGGTGTTCGGCGGGCAGCCCGCCACTCTCCAGCAGGCGTTCGCAGCATTCCCTGGACTCCGCGTACTCGCCCATCCAGTAAGCGGCCACCGCGAGCTCGTCGAGCGCCTGCCACTCGTACCAGCCGGCCTCGACGAGGAGGTCGTCCTGCGGGAACGGGATGCGGGCCGCCCGGCGGGCGAACATGTGGGCGAGCGGCCAGCGCGGGCCGCTGGTCCGGCACAGGCGCGCGAGCTCGCCGATGGCCTCGGCACGCGTGGGCCGGGTCTCGTAGGCACGGAGGTAGCGGTCCATCACCTCCGCCGAGGGCCGTTCGAGGCTCTCCGCCAGCCGGGCGGCCCAGAGGCGGGCGCAGTAGACCTCCTGCTCCCAGCCCCCCATGTCCGCCCTGCGGTCGTAGGCCTCGAGCGCCTTCTCCGGTTCGCCGGCGTCGCGCCAGCTCTGGGCGAGGTAGAAGGCGTAACGGGCGTTGCCGGGCTCCTCGGCCAGGCCCTGCTCCAGGATGCCGGCGTCCCGCAGGTATTTGGTCCGTGCGCCTTCCTGCCGGAGCCGCGCCCCGCCGCCCACGATGATCATCTCGACGCCCCGCAGCGTGCCGAGGCCGAAGCGGGCGCCGCAGTCGATGTACTCGTGCAGGACGCCGACGTACCGCCAGGGCAGGCGGGTCGAGACCAGGGCGGGGCGCCAGTAGCGGAAGGACCCCGAGCGGATGTCGACCTTGTACGCGTCGGAGGTCAGGTCCGGCATCCGGAAGCCGGGCTCGGTCTCCATCACGTCGTCGGCGTCGATGAAGAACAGGTAGTCCGCCCGGGAGCGGGCGAGTTCGATGGCCTCGGTACGGCTCCCGTCGTATCCCCTCCAGGGCCGCTCGTACAGTTCCCCGGGCAGATCGCCGTAGACGTCACGGATGATGTCCTGGGTGCCGTCGGTGGACCCCGTGTCCACGATGACCCAGGTGTCGATCAGGGGGCGTACGGATTCGAGACAGCGCCGGATCACCGGCGCCTCGTCCTTGACGATCATGTTGAGGCAGACCGTCGGTCTCACGGGCCCTCCAGAGGCTGTGTCAGCGGTGCCCCGAGGGTGGGCCCCGGGGCAGCGTCGCTCACTTCACGGGGATCTACGGCGTGACGTCGGCACAGATGGCGAAGGCGGTGAGCCCCTGGCCGGTGCCGTTCTGCGTGGCCTGCCACCCCTGCTGCGTGCCGGTGACCAGGACCGGTCGGCTCGAACCGGGCGAACCGTTGGTCACGACGAACCCGCCGCCGGTGACGATGTCGCCGGTCCGGCAGGCGGCCGTCGCCGAGGTGGTGCCGGTCGCGGTCACGAGGTACGTGGTGAGACCCGAGGCACCGGTCGCGCCCTGGGCACCTTGAGCGCCCTGGGCTCCCTGGGCGCCCTGCGCGCCCTGAGCGCCCTGCACTCCGGTGCCGCCCGTCTCGCCCACGGCTCCCTGAGCACCCTGAGCACCCTGCGCGCCCTGAGCACCCTGAGCGCCCTGAGCGCCCTGCACTCCGGTGCCGCCCGTCTCGCCCACGGCTCCCTGAGCACCCTGAGCACCCTGCGCGCCCTGAGCACCCTGCGCGCCCTGAGCGCCCTGCACTCCGGTGCCGCCCGTCTCGCCCACGGCTCCCTGAGCACCCTGCGCACCTTGAGCACCCTGCGCTCCCTGCGCTCCCTGCGCGCCCTGAGCGCCCTGCGGGCCGGGCTTGCCCGGCTTGCCGGGCCTGCCGTCGTGGCCCTTGGGGCCCTGGGGACCCCTCGGACCCTGCGGGCCGCGGGGGCCTCGCGGGCCCTGCTCCGCGTGGTGGTGGGGGCCGCGGTCCTTGTCCGCGGAGGGCGCGGCGCCGTAGTGCACCGTCGCCCGGCCGTCGGAACCGGCCCGGCGGACCGCGTCGGCCACGGCCGCCTCGGACACGCCCGCCGGGAGCTTCTGCACCACCAGGCGACCGGCGTCCGGCCGCTGCATCGCGTCGGCGATCGCCACCGTGCTCGGAAGCACGCTCAGCGCCACCGTCGCCGCGCCCGTCGTGACCATCGTGACGGACTTCAGGCGCGCAATTCGGATCGTTCTGCGGTTCAAGAGAACCTTCCTCACGTTGGGGAGGGATCAGACGGCGGGCGCGCACTCAGCGTGCATCGGTTCCGCTCGGCCGCCATGTCTCCTTGGGCCATGAACGAAGTCATCCATTCCACCGCTATGAAAAAATGACTAAAGGACGACCCGTCTCGACCATGAGGATCACCCGAGCGGCGTCACCGCCCCCGCGGCCCGCTCATGATTCACTCACCAGACTTCCGCGATAGGCCACGCATTCCTCGAAGGACGGCAGCAGCCCCTGCCGCTCGGCTTCCGCCAGCGTCGGCGCCGCCGCGTCCTTGCCGGAAAGGACGGGTGTGAGGTCGCCGGGCCACGCGATGGCCAGGGCCGGGTCGAGCGGGTCGATCCCGAATTCGCGGTCCGGCGCGTATCCCCGCGAACAGAGGTAGACGACGGTGGAGTCGTCCTCCAGCGCCATGAAGGCGTGGCCGAGCCCCTCCGAGAGATAGACGCAGCGATGCGTCGTGTCGTCGAGGCGTACCGCCTCCCATGTCCCGAAGGTCGGGGAACCCACGCGGATGTCGACCACCACGTCGAGGACGGCGCCGCGGACGCAGGTGACGTACTTCGCCTGGCCGGGCGGGACGGCCGCGGCGTGGACACCGCGGAGCGTGCCGCGCACCGAGCGGGAGCAATTGGCCTGCTCGAAACGGAACCCGTGCCCGACGGCCGCGCGGAAGGTCTCGCTCCGGAACCACTCGTGGAAGCGGCCCCGGTCGTCCGTGAACGCCCGGGGCGTGTCCACCCACGCCCCTTCGATCCCGAGCGCTCTCATGTGCTCACCTTTCTCGCGCCACCGAGCCCCTGCGCGTCCCGCGGACGCTCCTGGTCCGGCCAGGACGTGACGACGGGCCCGGAGTCCTCCAGCAGCCCGAGCAGGTAGTGGCCGTATCCGCTCTTCAGCAGCGGCCGGGCCAGTTCCCGCAGCCGGTCGTCGTCGATGAGGCCGGCCCGCCAGACCGCCTCCTCGACACAGCCGACCTTGAAGCCCTGACGTTCCTCGATGACACGGACGAACTCCGAGGCCTGGACCATGGAGGCGAACGTCCCGGTGTCCAGCCAGGCGGTGCCCCGGTCGAGCCGGGTGACCTGGAGTTCGCCCGCCTCCAGATAGACGCGGTTGAGATCGGTGATCTCCAACTCGCCCCGGGCGCTGGGCCGCAGGGCACGGGCGATGTCGACGGCGCGGTGGTCGTAGAAGTACAGCCCGGGGACGGCGTAGCGGGAACGGGGTCGGGCCGGTTTCTCCTCGATGGAGACCGCCCGGCCGTGTGCGTCGAACTCCACCACGCCGTACGCCGAGGGATGCGCGACCTGATAGGCGAACACCCGGCCGCCCACCGGATCCTCGTGCCGGGCCAGCCGGGTGCCGAGTCCGCTGCCGTGGAAGATGTTGTCGCCCAGAATGAGGGCGACGGATTCCCCGCCGAGGAATTCGGCGCCCAGCACGAATGCGTGGGCGATGCCCTCCGGGCGTTTCTGCGCCATGTAGTCCAGCCGCAGCCCCAGTTGGCTTCCGTCGCCGAGCAACCGACGGAACTGGCCCTGGTCTTCGGGGGTGGTGATGACGAGGATCTCCCGGACGCCGGCCATCACGAGAGTGGACAGCGGGTAATAGACCATGGGTTTGTCGAAGACCGGCAGCAGTTGCTTCGACACCGAACGGGTCAACGGCCAAAGTCGCGAGCCGGTGCCCCCGGCCAACAGGATTCCGCGCACGGGATCACCATAGGCCAGCTGTCCGGCAATACCGGCTTTTAACACGATTTACGACAGGGCGAGGAGGATCGGGAGCGCGGCCATCGGCCCTTCGCCCGATCCTCCTCGGGCCGGTCAGCAGATACGCGGCAACTGCTCCCCGATCGGCAGGTCGACCACACGGGTGCCGCCCAGCCCGGTGCGTGCCACGACCATGCCGGGGTGGTCCTCGACGGCCTCCCCGATGATCACGGCGTCCGCGCCGAGCGGATGGGCCCGCATCGCCGCGAGGACCGCGTCGGCGTGCTCACGCGGGACGAAGGTCACCAGCTTGCCCTCGTTGGCGATGTACAGGGGGTCCAGGCCGAGGATGGCACAGGCGTTGGCCACGGCCGGCGGGACCGGGACGGCCCGTTCCTGGAGGACCACGCCGGTGCCGGAGGCGCTCGCGATCTCGTTGAGCGCGGCGGCCAGACCGCCCCGGGTGGGATCGCGCAGCACGTGCAGCTCCGGGGTGACGGCGAGCATGGCCTCGACCAGGCCGCCGAGCGGCGCGCAGTCGCTGGCGATCTCCACCCCGAACTCCAGGCCCTCCCGGACGCTCATGATCGCCACTCCGTGGACGCCGATGGCGCCGCTGACGATCACGACGTCCCCGGGGACGACCCGCTGCGGACGCAGGTCGACGCCCGCCGGGACGACCCCGATGCCGGCCGTGTTGACGAAGATCCCGTCGCCGTGGCCGGCCTCCACCACCTTGGTGTCCCCGGTGGCCACCTCCACGCCGGCGGCACGCGCGGCCGCGCCCATCGCCTGGGCGACCCGGGTGACGGTGTCGAGTTCGACACCCTCCTCCAGGATGAACCCGCAGGAGAGGTAGGCGGCCCGGGCACCGCTCATGGCGAGGTCGTTGACGGTGCCGTTGACCGCCAGGTCGCCGATGCTGCCGCCGGGGAAGAACAGCGGGCGCACCACGTAGGAGTCGGTGGAGAACGCCAGCCGGGCGCCGCCGAGGGAGAGGACGGCGGAGTCGCCGAGCTGCGCGAGCACCTCGCCGCCGAAGGCCGGGGCGAAGATCTGCTGGACCAGTTCGGCGGAGAGGACCCCGCCGCCACCGTGGCCCATGACGACCCGCGGCCGGTCGCGCAGGGGCGCCGGACAGGTCCACGCTTCGATGTCCAGGGCGGTGTCAGACAACGGGGCTCGCCTCCCGGGCCGGGCCGGCCGGCAGGTCCAGCCGTCGGTAGAGGTAGTACGCCGCACAGGCGCCCTCGCTGGAGACCATCGTGGCGCCCAGCGGGGTCCGAGGGGTGCACAGGGTGCCGAAGGCGGCGCACTCGTGCGGCTTGAGCAGGCCCTGAAGAACCTCTCCGCTGCGGCACTCGGCCGGTTCCCGCGTCCGGATGCCCTCGACGCAGAAGCGGTGCTCCGCGTCGTGGTCGCGGTACTTCGCAGACAGCCGCCAGCCGCTGCCGGGGATCACCCCGATGCCCCGCCAGGCGCGGTCGGTGACCTCGAAGACGTCCTCCAGCATGGCCCGCGCGGCCGGGTTTCCCTCCGGGCGGACGGCCCGGGCGTAGGCGTTGTCGACGGTGTGCTCGCCACGCTCCAGCTGCCGTACGGTCCGTCGTACGCCTTCGAGGATGTCGAGCGGCTCGAAGCCCGTCACGACGATCGGCACCCGGAAGCGCTCCGCCAGCTGCGGATACTCCCCCACGCCCATCACGCTGCACACATGCCCGGCGGCGAGGAAGCCCTGCACCCGGCAGGTCGGCGAGGACATGATCGCCTCGATGGCGGGAGGCACCCGGACGTGCGAGACCAGCATGCTGAAGTTGCGGACGCCCTGCCTGCGGGCCTGGTGGACCGTCATGGCGTTGGGCGGTGCCGTCGTCTCGAAGCCGATGCCGAAGAACACCACCTCGCGGTCCGGGTTCTGCTGGGCGATGCGCAGGGCGTCGAGCGGCGAGTAGACGACGCGTACGTCCCCGCCCTCGCCGCGCACCTGGAACAGGTCCCGGCCGGTGCCCGGCACCCGCAGCATGTCGCCGAAGGAGCAGAAGATCACCCCGGGGCGGGAGGCGATCTCCAGCGCCTTGTCGATGACCTCCAGCGGGGTCACACAGACGGGACAGCCCGGTCCGTGGATCAACTCGACCTCATCGGGCAGGAGTTGGTCGATGCCGTGCCGGATGATGCTGTGGGTCTGGCCGCCGCAGACCTCCATCAGCGCCCAGGGCCGGGTGACCGTGGCGTGGATGTCGTCGAGGAGCCGGCGGGCCAGATCGGGGTCCTGGAACTCGTCGATGTACTTCACTGCCCCGCCTCCCGTACGACGTCCTGCCCCGCCTCGGCCGCCGCCATCTCCCAGGCGTCGCCGAACTCCTCCTGGAGCATGCCGAGTTCGGCGAAGAGTTCGAGCGTCTGCTGTGCCGACTCCTCGTCCAGCCGTTGCAGGGCGAACCCGACGTGGACGATGGCGTACTCGCCGACCCGGAGGTCGGGCAGGTACTCCAGGCACACCTCCTTGACCACGCCGCCGAAGTCGACGGTGGCCATCCGGGTGCCGTCGCGTTCCTCGATGTCGAGCACTCTGCCGGGTACCGCCAGACACATGGGCCTCTCCTCGCTGTGGATGTGGTCAGTCGGTGTGCGTCGTCCGTGCGGCCACCATCAGCTGGCCCAGGGCCAGGCCGCCGTCGCCCGGCGGCACCAGGCGGTGCCGCAGGACCGTGAAGCCGTCCTCGCGCAGGGCGGCGGCACAGGCCGTCGAGAGCAGCGTGTTGGCGAACACGCCGCCGGTGAGGGCGACCGTGCCGAGGCCGTGCCGCTCCCGGGCCAGCGCGCACATCCGGCGCACCAGAGCGGTCACGCCCCGGTGGAAGCGGGCCGCGACCGTGGCCGAGGTGTGCCCGGCGCGCAGGTCACGGACGACGGCCGCGAGAACGGGCGCGGGATCGGCCCGTACGGCCCCGCGCCCGCCCTCCTGCGGTGCGCGCAGGGCGAAGGCGTAGGCGGTGGTGTCCCCGGCGGGCGCGCGCAGGGCGGCCGCCTCCAGCTCGACGGCGGCCTGTGCCTCGTATCCGGCCAGGTGGCACACCCCGGCGAGGGAGGACACCGCGTCGAAGAGGCGGCCCATGCTGGAGGTGGGGACACAGTGCAGTCCGCGCTCCAGCTGCCGTTCCAGGACGCCGAGTTCCCCGGGCGGGCAGGCCGCCGTACAGGGCAGGTCGGCCGACCGGTCGAGGCCGGCGGCCCGCAGATGGGACAGCGCCATGCGGTACGGGCGGCGCACCGCGGCGTCGCCGCCCGGCAGCGGGACGTACGCGAGGTGCCCGAAGCGGGTGAAGCCGTCGTAGTCCGCGAGCAGGAACTCCCCGCCCCACACCGCCCCGTCGTCACCGTGGCCGGTGCCGTCGAAGGCGACCCCGATCACCGGGCGGGTGCCGTCGAGGCCGTGCTCGGCCATCGCTGAGGCGACATGGGCGTGATGGTGCTGGACCCGCGTCACGGCCCGCGCGCCGGCGTTGCGGGCGGCCCAGCCGGTGGAGCGGTAGCCGGGGTGCCGGTCGGCGGCCAGGAGCTCGGGCCGTACGCCCGTGATCGATTCCAACTGGCCCACCGCGCCCTCGAACACGCCCTGGGTGCGCAGGTCGTCCAGGTCGCCGATGTGCGCCGACAGCCAGGCCCTGCGGCCCGCGCCGAGACAGAAGGCGTTCTTCAGGTCCCCGCCGACGGCGAGGGCGGGGCGGACGGGCAGGGGCAGGGCGACGGGCAGCGGCGCGTACCCGCGCGAGCGGCGGATCACCAGGGGCTCGCCGTCACAGACGCGGACCACGGAGTCGTCGCAGGGCACCTGGATCGGCCGGTCGTGGGTGAGCCAGGCGTCGGCCAGGTGGGCCAGCCGCTCCAGGGCCTCGGTGTCGTCGGTGACGATCGGCTCCCCGGACACGTTGCCGCTGGTCATGACGAGCAGCCGGGGGCCGTCCGGATCGCCGGGCAGGCCCAGCAGGAGATGGTGCACGGGGGTGTACGGCAGCATCACGCCGAGGTCGGGACTGCCGGGCGCGACGGCGTCGGCGGGCCGCGGGTCCCCGGTCTCCCGCGCCGGGTCCGGGCGTCGCCGCAGCAGGACGACGGGCCGGACGCCCCCTTCGAGCAGGCGCCGCTCCTCGGGGCCGAGCCGTACGAGGTGCTCGACCTCGGCCGTGCCGCGGGCCATGACGGCGAAGGGCTTGTCACCGCGCGCCTTGCGACGGCGGAGCAGGGCGACGGCCGTCTCGTTCGTGGCGTCGCAGGCCAGGTGGTAGCCGCCCAGGCCCTTCACGGCGAGGATCGCACCGCGCGTCAGCAGTGCACGGGCCCCGGCGACCGGATCACCCGACGCGCCCGGCGCGATCAGCCGCAGCCGCGGTCCGCAGGCCGGGCAGGCGACGGGCTGGGCGTGGAAGCGCCGGTCGGCCGGATCGCCGTACTCCCGGGCGCAGTCGGCGCACATCGGGAAGCCGGCCATGGTGGTGTGGACCCGGTCGTAGGGGACGCCGGTGACGATGGTGAAGCGGGGGCCGCAGTGGGTGCAGTTGACGAAGGGGTGGCGGTGGCGCCGGTCGGCGGGGTCGGCCAGTTCGGCGAGACAGTCGGCGCAGGTGGCGGTGTCCGGGGAGACGAGGGTGCGGGCCGGGCCGCCGGTGCGGGAGGCGAGGATGGTGAACGCCTCGCCGCCCGTGAGGGGCACCTCCTGATGGTGGACGGACTCCACCACGGCCAGCGGGGGCGCCTGGACCGCGAGGCGTTCGCAGAACCGGGCCACGGCCGCACCGCTGCCCTCGACCTCGGCGACGACGCCCTCCGGGGTGTTGGTGACATGTCCGACCAGGGCCAGTTCGGTGGCGAGACCGTAGACGTACGGCCGGAAGCCCACGCCCTGCACCACCCCCCGGACGACGACCCGGCGGCGCAGCGGCCCGTCGCCGGTGACGGCTGCCGGGGACGGGGGAGCGCTCACGGGTGGGTGCGGGCCAGGGCGTCGGCCGCGTCGCCGTGCGCAGGAGCGCCGTCGTGCGTATGGGCGTGGCCGTGCGGGTGGGCGTGACTGTGCGCGTGGGCGTGGGCGTGGGCGTGGCCGTGCGGCTGACGGGCCATGACCGGCGTATGGACGGGCGCGCCCTCCGCCGCCGCCAGTGCCCGGTCGAGCAGCGCGCCGACGCCCTTGCCCCGGCGGGCCGAGGTCATCACGATCTCCACGCCCGGGTTGACCTGCTCCACGTGCGCGCGGAAGGCGATCTCGTCGAACTCGACGGCCTCGGCGAGGTCGGTCTTGGTGACCACGACCAGCTGGGCGAGCCCGAAGGCGGTGGGGTACTTGAGGGGCTTGTCCTCGCCCTCGGTCACCGAGGCGAGGACGACCCGGAGGGTCTCCCCCAGGTCGTAGGAGGCCGGGCAGACCAGGTTGCCGACGTTCTCCACGAACAGCAGCCGGGTGTCCGCGGGCAGCCAGCCGTCCAGGTGTCCGGCGAGCATGCCCGCCTCCAGGTGGCACAGTCCGTCGGTGAGTACCTGCTTGACGGGAACGCCCGAACGGGCCAGACGGGCCGCGTCGTTCTCGGTGGCGAGGTCGGCGGTCAGCGCGGCGACGGACACGGACCGCTCGCGGGCCCGCAACAGTTCCTGCTCCAGCAGCGCGGTCTTGCCGCTGCCGGGGCTGGAGAGCAGGTTGACGACGGTGGTGCCACCGGCGGTGAGACGCTCGCGCAGGGTGTGGGCGCTCGCGTCGTTCTTCGCGAGTACGGCCTGCCGCAGGTCGACGACACGGCACATGGTTCAGCACTCCTCGTGGATCGGTTCGCCGGTGGGCGCGGGCGCGCCGTCCTCCCACTGGACGGAGGCGATCTGCAGTTCCCGCCCGGCGCACAGGTCGGTACGTGTGCCGCCGCAGCCGGGGCAGGTCAGCCGGGGCGGCATGCCGACGGGCCATTCGTGTGCGCAGGAGGTGCAGCGGGCCCGGCCCGCCACGGGCTCGGTGACGAGTTCGGCGCCCTCCAGCAGGGTCCCGGCGCAGGCCAGTTCGAAGCAGAAGGAGAGCGCGTCGGGGACGACCCCGGCCAGTTCGCCGACCTGGAGCCGCACCGAGCGGACCGCCGTGACGTCCCCGGCGCGCCGGGCGGCCTCGGCCACCTGGTCGACGACGGCCAGCGCGACGGACATCTCGTGCATCGGTCCCGGACCTCCCGGACGTGGGCGTGCCCCCCCGCCGGCCTTCATTAGAGGCGGGGGCGCCCGGGTCGCCCGGCCCGGCGCGCCGTCACCGGTCGGCGGCTACGCCCGTTCGACGCAACCGCACGGCCGCGCGGGGCGCCCCGGGGTCCCGGGTCACATGCGGCGGATCCGCAGGTAGCGCCGGATGTCGGGGAACAGCTCGGCCGCGACGGCGACGGTGGCGGCCATGACGGCGACGGCCGCTCCACCGATGACGATCTTCTTCATCCGTCTCTCCTTCATCTCGCCGGCGGAGCCTCGGCGGCTCCGGCCGGTGCCGTGGACGGCTCGCCGTCCCGCAGCAGCTCTTCGATCAGCCGTACGGCCTCGGGCACGGCGTCGGACACCGGCGGGCTGAGTCCGATGCCCTCCTCCACCGAGGCCGGTTCACAGCCGACGATCAGGGTGCGCCGGGGTGGTCGTCCGCCGGTTCCGGCGCAGAGGGTGTCCAGCAGGGCCAGGACGGTGTCCGGGGTCATCCGGTGGCCGTCGATCGCGGGCACCGCGCCGGGGTCGGCGCCGGGGCCGTCGTACTCGATGACGTAGAGCGTTCCCGGGGCCTCGCCGCGGGCCGTGGCGTCGACGAGGACGAGGGTGTCGTAGCCGTCGAGGAGCTGGTAGGCGAGGTGCACCCCGCGGACGCCGATGTCGGCGACCTCGACGTGCTCCGGCAGCCGGCCGCCGGCCAGCCGGCGGGCGGTCTCGACGCCGAAGCCGTCGTCGCCGAGGAAGATGTTGCCGATGCCGGCCACGAGGGTGCGGGTCATGGTCCGGCCTCCAGCGGTACGACCTCGTCCGGCTGGAAGTAGAGATAGCGGCCCTGTTCGCGGCGGATGTCCGCGCCCGGGTCGCCGTCCACGGTGACGGCGAGGTGCACGGCGCCGTCGACGTCGTGCAGCACGGCCTCGACGGTCGCCGCGCTGCCGTGCAGGAACAGGTCCTGGGCGTCGGTGTGCCGCAGTCCGGGCCGCAGTTCGACGCGGCTGCCCTTGCCGACGGGCCGGTCGCCCACGACGACGGTGTCGTGGTCGGGGTCGAAGCCGGTGTCGCCCGCCGGGTCCCACCAGGGGGTGTCGGGGCGCGTCACCCCGTGCTCGTCGGGGAAGCCGGTCTCCCCGGTGACCTCGCGCAGGCCGCGCACGGCGCCGTGCAGGCGTTCCAGCACCTCGGCCGGCATCGAGTCCGCCAGGTCGATCACGGCGGCCGCCCGCGGGTCGGTCCCGCGGGCCTCGCGCTTCTCCTCGTCGGTGAGGGCGGCGGTGCGCAGGGCGAGGATCTCGTCGATCTCGGTGGCGTCGTAGAGCGCGCCGGGGCTCTCCGGCGCGATGGCCGGGTGGTCCTCCAGGATGATCGGGGAGGACAGCACGAGGTCGGCGCGCCCGGGTTCGCCGGCGAGGACGGGCCAGGTGTGCAGATTGCGGCAGGCGGCGACGGCGCCCCTGGCCCATTCCGGGGGATCGGTCATCGACAGGAACGATCCGGCGCTGAGGGCCATGAGGAGGTGGGTGGCCACCAGGGAGTGCGGCAGCGCCGCGTCCCGGCCGGCGGCCCCGCCCTGCGGGGGCACCCAGTCGCTGGTGTTCTCCACGACGGCGGTGAGCCGCAACGTCCGGTAGGGACCGTCGAGTTCACGGGCGGACAGCCGGACGGTCCCGCCGACCTCCTCGCTGCGCCGGACCAGCCGGCCGACGGTGCGGCCCGCCGCGTCCAGGACCGGTTCGGTGTCCTCGCGGGCCGGGAGCCGGAAGGGACGCGTGACGCCGTCGCCGAGCAACTCCTCGACCGGTACGACGAGTTCGACGCGTTCTTCGGCGCCCTCGTCCCAGGGCACCAGCACCCGGTCGTCGAGGCGGAGTTCGGGAACGGTGTCGTGACCGCCGTCCGGGCGGGCCCGCTGCACGGTGCGCCGGCGGGCGTGCAGGAAGCGCACCTCGACGGAGAGGGTGGCGCCCCTCCTCGGTTCCATCAGGCACTCGGTGTGCTGGAAGTCGTGCTCCTCGCACCCGGCGCCCCAGGCGGGCGGCACGAGCACCCCGAACTGCCAGCGCAGCCGGTTCTTGGCGGCCGAGGCGCGGTACGGGTAGAGCACATAGCCCTCGAAGAGGACGGCGTCGGCCACCTGCCGGGCGAGGGCGAGGCGCTCCTCGGTCTCCGGGGCGAACGCGGTCACGGTCACGGGTCGGTCCTCACGGTCAGGGCGGTGAGCGCGCGCAGCGGGTCGCGGCTCCGGGGCCGGTCCGGAGCGCCCCCGTCGAGCAGTGCCTCGACGGTCGCCTCCCAGGACGGCAGGGCGTGCCGGGAGCGGTAGGCGAGGAGGGCGTCCATGGTGTCGCGGGGCAGCCGGATCCAGCCGCAGCCGGGGAAGTGCTGCTCGACCATCTCCCGCCAGGTGGCGACCGGCATCCTGAAGGGCGCCTCGCGGTCCCAGGGGACGGGCTCGACGCGGAAGCCGCCGGAGCCGGTGAAGGCGGTGCCGGAGAACAGCATCAGCAGCGGGACCTCGCCGTCGGTGAGGGCGGCGAGATAGCGGGTGGCGGCGATGTCCAGGTCGTAGGTGCAGGGGACGACGAGGTCGGCCTCGGTCTCCCCGGTGAACGCGGTCACCATCAGCGGGACCTGGGCGAACTGCACCGGGTTGAGGGTGGTGCCCCAGCGGGAGCGCTCGCCGAACAGGTCGTTGAGTCCGTCGGCCTCCGCGTCGTCGTAGCCGCGCCGGGCGGGTTCGATGCGGATCTGGCAGCGCAGCGCGAGGGCGTGCACGGGGAGGTCGCCGGACGCGGTGACGCGCAGCCGGAAGACGAGCGTGGGCCCGGCGGCGTACCGGTCGGCGCGGACTCCGGTGCAGGTGAAGGAGAACTCCGTCATGAGCGGGCCGCCTCCTCCAGGGGCCGGGCGCGGCGTGCCACGTCCGTGAAGAACTCCTCCAGCGCGGCGCGCGCCTCCCGGCCGCCGTCGAAGCCCTGCCACAACAGGCGCATCCGGCCCACGAGTCGGTAGCAGATGTCGATCGGGACGAGGTGGCAGTCGACCCGGTCGTCGGTGCGGCGCAGCAGCAGTGCCTCGACGTCGGGTTCGAGGAGGTCGGCGAGCCGGCTGCCGCCGAGGACCGCGGTCCAGGTGTCCGGATCGAGTTCGCTCTCGGTGGCTCCGGCCGGGCTCGGGTAGAGGGCGACCAGCCGGTCGAGGGCGGCGTTGCGGAAGAAGAAGGCGACGCCGACCGGGATCCCGAGCGCCTCCCAGGCCCGCTCGTCGAGCCGGTGGCCGGGGTCGCCGAGGTAGCGGGCCGGGACCGCGCGGAAGCGGCCCGCGGCGGCGCCGGGCTGTTCCATCAGCACCGCGCAGGCCGTGCACGCGCAGGCGAGGGACCGCTGCTCGGTGTCGACGAGGTGGCGGTGGTCCTCGGGCACCACGGCCGCGCACAGTTCGCACCGCTCCGGCCGCGGCGGACGTTCGGTGAGGAACCTCCGCAGTCCGGGGGTGGTCGTGCTCATCGCGCCCCCGTCGGTGCCGTGCCGATCTGCAGGAGCGTGGGGCCGGCGGGCGCACTCTCCACGTCCACGGCCCTGACCTCGGGGGCGAGGCCGGCGAGCGCCGTCTCGGCGGCCCGCGCGGCGTCGGCGCCGGAGCCGCAGCCACAGCCGCCGCCCGCCCGGGCGCGCAGCCGCAGGGTGCCGGTGTGCTCCTCGAAGCCCACCACCTCCAGCCGGTGGTCGCGGACCCCGTCGAGGGCGCGGGCGATCCGGGTGTCGCGGTCCTCGGGGTGCAGGTCGTGCAGGACGAGCAGGCTCGCCACGAGGTCGTCGTCGAGCAGGGCGGCCAGGGGCTCGCCGGGAGCGGAGTCCAGCACGTCGACGACGCGGGCGAGTCCGGTGCCGTAGAGGTCCATGAGGGAGCGGACGAGTTCCTCGGCCGCGGCCGCGGCGGCGCCGTCGCCGCTCGCGGCCAGCCGGTCGAGGACCTCCTCGATCCGGCGCCCGGTGCGCTCCGCCGTGACGGGGGGTGCGGTGGCCGGCGCGCTCATCCGCCCAGTCCGCTCAGGCCGGTGGGCACGTGCATCGACTTCACGGTCTTGCCGCCGCCGACGTACATGTGGACGCCGCAGGGCAGACAGGGGTCGAAGCTGCGGACGGTGCGCATGATGTCGATGCCCTTGAAGTTCTCCGGGGGGTTCTCCTCGAAGATCGGGGTGTTCTGCACGGCGTCCTCGTACGGGCCGGGGGTGCCGTAGGAGTCGCGGACGCTGGCGTTCCAGGGGGTGGGCGGGTAGGGGTGGTAGTTGGCGATCTTGCCGTCGCGGATCACCATGTGGTGGGAGAGGACACCGCGGACGGCCTCGGTGAAGCCGCAGCCGATGCTCTCGTCCGGGACCTCGAACTTCTCCCAGGTCTGGGTGCGTCCGGCGCGGACCTCCTCGAGGCCCTTCTCCGCGCAGTGCAGGGCGACGGCGGCGGCGTAGGCCTGGAAGTAGGTGCGGGCGCGGTTGCGTTCCAGGGCGTTGGACCACTTCGGGATCTTCCACTCGAAGGTGGTCTCCGGCTTGGTCAGGGTGCGCGGCAGGTTGATGACCACGCTCTGCCCGGTGGCCTTGACGTACCCGATGTCGACGAGCCCGGACAGCGCGGTGGACCACAGGCGGGCGATGGGGCCGCCGCCGGTGTCCAGGGCGAGGTGGTCCTTGCCGTCGAACCAGCGCGGGGACATCACCCAGCTGTACTTGTCGTCGAAGTTCCGCTTCTGCGGGGCGGGGATGGTGTGCTGGTTCCACGGGTGGCGCGGGTCGACGGGGTTGCCGAGCGGGTCGTGGGTGACGAACTGCTCCTGGCCCTGCCAGTCCTCGTAGTACGAGCTGCCCAGCAGGATGCGGATGCCGAGGTTGATCGCGGTGAGGTCGTTGGTGACGAGCTTGCCGTCGACGACGATGCCGGGCGTGACGAACATGCGCCGGCCCCAGTCCGTCATGTTGGCGTACGTGAAGTCGCAGTGCTCGGGGTCGTTGAGGGCGCCCCAGCAGCCGAGCAGGACGCGCCGGCGGCCGACCTCCTCGTAGCCGGGCAGGGCCTCGTAGAAGAAGTCGAACAGGTCGTCGTGGAGCGGGACGACCCGCTTCATGAACTCGACGTACCGCATGAGGCGGCTCAGGTAGTCGGTGAAGAGCTGCACGGAGGCGATGGTGCCGACGCCGCCCGGGTAGAGCGTGGAGGGGTGCACATGGCGGCCCTCCATCAGGCAGAACATCTCGCGCGTGTACCGGCTGACCTGGAGGGCCTCGCGGTAGAACTCGCCCTCCAGCGGGTTGAGCGAGCGCATGATGTCGGCGATGGTGCGGTAGCCGTGCTCGGCGGCGTGCGGGGCCTCGGTGCGCTCGGCGAGTTCGAGGACTCCGGGGTTGGTCTCCTTGACCATCTTCTCGCAGTAGTCGACCCCGACCAGGTTCTCCTGGAAGATGTTGTGGTCGAACATGTACTCGGCGGACTCGCCGAGGTTGATGATCCACTCACCGAGGTGCGGGGGCTTCACGCCGTACGCCATGTTCTGCGCGTACACCGAGCAGGTGGCGTGGTTGTCGCCGCAGATGCCGCAGATGCGGCTGGTGATGAAGTGGGCGTCGCGGGGGTCCTTGCCGCGCATGAACACGCTGTAGCCGCGGAACACCGACGAGGTGCTGTAGCACTCCGCGACCCGCTTCTGCTTGAAGTCGATCTTCGTGTGGATGCCCAGGCTGCCCACGATCCGGGTGATCGGGTCCCAGGACATCTCCACCAGACCGGTGCCGTCTCCGGCCGCCTTCGTCCTTGCCATGGTCGTTGCCGTGCCCTTCGTTGCGCGGGGGGTTCGGGTGTGGGGGGGTGCACGAAGCAGAAGCGGGTCACGCGGGGGTCAGGTACGGGAGGGCGTCACCAGGGCGGCCGGTAGCCGGTGGTGATCTTCTCGCCGCTCCGGCGCCACTTGGGTTCCTTGTCCACCGTCCTCGCGGTGATGTCGCGCAGTCTGCGGATCACGGCGCCGTACGCGCCGCTGGCCGTGCTGGAGACCTTGGCCCCGGGGGGTTCGTCCATGAATGGCATGAACTTGTCGGGGAAGCCGGGCATGGTGCAGGCGATGCAGATGCCACCGACGTTCGGACAGCCGCCGACGCCGTTCATCCAGCCGCGCTTGGGCACGTTGCACTTGACGACCGGGCCCCAGCAGCCGATCTTGACCAGGCACTTCGGCGAGTCGTACGTCGTCGCGAACTCGCCCTGCTCGTAGTAGCCGGCCCGGTCGCAGCCCTCGTGCACGGTGGCCCCGAACAGCCAGGTCGGACGCAGCTTGTCGTCCAGCGGGATCATCGGTGCGGACCCGGCCGCCTGGTAGAGCAGGTAGGTGAGGGTCTCGGCGAAGTTGTCGGGCTGGATCGGGCAGCCCGGGACGCACACGATCGGGATGCCGGCGTGGGACTTCCAGTCCCAGCCCAGGTAGTCCGGGACGCCCATCGCGCCGGTCGGGTTGCCGGCCATCGCGTGGATGCCGCCGTACGTGGCACAGGTGCCGATGGCGACGACGGCGAGGGCCTTGGGCGCGAGGCGGTCGATCCACTCGCTGGTGGTGATGGGCTGGCCGGTCTCCGGGTTGTCGCCGAAGCCGCACCAGTAGCCCTCGGGCTTGATCGCCTCGTTGGGGATGGAGCCCTCGACGACCAGCACGAACGGGTCGAGTTCGCCCCGCTCCCCCTTGAAGAACCACTCGATGAACGTGTCCGCGCCGCCGACCGGGCCGCACTCGAAGTCGATGAGCGGCCAGTGCACCTGGATCTTCGGCAGGCCGGGGAGCACACCGAGGACGATCTCCTCGATGCTCGGCTGCATGGCCGCGGTCAGCGCGACCGAGTCGCCGTCGCAGCTCAGCCCGGCATTGATCCACAGGACGTGGATCGTGGGCGTCTCTTCGGCGGGCGCGCCTGTGGCGTCCGCAGCGCCGACCGTGTTCGGCGTCGCCTGGCTCATGGGGACCGCCTCCTGGGGAGGTGAGGGACAAAGGCCAGCATTTGTGGCCATCAGGATTCTTCGTATCAGTGGTTCGGCCCGGGTGAGACACCATCGGGGGCCATTGCGGTGACATCCGCGGCAGAGGGGGCCGGCCCGGTTTGCGCAACCGGGGCGAGGTGCGGCGGGGTACGGGCGGGGCGCTTCTTGTGCACGAAGGCCCGGCGCAGGGCGTGGTACGGGGCGTCCGGGTCGTCGAAGGTCTCCCGCATCCGGGCGAGCTCCCGTTCCCGGAAGCCGGACAGCGGGGTCAGGCTCTGGAGCCGGTCCAGTTCCGCTTTCTTCGCGGTGATCCGGGCCGCCGTCGCGGGCAGGGCGGCCAGGCGTGCGGCGAGCCGGCCGACCTCGTGGGCGAAGGCGTCCGGGGCGCGGTCGACGACGCGGTCGACGAGCCCGAGCCGCCGGGCGCCCGCCGCGCTCACGGGGAGGGCCTCGCTCATGAGGCGCGCGGCGACGGCGCGGCCGACCCTGCGCGGGAGGGTGTGGGTCCAGTACTCCGAGCCGTACAGGCCCATCAGGCGGTAGTGGGGGTTCAGCACGGCTCCGGAGCGGCACCAGACCTCGTCGGCGGCGAGGGCGAGCATCACGCCGCCCGCCGCGGCGTTGCCCGCGACGGCCGCGACGGTCAGGCGGTCCGTGGTCGTCAGGACCGCTTCGACCAGGTCGTCGATGGCGTTGATGTTGGCCCAGGACTCGGCGGCGGGGTCGGCGGCGGCCTCGATGACGTTGAGGTGGATGCCGTTGGAGAAGAAGTCGCGCGCGCCGCCCAGCACCAGCACCGAGGTGGGCCGGTCACAGGCCTCCCGGTAGGCGTCGAGCAGACGCCGGCACTGCTCGGTGCTCATGGCGCCGCCGGGGAAGGAGAAGGACAGGAAGCCCACGGTCCCCTCCTCCCGGTAGCGGATGTCCGTCCAGCCGTGCTCCCGGGCGTCGGGCAGCCGGGGCGGGGTGCGGTCGGGCAGCGGCGGCAGCCGGTCGCCCAGGGCGCGGACGGCGGGCAGTCTGAAGGTGGGCGGCGCCCCGCGCAGCCGGCGCAGCCTCAGCTCGGGGATCCACACGGCGCCGTCGGCGGTGGCCCGGCAGATCGCCCCGGCCCGGGTGGCCAGCAGTTCGCCGGGGCGGCCGCGCAGCCGGTCCTCGGGGTGACCGCCGTGCAGATACCACTCCTCGCCGAACAGCACGTCCAGCACGCCGGGCTGGGAGTCCGCCGCCCGCAGCTTGCGCAGCACGGTCCGGGTGGAGTCCTCGGCCCAGTCGATCCGCCGCAGGCCCTGGTCGAGGTACGGGCGTGTCCGCAGCCGGGGGTCGGCCGCGCCCGCCGGGTCCTGCGGGAGCGGTACGTACGTTCCCTCGGCGAAACGGTCCACGGCGAGCAGGACGGCGCGCAGCGCGGCGTCGGCGATCTCGCCCCGGTACAGGTCGCTCTTGGCCACCTCGGGGACGGGGCAGGGCACGCAGGCCCACACGTCACCGGCGTCCATCTCCGCGTCGGCCTGGAGCACGGTGACGCCCCACGCGTCGAAGCCCTCGTGGATCGCCCAGTCCAGGGAGGACGGTCCGCGGTCACCCACGGGGCCGGGATGGACGACGAGACAGGGGTACGCCGTCCACACCTCCTCGGGGATCGCCGTCCGCAGCATCGGCGCGAGGACGAGGTGCGGTGCGTGACGTCGTACGGCGTCCGGCAACGCGCCGTCGGGCAGGGCGAGTTCGACCGCCACCGAGTGGCCGCGGTCGCGCAGCTCGGCGTGGACGCGCTGGGTGAGGCTGTTGAACGCGCTGGCTACGAGCAGGATGTGCACGACTGCCTCCGGGCGGACGGGCGGCAGGCGGGGATGACCGCCGAGGGCGATCCTCCGTCAGGTCCGTCCGCCGTCCCCGGCGACAGACGGCCGGGTCATCCGAAAGCGGGCGCGGCTCGGCCGTCCGGGCTCACCGGGCGGGCGCGGGCGTCAGGGGCGGCGCAGGCCGCTGGTGATGCGCTCCCAGGGGGTGCGGGTGGCGCCGAAGTGGGTCTCGTGGTCCCAGACGTGGGTGCACGTCGGGCACTGGAGGTGGAGCAGGCTGCCGACGTTGGAGAGCAGATAGCGCCAGTGCGTGGCGCAGGTGCGGCGCTCCGCGCAGGTGGCGCAGCCCTGGTGGTCGTTGCAGCGGGGGCAGGCCACCCAGGCGCGACGGCCGGGGTCGGCCTGCGGGTCAAGCGGCAGCATGCCCGTCTCCCCCGGGCGGGAGCACCCCCGCCGCGACGAGTGCGTCGTGGATGCGCTGCTGCTCGGGGCTGAGGCCGGAGTAGAGCAGTGCGTAAGCCGCCTCCTCGCCGCGCAGCGCCTCGACCGGGTCCCAGTCGGCGCCGAGGGCGTCCATGACATGGGCCCGCCGGAGCATTTCGTGCGCGCCCAGGTCGACGGACCAGTCGAACGGTTCGCCGGAAGGGGTGGGGCCGTGGTGGGACATGTCTTCGAACGTAGGGAAGCGTTCCTCGCTCGGGCAAGAGCAGGTGGGGGATGTCACAGCAGGTCGCAGCGGTGCCGCTCCGCTTGCGGAGGTCCGTGGGGCGGACTAACGTGCAACCAAATGGTTGTAGATGAGAGTGCCTCCGGAAGCCTGGACCGGCTCTTCCACGCCCTGGCGGACCCGACCCGCCGGGACATCCTCCGGCGCTGCGCCGACGACGGCCTGTCGGTGTCACGGCTGGCCGCCGGCTACCCGATGAGCTTCGCCGCGGTGCAGAAGCACGTGGCGGTGCTGGAGCGGGCCGGACTGGTCGCCAAGCGGCGGCGCGGGCGCGAGCGGCTCGTCCGCACCGAGCCCGAGGCGCTGGCCCGGGCCCGGCGGGCCCTCGACGACCTGGAGGCACTGTGGCGCGGCAGGGTGGAGCGGATGTCCGGCCTGCTGACGCCGGAACCCCGAACGGAAGCGCACGACCAGCAGGAAGGACCGAACCGATGACTGTGACCAGCGTGGACAAGGACTTCGACAGCCTCACCCTCACCGTGGTCGCCGACTTCGCCGCCCCCGTCGAGGCGGTCTGGCAGCTGTGGGCCGACCCCCGCCGGCTGGAGCGCTGGTGGGGACCGCCGACCTACCCGGCGACCGTCGAGACGCACGAGCTGACCCCCGGCGGCGAGGTCACCTACTTCATGACGGGCCCGGAGGGCGACAAGCACCGCGGCTGGTGGCGTGTCACCTCGGTCGCCCCGCCCACGTCCCTGGAGTTCACCGACGGCTTCGCCGACGAGGAGGGCAAGCCGGACGCGGACCTGCCGACCACGAGCGTGCGGGTACGGCTGACCTCGCACGGGGACGGCACGCGCATGGAGATCCGGTCCTCGTTCGAGACCCGCGAGCAGCTGGACCAACTGGTGGAGATGGGGATGGAGGAGGGTCTGCGGGCGGCGGTCGGCCAGATGGACGCACTGCTCAGCTGATCTCCTGCTCCGCCCAGATGATCTTCCCTTCGCCCGTGTAGCGGGCTCCCCACCGGTGCGCGAGCTGGGCCACCAGGAACAGACCGCGGCCCCCCTCGTCGAGGCTACGGGCGTGCCTGAGCCGGGGAGCCGTGCTGCTGGCGTCGGACACCTCGCAGGTCAGCCGGGTGTCGCGGAGCAGCCGCAGCCGGATGGGCCCGGTCGCGTGGCGCACGGCGTTGGTGACCAGCTCGCTGACGATGAGTTCCGAGGTCATCGCCAGGTCCGCCAGCCCCCAGTCCTCGACCTGGCGGGTCGCCCGGGCCCGGACGTCGGCGACGGCGGCCGGGTCCGCGGGCACGTCGAAGGAGACGACCTGGTCGGGGCCCAGGGCGTGGGTGCGGGCGAGCAGCAGGGCGATGTCGTCGGGCTGCGGCACGGGCACCAGCCGCCGTACCGCCGAGGTGCACAGGGTGGCGAGGTCGGCGTCGGACCCGGCGAGCAGTGCGCCGAGCCGGTCCATGCCCCGCTCCATGTCCTGGTCGGAGCCCTCCACGAGGCCGTCGGTGTACAGGCCGATCAGGCTGTTCTCGGCGAGCTCGATCTCGGTCGCCTCGAACGCCATGCCGCCGAGACCGAGCGGGGGCCCGGCCGGCGGCTCCGGGAAGGACACCCGCCCGTCGGGGGTGACGACGACGGGCGGCGGATGCCCGGCGCGGGCCATCCGGCAGCGTCGGGTGACCGGGTCGTAGACGGCGTAGAGGCAGGTGGCGCCGAGGAACGCGGTCGTGCCCTGGGCGGGCGACGCGTCGTCGGTCCGGTCCGCGCTCAGCCGGAGCACCAGGTCGTCCAGATGGGCCAGCAGCTCCTCGGGAGGCATGTCCATGTCGGCGAGGGTCTGCACCGCCGTGCGCAGCCGCCCCATGGTCGCGGCGGCGGCGATGCCGTGCCCCACCACGTCGCCGACGACGAGGCCCACCCGGGCACCGGACAGGGGGATCACGTCGAACCAGTCGCCGCCCACCCCGTCGCTGGGGTCGGCCGGCAGGTAGGAGGAGGCCACCTCCAGCGCGGTGCCGCCCGAGAGGGCGTCGGGCAGCAGACTGCGCTGGAGCGTGACGGCCGCGGTGTGTTCCCGGGTGTAGCGGCGGGCGTTGTCGACGCACAGCGCCGCCCGTGCGACCAGTTCCCGGGCGAGCAGGACGTCGTCGGGCCCGAACGACACGGGGTTGACCGAGCGGATGAACGTGGTGAGGCCGAGCGCGGTGTGCCGGGCCCGCATCGGCACGGAGATGAGCGAGTGCAGTCCGAACTCGCGGATGGTCGCCGCCCGTGCGGGCTGCCGGGTGGTCCACAGCTCGTCGGAGGGGTCGAGGACCGGGATGAGGATCGGCTCGCCCCCGATGAGGAGGTGCGCGTCGTGCGGCGGGGGCAGGAAGTCCACCCGGTCGCCGACCTGTGCCACGGCCTCCGGGCAGCCTTCGCGGACCGAGCTCATCCCGGCGCGGCGCATCGCCGGCCTCGCGGGCGCCGGGCCCGCGTCCGTCAGCCACGCACCGTGGCCCTCGGTGCTGAGCACCGGCTCGAGGAGGTCGACCACGACGAAGTCCGCGAAGCGCGGCACGGCGAAGTCGGCGAGTTCCTGGGCCGTCCGCAGCACGTCGAGGGTGGTGCCCACCCGGGTGCCGGCCTCGTTGACCAGCGACAGCAGCCGGCGGGCCGTCCACCGCTCGGTGACGTCCTGGACCATGTAGCAGACGCCGGTGACGGAACCCTCGGAGTCGACCAGGGGGAAGAAGGACGTGGAGTAGGCGTGCTGGCGGTGCGGATCCGCCCAGCTCCACCCCAGGTACTCGTGGTCGGTCACCGGGACCCCGGACTCCAGGACCTGGCGCATCAGCCCTTCGAGGGTGGTGCCCTGCAGGCCGGGCAGCAGCTCGCTGAGCCGGTGTCCGAGCCGCTGCTCCCGGGGCACCCCGCCGAAGCGTTCCAGCGTGTCGTTGAGCCACACATAGCGCAGCTGGCGATCCATCACCGCCATCCCGACCGGGGAGCGGGTGAGGAATCCGTCGAGGACGGACTGGCCGACCGTCCAGTGCGGGCTGCGGCGACGGGCCGAGATCAGGAAGCACTCGTCCTCGCCGATCCGGAAGGACGCGGAGACCCGCAGGTCCACGTCGAGGGCGCGGCCGTCGTGGTGCCGTACGGAGAGCCGCCCGCTCCACCCCATGCCCGCGCGGCAGTGCGCGGCGACACCGGCCACCCGGGCCGGGTCCCCCGGGGCCGCCACGAGCTGCGCGGCGGAGCGGCCCACCACCTCCGCCGCCGGACGGCCGAGCAGGGCCGCGGCGCCCCGCGTCCAGCCGACCACGACGCCGTCCGCCCGCACGACCGCCGCCGCGTCGGTCGACGCGTCCAGGACATCACCCGGCCGGGCCGGTGCCGGAGCGGCGCCGGGCGCCTCTCCCGCAGCGTCCCTGGCTTCTCGCGCAGAGTCCATCGAGCCATCCTTTACACGACCCATGGTGCTGCTTGTCCGACGGATGCGCACGGTCGCGTGCCGCCGGAGCGGACGGCGCTTTCCGGACGCCGTCGGCGGGGGCAGCATGGAGGGGAGGAGGTTGGCGATGACGGCCGGACCCTTCCCGTCCGAGGAGGACGTGTACGGCGCCGATGCGGCGAATGCACCCCCGCCCACCGGTCTGCTGGACGTGCTGAGCGTGTCCGCGATGGTGCTGGACGCCGACGGACGGATCGTGTTCTGGACCCCGCAGGCGGAGGAATTGTTCGGCTACACCGCCGAGGAGGCCCTCGGCAAGTACGCGGCGCGGCTGTTCATCCACTCCCAGCATCTGAAGGCCGTGGTCAGGCTGTTCACGGAGGTGCTGGAGACCGGCCGGAGCTGGGCCGGCACCTTCCCCATCCGGCACAAGGACGGCAGCAGCCGGCTCATGGAGTTCCGCAACATGCGGCTCCAGGACGACCTCGGGGGCGTGTACGCCCTCGGCATCGCCGCCGACCACACCCTGCTCCAGCGGGTGGAGACCGACCTGGCGCTCTGCGAACGGCTGATCAACCAGTCCCCGATCGGACTGGCGCTCCTCGACCCCGATCTGCGGTACCTGCTGGTCAATCCGGCGCTGGAGCGCATCGACGGCATCCCCGCCGAGGAGCACATCGGCCGACGGCTGCGGGAGACACTGCCGCTGCCCGACGTCGAGACCATCGAGTCCGCGCTGCGGCAGGTGCTCACGACCGGGACACCGCTGCTCGACCAGTACCACGTGGGCCGTCCGCCCGCCGATCCCGAGCGCGAGCACGCCTGGTCGCTCTCCTTCTACCGCCTGGAGGACCCCGGCGGGCGGGTGCTGGGCGCGGCGGCCTCGGTCGTCGACGTCACCGAACGGCACCGGGCGGCGGCCGAGGCCGACCGGGCCCGGCGGCGGCTCGCCCTGATCGCCGAGGCCTCCACCCGGGTCGGCACCACACTGGAGGTGGAACAGACCGCCCGCGAGCTGGCCGAGATCGCCGTCCCCCAGCTCGCCGACGTGGTCGCCGTGGACGTCCTCGACTCCGCCCTGGCCTGCCGCCGCTCCCGCAGACCGGACGACGGCCCGGAACTCTTCCGCGCCCTCGCCCTCAAGGCGGCCCACCCGACCGTGGCGCTGCGCGCCGCCGACGCCCCCGGGAACGTGGCGGCGTACGACGGGGACCGCCTGGTCACCCTGTGCGTCCACACCGGCCGTCCGGTCCTGGTACGCCATGTCGGCGCCGCCGACATCCCCCGCATCGCCCGGGACGCCGAGGCCGGCACCCTGCTGGCGCGGGCCGGTGTCCACTCGTATCTCGCGGTGCCGCTGATCGCCCACGGCGAGGTGCTGGGCGCCCTCGACCTCAAGCGCACCCGCAATCCGCTCCCCTTCGACCAGGACGACGTCGTCCTGGCCGGTGAGCTGGCCGGCCGGGCCGCCGTGGCCATCGACAACGCCCGCTGGTTCGAGAGCGTGCGCAACACCGCGCTGACCCTCCAGCGCAGCCTGCTCCCCGACCACCCGCCGCACCACGCGGGTCTCGACCTGGCCTCCCGCTACCAGCCCGCCCAGGCCACCAGCGAGGTCGGCGGCGACTGGTACGACGTCATCCCGCTGACCGACGACAAGACCGCGCTGGTCGTCGGGGACGTCATGGGCAACGGCATCGACGCGGCCGCCACGATGGGCCGGCTGCGCACCGCCACCTGCGCCTACGCGGACCTCGATCTCGATCCCGGGGAGGTGCTCCAGCACCTGGACAAGATCACCTGCGATCTGGAGCACTACATCGTGACCTGCCTGTACGCGGTGTACGACCCCCGCACCCGGCGGTGCCGGATCGCCAACGCCGGTCACATGCCGCCCGCACTGGCCGGCCCGGGCCACGCCCCCGTGCTGCTCGACCTGCCGCCCGGCGCCCCGCTCGGGGTCGGCGGGATCCCCTTCGAGACCACCACGGCCGAGCTGGCGCCCGGCGATGTGCTCGTCCTCTACACGGACGGTCTGGTCGAGACCCGGCACCACCCCATCGACGACCGCCTCAAGGTGCTGCTGACCTTCCTGGACGAACCCGACCGGCCGCTGGAGGAGATCTGCGACCTGCTCCTGTACGGCCTGCGCCATCCCGACGACCACGACGACGTGGCGCTGCTCGTGGCTAGGGCGCTTTAGCCACGGGCGGGGCGCCGAAGCAGCGGCCGGGCGGGGTCGGCGAGGTGTGCTCCAGCCAGCGGGCGTCGATCACACGGCCGTTGCCCAGCCGGTGGCGGGGCGGCCCGTCGGCCGGGACGAACCCGGCCCTGCTCAGGGCTCGGGCGCTCGCGGTGTTCGCGGGCTCGTACCCGGCCCGCACCGCGTCGAGGCCCAGGTGGTCGTGGCCGAGCAGGGCGGCGGCCCGGAACAGCTCGGCACCGAGTCCGAGGCCGCGGGCGTGCGGGGCCAGCCAGCCGCCGATCTCGCCGGTGCCGGGGGCCAGCTCCGTGTACCCGGCGTAGCGGCCGTCGTCGAGGCGGACGGCGATCAGCACGTCCGCCTGTTCCGGGCCGGGTTCGAAGGGCCGGGCCAGCAGCAGCGGGATCCCCGGGAGCGGGGGGCGGACCCCGGCGTCGGCGGGGCGCAGCCGGACCAGGGCCTCGCGGACGCCCGCGTCGGCCATCACGCCCAGGTCGTCCCAGCCGAGCCAGCGCTGGGCCTCGGGGTCGGCGCCGGCGGCCCGGCAGACCGCGAGGTCCAGATGGGTCTCCGGGGTGTAGAGCAGGAGGCGCTCGGTGCGCAGGGTGTGCCGGCGATGCCCGCAGGTGCCGGGCAGCGGAAGCCCGGGTGCCGCCCGCCCGCGCCGCAGCCGTGACCAGATCATGGGCCCCCCTCGATCGTCTTCCCCAGGACGTGTCGTCTTCCCGTGACATCCGGACAGCCGTCCGGCCGCGCGCGGCTGTCGGAGTGAGCGTAGGCCGCCGGGGCGGCCCGTCAACGGGTGGCTGCTCGCGGGCCCGTGGTCCCGCACGGCTGGGCTGCGGCCCGCACGGGGGCGGCCGACAATGAGGTGGCGGGGCGCGTGTCCGGCCCGCCCGCGATGCCTCGGGGGCGTCGGCCCGAGAGGAACGTGCTCATGCGCGCTGAGGCTTCGCCGGTCGCCCGGATCGGCACCCTCCTGGCCGATGCGGGGTGGACGGCGATCCTGCACCGGTCGGTGCGGGTGACGCTGGCGTCGGCCACGGGCTTCTACGTCTTCCTGTACGGCCTCGACGAGCCGGTCCTCGCCCTGTACGCGCTGTTCGCACCCATCGCCCTCGGGCTGCTGTCCGCCGTGCCGGGCTCCGGGCGGCAGCGCGCCGAGGTGATGCTGAAGGCGCTGCCGGTGGGCCTGGCGCTGGTGGCGCTGGGGACGGCGCTGGCGGTACGGACCTGGGCGGCGGTGCTCGGGATGCTGGTCGTCGGCTTCCTCCTGGCGTTCGCGGCCGTCGCGGGGCCGCGTCCGGCCGGGGCGGCGCCGGGGCTCCAGCTCTTCTACATCCTGGCCTGCTTCCCGCCGTACGCACCGCAGACCCTGGGGCTGCGGCTGGCGGGGCTCAGCACGGGTGTCGTGCTGCTGGCGCTGTGCGAGGTGGTCCTGCTGCCGCAGCCCGGGGGCAGGACGTACCGTTCGGGCGTGGCGCGGGCCGTGGCGATCGCGGGCGACACCCTCGCCGGCCGGGTCCGGCTGCCGCCCGAGGCCTTGCGTGCCGAGGGCGAGCGGCTGCGGCTGTCGGTGTTCCCGCCCGCCGAGCGCCCCGCGGGGCCGGGCCGGGCGGTGCGGGGCCTCGCCCAGGCCGGTTCGGCGGCCCGTCGGCTGCTCGAACAGCTCGCCCATCTGACGGAGACGGGGCACCTGCACCATCTGCTCGGCGGCGGCCACCGGCACAGCGACCGGGCGTCGCGGTGGCTGGTGCCGCAGGTGGCGGCGCGGTGCGCGGAGAGCGCCGCGGCGCTGCGCACGGGACGGGTTGCCCCGGTGCCGCAGCGGCTGGACGAGGCGATCGGCGCCTTCCAGCGGATGCGGATGCGGCAGGGGGCGCGGACCGGCGCCGAGGGGCCGGGGGTGGTGGCGGTGCTGCGCCGGCAGGCCGCGCTGCTGGGCGTGGCGGAGTCGGTGCGCGCGCTGGAGATCTCCGTACGGGTCGGCCTCGACGGGCGGCGCACCGCGCCGATCGAGCCACGGGAGCTGTTCTGGTACACGAACGCGCCGACGGCCCGGCTGTGGGTGCGCCGGTTCGCCGGCAACATGACGCTCCGCTCGGTGCAGCTCCACAACGCGCTGCGGATCGCCCTCGCCCTCGGCGCGGCCCGGCTGGTGGCCGGGTCGCTCGATCTGACCCACGGGTTCTGGGTGCTGCTGGCGGTGCTGACGCTGAGCAGGACCACCGTCGGACAGACCTGGGCGGCCGTCCGGCAGGCGGTGGCCGGGAATCTGGTGGGCGCCGTCGCGGCGGGCGCCCTGCTCATCGGCCTCGGGGAGCACACCGACGCCTACGCCGCGATCCTGGCGCCGGGCATGCTGATCGCGTTCTCGGTCGGGCCGCTGCTCGGCATCGCCTGGGCGCAGGCGCTGTTCACCCTGGTCGTGGCCACCGCGTTCGCCCAGATCACCCCGGCCACCTGGCGGCTCGCGGAGGCCCGGATCGTGGACGTGGTGACGGGCAGTCTCATCGGTCTGCTGTGCGCGCTGCTGGCCTGGCCGTCGGGTGCCCGGCGTGAGGTGCGGCGGACCATGGCCACGCTGCTGCACGCGTGCGCGTCGCTGATCAGGGCCACCGCCGCGGCGCTGGCGGCGGTGCCGCCGGGCTCCGCGCCGCCCCCGTCGACGTCCCACGCCCTGCACCGGATGCGGCTGGCCGAGTCCGCGTACGCGCAGTTCCGCAGTGAACCGGCCGCCCGGGCCGCCGCCGGCGCCGACTGGCACGGCGTCCTCATCGCGGCCCATCAGATCCTGCTCGGCGCCCACTGGCTGCCCCGCTTCGACCTGCCCGCGACCGCGCTGCCCCCGGACGCCGCGCGGCGGGCGTGGGCCGATGCCCGGGCGGCGGCCGGGACGGTCGACCGGCTCGCGGCCCTGTGCGACGGGGAGCGGCCGCCACCGGAGGTGGCGCGGACCGAGGGCGCGCCCGCGCCGACCCCGCCCCTGGTGACCCTGGTCGACCTGGAGGTCTGGCTGACGAGCCTGACCGCCCAGCTCTCCCGTGCCGAGGCGGGCCTGCCGGGCGCCACCGGCCCGCACGGGCGCGGACGCTAGGGCGCGCGCCGTGTCCCGCGAGAGCCTCGACGCCGCGTTGCGGCCCCCGTCCCCGCGGCGGGGGTGGGTGTGGTGGCTGCCGCTGATCGCGGTGGCCGTCGACGTCCTGCTGGAGGTGATCGTCCGGGGACAGGAGCCGGTGAGCTTCATCCTGATCGCCGTACCGCCGCTCGCCGCCGCGACGCGCGGCCCGCGCGGCATCGCGCTGTCGACGGTGGTCTGTCTGGGCCTGCAGATGTGGATGGCGGCCCGCCGTCCCGGCCACTTCGCCGAGCAGCACCATGTCGCCGTGTACGTCGGGACGTTCCTCATCGGCGTCGCCAGTGTCGCGCTGGCCCGGCAGCGGGAGCGGACCCGGCAGCATCTGATCCGGGCCCACTCGGTCGCGGAGGCCATGCAGCGGACCCTGCTGCGGCCGGTGCCGCGCCGGCTCGGTCCCGTGCACGCCGCCGGGTTCTACGAGGCCGGGGAGGGCGGGACGCTGGTCGGCGGGGACCTGTACGACCTGTGCGAGACGCCGTTCGGGGTGCGGGCGATCATCGGCGACGTCCGGGGCAAGGGGCTGGGCGCGGTGCAGACGGTCGCGGCGGTGCTGGGCAGCTTCCGGGTGTCGGCCCACGAGTGGCGGAGCCTGAGCGGACTGGCCGAGCGGCTGGAGCTCAGCATCGCCCGCAACAGCCCGGCCGGCGAGGAGGGCGACCCGGAGCTGTTCGTGACCGCGCTGGTGCTGGAGTTCCCGCCGGGCGGCGGCGAGGTGCGGATCGTCGACCGCGGCCATCCGTCGCCGCTGGTGGTCGGCGCGCGGGAGGCCCGTCGGTTGGTCACCGAGCCCGGGCTGCCGCTGGGCCTGGGCTCCCTGGCGGCGGGCGGGGCCGGTACGACCGTGCATCCGCTCGCGCCCGGCGAGGTGCTGCTGGTGCACACGGACGGGGTGAGCGAGGCGCGCGACGCGGACGGTGTCTTCTATCCCGTCCTGCGACGGCTGGCCGAGCACTTCCGCGGGGAGTGCGCCCCGGACCCGGAGGCGGTGGTGGCGTTCGTACGGTCCGACTCGGAACGCTGGTCGGCGAGCACCGACAACGACGACCGGGCCGTGCTCGCGCTCCGGCTGGACCCCACCGGGGCGGGTCCGGACACCGGGGGGCCGACCCGTCGGGGCGCGGCCGGCCGCCCCACGCCCGGCTCGGCCTCCGGCGGCCGCCCGCCGGACCGCCTCAGGTAGGCGCCTCAGGTAAGCGCGCCGGGTCCGCGCGGGCGGAGGCCGACAGGTCGACGACGGCGGCGGCGGTTCCGCGGCCGGCCTCGGTGGGCGAGGCGGGGGCGTCGGCCCGTTCGGCGCCGGGCGCGCGGGCGCGTCGACCGAGGCGCGGGGCGGGGATCGGACGATCGGGCAGGGCCACCGGCCCGCGGACGGCGTGGTCGTGTGCCGGTCGCGGCGCCGCCTCGCGCGCGTCCCCGTCTCGGGCCGCGGATCATCGGCCGGGACCGGTGCACGCCGCGCCCCGCCGCGCTCACGCCCTCGCGGGCACCGGCCGTCGCAGCAGATAGCCGGCCGCGACCGTGACGAGCACCGCCATGCACGCGATGAACACCAGCCCCGCGCCCTCCAGGCCGAGGGGGACCGTCAGCAGGCCCACCCCGATCACCGGCACCGAGATACCGGCGTAGGCCACCACGAACAGGGTGGAGATGACCGCCGCGCGCTGCTCCGCGGGCGACGCCCCGGCCACCGCGGACAGCGCCCCGCGGAACGCCAGCCCCTGTCCGAACCCGCCGACGACCGCGCTCAGCACGACCAGCGCCAGCAGGTCCCAGCGCAGGGCGCCCGCGAGCAGGGCGAGCCCGGCGAACAGCACGGCGCAGCCGAACGGCAGCGACCGGCCCACCCCGACCCGGCCGACGGCCAGTTGTCCGGCGGTCGAGGCGAAGAAGGCCAGGGCGACGACCGCCCCGCTCACGGCGTGATCGTGCACGTCCAGGGACTCGGCGAGGAACGCCGGGCTGACCGAGGTGAAGACCCCGAACAGCGCGAACCCGGCGAAGGAGGCGATCGCCGCGGGCACGAACACCGGCCGCACCCGCCGGGGCAGTCCGGGCCGCTGCGGCCGCACCGTGCGCGGCGGCCGTGGCTCGCGCACGGTCTCCGGCAGCCACATCAGGGCGACGGCCGAGGCGGCGACCAGGACGAGGTGCACGGCGAACGGCAGGTAGAGGGGCCAGGACGCGTACTCGGCGAGCACTCCGGCGAGCAGGGGACCGCAGCCGAGCCCGCCCATGTTGGCGGCCGTCGCCACGAAGGTGGCGCGCGAGGAGCCGCCGCGCGGTGCCAGGTCCATCACGTACGCCGTGGCCGCTCCGGTGAAGAGTCCGGCGGAGAAGCCCGACAGCAGCCGCCCCGCGTACAGGGCGCCCAGCCCGCCGGCGAGCAGGAAGCACACCGCGCTCGCCGCCGCGCAGCCCAGCCCCGCCAGCAGGACCGGGCGTCTGCCGACGGTGTCCGAGACGTTGCCGGTCAGCAGCAGCACGCCGATGACCCCGAAGGCGTACACGGCGTAGACGACGGTGACGGTCAGCTCGGAGAACCCGAACTTCTCCTGGTAGAGCGGGTAGAGGGGGGTCGGCAGCGTGGTGCCGGCCATGCAGACGGCGAACACCGCCCCGCTGAGCAGACACGGACCCCACCCTCGGCGATTACCGTCCACCCGCCGACGGTACCCGGGGGACCGGCCCGGCCGGGTCCGACGTGCCGGGGCGGCTCGGGCCCGCCGCCCCGGCGCGACCCGCGGCCCACCCCCGCCCCGCGGGGTACGCCTACGCCGGATACTTCAGCAGGAAGGCTTGTACCCCGTCGATGAACAGCCGCACATGGACTTCGAGAGACGTTCCCGTGATGACGGCCGCCGCGTCCTTGTACCCCTGGGCGAGAAGACCGTCCGCCCTCTGCGAGTAGTCGCTGTGGGTGTCGGCGTGCACCAACTCGACGGTCGCAGAGAACGGGAGTTGAGAGCCGTGGATCATCAGCGACCGCTCTCCTGAAGGTGCCCCGTGCCGTCCATACCGTCCATGCCGTCCATGCCGTCCATGTCCCCCGTCTCCGAGGTCTCGGTCGACACGGTCCCCGTGCTCGCCCCGGGGGCGGGCGTCGCGGGCGCGCCGGGCCCCAGGGCGGAACCGGTGGCGTACGACGCCGTGAACACCAGCGCGAGCAGCAGCGCGAAGCCGCAGAGAACGGGCAGGGGGGATTTCCGGGACTCGTCCATCAACCGTCGCTCCAGGTCGGCTCGCACGGCGTCACCGAGTCGCGCCGCACCGATGCAGTAGTCGGAGCGGCCGCGGGCCGGGTTCCGGGGCGTCCCTGTGGTCCGCGTCACTGCGTGCTCCGCGAGGGAGCGAGCCGTCCTCAGCGGGTTCCGGCGGCGGGAGGCGCGGTCGTCCCCCGTACCTCCAGCGTCGGCGGCGACAGGACGGTCCGCTTCGGGCGGGCCGGGTTCTCGATGCGGTCGAGGAGGTGCTGGGCGGCGCCGCGGCCGACGTCGTGGCTGGCGTTGTCCACCGTGGTGAGCCACAGGTGGCGCAGCCGGGAGAGATAGGTGTTGTCGTAGCCGACGAGGGAGAGGTCCCGGGGGACCTGGAGGCCCGATTCCTCGGCCGCCGACAGGGCGCCCACGCAGGCGATGTCGTTGAAGGCGAAGACGGCGGTCGGCCGCTCGGGGGCGTTGAGCAGTCGGACCATGGCCCGGTAGCCGCCCTCCTCGGTCAGGTCGCCCTGCTCCACCGTCGCGTCCGCCGCGAGCCCGTGCCCGCCCATGACGGTCTCGAAGCTGCGCCGGCGCAGTTCGCCGACGACACCCTGCCCCGCGATATGGGCGATGCGGCGGTGGCCGAGGGCGATGAGGTGCTCGGTGGCCAGCCGTGCGCCGTGCTCGTCGTCGTTGGCGACGACGTCGACGCGGGGCAGATCCGGCTCGCGGGCGCCCGCCACCACGGTGGGGATGTGGGTGGCGGCGGCGCGCAGCGCCTCGGAGGGGGGCAGGGTGCCGACGGCGATCAGTCCGTCGACCCGCAGTTCCGTGAAGGTGCGGGTGAGGTCCTCGCCGAGGCGGCGGTTGAGGTGGCCGTCGGCGAGCAGCATGCGCAGCCCGTTGTCGTGGAGCCGGGAGTTCAGACCGTCGAGCAGTTCCACGAACCAGGGGTTGCGCATGTCGTTCAGGAGGACGCCGACCGAGCGGGTGCGGCGTTCGCTCAGACTGCGCGCGGCGGCGTTGGGCCGGTAGCCGAGGTCCTCGACGGCGGCCAGCACGGCCTGCCGCTTCTCGGGGCGCACCTGGTCGGAGCCGCGCAGGACGAGGGAGACCAGGGATTTCGACACACCGGCGCGTTCGGCCACGTCGCGGATCGTCGGAGGTCTCATGGTATGGACCGTTCCACAGGGCGACCGGCTTGTCAAAGGGCGGTTGCGGGGTTGACACCTGTGGGTTCGAGGCCCAGGGTGAGGCACGTCGCTTTGTGGAACGGTCCAAACGCGGTCCAAGGCGTGGGTCCGAAGGCCCGGAGAAGGGGTGTCATGGCAAGCACGCTCGGTGTCGCCGTCGTGGGGTTCGGCTGGATGGGACGGGTGCACACCCAGGCGTACGCCCGGATCGCGCACCACTATCCGCGGCTGGGCCTGCGCCCGGAGCTGATCCGTGTCGCCGAGGAGGTACCGGGCCGGGCCGAGGAGGCGGCGGCTCAGTTCGGCTTCGCCTCGACCACCCGGGACTGGCGCGAGGTGGCCGCCGACCCGCGCGTGCGGGCGGTGAGCATCACCGCGCCGAACTTCCTGCACCGGGAGATCGGTGTCGCGATGGCCCGGGCCGGCAAGCACATCTGGATCGAGAAGCCGGTGGGTCTGACCGCCGAGGACGCCGGGGCGGTCGCCGACGCGGTCGCCGAGGCGGGGGTGCAGGGCACGGTCGGCTTCAACTACCGCAACGCGCCCGCCGTGGAGGCCGCCCGCGAGCTGATCGCCTCCGGGGAGATCGGCACGGTCACCCATGTCCGCGTCCGGCTCTTCAGCGACTACGCGGCCCATCCCGAGGGCGCCCTGACCTGGCGCTACGAGCGGGCGCGCGGCGGCAGCGGGGTCCTGGGCGACCTCGCCTCGCACGGTGTCGACCTGGCCCGCTTCCTCCTCGGCGACATCGCCTCCCTCACCGCCGACACCGCCGTCTTCGTCCCCGAGCGGGCCCGTCCGACCGGCGCGACGGCCGGCCACAGCCGCGCCACCGGCGGCGAGCTGGGCCCGGTGGAGAACGAGGACTACGTCAACTGCCTGCTGCGCTTCGCCTCCGGCGCCCGGGGCGTCCTGGAGGCCTGCCGGGTCTCGGTCGGCGAGCAGAACAACTACGGCTTCGAGGTGCACGGCACCCGGGGCGCGGTGTTCTGGGACTTCCGCCGGATGAACGAGCTGGGCGTCAGCCGCGGTACGACGTACCAGGACCAGCCGGTGAGCACGGTGTACGTGGGCCCCGGCGCGGGCGAGTACGGCGCGTTCCAGCCCGGCGCCGCCAACGGCATGGGCTACGACGATCTGAAGGTCGTGGAGGCGTACCGTTTCCTGCGCTCGATCGACGAGGGCACGCCGTACGGCACGACGCTCACGGACGCGGTGCGCAGCGCCGCCGCGCTGGAGGCGATGACCCGCTCCGCCGAGACGGGAACGTGGGTGGACCTGGCATGAGCGAGCTGCGCATCGGGGTGATCGGCGCGGGGAACATGGGTGCCGACCACGTCCTGACGCTCCACCGTCAGGTCTCCGGCGCCGAGGTCGTGCACGTCGCCGACCTGGACAAGGACCGGGCCGCCCGCGCCGCCGGGGCGGTACCCGGTGCCCGGGCCGGGGACGACGCGTTCGCCGTGATCGAGGACCCGGGCGTCGACGCCGTGGTCATCGCCTCGCACGACGCGACCCACGCCGACCTGGCCGTGGCCGCCGTACGCGCCGGGAAGCCGGTGCTGTGCGAGAAGCCGCTCGCGCCGACCCTTCAGGAGTGCGTCCGGGTCGTCCGGGAGGAACGGCGGGCCGGCGGCGGACTGATCTCGCTCGGCTTCATGCGGCGCTTCGATCCCGGGTATGCCGACCTCAGGTCCGCGCTGGCCGGAGGGAGTCACGGCGCCCCGCTGCTCGTGCGCTGTGCGAGCCGGGGTGTGTCCTCGGCCCCCGGGTGCACGGACGAGCTGAGCATCACCGGTTCGGCGATCCACGAGTTCGACACCGTGCCGTGGCTGCTGGACTCCCCCGTCACGGAGGTGAGTTGGCACGCGCCGCGCTCCACCGGGGCGGTGACCGGCCTGCGTGACCCGCAGTTGATCCTGCTGCGCACGGCCGACGGCGCCCTGAGCACCGTCGAGGTGTTCCTCAACGCCGGGTACGGCTACGACATCCGCTGCGAGGTGGTCGCCGAGCACGGCACGGTCGCGCTCACCGACCCGGCGCGGATCGTGGCGGACTCGGCGCGGGTCCGCTCCACCGGATACCCCGCCGACTGGCGGCCCCGGTTCGCCGACGCCTACCGGCTCGAACTCCAGGCGTGGGTCGACGCCGTGCGCGCGGGGCGGGTCCCGCCGCTGGCGGACGCCCACGACGGCCTGGTGGCCTCGGCGGTGGCCGAGGCCGTCATCACGTCCATGCGCGGCGGCGGTGCGACCGTCGCGGTCCGGATCCCGGAGGTCTGAGCGATGCCCGCCTTCCCCGCCGCCCTGCCCGCACCCCGCACCCCGGACCCGATGGCCGCCCCCGCGCTGCGCTGGGGCGTCCTGGGCACCGGCTGGATCGCGGAACGCTTCGTGGCCTCGGTACGGCGGCACACCCGGCAGCGTTTCACCGCCGTCGCCTCCCGTGACGCGGGCCGCGCGAAGGAGTTCGCGGACCGCCACGGCGTCGCCCGCTGCCACGGCTCCTACGAGGACCTGGTCGCCGCGCCCGACGTGGACGTGGTGTACGTCGCGACCGAGCACACCTCCCATCTCGCCTGCGCCCGGCTGGCGCTGGAGGGCGGCAAGCACGTCCTCGTGGAGAAGCCGATCGGCCTGGACGCGGCGCAGGCCGCCGAGATCGCCGGGCTCGCCGCGCGCAAGGGCCTGTACTGCGCGGAGGCGCTGTGGACGTTCTTCCTGCCCAAGTGGGACGTGGTCCGGCAGGTCCTCGACTCCGGGGTGCTCGGCGAGATCCGCACCGTGCTGGCCGACATGGGCGAGCACTTCGACGCGGGGCATCGCATCCTGCGCCCCGAGTCGGCCGGCGGGCCGCTGCTGGACCTCGGCACCTATCCGGTGTCCCTGGCCACCTGGGTCCTCGGCGCGCCGGCCGAGGTGCAGGCCTTCGGCCAGCCGCACCCGGCTGGTGTGAACGGCCAGGTCTCGGCGATCCTCCACGACCCGCACGGCAACCAGGCCGTCGTGCACACCACCCTGTTCAGCGACACGCCCACCACCGCGACCCTCGCCGGCACCCGGGCCACGCTCAGCCTGCCGGGCCCCTTCCACCAGCCCGGCGATCTCGTCCTCACCCCGTCGGGCGGCGGCGCCCCGCTGACGTACACGGAACCCCGGACCGCGCACGACGCCCTGCACTTCGAGGCGGCCGAGACGGCCCGCTGCATCGAGGCCGGTCTGCGGGAGACGCCGCTGCGGCCCCTGGCGGACTCCGTCGTCACCCTCCGGGCGATGGACGCCGTCCGCGACCGCTGCGGCATCACGTTCCCGCAGGTGCCCCGGTAGGCCGTGGCCGGCGGCTACGGCTGCTTCAGCGGCGCCCGCCACACCAGTGACGTGCCGCCGTCGGCGGGCTCCGTCAGCTCGAAGGTGCCGCCGAGCTGTTCGGCGCGTTCGGCCATGTTGCGGAGCCCGCTGCGCCGGCCGCCGGGCGGCACGCCCACGCCGTTGTCCGTGACCGACAGGCGTACCTCGCGGCCGTCGGTCACCAGCACGGCCTCGGCGCGGTCGGCGCGGGCATGGCGGGCGATGTTGGTGAGGGACTCGGAGAGGACGGCCACGACATGGTCGGCGACCTCCTTCGGGACGTCGGTGTCGAGGAGTCCCTCCATCCGCACGCTGGGGGCGAAGCCCAGGACGGGAGCCGCCTCGCCGACCACCCGGACCGCGCGGGCCCGCAGTCCGGTGCCGCCGGCCCCGTCGCGGGTGCGCAGGCCGAAGATCGTCGAACGGATGATCTTGATGGTCTCGTCGAGGTCGTCGACCGCCCGCGCGACCCGTTCGGAGGCCTCGGGATGCTCGATGAACCGGCCCGCGCTCTGGAGGGTCATCCCGGTGGCGAACAGCCGCTGGATCGCCAGGTCGTGCAGATCGCGGGCGATGCGGTCGCGGTCGGTGAGGACGGCGATCCGCTCGGCGTCCTGCCGGCGCTCCGCCAGCTCCATCGCGATCGCCGCCTGCCCCGCGAACACCTGGAGCGGCTCGGTCTCCTTGCCGGTGAACGGGGTGTCCCCGGACGCCCTGACCAGCAGCACGACACCGCGTACGCCGCTGTCCCCGGTGCCGACCGGGACGGCCACCGCCGGGCCGAGCCCCGTGAGGCGCAGGGGTCCCGCCGACATCCGCTCGTCCTCGGAGACATCGGCGCTGATCACGGCGGCCACCGTGGAGAACGCCTCGCCGATCAGGTTGCCCCCGGCCGGCAGGACCAGGCCCCGCAGCGCCTCCGCCTCCGCGCCGAGGGCGAGTTCCACGGTGAGGGAGCCCGTCTCCTCCATGGGCATGGCGACCACGGCCAGCGCCGCCCCCGTGATCTCCCGGGCCCGCTCGGCGATCAGACCGAGCACCTCGGCCCGCTCGGCCCCCGACATCAGGCTGTGGGTGATCTCGGCGTTCGCCCCCAGCCAGCGTTCCCGCAGCCGGGACTCCTCGTACAGCCGGGCGTTGTCGATGGCCACACCGGCGGCCACGGCCAGCGTGAGCGTGACGGAGACGTCCTCCTCGTCGAACTGGCCGCCGCCCCGCTTCTCGGTCAGGTAGAGGTTGCCGAACACCTGGTCGCGGACCCGGATCGGGACGCCGAGGAAGGTGTTCATCGGCGGGTGGTGGGGCGGGAAGCCGTACGACGAGGGATGCTCGGAGAGCTTCGGCAGCCGCAGCGGCTCGGGGTTGCGGATCAGCTCCCCCAGGATGCCGTGCCCCTCCGGGTACGGGCCGATGCGGGCGATCTCCTCCTCGGTGACCCCGACGGTGTGAAACGCAGACAGCCGTCTGCCGTCGGGGCCGATCACCCCGAGCGCCGCGTACTCGGCGTCCACCAGCACCGCCGCCGCCTCCACGATGCTGCGCAGCGCCTGCTCCAGGTCCAGTTCCCGGCCGACCGAGAGCACCGCCTCCAGCAGGCTGTGCACCCGGTCCCGGGTGCCCCGGGCGGCGTCCAGCCGCGCCTGCAACTCCTCCAGCAACTCGTCGAGCCTCAGTTGAGGCAGTCGTACCCGGGCCTCCTCGGGGCTTCCCACCAGCGCTCCTCCAGGTCCCCTGACCATGCCGGACACCCACCGGTCCGATCATGTGCCACGGTAGTGCCCGGCGCACCGGGGCGGAACCGGCGGGTTCCGGTCGTCCGGCCCGCCCTCGGGACCGTCCGGCGCCCGGAGCGGGACTTTCGGCACCTGTGCAGCAGGAGCTTTCTGTACGACCCTGGGAACAGGAGCGGCACCGATCCCCCGCGGTGTCGCTCCGCCGCCGTGTCACCCGGCGGGCGCGTCCGGCTCCGCGCGCCGGCCGATACGGCGTCCGGTGACGGCGTACGGCTGGATCCGCACCCATACGTCACGCCGGCCGCCGGCCCACGGGGTGCTGTGGACCTGCCGCGCGAGGCGCTGCGCCTCCCCGAGGTCGGTCACCATGCGGGCGTGACCGCGCACCAGCACGCTCCAGCCCTCGCTGAACACGTCGTCGATGCGGTCGACCTCGAAGGCGACGGGGCAGCCGACCGCGAGGGACGGCGTCGCGCCCCGCGCGGTCCTGAAGACGATCATGCCGTCGACGACGCTGTAGTTGACGGGCACGATCACCGGCGCCTGGGCGGTGGGCACCGCCAGCCTCCCGACGCCGTGCGTGGCGAGCAGATCGCCGCACTCGGTCCGGGTCAGCTCGGTGAACTCGGGCGTGTGCCCGGCCCGGCCGGTACCGGGCGGGAGATCGACGTCGCCTCCGGTGAGCGCCGACACCGTGGTCCCCAGCACGCCCGCCAGGCTGAGCAGGGCGCCCCGGTTCGGGGCGGCCCCCGGGTGCCGCTCCAGGTGGGCCAGGTAGCTGGGGGCCATGCCGGCCCGGTCGGCCGTCTCCCCCAGCGACAGTCCGAGCTCGGCCCGCCGCGCGGCGAGCCGGCGGCCCAGATCCCCGGCGGGCGGCCCCTGCGTCACCTGCGTCGGTGTCTGTTCGGCCATGGCCGTCACGTCCTTTCGCGCGGGCTCGGAAGCGTGGAAGCGTCCTACGAGCGGTTCAGTTCATGGGCGATCCCGGCCGCCCAGGTCTCGATCGCGGCGAAGTCCCGGAAGTCGCCTCCCTTGCCCGAGCGCAGGATCATCCCGGCCACCCGGCCGCGGGCGCCCTCTTCGAGGCAGCCGCCGAACGTGATGTGCTCCCGGGCGTCCAGCCTTGTCATCGCCCGCCGCACGCCCCGGACGGGCGGGATGTCCCGCTGGGACGCCGAGGGGTCCAGCGGGCCGCTGCTGAAGAACCACACGGGGCGTCCGGCCAGCGTGCGGCGATGGCGCCGGACGAACCGGCGGGCGTCCTTGTGCCAGCGGCCGGCGTACAGCCCGCCGCCGACCACCACGGCGTCGTACGGGGCCACGCTCGCCACGTCACGTGCCGGGCGCGCCTCGACGGACAGCCCGTCCTTGCGCAGCACGGTGGCCACGGCTTCGGCGATCTCCGCCGTCGAACCGTTGGTCGTCCCGTACGTGACCAGCACCTTCTCGGTCATGACGGTTCGCCTCCTCCATGATCCGGCTCCCGCGTCCGGACACTTCGCGGGACCCTTCGATCGTCGCGCGGCACGGCGGGCACCGGCAGGGGCCGGTCGGCCCCACCCGGCGCCGATGGTCCCGCGGGCACGCCCCGGGGCGGGTACGGTGACGTCCCATGGCCGGCAAGAAGGCGGCAGGGCTGCCGCGCAAGGTGTACGAGAAGGAACTGCTGCGTCTCCAGACGGAGTTGGTGAGACTCCAGGAATGGGTGCGGGCGAACGGCATCCGGCTGGTGGTGGTCTTCGAGGGGCGGGACGCGGCCGGCAAGGGCGGCACGATCAAGCGGGTGTCCGAGCACCTCAATCCGCGGGTGGCCCGGATCGCCGCACTGCCGAAGCCGACCGAGCGCGAACGCACCCAGTGGTACTTCCAACGGTACGTCGAGCATCTGCCGGCCGCCGGGGAGATCGTGCTGTTCGACCGGTCCTGGTACAACCGGGCGGGCGTCGAGCAGGTGATGGGCTTCTGCTCGAAGGAGGAGCACCAGCTGTTCCTTCGCCAGTGCCCGATCTTCGAGCGGATGCTGATCGAGGACGGCATCCTGCTGCGCAAGTACTGGTTCTCGGTGAGCGACACCGAGCAGCAGGAGCGGTTCCGGCGCCGGCTGGAGGACCCGCTGCGGCGCTGGAAGCTGTCGCCGATGGACCTGGAGTCGATCACCCGCTGGGAGGCGTACTCCCGGGCGAAGGACGAGATGATGGTGCACACCGACATCTCCGAGGCGCCCTGGTACGTCGTCGAGAGCGACGACAAGCGCACGGCCAGGCTGAACATGATCGCCCATCTGCTGTCGACCGTGCCGTACCGCGAGGTGCCGCCGCCGGTGCTGGAGCTGCCGCAGCGGCCGCCGTCGACCGGCTACCAGCGCTCGCCGCGCGATCTGCGGACATACGTCCCCGATCACACGGCGGGTCTCTGAGCGCCCTTCACTCCGGCTCGGGCACCACCGCGACCGGGCAGTCCGCCCGGTGCAGGACCCCGTGGGCGACCCGTCCGAGCTGGAGCCCGAGGTGCCCGTGGGTGCGCCGGGCACCGACCACGAGCAGGCCGGCGTCCCGGGAGGCGTCCAGGAGGACGTCACGGGCCGGCCCCTCGGCGGTACGACGGCGCAGCTCGACATCGGCCGGGACGTCCGCCAGGGCCGCCTCCAGGGCCTCGGCGGCCCGCTCCTCGTACCGGTGCGCGGGCTCACCGGTCGGCAGGAGGTGGTCCACGCCCTGCTCCGCCGGGCGGCGCCAGGCCCGGACGGCGACCAGGGGTGCCCCGTGCAGCCTCGCCTCCCGGACGGCGAAGCGCACCGCCGCCGAGTCCTTGCCCTGCGCTCCGACGCCCACCACGACAGGGCCGTGTCTCCCCGCGCCGGAGCCGTCGCCGCGCACCACGATCACCGGGCAGTGCGCGTGCGCGGCCACGGTGAGGCTGACGGAGCCGAGGAGCATCTCGAGGACGCTGCCGCGGCCCCGGGTGCCGAGCACCAGCGCGCAGGCGTTGCGTCCCTCCCGTACCAGGACGTACTCGGGCTCCTCGGCGACCACCTCGGCCGAGACCTTCAGCTCCGGCCGGCGCTCGCGGGCCCGGCGGGCGGCCACCGCCACGATGTCGTCGGCGCGGACCTCCTCGGCGGGCTTGTGCTCGCCCGCGAGTGCCGTGCCCTCGTAGCGCTCCCAGAGGGAGGCGTACACCACCCGCAGCGGCACTGCGCGCAGGGCGGCCTCGTCGGCGGCCCGGTCCA